>NZ_WOWL01000001.1 GCF_009741265.1 Pseudarthrobacter sp. GA104
CGGCAAGGGCCCACGTCACGCTGCCTCCAAACAGGTACTGCAAAGGCTGTGTCAGTCCTGCCCCCAACGCCGCACCGAGACCGATACCCATGGTCCACAGTCCGGTTGACCATGCTGTGCCGCGGTTTGCCCTTAGTACCTGGGGCACCAGGACGCTCGCCGCCATGATGGCAACGCCGGCCAGAAAGGTGCCGGGGAGCATGACAACGGGACCTAGAACACGCCCGCTCAAAGCGGCAGCGAGAACAACCATTGCGACTGCAATGGCGCGTCCAGGGCCGACACGGCGAGCGAGCCACGGTCCACAAGGGGCAGAAAGTCCGAAAGCCAGTACCGGAAGCGCCACGAGAAGGGGAATTGCCCGCGGGTCCAAGCCCAGTACAGATCTGAGTTCTTCTAAAACTGCTGCCACAGATGTGATTGCTGGACGAAGGTTGAAGGCGACGAGCGTGATGGCGACAAGCAGCCACCAATTCCGGAACATCATCACCCGACGGCAGCCCACTGATACATCTTCCGCTTGGTGCGACATCGGGCCCTCCTGTAGACTTGGTATACCAAAGTGTAGTCGAGGGTTTTGGACTCCACGCGTTGGTAACAACGTAGATGCAGCGGGTCGTGCATGGCGCCGCAACGTGCCATCCGGGGAGACGTCTCTGGCGGCATCAGAGATTCCCCCAAAACAGCGACTTCCCGTGGGACGCGGAAAAGCACGGGCCAGATGGCCGGCATCCGTACACCGGCACCGACAAAGAAGGACAGCAAATGGCAGCGTTTGAATTGATCATGACCATCACTGCGGAGAACAAAGCGGCTATGGACCATCAAATCGCCGAAGCCGAACGCATCGCCATAGCCCGCGCCGTCGTCGACGGCACCAAAGGCATTATGGTCACCCGTCATAAGCCGAACTTGTGCACTGTGGTACTCAGCGACGAGGTTCCCTACGGCCTAACGCGGGAACGCCTGCTTATGTAGCAGCGGGGAATCCCACACGTTCAGGCGCGGGAGCAAATCCAGGCGGCTCAGTGATCTGTCCTCAATTGCGTCGATCAGCATGCCGGCCATTCCTGGCGCTGGGCTTCGATGGCGACTCCCGGCAGTGGTGAGTCAGGCCCGGTTAAAGGTGTTGTGCCAGCTGGACAGCCCTACAAGTAACGACTGCCACTTCATCAACGATGTCCCCTTTCCTCTCGGCGCACTAGGCTAAGAACCCGCGTTCGGCGCCGCCAGTCAGGTCTAGGGCTGAATCGACGTGAGGACGTCCTCGTAAGCCAATCAGGAAACCCCGAACGCTCGCTCTTTCGGTGATTGGTCAGACCTCTGGAAGACATCCAGCCAGACCTTGGAGCGATGGAGCGAGGCCCAGCTCCACGTGGGCAAAGCCCAGGGCTGCCGCTAGGTCCGCTTTGCCGTTACAGATGGCTGGCACAGGCTTAGGTGCTCCGCACACTGAACCTGCGGGTTGCGGTGCCCGGTCAGGGTGAAAAGCCACTGCGTCCTGCCCAACAGAGGCTTCATTGAGTACTCCAGCAGGGAGTTGCCCCCCCCCCATCGAAACGATTTTGCATGCAGGGCGGTGTTTTTGAGTGGCATCTGCGCATGGTCATGGTGCAGGGTTACTTCTTCTGCCTTGCCCATCATCTGCTGCAGACGCGACGACGACTCGCCCCGTGCCGCGGCCTGGGCCGCGAGGCGCGCGGCGACGACTTCGAGGCTGAGCCGGACGTCGAATAGTTCTTTAACGTCCCGCAGGGTGGTCTGCTTGACGGTGGCTCCACGCCGCGGGGAGGTCTGAGTGAAGCCTTCTGTTTCAAGCTGCTGAAGGGCTTCGCGGAAGGGCACGCGGGAAACGTCCAGAGCCTGTGACAGCTCGCGTTCCCTAAGCCGTGAACCGGGCGCGAAGTCAGCTCCCACGTGGGTGCCGTGTTCGGCTTCGATGTCCTCAACGCCCATGACGCCCTCGGTCACAGGGATGATCACGCGCCCGATTAGGCCTTGGCCGTGGCCAGGCTGTCCACAAAGACCCGCGCGCGAACCATGCCTGCCGAATCTATCTGCAGGTGGTCCGCTCTCTGGCGGGATCCGAAGCGTTAACGGAATCAGACCGGTGGATTCAGGCTAAGCCTCAGGCTGGCCGCGTGCCGACGGAAAGCCGGGCGGGTCGTGAATTGAGCGGAATGAAACTTGCCCGTTTGGCGTCGATGACTATCCGGCCGTTTGCTGCACAAACCTTGCTCTCACTCAGCGCTCCCATTGGGAAATGACCGCAGTCTTGAACCAATTGCTGGCATAGGTGCATTTCAATTTCGAATTAATCGTACGTGCACGACAAGGGACTGCCCGGTTTTAGTTGAGCCGGAATCTTAGGCCGCTGTGAGCGCGGGCGGGTTGATTGGTTCATATTTGATGGGGTTAGTTTTCCCAGCCGTATTTGCCGTCGGCGGCGGTGGTAAGTCCTTTAGATCCAGGTCGTGATGGCCAGCCGCACGTCCTGCCTATTTTGCCACCGCCGACGGTCCACAACGTTCTTCTGCAGTAGCGCCAGAGAGCCTCAGGCGCAACATAAAGGGGTGGAGATATGTGGAGCAGGATGCTCACGGTCACATTCGATAAACACTGATAAACCCGTCACCCCTTGAATGAGTCGCTGTATCCTTCTGAAACAACGTGGCGCGAGTCACGTGACCTGAGAGCAGCAGGCAGGGTCGTAATGAGCTGGCATCAATTGATGCCAGCTCTTTTTTGTTGACCGACCGTCTGGATGCAGAAGATCTATCAAAGGAGAAAGATGAAGCGAGAGTTAGCAGTACTTGCCGTTATTGGGATTGCCTTGACTGGTTGCAGTGCCCAGAGTGTGGCCCCGAAGACCGGCGAGAACGCAGCATCGTCCTCGGCCTCAAAGTTGGAGGTCGCCATGTTGCTTGCAGGGTCAGCGTCTGATGGCGGCTTCATGGAATCAGGGTTCAACGGACTTCAGCGCGCCCACGATCAGTTGGGAGTTGAAATCAGCTACAAGGAAGGCGTTGAGCCGGAAAAAGCTGCTTTGGAGAGCGCGCTAGACGAGCTCGCCAGCTCAGGCGTGGACATGGTCATCGCACACGGCGGCCAGAACGCCGAAGCCGCGAAGACAGTAGCACAACGTTTCCCGGAAACCATGTTTGTCGTCACCCAGGCAAACGTCACCGGTCCGAATCTATCAAGTTACGAGGTCCTCCAAGAAGAGTCTGCGTGGTTGGCAGGGGCAGCCGCTGGACTCCTGACGGAAACCAACGTCGTCGGCCACATGTCGGGCATCCGGCCAATTCCTGGACTCAAAGGTAGGGCGGCGTTCGTCGACGGAGTAGCTCACACAAACCCTCAAGCGACCGTCCTATCAAACTTTTCGGGGGACCAGGATGATATTGAGCTCTCACGAAAGATAGCCGTCGCGGAGATAGAGGAAGGCGCTGACTACATCTTCACGATGCTCAACGCTGGGCGCCCAGGAGTAACCCAGGCTATTCAGGAGACAGGAAGAGCCCGACAGTTTGGAAACGTCCGGGACTTCACCCAAGATGACGCAAAGGTATTTGCCGGTTCTGCCGTTGCTGATTCCGGGGCAGCAGCATTCGCTGCAGTAAAAGACTTGGTGGGCGGTACGTTCCAGGCAGGCTCCAGCCACCACATAGGCCTTGAAAACCCTGACGCAGTCAGGCTGACGCTTAGCGAGGACATTCCACAGGAGGTAAGGGCAAAAATAAATGATCTCGCTACGAAAATCGCTGCTGACGAGATTACCGTAAGGACCGAATATACTGGCCCGGAATTCGATGTGAAGTAGCCCCGGCTCCGGCAGCAAGTATGTCAATACTTGGGCCACGGTCGCCGGAAATGTACGGCCGTGACTCAATAAAGCTAAATATAGAGCCCTGTGAGTGCCGCGCAGCTGTGGGCGGCACTCACCGGAAGGCCGGCATCAGACGTGAAGGAACTATTGGAGACCCATCTGAAGGACACTTCAGCGGACTCTACAATCCCGGACGTTTGGCTGTCTCAGCGGCCAAGCACCGACGCTGCGATCTGCTGTGCGGCTTGTCCCGGTGTGATGTCGGTGGTGTCGATGACCTCTGCTTCATTGTGCAGCCAGGTGCGGGCTGCGTCAGCGTATGGTTCCAGATACGCGAAGCGAAACGTTGAGGGGCCGAGAACTTTGTCGTTCTGCATGCGTTCGCGCAGAGTCGCTTGGTCGGCATGGAGCACGAAATGCCGGATCGGTATGCCGTGCTTAGTAAGACCGTCGCTGATCTCCCGCCAGTAGCTCTCAACCAGAACTGTCATCGGCATCACTAGTGTGCCTCCAGTGAACTCAAGCACGCGCCGCGCAGTTTCGACAACGAGCGGCCGCCATGGCTCCCAGTGTTGGAAGTTATCTGTCGCGGGGAGCCCTGGTGTAATGTCCATGAGCACCTCGCCGACCTTCTCAGCGTCGAGGGCGCGCGCGTCGGGCAGCATTGGCTGCAAGAGCGCGCTTGTCGTCGTCTTTCCCGCCCCGTGGGTCCCGTTGAGCCAAACGATCATGGAGCGAACTCTAGCGTCACGGAGTATCGTTCATAGACAAGTTCTTCTCACGTTTGCCTAGTACCCTCATCGTCATAGGGCAGATTGCCAAGAGCGAGCCGATGAGCAGCACGACGTCGCCGTGAGCAAGGTCCCAGATCGCGCTTCGGACCAGTATCCGGTCTTTCATGGACCCTGGGCCCGCCCCGAGGTACTCTGGCCTGCAAAGCTCTGGGGTAAAACCGGGCTCACTGCGCCGGCGGGGACGCCGTTGAACCGCATCCGGGGGGATTCGATGACCACACCGGTCCATGCCGAAGGCGAACAGCGTTCTCTGGCAGACGAAAGCTCCGGGGACGGACCCGCAGCCTCAGAGCCCGGCTCGACGAACTTCACCCTCACCGTTGAAAGCGAACGGATTCTCCGGATTACGTTGCGTCCCGGAAGTCAGATTACTGCCGCGGACGGAACCTCCGTGCGGGAGCGCTTCCTGACCCTGACCGGAGGCGCGGGCTGCGCGGTCTTACTGCAGGTCACGGGCGTTGAGCATGTCAGCCGCGATGCCGTCCGTGTCTTCAGTGAAGCCGTAACCGTCACAGCCTTTGCAATCCTCGGCAGCACGTCAGTGGACCGGGTCATCGCCCACGGGCGGCGCGGACTGCCCCTGCCAAAGTGCCCGAGCAGGTATTTCACAGACGAGCAGGAGGCTTTGAAATGGCTCCGCGCTGCTAGCATCCCGGCCGGGGCATGCGCCTCATGACCCCCGACCCTAGCGGCCCGGTTCCACGGCGCGGAACCCGCCCCACATGCCTGATCGAGGGATTTCCACTTCGCTGCGAGTCACACGCCCATGGATCACCGCACCGTTCGTGCCCGTTAGCGGAACCCTCTGCGGCACTTTCCGCTAGGCTCCGGACCATACTTTCGTCCTGGATCATTCTGATTTCACTTCACGCAGTCGCCGGATAGGCAGCGGAGAGAACACAGACGGTGACGTGATCCATTTCCGTGGTGGCTGCGGTGAGCTGTGCGGTGATCCGCGAATTTTCCAGATCAGGGCGGGCAACGACGACGAGGGTGCGATGCGGGGTTCATGAAGGGTTGTGTTCTTTCACAATCAGGTTCAAAGCTACGAAATCCGTGCCGATTTGCTGGAGACGGCCAGCGTCGACCGGGGTGGCCAGCAGAGCAGCAGTCCGGGATTTAGGGGCGGGGACAGGCATCGTGGACGATGCGTCGGGCCAGGCCCAGGGCGCGTGTCCCGTAGGCAGCGCCGTCGAGTACGGAGCCTGTGGCATAGGCGCCGTTGAGGATAAGAAGAAGTTCATCCGCGAGCTGGTCGGAGTCGTTGGCGTCGGCCTCGGCGGCGAGGGAATGGAACCAGTCCCGTACCTTCTGCTTGTGCTCCACGGCCACCAAATGCGCCGGGTGCTCCCCCTCCGGGAACTCGGTGTTCGTGTTCAGCATCGGGCACCCGCGATAGGAGGCTCCGGCTGTGTCACCGGCGAGTACCTCAAAGACGGCTACGAGCTTGTCGCGGGGGTCCGGGAATTCCTCGGCAGCCTGCCGCATCCGTTCGAACCAGGCTTCCGCGCGGCTCTGCACGTAGGCGGTGGCGAGAGCGTCCTTGGTGGGAAACTGGCGGTAAATGGTGGCGTTGCCGACGCCGCATTCCTTGACCACCGTGTCCATCCCGACGGCCCGGATGCCGCGCTGGTAGAACAGGCGGGTCGCCACTTCGAGAACGTTGCGCCGGTTCTCTTCGCCGGTCTTGCGTGCCACGGAAATCCCACTCCTATTTGAACTCTCACCAGAGGCCTTGCTGCTTCAAGTTTGACAGACGGATCGATCCGTCACAAACTGTGGGAGAACGATCCGTCACATCGGATCCAGTCATCGACAACGGGAGACAGCCCATGAAGACCGCCATTCTCGGAACCGGCACCGTAGGCCGCATTATCGCCGCACGGCTGGTCGAACTCGGACACGGTGTCACTATCGGCACCCGCGATCGTGAGGCCACACTTGCTCGCACGGACGCCGACGCCATGGGCAACGCACCTTTCGCCGACTGGGCAGCGGAGAACCCCGGCGTCGCCCTGGCCGGCTTCGCGGACGCCGCAGCAGGGGCTGAACTCATTGTCAATGCCACGAATGGCGCCGCCTCCCTGGACGTCCTGGCCCAGGCCGGGGTGGAACACCTCGACGGCAAGGTCATTCTGGACATCGCCAACCCCCTCGACTTCAGCCAGGGCATGCCGCCGACCCTGTTCGTCAAGGACACTGATTCACTCGGCGAGCAGATCCAGCGCGCTTTCCCCGCCGCCCGAGTCGTGAAGTCGCTCAACACCCTCAACGCCGATCTCATGGCCCGTCCGGGTAGCCTTCCCGAAGCCAGCACGGTCTTTGTCTCCGGGAATGATTCTGCCGCCAAGCAAACCGTCACGGAACTGCTAAAGGAGTTCGGCCACCAGGATGTCATCGACCTCGGCGACATCACGACAGCGCGGGGCACCGAAATGCTCCTCCCCGTCTGGCTCCGCCTTTGGGGCGCACTCGGCACACCTGCCTTCAACTTCAAGATCGTCCGCTAGGACACTGGACAAGGCAGCAGATCACCGTCCGCCACAGTGGCCCGGAAGCTGCACCTCATGGCAAGGGTTCCGCGCGATATAGCCGAGCATCTCCGCGGTATTCATGGCTGCCGTGAACGCTGGGGATAGTCTTGGGCGCCTTTTCCTAGGCCATCATCGATTTGGCCCAGTGATTGAGGAGCCGGTAGTCGATTTTGTCGACCAATGATGTTCCGGATGTGCAGGTCCAGCATTACCTGATACGTCCTGGTGGTTCCACTGGACGGACGGGTCAAAAGATCGATGTGTTCCTGGACGACCTCGGCAACTGTGGGAACGCGGGTCTCGTTTGACAGGATCGCATGCTGGGCGATCTCGTAGGACTGACCATTCGCGTCCAGCAGCCGTTTGAGAGTTTCAGCCTCAGTTTCGGAGGCAACTGTTAGGCCCTGCTGCTCGCGACTCTTCGGGTCCCGCCAGGACGCCATATAGGCACGTCCGACGTTTTCTTCATACGAAGGAGGGGATGGGCTCTCCACACTCCTGCTCATCCCCTGGTGCCAGTCTTCGAGGCGTATTCAGTCGCTTGGTGACGTACTTGACGGATGTAGGCGTCGGACTGGTTGTAGGCGTAGATCGCCTCGGTCCACCCGTCCGTAGTGGTGAGGTCACGGCCGCCGGAACACAGATACGTCGCCGCACTGAGGGCGGCATCATCGATATTGAATGGATCCGCCGTGCCATCCCCGTTCCCGTCCCGCCCGACGAGCTGCCACGTGGAAGGAATGAACTGCATCGGTCCCACAGCACGGTCCCAACGGGAATCCCCGTCCAGGGCACCCGCATCTGTGTCAGCGATAGCGGCGAAACCGGCACCGTCGAGAACCGGGCCCACAACCGGTCGGCTCACCTCCCCCGCGGCGGTCAGGCTGCCGCCGCCGTACGTCCCGTGTGCTGTTTCGACGAAACCAACGGCCGCCACAGTGTTCCAACCGATCCCGCACGTCGGAGCAGCAACATTCACGGTCGCGGCCGCGGCAACATACGCCCGCAGCGCGCGTTCAGGGATCCCGGTCTGCCCAGCAGCCCGGACAACCCAGTCAGCATCCGGGTTTCTGGTGACATTCACGGCGGTGGTCATGCCGCCAGGCAGCATCTCAAGCTCAGCCTCCGCTCGCGGCGGTGGAGAAAAGGCACGCCGCGCTTCAACGCCAGCTTGCCCAAGGGCCCAGGACAATGAAGCGGTTGTGACACAAACTGCAAACACGATTAGAACCACGAGGCGTCTGAGACGAAGCACCAACCAATCAAACCACCGTAGAAGTCATGCTGCCTGTTCTCCGCACCCAGATGAATGAGCAGAAGTACGAACTGCTTGTCATTCTGATATGCCCCCACGATCGCTGGGCGGGTCCTCCGCGCAACCAGGGCGCTACCGCGCCGACCCCAAGATCGAAAACTTGCCAGACCGGAGGGGAATGGCTTCGAAACGAAGTTTTCGCTCCCGACACAGGTTTCCCAAGTTGCACTTCGGCCCCTCAACCCAGCGCGTGGTCCCCTACCAGAACGACACCCACAACCACTAACCGGAGAAAAGCCCGGCAACACCAGGTGAGGGGAATCAACGGGATTATGGAAAAGCTTACGATGAGAACACCACCAGGTCCTCAGCTTTATGGAGCACACCCTGGGTTTTCGGCCACAGGTGAGATTCTGTTTGCTTCCGCGCCTAGACGTCTCGGGCTACTTAGACCCGCGCAGCGAAAAGCTGCCCAATATTTGGCGTTTCCTCAACACTGCCTCAGCGCGTTCCTGTCATTTCGGGGATTGCTTGAGTCGAAACTGATCTCCGTACAACTCTTCATTGTCACGGGTTCTGTGCCGGAGGAGACTTGAGGCGACGGCATCCCATCCCGGACCGCCCGCGGGGGCCACCCGGCTGCAGGGCCTCACAGCACCCCTGTAGCGGCTTGGTGGATCGATGAGTTCCATGACACCCCTCGAACTGGCCGCTCAGCGGCCGCGCCATCTCCTGCCCCTGGTGGCTATCGCACTGATTGGATGTCTCGGCGGGTGCCAGTATGAGTCCGACGACGTCTCCCTCCCGTCCGCCAGTACTCCGACTACGGAGGTTCGCACGCCCCCACCGCTGCCGAACGGCGGCGACACTGGCACGGTCCCACCTCTGCCGAAGAATGGCGACATCGACGCCGGCACATACCTCGTCCTCGTCCCCGGCTACACGGAGCCTTTCGAGATCACCGTCCCAGACGGCTGGAAGTCCTTCGACGGCGACAGCGTGATCAAGGACGACCCGGATCACCCGGATGAATGGGCCGTTTACCTCACTTTTTGGCCCGCCGACTATGTGGCGACGGACGCATGCACGTGGGTGGGCAAGCTCGCCGAGGTCGAACCGTCGCCTAAGGCCTTCGTCGATGCGATGGCGTCGCAGACGTCAACGGCAAGCACCCCTGCCGTCGAGGTCATGGTGGGCAATTACTCCGGCTTCGAGTTCGACCACTCCGTCGAGGGCGACGCGGACATCACAGCCTGCGACGGCGGCAAGTTATGCATCCACTCAGGATCCTCATACGAATGCTCACGCTGGTACTCAAGCGTGGCTGAACGCGAAACCTACCGGGTGGTCGACTTGAACGGCCAGCGCGCTGTGATCGCGGTGAGCCAACTCCACGAATCGATCAACCCGGAGCTGACGAGAGAGGCACGCGCCGTCTTCGACTCCATCGTGTTCAGGTCCGGCAAGTGACCAGCTGATGCGATAGGCGATCCCGCCTGTGGCGCCGACTCATTGCATGGGCAAGCAAGAATACGGCATACCGGCACTAAGCCCATGGGAGCCTGAAATAGGCCTTCGGATCATCGGTACCCAGCAGGTCATGATGGAAGGCAATGGCGTCCACGGGCCGGGTGTCAACGAACAGAATCGCCACATCCCTGGAGTGGACCACGGTGTAGCGAGTCAGGTCTTCGACCCAGGAACGGATCCCGGTGTACTCATCGACGAACAATCCGTCACCGAGCAGTCCCGCTGCTCGAGCAGGTCGTAGACAACATTCCAGGCCAGATCCATCAGTTCGTGGATTGCCGCCTCAACAGTTGGAGCCGTCATAGGACCATGGTGCTCCCGGGCACCGACAGTCTGGTGGACGACGGCGGGCGTGTCCTGGGAGCAGGCGCAGTCGCGGGTTAGGCTGACCGGAATAGGGACGGATTGGGGGATCCAGTAAAGCGCAGGATCTGCTTGGTCTTCGCCGTGGTCCTGGCGCTGGGGGTCACGGTGCACTTCGTGGTCCGCTCCGCCGAGGACAAGGTAACCGCTGACATGCTGTCCCGCGCCGGCCGGTTCGCCATCCCGGCCGACTGGAAGCTGACCGATGAGATTGTCCGGCCCGAACGGTTCATCTGCATCAGCACCAACCCGTGCCCGAGTCTTTCGCGCCGCTGGGAGACCGGAAAAGAGCTCACCGATAACGACGTCGCGGCAGTAGTCTCGGGGTTGGTGTCGAGATGACTGCCGACGGACCGTGCAAGCGACAGTCCAACGTCATCGGGAACAGCACCATCTGCATCCGGCGGGAAAGGACGGCGAATTCAACTACTGGCTCTCTGTCGCCGGCCCCGGCCCGGGGGAACCTCAGAAAGTCGGCCTGAACATCAGGGCCCGCATGGCCCCGGACTAGCTACTCCGGTTCCCCGGTCTAGCCTTCGTCCTGAGGTCGCCCGGTAGCAATACGTTCGGCGACGCACCGGTGAACCTTGGTGCCCACGATCCAAGACATCGGATCGCACACTCGACGATGGTTGCCGACCGACTGGTGCCAGTACCTGGAGTCCCGGTCCGGAGTATGGCATCGGGCTTCCAAGGTGCCAGCCAGAGCTGAAGGAGGTAGTCATCGACCGCGCCATCGGCGAACTCCCCCCCGCATGGCCTTCATCCCGGCCTTTGGCACTGACGCGGAGCCGGTGAAGTTCGAAGCGGCGTGGACAGTGTCCGCCAGGACCTGCGGGCACTTCTGGGCGCAGGAGGCATCCTTCCAAGGGTTGCCGTCCGGATCGAGTAGGTAGACCAGCAGGCCCCCTGCGTTAGGGCCGGACGTTGGCGTAACTGGGCTGGACACGGCCGCATACCCGAGGGCCTTCATCTCGGCGAAGACTTCCCACCACCGCTACGAAACCTGGCTCGACAGGCAATCCCCTACAACTCAAGCTACGCCCCGCGGGTAGACCCCAAGCTTCGGCCCAGCGGCCACCCACCACGGGGGGCGACCGTCTGTTCGGTCGCGCCCAGGCCTATGCATACCCGACCGGGGGGCGGCAGAGGCTCCCGGGTCAAGGGCGGCCGCAGGCCGTCGCGCAGCGATCGCAGACCCTTGAGGCCGGAGTGGCCGGCCCCGGTAACCTTCGCGGCACGGGGGCGCTCAGGACCATTGACACCAATAGGAGCATCATTGTCCACACCCCCGTTTGCCCTAGAAGGGGTCCACCCGCCAGGGACTGCCCCGGTATGCCCAGACGGCTTAATTAGCTGGTGCCACAACGTCCTCCAACACTGACCTGTCGAAGAAACGGATCTCGCCCGTTGCCTCGAAGAACACCGGAACTACTGATGTGCTCAGGTCTTTGGACGTTTCGTAGATTTCAGCCGAACTCCCGTGCTTCCTGGCAATTGTTCCAACCAGCTCGGTACCACGAATCCGAACAGTTCGATATTTGTAGCTCATCGTGACTCCTTCGTCGGCTAGGGCATACCCTACCCCTTGGGAGTCCCGATTCGGGAGGTTGGCCGGCGCCGACACCATTGGCGGCGGCGGCTTCGGACACTTCTCCATAAACGCAGCGGAAGCATGGAACTGCACTCGAGTCCTACCAAACACTGGGAATCCGCGAAGACGTGATCCGAGCAACCGGAACCCGAATGGCTGGTATGAGGCTGAAACACCCAAACCGGACGTCACGAAACCGCCGGGGATAGTCAGACTGAGGTTCGCTTATCCTCCACTACTGAGAAGTCGGAGCAGCTTTAAGTTCGGAAATGCGACTCATGATTTGCTCAAACTCAGCGCCACTTCAACGTTCATCGACCCGGTCGCTCGTCAGTACTTCTCGGTCCTGGCGTCGCTCCCCTGCGCAACCAAATCGTACGCTCGGTCGGAACTTCGAAAACTTGCCGCGGCGTTCCCACGTTACCCCGGACCAGTGTACAACCCGATCCGAGACGAAGACTGTGGACAATGTCCACACCCCAATTTCAGCCCCCTGCCATACGTCTACGACGAAGGCACCTAAAGGAAATCATGGCCGCTAAGACGACAGTGACCTGGTCAGGGATGCGACTCTGGGGCACGAGCGGAGCAGTACTTAGTCTAAGTTCCGCAGCACCTACTCCTCCAGTGCGCATCGAATTCCATTACCGGCGGCTCCTCCGACCAAGACGTTCATCCGTTTCGTCTTCGCCAGAAAGCAGACCCAAACACGGCATCTCTCAACCTCACACGAGTTAGGTATGCTGGGCCGAAAGGCAGGGGATGGATCGGCATGGCCAAACGTAAAGCAACAGCACTGGATGTGGCACGACGGGCGGGGGTGTCCCGCAGTGCAGTGTCACTGGTACTAAACGGCAGGGCAGACGGCAACGTCACCGCCGAACGCCAGGAGAGGGTGCTCCGCGCTGCGGCGGAGCTAAATTACACGCCCAACTCCGTTGCCGTCAGCCTGCGTAACCAGCAGACATCGACGATCGGCATCATCACGGATGACATCGTTACCAGCCCTTTCGCCGGTCGTTTGATCAGCGGCGCCTCACGCACGGCCTTGGCCCGCGGATACATGGTCCTGGTGGTCGACACAGAACATGACACGGCCCGTGATGGCGCTGCGGCGCAGCAACTCGTGCACCGGCAGGTCGACGGGATCATGTACGCCACCGGCAGCCTGCGCGAAATTACGGCCCCGCCGGCGATGCTCACCGTGCCCGCCGTTCTGGCCAATTGCACTGATACCGGCTCGCAGCTCCATTCGGTGATACCGGCAGAGATCGACGGCGGACGCGCGGCGGCGCAGTTGCTGCTTGACCTGGGCCACCGCCGCATCACCTTGTTGACCGGAACTCTCAGCTCCCCCGCCGCCCCGCAGCGTGAACAGGGTTACCGTGAGGCTATGGCCGAAGCGGGGCTGGGCCTCGAACAACAGCATGTCCACGCGACCGGATGGGACATCGACGAGGGCTACCGGGCCGCTTCCTCCGTCCTGGGCGGCAGAGACCGGCCGACGGCGATCATTTGCTCCAACGACCGGGTTGCCACCGGCGTTTTGCTCTACGCGGCGACCGCAGGACTGCGCGTACCGCAGGATCTGTCCGTAGTGGGCTACGACGACCAGCAGAACCTCGCTGCCAACCTTGTTCCCGCCCTTACCACGGTGGCACTTCCGCACGCCGAAATCGGAGCAGCGGCCATGTCCCTGCTGTTGGATGCGGTCGAAGGAAAAGCCCCGGCAGCTGAGCAAGTTGAAGCAGGCACTCTTTACATGCCCTGCCGGATCATACCGCGGGCGTCCACTGCAGCGGTCCCGGCCGGCTAACCTGGCGGACCGTTTCCGCAGCGCCTGGCTGCGGAAAAGTTATGCCAGGGATGACCCGCCCAGCCTCCGCGGGAGCCCACTGTCCGCGCTTCGTCAAGCAGCTCACGCTCGTAATTCAAGTTCATCTAAGCTCCAGCAAAAGTCTCACTTGACACGTGTTAGGTGCTCTATTTACCCTACTTAACACGTGTTAGGAGGAGCCGACAATGACGTCTGAAAAGACACCGGGGAACACACCCCCCTCGTATGCGCCGCGGTCCGGCAGCGGACTTTCGCGGCTCACGCGTCGTTCCGTGCTGGGCCTTACTGGCCTCGCTGTTGCGGGAGCCACGGTGGGCGCCTGGCCCCGACTGACCGGGAGTGACATTCCGGGCCGCGGGAGCAAGGCACTGAACATCGCCATCCTTGGAACGGCAGCAGATGCCGCGGCCCGGCAGGGCCTGGTTAACGCCTTTACCGCCGCCCACCCAGATATTCCGGTCCGCTTGCAGGCGATCCAAGGCGCGGACTGGAAGGATTTCTTTTCCAAGATCCTCACCATGGCAGCCGCCGGAACACCGCCGGACGTCGTCTACGTAGCCACCGAGGGCGCCCAGCTGTTCGCCGACAAGCTCGCCGAGCCGCTCGATGATTATGTCCGCCGGGACGCTGGGGACATGAGCGACTACTTCGATGATGTTCATCCGAGCCTGCTGGAAGCCTTCATGTACCAGGGAAGCCTGTACCAGCTTCCGCTGGACTGGAACGCGGCGAACATGTATTTGAATACCACCACCTTCGCCCAGGCCGGCCTTGACCGGCCAAAGGACGACTGGACACAGGATGACTTCAGCGCCACCCTCCGCGCCCTGCGGAAAGCGCGCCCGGCCGACTTCACCCCGTACTACTGGACCAACCGGCTTTTTGGCGGAGTCGTGCCATGGCTGTACGCCAACGACACCAGCTTCCTAACCGAGAGCAAGGCCCCCGGCGGGGAGTGGCTCTGGGACCGCTTTTATCCCAAGGACCCTGCCCGGGCGACCCGCGGCGGCGGGTATCAATGGCTGGCTCCCAACGCCGAGGACGGCCGGGTTATCGAGACCTTCGACTACCTGCGCGAACTCGTGTCCGAAGGACTGGGCGTGCGGCCTGAATCGGGGGGCGGCAACGCCCTCGTTGGCTTGTTCGGGAACAACCGCATCGGCACCACGCCAGCGGGTGGCTACTGGGCGCAAGGTCTGCATGATGCAGGCATGACGGCCGATCAGTTCGATGTGCAGTTCTTCCCCCGCTGGCGGACGCAGCGGCACCAGTTCGGCGCTGCCGGCTATGCGATCATGCGTACGGCGAAGGATAAGGACGCAGCCTGGGAATGGGTGAAGTTCTGCTCCAGCCGCGAAGCGATGCAGCTGGCCATTCCCAAGCCGAACACCACTCCAACCCGCCGTTCGATGGTAAAAGAGTCCTTTTACGCCGCCACCGGGCCCCGGCATTGGAAGGTCTTTTACGACACCCTCGACAGGTTCCCCACGTCCGGCCCGATACCCGCGCCGCCGCAGCAGGCCGCCGTCGAAACTGCCCTGATGAAAAACGTTTCCACCGCTGTCAGCGGCAGCTCCGCCGGCGTACGGACAGCGATGGGCACCCTGCAGCGCGATCTCGAACTGGCCCTCAGGAGGAACGCATGACCACCACTTCTACTACCCCACGCCACACCGTAAAACCACCGGCCACGCGCCGCTCGTTCGTCGAGCGACGGTTGGCGATGATTTTCCTTGCCCCGACGCTGCTGGGGATGGCCCTGTTCACCTTCCTGCCGATCATCGGCTCGCTGGTCCTGGCCTTCTTCCGCTGGGACATCATTTCGGCACCCCAATTCGTCGGTTTCGCCAACTTCGCTTCCCTGGCACAGGACCCCACCGTCCGCGTGTCTTTCCTTAACACCATCGTGTTCGTGGTCGTCGCAGTAATCCTTCAACTCGGCATTGCACTCAGACTGGCTTCCATGCTCCAGGGCAGGATGCCGTCCTGGCTCAGGGTATTCCTCCGTTCCACCTTCTTCTTTCCCCTGGTGCTGTCCGCCGCGTCGGTGTCCATCTTCATGCGGTATATGTTCAACGAACAGTTTGGCGTGGTGAACTGGCTCCTGTCCCTCATCGGCATTCCCGCAGTACCCTGGCTGACCAGTCCCGTGGCGTCCGCCGCCGTCGTCGTCCTGGTGTACGTCTGGCAGAACTTCGGGTTCTCCTTCCTCCTCTTCCTCGGCGCCCTGAGCAACATTCCGAAAGAACTGCACGAAGCAGCAAACCTGGACGGCGCCACGGGCTGGAAACAGTTCAGCAACGTCACCCTTCCGCTGATCAGCCCCACCGTGCTCGTCGCCTCCGTCATGGCGATCATCAGCGCACTGCAGGTCTTCGACCAGCCCTACGTACTGACCAACGGCGGTCCAGGGGATTCCACCCGCACCGCCGTCATGGTGATCTTTGAATCCGCCTTCCAGCAACTGGAATTCGGCGAAGCCTCGGCCATCGGCCTCGTACTGACCGTGCTGATCCTGGCCGTCACCGCCCTGCAATTCCGCCTCAGCCGCCGCTTCGTCTTCTACCAGTGAGGTTCCTTATGTCCAGCCAGACCCTGAACACAGGGACCAACGAGCATCCGGGTTCCACCGCCGGCACACCGGCCACCCCACAGCCCTACCGCAACCGCCGCCTGCCCGCCGCAGGAACCGTCGGCAGATACGCCGCGCTGGCGGTGGCTGCGGCGCTGACGCTCGGCCCCGTCCTGTGGACCCTGTCCACCTCGCTGCGAACGCCGTCGGAGTCGTTCAACCTGCCCCCGTCCTTCCTGCCCATCAACCCTGACTTCACCGCCTACCGGGAGGTGTTCAAGCAGATCAATGTCGGCCTCCTGGTCCTGAACAGCGCCCTGGTGACCGGGCTGATCGCGCTTGGCCAGATGGCCTCCGCCACTCTGGCCGGCTACGCCTTCGCCCGCCTGGACTTCAGGGGCAAGAACGCCATCTTCTCGCTGGTGCTGGCCACGATGATGGTTCCAGTGCAGGTCACCATCGTCCCCGTCTTTATGCTCATCCGTGGGATGGGTCTGTCCGATACCTTGCTGGCACTGATCCTGCCGGCCATTCCCACCGCCTTCGGCACGTTCCTGATGCGTCAGTATTTCCTTGGCCTGCCAAATGATTTTGCGGAAGCGGCCGCCCTGGATGGTGCCGGACCGTGGCGGATCTTCCGTTCCGTCTACGTGCCGCTGGCCGTTCCGGGCATGGCCATCGTCGGGATCCTTGCCTTCAACTTCCACTGGAACGAGTTCTTCCGGCCACTGATCCTTACTATCAGCGAACAGAATTTCACCCTCCCCCTCGGCCTGGTCACACTCCAAGGCAACCTCGGCACCGGGAGCATATCGGTGGTCCTCGCTGGAGTGATCCTGTCCATGCTGCCCGCACTGGTCGTCTTTATCTTCGGCCAACGCACCCTGCGCGAAGGCCTCACAGCCGGCGCGAGCAAATAGCACGCACTTCCAAAAGGAACCTCATGGATACACTCACCTCGGCCAGTACGGCAGCCACAACAGACAGCTACCGCCCGGCCCTGCACTACACGGCGAAGGACACCTGGCTCAATGACCCCAACGGCCTGATCTTTCACAACGGCGTTTACCACCTCTACTACCAGAACAACCCGCTGGGAAACGTCTGGGGCAACATGTCCTGGGGACACGCAACCTCCACCGATTTGCTGACCTGGACCGAACACCCCGTCGCCATCGCCTGCGACGAGAACGAAGACATCTTCTCCGGAAGCATCGTCCATGACCGTCACAACACCAGCGGATTCGGCAACGGATCCACTGCGCCCCTGGTGGCGATCTATACCAGCGCCTTCAAACCGGGCTCCGGGCATGAGGGCGTCCAGGCCCAGTCCCTGGCCTACAGCCTGGACGGGGGCTACAGCTGGACAAAACACGGAGGCAACCCTGTTCTTAACCGCGGCTCCGCCGAGTTCCGTGACCCCAAGGTCATCCGGTACGACGGCGGCGCGGACAGTTACTGGGTGATGGTCGCCGTCGAAGCCACCGACTTCCAGGTAGTCCTCTACAAATCCCGCGACCTGAAGAACTGGGAACTGCTGAGCACCTTCGGCCCCGCGAACGCCACCGGCGGCGTCTGGGAATGCCCCGACCTTTTCCCGCTCCCGGTGGACGGAAAGCCGGACAACCTCAAATGGGTCCTCACCGTCAACATCAACCCCGGCGGGCCCAACAACGGCTCAGCCGGCCAATACTTCATCGGTGACTTCGACGGCACCACCTTCACCTCCGCCACCACCGTGACCGAAGGCCCCCAGGACCCCGACCGGCTCAACGAATACCAGTGGCTGGACTGGGGCCGGGACTACTACGCCGCCGTCTCCTTCAGCGACGCCCCGGACAACCGCCGCCTCATGATCGCCTGGATGAACAACTGGGAATACGCCAACCACATCCCCACCACACCCTGGCGCAGCCCCATGAGCCTCGCCCGGGAAATTTCACTCCAGGCCCGCGACGGAGACCTGTGCCTGGCCCAGCAGCCCGCGGGCGACTGGACCGCCCTGGCTGACACTGAACTGTTCCGCCTCGCCGACACCACCATCCACGACGGCTCGCAGGTCCTGGCGGACGCGGCCGGCACCGTCCAGCGGATTGACGTCAGCTTCACGCCCGGAGGCGCAGAGGAATTCGGCCTCATCCTGCGTGGGGACGGCCTGAAGGGAACCCGCGTGGGCATCCGGCCCGGGCAGGCCACACTCCTCGTGGACCGGCGCGAGTCCGGCAGGACAGACTTCCACGCATCTTTCAGCTCCATTGACACCGCCCCCATCCAGGAAACGCGCGGGTCCTACACCCTCACCATCTACGTGGACCGCTGCTCCGTTGAAGTCTTCGCCCAGGACGGCCAGGTCACCATGACCGAACTGATCTTCCCGGCCGAGACCAGCACCAGCCTCGCCGCCTACGCCGTCGGCGGCGCGGCAACCATCACCAGCCTCCAGGTCACTCAGCTCGGCTAGGGCAGCACCCAAAGCAAGGAACAAGACATGCACAACAACGGCAGGCCGCACCCCTCCCGGCAGGTGCCGGACGTCGTCGTCATCGGCGAAGCCCTCACCGACGTCGTCACCACGCCTGAGGGAACCACAGAACACCCGGGCGGGTCACCGGCCAACGTCGCCTACGGCCTGGCCCGGCTCGGAGTCAGCACCGGACTGCTCACCTCAATCGGCGCGGACCGCCGCGGGCACGCACTCGAAACACACCTGGCCGACGCCGGCGTGACGGTCCTGCCCGGCTCCCGCCCACTGGAGAGAACCTCGACGGCGACCGCCACCATCGCCCACGACGGCTCAGCGAGCTACGCCTTCGACATCACCTGGGATATCGAACCACCGGATCTTGCACATACTCCGCCCAAGCTCGTGCACACCGGTTCGATCGCAAGCTTCCTGCCACCGGGCGCCAACTGCGTCAAAGCCATCCTCCAGAAACTCCGCAGCGAGTGCATCATCACCTACGATCCCAACATCAGGCCCGCCCTGCTCGGAACCCAAGCCGAAGCACGGCACACTTTCGAAGAACTGGTGCAGCTCACCAGCGTCGTCAAACTCAGCGACGAGGACGCCAAATGGCTTTACCCGGAAAAAGCGTTGGAGGAAACCGCCACACACATCCTGGGTCTCGGAGCAGAGCTGGCTGTCATCACCAAGGGCCAATCAGGCTCCTTGCTCGCCACACCCACCACCGCCCTCAGCATTCCAGCCGTGAAGACCCCCGTGGTCGACACCATCGGCGCCGGCGACTCCTACATGTCCGCCCTGATCCTGGGACTCCTCACCCACGGAACCAACGGCCTCGCCCCTTCCGTCCTCGACCAGCTAGGATGCACGGCAGCCGCCGCGGCCGCAATCACCGTATCCCGGGCCGGCGCCAAGCCACCCACCGAAGACGAACTCCGCACACAGCTCCAGCATCAGCACCAGTCCCAGCTGCATCCGCACGCCTAGCACGAGCCCTCGGTGCGGCTGCTCTGATCGTCGGCAGCAGTCACCTCGCACGCGAAAATGTAACCCTTGACACAGATCTAGTAACGCGCGTAACCTCTATCTATGCGCAAGTAACGCGCGTTACCCACCTGGCAGCACCACCGATTATCACCGGAGCATTCAATGGCGAAAACCACCACCTCGAACCATGCCGGGGCCGCGCGGCAGCGGGGTGTCACCATGAATGATGTTGCCAAGCACGCGGGAGTTTCCCGGACTGCGGTTTCGTTCGTGCTGAGCAACCGCGAAAATGCCAGCATCTCCGAAGAGACCCGCACCCGGATCAACGAAGCTGTCCAGGCCTTGGGCTACCGCCCGAACGCCGGAGCGCGTGCACTGGCATCCCAGCGCAGTGACTGGTACGGGATTGTCACCGAGATCGTCACGGCACCGTTCGCCGTCGACATCATCAAAGGTGCACAAGACCAAGCCTGGCTCGACCGCAAGTTCCTGCTCATCGCGCCCTCCGACCAGGCCGATGCCGTAGGACCCAACCAGGGCCTGGAGGACGCAGCAACCGAAAAGCTGCTGGAGCAGCGCGTGGAAGGACTTCTATACGCAGCCACATTCCACCGTGGCGTGCACGTGCCCGAAACCGCCAAGGAAGTACCCACCGTACTGATCAACTGCTTCGACGCCGACGGGAAGCTGCCCTCGATCGTCCCGGACGAACGCGCCGGCGGCCGCACCGCCGTCGAACGCTTGCTCCGGGCCGGCCACGGCCGGATCGGAGTCATCAACCTGGACCCGGCCATTCCCGCAGCAATCGGGCGTTTGGAGGGTGCACGCGAAGCACTCGCCGATGCCGGACTCGAGCTGGACCCCGAGCTCGTGGTGCCCGGATATGCAACGGCCGACGGCGGGTATGAGGCCGCGTGCTGCATCCTGGACCGCTACCCGCAGGAGGACAGGCCAACCGCGCTGTTCTGCCTCAACGACCGCATGGCGATGGGCGCTTACGACGCCATCAAGGAACGGGGCCTGACCATCCCCGGAGACATCGCCGTGATCGGCTTCGACAACCAGGAACTGATTGCGGCCTACCTCAGGCCCAAGCTGACCACGGTTGCGTTGCCGTTTGAAAAAATGGGCGCCCTGGGAGTCCAGACGCTCGCAGCTCTGACAGCAGGACAGCCGATTATTGCCGACCAGCAATTGGTCGGCTGTCCGCTGCTAGAACGCTCTTCGGTCTGACCGCGAAATCACTTTCGAAGAGCAACCCCTCCCCCACCCCTTCACCTTGCTGATGAAGATAGGAAAGAGATAACCATCATGACACAACCCCGATTCCTGAGGGCTGCCCGCACCACGGCGGCCGGGCTGGCGGTGGGCGCACTGCTGCTGACCGGCTGTGCGGCCAACGGCAACAAGGCCGCCGGCACCGACGCCGCAGCGAACGCCAGCGCCTTCCTCACCATTCCGCGTGAAGACATGGGCACGTTCGTACAGAACTTCAACCCGTTCGCCCCCACCGTCAACCCGATGGTCCAGCAGTCCATCTACGAGTCGCTGCTGATCTTCAACCCGGCCAAGGGTGACACCGTGCCGTGGCTGGCCACTGAATGGAAGGCCGCCGACGACGGCAAGTCCATCACCTTCACCCTGCGCGACGGCGTCAAGTGGTCCGACGGCCAGCCCTTCGTGGCCGAGGACGTCGCCTACACCTTCGAGCTCCAGAAGAAGATCAAGGGTGGCTTCGAGTACCTGGACACCGTGAGCGCCGAAGGCACCAACAAAGTGACCTTCACCTTCAACAAGCCGTGGTCGCCGGCCCTGTACGACGTCGGGCACCTCACCATCCTGCCCAAGCACATCTGGTCCGCCCTCGCCGATCCGGAGAAGGACGCCAACGCCAAACCCGTCGGCACAGGCCCCTACACCGAGGTTGACAGTTTCCAGGCCCAGTCGTTTGTGCTGAAAAAGAACCCCAACTACTGGCAGCCGGACAAGCAGAAGATCGCCGGTATCAAGATGCTCGCTTTTGCGGGAAACGACGGCGCCAACCTCGCCGCCGCGAACGGCGATGTGGACTGGGCCCCGCAA
Organism: Pseudarthrobacter sp. GA104; assembly: GCF_009741265.1. Classification (GTDB taxonomy): domain Bacteria; phylum Actinomycetota; class Actinomycetes; order Actinomycetales; family Micrococcaceae; genus Arthrobacter. The sequence continues at coordinate 21,842 of NZ_WOWL01000001.1, forward strand.
TACATTCCGAACATCGAAAAGACGTTCGTTTCCAAGGACAAGGAACACCGCCACTACTGGTTCCCGGCCACCGGCGCCATGATCAACTGGCAGCTCAACACCACCAAGGCCCCCTTCAACGATGTCGACGTCCGCAAGGCCCTGAGCATGGCCGTTGACCGGGAGCAGGTCACCACGATCGGCATGAGCGGCTACGCCGAGCCTGCGGACTGCACCGGGCTTTCCGGCAACTACGAGACCTGGAAGAACAAGGAGGTCAAGGAGAATTGCACCTGGACCAAGCTGGACGTCCAGAAGGCCAATGAGCTGCTGGACAAGGCGGGCTACCCGAAGGGTGCCGACGGCAAGCGCACGCTCAAGGACGGCAAGCCGTTCGAGTTCAAGATCTCCGTGGGCGCATCCTCTTCCGACTGGCTGTCCGTGGCCAACGTGATCGCACAGAACCTGGCAGAAGTCGGCGTCACGGCAAAGGTGGAGTCCCCGGACTGGGCTGCCGTGGTTGCCGGCTACGAGACGGGCGATTTTGACTCCGGCATCGTCTGGAGCGCCAACGACCCCAGCCCGTACAAGTATTTCAACGCCGCAATGGGCACGTCGACCGTCAAGCCTGTGGGCACCAAGACGTTCGACAACTACCACCGCTTCGGCGACGCCGGGGCTGACGCCCTGCTGGCAGAGTTCGCTGCAGAGTCCGACGAGTCCAAGCAGAAGGACATCGCCAACAAGCTGCAGGAAGAATACGACGACGCCGCACCGCTGGTGCCGCTGTTCTCCGGTCCGGAGTGGGGCGCCTTCAATGACACCCGCTTCACCGGCTGGCCCACCGAGGACAACCCTTACGCAACCCTTTCGGTCCGCTCACCTTCTACGGTGCTTGTGCTGACCACGCTGGAACCGCGCAAGTAACTCCCCACCGCCTCCCTAGCCTCGCTTCGCTTCGGCCAGGGAACCCGGGCGGCGTGGGCCCATCACGCACCACTGCTGGCCGCCGGATCATCCGGCGGCCAGCCCCCAAACTTTTCCGTAATTCCCGAATGGAGGGAAACCGTGCGCTTCATCCTGCGCCGCCTGGGTTTCTACCTGATCGCCTTCTGGGCATCCATCACCCTGAATTTCCTGCTCCCCCGATTCATGCCCGGGGACCCCGTCTCCCGCATGTTCGCCCGCTCCCAGGACAGAATGCAGCCCGAACAGATTGAGGCCCTGCGCAAGCTGCTGGGTGTTGACGACCGGCCCCTCTGGGAGCAGTACATCGGCTACATGACCAACATCTTCACCGGGCAGATGGGCGTCTCCATCTCCCGGTTCCCCACCCCGGTCACCGAGGTCATCTCGTCCCAGATCGGCTGGACCCTCCTGCTCGGCGGAACCGCGCTGGTGATTGCCGCCGTCGTGGGTAACCTGCTGGGCGTCCTCGCCGCCTGGCGGCGCGGCGGCGCGATCGACTCCGCGCTTCCACCGCTGCTCGTATTCATCGGCTCGTTCCCGTACTTCTGGCTCGCAATGGGCGCCCTGTACCTTTTCGGCGTAGTGCTGAACTGGTTCCCCATCCGCCACGCCTTCACCGCCGGCCTGGAGCCCGGGTTCACGTGGGAATTCATCGGCGACGTGGGCGCCCACCTGGTGCTTCCGGCACTCACCATCGTGCTGGTCTCCATCGGCGGCTGGATGCTGGGCATGCGGAACACCATGATCGCCACCAACTCCGAGGACTACATCACCATGGCCGAAGCCAAGGGGCTCCGTCCGGGCCGCATCATGCTCCGCTACGCAGCCCGCAACGCCATGCTCCCGTCGGTCACAAGCTTCGGCATGGGACTGGGGTTCGTGGTGGGCGGTGCGTTGCTCACCGAGGTGGTCTTCGCCTACCCCGGCGTCGGATACCAGCTCCTCAACGCCGTCCAGGGCCTCGACTACCCGCTCATGCAAGGCCTGTTCCTGACCATCACCGCCGCCGTGCTGCTGGCCAACTTCCTGGTGGACATCCTCTACGTCCGCCTCGACCCGCGCGTGCGCAGCAACTAGAGGGAGCGATCATGACAACCGCAATCCTGAAGCAACCCGGCACAACGGCCGCCAAAACCCCGGCGGCCCGCAAGCCCAACCGCAGCTTCGTCCACGGCATCCTCACCAACAAGAAGGCCCTGGCAGGCATGGCCGTGATGCTCGTCTTCATCGCACTGGCCCTGCTGGCACCGGTGCTTTTCCCCGGCGACCCGTCGCGGATCACCGCGATGGCGTCGCTGGAACCGTCAGCCGAGCACTGGCTGGGAACTACAGCCAAGGGACAGGACGTGCTCGCCCTGACCGTCCACGGCTCCCGGAGTTCCCTCTTCGTGGGGCTCACCGTGGGCTTCGCGTCCACCTTCATCGGCATCCTGGTGGGACTTGCCTCGGCGTACTTCGGCAAGTTCATCGACGAAGCGCTGTCCCTGGCAACCAACGTCTTCCTGCTCCTCCCCGGTCTGCCGCTGCTGGTCATCCTGGCCGCGTTCCTCCCTCCGGGACTGGGCACAGTGATTCTTGTCCTCGTGGTCACCGGCTGGGCAGGCTCAGCACGCGTCCTGCGCTCACAGGCCCTGTCCATCCGCTCGAAGGACTTTGTGGCCGCGGCCGTGGTATCCGGCGAACGGGCCGGCCGGATCATGTTCCGCGAAATCCTGCCCAACATGGCCTCGATCGTGATGGGCACCCTGCTGGCCTGCGTCATCTACGGCATCGGTGCCCAAGCAGGCCTGGAGTTCCTGGGCCTGGGCGACGCCAGCACGGTCTCGTGGGGCAACAACCTCTTCTGGGCAGGCAACGAAGGCGCCCTGCTGACCGGCAGCTGGTGGGTGTTCGTTCCCTCGGGCGTCTGCATCGCACTGGTCGCCTTCGCCCTGGCCCTCATCAACTACGCCGTGGACGAGGTCACCAACCCGCGCCTGCGGAAGATCAAAACCCCGAAAGATACCGAAAGGAGCGCCTCCAAATGACCATCTCCCAAGTGTCCTTCGGCTCCCACGAACCCGTCCTGGACGTCAAGGACCTCACCGTCAAGTACATCGGGGACACCCGCTCCACCACCGCCGTGGACCGCGTTTCCTTCAGCATCGGCACCGGTGAGGTGTTCGGGCTCGCAGGGGAATCAGGCTGCGGAAAATCAACCATTGCCAACTCGATCATGCGGCTGCTCAAGGATCCCGCGAAGATCGCAGGTGGCAGCATTTCCTTTGGCGGCAAGGACGTCCTGGCCATGAGCCCGGAGGAATTGCGGCGCTTCCGCTGGCAGGACGTGGCCATGGTCTTCCAGTCAGCCATGAACTCACTCAACCCCGTGCTGACCATCGGCGAACAGATCGTGGACATCTTCACCACCCACGCCGGCTACTCCCGCAAGGAGTCCCTCCGGAGGGCCGGCGAACTGCTGGAACTGGTGAGGATAGACCCCGCACGCCTCAAGTCCTACCCGCACCAGCTCTCCGGCGGCATGCGTCAGCGTGCAGTGATAGCGATGGCCGTGGCGCTCAAGCCATCCCTCCTGATCCTGGACGAACCCACCACCGCGCTGGACGTGGTGGTGCAGCAGGAGATCATGGCCCAGATCAAAGACCTCCAGCGCGAGCTCGGCTTCTCTGTCCTCTTTATCACCCACGACATGTCACTCATGGTGGAACTCTCGCACCGCATGGCCGTGATGTACGGCGGCAGGATCGTGGAGACTGCAAAAGCGCAGGACGTCTACACCAACCCCTGCCACCCCTACACCCAGGCGCTGATGGGCGCATTCCCGCCGCTCACCGGCCCGCGGGTACTGCTGACGGGACTGCCCGACGGCGTGAAGTTCCGTAACATCCCGGACCTCACCGAGGCGGCACCCGGCCATTTCGTGGCTCCGCTTGGTGCCGACGCTCCAGTGATTGATTCCGCAGACCTGGCAGGAGCCGCACGATGAGCCACTCCCTGACATCCCCGGTGGCTGCGTCCTCCACACGCACCCCCGCCCTTGAAATCCGTGGCCTCGGCAAATCGTTCCCCATTGGAGGGCTGTTCTCCCGCGACTCAGTCCGCGCCCTGCACGGCGTGGATCTGACAATCAACCGCGGCGAAATCGTCGCGCTTGTGGGAGAGTCCGGTTCCGGCAAAAGCACCCTGGCCCGCTGCGTTGCCCGGCTCGAGAAGCCAAGCAGCGGCGCGATCCTGATCGACGGCGTCGACATCCTCAAGCGCGACCGGTTCCAGGCGTCGCGTGCGTTCCGGTCCCAACTGCAGATGGTCTTCCAGGACCCCTTCGGTTCACTGAACCCGGCCCACCGGATCGAGCACTTCCTGCGGAGGTCGCTGGCCATCCACGGCAAAGGCGGCGGTTCCGCGGAGGAGACCGTGCGGCGGCTCGAAGAACTCATGACCACCGTGGGACTGCAGGCCGACATGCTGAATTCCTACCCGCACGAGCTCTCCGGCGGCCAGCGCCAGCGCGTTGCGATTGCCCGGGCCCTCGCTGTGGAACCCAAAGTCATCCTCGCCGACGAGCCCACCTCCATGCTGGACGTTTCCGTCCGGATCGGTGTGCTGAACCTGATGCGGAAGCTCCGCGACGAGCAGGGAATCTCCATGCTCTACATCACCCACGACCTCGCATCCGCCCGATACCTGGCGGACCGGACGGCCGTCATGTTCGCCGGTGAACTCGTTGAGGAAGGCGAGTCCCTGGACCTGCTGTCCAACCCCGCACACCCTTACACCCAACTCCTCGTTTCGGCTGTCCCGGACCCGGCCCGGGCAGGCTCCTACGATCCCGTCCGCCGGGCCGAACTACGGCAGGCGGTGATGGCTTCGACCACGTGCGCTTTTGACGGCCACCCGAACCAGGCCTGTTCAGCCGAAGAACCCGTGCGCCACCAGGTTGGAGACCCCGAAAACCGCCACTGGGTGCGCTGCCACCTCTACCGGCCGTGGGCCGGCGCCGCCGGCCATGCCCTGGCCGGCGAACCAACCCAGCCCAGCCGTCCGGCGTCGAACGCTCAAAAAGGGGCTTCCGCATGACTGAACTGACCCACCCGCTCGCAACGGTTCCACAGGATGAACTGGTGGCCCGGGCCGAAGCCGACCCCCTCCGGCCCCGCTTCCATTTCGTGTCACCGGCCGGCTGGCTCAACGATCCCAACGGCGTCAGCCAATGGAACGGCACGTACCACCTCTTCTACCAGTACAACCCGGAGGGCGCGTTCCACCACCGCATCCAGTGGGGCCACGCCACCAGCACGGACCTGGTCACGTGGAAGGACCAGCCCGTTGCCCTGGAACCGTCCGCAGGACCGGACGCCGAGGGCTGCTGGTCCGGGGTCCTGGTGAACGACGGCGGCAAGCCCACCCTGGTGTATTCGGGGCGGTCCGAGGGCAAGGAGCTGCCCTGCGTCGCCGTCGGATCCCCGGACCTCCTGAACTGGACCAAGGACAGCGGAAATCCCGTGATCGCAGCGCCGCCGGCTGGAGTAGACATCACGGCGTACCGCGATCACTGCGTCTGGCGGGAAGGAACAAAGTGGCGGCAGCTGGTGGGTTCGGGCATCAGCCAGCGCGGCGGTACAGCGTTCCTGTACGAGTCAGCGGACCTGCGGCGATGGGACTACATCGGGCCGCTGTTCATCGGCGACGCCTCGCAGGGCGATCCTGCGGACACTGACTGGACGGGGACCATGTGGGAATGCGTGGACCTTTTCCGGGCGGGACAGGGTTCGCTGGGGTCCGCACCCTCCGCCGGCTCGCCGGACGTGCTGGTTTTCTCGGCATGGAACGACGGCGACACCCGCCACCCGCTGTACTGGACCGGCCGGTACGCCGGGGACAGCTTCGAACCCGCGGCGCTGCACCGGCTCGATTACGGCGGCCGTTTCTTCTACGCACCGCAGTCGTTCCAGGATGAGTCCGGCCGGCGTGTCATGTTCGGCTGGCTGCAGGAAGGCCGAAGTGATCTCGCGATGGTGGAGGCCGGCTGGTCCGGGGTGATGAGCCTGCCGCGTACCGTCACGGCGGCCGAGGACGGGACCCTCCGTTTCGCACCCGTACCGGAAATCAAGAAGCTGCGCCGGGACCACGCCGGTCTGCGCGGGCAGGTGCTGACCGGTGACCTGGCGCCCCTGGAAACCGGTGTCTCGGGCAGGCAACTCGACCTCGAACTGGACCTTCAGCTGGCACTTGGCGCAGTGGTGCGGCTCGGTGTACTGGGCTCCACTGTCCCTGGCAGTCCCGGAGGCCCCAGCGAGGAGACGGTCATCGAGCTGCGCAGGGCGGCTGACGACACCGTCAATGGCACGCTCCGCCTGGACCGCACCCACAGCAGCCTTGATCCAGCCGTTGATGCGGAAGACAAGTCAGGACCCGTCCCCATGCCCGAAGGACGGGTGCACCTTCGTGTCCTCCTGGACCGGTCCGCCGTCGAAATTTTTGCCAACGGAATGCCGCTCACCGCCCGCGTCTACCCCACGCTGGGCGGGGACCATGTCAGCCTTGCCGCCGAGGGCACGGCACAGGTAGTCTCCCTCGACGCATGGACCATGGCCGACATTTTTGACGGTGCTCGGAGCCTCCTTCCCTGAACCGGGGCCATACACCACCACCAACTTTTACAGCAGCATCGAAGCTGCCCAGCAAGAAGAAGGAACCCATGCAAGATTCACCCGCGGTCTCCCGTCGGTCACTCCTCACCGGAAGCGGCGCGGCTGCACTCAGCGGATCACTCGCACTGTCTGCGGCGTTCGCCGGACCCGCCGCAGCCGCACCGGCCAGGACACCAGATCCAGCATCAAACGGCTCAATTTCGAAAGGATCACGCCGGATGCGTCCCGCCTTTCACTTCAGCGTCCCGGACAACTGGAAGAACGACCCCCAGCGCCCCGTCTACATAGACGGGGAATACCACTACTACTACCTGTACAATGCCGACTATCTGCGCGGCGGCGGAGGCACGTCGTGGCGCCGCGCGACCACTACGGATCACGTCGCGTTCACTGACCACGGCGTCGCGATCCCGAAGTTCAGCGATGGCAACGGCGACTGCTGGTCAGGGTCTCTGGTGGTGGACGAGCGGAATACCGCCGGATACGGCGAGGGTGCGGTGATTGCCCTCGTGACGCAGGCGCCCGAAGGCCGCCAGGCCCAGTACCTCTGGTACTCGACGGACCGGGGGCGCTCGTTCCGGGCCGCCGGTCCGGCCCCGGTGCTGCCCAACCCCGGAGTGCACGACTTCCGCGATCCCAAAGTCATCTGGGACGATGACCGCGGACGCTGGTTCATGGCGAACGCCGAGGGGCAGAAGCTCGGCTTCTACACATCCGCCGACCTGCGGTCCTGGCGGCGCGTTGGCGAGTTTGTACGCACCGATCTTGGGCTTCTGGAATGCCCTGACATCTTCCGCATGACCGCTGACGACGGCACCTCCCGCTGGATCCTCGGTACGAGTGCCAACGGCAAAGCCCGTGGCCTGCCCGCCACCTACGCGTACTGGACTGGCGCCTTCGACGGAACATCGTTCAAGCCTGATCAGCCCGAGCCCGAATGGCTCGACCACGGCTACGACTTTTACGGGGCAGTCACCTATCCACATCACGACGCCTCGGGTGCGGAAGATGAGACGCTCCGCCGGGCAATCGGGTGGGCGAACTTCTGGGACTACCCCCACAACACACCGACCCTTGAGACGGACGCGTACAACGGCGATGACATGATTGTGCGCGACATCCGCCTCAAACACGCGGACGGTGGGTACTACCTGGTCTCCGCGCCCACGTCAGCACTGGAAAACCACGTGAAGCGCACCCACCTCCTGGGCGACATAGTTGTAAAGGGCACCCGTGACCTCGACGTCCGTGCGACCGCTTACGACCTCACCTGCGAGCTCGTCTGGGACCCCGCTTCCCCACCTGCCAACGTTGGCCTTGAAGTATGCCGGGCAGAGGGCGGCGGCAGGCACGTTGCCGCCGGTGCATTCCTGCGGGGCCCCTTCGCCTACCTCAACAGGCGTCCAACGATCAACCCAACAGGAGGCGAAACCCAGACCCCGATCGACCCCTCGGCAGGACGGCTCACAATCCGCATCCTCGTGGACAGCACAAGCGTGGAGATGTTCCTCGGAGAAGGACGGCTGGTGCACTCGCACCGGGTGTTCCCCCTTAAAGGCGACAACGCAATCCGCCTCTACGCCCACGAAGGAGCCGCCACTTTCCGGGACCTGACCATTCACGAAATCAAGGCAACGCATTAGTCCAGGTCCTGACTGTCCGGCAGGTCTTTCCGTAGACCGCGCTCATGGTCCGCAGAAAGACCTGCCAGGACACGCTCACAATCACCTTCGATTCGAGATAGCCATTACATACCTCAAAGCTGTTCGGGGCGCCCGGCCAAGCTGAACGACACCGTTGTGGGCGAAGCACTGGTTAGACCTGGTCACAATGCCACGTGGCCAAGCGGAACACCCATACAACGCGTCTCGGCGGAAATTGGGCCTGCTCATAGCCATAGCCCCCCGGGATACCCGGGGAACAGGCGAGCAATCTGCCTTGAAGGCCACAGCTTGAAAAATGGCAGTCAGGGACGCGACCGTAACCGCTTATAGACTTTTACATTGTGTGTGTCACGCTCTGTACACACCAAACGGCGCGAAAGCTTCTGACCTGCGGTAACACTGTGCCCGAGGTGGGACTCGAACCGCATTCTGGGCCTTGCAGACACAGGGAACCTGCGAAAACATGCGGAAATCGAAGCAGTCCGAGGGCGGTAAAAGCCGATCCGAGGCCAAGACTGTGGACTATGTCCACACCCCGATTTCGCCCCGCCGAACCATTCAACCTACGACCGCACCCCAAAGGGACGACATCGCATCTGCAAAACAGCGCGGCGCTAACAACGGGCGGGAACCGGCACCGAGGTTCGTCCAGAAAGCACGCAACGGAGTATCAAAGGTTGCTTCACTCAGGTCTCCGGGATTAGCAGGGAGACGCTACCAGTTCCTGCGCCAGGCAAAGCCAGCCTGGAGCCCTGCATCGTCCTTCGGTGGATTCCTGGATCAGGTTCCCATTCCCAGATGTGCTCCGCCTGCAACATCAAGGGATACGCCGGTGATGTAACGGTTGTCCGGATCGGCAAGGAAGAGGATGGCGCGGGCGACTTCGTCGGGTTCAGCGAACCGGCGCATGGGAAGCTGGGCGGCGCGCTTGGCCCGGTTGGCGGCTGCATCCGGGCCCGAGTCCTTCGCGAATTGGGCCCACATGGGAGTGTTTACCGGGCCCGGCGCGATGGCGTTGACCGAGATGCCGTTGGGGCCGAGCAGCTCGGCGAAGGACCACATGATGTGAAGCACCGCGAGTTTGCTTGCGTTGTAGGGCAAGTAGTTGAGTCGGGCCTCTTTGGCTGCAACGGAGGAGAGGATCACGATCGCGCCGGCAGTTCCGGTCCCAATCATTGATTGTGCGGTTTCCCGGACCATGGAGAAGGTGCCCGAACCGTTGATCCGCATGATGGAGTCGAATTCTTCGGTCGTTGTTTTCATGATGTCCGGCGTGGCACCCAGGACTCCAGCTGCATGGACAAGCGCGTCGACGCGGCCGTACCTGGCTGTGACATCACGGACGACGGTGGCGCATTGTTCTTCGGAGGTGATGTCGAGCGTGAAGAAGCCGGCTAGTTCTTGGCCCTCCTTCGCGCCGCGGTCGGCACCTATAACGATGGCCCCTTCGGCTGTGAGGGCGTCGACGACTGCGTCGCCGATTCCGCCGCTTGATCCGGTTACCAGAACGACTTGGTCTTTAAGGCTCATCTGATAACTCCGCTTGTCCGTTGCTGCCCAGCGACTGGCTGGTGGGCTGCTCGTTTCATCTTTCCAGCTCCTTAGTTGAGGTGTTTCAAAGGGTGTCCCCGCTCCGGGCGCGGCTGCTTCAGTGAGCGCCGCTCCGCGCCCTGACCTGCTGCCGCACTGTTAAAGCCCAGGTTCTCTGCCGACCCCGGTCCAGAATGGCGCAGGTGCCCGTGCTGCCTAGCTGTTGCCGCTGGTGGCGTGGCTGGCCCATTCCCGGCCTGGTTGTTCTTCTGTGGGCAGTCCCGAGGCGGCGAGGACTTGGTCAAGCAGCCTCTGGGTATGGACAGCTTCCCGGCCGGAGGTCAGTGGCTGGGCCCTGTCGGCGACGCGGTCCAGGAAGTGATGGACGGCGGCGGAGAATCCGAGCGTGTCGGTGGCCGTTGCCCAGCCGTACGCCTCGGCGCTGAGCTCGCGTGATGTGGTGACTCCCTGGACAGTGGTCGAGACGGTTTCCGGGGCCCTGACTTCCACGGTCTTGCCGTCGCCGTAGGCATCGAGTTTTTCGCTCCAGGCACCGGCTGTCCGGGCTGCCATGAGCACTCCGGTGTTGCCGGTGCTGAAGCGGATCATGGCCGCGACGCCGTCTTCCTCCCACGGGTCGTCGCCCGCTGCGTGCGCCGCCACGTCAACAGGTTCGCCACCGCAGTACCAGCGGAGCAGATCGACCATGTGGATGGCGTTCTCGAAGGTTGCGCGGTATTCCGATCCGGGGCGGTTCTTCTGGGCCACGCAGAAGGTAGCGCCTTTCGTGCCAAACAGCTCGCGGCCGGCCGTGTAAACGGGGGCATACCGGCGGTTGAAGTCGACCATCAGGATGCGGCCGCGCTCATCGGCCAGGTCCGCCAAACGTTCTGCCTCCTCAGTGGCCGGGGCCAGAGGCTTTTCGCAGAACACATCGACGTCGCGGCTCAGGCACAGTTGGACTGCGTGGGCATGCTCGGAGCGGGGCGTCAGGACGAAGACTGCGTCCAGGTCCTGCGCACCCAGCATGTCCTCGACCGACTTGTAGGCGGAGCCGAAGCCCCAGCGTCGGACCAGGCTGCCCGGATCCTCACGGCGTGATACCAGGGCGGCAAGCTCAACGTCATGCCGCTGTACGAGTGTGGGCAATTGGGCAATCGTGGCGATGTTTCCGGCGCCGATGACGCCGACGCGGAGGCGGTTGGTGTTCATCGGGCGTTCCTTACATGGGCGGGATCGGAGAGCATGGCGCGCAGGACGTCGGCTGATTCCCTGAATCCGTCCTCGGGCTTGGGAAGGTCTTGCCGGTGCCAGCGGTATTCAAGTTCGATGCTGAGCACGTCGTTGTAGCCGTGCTGCACCAGCCCGGCCAGAATTTGGGGCCAGGGAACGACGCCGCTTCCTACGACGCGGGACCGTACGGCCCGCTCGGAAGCGTTGACACGCGCTGTTTCGGTTGCGCGGAATGCTGCGTTGGGATCGGTGAAGACAAGGTCCTTCACGTGCACGTGGCCGAGCAGGTCGCCCTGGACGGCGAGGGCCTGTTCGAACTTTTCGTCGTGGGTGAACGTCAGGTTCGCCTGATCGTACAGAACGCGGATGGCCGGGTGCGCGACTTCGCGGACCAGGGCTGCGGTTTCGGCCGCGGACTGGGTCATTGTGCCGAAGTGGTTCTCAACGCACAGCCGTACGCCTGCCTGTTCAGCTTCAGGCGCAAGGGTCTGCAACGCATCCACGAGCTTTGCCCACCGCCGGGCATGGTCGAAGTCCCCGGCATGCCAGGACCCGGCGTAGACACGGACCCGATCAGCCCCGACCATATGCGCGGTTTCAATGGCACCCCGAAATTCATCGACCGCGCCGCGCCACTCCACGTCCTCAAGGGAGTTGATGGCTGTCGTGTATGGCGTCAGGCCTACGATCGGCACGCCTTCACTGTCGGAAGCCTTCAACGCCTCCATCGCCGCGCGCCGGTCACCCAGAGGCAGCCCTGACAGGTAGTCGTCCTGGTAGATAACCTCCGCGGCGTCGAGGCCGGCGGCTTTGAAGAGCGCCAGTGCCTGGGGAACCGTGTGGTCCGGGGTTCCGAGTGTGTGACCTGCAAGCCGCATCATTGAGTGTCCTTTCTGGAAGTGTTTGGAGCCGCTGCCCAGTCCGCAGGACCGACCAGCCGCGGTGGGGCTGCGACGCGGGACCGGTCGACGATCTCCATCAGCAGGCCCCAGGGGGTAAGGAAGTAAGTCCAGCGGTTACCGGCTACGCGCGGGCTATCGCCTGCGACTTCTTTGCGCTCACCGAGCACCCGTACCCCAGGTATTTCCCGGAGCACGGCGAGCGCTTCATCGACGTCGTCCACGACGAAGCACAGGTGGTGTCCGCCGGCATCACAATGCCGCGGCGGGGTTTCGCGCCGCTCAGCACTGCTCCACTCGAAGAGTTCAATATTGAGGTTCGGGGGCAGTCGCAGCATGGCCAGCGTGAGTTTCGCATCTGCCGGGACGTCAAAGTTTGTGGGCATGAATTCTTCGTCGGGACCCCGCTCTGAGCGATACAGTTCCTCGGCCCCGAGCACGTCGACGAAGAACCGGATACCTTCCTCAAGGCTGGGGACGGTCAGGCCGACGTGGTCCGTGTGCTGGAGCCCCGGCAGCCGCCGCAGTGTTTCTGCCGGGGCGCCATCCATTTGCGCGGTCATGCGCGCGGTCCCGAGGTGGAGCCACGGACCAGAAGCTCAGGCTCGAGGACGATGTGGTCCACGGAGCCGTCGATATTCTGCTTCTCAGCCAGTTCGATGGCGATGTGGCCCATGTCGGCGATCGGCTGCCGCACCGTTGTCAGAGGAGGGTTGAACCGGGCTCCAAGGGCCAGACCATCGAAACCGATGACCGACACGTCCTCCGGAACACGCACGCCGCTCTTGCCGAGGGCCGAGATTACCGCAAAGGCCACCATGTCATTGGCCGCGATGATCGCCGTCGGCGGATTCTCCATCTCGAGGAAATGCTCGGCCCCACGCGTGCCCGCATCCAGATCTGACCCGCTGTCCAGCACCACAGGTGCGCTGCCGCTCTCAGCGGATAGCTCCAGGTACGCGTCCATCCGGTCCTGAGCGGTGTGCGTTCCGGCGATGCCGGAAACATAGCCGATCGAAGTGTGCCCCAGAGAATGCAGGTGGTCCAGCGCGAGCATGATTCCGCGGCGGCTGTCGACGGTGACCGTGGGGACCGCATCGTCCCCTTCCACCCGGTCGATCACGACCACCTTGTGGCCGAAGTCGAAGCGTTTCAGCGCCTCGGTATCGACCTTCGTGGAAGGCGCGACGATCCCGAAGGGGGCATACATGGCCTGCATGGCGATGAAGTAACCCTCAGTTTTGGCAGGGTCACCATTGGTTACGCAGAGCAGCAGCTGGTAGCCGCGCTCGTCCGCCGCCTGCGTCATCGTCTTGGCAAGTTCTGCAAAGAACGGGTTGGTGATGTCAGGGACGATCAGCGGGATGAAGGTGCTGGTTTTTCGTCGAAGCGCCTGGGCGAGTGGACTCATCGTGTAGCCCAGCCCCTCGGCGACCCGGAGGATGTGCTCGCGTGTTTCGCTTTTCACAGCTTCCGGGCGGGAGAATGCCCGGGAGACCGTGGACCGGTGGACACCGGCGGCTTTCGCAACGACGTCGATACTCAGATCAGGCATGTTCTCTTCCTCCGTGCTGGTCGTCATAGGCCTGCCAAATGGGGCGCATAACGTTTTCGAGCTGGGCCAGCGTCGGCAAGCCCTGGAATCCATCTTCCAGCGTCTGAGCGACCCGCCGCACAAACGGATCGTAGAGAGGGTCGCTGTCCACGTTGATCGTGGCGGACTCGCTTGTCCCGTCCAGGGCGGTGAAGGTAGCAGAACCATCGGAGTTAACGGAGGCGTATCCTGCCTCACCAACCGACGTGTAGCTGCAGTAACGCTTTAACGGGGAGCCAGGGAAGGCATAGCCGACCTCCACGATGGCTTCCCGTCCCTCCGGCGTAGTGATGATGAGGCTGGCGTGGTCCTCCACGCCTCCGCCGTGCAACGTTGACGAAAGCCGGGACAGCACACGAACCGTGGTTGCGCTACAGCCCTGCAGGAACAGGTCCACGAAGTGTGGACCCAGGTTCGCCAGGCACCCTCCGCCGGCCTTGGCCGGATCCAGCATCCACGCATTGCCGTTATTGAGGTAGCGGGACGGCGGCCCGGCAATAAATGAGATCCGCTGATATGTCGGCCGGCCGGCTTTGGCGAGCCATCGGTCGGCGGCGCCGCCCCGCTGGATCAGCGGGACGGTGGCAGGGACACCGGCTGCCTCGGCGGCTTTGCGCACCGCAGCTAGTTCGGCAAGGGACGTTCCCAGTGGCTTTTCCACCACGAACGGAATCCCCCGTTCGATCAGGGCAAGACACTTCTCCGCCATGCCGTGATGCGGGCCAAACACATAGGCAAGGCCAACGTCGGGAAGGTCAACCAGCTTCCGCCAGTCAGCTTCCACCGGTGCTCCCCAGCCATCGGCCAGGCCCTGGACGAGGGACACGTCGTCGTCACTGACGCCGACGACCTGGTGCATTTCGGCAATCGCCTGTGCGTACAGCGGAACGTGCCAGTGGGAAGCACCAAGAATGATTGTGCGTTCGTGAGTCAACCGCGATACCCCCTTGTATGAGATCGGTTGCTGAGATCGGTTGCAATAACACTATGGATGGTGGGAGAGTTTGTCAACGACACCACAACAGCGGCCCAGACGATAAGCAAAACCAAACCCGCTTGGGCCCAAGAAAGGCCACCATGTATAAGAAACTTCGCACCCTGCAGACCATCGACGAATCAGGCGCCGTCCTCATCGTCCGCCTGGAGAACGCCGACGTGGCAGAACGCGTTGCGGAAGCTGCCATCGCCGGAGGCTTCCGCGCCCTTGAAATCACACTGTCGATCCCGGGCGCCGTCGAGGTAATCCGCCGGCTCTCCGCCAAACATGGGGCCAATGGAGTCGCGATCGGCGCCGGAACGGTACTGGACGAGCACTCGGCCTACGAGTGCATCCGCGCCGGGGCTGAATTCCTGGTCAGTCCCCAGCTGAACCCGGCGATGATCCGGACAGCGAACCGCTACCAGATACCCACTATTAGCGGGGCCTACACGCCGACCGAGCTTGTTAACTCCGCAGAGGCGGGCGCTGACATCCTCAAGCTCTTCCCCACCGAGGCTGGCGGCATCCCCTACGCCAAGTCCGTGCTCGCTCCGCTGGCACACCTGCCGATCATGCCGGCAGGCGGCGTAACGCTGGAGAACGTCAGCGAATGGTTTGCCGCGGGCGTTGCAGGTGTCGGCGTCGGCAGCTATGTGACCAAAGCCTGGCAGCCCGATGGCGACTTTGGCCGCGTCACCAAAGCCGCCGAAGAGTTCCTTTCCGCAGTGGCAGAGGCCCGCCGATGACAGTCCCCAGCGTCTTTATTGTCATCGGCCCGGCGGGCTCCGGGAAAACCACGATCGCGCAGAGAACAGCACAAGAAAACAACGCGGCATACCTGGACAAAGACCGGATATGCGGACGCTTCGTCGAGTTCGCGCTGAAGGCAACTGGACACGACCCCACCGACCGGGAATCCAACGACTACTATCGCGACAACCTGCTGCCCCTCGAGTACGAGACACTCATGGACGTGGCCGGAGCCAACCTGCGTCTGGGCCGGTCCGTCGTGCTCGATGCCCCTTTCGGAGCCTACTTTGACGATCCGGATTTTCTGACGCGCGCGGCAGAAAAGTTCCATTGGCCACCTTCTGAGACCACGGTGGTGCGGGTAAGGGTCCCCCAGGACCTTCTGCGGGACCGGCTGACCCGCCGCGGCCTGGAACGGGACCAGTGGAAGCTTTCCCATTGGGATGAGTACTGGTCCGTCTATGGGAGTTTGGAATGCACGTGGTCAGGCGTGCAGTACCTGGACTTCAACAACGAGACACCCCTTCCGGCAGAGGGGTGACGGCTCAGCCGCCAGAGCCGCTCATTTCGGCCAGTTCTACGCGGGCCGCTCTTTCAGCCTGCAGCATGAATTGGCCACACCACCCCTAAATCGACCGAGGCAGCACGACTGCCTCCAGTGCACAAAGTGGTTGCTCTCCTCCGGAGGCGGCAATGCCAGAATCTGCGACGCGACTCACAAAAAGACGTTGACAAGTCTCTTTTGCCACCCTTAGTGTTGTTGCAACCGATCTCTGCAACCGATCTCAGCAATCGATCTTATTGGTTCCGGTGAAAAGCCGGAGGACCGATTGCCTCCGGTGCAATCCCTAACCCCTCCTCAGCAAACGTGAAAGTATGGAGAGTTCAATGAAGACCTCAAAAGATGCGCTCGACAGCTCGGGCCCTTCTGAATTTTTGGAAGTGCCGGAGCCGCCCCGGCGCTCCGTCAACATGGTGGCAGGCACGATCGGCCACTTTGTGGAGTGGTACGACTGGTACATCTACGGGCTGCTGGCAGCGGTGTTCGCGGGACAGATATTCCCAAGCGAGAACCCCTTCGCGTCCCTTGTCGCAGCGCTGCTCACCTACGCCGTCGGTTTTGTTATACGCCCGCTCAGCGGAATCATCATCTCGCCGCTGGCCGACCGTTACGGCCGCCGGCTCATCCTGACGCTGTCCATCTCCGGAATGGCGCTCGGCTCTCTCATCATCGGCCTCACCCCCTCATTCGCGACGATCGGCTACGCAGCACCTGTTCTCTTCCTGGTTGCACGCATCCTCCAGGGAATCTCGGCCGGCACCGAGCAGCAAAGCGCCATCGCGTTCATGGTCGAACACGCTCCCGCGAACCGGAGGGGCCTGTTCGGCTCGTTCTCCAACATGGCAAGCGGCCTCGCAACCCTCGCAGCGACCGGTTCCGCCGCAATCGTGACATCATCCTTTGCTCCCGCCGAACTCGCAGCCTGGGGTTGGCGAATCCCATTCGTCATCGGCGGCGTTCTCGGCGTCGCCGGTCTCATCCTGCGGGCCCGCTCGGATGAGACCCCTGAGTTTGAGGCAGCTGCCCTCGTCGATCAAAAGTCCGCCTGGGCGCGCCTGAAGGACCTGATCCGCGAACACCCGAAGGCTCTGCTCCAGGCAGCGGCACTCTCTGCCCCGGCAGTGGCCTACTACACCTGGGCCACCTTCCTCCCCACCTATGCCAAGCTGACCACCGGCCGGGACCTGTCCTCCACCCTGGCCGGGAGCGTTATCGGGCTGGTATTGCTCGTGGTCATCGTGCCGGTCTGCGGATACCTTTCCGACCGCCTCGGCCGACGCAAGATCTTCCCCATCATCGGTGCCATCGGCATGATCGTGCTCTTCTACCCACTGCTTCTGCTGCTGAACCAGCCAGGCTTCTGGGTATACGTTCTAGTTTCGGCATCCGGGTGGGTAGTTCTCGGTATTTGGCAGGCCGTTTACCCGACAATCCAGGCCGAGCTCTTTCCGGCCTCAGTCCGGGTAGCAGGCATCGGCTTCGCGCACCAGATCGTCATCGCCGTCTTCGGTGGCACCGCACCACTTATCGCCGCTGCATTCGTCGGCGCCGGACAGCCCATGTTCGTTGCGTACTACATGATCGCCATTGTCACCCTCTCCCTCATCGTCTACTTCACGCTCCCCGAGACCGGCAGCAAGGGCCCACGTGCCACCGTCGCACCGGCAGACCCCGAAGTGCTCGAAGGAGAGCACCTGCTCTTCGAGACTCCACACGGCGGGACCCAGGCGAACGGTTCCAAGGCGTAGACCTCCATCTCCTCCCCAGCACTGCACATGAAGAAGGCCCTCGACCCGCTCCGGTCGAGGGCTTTCCCCTTCCCGGCCGGGGCCGGCTCCAAGATGAGGCACACGTCAGGCTGGCGTGTGCCAGGTGTCAGAGTAGGGCCCCTCCTCCATTTTTGTGGCGATGGCTCAAGAAACTCGTAGACCCAAACCGGACACTTCTGACTCCGCTCAAACCGCCACGCCACTCAAAAGGACACGGCCAGGTCATTCGTCGGTTTCATGCCCGTCCGGACGTACTGCAGCCGGTCAATGGGCACATAGGAAGGCAAACAAATTCACACTGCCAAGGCTGCCGCGCCGCCAGCTAGTGCCCCAAGAACTCAGAGCGGCCAGGCCCATCCCTGCACTTTTTGTACAACCAGATCCAGCGTCGCTGTCTGTCATTTCCAGCACCTGGATGGGGCCACTCCCCTGCGGAATCGAGGCGGTATGCTCGGCCGGCAATCTGGAATCTGCTGCAACGCCCACAAGTCGGCCCCAGCGGCCCTTAAGGCAGAAGTAAGTGTTGACACTGTCCACACCTCCTTTGGCAGGACAAAACAGCGGTTCCCCAGTTCCCGCGCCCAAAAAGCGGGGCCGTCCAAGGAAGTTTCGCACCGCAATCGGCGAAGTCATGTTGTGCCCGCTCCCCCGGCCCATGAACAGGTGTAGGCCACCCCCGGCCAACCCGAGACAACCAACACGAGGTACCGCATAACCGCAGCCACAGCAGGCGGAAGGCCCACCAGCAAGGGCCTTGAACCCGCCACCCCACACACCTGCACAGGCCACCGCGGCGGCCAGGCCACAGCCCGCGAACCAACCCGTCAGAGCGACGAGAATCAAGCTTTGTACACACGTCAAAGCAAAATTGCCTCTGACGAGGCGATATGTCGTGCCCGAGGTGGGACTCGAACCGCATTCCCGGCCTTGCAATCACTGGGAACCCCCGGAAACATGCGGAATTAGAGGCGGTCCGCACCCTGTACCACCCGCTCCGGGCCGGAAAGTGTGGACAATGTGCACACCCCAATTTCGGCCCCTCAAAGAGCTCAAACCCACGACCGCACACCTCAACGACAGTGGGCGGTTCTTGTTTGTCCTAACACATTCAGCGCTCACCCCGGGCGGCGTTCCTCGCCCTTACACTTGGAACGCCGGTCCGGAGCCAAGACCGCCACGGTCAGCGATCCATATACTCCACGATGCGCACGCCGAGCCGCTATCGCCCCAAGTACTCCGCAACCGCAGATCTTCCCCACTCAGGCTGTTCCATTCCATATCGCCGATAGACAAGCAGAAGCATGAACTCTGTACGTCAATCTGGTATGTCTTCATGGTCGCTGGGCGGGTCCTCCGCGCAGCCAGGGCGCTGCCGCCGGCCCTGGAAACGAAAACTTTCCAGAACAAGAACCCAACTCTCCACACCGAAGTTTTCGCGTCCCGCGCCAGTCCCCCAACCCTCAACCCAGCAAATCGACCCTTACTAGAACGATGCCTGCAACCAACAACCGAAAAATCACGACCCCCGAAGTTTTCACCCACCGAGTGGGCACACAGCTCCGCTTCCACGGCCATTCCCGCTCCAGCACACAACAGTCAGGACCGGTCATGTGGTCGGGCAGGCTGCGACTTTGCCCAAAGGTCGGCGTCCGAGGCAGAAACCTTGAGTCGGGGGCAGCCGATCTCGGAACTCAACATGACCGTCGATAAACAAGCCACTGGCCAGCGATGGCAGGTCCCTCCGGGGCGTGCCGAATCAGGGACAGATTCACTCATCGGGAGCGTGTCTAGCCACCGAAAACAGTCATACTTCAGACACGAAGACGGCCCTGAGTGCTGCCAGCCTTCGCGGTGAAAGGGTTTGAAACACTGTGTCTTCGGTTCGGATCGTCAATTGCAGGATGAGCTCGCTCAGCTTGCTGACGATCGCTTGTCTGGTTATCAGGTCCGTAGTCCCCTGCACGTTTAAGAGTTCCTTGTGGCAGTGGAATGCTAAGCGGCGTTCGTCCGCCTCTGTTATCTCACCGTTTATCAAGGCGATGCGGATGAGCGCGGCCAAGAGGGCGGCGGCTTCGCCGGGAGTGGATGTGTCTCCTGATTGATTGATTACTGCCAGCTTCGACTTGGGGGTTTCGGATAAGCGAAAAGTCCCTTTGTTGATCCAGCCGGCACAATTCTGCGTAACGGTCCTGACACGGCGTTTCATCTGAAGCGCTGTGTGGGAAGTGCCCATCTCAGCAAATCGCATTTTCGTTCCATCCTTTGGCTGACTTGGAGCCTTGAAGGGCCTCTCTCTTGCGCTCTCCCGGACCGGCTAGGGCGGCGATAAATCAGTCCACACCTGCGTGGACTTTTGGTTTTACCCCCACCCTTTTTGAGTGTCAAGACTTGGCTGGTGTCGCGCCTAAGGATTCGGGCTGACTGTGGGTACGCCGCTCCGTTCTCGCGCCCAAGCGCAGGGAGTCCAAGCACGCCGCGGCAGGGTTTCGTTCCCGTGCATGCTTCGAAAATTGTGGTTCTCAGCCGGGCCATGCGGCGGAGGGTAACTGCCTGTTGCTCTTCGCCTAACTGCGGCCGGAGCATTCCATTCAGTAGGCGCCACCGAGGTCGACTACGCGTTCGGACTCCAGGCAGCGTCCTTGCCAGCTAAGGTTCGACTGTTCAGGAAACTAGGAGAGCGGTAAGGGCCGCCATTCGGTGGGGAGAGAGGGTCTGAAAAGCGGTGTCTTCCGTTCGGACGGCCAGGTGAAAGCATAAAGTACGTAGCTTGCTCACAATGGCAGATCTGCTTTCCAAAGCTGTCGACGCGTCGACACTTCTCAGCTCCTCAAGGCACTGAAGAGCCAAATTGCGTTCGGGAGCCTGGGTGATCTCTCCATTCATCAAGGCGGTATCTATCAGTGCCACCAGGAGCGCTGCTGCTTCTTCAGGTGTGGAAGTTTCTGCAATGTAAGTCATGTCAACTCACAGCCCTACTGAGCATAGTTTTGTTATGCGGAATGCTACTCCCGCGGACGCAGCGTCGCGAGTCCGAAGGCCTGTAAACCTTGCGGTTTGCCTGCCCGACCCATTTAGACCGGACAAGAGGCCTACGACGTGGAGAAGTCCAGCGGGGGCTTGCCGGGTACCCAAACAGGAAGACTAGGTCGGTGGGAGTTGCAAAAGCCCCTCCCACCGAGCCCCGCCTTTCGGCGTTCCGCCTGTCACAGAACGGGCAAGCCCTATTCGTCGTGGTTTGTCTCCAGGATCCGCACGAGTCCGTCAAGCGCTTCCCCTGCTCCATCGCCCTCAGCGCGCAGTACCACCACATCGCCGTGTGAGGCGCCAAGGCTCATGAGAGAAAGGATGCTGGCAGCATCCATTGCGTCGCTGGCCGGCTCCCCGTCACGCCCAATCGTTACGTCCACGTCCAGTTCCGATACAGCTGCGGCGAAGATGGCAGCCGGTCGCGCGTGGAGGCCGACACGGCTGGCTATGGTGGCGGTTCGTTCAGTCATTGTTTCTCCTTCTGTTCTGGCCCGGGTAGGGGCCAAGTTGTTTGGGTTAGTAAAAAAGAGGGCATAGGGACTGGCCTGGCTGCGACGAAGCAATTTTCTTCGCCCAATCGTTCTTCAGCCTTACAGGGGTGGCGGGCGCGAGTGCTTCGTAAGCGCAGTTCATCTCGAAGCAATCCGGAGGTCGGCAGACCACTAATTGAAGGCGCTACGGTCAAGAGGTGAGTCAGGGGTGGGCGTCCCAAGGCGGCCCAATTCGGGTAGCAGCAGGAGTTCCTCCAGATCTTTGATCCTGTGATCCGGTTCGACTCCCCGGACCGGGCGACCTGGACCCGACGGGGCTTGCCTCAATATGCACAAGGCAAGACCAGCTCTGCGACCTGCGAGAATATCGCGATCTAACCGGTCCCCCACGAAGCATGCTTCGTGGGCCGGTGTCTGGACTGCGGCAAGCGCCTCTTCCAGGAGTTGGGGCCCGGGCTTCCTGTACCCAACTTCGTCAGAGAACAAGGTGGCGTCAAACA
Source organism: Pseudarthrobacter sp. GA104 (assembly GCF_009741265.1). Taxonomy (GTDB): domain Bacteria; phylum Actinomycetota; class Actinomycetes; order Actinomycetales; family Micrococcaceae; genus Arthrobacter. The sequence goes on from NZ_WOWL01000001.1 coordinate 43,439, forward strand.
GCTCCAGCAGACCGTCATGGCGCAGCTGCACCCGTGCTGCTGCACCAGAAAGACAATTACTTGCCAACACAAGTTTCTTCCCGCCATGCCGGAGAGTCTTCAAGACTTGTGCCACGCCGGGGTTTGCGGGTCTGGAGATCACTTGCAGCTCAAGTTCCTGCGTGAGGCGAGCGGTATTGGCAAGGATCACGTCCCTTTCCACGTCCTGCCAGCCGTACGTGACGAGATCCCAGAATGTGTCTTGTGACATCTCCAACGGAATCCTCCGACGGTTTTGCAGGCGCTTCCATCCGTCGTACGCACCCCACGCACCTTCGATATCTTCGCTGATAATGGCGGGGCTCAACCGAGAGCGTGGAATAAGCCTATGAACGAAATGACCCATGGCCTCAAACCCGTGGGCAGGTTTCTGTACATCTGCCAGAACTCCTCCGTAATCAAAAATAACTGTCGTTATCGCCGTCATCCTGCCTCTCCCCACGGGCTCCTCCTGCCAGGGCTCTGCGTCCGTTCCTCAGCAGCGACCTCCAGGCATGGAGTACGACGCTTCTTGTGCACACCTTCTCGCCATTGAAGTTCCTTTGCCCCCACGTCCAGCTCGTAGTCAAGGAGCGGGGACTCCAACTCCCCTGGGATGTCCACCACGGATGCCGTTATTTCCCCGGAACTGACATCAATTAGGGAGAAGGCCCCGTGGTTCCAGCCGCGGATGTGTGAATTTTCAGCTAGGACATCCTGACTGTATGCGAGGGCAGGGCCGCACCAAACCAGCATTCCATGCCACATCGCCGAGCAGGGGTGGTGATAGTGACCTGTCACGATGCCCTTTACGTCGCTGCCTTTCAGAGCCGTTGATAGATCGGCGGAGTTACGAAGGCCGGCGAAGCGAAGCTGCGGCATGGGCGAGGAAATCGGTGGATGATGCATGCTAAGCAATGTTCCTAGTGGCGCTGGTTCTTGCGCCATTGCCTCAATCCATTCAAGCTGTTCATCGCTGAGCTCCCCGTAGGAACGTCCTGGGACGGACGAATCGACTGCCAGGAGTCTGACGCCCCCAACCATTCTCATATGGTCGTGGCTGTCCCCCGGGCGCCGAACAGCGTCTGAAGGGATGACTCCAAACAGTGCATCGAATTTTTCCCGGTTGTCATGATTACCCATCAGGGCGACTACGGGGCGGCGCAGTGCACCTTCAAGCAGCTCACTAAACTGCAAGACCTCGTCGTAGTCCCACCCGGAGGACCTGTCCACTAAATCTCCAGTCAGAAGAACGATGTCCGGCGCCGGGTCCACGGTCATCATCATGTCCATAACGGTCGCCAGGCGGAGACTGATGTCTCCCGTCTGGTGCAGAAGCGCGCTTCGGTTCATCGTGTGAAGGTCGGTGATTTGAAGGAAACGGACCCTATCGCCCATGCAGCATCATCCCTCATCCGTCATACCGGGCATACACTGGAGCGGTTCCACGAACCTTGGGCGTATGCATATTTGTGCAAACCATGATCAAACACGTGTAAACTAATTGAAGCTGACGCCGACCACATACACAACCCCTTGGGATTGATATTGTGGCGGAAGTCAGGACATTCTCGAACAGAGGGAAACGATGGATCTGTCTACCGATCGCATGCCTGCTCCAGCATTCTTGGCCGCGGCGACGTCAAAGATGGACGCACGACTGCTTAGGATGCTCTAATGCCCTCTGCCCGCGAACCCGCCCTCCTTGCCCGCGCCGCACGCCTCTACTACGTCGAGGGCCGATCCCAGGCTGAAGTTGCGGCCGCCATCGGCGTTTCCCGCTCCAACGTTTCCCGCGTTCTTGCCGCCGCCCGCGAGCAGGGGATAGTGGAAATCCGCATTAACGACTCTTTCGAAAGGGATCTTCCTCTCGAACAGCAACTGCAGAGGGCCTATGGCCTAAGTGAATGCCGTGTCGCTTCACGGAACGACTTCCAGTCGCCGCTACTGCAGGTCGGCGGCCTGGGGGCCGCCTGGGTGAAGGAGAACTTGCCCGACACGGGGGCCATCGCGATGTCATGGGGATCTACGGTTCAGGCTGTTGTTGACGCCTTTGAGGCCGAGCCAATTCACACAGGCCTGCAGGTCCTGCCGCTGATTGGCGGCCTCTCAATGGTCAACGCCGCCGCTGACGGCAATGTCTTGGTACGTTCGCTCGCGCTGAAGCTTGGCGCCCGTGAAGCACGCCTGAACGCCCCCGCCGTTGTTGGCTCCCAGGAGAGCCGGGATACTTTTTTGCGGGAGCCGTCCATCAGCAGCGTTCTTGACGCTGCCGGCGCCGCCGACTTCGCCCTCGTGGGCATTGGTGGGGTGGGAAGCGGCGCGTCCGCGGCCATCATCGAAGCAATGGAATTTACTCCCGATGAACTGCGGCAGTTTCAGCAATCAGGGGCTGCGGGCGACTGTTGCACGCGATTTTTCGATGAAAGTGGTAGGCCCGTCGACTCTCCGGCCGATGGCCGGGTCGTCAGTATAGATCTGGATGCATTGCGCAGAATCAAGAGAGTTGTCGGCGTCGCAACCGGGGCGAACAAGGCCAAAGGGGTGCGGGGGGCATTGTTGGGAGGCTTTATCGACGTGCTCATCACCGACACTGCCCTTGCAACGGCTCTCCTGTCGTCTGCGCAGGGGCCCCTCCCGGTCCTGTCAAGAGCTGAGTGACCGCGAGCAGCTAGCTGCAACAGCGAATTCTCATATCACCCCTGGACCACACCCGGCACAAGCAGGCGGGTGTTAGGTCCTTCGTGCAGCTTCGGCCGCCCCGTCTGGGGCACGCCCGCTTATGCCCGACTTATTTGGGCGCCTAAATCGAACCCGCTCCTTGGCAACTGTTGTCCTAACTCCGCTTCGACTTTCCCTCAGCGGCCAGCAACGTTGATTGCGGCTTCAGATTCTCGGTCATGGGGCACATGTGAGCCATCACTTGCCCAGGGCCGGTGAGCCGCTTTGTCGCTGACTACTCTGCCGTAACGCCCGGCCTTGTCGAGAGCTCCACGTGAATGGTGTTAGTGGCGGTTCCTGTGGCGAGTGCGATGACTTCGGCGTCGAGACGAGACCCCCGCTCCCCGCTGTGGCGACGACTCAAGCCCACCTCCCCGTCCTTGCACGTCGGGCAACTGCGGGTCCTATGCGCCTCACCATTAGGATCGTGGCTGATTCGCTCGGTGGAATCAGCTGGCGCCTGCCCTCCCCAACAAGTCCTTGCTGGCACCTCCTTTTGAGGCCAAGCCGGGGACTTCCACCAGGCCGCCCGCCCAGCCACCCCAGACACCCCGGTCCTCTCCTGTAGAAACTTGCCGAATTGCCGGCTCGCGGCCTTGATCGAGGAGTCCCGTCCTCCGGGGCGTGCACGGCAGGGTCACCAGCCGTGCCAGCTCGCAAAAAGGTGCCCGGGCACCCAGGACCACCGCTTGTCCGAGACTGGATCACCCGCGGCGGAGGGCAACCGCGGAATATGCACCCACAACGGCCCTCTGATCGCCGGATCGTTTCAGGATGGGCAGCTCCATTTACAACCGTCACGCGGGTCGTTCATCGGGCTGCCGTATACGCAGATCGCGACGGTCATTCTCGAAATGGAGGGTGCTTCGCGCGGCACAACCAATGAAAGAGGTCGCCATGGTTACCGACCGGAGACAAATTCGCCCTTCGGGGGCTGCCCGCGCGCTGGCAATAGCGAGAACTAACGCTGGGTATCACTTGAAGGGAGGGACATTTTGGTGTTATATGAATCACATGCAGATTTTGTGATTTCGGTTTTCACATTTGTGCAGACCGTCGGCGGGTCGGTCTTTGATGATCCACCCGCTGCCAGAACCTCCATCTGTAGACGAAGACGTCACCTACGAAAGGAACATTGTGGGGATTCAACTCCTGGCGCTCCAATTAGCCAATGAACCAACACCTCCGCCGCCGGCCTCCGACAGCCCCGTCATCCAAGGACTCGAATGGGCCGCTTCAAACTTCATCGGATTCTTCGAGGCGGCCGGCAAGAACTTCACGGGGCTTATCACCGGAATTCTTCCGACATTGATCGTCCTCCTGACCGCCATGTACGCAATCACTACCTGGATCGGTGAAGAACGCGTTACGCGTGCCGTCCAGTGGTCTGGACGATACGCGATTACCCGCTACACCCTCATGCCCGTGTTGGCCGTGATCATGCTGACCAATCCCATGTGTTATTCGTTTGGAAAGTTCCTCCCCGAGCGCCAAAAACCAGCCTTTTACGACTCCGCAGTATCCTTCGTGCACCCCGTCACCTCATTTTTTCCGCAAGCAAATGCGGGCGAACTCTTCGTCTGGATGGGTGTATCGGCAGGTGTTCTGAAAGCAGCTCCGGAGAAGTACGCGCTCTTGGCGCTCCTCTACTTCCTAGTCGGGATCATCGTGATCTTCCTGCGCGGCATCACGACCGAATGGATCACGAACATCATGATCAAGCGCACCGGTCAGGACGCTGTCTTTGACGAGTACGACAGGGCGTTCAAGGAAGCCGGAACTCGCCGGCACAAGGCAGGCAAAGCTGTTGCAGGAGGTGTCGCATAAACCATGAGCGAAAAACAATACAACGCCGTACGTGTCAGCGCAGGCAACGGAGGATGGGGCCCGGGCTTCGTGCTCACTCCTACTGAAGAAAAAAATGTCGTCCTCTCGGTGACCGGAGGCGGAATCCATCCTGTAGCTGCCCGGATCGCAGAGCTCACAGGGGCGGAAGCCGTGGACGGATTCGTGACACACATGGATGACAGCCGCGTTCTTGCGGCCGTCATCAACTGCGGCGGTACCGCCCGTATCGGAGTGTATCCGCGCAAGAAGATCAGCACTGTCGATGTCTTCGCCGGGGAGCCCGGGGGGCCTCTGGCGCAATTCATCACCGAAGACCTGTTCGTCTCTGCCGTGGGTGTGCGAAACATAGAACTTGTTGGAGAGGCAGCATCGGTGCAAGCCGGCTCCGCCGCTGCAGAAGGGGCGGCTGGAGCGACAACAACAGCGGGTGCCTCAGACACCCGCGAATCCCGGAATCAGGACAGGCCCCTGTCGGGGTCGAGCTCGGCTCCTGCAGCGGAGGAGGGTGCTAACAAAGAGCGCCGGACCGGCATCCTCGGTGCATTCTCTAACTTCGTGGTCAAATTCGGGACCGTCATCGGGCATCTGATATCCACCCTTTTGTCGTCCGGCCGCCAGGCCATCAACCTGACCATCTCGACCATCCTGCCGTTCATGGCCTACGTCAGCCTCCTGGTTGGTTTCGTGACTTACACCGGCATCTCTGAGTGGATCGCAGCCGGTGTCCAGCCGCTGGCTTCAAACCCGCTCGGGCTGATCCTGCTGGGAGTCATCACGGGCATCCCGATCCTTTCACCGATCCTAGGACCAGGAGCCGCAATCGCCCAGGTTGTAGGGGTGCTCATGGGGACCCAAATCGCTGCGGGCGCCCTGCCCGTCCAGTATGCACTTCCCACGCTTTTCGCCATCGACGGGCAGGTGGGTTGCGACTTCATTCCCGTCGGGCTCTCACTCGGAGAGGCAAAACCGGAAACGGTCGCCGTCGGAACTCCCGCGGTCCTTTTCTCGAGACTTATCACCTCGCCGCTGGCAGTGGTCATCGCATGGCTGGCCAGCTTCCTCCTCGTTTGATCTGACAGAAAGAACTACAAAAGGTGACTTCAACGTTGAATACCCAGACCCAGACCTATTTCCGCACTCAGGTCACTGCCGTCGCTGACGAAGCCAAGGACATGATCGAAGGTGGCGTGATGATCCTCTTCTCGCCCCCATGCCCTCCTGCACTGGGGGACGTAAGCGTTCTCCACGAGACCGTCCAACCACTCGAACGGACGCCGCAGGTAGGTGACGTGCTGAGAGTTGGTGCCGAATCGGCCGAACTCATCTCTGTGGGAGAAATCGCCGGCAGCAACCTCAAAGAACTTGGTCACGTCGTTGTCTACTTCAATAAGGCTCCCGGCGACAAGATCCTGCCTGGTGCCCTCCATGTGGCAGCAGCTTTCACTGCACCCGTCCCCGGCGACGTCATCGAACTACTCGGTGCCTCTGACGGCGGTTCACGGTGAACACGGAGTTCGCCCTCCTTCTCGGTGGAGCCTTGGTGCTGGGGGCGCTGTTGAGCTGGGCACAGCAACGCGCATATGCAAGGACAGTTCGTCGGATGGCTGACCAATACAGCGGACAGCCAGTTGCCCTCGTATCAGGCCGCGGCAAGAGCTTCGCTCGGGGCGCAATTGTTGTACTTGCCGTCGATGAACGGTCCAGGCGCGTCGTGGCAGCACAGGCAATGAAGGGTTCAACCGTCTTTGCCCGGTTCCGGCCTCAGACCGATCTGTTGGGCCCCCTCTCGAGCACAACTTCCCGTGCCCACTCTGCCCCGATGGGCAAGGCATTGCAGGAAGCGCAGAAGCAATACAAACAGCTCGGCCCTAAACCCTTGTCTCGCAAGACCGCTTAGGCCATACTTAAACACAATTGTGATTCACATTTGCACAAAGATGCAGACGTTGGGTCGAAGGTAATCATCGAAAGGTTGGGTATCCAGATGGGATACGTAAAGAAACTGCAGGAGCGCGAACTTACGGCAGGACGGCCTGTTCGTGTCGGCCTGGTGGGTGCCGGACAAATGGGCACCGGCTTCGTGGCCCAGATCGCCCGTCAGACGGGAGTCGATATCACGGTTATCGCTGACGTCCAGCTGGAGCGGGCAGTGAAGGCATTCAAGAATGCCGGCATTGAGGAGGTGAGCCAGGCAGACGACGTGGCCGAGCTTTCCGCTGTTATCAATTCCGGCGGTCGGGCTGCCGTGAACGACGCACTCATTCTGCCGAAACTGCCGATCGACCTTGTCATCGAATGCTCGGGGGTGCCGGAGGTCGCTGCAAAGGTCGCGTTGGCGTCCCTGCTCGGTGGCAAAGACGTGGCACTTATGACTGTCGAAGCAGACGTCACCGTTGGCCTGCTTCTGGCCAAGGTCGCCGCCCAGACAGGCCGGGTCTACACGGTCTGCCGCGGCGATGAGCCCGTTGAATGCCTCAAGCTTGTCGAATATGTCCAGGACATCGGCCTTGACGTAGTTTGCGCGGGCAAGGGCAAGAACAATCCCCTGAACCATGACGCCACCCCGGATACCCTGGCCGAAGAGGCCGCATCCAAGGGAATGAACCCCCGTATGCTGTGCAGCTTTGTCGACGGGACAAAGACCATGATCGAGATGGCGGCCTTGTCCAATGCCACCGGATTGCCGTTGTCGCAGCGGTCTATGATCGGCGCGCCGAGTACGGTTCCTGAACTGCACAAAACCTTCCGCCCCGAGTCTGCAGGTGGCGTTCTTCCCAAGGAAGGCGTCGTTGACTACGCGACCGGCCCTGTCGCCCCTGGCGTTTTCGTTGTGGGAAAGACTGACGACCCCGTTGTCAGGGAAGAACTGGAGTACCTCAAGTTCGGTGAAGGACCCTACTACTCCTTCTACCGCCCTTACCACCTAGCAAGCATCGAGGCCGTGTTGTCCATCGGCGAGGCCGTTATCGATCGGACTCCCTCGCTGGCTCCCGTCTGTTGGCAGTCAGATGTCGTCGCAACGGCAAAGAAAGATCTGAAAGCCGGGGAAACTATCGATGGCATCGGCGGTTTCACGGTTTACGGCGATGCCGTGGCGGCTGATACAGCCGCCGAGAACGGCGAATTGCCTATCGGGCTGGCGTACGGGGCAGTGCTCCGCCGGGACGTTCCCAAGGGTGCGGCCCTGACGTACGAAGACGTCGTTTTGGACGAACGCAAAACAATCGTCGCCCTGCGCCGAATGCAGGATGTCCTGCTCACAGAAGGAACATTGGGCGGCGAACTCCTTACAAGCCTGTGATGACCGCAGCCTCCCGACCCCAGCTAACCGTTTCACCAGATGAGGGAAAATGACTGAAATAGCGAGCAACCCCACCCAGGCGCGCGAGGTGCTCAGCACGATGTGGAAGATCCGAAAATTCGAGGAGGGCGTCGACGATCTTTTCGGCCGCGGCCTGATGCACGGAACGATGCACCTGTCCATAGGCCAAGAGGCCGTGGCTACAGCAGCCTGTCTTGCACTTAACCGTGACGACTACATCACCTCCACGCACCGAGGTCACGGCCACTGCATCGCCAAGGGTGCAGACCTGGAAAAAATGATGGCTGAGTTGTTGGCCAAGGAAACCGGATACTGCCGGGGACGTGGCGGATCTATGCATATCGCAGACACCACAACCGGCAACCTCGGGGCGAACGGCATCGTCGCCGGAGGGGTGCCCATCGCAGCAGGTGCAGCGCTTTCGGCGCAGATGCGGGGCACCTCCCAGGTGGCCGTCTGCTTCCACGGGGACGGCGCCATGGGCGAAGGGGCATGGCATGAAGGCGTCATTCTTGCCGCGATGTGGGACCTCCCGGTGGTCTTCATCTGTGAAAACAACAAGTACGGCATGTCGATGAATTCCGAAGAGGCCTTCCGGCTCGAACAGCTCTCAGACCGGGCCAAGGGCTACGGCATCCCCGGCTACACCGTTGACGGCAACGACGTACAGGCCGTTTTCGAGGTCGTGAACGAAGCTGTCTCAAGGGCCCGCGCCGGGAACGGCCCCACATTCATTGAAGCAAAGACCTACCGCTGGAAAGGTCACTCAAAGAGCGACAAAAACCTATACCGCACACGGGAAGAAATTGCCGAGTGGCGCGAACGGGACCCGATTCTGGCGTTCGAACAGAAAGCTCTCGCGGCCGGCAGCCTGACCACCCAGGACATAGAGCAGGTCCGCAACGAAGCCCGGGACGAACTCCGTGACGCTGTGCAAAAAGCAAACGCAGCACCGGACGCATCCGCAGACGAGCTCCTTTCCGCCGTATACGCGAGCTGACAGAAAGTATGGAATAGCAGTGACTAACGAAGCAGTAGAACAACACGACCAACAAGTCCAGACGATGACCTACTCCGAAGCAATCCGCAGTGCGCTCGGACAGGCCATGGACGAAGACCCCACTGTCTTCATGATGGGTGAAGACATTGGAGTGTACGGCGGTGCGTTCGGTGTTACTGGAGAGCTCATCAAGAAAGTCGGCAAAGAGCGCCTAAGAGACACCACCATCAGCGAACTCGGCACTGTCGGTGCCGGCGTCGGTGCCGCCATGACTGGCATGAAACCAATCGTTGAAATCCAGTTTTCCGATTTCACGGCCCAGGCGATGGACCAGATTGCCAACCAGGCTGCCAAGATCCACTTCATGCTCGGCGGCGCGGTCAACGTACCCCTGGTCATCCGGGCACCGGGCGGATCGGGCACGGGGGCTGCGGCACAACACTCACAGAGCCTTGAAGCGTGGTTTGCTCACATTCCAGGTCTGAAAGTCGTCATGCCCACAACGCCGGCCGACGCGAAGGGCCTCCTCCTGGCAGCCATTGACGACCCTAACCCGGTCATCATGATCGAACACAAACTGCTGTACCGCACCAGCGGTCCGGTCCCTGTGGCGGCAGAACGCACCCCCTTGGGTGTCGCCAAAGTACGCCGCCACGGGGCTGACCTCACAATCGTCGCAACCGGCATCGAAGTATCGCGCGCCCTTGAGGCAGCAGAAGAACTGGCGGCCGCCGGCATCGAAGCAACCGTTATCGATCCCGTAACCCTGAAACCCCTTGACGAAGAGACCATCCTGAAGTCGGTGATGGAGACAGGGCGGGTCCTCCTGGTACAGGAAGCAGTAAGGACGCTGGGTTTCATGTCCGAAGTCGCTGCAATCATTTCCGAATCGGAAGCGTTCGTCCACCTGAGGGCACCCATCAAACGGCTCGCCGGCCTCGACATCCCCATGCCCTACGCCCCTCAACTCGAACGTGCCTCCGTGCCGCAAACTGACGACATCGTCAAGGCGGCGCTGCAGATGGTAAAGGAGTGGTGACATGGCCGAGATGCCACTGACCATGCCGAAGATGTCCATGACCATGGAAGAAGGCATCATGGTCGCCTGGTTCAAAGGGGCCGGGGATGCAGTCGCTGCCGGAGAGCCTGTATGCGAAGTCACCACCGACAAGGTGGAGATGGAAGTTGAAAGCCCGGTGGACGGAACTCTAAGCCGGATTGTCGCCTCTCCGGATGACGTCGTCAAGGTCGGTGATCCCATCGCCTTCATCAACACCGAGGCCGAAGACCTGTTCGGAGACCTCCTACGTGCCGAGCCAGAGCCATCGGCGTCACTTGAAGCTCCCGACGGAGGGGCCGTTCCGGAGACAGCCGAGGCACCGGCCGCTCAGCCCGCACAGGAAAGCGCCCCGGCGCCCATCTCCCGCCCCACTGCCGTCCCCCTGGCCCGTCGACTAGCCGAGCAGGACCGCCTTGATCTCTCAACTGTAAAAGGCACCGGTCCGTGGGGCGCCGTCCGCGTCCAGGACGTCGAACAACTCTCGGCTGATTCCAGAGAGCCTAGGCAGGTCCAGCCGTCCACGCCGGCTCGCCCCGCAAAGGAGGTTGTTCCGGCATCTCCGACGGCGACGGTTGCCGGAGTCGACCAAGGCTGGCTGAGGATGCGTACCCAGGTAGCGAAGGTGATGACGGCGTCGGCCTTAATCCCCCAGTTCACCGCATACGCGGATGTAGACCTCAGCAAGCTGGCCAAAGTCCGCAAGACTCTCCTTGGAGGGGCAAGTTGGACGACCATTCTAATCAAGGCCCAGGCTCTCGCTTTGCGCACCCACCATCATCTGAATGACTACTGGGAGGACTCGAACGTAGTTCGGAATCCACATATCGGCATCGGGTTGGCCGTTGATTCCGAAAGGGGCCTTCTGGCGCCAGTACTCCACAACCCGGATCTAGTCCCGCTCCTGGAGTTGAACGAGCAAGTACGTTCAACCGCCCAGGCCGTGCGCGAGGGAAAAACCAGCTTGGCAGCCCTGTCGGGAGGGACCGCGGTGTTTTCGAACCTCGGATCCTACGGCGTCGATTCTTTCAACGCCTTGCTGACCCCCCGTCAGTCCACGGCCATTTCCTGCGGATCCGTCGGTCCGAAAGTCATGGCCACGGGCGAGGACACTTTTGGTGTGCGGACAGGCTGCACCGTCGGTCTGACCGTAGATCACCGGATCGCCGATGGGGCGGACGCCGCACGGTACCTCAACACCCTGAGGGAGATCCTTTCCGATCCAACCCGACTGGGCGCAATCAAGTAGGGACGAGCACGATCTCCGGGTAGCCCGTTTCACTCAGCTGTCTTCTGAGTGGCCGAGCCCCGCCGCGACCTCCTGGCGGTCTCCGGAGGAAAGGAAGATGGTGTTCCGTGTCCAGGCGCGACAGGAACACCATCTTCCAAAACAAACACAACGAATTGCTCCGGCGCCCCAGTGGGGCATGCCGGGCTCAGACACGCAACCGGCAAGGGAACTCAGTGGGAAATATTTTGTGGTTTTCGGAAGTAGGCATGGACGACGTTCATCGCGTCGGAGGCAAGAATGCCTCGCTTGGCGAGATGATCCAGAACCTGACCGCCGCCGGCGTCAACATACCTCCCGGGTTTGCAACCTCGGCAGATGCCTTCCGGCATTTCCTTGCCTCCGCGGGTCTGACGGACCTGATCGAGCGAGAGCTCACGGATTTGGACGTTACTGACGTTGAGGCCTTGGCTGTAACTGGCGCCCGCATCAGGGCCGCGATCGTCGCAGCACCGTTCCCCGAATCCTTCGAAAAAGAAATCCGGGACGCGTATCAGACCCTTGGAGCTGCAGCTTCGGAGAACCAGGTCTCCTGGGCCGTACGCTCGAGCGCGACCGCCGAAGACCTTCCTGATGCCTCGTTCGCTGGGCAGCAAGAAACGTTCCTCAACGTTTCCGGTATCGACAACATCCTGGTTTCCGTCAAGGAAGTTTTTGCTTCCCTCTATAACGATCGCGCCATCGCCTACCGCGTCCACCACGGCTTCACACACGCGGATGTAGCCATTTCAGCTGGTGTGCAGCGCATGGTGCGCTCAGATCTCGCGGCTTCGGGTGTCATGTTCACCATGGACACCGAGACGGGATTCCAGGAAGCCGTCTTCATCACCTCGTCGTATGGACTGGGCGAAGCGGTGGTTCAGGGTGCCGTGAATCCTGACGAATTTTACGTATACAAACCCGGCCTACGGGAAGGCCGGCCCGCCATCCTGAAGCGAGGCCTCGGCGAGAAAGCTGTGCAGATGGTTTACGCCGAAGCGGAATCGGGGCGTAACGTCGAATTCACCGACGTCCCAGCCGAACTCCGTGACCGGTTCAGCATCAGCGATGACGAAATCCATGAACTCGCCCGGCAAGCGCTCAAAATCGAACAGCACTACGGACGCCCCATGGACATCGAATGGGGCAAGGATGGATCCGATGGACGCCTTTACATCCTCCAGGCACGCCCTGAAACGGTCCAGTCCCGGCAACCGGCAGGACTGCTGACAAGGTACCGCCTGTTGGAACAGGGTGAAGTGCTCCTGGAAGGGCGCGCGATCGGACAGCGCATCGGCGCCGGAACAGTCCGAGTCCTTGGCTCGCTGGAGAACATGTCCCAGTTTCAGCCTGGAGAGGTCCTCGTCGCAGACATGACCGACCCTGACTGGGAACCGATCATGAAGCGGGCGTCAGCCATCGTCACCAACAGGGGCGGGCGCACCTGCCATGCGGCAATCATCGCCCGGGAACTGGGCATCCCTGCAATCGTAGGCACCGGCAACGCCACCACTGCACTCTCCGAGGGCACGGAGGTGACAGTCTCCTGCGCCAGTGGAGAAACGGGACTCGTTTTTGAAGGAAAGCTCGATTTCGAGATCGAAGAAAATACCGCAGAAGAAACTGGCGAGCTGCCCACAAAGATCATGATGAACGTCGGCACCCCCGAGCAGGCATTCAGCTTCGCCCGGTTACCCCACGCCGGTGTTGGGCTGGCCCGGCTGGAATTCATCATCAATCGCCAAATCGGCATCCATCCCAAGGTATTGCTTGCGATGGAAGAAAGCGGCCCGGGGCAACAGCCGGGCATACCGGAAAACACCATGGCCGTAATCCGACGCAGGATGGCAGCCTACGCTGGCCCACGTGACTACTACATTCAGCGCCTGGCAGAGGGCATCGCCACGCTCGGGGCAGCATTCGCGCCGCACCCGGTGATCATCCGGCTCTCGGACTTCAAGTCCAACGAATATGCGAACCTTCTGGGGGGGAATCAGTACGAGCCCGAAGAGGAAAACCCGATGATCGGATTCCGTGGAGCCGCGCGCTATGTCTCTTCCGACTTCCAGGCCGCCTTCGAACTTGAATGCGAGGCAGTGAAGTACGTGCGCGACATCATGGGGCTAACCAACATCAAACTCATGATCCCCTTCGTCCGCACAGTGCCTGAGGCGCGCGCCGTTGTTGACCTGCTTGCTGCCAACGGGCTGAACCGCGGGGCAAAAGGCCTGGAAGTGATCATGATGTGCGAGCTCCCGGTCAACGCATTGATGGCCGACGAATTCCTCGAACACTTCGACGGATTCTCCATCGGCTCCAACGACCTTACCCAGCTCACGCTTGGACTCGACCGGGATTCAGCGCTGGTTGCCGACAGCTTCGACGAAAGAAACCAGGCCGTAAAACACCTGATCAGCCTTGCCATCCAAAGTTGCAAAGCACAGGGCAAATACGTCGGGATATGCGGCCAAGGGCCCAGCGATCACCCCGACTTCGCTGAATGGCTCGTGGCCCAGGGGATAGATTCTCTCTCCCTGAACCCTGACAGCGTTGTGGAAACCAGGGCGCGGATTGCTGCCATCAAGGTCAAACCACTCACAACTGTCTAGCTGATTGCCCGTCCGCTGAGTAGCGCTCCTGCTCCCCAAGGAAACCATGTGAACCATCCACTCGCACGACAAGTGTTTTTTCTCTCGGACAGTACGGGGATCACTGCGGAGACCCTCGGCAACACGCTTCTCACCCAATTCCCTCATGAACGATTTGACAGGGACACCATTCCCTTCGTCACCTCACAGGAACAAGCAATTGAAGCGGTTGCCATGATTGACCGCCTGGCTGACACCAGGCCCCGCCCAATCGTCTTCTCCACAGCCGTCAACAGCGAAATACGGGCAATCCTCAGCCGCAGCCGGGGGCTGCTTATCGATTTCTTCGGGACCCACATCGGAGGACTTGAAGCGACCCTAAACAGCCCCGCTAGCGGTAAACCCGGGCAAGCGCATGGTCTTGGGAATGTCGCTAGATACCAATCCAGGATGGCTGCCGTCGAATATGCTCTCGAGCACGATGACGGTCAGTCAATCCGCGCACTGGAGCACGCTGAATTAATTCTTCTGGCACCGTCCCGCTGCGGAAAAACTCCTACCACCATGTATCTCGCGCTGCAGCATGGCCTCCTCGCGGCCAACTTCCCGCTCGTGGAAGAAGACTTCGAACGGGGCATGCTTCCACCCCTGCTGCTTCCACATCTCAGCAAGTGCTTTGGGTTAACTTCTGACCCGGTACGGCTGAGCCAAATCCGCAGCGAACGCCGCCGCGAGTCAAAGTATGCCTCCTTGCGGCAGTGCCGATACGAAGTGCGCGAGGCGGAGGAAATGTATCTTGCAAAGAAGATCCCCTACGTCAACTCAGCAAGCATGTCGGTGGAGGAAATTGCGGCCACCATCCTCCAGCGAATGCACCTTCATCATTGATCGCGATCTCCTGCACACGCCTGTCGGCGGCCAAGGACCACTAGGGCGCAAAGCAAGGCAACACGTTCCGTATGCATTACCCCTTTCAGGCCCCAAGCATCACAGAGGCGGCACTAGCCACCTGACCGTCCCAAAGGAAAAAGACATGGATATCGACAGGCCGATGTCGCCGATCACAACACGGCGGTCCGGCGGTAGCTTTCATGGAAAGCAATCCGTTATGAATTGGGGAAGGATTCAAAGGGGAACGCAGATCGCGCTCATCCAGGATTGCCAACGAATAGCATCTGGCTGGGTTGATGATGTGATGCCTGACGGCAGCGGACTCTGGCTGATCCAAAAGGACGACGGCGAACGCAGGTTCTTCCTCAAGGTGGACGGCATCACAGCGGTCCGGCTGCAAGGGAACCCGTGTAGCGGCCTTCCGTTCCCTAAACCTTGACGACGAGTCGTCAGCATAGAGGGATGCGAGATCCAGCGGGCTCGGCCTGGCGCGCTCCCTACTCCCAGCCCATTTAACACTCGCAGCCAACATCGGAAAGGTACCCAATGACCGCGCTAAAGGCCAATGACTGTCCTCCCCTGGCCGACAAAGTCCTGACACAACTGCAAAACTGGCCCGGAGATCCTTCTTTGGCCGTAGTCGGAGAAAAAGGGATTCTCGGTGGTCACGATTCCGGCCGAGTTTATCGGTTCGCCTCTGTCACGAAGCTACTAACTGCTCTGACCGTGCTCGACGCGGCACAGAGCGGTGTCATCGCGCTCACCGATCCAGCCGGACCGAAGGGTTCCACTGTTCTGCATCTGTTGGCACACGCCTCAGGCGTGAACTTTGAAGACGGCAGGGTTAAAGCTCCCGCCGGATCCCGAAGAATCTACTCCAATGCAGGGATCGACATTGCCGCGGAGCACCTTACAGCCACGAGCGGCAAGGATTTCAAGGACGAAATGTGGGACCGAGTACTGGAGCCTTTGGGCATGCGGCACACCACACTGCGCGGCGCACCGTCCAAAGGCGCCGAAGGGACAATTGCTGATGTCGCACTGCTGGCTCAAGAGCTGCTGCGGCCGGTGTTGTTTCCTGGCTCTGTAAAAAGACTCTCATCCCTCGCCTACCCTGGCTTGTCCGGCTTCCTTCCAGGCTTTGGATACCATGCCGACAACGCCTGGGGTGCAGGAGCTGAAATCCGGGGGAACAAGTCTCCCCACTGGACCAGCCCGGATAACTCGCCCACAACCTTCGGACATTTCGGCGTCAGCGGCAGCTTCCTGTGGGTGGACCGCGACGCAGGACTGGCCTGCGCTGCCCTTTCGACTGTGGATTTTGACACCTGGGCAACCCGCTCATGGCCCGAGACCTCGACGGCCGTGCTGCGCTCGTACACCCTCCCGAAACGTAGGGTTCCGGCAGCTGTATCTTCAGGCGCGCCTCAGTCCACGACTTGATCGCCGCAATGACGGCAAGGCAATAAACCAGAAAAACAATAAGGAGTACGAACGTGACTTTGGTGCCAGAAGGCCGGCGTTTGCTGCGCGTGGAAGCGCGCAACTCCGCCACACCTGTCGAACGCAAACCCGAATGGATGAGAAGCAGGGTTAAAACCGGGCCGAATTTCGTCGGGCTCAAGAAACTGGTGCAGCGGGAAGGCCTCCATACCGTTTGCGAGGAGGCGGGGTGCCCCAACATTTTCGAGTGCTGGGAGGACAAAGAAGCAACTTTCCTGATCGGCGGTTCGCAATGCACGAGACGCTGCGACTTCTGCCAAATCGATACTGGAAAGCCGGATCTGCTTGACCTGACGGAACCGGTCAAAGTCGCGGAGTCTGTACGGACCATGGGCCTGAAATACGCCACAGTCACTGGCGTGGCCCGGGACGATCAGGAGGACGAGGGAGCCTGGCTATATGCCGAAACCATCCGCCAGATCCATTCCCTAAACCCGGGAACCGGTGTGGAAATCCTCATTCCTGACTTCACCGGGCACCGCCCGCTCATCCAACAGGTCATCGACGCCCGCCCCGAAGTTTTCGCTCACAATGTGGAGACAGTCCCACGGATTTTTAAGTCGATTCGTCCTGCCTTCCGCTATGAGCGATCCCTGGATGTCATCCGGCAAGGCCAGGAGAACAATATGGTCACAAAGTCCAACCTCATACTGGGCATGGGCGAAACCCGTCAAGAGATATCCAAGACGCTGCAGGAACTGCGTGAGGCAGGATGCGACCTGATCACCATTAATCAATACCTTCGCCCAAGCCCCAGGCATCATCCTGTAGCCCGCTGGGTCAAACCCGAGGAATTCGTCGACCTTCGCAGAGAGGCAGAGGAAATCGGATTCCTAGGGGTCTTGAGCGGGCCCTTAGTTCGTTCCTCATACCAGGCCGGGCGGTTGTGGGCAGAAGCCTCGAGCAAAAAGGGCCCCAAACTTCCTAACCAATTTGCAATCCTTCAGGAATAACACCGGCGTCCCGACCCGCTTGGTATTGTTGCCGCCTTCCGGAACAGAGTCGTCTCTCCCACACCGAATATCCGGAGGGTCTCCCGCCACCTTCATCCGAAATCGACCACAAAAGGCACTTAGCAATGACGCAGATCGTAGCGGACCAAACCGCGATCACTACCCAAGATCAGGCGCCCAACCTGAAATCAGCAGGACACGTTATCGTGGACACGCTCGTCGCCCATGGAGTCAAACGTGCCCACGTGGTGCCCGGCGAAAGTTTCCTTGATGTCCTTGATGGACTTTACGACTCTGAAATCGAGACGGTTGTTTGCCGTCACGAAGGCGGGGCAAGCTACATGGCGGAAGCTGACGGCAAGATGCACCAGCTTCCGGGCATCGCTATGGTTACTCGTGGGCCGGGGGCAGCAAATGCACACGTGGGCTTGCATACGTCTTGGCAGGATTCCACTCCAATGGTGCTTTTTGTGGGTCTAATCCCATTCGCACACCGAGACCGCGAGGCCTTCCAAGAGTTCGACATCAAGGCGTGGTTTGATAGCGGTGCCAAGCGCGTCATGGTCCTTGACCACGCAGAACGTGCCTCTGAGATCGTCGCCGAAGCCATGTTCGCGGCCATGAGCGGTCGGCCAGGCCCAGTGGTGATCGGCCTGCCCGAAGACGTCATCCGTGAGCAGATCTCCTCCGAACTGCATCCCCCAATCCCGGTAGCTGCTGGGGGGATGACAACAACGGACGCAGCTGCACTGACTGAAGCCCTTGCCGCATCCAAAAAACCGCTCTTTGTCACAGGCGGGAACGACTGGACCCAGGAATGCGCCGACCGCCTCACAGGCTGGCTGGAAAAGCACCACATCCCCGCGGCAGCTGAGTGGCGCACCGAGGGCACGGTCCCGTTCGATTCACCGTCCTATGTTGGCCCCATAGGCTACGGGCGGCCCCGCCCCACATATGACCTACTCGAAGAAACGGACTTGCTGGTTTTTGTGGGCACAGTCCCCGGGGACGTTATAACGGACGGCTTCGTCTGTCGGCAGGATTGGAACAAGAAGAACTTCCTCGTCACCATCGACCCCTCGCTCCGCGGCCGTTCCGGTCCAGTTTCCTACCAAATCGTCGCCAAACCGGAGGTTTTCATCCGGGACTTGGCTAAGATCAACCTTCCCGTCAAAGACGAATGGACGAAGTGGACGGCCAGAATGCGCGCTGAACAGGAATCCTTCGCAGCGCTGCCCCCGGCCACACCCTCCTCCGGCCAGGCACGGATGGATACATTGCTGGCGAACCTTGTGCCCACGCTGCCTCGGGACGCCATGATCACGTTAGGGGCGGGCGAACACACCAACTGGGCACACCGCTACTTTCCAACGCAGCGCTACGCGTCCATGATCAGCGCCCGTAACGGCTCCATGGGGTATTCCGTTCCCTCCGCGATCGCAGCCTCCCTGGAATACCCCGGCAGACGGGTCGTCACCATCGCTGGAGACGGCGAGTTCCTCATGAACGGACAAGAACTTGCCACAGCTGCCCAATATGGGGCGACTCCGCTGGTGATTGTGATGGACAACCAGGAATACGGCACCATCCGCAGCCACCAGGAAAAGCGTTACCCCCACCGGGTCTCAGGCACCCAGCTCAAAAACCCTGAATTTGCGCTCATGGCCCAGGCCTTCGGAGGTTTTGGCATAAAAGTCCAACATGATTCCGAAATTCCCGCTGCTATAGACGCTGCACTTCAGGCAATCGACCATGACAAAGTGTTCGCACTTATCCACCTCGTGGTCGAGCAGAGGGTCAAAGCCTACTAAGCGCACCCCTCAAGTGCAGCGCCAGCGCCTAAAAACCGCGGTTGAACCCGCACGCAATGCAAGCAACCGACACCTCCGAAGGATTTTTCCATGACTGTCTCCGAGATCTCCGCTGCCATCACCCAGGAGCGTGAGGCGTCCCTGCTCGCCTCGGTGCCCACCGGCCTGCTGATCAATGGGGAGTGGCGGGACGCGTCCGACGGCGGCACGTTCGACGTGAACGACCCCGCCACCGGGCAGGTCCTCGCCACCCTCGCCTCCGCCACGAGCGAGGACGCGATCGCCGCGCTGGACGCCGCTGACGCCGCCCAAGCCTCCTGGGCCCGCACCGCACCCCGGACCCGTGCCGACATCCTGCGCCTGGCCTTCGACCTCGTGACCGAACGGGCCGAGGACTTCGCGCTGTTGATGACCCTGGAAATGGGCAAGCCGCTGGCCGAAGCCCGCGGCGAAGTCACCTACGGCGCCGAGTTCCTGCGCTGGTTCTCCGAGGAAACCGTCCGGGACTACGGCCGCTACCTCACCACCCCCGAAGGCAAAAACAAGATCCTGGTTCAGCACAAACCCGTCGGCCCCTGCCTTCTCATCACCCCTTGGAACTTCCCACTGGCCATGGCCACCCGCAAAGTCGCACCCGCCGTCGCCGCCGGCTGCACCATGGTCCTCAAACCCGCCAAACTCACCCCGCTCACCGCGCAATACTTCGCCCAGACCATGCTCGATGCCGGACTGCCCGCCGGCGTCCTCAACGTCGTCTCTTCCTCGTCAGCCTCCGGGATCTCCGGGCCGCTGTTGAAGGATTCGCGGCTGCGGAAAGTCTCCTTCACCGGCTCCACCCCGGTCGGCAAACGGCTCATGGCCGACGCCGCGCAGAATGTGCTGCGCACCTCGATGGAACTGGGCGGGAACGCACCCTTCATCGTGTTCGAAGACGCCGACCTCGACGCCGCCGTCGAAGGCGCCGTAGCGGCCAAGATGCGGAACATGGGCGAAGCCTGCACCGCAGCCAACCGCTTCCTCGTTCAGAACTCCGTCGCACACGAGTTCACCACCAAGTTCGCTGCCGCGATGGGCGCCCTGATCACCGGACGTGGCACCGAGCCCGCAACAAAGGTAGGTCCGCTGATCGATGGCGGTGCCCGGGATGACGTGCACGCCCTGGTGAGGGCCGCCGTCGACGCCGGAGCAGTGGCCGTTACCGGCGGCGCCCCCGTAGACGGGCCCGGCTACTTCTACCAGCCCACCGTCCTTGCGGACGTTCCCAACGACGCCGCGATCCTGGGCCAGGAAATCTTCGGGCCCGTAGCGCCCGTCACCACCTTCAGTACCGAGGAAGACGCCATCCGGCTCGCCAACGCCAGCGAATACGGTCTCGCCTCCTACCTCTACAGCCGCGACTTCAACCGCCTCCTGCGCGTAGCAGAGCAGATCGAGTTCGGCATGGTCGGCTTCAACGCCGGCGTTATCTCCAACGCCGCCGCGCCCTTCGGAGGTGTCAAACAATCCGGTCTGGGACGCGAAGGCGGATCAGAAGGTATCGCCGAATACACCACCACCCAATACATCGGCGTCGCCGACCCCTACGCCAGCTAACCCTTCCCAGGCGGGGTGCGTCTCCCGCGAGCCGGCTCTGGCAACTGGTTGGCGGGCCTTCACCCGTTCCTCTGGCAACTGACGGGTGTGGGCAGGGTGGTGTTTGGATGAAAAACATGCATGCCCCACCCCCGCAGTTTCGGAGTACACCCCCCATCTGAGCTCGAGGGAGCATTGAAATGACTTACAAGGAGCCCGTCGTTTTCTTCGATCCGTTTGCTGCTGAGCACCTGACGACACACCCTTCATCATGTCCTGAACCTTCGAATCAGGGTCGACCTGAAAGCTCGCCAGCGCGGCAACCCGCTCAGTCTCGCCGCGAACGTGAAGTGCAACAGCTGATCCATGACTTGGCACTTTTGGCGGCAAGAAGAAAAGCGCCTGCCACGGAAGCTGAAGCGCAGGGCTTGACGAGGCGCCGGGTCGATGTCACCAGCTGGGGCAACGAACTCTGACTACTTGTCCAGTTACTCAATATCCAAAGCTGACATCAGAGACCAGTAGACGCGAAGAGCAGGCAGTTCAACAACTCCTACTTGTCGCCCACAACCGATCCCCTGGCGGCCCGGGCATGCGGGAATGGCGGCCGAGGTAGCGCCACTTGCCGCTTGCGCTTCATAAGACATGAAGGGGCCTCGTCTTCGACTGGTTGTCCGCGCTCGTTTCGTTTGGGTTTGATTGACCACATTCGTCGGTTCAATGCATCAAGACTTGCATGCCCAGCACAGTGCCGGCGCGTTTATCGTTGAGCCGCGTGATCAAGTCCTCGGGCAGATCTATAGATGACGCGCCATATCAAAGCCAGACAACTGTATACAGTTGGCTCGGTTAAACATCACGGCCAGAAAGTCAGCCCTTAGCAATCAAACCGAGTACCAGGAGCAGTGAGCTGTCAGCGCAGCGCTCTTATCAGCAGCCGTTTTCGCCCTCGGTACCCCATCAAACACTGCCTGCGACCGGGGCAGCGCTACGGCAGCAGCTCAACATATTCTCACCAGGCTCATACGGAAGGGCAGCCCATGTCAGAGGCATTCAAGCGCTTTACGGCACTCATCCGCCTCCGATTTGTTGAATCAGCATGCGAGGGAGATTCCCACTGCCACGCCCAGCTCCGCGACCTTCTAGCAGTACCCGATCTATGGGCCTACGGGTCTAGCTCGGACTGGGTCCGCACAGATGCTGGCGATGCCACTCGCGCCCCCTGTTGCAGCACAGAGGGCTTGCGCGTAAAGACATGATGTGTCAAACTCGGAGCTAGAAAGTGTATACAGTTCGGCATGAAGCTTTGCATGCGAGTGCGGCATTCATCGGAAGGCGGCAAGGTCGAGATGGCTGAAACATCAATGGAAGCAGTAGCCGGTGACACCGCTGCTGAACCCCGGAAGCTGGTTTCGTTCGCCCACCGTCAGCTGAGGGAGGCGATACTTACCAATGCGATTCCCGCGGACTCCACCATTAGCCAGGTCCAGCTTGCCAAGCATCTTGGCGTGAGCCGTACTCCGCTGCGTGAGGCACTCCGTCTGTTGGAGCATGAGGGCCTCGCCACCGTGGAAGTGAACAAGAAGGTGACGGTGGCCAACGTTTCGCCGGAGGATTTGGACGCACTCTATGCATTACGGATCCAGCAGGAATCACTTGCAATTTTTACGTCGGTGCAGAAAGCCGATCAGGACCGCCTTGACCGTTCGCGCGAGCACTTGGAGGGCATGCAATCTGCGATTGGCGACCACGATTATGTGCGCTGGGCTAATCATCACCGCATCTTTCACATGAGCCTGGTCGATGGCGTAAGCGATAGGTTTTGCAAATCCATTCGTCAGAATTTTGACCATGCTGAGCGATACCGCAGGATCTACGTCAATGAGTCTGATACAAACTGGAACCAGAGCCAGGTGGATCACCAAAGCATTTTTAATGCCCTAGTCGAGGGAAACCCGGCAGCGGCAGCAGAACTACTCGCCAGCCACTACTCACACACGGCCAAGGGCGTGCTTGCGGCCATCGACGCCGGATATACGCCGGAACTGATGAATGCCGCCGTAACGATGGCGATCAGTCTCCGATTTCAGCAGAAATAACACCCAGATCCGCGTCAGAACGCACGCAGCTGGTTCCCCAGCATTACAGCGCCCAGGGCCCGCAAGCCAATTTTCCAGTGATCTACCAAGCGTCTAGGTTTACCACGTCGTTTCCTGCCTCTGGCGAGGGCGGGAGCCGGGCCCGCTAAGACAACGCGATGAAATTTCCAATGGAGGAAGCGTGAGCATGAATACGTGCGGCCAATCAGGCCCCATCAACGCCCAGCAGAAGAACAAGACGCCGCGGTTCCTTCTGCCCGCGGCCGGAGACAACGCAGCCATCGCGACTGAACGAATTGAAGCCGGCGATCTCATCGAAATTGACGGTCAACTGCTCGCCGTCAAAACGGCTATTCCCAAGGGCCATCGCTTGTGCGTCAAAAGAATTCAGAAGGATGAAGGGGTGCTTTCCTGGGGTTATCCGTTCGGCTACGCATCCGTTGATATCAATCCTGGAGATTATCTTTGTAACGAACGGATGAAAGATGTCCTGACGATGCGGAACCCCCAAGACTACCCTCTTGGTCTTAGCGTAAATTTTACGGATAGGGACAGCACCAAGGAACAAACGCTCCCGCAGCGGCAGACCCTGGCCAAGAACGAGCGCAAGCAGGATTCCGGTCCGGCGTTCATGGGATATTACCGAGGTCCCGGTCGCGGTTGGGGCACTAGGAACGACGTTGCGATTATTGGTGTTACTTCACGCGTCCGGTCTCTGGTACTGGCGGCTACGGACGATCTCCAGGGTTACGTGCGTGGCTTGGAGAACGTCGATGCCCTCACGCCCGTCGTCCACACTGAAGGCGGCAGTTCCGGAGTCATGCACAACAAGACCCTGCTTCTCAGGACGTTGGCCGGGTTTGCTGTAAACCCGAACATCGCAGCTGCTGTGTTCGTGAACGACCCCGATTCACCCGTTTCAAATGCCGAACTGCTCCACCAGCTCAATTCTGTCGGGAACGCCCATCTTGAGAGCAAGATCCGGTACTTCGTCAGCGACGATGATTCCTGCGAATCTGTTTCGGCGCTGACAGCACTCGTCCGGCCGCTCCTTGATGGTGCCGCGAAGTGTGTGCGCGAGCCTGCGCCGTTTGAAGGACTGAAAGTGGGGCTGCAGTGCGGCGGTTCGGACGCCTTCTCCGGGGTGACAGCCAATCCTCTGCTCGGCGCCGTGGTCGAGAAGCTGCTGCAGGCCGGCGCCACGGCAAACCTCGCCGAGACCGACGAACTTATCGGCGCCGAAGAGCACGTGCTGGCCAAGGTAGCTGACCGAAACATCGCAGAAGAGTTCCTAGCCAAACTCAACAACTTCAAAAACTATGCCCGACGCCACGGCCAGACCGCTGAAGGCAATGTTTCAGGAGGCAACCTCTACCGCGGTCTCTACAACATCACTCTGAAATCGCTGGGCGCTGGACGAAAAAAGGACCCCAACACCGCGCTCGAGCACGTCATCGCGTACGGAGAACGCATGGAGCTTCCTGGTTACTACTTCATGGACAGCCCCGGTAACGACTTGGAAAGCATCGCAGGTCAGGTCGCGGCCGGAGCAAACCTGATCCTTTTCACCACCGGAAACGGTTCGATCACCAATTTCCCGTTCGTTCCCACAATCAAGATCGTGACCACGAACGAACGCTTTGCCCTGCTCGAAACGGACATGGACTTCAATGCCGGCCTGCTACTCAATGGGCTGGGACAAGGAGACACCGCACAACAGTTGTTGGATCTCACCTGCCGCATTGCCTCTGGTGAAAAGAGCAAAGGCGAGTACACCGGACAGTCACAGGTCCAAATTTGGAGGGATTGGCGCCAGGATGGCAGCCGGACCACGGACGCAAAACTCGGCCATTCCGCAATCTGGTCCGGGGAACCCCTCCTCCCTGCCGCGCAACCAAGCGCGGCCCCGGCAGATTTCTCAAACAATTATGGCTCCGGAACGGAGCACAGGCGGACTATCGAGATCCTGCCAACGAGCCTGTGTTCAGGCCAGGTCGCCGAGCAGATCGCCGCCAAGATGAACGCATCTCTCGCGGATGCAGGGTCAAACGCATGGGAAGTGGTCGCCCTGCCACACACAGAGGGATGCGGCGTCTCGGGAGGTGACGCAGAGGAAATCTACACCCGGACGATACTCGGCTACGCGATGCACCCGGCTGTCTCTCACACCATCTTCCTTGAGCATGGATGCGAGAAGACCCACAACGACTTCTTCAAAGACAGTTTGAGGCGCCGTGGAGTTGATACAACACACTTCGGATGGGCCGGGATCCAGAATTCTGGAGGCATCACGGCAGTGTCGGGCATCGTCGGCGACCTTATCCAAGAACATATCCGCGGACATGCAGCCAGCCCCGATGCACCAGGTGCACCGGCCAGCCGCATCATCGGCCTGGCAACAGCGACCACACCCAGCGAAACGGTGGCTGGAATGGCAGCTGACCTTGTCCAACGCCTGCTTGCCGAAGGAACCAGCGTCATCGTAAGCGAAACCGACCATCTGCTGACCTCGGAAACGTTCCTAACGGAACTCCAAATCGATGTCGCCGGGCCGACGATTCCCTATTCGGGATCAGTCGAGGCAGCTGGCCTGCATGTCATGCAGGCCAGCACGTCGGACTGGCTAGAAATCTCGACCGGGCTGGGCGCCACCGGCGCCGAAGCTCTCCTCGTTTTTGCCAACCAGCGCCCTGTCCAACCGCACCGGATGCTTCCGGTCCTTCAGATCGGCACCGGAACCACACCCAGCACCCACAAAGTTTTTGACATTACCGCAGACAACCAGGATTTGTCGGTGACCAGCGGCGAAATCATCTCCAAACTCAACGAAATCCAGCGAGGTCACTACGTGCCTGTAGTGACTGCCCGCCCCAACGTGGGATTCCAGATATCGAGAGGGTCCTGGGGTATCTCGCTCTAAACATCCACAAGAACCGCCGAAAGAAAGAAAACTACCATGTCAGCACTGCTAAAGAACAAACTCGCAGCCCGCGCCGCCCAAGGCAACCCGATCCGCGTAGGATTCGTCGGTTCAGGCCGAATGGGCACCGGAGCCATTTGTCAGATCGGACAGATGGCCGGGATGGAGGTTACTGCCATCGCGGACATCAACACCGATCGTGCAGTTGAAGCGTTCGAAAAGTCTGAGGTAAAGTCCCAGCTCGTCACCGTATGCAATGAAGCGTCGGAAGCCAAGCGCCTGATCAGCCAGGGACAGCGCATCGTCACCAAGGATTGGCGGCTGCTGCTGGAGGTCGGGGTCGACGTCATTGTCGAGTCAACCGGAGTTCCGGAAGTCGGCGCCGAGGTCGCGATGCAAGCAATCCTCAACCACATCCATGTCGTCATGCTCAACGTGGAGACAGACGTCGTTGTCGGTCCGATCCTTACCTCAATGGCTGACCGCAGCGGAGTCGTGTACACGGTGTCGTCCGGCGATGAACCTGGCCTGATCGGCGAACTTTACGACCGATACACATCCTTGGGATTCAAGGTCATTGCCACCGGCAAGTCCCCCTCCAGCATCGGCGAATACGATCGTTACGCCACCCCGGACAGCGTGCGGGCGGATGCAGAGCGCTTGAAAATCAACCCGCACTTCCTCGTCACATTCCGGGATGCCACCAAAACCATGATCGAGATGGCAGCCGTATCTAATTACACGGGGCTTCGCGCAGATGTCCGCGGCATGCATGGGCCTGTGGCTGGTGTCGAGGAAATCTGCCGGTTCTTCCGCCCTAAGGCCGAAGGCGGCGAACTCAACGGCACGGGTGTCATTGACTATGCGCGCCCCCTCAAGAACGAGGACGGCAGCATCGACTTTTTCCGATCGGTTACCCCCGGCGTCTTCATGGTCATCTACACCGACAATCAGCAAATCCGTGAAGACCTCGACTACTTGGACGTTTACGGCGACAACGGATACTACGTCATGTACACCCCCTACCACCTGGTGACCAACGAGATCCCTCTCGCCATCGTCCAAGCGGTCGACTTCGGTGAGCCCACCGTGTTCCCCAAATACGGTCTGGTGTCGGAAGTCTTCGCAGCCGCCAAGAAGCCCCTCAAGAAGGGCGAGACCATCGACGGTGCCGGCGGGTTCGCCGTGTATTCCCTGGTGGACGACTACGAGACGTGCAAACAGGAGAACGTAGTTCCCCTCGGACTGCTCACGAACGCAAAGCTGACCCGCGACGTCGAAAAGGACCAGGTCATCACTTACGACATGGTCGAAATCAACAAGGAATCAGCCCTCTATCACCTTCGCTGCCTCCAGGACTCCATGGCCACGGCCTGACCCTGCCGGCCGTCCCTCATACAGACAAAGGATTCTGAATGCGCATCGCATCTATCAACGACCGTGCCACACTGATATTTGAAAATGGCGGGGACCTGCAAGGCGTCGACATCGAAAAATGGTCAAACGGCAAGTTTCCGTCGAACACACGTGAGCTACTCGCCCACCTTGACGAGCTGAAGTCCTGCGTGAAAGACCACGATTTTGACTCCGATACTTTCCCGGTTTCATGGGATTCATTGGAAAGTCCGATCACCGACCCCCGCCAAATCTTCGCCATCGGTATGAACTACCAGGCGCATGCTGAAGAAGTCTCGATCGCAGCTCCCGAAGTTCCAGCCGTTTTTACTAAATTCTCAACGTCGCTGTCAGGGGCACGGAAGGCAATTCAACTGCCCTCCGACAGCGTCGATTGGGAGATCGAACTCGTTGCCATCATTGGGCGCGGAGGCCGCAACATCTCCAAAGACGAAGCCCTGGATCACATCGCCGGCTACGCGGTTGGACAGGACCTATCAGACCGCGCCCTGCAATTCGCTGCGAGCTCATCACCCCAATTCTCACTCGGAAAGTCTTACGCCGGCTTCGCCCCAGTAGGGCCTTGGATGACGACCTCCGACGAGGTGACGGACCCCGGACAGTTGAAAATGCGCTGCACCGTGGGCGAGGAAGTGCTCCAGGACGGATCCACCGCAAACCTGATCTTCGACATCCCCACTCTGGTGGAGCACCTGTCATCCGTCGTTGAACTTGCCCCGGGAGACCTGATCTTCACGGGAACGCCTGACGGCGTGGGCTTCGGTAGAAACCCCAAACGCTACCTGCGCACAGGCGAGGAGCTCGTCAGCACGATCGAGGGACTAGGCGAGATCAAACAGCTCTTCTCGTAAGCGAACTGGCCCTAAATGAGTCAAATCTTCCAATTCAAGAGCGGCCACTTCAACGGGGAGTGGCCGCGCCCCTTCCTCCAGGATCCACGGTTCAAAGGAGAACAACAGTGAGCTCCACCCTTACCCAGCGCGAGAAGAATCGCGCAACTGCTCTCGGCACCATGGTCGGTGCCGGCATCGAATGGTACGACTTCTACGTCTTCGGCATCGCCGCCGCACTGGTCTTCAACCGGATATTTTTCCCTGGCGTTGACCCTGCCACCGGCACACTGCTGTCATTCGCTACATTCGCTACCGCATGGTTTGCCCGTCCTTTGGGCGGAATCATCTTCTCGCACCTCGGAGACAGGCTGGGCCGCAAGAACATCATGCTGGTGACACTCATCCTCATGGGCACAGCCACCACGGCAATCGGGCTGCTCCCCGACGCCAGTGCAATCGGGGTCTGGGCACCCATCGGCCTTGTCATCCTCAGATTCCTCCAAGGCCTGGCCTGCGGAGGTGAATGGGGTGCCGCCACTGTAACCGCCGTTGAAAACGCCCCTCCAGGCAAACGCGGCCTGTTCGGCGCCTTCCCACAAATGGGTGTACCGATGGGTCTGTTTCTTTCCTCGGGTGTATCTCTCCTCTTCTACATGCTTCCCGAAGATCAGCTCCTCACCTGGGGCTGGCGAGTCCCGTTCCTCCTCACCCTCGTGTTTGTCGTTGTTGGCCAATACATCCGCCGTCGCCTGCCCGAGAGCGAGGACTTCAAAGAAGCGGCCAAGAACGGCGAAATCGTACGATTCCCGATGCTCGAGGCCCTCCGCCGCCATCCCCGCGCAGTCCTAACCGTGTTCCTGGGACAAGCCATCATCAACGTCACCTTCTTCACCTCAACAACCTTCATCCTCGACTACGCCACCAAGCACGGATCTTTCGAACGCACTACCGTCCTAGCGGTTGTTGCCCTCGCCGCTGTGGTGGATTTCTTCGCCATCCTCGCCGGCGGCCTGCTGGCCGACCGGATCGGGGCCAAGCGAGTCTACCTAACCGCCTGCGCAGCCGGAATGGTAGTCTTTGCGGCAATATTCCCCCTGACCGATACCGGCAATATCGTTGCACTCATCCTCGGTATCGCAGTCCTGTTCCCCCTGGTGCACGGACTTGCCTTCGGCGCACAGGCCTCGTTCTTCGCAGGCCTATTTCCTCCCAACGTGCGACTTTCGGGCATGTCCACCGGATTCCAGTTTTCAGGCATGGCATTTGGTGCACCACTCCCGCTGCTGGCCGGTTTCCTGATCGCAACCGCTGGCGGCTCCCCTTGGCTACTCATCGCCTATATCGGTCTCGTCGGCCTGATCAGCACCATCGGTACACTTACATCACCGCGCGAGTACGTGCCGGCTGCATCGCCGGAACCGGCTACCCAGGCACACGTCTAGCAACACCTGAACCCAACCTGATTTCGAGGGACGAGACCGGCGATAAAAGCGCTGGTCTCGTCCCTCAGTCATGCCTCTCCGGTTACCGCGTAAGTGCTGGTCGCGAACAAGGGAACCATTTGACCGGTCCGGCGTTTCGGCTCCTCGTGACCTGGATCCCTGTATGCGGATTTTCGCAACGGTAGAAGGACCCTGGGGATAAAGCAGCACGCGCATGTGCTGGTCAGAGTAGTGGCGCCACCACTCATTGGTGCCTGTGGCATCGTCGAGACCCAGGGGCTCCCAGAGCCTGCCACAGGGCTTCGTCGCGGGAGAAGATAGTGACTGAACCGGTCAGTTTGATCTCATGTCAGCTTGAGTTCCACCCTAAGCTACCGTCAGCCAGGAAGCCCGCGTATGGCCAGAATGAGGTTCGATTGTTCATTTTGAACGTTGGCTTGGAGGGGCCCTCGGATCGAAACCCGACACTTCTGGCTCAGCTCAACATTGCCCCCTCACCTGGCCGGATCGGGAAAACCGAAGTGCGGACTATCTCAGGTTGCCGGAGCAGCCATAGGCCCAATCCCTGCCGTCGGTCCAAGCACTCAGTGTGTTAGGGGTCGAGCCCGATCCTGGAGACGTAGGGCCCGCTCCCCCACAATTTTTGAACGATCAACATCCACGCCTGTTTCGCTGGTTGTCGCTCTGATCTTCGTGGTCGTTTGGACGTTCTCCGCCGGCAGCCAAGGCGCCACAGGCCTTCGCGATCCGTAATTCCATTCCGCTCTGCTCGCACCAAGGGACTCCCATAAAGCAGACTTAAGTGTGGACAGTGTCCACACCCCCTTTGGCAGGACAAAGCGTGCGCCTGCAGCTCCCGAGACACCCTGAGGACCTCTTCGTGAAAGCTCCCCACCAAAGTCGGCTAGATCATGTCGTGCTCCCCCACCTCGGACCATGAATAGATGTAGGCCGCCCCGGGCCCACCCGACAGAACCAGAAAGAGGAACCCAGAAACCCAGCCACAGCAAGCGAAAGGGCCACCAGCCAGGGACCTGAACCCGCCACCCCACACACCTGAACAGGCTCCGCGGCAGCCAGGCCACAGCCCGCGAACCAGCCGTCAGAGCGACGCGACCACAAGCTTTGTACACACGTCAAAGCAAAAAAGCCTCTGACGAGGGAAAACGTCGTGCCCGAGGTGGGACTCGAACTGCACTCCCAGCCCTGCAAGCACTGGGAACCCGCGAAAACATGCGGAATTCGGAGCAGTCCGACCGACCTACTAACCAGTCCGAAGCCCAAAGTGTTGACACTGTCAACACTTCCCTTTTGTCCACTCCGTCCTACTCCAATCGGCCTCCGCGACCGCCGCGCCACCGCGCGCAGCTAGATGTGTCCCAAGCCAAACACCGTTGGACTCGTCCGAATGGCAGGGCGACCGAACGTCTGCTATCGACGTTCGGACTGGGCCGTCGTTACATTACAGAATCGCTCATCTATCGGTAAATTTCCGTTGGCCTCCAACCCACAATAGGCTGACCAGCATGGAAGAGGACGCGGCGGTGCAGGGGCACCGCACCTACACCGGTACGACCCCCGAGGGGGAAGCCGCTGTAGGACGGATAGCTATCTGGGCCGCATCCGTAGAAGACAATCTTGTGGAACTGTGCGCGCGGCTGATCAACAGCGACAACCGCGAAGCTGGATACGCCGTGACCGTAAACATGAGTGCTTCATCGGTAATCCAGCTTGCTAGGAAACTGGTGACTGATTCAAACAAGGTCAGCGAGAAGGACAAGACCGAAGTCCTGGCCATGCTCACGGAAGCGAAAGCTGCCCTGGAGCAACGCAATAAGATATTGCATGGCCGGGTGGGAGAACTGATGTTTGAGGGCAAAACGACCTTCTTCCACCGACGAAGAAAGGGTCCCGTTCCGGTCGGGCAGAATCCGGGCTGGCATTCCACCTCGCTCGGATTAGAAGAGCTTGACAAGATCGGCGCTCGGCTTTTCGATGTGTCGGAGGACCTTTGGGGATACGTATACCTGCCGCCTGACTAGGCCCTCTTAGCTCCAGCTTTACGGATCGCCGGTTATCGGCGTTCAAAGCACGGGATTTGTAGTAGGTGCGCGGACTCCCGTTCCATGGCTATTCTGGTGTCCTGCCCGCGGCCCCTGTTCCCCTCATCATGTTATTGCCCCGTATCAACGGGTATGCGGCCTTCGACGACGTTGAACGCGTTTTGCAGTCAATGCCCGATCATTTCACCGTCCTCGAAAGGTGTCCGGACGATGTCCGGCATTGGGTACGCAACCATTAGCACCGCGGAAACGATCCAGATGAGACCAACCGCCCCCACGGTCACCGCTCCTCCGAGTCCTGCGGCCGAGGCGGCCAAGGCTGCACCGGCCGCAGAGGCAGTGGCCCTCAAGCCTGCAGTCACAGTAAAAATTTGGGATTTGAGGAGAGGCGGACTGTGTCGGTTCCGAAGGAAGAGCATCGCGGCTGCACTGGGTGCAGTGAAGATCCCGGACAGTCCTATGACAATGGTGGTCCAAGTGGTCCCAACGTCAAACGAAGCGGCGATTGTCAGCAGTCCTGTCGCAAGAAAGCACGCCATCATGACGAAGTGTGGACGCTGTCGGGTGGGTCGGGCCGTCTCGAAGAGGGCACCTACGAGGCTGCCAATTGCGAAAGATGTCATCAGGGCCGCGCCCGAGCTGGGTGATCCGGCCCTTTCGAGTGACAGAGCTACGCCCGCGATCGCCAAACCGCCCTGGCCGAGTTGCGTCAGGGTTGATGACGCGGTGACGACTGCAAGGGGCCGATGGTTGGAGATTCTGTGCAGGCCGGCTTTGATGGCCTGCCATGGCGAACCGCTGTCACCTGAGCGGGCGTTAAGGCCGAGGGTGCATACGGCCACGGAGCCAAGGGAGGCAGCAACGGCCAAGACCCAGAGCGCAGTGCGGGCTGGCAGGAATGTAGCTATGATCGCCACCAGCGCCGGCCCAGCTACGGCCGAGATGTTGTACGAGAGGGCGTCGTAGGCGAACGCCCTGCGCACATCCGGTGTAGAACCGGCCACGAAGCTTGACAACCCGCCCATATAGAAGGGCGACACCGTCCCGGCCGCCACTAGGACGGCACACACGGCCGGCAGCGGTATTTGGCCAATGAAGGCAGTCACAGCTAAGGCCACCGCGGTCAGCAATCCCGATGCGGCGACTAATGTACCAGGCCGGCGTGCCCGATCCAGGGCAACACCGACCAGTGGGGCAGCGAGGACACTAGGACCCAGCGATGCAGCCACCAAGAGACCACCGACGGCGACATCGCCGAGTTGCTCCGCTGCGACAACGGGAAGGGCTACAGCCGCACCGGCACTTGCCATTCTTAGTGGGGCGGAAGCGGCTAGATAGCTGAGCGCGCCCATTATTAACTAGAACCCTTCAGATCCGGGGATTGCTCCCAAAAGGTGCAGCAGAAAGTGTCAACGTAGGAGCTGCGGCCATGCTGAAGGCCATTCCCAGTCCCGACTTCCATCGACCTTATCGAACGCGAGCCGATCGGTCCTCCCGCCGGCGCTTGTACCATCGACCGGTGTCGAGCTTCGGCCAGAGCGGCCACCTCAGGCTCTCCCCGCTGGTGCACCCCGCCGTAATTCTCGACAGCATGGGCTGGTGACCTCCGGATCCGTCTTGACCTTTGGAGGATCGCACACTCGTCCAAAATGGTCGAAGCCCATCATCGTATCTCCTCAGCGCTGAGTCGAGACGACACATACGGTCCGCCTTTCAACAGAGGTTGCTCTCCCGCTTCATGCATTGTGTTGATCAACAATGCATTCTACAGGCTGCGCACTGCTCCGGCGGCAGGCTGGAATTGGCGCGCCACCAACTGCCGGCGATGACTTCCAACGTCCGGTGGGGCAGGCGCGACATCGTAGCGTCCTGCATACTTACCTCAACAAATGGATCATTGCGCAAATAATGCATTATCGGTTATGGTGAAGATCACAAGGGGCTAGCGCGACGTTGCTGCCGAAGACCTGCTGATAAAAGAAACGCTCCGGGCCGTAATTCTTGCTGGTCTTGGGCGGCCGAAGCGGGACAGTGCCAGCCCTCTTCCTGCACCTCACCAAAGAAGGAGTCCACATGACCGGTGTAGATCGCGTAAAACTCACAATGATCACTGACAACTACGTCGATATGCTCCTGCCCGACCTCCCCAACGTCACCCGCACGGGTCTGGCTCATCACTTTGATCCGAAGACGAAGTGCGTGACGGGCGAAAACGGCATAGCCCTCCACGTGGAGGTTTCCTGGGGTAGGTATACATACCGCGCCCTGTTCGATACCGGGATGTCCAGTGAAGTCCTTTTGCACAACATGAAGATCCTCGAACTTGAGAGCAACAGTATTGATCACATCGTCCTAAGCCACGGCCACCCTGATCATTACGGTGGGTTGCTGGGACTGCTCGAATCCCGTGAGGCTCCGGTCCCGGTCTCCGTCCACCCGGAAGCGTTCGCGCCGCGGTATCTCAGGCTTGCTTCCGGCCAAGTTGCCCCGTACTTCAATTACGGTCTTACAAAGGACTCAATCGGTGAGCGCGGAGGCCTCGTCGTTGAACATGTCGAGCCGTTGGAGATTGGTCCCGGCCTGATCGCCACAGGCCCGATACCCCGCGAGGTCGACTTCGAGAACGCGCCGACAGACCTCACTGCTCCCAACGCCTTGCTGCACATCGTCAACGGAAAGATTCAACCGGACGTCGTCCCCGACGACCAAGCCCTAGTTATTGAGATCGGTGAGGATGGCATCATCATCCTTGCCGGCTGTAGCCACGCCGGCATCATCAACACCATCAACTACGCCAAAAAGATCACCGGCCGCAGCCGAGTCGTGGGCGTCTTCGGCGGGTTCCACCTCGGATTCCCTGGCAGTCCCCGGGTCAAAACAGAAAAGACGATAGACGCACTACGCGAAGCGAACGTCGAGGTGATCGCGCCAAGCCACTGCACCGGGATGGAGGCCATCATGGAGATCGGACGTGCGTTCCCGGACAATTTCCTCCTTAACGTGACGGGCACCGCCATCACTCTTACGGCCGGAACCGATCCTGTGCCGGACCTCGATGCGGCAGCGCGATGAGGGGGAAACAAGCATGAGGGCGCTACGTCTGCACAATATCGCCAATGCCCCGGTGATCGACAACGTAGACGTGCCGGTTCTGTCCCCAAGGGAGGTTCTCGTACGGGTGCGCGCGGCGGGGATCTGCGGTTCTGACCATCACATCATCGCAGGACACAACCCATTGCCGGAATACCCGCGAACGCTGGGTCATGAAATAGCCGGCGAAGTGACAGCCCTGGGGCCTGGGGCCGAAGGGGTTCAGGTCGGCGACCGGGTCGCGGTCAACTTCCTGGTCAGCTGCGGCACCTGCGATTACTGCTGCACGGGACGGACGTCCCTCTGCCTCCGAAGGGAGGGGCTCGGCGTCGCTCTGGACGGGGGCTTGGCCGAGTACGCCCGCGTGCCCTCGACGAACGTCATTCGCATACCTGACAACGTTCCTTACTCTCATGCCGCCATCGCCACAGATGCATTCGCCACGCCTCTTCATGCAATCCGGCGTTCAGGCGTCAGGCCCGGTGATGCCTGCCTGGTGATAGGGGCAGGCGGGCTCGGGCTCAGCGCCGTGCAGCTTCTGGCGGCGATGGGCGCCGGTGCCATCGTCGTGCTGGACGTCGACAGGGCTGCACTGAGTGCTGCCTCTCGGAACGGAGCTACGGAGGCCAGGACGGTAGAAGAACTGAAGGACCTGGATAAGTCCTCGTTGCCCGCTCATCATGCATTCGATTTTGTCGGTTCGCCCGAAACCGTCGCCATTGCTATTGAAAACACCAGACGTGGCGGTCGCGTCAACGTAGTGGGACTGAGTGATAAACCGATTGCGCTTGCCCGTGGAGACGCCTTGGTACGTGAAGAGAAGGTCATCGCCGGAAGCTACTCGTTCGATAACGCCGAGATCAGGGAAGTGCTCGACCTGATGTCGCAGGGACGGATCCATCCGGATGCGGTCATCGGTGACCGCATCGACCTCAATGAGGCGATTGACGTTCTCGATCCGGCCGGCAACAGACCCCGCAGCGTCGGCCGGACCGTTGTTCAACTCGACCACACCACTCAGCTCAACACGCACATACCAGCATAGGAAGGCTTGCAATGCACACACCCACAGAGTTCTTTACGGGCAACGGTTTCTCACGCCTCACCGGCAGACTGGCCGAGGCAACGAAACAGTTCAACAAGACCTTGGACCAGGCCCGCGAGGATGCTGGCTTTCTTCCGAAAGGTAACCTCCGCGAGCCAGTCCTGACGGCAGAATTCCCCGGCTGCCCGACCGATATCCCAATCAACTTCCTCGCCCATCCGGGAAGGCTCATGGACTACTGCCTGATCAGGGTTCAACCCGGTCGGGGCTTCCCCGAACACGTACACGGCTACGGCGACGAGATATACCTGATCATCTCCGGACACGGCAAAGTCCGCGTTGACGGTGTCCTCTACGACGCTGGCCCCGAGGATGTTTTTCATCACCGCGCCGGCGTCGCACACGAGCTGTTCAATCCCTCAACCAACACAGAAGTGCTCGAGGTGTTCGCTGTAAACGTCCCCGGCGTCCACGAGGACTTGAGGTCTGAATACTGGGGGATCCCGGTAGACAAAAGGTCGGCTGAGTCATGAGCCTTCCGCTCAGCGGCATCACTGTCATCGCGCTCGAGCAGGCGGTCGCTGCACCGTTTGCCTCGCGGCAGCTGGCAGACCTCGGAGCAAACGTAATCAAAATCGAAAGGCCTGGCGGAGGCGACTTCGCCCGTTCCTATGACAACACCGTCGGCGGCCTATCCAGCCACTTCGTCTGGCTGAACCGAAACAAGAAGTCAGTCACCCTGGATCTCAAGACCGCTGAAGGAATCGCTACCCTTCAGTCCCTGATCGCGTCAGCCGATGTGTTCCTCCAGAATCTAGCTCCCGGTGCCATTGACCGTCTGGGAATCCCCGTCAGCCAACTCCGCGCCGAGAACCCGGACTTGATCACATGCAGCATCAGCGGTTTCGGCGAGGGCGGCCCCATGGCCGGCCGAAAAGCCTATGACCTCCTGATCCAGGCAGAAGTGGGGCTGGTATCGATCACCGGAAGCGAAGACGCGCCCGCGAAGGCCGGAATATCGATCGCGGACATCGCGGCGGGCATGTACGCCTACAGCGGCATCCTGGCTGCACTCTACGAACGCCAAACTACCGGAGAAGGCAGGGAGCTTACAGTTTCACTCATCGACGCGCTGACAGAATGGATGGGATTCCCTTACTACTACGGCAGATACGGTGGCGAATCCCCCCGGCGACATGGTGCCCACCATGCGACCATCGCCCCGTACGGCCCGCTGCAGTGCCGGGACGGCTCAGCAATCATCGCGGTCCAGAACGAACGCGAATGGCGGTCGTTCTGCAGAACCGTTCTGGCGGCGCCCGAACTGGCAGATGACCCACGGTTCAGCAGCGTTACGAACCGGGTCCGCAACCGCGATGAACTCGACTTGATCATCCGGTCACACCTGCAAGAGACGCCGCTTGCCGAAGCCGTGACCCGTCTCGAGACCGCAAATATCGCCTACGGTTCGATGAACGACGTTGCGGCACTGGACAGCCATCCACAAATGACAGCCCGCCAACGGGTCCAGCAGATTTCCACACCAGCCGGAGCCGTCAACACATTCATCCCCGTCGTCACCACAGAGGGATGGCCTCCACGACTGGACTGCGTCCCGGGAGAAGGCGCCGATACAGACCGTATCCTCGCCAACCACCACGTCCCGAGCTGAGTGCGCCGGGGCTTCTCCCCAAGCCACTAAAAACCCACCGCGTCACCATCACGTCCGTTCAATGCGGACCCCCACCAGTGAAATTCAAAGGAGAATGCACAATGAGTCAAGACGCCACCCTTTCCGTGACGGCCCCGCCGCAGGTCGAAAAAAGGACCTCCATGGTCCCGATTGCTCTGGCCACGCTAAGCGGTTCCGCGCTGGAGTGGTACGACTTCTTCCTGTACGGCACGGCCGCAGCACTCGTTTTCAACAAGATCATGTTCGCCACCACAGACCCCTACGTCGGCACCCTGCTGGCATTTGGCACGTACGCACTTGGTTTCCTGGCCCGCCCCCTCGGCGGCATCATTTTCGGCCGGCTCGGTGACCGTATCGGCCGTAAATCCGTCCTCATCGTGACCCTACTGATCATGGGCTCTGCGACCCTGGCCATGGGCCTGATCCCAACCTACGCCCAAGTCGGGTTCTGGGCGCCCGTCATCCTGATTGTGCTTCGACTGATACAGGGACTGGGCGCCGGAGCCGAATTTGGCGGCGCCGCGATTCTCGCCGTTGAGTTCTCCAAGAAAGACCGCCGCGGCCTCCACGGATCTTGGCCGGCGGTGGGAGTTTTCCTCGGCCTGCTCTTGTCATCCGGCATATTCGCCATCGTTACCACCATGCTTCCAGAAGACGCCTTCCTCTCCTGGGGCTGGCGCATCCCGTTCCTCCTGAGCATCCTGGTCATCATCGTGGCAATGGTCATCCGCCTGAAGATATCCGAAACACCCGCGTTCGAGAAGCTCAAGTCAGCCGATCAGGTCGCTAAGCAACCATTACGCGAAATCTTCCGCACCCAGAAGAAGGGACTCTTTGTCCTCATGGGCGCCCAAGTCGCCCAGAACGCGAACTCCTATATTTACCTCACGTTCGCCACCTCCTACATCGTCGGCACGCTCGGACTGGCCAAAAACCTCGGACCCCTTGGTGTCACACTGGGCGCCGCCGTGACTCTCGTAACCATCCCTTTCTTTGGCTGGCTCTCGGACCGCATCGGCCGAAAGCCCGTAATCCTTTTCGGCGCGATCTCTGCAGCGGCGTTTGCCTTCCCTTTCTTCTGGCTCCTTCAGACCAAGACCGAAAGCCTGGTCCTCCTGGCGATGATGATCGGCATCGGCCTAGGCAACGCCGCGATGTTCGGACCCCAGGGCGCCTTCTTCTCGGAACTGTTCACCGCACGCGTCCGCTTCAGCGGCCTCTCCATGGGTCGTGAAATCGCCAGCGCCGCGGTCGGCGGCTTCGTCCCCCTGGTGGCCGTCGCCCTCGTCGGCTGGTCAGGACACTACTGGCCGGTCGCAATCCTGACCATCGTCGTCTGCCTCGTTGGGATCGTAGCAGTATCACTAAGCTCGGAAACCCGGGATCGCTCGATCGAAGCCACAGAAGCCCACTAGCCCCTATCGGGAAACGCGGGGGCAGGCCATGCAAACGGCCTGCCCCCGCTCGGCTATCCCCCCCACTGACACCACGAGCAGGAATGATCGTTACGGATGTTCTCAACCACCCCCGCCTTTCTCTACGTGCCGGCAGACCAGCCAGCACTGCTCGGGAAGGCGCGCCAACACCGAAACGCAGCACTTATCCTGGACCTGGAAGACAGCGTCGCACCCTCCCGGAAAGAGTATGCGCTCCACAATGCGATCGAATTTGCACAACAAGGCCCGCATCCTGGAGGCACATGGGTCCGGATTAACCAAGGGGGGCAGGGCATCAGCGAATCTGCGGTTCTCGGTGCTGCCAAAAACCTCAGCGGCATCTGGATCCCCAAGGCCGAACAAACCCAGCAAGTGCTTGACATAGCCGCGGTCCTCCCGGCCGCCGCTGCGCCCCGGCCGAGAATCGGCCTCCTGGTTGAAAGCGCCAAGGGTGTGCTCGCACTTCAGGAATTGTCTGCAATGAAGGAAGTTAGCCAGCTACAACTTGGCGAACTGGACCTCGGAGCGGACCTGCGTCACCGCGCCAGGCATGCTGAGAACATGCTATTGGCCCGGCAGAATATGGTCCTGAACGCTGCCGCGCAAGAGCTCCCGGCACCCATCGCCCCCGTCGAGGACAACGTTGTTGACTTGGACGGGTTCCGCGAGTCCAGCAAGAAACTTCGAGACGCCGGCTTCGGAGGGCGAGCGTGCATTCATCCAGCACAGGTCCGGATCGCACTTGAAGTCTTTGGCATCTCAGAAGAGGAGCGTTCCGCCGCGCAGCAGCTGCTGGCCCATTATGAAGCCGCGACCTCCACAGGACAGGGCGTGATCCGGGACGATCAGGGTGTCATGATCGATGCCGCTTCGGTCCGCACCGCCCGCCTGGTACTCGGACTCCGAGCTTAAGGACCTACACACGCTATAGCGGAGAATGAATACAACACACGGGAGGCACAGATGGAAGACGAGACGATCAAAACGAAGAGTGCGCAGATCACGCAGCAGCTGCGAGACCTAATTTCCACAGGAGAACTGCCGCGCGGATCATCACTGCGCCAGGACAAGCTCGCAGAACTGTTTAATACCAGCATCACACCTGTCAGGGAAGCGCTGCGCTCCCTGCAGGCGGAAGGGCTGATCGTGGGCGAGCCGCACCGGGGAGTACGCGTCGCATCGGTCGATCTGGAGCACCTCAAGAGCACCTATGTCATGCGGCGACTCGTCGAAGGCTACGCGATCCAGAGATCCACCCACCGGCTCACGATCCTTGACCTGCAGAAGGCCACCGACCTCAACCGCCAAATGGAAGCCGCCTATGCAGCAGGCAATTCACTTGATGTGGGAACCATCAATCGTGATTTTCACTTCCTCTTCATCGAGCGGTGCGGCCTTGCCGGTGTCACGCACGAGGCCGAGAACCTCTGGTACTCATACCCGTGGGACATTCTCCGAGTCGTTTCCACACGTGTTCCCCATTCAGTTGGCGAACATGATGCCATCATCAATGCTGCCCGGTCCGGAGACCCCGAGGAAGTGGGAAGGGCCGTCGGCACCCACTTGTCCAACAGCTACCGCACACTCGTGAAGCATCTCACCGGGGATGATGTCATCGATCCATTCGATCTCAACGCCGTCTGACCTGCTCCTGAGGAAAGGCGCGCAGGGATTCGCATGCGGGATGACTGACGTCGTCGTGGCCGGCGCGGCCGTAGCGGCAAACGGAGAAGGGCTGCAGCCCCTGCGGCTTGACGGCGGTTCTGACCTCCGCGTTGCCTGTCTGCTTCAGGCCAGGTCCGCGGGGCTTGGAGTGGCGTGGGCATATCTGGCTGCTGTGAGGAGGGTGTGGGCCATGTTTCGTGAGTCCGCGACCCCCTTGCCTGCAATGTCGAACGCTGTTCCATGGTCGACTGAAAAGCGCAGGAAGGGCAGTCCCAGTGTCGTGCTGACAGTGCCATGAAAGTCGATTGATTTGCAGACTCCGGCAGCGATGTCGTGATACAGGGAAAGAACAACGTCGAACCGTCCCTGGGCGGCCAACGCGAAGACCGAATCCGCAGGAACAGGTCCCGTGACATCGATTCCCAGCGATCGGGCCAACTCCACCGCAGGGGCGAGAATGTCGATCTCCTCTGAGCCGAAGAGTCCACCTTCGCCACCGTGTGGGTTCATTGCCTGAAGAGCAATACGTGGTGACTCGAGGCCGACCATGTGGGACACGGAGACAAACCGTTCCAGCGTCCTGACGATCATGTCCTGATCGATGCTGTCAAGTGCCTGGCGAAGGGATAGGTGCCGGGTTAGGAACAGGACGCGCAGGTCCTGGACGGTGAAATACGTCAGTGACCAGGGGGACAACGTTAGATCGGCGAGCAACTCCGTATGTCCCTGGTGCCCCAGGCCTGCCAGCTTGAGCGCGGCCTTGTTGATCGGTGCGGTGACAAGGGAGGCGATTTCTCCTTCCTGCGCCATCCTTACGCCCTCGACTATGTAGTCGTACGAGGCCCGGCCTGCTTCAGCGGCGGCGATGCCGAATGCCTGCTCCGGGTCGACCCCCGGCACATTCCGGACCGCCAGGGCCCCGTCCACAAAGCCCTCGACATCAACATCAACCAAAGCGGTGCTGATACCCACAGCCTCGCATGTACGGCGCAAATTCGGGATGCTGCCGATTAAGAGCGGCCGGCACTGGGCTCTGACCGATTCCTGCGCCGCCGCTGCGAGCACGATCTCGGGGCCGATGCCCGCAGGGTCCCCTACTGTTACTCCGATGATGGGCAAATCCATTACTGTCCTCCTGTAGATGTGTTGGTTCGGCGACGGTCATCCGACGCGAGCAGTTCTATGGCATGAAGGGTTCTCATGGCATCGCCTTGGGAACCGGATTGGATTATGGCCAGCATTCCGTCATGGTTTCCGCCTTCAATCCTGGTGATCGGCGTGGCCGGCCAGGGTTCGCCGAGGACGGAGAGCCGTTGAGGTTTGAGCAGCCGGATCAGCGCCGAGGAGACCTCGCCCCCGAGCAACACCAGCCCTGTCGGGGTGACATCGGCAAGGATCCGGGCTGCGGTCTGTGCAGTATTTACTGCAACCGCCGCATTGGGCGAAGCGAGGCCTGACCGGTCCCGCATGGTGGTCAGCGCAACGTTCATTCCGGCGCGCAGCCCTTTGACCGCTTCGTCGACGACGCCATCAGCCCCTCTAGTGGCATCGAGGACGATGGTATGGAGGCCCTGCGCGATCACTTCGATCTGCTGCCGTGTCGCTTCGCGGTAGCTGGTGGCCACCACGAGAACGCCGGGTCTTTCGCGCTCGAGTTCTGTCTCAAACCAGGCCCCGAGCAGGCCATAGGACCCGGCAAGGGCCAGATCAGTACCGTCCCGCTGCACTTTTCGGATTCCGGTTGCGACCAGGTTCAGGTCGTTGAGGGACTCCG
The DNA here is from genome assembly GCF_009741265.1 of Pseudarthrobacter sp. GA104. Taxonomy (GTDB): domain Bacteria; phylum Actinomycetota; class Actinomycetes; order Actinomycetales; family Micrococcaceae; genus Arthrobacter. The sequence goes on from NZ_WOWL01000001.1 coordinate 85,466, forward strand.
AGTCGACCACTACGCTGCGCCCTGCCGACATGTTCGCCGCCAGCCGCACAGGGAAAGACTCTGATCGGAGGGCCTGAAGGGACAGAACTTCGGAGTCGAGCAATTGATAGGGGTGGGCGCTGTTTTCTTCCCCGACGGCGTCTGTAAGGTCGAGCTGCATTCCGTTCACCTCTTGGAGTCCACTTCTCGTTGTGATTCCGTAAGAGGGTGCGGCCGCGGCGAGTACAACGGGGCGCTGCACGACATCATGCCAGGCTGTCATCTCGGCATGGGTGTTGCCACGCAAGAGGCTGTCCACGCGCTTGTACATGAGAGTGCCGGGGCCGAAAGAGTACAGCGCGGCCACCGTGCAGGCGCGCACCCGTTCAGCCGCTTCTGCCTGGTTCAGCAGCCGGCTGTTCGTATCTACGATAAGGGCGTGGGCGTTGCTGAGGCTTGGAATGCAGTCCCAGTGAACGATTTCCGTTCTCGCCCCCGCCCGGGCCGCTTCGCCCGCGGCAGCCACGGCTCCGGTTAAGTCGTCACTGAGGACCACAGCTTTCGGTAGCTGCTCTTGAATGACCTTTTCCTTCCGGTTTAAAAGCAAAAAAGCGTTAGCAGGCCAAGCATGCCGATCCCTTGGCGCAGCAGGCGGAGCAGGAACGGGCCGGGAGAAAAGTTCGGCGAGCCGACCCTGACTAAAGTTTTTGATGTGAGCTTCTGTCAGCGAGGCTTAAGCCGCTGCGGGCTTCAATCACTTCGACGATGAGGGGGTCGTCGCCTTCTCCGTTGTGCCGGTCGACGGCTTCCCGGATAGTTTCTGCAGCCGCCTTGGTGACTCTGGCGTCGACACCGAGCTGTTCGGCGAGTTCCAGTCCTGCTGCCATGTCTTTTGCAGCAACGGCAAGCGAGCCGCCACTGCTGTATTCATTACGCCAGCTCAGTGGGACCCGGTTGCGCAGGGCCCAGCTGTCGCCACTGCTGCGGCCCACAACCTCGATGACAGTGTCAGGGTCGAGCCCGGCCTTGGTTGCGGTGACGACCATTTCGGCCGCGGAGGCCATGGCGCTGAAGTACATCGCCTGATTAATCGCCTTCATCGTGGCACCAAGACCAGGTCGGCTGCCCAACCGAATGATGGCTTCACCGAGCACTTCGTGCACCGGCCGTACGGTCTCCAAGGCGGCCTCGGAGCCAGCCGCCATGATCGTCAAGGTGCCGGCTGCGGCGCCTTCAACCCCACCGCTGACAGGTGAATCGACGATATGGAAGCGATCTGCGGCGCGTTCTGCTGTGTCCGCCACGAATGCGGGCGGCAGGCTGCTCATCAGAATCAGGACGGAGTCTGGCCCTGCGGACTGTGCGAAGCCGTCGTCGCCCCAGATCGCCTCATCAGCCTGAGCAGCGTTGAGCACCATCAGTATGGTTGCTTCGGAGTCCTTCGCGACAGCGGCAGGTGAGGGTGCCGCTGTCGCCCCGAGCTGAGGCAACGCGTGTGCGACTTGCTCGCGGGGGTCGTAGGCAGAGACCTGATGGCCTGCTTTCACCAAGCGATCCGTCATCTGCCAGCCCATGTTTCCGACGCCGATGATTCCAACCTTCATGACAGCTCCTTCGCTGGTTGTAGTGCGAGTTGATTTGGCTCTTGTTTCTTTGTGCCGGTTACTGCGCGGTCCAGCCGCCATCGACGAGAAGATGGTGGCCAGTGACGAGGTCGGCGCCTTCGGATACGAGGTAGAGCACCGCCGCAGCAACTTCCGAGGACTTCCCCAGACGGCCGATGGGAATGCGCCGCATCACTTCCTCTTCGATCTCCGGGTCTTCGAACATCTGCCGGGCCAGGGGACTGTCTATGAATGTGGGTCCGACGCAATTCACCCGGATCCCGTAAGGCGCCCACTCAAGAGCCAAGACCTTCGACATCTGGACGAGTCCCCCCTTGCTGGCCGCGTAGGCAGCGCGCTTATAGAAGCCGACCGAGCCGATCTGGGAGGCGATGTTGACGATCCTTCCGGACGTCCCTGACTCGATCATCGTCTTGGCAGCAGCCTGCGACAGGAAGAAGATTGCGCGGAGGTTGACGTCAAGGATGGTGTCCCAGCTCGTTTCATCGACGTCCAGGGCATTCTGCTGGATATTGGTTCCGGCTCCGTTGACGAGAATATCCAGTCCGCCGAAGTGCTCCGCAATCCGCACGATGAGCGCTCGGGCCGCGGCAACGTCTGTCAGATCGGCGGGAAAAGGGTGGGCTTGAAGTCCAAGCTCATCGGCTTCCGCCGCCACCCGTTCCACGTCGTTGGCGGTGCGGGCCACCAGTGCCACCGCTGCACCGGCTTCGGCAAGCGCCAGTGCCGTGTGCCGTCCCAGACCGCGGCCGGCTCCGGTGACGACGGCGACTTTGCCATCGAGGCGGAAACTTGGCAAATAGGACATCTGGTTCTCTCCCTAATGTTGATTCCCAACACCCCGGTCGCGTGCCGATCTCGTTGGGACCGGTCCTGTGCCCGAGGGTGCGGGTTTTGGTCTATCGGATGCCGGGCTGGCTGGCTTCCTGTGGCAGATTGTGCAGGCGGCTGCGCCGGCCGAGGATGGTGTGTGCTGCGCCAGCAAGGGCGCTCTCGGAGCCGAAGGCGCCGGGTTTGGTCATGATAAGCGGCCACTGCGGTGTTGTCGTGCACACCGCGAAGGGTACTGCGGCGGTGCATTCCCCGCGTACGGCCAGGGACGCGATTGCGAGCACGTCAAACACGGCTCCGGTCGTCTCACCGCCGATAAAGTACAGGGCGTGGCCCGGTGCCGCCTGAACCGCGAGGGAGAAGGGGACGGCGAGAAAGTTGGCGAGGTCGCGTTCGTTCCATCCAAGCCGTGCGCAGTGTCGCTTGACATCTTCCCCGGTGCGCGCAGCTGCCGTATGCACAATAAGGACGCTGGCCGAGGATGAGTGGATACGGGCCGCAGCGCGTTCCCCCTCACCGTTGGCCTCGCCTGTGAGTATCCGGCCTATGTCCAGAATTATTTCTTCTGCCCCTGCGGCCACGAGATAGGAAAGTTGTGCGGCGGTGGCTGCTGAAGCGGACCCTGCGATGACAAGCAGCTTATCGACCACAGGCGGCACGAACAGGCCCGCCGTTCCACTGCCCAGGAACGTGTCGGCGAGGGGGGCGCCAAGTCCGTAAGTGCCGCCGAAGGAAACGATCCCCGCGTCTGCGGCCCCCGCCACGACCGTTGCCAGGTCGGCTTCCGTTTCCGAGTCTGCCAGGACGGGACCGTCCGGGTTTTGCCGCAGCCATTTTGCCACTTCACCGCTCCCCCGCCTCACGGTGCCCAGGTCAAGGGAGACCAGGGGCTCTGCCATGGAGGGCGAGAGCAGGTCAAGAACACTTGGCCCCGGACCGCCAGGTCTGAACTGCCGGCCGTCTCTGAGCGTCAGTCCTACTTCCGGACACGATGGGGCGATAAGGAGCCGTCCAGGGCAGGCTGCGGAAAACGCAGCCAACTCCGTCGCGACGTTGCCCTTCAGCGTACTGTCGATCTTCTTCATAAGAACGGCTGCGCACGCATCGGTCAGAAGCCCGGCTGCGTCGTGAACCCGTTGGGCCGCCAGGGAGGGCGCAAGGTACCTGCTGCCGGTTTCAAGGACAATGGACCTGGCGGGACGGATGGGTTGGCCCGTTCGGACGACATCGACGAGGTGGCCCGTACGGGCCACCTCCGCTCCAATGCTTGCTCCGCCGGTCACATCATCGGCGATTACTCCGATGAAGCCCTTGGCTGGGGTCATGATGCCGCTACTGCTGTTGATGACTGCGCGAGGTCCCCGGCAAGCTTAACGGCGCGGGCCAGCAATGACGGGTCCGCGTTGCCTTGCCACGCGATGTCGAACGCGGTGCCGTGCCCGGCCGTGGTGCGGATGATGGGCAGGCCCGCAGCGTACGTGACGTATCCGTAGCGTTTGAGGGGAATGGTGCCCTGGTCGTGGTACATGGCAAGGACCGCGTCGTAACGGCCGGCCTCGGCTGCCGCGAAGAGGCTGTCCGCTGCCAGGGGGTCGCTGAGGTTCATGCCTGCGGCACGGCACTTTTCCAGTGCAGGTTTGACGTGTTCGATTTCTTCGGTCCCGAACACCCCGTTCTCCCCTGCGTGGGGGTTCAGTCCCGCGATTCCGATCCGTGGTTCGGCTACCCCGAAGTGGTCGCGCATGGCAGTGTGGAGCTCTCCAAGGATCCTTTCGATCCGGTCCGCCCGGACGCGTGCGACAGCCTCCAGCATGGAGCAGTGGGCGCTGACCAGGCTCACCCTGAACGGGCCTCCGACGAGAATCGTGTGGAAGGCCTCGGTCTTGGTCAGGTGGGCGTAGATCTCGGTTTGTCCCTCGAAGTGATGACCGGCGGCGTTGAAGGCCTCCTTGTTTGCCGGGGCCGAGCAGACGGCTGAAATCTTCCCCTCGAGGGCCAGCCGGGCGCTGACCTCGATGGCGTCCACAGCGGCCTTGCCGCAAGCGGCGGACACCTGTCCCGGGATGACCGAAGCGGCGTCCATGGGTGCGTCCAGAACATAGGCGACGCCAGGCTCGGTGGCAGCCTCGGCGGGATCGTGGACAGCGCGGATTTCGGTTGCCAGCCCCACGGCCGCAGCAACACGGCGCAGCAGCTCCACGGACCCGATGAGCAGCAGTGGCTTGGCGGGCATGAAGGCCGGCTCGGAGGCAATCCGGAGGCTCAGCTCGGGGCCGATGCCGGCCGCATCACCGATAGTGAGGGCAACGGGTGCGTCGTTAGTCATTAGCCTGTCCTTTCGCCTGCGGGGCCAGGCCCAGCTTTCCCGGAGAGAGTACACCGGCAGGATCCAGTGCTGCCTTGACCTTGTTTAGAACCTGCAGAGCGTTCCCGTGCTCGCGGTACATCCAGTCTTTGCGGGCCTCGCCCACCCCGTGGTGGTGGCTGACTGAGCCTCCCGCCTCCGAAACGGTGCTCAAGGCGGCGTCCCAGGCGTTCCGGTACCGGTCCAGCACTTCCTGCCGGTCCGTGCCGCTGGTGAAGAAGATGAAGTAGATCGCGCCGCCGTTGGGGTAGAAGTGCGAGTAATGGGCGTAGGCCTTGTCCACGTGCGGGTCCATTGCTGCCAAGACCTTGCCGTGCAGTGCCGCGAGCTCGGGCCAACCCGCCGAGACCTCAATGGCGTCGGCAATCATCGTCCCCCCGGCGTTCCCGCGTTCAAGCCAACTGGCATCAAATCGCGTTCGTTCCCACGTCTCTCCCGGGACTGCGCCGAGATCGGCCCCGCCGTGTGCTGCGGCCGCGGCGAGAGCCACGGACTCTTCCGACGCCACAACCGACTCGTGACCGTCGTGGCCGAGGATAAGTAGTGCACGTCCCTCACCAGGGACACCGGAGCGCTCGTAAAGGTGGGCGGCTTCGTCACCGTCATACAACCGGATCACGGCAGGGGTGACGCCGGCGTCCAGTATCGAACGGACAGTGGCCAAGCCGCCGGAGAGATCGTCGAACGCGATGCCGCGGAACCTGCTGTCACGCGCCAGCGGAAAAGTCCGAAGCGTGACGGCGGTAATGACCCCAAGCGTCCCTTCGCTGCCGACGAAGAGCTGGGCGATGGAGGGACCTGTGGAGGAGCGGGGAACTGCCCGGGTCCTGACAATGGTGCCGTCAGCCAGAACCACTTCCAGCGCCACCAGCAGATCCTCGATGTTGCCGTACTTGCTGCTGAAGGTTCCGGAAGACCTCGTTGCGACAAGTCCGCCCACGCTCGCCAGCGACAAAGACTGGGGATAGTGCGGGATGCGTCGGCCCCGTGCGTTCAGGGCCGCTTCGAGGTCGGCGCCCAGCATCCCCGCGCCGACGGTGACTTCCCCCCGTTCATCATCGAACGCAGGGACCCCTGCCAGACGGGCCAAATCCAGTGAAACAAAGACGCCGTCATTGACGACGCCTCCAACGACACCCGAACCTGCCCCGTAAGGCACGACGGCGATGCCTGCTGTCTGCGCCGCTTTGAGCACTTCCGAGACCTCCTCGACGCTGGAGGGGCTGATCACGGCAGCGGGGAGATGGCGCTCCCGCTCTGCGGCGGACCATTTGGCAGCTTCCGGCCACCTGTCCCCCGCCCGGGAAAGGCGGCTCTCCTCTGTCCTGTCCACGGCGACTGACGGTGCCGCTTCCTGCAGCTGCTGCAGGAAGCGGTCTGCCTGATCCACCGCTATTTTCGTGTCTGCGGGAATGCCCATAGTTTTTCTCCTTTTCCGATCTGGCGTTTCCTACAGCATACTGTATATTGTTTGTAACGGAAATCACAGAGAGGTGAAATGATGTCCCGTACTCCAGATCTACGAAACCCGGCCCCCTCATCCGCTGGAGGATTGACGGCGCGGCGCGGAGCCTTCCGGCTCCGTTGGCTGATTTTGGCCACGACCGCTCTTCTGCTCGTACTGAATTACGCAGACCGGGCCGCCTTGGGTGTTGCAGGGCCCCAGATGATTGAACAGTTGGGCTTGAGCAAGGCCCAGTTCGGCTTGGTGGCCAGTGCGTTCTTCTTTGGTTATGTTCCGTGCGCCTTTTTGGGCGGATGGCTCTCGGACCGCTACGGCCCCCGCTCCATCATGGGCGTCGCTGTCGCCTGGTGGTCCCTGTTCACGGCGTTGACGGCTGCCGGTACAGGCTTCGTATCGTTGCTGATCATCCGGGTTCTTTTTGGCTTCGGTGAAGGGCCTCAGGGGTCAGTGTCGACCAAAACCATGCACAACTGGTTCCCGCAGCGTCAGATGGGGACGGCTATGGGCTTGGTGCAGGGCGCAACGCCGCTCGGCGGCGTCGTCGGCACCCCGCTCGTGGTGTGGCTGCTGAGCATTGGTGACTGGCGACTGGCTTTTATAGTCCTGGGCGCTGTCGGCGGCCTGTGCACCATCGGCTGGTTCGCCGTCGTCCGTGACCGCCCGGATATGCACCCATGGGCGCGCCTGCAGGATGTCGAGGAACAGCGGGAGCGCATCACGGCGATGCCAGAGAACTCCGGCGCGGACGAGGCAGACGCACTTCCCCTCAGGCACTACTTCAAGATGCCGATCATCTGGTCCACTGCCATTGCCTTCTTTGGCTACGCGTGGGTTTTGTACACCTTCTTGACCTGGTTCCCGGTTTACCTGACCCAGGAACGCGGCGTGAACCTGAAAGAACTCGCCGTCGCCGGCACCATTCCTTGGGTTTTCGGCGTTATCGGCTTCGTCCTTGGCGGACTTATCACCGACCGCATTGCCCGGCGGACGGGAAAGCCTGCGACGGCTCGGGCCGTGATGATTGTCGCCGGTCTGACTGTTACGGCTGTTCTCTTCGCGCTGATTGGCCTGGCCGATTCCACAGTCGCCGCGGTGGCGCTGATGGCGGCCGTGGTCTTCGTCCTTTACCTGACCGGCGCCCAATACTTCGCCATCGTTGCCGACATCGTTCCTGGCCGGCGGGTCGGGGGCGTCATGGGCTTCGTTCACGCGATTGCCAACCTTGCCGGGATAGCAGCCCCCTTCATTGTCGGCGCCATCATCGACAACACGGGGTCATGGGCAACCACCTTTACCCTCAGCGGGGCGGTGTGCATCGTGGGAGCCGCCCTCATGGCTATCTTCGGTCGCTCCAAAAAGGTTGCGCAGGTAGTGTGAGGACCCATGTACACCAGTGTCGCGTCCGAGACCTCTGCTACGGCGTCCGCGCCCCGGCCGGCTGAGACGCCGCAGCAGCGGGCCTCGGCAGGGGTCGCACTCACGATCCTGACCACTGAAATCGGCGCACGCCTGCCTAACATTGACCAGCTCCGCTCCAGTATTGGAGTGGGAGCCGGAACAGTTCAGAAGGCGCTGCAGGACATGCAACAGAACGGGTGGGTAACCCTCGACCCCAAGCCGCGGCAAGGAACCTTCCTTCTCAGCCGCCGCAGTGGCGAGCTATGGCACACCGCCGGGCTACCCACCCTTTCCGTTCTTTTGCCGCTGCCGAACAGCTGGGAGTTCCAAGGTCTTGCCACCGGGCTGCGATCCGAACTGGAACGCCTCGGCGTACCTTCAACGTTTCTCTACGGGCACGGCTCGGAGCAACGTGTCGCAGCTCTTCAAAGCGGACTCGCCCACATCGCCATAATGTCGCTGGGAGCAGCTGAACGCTGGACATCCGAAAACACCGGGATAACAACCCATGCTGCCCTACCCCCAGGCAGCTACTACGCATCCGACTCGGTCCTGGTGATGGCCCGTGCAGCCCGGCACGAACTCGGCACGGACCTGAAGATAGGAATTGACCGCCTTTCGGTAGACCACTCGGCCCTCACTAGGGCCGAGTTCCCCGACCATGAGTACGTCGACGTCAGCTACGCCCAGGTTCCATCTGCGCTGACGAGGGGGATAATCGACGCCGCGGTCTGGCATCGGACTGCGCTTGGCCTCTCACTCGACGACCAGGGGCTCCTCGCATGGCCCCTGGAACAACCGAGCGCACGCAGCCTCAGCGAGGGCATCAACTCGGCGGCAATCGTTGTCAAAGCCAGTGACGAAGCAACCAGAGGTGTGCTTCGCGAACTCGATGCGGAACGCCTGCTGGACCTGCAGCGGGGCGTCGTCGCCGGTGACGTCCTTCCCCTGTACTAGTCAGGGCCCAAGAATCACCTGGTTCTGGATCACGGCGCCCTGCTGAAGCCTGGTCTCGCAGGAGAGGACCGGGCGCGGGATCACTGTTTGGCGGAGCCCACAGGGCACAATGGCCCGCGAAGGCAGAATGAGCTTTTCCTTGTAGAAGTGCGTATTCGAGGCAACAAGAAGGGAACAAGTTTCATGGCAGAAAAAAGTGCGATCGTTACCGGAGGAGGCTCGGGCATCGGGCTCGCGACCGTTGAGCACTTGCTCCGTGAAGGCTGGCATGTCATCGCTGCGGACCGTGACGAGCACGCTTTGAACGAGCTAACTTCAGCACTCCCAGGGACGGACTTAACCACCGCCGCCGTCGACATCACTGACCCCGCCGACGTCGCCGATCTGGCATCCCTGTCTGCTTCAGGAGTTCCGCCGGTCACGGCGCTGGTCAATAGTGCCGGTATCGGTACCGTCGTCCCATTGCAGGAGACGACCGCGGAGCTTATGCGGCGTATCTATGAGGTCAACGTAATTGGGGCTCTGGCAATCACGCAGGCGGTTGCGCCCATACTTGCGAAAAACGGTGGTGGTTCCATCGTGCACCTCGCCTCAGTGTCCGGGATCCACGGGAATTTTGGACGGGCAGCATATGGGGCATCAAAGGGGGCAATGATTACCCTGACAAAGGTCATGGCAGTGGAACTGGCAGGTGAAGGGATACGCGTCAACGCAATCGCTCCAGGCCCAATCGAGACCGCACTAACAAGAAACAGCCACAGCGCTGAAACGCGTGAAGCCTGGGAAGGCTCCGTTCTTCTGGGCCGATATGGCACGCCGGAGGAAGTAGCAAGCGCCGCCGCATTCCTGGTCGACGGCAAACGGTCCTCATTTATTACAGGCCAGATACTCGCGGTTGACGGCGGCTTCACCGCAGCCGGAGTGCGGGCATAAAGGCCCGAAAGAACGATCAAGGAGACCCGAATGGGAAAATTTGCTGACCTCAAAGTACTTTGCCCTGATATGAAAAGTTGTGGATCCTATGCCTGCTAAAACCCGGATCTCTGAGGTCACCGTGCATCTGGTCGACCAATATGCGTTCGTTAGAATCCGGACAGAGGATGGCGCAGAGGGCATCGGTCAGAGCGGGTACTTCGGATTTCCTCAGATCACAGACGCAATCCTCGAGCCCCTTCGCTCAGTGCTCCTCGGACAAAACCCTGATGAGATCGGGCGGCTAGGACTCGAACTATTCCGTGCGGTATCAGTGCGTGGCGGAGCACTGACGTCGACAATCGGCGCAGTTGACCTGGCGCTCTGGGATCTGAAGGGACGCCGGTTCGAAGTTCCCGCATATGACCTCGTCGGTGGACGCCACCGGCACAAAGTAAGACTCCACTTGCTCATGGGACAGAAGTCCTGGCCTCGTGCATCGACGCCTGATGACCTTCTTACAGAGGCGAAGCTCGGGGTGGCAGAGGGTTTCACCGCAGTAAAGATCGACCCGTTCGTCGAAGGAGACGATGGGTTCCACATACAGACATCCGCCCGCCGGATAAACAAAGCGGTCGAAATCGTGGAAGAACTGCGCTCGATTGTTGGAAGAGATGTCGATTTGGGCGTCGAATGCCATCGCAAGTTAACCACAGGCGAAGCCATCCAGTTCGCCCAGCGCTTGGAGCGCTCGAACATCCACTATCTCGAAGACCCGATGCCGCCCGACAGCATTAGCGAATACGCGCGACTGGCCCAGGCCGTCAGAACTCCTCTGGCTGTGGGCGAGCGCCACGATACCCTTTACGAGTTCGAGGACCTTCTTAATGCGGGCGTAGGTGACTTCCTTCGACCTGACATAGGCAACGTAGGTGGCCTGAGCGCCAGCATTAAAATCGCTGCACTGGCGGAAGCGCGGCATCGCCGAATCATGGCTCACAATTTCTTGAGCCCCTATCTGACGGCTGCTGCACTCCAACTCTATGCAGCGGTTCCCAATACAGGCACATTTGAGTGGACTCCGCTGGACGAGGAGCCGCATCGAGCAGCAATGCTCACTGCGCCGCTTCCTCGCACCGGTGGATGGTTGGACGTGCCCGAGGCACCCGGACTTGGTTTCGACATTACACCCGGATACCTTGAGTCCGGGCCTGAATTCGCAGCCCCGCCGGCACCGGGCACACTTCGGACACAGGACGGTTCGATCCATGCCATCTAGGTACTTCGACCGTGGATGTTGTTGACGGGCCATAGTGGTAACGCCAAGTAGACCGCGAGGTGGATGGGCTCGTCTTGAGTACGGATCCGCCCTGCGGTCTTCTTCTCCACCTTAGGGCGTCGTGCGCCCGAGTCCCTACTACTGACGCCTAATGTGGCCTGCCAGTGATGGATATGCTGTGGGCCCACCTTACGTGCGAGCAGGGTCCAGCTCAGGAAGCTGCAGCATACCCAAGGGTTACGAACGAGGACTCTTTGGCATACGAGACGCCTTGCGGCCGCACACCCGGATTTTTAATATGTCAAGCTTTGTCAACAGCGAAGAGGGAAAAAGTCTCTGACCTGCGAAAACACTGTGCCCGAGGTGGGACTCGAACTGCATTCCGGCCCTTGCAAGCACTGGGAACCCGCGGAAACATGCGGATTCTGAAGCAATCCGAGGCCTCTACCGTCCAATCCGAGGCCACGACTGTGGACAATGTCCACACCCCGACTTCGCCCCGTCAAAGCGTTCAAGCCAGCGATCGCATCCCGCAAAGAAGGGATGCGGTTCTTCTTTGTCGTGACAGATTTGCCTCGGCCCTGCAACAGACTCTCGCGATTGTAAATACGAGGAGTATTGAGCAGGCATCGAACGGAACTTTACGACATCCGGTCGAATCCACACGGCACTTGTACCCCATGAAAGATCCCGCCCTGCAGCACCGCTGACGGCACTGCGGTATGCCCTCGACGAAATGCACGAACGCTTCGAGAACCTCGGCCAAATCGAGGAGCGCGACTGTCCGAGCGGCGGCATGCGGGGCGGAAAGGAGCAGTCACCAGCGGCCCCGTCATTGTCGCGGCTGAGGCAGCCTTAGTGGTTGCCGGCTTCCCGCAGCAGTCGCTTTATGCCAAACGGGAAAGATGCTTTCCTGGAAGTAATAAGGCTCAACGGGCATAAGCTTGCTCGAGGGCAAATCAGACTTCACCGTCCTGATGAACCCGGAAATGTTTGTCCGGTACGAAGCCACCGTATGCCTGCCTTCAAGGAGTTCAGTTGATCGAGGATTTTACGCAACTTCCCTCCTCCTGCTGTGCGCCTGCCGGACGGGATCTGACAGCGAACCGTACAGAACACCGTACAACGGTCACTAGAGGTGACGTGCTCGCCCCAATTCACGATGACGTGCTCCTGCCCGCGGCGACCTTTGAGATGGGGGACGCATTCGGGGAGGGCTATCCGATCAACGGAGAAACGCCAGTGCACCCGGTCACGGTCAATTCCTTCCGCATCGATACCACTGCCGTCACAAACAGGATGTTCAACGCATTTGTGGCTGCCACGGGCTATCGCACGGAAGCCGAACGCTACGGCACCTCCGCAGTTTTTCACCTTCTGCTCGAAGCACCAGCGAGCGATGTGCTCGGCGAGGCCGATGGAGCCCGTTGGTGGCTCAACATCCGCGGCGCTGATTGGCGCCACCCCAGAGGAATAGACTCGGATTGGTCAACCATCCCGGACCACCCTGCGGTGCAGGTTTCGCACAACGACGCCCAAGCCTACTGCGCATGGGCAGGCCGAAGACTTCCCACGGAAGCAGAGTGGGAGTACGCAGCGCGGGGCGGCCTCGCAAACAAGCGCTATGCCTGGGGAGATGAACTTCATGGACGCCAAGGAGAGCACCTCTGCAACATCTGGCAGGGCGAATTCCCGGAGTTCAACTCCGTGGAAGACGGTTTCCTGGGGACGGCTCCGGTTAGAAGCTTCCCTCCTAATGGCTTCGGCCTGTACGAAGTAGCAGGGAACGTCTGGGAGTGGTGCTCGGACTGGTACCTGCCACGGTATTACCGAAAATCCCCCAGCATAAACCCGCAAGGGCCGACGATAGGTGCCGGCCGGGTCATGCGGGGCGGGTCATACCTCTGCCACGAGTCCTACTGCAACAGGTACCGGGTGGCGGCCCGCACCTCTAACACCCCCGAGTCCTCCAGTGGAAATACAGGCTTCCGGACCGTGGCACTCTAATATTCGCCTGCTCCGGCAAGAAACGTTCCGGCCAAGACCGGCGCGGGGCACCGCTTGGACGCGCCACACAGTTCCTGTTAGACGCAATGGCTGGTGCAGGATTAGTCTGCTTAAGTGAAACGCGTGACGCTCCAAGATGTGGCTGAACATGCAGGTGTCTCCCGTGCCGCTGCCTCGATGGTCGTCCGCGAGACCGGGCGGCTGAGCGACGGGACGCGTAAGCGTGTCCGGCAGTCAATGGAGACCTTGGGATACGTCTACCATCGGGGTGCCGCTACCCTGCGGACGAATCGGAGCGGTCTCCTCGGGTTGGTCCTGACGGATATATCGAACCCCTTTTTCTCCTCCATGGCCCTGGGTTTTGAAGAAGTCGCCGCCGCTGCCGGGTTCATGACGATGGTTACCAGTACCTACGACGAAGCCAGCCGCCAAGAGCGGGTGCTGCGGACGATGCGGGAATACCCCGTGGACGGCCTGGCCTATTCCCCGGCACTGGGGAGTGCAGCTCCGTCCGTGTCAGTCCCCACCTTGGCTATTACCCGACGGTCACAAGATGGCTCCCCGAGCCTGCGGTTAGAAGAAGTGAAGGCCGGATTTCTGGCTGCAGACCACTTGGCGAGAGTGCACGGTGCGCGGAAGTTCGTCTACCTCGGCGGGCCCGAAGGGGCCGTGCCGGGGCAAGAGCGGGTCGAAGGGCTTGAGCAAGCACTTTCGGCGTTCCCTGGCGCAGAGCTCGTTGCAGTCTTACGCGGCAAGACAAGCACGCAAGGCGGGATAGAGCTCGCCAATCGCCTGCTGTCCACCAATATCTCTTTCGACGCGGTCCTATGCCACAGCGACGTGATCGCCTACGCACTCCTGCACGCACTCCGGACGCAGCGAGCAGAGCAGGAACCGGCAGGCGTAATCGGGTTTGACGGGCTCCCGGAGTCGGCCCTATTCAACCCTGCCGTTACGTCCGTAGCCGTCGGCCCTGAGGAGATGGGCCGACGCGCAGCGCAGTGGCTTCTGGACGCCCTGGACGGCAACATTCAGTCCCCACTCGCTCCCATCGAGCCACATCTTCAGGTAAGGGGTTCCTGCGGCTGCACAGAAACCGAAACCCTTGACGTGAGGCCTGGGTCACAGTTAGCCTCTTAGCGATGGTAGATCGATCCATCCTTCGGCTACTGTTCGACTCCTCCAGCAAGGCCCTGCATCGCCGCCTGATGGGGTGCCTTCAAAGCTGCAATTCCCATAAATGAGGGCGGCTAGCAGTGGTAGATCGATACAGCACCCAGAATTTCGAAAGGTGAGCAATGGAAGCTCCTATCCCCAGCGGCCGGGCGGACAAATGACGGCGGCCGTCGGAACCGCGTTGGCCCCCTCGTCGCCGGTTAAGAACAGCAGGTCCCGCCGCCGCGGCAAAGCCGGATGGGCCGCGATCGCCTTGGCTCCATTTGTTTTGTTCTGTCTCCTAATCGGGGCCTATCCCTTCGCTCGGGTACTCCAGATGGCGCTGAGCGAAGTGGCCATCACCGGCAGCGGATTCCATTTCACTTGGACCGGTTTAGCCAACCTCCAGACCGTCTTGGCCGACGCCGCCGCTTGGCAGGCGCTGGGGAACACACTCGTCTTCATCATTGGAAGTGTCGCGGGAAGTCTGATCGCAGGACTGGCCGCCGCCCTGTTGGTGGACCGGGCGGTGACGCTGCTGCCGATCGCCCGCAATGTCATGATCTGGCCGGCAGTAATCGCCCCTGTGGTGGTGAGTCTGATCTGGCTGCTCATCCTTAGCCCCACGGCCGGCGGATGGAACAAAGTCCTCGCAACGTTCGGCCTCCCGGAGCAGAACTGGCTGGACACAGGGTTCGGGGCCATGACTAGTGTCATTGTGGTGGACATCTGGCACTGGTCCCCAGTGGTCTTCCTCTTCATCTACACCGCGCTCAAGGGCATCGGCGAAGAACTGCTCGAAGCCGCCCGGGTCGACGGCGCCTCTGAAGGGGCCATCCTTCGCCGGATCGTGCTTCCCCTGCTGCTGCCCGCCATCGGAACCGTCGCGCTGGTACGCGTGGTCATGGGCGTGAAGGTCTTCGACGAGATGTACCTGTTGACCGCTGGTGGCCCGAACGGCGCCACAACGCTGGTGTCGCAACGGATCCAGCTCTGGTTCTTCCATGATCTGCAGTACGGCAATGCCGCCGCGTTCAGCGTTGTCGTCATCATCCTGACGGTAGCCCTGCTTCTGGTTGCGGTGCTGGCACGACGGGCAAGGCGGGCGGCATGAACGTGAACAAGCCAATGCGCCGCAGCAACCCAGCAGTCGAAATCACGCTGGTCGTCATTATGTTGATTGTCATCGTCCCGATCGTCTGGGCAATCCTGCTGGCATTCCTTCCCAACCGGGCCATCATCAGCCGGAGCTGGGACTTCCCGTTCTGGCTCGGAAACTTCCGGGCAATTTTTGCCGACGGCACGTTCGGAGTCCAGCTGCTCAACAGCGTCGGACTGGTCATCGGGACCGTCGTCCTATGCCTGGCGATTGGAGCCTTCAGCGGGTATGCGCTGGCAAAGCTGTCCCCGCCGCGCTGGCTCACGCTGCCGGCGCTGGTGCTGTCCGGGATCATCCCGCTCATCCCCCCGGCGACCCTCGTGCCAGGCCTTTACGTGCTGCTGAACAACATCGGCCTCCTCGGGACGGTGCCGGGCCTTATCCTCGTCAACACTTTGTTCAACCTGCCGTTTGCCGTCCTGCTTATGAGCTCGTATTTTTCGGCGCTCCCCGACGAGCTGCGTGAATCGGCGCTCATGGACGGAGCCCACGAATTCCGCGTTTTTTGGATGGTGATGCTGCCGCTGGTCCGGCCCGGTCTCGCCGCGACCGGTGTGTTCGTCGGGATCATGGCCTGGAACGAGTTCCTCATGGGCCTGACTCTCACCTCCGGCGGCCTCACAGCCCCGGTCACCGTCGGCATCGCCGGGTTCCTCCAGCAGTACGCGGTCACCTGGGGCGAGCTCGCCGCCGCCGGGGCCGTCGCCGCAATCCCGATGATCCTGCTCGCGATCTTTGCCAACCGGCAGATCGTCTCCGGGCTCACCGCCGGGGCAGTCAAGGGCTGACCCCACCTCAACCGACCGCTGATATCGAAGGAGATACCTATGCAAACATCCGCACAGCCCCGCTTCACCCACTTCGCACGAGCTGCGGGGGCCTGTCTTGCCATCGCAACCGCAACCGTAGGCCTGGCAGCCTGTGACTCGGGAGCCCCGGTTCCCCCGGGAGGAGCGGCCAAAAACGTCACACTCGTTGTGCCCACGAGCCAAGCGCCCTGGAATCCGGCCTACGCCAAGGTCGTGCAGGAATACCAGAAGGAAACCGGCAACAAAGTGGAGTTGCGCAATTTTCCCAACCCGGATGTGAAGACCCAACAGGTCAACGACATCCAAAGCCAGAAGCACACCTTCGACGTCTTCCAAATCAACGAGCAGGACCTTGCCCAGTTCAACGTCAACGGCTGGGTCCAGCCGTTCAACGAGGTCGACCCCGGCTACAAACCGGACGAGCAGATCTACAGCTACAGCAACGTCGCGAAGTGGGATGCGTCCAAGAAAGTCTTCGACGCCAGTGGGAAAATTACCAACCTCCCTTTGCTGGGCAACGTCGACATCTTCGTGTACCGCAAAGACATCTATGAGAAACTCGGCCTGAACGTCCCCAAGACATGGGAGGAAGTCATCTCCAACGGCAAGAAAATCGCGGAGGCCCAGGCAGCCAAGTACGGCGGCGTCTTCCGTACCCAAGGGGTCCCCGGTACCTACAGCGCCACCTTCGAATTCCAGCCACTGCTCAACAGTGCTGGCGGGGCCTGGTTCAAGGAACAGGGCACGGACTGGACACCAACCGCCAACACGAGCGCCGGCGTTCAGGCCGGGACATGGCTCAGGGAACTGGCCCAGCTGGGGCCCTCCGCCACCACCACAATGGGTCAGGCGCAGGTGATCGCGGAAATTCAGAATGGGAACGCTGCCCAGAGCTATCTCGTGGCCGCCGCTGCAGCCCAGCTCGAAAACCCGGCCAACTCCTCGGTCGCGGGCAAGATCGGCTATGCGCCGCTGCCCCAGACGCCATCCGGTGAAGCATCATCCGCCACAGGCCTGTGGTCTCTCGCCATACCGGCAGGCCTCCCGAAGGAAAGGGCCGAAGCAGCACTGGACTTCATCACCTGGATGACCTCACAAAAGGCCCAGACGCTGTTCGCCAAAGAGGGCGGAATTCCCGTCCGTGGTGATTCCTACGAGCCCTCCGACATCTCCGGCGCGCAACAAGAGGCTCTGCAGGCTATGAAGGAGACAGCCGAGAATCTTCCACAAACGCCGACGTCACTTCGCTACGGATTCTCGACGGAGATGCTCAATGCCACCGAACCTGCGCTTCAAAACATCGCCGCAGGAAACACCCCGCCTAAAGACGGCATGGACCAGATCCAGACCGCACTGCAGGGCATCATCTCCAAAGCCGGTCTCCCCACGCGTTGACGGCCACGGCGGGCGGCGGCATCAACACCAGCTCTCAGCCTGCGCCGCCCCGCCGGCCCAAGTAGACCGTCCGGCTCCCGTATCAAAACGCGCCCACCCTCGATACGGGAGCCGTACCCCCGATCCCACAGCAAGCTGTCGCTCCGCGTCGCCGTCATCAGCGGCAGGCGTTGGTGCCGGAAGGAACCCATGCCCCTCCCCACTCATCCAGACGTGGTCTTGATCCACTGCCACGACCTCGGTCGTTGGCTCCCCACCTATGGCATGCCACACGTGCCGGCACCGAACATAACCGAATTCGCGGCCGACTCGATCGTGTTCGAAAACGCCCATTCATCGTCACCGCTGTGCTCCCCTGCCCGCGCATCCCTCTTTACCGGGCTCTCGCCCTACCGCAACGGGGTCCAGGGACTCGTCCACAATGCATGGAGGTATCGCGAGGGCGTACTGACTGCACCCGAGCGCCTCCGCCCGCTGGGATACCACTCAGTCCTGATCGGACTCCAGCACGAAAACGTCGATCCGACCGTCCTGGGCTTTGACGAATGCCCCGGTCTCGGCTTCCTCCCACGCACCAATCAGGTGGTCGAAGCCACCGAGCGGTGGCTGGGCCAACTGCCCGGCCGCAATGAACGCAAGCCCGTCTTCCTCACCGTCGGAACCTGGGAGGTGCACCGGCCGTGGGGCCCCGAGGACTACGACCCAGCTGATCCGTCCGAGGTGGACGTCCCCGCATTCCTGCCCGACAACGAACACACCCGCCGTGACATCGCAGCCTTCAACGGTGCGATAGCCCAATTCGATGCCGGGTTCGGCAGGCTGCTCGCCGCGATTGACTCAGCCTTTGACAGAGAGAACACAATGGTCGTCTTCACTACCGACCATGGCGTCGCCTTCCCCCGGGCGAAGAGCACGCTGTACGACGCCGGTACGGGAGTGAGCTTCATCGTCCGGCCCCCCTCAAGCTGGAACGTGGCACCCCACCGAGTCAAGGAACTAACCAGCCACATGGACCTCCTCCCCACGCTCCTCGAGCTGGCAGGCGCCGCCCCGGACGGAGAAGAGCTCGAAGGCGAATCGCTCATGCCCTTGCTCACCCAACAGCCCGGTAAAGAGGGACGCGTCATCTTCACCTCTAAGAGTTTCCACGACACCTACGACCCGAAACGGGCAGCACGCTCCGCGGAGTACGTGTACATCCGCAACTATGAACCAGGACCCAAGCTTCAGTTGGCCATAGACCTCGAGACAAGCGACACACGCCAAGGAATGGGAGACGCCCATCTGGAGCCGCGTGAGCCTGAAGAGCTATACGACCGCCGGGCCGACCCCTCGGAACTCGTCAATGTCATTCGCAACGCCGAGTACCAGCACGTACGCTCCCGGCACTCCGACCTCCTCGACAAGTGGCTAAAAAAGACCGGGGACCCAGTTGCACACACGCCCATCGAAAGCGCACCTGCGCGCAACCGGCATGTTGACGACCTACCCCCGGCCAGCACGACGGAATCCCGTCCAGCACCCGTCACCGAAACCGAGGCGGCCGCTACGAGGACGTAAGAAGACAAACGACCTTGTGGCGGAATTCGAAGTGTCCGAGGCGGCTGCTTGCGGAACCGTTCTGGGTGCCTCACGCATTGACGCTCGCTTAACCGTTAAACCGTGATGCCAAGCGTGTTTACCTCGTTTCGCAACTCCAAGGACCAGGAGCGGATAATGGCCTTACCGAGAATGGGATCCTCGCTGGATGCCTATGCCGGAACCCTTGCTTTTGCCGGCGACATCCACAATCACTGTGATATCAGTTATGGTCACGGGAGCTTGGAAGACGCCTATCGGAATGCCCGCCTTCAGCTCGACTTTGGCAGCGTGACGGGCCACGCGAACTGGCATGACATGCCGGACACGCCAGCGGATGTGAATGAATATCACCGCAGGGGGTTCGCGCGCCTTAAGGATCAATGGGCTCACGTCCAGGACGTCACCGAAGGTGTACATCAGGATGGCGTCTTTGTATCTTTGCTCTCGTTCGAGTGGCACAGCATGACATACGGTGACCACTGCATCTACTACAAGTCCGGACGGGGGCCTCTGCGCCCGGCCACTGCCAACAGCCTGGAGGAACTCCGGTGTGAGCTCCGGAAACTCAAAGCCCGTGGACTGAATGCTCTTGCAGTGCCGCACCACATCGGCTATTTGCCGGGGCGTCGCGGCATTAACTGGGGAACGTACAGCGAAGAGTTTGCCCCGGTGGTGGAAATCGTATCGATGCACGGGTGCGGAGAGCACGACCAGGCGCCGCGAAAGTATCTGCACACCATGGGTCCGCGGGACACACAGAGTACGGCCCAGCACGGCTTGGAGCTGGGGAAAGTCTTTGGCTTCATTGGATCAACCGATCACCACAGTGCCCACCCTGGAAGCCACGGTTATGGCAGGGCCATGGTCTGGGCGGAGGAGCTTACGCGGGACGGCATCTGGAACGCCATACGCGCCAGGCGCACCTACGCCGTTACCGGAGACCGGATCATGCTGGCGACAAGCGTCAACGGTCATCCCATGGGGTCCGAGATCCTGAGCAACGGCGACAGGGAGATCGCCATAGAAGTGGCAGGCGGTGACTCCGTCGATTACGTGGAGCTTGTACGCAACGGGGACATCATCGCGCGAGCATCGCCCACGGCCGCTCCGGAGAATCTCTTTGACGGCGTGCTCTCCGTGAGCGTCGGCTGGGGAGAAGTCGGAGTGAAAGCAGCGTGGGACATCGAACTTGAAGTCCTCGGGGGGGTCATCACTGCAGTTGAACCACGGCTTCATGGCACCGACATCGTCGCGCCAAGCGACGCCGTCAAGGGCAAGTTCAGCTTCTCCGCCTGGCGACAAATCGATGAGCATCGTGTTGTCTTTACCACCGAAACCAGGGGCAATCCCACGGTCACGACGGACGCCACGCAACAGCTTGCCTTGCACGTGACAGGCGATGAGCGCACAGTGCTAGTCGGCAGGTTCAACGGCGTCGAGATGAAGCATTCCATCGCCGAGCTTCTCCGCGGCTCACGGGCTGCGTACACCGGAGGCTTCCTTTCGGGCGGAATCCTTATGCACCGCGCGTCGCCCCGAAACAGTCGGCAAGTAAATCTTGAGCTTGTGGATAAGGGGTCCGGAAGCCATCGCGACTGGTACTACGCAAGGGTCCGGCAACACAACGACCAATACGCCTGGAGCTCCCCCACATGGGTCAAAAGGCAACACAGCTCCCCGCAACTTCCACGAGAAAGCCAATGATAAGTGTCCCGTGCCACACGTGTCAGGCTGAGACGACGGTACCAAGAACTTATAGCAGGTCCGTCTCGTCGCGTGGTGGGCTGAGGAGCGGCGAAGTCCAAAAATATTGACCCCACGTCGGGATAGGCTACACCCCAACCTGACATCACGTGTCCGAGCGCGCCAGGTGTGTGAGCCGGGCACGTATATGTTCCTTAAAGCAGACGTAAGTGTGGACACTGTCCACACCCCCTTTGGTAGGACAAATAGAGCACCCCGAGCTCGCGTGACGCCAGCGAGCAGCCTTCCAAGAAAGCTTTGCACCCAGAATCGGCTGGGTCATGTGGTCCCCGCTCCCCCGCACCATGAACTGATGTTGGCCACTCCCGACCAACCCGACAGAACCGGAACGAGGAACCGCAGAAACCCCACCTCAGCAGGCGGAAGACCCACCAGCCAGGGTCTTGAACCCGCCACCCCACACACCTGAATGGGCTCCGCGGCAGCCAGGCCACAGCCCGCGCATCTAGCGTCAGAGGGACGCCACCACAAGCCATGTCAACACGTTAAAGCAAAAACCCCTCTGACGAGGGGTGATGCGTGCCCGAGGTGGGACTCGAACTGCATTCCAGCCCTTGCGAACACTGGGAACCCGCGGAAACATGCGGAATCCGGCCCGGTCCGACCCCCATACCACCCAGTCCGAGGAGCAAAGTGTGGACATTGTCCACACCCCCAAATTTTCCGCTTCAAGCCTTCCTGCCACCCACCGCGCGTCATCTGGAGATGCTGTTCTTCGTTGTGCTGACAAGAGTCCGAGGCTCCAGCGGGCCTGCACCATCAGAGAGGCACCGCGGTACAAACCGAAGGAATGTCAGCTAACCGCCGAACCCTGCAGCAGGAAATGCAAGTGTCACCATTCGGTGACATAATCGACGGTAGGAGGGGATACCATGACACTGGAAAGCACCATCGAGACCCCGGCGGCAGCCGGCGCCTTCATCCGCGCCCACCGCACAGCCCGCGGGCTGTCCCAGCGAACCCTTGCCGACATGGCCGGGGTGTCACGGAAGTTCCTCATCGATCTGGAAGCCGGCCACGACCGCGCCGAACTCGGCAAAACCCTGGCCGTCATGGCCGCCCTCGGCCTGTCCTTGGCCGCCACAGATCCCATCCCCCGCGGCAGAGACTTCGACCCGGCACGGCGCGACTACGCGACAACCTTCACGCGCCTTATCGCCGAACGGGACTTTGAGTTCGCGATCAAAATGCTCGCCGATTATGCCAGCGCATCCCTCACTGCCGGCATGCCGCTCCTCCAGCGCAGCCCCCGCCTCAAAGACCCGCACTGGTCAGCGGCCCTCGCCGGAATCACCAACTACACCGCACACCGACTCGGCCAAGCCGCACCACCATGGACGCGACGAATCAAGCCCCTCGACGAGGCATGGATGCCAGCCCAGTCCTACCGCACAATCCGAGAACCCATGAAGAAACTCACCATGTCCGAAACACCCCAAGAACTCGCCGACCTGAACGTCTTCATCCGCGAACGCAGCCTGGCCACCGCATGACCGGCGGAGAACTCACCGCCACACAAATCAGGGCACTCCTCCACGAACTCGGCAGGCGCCTGCAGACCGCCGGCGCCCACGGCGACGTCAAACTCGTCGGCGGGGCCGCCCTCATCCTCCAAGGCATCGGCAACCGCCCCACCGCAGACATCGACGCCAGCTACGCCGACCCAACCACTATCCACGCCGTCGTCGCCGACATGGCAGCAGACTACGACCTCTCCCCCGACTGGCTCAACACCAACGCCGCAGCCTTCGTCCCAGACAACGCCACCTGGGTCGCCCTCGAACAGCTCGACGGACTCACCATCCAGGCCGCAGACACCGAAACGCTCCTTGCCATGAAAATAGCCGCCGAACGCGACAAAGACACCCTCGACATCGCCCGGCTCCTGCGCCGACTCAACATCACCAGCGCCGCCGACGCCGTAGACCTCGCCTACGACAAATACGGCGAACACTCCATTCCGCTCGCCGCCGGACGCGACAATTACCTCATCGTTGTCGACGACGCCCTCGACGCGGCCGCCACCCTCAAGCCCGAAGACTGATCCGCCCCTTCACCGAGCAGTAGGCTCACAGACTAGACAGCGCACTCGTGGGCTCTGTTAACAGGCTCCGCGGGCCTACGCTCACCTAGCCGCCACAGAAACGAGGATGCCCGTGATCACTCATGGCATTGAGTGACGGCAAAATCTACCAGCCCTGCGTGGATCAGGCTTAGCGAATCCCGGTGTCGACAACCAGCGTGACGTGAACGGGCGTGTCTGAGATGACCACCAGCTCGGTAGCCGTCGATGCGTAACCGCCGATGTTGGTCGCTCTGAGCACGTAGCGACCGTCAGGCAGCGTCAGGTGGAAGGCCCCGGTGCTATCGGTTTGTGTTGAGCCCCGGGCGGCATCCCCGTCCATGGCCACAACCGCGGCCCCTGACACGGGGCGCGGTGGACACTCCTGACCAACACGTTCGACGGGACAGACCGGGCCGGTCAGGACGAAGCCGGTAACAACCCCGGAATGCCCCGTGACCGGACTGTCTGGACTGGTGCAAGCGCACAACCACACGACTGCGGCCAGTAAGGCCCAGACGGAATGCTTCACTTCACTCACCAACATTCCAGCACGACGTCACGATCCTTGCCCGCCGTTGGCTGACGGCGGCGGTCCGTTGCCCTGGACTGGACAAAGTGGCCGACAGGCGGCTCAACCATTAATGCATAAGACCGAGTATCCACCCTCCGCAGCTGGGAGGATATCGCCTCCCGCAGGCTCGTACAACCCGCTCACCTCAGTTGACGACATCCTCTAGTAGATGGCGTGGGGGCCATCTTCCACCCTCACGTCCTCATAATTGAGCCATGGACGACCAAGAACTGAATGCAGTGCTGAGAGGCTACAGCGAAGCCTGGGGTCGGTATATTTCCCCTCCTGCAATGCAGGGCGTGGAACCGGTGCTTGGGACTGCCCCGGCTTTTGTTGACTCGGGGTCTTAGGCCGCTGTGAGCGCGGTCCGGTTGATTGTTTCATATTCGATTGGCGTGAGTTTGCCCAGCCGTCTTTGCCGTCGCCGGCGGTGGTAGGTCCGTTCGATCCAGGTCGTGACGGCCAGGCGCAGTTCCTGCCTGGTGAGCCACCGTTGACGGTCCAGGACGTTCTTCTGCAGCAGCGAGAAGAACGATTCCATCGCGGCGTTGTCCGCGCACGCACCAACCCTGCCCATCGAGCCGGTGAGGCCGTGGCGCCGGAGTGATTCGACAAAGCGGCGTGACCGGAACTGGGACCCGCGATCCGAATGCACCACGGTCCCAGCAGGGTTGCGTGACCGCACCGCGTTCTCCACAGCGGCGACGGCAAGCGAGGACTTCATCCGCGAGTCCATCGAGTAGCCGACGATCCTGCCGGAATAGACGTCCTTCACCGCGCAGAGGTAGAGCTTGCCCTCGGCAGTGGGGTGCTCGGTGATATCTGTCAGCCACAGCTCGTTCGGAGCTGCGGCTGTGAAATCCCGCTCGACCAGGTCGTCATGCACGGGCGGCCCGGGTCTGCGGTTCACGCCCCGCTTCTTAGAGAACACCGACCAGATGCCGTGGTCCCTGCACAGGCGCTGGACCCTGTTCTCGCCCGCTGTGATGCCCTTCTCCGGGAGTTCGTCGGCGATAAACCGGTACCCGAACGCTGGGTCGTCGGCATGGATGTCAAGGGCTGCGTTGACCAGGTGCGCATCGATCCAGTCCCGTTCCGTGACCGGGTTGGCCTTCCAGCGGTAATAGCCTTGCTTGCTGAATCCCAACACCCGGCAGGTCACCGCGACGGGGACACCGTCGGCGGCAAGATCCGTGACCAGCGGGTAGGTCATTTTGGGTTGATGTCCCTGGCCAGATAGGCAGCAGCCCGGCGCAGAATCTCGTTCTCCTGCTCCAGCAGGCGGTTGCGCTTCTTCAGCTCCCGCATCTCAGCCGACTCCGCCGCCGCTGGGCCGGCCCCGGAGTCCTTACGCTCAGCGATAGCGATCCAGCGCTTCAGCGTCGTGACCGAAAGCCCAAAATCCTTCGCAATCTGCGCCAGCGGCGCCTCACCCTTCCGGGCCACATCGATAACATCCTGGCGGAACTCCGCCCCATACGGCGTGGGCATGGTCAACATCCTTCCACGAGCACAAGCTCGCTAGGTCAAGGAGTCAACAAAACCGGGGGCAGTCCCCTTCCCGCGCAGGCGCGATCAGCCATAAATAGGTTGCAGGCGGAAGCGAGCCGCGTGCCCGCCCCGGGTGGACCGCTCAGCAACTATAGCGATGCGTTGACCACATGGGCGGCGGTCAACCATCCCGACATCGACGCGCTGGAAATGAACAGGCATATCCTTCACAAACTGATCTTCGATCACCGGTAACCAGAAACGGATGCTCCAGGAGCGGTGCGCATGCGAAGCGCGTCGCCAGAACCAATGCCCTGGTCCCCTGAAACGGGCTAGCGATTCTCGCGCATGGATGTCTTACAGGGGGTTCCACTGAAAAGAGGCCGACTCGTTCTCAGCCGATTCAGTGTCTCCAAACTTCTGGCCGTTTCCTGAGCAGCGAGGTGACATTTAGCTTGCTGACGGAGGAAATAACACCATGAGAAAATGAGCACATTAACTGTTCTGGCTGGCGAACCGCGGACCAGCACGCCCCGCCGCACCAGGAGGCCAAGATGAGTGATTTTGATCCTCGCCTGGCAGCCCGCGCCCTCATCGAATCAGGCGGCCCAACCATCCCGCAGATCTGGCTTAAATACTGGGCACTGGGAGGGACGGCCGACGTCATGGAACTGGATGCATTCATCCACGGCATTCCCCTCCTCAGGGGCCTGGAAGTTGAACTTCTAACCCTCGCCCTAAAGGAACTATCGACCGAGTGAGGTTCCGAGGGCCGATCGAACCTTGGGCGGCCCGGCCCCTACAGCCGCCTGCCCGCAAAGCCCTACCCCTGCCGGCGCCCAGCAACTGCCTGCTCCAAAACCGCCCCGCGGGGAACGCGGAGAAACATTCCACAGACGGGCCCATCGGCCCTGCCCGGACCTTGCCCACTCTGGCAAACTTCCGCCCATGCGGTACTTCCTTGAATACGCAACCGACCAGGGAGCCGGCCGCTTCGCGGTTGAAGGCACAAATCTTTGTGACGCGCTCACAAAGGCCCGGGCAGCCCTGCAGGGTTTGGATTGCACCCGTGCCGCCCTGCGACACACCCCTCACCCACGTCCAACCTTCGGTGAAGGGCAGGCCCTCGCCATTTACACGCGTACCGAAGGCTGGAAGATCCAAGGACCGCAGCCCGTGTCCGAGTAGCCGTTAGCACTGCTTCCCTAAAACCTTTCTCGCCCTCAAAATGTCCTCAAAGTGCCGCAGTCGGGCAGTGATCCGTGCTTAGCGACCGCCGCCATTTCCGAGGCGCCCGGCGCCTACGGCCACATGGCTTCGCGTCAGAATCCACGGTTTACAAGGGCCTGGACTATTTGGTTGAGGGTCGGCAAGCCCGCAAACCCATCAGGAGTGGCGTATAACCTGCAGGCCAAATCGTCAACTGGTGCGCCGGTCGGGAAAATGTCCGAGCCATCGACAGTGATGGTCAGGGAACCCGCGAATCCCGTGTCCGAGATGTCCGAGATGTCCGAGGCCGTGCTCAGCTGTCGCAGCCGCACGGCAATGTCGCTGCGTCCCAGCACAGCCAAGGCCGACTCAAGACGTTCCAGAGCTCTAGCGGTATTGGGGCACTGGTCGATGTGCAGCAGTTCTATCCTCATACATCCATTGTGAACCGTCACCACGACGTCCCCGGCTCCGGTCAGTTGGAGTGTGCTCCTCGACCGCGAGCTGCTGCGGCCGGGGGCTCAAGGTCTGCAGTAGCAAGGAGATTCGTTGCCACATGCAGCTCAGGAGAGCTCGGGTGCACCACCTACGAACCCAGCCCCCCGTATAAAGCAGACATAAGTGTGGACACTGTCCACACCCCCTTTGGTAGGAGAAACCGAGCCACACCGAGACTCCACGAGGTCTCTGAGAAGCCCCTGATGAAGAATTTCATACCAAAGTCGGTCACGTCATGTTGTGCCAGCAGCCCTGGACCATGAACAGGTGTTGGCCACCCACGACCAACCCGAGACAACCAGGACGAGGTACCGCATAACCGCAGCCACAGCGGGCGGAAGGCCCACCAGCCAGGGCCTTGAACCCGCCACCCCACACACCTGCACAGGCTCCGCGGCGGCCAGGCCACAGCCCGCGAACCAACCCGTCAGAGCGACGAGAATCAAGCTTTGTACACACGTCAAAGCAAAATCGCCTCTGACGAGGCGATATGTCGTGCCCGAGGTGGGACTCGAACCGTCTTCCAGCCCCTGCAAACACTGGGAAGCCGCGAAAACATCCAGAATCCGGGGCAGTCCGGCCGATCTCCTCCCCAGTAAGAAGCGAGAAGCGTTGACATTGTCAACACCCGCTATTTCACTATTGAAGCCGTTCCAGGCCAGCACGACCTCATGGCTTCCGACCACGTGTGTCCCGAAATGGCCCGCTGGCTCACGCCAAAAACACAACTTCGGCGGTCGTAGTAACGCCCAGGAGAACATCGGGAGAACGCTCACTGAGGAAGGTGGCCGCCACGTGGGGCCGCGGATGCATGAACCTGACGGAGACTTTCGAGGCATTCAGGAACAATGTGATCCATGAATGATCACGCTTTACATGGCCGCGAGGACGACCGTGAGGCCGTAACGGCCCGGCCGGATGGTTTCATACTCGTCGTAGGCGATTCAGGCATCGGGAAGTCGAATTTCCTGTCGAGCCTGACAGCCTGGCCCGGAGAACCGTTCGTATCACGTCCAATCGTTTTGAAATCGGTTGAGGGTTCGTTGCAGACGGCTCTCGCCGACGCAATCAGTGATTGCATGGCCCAGTACCTCGCGGCCGCCCCCGACGTTCGCACCGCGTGGGCCGTGGCTAAATCCATCATGGACCGAGCCAGCACGATCACCGGAAGTGAAATTGGCCGCGCAGTCCTTGCTCGCACTCTCACTTATGCCGAATCGAAGCTCGGCAAGGAAGTCGTCGATATCGGCAAGAAAGTGCTCGGTGACGTAGCGACAGGTGGGGCGTTGGGCTTTGACGATCGACTGGCATCGATCCGGGTTCCTGACCGCGCGAAGGAACTATGGGACATCGCGTCGGGATTCAGCGAGGCTGTGGGTCGACCGGTGGTGCTGCGGCTCGATAATGCTGAACGCCTTGCGCCATCCGATCATGGACTATTGGCTGAACTTGCCGACACGACTGCCGGACCGGTGCGAATTGTCGCTTGCGTTACCCCGCATCATGCGGCGGGCGACGCCATAGTGCAGCAAGTGTCCCTGCGCGGCGTACAGCCGCATACACTTCTCCCACTCGTGCACTCCGCCATCGAAGAGTGGCTCATCTCCGCACACGTTTCCCAGGCTCTCTGGGATACGATCATCCGACTCTCTAGCGGGTACCCGTTCTTCATCGCCGATGCCATCCGGCTGGCAGAAGGGGGAGCATCTCTCGGCGAGATCGCCGCCCCGAACGGGTTTGAGGCGCTCATGCGCGCGTCCTGGAACAGCATCCCTGAGGGAATCCGGGCAACAGCGGCAAGACTTGCGCCCTTCGCCGAGCCGCCCAGCGACGATTTCATTCTCGATTACCTCGGTTTCGATGTTCTGCAATGGGGGATCCTGACCGACACCTTGCTTGAGTCGGGCATCTTCGTCCGCCGCTCCGATGGCGCGGCCTGGTTCCACGATAGGCGGCGTGCCTTTATCTGGGAGCGAGTGCTAACTGACAAACCGCGGAAGCACGTTGCTGGTGCGGCATTCGCCGCCGTCGCGTCCTGGTTGGACAGACAGAGCAGCCTCGAGCTGTGGGTTCCATCTGCAACGGCCGTTCTTGCAAGAGCAGTTGAGCCGTCGGCTGAGAAAAGCCTTACTCATGAAATCCTCGCGCTATCCGATGAGAGCATTGCCCTGCTCTGGGGGCTGATCGAGGTGATGGAGCCGAATTCAATTCGCGCTCCTTTCGCCGAGATCGGTGAAGTCATACGTCATGCTGAGGCGCGTTCAAGTAGAGCGATAGACACGCTGAATACCATGACTCAGCTCGAAGCGAAGGGTCTTATCGAGACGCACGAGGCAGATGATGCCCGACTCGTGCGCAGCAATGTGCGACAAAAAACCGACTACGCGGCCCTGCTCGGCGAGATTCAACTGCGCTTTTACACTACTCCCAAGCCTCGTCTAGCAAGCGCGGTTTTTGATGCCTTCATTGGTCCCGTGATGGGCCATTTCGACGCAGCCGTGATCAGTTTGGGTAAATCTAGCCTTGTCGACCATAAGAACCAAGCGAAGCTACTGCGTGACCCGAGCATTATCGGCGGCGTCGACGAACCGCTAGCGCTAGGGGCAACGGTCGCGATCGATGACCAACCGATAAGCTTTACCGCCAAATTTTCCACGCGTGAGGCCAGGGATGAGGCGGAGCGGGCGGTGCTAGCCATCGACGGGCTCACCTCCCGAGTGCGACCCGATCGGGTGATTCCCCTACCGCAGCCTCGCCTGCGCTACGCTCGGTATCGGCTAGCGGTGAAGTCGTTGGGACTCAAGCGGGCGAACGCCAACGCACCCACGCGCCACGAAATCATGGAGTTCCTCGACTTGCGGGCGCGCTACGCGGCAGCACTCGGAACAGTCAGCACAACCGAAGAGTTGGAAGTGCTCAACCTAGGGCGGCAGCGCTTTATCGTCGACATCCGTAAGGATCCTGGCACTTGGAGCTCGTTCGAAGTAAGAACGGACAGTGTAAAGCCCACACAAGATGTCTCTGAGCTCGCCCCTGACCTACGCGACCCACTTCTCGAACTTCAATTGCGTGCGGAGGGCTATCTCACCGGCAAGGAGCGCATCGTAAGGACGGTGACGCGCTTTGGTAAGCAACCGCCGATTCCGCATCCACTGACCGCAGTTTTGGAAGATATAGACGAGGCTGGAAAGACGTATAACTCAGGACTCCGCTCGGTACTCTTCCCGCCAGATGCCGAGTTGCTCGAGCGAGAAATACAAAGAGAGCGGCAACGATTTAACAGTGTGATAACCGCGTTGGAGTCGGCTGGCGTCGAAGGTCCAGCTCATCAACCTTCGCTGCTCGTAGGGTTCTGGGAGGACCTCGACGGGGGATGGCACAGCGACTTCGGCAACTGGAGTGCCTGCGCGCTGCAGGTTGACGATGACCAAGGCGCCGTGAATGTTCGGCGACTCGAGCGATCGCCGATAAACGTCACCGAGTGGCCCGAGGTCACGGTACCGGACGTGTTCGCGGGCCACGCCGGCGTCAAAGCGAAATCATGGCAAGAAGGTGTAGCGGATTCGGTCATCGCTCCGCTGTTGGGTTACGCCGACCACGACGCACGGATGATGGATCTCGACACGCCGCTTGGCAAGATGATGCGGAAGACGCGCGACATCGTTGGCGCGGGTGATTTCGCCACGTAAAGGGTTGCCCATTTGGCGAAGCCTTCGGTCTAAAACCCATGCCGCCCATAGGAGGAAACATGGCAGCCCAACGGACATCCAATGAAGGATTAAGACCCCCACAGAATGGGCAAACGGATGCGCTTTCCCGTGTTGAATACGACAGTGCAGCCTTAGAAAGGTTGCGGCACGCAGCTGATCTTTTTCAGTCACTCGAGCGCGAAGTCGACGAGTGGAACAGGCAAAATGTTCTGCTCGCACAAGGCGCAATGCGTCGGACCCTAAAGAGCTGGAATTCTTCATGCCGCGGGAGCCTCGACTTCCGCTTCCGCGGTGGAGCAACAGTTTTGGCGACGGAGTGCACAGCTTGCGTGCCTCGCTTGACAGGCTCGCCTTCGAACTTTGCCATGTGACCGGCCAAGCACTCGAGAAACCAACGCAGATCTATTTCCCGTTGCCGAACAACCGGACCAATGGAGGGACAAGATCAAACATCTTGGCTCGATACCGGAAACGATTCTCGAGCGGCTCAAGCAGGTGCAGCCCTGGCATTCGGCCAAACTGAAAACCCACGCGCTGGCTCTTATCGACCGCCTAGATATCTTGGACAAACACCGAACCAAGGTCGACGTATTTGCGCTTCCAACGGGTTTGTCTCCGGAGAGGCTACGGGCATGGCCAGGGGGCGAAGAGCACTCGGATGCCTGGGAAGAACCTTGGATGCAAGTCGGATATGACGGCCCTGTAGATCGCGGCGCGGAGCCTGCACTGTGGGACGTTGATGCATGGCCATTGGTCCATTTCGAAGGTCGTATGGCGCTGCTCGGCCAGCTCCAGCCATGGCTCTATCAAGAGACCATGCGCATTTTCGTGTTCGTCACGTCCGGAAGGTGGCCTGAGTCAAGCAATCCCGTGTTGAACCGGAATGGGTCGCATTACCGCCCTGGGGCGTCCAGCCTTAGAGTCCAAAGTACCTAACCGCAGCGGTCCGTCAGTGGGGACGCCTATCGCAGATCGCTGTCCTTCATCGATAGACACAGACAGGCGGCTTTCATCGTTACCGCCAGCCGAAGCGGCGGTTGCCAGGGGTGATGCAACCTCTGTCAGCATGGATGCCCTCGTTGTCGTCCTCGAACTCTCCTCCGCAGTCTGTGCACTCAAAGCGGAATCCGTTAGGGCTGACGCGGTACCGGGGGTTTGCTCGGAGCTGCTCCATTCGTTCGGCATGGGCCTTCTTGGCGGCCAAGCGATAAGGCAGTTCCTCGTTCCCCGATTCGGTCATCCAGTACGGCTTGCGGCGTGGGCCGATGAATCTCCAGTCGCTCTCTTCGACCTGCACGGGCAGCCGTCCCGGTCGTGGCTTCTCTGAAGAGTCACGTCGTTGAGTGGGCGGCTCCCGGTTCAGCACATCGCGGGCCCCAACGGAGGCAGCGCTTGCTTCTGCGATAAGCGTCCACTTCTCTGGAGGTAGCGCGGACACCCACCGGCCCTGAACGACCTGCTTGCATTCGGGGCACACGAATGTCCGTCGCATAGGCTGGCCCCTCACCTGATAGACCTTCGCCTTAGCTAAGCTGCTCCCGGCCGCAGCGAACCATGCATCGACGTGAGCACGGCCATTGTCGAAGTTCTCGCTCGGAGGGCGCCACATGGTGTCCGCGGGCGTCCGTGGGGTCGTTGGTTTCGTCGACCGCCAGATGATCATGGGATGGCCTCCCTCCATGCACAGGACTTCACTGGCCCAGACGCACTTGGGAGCGATAATCGGGCGCGCATCTGTGGCGGCCGGCGCTGTGGCGGACGCGACGAACCTGGCTTCTACTTCCGCTGCCTTTAGCGCTGCTTTCTCCTCCGCCAGGCGCCGCAATTCTGCCGTTTCCTCTTCCCGCGCCAGTTTCTCCGCTGCCTTTAGCGCCGCTTTCTCCTCCGCCAGGCGCCGCAACTCTGCAGCCTCCTCTTCCCGCTTCAGTTTCGCCGCCGCCGCTGCGGCCTTCATTCGCTCCAGTTTGGCGATCTCATCTAGCTGATGCTTTGGCGTTCCGTGCGGCCAATAAAAGGTCGGCTGCAAGACCGCGTCCACTGCAGCCCCAACACGGTCTCTTTTGCCGAACAACGGCTGGTAGGAGGCGAGGTCCATCAGCGCCCCCGGTGCCTCGGGCAAGTCGCTGGACTTGCCGAAGCCCGTAACGACCATCGGCAGCCGAACCCGGAACCAATGGAGGTCGTCAGGGACGACCCACACCGCCCCGATGCGATCGTCTGCGTAACGCTGGGACCGGCGAATGTACTCATCTTCGCTCTGCGGTGACAGCTGTACCTCGAACGCGAGTCGTTTGCCGCTGGCATGAGTAGCCAAGACGTCGGCAATCCAAATCCGGTCTGGGTGCGGGTGCTCCACCTCAGCACGCCACTCTGGCATCGCGTTGATTCTGTCTTTCAGCGCCTGCTTCATCGCCAGGTGTTGAGCTGACTCAGACTTGTGCTGGATGGGGCACTCAATGTCTGGGTAGTGCTTGAAAAACTGTCTGCCTCGTCGTGTTACCCGGCTGGCACGTAGGCCGCACTCAATCAGCGTCAGGCTTGGGTAGTCAGGGTGATTCGCCAAGGCCCGCCACGGTTCGTGCACCATTTGTGTGGCATCGACGCGTTCACCCTTCAGGTACGCCACTAATTGCACAGAAGCTCCCCCATTTCTGCTGCTGATATCTAGGGATCAATGTATAGCCCCCGGCGTCGCCAGCAGCAGAGGAACTAATAAGCGCGTACCAGGCGCACTGCACGGCGGTTCGATGGTTAATGCAGGAGCACGAGCAAGGCCAGCCGGAGGTGAGGAGGGGCGTTGGCGAGCAAGGGAAGAAAATTCGTGCCGGTTCCTTCGTTAGTTGGTGACCCCGGGGTTCCGGAGCCGATGCAGGAACCTTCGCTGGGTTTCGCAGACCTATGGGGACACGTTGCGTTCGTAGTCCTCCGCTTCCGGCCTCGCCAACCCCATAGGCGATCTCAACAAGCGATCCTTTATAGAGATGGGAGATCCGGGCTCGATGTAAACTTTCTCCGCCCCGTCTTAGAGGGGTTTCAAGCGGGGCGGGTCGTCTCAACATGAGCTCAGGCTGCCACACGCTAGCGGACCGGCTTACGGCCTTCTTTACAAAGGGTCCAGGTTTCCGGTTACGTGACGCCGATCTTGTGTTCTACGTACTTTTGCAGGATGTTGAGGCCTACGCCGAGCCCGCGGTTACCGAGGTCCGCCAGGAAGCGCTTGAGGCGACCGCGCGCCGCGACACGTTCGGCCCCTCGCGCACCGCCGTCCTCAAGCTCATGAACCGCCGTTTCCAGCTGAGCGCGCTCGTGGCCGCCAAAAGTCGCTATGAGTTCTAGCAACTGTTTCGCTTCAGCTCCCAGGTTGACGGTTCCCGCGATGTTCTGGACCACCGAACCCGTAACCTCGTTGATGAACTGCGGATTGAAATTATTGACTGTTAACGAATGACTTGGGTTCATCCTCGGCCCCTCGATAATCCCGATAGCCGCGGGAGGCGGAAGCATCTCGTCCAAAACAGCCTCTACATTCCTACTCGTCAACCCGTCGACCTCAAGGACGATGTTCTCGAGTTCGTGCTTCAAGCTCAGCATCCGCTCCTCCCTTCGTTGCTTAAGGTCGAGGCTGAGACGGCGTGCCCTGGTCGCATACCGCGACACAATAATTGCTGCCGCGTCCTCCGCTACACCGTTCGCTATCAGTTGGGCGGCAGCGGCCGCTGGCGTGGCCACGCAGTCACCGAGGAAGGAGGAGAAATCCTCGAAGTAGCGGCTCAATCCACCCTCAGGCTGGCCGTCCCCGCTGAAGAATTCGAACACCTGACCGGCGGCAGTGCTGTAGCCCTCCTGACGAACGCGGCTGTGGCCCGTCTGGCCAAGCCACTCGCGGAACAGGCCGAGGAGAGCGTCCGCCTCTTGCGCGTAGAGACGACCGCTGGGGACGTAGAAGCGGAAGAGCAGGTGCCGCTCATTGTCCTCCAAGAACCCGCTCGCAATGATCGAACGTTCCACGTTCGTGCGGTACGGAAAAACGTTGAGTTGACGATCCCTTAGCATGGCGTTCACGCGCTCCCGAGTGGCGTCGGAAATCGCTCTGAAGGGGTCCTCCCATTCCTCCCTCATAGATTCGAAGAGGGCGCGATCCTCATCGCTAAGCCCGAGAGGAAAGACATTCTCCCTCGAACGCTCATCTGCCGGGACATCGTGGGCCGCGCGCTGCTCGTCGGTGAGGAATACTGCCTCATGGACGAGAACCGCGTGAGAACGGTCGGCGAGAGCATCCAGCAGGGCCCTAGACGCTTCTTCATACTCGGGTCGGCACATTGCCTCGTAGTCGTTGCGTCTCAGAACGACAAGCACACCACGACAGTGCGGCGAGGTAATCATGGTGACGATCCTGGCCCAATTTTCAGGCTTCGAACTAAGCAGCTTCTTATGATACGTGGCACCGCTTGACCTCAGTTTCGTTGTGGCCGATTCGCTGTCAACGTCTCCAATGAAAAGAAAGTAGTCAGGCTCATCCGTGGTCATCCACTATTTCTACAGGCTTCGCGCAATGGGGCGAAGCTGTCGACCCCGATGGGCCTTCGGGAACGATCGTTCGCAAGATCATCACTCGGTGTCCCCTCCTGCCCCGGCATCCAAGGATTCGCGGTGTAACGCCTGCCGTGTACGCGCCAAAGCAACGGCTGGCTCCATGCCTGAAACACCGCGTGCAAAGATCAACGCTTCAGGAGGACGGACCCGCCCGGGAGGCCGCCATGGGGCTCCGCTCGCACCGACGCCGTTTCAAACGTCGGCCTACTCCCCCAATTTGTCGCTGCGTCGCCCCAGATGCAGGGCTAACCGCGCCCACCAATCGAGCCGGCCCCCGCCCCTGTTCGCACCGGAACTGCTGGGCAGCACGAACACTTCGCTACCAGCGATTCTCCAGTCCTGAAGGCCCATCTCGACACGCTGACCGGGATCGGCGTGCTCGACGTAATCCTCGGCAACACCCTTGCCGTTGAAGGCCACACACTGAGGCCGGAACTCGCGCACCAGTGCCTCCAACCGCGCGTGGCCGGAGCCAAGTTCGTCGGACTTGTGCAGGTCGGTCAAACCGATCCCCAATCGCGGAAGGTCTTCATCATCCTGCCAGGTCAACGCCTCGGAGGTCAGCCCGGAGTCGTAGAGAAGGCCCCAGAACGCATTGCCGCCGTCCGCGTAGTAGTGGCCTTTTTGGAGGCTCTTGCCGCCTGGCTTTGGCTTATCCCCACTGATGAGCACCTGCATTCCTGCAGCAATCCGGTCCGGCAGACCCGCTCTATCCATTCCCCGTCTCCTTCGCCTAGGCGCCTCATGGTATCGGGCTTCCAACGTTTCCGGGCGTACTGAGGCTTAGCGTTGGACACTGCACTTTTTCAGAAACAATCAACCGGACCGCGCTCACAGCGGCCTAAGACCCCGAGTCAACAAAAGCCGGGGCAGTCCCGACCGCCCCGAGCAGCAGGCGCTGGGCTGGATCTTTGGCCGGATCAGCGACTAAGCGGCTTTGTCTTTCAATGAACGATCCGCTCAGGGGCTTCCAGCCCAAGCAGAGCTAACGAGCCCACGCTTACGCTTTGACCCCCTCAGATCAAACGTATCGACGACTCGCAGAATGCGCGCCGAAACATCGCGATGTATGCGGCAGTCGCCGCCTCGACCGAGATTATGCACGCCTACGACCAGGACGGCGAAGGACGGACGCGGCTCTGGATCCAGCATGGCGCCTCCGGTCTGCGGGCACTGTTCGTCCTGCATGGGGACGGATTCGGCAGCGTCGAATCCAAGAGCACTAAGCTCGGATCCATTGACCCCGCTAAGCCGGAAACGCTGGACGCTTGGAGGCGGGTCACAGGCCTCGGAATCGGACGGCGCATCTACGAAGAGGCACACCGGCTCGAGCCGGACGTCCGCTGGGGCGCCGCGAGGGCCACCATGACTGCTGCCACTCTTACCCACGCCACGATGACCCTGATGCTCTTGTTCGCCTTCGACGCTCCGCGGTTCCAGCAGGGACGGAGTTCTAAGCGACGCTGTTTTACCAGAGAAGCAATATTACGGACACGGTGAGTGGATGGCAGAATCTACGGCATGGCCACCGAAGAAACCGCAGTTCATAGCGAGGCCTGGGAACAGTTCGGGGCTTGGCTCGCCGACGTACAGAATTTGTCCCAGGACACCCACGCGTACCCCCTTGCGCCGGAATCTCTCCTTGCCGGAGATGAGCTTGACATCCCGAAGGGGCCAGGTCCGGCAGCAGTGGTCCGAACACTCCTGGATGCGTCGGTCGACAACCTGGGAGCGGCTTTCAGTCTCGCGCAGGCTGGTCGCCTCAGCCCTGTCGGGATCCCTACCCTGGTGCGCGGCACAATCGAGCTTTCCGGTCTTGGAATGTGGGTGCTGACTGGAACCGAGCGCGCAGGAAGACAGGAGCGGGCGCTTAGGGTAGGACACGATTCGCTCATAAATGCGTACAAGTTCTTCAAGGAGCGCTCAGAGCTTCCGGGTTTTTCAACTGAGAACAAGAAGGCAGCGGCTGCATCGGCGGCTGAACATAAAGACTCAGCGGCAGCCCTCGGCGAGGCGGCTGCCAAGGCGGGCCTCAAGAGGACGCGGGTAACAGCAAAACTGAACCGCACAGAGGCCCTCCAGGAGGTTGACAAAGCCCGGGGTTCGGATTTCTTCTCACTCTGGCAGCTGTGTTCGGGCTTCGCCCACGGATTGGCGTGGGCGCCATCCCTGTTCCACCTCCCAGTCGGCACGCACACAATGGAGGGCGGTGGAATCATTACTGCCAGCACTTTCCACGAGGAACGTGCACTGATGATGTTCCTCTGGGGAAAGCACGCGATCGAGGAACTGAGAGGCACCTTCGCTGCCGGTCGAAGTGCGACCGGCGGTCCGGAAACGACCCTCGTCTCCATGCCCAGGGAGAAGATGGAGGTGGAGGCGCGCGCCAAAGGCATCCAGATTAATTATCAATTCACATTCCCTCCGCCTCGCCAACCTGAAAGCAGCACTTTCTACATGGCTCAGCCGAATAATCCCAAGGGTTAGATCAGGGCCGAGGACCAACAACGGCCGGTCATCCTCGGTGAGCACGTGGCCTGCCGTTGCTATTCCTCGTCCTTGAAGACCTTGCGCCCTGACGTATAGCGCCAGATAACGTGATCCAAACGACTAGCGGGGACGGGGTAAAGCTTCGCCACCTCCTTGATCAGATCGCCGGTCTGCCTCGACGTGAGTTTCCTCGTAACGCCGCCGTGTTCCTTGACGAATCGGGTGATCATTCGGTCGGGCTTCACCGATCTTCACGTGCGGAACTTTCCCACCGTTCCTTAGCAGCCCTTGCAGCGGGAGCGAGAGGCAAGACGCAGTGCTTGTTCACCGTTCTTGCCATAGAGCTGTGGCCCAGCTCAATCGTTATCACTCCCAGACAGCCACTGTTTCCGCCGCTTCGGCGCCGGCGCGATTGGTACTTTCGAATGGGTCACCCTTCGAAACAATGCTTTCCTCGGGAGTGATGGGGCGAGCCGCATTGGGGTCAATTCGCAGACGTTCGACGCGTTCGACGTACTTTGGAGCAGCCAGCGTCTTGGCAATACTTTCCAAGCCGGTCCGATTCTCTCCACCTACGTTGATAGTCTTCGTCCTGAAGGTCGTGGCGAGCGTGATTTTATCTGCTACCTGGGTGGCCACAACCACCACTTTGACCCTCTTCAGCCCTCCTAGGTACTCGCCGGTTTCGGGATCTTCGACCTTGAAACCTTTTGGGTCCAGGATCTTGAAGTACATACCTTCACGAACTCCGTGGGAAGCCCCTCTATTCAGGATCAATTCGCGGTCGCTGATGATCTCTGCCACTTGGCCTTTAACGACTTCATCCATTTTGTTCCTCCTTAGTCAGTTCCAAGAATCTCCTTTTCCCCGCGTCGCGCTTAGTAGTAACTGC
This sequence comes from Pseudarthrobacter sp. GA104, assembly GCF_009741265.1. Classification (GTDB taxonomy): domain Bacteria; phylum Actinomycetota; class Actinomycetes; order Actinomycetales; family Micrococcaceae; genus Arthrobacter. The sequence goes on from NZ_WOWL01000001.1 coordinate 123,666, forward strand.
AACGACCACGCCCGGGGAAATTTCGTTCCAATCGCTGACGGATCTCTCCATCATCTCGATCTGCCTCAGCAAGGCGTTCTGAGCTTCGACCAAGCGAAGGGCCGTCATCGGCTCTACTTCCTCCACCACGTCAGTGACTGTCTCCTGAACGCTCTTGATTTCGCGGGCCATGTCCATCATGCGCTCGACGGCAGCCGTTGCAGTGGGCTCATGATCGACGGGCTTCGGTGCGGGGGCGAAAAGGATTCCAATAACTCCACCCAGAACGACTAGGAGCCCAGTTTTCAGTCCATCCTCGTTCTGCCCGGCCGAAGAGAGTGTCCAGATGAGAACGGCGCCCGAAACGGCAATCCCACCCCAAAATTTTCTGCCAAAATAGATCACCGAGTTTCTGAACTGAATTCCAGATCGGTTCTTTTGGCCCGGTTCTCTCCCCACTCGCCCATGATCTCACGCGTCCGAGGGATTCCAGGCCCGCGCTCGGATCAGGCTGGTGCATGTCGAGGGCCATATCGCGTTTCTGGGCTGACTCCAACTATGGCCGCGCCAAGAACGGCCGCAATTTCAGACTCGTCACGTCCCGATGTGTGATCTGAGTCAAGCGATCCCATGCACCGGAGTGGCGTGGCGGCTGTAGTCATGGGCAGCTGGCTGTGGGCCCAGAGTCCCCAACCTACTAGCAAGAGCGGTTGCGGAAATCACCGTTCTAGTCATGAAACAGCCGGAGCGGAACCTGACATTCCCTGGTGAAGGGCCTTTACCTATCACCTGAAATGTTCGTGCAGCGCCCCTGGTTTTGGGTGCCAGGAGGATCACCAACACGGCATCCATCCCAAATCGGCCGAGTCCTCGTGTTCGCCTTGCGTCTACATTCCGTCACCACCGAAACGACGTTGGCGGCAGCTCCCTAAAGCAACCCGTGGGCCGCGAAGCTGGCGCGATGTTCCTCACGGAGGACCGCCTCGGGTTGCAGGTGGCGAAGTCGTCCCGCGGATTTCTTCCCTAATAGCGTCAATCGGCTTCGGACGACGGAACGTGACGAGCTTCGCAGGAGTCGCAATCGCAGCATCTTGTCTTCGTAGAAGAACGGCTCGGGCCGCCGCTTTCCCGTCAGCAGGACGTACTGCACTGCGAAGCAAGTGCACAATTAGCTACAACAAGTCAAGATTTGTCAACAGCAAGAAGACAAAAAGCCCCTGACCTGCGGAAACACTGTGCCCGAGGTGGGACTCGAACTACATTCCAGCCCTTGAAAACACTGGGAACTCCCGGAAACATGCGGAATCCGAGGCAGTCCGACCGACCTACTACCCAGTCCGAAGCCCAAAGTGTGGACAATGTCCACACCCCCTTCCGGGGGCGCTGGAGGGACTATCGGGGCACCAGATGCCTGGAAATCTCGGCGGCAGCGTTCGGCAGGTCGATAGCGCCCGCGGCGACTCCGACGACGAGGTCGAAGCCTTCATCCGTGGTGAAGTCATGCCGGTGACCGTTGATCCACAGCAGCAGCACCATGAGCGTCCAAGCCGTCCGTTTGTTGCCGTCAATGAGTGGATGGAACCGGGCGACCGACTCCAACAAGGCTGCCGCCTTCACCGCGAGCTCCGGATAGGCTTCCGCGCCCAGGACAGTCGTAGCCGGCCTGACCAATGCTGAGGCCAACAACCCGACATCACGGATATGGAAGCCGTACCGATCAACTACCTGAAGGGCATCCTCAATGTCCAGGTACGCTGTCACGCGTCTTCAAGGCGCTTCAGCAGATCAGCGTCATGACTCATAACAAAATCAAGACCTGCGCTGATTTCACGCCGGCGCGCGTGGCGCTGCAGAACCAACTCTGCCCCCTGCAACAGAAGCGCGGACTTGGACGTATGTTCCTCAGCAGCCAACTTCTCCAGCCGCCGATCGAGGTCTTCAGGGACACGGAGATTCATAGCCATCCCCTTATGGTACCAAACCGGTACTGTCACCTTCAACGGTCTGCACGCGCCTTCGACTCGAGTCCTGAGCTTAAAAGGCGGGGCGGACGCCGGCGGGTAGTAGGTCAGCACGGAATACCGCCGTGCTTCCAAAGCCGCGAAGGCGAGATTCTGGATCAGATCTACGCGGTGACGGGGTCCGCTGGTCACGGATCTTGCCGCCGACGGTGTTCCCGTGGCGGTGACCTGCAGGGTGTTGGGAAACAGCCAAGCAAGGCTAATACGGGTGGAGGGCCAGTCCGTTGACGGACCGGACCTGGCTGCTGCGCACCTGGTCAACGCCGCCCGGGACATCCACGCCGACGGCCCTGCATTCGACAGGTCGGGTCCCGTAGTAGGCCTGCACCGCTTAGTCGTGGCAGTTATCCGCAAAACGCTCAGCTCCACAGTCGCCCACTCTTGCAAGGGCTCTGCGCAGGCAATCAGGTGTATGTGATTCCGTAGGTCAAATTCCTTCTATTGACGCTCCGTGTGACACACGCTAGAGTTATCGAAGTTATACGCATAACCCAACAAACTTACCGGCTCGAGGAGGTGCCCATGGCTGGAACGCGGCCGAAGTCCGGACCGACGATGCACGACGTGGCTGCCGCCGCAGGCGTGTCGCAGGCTACGGTTTCCTTGGTGCTGAACTCGGCCTCCGGGTCACGGTTCTCGGAGGAGACCCGCAAGAAGGTCCGGGATGCCGTGAACCGGTTGGGCTATCGGACCAACGCCCACGCCAAGACCCTCCGTGAAGGCGTGGCAGGCATGATCGGGTTCATCGGCGATACCGTTGCCACCACTCCTTTTGCCGGCGCCATTATCGAGGGTGCGCAGCAGCGGGCGTGGGAGGACGGGCTCCTTCTGCTGACCGTCAATACCGGCGGCGACAAGGAGCTTGAGGCCGCGTCCCTGGACGCAATGCTCTCCTACAAGGTTGCAGGAGTGGTTTACGCCGGCATGTATCACCGGCGCTTGGATGTTCCGGAGGCCCTGACGGATGTCCGATCCGTTGTGCTGAATTCCCAGGACCGGGCGGGACGGGTTGCCAGTGTCGCTCCCGACGAAGTCAAGGGCGGATACGCGGCCACTCGCCGATTGCTTGCGGCGGGGCATTCCCGAATCGCGTTGATCAATATCGAGAGTCTTGAAAGCGGGCTCCCGGCCGCCGTCGGCCGTTACGACGGTTACCGGAAAGCTCTTGAGGAAGCAGGGCTGGAACTGGATCCGGACCTTGTCCGCTTCGGCGGAGGCGGCGAGGAAGACGGCTACAGGTACGCGATGGAGCTGTTGACCTCCGGCAAACCGCCCACCGCGATTTTCTGCGCGAACGACCGCGGTGCCTGGGGCGCCTACCAGGCGGTGTCCGACCTGCGCCTTTCGATTCCCGGGGACGTGTCCATTGTTGGCTTCGATAACCAGGCGACGTTGGCACCGTTCCTCCGGCCGGGCCTGACCACCTTTGAATTGCCGTTCGTCGCCATGGGCCGGCGCGCGGTCGAACTGATCCTCCAGGATGCGGAACCCGATGGCCGGGTCGAGCTCATGGACTGCCCCCTGATCGAACGGAACTCAGTGACCCATCCCAAGGAGATGCCATGAGCCGCACTATCCCGGCCCGACGCGGCGGTCCAGCTGCGGCACCGTTGCCGCAGCGGAAAAATTCTCTTTCGCTCCGCCTCAAGAGAATTTCCCGTGCCTGGCAGTTATACGTATTACTAGCCCCGGCTGTCATCTACATCCTGGTCTTTAAATACTGGCCGATGTACGGCGTGCAGATAGCGTTCAAAAACTACAACCCGGTGGACGGGTTCACGGACAGCCCCTGGGCGGGCCTGACCCACTTCGTCAGGTTCGTAAACTCCTACCAGTTCGGCCAGGTGGTCGGCAACACGCTGTGGATCGCCATCCTCGGACTGCTGGTGGCTTTCCCCATCCCGATCATCCTCGCGCTGCTGGTCAACCAACTGCAAAGCGAGAAGTTCAAGAAGTTCACCCAGACCGTGCTCTACTCGCCCGCGTTCATCTCGACAGTCGTGGTGGTGGGCATCATGTTCGTCCTCCTCTCCCCCCGGTCCGGCCTGGTGAACAACGCCATCCAGCTCGCCGGCGGGGAGCCCGTCTTCTTTATGGGCTCCCCTGAATGGTTCCGTCCCGTCTACGTGATCTCCGATGTCTGGCAGAACGCCGGCTTCTCGATGATCGTTTACCTTGCGGCCCTGGCAGCCATCGATCCTGCGCTGCATGACGCGGCCAAGGTGGATGGCGCGTCCAAACTCCAGCGCATCCGGCACATCGACCTTCCCGGCATCATGCCCGTGGTGACCATCCTGTTCATCCTGGCCATCGGCAACCTGCTCAACGTCGGGTTTGAGAAGGCGCTGCTGATGCAGACGCCGTTGAACATCTCATCCTCGGAGATCATCCAGACGTACGTCTACCACGCGGGCCTGCAGCAGGCGCAGTTCAGCTATTCGGCCGCCATCGGCCTGTTCAACTCCCTCCTCAACCTGGCGCTGCTGCTTGTCTTCAACACGATTGCGCGCCGGGCCAACCAAGCTACCCTGTGGTGATGCCGATATGTCTCTGACAACCAACCCCCGCCCTACCGACACCCCGGCCCGAACCGTCAACCGGGTCCGGCCTAAACGACCGCTGCGGGATCGATACGGTGACCGGGCCTTCAGCATCGCCGCCACCGTCGTCCTCCTGCTGTCCATCCTGGCGGTGGTATACCCCCTGTACTTCATCGTCATCGCCTCCATCAGCGACCCGAACGCCGTCTACGAAGGAAAAGTGTGGCTCCTGCCATCGGGCATCACCACCGAGGGGTACGAACGGATTTTCGCCGACAGCAGGATCTGGAACGGCCTGGCCAACACCCTTGTGTACACCGTGCTGGGCACCGCCGTCAGCGTCAGCACCATCCTCTGCGGCGCCTACGCCCTGTCCCGCAAAGACATGCCCGGCCGAAAAATCCTGATGCTCCTGTTCGTCATCACCATGTTCTTCGACGGCGGACTCATCACCAAGTACCTCGTGGTCCGGGACCTCGGCATGCTCGACACCGTCTGGGCAGTTGTTCTGCCAGGAGCCGTCGGCGTCTGGAACCTGATCATCGCCAGATCCTTCTTCGAACACACCATCCCGAACGAACTACGCGAAGCGGCCCAGATGGACGGAGCAACCGACTTCAAGTTCTTCTTCAAAATGGTGCTCCCCCTCTCCAAACCCCTGATCATGCTCATGATCATGATCCACGTCGTGGCGCACTGGAACTCGTTCTTTGACGCCCTGATCTTCCTCAATGACGACACCAAATACCCGCTGCAGCTCGTCCTGCGCAACATCCTTATCCAGTCAGACGTCTCATCCACCGGAACCACCGGCGGAGACATCGCATCCTATGCCGCAGCGCAACGGATCGCAGAGCTCACCAAGTACGCCATGATCGTCGTCTCAAGCCTGCCCCTCATGATCGCACTGCCATTCATGCAGAAGCACTTCACCAAGGGCGCCATGATCGGCGCCGTCAAATAGCCCCTCCCCAGCACCACCGCCCAGGCACCCGCCGCGGGCAGTCAGCACACAACCACCTCAGAAAAGGAATGACCATGGCATTCAGCCGCAAATACGCCGCCCTCGGCGCCATCCTGGCCGGAACATTGACGTTCACCGCCTGCTCCGGCGGCGGCTCCGGCACCACGGAGATCAAAGACGCCTCCGCTGACTTCGGTTTCCAGGAAACAGGCTTCCCGATCGTCAGCAAGCAACTGGACCTGACATTCTCCGGCACCAAAACCGCCCTGGCCCCGGACTACAACACCATGACTGTGGTGAAGGAATGGGAAAAAGCCACCAACATCCACGTCAACTGGGAAAACCTGCCCGAAACGGTCTTCCAGGAAAAGAAGAACCTCCTCCTCGCAAGCGGTGACCTGCCGGATGCGTTCTTCAACACAGGCCTCACCGACGCGGAAATCGCCACCTACTCCGCCAGCGGCACCCTCATTCCGCTCGAGTCCCTGATCGAAAAGAACGCCCCCAACCTCTCCAAGCTGCTCGCCGAACGGCCCGACATCAAGGCAGCCATCACCTCCTCGGACGGGCACATCTACTCCCTGCCCTCCGTCGAAGAACTTGGCCTGGTCCAGTTCCCCCACGCAATGGCCATCAACACCTCCTGGCTGAAAAAACTCAACATCCCGATGCCAAAAACTGTGGACGAGTTCCACGATGCTCTGTTGGCCTTCAAGAACCAGGACGCCTCCGGGACCGGCAAAACCATCCCGCTGAGCTTCATGCCAGGATCCTGGTGCGGGGACATCGTCGACCTGATCGCAGCCCTCGGCGGCGTCCCGGACAACATGGACCACCGCATCGTCCAGGACGACAAAGTCATCTTCACCGCCACCCAGGACGGCTACAAAAAGGCCATTCAGACCCTGCATGAGTGGTACCAGGAAGGCCTGATCGACCCCGAGTCCTTCTCCCAGGACGACAAGGCCTACCTGGCAAAAGGCAAGGCCGCGCAGGAGAACCTCGGCTCCTTCGTCTGGTGGGAAATCCCCGAAATGGTCGGCGCAGACCGCGCCAACAACTACGCCCTGGTCCCCGTGCTCGAAGGCGTGGACGGCAAGCGGACCGCCAGCCAGTCCAACAACCAGGAAATCGCCCGCGGCGCCTTCGCCATCACCCGGAACAACAAATACCCGGCCGCAACCATGCGCTGGGCCGACAACCTCTACGACCCCATCCAGTCCGCCCAGGCCAACTGGGGACCCATCGGCGAGACCCTGCAAAAAGATGCCAGCGGCCTGCTGACCCAGATCCCTGCTCCGGCCGGAACCAGCGAAGGCGAACGCCGCCAGAAGGTCGCTCCCGGCGGCCCGAAGGCCAACACTGCCGAGAACTTCAAAACCGTCGTCGCACCTGAACCGCGGGCAGCGGAACGGCAGAAAACCGTTGTGGAGATCTACAAGCCCTTCGCCGGCAACGACGGCTACCCCCCGGTGGCCCTCTCCAACGAGGAACTCCAGCAGATCAGCACCATCCAGACCGACGTTTCGTCTTTGGTCAAGCAGAACATGGCCAAGTGGATCGTCTCCGGAGGCATCGAGCAGGAATGGGACGGTTACGTCTCCCAGCTCAAGAACGTCGGCGTCGACAAAATGATCGAGGTCTACCAGCAGGCCTACGACCGCTACAAGAAGAACTCCTAGCTCCCGAAAAACGGCTGGGGCCCGGCGCTGCCCGCGCCGGGCCCCACCCGCCCCACTCATCCACCTGCAGGCCTTCCCACAAAGGACCCGCAGAGAACCAGACCTGCCAAGAAATGAGACGCCACCTTCATGACTGCCGCGACCGCCACGACAGCCGAGACCTTCCGCCCCGCCCTGCACTACGCAGCCCGGAACACCTGGCTTAATGACCCCAACGGCCTGATTTTCCACGACGGCGTCTACCACCTCTATTACCAGAACAACCCGCTGGGAAACGTCTGGGGCAACATGTCCTGGGGACACGCAACCTCCACCGATTTGCTGACCTGGACCGAACACCCCGTGGCCATCGCCTGCGACGAATACGAAGACATCTTTTCCGGCAGCATCGTCTTTGACCGCGACAACACCACCGGCTTCGGCACCGAGACCGTCGCCCCCCTCGTGGCCATCTACACCAGCGCCTACAAACCCGGCTCCGTGCATGAGGGTATCCAGGCCCAATCCCTGGCCTACAGCATCGACGGCGGCTACACCTGGATAAAACACCCAGGCAACCCCGTACTTAGCCGCGCATCCGCCGAGTTCCGCGACCCCAAAGTCATCCGGTACGACGGCGGCGCGGACAGCTACTGGGTGATGGCCGCCGTCGAAGCCACAGACTTCCAGGTAGTCCTCTACAAATCCCGAGACCTGAAGAACTGGGAACTCCTAAGCACCTTCGGCCCCGCAAACGCCACCGGCGGCGTCTGGGAATGCCCCGACCTTTTCCCGCTCCCGGTGGACGGCGACCCGGACAACCTCAAATGGGTCCTCACCGTCAACCTCAACCCCGGCGGACCCAACAACGGCTCAGCCGGCCAATACTTCATCGGCGACTTCGACGGCACCACCTTCACCTCCGCCACCACCGTCACCGAAGGCCCCCAGGACCCCGGCCGGCTGGGCGAATACCAGTGGCTGGACTGGGGCCGGGACTACTACGCCGCCGTCTCCTTCAGCGACGCCCCGGAGGACCGCCGCCTCATGATCGCCTGGATGAACAACTGGGAATACGCCAACCACATCCCCACCACGCCCTGGCGCAGCCCCATGAGCCTCGCCCGCGAAATCACCCTCCAGACCAACGACGGAAAGCTGTCACTGATCCAGCAACCCGCAGGCGATTGGACTGCCCTGGCTGACACGGAGCAGTTCCGCCTCGCCGACACCACCATTCACGACGGCGTGCAGGTCCTGGCGGACGCGGCCGGCACCATCCAGCGCATCGACGTCAGCTTCACCCCCGGAAGCGCAGAGGAATTCGGCCTCATCCTGCGCGGAGACGGCCTGAAGGGAACTCGCGTCGGCATCCGTCCCGTTGAAGGCAAGCTGTTCGTCGATCGGCGCGAATCAGGACAGACAGGATTCCACGCATCCTTCCCCTCCATCGACACCGCCCCCATCCAGACAACGGCGGCCTCCTACGAACTCACGATCTTCGTGGACCGCTGTTCCGTTGAAGTCTTCGCCCAGGACGGCCAGGTCACCATGACCGAACTGATCTTCCCGGCCGAGACAAGCACCGACCTCGCCGTCTACGCCGTCGGCGGCGCGGCAACCATCACCAGCCTCCAGGTCACGCAGCTCGCGTAAGGCAGCACCCAAAGCAAGGAACAAGACATGCACAACACCGGCAAGCCAAACCCTCCACAGCGGGTGCTGGACGTCGTCGTCATCGGCGAAGCCCTCACCGACGTCATCACCACCCCCAATGGCACCACAGAACACCCGGGCGGGTCACCGGGCAACGTCGCCTACGGCCTGGCCCGCCTGGGAGTCAGCACCGGACTGCTCACCTCAATCGGCGCGGACCGCCGCGGGCACGCACTCGAAACACACCTGGCCGGCGCCGGCGTGACGCTCCTGCCCGGCTCCCGCCCACTGGAGAGAACCTCGACGGCGACCGCCACCATCGCCCACGACGGCTCAGCCAGCTACGCCTTCGACATCACCTGGGATATCGAACCACAAGACTATGCGCTCACGCCGCCCAAGATCCTTCACACCGGGTCAATCGCAAGCTTCCTGTCACCGGGCGCCGGAAAGATCAAAACCCTTCTCCAGCAACTCCGCACCGAGTGCACCACCACCTACGACCCCAACATCCGGCCCGCCCTGCTCGGAACCCACACAGAAGCACGGCACACCTTCGAAGAACTCGTACACCTCACCAACGTCGTCAAACTCAGCGATGAAGACGCCCAATGGCTCTACCCGGGTAAAGACCCCGAAGAAACCGCCACACACCTCCTGAACCTGGGAGCGGAACTGGTGATCATCACCAGAGGCTCATCCGGCTCACTTCTCGCAACCCCTTCCGCTGCCCTCAGCATCCCGGCGGTCAAGTGCTCTGTCGTTGACACCATCGGCGCCGGCGACTCCTACATGTCCGCCCTGATCCTCGGGCTCCTCACCCACGGAACCAACAGCCCCGCCCCTTCCGCCCTCAACCAACTGGGACGCATGGCAGCCGCCGCGGCCGCAATCACCGTATCCCGGGCCGGCGCCAAGCCACCCACCGGAAACGAACTCCGCACCCAACTCGAAACGCAGTCCCAGCCGCACTCACCCGTAGGACACCCACTGAGCATGCCGTAAGCATTCAAACCAGGAGTTCTTCAAGTCCCGACACCTCGAACGGGCCCAAGGGTTTCGCAGATAGGGCACACCCCAACCTGACATCACGCGTCCGAGCGCGCCAGGTGTGTGAGCCGGGCACGTACATGTTCCTAAAGCAGACGTAGGTGTGGACACTGTCCACACCCCCTTTGGCAGGCCAAATGGAGCACCCCGAGCTCGCGTGACGCCAGCGAGCAGCCTTCCAAGAAAGCTTTGCGCCAGAATCGGCCCGGTCATGAGGTCCCCGCTCCCCCGGACCATGAACTGGTGTTGGCCACTCCCGACCAACCCGACAGAACCGGAACGAGGAACCGCAGAAACCCCACCTCAGCAGGCGGAACACCCACCAGCCAGGGACTTGAACCCGCCACCCCACACACCTGAATAGGCTCCGCGGCAGCCAGGCCACAGCCCGCGCATCTAGCATCAGAGGGACGCCACCACAAGCCATGTCAACACGTTAAAGCAAAATCGCCTCTGACGAGGAAAAACGTCGTGCCCGAGGTGGGACTCGAACTGCATCCTCCTTCCTGAAAACACTGGCAACCCGCGAAAACATACGGAATCCGGACCGATCGTGAGCCTGTGCCACCCAATCCGAACCGAAAAGCGTGGACCATGTCCGCATCCTCCTTCGACCCCTCCACGCAGCAGGGCACTTTCGCGCCAGCCCCCGGAACCTGCAACTTTCCTCGCTAGGTGGATCCCCCTGAGCAGCTAGCGAAGTTCTCAAGCCCAATGCCGTTCCCCCACGTTGCACTCCAGCCCTTCAAACCCACTGCCGGCCCTCCACAGGACGAAGCTCCAACGCAACTCGGAAGGGTCGATTCTTCACCACGCCTTGACAGACGTGGTGTGTATCACGCAGTATTTTTATCGATACAAACATAAGGCTAATGATGCGGCGTCAGGGCGGACGGAGGTGAAGGATGAAAGAGCTGACATGCGATTTGCAAGGTTTTCATCCCAGAGCTCTGTCATCAGTTCGCGGCGGTCGATTCACGGGCTATGACACGGGCGGAGCTCACGAATTCAGCAGGCTCCCGGCTGGGCGCTTCGCCGGCAATTCTCCGCACCAGCAGTTTGACTGCCATTCGGGCCATCTCAGCGCTGTCCGGGTCAACGGTGGAGAGGGTGGGCATGCTGTACTGGCCCTCCACCAGATTGTCGAAGCCGATGACTTTGACGTCGTCAGGAACACGGAGTTTGGCCTCATGGAGGGCGCGGAGCGCACCAAGGGCTACGGTGTCGGTGGCGCAGAACAACCCGTCGAAACCGATCCCGGATTCGATGAGGCGGTCGACGGCTTCGTGCCCACCCTTCAAGGTGAACTCATTGATCGTGACGTGCAGCGACGGGTCGCCATTGATTCCTGCGGCCGCCAGCGCCTGCTGGTAGCCGGTGTAGCGGAGCGAGGAGGCATCGGGGTCGGTACCCATGGGACCCATGACGGCTGCAATGCGGCGGCAGCCGCGTTCGATCAAATGAGCGGTGGCGGCCTTCGCTCCTTCCACGTTGTCCATGGCGACGTGGTCGACCGGTCCGGAGAATATACGTTCGCCCAGGATTACGACCGGGTAGTCGACGCGCAGCATGTTGGCATCACCGGCGCTCAGGCCGACCGTGCTGAGGATGAGTCCGTCGTACATGCGGTTGCGGGACAGTGCCAGGGCATTGATTTCGTTTTCCCTGCTACGGCCGGTCTGCTCGACGAGGACGCGGAGGTTATAGGCCGCAGCTTCCTCAATAATCCGCGTCGCGAACTGCCCCCAGTAGGGGCGGTCAAATTCCGCGACTGCGAGTCCGATGGTGAAGGTCCGGCCGGCACGCAGATTCCGCGCGGCATGGTTTACACGGTAGTCCAGCTCCTCCATCGCCTTGACTACCTTGGCTCGGGTACTGCTTTTCACGTGCGGGTGGTCGTTGAGGACATTCGAGACGGTCATAGGCGAAACTCCAGCAGCCTTTGCCACATCCTGAATGGTTGCCATCGTCTTCCTTCTTCCCATCGCAATTCGACCTGTCTTCCGATCAGCGTACGCCAAAGACTTGTATCGATCCACAATACTTGTATCGATAAAAAATGTAAGGAGAATCCTTTGGACCACTTCGACGGCGACCCTGCCGTACCGGCACTAATTGAGGGCTACTACGCGGACCCGCACCTATGCGTCTTCGACGGCAAGTACTTTCTGTACCCCACTACCGACGGCAGCAATGAATGGGGAGCCACGTCCTTCCGGGCCTTTTCCTCCCCGGACCTGGTCGAGTGGACCGATCACGGGGTCGTTTTCTCGTTGCCTGACCACACACGCTGGGCGGAGGCACATGCGTGGGCTCCCGCCGTCGCCGAACGGGATGGCCGCTACTTCCTTTACTACACGGCGGAGCAGGAGAACATTGGTGTGGCTGTGGCCTCGTCGCCGACCGGACCGTTTGAGGACCTGGGAAGGCCGCTGATTGCAGAGGGCGATTTCCCCGGCCGGGCCATCGATCCGAACATTTTTATCGACGACGACGGCAGGGCCTACCTCTGCTGGGGCAACAGCGTCGCCCACACGGTGCCCCTGAAGGAGGACATGGTCTCCTTCAATCCCTCTGACGTGATCTCCTGGATTCCCACCGGCTTCCGCGAGGCGGTCAACATCCACCGGCGGGGGAATGTCTACTACCTCTCCTGGTCGGAAAACGACACCCGCGACGAAAACTACCGGGTCAGCTACGCCACTTCCACCAGCCCCTTCGGACCATGGACAGACCGAGGGGTGCTCCTGGAGAGGGCTCCCCGCCGGGGCATCCAGGCAACCGGACACCACTCCATCGTCAGGATCCCGCACAGCGACGAATGGCTCATCACCTACCACCGCTTTGCCATCCCCGGCGGGACCGGCTACCGCCGGGAACTGGCTATCGATCCGTTGGTCCACACCGTCGACGGCCTGCTCCAAAAGGTCATTCCCTCCCGCGAACCGCTCGTGAGGGACCTGGCCGTCTATCGCACAAAATCCGAAAACGCATCAAAACAGCACTAGAAAGGCACCTGCCATGCTTCACCACACAAACAGCCCGCAGCGCCGTCGGAAAACCTCCCTGCGCCTGGCCGCCCTCGGCGCAGTAGTCGCAGCCGCGGCCGCACTGACGGGGTGCGGTTCCTCCGGGGGCTCCGGCTCGGACAACACGGTCAGCTTCTACTCCTGGGACAACGAAGCGGGCATGAAGCCGCTCCTGGAAGAGTTTAAGAAACAGAACCCCTCGATTGACCTCAAGGTCTCTTACGGCACTCCGGTCCAGGGATACATCTCGACCTTGCAGACCCGCATTAACAGCGGAACTGCTGCCGATGTGTTCATCATTACCGCCGAGAACAAAACCGAAATCATGGAAGGCGGGTTCGCCAAGGACCTCAGCGGCGAGCCCTGGATCAGCAACATCGCCGACGCTGCCAAAGCCACCTACACCAAAGACGGCAAAGTTTACGGGGCAGCAACGTCCTCCTGGGGCGGAGGGATCCTTTACAACAAAGACCTCCTGGCCAAGGTCGGGTTCACGACCCCGCCAAAGACCTGGGACGACTTCCTGGCACTGTGCAAGAAACTCAAGGACGCCGGCATCACCCCCTTTTATGAACCTGCTGACACCATTCCTGTGAGCCTGGCCGCCCTCGTCGGGCTCCAGAACCAGGCCAGCGGAGGAACCATGGACGCCGACATCTGGGCCGGAAAGACCTCCTTCGCCAAAACCTGGACCGAGCCATTGGAAGACTGGTCCAGGCTCTTCAGCCAGGGCCTGGTATCCCCCAGTGTCGCCGGACTGACAGGGGACCAGATCACTTCCGAGTTCCAGCGGGGCTCTGTGGCGATGATCAGCACCGGCTCGTGGGCACTGGGAAGCATCCAGAAGGCCGCGCCGGACATGAAGCTGGAGTTCATGCCGGTCCCCGGCGACTCCGCCACATACTGGGCTGGGGCCGTCTCACCCGGATACGCGATCAATGCCAAGGCTAAGAACCCGACCGGGGCCGAAAAGCTCGTGGAGTTCCTCCAGAGCAAGACCGCAGTAGAGATCTATCAGAAGCAGAATGCCGCCATCACGACGACCAAGGACTTCACTCCGCAGCTCGATCCTGCCTTGGATGCCATGGTCCCGGCAGTGCGCGAAGGCAATTTCTACCTTCCCCAGGTCACCTGGCCCACGAACTCTGCAGCCCTGAACAGTGAGACCGTCTCCCTGCTGCAGCAGCTCATCCAGGGCCAGACCACTCCTGAGAAGGTCGCATCGGCACTTGACGCGAAGCTGGCGGCGCTCCAAGGCAAGTAGCACTCCGAAGGGCCGGCGGCGACAGCAGCGCCGCCGGCTCTCTTCCTCAGAAAGGCAGCTTTACCTTGGCACTCTCCACAACCCCCGAGCTTCAGCCACTGCAGCCAGTGCAACCGCAACAGAGCAGCAAGAGGACAAAGCCCCGGAAGCGGACGCACCGGCTCTCCGTCACATCCTGGGTCTTCATGGCCCCCATCGCCGTGGTATTCGTCGTGCTCTACGTCATCCCGATGTCCCAGTCGCTCTACTACAGCTTCACCGACTTCAACGGATACACCAGCAACCCCAAATTCATCGGCTTCGACAACTATGCGGAGCTCTTCAAGGACCCGTCGATGCTCTCGGCGCTCGGCTACACCATCTTCTACGCGGTCTCCACCACCATCCTGGTCACGGTGACCGCCATCCCCCTGGCGCTGACACTGAACCGGAAATTCTTCGGCCGCAACCTCGTCCGCTCGGCATTCTTCTTCCCGGCAGTTCCCAGCGTGGCCATCCTGGGCCTGGTGTGGGGCTTCATCCTCAACCCCCTCGGCTCCGGCGTCCTGAACAGCATCATCCACTCGCTCACGGGACTCGGTCCCATCCCGTGGCTCTCCGACAGCACGCTCGCCCAGCTCTCCACGGTGGCCGTCACCATCTGGGCGCTCACGGGCTGGCACGCGGTGCTGTACCTCGCCTACCTGCAGGCAATCCCCGCAGACTACTACGAAGTCTCCAAGATCGACGGCGCGAGCAGCTGGCAGAGCTTCCGCTACATCACCCTTCCGCTGCTGATCCCGGCCATGGCGGTCAGCCAGCTGCTGCTAATGACCAATGGCCTCAAAGTCTTCGACCTGCCGTTCACCCTCACCCGTGGCGGCCCCGGCTTCTCCACCAGAACCCTCACCCAGTCCCTCATCGAGGACGGCATCGCCCAGTCACGCGTCGGGGCTGCCTCAGCCCTCGCCGTCCTCTTCCTTATCGTCGTCGGCCTCGTCGTGCTGGGCCAGATGGCCCTCTCGAACGCACTTCAAAGGAAATACTCATGACCAAGACCCGGCACGCCCTGACGTCCGTCCTCATGATCATGCTCGCCGGCCTCATGAGCGTCCCCTTCTACTACATCGTCGTCAACACGTTCAAAACCCAGCAGGAAACCACCAACAGCCCGCTCGCGCTTCCCACAACCTGGGTCCTGGACAACTACATCAAGGTCTTCGAAGGCACCCAGATCCTCCAAAGCCTGATGAACACGGTGTATGTCACGGCCATCTCCATCTTCCTGATGCTCGCGATCGGGTCACTCGCCGCATTCGGCCAAATCACCGGCCGGAGCCGCGTCTCCCAAATCATCGGGGCAGTCCTCATCGCCGCGTTCATCATCCCTGGACAGGCCACCCTTGTCCCGCTGTACCGGATGCTCGTCGGGGTACGCCTGGTGGACTCCCTCGAAGGGCTGATCGTGATCTACACCTGCGGGTCCATTTTCTGCTACTACCTCATCCTCGGTTACATGCGGACCATCCCGGCAGAGGTCCTCGAGGCCGCCAGAATTGACGGGGCCGGGCCCTTCCGCATCTACTGGATGATTGTCCTGCCCCTCATCCGGCCCATCCTGGTCACCGTCGGGGTGTTCCAGACCATGTGGGTCTGGAATGACTTCATCACCCCGAACGTGTTCATCAGTTCGGAAGACAAACAAACCCTGGTCCTGCAGGTCTACTCCGCTGTGGGGCAGTTCACCACCGACTGGCCGTCCTTCATGACCCTGACCGTCATCGTCCTGATCCCAATGGTGGTGTTCTTTATCTTCATGCAGCGGCACATCGTCAGTGGACTCGTCAGCGGAAGCGTCAAGGGATGACCGAACACCCGGCCGGCTACCTCTTCGCCTACTTCACCTCCGCTACCGAGGCCGACGGGGAACAAGTACGTTTCGCACTGAGCACCGGCTCCAGCCCCCTCAACTGGACGATCCTCAATGACGGCAGCCCGATCCTCGACTCCACGGTCGGTGAGCAGGGCGCAAGGGACCCCTTCGTGCTCCGTGCGGCCGGCCTGCCAGGCGAGAGCGCCAGCTACTACCTCCTGGCCACCGACCTCTGTATCGCCAGGAGGGACCCGGCAACCGCCTGGGAGGACTCAGTCAGAACAGGAAGCCGCTCAATCGTGGTCTGGGAAAGCGACGACCTAATGTCATGGACTCACCCGCGTCTCGTAGAAGTCGCCCCGCCAAATGCCGGCAACGCCTGGGCCCCGGAAGCAATCTTCGACAAGGCAAGCGGGACTTACCTGGTCTACTGGGCCTCCACGCTCCACTCCCCCACGAATGATCCGACCCGCGTCCCCTACCACCGGATGCTCTGCGCCAACACCACCGACTTCAGGACATTCACCCCCGCACGCGTCTGGATCGATCGCGGATGGTCAGTCATCGACGCCACCGTCGTCGAAGCTCACGGATTCTTCTACCGATTCAGCAAGGACGAACTTTCCGCTGATTCGTCATCACCCGACGCCAAATTCATAACCGCCGAACGCTCCGACACCCTGGACAGCGAGCACTACACCGTCATCGCAACCGGCATCGGCAAGAACGAACTCGTGCACGGCGAGGGCCCCATCATCGTCCGGGGGCCAGGACCCGGCTCATGGTTCCTCTTTATCGACGAATTCGGCCACCGCCGATACACCGCCTTCACCAGCGACTCGCTCGCATCGAACACTTGGACCCCGATAACGGCCGCCATGCCGCAAGGAGCCAGCCACGGCTCAATCCTCGCCCTCACCGCCGAGGAATACACGCAACTCGAACACCTCGCAGACAACTAAAGGACAGCAACGTCTGGTTGGCCACCCGTGCTGGACATGCACAACCTCAGGGTCCCTGCACAAGCATCACGGTCAAGCCCTGAACAGCAATTCATCTTCATCTTCAGGCTGCGGTGACCCCGGACGTTATCGGAAGAAGCTTGCTGACGGCGGGGATAACAGCATGAGAAAATGAGCACATTAACTGTTCTGGCTGGCGAACCGAGGACCAGCACGCCCCACCGCACCCGGAGGCCACGATGAGTGATGATCCTCGCCTGGCTGCCCGCGCCTTCATCGAATCAGGCGGCCCAACCATTCCGCAAATCTGGCTTAAATACTGGGCACTGGGAGGGACGGCCGACGTCATGGAACTGGATGCATTCATCCACGGCATTCCCCTCCTCAGGGGCCTGGAAGTTGAACTTCTAACCCTCGCCCTAAAGGAACTATCGACCGAGTGAGGTTCCGAGGGCCGATCGAACCTTGGGCTGCCCGCCCCTACAGCCGCCTGCCCGCAAAGCCCTACCCCTGCCGGCGCCCAGCAACTGCCTGCCCCAAAACCACCCCGCGGGAAACGCGGAGAAACATTCCACAGACGGGCCCATCGGTCCTGCCCGGACCTTGCCCGCTCTGGCAAACTTCCGCCCATGCGGTACTTCCTTGAATACGCAACCGACCAGGGAGTCGGCCGCTTCGCGGTTGAAGGCACAAATCTTTGTGACGCGCTCACAAAGGCCCGGGCAGCCCTGCAGGGTTTGGATTGCACTCGTGCCGCCCTGCGCCACACCGCACGCCCACGTCCAACCTCCGGTGAAGGGCAGGCCCTCGCCCTTTACACGCGTACCGAAGGCTGGAAGATCCAAGGATCGCAGCCCGTGTCCGAGTAGCCGTTAGCGCTGCTTCCCTAAAACCTTTCTCTTCCTTCAAAATGTCCTCAAAGTGCCGCAGTCGGGCAGTGATCCCGTGCTTAGCGACCGCCGCCGTTTCCGAGGCGCCCGGCGCCTACGGCCACATGGCTTCGTGTCAGAATCCGCGGTTTACAAGGGCCTGGACTATTTGGTTGAGGGTCGGCAAGCCCGCAAACCCATCAGGAGTGGCGTATAACCTGCAGGCCAGATCGTCAGCTGGTGCGCCGGTCGGGAAAATGTCGGAGCCATCGACAGTGATGGTCGGGGAACCCGCGAATCCCGTGTCCGGGATGTCCGAGGCCGTGCTCAGCTGTCGCAGCCGCACGGCAATGTAACTGCGTCCCAGCACAGCCAAGGCGGACTCAAGACGTTCCAAAGCTCTAACGGTATTGGGGCACTGGTCGATGTGCAGCAGTTCTATCCTCATACATCCATTGTGAACCGTCACCACGACGTCCCCGGCTCCGGTCAGTTGAAGTGTGCTCCTCGACCGCGAGCTGCTGCGGCCGGGGGCTCAAAGTCTGCAGGAGCAAGGAGATTCGTTGCCACATGCAGCTCAGGAGCGCTCGGGTGCACCACCTACGAACCCAGCCCCCGTATAAAGCAGACATAAGTGTGGACACTGTCCACACCCCCTTTGGTAGGACAAACCGATCCACACCGAGACTCCATGAGGTCTCTGAGAAGCCCCTGATGAAGAATTTCATACCAAAGTCGGTCACGTCATGTTGTGCCAGCAGCCCTGGACCATGAACAGGTGTTGGCCACCCACGACCAACCCGAGACAACCAGGACGAGGTACCGCATAACCGCAGCCACAGCGGGCGGAAGGCCCACCAGCCAGGGCCTTGAACCCGCCACCCCACACACCTGAATAGGCCACCGCGGCAGCCAGGCCACAGCCCGCGAACCAGCCGTCAGAGCGACGCGACCACAAGCTTTGTACACACGTCAAAGCAAAATCGCCTCTGACGAGGGAAAACGTCGTGCCCGAGGTGGGACTCGAACTACGTTCCAGGCCTTGCAAACACGGGGAACCCGCGAGAACATGCGGAATTCGGAGCAGTCCGAAGGCTGTTTGGCCCAGTACGAAACGAAAAGTGTGGACATTGTCCACACCCCCGGGACTATCTCATTTACGGTGTATCCGGCGGTTTGTTTTAGAAGTTTTCAGCGGCGGGGAATCGGTCGCTGAAAGTGATAGCGAAGGCGTTCAAAGCGGGCTTCCAGCGCATTGTCCATCGGGTCCTGCCGGCACCGGTCGGATCGAGGGATCTGGTGACCAGATACAGGCATTTTAGCGCAGCCTGCTCGGTCGGGAAATGACCGCGAGGGACTATCTCATTAACGGTGTATCCGGCGGTTTCTTTTAGTAGCTTTCAGCTGCCGGGAATCGGTCGCTGAAAGTGATGGCGAAGGCGTTCAAAGCTGGCTCCAACGCACGGCCCATCGGGTCTTGCCGGCACCGGTCGGATCGAGGGATCGGGTGACCAGATACAGGCACTTTAGCGCAGCCTGCTCGGTGGGGAAATGACCCCGGGCCTTGACGGCGCGCCGGTACCTGGCGTTCAGGGATTCGATAGCGTTGGTCGAGCAGATCACGCGCCGGATTTCCACGTCGTAGTCCAGGAACGGGATGAACTCCTCCCACGCGTTCTCCCAAAGCCGCACGATCGCCCCGTATTTCCTGCCCCAGCGCTCCGTGAGCTCCTCAAACGCCGCCCTGGCCGCCGCTGCGTTCACGGCGGTGTAGAGGGGCTTCACATCGCGTTTGAGCGCGTCCCAGTCCTTCTTCGAGGCCAGCCGGAAGGTATTCCGGATCAGGTGGATAATGCAGGTCTGGACCGTGGTCAGCGGCCAGACGTTGGTGACGACTTCGGGCAAGCCTTTGAGTCCGTCGCAGACCAGGAAGAAGGTGTCCTTCACGCCGCGGTTCTTGAGGTCGGTGAGCACGCGCATCCAGAATTTCGCGCCCTCGCCGCCGGTGCCGGCCCACAGGCCGAGGATGTCTTTCTCCCCATCGAGGGTGACGCCGATGGCAGCGTAAATCGGGCGGTTGGCGACCTGCCCGTCGCGGATCTATATTCCGTCAAGCGAGGTGTCTGAGGCGCACGTTGGATTGCTCAGCCAGGGACTTGTACATAGTGCGACGTCGATACCGGCGGTGAGCATCTCCTGAATGGCAGCGAGTGCGCCTTCAACTGGCAGCATGCCTGCGAAGAAACCCGGTTCATCGAGGACGCTGGCAGTTGCGTGTTGCTCCTCGAGCGTGAGACCCGCAAATAGATCGAAGCTTTCCCGTTTCCCAGCTTCGGGGATGGCAAGGTGGGGAAACAGCCGTCTATGAGAGGCGACGAAATGCTCTTCCCATCGACATAAAACCTCGTCCATATCCACCAACACGACAGGAGCTCGCCCGTGTGCTTCCTCAAATCTTTCTACCACTGCCGCGAGTGCACGGTTCATGGGGCTGACCTTCTTTTTGTCGACGAGCATGTGTCTGATTGCCGATTATTCATCACAGGGATCTGCTGAATTTCCGGGCAGGAGTGCCGTGGTGCCGCCTACCTGCAGACGTGGCTTGAACTGTTTATTGACGAATATGGACGGGATGTCTCCATGGATGCGGTGAACAAGGGCCTCGATTGCCGCGCTTGAGATCTGTTCCAAGGGCTGCTTGATCGTCGTCAATGACGGTTCCACGATTGTTGAAAGGACAGTCCCGTCGAAGCCTGTCACCTTGGTCTGGCGGGGGACGTCGACGCCTTCTCTTCGAAGTTGTCCATAGGCACCAAGTGCAATCAGGTCGTCACCGCAGACGATGGCGTCCGGGATTGGATCTTGAATGCTCATTGCCTGCGTGCCTGTTTCGTAGGTGAACTGGTGACGGTAACTTCCGACGAGATCCAGTCCCACCGCGCCAGCGGTTTCCTGGAAAGCTTCGGCCCGTTCCGTCCCCGGGGTCGTCGCATCGTCGCCTCCGACGAACTGGACAGTGCGGACTCCCTGAGCTGCCAGGTGCTCCGCGATGAGCGTCATCCCGGCTCTGTTATCGACGCCAACGTAGTCGGCAGTATCCTCCCCTGCGCGGCGGTCCAGCTGCACGAGCGGAACTTCTCCAGCCGTGGCAGCAATGGCAGCGGCCGACTGCCCATAGCAGGCAGGAACAACTAGGATTCCGTCGACTTGTCGGGCCAGCAGAAGCCCCAGCCGCTGCTCTTCTGCTTCGGTGCTGGCGTGGGAGTCGGCCACAATAAGCTGGTACCCCTTCTCGTGGAGGCCGGATTCCACCGCGCGAATAAGCTCGGCGAAGAACGGGTTCTCGATATGCGGTACAACCATTCCCACTGTGTTCGAGCTGCCGCGACGCAGGGCCTGACCAATTACGTTCGGCTTATAGCCCAGTCCGCTTGCCACGGCCCTAACATGCAGGATTGTTTCCAGCGATACGCGGCCGCGGCCGGTCATAGCCCGTGAGGCTGTACCGACGGAAACACCAGCAGCAATAGCCACATCATTCAAAGTCACGGCCGGCATGCTTCCTTGATTCCTTTCCAAGCGTTCAATCTCGTCGGCCCCGGCCCCGGCCCCGGCCCCAGCACCGATCCGCCGCAGACCTTCAGGCGGGCTGAAAGGAGGATACAAAGCGTGGGCGTCCATCGGAGAGGTGAGGCCTTCTCTGGACTTTTCGGAGGCTTGGATCAGGCTTCCCCAGGGACCCGTTTGACAGCATACCCCGCCATCCTTACGCTTATAAAGCGCTTGCGTAATCGATTACGCAATGAGACAATGAGGTAGCAGATGGTAGAGAAAATGACGGCAGCACCGCACAGCCCCTGGTGGCTGAGGGGGCTGGCTGCGGCGCGGCACACGACGCCGGAGGTAGCGCCGAATGCGGCCTTCACCTATCGCAAGAGCACGAGCTTGCGGGCCGTCTAACTCACCCGAAGCCTGCGGACACGTATCCACCGCTACAAACCGGTGCCACGGCCCGGATCGCCCCAGGGATTGACCGAAAACAAGCGGCACGCCACTCATCCCAGACAGAAGAACCTGTCCGGGTTAAAGGGCTTCAATGCTTTGGAATGCCCGGTAACGCACCCATGCCGTTCCACATCCCCCAACTGATGTCTCCCCCAGCTCCGGCGCGCCCCCATGCTTGCCCACTCACCCATCACTGCTGATGACAAAAACAGAAAGAGGAAAACAATGACCAAGATCATCCTGGACTGCGATCCCGGACACGACGACGCAATTGCACTGATGCTCGCCCACGGAAACCCGGACGTGGAACTTGTGGCCGTAACGACAGTGGGCGGCAACGCCGTGCTCGAGAAGACGACCAAGAACGCCTTGGGCGTACTGACGATCGCGGGAATCACCGGTGTACCGATCGCTGCCGGCTGCGCGCGCCCCCTGATGCGCGAAGGCGAAGACGCCGACGTCCACGGCGAGTCGGGCCTGGACGGTGTAGTGCTGCCTGAACCTGCGATGGAGCTCGACCCTCGTCACGCTGTTGACCTCATCATCGACACCATCATGGAAGCCGAACCGAAGACCATCATCCTCGTCCCCACCGGACCCCTGACGAACATTGCGATGGCCATGCGGAAGGAACCGCAGATCATCGAACGCGTCAAAGAAGTAGTTCTGATGGGCGGCGGCGTTCACGTTGGGAACTGGTCTGCAGTTGCCGAATTCAACATCAAGATCGACCCTGAAGCTGCGGCAATCGTGTTCGACGCTCCATGGGAGGTCACGATGTGCGGACTGGACGTCACCCATCAAGCCCTTGCCACCGACGAAGTAGCCGAGCGCATCAAGGCCCTTGACACTCCCCTGTCAGAGTTCGTTCTCGGACTGTTCGGCTTCTTCCGCCAGGCCTACCACGACGCCCAGGGCTTCGATTTCCCCCCGGTCCACGACCCGGTGGCCGTGGCCCGCGTTATCGATCCGTCCATTGTTGGAACGGTCCGTGCACCTATCGTCGTCGAGACCAGCGGCGATTACACGCTCGGCATGACCGTAACGGAGCTGCGCCCGGCACACATCCCCGCCGACTGCCACACCCAGGCGGCCATGACCCTCGACGCCGATCGGTTCTGGGACCTCGTCATCGACGCTATCGCGCGACTTGGCAAGGACAACTCAGATGGCTAAGGGCGTCGAGGATACTCTGGAACGAGCAGAAACCCGGCTCGGTCCCCACGAAGTGCTGGTTGCGGGCCAAATTGTTGTCCTGAAGCGCAAGAGCACAGCGGCGCTGATGTTTGCCTTGCTGTCTCCCTGCTTTGCCTTTCAGCTCAACGCCTCGATGCTTTCACCGGCCTTGAAAGGAATGGAAACGCAGCTGCATGCAACAACGGCGCAAATCGGCCTTACCCAGACCGCATTTTTCGCCTCTGCAGCAGTCTTCTCCCTGTTCCTGCCCCGGTTAGCTGACCTTCGCGGCCGCCGTCGAGTGCTCAGCCTCATGCTCCTCATCACCGGAATCGGCTGCGTGGTAAGTGCCATGGCGCCCAACGTCACATGGTTGTTCACCGGCCGCATCATTCAAGGCGTCGCAGGCCCCGTCGTGGTCATGTGCCTGATCCTTTTGCGCACACACGTAACCGATCCCAGGAAGTACGCACTGCTGCTCGGCATCATCACCTCCGTCAACGGCGGAATCGCCGGCGTCGACGCCATCGCGGGCGGGTGGCTCTCAGAAAATTTCGGGTTCGCCTCCATCTTCTGGTCCATGGCCGTTGTTGCCGTTTTTGCAGCCTTGGCGCTGCAGCTCATGGCGAACGAATCCACTGTGGCGGATCCGCCGCCCATGGACTGGATCGGCACCATCCTGCTCGTTGTCACGGTCGGCAGCCTCTACCTCGTCTTCAACGAACTGGCTTCCTTGAAGCGCATCAATTGGGGACTGATTGGGTTTCTGGCAGTGATGGCCGTGACCGCTTTTGTCGCCTTCTGGAAGACCGAGTCCAGAGTTACCCATCCCCTGATGACGATCAAGTACCTTCGAAGCCGCGCTACCTGGGTCTGCTGCTCACGACGCTGTTGACGTTGACCGGCGTCTTTGCTGTGATGAACCAGATCGTCCCGGCCATCGCACAGGATACCGAGTCAGGGGCGGGTCTAAGTGCCTCGCATGCTCCATTCGTGACGCTGACGCCCTATGCGCTGGCAGGACTGGCGATGGGACCCGTTTCCGGATACCTCGCGGGCAAGTTCGGGTACAAACGCGTCCTGCAGGTCGGGCTGTTCTGCAGTGTTGTCGGTGTGATGCTGACCCTGGCTCTGATCAAGTCGGACAATCTGCCGCTCCTGACCGGGATATCGATCCTGGTCGGAATCGCCTACGCCGGCATGGCCAACATCATGCTCAACGGACTGTGCGTGATCCTTTCACCTTCGGATAACCCCGGCTACCTGCCGGGCCTTAACGCAGGTGCATTCAACCTCGGGGCAGGGCTGTCATTCGTTGTGCTGCCCCTCGTTCAGACTGCCCTTCACGAACACGGTGGAGTTGAAGCCGGATACACCGGAGGCATCAGTACTGGTGCAGCCATCCTCCTGCTGGCCTTCGCCGCCAGCTTCCTGATTTCGAAACCGCAGGACAACCGCGGCTAGCCTGCGGATCCCAACTCCGTGCGGGCGGCGGGGACTGTTCGTGTCCCCGCCGCCCACCCATCTCTTCCCAGCGACTATCACACAAAGGAGCGTGCCCAGCGTGACCCCAGTGGCCTCTCTGCCCGCCGAAATTTATCTGGCCCGGGCACTGGAACATATTTATGGACGAGTCACTGTGGTCGGCTCGGCCAACGCTGATCTCACCCTTCATACACACACCCTGCCCCGTCCGGGTCAGACGGTCATTGGCACACCGGTTCGGGTCCTTCCCGGAGGCAAGTCCGCAAACCAGGCGGTGCAGGCATCACTGCTGGGAGCCACCGTCAGGTTCGTTGGCGCTGTTGGCAAGGACCATTACGGTAAATTGCTATGGACATCCATGCACCACGCCGGCGTGGTCCTGACAGACTGCGTGCAGTCGTCCAAGGAAACCGGCACCGCAGTGGTTGTCGTTGACGACAGCGCAGAAAACACCATCGCTATTTCCCCCGGGGCCAACAACGACGTCACCGACATCCTGGTCAACTACCATGCAGATGCCGTAAGGCAAGCCAATGTGCTCGGCCTGTGCTTGGAGACACCGGTAAGCGGAGCACTGGCCGCCGCCCGACTTGCCGCGGCCAGCGGCACTCTCGTTCTTTTGAACCTCTCCCCGTATCGCAGTGTCCCGGCCGAGCTCCTGCGCCTGACCGATGTGCTGATCGTCAATGAGAACGAACTGGCCGACCTGCTCCCCGCCAACCTCGCCGCGGGGCTGCATGACTTTGACAGGAACGAACAGGACATGATTGCCGCCGGCTTGTCGCAACTGGGCATTGAACAGGCTGTCATCACTCTCGGATCCCGCGGTTCCCTCGTCATCGAAGGCACCAGCACCACAGTGATTCCTGCCGTCCCCACCGACGCCATCGATACCACCGGCTGCGGTGACGCCTTCTTCGGTACAGTCCTGGCGGCGATGTCCTCCGGAACTCCGCTCCTGGAGGCCTGCCGTTTAGCCAGCTGCGTAGCAAGCATTGCTGCAACCGGACACGGCGCACAGGCCAGCTACGCAGACCGGGCACGAACAGCGGCCCAGCTGACGTCCTTGTCCAGTCTGCAGATCCAATGAAAATCAACATGATGCAGACAGCGGCGGGCTGTTCCGCCCAAACTGCTCAGGCTGAGTCGGATTGCCGCAGAGAAAGTGCAGGCAGTCACGTAATCCTGGGATTTCCGGGGCGAATAAAATGATTGAACTTGTCGCCAACGTAGTTGGCTGGGCGGGGACCATCGCGTTGCTGCTTTCCTTCGGGCTCCTCACCGCTAAACGCATTGAATCCGACGGTTACCAATATCAGGCACTCAACGCCGTCGGCGCGTTCCTCCTGGCGATCACAACAGCACAAGCCCACGCCTGGTCCGCCGTGGCTTTAATTCCATCTGGTCCATCGTCGCTTGTGCAGGGCTGTTACGTCCCAAAAAGGAACGGCCAGCACCGAAACCCGAAAAGGTCACTTTAGATGCAAGAGCCGCCGGCGGAGGCTAAGTGTCTCGGTGCTGTCGGCACCGCAGCCGTTAGCAGTTAGCTTGTTGTCCCCGTCCCGTCCGGCCCGCGGAATTGCAGCTGTCACGACTTGGCTGCAAAGCTGGAGGCAAGTTCGGCACCAGCGATTCTGAGATACGTCTCCGGATCGGCCATGGCCGAGCCAGTATCCCCTGCGAGATCCGATAGGGACATGGCGCACGAAAATCCTTCCGTTTCCGAGGCGATGGCGCCGGCAACCAGGGCGATCGGCACACCAAACGCAGCGGCCGTATGCCGCAATTTGCCCACAACCTTTCCGAGGTGCGACTGGTGATCGAACCGCCCTTCCCCGGTGATCACGAGATCGGCATGTTCGATGCGTGAGGGAAGGTTAAGGAGTGAGGCAATTTCTTCGGCCCCGGACTTCACTTCCGCGCCCCACACCATGAGACTGAAGCCAGCCCCACCGGCGGCCCCGGCGCCAGGCGTTTGAGGATCGATATCGAATAGCGCCGCGAAATGCTCCAGTGCGGCATCCATGCGGGTAATGACTTCCCCGGAAGCGCCTTTCTGAGGTCCAAAGACAGCCGCTGATCCGTTCGGCCCGGTGAGCGGATTAGTCACATCCGTCAGGACTACCACACCGTTCTCGGGCAACGTCACAACCGCGGACGCATCAACACGTACGGCATCTGGCAATCCCCGGTTCCCGGGACGGATCGGTTCGTCATTTTCATCAAGGATTCGGTAGCCCAGTTCCTGCAGCACCCCTGCACCGCCATCTGTGGCCGCACTTCCACCGATAGCCAGGATAAGCCTTGAGACTCCCGCCTCCAGGGCCGCAACGATTGCCTGCCCGAACCCGGTGCTTTGGGCATCGAGGGGACTTAGGCTCTCCAGCAGGGTTATGCCGCTGGTCGACGCCAGCTCCACGACCCCTGTACTTCCCCGGGCCCCGAATGCCGGCGGCAGGTAAAGCCATTCGGCTTCAACAGTCTTGCCGCCGGGGCCTATAACGCGGATCGGCCGGCGGTCAGCTGTCGGGAATACCGATTTCAGCGCATCGATGGTGCCTTCACCGCCGTCGGCCATGGGCGCCAACTGGACGTTGTCCTGTCCACGGACGGAGGACCAGCCGAGGGCAAGATTGCTGGCCACAGCCTCCGCGGTCGCTGAACCTTTGAAGGAATCGGGGGCGATGAGAATCCGCGCCGGCCGTGAAGCCGTATGCGGGCTCACGGTTGTGGACTCGCTGCCGAAAGTAGGGTCTGGAAATCAGTTCGCCTCCCATAAGAGGCCTGAGCGCCCCGGTGCTGGGCAGCCCATGCTCCCGCCAGGGCCCCTGTCATGGCCGCCTCAACCAAGGTGCAACCAGCCGCCAGTTCAGCAGCGACGGCGCCCATAAAGGCGTCTCCACATCCTGTGGTATCAACTGCCTTAACCTGAACGGCGTCGATGCAGGTTACGAAGGCTGCCTGGTCCCCCGGTTCAAAGACCACCGCCCCCGTCTTGCCTCTGGTCACTATTGCGTATGTGGGCCCGAGGTCCAGGATTCGACTTGCGTAGTAGTCCCACCCTTGACTCAGGTCCTGCTCCCCCAGGAGCGCGAGCATCTCGCCTTCATTGACGATCAGCACCTCAACGTTGGCAAGAAGCTGTGCGGGAAGTGCCTGCATGGGAGATGCGTTGAGCAGGAATGGTGCGCCGGCGGACGCGGCTCGTTCGGCGACGGAAATCACTGTTGGAAGGGGCACTTCGAGTGCCATCACAACAATCGGGGCGCCTTCGAGGTCCATGTCAGGGACGTCAGCAGATGTGAGGGTCGCGTTGGCGCCAGGGGACACGATGATCGTGTTTTCGCCGTCCTGGTTTACTGCGATCAGCGCTGCGCCGGTGCTTTTGTCAGGGCTGCGTCGTACCCGGGAAATGTCGACGCCTTTTGCTGCGGCCTCAATAATGAGGCGGTCACCCAGTTCGTCTGCACCCACGACACCCACCAGACTTACGTCCGCTCCGAGGAGCGCCGCCGCTGTTGCCTGATTAGAGGATTTGCCGCCGGGTTCTGTCCTTAAATCGGTCCCCAGAACGGTTTCGCCGGGGGAAGGGAATCCCCCGACTGTGGTCGTGAGGTCGGCATTCATCGACCCCACGACCAGTACTTTCACCTCGGGCATCTGTCATTCGCCTTTCTGTCTAAGAACTTCGATGGACCAATCAGGAAACCGGCATGAAGACAGTCAGCCCGCCGTCAACAATCAGTTGCTGCCCCGTGACGTAGCTGGCTTCTTCGCTGCTGAAGAACCTCACGGCGTGTGCTATCTCTTCCGGGCGTCCTACTCGGCCGATCGGGATCTTCGTTCCTGCTGTTTCAAGGCCTTCGCGGCCGAATGAATTTGTGCTGTCCTGGGTCTGCGCCGTGTCGATTACCCCTGGAATGACCGAGTTGACCCGAATTCCACGGGGGGCCAGCTCTACCGCGAGGGCCTTGCAGAGGCCCAAAACTCCTGCTTTGGCCGCCGTGTAGTGGGCGTGGTCGGCCCACCCGTAGACGCCT
The DNA here is from genome assembly GCF_009741265.1 of Pseudarthrobacter sp. GA104. Classification (GTDB taxonomy): domain Bacteria; phylum Actinomycetota; class Actinomycetes; order Actinomycetales; family Micrococcaceae; genus Arthrobacter. Next base: position 152,219 of record NZ_WOWL01000001.1, read on the forward strand.
CCGGAGATGGAAGAAATGCCCACCAGGGCGCCGCCGTGGTCCATGCGGGAGGCGGCGCTGCGGAAGAGGCGCATGACCCCACCCAGGTCGACCGACATCAGGTCGTTCCAGGCCTCGTCGGTGAGTTCGTGAAGCGGGTGCAACCGGACGATTCCTGCGTTGGCGACTGCTATGTCAAGGCGCCCCCATTCGTCGACCGCGCGCTGGGCGAAGCTATCCACCTCGTCGGCGCTGCGTACGTCGAGTTCGTGGACGACGCCTTCTCCCCCGGCTTCTTTAACTAGGTTGAGGGTCTCGTAGGGGTCATGGGGATCGCCGGGAAACGAGCCGATGACGGATCGGATTCCTGCCTTCGCAAAAGCCACTGCGGTGGCTCGGCCGATGCCGCTCGCGGCACCTGTGATGACCGCGGTCTTGAAATTTGTCATGGTTCCTTCTTGGGTGGTTACTGGTGTGAGCGGCTGATCCGCCGCAGTGTTGTGGGGTAATGGGACAAGGGGACACCGCCGGTTTCACTGACGACGTAGGTGTTGGCGACCCCCGCTGACTCCTGCCCGCCCTCACACACAAGGCTCGGGTGCAAGGCGATGGCCTCGCCGTCGAGCAGTGTCCACGCGGACCCGTTGGTGATGGGTAGGGGTATCTCATCCAGACCAATGCAGTGTCCGAATCCGATGGTGTGACGCCCTTGCCTGGCCAGGAATCCCGCGACGGCGCTGGCCTGGTGTCCGCCACGGAGGTAGCTGGCGGCACCGTCAAGAGCTTTCACGGTCTGGTCGGCGAGCATGAGGCGCTGGGTGCTCACGTCGCCCAGGGCGAACAATGCACCGAGTTCGACCCAATGCCCATCGGCCGCGGCGGTTTCGATGAAAACGGTGACCAGGTCCCCGTCCAAGATTGGCCTGTCGGCGGGGTGCTGGCCATGGAAGTCGTTCGCGGCGACATGGATGATGTCAAAGAGCGAGCCGTGGGAACGCAGATAGTGCGCGATGGCACCGGCGACGTCTGCTTCGGTGCCGTCGCTCCGCAGCCGGTGTGCTGCAGCTTCCATTGCGCCCTCGGCCCTGGCCATGGAACGGCGAAGCTGCTCTGTCTTAGTCGTCTCCGGTTGCCGGCGCAGTGATTCCAGAATGCCGAAGGCGTCGATGACCTGGGTCCCGGGCCCCAGGTCCGCAAGGATGCCGTCGTGGTCTTTATGGAGCAGACCATTCTCATCGGAGGCGGCCAATCCAACAGTCCCGGGACCTGTGGCTGCGGCAATTTCCTTATACAGCGTTGCCTCGGGGCCTTTGCCCGGGGTGCGGACGATAACTCCAGGTGCAAGTAAGTGGTCCATCAGGACGTAACGGGCAGCCTGGGCCGAGGATGCGATCACCTCCGGCACACCTCCCCGGGCAATCACAACGAACAATCCCTTGTTACTGGGAATGTGCCCGATGAGGTGTGCGATGTTGCCGTAATGAGCAACCTGTCCTCGCCCATGGACGACCAATGCGTCCAGCCCCTCGCTTTCGAGCGTTTCCCACACCGCCTGCCAGCGCGCCTGGTACGGAACCTGTTCGCCGGTCAGCAAGACGCGCGCAAACTGTCGACGAGCGGGAAGTCGTGGTGGTGTGTGGACCACCAGTCTGCGATGTCGTTTCGCCGGGCGAACCAGACGCCGCCCTTGTGCTGGGCGTAGGTGATGAACTCACGCAAAGCCGACGTGCGGGCGGCCTGGCCAACGAGCCTTGGGTGCAGCCCGATGGACATCATCTTGGGGAAGCCACGTTCGCCTTCGAGCCACAGTTCGTCGAAGGCACGTTTGATGTAGTCCAGGAACTCCGAGGGATTTTTGGACCCCTGGGAGTCGTTGTAGGTCTGGGAATACGGTACGACGAGGTGCTCCTTGCCGTTGACCGTGGTGAAGTACGGAAGGTCGTCGTTGTAGGCGTCGCAGTCAAAGGCGAAGCCTCCTTCCTCGACGACGAGCTCACGGGTGTTCACGGAGGGTCCGTACCGGCAGTACCAGCCGGTGGGCCGGCTGCCCCATGTCTTTTCGAAGGATTCCACGGCCAGGCGGATGTGTTCGCGTTCCTCATCCCGGCTCAGGCGCCAATGTTCTTCCCATCTCCAGCCGTGTGAGACGAGGTCATGTCCGGCCCGGCTGGCGCAGGCGGCGACGGCGGGATTTTTCTCAAAGGCCACCGCGCAGCCGAAGAAGGTTGCAGGCACGTGAAGCTCATCGAAGAGCCTCAGGAGCCGCCAGATGCCGGCCCTGCTCCCGTACTCGTACATCGATTCCTGTGCCAGGTCGCGAACGTGCGCCGGAAACCGGTAGCCGGAGTCGCCCAGCACGTCGTTCTCGCAGTCTCCTGCAGCGTAGGAGTACTCGGAGCCTTCCTCGTAGTTCACGACAATGTTGACTGCGATGTTGGCATTGTCCGGCCAGGTGACTTTCGGGATGTGCGCCCCGTAGCCGACCAGGTCACGAGGGGGTCCTGTAGGCGTTGTCATCAGTACGCCATCCATCCGCCGTCAACCAAGAGGTTATGTCCCGAGATGTAGCTGCAGTCATCTGATGCCAGGAACAGGGCTGCGCCTGCCACGTCTTCGGCCCGGCCCAGCCTTGGGAAGGGCGTGCGGGACCGTGAGTACTCGAGGACAGGGTCGGTCATATCGACCTCGCCGGGATGGGTGCCGGTGATGATTCGGCCCGGGGCGATGCCGTTGACGATGATTCCATGTTTGGCATAGTCGACGGCGAGCTGCCGGGTCATCTGGATCATTCCGCCTTTGCTGACTGCATAGGCGAAGAAATCAGGCGGACCGACGAGACCATGTTGGGACGCGACGTTGATCACCCGGCCGCGGACTTCACCGATGGGCTCCTGGTCCATCATTTGACGGATGCCGCGTTTACAGCTGAGAAACTGCCCCCGGAGGTTCACGTCCATGAGACGGTCCCAGTCTTCTTCACTTGTGTCGAGTACGGAGGAGGAGAACACCAGGCCGGCGTTGTTGACCACGATGTCCAGACGTCCGTACTCGTCAACGGCGCGGTTCACGAGTCTGTCGACGGCCGCGGCGTCCGAGACGTCAGTCTGCTGGAATACCGCGGTCCCGTTTTCGGCCGTGATCAGGTCGGCTGTGGGTCTTTCGTCGTCACCGCTCCAGATGGGGTCTTCCCGGATGTCGCTGACCACGACATTCGCCCCCTCGCGGGCGAAGCGGAGTGCGATGGCCCGCCCGATTCCGGAGGAGCTTCCGGTGACGATTGCTGTGCGGCCTGCGAGGCGCATGGGGTTAAGCCTTTCTTTTGGCGAGCAAGGGGTGCCGTCCCGGCCTGCCGAGGCGCAGGCCGGGACGGACGGGGTGTGTCAGCTAGCTGACTTGCTTGATGGCGTCGATGATGAGGTCCCAGAAAGCGTCGAAGTCCAAAGTGGTGGCTGCGAGGTTGTTGAAGGGCAGGCCGTAGGCTCCGAGAAAGTCGGTAACGGTTTCGCCGTAGGTCCATTTACCCTGTGTTTCGACAGCGATGAAGGCTTCTTTCACGCCGACAACGGAGGGGTTGATGACGCGGGCGACTGCACAGGCATCGTGGATTGGCGGGTAGGGCATCTTCCACACGGAGTCGTAGTTTGCGCCGAAGAAGTCGAGCCATTCGACCACTACTTGGGAAATGGGTGTTCCGATCGCGCGAATCCGTTCCTTCACCTCAGGGGTGGCGACTGCCTGGTGAGTCAGGTCCAGGCCGACCATTGTTACCTGCCACTCTGCGGCGAAAACGGCTGCGGCAGCTTCGGGGTCCGCCAGGATGTTGAACTCGGCCGCGGGCGTGGCGTTTCCCTGGGTGTACGCCCCGCCCATGAGGACGACTTCCTTTACACGGGCAATGATTTTTGGTTCCAGCCGCATGGCCAGGGCGATGTTGGTCAGTGGGCCGGTGGGAACGAGGGTGTACTCGTCCTGTTCCCCTGCCATGACGAGGTCAATGATGAGTTGTGCGGCGTGGCGGGGATCGAGCTCCATCGCGGGTTCCGGCAGCTCCGGGCCGTCCAGCCCGGAGACACCATGGACGGATCCGGCGATCACTTCGCCGTCGGTGATCTGTTCGCGCACCAGGGGGAATTCGGCGCCGGCGGCGATCGGGATGTTCGTAGCGCCGACCAGTGTGGCTACTCGTTGTGCGTTATAGGTTGTTTTTGCCAGGACCTGGTTGCCTGCCACGGAGGTGATGGCGGCCAGTTCAACGTCAGGGTTTCCCTGTGCGAGGAGGATAGCGATGGCGTCGTCGTGCCCGGGGTCAACGTCGAGGATGATTTTCTTGGTCATTTTTTAGCTCCTGGAAGGTATTTGTATCGGGCTTACTTCAATCCGGTCCGGGCGAGCCCGGGGATGAAGAGTCGTTGAAGGAAGATGAACAGAATTAGCAGGGGGATGGTGGCCACGGAGGCTCCCGCGAACGTCAGGCCCCAGTTTGGCAGTGCCCCGGGAGACACGGACTGGGCGACGGCGACCTGCACGAGCGTGTTCTCTGTGCTCTGGATGGCCACGAGGGGCCAAAGGAATCCGTTCCACGAGAACAGGAAAATCATCAGCACAAACGTGACCAGGTCCACCCTGACTACAGGGAGAATGACTGACCAGAAGATCCGGAAGTGCCCGGCGCCATCGAGTTTGGCTGCCTCGTCGAGTTCCAGGGGAACCGCTTCGAAGGACTGACGGAGCAGGAACAACCCGAACGCGCTGGCGATCCAGGGAACGCCGACGGCGAGAAGGGTGTCCTGCAGGCTCATGGCGGAGATCAGCTGGTACAGCGGGACGACGAGTGCTTCGGCCGGAAGCATGAACGTGGCAAGTATGACTGCGAACACCGCGTTACGGCCCTTGAAGGCGATTCTGGTCAGCGCGTAGGCCGCCAAGGTACACAGTATGAGTGAGGCCACCACCTGGAATGCTGCGACCAGGAACGAGTTCAGCAGGGCGCGGCCTACGCCCCGGTCAACGAACAATTCTTGGAGGTTCTCAAAGGTCACGGCGAGTGGGACAAACGTCTTCCAACTAAGCGGACTGATGTCCGCGAAGATGCTCGATTGGCTCTTTAGGCCTGAGACGAACATCCATTCATAGGGCAGGACGAAAGCCATCAGAATTGCTATGACGACGACCGTTGTCCAGATCCGCTGCCATAGCCGGACGGGCACGCGACTCCGGCCGGTCCTATCGTCGTTTCCGCGCGTGCCGTCCCCGGCTCCGGCGTCGTCCGACACGCGTTGTGATGTCAGCTGTGTCATCTCAGTAGTCCCATCGGGTTCGGAGAAGTCTCATTTGGATGAGGCTGATGGTGATGGCTCCGACCAACAGCAGAACCGACAGTGCTGAAGCGAAGCCCGGGTCCTGCAGCGTGAAGGCCTGTTTGTAGATTTCGTAAACGAGCAGGTTGGTGGTGCCTCCCGGGGCGCCTTGAGTCATGACGTAGGCCGGCGTGAACGACTGAAGCGCAAAGACAGTCATGATGACCACGACCATGACCGTCGTCCTGGACAGCAGCGGGATCACGATCAAAAACGTCCGCTTCAGCCCCCCAGCGCCGTCGAGGACCGATGCCTCCATGACGTCCCCGGGAATGGACTGCAAACCGCCGAGGTAGAGGATGGCGGCCATCCCAACTTGCTGCCAAACACTCATGATGATGATCGACGGCAAAGCCAAAGCCCGGTCGGTTAGGAACGAGGCGGTACCAAGCCCCAGAGAATTCAGGACGGCGTTGACGAGTCCTTCATTGGCCAGCAGGAAATTCCACAGGGTAGCGACAACAACGGATGAGGTGATAACCGGGAGGAACACCGCTGTCCGAAGAATTCCCCTGCCTGGAAGGGGCTGATTGAGATAAGTGGCCAAGAGGAAGCCCAGCGGAATGATCAGGACAACCATTCCGACCGCAAAGATCAGCGTGACCCCTATAGTTTGAAGGGCGGCTGGATCGCTGAAGATCCGGGCGAAGTTCTCCAGCCCCACGAACGTCTGCAGGTCCGGGTTGATAAGTGTGTAACTGAAAAGGCTGTTTTTGATCAGGAGTGCAACAGGGGCGTATTGAAATATTGCGAGGATGATGAGGAACGGGGCCAGGAAGCCGGCCGCGACGAGTAATTCCCGCCGCGACCGCTTCCTTCCAGTTCCACGAACGGGCCTCGTCGTCGTGGATAACATGGATGCTCTCCTTATCGGGACATCAGCGGCGTCAGCTTGGACACAGCCTGGTCCAGCTCGCCCTCGGGATCGCCGCCATAGGCGATGTTTTTCAGCGCGTTCTCAACGATCTGGCTGTACTGGGAGAAGTGCGTAGTGGGCGGCCGCGGCTGGCCCCACTTCTCCAGCTCGTTGTAGAACAGACTCTGCGGGGGCTCCTGGAATTCCGGCAGGTCTTTATAGACGCTGTTCAGCGTGGGGAGACGGCCGTTTTTCTGGTTATATTCCTTGGCTGCCGAACCCGTGCTCACGGCAACCACAAACTTCGCGGCCGCATCTGCCTGCTTCGATTTCGCGGACGCCGCAACAGTGATCGCACCCGTATGAACGATCGGGGTCTTGATGTAGGGCAGCGGTGCCACACCCCAGTCGAAGGACACCTTCGCGTCCTTCAAGGGCTGGACCTGCCCCGCGTGGAACATGTCAAAACAGGCTTTGCCGTCCAGGAATGCATTGGGCCGCCCGGTCTTGGAAGTGACCGCCTTATCACCGTTGTACAGGGACTGATAGAAGCCGGCCGCTTTAACAGCTTCGGGCGTGTTCAGCCAGCCGTCCACCTCTTTACCATCAGGAGAGATGGCGTAGAAGGTCTTGTACGCTGACGAATCACTGGGCGCTTTAGGGTCACCGGCGCTGCGAAGATACAACAGGTCGCTGTAAACCGGCCCGGGTGTGCCCGAACCCAACTGCGTCGGGGCGAGCCCGTAAACCGTTGGGTTGCCAGGTGTTCCCTGTTGGCATTTGAGCATGGCATCGCGGGCCTGTTCCCAGGTCCAGGCCTTATCCAGGGTCGTGGGGACGGTGATGCCGGCCTGGTCAGTCAGGGTCTTGTTGTAGTACAGGCCTAAGGCGTCCTGCTGCACGCCCATGGTGTAGACCTTGCCCTCGTAGCTGCCCTCTGTGAGGGTTGCCGGCAGGACATCATCCTTCCACCCCTCAGGCAGATACTTGTCGAGGGGAAGCAGCACGCCCTTGGACGCATAGTTCGCGGTCTCCGGCATGTCATAGCCGTAAATGTCTGGCGCGTTGGCCGAGGAGCTGAGGACACTCACCTTGTCGGCATACTGGCCGAACGGCACATCGGTGACGTCGAAGGTGACGCACCCGTTGGTCTTGGTCGTGTAGTCGGCCATCTGAGAGTCGGTTGGCACGTTTGTGGTGGACCGTAGAACCTTGAGTTTGGCTGACCCGTCGGGGCAGTTGGCGCTGGTGGCCGGGGAACTGGGTGAGCAGGCAACCACGGATGAGGCCAGGGCCCCAATCGCAAGTGTTGTAAGGATCAAACGGCTTGTCCGCCGTCGTGATGTAAAGTTGGTGTACAAAGTAACTCCTTGTTTCTGGCGTGGGAGGGTGTTCGTTTCCTAGGCATTCACCCTCCGCGTGGGGACTAGCTGCTTATCTCCCTTCGTTCAATGCCTCGAAAAGAAGCTTGTTGAACAGGTCCGCGTCCGCGCCCAGAGCCACAAAAGCATTGGGTTTCTTGCGCGTGCGTGAGGCTACATCGACAAATGTTTTGCCGAAAGCCAGTGGGCTGACCGTGTCGACGGCGACGTGGTACGGCGCCAGGTCGACTACCGCCGGGTCTAAGAGGTACGCGATGCAAAGAGCATCATGCACGGGAGCTGAGTCCGGTTCGTCCTGAGGCTGGGTTTCGTTATAGCCACGGATTCGCTGCTCGACAATGTCTGCAGCCACACCCGCGGCCGGAGTGCCGATGGCCCGCAGGGCCGCGGTATGGCGCAAGGACATGTTGGCTTTATGGGTTGCATCCAGGGGCACCAGCACGACACGTTCGAGACCTGCCTGCAGGACGACGTCTGCCGCGACCGGATCATGCCAGATGTTTGCTTCGGCTGAAGCCGTGACGTTACCCAGGGCATGGGCCCCGCCCATGATGACAACCTCATCGATCGCCTCGATGATCGTGGGGTCCAGAGTGATGGCTGCTGCGATGTTCGTCAGTGGTGCCACTGGCACCAAGGTGATCTGCTCCGTGGTTGCCCGGAGAGTTTCGACCAGCCATTCCACTGCCGGCTGCTGGGATGCCTGTCGAAGGGTGGACGGCGCCGGGAAATCATGGGGATGAATGACTTCCCGCTCGCTGTCAACGTGATCTTCGAAGAGGAACGGGATGGGTGCGTAGGGCCTCCCGAGTCCCCGGAACACCGGAATGTCCTGGCGGCCGATCAGGTCAAGAGTCCGCAGTGTGTTCTCTGTCGTGGTGTCAACGTCGTGGTTACCCCATACGGTGGTGCAGGCGATCAGATCCAGCGACCGGGACTGGGCCGCCAACATGATCGCGATCGCGTCATCGGTTCCTGTGTCGACATCAAGAATCACTTTCCGGGTCATGCCAGGAGCTCCTCTTTGTTGAATCGGGTGATCATGGTTTGTGTTCCGCCGACCGCTGGTGCAGCCAGAAGCGGGACGGCGTCGAGCTGGGCTTTCGAGAAGAGTTGGCGTCCAATCGGCCCCGGATCGTGAAACCCATCATCGTCAATAACGACGCGTCCTGCGCTGATCACTGTTGTGGGCCAGCCCGTAAACTCTGTGCCCTCGTACGGCGAATAGTCAGAGTTCATGTGGTGCGTCTTGGCGCTAATGACCTTGGTCATTGTGGGGTCGAGAATGACCACGTCGGCATCCGCGCCAGGGCCTATCCAGCCCTTGGACCTGAGGCCGTTGAGTACCGCAGGGTTTGTTGAAGACATCGCCACGAAGTTTTCAACACTCATACCACCGCGCACGACGAGCGTGTCAAAGGACACCGTCATGCGGTTTTCGACACCAGGGAGGCCGTTGGGCATTGAGGTCACGTCATGGGAGTATTTTTCCTTCTGTGAACTCGAGTAGCAGCAGTGATCAGATCCCAGGGTGTGGACCATGCCCCTGATCGTCCGGTCCCTCAGTCCAGTCATCGCGGTAGCGGAGCGGATTGGCGGGCAGCAAACGAAAAGTTCCGGTCTCCCGCTTTCGTAGACGCTGTCATCCAAGGTGATGTAGTGCGGGCAGGTTTCCGAGTAGGCGCGGACGCCCCTGGACCTGGCATCCGCAACCAAATCCACAACATCCGGCGTCGTCTGGTGCACAAAGTAGACCGCCGCTCCAGTGCTTGCCGCAAGCCCCAAGGCCCGGGTGACGGCAGCAGCTTCAGCTGCTTCGGGGCGCGTTAGGGCGTGGTGCCGGGAGTCGCCCCGCCCATTCTCCCGCTCGTAGTTTTGCGCCTCCTCGACCAGATGATTCTCCTCGGCGTGAATGATTGCCACGCCACCGAGATCGGCAAGAACCTCCATAACTTTTTCGATGGTGTCGAATCCGGCCATCACCCCGTCACGGTAAGTGGTGAACATCTTGACCGTCAGGACACCGAGTTCAGCCAATGACAGGAGTTGATCCCGCGTGGTGTTGTCCCAAGCAACAACACCACCATGCAGGGCCAAATCTGTCCGGGTATCCTGTGCTGCCTTGCGCTTCTCGTAAACAGCCTGCAGCGGGTTTTGGCCTGGTTCCGGGATGGCGAAGTCAATGATGGTGGTAGTGCCGCCCCACAGAGCGGCAATGCTTGCCTGAGCGTGAGAGTCCAGCATGGAGAATTCACCGAGCACCTGCCCGACGTGACAGTGCGGATCGACGCCGCCGGGCAGAACCAGCTGACCTGTCGCGTCGATCTGTCGCTTGTGAGGCGGCAACGGCGCATCGGGGTCCAGGATCCCTGCGATGCGGCCGTCTCTAATGAGGACGGTGCCCTCGGTGGATCCGGAGGCGTTGACTATAAGGCCGTCTGTAACAACAAGGTCGAAGGGCGTAAGGATGGTTTGGTCAGGCACCAGTGCCAGCTCCGTTCATGAAAATGGCACGGTCAAGGTGCCCAAGATGATTCCGCATGGCCTCGGCTGCGGATACAGGATCGCCGCCGCGGACTGCTTTGAGGACGGCACGGTGCTCGTCGACTTGTATTTGCCGAGAAGCCGGGTCCGGCAATCCTTGCTGGTTGACGAGAACCCACAGTGGATGCGATTCGACGTTCACCAGCTGCTCGATAATCCCGGAAAGGATTGAATTTCCGCACCCCGGCGCCAGATCCGAGTGGAACTGCAGCCCCAAGGCAACAAACTCGGCAACCCCAGTGGAGTCCTCCACCAGTTCGGCCTGGCGATCCAGATACCGCTCCAACGTGGATATCCGCTCAGGTGTAATCCGGGTCGCGGCGAGGCTGGCGGCCACGGGCTCAATCGACAGGCGCGTCTCAATCAGCTCCCGCGGAGGGACATCGAGGGGGGAGCCGTCCGCCCCGCCTACTCTAGCGGCCCGCCGCACGAAAGTTCCGTCGCCGTGGCGAACTTCAATTGCCCCCACAAGCTCCAAGGCCAGAAACGCTTCCCGCGCCGTCGGCCGAGAAACCTGGTATTGGGCAGCAATGTCGGTATGGGCCGGTAACCGTTCCCCGGCCGCGTACTCGCCGCTGGTAATGGCCATCAACAGATCCTGGGCAACATTCAAATAGCGGCGCTGTCGACTGGACTCATCTGACGTGTTCATACTCACACTCTAAACGTCTGAGGAGTACTATGCAAGAGGTAAGACTTCTAGGGCAGATGGTTCTAGGACGAAGAGGAAAAGTGAGATGTGATGAAGGTTCTACTTCCGTCAACAGTCAGTTCAGAGTCGTTCACAGGTGGGGCGGGGGACGACTTCATCGTCTATGACGTACATGCCCCAATACCGGAAGAACACAGGGATGCCGAAGTTCTGGTTGCGTGGCAGAACCCTCCGGCACAACTGGCCGCCGCAGCCCAACACCTGACGCGCCTGCGCCTCGTGCAGGCCCTCGCCTCGGGGACGGACGCCGTTACCGCCGCTGGTTTTCCTGAATCGGTACAGGTATGTTCGGGCCGCTCGCTTCACGACGGGCCGGTGGCCGAGCATACCCTTGCGCTCTTGCTTGCCTGCGTCCGGAGACTCGACCGGCTCTACCTCGCACAGCAGTCCAGGACGTGGGACAACGAATACCTACATGACCAGGCGAGCCCGGACAGCGCCGGCGACTACACACTCAATGGCGCACGCGTCCTCGTCTGGGGATTTGGCTCCATTGCCGCGAAGCTGGCTCCCCTGCTCACATCCTTGGGCGCAAAGGTCACGGGTGTGGCAAGCACGGCGGGTAACCGCGCAGGCTATCCCGTGGTGACAGAAGATACTGCCCGAGAAATGCTGGCAAGTACAAACGTGCTCATTTCCCTTGTGCCCGCTACCGCGCGAACCGACAAGCTGTTCAACAACAGTGTGTTCGCCGCCATGCCGCCAGGCTCCGTTTTCATCAACACAGGACGTGGTTCAACGGTCGACGAAGCAGATCTTATATCCGCCATCGAAAAGAACCACCTGAGGGTTGCGGCCATCGACGTCGCCCAAAGCGAACCACTGCCGTCCACTTCACCACTGTGGAGAACAGAAAACCTCATCATCACACCGCACGTTTCGGGAAACAGGCCACAAGGAGCGGCAGCGTTGATCGGGAGGAACCTAAAAGCACTTCACGCCGGCAGCATGCTGGAAAATCTCACCTCAAAAAGTGTCGCCTGAGTACGCGTACCTGCAGCGCCCTTCCATAGTTTTGGGGCGGTCCCCTCGCAAAAGGACGGGAGCAGGCGGGCTGGCCCAAGATCCAACCCCTGGCCTACTGGCACCCCCGCATATCAATGTTGGGCGTATTCGCCTCCAGGAGGGATCGTCGCTGGGCAATGAAGGGCGTGCCACCAGTCTGCTTGTCTTTGACGACTACGAGCCACGTCCTTCTGGACGTGGCGTACTTTGTTCCTGCGTTGGAGAGCTAAGACAGATCCGTCCAAGCAATCCTGCCACCGCACAACGCCGGGGCAAGTCACTGGTTCCTGTGAACTTACCGCTGCATACCGCCTCGTCTCCCGGCATGGACGCCTGCCCTACGTTGGAGAGCCGGCGGCAGACTTGGCAGAGCCGCCATAAGTGAACACGGCTGGCACGTGGCCGGCGTCAACCCTCCCCGGTAGAGACCCGGGGGCGGGCGCGAGGATTCTGTGCTGCCATGACACATCAGCTATGGAGCGTCATCGTGATCGAGGCAGACCCCGGCAACGACGCACCAGGCTGCGACGGCAGCTTCTTGAGGAGTAGCGGGGCCAGGAAAGACCGATAACCATTGCTACCTTACGGAAGGTTCGGGCTAGTGCTTGTACTGTACGGGTCCGGAAACGGGAGCCCACAATCAGGCCACCGTACGGCTGGCCTACACCCCAACCTGACGCAGTTCGAAGCCCTCGCGCATCAGAGCCTTGCTTCATCCCGTTTCTACTGGAAATCGGAGAAACAGCGCTGAGCCCTATCCGACCTGCGCGGCCCCTGCAGTGCAAGATAACTAAACTCCCGGACGTCTGTCGGGACGCCAATAGTCCGTCCGGCATCTCCTCAAAGTGATGAATCTTGGGGCTTGGCTGTCGTCGCAGCGGCGTCGATCAAGCGACAGCCCCGGCAACGCCATAAAGCAGATGTAAGTGTTGACACTGTCAACACCCTCTTTGGTACGCCAAACGCCCCGGCAGCGCTCCTGGTAACCCTCGCGGACCCACGCACGAAGCTCCTGAAGGAAAAGTCCGCGAGGTCATGTAGCAATCACAATTCCGAACCATGAATAGGTGCTGGCCACCCACGACCAGCCCGACAGAACCGGAATGAGGACCGCATAAACCCAGCCACAGCAGACGGAAGGCCCACCAGCCAGGGACTTGAACCCGCCACGCCACACACCTGAATAAGCCACCGCGGAGGCTAGGCCACAGCCCGCGAACCAACCCGTCAGGGCCTGCGACCACAAGCTTTGTCAACACGCCAAAGCAAAATCGCCCCTGACGAGGGAATCTGTCGTGCCCGAGGTGGGACTCGAACTACATTCCCGCCCTGCAAACACTGGACGCCCGTGGAAACATGCGCAATCCGAAGCAGTTCGAGGGAAGTACGACACAATCTGAAGCTGAAAGTGTGGACAATGTCCACAGCCGTATTTCGACCCTTGGCGGGCACGGTTAGCCGACAACAGCGCAAGCCCGACTACTCACATCGTTGACGACGTAAGTTCTTCCACTTCTGCAGCATCAGCAGGTCCAGGTACTGTTTATCTGCCCTCAAGTGGGGTTCACAGCGATGTAGGTTCTGCATTAGGGTCGTCTCGGAACGCACGGATTATCTACCCTGACGAGGTACGTTCGTATGCCGCAGTCCCTGATTCCGTTTCCGTCGACCACCCACCCGATCGTCCCGATTTCACGGCGCTGGATCGCGTTCAGCGTCATCCACAAGGCTGGAGGCCCGTCCTGGGCAGTAGTGGACTCCTCCACCTACGAGTTGCATTCTGAGGCCAGCGCCTACCTTCACTACCTTCTGGGTTCTGCCCGGTCCGCCAACACCATCCGGGCCTACGCGCAGCGCCTGGCCGCTTTCTTCACCTGGCTCGGTCCGGCGAGGTTGGACTGGACTGACGGTGTTCCTGTCGTTTCCCGGTTCATCCGGGAGCTCGCCGTCACCGCGTTGAACGCCCCGGAGGGAAACGCGGAATATCGTGAGCCGCGCTACCGGAGCGGGAAAACAATGAACCAGTATGCCGCGGCAATAACCCAGTTCTACATGTGGGCCGCGCGCAGTGATCTGGTCAGTGAGAAGACGGCCGCAGGCTTCTACGAAACCAGAATCGCCTACGGCTATTCCGGTGACAGACTCCTGCCGGGCCAGGTGTTGAGGTCCCGGGCAGTTCGCGTCAAGGAAATCGAAGAAGCCCCGAAGTTGCTGAATGAAACCGGTGCGGAGTCGTTGCTGGAGGCGGTCTCCAACCACCGTGACCGTTTCCTGGTGGCACTGATGGTCGAAACGGGCGTCCGGATCGGTGAGGCCTTGGGGCTGCGGACAGAGGATCTGCACCTTTTCCATGACTCGCGTGCCGTCGGTTGTGTGTCCGTTGGGCCACATATCCACGTCCGGCGGCGACAGAATCCCAACGCTGCGCTGTCCAAATCCTCGAACCCACGCACAGTCCCGGTCACTGAAGCGGTCTGCACCCTGTATTACCTGTACCTTGAGGACCGCATCGACCGGTTGGCCCAGGATTCCAACCCGATGGTCTTCGTCAACCTGTATTCCCGGTCCCATGTCGGGGAAGCGTTGAAGTACTCCAACGCCGTGAAGATGTTCTACCGCTCTTCAGGCCGTGCTGGGCTCCGGGTAAACCCGCACATGACACGGCACACCGCGGCGACCCGCTGGAAGAGGGCAGGAGTGCCGACGCGGGACGTTCAGGCACTGCTCGGGCACCGCAGTCCCTCATCCCAGCTCGTGTATGAGCACTCCTCCGACCAGGACCTGCGCGAGGCCATCGAACGTGTCCGGTTCCGTTCGTCGGAGCCCACATGAGCGGCGGACAATCAGTCATCTTCGATGTTTCTCCGGTCCTACCGCGGCCGGAACCAGTCGACCCGGCCGCGGACCTTGCAGGCTTCCAGCACATGCTTGCCCAGGAAATCCGGGACGATTGGCGGCCGGAGGAATGGGACAGCGAGGCCAGGGTCTTCACCGGAGTTCCTGGCCACTTGGGCACGCTCGTCAACCAGTGCAGGTTCCCTGGCTGCCATGGCCCCTCATTTACACGCCGCAGCGGGCTGTGCAACGTCTGCACCGGCCGCTACCTCCGGCACACCAGACGCCTCGGCGCCATGACCGCCGAGGCCTGGGTCGAAAGGGCAGTCCAGCTGCAGGACACCAACTGGGCATCCCGCGTCGTCCCGATCCTGTGTTCGGTGACGAACTGCACAAACCGTAGCAAGGGACTTGGTGTGCCCTTGATGACCCCGACGGAGGGGAACCCCAAACGATGGCACCAGCAAAAAGACCGGCTCCCTCCCCTGTGTCTGGGCCACCAACCACGCCACACAGTCGAAGACATCAAGGAATGGATCGCGTCCCAAGCCGCCAATCCGGTAGCAGCGCCAGAGTATTGCGCAGTTCCGTGGTGCGGCTACAAACGTCACCACGCCAACCAGACGGGCATCTGCAGAATGCACGCCAAGCTGATCCACGACCCGAGTGAGCTTGCGCTGCATCTTGAACGCGAAGCTGTCGTCTCTCTGGAACCTGACGGCTACCGGGAAATCCACGCGCCGCCGGCGAGAACCGACGGGTACGAACTCAACCTGGCCCCTCTACGCCGCCGGCACCCGGGACTGGCCACGGAACTGCTGTGGTCCCTTCAGCATCAGGACCGCATTGGCTTCCCGATCAACATCACCACGACCAAGGCCCTCATCAAGTCGGCGCTGGAATTCCCTCAGGCCACGAAGTCCTTCCTGAACGCCGACACCCACGCACTTGCTGAGGGCAATATGCTGTGTTCCGTAAATGCCTGGTCCATGTTCCGGGTGGTGCGGGCGAGGTTGCTGGAACGCTACGTCCCGTGGTCCACGGACGGTGATCTGCTGCAATCGGACCTCATCCCGTTCGGTCTGCTCATGACCTCTTCAAACAGATCCGGCTCCGCACGATCCATGGCTGCCCTGGATTTCCGCCCGATCCCTCTGGACTGGGCCCGGCACATGACCAAGCTCTGGATCCTGGAGCGGTCCACCACCGAAACCTCCTCGACGACCCTCATCACTCACGTCGCAAGACTATGCACCGACTTCATCGTCCAATGCTCGGCGCGACGCCTTCCCGCGCCGACCAACGCATCCGGACTGACCCGCGAGCATGGCAAGGTGCTCGCACATGCACTGGCCGGCCTGACGCGGCTCGACGGAAAACCCCTGACCAACGCCTACAAACGCTTTCTCGGGTCAACCGTGGCGGGCATGATCGACTACACCCGGAAGAACTCTGACCTGTTCGAACACACCACGCTCTCCTTCTCCCTCGACTACGACCTGCAAATCCCGCTAGAAGACGCCCCAGGGACAGACGCTGACGACGAGACCGGACGGGCAATCCCCGAACCCGTCATCGAGTACCTCTTCAAACAGTTACCCACGGCCCGTGTCGCCAGTCCGACCTCGGCCGCGGTCCCCAATGACGTCTATAAAGCAGCCTTCACCTGCTACATGACCCTGCTGCGCGACGCCGGGAGGCGGCCGAACGAGACGGCAAGCCTCCGAAGGGAATGCCTGAGCTACGACAGGACCGGTCAAGCCACCCTGCTGTGGCACAACGACAAAGGCAGACGCAGGGGCAGGCGCCTCCCCATCTGGGCAGAAACCGCCCACGCCCTGGAGTCGTGGTTCATCATCCGCGACCGCCACATCGAGGCGATGCCTGCCGGGCAGCAGGACTGGCTGTTTCCCACGTTCCGCTCCCGCGCCCGGGACAAACACCTCAAAACGGCCTGGTTCAACCGCCGGCTCCGTGACTGGATCGATAACCGGCTCCCGGACCTGCCCGGCCCGGCAAACGGCCCCGGAACGGGGACTCCTTTCGGCAAAACCTCCGTCTTCGCCTATGCATTCCGCCACTCCTACTGCCAACGGCTGGCCGACGCAGGAGTCGCCCAGGAAACCCTCCGCCGCCTCATGGACCACCGATCCGCGGACACCACAGCCAGGTACTACACGGTGACCAACGCACGAAAACGTAAAGCCATCGAATCCGTCAAAAGACTCTCCTTCGACACCCACGGCACCCACGCCCCCGTCGCTGAAGAGCTCTACTCAATGGCCGCCGTGGCCGTCCCGTTCGGCAACTGCACCGAACCGACCAACATCAAAGCAGGAGGCAAGGCATGCCCCGCCCGCTTCCAATGCGGCGGCTGTACGTTCTTCAGATCGGATCCTTCCCACCTGCCTGACCTCAAGGCGCATCTGGAACGCATGAAAGAAGACCTCGCGTGGCAGATCGCCCAGAACCTGCGCCCCTCGTTAATCACGGACACCAAGAATGAAATAGAAGCGTTCACGGGCCTTATCCAGGCACAGGAATCACGCCTTGCCGACCTGCCTTCCATCGAGCGGGAGTCACTGGCCGAGGCCTCCGCTGTGCTCCGCCGGGTCCGCGCCAGCGTCCCGACCGCCGTCGAGAAGCCCTTCATCCCGGTCGGAAGCCTCAGACTCAGGACCGATAACGGCAAGGAGATCGAGTGAGCAAACATCCGGGCAACGCGGCCGCCATGGTCCGGCAACGAAAGAAGGACAGCAATAACAAACGAGGTGCGGTTCTGGCAACCCTTGAGGCCATGGAACGTACGCGCAGCCCCATCACGGTAGCCGAGGTTGCACGCCTCGCCGGTGTCAGCCCGTGGCTCGTCCGACAGGAACCCCTCCTGGACGAGGTCAGGAAAGCACAGAAACGACATGCCACGGGCTCCGTGACATCCCCGGAAACAACAAAATCAACGACGGGCTCGCTCCAAGTCGAACGTGATCTTCTGCGCCAGGAGAACCAACGGCTCAGGCACGAACTACAGAGGCACCAGCGACGCATCTCCGAACTGCTCGGGGACCAAATCGACGGCACGGACGCCCACTCCCAAAGCCTTCGCGTCCAGGAACTGACAGATCAAAACGCCATCCTCTCCAAACAAACCAGCGAGAGAACCCAAGAGCTTCATCACGCTCAGCAGCAAGTCGCAGCACTCTCATCAGACCTGCAAGCAGCCCACAGCGTTAACCGTTCCCTGATGACCGAACTAAACCGCCCAGAACGAACCCGCCCCGGCCGAACTTAAACTTCAGTCTTACAGCTTCGGTTGCAGCTACCTCTTCTGGTCTGGACTCGGGCCGAGGGAACAAGCTGTCCTGTCGCGCTCCGGCTCCCATTCGTCAGTAACTGGCCGGGCCCACGAAGGCACAGACAAGATATTCCCGGGAGGGAGGGCCTGCCGTTACAAGCTGTAGCACGGTCTCCTAGACGAGCGGTTCAGCAGCCACCCTGAGCTCGCGAAGTTCGTCCTCCACCGCACGGGCCGGCCAGTGGTCATGCGTCAGGTCCTGAATCCGGTTCCGATCGGCTGCCGGGAATAGCTTCTCAAGCAAGCGCGCTGCGTGCAGGAGTGCGATCAGCGCCCGGTTCCTGGGATCTGTTTCCGCGCGGGCAGTTTCTGAAGGCTCCAACTGCTCGGCACGGGAACCGGACGCCGATTCGGCGCGGCCACCGCTCAGCGCCGACTCGATCCTCTTCAGGAGCGCCGCTTCTGGAGTATGGTCCTTCTCCGGGTACCGCACGCTCTTGAACACGCCGAGGTGCTTTTCGCCGACTTGATCCAGGATGCCTCGGGAGGCCATGCTCTCGTAGACGCGCTGCACCTCGGCACGGCCCTCGAGCATGGAGACCCACTTTTTAGGTGGGTGCGGACGGGATTTGTGGCGGATGATCTCCAGTTCGTGCTGGAGGTGTGTTTGTGGCTCTGTACCGGTGGCCCGGACATTCTTGCCCTGCAGTTCGATTGCGCCAAGCAGGTCCAGTTCGGCCAGGATTGCCCCCGCCACCGTGGTCCTGAGTACGTAAGACGGCAGCTCCGGTTCGCCGTCGATATCGTTCGTTGCCAGCAGGAGGAACGCCTGTGGAAGGCTCAGCTCTCCGCCATTAGCTGTTTGAGGATCCATAAGATCATGGTGCTCCCGTCAGGGTTCCGTCACAACCAGTCGCGTTGATTCATAGAAGATGACTGGCTAGACGCGTGTCTGCCGTCCCGGCGCGGGGTGCGGCCACGGCAACGCGGATAGATCCCCTGTCCGTGCTGCCGTGGCTGTTGCCATAACTGCCCTAGTTACGGTCAGGCGGTCATTTCGTGGCGAAGGTATTGGAAAGCCGGAGCAAGGTGTCTACGACGCCTTGTCCGTCACTGCAGTTCTGACGCGGTAGCGGTGCCGTCCATGGCCGGCGTTCCTGCGTGCCCGATGTCCGCTCCCGTCCTGAAGTGCTAGCGATGTCATCCGGTAGGAGCGCTGACCCTCAAGCTTTCTGGGCTCGACCCACACCTCGTGTCCTTCAGCGGCTTCGATCAGAACACGGCCGGTGAGCCCGTCGGCGGCGATCCAGAGCGCCGAGGAATCGGGCATGACATCCTCAACGAGTCCTTCCCGAACGACCGTGCCGTTTTTCCGGACTTCCACGAGGGCGCCGAGAAGGGTGTGCCAGAGGTCATGGCGGTAGAAAGTCATGCGGGTACCTTTCGTTCAACTGCGGAGGGGAACGGAAACTGCGTTGGTGCCTTTCGGCCCGGATCCTACCGGGCGATAATGACGTCGAGCTTGCGGGGGCCGTGGACTCCCTCGACGCGTTCAAGTTCGATGTCGCTGGTGGCACTCGGGCCGCTGATCATGGTCAGGGGCCGAGTGCCGTCGATCCGGCGCAGCGCTTCGGGCAGGATCCCGGTTATATCAGTGGTTTTGACGATGCAGATGTGGTGGTCCGGGACCAGGGTGATCGCGCGGCGGCCCTGGTTGGGGCTGCCGTCCAGGATGATGGTCCCGGTCTCGGCGACGGCGACGGCGCTGCCGGTCACGACGGCGTCGATGCCGTCGAGCTCGGCGACGGACAGCGGCGCTGCGGCCGAGTCCTGGCGGCGCCGGCTGTCGTGTTCGAGTTCGAGTCCTGTGAGCCAGCCGGCGTCGAGCCCTGTGGGCACGACGTAGCTGCCGGCGTCGGCGAGGAGTTCCGCGATCCGCGCCGGGACCTCTGCGTTGTCCACGACCGAGACCTGTGCTTTGTAGTCGATCAGGCGGTCCACCAGCAGCTCGATCAGTGCCTCCTCATCCAGCTGGGATGCCGCCCGGTACTCCCGCGGGATCTCGGGCGCCACGGGGCTGTCTTTCAGGGCGGTGCGGATCCGCTCGAGGATTTCTTCGCGTGCGCTCATGGCTGGTTTTCCTGATCTTGGGACGCGGCGGGGGCAGCGTCTGGCTCTGGTGTCCGGTGTTCCTTTTTCCACCAGTCCCGGAAGGACTGCGAGGGGGGTGCCGGGATGTCGCGGCTTTGGGTCCAGCCGGCGGCGATGCCGGGCAGCTTGGTGATCTTCTTGTCCGGGCCGGCGGCCAGGCGTCCCAGCGGCAGCCCCTTTTCGAGAAGGCCGAGACGTTTTCCTGAGGACAGCGCCCAGGAGGCGGCGTTCATGCCGACATCCATCTGGGTGGGGATCTTCTTCTTGCCGCGTTTGCTGTCCACATCGACGCTGCGCAGGTGCACCAGGATGTCGGGGATGTTGATCTTTACCGGGCAGGCGTCATAGCAGGCCCCGCAGAGTGAGGACGCGTAGGGCAGCGAGTTGTTCTCCTCGGCCTGGATGCCGGTCATCAGCGGTGAGAGAATCGCCCCGATAGGCCCGGGGTAGGTGGAGCCGTAGGCGTGGCCGCCCGTGCGCTCATAAACCGGGCAGACGTTCATGCAGGCGCTGCAGCGGATGCAGTGCAGCGCGGACCGGCCCATTTCATCTGCCAGCGCGGCGCTGCGGCCGTTATCCAAAAGCACCAGGTGCACGTTCTGCGGCCCGTCGCCTCCGGTGACGCCGGTCCAGAGCGAGGTATAGGGGTTCATCCGTTCCCCGGTGGAGGAACGCGGCAGCAGCTGCATGAACACTTCAAGGTCCTGCCAGGTGGGGAGAAGCTTCTCCACGCCCATCACCGTAATCAGTGTCTCGGGCAGTGTCAGACACATCCGGCCGTTACCTTCAGATTCAACAACAGCGAGGGTGCCCGAATCTGCCAGTGCGAAGTTGGCCCCGGAAACGGCGACCTTGGCGGTAAGGAACTTCCGGCGCAGGTGCGCCCTGGCGGCACCGGCGAGGCGGGCCGGTTCGTTGGTCAGATCAGGGTCCACGCCCTCCATTTCGCGCAGGAAAATGTCCCGGACCTGGCTGCGGTTCTTATGGATCGCCGGGACCAGAATGTGGCTGGGCTTGTCATGGTCCAGCTGGACGATCAGCTCGGCGAGGTCGGTCTCGAACGCTGCGATGCCCTGCTCTTCGAGGTACTCGTTCAGGCCGATTTCCTGCGTGGCCATGGACTTGATCTTGACCACTTCAGTTTCACCGGTCTCCCGGATCAGCCCGGCCACGATCTCGTTGGCCTCCGTGGCGTCGCGGGCCCAGTGAATGACGCCGCCGCGGGCCGTGAAGGTCTTCTCGAACTGTTCCAAGAGCTCGGGCAGCCGTGCCATCACAGATTCCTTGATCGCGGAACCGGCATCGCGCAGCTGTTCCCAGTCCGGCAGTTCGGAGACCACAGCGATCCGCTTGTCACGGATGGTGTGGGTGGCGTGGCCGAGGTTGGCCCGGAGCTGGGCGTTCCCGAGTTCGCGGTGGGCGGCCTTCGGGAAGGACTCGGAGGCGTGCAGGTTGCCCGTGCCATAGACAGGTATGGAGGGCATGCCGAGGTAAGTGCTCATCGCGTGGCCTTTCCGGTGGAGATGCGCACTTCGCCGGTGACGGACGCGGGCTCCTCGAGGGTGCTGGCAAGGATTTCGGCCAGGTGCAGGGTGGTGATGTCGCTGCCCTGGCGGGAGAGGCCGCCGCCGATGTGCATGAGGCAGGACGCGTCCCCTCCGGCGCACAGGCTTGCCCCTGTTGCCGTGATATTCGCCGTCTTGTCCTCAAGCATGGCGGAGGAGACGTCGGCGTTCTTCATCGAGAACGTGCCGCCGAAGCCACAGCACTGGTCAGCTTCCGGCAGTTCGGCCATGTCGATCCCTGCGACACTGCCCAGCAACCGCGCCTGCCGGTCCCCGAGCCGGAGCAGGCGCATGCCATGGCAGCTCGGGTGGTAGGTGACGCGGTGCGGGAAGTAGGAACCGAGCTGCGCGCCAGCATCGGTCACGCCGAGAACGTCCACGAGCAGTTCGGAGAGCTCATAGGTTTTGGCACCGACTGCGGTGGCACGTGTTTCCAGATCCTTGTCGCCGCACGAGCGGGCGACCATGGGGTGCTGGTGCTTCACGGAGGCGACGCAGGAACCGGACGGTGCGACGGCGACGTCGTAGTCCTCGGTGTCGAAGGCGGCGACGTGGTTGGCGATCACGGGGACAGCTTCCTTGAGGTAGCCGCTGTTGACGTGCATCTGCCCGCAGCAGGCCTGGCCGGACGGGAACACAACTTCGTGTCCCAGCCGTTCCAGGATTTTCACGGTGGCACGCGCTGTGGCGGGGTACATCGCATCCACGATGCACGTAGCGAACAAAGCGATTCGCATGGCAGCCTTTCGGGCTAAGGGGTTTGTGGTCTGACCATAGTAGATCACGTGACCGACGCCACTGGCAACCGGCGAATCCAAGTGAAGCCGCTCACACTTTCAGGAAAATTTACGCTACACTCTGATGGTCCGACCACAGAGGTCTGACCATATCCCCTGTCACCCCCTCAATGTGGAGGAACTCCGTGGACCAGTTCACACCCAGCACCGACCCGGTGCTCAACAGCGTCATGTGGTCGGCCATCGTCGCCCTGCTGCCGCTACTGACGTTCTTCATCCTGCTCGCCGTCGTCAAGACCAGAGCCCATGTCGCCGGGGCCTTCGCCCTGCTGATGGCCCTGCTCGTTGGCATCGTGGCATTCCAGATGCCAGCCGGCCTTGCACTGCTCTCCGCGACCCAGGGCGGCGTCTTCGGCGCCTTCCCTGTCCTGTGGATCGTCATCATGGCCGTCTGGCTCTACCAGGTCACTGTCCTCAGCGGACGCTTCGAGGACCTCCGCCGCGTCTTCGACGTGATCGGTAAAGGCGACGTCCGGCTCCAGGCTGTCCTGATCGCCTTCTGCTTCGGCGGCCTGCTCGAAGCCCTCGCCGGATTCGGCGCACCTGTCGCGATCACCGCCACCATGCTCCTCGCCCTCGGACTGCCGCCGCTGCGCGCCGCGGCAGCCGTCCTGGTCGCCAACACCGCCCCGGTCGCTTTCGGCGCCATGGCCATCCCCATCACCACCGCCGCGGGACTCACCGGACTCCACGCCACGGACATCGCCTCGATCGTCGGGCGCCAGGCACCGCTGCTGGCCACCATCGTGCCGCTGATCCTGCTCTTCATCCTCGATGGCCGCAAGGGCCTGAAAGACTGCTGGCCCGCCGCACTCGCCGTCGGCTTCGCCTTCGCCATCGCGCAGTTCCTGTGCTCGAACTACTTCTCCTACGAACTCACCGACATCGTCGCATCCCTCGCCGGCCTCGGCGCTGCCGTACTGTTCTTCCGCGTCTGGACCCCGAAGGGCAGCTCCGAAGCACGCGACCGCCTCGGTGTGGCCGCCGCAGCCGTTGAAAAGGAATCCGCCATCACAGGCGGCGGCTCACACCGGGCCACCACCCTCACCAGCACCCCCGACACCGCAGCGGACCGCCTGACCCCGATGCGGACCTGGCTCGCCCTGTTCCCCTACTTCCTGGTCATCGTCGTCTTCGGCATCGCCAAACTCTGGAAACTCGGTGTAAACGTCCCCGCGTTCCTGGCCTCCACCGACATCAAGATCCCGTGGCCGATCCTGCACGACGCACTCGTTGACGCAGCAGGCAAGCCCGTCTCCTCCACCATCTACTCCTTCCAATGGCTCTCCACCCCCGGCACCCTTCTCCTGCTCACCGGCCTGATCGTCGCCGCCGTGTACTCCAAGTACAACGAAAACGGCCGCTACAACATCACCGTCGGCAACGCCGTGAAAGAAATCTGGAACACCATCTACCGGATGCGCTGGGCAGGCCTGACCATCATCACCGTCCTGGCACTGGCCTACGTCATGAACTTCTCCGGACAGACCATTTCCATCGGCACCTGGCTGGCCGGCACCGGAACCTTCTTCGCCTTCCTCTCACCCGTCCTCGGCTGGATCGGCACGGCCGTCACCGGCTCCGACACCTCCGCGAATGCCCTGTTCGCCAAGCTGCAGCAGACCGCCGGCATGAAAGCAGGAATCGATCCGAACCTTCTCGTGGCCGGCAATACCTCCGGTGGTGTTGTGGGCAAGCTGATCAGCCCACAGAACCTCGCCATCGCGGCGTCCGCGGTCAACCTTGAAGGCAAGGAATCGGTGATCCTGCGTAAAGTAGTCGGGTGGAGCGTGGCGCTGCTGCTGGTGCTGTGCACCCTCTCCTACCTCCAGTCCACTCCCATCCTCGGCTGGATGCTGCCTTAGCGTCCAGCCTACTCAAGACGCAGTGTGCGGGCCGCCCCCTGGCCCGCACACTGCCCGCCCGTAAGGAACCGCCCGTGATCACCGCCGAAGCAGGAGCAACACCCCGCCGTCGTACCCATGACGCGCTCCTGAAGGACATCGAGGCGGACCTCCGCTCGGGCAAAATCAAAGTCGGGGACCGGCTCCCGGGAGAACGCACCCTCGCCGAAAGCTACGGGATTTCCAGGGCGTCGGTGCGGGAGGCCATCCGGGTACTGGACGCCATGGGAATACTGCGCAGCTCGGTCGGATCCGGACCCTCCTCCGGGGCAATCGTCGTCTCCGACCCCTCCGCGGGCCTGTCATCGGCCCTACGACTGCACGTCGCCAGCAGCACACTGCCGGTCGAAGACATTGTCGAGACCCGCATCCTGCTCGAAACCTGGACCGCCCGGGCCGGCGCGAACCGTACAGGAGGCGACGAGGACCTAGAACAGGCAGCCCAGCTCCTGCAAGCCATGGACAATCCCGGCATCAGTCGTGAAACGTTCCATGAACTGGACGCCAGGTTCCATGTCGCCCTGAGCTCCCTGGCAGGGAACGCTGTGGTCGCAACCATGATGGAATCACTCAGCGGCGCCATTGTTGGCTACGTTAAAGGCGCAATGGACGCCATGGACGCCTGGCCCGACGTAATCTCCACACTTCGAAACCAGCATCACGGCATCTTCGACGCCGTCCAGTCACACGAAGGAGAGCTCGCAGCCCGACTCCTGCAAGAGCACATCGAGTGGTTCCATCAGAAGGCACAGGAAGCGACCGCCGCCGAAATCGGGAGCTGAACTAGTGTGACGATTCATGCAGGCGCTTTCGCACGTCCGCCACACTGACCGACCCTTACAGCGGGGTGGGAGCTAAGTCATGAAAATCAATGAACTAGCGCCATCACCAAACGACGTCATTGAAGCTGCGCGCTCAAGCCCTCCTCATGTGAACCTCTAACCGCCCAACCACGCCGTGAAGAAAAACGGCCATTTCTGGACAAAAGCCACACTACGAACAGCACAAGACCTCTGGAACTGATGGAAGTAGCTACAACAGCACCGACGTGCCCAACGTGGCTCACACCAGCACCAGCTCCTGACCAGCCCATACGATCCACAAGGGGAGATAATTGCAGTGGCACCTTCGTCTGCAATGCCACACACATCACCGTTGAAACGAATCTTCGGTGAGATGCTCTTCCGAGACGATTGCGCGCAGGGACAATCTCGATCCCTGACGCAGGTCAGCCCGCAGCGTCCTCCTCGTACCAGCCGATCCAAGCGGACGAGGTCAATGCCCTTGTGGGTTCCGTCATCTCCGCCTCCCACAACGCCAGGTCCTGGATGCGGGACAGCTGGAACATCAGTCCCAGGTAGCGAACCAGGCAATTCATGGTCTTCCTTTCAGTCCGACTCACAAGCCGTTCCGTCTCCGCCCCATCCACATGGCGCGGAGTCGACGGCGGCAGGAGGGTCGATATGGGCGACACGGCCTCGCGTATCTTTTCCCCGGAATCTTGGCGATTGACGCAGGTGCCAGCACTGCGGCTGAGTCGACTTCAAGGCGGCCCTGTTGTTAGCCGGACTGATGCTGAACTTCAATCCCTGATGGCAAACGACGCCAGAAAGAGCAGGCCCATGTTTGCACCGAATCGAAGCCTAAGCCGCCGTGATCCGCACCGGCAGGGACTCGAACCCTCGGAGAACGTTGTGCAGGATCGGCACGGGCGCGCCGTCCGGTTCGATTGCTGCTACCCGTTGGAGCAGCTGCTGGAGCACTATTTCCATTTCGAGTCGGGCGATCGGCTGCCCCACGCACTGGTGAAGGCCCATGCCGAAGGCAACGTGGCCGGAGGCATTGCGGTCGAGGTCGAACTCGTCGGCATTGTCCCCCCATTTGCGTGGGTCCCGGTTCGCGGCGCCCAGGAAGACCAGCACTTTCGCTCCGGCCGGGAGATGCACGCCTCCCAGGACGGTGTCCACAGCGACGGTTCGGTGGAACTTTTGGAACGGAGATTCCAGACGCAAAGCTTCATCGACGGCGAATTTCGCGATTTTGGGGTTTTCCCGCAGCCGGGCCCACGCCTCAGGGTAACGGGCCAGCACCGACAGTGTATTGCCTATGCCGAAGATGGTGGTGTCCACGCCGGCGGACAGCAGTGCTCGGACCAGCAGCGTGGCCTGCTGCTCGGTGATCAGGCCGTCCTCCACGCGCTTCCAGATCTGGGCACCAAAGCCGATGTCGTCGAGGTTTTCGCGCTGGCAGTTCCGCATTACCGCGGCAGCGTGCTCATCGCCCTGGGCGAAAGCCTGCTTGAAGATGTAATTTTCCGGACCGAAAGCGTTGAACACCATGTTGCCGTACGGCAGTAGATGTTCACGTCCGACGTCGGGAATCCCCACAGCGTCCGGAAAGACACGCAGGGGGTACTTCTCGGCGAGGTCGGTGATGGCGTCAAAGCGCTCGCTGCGGGCCAACTGCTCCGTCAGCTCAACGGCCGGTGGCGTAAACGGTTCCCTGAGGGCACGGACTGTGGAGGGGTTGATGACACCGGTCAGGGCGCGGCGCATCACCGTGTGGATGGGCGGATCTGATTCGAGGATGCTGGGCGGGCGCCAACCCGAGTCTTTCCGGATGTCCCGCGGACCCAGGCCACCGGAAGATATGTAGGTTTCGAAGTCTGTGAGGACCTCGTATACCTCCTGGTAGCCGGCCACAGCGTAGCTGCCGGTGCTCTCCAGATAGGAGACGGCGCCAGCATCGCGAAGCCGCCCCAGGAACGGGTACGGATCAAGGAGATTTGCGGTCTCGAAGGGGTCCTCGCCCAATACATTGGCTTCATGGGTGGTTACGGTCATTGGAATCACTCCTGGTGACGAAACTTGGCTGGGATGGTCCAGTCAGCGACTGGACCACAGGTGGGCTACCGCGAAAAGGCAGAGCTTTTCTACAAATCCAGAACGAGGCGCGGACAGCCGGCGGCAGCGCGCGAGACGCAGACCAGCATGACCTCACCGGCTTCGCGGTCCTCTTCCGAAAGCACAGCGTCGCGGTGCTCGGGCTCACCGGAAATGATCTGGGTTTCGCAGGTGCCGCACAACCCGCCGCGGCAGGAGGACAGGACGCGCACGCCCACCTCTTCAACGGACTCGAGGATAGTTTTGTCGTTCGGCACTGTCACGGTTGTTCCGGTCCTGGCCAGTTCCACCTCGAACGGCGCGTTGGCCGCCGCAGCACCAAGCGTGGAGGCGACGAAACGTTCGGTGTGCAGTGCACCCGGAGGCCAGCCCATGCAGCGCTCTTCCACCGCGCCGAGCAGTCCCCCGGGACCGCACGCGTACACCAGCATGTGAGCCCGGGGCATGCCGAGTATCTGGTCGAGGTCCAGGCGGCCAACCTCGTCCTCGGCGACGATACGGATACGGTCAGTGCCGTACCGGTCCTCCAACTGCTGCGCGAACGCCATCGTGTTCCGGCTTCGGCCACCATAGATCAGCGTCCATTCCTTGCCGACAGTCTCGGCTGCCTCCAGCATCGGGATCAGGGGCGTAATACCGATGCCGCCTGCGAGGAAAAGGTAGCGCCGCGATTCGCGCATGGGGAAGTTGTTGCGCGGCTCAGAGATGGTGATCGGGGTACCGGGGAGCAGGGCATGCACCGCTTTTGACCCGCCGCGGGATTCAGGCACGTGCAGCACGCCGATCCGCAGATGGTCCAGCTCCTGCGGTGAGGAACACAGGGAGTACTGACGCACCAAACCGTCGCCCACATGGACGTCAATGTGCGCGCCGGGCTGCCAGGGCTGGAACGGCTGGCCGTCCTCGCGCCGCAGCACCAGGGAAACCACCTGGTCCGCCACAATGTCCACCTGGTCGACAACAGCGTCGATGGTGGCTCCTGCAGATGCAGTCATCAGTCTTCACTTCCTTTGGAACGGCTCGCCTGGCAAAGCAGGTTTAGGCCGGATCTCCGGCCGGACTATGCGCTTACTTGAGGTTAGGTGTTCCACGACACATGCCGCCGGAAGCTTTCCATCCAACGGAAAGGGTGTCTGCTGGAAGCTGTCGCAAGCCCGAGCTACTTCGGGAGATGCTCCACGCCGAGCCGCCGGGCAATGCCCCGCGCCGCGATGTTGAGCACGGGAACCACGCTTCCCACCGGAGCGGACCGGCCCCGGGTCACGATGCCCAAGGCGGCCACCACCTGCTTGTTGGGCAGGAACACCGGGACGGCCAGGCCGTAGTTGTCCGGCCCGGCTTCTTCGGCAGTGGTGGCGTAGCCGTTGGCCCGGACACGTTCGATTTCGGTCGCCAGCGCTGCGGGCTTGGTAATGGTGCGGGGCGCGTGCGGCTCCAGGTGCTGGACGGCCGTTGAAAACAGGTCCTCGGGCCCGTAGGCCAGCATGATCTTTCCGGCGGCACTGGCATGCAGTGGCAGGCGCGCGCCCACCCGCCGGAAGGGCTGGCCGGCGCCAGTGCCGGACATCCGCTCCACCAGCAGAACCTCGTGCCCTTCCAGGATGAACAGGTTCACCACGTTGTGGGTGACGAAGAGGACGTCCTGCATGAACGGGGCAGCCACCTCCGCGATGTTCTGCTGTGCGGGGGCCAGCAGGCCAAGCCGCCAGATCCGTTGCCCCACCCGGTACTCGCCGTTCAGCTTCTCCAGGCCGCCCCAGGCAACCAAATCACCGGCAAGGCGGTGCGCGGTGGCCACCGGCAGCCCTGCCCGCCGGGCCATTGCGCTCAGGCTTTGAACCGAGTGTTCGGTGTCGAAGGTGCCCAACAAGGCCAGGGCCCGTGAGGTGACACTGGCTGCCTGATGGGCGGCAGCATCGCCGTCGTCAGCTGGACGTCTGTGGGCCGCCGTAGTACCCGGGCGGCGTGTGGACCGGCCGGCCGGGGCAGGGTTTGCCATGAGTCACCCTTCTGAGTACTGGCGAGCTCGGCGCCGTATTGGGTGCGACGCCGCACCTGCCATTTTAAGGCCCGACGCCGGCGCCCCCTAGCGCGAACGGTGAGACACCGTCGTCGTGATCTAATGCATGCTCCGGTAGAGGGAACTCAGCCGGGCACAGAGGCGAGGCCGGAGCCGCGGTACGCACCCAGGCCGCCGTCCACGCGGATGTCGGAGCCGTTCACCCATCCCGACTCCGGACGGAGCAGGAAGTCGATAACCGGCGCAATGTCCCCCGGGTCACCGAAACGGCCCAGCAGGGCGCCGGCACCTTCCACCTTGTCGCGGCCGTGGTCTTTCTTGAAGTCCTCCAGGATGGGGGTGGCCACGGGTCCCGGACTGACGCTGTTGACGCGGATGCGCTGCGGGAGCAGTTCAGCTGCGAGGTGCTCGGTGAGCACCCGCACGCACTGCTTGGAGAAGAGATAGGACTCGCCTGTGATCTCGTCATCGTCCGCAACCGCTTCCAGGGCGGCGGCCTGATCGTCCGCGAGCGCGAAATCGGAACATTTCGCCTTCACGTCCCGCCAGTTCACGGCAACGCTGGAGGCAAGGTTCACGACGGCGGCACCCTCGCCAAGCAGCGGGGCAAGCGCACGGACCAGCCCGCGGACGCCGAAGACGTTGACCGAGAGCACAGTGCGCCACGGGGCGGTGCCCGGGACTCCGGCAATGTTTGCCAGGCCCGCGATGCCGTTGGGAGCGGCAGCCGTGACAGCTGCGGCGGCCGCCTCGATGCCGGCCTGGCTCGACAGGTCCGCCTGCACGAATGTGCCGCTGAATTCGGTGGGAGCGTTGCGGTCAATGCCGATCAGCGGGACACCTCGCTTGCTGAGGATCTGTGCTGTCCGGGCGCCGATGCCGGACGAAACCCCCGTAAGGACGATGGGCAGCTGCTCTTGGAACATGGAGACTCCTCGTTAGTGCGTGACGTGATTCACTCCATAGTGACAACGGGAACCACTCCATTCTCGCAGCCTTTCCGTTGGACGGAAAGGTCCGGGCAGAGTGTGATCGGTGCCATGAGACTGGGATGAGAAATCCCATTCCGCCGAAAGGACAGGCCATGACGGCAGCCCACTATCAGGTTTTGGACCCTGCCACGCTTGAGCTCGTGGGGCACGCTCCGGAAAACACCGACCAGGATGTCGAGCAGGCGGTTGCCGCCGCCCGCCGGGCCGCGCCCCGCTGGGCTGCCGACCGCGAAGCCCGCCGTGCTGCCCTTCGCACAGGCGCTGCCCTGATCCGCCGCGATCTGGATTCGCTGGCCACCCTGCTCTCCCGGGAGCAGGGCAAGCCCAAGGCGGACGCTGAGGGTGAATTCTCCGTGGCTGCTGGCCTTTTCGAATATTATGCGGATCTCAAATGGGACGAAGCCCAGCAGCTTGAACCGCGCGCCGACCGCAGCCTGGAGGTCCAGTACCGGCCGGTGGGGGTTGTTGGCACCATCACACCGTGGAACTTCCCCATCTCCCTGCTCAGTGTGAAACTCGCCCCCGCCCTGGTAGCCGGCTGCACCGTTATCGCCAAGCCCTCCCCCTCCACTCCCCTGTCCACCATTGCGCTGGTGGACCTGCTCAATGAGGTCCTCCCCGCAGGGGTGCTGCAAGTCCGGACGAGTTCGCGGCGGACCGTTAATGTTGCACTGAGCACTTCTCCGGGCATCCGCAAGATTTCCTTCACCGGCTCCACGGATGTGGGCATCTCCATCGCCCAGCAGGCCGCCTCCACGGTCAAGCGCGTCACCATGGAGCTCGGCGGAAACGATCCTGCCATCGTGCTGGATGATGCTGATATCGCTGTCACTGCCCGCGGAATCGTCGCCAGCGCCTTCCGCAACGCCGGCCAGGTCTGCATGGCGGTCAAGCGTGTCTATGTTCCCCGCAGCCGCAGCGCGGAACTGGCCGAGGCCGTCGCCGCCGAGGCTTCCCGTCACGTACTGGGCCACGGCATCGCGGACGGCACCACCCTGGGACCGATGCACAACGAGTCACAGCTCAAACTCGTTCGCGCCCTGGTGGACTCCGCAGTTGGTGCCGGCGCCCGTGTCATCACCGGCGGCAGCGCCGGCTGCGACCTGCCCGGCTACTTCCTCTCCCCCACGGTGGTCATTGATGCCGAGCCGGGCATGGATCTGGTGGAAAAGGAACAGTTCGGTGCGGCCCTGCCGATCGTGGCCTACGACAACCTCGAAGAGACCATTTCCGGCCTGAACGCCGGGGAATTCGGCCTGGGCGCTTCCGTCTGGAGCCCCGACCAGGATCGTGCCTATGCAACCGCCTCGCGGATTGAGGCCGGAACCGTGTGGGTCAACCAGCACACCCTGGTGGAACCGGACGCCCCGTTCGGCGGCTGGAAGGCGTCCGGCGTCGGCCGTGAACGTGGCCGCTGGGGCCTGGAGGAATACCTGGAAACCCGCGTCATCAATGCCCGCCCCCACTCCTGACCCCGCAACACTGCAGAAGGACTTCCCGTGAGCGTCGAACTGATCACTCTTGGCACCGCCGCCGGACCGGCCATCCGCGGGCCGGAAAACGGTATCTCCAGCGCACTGGTAGTGGGCGATGCCTTCTACATGGTGGACTTCGGTCTGGGCTGCTCCCGCGCAGCCCACGAGGCGGGACTCCGGGGCAAGGATTTCGTGGCAGGTTTTGTCACCCACCTGCACTCCGACCATGTGGTGGAACTGCCCGGTTTTCTGCTGTGGAACTGGGGCAATCCGGTGGAGGGCTTCACCGGACCCGTCTCCATTGTGGGTCCGGGCAAGGATGCCACCCGCACCGGCGGTGCAGGGCTTTCCGGGACGGGTGAGCTGGTGTCCCACTCTTTGAAGGCCTTCTCCTATGACATCGACATCCGGGTCCACGACGAGGCCCGCCCGGACCTGACGTCTCTGGTGCGCACCGTGGATCTGGCCACCCCCGCGCACAGGTCACCTGAAGCGGACCGCCCCTTTGACGTCTACGAGGATGACAGGGTCAAAGTCACCGGCATCCTGGTGGAGCACCCTCCCGTGCGACCTGCGCTGGCCTTCCGCTTCGAAACCGACGCCGGCTCCGTGGTGTTCTCCGGCGACACAGCAGAATGCGAGGCCATGGTGGTGCTCGCCAAGGACGCGGACGTCCTGGTGCATGAAGCGGTAAATCTTGGCTTCTATGCGGACAAAGGCTTTTCGCCGGAATTCCTCAACCACCAGCAGATCGCACACACCCCGCCGGAAGGGGCAGGCCGGATAGCGTCCGCCGCAGGGGTGGGCCGCCTTGTCCTGTCCCACCTGGCGGGCCGCGCGGAGCCGCAATGGTGGCGCAGCCGCGCCGCCTCAGCATTTGACGGCCCCGTGGACGTCGCCGTCAGCGGCCAGCGATTTCCCATCGGCACCCCGGTGCTGGCGCCGGCCTGAGGAGGGCGAACAAGGACTCCCGCCCTGTCACCTGCCGCAAGGACAACTCTTGAGACTGCCGCCGCCCGCAATGACACCAGATAACAAAAGGACGACGGCGGGCAGCGCCTGGCTTGCCGTCCTCGCGGCGGGCATCGCTGCTGCCATGCATATCTGGAAGCTCCCTGCCGCCTTGGTCGGCATCCAAGCCGATCTAGGTACAACGCTGATCCAGGCCGGCCTGCTGCTTGGCATCATCCAGCTTGCCAGCGTCGTCGGAGGGCTGGCAACGGCCGTTTGTGGTGAACTGGTAGGACTGCGCAGGCTTCTGCTTACCGGGTTGGCCCTGCTCAGTGTCGCCTCTGTGCTCGGAGCGCTTGCCCCCACCACCGAGCTGTTGATGGCATCGCGGACCGTGGAAGGCGTGGGATTCCTGCTGGCCGTCGTCGTCGCCCCTGCACTTATCCGCAAGGTGACTCCGCCCAAGCAGTTGAACGTTGCGCTGGCAAGCTGGGGCGCATTTCAAGGTGTGGCAACGCTGATAGGCCTGTCCGCTGGGGCCCTCTTCCTGCAGGCCGCGGGCTGGCGCGAGTGGTGGCTGGTAATGGCCGTCCTCACGCTTTTGCCGGTGCCTCTGCTGCTGCGCCGGGTACCAAGGGATATGCCCCCTGCCGTCCCCGGACTGCAGTCCGCGCTCCGCAAGGTGGGGCGAACAGTGGTCACTCGCCAACCATGGATCACTGGGGTGGTATTCGCCTGCTATACCGCGCAGTGGATTGCTGTGCTCGGTTTCCTGCCGTCAATTTACCGGTCAGCCGGATTGGAAGGCCCGTTGCCTGGCATCCTCAGCGCTATTGTGGGCGGGGTCAACGCGGTCGGCGCACTCAGCGCAGGACCTCTAATCCAGCGCGGCCTCTCCGAGCGGACAATCATGTTCTGGACCTTCCTGGCTATGTCTGCAGCGTCCGTTGCGACGTTCGCCGTGGGCTGGGAGACCGTCGGAAATGGCGTCCTTTTCCAGTTCGCGTTCATCGCTGTGTTCTCCGCTGTCGGCGGCCTCATCCCTGCCGCGGTGACCAGGTACTCTGTCCGCATTGCCCCCGCAGACGGTTCTGTCACCGCCGTACTGGGCCTGACGCAGCAGATCTTCAACGTGGGAAACTTCTTGGGCCCCATGCTGTTTGCTCTGCTCGCCATCAGCACCGGCGGCTGGGGCACCACGTGGTGGCTGACCTGCGCTCTGAGCACTGCGGGAATGGCCTTGTTGGCGTTCATGGGAAAAGGTGATGCCAACATTCACGGAGTCGCGCGGCGTTCCGGAAAGCCGCTTTCCACCCAACGGAAAGCTGAACTGTAAGGCGGATCACACAAGCTTAGAGTCAAGGAAATGCCGCTCCAACGGCAAGATCTCCCCTTCAACGATTGGGCATACCGTGTCTGAAACTCCCCACACCATAACGCCGGGCTCCGCAACGTCGCGCGATCCCCGCACCTGGTCCCGGGCCAAGCGCAACCGCTACGGCTGGTTCATGACCTTCAGCCTCCTCTTCCTCATGATGCTCAGCTGGGCTGACAAGGCGGTGCTCGGCATTGCCGCCGTGCCGCTGATGAAAGAGCTGGGCATCACGCCCGAACAGTTCGGCCTGGTGGGCAGCGCCATGTTCCTGACCTTCGGCGTGGCCCAGCTCGTGGCGGCTCCCATCGCCAACAGGGTCTCCAGCAAGTGGATCCTGCTGGTCCTGTGCCTGCTGTGGTCTGTGGCACAGGTCCCCATCCTTCTGTTCGCGTCGCTGCCCGCGCTCTGGGCAAGTCGCCTGCTGCTTGGAGCCGGCGAGGGCCCGCTCGCACCGGTTCTGATGCATGGCATCTACAAGTGGTTCCCCGAGAAGAAGGGTGCCACCCCGGCGGCCCTGGCATCATCCGGCGTGACCTTGGGCATTGTGGCATTTGCCCCCGTCCTGGCCTGGGTCATCGGGCAATTCGGCTGGCAGACCGCGTTCGCGGTACTGGCAATCGTAGGGCTGATCTGGTCTGTTTTTTGGGTCATTGTCGGCAAGGAAGGCCCGTACACCAGCCGGAAGGCCGAGCAGGAGATCGACGGTATCGCTCCGAAGGAAGCTCCTGTCGTGGCAGAGGCCAAGGTCCGGTACTGGCGCACCATTCTTTCCCCCAGCTGGATCTTCGCGGTCCTTGCCTCGTTCTTTGGCTACTGGACGTTTACCCTGGCCATGTCCTGGGGACCGGCCTACTTCCAGAATGTCTTGGGCTTCAGCGGACAGCAGTCCGGCGCCATGATCGCCCTCCCCGCGGCCTGGGGAACCATTGCCACGGTAGGGTTGAGCGCGCTGACCCAGCGCCTGCACCTGAAGGGAATCCCTACCAGGAAGGCACGCGGCTGGGTACTCGGCGGCGCCGGAACCTTCGCCGGAGCCTGCCTGGTCGCAGCCACCATGACCGCCTCCCCCGTGCTGTCCATCGTCCTCATGGTCTTCGGCTTCGGCACCGCCCCGGCACTCTTCGCCATCACCTACCTCGTGGTCGCAGAGCTAACGACCATCGGCCAACGCGGCGCCAACCTTTCAATCGCCAATGCAGTCCTCACCACCGGCGGTGTGTTCGCACCGGCAGTGTCGGGTTTTCTGATCGGCGGCGCGGCCACCCCCGCTGAAGGCTACCGTGCAGCTTTCGCCCTGGCCGGGGGTCTCTTGCTGACATTCGGCGTCCTTGCCCTAATCTTCGTCAACCAACAGCGCGACCGCCGCCGGCTCGGCCTTGATACAACTGCCGTCCCCGCGGCCGCTTCACTGCCCACTGGTTCCGCCACCCCCGTCGGCGCGGAGCCTGGCTCCTTGGAAGCGGGCACCCGGGCATAAGTCCGAGGGCAGGTAAGCGGAAGAGAGGCCAACAGCCCCTCTTCCGCTTACCTGCCCTCCTGACGCCGGCATGGATTTGGAGACCGGGCGGTGACCGCACGCCTCGGAAACATGAACCGGTCACCGGCACTGAGGCCTCCGCATCAACGCCCACTGAAGAACACACGATGGACCCGGAAGGACAATCATGGAGGACCTAAAGGCCGGCGGCGGACGATCTGGCTTCTCGGAACGAGTCCTGCGCGGCGGCACCGAACCTGACCCCAGGTTCACGCTCGCAAATGAACGCACGTTTCTGGCCTGGATCCGAACGTCGTTGGCATTGCTTGCCGGAGGTGTAGCTATCGAAGCCTTCACGGCCGACCTTTTCAACGACGGACTGCGTCAATCGGTCGCCGTTTTACTCCTCGTGCTCGCACTCCTGATTGGCGGCGGGTCGTTCTTCCGCTGGCTCAACGTTGAACGCTCCATGCGCCGACAGGATCCGCTCCCGCTGCCCTGGACCGCCCCGATCCTGGCGATCGGCGGTGCCCTAGTCGCCGCGACGATGATGGTCTTCGTCCTCGCGCGCCCCTTCTGACCCGTGACCTCGATGCGTCAAACACCAACCCATGGTGACCCAGGGCTGCAGCCGGAACGCACGGACATGGCATGGGGGCGCACCACCCTGTCCATGGTGGTTGCGGCCGCCGTTTTCCTTCGCTGGATGCCGCACCACGGCTGGTTTGCCGGCACCCTTGTCGCGGCAACACTCATCACAGCACTCGCCATCCACAGCTCCCGCAAGCGACGCTTCCATCGCGCAATCAGCGGCATCAACCAGGAAGCCATTACTCCCGACCTGGTTTCAGCCGCCGCCGTCGCGGCCAACGTCGTCGTCCTTGCCGGACTGGGACTCTACACCGTCCTGCTCGTTCCATCGGAGCAGTGACATCAGTGAAACTTGGCAACGCATGGCTTGGGCACGTGTCGAGCGGGCACCGTTGAGAATACGAGTCCAGCAGGGCTGGTGGAAAGCAGCCGCAGTAGCTTCAGAGAACCAGGGGCGGCCAAAACAGAACTGCTCCCCGCCAGCACCGGTCGCTTCGCCGCAAACTCCGGGGATCAGAACAGCTCAGCACGGTTGTAGCTGTGCCTTGTTCCGGTTGTATATTCCCCTCATTTCAGAAACGCTCCGGACGTAGCCCTCCGCATCGTCCGCGTATGTTTCAACTGAATCATCCGATCGGAGGCCACCGGTCCTCGCAGGTATCCTTCCCAGGCAAGGCACCGGCGCTAATTGCTCATGTGCAGTCACTTCATCCGGGTCAGGTTCAGGATTTCGCGAAGAGCAGGCCGGGCTTCAAGCCGCAGTTTTATGGAATCCGGAAGGCCATCGACCCTGATGGTGTCCTGGGTGATATCAATGGCCAGCCTGTGGCCTGCCAGCGGCACGTTATCAACCCTGAACTGGCCAAAGCCCTGTGGCAGTTCCGGTGCCAGCCACAGCTCATGCCATGGAAGGACCGGGTCGAACCGCATCAGCATACGAATCAGGTGGATCGGTGCCGCCGCGGCCCACGCCTGGGGTGAACAGGCTGCGGGATACGGTACCGGGCTTGGGAATCGCGTCCTGTCCAGTCCACAGAACAGTTCCGGAAGTCTGCCGCCAAAGTGTTCGGCTGCTTCGAAGAGTCCGTAGGCGATTCGCTGGGCCTCTTCGATAAAGCCGTATCGCATCAGCCCATGCGCTGCGAGAGTGCTGTCATGCGGCCAGACGGAGCCGTTGTGATAACTCAGCGGATTGTAGGCGCCCATGTTACTTGCCAGAGTGCGGATGCCCCAGCCGGAAAACATTTCCGGGGACATCAGCCGTTCGGCTACCTGTTTTGCCTTGTCTGTGTCAACGATTCCCATCCACAGGCAATGACCCATGTTGGAGGCAAGTGCATCTACAGGTTCCTTGTCACCGTCCAAGGCGATGGCAAAGTATCCCC
The DNA here is from genome assembly GCF_009741265.1 of Pseudarthrobacter sp. GA104. GTDB lineage: Bacteria > Actinomycetota > Actinomycetes > Actinomycetales > Micrococcaceae > Arthrobacter. The sequence continues at coordinate 189,767 of NZ_WOWL01000001.1, forward strand.
GGTCCGGCAGCCAGAACCGCTCATTGAACGCCTCCTTCAGGCGGACGGCCTTGGCGCTGCAGAGATCAGCGGTTTCAGTGTCGCCTTCGTCGAGTGCCATGAGGGCGCGCCCCACATAGGCGCCATAGGTGTAGGCCTGTACCTCGCACAGCGCAATGGGCCCTCGGGCGAGGGAACCATCAGCGAAATTGATGCCGTCCCACGAATCCTTCCAGCCCTGGTTTATCAGCCCGTGTTCAGTCTGACGCTGGTATTCGACAAAGCCATCTCCGTCACGGTCTCCGTAATTCTCAATCCAGGCCAGAGCACGGTCCGCGGCCGGCAGCAACGCGTGAACAGCTTCCGGTTCCAGACCCCACCGTCCCAGTTCGCTGAGGATCCCTACGAACAGCGGGGTTGCATCAGCGGTTCCGTAGTAGATACTGCTGCCACCGAGGACGGACTCTGTGGTGTTACCTAGACGCACCTCGTGGAGTATTCGGCCGGGCTCCTCTTCCGTGGCGGGGTTCACTTCCTTGCCTTGGTGGTCGGCCAGTGTCTGAAGGGTGCCAAGTGCCAGGGAGGGGTCGAGTAGGAGGGACATGAGGGATGAGAGCAGGCTGTCCCGTCCGAACAGGGCCATGAACCACGGAGCTCCGGCCGCGGCCACGATGCGGTCGGGATGGTTTGGGTCAAAGATCCGGAGTGAACCGAGATCTTCCTGGCTTCGAAGGATTGTAGTTTGGACGGACGCGTCGCCGAGATTGGGTATAGGCATTGACATCCGCCAGGAGGAGAGGCGTTTCCGGGCCATGGCGGAAACCTCAGTCGTGCCGTATGAGGCAGTCGAAATCACTTCCTGCCCGTCAAGATAGGGCGTGGCTGTAAACCTTTGAGTCCATTTTCCGTGTGCAGGAATTGTTGGAGTGAAGACAAGCCGATGCGCCTCGACGGCCGCCCCTGGTGCACGGATGACCAGCCCATAGCGCCGACCGGCCCCGACACATTCGAGAATGAGGCTATCGCCCTCAATGAGAACCTGCTGCTTCCCCGGACTGGCTGGCGTCCCATCCTTGACCTCGAAGAGATCGGCGAAGTCCGCTCTAACGGTCAGGGCAAGCTTGAACGTGTTCGGCACGGCCAGATGATTCTCAATGGTGATGGTTTCGGTCAGGCCGGCCCCAATAACCCTTTCCCGTTCAATCAGCGACGGCACGTCAGCGCTGCCGGCGTGGCCGCCTACCCTGCCGATGAACAGGGCCCGAAAGGGTTCCAATGCGGTCGCCGCGAGAGCTTCGACCGGAGCGTCATCAACGCTGACGTTCCATTCAGCTATGTACCGGGTATCGTGGAAAAACGCGCCGTGGGGACTGCCCGGGTGCATGTCACCATTGGACGATGTCAAACAAAACGAGGAGCCATCAAGGACTGTGACAGCTCCGGCGCCTGCCGGACCTGCACCGTTGTCGGCGTTCCAACCCGACATCATGCGCCTCCTAGAACATCCATCGAAAGCGCCCAAACATTTACTGTGGACGAGTTCAGTCGGACCCCGTAGTCAGCACTATGATCCCTTGTGTCGGGGGAATCAAGAGTCTGCGTTGACTCATGAAAGACGCCCGCGTAGAGGGTATCGAAGAATCATTTGAGAATGCCCGCTGGGCGGCATGTCCGCTTGGGTGGTATCTTCCGCTTCGGCTCTGTGAGCCATGGAGCTTTCAATGAGTGAACGCAGGGCTGTCACAAGGTCATCGCCTGAGCCACTCCCCTGCTTGCGCCGACATCATGCCATATCTCCACGTCGCCATAACTTGATGGAATCTTCATTATCGGCCTTCCAGGCGGAACGCTGTTCGCTGTCCCCAAAGGCGGCGTGAGTTCGTGCGACGACCCTGCGTTGCCGACCGTGTAGCTGGAGGTGACTAAATCGCCAGGACGTCCTTTCACCTAGCGTACGCATCTTACGGACCTGGAAATAAGATTGTTCCTGCAGGGCTATGAAGCGGACCTGAATCGGGGCCACAAGCCACGTTGCCATCACGTAGAGTCGGGCTGCGTATACGCCTGAAACTGCCAATATGGCAAGTTTTGTACACGCTCAATAGGGTAAATAGCCTCTGACCTGCGAAAACACTGTGCCCGAGGTGGGACTCGAACTACATTCCAGGCCTTGCAAACACGGGGAACCCGCGAGAACATGCGGAATTCGGAGCAGTCCGACCGACCTGCAACCCAGTCCGAAGCCCAAAGTGTGGACAATGTCCATACCCCCTTTCGGGGGCGCTGGAGGACTACCGGGGCACCAGATGCCTGGAAATCTCGGCGGCAGCATTCGGCAGGTCGATAGTGCCCGCGGCGACTCCGACGACGAGGTCGAAGCCTTCATCCGTGGTGAAGTCATGCCGGTAACCGTTGATCCACAGCAGCAGCACCATGAGCGTCCAAGCCGTCCGCTTGTTGCCGTCAATGAGTGGATGGAACCGGGCGACCGACTCCAACAAGGCTGCCGCCTTCACCGCGAGCTCCGGATAGGCTTCCGCGCCCAGGACAGTCGTAGCCGGCCTGACCAATGCTGAGGCCAACAACCCGACATCACGGATATGGAAGCCATACCGATCAACTACCTGAAGTGCATCCTCAATGTCCAGGTACGCTGTCACGCGTCTTCAAGGCGCTTTAGCAGATCAGCGTCATGACTCGTGACAAAATCAAGACCTGCGCTGATTTCACGTCGGCGCGCGTGGCGCTGCAGAACCAACTCTGCCCCCTGCAACAGAAGCGCGGACTTGGACGTATGTTCCTCAGCAGCCAACTTCTCCAGCCGCCGATCGAGGTCTTCAGGGACACGGAGATTCATAGCCATGCCTTCATGGTACCAAACCGGTACCCGCCCTTCACTGGGCTGCACGCCTCGCTAATTGGACCAGACTCACCCGAGCAGGATCGCGGTGTCTTGGAAAGCTCTGTTCTTTTCAAGCTGTCCGTCCAGCATCACACGCCCGCTGTCGAGGGTTTCAAGGCCGGCGACGGCCGTAAGGAATCTCAATAGGGATTGTCAAGGACAATCATCGTTTCCAGCAGTGCTGCGCGGCACCCAAGGTGCCCCTAAAGCTATCCGTGGCTGGGGTCAATTCGGATTATCCATGGCTGAGTCTTTTGGGAGCCGTTTGGAGAGCTCCCTCGGCAGCGGTAGCGGTGGATAACTCATGAGGATTTGTCCCCGGCTGTGAGTAGCGGAGGCATTCCGAAGAGCATTGGCAATACAGGATGAATCCGGCAGCGCTAGGGGTGTAAGTCTGATCTCGATGGGGTGTTTCCATAGATCTCTTCGCCGGGTCGCTGCGGTTGAAAATGCGCTCGCTCTCATCGTTCAGAGCGCATGGTCGCGGTGCCTTCCGTGTTCTGTTGTAGTGGGCTTACCAGGGTGCCACGATATCTTCTATCAGCCGCCACACGAGCAGAGGGTCTTCGGAGATGAACGATTCAATGGGTGCGTTCGCGGGAATTGGGAACACGCCCCTCGTGGAGCTGCGGAGGGTGGCGCCGGCCAACGGTGCCCGGATTTTCGTCAAGTTGGAGTGGGCCAACCCGACAGGGAGTATGAAAGACCGGATGGCACGCACGGCGGTCGAAGGCGCCGTGCGCGACGGTCGCCTTATCCCGGGAGGAACTGTCGTCGAATACACCGCTGGCACGACCGGCATTTCGCTTGCGTTTGCTTGCGCTGTGCTTGGTTTCGGCCTCCACGTCGTCTTCTCCGACGCGTTCAGTGACGAAAAACGCCGGACGATGCTTGCCTTTGGCGCCACCGTCGAGGATGTTCCAAGTGACAATGGCGCAATCACCGAAACGCTGATCAAGCGGATGATCGCCCGGGCCGCTGAAGTATCGAAACAACCGGGCATGTGGTGGTGTGACCAGTTGAATAACCATGACGCGGTCACCGGGTATCTGCCCCTGGGGGAGGAAATCTGGACACAGACAAAAGGCCGGATCGACGCGTTCGTGCACACGGTCGGAACCGCTCACTCCATTCACGGGGTCACGCGCTCGCTCCGCGCGCACAATCCAGACATCAGCGTCTTTGCAGTCGAACCGGCCGAATCCGCTGTCCTGTCCGGTCAACCGACCGGCCCCAACCGGATCGAAGGCATCGGTATCGGTTTTGTTCCCCCGCTATGGGAACCGAATGCCGTCGACGGCATCCTCACCGTATCCGCCGACGAGGCAATGGATATGGCGCGGCGCCTGGCCCGGCAAGAGGGGCTCTTTGCCGGCACTTCCTCAGGGGCGAATGTTGTCGCCGCTCTTCGGACCGCGGAACGAATGGGCCCCGGATCAACAATCGTCACCATCCTCTGCGACTCCGGACTCCGTTACCTCTCCACCGAGCTCTACCGATCTGGAACAATCTAGCCCCCAAACCAGCCGGGCGCCCGCAATTCCAACGGCCAGGAAGCTTGGCGGAGGGATCGTTGCCTGCTCGGCAGGCGCAGGCCTATACTCCGGTCAGGCCGGCAGCTTACCGGTTCGGACGATGACTAAGGAGATCACGGTGGCGCCTAGATTCGGAGTGCTTGCATGGGATCGAAGCCATAGAACGAACGGAACAACACCCACCGGTCGTTCTCCCAGCCCTGCCGGCCCTGCCCGAACACCACGGCGGTGACCGCGCTGGTGAGATTGTCGTAGCGGATGTGTTTGGTACGTCCCAGTCAGTCTTTTAGTGTTTGCGCAGTTGAACAAACGCAGTCATAACTCGGCCGATACATCTCATCAGAGCGTGATAACTGCCACCGTAGTTTTGTGAGGCCTGCGGGGGAAGGTTCAGCGAAGCCGCAAACTGATCAACTTTGGTGACCAGAGAATCGCGCCAACATCAGTTTGCGGCTCAACGGCCTCCACAGGTGGCGGCCAGTACGGCACCGCGGCCTTACAAGCCCTGCGTGATGTCCCCGGGCTGGATCGTCACCACCTGGAACAGGCCGGTTTCCTAGCTGACGTCCGCCCCGGCCATGCCAACGACGGCGACGGCGACGGCGACGGCGACGGGCATGTGCGATACCAGCAACCCGCCCGGCTGCAACAAACACGTCCAATCACCGAAGGGGTAGACCGCCCGCTCAACTGCAGTCAGCCGAGTAGCGCTACGCCGAATTCAGCGACGACGGCCCGCAATTCACTGAGGTAGCGCTGCGCTTGGTCGGTGAGCGGAATCGCGGCGTGGCCGATCCAGCCGATTTCGATGCGTTCGTCAACGTCGAGCGGGATGGCGACGATCTCCGGGTCGAGCTGCCCACTGATGATTCCCGTCGAAATCGTGTAGCCGTGGAGCCCGATCATGAGGTTGAAGATCGTCGCACGGTCAGAGACCCGGATCTCCTGCTTACTGGACAAGGTGGAGAGGATCTCCTCGGCGAAGTAAAAAGAGTTGTTCGCACCTTGATCGAAGGTCAGCCGCGGCAAGCCGGCAAGATCTTCTAGAGTCGCTCGCTCTTTTGAGGCGAGCGGGTTGTTCCGTGAAATGAAGATGTGCGGATCGGCGAGGAACAGCGGAGAGAACGCGAGCCCGGATTCGCGGAGCAGCTTGTCGATGATCTTCCGGTTGAAATCGTTCCGGTAGAGGATGCCTATCTCGCTGCGGAGCGTCTGGACATCCTCGATGATGTCCCAGGTGCGGGACTCACGCAGCGAGAACTCGTATTCGGCCACCTCAGTGGCCTTGACCATCCGGACGAAGGCGTCCACCGCGAACGAGTAGTGCTGCGTTGACACCCCAAGCAGACGTCGCCGCGGTGGCCTACCAAGGTAACGCTGCTCGAGGAGAGCGAACTGCTCGACGACCTGCCTCGCATAGCCGAGGAACTCTGCCCCGTCGGCTGTGAGGGTGACGCCGCGGGCGGAGCGAACCAGGAGCGCACGGCCCACCCGGGCCTCAAGGTCCTTCATCGCTGCGGACATTGTGGGCTGCGCTACGTAAAGAAGGTCGGCAGCCGCTGAGATTGACCCCTCAGCTGCAACTTCTATGAAGTAGCGCAGCTGCTGCAGGGTCAATCCGCTGGAAAGCTGTGGCATAGGAAAATTCTATATGAATGCATAATGACCACTAGTTACTTGATACCCCTCGGAAGGTTGCAGCATGGATACATCCCCTTCGGAAAGGCCGTCTCCGGCCCATCAACGGATTGGCAGCACATGGCAGACGACTTCACCTTCAGCATTACCATGACCCGCTTCGACGAGGACTACTCCCCGTCGGAAGGCTCCCGGATCACGACGAATTTCGCCAACCTGGCACGGGGCGAGCACCGCCAGGAGAACCTCCGCAACGCCTTGACCATGATACGGCGCCGTTTCAACGATCTCGCAGACTGGGACAACCCGGACCGGGACCGCTACGCGCTCGAGCTTGAGATCGTTTCCGTGCAGATACAGTTCACCGCGGACGGAACGGATCAGCAGTTCCCGCTGTTCGAGGTTCTCGATATCCAGATCGTCGACCTGCTGAACGGGATCCGCCACCAAGGAATCGTCGGCAACAACTTCTCCTCCTACGTCCGAGACTTCGACTTCAGCGTCGTACTGCCGGCGGCAGCCGGGTACTCAGGCAAGCCCACGGTGCCCGACGACTTCGGCGATCTTCACGGCAAGCTGTTCCAGCACTTCCTCGATTCCCCGGTAGGCCGGGAACGCTTCCCGCAGCCGCCAGTGGTCTGCATCAGCGTCTCCACAAGCAAGACGTACCGGCGAACCGGGAACCGTCACCCGGTCCTGGGCGTCGAGTACCAGCAGGACGAGTTCTCGCTGACGGACGCGTACTTCGCAAAGATGGGACTGCGGGTGCGCTACTTCATGCCACGCGGCAGCGTTGCGCCGCTCGCCTTCTATTTCCGGGGCGACCTGCTCAATGACTACTCCAACCTGCAGCTCATCGGCACCATCAGCACCATGGAGACGTTCCAGAAGATCTACCGCCCGGAGATCTACAACGCGAACTCCGCCGCCGCCGCCGTCTACCAGCCGAGCCTGGGCGAGCAGGACTACTCGCGGACCCAGATCGCTTACGACCGCGTCGAGCGCGGTCAGCTCGCGATCACGCAGGCGAAGTACACGGAGGAGCACTTCATCACGCCCCACAAGGATCTGTTGGACCAGTGGACCGCCAACTACCCTGCCCTCGTCAACTGACCCACGGAGAATCGTTAATCATGAACACACTTTTGCCCACCACCGTTGTCGGTAGCCTGCCGAAACCATCGTGGCTCGCACAGCCGGAGACTCTTTGGTCCCCGTGGAAGCTGGAGGGAGATGCGCTGCTCGAGGGCAAACAGGATGCGCTGCGCATCGCCATCCACGAGCAGAGCCTGCGCGGCATCGACATCGTCAGCGACGGCGAGCAAACCCGCCAGCACTTCGTCACGACCTTCATCGAGAATCTCAGCGGGGTCGACTTTGAACAACGCAAGACCGTGCGCATCCGCGACCGCTACGACGCGAGCGTACCGACCGTCGTCGGACCAGTGAGCCGTGAGCGGCCGGTATTCATCGACGACGCAAAATTCCTTCGCGCAACCACTGACCGGCCGATCAAATGGACTCTTCCCGGTCCAATGACGATGGTGGACACGCTCTACGATGACCACTACAAGAGCCGCGAGAAGCTGGCCTGGGAGTTCGCCACGATCCTGAACCAGGAGGCGAAAGAACTCGAGGCGGCCGGCGTTGACATCATCCAGTTCGACGAGCCCGCGTTCAATGTCTTCCTCGATGAGGTCAAGGATTGGGGAGTGGCTGCGCTTGAGAGAGCCGCAGAAGGACTGCGCGCTGAGACCGCCGTGCATATCTGCTACGGCTATGGGATCAAGGCGAACAATGACTGGAAGGCGACGCTCGGCTCACAGTGGCGGCAGTACGAGGAAACGTTCCCGCTGCTGCAAAGCTCCAGCATCGACATCATCTCGCTGGAATCCCAGAACTCCCAAGTGCCCATGGACCTCATCGAGCTCCTCCGCGGCAAGAAAGTCATGCTCGGGGCAATCGACGTCGCAAGCGAGACCATCGAGACCCCGGAGGAGGTCGCCAACACCCTCCGCATGGCCCTCCAGTTCGTCGATGCGGACAAGCTCATCCCCAGCTCCAACTGTGGCATGGCACCGTTCCCCCGGGACGTCGCACTGGCCAAGCTGAGTGCTCTCAGCGCAGGGACGAACATCATTCGCGAGGAACTCGCCCGCTCCGCCCCCAGCGTGTCCTAGCGATGTTTCACGCCTACCCCGCAGAGACTTGGCTCGACGCTCCCGAGCAAAGCTTCCCGTCCTCCCTCTCGGCTGACGAATTCAAGGCACTGTTCCGTGGGCACCCGGGAGGTGTCGCCGTCATCACGGCCGATGCCGGCGAAGGACCGGTGGCACTGACGGTATCGTCGGTCGTGTCAGTGAGTGCGGAACCTCCATTGCTGATTTTCTCGGTCTCGGCACTGTCCTCTGCGTCCGAAGTGCTTTCGCGCGCCGATACCGTCGTCGTGCACCTGCTGGACGCGCACGACGTCGACTTGGCGAAGTTTGGAGCGACCCCCGGCGCCGACCGGTTTGACCAGACGCACCGCTGGTCGCCCCTTGCAACCGGCGAAGCGGTGTATGAGGATGTCCGCGCCTGGGTGCGCTGCGCCGTCATCAATCGCATGGAGGTGGGGACCTCCACAATCATCGCCGTTCACGCCCTGGAGTCCCGCGTGATGCGTGACGTCCAAGCGGGCGAACCCGGCGACGCTCTGGTCTACCACAACCGCTCATGGCACCGTCTGGGCGAGCATTCCAAGCTTGAAGGCTGAGCGCCCTAGCCGCCGGCGCAGATCCCCGGAGCGACGGCATCGCCGTAGTTGCCAGCCGGTCCGCCTAAAACCACCCATAAGCATGTCGGGGGGGTCATAGAGACCATCCCTCACGATGAAAGATCCCTTAAACCATGACATCAGCCGTAGCCAGCCCAGGTACCAAAACCGCCTCTACCCTGCAAGAAAATGCGTCTCCGGAAAAGTTCCGACTGATGCTCATGATGGCCCTCACGCTCGTTACAGGTGTCGTTGACGCGGTCGGCTACCTTGCCCTTGACCGCGTCTTCACCGGAAACATGACCGGCAACGTGGTGATTCTTGCGATGGCGTTGGCCGGGGCGGCGTACCTGCCAGCTTTGGGCCCACTGGTAGCACTTGGTGCCTTTCTCCTTGGCTCGGCGGTTGCCGGATTTACGCTCCAGTCAAGCCCGAAAGGCTGGAACCGCCGGGTGACGCTCCTTCTCACAGCGGGTTGTATCGCGTTGACGGGAACCGCCGCCGTCTCCCTCATCGTGGAAGACGTCGGCCGGCAGTCCATTGGTGTCATTGTTGCCGCCGTTATCGCCATGCACATGGGCTCCCAGGCCCTGATTGCGCGGCATTTGGGCGTACGAGACATGACCACCGTGGTCATTACTTCCACCATGACTTCCCTCGCCGGGGAGTCACTTGTGGGCAAGCAACGGCCCCGGTTATTCAACCGACGGCTGGGCGCTGTCCTCGCTATGTTCGCCGGGGCCGCCATCGGAGCGATCCTGCTCCAGACACATTTCAGCGTCCCGATCGGCCTCGGCATCGCCATCACCGCCGCGGTGACCGTCCTGGGAAGTCGCCGCTGGCATTGATGCGGTACATCCCGCCAGCTACACCGCACCAGATCGCGGACGATCGGGGAATCGATCACAGCTTCCCCGACATGTATCCAGGCGGCCTGGCGCCGAACGCTCGTTGTCAAAAGCGCTGTTCCTCGGTCAGGTCCCCTTCTGATACGACGCATCCAAAGCGGCCTCGTGGACCGGAGCAAAACCGGACTCAACACCGAAGCCGGGCGGTCTTGGGTGCTGGCGAATCTACATCAATTCCGGTGAACTCATGCCTTAGTCCCTGCTGCCGCCGGAACGTGAGCTGTGCCTGGAATTCGGCATTGGCCGCTAACACCGGGGAACCGAAAAATGGGCTGCTGCGCTTTGAATTCGTTCGACTCTCTCAAGCTACCCACGTCACCAGTAGCACGATTACGGGCTACCTCGCCGTCGATGAATTGACAGGGGAAACCTCGCTTCTTCAACAGGCCGTCGACCGCTTTCCAGTGGTGAACCTGCTGGACCTTGGCATGGCGACAGCCATGGCCTGCTGGATCATTGAAAGCCTCCGAGAGGAACCTAACCGTCTCTTCGAGGTTCAACGTATCGCAGACGAGGCCAATATCCCCTCGACACTTGCCGAGGACTATGAGACTGCCAGGAAAACGAAGCCTAAACCAAAACCATAACTGCCGAATGGTGTTGGCACTTTGCCTTGGGGCGAGGACGGCACGGCAGAACTGTCATGCAAAACGCGACCGGTTGGACACCCGCTTATACGACTCATGCAGAGTCACGTCAAGGTTTGTCAACACTCGAAAGCTAAAAAGCCACTGACCTGCGGAAACACCGTGCCCGAGGTGGGACTCGAACCGGACTCCAGCCCTTGCAAACACTGGGAACCCGCGAAAACATACGAAATCCCGCCCAATCCGACGTCCTTAAGTCCCGATCCGAAGCGCAATGTGTGGACGCTGTCCACACTCGTTTTTTGGGGGTGCCAGGCCCGCTTGGTCATTCGTCAGCCCAGCAATCGGAAGTCAAAGGCCATTTGGCACCGGCCCCTGAGGTTGCTAATGCGGCAAAGGGATAACCTTGCGGCCGAAGGCCGGGCCATACATGGCTCGCTGCTTGATACCGGAAGCTTCCAGCCAGACGACCTCCCCGGAAGGGGTCGCTGATTCCACGTAGCCGACCCGCAGCACTTTGCCTCGATGCTGGATTTCGACCTTTTTGCCGAGGAGCGAAGAACCTCCGGAAAAGTGCTCATTGGCGTGCTGGCTTGGACGAGTCGCATTTCTTTTTCCTTGGTAGTCGCCTTGGAGGTAACGAAGTGAACCCGGGTCTCACCCCGGCTAACGCTTATAAAGTGCGCCTGCTTTTACGGCAATGAAACCCAGCCGCAGAGGGCCTACCGCACACGGGCGCATTTCGGTCTAACGAATTCGAAAGTGCTCAATCTGTTTCGGGGCCTTCACAGTAGTGGCATGCGTCTTCACAGTCCGTGGTTGCAATGAGTGCTGCGGTGGCACTGCTGTTTCCTGCGTCTAGGTGTTCCATTGACATTCTTTCCGTCAGGTTCGGACCGAGGCTGGGGCCGGCAACCAGCCGCCCACTTCCGCCTGGGCAGAGTGTTCTTCTTCCCCGCGGTACATCAGCCAGGGATCCGCCACGAATGCTTCGGAGCTTCCCGGCCCTTTGGACGATGCCAGCAGAGCGGGCGCGTTGTCGGTTAGCATGTGACGCGCCACGCCTGCCGCCTGACCAGGTGTCCAGCCGGAACGTCCGGAGACACGGAAACAGTGAAAGACCAGTAGTCGTGCTGGGTTACAAGCACGCCGCCTCTGCGGCTGCGGCATGCGGACGAAGCAAGTGCAACCGCTGCATCGAGCTCTGCCTGGATCACGAGGGCATCGTCGCCGTCGACTTCAAGCGTGGTTTCGGACCGCTGAAACATGGCCATGAAAATCACCTCTATGTGAATTACTGGGGCTGCGTCTTAGGCACTTTTGCGGTGCTCGAAGTCACACCCTAATTGTAGGCAACTTGTATACGACTTGTCTATATGGCGCAGGCCTGAGTTGCCCTATTTGTGTTGGCCGGCTTGTTTCGCGGATCGACTCCTCAGCCAGCCTGACGTTGAAGGCAAGGCCCGGGGTTAGGTCAGCGTTGGGGCGTCTATTCGTGCCGTTTTGTCTGCAACCACGTCGCCGTCGACCATCGTGAGGATGACCGGGGCCGCTGCAAATTCATCAGGAGTGGCATTTAGTGGATTCTGGGCGAAAACCGTCAGGTCAGCCCTGCCTCCCGGGCGCAGGATGCCGCCTTCTTCTCCCACGGATTGCCAGTACTGGCTGGTGTACCCTTCCAGTGCGGCGCGGGCGGACAACGCCTGTTGGGGCTGTACCGGAGTGATGTCGGGCCTGCCTGCCGGTCTGCGGGTTTGTGCTGCAGCGATGACGCCGCGCGGGTCGAAGGGGGCAATAGGCCAGTCGGACCCGAGAGCGACGACGGCTCCGGCCTCGCGCAGATCACGTGTGCGCCAGGCGTGGTTGGCGCGTTCGGTCCCCAGGCGGCGTGACCAGTTGTCGGTGTGGTCGGCGCGGCTGTACAAGGTGCAGTGTGTCGGCTGCAGACTTGTTGTGGCGCCGGACTCGACGACCTGGTTCAGCACCTCGTCGGGAATGGATTCGATGTGTTCAATCCGGTGGATTGTCCCGTTCGGGGGAAGTGAGGCGACGGTCCGGGCGACGTGGGAGACGGCCCTGTCTCCGATGGCGTGGGTGGCGGTTGGAACGCTGTTGTCGTGAAAGAATCTCATGGCAGCCGAGAGCCCTTCAGGCTCGGGCCACAGCGGGTCCACTGATTCGCCGTGCGTATCAGGGGCCAAAAGCCATGCGGTTCCGTTGTCGATGGTGCCGTCCATCATGAGTTTTATTCCGCGGACGTGCCAGCGGCGCCCATGGCGGCCCTGCATGGCCAGGAGTCTGTCCAGATCCTCCTGCGATACGCCGGGCATGACCCACGGGGAAATGCGTAGACGAATGGACAGGTCGCCCCGTTCCTCGAGAGCTTCCAAGACCTCCAGGGAGTCGGCCTGGCCGAAGTCAAGCATCTGGCCGCCCACCAGCCCGGCTTCGGCCATCGAGCGCAGCAGCCGGTCGAGTTCGTTTACTCTTTCGTCGAATGACAGTGGCGGGAGCTTGGGTTGCACCAGTTCCATGGCGGCCATCTCGTACAGCATACCGTTGGGTTTACCGTCGGCGGTCGTGCCAACGAATCCTGAGCTGTCCAGCTTTTCCCGGCCTGTTACCCCTGCGAGGCTGAGGCCGGCGTCGGAGACCAGGGCGGCGTGGCCGTCAAAAAGGGTGATGTAGACGAGTTCTCCATCCAGGATGCCTTCGAAGATGTCGTTGCTGAACTCCGCTTCGCCGAAGATCACCGGGTCAAGGCCCCAGGCGAAGAGCCAGTCCCTGCCGATCCGGTGGGGTGTTTGGGCGGCATATTCGGCAAGTGCCAGCCGTACCTCGCTGAACTCTGTTATGCCGTTCAGGTCCAGGCCGCGGGCGATGCTGATTCCAAGTATCGGGTGGATGTGCGCGTCAATCAGCCCGGGGGTCACCGTGGCGTCCCCAACGTCAATGACGCGGGCAGCGCCTGGGGTCCATTGTTCTGCTTCCTCCGTTGGGCCTATGGCGACGATGTGGCCGTCGTTGATGGCGATGAAGCCGGCAGTTTCTTCAAGGTGTTCACCGTGAAGGATGCTGGAGGAAAGGATGAGGATGTCGGTGGTTGCGGGCGTGCTCAAGCTGTACTCCTGTAATGTTGCGGAACCACGGCCGGCACCCGGGACTATGTCAGGTGCCGCCGCTGATGGCTGCCTTAAGACCTACCGACAACACGTCGGCCAAGAAGGCGAAGCGGTCCATGTGGCTGGTTGTCACAGCCTGCTGGGCCGCGGAGAGGTGGGGGAAGTCCGCCCGGTGGGGCTCGGGAATATCCCAGGCGGATTCCATTGTGATGGCGTCGAGGCTGGCGCCAATGGCGGCGCTGTCGAGGGTTTCCAGGGTCGGAATGATGAGATGATCCGGTACTCCGACGCGCAGGAAGGCTTCTGCGAACTTGTCGTATAGGGCCAACGCTGCCGGATGCGAGACCGGTTGGGCGAGCAGCAGCGGCAGGAGGGCCGGCGCGAGGCTGTAGGCGGTTCGGAGCGCATGGAAGATCTGGCGAATAAGGACTTCGAGGTTTGCAGCAGTCAGGTCGGGAACATGGACCCGATCGGCCAGGGACCCGCGGGCGAGTTCGATGATGTCGTCCCGGCCTGTGACGTGCTTGTAGAAGGACGACTGTCGTACGCCGAGGCGCTCGGCGAGGCGTGGAATCGACAGTCCTGATTCCTCCTCGAACATCGCCAGCGCTTCCCGGCCGATTTGTTTGCGGGAGAGCCGCGGGGTTCGCGGCCGGCCAATCCGGCTGGTCTTTTCGGGCGTCTGCATCTTCCAAGGCTAATCTCAAAGTGTTAGACCGCATGGCCGATGCGTTGGTACGCAGCGGGGTTCACCCGTCGCAGGATCACGGCAAGGAGGGCGCCCGCGCCGAAGACCACCGGTGCGATGAGCAAGAGGGCGGTGTTGACGGGGTCATTGTCGGGCAGTCCAGTGAGCAGCCCGACGTTGTCCACCATCAGGTACGTCACAACGCACATAATCAAGGTCGAGGCGACAGCCGAGGGTATTACATACCACTTGAGCCGGTGCTCCCTGTGCCGGACGAAAAAGACCACGACGCCGACTCCCGTGAAGGCCTGCAGCAGCAGAATGCCGATCACGCCCGGACTGTTTGCCCAGATAAGGAACTGCGTGAAGGGGTCCAGTTGCAGCAAGGCGGCGCCAACGACCAAGGCCACGGAAAGCAGGGTTTGTTCTATGCCCGCCACTGACGGCGTGCCGTGCCGGGGGCTGATCCGGCCGGAATGCTTCGGAAAGATGCCTTCGCGGCTCAGCGAGAGCGTGTAGCGGTTGATGGTGTTGTGGAAGGCGAGCTGGGAGGCAAAGATGCTGGTAACGATGAGCACGCTCATCAGGTTCACGCACCAATCCCCGGCGAAGGTTCCGGCCATGATGTATGCGGTATCTCCCGTGTCCAGGTGTCCGGCAGCGAATGCCTGCACCACTACGGGGCCGAAGGCCTGAACAATAACCCAGACTGCAAAGGCGTAGAAGGCGCCAATGAAGGCGATGGAGATGTAGGTCGCCCGGGGAACGCTCTTGTCCGGGTCCCGTGCTTCCTCACGGTAAAGTGCTCCGGATTCAAATCCCATGAATGCCGAGAAGCCCAGGGCGATCACAGCAGCAAACTGCGGGGTGAAGATCGCGTCAGGGCTAAAGGAATCAAATCCGATCCCCTCGGCACCGCCCTGGAGGAGCACTGCTGCTGCCACGACGGCGACGATTGCCGTTTCCAAGGTGAGAAGGACGGCCAACACCTTGGCGCCGACGTCGATCCCCCGCCAGCCCAGGTACCAAACTGCACCGATCGCCACCAGTGCGTAAAGCCACCAGGGCAGTTCCACCTCTGTCAACGACCTGACAGCGAGGTCGGCCTGGATGCCAAGGAGGCCGTACAGACCTATCTGAATGCCGTTGTAGCTCATCCATGCGGTAAGCCCGGAACCGAGCCCAACAACCCGGCCAAGAGACTTGGCGACGTAGCCGTAAAAGCCGCTGTAGGACTGGATGTGGCGGGTAAGGGCCATGAAACCGACGGCGAAAAGAGCAAGACCCAGGGCGCCGGCAATGTAAATGACCGGGGCACCAACGCCGCCCACGGCCAGGGCCAGCGGCGCGATCCCGACAACGATGGTCAACGGGGCGGCGGCTGAGACCAGCATAAAGACGATGTCCCGGGTGCCGATGGCATCCTTTTTCAGCTCGGTCCTAGGATCGGCCCCTGCGGGCGGCACCATCGCCGCCGCTTCATTAGTGAAAGTCATTCGCTTATTATTGACGTGGATCGCAGGTTGCGTCAAGGGTCGTATTTTTTTAGTGGACAAGTTGTATACGAGTGATCTACAGTCGAGGCAGGGCATCGACGTGAATTAGATCACCGAGCCGGCGCCATCCCGGCGCCTTCCTTCTTCGCAACGGTGCGCAGAAGGCACCGTCCCTAAACCCCAACAAGGATTTTCATGAGCAATGTGTCCCACAAGGAGCGGGGCGTGCGTAAGCACACCTCCCTTCCCGCAGTTGCTGCATCCAGCCTCGCCGGCACCGCCGTCGAATGGTATGACTTCTTCCTGTACGGCACGGCAGCAGCCCTCGTCTTCAACAAACTGTTCTTCCCCAGTGCAGACCCCATGGTCGGCACCATGCTGGCCCTGGGAACCTTCGCCGCGGGATTCGTCGCCCGTCCGCTGGGCGCGATTGTTCTTGGCCATCTCGGCGACAAACACGGCCGTAAGTCAACGCTTGTGGCTAGCCTGCTCCTGATGGGCGTGGCTACCGCCCTCATCGCTTTGATCCCCCCTTACGCGTCAATCGGAATCATCGCCCCGCTGATCCTGTTGTTCCTACGGCTGGTCCAGGGCTTTGCCCTCGGCGGCGAATGGGGTGGGGCCGTCCTGCTGGTCTCCGAATACAGCGACAACAGCACCAAGCGGGCATTCTGGGCCTCGTGGCCGAACGTTGGTCCGCCCCTGGGCAACCTCATGGCCGCCGGTGTCCTTGCCGTGCTGTCCGCTGTGATGCCCCAGGACCAATTCCTTGCCTGGGGTTGGCGGATCGCCTTCGGCCTTTCCGCGTTGCTGGTCATTATCGGTTTGGTCCTGCGTCTCTACGTGCAGGAAACACCGCTGTTCCTGGCCTCACAGGCCAAGGCCGATGCCGAGCATGCCAAGCAGGCAAAGCTGCCCCTGGCCGAACTGTTCCGAGGCAACTGGAAAGAAATCCTGATCGCAGCAGGCAGCCGGATGGGCGAGAACGCCGGCTTCTACATCTACTCCCTGTTCCTCATCACCTACGTCACCGAGATCCTGAAGATGGATCGCCAGACTGGCCTGAACGCCGTCATGGTCGGCCAGGGCGTAGCTGTCGTTGCCATCCCCGTACTGGCGATCTTTGCCGACCGGATTGGCCGCAAACCGATGATGATCGGAGCCTCCGTCGCCACGGTGGTGTGGGGGTTTGCCTTCTTCGCCCTCCTGGACACCCGGCAACCGGGCATGATCATCCTCGCCGCTGTTGGCGGCCTGCTGATTTTCGCCGCCTACAGCTCCGTGATCGGCGCGTTCTTCTCCGAACTGTTTCCCACCAAGGTGCGCTACAGCGGAACATCGGTGGCCTACAACGTCGCGTCCCTGATCGCCGGCTCACTTTCCCCCATCATCGCCCTGGCCCTGTACCAGGCTTTCGGTTCGGGCCAGGCCATTGCCCTCTACCTCGTCCTCATGGGCGTCATCTCCATCGTCGCCGTGTCCTTCGCAAAGGAAACAAAGGACATGAAGCTCAGCGACCTCGACGAGAAGCCCACGCCCGTAGCGGCGCAGCAGCTCTGACGTGACCGCTGTCCGTGGCAGCGGGAACACGGCCGCCACGGACAGCGCACACCTCACCCGGAAGGACAGAACGGACCCATGACTATTTTCGAGAACCCCGCGCCGACGGCACCGGAAACGGCCTATCTGTGGCTGCGCCGGGAGATCTCACTGCTGCCATGGGACCAAGAAGCCTTCCTCACCGAAAACGCGATTGCCGAGGCCGCCGGAGTGTCCCGCACCCCTGTCCGGGACGCGCTCCTCCGTCTTGAGACCGCAGGTCTGGTCCGGCGGGTCCCACACAAGGGCGCCTACGTGCCCGCGCTGACGGCACAGGACATCGAGAACATGATGGAAGTCCGGCGGGTCATCGAAGAGTGGGCCGTTAGGAAAGTCAGCTCTACCGGCCGCCTGGGGAGCGAACTTGACCGGCTCCTCCAGGACCAACAGGACAGCCTCACCGACCCGGTCGCGTTCATCGACTTCGACATCAGCTTCCACAAGCACATCGTGCATGCCGCAGCCAACCGGGCATTGGAAGAGGTCTACGACTCCCAGCGCATCAAACAGCAACGCATGGGCGTCAAGGCCGTCCAGGACAGCCAATTTCGCGGTGACCACGTCGTGGACGAACACCGGGCAATCGTCGAAGCAATCCGGCAAAGGGATGCACCAACGGCGGCCGCTGCCGTCCTGAACCATCTCGAATCAACACTCACCGTCCTCAAAGCCATCCCTGCCCACTCAAACCGCGGCTAAGACCGACGGGGTTGCCGCCCCCACTTATGAAGGAGCACCAATGGACATCGCCCTCGTCCAGTTGTCCAGCCCGGACGATGAGAGCCAGACCCAACGCATCGAACGCACCGAGAAGCTTTTGCGGGAGCAGGAGGGCGCAGACCTCATCGTCCTGCCCGAACTGTGGAGCGCAGGCTACTTCCATTTCGGCCAGTACCCCGAACTGTCCGAAACGCTGAACGGACCAACGGTTCGCATGTGCGCGTCCGTGGCGAAGAACCTCGGAACCTATGTACATGTCGGCAGCATCGTCGAACGCGTCGCCGGAGGGGCCCTGCGCAACACTTCTGTCCTGGTGGACCCCCGGGGAAATATCGCCCACCAATACTCGAAGCTGCACGTCTTTGGGTACAAATCCCTTGAAGCCGACCTGCTTACCCGGGGTGACTCCCTTCAGGTGGCAGACACCCCTTACGGGAAAATGGCAGGCACCACCTGCTATGACCTCCGCTTCCCCGGCCTGTGGTCCGAACTCAGCGTGCGTGGAGCGGAAATCGTCGTGGTTCCCGCTGCCTGGCCCGCCGCCCGCCGGGAGCATTGGCGGCTGCTCACCTCCGCACGCGCGGTCGAGCACCAGGTCTACGTCCTCGCCTGCAACGCCGCCGGTAGGCAGGAAGGCGTCGAACTCGGCGGCACCAGCCGCATCGTCGACCCGGGTGGCCGCCTCCTCGCCGAAGCAGGAGACGGTGAGGAAGTCCTCCGCACCACCATCGACCCGGACCTGGTGCACACTACACGCCGCGAATTCCCGGTGATCGCTGACCGACTCACCGACTACTCAGCCCTGACCCGATGACCACGAAAGCAGACCCTATGAAAACCAGTACCGAAACGCTTACCTTTGCCGTTGCCGGCACAGATACAACGATCGAACTCACCGATTATTATGCTGTTGTGGCCGGATACACAGGCCGCGACGCCGCCGCAGTCCAGCACCACATCGATGAACTCGCCGCCATCGGTGTCGCACCGCCGCCATCCGTGCCGATGTTCTACCGGGTGGACAGCGAATCCGTCACCTCGTCCCCCGAACTCGGCGTCACCGGAGAACAGACCTCCGGTGAAATCGAACCTCTCTACATCAGGCACGATGGCCGCTACTACTTCGGCATCGCTTCAGACCACACCGACCGCCACTTGGAAACAGTGGACATCGGCGATTCAAAACGGGCCTGCCCCAAACCGGTAGCCGGCACCGTCATTCCTGTCCCCGACCTGCATGCCCTGTCACTGGACGACTGCCGGGCACGCAGCTGGGTTGACGGCCGGCTCTACCAGGACGGAACCCTCGACGGCTTGCGGACACCGGGCAACGTCGTCGAACTGCTCCTTGAGCGCAACCCCATCGGGGACCGCGACTTCGTCTGCCTCGGCGGGACCCTGCCCGTCATCGGCGGCGACTTCATCTACGGCCGCGAGTGGAAGATCGAACTCACCTTCCCGGACGGCACCACCATCGACCACACCTACATCATCACGAAAGGACACCAGTCATGAGGACCGGAGACGAATACATTAAGACGCTCAACGACGGACGCACCGTCCTGATCGACGGGGAAGCCGTTGAGAACGTCGCCGAACACCCTGCCTTCCGCAACGTCATTGGCACCATCGCCGAACTCTTCGACATCGCCGCGGAGCCGGCGAACGGGATGCAGTACCACAGCGAAGAAATCGACGGCCCCGCGAACCGCGTCTTCAGCATTCCCCGCACCCCGGAGGAGCTGAAGCTGCGCCGCCAGGCGGTCGAACGCTGGGCCAAGCACACCCACGGATGGGTCGGACGCAGCCCCGACCACGTCGGCACCTTCTTCGCCGCCTTCGGCGCCCACCCTGAAGTCTTTGAAGACACCGAACACGACTACGCAGGAAACATCACCCGCTACTACAAGCGCATTCTCGCCGAGAACCTGTACGTTTCCTACGCCATCATCCCCCCGCAGGTCTCCCGCGCCACAACAGCATCCGGATGGGAAGGCGACTTCCTACAGGTCGGCGTCGTCAAGGAAACCGACGAGGGCCTGATCGTCCGCGGCTCACAAATGCTCGCCACCGGCGGCGCCATCGCTGACGAAGTTTTCGTCACCTGCATCAAACCCCTCGGCCCGGACGACGTTGACTTCGCCATCAGCTTCGCGCTGCCCGCGGCCACCGAGGGCCTCAAGTTCCTCTGCCGCCGTCCCTTCGCACCGGCCGCGACCAGCGAATTCGACTACCCGCTGACCAGCCACTACGACGAGCCGGACGCCCTCGTGGTCTTCGAAGACGTCCTCGTCCCCTGGGACCGGGTCTTCATCAACCGCAACATCGACACCCTGCGCCGGCAGTTCTTCGAAACCGGCGCACACGCCCTAGGCAACTGGCAGGCACAGACCCGCTTCACCACAAAACTGCAGTTCATCGCCGCCGTCGCACGCAAGGTCACCCAGGTGAACGGCACCGACAAGATTCCCGGCGTTCAGGAAAAGCTCGGCGAACTCGCAGCCGTCGTCTCATCCGTGGAGTCCGCACTGATCGCTGCCGAATACACCGCCGAAGCAGACTCTTCCGGCATGCTGGTACCCGGCAAACGCTCTCTCTACGGCGCCATGGGCCTTCAGTCAGAGACCTACCCCCGCGTCATCGCGATCCTGCGGGACCTCGTGGGCGGCGGCGTCCTGCAGCTGCCCTCAGGCGTCGTGGACATGAAGAGCCCAGTCACCGCACCGGACATCGAACGCTACATCGCCTCCCCTGGCGTGCCCAGCGAAGAGCGTATCAAACTCTTCCGCCTCGCCTGGGACATCATCGGCTCGGAATTCGCCGGCCGACACCAGCAGTACGAGCTCTTCTACGCCGGCGCACCGTTCGTCGTCAAGGGCGTCTACACCTACCGCAACTATGGCTACGAAGCGCAGGTCGCCGAACTCAACGAGTTCCTGGCAGGCTACGGCGTTGACGGCCGCAAGGAGGAAAACTAGCCATGCCAAAACCTGAAGTTGAATTCACGCCCACCTCGTCCGTCGAATTCACCCCCTGCAACCCACCCATTGAAGGGCTCTCCGAAGCCATCCTGGCCAGGAACACCGAAAACGACAGTGTTACCCGGATCCTCAAATTCGAGCCCGGAACAGACACCTCCCCCAACGGTGTGCTGACCCACGACTTCTGGGAAGAGGTCTTCATCTTCGAGGGCTCCTTTGTTGACCAGCGCCTTGGGAAAACCTTCAAGGCAGGTGACTGGGCAACCCGTCCCCGGGAATGGAACACGGTCCCTGGATCTCGGAGAACGGCGCGAAAATGTTTGAGGTGCGCTACTACCAGAACGGAAACAACTGATGGGCGCTCCAACAGCCTTCGCAGTCCCCGACGGGCTGGCAATGCGCCGCACCATGGGCAGGTTCCTCACAGGTGTCGCCGTGGTCATCACGGAGAACGCCGGTGAACAGTACGGCATGACCATCAACTCGTTGACGTCCATCAGCCTGGACCCACCCATCCTGATGATCTCCCTGAACTTCAACACCCGCACCGGAGACGCCCTCCTCGCAAGCGGAAAGTTCGCGATCTCCATCCTCGGAGCCAAACAGGAAGCCGTGGCCCGGCAATTCGCCCAACGCGGCGGAGCCCGCTTCGACGCCGGCGACTTCGACACCACCGGAGGCGGCCTGTCCGTAGTCAGAGGCGCCCTGTCCCAAGCAGAGTGCACCGTGGTCCACCAGTACGACATAGGCGACCATCAGGTGTTCTTCGGACAGGTCACATCATGCCGTGATCGGGATGGCGACGGCCTGGCCTTCAACGCAGGAAAATTCGGCTCCTTCCACGACTTCAACCACGACGCCATGCCCTGGACGTTCTAACCTGGCATCCCTCGCAACCCAAAAGCCTCCCCTGACCCACCAAGGGCAGGGGAGGCCTTTTGCACCTAACCTCTGGGCGAACTTGGCACCAGCCGGGAACGCGCCGGACCAAACGTGACGCGTACTCCGGGCACGATGATCGCCGATTGTGATCGCCATTTAGCCGTGCAGCCCGATCCGCTCCCCTATGAAGAGTTAGTAGCCAACAATGGCTGCTCGAGTCGACTTCAAATGGGAATCAATCGCCTGATGCGTCGACTCAATGTTGCGTGCCCGAAGGGCATCAACGATCGACTGATGTTCGCCCAGCACCTGATCTGCCCGGCCGCGTCCCTTTGTGACGGCCAGTACCCCTATCCGAAGCTGGCGTTGCCGAAGGGAAGAATAGAAATCTGCGAGGATCGGATTACCTGCTGCCCTCACCATTAGGGTGTGGAACTCTGTATCAAGCTCAATGAAACGGGCAGGATCACCCTGAGCCTCCCGTTGCTGATCAATCAGGCCCTGCAACGCATCGATCTGACCTTCGACCATGTCGTCCAAGCCCGACACGGCCCACTTCTCCACGACCGAACGTGCCTGCAGGATCGCTCGGACGTCTGCGTCAGATATCGGGGGACGTAGGCTCCCTTATGAGGCACCCTCTTGATAAATCCCTCTGCCTCAAGCCGAAGGAGCGCTTCACGGACTGGAGTGCGCGATGTTCCCGTTTCTTTAGTTAAGACAGCTTCATTGAGGAACGTCTCCGCATCCCGCGGCAGCGATGCTATGTAGCTTCTTAACCAGTTATAGGCAGTCTCTGGCGCCGACTGGCTGGAGGGAGTCAACTGGGACACATCACGCCTTTCCTTGCAGATAGCCAGTATACGAGTTGTCTTCGACCTACAGCTTCTCACCCGTCCGTGGCGTTCTTTGCGCCTAGCTTCGACAGCTTCCGGCGCTAGGTACGTCAGGCTGAGATGCCGGGCCCTGGAGCAAACCTTGCTCAAGTACGCCCGATGACTTTGAAGTACAACTCAGCCTGAGTCGATCCCTTTGCTGGGAACGTGTTGCACCTATGAACTTCCAGGACCGGCCAGTGGCCTCAGCCAACTGCTGCGTGCAACCCTTTGCCTTCCGCCGCTCTCCAAACGGAGGGCCGAGCGATCCAGCTGGCATGTCCATGTACAGCTTTACGACACTGTACGGTTACATCTGCTCCTCGACTCAGCTCAGCGCGGAGGACCGCAAAATCTGGGAGCAGCTGCTCGAACACGGTTCCGGCAATTGCAGAAAAGCAAATATAGGTATGGACACTGTCCACACCCACTTTGGCAGGACAAACACCGGCGCCGGGCTCTCGCAAGGCGTCCCAATACAGCTTTTATATCTCGCGGGCAGCAATCCCGCAGTCATGTAGTCACCGCTCCCCCGGCACATGAATAGGTGTAGGCCACCCCGGGCCCACCGAACAGTACCGGAACGAGGAAGCACGCAACCCCACGACAGCAGGCGGAAGGCCCACCAGCCATGGACTTGAGCCCGCCACCCCACACACCTGAATAGGCTCCGCGGCAGCCAGGCCACAGCCCGCGCATCTAGCGTCAGAGGGACGCCACCACAAGCCATGTCAACACGTTAAAGCAAAAACCCCTCTGACGAGGGGTAATGCGTGCCCGAGGTGGGACTCGAACTACATTCCCGCCCTTGAAAACACTGGGAACCCGCGAGAACATGCGGAATCCGAAGCAGTACGAGGACAGTATTACCCGATCCGAGACCAAAAGTGTGGACAATGTACACACCCCGATTTCGCCCCCAGCGAAGCGTTCAACCTACGACCGCATCCCCCAACGAAGGGATGCGGTTCTTCTTTGTCCTGACAGATTTAGCTCCGCCGTTCAACAGACTTTTACGATCCCAAATGCTGCACCATCTCAACCTTTGTGGCCGTCCGCATTCCGGGCCACAATCGCTGCGAGTGTTCTGAACGGCCCTATGTTCGGAGGTCATGCCGCTCAATGCCTGAGCGTCGATGGACAGGCAGAAGTGTTAAAGCTGCTTGTCATTCTGATATGTCCCATGATCGCTGGGCGGGTCCTCCGCGCAACCAGGGCGCTACCGCGCCGACCCCGGAACCGAAAACTTCCCAAAGTGGACTGGATGGCTCCGGGACGAAGTTTTCGTCCCCGGCGCCGGTCCCCCAAGTTGCACTCCGGCCCCTCAACCCAGCGGATGGTCCCCTACCAGAACGACCCCCACCACCAACAACCGCAGAAAACGCAGCAACACAAGCGTGAAGGGAAAACCGGGATCATGGAAAAGCTCACGATCACAACACCATCAGATGTCCTCAGCTTCATCGGGCACACCCTGGGCTTCTGGCCCCAGGAAAGCCTGGTCTGCATCACGTTGAATGAGAACAGCATCGGCGCGACCCTGCGCATCGACTTGCCCCGACAGACTGGTCAGGAACTCCCCTACGCCCGCACCGTCGCCCACTACCTCACCAGCGACACCACCGCCACAGCCATCCTCTTCGCCGTCTACACCAGCGAAACCGCTCACCCCGGAGATGCCAGGCCGCATGCCGGCACCATCGCGGCTCTGACCGGTGTGCTCGCGGAACAGGGCATCACCATCCGGGACGGACTGTTCGTCGGAGACGAGACCTTCTCCCCCTACGACGGCGAACCCGGCACCAGCCTTGCCCTGCCCGTCAGCTCCACCCTGACCAGCGCCATCAACGCTGAATTCATTTACCGCGGCAGCTTTGTTGAACCCAGCGACCGCATCACCCTCCCAACCACCGGTCAGGAAGCCGCCAAAGCGACCGCCGTCGAACACCATATGGAAACCATCAGAACCCAACCGACAGACACTGCACTAGAGCAAGGCCGGGAACTCTGGTCAAACATGCTCGACTCCAAGACCTTTCCCAGTGACGATGACTGCCACGCCCTCGTCGCGAACCTGCAGTTCCCAACCATCCGCGACCGGCTCATCGCAGACATCCCCGGCATGGACGAACCGATGCAGCAGATCCTCTTCGCCCAAACCGACGAGGCGCCGAAATGGTCACGCATCGAGTGGGCCCAACAACTCCTCCTGCACGCCTACACCTGCACCAGTCCCGAACATGCAGCACCGGTCCTCACGGCCATCGGCTATATCAACTGGTGGGAAGGCAGAGGCAGCAAAGCACACCAATTCCTCCAACTCGCCCTCGATACCGACCCCGCCTACCGCCTCGCCCGACTCAGCGACCAAATGATCGGCGCAGGCGTCGTCGCCGGCAGGAACATGAACAAAAACACCGCCTACAAAGCCATGCCCTTCGACTAGCCACGGAACATTAGAGACTCAATAGCTCTGACCGCGGGTGCCTTGGACTAGGTTCCGCGAGAGGTTTGCCGCGACGCGTCAACTCGAAAGGACCACCCGATTGTCCAACAGGCTGTTGGACAATTGCGGTTGAGGAGCACCGGCTTCGTGTGGTGAGACTGCAGGACGATACGCCTTCGCTGTCGCCGCTCGGTCACGCTACCTGGGCCCTCCTGGTGTCGCCAGCAACTCCACCTGCTGAGCACAGCTTGACGGAAGGCCGGTTATCGGCGTCCGAAGACCCAGGACGGCCGTGCGCCAAGCTGCAGCTACGAAACTGCCAATAAGGTGGGTCTTAGCGGTCAAACAGGACCGGCTGCGCGAATCTCTCCGCGCAGCCGGTCTTGGGACGTGTCCCGGTGACGGATTACCGGAACATGTTCAGTTGGACGGGAAGTTGTACGACGCGCCGGAGGCGTGGCTTGCTTCGGGCCAGCGCGAGGTTACGACCTTGCCCCGGGTGTAGAAGGAGACGCCTTCGGGACCGTAGATATGCTTGTCGCCGAAGAGCGAGGCCTTCCAGCCGCCGAAGGAGTAGTAGGCAACTGGTACCGGCAGCGGCACGTTGATGCCGATCATGCCGACATCAACGGAACGCTGGAACTTCCGGGCCGCCGCGCCGGAGGAGGTGAAGATCGCGGTGCCGTTGCCGTAGGGGTTGGAGTTGATGAGCCTGATGCCCTCCTCCAGGTCCTGCACACGGACGATGACAAGGACCGGTCCGAAGATTTCCTCGGTGTAGGCGCTCATCTCGGTCTTCACGTGGTCGATGACGGTGGGACCAACCCAGAAGCCTTCCTCATGGCCGGGGACCACCAGGTCGCGGCCGTCCACCACCATCGCCGCTCCGGCCGCTTCCGCTTCGTTGATGGTCTTCACAATGAACTTCTTGGAGTCGGCGCTGATGACCGGGCCCATATCGGCATCCGGCTCCGTTCCGTTCTTGACCCGAACGGCCACGGCGCGCTCCTCGACCTTCTTCACCAGCAGGTCGGCGGCGTCACCGACGGCGACCGCGACCGAGATGGCCATGCAACGCTGGCCCGCGGAGCCAAAGGCGGCGGCGGCCAGGTGGTCAGCAGCGTTTTCGAGGTCGGCGTCGGGCAGAACGATCGCGTGGTTCTTGGCCCCGCCCAAGGCCTGGACGCGCTTGCCGTGCGCGGTTGCAACTTCATTGATGTGCTTGGCCACGGGGGTTGAGCCCACGAAGGAGATGCCGTCCACGTCCGGGTGGGTGAGGAGGCCGGAGACCACTTCGCGGTCGCCGTGCAGGACCTGGAATACGCCGTCGGGCAGTCCGGCCTGCTTGAAGAGGTCCGCCAGCAACATGGCTGCGGACGGGACCCGGTGGGAAGGCTTGAGGATGAAGGCGTTGCCGGTGGCGATAGCCATCGGGGCCATCCACAGCGGCACCATCACGGGGAAGTTGAACGGGGTGATGCCGGCGACGACGCCGATCGGCTCGCGGAAGGAGAACACGTCAATGCCGGTGGAGACCTGGTCTGAGTACTCGCCCTTGAGCAGTTGCGGGATGCCGCACGCAAACTCAATGACTTCCAGGCCGCGGCCGATCTCGCCCTTTGCGTCCGACAGGACCTTGCCGTGCTCGGCGGTGATAAGCGCCGCGAGCTCGTCCACGTGGGACGCCACGAGTTCACGGAACTTGAAGAGGACGGCGGTGCGCTTGGCCAGGGAGATGTCGCCCCAGGTGACGGCGGCGGCTTTGGCTGCGGCGACGGTCGCGTCGAGGTCCGCCCTGGTGGCCAGCCGCAGCTCTGCGGTGACGGCGCCGGTGGCCGGGTTGTAGACGGGCTTGGTATCGGTTCCGGATCCTGCAGCCTCGGAGCCGCTGATGAAGTGGTTGATAACGGTCATTGTTATTGCTCCTGTAGTAAGTGGTGTTCCACGGCGTGCACCGGTTCGACGGTGCGTGGGAGTCCTGCCGCGAGGGATTCATGAAGGGCGAGGCGGACGGCCAGGTTTTGCTCAGTCAGTTCCCGGTGGACAACCTCTTGCCCGGCGCTGCGGGCCCAGACGCTGAACCGTTCAATTTCGAGCCTGAACGGGTCCTCGATGACATCGAAGACCTCGGTGCTGCCGTCCCTAAGCGAAACGGTCACGCGTGCTGCCTCCCCTGGAAGGGGGTCAAAGGCATTGTCGAGCGTGATCTGTCCCTTGCTGCCGATGATCTGGAACGTGTTCACGCGGGGTCCTTCGAAGCCGCAGTCCAGGGTTCCCAAGACGCCGTCGTAATCCAGGATCGCGGCGACAGTGGTCTCAACGGGGTCCGCCGGGCTGGTCCCTTTGGCGTATACGCTGACAGGCGCCCGTCCCATCACCATGTTCATGATGTCGACCGCGTAGCATCCCACATCATTAACGGCACCTCCCTCAAGGCCTGTCTGCAGACGGACCTCGCCCGGCCTGCGGTCCATCACAAAGTGGAAGCGCGCGTGCATCGAGACAATCTGGCCGATGCGGCCGGCGTCGATGAACTCACGGACTTTCTGGTGCTGAGGATGGAAACGGTACATAAACGCTTCCATCAGGCTTACCCCGTTGCGCTGGCAGGCCTCGACGACGCGTGCATAGTCCTCAAGGCTTCCCACCAATGGCTTTTCGCACAGGATGTCCTTGCCGGCCTCGGCCGCGGCGATGATCCATTCAGCGTGCAGGCCGTTGGGAAACGGAAGGTAGACGGCCTCGATGGCCGGATCGGCCAGCAGTTCTTCATGTGAGGAATAGGCGGCCGGGATGGCGAAGCGGGCGGCGACTTCGGCGGCGCGCCCGTTGGGGCTGCTGATCGCCGAGGCGGTCGCGTTGCGGGCTTTGTTCATGGCCGGCAGGAACCTGTCCTGGGCGATGCGGGCGGTAGTGAGAACGCCCCAGCGCACCGCGCTCACTTGGCTAGCCCGGCTTCCAGGTCGCGGAGGAAGGCCACTGACTGCCGGACATCCCGTACCGGTCCGTCGCCTGCCGGTGCGGACTCCAGGATGGTGTCCTGTTCCATGGTGAACCATCCGCCGTAACCTGCCTCGAGCAGGTGCAGGACGATGCCGGCAATTCCGGCGTCGCCCTGGCCCAGCGGTACGTACATTCCCGCTTTGACGCCGTCGGTGTAGGAGATTTCACCGTTCTGGACCCGTTCGGCGACGGCCTTGCGTACGTCTTTCAGGTGGGTGTGGCCGATGCGGGAGGCGTAGTCGCGGGCGAGCTGCCCTGGGTCGGTGCCGCCGATGAGGAGGTGGCCGGTGTCCAGGCAAAGGTTCGCGCCGGTGTCGTTCAGCACGCGGTTGACGTCCGACGTCGTCTCGATCATGGTGCCCACGTGCGGGTGCACCACTGCCTGGATGCCCTGGTCGGCGGCGGCCTTGACGATGGTATCCAGGTTCCGGCCGAACAGGTGCCAGCCCTCGGCGTCGAGCTCGTGGCGCTGGTCATATCCGGCGACGCCGGTTTCGGCGGCCAGCACCATGACGCTGGCCCCTGCCGCCTGGTAGGCGTCCAGCTCCGCAGAGACCGCCTCGAGCGGGTCCTTGGCGGGATCATGCAGGATGACCGGAAAGAATCCGCCGATGGCCTGGAGGTTGTGCCGCTGCAGAACCTCGGCGCGCGCCGCGGCTTCCTCAGGCAGGAAGCCTGCCGGTCCGAATTCGGTTGCGGTGATGCCCAGCGCGGTCATCTCGGACAGGACGCGGTCTGCCTCCATTTGGTGCCCCCATCCGGGGACTTCGCACACGCCCCAGGAGATGGGGGCGGCGGCGAGGCGGCTGGTGATGGTGTTCAATCTGATCCTCCAAGTACGTTCTGGTCCCAGTCAATGACCGAGCCGGTGACCACTCCGCTCCTGTTGGAGAGGAGAAAGACTACAAATTCGGCAATCTCGTCCACTTGACCGAGCTTGCCCATCGGCACAGAGGCATTGGCCTTTTCCAGCCAGTCATCCCCTGCGCCGTGAAATTTCCGCTGGGTCTCGGCTTCGCCTTCCGTGGCCGTCCAGCCGATGTCCAGGCCGTTGATCCTGATCTTGTCCCAGCGGTGTGCGTGTGCAGCGTTCCGGGTAACACCGGCAAGCCCGGCCTTTGCCGCGACATAAGGGGCCAGGTAGGGCTGGCCGCCGAGCTCGGCGATGGAGATGACGTTCACGATGCTGCCGGGGGCTCCCCGTTCACGGAGGTGCTTGATCGTTTCGGCCATGATGAAGAACGGCGACTTCAGGTTCACCGCGATATGCGCATCGAACAGTTCAGGTGTTGTATCCAGCATGGTTCCGCGGGTTGTCAGGCCGGCAGCGTTGACAGCGCAGTCCAGCCGCCCGAACTCGGAGATGGTTTCCAGGACCGAGTTCCGGGCCTGGTCCACATCTGCGAGGTCGGTTTTGATGAAGCGTGCCTTGACGCCGGACTCCTCCAGTTCGGCCGCGAGCCTTTCGCCCGAGCCGGCGTTGCGGCCGGTGACCGCCACTCCGGCGGCGCCTTCGGCTGCTGCCCGGCGGGCAATGCCGGCGCCCAGGCCCTGGGTGCCGCCGCTGACGAGGACCACCTTGCCTGCGAGAAGCGGGCTGTTCATTTCTTACTCCTTTCCGATGGTGACAACGCGGCCGGACCGGGCGGATTCATCGGCGGCGTTGGCAAGGACGAGGGCCATCACGCCGTCGTCGAAACCGGGACTGCAACTCGTTCCGCCGCGGATGGCCTTGACGAAACTGTCCAGCTCATTGCGGTAGGCCTGGCCGTAGCGTTCCAGGAAGAACGGCAGGTAGGGGTCGGACTCTTCGGTCCCCGCGGCGCTGTACTTGCGTACGGTGGTGGGGGCCAAGTTTCCGGCGGTCAGCAGGCCCTCGCTGCCGAAAGCTTCCAGCCGCTGGTCGTGGCCGTAGGCACTGTGGCGGGAATTGATGATGGTGATGAGCTCGCCGCCGCGGCCGCGCAGGTTGATGACCACCGAGTCGAAGTCGCCGGCCTCTTCGATGTAGTCGCAGAACAGGTTGGATCCGGTGGCAGAGACCTCAACGATGTCCGGGACGAAGAACCGTGCCATGTCCAGGTCGTGGATGCTCTGGTCCCGGAAGATTCCGCCGGAGGTCTCGATGTACGCCTTGGGGGCGGGGGCGGGGTCGCGGCTGATGATTGTCAGCTGCTCGAGGCGGCCGATCTCCCCGGCCTCCACTCGGGAGCGGAGGGAGGCGAAGTTGGGGTCGAAGCGGCGGTTGAACCCAAGCATCAGTGGGCTGCTGGTGCCGCGGATTTGGTCCCGGCACACGCGGACCCGGTCAATGTCGAGGTCAATGGGCTTTTCGCAGAGGGCGGCGATGCCGGCGGCTGCTGCCCGGGAGATCAGGTCCACGTGGGTGGGCGTCGGCGAACCGATGATGATGGCGTCCAGGTCAGCGTTTGCGAAAACCTCATCAGCGGTTTCGACGGCGAGGGCCCCGGTGGCGGCGGCGAGGTCCTGCGCACCCTTGATAAACGGGTCAGCGATCCAGGCCAGTTCCAGGTCCGGGTGGTCGGCGATGTTCCGGGCGTGGACCTGGCCGATGCGGCCGGATCCGAAGAGTGCAACCTTGAGTGGTCGGTCACTGGACATGGGTGGGGGTCCTTTCCTGATTCCCGCTGGCGGATGGTTCGCCTGCGGTTGATGGAGCTTGGTTGAGTTTGGTGAGGCTGTTGGTCACGGGGTTGTCACGGCAGCCGGGGAGCGTCCGGCCAGGACGTCGACGGCACCCTTGGCGGCGTCCCGGACTGTGTGGGCCATTCCCTGGCGGGTGAATCCCATGAGGTGGGGCGTCAGGACGACGTTCGCGTGGTCAAAGACGGCGTGGTGGGCCGGCGGTTCGGGGTCAAAGACGTCCAGTCCGAGGCCGCCCAGCTGCCCTGAGAGAAGAGCCTCGTGGGCGGCTTCCAGGTCCACGAGGCCGCCCCTGCTGCAATTGACGAGGATGGCCCCGGCCGGCAGCAGTGCGAGGCGTTCGGCATTGATGAGGTTGTGGTTTTCCGGGGTCAAGGGCACGTGCAGGGTGACGAAATCGCTGCGACGCAGCAGTTCCTCGACAGTTGCACAGCGGATGCCGGCGGGGACGTCTGCGAACGGATCAAAGGCCAGGACCTTGAGGTCAAAGGCCTCGGCGATCCGGGCCACGCGGCGCCCGATGCGCCCGTAGCCGATGATGCCCAGGGTGAAGCCCTCCAGGTCCCCGACGGCCACCTTGGACCGTTCCTCCCAACGGCCGTCCCGCACCAGGGACGACAGTGTCGACAGCTTCTTGACCAAGGCCAGCAAGTGTGAGAACACGCCTTCGGCGACGGAGGCGGTGTTGCTCCCGGGCGTGATGACCACGGGGATACCACGGCGGTTCGCCTCCGCGACATCCACGAGGTCAGTGCCGACGCCGGTCCTGGCGATGACCTTCAGGGCCGGCATGCGGTCCAGGAGTTCGCGGTCCACACGGTAGGCGGCTCGGACAATGGCGGCATCGGCCCGGGCGAGGTCTGCCTCGGTGGGGTTGTGGATGAGTCGCTGGTGCGGAGCCAGCTCCGGTTCCACCAGGCCAGCCTCGACGCTGCCAAGGGCTACGAGTATTTGGGGTGTGCTGAATGTTGCCATCGTCATCCTTGAAGATGTGGGGGTGCACTCCCGGGAGGGCCTGGAAAGCCCGCGGGGTGACAGGTTGGGTGGAAGGTTAGAGGCCGAGCAGGCTGGACTTGCGTATGACCAGCTGAGGGACGATCGGCTGGTGGACGAAGCCGCCATGGAAGTCACGGTCCTGGATGCGTTGCAGGAGCGTTTTGGCTCCTGCAACGCCGATGCCGGAACTGTCCGGGTCGACGGTGGTCAGTCCCAGGCGGGGCATGGCACCCAGCGCGATGTTGTCGTAGCCGGTGATGGCCACTTCGACGCCGCGTTCATCGGCAGCAGTCATGGCGCCAAAGGCGGCGAGGTCGTTGATGCACGCCAGCGCTGTGGGGCGCTGGTGCCTGGACCGCGAGGAGCCCAGGGCCCGCTGGGCGGCGACGTAGCCGGATTCCTGGAAGAAGTCGGCGTCGACGACGTGGATGTGGCGGGCCAGGCCGTGCTCTTCCATGGCGGCGGAATATCCATCCACGCGTGCCCTGCCTACCGAGCCGCCCAGGCCGCCGAGGTGCGCGATGTTCTCGTGTCCCTGGGCGATCAGGTGTTCAACGACCATGCTCATGCCGAGGGTGTCGTCGCTGCGGACCACATCGGCGGTGTCGATGTAGTCCGGTCCGCCGCCGGCAAAGACCACAGCCCCTCCGGAAACTGCCCGGTTGAACGGTGCCTTGTCGGGCACCGTCCCGACCACCAGCAGGCCCGCCACGCGCAAATCCCTGAAGGCCTGGAGGATGGACTGGTCCACTCCCCTGCCGCTGGCCGTCACCGCGCTGAAGAGGACGGTGTGTCCGGCTTCTTCGAGCACCGTACGGGCGGCGTCGGCCACGTCGAACGCCCACGGATTGTGCATGTCACTGACCAGGACGCCGATGGTTCCGTTGTCCCGGGTAGCCAGGGAGCGGGCTGCGAGGTTCAGCTCATAGCCCATCTCCTCGACAACTTCGAGCACCCGCTTGCGGCGTTCATCGCTGACGCGCGGTGAGTCGCGCAGGACGAGCGAAACCAAGGACTTGGAAACGCCGGCGCGTTCAGCGACGTCCTTGATCGTTGGCCGACGGGCGGATGCAGTGCTCATCGCTACACCCGTGCTGCCGTGGTGCCGTGGATTTCCTCGATCTTCTGCCACTGGCCGGACTGCGAAGATGCTTCCGCGGCACTGACGATCGCGGCGGCGGAGGCGGCATCGTGGATGTTGGAGTTTTCCTGCGCTCCACCGGCGACGGCGACGAGGAACTTCTTCGCCTCGATCACCTTGAGGTCGTCAAAGCCCATGCTGTTCCCGGGGCCGGGCTGGAAGTGGGCGTAGTCGCCGTGCCGCGGGCTGGCATTGACGGTGGTGTAGCCCTGCTCCTCGTTGTTCCGTCCCAAGCAGACCTTCAGTTCGTTCATGCGCTCAAAGTCCCACTTGAAGGAGCCCTCAGTGCCGTAGACCTCAATCTGGTAACCGCACTCGGGGCCCACGGCAACGCGGGACGACTCGATGGTGCCAACCGCTCCGGCGCCGACAGCGGACGGGCCGAAGCGGACCAGCGCTGCAGCGTAGTCCTCATTCTCGACCTCCCCCATTTCACCGTTCTCGATCACTGCGAAGTGCGTGCCGGATCCCATGGCCAGTTTCGGCCGCTGGGTGTACACCGTGCTGGTCAGCGCGGTTACCTCGGCGATGGGTCCGACTACATACTGGCACAGGTCCGTTGCATGGCTGAAGAGGTCCGCCAGGACACCGGTGCCTGCGAGCTTCCGGTCAAAGCGCCAGGAAAGGGCACCGTTGGGCTCGGACGCGTAGCCGGAGAAGAAGACGGCGCGGACGTTGGTGATCCTGCCAAGGCGGCCATCGGCAATCAGCT
Organism: Pseudarthrobacter sp. GA104; assembly: GCF_009741265.1. Taxonomy (GTDB): domain Bacteria; phylum Actinomycetota; class Actinomycetes; order Actinomycetales; family Micrococcaceae; genus Arthrobacter. The sequence continues at coordinate 223,396 of NZ_WOWL01000001.1, forward strand.
TCCGCGCGTGCTCCACCGCCGGAGCATGGCGGTAGTTATAGCCGATGGACGTGACGACGCCGGCCTCCACTGCGGCTTCCTGCACAGCGGCGGTTTCCTGGTAGCCGCGCCCGACAGGCTTTTCGATCCAGAAGTGCTTGCCGGCCTTGGCGGCGGCGATGCCGATCTCGGCGTGGAGAAAGTTCGGCGCACAGATGGAGACGACGTCCACGTCAGGGTGGTTCAGGACATCGTGGTAGTCGGTGGTGCCTTCAGCGAAGCCCAGGACATTGCGGGCATACTCGACGCGGCCGAGTGCCGTGTCGGCGGCAATGACGAGCTTTGTCCTCAGGCCAAGGTCCGGGTACGCGTAGGGGACGGTCTGGTAGGCCCTGGAGTGGAGCTTTCCCATCCATCCGACGCTGATGAGACCGACACCGATAGTGCGAGATTCTGCGTTCACGTTCTTGTCTTTTCCTTGTTTTCTGGTCAATTACGGGCGGTATCGAAGGCATCGCGGAAGGCCGCGGCCATGATGGTGGAGTCTGAACCGATGGCTACGAACCGGAAGCCCTGGCGGACGTACTTGGCAGCTCCCGTGCCGTCCACGGCGAGTATCCCGGCTGCCTTGTTGTGAAGCTGCGCCGCGGCCACAACGCGCTGCAGCGCTTCCTGAAAGACATTGCTGTCAAGCTGGAGCGGAACCCCGAGTGCATAAGAAAGGTCCAGGGGTCCGACGAAGACGACGTCGACGCCGTCCTGCGCAGCGATGTCCTCCACAGACTCCAACGCCTCAAGGGTTTCGATCTGGATGACTCCCAGGGTTTCCTGGCCCGGTTCGATGAGCGTCCGGCGGTCCATGCCCCAGCGGCAGGAGCGGTTATAGGTGGCCACGCCGCGGTCCCCGCGCGGCGGATACAGCATGTGCTTCACCGATTCCGCGGCCTGGTCGACGGTGTTCAACCGCGGAACCATGATCCCGGCAGCTCCCTGGTCCAGGACCCGGCCGATGCGGATACGGTCGCCTGATTCGACCCGGACGACGGTCGGGACGCCGTAACTGCCGGCGGCAACAACGCCGTCCCGGACCGCGTCCTCGCCTCCGGAGCCGTGTTCGAGGTCGATCAGGATCCAGTCGGCTCCGGCAGCCGCGCAGACTTCGGCCGCCGTCGCAGATGACAATCCGACGAAGGTACCGATCGTGACTTCGCCCCCGGCAAGCCGCCGGCGCAGCTGTCCTGCGTTCAGTGGTCCTGAGGCCATTGGTTCGTGGCTCATCCAAACCACCGCTGCTTGCCGCGTGCCTTCTCGTAATCGGTGCGGAGGGTGCGGACCCATTCCTGCTCGGAGACTTCCGCCGGGGCAACGTCCCACCAGACGTCGCCGCCGGGCAGGTCCACGTGCGGCACCGTGGGGACCACAATGACTACAGGGCCTTGGGTGTCCCGGGTTGAGGACAGGGCCTCCCGGACCTCGGCCGCCGAGGTGGCGCGGATGGCACGGGCGCCGAGGCCTTCAGCGATCTGCCGCAGGTCGACCTTGAGATAATCCCCGTCGAGCCTGGCCTTGGGGGCGTCGGCGGCTGCGACGCTGCCTCCGGTGGTGCGGTAGCGGAACTCGTTGCCGAATTCCTTGCCGGTCCGGTTCATCTGCAGGCGGTGGATGACCTGGTAGCCGTGGTTCTCGGAGACGATGATGGTGACGTTGAGCCCTTCCTGTGCGGCGGTGAGGATCTCGGTGGGTGCCATCAGGAACGTGCCGTCACCGATGAAGGTGACCACGCGGTTGTCGTTGTTGCCTTGGGCCAGGCGGACACCCATGCCCGCGGCGATCTCGTAGCCCATGCAGGAAAACCCGAACTCCAGGTGGCAGTGCCGGTTGCCGGTGGCGTCCCAGACTTTCTGCAGGTCCCCGGGGGCCCCGCCGGCGGCGGCAATAACCGTGTCGCCGGAACGGGCATGCTCCTGCATGATTCCAATCAGCTGCGGCTGGGTGAGGACGGCTTCGGTGACGGGCGCGTCGGGGTGGTCTTCAGGGTTGTAGGCGGTGTCGGCGTCGAGCCACGTGGTCCGGATGGGGGCCCAGCCGGCCTTCTCTGCCTGGACCGTGTCCTGCCAGGCTTCGCTGGTGCTGTGGCCCTCCAGTGCCTGGGCGAGGGCTTCGAGTCCGAGCCGGGCGTCGGCGAGGATCCCGGTGGCGCCCTGCTTGCGGGTGTCGGCGTCCACAATGTTCAAGGAGGCGAAGCGGACGTCCGGGTTTTCGAAGATGGACTGTGAACCGGTGGCGAAGTCAGTGAGTCGGGTGCCGACGTTCAGGACCAGGTCAGCCTGCTTGACGAGTGTGTTGGAGGCGAAGTTGCCTTCCAGGCCCACGCCCCCCACCTGCCACCATTCATCCTTGGTCACGGCACCCTTGCCGCCGAAGGTTTCCACCACGGGAATTCCGACCTGGCCTGCCAGCGCTTCAAGTGCGGCGTGGGCATCCGAGTAGTGGATGCCGCCGCCGGCGATGATCACCGGACGCCTAGCCGAGCGGATGAGCCGGGCGACGTCGTTGATCTCTTCCGGGTCCGGCAGGGGCCGGCGGATCTTCCAGTCGCGTGGTTCGAAGAATTCGGCCGGGAAGTCGTATGCGTGGGACTGCACGTCCTGGGGCAGCGAAATGACCACGGCGCCGGTATCGGTGGGGCTGGTCAGCACGCGCATGGCCTGCGGCAGGGCGGTCAGGAGCTGCTCCGGGCGGGTGATCCGGTCGAAGAAGCGCGAGACAGGCCGGAACGCGTCGTTGACCGTTGCATCAGCCTCGATCGGGTGCTCAAGCTGCTGCAGGACCGGGCCCTGATGCCGCGTTGCATACGTATCGCCGGGAAGGAGGAGCAGCGGAAGCCTGTTCACCGTCGCCAGTCCGGCGGCGGTGACGAGGTTGAGGGCACCCGGGCCAATGGATGCGGTCACCGCGAGGACGGCCTGGCGCCGGCTCGCCTTGGCAAACGCCGTCGAAATGTGGGCCATGTACTGCTCGTGGCGGCCCTGGATGAACGGCATGTCATCAGCGAGTTCGTCGAAGGCCTGGCCGAGGCCGGCGACGTTGCCGTGCCCGAAGATCCCCAGGGCGGCCGGAACCAGGCGGCGCCTGACGCCGTCCGCAACGGAGTGCTGGACCGACAGGTATTTGATGACGGCCTGGGCTGTGGTGAGCCTGATGGTCTGTGTGTTAGTGGTCATTGCCTTATTCCAGTCGGTGGTGGGTTACCAGGGGCGTCCGTGCAGGACGACCGTTTTTTCTTCGGTCATCTCATTCACTGCGGAGCGGACGCCTTCCTTGCCGATGCCGCTGCCCTTGAGTCCGCCGTAGGGCATGAGGTCGGCCCGCCACAGGGGCGTCCAGTTGATGTGGATATTTCCTGCGTCGATCTGCCGCATGGCCCGGATGCTGCCGGCGACATCGCTGGTGAAGATCCCGGCGCCGAGCCCGTAGTCGTTGTCATTGGCCATTGCTATTGCCGTTTCGATATCCGGTGCGGAGGAAACGGCGACGGCGGGCCCGAAAAGTTCGTTGCGGCTCAGCGGGGAGCGAGGGTCGACGCCGGAAACAACGGCCGGGGTGACCACGGCGCCGTCACGGTCCCCGCCGGTAAGCACTGTGGCGCCGGAGTTCCGGGCGTCTCCGATCGAGGTGTGGACGCGGATTGCTTCCTCTTCGGAGATCAGTGACCCGAGCCGGGTGTCGGCTTCCTTCGGGTTGCCAACAGCGATGGCCTCGACCTTGGGCACGAGTGCATCGAGGAAGTCGGCTTCGACACGGCGGTCCACAATGACCCGCTGCACCGAGATGCAAACCTGGCCGGCGTTGATGAAACCGCCCGCGGCCACGGCGCTGGATGCAAGTTCAAGGTCGGCGTCCGGAAGGATGATCACAGGACAGGAGGCGCCGAGCTCCAGGGACAATTTCTTGACCCCGGCGATGGAGCTGATCCGGGTGCCTGTGGCGGTGGATCCGGTGAAGGAGACTTTCCGCACCCGCGGGTCGGTGACCAGCACATCACCCAGCGTGCTGCCTGGCCCGGTCAGCACGGACAGCGCCTCCGGTGGCAGGCCGGCGTCGACGAAGCACTCGGCCAGCTTCAGCGCCGTCAGCGGCGTGGCCCGGGCGGGTTTGAGGACAACGGCGTTGCCTGCTGCCAGCGCGGGGGCGATCTTATGCAGGACCAGCAGGGCGGGGTAGTTGAACGGTGTGATGGCAACAACGATGCCCACGGGCTGCCGCAGGGTAAACCCGACCTTATCCAGCCCGGTGCCTGCGTTGGCATCCAGCGGAAGAGTGGAACCGTACAGCTGGCTGCCCTCATAGGCAGCAAGCCGGATTATGTTTCCCGACCTGCCGGCCTCCCCCCGTGCTTCCGTGATCGGCTTCCCGGTTTCCGCACTGATCGCCTGTGCAATGTCCTCCGCACGCTCATCCGCCAGGGCAGCAGCCCGCAGGAGGATGTCCACCCGCACGTGTGCCGGCGTGGACCGCTGCAAGCTGGCACCGATCTCAGCCCGGTCGAGGGCGGCCTGCGCGTCTTTGACCGTGGCGACGGGGACTGTGTCAATGATCCGGCCGTCGAAAGGCGACCGCACGTCCTCGGTCCTGCCGTCGGCGGCACCGCGCCAGGTTCCGGCGATTAGCATCTGCATGATTGCTCCATCTGATTGAAAACGGTGGCGCTCAGTGGCGCCGGGTGGTGCCTTCGTGGGCTGCGTCAGTGACGTCGGCGACTTCGGCCTGGACTTCCTTGACGATGTCGCCGTGGCCGCCGAGCTGCTCGAGCTCGTGCGCGAGTTCAGCGAGTTCGGCGCCGCCGGCCATTTGGGCGGTGAGCTCGTCCAGGGTGATGTCCTTTTTGTCGTAGTAGCCGATGGATTTGCCCCGCTTGAGCAGGAGGAACCGGTCCCCGACAGGGAAGGCGTGGTGCGGGTTGTGGGTGATGAAGATGACCCCGAGGCCCCGGTCCCTCGCCTGGAGGATGTAGCGCAAAACTACGCCCGACTGCTTGACGCCCAGGGCCGCCGTCGGCTCGTCCAGGATCAGGACCTTGGCTCCGAAGTACACTGCCCGGGCAATGGCCACACACTGGCGCTCGCCGCCCGAAAGCTGGCCGATGGGCTGCTCCACATCGCGCAGGTCGATGCCCATGTCGGCGAGCTCTTTCTTGGTGATGTCCTTCATCTTCTGGACGTCGAGGCTCTTGAACGGGCCGAACCCGGTGGTGAGCTCCGAGCCGAGGAAGAAGTTCCGCCAGATGGGCATCAGGGAAACCACCGCGAGGTCCTGGTAGACCGTCGCGATGCCGACATCGAGGGCGTCGCGGGGGGAAGTGAACTTCCGCTCCTCCCCCATGATGTTCAGTGTCCCGGCGTCATGCTGGTGCAGGCCCGCGATGATCTTGATCAGCGTGGACTTACCGGCGCCGTTGTCTCCCAAAACGCACGTAACGCGGCCGTTGTCCACGGCCATAGTGACGTCCTTGAGCGCCACGATGTTGCCGTAGTGCTTACCGACATTGTCAAGGGAGAGCAGGTGAACCGGGGTGTGCGTCAGCGGATCCTTTTCGTTCTTGAGCAGGGTCTGCTGGTCAATTTGCTTGGCGTTCATTTTTCTCCGCCCCTTTACTTGAGCTCGGCGCGGCGTTTGACGATGAGGTTGACGATGGTGGCCAGCAGAAGCATCAGGCCCAGGAAGAACTTGAACCAGTCCGGGTTCCACTGCGCGTAGACAATGCCTTTGTTGGCCATGCCAAAGATGAAGGCACCGATCGCACCTCCCACCGCCGAACCATAGCCGCCGGTCAACAGGCAGCCGCCGATGACAGCGGCGATGATGTAGAGGAACTCGTTGCCCACACCCTCGCCCGACTGCACGGCGTCGAAGGCGAACAGGTTGTGCATGCCCAGGATCCAACCGCAGAAGCCAACGCCCATAAACAGGCCGATCTTTGTGGCTTTGACAGGAACACCCACAGCACGTGCCGCGTTCTCCTCCCCGCCGACGGCGAAGATCCAGTTGCCCACTTTGGTGCGCAGCAATACCCAGGATGCGACAGCCACCAGGGCGATCCAGATAAAGACGGTGTTCTTCACGTCCACACCACCGATGTTCACGGAGGAGGAGAAGACGGCCCGCGCGGACTTGTAACCGTCCATGGCGGAGATGGAAGGGGATGAGACCCCGCCGCCGATCAGACGGGTCAGGCCCAGGTTCAGGCCTGTGAGCATCAGGAAGGTCGCCAGCGTGACGATAAAGCTGGGCAGCTTGGTCTTCATCAGGATCCAGCCGTTGATAAAACCAATGGCAAGTGACATGACCAATGCCAGCGCTACGCCCACCCAGACGTTCACGCTAAAGAACCAGCTGAACATCGACGCGGTCAGCGCCGAGCTGATCACGGCCACGCCGGTGGAAAGGTCAAACTCGCCGCCGATCATCAGCAGCGACACCCCCACAGCCATGATCCCGATCGTGGAACTGCCATACAGCACGGTGGCAAAAGCGTTCGGCTGGGTAAAAGTAGTAGATACGAGTGAGAAGAAGACGAACAGGACAACGGCACCCACCAGGGCGCCAACTTCCGGCCGTCCCAGCAGGTTTTGCAGAGGACTCCGGCGCCCTATCCGCTCATCCGTGGCCAGCGGTGCCGGCTTTGCTAACGTCTGTGTCATACAAAACTCCTTGTTGTTCTGGCTGCGGGAGAACCAGGACCGGTCTTCCCGCAGCCAGGTATTCCTGTGGGGCCTAGCGGATGCCGGCCTGCGCGAATTTCGAGACGTCCGCGGCGTTGGTCTTGTCCACAATGGCGGGACCGGTGTAGACCTGCTGCCCTCCGCCGACCGTGAAACCGCCGACCTTTTGCGCCCAGATGGCGTCGACAGTGCCGTAGCCCTGAAGGTAGGGCTGCTGGTCCACTGTGAAGTCCACGCTTCCATCCACGACCGCCGCGGCCAGATCGGCGTTCAGGTCAAAGGATGCAACCTTGACCTTGCTCCCCGTCTCCTTGACGGATTTCACAATGGTCAAAGTGAAAGGCGCACCGAGGCCGATAATGGCGTCGGCATCCGGAGTCGACTGCAGCTTGGCCGTGACCGTCGAGGACACGGACGTCATGTCCGCACCGTTGACGTATACGATTTCCGACCCGGGGACGTTCTCCTTGACTCCGGCGCAACGGTTCTCCAACCCCACGTGGCCTTGCTCCTGAATCACACAGATTGGGTGCTTGATGCCCTCGGAGGCCAGGCGTTTGCCCACCGTAACGCCGGCAAGTTTGTCGCTCTGCCCGAAGTGGGCCATGACTCCCAGTGCTTTGTACTGGTCCTCGCCTGCGTTGAAACTCACTACAGGAATCCCGGCAGCCAGAGCCTTCTGAACGACATCCTTCAATGCATCCGGCTTCGCCAGCGTCACCGCAATGCCGTCCACCTTCTGGTCGATCGCCTGCTGCACAAGCTGCGCCTGGCGGCCGGCATCGCCATCACCGCTGTAAAGCAGCTCGACGTTGTCTTTCTTCGCGGCGGTTTCGGCGCCCTTGCGCACGATGTCCCAGAACGTGTCCCCGGCTGCGGCATGAGTGATCATCGCGATCTTGATTCGGGCCGTGTCAGCAACCTGCCCGGCTTCTCCGGATGTTCCTGTCTCGGTCTTGCCGCCGCTTGAGCATGCCGACAGCGCCAGAAGCGGAACGACAGCCAGAGCCATAACGCCCCGGTGCCAAGTGAGTTTTGCCACGTGAAATCTCCTTTGATTCGCGCCATTTGTCGCCCCTCGTAAATGCTCCTGGCCCACAATGGCGTGGGCCGAAGTGTCGAGGTCGGCGTTGTTGATCGTTTGTGATCCACATCGCTTTGTGGAACGGTCCAACACTAGATCGCGGGGATCACAGAAGTCAATAGACCGTTCCAATGATCTGTGGTTTGATACTTTCACGCGCTTCATTGCATCCCTTATGGCACCCGGCGCGGCACTCATCTGCTTCGAAGGAGAACAATGACAACGACCACCTCCCCGGAACTCGTCGCATCGTGTTGGACCAGCGCCGGCAATGTGGCGCCGCTGGCACAACCCGAAACCAGCCCCGTGCCACTTGCGGACCGCGTCGAAGCCATCGCTGCCACCGGATGGTCAGGCTTTGGGCTCGCACATGATGATCTCGCCGCCGCACGCGCCACCATTGGCTTTCCGGCCTTGCGGGGGCTTATCGACGACGCCGGCCTGCGCTACATCGAAGTTGAACTCCTCACCGACTGGTGGGACGAGAGTCTCGCAACGGACTGGCGGCCCAAATTCGAGCTCCTCCTTGAAGCTGCCGAAACGCTCGGTGCACGGTTCATCAAAGTAGGAACTTCCCTGGGCCAGCCCCTTGAGGACCTCGACTTCCTGATTGAACCCCTCCGGCAGCTAACCACCGAGGCCACACTGCGGGGTACGCGGATTGCCCTTGAACCGATGCCGTTTTCGATGGTCGGAAGCGTCCCCGCCGCCGCCGACCTCATGCGCAAGGTGGACATGCCCGATTGTGGGCTGGTGGTTGACTACTGGCACGTCTTCCGAGCAGGAACAACGCTGGAAGAACTGTCTGCGCGCCTTACCGCAGACCAGATTTTCGGCGTCGAACTCAACGACGCGGCGAGGGAGATCCGGGGCACTCTCTTCGAGGACACCCGGGACAACCGCCGCCTGTGCGGGCACGGTGACCAGGATGTCACCGGGTTCATCCGCTCCTTGAAGAACCTCGGCTTCAATGGTCCCTGGGGCGTCGAAATCCTGTCCAGCGAACACCGCGCACTTCCCGTCAAGGAAGCTCTGCAGATGGCCCATGCCACAGCATCGGCCTGCTTTCCAACGGACTAGTCACTTCCAAAAATCCCGGCTGAAAGGCTGAAAGGATGGCTGGTACAAGGAAAACTTATGCCTGCCACGGGGTCGGTCGACCGCTTAGGTCTAGCAAATGCCCCTCCCCCGCGCACGAAGCCGGCATGCGCCGGAACGGCACGGCGTCAACCCTCCACTTCGAAAGGACGAAGGAAACTGTGGATCTGAGACGCATCACAGATTGGACGCAACTCACCGGGGCCAGTATCGAGATTCGCCAGCAAGGCAGTCCTATCTGTAGCGGACACGTTGATGCTGTCACTGACGACGGAACCATTCTCTGGCTGCGACCGATAGCGCAGAACCGGAGGCTGTTTGAGAAAGCCGAGTCTTATGAGGCATGGGCAGCAGAGGACCGCGCGGGCTTCCACTACGAAGTCACGAAGCGCCTCAGCCACGGCAGCTAGCTGATCCTGGCGCGATCTCCCCCGCTGCTGCGAATCGGAAAAAGCGTTCAAAGGCCATCTCGACAGCCAGCGCAGCGACGCACTGGATGCGAACAAACCCTGAACGGAAGCACCAGCAGTGATAACTCACGCAACTTGCTCCGCTCAGCTATCTACGGGCGAGTATCGGTCGGCAGCAGAAATGGCCAGCCGAGGCTGCATCATGCCCGATTGAAATACACCCCAACCTGACGTCAGGAAGGTGCTGAATAAGAGCTTCTAACACCTCTGAGATCGAAACCTGACACTCCTTACTCGGCTCAATGTGCAGCGACACATGACTTTCGTTGGCCCGGTCACTCCACGATACATACCGCCCCTTGACGTATCCGAGTCGACCAGATTGGCCAAACTGCAGGGCAAATTATCCCAGGCGACTGGCGCGCCCACGCCCCAGCCACTGCCGTCGGCCCAAGCACTCAGGTGCGTCAACGGTCGGTCCGCTCCCTACGCTTTTGAACAACCAGATCCAGCTTCGCGGTTTGTCATTCTGAACTCCACAGACGCCGGGCAACTCCTCTGTGCTATCAGGCCGTGCGCTCCGTCGGCAATCCGAATTTGGCGCAGCGCTCTTCAGCCGCCTTGAACAACCTTAAAAAGCAGACATAAGTGTGGACACTGTCCACACCCCCTTTGACAGGACAAAGCGAGCACCCCGAAGCTTCCGTGCCGCAAAAGAAGGTGCTTTCCAAGGAGCTTTCGCACCAACAACAGCGAAGTCATGTTGTGACCGCGGCCCCGGCCCATGAACAGGTGTTGGCCACCCCCGACCAACCCGACAGAATCGGAACGAGGAACCGCACAAACCAAGCCCACAGCAGGCGGAAGGCCCACCAGCCAGGGCCTTGAACCCGCCACCCCACACACCTGAATAGGCTCCGCGGCAGCCAGGCCAAAGACCGCGAACCATCCGTCAGAGCGACGCGACCACAAGCTTTGTACACACGTCAAAGCAAAATCGCCTCTGACGAGGGAAAACGTCGTGCCCGAGGTGGGACTCGAACTACCTTCCAGCCCTTGCAAACACTGGGAGCCCGCGAAAACATGCGGAATTCGAAGCAGTCCGAGGACAGTATCACCCGATCCGAGGCCAAGACTGTGGACAATGTCCACACCCCATTTCGCGCCCGCCGAAGCGTTCAGCCGAAGACCGCAGCCCGCAACCCTCAACCCGCAACGACGGGATGCGGTTCTTCTTTGTCATGAGAGATTCGCCTCGCACCTCAACAGACCTCAGCGCTACAAGAATCCGATAACGACCCACCTTTGTGGAGGCTCCGCATGCCCAGCCACAGTCACGGCGAGGGTTCTGAACCGTCCATATCTTGGTAGGTCATGCCGCTTGGTTACTCGGCATCGATAGACAGGCAGAAGTTCAATCGCTGCTTGTCATTCTGATATGTCCAATGATCGCTGGGCGGGTCCTCCGCGCAACCAGGGCGCTACCGCGCCGACCCCGAACCGAAAACTTCGTCATCGAACCGGTGGAGCGTTGGCTCCAGCTGAAGTTTTCGGCCCCGGCGCCGGTCCCCCAAGTTGCACTTCGGCCCCTCAGCCCAGCGGGTGGTCCCCTACCAGAACGACGCCCACAACCAACAACCGCAAAAGCACAGCAACACAAGGGTGAAGGGAAACAAAGGGATCATGGAAAAGCTAACGATCACAACACCATCAGATGTGCTCAGTTTCATCGGGCACACCTTGGGCTTCTGGCCACAGGAAAGCTTGGTCTGCATCACCTTGAACGAGAACAGCATCGGTGCGACACTGCGCATCGACCTCCCCCGAGAGACTGGTCAGGAAATCCCTTACGCACGCACCGTCGCTCATTACCTGACCAGCGACACCACCGCCACGTCCATCCTCTTTGCCGTCTACACCAGCGAAACCGCCCAGCACGGACAGGCCAAACCCCACGCCGGCACCATCGCCGCTCTCACCGGGGTCCTCGCCGAACAGGGCATCACCATCCGGGACGGACTCTTCGTCGGCGACGAAACCTTTTCCCCCTACGACGGCGAACCCGGCACCAGCCTCGCCCTGCCCGTCAACTCCACCCAGACCAGCGCGATCAACGCCGAATTCATCTATCGCGGCAGCTTCGTCGAACCTACCGACCGCGTCACCCTGCCAACCACCAGCCAGGCAGCAGCCAAAGCGATCGCCGTCGAACACCACATGGACACTATCGCATCCCAACCCACCGACACCGCGCTCCAACAGGGCCGGCAACTCTGGGCAGACATGCTCGACTCCAAGACCTTCCCGAGCGACGACGACTGCCACGCCCTGGTCGCGAACCTGCAGTTCCCGGCGATCCGCGACCGGCTAATCGCAGACATTCCAGGAGTGGACGAGCCAATGCAGCGGATCTTGTTCGCCCAAACCGACCAGGCCCCGAAGTGGTCACGCATCGAATGGGCACAACAACTGCTCTTGCACGCCTACACCCGAACCAGTGCAGAACACGCAGCCCCGGTCCTCACGACCATTGGCTACATCAACTGGTGGGAAGGCAGAGGCAGCAAAGCCCACCAATTCCTCCAACTCGCACTCGACACCGACCCCGCCTACCGCCTCGCCCGCCTCAGCGACCAAATGATCGGCTCCGGCATCGTCGCCGGCTGGAACATGAACAAAGACACCGCCTACAAAACACTGCCCTTCGAACTGCCATAACGCAGGATTGTTGTAGGAGTTGAGTAGAAGGCCGGAACATCGGCGGCGGTCCAATTCGGCAAGTTCACAGATCTATAGCGCCAAGGATTCTAACCATGTGCGGAGGCCGCACCGGCCTCGGTAGGTGCCTCGAGGCCGGTGCTCTTGGTGCCGCCGACCGCGGGCATAGCGATAACGGCGACAACGGTGAGTATGGCACTGACCAGCACGGCCACGAAGACTGCAGTAGTCGCAGACACAATTGTCTGGGGGTCAGAATCACCGCCGGGGACGCCGGCATATATCGAGTTAGCTACTGCCCCGAAAACGGCGACGCCGATGGAGCTTCCAATCGAACGGGAGAAGAGATTAGTACCCGTGACTACGCCGCGCTCATTCCATTCGACACTTGACTGGGCGGCAATGAGGATCGGGGTGGCTACCAGCCCCAGTCCCAGTCCGACGACGAAACAACACGCCGCCACAACCGGAACGTTGGGGGAAGTGGCCGTGAGTGTTAGGACCGATGTACCGATGACAGCGACCATGACACCGATCAGTGCCGTCTTCCGGTATCCGATGCGAAAATAGAACCGGCCAGCCTGTGAAGCACTGATCGGCCAGCCGATAGTCAGTGCTGCCAGGGCGAGCCCGGCCAGAACCGGGGAGGTCGAGAGGGATCCTAAGAGGAACGTGGGCACGTAGGCAGTAAGGCCGAACATGATTGCACCAATACCGAAAGAGATCATCGACGTCGTGGCCAGCAGACGCCTGGACACTACCCACGGCGGTAGCACCGGCTCGGCTGCCCTCCTCTCGACGAGAACGAACACCGCGAACAGGAGCGCCCCGACTCCAAACACGGAGATGCTGGTGACGGAGTTCCACGCCCATGCCAGGCCGCCCTCGAGAGCCCCGAGGATCAGCAGGCTAAGGGAAAGAGTTAGCAGTATTGCCCCCAAATAGTCCACATGGTGTTTGCCGCGCTCGATGCGTTCGTGGAACGCTCGGATCAGCATCCACCCAGCCAGGAGGCAGAGTGGGATGTTCAGCAGGAAGATCCCGCGCCAGATGCCTAGCGACGCGAACAAGCCGCCTAAGGTTGGGCCCGCGACTGACGAAAGTGCCCAAACGCTGGCAAGGTAGCCTTGCACCTTAGCCCGTTCAGTCGGCGTGTAGATATCGCCGACGATGGTCATTGCCATCGGCAGGACTGCTCCCGCGCCCAGGCCCTGCAACACGCGGAACGCAATGAGGGCGGGCATGCTCCACGCAACTCCGCAGAGGATCGAACCGAGCAGGAAAAGACCGATACCGCAGAGGATGATCGGCTTGCGGCCGACAACGTCAGACAGCTTGGCGTAGACGGGCACGCAGACAGCCTGTGCCAACAAATAGGCCGAGAAAAGCCAGGGAAAGGAAGTGAAGCCGCCCACGTCATGCACGATTGAAGGTATGGCCGTCGCAACAATCGTCGAATCAATCGCCACCAAGCCAGACGCAACCATCAGGGCAATAAGGACGGGGCCCCGCCGGGACCGAAACCCGACTCCGTCGGCAGTCGCTGTCGTCACTACCAGCTCATTTTCTCCATGGTTGTGCCGTACGGTACTTTTTCACTCAGGCTGACGGTAAAGGTCTCAGGGCTGCTACGCGTCACCAGCATGCCCTGCTTCCGCAGTTTCGCATTCTTAAGCAGTTTGCCCACCGCAGTATCGAGGCGGTGCTCCAATTCTGCGCGTCGCTGGATCGTGAAAGTGATGGAATTATCCGAACTGTAATTCATTGCCGTCGAAAGACCTTCCGAAAGTGATGTTGCTCTTCAAACCGAGCATGGCGGGTTATGGCAGAGCGGACGAAAGTGGAGCACTGGATCATGGTCAATCCCACAACAAAGCCCGGCTTTAGTGGCAGTGCGATGGTTGTCCCGCTTAAGCCTCATTCTCATATAAGGCTAAAAGCGACCCGCACGGGCCGCTCATAGCCATCCACGCCAACAACGCCCGAATATGCGCCATTTTGTGGCCACCGATCCGCTCCTGGTCCAGGCTCTGCCCGCTCCCAGCGGGAGAGGGCAGAGCCGGTGACAGTTGACTGACGGTTATTGTGTGAGGTCTCGTCCCTTGGTTTCCGTTAGGAAGAACACACAGGCGGCGGTGATGAGCCCGGCAATCACGAGATAGAGCGCGACCGAAAAGGAAGTCCGTGTTGCTGCGTAGAGGGCCGTTGCGATCAGGGGCGAGAATCCACCGCCCAGGGTCTGGCCGAGCTGGTAGCCCATCGATGCGCCGCTGTAACGAAATTTGGTGGCAAAGAGCTCACTGATCAGCGAGGCAAGCGGGCCGTAAATCATTCCGCATAGGATAAGTGCAACTGCCATCGCCAGCGTGATGAGTATGGAGTTCCTTGTGTCGATCAGCGAGAACATCGGAAATGACCAGACGGCAAAAGCAATTCCACCTGTGAGTATGACCGGCCGTCGACCTACCCGGTCAGAGATAGCTGAGCTCACCCAGTCGCTGAGGCCGTAGAAGACGAAAGCGATGGTTAGCGCAATGAGACCCACACCCGCGTCAAGCTTGAGGTTGTTGGTGATGTAGCTCAATAACCAGGTCACTACGCCATAGGTGAGCGTGCCGAATCCGAAACTGATTCCCGCCGCGAGGAGAAGCTCCTTTGGGTTGGCCTTTATCACTTCGAGGATGGGCTTACGGGTGATCTTTCCCTGCGTCTCGGCGTTCTTGTATACCGGGGTCTCTTTGAGCCGAAGCCGAATGATGAGGCCAGTCACGACGAGGATGATCGACGCAAGGAAAGGGACGCGCCAGCCCCACGCTTCGAACGTCTCCGCTGGCATGAAACTCAGAGCGAAGAGCACCCCTGTTGAAAGCAGCCCGCCTACCGCTGACGATGCCGGGATGAATCCGGTATAAAAGCCCCGCTTTTCCCGGGGAGCCGTCTCGCTGACCATCAGAATGGCGCCACCGTATTCTCCGCCAAACGAGAAGCCCTGCACGAACCGCAGGGTGACGAGAAATAACGGTGCCCAGATCCCAACAACAGCATAGGTCGGAAGAAGTCCCATGGCGGTCGTTGAAATCCCGGCGATGAGCAGCATGGCAACCAGGACGCCCTTACGACCGCGGAGGTCACCGACATGCCCCGCCACCAGGCTACCGAGCGGGCGGGCAATGAAACCGACGGAATAGGTCCCGAACGCGGCAAGCAGGGCGACAGTCGGATCGAAGGTCGGAAAAAACAGCTTGCCGAAGACCAGGGCGGCAACCGATCCGTAAAGCACAAAGTCGTATTGCTCGATGATGTTGCCGACGACGCTGCCGGCGACAGTGCGGTGCAGCAGCTTCTTCTGGTCTGGCCCGAACTCCTTGGATTCTGCGGGTTGGACGATGGGCACGTCCTGTTCCGCCTTTAATCCAGTAGTCAGCAGGGCCTGCGACTTCGTTGTCCGCATGTGTTCTCCTGGGTGTTTTCCGCCGGCACCAAAGGCGACCGGGTTACAGGTGGATCCCGCCAGACGCTCTTCTTCGTGCGGCCGGGTCGGTACGTCGAAGCTAGTTCGATTCAGACCGTGCGTCAAGAGAAACTTTCGTATATCCTATCTAACTTTCATAATGCGATACTTCTGACCTTGTGGCCCTTTAAGCAATGCCACTAGTGATAGTGCCGGCGCAGTTCCCCAGCGAAGGAATGCCAGGCGTATCGGAGGACTGGCAAAGCGGTCAGGTGTTCCGGCACGCACGCTGCTGTACTACGAAGAGCAGGGCTTGGTGGCTGCATGAGCGCGCGCGGATGTCCCAGAAATCGATCTTCTGATCCACAACCGCGATGCGCTCACTCGCTACATTGAAGCCCTCGACACCGCAGCTGGCCGCTCGCAGAAACTCTGCGCGGGTTAGGACCAGCTGATCTGCGGCACGGGCTCAGCCCGGGATTGCAGTAGCGCCAGGTCTCCCTAGGGCATCCAGAGCCGCAGTGGGGATTGTGATTCGTACGCTTTTCCCTGCGGAAAGGACACGAGTTCGAATTGCATTCCCCACGGCGCCAGGAAGTAGACCCAACGCTGGCCCTTGCTGGCTCCTGAACTTGAAGTCGGTTCCCCGAGCACCTGGATCCCCTGGTTTCTGAGATAGTCGACAGCCACGTCGAGGTCCTCGACATAGAAGGCGAGGTGATGACCGCCAATGTCACTGTTGCGGGGCTGTTCCCGCCGTTGATCCGGGGTGGAGTAGTTGAAGACCTCAAAATTTGCCCCGTTGAAGCAGCGGTAGAAGCGTATCTCCGCCAGTGTCGCCTCCGGGTGGACGTTGAGCTTTGTCCGCATCAACTCGGGGTCTTGCGGGTACGGCCCCAGCGAGTAGACATGCTGGCACCCTATGACGTTGACGAAGAATTCGTGAGCTTGCTCCATGTCGGGCACTGTAAACCCGATGTGGTCCGTTCCACGGATACCCGGCAGTCCGCGCCGTTCCTTGAGGGCAATGTCTTGCTGTTCGGCGTCCTGGTTCATGTGGTTCTCCAACAACTATTTCTAGCGATCGAATATTTCAGGGTGATCAAGCAGGGCCATGCGGGTTTTGCGGACATGCATGGCCAGCAATTCCTCCGCAGAGCGGGAGTCACGACGGCGGATGGCCGCCACAAGGAGCCTGTGCTCCAAATGCGTGTCGTCCAGTCCCTCGGGACCGATCAGCTGCACGTACGCGCGCCGGTAATGCTGGGTGGTGTTCCAGAGCCGCTCGACCATCTCCAGCAAGGTCGGCATGCCCGCATCCTGAAAGCTCAACAGGTGGAATTCACGGTCCAGTTCGACGAAGTCCTCCACCACCTGGCAGTTCTCCATCTCGCTGGCCAACTGGGTGAGCCGATCCAAGGTTTCAATGCTGACGCTGTCGATGGCCTGGCCCAGCGCGAGCGGTTCAAGCCGTTCTCTGATCAGATACGTCTCCTGGCACTCAGCGAGGTTCATGGAACTGACCCAGGCTCCAGATGAGGCGACCAGTGTTACGAGTCCGTGCGATTCAAGAATTCGCAAGGCTTCACGGATCGGCAGCCTGCTGACGCCGAACTCTTCTGCGATCTGCTCCTGCCGGATCCTCGTGCCAGGCGCGAGGTCCCCGTCGAGGATCCTCTGACTTAGTTCGTCTGCGATGCGCTGGCTTGCAGCACCCGACTTCTTCAACAGAACAGCTTGGGTGGACATACCTACAGCATACGGGCTGAGGCTGAATGGATCCATTCATGGATGTCTGGCGCACAAATAGTAGCTTTGCTCCTTGCATTGGATCCATTCGCCCACCTATGGTTGGACGAACGCGAAAACGATGCACGTACGCCCCATGGGAGCCAAAGATGTCAACCACTACGCCCTTGACTTACTCGACAGAGTGCACAGAGTTACGCACCACCCGCGATGACTGGGACGCAGCAGCTCCCGAGTTGCTCGAATCCATGCTGGTTCAGATGCACACCATCCGCATTTTTGAGGAAGTTGTCCTGCAGCTGGCGGCAGAGGGCTTGGTGCACGGCCCCGCCCACTCCAGCATCGGCCAGGAGGGCGCAGCGGTGGGATCCATTCTGGCGCTGCGGGGAGCCGACGGCGTGAACGGCACCCACCGCGGCCATCACCAGTTCCTGGCAAAGGGTCTTGCCTATCTGTCCCCGAACGGTATGTCGATCATCGACGGGATAAAGAACGACCAGGTCACGGAGTTCATCCGACGGACGATGTCCGAGATTTTGGGTCTCAAGGCTGGCTTCAGCGGTGGGCGGGGCGGGTCGATGCACCTGCAGTGGCTTGAGGCCGGAGCGCTGGGCACCAACGCTATCGTGGGTGGCGGAGTGCCGCTTGCCGCTGGCAATGCTTGGGCACAGCGCCATGACACAGAAATCCAGGACGACGGCGGGCAGGCAGATGGGATGGGGGTCACCGTAACCTATTTCGGTGACGGCGCCTCGAACATCGGGTCAACGCTTGAGACCATGAACCTGGCCGCTGCCTGGCGCCTGCCGCTGTGCTTCTACATCGAAAACAATCTCTACGCTGTCTCGACCCACGTTTCCGACGTAACAGGGGAACCTCGGCTGGCAGCTCGTGGCCCCGGCTTCGGAATCAGGTCCTGGCGCGTAGACGGCATGGATCCCCTCGCGGTCTACCTTGCCCAGAAGGCAGCCGTGGATTACATGCGCGCCGGTAAGGGAGCAACTCTTATAGAGGCGGAAACCTACCGCTATTTCCACCAGAACGGCCCCTTCCCCGGCAGCGCCTTCGGCTACCGGACCAAGGAGGAGGAGAAGCAGTGGCGTGACCGCGACCCCTTGGCCAAACTGGCCGCAGAGATGACCCGTCGCGGACTCCTCACGGACGAACAATTGAGTGACCTCACCTCGCACATCACCGAGCAAATCACCCGGATTGTGGACGACATCACGGAGAAGGACCCGGAAAGCACGAAAGGCGCCCGCCGGATCCGCCCCACTCTTTGGCCGGATCCGGCAGGGGTGGATACCGACATCAGGAGCGATCCGGCCCTGACAACCATCGAAGAGCAGACAGAAGCCGGCACGGTGGAGCGCCGCTTCGTGGACGCCATTGCAGATGTCCTCGGCCGCCGGATGGACGTGGACCCGGGGGTGCTGGTCCTCGGTGAGGACGTGCACCGGCTCAAAGGCGGCACCAACGGGGCTACCCGCGGCCTGAAAGATGCTTATCCCGATCGGGTCCTGGGCACACCAATCAGCGAGAACGCGTTCGCCGGCCTGGCAGGCGGCCTGTCCATGACCGGGCGCTATAAGCCGATCGTGGAGTTCATGTATTCGGACTTCCTATGGGTAGCCGCTGACCAGATTTTCAACCAGATTGGCAAGGCCCGGCACATGTTCGGCGGCCAGTCCTCCATGCCTGTGGTGCTTCGCTCCAAGGTGGCAATGGGAGCCGGCTATGGCTCCCAGCATTCCATGGACCCGGCAGGCATCTTTGCCAACAACCCGGGCTGGCGCATCGTAGCGCCGTCAACACCGCACGACTATATCGGGCTGATGAATACAGCTTTGGAACTCCAGGACCCGGTGCTCGTTCTTGAACACGTCGACCTCTACGGGACCAAGGGAAGCATTCCCGAAGGGAATCTTGATTACGAGTTGCCTGTCGGCAAAGCTGCCATGCGGCGGGCAGGCGAAGGCGTCACCGTACTGAGTTACCTGAACATGGTGGACGTTTCCCTGCAGGCGGCTGAGCAACGCCCGGATCTGGACCCGGAAGTTATCGATCTGCGCTGGCTTGACCGGGCGTCCCTGGACTGGGACACCATCGGCGCCTCAATCCAGAAAACCAACAACGTGCTGATCGTCGAACAGGGTGCCCGCGGCACCTCATATGGCGGCTGGCTCTCGGACGAGATCCAGCGCAGATTCTTCGACTACCTCGACCAGCCCATCCAACGGGTTACGGGGAAGGAAGCCGCGCCGAGCATCTCGAAGGTCCTTGAGGCTGCCGCCAACGCCGATCTCGACGACGTCCTTGCCGGCTTCGACGAAGTAGCCCGCAACCTCGGCCGTTCCTGAACCCGATCCATCGAAGGACATTCATCATGGCAACCATCATCACCATGCCGGCCGTCGTCGCAGACGCCACCGAGGCAGCACTCCAGGACTGGCTCGTGACAATAGGCGATACCATTACCGCCGGACAGCCCATCGCCGAAATTGAGACTGAAAAAGCCACTGTTGAACTACAGGCTGAATTTCCGGGCACCATCGGAAGGCTGTTGATACAGCCGGGAACTTCCGTGGGCGTCGGTGAGCCCATTGCGGTGCTCGTGGAAGCGGGGGAAGACGAAGCGTCCATAGACAAGCAGATCGCCTCGGCCGGCGGCGCCTCACATAGCCTTGCCGAGCATCCCGTGCCCGAGGACACTGAAGCACCAACAACCCGGCGGGATACGCGGCCTGCGGCTCCGGACGCGAGCCAGGAACCGTCCCGCAATGCTCAAGGAGGGGACACGCGCATCTTCGGGTCACCCCTGGCCCGAAAGCGCGCAAAAGAAATGGGCGTCGACCTTTCAGCCTTGGCGGGCTCCGGACCCAACGGCAGGATCCTGCGCGGCGATGTTGAAGCTGCCGGAAGGCAGCAGGCAGCCACCCCCGAGTCAACTCCAAAGCCGGAAGAAACTGTCGTGCTGTCCTCAGCGGAAGCGCAGCAGGCGCCGGGGGTGCAAAACTTCCAGGACGAACCCCTCTCGGGCATGCGCAAAGCCATCGCACGGCGGCTGACCGAGTCGAAGACTACCGTTCCCCATTTCTACGTCTCCATCGACGTCGAAATGGACGCACTCCTGGCTCTACGCAAGCAAATTAACCAGGACACGTCCGCTCAGGGACAGAAAACAACCGTCAACGATCTTGTCCTGAAAGCCCTGGGAGGTGCCCTTGTGGACGTGCCAGCTGCGAACGCGTCATGGCAAGGAGACGCCATCCGTCGCTATTCCACAGTGGATGTCTCCGTAGCCATCGCAACCGCAGACGGACTGCTGACACCGGTGGTCCGCGGCTTGGAAAGCCTTTCCCTCAGCTCTATAGGCAGAACCATGGGCGACTACAAAGAACGCGCGGGCGCCGGCCGGATCCGGCAACAGGAACTCGAGGGCGGATCCTTCAGCCTGACCAACCTGGGGATGTACGGGACGCGGGAGTTCTCCGCAATTCTCAACCCGCCCCAAGCCGGAATCCTGGCCGTGGGGGCGGCCGAGCAACGCCCGGTGGTGCGCGACGGCCAGCTGGCAGTTGCCACAGTTATGAGTTGCACCCTCTCCGCGGACCACCGGGTTATCGACGGTGCGGTGGCAGCCCAATTACTGTCCGCCTTCAAGACGCGCATTGAGAGCCCGCTCAGCATCCTCCTGTAATCGCATCCCCCACTGAATCCTGTTGCGCAAAGACGCGGCATCCAGCGAAAAGGTTTTATCCATGACTCAATTAACTGCCCAGCAAGGCGAGTTGCCAGGGGACCTGCTGCAGGCATCCCGTAAGTCCGCCGGGCACGTTATTGTTGATACGCTCGCCTCCCACGGCATCAAACGGGCCCATGTGGTGCCAGGTGAGAGCTTCCTGGACGTTCTTGACGGACTCCACGACTCGTCCATTGAAACCATCGTGTGCCGTCATGAAGGTGGCGCCACCTACATGGCCGAGGCTGACGGCAAGATGAACCAGCTGCCGGGAATCGCGATGGTTACCCGTGGTCCCGGCGCCGCCAATGCCCATGTTGGCCTGCACACCGCGTGGCAGGACTCCACCCCCATGGTGCTGTTTGTGGGTCTGATCCCCTTCGCCCACCGGGATCGTGAGGCCTTCCAGGAGTTCGACATCAAAGCCTGGTTCGATACCGGCGCCAAGCGCGTGATGGTCCTCGACCATGCCGAACGCGCTTCGGAAATCGTCGCCGAAGCCCTCTTCGCAGCCATAAGCGGACGGCCAGGCCCCGTCGTCGTTGGCCTGCCCGAAGACGTTATCCGCCAGCAGATCCCCGCCGAACTCCATCCACCCATCCCGGTCGCCACCGGTGGAATGACCACTGTGGACGCGGCCGCGCTGGCCGATGCCCTGGCCGCATCGAGCAAGCCATTGTTCGTCACCGGGGGAAATGACTGGACCCAGGAAGGCGCCGACCAGCTCACGCACTGGCTGGAAAGGCACCACATCCCGGCCGCCGCCGAATGGCGCACCGAAGGCACCATCCCCTTTGATTCGCCCTCCTACGTCGGCCCAATCGGCTACGGCCGGCCCCGCCCTACCTATGACCTGTTGGAAGAAACCGACCTGCTGATCTTTGTGGGCACCGTGCCGGGGGATGTTATTACCGACGGATTCCTCTGCCGCCAGGACTGGACCAAAAAGAACTTCCTCGTCACCATCGACCCCTCCCTCCGCGGCCGCTCCGGGCCCGTCTCCTACCAGATCCTGGCCAAACCGGACGTCTTTATCCGCGATTTGGCCAAAATCGAACTTCCAGTCAAAGACGAATGGGTGAACTGGACATCGAAAATGCGCGCCGAACAGGAAGCCTTCGCCGCTCTCCCCCCGGCGACGCCGTCGGCCGGTGCGGCACGGATGGACACCCTGATGGCCAACCTCGTCCCAACCCTCCCGCATGACGCCATGGTCACCCTCGGCGCCGGCGAACACACCAACTGGGCGCACCGCTACTTCCCCACCCAGCGCTACGCTTCCATGATCAGCGCCCGCAACGGGTCCATGGGCTACTCCATACCGTCCGCTATCGCCGCATCACTGGAATACCCCGGCAGGCGCGTAGTGACGATCGCCGGAGACGGCGAATTCCTCATGAATGGGCAGGAGCTGGCCACCGCGGCCCAGTATGGCGCCACTCCTCTGGTCATCGTGATGGACAACCAGGAGTACGGGACCATCCGCACGCATCAAGAGCGGCATTACCCCGAACGTGTTTCGGGCACCCAATTGAAAAACCCGGAGTTCGCGCTCATGGCACAGGCCTTTGGGGGTTTCGGGATCAAGGTGGAACGCGACGCCGATATTCCTGCCGCCATCGCAGCAGCGCTCCACGCGATCGATGAAGACCAAACGTTTGCACTCATCCACCTGGTGGTTGAGCAGAGGGTCAAAGCCTACTAACCCTCCCCACCAGTCTCGGCCCTGTCGAAACCGGCCAACGGCGGTTGAGCCTGCCGAAACCTACAACTGTTAAGGACTTCCCTTTATGACTGTTTCCACAATGTTCCCTGCCATTTCTCCCGAGCGGGAGGCTAGCCTGCTCGCTTCCGTTCCGACCGGCCTGCTGATCAACGGCGAGTGGCGGGACGCGTCCGACGGCGGCACGTTTGACGTGCACGACCCCGCCACCGGTGAGGTACTCGCCATCCTCGCTTCCGCCACAAGCGATGACGCGATTGCAGCGTTGGATGCCGCGGATGCCGTCCAGGCTTCGTGGGCGCGGACCGCACCCCGGGTGCGGTCGGAGATCCTGCGCCGGGCTTTTGACCTGGTTACCGAACGGGCCGAGGACTTTGCCCTGCTGATGACCCTGGAAATGGGCAAGCCCCTGGCCGAAGCCCGCGGCGAAGTCACCTACGGGGCAGAGTTCCTGCGCTGGTTCTCCGAGGAAACCGTCCGCGACTACGGCCGCTACCTCACCACCCCCGAGGGCAAAAACAAGATCCTGGTCCAGCACAAACCGGTGGGTCCATGCCTGCTCATCACCCCCTGGAATTTCCCGCTCGCGATGGCCACCCGCAAAGTCGCTCCCGCCGTCGCGGCGGGCTGCACCATGGTCCTCAAACCCGCCAAACTCACCCCGCTGACGGCGCAGTACTTCGCGCAGACCATGCTCGACGCCGGCCTGCCCGCCGGCGTCCTCAACGTCGT
Organism: Pseudarthrobacter sp. GA104; assembly: GCF_009741265.1. Lineage (GTDB taxonomy): Bacteria > Actinomycetota > Actinomycetes > Actinomycetales > Micrococcaceae > Arthrobacter. Next base: position 246,804 of record NZ_WOWL01000001.1, read on the forward strand.
CGCCTCCTCCTCCGCGTCGGGAATTTCCGGGCCGCTGCTGAAGGACTCCCGCCTCCGGAAGGTGAGCTTCACCGGCTCCACCCCGGTCGGCAAGCGGCTGATGGCCGACGCCGCCCAGAACGTGCTCCGCACCTCGATGGAACTCGGCGGGAACGCCCCCTTCATCGTCTTCGAGGACGCGGACCTCGACAAAGCCGTCGAAGGGGCGATGGCGGCGAAGATGCGGAACATGGGTGAAGCCTGCACCGCCGCCAACCGTTTCCTAGTCCACGAATCCGTCGCAACCGAATTCACGGCCAAGTTCGCCGCGGCGATGGGCGCGCTGGCCACCGGCCGCGGCACCGACCCCGCCACCCAGGTGGGCCCGCTGATCGACGCCGGCGCCAGGGACGACGTGCACGCACTGGTGAGTGCCGCCGTCGACGCCGGAGCAACAGCCGTCACCGGCGGCGCACCCGTGGATGGTCCCGGCTACTTCTACCAGCCCACTGTCCTCGGAGGCGTGCCCAACGATGCTGCGATCCTGGGCCAGGAAATCTTCGGACCCGTCGCCCCCGTCACCACCTTCACAACGGAAGAGGACGCCGTCCGGCTGGCCAACGCCAGCGAATACGGCCTCGCCTCCTACCTGTACAGCCGCGACTTCAACCGTCTCCTGCGTGTGGCAGAACAGATTGAATTCGGCATGGTTGGGTTTAACGCCGGCGTCATCTCCAACGCCGCGGCACCCTTCGGCGGCGTCAAGCAATCCGGCCTCGGCCGCGAAGGCGGATCAGAGGGCATCGCCGAATACACCACCACCCAATACATCGGCATCGCCGACCCCTACGCCAACTAAAACCGCAAACGCCAAAGCGCCTGCCGGCCCAGTAGAGGACCGGCAGGCGCTTTTAGGTGGTTCATGGAAAGCCAGCTGAGCAGGTGGGGACTATCTCATTTACGGTGTATCCGGCGGTTTGTTTTAGAAGTTTTCAGCGGCGGGGAATCGGTCGCTGAAAGTGATAGCGAAGGCGTTCAAAGCGGGCTTCCAGCGCATTGTCCATCGGGTCCTGCCGGCACCGGTCGGATCGAGGGATCTGGTGACCAGATACAGGCATTTTAGCGCAGCCTGCTCGGTCGGGAAATGACCGCGGGCCTTGACGGCGCGCCGGTACCTGGCGTTCAGTGATTCGATCGCGTTGGTCGAGCAGATCACGCGCCGGATTTCCACGTCGTAGTCCAGGAATGGGATGAACTCCTCCCAGGCGTTTTCCCACAGGCGCACGATCGCCCCGTATTTCTTGCCCCAGCGCTCCGTGAGTTCCTCGAACGCCGCCCGGGCGGCTGCGGCGTTGACGGCCGTGTAGATCGTCTTCACGTCGCGTTTGAGTGCGTCCCAGTCCTGCCTTGAGGCCAGACGGAAGGTGTTCCGGATCAGGTGGATAATGCACGTCTGCACCGTCGTCAGCGGCCAGACGTTGGTGACGACCTCCGGCAGGCCTTTGAGCCCGTCGCAGACGAGGAAGAAGGTGTCCTTCACACCGCGGTTCTTGATGTCGGTGAGCACGCTCATCCAGAACTTGGCGCCTTCCCCGCCGGTCCCGGCCCAGAGCCCCAGGATGTCCTTCTCACCCGCGAGCGTGACCCCGATGGCTGCGTAGACGGGCCGGTTGGCGACCTGCCCGTCCCTGGCCTTGACGACAATAGCGTCGATGAAGATCGCGGCGTAGACCTCGTCCAGCGGCCGGTTCTGCCACGCTGCCATCTCCTCAAGCACCCGGTCGGTAATCCGCGAGACCGTCTCCTTGGACACCGAAGCGCCGTAGATCTCGGCGAAATGAGCGCTGATCTCCCCGGTCGTCAGGCCCTTGGCATAGAGCGAGAGAACCATCTCATCGACCCCGGACAAACGCCGCTGGCGCTTGGCGACAATCTTCGGTTCGAAAGTCCCGTCCCGGTCCCGCGGAACGTCGATCTGCACCGGGCCTGTCGTCTCCGTCAGCACCGTCTTGGGGCGCGTCCCGTTACGCGAGTTGGCAGTCTCCTTGGCCGCCGTGTCATGCCTTTCATAGCCCAGATGCTCGGTCAGTTCCTCGTCCAGCGCGGTCTCGATGACTGTCTTGGTCAGCTGCTTGAGCAGACCGTCCGGTCCGGTCAGGGACAGGCCCTGTTCCTTGGCCATCCTCACTAACTCGCGTGCGGCCTCAGCCTCGGACTTCTCTGTCAGATTTTCAACGGTTTTCGTACTCGGCACAGCCTCAAGTGTTGCGGCCATATCGGGCTCCTCCCCGCCAGGCTTACCGCCCGGCGTGTCGAGCCAGATACACCGTTATTTCCACAGTCCCAGCAGGTGCAGGGCTACCGCGAGAATTCGGTCGGCGGGCTGTCGACCCAGTCCTTGTAGATCGGGTCCTCGGGATGCCAGGCTCCCCAGTGCGAGACGCGGGGGACGCCCACGATGTCCCAGTCCGAGTTGACGGGCCGGACGTCGATCCAGTCCCAGATGCAGGTGCGGTGAAGGATTTTCCACACGCCGTCGCGCTTTTCGCACAAGTCGCGGTAGCGGCCGGCCTGGAACATTGTCACCTCGGGGTCCTTGAACGGGACCACGCAGATGAACGTGCTTTCGCGCTTGGCCCGGTTGCCGTCGATCTCGGACAGGACGTTGGAGATGTGGTGGCTGCAGCTGTGGATCTTGTCGTGCCAGGTCATGGCTGCATCAGCCCACTCCTGGCCGTTTCCGACATAGCCGCCGTGATTATCGAATGAATCAGGCCAATATGTGGATTTCATCAGCTCGCGGTCGTGCCGGTCGGCGCCCCTCGCATACAACATGAGGTTGTCATGGAGGGCTTGTTTGTCATACAACTCAGTCAGTTGAGCATCTGTGAGGGACATGTATCCAGACTTTCTATTCCAAACGCCAGGCAGCTTCTTTGCGGCCCTCGTGAGAAACTACGCTAAAAGCAGGCGTTGCTGGACGGATAGCATCTTGGGCGCCATGCAGTTGGGAAACTGCGTCAGGCGCGCCCGCTACCGGGACGGCCTCCGTCGGCACCGTGTAAGAACCCGCATGCGCCGCTGACCTTAGTGCCGCCGTCAAAGGCGTGCCACTCAGGCCAGCAGGCGTGGAATGGTTCCTAGAAGGTGCGCGCGGCAACCCGAACCGGTTCGGCGCGCTTCAGTGCGTCACGCAGCCGTTCAGCGGGCACCGGCGCGGCGGGAGCTTCGAGCATGCGGTCGTCCGGGGTTGCGGGGTCCGCCAGGTAAAGCACGGTGTAGGCACGGGCTTCCGGCTCGAAACGCCAGCTCTCAGCCAACGGACCGGCGTCCACTGCATCGAAGCCCAGTTGCTCGATAAGGCTCATGACCTTGGTCTTGGCGGAAGCGTCATCGCCAGCCACGGGCAGGGCGGTACGATCGGGGGCGCCAGAGGGGCGCGCCAGCTGGGGGATGTGGTGCGCGAGGATGTTGTTAAAGGCCTTCGTCAGGCCGGCTCCTTGAAAGTGCCGTAGCACGAGCTCGCTAGTAGTCACCCTTTCCTCGTCGAGCTCTGCAACCCTTCCGTCCCGGAACGGGTAGTAGTTTGTGGTGTCGAGCACCGCCTTGCCTTCAAGCAGGGACGCAGGAATAGCAGTGTGCGCGGTCAGCGGCACGGACAACACAACTATGTCTCCGGCCGCCGCCGACTGCTCGATGGTGCCTGCGGAAGCCAGGGGACCCAACTCTGAGACAAGGCTGGCAAGAGTCTCCGGGCCGCGGGAATTGGACAGCACTACGGGGATGCCGGCACTTACGGCGAGACGAGCGATGGCAGCACCGATGTTCCCGGTGCCAATGATTCCAAGGGTGGGCATTTTTTGTTTCCTCAGTCGAGAGTCGTGGATGGGGCGGGAACCTGAAAGCTACGGCCCGTTGATGGCACGCACTGGTGGGTGGGCCTGGCGTTAAACGTATCCTATGTTCGCGTCAGCGTAAACATAGGCGGTTTTGGCGATAGACTGGGCACATGGCCAGCCGAACTTCCACCCCCCTCACGCACCCTGACGTAAGTGAACTGGACCTGTTCCGCCTGATGGCTGCCGTGACTGACCCGGTGCGGCTGGGGATCGTCATCAAGCTGGCTGGCAGCAACGAGGACATCCCGTGCACCGACTTTGCCCTGCCAGTGACAAAGTCTGCCGGGACCCGCCACTTTCGGGTGTTGCGTGAGGCTGGCGTGATCCATCAGCATGACGTAGGTGTCCGCCGCATGAGCCGGCTGCGCAGCGATGACCTGGAAGTGCGCTTCCCCGGCCTGCTGAAACTGATCCTCCAGGAGGCTGCCCACTTCAACCACGGGGATCGTCAGGCCTCCTGACCTGGAGCGGCACGCAGGATCCATCCCGGGGATGCCCCGGGTTCAGGTGCCGGAACGGTACGCGGGACATGACCGGTCGCATCGAGTACGTTGTCCAGCCAGTCCACGCGGTTAGTGAAACGCTTGGCCTTGTGCGGAGCGGTCCACCGGTAGGCGTCGTTTTCCCAATTGATCTTCAGCCGCCGTCGGGACGTCAAGGCAGTGAAGGTATGGATGAGCCACGGATTGCCCAAGCCGTCAGCCACCACCAAGTCCGGTCCCGGCAGGAGTCCCAGGAGGTCTTTGGTTTGCAGACCGGCTTCTTCAAACAACTCTTCAAGGGTCTGCTGTTCAGGCGTGGCCCCGGCTTCCATAAATCCGGTAATGCAGTGCCAAAGGCCTCTGTCGTGGCCAAGATTTCCGCTTCTTCTGAACAGTGCAATCTTGTCCCGCCACTGGATGACGGCCGCTATCACGGTCCGGTCCGCTGGGATGTCATGCGCAGCGCGCGAGGGAAACCTCCCGCCGGACGCCGCATCAACGACGCTCATATTGTCATTCCAACGCACAGCAACCGCTCTGTCTGCTACACGACGTCGATCGACTGAGCGTTGACGAGCTCGCGGAACTTGGCGCCGTGCCAAATGAGCGGCTCGTTTTCGCCCACTCCGAGCTTCTTCACCTCAAGCAGCGCCATCCAGTGATCGCCGGCCTCTGAAACTTCGTGGACCGAGCACTCGAGCCACAACGCCGCATCTTCTATGAACACTGCCCCGTCCTCACCGACGTCGATAGCCACCTGCTCAAAACGTGCAGCACGGTCCTTGCCTGCGAGCTTGCGGGTCAGATGTCCCTGCCCCTTGCCAAAGATCGAAACCCCAAGTGAAGCCGCATCCTTGATCTGCTCCCATGTCTCCGACGACTTCTGCACAGCTACCGCGACGAGGCACGGTTCGAGCGACACGCCAACCATGAACGATGACGCGACGAGTGCATGCTTCTCGTCGCCGGATTCGACCGCGAGCACCGCCACTCCTGACGGAAACTGTGCGAACGTGCTTCTCACCAGCAAAGGGTCGTTGCCGAATGCGCTGACCTTCGGCCGGGTCATAAATTTTTGGGTCATGGGTTTTCTTCCTCTCGGTGCCCGTGTGGGAACTATCGCTCTTTGACCATTCCCGGGCCGAATACGTCTGGGCAGTTACGCGGCCGTCTGGCCGCCATCGATAGGCAGTGCGACGCCGGTGATGTACGAAGACTGCTCACTGGCGAGGAACAGGACGGCATTGGCTACTTCTTCTGCGGTTCCGACGCGACGTGCCGGAACCATATTGATGAGATAGTCGGCGGCGGCAGGGTTTTCCGCCAGAGCTTCTTCCATCATTGGAGTCCTTATGGGGCCAGGGCAGATGGAGTTTGCGCGGATATTCCGCTCCGCGTATTCGAGGGCGATGGTGCGGGTCAGCCCGAGGAGGCCGGTCTTGGCTGCGCTGTAACCGCCGTAGAGAGGCGTCCCCATCAAGGCTGCAGCCGAGGCCACGTTGACGATCGATCCCCCGCCCTGCTCGAGCATGGCGGGAATTGCATACTTCATTGTGAGGAAAGCGCCCCGGAGATTTACGTTAATCATCTTGTCGAAGTCCGACTCCAGCGCCTCATGGTGCTGCACCATGGGAGCATTTGCCCCTGCAATATTGCAAAGAATGTCGAGGCCACCGAACTCGCTAATTGCCAGATCAACCATTGCTTTCGCGTCTCCAGCTTTTGAAATGTCAGCTTGGATCGGCACCGTTCGGTCTCCGAGCTCCACAGCCGTTTTCTCCTGGGCCCCCGAGAAGTCCGCCAAGACGATGTTTGCGCCCTGCTGATGAAAAAGGCGGGCAGTTGCCAAACCCATGCCTGAGCCGGCACCGGTGATTATTGCGGTCTTGCCTTCGAGTACGTTGCTCATTGCTATTCCTTCACGTCCGGGGAAGCTCACGGGATCTCCTTTGATCTCAGTGCGTAGCCTTCTTGCTGACTTCGCCCACAATCAACGCTAAGTGCGGGTAGGGCTGCACCGGGATGGCCATCGGCGCCAACAAGGAATGAAACCGCGCCAAAAGTGTGTCCTCTCGCGGGGCCGGCAAAAGCCCTTGCGCCGCATGTCGGCAACCAGAGGGCGGGAATAAGAAGGCTCCCCGCAAGCCTGAACTGGATGACCAGTCCGGCTTCCGGGGAGCCCGATGGCTGTCTATCTACTTTGCCGTGAGGACCGCGTCAAGGCTTCGGTTTTCGTTCGTGCTTTGTCCTGAATTACCAGGTGCAAAAGCCTTTGTGAACACAAAGCCGCGGTAGTCGTCGGCGACAACTTCTTGAACCTTTTTGACGTACTTGTCGAAGCCACCCGCATACGGAATGAAATAGCGCGAGCCGTCGTACTTGTTGACATGGACCATGTAGTTGTCCACGGCACGGCGCAAGAGCGGCGCCGCAATCTCATTGCAGTGATCGCCCCACTCCCGCTCTGCCTCAAGGCTGGCCTCGATGCGGACTGCGCCCTTCTTTTCGGCCTGCGCAATGATGTCGGCCACCAAATCAACGTGTTGGTTGTTCCCCACGAAGAAGTTTGCGAGCACACTCGGGCTTTGCGCACCGGTAAGCATAAACAGGTTCGGGAATCCATGCGTCATCACCCCCAGATGGGTCTGCGGCTTATGCTTCCACCGGTCGCTCGGCTGCTGGCCGTGCTCGTTGCGGACGTTGGCCTGGTCGAGGGCGCCCGTAAAGGCCTCGAAGCCGAGGGCAAAGACGATCAGGTCAACCTCGTACTCATTGTTCCGGGTCTTAATCCCCGTCTTGGTGATGCGCTCGATCGGATCACTTCTCAAGTCCACGAGACTGACATTGCTTTGATTGAAGATCGGGTAATACCCGGTATCAATGCAGAGCCGACGGATGCCAATCGGGTAGGAGGTAGGCATGAGCTTCTCGGCGGTCTCGGGATCGTCGATCATGTCGCGGATCTTGCCGCGGACGAACTCTGCGACGACGTTGTTGACATCGATGTTCGTCCCCTGATCGGAGAAAGTTCCGAGCAGGGTCTGGCCCCCGAAGGCCCATCTGGACTCGAGAATCTGCTGCTGCTGTTCTTCCGAGAAGTCGGAAGCCTTGCCCGCAAAGCCCTGCATAACATAACCGACCGGGGAGTTATATGACTCGTCACGCAGTTGCAGAACCTTCTTGTTGAGGCGGGCCTTCTTCCTCCTGTCCGCCGGTCCATTGTGTGCGGGGATCGAGTAGTTCGGGGTCCGCTGCAGGACGTAGAGTTGCGCGGCTGTTTTGGCCATTTCCGTAGCAGCCTGCACACCCGAAGACCCCGTTCCAATGAGGGCCACGCGCTTGCCGGCAATCTCAACGGGGGTTTGAGGCCAATGTGCGGTTTGATACCACTCCCCCTCGAAATCGTCGAGTCCCGGGAAGTCCGGCTTCCGCGGCTTGGAGAGCTGTCCTGTCGCCATCACCAGATAGCGAGCCCAAACCGTTCGGCCGGTATTGGTCTTGATGAGGTACTTGTTCTCCTGGGGCTGCCAATCGGCGGACGTCACCCAGGTGCTTAGTGAGAGGTTGCGGCGCACATCGAGGCGGTCCGCCACGTAGTTCAAGTACCGCAGGATTTCGGGTTGTGCGGCATATCGCTCGCTCCAGTCCCATCCCGCGTACAACTCGGGATCAAACATGAAGGCGTAGCTGTGGCTCTCCAAGTCCACGCGGGCGCCCGGGTAGGCGTTGTGATACCAGACGCCCCCGACGCCGTCTGCTCCTTCGAAGCCGTGAACGTCGTGTCCCAGGTCGGCGAACCGGTGGAGGGCGTAGATGCCCCCCATGCCCGCGCCGATGACGACGACGGAATATTCCTCAGTCTCACCCGCGGGGTTCTGGAGGTGGTTGTTTGACATGGCTTCGCTCCCTGGACGCGCGTCTTCACTGGTCACTGGGCGTCACCACTCGTTGGATGGAACAACCCATCCTGGTTCTGTACTTTTGAAAAGCCCACCGGATCTCCTTTGATGTCAGTGCGTCGGCTACTTCGCCGATCTTTGTTCACAAATAACGCTAAGAGCCGCCGGGTCCTGACCGGCATGGCAATGGACGCCAATAAGGCGGGAAAATGCGTCAGCTATTCACGCTTCGACCGGACGTGGGTCAACTGCTCCGGGTCTCGGCCAGCGAGACGACCGCCACGGCACTCGTGGTCTCCACACCCAGTTGATTGATGGCCTTCATCGTGACCTCAGCGCACGCTCCGTGGGCCTCGTCCCGGAACACGCGGGTGACCTCGCCTCCGATCCACTGGGTGTCACCGAAGACACCGGGCTGTTTGATGCGCACCGAAAGCGATACGAGATCCGCGTCGTCCCCCATCCAGTTGGTCACGCAGTGTGCCATCCACGAGACGCGCTGATTGCCGTTGTCGTACGCTCCCGGCATGCCGATGGCGTGCGCCATGGCGGCGTCCTGGTGCCCCAGGCTTGGGAAGGGCTCGGAGAGGAAGTGCTCGGGACCGAGGTTCGTCGGCGCGCTTGGGTCCCCGTTCCTCACCCGCTCCTGTTGGCGCACGCGGGTCTCGACCCCGCGGTAGCCGGCGGTACCGATCGCTCCGGCATAGTACGCGGTCATGGTGATGAGGTCGAGTGGACCCTTGACGACCTGCGGTACAACATCGCCGACGGACACCGTCTCCGCGAAGCGCGTGCGCTGGCCGCGGATCTCCTCAGCCAGGATCGCGGCCCGGATCTGTTCCTTTTCCTCGTCCGTGTAGACATGGGGGTCGCGCGGTTCGTGCATGCGCTGGCCCTCGGAACTTCGAGCCACGCATACGATCGTATTGCGGACGATCCCGACAAGTTCCTCACCGACGAAGTAATCGGTGCGCCCCACCTGCTCCACCAGGCGACCGGAGCGGCGGCCCACGCGTTCACGGACGTTTTCGACGAAGGCGCGGGCGCGGACCCGCTCGCCCAGGCGTATCGGCCGGCGGAAGTCGAGGTCGGCATCAAGGTGGATAGCCTGGATGCCCTCCGACATCCCCATCGCGACTTCGGCGTCACACACGGAGTAGAGGAATGTGGGGGGTGCGATCCGGGTGCCGTGACGCGTTGTCTGCGCGTACGAATCCGACAGCCACAGCGGGTTCTCGTCACCGATCCCCCATGCGTAGTGGCGGATTGAGTCGGTGCTGGCCTCCTCGTTCCATTGCACAACGACGGCTGACTCACCGATGAAGCTCTTCATGTAGGCCACGTCTTCATCGGTGATCTGCTTTGCCGGCACGCCGGTAGTGGCGCTGGTCATGGTGTTGGTCCTGCCGAGGTGGTGTGGACCGACACAACGGCGTCGACGACAGTGACGGTTGCTGTTGCCGGGTCCGCGAGGATCGGATTGAACTCAAATTCGTGGATGTTCCCCTGCTGTTCCGCCCAGGCAAGAATGTCCATCACAGTAGTAGTGAGCGCGTCAAGGGTCTTCCCGCCGGCCTCCCCGCGCAGGCTGGTGGCCACCACTCGCGCGTCAGAGATGGCTTGGCGGACCTCGGGCCGGGACACCGGCAGCGGAAGGATACTGATATCGTCAATCGCCTCAGTCATACCGCCTCCCGCGCCGATGACGAGGACTGGACCGAACTCGGGATCGCGCCGGAGCCCTACGAGGACTTCGGTCTTCCCTGGCGCCATTGCCTGGACGGAGATCGTCGCGGCCTCCCCCTGGATGGATGTGAGATGGGAGGCTGCCGCGCGGGCGCTGTCGGAGTCATTGACGCCGATGAAGACGCCTCCGGCGTCGGCCTTGTGAAGGATCTCTGCATCATCGATTTTGATCGCTACAGGGAAGCCGATTTCCTCGGCAGCCCGGACGACGCCGTCGACATCACGGACGGCGCGGCTTGCCGGTACAGGAACACCGGACTTAGCCAGGGATCCGGCCACTTCGTGCCAGGTCAGGTTGCACATCCCGCCCGTTGTCACCGCCTTCAGTGCCGCCCCCACTAGTTCGCCGCGGTTGGCACGGGTGCTTTGGACCTGCGACCAGGAGGATGCGGCCGCGATGGCATCCAGTGCCCGTCCGGCTGTGGGTAGGGACAGGACTCCTGCATTGCGCAGGATGCCGGCCTGGGCCGCGGTGACCCGGTCGTCCTCGGACAGCGGGACTACCATGACACGAACTTCCGCCGGGATGGTCATCGCGGCGATGCCGGCCGCCAGCTCATCGAAGTCGTGCGCGAGCCGGGTCGCCGTCACAATAACCCATCCGCCCGACGTCGTGGTGAGAACCCGCTCAACGATGCGCAGGTAGTCGGCGGTTGTTGACTGGACTCCAACGTCGATGGGATTGCCGAGGTGATTGCTGCCCACCGCGTCACCGATCGAGCGTAGCGCTTCCGGTTCAAGATCACGGAACGTCAGGTTGCGGTCATCGGCCAGATCGTTCCACAGTCCCACCTGGGCGCCGGAGGTGGTGACGACGGTCAGCTCCTGGTCGCGGCCGGAGAGACGCCCGTGGAAAACATCGAAGGTCTCGGTCAGATCGAGGAGTTGTTCAGGTGATGTGCACACCATTCCGAAACGGTGGCGGAGGACGCTCAAAGCAACGCGGCCGCTGCCAGCAAGTTTGCCAGTATGCGACTGGGCGCTCATCGCGCCGCGGGTGGACCGCCCCAGCTTCAGGACGATCACAGGGATGCCGCGGTCCCCCGCGGCGGTTGCAGCGGCCTCGAGGTCATCATTTGCGCTGAAGCTCTCGACGATGCAAGTGAGCACATGCGTGTCCGGATCAGCGCCCAGCCACTGCGCCCAGTCGGTAAAGCCCGTCGAAATCTCGTTTCCGGAGCTGGCCCAGGCGCTCAACCCGCTGGCACCGCGTGCGGCGAGGGACTGCATGAGCGCGTTCCCCAGTCCGCCGCTCTGGCTGAACAGCGCCACGTGACCGGCCGGAATTGCGCCACGTTGCAGGACGGATGAGAAGGTTGCGGTCAGCGACCTGCCGACGTGCATGAAGCCAATGCAGTTAGGGCCGATAAGGCGGGTGGTGCCCTTGGCCAATTCCGTACGCAGCTGCTCATCGCGGTCCTGCCGACCGGTTTCACCGAAGCCCGCGGCGAAGGCGACCGCGAAGGGTACGCCGAGCGCGACGCACTCGCGCAGATCCTCGATAACCCTGTCCGCGGGTCCCACGAGGACGGCGACGTCGGGCACCTCGGGGAGGTCAGAGAGCGTCTCCACCGTGGGCACACCGAGCACTTCCTCATGCACACTGCTGACCGCGTAGTACCGCCCCTCGAATCCGAGGCGGGCGAGGTAATCGAGTGTCCGCCCCGAGGTTTTCCACGGGTCCCGGGAGGGACCAACCACAGCCACACTCTCTGCCTTCAACGGGTTATCGATTCGCACGGGGCTCAAAACAGCTTTGCTTTCCAACATTTACATTCCTCCTGTACGTCGCACGGTCCCGGGCCTGCGGGTGGCCGGGATCTCTATTGCCTCGACCACCACACCGAGATCACGGTCAGTGTCAAAGTAGGCGAATCCGCCGTCGCCGCCCTGCCCATAACCGCGCGCAGTTTGCGTAACGCGGTATCCGGACCCTTCCATCAGCGTGATCGCCGCGTCCAGGTTGTCCACGAATACGCCGAGGTGATGGAGGCCGGTGCGGCCCTGCTCGGTGAACTCGTGGTAAATGCTCGGGCCGGCCAATGGTTGGATGAGTTCGATCTGGGGATTGGAACCGCCCATGGCAAGGCGCATCGCGAAAGCGCCTTCCTCGGCGCCAAAGCGCGACCAGGGCATGAACTCCTGATCGTAGTGGTAACAATTCCACTCTTCGATGCCGAAGGCGCGTCCGTACAGGTCGATGGCCTCGTCGAGGTCCTGCACGAGGATCCCCACCTGCCCGATGCTGCCGATCGGGACAGGACCTGCGGACTGAACCTCCGGCACGCCTCCAAGGTCCTTGCCCCTACTGAGCGTGGCACCATTGCCATCCCCACTAAACTCTCTTGATGTGATAGTTGTATTCATAATGCAATAACTACGCTACCCTTCTGCTTGCTGTCAACGGATAAAATGCTGCCCCTGCATCCAGAGGCCCTTCTCGTGGCGCTGTAGCCCTTCTTTCGCCATGTGCGTATGATTTCCGCATGGCAAGTACAACTAAGACAGCCGACAAACAGGCCACTGAAGCCGAAGCTCCGAAGGATTTGGTCCAGTCCGTTGCCCGTGCGCTCAACATCGTTGATGTCGTCGCGGCGTCGAAGGAGCCGATGCGGGCTCAATCCATCGCGAGCGCGGTAAACCTGCACATTGCAACGACGTCGCATTTGCTGGCGACGCTTGTCCATGCCGGCTACTTGGAACGCAACGAGCGCACCTACAAACTCGCTGCCGGGAAGATCCTGGATCTGAGTTCGCGCGTGGAAGAAGACTGGCGTCCCTCGCCCCTGGCACTGAGTCTGTTGAAAATGGTGGTTGAGGCTACCGGCGAAAGCGCCTACTTGTCCGCCTGGCAAGGTGGCACTGTCACTGTGGTCGCCGTAGAGGAAGGCAGCCACGCTGTCAGAGTGGCAGACCTCCGGGTCGGTGTTTCCGGCGACATTCATGCACGCGCCTCCGGAAAGGCGCTCCTCGCCTACGGTCCGGAATCACAACTGGAACGGGTCCGGTCCGCAGACGGTGAACTCAAACGGCGAACCGAGCACACGATCACCACCCTTCCTGAATTCCTGGCCGATCTCGAGTTGACGCGATCACGTGGTTACGCACTGGACCACCAGGAATACGTCCTGGGTGTCTGCGGCATGGCGGTTCCAATCTTCGAAGGATCGCAGCGCCCCCGCACCGCCTTGTCCATAACGGTCCCGCTTCATCGCTTTACCAACGAGGAGCACTTCCAGCGCTGCCTCGATGCCCTGATGGAAGCCCGCCGCCTGGACGATGAAGAAGGCGACTCAACCCAGCCGTAGTACGTCAAGTTCCAGTACCGGCCCCTCTCCACTAACGTTCAAGGATGTCCTGGGTCCGTCCTCCAACCGGGGGAAATCTGACGTGGCGACGTAGGCGCACAAGCGCATGCCTTTCGCCACCCGGACCGCAGTGTGACCGAGATCCACGGTGATTGGCTCTGGGTTTCCAGCGTCCGGGGTGCTGTACGACGACCCCTCGCAGAGGAGTTCAGAGGCTCCAGTACCGTCAAGCGTTGCCAGCTTGACGACGACCGGCGCGGGGTCAGCAGTGTTCACCTCGAGTCGGCATGCGACACTGCCCAGGATTTCGATGTCGTCAGCCACGGGGTCCGAGACGAAGGCATGCACGTCATTGCGCGCATGCAATGCCTCCACCGGCCGCGGACCTGAGTTCGCACCCACTTTGTAGCCGGGGAAAAATGTCCGCCCGCCGATCGTCGGGACGGGGGAATCCAATAACGACGCCGTCCGAGCCTCCATACTGGCCGTGGGATGGTCTATGTTGCTAGGGCGCAGTCGAAGATGCACCCGATCGGCGCCCTCGGGCGGCCAGCTTGAGAAGCATCGCCATTCATCAGCTCCCATGGCGAAAACGGTCACAGGATGGTTGGAGCGGTTGCGGCCATCACGCACTTCCTCCAGCCAATCGAGTTGGAGCGACGTCGGGTCGAGGCTATCGAACGAGGATGCCGGACCGAACGAGCGGGCCGGAAACCATCCGCCCATGAGCCCATGCGCCCACGGCCCAACCAACAGGCGGTCGTGGGGATTTTGCGTGCCGGCGGTCTCCCGGCGGACAAAACTGGCAACCGTTCCCCGAAGAAAGATGTCGAACCAGCCTCCGATGACGAAAGCCGGCACTTCAACGCGCCCAGCCAGCTCTGGATCCACCAGAGAACGGCTTCGATCCCGCCAGTCCTGCAGATAGGGCGCGAATTCCCCAGCTTCCTCTATCAGCTGGCGGAAGGTGCGGATGCGCCCTTCTGCGACGTTCCGCTCCAGTGCTGCGATCCGCGGTCGGCTTTTCTCATCCAATCCGCTGCTTGCGAGGAGAATTGATACCCAGTGTGCAAGAAATCCCAACACGACGTTGTTGTCCTCGTAAAGCCAGCCGGAATGGACGTCGTCGGCGGTAACAGCGGGAATGATGCCGATGAGGCCTTCCGGGCTCCTGGCTGCCACCAACCATTGGCTGAGGCCAACGTATGAGCCGCCCACCATGCCCACATTGCCGTCCGACCACGGCTGTTCGCGTACCCATCGGATAGTGTCCACGCCATCATCGGCTTCATTCACAAAGGGCACGAACTGGCCTTCGCTTCGGAACCGGCCCCGTACGTCCTGAACCACCACCACCCATCCGCATTCGACCGCGCGCAGGACGTTAATCCACGTGTTGGCGTGCGCAGGGTCATCCTTGCAGTAGGGCGTCCTTATCAGCACTGTGGAGCGGGGATCGCCGTCACTTGGCCGATACACATCTCCTGAGAGGGTAACGCCGTCGCGCATTGCGATAGGGACGTGCTTTTCAACTATCAGGTTCATGGCAACCTTTGCTGTGTCGCTTTCGCAGTCAGTTGGGATGGTCACCCGGCGGTTTGGACCATATCGAGGCGCGGGTAGTGGTCAAGCAGTTCCGCACCACTGGCCGTGACCACAACGAGGTTCTCAAGACGTACACCTCCGACCCGGTGCTCCCCTTCGATACCTTCAATGGCAATGACCATGCCCTCCTTGATCTCCTCAGGATGGGCAAGGGACCACGAGCGGGTAATAGTCGGCGGGTTGTAGTGGATTGCCCGCGACCCTGCGTTAACCAGACCGATCCCATGCCCGAGTTCGATGCTGAAGCATTCCGCCTCGGACGGAAAGCCCAAATCTTCCGCGGGTGCAAGTACGGCCGCCACGTCAGCTGTGCTGGCGCCTGGTTTCATGAGCGACATCGCCAGATCCAGACGGTCCGTCAGCTTTGTGTAGGATGAGCGTTCAGCTGAGGTTGGAGCGCGGCCGACGACGTACTGGCGGTAGAGACACGCCGTGTACCCCATGTAGGAAGTTCCGCAGGTGAGCAGGTAGGCGAGATCGCCATGCTCAACGATGCGGTCTCCGCCGCTGATCCCCCGGGGGAATGACAGTGGTCCGGAGAGCAGACGGGCAGCTCCCACTTCCGCGCCGGCATCTTCGATGGCGCGACGGGCCATCAAAGCAATCTGGGCCTGCTTGGTTCCGGGCCGCAGTGCGGCCCGCGTCGCCTCGAACCCTGCAGTGCTCAAGCTCGCGGCCATCGAGATACAGGAGATTTCATCAGCGGTCTTGATCGTTGAGCATTCGAGCAGCAGCGGGAGCCCCGGGATCGTCTCGATTCCCACATCGGCCAGAGCATTCATGCCCGGCTCATCGATCTCACTGACGGCCAGCCGCTCACCCGTGAGAGAACGTGCCGCGAGTTCATCGCGAATCTGGGCCGCGAAAACAGCCGACAGTTCGGCGATGGCAGAACTGGGGGCCACACCGCCAAGCCAGGAGATGGCCGGCCGCCAGTGCTTGATCCAGGGCGCCTGGTCGGGCATTTGCTGGAGGGATCCCGCCGGCGCGAACACGATTGGTTCGTCATCTGCGAAGAACAGTGCGTAGCCAACCTGCAGCGAGAATTCTCCCCACCAAAAACCCGTCAGGTAACGCACATTGTCCGCGCCCGTGAGCAACAGCGCCGGTATACCCTTCGAACGCATCAGTGCCCGCATACGGTCAGCGCGCTCACGGCGCATCCGCTCGAGATCAACACCTACGTGCAGTTCTGTACGTGCCGGTCCGAAGTGCAATTTCTGGTGGTTTTCGGGCATCGTTGCCTTGGCCTTTCAAGTTTGTACTGATCGGTGGTCCGCGGCTATCGGGACGTCGCCCGCTGCGACGCGGTCGGGTCTTCCGGGAACCACGGCCATCCCAAAAAATTCGGAAGCCTCACCGGATGTTTGTTGATGTCAGTGATCATCCGACGTTTGTTCTCAACTAACGCTAAGAGCCAGTGGACCTTGAGCGACACGGCATAGGACGCCAATGACGTAGGAAGCCATGCCAGAATCCCGATTACGGTACTTCAGTGGCATGTGTTGCCTGTGCAGCGAGGACCCAGGCAGGGTCGCGCCGTTCCACGAAAGCCAGCGCACCCTCACGTGCTTCCGGTCCGCTTCGTAACGGTGCAACGATTTCTTCCTGGGCAGCGAAACGCGCCTCCGCCGCCGCATACCGCGACTCCGAGATAATGCGCTTGGCGGTCTTCACTGCAACGGGTCCGTTAAGCTGGATTTTCCCGGCGAGTTCGAGCGCGGTATCGAGCGCTTTGCCCGGGCCCGTCAGCCTGTTGATGAGGCCGAGCTCGGCGAGGCGTGCCGCAGTGATTGGCTCCCCCAGCAGCGCCAGCTCCATTGCGATGTGATAGGGCATACGGTCCGGCAAGCGGAGCAGCCCACCGCCGGCTGCGATGAGTCCCCGTTTTACCTCGGGCAGGGCAAACGACGCCGTTGAGCTGGCGACGATCAAATCGCATGCAAGGGCAAGCTCGAAGCCGCCTGCGTAGGCGTAGCCTTCGACGGCGGCAATGACAGGTTTCACCGGCGTCCGGCGGGTGATGCCAGCGAACCCGCGTCCCTCGATGACCGGGACGTCCCCTGCTGCAACCGATACGAGGTCAGCGCCCGCGGAGAAATACCCACCGGCGCCGGTGAGGATGGCGACACTTGCAGAATCATCGGCATCAAACTCATCGAACGCAGCCGCAAGCGCCAGGGCAGTGGGCCGGTCAATCGCATTCCGCTTGTGCGGACGGGTAATCGTTATGACGCGAACTCCTCCGGAGTTGCTGACGTGAACGCTCGGTTCATTGACGTTCTTGCTTACTGCCTCTTGAGGCTCGGTCTGTTGCATGGTCATCCTTTGGATCGTTTGATGAGGAGAGAGCAACACGGTGCTGACTCCTTTGTCGGCATTTTTCAAATAGTGAATGTAGTTAGCGTGATACGATAGTAGCACTGCTACGTTCAGCGAAAACTCTTTCCCGTCGTAGCCATAAACTCCGACGAAAAGAAGGGAAAAAGCCCATGAAACCTGCACAAAGACTCCGGGAACTGCTTGCGGACTCCAAAATGATCATCGCGCCGGGAGCCTACGATGCACTCTCGGCGAAGATGATTGAGCAAGCCGGCTTCGACGTCGTGCTCATCGCCGGCGGCACCTACTCCAACTTCCACTACGGGGTGCCGGATAACGGCTTTATTTCCCAGGGCGAACTCATCGAGGCCGGCAGACGCATCACGGCAATCACCGATCTGCCACTCATTCTCGACTTCGATGATGCAGGAGGATCACCTCTCCAAGCATTCCGCGGCGTCCAGCTTGCCGAGCAAGCCGGCGTCGCAGCCCTGCTCGTCGAAGACATGGTGCCCGCAACGAAGCACTTTTGGACACCCAAAGACGGCGGAGAGCGCTGGAAGCCGCAACTCAAACTTCGCAGCGTCGAGGAGATGAGCAACATCATCCGTGCCTGCGTGGAAGCCCGGACGTCACCGGACACGGTGATCGTTGCGCGCTCGGATGCCAGCCGCTTTGGCTTCGACAATCTCGCTGAGCGCATGGCTGCTTATTCTGCCGCCGGCGCGGACATGCTCTATCCGTGCGGCTACCCCCTTCTCGACTTGCCCAAACTCTCGGCAGTCGTCCCTGGCAAGTACGTCATGGTGACCGTGAAGAATCCAACCCTAGAGGAGCGCCAGGAACTCGAAGACGCCGGCGTGAAGATGCTGCTGGTCATCAACACCGTGAACGGGGCCGTGGCAGGCTTCCGCGAGAACCTGTCCCTCCTGGCGCGTGGTGAGTTGCTCGAGGGTGAAGCAGAAGGCGGCGCCTACCTGCCCATCATGGAAGCAATCGATGCGGCAGAGTGGGCCCGCCGTGCCCGCCACTTCGGTTATTCCTGACAGATCTTTCAGACGCAACCGTTCCTGGCCGGGCTTTGGTTCCTGCCAGGAACGGTTTCGTTGTTTACAGCGATTCGCGTGGCGAACATCCCACGCCCTTGGTCAGCGCAGCTAAACAAGAGCAGAAAGCGCCGACGACATCTCAAGTCGTCGGCGCTTCCGTTTGCGTCAGGCGGGAGTCTTGACGCCCGCGGCGAGTTCCGGTCCGGTGAGCGGAGTCGGATTCCAGCCTTCGCCCATGGCAACAAGACCTTCGGTCATCATTCCGTGGCTGACCGCGTCATTCATGGTCTTCTTGAGCTCGTTCACCATCAGCATCCGGGTGGAACGCAGCGTCAGCGTAGGCTTCGCAGCCAGCATCCGTGCGAGTTCGTATGCCCTCGCAACTACCTGATCCTTGGGCACCACTTCGTTCACGGCACCCCATTCGTAGGCCTGCTGCGCAGTGATCTCCTGTCCGGTGAGGTGGAAGTACCGACCGCGGTTCAAACCAATAACCAGCGGCCAGATAATCTGCATCCCGTCGCCGGGAATGTTTCCCTGGGAGAAGTGTGCATGATCGGCGAATACGGCATCCTCGGAAGCGATGACGATGTCGCAGAGCAGCGCCTGCTCGTTGTGATACCTTGCGGGACCGTTCACTGCGGCGATCATCGGGACTTCGATGTCGAGGTGGCCCAGCACAAGGCGCTTGGCGTCGTGATGGAGGCCGAGCCAGATTTCGGGCGTGACCCAGTTCTTGTTTTCAATTGGGGCTTCCTTGTCGATGAAGGTGTCGCCCGCCCCGGTGATGATGACAACGCGGTTGCCCCGGTCCCTGCTGATGTCATCCCAAAGCGATGAAACATTGTCATGGACTCCTACACCCCAGACCACGTCGCTGCCATCCGTGTGGAACGTGACAAGCAGAATGCCGTCTTCATCTCGTTCCAGTTTGATGTGCTGGTACTTGTCCTTGTAGTCATCAAACGTTATCCACGCCATCGTGAATCTCCTTATTTCTGTGATTGGGCGATGAGTTGCGGCTACATCACGACTTGTCCGGCCACTGACCGTACTCTCGTAATATGAACCATATATACAAATAGCGCGAGTTCTCAATAGTAGAGATGGAAAAACTGCGCCAGGAATAGCGGTGTGTTCGTGCGGTGGCCTCAACCTCCCGGCGGCGGCAGGTCGAGCTCTCCCGGGATCATGCAGCGGTCGTCCGGCCAGCGTATGCAAGCAGTGCACGCTCGGCAGCGCCGGGGTCGCTGCCGTCCAAGCGGGCAAGTACGTGACCGTCGGGCCGTACAAGGATGGCTTCGTCCCCGTTAACGCGGTAAGCGGCCGCCCACTCAGCCTCGGCAGCAACGAAGTCCCCCAAGTGCCCGAAGGTCACCGAGCTGTAGGGAATGCCGTGGATCTCTGCCCGCCGCGCCGCCTCCCGTGCAGGCTCCGAATTGGGGCGCGCAAGAATGGTTAGTTCACGTCCGAACAGGTCAAGCGTGGAGACAGTGGCCTCGGCGTTAAGCCAGACATGCGGTGCGCGTTCACCCACGGCAGCAGTGGGGGTGAACGTTCCCACGGGCCAGCCGGCATCGGGTGACGTGGCTCCGGCAACCGCTCCCCGGTCATAGCGGAATCCGATGTCCAGGCCGGGGTGTACGAAGTTTTCCGGCCGGAAGGAGCGCGGGCCTTCATCGGCGTTGCCAACAATGGAGCGGAAGTTGCGAACAGCTTCGGCCATGTTGAACACTGCGACTGGCCGCCGCTCCACTTCGTAGGTCTCCAGGAGGGCGGGATCCGCCCAGCCCTTGAGGACGGCTGCCAGCTTCCATGCGATGTTGTGGACGTCCTGGATGCCGGTGTTCTGGTTGAACCCGCCGTAAGGAGGCATGACGTGCACCGCGTCTCCGGCGAGCAGGATCCGGCCGGACTGGTAGCGGTCGGCCACCCAGGCGCCCACGGTCCAGGTCCGGGCGTCCATCAATTCCACCGACTCATCGGGATCCCCGATCGCGTCGCGTATTTGCGTCGTCCAGTCGATGTCTTCGAAGGGCATCCTGTCCATGACCAGTGGGCGGCCCAGCATCGCCACGCGGTCGGTCGCGTCCACGGGAGCGATCACCACAGCCCCGATCGTGTCCGGATTATCGAGATAGATGAAGCTGGACGGGTCGCCCGTGCGTCGCTGGATGACAGGCGACCGGAACAGCACACTCACCGCTGTCTGCAGGTCCTGATCCCCGGTGCTCCCGATCCCCAAGGCGGTGCGCACCTGGCTGGCGGCGCCGTCGGCTGCGATCACATACTTTGCGGCGACGACTTCGGGGCCCTTGTCACTGGTGATGGACACGAGAACCTCTGCCCCTGTGTCGTTCACCGTCGACACAGTCTTGCCGAACTGGAGGGTGACGCTGTCCTCGGCCTGCGCCGCGTCAACGAGGATCGGCTCAAGCGCGTCCTGGGAGCACAGAACTACGTCCAGCGTCTCCGGACCGAGGCTGGTGTCCGCGGGTCCACTCGCATGCGCGTTGCTGGTGACGACTGAGCGCCACGGTGATACGGCATCGCTTCCGAGCAGGCGGCGTGGTCCACCGGGAAGCGCCGCTGCCCGCACTTCTTCGGTGAGGCCTAGCTCGCGAAATACCTCCATGGTGCGGCAACTGACCGCCCGGGACCTGGGGTGGCGCGACCGCTCGGTCCGTCGCTCGACCACGAGCGTGTCGACGCCGAACCGTCCCAGAAGGATCGCCGCCGAAAGCCCGACCGGACCGGCTCCAATAATCACGACGTCGACGCTGCGCTTCGCGGGTTCGTTCCGCTGGTTCACTGGCTGACTCCTGCAAACTCCGTCAGTTCGGGCTCTGTGCTGCGGGAGTCCATGTACGTCAGTTGGCCGCACGGCTGCATCCTGGAGCGCAGCACATCATCGAACGCCGCGCTGACATCAAGGGGCGTCCATGTCTCGCGGGTGAGGGCGGAGTCGACGATGGCGGGGTGCGACAGCAGCATCAGGTCATGCCCGTTCGCAAAGCGGACTACCTGGCCGTTTACTCCCTTGCTGAGATCGGACAGGAGATAGAGAACCACTGGAGCGTTCGTGGAAGGCGGCGGCGCAACAGGGTTTCCGCCAAAGAATTTCGTGTACGCCTCGGTTCCTGCCGTCATCATCGGTGTGTCGGCGTGGGGCGCCATGGCGTTGACCCGGATTTCTCCACCTTCGGCGCCGAACTCGGTGGCCCAAGCGAAGGTCAAGGAGGCGATCGCCGCCTTGGCTGCGGCATAGGCGCTCATCATCCGAAGACCCACAACCGCGCCCGAGGTCACGTTGACAATCGACCCCTTTCCCTCCATGGCTGCGAGACCGTGGACTGACATGAAGTAAGTACCGCAGACGTTGATGTCGACGTGGCGGCGAATGTGCTCGTGGGTCTCCTGCCCGGCAGTCACGGTCTCCAGGTAGCCGGCGTTGTTGACCAGGCCGTCCAGCTTCCCGAAGCGCTCCACCGCAGCAGCGACCAGCCGCTGGCAACTGTCCCAATCGGTGACGTCCGCCGCGACGGCTAATGCTTCGCCGCCCTCGCGGTTGATTGACTCCGCCACGGCCTCGGCGCTTGCGGCATTGATGTCGGAGACAACCACTCGGGCGCCTTCCGCTGCGGCTGCGCGTGCATACGCCTCGCCGAGTCCGCGGCCGGCGCCGGTAATGAGGACGTGCTTTCCAGCGAGGATTTGATCGCTAGTCATTAAGATGCTCCTTTGCATTCGTAGTCTGGACCGGGGCTGCTTTTCCCCAATCCGTGGCATAGGTCGGGTCGTGCGGATAGCGGTCGCCGAAGTTGGACGTGGGCGGAATGCCGAACAGCTCGGCGACGTCCGCTTCCGGAGCGAGTCTTTGCGCCCCGTCCCACACGCAAGTCCTCGCGAGCACCTTCCACTCCCCCTGGCGCCGCTCGCACAGATCCCGGTAACGGCCCAAAAGAAGGTCGGTAGGGCCGCCGTCGGCCGGCATGGCCAGGTAGATAAACGCCGTTTCACGCCTGGCCTGGTTGCCGTTCAATTCAATGAGTATGTTGGTTACGTAGTGACTGGCCTTGTGGGCGGACTCCCGCCGCATGGAATACGCCCAGTCGCAGAAATCATGGGACAGGCCCACGAACATGCCATGATCTTCAGTCGCTTCAGGCCAGTAGGTGGACTTCACCAGGTCAAGGTCCTTGCGGTCCATGCCCCGGCAATAGCGGATCATGTTCTCGTTCAACTCCTGCTTGGCAACAAGGACCCGAAGTTGCTGCAGTTCGGCGGCCCAGTCCGCCGTGTTGCCGTTTTTCGACGCAGCCTCCTTCATGAGCTCAAATACTTCAGTCATCTATCAGCTCAGGGACAGGAGCAGTGCCTCGCCCTGCCCGCCTCCACCACAGAGGGCCACCACGGCCTTGCCCCTTCCGCGGCGTTGGAGTTCGTACACGGCCGAGACGACGACTCGTGCCCCCGAGGCGCCGATGGGGTGTCCGAGAGCAATGGCACCGCCGTTGACGTTGACCCTGTCCATCCCAATTCCGAGCTGCGCCGCCGAGTGGAGCGCCACGGAAGCGAACGCTTCGTTGATCTCCACGAAGTCCAGCTCCCCCGCAGTCCAACCTGCGGCTCCAAGCGCCTTCGCTATGGCCTGGGCTGGTTTGTCCGGCAGTGATGTGTCGGGGCCGGCGATCTGACCGTGGGCCCCTAGTACCGCCACGACCTCTAAACCGTGGGCTTCCGCATAGCCGCGCGTGGTCAGGACGACGGCGGCAGCGCCATCCGTGAGCGGTGAGGCGTTGCCGGCCGTGACGGTACCCGCGGGGGAGAACGCCGGGCGAAGTTTGCTGAGGGACTCCTCATTGCTGTCCGGCCGGACGCCCTCGTCGCTGCCTGCCAGTTCAGGCCCTCCCCGGCGACGCGGCACTTTGACCGGAACTATTTCCTTATCGAAGTACCCTGAACCTTGGGCCGCTGCTGCCCGCCGGTGGGAGTCTGCAGCGGCCTTGTCCTGCTCGGCCCGCCCGATGCCGAGCAAGTCATTGGCACGATCAGTGTTGAGGCCCATTGACTCTTGGTCGAAGGCATCGGTGAGTCCGTCGCGGGCAAGGGCGTCTGTCAGCACTGCATCCCCGTAGAGATGCCCTGCCCGGGAACCGCGAAGCAGGTGCGGGGCATTACTCATCGATTCCTGTCCCCCTGCGATGACCACTTCCGCTTCTCCAAGCTGGAGCAGCCGGCTGGCTTCGATGATCGCGCTCAGCCCGGACAGGCACACCTTATTCACGGTGACGGCGTGGGCACTCAGCGGTATCCCCCCGGCTACCGCTGCCTGCCGTGCAGGGTTCTGGCCGGCCCCTGCCTGGATCACATGGCCCATGACAACGGCGTCAACAGCATCAGCACTAATGCCTGCCCTGTCCAAAGCGGCAGCGATTGCAACCCCGCCGAGCTCGACGGCGGAAACCGTGGCGAGCTGGCCCATCATCCGGCCCTGGGGAGTCCGGGCAGCCCCGACGATGACTACATCTTCTTTGAGGTTCACTACTGCTCCTTGGCCTGCGGCCGACGGTGATTTGTCACGAGTTCAGCTGTAGATGGCCCGATGCAGTCGGACAAGGTAGTCCGCAGTGACTTTCGAATAGTCCGGGAACCGTTCCATGATGGCTGCAAGCGCGATGTCCCGTCGCTGCGGCAGCCGGGCCTTCTCAGCGGCAGCAAGGGCCTCCCGTAGCGTCTCGCGCGTGAAGTCGGTGCAGTAGCTGGGCGCTCCGGGCTGCTGGCGCCAGGAGTCCGCCAGGGATCCGGCGTCGACCGCGTCAAACCCGGTCTCCTCGACGAGGGCCATTGCTACCGCCTTGTCGCGATCGCCATCCGCGGCCACAGGGATGGCAATCCGTTCGGGATCCCCATCTTTTCTTCCATAGGCCTCGAATGACTCGGCCGTGATGGCGTTCCAGGCCTTCGCAACCGGGCGCCCGAGCTGCTCGGTAATCCAGACGCTTTCGACCTGCCCGTCTTCCAAGGCTTCCACCCGCCCATCACGCAGGGGGTAGTAGTTGGACGTGTCGATGATGACGGCGTTGGCCGGGAGGTCGGTGATAAGGGTTCTAACCTCGGGCATCCGGCTGAGCGGCATGGACGTGATGAGGACATCGACGTCGGTGACAGCGCTGCTTGCTTCTACTGGTCGTGCCCCCGATGCCACAATGTCGGAACTGATGGTTTCGGGGCCACGGGAATTCGCAACCTTAACATCGTGGCCGGCTCCACTCAATTTGCGGGCGAGTGTCGCGCCTATCGAACCTGCTCCTAGAATGCCGATCTTCATGAGAATCCTTGTTTTGAGTTGAGAGCCAGTGTTGGCCGTGATCTTGCCGGTAAGAGACGGTTATGCAGCGACGCGGTCACCTCGAGACGTCTGCCGCGTTGGCGGGGAGGACCTCGTCCAGCTCCGGCGCCAAGTACACCATCTGGTCGCGGAACGACTCGCTCGCGTTGCGGAATGCCCGCAGCTCGCCGTCCTTCATGAGCACCTCTCCGCTGTCGGCCCAGCTCTCCGGCGTGGGCGCTTCGACCTTCATTCGCGGCATGCCGGCAATCGCGACGCGACCGGCAGCAACTCCGGCGATCTCAAACGTTTCGCCGAAAACTGCCGTGTCCTGGTGCGCCAACCACGTTACGAAGGCAGACACCGAGCTTGCCGGAACGGTCGTGCGCATCGCGTCCTTAATGACGGGGTTAGGGAAGGCGTCCTCCGTCATCGGCGTCAAGGCAACCGGCATCAGCGTGGTGACTTGAACTCCCACCTCGCGGGCCTCGGCCGCGAGGGTGATGCCGAGACCCCAGATGGCGGCCTTGGCGGCGTTGTAGGCCGAGTCCGTGGGCACGCCCATGACCCCGTTTGACGAGATGTTGATAAGCCGCCCAGTGCCTGAGGCGATGAGGTGCGGCATGGCAGCACGTGAGACTCCGACGACGCCCTTGACGGCCACGTCGAAGATGCGCCACCACGTGTCGGCTTCCATCTCCCAGAAGCGGCCGAACGCATTAATCCCGGCGTTGTTCACGACGATGTCGAGCTGCCCAAAGGAGTCGAGTGCGGTCTGGACGATCTCAGGCGCCTCGGTGACGACGTTATGACTGTCCACCACTGCGGTGCCGCCTGCGTTGGTTATTTCGGCCACAGCTTCGGCTGCGTTCGCCGCGTTGACGTCATTGACGACGACCCGCGCCCCGCGGGAGGCGAGCATCTTTGCGTGCTCGCGGCCCATTCCCTGTCCTGCGCCCGTGACGATTGCCACCCGGCCGTTGAAATCAAGATTAGTCATTTTCAGTTGCTCCATATTTTTTGAACCGGATGGCAGTGCCACTTACTTGCCGGCCAGCCAGCCGCCGTCGACCGCCAGGGAGATTCCGGTAACCATGCGGGCTTGGTCAGAGCAGAGCCACACAACGGCATCTGCCTGATCCTCGGGTTCGGCCAGGTCGCGCATCGGGATCGCCGACAGAATCCTTTCCCGGAATTCGGGCGGGTTCTGCTCGAAAGCGTTCTTCATCATGGGACTCGTCGTCGATCCGGGTGTGAGGGCGTTGATGCGAATGCCCAGGGGGCCGTAGTCCATGGCCGCGTTCCTCGTGATCCCGACAACGCCAAACTTCGAGGCGGTGTACGGGGCGTTGTTGGCGATTCCTACGAGGCCCGCAGCAGAAGCAGTGTTGACGATCGCACCGCCTCCGGTCTTCAGCATCGCGTTGACTTCGTGCTTAAGGCAGTAGAAGGTGCTGTACAGGTTCACCTTCATGACCCGGTCCCAGGTCGCGCTGTCGGTCTCCCCAATAGGTGCGAAGACCCCGTTCATCCCGGCATTGTTGAAAGCGAAGTCCAGCTGCCCGAAGTTCGACACCGTCGCATCGACAAGGCCCTTGACCTGCTCCTCGTCGCTGACATCACACTGGAAGAAGACAGCCTTCCCACCAGCTGCTGCGATGATCTCCACCGTTTCGCGCCCGGCTGCCTCATCAATATCGGACACCACTACGCGCGCGCCGTTCTTTGCGAACGCCAGGGCACTAGCCCGGCCAATGCCCGAGCCCGCGCCGGTGACGAGTCCGGCTTTGTCTTTCATCATCAGTTTCTCCTCATTCATTAGTAGCTCTCTCCAACGTGGACGTTGTTGTCATAGTTGCGGCGCGAGTCCTGGGGGAGGAACCTGTCCTCGGTTTCACGCACGTAGTCGGTCAAGGGACGACCGAACATTGCGCCCCAGCCGATACTGTCGGGGCCATCGTTCAAGTGGTCGATGTACTCGCCGATGGGCGTAGCCTCGCCTGATTTCTTGACCTGCATCAGCAAGCGCCAAACCTCTTTGACCCCGGGAAGCACGAAGGCCACGGGCTGTATCGCCTGGCCAATCTTTGTCATCTCGGCGACGGTCTTACGTCCGATCAGCGGAACCCCGACGGCGTAGGCTGGCCCGGGCGTCTCCTTCAGCGCGAGTTCGGCCTGCTCCCAGGTATGGAATCCCTCGTAGAAGATGACGTCCGC
Organism: Pseudarthrobacter sp. GA104; assembly: GCF_009741265.1. Lineage (GTDB taxonomy): Bacteria > Actinomycetota > Actinomycetes > Actinomycetales > Micrococcaceae > Arthrobacter. The sequence continues at coordinate 273,641 of NZ_WOWL01000001.1, forward strand.
GCCGGTCTCGGCTTTGTAGAGCTGGGCGCGGCGGATCGCCTCACCCACGCCACCGCCGGCGGCTCCGTAGCCGTCTGTACGGGCAACGATGACGAAATCGCTGTCCAATTTGTCGCGGGCATCCACGGCTGCGTTGAGTCGTCCGATAGCCTCGGCGTCCGACACCAGTTCGATCCCGGCGACACCGCCTGATTTCTTGGGCTCCCGCTGATCCTCAATGTGGATTCCGGCGACGCCCGCGTCAATGAACTCGGACACCGTGCGCTGAACGTTGATCGGCGCACCAAAGCCGGTATCGGCGTCGCAATAAATGGGAATGTCAGCGGCGCGGGCAGTGCGCTTTGCGTGCTCAACCACCTCGGTGAGGGTGAGCCATCCCGTGTCGGAGACTCCCTGCCACCAGGCAGACATACCGCCGGAGAGCTGGAAGGCATCGAAGCCGGCGTGCTGCGCCATCTGTGCGTGGAGCGGCAAGGCGCCGAACGGCACCAGTGCCGTTTCGGGACTGTCGAAGACTGCACGCAGCGCCTTGCCGGGTGAGGTCAGGCTCATGATGCGGCCTCAGGGGTGTTGAAACCGACCGTGACCACGACGTAGACGCAGTCCTCGTCGTAGGGGTTCTTCCAAGCATGGGGTACGCCGGCCATGACGAGCAGGTCTCCCGGAACGAGCGTGCGCTTCTTACCGCCGGGGAGTACAAGGTCCACCTTGCCTGAGATAACCACCTCGTAATCGATGGTGTCGCTCGCGTGCATTCCGGCGTCGCCGTCGTCGTCGGTGGCGCTCATGCTTTCGTCGAGCGTCGCCGCGTCCACTTCGCCTGACGAGTGCGCGGGGAAGCTGCTGATACCGAAGGTGGATCCATTGCGTCCCGCTAGGGCGACCTTGCTTGGCGGGGCACCGAAGTTCGTTTTGCTGTGGCCTCCGTCCACGGCCCAGTAGAAAGCGCCCGCTGCCACGCCGGGGAAGTCGAATTCGGCGGCCGGGCCAACTTCGAGGAAGTCTGCTTCGCCGGATTCGTTCGGTCCCGCGACGACGAGTTGGAATTTCTTGGGATCAGGAAAAGTCATCTGTGTTCACTCCTTTCTGGATGGACGCTTTGGTCGTCAGGCGCGCAGGCCCGCCTCGCGCATCAGCGGGAAGACCTGCTCGTTCAGCCGGTCGAGGCCCTCGTCATAGTCGACGAGGCCGGTGCAGATGCCGGTGATGCCCGAGGCCTGCAACTTCTGCAGCTCCTCGACCACCATCTCGGGGGTGCCCGTGATCGGCATGAGCGCCGCGCGGCCAAAGGCCCTCACGGACTCGTCACGCTTGTAGTCCTCGGACTGCTTGTACTCATCCCAGTTGAAGCTCTGGGTGCCGCTGCGGATGATTTCGCGGTAGCGAAGCGCGCTCTCCCAGTCGGTGCTCTCTGTCACGTAGTCGGCGTAGGCGCGTGCTTCCTTCTCGGTGTCCTTGACGATGATGTGCGCGCCCGCCCACAGGCCGAGGTCCTCGCGACCGGCCGCGTCGGCTTTCTGCCGGATTTTCGGCGTGAGCTCGCCGCTGTGCTCGACGCTTGCCACCGATGCGAACAAGACGTTTGCGTGCTTGAACGCGAACTCCTGACCTGCGGGGCTCGAACCGGCGCTCATCACCATCGGGCGGGGGGACTGCACGGGCTTCGGGTGCGCCTGCGCGCCCTTCAGGTTAAAGAACTTGCCGTCGAAGTCGAACTCCTGCTCCTCATTGGCCCACAGACGCTCGGCGATCTCAATCCACTCGTCGGCGAGTTCGTAACGAACGTCGTGCTCGGGGAGCTCCACGCCGAAGATATCGTATTCAGGCTTGAAGTAGCCCGCTGTGACGTTGAGCCCCATGCGGCCGCCGCTGATGTGGTCAATGGTGGTCACCATTTTCGCGCCCATCACGGGGTTGATGAACTGCACGTTGCAGGTGGCGATGATCTGGATGTTCTGGGTCACCGCGGCCAGTCCCGCGGCCCAGGTGAACGTCTCGAACTGACGGCCCCAAGGCCGGTCGGGACCGGCGAGCCCCTGCCAGCGCGCGATGGGGATGAACCCGTCCACGCCGTACCGGTCCGCTTTCTGCGCGAGATGCTGCACTTCGCCCCAGTTGCCAAGCTTGATGCTGTTGTCGGCGAAGTTCAGGCCGCCCTGCCCCGTGGACACGTTCGCGCCGAAGATCGCCACCTTGAAAGCGTTGTCGCCTCCGACCATTGGGCCGTTATCACGCTCGACTGTATAGTCCGCAACGAAGTCGCGATCAACGGAAGGGCCGGTGGAAGTTTCGTTGGATGCGATGCTCATAATCGCCGTCCTTTCGGTAAGATGAAATTGGATGTGGAACAGGTTGGATTTGTTATGACCGGCGGGGTCACGGTTCAGATCTGGGATGCATCCCCAAGGGCGTGCCAGCGCCGGTTGTGGTAGACCAGCGGGTCTGCAGGCGCCGTGTCTGCTGACAGCGCCGGTGACGCCTGGAGCGCCTCGACGGCCACGATGGACGACCCACCGGCGGCCATCGAGTTGATGATCCTGCCCCGGATCCAAGCCTGGGCCCCCACAAAGTAGGGCTCGCCGGTCTCCAGTCGCGACCAGAGAGAGGTGTCAGCAAAGCGGTCAATCCCGCTGGTGGCGCAGAGTTTGGCGATGTCCACTTGGTCAGCGCCCAGTAAATGGACGATGACGGTGTCTGCGCCGAGGATAGTCGGAGTGCTGGACGAAAATTCCGACACTGAGAATGCGAGAATCGCAGGTTCGGCACTGGCCGAAATGACAGACGTTGCAGTCAGGCCGACCGGCCCGTTCCCCGCATCAGCCGTGATAACAGCGACACCGCCGGGATGGTTGCGGAATGCCGCCTTGAATTCGTCGGCAGTTATTGCCGGTTCAAGGCTTTGGGTGATGGATAAGCTCACCGGATCTCCTTTGATATCAGTGCGCCGGCTTCACTGCCGGCCCTTGCCCAGGGCTTCAACGTTAGGTGCGCAGGTGAGGTAAGCGGCATGGCAAGACATGCCAAACAGATGGGAAACTGCGTCATGCTCGGGCAACTTGTGAATACATGGCGTGGGATGCAAAGCTGGTGACGTGCTTCACATGCTGGGCCGCTGATACTCGTCGCACTGAGGCCCTGAATTGCTGGAGCGCCTCTTCCTCAACGGTGAAAGGAGGCAGCAGTGAAACTAAGCTCTTATCAGAATCTGCGACTACCCAACTTCAGCGTTCACGGACTATGCGCGGTGTTGAAGGACGCGGACCTTGATTGGCAAACTGCGCTCACAAACGCGGAAATCGACCCCGACGCGATCGACCGCCCGGGAGGCACTATTCCTGCGAAGAAGGAGTTGGCCTTCCAACTGCAGTTCGTGGCTCTCACAAAAGATCGTGTCGACCTCTGGGTGAAGGCCGCACAGGCTTACACATTAGGATCCTTCGGCATACGCGGATTGGCCCTCGCTACCGCGCCGACCATTGGAGCCTGGGTAGAAGCCGGCAGCTCAACAGACTATGCCCCCGGCCTGATGGAAATCACGCCTCTCCGGACGTTGGATGGCACTGTGACCGGTATGGAGTACACCTATCCCGATACCCCTGCAGAGCTCATCCCGTTCAGCGTCTACCGCGATTTCTGCGTTGTTGCCCGAACTTTCACATGGATGTACGGCGGCCCTTTCCCCTTCACCCGGATCGATTTCCCTCTGGCAGAAGCCTCCCCTGAGATTTTTCCCTTCGTCCCGTGCGTCATCGACTGCGGATCGGATGCACTGCGGCTCTGGTGGGCTCCGGAAACGTCGGTACAGGAGCTCCCCTTCGGTAACGCCTTTCAACACGAAGCATGGCTCAAAGCGGATCACCAGATTCTTGACAATCTAAGGGCAACCGGCGACTGGCCCGACACTGTCATGAAGACCATAAAAGCCGCGCCAGAGCTCAACCGCAAACTGGCAAATGTGGCTGCAACACTGCGGGTCTCGCCCCGTACCCTGCAACGCAAGCTCGAACTCACCGGAGACGACTTCGCCCAGCTCCGGGACAAAGCCCTGCGTGACCTCGCCGGCGATCTGCTCTCGAAAACGGATCACTCTGTCGCACGGATATCACGCACTCTGGGTTACACGGACCCAACGAGCTTCACCATCGCCTTCAAACGGTGGAATGGGATGCCGCCGACGGCCTACAGGGAAGCGTCCCGATACAAGAACAGCGGAAGGTCCAAGGCTTAGACGCCCGCGCTGCGCATGGCGTCTGCGGCCCGTATCAGGGCTAGGTGGGAGAAGGCTTGTGGAAAGTTTCCCGCCATCCGTTTTTCGTTCATGGCGTATTCTTCGCTGAGCAGGCCGAGGTCATTGGAAAGTCCCACCAGGTCGCCCATCAGGTGCTTGGCGTCTGCCAGTCGGCCCGAGCGTGCGTACTGTTCCACCAGCCAGAAGGAGCAGGCAAGGAATGGATGTTCCCCCGGCGCCAATCCGTCGACGCCGGTCTCGGTGCGGTAGCGCATCATCAGGCCCCCTGCGGTAAGTAGGTCCTTCTCCAACTGGGCGACTGTTCCCAGCATCCGCTCATCGTCGTAGCCGAGGAATCCGACCTGCGGCAAGACCAGCAGGGCCGCGTCCGTCTCCTCGCCCCCGTATGTCTGGGTAAAGGAATTAAGGTTGCGGTTGAATCCGAGGTCCGCTATTTCTGCCGCCAGTCGATCCCGATGCCGCTCCCAGTGCCCCAGCGGTCCAGGCAGTCCATGGTCCCGGACAGCCCGTACTCCGCTGTCATAGGCTGCCCACATCATGACGCGGGAGTGCGTGAAGTACTGCGGAGCGCCCCGCATTTCCCACAGCCCCAGGTCTTTGTCTTCGAAGTGTTTGTCCACTGATCCAAGGAGGGCGCGCTGCAGGGCCCAGGAGAAATGGTCCTCCTTACCTCCGGCAAGGCGAAGCCTCTCCAGTACCACCATCACCTCCCCCACAACATCGGCCTGATGCTGGAAGACGGCTGCGTTGCCGATTCGAACGGGTCGGGCGTCCTGATAGCCAGGCAGGTGGGGGAGTTCCTTTTCCGTCAGGTCGCGTTCGCCCCCTACGCCGTACATTATTTGCAGTTCCTCTGGATCGCCCGCGAGCGCCCGCAGGAGCCAGTTGCGCCACTTCAGGGCTTCGGATTCGTAGCCGTGCGTTAACATGGCTTCGAGCGTCAAGGATGCATCGCGCAGCCAACAGTAGCGATAGTCCCAGTTGCGTGGTCCGCCAAACTCCTCAGGCAAGGAAGTGGTAGGAGCGGCGACAATGCCGCCCGTCTCGTAGTGGGTTAGAGCCCGTAAAACCAGAAGTGAACGCTTGACCACACTCTGATAGGGCCCGTCGTAGCGGCAATTGCCCGCCCACGTGGTCCAGTAGTGGATGGCGTCGTCCAGGGCTGCGTCAATATTGATGGCCGGCGGCACGTCGCGGTAGGAAGGGAACCATGTTAGGTGGAAGTCCACGTTCAGTCCCTGCTGGACCGTGAACTCCCCCGCATGCCGGTGGTCTTCTGCTTGCGGAAGGGGGGTGCCCCGCAAAGACAGAGCGTCCGGACCGGACATGGCGAGAAGTATTTCGGCGCCGGGGGCCGCGCTGTCGCGGATCCTGCTCACCCAAGGCAGTACGGTGGCGTACTGGGGCCGAATCCTTATCTCTTGACGCATTTGAACTGTCCCGCTGAGTCCGGTTACCCGCCGGACGAGTGATGGCTGGGCGTCACCCACAGGCATGAAGTCCGTCACCAAGACCTTTCCGGAATTGGTCTGCCACGTTGTTTGGAGTACGAAGGTCGAGTCCACATAGTGACGGTCCACGACAGCGGCCTCCGGCGGACTCGGGGCTAGCAGCCACCGGCCATGGTCTTCGTGCCCGAGCAGGGAGGCAAAGACAGAGGGCGAGTCGAAACGCGGGAAGCAGAGCCAGTCCACACTGCCCTGCCGGGAAACAAGGGGTCCGGTGTGGAGATCCGAAAGCAGCGCATAATCCTCAATCTGGGCAGCCATGCTTCACTCAACCACAAGATGAAAGATCCCCATAGGCCTTGCGGCTCCGGGCAGGAACGCAGGGTTGCTTACCGTGCTTGGGCATTGCGTTGGCCTGGTGTACAGACAAAGAACTGAGGCTGTGCGACCGGTGCAAACGGAACGATGAGCCACTGGTTTCCGTAGAGCTCCACATAGGAGTCTGAAGGGCAGAGTGTGAAGGCTTCTTCGCGCGTCATCTCGTTTCCTCTCCTTCGTTGCTTTGTTTCGGCTCCCTTGCGAGGCCTTGCTTAGCTTCAACGTTAGGAGCCCGCAGCGTTGGACCGGCAGGACCAGCGACGCCAAGTAGATGGGAAACCGCGCCAAACGCGCTCTTTGGCGTGTTGTAAGCCCCCGAAGGTGCAAAGCTACTGACGTGACTTCACGAGCCTTCTGATACTCGGATTTGCCGATGCGCTTTCGAGCAGGAGCCCGTCCCTCCACAAAGAAGAGGAGAGAGATGCTTCCCCCATCCCGTCCTGGACTTGCTAAGTCGCCCCGGTATGCCTGGGGCAGAAGGTGGCGACGGTGAAAGGGGGAACATACCAGAACCTTCGGGTACCAAATTTTAGCGTGCACATACTGCGTGGACTGCTTGAGGATGCGGACCTGGATTGGCAGAGCGCGCTCGCGCATGCGGAAATTGACCCCGATGCGGTGAACCGTCCGGGAGGGACAATTCCTGCGAGGAAGGAATTGGCCTTCCAGCTTCAGTTCGTTGGTCTAACAGAAGATCGTGTGGATCTCTGGGTGCGCGCAGCGCGCGCTTACTCACTGGGCGCCTTCGGGGTGAGAGGATTGGCCCTTGCTACTGCGCCGACCATCGAGGCGTGGGTAGACGTTGCGAGTACCACTGACTATGGCCCTGCGCTGTTCGAACTGGCGTCACTGAGGACACCGGATGGCGCAGTAACCGGGATGGAGTTCACCTACCCCGATGCCCCGGAAGAGCTGATCCCGTTCAGCGTTTACCGCGACCTTTGTTTCATTGCCCGGAATTTCACCTGGCTCTATGGCAGCCCTTTCCCTTTCACCCAGATTGAATTCCCTCTCGCGGAAGCCTCCCCCGAACTTGCGGCTAACGTTCCCTGCGTGATCGACTGTGGCGCCGAAACGCTGCGGCTATGGTGGGACCCAGCAACGTCAGCACAGGAGCTTCCTTTCGGTAACGCCTTTCAGCACGCGGCGTGGATCAAGGCGGATACCCAGATCGTCGACACTCTCAGGGCGACCGGAGACTGGGCCGACACTGTCGCAAAGACCATAAAGGCGGCCCCTGAGCTTAACCGCAAACTGGCAAACGTGGCCGCAACACTTCGAGTTTCTCCTCGCACCCTGCAGCGCAAGCTTGAACTCACCGGGGACGACTTCGCCCAGCTCCGGGACAAGACCCTGAGCGACCTTGCCGCCGATTTGCTCTCGAATACGGATCTTTCGGTAGCGCGCATATCCCGCAGGCTTGGCTATACAGAGCCTGCGAGCTTCACCATCGCCTTTAAACGGTGGAAGGGCATGCCGCCCACGGCCTACCGGGAAGCTTCCCACTACAAAACCAACGTCACATCCGGGGCCTAAGCCTGCCCGCATTGTCCTGATAAACGCAAACGTACCTTGGCGTACTTTCCCATGCGGACGGCGTTCATTGCCATGCCGGGCCGGGGTCCCTCCAACTTAACGTTGAAGCCTGCACTGGCCCGGCAAAGAAGCCGGATTCTTCCGCAGAGCACAACGCATGGCGTCGACGTCGTCGGCAGATCGAACCAATGATCCAGTCATATGCGCTGCTCTTCGCGTCAGGAACGATCCCAGCAGCTGCTGGATATAAACAAAAGGTGGTCAAAGATGACACAAACAATAGCGGTCGAGCCCCGCACCGGCCGAAGCACACCGATCATTGCCCTACTCCTGCTGAGCGGCATAACGCTTGACATCCAGTACGGAATCCTCGCCCCGCTCATCGGGGTGATCGCGACTGAATCAGGCCTGACGGGCTCGGAAATCGGGTGGGTCCTTAACGCGCTGATGATGGGCAGCGTGATTTCCGTCAGCCTGACCGCCCGGATGGGTGATATTTTCGGGCATCGCAAGGTTCTCATCGCACTGATCGTCTTGGCACTGGTGGGATGCGCCCTCGGTGCAACCGCCGACGGTTTCTGGCCTCTGGTCGCGGGCCGGTTCCTCATGGGCCTCGCGGTCACGATTCCACTGAGCTGGGGACTTCTGCGTCCACGTGCTACCGCCCGACAAATCCGGCTGGTCTCGCTGGTGCTCTCGACAGTGATGGCAGTCCTTGTGCCGCTCGCACTTATTGCCGGCGGACTCATCGTTGGACTGGGTTTGCCGTGGGAGACCGTCTTCTGGGTGACCTTTGCTTTGTACGGCGTGATGCTGATCCTGGCTCTGAAGTCACCTGAGACACCTGCCGCCGCCCGTGCTGTGGTCCAGTTGGACTGGTTTGGCGCGCTGGGGCTCGGCGTGTGGGTCACGGCGCTCCTCGTTGGCATTGCTGAAGGGCCCGGCCAGGGCTGGACCTCACCGCTGGTGCTCGGAGCATTCCTCGTCAGTGCCGTGACACTGGCTGCTTGGATCATTCAGCAGCGACGCACCCAGGAACCCCTGGTGTCATTCCGCAACATGGATATCCGGCAGACTCTCATTGGCTACTCCGGAATCCTCCTGATCAGCCTGGTTGGCCAGGGCATCTTCATCGTGCTGCCGGCATGGCTGCAGACCCCGGCTTCGTCCGGGTACGGCCATGGCCTCTCTGCCCTGGACTCCTCATACGTACTCCTCGCGATGATTCCCGGGGCGGCATTGGGATACCTGTGGACCCGATGGGGCCTTCGGCGCCTGGGACCGAAGACCGTCCTGGTTGTTTCCGGATCTGCTGCGGTCCTCGTCTTCCTCGGACTCGCCCTGGCCCACGGCCACGTCTGGCTGTCCTGGTTGTGGGTGTTCCTGTACGCGCTCACGATCCTCAGCTGCCTGACTACGGGATACACCCTCGTTGCAGCCGCTGGCCGCCAGGACAACATGGCAGTGACCGTTGGCATGCAAAACATCATCCAGTTCGTCGGAGCGATGATCGCCGTCGCAATCATCTTGAATGTGCTGGTCCCCGGCGCCGACGGATTCATTCCGGAGGCAACCTTTGCCGGTATCTACATCGCATCGGCCGTGATTATCGCTGTCTTCGTGATCGTCTGGGCGGTGCTGGCACCGAAGCGCATCACCGATCTGCATGCAGTCGACACGGAGACAGATCCCACGAAGGTCCATGTTGCCAGCCACTAAGAGGACCTAAAGCTGATCCTGGAGGCCTCCTCCGGGCGGCGAGCCATTCTCGCCGAAGGCCGGTGAGCAAGTCGCGGACTCAAAACAGCGGGTTGCTCACCGGCCCCACAAGCCGAAAACCACTATTCAACGGACACAACTATGACATTCCACAAGCAAGATGAGTGGCTTCCCCTTATTGGAGAATCCGTACAAATAAGACAGTATGGCCGGTTTGTCCGGACAGGGATGGTTGACGCCGTCACGGCCGACGACAGGATCCTTTGGCTGGGGGCGGATGGTGTGAACCAGCGTCAATTGATCAGCAAAGTCGAGGGATTCGAGGTCTGGATGACCTACAACTGGGAGACCGCCAACGGCGGAAGGTGACGTTCTACCCGGTTAGCCTGCCTGGGGTCCACCAGCAAGGAGCAAGCCCACGAGCACGCATGACCGGCGATTATTGACGATGACTAGGTGAATCGTTCCATATCGCGCATTACGATAGTGATTCACAAATAGCGCAAGTTTTCTCTTGACGGGTGAGCTATGACACAAGTACCGTCGGCATAGCACCCACCAAGATCGCCGAGCAAAGAAGCTGGCGGGCCACCCCGTATTCCGGTCGTCAACGGCGCCAGCCGGATAAACGGGAGGCCAGGGGACGCACGCTTCACAGCATGCGAAAGAAACGCGAGGAGCAAAGATGCGAACAACGAAGTCGCGAATTATGTTGGCTGCTGGATCCACGGCGGTGCTGCTGGCTCTGGCTGGTTGCGCTGAAAGCGCAAGCAGCCAAGGCCCCGCTGCCACTGTTGCGATCGATGTCGGCAACGACATGACGGTCAATCTGAAGGCCAGCCCCAACCTCAAGGTCGCCGTATTCATCCCGGGCGTAGCAAATGCGTACGGGCAGGCGCAGGAGCTCGCCGCGAAGGAGACGGCCAAGGAGCTCGGCATGGAGATGACCTTGTTCGACGGGAGTTACGACCCGAGTCAACAGCTAAACCAGATGCAGACGGCGCTGGCATCCGGGGATTACGACGCCGCCGTGGTGCAGGCGCTCGACGGCACGGTGGTGTGCAAGACCATCACCGAGGATTACCCCAAGGCCAACATCCTGGTGGTGAACAACGTCACGCCGCTGTGCGAGTACGGCATTAATCAGACCGGAGCATCGGTTGAAGAGGTATGGGCGCCCGGCACCATGAACTTCGTCGGCAGCAACAACACCCGCGCCTACATCGATGGCTGGTTTGCCGCCGCGGCCGAGGCGAACCCCGGCAAGCAGAAGGTTGTTGCTGTCCTTGGTCCCGCTGTCGCCGCCCAAACGCGAGTCATTGAAGTTGCCCTCGCGAAATTCGCGAAGGACAACCCTGACTATACGGTCGACAAGCTCTACACCGACTACACCACGACAGGCACGTTCAACGAGACCCAGACTTACCTCCAGGGCCATCCGGACACCACCCTCATCCTGTCCATGTACACGCCGGACATCTCTCGGGGCATCGTCGAAGCCGTAGACGACGCGGGCCTTCTCGGCAAGATCCACATCGTAGACCAGGGTTTCGGCGGGTTTTCGATCGAACAGATCGAGGCGGGGAACATCCAGTTCTCAACCCTGTTCTTCCCATACAACGGGATAAAGGTATCTCTCGAGACCATCGCGGCGGCTCAACGCGGGGATGCCGGCCCTCGTTTTGTGGATGACTCGGTCATTGGCACGGCGAAGAGTCCTTTCACCATCACGAAGGACTCAATCTCCGAACTTCCCCCCGAACTGCGCTAGCCCCGGGTAGCTGCCACTCCCCTAAGCAGAGTCGGCGGACCACGCCACGATCGCGAAGCAAAGAAGCCCGCGGCATCACATATATCCCGGCCGCCTACGGCGCCGGAACAAGCAATCAGGAGAATTATGCGTACACCAAAGTCGCGGGCCATGCTGGCCGCGGGATCCACAGCGGTACTGCTCGCCTTGGCCGGTTGCGCGGGAAACAGCAGCGGCGACCCGGGCAATCAGGGTCCAGCCGGCACGGTCGCAATCGATGTCGGCAACGACACGAAAGTGAACCTGAAGACCGGCCAGGGCCTCAAGGTCGCTGTTTTTATCCCGGGAGTCGCCAATGAGTTCGGGTTGGAGCAGGAGCGGGCGGCGAAGGAAACTGCGAATGAACTTGGTATGGACATGACCTTATTTGACGCAGGATATGACCCGAACAAGCAGCTCAACCAAATGCAGACAGCGATGACGTCCGGAAACTTCGACGCCGCGGTAGTTATGGCCCTCGACGGCGTGATGTCCTGCAAGCTCCTCACCGAGGATTTCGCAAAGGCTAATATCCTCACGTCGATTTCAGGATCGCCCCTCTGCGACGACGGCACAGATCAGAGCGGTAAGTCAGTTGACGAGGTCTGGGTCCCGGGCACCTTGAACTTCGTGGGCAGCAACACCACCCGCGACTACGTCGACGGCTGGTTGGCGGCCGCAGCAAAGGCTAACCCGGGTAAGCAGAAGGTGGTGGCCGTACTTGGCCCGGCGGTCAACACTCAGACGCGCGTTACAGAAGCCGCAATGGCAAAGCTTGCGCAGGACAACACCGACTATTCAATTGACACGATCTACACCGACTGGACCACGACTGACGCGTACAACAAGACCCAGACATACCTGCAGGGCCATCCTGACACTACCCTCATCCTGTCTGCGTCCGCGCCCGACCTAACCCAAGGCGTCATCCAGGCCGCAAAAGACGCCGGTCTTTCCGAAAAGATCCATGTTGCGGACGTCGGTTTCGGCAAGTTCCAGATCGAACAATTAGAAGCCGGCAACGTCCAGCTCTCCACGATGCTCTTTCCTTATAACCAGATGAAGGCAAACCTCAGCTCCATCGCGGCCGCGCAACGAGGGGATGCCGGCCCCCGTTTTGTGGATGACTCGGTCATTGGCACTGCAAAGAATCCTTTTGTGGTCACGAAGGAAACGATCTCAGAACTGCCCGCCGAGCTGCGCTAACACCGCAGGTCGCCCAACCTTGGGCTGGGGCGACGTTCCCTCGAACGCCGCCCCAGCCCAGTACAGAAAGTAGACCCGGCAATGGAGCCTTCGCAATCGGACCCGGCTATCGCCGTCGCGCTTAAAGCGGTATCGAAGACCTACGGTGCCACCCGCGCATTGATCGACGTGGACGTTGAGATCCACGAAGGAACAGTACATGCACTGATCGGCGAGAACGGAGCGGGAAAGTCCACAGCCCTGGGTGCGATCGCCGGTCGCGTCGACTTTGACGGAGGTGTTGTCGAAGTCTTCGGTGAACCGCTTGAACCGGGAAACCTTCGCGCTGCACGCCGGAGCGGCGTCTCAGCCATCTATCAGGAACTGACGATCATCCCGCATCTGGATGCAGCAGCGAATGTATTTCTTGGGTCCGTCCTGTCCCGGTTAGGAGTTCTCTCCAGCCGCGAAATGCGTCGCCGCTACGTCCAGCTGTGTACCGAGCTGGACGTCAGGGTCATACCTGCGGGCGTTCCCGTAGGCACCCTCTCGGTCGCAGAGCAGCAGCTGCTCGAGATCATGCGGTCCCTGGTCATCGATCCGCGCGTCATCCTCTTTGATGAGCCGAGCGCCTCGCTCGCCGTCGAGGAGCGGGAGGCGCTCTACAAGGCGATCGAAGGGTTACGCAAGCGCGGTGTCACCATCGTGATCGTGAGCCACAACTTCGACGAGATCGAACGCCTTGCCGACTGGATAACGGTCTTCAGGAACGGCCGGGCCATCACCACGAGCAGGCGCGGGGAGAAATCCCGGGCTGAACTCGTGCGTGCGATGCTCGGTGACCAGCGGGGTGACCAGACGCTTAGCCGCGTGCTCCTGGACAAGCCGGTGGAAATACACGCCGGACCTATCGAGCCCGGCGTTGCCCCGATTCTTGAGGTGGTTGGGCTCACCGTTCCGGGAGCCATTGAAAATATCGACCTGGAAGTGAAGCCCGGGGAAATACTTGGCATCGCCGGTTTGGTAGGTTCTGGCCGCTCTACATTGCTGCGGGCGATCGCCGGTGCGGAACCCACCGCGCGGGGAACCATCCGCCTGGCGGGCGCAGAGCCTGCCTGGCCGCGGACTGTACGCGCCGCACGCAAACTCGGAATCGGGTTGATCCCTGAGGACCGCAAAGGAGAAGGGCTCGTCCTGCTCCGCAGCGCGGCGGACAACATCGCCCTCTCCAACCTTGGCTCCGCCTCAACCGGGGGCGTGATTGTCCGTAAGAAACTCCGTGCCATGGTCGCAGACGCAGCCTCCAGGCTGAACTTCCCCGTAGCCCGATTAGGTGAACGCAGCGACAGGTTCTCCGGCGGCAATCAGCAGAAGTTGCTGATGGCACGGTGGCTGTACGACCGACCCCGGGTGCTCCTCGCCGACGAGCCAACACGCGGCATCGACGTCGGCGCCAAGGGCGAACTCCTGGAAACGTTACGCCTGATGGCGGCCGAAGGCGTTGCCGTGATCATGGTCTCGTCCGAGCTTGAAGAAGTGTTGGCGGTGTCCGACCGGGTGCTCGTAATTGCCAAGGGCCACAGCATGGGGCTCCTTGAGCGGACCGGCGATCAGCAGATCGCCATGGAAGACGTACTGCAAGCAGCGTTTGGATTGAAGGAGCACGCATGAGCGCCACCATCGACCGGGACACCACCCCGGAAGGAACCGTTATTCCTGCTGTGACAGCAGGCAAAAGCCTCAACCTGCGAGAGAGAGCAGCAAGCCTCGGGATGGTCTGGGTGCTCATCATCCTCGTCATCACAGCGGTCATCCTCAATCCCCGGTTCCTCAACCCGGGAAACCTGGTCAACATCCTGACCCAGAACGCGCCCGTCGGCATTATCGCGGTAGGGATGACGTTCATCATCATCGCAGGAGGCTTTGACCTTTCGGTGGCCGCCGTCCTGGCTATCGGCGGGGTGTCCTACGCAACGCTGTCCCACATGATGCCTGCGGGGCCGGCCATACTCATCACGCTGGCGATCGGATTCCTCCTCGGCCTGATCAACGCCCTCCTCATCACCAAAGCGAAAGTGAACGCGTTTATCGCAACTCTCGCCACCGCGTCTTTGTTCAGCGGCCTGACCCTGCTGTACACAAACTCCAAACCGGTTTCCATGGCAACGGGCGGCTACGACTTCCTTTCCGACGAGGACTTCCTCGGAGCCCCGCTCTCCGTCTGGCTGCTAGCCGTCCTCGTTGCAGCAGGATGGTTCACACTTTCCAAAACCGTCTACGGCCGGGGAATCTACGCAATCGGCGGCAACAACGAAGCCGCACGGCTGGCCGGACTCCCCGTAACCTCACTGCGCGCAAGTACCTACGTGCTGACCGCCATGCTCGCCGCACTCGCCGGCATCGTCCTAGGATCGGTCATCGGCGTCGGACAGCCAGGCGTAGCCGTCGGAGTCACACTCAACTCGATCGCCATCGTCATCATCGGCGGAACTTCACTGCTCGGCGGAGAAGGCGCCATGTGGCGAACCCTCGTCGGCATCCTGATCTTCGGAACCATCAACAACGTCTTCGACATCCTCGCATTCCCGCAAGCAACACAAGAGGTCGCCCTCGGCGTGATCGTACTCGCCGCCGTATCCCTCGACGCCTACACCCGGTCACGGAAACGCTCAGGAGAAGCCTGACCTGCCGCGACAACGGCAGCTTTGCTGAAGAATCCCCTATCAGAGAAGGAATATGAATATGTCACGATTGGCCGGCAAGGTCGCCATCATTACGGGTGCAGCCAGCGGACTGGGGCTCTCCGCCCTCAAGCTCTTCGTGGCCGAAGGGGCCCGGGTACTGGCTACGGACATCTCCGCGGAGGCACTGCAGCAGGCGGTCGATGAAGTTACGGCTGATGGTGGCGAGGCAATCGCCCGCACTCACGACGTCTCTTCCGTTGAGGATTGGAATCGTGTGGTTGATGACGTCCTGCTGGAGTGGGGCACGATCGACATCCTGATCAACAATGCTGGCATTGCCCTGCCAAATGGTATTCTCGACGCCGGGCTGGAGGACTGGAACAAGGTCATGGCCATCAACGCCACCGGACCCTGGCTCGGGATGAAGAGTGTAATCCCCACCATGCAGGCCGCCGGCCACGGTTCCATTGTGAACGTCTCGTCGATCGCCGGGATTATCGGTGGTGGCGCCGGGGACGGCGGGGGCGCGGCATATTCCGCCTCGAAGGGTGCGGTCCGGTCCCTGACAAAGCACGCTGCCCAGTGGTTCGCAAAGGACAGCATCCGGGTAAACTCGGTGCATCCGGGTCCGATCGATACCGGCCTGACCCGTGGTTACGGGTTCACCAGGGAAACGCTGGCCAACCCCGGAACTGTTCCTTTGCCGCCCCACGCCGGGGAGGCCTCCGACATCGCGTACGGCATGCTCTACCTTGCCTCGGACGAGGCAAAGTTCATCACCGGAGCAGAACTAGTCATCGACGGCGGATTCATCTCTCGCTGAGGAAACCTACTCCTAGTACTACAGCGGGCCGTCATTGCCAACGAAGATGTCGCGGTATCGCTTCGACCATTCATAAACTAGCCGCCCACGACCCCGAAACGGGATCGTAGTGGATGCGGTCGACTTCAGAAGGACAAGCACATGCATGAAATCACCCTTCAACTTGACGTTCCCGCCACGATGCGCGACGGCACCATTTTGCGAGCAAACGTTTTCCGCCCTGAGGGAGAAGGTCCTTTCCCTGTTCTTCTTGCCCGCCACCCTTACGACAAGAATTTGATGGAGACCGGCCAGCTCGACGTCAGGACGTTGGTGCGAGCTGGCTACATGGTGGTCACGCAGGACTCCAGGGGTCGCTTCACTTCCGACGGCGAGTGGCATCCCTTGCAACACGAACGCGAGGATGGCTACGACACCGTTGAATGGGCGGCTTCTCTACCGGGCAGCAACGGCAGGGTGGGCATGTTTGGCCCCAGCTATCTCGGCAGCACCCAGTGGAGCGCCGCGATTGCCCGTCCCCCACATCTGGCGACCATCGTCCCTGCCACAACTTTCGCCGACCCGGACAACGGCTTACTGTTCCGAGGCGGGGCGATCGAGTTCGGAAACAACCTTTTCTGGGGACTGTTTACCGCCTTGGGCCAGATCCCGAAGGCCGGGCTCGAGGCCGACGCAATGATGAGGCAGTTGGGGACGACGTTCACCGACCTTGACGCTCTCGCCACCCGCACGTATTGGCAGCTACCGGCAGGTGCCCCTGCGGCGCTGGCGGCGACAGGTCAGCCGGACCTCGGGGTCACCCGAGCCTTGGCGGATCCCACAACCATGGAGGACACACGCGTCTCAAGCAAGTACGACGATATAGACGTTCCCACCTTGGGGTTCGCGGGCTGGTACGACCTCTTTCTGCAAGGAGACATCGACAACTACGTCGGCCTGCGGGCACGCGGCCGTACCGCTCGCCTCGTAATCGGGCCCTGGCACCATGGCAGCCTCTCATCGCCTTGGAATGGAGGCCAGGTCGGTGAAATCAACTTCGGCCTTTCCGCCCAGACCCCGGGCGGACAGACGGTCACTGATATCGAGCGAGAGTGGTACGACCACTGGCTAAAGGACATGCCCGCCACCCACGCACACGAACCCGGTGTCCTGATCTTCGTTATGGGTACGAACCAGTGGAGGTCCGAAGAGGACTGGCCGCTCGCACGGGCCAAAGACACGGCGCTGTATCTCAACGAGGACAAGACTCTGACATGGTCAGTGCCCGAGCTTGACGAGGCCGGGTCGGGCTTCACCTACGACCCGGCTGACCCCGTCATCACCCGAGGTGGAAGCATCCAAATGGCCTCCGACTTCCCCGCAGGCCCATTCGACCAGCGCGTCGTGGAGGCCCGTGACGACGTTCTGGTTTTCACCACCGATCCGCTTGAGGCTGACCTCGAGATCACCGGACGCGTGCGCGCAACCATCTTCGCCTCCACGGACGGTCCCTCCACCGACTGGGTAGTGCGGCTGTGCGAGGTCGACGCGGCTGGCATATCGCGCAATATCACCGACGGGATAACACGTGTGCATACCGAATCGGAGCGTGTCGACGAGGTCGATGTCGACCTGTGGTCGACCTCCATCGTTATAAAGGCGGGCCACTGCCTGCGCGTGCAGGTGACTTCCAGCAATTTCCCCCGCTGGGACCGCAACCTCAACACCGGGGAACCCGTGACTGAGGGCACTTCCATCCGCGTCGCACAGCAGCGGCTCTACCACGACCGCAAACGTCCCTCGCGAATCATTCTCCCGATCGTCCCCAGTGGACCGGAGAACGTATTGGCCAACCGCGAGGGTCAGTAAAGTTTGCTACCCTGGCACGCTTTCGGTGGTGGAGCCCAACGTCGTTCAGGCGAGGAGGATGCGGTGGTGGGATTGGCCTCGTTGGGCTCCAAAAGAGCGGCGAACGCCTGGACCAGGCTGAGCCCTGCGGTGATCGCCGGGCAGGAGGCGGCGAGCTGGTCGAGGCGCTCTTGCTGTCCGACGGTGAGCCTGTCCGGTCTGCTTAGAGGGAGGCGGGAAGGCAAGGCGGGGTAAGAGGTCCGGGACGCTCATCCTGGTGCGGCCCTGGTTCAGGTACGGGGTCAGCTGGTTCCCGCTGCCCTGGTAGCCCAGCTCAGGGGTCTCGCGGAGGAGCTGTTGAACCGGCCCTGGGCTCGGTCGCCCGGCGGCTGGGCAGGTGCTTCCGATACGGGTCCGCGAACGTGGGCCGGTACGGCGGGACGCGCTGGAGGCGTTCAGGCGTACAGGTCGATGACGGTGGCTAGGTACCACGGCTTGGAGCCCTTGATCAGCAGGTAGGTCATGTCCCCGACGTAGCGCTGGTTCGGGGCCGAAGCAGTGAAGTCCCGGCCCAGGATGTCCGGGATCCTTGCCGCGGCCGGGCCGGGGACGGTGGTGCAGTGCCGGATCCCCGAGAGGCGAACAAGAGCGAACAAGGCGGCGAAAAAGACTCTCACCCCGCAGCGGGCCGTCGCTTCGGTGTACCGAAAGCCCTCCTTGCTCGTGATACACGATTAGCAGAGAGACCGTCTCCTCGTACACCCGGCAAGCAAGGTTGGAATGAGCGTTTCCGTGCCGGGGTCGTCGTTATCCCATATCCGGATGTCGCCATGGCTTGACGGAATCTACATGGGGGGAAGAGAAAGGTCCACCGAGAGGGCAGCAAGGACCACGATATCGACGAGTTGCCCCAGCCCAGATGCTAGCTGGCAAGGTGTACCTTCCCGGAAACGGCGTAACAGCCTGAGCGCTGGTTCTCACTGGTCGTAGACAGGGGCGGGTTCTCCCTGGAGTTCGCGGACGACGACGGCCGTGGGCATGCCAGAGGTTGCACCGAGGGACTGCGTCGAGAGGGACGCCTGGCAGACCGCCCTGTTCGCGGCATGAGGAGGGACTCGCCCTTGGTCAGGGCGTTACCGAGGACTCCCACGAAAGTGTCGCCGGCGCCAGTGGTGTCCACCACATTCACCGAGGGCGCTGGGATCTGGGTCGACTCTCCGCTGAGCCAGATCAGGGCGCTTCGACCTCCGAGAGTTACGACGAGGAAGGTCGGCGCCTTTCGTCCGGCCATGGCCCCCCAAGCAGAGCCGGGTTCTCTGGGACGCGCTGGCCGAAGATGACCTCGAACGCGCCTTCGTTAACGAACATCACATCGCACCAGCACCAGGAGTTCCGTGTCGAGCGCTCGGGCCCGCGCGGGGTTGAGCACAAAGATCCCCCTCGACCGCTGCGCAGCTCTGCGAATTACGTCCAGCGGCACTTCAGGCGAGCACTTCGGCTGCTTCTGCGGCAGCTTCGGCTGCTTCCGTGACGCTGTGGGGACTCACCGTCGCGTTGGCCTCGCTGACGACGACGATCGAGTTTTCGGCAGTTGCGGGCGAAGTTCTGTCACAGTTCTGCTGGGATCCGAAACCCGCCTTGTCTGCCATCGCCACAAGCGGGGCCCCGAACCGCTAGTTCGGGGGCCCCGCGTTGTTAAATCTCGAGGTCGAGGATGGCAATGTCGGTGTTTTTGCGGAACTCGAGGATGAACATGGCCACCTCCATGTGGGTGGGGTCGGCCGAGAACACTTCCAGGGCGGCGCGGTCATCGAGCTCGGCGACGAGGCCGAAGTCGAAGTTTCCTTCGATACCTATGTCGATGCCTGCCTTTAAAGAGCGCAGGCCGGGGATGACACCGACGAGTGCTTCAAGTCGATCGATGGCCTCCTGCACGCGCTTCGCCGGTGTGCCTTCGATGACGCGGAATAAAACGATGTGTCGGATCATGGTGTCTCCTTTACTGGGCGGCGTGGCCGCCGTCGATGATGATGTCGGCGTCGGTTCCGGTCACGAACCCGCGGCTCGGCGAGGAAGAGCACGCGGTAGGTGATGTCGATCGGATCGGCGCCGAAGATCGGGATCTTCGAGAGGACCGCGTCGGCGGTTTCCTTCGACATGGCTTCTATAATGGGGGTGCGGGTGAGCCGCGATCGGACCGTATTCAGGCGGACGTCGGCCTTGGCAACGTCCAGCGCGATCTTCTTCGTGATCGCGCGCAGAGCATCCTTGGTAGACGAAAATGCCGCTGGGCCACCGCTGACATTTCCCACGAGACCGGCTGCAGACAAGATCTTGACGATCCAACCCGTGCCGTTCTTCTTCATCTCGGCATCGCAGCTTCCGAGCGGTGTGCCGAGGATGTTGACGTTGAGGATGCGGATCGTCTCGTCGGGGTCGATGTCCCACACATCCCGTGTTTGGCCGGTGTTGATCAGGGTGTCCACCTTGCCGGACGCCTCAGCGGCCTTTGGAACGCAGTCGACGCAGTCGCTCTCCGTGACGATGTTGTGCTTGAGCCCGACGACTGCCTTGGATCCAGCCGCTCCATTTGATCTCTGCGACCGTCTCTCTAACAGCGCGTGAGGTCTGTGGCGACGACCTTCGCGCCCTAAAGGCGAAGAGGTTAGCCTCAAACTTGCCTTGTCCGCCGGCCGCTCCTGTGATGATTACGGCCTTCCTGTATAGACGTCCCCTGATGTTGGCCCTGTTTTTGGCAGACGCTAATTATGTGCTGCGCGGTTGATCGCGACAGTTTCGTCCAGAGGCGGCATCTTCTCGAAAGAGCCGAAGTACTCGATGAGACGGTCACGCGTGATCGTCGCCTTGTCTTTCTCGGCCGCGGCAATAGCCTTGGCGAGGTCTTCCAGGCCGAGCTCGGTGCAGTAGGCCGGGGTGCCGGGCTGCTGGCGCCACGAGTCGGCAATTACGCCGGCGTCGAAGGGGTCAAAGCCGGTGTCGTCAACGAGGCCCATGACCGTAGCGCGGGCCTCGGCGGAGTCCGCAGCGACAGGGATTGCAATTCGGCCAGGAGATCCTGCGGGGAGTCCCTTGGTCTGCTGGGTACCGGCGAGTGCTGCATTCCATGCCTTAACCACGGGGCGCCCGAGCTGCTCCTGGCTCCATTCGCTCTCGATCTGTCCGTTGTCTACTGCCTCAACCGGGCCCATCATGTAGGGGTAATAGTTCGACGTGTCGACCACGATCGTGTCCCTAGACACACTGGCCAGGAGATCTGCGAGATCCCGCTGTACCGAGAACGGGACCGCCAGCACGATTACGTCGCGGTCCGTGACCGCGGCGTCCATCTCGGCAGCACGCGCGCCGGCGGCGAGGACTTCTTCAGCGACGACTTCCGGTCCGCGGGCGTCAGCGACGAGAACGTCGTGTCCTGCTTCGCTGAGACGACGTGCGAGGTTGCCGCCGATAGCTCCAGCGCCGATAACTGTGATCTTCATAGGTGTTTCCTTCGTTGGTTGGTCCCACACGACAGGTGCGGACCGGATGTACACTCATCCGTGTACAAGAAGCCTAGCAGATGTACGCCTAAATGTGTACATCTATGGTCTGGGATGGATCGCCACCCGATGGATAGGGCAACCACGCCGGCCAGTCGCTTGGCGAATACCCTCATGACCCCGCCTGAGGAGGATCTCAACCTCTTTGCCGTGTCCGCGCTGAGCGACCCCACCCGGCGCGCGATCATCGAGTCCATCAACCAGGAGCCCGGCACCGGACGCAGCGGCTCCGACTTCGGCGTGCCCGGCATCGCCGGAGCAAGTCTGGGCAACACCAGACCTCCACAAAAACGAGGAGAAATACCAATGAAAGAAAGAAGCTACAACCCCCGGATATCGTCATCGTCGGCAGCGTCAACCTAGACATCGGGTGTATCCAAGAAGTCTCACTCGGCCACTGTGACTGACAAACTCCTCACGGTCACCAACCTGAGACAGTTTTTGCTGAGACGCAACTTTAAGACATCGCCACCCTCAGAATTCCGCGGACCGGAGCTCGCGAAGGTACCAGTAGCCGTCGAAAAGCTGTTGATTTCCAAGTCGCTCCAGAGCGGAAGCCAGGCGCCAGTCGCCATCCGCAGCCCCACTCGCTTGCCGTTAGGAATGCGGGCGCGCCATACAACCCCCACAGGAGGGGACACGTGCGCAACAGCGCATGGAGCCTTCCGGGTGCGATTCTTAGTGACTCGAAGGTGAATCGGTCTTGGAACTCGCGTCCGCGGCGATTACCAGGTCCAACAGACCAGGGAAGCGTCGGTCGAGCTCCTCTCTGCGGAGCCAGTTCCTGTGCCGATTGCCCTGGGCTTCTTGCTTGATGACGCCTGCCTCTCGAAGAACGCGCCAGTGCCGGGTCAGTGCCGATTTCGAAACGCCGAAGTCCGACCTGCTGCACGCCTCTCCAGGCGCTGCGGCAACCATTTCCACGATCGCGCGGCGGGTGGGGTCGACGAGCGCAGACATCACCGCGAACAGGTCCAGGTCTTGTTCGTCCGGCATGGTCAACGGGTTTGCTAAGCGACTTGCCACAGCATCATTCCTCCCTGTAACCGAAATCATGTACACGTCTCCGCGTACATCGTGTTACGCTTTTTTTATGTACATGACTTAGTGTACATCCCATGGTGCTCTCCATGGGATCCTGCGACAAAGGAACCCAGATGAAGATTACTGTTATCGGCGCCGGAGCTATCGGCGGAAACCTTGCACGCCGATTGAGTGAGGCCGGCCACGATGTGAACGTGGCCGATGCTCGTGGACCCGAGGCTATTGCCACCGAGGTCGTCGCCGCGGGCGCACATGCCGTAGAACTCGATAGTGCAGTGGAGGACCGTGACGTGGTCATCCTGTCGGTTCCGTTCTCCGTCCAGCCCAAGCTCACCGATCTGCTGACCAAGGCACCCGCGGACGCGATCATCGTTGACACATCGAACTACTACCCATCCATGGTCGGGCCGGTAGCAGCCGTCGACGCCGGTCAGGTCGAAAGCGCATGGAGCCAGGAACAGCTCGGTCGTCCCGTGGTGAAGGCATGGAATGCAACACTGCCCGGTACCCAGCAGACCAAGGGACTCCCCGCAGGATCTCCTGGCCGAATTGCAATCCCTGTCGCTGCGGACTCCGCCGAGGCTCGCGCGACGGTCATGGGCCTCGTTGACGACACCGGCTTTGACCCCTTCGACGCCGGCGTAATTGCCGACTCGTGGCGCCAGCAGCCCGGCACCCCGGCCTACTGCACCGAGCTCGGCCTGGAAGACCTCGCCAAGGCTATTGCCGCGGCCGAGAAAGACAAGGCGACGATCACGCGTGACCAGCTGGGCGAGCGCTTCGCTTCACTCGAGGCAATGCCCTCGTTAGACGAGACGGTCGCTATCAACCGTTCGGCACACGAGTGAATCTCGAGAGCCTGAATAGGCAGGGGGCGCTGCGGCTAGCCGGATCATAAGCCCTCGCACGATTCCGGGACGATCCTTCGTCCGATCACTTCGACGTCGCCCCACATTCCTGGCCGGCGATCCTAATGCCGCGCTCATCTCCTGGCTGGAACCCGGCCCGGACGCATCCGAGTGCGACCCCGCCGACAAACGAGCGGCCATAGAGCCGCGTGGCTCGTCATTGGCGAGACCATATTGAGAGAACAGAGAAACATCACATGTCACGCTTAAAAGGCAAGGTTGCCATCATCACCGGAGCTGCCAGCGGTATCGGTCTTGCCACCGCCCAGCTCTTTGCCGCCGAGGGGGCCAGCGCCGCTTACTCGGCTTCAAAGGGTGCGGTGCGATCCCTGACCAAGCACGCGGCAAACTATTTCGCCGGTGACAGTATCCGGGTGAACTCCGTCCACCCGGGGCCCATTTACACGAACCTCATCAAGAACTATGGCGTCACCAAAGAACAGGCTGCGGATGCCGCCAACGCGATTCTGCCGCCGCACATCGGCGAGGCATCAGACATCGCTTACGGCATCCTGTATCTCGCGTCCGACGAGGCCGGATTCGTCACCGGTGAGGAACTGATCATCGACGGCGGCTACGCCGCCCACTAGACCGGAACCCCGGGAAAGTCCCGCGTCGGGGCGCTCTCCCGGGGTGCCAGAGGTGTTTTTCGGCCTGTGGAGTAAGTCGCGGTCAGAACTGTCGCGCGGCGACGTCGGGGCGGTGTGAAGCGGCGAGTAGCTCCCCGAGGCGTTCTGCGGAGACAGGCGCTCCGGGGTCCCCGAGGTAGTCCCGCTTCATGCCTTCCAGGTCGGCGGCGTAGATCGGGGTGTAGGCACCGGAGTCCGGTTCGAAGCGCCATGACTCAGCGAGCGTTCCGGCGTCGATGGTGTCGAAGCCGAGGGCGTCCACGATCGCCGCGACCCGCGTCTTGGCCTCGTCGTTGTCACCGGCGATTGCCAGCGCGGTCCGGGGAGTGGAGTGCGCGAGGTTCGGGATGTGGTGGAAGAGGATGTTGTTGAAGGCCTTGACGATCACCGTGTTCGGAAGGAGCGACTGCTCGTACTCTGCGGTCGTGTTCTCGAGGGAGTCCAGCTGCTCGATGCGGCCTTCGCGGTGGGGGTAGTAGTTCCCGGTCGAGAGGATCGTTTTCCCGGCGAAGGCCTCCACAGGCAGGTTCGAGTAGGCGGCCAGCGGCACGGCCAGGACCGGGATGTCGCCGAACTCAACTGCGGCGCGGACGTCGCCGGCCTGCGCCCGAGGGCCGAGCTCTTCGATCAGGCCGGCAAGTGTCTCCGGTCCTCGCGAGTTTGCGATGAGGACCTCGTAGCCGGCCCTTACGGCCAGTCGGGCTATGGCGGCTCCGATCGATCCGCTGCCGATGATTCCGATTCGGTTCATGGTGTTCTCCTAATGCCTACCGTTCAATGGTTTGACGTTCTAGTCGGCGGTTGTCGCTGACACCCCGCCTGTGTGGGACGAGTTCAGTTCCCACCCGTTCCTGGTGATACCGGCCAGGGCCGCGGCGGATGCGCCATCGGCCAAAGCCGCTCCGCGGACCCAGCTCGTGGCCAGTGCCACCAAGAAGAGATCCCGTGCCCGAATCTCCTTCCGGGCACTTCCATCTCGTTGTGCGGCGTGCAGGAACTCCTCGGTTGTTGTGATGAATCCTTCGCACGTAACTGCGAGCGGGGATGTGCTGGTGGCCGCCGCAGCGCGGAGGGGGTCGGGCAGCCCGTCGAACGCGGCTGCCCACTCGGTTAGCGCTTCGAGCCAGCCGTCGAGGGCGTCGGCCGTGTTAGCCGCCTGGGTGCGGAGCTCGTCCCGGCGGGACATCAGCGCCTCATCGCGCGCGGCGAGCAAGGCCGCGAGCAGAGCTTCCCGGTTGGGGAAATGCCGGTACAGGGTTCCCGCGCCGACGCCTGCTTGTTTCGCGATCGCGTCGAGCGAGCCGCCCACTCCGTGCTTGGAGAAGTACTGCTCGGCGGTGTCGAGGATGTGATCTCGGTTGCGTCGGGCATCAGCCCGCGGGGCGCGGGCGCTGCTCGTAGCGGTCCTGGACATAACGGTTGCCTCACTTTTGACAAAACGGGGAGCGTCTCCGTATAGTCGTTCACCTAATGGGAGACACTCTCCACTATAGAGCACACTGCAGGCGACCGATGGCATGTCCCCACATTCCGGCTCGGTCGACCCACTGTGATGACCGGGTGTCGTCGCCTCCAAATCAGCCTCTCAATGAACGGAATGCAGCTATGTCAGATACCTCCACCGCATCGCTTCCCCAGGTGACGCATACTCACCGGCAGGAGGTCGACGCGCGCAATCGGCTCGCAATCGGGGTACTGCTTGCATCAACGTTTGTCGTCATCCTGAACGAGACGATCATGAGCGTCGCACTTCCTCACCTCATGGACGGTTTCGACATCGAGGCAAGCGCGGCGCAGTGGCTCACCACCGCCTTCCTCCTCACCATGGCGGTCGTGATTCCGATCACCGGCTTCTTGTTGCAGCGCGTCAGTACCCGCGCGATCTACATCAGCGCCATGTCGTTGTTCAGTGTCGGCACACTCATCGCGGCCATCGCGCCCGGCTTTGAGATCCTGGTCGCCGCACGTGTCGTGCAGGCCATGGGCACGGCGATCATGATCCCGCTGCTTTTCACCACCGTGCTCACCCTCGTCCCGGCAGAGCGACGCGGTCGCGTGATGGGCAACATCTCGATCGTGATCTCCGTCGCCCCCGCGGTCGGCCCGACCGTATCGGGCCTCATCCTAAGTGCGCTGAGCTGGCGCTGGATGTTCATCATCGTGCTGCCGGTCGCCGTGCTCGCTCTCGTGGCCGGGGTCCTGCGCATCCCCAACGTCAGCGAGCCGCGCAAGACCCCGCTCGATTACGTGTCGGTCGTTCTTTCGGCCATCGGCTTCGGCGGGCTCGTTTTTGGCCTCAGTCACATCGGCGAGACCGAGGCCGGAATCTCCAGCCCGACCAGCTGGGCGCCCCTCGCCATTGGCGCAGCAGGGATCGCGCTTTTCATCCTGCGCCAGCTGCAGCTGCAACGCAGAGACCGCGCACTGCTTGACCTGCGCACCTTCGCAAGCTCGGGCTTCACCCTCGCGATCGCGGTGATCGCGATCTACACGACCATACTGTTTGGCACTCTCACGCTGCTGCCGATCTACACGCAGAACGTGCTCGAACTCGACGCCCTGACCACCGGTTTGCTGATGCTGCCCGGCGGACTTGTGATGGGGTTCCTCGCGCCGTTCGTCGGGCGCCTCTATGACAAGGCCGGCCCGACCGTGCTCGTTGTTCCGGGCTCGATCATCGTCAGCGGTGCGCTGTGGTTCATGACGACGCTGGGCGCTGGGTCGAGCATCGTCACGGTCCTCGTCGCCCACATCGTGCTGAGTATCGGCCTGGCCCTCGCGTTCACCCCGTTGTTCACCTCGGGGCTCGCATCGCTCAGCCCGCAGTTCTACTCCCACGGCAGCGCCACCGTCAGCACCGTACAGCAGCTCGCCGGCGCGGTCGGCATCGCGGTGTTTATCACGGTGATGACCGCGACATCGACACCGCGAATCGAAGACGGGGCCAGCGTTATCGCGGCCACGGCCGACGGCATCCACGCCGCGTTCCTCTGCGGCGCGATCCTCTCGCTCATCGCAATCCCGCTCGCGTTCTTCATCCGCAAGCCCGCCTCCAGCGGCGCCCCGGTGCCCGTCGGGCACTGAGCATCACTCCCGTCTGCTCCGAAACAACTGCGATCATCCGATAGGGAAGATATCGACAATGCAAACCTCATCAGCCGCTACTATGCGTCACTCCTTCGCCGCCTACCCCACCGGGATGGCACTTATTGCCGCCGAGGTTCACGGCCAGAACGAGGCGATGCTCGCGAACTCCTTCACCAGCGTTTCTCTGGACCCGCCACTCGTCTCCATGGCGTTTACCCATACCTCGACCACCTGGCCCCGGCTTCGCCGAGCGCAGGAGTTGGGTATCACGATTCTGGGAGAGTCCCACCTCGCCCTCGTGTCTCAGCTTCGCTTGTCCGGCCCCGCCCGGCTCGACGGCATCACTCTGGATCACGCCACCGCCCAGGCACGCACCCTGCCGCAGGCGGCAGCCACCTTTGTCGTTCGGCCCCACCAGCATGTGCCGGCTGGTGACCACGAGCTCGTACTCTTCGAAGTCATCGACCACCAGCGCTACGACGACATGAGCCCCCCTGACCTTTTATAACCGCCAGGTCGCCGTGCTCCAGCGCGAGAGAGAGTAGACGATGTCCCGTAAGAAGATGCATCTGGCCGCAGCAAGTGCCACTCCCTACGGCGCCAGCCCGTACGCGTGGTTGGAACCCGGGGTCGATCTCCACGACTACGACAACATTCACGTCCTGGTGCGCGCCGCTCAGGCTGCCGAACGTGGCATGTTCGATTTCCTTTTCCTCGGCGACTTCCTCGCGCAGACCCAGCGCAGTGAGGCGCACGCGCCGAACCAGACCCTCGAGCCGACCATCGTGGCCACCGCCATCGCCCTGGCTACCGAGCGGATCGGTCTCGTCACCACGGTCAGCGCCACCTTCCAGGAGCCCTACAACATCGCGCGCGTGCTCAAGTCCCTCGACGTCGTTTCCGGCGGGCGCATGGGCTGGAACGCCGTGACCACCTCCTCACCTCAGGCCGCCGCGAACTTCGGGCGCGCGATCGAGGACCGTGACACTCGCTATGCCCGGGCCGACGAGGTCGTTCAGATCGTCCAGGCGCTCTGGGGGAGCTGGGAAGAGGATGCCTGGATTGGCGACCAGCAGTCCCGGAGGATCACCGACCTGTCCAAAATCTCGCCCGTGAACCTCAGAGGAACTTACGTCTCCTCCCGCGGCCCACTGGAGATCCCGCCCTCCAAGCAGGGCCAGCCGGTCATGGCCCACGCCGGCACGAGCCCGCACAGCCTCGCCTTCGCCGGCCGCTACGCCGACATCCTGATCAGTGAGGTCTTCACCATAGAGGAGGCTCGGCACCAGCGCGCCGCAGTGCGCCGCGCCGCCGAATCTGCCGGTCGTAGCCCTGACGACGTCAAGTTCTTCGTCGGGGTGATGCCCACCATCGCGGCGACCCACGCGGAGGCTCTTGCTCGACGCGGAAAGCTGATCGAGCCCGACATCGAGCAGCAGGTGCGCCATCTCGGCCAGCTTCTCGGCCTGCCGTTGGGGCCAAGGGACCTTGACGCCCCGTTGAGTGCGGATCAGCTGGCTGTTGCGTACGCAAATCCTGGTGACCCGCGATCGCCCAGAGCGCTTGAGGTCGCCAAGGAAGGCTGGACCGTGCGTCAGGTGCTCCACCACGCCGTCATCGATTACCACCCTTCCCCTATCGGTCCCCCCGAGGTGATCGCCGATCACCTGCAGGAATGGTTCGAAGCTGATGCCGCGGACGGCTTCTGGGTCATCCCCGGTGTTATTCCCGAGGGCATGGACTCCTTCGTCGACGGAGTCATTCCGATCCTGCAGCAGCGCGGCCTGTTCCGCACCGAGTACGAAGGCGAGACACTCCGCGAAAATCTCGGCGTCGACCACCAGTACGGCCCGCAGCGCCGACCCCAGACTCCCTAACAACGGGTCCGCCTACACAGCCCACATCTAGAGCGCACCCGACAGCAACGACAGCTCAGATTTACACACGGAGAGAAAACATCATGACCAGACAGATGCTCATCGGCCTGCACTTGGGTAACGGGTACGGAAACCTGCCTGGCGCCTGGCGCGCCCAAGGAGTCGATCCCACAAGCTATACGAGCTTCGACGCGAAAGTTCGGCACGCCCAAGCCGCCGAGCGCGGAAAACTCCAATTCCTGTTCCTCCCCGACGGCCCCACCCACGTCGGCGACATCGCGAACGAGCCACCCAACTTCAACCTCGACGTCATGGTCACCTTGGCAGCGATCGCCCGCGAAACCAGCCATATCGGCCTCGTCGCCACCGGCTCCACCACCTTCAACGAACCGTTCAACCTTGCCCGACAGTTCAAAGCACTCGACGTCCTAAGTCACGGACGGACGGGATGGAACGCCGTCACGTCCAGCGGCGAAGACGTCGCCGCCAACTACGGCCAACATATTCCGTCCAGCCCGGAACGCTACGGAAGAGCACACGAGACCGTCCAGCTCGTGCAGGCCCTCTGGGGCAGCTGGGGCCAGACCGCCTGGGTGCACGACAAGGCCACGGGCCGCTTCGCCGACCCGGAGCAGGTCGCACCGATCAACCTTGGTGGCGAACACGTCGCCTCCCGCGGGCCCCTGTACATTCCTCCGTCCGAGCAGGGGCAACCCGTCATCTTCCACGCCGGAGGCAGTCCGAACGCCCACGAGTTCGCCGGACGCTGGGCCAACGCCGTCATCGGAGCGGCCTTCACGATCGACGATGCCCGTGCACAGCGCGCCGCGTTCCGTGAAGCGGCCAAACGTGCCGGACGGAACCCGGACGAAATCAAGTTCTTCGCCGGCCTGATGACCACGATCACCCCCGCTAAGCGAGAAGGCCTCGATCGCCGCATCACATTGAGCGGACGAACGTTCCCTCAACGCGCGGCGTATCTCGGGAGAATGCTCGGCCTGTACCTTGATCCCGCACACCTAGATGAACCACTCTCCGCTGCGCAGTTGTCCGAAGCTCGACCATCACCGGCCGACCCCCGCTCGATCCACGCACTGAAGATCGCGCGTGAAGGCTGGACCGTCCGCGACATACTCGCGCACGGCGTCATCGACTACCACCCCGTCATCGTCGGTCCTGCAGCCGAAGCCGCCAACCACATGCAGGAATGGTTCGAATCCGACGCCGTCGACGGCTTCTGGGTATCCCCGGACATTTATGACAGCGGAGTCGATGCCTTCGTCGACAGCGTGGTGCCGATCCTCCAAGACCGAGGTCTGTTCCATCGGGACTATGACGGCGCCACCCTGCGCGATCATTTGAACATCCCAGCCCAATATGGCGTCGACCCGCGAGTGACACGGTGATGCGGATCACCCGCCGACTTCACGATCGACGATTCGTGGTGCGCCTCTTGCCTAACGGGAGTGACTGGCCAAGTTATTGGCGGTCTCGCCCCGGAGTTTCCATCCAGTTGAGGCACCCCTAAGCTGACACACGGTCCCCTGCCGGGTCCTCTGAACAACCGGAATTGATCTACATTTGAACTCGAAGTCGAGTCCGCCCACCTACAGCCGGGGGCAATTCTCATTAGTTTTTCACCGCTACTGTTGCCAGAGAGCTACTCCAACGGCTCCCAACTTCCAGCCGTGGACAACCTGAATTGACCCCAGCCGTGGACGGATCAGAGTCGCCACAAGTTCCGGCCGCGTGATCGAAGATGTTCGCCGCGAAGACGAGGTTTACGCCCGCTGGTCCTACGAATTCAACCTCAGGCACTCCCAGCGCTTTCCGCACTCCCATCGACGCTGGATCACGTTGGGCACGGCATCATTGTTCCCGCTGTTCCTTGAAGAAGCCCATGTATGACGTTCGGGACGCGTTTTCGCCTGGTGGTGGCCATGTCGAAACAAGTCACCGCCAAGCCAACTTATGGCTGCCGGCAGGAAGGTGCCTCAGCGTCAACGATGAGCAGGGGCAACATCGCTCCGCTGGGCTAACGACCGGAATTCAGCGCAGGCGTGCGATCAACCGTTCCACCAGACTCAATGGCACCGTCGATGTAGCCCAGTTCCGTGAGGTTTTACATCTCTGGCTGAATAGTCCGTGCGGTACAAGGGCAGTTAGAAGTAGCCTGTTCCTGAACATCGGCGAATATCAGGCAGTGTTCTCCAGGGTTACACCTTGGACGTTCTCGCGTTCCTCCAGGGCTCCGGTTACTGAGGCTGTGAGGCTGTTGGCGATGTGGGTCCGGGCGAGTTCGGCTGCGCCAGGGCCATCGCCGGAGGCGACAAGTTCAAGGATCTGGTGGTGCTGGTTAAGGTCGATGGTGCGGGGTTCATCACCGGAGGGAAGTTCCAGGCCGAGGCGGCGGTAGCGGTCGGACTTGTCCCACAGGTCGTCGAGGAGCTTGATCATGCTGGTGTTGTGGGAGGCGGCGTAGACGGCCCGGTGGAAATCGCGGTGTGCCGTGATGGCGTCCTCGCCCCAGACCCGGGTGACCGGCAGCAATCTCTCCGCTGCAATCCGCATGGCGACGATGTCAGCTTCGGTCCGGCGGTGTGCCGCCAGCTCGGTCGCTGACGGCTCCAGGGAGAGTCGGACTTCGAGCAGTTCGCGGGCCTCTGCAGCGCTCACGTCAGCCACACGGGAGTCCCGGTGGGTATCCATGATGATCAGGCCCTCGCTTGAGAGTCGACGGATCGCTTCGCGCAGGGGCGTGATGCTCATCTGCATCTTGTCCGCCAGTTCGTACTGGGAGACGCGTGAGCCGGGTGCAAGGCCGCCAGAGAGGATCATTTGGCGTAGTTCGCTGTACGCCAGACTGCCCTTACTGGAAAAGACGTTCGTGGTGCTCATCTGAAGCTCCAAATCTCTCACTAACGGTGGAGCCGCCCTGCTCCCATCCACATCTTATAAGAAATTCCCTCCGAAGACTTGTGCGGCCCGTCACCCGCCGCTAACCTTGAGTGCAGGTCTTATAAGATATTCGCCCTACGGGCTACGTGCCCCTTACAACCTCGGGTTGACTTCAACCAAGGATCTTATAAGAAATAAGACACCAAGTAGGAGAGTTTCAAAGATGAAAATCGTTTCCGCCCACGTTGGCACCATCCCCATCAGTTCCTCGATCCGGAACGCCTTCATTGACTTCACCAAGATGGACTGCACGATCATCGCGCTCGTCTCCGATGTGTTCGTCGACGGCAAGCCCCTGGTTGGCTACGGCTTTAACTCCAACGGCCGCTACAACGCCACGGGCATCCTGAAAGACCGCATCCTGCCGCGCATCATGGATGCCCCGTCCGAGGACCTTCTGGACGAAAGCGGCCAGCTTTCGCCGGAAAAGGCGTGGGACCTGATGATGTCCAACGAGAAGCCCGGCGGCCATGGTGAGCGCTCGGTCGCTGTCGGTGTTGCAGACATGGCCCTGCACGACCTTGCCGCCAAGATCGCCGGCGTCCCGCTATACCGGTGGATCTCGGACCACTACGGTGACGGCAACCCGGACAAGGACGTCTTCGTCTACGCCGCCGGCGGCTACTACGCTCCCGGCAAGAGCCTGGAGGACCTGCAGAACGAAATGCGCGGCTTCCTGGCAAAGGGCTACGACGTGGTCAAAATGAAGATCGGCGGCGCCGACCTGGCCGAAGACCTCCGCCGCATCGAAGCCGTGATCGAGGTCCTCGACGGCGACGGCTCCCGCCTGATGGTGGACGTCAACGGCAAGTTCGACCTGGAGACGGCGCTGGAATACGGCAAAGCCATCGACCAGTACGGACTGTTCTGGTACGAGGAAGTCGGCGACCCGCTGGACTACGCCCTGAACGCCACCCTCTCCGAGCACTACAAAAACCCGATCGCCACCGGAGAAAACCTCTTCTCCCTCCAGGACGCCCGCAACCTGATCCGCTACGGCGGCATGCGCCCGGACCGCGACTTCATCCAGGTCGACCCGGCCCTGAGCTACGGCCTGACCGAATACCGCCGGATCCAGGACATGCTCGCCCAGCACGGCTGGTCCTCCCGCCGCTGCATCCCGCACGGCGGACACCAGTTCTCCCTGCACATCGCCGCAGCCCTCAAGCTCGGCGGAAACGAATCCTACCCGGGCGAGTTCCAGCCCACCGGCGGCTTCACTGACGACGCTGTCATCGTCAACAGCCGCGTGGCCCCGGGCGATTTGCCGGGCATCGGGCTTGAAGGTAAGGCCGAGTTCTACAAGGTCCTGCGCGAACTGCACAGCTAACCACTCCGGTAGTGCCCCGGTCCCGGGCAGTATCACTGCCCGGGACCGCACCTCTCAAATTTTCTCTGTCTGTCGTGCAAAGGAGCACCCAAGATGTCGTCCCACACCATGCAGAACCCGCAACTTTCCGCCCACCCGCCCAGGCAGCGCTCCCGGTTCGGCCGGCTGATGCGCGAACTCTGGTTTCAAGTCGTCCTGGGCGCCGTCCTGGGCATCGCCGTCGGCTTCCTCCTCCCCGAAGTTGGTAAACAGCTCACCCCGCTCAGCGACTGGTTCATCGCCCTGGTGAAGATGATCGTCATCCCGGTGGTGTTCTGCGTTGTTTCCCTTGGCATCGCGTCCATGGACAGCCTGCGCAAGGCCGGCCGCATCGGTGTGAAGGCACTGGGCTACTTCCTCGCCCTGTCCCTGCTGTCGATGCTCATCGGCCTCGTTGTCGCAAACGTATTCCGTCCCGGCGACGGCATGAACATCGACCCGTCCCAGCTGGACTCCAGCAAAGTTCCCGCCAAGGCCAGCGAAGGCTTCGACGGCATCGAGTTCGTCAACAACATCATCCCCGAATCCCTGTTTGGCGCCCTGACAGGCCACACCATCATCGCCGCACTGATGGTCTCCATCATCTTCGGTGCCGCAATGAATGTCTCCGGTGAAGCCGGCGCCTTCTTGACCAAGGGCATCCAGGCCCTGTCCACGGTCATCTTCAAGATCGTCAACTGGGTCATGCGGCTTGCCCCCATCGGCACCTTCGGTGCACTGGCCGCCGTGGTGGCCAACTACGGCACCCAAAGCCTGCAGCAACTCGGTTACCTCGTCCTGCTGTTCACCGGAACCTGCATCGTGTACGTCCTGGTGGTCCTGGGTGTCATCGCCCGTAGCTGCGGATTGAACATCTTCACAGTCATGCGGTACTTCAAGGCAGAACTGCTGATCGCCCTGAGCACCTGCTCCAGCGAAGCGGTCCTTCCGCAGCTGATCAAGAAGCTCGAAGCGATGGGGGTTGGAAAATCCACCGTCGGCATCGTCATCCCGTCCGGATTCTCCTTCAACCTCGACGGCTCCGCCGTCTACCTCACCATGGCCTCCGTGTTCCTGGCCCAGGCCGTCGGCATGGACCTCTCCTGGGAACAGCAGCTGGTCATGGTCGGCGTCATGATGCTCACCAGCAAAGGCACCGCAGGAATTGCAGGCGGCGCATTCATCGTCCTGGCCAGCACCCTGAGCTCCGTCGGCGGCATCCCCCTGGCCGCTCTCGCCCTCATCGTCGGCATCGACCGCCTCCTGAACGAAGGACGGGTGTTCATCAACGTCCTGGGCAACGTGATGGCAGCCGTCGTCGTCGGCAAATGGGAGAAGGACTACGACCCCGAACAGGCCCGCGAAGCCCTGCACGCCGCAGGCCAGAAGAAGAAGGAAATCGAAGCAAAGACACCGACCGCTGTGGAAGCGGACAAGGTTGACGTCCACTAACACCGCAGCATGCAGGGCCGCCGCACACCGCGGCGGCCCTGCCCCGTGTGAACCGTAAACCCACAGCCGCTGACGGCAGCGCCTCCGCACGAACCAAATTAGGAGCCCACCTGCATATGGCCGCCCGCATCCTGATCACCACCGACTACCTCCACCCGGGAGATACCGTTGACCAGCTCCTGCGCGAACACGGTCTGGAACCCGTCTACGCACCCTCCCGGGGCCCACGGACCATTGAGGAACGCCGCTCGTTGTTCGACGGCATATCCGGAGCGATCCTCGCCAGCGAACCGGTCACCACCGACATGCTCACCGGCGCCGCATCCCTGAAAGTCATCGCACGCAGCGGCGTAGGGTATGACTCCATCGACATCCAGGCCGCGGCCGCACAAGGAATCAGGGTCTGCAACGCCCCCGGAACAAACCACCACTCCGTCGCCGAACTCACCATCGGACTGATCATCATGACCGCACGCCGCCTCCTGGAGGTCACGACCGCGGTACGCCAAGGACACTGGCCCCGCGAAGCCGGCAACGAACTGCGCGGCTCCACCCTCGGCATCATCGGCTACGGCCCCAGCGGACGCGCCACCGCAAACCTCGGCATCGCCCTCGGCATGACCGTTATGGTCAGCACCATCCACCCCGACCTCGACAGCACTTCGGTCCAGTTCACCGACCTCGACACCGTCATTCGCGAGGCCGACTACCTCTCCCTGCACACCCGCGCAGGCCAAAGCACCGGCAAACTCATCGACGCGCCCCGGCTAAAGGCGATGAAACGCACCGCCGTTCTCATCAACACAGCCCGCGGCTCCCTCGTTGACGAAGAAGCCCTGGCCAAAGCACTGTACGACGGCACCATCGCCGCAGCAGCCCTGGACGTGCTCGAGACCGAACCCCTGCCCACCGACAGCCCCCTCCGGGGCCTGGAC
Organism: Pseudarthrobacter sp. GA104; assembly: GCF_009741265.1. Lineage (GTDB taxonomy): Bacteria > Actinomycetota > Actinomycetes > Actinomycetales > Micrococcaceae > Arthrobacter. Next base: position 309,074 of record NZ_WOWL01000001.1, read on the forward strand.
AACGTGCTCATCACCTCCCACCTCGCCGGACAAACCATCGAGGCACGGGAGCGGGCCGGCCTGGCAGCAGCCCAGGCTGTCATCGACGTCCTCGAAAACCGCGAACCGGCACACCCTGTCGACCGCTAACACCAAACACAACTCACCGACGAAGAAGGATCCTGATGTCGAAATCCCACCGCATCGCAGTCATCCCCGGAGACGGAATCGGCACCGAAGTCGTGCCCCAAGGGCTGCGCATCCTAGACGCCGCAGCCTCAGCCTTCGACCTCAACCTCAAATACGAGCACTTCGACTACGCCTCGGCCGACTACTACACCAGGCACGGGAAGATGCTCCCCGACGGATGGTTCGACCAGTTAAACCAGTTCGATTCCATCTTCTTCGGCGCCGTCGGATGGCCCGACGTCGTCCCCGACCACATCTCGCTCTGGGGAAGCCTTCTGCAGTTCCGCCGCCACTTCGACCAGTACGTCAGCCTCCGCCCGGTCAAACTCCTCCCCGGCGTCCCCAGCCCCCTGACCGGCAGGGTCCCGGGCGACGTCGACTTCTACGTCGTACGCGAAAACACCGAAGGCGAATACTCCAGCATCGGCGGCAAAATCTTCGAAGGCACCGACCGCGAAACCGTGGTCCAGGAAACCGTCATGACCCGCACCGGCGTGGACCGGATCCTCAAATACGCCTTCGACCTGGCCCAAAGCCGTCCCAAGAAACACCTGACCTCCGCCACGAAGAGCAACGGCATCTCCATCACCATGCCCTACTGGGACGAACGCGTCCAGGAAATGGCCAACGACTTCAGTGACGTCAACGTGGACAAGTACCACATCGACATCCTGGCCGCCAACTTCGTCATGCACCCCGACTGGTTCGACGTCGTCGTCGCCAGCAACCTCTTCGGCGACATCCTCTCCGACCTCGGACCCGCCTGCACCGGAACCATCGGCATCGCCCCCAGCGGCAACATCAACCCCGAACGCAAATTCCCCAGCCTCTTCGAGCCCGTCCACGGCTCCGCCCCGGACATCGCCGGCAAAGGCATCGCCAACCCCATCGGACAAATCTGGTGCGCCGCCATGATGCTGGACCACCTCGGAGAACCCGCAGCCGCGGCCGCCATCACCACCGCCATGGAAACCGTGCTGGCCCGTGGATCACATGCCCTGACTCCGGACATGGGTGGTATCGCCACCACTGAAGAACTGGGCAAAGCCGTGGCATCAGCCCTGACCGCACCATGACACCATCAACCAGCCCCAGCGAGCAGCAGGGACCTGCCTTCCGAGAGCGGATGATGCTCCGCCAATACATCCATTGGAACCGGCTAATCGGAGCCACCGTTCAGATCCGTTACAACGGCAGGATCATCCGCACCGGAACCATCGATGATGCCATGCCAGACTCCACAGCACTCTGGATCGCAGGCGACGCCGCACAACCACGCACTATGTACGAAGCCGCACGCGGGATCGAGGTGTGGGTCGACCCGGAAGAAGCCGAAGACGGGCTCTGCTACCGCATGACATCCACCGCACCATCACATAACTGACCTAGCAGGGAGACCTATGACGCAGCCGATTTACATGCCCCAAAGCACCGGACACACCTCCTCCACAGCACTGACTGATGCGTTCCGAAACTTCACCCCCGAACGCAATATCCCCGCAGAGATCGCCCGCTCCTGGCTCCTGGTCAATGCCATGAAGCCCGAGCTCTTCGACCAGTCGGCCGAGTCCCGCGCCGACTCGATCATCCTGGATATTGAAGATGCCGTGGACCCCTCCCAGAAGGACCAGGCCCGGAACCACGTGATTGACTGGCTCACCGCAGGCGGCAAGGCCTGGGTCCGGATCAACGACGCCACGAGCCCGTACTGGGCAGACGATCTCGCCGGCCTCCGCGGCACCCCCGGCCTCCTTGGCGTCATGCTGGCCAAGACCGAATCCGCCGACCAGGTGACCGAAAGCTTCCACCGCATGGACGGCAAGACTCCCGTCATCCCTTTGGTGGAATCCGCCATCGGCATCGAGGAAGCCAACCAGATCGCCAAGGCACAGGGCGCCTTCCGCCTGGCCTTCGGCTCCGGTGACTTCCGCCGCGACACCGGCATGGCCGCCACTGCAGAGGCGATGGCCTACCCGCGCGCCAAGCTCGTGGTAGCCAGCCGCGTCGGCAACCTGCCGGGCCCCATCGACGGCCCCACCGTTGGCACCAACCACCCCATCCTGCGCGAGCAGACCGGCATCACGGTGATGATGGGCATGACCGGAAAACTCTGCCTGGCCATCGACCAGACCCCCGTCATCAACGAGGTCATCAGCCCCACGCCGTCCGACGTCGCCTGGGCCACCGACTTCATGGCCGACTTCGAAGCCAACGGCCGCGTCATCCGCGACGGCTCCGACCTGCCCCGCCTGGGCCGCGCCGAAAAGATCATGAAGCTCGCGGTAGCCCTCGCCGTGCAGCCGGCAGGCTAGCGCCTGCGCCGAACCAACCGAAGGCGGCACGGATGCTGATGATGAACAACCTTCACCTCCCGCACGTTGCGCGCATTTGCCCAAAACAGTTAGCCCAGATCAGGAAGAGAAAAAATGGCCTACGCAAACTACCGATACAAGGGTCAGCACTACCTCGGCGAAGTCCACGGCGAATACCTCATCCCGCTCGCCGGGCTCGCCGACGTTGGACCGGAAACATCCGCTGATCTCCTTGCCAGTGCCGCCCGTCTGACCGAAGCCCGGGTTAGCGTCTCGGAAGTCACCCTGCGCGCTGCGTCACCACGGGCCGGGAAGATCCTGTGCGTGGGCCTGAACTATAAAGACCATGCCGACGAGGTCAGCACGGCCGCCTTTCCCGTCCTCTTCCCTAAATACGCATCCACTCTCATCGGACCAGCGGACGACATCGTCCTGCCCCCGGAATCCACCCAGGTCGACTTTGAGGGCGAACTCGCCGTCATCATTGGCAAGACAGGCCGCCGCATCAACGAACAGGACGCCATGGACCACGTCCTTGGCTATTGCGTCTCCAACGACGTGACCATGCGCGACTTCCAGAACAAGTCCCACCAATGGTTGCAGGGCAAGATCTGGGACAACACCACCCCGATCGGCCCATACATCGTCACCCCTGCAGAAGCCAACATTAGTAGGGCAGGCATCAGCACAACCCTGAACGGGGAAGTCGTACAAAAATCCGACCTTTCCTACCTGATCTTCAGCATTCCCACACTCATCGCCACCATCTCCGAATTCACCACCTTGGAGCCTGGAGACATCATCCTCACCGGCACACCATCCGGAGTCGGATACCGCAGAGCCCCCCAACTTTTCCTAAAAGACGGCGACACCATCACCGTGACAGTCGAAGGAGTAGGGAGCATCTCCAACAGGGTCCGGGCAGAATTTGTCTGATCGGACCGTTATCCAGAAGACACCAACGCGCGGCCAAATGACGCGGTAGTCAGTTGAAGTACACCCCAAACTGACGTCAGGAAACGCTGAAAGACCGTCAGAATAGGGTGCGAAAGCCATTTCTGCACATGCCCAGTGAAGAGTCTTAGATTCAAATCTGACTGCCGTCCCTGTTTGCTGAGCTTGTGTCGGCGGGTGCCGGACAATTGTGCAACAGCGTGTTGCGCAATTGTCCAGATCGCGTCTGGACAATTAAGAATCCAAGCTGCGCGGCCTCCGCCTGTCCGAGCCTTGCCTGTCCTCGAATCTGCGGCAGCAGTACCACGAGCTGTGTGGGGCTATTCAGCGGTCCGCCTCATCCTCCACACGCCCAGCGTCGATACCGATGCCACAGTTGTTGCAGACCCCCACCTGCCCATCACAGGTCAACTGCTCACACCTCTGGCATCCAAGGTCATAAGCGTGAGGACAGCTCACGTCCGGTCATGTCGAAACCCGGCCCCGGACTGATGAACCATCGTGACCGTCAAGATTTGCGAAGAGTGCACGGGCAGCTTCAAGTCTTCCCGCAAAAGTCAGCGCTTCTGTTCCACGCGCTGCGGCAACAGGAAGCGGGACAGGATGCGTCGAACTGCCCGCCGTCCTGCCCTGCCGGTAGTGGCTGACGCCGGAGCCGTAGTTGTCAAGGACGAGCTGAAGGTATTGCAGCGCAAGCTGGCAACTAAGACGAAGATCTGCCAACGCCGCGTCGAGATTCTCCAGTCCAGGCTCCGCTCCCAGTGCTGTGAGATCGATCGCCTCGAAGCTGAGAACTCCGAGCAGCGTCGGAGCAACAATGTGCTCCAGCTCGAAGTAGCCCGGCTGAAGCGTGCGCAACGGACCAACGTGCAGGACCTCGCGCATCTCGCAGCATGGCTGGTCTCGCTTGCGAACGCAAAAGGTGTCGCCCTGGACCCAGCAACGCTGGACATCCTTAACCGCCGCGGATGGCATCCATCCAAGCGCCAGGCAGGAGCGGCGCGGCCATGACGATGTCCATCGCGCGCCTCTCAGCCCAGTCAGGCCTCCGCTACCTGTTCAAGACCACGATGATGGACGACCTCACCACTACTCCCCCGGAAAACACCATCTACTATATGAAGGCCGGGACGCCCGAAGGCCGGTGGATCGGCAGCGGATTACCAAGCATCAACAGAGGTCCCTGCGACGTCGTCTCCGAAACAGACGCGAAAGCAGTGTTCGACCTAGCCGTACATCCGGACACCAACGCTCCGCTGGGCCGCCCGCACAGCCAACCCACCGCCGTCGAAAACAAAACCGGCCCACCCACGGTGAGGCACGCCGTCGTTGGTTTCGACCTGACCTTCAGCGTGCCGAAGTCAGTGTCAGTCCTCTGGGCACTCAGCCCACGCAGCACGCAAGAGCTGATCCTCCGCGTGCACCACGAAGCAGTGGAAGCAACCCTTGCCTGGCTGGAAGAGCACGTCATCCACACCCGCGCCGGACGAAACGGCGTCGCCCACGTCGGCACAAAGGGTGCCATCGCCGCCGCCTTCGATCATTGGGAATCCCGCACCGGCGACCCTCAACTTCACACCCATCTCGTGATCACCAACCGCATTCAGCGCATCACCGACGGTGCCTGGGTGACCCTCGACTCCCGCACCCTGTACAAGGCTGCGGTCGCCGCCAGCGAACACTACAACGGTCTCCTATTCGACGCGCTCCACTGCCGCCTTGGCAGCGACACGGACATCCGCGTCCCCGTCATCAACACGGGCAATCCCAGCCAGCAGCTCTCCGGGATCGATGAGGACCTCATCCGCGAGTTTTCCAACCGGTCCCGGCTGATCAACGTGGAAACAGACCGCCTCGTCGCGGAGTGGACAAAGGAGCACGGCCTTCCGCCAACCACAGCAACGGTCATCAAGCTGCGGCAGCAAGCGACCCTCGCCACACGCGTTCCCAAGTCCGAGCTCCCCACTCCCCTGCACGAGCTATCCAGAGAATGGAAGGCACGCGCCTCCGCCAAGGGATTCACACCGGACGACGTCATCGCGGCAACGATCAACCGCTCCAGAATTGCCCCATTTGCCTTCACTGATTTGACCCCTGACTGGATCACCGCCGTCGCCACCCTGACCCGTGAGCGGGTCGCTCACAAACGCTCAACCTGGAACCGCTGGAATCTATTGGCGGAAGCCGAACGCGTCTGTGCCCAGGTGCGTTGCCGCACGGCGGCGGACAGGAGCACGCTCATGGACGCCATCGCCACCGCAGCCGAACAGCAATCCGTGCCTCTGAATGATTACCGGTACACCGTCCCGGCCCACGCCGAGGCAGACGTCCAGCACGGGCCACGAAGCGTCTTCGACTTTCACGGGTCACGCCTCTACACCGATACGTCCACGCTCGCCTGCGAGGACGCGGTCATGGCAGCAAGGAACGACGACGGCGGCCCGGCAATCCGCGCCGCCGTCATCATGGATCTCCTTGACCAAGTCCAACAGCCGGAGAGCCGAGTGCTTCACTCCGACCAGCGTGCCGCCGTCGCCGAGGTGGTCCTCAGCGGCAACAGGCTCGACGCGATAGTGGGGCCAGCGGGAACGGGAAAGACGACAACGCTGAGTGCAGTAAAGGCAGTATGGGAAGCGGATTACGGCGCCGGCAGCGTTGTTGGCCTCGCCCCGGCAGCTGCCAGCGCCGAAGTGCTGGGCCGCGAACTCGCTATGGCAACCGAGAACGTCACCAAGTGGCTGCATGAATCGGCCGGCCAAGGCGCAAGCTCAAGGGCCGGACGCTTCTTCAGCGTCCAGGCGCAACTGGCCAAAGCGCACGTCGGCGAGCGCTGGAGCATCGCATTAGCGCAGGAGGCTGCTCGGCTCGCTGCCACCCAGCAACGCTGGTGCTTCCATGCGAATCAACTTGTCATCGTCGATGAAGCGTCAATGGTCTCGACATTCCAACTCGCAGCTCTCGTACAGCAAGCCCAGGAAGCCGGCGCGAAGATCCTCCTGGTCGGCGACCCGGGACAGCTGGACGCCATCGACGCCGGTGGCGTACTTGGCTGGCTAGACCGGCAAGGGAAGGCAACACGGCTGAGCACGATCTGGAGATTCCATGAGGAGTGGGAGCGTGCGTCGTCACTCAAGCTCCGGAAGGGTGACTATTCAGCCATCTCCGACTACGCCCACCATGGAAGGATCCGGCACGGCACCTACCTGAATATGGCTGACCAGGCCTACCTCGCCTGGCAGGCAGATACCCGGGCAGGCAAGTCATCCATCCTCATTGCCGCCGACAATGAAACGGTCGGCATGCTCAATGAACGGGCCCAGGCGGACCGGGTGGCGCAGGGCGAGGTGAATCCTGAGCAAACGATGCTGCTCAGTGATGGGCTATGGGCGGGACCCGGTGACACGGTCATCGCCCGCGAAAACAACCGAAAGCTAGTGGACAGTGACGGTAATTTCGTGAGGAACGGCACCCTGTTCGACGTCGAACAGGTCAGTCGTCGCGACAGCTCGGTGCTGGCACGACGGCGGGACACAGGCGCGAGTGTCCTACTCCCCGGAGCCTATCTGGAGGCGTCCGTCGAGCTGGGCTATGCAACAACAGCCCACCGCTCCCAAGGCATCACGGTGGACACCGGCCACACCGTAGTCACTCAGGGCCGGCTCACCCGCGAGCTGCTGTATGTGAGCATGACCCGTGGCCGCTCCGGCAACTTTGCCTACGTCAGCGAAGGTGACGACGCCGACCATCCGGCAGTCGATCCATCACTGCAGCTCTCATGGCAGGGCATCCTCGGCGAGGTACTCGCTGCGGAAGGCGCTGAGCGGACCGCCCACGAGATTCGTGACGCGGAGCTTAGGAAGGCGGACAGCCTTGAGCGGCTTTACGCGGAGTATGACTACCTCGCCCAGATCGCGGCAGGACTGGATCTTAGGCAGCAGTTGGACGAACAAGCCCCTGGTGCCTCACCGGAATTCGAACAATCTCCGTCGTGGGGTGCAGCTGTCGCGGCATGGCGGAAAGCCACAGCCGTCAGCCGGCAGCGTAGCGAGCGCATACTGAGCCAGTTCTGCCAAGAAACTGGCAGTGCCAATGATCGCTGCGCTGTCCTCAGCACGCGCTTACGCCGGTTCATGAAAGGAAGGACGACGTCGGTTGAGGAACCTCTGGTTGAAAAGCTCACCATTCCGCGCCCTGACCTAGCGGAGATGATTCAGCAGGTCAGGGAACGTATATCCCAAAGGACGGAGACCGTGAGCATGGCAGCGCTGACAGCCGATCCTGCGTGGAAACGTGCTTTGCTTGAAGCCGTCGGAGATAGCGCCAGCGGCGAAACCTGGCAGCTGGTTCGTGACGTTGCCGTCTTTCGCGACAGGTGGGCACTGCCGGACTCTCCCCTCCCTCTGGGCCCGTCTCCGGCGGATTACGAATGGGAACAAAGGGGCCAGCGTGAACAAATCAATGCAGCAATCAACAATGCTCATCGCCGTAGCACCGCTCAACTAGATGACTCACCTGTGGATTCAGCCCTTACTCAGCAAGTCGTCCTTACAGGTGCCGGCTGGCAGCTCTAATCTGGTAGGGAGGTAATGCGAATGGTCGTCAATCCGGCGGTAAGACCCAAGGTAGCGACAACCGGACTAGTGATAGCCAGCGCGGTTGTCTTCATAGCCTGTGCCCTCTCATTCGTAGCCTTGGCTCCCACGCGACTTCCTCTCGTCATGAAGGTCATCGTTGGCAGCTTGTTGCTGGCAACTGTTCTAGTGCTGGCGCTGTTATGGGGGAAAAGATCTGCCCAACGGCGGACCTGGCGGGCCAACGCGGCAAACAGATGGCGATCCTTCGACAGCGCTAAGCTCGCCAGCGGGACCACGACCGAGGTGACCCTCCTCAGCGTCGACGCGGTGCAACCCACCGGCGCGTGGGTCACCATCATGTGGAACCGCTTCAACCACGTTCAGCGTGCCTGGATAGAAGCACTACCCGAACCACTATGGCCAGGATCCGTCCTACTCATCGCCCCCGACCCCACTCAAGTAATGCCGAGCACACCCTGGCCAGAGACGTACTTCATTCGAGCCGCCGACTGCTTAGCTTGGGCACCCGCCGAAGGCCGGAGCCCCTAAGCGGCATCTACTGTTACGACGCTCCGGCGATACAAACATTCGAACGTATGTTCTAAAATTGCTTCATGATCAAGTCCGGCTCCCCTCAAGATGTCGAGCGAATGATGATTCGCATGGACGCCGAAGCAAGCCGGCCGATAGACGACCCGGCACCTATCCGAGAATTCCCGAAGTATGGGCGTCCGCTTGTGTACGTCAGCGGAATTTACGGCAAAGCGGTCGGGTGGACCCACAAGTACGGCCTCATCGAGTGGCTGGACTCTTCCGGGAAGTACCACATGGGTTGGGCGCATTCCTCAAGCATCAGGCGTGTAAAGCCTGATGAATGGAAGGGCAGTAGTGCGTTGTAGTCGGCAGCCATCCCGGCGACGCTCAGGTAATCATCGGGTAGCGCTGTGCGTGTCGAAGAAACGCAAGGCTCGCGGTCGTGCCTAGGGTCGTTGGCATGGAGAGAGATCCCTCAGGGGAGCTGAGAGGACAGACGTCGATCAACGATCTTCTCGATAAGCAAGTCGGCGCCGCACCGGTCCAGCTCGCGCTGCCGATCCTCGTGCAGGTGAAGCCTGGACAATTCCGCCGGCTGTCTTAGAGCGGCGGCCGAAGGCCGGTCTGAGCGTACAAGCGGAGCGTAGACAAGGTGATGGCCTGGTCCAAATGAGGATCAGGCCACCCACTTCCAGCAGCAGTCAGCTACATGCTTATGTCAGCTCGCGCCGGCCCGCTTAAAGGGGGCGCGGCCACCGGTCCTTTCGTAGCGATGCTGTAAGCAGGCTGGGCAGCTTCGGGTGCCGCTTGAAGACCCGCATCTGCAGTAGTGTCCGGACCGGCTACCGCCCGCGGTGAGCGCTGGTAGGCGGCCGTGCCGAACCGAAGGTCAGGACCGATCGTCTCAGCAACAATCCGGCGGGCTTCCCGCCGCTCGCCGTCCTTTTCGAAGGCACGGAACTCGAGTTCACCCGACACCGTAACGGGGTCACCCTTCTTCAAGGAGTTCGAAGCATTCTCTGCGAGCGCGCGGAACGCCGAGACGTTGTGGAAGACAGGCTCTCCGTCCTGCCAGGACCCGTCGGCTCCCTGAATCCGCTGGTTCACAGCAACCCGCAGTTTGGCGTGCGCTACTCCGGACTCACCGTAGGTAAGCTCAGGGTCCGCGACGAGGTTTCCGGCAATGTTGACCGGAATCTTGGTACTCATATCTTCTGCCCTTTCTTTCGCAGACGGGTTTCTCCCGTCCAACACTTCGCGGCCGCCCTACGGGCCGGAAATCTCCAACCCTCGGGATGGTCCGCCGGGCTGCTGCAGGCGTACGTACGAATCCTTGCCTTGCACCTGGGGCGAGACTTCAGCAGTGGGAACCTTCCCGCCAAAACCCGGAGGATTGGTGGATTCGAGGATGTTCTTGCTTGCCGCCGTGACGCGGCCTAAGACTGACTTCGCAATATCCACCCGCGAGGCGGGTTGCTTCGGAGAAGAGCTGCGCACAGCGGCTGAATGCTCCGCCTCAATCACTGCATCAGCCCAGCCTGATAGGTAACTTGCAGACTGCGGACCCCGGTCAATTCCATGAGCCTTGAGGATCGTGTACGCCACAGACTCGGCCTCGACCTCGGCAAGGCCTCGGTGGTCCACGCTGCTCCCGTAAAGCTTTCCCACCTTGTCATCCGGCCCGTGTAGCAAAACATGGCCGAGCTCATGCGCCAGGACGGCGACCCGCTCCTCCGGATTCAGCCAGCCACCCACTTGAACCTGGCGCTGCGCGAAGTCGGTGAAACCACTCGTCAGGCCGAACTGCGCATCGGTGACCTGGATCGAGAAGCCGTGCGTGCGGGCAACCCGGGCCAGCGACTCCCATAGGTCCGGCGCGTCGAAGGTCGGGGCATCACTCGGCCTGGGAACCAGCAGCGGAGCCCCCTGGGTCTGCGAAACGTCGAAGACTGCCTGCCCGCGCCAACCCGTGATGAGGGTCTTCTTCCCCTCGTCGATAGCACCCTTGGGAAGTTTGTCGCCCAGGGGAATGCGCTGGCGCGTACCATCGGGCAGCAGCATCTGCTGCACACGGGCAGTCCGAGGAGCAATAACCCACAGGGCCTGCTCGCCACGAAGGACAGTGCGGCCGTGCCGTTCCCATTCCTTGTACCCCGCGACGAGCGTCGGCTCGTCCGTACCCCGCTGCGCCATCTGCATCATGAGCAAGGCGACGTTGCCACCTGAGTACCGCCACAAATTGGCTGAGGCATCCAGCAGAACCTGCCAATGTGAAGGTGACTCGACCGCCTCCTCCAGAATCGAGTGCAGGCCATCCATCAATGAGGCGATTCGCTCCTCGGGCGCCATACGGCGAGCGCCGACGCTCGCTTCCGGAGAGCTCTGGTCGGGCAAACTGCTAGATTGAACTTCAGGTGTAGCGGCCACGACAGCCACCCTTCATGCTTCTTGGACCGCAGCATTGCTGCGCAGACACCCGTTCATGGTTAAGCACCTCAAGAGCAACATGACTCAGAAGTCAGCAACCAGTTGATGAGCAGCCTTCCGCCACTCAACAAAGTCCGGGTCATCGCCAGACAGGATGCGAGGCGCAGGCTCCTTGTGTGCCTGCAGGCCCACACACCCGGCAGTCCTGGTGTGCATCCGCAAGCGTTCGACGGCGTGCGGGAGCCTTTCGTGAAAGGCAAGCGGGCCGAAGCCCGGGTCATCTTGAGTGAAGGAGGCAAGCTCGGCGCGGTGAAGCGCATACAACTCAGCCACAATCTCGGGGTGACGCCACCAGCAGTCAGGAATGACCGACATCGTCAGCTGATAGGTCGCGACAAGCCATCGCACCCATGAGAAAAGGGCACCCCAGACTTCCTGGGACTGCTCCGGAGTCATTTCCCGCCAACGGCGGGTCACGCTCTTGGAAGCCGCTGAAGCACCAAAAGCGGATCGAAACAGCTGCGCGGTGATTTCGTCGTCCCCGAAAGAGCCAGCAGACGGGACATCGAACTCCTCGGTCTCGTCATTGCTGCGCATCCGGCTCCCCTTCGGTCTTTTGCTGACGCTCTCTGTGCCCGTCGGCCAAGATGCGCTCCATCTCCGCCTTCAAGCGGCGCAGCTCCCCTGCGTCCTTACGCTTGTGCCACTCGAGTAGGTCGAGCAGGATCGGTCGAGTCCGCCGCCCAAGCATCAGCGCGGTGCCAGCGGGCAGGCGTCGAATCTCGTCCAGAGCAATTACAGGACTTTCCCGTATCTGCTCCCCGTCCTGCCGGCCAGCGGAAGACCAGGACCGCGTGGTGAGGGTGAGGCTCCTCTCTCCCAGCAACCCGGCGAGCGAACGCAGGTCCCGTTCGTCAGATCCGCCTCCAAAGATCACTTTGATGATCGCCGAGTCCCAGATGGTCGATGCCTCATCGATGGACCAGCCCGAACGGGCCTGGGACAACGACTGCAAAACGACGAGCGTTGAGATCCCGATACCGCCGCCGTCGGACAGCGCCACAGGCAGCCCGGGCCAGGGGGCGAGGTTCGCAATCTCGTCCAGTACTAGGGAAAGCGGTGGCTCAAGCCGCCCGCCTGGTGACACAAAGGCCATCTCACGGGCTGCATTGTCGATGTCATCGATCAGGGCCGATAGATAAGGCCCGGCAGCAGCTGCCCCCGCCCGAGTGCCGATGAGATACAGAGTCCCCCGTTCCCGGATGAAGGCTTTCGGATCGAACTCTTCGGATGCGTCCTGGGGATTCAGCGCGGCCAGCACCTTGGGCGATGAGAGAGGCGCCACCGCCGCCGAAACGCCGATCCACGAGTTAGAAGTATTCCGCGGATCGTCCTCCAGGATCCCCATTAGGTCTGCCTGCCAACCCAGCGCCGCCCCAGGGCTGCCCAGAACCTCGAGCGCCTCCCGCGCCAGTACCGGGCTGGATGACCAGCGCCGGAATGCCGCCACTCCCTCGCCGCACAGCGCCGCTGCATGCAGCAGGCATTGAAGAACTATCAGCGAGCGCTTCTGCCACGCTGCGTTCTCCCCTTTCATCTCGGTGTCCGCGGTAATAACCAACGCCCGCCGGGTAGCAATATCAGGGTCCTCGCACCCACGTACGGGTGACCAGCGAAGCGAAGACGGGATCCCCGACATACCCTGTGGGTCAAAGACGGTCACGGGTCGCCCACCGGAAGCCCGCGCCTTCATCGTCACCACCAGGTTGTCCGCACGCGTGGATGTCGTGACGACTGCCCCCGGTGCGTCAAGGATCGCGTTGATGACGACATAAAGCCCCTTGCCGGATCGCGGAGCACCTTGAATCACCATCGACTCTTCCGTGGAGACATGGACGGTGACACCGCGGGAGCGGCCCAGCGTCCATGACACGTCCTGCACTGAAGGATTCGCGAGTCCTGGACGCGTGAACTTTCCTCTTTTCCGCACGGCCCTCGCCCCAAAATCGTGAAGAATCTCCGCCCGGCGGGCAACGCCGTCGCGGTTCAGGATGTCTTGGCGCAGCCAGCCGCCCGATTGCTTCCAACGCCGCCACAGGACCAACGCGCCGACGGCGAGCGCACCCACCAGAAGTAGAGTCGGGCCTAGGACCCACCAGATGCTGTCTGTGCCAAGCACACAGTCAGCCCGGCGAACAACGATCCATTCCATCCTGTTGGCGACAAGTCCGACGGCGGCGGCAGGGTTAAAGGGCGACGGCGGCATGGCGCCGCACTGCCAAGAGCCGGCCACGTGCGCTGCAGCCTGCACTATTGCGCAGAGACATACATACGCCGCCGCGCCGACAAGGCCGACGGTGACCAATGGATTCTCGTTTGCCGCGCGCGAGCTCACTGGCCGTCTCACAGCATCCTGTCGTCTGTCCCGAAAACAGCAAGCTCGTCAGTGGTCACGCGATTGGCAACGATGAAGGAGCGGTTGCCCACTTTCCAGAGCCCGACGCCCTTCGGAAGGTTCTCCACATGCTCGCACTCCGCTTCGGTCAGGCCGAGCGCTTCCTTGGTCAGGCGCATCGCGTCGTGCTTCTGCCGGTAGATGACCCTGGTGTCAGCCTCAGTCAGCAGGCCCAGCGCTTTCTGCCGGTGTCCGCTGGTGCTGTCACCGATCTCGTTGAGGTCGGCGACCTTGTGCATGATGAGCAGGTTCGCGATCCCGTACGTTCTGGCGAGCCGCCACTGTTCGCTCATCTTTGCCAACATGTAGGGATCTGCGAGCATCCGCCACCCCTCGTCGTACACCACCAGCCGCTTCCCGCCGTCGGGATTGGTGATGGCGGCTTCCAACCACGTGGCACCGCAGGCGGCGGCCAACGAAAGGGCCTGCTCCGACGCTCCGATCAGCGCTGAGGTATCCATCACCATCATCGGGGCATCAGCGTCGAAGGCCACCGTGGATGGCGCATCGAACATGCCCTCGAGATCACCGGACACAGTACGTCGCAGGGAATGGCTGACGGCGGTTGCTCCGTCAGTTCCAACCAGGGCGGTCATCTCCTTCGACGGTTTGAGGAGGTGGTCCAGCACCATGGGCAGGGTCGGGTTCGAATTCTCGGCCATGGTTTCCATGAGGGCTATGTCCAAGGCTGTGTGCTCCACGGGCCTAAGGGGCGTCCCCTGCCGCATGAGTGAAACCAAGGCCCCCAGGAGATACCGACGGCGTTGCCTCACCACCGCTTGCCACTGAGCCTCGGTAAGGGCAGTGGAGCGGGGACCGGCGTCGAGGGGATTCACCCTCGCAGGACGGCCAGGGCCAATGGAGATGACCTTGCCGCCGACAGCCTCCGCTACAGCAACCCACTCGCCCTTGGGATCAGACGCGACGGCGGCCTTTCGGCCCAGTGTGATTGACCGCGTCACCAGCGACTTGCCGCACATCGACTTGCCGGTGCCGACCGTCCCGATCACGACAATGGACGGGCCACTGATGATCCCCTTGTCGTACAGGATCCATGGATCGTAGGAGAAGGCTCCAGATCCGAAAACGTCGGTGCCGATGTAGGTTCCCTCGTGCCCCAGCCCCGACTCTGTAAGGAACGGGTAGGCGGCGGCAAACGTCATGGTCGATGCGCGGTGGGGCGCGGGCCGCAACCGATGCGGACCCCGCAGGGAGTTCGGATCATTACTCCCCCAGTCACCCGCGAGGCGAAAGGCACTGAATTCCTGCAGCCTATCCTCTGCCGCGGTGCTCGCCGGCACTGCCCCGGAAGGCGAGATCCGCCGTCGTGCTTTCCGTTCCGTCCCTTTCTTTCCCGACGGCAGGTACTCGAAGCTAGTGGATGCTCGCTTCAACGCAGTCCCCTTCCAAGCGGCAGACCGCCGGCAACAAACGCGGCCCATTGCTGTCCGTAGAGAAGCCGAAGCTCAACGAATGCCCCGGCCGCAGCGGACTCAAGTTCCTGGCGATGCCTTGCCAAGTCCTCCAACGTGGTCGCCGTGACGGTGATGTAGGCAGCCGGGCGGACGTCACCATGGCCGGTGACGATCTCTTCCTCCCTCTGGATTACTTCTTCTTCCTCGGCCTTTTGCTCACGGGTAAGCGGCCTGTCAAAGCGGGCATTGATGCGGCGGCGGGTCTCATGCGCCTCCTGCGCGGAACGGATGTCACGAAGGGCTTCAGCAGTAGGAACCGCCCGGATGACTTCCGTAAACGTGTGGCGGAATTCGCCCACGTAGATCAGCGGGTGCAGGAAGCCCGGAAACACTTTCTGGCGCGGCCATTCAGCAATCCAGAAAGTCTGGTGGAACCCGGTGTCGGTCCGCAGGTAGGTCCAGTGTTCCTCAACGGCCATCGGGCCATGGCGGTGGAGGGTATCCATCTCCTCTTTTGCCCCCTCGTCCGACGGCGGGGCTGTCGCCACCGACCCTTTGGTAGCCGGTAAAGCAGCGGGATCGAATGCACCACGAATGATCCCTAACAATCCCGGTTCCCCAATCCACTCCTCTACCTTCACGCTGTGGGTACCGAGCGACGTTTTCATTGCCTCGACTTCCAGCCGCAGGACGCGTTCCAGGCCTACCAGTCCCCCGCCCGACTCCTTGATCCGCCGTCGAGCCTTGCTGGTATCCAGGACGACCGCCACGAGGAGTTCATGGCTCATGGTTGATTCGGCTGCACCGAGCAAGTCCTCATAGGCGCGTTGTCCCCACGCGATCTTCTCTCCGGTTTGGGCCGTGATGGCGTTGTCCTTATAGAACTCCCAGAGCGCCGACGACGGATAGGGCACGGTGTAATCCTGGACCGCGATCCGGGCCACGCTTGGCCGCTGGGCCATGCCCGCTTGCACACGCGACCAGGCCTGGACCGCCCAGGCTTTGTCGTCTGCGTCCAAGAGTGCAAAAGACCTCGTGCTGCACCGCAGCACCGCGATTGCCTCCCTGCCGTGGCGGTCGACCATGAAGCATTCACCGCTGGCCGTTGTTCGGATCTCCAGGTTGCCGAGACCGCCCGGGAGGGCGAGCCGACCAGCCAATTGCGGGACCGCGGGTTTTGCAAGGAACCGTGTTTGTCCTGCCGCTGCCCGGTAGAAGAACACAGCGAGCTGTTTCGCCCATACGGGATAAGGAATGCGGGAATACTGGAGGAGCCCGAGCAGCATAAGCCCAAGCCAGAGGGGTCCGGAGGAAAAAAGGCCAACCGGCCCACTGCTGGCAGAAGCCACTATGGCAACCACGCCGCCCCCTGCGACTATCAACAACTGGTACCACTTAAGGCCAAGGAAGAACCCGCGGCGCTCGTATCTGGGGAATTTGACGGCCTCGAGGGCACGGGCATCGTCAGACATGTGGGGCACCTCCGTTCGGAGGGTCGATTCTTGGTGGATGGGGTTTCGGAGGCCGCACCCTCGAAGGGGCCGGTGGGCTTGCGTTGGGATGCGCTCGCGGTTCGGCCTCTCCGAGTGGGGCCTGCCGCGCGGATGCCGGGGCGGTACCGCTGTTTTCGCGAGGGTCTATGCGCGCTAAGCCCTGCTGCGACCCCGGTGGGTGAAGGGTGTTCGGGCCTCCGTTGGAGGGCGCGGTTCTCAAGGCCAACTGGCCGCCGCCACCCTGAGGCGACGGCATCCCGGACCGGACAGTGGGTGCCAACACTTGTGTCGGGAAGAGGCTGCGGCTTGAGCTGATGGGCCGGGTCATGGCCGACCGACTCACCAAGCCCGCAAGCGTTAGGCGACCACCCGTCTGCCGACTGATCTGGCTAGCTGCCACGCTGCTGCTCCGGGACAGGACGTGGCCGCCACCCGCCGTTTGGGCCGCTGCCGCAAGTTCCCCACCTGCGAAGCTAACCAAGCGCAGAGCCATCAACGGTGCGCCGCAGGCAAGCGCCATGCCCACCGTTCCGGCAGCCAAACCCGCAAAGGACTTTGACTCCGCAAAGAGCTTCACTGCAACGGCCAAAACAGTTGCGGCTAAGGGTTTTGCCAACACCAGGGCAATGACCACCTCGCACCAGCGGCGAGCCCAGGACTTTGTCTTTTCCCAGGGCAGCAGCATCAAGGCAACCGGAGCGACAGCGGCCAGGACTACGAGTGCAAAGGAGCGGAAGATCATCGAGCACATCAAGATGAAGGCAAGGATCCACACGACAATAACTGCCATCACTGTAACGACGACGGCACCGGCTGGGCCCCCTGTCGTCCCAGGTGCCAGCGAGACCAAGTTCCATTCCCGACCACTTCCTTCTGGTGCCCGTTCAAATCCGAAAAGCCTCATGAACACGAGGTATGGGTCCGAACCAATCGATTCGAGCAGCGCGGCTGAGGCTAAATCACTCGCCCGCGTCAGTTGCCGGACGAGATACACGGCAGCCCCGACCAGTGGAATGGCGGCAGCGCCACCAAGCATCGCGCGGCCGATGCGTCTCGGCTGCTGACTGAGCAGACCCGACAGGACCTGGAGGATCATCACGACGACGAGCGGCGTCATCATGACGACCACCCACCAGCTCGTCAGCCCCTCGATGGAGAGCCATTGGGAGTCGTCCACGTCCGACACGGTGAAGGCGCCAGTGATGAAGGCCCAAAGCCAGGACGCCATGTTTTGGAGGATGTTTGCGAAGAGGGACGTGACTGCGCCCAGGGCGTTGTCGTTGGCCTGTGAGACCAAACCGCAGCCGGGCGGCCACCATCCATTGAGGTCGCACTCAACAGGCATGAGTTAGAACCCAAGCGGGAAGGCGGTCTGTGACCAGAGGATGTAGCCGTTTATGCCGCCGAGAATGGCAGCTACGGGCCCTGTCCAGAGGAGGATCACGCCACCGCCGGAAGCAAGGCGTGACGACTGGCTAAGTTTGCCGGCCAGCAGCATCGCGGCACCGATGATAGCCACGATAGCAATGATGATGAAGGCGCCGACGAGGATGCCGCCGCCGATCTGTTTGAGCGATTCCAGGAAGGGAAAGCTCGCGTTCGGGGTGATCCCCGGGTCCACCGCTGCGAAAAACATTGGTGCTCCGTCCGTTGTGTTCCATGGAGTGAGCAGATGAGCTCACGGGTTCATGGAGGTGGCAGGGACGGAGCGACATGATCGCATTGCATAATCATCGGCAGAGAGCCTTCGTCGCGACATCGGTTTTGCCTGCCTAACGAGAACCCCGCCAGCAACGGGGCTGACGGGGTTCTCGTATAGATGAGCGTTAGCTCAGCAGCGTCTCGCCGTGCTCGGTACGTGACCGGACAAAGGGACGCGGGTACTTGGGTGAGCCCCAGAAGAAGTGTTCTTCTTCATCAGTGGAGCTCTGCTCTGCCTTCACTTGCCCTTGCCCTTCTGGGAAAGGGCACTGGCTGCGGCGGTCTTCTCGGCTTTGGTGGAGCTAGGGTTGCGCAAGACTTTGCTTGCGGCGGTTGCAGCTTTGCTGCTGGTTTGGCGGCTGTTCTTAGCCATAATCCTGTTCCTTCAGGTCGATCCATTTGAAAAGGTGGGACCGGCGCTTTGATTCGAGCGATCCCAGCACCGGGCCCGGGGCCTCCAACTCAGCGCCTTAGCGCTGGGTCGGGCGGATACGGATGGTCCGCTTAATGCGGATCCGTACTACACGTGTAGCCATTTGTGGCTACTCCTTTCCGGGATCACCGGGCACAAGACACGAAACGTTGTCAAGATTGACGAATGTTCTAACCGCTCGTAGTCTGTTCTGACGTTCCTAGTTCGAACGAAAACGACAAAACACAATATCTTGGGCCGTTGCGCACCCTCTTTGGCTGCGTGGCGTAGTCCCTATTTGGTTGTAAATGAAGCGCATGTTTGGGTACCAGCCGAACGTGCGCTTCGTTGCGTGATCCACCATCTGGATGAACCCGTACCTAGATACTACATCTAGGGCTGACGCCTCTTAGGAACCCCAAGATGATGTATTACAAGGATGTCATTTAATGCACCTTTAATCCACAGGCAGGTGCCCTTAGAATGCCCGGAAAACCGCGATCCTGAGGGCGAAATCCACATCCTGTGGAGTACTTAGCCACATTTAACGCTCAGCGTGTCGTGGAAAAAACGGCGTGTCGCACCTCGGCAAAAGGGTTTTCTGGTAGCCTCCAAGCCCTCAATTGCCCAAGATGGCAGACAATCGTCGCAGTCAGTAGGGGTGAATCTCTAGGGGTCTGTATCGAGGGCACTAAAGGTCAATCGAGACAGCGAAACCGGCAGCTTCCCCAAGCTCTTATGCGTTGAAATCTAGCCGGGATTCGGCGATGAGCGCGTGAACCGAACGCCTACCCGGCGGGCGTGTAAAGCACGACCAGTGGGTCGGGTACCGTCCGCGTCTCGCCAATCGCAGAAAGTTCCTCAGTGACCTAACAGGTCAAAGTAGGCCGCACCAGGATTCCAGCTCACGGGATGCAGCAATGTCCCTACCGCCGGGTTGAGGGCACTCCACATCATGCCGTCACCCGCGTAGATACCGACGTGGCCCCAGTTGTCGGGTCCCTGCGGATTTTGAACCACTAGGTCTCCTGGTTGTGGATCCTCTGTTCGGACACCAACGCGCCATTGTTCTACTCGGGGCAGCTCGATTCCGGCTTGCCTGTAGATCCACTGCACATAGCCGGAGCAATCCCAGGCTTTGAAGGCAGTCCCTCCCCACACATATCTTCCGCCCAAACCTTCTTTGGTGAACTTCAGAATGTCCTGACGCAACTGGCTCAAGTTACGGGAAGATGCTCCGGGCCGCGGCGCTGGCGACGAATCTGCACAGGAGGCAGGAGCAGTGCCACCCTCAAGCGCAGCAACGATTGCCGTGGCCGCCGGCTCCCAACGCGCATACAGTTCGGGAAAAGCAGACACCTGGACTGCTTGAGCCGCCAAACCTTTGTCCATTCCCTGCCAACCGGGAATGTCCAGGAGCCCTCGAGGACTGCCGCGGTTCGGTCCCGACGGCCCGCCATAGAACGCGCGCGCGTTATAGGAGGGGTCCATAAGCTGCGCAACTGTCCCCCAGCCCGCCGCCGGACGCTGTTGGGCTGAACCGATCGAGTCGTGGTCCCGCCCAACACCGTCATTGGGGAGATGTAAGGAAGCCGGCACGCTGGGGTTCGCGAGCATGCGCAGGCTAGACTCTTGCAGCGCCATCATGATGGCGATGATCTGCCCGGAGCGCGGTATTCCAAGCTGCTTACCTACCGCGATGTATGTCCGTGCAACGCTCTCCTGCCGAGGCGTCAGCCCGTAGAGCAAGCGCCCAGCGTTCCGAACTTCCAAGCCGGCACCAGTGACGTTAGGGTCAGTGGCTATCCCTGATCCCGCTGGTGTACAGGCAACTGCAGATTGCCGCGCCACACCAGTTAGCGCCGCCACGCCTCCGGCAAATGCCATGGCGCCAACAAGCAGAGCGAGGGAAGCGGCCGCCGATACGACCTTCACCAATGCCCGGCGCCGCATGAGGCCTGCAACGGCAACCAGCCCAGCCACTAGTAGACGATTCTCTCTGCTGTCGCGTAGAAAGCAACCATGGCGCAGCGCCCAGTTGGAGCGGTGGTGGCAGGAGGACAATTGACCAACACCGTGACAGGTGCCGCATAGGCACTTCTGCCGTTACTGGACTCGTCCACAACTTGCACCGTCACCGTGCATACGTGAAGGCCCTCCCACGGGGCCGGATACTCCTGAACCTTGGCCAACTCGAGATCGCAGCGTAGGGACTCAGCGGTGCCGCTTCGGCGAGCCGACTGTTCTGCCAGGCTGGTGAACGTCCCCGCGGTCACGCCAGTCCCTTCAAACTCTCGAACCAACACAGATAAGGGATTCGACCCATCAGGCAGCAACTCCCACCACGACCGCACCTTGGCATATACATCCGAGTACGACGACGAACGGCTGTCCCAGCTATAGATTCCCTTTGCTGCCGCTACAGCGAGCGCCCGGTAATCGCGGGTACGCGGCAAATCATCCGGCGTTGCCTCCGCCGTAACGACCGGCTCGTCAGGAACACCGGACGTACTGCCTGGTGCAGTGGCAGTGCCTGATGGCTTCGCCGTTGACGGCGCGGTTGCGGACGATGTCGGCGGGACTTGTCCGCGGGGGCTATCGGCAGGCCAAAGTAGGAAGACTGCACTAATCATGAGCAGGGCAACCAGTCCTGCCGCCAGCCACTCCCGGCGGTCAACTCTACGGAACCAATTCATCGTCCAAACCGATGTCCGAAACCCAAGACCTACAGAGCCGGTCCATGCACTTCATGCTGAAGCACGCGCCATGCTGCCTGGTACAACTGCCGGGCAAATCCGATGTTGACCGCAATGTACCTTTCGGTGACACCGAGCTCACAGGCCAGAGCAGCCATCTGGACGGACCTATCCAGTCCCCGCAGTCCGGGACGGACAATAGTCTCCGCGACGCTCCGAAGAACGTTTGTGGGAAGGCAGTTCGCAGCGCACCGGCAGAGATCGTCGATGTCTAACCCGGGCTCGGGGTGGCAGTTCAGTGCCGTGTTGATCGTTTTGGCCGTCTGCCGAACGACGGTTACGGCATGCCACCGACGCCGGTCTTTGGGAGACGGTGGTCCGTAATGCCTCGGCCCCGTGAGGCTGGATACGGCAAGCCTCCAGGTTTCCTCACTGACGCTGCGCTGGACCAGGCCCAGCATGGCGTGTGCCCAAGCCTGATCAACATAGTTCTCGACGTCGTTTCCTGACGCCCCAGCATGGATGACAGCAAGAACCTCCGGTGAGCTTTCCGTCGTCGTGAAGTCAACAAGCAAGGGCAACGTTTGATGGCTAAGCTCGCGCCGGATATGGGCAGCGCAGATCTTGTTGCAGATACCTTGAACCCACGCCTCAAACGGGATGCCGGGCAGCTCCCGGTAGCGTCCCCGCGCAACCCCGTCCCACACGGCGACTCGGATATCCTGCATGACGTCGTCCACGTCGCAGGCTCGCCCAATCCGCGCGAGCCGGGAAACGACGTAACGGTGCACCCCATCAACCGCGACCATGATCCGGTCGATCTGGATGACGGGTTCTCCCGGCGGAGGTGCGCTTCGCAATGAGACATCCACGTCAGCGACCGTCTCTGGTCCCTTTGTAGATTGATATGCCTTGGCTTCAATTTCCATGGCTTCACCGCTTTGACTGTTCAGATCGAGTAGTTCGCAGAGTTGCGCAAACGGCCACCCCAGTTAGTGGATGCGGAGATCCAACAACGATCAGAAGAAGCTATAGGAATTATTGTCGAAGATAACTAAAGTATCGTCAAGAGTGCTGTTCTTACTTTTTGCGCTGCCTTCGGGAAGAATGACCTTATGCCGAGAATTACGCAGCCTCACGACGCCGCCTGGTCGGCCGACGTCGAGGCTGCCGTCGCAACCTTCGGCAACCGGGCGCGAAACGAGATTCTTCGATTCCTCACGGCCACTGGGCCCGCGACGCGCGGAGACATCGTCGCTGCTGTCAGCGCGGGCGATCCCAGCGTGGCCAAGCATCTGGCGGCGCTCGAAGAGGCAGGCGTGGTGATGGTCGACGTCGAGCCTGGACGTAGACACGGACGGTCACCGAGGTATTCCGCGAACCCTGTCCGGATCAAGGAACTGCTCGACGCTCACCTTAAGTACTTGCTGGAAAAGTAACCTCAGTGCTTTGGAAAGATGAGTCGGACGTTTAGTCCGCGCGCTCCGGCGCCTCATCCGCGTCCAACTGCGGACTGGCCTCGGCCCTCTCCCCTTCCGGCCGACGGCCAATGTCCTTATTCAAGTACTCTGTGATCGCCCGAAGCGTCTCGGGCGACACGTCACCAAGGGTCCGCGCCGCGAACGTCTTCACCCTCGCAGCGCGGAGAGATTTCACAAACTCAAGCTGGGAATCAATGCGCTCGGGAAGATCTGAGGCGTCGCTGCCCATCAGGTAATTTGGATCCACATTAAAGATGTCGCACAGGGCGCCTAGCAGCGCGGGGTCGCTCACCAGCCTGCCTGTGCCGTCTTTCATGTAGAACCAGCGGGCTCTGGAAAGCTTGATGCCCTTCTCCGCCAGCTTCTGCTGGACTTCGCGGAACGTGACGGGTTGTCCTCGCTCTGCAACGACGACGTCGAGCAGCAGGTTTAGGCGCCGTGCAAGTTCGGCTTGGGGAGAGAGTTCCGCGCCTTTGAGACCTTCTTCGTCTCCGGACACGATTCACCTCCCAAACCAGACCTGACTATCGTCAGCGAGTCACTAATTGTTGCCCAGTATTGCCTTGGCCAAGTCCACATGCAATAAGCGGGGCTTCGTCCTTCCATCCGTATGTGGATGAGCGTATCGTTCTGCTGTAGACCCGTCTACAGCGGGGTACAGGAATTCCCTCGTCACCTGGTGGTCTCCATGGCGAACATCTTGATGAACCGGACGCGAAGCCGCCTTATTCGCTATTTGATCACCCACGGCCCGGCGACCTGCCGTGAGGTCGCTGCAGCCCTCACCATTTCTGCTTCCTCTGTCCGCAAACACCTCAGTCTTCTATGCGAGGCAGGCGTAGTCATCCTCGGTTCGGGAACGTACAAGGCGCGGCCGGATATTGTCGAAAGGGAGCTTGCGGACCTTGCGGCCACGTTTCAGTCAGCGGGCAGCGACCTCAGGAACTGCGTAACGGACGACTCCCACTTCACGGTATCGGCGTTCCACTCGAGTGAATGCCCCGGAACATCGAAGCGAACCAACTGAACGAGGTCTGGTCGTAGTTCGGCGAATCGTTCAGAGACTGCGACCGGCGTCGATTTGTCATCGACCCCGTGCAATATGAGCGTCGGTGTCTTTAGGTCACCAGCGCGGGTTAACCAGTCCAGCGCGGAGAGGTCAATGGATTGCTTGAGACCCGTGACCCAGCGGCCCGCATTCGAACCCAACAAACTCAGCCCAGCCCTGGCGATAGCCTTAGGCAATCCACTGGCACTCCCGTTAGACGTCAGAGTCTCGGCCCAATCCAGGACGGGAGCCACGAGCACCAGGCCGATGATCCGATTAGAATGGGCTGAGAGATTTGCCGCACGCAGAGCCATGGAACCGCCCAGAGACCATCCAAACAATACGAGCCGCTCGGCGCCACGGTCCACGGCGTACCTAATGGCTGCTTCGACATCCAACCACTCATTCTGGCCCAATGAGTACCGGGAATCGTTCGACGGCGGCGCTTCGCCGTCGTTCCGGAATGACACGACCAGGGATGTAATTCCGAGTCTTGTCGCAACAGGAACACCGCGAAGGGCGCCGGCTCGTTTTCCACCCATTCCATGCGCGTGGATGGCCCATGTCGAAGACGCCGGACCGGCCGCCGTTGGCGCGAATTTCCATGCAGGCGCCATACCGCCGTCGACCTGAATCTCCACGTTCTGAAAAGGCAGGCCCAGTTGCTCTGGTTTGGAGTACGCGTACCCGCTCCAGATGCCGGCGGTAGCAGCGTGTAAGTCACCGGAGTCGACTCGCTCCACAAGACGAGTCACTGTTCCCTTATCCGTCTCTTCATCTACGACAGGACCGATGCAGGCGTGGCCCTTCCCGTTGCCGAACCACAAACTGTATCGGCCCGGCGCCCTTGTCAATGGGGTCGCTGGCAGTTCAATCCTCAGTGTTCCATCCTCGCCGGAGAAGACTTGCCTGATGGAAAGATCCTCCCGTCGCGTAGTACTCGGCACCACCACCCGGCGCGCAAAATAGGCGGCACCGAGGAACGTTATTGAGGATGCGCATACAGCTGCGACGGCTAGCGGGGCCAGCACTTTAGGAGCCTTCATCTTCGCTCCTGACGTGCTTGTCAATGACCTCCCTAAGTCGCGCCAGAGTTTCGGGAGACAACTCCTGCAATTGCCTTGCTGCGAAATTTTTGACGCGAGCCTCTCGCATCGACCTAAGGAGGTTGAGCTGGGCTTCCACTAGTTCGGGTATCTCTGTTGAGTCATCCAGAAGGTAACGGCGATCCACGCCGAAGAATGTCGCGAGGTTCTGCAGCAGATCCTGGTCCATAGCGAGGGAGCTATCACCGCTGCGCATGTAGGCCCACCTTGACCGCGACAACGGCGTGCCATGTTCAGTCATTGCTTCGCTGACTTCCCTGAAAGACAAGGGCCCTGTTCCTCGGGACTCATACAAATCCAGCAGGAGATTGATCTTGCGAGCGAGCCTGGCCTGCGGCGAGTCCGAGTGTTCTACGGCATCATCTGCCACTTGGGTTCTTCCCCCTCCCCCATCGCGTCGTGCCCAATCGAACACCCTGCGTGTCCCTATGGGAAGCGAGGTAGGTCTCTGTTCGAGTCAATGTTTGAAAATCAGCTTCATCCAGCAACTTAGCAGCAGCGGGATCCATCAGGAGAGCATCCTCGATCTCGACGAGCATCCGATGAAGCCTCCGCGTCTCTGGGTCTCCCCGCTCGATGACTCCAGCGGGCGTCGCCAGGCGACCATCCTTGCGGGTAGCGGTCGCTTTTTCCCAAGTGGATGTGAGGTTTTTCAGTAAGCCAGCTTGAGTCCTCTGTTGCGTTCGTTGAACGATGCGGCGCGCTACTGGTGGCAGGGCCAGGCCAGCACACAGGAACAACATCGCCCCGACAAAACTGGAGTCGTAGATAGCCGCCAACTGCTGCATGGTCGACTGGTCACCGAGAAGATGGGCTAGGTCCATTCCCAAGACTGAGAACACTACGACGAGAGCCAGGAAGCAGCCGATGCCGATGAGGGTGAAGGCGACGCGAAAGTAGGAGGCGGCCATCCGCCGTCGGAATCTAAAGCACACGTATCCGGTGACGCCGATGACCACCCCGATGTAAACAAACTGGATGGTGGAATAGAGGGCGGCAGCAGGCTGGTCCCCGTAATCCAACATGAATCTCGTTGAGGACACGGGTGCTTCGATGCGGAGGAATGCAAGGACGAGCCCGGCGGAGACTAGACCCAAAACCATAAGGCCAAGACGATCCTTACCAACAGGTGCATCGTTGAGCTCTGCAGCCCGGAGGATGGCCTGGGAAAGGAAGTAGATTCCAACGACCATCAAGATGTTCGCGAACAGATCTAGGAGGTTGCGGCCACCGAGGGCTCGATCACCCGTGATATAGATCGGGTCGACATTCAAGGAAAGCGCGATGGCGATCGCCACGGCGGCAACTAGGATGCTGTGGTCTTTTCTGGCGCGGGCGCCGGGCAGCAGGCACAGAACGAGGCACCAGATGACAGCGGCGGCGACTGCCTGGATCACCCGAAGACCTGTTCAAATGATCTTGGCTCCATAGTGCTGTCGCGGATAGCGCCGGCAAGAAGATCAGCGAGAGTCTCAGCTGCAGCCTCCAGATCGTCGACGAAGCTACTCCGTGCCAGAGCTCTTGACACCATCTCTCCGTCAAGATTTGGGAAAAGACTGCCCGCATATTCGGAGGAGATCCCCAACTCATCGTGGCGCAGGATCATATGTCCAAGTTCATGAAGGATGAACTGCTGCCTATGGAGCGCTGAGTCCGTGAATGCGTGCAGAATGATTTCCCGAGTATCCGTCGACAACCAGAGACCGCAGACGGACGTGCCGTTGAGGATCGTCGTGGCTTCGATCTCGATTCGACGCCTACGTCGGGCGGCCACGATTGCTATGAGCCTCTCCAGCGTCAGGTGGCTCGGTAGCCGCAGTGATACGAATGCCTCGGCCGCAACCTGAGCTGGCCCCTGTCCTTCCGATTTTTGCTCGTCCATACCGCCCCTCCTTGCAGCGGACAGCAAGCGTGACTGCCATTGCCAGCTGCCACCGGAGCGCACAGGGCGCCCCAACTTCAATTGAACTCCCCCGCTCTGGACATGTCCAGAACAGAGGCGCGAAGTTGAACCAATATGGACGACGGATTTTAGAGACGTACAGTTCTTCCCGACGGTATCAGGGGTGGTGCAGCTATGACGCTCACACCAAGTGCGGCATAAACCCGAAGTCCACTTTGGGGTTCCGCCCCAGTGTTCCCAGTGCGTTGCCCGGTTCCGGTGTGGTCAGGCACCGGAACCGAGAGTGGCTGCCAGCCTGTCCTGCTGTACAGGGTAGAGAGCGTCATCAGTCTCCTCCCACTCCCCCGTGAGTTGGGCACCAGTACAGTTGAGGCACAGCGGCATAGCTGTTACCAAAACCAAGTGAAGCCACGGAATCCCACCGCTCCCGGCTTCTACATTGTTAGATTCTGCACTCTCGTCGGGAAGAATCACCTCTCTAAACTGTGGGCGCAGATGGAAGAGCGCGAGATCTTTTCACGTTAGGATTTGGGAATGACGACACCGGGGGCAGCGCCGAGCCCCGATATTCCCCAGGAAGCGCTAGAGGACATTCAAAAGAGTTTTCTGCACATGCGGTTTCGGGGTGGGCGTTTCGAAGGCGCCACTGGAATGCCCATGGCAGCGATGGGTGAGCTCGCTTCACTAAACGAAATCATTATGGAACTGGCAAAGGTCCTCTGGCGTCGTAAGCTCGGCAAACAACGCGTTCGAGGTGGCTACCCGAGCCCGCCCACACTTCGAGTTGAAAAATTTGCGCAGGGAAGCACGATCCCACTGATCCAGCGTGATGGACCACCGTCCACTCTGTTGGATGACCCCTACGACGCTAGCCGCGATCTGCTTGAGCGTACGTTTTGGGCCATCGTGTCTGAGAACAAGATTCCTGACGAATTTCCAACAGAATGTATCGACCGTCTACGAAGATTCGGAAAGGGCTTTCACTCCGGTGAGGCTGCCGGTTTCCTCAGGCGCGATCAAGCCGGAACCTGGTCTGAAGCTCTTTTCACTTCTGCGGTGCGCCAACACTTTTGGGAGTCTTTCGACACTACTAGCGTGGCAACTGAAACGCTGATCGGCAAAATGGATTCTTTGGATCGGAACAAGTCCCGCTTCATGTTCCGCAGGGAATCAGGGCAGGCGCTGCCGGGAGGTTTCGCAAATGCCGTTGTTTGGGACGATCTCCATAAGGCCCTCGGGAGCGCCGAAAAATATCCCTTCTGTCGACTGTCCGCTCAAGTTGAGCGGGACTATCTAGGAAGGCCGACGTCCATCCTCGACGTCAATAAAGTGGAAGTTATTGAGGTGGAAGCCGTGGGGTGGAAGGATCGATTCCTGCAATTAGCCGACGACGCCTACAACGCTGAGGGTGGCCTACCACCGGTTGCGGCGGACTCCCTCGAACGAGCCGACCTCCTAATAGAGGCCACGACTAGCATTGGCCTCTATCTCCCGGCCATTTTTGCTTCGAGCGAGGGTGGCATCAATTTGGTATGGCAGGCGAGCCAGGATCGAACCACGGTCTACATCGAACCAGACGAACCCTACGAGATAGAGAATGTTCCGTTCGGGAGTCTGGAGCCGATCGTGTCCGACGACGTAACCGAAGTCGCCCAAGCTGTAAAAGAGTTAGTAGATGCCTGAAGACAAAACGGATACCACTGTGGAAGTCGCCTTCAATTGGCCAGATCTCCTAGACGGGGAAACACCCATTGAGGACGCGTCCCAGATCTTGTGGCGACAGGTGCATCCAAACCACGTCTCCCCGGCCGGCGTTATTGATGGCGTTGCTTTCGAAGAGATTGTCACACTCGAGGCTATTAACGGCACCGAAGATGCCCGGGACGAGGTTTCGATGACGCAAGGTACGTTAATCTCCGCCGAGGAGGCGTACGTTAATTGGACTGGACTTGGAAAGACGAGTGCCGGGAGCTACGGGGTAACAGTTGAGGAGGTTGTCAATGCCAAAGCTCGCGCAGTTGACGACTCACGTCTTCAAGATGGAGAAGAAGCAATCCCGGGGCACGCGTACATAGACCTCCGGGGATTCCCCAATAAGCCCAAGACTCACAAACGCCGTGCCAAAAGCATCTTGGCGGCTGCTGCTACCTACCGCCGTCGGCAATTTCCAAAGGACTAACGGCGGACCTTGAAGCCGCTGCAGTATCGACAACTGCGCTTGGGCGCGACGGCAGCGGCGGGCTCGTCCACGCTGGCACCTTGTCAGCACGGAGCGACTCTTCCACGCCTCACAGGGGGTCCCGTCGAATTACATGAAACTCGGCATCGAACCGCCTGACCACGCGATCGGACGTTCCCGCGGTGGCTTGACGTCCAAGCTGCACATGGCCACTGACGGCAAAGGGCGGATGCTCTCAGCCGTTCTTACGGCCGGCAACATCAATGACACGACCATGATGGCCGCCACCCTCGAGGAGATACGGGTCCCACGGCCTGGAAGGGGAAGACCGCGCACCCGTCCGGACCGCGTCCTGGCGGACAAGGGTTACGCGTCCAAGGCCAACCGCAGCTGGCTGGCCGAGCGGGGCATCAAGGCCACCATCCCGGAAAAGTCTGACCAGGCAGCGAACCGGAAGAGAAAGGGCTCCGCTGGCGGGCGCCCGCCAGCGTTCGATGGTGAGGCCTACAAGGGGCGCAACGTCGTCGAACGGGGATTCAATCGACTCAAGAACTGGCGGGGCCTCGCGATGAGATCGCACAAAACCGCACGCAACTACCTCGCCGCCGTCCAGCTCGGTGCATCGCTCGTCTGGCTAAAAGCCAGCTTTAGCAACACTCCCTAGGGCCTTGGCGGCAGTTGCCGGATCTACCGTGCTCGAGGCACCGATGCCTGGAGCAGGGTCGATGATCTCAAGGGTGTTGGCTGCGGCGTCGCAACCCGCCAATGATCCCGCCAGCATCATCGCGGTGACAACGGTCAGGACTTTGGCGGGAGAACAGGTGGTCTTCATGCTCCTTCTGGGTATACGGCGCTGTTCCACGCTAGCTTCGACCACCACCTGCTGCGGGTAACTCAGTCCGTGGTGCCTGCACACGTCCGCGCCCTTAGTACTCCGCGCTAGGTCCGCTTCGGGTGCCACTGGTTTGCCTCAACTGTTCAGACCATGGCCCTCACGGAAGCGTCACGCTTACTCAACGCGCCGTCGCCAGTCTGACTTTGGACCGAGTACCGATGAGCCTCTCCTTCGTCACGGGCCCACTGCCGGAGAGCGGGGAGCCAGTGCTGCCGGGAAGGATCTCACTCAACTTTGCGATTTCCAGGATGTGTTCGGAGGTAAAAATGATCTTTCCTTTTCCCCAGCACGCATGCGGGAAGCGCCCGCTAGCGGCGCCGTCGCGGAGCCATGATTCGGTGCAGCGCATCAGCGCGGCTGCTTCTGCGGGTTCAAAGAATTCGATCTCCACGGGATCTCCAAAAGGAAGGCGGTTGCTTTCCACTTTCATGACGGCTTGGAGACCGACCGACATGACCGGCGCTGCGCGGCGGGCAAGGGAACCCGGGGACACACATTCCGCCGTGCTGAGTAGTAGGACGGTCACCGCAGGAAAGCCGTTATCGACCGCTCAGTCGCGTCAGCACCAGCCTGAAGCGCCTCCGGCATCAAGTGCCCGTACACCTGCTCAGTAGTCCTGGTAGAGGCATGCCCCAGCCGACGCGAGATGGTGAACAAGGGCACACCATCCTGGATCAGCCATGAAGCGTGAGTGTGGCGGAGGTCGTGGATCCGCGGATTCTTGGTCAGGCCGATTGCCTGGGCCGTGCGAACGGCAGGCACCCAGTAGTGGTGCCAGTAAAGCTTGTGGATGATGCGCGCGCCCGAAGGTGTTGTAAACACGAGGTCCTTGCCCGGTCTGCTGGCGACCAAGGGAATCAACAACTCCACCAAGGCAGGGTTCAACCCTATGGTTCGCTTGCCGGCACCTGTCTTCGTCGCCCCGATGTAGAACTGGTTCTGGCCGTCCCGTTTCCAGGCCTTGTTGATCCGGGCCGTAGGCGGTTTCGAGAGCAGGTCGACGTCAGCAACAGTAAGGGCGGTGGCCTCCCCGAAGCGGGTACCGGTCATGACCAGGAAGTTAGTGAAGGCCTTGTACCGCTCCCCCATCCCCTCCATGATGAGGCTGAACTCCGCGTGGGTCAGGAACATTGCCTCGTCCTCGGCCTTTTCAATCCCGGGGAGCTGCACGCCGCGGCAAGGGTTCCGCGAAATATAGCCGAGCATCTCAGCAGTATTCATTGATGCCGAAATCAGGCCATGAACATTGTGGATCGTCTTTGGCGCCTTGCCCTTGGCCATCATGGACTTCACCCAGTGGGCGATCAGACGGTAATCGAGCTTGTCTACGGGGACGCGGCCGATGACGTTCCGGATGTGCAGGTCCAGCATGGTCTGGTACGTCTTCGTGGTTCCACTCGACGGCCGGATCAGAAGGTCGATGTGCTCCTGGATGACTTCAGCAACAGTCGGTGTGCGCTTCTCGTTGGAGAGGATGGCGTGCTGCGCGATTTCGAAGGACTGGCCGTTGGCGTCCAGCAGCCTCTTCAGGGTCTCAGCTTCGACGATCGTGGCAACTGTCAGGCCCTGCTGCTCGCGGCTCTTCGGGTCCCGCCACAACACCATGTAGGACGCAGAGCCGTCCTTTTTGGTGCGTTTTCGAATGCTTGCCACACCAAAAACGGTACGCCGCTGTCAACACTTTGGGCGGTTTTGTCAACACCCAAAGAGGGAACAGGCCCTTGACCTGCGGAAACACTGTGCCCGAGGTGGGACTCGAACCCACACACCTTTCGATACCGCATTTTGAGTGCGGCGCGTCTGCCAATTCCGCCACTCGGGCGCGGAATACATGACGCAAACCGGTACGCCCACAGCTGATTGTGAGCAACGCGATCGCTTCACGTACGCGGAATTACTCTACATCCAGATAGGCTGAATTCCAGAATCGCGCCGCTGACGCCGCAACCGACCATGCAGATCAAGTACCGGACCGGGCGCACCTAAGATAGTGATGTCCCCGCCGTACCTTTCCAAGGAGATCCCGTGACTGAACAGACGGAGTCAAAACCCACGTCCCAGCCGGCGCGCCGCGTCATTGTGGCGGAGGATGAAACCCTCATCCGCCTCGACATCATCGAAATCCTGCGCGGCGAAGGCTATGACGTTGTGGGCGAGGCAGACAACGGCGAGAAGGCTGTCCAGCTCGCCGAGGAACTGAAGCCGGACCTGGTCCTGATGGACGTCAAGATGCCCGTCATGGACGGTATCTCGGCCGCCGAGAAGATCGTCAAGGCGCGCATTGCCCCCGTCGTGCTGCTGACCGCATTCAGCCAGAAGGAACTAGTGGAGCGTGCCCGCGACGCCGGCGCCATGGCATACGTCGTGAAGCCGTTCACCCCCGCGGACCTCATCCCCGCGCTGGAGATCGCCCTCTCCCGCCACGAGGAGATCAAGGCCCTCGAAAGCGAGGTCTCCGACCTCCAGGAGCAGTTCGCCACCCGCAAGCTTGTGGAGCGCGCCAAGAGCCTGCTCACCACCAAGATGGGCCTCACGGAGCCGGAAGCCTTCCGGTGGATCCAGAAGACGTCCATGGACCGCCGCCTGAGCATGCGCGAAGTCGCCGAGACCATCATCAACCAGGTCAACTGACTGCCGCTGGCTGGGCCTGCCGCAAAGCCGGCAGGTCCAGCCGCAAAGCACAGAGCAAACCGAAAAGGACCCCTGCCAACCGGCAGGGGTCCTTTTCGGTGTCCGAAAGCCTAGGCCTTCTTCTTCTTTTCCGGCCAGGGGCCGAGCTTTTCCCTGTTGCTGACTGCTTCGCCGACGCGGGTGGAGTCGGCGAGGTCGCCCACCTTGTGCACCTTCAGCGAGTTCGTGGAGCCGGCTTTTCCGGGAGGCGAACCGGCGGCGATGACCACCAGGTCACCGTCCTCAACGAGGTCCATCTCCAGCAGGCTGCGGTCCACCTGCGCGGTCATCTCGTCGGTGTGGTCCACCATCTGGACCAGCACCGGCTGGATGCCCCAGGTCAGCGCAAGCTGGTTCCAGACCTGCTCCACCGGGGTGAAGGCGAAGACCGGCTTGATGGGGCGCAGGCGGGAGAGCCGGCGTGCGGAGTCACCGGACTGGGTGAACGCACAGATGTACTTGGCGTCCAGCTGGTCGGCGATTTCGACGGCGGCACGGGTGATGGCGCCGCCGCGGGTCTTGGGCTTGGTGCCCAGCGGGGGGACGCGCTCCAGGCCGTGGACCTCGGTGGACTCGATGATCCGGGCCATGACCTTGACGGTTTCGATCGGGTACTTGCCCACGCTGGTCTCACCGGAGAGCATGACCGCGTCGGCACCGTCCAGCACTGCGTTGGCGCAGTCGGAGGCCTCGGCGCGGGTGGGGCGCGGGTTGTCGATCATGGATTCGAGGACCTGGGTGGCCACGATGACCGGCTTGGCCCAGCGGCGGGCCAGCTCAATGGCACGCTTCTGCACGATCGGCACTTCCTCCAGCGGAAGCTCCACACCGAGGTCGCCACGGGCCACCATGATGGCGTCGAACGCGTCGATGATCTCGGGCAGCTGCTCCACTGCCTGCGGCTTTTCGATCTTGGCGATGACCGGCACGCGGCGGCCTTCCTCGTCCATGATCTCGTGCACGCGGGTGATGTCGGAGGCATCGCGGACGAAAGACAGGGCCACCAGGTCAACGCCGCGGCGCATGGCCCAGCGCAGGTCGTCCTCGTCCTTTTCGCTCAGCGCGGGCACGTTGACGGCCACGCCGGGAAGGTTGATGCCCTTGTTGTTGGAAACCATGCCGCCAACGGTCACCTCGGCGACCACCTTGACGTCGTCGACGGCGATGGCACGCAGTGCCACCTTGCCGTCGTCGATCAGAAGGGCATCACCCACGTTGACGTCCTCGGTGAGGCTCTTCAGCGTGGTGGAGCAGATTTCCTTGGTGCCGGGAACGTCCTCGGTGGTGATGGTGAAGGTGTCTCCAACAGCCAGCAAGTGCGGTCCGTCAACGAAACGGCCCAGGCGGATCTTGGGACCCTGCAGGTCAGCCATGATGGCCACGGCCTTGCCGAGGTCTGCAGCTGCCTTCCGGACGTTTTCGTAGGTGTTGTCATGCACGGAGTAGTCGCCGTGGCTCATGTTCATGCGGGCGACGTCAACGCCGGCTTCCAGCACCGCGAGGGTGTTCTCGTAGCTGGCGATTGCCGGGCCGAACGTAGCCACAATTTTTGCGCGTCTCATATACCTACCCTATTGGTCTCTTGCATTGGTTAGTTGTCGTGGAGGTGAACCCCCGATGCATGCCTAGAGCACGGCGATGGCGCGGTCCGTGGGGGCCACGGGGGCGGGAAGGATGGTGCTCCCCATCAGGAACTTGTCCACTGCTGCAGCCGCGGCGCGGCCTTCGGCGATGGCCCACACAATGAGGGACTGTCCGCGGCCCGCGTCGCCGGCCACGAAGACGCCCTCGGTGTTGGTCATGTAGTAGCCGTCGCGGGACACATTGCCGCGGCCGTCGAACTCAGCCTTGACCTGTTCGGTGATCCCGGCGGGCTCGGCGCCGGTGAATCCCAGCGACAGGAACACCAGGTCCGCGGGGATGATCCGCTCGGTGCCGGCCTTGGGCAGGCGCTTGCCGTCCACGAATTCAGTCTCGGCAACCTTGACGCCGGTCAGCTTGCCGTTCTCGCCCACGAACTCGACGGTGGAGGCAAGGTACGTGCGCTCACCGCCTTCCTCGTGGGCGCTGGCTACCTCGAAGAGGTTGGGGAACGTGGGCCACGGCTGGTGGCTGGCACGCTCGGCCGGCGGCTGCTTGCCGATGGCGAGGGTGGTCACCGATGCCGCACCGTGGCGGTGCGCGGTGCCCAGGCAGTCCGCCCCGGTGTCACCGCCGCCGAGGATCACTACATGCTTGCCCTGGGCGTGGATCTGGTTTTCGATGTGCTCCCCCGCAACGGCGCGGTTTGCCGGGACCAGGTAGTCCATGGCGAAGTGCACGCCGTCAAGGTCCCGGCCCGGGATGGGCAGGTCGCGCGGCACGGTGGCGCCCGTGCAGACCACGACGGCGTCATAGCGCCGGCGCAGCTGCTCCCACGTCACGTCGGTGCCCACGGCGACGCCGGTCCGGAAGCGGGTGCCTTCCGCCTTCATCTGCTCGACGCGGCGGTCCACCTGCTCCTTCTCCATCTTGAAGTCGGGGATCCCGTAGCGCAGCAGGCCGCCGATCTTGTCGTCGCGTTCGTACACCGCGACGGTGTGGCCCACGCGCGTCAGCTGCTGGGCCACCGCCAGGCCGGCGGGTCCGGAGCCAACGACGGCCACCGTCTTGCCGGTCAACCGGGCGGGAGGCAGCGGCTCCACCCAGCCGTTGTCCCAGGCCTCGTCGATGATGGAAACTTCCACCTGCTTGATGGTGACGGCAGGCTGGTTGATCCCCAGGACGCAGGACGCCTCGCACGGAGCGGGGCACAGGCGGCCGGTGAATTCCGGGAAGTTGTTCGTGGCGTGCAGGCGCTCGATCGCTTCCTCGCCCTTGTCCCGCCACATGAGGTCGTTCCACTCGGGAATCAGGTTGCCCAGCGGGCAGCCCTGGTGGCAGAACGGGACGCCGCAGTCCATGCAGCGGCCGGCCTGCGCCTTCAGCGTGCCCTTTTCCTGCGCCTCGTACACTTCCTTCCAGTCCATGATGCGGACGGAAACGGGACGGCGCGGCTGGGTTTCCCGCTGGCGTACTTTCAGAAATCCGCGTGGATCAGCCACCGGTCACCTCCAGGATTCGAGACCATACTTCTTCGCCGTCGGGGTCCAGGCCCTCTTCGATGGCGTCGAGACGGGTTTGCAGC
Organism: Pseudarthrobacter sp. GA104; assembly: GCF_009741265.1. Lineage (GTDB taxonomy): Bacteria > Actinomycetota > Actinomycetes > Actinomycetales > Micrococcaceae > Arthrobacter. The sequence goes on from NZ_WOWL01000001.1 coordinate 344,663, forward strand.
ACGGCCGCGTAGTCGCGCGGCAGCACCTTGGTAATGCGGGCTGCGGTGTCATCGAAATTCTCGAGGAGCCGCGCAGCCAGCTGGGAATCAGTTTCTTCAACGTGCTTGACCAGCAGACCGTGCACGATGTCGCGGTCCTCGGCATCCAGCTCGCGGAGCTGGAGTTCGCCGGACTGCAGGGCTTCCTTGTTGACCCGGGCGGTGTCCAGGTCCAGGACGTAGGCGGTTCCGCCGGACATGCCGGCGCCGAAGTTCCGGCCTGTGCGGCCGATGATCAGCGTCTGGCCGCCGGTCATGTACTCGCAGCCGTGGTCACCGATGCCTTCGACGACGGCGGTGGCACCCGAGTTGCGGACCAGGAAGCGTTCGCCCACCTGGCCGCGGAGGAACATCTCGCCGCTGGTGGCGCCGTAGCCAATCACGTTGCCCGCGATGACATTCGTCTCCGCCTTGAACACGTTGGTCCGGTCCGGGCGGACGATGATGCGGCCGCCGGAGAGGCCCTTGCCCACATAGTCGTTCGAGTCGCCGTACAGCCGCAGCGTGATGCCTGCGGGCAGGAAGGCGCCCAGCGACTGGCCGGCGGTGCCGCTAAGGGTGATGTCGATGGTATCCGTCGCCAGGACATCCGTGCCGAACGTCTTGGTCACGACGTGGCCCAGCATGGTGCCCACCGAGCGGTCGGTGTTGATGACGTCGACGGCGATCTTCACCGGGCTGCGGTCGGTCAGCGCCTCCGTGGCCATGGTGATCAGGCGCTGGTCGAAGTGCTTGTCCAGCTCGTGGTTCTGGCCTGTCAGGTTCCGCAGCGGAGCGTCGTCGTCGAACTCCAGCCCGTGCAGGATGGGGTCCAGGTCCAGGCCGTCGGCCTTCCAGTGGTTGACGGCGTCCCGGGCGTCCAGCACCTCGGCGTGGCCGATTGCCTCCTCCAGGCTGCGGAAGCCCAGCTCCGCCAGGATCTCGCGGACTTCCTCGGCCAGGAACTCGAAGAAGTTGACCACGAACTCCGGCTTGCCGGTGAAGCGGGCTCGCAGCTCAGGATTCTGCGTCGCGACGCCCACCGGGCAGGTGTCCAGGTGGCAGACGCGCATCATGATGCAGCCTTCAACCACCAGCGGGGCGGTGGCGAAGCCGAACTCCTCGCCGCCCAGCAGCGCGGCGATCACAACGTCTCGTCCGGTCTTGAGCTGGCCGTCCACCTGCACCACCACGCGGTCGCGCAGGCCGTTGAGCATCAGGGTCTGCTGGGTCTCGGCCAGGCCGAGCTCCCACGGGACACCGGCATGCTTGAGCGAGTTCAGCGGCGAGGCGCCGGTTCCGCCGTCGTGGCCGGAGACCAGGACGACGTCGGCCTTCGCCTTGGTGACACCGGCGGCAACTGTGCCGATGCCCACCTCGGAGACGAGCTTGACGTGCACCCGGGCCGAGGGGTTGGCGCGCTTAGCGTCATAAATCAGCTGCGCGAGGTCCTCGATCGAGTAGATGTCGTGGTGCGGGGGCGGGGAAATGAGCCCGACGCCGGGGGTCGAGTGGCGGGTGCGGGCCACCCACGGGTAGACCTTCTGCGCCATCAGCTGGCCGCCCTCGCCGGGCTTTGCGCCCTGGGCCATCTTGATCTGAATGTCGTCGGCGTTGGTCAGGTACAGGCTGGTCACGCCGAAACGGCCGGACGCGATCTGCTTGACCGCGGAACGGCGCTTCGGGTCGAGCAGGCGGTCCACGTCCTCGCCGCCCTCGCCGGTGTTGGACTTGCCGCCCAGCTGGTTCATGGCGATGGCCAGCGTTTCGTGGGCCTCCTGGGAGATGGAGCCGTAGCTCATGGCACCCGTGGAGAACCGCTTGACGATGCTTGACACCGGCTCCACTTCCTCAAGCGGAACGGCGGGGCGCTCGTTCTTGAACTTGAGGAGGCCGCGGAGGGTCATCAGGTTCTGCGACTGGTCGTCCACGCCGCGGGTGTAGGCCTTAAAGATGTCGTAGCGGCGCTCACGGGTTGCGTGCTGCAGCCGGAAGACGGTCTCCGGGTTGAACAGGTGGGGCTCGCCGTCACGGCGCCACTGGTATTCGCCGCCGCCCAGCAGCGGGCGGTGGGGCTGCTCGATGCCGCCCTCGGGGTAGGCCATCTGGTGGCGGGCCGAAACTTCCGCGGCGATGACGTCCAGGCCCACGCCGCCCAGCTGCGAGTGGGTGCCGGCGAAGAATTCGTCCACGAGGTCCTGGCCCAGGCCAAGCGCTTCGAATGTCTGGGCGCCGGTGTAGGAAGCCACCGTGGAGATGCCCATCTTGGACATGATCTTCAGGACGCCCTTGCCGAGGCCCTTGATCAGGTTGTAGACGCCGTCCTGCGGGGTGACCCCGGTGACGTCGCCGGCAGCGATGAGCTGCTCCACGGATTCCATGGCCAGGTACGGGTTGACCGCGGAAGCGCCGTAGCCAATCAGGACTGCCACATGGTGCGTCTCGCGGACGTCGCCGGCCTCGACCACCAGTGCGGTCTTGGTGCGGTTGGCGCTGCGGAGCAGGTGGTGGTGCACGGCGCTGACAAGCAGCAGCGACGGGATGGGCGCCCACTGCGCGTTGGAGTCGCGGTCGGACAGCACCACGTACTGGACTCCGCGGTTGATGGCGCCGGAGACCTGCTCGCAGATCTCGGTGAGCCGGGCACGGAGCGCGTTCTCGCCGCCCTCCGGGCGGTAAAGCCCGCGGACCTTCATGGCCACCTTGTCGCCGTCGGCGTTCTCGATGTTGGCGATCTTGGCGAGCTGGTCGTTGTTGATGACCGGGAACGGAAGCTGGACCTGCGGCTGGCGCACCTGCTTGGTGTCCAGGAGGTTGCCGTTGGGCCCGATGGCACAGGTCAGCGACGTGACGAGTTCTTCGCGGATGGCATCCAGCGGCGGGTTGGTCACCTGCGCGAAGGACTGCACGAAGTAGTCGAAAAGCAGGCGCGGGCGCTTGGACAGCACGGCCACCGGGGTGTCCGAGCCCATGGCGCCCAGCGGCTCTGCGCCGGTGCGGGCCATCGGGCCGAGCAGGATCTTCAGTTCCTCGGTGGTGTAGCCGAAGGTGCGCTGGCGGATGTTCACCGACGCGGCGGTGTGGACCACGTGCTCGCGCTCGGGAAGGTCGTTGAGGTCGATCAGGTTGTCCTTGACCCACTCCGCCCACGGGTTGGCGGCGGCGACTTCGGCCTTGACCTCTTCGTCGTCGATGATGCGGCCGGCGTCGGTGTCCACCAGGAACATCTTGCCCGGGGAGACGCGGCCCTTCTTGACCACCTTGGAGGGTTCGACGTCGATGACGCCCACTTCGGACGCGAAGACGATCAGGCCGTCCTCGGTGATCCAGAAGCGGCCAGGGCGCAGTCCGTTGCGGTCCAGGGTGGCGCCCACGAGGTTGCCGTCGGTGAAGGAGACGGCCGCCGGGCCGTCCCACGGTTCCATCAGGAGGGAGTGGTACTCGTAGAACGCACGGCGGGCCGGATCCATGGTGGCGTGGTTTTCCCAGGCCTCGGGGATCATCATCATGATGGAGTGCGTGATGGGGCGGCCGGAGAGCCACAGCAGCTCGGCCACCTCGTCGAAGGACGCGGAGTCCGAGGCACCAGGGGTGCAGATCGGGTACAGCTCTTCCGGCGTATCGCCCAGCAGCGGGTTGGCGAGCTGGGACTGGCGGGCGCGCATCCAGTTCCGGTTGCCCTTGACGGTGTTGATTTCACCGTTGTGGGCGATAGTGCGGAACGGCTGGGCCAGGGGCCAGGAGGGGAACGTGTTGGTGGAGAAGCGCGAGTGGACGATCGCCAGCTTGGTCTTGAAGCGCTTGTCCGAAAGGTCCGGGTAGAACGGCTCAAGCTGTGCAGTGGTGAGCATGCCCTTGTAGACAATGGTGCGCGAGGACAGCGACGGGAAGTACACGCCGAACTTGTTCTGGGCGCGTTTGCGGATCCGCCACGCGCGGGAGTCCAGTTCGTTGCGGTCAAGTTCCTCGCCGGTGGCGGAGGCCAGGAACGGCTGGGAGAAGTAGGGCATGCAGGCGCGTGCCATGGCACCCACCAGGTCGGCGACGATAGGCACTTCGCGCCAGCCGAGGACCTTCAGGCCCTCGTCAGCCGCGAGGCCCTCGATCCCGGCCTTGGCGGCGTCTGCCTCGCGCTGTTCGGCGGGAAGGAAAGCGGTGCCGGCCACGTACTGGCCGGGGGCGGGAAGTTCGAAGTCCGTAACTGCACGGAAGAATTCGTCCGGGATCTGCATGAGGAGGCCGGCGCCGTCACCGGTGCCCTCGTCCGCACCCACCGCACCGCGGTGCTCAAGGTTGCGCAGGGCGGTGAGGGCGGCGTCCACGATGTCATAGCCGGGCTCTCCGCGGAGGGTGGCGATGATCGCAAGACCGCAGGCGTCCTTCTCCTGCTCCGGGTTGTAGAGCCCGTGTGCCTCCGGAAGGGCCGCGAAGCGCTTGAACGGCGACATGGCAGTCTCAGGCTGATCTGGTTCAGACCAGCTGGGAGTGTGAAGAGTTTGGGTCATGGGAGACGTCCTTCCTCCTGATCGTGCGTATGGAAGGGACACCGTTGGCCCCACTCGTCGGGCGCCGCTCACATGGGCACAACAAAGTGTTATTTACTGGAAATTGTAGGTCAGCATGGCCTGCTGAACTAACAGTTACGCAGGCCCCTGCCCCGGGCAACACCTGACAGCATTTCCATGCTGTCCGGGGCGGCCCCGCTGCCACGACGCTGTGGTGATTGGGCGCTTCGAGCGGTGGCTCTGCTGCCCTGCCTGGCCCGCGCGCTACTTGGTAGTGCCGGCTTCCGGCGCGCTTCCTGTGGCTGTGCTGCCGGACTTTCCGGCAACTGTTGCGTCCGGTCCGGGCGTGGGGCCCGCCGGCGCAGCCGCGGCCTCTTCCGTTGGGACGGAAGCATGCCGGGAACCGCTTTGGTTATCAGGGAGATTATCACGCGATTCACTATCTGAGACAACAGGGTCCGGATCCCGGACCTCGTCGCCGCCCTCCACGGCCGCCGTCCGATCATCATCCCCGGCGGGCTCCCGGCCCGGAAGATAGGGGCTGTCCGGGTCTGTCCGCTTCTTCATGCCCAGCAGGATGAACGCCACGAGCGCGGCCAGGAACACGAAAATGCTGGTCCACACGTTCAGGCGGGTGGTGATGCCGAACAGGGAGATCTGCTCGGCGTCGTCGATGCGCATCGCCTCGATCCACACCCGGCCCAGCGTGTAGTACATGGCATAAAGCCAGAACAGCCGGCTGCGGCGGAAGTTGAACTTCCGGTCCAGCGCGAGCAGGATGACGACGCCGGCCACGTTCCACAGTGATTCGTACAGGAACGTGGGGTGGAACAGGGTGTCCGCCGGGGTTCCGGCCGGAAAGTTCGGGTTGTCTGCGTCAATCTGCAGGCCCCACGGCAGGGTGGTGGGCCCGCCGAAGAGTTCCTGGTTGAAGTAGTTGCCCCAGCGGCCCACGGCCTGGGCCAGCAGCAGTCCGGGCGCCGCCGCGTCCAGGAAGGCGCTGAGCTTGACGCCGCTGCGGCGGCAGCCGATCCACGCGCCCACGACGCCGAGGACCACGGCACCCCAGATGCCGAGGCCGCCGCGCTGGATCTGCGGGATCAGGGAAAGGTCGCCTGTGCCGTCAAAACCGGGGCCGAAGTAGGCGTCCGGCGACGAGACCACATGGTACAGGCGGCCGCCGATGATGCCGAAGGGAATGGCCCAGACCACGATGTCCCAGACGCTTCCTTCAGGTGCTCCGCGCTTGGCCCAGCGGACGGAGGTGAGCCACAGGCCCGCCACAATGCCTGCCAGGATGCACAGGGCGTAGGCGTGGATGCGCAGCGTTCCCCACGGCAGGGGAATGTCGAAGCCGGACCAGTCCGGGCTCGGAATGCTGGCCGGCACCATTGCTGCTGCCTGGAGGAGGGTCTGCATGGCCTAGGCTTCTTCCCTGGTCAGTCCGGTGCGGCTCAGTCCGGTGCTGAGGTCCTTGGTGAGGGCGGCTACTGCGTCCACCCCGCCGTCGCGGATTGCGGCCACCAGGGCGGTGCCCACAATGACGCCTTCGGCGTAGGCGGCGATCTCGCGGACCTGGTCCGCAGTGGAGACGCCCAGTCCGACGCACACGCGTTCGGCGCCTGCGGCGTGTGCCGCCGCCACCACGTCCTTGGCTGCGGTGCTGACGGACGTCCGGGCGCCGGTGACGCCCATGATGGACACTGCGTAGACGAAGCCGCGGCTCGCGTCCACGGTGCGCTGCATGCGCTCGGCCGTGGACGACGGCGCCACGAGGAACACCCGGTCCAGCCCGTATTTATCCGATGCTTCCATCCACTCCGCTGCCTCATCGGGGATGAGGTCAGGGGTGATGAGCCCTGCTCCCCCGGCTTCGGACAGGCGGCGGGAGAACTCGTCCACGCCCATCCGGACCACGGGATTCCAGTAGGTCATCACCAGGACGGCGGCGTCCGTCTTGCTGGTGATGCCGGCAACCACATCAAAGACCTGGCGCACGGAGAAGCCCTTGGCAAGCGCCTCGGTGGTGGCGGCCTGGATGACCTGGCCGTCCATGACGGGGTCGGAGTAGGGAATACCGATCTCGATCAGGTCGGCACCATTCTCAGCCAGGGCAATGCCTGCGGCGATGGTCTCCTCCACGCTGGGGTAGCCGGCGGGCAGGTAGCCGATCAGCGCGGCGCGGCCTTCAGCACGGGCCTTGTCAATGGCCGCGGCTGACTTGCTGGTGGTCTGTGCGGTGCTCACAGCTGCTCCCCCTCTTTGCCGATTTCCGACTCGGCGGAATCCTTGTCCAACAGGTCGAACCATTCGGCTGCGGTGGCCACGTCCTTGTCGCCGCGCCCGGAAAGGTTCACGATGATGATTTTGTCCTGCGCGGAACCGCCGGCCTCGGCGGCTTCGGCAGCCAGCCGCTGCCCTACCTTGATGGCACCGGCCAGGGCGTGCGAGGACTCAATGGCGGGAATAATGCCCTCCGTGCGGCACAGCAGCCGGAAGGAATCCATGGCCTCGCTGTCCGTGATGGGCTCGTAGCTCACCCGGCCGATGTCGGCGAGGTAGGAGTGCTCCGGGCCTACGCCGGGGTAGTCAAGGCCGGCAGAGATCGAGTGGGACTCGATGGTCTGTCCGTCGTCGTCCTGCATGAGGTAGGAGCGCGCACCGTGGAGGACGCCGGGCTTGCCCAGCGTGATGGTGGCTGCGTGCCGTCCGGTGTCCACGCCGTCGCCGCCGGCTTCGAAGCCGTAGATCCTGACGGACGGATCGTCCAGGAAGCCGTGGAAGATGCCGATGGCGTTGGAGCCGCCGCCGATGCAGGCGCAGACGGCGTCGGGCAGCCGCCCGGCCTGTTCAAGGATCTGGGCGCGGGCTTCTTCGCCGATGACCTCATGGAAGTAGCGGACCATGGCCGGGAACGGGTGCGCGCCGGCGGCGGTGCCCAGGAGGTAGTGGGTGTTGTCCACGTTGGCTACCCAGTCGCGCAGGGCGTCGTTGATGGCGTCCTTGAGGGTCTGCGATCCGCTCGTGACGGGAATGACGGTCGCGCCCAGGAGCTCCATGCGGGCCACGTTGAGGGCCTGGCGGCGGCAGTCCTCTGCGCCCATGTAGACAACGCACTCAAGGCCCATCAGGGCGGCAGCGGTTGCGCTGGCCACGCCGTGCTGGCCGGCGCCGGTCTCGGCGATGACGCGGGTCTTGCCCATGCGCTTGGCGAGCAGCGCCTGGCCCAGCACGTTGTTGATCTTGTGCGAACCGGTGTGGTTCAGGTCCTCGCGCTTGAGGAAGACCCGGACGCCGCCGGCATGCTGGGAAAAGCGCTTTGCTTCGGTCAGCAGCGACGGCCGGCCGGAATAGTTCTTGTTGAGGTCCGCGATCTGCGCCCGGAATTCGGGGTCGTCCTTGGCCTTGTTGAACGTCTCCTCGAGTTCGTCCAGGGCGGCGATCAGGGATTCAGGCATCCAGCGTCCGCCGTAGCTTCCGAAGTAGGGTCCCGGGGCGTGCTTGAGGGAGCCGCCCTGCAGGAATGCTTCTGCGGCGTTGTTGTCAGCGTTTCCTGAGGGTGCTTCAGCCATCAGTCCCGTCCTGTTCGAGTTGGTGGTGCAAAAGTGTGTCGTCCCGGCAGGGCAGCCTGCCGGGCGTGCTCGGCGGGCGGGATCCATCCCCGCCCGCCTGTGCGCAGGTGCGTTGGCCTCAGCCCCGGGCTGCTATGGCGGCGGCGCCGGCTGCCTTGAACTCGGCGATCCGCTCCCGCGGCGACGAGTGGCTGACCAGCGCCTCGCCCACAAGCACGGCGTTGGCGCCGCTGGCGGCGTAGTGGGTGACGTCGCCGGCGTCGCGGACGCCGGACTCGGCTACCACGACTGCGCCGGCCGGGATCCGCCCGGCCAGGGAGGCGAAAACTGAACGGTCGACGTCGAGCGTCTTCAGGTTCCGCACGTTGACGCCGATGATGCGCGCCTGCGCGGCCACTGCCCGCTCGATTTCCTCTTCCGTGTGCGTCTCCACAAGGACGTTCATGCCAAGTTCGTGGCTGAGGCCGCTGAATTCGGCGAGCTGGGCGTCCGAGAGTGCAGCAACGATGAGCAGGATCAGGTCCGCGCCGTGGGCGCGGGCCTCCCAGATCTGGTACTCGTCCAGCGTGAAGTCTTTCCGCAGCAGCGGCACGTCGACGGCGGCGCGCACCGCATCGAGGTCGGCCAGGGACCCGTTGAAGCGGCGCTGCTCGGTGAGGACGCTGATCACGGAGGCACCGCCGTCGGCGTACTGCCGGGCGAGGGACGCGGGATCGCCGATGGCGGCGAGGTCACCCTTGGAGGGGCTGCGGCGTTTGATTTCCGCGATGACCTTGAGCTCGTTCCGTGACGGGGAGGTTCCGCCAAGGGCTGCCCACGCGTCGCGGGCAGGTGCCGCCGCCTCCGCCAGGTCCTTCAGTTCAGCCAGCGAAACGAGCTGCTTCCGGGCCTCCATATCCTCCCTGACACCAGCGTTGATGTCATCGAGAACAGTGGACATCAGTGGCCGGAGTTCTTCAGCTTGCTGCCTTCGACGCCGTAGCCTGCCTTACGCATGACGTATCCGAGGATCAGGCCCAGCACCATGACGCCGGCGCCGGCGATGAAGATGGGCGTGCTGGCGATCACGAAGGCAATGGATGCGATGAGGGCGCCCACCAGCATGACGATGACGCAGGTCCAGGCTGCGGGGCTGTTGCCGTGGCCGAGTTCCTGGCTGTGGTCGATGGCGCCGGGGGCCACCGTTCGGGTGCCGGACTTGGAAACGGATGCAGGTGCTTTGCTCATGGAAATCTCCTCAGGGTGAATACTGCTTACATTCTGCCATTTTTTGGCCGGTGACCGGTTATCCGCCGGGACCCTGCCGGGAGCGGCGGTGCGTATCCGCCGGGTCAGGTGGGATCGTCGCCTCGTGACAGCCGGTCCCAGCTGTCGATTTCATCCACGGGACCGGAGGCGGCAACGCTGCCCGTGGCCGGCACGTCATATTTCGTCCGCGCCTTCCAGTGCCGCGCGGCGAAGGGAATAACCAGCGCGGCGAGGGCCAGCAGGCAGCCTGCGACGACGGCGAGGACGGGAAAGGCGGTGACGGCAACAAGCGCCTGGCTTCCGGTGATGCCGGTCGCTTCCGCAATGGAGCCCTGGGCGGCCGCCAGCGGGTTGGCCAGGACTGTTGCTGCTGCGGCGACAATTCCAGCGGAGGCAAGGACAATGATGGCGGTGATGATCCACCGCGCAATCCTGCCCGCTATGGCTGCCGCCAGGCCGCCGGCGAGGGCCACCAGCGCCAGTGCAGTGACGGTGGTGGCAGCCTTGCTTCCCTGGACCTCAAGCGCGTCCTGCGCGGCCCCGGCCTGGCCCACCTGGTTCGGATCGAGCGTGACGGTCATCCAGGTTTGGGTGGTGGTGCCGAAGACCGCCAGCGCCAGGACCGCAATAAGCAGCACCAGCGTGGACTTGCGTGCCCACGCCGGCGTGCGCCTGCCGGCAGTCCCCGTTTGCGCTGCCGCCGGTCCGCTGCCAGTCACCGGGAGTCCGCCCCGGGCAGCGAGTCCGCCGAAATGTTCTGCAGGGAACCGGCCGTGTGGACCGCCCGGAGCGGTGCCGCTGCCTTGTTGACCGTTTCCAGGGCCTCCGTCGGGTTGACCGAATCAGCAACGATCCCGCCTCCGGCCTGGACGTACGCACGCCCGTCCCGGATCAGCGCCGAACGAATGGCAATGGCCATGTCCATGTCGCCCGCGAAGTCCAGGTAGCCCACCACGCCGCCGTAGATACCCCGGCGGTGCGGCTCGAGTTCGTCCAGGAGGCGCAGGGCGCGGGGTTTCGGGGCCCCGGACAGGGTGCCGGCCGGGAACGTGGCCTTGAGCACGTCATAGGCCTTGGCCTTGGGCGAGAGCCGGCCAACGACGGTGGACACCAGGTGCATGATGTGGCTGAAGCGTTCCACCTCCATGAACTGCGTGACGTCCACGGTTCCCGCTACGCAGACCTTGGAGAGATCGTTGCGTGAGAGGTCCACGAGCATCAGGTGTTCGGCGCGTTCCTTCTGGTCCGCCAGCAACTCGTCGGCGAGGGCTTTGTCCGCCTCCACCGTCTTGCCGCGCGGGCGCGAGCCGGCGATGGGGTGGGTGATGACTTCTTCACCGGTCACCGTGACGAGGGCCTCCGGCGAGGAACCCACAATCGAGTACTCCCGGCCGTCGGCGTCCTCGAGGCTGAAAATGTACATGTACGGGCTGGGGTTGGTGTTCCGCAGGACCCGGTAGACGTCCAAGGCAGACGCCTTGCATTCCATCTCGAAGCGGCGCGAGATGACCACCTGGAACACCTCACCGTCAACGATGGCTTCCTTGCCACGGTCCAGGGCCGCCAGGTACTCGGCTTCGTCCCAGCGTTCCTGGACGCTGGAGGCGAAGTCCAGTGCCGCCGGAGCGAGGACGGACACGGGCTGCGCAACGGGGCTGCTGACCTTGGCAAGGAGCGCCTTGACCCTGGCCACGGCGTCGTGCCAGGCCTCATCCACCCGTTCGGAGCTGTTGTCGAAGTTGATGGCGTTGGCAATGAGCAGCACCGTGCCGTCAACGTTGTCGTGGACGGCCATGTCGGTCACCAGGTTCAGCGCCATTTCCGGCAGGTGCAGGTCGTCCTCCGGAGGGCTCACCAGGCGTTCCCAGTGCCGGACGGTCTCCCAGCCCAGGAATCCCACCAGGCCGGAGGTGAACGGCGGCAGCCCCTCGAACCTGTCGGTGCGGAGGGCTTCGATGGTGTCGCGGATGGCGTCGACGGGGCTGCCGTCCACGGGAACACCCGCCGGCGGTTCACCCAGCCAGTGCGCGTGGCCGTCCTTGGTGGTCAATGTCGCCCGGGATTTGGCGCCGATGAACGAGTAACGGGACCAGGCGCCGCCCACCGCAGCGGATTCCATCAGGAAGGTGCCAGGCTGCCCCTGCGCCAGCTTGCGGTAAAGGCCGATGGGCGTCTCGGCGTCCGCGAGCACCTTGAGCCGGACGGGGATGACGCGGCTATGGCCGGCCAGTTCCCGGAACTCCTCAAGGCCGGGGCTGATGATTCCAAGGTCCTGCATGGCTATGCTGTTCCGCCTGTTCTGGTAGGGGCCGGTTCTGGAAGGGCCAGGTGCCTGGGGCCGGGAATCCCGGCGGTGGTTGCGCTTGGAGGGGGTGGCCCGGCCCCCTTCCGCAGCGGGCTGTCAGAAAAAGGGTCAGCCTGCCTGGCCTGTGGCAACAGCCAGGTCCCGGCCGTCGAAGCACGTGCGTGTGCCGGTGTGGCACGCGGCCCCCACCTGGTCAACGCGCACAAGCAGCGCGTCGCCGTCGCAGTCCATCGCCACCGATTTGACCCACTGCACATGCCCGGAGGTGTCCCCCTTGCGCCAGTACTCCTGGCGGGAGCGCGAGTAGAAGGTAACGCGGCCGGTGGTCATGGTCCGGTGCAGGGCTTCGTCATCCATCCAGCCCAGCATCAGGACCTCGTTGGTGTCGTACTGCTGGACGACGGCGGCCACCAGGCCGGCGCTGTCACGCTTCAGCGCGGCTGCCAGCTCCGCGGGAAGCGGGCTCGCCAGCGGGGCCGGGGACTGGCCGGGCGAAGTGGCTGCGGGCGCGGCAATACCGGGGTTCAGGACGGGGGCGGGCTGCTCAGACATCAGGTCAAGTCTAGTGCCTCCACCCGGCCCCCGATTGTGTGTGAACGACGGCACGCCAGCAGGGGCGGACGTGCTGCCCAACCCTGCGCGTGTCGTGCTAGTTTCACAAGTGATGCATTTCGTCGAACCGTCCCGAGAAGTCCTTGCCGAGACCCTGCTTGCGGCGGGACCTGACGCGCCCACGCTCTGCAAGGGCTGGCGTACCAGGGACCTTGCCGCCCACCTTTACCTGCGCGAACGCAAGGCGGCCGTGGGGCTGGGCCTGATCATCAAGCGCCTCGCCAAGGCCTCGGACCAGGCGACTGCCAGGCTCGCCGCGAAGCTCACCACGCCCGAGGAGTACGCGAAACTCGTCAACACCTTCCGCGCGGGGCCCCCGGCACTGTCGCCGATGAACATCAAGGCGCTGGACGAAAGCTCCAACCTCATCGAGTACTTCGTCCACACGGAGGATATCCGCCGGGCGGTTGACCGCTGGGCGCCCCGGGCACTGGACGAGGCCTACTCGGAAGCCCTGTGGGACGAACTCGTCAAACGCGCCGCCATCCTGTACCGCGGTGTGGACCTGGGCATCGTCCTGGTGCGCCCGTCCGGGCCTCGCCATGTGGCCAAGCGGGCCCCTGTTTCGGTGGCCATCGTGGGCGAGCCGGGCGAACTGCTGATGCATGCCCACGGCCGGACCCGCCACGCGCTGGTGACCTTCGAAGGCCAGCCGGACGCCGTCGCGCTGCTCCAGTCAGCGGAAGTCGGGCTCTAAAAACAACGCGGGGTCACATCCGGCTCAATAAACCAAGGTTTTTGGGCTGGAAGTGACCCCGCGTTGCTATTGGTCAGCGGACTTCGAAACCCGCGTCCCGGATGGCGTCCTTGACCTGCGACATCATGTTGTCCGGGCCCCAGTGGAAGATGGATGCTGCCAGGACGGCGTCAGCTCCGGCCGCGACGGCGGGCGGAAAGTGCGCAGGCTCTCCCGCGCCGCCGGAGGCGATGATGGGCACCTTGACGGCGGCCCGGACCAGCTTGATCAGTTCGAGGTCGAACCCGTCCTTGGTGCCGTCGGCATCAATGGAGTTCAGCAGGATCTCCCCCACGCCGCGGTCCGCGGCTTCCCTGGCCCATTCAATGGCGTCGATCCCGGTGCCTGTGCGTCCGCCGTGGGTAGTCACTTCAAATCCCGACGGCGTTGGCCGGGATCCCGGGCGGGTGCGGCGGGCGTCCACGGACAGGACGAGGACCTGGGAACCGAAGTGCCGGGTAATCTCGTTGATGACATCCGGCCGCGCCACCGCCGCCGTGTTGATGGACGCCTTGTCCGCGCCGTAGCGCAGCAGCTTGTCCACCTCCGCGACTCCCCGCACGCCGCCCCCAACGCACAGCGGGATGAAGACCTCTTCGGCCGTCCTGCGGACTACATCGAACGTGGTTTCGCGGTTGCCGGAGGACGCCGTCACGTCCAGGAAGGTCAGTTCATCCGCCCCGGCGTTGTCGTAGCGGTGGGCGAGCTCCACGGGGTCGCCGGCGTCGCGCAGGCCCTCGAAGTTGACGCCTTTGACGACGCGCCCGGCGTCCACGTCGAGGCAGGGAATGACTCGTACAGCTACAGCCATGGGATTCTCCTGGAAATCAGATGCGGCAGGCGTGGATGCTGCTGACCAGGATGGCGCGGGCGCCGAGATCGTACAGCTCGTCCATGATCCGGTTGGTTTCCTTCTTGGGCACCATGGACCGGACGGCAACCCAGTCCGAGTCGCGCAGCGGCGAGACCGTGGGCGATTCCAGGCCTGGCGTGAGGGCAGCGGCCTGTTCCACGAGCTCCTTGCGGATGTCGTAGTCCATCAGCACGTACTGGCGTGCCACCAGCACGCCCTGGAGCCGGCGGATCAGGACCTCGATCTCCTTGGCCGTGCCGTTCGCGGCACCGCCTTCGCCGGTCCGGCGGATCAGGACGGCTTCGGACTTCAGGATGGGTTCGCCGAAGATCTCCATCCCGGCGGCCTTGAGGGTGTTGCCGGTTTCGACGACATCCGCGATGGCGTCCGCGACGCCCAGGCGGACCGAGGACTCCACGGCGCCGTCCAGGCGGACCACCTTGGCCTTGATGCCGCGCCCGGCAAGGTAGCCGCGGAGGAGGCCGTCGTAGCTCGTGGCAAGCCGCTTCCCTTCCAGTTCCTCAACCTTGGCGAAGTCTCCCACGGGACCCGCAAAACGGAACGTGGAGGCAGCAAAACCAAGCGGAAGGAGCTCTTCAGCCTCCACCTCGGCGTCCAGGAGCAGGTCGCGGCCGGTGATGCCGACGTCGAGCGTTCCCTGGCCGACGTACACGGCGATGTCGCGGGGACGGAGGAAGAAGAACTCAATCTCGTTGTCCGGGTCCACCATCACCAGCTCGCGGGAATCACGGCGCTGGCGGTACCCCGCCTCGGACAGCATGGCGGATGCGGCTTCGGACAGGGAGCCCTTGTTGGGGACGGCAACTCGCAGCATGGAAGGTCTTTCTGGGTGGAGGGAGGTCTAGGTGTGCAGGCAATGCAGGCCACGGCGGGCACCGGCGGCGTGGGGCGCGCCGGGCCGGTGGCTACAGATGCTTGTAGACGTCTTCCAGGGTGAGGCCTTTGGCGAGCATCAGGACCTGCAGGTGGTACAGCAGCTGGGAGATTTCCTCGGCCGCGGCTTCATCGGATTCATATTCGGCAGCCATCCACACTTCGGCTGCTTCCTCAACGACTTTCTTGCCGATGCCGTGAACACCGGACTCCAATTCAGCGACGGTGCGGGAGCCTTCCGGGCGGGTGGCTGCCTTCTCGCTGAGCTCAGCGAACAGCGTCTCGAAATTCTTCACGCCCTACAGCCTACTTGCTGCGGCCCAAAGGGCGCTTCCCGGGCCGTTGCATGACGGGCGCGATGTGAGCGAATACACACGCGCCCGCCATGCGGGGCGTGCTACTTGCCGTACTGCTTGAGCACAACGGCAGTGGCGAGGGCCGCGGTGACGGCCTCGTGGCCTTTGTCTTCCTTGGAGCCCGGCAGGCCCGCACGGTCCAGGCCCTGCTGTTCCGTATCGCACGTCAGGACGCCGAAGCCCACCGGGACCCCGGTGCGCACGCTGACATCGGTGAGGCCCGACGTCGCGGCCTGGCACACGTAGTCAAAGTGCGGGGTTCCGCCACGGATGACGACGCCGAGGGCAACCACGGCGTCAAAGTGCGGCGCCAGCCGCGCGGCAGCCACGGGAAGCTCAAAGCTGCCGGGGACGCGCAGGACAGTGGGCTCGGCAATCCCGGCGTCCTTGGCGGCCCGCAGGGCGCCGTCCAGGAGGCCATCCATGATCTGCGTGTGCCAGCTTGCTGCCACGATGGCCAGCCGCAGCTGCGAGGTTTCCGCGGGGTTGAGGGTGGTGAGGTCGATGTCGGGGGCGCCGTGTCCGCTCATAAGTCAGTTCTGTTCCGTTCAGTCTTGTGGTGTGGTCAGTCTTGTTCGTGGTCAAAGGAATCAGCGGCGGCGGGGACGGCGGCCACGTGGGTATCGAGCGTCAGCCGGTGCTCCATGCGGTCCTTCTTGGTCTGCAGGTACCGGATGTTCTGGTCGCGGGAGGGCACCTCCGTGGGGACCATCTCCACCACCCTGACACCGGCCTTCGCCAGCCTGTTCTGCTTGTCCGGATTGTTGCTCAGGAGCCGCACCTCGTGCAGCCCCATTTCCGCGAGCACCTGGGCGGCAGCCTTGTAGCAGCGGGCATCCACCGGCAGGCCCAGCTGCTCGTTGGCCTCGACGGTGTCGAAGCCGGCTTCCTGCAGCGCGTAGGCCTTGATCTTGTTGGCGAGGCCGATGCCGCGGCCCTCCTGGCCGCGCAGGTACAGCAGGGTGCCGCCCTGCTCGCCGATCATCTCCAGGGCGTAGGCAAGCTGTTCCCCGCAGTCGCAGCGGTAGGAGCCGAAGACATCCCCGGTCAGGCACTCGGAGTGCAGCCGGACCAGGGGTGCTTTCCCGTCCTTGGGCGGGTTGGGGGAGCTGACGGCAAGGTGCTCGTGGCCGGTGACCAGGTCCGTCCACGCCTGGGCAATGAAGTCGCCGAAAGCCGTCGGCAGCTGCACGATGGGTCCGCCGCTGACGGGATGGGGCATCTGGCCGTTGCCCGCCTCCAGGTGGTGGCCGTTGCCCGACCCTGAAGGGTGGTGGCCGTTGCCCGAAGCTCCGGAAGCCGTCATCGTATCTCCTCTTCTCCGCCCGCGCGTCCTGCCCGGGTATTGCTGCCAACCGATGTGCCCGCTGCCTCGAGGTAGGCCACCAGGTCTTCAATCGAGATCAGTGGGCACCCGTGTTCGGCAGCGAAGGCGCGAAGCCCGTCCAGCCGCATCATCTCACCGTCGTCGTAGACAACTTCGGCGATTACGCCCACAGCTTCCAGTCCGGCGAGCCGGCACAGGTCCACGGCCGCTTCGGTGTGGCCGGGGCGTTCCCGCACTCCCCCTTTAACGGCCCGCAGCGGGAAAATATGCCCCGGACGGGTCACGGCCTCCGGCCCGGCCTGCGGATCCGCGAGGACGCGGGCCGTCAGGGCCCGGTCAGTTGCGGAGATCCCGGTGCTCACACCCAAGGCGGCATCACAGGACACCGTGTAGGCCGTACCTTTGGCGTCCTCGTTGACCGCCACCATCGGCGGCAGTGCCAGGGCGTCCGCCCGGTCCCCGGACAGCGGAACACAGATAACACCGGAGCTGTAGCGGATGGTCCACCCCATCAGGGCCGGGGTGGCATGCTGGGCGGCGAAGATGATGTCGCCCTCGTTCTCCCGGTCCTCGTTGTCCACCACCAGCACGGGCCTGCCGGCGGCGATGGCCCGTACGGCTTCTTCGATGGTGTCGAGTCCAAGGGCAGCCGCTGGCCCGCCGGTTCGGGCAGCAGGGGCGGCGGATCCGGCCGGCCCTGCCTGTTCCAGCTTTACTGCGGCGTTCATCGGGTCCCTCCCTCAACGGCGGCGGGCGACGGGGCATTGAACGCCAGCAGGCGTTCGGTGTACTTGGCCAGGACGTCCACTTCCAGGTTCACCCGGCTGCCGGTGCTCTTGGCGCCGAGGCCGGTTTCAGCCAGGGTTGTGGGAATGAGCCCCACCTCAAACCAGGGCGCCTGCTCACTGGCCTCACTGACTGCGGTCACCGTGAGCGAGACGCCGTCGATGGCGATGGAGCCCTTTTCCGCTATGTAGCGCGCCAGGTTGGCGGGCACGCCGAACCGAAGCCGCTCCCAGTTGCCGAGGGCCTCGCGTTCCAGCAGCACCCCGACGCCGTCCACGTGCCCCTGCACCACATGCCCGTCAAGCCGGCCGCCGGCCGGAACGCAGCGTTCAAGGTTGACCGAATCACCCGGCGCAAGTTCGCCAATGGTGCTGCGGACCAGGGTTTCCCCCATCACGTCAACGCTGAATTCCTTGCCGTTGATCTCCGTGGCCGTGAGGCACACCCCGTTGACGGCGATGGAGCCGCCGAGCGCGAGCCCTTCGGTGGTGCCGGGCGCGTGGAGCCGTACGGTGGCGCTGGCGTTCCCGTCCCGCTCCACGGACAGGACGTGCCCTTGTTCGGCAATAATTCCGGTAAACATCAGTAGCCTCCCTGGGCTGGCTCCGCGCTGTCGCGGGTTGGTTGAGGATCCAGTGCAACGGTCCGTTGCGGTCTAAGGTGAAGTCGCAGGTCCCGGCCCAGCTTTCGCACGGCACCGCCGTCGGACCCGTCCCAGTCCCATTGCTGGGCATCGGCGAGGGTGGTGATCCCCAGGCTCCCGAGGGCCGGCGTACCGGAGCCCAGCAGGGTGGGCGCCAAATACACGATGAGTTCATCGACCAGCCCGGCAGAGAGGAACGCGCTCAGGATGCGCGAGCCTCCCTCCACCATGACGTGGCGTGTCCCGGATCGGTACAGCATGGTCAGTGCCTCGCGCGGGTCACGGGTGCGGAGATGCGCCACGAGTCCGTCTGTTCCGCGTACGGCGGCGCCGGCGGGGACGTCCCGCAGCCCCATAACGGCCCGCACCGGCTGGCTCGCCGCCAGTGCTCCCGATGCGTTCCGGGCGGTGAGCCGCGGATTGTCCACCAGGACGGTCTGGGTGCCCACCAGGATGGCATCGATCCGGCTGCGGATGGCATGGTTGTCGGCCAGGGATTCCGGGCTGGAAATCCACTGGCTGGTGCCGTCCTCGGCCGCGATGCGGCTGTCCAGCGTCTGGGCGATGTGGAGGGTGACGAAAGGCCGTTTCGCCGTCACAGCCTCAAACCATTGGCGGTTCAGGTCCAGGGACTCCGCGGCCCCGAGCCCGCTGCGGACGCGGACGCCCGCGGCGCGCAGCGTTGCCGCTCCGCCTGCTGCCGGGTCATGCGGATCATCCACCGCGTACACCACGTCCGTTATTCCGGCGGCAATGATGGCCTCGGCGCAAGGGCCTGTGCGTCCCACGTGGTTGCAGGGTTCCAGGGTAACCACCATGGTGCAGCCGGAGAGATCCAGGCCCGCGGCTGTTGCCTGGCTGATCGCATCCGCCTCTGCATGCGCGGTGCCGGCGCCGCGGTGGAAACCGGTGACGAGGTGGCGGCCTGCAGGATCCACGACGACGGCGCCCACCAACGGGTTCGCCCCCCGCGGGCCCCGCAGGGCTGCCTTGAGGGCAGCCCCCATGGCTCCGGACTCGGCAGCACTGAAGGCGGTAACCACCCCGTCAGCGTGCCCCGGGGGGTGGCCCGGATGCGGCTCCGTGCTGATTGCGTCAGCCGTGGCCGGGTTGCCCGCCGTCATGCGGCGACCGGCGCGGCGGCTGCGCCCTCCGGTGAAGCGGCAGGGTGTTTGGCATCGAAGAGCCATCGCTTGGGGTTCATTCCGTGTCGTTCCTTCCCTCTCGAACCGCGATGGCTCCGGGGGTTTACGACAGCAGAAGGCTGCGGCGCCGGAATGGCCCCACAGATACAGCTGTACGTGCTTCTCTCATCCAGACTTTAACTGTCGGTACCGGAATTTCACCGGTTCAACCGTCCGCCGGGATTTCCTTGCGGAAACCACCGGCTCGCGGGTCGCGGACTGTCACCGCCGGTTCGGACTTACACCGACCCCGGAGCACGTATGTGTGTTGCTATTGTGCCATAACCGGCACCGGCTCCCGGCTATTCCCCCGTCACCGCGTGTAACGTCCTGCCTGCCTCCCGGCGCAGCCTCTCGATGGCCGCCGCGGGGTCTTCGGCGCCGTAGACGGCGGAGCCGGCAACGAATACGTTGGCGCCTGCTTCCGCGGCCCGGACGATTGTTTCTTCAGTGATGCCGCCGTCAACCTGGATGGCCACCCCGATCCCGGAGCCGTCGATGGCAGCCCTGGCCCGCCGGATCTTGGGCAGGGTGAGGTCCAGGAAGGCCTGGCCGCCGAATCCGGGCTCCACCGTCATGATGAGCAGCATGTCCAGCTCGGACAGCATGTCCAGGTAGGGCTCCACGGGGGTAGCCGGCCGGATTGCCATGCCGGCTTTCGACCCCCTGCTGCGAAGTTCGCGCGCCAGCTTCACGGGCGCGATCGACGCCTCCGCGTGAAACGTGACGGACGCCAGGCCGGCGTCGGCGAAGCCCGGCGCCCAACGATCTGCGTCAGCGATCATCAGGTGCGCGTCCAGGGGTATGGGGCTCACCTCTTGGATGCGCTGCACCACAGGCAGTCCGATGGTCAGGTTGGGGACGAAGTGGTTGTCCATGACGTCCACGTGCACGGCGTCAGCGGTGCTGATGCGCTGCAGCTCGGCCTCCAGGTTGACGAAGTCGGCTGAGAGGATGCTCGGATTGATGCAGCATTGCGTCACGGGGGAACCTTTCACGGGTCAGGGCTTCTTATGGATGAGCGCGAGGAACATGGCGTCTGTGCCGTGGACATGCGGCCAAAGCTGGGCCGTGGAGTCATGCCCGGCGTCCAGCTTTCCGGGGAGGCTGACGGCGTCCAGCGCCGCTCCGGCGTCAAGGAGTTCCAGGTCATCGCGTTTGCGGAGGGCATCAGCCACGACGGCCGTCGTCTCCGCCGGATGCGGTGAACAGGTCACATAGGCCACCACTCCCCCCGGACGAACCGCTGCCAGGGCGGAGGCCAGCAGCTCGCGCTGCAGTGGACCGAGGTCCGCGAGGTCCTTGGGTGAACGGCGCCACCGGGATTCCGGCCGGCGCCGCAATGCGCCGAGGCCGCTGCAGGGGACGTCCACGAGGACACGGTCGAATGATTCGGGCGCTTCGGATCCGACCTCGCGGCCGTCTCCGGTCCGGACCTGCCAGGTTTCCGGCGGCACGGCCGAGAGCGCCTGGCTGACGAGCTTGGCGCGGTGGGGAGCGGGTTCATTGGCCAGCAGCGTTGCGCCCCGCTGCCTGGCCAGGGCGCCCAGCAGGGCTGCCTTTCCGCCGGGGCCGGCGCAGAGGTCCAGCCACGCCTCCGCCTTCGAATTGCCTGTCCCGCCTGCCGGCACGTCGAGTTGAACGGCGGCCATGGCGCGGGCCACCAGCTGCGAGCCAACGTCCTGGACCCGGGTGGTTCCTTCCCGGACGGAGGAGTACCGCCCCAGGTCACCGCCGCTGGAAAGGGCAGAACCCTGGACGAGCTCGCCCGGAATGGCACCGTTCTCCAGCACCTCGTCCAGGTTGCCCAGGCCTGGCAGGGCCACCAGGTTGACCACGGGGGCGGCGTTGTCCGCTTCCAGGAGGTCGTTCACTTCGCTGGCCTGCCGGCCATGCGCCACCAGGGACTGGCGCATGGCGCGGACGATCCATTCCGGGTGGGCGTAGCGGAGTGCAGCGATTCTTGTTTCGTCGGTCTCTCCGGCCACCAGCACGTCCAGCCACTCCTCAAGGGTGCGTGCAGCAACCTTGCGGAGGACAGCGTTAATGAGCGCTGAGGGCCCTGCTCCGATCACGGCACGCGCCAGGCCGACGGTCTGGTCGAGGGCGGCGTGTGCAGGGACGCGCATGGCCAGCAGCTGGTGGGTTCCGATTCGCAGCGCGTCCAGGACTGCCGGGTCAAGCTGGTCAAGCGGGCGGTCCACGCAGCGCGCCAGGATGGCGTCGTAGGTGCCTTGGCCCCGCAGGGCACCGTACGTAAGTTCGGTGGCGAAGCCGGCGTCGCGCTTGTCCAGCCCGTGGTGGCGGATCCGTGCCGGCAGCACGAGGTTGGCGTAGGCGTCCTCGGCAGCGACGGCGCGCAGGACTTCGAAGGCCACCAGCCGCGCGGGATCGGCCCGGCGGGTCCGTTGGGAGGGCGCGTTTTCCGTGAAGCTGCGCTGCGGACCGCGGTTGCGTTCACGGCCCTGGGCATTCCGCCGGCTGCTGTCCCGGGATCCCCCCTTGCCGCGGCCGCCGCCCGCAGCGCCGCGCCCGGCGTTGCCGCCTCCGCCTGGATTGCCGCCGGACGCGCTCATTCGAACACCACACTTTCAAGGGAAGCCATGCCGCGTGCCCAGTCGGCAGCGGCCATCATTTTTTTGCCCGCAGGCTGGATGCGGGTCAGTTCCACGGCGTGCGATCCCGTGCCGACCAGCACGCTCTTGCCTTCGAGGAACAGGGTCCCGGGGGCAAGGCCGGTGACATCGGGCCGCAGCCGGACCGGTTCCAGCTTGACGCGCTGTCCGTCCAGGAAGGTCCACGCACCGGGTTCGGGGGTTACGCCCCGGGCCTGCCGCCCGATCGCCAGCGCCGGATGGTTCCACTGAAGGTGGCCATCTTCGAGGGTCAACTTCGGCGCGTGGGAAACCTCGCCCGCCTGGGGTTGCGGGAAGGCCTTCCCTGCCTCGATGGCGGACAATGTCTGGGCCAGGAGCACGCCGCCGCTGTGGGACAGCCGCTCAAGGAGCTCTCCCGCCGTGTCCTCCGGCCCCACTGATTCCGTGAGGGTGCCGAACACGGGTCCCGTATCCAGTCCTTCCTCCAGCTGGAAGGTCACCGCTCCGGTGACATCGTCCCCTGCCATGATGGCGCGCTGTACCGGGGCCGCGCCGCGCCAGGCCGGCAGCAGGGAAAAGTGCAGGTTGATCCAGCCGTGCCGCGGGATCGCGAGGGCGGCCGGCGGAACCAGTCCGCCGTAGGCCACGATGGCGGCGACGTCAGGGTTTACCCCGGAGATCCTGGCCGTTGCCTCCGCGTCCACGCGGGCGGCGTGGATGACCTCGATTCCCAGGTCAGCCGCGCGCGCAGCGACGGGGGACGGCGTGAGCACGCGCTTGCGGCCCACGGGGGCATCCGGGCGCGTCAGGACAGCAGCAACCTCGAAGCCGGCTTTTACGAGCGCATCCAGCGAAGGGACGGCGACGGCGGGGGTTCCCGCAAACAGGACCCTCACCCTGCGCCGCCGGCTGCCCCGGCGCCAAAGCTCGAGCCCCGCGGGGAGCCTTGGGCGGGGCCGCCGAAACTGGACCCGACAGTCCTGGCGCGTTTCGTCGTCGTACGTTCGGCGATGGAGTCGTAGTTGGCGTTGCGGATGGACCGCAGGGCGGTCTTCCGGTCCTCACCCTCGAGCCGGTCCGTGTAGAGGATGCCGTCCAGATGGTCGTTCTCGTGCTGGAAGCAGCGGGCCAGGAGCCCCTCCCCCTCCACCGTGACAGGGTTGCCGTGCATGTCGACGCCGGTGACGCGGGTGGCGCGGAAACGCCGCACCGGAAAGCTGAGGCCGGGGATGGACAGGCAGCCTTCCACATGGTCGGGCTGGTAGTCCTCGCTGTTTTCCAGCACAGGATTGATGATGTGGCCCTCGACGCCGTCGATGCGGTAGGTAAAAACGCGCTGGCTTACGCCTACCTGCGGCGCGGCCAGGCCTGCACCGTCCACGTCCTCCATGGTTTCGGTCATGTCCGCGACCAGCTTGGCCAGCTCCGGCCCGAATTCCGTCACGGGATCGGCAACTGTGCGCAGCACAGGGTCACCAATGATGCGGATATTCAGGATAGCCATGCGCTGTAGTTCCTCACGATTGACGGCAAAGGGGACCAATCCAGTTTAGGCGCAGAGAAACTGCTAGGCCGTTTGCACCTGCGCCAGCGGCGGCGGGGCGATGGGAAGCAGCGCCGCGCCGGCGCTGATGGTGTCCGCGGACAGCTCCCAGACCCGCCGCAGGGCGCAGAACTTCCACCAGTGATGCTTCAGGACTTCCGGGTTGGCGCGCACGGGACGGACCTCCGTCTCACCGATGGCCACCGCCAGCAGGACAGGGTTTTCACCGTACTGCCAGGGCTCCCACGTCCCTGCCTCGGGGTCCACCAGGCTTTCTTCGGCCTTCATGCCGGCCACCAGCTGCATCACCACTTTGTCATCGAGCGGCTTGACCAGGCCGTCCCGCGTGGTGCCCTTGGTCTTGTAATCGATCAGGCAGACGCGGCCGTTGATGCGGGCCACCAGGTCCAGGGTGCCGGCGTACCCCACGGCGTTGTTCCAGACGGTGATTTCCGGGGCGATGGGTTCCACCCGGAACAGGTCCCACCATTCATCGAACCGGACAGCGAAGGCCTCTTCCCCGTTGGCGGCCAAGGCCTCGCGGGCCTCCTTCATGGCGTGGGGACGCCCCAACGCACGAAGCGCCACCTGCTCGCAATAGTTATGTACCCGGTCCCCGCGCTTCGCCGCGTCATCGCGGTAGTTTTCGGCAGCCTTGGCCGCACGGTTGACGGCCTGCTTAATTTTGGCCGGGCTCCCCAGGCAGTCCGCCAGCAGCGGATCCTTGGCCAGGCTGCTCGCTCCCATGTACCCGAACCAGCCGTCCAGTCCGTGCGGCTGCTGGCTGATGACCGTGGTGATGGAGGGAACCGAGAACTGCTCCGACGTGGAGCGGGCGTACATCCGGCCGTATTCGGTGGCATGGGCGAGGAGTGGAGCTGTCATAGAAAAACTCTTTCACAGGGGGCCGACAAAATCTGCAGGCAGGATCCGCAAACAAAAAGGCCCGTTTCCGCTGCGAACGAGCGGAAACGGACCTCTGTGCGGTGGGCGATACTGGGTTCGAACCAGTGACCTCTTCGGTGTGAACGAAGCGCGCTACCACTGCGCCAATCGCCCTGATGCATTTGAATGCTAGCCGACGTTTACGTAATTCAAAAATCGCCGGCCTCGACCCGCCCGGGCCGCCCTGCTGCGGCCCCGCAACAGGGCAAGGGAAGAGCCAAAAGGTCCCCGTCCGCCGTCGTGAATTACACCCCTGTAACTCACCTGCTTCCGCGCCAGCACTGGGAAGCACGGTCACGCCGCGCGCACCTGGCGGGGGCGATTTGGAGAATCCCTGAACCTCCTATATTGTTTTTACTCGTTGGAACGCGAGGAAATGCCGGGAACGGCAAGGAATCAACCCTCCAAAATGCGGACGTAGCTCAGCTGGTAGAGCACCACCTTGCCAAGGTGGATGTCGCGAGTTCGAATCTCGTCGTCCGCTCGCAGGACACTGTCACAGCAAAAGTTCTCCGGAACCGACGCTTACACGGTGGGTTGGCCGAGAGGCGAGGCAGCGGCCTGCAAAGCCGTATACACGGGTTCGAATCCCGTACCCACCTCGGTGAAAACCATGGTTTCCGGATTGAACCGGATGCAATGGGCGATTGGCGCAGCGGTAGCGCGCTTCCCTGACACGGAAGAGGTCACTGGTTCGATCCCAGTATCGCCCACCAAGCAAGGAAACTTGCTTCATGCAGTACGCACCGGCTCCGGCCGGAACGCACTTCATACGCGGACGTAGCTCAGCTGGTAGAGCACCACCTTGCCAAGGTGGATGTCGCGAGTTCGAATCTCGTCGTCCGCTCTCTTACTCTAAAATCCCATAAGCCGGGCTTCCGGTTCCGGGCGATTGGCGCAGCGGTAGCGCGCTTCCCTGACACGGAAGAGGTCACTGGTTCGATCCCAGTATCGCCCACATGCAGCAGCTCCCCGGAGCTGCTTTTTTCTTGCCCGGTAGCCTGCATCCGCTACGGGCGAACGGCCAAAGCCCCCGGTTTCCTTGTTGGGTGTTCCCCGCAGGGCTAGGATCGAACGCGGAGGAGCGACCTGGCTCCGCGATTGAAGGGAGGTGCTCGTGGGACTGATTGACGATCTAAAGGGCAAGGCTCAGGGTCTCATCCGCGGCAACGAGCAGGCCATCAAGAACGGCATCAACAAGGCCGGTGATTTCGTCGACACCAAGACCGGAGGCAAGTACTCGGGCCACGTCGACAAAGTCCAGAATGGCGCTTCCAAGCTCATTGACAAGAACGGAACCCCGGGCCAGGCACCTGCCGCTGAGCAGGTTCCGCCGGTCACTCCCGTCAACCCGGTTCCGCCGGCTGACAGGACTCCGTAACAAGGATTTGGCCAGGGTCTTGCCCTAGCACGTCAAGGGGGTGCAGGTCCCGCCGGGAGGCGGCACCTGCACCTTTGGCGTTTAAGGACTGCCGGCATTCAAGGACGACGGCGGGTGGCCGGCAGCCGCCTGAGGCCTAGGACGGCTCGTGGTTCTGGCCCTCGCGGGCCAGCGCGGTGAGGCGGGAGACAGCGCGGAAGTACTTCTTCATGTAGCCGCCGGTCATCATGTCCTCGGTGAAGAGCTGGTCGAACGGCACGCCGCTGGCAAGGATGGGCACGTCCTTGTCGTACAGCCTGTCGGCAAGCACCACGAACCTGAGCGCCACAGCCTGCTCCGTGATGGTGTGCACGTTGCGCCACACCACCCCGTCAATGCCGTCGATCAGCTGGCGGTAGCGGCTGGGGTGCACCCCGGCCAGGTGCGCAATCAGGGTGCTGAACTCGTCCTGCGCAACCGTCTTTCCGTCGAACTCCGCCTTCATGTGGGAGGACAGTTCGCTGTTCTTCAGCGGGGCCGGCGCCGCGGGCAGGCCCCGGTGGCGGAAGTCTTCCCCGTCAATCCGGATGACGTCGAACTGGTCCGCCAGCACCTGGATCTCGCGCTGGAAGTCCACCGCCGCGAACCTGCCGTCGCCCAGCGATCCTGGCAGCGTGTTGGAGGTGGCTGCCAGTTTCACCCCGGCGTCGGCCAGCTCGCGCATCAGCCGGGACATCAGGACAGTGTCGCCCGGATCGTCGAGCTCGAATTCATCGATGCAGACAAGTTTGTAGCTGCTGAGCGCCTCAACTGTCTTGCGAAAGGACAGGGCACCCACCAGGTTGGTGTACTCCACGAACGTGCCGAAGGCCTTCGGGCCGGGCGCCGCGTGCCACAACGAGGCCAGCAGGTGGGTCTTGCCGACGCCGAACCCGCCGTCAAGGTAGATGCCGGCGCGGGAACCGTCCTTCTTCGCGAACAGTTTCTTGAACAGCCCCCCACCGCCGTTGGAACCGACGCCGTCGGCAAAGCCCTCCAACGCCCGCACGGCGGCGGACTGGCTGGGCTGCTTGGGATCGGGGCGGTAGCTGGCAAAGGAAACCTGGCCGAATCGCGGTGACGGGTAAAACCCTTTAAGGAGTTCATCCACCGAAACTGCCGGAGTGCGGGCGGCAAGCTGTTCGATCTGTACCAAGGTGGTCCGTTCTGCTGGTGGGTGGTCCCCAGAAAGGATACCGGCATTGCGCCCGGGCTTTTAATGCCGCAGGTCCCTGTGGCGGCCGGCGTGATGAAGGCAACATTGCGCCCTGTTAACGGAATGCGGACATGGCCCGGGGCGCTGGCTAGGGTGGAACCAGGTCCCCTTCAGGTCCAGCAGGCCGCCCGTGTCCTCAATGAAAGGCCAGGAAAAATGCCCTATCCCGTTGAACAGAATGAGAAGTTCGCCGCCTACGCCCACCCGGAGCGGCTGGTTTCCACGGAGTGGCTTGCTGCCGCCCTGGAAAGTGGCGCTGCCGCCAACGGAGAGCTGGTGGTAGTGGAATCCGACGAGGACGTGCTCCTGTACGAAACCGGCCACATCCCCGGCGCCGTAAAGATCGACTGGCACACGGACCTCAATGACGAAGTGACCCGCGACTACGTGGACGGGGCCGCGTTCGCGGAACTGGCGGCGTCGAAGGGGATTTCCCGTGACAGCACCGTGGTCATCTACGGAGACAAGTCCAACTGGTGGGCCGCCTACGCCCTGTGGGTCTTCACCCTTTTCGGCCACGAGGATGTGCGGCTCCTCGACGGCGGCCGGGACAAGTGGATTGCCGAAGGACGCGAACTCACCACGGAGAAGCCGGCACCTGCCAGGGCCGACTACCCGGTTGTTGAGCGCAACGACGCTCCCATCCGCGCCTTCAAGGAAGACGTCCTTGCGCACTTCGGCAAGCCGCTCATCGATGTCCGCTCCCCCGAGGAATACACCGGCCAGCGCACCCACATGCCGGCGTACCCGGAAGAAGGCGCCCTGCGCGGCGGCCACATTCCCACTGCTGCGTCGATCCCGTGGGCACGCGCTGCCGCCGCGGACGGCACCTACCGCAGCCGGGAGGAACTTGAAGCCCTCTATCTTGGCGAAGCAGGCCTGAAGGCAGGCGACGACGTCGTGGCCTACTGCCGTATCGGCGAACGTTCCAGTCACACCTGGTTCGCCCTCAAATACCTCCTCGGCTTCGACACCGTCCGTAACTACGACGGCTCCTGGACCGAATGGGGCAACGCCGTGCGCGTACCGATCGCCAAGGGTGCGGAACGCGGTTCCGTCCCTGCCGCCGTCGGCGCCTGACGCGGCCCGCGGCGGCGTAATTGCGTAGACTTGGACTGATGACTACTCAAGCCTTGCCTTCCGCCCTGGCGGCAATCGTGGACGACTTCCAGGCCCTCACTGAACCCGAGCGGCTCCAGTTGCTGCTGGAATTCTCCCAGGGCCTCCCGGAACTGCCGGACCGGCTCAAGGACCACCCCGAACTGCTGGAACAGGTCGTGGAGTGCCAGTCTCCGCTCTTCCTGACCATCGAGACGGAGAGTGAGGGCGGGCCCGGCGCCGCCGTGCGGCTGTTCTTCAAGGCCCCTGCGGAGGCTCCCACAACACGCGGCTTCGCCGGCGTGCTCCATGAGGGCCTGGACGGGCTGTCCGCCGAGGAGATCCTCTCGGTTCCGGACGACATGCCCGAGCTCCTGGGGCTCACCAGGGCCATCACGCCCCTGCGCATGCGGGGCATGACCGCGATGCTGGGGAGGATCAAGCGCAGGGTCGCTGCGGCTACTGCCGGACGTTCCTAGCACCCGCGGCGGAAAGCACCCATGGCACGCAAGAGCGCAGCACAGGGAACCCCGGCAACAGCGGCTCTGGCCGCGGCCGGGGTTCCCTTTGTGCTCCACCCGTATACCCACGATCCCGCAGCCGCTAGCTACGGTGCGGAAGCGGCCGAGGTCCTGGGCGTCGATCCATCGAGGGTCTTCAAGACCCTCATGGTGGAAGTGGAGGGGCGGCTGGCCGTGGGAATCGTACCGGTCAGCGGAACCCTTGACCTGAAGGCGTTCGCCGCAGCACTGGGAGCCAAGAAGGCGGCAATGGCAGATCCCGCGGCGGCCCAACGGCGCACCGGCTACGTGCTCGGCGGCATTTCACCGCTGGGCCAGCGGCTGCCGTCCCCCACTGTGCTGGACGCCAGCGCCCTGGCGCTGGACACCCTGCTGGTCTCCGGTGGCAGGCGCGGGCTGGACATCGAGCTGGCACCGGCGGACCTGGTCCGCCTCACGGACGCCGTCACGGCCTCCATCAGCTCACTCGCCCCCGGAAGCCATTGAGCTCAAGGCGCCCGGGTTGAGCCTGGGAGCCAGCTGCTGCCGCAGCCAGGCCTTGACCTGGCCTTCCCAGCGGTCGGGGTCGACATTCCATTCCTTGGTGTGCCGGGCCTGGTGGAAGGGCTCGAAGGTCACCATCTCCGGGTTTCGCTCCGCAAGCAGGGCCGAAGGCTCGTAGGGCACATATTCGTCGTCCACGCTGTGGAGGATCAGGGTGGGCGTCCGCAGCTCAACTGCGCGGGACACCCAGTCCATCACCTTCAGGTCCACGGGCGCGGACAGTCCGGTGAGCCGCCTGCCCAGGGGGTGCCCCAGCATAAGCTGGCCATACCGCCCCACCAGGGAGGGGATCCTGTTCAGCTGTGCGTGGTGGGCCAGCACATTGACCCAGTCGGTGACGGGCGCATCGAGCACCATGGCCCGGATCAGGTGCCGGTAGCGGGACAGGTCGGCGGTCTGCAGGCAGATGGCGCCTCCCATCGACCAGCCGAACAGCACGATTTCTTCCGCCCCGTTGGCCAGCGCGTACTCGATGGCAGCTTCAATGTCACGCCATTCCGTGGAGCCCAGGCCGTAGCGGCCGTCGTCGGCGGATGGCGCCAGGCCGTCATTCCGGTAGGAAACCAGGAGGCTGGTGAGCCCCAGCTCCAGCGCGGGACCGACCGCGCGCAGCGCCTCCTGCCGGGTGGCGCCGCGTCCATGCACCATCACCGCCCAGGTTCGGGCCGTGCCGCCGGCGCGGACCAGCCAGGCGGGAGCCTGCCCGCGCTCTACGTCGATGCTGACATCCTCATAGGGAATTCCGGCGGCGGCAGGGTCCGGATAGACGGCCCCGCTCCACCAGCCGCGGCGCGCCGCGGAAAGATCGCCGGCGTATACCGCCTCAACCTCGCGCAGCACGGTCCTGTCGGCGGGCGAGTAGGAGACGATGCGGCCGATCCGTGCGTGCCCCTTGCCGCCGTCGAAGAAGAATCCGTAGACGCCGTCAACCGTGGTGTCGTCAGTCGCGGCAAAGATGGCCCGCTGCCCCTGGCCGTCCCTGATGACGGCAAGCATCTCCTGGTCCGACGTCCGCTGCCGGGCGGGAGTGATGACCCGGCGTGCGAAGTACACCGCCAGCGCCGACGAACCGGCGCCCAGGAGTCCGGCCAGGCCGCCCCCGCCGATCGCTCCCCCGATTGCCCATTTTGCCCGCAACGACATTCCACCGGTTTCGGGGCCATGAACGGGGGCGGGGCGGGTTCGCTGGAAAGGTGCCATGGAACTATTCTTACCGCCCGGGCACCGAAGCCCGCATTTCGCCGCGGACCGTCAGGCCTGCCCCTGCCCGTCGCCGGTGCGGCGCCCCCTGCGCATGGACCGGCTCCGGGACTAGGCTAGGGCCATGAGTGAACCGATCGTCATCCTGACCGAAGAACCCCTGGGGGCGGACGACCGCCTGAACATCGAGCGCCTGGTGGACGGAGCGGAAACGCGCCTGGTGGTGCTCGTGCCCGCAAACACCGAGCGGCACCTGCTGGTGGACTTCCTTGAAAACCTTTCGATGCTGGACATTGCCAAGGCATTCAGGGAGCTCACTGCCCACACCCCCGATCCCACGCAGGAGCGGGCACAGGCAGCGGAGACCCTGGCCGTATCCCTGGCCGCCCTGGAGGGACTGGGCACAGGCGTCACCGGGGAAATAGTGGATGGCGGGGCCGTCAACGGGCTGGTCGCCAAGGTCCGTGAAACCGGCGCCGGGCAGGCCGTGGTGATCACCCGGCCGCATGCCGTCGCTGACACCTTCCATACGGACTGGGCCAACAAGGCACAGGACCAACTGGGCGTGCCGGTACTCCACCTGTATGCAGGCTCGGGATTTATCGGCGACTCGTAAGCGTTGACAAGTCTATGAGCATCTTCGGAAACAGCATCTTCGGAAACAAAGCCACGGAACCGCCGGCCACGGAGGCGCGTCCGGCCGGGGCCGGCGTCCCGGGCAACGGCGTGGAAAAAACCGACGCGCAATGGCGCGAGGAGCTCACGCCGGAGGAATACCACGTGCTCCGCCAGGCGGGAACCGAGCGTCCGTACACGGGCGAATACTGGGACACCCACACTGCCGGCGTGTACCAGTGCCGCGCCTGCGGAGCGGAACTGTTCACCAGCAACGAAAAGTTTGATTCCCACTGCGGCTGGCCGTCCTTCTGGGCCCCGCTTGCCGAAGGAAACGTCCGCTACATCCACGACCGCACGCTGGGAATGGACCGGGTGGAGGTCCGCTGCGCCACGTGCGACTCCCATCTGGGGCACGTGTTTGAAGGCGAGGGCTACGGGACCCCCACCGACCAGCGCTACTGCATCAACTCCATCTCCATCCGGCTGGTTCCCGCCGAGGAACCGCAGGTCAAAGGCCCGGAACAGGAGTCCTGATCCCGCAGGGAAAGACCTGCTCCGGGCACTGGAAAGGGCTCTGAGCCAAAGTAATTCTTATGTTTGGCTACTTTTTCAATTAGCTCTGCTGGTTGCTTGCTACGCTCGCCATAGATAGCAAGCAACCAGAAAGGCAGCCGACGATGACCGAAACCCTGACCACCGCCGTCACCGGGATTTCAGCCGAAAACAATGACTGGCTCCGGCTCAAGGCAGCCGCCACCGCCATCCAGGCCTTCCAGGTCCAGGACGGCTCCATTCCGGATCCCGCACACCACGCAGCAGCTGCTGCCCTGGTAAATGAGATCATCGATGCGCTTCGTGCCCTCAGCCCAGCCTTCCCGCATGATGCGGCGTACCTGGAAGCTGCCTGCACCGACTTCTCGCGGTGGGCCCAGGCCGGGTTCGCCACCCCCGACTTCCTTTCCTCCCTCCTGGCATTCCAGCCCCAAAAACAGCGCCGGGACGGCCTGCAGCACCTGGTTGTCTTCCCCATGTACACCCAAAACGGCAGCAGCAACCGTCTGGTGGAGGCAGTCCTGGTCGAAGTGATCTGGCCGGAGTTCATTGCCGGCCTTGAGGCGGGAGACTACTCGAACAAGCTGTTCGTTCCCATCCGCTTCGTGGACTTCACCGCCGGCTATGACACCAATTCCGCCGTGCTGTTCCCTGAGACCGTCGCTGTCAGCAAGACCCCCACCTTCACCTGGGGGGCCATCTTCGCAGACCGGGAGGCGGCCAGGTTCCGCCGCGTCCTCAAGGCCGCAGCCGAGACCACCTGCCTGGAACTGCCGGAAGGGGCAGCGGAGATGCTCGCCGACCAGGACCTGACCGAGGCCACGTTTGTCATGTGGGACCTGATCCACGACCGGACGCACATGCGAGGCGACCTGCCGTTCGATCCGTTCATGATCAAGCAGCGGATGCCCTTCTTCCTGTACTCCCTTGAAGAACTGCGCTGCGACCTGACCGCGTTCCGCGAATCCGTGCGGATAGAAAAAGACGAGGACGCCGATCCTGAAGCCCGCCGCCACGCCAAACTGGTGCAGTACGCCATCATCTTTGACCGCGTCTTCCGGTTCGCGATCACCGGCAGCCGCGTCCGGAACTACGACGGCCTGGGCGGCCAGCTGCTGTTCGCGTGGCTGCACCAGCAGCGCGTCCTGCACTGGACGGACACCCGGCTGACCATCGACTGGGATGAAGTAGCCAATGCTGTCATCGCCCTCGGCGCCCGCATCGACGACCTGTACTGGCGCTCCATCGACCGCCCCAAAACCGCCCACTGGCTGGCTGCATACCAGCTGATCTCCGCCACCGTCACGCCCCACCCGGCATCTGTTTGGGCCAAGGGGCCGGAAGCGCTGCCCTTGGCGGGGCCGCCGCGCGGCCTCACCGACCAGGTGCTCGATGACGAATTCCCGCTGTCCATGTTCTACGAAGCACTGGAAAAGAAGATGCGCCCGGTCATTGAATCCACTGCCGGCATCACTGGAGCATCCGCGCTGTGACAGCTGCTATGGAGTCGGCAAAACCGCCGCTGAACGTCCTGGTTTCGGGCGGCAGCGGCGCGTCCGGCGTCGCCGTGGCCCGGGCACTGCGCGAGGCCGGGCACCGTGTGTTCACCGTGGGCTCAGACCCGGAGCGGATCAGGTCCGCGGCAGGACGGGCGGGCGACGGCGTTGCCCCCTTCGTGTGCGACCTTGCACGCCTGGAGGAGGTGCGGCAGCTGCGGGCTGATGTCACCGCCGCTGCCGGGCCGATGGATGCTGTGATCCACCTGGTGGGCGGCTGGCGGGGCGCACAGGGGATCGCGGACCAGACCGACGAGGACTGGGACTTCCTTGAGCGCGGAGCAATTACCACGCTCCGCAACGTCTCACGGGTTTTCTACGACGACGTCGCCGCCTCCGCGTGCGGGCGGTTCGCCATGGTGTCCTCCACCACCGCCGCCGAGCCCACCGCGGCAACGGCCAGTTACGCCGCCGCGAAGGCAGCGGCCGAAGCCTGGACCCTTGCCATCGCTGATGGCTTCAGGCGCGCCGCCGGCAGGAACGGCGGCAGCGCGGCAGCCGCCGTCGTGCTGGTGGTCAAGGCGCTGGTCGATGAGGAACTGCGCCGCCGCCACCCCGAACGGTCCTTCTCGGGCGCCACCGACGTCGAGGACCTGGCGCGCGCCGTCGTCGGACTCTTTGATGCCCCGGCCGCCGAACTGAACGGCCGGCGGCTGCAGCTGGCGGCGTCACTGTCCCCGGCCCGGACTTTACCTACACTGAAAGCGTGAGCAAAGCCATGACAACAACCGCTGAAACCGCCGCCGGTATCCGCCTCCATGATCCGAACGTGCGGGGTTTCGCCTCGGACAACTACTCTGGCGTCCATCCCGAGGTGCTGGCGGCACTGGCGGCCGCCAACGACGGACACCAGGTCTCCTACGGCGAGGACGACTACACCGCCCGGCTGCAGCAACTGATGGAGGGCCACTTCGGCCCAGGCATCGAGTGCTTTCCGGTCTTCAACGGCACCGGCGCGAACGTCCTTTCACTGCAGTCGCTGCTCCCCCGCTGGGGCGCGGTGGTCTGCGCCTCCACCGCCCACATCAACATGGACGAGAACGGCGCGCCGGAACGCATCGGCGGCATCAAGCTGCTGCACGTCCCCACGCCGGACGGCAAGCTCACGCCCGAACTGATTGACCGGGAGGCCTGGGGCTGGGGGGACGAGCACCGCGCCCAGCCGCTGGCCGTGTCCATCACCCAGACAACGGAACTTGGCACCTGCTACACGCCGGAGGAAGTCCGGGCCATTGCCGGGCATGCCCATGCCAAGGGGATGAAGCTGCACATGGACGGTGCCCGGCTGGCCAACGCCGCAGCCCACCTTCAGGTTCCGCTGCGGGACTTCACGCGCGACGCCGGGGTGGACATCCTGTCCTTTGGCGGCACCAAGAACGGCCTGCTGTTCGGCGAAGTGGTGGTGGCACTGAATCCGGAAGCAGCCCACGGGCTCCTCTACCTGCGCAAGATGGACATGCAGCTGGCCTCCAAGATGCGCTTCCTGTCGGCGCAGTTCATCGCGCTCCTGGAAGGTGACCTGTGGTTGCGGTCCGCCGCCCACGCCAACGCCATGGCCGCCCGGCTCCGCGCCGCCGTCGACACCATCGACGGCGTCCGGCCCACCCAGGAGACCGAATCCAACGGCGTCTTTGCCGTCCTCCCCGAAGGCGTGGCCGACAGGCTGCGCGCGTCGTTCCGCTTCTATGACTGGAATGAAGCCACGCGCGAGGTGCGCTGGATGTGTTCCTTCGATACCACCGAAGAGGATGTGGATGCCTTCGTTGCCGCACTCCGCCGGGAACTGCACAATGGCGGGAACTGACGGTCCGCGCCGGAAGCCGGCGGCGAGCCTAACCGCCCTGCCCCGCCCAGTTGCGTAACCTGCGAAGGTGAACGCACTTGACCAGGTTCCCCCGGAGTTTCTCCACGCTCTGGGAACCCTCAGGAAAGCCCAGTGCCGCCGGGAACTGCGCCTGGCGGAGATCCCGGCGCCGGCCCGGCTGGCGCCCTTTGCCGTGGCCCTGGGCGCAGAAGTTTTTGCCCCCGGCTCCGGCGCTCCCGGCACCCCGCTTCACGGCCCCGCCGCAATGGCACTCGCTGCGGCGTCCGGAACGGAAGACGAGGACGGGCTGGAACTGGCGACGGGGCGGTTCATCCTCCTCCACGACCCCCAAGGCTCCGAGGTCTGGGACGGGGAATTCCGCATTGTCACCTATATCCGTGCGGAGCTGGAACCCGAGATGGGCAACGACGAAATGCTCGGAACAGTCGCCTGGACCTGGCTGGTGGAGGCACTGGAGAACCACAAGGCGGCGTACCGGGCCGCCGGCGGCACTGCCACCAGGGTCCTCTCGGAGAGTTTCGGCACCCTGTCCGAAAGGCCCGGATCCATCGACATCGAACTGCGCGCGTCCTGGACGCCCGCCACGTCCGACGTCCAGGCCCATCTTGAGGCCTGGTCCGACATGGTCTGCACCTTCGCCGGCCTTCCGCCCCTGCCGGACGGCGTGACGCCGCTGACGCTGCGCCGCCGGAACTGAGACCGTTTGTCAGTGGCGGACCGAAGGCGGACCGATGGCGCAGGGCCGCGGACGGGATGGCCGGGCAAGGCACCGGCCCGGCAGGCAGGCGTTTACCGGCCGGCCGGTAAACTGGAGGCATCATGACCCCTAACATTCCGGAAAACACCACGGCCGGCGTCCCGGCCGCTGATGCCGCACCCCACATCACGGTGGAAGGCTTTGACAGCCCCGTCCCCGAAATCGTTGAGCTGGCTGCTCCCCGGGAGGGCGTTCCGCTGGTCATCCAGACGCAGTCCGGCCTGGAGCGCTGCGCTGCGGCCATCGCCGCCGGAGCCGGACCGGCAGGGGTGGACGCCGAGAGGGCTTCCGGCTTCCGTTACGGGCAGCGCGCTTTCCTGGTCCAGATCCGGCGCGAGGGCGCCGGGACCTGGCTGATCGACCCCGAACCCTTCGAGAACCTGGACATCATCAACGATGCCCTCCGCGGCGTCGAATGGATCCTGCACGCCGCCAGCCAGGACCTGCCCTGCCTCTCAGAGCTGGGCATGTGGCCGGACAAGCTCTTCGACACTGAACTTGCCGCCCGGCTGGCCGGGCTGCCCCGCGTGGGCCTGGCCGCCGTCATCGAACAGCTGCTCGGCTTCGGACTCGCCAAGGAGCACTCGGCAGCGGACTGGTCCACCCGGCCCCTGCCTGAACCCTGGCTGCGGTATGCCGCACTGGACGTCGAAGTCCTCACGGAACTGCGGGAGGAACTCATCGAGCTCCTCCAGGCCGACGGAAAGCTGGAATACGCCGAGCAGGAATTTGCGGCGATCCTGGCCGCCGGATTGCCTCCAGCCCGCGTGGACCCGTGGCGGAAGACCTCCGGCCTGCACCAGATCAGGGACCGCCGGCAGCTGGCAGCAGTACGTGAGCTGTGGCTGGAGCGCGACTCCCTGGCACAGAAACGGGATGTGGCACCGGGACGGCTGATTCCCGACTCCGCCCTGGTGGCGGCGGCCAAAGCCATGCCGACCACCGTGCCGCAGCTGCTGGGCACCAAGGGCTTCCACGGCCGTGCGGCGCAACGTGAAGCGCCCCGCTGGCTGCGCTGCATCGCAGCTGCCCGGGATCTCGAAGAGCTCCCGCCGCTGCACCTGCCCACCAACGCGCCGCCTCCGCCCCGTGTCTGGGTGGACCGGGACCCGGAGGCGGCCGCCCGCCTGGCCACCGCCCGGCCGCTGCTGCAGGCAAAGGCAGAGTCGCTGAGCCTCCCGCTGGAGAACCTGCTCACCCCGGATTACCTGCGGCGCGTGGCCTGGCGGCCGCCGGCGGAGATCACCGAAGCAGCAGTCGCCACCGAACTCCGCGCCCTGGGCGCACGTGAGTGGCAGGTGGAACTGGCAACGCCCCTCATCGTTGAAGCGTTCCTGCACCCGCAGCCGCTGCCCGCCAAGGAAGCCAAGGCGGACGCCACCGCAGCGGGCAAGTAGGCGCAGCCGTCTGCACCGCCACCGGCTCCCAAACCGATTCCCCAGACGCTCTCTCACTTGATGCGTGAAAACCGCCAACGCTCTCTCACTTTCTTGAAGAGAGTGATAGAGCGTTGGCCAAAAATGGGCATTAAGTGAGAGAGGGTCCATTCAATCCGGGGACCTTGCGGGCTAAGTTACTCACGAGTAACATCGAACGTATTGCCGCCGGGCCATTGCCAGCAAAGGCATGCACCGGCGCCTACGTCTCGATGAGGAGTTATACGTGAGCCACCAGGGAAGCGGCGCATCCATGCGCACTGTCCGGGACGTCGTCTTTGTGGACGGCCTCCGCACACCATTCGGCAGGGCCGGGGACAAGGGCATCTACGCCGGCACCCGGGCTGACGACCTGATAGTTAAGTGCATCCGCGAACTGCTGCGGCGGAATCCGTCCCTGCCGCCCGCGCGGATCGATGAAGTGGCCATTGCGGCAACCACCCAGACCGGAGACCAGGGCCTCACCCTTGGCCGGACGGCTGCCCTGCTTGCCGGACTGCCCAGGACGGTTCCCGGCTTTGCCGTTGACCGCATGTGCGCCGGAGCCATGACCGCGGTGACCGCCGTGGCCGGAGGGATCAGCTTCGGCGCGTACGACGTTGTGGTGGCCGGGGGCGTGGAACACATGGGCAACCACCCCATGGGCTCAGGCACCGACCCGAATCCGCGGTTCATGTCAGAGCGGCTGGTGGACCCGGCCGCGCTCAACATGGGGAACACGGCCGAGAACCTGCACGACCGCTTCCCGGCCATCACCAAGGAACGAACGGATGCCTACGCCGTCGCCTCGCAGGCCAAGTACGAGAATGCCCGCCGCAACGGCCGCATCCAGCCGGACCTGGTTCCCGTCGCGGCCCTGAAGCCCGGTCAGGGCTGGACACTGAACACCGCGGATGAACCGCCGCGGCCAGGCACCTCCCTGGCCGACCTCGCCGGCCTCCGCACCCCGTTCCGGGCCCACGGCCGCGTCACCGCCGGAAACGCCGCAGGCCTGAACGACGGCGCCACCGCAGCGGTCCTGGCGTCCGCCGAGGCTGCCGCCGAGCTGGGACTGGCGGTCAAAATGCGGCTGGTCAGCTACGCGTACGCCGGTGTTGAACCAGAAGTCATGGGAATCGGGCCCGTGCCGGCCACCGAGAAAGCGCTGAAGAATGCGGGGCTCACCATCGCGGACATCGGCCTCTTTGAAATCAACGAAGCTTTTGCCGTGCAGGTGCTCAGCTTCCTGGACCATTTCGGCATTCCCGACGACGACCCCCGGGTCAACCGCTACGGCGGCGCCATCGCCGTGGGCCACCCCCTGGCCTCGTCCGGTGTTCGGCTGATGACCCAGCTCGCCCGGCAGTTCGAGGAGGACCACTCCGTCCGGTACGGCATCACCACCATGTGCGTCGGCCTCGGCATGGGAGCCACCGTGATCTGGGAAAACCCGCATCACCCGGAATACACAGACAACAGCGGAGCCCGGCCCGGGGGCTCCGCCGCCACCGAAACCGCTTCCGAAGGAGCCGCATGAGCGCCGCAGATTTCACCAAGCTTGCAGAAATGTTCCCGAACGAGACCGTCACGCACTCCTACGTCCAGGACATCGAACTGCCCGCTCCGGCGGGCAAGCCCAGCCCCGGCACGTTCGCGCTCATCACCCTGGACAACGGCCTGGACCACGCCAAGCCCACCACGCTGGGACCCAACACCCTGGTTGAGCTCGGCACGGTGCTGGAGGGCCTTCGCGAGCGCGCCGGCCGCGGTGAGATCGTCGGCGTCGGAATAACGGGCAAGCCCTACTACCTCGTGGCCGGCGCCGATCTTTCCGCCGTCAAGAACCTCGAAAAACGCGAGCACGGGCTGTGGATGGCGCAGCTGGGCCACGATGTTTACGCAACCCTGGCCAACCTTGGAGTCCCCAGCTTCGCCTTCATCAACGGCGCAGCCCTGGGCGGCGGCCTCGAAATCGCGCTGCAGTCCACCTACCGCACCGTGTCCACCGGAGCCGGGGCACTGGCATTGCCGGAAGCCTTCCTCGGACTGGTCCCGGGCTGGGGCGGTGTCTACATCCTGCCCCGCCTCATCGGGCCGGAAAACGCCGTGAAGGTGATGATCGAAAACCCGCTCAGCAACAACCGGACGCTGACCGGCCCCCAGGCATTCAGCCTCGGCATGGCCGACGCCATCTTCGAACCGGCCGATTTCCTGGAGCAGTCCCTGGCCTGGGCGGCGGGAGTCATCTCCGGCGACGTCATCCCGGAACGAGCCAACGCCGTCGACCCTTCCGAACCCGAAACTGCCGCCAGGTGGGCCGGTGCGGTCGCGGCCGGGCGGGCCTTCGTGGAGGCCAAGACCTCCAATGCAGCGCCCGCCCCCGAAAAGGTCCTGGACCTCCTCGAGGCGAACCGCACCATGACCCAGGCCGAATCCGCCGCGCTTGAATGCGAAACGCTGGCCGGACTCATGCAGACCGATGAATTCCGCGCCACCGTCTACGCGTTCCTTGACCTGGTCCAGAAGCGCTCCAAGCGGCCGGCCGGGGCCCCGGACCGCAAGCTGGCCCGCCCGGTCACAAAGGTGGGAGTTGTTGGCGCCGGCCTGATGGCCAGCCAGCTGGCCCTGCTGTTTGCCCGCCAGCTCAAGGTCCCCGTGGTGATGACGGACATCGACCAGGCCAGGGTGGACAAGGGCGTGGGTTATGTCCACGCTGAGGTGGACAAGCTGCTGGGCAAGGCACGCATCAGCCAGGACGCCGCCAACCGGACGAAGGCGCTGGTCACAGGCTCGGTGTCCAAGGAGGTCTTCGCGGACGCCGACTTTGTGATCGAAGCCGTCTTCGAAGAACTCAACGTCAAGAAACAGGTCTTCGCGGAACTGGAGGAGATCGTTACCCCGGACTGCATCCTGGCCACCAACACCTCTTCCTTGTCCGTCACGGCCATGGCGGAGGACCTGAAGCACCCGGAGCGCGTGGTGGGCTTCCATTTCTTCAACCCCGTGGCCGTCATGCCGCTGCTGGAAATCGTCCGTGCCCCGCGGACCGACGACGCCGTCCTCGCCACCGCGTTTGAGCTGGCCAAGGGCCTCAAAAAGACTGCCGTGCTGGTCAAGGATGCCGCGGCGTTCGTGGTCAACCGGATCCTGCTGCGGCTGATGGGTGAAGTGACGGCCGCCTTTGACGAAGGCACCCCGGCTGAAGTGGCCGACAACGCCCTGCGGCCCATGGGCCTGCCGATGACGCCCTTCACACTGGGCGCCATGGTGGGGCTTCCCGTGGCCCAGCACGTGCAGGAATCGCTCCACGCCGCCTTCGGCGAACGGTTCACGGTATCCGCCAACCTGCAAAAGCTCATCGACAACGGCGTGAAGGGCCTCTGGGCGGCCGGCCCGGACGGCTCGAAGGAGATCCCGCAGTCCACGCTGGCGCTGATGTCCTTCGGCACCTCCCCTTCCACGGCGGAGCAGGTGCTGCGGCGCACCCAGGACGCCCTCGCGGAGGAAATCGGCCTCATGCTCGCAGAAGGCGTGGTTGCAGGGCCGGAGGACATTGACCTCTGCATGATCCTGGGCGCCGGATGGCCCATGTTCCTCGGCGGCATCACCCCGTACCTTGACCGGGTGGGTGCCTCCGAACGCGTCAACGGCAGGCGCTTCCTGCCGCCGGGAGCGGCGTCCCGCCCGGCCTGATCAGCCGGCCGGATCACCCGGCCAGCAGGCCGCCGTCGAGCTCCACACCGCGGTGTGCCATTGACCGGGCATAGGCGAGATCGTGCGTGACCAGCACGACGGCGGCGCCCTCCCTTGCCGCGGCACGCACCGCAGCGTCCAGCAGGGCCAGGCCGTCGCCGTCGAGCGCCACGGTGGGTTCGTCCAGGGCCAGGACCGCGGGTTTGCGGGCAAGGACCGTGGCCAGGGCAAGGAGGCGCTGGCTGGACGCGGGCAGTTCGGCGGGGTGCTCACCGGCAGCCCCTGCCAGGCCGACGGCGGCCAGCGCCTCGAGGGCCCGGCCCGGCACCTCACCGGGGTGGAAGAGGCTGTCCAGGCCGAAGCGCACCTCCCGGAGTACGGTCCGCTCGAACAGCTGGTCCCGGGGTTGCTGGAACAGCAGGCCCACTGATCGGGCCACCGCGCCGGCCGGCGTCCCGGCTATGTCTGAGCCACGGACGAGGACTTGCCCGGAGGCGGGCCGCAGCAGTCCGTTAAAGTGGCGCAGCAGCGTTGATTTCCCTGCACCATTGGGGCCGGTCACTGCCACGATCTCCCCGGGGTTGACCGCCAGGTTGACGTCCCGCAGCACCCGCGGTTGCCTGGCGGGGCCGGGACCGCCTCCCGGCCGCGTGCGGCGAGGGGTCTTCCTCCCGCCATCCGGGTAGTCGAAGGAGACGCCGCGGAGTTCCAGCACCGGGACGGTTGGCGCCGTGCCAGGCGGCACACTGGCTGGCACGGCCGGGCGCGCTGCTCCGCGGGGCCGTGCCGCATCCTTTCCTTCCGGCAGGCTGCCGGGGCGCCGGATGCCCGACGGCAGCAGGCCGGAGCCCGGATGCAGTTCGGCAGGGGTGCCGCTGGCCGTTACCCTGCCGTCCACCACAACATGCCACGTCCCGGCGTCAAGGAGCGGCGTGTCGACCACCTGGCTGAGGATCACGACGGCGGTGCCTCGCCTGACGAGGTCCCGCACCAGCTGTGCCAGTCCGGCGGTGCCGGCGCTGTCCAGCGAAGCGAAGGGCTCGTCCATGATCAGCACCCGAGGTTCCGTGACGATGGCGCAGCCAATGGCAAGCCGGCGCAGCTGGCCGCCGGAAAGCCGGGCGGGGTGATGGTCCAGGAGGTCCGTGAGTCCCAGGAGCGCGGCGGTACGTTCCACCGTGGACTTCATGGCGGCGCGCTCCACCGCCCTGTTCTCGAGGCCGAACGCGAGTTCTTCGGCCACCGTGGCCCGCACCGTGGACAGGACGGCGGCTGGATCCTGGGGAACAAACCCGACCTGGCGTCCCCATTCCGCGGGATTGATGCGTGGATCCCCGCCGCCGCCGAACTGCAGGCGGGTACCCGCGAGCTCCAGGAAGCCATGGAGGGTTCCCCCGCTTCCGGGCGGAAGCCAGCCGGCCAGCACCCGGCCCAGGGTGGATTTCCCGCTTCCCGACGGTCCAAGCACAGCGGTGAACGTTCCGGGGACGAAGGCGAGCTCCACCCCGTGCAGGACCGGGGCGGCGTCGTCATGGAAAGTGAAGGTCCTGATGCCGGCCGAGAGTATCGGTCCGGCGGTTTCAAGGGCGTTCCGGCCGCCAGCCATGTCCTAGGTCCCCTCCGCGGCAAGCCAGAGCCGGGCACCGACCGCCGCTGCGGCGGCCACCAGCAGGACAACCCGGAGCACGCGCTGGAGTCGGGAATCCGGTACAACGCGGTAGCTGGTCCGGGGTCCCGGGT
Organism: Pseudarthrobacter sp. GA104; assembly: GCF_009741265.1. Taxonomy (GTDB): domain Bacteria; phylum Actinomycetota; class Actinomycetes; order Actinomycetales; family Micrococcaceae; genus Arthrobacter. The sequence continues at coordinate 386,920 of NZ_WOWL01000001.1, forward strand.
TGCTGAAGCCGCGGGACTCCAGCGCCGCTGCACGGGTTCCGGCGTCCTCGACCAGGGACAGGACCAGCGGGACCGCCTGGCGGCGGAAGGCCGCCACGCGGTGCAGGAGTCCGCGCCGGATCACCAGGCCGCGGGATTCCTGGGCCTGCCGGATCCCCTCCGCCCTGGAGGTGATGGCCGGCAGCAGGGTGAGGGTGGACGCCAGCACGAAAGCGAACCGGCCCTGGACGCCGCGTGCGGACAACGCCGCCACCAGGTCCGGAACGCTGACACTAAAGGAGAACACCAGGAGCGCAAGGATTACCGCTCCCAGCTGTGCCGCCCGTTCCACGGCGAAGGAAAGCCCCTCCGCGGTGACGCGGGCCGGCCCCCACTGCGCCAGGACGGTTCGGCCCTCGGGAAAGAACAGCCCATGCAGGACCAGCAGGGACAGCCCCAGCGGGAGCAGGACAGCCGCGGCGGCCGGGAGCATCCTGCGCGCCGTACCCGCGCGGGCCGACACGACGGCGGCCGCCGCCACGACGGCGAGGGACAGCGGCAAACTGGCTGCCGCCGTCGTAATGGCCGCCGTACTGCCGGCGGCTGCCAGCGAGGTGAGCGGGTGGAGGCGCATCAGACTGGTCAGGAACCCTGTTCCGGCATCTTGCCGGCCAGCACGCGGTGCCGGCGGATGAACGGGAACTGCAGCCGCGCGCGGCGCGGAAGCGCGTACGCCAGGATGGCCACCACGGTGAACACAATCGCTTTGTCCATGGGGTCGGAGATGAGCGCCTGTTTGGTGATGGCGGCCAGGAGGGTGTCGCCCATGGCACGGAAGGCACTGACGATGGCTCCGGTGGCCACGCCGGACGTGCCGCCAAAGACGAAGGCCGCCACCGGCGCGGACACCACGCCGCCGATGATGCCGGTGACGAACCCTGCCACGGGGGCGAGGTAGAAGCGGCGGAACATTCCATGGCGGGCGGCGAGGCCGGCAAGGCAGCCGATCAGTGCGGCCCCGGCGGCGAACGGCAGCACGGTGGGGTTGAAGAAGGACCAGACAATGCTGCTCAGTGCACCGGTCGCCGCGCCTGCCGCCGGGCCGGCCAGCACCGCGATGAGGACCGTGCCGATGGTGTCAAGGTAGAACGGGACCAGGGTGCTGCCTACGAACTGGCCCAGCACAATGTTCAGCACCAGCGCCACGGGGATCAGCACCACGGTGGAGGCCGGCAGCGTGGGCAGGACGGCGACAATCAGCAGCACGGCGCCGACGAGGAAGCCGGAAAGGGCGATCAGGGCGGACGCGCTGCCTGGTCCCCCGGTGATGTCTGCAGGCTGGTTCAGCACCAGGTAGACGTAGGTGCCGGCGATGGCCAGGGCGCCGAGGATTTCCAGCAGCCGGCGCCTGCGGGCAGCGGCGGGCGCCGGGGACGGCAACGTCAGGGAGTGCGATGACATGGAGGTTCCTTCAGGGTGCGGGGCGCGGGTGACCCGGAGTTCCCGGGCCGGGCGGAGCGCCGCCTATGTCACCTCGGCAGCAGCCGGCGGCGTGTGGCCGGGCCGGACGCGAACCATTCTACCGCGGCAGTTTTGCGCGGCCCAGCGAGGTTTCGGGGGCGCTCAGCCCAGTCGCCGGGCCATGCTCCCGACGGCGGACACCAGTTCCCGGAAGGCGGCTTCGGGCTGGTTTGCCGTCACCACCCTGGCATTGGGCGGAATGCCCCACAGTCCCCGGAAGTCCGCCACGGTGGTGCCCATCAGGAGCGGAGACCCGGTCTCGACGTCGACGGTGGCGGGCAGTGCCTGGAACTCCAGGGTGCCCGCGGCCACGCCCGCGGCAAAGAAGTCGTGGACATGGGCCAGGTATCCCTGGTCATAGTGGCGGTGGAATTCGAAGTAGAACCGCAGGGCATCGGACAGGTGCCTGATGAGCTTGTTGTCCGAGGTGCTGCGCTGTCCTTCGGGCTGGCCGGGCAGCACCAGCTCGGGAACTGTCGCGCCGGCCGCCTCGGCCAGCTGCTGGACGTGCGCCGGGTGCAGCTCGATCCGCTCAGTGGTGTCCAGCGAGCAGACCACCGGCAGTTTCTCCGGCGGCTGCCCGCGGAAGGCGGCATAGACTTCCTTGGCCGCGTGGGGATCCACGTGCGTGTTCCACTCCGCCGTGGGCGTGGTGTTGCCCTGGTGGTAGAAGCTTCCGCCCATGATCACAACCTTTGCCAGCAGCTCGGGCAGCCTGGGTTCCTGCCGCAGGGCCAGCGCGAAGTTGGTCAGGGGCGCGGTGATCAGGGCCGTGAGCTCCCCCGGCCGGTTGCGTGCGTGGTCAACCCACAGATCGACGGCGTGGCGCGCCGACACAGCGCCGGCCGGTTCCGGCAGGACCGCGTACCCGATGCCCTGCGGGCCGTGCGTTTCCGGGGTGGTCAGCAGCGGTATGGCCAGTGGTCCGCGCGCGCCGACCGCCACTTCCACACCGGGGCGTCCGCAGAGTTCCAGCAGTGCCAGGGTGTTGCGGGCCACCTGGTCCGCGTCCACATTTCCGGGGGTGGCCGTGACCGAGACGAACTCGGTGTCCGGGAGGGCGGCAAGGTACGCGAGTGCCAGGGCGTCATCGATGCCGGTGTCCACATCCAGCAGGAAGGCGGTCATGTCGTTTCCTAGAAGAGCGCCACCTTGGGCGCTGCGGGGAAGATATCGTCCAGCTCGGCAAGGTCCTTGTCAGAAGGAACCCAGTCCGCTGCTTCCGCGTTCTGGCGCACCTGCTCAGGCCGGGTGGCCCCGGCGATGACGCTGGCCACCGAGGGCTGGGCGGCCAGCCAGGAGAACGCAACCTGGACTTCGTTCAGGCCGCGGTCCCCGGCGAAGCGGCTGAACCTGTCCAGCTGGTCCCAGTCGGCGTCGTGGACGAGGTTCGTGCGGGTGTGGCTGAGCCTGGAGCCCTCCGGGGCATGGCCGGGCGAGTACTTGCCGGTCAGCAGTCCGTTGGCGAGGGGGAAGTAGGGCAGGACGCCGAGTCCGAACTCCTCGGCGGCCCGGGTCACCTCGAGTTCCGCCCGGCGGTCCAGGAGGTTGTAGTGGTTCTGGGTGGAGATGAACCGCGCGCCGCCGAGTTCGCGGGCGACGTACTCGGCCTGGGCGATCTGCCAGCCGGCGCGGTTGGAGTGCCCGAGGTAGCGGACCTTGCCGCTGGTGACGAGCGTGTCCAGCGCGGACAGGGTTTCGTCAATGGGGGTCAGCGGATCCGGGGTGTGGAACTGGTAGAGGTCGATCCAGTCGGTGCCCAGCCGCCGCAGCGACGCCTCCACCGCCTGGATGATGTAGCGGCGGGAGCCTCGGGCGCCGAAGTCCTGCCCGCTGGCGCCTTTCATGTCCATGCCGAACTTGGTGGCAAGGACGACGTCGGGGCGCCGGCTGCCGAGGGCCCTGCCCAGCATCGCTTCGCTGAGGCCGGGTTCCCGGCCATAGGTGTCTGCGACGTCGAACAGGGTGATTCCGGCGTCGAGTGCGGCGTGGACGACGGCGTCCGTGGCTTCCTGGGATTCGGTGACGGTGTTGGCGCGGCCAAGGTTGTTGCAGCCCAGGCCCACGGTGGAGACGGTCAGGCCGGATTTGCCGACGCGGCGGTACGCGGTCACGGGATGCTCCTAAAGGCTGAAGCCGGTGGCGGGCTTGGCTGAGTGCTTGAGCTTGAAGTGCTCGGGTTCGTTGTACGGGGCGGCCCCGATGCTCAGCTTGGTGAAGTCCAGGTCCTCGCCGCGGGTGCAGACCTTGATGGCGTTGACGGCCTTGTTCACGTCGGGGCAGAGGCAGAAGATGTTCAGCTTGTAATCCGTGAACCCGGAACGCTCCACGGTTCCCAGTCCACGCCAGGCGAGGTGGCTGATGAGGGCGTCCGTTGCCTTCTCTTCGAGGTAGCGGTCCCGGTCTGTGCCTTCCCTGGTTTTGAGTGCGAACTGGGCTACCACCCAGAACTGCTCCTCGTCGGGGATTTCGGCGTAGCCGTCCTCGGCGCACTGGGCCGCGAAGGCGTCCAGGAGCCCCTCGGCTGCCTCCGCATCGGGCACGTCGGTCTCTTCCGTTTTGCTCTGGTGCCCCACCGCGCCGTAGTTCATGACGAACTGGCTGTAGTCCCCGTCATACCAGGCCTCCCGGAAGTGGAGGGTGCCCTCGTCGTCGCGCTTGTAGACCCTGACAATTCCGCTCATTTTCGTCCCTCTGTGAACCATGCGACGTCAGTGCCGTCGAACGGAGCCTGTTGCGCCTTGACGGCATGGTAAAGCTGGTCCGCGGCATTCTGGATGTCCGCCACCAGCCGGTCCGGGTAATGCATGGAGATACTGTGCTCGGCGAACTCGTCCTGGTCGTCGATGAACACGCCGCGGTCTTCGGTGCGGATGACATCCAGGTCCATGTCGATCACATGGAACTCGGTGACGGCGGGCCGGATGACTGTCCACTCGTGGCCCACAGCCAAGTCCACGTACACCCGGACCTGGTTCGGGTGGGCGTCATCGTAGAACGTGGCAACCCAGTCGCCGGAGCGCGGAACCAGCAGCACGGCGTCGGATTTGGTGTAGAACGCCGCACCGGGCCTGGAGCAGAACTCATTGGTTCCCTGGAAGATCCACCACCCGTGTTCGTCTTCGCCCAGGTAGCGCCCCGGCACCACCCAGTGCGCCTTGCCGTTCCATTTCCTGTTCCTGGCCACTACCAGCTGGCCAGGCTTCAGCCCGGCGGGAACCCGGGTGGTGGTGGTGTGCATGGGCCGCCCGGACTCCCCCGCTGCACCCGGGTACTTCAGTGCGTCTTCTTCCCTCACAGAATCGGAAGGCTGCCGGTGGTGGGGTGCTGCTGGCCGGGCAAGGGACGGGCAAACGGGACCTTTGTCCCGAGAACCTGCGCGACGACGTCGTGCGTGATCTGCTGGGCTGTCAGGCCCACGCGTTCGAGGATCTGCCCGCGGGTGCCGTGGTCCAGGAATTCGACCGGCAGGCCCACCTCGTTCAGGGCGGTGTCCACGCCTGATGCGCGCATTTCCTGGCGGATCCGTGAGCCGACGCCGCCGGCACGGACGCCGTCCTCGATGCAGATGACCAGGCGGTGGTGGGACGCCAGGGCAACAATGGAGCGCGGCACGGGCAGGACCCAGCGCGGGTCCACCACCGTGGTGCTGATGCCTTGCGCGCCAAGCCGGTTGGCCACATCCAGCGCGAGTTCGGACATGGCGCCCACACTGATGATCAGGACATCGTTCTCGGTTGAGCCGCTGGGCCTGCGGGCCAGCACGTCCACGCCGTCACTGAGGCGTTCCAGCGCTTCCACTTCGGCGCCAACGGAGCCTTTGGAGAAGCGGACCACCGTCGGGGCGTCGCTGACCGCCACTGCTTCGCGGAGTTCCTCGCGCAGCCTGGTGGAGTCGCGAGGTGCGGCCAGGTGGAGGCCGGGAACGATCTGGACCATGGCCATGTCCCACATGCCGTGGTGGCTGGCGCCGTCCGGCCCGGTGACCCCGGCGCGGTCCAGGACGATCGTGACGCCTGCCTTGTGGAGGGCAACGTCCATCAGGAGCTGGTCGAAGGCGCGGTTGAGGAAGGTGGCGTAGACGGCAACCACCGGATGCAGGCCGCCGAACGCCATGCCGGCGGCGGAGGTGAGGGCGTGCTGTTCGGCGATTCCGACGTCGATCACGCGGTCCGGGTGCCGGGCAGCGAACTTGTGCAGCCCCACGGGGATGAGCATCGCGCCGGTAATGCCCACGACGTCCTTCCGCTCATCCGCGATGGCGGCGATCTCATCGGCAAACACGGACGTCCAGGACTGGGCCCCGGCGGTTCCGGTGGGTTCGCCGGTTTCGGGGTCGATGATGCCGACGGCGTGGAACTGGTCAGCCTCGTGGGCGCGTGCCGGGGCGTAGCCGTGGCCCTTTTCGGTCATGGCATGGACAATCACCGGGCCGGCGTAGTGCCTGGCCGTGGCGAGGGCGTGCTCCATCGCCTGGAGGTTGTGGCCGTCCACCGGGCCGATGTACTTCATCCCCAGGTCCTCGAACATCCCCTGCGGCGCCCACCAGTCCTTGATGCCCTTCTTCATGGCGTGCAGGCTCTTGTAGGTGAACTGGCCCACGGGTCCACCGCTCTGCAGCTTCTTCTTCCACCAGTCCAGCGCCCGTTCGTACGCGGGGGTGGCGCGGAAGGAGTCAATGGTGGGGCGAAGCGAGGCCAGGTAGTCCGCGAAGCCGCCCACGGTGGGAGCATAGGACCTGCCGTTGTCATTGACCACAATGACAACGCCGCGCTTCTTGTCTGCGGCGATGTTGTTGATGGCTTCCCAGGCCATGCCGCCGGTCAGGGCACCGTCGCCCACGACGGCGACGACGTGCCGGTCGCCTTCGCCGGTCAGCTGCCGGGCGCGCGAGATGCCGTCGGCCCAGGACAGCGAGGAGGAGGCGTGCGAGCTCTCCACGATGTCATGTGCGGACTCCGCGCGGGACGGGTAGCCGGAGAGGCCGCCCTCCTGGCGCAGGGTGCTGAAGTCCTGGCGCCCCGTTAGGAGTTTGTGGACGTACGACTGGTGGCCGGTGTCAAAAACGATGCTGTCACGCGGCGAATCGAAGATGCGGTGCACGGCCAGCGTCAGTTCCACCACGCCGAGGTTTGGTCCGAGGTGGCCGCCTGTCTGGGAGACGTTCGTGATCAGGAACTCCCGGATCTCCGAAGCCAACTCTTTTAGCTGTTCTTCGGACAACTCGTTCAGGTCCTGCGGATTCCGGATGGTGTCCAAGATTCCCAATGACCCCTCCTTCGGATGGTAGACGTGCCGTTTAACTCTAACGCGTCGGCTCAAATGCAAAGCCGAAGCCCCGGCTGGTCGGTGACCGGCCGGGGCTTCGGGAGGTGGTGCCTGCTGGCGGAACCCGCTAGTTGGCGGAGATCTGGCGAAGCACGTACTGCAGGATGCCGCCGTTGCGGTAGTAGTCCGCTTCACCCGGGGTATCGATGCGCAGGACGGCGTCGAACGACGTCGAGGTGCCGTCCTCGGCAGTTGCGGTGACCTTGAGGGTCTTCGGCGTGGTGCCCTCGTTCAGGGCGGTGACGCCCTCAACCGAGAACGTCTCCGTACCGGAAAGGCCCAGGGTTGCAGCGGACTCGCCGGCCGGGAACTGCAGCGGCAGGACGCCCATGCCGATGAGGTTGGAGCGGTGGATGCGCTCGTAGCTCTCGGCGATGACGGCCTTGACGCCCAGCAGGGCGGTACCCTTTGCAGCCCAGTCGCGGGAGGAACCGGAACCGTATTCCTTGCCGGCCAGGACCACCAGCGGGGTGCCGGCCGCCTGGTAGTTCTGCGCGGCGTCATAGACATAGGCCTGCGGGCCGCCCTCCTGGGTGAAGTCGCGGGTGAAGCCACCCTCGACGCCGTCCAGGATCTGGTTCTTGATGCGGATGTTTGCGAACGTTCCGCGGATCATCACCTCGTGGTTGCCGCGGCGGGAACCATAGGAGTTGAAGTCCTTGCGCTCCACGCCGTTGGCCAGCAGGTACTGGCCGGCAGGGGTGTCGGACTTGAACGAACCGGCCGGGGAGATGTGGTCGGTGGTGACCGAATCGCCCAGCTTCAGGAGCACGCGGGCGCCCGTGATGTCCTTGACCGGCTCCGGCTTCGCCTGCATGCCCTCGAAGTACGGGGGCTTCCGGACGTAAGTGGAGTTCGGATCCCAGGCGAAGGTATCGCCGGCGGGAGTGTCGAGCGCCTTCCAGCGGTGGTCGCCCTCGAAGACGCCTTCGTAGCCCCTGGCGAACATGTCCTTGTCGATCGAGGAATCGATGACCTGCTGGACCTCAACCGGGTTGGGCCAGATGTCCCTGAGGAAGACGTCGTTGCCGGCCTGGTCCTTGCCCAGGGCGTCGGTTTCGAAGTCGAAGTCCATGGAACCGGCCAGGGCGTAGGCGATGACCAGCGGCGGGGAGGCCAGGTAGTTCATCTTGACGTCCGGGTTGATGCGGCCTTCGAAGTTGCGGTTGCCCGAGAGGACAGCAGCAACGGCGAGGTCGTTGGCCTGGATGGCTTCCGACACTTCAGCTTCCAGCGGGCCGGAGTTGCCGATGCAGGTAGCACAGCCGTAGCCCACGATGTAGAAGCCGAGCTTCTCCAGGTAGGGCGTCAGGCCGGACTTCTCGTAGTAGTCGGTGACAACCTTCGAGCCGGGGGCGACGGAGGTCTTGACCCACGGCTTGGAGGTCAGGCCCTTGTCCACGGCGTTGCGCGCCAGTACCGCGGCGGCCAGCATGACCGACGGGTTGGACGTGTTGGTGCAGGACGTGATGGAGGCGATGGTGACTGCACCGTGGTCCAGCTCGAACTCGCGGCCGTCAGCCGTCTTGACCGGTACAGGCTGGGAGATGCGGCCCGCTGCCCCGTGGCCTGCCGAGTACTTCGGGGGCTCCCGGTCGGTGTCGGAGATGTGCGTGGCGCCGGCCGTGAAGGAGGGCGAATCGGAGGCCGGGAAGGACTCCTCCAGCGATTCGTCCAGGGTACCGGCGTTGGCATCGTGGGAAACGTAGTTCTTGAGGTCGTGGCGGAACTCGTCCTTGGCCTCGGTCAGTTCGATGCGGTCCTGCGGGCGCTTGGGGCCTGCGATGGACGGAACAACCGTGGACAGGTCCAGTTCCAGGTACTCGGAGAACTTGATGTCGCGGGAAGGATCGTGCCAGAGGCCCTGTTCCTTCGCGTAAGCCTCCACGAGGGCAACGTTCTGCTCCGAGCGGCCGGTAAGGCGCAGGTAGTCCAGGGTGACGTCGTCGATCGGGAACATGGCCGCGGTGGAACCGAACTCGGGGCTCATGTTGCCGATGGTGGCGCGGTTGGCCAGCGGCACAGCGGCCACGCCTTCGCCGTAGAACTCCACGAACTTGCCCACCACGCCGTGCTTGCGGAGCATCTCGGTGATGGTCAGCACCACGTCGGTAGCCGTGGCGCCCGCCGGGATGGATCCGCTCAGCTTGAAGCCCACAACACGCGGGATCAGCATGGAGACGGGCTGGCCCAGCATGGCGGCCTCGGCTTCGATGCCGCCGACGCCCCAGCCGAGCACGCCCAGGCCGTTGACCATGGTGGTGTGCGAGTCGGTGCCCACGCAGGTATCCGGGTACGCACGGAGCGCGCCGTCCACTTCGCGGGTCATGACGGTGCGTGCCAGGTATTCGATATTGACCTGGTGGACGATGCCGGTTCCCGGGGGAACCACCTTGAAGTCGTCGAATGCGGTCTGGCCCCAGCGCAGGAACTGGTAACGCTCCCCGTTGCGCTGGTATTCGATCTCCATGTTGCGCTCCAGTGCGCCGGAGTTGCCGAAGGCATCGATCTGGACCGAGTGGTCTATGACCATCTCGGCGGGCGCCAGGGGGTTCACCCGCTTGGGGTCGCCGCCCAGTTCCTTGACCGCTTCACGCATTGTCGCCAGGTCCACCACGCAGGGGACTCCGGTGAAGTCCTGCATGATCACGCGTGCAGGCGTGAACTGGATTTCTGTATCGGGCTGGGCGTTGGGATCCCAGCCTGCCAAGGCGCGGACGTGATCGGCAGTGATGTTCGCGCCGTCCTCGGTCCTCAACAGGTTTTCAAGCAATACCTTGAGGCTGAACGGAAGGTTTTCTGCACCTTCAACGGAGTTCAACCGGAAAATTTCGTATTCGGTTCCGGCTACATTAAGTTTGCCTTTTGAACCGAAGCTGTCCACAGTGCTCATCGCAGGACTCCTCTCGCAACAGTTTCATCTTTGTCGCGCGGTTGACCGCCTGCTAGTTAGGAAGCCCTAATTAGTTTCGGGCCCGAAAATTGCACACGGCCGGCCGTGATTACGGAGCGCGACGTGGGACTACTACGGCCATCGTAGTCGAAAACGGCAGTGGCATCACGGAAGGGGCGCCAGCAGCGCCACAGTCTCCAGGTGGTGGGTATGGGGGTAGAGATCGAAGGCCCGGAGGCCTGACAGCCCCCATCCCGCCTGGCGGAAGTACCCCACGTCCCGGGCGAACGACGCCGGATCACAGGACACGTAGGCAATGGCGCGGGGGCTGGCCTCAACAAGCTGGCTCACCACTGCCTTCCCTGCCCCCGCCCGTGGCGGGTCCAGGACCAGGGCGTCAAAACTCCGCGGTTTCTGGCGGAGCACGCGCTCCACCCTGCCCTGGACGATCTCCACCTGGGGCGCCCCGTGCAGGTTCTTCCGTGCATCCCGGCTGGTTCCGGCGGCACCTTCCACGGACAGGACGGACCCTGTCTCCCCCACCGCGTCAGCCAGGACTGCGGTGAAGAGCCCGGCCCCCGCGTAGAGGTCGGCAACAACGGCCCCGGGGTGGAGGAAGCCCCCGCCGCGGAGGAATTCTGTGACAGCCCCCACAAGGGCCCCGGGCGCGTCGCGGTGGATCTGCCAGAACCCTGCGCCGGTGACCCGGTAGTCGTGCCCGGCCGCTGATTCCTGCACCCACGTGCGGCCGCGAAGCTGCTGCACGGCCTCGGTAGCGGGGTCGAAAGTGGCTACGGACACCTCGCCGGGCAACTGGGCTGCGATGGCGCTAAGCCGCTTGGGCTTGGTTCCCGGACCTGGCGCCAGCAGCACCAGCGGACGGGAACCGTTGGCCGGGGCTGCCACTTCCACGCGCTCGATGCCCTGCAAATCGATGTCCCAGAGGCGCAGGTTGTTGATTGCCTCCGAAGCGAGCGGCATCTCCCGGACCGGAACGATGTGCGTGGAACGGTGTGCGTGCATGCCCAGCTTGCCGCCGGGGGTGACCGAAAAGCCCGCGCGCGTGCGCCACCCAAGGCCGTCCCCGCCGTCGGCCGTTCCGCCCACGGCTTCCACGCTCCCGGCGCCCGCGGGCAGCTGGTCGACGCCGGCGAGCCGCCTGAGCTGTTCGGCAAGCACTTCCGCTTTGAGGCTGCGCTGGCGGGCAAGGGTGATGTGGCCGAACTCGGCTCCGCCCACCGGGGGGTGTCCGTGGCTCCAGGCCCGCGCTGAGTCGGCCAGGTGCCAGAAATGGTCCGCGCGGTCCGGAGAGGCTTCAAGGACCTCGGTGACGTCCGCCCGCCAGAATTTGGCCTTTTCCTCCGCATCCGTCAGCCGCACCCGCACCCTTTCCCCGGGAATGCCGTGCCTGACAAAAATCACCCGGCCCTCGTGCCTGGCAACGCAGTGGCCGCCGTGGGCCACCGGGCCGACGTCGAGCACTACTTCCCTGCCTGCTTCTCCGGTCAGGGGCGGCTGTGTTTCGGTGTTTGCCATTATTGGACGTCCTGCAGGTTTTTCGCTTCTTCGGATGATTTCAACTGCCAGGGGACGCTCGCCACCATGACGCCGGGTTCAAAGTGCAGCCGGGTCTTGATGCGCAGGGCAGTCTGGTTGTGGACCAATTGCTCCCACCACTTGCCCACAACGTATTCGGGGATGTAGACCACGATCAGGTCGCGGGGAGAATCCTTCCGCATGTGTTTGACGTACTCCATGATGGGCGTGACCGTCTCCCGGTACGGACTGGCCAGCACGGTCAGCGGCACCGGAATCTCCAGCTTTTCCCAGTCAGCCACGGTCTGCGCGGTTTCTTCGGCATCGATGTCCACTGTCACCGCATCAAGCCGGGACGGCCGGGAGGCCCTGGCGTACGCCAGCGCCCGCAGCACGGGCTTGCGCACATGGGACACCAGCAGGACGGCGTGCACCCTGGTGGGAAGGGCGCGCGGCGAAGAGTCCTCGTCCACGGCCAGTTCCCTGGCCACATTGTCGTAGTGCGCCCTGATGCTCCACATGATGAGGAACAGGATGACCATGGCGAGCAGGGCAATCCAGGCGCCCTGCTCGAATTTGGTGACCAGCACGATGACCAGGACCGTGGCCGTCATGCCGAAGCCGATGCTGTTGATGACGCGGGACTTGGCCATCCGGCGCCGGACTGCCTTGTCCTTGGCCAGCTTGAGCTGCCGGCCCCAGTGCCGGATCATCCCCAGCTGGCTGGCGGTGAATGAGATGAAGACACCCACGATGTAGAGCTGGATGAGCTTGGTGACGTCCGCGTTGAAGGCGATGATCAGTACCAGCGCGCCTGCGGCGAGGGCCAGGACGCCATTGCTGAAGGCCAGCCTGTCACCCCTGGTGCGCAGCTGCCGCGGCAGGTAGCCGTCCTGGGCGAGGATGGAGCCCAGCACCGGAAAGCCGTTGAAGGCGGTGTTGGCGGCAAACACCAGGATCACGCCGGTGGCGGCCACCACGATGTAGAACGGTATGGATCCCGGGCCGAAGATGGTCTGGGCGATCTGGCTGATGGCAGGGTTCTGGATGTACCCCTCCGGCAGGGGGTTGCCGTTGAGCAGGAACTCGGTGGCCGGGTCCAGGACGATGTGCACCTTGGTGGCGTTGGCCAGGTAGATGATGCCCGCCAGCATGGTGGCGCCGATGACGCCCAGCAGCAGCAGGGTGGTGGCGGCGTTCTTGCTCTTCGGCGGGCGGAAGTTGGGCACTCCGTTGCTGATGGCTTCGACGCCGGTGAGCGCCGCGGCGCCGGAGGAAAAGGCCCGCAGCAGCAGGAAGGCGCCGGCGAGGCCCACAAGGCCCTCGTCGAAACCGGGGGCCGGGACGATCGTGAAGGCAGCGGAGGGCGCCTGGCCCAGCTGCCCGGTTGCCGCCTGGAACAGTCCCACCGCCGTCATGCCCAGGATGGATGCCATAAAAATGTAGGTGGGGATGGCGAAGAGGGTGCCGGCCTCTTTGATTCCGCGCAGGTTCACCAGGGCAAGGATGACGACGCCGACAGTGGCTATGGCGGCCTGCTGGCCGTGCAGCGACGGGACGGCGGTGGTGAGGTACGTGGCGGCGGAGGAGATGGACACCGCGACGGTCAGGACGTAGTCAACCAGCAGCGCAGAGGCCACGGTGAGGCCTGCGTACCTGCCCAGGTTCTCACCGGCGATCTCGTAGTCGCCGCCGCCGGAAGGATAGGCGTGGACGTTCTGCCGGTAGGAGGCCACCACCGTCAGCAGGACCACCATCACCGCCACGCCCACCCACGGCGAGAACGCCACCGCGCTGACGCCCGCCAACGCCAACGTCAGCAGGATCTCGTCCGGAGCATAGGCTACGGAGGAAAGTGCGTCGGAGGCGAAGACCGGAAGTGCGATCCGCTTGGGAAGCAGCGTATGGGCCAGCCGGTCATTTCGAAATGGCCGGCCCACCAGCACACGCTTGACGGCGTTCAATATTGTCAACACCCCACAAAGCTAGTCTGATTCCCGGACGATGTCATGACGGACCGGGGACAACGGGAGCCGGCACGCTGGCGGTAGAGTTCTAGCAGCAGGACCTTGACAGGAATACAGAGGAGAGACCGTGGCGCATTTCGTGATCATGGGATGTGGCCGGGTAGGGGCAACGCTGGCGCACACGCTGGAGGACGCCGGGCATTCCGTGGCCATCATCGACCAGGACGACCGCGCCTTCCGCAGGCTCCGGCAAGGATTCACCGGACGCAAAGTCACGGGCGTCGGCTTCGACCGGGACACCCTGAAACAGGCCGGCGTGGCTGAAGCGTACGCGTTCGCCGCCGTTTCCAGCGGCGACAACTCCAACATCCTGGCCACCCGGGTGGCCAGGGAAACGTTCCACGTCCCCCACGTTGTGGCCCGCATCTATGATCCCGGCCGTGCCGAGATTTACCAGCGCCTTGGGATTCCCACAGTTGCGGCCGTGCGCTGGAGCGCGGACCAGGTACTGCGGCGTATCCTGCCCGAACAGCACCTCGCAGGCGATTTCCGGGAGCCGTCCGGACGGCTGGTGCTCGCCGAACTCGATCTCGACGCCAGCTGGATCGGACAACGGGTGAGCACCATTGAGAAAGCCGCCGCTATCCGGGTGGCCTACCTGACCCGTTTTGGAGAGGGACTCCTGCCGGACGCTGCCACCGCCTACCAGGACGGCGATACCGTGCACGCGATGCTGCAGGTTGACCGCAGCGCCCAGGTAGCCCATATCCTCGCCAAAGCACCCGCCAAGGAGTACCAGTGAAAGTCGTGATTGTGGGTGCCGGCAGCGTCGGCTCGTCCATCGCCAGGGAACTGCTGGCGCACAAGCATGAGATCCTCCTGATCGACCTCAAGCCGGAGGTCATTGGACGCAGCGGCCTCCGCGGCGCACACTGGCTGGTGGGCGACGCCTGTGAGCTGAGCACGCTGCAGGGAGCCAAAGTGGAAGACGCAGACGTGGTGGTGTCGGCCACCGGCGATGACAAGGTCAACCTGGTGGTTTCCCTGCTGGCCAAGACCGAATTCGGGGTGGGCCGCACCGTGGGGCGGGTGAACAACCCCAAGAACGACTGGATGTTCAACGATTCCTGGGGCGTTGACGTCGCCGTCAACACTCCGCAGCTCATGACCGCCCTCGTCGAGGAAGCCGTGGAGATCGGCGACCTGGTCCGGCTGCTCACCCTTCAGACCGGCGTTTCTTCCCTCGTGGAGTTCACCGTGCCGCACGACTCGCACGTGATCGGCCAGACGGTCGGCGACATCCGGTGGCCGGAGGATTCCACCCTCGTGGCCATCCTGCGTGATCATGCACCCATCACGCCGAGCCGGGACGACGTGATCGACGGCGGAGACGAGTTGTTCTTCGTCACCACCATTGCAGCTGAGGACCACCTGCGCGCCCTGTTGGCGCCTGACGCCCTTGATACGGCCGGCGAGGCGGACGCTCCGCTGCCGGCCGGCGCCAGGACCGCCCAGCAGGCGCCCGAGGACGACGGCTTCGACGGCTAGGACGGTCCGGCCGTCGATGCGTCAGGCTTTCAGGCCCGCGTCCTCCCCGTTGGAGTCCGTGCCGGCGTCGACGGCGGCCGGCCGGGTCACCAGCCAGGCAATCCAGACACCCAGGATGTACAGGGGCGCGCCCATGATCAGCCGGGTGGTGGCCAGCGCCGCAAGCCCGTCCGGACCCATGAGGTAGAGCGGAACCTGCACCACGAGCCGAAGCGCCAGGACCGCAACGATGATCCAGGTGCCAAGCTGGTAGGCCCTGACCCGGACCGCGTCCTTGCGCCAGTCAAGGCCCTCGTTCCGGATGAATCCGAAGAGCAGGCCGGCCACCGGCCATTTGAGGAAGATGGACAGCACCATCGCCAGGATGTAGCCGGCGTTGGTGAAGAAACCGGGGAGGTAGAAGTCCTCCGCCTTGCCGGTGCTGTTTGCGAGCCAGGCCGAGATGCCTACGCCCACCACACCGGCCAGCGCCTGGGTGAGCGGGCGCCGCTGGACCAGCCGGACCACGGTGAACACCGCGGCGGAAGCCAGTGCCGCCACCAGGGACAGCGTCAGCTCCCGGGTGATGGTGAAGGCCACCAGGAACATAAGCCCGGGCACGATGCTTTCGGCAATGCCCTGGACACCGCCGGCGCTGCGCAGGACGTCCACCCGGCCGTCGTGTGTCCGGTGCAGCCCGGCCTTGGCCGCGTACTCCGCCGCAAGGCCGGCCACCGGTGACGGCTCCCGGGCCGGTCCCTGCCTTCCATCACGCTCAGGGGTGCCGTGGTTTGGGGGCCCGGAGGACGGGTCGGGCTGGGGCTCGGTCATTCGTTCTCCTGGCGGGACAGTATTTCGTAGCGTGGGTTGAACATGGTGGGCAGGCCTTGGCTGCGGGAAAGCATTCCTTCAAGCCGGAGCCGGGCGCCGGCTTCGATGCCCGGCACGCGGCGGCGCCCCAGCCATACAACCCGGAGCCTGCCATGTGCCTTGGACTGGCCGGCCTGGCCGGAGACTCTCCTGCCTGGTTCGGCCCGGCCCGGCTCGGCGTCGGAAACAATGGCGGTGAACGCAGGTGCCTGGTCCGCCGGGAGGTACGTCACCGATTCAATGCGTCCCTGGCAGACGACGCGGCCCTTGTCCGGAAGCTCGTCCAGGGAGAGAACGTCAGGGCGGGGCTGGAGCCCGTCCCCGGGGGCCGCGTCAGCCAATCTGTGTGGTTTCCGGACCACGTTCCGGTTCCCCAAGAGCGGGGGCAGGCGGAGGAGGCGTGGTGGCCGTGTCCTTGGGCAGGCGCAGCTGCAGCAGGTCACGGGGCGGCATGGGGCTGCCCCCGCGGATCACCACAACCTGCCGGAACAGCGCCTCCAGCGGCTCGGCCGCTTCACGTTCAAGGGCCGCCGGTCCGCCCAGGACTCCGCGAAGGAACCAGCGCGGACCATCAACGCCCACAAAGCGGGCCACGCGGTAACCCTGGCTGCCGTCAGGCAGCCCCGCAGGCAACTTGGCCACGAGTTCGGTTCCAAAGCTGCCGTCGATCTCTTCCACCTGGCCACCCTGCGCACCCACGGACTGGCCGATCTGCTCGCGGATCTCGTCCCACAGGCCCTCGGTCTTGGGAGCGGCGAAAGCCTGCAGCTGCAGGCTGGAGCCATTGAGGTCCAGCGTGACCGCCACGACGCGCTGGGTGGCTTCCTCGACCTCGAGGCGCAGCTGGAGACCCTCGCTGGGCGTGATCAGCAGCGCGCCCAGATCCACGTAGCCGTCGCGGCTGGTGATTTCGGATTCATCAAGCGGGCCGTTTGCCCGGATGCCCGTGGCGGTCGCCGCGTCGGCCGAAGCCTCCGCGGCGGTCAGGGAGTCGTCCGGTTCGGCTGTCTGTTCCTTCTTGGCTTTCCTGCCGAGCCCAAAGACCATGGGGGTGTCTCCTTAGTTGTGAAATGTGCGGGTCCGGCCCGTTGGGGTCCCGCCGTCCTGCTGTACGCGCCCGGCAGCAATACTGCGGGAACGGAAATCGTTCTTTAGGCCCCCGGCGGATTGAAACCGCCGGTGGATCCGAAGCCTCCCGTACCGCGCACGGACCCGCTCAATTCATTAACGGGGATGAACTGCGCGTGCTCCACACGCTGGATAACCATTTGCGCAATTCTATCGCCGCGGTGCAGCTCAATGGACTGGCTCGCGTCGGTGTTCAGCAGGGTGACGGCTATTTCCCCCCGGTATCCGGCATCCACCGTTCCGGGGGCGTTGACAATGGTCAGCCCGTGTTTGGTGGCAAGCCCCGACCGCGGATGGATCAGGGCGACGAAGCCGTCAGGGAGGGCAATTGCCACTCCCGTGGGAACCAGCTTGCGCTCCCCCGGCTGCAGGACAACGTCCTCCCTGGCACGAAGGTCAGCGCCGGCGTCGCCCGGGTGCGCGTAGGAGGGCGCCTCGAGGCCTGGATCCAGCATCTTCAGCTGGACCTGCAGTGTTGGGGCTGTGGCCGACGGCGCCAGGCCGGCAGGTTCTGCGGTGAAGGTGTCTACGGCTGCGGAATGATCAGTCACAGTCACTCACTCTAACCCGCGCCCGCCGCGCGCACCTAGGCGCAGGCACCTGCCGGGGGCAGGCACCGTGCTGCGGGGAAGGTGCCGCCGGCGCCGGGACAGAAGCGGCCGGGATGAAATAGCCAGGGAAAGATGGAAAGCTTGCGTCATGCCCGAATCCAGTTCCGCCGCGCCCGTTCCCGGCACACCATCATCCGAAGCCGCAGTGGTCTACCGGGAAAAGCTTTGGCCCAATGCCTGGATCTGGATCATCGCAGCGGGCATCTCAGGTGCAGGAATCCTGGTGTTTGCACCTATCAGCGCGGCTGCGGGCTACACGGCTGCGGTAGTTCTCTTCACGATTATCGCCATCCTCCTGATCCTTTCCACCCCCACCATCCTGGTCACGGAAAACACCCTGACCGTGGGGCGGGCCACCATTGAACGCCGCTTCGTGGGTGCCGCCCAGCCCTTCCGCGGTGAAGAAGCGACGGCGGAACGCGGCACCCGGCTGAACGGCCTGGCCTACCTTTGCATCCGGGGCTGGATCGATCCCGTCGTCAAGATCGGCATCACCGATCCCTCGGATCCGACGCCGTACTGGCTGGCGTCCACCCGCCGCCCGGACAAACTGGCGGCAGCCCTTCAGCCCTCACAGTCCCTGCAGTAGAACCGGCCGTCCTTCTCCCTGGCGATCTGGGAGCGGTGCCGTACCAGGAAGCACGAGGAGCAGGTGAATTCGTCAGCCTGGGCCGGAACCACCTGGACCACCAGCTCCTCGCCGGAGAGGTCCGCGCCCGGCAGTTCAAAGCCGGCGGCAAGCTCGCTTTCGTCCTCATCCACCACCGCAACCGGTTTGTCAGACCGGCGCGTCTTCAGCTCTTCCAGCGAGTCCGCGGTGGCGTCCTCCTCGGACTTGCGCGGCGCATCGTAATCGGTGGACATCGTGGCCCTGGCCTTCTTCCTGTGCGATTGTCTGGGACAACACCCTTCATAACGCGGGATGCGCCGGGTTGGTGCCCGGCCAAGGCCGGGCCTGGCGGAGGATTTGCGAGCGTTGTCCCGGAAAATCGCGGCGCGCCCTGCCCCTTGACGGAAAACCCGTCCCCCGGGTGGCAAAGTTTCGAGTGATAGTAATGCCAGGGTGGAGGATTTGTATGCAGGATCTACGGCTTGTAGGCGTACACGACGACGGGACTCACCTCCTGTTGAGCGGGGCCGGCGGCGAGATGTTCCAGCTGCCGATCGACGAAGCGCTGAGGACGGCCAGCCGGCCTGCGGTTAAGCCGCGGGCCGAGCGGCCAGCTGTTCCGATGTCCCCGCGGGACATCCAGGCTCGGATACGCGCCGGTGCCACTGCGGCCGACGTCGCCGAGCTTTCCGGGCTTCCGCTGGCCAAGGTTGAACGGTACGAGGGGCCGGTCCTTGCTGAACGGGAGTACGTGGCCCAGCAGGCCCGCAAAGTGGAAGTGGCCTCGCCTTCCCCCGGCCATGACGTCTACCGGTCGGCGTTCGGCGACAACCCTGCCACGCTGAATGACATGGTGGGGCACCGGCTCGCCGCCCATGGCATCGACCCGGCCACGGTGGAGTGGGATTCCTGGCGTCGCCAGGATGGGACCTGGACTGTCTCGGCCACTTTCGAAGCCAAGAACGGCACCACTCCGGGCATAGGCGAGGAGCCCCCGGCACTGTGGACCTTCAGCCCGGCACGGAAGTCGCTGCAGAACGCCAACCGCTGGGCCCAGCAACTGAGCGAACTGGAGCCCCTGGACGGGCCCGTTCCTGCCCGCCGGCTGTCGGCCGTTTCCGACCGGCCCTTTGACTTTGAGACCGATGCCGACGCCGTTCCCGGAAGCCAGGCAGGCAATGCCGGCCACGCGCCGGGCAAGGAAAAGGAATCCGACGGCCTCCTGGACATGCTGCGCTCGCGCCGGGGCCAGCGGCTTGGCGTGGATGAGGATTCCGACGACGCCCTGGCCCTGCTCCTCACGCACGGCGTGCCGGCTGCCCATCCCCGGCCCTCCGAGGTCACGCCGGAAGCAGACGAACAGGAGGCAGAGCCGGAGGAAGATGCCGGCAGTGCCCCCGCTGCCCAGGGTGATTCCTTCATCCGGCGCCGGGATGCCCGCCCGTCGATGCTTTCCCGGCTGAGCCTCATCCCCCCGCACGCGGACCCGGTGGAAGACAACCTCCGGCTGCACAACGGTGTCAGTACAGACACCCGGGAGATAACAATCGTGGCCTCCCCCCAGCGCCCCTCCGGTTCAGCGGATCCTGACGCGGCACGCGGCACCGGCGCGTCAGGCAGCGGAGCAGGACTGGACGAACTGCTGGGCGGCAACCCGCGCCGGCCGGCACCGCGCACTGACGATAACTCCCCTGCCACCGGCCAGCTCCCGGAAACGGGCGCACCGGAAAGGCAGCCCTCGAGGCCCAAGCGCTCCAGCGTTCCGTCCTGGGACGAGATAGTCTTCGGGACCCGCGGAGACTAGGTACACGGCCTGCGCGCCGGCCGGACACCGGACACCGGACGCTTAGGCGCCTGCCCCGGTTCCGCCGGTGCCGCGCCACAGGCACGCATCCACCTCGAACGGCAGCAGCTGGTCCTGCTCAGCCATGAGGTTGGCACCATGGGCCGTGACCCGCCGCATGAAGTGGCGCCGGCAGAGGGTTTCGTAGCCCACCACGGGAATGCGGCCTGCGGCCGGAGCCGCTGATCCGTCAACGGCCATGTCGACGTCACCCACCACTACCTGGGCGCCTTCGGTGACCATGACGCCGTCCACCGTCCTTGCATTGTGCGTAGCCCGGCGGCCGCACCAGCACAGGGCCTCCACCTGTAAAACCTGCACCCGGTCCGCCAGTTCGATCAGCCGCTGCGAGCCGGGGAAGAGCCTGGTGCGGAAGTCGGCGGTAATACCGAAGGCAAAAACGTCGACGTCGATCTCGTCCACGACCTTCGCCAGCTGTTCCACCTGCTCCGGCGTATAGAACTGCGCCTCATCGCAAATCAGGTAGTCCACGCGCTGGCCCTGGGTGCGCCGCAGCATGACTTCCTCCCAGAAGTCCGTGCCGTCCGCCACCTCCACTGCGTCGGTTTCGAGGCCGAGCCGGCTGGAGATGCGGGATGCGCCGGCACGGTCGTTGCGGCTGAAGCGCACACCGCCCCGGCCCCGGGCACGGTGGTTGTGATCCATCTGCAGCGCGAGGGTGGATTTGCCGCAGTCCATGGTGCCCGAAAAGAAGACGAGTTCAGCCACGGCGGACGCTCCTGCCGCCTGCCGTGAAGCACAGCAGCGGGACCTCCCGCTCAGCCTTGGTCAGGGATCCGTGCTGGCCCACGACTTCCATCGCCGTGGGGCGGACGCGCCTTGTGTCATACAGTGCCAGCTCATCGCGGGCTGCAATCATCACGTCGCCGATCCTGCCCTCGACGGCGGGCCGAACCGGGCCGAAGAGCCCCGCCGCAATGGCGTCCTCCCTGGTGAAGGCCCAGATGCGGGTACCGAAGCGGGTGCGCCAGGCTGCGAGAAGCCTTTCGCGTGCGCCGGCGTCGGGCCCTGTGCCGTCCGCTCCGGTTTCCAGGTAGAGGTGCACCATGCGCGGTTCGCCGGCGGTGTGCCGGACGCCTTCCACCAGCGCCGGGTCGGCTGAAAAGTCGATGCGCTGTTGTTCCGGCACATCCAGCATGCCGTGGTCCGCGGTCAGCAGGATGGTGGTGCCGGCAGGCAGGGAGGCATTCAACCGCTTCATGGTGGCATCCAGCTCCTCAAGCTGGTGCTCCCAGGATTCGGACTGGCAGCCGTAGCGGTGCCCGGCCTTGTCCAGCTCGTTGAGGTAGAAGTACAACAGGGCCGGGCCGGGGACGGCGAGGGCTTCGGCGGCGGCCTCAGTCCGGGCGTGGGAAGTGGTGCCGGCCACGAAGGTCCCGCCGCGCAGGGCAGCCCTGGTCATGGGCGAATCGCCGAACTGGGGAAGGCTGACCGTGGTGACGGCGGCCTGGCCTGCAGCCCGTTCCAGCACGGTGGGGAACGGCTGCCAGGCGAGGGGGTCCACCCCGGCGTCCCAGTTGCCGAGCATGTTGACCACTTTGTCCTGCTCCGGGTCAAGCACGTCGTAGCCCACCATGCCGTGCTGGCCGGGGGGCAGCCCGGTACCGAAACATGCCAGAGCGGCGGCCGTCGTTGAGGGGAATGCCGAATCCAGCCACACGGGAACTTCCCCCTGACCGGCCTGGATGACCGACCTGAGGAAGGGTGTGTGCGCGGACTTCTGCTTCAGGAGGTTCCGGCCCAGGCCGTCGGCCACCACGACGCAGACACGCGACGCGGCAGGAAGGCCAAGCGTATTGGTGAAGCCATCGAGGCCCAGGCTGGCCGCGGCACTGGTCAGCACATCCGCGACGGAGCGCCGGCCGTAGGCGGGGGCGGGCGGAAGGTCGGCCGTCCGGCCGGCCTGGACTGGAGCGGCATGCGACGGGGTAACTGCGGCGGGGATGGTCAGGCGGCGTTCTTCCGGCATCTCAGCGCTGCTGGTGCCCGCGGCTCAGCCGGTTGCCGAACACGCCCGGACGCGGACGCGGAGGGAGGGACTGGATGTGCGGCACCGGGGCGGCGGAGCCCGTGTTGACCGCGCGCAGCGCGCGGGCAAACAACTTGGCGTCCTGGACTGCCTGCAGCCCGTCAGCCTCAGCGCTGATCCGGAGGACGATGTCTTCCTGCGCAATGGTGCCGCTATAGCCGTGGTCGGCTTCGCACTGGGGATCCCCGCAGCTGGCAGGGCCCATGTCCAGCCGCTGGCCGCCGGACCAGGCGATGGACAGCGTCACCTCGCGCACGGGATCCGATGGCTTATAGTTCTGCGGCTGGGCGTACATGTAGCTGAGCACCACGGAGCGGATCTGCGCCACGGGGACGGATTCCGTGGAGATCTGGGCCACGATCTGTTCACCGGCCTCGTCCAGCTGCTGGTCGTCCACGTGGGTAATCACCAGCATGTCCGCGGTCAGCACCAGAACGGTGATGTGGCGCCGGACCTCGGCCCGGTCAAAGTGGGTTTCCAGGTGCACCAGGTGGGCAACACAGTCGCGGCCGTCCAAGGCGTCGTCCACCACGTCGGCAACAAGGCGCGGGTAGAAACCGGCCTTCTGCAGTGCGCCGTCCAGGCTTTGGCCCTGGGCACCGTGGTTATGTGAGCTGTGGCGGACTGCCTGGTTTTCATTGCCGGGCGTTTCGGGCGCCGACGCGGGAGGCTGTGAGCTCATTCCCCCATTTTCACAGATGGGCCGGTCACATTGCTAACCGCGTCAGCCGAGCATGGCCCGGCGGGCGCTGTCCGTGCGCTGGGCCGCGTTGCCGATCCGGACGTCCGCCGCCAGGATAACCGCCCCGGAGGCGCCGCAAAGCACCGGATTGAATTCCAGCAGCGCGATCTCGGGGTGGCTGTCCTTCAGCCACGCGAGCCTGCCGGCAAGGTCCTCGAGTGCGGCGACGTCCACTGCGGGCAGGCCCTGGTAGCCGAACAGCTTCCGGGCCGCCCGCGGTCCGCGGATGAAATCATGCACGTCCGCCGCGGACAGGGGCGGCACCCGGTGGGCCCAGTCGTCCAGCAGGTTGACGGCGTCGCCCGCCAGGCCGAAGGAGATGACCGGCCCCAGGAGCGGGTCTTCGATGGCCCGGAACGTGCAGGCCTGGCCAACGGGCGCCATGGTCTGCACCTCCAGGGCGGGGTCGCCGTAACGGGACAGGATGCGGCGCATCTGCAGCACGTTCAGGCGCAGGGACTCGGCGTCCTGGATGTCCAGCCGCACTCCCCCGAGGTCCAGCCGGTGGCGCAGCGAGGGGTCGGTGGTTTTCAGCGCTACCGGCCAGCCGAGGGCCTCCGCGGCCTCCACCGCCTCGTCGGGGCTGTCAAAACCGGCAGAGGGCAGTACGGTGATGCCGTAGTGGCCCAGGAGGGAACGCGTGGCCGCCGGATCCAGCTGTTTGAGCTGCTCGCCTTTTACGTCCCGGAGGTGGGCCTCGAGTTCTGCCCGGGCTGCCTGGGGATCGCAGCCTTCGGGTTCAACGAAGTGTCCATGGTCGCGGGAGACCCACTCGGCATACCGCACCACGGCCGCGAGCGCGGCCACGGCGGCGCCGGGGTTGGAAAAGCAGGGCACGGCGCGTTCCCCGGCCCCCACCATCCCCTCAACGTAGACAGAGGGATCCAGGATCCCCGTGAACGCGGCCACCACGGGCTTTCCGGACTTCACGGAGCATTCGGCCAGCACGTCGGCGATGCTGTCCACGGTGAGCCCGCGGGCCGGAAGCAGGGCAGCGACGGCTGCGTGGACGGCGTCCGACTCCAGCGCCGCGAGCAGGGCCGAACGCAGGGCGGGAAGGGCCACCGACTGGCCGGCGTCGAGGTCCACCCCGGCCACTACCTGGCCAATGCCCAGGCCGTGCGAGGCGGCACTGTCTGCCACCACCTTGCCCAGCGCCTGGGAGTTGCTGAAGATGGCAAGGCCGGGCCCGGCCGGGAGCGGCTGGCCGGAGACGACCTGGGCAACATCCACCAGCTGCTCTATGGTTTCCACCCGGATGACGCCGGACTGGCGCAGCATGGCGTCCAGGGCGCCCGCCGGCGCCTGGGTGGTGCGGACGGCGTGCCCGGGCGGCAGGCGCAGCCCCATGGCGTCGGACTTGGCCACGATCACCGGCTTGATGCGCGCCAGCCGGCGGGCCAGCCGGGAGAACTTGCGCGGGTTGCCGATGGATTCCAGGTACAGGCCGACTGCCGAGGTGTCGGCGTCGTCCTCCCAGTACTGCATCATGTCGTTGCCGGAAACATCGGCGCGGTTGCCGGCGGAGAGGAAGGTGGACAGGCCCAGCCGGCGCCTGCTGGAGGCGGCATAGAGCGAGACGCCGATGGCGGCCGACTGGGAGAACAGCCCCAGGCTGCCCCGCAGCGGCATCGCGGGCGCCATGGAAGCGTTCAACGACACGTTGGGGTGGGTGTTCACAATTCCCAGGGACGCCGGTCCTATCACCCGCATGCCGTTGGCCCGGGCCTGCCGCACGAGGTCCCGCTGCCTCGCGAGGCCGCGTTCGCCGTCGTCCGCGAAGCCTGCCGAAGCAACCACCAGTCCCTTCACCCCGGCCGCGGCGCAGTCGGCCACGACGGCGGCGACTTCCTCGTAGGGGACGGCCACCACCGCAAGCTGGACGGGCTCGGGGACTTCGGAGAGCCTGCCGAAGGACATCATGCCCGCCAGTTCCAGCGCCTCGGGGTTGATGGCGTACACGCTGCCGCGGAAGCCGCCCTCGATGATGTGCTCCAGCAGCTGGTACCCCACGGTCCCCCATTTTCGGCTGGCACCGATGACGGCAACGGACGACGGCGTCAGCAGGTCGCGGACGCTCCTCGCCTCTGCGCGGTGCTCACGGGATTCCATCACCGCCCGGGACCTCTCGGTGGGGTCGATGTTGAACTCCAGGCTCACGACGCCGTCGTCAAAATGCCGTTTGACGTCATACCCGGCATCGGAAAAGACCATCAGCATCTTGCGGTTCTCCGGCAGCACTTCGGCGCTGAAGCGGCGGATGCCGTTTTCGTGGGCGGCGGCGGCAAGGTGTTCCAGCAGGATGGAGCCAATGCCCCTCCCCTGGTGGGCGTCCGCGATGTTGAACGCCACCTCTGCCTCCGCGGGGTCGTCGAGCCGGTCATAACGGCCGATGCCGACGATTTCACCGCCGATGGTGATGACGAACGCCACCCGGTCCCGGTAATCCACCTCGGTGAACCGCTTGAGCTCCTTGCTGGAGAGCCTGGCCTTGAACGCGAAGAAGCGCATGTAGATTGAATTCTGCGACTGTCCCATGTGGAATGCCTGGACGGCGTCCGCATCCGAGGGATGGATTGGCCGCAGATGCGCGGTTCCGCCGTCGCGCAGGACGACATCGGCTTCCCAATGTTCCGGATATTCGCCGTCCACGGACTGATCCACCATAGGCTTAGCCTAGCCAAAAACTCCCGCAGCACCGCCGCTCGCGCACAATAAACCGTTTGCACAGCACTCCAGAAGGATCTACCCACCCATGGCCCGCCGCCAAAGCCCAGCCCCCACCGTGGAAGACAGCACCCCCTACACGGAGAACATCGTGGACATCGATGTCACCTCCGAAATGGAGGGGTCCTTCCTGGAGTACGCGTATTCGGTGATTTACTCGCGGGCCCTTCCCGACGCCCGCGACGGGCTCAAGCCGGTGCAGCGCCGCATCCTCTACATGATGAGCGATATGGGCCTGCGCCCCGACCGCGGCCACGTGAAGAGCGCCCGCGTGGTGGGCGAGGTCATGGGAAAGCTGCACCCGCACGGCGATACCGCCATCTACGACGCCATGGTGCGCATGGCGCAGGACTTCTCGCTGCGGCTGCCCCTCATTGACGGGCACGGCAACTTCGGCTCGCTCGACGACGGCCCTGCGGCTCCGCGGTATACGGAGGCACGGCTGGCCGCCGCCGCCCTCACCCTCACCGACCACCTCGATGAAGACGTGGTGGACTTTGTCCCCAACTACGACAACCAGCTGACCCAGCCGGACGTCCTGCCGGCAGCGTTCCCCAACCTGCTGGTCAACGGTGCCACCGGCATCGCCGTCGGCATGGCCACCAACATGGCCCCGCACAACCTCGTGGAGGTCATCGCGGCCGCGCGGCACCTGATTGCCAACCCGGACGCGACGCTGGAGGACATCATGCGCTTCGTGCCCGGCCCGGACCTGCCCAGCGGCGGGCGCATCGTGGGCCTGGACGGCATCCGCGACGCCTACGCCACCGGGCGAGGGTCCTTCAAGACCCGGGCCAAGGTGGAAATCGAGCAGCTTTCCGCGCGGCGGACCGGCCTGGTGGTCACCGAGCTCCCCTACATGGTGGGCCCGGAGAAGGTCATCGAGAAGATCAAGGACGCCGTCAATGCCAAGAAGCTGACCGGCATCAGCGACATCGTCGACCTGACGGACCGGAAGCACGGCCTGCGGCTGGTCATCGAACTGAAGAACGGCTTCAACCCCAACGCCGTCCTCCAGCAGCTCTACCGCTACTCGCCGATGGAGGACTCCTTCGGCATCAACAATGTCACCCTGGTGGACGGGCAGCCGCAGACCCTGGGCCTGGTGCAGCTGCTCACCGTCTACGTGAACCACCGGATCGACGTGGTGCGCCGCCGGACCGTCTTCCGGCTGGGAAAGAAGAAGGACCGCCTCCACCTGGTGGAGGGCCTCCTCATCGCCATTGTGGACATCGACGAAGTCATCCAGATCATCCGGTCCTCGGATGAGGCCGCCGCCGCCAGGGCCCGGCTGATGTCCATCTACGACCTCACGGAAATCCAGGCGAACTACATCCTGGAACTGCGCCTCCGCCAGCTGACCAAGTACTCCCGGATCGAGCTCGAGAAGGAACAGGACGAGCTCCGCCGCGAGATCGCGGAGCTGGAGGCCATCCTGGGCTCAGAGGAACGGCTGCGCACGCTGGTGTCCGACGAACTGGGCGCCATCGCCGAAGAGCACGGCACGCCGCGGCGGACGGTCCTGCTGGAATCAGAGGCTGTGGCCCCCACCGTTGCCGCCGACCTCGCCCTGGCCGCGGGAAAGAAGGGCAAGGCCGCGCCGCTGGCCCTGGAAATCGCCGACGACCCCTGCTGGGCAATCCTGACCGCGTCCGGGCAGGTGGCCCGCACCAGCAACCAGGAGCCGCTGGCGGAGGCCGGCCCCCGGGCCAAGCACGATGTCTACACGTCCGTGGTCAAGACCTCGGCGCGGGGCGAAATCGCTGCGGTCACCTCGCAGGGGCGCATGCTGCGCCTCCAGGTGATGGACATGCCGGTCCTGCCCCCGGTCTCGGGCCTGCCGAACCTCGCCGGCGGGGTTCCCGCCAAGGATTTCCTGACCCTCCTGAAGGGGGAGACCCTGGTGGCGTTCGTCCCGCTGGACGAAGTGCTGGCCATTGGCACTGCCCAGGGAGTGGTGAAGCGGGTGCAGCCGGACTATCCGCTGAACCGGGAAGACTGGGACGTCATTTCCCTGAAGGACAAGGACTTTGTGGTCAACGTGGTGCCTGCGGGAGCCGATGATGCCGAGCTGGTGTTCCTGACCAGCCAGGCGCAGCTGCTGAAGTTTGGTGCCGCAAGCGTGCGGCCGCAGGGCCGTACGGCCGGCGGCATGGCAGGCATCAAGCTGGCGGCCGGGGACCGTGTACTGTACTTCGGCGCCATCCAGCCCAAGGACGAGGCCGCCGTTGTGGTGACCATCGCGGGAACCACCGGCGCGCTTCCCGGCACCGCCCCCGGCACAGCCAAGGTGACCGCGTTCTCCGAGTATCCGGTGAAGGGGCGTGCGACAGCCGGAGTGCGGGCCCACCGCTTCCTGAAGGGCGAGGACACGCTGCTGCTCGCCTGGGCAGGCCACGGCCCGGCCAAGGCGTCCTCGGCAGCCGGGGTCGCCAGGTCCCTGCCTCAGGAGCATGGCCGGCGTGACGGATCCGGCGTCCCGCTCTCCCAGCCGGTGGATGTGGTGGGTCCCGCCATGGCCTGGCCTGATCCCGCCCAGACTGCCTGATCCAGCCTAGACTGCTTCCATGCCTATCGTTCCTGATGAGAAGGACTGGACCTGGGTCCTGACCCGTCCCTGCCCGGAATGCTCTTTTGACGCTTCCACGGTGACGCCGTCAACGGTCCCCGGGACCATCGAAAACATGCTCCCCCGCTGGCGGGCCGTCCTGCGCAGGCCGGACGCCGCCGAGCGCCCGAACGAGCACACCTGGTCGGCGCTGGAGTACGCCTGCCACGTCCGGGACGTCTTCAGCCTCTTTGACCAGAGGCTGAACCTCATGCTGGATTCGGACGACGCCAGGTTCGAGAACTGGGACCAGGACCGGACAGCGCTGGACAAGGACTACGCCAACGCCGATCCCGCCGTGGTGAGCGCTGAACTGGCCGCAGAGGGCAAGCAGGTGGCGGAGTCCTTTGCCGGCGTCCGCGAAGCGGAGTGGGGACGGAAAGGGCTGCGCAGCAACGGTTCTGAATTCACCGTCCTGACCCTCGCCCAGTACTTCCTGCACGACGTCGTCCATCACCTTCACGACGTGGACGGCTGATCCCCCTCTGCCGCGGTAAGCGCATACGCCGTCGAGGCACGGGTCCGGGCATACGCAGGCGCGGGTGCGCGTCCTGTGTTCCCTGACCCGGCGGCCAGCACCAGGCGGGCGTCGCCGGGGGCGATGTCAGCGGGGTTGTGGGTCACCAGCACCACAGTGCGGTTCCGCAGCCCCGCGCGCAGGTCCGCCAGCATGTCCTGTGCCGATTCCGCATCCAGGTGGGCCGTCGGCTCGTCCAACAGGATCACCTCCGCGCCCGTCATCAGCGTGCGGGCCACCGCCAGGCGCTGGCGCTCCCCTCCGCTCAGGAACGCACCGCCGGTACCGATCCGGGTGTCCAGGCCCGCCGCCAGCCCCTCCACCAGGCCGGACAGCCCAACGGACGCAAGCACATCCCGAAGTTCGGCGTCGCCGCCGGCAGCCCGGTCCCCGGAGGAACGCTTGCCCAGCAGCAGGTTGCCGCGGATGGTCGAGTCAAAGAGGTGGGCCTCCTGCGGGCACCACGCGGCCCGGCCGGTCACCCGGGCAGTCCCCGCGGCGGCCGGAAGGAAGCCCAGCAGGACCGAGAGCAGGGTGGACTTTCCGGAGCCCGAGGGCCCGGTGACTGCCAGCCAACGCCCCGGTTCCGCAACCGCGTCCAGCCCGGCAAACACCGGCGCACCGCCCGGCCAGGCCGCGGCAAGGTTTTCGAGTTCGACGCCGGGAGCACAGTTGTGCCGGGGCGGCACCTCCTGCAGGCCGTCCGCAGCGCTGCCCACGGAATCGGGGGCGGCGCGGTCCAGCGCGCCCGAGGCGGCGACGCGCCGCATGACCGTCCGGAGCGCCGGGAACTGGCGTACCGCCGTCGTCATCGCCGCGTAAGGTTCCACGAGCGCGAGGAGCAGCAGCACCACCACCGCCGCAGTGGCGGGCTCGAGGCGGCCCTCGAACACCGCGGGAGCCGCCAGCAAGGCGGCAGCGAAAGCCGCGGCGCAGCACGAAGCGGTGGTGATGGCGTGGCCCAGTCCGTCCGCCCAGGCCGAGCGCCGGGACGCCCGGGTGGCATCGCGGTCCTGCGCCCGCAGTCCTGCAAGGACAGCGAAGGCAACGCCGTTGGCGTGCAGCTCGGCCCTGGCATCAAGGGCTGCGGAAATGCGCCGCAGCACTCCGGACCTCAGAACCTGTTCGGCGCTGGCAGATTTCCGGTCAGCCCACAGTGCCAGGGCCGGCGCCATGAACAGGCTGGCCGCGGCGGCGGCCAGGACGGCCGGCAGCGCGGCCGGCACCAGCAGGCCGGTAGTGGCCAGTGCCAGCGCGGAGACGGCAAGGGCGGTAACGGGCGGCAGCACAACGCGGGGCAGGAGGTCGCGGACGGTATCGACGTCGTCAATCACCGATCCCAGGACGTTGCCGCCCTGGAGCAGGCGGCGGAGTGCGAGCGCCCTGCGGCTCAGCGACTCCCACAGCTGTCCGCGGAGCCGGGTGAGGGCGGCAAACACCGCATCATGCAGGAGGAGCCGTTCCCAGTAACGGAGCACCGCCCGCCCGATTCCGAAGAACCGCACCCCCACGATGGCGGTCAGCAGGTACAGGATGGGCGGCTGCCCGCTGGCCCGGATGATCAGCCAGCCGGACAGACCGGACAGCGCCACTGCGAAGACTGCGGCCAGCGTGCCCACCACCGCGGCGGCCGCGAACTTGCCGCGCACCGGCGCAAGGAGCACTGCGAGCAGTCGGGCGGTGGCGCGGCTGTCGGCTGGTTCGGCCGCGGCGGGGATTGTGGCGCGGGCAGCCGTGCCGGCTGTGCTGGCTGAGTCGTCGGCCGTTTCGCCGGCGGCAGAGCCGGCCGCGGCAGCTGGTCGTGCCCGGAATGCATCCGCCGGGTGCGCGGCGGCGGGTACTGTCCGGCCCGGCCCTCCCACGGGCACCACGTGGTCCGCGAGGCTGCGGGTGCGTTCATTGTGCGCCACCAGGATCACCGTCACCCGGCCCCGGAGCTTCCTGATGGCCTCCTCGACGGCCATCGCCGAGGCGTCGTCCAGGTGCGCGGTGGGCTCGTCGAGCAGCAGGACGGTGGCTCCGGCCTCGATCTTCGCCAGCCCCCGGGCCAGGGCGACCCTCCGCAGCTCGCCCGGGCTCAGTTCCGCCGGGTGCTGTTGGGCCAGGTGGCCGGCGGCAGCGCGGTCCAGGCAGGCGCGTGCGGCGGCTTCCGCGCCTGCATGGCCGCTGGCGCCAGGGATGTCCCCGGAAACGTAGAGCACCACCTCATCCAGGACGGTTTCCGCGAGCATCGCGGGGTGTTGCGGCACCCAGGCCAGGGCGGTCCGGTCCAGGCCCTGGACCGTGCCGGTTACCGTCGTGCCGCCGCCGTCGCCAATGGTCCCGGCCAGGACGCCGAGGACCGTGCTCTTTCCTGCGCCGCTGGCGCCGTCCAGGGCGGTGATCCTGCCTTGGGGTGCCGAGAAGGTGAGCGGGCCGACGGCGGGCCCTGACCTTCCGCCGTAGCTCACGGCAAGGTCCGTGACGGTGACCGGCGCCCCGGGCCTTCCTGCCTTGGCTGCAGGAAGCGGGCGGGGCTCGGGAGCATCCGTGACAGCGGCGGCTGCGGCGAGGGCAACCCGGCCGTCGTCGCTGGCGTGGTGGGCGGTGCCCAGTTCCCGCAGCGGAAGATAGCAGTCCGGCGCCAGGATCAGGGCAAGCAGGCCTGCTTCGAGCGGCATGTCGCCGTGCACCAGGCGGACACCGATGAACACCGCAACCACAGCGACGGAGATGGTTGCGATCAGTTCCAGCGCCAGGGCCGACAGGAAGGCCGTGCGCAGGGTTCCGATGGTGCGGGCGCGGTATTCCTCCGAGATCTCCTCCAGCGCCTTGCGCTGCGCCGTGGCCCGGCCGAGTCCCACCAGGACGGGCAGTCCTTTGGCGAGCTCCAGCATGTGGGCGGAGAGCCTTGCGAGGGAGGCCTGCGCCTCGCGGACGCTGTCCTCGGTATACCGGCCGATCAGCACCATGAACAACGGCACGAGCGGCACCGTCAGGACAATCACCACTGCGCTGAGCCAGTCGGCGAAAAGGATCCGCGCTCCCAGCAGCAGCGGAATCGTGGCGCAGTTCACCAGCGCGGGCAGGAACTGGGTGTAGTAGTTGTCCAGGGCGTCCAGGCCGCGGGTTGCCAAAACGGCGAGTCCGCCGTCGGCCGGTCCGGTCTCCCTTACGCCATTGCGCAGAGCCCGTTCAAGGAGCCCCGCGCGGAGCTCCTCCTTGATGCCAAGGGCGGCCCGGCGGGATGCAACGGCTTGTCCCCAGACCGTCAGGGACCGCAGGACCGCGCCGGCCAGTCCCAGGGGAATCTCGCCGGCCCAGCCAGGGTCCCCCGCCACCATTCCGGCGAGGGCTGATGCCACCGCCTGGCCCATGAGCACCAGGGACAACGCCTTGAGGGCAGCCAGCAGTCCCAGGAGGTAGAGGGCGGAGCGGGTGGCGGGACCGGGCGGGAAACTTGGCCGCATGTCAGCCCTTCGTGGTGAAGGCCCTGGCGGCGATGGCCGGCAGGAAGCTGTGCGCCTCCGGGATGTGCGCCGCGCTGACACGCCGCCGGAAGACCCAGTAGGTCCAGGCCTGGTAGGCGATGACCAGGGGGAGGCCGAAGGCGGCCACGACACTCATAAGGCCAAGAGTGTAATCCGAGGAGGAAGCGTTTGAAATGGTCAGGTCGAAGGCGCTGTCCAGGGTGGAGGGCAGCACCACGGGGAATACTGCGGCGAAGATGGACGCGGTTCCGAGTACCAGGAAGGCGCCGAGGGCCAGGAAGGCCTTGCCTTCGGCTGCCTTGCGGGCCAG
The DNA here is from genome assembly GCF_009741265.1 of Pseudarthrobacter sp. GA104. Classification (GTDB taxonomy): domain Bacteria; phylum Actinomycetota; class Actinomycetes; order Actinomycetales; family Micrococcaceae; genus Arthrobacter. The sequence continues at coordinate 419,157 of NZ_WOWL01000001.1, forward strand.
GAACCAGGCTGCGGCTGCCGCGGCAACGGCGAGGATGACCAGGGCCCAGGTCCACGGCTTGCCGTCGAGGAACTGGATGCTGAGGGCCCACGCGGCGATGGGCAGCAACAGCACCGGCAGCAGCCGCACGAACCACTGGCGGGCCCGGTGCCGGACGTCGCCGTCGGTCTTCAGGGCCAGGAAGGCCAGCGCATGCAGCAGTGAGAAACCCGCTACGGCGAGCCCGCCCAGCACGGCGTAGCCGCTGAACCAGGCCAGCGGACCGCCCTCACGGTCGCCGTTCGCATTCAGGGGAAGCCCGGTGGTGGTGAGGGCCAGCGCGGCGCCCACTCCGAAAGCGGCGAAGAAGGAACCGAGGGCGATGGCCCAGTCCCAGCGGGCACGCCACTCTTCGGTATCCACCTTGCCGCGGTATTCGAAGGCCACCGCGCGGAAGATCAGGGCAACGAGCACCACCAGGAGCGGCAGGTAAAGGGCCGAAAACAGGGAGGCATACCAGAGCGGGAAGGCAGCGAAGGTGGCGCCGCCGGCGGTTAGGAGCCAGACCTCGTTGCCGTCCCAGACCGGGCCGATGGTGTTGAGCAGGACCCGGCGTTCGGTGTTGTTGCGGGCGAAAAGCTTCATGAGCATTCCGACGCCGAGATCGAAGCCCTCAAGGAAGAGGTACCCGGTCCACAGCACGGCGATGGCGATGAACCAGATGGTCGGGAGCAGTTCCATTCTGTGTTTCCTCTGCTTGGTATCGGGCTAGTAGGCGAAGGCCAGGACGTCGTCGGCGGGTTTCCCGCCGCCTGGGCCGCCCGGTCCGGGGGTGGCGTCCTCGTTCTCGTCTACGGGTGCGTGCGCCAGTTCCGGCATGGCGGAAACTACTCCGCCCCGGATGTACTTGACCAGCAGCTTGACCTCAACCACCAGCAGGACCGCGTACACCGCCGTCAGCGTTACCAGTGATGCCAGCAACTCTCCCGCCGACACCCCCGGCGAAACCGCGGCGGCGGTGAACATGAACACCTGGTCGATGCCGCTGGGGTCGGGATTGGGGGCCACCACAAAAGGCTGGCGTCCCATTTCCGTGAAGATCCAGCCGGCTGCATTGGCACCGAACGGGGCCAGGATGCCGAAGACCGCCAGCCGCATGAGCCACGGGGACTCGGGAACGGTTCCCTTCCGGGTGATCCACAGCGCCACCAGCGCTGCCAGGGCGGCAAGCCCGCCGAAGCCGATCATCATGCGGAAGCCCCAGTAGGTCACCTCCATGACCGGCAGGTAGTCGATCTCCTGCCCGGCGCGTTCACCGTAGATCGGGTTGTCCGGCAGGTTCGTGCCGTACTTCTCCTGGTATTCGGGCAGCAGGGTGTTGACCCCTGGACTTCGGTGGTGAAGTCCCCCTTGGCCAGGTAGGAGAGGATGCCCGGAACCTCGATCAGCGCCACGATGTCGTCACAGTTCTGCGAGCCGATGTTGCCGATGCTGAGGACCGAGAAGCCGGTGCCGTCGTGGCAGGCAGCTTCCGCCGCGGCCATCTTCATGGGCTGCTGCTCGAACATCAGCTTGCCCTGGAGGTCGCCGGTGAGGGCTGTGCCGGCGAAGGAAATCATGGCAACCACGGCGCCGATGCGCAGGGACCGGAGCCAGACCTTGTGGTCGTTCAGGTCACGGCCGGGGATGTCCGCTGCTTCGCCGGGGACCACCTTGCCGTCGGCGCCCACGGTGTCGACGCCGTCGCGCCGCCTCCGCCACAGGTGGTACCAGGCGATGCCGAGGAGGAAGCCGCCCGCCACCGCCAGTGCGCCGAACAGCGTGTGGGGCACTGCAACGAGGGCGGTGTTGTTGGTGAAGACGGCCCAGGCGTCAGTCATGACGGGCCGGCCGTCGATCATCTCCACACCCACCGGGTGCTGCATCCAGCTGTTGGCCACGATGATGAAGTAGGCGGAGAAGACGGAACCGATGACGGCAATCCACAGGCAGGCCAGGTGGATGCCCGGCTTGAGCTGTTTCCAGCCGAAGATCCACAAGCCCAGGAACGTGGATTCCACGAAGAAGGCGAGGAGCGCCTCCAGTGCCAGCGGCGCGCCGAAAACATCGCCCACGAACCGGCTGTATTCGCTCCAGGCCATGCCGAACTGGAACTCCTGGACGATGCCGGTGGCCACGCCCATGATGAAGTTGATGAGGAACAGCTTGCCCCAGAACTTGGTCATCCGTAGGTATTCGGGGTTGCCCGTGCGGTGCCAGGCGGTCTGGATGACGGCCACGACCAGGCCAAGGCCGATGGTCAGCGGAACCATCATGAAGTGGTAAACGGTGGTGATGCCGAATTGCCAGCGTGCGATTTCCAGCGCGTCCATAGCGTCCAAGGCGGTCCCTCGTGTCAGCGAAATGCAGATCTTCTACGTTTTGTAGAACTGAACTTCTACCGAGTGTAGAACAACGTCGGCAGCGGTGTAAAAACCAGCTTCCACTCCCCTGGAGCCGCAGGCAAGGGAGGGGGCAGGCGAAGTGTTCTACCCAACGTAGAAAGTCTTGTGAAAACCGGGTAAATTAGAACTTGTAGTTGAAGCAAAGCATGCAGCCACCGCCGCTTCGACGCGGTGGCGCGGGGAACAAAGGAAAAGTGCAATGGCTAGTCTTGGTGAACTGGAACGGGCAGTGATGGATCTGCTCTGGGCGGGCCAGGGAGCAGCCACCGCTAATACCCTGCGGGACCGGCTGGCGCAGACGTCGGCCGGACAGGACGGCACGGCAGCCCATGAAGGCAAGGAACTTGCCGTGACCACCGTTCTTACCGTGCTGTCCCGGCTGGAAAAGAAGGGCCTGGTGGAGCGCGAACGCGGCACCCGCCCGCACCGGTACCAGGCAGTGTCCAGCCGTGCGGACCACACCGCTGAGCTGATGCATGAAGTGCTGGGGTCGGCGCCGGACCGCGAGGCCGTGCTGGCACGCTTCATTGGGTCCGTTTCCGAGGGCGAGGCCGAGACGCTGCGCAAACTGCTTGGCCACCTGTAACGCACCATGTTCTGGGCCTCATACCTGCTGGCGGTCCTTGCGATAGTCCTGGCGTGGCCGGTGCCTATCCTCCTCTCGCGGGCGAAGTGGCCTGCCCGCTCGCCGTTCACTGCCATGATCCTGTGGCAGGCGATCGCCCTGGCCGGCGGGCTGTCGATGATCGGCGCCATGCTGGTCTACGGCCTGGAGCCGATCGGCGACAACCTGATTGCGGGGCTTCGGGCGCTGGCCGGAATGGTGCTCTTCAATGCCCCCACCACGGCTTTGGGGTTCTGGCACATCTTCGCCCTGTCCGCTGCCGCCCTGCTCACCGCCCACCTGGTGTTCACACTGTTGCTGACCTACTACAAGATCGAGCGCCAGCGCCGGCGGCACCGCGAACTGCTGGCCCTCCTGGCCTCACCGTCCGGTGAAGGAACGGGAACGCTCGTTATCAGCCATGACTCCCCCGTGGCCTACTGCCTTCCCGGCGGCGCCCGCTCGGTGACGGTCCTCTCGGATGGCCTGATGGCGGCCCTTGAACCGGCTGAACTCCGGGCGGTACTGATCCATGAGAACGCCCACCTGAACCAACGGCACCACCTGCTGCTGTGGGCTTTTGCCGCGTGGCGGCAAGCACTGCCGTGGCTGCCCACCACCCGCCTGGCCCAGGAGTCGGTGAATTCGCTGATCGAAATGCTGGCCGACGACGTCGCGCTCAAAACCGAGAGCAAGGCCACGCTGATCAAGGCCATCGCCATCGTGGCCAGCGGATCGGCCGGGAACACCGGAGGAGCGGAACTCCGCCCCTCAGCTTCCAGCCTGGCGCTGTCCGGGCTCGAGGCGGCCGCCGGCACGCCCGGCCCGGACCCGGCCCGCACCACGGCCACCAGGGTCAGCAGGCTGCTCTCACCCCAGCCTGAGCTGCCGGCTCCGGTCCGGAACATGGTGATGGCCGGATCCGTACTGCTGCTGGCGCTGCCCACCGCCCTGCTGGTGGTACCAGGGCTGCCGGGCTGAGCCGCGGCGTCGTACCTCCGGCGGCTCCACCGCCCCGTCAGGCGTCGATGCGCTCCCGGTCCAGGCTGGCGGCGCCGGCGATAATAAAGTCCTTGCGCGGCGACACGTCCGAGCCCATCAGCAGGTCAAAGGTCTTCTCGGCCTCTTCCAGTTCCGCGATCCCCACTTTGCGGAGCATCCGGTGCCGGGGGTCCATGGTGGTCTCGGCCAGCTGCTCCGCATCCATCTCGCCCAGGCCCTTGTACCGCTGGATGGGTTCCTTGTACCGCTTGCCTTCCTTGGCCAGCCTGGCCAGCAGCACGTGCAGCTCGGCCTCGGAGTAGGTGTAGATCATCTCGTTGGCCTTCTGGCCGGCGTTGATCACTTCCACCCGGTGCAGCGGCGGAACGGCGGCGAACACCCTGCCCTTCTCGATCATCGGGCGCATGTAGCGGAAGAAGAGCGTCAGGAGCAGCGTGCGGATGTGCGCGCCGTCAACATCGGCGTCCGTCATCAGGATGACTTTGCCGTAGCGGGCGGCACTGATATCGAAGCTGCGCCCGGAACCCGCACCCACCACCTGGATGAGGGCCGCGCATTCGGCGTTGGAGAGCATGTCCCCCACCGAGGCCTTCTGCACGTTGAGGATCTTGCCGCGGATGGGCAGCAGGGCCTGGAAGTCCGAGGACCGTGCCAGTTTGGCGGTTCCCAGCGCTGAATCGCCTTCCACGATGAAAAGTTCGGAGCGGTCGACGTCGTCCGTACGGCAGTCGGCAAGCTTGGTGGGCATCGAGGAAGTTTCCAGGGCGTTCTTGCGCCGCTGGGTTTCCTTGTGGACGCGTGCCGAGATCCGCGACTTCATTTCGTTGACGATTTTTTCCAGCAGCAGGGCCGACTGGGCCTTGTCGTTCCGGTTCGCGGAGCCGAGTTTGGCACTGATCTCGCGCTCCACCACCTTTGACACGATGGCGCGCACCGCCGAGGTGCCCAGGATCTCCTTGGTCTGGCCTTCGAACTGCGGCTCCGCCAGCCGCACGGTCAGGACGGCGGTCAGGCCCGCGAAGATGTCATCCTTTTCGATCTTGTCGTTGCCCGCCTTGAGCTTACGGGCGTTGGTTTCCACCGCTTTGCGGAAGGTCTTGACCAGGGCCTGCTCAAAGCCTGACTGGTGGGTTCCGCCCTTGGGGGTGGAGATGATGTTAACGAAGCTCCGGACGGTGCTGTCGTAGCCAATGCCCCAGCGCAGCGCGACATCCACCTCACAGTCCCGCTCCACCTCGGCCAACTGGCTGTGCCCGCGCTCGTCCAGGACGGGAACCGTCTCCTTGAACTTTCCGGAGCCGTGCAGCCGCCAGACGTCAGTGACGGCGGGATCGGCGGCGAGGAACTCCGCGAATTCGGAGATCCCGCCGTCGTGGTGGAAGACCTCTTCGTGCACTCCTGCCTCGCCGGGCGTTCCCGGGAACCTCCGCTCATCGCGCACGGTCAGTTTGAGGCCGGGCACCAGGAAGGAGGTCTGGCGCGCGCGGGCGGCCAGTTCGTCATAGGAGAACTTTGCGTCCGGCGTGAAGATCTGCCGGTCGGCCCAGTACCGGATCCGGGTGCCCGTGACCCCGCGCTTCGCTTTGCCCACCACGTCCAGGACGGAATCGTCCACGAACGGGGTGAAGGGTGCGGCGGGGTCGACCTTGGAGCCGACGTCCTTGAAGCGCCCGGGCTCGCCGCGCCGGAAGGACATCTTGTAGGTCTTGCCGCCGCGGTCCACCTCAACGTCGAGGCGGGAGGACAGTGCGTTGACCACGGACGCGCCGACGCCGTGCAGGCCGCCGGAGGCGGTGTAGGAGCCGCCGCCGAACTTGCCGCCGGCGTGCAGTTTCGTGAAAACCACTTCGACGCCCGTCAGGCCGGTCTTGGGTTCCTTGTCGATGGGGATGCCGCGGCCGTCATCGTGGATCTCCACGGAGTTGTCGGCGTGGAGGATGATCTTGATGTCGTGGCCGAAGCCGGCCAGGGCCTCATCCACGGAGTTGTCGATGATCTCCCAGAGGCAGTGCATGAGTCCGCGGGAGTCGGTGGAACCGATGTACATGCCCGGGCGCTTGCGGACAGCCTCGAGGCCCTCCAGTACAGACAGGTGCCGGGCAGTGTAATCAGAACTTGGTGCCACTGGTGATGAACTCCTTCAGGGACGGGAACAGCAGGCGTGGATCGCTTCCTCTAGGGTAGTCGGCCGGGTACCGGCAGACCGGCTGCCACACCTGGCCGGGGGTGTGGACCGCGCCACGCGGGATTGTGCCGGCCAGCCCCTGCGGCGAACTTGAGCCAACTTTGCGGATACGCGCACAGCGAACTTGCCCCATCCTTGCGATGGTTTTGTTACGAATGCTGGTTATATAGACGTACTGATCTACTAAGGAGGCCGACATGACAACAGCAGTGGCAGACCGCACACTCAACGCACTGGACCGGTGCGATCGTTGCGGAGCTCAGGCTTACGTCCGGGTTGTATTGGAGTCCTCCGGCGGTGAACTGCTGTTCTGCGGCCACCACGCCCGTGCAGTGGAGGCGACCCTCAAGCCGTTGAGCTCCGACTGGCACGACGAGACGGGCAAGCTTCACGAAAAGGCAGTCGTAGAAATCGACTAGGTTCCAGAAGCTGTTGGGACCCCGCCGCATGGTGGGGTCCCAATCCTTTTAAGCAGTAAAGATTCAAGGCACTGCCCCGCGGCGCAGCGGTCGTGCACGACCTGGCGGAAACAACGCGGCCCGCCGGCTGCCGCACCTGGGGCGCGGCGGCCGGCGGGCCGCGTTGTTGACCGGTCCTGACCTAGTCCAGGTAGTCCCGGAGCACCTGCGACCGCGACGGGTGGCGGAGCTTGGACATGGTCTTCGATTCGATCTGGCGGATGCGCTCACGCGTGACTCCGTAGACCTTTCCGATTTCGTCTAAAGTCTTCGGCTGTCCATCAGTCAGGCCGAAGCGCATGGCCACAACGCCGGCCTCACGTTCGGACAGCGTGTCCAGGACGGAGTGCAGCTGCTCCTGCAGGAGCGTGAAGCTCACGGCGTCCGCAGGAACCACGGCCTCGGAGTCCTCGATCAGGTCGCCGAACTCGGAGTCGCCGTCCTCGCCCAGGGGCGTGTGCAGCGAAATGGGCTCGCGGCCGTACTTCTGGACTTCAACGACCTTCTCGGGCGTCATGTCCAGTTCGAGGGCCAGCTCTTCGGGCGTGGGTTCACGGCCCAGGTCCTGCAGCATCTGGCGCTGCACGCGGGCCAGCTTGTTGATGACCTCGACCATGTGCACCGGAATACGGATGGTGCGTGCCTGGTCGGCCATGGCGCGGGTGATTGCCTGGCGGATCCACCAGGTGGCGTAGGTGGAGAACTTGAAGCCCTTGGTGTAGTCGAACTTCTCCACCGCACGGATGAGGCCCAGGTTGCCTTCCTGGATGAGGTCCAGGAACAGCATGCCGCGGCCGGTGTAGCGCTTGGCCAGCGAGACCACCAGGCGGAGGTTCGCTTCCAGGAGGTGGTTCTTGGCGCGCTTGCCGTCATGGATGATGAATTCAAGCTCCCGCTTGTACTTCGGATCCATGGAGCCGTCGTCAGCGTTGATCTTTTCCTCGGCAAACAGTCCGGCTTCGATCCGGAGCGCCAGGTCAACTTCCTGCTCGGCGTTGAGCAGCGCGACCTTACCGATCTGCTTCAGGTAGTCCTTGACGGGGTCGGCGGTAGCTCCGGCGGACATGACCTGCTGCACGGGTGCGTCGTCGTCATCGGCGTCCGAGTAGACGAAGCCCTTGCCGGAGCCGGCGGCACCCTTGGCGGGATCTGCCTCGGCGTCGTCCTCGATGACCTCGGGTCCTTCGAGGATGATGTCGTCGAGATCTTCGTCGACTTCTTCTACATCGTCCGCGCCACCGGCCGCAGACTTACCGGCGGCCTCGGCAGCTGCCTTTGCGCCTGGCTTGGGCCCGCGCTTCTTGGGCTCGCGCTTGCCGTCCGCGGCCTCACCGGCAGATGCTTTGTTGGCTGCCCGCGTAGCTGCCCGCTTGGCGTTGGTCGCAGCCTGCTTCTCCTCGGCGGACAGTTCGTCCTGGGCGGCGGGGTCCTTCTTCGTGGAAGACGGGGTCACAGAAAACCTTTCTAGCGGTGGTCTGTGGAATCACCATACGGGCAACACCACTATGACCCTGTCAAGTCCGTGGTGAAAACCAAGCGCTACCACGGCCGGCAGAGTCTATTAAGACAACTGCCGGAGCCGCTGTAATGTTCCCCGAAGGGCACAATCCTGGGCGCTCGATACACGGACCCAACCGGGTCTCGGCAACTATTGTCTCATGTTTTCCCGGTTAACGGCCTCTCCGCTGTTCTCATCGTCCGGCAAGCCCGCCGGCCCGTGCCCGCTGCACGCTCCCGCCACCCCTTCGCCCGCCACTCACGCCGCGTCGGGGCCGAATTTCTGCCAGGCTGCCTCCTTCCGTGCCGCCCAGCCGCAGACGGTTCCCCTGTGGACCAGTTCCAGCAGCAGTTCCGCGAGCCGGTACCCGGGTTCCAGATCCAGGGCCTGGGCGAGGTAGGCCGCGGAGAAGGAGCCGCGGCCCCGGCACCACGCGATCCAGCCCCTTCCCGTGAGCGATGCTGCCGCAGCCTTTCCTCCGGACGGTGCGAGTTGCTGGAAAATGAGATCCAAGGCGTCGAGCCTCTCCCAGTCCGGGGCGGCAGGCTGGATCCCCATCAGGACATCGCCATAGCGGGGAACACCCGTTTCCGTCGCCCGGCTGTTCGGAGTTCCACCGGGCGCGGCCGCTTCACGGCCAGGGCCGGCGCCAAAGGCTTCTGCCGGCGGGGCTACAGGTTCAAGGCGGCATTCGTCGCGAAATATGGCGAACTGCGCGGCCCCGGCTTCCGCTGCCGCCCGTCCGGCGGCAGCCATCATCAGGACGGCGTCCCGCCATCGCGGTACCAGCAGGGTTGCCCGCAGGAAGCCGTCGCGTTCAGCCTCGGGCAGCCACGGTTCACCCGGCGGACGGTTAAGCAGGGCCGCCCAGACCTCCAGGACAGCGTCAAACTGCGGCCTGCTTCCGCGGCGCAGGTCCAGTTGTGCCAACCACGCCTCTTCGGCCTCCCGGACAGCAGCAAAATGGAGGCTGGAACCAGGCAGGACCGCGGCCGCCTGTTCCTGCGGCGCCGGACCCACGCTGCTTCCGCGGTACACCATTTCTGCGTTCAGGGTGCTGTCCCGGATCTCCTGCACCGGACGTCCGGGAAAAGGGCAGCACGCAGGATCAGCACACAACGCGTCCCGCCAATACTCGCTGCCGACATACCAGGCATCCCGGACCGGCATCCCTGCTCCGGCCAGCGCCCATTGCAGCCCCCCGAGCAGGCTGCCATAGCGGTCCGGCCCTGCCAGCCAGCCATTGTTGGTGAACAGTGCCAGCAGCGACCCGTCGGCATTACGGTCCGCTTCAAGGTAGGTGCAGACCGTCCGGGCAAAGGCGGCGGGCTGCGCCAGGACGTCCGGGCCGGGCAGATCCAGACGGAGCGTGGCGCCCAGCCGTTTGCCCTGCAATGTCATGGCAACCAGGCTTGCGGACGGCCAGTAGCCGAGCGAGTGGGGAATGAAGCCCAGGACGTCTTCCGGGCTGCGGATTGTCAGGTGTTCTGGAGGTGTCATGCCTCCAGCCTTCATGGACCGCCTGCACCGGGTAAGGACCTGGTCCGGCTATGTGGGGAACCCTGCGCTGTGCAGGACTAGTCGGCGCCGTCCGTAGGCGTCGGCTGCCGGCGCCGGGCGAGGCTTTCCCGCCGCTGGCGGGCAAGGGCGCTGCGCAGGGGTGGAACAATGACGCCCTGCGCGGCCATTTGGCGCCGCACCTTGCGCCGGCATACCAGCATCGCAGCCGCACCGGATCCGATCAGCAGGAACTGGACGCTCAGGGCAATACGGAACGGATCCAGCCCGTACAGGATGCCGTTGGAGAAACCGCTGGCATACAGCACGTCCAGCATCAGCCCGATCAGGAAGATCGCGACAAGGGCTGCGATGAACCCGCCTACGTTGACGATGCCCGTCGCCGTTCCGATCCGGTGCGCCGGATTGAACGTCCGTGCGAAGTCGAAGCCGATCATCGAGCCGGGGCCGCCGACGGCGAGCACCACGACAAGGCCGGCCAGCAGCCAGAGGGGGGCCCGTCCGGGAGTCAGCAGGACGGCAGCCCATGCCCCCGCTGTGGCGCCGGCAATCAGCAGGACCATGGTGGAACGCCGCAGCGGATGCCTTGAAACGAAGCGTCCGATGAACGGCCCTACCGCCATTGCGGCGGCAACGTACAGCGCCATGAGGGCGGCAACTGTTCCGGCATCCAGTCCCTGGCCGGAAATGAGGAAGGGGTAGCCCCAGGTCATGGCAAACACCGTGCCGCTGAACTGGATGGTGAAGTGGCTCCACAACCCCAGCCGTGTCCCCGGCTGACGCCAGGCCCGGGCCAGGGAGGCGCCGGTTGCCCGCAGGCCCTGTTTCGCGTGCGGCCGTTCCGTGCCCGGCGGGGCGTCCTGCAGGAGCAGCAGGACCAGGACGACGGCGAGCGCGGACAGGCCTGCCAGCATCAGGAACGCGGTGGTCCAGCCTGAGAGATGGAGGACGAAGGCGAACGGGATGACGCTGAACAGCTGGCCCAGCTGGCCGGACATGCCCGTCAGCTGGGTCACCAGGGGCACCCGGGCTGGAGCGAACCACAGGGGAATCAGCCGGATCACGGAGATGAAGGTCATGGCGTCCCCGGCGCCCACCAGCACGCGGCCGGCCACTCCCCCGGGAATTGTGTCGGCAAAAGCGAGTTGGAGCTGGCCCAGGCCCATCAGGGCGGCGCCGCCGGCGATCATGGCGCGCGAGCCGAACCTGTCCACCAACAGGCCAACCGGGATCTGGAGTCCGGCGTAGACAAGGAGCTGGAGGACAGTGAAGAACGAGATCGCCGACGCGCTGGCATGGAACCGCTCAGTGGCTTCCAGCCCCACCACGCCAAAGGACGTGCGCTGCGCCACGGCTACCAGGTACCCAAAGATTCCGATGGTCCAGATAAGCCAGGCGCGGGGTGCAGTCACCACTTCATTATGCCCGGGGCCAACACTGCAGGCCTTTATTGCCCCGGGTTCTCCCGCGCCAGGTACGCTTCCACCGCGGCGCCCAGGACGTCGGCGTTGGGCAGCTCGTCATTCTCGTCGGCGAGGAGCGATCGGCGGACCGTGCCCTCGGCCTTCTCGTCGTAGCGGGTCTCCAGCCGCGACACCACCTGCTGGACTTCCTCGGAGGCGTCAATCTGTTCGGCAATCTGGCGGCTGACCTCGCGGCCGGCTTCGCGGAGCCTGTCCGAGGGCAGCATCAGCGAGGTGGCCGCCCCCAGGTATTCAAGGCCGGCGACGGCTGCCGTGGGGTATTCGGCCTCGGCCAGGTAGTGGGGCACGTGGATGACATAACCGGCAACATTGCGTCCTGCCTCCACCAGGCGGAGTTCCAGGATGTGGCCCACAGCTGCGGGAACCTCCACGGTGGGCTTCCACACCGAGATGCCCTCGATCAGCTCCGGCCGGTTGCCGTGCACCGTGACGCCCACCGGGCGGGTGTGCGGAACCGGCATTGGAATGGAGTGGATCCAGGTAACCAGGTTGACGTCCAGTTGCTCCACGATGCCCACCACGGCGCGGGCAAAGCGTTCCCACTGCAGGTCCGGTTCGAAGCCTGCCAGCAGGAGGAAAGGCTTTCCGAGCCCGTCCACGAGGCGGTACAGGGCCAGCTTCGGTTCCTGGTAGTCCTGGAGGTGGTCCTCCACGAAGGTCAGGTGCGGCCTGCGTGAGCGGTAGTCGATCAGCTGGTCGGCGTCGAACACGGCCACCGGCTCGGCGTCAAGGGAATCCAGCAGCTCCGCATTGATCTGCTTCACCACGTGGCCGGCATCGGCGAATCCGGTGAATCCCATCACCAGGTTCAGCCCGCGAAGCCCGGGGCTGTGGAACAGCTCAATGTTGCTCGCATAGAGCGCACCGGGGTCCAGCAGGGAGCCGGAAATCCGTTCAAGCACGGCATGTTCCTTTCATAGGTGCGGGTGGACATTCTTTTCTTACAACGCCCCGGGACGGCCGAGCATTCCGGCGCCCGGTGTGGCGCACCTCTCACGAAATACCCCGCGCGCTGCGGCCACGGGCTACGATCGGAACTGGCCTGCCAGACGGGCCTGCAACTCCCGGGCTGCGTTCCGAACGGCCGTACCCGGGGAACCATGGCAGAGCGCCGAACATGCTCCCCTGCCCGAACATCTTTCGAGAATCGAGGACTGACCCCGTGGTCAAGAATACTGAAATCAACCTTAGTACCCTCTCGCGGGACCTGAAGAAGAGCCCCAGCGACGCCGTGGTCATAGGCGTGGGGCAGGGTGCAGACGGTCCCGTCCTCCTGGAGAACCCGCTGACGGCAAGGTCCGCCGAGGCGCTGGCCGATTCCCTTAAGGCGCTCGGCGTCACGGGCGCGGCGGATCAGCTGGTGCGCCTGCCGGGCCTCCCCGAGACCGGCGCGGGTGTCCTGGTTTTGGCCGGCGTGGGCAAGGTATCGGCTGCGCAGCCCCTGGCCGGGGAAGCACTGCGCAGGGCGGCCGGTTCCGCCATCCGCCAACTCGCCGGTTTCGCCACGGTTGCCTTGGCGTTCCCGACGGCGACCGCCGCCGACGTCGCAGCCGTGGCCGAAGGTGCCGCCCTGGGGGCCTATTCCTTCACCGAGTTCCGCACCTCCAGGGAAGGCCTGAAGGATCCTGTCCGCAATGCGGTCATTTTCACTGACCTGACCGACCAGAAGGAACTTGCCCCTGTCCTTAAAAGGGCTGCACTGATCGGCAGGGCGGTCAATGCCACCCGTTCGCTGGTGAACCAGCCGCCCAGCCACCTCTACCCCGAGTCCTTCGCCGAGGCTGCGAAGGAGCTGGCCAAGGGCCTGCCCGTGAAGGTCACCGTGTGGGACGAGAAGCGCCTCGAGAAGGAAGGCTTCGGCGGCATCATGGGCGTGGGCAAGGGCTCCGCCCGCCAGCCGCGCCTGGTCAAGGTGGAATACTCTCCCGCCAAGGCAACGTCAAAGATCGCGCTCGTCGGCAAGGGCATCACCTTTGACACTGGCGGAATCTCCATCAAGCCGGCCCTCGGCATGGGTGACATGAAGAGCGACATGGCGGGCGCCGCCGTCGTCCTTAACACTGTCCTGGCCCTGGCGGGACTTGGCCTGCCGGTGAAGGCAACCGCCTGGCTCTGCATCGCCGAGAACATGCCCTCCGGAGCCGCTTCACGTCCGGCCGATGTCCTGACGATGTTCGGCGGAAAGACCGTTGAGGTCCTCAACACCGATGCCGAGGGCAGGCTGGTGATGGCCGACGGCATCGTCGCTGCCAGCGCCGAGTACCCGGACGCCATCATCGACGTCGCAACCCTCACCGGGGCACAGCTGATCGCCCTGGGAAACCGGACAGCGGGTGTCATGGGATCGGACAGCGTGACCGGCCCGCTCAAGGCCGCAGCGGACCGGGCCGGAGAGCTCGTGTGGCCAATGCCGCTTCCCGAGGAACTGCGTCCCAGCCTTGACTCACAGGTCGCCGACCTCGCGAACATCGGCGAGCGCCATGGCGGCATGATGACCGCAGCTGTTTTCCTCCGTGAATTCGTGGGTAAGGGCAAGGACGGGGAACAGATCCCCTGGGCCCATATCGACATCGCCGGGCCGTCCTTCAACAACGGGAGCCCCTATGGCTACACCCACAAGCAGGGAACGGGCTGCACGGTCCGGACCCTGGTGGCCTATGTGGAGGACGTCCTGGCTGCTGCCGCCTGACATCCGGCGGCCCGCAGCGGGCTGGCACGCGGCTTTGCGGGACCGGTGATCCCTATGCCACAAAGCCGCGTGACACTCGACACAAGCGCTCCACAATCGCGGTGCCAGGGTGGAGCATGGATAAGTGGTTCGCTAAGGTGAACCACGGTAGTCACAAATGCAAGAGAATTCGCCTGCTGGAATAATCACAGCAGTGCAGGTTCCAAGACCAGATGATGCGCAGGACCGCGTCATCGTTCACGCGAGGGAGCGTCTAAGTGGCCGATCAGGCAACTGCGCAAGAATTCGACATCCTGGTACTCGGTGGCGGCAGCGGCGGATACGCCGCCGCGCTCCGGGCAGTACAGCTTGGCCTCACCGTCGGCCTCGTGGAGAAAGCCAAGCTGGGCGGCACCTGCCTCCACAACGGCTGCATCCCCACCAAGGCCCTCCTGCACTCCGCGGAGCTGGCCGACCACGCCCGGGACTCCGCAAAGTACGGCGTGAACGTCACCCTCGACGGCATCGACATCAACGCCGTCAACGCGTACAAGGACGGCATCATCGCCGGCAAGTACAAGGGCCTCCAGGGCCTCATCAAGTCCAAGGGCATCACCGTCATCGAGGGTGAAGGCAAGCTCCAGGGCACCGACACGGTGGTGGTTAACGGCACGGCCTACAAGGGCAAGAACATCGTCCTGGCCACCGGCTCCTACTCCCGCACCCTCCCGGGCCTGGAAATCGGCGGCAAGGTCATCACCTCGGACCAGGCCCTCACCATGGATTCCATTCCCAAGAGCGCCATCATCCTGGGCGGCGGCGTGATCGGCGTCGAATTCGCCTCCGTCTGGAAGTCCTTCGGCGTGGACGTCACGATCGTCGAGGGCCTGCCCTCGCTGGTTCCCAACGAGGACGCCACCATCGTGAAGAACTTCGAACGGGCCTTCAAGAAGCGCGGCATCAAGTTCTCCACCGGCGTGTTCTTCCAGGGCGTCGAGCAGAATGACGACGGCGTCAAGGTCACCCTGGTGGACGGCAAGACCTTCGAAGCCGACCTCCTCCTCGTTGCCGTAGGCCGCGGCCCCGTCACCGCCAACCTTGGCTACGAGGAAGCGGGCGTCACAATCGACCGCGGCTTCGTCATCACCAACGAACGCCTGCACACCGGCGTCGGCAACATCTACGCCGTCGGCGACATCGTGCCGGGCGTGCAGCTGGCCCACCGCGGCTACCAGCAGGGCATTTTCGTGGCCGAGGAAATCGCCGGCCTGAAGCCGGTGGTCGTCGAGGACATCAACATCCCGAAGGTCACCTACTCCGACCCGGAAATCGCCACCGTCGGCTACACCGAAAAGGCTGCCAAGGAAAAGTTTGGTGAGGACCAGGTGCAGACCCAGGAATACAACCTCGCCGGCAACGGCAAGAGCTCCATCCTGGGCACGTCCGGCCTGGTCAAACTGGTCCGCCAGAAGGACGGCCCCGTGGTGGGCGTCCACATGATCGGCGCCCGCATGGGCGAGCAGGTCGGCGAAGCCCAGCTGATCGTCAACTGGGAAGCCTACCCGGAGGATGTGGCCCAGCTGGTGCACGCCCACCCCACGCAGAACGAGTCCCTGGGCGAAGCCCACCTGGCACTCGCGGGCAAGCCGCTTCACGGCTAGTTTCCCTCAGCACCAAAGGGCCTGGTGCACCCGGCACGGAATGCCGGGTGCACTAGGCTGGCCAACAGGCAGCAACCATCCGCACTAAAGATCAATAAGGAGAACGGGGACGACATGTCTGAATCCGTTAACTTGCCCGCCCTCGGTGAGAGCGTCACCGAAGGAACCGTCACCCGCTGGCTCAAGCAGGTAGGTGACCGGGTAGAGGTGGACGAGCCGCTGCTCGAAGTCTCCACCGACAAAGTAGACACTGAAATCCCCTCTCCTGTAGCTGGCGTGATTGAGGAAATCCTGGTTGCCGAGGACGAGACCGCCGAGGTCGGCGCTCCCTTGGTCCGCATCGGCGACGGCTCCGGCGCCGGCGCCCCCGCCGAAGAGGCCCCTGCCGCTGAGCAGGCCGCACCGGCCGAGGCCCCGTCCACTGAAGCCCCCGCACCGGACGAAGCCCCTGCACAGGAGGCACCTGCACAGGAGGCACCCGCCCAGGAAGCTTCCGCGCCTGAGGCTCCGGCCGCCGGCGGCGGCGAGAGCCACGAGGTCACCCTCCCGGCCCTCGGCGAGAGCGTCACCGAGGGCACGGTCACCCGCTGGCTGAAAGCCGTCGGCGACGCCGTCGAGGTGGACGAGCCCCTGCTGGAGGTGTCCACGGACAAGGTAGACACCGAAATCCCCTCCCCCGTGGCCGGCACCCTCCAGGAGATCCGCGTCAACGAGGACGAGACCGCAGAGGTGGGCTCCGTCCTGGCCGTCATCGGCTCAGGCGCGGCAGCAGCGCCCGCACCCGCAGCACCGCAGGCCGCCCCCGCCCAGGAAGCCCCCAAGCAGGAAGAGCCGAAGCAGGAAGCCCCCGCAGCAGCACCTGCACCGGCAGCAGCTCCGGCACCCGCGGCAGCTCCGGCACCGGCACCGCAGGCCGCTCCGGCCGCAGCCGAGGCACCCGCCGCCGGCGGCGAGTCCGGCTACGTCACTCCCCTGGTCCGAAAGCTGGCAAACCAGCACGGCGTGGACATCACCTCCCTCTCCGGCACCGGCGTCGGCGGCCGCATCCGCAAGCAGGATGTCATTGCCGCAGCCGAGGCAAAGGCTGCACCGGCAGCAGCTCCGGCCGCGTCCGCGCCGGCAGCATCCGCCGCTGCAGCATCCAACGGCGCAGTCTCCTCGCTGCGCGGAACCACGCAGAAGGCGCCGCGCATCCGCCAGGTCATTGCCCGCCGCATGCGCGAATCCCTTGAGGTCTCCACGCAGCTCACGCAGGTCCACGAAGTGGACATGACCAAGGTTGCCAAGCTCCGTGCCCGCGCCAAGAACTCCTTCCAGGCGCAGAACGGCGTCAAGCTGACCTTCCTGCCGTTCATCGCCAAGGCGGTGGCCGAGGCCCTCAAGCAGCACCCCAAGCTCAACGCTGCGTACGACGAGGACAAGCAGGAAATCACCTACCACAACGCCGAGCACCTGGCGATCGCCGTCGACACCGACAAGGGCCTGCTGGTCCCTGTTATCTCCGACGCCGGCAGCCTGAACCTCGCCGGACTGGCGGGCAAGATCGCCGACGTTGCCGGCCGCACCCGCGACGGCAAGATCGGTCCGGACGAACTGTCCGGCGGCACCTTCAGCATCACCAACATCGGCTCGGTCGGGGCGCTGTTCGATACCCCGATCATCAACCAGCCGCAGGTGGGCATCCTCGGCACCGGCGCCATCGTCAAGCGCGCCGTCGTTGTTGCCGACGAGAACGGCGACGACTCGATCGCCATCCGCTCCATGATGTACCTGTCCCTGACGTACGACCACCGCCTGGTGGACGGCGCGGACGCCGGCCGTTTCCTCCAGACGCTGAAGGCACGCCTTGAAGAAGGCGCCTTCGAGGCTGACCTGGGGCTGTAACAGGCCGGAACGCACGACGGCGGTGCAGGCACCGGTGGGGATCCACTGGCGGCCTGCACCGCCGTCGTCATTTAACTGCTACGGAACCTGACTACTACAAGCCGTAGAACCCTTGGCTACACTGGTCCCATGAACATCGTCTATAACATCGTGGTTTTCCTGCACATCGTCGGCGCCGCCATGATCGTCGGCATCTGGATCGGCCAGATGAAGAAGCCCACCGTCCACCCCCGCCAGTTCGACGGCGCCATGCTCCAGCTGCTGACCGGGGTCGCGCTGATGGGACTGATCCCGGCCCTGGACATGGACGCCAACTACGCCAAGCTGGGCATCAAGTTCGTCATCGCCCTCGCCGTCGGCGTGCTGGCGTTCATCGGCCGCCGCAAGTACAAGAACAACGAGCCAATCAGCACCGGCCTGGCGCACGCCGTGGGCGGACTCGCGCTGCTGAACATCGCCATCGCCACCATCTGGAAGTGATGGTCCCGCCGGCGGCAGCCGGCCGCCGGGTCATAATCCACTGACAGCGGACACCCGGTGCAAGCAGCCGCTGAAGTCCCTAGGATGGGACACGGCGGGGTCCAGGCAGCGGCCTGCCCCGGATTCGATCAATCTGAGGAGTGAACATGGCAGCAACGCGTTCAGCAAACGCAGTATGGAACGGCAACCTGACGGAAGGCGCCGGTACCACCAGCCTGGCCACCTCAGGCCTGGGCACGTTCGATGTCACCTGGAAGGCCCGTACCGAAGCGGCCAACGGCAAGACCAGCCCGGAGGAACTCATCGCCGCAGCCCATGCCGCGTGCTTCTCGATGGCGTTCAGCAACGAACTCGATAAGGCGGGCCACGCGCCTGAGGAAGTCCGCACCAAGGCTGACGTGACGTTTGTCCCCGGTACCGGAATCACCGGCAGCCACCTGACCATGTCGGCACGGGTCCCCGGCATTTCCGAGGAGGAGTTCCAGAAGATCGCGGGCGAGGCCAAGGTGGGCTGCCCCGTTTCGGGCGCCCTGGCCAGCATCGACATCACCCTGGATGCAACGCTGGAGTCCTGATCCGGCGCTGATGGCAAAAGGCCCCGCCTGTCCGGAATGTTCCGGACAGGCGGGGCCTTTTTCTGCTTCCCGCGCGGCCCCGGTCAGTTGCCTTGTCGGCGCGCCGGGAGCGGAGCCGGACGCAGCCGGCGGTACCCTTCCCGGGCCGGCGGACGGTCCGTGGGCAGCTCCTGGACCATTTCCTTCAGCGCCCCAATGCCGTACTCCAGCTGGGGGTCCCGGCCCGCCGCATAGGCGTGCGGCGGGTAGGTGACCTCGATGTCCGGGTCGACGCCGTAGTTCTCCACGCCCCAGCCCACGCCGCCGCCGAACCAGGTGGCGTACCGCGGCTGCGTCACGCCGGTGCCGTCGGCAAGGGAGAAGCGGTTGTCGATGCCCACCACGCCGCCCCAGGTGCGGGTGCCGATGACCGGTCCGATCCCCCTGAGCTTGGACACCTGGGTGATGATGTCGCCGTCCGAGCCAGCGAATTCGTCGGCCAGAATGATCACGGGTCCGCGCGGTGCGTGGTGCGGGTAGGTTCGCGGCTTTTCCCCGCGTGGCATGCTCCAACCGGTCACCTTGCGGCCGATCAGTTCTGCGACCAGTTGCGAGGTATGCCCGCCACGGTTGCGGCGGACATCGACAATGAGGCCGTCAAGCGCAGTTTCCGTGTCAAGGTCCCGGTGCAGCTGTGCCCAGCCGTTGGCCATCATGTCCGGAATGTGCAGGTAGCCGAACTTGCCCCCGGAGGCTTCGCGGACGGTGCGCCGGTTTGAGGCCACCCATTCCTGGTACCGCAGGCGCTCCTCGTCCTTGACGGGAACGACGGCGACGCGGCGCTGGGTGCCTGCTGCGGCCCCGTGTGCCGGACCATTCAGGAGGGTGAGCTCCACAGCCCGCCCGGCTGCTCCCACCAGCTGCATGGCCGGGGTGATGCCTTCGGACAGCGGCACGCCGTCGACAGCCAGCAGGAAGTCGCCGGCCTTTGCGCCGACTCCCGGCCTGGTCAGGGGTGAAGTGGCCAGCGGATCGGAGGACTCGCCGGCAAGGATCCGGGTGATCTCCCACCCGCCGGAGACGTACGCCAGGTCCGCGCCGAGCCTGCCCTGGCCGTGGCTGCCGTTTTCGGTGACGGGCGCCGGCCGGACGTAGGCATGGGACGTCCCCAGCTCGCCGTGCAGCTCCCACAGGAGGTCCACCAAATCATCGTGCGAGCCGAGGCGCTCCACCAGGGGACGGTAACGCCGGTGGATGGAATCCCAGTCCTGCCCCGCCATGTCCTCGGTCCAGAAGAAATCGCGCTGCAGCCGCCAGGCCTCGTCAAAAGCCTGCCCCCAGACACTGAGCGGGTCCATCATGACCCTGATCCGGCCGAGGTCAACCTTGACCAGCTTCCCGGACTCCTCGTCCACCTTGGCGTCGGCCGGGACCACTGTCACCTGCTTGTCCGAGATCAGCACCACCTTGCTGCGGTCCCCTGACAGCCGGTAGCTGTCCAGCGCGTCCACGAGGGTGGCCTGCTTGCGCCGGCCAAGATCGTACCGGACCAGGCTGGGCCGGGAATCCTTGTCCTCCTGGCTGGCTTTTCCATCACCGGTCACGCCGGCCAGGGCCCAGTCGAGCCACAGCAGTGCCCCCTCGGCGGCCTTCAGGGACGTGTAGTTGCCCTGCGGCACGGGCACGGTGATGACCCGGTGCGCCAGGCCCTCGGGATCCACCCGGACCTCCGGCTGCTCCGGGCCCGTGCCGTCCTGCTGCCCGGCTGCCTCGGCGGACGGCGTGCCTGCACCGTCGGAGTCCACGGCGGGGCCGAAGGGCGACGGCGTATCCGAGGCGAGTGCTACAAGGTATGGCTTGATGGGGCTGGGGAAGGAGAGGTCGAAGGAGTGTCCGTCGTACACCGGATCGAAGCTGCGGTTGGAGAGGAAGGCCAGGAACCTGCCGTCGGGGGTGAAGGCCGGCGACTGGTCACAGAAGCGCCCGTCGGTGACTTCCACCGGGGCGGCGCCGGGCTTTGCCACGTTGGCCAGCCGCAGCCGGCTGCGCGAACCAAAGGACGTGACCGGCTCCGACCATACGAGCCACTGCGAGTCCCCTGACCATGCGAGGTCCGCAACCGTGCCCTCGCCGATGCTGGACACCAGTGTCAGCTCGCCCGTGCGCGTGTCTGCCACGTAGACCTCACCGAAGGACGTGCCCAGGGCTATCCGGCGACCGTCCGGGCTCGCCTCGAGGGCACTGGCACGCGACGGCTTGGGGAAGGCGATGCGGGTTGCGGCCGGCCCTGCCGGTGCCTCCGCAGCCGGGGCGCCGGATTCAGGCGCGACGTCGGCCTGCTCGTCCGAGGCATGGGCGGCCGGCGTGTTCCCGGCGAGCACGGCAGCGCCGGCAGCAGGGACGGGCTGCGGCAGCACCACGGCGTCCTCCGGCGGCGCGCCGTTGTCCAATGCCGCGCTGGTCCCCTTTGTGCCCGCTGCAGCTGTGCCGGCTGCAGCGGCAGGGTGCGGCACAGGGGCCGCGATGTCCTTGATGTACAGCGCCTCCACGCCATCGTGATCCGCCAGGTAGGCAAGCCGGCCGTCGCCAAGGGGCCGGGGCAGGCGGGCGCGGACCCCCGGCGTTGCCTCAATGATGCGGGACGGACCATCCTTGTGGCGGAGCCAGTGGATGGTGCCGTGGGCCTCGACCGCACTTGCAGAGCCGCTGGTGTCCGGTACCACCGCGCCGAGGTGTTTGGCCGCCTTCAGCAGTACAGGGCGCCTGGACTGCGTTGCGGAGCCCAGGCTGATGTCCAGCCGGACGGCGTCGGAACCGAGGTCGTGCAGCACCCAGAGCTCACCGGCGGACTCGAAGATCACGCGTTTGCCGTCTGTGGAGGCGTGCCGGACATAGAAGTCCTCGTGGTCCGTATGCCGGCGCAGGTCCTTTCCGCCCGGCAGGACCGAATACAGGTTGCCGTAACCCTCGTGGTCGGAAAGGAACGCGATGCGGCCATCCACCCACATTGGATCAGCGAGGTTGCCCTCAAGCTCCGGAAGGAGGCGCTCGAACTCCCCGTTGCCGTCGGTGTCGATCCACAGCTTCCCTGCCGTGCCGCCGCGGTAGCGCTTCCACCAGGCGGGTTCGCGGGACAGCACGCTGCCCACCACCACTGGCCGCTCGTCACCCACCTCCGGGCCAAAGGCCACGGACTCAACCGGCCCGTACGGGAGTTCCTCGGCCCAGCCGCCCTCCAGCGGGACACTGTACGCGTGCGTGTGCCTGCTTTCGGCCTGGCGGAATGCACTCGTGACCACTACCGCACCGCCGGCGGTGAAGCCCTTTACCCTCGTGGTGCTGTGGCCGAAGTACGTCAGCTGGCGGTATCCCCCGCCGTCGGCCTCTGCCGATACCACCTCAGGCGCCGTTCCCTGGACCACTGTCCACACCAGCCGCTTCCCGTCGGGAGTGAAGCGGGGATTGCGGGCGGGCAGCTGGAGTGCCGAGACGCGCCAGGCGCGGCCGCCGCCCAGGGGCGCAATCCACACGTCATCCTCGGCCACGAAAGTGACCAGATCACCATGCAGATGCGGGAAACGGAAGTAGCTCGAAAAGGTCATCGTTCGATCATAGTCACCCCCCCTGCGGCCTGTCGGGAGGTGCCGCCGCGCACGTGGCGTGGTGAGATGGACCATGCGTATCGTCATGGCCGGGGCCTCCGGGCTGATCGGCAAATCCATGTCAGCAACCTTCCGGAACGCCGGACACGACGTCGTGTCCTTGGTCAGGCGGAAGCCCGGCACGGCGGCGGAAGTCCGGTGGAACCCTGCCGCGGGGGAACTGGACCCGCAGGCCCTGGCCGGGGCTGACGCCGTCGTCAATCTCTCCGGCGCCGGCATCGGTGACCGGCCATGGACCCGCAGGCGCGTTGAGGAGCTCTTCCGCTCGCGGGTGGATTCAACGCGCACCCTCACCCGGGCGATGCAGCAGATGGATTCCCCGCCGCATGTCCTGCTGAGCCAGTCCGGCTCCAACTACTACGGCAACGCGGGAAATACTGTGCTCCGTGAAGATGCGCCGCGGGGTTCCGGAACGCTGGCCGCGATCTGCGGGGAGTGGGAGGACGCCGCTGCCACCGCTCCCCCGGGTGTGCGGGTGGTGGTGACCCGGACGGGCGTGGTACTCAGCCGGAAGGGAGGCGCCCTGGGCAGGCTGATGCCGCTGATCCGGCTGGGCGTGGGCGGCCCGCTGGGAAACGGCCGCCAGTACTGGCCCTGGATTACCCTTCCGGATGTTTCCGCGGCGTTCCTCTTTTTGCTGGAGTCCGGCATTAGCGGGCCGGTCAACCTGTGTGCTCCCGAGGACGCCGACGTCAATACCCTGGTGTCGGCCCTTGCCCGCGCCGTGCACCGCCCCGCGGCCCTGCGGGTACCTGCCCCGGTCCTCCGGCTGGTGATGCGTGCGCTGGCGGACGAACTCCTGCTGTCCAGCCAGCGCATGGAGCCTGCCGTGCTTCGGGCGGCCGGATTCCAGTGGCAGCATCCCACGCTGGCACAGGCCGCGCAGTGGGTTGCGGGCCAGGACAAGGTTGCCGGCAAAGAAGGGGCCGGCCTGGGCTAAGGCAGCCGGCCGCTGCGGCAGGATCAGGAGCCCGGCAAGATCAGGAGCCCGGCAGGATCTCGCTGATCCGCCACCTGCCGTCCCCGGCTACGAGGACCAGCCTGAGCTGGCGCGCTCCGGCGGCCGGCCCGGCCCCAACGACCACGCCCTGGGCATCCTTCTCCTCATAGGCGGAGGAACTGGACAGGACACGCACCACGGCGCGCTCGGCTGTTGCGCCGTCCTCGGTGCGGAGCTCCGCAAGGTTGCTTGAGAACCCGTCGAGGATGTGGCCGGAGCTGCGCAGGCGCTCCACTGCCTGCTGGTCCGAGACCGCTGCCGGCGAATCCTTGGCATTGACTTCTGCCAGCAGTTCCCAATAGCCCCTGCTGAAAGCCAGGTCCCGCAGGAGGGCGAGTCCCTCCACCGCCTGGACGGGATCGGAGTCCCCGGCCTGCTGCCTGGCGGCATCGGCAGGGCCTGCCCCGCCCTCAGTGCCGCTCCCTGCTCCAGCGGCTGCCGTACCGGCAGCCACGGGCGGCGGCGCAGCGGCGGCAGCTGATCCCCGGGCGGCGGGGGCAGTTTCAGCGGCCGTACCACCGGTTCCAGCGAGCCACCACACGCCTGCGGCAGCCACCGCCGCGGCCGCCGGCAGCACTCGCCGCAACACCGGAGAACGGCGCCGCCCCCTGCCCGGCGCTGCGAGAGCGTGCCTTCCTCGGGAAGGACGAACCTCGCCCGTGGCATTCGGGAAGGGCATGCGTTGCCTGGAAAGCGGCAGCGCCCCCCACTTCGCAGCGGCGAACCGCCTGCCGGCGGCCGCGGCCTTGTCCTTGACTGCTCCGCGCCGGGACGGCGCCGGGATGTGCCGGCGGGTCATCAATTCCGGGATCACCGTGGGATGGACCGAGGCCGCGAGGTCCAGCGGCCGGGGCGAGGCACTGCGGTAGACGGCCGTGGCCAGGGCAGCCGCCGTGGGCCGGCGCCTCCGGTCTTCATTGAGCCCGGCCTCCAGGGCGGCCGCCAACTCCCGTGGAACATCCGGAACCAGGAGGGAAAGCGGCGGCCGGTCAACCGTACGGGGCGGAGCCTGGCCGGTCAGGCAAAACCACCCGAGTGCCGCCGTCGCATAGACGTCCCGTTCCGGTTGGAGGCCCCGCACTGCGTCCACCGGGGCCGGGTCCACGAAGCCGGGCGTCCCGGAAAGCGCGGTACTGCCCGGGTCACCCAGCATCCGCGCTATGCCGAGATCGGACAGGAGCGGTTTGCCCTGTCCGGTGAACAGGACGTTTCC
Source organism: Pseudarthrobacter sp. GA104 (assembly GCF_009741265.1). Classification (GTDB taxonomy): domain Bacteria; phylum Actinomycetota; class Actinomycetes; order Actinomycetales; family Micrococcaceae; genus Arthrobacter. The sequence continues at coordinate 443,451 of NZ_WOWL01000001.1, forward strand.
CGGGGAGACGTCCGAGTGGGTGAATCCCTTGCTGTGCAGGTAGCCCAGGACCTGGGCCAGGGGCGTCAGTACCGTCACTGTTTCGCCAACAGTGAGCCGGCCGCGGCTGGATACCAGGGCGGCCAGGGACCCGCCGGAAGCGTAGTCCATGACCAGCGCCGTCCCGCCGTCCGGCTGTCCTCCCAGCCGGACGGCGTCACGCGCTTTGACCAGGTGCTGGTGGTCCAGGACGGACAGGATCCGGATCTCACGCCGCACGGCGTCTTCCGTCACCGTCTCCGGGCGGATTGACCGGGCCGGGCCTGAGCGGAAGCATTTCACCGCGAAGTTCCGCCCCGTCTTCTGCTCCCTGGCCAGCCACACAACCGCGCTCCCGCCCTGCCCTAGCAGGCGTTCGACGGCGAAGCCCGGCACCTCGGGTGCCTGCAAATCTTCCATAGCTCATGTCTAGCCGAATCCGGCAGGGCCTGCAGAAGTTATCCACAGGCATGCCATCAGGGGCTCCGCGCTTGTGCCGGAGCCCCTGTGACGTGCCCCCTGCAGGTGGGTGAGCTTAAGCACTAAACCGGGCGCGGGACGCCGCGGGGTCTAAGCTGGATGCCATGACTCTTGAGTTTTCACAGCTGGGTCTTGCTCCGGATTTTGTCGATTACACACATGGTTGGGAAATCCAGAGCGAACTCCATGACAAAGTGGTCGCGGGGATGGCACCCAGCACTGTCCTCCTCCTGGAACACGCACCGGTGTATACCGCCGGAAAACGGACCGAGGACCACGAACGGCCGTTCGACGGCACCCCGGTGGTCCCGGTGGACCGCGGCGGGAAACTGACCTGGCACGGTCCGGGCCAGCTGGTGGGATACCCCATTATCAAACTGAAGAACCGGGCAGGCATCCGCGATTACGTCGAACGCCTGGAATCCGTGATCATCGCGGTCCTCGCTGACTACGGGATCAACGCCGTGCGCATCAAGGGCAGGGCCGGGGTGTGGATCACCGCGGACAGCAAGGGTCCGGACCGGAAGATCGCCGCCATCGGCATCCGGGTGCACGAGGGCGTGACCATGCACGGCTTCGCCATCAACTGCAACAACGATCTTGCACCGTACTCGCAGATCATCGCCTGCGGAATCACGGATGCCGGCGTGACAACCATTGCCCGGGAAACCGGCCATGACGTTGCCCCCGCTGACCTTGTTTCCCGGATCACCGAAGAACTGCGCAAGAATGAAGACGCCCTGGTCGCTACCCCCGAAGGAGCTCTACTGTGACATTGGCACCTGAAGGCCGGAAGCTTTTGCGCGTTGAACAGCGCAACTCGGCTGTCCCGGTGGAGCGGAAGCCGGACTGGATCAAGGCCAAGGTCCAGATGGGCCCGGAGTTCGTCCAGCTCAAGAACCTGGTCAAGAAGGAAGGCCTGCACACGGTGTGCGAGGAGGCCGGCTGCCCCAACATCTTCGAGTGCTGGGAGGACAAGGAAGCCACGTTCCTGATCGGCGGGTCCGAGTGCACCCGGCGGTGTGACTTCTGCCAGATCGATACCGGCAAGCCCTCCCCGGTGGACAGGTTCGAACCCACCAAGGTGGCCCGCTCCGTGCAGGCCATGCAGCTGCGCTACGCCACCGTCACCGGGGTGGCCCGTGACGACCTCGAGGACGAGGGCGTGTGGCTGTACGCCGAAACGGTCCGCAAGATCCACGAACTGAACCCCGGCACCGGGGTGGAGCTGCTGATCCCGGACTTCTCCGGCAAACCCGAACACATCGAAGCGATCTGCGACTCCAGGCCCGAGGTCTTCGCCCACAACGTGGAGACGGTGCCGAGGATTTTCAAGCGGATCCGGCCCGCGTTCCGCTACGAGCGGTCCCTGGACGTGATCACGCAGGGCCGGAACCTGGGCATGGTGACCAAGTCCAACCTGATCCTGGGCATGGGCGAAACCCGGGAAGAGATCTCCGAGGCGCTGCGGGACCTGCACGAGGCCGGCTGCGACCTGATCACCATCACCCAGTACCTGCGCCCGTCCGAGCGGCACCTGCCGGTGGACCGCTGGGTCAAGCCGCAGGAATTCGTGGACCTCCAGGACGAGGCCAACGAGATCGGCTTCCTCGGCGTCATGTCCGGACCACTGGTCCGTTCCTCCTACCGCGCCGGCCGGCTCTGGGCCACCGCGATGCGGAAGAAGGGCCGCGACATCCCCGCCGAACTCGCCCACATCGCCGACGGCATCCAGGACTCCGGCACCACCCGCCAGGAAGCCAGCTCACTGCTCGCCGCCCGTTCCTGAGCTGCGCACCGCCACAAAATCACAGCGCCACCCAAGGGCCGGCACCGGAAGACTCCGGTGCCGGCCCTTGGGCTTTGGTCACGTAGAATTGAGGAACTATGGCGAAATCCCCTGATTCCAGCAACTCCACTCCGTCTGGCTCCAGCGCAGTCAAGCGTGGCCTCTTCTCGCGGAAGCCCAAAGAGGCCAAGGTCAAGAAGCCCAGCCGGCTCAAGCAGATCGGCGAAGTCTTCACCATGACGCGCCGTCATGACCCCATGGTTCCGTGGCTTATGCTGCTGGTCTTCCTTGGCGTTGTGGCTGTCAGCTTCCTGGTCGGCTTCTGGCTGGACAACTGGATCACCGGCCTGATCATCGGCATCCCGCTGGGCCTGCTCGGTGCCACGTTCATCTTGTCGCGCCGGGCCGAGCGTGCCGCCTTCGCGCAGATCGAGGATCAGCCCGGCGCCTCCGGCGCTGCCCTGGGCACCCTGCGGCGCGGCTGGATCACCGAGGAACAGCCCGTTGCCGTCAACCCCCGCACGCAGGACGCCGTCTTCCGCGCAATTGGCCGTCCCGGCGTCGTGCTCGTCAGCGAAGGCCCCACGCACCGCGTAAAGCCGCTGCTGGAGGCCGAGCGCAAGCGCCTCGCGCGCATCCTGCCCAACGTCACCGTGCACGTCATTGAAAGCGGCCGCGGCGAGGGCCAGGTTCCCCTCAGCGAAGTGGCCAAGAAGATGGGCAAGCTCAAGAAGGAACTGACCAAGCTTGAGGTGAATGCGGTGTCGAAGCGGATTGCATCCCTGGGCAACCGCCTCCCGATTCCCAAGGGCATTGACCCCTACAAGGCGCGTCCCAACCGCGGACGCTAGGTTTTGAACCCGCCCCGGTTCCGGCTTAGGCCGGCAGCCGGGGCGTTTTCTTTGCAGCCCCCAAGGCAGGACAGGACAACACCATGACCCTCACCAAAGCAGTGATCCGCGCGTTCCGGATCCTGGCCGTCGCGGAAGCCTTCAGCTGGGCGGCCCTCCTCATCGGCATGTACTTCAAGTGGATCGCCGGCACCACGGAAATTGGCGTCCAGGTGGCGGGCCCCATTCACGGAGCCCTGTTCGTGGGGTATGGCGTCTGCGCCCTGGGACTCTGGCGGCTGCAGCGTTGGCCCTTTGTGGTGGCCCTGTTCGCAGGCCTGTCCGCCGTGTTCCCGTTCGCCACCATCCTGTTCGAACGGTGGGCAGGACAGCGCCGGTACCTCAGCGTTGCCGGGGCACCTTCCGGCGCAGCCACTGTCCGGGAACCAAGTTCGGTCTAGCCTGCCGGGTGCGCGCCGCGCCGCCGGGGCTTCGAGCCCCTAGCGGCGGAGCAGCAGCGTATTCATTGCCTTGTCGTGGAGGCCGCGGTGGTCAGGATCGAAAATCACCGCGGGAATCACCAGGCAAAGCAGCAGGGACCTCACCAGTGCGGCCAGCGGACCCGGCGCACCACCCCCGGCCCTCACCACGTGGATGCCCACCGCACGGTGTCCAATGCTGTAGCCGAGGGTCCCTACCAGCAGGGCCTGTTCTACGGCGAAGATTGCGAGGGTGGCCCAGGCGTCGCCCGCGAAGGCGAAGTTGCTGATCAGCAGCGCAACGGTCCAGTCGATCGTGATCGCGGCGATCCTGCGGCCCGCCCGCGCAATGGAGCCCGGCCCTGACTCCGGCAGTCCCAGCCGCTCCCCCGGATACTTGGATATGCCCGAGGTGTCGGGGCCGGAGAGCCAGGAGCCGATGTCTTTGCGATCTACCACCGTCCAAGTTTAGCGACTTCCTGCCGACCACACTGTGGATGGGGTTAGACCACAGTGTGGACAGAGGATAGCGTTGCCATATCAGGGCATTCTGTAACCTGCCCGAAACAATGCGGACATGGACGGGAAATGCCGCGTCCATAGGCTGTTACCAGTTTCAAGCAATCCGCCGGAAGGCAAGACACAGCAGGTAGTACACGGCAGGCTATTGCGGCAGGGTACTGAAGGCAGGGGAACACCGCGTTGTTTCCCTGCCTTCGGATTGCGCTGGATCAGCTGGCTTGCACGCCAGATATTTACATATGCGTAAGGAGCATAGATGTTCAAGACTGCGGACGAAGTCCTCAAGTTCATCAAGGACGAAGATATTAAGTTCGTCGACATCCGTTTCACCGATCTTCCGGGCGTCCAGCAGCACTTCAACGTCCCCGCGAAGAGTGTTGACGCCGACTTCTTCATCAACGGCCAGCTCTTCGACGGATCCTCCATCCGCGGCTTCCAGGGCATCGCTGAGTCTGACATGCAGCTCATCCCCGACGTCACCACGGCGTTCCTGGACACCTTCCGCATGGAGAAGACCCTCGCGCTGAACTTCTCCATCGTCAACCCGCGCACCGGCGATCCGTACCACCGCGACCCCCGCGGCGTTGCCGAGAAGGCTGAGGCGTACCTGGCATCCACCGGCATCGCGGACACCGCGTTCTTCGCTCCCGAAGCCGAGTTCTTCGTGTTCGACAACGTCCAGTACCAGTCCTCCCCGCAGGGCAGCTTCTACAAGATCGATTCCGAGGAAGCCCACTGGAACACCGGCCGCGAGGAAGAGGGCGGAAACCTCGGCTACAAGACCCCCGTCAAGGGCGGTTACTTCCCGGTCTCCCCCACCGACAAGCAGGCTGACCTCCGCGACGCCATGTGTGTTGCACTGGACGAAGCCGGCCTCGAGGTCGAGCGCAGCCACCACGAAGTTGGCTCCGCCGGCCAGGCTGAGATCAACTACAAGTTCACCACGCTGACCCACGCTGCCGATGACCTGCAGAAGTTCAAGTACGTCATCAAGAACACCGCAGACGCCTGGGGCAAGTCCGTAACCTTCATGCCCAAGCCGGTCTTCGGCGACAACGGATCCGGCATGCACTGCCACCAGTCGCTCTGGAACGGTGGCGAGCCGCTGTTCTACGACGAGAAGGGCTACGCCGGCCTGTCCGACACCGCCCGCTGGTACATCGGCGGCCTGCTCAAGCACGCCTCCGCCGTCCTGGCCTTCACCAACCCGACGGTGAACTCCTACCGCCGCCTGGTCAAGGGCTTCGAAGCTCCGGTCAACATGGTCTACTCGCAGGGCAACCGCTCCGCCGGTATCCGTATCCCTATCACGGGCACCAACCCGAAGGCCAAGCGCATCGAGTTCCGCGCGCCGGACCCCTCCTCCAACCCGTACCTGGCGTTCGCTGCCCAGCTGATGGCCGGCATTGACGGTATCCGCAACCGCATCGAGCCCCCGGCCCCGATCGACAAGGACCTCTACGAGCTCCCCGCCGAAGAGGCCAAGGACATCCCCAAGGCTCCGGGCACGCTTGAAGAAGCACTGGAGGCCCTGCGCGAGGACAACGAGTTCCTGCAGGCCGGCGGTGTCTTCACCCAGGACCTGATCGATACCTGGATCGAGTACAAGTACGAGAACGAGATCCGCCCGCTGTCCCTGCGCCCGAACCCCTACGAGTTCGAGCTCTACTACGGCGTCTAGTCCCGGACCTGGTCTCCAGGACTCCTAAGGCAGCGAAGGCGGCCACCGGTTATCCGATGGCCGCCTTTTGCGTGCCCGGGAAAGTCGCACCCGGGACGGAAATGGAGGTGGGGGCCCGGTTCCAGACGTGCTGAGACCGGGAACCGGACCCCCTGACGAATGCCCCCCGGGATGAAGACCGTTCCAGCCTTCCCCCCAACAAGGTTGGAGAACACCGCCAATCCACATGATCGGGCAATCGCTTTCTCAGTGCAAACGGCGCCCCGGCGCCGAGACGCTATTGTGGCCGAAAACTTCGGAACATGATGCGTTGGGGTCCTGCCGCCCCTCCGGTGTACTGGCCCCGGTCCTCGAACCCGGCCCGGCGGTAGGCGGACACGCCCGCAGGATTGGCTTCGTTGACTGAAAGGACGACGCCGGCCTCCCGGGTTTGGTGCCGGGCGGTGAGTTTTTCAGCGGCCGCCACAGCGGCGGCTGCGGCGAGGCCGCCGAGCCCGCGGCCTTGTTCCCGCCGGTCGATCAGGAAACCCCTCAGCAGCCACGCAGACGCCTCGTCCGGCCATCCTGCCAGGCGTGCTGCCCCGGCCTGCAGGGTCAGCACGCCGACGGCCCTGCCGGCGCACTCAATGACGTAGGGCCGCCGCGATTCCTCAGCCAGTCCTGCCAGGGCCATCCGGAGCGGGTCACCGACGAACCGCTCCTGCCCGGGGCCCGGCTCCAGGGTTGCCACGGCTCCCAGCTGGACAGCCCGGGCGTCGGCGTCGAGGTCCTGGAGCGGGATGAGCCATACGCTCCGGCCCATGCCGCTCAGGCCTGCGGCCCGGCGGAATTGCCGCCGGCTGCGGACTCGGCCGGCGGACCGGCCGGATCCATCCACATCACTTCCCAGAGGTGGCCGTCCGGATCCTGGAAGCTGTGGTTATACATGAATCCGTAGTCCTGGGGTTTCTCGGACGGTGACCCGCCGGAGGACAGGGCGGTCCTGACGGCCTGGTCCACGGCCTCCCGGCTGTCCACGGAGTAGGCGATGATCGCCTCCGCGGAGCCCTTGCTGTCCGCAACGTCCTTGGAGGTGAAGGTCTTGAAGAAGGACTCCACCAGCAGCATGACGTAGGCGTTCTCGTTGACGATCATGCAGGTGGCATTCTCGTCGGTATAGTCCGGGTTGAAGGAGAAGCCAAGGGCCGCAAAAAAGTCCACCGAGCGTTTCAGGTCTTTGACGGGCAGGTTGAAATAGATTTGGGTTGCCATGGGCTCAAAGTAGCACCGGCCAGGGCGGGTGTCAGCCACTCGCAGCCATCGCCAGGGAGGCGTCCGGCTGCCTGGGGCGGCTACTGTCCGTAAAAAACCCGCTCGAAGACTGCCCGGGCCCGCCTGCTGACCCGCAGGTAGTCCTCTTCAAGGACGGCTGCCTGGCCGGGCTCGTACCCGCACCACCGCGCCACGGCTTCCAGGTCGCGGCGGGAAGAGGGCAGCAGGTCCGAGGCCTTGCCGCTCCAGATCACGTTGGCGGACCGGATGCGGCTGGCCAGGCGCCACGCACGGGCCAGGAGGTCGGCATCCGCCCGGGCCAGCAAGCCCAGCTGGGCGGCGGCTTCCAGCGCCGCAAGCGTCGAGGTTGTCCGCAGTTCGGGGTGCCGGCCGGCGTGCCGAAGCTGGAGTAGCTGCACCAGCCATTCGACGTCGCTCAGCCCGCCGCGGCCCAGTTTCAGGTGCCGTGCGGGATCTGCCCCGCGGGGAAGCCGTTCTGCCTCCACGCGCGCCTTGATCCGCCTGATCTCCCGCACGTCGGTATCCGCAATGCTTTCCGGGTACCTGATGGGGTCAATGAGCTCGATGAAATCCTTGGCAAGATCGTCGTTACCGGCCATGGGGCGTGCCCTCAGGAGCGCTTGGGCTTCCCAGATCAGGGACCATCTCCGGTAGTACTCGGCAAAGGAGTCCAAGGAGCGGACCATGGCCCCGTTCTTTCCCTCCGGCCGCAGGTCCGCGTCCATTTGCAGGACGCGCTCGGCCATGATGGCCGGCTTAAGGGGCTGCGTCAGCAGGGTGGAGACCTTCGCGACGATCCGTGCGGCCTGCTCCTGCGCTTCCTCCTGGCTGAAACCGGGCAGGGCCCTGTGCACATACATAACGTCCGCATCCGAACCGTAGCCGATCTCGCGGCCGCCCTGCCTGCCCATGGCCACCACCAGGACGGCCGTCTTAAGCGGCCCGCCGGCGGAGACGATGCCTTCGGCCACCCGCAGGGCACCCAGGACGGCAGCACGGTCGGTGTCCGCCAGCGCCGTCCCCACCTGGTCCTGGGCCAGTAGCCCGGCTGAATCTGCCACGGCGATCCGGAGGATTTCCCGCCGCCGAATCAGCCGGATCAGCCGCATGGCACTCTCCGGATCCGCATGCCGGGACATCTTGGAGGTGATCTCCTGCCACTGCGCTTCGAAGCTCAAGGGGACCAGGTCCTTGTCGTGGCCCAGCCAGGCCACGGACTCGGGCGAGACCTCCAGGAGATCGGCTATCAGCCTGGAATTCGAGAGCACGTGGCACAGGCGTTCTGCTGCGGCGCTGGAGTCCCGGAGCATTCCCAGGTACCAGTGCGTGGTTCCCAGGGCTTCACTGACGCGCCGGAACGCAAGCAGCCCGGCATCCGGGTCCACGCCCTCGGCCAGCCAGTCCAGCAGGATTGGCAGCAGCTGCCGCTGCAGGGCGGCGCGCCTGCTGACCCCCGCCGTGAGTGCCTCGATGTGGCGCATGGCGCCCTGCGGATCCCGATATCCGAGGGCTGCCAGCCTGCCCTGGGCGGCTTCCGGGGTCAGCTTCGCGTCCTCGCTGCTGAGCTTGGCCGCCGTGTTGAGCAGCGGCCGGTAGAAGATACGCTCGTGCAGTTCCCGTACCGAACGCTTGGTTTTCTGCCAGGTGGCCAGCAGTGCGTCAGGATGGGGCCGCTCGTTTGAGAAGGGCCCCAGCACGGCCTTGGCCAGCGACCGGAGGGCCGGTTCAGCCACCGGCATGAGATGGGTCCTGCGCAGCTGGAAAAGCTGGATGCGGTGCTCCAGCAGCCGCAGGTACCTGTAGGCGTTGTCGAACGCAGCAGCGTCGGCGCGCCCGATGTACCCTCCGGCGGACAGCGCGGCGATGGCAGAGGTGGTGTCACGCCGTCGCAGCGTTTCATCTGCCTTTCCATGCACAAGCTGAAGGAGTTGGACGGTGAACTCAACGTCGCGGAGCCCGCCGCGGCCCAGTTTGATCTGCCGCTGCTCCTCCGCGGCCGGAATGTGCTCGGTGACCCGGCGCCGCATCGCCTGGACGGATTCCACGAAACCGTCACGGCTTGCCGAACTCCAGATCAGCGGCGCGACGGCTTCCTCGTAGCGGCGGCCCAGGGCGGCGTCACCGGCAATGGTCCTTGCTTTCAGCAGTGCCTGGAACTCCCAGCTTTCGGCCCAGCGGGCATAGTACGTCTCGTGCGAGGCCAAGGTGCGCACCAGGGGCCCCGACTTACCTTCCGGCCGCAGGTTGGCGTCCACCTCCCACAGGCCCGGTTCGCGCGCCACGGAGGAAATGGCACGGGATATGCCGCTGGCAAGGGCAGAGCCGATGGTGCTCGCCTGCGCGTCCTCGAGGGCGCCGGGGTCCACGACGTAAATGACGTCGACATCGGAAATGTAGTTCAGCTCCCGGGCGCCGCATTTGCCCATGCCGATGACGGCCAGTCCGACGCCGGCGACGGCGTCCGCGCCGTACTGGCCGGCGGCTTCGGCACGCGAGACCGCGAGGGCCGCCTCGATGGCTGCCCCGGCGAGGTCTGCGAGTTCGCCGCCCACGGCCGGCAGGAAGTCCAACGGATCGGCGGCGCACAGGTCCTTGACGGCGAGGTCCACCACCCCCCTGCGGTAGGCCGTGCGCAGGGCGGCATAGGCATCGGCTCCGGTGCTGGTTGCCACCGGGCGCTCGGCACGCGGGTCGGCGCCCACGGACTGCAGGAGGACTTCGCGCAGGGTGGCAGGATCGGACTGCAGCGGCTCGGGGCTCGCCCGGACCCGGAAGGCCTCCAGGTGTTCCGGGTGGCGGATCAGGAACTCCCCCAGCGCCTCGGACGCACCGAGCACCCTGTACATCGGTTCGCTGGTGTCGGGGTCGGCGGCGGCCAGGTCCCGGAGGTCCGGGTGCTTTTCGATCAGGCGGACCAGGGACTGGAGGGCAGTGTCCGGGCTGGCTGCCATGTGCAGGCCCGCGAACAGCCTGTCCTGGTCCAGTCCTTCCAGCTCCGGGGCAGCCAGGAACCGCTCACCCTTTTCAAGGTCGCTGAAACCGGCCGCAATGAGGCGGCGTGCCAGGCTCACGCCCGCCGCCTAGAGGATGCCGAGGTTGCGCTGCAGCTCGTAGGGCGTCACCTGCAGGCGGTAGTCCTGCCACTCTGCGCGCTTGTTGCGCAGGAAGTGCTCAAAAACCTGCTCTCCCAGGATCTGCGGCATCAGTTCGGACTCTTCCATGGTCCGGATGGCGTCATGGAGGCTGGCGGGAAGCGGATCGTGGCCCATGGCGCGGCGTTCCGCCGAGCTGAGCGACCAGACGTCGTCCTCGGCGGCGGCGGGAAGGTCGTAGCCTTCCTCGATGCCCTTCAGGCCGGCGCCCAGCAGGACGGCGTAGGCCAGGTAGGGATTGGCCGCGGAATCGATGCCGCGGTACTCGATCCGGGCGGACTGGCCCTTGCCCGGCTTGTACAGCGGAACCCGGACCAGCGCCGAGCGGTTGTTGTGCCCCCAGCTCAGGTAGCTGGGAGCTTCCCCGCCGCCCCAGAGCCGCTTGTAGGAGTTGACGAACTGGTTGGTCACCGCAGTGAATTCGGGGGCGTGCTTGAGGATGCCTGCGATGAACTGGCGGGCGGTCTTGGACAGCTGGAACTCCGCGCCGGCCTCATAGAAGGCGTTGGTGTCCCCCTCGAACAGGGAGAAGTGTGTGTGCATGCCGGATCCGGGATGGGCGGTGAACGGCTTGGGCATGAAGGTGGCGTAGGTGCCCTGCTGGAGTGCCACTTCCTTGATCACGGTGCGGAACGTCATGATGTTGTCCGCCGTCTGAAGTGCATCCGCATAGCGGAGGTCGATTTCGTTCTGGCCGGGGCCTGCCTCATGGTGGCTGAACTCCACCGAGATGCCCACGGATTCGAGCATTGTCACTGCCGTGCGGCGGAAGTCCTGTGCCACGCCGCCGGGAACGTGGTCGAAATAGCCGCCCTCGTCCACCGGCACGGGTGCACCGTCCGGCCCGGGTTCCTGCGACTTGAGGAGGTAGAACTCGATTTCCGGGTGGGTGTAGCAGGTGAAGCCCATGTCCGCCGCCTTCGCGAGGGTCCGCTTCAGCACGTTGCGCGGATCCGCCGCGGACGGCTCGCCGTCGGGCGTGAGGATGTCGCAGAACATCCTGGAGGTCTGCTCCGTTTCGCCGCGCCACGGCAGGATCTGGAACGTGGAGGGATCAGGCTGGGCCAGCATGTCGGATTCGAACACCCGGGCCAGGCCTTCGATCGCGGAACCGTCGAACCCCAGGCCTTCCTCGAAGGCGCCCTCAACTTCAGCGGGGGCAAGTGCCACGGACTTGAGCGAGCCCACGACGTCGGTGAACCACAGGCGTACGAACCGTACGTCGCGCTCTTCGATTGTGCGCAGGACAAACTCTTGCTGGCGGTCCATGATGGCCTCTTCTCCGGTCAACGTCCATGCTCCGGGTCCGCAGAGGGGAAAAGCCGGCAGCAGTTCACCAACACTGTACTAAGCATTCGGCCCCGATGCTGGAGCCTGCCCCGCGCGTAACACAGCGTTAACACCTCCCCGCCCGATTTTGCCTCCGGAGTGCACCCCTCGCCCGCTTCCGGGGACCTGCTCCAGCGCCTTTCTATGACGCTTATCACCACCGGGGGCGATGACCGCCGGTAGCTAGGACGGCCGGTACCGCACTACGCTCGTGCCATGGCCTCAAGCAACAGCTCCGACTCCAGCATGTCCGCCGACGTCCCCGCCCCCTACGGCAGCGGGCCCGGGCAGGCGGCTGCGTCCGCTTCGGAACGGAAGCCCGCCAAGGTCCGCATCCACCACCTCCAGCAGGCCAAGAGGGACGGGACCAGGTTCGCGATGCTCACCGCCTATGAGCAGTACACGGCGGAGATCTTCGACGCTGCCGGCATCGAGGTGCTCCTCGTGGGCGACTCGGCGTCGAACAACGTCTTCGGCAACGAAACAAGCCTTCCGGTGACCGTGGACGAGCTGCTCCCGCTGTGCCGGGCGGTGGCGCGGTCCGCCAAGCGCGCGCTGATCGTGGCCGACCTGCCGTTTGGAAGCTACGAGGTTTCCCCTGAGCAGGCCGTGGCCGCGGGTGTCCGGTTCCTCAAGGAAGGCCTGGCGCACGCCGTGAAGATCGAGGGCGGCAAATACTATGCCCCCACCGTAAAAGCCATGGTGCAGGCCGGCATTCCGGTGATGGCGCACATCGGCTTCACCCCCCAGAGCGAGCACGCACTGGGCGGGTATCGCGTCCAGGGCCGCGGCGGCGACGCACAGCGGTTGATTGACGACGCCGTCGCGCTGGCTGATGCGGGGGCCTTCAGCGTGCTGATGGAAATGGTTCCGGCCGAAACGGCGGCCGCAGTGGATGCGGCGGTCTCCGTTCCCACCGTAGGGATAGGCGCCGGCAAGGAAACAACCGGGCAGGTGCTCGTCTGGCAGGACATGGCGGGGCTTCGGGGCGGCCGGATGGCCAAGTTCGTCAAGCAGTACGCGGACCTGCGGAGCACGCTGATGGATGCGGCCACTGCCTACGCCGAGGACGTCAGGTCCGGCCGGTTCCCCGGTCCTGAACACTCGTTCTAGCGCCGGACAGGTTCCACCGCCGGGCGGCCGGCCGCCGGCAACGCACGCCCGCACCAGGCGGGCCTGCCATCCCCGCGGTCAGTCGTCGTCGTCCTTTTCCCACGCCTCGTTGCGGGCACGGACCTTTTCAAGGGCGTGTTCGGCTTCTTCCCGCGTCTTGTAAGGCCCGATCAGCTGGCTCCAGTCGGACAGCCGGTCCTCTTCGATCTCATGCGTCCTGACGTTGTACCAGTACTCAGTCATCGTTGCTCCTCGTTCCGGCGGCGGGGAAGCAGCGGCGTGATCCGCGTAACGTAGATTCTTTCGCAGGTCCCGCGCGGCTTCCGGTTGTTTGGCGTTCTGCAGTGCCTTATATGATCAATCTATGCCTTCCCTTGCCTCGACTGCACCCATCGGCACCCTCACCCCGGGGACCATAGGTCCGCAGCGTCCCGTCCCGGCGTCCATCCCCCGGCCGGAGTACGTGGGCAAGCCTGCCCCGGCAAAGTTCACCGGCTCCGAGGTCAAATCCCCCGAAACGATCGAAAAGATCCGGGTAGCTTCGAAGATCGCCGCCCAGGCCATCGTGGAAGTGGGCAAACACATCCAGCCGGGCGTCACCACGGACCAGCTGGACAAGGTGGGCCACGAGTTCCTCCTTGACCACCACGCCTACCCTTCCACCCTGGGCTACCGGGGCTTCCCCAAGTCGCTGTGCGCGTCCCTGAACGAGGTCATTTGCCACGGCATCCCGGACAGCACCGTGGTCCACGACGGCGACATCCTCAACATCGACATCACCGCCTTCATCAACGGTGTCCACGGAGACACCAACTACACCTTCCTGGTGGGCGATGTGGACGAGGAATCCCGGCTGCTGGTGGAACGGACACAGGAGTCGCTGAACCGGGCCATCAAGGCAGTGGCACCGGGCCGGGAAATCAACGTGATCGGCCGCGCCATCCAGTCCTACGCCAAGCGCTTCGGCTACGGTGTTGTGCGGGATTTCACCGGCCACGGCGTGGGTGAAGCCTTCCACACAGGGCTCATCATTCCGCACTACGACGCCGCCCCGGCCTACAACACGGTGATCGAGGCCGGCATGGTCTTCACCATCGAGCCGATGCTGACGCTCGGCACCGTGGAGTGGGACATGTGGGCGGATGACTGGACAGTGGTCACGAAGGACCGGAAGCGCACTGCCCAATTCGAGCACACCCTGCTGGTGACGGACTCCGGTGCGGAGATCCTGACCCTGCCGTAGCCTGTTCACCTGGCCTCCAGCCTGATGTACTGATCGCTGCACGCCCTCCCCGGTTCCTGACCGGACACCAATCCCAGGCGGCTTTCCGGCCGCTCCTACCCTGCCCGCCTCTGCCACGAACGGATACCCATTGGCCAAGAATGACGAAAAGTCGAACAAGAACGCCCCCCTGATCGGCATCGACATCGGTGGCACCGGAATCAAGGGCGGCATCGTCGACTTGAAGAAGGGCAAACTGCTGGGTGAACGGTTCCGGGTCCCCACCCCCCAGCCGGCTACCCCGGAATCCGTTGCCGAGGCCGTGGCGCTGGTGGTTTCCGAGCTTTCTGCCCGGCCCGAGGCCCCGGCCGCCGGCTCGCCCGTGGGCGTGACCTTCCCCGGCATCATCCAGCACGGCGTGGTGCACTCCGCGGCCAACGTGGACAAGAGCTGGCTCAACACGGACATCGACGCGCTCCTGACCGCCCGGCTGGGCCGGCCGGTGGAGGTCATCAACGACGCCGACGCTGCCGGGCTGGCGGAAGCCCGCTACGGCGCCGGGGCCGGCGTCAAGGGCACCGTCCTGGTGATCACCCTGGGCACAGGAATCGGTTCGGCCTTTATCTTCGATGGCAAGCTGGTCCCCAATGCTGAACTGGGACACCTGGAAATCGACGGCCACGACGCCGAATCCAAAGCCTCGGCGGTGGCACGGGAACGCGACGGGCTGTCCTGGGACGAATACAGTGTCCTGCTGCAGCGCTACTTCTCCCACGTCGAATTCCTGTTCTCGCCCGAACTGTTCATTGTGGGCGGCGGCATCTCCAAGCGTGCCGACGAGTACCTGCCCAACCTTCGGCTCCGGACCCCCATCGTGCCGGCGGTCCTTCGCAACGAGGCCGGCATCGTAGGTGCCGCCATCGAAATCGCCCTGAAGCACAAGCTCGCAAAATAGCAAAAGCCGTGCCGCCGCCAACTGCCCGGCAGTCGACGGCGGCACGGCTCAGTCCTTCGGTGGCGGCTGCGGCTTCCCCTCCGCTGCCGCCACCGGAGATTACAGGGGGCTCTTCTCGGAGCTCTTCGCGCCCTTCGCGGCAATTCCCGGGGCGCCATCCTCTTCCTGCCGGAGCAGGGCGATAGCGGTTTCGAAGTCCTCAAGGGATTCGAAAGCCTGGTAGACGCTGGCAAACCGCAGGTAGGCGACCTTGTCAAGCTTCTGCAGCGGCCCGAGGATGACCAGGCCCACCTCGTGGGCGTCGATCTCGGCAGCGCCAGAGGAACGGATCTGCTCTTCGACCTCCTGCGCCAGCAGCGCGAGGTCGTCTTCGCTGACGGGCCGCCCTTGGCAGGCCTTCCGTACTCCGTTGATCACCTTGCTGCGGCTGAAGGGCTCCCCCACGCCGGACCGCTTGATCACGGAAAGGCTGGTGGTTTCCACCGTGGTGAATCTCCGGCCGCATTCCGGGCACTGGCGGCGCCGGCGGATGGCTGAACCGTCATCCGCCATGCGGCTGTCCACTACCCGGGAGTCCGGGTTGCGGCAGAACGGACAGTACATAGTGCCACCCTCCTTCCCAGGCGCCAGTGCAGGCGCAACTTCAGCGCCTCCATTTTATGTCCTGGGGACCGCTAATAACAAGCGTGTAATACTACATGTTGTGGTTGGGGCTACTAGATATCGGTTCCTGGGGGTTTTTCAGGCGAACCTGGCCGTCACTGCTTCCCCGTGCGCGGGAAGGTCCTCCGCGCCGGACAGGCTGACGATGTGCCCGCTGACCTCGGCCAGCGCGTCCCGGCTGTAGTTGACCACCTGGATGGCCCGCAGGAACGTGGTGACGTTCAGGCCGGATGAGAAAGCGGCGGTGCCGCTGGTGGGGAGGACGTGGTTGGACCCCGCGCAGTAGTCCCCCAGGCTGACGGGGCTGTAGTCGCCCACAAAGATGGCGCCGGCGTTCCGGATCCTGACGGCGACGCCGGCGGCGTCCCGGGTCATGATCTCCAGGTGCTCGGCCGCATAGGCGTCGCAGGCGGCGATGCCCTGCTCCAGGTTGTCCACCAGCACCACCCCGGACTGCGGGCCGGACAGCGCTTCGAGGACGCGCGCCGAGTGCTTGGTTGCCGCCGCCTGGCGGCCGAGTTCGGCGCGGACCGCCGTGGCGAGGTCCTCGGAATCGGTGATCAGCACCGAAGCCGCCTTGGGGTCGTGCTCAGCCTGGCTGATGAGGTCGGCGGCCACGAGGGCCGGCCGGGCCGTCGAGTCTGCCAGGATGGCGATCTCCGTAGTGCCGGCCTCCGAATCGATCCCCACGACGCCCTTGACCAGGCGCTTGGCGGTGGCAACGAAAATATTGCCCGGCCCGGTCACCACATCCACCGGCTCCAGCGCCGGGCCGGCATCCGTTGCCTCAACACCGTAGGCGAACGCGGCGATGGCCTGGGCGCCGCCGATGGCATACACCTCGGTGATTCCCAGCAGTGCGGCGGCGGCAAGGATGGTGGGGTGCGGCAGTCCTGCGAACTCCTTCTGCGGAGGCGAGGCCAGGGCAATCGAGCGCACCCCTGCAGCGAGGGCCGGAACAACGTTCATGATCACGGAGGACGGGTAGACGGCGAGGCCGCCGGGGACGTAGAGTCCCACCCTCGCAACCGGCACCCAGTTCTGCGCCACCACGGCCCCGTCGCCGAGCTGGACCTCGATGTTCCGGGGACGCTGGCCGTCGGCGAAGCGCCGTGCGCGGCTGATGGACTCCTCCAGTGCGCTGCGGACGGACGGCTCGAGTTCCTCGAGCGCGGCGGCCAGGACCTCCTGCGGAACCAGCGGGTGGCGCTGCTGCACGCCGTCGAAGCGAAGGGCCAGTTCTCCCAGTGCCTCGAAGCCGCCCCGCCGGACGGCCGCAATGATGTCCAGGACCTTTTCTTCAGCGTCCGCCACGGTCTGGCCCTGGGCGCGCGGGACAGCGGCGCGCAAGCCGGCGAGGGTCAGGCTTTGGCCGCGCAGGTCAACGGTGCGGAAGTTTACGACGGCGGCGGCTGGGCTGGCGGGATTCTCCGAAGAAATGGTCACTGGTCTATTTTACGGGCCCCGCCGCAGCGTGCCGCGACTGGTGGGTGCCGTCGTCGGACTTCCCGCCCAGGAGGTTAAGAAGCTCCAGCGCGAAAACGGACACGGCCGCGGCGGCGGGCCACAGGAGCAGCACCGGCCAGGCGCGCAGTGAAAAAGCGATGCTGGCATTCGCCGAGGCATCGACGGCGGGCGCCCATAACTGCGCGCTGAGGAGCCCCGCCTGCCAGGCGACCACTGCGCCGCACAGGGCACCAGCCAGGCCCATCAGGAGGTCCGCCTGCGGATCCGCGCGCTTCCGGTCCGCCAGGAAAACGGCCAGGAGGCACCCGGCAAGGACCAGCAGGCCGGCCAGCGTCAGGTCCCGCGGGAGCCAGACAACCGGATTGGTGCCGCTGGAGAGGGCCGGATCCCGGGTGACCAGGTTGAGGCCGCCAGGAGCCAGGAGCCACCACAGGATGCCCACCGGGACACCCGCCGCTGCAGGGACCGCGAACAACGCCCAGGACAGCCGCGGGCGCGTGCGGCGGGTGGCTTTCGTCATGCAACAAACCTTAACAAATGTTCCGGCAGGATAGCCGCCGTGCGCGGGCTCCAGGGGATTCTCCACCGGCGCGCCGGACCCATACCCTTGAAGGAGAACATAAATACCAAACCATCCAGCCCACCAGGAGTTTCCGTGACAACAGCTGACGTTCCGTTCGAACGGACGTTCAAGGAGATGTTCCGGCGCCATGCCGCCGGCGTCGCCATCATCACGGTGAACTACCAGGACCAGCCCTACGGTTTCACCGCCACCTCGGTTGCCTCGCTTTCCGCGCAGCCGCCGCGCTTCACCTTCAACATGGCCCGCAGCTCACGGTCGTGGCCGGCCGTGGCAAACACCACCTACCTGGGGGTCCATATGCTGGGCCTGGAGAACCAGCAGCTCGCTGACAGGTTTGCCGGTGCCGGCAACCGCTTTGAGGGGGACCACTGGGAGGTGGGTCCGCACGGCGTGCCGGTGCTTAAGGGCGTAGCCGGTTGGCTGATCGGCGAAGTGCAGATGCGCCTGTCCTTCGAAAACAACGCCGTTGTTGTGGTCCAGGTGGTGGACGGGCAGGTGGGCGGGGACGGCTCTCCCCTGTTGTACCACGGCGGGGCGTACGGCCAGCCGGTCCCGCTGGATTACGAGATCTGAGGCACTAGCTCCGGACGACGACGGCGGTACTTGCCGCCCGCCGTCGTCCAAGCCTCCGTCAGGCGTCCAGGCAGGCGGGCCCGAGGAGCACTTTCAGGTCGCCGAACAGGGACGGGCTGGGGTTCACGCGCAGGTGGACCGGCAGGCCCATGATCTCCGTCCGGGTGTCACCCTGCAGGTGCAGCCGCACTTCGGAGTTCCCGCGGTGGGTACGGAGGACGTCACCCAGTTCGGTGACCACCGCTTCCGTGGCCTTGTAGGTGGGCATGGTGATCACCAGCGGGCCGTTGAGCCCCTCGCTGAGGTCCGGAACGGACAGTTCCATGCAGTTCAGGGTGATGGCGCCGTCGTCGCGCTTTTGCAGGCGCCCCTTGACCACCACGATCAGGTCCTCGGCGAGGACAGATGCGATGGGGCCGTAGACCTGGCCGAAGAACATGACTTCCATCGAGCCGCCCAGGTCCTCCACTTCGGCCCTGGCGTAGGCGTTGCCGCTGGCCTTGGCGATGCGCCTGCTCAGCGACGTGATCATGCCGGCGATGGTGATGATCGCGCCATCCTGCGGTCCGTCTTCGCCCAGGACGGAGGTGATGCTCATCTCCGCATGCTGGCTCAGCAGCCCTTCGAGGCCCTGCAGGGGGTGGTCCGAAACGTAGAGTCCCAGCATGTCCCGTTCGAAGGAGAGTTTGTCCTTCTTCTCCCACTCCGGCAGGTCCGGGATCTCGATGCTCAGGGATGACTCGGATTCGGCTTCGTCGAACCCTGCGAAGAGGTCGAACTGTCCGATCGCTTCGTTCCGCTTGAGCGTGATGACGGAGTCGATGGCCTCTTCGTGGATCATGGCCAGGGCCCGGCGGTGGTGGCCCAGCGAGTCGAAGGCGCCGGACTTGATCAGCGATTCAATGGTCCGCTTGTTGCAGACCACGGCGGGGACCTTCATCAGATAGTCCTTGAACGACGTAAACGCGCCCTCGCTTTCGCGGGCAGCCACCATGGCCTCCACCACGTTGACGCCGACGTTGCGGATGGCGCCCATGCCGAAGCGGATGTCGTTGCCCACCGGGGTGAAGTTCAGCGCGGACTCGTTCACATCCGGCGGCAGCACGGTGATGCCCATGCGCCGGCATTCGTTGAGGTAGATCGCCGACTTGTCCTTGTCATCACCCACCGAGGTCAGGAGCGCGGCCATGTACTCCGGCGCGTAGTGCGCCTTGAGGTACGCGGTCCAGTAGGAAATGACGCCGTAGGCGGCCGAGTGTGCCTTGTTGAAGGCGTAGTCGGAGAAGGGAAGCAGGATGTCCCAGAGGGTTTTCACTGCTTCCATGGAGTACCCGTTGTCCTGCATGCCCTGGGAGAAACCGGCGAACTGCTTGTCCAGTTCCGATTTCTTCTTCTTGCCCATGGCGCGGCGGAGGATGTCTGCCTGGCCCAGCGAGTAGCCGGCCAGCTTCTGGGCGACCGCCATAACCTGTTCCTGGTACACGATCAAGCCGTACGTTCCGCCCAGGATCTCCGCAAGGGGTTCCTTCAGTTCCGGGTGGATGGGAATGACTTCCTGGATCCCGTTCTTCCGCAGCGCATAGTCCGTGTGGGCGTTCGCGCCCATGGGGCCCGGCCGGTACAGGGCAAGCACGGCGGAAATGTCTTCAAAGTTGTCAGGCTTCATCAGCTTGAGCAGGGACCGCATGGGTCCGCCGTCGAGCTGGAAGACGCCCAGCGTGTCGCCGCGGGCCAGCAGCTCATAGGAAGGGGCGTCGTCGAGTTCCAGGTTTTCCAGGTCCAGGTCGATGCCGCGGTTCATCTTGATGTTTTCCAGGGCGTCGGAAATGATCGTCAGGTTCCGCAGGCCCAGGAAGTCCATCTTGATCAGGCCGAGGCCCTCACATGTGGGGTAGTCGAACTGGGTAATGACCTGGCCGTCCTGGATCCGGCGCATGATGGGAATGACATCGATGATCGGATCCGAGGACATGATGACGCCGGCTGCGTGCACGCCCCACTGCCGTTTCAGGCCCTCGATGCCCAGCGCGGTCTCAAAGACTTTCGCAGCTTCGGGGTCCGTGCTGATGAGCTGGCGGAAGTCGCCCGCTTCGCCGTAGCGCTTGGCCTCCGGGTTCTGGATGTCCGCCAGCGGGATGTCCTTGGCCATCACCGCCGGCGGCAGGGCCTTGGTGAGCGTTTCACCCATGCTGAACGGGTAGCCCAGCACGCGCGAGGAGTCCTTCAGGGCCTGCTTGGTCTTGATGGTGCCGTACGTGACGATCATGGCCACGCGTTCGTCGCCGTACTTCCGGGTCACGTAGTCGATGACTTCGGAGCGGCGCCGGTCATCGAAGTCGACGTCGAAGTCGGGCATGGAGACGCGGTCCGGGTTCAGGAACCGTTCGAAGATCAGGCCGTGGCGCAGGGGGTCCAGGTCGGTGATGCGCATGGCGTAGGCCACCATGGAGCCGGCGCCGGAACCACGGCCGGGGCCAACCCTGATGCCGTTGTTCTTGGCCCAGTTGATGAAGTCCGCCACCACCAGGAAGTAGCCGGGGAAACCCATGGAGGTGATGACGCCCAGTTCGTAGTCGGCCTGGGCGCGGACGTTGTCCGGGACGCCGCCCGGATACCGGTACTCAAGTCCCTTGGCCACTTCCTTGACCAGCCAGGACGTTTCATCCTCGCCCGGCGGGCAGGGGAACCGCGGCATGTAGTTGGCCCCGGTGTTGAAGGACACTTCGCAGCGTTCGGCGATCAGGAGGGTGTTGTCGCATGCGTCGGGGTGGTCGCGGAACAGTTCCCGCATTTCCCGGGGCGACTTCAGGTAGTAGCCGCTGCCGGAGAAGGCGAAGCGGGACCCGCCGTTGTCGTACGTGGGTTCCAGGAGGGTTGAACCGGACTGGATGGCCAGCAGGGCCTCGTGGGCCTTGGCATCGTGCTCGTGGGTGTAGTGGAGGTCGTTGGTGGCCACCAGGGGGAGGTTCAGCTCCTTGGCGAGCCGCAGCAGGTCCCCGGTGACGCGCCGCTCGATGTCCAGCCCGTGGTCCATGAGTTCGCAGAAGTAGTTCTCCGCCCCGAAAATGTCCCGGAACTCGGCTGCGGCCTCGAGCGCCTCGCGGTACTGGCCCAGCCGCAGCCGCGTCTGGATTTCACCGGACGGGCAGCCCGTGGTGGCGATCAGGCCCTCCGAGTAGGTGTTCAGCAGCTCCCGGTCCAGGCGCGGCCATTTGCCGAAGACTGCATCCAGCGAGGCGATGGAGGACGCCCGGAACAGGTTCCGCATGCCTGCGTTGTTGTAGCTGAGCAGGGTCATGTGGGTGTAGGAGCCGCCGCCGGAAATATCGTCCTTGCGCTGGTGTTCCTCACCCCAGCGCACGCGGCTCTTGTCGCCGCGGGCAGTTCCCGGAGTCACGTAGGCTTCGACGCCGATGATCGGCTTGATCCCTTTGTCGGTGGCCTTTTTCCAGAAGTCGAAGGCCCCGAAGAGATAGCCGTGGTCCGTGGTGGCGAGGGCCGGCATGCCCAGCCGCTCCGTCTCATCGAACAGCTCGCCGAGCCTGGCGGCGCCGTCCAGCATCGAATACTCGGTGTGGTTGTGGAGATGGACAAACGAGTCGTTGCTGGAAGTCACCGCACTATTCTATGCGCCGGGTGTGGCTGGCCTGCGTCAGGCCTGCCCGGACGCGAGCACTTCCAGGGCAAACGCGAGGTCCTGCGGATAATCACTGGTGACCCGGACGGGCTCCCCCGTCACCGGGTGCTCGAATCCCAGTTCGCGGGCATGCAGCCACTGCCGCGTCAGGCCAAGGGTGGCAGCAAGCCGCGGATCGGCACCGTAGGTCAGGTCTCCGGCACAGGGATGCCGCAGCGCGGAAAAGTGCACGCGGATCTGGTGAGTGCGGCCCGTTTCCAGGTGGACTTCCACCAGGCTGGCTTTGCCGAAGGCTTCAATCACTTCATAGTGCGTGACGGAGTGGCGTCCGTCCTCGATGACCGCGAAGCGCCAGTCATGCCCCGGATGCCGGCCGATGGGTGCATCAATGGTTCCCGCCAGCGGATCCGGAAGGCCCTGGACAACGGCGTGGTAGACCTTGTCCACCGTTCGTTCCTTGAAGGCCCGCTTCAGGGCCGTGTAGGCGCGCTCGGACTTTGCCACCACCATGACACCCGACGTTCCGACGTCCAGCCGGTGCACGATGCCCGCCCGCTCCGGCGATCCGGAGGTGGAGATGCGGTAGCCGGCCCCGGCCAGGCCACCCACCACCGTGGGCCCGACCCACCCGGGCGACGGATGGGCGGCAACGCCCACCGGCTTGTCAACGACGACGAAATCCTCGTCATCCAGCAGGATCTTCAGGCCTTCCACAACTTCCTCCACGACTTCCAGGGGGTCACGCCGTTCCGGCCTGCTGACGTGGAGCACGTCGCCCGCAACCAGCTTTTCCGACTTGCCCAGCGTTTTGCCCTTGCTCTGCACATGGCCCTCGGCCAGGAGGGACGCGGCAAGGGAACGCGAGATGCCCAGGAGTCCGGCAAGGCCGGCATCGGCCCGCGTTCCTCCGTATTCGTCGGCAACGACAATCCGCTCAGGCATCGTTTCAGGCATCGCCGGACTTGTCCTTACGTTCAGCGGTGAGCCGGCTGCCATCCAGGGCTATGCCGCGCAGT
The DNA here is from genome assembly GCF_009741265.1 of Pseudarthrobacter sp. GA104. Lineage (GTDB taxonomy): Bacteria > Actinomycetota > Actinomycetes > Actinomycetales > Micrococcaceae > Arthrobacter. The sequence goes on from NZ_WOWL01000001.1 coordinate 466,232, forward strand.
GTCAGGATGCAGATGATGGCCACGGCGGAAACCACCGCCGAGTCGGCGATGTTGAAGATCGCGAAGTTGGGAAGCTGGATGAAGTCCACCACGTGTCCCATGCCGAAGGACGGTTCCCGGAAGAGCCGGTCGGTAAGGTTGCCCAGTGCACCGCCCAGGAGCAGGCCCAGCGCGAGGGACCACCAGAGCGACCCCAGTTTCCGGATCTGGAAGAGAATCGCCACGGCCACACCGGCCATGATGATGGAAAACACCCAGGTGACGTTCTCTCCGATGGAAAACGCCGCGCCGGAATTCCGAATGAAGTACCAGTGCAGCAGCGGCGGGAGCACCGGGATCCGTTCGCCTTCCACCATGCTGGACGTCACCCACAGCTTGGTGAGCTGGTCCAGGATGTAGGCGAAAAGTGCAAACCCTGCGAAGACGGAGAGCAGCACCCCGCGGCCTGGACGCGGGGCAGGTGGGACAGGGCGTGCGGGGTCCGCAGCAAGTTCGTCAGTCATGGTGCTTTCATTCATAAAACCGGTGTCAATGCCAAAAGCCGGTGGCCGAGGAATCCTCAGCCACCGGCTTTCAGAATACGTGCTTGACGGATTAGTTGGCTTCGCTGACTTCCGGCGTAGCAACGGAACCGCGGGCATCCAGGTCGCGCAGCTGGCCTTCGATGTAGGCCTTGAGGCGTGAACGGTAGTCGCGTTCGAAGCCGCGGAGCTGTTCAACCTTGCGCTCCAGGACGGAGCGCTGCTGCTCGAGGGCGCCAAGGATCTTGCGGGACTTCTCCTGTGCGTCGTTGACCAGGCTGCTGGCTTCGATCTGCGCTTCGGCGATGATCTTGTCCTTCTGGGCCTGGCCGTCGGCGACGTGCCGATCGTGCATCTGCTGGGCCATGGCCAGCAGGCCGGCTGCGGACTCAGCGGAGGGGGTTCCGACCGCGGTGGAGACTGCGGGGGCTGCCGCGGCAGGAGCGGACGGCTGAACGTCCTTCTTCTTCGCTGCTTCGGCAGCCTTGGCTTCGGCTTCCGCCTTTTCGCGTGCCTCATCCTTGTCGGCCTTGACGGGCGCGGGGACCTTCTCCACAACGGGGGAAGCGGCCGAGCTGGCCGGAACGCTGGACCCGGCTTCGGCGAGCTTCTTGCGAAGTTCGTCGTTCTCCTGGTTCAGGCGGCGGAGCTCAACAACGATCTCGTCCAGGAAGTCATCAACTTCGTCCTGGTCGTAGCCCTCGCGGAACTTGGTCGGCTGAAAGCGCTTGTTGACAACGTCTTCTGGCGTCAAAGCCATCTGGTCACCTCACTGGTCTAGTTAGTCAGTAGGCCTTCCGGCCGTCAAAACTACGGTACCTAAATTTGGTCTGGTTACTCTAATTCAACACTGCGGTGTCAAACACGAGTTTTCTTCGCTTCACAGTAGCTGTTCCCGGACGGGTCCACCTGCGCTGCTAGGTCTATTTCGGGTAAATCAGGCAAGTCCCCTGGTGATCCCCATCGCAATGCTGACGGCAATGAAGAGGATCAGAAAACCAAGGTCCAGGGAGATGCCGCCCAAACGCAGGGGCGGGATCAGCCGGCGAAGCACTTTCAGGGGCGGATCGGTGATTGAATACACGGCGTGGGCCACCACCAGGGCTACGCCCCGCGGGCGCCACTCCCGCGCAAACATCTGCACCCAGTCAAAGACCAGCCGGATGATCAGTGCAACAAAGAACAGAAGCAGCGCGAGATAGACAAGTCCGAAAGCGATTCCCATGACTTAACTCATATCTCCATGTCCATATGTGCACCGCGGCGTGCTGCCGATGTGTCCGTTCTATTTCAGCACAGATGCCAGACAGGTGTCCCTGTCTGGCATCCACGCACCGCCTGGTGCTCAGCTTTGGTTGAAGAAGCTTGCCTGTGTTTCGCTGGCTTTCTTGTCATCGCCGATGACCTCAACGTATGACGGCGACAGCAGGAAGACCTTGTTGGTGACCCGCTCGATGCTCCCGCGGAGTCCAAAAACCAGGCCGGCGGAGAAGTCCACCAGGCGCTTCGCATCGGCCTCGCCCATGTCGGTAACGTTCATGATCACCGGAATGCCGTCCCGGAAGCTCTCGCCGATGAGCTTGGCATCGTTGTATGAGCGGGGGTGGATTGTGGTGATCTGGCGAAGTCCGCTGGTTTCTTCGCGGCTCGAGGCCGCTCGCTTAATGGGAGTCACTGGGGCGCGGTATTCCTCTTCGGGGGTGTAGGACGCTTCGCGGCTGACCTCGCGGACGGGTGCAGGTGCACGGCGCTCCTCGCGGTCAGCTTCCATAGTTTCGTCCTCATCCTTACGTGTTGACTGGTGCTCGGACTCGTAATGCTCATCGCCGTCGGCGAGCCCAAGATAGATCATTGTCTTGCGCAGAGCGCCGGCCATGGTCGACTCCTAATCGTGTCCCGTATGCGGGCCGCCCAATGACTTGACAGCACTGGAGTCCCCCGCCCATCACTTCCAATAGGACCGACGCTACCCCACCGGGGGACGCGATCCGAGAATATCGGAACCGATTCGCAGGTGTGTCGCCCCGAAGGCTATGGCGGCTTCAAGATCCTGGCTCATGCCGGCGGAGATGGCGGTGGCACCGGGATGCTGTGCAACCAGCAGGGCCGAAAGCCCGGCAAGCTTCTCGAAGGCGGGCCCGGGCGGAGCGCCAAGCGGGGCCACGGCCATCAGGCCTGCCAGGCGAAGGCCCTCCTCTGCTGCTATCCGGTCGGCCAGCAGCGGCACCTCGGACGGGGCGGCGCCGCCCCGGTGGGCACCGGCGTCCTCTTCCAGGCTGACCTGGATGAAGCAGTCCAGGGGCGCCCGTCCCGTGCTGTCCTGCTGGATCCGCATGGCCTTGGCCAGGGCATCCACAAGCTGGGGCCGGTCCACCGAATGGACGGCGGCGGCATAGCGGACCACCGACTTGGCTTTCTTGGTCTGCACCTGTCCCACAAAGTGCCAGGTGAGCCCGCAGTCGGCCAGGAGTTCCGCTTTACCGGCTGCCTCCTGGTCGCGGTTTTCCCCGACGTCGGTGACGCCGAGGGACGCGAGCCGCCGGATGTCCTCCACCGGATGGAACTTGGTGACAACAATCAGTGTGGGCAGCCGGTCCCCACGTCCGGCCGCCGCGGCGGCAGCACCGATCCGGCCGCGGACCGCTTCCAGCCGGCCGGCCAGCTCTGCGGTGCGTGGATCCCTGCCGGGCGCATCCCGGCGGCCAGCCTCGCCGCCGTTCGCGGAGGGCTCACCCATGGCACCAGACCAAGCCGGCGAAACGCCCCGTGTTCCTGTCGCGGCGGTATGAATAGAGCGAGTTCGTCTCGAAGGTGCACGGACCGGCGTACTCCACGTCTACCCCGGCGCGCCCCAGCTGGCTCCGGGCGCCGGCCGGCAGGTCCAGTGCCGGCGTACCCCAGGACGTGGTGGACCGCGTCGCGGGCACAAGGGCGGCCACCTCATCCCGCAGTGCCGTAGGAACCTCGTAGCAGCTGCCGCAGATGGATGGCCCAAGCCAGGCTTTTATGCCCGAAGCTCCCAAGGACCTCATGCTGTCCACGGCCGCGGGGATAACGCCGTTGGCCACGCCTGGCCGCCCCGCGTGCACGGCGGCCAGGACGGGACCGTCGGCGGACTCGCCGGCGAGGAGGACCGGAATGCAGTCGGCCACCATCACCGCGAGCGGCAGCCCGCGCGAAACCATGGCGTCGGCCTGCGGAGCCACGCTGGCGTGCTCCATCACGGCAACGGCAGTTCCGTGAACCTGGTTCATGAACCGCAGGCCGTCAGGCCCGATACCCGTGGCAGCCTCCAGCTGTTCACGGCGCCGCCGCACTGCCAGGGGGTCGTCGCCCACGTGGAGTGCGAGGTTTCCGGCACCGGTGTCAGTGAACGCCGCAGACACCCCGGGCAGGATCTCGGCGCGCCAATGGAACAAGCCGCGGCCTACTTCAGGAAGTCGGGGACATCCAGGTCATCCGAGTGGCTGCCGGTCAGGTCAGGTTCCACCACGGAGGGAAGGTCCACATCGAAGCCAGAGTCAGCCGGAACGGCGGACGGGCGCTGCTGCCCCCAGTTGCTGAGGCCTGCACCTACCCCTGCATGGACAGGCTGGACGTGCGCCTGGTGGCTGCCGGCGGACGGCGCCTGGGACGGGGCGGGAGCAGCGGCCGGAGCGGCGGGCCGCTGGGGCGCCACCTGCGGCTGGGACTGGTCCATGGAGGGCGAAGTGGCCTTGACGTCGTCGAAGCCGGCAGCGATGACCGTCACCCGGGCCTCGTCACCCAGGGCGTCGTCGATCACGGCGCCGAAAATGATGTTTGCCTCCGGGTGGGCAACTTCCTGCACCAGCCGCGCGGCCTCGTTGATCTCGAACAGGCCGAGGTCGGAACCGCCCTGGATGGACAGCAGGACGCCGTGGGCACCGTCGATCGAGGCCTCCAGCAGCGGGGACGCGATGGCGAGTTCGGCAGCCTTGACCGCCCGGTCCTCGCCGCGCGCGGAGCCGATGCCCATGAGCGCGGAGCCCGCACCCTGCATAACGGACTTGACGTCCGCGAAGTCGAGGTTGATCAGGCCCGGGGTGGTGATGAGGTCCGTAATGCCCTGGACGCCCGACAGCAACACCTGGTCGGCAGACCGGAAGGCGTCCAGCACGGAAACGTTGCGGTCGCTGATGGACAGGAGTCGATCGTTGGGAATCACGATCAGCGTGTCGACTTCGTCACGCAGGGCGTCGATGCCTGCTTCTGCGGAACCCGCACGGCGGCGGCCTTCGAACGTGAAGGGGCGGGTGACCACGCCAATGGTCAGCGCACCCAGGGAACGGGCGATGCGGGCGACGACGGGAGCGCCGCCGGTGCCGGTGCCGCCTCCTTCGCCGGCCGTCACGAAGACCATGTCGGCGCCGCGCAGGACTTCCTCGATCTCGTCCGCATGGTCCTCGGCGGCCTGCTTCCCCACCTCGGGGTTGGCGCCTGCTCCCAGCCCGCGGGTCAGCTCGCGTCCGACGTCGAGCTTCACGTCCGCGTCGCTCATGAGCAGGGCCTGGGCGTCGGTATTGATGGCGATGAATTCAACACCTCGAAGGCCGACCTCGATCATGCGGTTGACTGCGTTCACGCCACCGCCGCCGATGCCGACGACTTTGATGACGGCCAAGTAATTCTGCGGAGCTGCCACGTTACGTGTCCCTTGTTCGTGTCTTATTGCGAAAACTGATGGAGAGCTTGAAGCCTGCAACCTTAACCTTCGAGTTGAAGGTTATAGTTATGTCAAGTAACTCATGTCTGTGACGGTATTTCCTCTGGTTGCCACATTCAATAACCGGCTCCGCGTGTCGGATTAATACCGGAAAATAAAGCGTTAGCGGGTCACCGGGTGCCGGGGCACGCTCACGTCGTAGACCCTCACGGGATTCTTGGGGTCGGCCGGAACCTTCAGGAGCGCGGCCAGCACTTTGGCCTTGAGTTCCCTTTCGCCGGCGTTGCCCCAGATGATGGTCTGGCCGTCCACGAGCTTGAGCTCCACCGCGTCCACCGATTGGGCGGAGGCGTTGGACAGCTTCGCCAGCACGTCTGCCGGCAAGGCGCCAAGGACTGCGGCCGTGGCACGGAAGAGATCCTGGCCGATGGTGCCCGCGCCGCCGTCGATCACCGGCAGCGACACCGAGGCAGGATCGGCCGTGGCAGCCAACTGCACGCCGTCGACGTCCACCAGCTGGTACTGCTCCCCCTGCTTGACCAGCGCTACCGGCACCCTTTCCCGCACAGCCACGGCAAGGCCGGACGGCGGCCTCGCCTGCGCGGTCACGGACTTGACCTGGACCAGCGGTTCCAGCAGCCGGGCCACCTCTTCGTCGGTGACCTGCGGTAATGGCTTACCCTGCAATGGCTCCAGCGCGGACTGCACCTGCGCAGGCGTCAGCAGGCGCGTCCCGGACACGGAGATGGTGTGGACGGCCAGGACGGGGGAAAAAATAGCTGTCGCCAGCAGCCCCGCCACAACCGCAACGAGGATGCCCGCCGCCGTCAGGAGATTCCGTTTCCGCCGCTTCCCTTTCGGCTCGGGGAAAGCCACCACGTTCGCCCCGGCTGTCCCGGACGGCGCCGGGGCCTCCGCCTTGTTCCCCTTACCGTTGCCACGGCCGAAACCGCGGATGCCCGCTTTTGCGGGTTGCCGGGGCTTCTTCGGCTTCTGCGGTTTTTCGGGAGCAGGCTCGGGGACACTCCGGGACGCCGAAATGACATCGTCCCCGCCACCGCCTCCGCCGGACCGGCCGGTGGAGGTGTAGGTGGGCCGGCGGGTGCTAGCCACGCAGGGCCTCTACGATCTGCGGTCCATACGCGGTGACATCACCGGCGCCCGCGGTCAACACGATGTCCCCGTCCGCGGCGGAAGCCGCCAGGAGTGCGACGGCGTCCCCGGCCGCCACCAGCCGGCCGCCCTCATCCAGGTGGTCGGCTATGAGCTGGCTGGTTACACCCGGGATGGGATCCTCACGGGCGGGATAGATGTCCAGGACCAAGGCGGTGTCGGCCAGGTTGAGGGCATCGGCGAACTCCTGCGCGAACTCCCGGGTGCGGGAAAACAGGTGCGGCTGGAAGAGGACGTGTACCTTGTGGTCCCCCGCAACGGAGCGGGCTGCGGCGAGGGCAGCGCGGACTTCCGTCGGGTGGTGGGCGTAGTCGTCGAACACCCGCACTCCCCTCGCCTCGCCCTTGAGCTCAAAGCGACGGGAGGCACCGGAAAAGTGCGCCAGGGCGGCGGCCGCAATGCCAGGGTCAACTCCCAGTTCAAGGGCGACAGCGAAGGCGGCCGCCGCGTTCAGCGCGTTGTGCCGCCCTGGCACCTGCAGGTCAAGCGGATAGCGGCCCGACGGTGTGGAGACGGCTGTGTCGCCGGGACCGCCGTCGTGCAGCAGGAGGTCCGCACCCTCTCCGGTTCCGTAAAGCACCACGCGCGTGGTGCCCCGCTGCCGGGTCCTTTCGGCGAGGGCCAGCGCGCCGGCGTCGTCCGCGCAGGCAACCAGCACCCCGTCGGCGGGCAGCAGCGCGGTGAACCGGTCAAAGGATTCGTAGACCGCTTCAGCCGTTCCGTAGTGGTCCAGGTGGTCCGGCTCCACGTTGGTGACCACGGCGATCCTGGGCCGGTAGTTGAGGAAGGATCCGTCGGACTCGTCGGCCTCCGCCACGAAGATCCCGGAGCTTCCGTGGGCGGCGTTGACGCCGAGCGCGGGAACATTGGCGCCGATGGCGAACGAGGGGTCCAGGCCCGCGCCCTGGAGCAGGACGGTGACCATGGAGGTGGTGGTGGACTTGCCGTGGGTTCCCGCCACGGTAACCACCGTGTCGCCGCCCATGGTGGCCGCCAACGCCTCGGACCGGTGCAGCACCGGCAGGCCGGCTTCCCTCGCCGCAACAAGCTCCGGGTTGTCCGGGCGGATGGCCGAGCCGGCCACAACCGTCTGGGCGTCACCAAGGTTCGCGGCGGCATATCCGACGGCGATGCGCGCACCGGCCGCCGCGAGGTCGGCCATGACCGGCAGGTCCTTGGCGTCGGAGCCGCTGACCGGAACGCCGCGGGCCACCATGATCCTGGCCACGGCTGACATGCCGACGCCCCCGATGCCCACGAAGTGGACCCTGCCCAGCGATTCAAGGGCCGGAATTTTGGCGTGGTTCATGCTTTCACCGCTTCCAGGATGAGATCAGCCATCCGCTGATCGGCGTTCCGGATGCCAAGCCGGTAGGAACTGGCTGACATTGCGGCAAGCCGTGGCTGGTCCGTGACCAGCGGAACCAGCTCCTTGTCCACCCATTCGGCCGTCAAGTCCCGGTCGCTGACCAGGATCGCGCCCCCGGCAGCCACCAATCCTGCAGCGTTCAGGGCCTGCTCGCCGTTGCCAATGGGCAGCGGCACCAGGACTGCCGGTACCCCCACCGCGGCAACCTCGCATACCGTGGCCGCACCGGAACGGGCCAGCAGTACGTCCGCCGCGGCATAGGCAAGCTCCATGCCGTCGATGTATTCCACCTGCCGGTAGCCGTCAGCCGCGAGGGGGTTGCCGGCGGCGTCCAGGACGGTCTTGCCGCGCCCGGTGATGTGCAGGGTCTGGATGCCCGCGCCGGCAAGGCGGTCCACTGCGGCGGCGATGGTCCTGTTGATGCTCTGCGCCCCGGAGGATCCCCCGGTGACGATCAGCGCCGGCTGTGCCGGGTCCAGGCCCAGGGCCTCCCGGGCGGCGGTGCGCGCCGCGGCCCTGTCCAGCCCGGAAATCTCGGAACGCATCGGCATTCCCACGTGGGTTGCATGGCGCAGAGGGGTGTTGGCGAAGGCGACGGCCACCCTGTGGGTCAACAGGGCACCCACCCGGTTTGCGAGGCCCGGCCGGGCATTTGCCTCGTGGATGACGATGGGGATGCGCCGTTTGCGGGCAGCCAGGTACATGGGCGTGCACACGTAGCCGCCGACGCCCACCAGGACGTCCGCAGCCGCTTTGTCCAGGATGGCTCCGGCCTGGCGCACGGCGCCGGCGAGCCGGGCGGGAAGCCGCACCAGGTCAGCCGAAGGTTTCCGTGGGAACGGAACCCTGTCGATGGTCGCCAGCTCCACTCCTGCAGCCGGAACAAGCCTGGTTTCCATCCCGGACGGCGTGCCGACGGCAAGGATGGCGGCAGCGGGAGACGCGCTCCGGAGGGCGGCGGCGATGGCCAGCAGCGGGCTGATGTGCCCGGCGGTGCCGCCGCCTGCCAGGACGATGGAAGGGGTTTTGGAGGTCATGGAGGGCTAGGCACGCTTTCTTGCAGTCTTCTTCCGGGCCGCGTCTTTCCGCGCCGGCTTGGCCTTGAACTTGAGCATCCGCTTGGGCCGGATGGACGGGGCCATCTGCTCCCTGGCCAGGGAGAGCACCACGCCGATGGCGCAGAGCGACATCAGCAGCGCCGAGCCGCCGTAGGAGATGAACGGCAGCGGCACACCGATGACGGGCATCAGGCCGGTCACCACGGACATGTTGACCGTGGCCTGGCCCAGCAGCCACACCATGATGGTGCCGGCCAGCACGCGGTGGAACATGTCCGCCTGCGCCACTACCACACGGTAGATCGCGGCGCCCAGGATGGCGAAGAGGATGAGGACGACGACGGTCCCCACCAGGCCGAGTTCCTCGCCGATGATGGCAAAGATGAAGTCGTTGTGGGCTTCGGGGATCCAGCTGTACTTCTGCCGGCTCTGCCCCAGCCCAACGCCGAACCAGCCTCCCGACGCCAGCCCGTAGAGCCCGTTGGTGGCCTGGTAGTTGGCGTCGATGCCGTCGGCGCAGGACTCGCCGGTCCACCACGAAGTGATCCGGCACATGCGGTTTGAACTGGTCACAGCCATGACGGCCGTTCCGGCGGCGGCCACCAGGCCTGCGATACCGAAGAGATACAGGGGTGCCCCGGCAAAGAAGAGGGCGGCAGCCGTGATCATCATGATGATCATGGCCGTTCCGAGGTCATTGCCCACCAGGACCAGCACCACGATGATGATGGCCATCGGGACGGCAGGGACCGCGACGTGCTGCCAGAGGCTGAGGAGCTTTCCCTTCCTGGCCAAAACGGTAGCCATCCACAGGGCGAGGGCCAGCTTGGACGCTTCGGACGGCTGGAAGGTGATGCCGCCGAGGTCGATCCAGTTCTTGTTGCCGTTGACCTCCGCACCCACAAGCTGCACCAGTCCCAGGAGGACCACGGCGCCAATGATGGCGGGCCATGCGAGCCGCTTGAGCCACACCACATTGATGCGGGACAGCACGAACATGGTGAAGATGCCGATTGCGGCGAACATGCCCTGCTTTAGGGCATCGCCGTAGGGTGACTTGCCGGCGGCGATCGACTCGACGCTGGACGCAGAGAGCACCATCATGATGCCGATCGCCGTCAGCGCCAGGGTGGATCCCAGGATGAGGTAGTAGGTGGAGCCGTTCCGGGAAGTTCCGGTTCCTTCCAGCGCCGACCAGAACTTCCGGTAGCCGGCCCGCAGCCGGGTTACGGCAGTGGCGGGACGGCTGGCCGGCGATGCCGAGGAGCCGGGACGCGGCTTGCCGGCCTGCTGCCGGGCAGGCGGGCGTGTTGGCGTGCTGACCATTGTTACTCCTCGCCGGTCTGGGCCTGCCCTTCCACCAGCTCGCGGACAGCTTCGATGAAAGTGTCACCACGGTGAGCGTAGGAAGAGAACTGATCCATGGAAGCAGCTGCCGGGGCCATCAGCACAGTATCGCCGGAACCGGCCAGCTGGGCTGCTGACGCAACCGCCCGGGCCATCACCGGTTTCCCGGCCAGGGGGGAACCGGCTTGGATGCCGTCTGTTGCAGCAGTCTGCACCTGTTCAGTGTCACCCGCCGCCGGCTGGATCACGGGGACATCGGGCGCGTGTCGCGAGAGGGCGCCGGCCAGCGCGGAAGTGTCTGTTCCGATCAGGACCACCGCCTTGAGCCGGTGCGCGTGCTCCCGCACAAGGTCGTCGTAGGTGACACCCTTGGAGAGTCCTCCCGCGATCCAGATGACGTTGCTGAATGCAGCGAGCGAAGCGGCGGCCGCATGCGGGTTGGTGGCCTTGGAATCATTGATCCACAGGACTCCGTTGTGGCGGGCCACCGGCTGGATGCGGTGGTTCCCGGGCACGTAGTCCTGGATCCCCTGCCGCACGGCCCTGGGCTCCACGCCGTAGGCGCGTACCAGGCCTGCGGCCGCCAGTGCGTTGGCCACCATGTGCCGGGGTGCAATGGCGCCAAGGTCGGCCATCGAGGCAAGTTCCGCGGCGCTGTCCCTTCGCTCTTCGATGAATGCCCTGTCCACCAGCAGGCCTTCCACCACGCCCAGCATGCTGATGGCGGGGGTGAGGGTAGTGAAACCGACGGCCCGGCAGCCCTCCACCACGTCGGCGTTTTCCACCATCCGCTCGGTTTCAATCTGCTCGGCGTTGTAGAGGCAGGCTTTTTGGGTGCGTTCGTAGACCTTGGCCTTGTCCGCAAGGTAGGAGTCGTAGGAGCCGTGCCAGTCAACGTGGTCCTCGGCGACGTTGAGGCACACGCTGGCCACCGGCGAGAGGGATTCCGACCAGTGCAGCTGGAAGCTGGAGAGTTCGACGGCGAAAACGTCGTACTCGACCGGGTCCCGAATGGCATCCAGAATCGGCGTACCCACGTTGCCCACGGCGATGGCCTTCAGTCCGGCGGCGCGCAGCATGGATTCGGTAAGTCCCACCGTGGTGGTCTTTCCGTTGGTTCCGGTGATGGCCAGCCAGTCCGCTGTCTTGCGGCCCTCCCGCACGCGCACCCGCCAGGCGAGTTCAACGTCGCCCCATACCGGGATGTGCGCCCGCGCAGCAGCGGCCAGCAGGGCCTGGTCCGGACGCCAGCCCGGCGACGTCACGATCAGCTCCGGAAGTTTGCCGTCGATCTTTGGCAGGCGCGTCACTGCATCATCGCCGAGCAGGACGTCGGCGGCGCCGACGATCTTCAGGGTTTCAGCGTGGGCTTTCGCTGTATCGCTGGTGGCGGCGTCAACCACCACCACGCGGGCACCGAGTTCAATCAGCGTGTCAGCGGCGGCGAACCCTGACACGCCGATGCCGGTGACTGCCACCCGCAGCCCGGCCCAGTCTGAATCCCAGCTCACGAGCTCCTGGAGGCGTGGGGAAACGGTCACAGCAGCACAACCCATTCAGCGTAGAAAATTCCCAGGCCTACAGCGACGAAGAGCCCGCCGAGGATCCAGAACCGGACCACCACGGTCACTTCAGCCCACCCCTTCAGTTCGAAGTGGTGCTGCAGCGGCGCCATCTTGAAGACGCGTTTACCGCCTGTGGCTTTGAAATAACCCACCTGGATGATCACCGAAAGCGTGATCAGGACGAACAGTCCGCCAATGATCCCCAGCAACAGCTCCGTCCTGGAAAGGATGGCAAAACCTGCGATCGCACCGCCAATGGCGAGGGAGCCGGTATCCCCCATGAAGATCTTGGCCGGCGAGGTGTTCCACCAAAGGAATCCCACCAGGGCAGCGCTCATGATGGCGGCCAGCAGGGCCAGGTCCAGGGGGTCCCGGACCTGGTAGCACCCGCTGCCGGCTTCCCGGGGCGAGCCGCAGGCCTGGTTGCTCTGCCAAATGCCCATCAGCGTATAGGCGCCGAAGACCATGACCGAGGCCCCGGCCGCCAGTCCGTCAAGGCCGTCCGTGAGGTTTACGCCGTTGGTGGCGGCAGTGACGATCAGATTGGACCAGATGACGAAAAGGATGGCGCCCAGCACGGTTCCGCCGAAGGCGAGGTCCAGCCAGGGCAGGTCCCGGACCAGGGAGATCTTGGTGGAGGCCGGCGCGAGGCCGTCTTCATCGGGAAAGTTGAGGGCCAGCACAGCGAAGATGACGCCCACTGCTGCCTGCAGGATCAGCTTCGCCTTGGCGTTGAGCCCCAGGCTGCGCTGCCGCGAAATCTTGATGAAGTCATCCAGGAATCCGACAAGCCCCATCCCCACCATGAGGAACAGCAGGATCAGGGCGGAGGCTGACGGGCCAGGCGAATCCGGATTCACCATGAGCATGATGAGGTGCGTCAGGCCGTAACTCAAAAGGACCGCTGCCACCACGACGGTCCCGCCCATGGTGGGTGTTCCGCGTTTGGTGTGGTGGGAGGTCGGGCCGTCGTCTCGGATGAACTGGCCGTAGCCGCGGCGGACCAGGAGCCGGATGAACAGCGGCGTGCCCACCAGGGCGAAGAGGAGCGCCAGTCCGGCGCCGATCAAAAGTGCAATCACAGCTGTGTGCTCCTTTCATCGGCGGGCTGCGGGGTTTGTGGGGGTAATGCTATCCGATCGCCCAAATGGCGAAGTCCCACGCTGTTGGATGATTTGAACAGCACCAGGTCGCCGGGTTTGAGTTCCGCTGACAGCAGCTCGTACGCGTCGTCGGCGGTCTCGGCGAAGACGCATTCGTCACCCCAGGAGCCCTCCTGGACGGCGGATACGTAGAGGGCACGGGCTTCCCGGCCCACTACCACCAGCCGGGAAATGTTAAGGCGCACCACCTGGGTGCCCACGGCCGTATGCTCGCGGATAGAATCCTCGCCGAGTTCGAGCATGGCGCCCAGAACTGCCCAGGTGCGCCTTCCTTGGCCCAGGTCCGCGAGTGTGCGCAGGGCCGCGCGCATTGACTCCGGGTTGGCGTTGTAGGCGTCATTGATGATGGTGACGCCGTCCTCCCGCTCGGTGCGCTCCATGCGCCACCGGCTGGCTGCCGTTTGGCCGCTGAGGGCCGCGGCGATGTCCGGGCCGGGAATTCCTGCCGCCCACGCGGCTGCGGCCGCTGCCAGCAAATTGCTGACATGGTGGGCACCAATCAGGCGGCTGCTGACGTGGTGGGTCGTGTCCGCACCGGGAAGGAGGAGTTCGAATTCGGGGTGGCCCTCCGCGTTGGTGTCCGCATTGAGCGCCTGCACGCCGGCGCCGGGCCGGCCTTCGGCGGAGAAGCCGACGACGGACGCGGAGGTGCGTGCGCGCATGTCCGCCACCCTCTCGTCGTCGAGGTTGATGATGGCTGTGCCGGAGGCTGCCAGGCCTTCCACGAGTTCGCCCTTGGCTCGGGCGATGTTCTCCACTCCCCCGAATTCGCCGGCGTGCGCTGTCCCGACGCCGAGCACCACTCCGATGTCAGGCCTGACCATCTCGGCCAGGTACCTGATGTGGCCGATGCCGGTGGCGCCCATCTCGATCACGAGGTAGCGGGTGTCGGTTCCGGCGGTGAAGACGGTGAGCGGCACTCCGATTTCACCGTTGTAGGACCCCTGCGGCGCCACAGTGGCGCCGTGCCGGGAAAGTATGCCGGCAAGCAGGTCCTTGGTGGTGGTCTTTCCGGCAGAGCCGGTGATGCCGATGACAGTCAGTTCTTCGTTGGCCTCCGCGCGGGCGGCACGGATCCTCCGGACGGCTTCCGCGGCCAGCGCGCCCATCGCGAGCACGGCGTCGGGAACCACCACGGACGGGTACGGCGAACCGTCCGGTGCTGCCACTGGGCGCTCCACTAGTGCCAGGGCGGCACCGGCGGTGAAGGCGGCTTCGACGAAGTCGTGTCCGTCCGCATACTCGCCGGGTTTTGCGACGTAGAGCGATCCCGGCGTGGCTTCGCGGGAATCGGTGACCACCGACAGAGGCGTGATCCCGGGATCGGCGTCCAGGCGCCCTTTAGTGATGTCGGCGATTTCCGCCGCGGTAAATGCAATCATCTCGGTCTAGGACTCTATCCGGTCGTCTTGGAGAACGTTGAATCCCCTGGCTGTCAAGGCGCTGCGCAGTTCCACCCTGTCATCCAGTGCGAGGTTGACGCCTTTCACCTCCTGCCATACTTCATGGCCGCGGCCGGCAACCAGGATGCTGTCCTGTGGCCGGGCGAGTTCCACGGCTCGTTGAATGGCCTTGTCGCGGGGGAAAACCTCCAGCACCTCGCAGGGCAGGGACTCACTGGCCCGGGCTTCCAGCGCCCCTGCGAGGACGTCGGCGCGGATGGCTGCGGCGTCCTCGTCGTGGGGGTCGTCGTCCGTGACGATCACGGTGTCCGCAAGCCGGGCCGCGATCGCGCCCATGGCCGGCCGTTTGCCCTGGTCGCGCTGGCCTGTGGCGCCAAACACCACGATCAGCCGGGATTCCGGTTCGGCCGACCGGACGGCTTCCAGCGCCCTGGCCAGCGCGTCCGTGTTGTGTGCGAAGTCCACCACGGCGGCCGGCCGCTCGGAGACCAGCTGCATGCGCCCCGGGACGGCCACCGTGAAGGGGTCGCCCGCATCCAGGGCCGCCTGCAGCGTAGCGGCGTCAACGCCGCCTGTGAGGACCATGACCGCGGCCAGGGCTGCGTTGGCAACGTTGAAGGTCCCGGGAAGCCCCGTGTGGACCGTCAGGACAGTGCCGCCGGGCCCGCTGAGCGTGAACTCCGTGCCAAGCCCGCGGGGCTTTGCCTCCGTGACGGTCCAGTCGGCACTGTTCCCGGGCACGGTGGCGAGCGTGGTGACGGGCACCTGGGTGCTGGCTGCGAGGCGGCGCCCCCATTCGTCGTCGACCGTCACCACGGCCTTCCGCGCGCGGGCGGGCGTGAACAGTTCGGCCTTCGTGGCGAAGTAGTCCTCCATGGTGTGGTGCAGGTCAAGGTGGTCCTGGGTGAGGTTGGTGAACCCTGCAACGTCGAACTGCACTCCGTCCACGCGCTGGTAGGAGATGGCGTGCGAGGAGACTTCCATCGCGGCCGCAGCAAGTCCTTTCTCCCGCATCAGTGCCAGCAGCCCGTGGACTTCCGGGGACTCCGGCGTGGTCAGGAGGCTCGGAATCGGTTCGCCGCCGGCCAGGATCTCGATGGTCCCGATCAGGCCCGGCTTTTTGCCCAGGGACCGCAGCAGCGAGGTGATGAAGTAGGTGGTGGTGGTCTTGCCGTTCGTGCCCGTCACGCCGAAAAGCTGCAGCGCCGCCCCCTCCTGGCTGCCCCGGTAGATCATGGCGGACAGCGGGCCCACCACGTTCCGCGGAGCATCGACCACCAGCACCGGAACCGACGTGTCGGAGGACAAGGCCAGGAGGCGGGCACCGGCGTCGTCCGTCACAATGGCCGCCGCTCCCGCCGCAATGGCCTGGGCAGCGAAGTCGGCGCCGTGCCGGGTTGCGCCCGGAAGGGCGACGTACAGGTCACCCGGTTCAACCGTCCGGGAGTTCAGGGAGATGCCGGTGACCGCCACGTCAGCGGAGGCTCCCGGAACTACGACGCCGACCGCCTCGCCGATGCTGTCCAGCCGGACGGCATCAACGGCGGACGGCCGGAAGCGGGGCTGGTCCGGTCCCAGCCGTGCGGGTCCTTGCAGGGCTTGTTCGTCCTGTGCTTGTTCGTCCTGTGCTTGTCCCTGCGGGGCTTGTCCCTGCGGGGCTGCATGATGGTGGGACGGGTTGAACTCTGACAAGGGATCTCCGATGGTGCTAGTGGACCGTGTCCGGCATGGATGAACCGTAGCAGCGGCGGCTGCTCCGGATGCTGCCGGGGTGTTACTTGGCGAACTGGGGCAGTCTGGCCGGCTCGCCCGTGGACGGCTGGACGTTGTAGGTCCGCAGTGCCTGGCTCATGACCGACCGGAAGACCGGCCCGTTGGTAATCCCGTAGATGCTGCCCTTGGGCCGCTGGAGTACCACCTCCACAATAAACCGCGGATCATCCATGGGTGCCATGCCCACCATTGAGGCCGTGTAGCCGCAGAACCCGGACTTGCCGTCGTCGCAGGGAGACTCGGAGGTGCCCGTCTTGGCTCCCACCCGGTACCCGTCGATGGCCGCGTCCTTGATCTGGCCCTCGGTGACTGCGCTTTCGAGGATGTCCTGGACCTGCTGGGCGGTGTCCTCGGAAACGATCTGCCGCGGCTCCGCGGCCGGAACCTTTTCCTCTGTTCCGTCAGCGGAGACATAGGAGTCGATCAGGCGGGGCTGGAGCATCACGCCATTGTTCGCGATGGACTGGAACGCGCGCACTGTCTGCAGGGTGGACTGCGAAACGCCCTGCCCGAACAGGACTGTATATTCCTGCCGGCCGTCCCACTGTTCCCAGGGCGTCAGGATGCCGGAGGCAGTGGCCGGCAGTCCGATGTCCGGGGCTTCGCCCACCCCGAACTTCTTCAGCCACTCGTAGCGCTGTTCCTTGCTCAGGCGCTGCCCGGCCATGACGGTGCCGGTGTTCATCGAATAGCCCAGGATGCCGGCCAGGGTCCGCTCCTCGGTTCCATGGGCAAAGGAGTCACTGAAGGTCTGCCCGTCCACCGTGTAGGTGGGTCCAAGGGTGAACGTGTCCAGCGGCTTGGCTTTGCCCTCTTCGATGAGCGCCGCCGCCGTCATCATCTTCTCAACCGAACCGGGCTCGTAGGCGGCCGTAACGGCACGGACGCCGCGGTCCTTGGCCGCTACCCGGCCAGGGTCATTCGGATCCGGCGAATTGGTGTCGGCCATGGCAACCAGGTTGCCCGTCTTGACGTCCATCACGATGATGACGCCCCACTCGGCGCCCAGTTTGTCCGACTGGCTCTGGATCGCCTGCTGGGCGAAGTACTGGAGGTCCGAGTTGAGGGTGAGCTTGACGTCCTTCCCGTCCTGCGGGGGCGTCAGTTCGTCAACCCCCACGGGGATCCGCAGGCCGTCCGCACCGATCTCAAAGAGCCGTTTGCCGTCCGAGCCCTTCAGGAGTTCGTCCTGGGTCTGTTCAATGCCGGCCTGGCCGGTGGTGCCGTCCTGGAGGAAGCCGATGATCCCGCCGGCAACCGACCCGTTGGGATAGACGCGCTTGCTGATGCCTTCGGTCACGATGCCGGGAATCTGGAGCTGCGAGATGCGGTCCTCGACATCGGGCTTTACGTCCTTGGCCACGATGTAATACGGCTGCTGCCCGGTGACGGCCTCGCGGATGGCGTCCTTCTCCATGCCCAGGGCAGCCGCCAGTTCCGTCAGCCCCTGTTCCCGGCTGACATCAACCAGTTTCTCCTTGGCGTCGTCCAGGCGCTTGAAAGTCTCCGTTTTTGTGTTGACCCGCTGGTCCACCACCACGTTGTAGCGGATCACGCTGTTGGCCAGCACGGTGCCCCGGGAGTCCAGGATGCTGCCCCGTTCCGCCGGCAGGACGGTCTGTTTCATCCGGCTGTTGAGGGCGGCTTCCGCCATGCCCCCTACATCGAGCCCCTGGACGAGGAAGAGTTTGCCGCCCACCACCAACAGGAGCGTCAGCATGATGCCAAGCCCCAGGCGCAAGCGCTTGGTGGCATTGGGCACCTTGCTGTTGACTGCCTTGCCGGACCTCTGCGCCACCGTGAAATTCCTTGCTGCTCGACCCTGCTGCCTGTCAGACCTGCCGTTTTACTGCCCGGGCACCTTCTGCTCGGGTGCGGGGACGGATCCGCCGTGGAGCTCCACTGCTGCAGCAGCCGCTGCGGCAGCCGCTGCGGGAAGGCCGGCAGGTGGACCGGCAGGCGTGGCCGCATCCGGGGTCGCTGCTTTGGAGCCCGCAGCATCAGCCGCTGCAGCACCCTGGGCTCCCGCCTCTGCCGGTTTGCGGCTTGCCAGCGGTTCACCCCTGGTTGCCGGCGGAACCACAATCAGCTGCCCTGCCACGGCAGGTGCGGGAATAACGGCCCCGGCGGGACCGCCCTTAACTGCCGGTGTCGCCTTGCCCGTGACCGTCAGGGTGGACAGGTCGATCTGGCCCTTGACCGTGGAGGCCACCATACCGAGCTCCGAAGCTTTGGCCGCCAGGTTCTGGGGCGCTTCGAAGTTCTGCACCTGCTGGGTGAGGTCCTGGTTCTGCTTGGTCAGCGTGCTCTGCCGTGCCCGCAGCTCCACCAGCTGGTACTGCGCGGTGGACACGGAGATGTTCAACACCAGCACGGCCACCAGGGCCACGGCAAGCAGGGCGAAGCAGAGCACTACGAATGGTGCGCGGCGCTTGCGGGGTACATTACGCACCACTGACAGCGGAGTCCGGCCCTTCCGGCCGTCCGCGGGGGTCTGTGCCGGAAGGGCCCTGCCGGCCGCCGAACTGCCTGACGCGGCGGGAAAGTTCTTGACGGCAGCGGTGCTCATGCAGCTCTCCTGGCTCTGATTCGTTCCGCCGCGCGCAGCCTTGCTGATGCAGCGCGCGGGTTTTCGGCGATCTCGACGGCGGTGGGCACCTCGGTGCCTTTGGTCAGGGTCTTAAGTTCGGCCTTGTGTTCTTCCAGCTCCACCGGGAACCCGAGCGGAGCTGAGGATTTGGAACGTGCCTGCAGGACGCTCTTGACGATCTTGTCCTCGAGGGAGTGGTAGGACATGACCACGATGCGCCCGCCCAGGGCCAAGGAGTCGACGGCGGCAGGCACGGCGCGTTCAAGGACGTCGAGTTCTTCGTTCACTTCGATCCGCAGCGCCTGGAAAGTGCGCTTGGCGGGGTGCCCGCCGGACTTGGCCGCGGCTGCCGGAACTACCGCCCGGATCTGCTCCACGAGTTCTCCGGTGGTGGTGAAGGGCTTGGTGGCACGGGCGGTGACAATCCTGTTGGCGATCCGGCCGGCGAACTTCTCCTCGCCCCACTTCCGGATGATCCGGACGAGTTCCTCTTCGCTGTAGTTGTTTACTACGTCTGCCGCGGTCTGCCCACGGCTGGTGTCCATCCGCATGTCCAGCGGGGCGTCGAAGGAGTAGGCGAAGCCGCGTTCGCGTTCGTCCAACTGGAGGGATGACACTCCGAGGTCCATCAGGATTCCGTGGACTTCAGCAACGCCCAGGTCCGCCAGGACGTCCGCTATCTCGTCGTAAACGGCGTGCACCAGGTCCGTGCGGGCGGCGAAAGGGGCCAGCCTCTCACCGGCGAGGGCGAGTGCTTCCTCGTCCCTGTCTATGCCGATGAGGTGCAGGTCCGGAAAGCGCTGCAGCATGGCCTCGGAGTGGCCGCCCATGCCCAGGGTCGCGTCGACGGCCATCGGCGTTTCGCCGCGGAGCCTGGCCGCCTCGAATCCAGGTGCCAACAAATTGATGCACCGGTCCCGCAGGACCGGCACATGGCGTTCGGACGTTGGCTTGGGGTGTTCGTTCATGCCTCGTCCTTTCTCGCCGTTGGTGTCACCTTGTGGTGGCTTCTGGGACCAGATCCCCATCCGCGCCTATCGTCCGCCAGCCTGGCTCCGGGGAAGTGAGCCAGGATGGCCAGCCGATGGGCGGCTGGAGATCTCATCCAAGAAGCTAACTGCTGTCCTGTTCCGGTCAGAGAATGCCCGGAATGGGGTCATCAGTTTCAGAGAAGGCTGTTTCCTTCTCTGCGAGGTATTCATTCCAAGCCTGGGCGTCCCAGATCTCGGCCCGGGATCCGGCGCCTATCACGGCGAGTTCCCTGCCGAGGCCTGCGTATTCCCGGAGCGCGGGTGGAATGGTAACGCGCCCCTGCTTGTCAGGTACCTCGTCAGAGGCTCCAGAGAGAAAGACGCGGATATAGTCGCGTGCCTGCTTAGAGGAGATTGGCGCCTCCCGCATTTGCTCGTGGACCCGCGCAAATTCCTTCTCGCTGAAGACGTAGATGCAACGTTCCTGGCCCCTTGTGAGCACCAGCCCGCTGGCAAGTTCCTCCCGGAACTTGGCGGGGAGAATGATCCGTCCCTTTTCATCCAGACGTGGCGAGTGAGTGCCCAGAAACACTGGCCCACCGCCTGTCCGCTGTCAGGAACTGCACATCCCCTATGTTGCAACCACCCTCTTATGTCCTCCACATTACTCCACTTTCCCCCACAGTCAACGCGAACGCGGCCCGATGGCAGGTTATTTATGGGAAAAGAACGCCGGAATTGCAGGGATTCCTGCCGGTGGTGGAAAGTGGAGGACTTTTGCCCCACGGGCTGACGGCAAGTTCCTGGCGCCGGCATCACCTGTCGGCAAAACTGCTGGTGATCGCCCGGCATGCGCCGCATCCACGACGTTCTTCAATTCGGGCCGTATTTATCGGGCGCGTTTTAAATGCGAAAAGACCCGCAAAGTGCGGGTCTTTTCGCCTGCCCCCTCCAACAGGGAGCGAAGTGGAGGTGCCGGGAGTAATTCGGCGGGAGGCGTTTAGGGTTCTCCCCTGCGCCTTTCATCCCACCGTTCCTCAAGGCTGCTCATAAAGGAACTCCTGGACTTCCCCGGCTTTCGGCCGCCGGCCTTGGATCCCGGCTTCGCCCCGGCCGAACTGCTCCGCATGGTGGCGAAATAGACGCCGCCGCCCATCACCACAAAGCCCAGGACTCCGACGAAGATGTTTTGGAGAGTGACACCCACGAGTAGCAGGAAGACGCCAGCCAGGGCGCAGAGGACGCCAATCACCACGTGCCTCGTGGACCATGAACGCCCCGGGTCTGAACCCATGGAATTCGCGAACTTCGGGTCGTCCTCGTGAAGCTGCTTCTCCAGCTGCTCAAGCAGCTTCTGTTCGTGCTCCGACAGCGGCATCACGACCTCCTTTTGTAGGCCAACGTCCGGGCTGATCCCAGCCACTACTTCTGCACCCTTAACGGCTGTTATGCCTAAGAGGTTCCCGCTCCGCCGGCAAAAGCGGAAATCGGTAACCCGGCATGCCGTCGCAGGAGCGGGAGCATGTCCAAGAGGGTCCGGCAGTAAGTCCAGTCACTCGAAAACTATGTATATCTAAGGATAGTTTGTCGAGGGCTGTTCTGAAAGACGGAAAAGACTTTGGCGGCGGCCCCGCCAAGGCTTCCGCCGGCCGTTATTCGGGGGAGTTTCCGGGCTCCATGAGGCGGGCGGGAAGGACGGACTTGCTGCCGAATTTGCGTGCCACTTCGTCGAGTGCCTGCTCAGCCGCCCGCCAGTTGTCGTCCCGCCGGTCGATGCTGAGCTGAAGCGAGGTCCGGGCAGCGTCTTCGAGCTGCTCGGCGCGCACCCCCACAAGCCGAACGGTCATTGCCCTGTCCCCCACGGACTCGAGCAGCTGCAGGGCGACTGCGTAGATCAGCTGGGCGCTGTCCACGGGAGTCTGGACCGTCCTGCTGCGCGTGATGGTGGAGAAGTCCGCGAACCGGAGCTTCAGGGCGACGGTCCGGGCCACCATGCCTGAACTCCTCAGGCGCGCGGCCGTGCGGTGGGAGAGGCGCAGCAGTTCCCGGTGGAGCAGGGCGTCGTCGGCGGTGTCAACGGCAAACGTTTCTTCCGCCCCGATACTCTTCTCCAGCCGGACCGGGGTGACGGGCCGGGGGTCTATGCCCCAGGAAAGCTGGTGGACATGCTCCCCCGTGGCGCCCAGCATCTTCTTCAGCGAAGAGACCGGCGTTGCCGCCACGTCCGCAACGGTCCTGATGCCCATTCTTGCGAGCACCTCCGCCGTCTTGGCACCTACTCCCCACAGGGCGCCGACCGGCAGGCTATGAAGATACGGCACGGTCTCATCGGGCGCGATCATGAGCAGTCCGTCCGGCTTGCAGCGGGTGGAGGCAATTTTCGCCACGAATTTTGATTCCGCTATCCCCACCGACGCCGTGATGCCCAGCTCAGAGCTAACCTGCCGCCGGATCATTTCCCCAATTCCCTTCGGCGCACCCAGGCGCCTGATGGCGCCGGTGACGTCGAGGAAGGCCTCATCGACGCTGAGGGGTTCGACGAGCTCCGTAATGGATTCGAAAATGCCCATCAGCTGGGCGGACACTTCGTAGTACAGCTTGTGGCGCGGTTCGATGATGACCGCGTGGGGGCACATGCGGGCGGCCACGGCCATCGGCATGGCCGACTTCACGCCGAATGCCCTGGCTTCGTAGGAGGCTGAGAGGACCACGGAACGGTCCGCGGGGAACCCGACGATGACGGGCCTGCCCATGAGTTCAGGACGGGTCCGCAGCTCCACCGAGACATAGAAGGCATCCATGTCCACGTGCATGATGCACTTGCGCCTGCGTCCCGGAAGGCGCGCTCCGGGCGGCTGGTTCTTACCTTCGGGCCCCACGGCTGCAATCCTATCCGTTTTGTACTGACTAAACTGGAGGCTGAATCCGGCATCAACACCAGGAGGAATGTCCCTGTGACGGTCTTTGGAAACCTTAAGCCAGCAGGGTTGGCAGTATTCGCTGCCGGCGCGGCTTTGCTGCTTGCAGCCTGCAGCCCGACTCCGTCAGCAGCCCCGGATCCTTCTGCCTCCGCTTCGACTCCGGGAACTGCCGGATCAACCATCACAGCTTCCCCCAGCCCCTCCGCGTCGCCCAATACCTCGGCGACCGTCGGGGCGGTGGTGGAGGGCTTCCCGCAGCAGCTCCTTCCCCTTATGCCGGGAGCCAAGGTGGTATCGAGCAGTTTTGACAAGGCGTCAGCCCCCGCCACTGCCGCCCTGGTGGGAAGCATCGCAGCCCCCACCGCTGCGGTTGTGGACTATTACACCAAGGCCCTTGAAGGGCAGGGCTTCAAGGCAGTTCCTGGCGAAGCCGTGGGAGCAGTGGCGTCCAAGGACTTTGTCCGCGGGGACAACGAAACGGTCAACCTCTCGGTGGTTGAAGCTTCGGGCGTTGCCACATTCACCATCGGCGCCAACGTGGCAGCTGAGTCCGCCAAGTGACGGCAGCGGAACAGCTGAGGAATGAACAGGCAGACTTCGTTGCGGCGGTTGCCGGCGAGCTGACGGGGTTCCTCACCTCCCGGCAGGCCATCATGTCCGGCATCTCTCCGGATATCGAACCCCTCATGGGTTCCATCTCCAACCTGGTCACGGGCGGTAAGCGCCTGCGCGCGCTGATGTGCTACTGGGGCTGGCGAGGCGCGGGCGGACAGCCCGCCGCGCAACAGGTGGTGACCGCAGGCGCCGCACTGGAATTGTTCCAGGCGGCGGCCCTGATCCACGACGACATCATCGACCGGTCGGATACCAGGCGGGGCGGCCCAAGCGTCCACCGCCGTTTCAGCGAACTGCACGGGTCGCGGGGCTGGGCGCTGGACAGCGAACGGTTCGGGCACGCGGCGGCAATCCTGACAGGTGACCTGTGCCTCTCCTTCAGCGAAGAGGCGTTCACGGACATTGGCGAGCGGGCAGCCGCCGGCACCAGGGCCAGGCTGATTTTCAACCTCATGCGGGCGGAGGTGATGGCCGGCCAGTACCTGGACATCCTGGAAGAAGTTGCCGGTCCGGTAAGGGACCGGGCCGGGGCCGTGACCCGCGCACAGTCCATCATCCGGTTCAAGTCCGCAAAATACTCCACGGAGCATCCACTGGCCCTGGGTGGAGCATTGGCAGGAGCCTCGGATGAGCTGCTCCGCGGCTACTCCGCTTTTGCGTTGCCCTTGGGCGAAGCCTTCCAACTCCGGGACGACGTGCTGGGTGTCTTCGGTGATCCGCTGACAACCGGCAAGCCTGCCGGGGACGATTTGCGGGAAGGAAAGCGCACTGTGCTGGTTGCCCTGGCGCTGGACCAGGCATCGGCAGCCGAGTCTGCCTTCATCGATGCCAGGCTTGGCAGCCCGGACCTCTCCGAAGAGGACATCCTTGAACTCCGGCGCATTATCGAGGAATCCGGTGCGTTGGCGGCCACCGAAGTCCTCATCAATGAATTTGGGGCGGCCGCATTCGAGGCGCTTGAATCGCTCCCCCTGGACGAACTGCCGAAAACCGCCCTGCGGAGGCTGGCTGAAGCTACAGTCAGCCGCGCCTCCTGAGCAACCACGCTTTGTTGGCCGGGGATGGCGGGCTTTTGGTGTTGCCGAACATCCCCGGCCAGTGGTTTACCAGGCGAGGGTTTGGGCCCGTCGCCTGATTTCCGTTTTGCGGCCCTCGCGCAGGGCGTCAATGGGCCGTCCCCGCAGCGATTCATCCGGGGTAAAAAGCCAAACGATCAGGTCCTCATCGGAATACCCGGCGTCAGCCAGGACAACAATGGTGCCCTTGAGGCTGTCTACAACCTGGCCGTCCTGGATAAACTCGGCCGGCACGGAACGGATTCTTCGTTCCCCGACACGCAATGCCGCAAGGGCACGCTCATCAAGCAGGCTGTGAACCCTGGTGATGGAAACATCCAATAAACGGGCGACGTCGGGTAGGGGCAACCATTCGCCCACAAGCTCTTCTACATTACTCACGGATCAAGGTTGCCACGCTGTGCGCCCTGCCGCCTAGTCGATACCCCTATAGGGCGCTCCTGACCTGCAGACACACCCGGGATTCTTCCTTGCGGCCATTCCCGGAATTCTTGTGCTATTTCCAAATCCGTGAGAGATTCTCATTGATCACATACGTAACAAAATTAACAGCAGTAACAGTAGTATCGAGAATTGACAGCGGCACCCCGCCCGCGCCCGCAGTTGAGAAGAGGATTCTTTCCATGACGATGTCCCGCTCGCACAAGCAGCCCCCCAAGCCGAGCCTGCCAATGCTTGCTGCCACCACTGCGGCGTTGCCAGCGGTTGTATTGTCATCCTTGGCCTTGGCCCAGCCCGCTGCCGCCGTGCAACCAGTCCGTGCCATCCCGGGAACGCTTGCCGCAGCCATGAAAGCCCAGGCTGCAAAAGCCACTGCGGCGGTCATCCCCGCCTCCGCCGTGTCCACTGCCATCCCGGCCGCCTTTAGGCCTACCCAGCCGCAGGCGCCCGCCGAGTACACCATTGCGCGCGGCGATACCATCAGTGCGATCGCTGGAAAGTTCGGCCTCAACACCGCTGACATCCTGAAACTGAACAACCTCCAGCCGAACACCATCATTTACCCGGGCCAGAAGATCAAGCTCTCAGGCTCAGCCGCTGCGCCGGCCGCCCCCGCTGCCGCTCCTGCACCTGCCGCTCCCGCCGCGGCATCCGGTGCCACCTATACCGTCAAGGCAGGCGACACGCTGGGCGCCATTGCGGCCCGGCATAACGTGGGCCTGGCTGACGTATTTGCCTGGAACAACCTCAGCATGCGCTCCATCATCTACCCGGGCCAGAAGATCAAGGTGGGCGCCGGCGAAACTGCCCCGGCCCCCGCTGCCGCTCCTGCGTCGGCAGGCCTGGCCTCAACGTCCGCGCCGGCTGCGCCGGTACCGGCCGCTCCGGCTCCGGCGCCGGCTTCCGGCTCCTACACGGTGAAAGCCGGAGATACCCTTTCCGCCATCGCCACGCGCCACGGCGTAAAACTCTCCGAACTGCTCTCTGCCAACCGCCTGAGCATGACCAGTGTCATCTACCCGGGCAACAAGCTGGCCATCCCTGGAGGCTCGGCCCAGCCGGCGGCCCCGCAGCCGGCTGCCTCAGTGACGCCCCTCGTCCCAAGTTCATTCCTCGGATTCAGTTACCCTTCTGCGGTGGTCAGCTCGGCCAACGAGAACAAAGCCCTGTTGAACGCCTCTCCGGTGCCCTCCCGCAGCGAAATGCGGAACATCGTGGCTGACACCGCGCGCAGGATGGGCGTGGAACCCTCGCTCGCCCTTGCATTTGCGCACCAGGAATCCGGGTTTGACCAGCGCGCAGTGTCTCCGGCGAACGCCATCGGAACCATGCAGGTCATCCCGAGCTCCGGGCAGTGGGCATCGGATCTGGTGGGGCGCAAGCTGAACCTCCTGGACCCCTACGACAATGCAACGGCCGGCGTCGCCATCATCCGCCGTCTCCTCGCCACCAGCAAGGACACGGACACTGCCATTGCGGGCTACTACCAGGGCCAATACTCAGTGAGCAAATACGGGATGTACGACGACACCAAGGCCTACGTCGCCGCCATCAAGGCCCACCAGAAGAACTTCGGCTGACCTGCACCGCCCGGCACCACCCGCAGCCGGCTCGCAGGAAGATTTGACACGGGTCCGGACCGGCAACGGTTCGGGCCCGTTTCATTGCGGGGACTAGGATCGAAGGGTGCAGGAACACGTGTCAGACCCCCTTGTTGGGACACTGGTGGACAACCGGTATGCCGTCAGGTCCAAGCTTGCGCGGGGCGGAATGTCCACTGTCTACCTGGCCACGGACCAGCGGTTGGAACGGGACGTGGCGCTCAAGGTGCTGCATCCGCACCTTTCGGCAGACGAGAATTTCCTGGGCAGGCTGGGGCGGGAGGCGAAGGCGGCAGCCAGGTTGTCCCACCCCCATGTAGTGGGGGTGCTCGACCAGGGGAACGACGGCCGCACCGCGTATCTGGTCATGGAATACATCAGGGGCCACACACTTCGTGACGTCATCGCCGAGAAGGGTGCGCTGCCGCCCCGACTTGCCCTCGCGCTGATCGACCCGGTGGTTGAAGGACTAGGCGCTGCGCATGCCGCCGGCTTCATCCATCGTGACGTCAAACCGGAAAACGTCCTGATTTCCGACGATGGACGGATCAAAATTGGAGATTTCGGGCTGGCACGCGCCGTCACCACTTCCACGAGCACCGGCGCCCTGCTCGGAACAGTTGCGTACCTCCCCCCAGAGCTCGTCCTTGGAAAGCCGGCGGACGCGCGCAGCGACATCTACTCCGTGGGCATCATGCTGTTCGAAATGCTCACGGGGCAGCAGCCGTTTAACGGCGAGGTCCCCATCCAGGTGGCGTACCAGCATGTGAACGGGACAGTGGGACCGCCTTCGGCCCTGGTTCCCGGACTGGCTGCTGAAGTGGACGAGCTGGTGCAGTGGTGCACCTCCAATGATCCGGAAAACCGGCCCGTGGACGGGAACGCGCTACTCCAGGAGCTTCGGCATATCCGGACCAACCTCACCGATGCGGAGCTGGACCTGCATCCGCCGGCGGCTGCGGCCGGAGGCGCCATGGCCCACTCCCAGGCTCCCGCACCGCCCACCGATCCCGGGCGGTTCCAAGATCCTGGCCACCAGAACCCCACAGAGGTAATCGGCCGGGCCAACAATCCAACAACGGTGATGCCGTTTGGCAAGCCGGCTGCGCCCGCCTACCCGCCGTCACAAGGCCAGCCTCGTTACGCCGGTCCTGCCCAACCCGAAGCTGCCCGGCACACCCTCACACCGCCCGGCGACGATGTCGAGCCGTGGTCCCCACCGCCTCCGACGCTGGGCAAGCGCGCCCAGCGCAAGGCGGACAAGGAGGACGAGAGGGCACGGGCCCGTGCGGCCGCCACCCCGGCCCGTACGCTGCGGGAGGGCAGCCCGCGCCGCCGGGGAATCCTGTGGATAGTTGTCCTGGTGATTGCTGCCCTCCTGGCAACCGGGGCGGGCTGGTTCTTCGGAATGGGCCCGGGCGCCGCCGCCACCATCCCTTCCGTAGCCAACAAGACAGTGGCGCAGGCACAGCAGCTCCTGGACGAGGCCGGGTTCCGGTCCACCACCAAGGACATTTTCGACGACGACGTGCCCTCAGGCCTCGTGGTGGGCAGCGAACCCGCGGCGGGCGCCGAAATCCGCAAGTTCCAGCCGGTCTCGCTACTTGTTTCCAAGGGTCCCCAGCTGTTCCCGCTGCCGAAGCTGGCCGGCGGCACCCTGGAGCAGGCCAAGACTGGCCTCAACGCGGCGGAAATGGCGCTCGGCCCGGTGACGGAACAGTTTCATGAGAAGGTCCCTGCCGGCACAGTCCTGTCCCAGGACCCCGCTCCCGGTACGGCCGTCCGGCATGGCACGCCCGTCAGCCTGGTGGTTTCGAAGGGTCCCGAGCCCATTCCTGTCCCTTCGGTGGTGGGCCAGGACGAGAAGGATGCCGTTGATGCCATCGAGGAGGCCGGCCTCACGGCTGAGGTTGCGCGCGAGGAAGTGTTCAGCAGGGACGTCCCGAAGGGCGCGGTTGTCAGCCAGGCTCCGGCTACCGGAACGCTTACCCGCGGCGGCACCGTCACGCTGACCATTTCCAAGGGACCCCGGATGGTGCAGGTGCCCAGCTTCATCGGCAAGCAGGCCGCTGATGCCCGGAAGGCCTTGGAGGGCCTGGGCTTCCAGGTACGCGTGAACAATATCCTGGGCGGCTTCTTCGGCACGGTCCGGGACCAGGATCCGGTTAACAAGGAGGTTCCGGAGGGATCAGTCGTTACCCTGACGGTGGTGTAGCCGGACCTGCCGGCCACACCACCGTTCACGTGGGAAGTGCGCGTTGCCTAGTGCTTGGCGAGGGCGCCGGCCACCAGGAACGCCATTTCCAGCGACTGCATGTGGTTCAGCCGCGGATCGCAGACTGACTCGTAGCGGTCCAGGAAGGCATCCTGGTCCACCGGGTCGGCGCCGCCAAGGCACTCCGCGACGTCGTCGCCGGTCATTTCAACGTGCAGGCCGCCGGGAACGGTGCCCAGGGCGTGGTGCACTTCGAAGAAGCCGCGCACTTCGTCAATGACGTCGTCGAAATTGCGTGTCTTGTACCCGTTGGGGGACGTGACGGTGTTGCCGTGCATGGGGTCGGTAACCCAGAGCACCTGCGCGCCTGACGCGGTGACCTTCTCGACGACGGCGGGCAGCTTCTCGCGGATGTTGCCCGCACCCATGCGGGTGATGAAGGTCAGCCGGCCGGGTTCGCGCTCCGGGTCAAGCTTGTCAATCAGGCGGAGCGCATCGTCGCCGGTGGTGGACGGGCCCAGCTTCACGCCGATCGGGTTCCGCACCCGCGACAGGAAGTCGACGTGCGCGTGGTCCAGTTCGCGGGTCCGCTCCCCGATCCAGAGGAAGTGCGCGGAGGTGTCGTAGGGGAATCCGGTGCGGGAATCGATCCGGGTCAGCGCGCGCTCGTAGTCCAGCAGCAGGGCTTCGTGGCTGGCGAAGAACTCGACGCGCTTGAGCGCCTCAAAGTCGGCGCCGCAGGAGGCCATGAACTTGATGGCGCGGTCAATGTCGCGGGCCAGGGACTCATAGCGTGCGTGTGCCGGGTTCTCGGTGAAGCCCTTGTTCCACTGGTGCACCGAGCGCAGGTCGGCGAACCCGCCCTGGGTGAAGGCGCGGATGAGGTTCAGCGTGGAAGCGGACGTGTGGTAGGCGCGGAGCATGCGCGAGGCGTCGTGGCCCCGGGACTCCGGCGTGAAGTCGTACCCGTTGACGATGTCGCCGCGGTAGGCGGGCAAGGTCACGCCGTCGCGGGTTTCGTCGTTGGAGGAGCGGGGCTTGGCGAACTGGCCCGCCATGCGGCCCATCTTGATGACCGGCATGGCCGCACCGTACGTGAGCACCACAGCCATCTGGAGGATGGTCTTGACGCGCGCGCTGATCTTGTCCGCCGTCGCGGCCTCGAAGGTCTCCGCGCAGTCACCGCCCTGCAGAAGGAAAGCCTTGCCCTGGGCAGCGGCAGCCAGGCGTTCGCGGAGGACGTCCACCTCGCCGGCGAACACCAGGGGAGGAAGTACGGAGAGCTCCTTCACGGAGGCTTCAAACACGTCCCGGTCCTGCCAGCTGGGCTGCTGGGAAATGGGGAGGTCCCGCCAGTCGTCGAGTCCGGGATAGTTGGCTGCTCCGCTCTGGGCGGTGCTGGACAGCGAAAAGGCGGGTTTTGCAGATAGCTCAGTCACCATCTAAGACTAACGGTCGTGCAGGGCCCCGGGACACCGTGCCGTCACGCACCCGCCCGGGCGCGTCACAACCGCTTCACTCCCTGGCGGCAGCCCCGCCGTCGTCCTCCGCTTTCCGGAGGCCTCCGGCGCCTTCCGCCGGGCCCGCGTCGCCGGACGGACTCCCGGCCCCGGCCGCGGCAGGCGCCGGCGACACCAGGGGTTCCGCCGCGGCCGCGGGTTCAGAGGGCTTTCCCGCCAGCCGGAGCTTCACGACGGCGGCGTACTCATCCACGTATTCCTGCCCGGAGAGCCGCATCAGTTCGAACATGATCTGGTCCGTGACTTTCCGCTGGATATCCCGGTCCTCTGCCTGGTCCCGATACCGGCTGAAGTCAAGCGGCTCACCAAAGATCATGCCGATCCTGCGGATGTTTGGCAGCCGCTTGCCGATGGGCTGCACCTTGTCCGTGCCGATCATGGCCACCGGAATCACCGGAACTCCGGCCTGCAGCGCGAGCCTGGCCACGCCCACCTTGCCCCTGTACAGCTTCGAGTCCGGACTCCGGGTGCCCTCGGGGTAGATGCCCAGCAGGCCGCCGTGGTTGAGGACTTCCATTCCGGCACTCAGCGAGGCGGCCGATGCAGCCCCGCCGGACCGGTCCATGGGCAACTGGTTGGTCAGGCGGAAGAACAGCGCGGTCAGCCTGCCCTTGATCCCGGTTCCGGTGAAGTACTCCGATTTGGCCAGGAAGACCACGGGGCGCCGCACCATCAGCGGCATGAAAATCGAATCGGAAAACGACAGGTGGTTGGAGGCGATAATGGCCGCGCCCTCGGCAGGAATATTGTCCAGCCCCTTAACCCAGGGGCGGAAAAGAAGCTTCAGCACAGGACCAAGGAAAATCCGCTTCATGACCCAATAGAACACGTGAGAAACCTCTCCGGAAGGCGGCCCCCGGACCCCGCGTCGGGCCTGGCCAGCAGTTCAATGCAACCCTACTCTAGTGAGATTTGTCCGGAACAGTGACACGATGGAGGCATGAGCGAAAGCAGCACCCCGTCCCCTCCTGCCGCTTTCAGCTATCCCGGCCACGGACCCAATGCGCGCACCGGTGTGGCCATCTGCCACGGCTTCACCGGCAGCCCGCTCAGCCTGCTGCCCTGGGCTGAGCACCTCGCTTCGCAGGGTTATGCGGTCAGCGTTCCCCTGCTGCCGGGCCACGGAACCGACTGGCGCCAACTGGCAAGGACACGCTGGGGCGACTGGTACCGCAGCTTTGAGGCTGCCTACCTGGAGTTGGAAGGACGGACCGACACAACCTTTGTGGCCGGACTCTCGATGGGCGGCGCCATAGCGCTGCTGACCGCTTCCCGGCACAACGTGGCCGGAGTGTCCGTGGTCAACCCGGGCCTGAGTTTCTACGACCGGCGGGTCCGGGTGATCGGCGTACTGAAGTACTTCCAGCGGACAACCCTTCCTCTCCAGGAGGAACAGCCGACGGCGGCAGCCACCAATGACGGCGACTATTCACGCACTCCCCTGGCGGCAGTGCACGAGCTGAAGAGACTTTTTGGTGCGGCGGCGCGGTGCCTGCCCAGGGTGGCTGCCCCGGTCCAAGTGTTCAAGTCGCGCACGGACGCGGTGGTTCCGCCAACCTCGCTGGCACTGCTCCGAAAAGGCCTGGGCGGAAACCTTGCTGAAGTGGTGGACCTCCACAGCAGCGGACATGTGGCTACGCTGGACGTGGACGCGCCGGAGATCCATGCGAAATCCAGTGCTTTCTTCCATGCCCTCGCCCGCCAGAAGACCTCATTGGAGACCCCATGACCTCCGGCCCGGACCACAGCCCGTTCAGCAGCAGTTCCATTGGCGACGGGCCCCGCGTCGGCGTGGTCCTCTCACATGGCTTTACCGCCAGTCCGCACGGACTGCGCGCCTGGGCCCGGAGCCTGGCCGATGCCGGCTTCGCCGTCCGTATGCCCCTGCTGCCCGGCCACGGCACCAGCTGGCAGGAACTCGCACGGACGCGGTGGCAGGAATGGCACAGGGCGTTGGACGAGGCCTACCTTGAACTGGATGCGGACTGCGACTATGTCTTTTCGGCCGGGCTGAGCATGGGCGGGGCGCTGGCGCTGCGGATTGCGGCCACCCGGCCCGTGGCCGGCGTGATCGTGGTCAACCCGGGGCTGGTCATTGATGACCCGCGCGCACCGATCGCCGGGATCCTGAAGCTGGTGATGAAAAGTACGCCGGCCATCGCCAACGACATTCTCAAGGAAGGCATGGACGAGGGCGCCTACCCCCGGACCCCGGTTGCTGCGGCGCACGAAGTCAACAAGATGTTCAAGGACACCATCAGGCTCCTTCCCCGGATCACGGCCCCGGTCAAGGCCTTCCGCTCCACGGTTGACCACGTGGTGTCCGACTCAAGCCTCGTGGCGCTCCGCCGCGGGCTCACCCATGCTCCCCTGGACCTGGTCTACCTTGAGAACAGCTACCATGTGGCAACCCTGGACAACGATGCCGACCGGATTTTTCAGGGGTCCGTTGAGTTCATCCGCGCGGTTGCTTCCGGCGGGGCTCCCGGGCGTTCAACGGCAAGTGCGCCCTCAACGCTGGAGGTCGCGTCCCATGAACAGGCCTGACCCGGGCTCCCCTGACCAGGGCGCCAACCAGGATGACGCCGTCTGGCTGGACCTGGTGGCCCGGCTGGAAGCCGATTCCCCCGCCGGAGGCACCGGCAGCGCCAACGGCGCCGGCACCGATCCGGGCGCTGGCGCCGCTCCACGGGATGATTCGACGGCGGGTGGACGGCCAGCCTCGTTCCGGGACTTCGATCCCTTGGGCCTGGCTGGCGCGGCACCTGCCGAGATGTCTGCGGCCGAACGGCAGGCTGCCGGGGACGACGCAGGTGCAGGCGCCGGCGCTTCAGCCGGGCCACGCGACTATGACGTGGACGGGGAAGACGGTGCGTTCGTCCCCGAGGAACCACCGAGCCTCGCCGGTACGGATCCGCTGACCATGCTTGCCTGGCTCGCCGCCGTGGGCGGACCGGTGGCGCTGCTGTTCTCAGCGATGTTCTGGCGCTCCGCGCCGCTCCTGGCAATCGTGGGAATCGTCGCCGTGTTCGTGCTGGGAACCGTGTACCTGATCATGCAGCTTCCGCAGGAGAAGGACGAGGACGACGACGGCGCCCGCGTCTAGCGGCGCGTCCTGCTGCTGACGCGGGACAGATCGGCAGCACCGATGAGTCCGGCATTCGGCCCCAGGGCCGCCAGCTGGATCCCCGCGGCAGGCCTGAAACCGCGGCCCGTCAGGTTGCGGGCGAAAGCTTTGCGGGCAGGTTCCACCAGCAGGTCCCCTGCCGAGCACAGGCCGCCGCCGATGACGAAAAGTCCCGGATCCAGGGCGGCAGCAAGATTGGCGAGTCCCAGCCCGAGCCACTCCCCTACTTCCTCAAGCAATTCACGTGATACCGGGTCGCCTGCCAGCGCCAGTTCCGTCACGATCGCACCGGTGATGGCCTCGGTCCGCCCACCCACAGCCGCTATCAGGTCCTGCGCCACCGGGGAGTTGGCCCGCGCCAGGATCCTTGCTTCCCGGCCCAGCGCGTTCCCGGAGGCGTACTGTTCCCAGCAGCCGCGGTTTCCGCATTCGCAGCGGTGCCCGCCCGGCATGATGATCTGGTGCCCGAATTCCCCTGCCACACCGAAACGGCCGCGCTCCACCCTGCCGTCCATCACCATGGCACCGCCGATGCCGGTACCCAGCGTGATGCAGACCAGCCGGTCTTCCCCCTGGCCCGCACCGAAGCGCCATTCCGCCCACGCGGCGGCGTCGGCGTCGTTGGAAAGGAGCACCGGCCGGCGCAGGAGCCGCTGCAGGTTGGCGCGTAGTGGTTCATTGCGCCAGGCGAGGTGGGGGCTGAAAAGCACCGTCCCGCCGTCGAGGTCCATCCACCCTGCGGCGCCGATGCCCACGGACCAGATCCGGTGCCCCTTGCCCAGTTCCTCGACCAACTCCACGATGACCTTTTCCACTGCCCGGGGATCGCTGCCGGGGGTGGCACGCCGTGCCTCGCTGAGGATGCGGCCGTCTGCATCAACGACGCCGGCGGCCACCTTCGTCCCGCCGATGTCGATCCCAATGGCGAGGCCCTTGCGGCCGAGGCGCAGGTGCTCACGGAAGCCTTCGCCGTCGTGCCGCGTCCTTGCCCTGGAAGTGGTGGGCCGGCGCCTCCAGGGGGCAGGTCTTCTGAGGGGCCCGGCCTGTTCGCCGGGGGGCGGTACATACATAATCCCCCATTCTAGGTGCGCATATTCCGCCGAAGCCCGCGGCAGCCACGGATGCCGCCCACGTGTCTTCCGGCGTCGTTGACGGGAAAGTTACTGGCCAGTAACTTTATATACTGCACGGCCCCGCACCGGCGTACTAGGCTTTAGGCATGCCCCCGTGCGGGACCTCGGATATCAAAGGAGCTATAGTGCGCGAATTCAGTGTTCCGCCTCTTGTTGTAGTCCCACCGGAAACCAACATCACCGATCTGGTGCTGCGGCAGGCAGCCAAGGCCGGCAACCCCGCACTCTTTTCGCGGCGCGACGCCTCCGGGTCCTGGCAGGACATTTCCGCCACTGATTTCGTGGCCGACGTCCGGGCACTGGCAAAGGGGCTGATGGCCAGCGGAGTGGGTGCCGGCGACCGCGTGGGCATCATGTCCCGCACCCGGTACGAATGGTCCCTGGTGGATTTCGCAATCTGGTTCGCCGGCGCCGTCTCCGTCCCCATCTACGAAACTTCCTCGCCCTCCCAGGTGGCCTGGAACCTGGGCGACTCCGGCGCGGTGGCCGCTTTCGGCGAGGCAGCCCACCATGAGGACATCATCCGCCAGGCGGTAACGGCGGAAGGCCTGGCATCCCTCCAGCACGTGTGGCAGCTGGAAGGCGAGGGACTTGACGCCCTCCGCGAAGCCGGCCGGGAGGTCAGCGACGAGGATCTTGAAGCCCGGAGGAAAACAGCCACCCTGGGTGATACCGCCACCATCATCTACACGTCCGGCACCACAGGCAGGCCCAAGGGCTGCGAACTGACGCACGGCAACTTCGTCGAGCTTTCCGACAACGCACTGGCCATCATTGGCGAGATCGTCCACGAGAACGCGAAGACCATCATGTTCCTCCCGCTGGCGCACGTCTTTGCCCGCTTCATCTCCGTCCTGGCCATGGCTGCCGGCACCACCGTGGCGCACACACCGGATATCAAGAACCTCCTGGCGGACCTCCAGAGCTACGAGCCCACCTTCATCCTGGCGGTGCCGCGGGTCTTCGAAAAGGTCTACAACTCTGCCATGACCAAGGCGGAGGACGCCGGCAAGGGAGCCATCTTCCATAAGGCAGCCGATACCGCCATCGCCTTCTCCAAGGCACGGCAGGAGGGCCGCGTCGGCCTGGGCCTCAGGCTGCGCCACGCACTGTTCGACAAACTGGTCTACGGCAAACTGCGGGCCGCGATGGGCGGCC
Source organism: Pseudarthrobacter sp. GA104 (assembly GCF_009741265.1). GTDB lineage: Bacteria > Actinomycetota > Actinomycetes > Actinomycetales > Micrococcaceae > Arthrobacter. The sequence goes on from NZ_WOWL01000001.1 coordinate 501,656, forward strand.
ATGTTGCCCATGCGGTGTCCGGCGGCGGCCCGCTGGGCGAGCGGCTGGGCCACTTTTTCCAGGGCATCGGGCTGCAGGTGCTTGAAGGCTACGGCCTGACGGAAACCACGGCACCCATTACGGTGAACACCCCGTCGCTGATCAAGATCGGGTCCGTGGGAAAGCCCCTGCCCGGAAATGCCGTGAAGATCGCCGAGGACGGCGAGATCCTCGCCAAGGGCGTGTGCGTAATGCGCGGCTACTACAAGCGGCCCGACCTCACCGGCGAAACGTTCGACGACGGATGGTTCCGTACCGGGGACATCGGCCGGCTCGATGACGACGGCTTTGTGTGGATTACCGGGCGCAAGAAGGAGATCATTGTCACCGCGGGCGGCAAGAACGTCATCCCCGCCCTGCTCGAGGACCAGATCCGGGCCGATGCGCTGGTCTCGCAGGTGCTGGTGGTCGGCGACAACCGGCCGTTCATCGGCGCCCTGGTCACGCTGGACCAGGAAGCCCTGCCCGGCTGGCTGCAGCGGCACAACCTCCCGGCAGACACTTCCCTGGCGGACGCCGCCAAGAACCCGGTAGTCAAGGCGGCAGTCCAGGACCTGATCACGGCCGCGAATGCGTCGGTTTCCCAGGCCGAGGCCATCAAGTCCTTCCGCATCGTGCCGGCCGACTTCACCGAAGCGTCCGGGCACCTGACGCCTTCAATGAAAGTAAAAAGGGCGCAAGTGATGAAGGACTTCGAAACGGTCATCGAGGAGATGTACAGCTCGCCTCGTCCGTAGGAAGCGCCGCAAAGAGGCAGGGCCCGGTCCGGCAGCGTGCGTAAAAGGGGCCCCGCGCCCCCGCTCGCCGCGAAGCGGCCTTAGCGGGGCGGGGGGTATAGCACGCAGAGGATCGGGCCCTGCCTCAACCGCAGCCCACCACAAGGAAGGGTCCTCCCGACGGGGAGGACCCTTCAATTGTTAATCGAGCGTCCGGGCTCTACTGCTCGACTACCAGCAGCAGGTCCCCGCCCTCCACCTGCTCGATGGATGAGATGGCGAGCCGTGAGACTTTGCCGGCCACCGGCGTCGTAATGGATGCTTCCATCTTCATCGCCTCGATGGTGGCTACCGTGTCTCCTGCCTTGACCTCGTCGCCGGCCTTGACCGTCACCGTAACGGCGCCCGCGAACGGTGCGGCCACGTGGCCGGGCTGGGCCGGGTCTGCCTTTTCGGCAGCCTTCACGTTGCTGACCACGGAGCGGTCCCTCACCACGACGGGCCGGGACTGGCCGTTGAGGGTACACATGACGGTGCGCATGCCCTTTTCGTCCGCCTCGGATACCGCTTCCAGCGACGCGATCAGCCGCACGCCCTTCTCCAGCTGGATCTCGTGCTCAGTGCCACGCTGCAGGCCGTAGAGGTAGTCGCGGGTATCCAGGACGGAGATGTTGCCGTAGGTCTCGACGCTCTTCAGGTAGTCCTTGGTGGGTCCATCGAAGAGCAGCCGGTTCAGCGTGTGCTGGCGGGTCTTGGAATCGGACTTCAGGGCCGCGCTGTCCTCGGGGCTGAGCTCCACGTCCCTGACCTTCACGCTGCGGCCCTGCAGGGCCTTGGTGCGGAAGGGCTCCGGCCAGCCTCCTGGCGGATCGCCGAGCTCGCCGGACAGGAAGCCGATCACGGAATCCGGGATGTCGTAGTTCTGCGGGTTCTCGTTGAAGTCCGCCGGGTCCGCGTTCAAGCCCACCAGGTGCAGGGCGAGGTCGCCCACCACCTTGGAGGACGGCGTCACCTTGACCAGGTGCCCAAGGATGCGGTCGGCCGCGGTGTACATGTCCTCGATGGCTTCGAAGCGCTCCCCCAGTCCCAGCGCAATGGCCTGCTGGCGCAGGTTGGAGAGCTGGCCGCCGGGGATCTCATGCTGGTAGACGCGACCGGTGGGGCCGGGAAGGCCGGACTCGAACGGTGCGTACACGCGGCGGACCGCTTCCCAGTACGGTTCCAGCGAACTGACCGCAGCCAGGCTGAGCCCCGTGTCCCGCGGAGTGTGCGCCAGGGCTGCCACCAGGGCAGAGGCCGAGGGCTGGCTGGTGGTTCCTGCCAGCGACGCCGACGCGACGTCCACAGCGTCAACACCGGCATCCACGGCGGCCAGCAGCGTGGCCAGCTGGCCTCCTGCCGTGTCGTGGGTGTGCAGGTGCACCGGCAGGTCGAAGCGTTCCCGGAGGGCTGAAACGAGTTTCGCTCCCGCGGCGGGACGGAGCAGGCCGGCCATGTCCTTGATTGCCAGGATGTGGGCGCCGGCGTCAACGATCTTCTGGGCAAGACCCAGGTAGTAGTCAAGCGTGTAGAGCGTCTCTTCCGGATCCAGCATGTCCCCGGTGTAGCAGAGTGCCACCTCGGCCACCGCGGTGCCGGTGGCCCGGACCGCACGGATGGCCGGGGCCATCTGGCTGACGTCGTTCAAGGCGTCGAAGATCCGGAAGATGTCGATGCCGGTGGCGGCAGCCTCGTTCACGAAGGCTTCGGTCACCTCTTCAGGGTACGGCGTGTAGCCCACGGTGTTGCGGCCACGGAGCAGCATCTGCAGACACACGTTGGGGAGCGCCTTGCGCAGCGCAGCGAGGCGGTCCCAGGGGTCTTCGCCGAGGAACCGGAGTGCCACGTCGTAAGTGGCCCCGCCCCAGGCTTCAACGGACAGCAGTTCCGGCAGCAGCGCGGTGACGGCGGGTCCGGCCGCCACCAGGTCGCGGGTGCGGACGCGGGTTGCCAGCAGCGACTGGTGGGCGTCCCTGAACGTGGTGTCCGTGACGGCCACCGCGTTCTGTTCGCGAAGCGCCTTGGCAAAGCCTTCGGGGCCCAGCTCGAGGAGCCTCTGCCGGGAGCCCGGAACGGCCTGTTTGTCCTTGACCGACGGCAGCTTGCTGGCCGGGTTGGAGTGGACCTTGAGTTCGCCGTTGGGCTTGTTGACCGTGACCTCGGCCAGCCAGGTGAGGAGCTTGGTGCCGCGGTCCGCAGAGACGCGGGCCTTGAGCAGCTGCGGGCGCTCGTCAATGAAGGAGGTGGCGACGTCCCCCGCGATGAAGTCGGGATCGTCAAGCACTGCCTGCAGGAAGGAAATGTTGGTGGAGACGCCGCGGATGCGGAATTCCGCCAGGGCCCGGCGTGCACGGGCGACGGCGGACGGGTAGTCCCTGCCGCGGCAGGTGAGCTTGACGAGCATGGAGTCGAAATGGGGGCTGATTTCGGCACCGGAGTAAACGGTGCCGCCGTCGAGCCTCACACCCGCGCCGCCGGCGGACCGGTAGCCGGTGATCTTTCCGACGTCCGGACGGAAGCCGTTGGCGGGGTCTTCCGTGGTGATGCGGCTCTGCAGCGCCGCGCCGCGCAGCTTGACGGTGTCCTGGGAGAGGCCGAGGTCGGCGAGTGTTTCTCCGGCGGCGATCCGCATCTGTGCCTGCACCAGGTCGACGTCGGTGACTTCCTCGGTGACCGTGTGTTCCACCTGGATGCGCGGGTTCATCTCGATGAAGACGTGCTGGCCGGCGCGCTCCCCGACCGTGTCCACAAGGAACTCCACCGTTCCGGCGTTGACGTAGTTCAGGGCCTTGGCGAACTTGACGGCATCCCGGTACAGCGCCTGCCGGATGCCCTCATCGAGGTTGGGGGCCGGGGCGATCTCGATGACCTTCTGGTGGCGCCGCTGGATGGAGCAGTCGCGTTCGAAGAGGTGCATGACGTTGCCCTCGGCATCGGCCAGGATCTGGACCTCAATGTGCCGCGGGCGCAGGACGGCCTGCTCCAGGAACATGGTGGGATCGCCAAAGGCGGCATCGGCCTCGCGCATGGCTGACTGCAGGGCTTCGGGCAGGGCCTCACGGGTGTCCACCCGGCGCATGCCGCGGCCGCCGCCGCCGGCCACTGCCTTGGCGAAGATGGGGAACCCGATCTCGTCGGCCGCAGCGATCAGTTCGTCCAGGTCCTTGGAGGGCGCGCTGGACTTCAGGACGGGAACGCCGGCGTCGCGGGCTGCCTTCAGCGCCGCTACCTTGTTGCCCGCGAGTTCCAGGACCTCAGCAGGCGGACCAACAAAGGTGATGCCCGCGGCCTTCGCGGCCCGGGCGAGGTCCGGGTTCTCGGAAAGGAACCCGTAGCCCGGGTAGATGGCGTCCGCACCGGACTCCTTTGCCACCCGCACTACTTCTTCTACGTCCAGGTAAGCCCGGACGGGGTGGCCCTCTTCGCCAATCAGGTAGGCCTCGTCCGCTTTCTGGCGGTGGATCGAGTTTCTGTCTTCATGGGGGAAAACGGCAACCGTCTTGGCGCCCAGCTCGTAGCCGGCGCGGAAGGCCCTGATCGCGATTTCGCCGCGGTTGGCCACCAGAACTTTGGAAAACATACTTCTCCTGCATCATTGCGGGTGGATCGGTGAGTGGTCACAGTGTCTAGGACCTACAAGGACAAACACAAATCTTTGTGGCCACCATCACTAATTTCCCCGTCATGTCCCGAAGCCTTCTGCCGGCTCGGGCGGAAACCGCCCCGGCAGCACAGTCGGTGCCATGCCGACGCCCAATAAAGCAGGATTCGCCGACGCATCAACATATGATGATTAGGGCGGCAGGACCGTCCGGCTTCGGCACTGCCGGAGCAAACATTACCCCCAACACGGCATCCGGCGTTAGGTTTTGGTCTCTCAAGTGCAAGTAGTCAGCATCAGCAGCCTTAAGGGTGGAGTCGGCAAGACTTCCGTCACCACAGGATTGGCGTCTGCGGCGCTGGCCGCGGGCATCAGCACGCTGGTGGTGGACCTTGATCCGCACGCGGATGCCACCACTGCGTTGGGAGTCCAGCCCGGCGACCAGCTGGATATCGGCCGGATGCTCAAGAGTCCCCGCCGGGCAAAGCTGTCCGAAAACGTGGTGCGCAGCAGCTGGACCGCCAAGACCCAGTCCAACGGCACCGGCTCCGCCGTACTGGACGTCGCCGTCGGCTCTGCCTACACCGGCATCTATGACCGGCCGGACCTGGGCCGCCGCGACCTGCGCAGGCTCTCCTCTGTCCTGGCCACCGGGGACGACTACCAGCTTGTCCTGGTGGACTGCCCGCCGTCCCTGAACGGCCTGACCCGGATGGCCTGGTCCGCCAGCGACAAGGTGGCGCTGGTTGCCGAGCCCGGCCTGTTCTCGGTGGCCGGCACCGAGCGGACCATGCGGGCCATCCAGCTTTTCCGCCAGGAGTTTGCCCCCAACCTTTCCCCGGCAGGCATCGTGGCCAATCGGGTGCGGTCGGGTTCCTCGGAACACGCGTACCGGCTTGCGGAGATGGAGTCCATGTTCGGAGAACTCCTCCTGAGCCCGCGGATTCCGGAACAGGCCAACTGGCAGCAGATCCAGGGCGCCGCCCACCCCGTGCACCACTGGCCCGGTGATTCCGCGAAGTCCGCTGCGGCCCTGTTCGATGAACTGCTGGCCAACCTGATGGCTGTGGGCAGCGGCCTGCGCAGCCGCGCCAGGTAGGGCACCCCGCCTGGTTAACAGCCAAGGGGCCGCCCTCCGGATGGAGAGCGGCCCCTTGCTCAATATTTCAGCTGATCTTGCGCGCTGCCCTGCGCTTGCTCAGTTCGTCGTCCGGAAAGGACGGCTCAGCGGCATGCTCGCTGGGAAGCGAGGCCAGGCTGCCCTCCACCTCACGCCAGACCCGTCCGACGGCAATGCCGAACACACCTTGGCCGCCCTGGACGAGGTCGATGACCTCGTCAGCGGAGGTGCACTCGTAGACGCTCGCGCCGTCACTCATTAGGGTGATCTGGGCGAGGTCTTCGACGCCGCGTTCCCGCAGGTGTTCCACGGCGGTGCGGATTTGCTGCAGCGATACCCCTGTGTCCAGGAGCCTCTTGACGACTTTCAGGACCAGGATGTCGCGGAAGCCGTACAGTCGCTGGGAGCCGGAACCGGCGGCGCCGCGGACCGCGGGCTCCACCAGGCCGGTGCGTGCCCAGTAGTCGAGCTGGCGGTACGTGATGCCGGCCGCCTTGCATGCGGTGGGCCCGCGGTAGCCCGCGTCCTCATCCAGCACAGGAAGGTCTTCGGTAAACAGGAGGCCCTGGGCACCGCTCGCCGGCACAGCAACACCAGCCGTGGGCTGCTTCAGCCCGCCTGCTTCACCTTTGGGACTCACCTGGATCCTCCTTGTCATACGCTCCCGGGGAAACTGCTGCAGCAGCAGTGCATGAAGACCATGCATGTAATTTTCGCGGGGCGCACTTTCCAGTGTGACTTGCGCGGCTGCCGTAAGCAATGGGAACTCGATACTTCGACGTTAGGCCCGGGGGGTCGCAAGGTCAAAGACCCTGCAGGGTTATTAGGGGCGTGTCGAAAGATTCACCCTCAACATTAACCTTAACGTGACCTCAGCCGTCGAAATCCTCGGGCTCAACATCGTCCAGGAACTCCCGGAACCGGCGCAGTTCGCGCTCTTCATCAACGGTGGGACCGGGTTCCGTGTCCTCGCCCTCGTCATGCTCGGTGATGCGGACTCCGGCCTCATCCATGACTGAATCCGCGCACCAAATCCGGCACTTTGCGCGCAGGGCTATGGCCAGCGCGTCCGAGGCCCGCGAACTGACTGTTGTCCCGTTCTCGAACTGCAGCTGGCCGTAGAAGATGTTGTCCTCCACCGCAACGATGTTCACGCTGACCACCGAGTGCCCCAGCGACTCCACGACGTCCACCAGGAGGTCGTGGGTCATGGGGCGGGGCGGGACCACGCCCTGCTGGGCAAGGGCAATGGCACTGGCTTCAGGCGTCCCGATCCATATGGGGACGTGCCGTTCCCCGTGCATTTCCCGAAGCAGGACCAGGGGCTGGTTGGAAGGCAGTTCGATGCGAACGCCCACAATCTCGACTTCAATCATCAGATGTCCATGCGTGAGATATGGTCCTGCACCAAGGCACGGTGCAGGGTGAGGCAGAGGTCGCTAATCTCACGGGCGGCCTCAGCTGCCCGTGCCTGGGACGCGGAGTCCTTGCGGGACGCCAATGGCGCCACGACGCGCTCCACCAGGCCAAACTCCCGTTCCGCAGCCGCCTGGAAGGGGCGGAGGTGGCGGGGTTCAAGCCCGTGGCTCTCCAGCTGGACGCAGGCGCGCGCCACCTGGAGGGCGTGCTCATCGAACTGGCCATTGCTGTGGCTGATCAGGCCGAAACTCAGGAGGGACTGCAGCAGCGGCACACTGGCACCGGATTCCGTGCGGAGCTGCTCTTCCGTAAGCTTGCGCCCCCGGTTCTGCAGTTCCGCCGCCAGCTCATCCGAGACGATGCGCGGGGACACCACGACGCCGGGCGGGAGGTTCTCGGGGCGTTCGCCCCTGTCGATGGCATCGAGGTAGTCCTTGATGACTTTCAGGGGGAGGTACTGGTCACGCTGCAGGGCCAGGACGAAACGCAGCCGCTCGACGTCGCCGTCCGAGTACTGGCGGTAGCCCGCCGGTGTCCTGCGCGGGTTGATGAGCCCTTTTTCCTCAAGGAACCTGATCTTGGACGCAGTCATGCCGGGAAAGTCCCCGCTGAGCTGTGCGAGGACTTCCCCGATGTTGAGGACCTGGGGTCCCCGGCGTTCCGGTTGTGCCATTGCCACAGGCAGCGGTCCCCGGTTCAGCCGCGGCCTGCAGCGTTGGCAGGGCTCATGTAGAAGGTGAGGCGGAACTTGCCGATCTGGACTTCGCTGCCGGACTTGAGCTCCACGCTGTCCACGCGGTCGTGGTTGACGTAGGTGCCGTTCAGGCTGTTTTTGTCCACCACTTCGAAACTCCGGGCGGTGCGCCGGAACTCGACATGGCGGCGGGAAACGGTGACGTCGTCCAGGAAGATATCCGCATCCGGGTGCCGTCCGGCCGTGGTGACATCGGAATCAAGCAGGAAGCGGGCGCCGGCGTTGGGGCCGCTGTGCGCAACCAGCAGTGCTGACCCGGCCGGGAGCGCCTCAACCGAGCTGCGCTCATCGGACGAGAGTTTGGGGGCAATCGTGGGCTCATCCCTCACCGGGGTGAGATGGATCGAAGTAGTCTCCGACGCCCTGGCCGCACCCGAGCCGTGTTCCCCGTCGGCAGGGTTCTGTGTGTGGCCAGCCATGGACTCCTCCTCTTTCCGTTGCTGCCCTCAGGCCTGCAACCAACATCTGCCCTCCGGACCTGCAACGCAGGCCCGGTCCCGGCCCGCCGATCCGGCCGCTGACGTGCGAAGACGTTCTGCCTTCACGGCGGGGCCGGACCGGAAATACCGGTTAGCTTTAGCCTACCTGCTGTTCGTACTCCGATGCACTGAGCAATGATTCAACGGCGTCAGCTTCGGCGAGCTTGATCTCAATGAGCCACCCTTCACCGTAGGGATCTGTGTTGATCAGCGCGGAATCGGTGTCCAGTGACTCGTTGCGGGCCACAACTTCGCCGGTTACAGGGGCATAGATGTCGCTGACGCTCTTGGTGGACTCCACCTCGCCCACAACTTCGTTCGCCGTAATCTTGGTGCCAACTTCAGGCATCTGGGCGTAGACAACGTCCCCGAGTGCGTCCTGGGCAAAGTCGGTGATGCCTACCCGGACCACGCCGTCGGCATTGGGGGCGGTGACCCACTCGTGTTCGGCTGTGTAGGACAGATCTTCGGGAATGTTGCTCATCAGGGGCCTTTCATCGGGTCGAACACCAATGTCAACGGGGCCCCGGAACGGGCCGCCGCTGAAAGTATAGGCACATCTGCCCGGGCGTTCGGCGGGGTTTCTGCCAAGATGGGACGCATGAGCGCATGCACAGCCGGCGTCCACGTCGGGGAAGGCAGCTAGCGGATGCCTGAGCTGCCCGAGGTCGCCGGCCTTGCCGGGTTCCTGAGTGACCACCTGCAGGGAGCGGTCGTGTCAAAAGTGCAGATCGTTTCCTTCGCCGTCCTCAAGACGGCCGATCCCCCGTTCAGCGCCCTCGAGGGCAGGACCGTCACAGGCGTACGGCGCTTCGGCAAGTTCATCAGCATTGACACCGGCGGCATCTCCTTCGTCTTTCACCTGGCCAGGGCCGGCTGGGTCCGCTTCACGGACTCCCCCACCGACGCCCAGCTGAAAATGGGAAAAGGGCACATCGCCGCCCGCCTTGCCTTCACCGGCCCCGGGGGCCCGCGCGGCTTCGACCTCACCGAGGCCGGAACGAAGAAGAGCCTTGCGGTCTACGTGGTCCGGGATCCGCAGGAAGTGCCGGGTATAGCGTCGCTGGGGCCGGACCCCTTCGCTGAGGCGTTCGACGCCGACATGCTGGCTGAGATCCTTGCCGGCAGCTCCCAGCAGATCAAGGGGCTCCTGCGGAACCAGGGCGTCATCGCCGGGATTGGGAACGCCTACAGCGACGAGATTCTGCATGCGGCAAGGATCTCCCCCTTTGCCACGGCCAAGTCCCTGGACCGCGGAACCGTCCAGGTCCTGTACGACGCCATCCACACCATCCTTGGCACGGCGATGGCCGAGGCGCAGGGCAAGCCGCCCAAGGACCTGAAGGACGTCAAACGGAGCCACATGCGCGTCCATGCGCGGGCCGGTCAGCCGTGCCCCGTGTGCGGAGATACTGTCCGCGAGGTTTCCTTCGCCGATACTGCCCTGCAGTACTGCCCCACCTGCCAGACCAAGGGCAAGATCCTGGCTGACCGCAGGACCTCTAAGTTCCTGAAGTAGGAAGACCGGCAGCCAAGCTGGTAGATGTCGACCGTCATTGTGGACGACTTGGCTGCGGAAATGAGGCCTTGGTCCTGCAACAGCGTACCGCCCGCGGTCATCCGCTCGAACATGACATGGGACCCCGGAACGCGGCAACTGCGGCAGCACCGCGGACGGGGTGTCGCGGGTGATCTGATTGCGATTCGGGACCTCTGCCCCTGCCCGGGCATGCCCCTGGGGCGTAGCGTCTTGACCAAGGCTCGCATGTCTCGGTCAGCACGAAGGGGTCACAATGCGCCGGTCTCGATCCGCCGTCCTCGGAATGGCCTTGGCCCTCGCCCTCGGCGGGGGCCTCGGGGGCACGGCCTTGGGGCCGCCCGCGTCCGCCGCATCAGCGGTGGCTGCGCAACGGAGCGTTCCGGCGTCGATGGTGGTCGAGCAGGCCGGCGACGACGCGATCCTCCAGCACTATGAGCAGCTCGGCGGCAGCGCATCGTTTCTCGGCACGCCAGTCGGCAGCGCGTACGACGTCGCTGGGGGCCGCGCCCAGGACTACACCGGCGGCACGATCTACTTTAGCGCCGGCACCGGAGCGTACGAGGTCCACGGGGCCATCCGCGGACGCTACCTGGAGCTCGGCGGACCGGCCGGCTTCCTGGGCTTCCCGCTCACCGACGAGACCTCCACCCCCGGCGCCGCTGGCCGCCACAACAACTTCGCCGGAGGGGCGATCTACTTTAGCGCCGGCACCGGAGCGTACGAGGTCCACGGGGCCATCCGCGGACGCTACCTGGAGCTCGGCGGACCGGCCGGCTTCCTGGGCTTCCCGCTCACCGACGAGACCTCCACCCCCGGCGCCGTTGGCCGCCACAACAACTTCGCCGGAGGGGCGATCTACTTTAGCGCCGGCACCGGAGCGTACGAGGTCCACGGGGCCATCCGCGGACGCTACCTGGAGCTCGGCGGACCGGCCGGCTTCCTGGGCTTCCCGCTCACCGACGAGACCTCCACCCCCGGCGCCGCTGGCCGCTACAACAACTTCGCCGGAGGGGCGATCTACTTTAGCGCCGGCACCGGAGCGTACGAGGTCCACGGGGCCATCCGCGGACGCTACCTGGAGCTCGGCGGACCGGCCGGCTTCCTGGGCTTCCCGCTCACCGACGAGACCTCCACCCCCGGCGCCGCTGGCCGCCACAACAACTTCGCCGGCGGGGCGATCTACTTTAGCGCCGGCACCGGAGCGTACGAGGTCCACGGGGCCATCCGGGGACGCTACCTGGAGCTCGGCGGACCGGCCGGCGTGCTTGGATTCCCCGTGACGGATGAGACCGGCACCCCCGACGGGGTCGGTCGGTTCAACCACTTCAGCGGCACGAACGCCGGCTCGTCGATCTACTGGTCGCCTGCCACGGGAGCCCACGAGGTGTACGGAGCCATCCGAGCCCAGTGGGTGGCCCTCGGTTGGGAGCGCAGCCGGCTCGGCTACCCGATCAGCGGCGAGTACAGCATCACGGGCGGCCGCCGCAACGACTTCCAGCACGGTTCTATCCTGTGGCACGCGGCCAGCGGCAGGATCGAGGTCATCTACACCAGCGTCCCGTCGGCGCTCCTAGGCGTGGATCTTGAGCGCATTCCGACCACGCAGAAGGTTGTCGCACTCACGTTCGACGCCGGCGCCAACGACGCCGCCCTCCGATCGATCCTCGCCACCCTCGCAGCCCACGGCGTCCCGGGCACGTTCTTCCTCACCGGAGACTGGGTCAACCAGTTCCCCTCCAACCCGGCGCTGATCTACAACGCGGGGCATCGGATCGGCAATCACTCCATGACCCACCCAGATTTCACAACCCTGACCGACGCCCAGATCGCGGCCGAGATCAGCAGCGCGCAGAGGACCATCGAGGCCGCTGGAGGAGACCCGCGCCCGTTCTTCCGCTTCCCCTTCGGCGCCCGCGATTCCCGCACGATCGCAGACGTCAACGCCGCTGGCTACGCGGCGGTCCGGTGGACCGTTGACACCCTGGGCTGGCAAGGCACCATGAACGGAACGCGCGGCCCGAGCTTCATCGTCCAGCGCGTCCTGGCTTCCGCGCAGCCCGGGGAGATCGTCCTCATGCACCTCGGCTCCAACCCAGACGACGGCTCAACGCTCGACGCCGCGGCCCTCCCAGAGGTGATCTCCCAGCTCCGGGCGGCAGGCTACGGCTTCGTCACCCTCGACGCCGCCCTCGGCTAGCTGGCCCCTGTGCAGGGCACCCCTCGGGCGGCGGCGGATGGTGATCCCGCCGTGGGTGCCGATCGTCAGGTTGGTCGGGCTCATCGCGTCATCACGGGAATCCCGCCAATGCAAAAAGCCGCGGAAACCCTGAAGTTTCCGCGGCTTTGTGGTCGGGCTGACAGGATTTGAACCTGCGACCCCTTGACCCCCAGTCAAGTGCGCTACCAAGCTGCGCTACAGCCCGCTGGTTCCGCCGTTCTCCGCTGAGCTGAACCCTCAAATCACTCCGAGGATTTCACCAGCAGTCCGGCCGAACCACCTAGAAGAGCTTACACGATTCCGGAGGGTGCCAGTGACACTTTCCGGCTTCCGGCGCTCCGCGTGTTGCGGAGATCACCGGAATCAACGCTTCTTGCCCCGCTTTTCCCGGACCCGCATGCTGACCTCGATGGGGGTGCCCTCGAAGCCGAAGGTTTCCCGGAGGCGGCGCGTGATGAAGCGGCGGTATCCCGGGTCCAGGAATCCGGTGGTGAACAGCACGAACTTCGGGGGCCGGCTGGACGCCTGGGTGCCGAAGAGGATGCGCGGCTGCTTGCCGCCTCGGACGGGGTGCGGGTGCGCGGCAACGAGTTCGCCGAGGAAGGCGTTCAGGCGGCCGGTGGCGATGCGCTTGTCCCAGTTCTCCAGTGCCAGGTCCAGGGCGGGAACCAGGCGGTCCTTGTGCCACCCGGTCTTGGCAGAGATGTTCACCCGGGGTGCCCAGTTCACGTGAGCCAGGTCCTGTTCGATTTCACGTTCCAGGTAGCGCCGGCGTTCGTCGTCGAGCAGGTCCCATTTGTTGAACGCCAGCACCAGGGCACGGCCGGACTCAATGGCGAGCTGCAGGATCCGGACGTCCTGCTCGCTGAGGACCTCATCCACGGCGAGGAGCACGACGGCGACCTCCGCCTTTTCGAGTGCGGCCTGGGTCCGCAGGGAGGCGTAGAAGTCCGCCCCCTGCGCCATGTGCTGGCGGCGGCGGATGCCTGCCGTGTCCACGAAGCGCCACGTCCGGCCGCCGAGTTCGATGAACTCGTCCACGGGGTCGCGGGTGGTTCCGGCCGTGTTGTCCACCACTACGCGCTCGGTGCCTGCCAGCTTATTCAGCAGCGAGGACTTGCCCACGTTGGGGCGGCCGATCAGGGCAATGCGCCGCGGGCCGCCGGAACGGTCGGTTCCCTCAATGGTGGAGAACTCTGGGAGCACGTCCATCACGTGGTCCAGCAGGTCCGCAACCCCGCGGCCGTGCAGCGCCGACACCGGGTAGGGCTCACCAAAGCCCAGGCCCCACAGGGTGGCAGAGTCCGCTTCCTGCGCAAAGTCGTCCACCTTGTTGGCCACCATGATGACCGGCTTCTTGCTGCGGCGGAGCATCTTCATGACGCCTTCATCGGTGGCCGTAGCCCCTACTGCGGAGTCCACCACGAAGAGCACGGCGTCGGCGAGTTCAACGGCCATCTCGGCCTGCTCGGCCACGCGGGCGTGGATACCGCGGGCATCGTGTTCCCAGCCGCCGGTGTCCACGAGGGTGAAGTTGCGTCCGTTCCAGCTGGCGGAGTACATGACGCGGTCGCGGGTGACACCGGGGGTGTCTTCAACCACTGCTTCACGTCGGCCCAGGATGCGGTTCACGAGGGTTGACTTGCCCACGTTGGGGCGTCCGATGATGGCCAGGACCGGATCAAGCTTGACGGGGCCGTCGAAGTCCTCGTCGCCGTACTCGCCGCTGAGCAGTGCGGCGTCTTCCTCGTCGAGGTCATAGTCCTCCAGGCCCGCCCGGAGGGACGCGGCGCGGAGCTCGGCCTCCTCGTCGTCAATGGCAGCCAGCCGTTCGGCCACCTGGTCCGTGCCCGTGGGCGTGTAGTCGTCTTCGCCGGCGCCGGGGTGGCCGGGAGTTTGAGTCGTATCGCTCATTGCACTGTCCTTAGTGGTCATCTGCCGGCGTCCCGGCTACTGCTGTTAAGTCTTTATGGGCATCTGCCGTGGGCAGGGGCTGCCCGCTGAGTTGAACGGAGTCCTGGACGTGCCCAGCCAGCGCAGCGCGGATTTCCAGCGCCGCCCTGTCCATTGAAGCACGCCCGCTTTCCCCGGCCCTGCGGCCAAGGGTGAGGGCATTTCCGAAGCTGACGTGGAAACGCCTGCCCGGCCGTGGCACTGAATCAAGGTGTTCGTCGCCTCTGCGCGTACCCAGGATGGCCACCGGAACCACCGGCGCTCCGGAGTTCAGCGCCAGCCAGGCCACGCCGCCGTTAATGTCCGCAGCCGCCCCGCTCCCCCGGGTACCTTCGGGAAGGATCCCTACGCACCGTCCGGCGTCGAGCACTTCCTTGCAGCGCTGCAGTGCCGCGCGGTCGCCCCTCCGGTCCACCGGCAACTGGCCCGAGGCGTTGAGCACCCGGCCGAGGAATCCCTGGAACATTTCCTGCTTGACCAGGATGTGCATGGGCCGTGGCGAGGCACCGAACATGACCGGCCCGTCCAGGAAGCTGATGTGGTTCGCGGCGAAAATCACCGGGCCTCCGGTAGGCACGTTGTCCTTGCCCGTGACGGTGGTCCGGTACACCAGATGGTCGAGGATCCAGCCCACAGGCCTGCTCCACGTCATGGTCAGCCCGGACGGGACACCCCGCTTGCCGTCAATCACGGTTGAGGGCCTTCGTGACGATCACCAGGGCCGCTGCTACGGTCTGCTCGAAGTCGAGGTCCGATGAGTCCAGCGTGACAACCCCGGAGGCCGCCTTCGTGAAGTTCACCACCGTGGAATCCTTCGCGTCGCGGTGGGTCACCTGGGCCGCCAACTGCTCGGCGTCCTGGGTGCCGCCGAGCTGCATCCCGCGCCGGCGCAGCCGCGCTTCCTCGCTGGCGGTGAGCAGCATGCGGACTTCCGCCCCGGGCGCGACGACGGTGGTGATGTCCCTGCCTTCCACCACCATGCGGCGGTGGTGCTTTTCGATCAGCTCCCGCTGGCGGCGGATAAGTTCAGTCCGGGCGCCGAGGGTGGTGGCCACAGCGCTGACGGCCGAAGAGATTGCCGGTTCGCGGATGGCGTCAGTGACGTCCACGCCGTCAACCCGGACGTAGTCGTCGTGCGGGCTGGTGCTCAGGTCCAGTACCAGGTCCCGGGCGGCCTGCTCCACGGCTGCGGCGTCGTCGAGGTCGATTCCCCTGGCGACGCAATCCCAGGTCAGGGCGCGGTACATCGCGCCGGTGTCCAGGTAGGCGAGCCGGAGCCTGCGGGCCACTTCCTTGCTCACGCTGGACTTGCCGGAGCCGGAGGGGCCGTCAATGGCCACCACCAGCGGCCGTCCGATGCGGAGCGCGGGCATGGTGTCGAGAAGTTCCTGTGTCATTACTGAAGTACCCGCCATCCGCGGTCGTTTAGTGCTTCGATCAGGTGGTCGTGCTTGTTCGGCAACACGGATATTTCCACCATACCCACGTTTTGGCCGGACGAATGGTCAAGGCGGAGGTCCTCCAGGTTGACGCCGATCTCCCCGATTTCGGTGAGGAGCCGGGCGATTTGCCCCGGTTTGTCATCCACCAGGACGGTCAGCCAGGAGTATGCCTGCGGCGGTCCGCCGTGCTTGCCCGGAATGCGTGCCTGGCCGGCATTGCCTTCGCTCATGAGCTGGGCGAGGTCCAGCCTCGCCCCAGGCGCTGTGGGCTCTTCCAAGGTGCCAATCAGCCGGTTGAGGTCATCCCGGACGCCGTACAGGATGTCCACCACCTTCGCCGCGTTGCCGCCAAGGATCTGGACCCAGAGGGCGGGATCGCTGGCAGCAATGCGGGTGACGTCGCGCAGGCCGTTCCCGGCCAGGGACAGCGCGTGCAGGGGTGTCCCCTGCAACCGGCTCGCCACCAGCGACGACATCACCTGGGGCAGGTGCGAGACCAGGGCCACGGCTTCGTCATGTTCGTCGGCCGTGAACTGGGAGACGACGGCGCCCAGGTCTGCGGCCAGGGACCGGGCCGTCTGGAGGGCGGCGGCGGAGGTCTCCTCCGACGGACACACCACCCACGGCATCGAGGTAAACAGCTCGCCGCGCGCAGCTACGGGACCTGATTTTTCCCGTCCGGCCATGGGATGGGTTCCCACGTAGCGGGAGAGGTCAACGCCGCGGCGGCGCAGCTGGCCCAGGATCTCAGCCTTCACGCTGGCGATGTCCACCACAACCGAGTCAGGGTACTCGGACAGGGCTGCTGCCACGACATCGGCCGTGACGTCCGGCGGAGCGGCAACCACCACGAGCTGCGGAACCCTGCCATCCAGCTCAGCCAGTGGCCGGCCCGCTCCGATATCCACGGCGACCGCCTGGTTGGTGGGCGAGGGGTCGGACAAGAACACGGGCACGCCGCGCCCGCGCAGCCCCAGCCCGATGCTGGTGCCCAGCAGTCCGGTGCCAAGGACCACGACCGGACCGTCCAGGTGCCCGCGGCCCTGGCTGTGGAAAGCGGACATGCCTCAGAGCCCTACGGATGCCAGCAGGTGGCCGACTTCCTGCTTGCCGAGGTTGCGGATGCTGCCCTGTCGCTGGTCTCCCAGGCCGATGGGGCCCACCTTCACGCGGACCAGCCGCAGGACCGGGAAGCCGACGGCGTCGAACAGGCGGCGGACAATGCGGTTCTTGCCGGAGTGCAGCACTACCTCGATCAGGACGTGGCCCGGAGTGGAGTCGACAAGCCGGAAGGAGTCCACGGACGCAAAGCCGTCCTCGAGTTCCACACCCTCCTTGAGCTGCGCGCCAATCCCCTGCGGGAAGGGACCGCGGACCTGCACGAGGTAGGTCTTGGGAACCTCGTAGGAAGGGTGCGTCAGGCGGTTGGCGAGTTCGCCGTCGTTCGTCAGCAGGAGCAGGCCTTCGGTGGCGACGTCGAGGCGGCCAACGTGGAACAGGCGTTCGCCCTTGTTCTTGCTGTTCTTGAGGAAGTCGCTGATGCAAGGACGCCCCTCGGGGTCCTCCATGGTGGAAACAACGCCCTTGGGCTTGTTGAACACCATGTACACCAGGTCCTCATCCAGCTGGATCCGCAGCCCGTCCACGTGGATGACGGCGGTCTTGGGGTCGACGCGGACGCCGAGTTCGGTGACCACCTGGCCGTCCACTTCCACACGGCCCTCGGCGATCATCTCTTCGCAGACGCGGCGGGAGGCAACCCCGGCCGAGGCCATGACCTTCTGCAGGCGCACGCCGTCGGCGTCGTGAAGCTCCGACTGGGGAACATCGCCCCGCGGGCCCTTCTTGCGGGACGGCCTGCGCACCGGCCCCAGGTTCTGGCCGAAGCGTTCACTGCCGAACGCGCGGGAGGCCGCGGCGCCCGGGGCGCCGGTGCGTGGCTTCGGCTTGAGGGCGCCGGGAGTGCCCGGTGCTTTCTTGGCCCCGGGTTTGCGGGCTGCAGGCTTCCGGGAGGACGGCCTGGCCGCCTTTGGATCAACCGCGCCGCGGCCCTGCTGCGGGCCGTCCGAAGCCAAATCCGGATCGATGAAGCGCTCCTCGCGCGGCTTGGGTGCGCGTTGCGGGCGGTCGCTGCCGAACCCGCCGCCCCGCTTGGGGGCACCGCTGCGGAACCCGCCCGCTGAACTCCCACCCTGGGAGGTGTTGCGCTGTGTTCTGTTTCGTTCCGAACCGTTGCGTCCCGAACTGTTACGTGGTGAACCCTGGCGTCCCGCCTGTGTCATGACCCGTCCTTCAATTGTTTGGCCGGAAAGGTGTCCACAGACAACCTTAACCAGCCGTGCAGAAATAGTCTGCCCTGATAAATACTCTTTGCCCAGGCCGGGCGAACCCGCCTAGATCCCGTCGGCGTCGTAGTACTCCGCGATGCCGTCCAACCCTGGAAGGTGTGGAGACAGCTGCGGCAGCTCGGCCACCGAGCCGATTCCCATCCGCTCCAGGAAATACGATGTGGTCCGGTAGAGGATGGCCCCGGACTCCGGGTCCGTTCCCGAATCCTCGATCAACCCGCGCTGGGCGAGTGTCCTGACCACAGAGTCAACATTGACGCCCCGAATTGCGGACACCCTTGCCCTGGAGACAGGCTGCCGGTACGCGATGACCGCCAGCGTTTCCAAGGCCGCCTGGGTGAGCCTGGCCGTTTGCCCTTCCAGCACGTACTTGCCGACAATGTCGGCGAATTCCGCGCGGGAATAGATCCGCCAGCCACCGGCGATGTTCCGCAATTCAAAACCCCGGGGGCTGGAGCCGAAACCAGCGGCGCTGGCTTGTTCCATATCCGGGGCTTTAACAGTATAGCCGGTATACTCGCGCTGAAGTTCGGCCAGCAGGGTGCTGACCGTTTCAACGGTCAGCCCAAGCCCGGCAGCCAGTTCTTCCTCTGTTGCCGGCTGGTCGATGACCATCAGCACGGCCTCGATGGCAGCCTTGGCCCCGCCGGGAAGGCTTTCGAGGTCCACCTCCCCTTGGCGCATGGCTTCGGTAGCTTCCTTGGTCACAGCTGCTCCTCGAATTCTTCGCTCAGGTTCTCCGCCGACCACTGCCGGCCGCCGGCTGTCCAGTGGACGGCAAGGTCGGCCAGCGGCGAAAGCTGGTCGAAGGAGACTGCCTTGTCCCGGAATAGCTCCAGCAGCGCCAGGAACCTGGCCACCACCACCAGGGTGGAGTCGGCGTCCGCAATGATGGCCCGGAAAGTCAGCGGCGATTCCTGCTGGAGCCGCAACCCCACGATCTCTGCCTGCTCCTTGACGCTGACATTGCCGCCGTGGAGGTGGGCCAGCCCGACCTCCGTGGGTTTGGGCGCCTTGGGTTGCAGCGCCGCTTCGGCCATGGCTGCGAACTGTTCGGGCGTGTGCTTCCAGACGAGTTCAGGGAGCATCGCCGCGAAGTGTTCCTCCAGCGCAACCTGCCGGGGAAAACGCCGTGCTTCCTGGTGCAGGGTTGCGCCCAGGAGCCCGGCCACATGCTTAAAGGCCTTGTACTGGAGCAGCCGGGCGAAGAGCAGGTCCCTGGCTTCGAGCAGGGCCATGTCCTCATCGTCTTCCACTTCCCCGGCGGGAAGGAGCCTGGCAGCCTTGATGTCCAGCAGTGTCGCGGCGATCACCAGGAATTCACTGGCTTCGTCAAGGGCCCAGTCCTCGCCCAGTTCCTGCAGCTTCCGGATGTACTTGATGAATTCGTCGGTCACCGTGGCGATGGCCACCTCGGTGATGTCCAACTGGTGCTTGGCGATCAGCCCCAGCAGGAGGTCGAACGGACCCGTGAAGTTGGCCAGCCGCACCTCGAAGCCGGGCTTGGTTTCGGCCACGGCGTGGCTAGGGTGCGCCGCCGCGCGAGATCAGCTCTTTGGCCAGGCGGCGGTAGGCGTCGGCGCCCACGTGGTTGCCGGCGTAGCTCGTGATCGGCTCGGCGGCCACGGTGGCGTCCGCGAACTTGATGGAGCGCTTGATGACGGTCTCGAAGACCTTGTCGCCGAAGGCCTCCACCAGCCGGGTGATGACCTCGCGGCTGTGCAGCGTCCGTGCGTCGTACATGGTGGCAAGGACGCCATCCACCTGCAGGCGCGGGTTGAGGCGGTCCTGCACCTTGTCGATGGTTTCCACCAGCAGCGCCACGGCGCGGAGGGCGAAGAACTCGCAGATCAGCGGAATGATGACGCCGTGCGCCGCGGTGAGCGCGTTGACGGTCAGGAGCCCGAGGGAGGGCTGGCAGTCGATGAGGACGACGTCGTAGTCGTCCTCGACTTTCTTGAGGGCCCGGTCCAGGACCTGCTCGCGCGCAACTTCATTGACGAGCTGGACTTCGGCGGCGGAGAGGTCGATGTTGGCCGGCAGCAGGTCGACGTTCTCAACGCCGGTCTGGTGGATGGCGTCGCGGATGTCCACTTTGCGGTCCATCAGCACGTTGTAGACAGTGAGGTCCAGCTCGTGTGGATTCACGCCGAGGCCCGCCGAAAGCGCACCCTGGGGATCGAAGTCGACCAGGAGGACGCGGCGGCCGTATTCCGCCAGCGCCGCGGCGAGGTTGATCGTTGAGGTGGTCTTGCCGACGCCGCCCTTCTGGTTCACCATGGCGATGACCCGTGCCGGACCGTGGGAGGACAGCGGCGCGGGTTCCGGAAACTCGCGGTATGGGCGCCCGGTGGGCCCCATCACCGCGTTGTCCAGGTCAAATTCCGTGCCCTCCAGAGTTGCCGAACCCTGTTCGCTGCTCACGTATCTATCCACACTTTCGATGACGGTGATTTCCTGCCGCTGATTGCCAGCGCCGTTCCTTCTTCTTCCCAAGGTTACAGCGACCGACACGGCATTCGAGGGAACTTGACTTTCGGCCCATGTTGAGCCTTGACCCTCTAGCTGAGGTCGAAGGTTACCGCTCCGCAGACAAGGAACCGCCCCCGCAGCGCTTGCTGCGGGGGCGGTTGCCTGTTGGCCGGAGTGGTCAGGCGTTGGCCGGAACCGGGCGGGCTTCAGCCTGCTCCGGAGCGGCTTCACCGTGGTGGTGGGCCAGCATGGTTGCTTCGTCGAAGGGTTCCTCGCCGGAGAGGACGCTGTTGACCTGTACGCCGTCGATCTCCTTGACCCACGTGCCAATCAGGACGGTGGCTACGGCGTTGCCGGTGAAGTTGGTCAGGGCGCGGGCCTCGGACATGAACCGGTCGATGCCCACGATCATGCCTACGCCGCCCAGCAGCTCGGGCTTGTGGGCCTGGAGGCCGGCAGCCAGCGTGGCGAGGCCGGCACCGGTGACACCGGCTGCACCCTTGGAGGCAATGATCATGAAGATCAGCAGGGAGATCTGGGCGCCCAGGTCCAGCGGCGTGCCCATGGCGTTGGCAACGAACAGGGAGGCCATGGTCAGGTAGATGGCCGTGCCGTCAAGGTTGAACGAGTAGCCGGTGGGCACCGTGACGCCAACAACGGGCTTGGAGACACCGAGGTGTTCCATCTTGGCGATCAGGCGGGGCAGGGCAGCTTCAGAGGAGGACGTGGAGAAGATGAGCAGGTATTCGCGGCCCAGGTACTTCATCAGCTTGAAGATGTTGACGCCGGTGACAACCTTGAGCAGGCCGCCCAGGATGATCACGATGAACAGTGCGCAGGTGATGTAGAAGGCAGCCATCAGGGTGAACATGCTGACGATGGCCTGGAATCCGGTGGCTCCCACGACGGCGGCGATGGCACCGAAGGCACCCACGGGGGCGAGCCACATGATCATGATCAGGATGCGGAACACGAGGACCTGGCCGTGGCCGATGGCCTTGAGGATGGGAGCGCCCTGCGGGCCCATCTTCTGGAGGGCGAAGCCTACGAGGATGGCGGCAAAGAGGGTGGGCAGGACCGGAATATCTCCCGGAATGATGCCAAGGAGGAAAGCAACGGTGCTGTCTACTTCCGCCTTCTTGTTAGGGTCATAGGGGGCCAGCTTCAGGCCCTCACCCGGGTGGATCAGGTTGCCCACCACCAGGCCGATGGCGAGCGCGAACGTGGACATCAGGATGAAGTAGCCCAGCGCCAGGCCGCCTACCTTGCCCACCGTGGCAGCCTTCGCGATCGAGCCGATGCCAAGGACGATGGTGCAGAAGATGACCGGGGCGATCATCATCTTAATGAGTTTGATGAACCCGTCGCCGAGCGGCTTGAGGGACTTGCCGACCTCCGGGAACATCAGGCCCACCACGGCGCCGAGGATCACGGCGGCGATGACGGCGATGTACAGGTAGTGCGATTTGTCGATGCCCTTGCGCCGCGTCTTCACGGTGTCAAGCGACTCTCCTCGTTGAGAAGCCATGATGTGTCTCCTTGTATGGATAATCTGATAGACGCTGCGGCACAGTATCTGGGCTCAACACGTCCTCCGGTGTGATATCCATCATTGGGTACGCCGTGACCCAGCTCACCGTTGCGTTCATATTGGTCGTGGAAGGTGCGTGGGAGGTACGGATGATCCACCCCTGGAGTATCGCCCGCCGGCTCTTCGTGGCGAACCTGCTGATTGTGGTGGTGTTCATCGCCATCGTTGGTTCAGCCACCTACGTTGACGCCCGTGACCGCGCCTATGACGAGGCCGGAATGCGCATGGCGGGGATCGCCGCTTCGATCGCAGCCAGCCCGCTGGTGCTGGAGGCAGCTGCCGGCCCGGACCCCTCAGCCGTCCTGCAGCCCTACGCCAGCGACGTTATGTCCGCTGCCGACGTCGACTTCGTGACCATCATGGCTCCCGACCGGACCCGCTGGACGCACCCGCGGGAGGAGGAAATCGGCCGGCCTTACATCGGCTCGATCGACGCCGCCTTGCGGGGTGAGCAGTACACGGAAGTGACGGCGGGGACGCTGGGCCCGTCAGTGCGGACGATTGTCCCGGTCAAGGATGAGGCCGGCAATGTGAAGGCGCTGGTGGCGGCGGGTGTCACGGTGCGCACGGTGGATGTTGCGTTCGCGGGACGCCTGCCTGCCCTGCTGGCGATTGGCCTTGCCCTGCTGCTGGGAGGCTCGCTGGCCTCCTGGCTGCTGGGCCGGTATCTTCGCCGGGTCACCCGCGGCTGGGGGCCGGAACAGCTCTCGCAGTTGTTCGCATACTACGAGTCCGTCCTGCACTCGGTCCGGGAAGGGCTGATCCTCATCGATGCCAAGGGCCGCGTGGTGATGTACAACGACCACGCGGCCGAACTGCTGGGCCTTGAGGGGTCCGGCAGCAAGGACCCCACCCGGCCGCCGACACTGGCGGAGCTGCCGCTCGAGGAGGAGCTCCGGGAGCTGTTCGAGTCGGGGCGGACTGCCAAGGACGAAATTGTCCTTACCGGCTCGCGGGTCCTGGTGGTCAACCAGGGACCGGCCAAGGCGCCCGGGGTTCCGGGGAACCGCGGCAGGTCAGCCGTCTACGGCACGGTGGCCACGCTGCGGGACCGGACCGAGATTGAGGCGCTGGGCAACGAGCTTGAAACCATGCGTACCCTCTCCGGAGCGCTCCGGGCCCAGACCCACGAGCACGCCAACAGGCTCCACACGATGGTCTCGCTCCTGGAACTGGGCCGGACCCAGGAAGCCCTGGACTTTGCCACCCGGGACCTGGAACTGAGCCAGCAGCTGACCGACGACATGGTCAGCTCGGTGGATGAGCCCGTGCTGGGTGCCCTGGTCATGGGCAAGGTGGCTGAAGCCCACGAACGCGGCGTCCAGCTGGACGTTGCCACGCTGGGTTCCGGTAGTGTGGCGGGAGTTGCGGTGCAGGACCTGGTCACCATCCTGGGAAACCTGCTGGACAACGCGATTGACGCGGCAGCAGACGCTCCTCCGCCGCGGCGGGTGCAGCTGACAGTGGAGTCGGACGAGGAAGGGCTGGACATCGCCGTCCACGATTCCGGCGCCGTGCTGGACTCCCAGGCAGCGGACAACATCTTCCGGCACGGCTTCAGCACCAAGCCTTCCGGACCCGGCGGACGGGGCATCGGGCTGGCGCTGGTCCGGCAGGCAGTACACCGCCTGGGCGGTACGCTGACCATCAACGGACGGCGCGGAGCGAAGTTCGAAGTATTTCTTCCCGCCGCGGTGTCCCCGCAGAAGGAGCACACACCGTGAGCAACATCCGGGTCCTCATCGTTGAGGACGAGGCCATCGCATCAGCCGCACACGCGGCCTACATCGGGCGGTTGCCGGGCTTTGAACTGGCCGGAAGCGCTCCTGACGGCCAGTCTGCCCTCCGCCTGCTCGGCGAATTTTCCGCCGCAGGCAACCCGGTGGAGCTGGTCCTCCTGGACATGAACCTCCCGGACCTCCACGGGCTGGACATTGCGCGGCGCATGCGGGCGGCCGGCATCCTGGCGGACATCATCGCCATCACGGCAGTGCGGGAACTGGCGATCGTCCGGAGCGCGGTGGCCATTGGGGTGGTCCAGTACCTGATCAAGCCGTTCACCTTCGCGACTTTCGCCGACAAGCTGGAGAGCTACCGGCAGTTCCGGCAGCAGCTCGCAGGCCATGACGCGGGATCCGGGAAAACCGGCGCGTCCCAAAGCGAAGTGGACCAGGCTTTCGCCAGCCTGCGGGCACCGTCGGAACTCCCCCTGCCCAAGGGCCTCTCGGTTTCCACGCTGGGCTCAGTGCAGGACTTCGTCAAGCAGCAGCGCGATGCCGTCTCGGCCACGGAAGTCATGGACGCCCTCGGCATGTCCCGTGTCACTGCGCGGCGCTACCTGGAGTATTTGGCCGATGCAGGTACGGTCTCCAGGACTGCCCGCTACGGCACCCCGGGCAGGCCGGAGAACGAGTACCGCTGGAGCGGGCGCTGAACTGCGCCGGGATCTCACCCTGCCGTGGGGCGGAGGATCCCGATGAGCTGGTCTATCACCCCGGCGTCCTCGATGGTGGACGGCACCGTGTATTCCCCGCCGTCGGCAATCTGGCGCATGGTCTTGCGGAGGATCTTTCCTGACCGGGTCTTGGGCAGGGCATCCACCACAGTCACGTGCTTGAAGTCTGCCACGGCCCCGATATCCCGGCGCACCAGCGCCACCAGGTCCTTTTCCAGGACGTCCTGCGGCACGTCGACCCCGGACTTGAGCACAACATAGCCGCTGGGACGCTGGCCCTTCAGCGGATCCGCCAGGCCGATCACCGCGCACTCGGCCACGGCCGGGTGCTGCCCAATGACCTGTTCCATGGCGCCCGTGGACAGCCTGTGCCCCGCAACGTTGATGATGTCGTCGGTCCGCCCCATGACGAACACGTAGCCGTCCCCGTCCCGGTAGCCGGAGTCCCCGGTGGCGTAGCAGCCTTCGAAAGCCTGCAGGTAGGAGGAGATGTAGCGTTCGTCGTCGCCCCAGAGCGTTGCCAGCGTCCCGGGCGGCAGCGGCAGGTCCAGCACAATGTTGCCTTCGCTTCCGGGCCCCAAGTCCTCCCCGAGTCCGTCCACGATGCGGAGTTTGAACCCCGGCATGGGAACGCTGGGCGAACCCGGTTTGATCGGCAGCTCTTCCAGTCCCCGGGGATTGGCGCAGATCGCCCAGCCCGTCTCCGTCTGCCACCAGTGGTCCACCACGGGAACACGCACCGTCCGCGAGGCCCAGTGGAACGTATCCGTGTCCAGCCGCTCCCCTGCCGTGAAGAGGGTACGCAGGCTGGAAATGTCGTAGGCGCCCAGCAGGGTTGCTTCCGGGTCCGCCTTCCGGATGGCCCGCAGTGCCGTGGGCGCCGTGAACAGGACGTTGACGCCGTGGTCCTGGACCACGCGCCAGAAAGCGCCGGCATCCGGGGTTCCAACCGGTTTTCCCTCGTAGAGGACCGTTGTGGCGCCGGCCAGCAGAGGGCCGTAGACGATATAGGAGTGCCCCACTACCCAGCCGACATCCGAGGCGGTCCACATGACGTCCCCCGGACCGATGCCGTAGATGTTGTCCAGCGTCCAACTGAGGGCGACGGCGTGTCCGCCGTTGTCCCGGACCACGCCTTTGGGCGTCCCGGTAGTACCCGAGGTGTACAGGATGTACAGCGGATCCGTAGCAGCGACATCCACCGGCCCGGCCGGTTCGGCGGCGGCCATTTCAGCATCCCAGTCCAGCCAGCCGTGCTCCGCTGCCGTGGCGGCGAAACCTTCCCGTGCCGTGACAATAACGGGGAGATCCGGCACGCCGGCCAGGGCGAGGGCGTCCGCGACGGCGGGGAGGTATTCAATGCGGCGCGACGGTTCGATTCCGCCCGAGGCAGTGACCACGAGGGCGGGGGCGGCGTCCCGAATGCGGGACGCAAGCTCCTTTGGGGCGAATCCGCCAAACACCACTGAATGCACTGCCCCAAGCCGTGCAGTTGCAAGCATGGCAATGGCGGCCTCGGGAATCATCGGCATGTAGATCACCACGCGGTCGCCCTTGCCCACGCCGCGGTTGCGGAGGGCCCCGGCAAAGCGCGCCACGAGGCCGGTGAGTTCCGCATAGCTGAACCGGCGCTGGATGCCGAGCATGGCCGAATCGAAGATCAGGGCATCCTGGTCCCCCCGGCCGGCCTCCACATGGCGGTCCAGGGCGTTGTAGGAGGTATTGAGGACACCGTCGGGAAACCAGCCGTACAGCGGCGCTTTACTGGAGTCCAGGGCGCGCCGGGGCTGCGTTGACCAGGAGACCCTTGCGGCCGCGCTGAGCCAAAACTCCCCCGGCTCCCTGAGGCTGTGTTCGTACGTGTCCCGATAGCTGTTGGTAACCATGAAGCGCATCCCGTCCACGACATTGTGATGACGCCATGCTAGCCCGGCCGTCGGAGGGAAAACAAGAGCAATGTATACATGCGTGGCGAATTTCTGCCACAGTTGCGTCCAGGGGCTGGTTTTTGTCCGGGTTCTGTATACACTGGAAAGGTCAAACCACCGAAGGAGGCAACGATGCGCGCCAGCGACAGGGCCTACGAAGCGCTGCGCGATGACATCACCGAGTGGCGCCTCCTGCCGGGCACGGTGCTGGCAGAGGTGGAACAGTCGGAACGCCTAGGCGTCTCGCGCACGCCCCTCCGGGAGGCGCTGAGCCGTCTCACGGCGGAAGGGCTGACGACGACGGCCGGCAGCCGCGGCGTCGTCGTCACCGACGTTTCACTCGACGACATCGACGAACTTTTCGAGCTCCGCGAAACCCTGGAGTGCAAAGCAGCAGCGCTCGCAGCCGAACGCGGCGACTCTGCCGTGTTCGTGCAGTTGCAGAAGGAATTCCTCGAAGCGCCCGCCCTCATCGATGGCAGCGACCCGGGCCGGCACGCTTATTACGAGCTCGCGGGGCGCCTCGATGCGGCCATCGATGCTGCTGCTTCCAACTCCTACCTGGCCCAGGCCATGCGCGGCCTGCGTGTGCACCTGGTCCGGGTCCGCAGGCTTGCCGCCGACGACGCGCACCGGCTCACTGCCGCTGCAGCCGAGCACGCGGCCATCGCCGAGGCCATCGCCGCCGGAAACCCCCGGCTGGCCGAGGCAGCCACCACGCTCCACCTGCACAGAAGCCTTTCACACGTCAAAAACACGCACACGCCCCACGACAAGGAGCACCATGGTTAAGGAACACCACGTCCGCGTTTACAAGAGCGAGGAAAACCTGCCCCGCGAGGAGCAGCTCGCCTACAAGATCGCCAAGGTAGCCACCGATCCCGTCCCGGTCACTGACGAGGTCACAGACATGGTGATCAACCGGGTGATCGACAACGCTTCGGTTGCCATCGCGTCCTTGAACCGCAGCCCCATCGTGGCGGCCCGGGCCCAGTCGCTGGCGCATGCTCCCAGCACCGGGGGCCAGGGGGCCAAGGTCTTCGGTATCGGCGAGCGCGTTTCCCCCGAATGGGCGGCATGGGCCAACGGGGTGGCGGTGCGCGAACTGGACTACCACGACACCTTCCTGGCGGCCGACTATTCGCACCCTGGCGACAACATCCCGCCGATCCTTGCGGTTGCCCAGCACACCGGGGCCAGCGGACACGACCTGGTGAGGGGCATCGCCACCGGGTACGAGATCCAGGTGAACCTGGTCAAGGCCATCTGCCTGCACAAGCACAAGATCGACCACGTGGCCCATCTCGGCCCGTCGGCTGCGGCGGGCATCGGCACGCTCCTGGGGCTCGACGTCGAGACCATCTTCCAGTCCGTGGGACAGGCACTGCACACCACCACCGCCACGCGGCAGTCGCGCAAGGGCGAAATCTCCACCTGGAAGGCGCACGCTCCGGCGTTCGCAGGGAAGATGGCCGTGGAGGCCGCGGACCGTGCCATGCGGGGCCAGACCTCGCCCGTGCCGATCTATGAAGGCGAGGACGGGGTGATCGCCTGGATGCTGGACGGCCCGGACGCTTCCTACATGGTCCCGCTGCCGGAAGCCGGGGAGGCCAAGCGCGCGATCCTGGACACGTACACCAAGGAACATTCCGCCGAGTACCAGGCCCAGGCCTGGATCGACCTCGCGCGGAAGCTGAACCGTGAGCACCCCGAGGCCACCGACCCCGCGAACGTGAAGTCCGTGCTGATCAAAACGAGCCACCACACGCACTATGTGATCGGCTCCGGCGCCAACGATCCGCAGAAGTACGATCCCAAGGCCAGCCGGGAAACCCTGGACCACTCCATCCCCTACATTTTCACGGTGGCACTGCAGGACGGCGCGTGGCACCACGTGGACTCCTACGCCCCCGAACGCGCCGCACGCCCGGACACGGTGGACCTGTGGCAGAAGGTGAGCACAGAGGAAGATCCTGAGTGGACGCGGCGCTACCATTCGCTGGACATTGCCGAGAAGGCCTTCGGCGGTTCCGTGGAGATCATCCTGGCGGACGGCACAGTCATCACGGACGAGATCGCCGTGGCCGACGCCCATCCGCTCGGCGCGCGCCCCTTCGGCCGGGAGCAGTACGTCAACAAGTTCCGCACCCTCGCCGCCGGACTGGTGGAGGAAGCGGAAATCGAAAGGTTCCTCGCCGCCGTCGAACGCCTCCCGGAACTCGCCGCCGGCGAACTGGACCAACTGAACATCACTGCGGCGCCGGGGGTCATCGACCTGGGCGCGGCACCGAAGGGCCTGTTCTGATGCTGTACTCCAAGACCACTCCGGAGCAGAAGCGGATCCGGTTCCGGGAACTCCTGGCCTCCGGGACCATCCAGCAGTTCCCGGGCGCCTTCAACCCGCTCTCGGCACGGCTGATCGAGGAGAAGGGCTTCGCCGGCGTCTACATCTCCGGCGCCGTGCTGGCCAACGACCTCGGCCTGCCGGACATCGGCCTGACCACCCTCACCGAAGTCGCCACCCGCGCCGGACAGATCGCCCGCATGACGGACCTGCCCGCCATCGTGGATGCGGACACCGGCTTCGGTGAACCCATGAACGTGGCCCGCACCGTCCAGGAAATCGAGAATGCCGGGCTGGCCGGGCTGCACATCGAGGACCAGTTCAACCCCAAGCGCTGCGGCCACCTCGACGGCAAGAACGTGGTGGACCTTGAGACTGCCACCAAGCGCATCCGCGCCGCGGCCGATGCACGCCGCGACCCGAACTTCCTCATCATGGCCCGCACCGACATCCGCGCCACCGACGGACTCGCAGCGGCCCAGGACCGGGCCCGCGCCCTCGTGGATGCCGGTGCGGACGCCATTTTCCCCGAAGCGATGGCCACCCTGGACGAGTTCCAGGCCATCCGCGACGCCGTGGACGTGCCAATCCTGGCGAACATGACGGAGTTCGGAAAGAGCGAACTCTTCACCGTGGACCAGCTCGCCGGGGTGGGCGTGAACATGGTGATTTATCCGGTGACCCTGCTCCGTAGTGCCATGGGCGCTGCTGAGCGTACGCTGGACTCGATTAAGGCTGAGGGAACACAGGAGGCACAGGTGGGCAGCATGCTGACCCGTGCGCGGCTGTACGACCTCGTTGACTACGAGGCCTACAACCGCTTCGACACCGGGGTCTTCAATTTCCAGGTCCCCGGGAAGCACTAAAAACCACCACCGCCGGCCGCGGCCGGCATCCGAAAGGCGACAGGAACAAGGGAGTTTCAGCATGGCTGAACAGGACATCAAAAAAGGTCTCGCCGGCGTCGTAGTGGATTACACATCCGTTTCGAAGGTCAACCCGGACACCAACTCACTGCTGTACCGCGGCTACCCGGTCCAGGAGCTCGCCTCCCGGTGCAGCTTCGAGGAAGTTGCGTACCTGCTCTGGAACGGGGAACTGCCCAGCCAGGACCAGCTAGCTGAATTCACTGCCCGGGAGCGGGCCGGGCGCGCCCTGGACCCGGTGGTCAAGCAGGTGGTCGATACCCTGCCCACCAGCTCGCACCCCATGGATGTCTGCCGGACAGCCGCGTCGGTGATGGGGGCCAGGCATCCGCTGGCGGAAGACTCGTCGCGGGAGGCCAACATGGCCAAAGCGGTGGACCTCTTCGCCGCCATGCCGGCCGTGGTGGCGTACGACCAGCGCCGCAGGCACGGGCAGTCCGTGGTGGAACCCCGCGACGACCTTGGCTACTCGGCCAATTTCCTCTGGATGGCGTTTGGCGAGGAGCAGGTACCGGAGGTGGTGGAGGCCTTCAACGTTTCCATGATCCTGTACGCCGAGCACAGCTTTAACGCCTCGACGTTCACGGCACGGGTCATCACGTCCACCCTCTCGGACCTGCACTCGGCGGTCACCGGAGCCATCGGTGCGCTGAAGGGACCACTGCACGGCGGAGCCAACGAGGCCGTCATGCATACCTTCGACGAGATCGGGATCCGGCCCGAGGAGTCCCTTGAGGAGGCAGCAGCCCGGGCCAAGGCGTGGATGGAGAATGCGCTCGCCCAGAAGAGGAAAGTGATGGGCTTCGGCCACCGCGTGTACAAGCACGGCGACTCCAGGGTGCCCACCATGAAGGCTGCGCTGGATAAGATGATCGCCCACTACGGGCGGCCCGAGATCCTGGGCCTGTACCAGGGGCTTGAAACCGCCATGGACGAAGCCAAGGCCATCAAGCCCAACCTCGACTACCCGGCAGGGCCCACCTACCACCTGATGGGCTTCGACACCGCAACGTTCACTCCCCTGTTCGTTGCCAGCCGCATCACGGGCTGGACGGCGCACATCATGGAGCAGTTGGACTCCAACTCGCTGATCCGGCCGCTGAGCGAGTACAACGGCCCCGAGGAGCGGCACCTGCCGTAGGCGCCGCTGCTGCGGAAACCACGACGACGGCGGGAGGGCGCTGCGGTGCCCGGCCCGCCGTCGGCGTCTAACGGCTTAAGGCAGCAGGCTTTCCGAGGAGGCGACGGCCTCGTTGTCGTTGTCCATGGTCACCACGATGTTGACGCTGCCTCCCTCCAGCACCACCGGCAGCCAGTGGTCCGCATCCTGCCACATCCGGTCAACGGGCAGCGCGGCGGTATCGAACCAGGCGGGAGCGATCTCGGTGCTTTCGGTGGGTTCGCCTTCCCAGCGGACAGCGGTGAACAGACGGGTGTCCATGTCCCACTCCGGCTTGGCAGGGAACACGAAGCGCACCACCCCGGCATCCCGAAGGTCCTCGTGCCGGAGCCCGACGTCGGTTTCCTCCCGCACCTCGCGGATCACTGCTTCCGCTTCGGTCTCCCCCACTTCGACGTGCCCGCCGATGCCGACAATCTTTCCGCGCCCGAAGCCGGTCTTCTTCAGCCCCAGCAGGACCTGGGAAACGCCGTCCACCTCTTGGAGCAGGAAACACAGTGCCACTGCAGCGGCCGCCATGCTCAGCCCAGCGCCCGGGGGTGCGCGGCAGCGTAGATCTCCCGCAGGGTATCGGCAGTGACAAGGGTATACACCTGGGTGGTGGTCACCGAGGCATGGCCCAGGAGTTCCTGGACCACGCGGACGTCGGCGCCGCCTTCGAGCAGGTGGGTGGCGAAGGAGTGCCGGAGGGTGTGCGGGGAGACGTCCTTGGTGATGTTCGCCTTTTCGGCTGCTGCCTTGAGGATGGTCCAGGCACTCTGGCGGCTGATGCGGCCGCCGCGGGCGTTCAGGAACAGTGCGGGCGTGCCCTTTCCCTTGGCCGCCAGCAGGGGACGTCCGCGCACCAGGTAGGCGTCCAGTGCCCGGGCGCCGTACGAGCCGAGGGGTACCAGCCGTTCCTTGGACCCCTTGCCGAAGAGCCGCACGATGGCCGGGCCCGATTCGGCCTCCGCCAAGGAAATGTCGTCAACGTCCAGGCCCACGGCCTCACTGATCCGCGCCCCGGTGGAATACAGGAACTCAAGGAGGGCCCGGTCGCGCAGCCCCGTTGCCGTGTCCGTTCCCGCCGCCTCAAGGATCCTGGTCACCTCGTCGACGCTGATGGCCTTGGGCAGCCGTTTCCCGGGCATCGGCGGGTGGACCTCACTGGCAGGGTCGGAGGGGGTATGCCCCTCCAGGGCCCAGAACTTGTGGAGCCCTCGCACTGCCACCACGGTCCTGGCCGCGGACCGCACTCCCAGGGCGGTGCCGCCGTCGGAACCGTCAGAAAGGGCCTGGACGAATCCCGTCACGTGGCGCCGGGTGACCTCCTCCGGGCGGCGGCAGCCGGCGGCGGAAAGGTAACGGGAGTAGCGGGCAAGATCCCGCCGGTAGGCAGCCAGGGTGTTGGCCGCGAGTCCGCGCTCCACACCCATGTGCTGGAGGTAGTCGGTGATGCCGCGGTCAACGGCGGTTGGCGGGGCAGGCGGTGGTACGGAATCCTGGACCGGCGTTGCCGGGGCGGGCCCTGCGGGGGCCAGCCCGGCGGAGGAAGTGGGGACCATCAGCGCTGGCTGGGGTGGGCCGGCCACGGCGCATCCGCTGGACGGAGGCCTTCATACCCGCCGGCGCGGGCCGCGGCCGCTGCCAGGATTCCAACGACGGCGGACGGGTTGTGGAGCCTGCCGGCCAGCACCGACGCCACGGCGTCGTCCAGGCTGATCCAGTGGAACTCGATCTCGGCTTCCTCATCCGTCCGCTCGTGGCGTTCGTGGTGGGGTATGTCGATGAGGTCCCGGGCAAGGTAGATCCTGATGGCCTCGCTGGAGGACCCGGGGGAATTGAAGAAGTCGGCCAGGACGTTCCACGTTCCCGCGGCAAGGTCCGCTTCCTCGGCCAGTTCGCGGGCGGCCCCGACCACGAAGTCCTCCCCTTCGATATCCAGCAGGCCGGCCGGGATTTCCCAGAGGTCCATGCCCACCGGGTGGCGGTATTGCCTGAGTAGGAGGATTTCGCCGTCGGCGTTCATGGGCAGGACCGCGACTGCCCCGGGGTGGTCGATGTAGTCGCGGGTCAGGGCCTCACCGGTCTCCTGCAGCTGGAAACTGTCGCTGACCACGTCCCAGATCCGGCCCTCGTAGACCTTCTCGGTAGACAAAAGACGGCGCGGGCTCGGTGCATCCGAAACCTGCTTTGCAGCAGGGGTGTTTTCAGGTGTGCCGGGCATCGCGCCGTCCTTTTTCTGTTGGAACTACTTAGCGGCTACCGTACCGGAATGCTCGGCCTCGACAGCGCCGACCCCCACGGTGGCGGCCGTGTCGGAGCCCCGCTGGTGGTCCAGCGCGGCCTTCACCAGGCCGGCGAACAGCGGGTGCGGCCGGGTGGGGCGCGAGCTCAGCTCGGGGTGCGCCTGGGTGGCCACGTAGTACGGGTGGACGTCAGCGGGCAGTTCGACGAACTCCACGAGCTTGCCGTCCGGTGACGTGCCGGAGAAGACCAGGCCCGCGGCCGCGATCTGCTCGCGGTACTTGTTGTTGACCTCGTAGCGGTGGCGGTGGCGTTCGCTGACGGTGGTCTTGCCGTAGGTTTCGGCGATGACGGATCCGGCGTCGAGCTTGGCTTCGTAAAGGCCCAGGCGCATGGTACCGCCGAGGTCGCCGCGACCCTCGACGAACTCCAGCTGCTCTTCCATGGTGGCGATGACCGGGTACTTGGAATCAGGCTCGAACTCGCTGGAAGACGCACCTTCCAGCCCCACCACGTTGCGGGCGTATTCGATCACCATGCACTGCAGGCCCAGGCACAGTCCCAGGACGGGCAGCTTGGTTTCGCGGGCGAACTTCAGGGCGCCGAGCTTGCCTTCAAGTCCGCGGATGCCGAAGCCGCCGGGAACGCAAATGGCGTCGACGCCGTCGAGCGCCTTAATAGCGCCCTCGCGGGTTTCGCATTCGTCCGAGGGGACCCAGCGGATCTTGACCTTGGTGTCGTTGGCGAAGCCGCCGGCACGCAGGGCCTCTGTCACTGACAGGTAGGCGTCGGGCAGGTCGATGTACTTGCCCACCAGCGCGATCTCAACCTCGTGCTTGGGGTTGTGCACGGCTTCGAGCAGCTTGTCCCAGCTGGTCCAGTCCACGTCCTTGAACGGCAGGTCCAGGGCGCGCACGATGTACGAGTCCAGGCCCTGCGTGTGGAGGGTCTTGGGGATGTCGTAGATGCTGGGGGCATCGGCGGCGTTCACCACGGCGTCGATGTCGACATCGCACATCCGGCCGATCTTTTCCCGCATCGCGTCGGGCACCTCGCGGTCCGAGCGGATAACGATCGCCTCAGGCTGGATGCCGATGGACCGCAGGGCTGCGACGGAGTGCTGGGTGGGCTTGGTCTTCAGCTCCTGGGACGGCCCGATGTACGGGACCAGCGAGACGTGGAGGAAGAACACGTTGGTGCGGCCGATGTCCTGGCGCACCTGGCGGGCCGATTCGAGGAACGGCTGGGATTCGATGTCCCCCACCGTGCCGCCGATTTCGGTGATGATGACGTCCGGGGCGTTCTTGCCCTCGGCGGGCAGGCGCATCCGGCGCTTGATCTCATCCGTGATGTGCGGGATGACCTGGACGGTGTCCCCGAGGTACTCGCCGCGGCGTTCCTTGGCGATGACCGTGGAGTACACCTGCCCCGTGGTTACGTTCGCCGAACCTTCCAGGTTTTCGTCCAGGAAGCGCTCGTAGTGTCCGATGTCCAGGTCCGTTTCGGCGCCGTCGTCGGTGACGAAGACTTCGCCGTGCTGGAAGGGGTTCATGGTGCCCGGATCCACGTTCAGGTAGGGATCCAGCTTCTGCATAGTTACAGACAGGCCACGCGCACGCAACAGGTGACCGAGGCTTGATGCCGTCAGTCCCTTACCGAGCGAGGACGCCACACCACCGGTTACGAAGATGTGTTTGGTCGTCTTGGACGAGCCCGGGAACCGGGAATTTACACGGGAATTTGATCGCTGCACCACGGAATTCGAGCCTATCATCATTTGAGCCTTCCACGGATCGCTGGGAGTGCTTCCCAAATGCCCAAGTCTGCCGGTCTGGCCGCCCCGGGAGCAAGGGGTGACCGGTGGCCGGCACCCCGGCAAGGCCGGGTTTCAGGCCCGCTGCGGCAGCAGTTTCGCGTCGTCCAGCAGTTCCCGGGCGTGGGCTTGCGCCGACTCCGAATCCTCCTGGCCGGCCAGCATGCGCGCCAGTTCACGGACCCGTTCGGAACCGTCAAGGAGGCGGACATCACTTGAGGTGAACCCCGTGGCTGTTTTGCCGTCGGCTCCCCGGACGGAGGTTTTGGTGACCGTGATGTGCTGGTCCGCGAAGGCGGCCACCTGCGGAAGGTGCGTGACCACCAGCACCTGGACGTGGCGGGCCAGCATGGCCAGCCTGCGGCCGATCTCGACGGCGGCACGTCCGCCCACGCCGGCGTCCACCTCGTCGAAGACGAAAGTGGGAACGGGGTCCACGGCAGCCAGCACCACCTCAATGGCGAGCATGACGCGCGAGAGTTCACCGCCGGACGCGCCCTTGCCCAACGGCCGGGCGGCCGCACCGGAGTGGGGCTGCAACAGGAAGCTGATCTCGTCCGTGCCATATGGGGTTAGCTGGCCGGCGGGGGCGATGGTGATGACGAGGGTGGCATCGGCCATGGCCAGCGCCTTTAGCTCGGCGCTTACCCGGGCCGAAAGGTCCTTGGCGGCCTTGGCCCTGATCTTGCTGATTGCGGCGGCCTGCTTCTTCAGGTCCGCCTCAGCCTTCACCACTTCGGCGTCCAGGGTTTCGATCCGGGTTGAGTCGTCCTGCAGTTCGTCGTAGCGGACGCGGGCGTTCTCCGCCCAGACGAGCACCTCGTCAATGGTCGGTGCATATTTGCGGACCAGTTTGGCCAGGGCGGCCCGCCGGTCCTCAATTTCCGCGAGCCGTTCCGGCCCCTCCGTGTCCAGGCCAGCCTGGTAGCTGGCCAGCTCCGTGGCGATGTCGTTGAGCAGGAAGCCCACCTCAGCCAGCCGCGCAGCCGCTGAGCCGAGCTCGGCGTCGTGTTCTGCCACATGCTCCAGCGTCCGCTTGGCGGCATCAACCAGGGTGGTGGCGTCCCCCGCTTCGCCGAAGTCCTCAGCGATAAGTGCCTGGTGGGCGGTGCTCGCTGCGATGCGGAGCTCCTCCACGTTGGCGAGCTTTACGGCCTCGGCCTTGAGCAGCTCGTCCTCCCCCGGCTGCGGATCCACCTCATCAATCTCAGCCAGGGCGGACTCCAGGGACTCGGCCTCACGCAGCCTGTCGCGGGCGGCAGTGCGGAGGCTGTCCAGCTCCGCCTGGCTGGACTTCCAGTGGTTGTAGAGGTCCTGGTAGGCGGCCAGCGGACCGGCCAGCGATTCACCGGCGAACTTGTCCAGGGCGCCTCGCTGGGCGGCGGCTCCCTTGAGCCGGATCTGGTCCGACTGGCCGTGGACCACCACCAGGGTCTCGCCGATTTCGGCAAGGACACCCACCGGCGCCGCCCTGCCGCCCAGGAAGGCACGGCTGCGGCCGTCGGAACCAAGGCGACGGGCAAGGATCAGCTCCGCGCCGCCGTCGAACTCCTCCGTCTCGGCACCCGCCTCCAAAGCCCTGGCTATGGCGGGATGGCCGGCGTCGAGCTTGAGCACTGCCTCGGCGGTGGCACTCTTGGCACCGCTCCGCACCGCCCCGGCGTCGGAGCGGGCACCCAGCAGGAGCCCGACGGCGGTGACCACCATGGTCTTGCCCGCACCCGTCTCACCGGTCACCACGCTCAGGCCCGGCCCCAGCGGCAGCGTTGCGTCAGCAATGACGCCCAGATCGCGGATTCTCAGTTCTTCAAGCATGGCTTCACTTTGCGGTCGGCGGATCGGTTTCGACATCGGGCTGGCCCGCTTGCGGTACCTGGAGCGGGGGCATGGGGCGGGGCGTCCGGATGATGGGGATGGGGCCGGTGTGAACGGACTCAGCCTTGGGGGCCGGGCCGCGCCAGCCGTGAATGGGCAGCTGGAATTTCCGGACCAGCCGCGCGGAAAACGGCGTCTGGTGCGTGCGCGCCAGCCGCACCGGAGTGGCGGACTTCGTGACCTCCACCCTGGCTCCCGGGGGCAGGTCCACTGACCGCCTGCCGTCACACCAGAGGACGCCCAGGGCATCCGTACGGTTCAGGACTTCCACCGCCAACCGCGAGCGGGGCGAGACCACCAGGGGTTTCGCGAAGAGGGCATGGGCGCTGATGGGGACGATGACCAGGGCCTCCACCTCGGGCCAGACCACCGGGCCGCCGGCGGAAAAGCCGTACGCGGTGGAACCCGTGGGCGTGGCCAGCACGATGCCGTCGCAGCCGAAGGACGTCAGCGGACGCTCATCCACCTCGGTGACCACCTCCAGCATGCGTTCGCGGTTGGCCTTCTCGATGGCGGCCTCATTCAGCGCCCACGTGTGCCAGATCTTCTGGCCGCGCACCCAGACCTGGACATCGATGGTCATGCGCTCTTCCACCGTGTACTCACGGCTGGCAATCCATTCCACCGTCTGGGCCAGGTCCGCCCGCTCACTTTCGGCGAGGAAGCCCACATGGCCAAGGTTCACCCCGAGCAGCGGAACGTCCACCTCACGGACAAGCTCGGCCGCGCGCAGGATGGTGCCGTCGCCCCCGAGGACCATGACAAGTTCAACGTCCGGGAGCTGGACGTGGTCGTGGAGGATCTCCACGGGCTGGGCCAGGTGTCCGAAGAACCGCTCCATGTCCCCGAGTTCGGACTCCTGCATGACCGGCACAATGCCCGAGGCATGCAGCAGGGCGCACGCCTCCCAGGCGGCCTTCAGTGAGTCCTCGCGGCCGGTATGGGCGAGGACCAGTACACGCCTGCTCATCAGGTTCCGCTCTCTAGTGGTTCGGCCAGATTCGTCCGAGCAAGGCAGCGGCCGCTGCCTCCCGCTCTTCGATCTTAGGCAAGTCTTGGCTCATCCTGCGTTTTATCCACAGGAAGTATTCAACGTTTCCGTCCTGGCCCGGCAGCGGACTCTGCGCGAGGCCCCTTAGGTCAAGCCCGGCGTCGAGCGCTGCCTTAGCCACCTTTTCCACCGCCAGCCGCCGTTCCCGCTCGGAGGTGACCACGCCGGTCCGTCCCAGCCGGTCCTTTCCGATTTCAAACTGCGGCTTCACCATCAGCACAAGGTCACCACCGGGCTCGGTGCAGAGAGCCAGCGGCTGCACCACCAGGGTGAGGGAAATGAAGGACAGGTCAGCCACGGTAAGCGATGCGGGGCCGCCAATGTCCGCGGGCGACATGTAGCGGACGTTGAGACCTTCGTGGACCTCGACGCGGGGATCATCCCTGAGCTGGGGCACCAGCTGGCCATGCCCGACGTCGACCGCCACCACATGCGCGGCACCGCGCCTCAGCAGCACGTCCGTGAAGCCGCCCGTGGAAGCTCCGGCGTCGAGGCACCTTTTCCCCGCTGCCGAGACCTCGGGGAAGGCGTCAAGGGCACCGGCCAGCTTGTGTCCTGCCCGGCTGGCGTAGGCGTCCTGTTCATCATGCTGAACGGCAAGGTCCCGGCCCTCATCAACCTGGAGGGACGCCTTGGCGAGCACCTGCCCGGCGGAACTCACCTTGCCCTCGGCGATCAGGGCGGCCGCGTGGGTGCGGGACCGGGCAAGGCCACGGGCCACCAACGCCTGGTCGAGGCGCACCGGCATCAGGCAGCGCCGTCCGTCGGATCAGTGCTTCCATGCTCACTGTTGGCGGGGTCGCTATTGGCGGGGTCGCTGTTCAGCGCGGCCAGCAGTTGATCGTGAAGTTCGCTGTAAACGGTCTCGTGCTCCGCCACCGGAACCTGCGGCAAGGCTTCAAGCCGTGCCAGGGCCTGCGCCACTACCGGGTCCGTGACACCTGCACCGCCGGTACCAGGCCAGTCCGGGGAAGGCTGGGCTGCTGCGGGGAGGGGTTCGGTCAGCTCAGTCATTCCACCAGTCTAGTGATCCAGCCAGACGAGTTCAGGCGCCTGGGGTGCGGCGGCGTCCGGGGTGGCTGCCCACCAGGCTGCACACGCGGCCCGCCAGGAATCCAGGTTGTCCTGGCTGCCGATGATGCCCACCGCACCGTTGGCCACCCGGGCCGTGGCCTCGCCGCAGGCGTAGGTGCCGTCGTCGTGCGTGACCTCCGGGTACACCCGGTGCAGGTCCCCAAGGGAGCTGATGATGTAGTCCGGGCGTTCGGCGGCACGGGCAGCCAGGATGGTTTGCCGGGTGTCGACGCCGGTCAGTACCGCCACAGTGGCGAAGCCTGCGTTGTTTCCGCCCAGGATGTCGGTGTCCAGGCGGTCTCCCACCACCAGGGGGCGTTCCGCGCCAAGCCGCTTGGCGGCGGAGTGGAAGAGCGGCGCTTCGGGCTTGCCGGCCACGCGCGGGGTTTGGCCCGTTGCGGCTGCCACGGCCTGCACCAGCGTGCCGTTTCCCGGAGCGATGCCGCGGGCCTGCGGTATGGACATGTCCGTGTTGGTGGCCACCCACAGGGCGCCCGCGTTCACCACGTAAGTGGCTTCGGCCAAGTCCTTCCACCCGATCTCGGGGTTGAATCCCTGGACCACCGCCACCGGGTCCTCGTCCTGGCCGTACACCGGCACGAGCCCCACGAGTTCGATCTCCGCGGCCAGCGCCGGACTGCCGGTGATGAGTACCCTGGAGCCCGGAGCCAGCAGGGAGGCGAGCAGGTCTGCAGCGGCCTGGGATGAACTGACCACCTGATGGTCCTCGGCGGGCGCCCCGAGTTCCCGGAGGTGGGCAGCCACCTGCGCCGGTGACCGGGACGCGTTGTTGGTCACGTAGCCCAGACCCACGCCAAGGCCGGAGAGCTGCTTCAGGGACTCAACCGCACCGGGGATGGCGTGCGGTCCGGCATAGACCACGCCGTCCAGATCTGCCAGGAGGGCGTCGAACAGGGAAATCAGGGGAACAGCACTCATGCGTCAGTCTTCCCGGCGGTCCTGCTGGTCCCCGGCCTGGTCTTCCAGATCGGGTTCGCCGTCACGTCCGGCTTCGGCTCCATCTGCGGCCTCCCCGGAGGTTTCCAGCTCGTCCGGCTCCACCGAGTCTTCGTCGGACTCGGCGTCGTCGGAGGCGAAGTAGTCACTCTCCTGGTCCTCGATGGCGGTGTCCTGCTGTTCAGCGGACTCGGCAGCGAAGTCGGCTCCAGCTGCACCTGCGGCTGAGGCGGCATCGGTAGAGGATACGGCGCTTGTGGCGGTTTCCGATGCCTGGGACGCGCGCTCCAGCAGGCGGCGGCGTTCGGCTTCTTCCCTGGCCTCTTCTTCTTCATCCCAGCCGAGGTCGATGATGTCCGGTTCCTCGTCCACGCCCTGGCCCAGTGCGTTCTCGGCCACAACGGCCTGCTTCCGCCATTTCTCGGCTTCAGCTTCGCGGCCTACGCCGGCGAGGGCGTCGGCGTAGGCACGGAAAAGCCGGGGGCTGTAGGAGAAGGCCCGGTTGATGTCCAGTTGCGGGATTTCCAGTTCGGCTACGGCAGCGTCCAGCTGTCCGAGGTCGGTCCGGGCACCTGCGGCAACGATAGCGAGTTCGACTTTGCCGGGAGCGTCCAGGTCCTGGGCTTCCTCGGACCGGGCCACGTCCAGTGCACGGTCCGGGCGCCCCAACCCTCGTTCGCAGTCGGCCATGACCGGAAGGTGGACGTTGGAGCCGCTGATGCGGCGGTAGGTGCGGAATTCGCGCAGGGCCTCGCCGTAGTGGCCGGCTGCGTACGCCGTCAGTCC
Organism: Pseudarthrobacter sp. GA104; assembly: GCF_009741265.1. Taxonomy (GTDB): domain Bacteria; phylum Actinomycetota; class Actinomycetes; order Actinomycetales; family Micrococcaceae; genus Arthrobacter. The sequence continues at coordinate 542,002 of NZ_WOWL01000001.1, forward strand.
GACGGCTTCGCGGACGGCTGCCAGCCGGCCCCCACGCCGGCTCGCAGCCAGGGCGTGCTGGAACGCAAGTTCCGGCTCTTCATCGATCAGCCTGCCGGCCATGACCAGGTGGCGGGCCACCCACTCAGCACTTTTTGCTTCGAGGGTCTTGATCTGGTGCTGGGTTGCGCGGTCCAGTTCCTTGCCGGTGACGTCCTCGTCGATTTCGGGAGAACGTTCCCGGTCCGGGCGGTTGGCGCTCCGGAGGTCCCGGGCGTTGGGCACGCGGACGGGACGGTCTTCCTGGCGGTCCCGCCCAAAGTTGCGGGGTCCGGCACCTTCCCGGCTGGAGCCCCGATCAAAACTTCGGGGTGCTCGGTCCGGGCGGTCGCCGCGGTCGCCACGATCAGGCCGTTCGGACCGTTCACCGAAAGGCTTCCGGTTCTCTCCCCCGCCGAAGCTGCGACGGTCGCCCTCGCCGTCACGGCGGGGACGGTCACCAAAAGGCTTCTTGTCACGGTCCCCAAACGGCTTACGGTCACGATCGCCGAACGGCTTACGGTCACCAGCACCGAAGGGCTTACGCTCACCCTCGCCGTCACGGCGCGGACGGTCACCAAAGGACCGGTTCTCACGGTCCCCGTAAGGCTTGCGGTCGCGGTCTCCGAACGGCTTACGCTCTCCAGCACCGAAAGGCTTACGCTCACCCTCGCCGTCACGGCGCGGACGGTCCCCAAACGGCTTACGGTCACGGTCCCCGAACGGCTTACGGTCACGATCTCCAAACGGCTTACGCTCCCCCGAACCGAAGGGCTTACGCTCTCCAGCACCGAAAGGCTTACGCTCACCTTCCCCGTCACGGCGCGGACGGTCACCAAAAGGCTTCTTGTCACGGTCCCCAAACGGCTTACGCTCACCGCCGCCTGAGGCAGGGCCGGAATCGCTGTTGTCGCGGCTGCTGCGGGAACGGAATCCACGCGGATCGCCGCCTGAGTTGTTGTTGCCGCGGAACGCGCCTCGGTCATTTCCGCCGCGGTTGCCGCCGTTGTGCTCAGCCATGTGGATTCCTCCTGTTGTGAGCCGACCACTGGCGCAACTGCAGCCGCTCGTATCCGTGTTTCGTTTCCTACGCAACCCGAAATCAAGCGCTTCGAAGTCCGTACATCTTCATCAATTCTAGTGGAGTCGCCCAACCGGGCAGTACGGTAAAAGCCCAGGCGCCGGCATCGTGGCAAGATTCACACGCTCTCTCAGTTGATGCGGGTTTTTCGGCGATGCTCTCTCGGTTGATGTGGGGTTTCCTGGGGGTGCTCTCGCAGTTTGGCGCTGGTGGTCGACGGCGGGCCGGCCGGGCAGTGCGGCAGGGCCCCGGGGGCGCGTTAAGTGAGAGAGGGTCCCCCGGGAGGGCGCATCAAGTGAGAGAGGGAACCCCGGGGAGGGGGCATCAAGTGAGAGAGGGTCCCCCGGGAGTGCGCATCAAGTGAGAGAGGGTCCCCCGGGAGGGCGCGTTAAGTGAGAGAGGGTCCCCACGGGAGGGGGCGTTAAATGCGGGAGGCCCCAACCTGGTGGTTGGGGCCTCGACCTAATGGTTGTCCGGCGGTGACCTACTCTCCCACACCCTCCCGGGTGCAGTACCATCGGCGCTGTGGGTCTTAGCTTCCGGGTTCGGAATGGGACCGGGCGTTTCCCCCACGCTATGACCGCCGTAACCTTGTTACCCGTCCGCCCGGGTGTGATCCCCGGGGGTGGGAAGTGTTGTGGTTACAACATTGTGGTGTTGTTATTTAGTTGGTGTTCCCTGCAACAAATGGTTTGTTGTTCGGGAACCACATAGTGGACGCAAGCAGTCTTGTTTTTTCTTTTTACCAACCCTGGTGTGGAACCGCTTTTGAACCGGTTTCACGGGTGTGGTGTGTGGTGTAAGTTATCGGCCTATTAGTACCGGTCAGCTTCACGAGTCGTTAGTCCTCGCTTCCACATCCGGCCTATCAACCCAGTGGTCTGGCTGGGGGCCTCTCACACACGAGGTGTATGGAAATCTCATCTTGAAGCGAGCTTCCCGCTTAGATGCTTTCAGCGGTTATCCCATCCGAACGTAGCTAATCAGCGGTGCACTTGGCAGTACAACTGACACACCAGAGGTTCGTCCGTCCCGGTCCTCTCGTACTAAGGACAGCCCTTCTCAAATTTCCTGCGCGCGCAGCGGATAGGGACCGAACTGTCTCACGACGTTCTAAACCCAGCTCGCGTACCGCTTTAATGGGCGAACAGCCCAACCCTTGGGACCTACTCCAGCCCCAGGATGCGACGAGCCGACATCGAGGTGCCAAACCATGCCGTCGATATGGACTCTTGGGCAAGATCAGCCTGTTATCCCCGAGGTACCTTTTATCCGTTGAGCGACGGCCATTCCACAATGTACCGCCGGATCACTAGTCCCGACTTTCGTCCCTGCTCGAGATGTCTCTCTCACAGTCAAGCTCCCTTGTGCACTTACACTCGACACCTGATTGCCAACCAGGCTGAGGGAACCTTTGGGCGCCTCCGTTACTTTTTAGGAGGCAACCGCCCCAGTTAAACTACCCATCAGGCACTGTCCCTGACCCGGATTACGGGCCGAAGTTAGATGTCCAAAGTGACCAGAGTGGTATTTCAACGATGACTCCACCCGAACTGGCGTCCGGGCTTCAACGTCTCCCACCTATCCTACACAAGCCACTCCGAACACCAATACCAAACTATAGTAAAGGTCTCGGGGTCTTTCCGTCCTGCTGCGCGTAACGAGCATCTTTACTCGTACTGCAATTTCGCCGAGTTTATGGTTGAGACAGCGGGGAAGTCGTTACTCCATTCGTGCAGGTCGGAACTTACCCGACAAGGAATTTCGCTACCTTAGGATGGTTATAGTTACCACCGCCGTTTACTGGGGCTTAAATTCTCAGCTTCGCCTTGCGGCTAACCGGTCCTCTTAACCTTCCAGCACCGGGCAGGAGTCAGTCCGTATACATCGTCTTGCGACTTCGCACGGACCTGTGTTTTTAGTAAACAGTCGCTTCCCCCTGGTCTCTGCGGCCCCGATCCCCTCCCACCAGCAAGTGGTGTTCAAGGTTGGGGCCCCCCTTCTCCCGAAGTTACGGGGGCATTTTGCCGAGTTCCTTAACCATAATTCTCTCGATCGCCTTAGTATTCTCTACCTGATCACCTGTGTCGGTTTGGGGTACGGGCGGCTAAAACCTCGCGTCGATGCTTTTCTCGGCAGCATAGGATCACCGAATCCCCCCAAACGGGGGTCCCATCAGATCTCAGGCATCATGAACAGCGGATTTGCCTACCGTTCGCCCTACATCCTTAGACCGGGACAACCATCGCCCGGCTCGGCTACCTTCCTGCGTCACACCTGTTAATACGCTTGCCTCCCAGGATCAGGTCCTGCGCTCCACCAAAACCCTTCACCCACAAGGGGTGTCAGGCAGGTCTCGGGCAGTTAGTATCCCCTGTTCAGCATGGGCGGTTTTTCGCCGGTACGGGAATATCAACCCGTTGTCCATCGACTACGCCTGTCGGCCTCGCCTTAGGTCCCGACTTACCCAGGGCAGATTAGCTTGACCCTGGAACCCTTGATCATTCGGCGGACGGGTTTCTCACCCGTCTTTCGCTACTCATGCCTGCATTCTCACTCGTGTAGGCTCCACCGCTGGTTTACACCGCGACTTCACCGCCCACACGACGCTCCCCTACCCATCCAAACGCCTGAACCACAAGGGCTTAGCTAATATTTGAATGCCACAACTTCGGCGGTGTACTTGAGCCCCGCTACATTGTCGGCGCGGAATCACTTGACCAGTGAGCTATTACGCACTCTTTTAAGGATGGCTGCTTCTAAGCCAACCTCCTGGTTGTCTTCGCAACTCCACATCCTTTCCCACTTAGCACACGCTTAGGGGCCTTAGTTGGTGGTCTGGGCTGTTTCCCTCTCGACTATGAAGCTTATCCCCCACAGTCTCACTGCTGCGCTCTCACTTACCGGCATTCGGAGTTTGGCTGACGTCAGTAACCTTGTAGGGCCCATTAGCCATCCAGTAGCTCTACCTCCAGCAAGAAACACGCAACGCTGCACCTAAATGCATTTCGGGGAGAACCAGCTATCACGAAGTTTGATTGGCCTTTCACCCCTACCCACAGCTCATCCCCTCCATTTTCAACTGAAGTGGGTTCGGTCCTCCACGACGTCTTACCGTCGCTTCAACCTGGCCATGGGTAGATCACTTCGCTTCGGGTCTAGATCACGCCACTGCAACGCCCTATTCAGACTCGCTTTCGCTACGGCTGCCCCACACGGGTTAACCTCGCGACGTAACACTAACTCGCAGGCTCATTCTTCAAAAGGCACGCCGTCACCAGAATCAGACTGGCTCCGACGGATTGTAAGCACACGGTTTCAGGTACTGTTTCACTCCCCTCCCGGGGTACTTTTCACCTTTCCCTCACGGTACTGGTCCGCTATCGGTCATTAGGGAGTATTTAGGCTTATCAGGTGGTCCTGACAGATTCGCACGGGATTTCTCGGGCCCCGTACTACTTGGGATACTCTCACAGGCGGTACACAACATTACGGTTACGGGGCTAACACCCTCTCTGGCCGGCCTTTCAAGACCGTTCACCTATGCCTGCACATCACACCCCACCAGCCCGGCAGAACTGGTATGGAAAGTCCCACAACCCCGACCATGCAACGCCCGCCGGCTATCACACATGGAACGGTTTAGCCTGATCCGCGTTCGCTCGCCACTACTAACGGAATCACTATTGTTTTCTCTTCCTGCGGGTACTGAGATGTTTCACTTCCCCGCGTTCCCTCCACGCACCCTATGTGTTCAGATGCGGGTCACCGAGTCACTCGCGCGCTCGGCGGGGTTTCCCCATTCGGACACCCTGGGATCACAGTCCGGTTATCGACTCCCCCAGGCTTATCGCAGATTCCTACGTCCTTCTTCGGCTCCTAATGCCAAGGCATCCACCGTGTGCTCTTAAAAACTTGACCACAAAAGATCAAAAACGCTAATTTTCGAGAGAACCACGAAAACCACTGCACCATCCCGAAAGACAGCACAACAGATCCAGGTTCATATTCTTGGAAATTGCTTCTTATAAAAGATGCTCGCGTCCACTATGTAGTTCTCAAACAACAACCCCAAACCACACACCCCACACACACAACATGCATGATCGGTGCAGCCAGGAAACCAGAAACAAACAAACCCGCAACCCCGCCCCGCAAAACGGGACGGAACCACGGCCCTGTTGCCTCAGGACCCAACAGTGTGCCAAACACGAAACCACCCGCACCCACCAGCACCCTTCCAGGAACCCCCGCAAAGAGGAACCGTACTAAGCACCGGAAAGAACCGGCAGCCGCTATTCGTTGATATTCCACCCTTGAGCACCCGCCGCAGAACTTGCGTCTGCGCAACGGGCTGTACTCCTGACAAACCCCCGCACCGCATACACGGCACGAACAATCTGTAGGTGCTCCTTAGAAAGGAGGTGATCCAGCCGCACCTTCCGGTACGGCTACCTTGTTACGACTTAGTCCCAATCGCCAGTCCCACCTTCGACAGCTCCCTCCCACAAGGGGTTAGGCCACCGGCTTCGGGTGTTACCAACTTTCGTGACTTGACGGGCGGTGTGTACAAGGCCCGGGAACGTATTCACCGCAGCGTTGCTGATCTGCGATTACTAGCGACTCCGACTTCATGGGGTCGAGTTGCAGACCCCAATCCGAACTGAGACCGGCTTTTTGGGATTAGCTCCACCTCACAGTATCGCAACCCTTTGTACCGGCCATTGTAGCATGCGTGAAGCCCAAGACATAAGGGGCATGATGATTTGACGTCGTCCCCACCTTCCTCCGAGTTGACCCCGGCAGTCTCCTATGAGTCCCCACCATCACGTGCTGGCAACATAGAACGAGGGTTGCGCTCGTTGCGGGACTTAACCCAACATCTCACGACACGAGCTGACGACAACCATGCACCACCTGTAAACCGACCGCAAGCGGGGCACCTGTCTCCAGGTATTACCGGTTCATGTCAAGCCTTGGTAAGGTTCTTCGCGTTGCATCGAATTAATCCGCATGCTCCGCCGCTTGTGCGGGCCCCCGTCAATTCCTTTGAGTTTTAGCCTTGCGGCCGTACTCCCCAGGCGGGGCACTTAATGCGTTAGCTACGGCGCGGAAAACGTGGAATGTCCCCCACACCTAGTGCCCAACGTTTACGGCATGGACTACCAGGGTATCTAATCCTGTTCGCTCCCCATGCTTTCGCTCCTCAGCGTCAGTTAATGCCCAGAGACCTGCCTTCGCCATCGGTGTTCCTCCTGATATCTGCGCATTTCACCGCTACACCAGGAATTCCAGTCTCCCCTACATCACTCTAGTCTGCCCGTACCCACCGCAGATCCGGAGTTGAGCCCCGGACTTTCACGGCAGACGCGACAAACCGCCTACGAGCTCTTTACGCCCAATAATTCCGGATAACGCTTGCGCCCTACGTATTACCGCGGCTGCTGGCACGTAGTTAGCCGGCGCTTCTTCTGCAGGTACCGTCACTTTCGCTTCTTCCCTACTGAAAGAGGTTTACAACCCGAAGGCCGTCATCCCTCACGCGGCGTCGCTGCATCAGGCTTGCGCCCATTGTGCAATATTCCCCACTGCTGCCTCCCGTAGGAGTCTGGGCCGTGTCTCAGTCCCAGTGTGGCCGGTCACCCTCTCAGGCCGGCTACCCGTCGTCGCCTTGGTAAGCCATTACCTCACCAACAAGCTGATAGGCCGCGAGTCCATCCAAAACCACAAAAAGCTTTCCACCCCCCACCATGCGATGAGGAGTCATATCCGGTATTAGACCCAGTTTCCCAGGCTTATCCCAGAGTTAAGGGCAGGTTACTCACGTGTTACTCACCCGTTCGCCACTAATCCCCCCACAAGTGAGGTTCATCGTTCGACTTGCATGTGTTAAGCACGCCGCCAGCGTTCATCCTGAGCCAGGATCAAACTCTCCGTTGAAGTAAAACAGACACAACCCCCAGCCCCGGGAAAACGGGACAAAAAGGCTGCACAAAATTTGAAACCAGCTGTAAAAACCAGACCACCCACAGGGGCGGATGACCCGGTCAATTCAACCAATCACTAAAACAATTGGTATCAACAAACTTGGCACACTATTGAGTTCTCAAACAACAGACACATTCGAATATTCCCGAAACAATTCAATTCAATGAATTTCTATTTCGTATTTCTTCGCTGCGATGTTTCAATCTTATTTCATTCATTTTCACTTTGCAAATCCGGTTGTTTTCCCGGAATTCACTCTGCGGAACGAATCCGCCCATCATAAACCGGAGCAATTTCTTCCGTCAGTGCTTCTGCACATCGTGAAGTTGCTTCACTTTTTGGTGGGGGTTGGTCGCTATTTTTCCGCTTCAGCGGCGGCGACTCAGAAAACATTACACGCTCCCCCGCGGCCGTGCAAATCGGCTGCGGAGGAGCGTGCAGGGGGTCTTCGCGGGGCGGGTGATAAGCCTAGGGAACCAGGACTTCCACGGTAGCGAGGTTCTTCTTTCCGCGGCGCAGGAGCAGGTATTGCCCATGCAGAAGTTCGGACTCCGAAATCACGGCTTCGGGGTCGGACACCTTCTCGTTGTTGACGTAGGCTCCGCCTTCACCAACCGTCCGCCTGGCGGCCGACTTGCTTTCGGAGAGGCCGGAGGCAACCAGCAGGTCCACGATTCCCATCGCATCCACCTGGACAGTTGCAGAGGGAAGCTCTGACGTTGCCGCCTGCAGCGTGGGCTTGTCCAAGGCTGTGAGGTCGCCGTTCCCGAAAAGCGCTGCGGAGGCCGCGATGACCTTCTCGGTGGCTTCCACTCCATGCACGAGGGACGTCACTTCATAGGCAAGCTTCCGCTGTCCCTCGCGGGCGAACGGGCGCTCAGCAACAGCCACGGCGATTTCTTCAATCTCGGCCCGGCTAAGGAAGGTAAAGACCTTCAGCCGGTTCACGACGTCGGCATCCGCAGTGTTGACCCAGAACTGGTAGAAGGCATAAGGGCTGCACATGCCGGCGTCCAGCCAGATGGCGTTGCCCTCGCTCTTGCCGAACTTGGTGCCGTCGGCGTTGGTGATCAACGGAGTTCCCAGGGCGTGGACGCTCTTGCCCTCCACCTTGCGGATCAGCTCGGTTCCGCTGGTGAGGTTGCCCCACTGGTCCGAGCCGCCGGTCTGCAGCACGCAGCCATAATCCCGGTACAGCTGGAGGTAATCCATCCCCTGCAGGATCTGGTAGCTGAACTCCGTGTAGCTGATGCCCTCATCCGAGTGCAGCCGGGAGGCCACGGCGTCCTTGCGCAGCATGGTGCCCACGCGGAAGTGCTTTCCCACGTCACGCAGGAAGTCAATGGCGCTCAGCGGCGCGGTCCAGTCCAGGTTGTTGACCATCCGGGCTGCGTTGTCACCCTCGAAGCTGAGGAACCGGCGGACCTGCGCCTGGAGGTAGCCCACCCACTCGGCGACGGTGTCCTTGGTGTTCAGGGTGCGTTCGGCCGTGGGACGGGGATCGCCGATCATGCCGGTGGAACCGCCCACGAGCCCGAGGGGCTTGTGGCCGGCCAACTGCAGCCGGCGCATGAGCAGGAGCTGGACGAGGTTGCCCAGGTGCAGGCTCGGCGCGGTGGGATCGAAGCCGCAATAGTACGTCACCGGGGCGCCGGCGAGCAGTTTTTCGAGTTCTGCTTCGTCGGTGGAGACGTGGACCAGGCCACGCCATTTCAGCTCCTGCCAGACATTGGCAAAAGTGGCGTCGTTCTGCTGCGATTCGAGGCTGTTGAGTTCTGGCACGCCTTCTAAGTTAGCAGTATTGCGGCAGGCAGGATCAGCGCTTGATCCCGGCCGGCACAGGTTCCGAAGCAATAAGCCGCAGCCGCTGGGTGGCGCGGGTCATCGCGACGTACAGGTCCCCCACCTTGCCGTGCTCATGGTTCAGCATCATGGACGGCTCCAGCACCACGACGCCGTCGAACTCCAGCCCCTTGGCTTCCCGGGGGCTGATCACCACGATGTCCTGCTCATAGCTGCCTGCACCCGTGCCCACGCGGCGCCCGTAGGCGGCGCGCAGGGCCGCAGTGGCTTCCGGCAAAAAGGCGCCGTCCGCGATGACGGCGAGGAGTCCGCCGTCGAGCGCGTCCAGTTCCTCGGGCAGGACCTCAACCAGGCGGCTGACCACCTGGCCCGGATCCACCTCGTCGATGACGGGCGACCAGCGTCCTTCGCGGACAGCCTTGGGCGCCGAGACCACCAGTCCGGCTGCGTTGGCCATCCGGACCGCGGCTTCGGCGATCTGGGAGGGGGTCCGGTAGTTGACCGTCAGCTCCTCCAACTGCCAGCGCTCACCGAACATCGGAGCAAGCGCACCCTGCCACGAATTCGCGCCGGCCACCGAACTCGTCTGCGCGATGTCCCCGACGATCGTGAAGGACTTCAGGGGGCACCGGCGGACCAGCAGGCGCCACTGCATGGGCGATAGCTCCTGCGCCTCGTCCACCACGATGTGGCCGAAGGCCCAGGTGCGGTCGCTGGTGGCGCGCTCGGCAGCGGTCTGCCTTGTTTCCTGCTCCTGGTTCTGCTCGGCCAGTTCCTCGGCCGACATCAGCGGGTCCACGCCCGCCGCCTCCATGTTGACCAGCGTCTGCTTCGCGTTCGCAAGGTCGCGGGCGCGGTCGTGTTCCTGCTGGGCCAGGCCACGCCCCGCCGCCGGATCAAGCTCGCCGAGCAGCTCCGCTGCCTCATCCAGGAGGGGTACGTCGGATTCCGTCCAGGGCGCGTCCGCGGAGCGCAGCAGCAGGGCGCGCTCCGCCGGGGCGAGCTTGGGCGTGCAGGCTTCCAGGATGGCAGGCTTACTGAAGAGCTCGGAGATCAGCTTTTCCGGCGTCATGGGCATCCAGCAAAGGTTGAGGGCGATCCGCACGTCACGGGCGCTGCGCACATCCTCGGCAAGGTAGGAGCGGTCGGCGTTGTTGCCGATGTTTCCGGCTTCCACGAGCTCCGTCATCTGTTCGGTCAGTTCCCGGAGCAGGATCTTGACGAACGTCACGCGTGCCTCGTTGTGGGGCTTGCCGGTGGAGCGTGCCCGTTCCCTTGCCCGGCGCACCTGGCGCTGGGTCAGCACGAGTTTCCGGCCGTCGACTTCAAGGATGCGGTCCTCGGCGGGCATTCGCTGCCGGTTGGCCACGGCATTGGCCACCACGCCGGCCATGTCCAGCCGGCCCTTGATGGCGGCAACCGCGGCGTCCGGCTCGGGGACAGCGTGGATTCCGGGCATGAGGCGGCCGACGCTGGCCATGACCACGCCGGTCTCACCGAGGGATGGCAGCACCCGTTCGATGTACTTCATGAACGACGACGACGGGCCCACCAGCAGGACGCCGGCGGTCTTGAGGCGGTCGCGGTGGGTGTAGAGCAGGTAGGCGGCGCGGTGCAGGGCAACAGCGGTCTTGCCGGTACCGGGACCGCCCTGCACCACGAGCGCGCCGGAAATCGACGAACGGATGATCCGGTCCTGCTCGGATTGGATGGTGCTGACGATGTCCGACATCCGGCCGGTCCGCTTGGAGTTCAGCGCGGCGAGCAGGGCGCCTTCGCCCTGCAGCGACTCGTTGTCCGCAAGCATGTCCGCGTCAAGGACGTCGTCCTCGATGGCCTTGACCTCACGGCCCTGCAGGATGAGGTGCCGGCGGCGGCGGACGCCCTGCCGGTCAAACGCAGTGGCCTGGTAGAAATGGCCGGCCTCGGGCGCGCGCCAGTCCACCATGAGCCGTTGCAGGTCCTCGGTGGTGAGGCCAATGCGGCCAATGTACTGCGCTTCGCCTGAGTCCAGGTCCAGGCGGCCGAAGACCAGGCGGTCGTCTACGGCATCCAGCTGCGCCAGGCGGTCCTCATACAGTGCAGCGAACGCGTCACGTTCCGAAACGTTCTGCATGGTGCCCACGGCCCCGGCCCGGCGGACCTGGGCCAGTTGGCGGCGCTTTTCCTCGCGCAGCTCTTCCAGCCGCGCATACAGGCCGGCAACATAGTCCCGTTCGTGGGCCAAATCGGCGTCGAGCATTTAACGTTCCCCTATCGCAAAAGACAGACCTACCATTCTACAACCATTTCCGTTAACGCCCGTGAAACCCGGCCGGATCCGGTTTTGCCCTCCTGGGCTTGGCGGCCTTGTACTGGGAGACGGTGGGGTCGCCGGTGATCCAGAAGCGCCAGGAGTACTGGTCCGTTCCACCTGCACCGGACACTCCCACGCGAGGGCCTGAACTCACCGGCTGGCCGGGGCGGGGCGGAAGCACCAGCCCGAAAGGCGGCGCCAGTGCATCGCGGCCGCTGTCCGCCGTCGTCATCCCCATGGCTTTGGCCAGCCGCGCGGGACCCCTTGCCAGGTCGGCAGGATCCTTGGACGTGGGGCGCCGGCGCCGGGCAAGGTCCACGCCGTCCACGATCTCCCCGGCCCGCAGCAGGAGGGCGGAAGCCGTTCCTTCCGGTCCGCACACAAGGTTGGTGCAGTGATGCATCCCGTAGGTGAAGTAGACATACAGGTGCCCCGCCGGACCAAACATGGGTGCGTTGCGAGGCGTGGGGCCCCGGTAGGTGTGCGAGCCGGGGTCCGGGTGGAGCGAATCCTCGGGCCCGAGGTAGGCCTCCACTTCGGTGAGCCGGACGGACACCACGCCTTCCCGGGACTCGTGCGTCAGCACCGCCCCCAGCAGCAGGGGCGCCAACTGGCGGGCATCTCCGGAAAGGAAATCCCGCAGCGATGTGCCGGCCAGCGGATTTCTGCTCATGGCCAGACTCTATCCAAAGCCGGCGGCCCATACGGATCATTTTTGGTACGGGCAGGGGAAACGGCCCTGTCCGATTTCCGCTAGCCCGGACCCAGTGCGGCTGGCAGGATGGAGGAATGGACTTCTGGCAGCGCTACCGGGCAATCGATGCCAGGGACACCCGGTTCGACGGGCAGTTCTACACTGCCGTCCGGACCACGGGCATTTACTGCCGCCCGTCATGCCCGGCCCGGACACCGAAGCCGGCCAACGTTACGTTCTACGAGACCTCCGCAGCGGCCCACGACGCCGGCTACCGGGCCTGCAAGCGCTGCCTTCCGGAGGCTGTTCCAGGGACACCGGCCTGGAACGTTCGCCAGGATGTTGCCGGGCGCGCCATGCGGCTCATCAACGACGGCGTGATCAACAGGGACGGCGTGGAGGGCCTGGCAGCCCGCCTGGGCTATTCGTCCCGCCAGCTCAACCGCATCCTCAGCCAGGAACTGGGGGCGGGGCCGCTGTCGCTGGCCCGGGCCGGGCGGGCGCAAACCGCCCGCACCCTGCTGGTGTCCACTTCCATGAAGCTAGCGGACATCGCCTTCGCGGCCGGCTTCAGCAGCGTCCGCCAGTTCAACGACACCATGCTGGAGGTCTTCGACATGACCCCCACTGCCCTGCGCGCGGCGCGGCATCCGAAGGCCCCCGCCGACTCCACCGCCATCACCCTCCGCCTCCCCTACCGGGAACCCTTCGACCCCGGGATTTTTACGTTCCTTGCCGTTCGCGCCCTCCCCGGAATCGAAACCGGCACCGCGGCGTCCTACGCCCGCACGCTGCGGCTTCCGCACGGGGACGCGAGGTTCCGGGTGGATTACGACGACGGCGCTCCCGGGCGGCCGCTGACCCTCACCATCGGCGCGGTGGACCTCCGCGACCTGCCGGCCCTGCTGAGCCGCGTCCGGAGGCTGTTCGACCTGGACGCGGATCCGGTTGCCATCGACAGCGCGCTGGCCGGGGACGGCCGGCTGGCGGCCGCGGTGGCAGGCGCCCCGGGGATCAGGATGCCCGGAGCGATGGATCCCGCGGAAATGCTGGTCCGCGCGATGATCGGGCAGCAGGTCACCGTAGCTGCGGCGCGGACCGCACTCACTCAGCTGGCCGCCGTCGGACGCCCCAGCCAAAGCCCCGGCGACGGGCTTGACCGCATGTTCCCCACCGCAGCGGAAATCGCCGCGGACGGCCACGCCCTCCTGCGCGGGCCCCGGAAGCGAACCGAGGCACTCCGGGCAGCCGCTTCCGCGTTGGCGGAAGGTAGGCTCGATTTCGGCTACGGCGACGACCTGGCCAGCCTTGGCGCGAAGCTGCTGCCGCTGGCGGGGGTTGGACCATGGACGGTGGGCTACCTCGCCATGCGGGTGCTCGGCGCCCCGGACATATTCCTTGCCAACGATGCGGCGGTGCGGAACGGAATCAAGGCGCTGAGCGGTGTGGCGGATGCGGAACCCGATTTCCACGGTGCTGCGGCCCCAAGCGCTGGCTTCCATGACGTCAGCCCGTGGCGCTCCTATGCCACCATGCACCTGTGGCGGGCGGCGGCGCGCCCTGCCGCAGCAGGCACCGGCACAACAGGCACCAGCACAACAGGCACCGGCACAACAGAGAAGGCGAACCGATGAAGGCCCAGTTGCTCCAGATGTCCACCCCGGACGGACCGTTCACCATCCTTGCCCGGGACGGCGTGGTCCTTTCCAGCGGCTGGACCGGCAATCCCGGCGACCTGACCGGCCAGGTCCACCCTTCCCTGCGGCCGGCCTCGATTGAGCTGGTCACCAGCCTAGGGGAAATCTCGGCTGCCGTGGAGGCGTTTTATGCGGGCGATCCGGCGCCGGCCATGCGGGTGCCCGTGCGGCAGAAGTCCGGGCCGTTCCGTGCCCACGCGTGGGATGTGCTCCGGCTGGTGCAGCCTGGTTCCCCGGTAACGTACACCGAGTACGCCGGGCTGGCCGGCAACCCCAAAGCTGTCCGGGCGGCCGCCAGCGCCTGTGCCTTCAATGCGGCTGCCCTGTTTGTGCCCTGCCACCGCGTGATCCGCACGGACGGTTCACTGGGCGGCTTCCGGTGGGGACTGCCCATCAAACAGAGCCTGCTGGCGCGCGAAGCCGCCTGAATCACTTGGGCGCGGGCGTTCCCGCCGGCCATGGCAGCAGCGTCGGCAGGTCCACGCCGTCGGCCGCTGCAGAAGCGCGCAGGCTCCCCAACGTGGGTTCGCGGCCGGCCAGCCACGCGGCGATATCAGTGACCATGCCGCTGACCACGGTGGACCGGTTGCCGCTGCCGACAGTCACGGGCGGCAGGCCAAGCGGCTGCAGCACCAGTTTCTCCCCTGGCGGGACGCGGGCTGCGAGGAAATCGAACAGGTGCTCGCAAAACGGCCGGCTCCAGGTTTCCGGTCTCCTGCCGGTCAGGAGGTCGGAGTCATGGATGACGAGCTCGCGCCACAGGGCCAGGCCTCCGTCCAGGACCACTCCACCCCGATAGGAGATGGGCGCCCACCAGCCGGTGCGGTTGGCCGACGAGTCCTTGATGCCCGGCAGCGCATCGAACGCGCGCAGGACCCGCTCCAGGGCCTCGGCCAGGTCCGCCCTGTGGGTGGCGGCGTCGTGGCCGGCCGCCATGCCGATCGCCCTGTTCCGGCCGTCCATGCCGCCGTCGTAGAGCTCGATGGTTTCCCCCCGGGCGGCGTACTCGAGCTGCCGGGCCATGGCGTTGGAGATCCCCGTGAGATGCGCAAGGACGTGTCCCCGCGTCCAGCCGGGCAGGGCGGAGGGAGCCTTCACGTCGTCGTCGGTGAGCTTGGCGGCGTCGGAGGTGACATCGTCGGCAGCTGCGTGAAGCCCGGTGAGCAGGAGGTCGGGTTCGGGAGCGGTCATGCCGCCCAGCCTAGTCCAGCCGTGCGCCGTCCGCGCCCAGGCGGTGGCGGATATGGGCGCCGTCGTGGCTGGCCTGCCAGAACTCGATCTCCTCCGGGCGGATGGCATAGAGCTGCCAGTCAGGGTTTTCGCTGCCGTCAGCACGCGGCCGTTCAGCCCAATCCCTGGACGAAGCTTCCGCGGATAATTCCGTCACCGGACCCAGCACACGGACCTGCCGGCCCAGCGATGGCCAGTAGAAGTTCAGGGCGGCGTAGGGGTTGGCGCCCAGTTCCCTGCCCTTGCGCGAGGTGCGGGACGTGGCGAAGTGCCAGCCGTCGTCGTCGATGTTCTTCAGGATCAGCATCCTCGACGACGGTTGCTGCCCACCGCCGGAACCGCGGCCAACGGTGGCCAGGCTGCAGGCATGGGGCTGGGGTTCCCCTGCCGCCAGGGCCTCGTCCAACCACTGCTTAAAGAGCAGGACCGGGTCCTGCGGCGACTTGTCAGGGTCGAAGCCGGGCAAGTCGGATGGAAAGTCGGGCAGGGTGCGAAGGAACTTCCGGAAGGTTTCGCTCATTGCGCCATGGTAGCGGTGAGTCCTCCGCGTGAACCCCCGACGCTCTCTCACTTGATGCTTGAAAATCGCCAAGGCTCTCTCACTTTCTTAGGGAAAGTGAGTGAGCCTTGGCAGAAACGGCGCGTTAAGTGAGAGAGCGTTCTAGCCGGCGTACTCCCGGACGCCGGCAAGTTCGGCTTCCAGCGCAGCGAGCTGGCGTTCGACGGCGGCCGGCGCCGTTCCGCCCTGCGAGTTGCGGCTGTTCAGGGAACCTTCCGTGGACAGGACCGTGCGGACCTCCGGCGTCAGGTGCTCCGAGATGGCCGCGTACTCTTCGTCCGTCAGGTCCCACAGCTCCACGCCGCGGGATTCCGCCTGCTTGACGGCCGCGCCCGAGAGTTCATGCGCCTCGCGGAACGGCACGCCCTGGCGGACCAGCCATTCGGCGATGTCCGTGGCCAGCGCGAAGCCCTGGGGTGCCAAGGACTCCATCCGTTCGGTGTTGAACTTCAGCGTCGCGATCATGCCGGAGACGGCCGGGAGCAGCAACTCCAGGGTGTCGGCGGCGTCGAACACCGGTTCCTTGTCCTCCTGCAGGTCACGGTTGTACGCCAGCGGCAGGCCCTTGAGCGTGGCCAGCAGCCCGGTGAGGTTGCCGATCAGCCGGCCTGCCTTGCCGCGGGCCAGCTCCGCCACATCCGGATTTTTCTTCTGGGGCATGATCGAGGAACCGGTGGAGTAGGAATCGTGCAGGGTCACAAAGGAGAACTCCTTGGTGGCCCAGAAAATGACCTCCTCCGAAATCCTGGACAGGTCCACACCGATCATCGAGCACACCCAGGCAAACTCGGCGAAGACGTCGCGGGACGCGGTGCCGTCGATCGAGTTGTGCGTGGCGGAGAAGAAGCCCAGGTCCGCCGCCACGGCCTCCGGGTCCAGGCCTAGCGAGGAACCCGCCAGGGCACCCGACCCGTAGGGCGAAACGCCGGCGCGCTTGTCCCAGTCCTGGAGCCGCTGCACATCGCGCAGCAGCGCCCAGGCATGGGCCAGCAGGTGGTGGCTGAGCAGCACCGGCTGGGCGTGCTGCAGGTGGGTGCGGCCCGGCATGGCCACACCATGGTGGGCCTTGGCCTGTTCCACCAGCGCGTCCACTGTGGCCAGCACGCCCCGTGCGATGATCCTGGCGTGGTCACGCAGGAACATGCGGCCCAGCGTGGCCACCTGGTCATTGCGCGAGCGGCCGGCGCGGAGCTTGCCGCCCAGCTGGGTCCCGGCACGCTCAATGAGTCCGCGCTCCAGCGAGCCGTGCACGTCCTCGTCGGACTCCGCGGGCAGGTAGGCGCCGGACGCAATGTCCTCATCCAGCTGCGACAGGGCAGCCAGCATGCCGTCCAGTTCGGCAGCATCCAGCAGCCCGGCCTTGTGCAGGACGCGGGCGTGCGCCTTGGACCCGGCGATGTCGTAGCGGGCCAGCCGCCAGTCGAAATGCGTGGACTTGCTCAGTGCTGCCAGGGCGTCCGCGGGGCCGCCGGCGAACCGGCCGCCCCACAGAGCGCCTTCATTTGTTGCCGAGACCATTTACTTTCCCGCGACCCGGATGTCGCGGCCGGAGGCAACCTTGGCGGACATGCCCCACAGCTCGATGAAGCCGCGTGCCATGGACTGGTCGAAGGTGTCGCCGGTGTCGTAGGTGGCGAGGTTGAAGTCGTAAAGCGAGGTGTCGGAGCGGCGGCCGTTGACGATGGCCTGGCCGCCGTGCAGGGTCATCCGGATGTCGCCGGAGACGTACTTCTGGGTGTCCTCGATGAAGGCGTCCAGGGAGCGCTTCAGCGGGGAGAACCACTGGCCGTCGTAGACAAGTTCGGCCCAGCGCTGGCCAACGGTGGCCTTGAAGCGGGCCTGCTCGCGCTCGATGGTGATGTCCTCGAGGTGCTTGTGCGCGGTGATCAGCGCCATGGCGCCCGGGGCCTCGTAGATTTCACGGGACTTGATGCCCACCAGGCGGTCCTCGACGACGTCGATCCGGCCCACGCCCTGGGCGCCGGCGCGGCGGTTGAGTTCCTTGATGGCCTGCAGCGGGGTGACCTTGACGCCGTCAATCGCCACCGGCACGCCGGCTTCGAAGGAGATGGTGACTTCATCCGGTGCCGGCGGGAATTCCGGGGTGGCGGTGTAGTCGTAGATGTCCTTGGTGGGGGCGTTCCAGATGTCCTCGAGGTAGCCGGTTTCGACGGCGCGGCCCCAGACGTTCTGGTCGATCGAGTACGGGTTCTTCTTGGTGGTCTCGATGGGCAGGCCCTTTTCCTCGGCGAATGCGATGGCCTTGTCGCGGGTGAGGGCGAGGTCGCGGACCGGGGCGATGCACTTCAGGTCCGGGCCGAGGGTCTGGATGCCCACTTCAAAGCGGACCTGGTCGTTGCCCTTGCCGGTGCAGCCGTGGGCAACGGTGGTGGCGCCGAATTCACGGGCCGCCTTGACCAGGTGCTTGACGATCACCGGGCGGGAGATGGCGGAAACCAGGGGGTAGTGGCCCTGGTAGAGGGCGTTGGCCTTCAGCGTGGGGACGCAGTACTCGTTGGCGAACTCGTCGGAGGCGTCGGCCACGTAGGCTTCGACGGCGCCGCAGCCGAGGGCACGCTGGCGGATGGTCTCCAGGGACTCGCCGCCCTGTCCGACGTCGACCGCCACGGCGATGACCTCGGCGCCGGTGGCTTCGCCGATCCAGCCGATGGCTACTGAGGTGTCCAGGCCGCCTGAGTAGGCCAGCACGATGCGTTCAGTCACTTGGATGCTCCTTGGGATTGGGGGGGTTGTAGATGTTGTCTTCAAGCTTATTGCCCGGCTTCTTCAGCCAGTTGCAGGAACCTGGCGGCGAGGTCCTGGCCGCCCTGCGGATCCCGGGAAACCAGCAGCACGGTGTCATCCCCGGCGATGGTCCCCAGGATGGACGGCATCACCGAGTGGTCGATGGCCAGGGCCAGGAAGTTGGCGGCGCCCGGCGGAGTCCGGAGCACGGCGATGTTGGCTGAGGCCTCCGCGGTGACCAGCAGTTCGCTGCACAGCCGGGCCAGCCGGGCGTCGAGGATCTCCTGGCTCACGCCGCTCCGGGCGGCCCGCTCGCCGCCCTCGCCGGGGACCGCGTACACCAGCACGCCCTCCTTGCCGCGCACCCGGACCGCGCCGAGTTCCACCAGGTCCCGCGACAGCGTCGCCTGGGTGACCTGCACGCCGTCGTCCGCCAGCAGGGCTGCCAGCTCCGCCTGGGAGCGCACCGATTCACCCGTCAGGATGGCCGCGATCCGGGCCTGGCGGGCCGTCTTAGTGGCCGGGCTGGAGCCCGGCGACGCCGGTTGGGCAGACACTAGAACGTGCTCTCCCCGGTGCCTTCAACCGGAGCGAGGCCGTCCACGAACGCCAGGCCGGAGCGGTGCATCAGCCACGCCATCAGGGCCTTCTGGGCGTGCAGCCTGTTTTCGGCCTCGTCCCAGACGATGGACTGCGGCCCGTCGATGACGCCGGCAGAGATTTCGTAACCGCGGTACGCGGGGAGGCAGTGAAGCACGACGGCGTCTTCCGCCGCATGTGCCATGGCCGCCTCATCGACGGAGTACTCCCGGAACAGCTGGAGCCGGGCTTCCTTTTCGGCTTCCTGGCCCATGGACACCCACGTGTCCGTTGCCACGACGTCGGCCCCTTTCAAGGCCTCCGCCGCGTCAGTCGTGACCAGCACCGAACCGCCGGTCTCCGCGGCGCGTTCCTCCGCGGCTGCCACGATGTCCGCCGCGGGGAGGTAGCCCTCGGGCCCGGCAATCCGGACATGCATCCCGGCCGTCACCCCGGCCAGCAGGTAGGAGTTCGACATGTTGTTGGCGGCATCCCCGAGGTAGCTCATGGTGAGCCCCTTGAGTTCGCCCTTGTGCTCCTTCACGGCCAGCAGGTCCGCGAGCAGCTGGCACGGGTGGTAGTCATCGCACAGGGCGTTGATGACCGGCACCCTGGAGTTTTCGGCCATGGCCACCAGGCCGGCGTGGGCGCCGGTCCGCCACACAATGGTGGACACCATGCGTTCCAGGACCTTGGCGGTGTCCTCCACGGATTCCTTGTGGCCGATCTGCGCCTCGCCCGGGTTGATGATCAGCGCGTTGCCGCCCATGTCCGCGATGCCGGTGGCGAACGACACCCGGGTCCGGGTGGAGGTTTTGTCGAAGATCACGGCGACGGTCTTGCGGCCGCTGCCCTCGGCAGCGAACGGCTGGACGCTGTACGGGGCGGCCTTCATGCGCATGGCGAGGTCCAGGACCTCTGCCTGCTCGGCAGGGCTGAGGTCCGTGTCCTTGAGGAAGTGCCGGGTGGTGCCGGTGGCTGGTGTCACTGGGCGTCCTTAGCTGCTTGGAGGATGGCCGGGAAGGCGGCCAGGAAAGTGTCTGCCTGCGCTGCCGTGAGGACCAGCGGCGGCGCAAGGCGGATGGTCCGCGGACCCGGGCTGTTGACGATGAAGCCGGCGTCCAGGCCGGCCTGCACCACGGCCGGGGCCACGTCCGCGTCGAGGTCGAAGCCGATCAGCAGGCCTTCGCCCCGGACTTCGGTGACGCCCGGGATGGCCGCCAGCCCCGAACGCAGGTGCTCCCCTACCGAAGCCACGTTCGCCAGAATATCCTGGCTTTCGATCGCGTGGAGCGTGGCGAGGGCAGCTGCCGTGGCCACCGGGTTGCCGCCGAACGTGGTGCCGTGCTGGCCGGCGGACAGCAACGACGACGTATGGCTGCCGAAGGTGACCAGCGCACCGATCGGGAAGCCCCCGCCCAGTCCCTTGGCCAGGGTGACGGCGTCGGGCATGATGCCGGCGTCCTCGCTGGCAAGCCACTTGCCGGTGCGGCCAATGCCGGTCTGCACCTCGTCCAGGATCAGCAGCGTCCCTACCCTGGCAGTCAGCTCCCGCGCGGCCCGAAGGTACCCGGGCGGCAGGGGCCGGACGCCCGCCTCGCCCTGGATGGGCTCCAGGAAGACGGCGGCCACCGTTTCATCCACGGCAGCCTTGAGCGCCTCGGCGTTCCCGAACGGGATGTGCACCACGCCGCCGGGCAGCGGCTCGAACGGCTCGCGGTAGGCCTCCTTGGCGGTCAGGGCAAGCGCCCCCATGGTCCGGCCGTGGAAGGCGCCTTCGAGGGCGATGATCTTGGTCCGTTTGGCGCCGCTGCCACCCGTATTGCGGCGCGCCAGCTTGAAGGCCGCCTCGTTCGCCTCCGTGCCGGAGTTGGTGAAGAACACCTTGGAGCCGGCCGGCGCCTGGGTGAGGGCCAGGAGTTTTTCGGCCAGGGCGATCTGCGTGGGGCTGGTGAAGAAGTTGGAGACATGCCCGAGCGTGGCCAGCTGGCTGGAGATCACGGACGTGACGAACGGGTTCGCGTGGCCCAGGGCGTTGACCGCAATCCCGCCAAGGAGGTCGAGGTATTCCTTGCCGTCGGCATCCCAGACCAGGCAGCCGGCGCCGCGCACCAGCACACGCTGCGGGGTGCCGAACACGCCCATCAGGGAGGTGGAGTAGCGTTCCAGCCACTCGGCTCCGGCGTGGCCCGTGGTCTCCACGAGTTCTGTCACGGATGGCTTTTCCACCGAGTTCATGCGTTGATCTCCTCGTCCGGGACTACCTGGGTGCCAATGCCCGCCGTCGTGAATGTTTCAAGAAGCATGGAATGGGGCAGGCGCCCGTCCACGATGTGCGCGCGTTCCACACCCTCGTCAATGGCCTTCAGGCATGCAGCCATCTTCGGGATCATGCCTGATTCGAGCCGCGGAAGCATGTCCCGCAGCTCCGAGGCCGTGAGGGAGGAAATGAGGGAGGACTTGTCCGGCCAGTTGGCGTACAGCCCTTCGACGTCGGTCAGGATCACCAGCTTGGAGGCGCCCAGCGCCGAGGCGACGGCCGCCGCGGCGGTGTCCGCGTTGACGTTGAGGACCTGGCCGGTGGGCTGGAAGCGGGCGGTGCCGGCCACGCCTTCTCCGCCGTCCACGATCTCCGGGGCGACTGTGGAGATCACCGGAATGCGGCCGGCGCCGAGGATGTCCTCGATGCCTGCGGGGTCGACGCCGACCACCTCGCCTACCAGCCCGAGGTCCACTTCTTCGCCGTCCACCACAGTGCCCGTCCGGACGGCGCGCAGCAGCCCTCCGTCTTCTCCGGACATGCCCACCGCGTAGGGGCCGTGCGAGTTGATCAGTCCCACCAGCTCACGCCCCACCTGGCCGGTGAGGACCATGCGGACAACGTCCATGGCCTCGGGCGTCGTGACCCGGAGGCCGCCCTTGAACTCAGACTCGATGCCGAGCCTGCCCAGCATCGAGTTGATCTGCGGACCGCCGCCGTGGACCACCACGGGGTGGATGCCCACGTGGTGGAGAAAGACGATGTCCTCGGCGAAGGCGCGGCGGAGATCGTCGTTGACCATGGCGTTGCCGCCGTACTTGATCACCATGGTGGTGCCGGCGAAGCGCTGGATCCAGGGCAGGGCCTCGATCAGGGTTGCTGCCTTGTCCTGGGCGTCGGACATGCTGGTGGTTTCACGCGTCTGGGTGTTCATGCTGTCACTTTCCGCAACGGTTTCTGCCGGGGACAGGCCCTAGCTGGAGTAGGCGCTGTTCTCGTGCACGTAGTCGTGGGTGAGGTCGTTGGTCCAGATGGTGGCCTCGGCGTCGCCGGCCTGCAGGTCAATGTCCACCCGCACTTCGCGTGGTTCCAGGTTCACGAGGCTCCGGTCGTCACCGATGCTGCCGTTCCGGCAGATCTGGACGCCGTTCATGGCCACGTTGAGCTGGTCAGGCTCGAATGCGGCGTCCGTGGTGCCGACCGCAGAGAGTACCCGGCCCCAGTTGGGGTCCTTGCCGAAGATGGCGGCCTTGAAGAGGTTGGAGCGGGCCACGGACCGGCTCACGGTTACGGCGTCGGCCTCGCTGGCGGCGTTGAAGGTCCGGATGGCGATGTCGTGGCTGGCGCCTTCGGCGTCCGCGATGAGCTTCCGGGCCAGTTCGGCGCAGACCTTGATCAGTCCTTCGCTGAACGCTTCGGCGGAAGGGACAGCACCGGAGGCGCCGGAGGCCAGCAGGACCACGGTGTCGTTGGTGGACATGCAGCCGTCCGAGTCTGCCCGGTCGAAGGTGACGCGTGTGGCATCGCGAAGGACGACGTCGAGCATGTCCGCATCCACCGCCGCGTCCGTGGTGAGCACCACCAGCATGGTGGCCAGGCCGGGAGCGAGCATGCCGGCACCCTTGGCAATACCGCCAATGCTGAATTCCTGGCCGTCGGCGTCGCTTCCGATGAACAGTGCAGATTTCGGCACCGAGTCGGTGGTCATGATGGCCACGCCCGCCTCGGGCCCGCCATCGTCGTTCAAGGCCGCAGCTGCTGCCTCCACGCCGGGAAGGATCTTGTCCATGGGCAGCTGCTCGCCGATCAGGCCGGTGGAGCATACAAACACATCCGTGGCCGAGATACCCAGCACCTCAGCCACCTTTTCGGCTGTGCTGTGGGTGTTCTGGAAGCCGGTGGGCCCGGTGCAGGCGTTGGCGCCGCCGGAGTTGAGGATGACTGCGTCCACCCGGCCGTCGGAAACCACCTGGCGGGACCAGTGGACCGGGGCCGCAGCCACCCGGTTGCTGGTGAAGACCGCGGCGGCGGCCTTGGCGGGGCCGTCGTTCACCACAAGGGCAAGGTCCGGCTTGCCGGAAGCCTTAAGTCCTGCGGTGATGCCGGCAGCCCGGAATCCGGAAGGTGCGGTAATGGTCATGGAGCTACTCCCTGCAGGTCGAGGCCGGCGGTTTCCGGCAGGCCAAGCGCGATGTTCATGGACTGGACGGCGCCGCCGGCCGTTCCTTTGGTGAGGTTGTCGATAACGCAGGTAACGATCACCCGCCCGGTGCGGGCGTCGAAAGCCAGCTGCATGGCCGCGTGGTTGGACCCCTGCACTGACTTGGTGCCGGGCCACTGGCCCTCCGGCAGGACGTGCACAAAGGGTTCGTCGTCGTACGCGTCGGTCCAGGCCTGGCGCAACTGTTCCGGCGTGGTACTGCTTAGTGCCTGCGGCTTTACCCTCGCCGTCGCCGTGGTGAGGATCCCGCGGCTCATCGGAGCCAGGGTGGGCGTGAAGGAGACGGTGACCTGCTCCCCCGCCGCATTGGACAGGCCCTGTTCAATCTCGGGGGTGTGCCGGTGGCCGCCGCCCACGCCGTAGGGACTCATGGAGCCCATCACTTCGGCACCGATCAGGTTCACTTTCGCTGCCTTCCCCGCACCGGAGGTACCGGACGCGGAAACGATCACGACGTCGTCGGGCTCCAGGAGATGCGCGGCGAACCCTGGCGTCAAGGCCAGCAGGGCCGACGTCGGGTAGCAGCCGGGCACGGCGATGCGGGTTGCGCCCTTCAGGGCCTCGCGCTGGCCGGGAAGTTCCGGCAGGCCGTACGGCCAGGTGCCCGCGTGGGCAGAGCCATAAAACTTCTCCCAGGCCGCGGGGTCCTCGAGGCGGTGGTCCGCCCCGGCGTCGATGACGATTGTCCCTTCCGGGAGCTGCGCCGCGATCTCCGCGGAGGCACCGTGCGGCAGGGCGAGGAATACAACGTCATGGCCGGCGAGGTTCTCCACGGTGGTGTCCTCGAGGATTCGGCTGGCCAGTCCGTGCAGGTGGGGCTGCAGCTCGCCGAGCCGGGAGCCGGCATTGCTGTGGGCCGTGATGGCCCCAATGGTGACATCCGGGTGTCCGGCGAGGAGGCGCAGGACTTCTCCACCGGCATAACCGCTGGCGCCTGACACTGCAACAGAAATAGTCATGGACTCCACCTTACAGCAAGAATATGCACTGGTCCCGATATTTATGCATCAGACCCTGGATGTTTGCCTCGGCACCGGGTTTCCCTTCGGTTTCCCTAGGATGGATCGTGCAGCCGGGGCTGGAAAGGCCAGGCCCGGGGAAGGAGAGCCATGACGCATGCAATCGTCGCACGGCAGGCAGGCGGCCCGGAAGTCCTCGAATACGCGGAGGTGGACCGGCCGGTCCCCGGCCCTGGCCAGTTGCTGCTCAAAGTGGGTGCGGTGGGAGTGAATTTCATCGACACCTACAAGCGCAGCGGCGCGTACAAGGTCCCGTACCCCTTCACGCCGGGTTCCGAAGCAGCGGGCACGGTTGCCGGACTGGGCGAAGGAGTGACGGGATTCGCCGAAGGAGACCGCGTGGCCACCGCCGAGGGCACCAGCTGCTACGCCGGCTATGCCGTGGTGGATGCAGACAAGGCCCTGCCAGTGCCCGAGGGACTCGACGACCTCACCGCCGCCGCCCTCCCGCTGCAGGGAATGACCGCCCACTTCCTGATCAACTCCACCTTCAAGGTGGAGCCGGGGCACACTGTACTGCTCCACGCTGGCGCGGGCGGTGTTGGCCTGCTGATGATCCAGCTGCTCAAAGCCAAGGGCGCCACCGTGGTCACCACGGTGTCCACGGATGAAAAGGAGCGGCTCGCCCTCGACGCCGGCGCGGACCATGTGCTGCGCTACAGCAGATTTACCGACGCCGTCAGGGACCTCACCGGCGGCAGGGGCGCCGACGTCGTGTACGACGGCGTGGGAAAGGACACCTTCGACGGCTCGCTGGCCGCCCTGCGCATCAGGGGGACACTGGTGCTTTTCGGCGCCGCCTCGGGTCCCGTTCCCCCGGTGGATCCGCAACGGCTCAACGCCGGCGGCTCGCTCTTCCTGACCCGGCCCACGATCGCGCACCACCTCCTGGACGCGGCGGAACGGCGCTGGCGCTCGGACGAAATCTTCGCCGCCGCCGCCGACGGCAGCCTGAAAGTGAGGGTGGGCGGAACCTATCCCCTGGCCGAGGCCGCCCAGGCGCACCGCGACCTTGAAGGGCGCCGCACCACCGGCAAGGTGGTCCTGGTTCCGTAGGTCGTCACTTGTCGGGGGGCGCACATTAAGGAAGCACCATGAACACATGTCGAACACCGGGTGGACGGCAGGCAGACCAGGACACTTCCCGTTCATCTTGCCCCGGCACACTGCACAGGTGACCGAGCAACAGAGCGGCAGCCGGGCAGCCGACGGCTATGCCGCGGACCCAGCCCCGGAACGGGCCCCTGACAAGATCCGGGAGCAGGCCCGCCACCAGCCGCAGCTGGCCGGCGCCGCTGCCGCTCCCCCGGCACGGACGCTGGTGGACATCCTGCTGGAGACCGCGGAACGGTTTCCCGATGCCTCAGCCCTCGACGACGGCCGCAGGTCCCTGAGCTACGCCCAGCTGCTGGCGGAAGTACGCTCCGCCGGGCGGGCGATGCACCACGCCGGACTGGGCGCAGGCGACAGGATCGGCGTGCGGATCCCCTCCGGCACCAACAGGCTGTACGTTTCCATCCTTGCCATCCTGCTCATCGGCGCCGCCTACGTCCCCGTCGACGCGGACGATCCCGAAGAGCGCGCCAGGCTCGTCTTCGCTGAAGCCGGGGTAGCCGCCGTGGTCACGGAAAAGGGCATCACCCTCAACGGCAGCAGGCCCACGCCCCACCCCGCGGCCCGGACCGCGGATGTGGACGACGACGCCTGGGTGATCTTCACGTCCGGCTCAACCGGAACGCCGAAGGGCGTTGCCGTACGGCACCGTTCTGCTGCCGCCTTCGTTGACGCCGAAGCCCGGCTCTTCCTCACGGCGGAGCCGATCGGAACGGCAGACCGGGTGCTGGCGGGGCTGTCGGTGGCGTTCGACGCGTCCTGCGAGGAAATGTGGCTTGCCTGGCGGCACGGTGCCTGCCTGGTCCCTGCCCCCCGCGCCCTGGTGCGAACAGGGATGGACCTGGGCCCCTGGCTCATCAGCCACGGGATCACCGTTGTGTCCACGGTCCCCACCCTGGCAGCCCTCTGGCCCGCCGAAGCGCTCGAGAACGTCCGGTTGCTGATCTTCGGCGGGGAGGCATGCCCGCCGGAACTGGCGGAGCGGCTGGCCGTTGACGGCAGGGAAGTGTGGAACACGTATGGCCCCACCGAGGCCACCGTGGTGGCCTGCGCTGCACCGCTGGGCGGGCCGGGTCCGGTGCGGATTGGCCGTCCGCTGGATGGCTGGGACCTGGCTGTGGTGGACGAGGGCGGGATTCCCGTCCCCGAGGGAGGCGTTGGCGAACTCATCATCGGCGGCGTAGGGCTTGCCCGCTACCTTGACGCGACCAAGGATGCCGAGAAGTACGCGTCGTTTCCCACGCTCGGCTGGGACCGCGCCTACCGCTCGGGCGACCTCGTCCGCTACGAAGCCGAGGGCCTCATCTTCATGGGCCGTGCCGATGAACAGGTCAAGCTGGGTGGCCGCAGGATCGAACTCGGCGAAGTCGACGCAGCCCTGCAGGCCCTGCCG
This sequence comes from Pseudarthrobacter sp. GA104, assembly GCF_009741265.1. GTDB lineage: Bacteria > Actinomycetota > Actinomycetes > Actinomycetales > Micrococcaceae > Arthrobacter. The sequence continues at coordinate 568,698 of NZ_WOWL01000001.1, forward strand.
GGCATCGCGGGCGCTGCTGCCGCCGTCCGGACGACGGCGGCGGGGAACCAGATCCTGGTGGGGTACCTTGCGCCGGCGGGACCTCCTGGGCCCGACCTGGCCGCCGCCCGCAAGCTCCTCGCTGACAGCCTTCCGGCTGCGCTGATTCCGCTGCTGGCCGTCGTCGACTCCCTGCCTACCAAGACCAGCGGCAAGGTGGACCGCCATGCCCTGCCCTGGCCGCTCACCGGCAGCGGAGCCGACGAAGCAGGCCAGGCCCCGCTGAACCTTCCCGATGACGCCCAGTGGATCGTCGAGCAGTGGGGCGCGGTCCTTGGCAGTAACGCAACCAGCCTCGACGCGGATTTCTTTGCGGCCGGGGGCGGGTCCCTTGCCGCCGCGCAGCTCGTCTCTGCGCTGCGCGTCCGCTACCCCACCATCACAGTGGCAGACATCTACGCGACGCCGCGCGTCGGGGCCCTGATCGATGTGGCCCGGCAGTCACTGCCGGACGGCACTCCCGCCGGCCCTGCCGAGGTCCGAACTGTCCGGCCCACGGCCCGGAAGTCGCAGGTTTTCCAGACGTTGATGGGCGTCCCGCTGCACATCCTCGTGGGCATGCGGTGGCTGACCTACCTGATGGCGGCCAATAACCTGCTGGCAGGACTGGCCGGCTTCACCGCCGCAGCCACGGTGTCCTGGTGGTGGGTGGGTGCGTCCTGGCTGGTGTTCGTCAGCCCTGCCGGTCGCATGCTCCTCTCCGTCGCAGCAGCCCGGATCCTGCTCCGGAACGTCAAGCCGGGCACCTATCCCAGATCGGGGAAAGTCCATCTCCGGCTCTGGCTGGCTGAGCAGATCCAGGACCTTGCGGGAGCGGTCAGCCTGGCGAGCGCACCCTGGGTGCCGTACTACGCCCGCGCCCTCGGCGCGAAGATCGGCAGCAACGTTAACCTGCACTCGCTGCCGCCGGTGACCGGGCTCCTGTCGCTGGGCACCGGAGCCAACGTGGAGCCCGAAGTCGACCTTTCGGGATGGTGGATCGACGGTGACAGCGTGCACATCGGAGCCATCCGGATCGGCGCAGGCGCCACCGTGGGGGCCCGGAGCACCCTGATGCCCGGCGCCAGCATCGGCGCCGGCGGCCAGGTGGAGCCCGGTTCGGCGGTCCTGGGCAAGGTCAAGGCGGGCCAGGTTGTGGCCGGCTCGCCGGCAGAACGCCGGGGCAAGGCGAAACAGAACTGGCCGGCCCAGCCGGACACCGGCGCCATGCTTGCCCGGCTCTGGTTTACCGCCTTCGCGGCCGCCAGCGCACTGCTGGCCATGATCCCCTACCTTTCCGCAGGCGCTGCCTGCCTGGTGGCCTTCCTGTTCATCAGGGGCCACAGCTCCCTGTCCGAGGCCTGGCTTCCCCTGCTGGCCTCCCTGCCCCTTGCCGCCCTGGCCTGGTTCAGCGCCAACCTGCTGCTGGTCCTGGGAACCACCCGACTGCTCGGGCTGGGCCTGCGTGAAGGCTACTACCGCGTGCGGAGCCGGATCGGCTGGCAGATCTGGGCTACCGAGCGTGTGCTGGACCTGGCCCGGGACCTCCTGTTTCCCGTCTACGCCAGCCTCTTCACGCCCGTCTGGCTTCGCCTGCTGGGAGCAAAAGTCGGCAAGAACGTCGAGGCCTCCACCGTGCTGCTGGTTCCCAAGATGACCACCGTGGGAGAGGGCGCGTTCCTGGCGGATGACACGATGGTGGCCTCCTACGAGCTTGGCGGCGGCTGGTTGCGGATCGCCCCGGCCAAGATCGGCAAGCGCTCCTTCCTGGGCAACTCGGGCATGACGGGAGCCGGCCGTAATGTTCCCAAGAACTCGCTGGTGGCCGTGCTGTCCGCGACGCCGTCCAAGGCCAAGTCCGGAACCTCCTGGCTGGGCAGCCCTCCTGTCCGGCTGCGGCGCACGGCCATCGCCTCGGACAGTTCGCTCACCTACCGGCCGCCTCCCAGGCTGAAGCTGGCACGTGCGTTGTGGGAGGCCTGCCGGTTCGTTCCCGTGGCGCTCACTGTGGGCCTTGCCGCGGGCGTGCTGCTGGCCCTGGACTGGCTCGCCGCATCCTTCAACTACGCGGCGGCGGCCCTGCTGGGAGGCATAGTGATGCTGCTGGCCGGTGCCGTGGCCGCGGCCAGTGCCGTGGTTGCCAAATGGCTGCTCATCGGCCGTATCAGGGCCGGGGAACACCCGCTGTGGAGCTCGTTCATCTGGCGGAACGAAGTGGTGGATACGTTCATAGAAATGGTCAGCGCGCCGTGGTTCGCCCGGGCCGCCACCGGCACGCCGGCCCTTGTGTGGTGGTTGCGGGGACTGGGCGCCAGGATCGGCCCCGGAACATGGTGCGAGAGCTACTGGCTGCCGGAAGCCGACCTTGTCACCCTGGGAGCGAACTCCACGGTCAACCGCGGCTGCGTGGTGCAAACGCACCTGTTCCACGACCGCATCATGAGCATCGGCCCTGTTACGCTCGAAGACGGCGCAACGATGGGACCGCACGGTGTCATCCTCCCGCAGGCGCGCATCGGCCACGGCGGAACGGTGGGACCGGCTTCCCTGGTCATGCGCGGGGAAACGGTTCCGGCCGGAACCTACTGGATGGGCAACCCCGTCAGTCCATGGGCCGGCCCCGGCGTTCCTGCACCCCGCCCGAAGTAAGTACCCGCCACGTTTGTGATTGAGGCCCGCGTCCATGAGTCTTCCTGAACCAGCAACCTCCGGACCTGCCGCCGGGACAGCCATCCCGGGAGTGCTGTCCGACCCCTACATGCCGGGCCACGGTAGCGACTCGTACCGCGTGTCCCGCTACGAAGTGGACCTCGACTACCGGATGGCCGCCAACCGGCTCAGCGGCCGTGCCGTCATTCACGCCACGGCGGCCCGGCAGGCGTCCGCCGTCGTCCTGGACCTGGCAGGCCTTCGCGCCGTTAAGGTGCAGCTGAACGGGCGGCGCGTGCGGAGGTTCTCGCAGCGCGCTGAACAACTGGTGGTCCAGCTCGACGCCGGCCTCGCCGTCGGCGAAACGTTCACCCTAGACGTCCGTTATGAGGGCAATCCTGCGCCGCGCCGCGGGCTGTGGGGCGAGGTGGGCTGGGAGGAACTGACCGACGGCGTGCTGGTGGCTGGCCAGCCCAACGGCGCACCGTCCTGGTTTCCGTGCAACGACCATCCGCGGAGCAAGGCAAGCTACCGGATCACGGTAACTACCGACGCCAATTACCGTGCCGTCTGCAACGGCCGGCTGGTAGGGCACAGCACCAGGGCCAGCCGGGAGACCTGGACCTACGAGCAGGAGGAGCCCATGGCCACCTACCTGGCCACGGCCCAGATCGGGCGGTATGAATCCCTGGTCCTTGACCCGGGTGACGCTCCGGGAGGCGTGCTCCAGACCGCGGCCGTCCCGCCCGCACTGGCAGGGGCTGCCCGCCAGGGGCTGCGCCTCCAGCCCGACATGATGCGCACCTTCGTCAGGTGCTTTGGGCCTTACCCATTTTCCGAGTACACGGTTGTGGTGGCCGACGATGTCCTGGAAATTCCGCTGGAAGCCCAGACCATGGCCATTCTGGGCCGCAACCACCTCAGCCTGGACTGGGATGCCCAGCGCCTGATCGCCCATGAACTCTCGCACCAGTGGTTCGGAAACTCCCTGACAGTCCGCGGGTGGCACGACATTTGGCTGCACGAGGGGTTTGCCTGCTACGCCGAATGGATCTGGTCCGAGGCGGCCGGAGTGATGACCGCCCAGGACAGGGCGGCCGCGGCCTGGCGCAGGCTTTCCGCCTCCGGGCAGGACCTGCTCATCGGCGACCCCGGACCGGCCCTGATGTTTGACGACCGTGTCTATAAGCGCGGGGCCTTGGCGCTGCACGCACTGCGCATGCATTGCGGGGACCTTGCGTTCTTCACCCTGTTGCAGGAATGGACCAGGACCCACCGCCACGGCTCAGTCTCAACGGCCGACTTCATCCTGATGGCGAACGGCGTAGCGGGCATCGACGCCGAAGCAGTGCTCCACCCCTGGCTCTTCGAGCTGGCGCTCCCGCCGTTGCCTGCCGCGCGAAGCCGGCGGGGTTAGCCCAAGGCGACGGCGGCGACCAGCGACGCCGGCAGCCCCGTAGCAGCAGACGGCAGGTCCTGTACTCCAGGTTCCTCCAGCGCGGCTACCGTGCGGGGATCCACCCGAAGCCCCTCGCCGGTCATTTTGAGCCAGGCCTCCTTCCGGCTCCAGAGCCGGGCACGTTCGCGCAGGAGCGCCTTTCCTTCCAGCCCCGCGAGGGTGAGCTCCTCCGAGCGGGACAACGCCACGGCGTCGAACCCCTCGAAGCCGAGCCGTTCCGGATTTTCGGCGTCCACCCCCAGCCGTTCTCCCCTGCCCGGCGACGTAACCGCCGCGAGCAGCACCCAGTTGCCGGTCCTGGCCATGCTCAGCAACAGGGGCAAGCGCCGGCCCCGGTGCATGAAGCCCGGCCGGCCGTGGGAGAGTCCGGGTCCGGAGCCGCATTGGGGACAGGAGTAGGAGGACCGCAGCTGCGATGCCGGCAGATCGAGCACGTCGCCCGCAAAACGGCGCAGTGCTGCCCTGCCGGCCAGGAAACGCTGCGCAGCAGCCGGCTCCAGGGCCGCGGCCCGCAGTTCCTCTGCAGGTTCAGGGACGAACCCTTTCGGGCCGTCCTGATGCGCCAGCGGGCAGCGGACATCAGTTGTGATATCCACTGCCCGCAGGGCCAGCCTGGCGTCCATGGGACCTGGGTACAGCCCGCCTAGCGCTGGACCGCGCCGAAACGCTCAGCGGCCAGGGCCACGGCGCTCTCGCGTGCGGCCGATGCCTCGTCCGCCGTCAGGGTGCGGTCGTCGGCACGGAAGCGGAGTCCGAAAGCCAGGGACTTCTTGCCTTCCTCGATCCCCTTGCCGGCGTACACGTCGAAGAGCGCAACGTCCTCCAGCAGTTCACCGGCACCCTCGCGGAGGGCGGCCAGTACGTCATCAGCCGGGATCCCGGCGGGAACCACCAGCGCCACGTCCTGGGTAGCCACCGGGAACGTGGAGATGTGCCGCGCCACGATGACATCAGGCGCGGCCTCGAACAGCGCGTCGGCGTTGAGCTCCAGCGCAACGGAGCGTGCAGGCATGTCGGAAGCCGCCAGCAGCTTGGGGTGCAGTTCTCCTGCATAGCCCACTACTTCGCCGGTGCGCAGGGACAACCGGGCGGCACGGCCCGGGTGGAACGCCTGGTGCGCACCCTGACTGACCACAATGTCCACGCCCAGGACGTCCCCGGCGAGGCGGGCGATGTCCACGGCGTCAGCCCAGTCCCACGGCCGCGGCGTGTGGCCTGCGGCCGCGGGCGAATCATGGCCCGTGAGGACTGCGGCGAGGTGGAACGGCTGGTCGGGAACGCCGTCGTACAGCGCGTCCAGCACCTCATCGGCAGGCTTGGCGCCGAGCGGCGGGATGGAGTCCGTGCCCATTACCTCTGCCGGCAGGAACACCAGGCCCGATTCGAAGAGTGCCAGGTCCCGGAATCCACGGGAGTGGTTCCGTTTTGCCACCTCAATCAGCCCGGGCAGGATGGAAGTGCGCAGGAAGCCCTGCTCCTCACTGATCGGGTTGGCCAGCTTGACCGCGGTCCGGACGGCCCCCTCTTCAGGCACGCCGAAGGTGTCATTGGACGCCTTGGACACGAAGGGGTAGGCCAGGACTTCGGTGAGGCCGGCATCAGCCAGCGCCTGGATAAGGCGGCGGCGCTGCTGCTGCACGCGCGTCAGGCCGCGGCCGGGAGGCGCCACAGGCAGCGTCGCGGGAATCTGGTCGTAACCCACCAGCCGGGCGATCTCCTCGGAGAGGTCCTCCTTGGTCTCCAGGTCGTGGCGCCAGCTGGGGGCCGTCACGGTCCAGCCGCCGTCGCTCTTCTCCACGGCCGCGCCCAGGTCCTCCAAGGAGGTGACAATCTGCTCCTCGGTGAAGTCGATGCCGATCCGTGCGGCCGCGAAGGCTGCCGGAAGTTCTATCGCCACGGAGTCAGGGGCGGTGCCGACGTCGGTTCCCGCCTCGTCTGCCGTGCCGCCTGCGAGTTCCACGAGGAGGTCTACCACCCGCTGGGCGGCGATGCCGGCCACCTGCCAGTCAACGCCGCGCTCGAAGCGCTTGGACGCTTCGGACGGCAGTTTGTGGCGACGGCGGGAACGGGAGATGGACACCTCATCGAAATGCGCCGCCTCCACCAGGATGTTCGTGGTGTCATCGGATACCTCGGTGTCGGCTCCGCCCATCACGCCGGCGATGCCGATGGCGCCGGAGTCATCGGTGATCAGCAGGTCCTCGGCATCGAGGGTGCGTACCTTGCCATCGAGGGTGGTGATCTTCTCACCGGCCGCGGCACGGCGCACCACAATGTCCCCGGACAGCTTGTCCAGGTCGTAGCAGTGCGTGGGCTGGCCGAGTTCCAGCATCACGTAGTTGGAGATGTCCACCGGCAGGGAGATGGAGCGGATGCCGGCCAGCCGGAGCCGGGACACCATCCACGGCGGGGTGGGCCTGGTGGCGTCGACGCCGCGGACGGTCCGTGCCACGAAGCGGTCGCAGCCGGCGTTCCCGTAGATGGGCGCGTCGTCGTTGAGCTTGACGCCATACCCGCCGGAGAGCTCCGCAGGAGCGTTGACGCGGGACGCGGGATCCGTGAAGGTGGTCCCCGTGGCGTGCGCGTATTCGCGGGCAACCCCGCGGATGGAGAAGGCGTAGCCGCGGTCCGGGGTGACATTGATTTCCGCGGCTTCGTCATAGAGGCCCAGCAGTTCCATTGCGTCGGTGCCCACCTCGGGGTCCAGCCCGATGCGGGACAGCACCAGGATGCCGTCGTGGTCCTCGCCGATGCCCAGTTCGCGGACGGAGGCGATCATGCCGGCGGAAAGGTGGCCGTAGGTCTTGCGCGCGGAGATGTGGAAATCGCCCGGCAGCACGGCGCCCGGCAACGTGACCACCACTTTGTCGCCCTCTACGAAGTTATGGGCGCCGCAGATGATGCCCTGCACGCCGGAGGGGTCGATGCCCTTGCCGGTGAGCGTCTGCTCCTGCCCCTCGGGGACAACGCGGACCTGGCACCAGTTGATGGTCTTGCCGTTGGTTTGCGGTTCCTTGACCAGGCTCAGGACCTGGCCCACCACGATCGGGCCCTTGAGGGTGTCCGTGGGACGGTGGACGTCCTCTTCCTCAAAGCCCACCTTGACCAGTTCGGCCATCACGTCTTCGGCCGTCGCTCCGGCCGGTACCTCCGCGAATTCACGCAGCCAGGAAATTGGGATACGCACTGTTAGATCTCCATCCCGAAGTGCTCGCTGAAACGTACATCGCCTTCGATCATGTCGCGCATGTCCCCCACCTCGTTGCGGAACATGAGGGTGCGCTCGATGCCCATGCCGAAGGCAAAACCTGAATAGACGTCCGGGTCGATGCCGGCGGCGCGCAGGACGTTGGGGTTGACCATGCCGCAGCCGCCCCACTCGATCCACGCCGGGCCGCCCTTGGCGCCTGGGTGGAAGATGTCCAGCTCGGCAGAGGGCTCCGTGAAGGGGAAGTAGTTGGGCCGCAGCCGGATCTGGGCTTCGTCGCCGAACATCTGCCGGGCGAAGTGCTCCAGGGTGCCGCGCAGGTCCGCCATGCTGAGCTTCTTGTCGATGGCGAGGCCTTCGAACTGGTGGAACACCGGCGTGTGCGTGGCGTCCAGCTCGTCCGTGCGGAACACCTTGCCCGGGCACAGCACGTAGATGGGCAGCTCGCGTTCCAGCATGGAGCGGACCTGCACCGGGGACGTGTGCGTGCGCATCAGCAGGTGGGCCTCGGGCGGCTCCACGAAGAAGGTGTCCTGCATTTCGCGGGCCGGGTGGTCCGGCTTGAAGTTCAGGGCGTCGAAGTTGAACCACTCCGATTCCACTTCCGGACCCTCGGCGATTTCCCAGCCCATGCCCACGAAGATGTCCGCCACGCGGTCCTGGAGGGTGGACAGGGGGTGCCGGGCACCGGCACGACGACGGCGGGGGGCGGCCGTGACGTCAACCGTCTCTTCCAGCAGGATACGGGCGTCGTTTTCGGCTTCCAGCTCGGCCGTGCGGTCCGCGAGCGCCTTGTTGACCCGCCCGCGGGAGGCACCCATCAGCTTTCCGGCCACGGCCTTCTGGTCCTTGGGCAGCTTGCCGATTTCGCGGTTCGCAAGGCTGAGGGGAGACTTCTCGCCGGTGTGGGCGAGCCTCACCGCCTTCAGCTCGTCAAGGGTGGCCGCGCCGGTGATGGCGGCAACGGCCTGGTCTACGGCGGCAGTGATGGCGGCTTCATCCGTGGGGTTCGGGATGGCGGCGCCCGGCAAAGTTTCAGTCATCTACTGTTCTTAGCTACGAGTCGTGGCTGCCGGTGAACGGGACAGCCAGCGCGGTTTCCCGGCGGCGCGTCCATCACTGGCAGGTCATGGATGAATGCCCCAAGTGCAGGGCGTTCAATGACCAGGTCAGGGCACACCGGCGGAACCGGCGGCCACTATCCTCCAGTCTAATTGAACCGTCCGGCTAGCATGGCCTCATGACTGCGCCTCGAAGCCAGGAAGCCCCGGAGGGCCTCACGGCCGCGCAGCGGCTGAGGCAGGTCGCCAACCTGGTCAACGGCAGCACTGTCCTCGGCGTCGCTGTCGCTGTCGCCGCCCGCACCGACGTCCGCAGGGGGCCGCGCGGCCTGGTCCTTGCGGGCGGGTACAGTTGGCGGCTGCCGTTCGCGGGAGCGTTCACCCTGGGCAACGTGGTGCTCTGCCGCTGCCCGGCCGACAAGCTGGCGGCACAGCCGGCCCTGCTGGGCCACGAAGAAAAACACTGCAGCCAGTACGCCTGGTGCCTGGGCTTCCCCTTCCTGCCGCTGTACCTCCTCAGCGCCGGGTGGTCCATGCTGCGCACCGGGAACCCAGGGACCGCCAACATTTTTGAACGGCACGCCGGACTTGCCGCCGGCGGCTACCCGGTACGCCCCCGCCGCCCCCGGCGCCGGGGACCGTCAGAAGTGGAGGCGTGACCCATGGCAGCGGATTCCGGCAGCGGCGGCGGGGCAAGGGGCGGAGTGGGGGTTCCCGGGTATCAACCCGGGGCGGCGGATTCCCCTGGAAATGGCTCCCGCGGCACTGAGCCGCGCGGCACTGTCACCGTCACCGGGACCGGCTCGGCGGATGCTGCCCCCGACCTGATGGTGGTCTCCATCGGGGTGGAGTGCCGCGCCGAATCCGTGGAGGCCGCCTACTCCCGGGCCGGCGCCGGCTCCGATGCCGTTGCCTCCGCCTTCCGCCGGCACGGCGTTGAGGGTGCCGACATCCGCACTGCGGCCCTGAACGTGCGGGCGGATATGACATGGCGGGAAGGCGGGGGCCAGCGGGTCACGGGGTACGTTGCAGCCTGCACCCTCACCATAAGGTTGCGGGCGCCTGGTTCCGCCTCCGCCGCAATCTCCGAAGCCGTTGGGGCGGGCGGCAACGACGTCCGCGGCTGAACGGCCTCGAACTCACCTTCAGCGACGACGCCGCAGTCCGGGCACGGGCGCGTGAAGCTGCCTGGCTGGATGCAGCGAGTACCGCACGCCAGTACGCCCAGCTTGCCTCGGCCCGGTTGGGGCGGGTGCTTTCCGTAGTGGACAACGTCCCGGTCCAGGGTCCGGTGCCGCTGGCCCGGATGCAGCGCGCCGCTTCCGTGGAACAGGTCGCCGTGGAGCCGGGGGACTCCACCGTGGCCGCTGCAATCACGGTGGTGTGGGAGCTCCAGGACCTCACGTAGGCGGGCTTCGGCACGCCGGCCGGGCGGGCCGATGCTTGACTTTAGTTCGAACATACATTCGAATAGGGGCATGAGATGGGACGCCCAAGCACTGATGCCCCGGCCGGGAGAAACTGCTCCGGGCACCGCCTCACCCGCCCTGCTGCCGCTGGCCGGCCTGGTCCGCTCTGTCACCACTCCCGAGTTCGCCGGCATCACCTTCCACGAGGTCACCGCCAAATCGGTGCTCAACAAGGTGCCGCCCGGTTCAAGGATGCCGTTCGAGTGGACCATCAACCCCTACCGGGGCTGCAGCCACGCCTGCGTCTATTGCTTCGCCCGGAAAAGCCATACGTACCTGGATTTCGACCCCGGCCTGGACTTCGACAGCCAGGTGGTGGTCAAGGTCAACGCCGCGGAGGTCCTTCGCAAAGAACTGGCCAAACCTTCCTGGGGCCGCCACCAGGTGGCCCTCGGCACCAACACGGACCCCTACCAGCGTGCCGAGGGCCGTTACCGCTTGATGCCCGGCATCATCACCGCCCTTGCTGACTCGGGAACTCCCCTCTCGATCCTCACCAAGGGGACGCTGCTGGCACGGGACATTCCATTGCTCAAGAGCGCCGCAGCCCAGGTGCCCGTGGGCCTGGGCATCTCCCTCGCCATGACCGATGAAGCGCTCTCCGAGGCCGTCGAGCCGGGAACGCCGGGGCCCCGGGCACGGCTCAAGCTCGTCTCCCGCCTTCGCGAGGCCGGACTCCCCTGCGGGGTGATGGCCATGCCCATCCTCCCCTGGCTTTCGGACAGCGATGACGCCTTGGATGCGCTTTTCGCTTCATTGGCTGCCGCCGGGGCCACCGGAGTGACCGCCGGAGCCCTCTACCTCAAACCGGGCACCAGGGAGTGGTTCATGAAGTGGATCGCCGCCAACCATCCCGGACTGGCCGGCCGCTACCGCGGGCTCTACGGCTCCGGCTCGTATGCCTCCAAGGAGTACCGCTCCTGGCTGGCCGGCAAGGTCCGCTACTTCAAGGCACGCCATGGCTTCACCAATTCATCCGGCTTCAGCCACAGGGACTTGGAGGATGACCCCCGCGGCGAGGAGGCTGCCTACCCGGCAGGCGCCATTCCGGCAGCGGCAGGGCATGATGCGGGTAGCTCCATGCCCGGCGTACCCGGGCTGCCGGCACAGGGAGGACCGGCAGAACAGGCAACGCTCTTCTAGGAGCGCGCAGCCTCAGCCTGGACACCCAGGGCGGAAAGAAGCGCCCTGACGATCGGGAAATCGGCAGGTATCCAGGGCAGGCCCAGGACCGCTTCCGGATCAGACAGTGCCACCCACCGCAGGTCATCGTGGTCTTCAAGCGGCCGCGCTTCCCCGCGGGTCACCTCCGCGAGCCACACCCGCATGCTGGCACGGCTGTTCAGCGGCCACCCCTGCGGTGCCCCGGCCGGAAGCTCGGGGCCGAGCCGGACGCCAATGCCGAGTTCCTCGTACAGCTCGCGGGCCAGCGCGGCTTCCGGTTGCTCTCCGGATTCCACCTTGCCGCCGGGGAACTCCCAGAGGCCGGCCAGCTCCTCCGGCGCGCTGCGCCGCGCCACCAGCAGCAGCGAAGGTTCCGCCAGGCTGTCAACGACGGCTCCGCCTACCACCTGTATCAGTCCAGTCACTGGCTCATTCTATGGGGGACAATGGTGGGGCCGGACACACCATTCCTGCAGCGGGAATACCAATCCCCCTTCCCGGGGTTGTTGGCAGGGTCCGGACTTCACCAGCCCCACTGCCGTGGCATCGGTCCCATCACCAGTTTCTACCCCGAAAAGCAGGCCCATGAGCAGCGTCCTCGAAACATCCACGGCAGCCCCCACCCGATCCCCCAACATCGCCATGGCCATCTTTGCCCTCGCCATGGGAGGGGTGGGCATCGGGGTTACGGAATTCACCATGATGGGCCTGCTGAAGGAAGTGGAGCAGGGCCTCGGGATATCAACACCGGAAGCCGGCCACCTCATCTCCGCCTATGCCTTGGGCGTTGTGGTCGGGGCCCCGCTGCTCGCCGCCGTCGGGGCCAAGCTCCCGCGCAAGCACCTGGCCCTCGGGCTCATCCTTTTTTTCGCGGTGGCCAACTTCCTTTCCTTCCTCGCGCCCGACTACGGGACCATGCTGGCCTCGCGCTTCGCCGCAGGCCTGCCGCACGGCGCGTTCTTCGGAGTTGCGGCGGTCATTGCAGCCTCGCTGGTTCCGCCAACGCGGCGCGGGTGGGCGATCTCCATGGTGATGGCGGGGCTCAGCATCTCCAACGTGGTGGGGGTGCCCTTTGCCACCTGGATGGGCCAAACGTACGGCTGGCGGCTGCTGTTTATCCTGGTGGGATTGATAGGACTGCTAACGCTTGCCCTGGTCTGGAAATTCGTCCCGTTCCACCACGCCCACCCGGACGCAAGCATCCGGCGTGAACTGGGAGCCCTCAAGCGCCTGCAGGTCTGGCTGGCCATCCTGATCGGCATCGTAGGCTTTGGCGGCTTCTTCGCCACCTACACCTACATCGCCCACACCATGACACTCGTGGCAGGCATGCCGTCGTCACTGATTCCGATGGTGGTGGCGCTCTATGGCCTGGGAATGGTGGCCGGCAACATCGTGGGCGGCAGGTTCGCTGACAAGTCCGTGATGGGAACCCTGTACAAGGTGCTGCCCGCCATAGCTGTTGCCTTGGTGGTCTACGCCGTGGCCGTCCACTGGCCGTGGTCTGCCTTCGTCATGGTGTTCGTGGTGGGCGCTTCCGGGTCCATGCTGGTCCCGGCGCTGCAGACCCGGCTCCTGGATGCGTCGCCGGACGCGCCGTCCCTCGCTTCGTCACTGAACCATGCCGCGCTCAACGTGGCCAATGCGCTGGGGGCCTTCCTGGGCGGGGTAGTGATCGCGCTCGGCTGGGGTTACGTTGCCCCTGCGCTGGTAGGCGCCGTCCTCGCCCTGTTGGGACTCGGCGTCGCCATCGCCAGCGGACTCCTGGAACGCAAGAAGCCGCTGACCGCCTGATCCTTTGGGACCGGGGCGGCCGGCGGCTTCCGGCCAGGCAGTAGTTACGGAAGCACCGTTACGGCTGCGGGGCTGCGGCGGCAGGCTGCTGGCCCGCCTCTGTGGCATCGGCCCGGTGAAGGTCGGGCTCCAGGTAGATGACCCGGGCGATGGGCACGGCCGCGCGGATCCTCGCTTCAGCAGCGTCGATCTCGCGTGCGATCTCGACCCCCGTGGTGGAATGGCTGATGGCGATCTTGGCGGCCACGAGGAGCTCCTCCGGGCCAAGGTGCAGGGTCTTGAGGTGGATGATGCGCCCGCCGTCAGCTTCGATCGCCGCGGCGATCTTCCCGACGTCGTCCTTTGTTGCGGACTCGCCCAGGAGCAGGGACTTGGTTTCCAGTGCGAGCACGACGGCGATGGCCACCAGCAGCAGGCCGATCATCGCCGTGCCGGCGGCATCCCAGAGTCCATCACCCGTGATGAGCGTCAGGCTGACGCCGATTAGGGCGAAGACCAGGCCCACGAGCGCGCCAAGGTCCTCGAGCAGGATCACCGGCAGCTCAGGCTGCTTGGCGCTCCGCACGAACCTGGCCCAGGACTGCTGCCCGCGGACGTGGTTCGACTCGATGATGGCGGTCCGGAACGAGAAGGACTCGGCAATGATCGCACCCAGCAGCACGGCCAACGGAACCCACCAGAAGTCCCCTTCGATGGCATGCGGGTGCTGGAACTTGTCCCATGCCTCATAGAGGGCGAAGAGGCCGCCGACGCTGAACAGGACGATGGAGACAATGAAGGCATAGATGTAGCGCTCCCGGCCGTAGCCGAAGGGGTGCTCGGGGCTGGCAGCCCGTTTCGCTTTCTTGCCTCCTACCAGCAGAAGGACCTGGTTGCCTGAGTCGGCCACGGAGTGGATGGCTTCGGCGAGCATTGACGAGGAAAGCGTGAGGGCATACGCCACGAACTTCAGGGCGGCGATGGTCAGGTTGGCAGCCAGGGCCGCCACAATCGCCTTGGTACCGCCACGTGCAGCCAAGGGGCTTCACCTCTTTACGTTTACGGTTCAGTTAGGACAATGCGGATCCGGCCCCGGCCCGCCCATAGTCACCGTACCCGCCGCAATGTCCTGCATGCGCCAGCGACTGACCCTAAGCCTGCTGACATTGGCGGGGCCCTATGTTAGCTTGAGCCTCATCGGGACCATCAGATCCCGGCCACTATAAGGAGGAGACATGGGTTTTCTTGCTTGGATTATCCTCGGCCTTATCGTAGGGGCCATTGTTAAGGCCGTCATGCCCGGACGGGTTGGCGGGGGCTGGGTCACCAGCCTTGTTTTGGGTGTAGTGGGCGCCATTGTGGGCGGCTGGATCGGCAGCCTCCTGTTCAACAAGGGCGATCTTGCCTTCTTCGACCTGGGCACCTGGATTCTCGCTATCGTCGGCGGCCTTGTTGTTGCCGGCATCTACGGGGCTATCACCGGACGCGGCAAGGCTACCCGCGCACCCTGATTTGCTTCCCTGTTTGAACATCAACAGCAAGGGCTCCGGAAAATCCGGAGCCCTTATATTTTTCAACCAACCGGGTTTTTCAAGCAGCCGGGCAAGGCACTGCTGCCGGGTCCGGGCGGAGAACGCCGACGGGTCCTGCCGGGCAAAGTCCTGCGAGGCAGAGTCCTTCGGGGCAGCTAAAGCCTAGGCTGTCACCCGGGCGGGCAGGTGCTGGGACCGGGCGCTGGCGTACAGGCAGACCGTGGCCGCGGTACCCAGGTTCAGGCTCTCCGCGGAGCCGTACACCGGCACGGCCACCCGATGGTCTGCCAGCGCAAGCTCCTCCTGGGACAGACCCTGGGCCTCGTTCCCGAAAAGCCACGCGGTGGGCTGCTCCAGGGCATAGGCCGACTCCGGACCTTCACCGGTCAGCCGTCGCCGGGCGTTCTCATCCTGCAGGGTGTCCAGGTTGAGGGAACCGTAGCCGTCCGCCGCCAGAATGCCTATCCCCCGTGCCCGGCAGGCCGCAACCAGGCCGCCGATGTCGGCACCCAGCACCACCGGGAGGTGGAAGAGCGAGCCGGCCGTGGAGCGCACCGCCTTGGGGTTGTAGATGTCCACGCTGGAGGATGTGAGGATGACGGCGTCCGCGCCGGCGGAGTCCGCAGCCCGCAGGACGGTTCCCGCGTTCCCGGGGTCACGGACCTGGCACAGCACGGCAATCAGGCGGGGCCCGGCGTCGAGCACTTCTTCCAGCGCCACGTCCAGGAAGCGGCAGACGGCGACGATCCCCTGCGGGTTGACGGTGTCCGCCATGGCCGCGAGGACCTCGTCAGTGGCAAGGCGGGCGTTGACCCCTTGGGACAGTTCCTCAAATTCCGGGAACCGGTCCAGGCAGCTTTCGCTGGCAAAAACCTCCGTGACCACACCCGGGGCGCCGGCGGCAAGGCGCTGCTGGTGGAGCCTGAGGGCTTCGCGGACCGCCTGGGGCCCTTCAGCCAGGAACAGGCCGCGCTTTAAACGGGCCGGGCGCCCGGCAAGTTTTGCCACGTCCCTCACCCGATCAGCTCGGGGATTGGACAGCGGAAAATCTTGCGGGCGCCCGGTTTCGTTCATATAAGAACTTTAGTGGCTAGGGCCACGGGTTCCTGAACCGTCCCTGGCGGAACAGCCGGTTGCTAGGCAACAACCTTCTTGGCGGAGGTGTCGGCAGGCAGGGAATCCTTGGCAACCTTGACCAGCGCTGCGAAAGCGTTGGCGTCGGAAACGGCCAGCTCGGCCAGCATGCGGCGGTCAACCTCAACCTCAGCGGCCTTCAGGCCCTGGATCAGGCGGTTGTAGGTGAGTCCGTTGGCGCGGGATGCAGCGTTGATGCGCTGGATCCACAGGCGGCGGAAGTCGCCCTTCTTCTTCTTGCGGTCGCCGTAGCTGTACACAAACGAGTGCAGCAGCTGCTCTTTGGCCTTGCGGTACAGGCGTGAACGCTGTCCACGGTAGCCCTTTGCGCGTTCAAGGATAACCCGGCGCTTCTTGTGGGCGTTGACCGCCCTCTTCACACGTGCCACGTGCGTACTCCTTCGAAAATCTGATCCCAAGCATCTACTGCCGGTTTCCCGGCGGCCTGAGAAGGCTTTTTGGTAGGTGACCGGCCACCAGGTGGTGGTCAGTCAAAGAACTTGGAAACTAGATGCCGAGCATCTTCCGGATGACCTTGGCATCGCCCTTGAAGACGATCTTGTCGCCGGCAAGGCGACGGGTCAGCCGTGAGGACTTGTGCTCGAGGTAGTGGCGGCGGTTGGCCTGCTGGCGGCGCAGCTTGCCGCTGCCGGTCAGCTTGAAGCGCTTCTTGGCACCACTGTGGGTCTTCATCTTCGGCATGGGAACCGATCTCCTTACGTATCCGCAGGCTGGGCCTGCGGCTCTCTCGCGCAGCCGCCCCTGCGGGCGGCATGCTGGTTGCTGACTGTCCGGGGACGGAACCCCGGGCAGCTATGAACTAAGTGGTCTTCTTGCCGGCCGGCTTCGGAGCTGCCTTGGGGGCAGGGCGGGCAGCAGGCTTCGGCGCGGCGGGCCTGGCCACCGGCTTCGGCGGAGCAGGAACCGCTGCGGGCTTCGGCGCTGCTGCCGGAGCCGCCGGAGCAGCCGCGGCGGGCTTCTCGGCCGCAGCCTTGGGGGCGGGAGCAGCCTTCGGAGCAGCAGCCTTGGGGGCCGCCGCCTTCGGAGCAACTGCCTTCGGAGCCTCCTGCTTCGGAGCCTCCTGCTTGGGTGCTTCCTGCTTCGGAGCCTCCTGCTTCGGAGCTTCCGCGGCCTTGGCGGGAGCTTCGGCTGCAGCAGGCTCGACGACGGCGGCCGGCTCCTGCGCAGGGGCCTCGGCTACTGCCTCAGGTTCGGTCGAGACGGTGAATCCTTCGGGCAGCAGATCCGCCAGGGACTGCGTCAAAGGCGCCTGATCGTCGCCGGACGTGTCAACACGCCCGGAAGCCTTGGCTTCGTTCTGCGCCTTCGCCTCGGCACGCTGGGTGGCGCGACGGGCTTCGGCCTTGGCCTCCGCCTTGTTCTTCAGCGGGCCAACCACCATGACCATGTTGCGGCCGTCAATGCGGGGGCTGGACTCCACAACGCCCACTTCAGCGACGTCGTCGGCGAAGCGCTGGAGGAGGCGGATGCCCATTTCCGGACGCTGCTGCTCACGGCCACGGAACTGGATCATGGCCTTGACCTTGTCCCCGGCGCCGAGGAAGCGCAGTGCGTGCCCGCGCTTGGTCTCGTAGTCGTGGGTGTCGATCTTCAGGCGGAAGCGGATTTCCTTCAGAACGGTGTTCGTCTGGTTCTTCCGGGCTTCGCGTGCCTTAACCGCGGCCTCGTACTTGTACTTGCCGAAGTCCATCAGCTTGCACACCGGAGGCTTCGCCTGAGGTGCAACTTCAACGAGATCAAGGTCGGACTCGGCAGCCAGACGCAGGGCATCCTCAATACGGACGATTCCTACCTGTTCACCTGCAGGGCCGACCAGCCGCACCTCGGGGACGCGGATACGCTCATTGATTCTTGGCTCGCTAATGTTAAAGCTCCTGTTTTTGTTGTGGAATCCGGCAAATAGAGAAGGCCCCCAATTGCCGGAGCAATCGAAGGCCTCTGAAAGATCGGATACAGCTCCCTTCCAGGGACTGCACGCACAGTTCCGGCCGATGCCGGTTCCATGCCCAACCAGGTACCCGGCAACCTTGAGTTCCTAAACTTCGGAACAGCGGCTGACGCGGGTGGGAGAGAACTCCGCTTGCAAACTGCATGCCATCTTACAGAAAAAATTCCCGTCAACGCAGTGCAGCGCCGGTGGGAACCTTGATTGTTGGATCAATCTCTGAAATAACGACATCCAGTTGGTCTGTGTCAAGCTTACCAGTATGAGCACCCCAGACAGTAATTCACACGTTTTCGAGCCCGCGCCCGCCGGTCCCGATGTCTCCCGGCAGGTCCGCGATATTTCCGAGGTTCCGGCGATCGAGGTCATCACCACCGCAGCCGTCCATCTGATGAGCGCAGCCGCCGTTAAGCTGGGGCTGGCGGCGGAGGACAACGCCGAGGAACTGAAGGACCTGGACGAGGCCCGGAAACTGATCACGGCCCTGGCCGGCCTGGTGACGGCGGCCGCCCCGGAGATCGGATCGCAGCACGCAGGGCCGTTGCGTGACGGCCTGCGGTCGCTGCAGCTGGCGTTCCGCGAAGAGTCGCTGATTCCCGATGCCCCGGGCAAGGGCCCGGGAGAGAAGTACACCGGGGCAGTGAACTAAGGAAGAACCCACCCAAGCGCCTTGCGACGGCGGGACGGCCTTTACGGGTCGTCCCGCCGTCGTCGTTTCCCGGGCAAAGTACCTCCGGGGTCCATCGATTGCTCCGTAGCTGCCGTTTAGCGCGACCAAAAGGACAACTGTGGAGCAACCGATGGAAGATACCGCGTCAGGCAGCGCGGCGCCGCCGCTGCTGGAGGAACAGCCCGGCAAAGCACAGCAGCACGCCGGCGACCCCCACCGACACAAACCCTCCGGACGGTCCTGTGCCGTCGATGAAGACGCCCGCGAGCGGCGCACCCAGTGCCACGCCAGCCGTCAGCGCTGAGCCGTACCAGCCCATGGCCTCCCCGCGGCGTTCCTCGGCCACCACGTCCGCCACCTTTTCTGATGCTGATGACAGCACGGGCGCGCACAGCAGTCCCGGCAGGAGCGAGGCGAAGGCCAGGGTCCAGGTGTCATGGGCGAAGCCCATGGGGATCGTCAGTGCCGCCATTCCCAGCAGCAGGACCAGCGGAGAGACGGGACGGTGCATGGCGCCGTACACCAGGCCACCTACCACCGACGCTGCGCACCAGAAGACGAAGACGATGCCGATATCGCGCTGGTGGCCGCCCGTCTCCAGGGCTGCCACAATTCCCACATCCGTCCCGCTCAGGACCATGCCGGCGCCCGCTGCCACCGCAAAGACCGCGGCCACGGCGGCCGTGAACCATGTGAAGTTGTGAACAACCTTGCCGCGGAGGCCGGCACGGCCCCGGGCTTCCGCAGGCGCCAGTTCCGCCGCCGCCTCCTGCAAATGCGCGGGGGCGGCGGACACGACGGCGGCCTCTGCCGCGCGGCACTCGTCAGCGCTGGATTCCTCGGATTGCGCAGCACTGCGGGTGGGCGGGTTGAACCACATCAGGAACAGGCCGGCCAGCGACGTGGAAACGCCCACCACGGTCAGGCCCAGCACTGTGAAACCGCTGGTGGCCACGATGGCACCCGCAGCGGGGCCGATCATGAACACTACCTCGGTGGTGATCGCGTCGAGGGCGAAGGCCGTACGGCGCTGGTCGCCGTCGGCCAGAACGCCCAGGGACTGGCGGACCACGCTGAAGATGGGGAGCGTGAGCAGCCCGCCCACAAACACCAGCGGAAGCAGCCACTGGTAGGACACGTGGGGAACCACAGACCAAATGACGGTTTCCGAGATCACGGAAGGGATCAGTGCCGTGCGCAGGCCCACGGTGTCCACGCGCCGCCCGCGCCACGGCGCGCCAACGGCCATGCCGATGGTCATGACGGCGGCGGCGGCGCCCGCTGCGGCATATCCCTGGTCCAGGGTGAGGACGATGTGCAGGGTCAGCAGCACGCCGGCCGCGGAATGGGGAATACGGGCAACCATGCCCACCAGCAGCAGCCTGCGGACGGGCCCGACGGCGAGCAACTCCCGGTAGAGAGCGAAATTCACGGTGATCCTCATGTCTGCCGCAGCGGGCCGGGGATCACCCCGCCTTTCTGCGGCTAGCGGTCTGCGCGCCTCAACTTGACCTCGATCGAGTCGACGCGCTCCCCAAACAATACATTCCGCGACCACTGCGCCTGGAGGCCGGCTACGAGTTCCTGCACCCCCGCCGCATCGAGTCCGTCTTCGAGGTAGAGCACCACCTGCAGTTCCGGCCCCGCACCGCCGCCTGCAACCATGGTTCCATCGGCGGCGCGGGCGGCCACTCCCCTGCCCGGCACCAGCTCGAGGTTCCGGACGGCGGGGAAACCGGCGGCTGCCCGGCCCATCTCCTGCGCGAGCTCTTCGTCCTTGTACGACGGGACCCACCCGTGCTGCTGTGCCAGGGCCCAGACCGCGGGCCGCCGCACCACGAACGTGAACCCGGAGCCCGGATCGAGGACCAGCAGTTCTGCGCCCTCCGCGACGGCGGAGAGCGCCGCACGTGCCGCGTACACCGCAACCGGCCTGGCCCCCGGGTGCCAGGCGGCCAGTGCCGCCGTTGAGGTGAAGGCCGGCATGGCTGTCCTGCCGTCGGCAGCCTTGAGGGTAACCAGGGCCATGTCCGCCTGTTTGTCGGAGTTCAAGCCGTGCGATCCCTCCGCTTCCTCGGCGAGCCGGGCCACGATGGGGATGAACACGCGGGCGGTGGCCAGCGAAGCCACCACGTCGGCTTCATCCCCTGTTCCTTCCCGCAAGGCCGCAACTGCGGCGAGGTAGGCATCGCTGGCGGTTCCGTCGTCGTTCTCGAAGTTGTGGATTTTGGCATCGTCTCCGGCCAGGCTCCGGCCCGCCCAGGGCTGGCCTGCAGAGTCCGCAGCGCCGCCGGCGCCCGCCAGCGCCGCAGCGATGTGCCCCGGCAGCTGGCGCGGGGACGGGGAGCCCGGTTCGTTGCTGGCCATGCCGGGCTGTTTAGCGGCGGCCGGCGACGTCGAGCGCTTCGGGCAGCGTAAAGGCCCCGGCGTAAAGGGCCTTGCCCACGATGGCGCCTTCGACGCCCAAGGGAACCAACGAGCGCAGGACGCGCAGGTCGTCGAGGCTGGAGATGCCGCCTGAAGCAACCACCGGCTTGCCGGTCTTTTCCACCATCTGGCGCAGGAGTTCCACATTGGGTCCCTGCAGGGTGCCGTCCTTGGTCACGTCTGTGACCACGTAGCGGCTGCAGCCGGCTTCCTCAAGGCGGCCCAGGACGTCCCAGAGGTCCCCGCCTTCCTTTGTCCAGCCCCGGCCGGACAGCGTGGTGCCGCGAACATCCAGTCCGACGGCGATCTTGTCGCCAAAGCGTTCGATTGCCCGGCGCGTCCATTCGGGGTTTTCCAGCGCGGCGGTTCCCAGGTTCACACGGGCAACGCCAAGGTCCAGGGCCGCTTCAAGGGTTTCGTCATCACGGAGACCGCCGGAAAGTTCCACCTTGATGTCCAGCCGGCCCACCACTTCGCGGAGCAGTTCCGCATTGGAGCCGCGCCCGAAGGCGGCGTCCAGGTCCACGAGGTGCACCCATTCGGCACCCTGCTGCTGCCAGTTCAGCGCTGCCTCCAGCGGGGTTCCGTAGCTGGTCTCACTGCCCGCTTCCCCCTGGACCAGCCGGACGGCCTGGCCGTTGACGACATCGACGGCGGGCAGCAGTTCAAGAACCGGCAGGTCGGTTGCGGTGGTCATGTCAATCCTTCGGGTCGGGGTCAGTATGGCCAGCCGCCGGTCAGTTGCCCGGCAGCGTCAGCAGGTAGGCAGCGAGCAGCGACATGCCCGCCAAAACATAAAACGAAATCTGGGTCCAGAGCGGCTTGTGCTGCTGCCTGAAGGACAGGGCCCCGCCCACCAGCAGGCCGGCCAGCCCCATCAGGACGATGGACCACATCTAGGCGGCGCCGTCTTCCGCTGGAGCGCCGTCTTCCGTTGAAGGGACGCCGGCGGGGACCGGGCCGCCCGGAGCCGGCTTCTTGAGGTTCTGCACCCAGTTGCGCAGCAGCCGCGCGCCGGCGTCGCCGGACTTCTCCGGGTGGAACTGGGTGGCGCACAGCGGACCGTTTTCGACCGCTGCTATGAATGGTCCGCCGTGCTCGGACCAGGTGACCAGGGGTGCAGCCATGCGCGGCTGCACAACATCGAAGTTCCATTCCTGCACCCCGTAGGAGTGCACAAAGTAGAACCGCTCGTTTTCGACGCCGGCAAACAGCTTGGATCCCTCAGGCACCTTCACGGTGTTCCAGCCCATGTGCGGCACCACGTCAGCCGGCAGGAGTTCAACCTTGCCGGGCCATTCGCCGATGCCCTCCGCCTCCGTACCGTGTTCGACGCCCGCCTCAAAGAGCACCTGGAGGCCAACGCAGATCCCCAGGACCGGCCGGCCGCCTGCCACCCGCCTGCCGATGAGGCGGATCCCGTCGACGGCTTTGAGCTCACGCATCACCGTTTCGAAGGCGCCGACACCGGGAACCACCAGGCCGTCGGCGTTCAGGACGTCCTCGGGCTTGGAGCTCAGGATGACTTCCGCGCCGGCGCGTTCGAGGGCGCGCACGGCGGACCGGACGTTACCGGAACCGTAGTCCAGGACCGTGACGGTGGGCTTGCCTTCCGGCGAGGGGAGTTTCCGGGAGGCCGAGGGATCGATGATGGCGCCGTCCTTCAGGACCTGTCCGCTCACAACGCACCCTTCGTGGAGGGGATTCCTTCAACGCGCGGATCGGGTTCAACTGCTGCGCGCAGTGCCCGGGCGAAGGCCTTGAACTGGGCTTCGACGATGTGGTGGGGGTCCCGGCCCGCGATGACGTTCATGTGCAGGCAGATGCCGGCGTGCAGGGTGATTGCCTCGAAGACGTGGCGGGTGAGCGACCCGGTGAAGTGGCCGCCGATCAGGTGGTACTCCTGGCCGGCAGGCTCGCCGCCGTGCACCAGGTAGGGACGCCCGGACACGTCGACGACGGCGTGCGCCAGCGCTTCGTCCAGGGGAACGGTGGCTTCTCCGAACCGGCGGATCCCGGCTTTGTTCCCCAGGGCGGTGCGCAGCACTTCACCGAAGGTTATGGCTACGTCCTCCACCGTGTGGTGGACATCGATGTGGATGTCACCGGTGGCTTTGACGGTCATGTCGATCAGGGAGTGCTTGCAGAGCGCCGTGAGCATGTGGTCGTAGAACGGCACCGACGTGTCGATGTCCGAGGTGCCGGTACCGTCAAGGTTGATTTCCACGAGCACAGAGGACTCACTGGTGGCACGTTCCATGCGCGCGGTGCGGGCCGCAGCAACATTCGATCCGGTGGTACTCATGCTTGGGTCCTTTTGGGCAGAAGGGGTGGTTCGAGGCGTCCAGCGCCGGTTCTTCCAGTCTAGGCGGGAAGCTTGGCCTGGCGGGCAAGGATGCTTTCGAGGGAGGTGAGGAAAGCTGTGGTTTCGGTCTCAGTTCCGGCTGTGACGCGGAGGTGGCCGGGGATTCCTACGTCACGCACCAGGACACCGGCGTCCAGCAGTTCCTGCCACACCTGGTGGGGGTCCTCCAGGCCGCCGAAAAACACGTAGTTGGAGTCTGACGCGGCAGGCTTGAGTCCCATCCTGAGCAGCTCGGACACAATGCGGTCGCGCTGCTTCTTGATGTCCTCCACATCCGCCATCAGCGCCTCCCGGTGCCGGAGGGCGGCGAGGGCGGTGGCCTGCGTGATGGCGGAGAGGTGGTACGGGAGACGGACGAGCCGCAGCGCGTCGGCCACTTCGGGGGCCGCCGCCATGTAGCCGAGGCGGGCGCCGGCCAAGGCGAACGCCTTGCTCATGGTCCTTGAGACGATCAGCCGTTCCCGCCCTGGCAGCAGGGTCAGCGCACTGGGCGTTCCGTCATGCGCGAACTCGTGGTACGCCTCATCGACGATGACGATGGACTGGCTTTCTTCGCCGGCCTCGTAGACGGCTTCCACCACGTCCAGCCCGAGGCCGGTTCCCGTGGGGTTGTTGGGTGAGCACAGGAAGACGATGTTGGGCCGCAGCTCCTTGACCTGCCGCGCCGCCGATTCGGCGCTGAGACCGTAATCGCCGGCACGCTCGCCCACAATGTATTCCGTGTCCGTTCCGCTGGCCAGCAGGGGATACATGGAGTACGTGGGAGGGAATCCGAGCGCTGTACGTCCTGGGCCGCCAAAGGCCTGGAGTATCTGCTGAAGGACTTCGTTGGAGCCGTTGGCCGCCCAAAGGTTGGATTCATCCAGCCCGTGCCCCAGGTACTCCGCCAACGCCTTCCGCAGGTCGGTGAATTCCCGGTCCGGGTATCTGTTGAGTCCTGCCGCCGCTTCTGACACCGCTGCGCTAATGGCCGCCCTGACGTCAGCCGGAACCCCGTGGGTGTTTTCATTCACGTTCAGGAGGATTGGAACGTCCAACTGGGGCGCGCCATAGGGCGTAAGCCCGCGGAGGTTGCTGCGGAGGGGAAGCCGGTTCAGGCGCTCTAGCTGGTCATTCACCTGAACAGTTTAGTGCCCGGGCCGGACACCGGAAAATGTGACGGTTTCCTGTTCGCTCCCGGCGTGCCGCGCCCTGCCGCCCCTGGAGAGGCAAAACGCCGGGTCCTAACTTGCGGGCACGAACAATTGCTGGCCGGGGAAGACCGCGCCGGCCGGGAGGTTATTGAGCTGCACGATGTCCGCCACAACGTCCCGCGGATCACGCTCCGGTGCGACACCGGCCGCAATGCCCCACAGTGACTCGCCAGGCTGGACCGTGACTGTGACAGTGGGCGTCGTTGCAAGATCCGTCGCAGACTCCGACGCCTTGGCCGGGGCATTGAAAAAGCCTGCCAGCGAAAGGAGCAGGGCAGCGAGCAGGACCAGCGGAATGCCGATCAGCACGATGCGACCGCGACGGGTCAGGCGAAGGGGCGGAAGAGGCGCAGGCCGTCCGGCCTGCCGATTGTCCGCCTGGGACAGGATTTGCTGCACCGAAAGCAGCTGGTGGCGTGAACCCCGCGAAACAGATGTAGCTGACATGATCTGAGCCCTCCTGGACCGTACTGTGCTGCCCGGACGTCCTTCCCTCCGCCCCCGGCCGGACCTTTTCCGGCGTAGTCTTCGAATGACCAGGGCAATGAGTAGAACATATATTCGAACTTTGCTTTCTCTGTTTTAGCACCTATCAACGAACATTGTCGAGACTCGCTAGAACAAATGTTTGAAAAAGCAATGCGGCTGGCCTAGCTTTGAACCAAAGAACAACCACCTGGACAGTCGATCAGCAGGGTCTGACATTTAGGGGCGGGAACTTCCAGGGCATGGCCATGGAGAGGGCCGGCGGAACCGAAAGGCATTGGCGAATATGGCAGCAGCAGCCGCCGGGGGCAGGACAACCGCGCAACCGAAGAGGACCGCCAAGGGCCTGACTCCACGGCAAAAGAAGATCCTCGAAACCATCCAGCGCTCGGTCAACGAAAACGGGTACCCGCCGTCCATGCGGGAGATCGGCGACACCGTGGGACTGGCGAGCCTTTCGAGCGTGACGCACCAGCTTTCCCAGCTGGAGAAGCTTGGCTACCTCCGCCGCGACCCCAAGCGGCCGCGGGCCATGGAAGTCCTGATGCCGCTGACCCTGGACGGCGGAGCCGCAAAGCCGGCAAGCCAGGCGTCCGCCGTCCGTTCACCCGGTGCAGCGACTGTGACCGAGCTGCCCACCGCCCTGGACACGGCGATGGTTCCCCTGGTGGGCCGGATCGCCGCAGGCGGCCCCATCCTTGCCGACCAGCTGGTGGAGGACGTGATGCCGCTCCCCAGGCAACTGGTGGGCCAGGGGGAACTGTTCATGCTTCGGGTAGCCGGGGATTCGATGGTGGATGCAGCCATCTGCGATGGCGACTGGGTTGTGGTCCGCCGCCAGCAGGATGCGGCCAACGGGGATATCGTGGCCGCGCTCCTGGATGACGAAGCCACCGTCAAGACATTCCGCCAGCGCGACGGCCACACGTGGCTGCTCCCGCAGAACACCCAGTACGAGCCCATCCTCGGAGACCACGCCACCATCATGGGCAAGGTTGTGTCGGTACTCCGCTCGCTGTAGCAGGGAAACTCCGTCCGCTGCAGCGAGACGGCCTCAGGCGTTTTCCCGGGCCAGCCGCTCCAGGGCGGCAATCGCCGTCTTCCGGTCTGTTGTGGACCAGAAGGGCGGCAGCGCCCCGCGCAGGAACCCTGCATAGCGTTCAGTGGCAAGCCGGGAGTCAAGCACGGCCACCACTCCCCTGTCGCCCGTGGAACGGATCAGCCGGCCTGCCCCCTGGGCGAGCCGGATCGCGGCGTGGGTGGCCGAAACCGACATAAAGCCGTTTCCACCTGCCTGGGCTACTGCCCGTGAGCGCGCCGTCATGAGGGGATCGTCCGGCCGCGGAAACGGGATGCGGTCTATCACCACAAGCCGGCACGAGCCGCCGGGGACGTCCACGCCCTGCCAAAGGGACATGGTCCCGAACAGGCAGGTATCGGGCTCGTCGGCGAACTGCTTTACCAGGCCGGTCATGGTGGAGTCACCCTGGCAGAGGACGGTCATCCCCAGCTTGGGGCGCAGTGCCTCGGCCGCTTCCTCTGCCGCACGCCGGGACGAGAACAAGCACAGCGCCCCGCCACCGGAAGCACGGATCAGGGCTTCCAGTTCGTCCAGTGCTTCCGGGGAAGCACCCCTGCCGGGCTTCGGCAGATGCCCGGCCACGTAGAGGATGCCCTGCTTTGGGTAGTCGAAGGGTGATCCCACGTCCACGCCTGTCCAGCTCGGGGCGCCGTCACCCACCAGGCCCAGTCCGCCCGCGGCAGGTTCAAACGCGGAACCGATGGCCAGCGTCGCGGAGGTCAGCACCACCGTGTGGCCGGCGAAGAGTCCTTCGCGCAGCCTCCCGGCCACGGACAGCGGCGCGATGTTGATCAACGCAGGAGCGGTCTCGTCCGGCGGGGAAAATCCCTGTGCAGGGTCAAAGGAACTGGCACGGGAAAACCACACCACTTCGCGGTTCTCCCGGGCTGCCAGGAGCCGTTCACAAAGTTCCAGGATGAGCAGCAGCCGCGACCGCGCGAGCTGCCTGCCGCCGTCGGCCGTGGCGCTGCTGTCCCCCTTTGAATCCGAGAGGGCAGCCCGGCAGGCATCCCGCAGCTGGTCCACGCAGTCCAGCTGTTCATCATTGAGCCCGTTCGGGAGCAGCCCGTTCGGCACGCCTGCCAGGGCAAGCTCCAAGTTGGCGGCTGCGGCGTTCAACGCATCAACGGTGATGGCCGTGTGCTTCCGCGCACCGGCGGCAGCGGCGTGGACCATGGCCACCGAGAGCTGGCCGGAGACCGCCCCGGTAACCCTGTCCTGGAGTTCATGGGCCTCATCCACCACCACCACGTCATATTCGGGCAGGACGGCCAGGCCTTCGAACGCGCTGACGGCGAGCATCGCATGGTTGGTGACCACAACATCCGCTTCAGCAGCGTCCTGGCGCGCCAGTTCGCTGAAGCATTCCGCAGCCATGGGGCACTTCTGGGAGCCGAGGCACTCCATGGACGTCACCGAAACCTGCCGCCAGGCACGGTCCGTGACGCCCGGCAGCAGTTCATCCCGGTCGCCGGTGGCGGTCTTCTCCGCCCACTCCCGCAGCCGCACCACCTCCTTGCCGAGCTGGGACGAGGGGCCGCCCACGGCGGCGGCGAAATGCGGGACGCTGGTGTCCTCGCCCAGGCTGAAAAGCTGGCCTTCGGCCGGCTCCTCGCTGGGGAAGCCGCCTTCCAGCTTGTGCCGGCAAACGTAGTTGGAGCGGCCCTTGACCAGGGCCACTTTGACCGGCCTGTCCAGGGCGGGGGTGATGGCCTTGAGGAGCCTGGGCAGGTCCCTGCCCACAATCTGTGTCTGGAGGGCCAGGGTGGCCGTTGACACCAGGGCGGGCTTGTTGCTCTGCAATGCATGCGCGATGAGGGGTATGAGGTAGGCCAGGGACTTGCCGGTGCCGGTCCCCGCCTGGACCAGCAGGTGGTCCCCCGTTTCGATGGCGCGGGCCACCTGCCTGGCCATCTCATGCTGGCCGGCACGGCTTTGCCCGCCCATGCCCGCCACGGCCCGGTCGAGCAGTTCGATCACGAACTGCTCGCCGGCCGTTTCCGTGGCTTCTCCTGCCACGGCCTCAGTCATTGCTGACGAAGGGTTCCAGTTCAGCCGCGAAGCCTTCCCGGACCATCACGACGGCCCTGGTGCCGGCTTCAACGTGGTCGACGCTGATGATCTCGGCGTCGGAGTCGTGAAGCTTGCTGATCAGGTCTCCGCGCTCATACGGGATGAGCAGTTCCAGCTTGACGCCGGGCCGGGGAATGGCGTCGCTGATTGCCTCCAGCAGTTCGGCGATGCCTTCCCCCGTGCGGGCCGAGACCACCACGTGCCGCGGCTCGCGCTGCTTGAGCCGTTCCACCACGAACGGATCAGCGGCGTCGGCTTTGTTGAGCACGATGATTTCGGGCACCTTCCGGGCATCCACCTCGCTGAAGACCTTGCGGACTGCGGCGATCTGGCCCTCGGGATCCGGGTGCGAAACGTCCACCACGTGCAGGATCAGGTCCGCGTCCGCAACTTCCTCGAGCGTGGAGCGGAACGCTTCCACCAGCTGGGTTGGCAGTGAACGGACGAACCCCACGGTGTCGGCCAGGGTGTAGCCCAGGCCGTCCGCGGTTTCCGCTTTGCGGACGGTGGGATCCAGGGTGGCGAACAGGGCGTTCTCCACCAGGACACCGGCGTCGGTCAGGCGGTTCAGCAGCGAGGACTTGCCCGCGTTGGTGTACCCGGCAATCGCTACGGACGGCACGGCATTACGACGGCGGTTGGCCCGTTTCGTCTCGCGGGCCGGCTTCATCGCGGCGATCTCCCGCCGCAGCTTGGCCATCCTGGTGCGGATCCGGCGGCGGTCCAGCTCGATCTTTGTCTCACCGGGACCACGCGAACCCATGCCGGCAGCCGCGCTGCCCACCTGGCCACCGGCCTGGCGGGACATCGACTCACCCCAGCCGCGCAGGCGCGGCAGCAGGTACTCCAGCTGGGCCAGCTCCACCTGGGCCTTGCCTTCGCGGCTCTTGGCGTGCTGGGCAAAGATGTCCAGGATCAGGGCTGTCCGGTCGATGACCTTGACCTTGACGATGTCCTCCAGGCCTCGGCGCTGGGAGGGAGCGAGCTCGGCATCCACCACCACGGTGTCCGCGCCGGTGGACGCCACGATGTCCCGGAGCTCCAAGGCCTTGCCCGAGCCGAGGAACGTTCCAGGATCCGGCTTGTCGCGCCGCTGGACCAGCCCGTCCAGGACCTCGGAACCGGCAGTTTCTGCGAGGGCTGCGAGCTCCCGCAGCGAGTTCTCGGCGTCGGCCAGGGTCCCCTCGGACCAGAGCCCGGCCAGGACCACGCGTTCCAGGCGCAGCTGCCGGTACTCAACCTCGGTGACGTCTTCGAGTTCGGTGGAAAGCCCGGCCGTTCGGCGCAGGGCGCGGCGTTCCTCAAGATCCTGCTGGTCGCCGTCGTACGTTGTGTGTTCTTCGTCCAGGCGGGAAATCGCCTGGGCTTTGCCGAGCATTGCCTTCCCGTCCCGGCCCTCGTCACCGCCGCCTGGCGCGCTGAGGCTCCTGGCCGGTACGTCCTTGGAGAGAATCCGGTCGATGACAGCTTGGATTTCCGCAGGACTCATGTCCTGGGCGGCTGGATCTGATCCGGTGTTGGGCTGGCTGGTCATGGTCTCCTTTGAAGATTCGGCAGTTCCAGAATAGTGCCGAATGCCGGTGATTGGTGAAGTATTCGCGCTGGGCTGACGGCCTGCGGTCATCCAAGCCTCCTGGCTTGTTGGGCCGGGCGCTGCAGGAGGCGGCGCCGGCGGAGATGCCACGACTCAGATTCGTGGCGGACATGGAAACAGCCGGAAAAACGGCGGGAAGTCCAGCGGAGGCTGACCTTCGAGTGTCGTCCGGCGACCGGAAAACGCGTTCTGCGTTCGGCCCGGTGCACGCAGCGGAAGGTGGGAAAACCTGCATCGCTGGGTGGGACATGGCTTCGGGACGGGCTGGGCCCGTGCCGGCTACTCAAAGATCAGGAACATGCTCTCCAGCGTAGCAGAGGGCCACACGCGGCAGTTTCCCTTTACGCTGCAAGGGGAACTACTCTGGCCAGTTATGGAGTCCGCACATTATTTCAGCGCAACGCCCGCCGGCCCTTTCACCCGCAAGCCGCTGACTGTCGAACTCGCCGGGCAGACGCGCAGGCTGCAGACTTCCACCGGCATCTTCAGCCCGGACGGGATCGACAAGGGCACGGCCATCCTCCTTGCCGAGGTCCCGGCCCCCGCGCCGCAGGGAAACCTGCTGGACGTCGGTTGCGGCTGGGGCCCGATTGCCCTGACCATGGGGCTGAAGTCGCCCTCCGCCCGGGTCTACGCAGTGGATGTGAACGAGCGCTGCATCACGCTGACGAACGAGAACGCCGCCGCGCTGGGACTGGCCAACGTCACCGCAAGTACCCCGGAAGCGGTGGACCCGGAGGTGCGCTTTGACACCATCTGGTCCAATCCGCCCATCCGGATCGGCAAGGACGAGCTCCATTCACTCCTGAAGCTGTGGCTGCCCCGCCTCGCGCCGGGCGGTACGGCGTGGCTGGTGGTGCAGAAGAACCTGGGGGCCGACTCGCTGCAGCGCTGGCTTGCCGGGGAGCTGGACGACTCCTTCAGCGTCAGCCGCGAATCAACGTCCAAGTCCTTCCGGATCCTGAAGGTCAGGAAAGCGTCCCGGTTGCCACAATAACTGCCGGGCCGCTCAGCTCAACGTGTTCATGGCCCGCCGGGCCGGCGAAGAACTTGACGCCAACCACCCCGCCGGGGACCTGAACGCGCCAGGTGTCGGGGGCTTCCGCACCTGCCCAGTGCCGAATGGCCACTGCGGCGGCGCAAGCCCCGGTCCCGCACGACTGGGTCTCCCCCACCCCGCGTTCATGCACGCGCATAGTGACTGTGCCGACGCCGTCGTGCACCAGGGGTTCCGACGGAACCACGAACTCAACGTTGGTTCCGTGGGCCGGGACAGGGTCGACCACGGGCGCTGTGAACAGGCGGGTTGCCGTGAGTTCCGACAGCTCCGCCAGGGCCACGACAGTATGGGGGTTGCCCATGCTGACGGAGAGGGCAGGGCGGGGAACTTCCAGGCCTTCCGCGGTGACCAGTGAATCCATCGCCTTGGCTGTGGCTTCCCCGGGGAAAATGAACTCCCAGGGCCCCATGTCCACGGCGTAGCCTTCGCCTGTCCGCACCACGGTCTTGACGCCGGCGCGCGTGCCAATGGTAAGGGCCCCGCCGTCGGGCAGGTCAATCAGCCCCTCCGTGCGGAGGAAGTGGACGAAGACGCGGACGCCGTTGCCACACATCTCGGACAACGAGCCGTCACCGTTGCGGTAGTCCATGAACCATTCGGCGCCCGGGGCCGTGGCGAGCAGCTCACGGCCCTCCGGCAGGAAGCGCGACGGAACGGCGCGGATGAGCCCGTCGCCGCCGATCCCGCGGTGCCGGTCGCAGAGCGCTGCAACGTCGTGGGCGGATATGGTGTGGACACCGTCGGGATCGGCCACCAGGACAAAGTCGTTGCCGGTGCCGTGTCCCTTGGAAAAGCGGAGCCCGCTCAGGGTGCGGAGGGCCGGCTCGGTGGTTTCTGCGAGGGTTGCGTCCATGTTTCCAAGGGTACCGGCCGGGCGGGGCAGCCCTAAATACGCGGCCGTTCGCACAGCGCTGCGGCCTTGGCCACCAACGACGGGTCCTGCCAATCCAGCCAGGAGATGCGGGGATCGGCGCGGAACCAGGTGAGCTGGCGCCGTGCGAACTGCCGGGTGGCCACGATGGTGTCTTCCGCGGCCTCCGCTACGGTCGACGCGCCGTCGACGACCCGGAGGAACTGCGCGTAGCCGAGGGCGCGGGACGCGGTTTTCCCTTGGCGCAGCCCTTGGTTGTCCAGCCGTTGGACTTCCGCGAGCAGGCCGTCGTCCACCATCCGGTGCACCCGGCGGGCGAGCCGGTCGCGGAGCACGTCCCGGTCCACGGCCAGGCCCACCTGGACGGCCGGCTGGACGTACTCGCGCTGCGGCATGAAGGAACTAAACGGCCGGCCGGTGAGCCGGTGGACCTCCAGTGCACGGATGATGCGCCGGGCGTCGGACAACCTCCCTGCCGACACCGGGTCCACTTCGCGCAGGCGCTCCAGCAGCACCGCCTGCCCGTTCTCCGCGAGCTCAGCCTCAAGTTGTTGGCGAACCAGCGGATCCGTTCCGGGAAATTCAAGGACATCCAGTGCGGCCCGCACATACAGGCCGGAGCCGCCGGCCAGGATGGCGCGCTTACCGCGGGCGTGGATGTCCGAGACCAGGGCGCGCGCCTGCTGCTGGAACCGGGACACGCTGGCTTCCTCGGTCACATCCAGGATGTCCAGAAGGTGGTGGGGCACTCCCCGGCGTTCGGCCTGGGTGATTTTTGCCGTGCCGATGTCCATGCCGCGGTAGAACTGCATGGCGTCGGCGTTGATGACTTCGCCGCCAAGTTCCAGTGCAAGGCTGACGGCAAGGTCGGATTTGCCGGAACCGGTGGGACCGACGACGGCGATGACAGGCGGGGAGCCCACCGGTCAGCGGGTGCGGACGGGCAGCGAGGGCATGCCCAGCGAGACGCCCTTGCCGCCGGTGCCGGCACCGGGCGCGGGGGCTCCGCAGGAATCCGCCTGGGACCTGTCCCAGGCGTCGCCGGCCCGGGAGCGGCGCAGGCTGTAGTCGGCCAGGGTGGGGTCGGCCACGAGGTGGAAGGCGGCGGCCTCGGTGATGGTGACAGTGACAAGGTCTCCCGGACGCGGAGCCTGGGCGCCCTCCGGGACGGAGAAGTGCACCAGCCGCTGGTCCTGCGAGCGGCCGGACAGCCGGTGGGTTTCCCCGGCTTTCCGCCCGGACTGCGCGGTGACCATGACCTCAACCCTGCGGCCCAGCTGGCGCCGGTTTTCCTCTGCCGCAATCCTGTCCTGGAGGGCGGTAAGCCGTTCAAAGCGTTCCTGCACCACGGCCTTGGGCAACTGGTCCGGCAGGTCGGCCGCCGGGGTGCCGGGGCGCTTGGAATACTGGAAGGTGAAGGCGGTGGCGAAGCGGGACTTCTCGACCACGTCCAGGGTGGCCTGGAAGTCCTCTTCCGTTTCACCCGGGAAACCCACGATGATGTCGGTGGAGATGGCGGCGTGGGGAATCTTTTCCCGCACCTTGTCCAGGATGCCAAGGAACTTTGTGGACCTGTAGGAGCGCCGCATGTCCCGCAGGACCTTGTCCGAGCCGGACTGCAGCGGCATGTGCAGCTGCGGCATGACGTTGGGGGTCTCCGCCATGGCGTCGATGACGTCGTCTGTGAACGCGGCAGGGTGCGGGCTGGTGAAGCGGACTCGTTCCAGGCCTTCGATATCGCCGCAGGCCCGGAGGAGTTTGGAGAAGGCCTGCCGGTCGCCGAACTCGACGCCGTAGGAGTTGACGTTCTGGCCGAGGAGGGTGACTTCGATGGCGCCGTCGTCAACCAGGGCCTGGATTTCGGCCAGGATGTCGCCGGGCCGGCGGTCTTTCTCTTTTCCGCGGAGGGCGGGCACGATGCAGAAGGTGCAGGTGTTGTTGCAGCCTACGGAAATAGATACCCAGCCCGAGTAGACGGAATCGCGTTTGGTGGGAAGCGTTGAGGGGAAGACGTCCAGGGACTCGAGGATTTCGAGCTGGGCCTCGTTGTTGTGGCGCGCGCGGTCCAGCAGGGCGGGCAGGGCGCCAACGTTGTGGGTGCCGAAGACGGCGTCCACCCATGGCGCCTTTTTCAGGATGGTTTCCCGGTCCTTCTGGGCGAGGCAGCCGCCCACCGCAATCTGCATGCCGGGGTTCGCGGCCTTCACCGGCGCGAGGATTCCCAGGTTCCCATAGAGCTTGTTGTCGGCGTTTTCGCGCACTGCGCAGGTGTTGAACACCACGACGTCGGCCTGCTCACCCTCGGCCGGTACGTATCCTGCGTCCTCGAGCATGCCTGCCATGCGCTCTGAGTCGTGGACGTTCATCTGGCAGCCGAAGGTGCGCACCTGGTAGGTGCGTGGCTTCTGGGCAGCCGCTTGCGGAGCGTCGGCGGCCGCTGTGCTGGTGCCGGTACCGGAAAGGGGGGAAGGGATGGTCAAACTCACCTGTTAAGGGTACCGGTTTTACCGTTCGCCACTGTCGGCTGCGGCCCGGGACTCCAGGACGTCGTTGACGATCCGGAATGCCTGGGACGGCTGGTAGCCCTTGCGGGCCAGCATGGAGGCCAGCCGGCGCGCAGCCTTGTCCCGTTCCGCCCGGTCCTGAAGATCCGTCCCCGGGCGGAGCTTCCGCTCAACGAGTTGCCTTGCTGCGGCTTCTTCATCTGCGTCCGACAACTGTTCCAGCGCCGCGGCGGCAGTCTCCTGGTCGATGCCTTTCTCCGCCAGCTCGCGCCGGAGTGCGCCCTTTGCCAGCTTCCGCGACTGGGCGCGGCTCCGAACCCACATGTCGGCGAAGTCGGCGTCGTTGATCAGGCGGGCTTCCTGGAACCGGTCCAGCACTGCCTCTGCGACGTCTTCCGGGATGTTCCGCTCTGCAAGCTTCTGTGCGAGCTGCAACCTGCTCTTGGCTGAGGCTGTTAGCTGCCGATAGACGATGGACTGCGCAACCGACACCGGATCAGGCTCGGCATCCCCTGCAACGGGAGAGTCCGGAGCCGGGCCGTCCTGGAGGTCATCGGCATACGAAGCGGCGCGCCGCCCGCCGGCTCTGGACCGGCGGGGGCGCGCATTTTCAGGGCTGGTCAACGGTTAGAACCCGTCAACGGCCTTCAGCTTCGGGGAATCCTTGGATTCGGGCTCCGCAGGCTTGACGCCGACACCAAGCTTTTCCTTGATCAGGCGCTCGAGTTCGGCGGCCAGTTCAGGGTTGTCGCGCAGGAACCGGCGCGAGTTCTCCATGCCCTGGCCCAGCTGGTCGCCATCGTAGGTGAACCAGGAGCCGGACTTCTTGATGATGCCGTGCTCCACGCCCATGTCGATGATGCCGCCCTCGCGGGAGATGCCCTGGCCGTAGATGATGTCGAACTCGGCCACCTTGAAGGGCGGGGCCATCTTGTTCTTGACGATCTTCGCCTTGGTCCGGTTACCGACCGAATCCGCGCCTTCCTTGAGGGTCTGGATGCGACGCACGTCGATACGGATGGAGGCGTAGAACTTCAGGGCCTTACCGCCGGTGGTGGTTTCGGGGGAACCGAAGAAGACGCCGATCTTTTCACGGAGCTGGTTGATGAAGATGGCGGTGGTCTTCGTCTGGCTCAGGCGGCCGGTGATCTTACGCAGGGCCTGGCTCATGAGCCGTGCCTGCAGGCCCACGTGGCTGTCGCCCATGTCGCCTTCAATTTCGGCACGGGGCACCAGCGCCGCGACGGAGTCGATCACGATGACGTCCAGGGAACCTGAACCCACCAGCATGTCCATGATTTCGAGGGCCTGCTCGCCGGTGTCCGGCTGGGAGACCAGGAGGGCGTCCGTGTCCACACCGAGCTTGGCGGCGTACTCAGGATCGAGGGCGTGCTCGGCGTCGATGAAGGCGGCGATGCCGCCCAGTCGCTGGGCGTTGGCCACTGCGTGCAGGGCAACAGTGGTTTTACCGGAAGATTCCGGGCCGTAGATTTCAACGACGCGGCCCCGGGGAAGGCCGCCAATTCCCAAGGCAACGTCCAAGGCGATGGAGCCTGTGGGGATGACCTCGATGGGGGCCCGGACTTCATCGCCGAGCCGCATGACCGAGCCTTTACCGAACTGCTTGTCGATCTGGGCCAGTGCTGCTTCGAGCGCTTTTGCACGATCCGGGGCTGCCGCCATGGTTCACACCTCTAATGCTTTCTCGCTTTGGAGTGGCCTCAGCGGCCGTTTATTGGTCATCTCTGACGCTAATGGGACCCACTGACATTCCGGCCGGATAACGGCGGCTATGTGGATAACCCGCTATGAAAAGCATAGCTTTACCCGAACAGGTATTCGAACAGGAGCGCGGCGTGTCAGGAGAATCAGGCTAGTTCGCGCGGGGCTTGAGGTCCCGGCCCAGCCTGCGCTCGGCGGGGACGTCCTGGACGTCGCAGACTGCCAGCCACACCTTTCGGGGTTCCACCCCGGCAGCCAGCGCCTGGTCCGCAGTGCGCCCGCCCACCCCGGCCAGCACAAGCGTGCTGCTGAGGACCCGCGAGTACCCGGCGCCGAATTCGTCGTCCATAAGCCGCCAATAATCGCTGATTCGCACCAGAAAAGTCTCTCACGATCCGCACCCTAGAATTGTTGCCATGAGCAGCTCCCCCGACGTCCCCTCCCTGCAAGGCCGCCACGACGAAGCCACCGTGGACGCCGCGTTGCAGAACGTGGAGCACCAGATCAGCCTCTTCTGGCGGCGCGCCCGGGCCATTTCCAACCAACTCTCCCGCCAGGTCCATCCGGACATGGAGCCGGCCGCCTATGGCCTGCTGACGGTGATCCGCAGGGAGGGCCCGATCAGGCTCACCGACCTGGCCATGAACATTGGCGTGGGCAAGCCGTCCGTCAGCCGGCAGATTGCGTTCCTCGAGAGCCTGGGACTCGTGTCCAAGGAGGCAGATCCGCTGGACGGGCGCGCCCAGGCCATCCGGCTCACTCCTAAGGGTGAGGAGAAGATGCACCAGGTCCAGGATGCCCGGCGGCAGGTGTTTCGTGAACGCCTGGGCGAATGGCCGGTGGAGGACCTGGAAGAACTGGCCCGGTACATGGCCAAATTGAACTCCACGTACGAGCGTGACGGGTTCCCGAAGGACGGGCCGGCGGCCGCCCCTGCGGAAGACACGTAGGCGGATACGACTGAAGCCCCCGGCACGGCCGGAGGCTTCAGTGTGTCTTGTTTCCAAGGCCGCCTTGCGGCGGCGCGCTTACCGGGCGCCGGAAAGAAGGCCGGTGGAAAGTTCGTCGTTGAGTTCAGTGTTCAGGTCGCGCTCAAGGTCGCGGCCATAACGCTGGGAGAACTCCTGCGGAACGGTGTCCGGAACGGCAACGCCTTCGGCAACTGCCACACGGTCGCTCACTTCGCGGAGCATGCTGGACAACGGGACATCCAGTGCCGAGCAGATCGAAGAGAGGAGCTCGGATGACGCTTCCTTCTGGCCGCGCTCCACTTCACTGAGGTAACCCAGGGAGACACGGGCGCTGTGCGAGACTTCACGGAGCGTACGCCCCTGACGCTGGCGGACATCGCGCAGGACATCACCGATTTCGTGACGAAGTACAACCATCTTGCGCTCCTTCTGTTCGCTCTTAGCCTGATCGGCGAGGCCCACATCCTTCCAGCGGACAACGCCGTTAACGGATACGGGCTGCTTTACCATCTGTATCGCCTTGCTCCCTCATAGGTCAGGTCCGCGGTGGCGCGAACCGTCGTGGTCATTTCATCCTAGGCGCCTCCGCTATCCGGAAGCGACACAATGTAATAACTAATCGGTACCGGCTTTTGTTCCCGCCAACTTTACATCCGGGTAACTTCGGCCGGCCGGGTTCACCGGGACAGGGCCTCCAGAAGCCGTTCCAAGGCAGCCCCGCAGGCCTGTCCGCGGATTTCTGCACGGTTGCCGGCGAAGGAATACTCGAAGGCTTCCGTCCCGGCGGCGGTGGCTATGCCTACATACACGGTTCCCACCGGCTTTCCGTCGTGCTCATCCGGCCCCGCAACGCCGGTGGTGGAGACGCCGATGTCAGCGCGCAGGACTGTCCGGGCTCCGGCCGCCATGGCTGCGGCGACGCCGGGGTCGACGGATCCGACGCGGGCCAGCAACTCGGCCGGGACGTCCAGGACCGATTCCTTGACCGAGTTCTGGTAGGCAACCACCCCGCCCTGCAGGATCCCGGAGGCGCCGGGCGTGTCGGCAAGGACTGCGGACACCATCCCGGCGGTCAGGGATTCTGCGGCGGCCACGGTGCGTCCTGTGTCGAGGGCTTTCCTGACTGCTTCCGCGGACAGATGGTGGAGGTTGGTCATGCCGGCTCCTGTCCTTTGCTGCTGCGTGCCTGCAGCTTTCCCTTCGCCCGAAGGCGCAGTGCCTCCATCACGTACTGGATGCCGGTCCAGACTGTGATGGCCACGGCCGCCATCATGACGGCGAACGCCACCCAGGCCAGCCATGGAGCGAAGGCACCCAGCGGCAGGAGGTACAGGAAGATGGCCGCAGTCTGCACAACGGTCTTGAGCTTTCCGCCCCGCGAAGCAGGGATGACGCCGTAGCGGATCACGAAGAAGCGCAGTGCGGTGATGCCCCACTCGCGGACCAGGATCACCAGTGTGGCCCACCATGGAAGTTCGCCCAGCACCGAGAGCATCACCAGGGCGGAACCGGTGAGGAGCTTATCCGCGATGGGATCGGCGATCTTGCCGAAGTCCGTCACCAGGTTCCGGCTCCTGGCGATGTCGCCGTCGAGCTTGTCCGTATAGATGGCGACGGCGAACGCCGCGACCGCCGCCCACCGCCACGGCCCGGACGCGCTCTGCAGCCCCGGCGCGTCCGCGATAAGGAACCACACGAAGAACGGGACCAGCGCGATGCGGATCATGGTCAGGATATTGGGAAGGTTCCAGACCCCGGCACGGCCTGGGCCGGCCGCGGTGGCATCAGTGCTAGTCACGTTCCTAGGCTACAGTCTTTGGGCTAGCGCCCGGTGAGGGACCAGGCATCTTCGGAGCCGTCCTCGTCGTCGTAGCCGCCGGGCGGGGAATCCGAGCCGTCGTAATATTCGGCACTCTGCTTCCGCTGGTCGAGGTCCGCGGCCACGAGGTCTTCCGCGTATCCGCCCCGGGCGATGTTCGCATTGGCGTTGTCGCTCAGGGCTGCGGTCTGCGAGTCCGGCGCAGCGGGTGCGTCCTGGCCCTTCATGGCCGCCAGGACGGGGGCAAGATCGTCCGGCTTCACCAGGACGTCACGGGCCTTGGACCCTTCGGACGGGCCCACGACGCCCCGGGATTCCAGCAGGTCCATAAGGCGCCCCGCCTTGGCGAAGCCGACGCGGAGCTTGCGCTGGAGCATCGAGGTGGAGCCGAACTGCGTGGTGACCACGAGCTCGGTAGCCTGCAGCAGGACCTCGAGGTCGTCCCCGATGTCGTCATCGATCTGCTTCTTCGGCGCCTCCGCGGCAACATCGTCACGGTAGCTTGCCTGAAGCTGTCCCTTGACGTGCTCAACCACCTTGTGGATTTCGGACTCCGTGACCCAGGCGCCCTGGACGCGCATGGCTTTGGACGCGCCCATCGGCAGGAAGAGCGCGTCACCCTGGCCAATCAGCTTCTCGGCACCCGGCTGGTCCAGGACAACGCGCGAGTCCGTGACGGAGGACGTGGCAAACGCCATGCGGGACGGAACGTTGGCCTTGATCAGGCCGGTGACGACGTCCACGGAAGGCCGCTGGGTGGCCAGGACCAGGTGGATGCCTGCCGCCCGGGCAAGCTGCGTGATGCGGACGATCGAGTCTTCAACGTCGCGCGGGGCAACCATCATGAGGTCCGCGAGCTCGTCCACGATCACCAGCAGGTAGGGATACGGCCGGATGACGCGCTTGGAGTCCACCGGCGGCTGGACCTTGCCGGCCCGCACCGCCTTGTTGAAGTCGTCGATGTGCTTGAAGCCGTAGTTGGCGAGGTCGTCGTAGCGCGCGTCCATTTCGCGGACCACCCATTGCAGTGCCTCGGCGGCCTTTTTGGGGTTGGTGATGATGGGCGTGATCAGGTGCGGCACGCCCTCGTAGGCGGTCAGTTCCACGCGCTTGGGGTCCACCATCACCATGCGCACCTCGTCAGGGGTTGCGCGCATCAGGATGGACGTGATCATCGAGTTCACGAACGATGACTTGCCGGCACCGGTGGCGCCTGCCACGAGGAGGTGGGGCATCTTGGCGAGGTTGGCTACGACATAGCCGCCCTCCACATCCTTGCCCACGCCCATCACCATGGGGTGGTCCGTCCGGCGGGCGTTCTGGCTTCGCAGGACGTCGCCCAGCGAGACGGTCTCGCGGTCCGTATTCGGGATCTCAATGCCGATGGCCGATTTGCCCGGGATGGGGCTGAGGATCCGCACGTCGCTGGAGGCTACGGCATAGGAGATGTTCTTGGACAGCGCGGTGACGCGTTCCACCTTGGTTCCGGGGGCGAGTTCGATCTCGTACCTGGTAACGGTGGGGCCGCGGCTGAAGCCGGTGACGGTGGCGTCGACGTTGAACTGCTGGAGGGTGTCAGTCAGGGCAGCGACGACGGCGTCGTTGGCTTCCGTGCGCTCCTTGGGGATGGAGCCGGGCGTCAGGTAGTCCGATGCCGGGAGCGTGTACGTCACGTCGCCGGCGAGGGACAGCTGCTCGGTGCGCTGCGGAATGGGAACCGGCGGCGGGGCGGGCGCCACGGGGTTGGATGGCACTGTGGGGGCGGCTGCCGGTTTGGCAGCGGCTGCGGACATGCCGGGGGTGATCATGGGGATGGCTTCGGTTGCGTTCTCCCCCGCCGGAGCCGCTCCCTGCGCCGCGCTGCCCAGGCCCTGGGCAGCTTTGATCTTCTCGACGGCGATCTCCGCCTGGGTGGGCCGCCGGACTCCCGGCGCCGGGCGGGCCGCCGCGCCTCCCTTTGCGTCATCGTCGTCGATCACCGCGTGCTCGAAGGCTTCGTCCCCTACATAGCCCTCCAGTCCGGCGTCGGCGTCCTCCTCGTCCTTGCCGAAGAAGCGGCGCTTCTTCTTGGGGGCCTTGGACGCTGTGGCGGGCGCGGTCCGTTCCAGGTAGCTGCGGTCATGGGCGTCCCGGTCCTGGTCATCCAGCAGGTCAATGCCCATCAGGTGCTCGTAGCCGGCGCGCAGTCGGCGCGGAATCGCGGTGAACGGAGTAGCCGTAATGATCAGCAGGGAAATGAAGGCCAGCAGCGAGTAGAACACGACTGGAACGGCGGGATGGATGGCGGCCAACGGCGACGCAGCGAGGAAACCCAGCATGCCCCCGGCCTGGCGGAGGCCGTCGAAGCCGTCGGCCACGGTGGGCTGTCCGCCGAGGATGTGGGCCAGTCCGCAGCCGGCGAACGTCATGATCAGGAAGCCGATGCCCACCCGGTTGTTGCCCCGCCCGTCCGAGGGCTGGCGGAAGAGCCGGAACGCGCAGACAAACAGCATCAGCGGAAGAAGCAGGGAGATCCACCCGAAGGTGCCGTTGACCACGGCGTACACCGCGTCCGGGAACCAGCCCGTCAGGCCCCACCAGGCGAAGGTGGCAATAAAGATGCCAAGGGCCAGGTTGAACAGGGCGGCGCCGTCACGGCGTTCTTCCGCGGGGAGGTCGCTGACGTCGTGGCCGATGCGCCGCACGCCTCCGCCCACCAGGTGGCCCACTCCCAGCCAGGCTCCGCCCACCACGCGCAGCAGCCACGGCTGGTGGTGCTCGACGGCGGGAAGCTGGCGGGTGCGCGCGGTGCTGGAAGAGCCGCGGGCACGCCCCGATTTGGCGGCCGTGGAGCCTGAACCGCGGCCGGAGGAGCTGCCGGTTTTGCTTCCGGCGCTGCCCCTGCTGGAGCCATTGGGCGCGGACGTAGTACGAGTGGCCATACCAGCCACGGTACCCGAGTTGGGCTGGTTTTCCGGGGATTTGGACCCCCTGGTCCGCCGGTTCGCGGCCCTTAAACGCGTCCGGCCCGCGGCCCCGTCGGACGGGAGCGCGGGCCGGAGCAGGCAGGCTGGTGTCAGGCCTCGAGCACCACGGGGATGATCATCGGCTTCCGGCGGAGCTTGCGGTTGACCCAGGTGCCCACCACGCGGCGGACCACCTGCTGGAGCTGGTGGCTGGTGTGGTCCGCGTGGTTGAGGACCGCCTCCTCCAGCGCCGCGTTGATCTTGGGGATGATTTCGTCGAACACGGAGTCGTCCTCCGCCACGCCGCGGGCGTGGATCTCGGGGCCGGATACCACCTTGCCGGTGGCGCGGTGGATGACGGTGATGATGGAGATGAAGCCTTCGTCGCCGAGGATCCTGCGGTCCTTGAGGTCGGCGTCCGTGATCTCGCCGACGCTGGAGCCGTCCACGTAAACGAAGCCGACTTCCACCTGGCCCACAACGTCAGCCCGGTGGTCCTTCAGGTCGATGACGGTGCCGTTGTCCGCGAGGATGACGCTGGCTTCGGGCACGCCGGACTCGATGGCGATCTTGCCGTTGGCGATCAGGTGGCGGGTCTCACCGTGCACCGGCATGGCGTTGAGCGGCTCGAGGATGTTGTAGCAGTAGAGAAGTTCGCCGGCGGCGGCGTGGCCCGAGACGTGGACCTTGGCGTTGCCCTTGTGGATCACGTCGGCGCCGAGCTTGAGCAGCCCGTTGATGATCCGGAAGACTGCGTTCTCGTTGCCGGGGATGAGGCTGGAGGCAAGGATGACGGTGTCGCCGTCGCCCACCACCACGCGGTGGTCGCCGTTGGCCATCCGGGACAGGGCTGCCATGGGCTCACCCTGCGAACCGGTGGACATCAGCACCACGCGGTTGTCCGGGAGGTTGTCCACGTTCTTGATGTCCACGATCAGGCCCGGCGGGACGTCCAGGTACCCGAGCTTCTCGGCAATGGCCATGTTGCGGACCATGGAGCGGCCCACGAAGGCCACCTTGCGGTTGTGCTTGGCAGCTGCGTCCAGCACCTGCTGGACCCGGTGGACGTGCGACGAGAAGGACGCCACGATGATCCGTTTGGTGGCCTGGCCGAAGAGCCTTTCGAGCGTGGGCCCGATTTCCTTCTCGGCAGTGGTGAAGCCGGGGACGTCGGCGTTGGTGGAGTCGGACATGAAGAGGTCCACGCCCTCCTCGCCGAGCTTGGCGAAGTGCCGGAGGTCGGTGATGCGTCCGTCCAGCGGCAGCTGGTCCATCTTGAAGTCGCCGGTGTGCAGGACGGTGCCGCCGGCGGTCCGGATGAACACGGCCAAAGCGTCGGGAATGGAGTGGTTGACGGCCACGAACTCACACTCGAACGGGCCGAACTTTTCGATCTGGCCTTCCTCGACCGTGAGGGTGTACGGCCGGATGCGGTGCTCCTGCAGCTTCGCCTCGATCAGGGCGAGGGTCAGCTGCGAGCCCACCAGCGGAATGTCGTTGCGGCGGCGCAGCAGGTACGGAACGGCTCCGATGTGGTCTTCGTGTCCATGGGTGAGGACAACGGCCACGATGTCGTCCAGCCGGTCCTCGATGTAGGAGAAATCAGGCAGGATCAGGTCGACGCCGGGCTGGGTTTCCTCGGGAAAAAGGACACCGCAGTCCACGATGAGCAGCTTGCCGTCGATTTCGAACACGGCCATGTTCCGGCCGATCTCCCCCAGTCCGCCCAGCGGAACAATCCGGAGGGTTCCCTGCGGCAGGCGGGGAGGGGTGACAAGGCCGGTGAGGGCAGTTTGGGTCATATTGCACTACTTTCCAGGCGGAAGGGTGCTGGTCTTACTCCTCAGGAAAAGACCA
Organism: Pseudarthrobacter sp. GA104; assembly: GCF_009741265.1. GTDB lineage: Bacteria > Actinomycetota > Actinomycetes > Actinomycetales > Micrococcaceae > Arthrobacter. The sequence continues at coordinate 611,769 of NZ_WOWL01000001.1, forward strand.
GCCCCGCTTCCGCCAAATCCCCGCGGATGGTTTCGATCTCGGCTTCGTCCGGCTCCACGAGGGGCAAACGGACAATCGAGTTGGGCAGGACTCCCTGCCATTTAAGAATCTGCTTGGCCGCAACGGCCCCCTGGACCCGCGTCATGGTGGCCCGGACCACTGGCAGGAGTTCAAAGTTGATCTTCCGGGCAGTGCTGAGGTCGTTCGCGTTGACGGCGTCGATGAGCTCGCGGAAGCGGCGCGTGGCCACGTGGGTTGTGACGCCCACCAGGCCGACGGCGCCAAGGGCCATCCACGGAAGGGTCAGTCCGTCGTCGCCCGAGTAGAAGAGGAGGTCCGTCTCGGCCATGACGCGCGTGGCGGCGACGAAGTCGGCCTTGGCGTCCTTGACTGCCACGATGTTCGGGTGCTGCGCCAGCCGGATCATGGTGTCCGGCTCAATGGCGATGGAGGAGCGGCCGGGGATGTCGTACAGCATGACGGGCACGTCGACGGCGGAGGCCACCGTTTCGAAGTGGGCGCGGACCCCGGCCTGGCTGGGCTTGTTGTAGTAGGGCGTCACCAGGAGGAGGCCGTCGACGCCGAGGGCCGCCGCCTGCCGGGAAAGGTGCACCGAGTGGGCGGTGTCGTTGGTGCCCGTGCCGGCGATGATGGCAGCGCGGCCGCCGACAGCGTCCTTGACGGCGCGGAACATGCCGAGGTTTTCCTCGTCGGTGAGGGTGGATGTTTCGCCCGTGGTTCCGGTGACCACCAGGCCGTCGCAGCCGTCATCCACCAGCTTGCTGGCCAGTTCAGCGGCCTGCTCGTAATCCACTGCGCCGTCCTTGGTGAACGGTGTGACCATGGCGGTCAGAAGAGTACCAAGGGCAGGGAGATGCGCGGAATTGTCAGCCATGGAAAAAACGTTACCCTGTCAGCGGCTGGTTAGGACAATGCCGGGAGCGTGATGCACGTCAAACAGGCGGCCGCGCCCCTCGGCGCCAGCGGCTCCTCTCCCCTCCCCGGCACCTCCCCCGCACCGCATTCGGGGCAGTCAGGGAGCGTGCCGGCCTGCGGAGCGGGGCGCCCCTGCCGGCGGGCCGCAATACCGTCCGACGGCGGCCTGCCGCAGCTCCTCCGCCCATGAGGCAAGCCGCTGGGCGGCCCGGACATAGTGGAACAGTTCCACCGGGGTCAGTGCGTCAAGGTCCGCTTCCGCGAGGCGGCGGGCCAGCTCGGGACCCTCGGGCTGGGCTGCAAGGCTGATGCCTTCCTGCTCCCATTCGACATCCTCGGGCGGCCGGCCCGCCACCAGCTGGCGGAAGAGGAAGTCAACAACCCCTGGACTCATGGCCTTCATGAGCCCTGCATTGCCGGACTCATGGGCGGGAATTCCGGATGATGGAGTGTGCATGCAGCCCATATTATTCGAACACATATTCGAATACAAGGAGTTTCCTGACAGCTCCGGCACAGCCAAATATGAGACGATCTGGTCATGACGTCCCGTACCCCGGCAAGAACGTCCCGCAAGACTGCCGGGCGGCCCGTTACGGCGCGGCTCCACGGCATCGACGCTGCCCGTGGCCTGGCTTTGCTGGGCATGATGGCCACCCACCTGCTTCCCACCTTCGAGTCGAACGCGGACCTGACCCCCACCTGGATTGGCCTCACCTTCTCGGGCCGGGCTGCGGCACTGTTTGCGGTACTTGCGGGGGTGGGCCTGGCCTTGTCCACCGGAAAGCACAAGCCATTGCAGGGCCCTGACCTGGCCGCCGCCCGCCGCGGCGTTGCCCTGCGCGCCCTGGTGATTGCCGCCGTCGGACTTTCCCTGGGCGGGCTGGAGGTGAACCTGGCCATCATCCTGGTCCACTACGCGGTGCTGTTCCTGTGTGTCCTGCCTTTCCTGGGAATGGCGCTGAAGCAGCTCTGCGCCTGGGCCGGCGGCTGGGTCCTGGGGTCACCGGTGCTGGCATACCTGCTGCGCCCGTGGCTCCTCGCCGCCCAACCGCCGATGCAGCTGGGCCACAACCCCTCCTGGGAGGACCTCTCGACACCGGCAAGCCTGCTGGCGGACCTGTTCTTCACCGGCTACTACCCTGTGTTCCAGTGGCTTTCATACCTGCTCGTCGGACTCATCGTGGGCAGGCTGGTGCTGGGCAGGGCAATGGTCCCGGTGGTGCTGCTGGTAGGGGGCACTATCGTCGCAGTCCTGGCCAAGACCCTGGGTGTTACGGCAATGGAAAGCTGGGGCGGCCGGGCTGCACTGGAGGAGCTGCTGAATTCTCCGGGGTATCCACTGGAGAGCATCCTGCAGGTGAACTTGACGGGTATCCCCAGGAGGGGTCCTGGTGGTGGCTGGCGTCCGCCGCACCGCACTCGGCCACCACCTTGGACCTGCTGCACACGTCGGGCGTGGCTGGGGCGGTCATCGGGGCATGCCTGCTGCTGGGCCGGCTGGCCGAGTGGGTGGACCTGGACCTGCTGCTGCCGCTGCGCGGTGCGGGAGCGATGACCCTGAGCCTCTACGCAGTCCACGTCTGGGTGGTCTCCGGTTTCTACCTCAAACCGCTGCCGGCCGGCTGGACGGAGGACGGAATGTACTTCGCTCATGCCGCCACCGCAGTAATTGTGGGCATGGTGTTCGTGCTGCTGAAGTGGCGGGGGCCGCTGGAATGGCTGGGACATGCCGCGAACCGGGCGGGCCGGGGCGAGCCGCGGTCCATCCGCTAGCTGTGCTCAGCACTAGCTGTGCTCAACAAGCGGGCACCGGGCGGTCGGGGGGCTCCTAGGCGGGAACGTTCCCGCGGAAAAGCTTGATGGCGTCCCGCATGGAAGCGCGGGCGCGTTTCCGGTCGCCGGCGGCGTCATAGGCGCAGCTCAGGCGGAACCAGGAGCGCCAGTCATCCGGAGCCGCCTCAGCCTCGGAACGGTACTTCTCGAACTCGGCATCCGCGGCTGTCCGGACGATCCGGCCGGCCGGCGTGCGGGGCAGCTCGTCCACCGGCAGTCCGCCCTCCGCCTCCAGGACCTTGGCCATCTGCTCCGTGCGGGCACCGAACATCAGCTCCCGGATCAGGGCCCATGCACCGATGGCGGGCAGCACCAGGTACGCCGCACCGATAGCCTGCGCCGCGAGGTTGCTGTCCGTCAGCAGGAGGATGGAACGCTGGAAGGACACCACCAGGTAGAAGACCAGCAGCAGGGTTACTGCCCCCACCCAGATCTTGGTGCGGTTCTTCCGGAAGCCGGCCAGCAGCCCGTCCATGGCCTAGAGCCCCAGGTCCAGGTAGCCGTCCAGGCCTACGGTCAGTCCGGGGTGTGTCGCCACGTTGCGGACGCCCAGCAGGACGCCGGGCATGAAGGAGGCGCGGTCGAACGAATCGTGGCGCAGCGTCAGCTGCTCGCCGGAACCGCCCAGCAGGACTTCCTGGTGCGCCACCAACCCCCGGAGGCGCACGCTGTGGACCCTTACGCCGTCAACGTCGCAGCCCCGTGCTCCGGCCAGTTCGCTGGTGGTGGCGTCCGGGCTGGGCGGCACCTGCGCAGCAGCGCGTTCGGCGGCGATGAGCTGGGCGGTGCGGACCGCCGTGCCCGAGGGTGCGTCCACTTTGTCCGGGTGGTGGAGCTCGATGATCTCGACTGATTCGAAGTACTTGGCGGCCTTGGCGGCGAAGGCGGAGGCCAGCACCGATCCGAGGGCGAAGTTCGGGGCGATCAGGACACCTGTCTCCGGATGGCCGGCCAGCAGGCTTTCCAGCGCGGACAGCCTGGCCGCGTCCCAGCCGGTGGTTCCCACAACAGCGTGGATGCCGTGTTCGACGGCGAACCGGACGTTCGCTTCGGTGCTTTCCGGAACCGTCAGGTCCACCACGAACCGGGCACCGGCAGCCGTGATCTGGTCCAGCGAATCGCCGCGTCCCAGGGCCGCCACCAGCTTCATGTCCGGTGCGGCTTTAATGGCTTTTACGGCTTCGGCGCCCATGCGCCCGTTCGCGCCCAGCACGGCAACGGGCAAGGGAGCAGGGAGTTGTTCGGTCATGCCGTTAAGCCTACCGGTGGGCCCGCGCCGCACAGGCACCAGGGACTGTGCGTTACCTCGCAGGAAGCATGGTGCCGGCCGGCACCAGCGGACGCCTCAGCTGCCGGCGCCGACCCACTCCACCGTGCCGTCAGTAAAGAACTGTTCCTTCCAGATGGGCACCTGTTCCTTGATCCGGTCCACCAGCTCAGAGCACACGGCGAAGGCCTGGCCCCGGTGGGCTGCGGACACCGCGCACACCAGCGCGGGATCGCCGATCTCCAGCATGCCGATCCGGTGCGCCGCCCAAATCCGCACCGGCTGCGGGGGCACGCTGCTGTCTACGCTTCCGGCGGCCTGTTCCCCGGCAAGGCGTGCGACGACGTCGGCCATCACCTGGTGTGCCGTGGGATGCGCGCTGTAGCTGAGCCGCTCAACCGGCTTGCCGCCGTCGTGGTTCCGCACCACGCCGCTGAAGCTGACCACTGCCCCCGCGGTGTCGCTCTCCACCGCCGCGATGGCCTGGTCAACGGAGATTGGCTCCGCGCTCAGGACGGCGTTGACTACCTCGAAAACTGCTTCAGTGCCCATGTCCGCCTTCCAGCTGGTCGCAGAGGTGCCCGATCACCGGGTCCAGGACGGTGAGTCCGTCCATGACCCCTTTGGGTGATCCGGGCAGGTTGATGATGAAGGTACTGCCGGCCGCGCCGGCATAGCCGCGGCTCAGGGCCGCCAGCGGGGTCTTCGCGGCACCGGCGCGGCGCACTGCCTCCATGATGCCGGGAATCTCGCGGTCCAGCAGCGGAAGGGTGACGTCCGGGGTGCGGTCGTCCGGGCTGAGGCCTGTCCCGCCGCTGGTGATGACGACGGCGGGGTGCTGGGTGAGGAGCGCGCGGATGGCTGCGCCCACGGGCTCGCCGTCGGGGACCACCATGGCCGGGAACACGTCGAAGCCGTGTTCGGTCAGCCAGTCCGTGATCACGGGGCCGGTTTCGTCGTCGTAGATGCCGGCCGCAGCGCGGGTGGAGGCGATCACGACGCCGGCCTTCCGGCCCTGCACGTCGCCGTGCCGGTGCGGCTCGGGGGCATTGATGGTGCCGGGAGTAGTCACAGTGCCCAGTCCCCGCTCTTGCCGCCGCTCTTGGCCAGCACCTTGATGTCGGTCAGGACAGCGTGCTTGTCCACGGCCTTGATCATGTCGTAAACGCTCAGCGCCGCAACGGAGACTGCCGTGAGGGCTTCCATCTCCACGCCGGTGACGCCGCGGGTCTTCACGGTGGCGAGGATCGAAACCGTCGCGGCGCCAAGTTCGAAGTCCACGGTGACCTTGGACAGCGGCAGCGGATGGCACAGCGGTATCAGTTCCGGGGTCTTCTTGGCCGCCATGATCCCGGCAACCCGTGCCACGGCCAGGGCGTCCCCCTTGGGCAGTCCGCCCGAGCCGAGCAGGTCCATCACCTCCGAGGTGGTGTGGACCGTGGCGGTGGCGGTGGCCTCGCGGGTGGTTTCGGCTTTGGCGGACACGTCCACCATCTGGGCGCTGCCGTCCTGGCGCAGGTGCGTCAGCGCGGCCGGGGTTTGTTCTGCATTCACAGCATCCATACTTCCACCTCCGCACCGGCCGCGAGCGCGGCCACTCCTTCGGGGACGTGAACCAGCACGTTGGAACCCGCGAGCGCGTGCATCAGGTGTGAGCTTTCCCCGCCCTGCAGCTCCACCGTCCCGTCGGACTGCAACGTTCCCCGGCGGACCTGGTGCTTGTGTTCGGGAGACGTGAGCGGGTGCGCGAGGCGGGCGCGGAGGGGCAGGCGGGGTGCGGGCGTTCCCAGCAAACCCGCAAGCACCGGGCGGAGGAATATCTCGAAGGACACCAGGCAGCTGACAGGGTTGCCGGGGAAGCCCAGGAAGGGACGCCCGTCGAAGCTGCCGATCCCCTGCGGGCCCCCGGCTGCATTGCCACATGGAGGAACTCCACCGGCTGGTTCTCCATGGCCTGCCGGACTACCTCGTAGGCACCCTTGCTGACCCCTCCGGTGGTGACGATCAGGTCCGCCGCGCTGCCTTCGGCCCGCAGCAGCGCCCGCAGCGCGTCCGGGTTGTCCGTGGCAATGCCTGCCCGCCGGACCACCAGCCCCGCCTGCGTCATGGCCGCTTCCAGCAGGGTGCCATTGGAGTCGTAGATCTTGCCGGCGGGGAGCTCCTGGCCGGGCTCCACCACCTCGTCGCCCGTGGTCACCAGCAGGACCGTCACAGCCTTGTAGACCGTCACGTCCGGGATCCCCAGTGCCGCCAACAGTCCCAGCTGGGCCGGCCCCAGGAAAGTACCGGCTGCCAAGGCCGTCTCCCCGGCGAGGACGTCGCTGCCTGCTGCGCGCACAAACGTTCCGGGCGCTGCCGGGGGCAGACGCACCGTTGCTTGTTCCGCTGACTGCGCGGCGGGCGGCAGGAACCGGTCCGGAACGGCCCGCTCGATGGGGACGACGGCGTCGGCTCCGTCCGGGAGCATGGCTCCCGTCATGATCGGCGCGGCCATGCCAGGCTTTAGTCCGTCCGGACTGGCACCGGCGGGGACGGGAGGCATAACACGCAGCTCTCCGCCGCCGTCGGGCAGGTCAGCGGAGCGGACGGCGTAGCCGTCCATCTGGGAGTTGGGGAAGGGCGGCAGGCTGATGGGAGCCGGGACGTCGCCGACCAGGCCCCGGCCCAGGGCCTCACGCAGCGGCAGGCGCTCCGTCCGCTCCGGTGACCGCAAGGGCCGCAACAGATCTTCGACGGCGGCCACATGGCCAGCCACGGACCGTGCGTGGTGCGGGGAACGGTGCAGTGCCTGGTCTACAGGCGTTCCATGCGGTTGCGGGCTGGTCATGGTTCCGCCTTCAGTGTCAGCCTTCAGGGTTTCACGTCCACTCTAATGGTGTGGAGCCCGGTGGCTCCGTTGGGGGCGGCAGGGCGGCTCTGCTCGTCCTGGACATTGCCGGAAAGGTCCGTTGCCCTGACCTGGATTTCGTATTGCCCTTCCGTCAGGTCCAATCCCAGCTTCCACTGGTACCAGGTGTCCCGGGAGATTCCTTCCGCCAGTTCAGCTTGCTGCCACGCGCCCCGGTTCACCCTCAGCTCCACCTTCCCGATGCCGGTGTGCTGCGCCCAGGCCACGCCTCCGAACAGCACCCTTCCCGCCTTCACGGGGCGCCCGCCACGCGGCACATCGATCCTCGAGGAGGTCTTGATGGGACCCCGTTCCGACCAGCCTCGGGGTGTCCAGTAGGCGACGTCATCCGCGAACCTGGTGACCTTGAGTTGGGTGACCCATTTGGTGGCGGAGACGTAGCCGTAAAGTCCGGGCACCACCAGCCGCACGGGAAAGCCGTGCTCAAGGGGCAGCGGCTCGCCGTTCATTCCAATGGCGAGCAGCGCATCCCTGCCGTCGCTGAGCACCTCAAGGGGCGTTCCTGCGGTCCAGCCGTCGGCGCTCCTTGACAGGACCATGTCCGCGCCGGGCCGGGGGCCTGCCAGTGCGAGGAGCTCGCGGACCGGCCAGCCGAGCCAGCGCGCATTGCCGATAAGGTCGCCGCCCACGCTGTTGGACACGCAGGCGAGGGTGACATGGCGTTCAACCAGGGGTTTGGCCAGGAGATCGGCGAAGGACAGCTCAACCTCCCTGTCCACCATTCCCGTGACCCTCAGGACCCAGGTGGCGGGATCGACGGCGGGAACGGACAGTGCGGTATCGATGCGGTAAAAGTCGGCATTCGGGGTGACCAGCGGGGTGATGTCCTCGACTCCAGCCTCGGCAGTTGCCGGTATGGCCGGAGCCGCTGACGCGGGAGCCGGCAGGGCCACGCGGCCCCGGGCCTCGCTGACGACGGCGGCGGCACCGCGCCAGGCTGCCGCGAGCACGCCGCCGACTGCCGTGAATGCGGCTCCCCCGGCCAAAGCCTGCAGGAAGCGGCGGCGGGCCGGGGCGGGAGTTGCTAAGGCGGCGGTCGGGGTTGGGGCGGGCGTCGCGGCTGGGTCGGGCTCCGCTGCCTGGCTCCCCCACTCCTGAAGCATGCGGACCAGGAACCGAAGCAGGACGACCGCCACGACGGCGGTGAACACCGCCAGGCTCATTGCGTTGACATTGGCCTGGGCACGGGTCAGGACGGCCGCAAGGCCGGCCAGGCCAAAGACGCCAACCACGGCGGCGCCGGCGTAGCGCCGCCGGTCCTCCACGACCCCTGCCAGCACCGCGAATCCGGCGATGACCAGCGCCATGCCCGCCAGGAGGGCAACTTTGTCCGCTGTCCCGAACACTGCCACAGCCCAGTCCTTGACACCGGGAGGAACGGCATCGATGACGGCACCGCCCACAGCAGTCACAGGTGACAGCGACGGACTGAACACCGCTGCCAAGAGTTCCCCCAGGACCAGGGCGCTGCCCACCGCGACCGCACCCGCCGCGGCTGCCAGCCACGCGCGGCGCCGTAGCGCTTGCCCATGCCCACTCCGCTGCTCGCGCCCACGTCCATGCCGCAGGGAAGGCGCCGGGCGCTCCGGAAGCCGTGTCCCGCCGTCGTGCGTTGCCTGCCCGGGCTGGGAGCTGTCCACATCTCCAGCATAGATTCGCCGGATACCCGCGTCCCCGTTGCCGGCCACACATTCTGTTTGCCCTGCCCGCACCGTCCCGGGTGTGATGCAGAGCCCATCGTGGCGTAGCCTGAATCCATGAGTGTCCAGCTAGGCATGCCGCAGCCACGGGAGGAAGCGGGCGCAGCGCTGCCGTCCGTCCCGGCGGCCCGCCCCGCCGGCGCTGCTGCCGGACTCGTGGACCGGTACGGCCGCCGAGCCACGGACATGAGGCTGTCCCTGACGGACAAATGCAATCTCCGCTGCACGTACTGCATGCCCGCCGAGGGTTTGGAATGGCTCGCCAAGCAGGCAGTGATGTCCGCGGAGGAAATCGTGCGGATCGTGCGGATCGGAGTGGACCAGCTGGGTGTGCGCGAATTGCGCCTGACCGGTGGCGAACCGCTGGTGCGGCACGACCTGGTTGACATCATTGCCTCACTCCGCCGGAACCATCCCGGGCTGCCCATTTCAATGACCACCAACGGTGTGGGGCTGGCGAAGAAAGCCGCTGCATTGAAGGCGGCCGGCCTGACCCGGATCAACGTGTCCCTGGATTCGCTGCACGAGGAAACCTTCACCCAGCTGACCCGCCGGCCGTTCCTGGACCAGGTGCTGGCCGGGGTGGATGCCGCATGGGCGGCAGGTCTTGGCCCCGTCAAGCTCAACGCCGTCCTGATGCGCGGTATCAACGATGCCGAGGCGCCGTCATTGCTCGCATGGGCGCTGGAGCGCGGCTACGAGCTGCGGTTCATCGAGCAGATGCCGCTCGACGCAGACCATGGCTGGACGCGTCGGAACATGATCACGGCCGCCGAGATCCGTGGGCTGCTCTCGTCCGACTTTGTCCTCAGCCCCGACCCCCGCGCCCGTGACGGCGCCCCGGCGGAGCGCTTTGAAGTACGACGGCGGGAGGCCGGGTCTGTTTCCGACGTTTTGTCCGGCCCGGCCCTGGGCACGGTGGGGATCATCGCCTCCGTGACGGAACCGTTCTGTTCAGACTGCCGCCGGACCCGGATTACTGCCGAGGGCAAGATCATGAGCTGCCTCTTCTCCCGGGAAGAGATTGATTTGCTGGGGTTCCTGCGTTCGGGAGCCAGCGACGGCGAACTCGCCCAGCGCTGGCAGGACGCCATGTGGCTTAAGCCCAAAGCCCACGGAATGGACCACGTGGGACTCGATGCTCCGGACTTCGTCCAGCCGGACCGCAGCATGAGCGCCATCGGGGGCTGAAACTTTTGAACGTACGTTACTTCGCTGCCGCACGCGCTGCCTCCGGCGTCGAGGAAGAGCGCTTCAACCTGGCGGCGGGTTCCACTGTTGCGGATCTCTTGGAGGCTGTCCTGGCAGTCGAGCGCCCTGAACCGCCCACCGGCACTCCTCCGCTGCCCCGCATCCTGTCCCGGAGCAGCTTCCTCCTCAATGAAGTCGCCGTGCGCGATCATTCGGTTGTGTTGAAGGCCGACGACGTAGTGGATGTGCTGCCTCCGTTCGCCGGGGGCTAGGAGAGTTCTCCTCTGCTTGGCACCCGCAAAATGTCAGACCCCCGTTAGAGGATGTTTCCATGGGAAACGGCGCGGGCACGGCACCAGCGATGGAGGGCATTCAGGCCTCCACCTCCCGCCTGAATGCGCTGTTTCTCGAAGATTCCGTCCTGGAAGCCGGCGGTGGTGCCGCCGCCGGGGTTGATGTGCTGCAGCGCCGCTATGAGCTCCGCCTGGAGCGGATGGCCGTGGCGAAGCAACTCGAGGCGCAGATCGCCGCCGTAAAGGCCGGGGACGCGGCAGAGGCCGTCGGAATCCAGCACGCCATGACCCCGCCGGACGCGCCCGTGCACGAACGGACTTACGCCGAGATGTCGGCGGTTGAGGAAATCGCCGGGGTCCTGGCCCTCAGCTCCCCCGCCGCCGGGGCCCTCGTCACCCAGGCCCGCCAACTTGCCACCCTGCCCTTGGCCATGGACGCCCTGGCGGCCGGGACCATCACTTGGCAGCACGCGAAAATCCTCGTCGACGAAACCGATGCCCTTGGCCCTACCGGCGCCGCCGCCCTCGTTGCGCACTTCCTCGACCCCGACGCACCTAAGCCCGCACGCGGAGCCGCCGCCGGTGAACTCGTACCTAACCGGTTCCGCGCAAAGGTCCGCGGCTGGCGTGAACGCCACCATCCCGAGACCCTTGAGAAACGCCACAGCAAATGTGCCGCGGACCGGCGGATGGAATACGCCCCGGACCGTGACGGCATGGCCTGGCTCTCGCTCTACCTGCCCGGCAGCACCGCATCCGCAATCTGGAACCGCACCACCGCCCTCGCCCGCGGACTCCAAGGCCCCAATGAGCCCCGGACGCTCACGCAACTGCGGCCAGACGTCGCCGCCCACCTGCTCCTCAGCGCAGGACCAGCCCTTAGCCACGCACAGGAAAGCACCCCAGGTAAAACCGGCACGGTGGAACACAGCACTGTAGAGGGCACCGACGCCCCTGTAGGGCTGGCTTTCCTTTCCGTCAATGACCAAGCAGATGCCACAACCATCCGCACAGATGCCGCGGGACGAACTGTCGGGGAGGCCTCTGCCGGCGCTGCCACTGACGTCAACAGCGCGTGCGCCGATCTTGCCAACGTTCCGGTGCCCAAGGCGGACGTCCTGGTCACCGTCCCTGTGTTCTCACTCCTCGGCCTCACCGACGAACCCGCAAACCTGGACGGCTACGGGCCCATTCCCGCTTCCATGGCCCGCAAACTCGTCGCTGACGGCGCCGCCTCATTCCATCGCGTCCTGGTGGACCCGCGGGACGGTGCGCCACTGGAAATCGGCCGCACCAGCTACCGCCTCACCAAAGCCATGAAACAAGCACTCCGCCTCCGCGACGGAAAATGCACCTTCCCCGGCTGCAACAACCGGACTTCGGACAACGAGGCAGACCACCTAAAGGCCTGGCACCACGGCGGAACCACCGGAATCAGCAACCTGGCCCAACTCTGCCCCAAACACCACCGCCTCAAACACAACAGCCGCTGGAAACCCACCCCCGGCAGCAAAACCCAGCCACCCGGCTGGACCTCACCCACCGGCCGCCACTACAAGCCCGAACACCACGACTGGGAACCACCCCACTGGCCGCCTGGACTCCTTGCCGCTGAACCCCCGGGGTCCCAGCCGGCGGAACTTCCGCTTGAAGAGCCAGTGGGCGACAACTTTGTGGATCCCGAGGTCTTTTCGCAAGAGGATTCTGTATGGGTCGACTTCTACGCCATGCCCCCGAAACTGCCCGAGGACCCGCTCAAAGAGTGGGAGTGGGGCTTGGTGCACTGGTGACGTCGCTTTGAACCTGACTGAATCTGCCGCCATCTGGATGAGCCGTCATTTTGGTGTGCTTCGTCTGACCGCGTCAGCTCCGCTGGAACGACGACGTCATGAAGGGAACATAGGCCGGGCCGGTCCCGTCGTCCCCGCCGGACCCGTCCGTTGTGGTGCTTGTGGTCTTGCCGCCACGGGTTCGTAGCTCCGTGATGTGGGTGAGTACGTTGCCGTCGACGCGCAACGTATGGCGGGTCCACCCGGCACCGCCCCGGCGTTCCACCCTAAGGGCGCCGTCATGCCACGTGCAGCGGGCGGCGGCTACAGGTGCCGGGCCCGCATTATCCACGTAGTACCAAAAAACATCCTGGTGATCCGGGTCGACAGTGAAGATCCCGTGGCCTTCGGAATGCGTCCCGTCCGGTTCCAGGTGTCGGTAGCTCTGGACGACGGCAGATCCGCCAGCCACCGGGGTGTAGGTCACCTCGGCGTCGACGGTCCGTTCGGGCCCCCAAGGACCGGCGGCGAACCGGGTACTCCCCCGCCAGCGGCCCAGGAAAGCGGCCAGAGCTCCCGGCGCACGGCTGGGAGGGGTCCGTTCCACTGTCCCCTCACCTCCAGAGCCAAGTCCTGCCGTTTGCGAGCTAAGTCCTGCCGTTCCGACGCGTCAGAGTCCGAACGTTTCCGTCTCCTCGAATGGTCCGACGACGGTTACAGTCCTGGGAGCGGCAGCGAGTTCGGCTGCCAATTCCTGGACCTGTTCGGTGGTGACAGCTTTGATCAGGCGCAGGGTTTCGTCAATGTCCTGGTACTCGCCGGACACAAGCTCGGCCCGGCCCAGCCGGGACATCCGCGAACCGGTGTCCTCCAGGGCCAACACGATCCCGCCGCCCAGCTGGCCTACCGCCTTGCGGAGTTCGTCCTCGGCGATGCCGTGCTCAGCCAGCTTGTCCAGCTCCACAGCGAGCAGATCCAGCACCTGCCGTACCTTTGACGGCGTGCAGCCGGCGTACATGCCGAAGTAGCCGGCATCCGCGTAGGAGGACGCGAAGGAGTACGTGGAATACACCAGGCCGCGCTTCTCGCGGATCTCCTGGAACAGGCGTGAGGACATTCCCCCGCCCAGCACGGCATTGAGGACGCTCATGACGTAGCGCCTTTCGTCCGTGGCCACGATCGTGGGGCAACCCATGATGATGTTCGCTTGCTCCACGGCGCGCTTGACGACGTGGAGCCCTGCGGTCCCGGTGATGAGGGCACGTTCGGTGGACCGGCGTTCCACCGGCGCCGCATCGGACTCAAGTGACCAGCCGGCAGACTCAAGCGCATCCACCACAAGGCCGCAGACGACGTCGTGCTCCAGGCCGCCGGCTGCGGTAATCACCAGTTCGTCCGGCCGGTAATAGCGCTGGTAGTGCTCCCACACAGAATCACGGGCCACCGCCTTGATGGCATCCGGTGTGCCGCCAATGGGGCGTCCCAGGGGATGGCTGCCCAGGACGGCTGAGACAAAGTGTTCGTGGGCGACGTCCGTGGGGTCGTCGCTGTCCATGGCGATTTCCTCAAGGATGACATCGCGTTCCTGCTCCATCTCGGCAGGATCGATGACGGCGCCTGTGATCATGTCTGCAATGACGTCGATGGCCATCGGCAGGTCGGAGTCCAGGACCCGTGCGAAGTAGCACGTGCTTTCCTTCGCCGTGGCCGCGTTCGACTCGCCGCCCACCTCGTCAAATGCAGAGGCGATCTCCAGCGCAGTCCGGCGCTTGGTTCCCTTGAACAGGAGGTGCTCGAGGAAATGCGTTGAGCCGTGCTGGCCCGGGGCCTCATCGCGGGAACCGACCCCCACCCAAAATCCGATGGTGGCCGACCGCTGCCCGGGCATCGCCTCGGTCAGTACCCGCACTCCGCCGGGCAGCACCGAACGCCGCACTTCGGAGCCGCCGTCGGCCCCGTGGACCAGGGTATCGCCGCGGTGGTTCTGCTCAAGCGGCAGGGGTACAACAGTCATTGAGGCCTTTCAAGAGGGGCAGCCGGGATCTGGCTGCCATCGTAACAGCGGCGGGGCCGGTGGATCATCCACCGGCCCCGCCTCTTCATGCTGCGGGCGAGCCCGCTGTGCGGTGTGCTAGACCTCTGCGCCTTCAGCGGGCTCCGTGGCGTGAACGCGCTCGGTCTCCCCGGCGCCTTCCTCTTCAGCCACTACCGGAGACAGCGACAGCTTTCCGCGGTCATCGATCTTGGTGATTTCCACCTGGACCTTCTGGCCCACCGAGACAACGTCTTCGACGTTGTCCACGCGCTTGCCGCCTGCGATCTTGCGCAGCTCGGAGATGTGCAGGAGGCCGTCCTTGCCCGGGGTCAGCGAAACGAAGGCACCGAAGGTGGTGGTCTTGACGACCGTACCCAGGTAGCGCTCGCCGATTTCCGGGACCTGCGGGTTGGCAATGGCGTTGATGGCGGAACGCGCTGCTTCTGCAGACGGGCCGTTGGTGGCGCCAATGTAGACCGTGCCGTCGTCCTCGATGGAGATGTCGGCGCCGGTGTCTTCCTGGATCTGGTTGATCATCTTGCCCTTGGGGCCGATGACCTCGCCGATCTTGTCCACGGGGATCTTCACGGCGATGACGCGCGGTGCGAACTCGGAGAGCTCGTCCGGGGTGTCGATGGCCGAGTTGATGACCTCGAGGATGTGCAGGCGTGCCTCGCGGGCCTGCTTCAGGGCTGCTGCCAGCACGGAAGCGGGGATGCCGTCGAGCTTGGTGTCAAGCTGGATGGCGGTAACGAACTCGGAGGTACCGGCAACCTTGAAGTCCATGTCGCCGAAGGCATCTTCGGCACCAAGGATGTCGGTCAGCGCAGCGTAGCGGGTCTGGCCGTCCACCTGGTCGGAGACCAGGCCCATGGCGATGCCGGCGACGGCGGCCTTCAGGGGCACACCTGCGTTCAGCATCGAGAGGGTGGAGGCGCAAACGGAGCCCATGGACGTCGACCCGTTGGAACCGAGGGCTTCGGATACCTGGCGGATGGCGTACGGGAACTCCTCGCGGGACGGCAGGACCGGCACGAGCGCGCGCTCAGCCAGGGCACCGTGGCCGATTTCGCGGCGCTTCGGGGAACCGACGCGGCCGGTCTCGCCGGTGGAGTACGGCGGGAAGTTGTAGTTGTGCATGTAGCGCTTGGTCTTCACCGGAGACAGCGAGTCGATCTGCTGTTCCATCTTCAGCATGTTCAGCGTGGTGACGCCCATGATCTGGGTTTCACCACGTTCGAAGATGGCCGAACCGTGAACGCGCGGCAGGACCTCGACCTCGGCGGTGAGCTGGCGGATGTCCGTGAGGCCACGCCCGTCAATGCGGATCTGGTCCTTCAGGATGCGCTGGCGCACAACGTGCTTGGTGACCGAGCGGAACGCTGCGGACAGCTCCTTCTCGCGGCCTTCGAACTGGCCGGCGAGGGAGGCGGTGACCTCGTCCTTCAGGGCGTCCGAAGCGTTGTCGCGCTCCTGCTTGTCCGCGATCTGGAAGACGGCGGCGAGCTTCTCAGCGGCAGCGGCCTCGACGGCGGCGTAAACATCGTCCTCGTAGTCCAGGAAGACCGGGAATTCAACGGTCGGCTTGGCAGCGCGGGCGGCGAGGTCGGCCTGGGCTTCGCACAGTGCCTTGATGAACGGCTTGGCAGCCTCGAGGCCCTCGGAGACAACCTCTTCGGTGGGGGCGGTGGCGCCCTGTTCCTTGATGAGGTTCCAGGAGTTGTCGGTGGCTTCGGCTTCGACCATCATGATGGCGACGTCGTCACCGGCAATGCGGCCGGCAACCACCATGTTGAAGACGGAGTGCTCCAGCTGGGAGTGCTTGGGGAAAGCCACCCACTGTGACCCGTTTTCGTCAGCAACCAGGGCAACGCGGACGCCGCCGATGGGGCCGGAGAACGGCAGGCCGGACAGCTGCGTGGACATGGAGGAGGCATTGATGGCCACCACGTCGTAGAGCTCGTCCGGGTTGATCGCCAGGACGGTGACCACGATCTGGACCTCGTTCCGCAGGCCCTTGATGAAGGCGGGGCGCAGCGGGCGGTCCATCAGGCGGCAGGCCAGGATGGCTTCGGTGGACGGGCGTCCTTCACGGCGGAAGAACGAGCCCGGGATGCGGCCGGCAGCGTACATGCGCTCTTCGACGTCGACCGTCAGCGGGAAGAAGTCAAAGCCTTCACGCGGGTGCTTGCCTGCAGTGGTGGCGGACAGCAGTGCGGTGTCATCGTCGATGTACACCATGGCTGCGCCGGCTGCCTGCTTGGCAAGGCGGCCGGTTTCAAAGCGGATTACGCGCTTGCCGAAACGGCCATTGTCAATGACTGCTTCCGAGAACTGGATTTCGGGACCCTCCAAGAGAGTCACCTCCGTTTCTGTTTTACGGAAGTCCAGCCGCATCAACCCAGCCAGCATCTGTCTACTGGCCCTGCACCCGGTCATCGATCGAGACCCACGGGCCGCCGGCTTCAGTCAACGAAGCCGTTCCCGGGGATCACTACCGAGGACCGCGAATGCGTGATGCGGTTGATCCTCCTGTTTAGTTTTTCTTTTGAAGAAGGCGGCCCGTTCCATGCTGGAATGGGCCGCCCCTAAGTCCGACTAGCGGCGCAGGCCGAGGCGCTCGATGAGCGAACGGTAGCGGGCGATGTCAGTCTTCTTGAGGTAGCCCAGCATGCGCTTGCGACGACCAACCATGGCCAGCAGACCGCGCTGGGTGTGGTAATCGTGCTTGTGCTCCTTCATGTGCTCAGTCAGATCCTTGATCCGCTGGGTCAGGACGGCAACCTGGACCTCCGGCGAACCGGTGTCGCCTTCGCCGGTTGCGTATTCCTTGATGATGGACTGCTTTACAGCGGCGTCAAGTGCCACAATAACTCCTAGGGATGTGCCGTGAGGGCCCAGGTCAGTAACTCACTGCCGGGTCTGCCGCCGCAGCCGTTGCCGGAAAACCGGGGCGGGCCGTACGCAACAGGAACCAGCCGCCACGGACTGCAGCTGGATCCATCGTCCAGTTTACCGGCCACTGCCTAATGTTGTCGAAACAGCCCCGTTATCCCTGCAGGCAGTCCCGCATCGCCTCCATGCCCCGCAGAACCTCCCGGTAGCTGGTGCTCAGCGGCGAAAGGCCCACGCGGATACCGCGCGGAGCGCGGAAGTCCGGGATCACGTCCCGGTCCCACAGCGCCTGAACTGTCGCCTTGGTGAAATCCGGATGGTCGATGGTGATGTGGCTGCCGCGCTCTGCCGGATTCCGCGGTGAGGCAAGTTCAGCGCCCAGCGGCGCGAGCCAGGCGTCAAAGACCTCGACGGCGAAGGCCGTGAGCTTCTCCGACTTGGCCCGGATGGCGGCCATGGACGCTTCTTCAATGACATCGAGGGTGCCCTGCATGGCCAGCATCCCGAAAATCGCCGGCGTTCCGCTGAGGAACCCGCGGATTCCGGCTGCCGGCTCATAGCCGGCAGCCATTTCGAACGCGTCCTTGCGACCCATCCATCCCCAGATCGGCTGGTTGAGCGACGCCAGGTGGCGCTGGTTCACGTACGCGAAGGCCGGCGACCCCGGTCCGCCGTTGAGGTATTTGTAGGTGCAGCCGGCGGCGAAGTCGGCGCCGGCACTGTCCAGGGCGATCTCCACTGACCCCGCGGAGTGGCACAGGTCCCACACAACCAGCGCGCCGGCGTCGTGCACTGCGGCCGTGATGGCGGGGAGGTCCGCCAGGTGGCCCGAGCGGTAGGCGATCTGGCTCAGGAGTACGACGGCGGTACGCGGCCCGGTTGCCTGGCGCACCTGTTCGACGGTCACCCCGGCGGCCGGATCCGCCTGGATCCAGCGCAGGGTAAGTCCCTCCTCCAGTGCGATGCCCTCGACGAGGTACCGGTCCGTGGGGAAGTTTTCGGTGTCAAGGACCAGCTCGTTGCGGTCCGGATCGGCAACCGCTGCGAGGGCGGCACGGATCAGCTTGTAGAGCACCACGGTGGTGGAGTCGGCGATGATGGTCTGGCCCGGCGCGGCGCCGAGGACTGCCCGTCCGAGCTGGTCGCCGATGGACTGCGGCAGGCCCAGCCACTGCTCGTCCCAGCCGCGGATCAGCCGCCCTCCCCAGTCGTCGCGGATGAAGGTTGCGATGTCCTCCGCGGTCCGCTTCAGCGGCCGGCCCAGTGAGTTTCCATCGAGGTAGGACACGGCCGTGTCGGTGCCGATGAAGTGCTCGCGGTAGTGCCCCAGCGGATCCTCCCGGTCGAGTTCCGCGGCCCGTTGCTGCAACTGCTCCGCAGCCGGCGCAGCTGCATTCTCCTGGTGGATGCTCATTGTCCGATCTCCGTCCTGACAGCGAAAAGTTCCGGGAAGAAGGTCAGTTCGAGGGCCTTCTGGAGGAACGCAGCACCGCTGGATCCGCCGGTCCCGGATTTCATGCCGATGGTCCTTTGGACGGTCCGCAGGTGCCGGAAGCGCCACAGCTGGAAGTTGTCTTCCAGGTCCACCAGTTCCTCGCAGGCCTCGTAAGCCCCCCAGTTGCCCGCCGCGTTCTCGTAGATGTGCTTGAACAGCGGCACCAGTTCCGGCGTGTACTCGTGCGCTTTGGTGACGTCCCGTTGCAGGACGGACGCCGGCACATCAAAACCCTGCCGGGAGAGGTAGGCGAGGAATTCGTCGTAGATGCTGGGAGCCGCCAGCAGTTCCTCAAGCATGGCGTGCGCCTCCGGGTCCGACTCGAACACCGGGAGCATCTTGCGGTTCTTGTTGCCCAGCACGAACTCCACTGCGCGGTACTGGCTCGACTGGAAGCCGGAGGAATTGCCGAGGAAGCCGCGGAATTGGGAGTACTCGGTGGGGGTCAGGGTGGCCAGGACGGACCACTGCTCGGTGAGGGTTTTCTGGATGTGCTTCACCCGGGCAATGCCTTTGAGCGCCGACCCCAGGTCGTCTGCCCGGAGCCAGGCGGCGGCGCTGCGCAGTTCATGGAGCACCAGTTTCAGCCACAGTTCCGTGGTCTGGTGCTGGATGATGAAGAGAAGTTCATCGTGGTGTTCGGGCTTGCTGACCGGCTGCTGCGCGCTCAGGAGGGTTGGCAGCTGCAGGTAGGACGCGTAGCTCATCCGCGAGCTGAAGTCGCGGACAATCCCCTTGTCCAGCTTCCGGGTGTTCTTCTCGACGGACACGGGTACTGCCTTTCGTTGGTGGCGGCCTAGCGCCTGGCCAGCAGCCCGTGTGCCTGGATGACGTCCAGGCGCATCTGCTCCACGAGTGCCTCCGGCCCACGGTAAGCCACCATGCCCCGGAGCCGGGCAACAAATTCCACAACTACTGTCTGGCCGTAGAGATCGAAGTCCTCCACGTCCTCCTTGGGCCGGTCGATCACGTGGGCCTCCACCTGGCGGCTGACGCCGTCGAACGTGGGGTTCGACCCTACGGAAATGGCCGCGGGCCAACGGGTACCGGCCTGGTCCACCAGCCAGCCGGCGTAGATGCCGTCGGCTGGGATCAGGCCGCTGGCGTTGCTGGCGAGGTTGGCGGTGGGAAAGCCAAGTGCGCGGCCGCGTGCGGCGCCGTGAACAACCTCGCCGCGCATCCGGTGCGGACGCCCCAGGACAGCGGACGCCGTGGCGACGTCGCCTTCCTGCAGGGCCTCCCGCACCCAGGTGGAGGAGCAGCGGCGGTCCGTGCCGTCGTCGTCATGCAGGGGGTAGCCCTCAGAGCCGAACTCGCTGATCACCTGCACCTCAAACCCGAACTTCTGGCCGAGGGCCTTCATGGTGTCCAGGTCCCCCGAATTGTTGCGTCCGAAGCGTACGTCGTGGCCGATGACCACATGGCCGGCGTGCAGGCAGTCCACCAGGTACTGCTCCACGAACTCTTCAGGGGTGAGGCTGGCCAGGTCCAGCGAATACTTCATGACCAGGATGGCGTCCAGGCCCAGCTCCCCCAGCGCCTCGAGCTTGTCCTGCAGGCCCATGATCAGCTCGGGCGCGGACTCGGGACGGTGGACCAGGGCCGGGTGTGGATCGAAGGTGACCACAACAGCTTTGGACCTTGTGATCCGGGCCGTGCGGACCAGTTCGGAGAGCACCTGCTGGTGTCCCCGGTGCACTCCGTCAAAGTTTCCGATGGTGACAACAGATGGGCCGAAGTCCGCCGGGACCTCGGACGGATCGTTCCAGATGTAGACCATCACCCTCGCCTTAAACGCTTGCAAGTATCAATGTTCGGGCCGGTACCGGCCGCGGAACTCTCTAAGATTACCTGCATTCGCCTGGCCAACTTTGCCAAGCCGGGCGGGTGCCGGGAAAGCAGCGGGTTTGGCTGTTACGGTTCCGCCGGTGCCGCCGGAGCATCGCCCGGCGCAGCCGCTGTGAACAGGCGGATCAAGCCGTCCACTTCCTGCGCGGCAGTGGCGGGATGCCGGAAATGCTGGTGGGGCCGGATGGTGTAGTGGGTCCTGCGCCCCACCCTTGTCCGCAGCAGATAGCCCGCACTTTCAAGGTCCTTGAGGATCTGCAGGGCGGCCCGGGTGGTGATGCCCACCCGCTCAGCGATGTCTGCAACCAGGATGTCCGGCTCCTGTGCCACGGACAGCAGGACATGCCCGTGGTTGGTGAGGAAGGTCCAGGCAGGCCGGGCAGGCCCGCCTGGACCCGGAGCCTCCTGACCGCTGTCGGCGGAACGTTCAGCTGTCATGGATGCTCCATCGTTTGGGGGTCACAGGTGGCTGGACCTGTTGGGCTGCCTGCGGCGCCACAGCGGTTCCAGGGCTTCCAGGTCCTCGGGGGCGGCGGATCCAAACGGTGCGCGCTCCGGTGCGGGCAGCGGACGGCGCTCCTGGCCCCGTGTTGCCCACAGGCTGGCTCCTACCGACACGGAGAGGATCGCGGCAATAACTGCCAGGGACACCGGAGTGGGGATGTAGTAGATATCGATCTTCAGGAACATCTTGATGCCCACCCAGATCAGGACGAGGGCCAGGCCGGTCTTCAGGTAGATGAACCGGTGGATAAGGTCCGCCAGGAGGAAGTACATGGCGCGAAGGCCCAGGATGGCGAAGGCATTCGCGGTGAACACCAGGAACACGTCATCGGTGACGGCGAAGATGGCAGGAATCGAATCGACGGCGAAGATGATGTCAGTCGCCTCGACGAGGACCAGGACCGCGAGCAGCGGAGTGGCCAGGAGCACGCCGCGGCGCCGGATCAGGAACCTCTGCCCGTGGAAGTCGTCCGTCATGGGCACGTGCCGTCGGAAGAACTTCAATGCCCGGGACTTCTCCGGATCCACGTGGTCGTTACGGTGCCGGATCATCCGGTAGCCGGTGATGAGCAGGAACGCGGCGAACAGGTAGAGCACCCACCCGGCGCTGGCGATGATGGCGGCGCCGGCCGCAATGAAGACGCCTCGGAACACCAGGGCACCGAGGACACCGAAGAACAGGACGCGGTGCTGGTACTCCCGCGGTACGGCGAAGTACGTGAAGATGATTGCCCAAATAAACACGTTGTCCACGGCGAGGGACTTTTCAATCAGGTAGCCGGCAAAGTACTGCTGGCCAAACTCCGCACCGTACAGCTGCCACACCAGGACACCGAAACCAACGCCAAAGGCCACCCAGACGGCGGACCACAGCGCCGCCTCCCGCACGCCGATCACGTGCGCCTTGCGGTGGGCAAAGAGGTCCAAGGCAAGCATCAGGACGATAAAGAGCAGGACAGCCAGCCAGCCCCACAGGGGAACATACATGAAGGAACCCACTTCCAGTCAGATAAACCAACCGGAGGTCTTTCCCGGCTCCCGCGGGAGCCTGCTTCACCGGGCCGCTCAGGGGCGGCCGGACTGACGACGAAGCATTCGGGGATACTCCCCTCCATACGAAATAGTGAAGCAGACTTCATGTGTCCGGACAAGGGTTCTTGACGAGGTTTCCGGACGAAGTTTCAGGCGCCTTTCGCGGCCGCGGCCTGGTGGAAAGAGTGCCTCAGGCAGCAGCCCGTGCACCCGGGCGCCGCCGGTACAGCCATACCAGGCCCAGCACGGGCAGCAGCAACGGAATGAAGGCGTAGCCCCGGCCGAACAGCGACCAGACCGTCTCGTGCGGGAACTGGACGGGGTCGAAGAGGCTCAGGGCGCCCACCACCAGCACGCCCACCAGTTCAACCAGCACCGCGGCAACCGAAACCTTGAACCAGGTGGTGCCGGCTTTGGCCAGCGACACGGTGGCCACCACGTACACGAGGGCCGCGAAGGCGGACAGCAGGTAAGCGAGCGGAGCCTCTGAGAACTTGGTGAGGATCTGGTAGCCGGCACGGGCGGACGCCGAGATGGCAAAGACGGCGTACACAGCGATGAGCAGCCGCCCCGGGCCGGTATTGCGGCTGTTGACGCCGGCTTGGCTGTTGCCCGGGGTGTGCCCTCCGGCGGCGCTTGTTGCCTGCTGGTCTTTCACGTTGTGTGCTTCTTCCACTTCAGTACCAGATCTGGTTCATGCGGGCCGCCATCACCAGTGCGGTGACGCCGACGGCGGCCAGGACAAAGTTACTCCATCTGGTCCGCTCCAGGATGGACCAGTAGACGGCAGCCGGCGGCAGGAGCATGGCCGTGACCAGGTACCCCCAGAATTCCCATGCCTCGCCGGCGATGGGCTCGCCGGCGATGACCCGGATGATCGAGCCCACCAGGTAGACCAGGAGGGAGACCTCCACCGCCGCCACGGACAGGATAGTGACGTCGTTCGGCGCCTTCTTGAGGATTCCTGCCGTGAGGCACACGCCCGTGGAAAGGAGCCCGACCACCAGGATGATGTAGAAATAGGCGTCCACGCTCAGCCTTCACCGGGGGTGCGGGTTGCGGAGCTGCCGTTGCCCGGGGCAAACACCAGCACGGGCTTGGCGAAGCTGCCGGCATCGGCAAGCAGTGCCACCAGGCTCCCGTCCGGCGCGAAGGCGGCGGCCGGGTGGTCGGCGGTGGCCGCCGCGGGACTGCCCGGGGCGGCGCCGGCAGCGATCCTCCGGCCGAAGGAGATCTCGGTGGCTTCCTCCGCGGTCAGCTCACGGTTGGGCATCAGTGCCCGGGCAGCCTGCGACATTTCCAGGACGTTGAGTTCCTCGGCGAGCTGCTCGAGCGTGCGCGCCTGCTCCAGGGAGTACGGGCCCACGTGGGTCCTGCGGAGCGCGGTCAGGTGCCCGCCCACTCCCAGCGCCTTGCCCAGGTCACGGGCGAGGGCGCGGATGTAGGTTCCGGAGGAGCACTCCACGGTGACGTCCAGGTCCACGACGTCCGCTTCCGGGTCCCGCCGGATGCCGTGCACCTCGAAGCGGTGGATGGTGACGGGGCGGGCGGCAAGCTTCACGTCTTCACCCGAACGCACCCGGGCGTAGGCGCGTTCACCGTTGACCTTGATGGCGCTGACACTGCTGGGCACCTGCTGGATGCCACCTGTGAGCGCGGCGACGCCGTCGTGGATTGCCTGCTCACTGACCCCCGAAGTGCCTGCCGTGGCAGTAACGTCGCCTTCGGCGTCGTCCGTGACGGTGGTCTGGCCCAGCCGGATGGTGGCGGTGTAGGTCTTGGAGGTGCCCACGATGTAGGTGAGCAGCCGGGTGGCCTTGTTGATGCCCACCACCAGGACGCCCGTGGCCATGGGATCGAGGGTTCCGGCGTGCCCCACTTTCCGGGTACCTGCGAGGCGCCGCATCCGGCCAACCACGTCATGGCTGGTCCATCCCTGCGGCTTGTCCACTATCACCAGTCCAGAAAGCACGCCTCCCAGTATATCGGCGCTGGTTGATGCCCCGGCGCACGCGCCCTGCAGCAACCTGCAGCGCCCTGCAGCAACCTGCAGCGGCCTTCAGCGGCCTGCAGCGGCGCTAGGATGGCAGGCATGCCTGAGCTTGCCGCCCATGTCCGCGACGTGCCCGTCAACCAGATCCGCGAGATCACCGAAGCCGCGTGGCGGACTCCCGGCGCCCTGGTGCTCAGCATCGGCGAACCCGGCTTTCCGCTCCCCCGGCACGTCCTGGATGCAGGCATGGCGTGCCTGGACAGGGACGAGACCAACTACACCCCTAACGCGGGCATCCCGGGGCTGCGCGAGGCGTTCGCGGCCCGGTTCCGGGAGCAGCAGGGCTGCGACATTGCCGCGGACCGGGTGTATGTGGTGGACGGGGCGCAGCAGGGCCTGCACTTTGCCATGAGCCTGCTGCTCTCCCCCGGTGACGAAATCCTGGTCCCCAACCCTGGCTATCCCACGTTTGCCATGACCAGCCGCCTGCTGAACGCTGTTCCGGTGGGTTATCCGTTGTACCCGGACCACGGCTTCCAGCCCAGGCCCGGCGATATCGAGGCGCTGGTGACCGGCCGGACACGGGTGCTGGTCCTGAACTCTCCTTCCAACCCGCTCGGCGCCGTGCTGGCTGAGGACCTCACCCGCGACCTGATGGACCTGGCCCGCCGGCACGATCTGTGGGTCATCTCTGATGAATGCTACGAGGCGTTCACCTACGATGTGCCGCACATCAGCCCTGCCAGGTTCGACGGCGATACGCCGGAAGATGCCCGGGTCTTCACTTCGCTGACCCTGTCCAAGACGTACGGGCTCACCGGGCTGCGGATCGGGGCGCTGATTTGCCCGCCCGGGATCAAGCAGGAGATGGACAACGTGATGGAGTCGATCGTCTCCTGCGTCGCGTCACCGTCCCAGTACGCCGCGCTCGCCGCCCTGACCGGACCGCAGGACTACGTCCAGCACGCGCACCGGCACTATCGGGCAAACCGGGACGCCGCATCCGCCGTCCTCGATGCCAAGGGAATCCCCTACCTGAAGGCGCAGGGAGCCTTCTATTTGTGGGCGGATGTTTCCCACGCCAGCGGCGGGGACGTCCGCAGCTGGGTGCGCCGCTTCCTTGCGGATTCCGGCGTTGCCGTGGCGCCGGGGACTGCATTCGGTTCCATCGGCGAGGGCTGGGTCCGGGTTGCGCTGTGCGGAAAGCAGGATGACCTCGTAGAGGGCCTGAACCGGCTGCCCGGCCGTCACGGCTGAAGGGGCCGGTCCGGCTAGCTCCGGCTTCCGGACAGGGCCCGGTCCAGCCACGTCCGCAAAGCCTCCGCGGGAGCAGCCCCGGCCTGGCGCGCTGCCACCTTGCCGTCCACCAGGACCATCAGCGTGGGAATGGCCTGCACGTCGAACCTCCGGGACAGGCCCGGCGACTTGTCGACGTCCACCTTGACGAGCTTGATCCGGCCCGGCCGTTCCCTGGCCAGCTTGTCCAGCACGGGGCTGACCATCCGGCAGGGACCGCACCAGGCCGCCCAGAAGTCCACCAGCACCGGAACCGGCGATTGCTCGGCGACGGCGGAAAAGTCCGCGTCCCCCGCGTCCACAATCCAGGGCAGGTCAGCTTTGCAGTTGCCGCACCGCGGCCGGCCGGCCGCCTGCGCCGGGACCCGGTTGGTCTTGCCGCAGGCCGGGCAGGCAGTGAGCGCAGCTTCCATTCCTAATACTCCTTTTTGTCTTCAAACGCGCCCCACGCCTGGAACGGCGCGTCCGACGACGGGATGTCGCTTCGGGTGACGGGCAACAGTTCCGGCCGGGTCCCGTCGAAGTACTCGTAGAAGACGGCGTCGTCGAAACCGGCCGCGGCCGCGCCATGGCGGTCTGCGGCGAAATGGACGCGGTCGATCCGGGCCCAGAGCGCGGAGGCAAGGCAGAGCGGGCAGGGTTCGCAGCTTGCATAGAGGACCGCTCCCTGCAGGTCATAGTTGGCTATCGCCGTTGCTGCCGCCCGAATGGCCACCACTTCGGCGTGGGCGGTGGGATCGTTGTCGCGGGTGACGCGATTAACGCCTTCGTGCACCCGCCCGTCCGCCGTCACAACAATCGCTCCGAACGGTCCTCCTCCTTCGCCGACGTTCCTGATGGCCAGTTCCACGGCCTGCTCCAAGTACCTTGCGGTGTGGTCAGTGTCATTCGGCTCGGTCATAGCTTGATCCTAGCCAAGGGGTTGGCGTTAGGGGACGAAATAGGGGGCGGAATAGGGGGAAATCGCGGCGACAAACCGGCGGTCGGGGGCATACTCTGGCGGCCAGGGGTCCCTGAATCATTTCCTTCCGTGAGGCTTCATATCCCGGCCCACTTTTGGGCGCCAACCCCGGAGTACCCAAATGACGAGAAGGCTAACCATCATCGCCTGCGTGGCGGCTGCAGCCGTCATCGCACCGGCATCTCCGTCCTGGGCCCGCGACGAAGCCCAGGACCAGGAGGTCCTGGCCGACGGCCTCGTTTCGCCCCTGCATCTGGCCGCGGGAACAAACAAGTCGGTCTACGTCACCCAGGACTTCGCGGGGACGCTGAGCCGCGTGGACCGTGACAGGACTGTCGATGCCGTTTACCAGGCTCCGGAAGGCTGGGGCGTGGCCGGGGTGGAAACACGCGGCGCCACGGCCTTCTTCCTTGAAGCCAAGGGGGCCGGCCAAGGTGTGCCGGCGGCGTTGGGCGGGTACCTGAAATCGATCCGCCCCGGAGGCGAGGCCGATACCATAGCGGACCTCGCTGAATACGAGCGGACCATCAACCCGGACGCCGGCCAGCATTACGGTTTCGCCTCCGGCACAAGCGGCCAGTGCCTTGAGGAAGCCGCCGGCATCCCGGATGCCCCGCCGCCCCAGTACACAGGCGCCCTGGACTCAAATCCGTACGCCACCTACGTGCAGGCCAACACGGCGTACGTGGCTGATGCCGGAGCGAACGCAATCCTCAAGGTCAACATCAGCTCGGGCGACATCACCACACTGGCGGTCCTGCCGCCGCGGCCCGCAGTGCTCACGGCGGAAGCTGCGGCCACGCTGGGGGCGCCTGGCTGCGCAGGGTTCGAGTATGCATTCGAGCCTGTTCCCACGGATGTGGAGATGGGTCCGGACGGCTGGCTGTACGTGTCGTCCCTGCCCGGCGGCCCGGAGGTTCCCTCGCTTGGTGACCGCGGCGCGATCTTCAAGGTCAATCCCTGGACCGGCCAGACGAAGCTCTGGGTCGACTACATCCTCAGCCCCGCGGGCCTGGCAGTGGCGAATAACGGCGACGTGTACGTTGCATCGCTTTTCGGCAACCAGATCCTGAGGTTCATCGCATCGAAGGGACACCGTACCGAGTTCCTCGCAGTCGAATCACCGGCGGACGTCGAGATCCGCGGGGGCACGCTTTACGCCACGGTGAACGCATTGGCTGGACCCCCGCACGGTCCCGGCGGGGCGCCCGCGGGGCCGCCGGCCGGGAAGGTCATCGAGGCCGACCTCCGCTAGCGGGCGATAGAGATCTTCTGGGAAGCAGAAGGCCCGGACCACACATAGCGGTCCGGGCCTTCTGCTGCGCTCAACGGTTACTTGTGGCCGTCTTCGTCGAGTTCCTCGTCGTCACCGAGGTCAAGGTCCTCTTCGTCGAAGTCGTCCTCGTCGATGTCCACATCTGCGGAAGCGTCACTCTTGTAGGGGTCGGCGTCGCCCGCGTGCTTTGCCTGGGCGGCAAGCGCGGCAACCTCGGCGTCACGCTTCTTGGCCTCCCGCAGCAGTTCCTCCAGGTTGGAGGCAACCACGGGAATCTGGTCGGCGACGAATTCGAGGCTGGGAGTCAGCCGGACGGTAATGTTCCGGCCAACCTCCTGCCGAAGCACCCCCTTGGCCTTCTCCAGTCCCTTGGCGGCGTCCGCCTGGACAGCCTGGTCGCCAAAGACGGTGTAATACACAGTGGCATGCTGCAGATCATTGGTCACCCGGGCATCAGTGACGGTAATGCCCTCCAACCGAGGATCCTTAACCTTCCGGCCCAGGGCCTCAGCAACAACAACCTTAATCCGCTGCGCCAACTTGGCAGCACGTGCCGGATCAGCCATGAACAACTCCTAAAGAAAAAAATTTGGGCGGCGCACATCAGCGCCAATCGATTTGGTGACCGGGAGTGGCATCTAAGGAGATGGCCGAGGGCCCCGAGCCGAGCTTGCGAGGGTTGGGAAGGCCAGCTCCGCTACCGGAGCTGGGCGGCAGAGGATCGCAAGATCCTTTGCCGCCCAGCGTAGGGGCGGGGCGCCCCCAAAACTCGGAGGCTCCCGGCCGCTAGTGCGAAACCAGCCTAAACGCGCGGCTTCTCACGCATCTCGAAGGTTTCGATGATGTCACCTTCGTTGATGTCGTTGTACGACCCAAGGCCGATACCACACTCGAAGTCCGTGCGGACCTCGGTGGCGTCGTCCTTGAAGCGCTTGAGCGTCTCAACGGTGAGGTTGTCACCGATGATCTTGCCGTCGCGGCTGATGCGTGCCTTGCTGTTACGGCGGATGATGCCGGAGCGGACGATCGAGCCTGCAATGTTTCCGAACTTGGAGGAGCGGAAGACTTCGCGGACCTCGGCGGTACCCAGCTGGAATTCTTCGTATTCCGGCTTGAGCATGCCCTTGAGCGCCATCTCGATGTCATCAATTGCAGAGTAGATGACGGAGTAGAAGCGCATGTCCACGCCTTCGCGGTCTGCCAGTTCGGCAACGCGCTCGGCAGGCTTGACGTTGAAGCCGATGATGACGGCGCTGTCCACTGTTGCCAGGTTGACGTCGTTCTGCGTGATGGCACCAACACCGCGGTGGATGACGCGCAGCTGCACGCCTTCGCCGACGTCGATCTTGAGCAGGGCGTCTTCGAGGGCTTCCACGGCACCGGACACGTCACCCTTGAGGATGAGGTTGAGGGTGTCGATCTTGCCTTCGGCGACGGCCTGGTCGAAGTCTTCCAGGCTGATGCGCTTGCGGCGCTTGGCCAGTGCGGCGTTGCGGTCCGCGGCTTCGCGCTTCTCGGCGATCTGGCGGGCGGTGCGCTCGTCAGCGGTCACGAAGAAGGTGTCGCCTGCACGCGGGACGTTTGACAGACCCAGCACCTGGACGGGGCGGGACGGGCCGGCCTCGGTCAGGGCGCTGCCGTCGTCGTCGAACATTGCGCGGACGCGGCCGTGGGCCGTGCCTGCAACGATGGTGTCGCCGACGCGCAAGGTACCGGACTGCACCAGGACGGTGGCAACCGCACCGCGACCCTTGTCCAGGTTGGCTTCGATCGCGATACCGCGGGCGTCCTTGTTCGGGTTGGCGCGCATGTCCAGGGCAGCGTCCGCGGTGAGCAGGACGGCCTCGAGCAGCTCGTCGATGTTGAGGTTCTGGCGGGCAGAGACCTCCACGAACATGGTGTCGCCACCGTACTCTTCCGGAACCAGGCCGTACTCGGTCAGCTGGCCGCGGACCTTGTCCGGGTTGGCGCCTTCCTTGTCGATCTTGTTCACGGCCACAACGATCGGCACGTTGGCCGCCTGTGCGTGGTTGAGGGCTTCAACGGTCTGCGGCATAACGCCGTCATCCGCTGCGACCACCAGGATGGCAATGTCGGTGACCTTCGCACCACGGGCACGCATGGCGGTGAACGCCTCGTGGCCCGGGGTATCGATGAAGGTGATCTTCCGGTCGTCGCCTTCATGGTTGTGCGTGACCTGGTAGGCACCGATGTGCTGGGTGATTCCACCGTGCTCGCCGGCCATGACGTCGGACTTGCGGATGGCATCGAGCAGGCGGGTTTTACCGTGGTCCACGTGGCCCATGACGGTGACAACCGGAGGACGGGCCTCAAGTTCTTCGTCGCCTTCGGCTTCGAGCTCGGCATCGAAGTCGATGTCGAACCCGGACAGCAGCTCGCGCTCCTCGTCTTCCGGAGACACAACCTGGAGCTTGTAGCCCAGCTCCTCGCCCAGCAGGGCAAAGGTCTCTTCATCCAGCGACTGCGTGGCCGTGGCCATCTCACCGAGGTGGAAGAGGACAGTCACCAGCGCGGCGGGGTTTGCCTCGATCTTGTCGGCGAAGTCCGTGATGGACGAGCCGCGGCGCAGCCGGATCACAGTGTTGCCGTCGCCGCGGGGTACGCTCACGCCACCCAGCGACGGGGCACTCATCTGCTCAAGTTCCTGGCGCTTTGCACGCTTCGACTTGCGCTGCTTGCCGCGTCCGGCGCCGCCCTTGCCGAAGGCACCCTGGGTACCGCCGCGGCCGCGTCCGCCCTTGCCGAAGCCACCGCCGGCGGGAGCACCGCCGCCGCCACCGGGACCACCGGTTCCTGGAGCGCCGCCCGGGCGTCCGGGACCACGGCCGCCGGCACCGGGACGTCCCGCACCGGCCGGAGCCGGGCGTTCAGTACGGTTGGGCATCATGCCCGGGGTGGGACGGTTTCCACCGGCACCACCTGGCCGCGGTGCACCCGGACGGGGACCGCCTGCACCTGCCGCGGGTCGGGGGCCACCCGCACCTGCCGCGGGGCGGGGGCCGCCCGGACGGGGACCGCCTGCACCTGCTGCGGGGCGCGGACCACCGGGACGGTCGCCGTCAGTACGGCTTCCACCCGGACGGGGCATGCCCTGGGAGGTGGCAAACGGGTTGTTGCCGGGACGGGGAGCACGCTCGCCGTCGCCGCCACGGCCGCGGGGCATGCCCTGGGACGTAGCGAAGGGGTTGTTGCCCGGACGGGGACCGCCAGGACGTGGTGCCGAGCTGCCCTGCCCGGATCCGCCGGAGCGGGTGGGTGCAGCAGGGGTTTCGGCTTTGGGTGCCGGCCGGGCGCCGGGCTTTGCCCCGGTGGTCGGAGCGGCCTGGGCAGGGGCGGCCGGAGCGGCCGGTGCGCTGGCAGCGGGTGCTGCCGGAGCAGCCGCCTGTGCCGGTGCTGCCGGAGCGGCGGGGGCCGGTGCCTGCGCCTGCGGAGCGGGAGCCTTGGGGGCGGCCGGTCCGGGAGCGGGGGTTGAGGGGCGTGCTTCTGCCGCCGGGGCGGGAGCCTTGGGGGCTGTTGCCGGAGCTGCTGCCTTGGGGGCGGCATCCGGGAAGGCGTTGCGCAGCTTCCGCACAACGGGGGCCTCAATGGTGGAAGAGGCGGAGCGAACAAATTCGCCCAGTTCCTGCAGTTTTGTCACTGCATCTTTGGAAGTAATACCGAGCTCTTTTGCGAGCTCGTGTACGCGGACCTTGGCCACATTTCTCCTGTCTCGGTCCGCACCGAGCCAGGCACGAACCGTCTACTTCTTACTGCGGGCCCAAGCCGCGATTACTGCAGCAGGGCCCATTGCAGAGCGCAACAAAGTTGTCATCGTTACGCACTCATCGCTGGGAACTCATCGGGTTTCCATCAGATTTCTGACCCGCTTTCAGGTTGGACGGTTGGTGTTGCAGTTGCCGGAGCGCCTGCAACGTACGCGCCTGACTTGATCCGGCGTTCGACGGCGGCGGTACCGGCCGCGCCCCCCAGGGCACGTCCGAATGCACGCCGCTTGATGGCCAGAGCCAGGCACGATTCGCTGGGATGCAGCCATGCACCCCGGCCAGCCATCCGGCGTCGTTCATCCACCAGGACAGCGGTTGATCCGCTGCCTTCGGCGACGAGCCGGAGTAACTCAGACCGCAGCCCCTTCTTTCGGCATCCGATGCAGGTACGCTCCGGCTGATTCCCGCTTGCTACTGGCACGGTCATCTTCCTGACGTTCATACTTGCTGGCCGCAGACGGCCCACTCCGCGGTAAGCGGAACGGGCACGCCCAAGGCGCACGACTGCCGGCCGTTAGGCGCGGTCTTTACTATTCTAGCCCCTCCCGGCCGTTCTGCCCGAAACTGCGGGGGCGTTTCCGGCGCGGGAGGACGGCGGGAGGCCGCTTAGTTGTCCCGGGCCTGGGCGGCGTCGGACACGATGTCAATCCGCCAGCCGGTGAGCTTGGCCGCCAGCCGCGCGTTCTGGCCCTCTTTGCCGATTGCCAGGGAGAGCTGGTAGTCCGGAACCACTACGCGGGCGGACCGGGTGGCCTCATCGGTGATGGTGACGGAATTCACTCGCGACGGCGACAGCGCGCTGGCAATGAAGGTAGCCGGATTCTCGCTGAAATCGACGATGTCGATCTTTTCGTCGTTGAGCTCGTTCATGACGGCGCGGACACGCGACCCCATCTCGCCGATGCAGGCACCCTTGGCGTTGATGCCGGGAACGTTTGCCTTGACCGCGATCTTGGTACGGTGGCCGGCTTCCCGGGCCAGTGCCACGATCTCGACGGAGCGGTCGGCGATCTCCGGCACTTCCAGTTCAAAGAGCTTGCGGACCAGGCCGGGGTGGGACCTGGACAGGGTGACGGACGGGCCCTTTGAACCACGGTGGACGTCAATGACCAACGCGCGCAGCCGGTTGCCGTGGATGTATTTCTCCCCGGGAACCTGCTCGGGCGGCGGCAGCAGCGCTTCGACGGAGCCCAGGTTGACCTGGATCATGTGGGGGTTGTTGCCCTGCTGGATGGTGCCGGACACCAGCTCGCCTTCGCGGCCCTTGAATTCGCCCAGCACGTTGTCGTCCTCAACGTCACGCAGGCGCTGCAGGATGATCTGGCGCGCGGTGCTGGCAGCGATCCGGCCGAACCCCTCAGGGGTGTGCTCGAACTCACCAATGGGGGCGCCGTCGTCGTCAATCTCCACAGCCCAGATGGTCACGTGGCCGCTCTTGCGGTCCAGTTCGGCACGGGCCTTTTCGAAAGCGCCGGGCGACTTGTGGTAGGCCACCAGGAGCGCCTGCTCAATGGTGGGGATCAGGAGGTCCAGCGGAATTTCACGCTCACGCTCCAGAAGTCTCAGTGCGCTCATGTCAATATCCATCAGGCCTCCTCAGAAGGTCCATTGTGTTCAGGTTCCAGACCGTCCTCAGAGAGGTGGCTGAATTCGATCTCGACTTTTCCGTTGCGGATCCTGTCGAAAGGAAGCTTGATGGGATCGCCCTGCTTGGGCTTCATGCCCTTCTTCACAGCGATCTCCGGGATGATCGTCACTCCCCCGTCATCCACTGACTGGATGCGGCCGGTGACGTTGTCCCCCTGGACAACATTGACCTTGACCATGCGGCCCTTCGCGCGGTGCCAGTGGCGCGGTTCGGTCAGGGGGCGCCCCACGCCGGGCGAGGAAACCTCGAGATCGTAGGGCCGGCCGTCGTCGGCGGGATCGTTGTCCAGGACGTCGGACAGGACTCTCGAGATGTCGGCAATGACATCAAGGCCGACGCCGCCGGATTCCTCCTGCGGCAGGTCCACGACGACGTGGACCACCCGGTGGGAACCCGCCAGGATGGCCACGTCCTCCAGGTACAGGCGGTTCGCCTGCACCGCTGGTTCAAGGAGCGCGCGGAGGCGGGCAGCTTCGGGGTTGTTTGCGGGTGCGGCATCAGCCTTACCCGTTCCGGTCAGGTCCGATGAAGCCGTGGCTTCTGAATTGCTCACGATGCCCGCCGCCTCCCTATAGATGATGTTGTGTGTACTAGCGTAGCTATTTTACCGGTCCGGCGGGACGGAGATTCCCAGCCGGCGTGACACCATGGTCTGTTGTGAAAGACGACAATCGGGAAAACCGCCCAGTGCTGCGCTATTTCCGGTACGCCGTTGTTTCGTTCACGGCCTTCCTTGTCCTCAGCCTCGGATTCGCCCTGATCCCCGCGGAACCGCCGCCGCCCGCGGATCCGCCGTTCTCCGAGCAGGCCAGGATGGCCGCGCTGGATGATGCGCTGGAGCTGCGGACTGCCGCCGGGCTGCTGTCTGCCGCGACCGCAGCCGGCGGCGCCCCGGATACTGCCGGAAAAACGGCCGCCGTGGACGCGGCTGTGACATTGCTGACGCTGCAGGCGCGCACCCTCCTTTCGCCGTCGGATTGCTCCCCTCTCCCCCAACCGGCGACGGCGCTTCCCACGACGCCGCTTCCCGGCCTCGCAGGGCTGGCTTCCGCGCTCTCGGCCAGCGGAGTGCAGCGCCTCGCTGACGCGGCAAAGGCCGACGGCGGGATGGCGCGGCTCCTGGCCGGCGCCGGCACCGCCCAGCTGCTTGCCGCCGAGGATGTGGCCGCGGCCGGCGGCATCGCCGTGGAAACACTGCCGCACGCAGCCGCAGGGACCCCCGCAGCCACCCCAACCTCGTCCCCCGCGGGATCCGCCTGCCCGTCACTTCCTCCGGCGCCAGAGGGCCCTCCCACGCCCGCGGCGCCTGCATCTGCTGGACAGGAAACAACCGGCGCAGGGACGGCTGCAGCTGTCGCCGGTGCGCTTTCAGCAGCCCTGGCCGCCGAACAGCAGAGCGTCTACGCCTACCAGGCGGCCCTCCCCCGCCTGGCGGCCAAGGACGCCGGCGCGGCGGGAGCGTTCCTTGCCGAGCATGAAGACCTTGCCGCCGAAGCGACGGCGCACACCCGGGCAGCATGCAGTGCCGCACAGGCGCAGCAGCCCGGCTACGTCCTGGACCCGGATTTCCTTGCCGCCCCGGCTGCCGGGCTTGCCCGCCTGGAGCTGGTGTCGCTGCCAGCCTTCGGGGACGTCATTGCCCTTGCCGACGGCGGCACGCGGGAGTGGGCCATCTCCGCCCTTCAGGCCGCGGCACGCCGGGCTGGCCATTGGGGCGGCGACCCTGGGCCGGTTCCCGGCGTCGTCCTCGACCAGGACCAGCTGCCGGACCTTCCCGCCAGTTCCGCCACTGCGCCGACAGGACCATGAGCTCCGGGGGCGCGGCAGCACTTCTTCTCCCATCATTACGGCACCCACCCCCACTCCGACGAACCCGCTCCGGGCGGCGTCTTTCCTGCCAGGGCAGGGTGGCCCCGGAAGACTTCTAATGGTTTGCTGAAGAGCATGGACGCATACGAACCGGCCGAACAGGGTGCAGCGGACGCCGGGAGCCCGGAACTTCGCCGCCATCTGGAGACTGAACCGCACGGCAACGACACCGCCCAGCGGCTGAACTGGCTGCGGGCGGGCGTCCTGGGCGCCAACGACGGCATCGTCTCGGTGGCGGCCATCGTGGTTGGCGTGGCAGGGGCCACCGCCGAGTCCGGTCCCATCCTCGCCGCGGGGGCCGCGGGACTGGTGGGCGGAGCGGTGTCCATGGCGCTGGGCGAGTACGTATCTGTGAGCAGCCAGAGCGACAGCCAAAAAGCCCTGATAGAGAAGGAACGCCGGGAGCTGGCCGAGCAACCGGAGGAGGAGCTGGCGGAACTCACCGCCATCTACCTTGCCAAGGGCCTCAGCCCCGAAACAGCCGGCAAGGTGGCCCAAGAACTCACGGCCCATGATGCCCTGGCCGCGCACCTCACCGCCGAGCTCAACATCGACGAGACAGACATCGTGAGCCCCTGGCACGCGGCCTTCGCTTCGGCCGTGGCCTTTATCATCGGCGCGGTCCTCCCGATGCTGGCAATCCTTCTTCCGCCGCCGGAAATCCGTGTTCCCTTGACCTTTGCTGCTGTCCTGGTGGCACTGGCCCTGACCGGAGCACTGGGCGCGTGGATCGGCGGCGGTTCCAAATCCAGGGCCGCGGTCCGGGTGGTGGTGGGCGGCGCCCTGGCCCTCGCCGCCACGTTCAGCATCGGCAGCCTGCTCGGCGCCACGGGCGTGGTGTAGGGCCTGCATCCCCCGGGGCAGCACTGCCGTTGCCCTTAGGCTGGGACTGATGAGCCAGCCAACGGTACTCCCCATCCCTCCGGACCTTGCCGCGCGCTACGGCGGCACCCCGGAAGGCCGGGCCTGGCTGGCTTCCTTGCCCGGCATCGCCGAAAGCCTGCTTGACCGGTGGCGCCTTACCTCCGGCCTTGGTCCCGGCGTCATGCCCTGGAACGGCCATGGTGCGATCGTCATTCCGGTGGTCCGGGAGGACGGCTCCCCCGCTGCCCTCAAGATCGCCTTCCCCCACGACGAAGCGCGGGCGGAGCGGCATGCGCTGGAACTGTGGAACGGGCGGGGCGCCGTCGCGCTGTTGGCGTCGGATGCCGGCACGTGTTCCATGCTCCTCGAAAGGCTCGACGCCGGGCGCCCGCTCAGCGACCTGCCAATGGCTGACGCCGCGGCGGTGTGGGGTGGACTGGTCCGCCAGTTGAGCATTGTTCCGGACGACCGGCCGCAGTGGCGGGAATTCGAGCACATCGCCGCTCGTGCCGAACAGTGGAGCGATGACCTGCCTGCGGATTGGGACCAGCTGGGACGCCCTTTTCCACGGTGGCTGCTGGAAGCGGCGCTTGAGGTGTGCCAGACGCGCGGGGCGGTGGGCCGCCGCACGGCGCGGGACGTCCTGGTCCATACTGACCTGCACTACCTCAACATCCTGGCCAGGCCGGGCACGCGCGGAACAGGCGGAAAGCCGACGCCGGGCGGCTTCGCAGCCATTGACCCCCAGCCCATGATCGGTGAACCGGAATTCGGCGTGGCCCCGCTGTTGTGGAACCGCCTGCCGGACCTGCCGCTGAACCAGCCCGAAGCCGGCCTGCGTCAACGCTGCGCGGACTTCAGTGCCGCAGCCGGCCTGGACCCCGATGCGGCCCGGCAATGGGCCGTGGCCAGGGAAGTGGCCAACGCGCTGGGGTACGCCGGAAAGCCTGGCCATCGCGGCGACCTGGCGAGGTCCCTCTGGGTTGCCAGCACCCTCGCCGGGCGCACCCTGGAAGGACTGCCACCGGCCCACGCCTTACCGGAGCCCGGCCAGGCCCTGGGGCCAGGCTGACCGGCGACGTTCCCGGGTCAGGTGCCGCGCACGGCGGCCAGTGCGGAACGGATCGCGTCCACGGCAGTGCCCGCCTCGTCCCCTTCGGTGCGCCAGTTGCTGACCGACACCCGGAGGATGTCCCGGTCCCGCCACCGTGAGCCGGACATCCATACCCTGCCGTCCCCGATGACGCGGGCCGTCACCGCCCGGGTGGTGGCGTCGTCGCCGAACGCCACGCAAACCTGGGTGTAGCCGACGTCGTTCAGCACTTCCACGCCGTCCAGCCCGGCCAGCCCCGCGGCGATTTCCGAGGCCGCGGCGGCCATTCCCTCCACCTGGGCTGCAACGCCGTCGGAGCCGAGGCTCTTCAGGGCTGCCCACACAGTCACGCCGCGCGCCCGCCGTGACAGCTCCGGGACCTTTTCGAAGGGATCGCCGGGACCTTCCGCGTCATGCACCAGATAGCTGGCATGCAGGCCCATGGCAGAGCGAAGGGCTGCAGCATCCCGGACAATTGCGATGCCGCAGTCGTAGGGAACGTTGAGGGTTTTGTGGGCATCCGTTCCCCAGGAGTCCGCATCCTCATAGCCACGGATCAGATGCCGCAGTTCGGGGGCTGCGGCGGCCCACAGGCCGAAGGCGCCATCCACATGGACCCAGGCTCCGTGTTTCCGGGCAACGCGGATGGCTTCGGGGAACGGGTCAAAAGCGCCTGAATGGACGTTCCCTGCCTGGAGGCAGACTAATGCGGGGCCTGAGCCTCCAGCCAGTGCTGCGTCCAGGGCTTCGGGGATCAACCGCCCCTGGCTGTCGGCGTCCACCACCACGGGCTTGCCCAGGCCCAGGTAGCGCAGGCCAAGGTCCACGGTGTCATGCCGTTCCCGCCCCACCAGGCAGCGGACCCTCGGAGCGCCAAACAGCCCGTCACTGTCCAGGTCCCAGCCGGCGTCCGCAAGCAGCCGCCACCGTGCGGCCGCCATGCAGGTGAAATTCGCCATCGTCGCGCCGGTGACGAACCCGACGTCGGACTGTCCAGGAAGTCCCAGCAGTTCCAGGAGCCAACTGCCCGCGCCCTCCTCGATTGCTGCCACCGCCGGGGCCGCGTAGCGGAGGCAGGCGTTCTGGTCCCAGGCACTCACCAGCCAGTCGGAGGCAAGGGCGGCAGGTAACGTCCCGCCTATCACCCAGCCGAAGAACCGGGCGGAGGGCATTGCCATGAGCCCCGGCTCTGCCGTCTTTGCCAGCAGGTCCACCACGTCTTCAGCGGGCATGCCCTTCCGCGGCAGCGGGCCGCCAAAGGCAGCTGTGAGGCGGTGGGCGCCCACCGCCGGACCCACCGGCCTGTCGGAAAGGCTTCCCAGCCAGGCCGTGGCGTGGCGTGCCGCTGCCGCCAGGGCCCGGTGGTACTCGTCGTCGCCGTGTGACATATCTGCATGCTACGCCTCCGCCGGCCGGGCCTCCGAGCCTGCTTTTCCGGGGCGGTATCAGGCGAAGTTTTCCTGCCAGGCGTCGTAGCCGAGCTTGATGATGAGGGCCGACACCACCACAAGGAAGACCACGCGGACAAAGCGGCTTCCCTGTTTGACTGCTGTCCTGGCTCCGAGGTATCCGCCCGCCATATTGGCCGCCCCCAGCAGCAGGCCCAGGCCCCACAGGAGGGAGCCGTGGGGCAGGAAGAACAGCAGTGCGCCCGCATTGGTGGCCATGTTGACGATCTTGGCTTTGGCGCTGGCTTCCAGGAAGGCATACCCCATCGCCGAGACCAGCGCGATGACCAGGAAGGAGCCTGTCCCCGGACCGATGAGGCCGTCGTAGAAACCAATGACGGCCCCGATCAGGCAGGCAACCACGTAGTGCTTGCGGCCATCATGCCGCAGGGCGGTGATGCCGCCAACGTCCGGCTTCAGTGCTGTGAAAAGGGCGACGGCGACCAGCGCCGTGACGATGATGGGCTTGAAGACAGTGGCGGGCAGGGTCGCTGCCAGCACGGCGCCGCCAAAGCTGCCCGCCAGGGCGATCGCGGCCATCGGCAGCGCCGTCCTAAGGTCCGGTCCTACGCGCCGGTAGTAGGTGGCAGCACTGGTGGCTGTGCCGAAGATGGACCCCATCTTGTTTGTCGCCAGCGCTTGGACGGGGGTGATCCCCGGGACCAGCAGCAGGGCGGGGAGCTGGATCAGCCCGCCCCCTCCTACCACTGCATCCACCCAGCCGGCGGCAAAACCGGCAAGCACGATTAAGAGGAGTGTTGTCAGCCCGAGCGATTCGAGTCCGAACTCCACTGCCGGGTCAGCTGGTGCGGACAGCGTTGACTACGTAGTCAACCGCCTTGTCCACTGCCACGTTTTCGGCGTCACCGCTGCGGCGGTCCTTGATCTCGACCACACCATCCACCAGGCCGCGGCCAACGGCCAGGATGGTGGGAACGCCTAACAGTTCGGCATCGCCGAACTTGACCCCGGGCGAAACCTTCGGCCGGTCGTCGAGCAGGACATCCAGGCCTGCTGCCTCAAGGTCGGCCGCCAGCCGCTCGGCGGTGGCGAAGATCTCCTCGCCCTTGCCGACGGCGACCACATGGACATCGGCCGGGGCAACGGCACGCGGCCAGACGAGCCCCCGTGCGTCGTGGTTGGCCTCGGCCAGCGCTGCAACGGCCCGGGTGACGCCGACGCCATAGGAGCCCATGGTCACGGTGACCTGCTTGCCGTTCTGGTCCAGGACCTTCAGCTCCAGCGCTTCTGCGTACTTGCGGCCGAGCTGGAAGATGTGCCCCATCTCGATGCCGCGGGCGGTCTCCAGCGGGCCGGAGCC
Source organism: Pseudarthrobacter sp. GA104 (assembly GCF_009741265.1). Classification (GTDB taxonomy): domain Bacteria; phylum Actinomycetota; class Actinomycetes; order Actinomycetales; family Micrococcaceae; genus Arthrobacter. The sequence goes on from NZ_WOWL01000001.1 coordinate 651,032, forward strand.
GTCCGGGGCGGGATCGCCTTCGCGGACTTCGGTGCACTCGATGACGCCGTCCCAGGTGAAGTCGCGTCCGGCCACCAGGCCGTACACGTGCCTGCCGGCCTCATTGGCACCCGTGATCCAGGAAGTGCCGCGGACCACGCGGGGGTCCACCAGGTACAGAAGCTTCGTTGCACTTTCGGCTCCCAGCAGGGGCTCCTCCAGGGACAGGCCGGGGCCGAGGTAGCCCTTGACGATGAGCGGCTGTTTCTTGAGGTCGTCGTCGTTGGCCGCTTCCAGGCCGATCTCCCCGCCGATGGGCAGGAAGGATCCGATGTTCGCTTCGACGCGCTTCAGGTCCACGGCGCGGTCGCCCGGCACCCCGATGACCACCAGCTGGCGCTCCCCGGTGGGCAGGGTAACGGCGAGCACGACGTTCTTCAGCGTGTCGGCGGCGGTCCAGGCACCGCCGTCGGCCTCGCTGCGCGGGGCGAGTGTATTGGAGGCTGCCACCAGGGTGTCGATGGTGGGGGTGTCCGGGGTGTCGAGCACCTCGGCGGCAGGAGCATCGGTGAAGTCGATTTCCGCCGGAGCCACGGTGGTCACGGCCTCAACGTTGGCTGCGTATCCGCCGGCGGACCGCACGAAGGTGTCCTCGCCGATGTCGGTGGGGTGCAGGAACTCTTCGCTCTTGGAGCCGCCCATGGCACCGGCCGTCGCGGTAACCGGGATGACCTCCAGCCCGAGGCGCTCGAAGATGCGCAGGTAGGCGCCGCGGTGGGCGGCGTAGCTTGCGTCCAGGCCGGCGTCATCCACGTCGAAGGAGTAGGAGTCCTTCATGATGAACTCGCGGCCGCGCAGGAGGCCCGCACGGGGACGCGCCTCGTCGCGGTACTTGTTCTGGATCTGGTAGAGGCTCAGCGGCAGGTCCTTGTAGGAGGAGTACAGGTCCTTGACCAGCAGAGTGAACATTTCCTCGTGCGTGGGAGCCAGCAGGTAATCGGCGCCCTTGCGGTCCTGGAGCCGGAACAGGCCCTCGCCGTATTCGGTCCAGCGGTTGGTGGCCTCGTAGGGCTCACGGGGCAGGAGGGCCGGAAAGTGGACTTCCTGCGCCCCGATCCTGGCCATCTCCTCGCGGATGACGGCTTCCACCTTGCGCAGGACGCTCAGTCCCAGCGGCAGCCAGGTGTAGATGCCGGGGGCGGCACGGCGGATGTAGCCTGCGCGGACCAGGAGCCGGTGGCTGGCCACCTCGGCGTCGACGGGATCTTCGCGGAGGGTGCGCAGGAATAGCTGGGACAGTCTTGTAACCACGGGCGGGTATCCGTTTCTGGGGAGTGCTGGAGAGCAGGGCCGGGATTTCGTCTGGTACTAATCTACCGGCTGGCAGGGCCACTCCCCGCTGGCGGGTACGCAGCGCAGCCGGTGCGGGCACCGGCCGCCCGGCAGCGGTACAGCCGCCCGGCACTTTCCCGGAACGCAGTTGAGCCACGCCCGGAGATGCAAAGCCCCTGGCCCCCCATGAGGCTGGTCATCGCATCCGGGCGTGGCTCGACGCCGTTATCGCCTAAGTACTGGTGAGGACTGGTGAGACCGCCCACGCCACTCCAGCGCAGCTAGATCGAACCTATGTGATGGGAGGCACATTGACAAGTGTTTCTCATTTCTTGCTGTTGACCGGGCCTTTCCGGCGCCCTAGCTTTAATTCATCAGGTGATGAATTACGGCGCCACCAGGCGCCGGCAGCCCTGCTCCTGGCAACGGAGGGCGATCATGTCCCATGCGGCGGCAATACCGGAAGGTCAGGGCCGAACGGGCGGAGACGCCATTGTCGCCGCCGGCCTGAATGTCACGCGAGGCAAGGTCCCTGTGCTTCGCGGGCTGGACTTCACCATCCCGGCCGGCAGGATCACCGGACTGCTGGGACCCTCGGGCAGCGGAAAGACGACCCTCATGCGGGCCATCGTCGGTGTCCAGCGGCTTGCGTCCGGAACGGTGCAGGTCCTGGGCCTGCCCGCCGGCAGCGCTGCCCTGCGCCACCGGGTGGGCTATGTGACCCAGTCGCCGAGTCTGTACCCGGACCTGACTGTGGAAGCGAATGTCCGCTACTTCGGAGCCATGCACCGGAAAACGAAGCTTGAGGCGGCGGAGGCGATTGCCGCCGTCGGGCTTGAACGGCAGGCCCGGCAGAAGACGGCGGACCTGTCCGGCGGCGAACTCAGCCGCGCCTCCCTCGCCTGCGCACTGGTGGCGCATCCCCCGCTCCTGGTGCTGGACGAACCGACCGTAGGACTGGACCCGGTACTGCGGGCGGACCTCTGGAGCCGGTTCCAGGCCATGGCAGAGGCTGGAACGACCCTCCTCGTGTCCAGCCACGTGATGGAGGAAGCCAGCCGGTGTGACGACTTGCTGCTCCTCCGTGGGGGCAGGCTGCTCGCCCGGCTGACGCCCGGGGAACTCAGCCGGCGCGGACACAGCAGCGACCTTGAGAAGGCGTTCCTCCACATCATCCAGGAGACGACGGCGACTGCGACGACGGCGCCGGAGACGCCCGGGGCAGCGGCTGCCGGCACCGGGGAACCCAAAGCACGGACCAGGAGCGTGCGGTGATGGACGTCCGAATGATGCTCGCCACGACGCACCGGGTGCTGGACCAGCTCCGCCACGACCACCGGAGCATCGCCATGATCCTGGTGGTGCCCGCGCTGCTGCTCACTGCGGTCTACTTCCTGTACGAGAACGAGACGCTGCCTCCGGGAGCCCCCCGGACCTTCGACCGGGTAGGCCTGATGATGCTGGCCATCTTCCCCTTCGTGGTGATGTTCCTGGTCACGTCCATCACCATGCTGCGCGAGCGCACCTCCGGAACCTTGGAACGGCTGCTCACCACACCCGTGCACAAAGCCGACCTCCTCTTTGGCTACGGCCTGGCGTTTTCCATCATGGCCGCCCTGCAGTCACTGGTGGCCACCGCCGTTGCCTACTGGATCTTCGATCTTGATATCCAGGGGCCGCCCGGCTTCGTGGTCCTGATCGCCGTGATCAACGCGGTCCTGGGGGTGGCCCTGGGACTGCTGTGTTCAGCTTTCGCCAGGACCGAGTTCCAGGCGGTGCAGTTTATGCCCGTGGTGGTGGTGCCGCAGATCCTGCTGTGCGGACTGTTCGTGGCCCGGGACCGCATGAACGATGTCCTTGAAGCGATCTCCAACGTCCTTCCCCTGACATTCTCCGTGGACGCCCTGCAGGAGATCGCTGCCAACACGGAAGCAACGGAACAGCTATGGCAGGACGCCGGGATCATGGTGGCGATTGTTGTGGGAGTCCTGGTGCTGGCCTCCCTCACCTTGCGCAGGCAGAGCCCGTGAGCGCACCGGACGGACAGCCCCCGGCTGTGCGGCGGGGACGCCGGGGCGGGAGAAACGCATCGCGGGGCCACATCCTCGAGGCGGCCCGGCGGCTTTTCGCCGAGCACGGCTTTGAGGGCACCAGCCTGCGGCAGGTGGCGCGGTCGGCCGGGGTGGATCCGGCCATGATCCACCATTTCTTCAACGGGAAAGACGAGCTCTTCGCCCTCAGCGTGGAGCTTCCGGCGGATCCCGGGGAGGTGTTGGCCGGCGTGGAGGATTCTCCCCCCGGCGAGCGGGCCGAGCTCATCGTCCGCGCAGTGCTGCGCCTGTGGGAGAGCCCTGCCCAGCCAGGACTGGTGGCATTCTTGCGCGGGACCATTGGATCGAAGGCGAAGACCGCCCTCCTCCGGGAGACCGCCACCCGGGCCATCATCAGCCGCATCATGGCGGGCGTGCCCGGGCCGAAGGAGGACGTGGCGCTTCGCGGCGGCCTGGTGGCGACGCAGATGGTGGGATTGATGATGGTCCGCTACGTGGTCCGGCTGGAGCCGCTGGCGTCCGCGGCACCCGAGGACGTGGTCCGGCTGGTCGCACCCAATGTGCAGCGCTACCTGACGGGAGACCTGGACGGCAGGAAGGGGACGCAGTCCTAGAAGAGAACGGTGGCGAAGGTCCCCACCTGCTGGAAACCGACCCGCTCGTAGGTGGCCCGTGCGCGGGTGTTGAAGCCGTTGACGTAAAGGCTTGTGGTGGGCGCCACCCTTTGTGCCTGCTCCACCACTGCCGCCATATACCCGGGGCTCAGCCCCTGGCCGCGGTAGAGGGGGTTCATCCAGACGCCCTGGATCTGCGTTACGTCGGAGGTGACGGCCCCGAGTTCGGCCTTGAACACCACTTCGCCGGCGTCGTTCAGGTGCACGAGGGAGTGCCCTTGCCGAATCAGGCTTTCCACCCGGCGGCTGTAGAACTCCCTGCCGCCCAGGAAAGGGGAATATCCCACTTCTTCCTCGAACATCGCGGCGCACGCCGGCAGGATGCGGTCGAAATCCGCTAGGTTTCCCAGCCCCAGCCCCGGGTTCGGCTCAACGGACGGGGGCCCGCCGATGGTCATCAAAGGCTGGTCCGGGCGCACCTCGTGGGCCCGGTGCCCCAACTCAACCAATTCTGCGTGAAGGGCCAGTACGGAACTGGCGGGGCCGAAGGCGGAGGCGTAGCGGCGTCCGGATGCGCTGGCCGCCGCAGCCACCACTCCGGCCAGGTCCGGGTCCAGCTGCACGGGAACCAGGTTGGCCCCTGCCCAGCAGGCACCCGCCAGGACGCCGTCGTCGAACACGCCGAGGACCCCGGCTCCGCCGCTGGTGGCTGCGGCGGAACCGGCGGCACGCAGGTGCGCCAGGATGAACACGTTCGTGACCGGATCACGCTGCGCCAGTAGCCTCAGCGCTGCAGTGTCCTCCCGGTCCAGGGTACGGACGGAAATCCCCGGCGGGGCGGGGACGTCCTTACGAGACGCTAACCACGGGGCTACCCTTGACAGCATCTTCGCCATCGGCCTCCCCCATCTCTTCCGCGATACGCATGGCCTCTTCGATCAGTGTCTCAACAATCTGGCTCTCAGGGACAGTCTTGATGACCTCGCCCTTCACAAAGATCTGGCCCTTGCCGTTGCCCGAGGCAACGCCAAGATCTGCTTCGCGGGCTTCGCCCGGGCCGTTGACCACGCAGCCCATGACCGCCACGCGCAGTGGAATCTCCATTCCTTCAAGCCCGGCCGTAACCTGCTCGGCCAGCGTGTAGACGTCCACCTGGGCGCGGCCGCAGGAGGGGCAGGAGACGATTTCCAGCTTGCGCGGACGCAGGTTGAGGGACTGGAGGATCTGGTTTCCCACTTTGATTTCCTCCACCGGCGGAGCGGAGAGGGAAACCCGGATGGTGTCGCCGATGCCCCGGGACAGAAGCGCCCCGAAGGCCGTGGCCGACTTGATGGTTCCCTGGAATGCCGGGCCTGCCTCGGTGACGCCGAGGTGCAGCGGCCAGTCGCCCTTTTCCGCCAGCATCTCGTACGCGGCCACCATAATGACGGGGTCGTTGTGCTTCACGGAAATCTTGAAGTCGTGGAAACCGTGCTCCTCGAAGAGGGATGCTTCCCAGACGGCAGACTCCACGAGCGCCTCCGGGGTGGCCTTTCCATACTTCTTCAGGATTCCGGGCTCCAGGGAGCCGGCGTTCACGCCGATGCGGATGGACGTCCCGTGATCGCGGGCCGCCGCTGCGATCTCCTTGACCTGGTCATCGAACTTGCGGATGTTGCCGGGGTTGACCCGCACCGCCGCGCAGCCGGCCTCGATCGCCGCGAAGACGTACTTGGGCTGGAAGTGGATGTCCGCGATGACGGGAATCTGGGACTTCCGGGCGATAATGGGCAGCGCCTCGGCGTCGTCGGCGGACGGGCAGGCAACGCGCACGATGTCGCAGCCCGACGCCGTCAGTTCCGCGATCTGCTGGAGGGTGGCGTTGATGTCCGTGGTGGGCGTGGTGGTCATGGACTGCACGCTGATGGGCGAGTCCGAGCCGACCCCCACGGAACCGACTTTGATCTGCCGCGTCTTGCGGCGGGGGGCAAGGACGGGTGGCGGTGCTGAGGGCATTCCCAGGCTGACCGAGGTCACGAGGACTCCTAGAGGTTCGAAAAGTGGAGGCGGCTTAGGCGGCGAGGCCGGCCAGCACGCCGGTAATTGGCGACCATTCGGTGATGCGGGTTCCGGCGATGACTCCGGCTGCTGCGAACGGATCCTGTTTCAGGATCGAGTTGAGGGCGGCTTCATCGGCTGCCTTGAAAATCAGCAGCGCCCCGGCACCGTCACCGTACGGCCCGCTGGCCAGAATGGCGCCGTCCTGGGCCAGGCCGGCGGTCCATTCACGGTGCGCGGGCCGAACGGCATTGCGTTCGTCAGTGGATTCGGCGGCATAAACGTACTCAACGGCAAAAACTGTCATACCGCTACCCTATCGCCCTGCAGGCCTCCGGACGCATCCGGTGGGCCGCCTGCCACCGGACGGGCAGACCCTTTTGTCACGCCAGGAAGATGACCTTGACGGCCGCGGCCGTTCCGGCCGCCCACAGCATGGACGCCAGCGTTCCGATGATGAACCGTTCAGCAGCCACAGGGGTTTCCTTCAACTCCGCGAACCTGCCCAGGCCCTTGATGGCCACGATATAGGCGATGGCCACCGGCTGGCCGGTGAGGATGGCAAGGCAAACTCCGAGCCGCTCCAGGACTCCAATGATGGCGCCGCCCCGAAGGATCCGCTGGGTGGGAGCCGCCGGTCCGGAGCCAGGACCGGCCGACGGCGGTGCGCTGGCCACGGCGGTCAGCTCATCGTCCACATTTTGGCCCCGGCCGGGAGGCGGAGGGTCGACGGTGACGTCCGCGGACGGATCGTCGGCTGCCCCTCCGGCTTCCTCGGCCGCCTTGGCTGCGTCTGCCTTGTCATCAATGGTCTTGGCGAGCCGGAACACCAGCGCGGTCACGGGCCAGCCGGCGAATCCTGCCACGAGCAGCGCAACCGTGATCCAGAGTGCGTTCACTGGTTTCCTTCCGTCCGGGTGCCCGCAATCAGGGACTGCGCATAGTCAAGGAGCATTGCCGCTGCGGGCCTCGCCGCCCATTCTTCCTGCCAGCCGGACCTCAGCACCGCACGGCTCACCGACTGCTCGGTGATTCCCAGTTCCCGGGCCACCTGCTTCTGGCTGCCGTGCCTGCCGTCCCCCTGCGCGCGCAGGTGGTCCACCACCCGCCACTGGGCCTCCGTGCGCTGCTGCACCAGGCGCCCGATCAGCCGAAGCACTGCCTGTGCGTTGGAGCAGGCCATGACGCCTTCCTGTGCTGCATCATTCTGTTGCGGGGACCGAATGTCCCTCCCGCGGACCATGGTGCCGGACACCACTGACAACGGGACCTGGCCGGCCGCGCTTTTAGCGAGTTCCACTGCCTTGCGCGCCGCCACGAAGCCGCTTCCGGACCCTTCCCGCGGGCTGGCACCCGGAGCGAGGTGCACGGCGCCAATGCCGATGCCCACGTACCAGTACCCGCTGCGCAGTGCATGCAGGGCGACGTCGACCACGTCTTCAGCCTGTTCCACTACACCCTGGAGTTCGTCACCCACTGAGCGCTCAAACGGAACCGGGGTGCGGCTCTGCAGTGCGGCGATCAGGTCCGGGACGCGGTCCACATCCGAGGTGCTCCCCCGCTGGTCAATGGTGAGAACGAACATGTTCCAACCTTAGGCAGCTGATTCCTCCGAATCAACCATCTGCGGCTGATTATTAAATATCAGTCATATTTAGCTGAAAATCGGAAATCAGCCCCCGGTCCTGCTCTCCCGAAGGACCCGCAGGCGTCAGCCGAAGAGGTTCACGGGCTTCACAATGTCGGCATAAATGAGGAGCGCGCTCATGCCCATGAGCAGGGCGGCCACCACATAGGTCACCGGCAGCAGCTTAGCGATGTCGAAGGCTCCCGGGTCCGGCTTGCCGAGCAGCTTGGCCACGCGGCGCCGCGCACCCTCGTACAGGGCGCCGGCTACGTGTCCGCCGTCCAAAGGCAGCAGCGGTACCAGGTTGAACACGGCCAGCGCGAAGTTCAGGCCGGCGAGCAGCCCGATCAGTGCGGCCAGCCGGGACTGCACCGGGATTTCTTCCATGGCGGCCACTTCACCGGCCACCCGTCCCACGCCCACCACGCTGATGGGGCCGTTGGGGTCGCGGGGCTCCTCGCTGAAGGCAGCCTTCGCCACGCCCACAACGCGTGCGGGCAGGTTGAAGACCACCCCTGCCACCTGGCGGATGTTCTCCCCCGCCATTGGAAGAACGGACGACGCCGGCTGGGCCACCAGTTCAGTCCGGGAACCGATGCCCAGGAAGCCGACGTCCTGGTAACGGAGGTTGCCGGCGTCGTCCTTTTCCTGGCGTCCGTCCGCCCCGACGACGGGACGGGCCGACAGCACCGGAGTCACGTTGGTGGACACCCGGGCGCCGTCCCGCTCCACGGTGATGGTTACCTCGCGCCCCGCGGAGGCCCGGATCCATTCCGTCAGCTGGTCCCAGCTGTCCACAGCCTTTCCGTCAAAGGCGATGACCGTGTCACTGGGCTTGAGTCCTGCCGCGGCGGCGGGCGTGAGCCGGCAGTCCGCGGAGTTCGGGTCCACGGTTTCCCCCGCCGCCACCTGGCACTTGGAGACGTCGGAGATGGTGGTGGTGGCTGTGGCGACGCCAAAGCCCATCAGCAGGACGGCGGTGAGGAGCACGCCAAGCACCATGTTCATGGCCGGCCCGCCCAGCATCACGATGATCTTCTTCCAGACCGGAAGCCGGTAGAACACCCGGCCCTCATCGCCGGGGCCCACTTCCTCATGGGCCGCGGACCGGGCTTCGGTGGCCAGGGTCTGGAACATGCCCGTGCTGGAGGGCCGGACCGAACCGTCCTCCTTGTTGGGCGGATACATGCCAATCATGGAGACGTAGCCGCCCAGCGGGATGGCCTTGACGCCGTACTCGGTTTCGCCTTTCCGCCGCGACCAGAGCGTAGGGCCGAAGCCGATCATGTACTTGGTGACGCGGACCTTGAAGAGCTTCGCAGGCAGCAGGTGGCCCACTTCATGGAGCGCGATGGAGGCAGCGATGCCGATCGCCACAAAGACGACGCCGAGGACAAAAAGGAGAACGGGGGTCATTGACGTGCTGCTGCTTCCTAGAGACTGCTGACTGCTAAACGTTCGTGGGCGCGGGCGCGTGCCCAGTCCTCAGCATCCAGCACGGACTCCACCGTCAGCCCGGAGGAGCCTGAATGTTCGCTGAGGACGGACTCGATGGTGGCCACGATGTCGGTAAACCTGATGCGCCCGGCATGGAAGGCCGCCACGGCTTCCTCGTTGGCGGCGTTGAACACAGCGGGGAACGTGCTGCCCTGCTTCGCGGCGTCCTTGGCGAGTCCGACGGCGGGGAAGGCTTCCGTATCCAGCGGCTCGAATGTCCACGAAGCGGCCCGCGTCCAGTCACAGGCCGCGGCCGCGTTGGGCACCCGGTCCGGCCAGCCCAGTCCCAGGGCAATGGGGAGGCGCATGTCCGGCGGGGACGCCTGGGCAATGATGGACCCGTCGATGAACTGCACCATCGAGTGCACCACGGACTGCGGATGCACCACCACATCGATCCGGTCCAGGGGAACATCGAACAACAGGTGCGCCTCGATGACTTCCAGGCCCTTGTTGACGAGGGTAGCGGAATTGGTGGTGACCATGACACCCATATCCCACGTGGGATGCGCCAGCGCCTCCTGTGGAGTTACCCCGTGCAGTTCGTCCCTGCTCCTGCTGCGGAAGGGACCGCCGGACGCGGTGAGGATCAGTTTTTCCACTTCCGCCGCAGATCCGGAACGCAAGCATTGGGCGATCGCCGAGTGCTCGGAATCGACCGGCACGATCTGGCCTTCGCGGGCAGCGGCCTTCACCAGCGAACCGCCCACAATCAGGGACTCCTTGTTGGCAAGCGCCAGCGTGGCACCGGACTTGAGGGCCGCCAGGGTGGGCGCCAGGCCAATGGAACCGGTGATCCCGTTCAGGACCACGTCAGCCTCGACCCCCGCAATACGGGTGGACGCGTCCGGTCCGGCAATGATTTCCGGCCGGTAACCCTGCTTGCCGGCAGCGGCTGCGGCTTCGGCCACCAAGTAGACCAGTTGACCGGGGTCCCCGGCGGCTATGCCAAGCACAGAGGCACCCGTGTGCACCGCCTGGCGCGCGAGGAGCTCCAGGTTGCCTCCCCCGGCGCTGAGGGCCACCACCTCGAAAAGGTGCGGGGCGCCGTCGACGACGTCAATCGCCTGGGTGCCGATGGAACCGGTGGATCCGAGGAGGACGATTCTGCGTGGCTGCATTGCTTAAGTATCCCGCACCGCGCTGCCGGACAGCCGCCGCCTTAAGCGGGGCCCCTCAACATCCCTTTGGCCCCAGTGGCAGCACTGTTGGGAGCGGGCGTAACGTGGACTGCGTGGACTGGCTCTCCTGGTTTGATGCGCCGGAATACGAATTCGCCCGGCAGGTGCTGCAGCGAGGCGTGGCGGCACTGTATTTCGTTGCGTTCCTCTCCTCGCTGAACCAGTTCCCGGCGCTGCTGGGTGAACGCGGCCTTCTCCCCGTCCCCGAATACCTTTCCGGCTTCAGCCGCCTGCGCCGGCCTACCCTGTTCCGTTGGCGGTATTCGGACCGCCTGCTGCGTTGGGTGTGCGCCGCAGGGCTGCTGGTATCGGCTCTGCTCGTGGCCGGCATCCCGCAGCAGGGCCCGCCGTGGGTTCCGCTGATAGCGTTCCTTGTCCTGTGGCTGCTGTACATGTCCATCGTGAACGTAGGGCAGACCTTTTACGGGTTCGGTTGGGAGATGCTGCTCCTGGAGGCCGGCTTCACGGTGGCCTTCCTGGGCTCGGACCAGACGGACCCTCCCCGCACCATCCTGATCCTGATCGTGTGGCTGGTGTTCAGGCTGGAGTTCGGCGCCGGGATGATCAAGATCCGCGGCGGCCGGGAATGGCGTGACCTGACTGCCCTCTACTACCACCACGAGACGCAGCCCATGCCGGGTCCGCTCAGCCGGCAGGCGCATCTCCTGCCCAAGCCGCTGCACAAGGTGGAAGTGCTGGGCAACCACTTCGCCCAGCTGGTGGTGCCGTTCTTCCTGTTTGCTCCGCAGCCTGTTGCCAGCGTGGCGGCAGGCATTGTCATCGCCACCCAGCTCTGGCTGGTGGCCACAGGCAACTTCGCGTGGCTTAACTGGATTGCCATTGTGCTGGCCTTCGCCGCCGTGAGTGATCCGGTTGCCCACGCCGTCCTGCCGGCCATTCCGTTGGACTGGCACGGAGCGCCGGGCGTGGACCGGGAGACGCCGCTGTGGTGGCTGGCCATCACGCTGGCTGCCACGCTGCTGCTGGTTGTGCTCAGTTACTGGCCGTTGCGCAACCTCTTCTCGCGCCGGCAGCTGATGAATGCCAGTTTCAACCGGTGGCAGCTGGTCAACACCTACGGCGCGTTCGGCACGGTCACCAAGCAGCGGATTGAAATAGTGGTGGAGGGCACCTCCGACGAGGACCCGGACGACTCCTCCGAGTGGCGGGAGTACGGCTTCAAGGGCAAGCCCGGCGAGCCCGGCAGGCTCCCGCGGCAGTGGGCGCCCTACCACCTGCGCCTGGACTGGCTGATGTGGTTCCTGCCGCTAAGGACCGTCCATGAGGAGTGGTTCTATGCCTTCCTGGGCAAGCTCCTGGAGGCGGACCGGCAGACGCTGCGGCTCCTCCGCGATGACCCGTTCGACGGCGCCCCGCCGCGTTGGGTGCGCGTGCGCAGCTACCACTACCGGTTCGCAAGCCGCAAGGAGTTCCGGGAAACCGGAAACCGGTGGGTGCGGACGCTGCTGTACGAGCCGATCCCCCCGCTGTCATTGCGGCGGTCGCACGGGCGGCCGGGATGAGGCGGAACGGCTAGCCCATGCCCTGGGCCCGGCGGATGATTTCCTGGGCATGCTTCAGGATGGGCCCGTCGATCATCTTTCCCTGGTACTGGAACACTCCTGACCCTGCCGACTCTGCAGCCTCCAGGAGGGCTTCAGCCGCCGCCACTTCGGCGTCGGAGGGCGCGTAGGCGGCCCGGACCACGGCTGCCTGGCTCGGATGGATGCACGCTTTGGAGCTGAAGCCGGAGGCCACGGCGTCGGCCGCCTCCTCCTCCAGCCCGGCAAGGTCCGGGATGTTCGTGTAAACCGCATCCACCGCCTCCTTGCCGCAGGCCCGCGCGGCCAGCAGCACGGCGGAACGGGCGTGCAGCGCCACCGCCCGGTAGCCGCCGTCGGCCTTCCTGCTGGACGTACCGCCCAGCGATGCCAGCAGGTCCTCTGCCCCCCACATCAGGCCCACCACATTGGGGGCGGCGGCAATGGCGGGGGCGTTAAGGACTCCGAGCGCTGTTTCACACAGCGCAATCACCTTATAGCCCTCCAGGGCGTCGAGCTGCTGGACGGTTTCCGCCTTGGCAAGCATGACCGTACGGTAAGGGGTGTGGGCGAGGCAGTGAAGGTCCTTCTCGAAGTCCTCGGTGCCCACCGGATTCACCCGCACGATAGTGCAGCTGGGTTCCAGTTCCGGCTCCACGCCGGTGGTTCCCAGCTGGGCCAGGATGGCACCGCGGGCGCGCTGCTTATCGGCGGGAGCCACCGCATCCTCAAGGTCCAGGATGACGGCGTCGGCCCTGCGGGCCGCCTTCTGGTAGCGCTCCGGCCGGTCGGCAGGGCAGAAGAGCAGGGCGGGGCCCATCACAAAGGTCATGACTGCATTGTCTCCTGTCCGTGCTCCTCCTGCTTGGCATGGGCCTCGCGGGTCCACATCAGGCAGCTTCGGGTGGCCAGTGCCACCACCGTCCCGTCCTGGTTCCGGCCGGTGTGCTCCATGGTGACGATCCCCTGCCCCGGCCGGGAACCCGAGAGCCGTTTTCCGCTGATCACCGTCTCGGTGTAGAGGGTGTCGCCATGGAAGAGCGGATGCGGGAACGAGACATCGGCCAGGCCCAGCTGGGCGATGATGGTGCCCTGGGTCAGCTGCGAGACGGACTGCCCCACCATGGTGGCCAGGGTGAACATCGAGTTCACCAGCCGCTGGCCGAACGGCTGGCCGGCGCTCCAGGCGGCGTCCAGGTGCAGCGCCTGCGTGTTCATCGTCAGCGTGGTGAACAGGACATTGTCGGCCTCCGTCACGGTGCGGCCGGGACGGTGGGCGTAGGTGACGCCCTCCTGCAGCTCCTCGAAGTACAGCCCGCGCTGCTCAATCACCTGCGGCTCGCCGCCGGTTGGTCCCGCCGCGGCGCCGTCACCGCCGCTCATACGGTCAGTTCCCGGTCTTCTTCGAACAGGTCTGCCCCGGTGGCGGCGGCCACGTCCTCCACCGAGACGTTGGGTGCCAGTTCGCGCAGCACCAGCCTGGACCCGGACCCGTCCGCAACAACGTCGATGACCGCCAGGTCCGTAATGATCCGGTCCACGCAGCCCTTGCCGGTCAGGGGCAGGGAGCACTGCTGGACAATCTTCGGGTTTCCGTTGCGGTCCACGTGCTCCATCATCACGATGACCTTCTTGGCGCCGAACACCAGGTCCATGGCGCCGCCCATGCCCTTGACCATCTTGCCCGGGATCATCCAGTTGGCCAGGTCACCGTTGGCCGCAACTTCCATGGCGCCCAGGACTGCCACGTCCACATGGCCCCCGCGGATCATTCCGAAGGAAGAAGCCGAGTCGAAGAAAGCGGCACCCTTGTTGACCGTGACAGTTTCCTTGCCGGCGTTGATGAGGTCCGGGTCAACGGCATCCTCCGCGGGATAAGGGCCGACGCCGAGGATCCCGTTTTCGGAGTGGAGCACCACTTCCACGCCGTCGGGAATGTAGTTGGGGATCAGGGTTGGCATGCCGATGCCCAGGTTGACGTACTGGCCGTTGCTGAGCTCCTTCGCCACGCGGGCGGCGAGTTCGTTGCGGGTCCAGCCTTTGGCGGCAGTCCCGTCTGCCTGGACCTCGTGCTGCTGGGCTGCCGCCCGGCGGTATTCGGGGCGCACGCCTTCGGGCCGTGGAGCGTAGGGGCTGTTGGGATCCATGGCTATGCTCCTGCCTGCTGGTTGGTGCCGGTTCCGGTTCCGGGCGCTCCAGTGCCTGGCCGGGGAAGGGCAACGGTCCGTTTTTCGATGCGCTTCTCCGCGTTGGCGGCCAGCACCACCCGCTGGACGAAGATTCCCGGAGTGTGGATGTGTTCCGGGTCCAGTTCCCCGGGCTCCACCAGTTCCTCCACCTCGGCGATGGTGATCCTGCCGGCCATGGCACAGAGCGGGTTGAAGTTCATTGCGGTGGCATGGAACACCAGGTTTCCGTGGCGGTCGCCCTTCCAGGCGTGGACCAGCCCGAAGTCCGGCGTCAACGACTCCTCAAGGACGTAGTCCACTCCACCGAAGGACCGCACCTCCTTCGGCGCGGAAGCAACCGCGATCCCGCCGTGGGCGTCGTACTTCTGCGGCAGGCCGCCGTCGGACACCTGCGTGCCGACTCCCGCCTTCGTGTAGAACGCCGGGATGCCGGCGCCGCCGGCGCGGAGCTTCTCGGCCAGGGTGCCCTGCGGGGTGAGCACCACCTCCAGTTCGCCGGCCAGGTACTGGCGGGCAAACTCCTTGTTTTCGCCCACATAGGAGCTGATGGTGCGGCGGATCCGGCCGTCCCGGAGCAGGATGCCCAGGCCCCAGTCGTCCACGCCGCAGTTGTTGCTGACGGTTTCGAGGTCCGCCGTTCCTGCCCGGTGCAGCGCATCGATGAGGGTCACCGGGATACCGCAGAGGCCGAATCCACCCACGGCCAGGGACGCTCCGTCCGGTATGTCCGCGACGGCTTCTTCAGCGCTGGCAACAACCTTGTCAATCATCAGTGATCCTCTCAGGCCGGCTACAGTCCCAGTTCGCGGGCGATCAGCATCAGCTGGACCTCCGTGGTGCCCTCCCCCACTTCAAGGATCTTGGAGTCGCGGTAGTGCCTTGCCACGGTGAACTCGTTGATGAAGCCATAGCCGCCGAATACCTGGGTGGCATCCCGCGCGTTGTCCATGGCTGCCTCGCCTGCGACCATCTTAGCGATGGCGGCCTGGGTCTTGAACGGCTTGCCGGCAAGCATGCGGAACGCCGCGTCGTAGTAGGCAAGGCGGGCGGTGTGGGCGCGGGCCTCCATGCGCGCGATCTTGAACGAAATGGCCTGGTACTTGCCGATGTTTTGCCCGAAGGCGCTCCGCTCCCGGGCGTACTTGACCGACAAGTCCACGCAGCCCTGGGCTGCGCCGGTGGCGAGTGCCGCGATGGCTATGCGGCCCTCATCCAGGATGGAGAGGAAATTGGCGTAGCCGCGCCCTTCCACTCCCAGCAGGTTGGCCTCCGGGACCCGGACATCCTTCAGGGTCAGCGGATGGGTGTCCGAGGCGTTCCAGCCCACTTTGTTGTAGGGCTTCTCCGCCTTGAAGCCAGGGGTATCGGTGGGCACCAGGATGGTGGAAATTTCCTTCTGCACTGAGCCGTCTCCCCGTTCCTTCCGGCCGGTGACGGCGGTGACGGTGACCAGGCGCGTGATGTCCGTTCCGGAGTTGGTGATGAACTCCTTGTTGCCGTTGATCACCCACTCTGTCCTGCCGCCGTCAGCCTCGCGCCGGGCGTGGGTCTTGGTGCCGCCCGCGTCCGATCCTGCCTCCGGCTCAGTCAGGCCGAAACCCGCCAGCGCCTGGCCGGATGCCAGCATGGGCAGCCACTCCTGCTTCTGCGCGTCCGTCCCGAAACGGTAGATGGGCATGGCGCCCAGCGACACCCCTGCTTCGAGGGTGATTGCCACGGACTGGTCCACCCGGCCCAACTGTTCCAGGGCCAGGGCAAGGGCGAAGTAGTCGCCGCCCATTCCGCCGAACTCCTCGGGGAAAGGCAGGCCGAACAGCCCCATCTCGCCCATCTGCTTCACCACTTCGTAGGGGAAGCTGTGCTCCTCGTCGTGCTTCGCGGAAACGGGTGCCACCACGGTGTCCGCGAAGTCCCGGACGGTGTCGCTGAGGTCCTGGTATTCCTCGCTGAGTTCAAAACCTGCCATGTCTAGGCTCCTTCGCCATTAAGTAAGGCTGCATCTGTGGCTGTATCTGTGTCTGTATCTGCGGTGCGGGGGTGGACGGTCGCCAGGACCTGGTCCGCCTTCACCAGGTCCCCGGGCCGGACGCTGAGGTGCACAGTCCCGTCGAGCGGAGCCAGCAGCTGGTGCTCCATCTTCATCGCCTCCACCGAAACCAGCACCTGCCCGGCCGTGACGTCCGCACCGTCGGTGACCGGAACGGACACCACGGTTCCCGGCATGGGTGAGCGCACCGCAGGGTCGGCAGCACCCTCCTCCCGCTGAATCGCTGCAAGTACCCGCTCCAGCCGCGACTCACGCGTCAGGACTTCCAGCCGGCAGGACCAGCCCTCGCTGCCAAGGAAGAGCGCTGAAGGTCCCGGCACGACGGCGTACGTGGTGGTGCGCCCGTTGAACGTCAGCGCAACGCGTCGGCGGGAAATCATTTCCAGCCGTGCCGGACGGTGCGGCCCGCCGTCCACGGCCACCAGTGCAGTGCCTTCGGGGACAGCCCAGTCCCCGACCGGGCCGGCCGCGTTCCTGCCGCTGATACGCACGGTGGCCACGCCGCCGTCGGACGTTCCCAGGCTGACGCGGCGCGGCGCCGGTGTGCCAAGGCGCCATCCGTTGCGGGCCTGCCAGGGGCCCGGCGGCAGGGGGGTGCTGTCCTGTTCCTCCGCCTGGATGGTGAAGAGCGCCGCCGCCACCAGTTCGGCCTCGCCAACGCGGCGGAAGGCGAGGTGCGGCAGTTTGCGTTCAATCAGCCCCGTGTCCAGGTGTCCCGCGCGGACATCGGCATCGTTGATCAGCAGCCTCAGGTATTCGACGTTGGTGTCCAGCCCAAGCGCCGTATAGCCCGCGAGCGCCGCGTCCAGGGTGTCCAGGGCAGCTGTACGGTCCTCCCCCCACGCGATCACCTTGGAGATCATGGGGTCGTAGCTGGACGAGACCTCCAGTCCTTCCGCCAGGGACGAATCCACCCGCACCCTGCCGGCAGCCTGCCCGGGCAGTTCATCCAGGAGGAGCACGGTCCCGGTGGAGGGCAGGAAGTTTTTCTCGGGAACCTCCGCGTAGACGCGTGCTTCCACCGCGTGCCCGTTAAGTTCGACGTCGGCCTGCCGGATGGTGAGTGCCCTGCCGGCGGCGATCCGCACCTGCCATTCGACGAGGTCGATGCCGGTGACCATTTCGGTGACGGGATGCTCCACCTGCAGCCTGGTGTTCATCTCCATGAAGTAGAACTGGTCCGGCGCGTCGTCCGAGACGAGGAATTCGACGGTCCCGGCACCGCTGTAGTTAACGCTGCGGGCTGCATTGCAGGCTGCCTCGCCGATGCGGGCGCGAAGGGCGGCGCCGTCCGGGTGCGCTTCGAGCAAGGGCGACGGCGCCTCTTCGATGACCTTTTGGTGGCGCCGCTGCAGCGAGCATTCGCGCTCGCCCAGGTGGATGACGTTGCCGTGGTTGTCCGCGAGCACCTGCACCTCGATGTGCCGCGGGGTGGATACCAGCCGTTCCAGGAAAAGGGTGTCGTCGCCGAAGGCGCCGGCAGCCACCCGCCGGGCGGTGGCCAGCGTCGCGGGGAGGTCTGCCGGGCGTTCCACCACGTGCATGCCCTTGCCGCCCCCGCCTGCGGAAGGCTTGATCAGCAGCGGAAACCCGACGCCGCCGGCCGCCTGCACCAGCTGCTCATCCGTCATGCCGGGCTCCGCTACTCCGGGAACCACGGGGACGCCGTAACCGGCCACGTGGTTCTTGGAGCGGATCTTGTCCCCCATCATTCTCAGCGCATCAATGCCGGGGCCGATGAAGGTGATGCCGGCCCGGTCCAGGGCGCGGGCGAAGTCGGCGTTCTCACTCAGGAAGCCGTAGCCCGGATGCACGGCTTCCGCCCCGGCCTTGCGGCACGCATCGATGATGGCATCGATCTTCAGGTAGCTCTCCGTGGCCGCGGCGGGGCCGATCCGAACGGCCGTGTCAGCCTCGCGTACATGGCGCGCGCCGGCGTCGGCATCGCTGTAAACGGCAACTGACCGGATGCCCATGGCCCGGAGGGTGCGGATCACGCGGCAGGCGATCTCGCCACGGTTGGCCACCAGGACAGTGCTGAACATGGGCCTGCTTGCCGTGGCGGTGCCGGTGAAGGAAGGGGTGGTCATATGCTGGCTCACATCCTGAAGAGGCCGAAGGAGGTTTCCGGCAGCGGCGTGCGGGACACGACGTCCAATGCCAGGCCCAGCACGGTGCGGGTGTCGGCTGGATCAATCACGCCGTCGTCCCAGAGGCGGGCGGTGGAGTAATACGGGCTGCCCTGGTCCTCGTACTGCTGGCGGATGGGCGCCTTGAAGGCCTCTTCGTCCTCGGCGGACCACTCCTGGCCCGCAGCCTCGTACTGGTCACGCTTTACGGTGGCCAGCACGCTTGAGGCCTGGTTGCCGCCCATCACCGAGATCCGGGCTGCCGGCCACATCCACAGGAACCGCGGCGAATAGGCGCGGCCGCACATGGAGTAGTTGCCGGCGCCGAAGGAACCGCCGATGACCACCGTCAGTTTGGGCACCCGGGCAGTAGCCACGGCCGTCACCATCTTGGCCCCGTTCTTGGCGATGCCGCCCTGTTCAGAGTCCTTGCCCACCATGAAGCCGGAGATGTTCTGCAGGAAAACGAGCGGGATGCCGCGCTGGTCGCAGAGCTCGATGAAGTGTGCGCCCTTGAGGGACGACTCGCTGAAGAGCACGCCGTTGTTGGCCACGATGCCCACCGGGTGCCCGTGCAGCCGGGCGAAGCCGGTCACCAGGGTGGTGCCGTATTCCCTCTTGAATTCATGGAACCGGCTGCCGTCCACCAGCCGGGCGATCACCTCGTGGACGTCGTACGGGGCGTTGACGTCCGTCGGCACGGCACCGTACAGCCCGTCAGGGTCTGCTGATGGTTCGACGGCGGCCTCCACCTCCCAGGCGGGCGGGGCCGGCGGCGGGAGGGTGGACACGATGTCCCGGATGATCTGCAGCGCGTGTTCGTCGTTTTCGGCCAGGTGGTCAGTCACGCCCGAGATCCTTGAGTGGACCTCGCCGCCGCCAAGCTCCTCCGGAGTGACGATCTCGCCGATCGCGGCCTTCACGAGCGGCGGCCCGCCAAGGAAGATGGTGCCCTGGTTCCGGACGATGACCGTTTCATCGCTCATGGCCGGCACGTAGGCGCCGCCGGCGGTGCAGGAGCCCATGACCGAGGCGATCTGGGGAACCTTGGCCGCGGACAGCCTCGCCTGGTTGTAGAAGATGCGGCCGAAGTGCTCCTTGTCCGGAAAGACCTCGTCCTGCTTCGGCAGGAACGCTCCGCCGGAATCCACCAGGTAGATACAGGGCAGCCGGTTTTCGAGGGCGATCTCCTGGGCCCTCAGGTGCTTCTTGACGGTCAGCGGATAGTACGTTCCGCCCTTGACCGTTGCGTCGTTCGAAATCACCAGCACGTGGCGGCCGTGGACCAGCCCGATGCCGGCGATGACGCCGGCGCCGGGGGCCTCGTCGTTGTACATTCCGTTGGCGGCCAGCGGGGCAATCTCAAGGAACGGGCTGCCCTCATCCAGCAGCTGGTCGATCCGCTCGCGCGGCAGCAGCTTCCCCCGGGCCACGTGGCGCTGCCGGGACTTCTCCGGCCCGCCCAGCGCAGCGTCCGCCAGCCTTTTCCGCAGGTCCTCCGCCAGCTCCAGCTGTGCTTCGCGGTTTGCCGCGAAGGCCCCGCCGGAAGGATCGAGCCGGGTGGCAAGGGTCTCCATTGACGCATCCTGTTCATCTTTGGACCGGCCGGCGAAAAGCCAACTCGGTTAGTACTGAGTAACTGAAATTCAGGTTAGTCTCGATTAACTGTGATGTCCAACACAGGGACTGCCTTGCTAGACTCTCCGGGTCCGAGGAGGAATCGTGCGAAGCACCGACGCGGCGCCGGCCGGCGAGCGCAGCAGTACAACCCAGCACGGCAATACTGCGCTGCCCGGCGACACCCAGCAGCGCAGCGCCACCGCCCAGCGCGGCAGTACAACGCAGCGGAGCAGTACAACGCAGCGGAGCAGGGCGAAGGAGAACCGCCGCCAGGCGCTGCTGTCCGCTGCCGCGTCACTCTTTGCCCTGCACGGCTTCAACCGGGTGTCCCTGGAGGACCTCGGTGCTGCCGCCGGCGTCAGTGGCCCGGCCGTGTACCGCCACTTTCCGGGCAAGCAGGCGGTGCTGGCCGACCTGCTGGTCACTGTCAGCCAGGAACTGCTCGACGGCGGGCGCCGGGTGGTGGCGGACAATGCCGATCCCCTGGCCGCCCTGCGGGGACTGGTGGAGTTCCAGGTGAATTTTGCCCTCGGCAAGCCGGACGTCATCCGCGTCCAGGACAGGGACTTCAGCAGCCTGTCCGAACAGGACCAGGAGGCGGTGCGGATCCTCCAGCGCAGCTACGTGGAGGTCTGGGTGGACGTCCTCGCCAGGCTCCATCCCGCGACGGAGGGTTCAGAGCTCCGGATGAGGGCCCATGCCACGTTTGGCCTGATCAACTCCACCCCGCACTCGGTCCGCAGCCACGGCCGGAAGGTGGCCGCCGGAACCGCCCGCCCGCTGCTCGAGAGCATGGCGCTGGCTGCGCTGCTGGTGGACGCCACGTTCCACGAACGGCCCCGGACCGCATAAGCGGTGCCGGGCAGCAACGCTCAAGCGGGCCAGGGCCGTCCGTGACCTAGACCATCGTGAGGACCATCCCGGGGTCGGCCAGGATGGCACCCACATCGGCGAGGAAACGCGAACCCTGCTCACCATCCACCAGCCGGTGGTCGAAGGACAGGCTCAGGGTCATCACCTGCCGCAGTGCAACTTCCCCGCGATGCTCCCAGGGCATCTTCCGCACGGCTCCGAGTGCCAGGATCGCCGCTTCCCCCGGGTTCAGGATGGGAGTGCCGGCGTCTATACCGAAGACGCCGATATTGGTGATGGAGATGGTGCCTCCGGACAGGTCCGCCGGCGAGGTCTTGCCGGCCCGGGCGGTTTCTGCGAGCGCTGTCAGTGCTTCTGCTAGCCGGGCCAGGGAGAGTGAGTCCGCGTCCTTGATGTTGGGCACCGTGAGGCCCCTCGGCGTGGCGGCCGCTATGCCGAGGTTGACGTAGTTGAAAGTGACGATCTCCTGGTTTTCCTCATCCCAGTGAGAGTTGAGCGACGGATTCCGCCGGAGCGCAATCAGCAGTGCCTTCGCCGCCAGGGTCAGCGGGGTCAGCTTGTATCCCGCGAATTCCCTGCCGTCCCGGAGCCTGGCCAACAGCTCCATGGCGGGAGTGACGTCGATGGTCAGGAATTCCGTGGCGTGCGGTGCAGTGAAAGCACTCTGCACCATGGCGGCGGCCGTGAGCTTCCGGACGCCCTTGATGGGGGTCCGGGATTCCCGTCCACCCGGATACGCCTGCCCTGCGGTCGGAGTGGCAGCCTCCTGGCCCGTGACAGCGCCTGCACCAACACCGGTGGACGTGCCCTCCACAAAGTGGTGCACGTCCTCGCGGGTAATCAGCCCCTGCGGACCGGTGCCGGCCACCGATGCCAGGTCCACCCCGAGGTCTTTCGCCAGCTTCCGGACCGGCGGCGTGGACCGGGGGCGCTCGGCCGCAGGTTCGCTTTGGACATGGCTTGTTTCGACAGGTTTGGGTTCAACAGGTTTGGGTTCAACAGGTTTGGGTTCAACAGGTTTGGTTTGGACACGGGTTGCCACATTCCCTGCCACCGGGAAGTTCCGCGGCCGCCGCGCGGGCCGGCCGGTGCTTTCGGGGACGGCGCCGTAGCCCACCAGGTTCGGTTCCCGCTTCGGCGCTTCAGGCGCGGCCTCCCGCGCTCCGCCCGAAGGTGCCTGCCCGGCGTCGTCCGCCACCTCGAAGGAGACGATAGGCTTGCCCACCTCCACGACGGTGCCCGGCTGTTCGTGCAGTTCCTTGACGACCCCGGCAAACGGGGACGGGAGCTCCACCACTGCCTTGGCCGTTTCAACTTCCGCAATCACCTGGTTCAGGCTGACGGTATCGCCCACTCCCACTTTCCAGCTGAGGATCTCCGATTCGGTGAGTCCCTCGCCCAGGTCCGGCAGCCGGAATTCCTTGATCATGGTGGCGCTCATCCTTCCAGCCCGCTGAGGGAGTTCGGCCGGCCAAGGGCACGGTCCACGCCGTCGAGGATTCGGTCCAGGCCTGGCAAATGGTGCATTTCAAGTTTGGAGTAGGGGTAGGGGATGTCGAACCCGGTGACGCGGACCGGCGGGGCTTCCAGGTAGTAGAAGCACCGCTCGGTAATGCTCGCTGCCACTTCTGCGCCCAGGCCGCCCGACTGCCCGGCCTCGTGGGTAATGACCAGGTGCCCGGTCCGGCGCACGGAGGCAACAACCGTGTCATAGTCCACCGGCGCCAGCGAGCGAAGGTCGATGACCTCGATTGAGATCCCTTCGTCGGCGGCCGCGGAAGCTGCATCGAGGGCGGTCTTGACCAGCGGGCCGTAGGCCACCAGCGTGACGTCGGTGCCAGTGGCCAGGACGCTTGCCCGGCCCATGGGCTCCGCGGCGGCAGGGTCCAGGGCCTCGTCAACCTCGCCTTTGTCGTGGTAGCGGCGCTTGGGTTCAAAGTAGAGCACGGGGTCGTCGCAGGAGATCGCCTGCTGGATCACGGTGTAGGCGTCCTGGGGATTGGCAACGGTCACCACGCGGAGGCCTGACGTGTGGGTGAAGTAGGCCTCCGGAGATTCGGAGTGGTGCTCGGGTGAGCCGATGCCCCCGCCGAACGGAATCCTGATGGTGATGGGCATCTTCACGGCCCCGCGGGTGCGGTAGTGGATCTTGGCAACCTGGCTGACGATCTGGTCGAATGCGGGGTAGACGAAACCGTCGAACTGGATTTCCACCACCGGGCGGTAGCCGCGGTAGGCCAGTCCGACGGCGGTGCCCACAATGGCCGATTCAGCCAGTGGCGTGTCAACCACCCGGTGCGTCCCGAAGTCCTTCTGCAGCCCGTCGGTAACCCGGAACACGCCGCCGAGGGTGCCGATGTCCTCGCCCAGGAGAACCACTTTGGGGTCGTTTTCGAGGGACTTCCGCAGGCCGGCATTGATGGCACGGGCAAAGGTCATCTGGGTCATCAGCGTGCACCTTCTTCTGAGACGGCCCCTGCGGGATCACCGAAGGAGGCCAGGTAGCGGGCGTAGTGGTCCTGCTGCCGGTCCAGCCAGGAATTGGGTGTGCTGTAGACGTGCTTGAAGACGTCCAGCGGCTCCGGGTCCGGCATGGTGGTGCATCCCGTGCGCATCTCGTGCGCCACGGCGTCGGCCTTGTCCTTCACCTGCTGCTGCAGTTCTTCGGTGAGCAGGCCCTTCCGGTCCAAGAGGGCGGCAATCCGGCTGATCGGGTCCTTGGCAGCCCAGTCCTCGAGTTCGTTGGCGTCGCGGTAGCGCGTGGGGTCATCCGCCGTGGTGTGCGGGCCCATCCGGTAGCTGACCGCCTCGATGAAGGTTGGGCCGCCGCCGCGCCGTGCCCGGTCCAGGGCCACCCGGGTTGCCGCCATGACCGCCAGGACGTCGTTGCCGTCCACGCGCAGGCTGGGGATGCCGAACCCGGCAGCCCTGTCCGCGAGCTGGATGTGGGACTGGAGCCGGACAGGCTCGGAGATTGCCCAGTGGTTGTTGGTGCAGAAGAACACCACGGGCACCTGGAAGCTTGCGGCAAACACCATTGCCTCGTTGACGTCGCCTTCGCTGGTGGCGCCGTCGCCGAAATAGGTCACGGCCACCGAATCTGCGCCATCGTTCTGGATGCCCATGGCGTAGCCGGTGGCATGCAGGGTCTGGGCGCCGATGATGATCTGCGGGGTGGCCATGTTGACCGTGTAGGGATCCCAGCCCGAGGACGCGTTGCCGCGCCACACCCGCACGAGGTCCGTCAGGTCCACTCCGCGGCAGTATGCCACCCCGTTCTCCCGGTAGCTGGAGAAGACGAAGTCGTCGCTGCGCAGCGCGCGGCCCGAACCGATCTGCGCCGCCTCCTGTCCCAGCAGCGGCGGCCACAACCCTAGCTCGCCCTGCCTCTGCAGGGCCGTTGCCTCGACGTCGATGCGCCGGATGACGGTCATGTCCTCATAAAGGGAACACAATTGCTCGTCAGTGATGTCCCTGACCCAGTAGTCGAACTCCGGATGGCTGACCCGCTCGCCGGAAGGGGTGACCAACTGGACCAGGTCACGTCCCTGTCCATGGGGGTACCGGGCGCTGGTGGAGGCGGTGGAACCGCCCTGGCCCGTTTGGTCTGTAGACACGATAGCCCGCAATCTTCTCACGTGGTTGACCTGCGGTTTTGGGACTTGTGGTCCCGCTCGCCGCCGGCCGCCCGGGCGTCTTTGCCCCGGATATTGTGACCCTACTCACAATGCTCAGGAGGTACAACCACCGGCGCGATCATTGAGCAAAATGCTCTGCGGGGCGGCGCGGGACCGTGCTAACGTTGCGCATTATGCAAGCCCTGGATGGCACCGACACCCGCCTGCTCTCGGCCTTGGCCCAGGATCCCCGGAAGACGGTGGTGGCGCTGGCCCAGAAGCTTGGCCTGTCCCGCAATACCGTGCAGGCGCGCATGGCGCAGCTGGAAAAAAGGCACGTCTTCCTGTCCTTCGAGCGGCGGATAAACCCGGCCGCCCTGGGCTACCCGCTGATGGCTTTCATCTCCGTCCATGTCCAGCAGCAGCGGCTCGCCCAGCTGGCGAAGGAACTTGCAGCCATCCCCGAGATCCTTGAGGGCTACGGCCTGACGGGGTCGGCGGACCTGCTGCTCCGGGTGGTTGCACTGGACGCCGAGGACCTGTTCCGAATCAACGGGAAGATCCTGGCGTGCGCAGGCGTGGACAGGACTGACACGGCCCTGGCCATGGGCGAACTCATTCCCTTCCGCGTGCAGCCCCTGCTTGACCGTGGTTCAGAACGCGGCTAGCAGGCTGTCCCGAATCAACGGGAAGTACGACGGCGGGAGGCGGGCTGGAGTACGACGCCGGCGGCCCGCACTATAGGCTGGTGCCAGTTAATTGGCGGGGCCGGCACAGGATCCCCGCCACCGAGCGGTGCGCAGCACCACTTTTCCCGAAAGGCTCCATTTTGAGCACTCCTCAGGAACCGTACCAGCCGGGCGGCGCCGGCCTTGGGTCCCGGCAACTGCCGCAGCAGCCGCATTTCGGGCAGGACCCGGACGCCGCACCCTTCGGGCTCCCGGGACAGCCGCCGCCCAGGAACCGGCGGAAACTGTGGATCATTTTGGCGGGCGCCGGCGGCGTCCTGCTGCTGGTGGTCCTTGGGATCATCATCCTGGTCAACATAGCGGGCAGCGCCACCAACCAGGCTCGCGGCCTGGCGGACGGCTTCACAAAACTGGTGATCGCCGGGGACAGCTCCAAAGCGTACGACGAGTACCTCGACCCGGCGCTGAAGGAGCAGCTGTCCAAGGAGGCGTTCATTTCCGGCATCAAAAGCCTGGAGATGGACGAGTCCTGCAAACCGGCGTACAACGACCTTAAGGTCGGCACCGAGAACGGGACCAAGTCGGCAGACATCGTCGGACTCATCACCTGCGAGGGCAAAGAGGTGGACCTCGCCTACCGCTTTGAAGGAGCCGACGAGCTCAAGATGACCAACATCAAACTCAGGCCCGCAGGCTAGCGGCTCGGGCAGGAACGGAAGAGCCTCCGTACCGGGAATGTTCCCGGTACGGAGGCTCTTCGCTGCTTGTGCCCCACGCCGGCGGCTGATGAAGGCCGGCGGCTGGCGCAGGTCAGTGGCTGGTGGCCTTTTCGGCGCCCACCCCGGTGAGGGAGCGGACTTCCATTTCGGCCTGCTTGGCGGTGTCCTCGCGCTTCTTGTCGAGGACGGTTCCCAGCCAGCCCAGCAGGAACGCCAGCGGAATGGAGACGATGCCGGGGTTGCTCAGCGGGAAGAGCGCAAAGTTCGCGTCCTTGACCATCGAGGTGGCCGCACCGGAGACCACCGGCGAGAAGATGATCAGGACGATCGCGGAGCCCAGGCCGCCGTACATGCTCCAGACCGCACCCTGGGTGGTGAACCTGCGCCAGAACAGGGAGTAGATGATCGTGGGCAGGTTGGCGGAGGCGGCGACGGCGAACGCGAGCGCCACCAGGAACGCCACGTTCTGTCCGTTGGCGAGGATCCCGCCCAGGATGGCAAGGACGCCGATGACCACGACGGTGCGCCGGGCCACCTTCACCTCAGTGTCGGCGTCGGCCTTGCCCTTGGAGATGACGCTGGCGTAGATGTCGTGGGCAAAGGAAGCCGCAGCCGTGATGGTCAGGCCGGCCACGACGGCGAGGATGGTGGCGAACGCCACGGCCGAGATGAAGCCCAGCAGCAGCGGTCCGCCGAGATAGAAGGCCAGGAGCGGGGCAGCCGAGTTCACGCCGCCCGGTGCGGTCTTGATGGTATCGGCACCCACCAGGGCGGCCGCTCCGTAGCCCAGCACAAGGGTGAAGAGGTAGAAGAGGCCGATCAGCCAGATGGACCAGACCACGGACTTGCGGGCTTCCTTGGCCGTGGGGACCGTGTAGAAGCGCATGAGCACGTGCGGCAGGGCGGCCGTGCCCAGGACCAGGGCAAGGCCCAATGACATGAAGTCGAGCTTCGAGGTTTCGGTCTTGCCGTACTGCAGGCCTGGGTTGAGGACGGCCGGGTTGTTGGCTGTCTCCACTGCGGCGCCCAGGAGGTTGGAGAGGTTGAAGCCGTAGATGGCCAGGACCCACAGTGTCATGACGGCGGCGCCCGCGATGAGCAGGATCGCCTTGATGATCTGCACCCAGGTGGTGCCCTTCATGCCGCCGATGAGGACGTACATGATCATGAGGGCGCCGACGACGATGATCACCAGGGACTGGCCGCCCCAGTCGCTGATGCCGAGCAGGAGCGAAATCAGGCTTCCGGCGCCTGCCATCTGGGCGAGGAGGTAGAAGAAGCAGACAGCGAGGGTGGAGATGGCGGCGGCGATGCGGACCGGCCGCTGCTTCAGCCGGAAGGACAGGACGTCGGCCATGGTGAACTTGCCGGTGTTGCGGAGGAGTTCGGCGACGAGCAGCAGGGCCACGAGCCAGGCCACGAGGAAGCCGATGGAGTACATGAAGCCGTCGTAGCCGTTGATGGCGATGGCGCCGGTAATGCCCAGGAACGAGGCGGCCGAGAGGTAGTCTCCTGCGATGGCGGTTCCGTTTTGGGAGCCGGTAAAGGAACGTCCTGCCGCGTAGTAGTCCGCGGCGGTCTTGTTGTTCCGGCTGGCGCGGAAGACGATCACCATGGTCACGGCCACGAACAGCCCGAAAATCCCCATGTTCAGCAGCGTGGTGTCCTTGAGGGCGGCCACGTCCACCGCTGTGGCGATGCCGATCATTTGTTAACTCCGCTCACTCGGTTGCCGTGCTTGTCGAATTCGTGACCCTCGATCTCGTCCCGGATCTCCTTCGCGATGGGGTCCAGCCGCCGGTTGGAGTAGCTGACGTACCAGCCGGTGATGGCGAACGTTGACACGAACTGGAGCAGGCCGAGGATCAGGCCCACGTTGATGTTGCCCCAGACCTTCGTGGACATGAACTCCACGGCGTAGTCGGCGAGCAGGACGTATGCGAAGTACCACAGCAGGAATGCGACTGCCATGGGAAAGACAAAGCTGCGGTGACGCTTGCGCAGTTCCTTGAACTGCTCCGTCGACTGGACCTGCTCGAAGTCCACGGACGCCGCTGCGTCCGGAGTGTGGGCATCGTTACCCATCGTTCCTCCTCGTTGAGACTTGCCTGGACACACCCAACGGCAGGCCCCGGAAATGGGGCACCGCAAATGTGACTGCAATCACTCTGCTCGTGCGGGGTGCCACAATCCAGACTTGGCCCGCCGGCGGTCGCTCAACGGTTGGGATGCTGCGACAAACGGCACCCGCGGCTACGCTGGGCACCATGCCGGACTCCCCCCTCCTGACTGCCGCAGCCGTGGCCGTCATCGCCATGGCCATCGCCGTCGTCGTCGGCGTGGGACTCAAGGTGCTCCGGTCCTTCCGGGACCTGGGCACCGACGCCGAGCGCGCCACCTACCACACGCTGCACGCCGCCTCCCAGGCGGGCCAGCACCTCCGCCGCGGGCTCAACCCCGCGGGCGCAGCCAAGGCCGGCCGCCAGCTGCGTGCCCTGCTGGGTTGCGACGCACTGGCGATCATGGACACCTCCGGTGTGCTGGCATGGGACGGTGCGGGTGAAGACCTGAAACCGCGGCTGATGGACCTCGCCGCCGGTGTCCTGGCGAGCGGCCGGACGGCCGTGCTCCCGGCCGGGGACGCCGGCCCCGCCACGGACACCACCGGGGGCCCGCTCGCTGCCGTGATCGCGCCGGTGCGGGCCGGCTCCCGGGTGGTGGGCGCCGTCGCAGCGTTCGCCCCGTCCGCCGGCGCTGGACTTGTCCGGGCCACCAGCGAAGTGGCGGACTGGGTGGCGGTACAGGTGGAGCTCGCGGAGCTGGACGCCTCACGCACCCAACTGATGGAGGCCGAAGTGCGGGCGCTGCGGGCCCAGATCAGCCCCCACTTCATCTACAACTCGCTCAACGCCATCGCGTCCTTCATCAATACGGATCCCGCCCGGGCCCGGGAGCTCGTGGTGGAGTTCGCCGACTTCACCCGCTATTCCTTCCGGCGGCACGGGGACTTCACCACGCTCGCCGAGGAGCTGCGCTGCATCGACCGGTACCTGCTCCTGGAACGGGCGCGGTTCGGCGAGCGCGTCCAGGTGAGCCTTCGCGTGGCGCCGGAGGTACTCAGCACCGTCATCCCGTTCCTGAGCCTGCAGCCGCTGGTTGAGAACGCCGTCCGGCACGGGCTCGAAGCCAAGGAGGGGCCCGGGCACATCAGCATCACGGCCAACGACGCCGGTGCCTTCGCCGAGGTGACCATCGAGGACGACGGCGTGGGCATGGACCCTGCCCAGCTCCAGTCCATGCTGGCCGGCCACACCGACGGCGAGCATGTGGGCCTGCGGAACGTCGATGCCCGCCTCCGCCAGGTCTACGGCAACGACCACGGGCTGGTGATCGAGACCGCCCCCGGAGAAGGAACCCTGATCACCATGCGGGTACCCAAATCGCAGCCGGGCCACGATGCGTGACCGGCCCCGGCCCGTGCCGGCCACCTCCGGCGCCAGCCGCAGGCTCCGGAAAGCTACCCTAGGAGCATGATTAACGTCCTCGTCGTTGATGATGAGCTGCCCGCCGTTGAGGAACTGGCGTTCCTGCTGGGCAGGGACGAACGCGTTGGAACGGTCCTCCGGGCCACCTCCGGCAGCGAAGCCCTCCACGCCCTCTCCTCCGCCTCAGTCGACGCCGTCTTCCTGGACATCCACATGCCTGCGATGTCCGGGCTGGATATTGCCCGCGCCATCGCAGGGAGCAGCCGGCCGCCCGCCGTCGTGTTCGTGACGGCGGACGAGGACCACGCGCTCGACGCTTTTGAACTCGCTGCGGTGGATTACCTGCTCAAGCCGGTGCGGGCCGAACGCCTGGCCCGCTGCGTGGGGCGCATCAGTGAACTGCGTGACGGCGGCGCCGCCCCTGAGATGATCACGGTTGACCAGGGCGGGACCACGCGGATGATCAGGCGCGACGACGTCACCTACGTCCAGGCGCAGGGCGACTATGCGCGCCTCCACACCGCCGAGGCAAGCTACCTGATCAGGGTTCCGCTGGCCGACCTTGAGCAACAGTGGGCGGACGCCGGATTCATCCGGACGCACCGCTCCTACCTGGTGGCCCTGAAGCACGTGACCTCGATGAAGCTCGCGGCCGACGGTCCCAGCGTCACGGTGGCGGGCGCGGGCCTGCCGATCAGCAGGCGCCACCTGCCCACGGTACGGGAGAAGCTCGAGGCCACCCGGATCAGGCCCAATACATGACCAGGGTGCGCGTAACGGCGCCGCGGACTGCGGTGCGGCCGGCCAAGGAGACGCGGGAAGCCGCCCAGGACTCCGAAGTCGGACAGGTTTTTGTCAGGTCCCTGATCCGGTCCCAGCTGCGCCTGGCCCTGGTGGTGGCCGGAGGCTTCCTGGTGATCCTTGCCGCCTTCCCCCTGCTGCTCACTGCCGTCCCCGGGCTGGCCGAAACCCCGGTGGCCGGCATTCCGTTCGCCTGGCTCCTGCTGGGGGCCGGGATCTACCCGGTGATCGGGCTCAGCGCCTGGCTGTACATCCGGACGGCGGCGCGCAACGAGGCGCGGTACCGGGACCTGGCCGAGGACCAGTGAGGGAACCGTGAACCCCGGCATCGCAATAGCTGCCCTGGTGGGTGTCTCCCTGGCCACCGCCGTCATCGGCTTCTACGGCCTGCGCATATCGCGGACCACGGGTGATTTCTACGTCGCCTCCCGCACGGTCCGGCCATGGTGGAACGCGTCCGCGATCGGCGGCGAATACCTGTCCGCTGCCAGCTTCCTGGGTGTCGCCGGGCTGATCCTGCTGTCCGGAACGGACGCGCTGTGGTTCCCTGTCGGGTACACGGCAGGGTACCTGATGCTGCTGCTCTTCGTGGCGGCGCCGCTGAGGCGGTCCGGCGCCTACACCATCCCCGACTTTACCGAGGCCAGGCTTGACTCCCGGCCGGTGCGGCAAGTCACCAGCCTGGTGGTGGTGCTGGTGGGCTGGCTGTACATCGTGCCCCAACTCCACGGCGCCGCCCTCACCATCCGCATCACCACCGGGCTGCCGTCCTGGGTGGGGTCCGTCGCGGTGGTGATCGTGGTATGCCTCACCGTGGTGGCAGGCGGCATGCGCTCCATTACGTTCGTCCAGGCGTTCCAGTACTGGCTGAAGCTCACCGCGCTGGCCGTTCCCATCCTGTTCATCATCTTCGTGCTCGCGGACACCGGGGCGCCTGCCCTGGCTGCGCCTGCGGTCAATCCCACCGGCGTGGCTCCTGCCGGGCTGTACCAGAACGTGTCCTTGCTGGTGGCCCTGCTTTTTGGAACCCTGGGCCTGCCGCATGTGCTGGTGCGCTTCTACACCAACCCCGACGGCCAGTCCGCCCGCCGCACCACGCTGATCGTCCTGGGCCTGCTGTCCGTGTTCTACCTGTTTCCCACCGCCTACGGGCTCGTGGGGCGGATGTTCGCTCCCGGCCTGGCGCGCGCCGGCCAGGCGGACGCCATGGTGCTGCTGCTGCCGGGAGAACTCGTGGGCGGGACGGCGGGCGACCTGCTGTCCGCGCTGGTGGTGGCGGGTGCCTTCGCGGCCTTCCTTTCCACCACCTCGGGGCTGGTGGTTTCCCTGGCCGGCGTCATCAGCCAGGACGTCCTGGGCGCAGGCGTCGGCAGCTTCCGGCTCGCAGCCGTCATTTCGGCCGTTGTTCCCCTGGGCTTTGCGTTCATGACCGACTCCTCCGCCCTGGCAGGGAGCGTGGGGCTGGTTTTCGCCTTTACCGCCTCAACGGTGTGCCCGGTGCTGCTGCTGGGGATCTGGTGGCGGGGACTTACCGACGCCGGTGCCATCGCCGGCATGCTGACCGGCGGAGTCCTGTGCGGCGGGGCAATGGTCATCGGCGCCCTGGCCGGGGCAGCCAACACGCCCGGCTGGCTCGCCCAGCCGGCAGCGTGGACTGTTCCCGCGGCCTTCGCCGTGATGGTCATCGTGTCCCGCGCAACGGTGCAGCGGATCCCGGGAACCATGGCCAGGGTGATGACCCGGCTGCACACCCCGGAGCGCCCGCTCGCCACCGAGCGCTGAGCTCCCCTGCAGGCCGGCGGCTGGCCGGCGGCTCAGTCGATGGCAGCCATCAGCTCCACGACGCGATCCAGGAACGCGTCCACCTGCGACTCCTCGTACCCGTCCCTGCCCACGGCCGGGCGGAACACGGCCCGGCGCACGCTGTCCACGCTGAGGGGCTTGTCCTGCTCAAGGTAGGCAATCAGCTCGCGGCACAGCCGGTCGACGTCGGCCGTGTTGTAGCTGCGCGCTTTCTTCTTGGCGGGGCGGCGGAAGCGGTCGCCGTCGGGGCGGTGCAGCCGCCCGCGGAGGATGCCGGAAAGGTTTCCGATCTCGCGCAGCCAGGCCTCTTCGCCGCGGGCTGCGATCAGCTCGTCCCGCTCCCGGCGGGCGAAGGCGTCCTCGAGCCGGTCCAGCGCGGCATCCACCACCGCGGCCGAATACCCGCCTTTGACGGGATCGAAGGAGACAGCCCTGACGTCAGAACTGTTGATGGGCTGGGCCGCTGATTCCGGGGTCTCCAATGACACCCGGGCACGCTGCAGGAACTGGTCCACCTGTTTGGCGTTGTAGCCATACTCACCGCGCTTCACGCGTTCAAAGGATGCAGGGATCTGCCGATGAATGTCCAATGCCACTTTTGCTTCCTTCAATGCTCTTCAGCCGTAGTACTTCCGCACCAGCTTATTTGTGCCGGGGGTGATCTGCCGTTCCGGCGGTGTTTGTGTCAGGCACCGGCCACCAGCCCGTAGAGGATGAACGCTGCCGGCGACGCAAAGACGATCGAGTCCAGCCTGTCCATGACTCCCCCGTGCCCGGGCAGGATGCTGCTCATGTCCTTGATGCCCAGTTCGCGCTTGACCATCGATTCAGCGAGGTCTCCGGCGGTGGAAGCGGCAACCAGGCCAACCGCCAGGACGATGCCCACCCACCAGGGTTTGTCGAGTACAAACAGGCAGGCAAGGATGCCGATGAGCATGGCCCCGCCGATGGACCCGGCGAATCCTTCCCAGGACTTCTTGGGGCTGATTTTGGGCGCCATGGGGTGCTTGCCCAGCGACGCCCCCACCAGGTAGCCGAAGGTGTCGTTGGAAACCACCAGCAGGAGCATCACTGCCACCTGCCAGGCGCCCTGGGGGATCGTCCCGCCCGGCCACAGCCCCAGCGGGGTGGCACCGCCGGCGGCGTGCAGCGGCAGCACGGCGAAGCTGATGAAGAACGGTACCCAGCCCAGTGTGAAGACGCCCGCGAAGATGCTGTTGGCCGAGCCCGCAGCGCTTTCGACGGATCGCCAGAGCAGCACCGCCACAGAGCTCAGCAGCATGGCGAACAGGAGGCTTTCTATGCCCCCGAGGTAGGCGGCAAAAGGCATGGCCACCGTACCGGTCATGACCGGCACGATGGGCATCCTGGTCCCGTTTGCCTCCAGGGCGCGGTAGATTTCCCAGACGCCGAAGATAGCGAAGGTGGTGGTTACCGCAACGAAGCCGAGCGGGAGCAGCAACAGGCCACCCAGCACGGCAAACAACATGGCCAGACCCACCACGACGGCGGCCGGAAGGTTACGTCCGGCCTTTGGCGTCGGGTTGCTCCTGGGCTGCTTCCCCCGTATGCGCGCCCTGGCTGCCGGGGCCTGATCTGCCTGGCCCATCAGACTTCGAGCAGCTCTGCTTCCTTGCGCTTGAGCAGCTCATCGATGCCGTCCACGTGGGCTTTGGTGAGGCTGTCCAGCTCCCTCTCGGCGCGGGTGCCCTCGTCCTCCCCTGCCTCGCCGTCCTTGACCAGCCTGTCCAGGGTTTCCTTGGCCTTGCGGCGGATGTTGCGGATGGACACCTTGGCGTCCTCGCCCTTGGTCTTGACGATCTTGACGTATTCCTTGCGGCGTTCCTTGGTCAGCTCCGGGATGGTGATCCGGATGACGTTGCCGTCGTTGGAGGGGTTGGCGCCCACCTCGGAATCGCTGAGGGCACGCTCGATGTCGCGCAGGGCCGTCTTGTCAAAGGGGGTGATGAGGATGGTGCGGGCGTCCGGGATGGCGAACGAGGCAAGCTGCTGCAGCGGCGTGGGCGAGCCGTAGTACTCCACCAGCACCTTGTTGTACAGGCCCGGGTTGGCGCGGCCGGTGCGGACGGAAGCGAAGTCTTCCTTGGCTACCTCTACTGCCTTATCCATCTTCTCTTCGGCTTCGAGCAAGGTTTCTTCGATCACGGTCTCTCCTGAAGGTCCTGGTGCAGGCCGGGTGGCCGGGTCGCTGCACACAACGTGGTTCTCTGTTGCTGGTCCGTCCGTGCCCCTAAGGGCACGGACGGAACTGTCCTGAAAACATCCTAGCCGCAGCTAGGCGGTCACCAGGGTGCCCAGCTTTTCGCCGAGGATGGCGCGGGTGACGTTGCCTTCGCCTTCCATCCCAAAGACCACCATGGAAAGGTTGTTGTCCTTGCACATGGTCATGGCCGTCTGGTCCATGACCCGGATGTCCCGGCGGAGCGCATCGTCGTAGCTAAGGGTTTCCAGCCGCTCTGCTGTGGGGTCCTTCTTGGGGTCGGCGGTGTAGACGGCGTCCACACCGCTCTTGGCCATCAGGACGACGTCGGCGTGGACCTCGAGGGCCCGCTGCGCCGCGACGGTGTCGGTGGAGAAGTACGGCAGCCCGGCGCCGGCACCGAAAATGACCACGCGGCCCTTTTCCATGTGGCGGATGGCGCGGCGGGGAATGTAGGCCTCGGCGACCTGGCCCATAGTGATGGCGCTCTGGACGCGGGTTTCGACGCCGGCCTGTTCCAGGAAGTCCTGGAGGGCAAGGCAGTTCATCACGGTGCCGAGCATGCCCATGTAGTCGGCGCGGGAGCGGTCCATGCCGCTCTGGGAAAGTTCGGCGCCGCGGAAGAAGTTGCCGCCGCCCACGACGATGGCCACCTCCACCTGGGGCACGGCTGCGGCGATCTGCTTGGCGACGTCGCGGACGGTCTCCGGGTCAACGCCCAGCTTCCCGCCGCCAAAGACCTCGCCGGAGAGCTTCAGGAGGACCCGGCGTCGACTTTTCTCTGGCTGGATTACAGTGTTGACGGCTTCCATGATGCCTTCCCGTTGGTGAACTCTAAAAAGGTTATCCTGCTGCGCGGCCAAAGGTCCCATGCGGGCCTGTCCCGGACGGTGCCTTCCCCCGCGCATGCAAAAGGGGCGGCCACCGAAGTGGCCACCCCCTTGCAGTTTCGGCTAGGAGCCGACGCGGAAACGCGTGAACGCGGTTCCCTTGACACCGGCCTCAGCGAGGACCTGTGCCACGGACTTCTTGGCGTCCTTGGCGAATGCCTGGTCAACCAGGACCTCACCCTTGTAGAAGCCGGTAACGCGGCCTTCCACGATCTTGGTGAGGGCGGCTTCGGGCTTGCCCTCGGCCTTGGCGGTTTCTTCGGCGATGCGGCGCTCGGACTCCACCAGGTCGGACGGAACGTCCTCGCGGGTCAGGTAGTTCGGGGCCATGGCAGCAATGTGGACTGCGACATCGTGGGCTGCGGTGGCAGCAGCTTCGCCTTCACCGTCAACAGCGAACAGCACGCCGACCTGGGCCGGCAGGTCCTTGGAGGTCTTGTGCAGGTAAGCGTCGACCGTTGCACCCTCGATGCGGGAGATGCGGCGGACAACAACCTTTTCGCCCAGGACGGCGCCTTCTTCGACGACGACCTCGGAAAGGGGCTTGCCGTCAACATCAGCGGCGAGCAGGGTCTCGAGGTCGGCAGCACCGGACTCGACGGCAACAGCCAGGACCTTGTCCGCCAGCTGGATGAACTTGTCAGCCTTGGCAACGAAGTCGGTCTCGCAGTTGACCTCGATCATGACGCCGACGCCGTTGCTGACCTTTGCGGCCACCAGGCCTTCAGCGGTGGAGCGGCCTTCGCGCTTGGTGGCGCCCTTCAGGCCCTTGATGCGGATGATCTCGATGGCCTTCTCGGCGTCGCCGTTGGCCTCGTCAAGAGCCTTCTTGACGTCCATCATGCCGGCGCCGGTGCGCTCGCGCAGGGCCTTGATGTCCGCGGCAGTGTAGTTCGCCATGTGAACCCCTCTGTCTAGAAATTTGTTGTGGTGTACGGACCGACAGGACGGCAGCCCGTGGCGGGCCGCCATCCTGTCAGCAGCTCCGGCTGCCGCAGGACGGCGCCGGAAAATCCGGATCTACTTGTGTTACTTGGCTTCTTCGGAAGGAGCCGCAGCTTCCTCCGCCGGAGCAGCAGCTTCAGCAGCGGCGGGTGCGGCAGCTTCAGCGGCGGCGGGTGCGGCAGCTTCTTCTGCCGGCGCTGCAGCTTCGGCCTTGCTGCCTTCGAGGAGCTCGCGCTCCCACTCGGCCAGCGGCTCTTCCGGAGCTTCAGTAGCGCCCGTGCCACGGCTGTTGCGCGCGATGAGGCCTTCGGCAACGGCGTCTGCAACAACGCGGGTGAGGAGGTTGACGGAGCGGATGGCGTCGTCGTTGCCCGGGATCGGGAAGTCGACCTCGTCCGGATCGCAGTTGGTGTCCAGGATGGCAACAACCGGGATGTTCAGCTTCTTGGCCTCGTCGACGGCGAGGTGTTCCTTCTTGGTGTCCACGATCCAGAGCACGGACGGTGCCTTGGTCAGGTTGCGGATACCGCCGAGGTTGGACTCCAGCTTGGTGAGTTCGCGCTTCAGGAGCAGCAGCTCCTTCTTGGTGTACGCGGAACCGGCGACGTCGTCGAAGTCGATCTCTTCGAGTTCCTTCATGCGCTGGATGCGCTTGGCGACCGTCTGGAAGTTGGTCAGCATGCCGCCGAGCCAGCGCTGGTTGACGTAGGGCTGGCCAACGCGGGTTGCCTGCTCGGCAATCGCTTCCTGGGCCTGCTTCTTGGTGCCGACGAAGAGGACGGTGCCGCCGTGGGCAACGGTGGCCTTCACGAACTCGTAGGCGCGGTCGATGTAGGACAGCGACTGCTGAAGGTCGATGATGTAGATGCCGTTGCGCTCGGTGAAGATGAAGCGCTTCATCTTCGGGTTCCAACGGCGGGTCTGGTGTCCAAAGTGGACGCCGCTGTCAAGCAGCTGGCGCATGGTTACGACGGGCATTCCGACGCTCCTTATTTTCCGGCAGGTCATTCATGAGAAAACCCGGAGGCTTCTTACCCTGCCAATAGTTGACGGTTGATTAGCGTGGCCCGGACGGGCCGTGCTCCTGGCATCCATCAGGCTTCCCATCGGGACCGGAGTCCCGACCGCAAGAGGCCTGATCCTCCGCCAGCTTGGCCTGGGCGTTGCTGATGGAGGGCTGGATGCGCGTAGTCAGCCGCCGCTCCCCCACACTCCTGAATGAGATGTGCCGACGCCGCCCGGACAGGAACATATACCGTTGGAAGAACCACTGGATAGCCGCTGGACGGAAGGCGTTGAGGGCGCAGCAAACTGCTCCATCAAGTGTACTACAGGCACCCTCGGCCAGAGGACACTGACGAGGACAGGAACGGCGCCGGCCCGCGCCTTATCCACATAGCCGCACCCGCCACTCGCCGCATGATTCAGGGCGGGCGCACGCTGGTGGCATGAGACCACCATTGCTGCTCGCGGCGTTCCTCCTGGCGCCCGCCTCGCTGTCCCCGGCCGGGGAGCCACTCGCCGCGGCGCTGGCCTACGTTGAACCCCCGGCAGCCATGTTGAAGGCGGCTTCGGACCCCACCGCCGGCCTGGCCACACCCTCCTGGCAATGGCCCCTCAGCCCCCGCCCCTGGTGTTGCGGGATTTTGACCCGCCCCCGAAGCCCTGGCTCAGCGGCCACCGGGGCGTGGACCTGGGAGCAGCGTCCGACGGCGCACACGTCACGTCGCCGGCCGCGGGCACCGTCAGCTTCGTGGGAGTGGTGGTGGACCGCCCGGTAATCACCATCGACCATGGCAACGGGCTGCGGAGCAGCTTTGAGCCGGTTGCTAGCACCTTGGCGCCAGGCAGCGCGGTTGCAGCCGGGCAGCCTGTCGGCACGGTACTTCCGGGGCATTGCCCGGCAGCGCCCTGCCTGCACTGGGGTGTGCGGCGCGGGGACGACTACGTCAATCCGCTGCAGTTCGTCATGGATCTGCGGCCGTCCATCCTCCTGCCGCTCGAAGCGCCGCCCTGATGCCCGGCCCGGGGGCGCCGCGGCAGGCCGGCAAGGCTAGACGATCGCGGAGATGCCGGTGATGGCGCGGCCGGTGACCAGGGTGTTGATCTCGTGGGTGCCTTCATAGGAGTAAATGGCTTCAGCGTCGGCGAAGATCTTGGCCATCTCGAAGTCCGTCACAATGCCGTTGCCGCCCAGGATGCTCCGGCCGATCGCCACGCTCTCGCGCATCCTCGCCGTGGTGAAGGCCTTGGCGAGGGCGGACTGCTCGTCGCGCGCCTGACCTGCGTCCTCCAGCTGCGAGAGCCGGACCATCATGCCCATGGAGCTGACGGCATTGCCCAGGATCTGCACCAGCTGGCTTTGGACCAGCTGGAAGGATGCGAGCGGCCGGCCGAACTGGTGGCGTTCAACGGCGTAGCGCCGGGCCACATCGAAGGCGGCCAGCTGCTGGCCCACGGCCTGCCAGGCGACGCCCAGCCGGGTGACCTTCAGGACCTTGTTGACATCGCGGAAGCTGTTGGCGTGTGCCAGCTTGAAGAAGTCCGGGACCAGCACGTTGTCCAGGGTGATGTCGGCGTTTTGGACAGTCCGCAGTGCGATCTTGTTCTCGATCTTGGTGGCGCTGAAGCCCTCCAGCGTGGTGTCCACGAGAAAGCCCTTGACCTGGTTGTCGTCCACATCCCTGGCGTAGATGACCACCCAGTCGGAGAACGTTGCGTTGCCGATCCAGCGCTTTGCTCCGTTGAGGATCCAGCTGCCACCCTCCCGGCGGGCGGTGGTGCGGGTGCCGCCGGCAACGTCGCTGCCGCCCAGCGGTTCCGTCAGCCCGAAGGCGCCGATCTTCTTCAGGGCGTAAATGTCAGGAAGCCAGGCGTCCTTTTGTTCCTGGGATGCAAGGGCTTCGATGGAGCCGGTGAACAGGCCGTCGTGGACGCCCATGAAGGTGGAGATGGAGGCGTCGGCCCGGGTCACCTCTGCGTGGACCAGGCCCGCGAAGAGGTTGGAATAGCCCTGCCGGCGTACCGGGCTGACCAGGTCGATGTCGGCCAGTTTGGGGATGAGGTCCATCGGGAATTCGCCACGGTTCCAGAAGTCCACGGCGATGGGCTTGACCTCCCGCGCCAGGAACTCCCTGACCTCTGCCAGCCGGTCCTGTTCCTTTCCGTTGAGCAGCTGCTCGAAGGCGAAGAAGTCGCCGTCAGCATAGGGAAGGTCATTGAGGCCTGCAGCGGCTGTTGACATGGTTACCTCACAAGTGATCAGCGGTGACCCGTGCTCCGTGGAAGAAGCCCGGTAAGTTACTGATGAGTAACATACCGCACATTGTGGCCTTAAAGGAAGAAAACCGCGGCCGACGATGGTCGTCGGCCGCGGTTTTCCGCAGATGTAGGGCTACTCGGACTTGAACCGAGGACCTTAGGATTATGAGTCCCGCGCTCTAACCAGCTGAGCTATAGCCCCGAATCCCCGCGGCGGCCCGCCTCAAACCGAGGCGTACCTGCAGGGCAAAAACACTCTAGCAAACCCGGGAAAGCGTTCAGACCACTTTGTCCTCGAACGCCGCACCCCGGTAAAGGTCCTCAAAGGTTTGCAGCGTTCCCTGGATGCTGTGCGGCTCCACCATCTGCCGGCTGGCGTGGCCCATGGCAGCGCGCTCAGCGGCCGGCAGCTCCAGGATCCGCGTGATCTTCTTGGCGAGGTCGTCGCTGTCGTTGGGGGTAAAGAGGTACCCGTTCTCGCCGTCACGCACCAGATGCGGCAGCGCCATGGCATCCGCCAACACCACCGGGGTGGAAGCAGACATCGCCTCCAGCGTCACCAGCGACTGCAGCTCGGCAGTTCCCGGCATGCAGAAGAGGTCCGCCTGGATATAGGCCTTCCGCAGCTCCTCGTCGGTGGCGAGCCCGAGGAACTTTACCCGGTCCCGCAGCCCGAGCCGATCGACGAGCTCCTCCAGGGCGGAGCGCACCTCGCCGCCGCCAACAACCTCCAGGTGCACGTTCAGTTCCGGCGGGGTCTTGCTGATGGCCTCGATCAGCACGTCCACGTGCTTCTCCTCGGCCAGCCGGCCGGCGAACATCACCGTTGGGTACGGGTGGGGATCGATCTGCTCCCCCGGCTGCAGTTCGTAGGCTGCGGAGTCGATGCCGTTGGACAGCGGCAACACCTTGCGCAGGAAGGCGTGCTGGTGCATGGCCTTTGCCGCCAGCGGGGTGGGCGTGGTGACTACGTCCGCCTTACCCATGACCTTCCCCATGTCCTTCCACGAGATACGGCCGATGATGTCCTTGAACCACTGCGGAAACGGCAGGAACGGGTTGAGGTTTTCCGGCATGAAGTGGTTGGTGGCAACGATCCGCACACCGCGCTTCACGGCCTCGTACAGGACGTGCTCGCCGATCATGTAGTGGCTCTGGATGTGCACCACGTCCGGCTGCACGCGGTCGAAAAGAAGGCTGATTTCCTTCTTGATTTCCCAGGGGAGGCAGATCCGGAAGTATTCGTGTGTGGGAACCCCATGGGAACGGAGCCTGTGGACCGTTCCTTCCGGGCGGAACTCGGTGAAGCTCTTTCCGTTGTCCGCGCGGCAGGCCAGGACGTGCACGTCGTGTCCCCGGCCGGTCATTCCCTTGGCCAGGCGGTAGCCGAACTGGGCTGCTCCGTTGATATGGGGCGGATACGTGTCCGCGGCAATCAGTATGGTCAGGGGACGCTGGTCGG
The DNA here is from genome assembly GCF_009741265.1 of Pseudarthrobacter sp. GA104. GTDB lineage: Bacteria > Actinomycetota > Actinomycetes > Actinomycetales > Micrococcaceae > Arthrobacter. The sequence goes on from NZ_WOWL01000001.1 coordinate 691,642, forward strand.
CGGGCGTGGTCACGTGGAGAGCTCCTGATGGTCACGGTGCGGACAGCATGAACTGGCAGCACGGCTGGCCGATGCACACTGGTGCCTGGCCTCGTGGTGAATTTGGGTTGACGGGATCTGGATCTGGGGTGGAAATCTGCTGGACAGTATTTGCTGGACAAGATGTGTTGGACAGCCGGCTAACGCACCGCCCGGCCCACGGCCTTCCGCGCGTCCTTCTTGCGCTTCGTGACCTCGGGGTGGTGCCTGGAAAGGGCGATCACCCCAACGATAGCAAGGGAGGCCGCGGTTCCCATCGCAATGGCCATCACGGCGTGGACATCCGGGCGCAGTTCACCGAGGATCACAATGCCAATCGCGATGCCCACCAGGGGGTCAATCACCGTGAGTCCTGCGATCACGAGGTCCGGCGGGCCGGAGGAATAGGCGTTTTGGACAAACCAGGACCCCAGCCCGCCGGCGGCGATTAGGGCCACCACGGAGTACCACTGAACGTTCAGCAGGAACAGCCCGTTCGGGTCGAGCAGATGCTTGCCGATGATCCGGGTGAGGACGGCTACGAAGCCAAAGAGCACCCCGGCGCCCAGGATGTAGACGAAGGCATTGATCCGGTGTTTGAACATGACGGCGAGCGTGCCGAAAACTCCAACGGCGAGGGCAAGCAGCAGCACGATCGTGAGCTCGTCCTCCACGCTCACGTGGTGGTTTTCCTGGGTGACGTTGACCGCCAGGAGGACAAAGAGCGCGGAGCCCGTCACGCAGGCGGCGATGGCCACCACCGTTGCCCGGTTGATGGTGAGGTCCTGGTCCCGTGCATTGATGATGGTGGTGATCACCAGGGCGATGGCGCCGATGGGCTGGACGACCGTGAGCGGGGCGGATACGAGTGCCACGGCATTCATGGCCATGCCGGCGCACAGCAGCAGGAGGCCGAACACCCAGCGGGGATTCCGAAGCAGTCGCAGGAAGCCGTTGGAGCTCAGGGCAAGGCCGCCGGTGTCCGCCTTGACGGCGCTTCCCTGGCGCTGTGCGCCGAGGGCCAGGCAGAAGGCGCCCAGCAGCGCAAGCACCACCGCCATCCACACCATCAGGTGGTCCCGTCGTCGTGTTGTGCCTGCATTCGGCCCTTTCGCAGGATGGCCCAGAAATAGTTGTAGGCGGCAATCCAGTGGCCAATCAGGCCAAGCCCGAGCACTATCCAGGCGGCGACGAACAGCTCGCCGGAGAATCCCGTATCCAGCCGTGAAAGGACCAGCATCGGCGTCCCGAGCAGCAGCAGGCCGGTGCGCACCTTGCCCACCACGCTGACGGGGAGGTCCGGGTGCCCCCGGAAGAAGGACAGCGTCAGGGCGAGCAGGACGGCGTCCGGGACTACCAGCGCGGCCAGGTACAGCCAGTGGACGACGCCGGCAATCACCAGCGTGACAGCCACGGCGATCAGGGCGAGGCGGTCGGCGATGGGGTCCAGGACCCGGCCGAGCTTGGAGGTCTGGTCGAAGCGGCGGGCGATGTAGCCGTCAATCCAGTCCGTGCCGGCCATAACCGCCAGGACCACTACGCCGGCACCGTATTCCTTCTGCGCCAGGACAAGCCAGATGAAGAGCGGGACGCCCATGAAGCGCACCACGGTGAGCAGGTTGGGAATGGTGAACACCCGGTCATGGTCCACCTGGGGGCGTCCGGGACGGGAGCCGGCACCAATGAACTTCACCCCGTGCCCCTTTCCTTCCTGCCGCCCCCTGCGAGCGCCTTGCCGTTCCAGCGATGGACCTTCTGCGGGTTACCGGGACGGGCCCGCCACCTGCCCTAGTACGTTCGCAGGAGCTTCCGGACCAGCACCAGGAAGACAGTCCCCGCGGCGATGAAGGCCGCCAGCGGCTTCCAGCGCTTGTCAAGGTCGGCGGACCCGGACAGGGCGGCGAACTTCCGCCCTGCAACATCCCGGCCGTGGCCGGCCAAGGCCTGCCCTTCGCGCAGCTTGTCCTGGGCGGAGGCCAGCAGGTACCGGGCTTGGGTCTTGACATCCAGTTCAGTGCCGAGTTCGTCGCGCACTTCGGTGAGGTGGTGGCGGCGCTGGTTAAGGCGGCGGGCCAGCTCCGGCTCGGATGCGTGCGGGAATTCCTTGTCGTGCTCAGCCGCTTTGGCCGCCTTCTCGGCCTTGGCCTTGGCCGCGGCTTCATCCTTCGCGGCTTTGGCGGCCTTGCCTTCCGGACTCTGCGGATCCAGGACTGCGGCGTTGAAGGCGGAACCTTCCTTGGCCACACCGATATCGTGCTTGATGCCGCGGATGGTCTCCTCCGGGAGGAGCGGCATGGCCTTCTTGAATTTCCTTGCACCGATCAGGCCGCCGATAAGTGCTATCAGCAGGAAGGCCGCCGACACCAGGAGCGCGGCCAGCCAGGCGGGCATGATGGTTGCCAGGCCCATGATGGCCGCAACGATAAGGCCCACCACCAGGAACAAAAGGAAGACGAGGGCTACGGCGAAGAACGCAGCGGCTACTCCGACCTGGATTCCCTTGCGCTTGAGCTCGATCTTCGCGAAGGCAATTTCGTCATTGAGCTGGCGCGGCGCCAACCGGAAAAGGAGTTTTAGCGTCCCTGGGAGCGCTGTGATGCGCAATCCCTGGTTGGTACGCCCGCTGTGACGTCCGCTCATCGGTTCCGCCTTACTGGTCATGGGTCGAATCGGCTTCCGTGTGCTGCGGGAAAGTGCAGCCGCACAGTCCCCGCACCAAAACTATCATTCAGGTTAAGGACGAACTTCGGGGCTTGCCGGGCGGCACCTCCTACAACGCTGCAAAGTTGGCCGCTGCGGGCCTAGGATTGATCTCCGTGACCATCCCCAGCAATCCGGGCGATCTGTTGAGCCGCCGCCGGAAACTCCTGTACATCCTCCTCCTCGGTGCCCTGACCGCCCTGGGTCCGTTCACGATCGACCTTTACCTTCCTGCGTTCCCCGCCCTGGAGGCGAGCCTGGGAGTGAGCGAGGCACAGGTCCAGCTGACCCTGGCGGGAACCACCGTGGGCTTTGCGATCGGACAGCTCGTGGTGGGCCCGTTCAGCGACAAGTTCGGCCGCCGGACGCCCCTCATCCTGGCCACGGCGCTGCACATCGCGGCGTCCCTGGGGGCTGCCCTCTCCACGGACATCACCGCCCTGGGCATATTCCGCGTCCTGATGGGCGTGGGTGCTGCCGGCGGCGGTGTCGTGGCCATGGCGATGGTCCGGGACCTTTTCTCCGGCTACGCGATGGTGAAGATGTTTTCCCGCATGTCCCTGGTCAACGGCCTGGCGCCGATCCTGGCCCCCGTGATCGGCTCACAGCTGCTCCTGGTAATGGCATGGCCCGGGATCTTCGTGTTCCTTGCCGCCTACGGCACGCTGGTGATCATCGCCTCGCTGTTCCTGGTGCGGGAGACCCTTCCCCCGGAAAATCGCCGGCATGGCGGCATGACGGTCCGCCAGCGTTACCGGATCCTTTTCGGCGACCGCGTGTTTGTCGGCCTGCTGCTGGTGGCCGGCCTGAATTTCGGCGGCCTGTTCACGTACCTTTCAGCCTCGCCGTTCCTGTTCCAGGACATCTTCGGCTTCTCGCCCCAGGAGTACGGCCTGCTCTTTGGCATCAACTCGCTGGGCATTGTTGCCGGCATCCAAACGAGTTCCCGCCTCATCCGTCGGGTGCCGCCGCAGTGGATCCTTGCCGGCGCCACAGCCTGGATGTTCCTGATGGCCATGCTGATCGTGGTGTTCGACCAGCTGGGGTTTGGCCTGTGGGGAGTCATGGTTCCGCTGTGGTTCTACATCATGGGTACGGGCTTCATGTTTCCCTGCGTCCAGGTGCTCGCCCTGGCCGGCCACGCTGCCCAGGCGGGTACTGCAGCCTCCCTGCTGGGCTTCTCGACCTTTATGATGGCCGGCCTCATCTCCCCCGTGGTTGGCTGGCTGGGCATCACCAGCGCTGCTCCGATGGGAGCGGTGCAGGCAGTGTGCATCCTGCTGGCCATCGCGGCGCTCTGGCTGGTAGTCCGGCCGCGCACCGTCCCATCGATCCATTGACACGATGAAGGACACCGCCGGACGAAAGCCGCACCGCAACCGCAGGGGACTCTTCCTCGGGGCGGTGATCGGCGCCGTCGCGGGCTATTTCGCCGGCCGCGCCCTGGGGAATCCTGCCATGGGAATTGTGTTGGGGATGGTGGCCGGCTCGGCCCTGCTGTACCGGGTCAACCCCGGCCCCTGGAACCGTCCCTGACTCTGCTGCGCCCGGGCTTGCGACCTGTGCCGGTGCCGGCCCCTGCCGCCGAACCCCGCCCGCGCGATAAAATGTTGTCCGTGCCCAACTGGCAGGATCAACCGCCGCTTCCGGCCACGTGGCAACGGTGCGATAACCGGATACTGCCACTGTGGTGGGAGCGGTTGTGTGCCCAGGGCGGCAGCCAGTCCGCCGCCCTCTACGCGGCAGGCCTGTTCACCGAGGACCGCCGCCGTCCCATCGCCCAGTGGTACAACCCCGCCTTCAAGGCCGCGTTGCTGGTGGCTCCGGAAACATCCCCCGAATGGCCCGTGCAGCGCTTTGGAATCTTTTACGCCCCGCCGGAAACCGGCTTCGTCCGGATCCATTCGGCGCCCCATGAGTGGAACCCCCGCCAGCCACGGAAGTCCCCCACCGAGCAGGAGGCGTTCATCGCTGCCATCGCCGAAGCGGAGCGCTTCCTGCAGGTGGAAATGGACTTCGTCTAGGAAGGCAAAAATCCCCGTCCCTCCACACCGGAGGAACGGGGATTTTTTAGTGGCTCCTCCTGCTGGACTTGAACCAGCAACCCTTCGATTAACAGTCGAATGCTCTGCCAATTGAGCTAAGGAGGAATGAAGCAGGTATGACATTAGCAAAGGTTTCCAGCCAAAGTGAAATCGGCGATCCCGGCCGCCCGGGACGGCTTTCGGGGGCATAAAAAATCCCCGGTCCGGAGGACCGGAACGGGGATTGTGCGCTCCTCCTGCTGGACTTGAACCAGCAACCCTTCGATTAACAGTCGAATGCTCTGCCAATTGAGCTAAGGAGGAATGAAGCGGGTATCAGCCTAGCAAAGACCCCGGCTGGAAACGAAATCGAGGGAGCGGCCGGGGGTCCGGAGCTAGGTTTCCGCCCGCAGGGACCGGCGTTCCATCTCCAGCATCATCAGTTCCCGGTTAAGGCGCTGGTACGCTTCCGGATCCGCTGCGGGGTCCAGCCGCTGGAGCTGGCCCATCTTATCCGCTTTGACGCGTGTGATCTGAAGCTCGAACAGCCGTGACAGGATGTCGCGGCAGTACTTCCGGACGGCTTCCTCAGTGCTCGCGGGCAGCGGCACCACGGCCAGTTCGGACACCAGGGGCCGCAACGGTTCGGGGACCTCGTGCATCACCTGCTCCACCCATCGGACGGGGTCGCCGGTCAGCGCAGGGTCCGTGGCACGCATGGCATCATGGACAGCCTGGAAGGCAGGGGTGGCGAAACGCGCGGCCGAAAACCGCTCCCAGATCCCGCCGGCCAGCAGCGATGGTTCCTGCAGGGCAACCTCAAGGGCCTGCCGCTCCATGGACGCCACGGGGTCCCGGGGGTCCGGACGGTGGTAGGAAGGAACAGCGCCCGACGGCGGCCCTGCAGCCACGCCGGGTCCGCCTGGTTGGGCGGTGGGGGCGGAGGTCCGCGGCCCCGGCCCGGGAGCCCCGCCCTGGTCGCCGCGCTTGCCGGCGTTTTTGACTTCGGCATTGACCAGCCGCAGCACCTCGTTGGGGTCCGGCATGCCCAGCCAGCCGGTCAGCGCCTGGCAGTAGCCCGTACGGGTGGAGGCGTCGCGGATGGCAGCCACCACGGGCACGGAGGCCTTCAGTCCCTGCACCCGGCCCTCCACCGTGTCCAGGTTGAACTGCTTCAGGGTGGTGCGGATGGCAAACTCGAACAGCGGCCGGCGGGACTGGACCAGGGCGTGCACGGCTTCGTCGCCCCTGCTTTGGCGCAGGTCGCAGGGATCGGCGCCGGAGGGCTCCACGGCCACGTACGTCTGGGCGGTAAAGCGCTGGTCCTCTTCGAAGGCGCGCAGCGCGGCCTTCTGCCCGGCGGCGTCGCCGTCAAAGGTGAAGACGACCTCTCCCCCGGTGCCGTCGTCGGACAGCAGCCGGCGGGCGATCTTGATGTGCTCGGTGCCGAACGCTGTGCCGCAGGTGGCCACCGCCGTCGTAATTCCCGCGAGGTGGCACGCCATGACGTCCGTGTAGCCCTCCACCACCACCAACTGGCGGTCCTTGGCGATGCTGCGCTTGGCGAGGTCGATCCCGTACAGCACCTGGGATTTCTTGTAGAGCGTCGTCTCCGGGGTATTGAGGTACTTGGGGCCCTGGTCGTCCTCGTAGAGCCTGCGCGCGCCGAAGCCGATGGTGTCCCCCGCGATGTCCTTGATGGGCCAGATGAGGCGGCCGCGGAAACGGTCATAGATTCTCTGCTGGTTTCCGGGTCCCCCGGCGGAGAACATGCCTGTGAGCTTCAGCTCGGCGTCCGTGAAGCCACGCCCGCGCAGGTGCTTGAGCAGGGCGTCCCAACCCTGCGGGGCGTAGCCCACGCCGAAGTGTTCCGCTGCCGCCCGGTCAAAGCCCCGGCTGTGCAGGAAGGTCCGCGCCTCCGCAGCCCCGGGGGTCAGCAGCTGGGCGCGAAAGAACTCGTCCGCGATCTTGTGGGCATCCAGCAGCCGTTGCCGGCGGCCCACTTCCTCCCGGTTGGGGCCGGTGCCGCCGTCCTCGTACCGGAGCTCGTAGCCGATCCGGGCGGCCAGCTTCTCAACAGCCTCCTGGAACGAGCTATGGTCCTGTTTCTGCACAAACGCGATGACGTCGCCGTCTTCACCGCAGCCGAAGCAGTGGTAGCGGCCCACCTGCGGCCGGACAGTGAAGGAGGGGGAACGTTCGTCGTGGAAGGGACAGAGGCCCTTGAAGGTGCCCAGGCCGGCGCCCTTGAGTGTGACGTAGCCGTCAACCACTTCCTTGATGTCCGTGCGCTGGCGTACTTCGTCGATATCTTCGCGTTTGATCAGCCCTGGCACAGAGCCATCCTAGCCCCGGGCACTGACCTTCCAGTTCCGCGCCTGATTCCGGTCACCACAATGACGGCAGGCTGCCCACCAGGCGTTCGTACATGGCGAGCGCGGAGCCGTCGGTCAGCGACGCCACCTGGTCGATCACCACGCGAAGGCGGGCGCCGTCGTCGGCCGCATCCCGCCAATCGGCGGCAAACATTGGTTCCAGGTGCCGGTCGCCCGTGGCGCTCAGCGCCGTGACCAGGGCGTGGAGCACCTCGCGCTGGCGCTCGTAGATGGGCTGGCGGTGCTCGGTGGTCATCACGAAGGTGGTGGCCAGGCCCTTCATGACGGCGATTTCCATCACTGTTTCGTCCGGCACCATCAGCTGGGCGCTGTACCGGGTCAGGTTCTCCGGGCCGTAGACGGCACGGGTGGTTTCCAGGGCACTTTGGCAGAACCGGCCAATGAGCTGGCTGGTCATGTTCTTCAATGCAGCCATGGATTTCCGGCTGCCGTCGGCCTCGCGGACCCAGACGTCCGTGGCCTCGAGCCGGGCCAGGGCGGCGTCGATGGCGGCCGGGTCGTTGTGCGGCAGGTACCACTGCTTGGCGTACCCCACCACCCGGGCGCGGTGGTCCGGGTTGTCCATCCAGCGCAGCTGGAAATGCCCGGCCACGATCGCGTCCTCAACGTCGTGCACCGAATAGGAGATGTCGTCGGCGAGGTCCATGACCTGGGCTTCGAGGCAGGACCGGCGCTCCGGGGCACCCTCCCGGATCCAGTTGAAGATGGGGAGGTCGTCCTCGTAGGCGCCGAACTTGCTGGTCCGCTGGCCGTGGATCACCGGGGCTTCCAGCGCGGACCACGGGTACTTTGCGGCCGCGTCGAGGCTGGCCCTGGTGAGGTTCAGCCCCGCGGGCTGGCCGTCCGGGGTCAGCACCTTGGGTTCCAGCCTGGTCAGCAGCCGCAGGGTCTGGGCGTTGCCTTCGAACCCGCCGATGGCGTGGGCCACTTCATTCAGCGCGGACTCACCGTTGTGGCCGAACGGCGGATGGCCGAGGTCGTGGCTCAGGCAGGCAGTGTCCACGACATCCGGATCGCAGCCGAGCGCACGGCCCAGTTCGCGTCCCACCTGGGCCACTTCCAGGCTGTGCGTGAGGCGCGTCCGCACGAAGTCGTCCGTGTCCGGGGCCACCACCTGGGTCTTGGCACCCAGCCGGCGGAGCGCCGAGGAATGCAGCACGCGGGCGCGGTCCCGCTCAAAATCCGAGCGATAGACGTTCTTGGGCGGTTCCTCCACCCACCGGGCGGAGTCATGGGTGTCGTAGCCCGGCAGGACGGGGGCGGCAGTGCGCGTTTCAGCCACCGGAAACATCCAGTTCCGCCGCCGAGATATCCCGCGACTGGTCGGCGTTGAGGGCACGGGACTCCAGCCAGTCCTTCGGCAGCGCAGGCCTCTTGGGTGAGCCGGCGCGGCCGCGCGGGCCTTCGGCGTCGCCTCCCGGGTAGGGCGAGTCGACGTCCAGCTCATCCAGCGCGGCGCGCAGCTCTTCGAGGCTGTTCACCAGCGCCATCCGCGTCCTGAGTTCACCACCCACCACATAGCCCTTGAAGTACCAGGCAATATGTTTCCGGATCTCCCGCAGCGCCTTGCCTTCGTCGCCGAAAGTCTCCACCATCAGTTCCGCGTGCCGGTAGACGCCCTGCGCAACCTGGCCCAGGTTGGGCCTGTGCCGGGTGTCGCTTCCCTCGAACGCCGCCTGCAGGTCCCCGAAAAGCCAGGGCCTGCCCTGGCAGCCGCGGCCCACCACCACCCCGTCAACGCCGGTTTCGCGGACCATCCGGACCGCGTCCTCCGCGGACCAGATATCGCCGTTGCCCAGCACCGGGATGTCCGGAAGCGCCTCGCGGAGGCGGGCGATGGCGGACCAGTCGGCCTGTCCGGAGTAGAACTGCGCGGCTGTCCTGCCGTGAAGGGCGACGGCGGCAACGCCGGCATCGCGCGCAATGCGGCCTGCGTCGAGGTACGTGAGATGGTCGTCATCGATGCCCTTGCGCATCTTAATGGTCAGCGGGACGTTGCCCTTGGAGGCTTCCTTGACGGCCGTCTGCACGATCGAAGTAAAGAGGTCGATCTTCCAGGGCAAGGCCGAGCCGCCGCCCCGGCGGGTGACTTTGGGAACGGGGCAGCCGAAGTTGAGGTCGATATGGTCGGCGCGGTCCTCCTCGACGAGCATGCGTACGGCGGCCCCTACTGTCACCGGGTCCACGCCGTACAGCTGAACGGACCGGACTTTTTCGTCGTCGTCGTGGGAAATGATCCGCAGTGACTCCGGCGTCCGCTCCACCAGAGCGCGGGAGGTGACCATTTCCGCCACGTACATGCCGCCGCCGTACTCCCGGCACAAACGGCGGAACGCTGAGTTGGTGATGCCGGCCATGGGTGCCAGGATCACCGGCGTGTCCACGGTAATGGGACCCAGCTTCAGGGGCGGGAGTTCCAGCTTGGGGGCAGGAGTAGTTGCTGCAACAGTCACCTGTCTATTGTTGCAAAGCCGGGCAAATCGGGAGGCCGTGCCCGTGTGGGACCGGTCAGCCCCGTTCCGCCCGGCGTCCCCGCCGGGTGGGAAACCCGCTGTCCTCCCCTGCAGCCGACCGCCTGGAGCGCCCCTCCAGTGCGGCGGCTGCGAGGGCGCCTGTGTCCTCGACGTCGTCCACGATGGTGTGGCCGCCGTTGCCGTTGGCTGAGTCCGCCGGTGTCCGGCCCGGCCTCTTCGATTCCACGGCAGGGGCAGCGGCCTCTGCGCCGGCCCGGACGCCGGTGGCCTTGACCACCAGAACCGCGATCAGCGTGGTGACGGGGATGGCCAGCACCAGTCCGATGGAGCCGACGAGGGTCCGGATGACTTCCTCTGAAAGTTCCGCGCTGGTGAGCGTGTCCGCGAGCGGGCGGTCGTACAGCATCACGATGATGAGGATGGGCAGGGCCGCGCCGGCGTACGCGAAGGCGATGGTGTACACCGTGGAGGCGATGTGGTCGCGGCCGATCCGCATGGCTGAGGTGAACAGCTTCCGGGCACTGCTCCCCGGCGCCAGTTCATAGAGTTCCCAGACGGCGGAGGACTGGGTGATGGTCACGTCGTTGAGGACACCCAGCCCGGAGATGATGAGCCCGCACAGGATGACGCCGGAGATGGAGATATTGGCAGAGGTGTTCACCAGGGTAGTGGCGTCGTGGCTGCCCACCCCGGCGAGATTGGCGGCGCCCGTGGCCCAGGCGGCCAGGAGCGCCGTAATCCCCAGCCCGAACATGGTGCCCAGGAGTGCAGTGGAGGTCCGTGCCGAGAATCCGTGGGCGAAGTACAGGACGCCGATCATGATCACCGTGGACCCAACCAGGGCCAGCAGCAGCGGCGGTTTCCCCTCCACCAGTCCCGGGAGCATAAAGCTGGCCAGCACGAAGTAGGCGCCGACGAGCCCGACCAGGGCACGCAGGCCCCGCCAGCGGGCCACGGCGATCACCACCGCCGCATACAGCAGTGCGAGCAGGACGATGGGCAGGGTCCGGACGAAGTCCACAAAAATGAAGGCCGGCGAGCCCTGGGCCGCTGAGGCGCCCGGGGCGTTGGACAGGTTCAGGTACCGGATCTGGTCCCCGGGCTTCACCCCATGGGACTTCGCGACGTCCGGGTTGATGACCACTTTGACCGGGCTGCCGCCCTTGTCCGGCTCCGTGAACGCGAAAGTGCAGTCCGATCCCTGTTGGGATTGCCGGCCCTGGGCCTGGTCGCCCGAACCCTGCTGGTTTTGGCCCTGCTGACTTTGGCCCTGCTGCGACGCGCCCTGCATGCAGTTTTCCGTCACCACGCTTTGGATGGTTCCGGTGTCGAAAGTGACCCCGGGGGCGGCAGCGTAGGGGTTGGCCAGGGAAATGCCCTCTTTGCTGCCCGAGGGCCAGAGCATCGCCATTCCCGCCAGCGTGAGCAGCGTCAGCGGGATCAGCACCGCCGCCAGGATGCGGTTGGCTTTCCGTCGGGCGGCCATCGCTGCCGGCGTCGGCTCCGAATGGCCTGTGGAAGCGTGGGAGTGACCGGACCCCATCAGCAGTAGCACCTCATACATTGAACTCTACTTCCGGCGCCGTAGGGTTGATAAATGGATCATCGGGGACTCGGAGGTACCAGGCATGGCCAGCAGCAGTACTGAGGAAAACGGCGAATCCCGTCCTGCCGAAGCACCCGGCGCTGCGCGGCAGGCAGTGCTCAGCGTCCGGAATTCGTCAGGGCCCACCCGCGGAGTTGCCCTGGTCCTGCACGGGGGCAAATCCCGGAGCCATGAGCCGGTGGAGGCCAGGCACCTGAGTCCGGCAAGGATGGTGCCCTTCGCCTGGCACCTGCACCGCGCCGGGCGGAAGCACGGGCTGGCCGTGTGGTCGCTCCGCAACAGCGTTCGCGGCTGGAATGGCCATGACATGTCTCCGCTGCAGGACGCCCGCTGGGCACTAGCCAAGATCCGGGAACAGCACCCGGACGTGCCTGTGTTCCTGGTAGGCCATTCCATGGGCGGGCTCACCGCTGTGATCGCCGCGGACCACCCAAGTGTGGAGGCCGTCGTCGCCCTTGCCCCCTGGCTCAACCCCGCAACTCCCACATCCGGGGTGGCCAACCGCAAGGTTCTTATTGTGCACGGAACCACGGACAGGTGGACCAGCGCCTCGGCGTCCCTGCTGTTCGCCCGGCGTGCCTCTGCCGAGGCAGCCAGCATGCAGTATGTTGCCCTTAAGGGTGCCGGCCACTTCATGCTCCGCAAGATCAGGGTGTGGCAGACGCTGACGACCGGCTTTGTGATGAATGCCTTCTCCGAAAGCATCGGGACTGAGCTTCCCCTGCCTGCGGATTACAGCAGGCTGCTGCCGGAATCGGCCGTCCAGGTGACCCTGTAGGACGTTCGATGGCATGGAGCCCGCCACCCAATGACCTCTTCTACCGCGTCATCGTCCGCTGCGGACTGCTGCTTCGGCGGATCTTCCGGATCCGGATCATCAGCAGCGGAACAGAGCACCTGCCGCTTGCAGGCCCTCGGACGGGGGCGTCCAGGTCTGTGGTTCCGGGCAGCGGCGCCGTTTTCGCCGTGACGCACTTCGGCTATGTCGATTTTGCCGCCGCCGAACTGCTGCTGTGGGAACGGTCCCGCGGGGAGCTGCGGTTCCTGGTCCACCAGGGTGCAGCCGATCATTGGCTTGCCGGGCCCGCCATCAGCGCCGCCGGGCACGTGGTGGTCGGGTACACCGGCCGGGCGGACGCCTATGACGCAGCGGTGGCCAAGCTGCGCGCCGGCGAATACCTTGGCGTGTTCCCGGAGGCGGGCGTGAGCCGCAGCTTCACCGTGCGCGAGTGCAGGACCGGGGCAGTCCGGATGGCGGCCGAAGCCGGCGTTCCGGTCATCCCCGTTGCGGTCTGGGGTGCCCACCGGATCCTCACCCGCGGCCGCGGCTTCTCGGCCGAAAGGACATGGCGCGCACCGGTCCGGATCCACGTGGGTGAGCCGCTGGTATTCGCGCCGGGTGACGATGCTGGCGCCGGCACTGCGGAACTCCGGGCCAGGCTCCAGGAAGGGATCGGGAAGTGCATCGCCGATTTTCCACTGCTGCCGGAACCCGGCGCCTGGTGGATGCCCGCGCACCTGGGCGGCAGCGCCCCGACTGAACCCGAGCGGCAGCTACTCGACGCCGAAGACGTGCTGACGCGCCGCCGTCGTACTTTCCGCAGAAAGTAGCCCAAGTAAGTAGCGCCAAGTGTCGTTTTGGGCGGTCAAAACGACACTTGGCGCTACTCAGTTGCGGCCGGGCTGCTTAGTCCGAGACGATGAGGGTTTCCGGCCCGGCCAGCCGCGCCTTGCCGCTTTCGAGCAGGGGTTCGACGGCGGCGCGGAGGGCAGTCATGGAGTCGTCCAGTTCCAGCATCACCGGGTGCTGGTACGCGATCAGCGCGAGCATGTCGCGGACCGCTTCTGCAGCATCATCCGCGGCGAGGGCGGGTTCATGGCCGACGAAAACGTCCGTGGGCGTTTCCGGTCCGGCGGCTTCCTGGCCGGGTGCCGCGTCCGGGTTGGCGGGCGCTGCGTAGCTCACGGCGAAGGCCCGGATCCTGCCCTTCCTGCTGGGTGCAACGCCTGCCCCGAAAGCCGATTCAGGCTCGGCCCGCAGCACGATTGCGCCGTGGGCGCCGGTGAGGTCGTCCAGGAAGAGCTTCTGCACCTGGCCCATTGACAGTACGCCCGGTGAATCCCAGCCGTGGATGGCGGTGTAGTACCTGCCCACGACGTCGGTCAGTTCCACGGAACCCGTGGCCAGGTCCATCACGATGTCGGAGCCCGCATTTTCATCGTTCGATGGCCCGCCGCCGTCGTCCTTGGCAGGAAACACGGGAAGCCGCAGGGCGCCAGGCTCTATGACCACCAGCCGGGAACGCTGGATGGGCGCCAGCTCGAAGGCCTCCGCAAAAGCGGCCCCCGGAGTGCCCGGCTCCACTTTGGCACGGAGTTTGGACACGCCCGACGGCGACTGGCCGGCTTCGCGGCGCAGCATCGTCAGGAGGGTGGCACCGATGCCGGAGCGCCGGTGGTCGCGCGCCACTTCGATGTAGGCCCAGAGGCGTTCAGGGTGCAGCGACGCCTCGTAGACCACGCCCGCCGCCACGGGGATGCCGACGCCGTCGATCACGTCCTCGGCAACGATGCAGCGGCGCCACGGCGTGCCGCCGCCCCCGTCGGAGGACAGGGTCAACGCGCCCCGGAACTGGCGGGCCTGCTGGGTCTCCGGGTCGCCCCAGATCTCCAGCAGGGCCAGGTCGTCACCTTCCCGCCATTCGCGGTATTCGATGGCCATGGCTAGGCGCCGATCAGGCGTGCGGCCAGGTAGCCCTCCACCTTGTCCAGGGAGACGCGTTCCTGGCTCATGGTGTCCCGCTCGCGGATGGTCACGGCCTGGTCCTCCAGGGTGTCGAAGTCCACTGTGATGCAGAACGGGGTGCCGATTTCATCCTGGCGGCGGTAGCGGCGGCCAATGGCGCCGGCGTCGTCGAAGTCGATGTTCCAGTTCTTGCGCAGCTGCGCGCCCAGGGCCTTGGCCTTCGGGGACAGGTCCTCGTTGCGGCTCAGCGGCAGCACGGCAGCCTTGACCGGGGCCAGCCGCGGATCCAGCTTCAGGACGGTTCGGACGTCCACGCCGCCCTTGGCGTTGGGGGCCTCGTCCTCGGTGTAGGCATCCACCAGGAAGGCCATGAAGGAACGGGTCAGGCCGGCCGCGGGCTCGATCACGTACGGGATGTAGCGCTCATTGGTGGCCTGGTTGAAGTAGCTCAGGTCCGTGCCGGAGGCCTTGGCATGCGTGGAGAGGTCGAAGTCGGTGCGGTTGGCGATGCCTTCGAGCTCGCCCCACTCGGAGCCCTGGAAACCGAAGCGGTATTCGATGTCCGTGGTGCCCTTGGAGTAGTGGCTCAGCTTCTCCTGCGGGTGCTCGAAGAAGCGCAGGTTTTCCTCGCGGATGCCCAGGCCGGTGTACCAGGCCATGCGCTCGTTCATCCAGTACTTGTGCCATTCCTCATCGGTGCCGGGCTCGACGAAGAACTCCATCTCCATCTGCTCGAACTCGCGGGTGCGGAAGATGAAGTTGCCCGGGGTGATCTCGTTGCGGAAGGACTTGCCGATCTGGCCGATGCCGAACGGCGGCTTCTTCCGCGAGGTGGTGAGGACGTTGTTGAAGTTCACGAAAATCCCCTGCGCAGTCTCCGGACGCAGGTAGTGCAGGCCCTCTTCGCTGGCTACGGGACCGAGGTAGGTCTTGAGCAGGCCGGAGAATTCCTGCGGTTCGGTCCACTGGCCGCGGGTGCCGCAGTTGGCGCAGGCGATGTCCTTGAGGCCGTTTTCGGCGGGGCGGCCCTTCTTTTCCTCGTACTCTTCCTCGAGGTGGTCGGCCCGGTAGCGCTTGTGGCAGGAGAGGCACTCCACCAAGGGGTCGGAGAAGACCTCCACGTGGCCGGAGGCTTCCCACACCTGGCGGGGCAGGATGACGGAGGAGTCCAGGCCCACCACGTCCTCGCGGCCGCGGACCATGGACTGCCACCACTGGCGCTTGATGTTTTCCTTCAGTTCGGCGCCGAGGGGCCCGTAGTCCCAGGCAGAGCGCGAACCTCCGTAGATCTCACCGGCCTGGAACACGAATCCCCTGCGCTTGGAGAGGGAAATGACCTGGTCGAGAACGGATTTTGCTGCCATGGGGGTAACTCCAATTTCTACAGGGCCGCTGGGTGCGGTCCGCGGTTTGCTGGCCCGGTGGAACCAGCGGTGGGATACCTCTGGCTGCCGGGCGGGGCGGATGAAGGGAAAGCGAAAAAGCTGCGTGCCCTAGCCTACCGGCCGCTACCTGCGCAGCGCGCCCCGCGGCCACGGCAGGGTGGCCAGGATGATGGCGGCGAGGGTGAGGATGGTGCCCAGTACCGTGGCCGGCGCCACGACCGTTCCCGGAGTTGGCAGCACAACATCCAGGGCGAGCGAGCCGAGCAGCTGCCCGGCAATCATGCCCAGCCCGGTAACCAGGACCCCCAGGCTGCGGACCAGCAGCGCGCCCAGGCCGATGAACACGCAGCCCATGGGACCGCCTGCGTAGTACCACCAGTCCGGCGGCAGCGGGTTGCCCCATCCGGCCACCGAGACTTTGATGGCGTACGCGGCCCACAGCACGGCGGAGCCGGCCACGAAGTTGACCAGGGTTGCAGCGATCGGCGTCCCGTAGTGGACGGTGGCTGTTCCGTTCATGGCCTGCTGGAAGCTCATCAGGAACCCTGCCGCCACGGGCAGCAGGAGCGGAACCAGGAGGGCCTCCGCGCCGCCGTCCGGTCCTGCGCCGGCGGAGGCCATCCCCGACGATCCAGTGAAGCGGGGCGACACGGCCCAGGCCACTGCGGCGATGGTCAGCAGGCAGCCAATGATCCGGATCCCCGTGACGGATTTCTTGCCCGCCGGCCCAATGCCCAGCCGGTCCACCAGCAGACCGCTGACTGTCTGGCCGGTGACCGTGGCGACGGTGAACAGGGCAACGCCAAGGATGCCCACGGTGAAGGACTGGGCGAAGACGAAGAGCGCGCCGATGCCGCCGGCCAGGACATACACGCGCGGAAAGGCCCTGGTGCGGACCGCGGGCAGGATCCGGGCAAGTCCGGCACGTCCGCGCGGCAGGATCAGCGAGATCAGGACCATCAACACCAGGCCTGTGCTGAAACTCACCACTGCAGCGGCGATGCCGTCGTTGAGGCGGGCCCCGAGGGCCCCGTTGATTCGGCCCTGGACGGGAATGGCGAGGCCAGCGCCCACCGCCAGGGGAAGGCCTGCGATCAGCGGCAGGCGGGGGCTGGGGGTCATTGAATCCACCTTACGTCAGGCATCATTGCTTCTATGAGCAATGTTGAAGAGATCACCATCCGCGACAGCATGATCCGCCTCGGCCAGCTCCTGAAGCTCGCCAACCTGGTGGAGGACGGGGTGGAAGCGGCAGAGCTCATCAAGAACGGGCTCGTCAAGGTCAATGGAGAGATCGACGACCGCCGCGGCCGGCAGCTGCACAACGGGGACACCGTGACGGTGAACGGGCAGACCGTGCGCGTGGTAGCGCCCGCGGCCTGACGCCGCAGGGCGGCACTGGCCCGCCGCCCGCCGTCGTACTTCCTACTTCTTCAGCACCTCGTGGGTGAGGAACTCGCCCACGTGCCCGATTTCCTGCTGGTTGATCCCGTGCCACATGCCCGTGTAGAGCACCTTGGTGAGCTTGACGTGCTTGCGCACCCATCCCATGGTGAAGTCGATTTTGTCCGGGGTGATCACGGGATCCTGCTGGTCACGGCCCCAGAACATCGGGATGCTCCCGTCCAGTTCGTCATCCCGGAAGCTGGGATCGTCGCCGGCGTCCACCACGAAGCCTGAGAGTCCGACGACGGCCGCGAAGTCCGTGGGCCGCTGCCGCAGGAGCGTGGTGGCCATGGCCATGCCCATGGAGAAGCCGAGCAGGGACACGGACGGGTGCCCCACCCTGATGGCGTCGATCCACTCGAGCACGTAGGAGGACGCGGCTTTGACGCGCTCGAGCGAGTAGTCGATGGACGCGGTAAGCGGGAACCAGGTGAACCCGGGGCCCATGGCGATGGGCGCCCGGATCGAGGCGACCGCGAAGTCGCCGGGCAGCAGGTCGGCCAGGCTGAGCAGGTCCTGCTCGTTGGCTCCGTAGCCGTGCAGCAGCACCAGCAGCGGCTTGCCGTCGCGCTGGTCCTCCGGATGGGACCACAAAACGACAGGGGCAGGAAATACTTCAGCTTCAGTCATGGTTTCCATTCTTACCAGTTACTTAGTGGTAACAACCTACGTTCGCGTAGCCAGTGAAGCGAAAGGCAGGATAGGGACCGTGACTGAAGAAAGTGCCATCCAGACCCCGCCCGCGCATTCCGGATCCCACCCCTGGACCCGCTACGTGGCGATGGGCGATTCCTTCACCGAGGGCATCGGAGACCCCGAGCCGTCGAGCCCGGGCGCGTTCCGCGGCTGGGCAGACAGGGTGGCGGAGGAGCTCAGCCGCACCAAGCCGGACTTCGCCTACGCAAACCTGGCCGTCCGCGGCCGGCTGCTGCAGCAGATCGTGGACCAGCAGCTCGCACCGTGCCTTGCGCTGAAGCCCGATCTTGTCACCCTCTCCGCGGGCGGCAATGACCTGCTGCGTCCGGGCGGAGACCCCGACACCCTCGCCGAGAAGCTCGACTCGGTGGTCCAGATCCTGGCCATGGGCGGCGCCACAGTGGTGCTCTTCAATGGCCCGGACACCGGCACTTCCGTGCTCGGCAGGATCCGCAGCAAGGTGGCCATCTACAACGAAAACCTGCGGACCGTCGCCGCGAGGCACGACGCCGTGATCGCGGACATGTGGTCCCTCCGCCAGCTCAGCGATCCCCAGATGTGGGACCAGGACCGGCTGCACTTCTCCCCCCTGGGCCACCACACCATCGCCGCCATGGTGCTGGACTCGTTGAACGTGGAGCACACGCTGGAGCCACTGCAGCCCAAGCCGTTTCCGCCCCGCACATGGCGCGAGGCGCGCTCGGGGGACCTGGTGTGGGCCCGGCAGTACTTCGTGCCGTGGGTGCTTCGGCGGCTGCGCAACCAGTCCTCCGGTGACGGCATTACCGCGAAACGGCCGACGCCGGGCCCCGTCTTCGGGCCGGGCGTTCCGTTGGGTTCGGGCGAGGGCCCGCTGGGCAGCACCGAGGCTGCCCGGCGCTAGCGCGGGCAGGCGTCCGGGATATGGAACCCGACGCGGCAGTGCGGCTGCCGCTTCACGCCCAAATGCTGCGGGAACCCGTCGCTTGCCTCCGAAGCCGGGCCACGGATCGACCTGATCCAGTGCAACGACGAATACATCATGGGCTCCTCCGCCACGCGGCATTACATCGGCGGCGGCGCTCCGGCCTTCCTTTTCCAGGGCCAACCCATGCACGTGGTTTTGCTGGACGGGCGGATGGTGGGGTCCTGGCGGCATACGCTGCATCCGGACGGGTGCGACCCGGATATCCGGCTCCCTGGTTCCGGTGATTCCCCGCGCCGTCATTGTCAGCGGCAGTGTTGTCAGCGGCAGTCCGGGAAGCCGTGGACCGGTACGCCGCCCTCCTCGCGCTCCCGGCCGTCCGGATCCACTACGGGGCTAAGCTGGAAGGACACACATGAGAGGCACGGCACCGTGAGCAACTTGTTTTTCTGGATCATCATTTTGTCATTCCTGATCCCGATGGCCATGCGGATGTACCGGAAGTCCGTGGCCCGCCGCAACCAGGATCAAAGCTTCTCCGGACGGTACCCCGAGCAGTTCCCGGGCGGCGGAATCTTTCCCGGCTCCAACGGCCCGCAGAGCAAGCAGCCCCGGGACGGCTTCACCCAGCAGGACTACTTCAGCGGCGGATTCCGCCAGCTTGGCCGGCCCGCGCCGCTCCCGCCCGGCCAGCCCCTGCCGCCCGTACAGCCGGTCCCGCCCATGGACCAGCAGTTTCCGCCGTACGGGCAGCCGCACCAGGGCCACGACCGGCAGGCCCCCCACGCAGAAGCCCCGCAGCAGCCCGCAGCACCCGCAACTCCCCCGCCGCCGTCTGCCCCGCAGGGCTACCGCGCCCGCAAGCTTGCCGAACTGGATGAAAAGTACAGCAACGGGGAACTTTCCATGGAGGAGTACATGACCCGCCGCAGCGAAATCATGAACGGCTAGTCCTTCCCGCAAAAGCAGCGCGGGGTCACTTAATGCCCGATATCCCGTTACGGTCGGGCATGAAGTGACCCCGCGTTGCTCTTTCAGGGGCCAAATTCTATGAACAGCCCCCTCCCCCAGGCGGATACCGGGCCCTAAAGTCTCGGCCCTGAAGCTTGACGCGACCGTTCCCCGTTTTTGGGGCCCGCATCCGTCCCGGAATTCGGCACGGATGCCCTAACCGGATTCCTTCCAAAAGCACAAGGTTCGAAAGGTCGTGGAGCATGGCCGCCGTCAGGAGATTGGCCGTCGCAGTGCTAACCATCGGAGCTATCGCCCTCGGCACCGGATCCGCGCGGGCGGACGTTCCGGAATTCGCCAGAAGCGTTTGCCGCCGATAATGGCACATCCGGGAAACTGGTGATCCTGATCAAAACCGTCTGCACCTGCGACGACGGGACCTGCACGTTCAATGCCTTGAAGCATGTTTTCATCACCTTTGCAGACGATGGCACCTCCACGAACTCCGGACACATTAGCCTGCAGGGCGGTACGGGCGACTACGCCGGGCTGGCGGGGCATGGAGTCGACGAGGGTGAAGCAGCGGGTGGACTGGTGTAGGCCGGATCTCGGGTGTTCTGGTCCGATAACTGAACGGAAAGCAACGCGAGGTCACGTCCGGCCCAAGATCCGGCAGCGGATGGGCGCGAAGTGACCCCGCGTTGCTGTTACGGGGTGCCGCTGGTTTCAGTCCACCTGCGGGAAGCCCAGGTCAATCACCGACGTTGCGGGGTCCGGCCACCGCGTGGTGACCACTTTGCCCCTGGTGTAGAACCGGATGCTCTCCGGCCCGTACATGTGCGTGTCCCCGAACAGCGAGTTCTTCCAGCCGCCGAAGGAAAAAGTGCCCACCGGCACCGGGATGGGCACGTTGACGCCCACCATGCCCGCCTCGACGTCGAACTCGAATTGCCGCGCGGCGCCGCCGTCGCGGGTGAAGATGGCAACCCCGTTGCCGAACTCGTTGTCGTTGACCAGGCGGACTGCGTCACTGTAGGTGTCCACGCGGACCACGGACAGGACGGGGCCGAAGATTTCGTCGTCGTACACCTTCATTCCCGGCTTCACGTGGTCCACCAGGCTGACGCCGATGAAGAACCCGTTTGAATCGAACTGCTGCGAGCGCCCGTCAACAACCACCGTGGCGCCCTCGTTTTCCGCGCCAGCCACATAGGACGCCACTTTGTCGCGGTGTTCTGCAGTGATCAGCGGGCCCATCTGCGAAGCTGGATCGGTGCCCGGACCGATCTTCAGGGTGGCCATCCGGGTTTTGATGGCCCCGACGAGGTCGTCGGCGATATTGCCGACGGCGACGAGCACGCTGACCGCCATGCAGCGCTCACCCGCGGAGCCGTAGGCAGCCGAGATGGCCGCGTCCGCCGCCATGTCCAGGTCAGCGTCAGGCAGGACCACCATGTGGTTCTTGGCGCCGCCCAGGGCCTGGACCCGCTTGCCATGGTCCGCAGCGCGCTTGTAGATCGACTGCGCGATGGGCGTTGAGCCCACGAAGCTGACGGCTTTGACGTCCGGGTGCTCGAGCAGGACGTCCACCGCCTCCTTGTCGCCCTGGACCACGTTCAGCACGCCGGCAGGCAGGCCCGCCTCCGCGAAGGCCTCCGCGATGAACACGGCTGACGACGGATCCTTTTCGCTGGGCTTCAGGAGCACTGTGTTGCCGCAGGCCAAGGCGCTGCCGATCATCCAGAGCGGGACCATCGCCGGGAAATTGAACGGGGTGATGCAGGCAACGACGCCCACGGGCTGCCGGACCGAGTGGACGTCCACGCCGCTGGACACCTGCTCTGAGCGTTCACCCTTGAGCATGTGGGACAGCCCGGTGGCGAACTCGATGTTCTCGAGGCCGCGGGAGATCTCCCCTTCGGCGTCGGAGAGTACCTTGCCGTGCTCGCTGGTCAGGATGGCAGCCAGCTCCGGCTTCCGCTGGGTCAGGATTTCGCGGACGCGGAAGAAGATGTTGGTCCGCTTGGCGAGGCTCGTTGCCCTCCATGCCGGCAGCGCGGCTTTGGCGGCGGCAATGGCTTCCTCCACCCGGGCCGCGGAGGCCAGGGCCACCTGCTTGTCCTGCTCTCCGGTGGCGGGGTTGAAGACGGGGCCGAAGCGCTCGGCATCGGTGACGAGGCTGCCGTTGATGTAATGCGGGATGGTCTGCATGGTGTCTCTCTTCTACTTTGTTGAATCCAGTGAGCCGTCAACGAGCTTGATGATCATGGAGCAGTCCTTGCCGGACTCGCCCGCATCAATGAGGCGCTGGTACAGCTGCTGGACGTGCTTGCCGATTTCGAGCGGTGTGCCGGTGTCCTCGGCAGCGCTGATGGCCAGGCCGATGTCCTTGTTCGCCAGTTCGGCCGTAAACGTCGGTTCGAAATCGTTGTTGGAGGCCGCGGTGGGGACCACGCCGGGAACGGGGTACCAGGTCCTCAGGGCCCAGCTGTCCCCTGAGGAAACGGAGGCGATGTCCCAGAACACCTTCTTGTCCAGGCCGAGCCGGTCCGCCAGGACGGCTCCCTCGGCCGTGGAGGCCAGGTTGATCAGGAGCATCAGGTTGTTGCAGATCTTGGCCGCCTGGCCGGTGGTGGCTCCCCCGGTAGGGATGATGTTGGCGGCCATCGGTCCGATGTAGGTGGTCGCGTCGGCCACGGCGCCCGGTTCACCGCCCACCATAAAGGTCAGCGTCCCTGCCTTGGCGCCGCTCATCCCGCCCGAAACAGGGGCGTCCACGAAGCGGAAGCCGGCGGCAGCAGCGGCGTCGTGCAGTTCCTTCGCTGCGGCGATGTCGATGGTGGAGGAATCCACCAGCAGTGTGCGGGTGTCGGCATGCGCCAGCACCCCGTCCCCGCCCAGGTAGACAGCCTTGGCGTGCTCGCCCTTCGGAAGCATGGTGAACACCACGTCCGCTCCGGCCACGGCCTCGGCGATGCTCCCCACCGGCTTCACCCCGCCGGCCTCGGCTGCGGCAAGCGCCGCAGGGTTGAGGTCAAACCCCCGAACGTCGTGCCCCGCCTTTGCGAGGTTTCCGGACATGGAACCGCCCATGTTTCCCAACCCGATCCAACCGACAACTGCCATGGCATAAGCTCCTTTGCTGTGCATCCGGCCGAAGGCGGCCGGGAGGTCCGTGTCCACCATCACACCCTGCTACAGTGCAATCAAGGGGAAAAATCACAGATGGTATGTGCACTGATGCACACGAACGAAAGGCACGCGGTGGCGCGGCTTCCAAGTCCGGACGACCTGCTGATTCTCTTGACCGTAGCCCGGCTGGGGCGTTTCAACGCCGTCGCTGAAACGCTGGGCACCACGCACACCACCATCTCGCGCCGGATCCTCGCCCTGGACAAGCAGTTGGGCGGCCGGACCCTGGAGCGCAGCCCGCACGGCTGGGAGCTGACGGAACTCGGGGCTTCGGCCGTCGCCGCGGCGGAAGCCATTGAGGAAACACTGGGGTCGCTGGCCGCCGTCACGGGCCAGGACCGGGATGCCCTGTCCGGCATGGTGCGCATCAGCACCTCCGACGGTTTCGGCGCCGAATTCGTCACGCCAGCGCTGGTCCGGCTCCAGCAGCGGCACCCGATGCTGGATGTGGAGATGCTGAGCGCCACGCGCAAGGTCAGCCAGAACCGCTCCGGTGTGGACCTGGAGGTGGTGGTGGGCCGCACCGACGTAAGCAACGCCCAGGCCATCTTCCTGACCAACTACTTCCTCAGGCTCTACGCCAGCCCCGCCTACGCGGCCGCGCGCGGCCTGCCGGAGACGCCCGACGGCGTGGGGCAGCACGGCTTCGTCTCCTACGTCGAGTCGGCCCTCCAGGTTGCCGAACTGGGCCACCGGTCCTCGCAGCTGCCGATGCCGAAGTCCAGCTTCCAGGCCACGAGTATCTTTGCCCAGGTTGAGGCGGTGCGCCGCGGCGCAGGCATCGGGCTGCTTCCGAACTTCATGGTGGCGCACAACCCGGAGTTCGTTCCGGTGCTCCCCGAAGCGTTCCAGCGCCAGGTCCCCATCTGGGCGGTGGCCCGGCCGGAATCGCTGCGGTCCGCCCGGGTGCAGGCCGTGATCGGTGCACTTCAGCATGAGGTGGCGGAACGCCAGGACCTGCTGGCAGCCTAGGCCGTTGGCAGCCTGGCCTGAAGGCAGCCAGGCCGGCCTCACGCCTGGAAAAGCCGCCTCACCACCTGCCCGGCGGCGAGCGCATCGAGGCCTTCGTTGATCTCCGCCAGTGGCCTGGTGTCGGTGTGCAGCAGCTCAACGGGGAGCCTGCCCTCGCGCCAATACTCGAGGTACAGGGGAATGTCCCGGCCGGGCACGGCGTCGCCCATGTAGGAACCGAGCAGCCGCTTGCCCGCCCCCGCGAACTGGAGCGCGGGTACCGTCAATTCTGCGGTGGGGTGCGGCAGCCCTACGGAGACCACGGCGCCGCCGCGCGTCACGTGCTCCAGGCACGATGCGATGACCCGCGCTGATCCCACGGCTTCGACGGCGGTGTCCACGCCGTCACCGGTGGCTTCGGCAATCAGCCGAGGGGCGTCGTCGGGGGTCCCCACGGCGGTTGCGCCGCATTTCAGGGCGAGCCCGTGCTTGCCCACGTTGGGATCGATGGCGATCACGGCGGACGCTCCGGCGAGCGACGCGGCCATGACGGCCGAAAGTCCCACGGCTCCGAGGCCAAAAACAGCCACGGCCTGGCCCGGCTGGACGGCCGCGGTGTTCAGGACAGCTCCCATCCCGGTGAGCACGGCGCAACCGAACATCGCCGCCACGGTGTCCGGGACGTCGTCGGCGATGACCACCACTGACTCCCGCGCCACCACGGCGTAATCGGCGAAAGCCGAAACCCCCAGGTGGTGGTTGATCCGCTCCCCCGCGGGCGTGCGCAGCAGCGCCTCGCCGTGCAAAAGGTCACCGGAGCCGTTGACCTCGGCGGCCCGGTGGCAGAGCGCGGGCCGCCCCGCCCGGCAGGCACGGCAGGCACCGCAGCTGGGGACGAAGACGAGGACCACATGGTCTCCGGGGGAAACGTCCGTGACGCCCTCACCAACCGTGGCAACCCGTCCCACAGCCTCATGCCCCAACGCCATGGGAAGCGGCCTGACGCGGGATCCGTCCACCACGGACAGGTCCGAGTGGCACAGGCTTGAGTAGGTGATGGTGACGCCCAATTCACCGGCCCGGGGTTCGGGCCGGTCGAGGTCCTGCACCGCCAGGGGCTGCGCGTCGGCATAGCTGGTGCCAGGAGGAACTGTGGAATAGAGGACTGCTGCTCGCATGGTGTTCCTGACTTTATGTTGGTGGACAGGCAGCTGCCCGGGCCTGCGTGGCCGCAGGTCCGGGCAGTCGGGTTGCTCTGTTTGTCGTTTGGCCGTGCCTACTTCTTGGCGGCGGCCAGAAGGTCGGCGGTGCCCTGGGCGTCGGCGGCGTCGACATCATGAAGCGAGATGCCGCGGGTTTCCTTGAGGAAGTACACCGAAATAGCGGTCACCACACAGGCGCCCAGGAGGTAGAAAGCCACCGGAACGGACGAGCCGAAGCTGCCCAGCAGCGAGCTGGCGATGATGGGCGCCAGCGAGCCGGCCACGATGGAGGTCACCTGGTAGCCGAGTGAAACGCCCGAATACCGCATCCGGGTGGGGAACATTTCCGCCATGATGGACGGCTGCCCGGCGTACATGAGGGCGTGGAACAGCAGGCCGATGGTGATGGCCGCCAGGATAACCATGTCATTGCCGGTGTCCATCATGGGGAACGCGAAGAAGCCCCAGGTTCCGGCGAGGATTGCACCGGCCATGTACACCGGGCGGCGTCCCAGTGCATCGGACATCTTGCCCACCAGCGGGACTGAGCAGAAGTGGATGAAGTGCGCCACCAGGAGGAGGAGCAGGATACGGGAGGTGTCCGTCTGCACAACCACCTTCAGGTAGGTGATGGAGAACGTGACCACAAGGTAGTAGAGGATGTTCTCCGCGAAGCGCAGGCCCATGGCGGTGAAGACGCCGCGCGGGTACCGACGGAAGACTTCGGCAACACCGTAGCCCTTGTTCTCGACCGTGACTTCCTTGCGGGCCTCGAGGAAGATCGGAGCGTCCTGGACCTTGGTGCGGATGTAGTAGCCGATGATCACGATCACTGCGGAGAGCCAGAAGGCTACGCGCCAGCCCCAGCCGAGGAAGGCTTCCTGGGAGAGGGTGGAGGACAGGGTGAACAGCACGGCGGTGGCGAGCAGGTTGCCCATGGGGACAGCGGACTGCGGCCAGCTTGACCAGAAACCGCGGGACTTGTTCGGGCTGTGCTCGGCGACGAGGAGCACGGCGCCGCCCCATTCGCCGCCCACCGCGAAGCCCTGGACGAAGCGCAGGAACACCAGCAGCGCCGGTGCCCAGTAGCCGATCTGCGCAAAGGTCGGCAGGCAGCCCATGAGGAAGGTGGCAACACCCACTAGGATGATGCTCAGCTGCAGCAACTGCTTGCGGCCGAATTTGTCGCCGAAGTGGCCGAAGACGATGCCGCCGATGGGTCGGGCAACGAAGCCGACGGCGTAGGTGACGAAGGCTGCGATGATGCCGTCCAGCTCGGTTCCGGAGTTGGGAAAGAACATCTTGCCGAACACCAGCGTGGCGGCGGAGGCGTAGAGAAAGAACTCGTACCACTCAACCACGGTGCCGGCCATGGAGGCCGTGACGACTTTCTTCAGGCCTGTGGCCTTGACGTCGGTTTCCTCGGGCCGCCGCGCGGCGGACTTTTCCGTACTCATTGATGAACTCCTTCGGCGTCTTCTTCGACACCACTGGGACAGTCTGTGGCGGAGGCGTGTGATTTTGGCCACGAACCGCCGGGTCCCAACGAGTATGGTCCGCCTGAACGCCAAGCTCAACGGCGAATCATGCAGAGGCTATCTGCATAAATGCACAAAAGTGTGCCTGCGAGGGCGGCCTTAGGCCGAGAGGTGCACCCGAAGCTGATGGCCCAGCTGGCCTATTTCCGTCAGGAAGCCGTCATGGCCGATCGGCGCCTCAATGACATGCACGTCCACTTCTCCCGGCAGGGCCGCGGCAAGTTCGCGGGACTGGGACGGGAAATACAGCCGGTCCGAATCCACGGCGGCCACGAAGAACCTGGCGGTGGATCTCGCCAGGGTCTCGGTCAGGGTCCCCCGGTCCCGGCAGATGTCATGGCTCATCAGCGCCTCGGTGAGGGCGATATAGCTGTTTGCGTCGAAGCGCTTCACGAGCTTGCTGCCCTGGTGATCCAGGTAGCTTTCCACCTGGTAACGGCCGCGGGCGGCCAGCGCCTCGCCCTTCAGGGGCGACTCCGGCGCCTGGGGTTCCCGGCCGAAGCGGCCCTCCAGTTCAGCGGCGGACCGGTAGGTGATGTGGGCGATGCGCCGGGCAAGTGCCAGCCCGGCTTCGGGGCAGGGCCCGCCGTAGTAGTCGCCGCCGTTGAAGTGGGGGTCCTGCCGGATGGCCAGGGTCTGGGCCTGCGCGAAGGCGATCTGTTCTGCCGTGCTCGCGGCGCCCACCGAGATGACGGCGCAGCGCTGCACCCTCTCGGGGTAGGTCACGGCCCACTCAAGGGCGCGGGCGCCGCCCATGGATCCGCCCAGGACCGCGAACCAGCTGTTGATGCCCAGCTGGTCAGCCAGCCGGGCCTCCGCCACCGTACTGTCACGCAGGGTAACCAGGGGGAAGCGGGAGCCCCAAGGGGTTCCATCCGGGGCGGCCGACGACGGCCCCGTGGAGCCGTAGCAGCCGCCCACGATGTTGACGGACACCACGAAGAACTTGTCCGTGTCCACGGGAGCGCCGGGACCGGCCAGCTGTTCCCACCAGCCTTCTTCGTCCGTGTCGCCGCGGGTCACGTGGGTGCTGCCGGTCAGGGCGTGCTCGATCAGGATGGCATTGCTGGCATCGGCGTTGAGCGTGCCCCAGGTTTCGTAGGCCAGCGTGACGTCCGGGAGGTATCCCCCGGCTTCAAGTTCCAGCCCCCCAATGGAGGCATAGCGGACAATTCCGTGCTCGGGGACGGTGGTTCGGGTGACGGTAACCGTCATGGCAAGACCTCTTCTACGCGCTTGCCCGCCGTCGAATGACCGGCAGGCCAGGTCTTCACCCGGGGCACCCCACCGCGGAAGGAGGGTTGCCGGCCAGCAAGCCGGGGCTGTCACTGGCACTCATGACCTGGTACGAGTGTACGAAACAGCCCCCGTCTGCTGCCAAGAGTGTGACTGGTTGTGACTTCCCCGGCGTGCCGCCGTCTCGGGTTATTTGTGCGTCCGGCTAGGCCCCGGTCGCGTCCTTTGCTGCCCGAAAGCCCGCTTCGAGGTCCGCCAGGATGTCATCGATGTGTTCGATTCCCACCGACAACCGGACCAGGCCGGGAGTCACGCCGGCGACGGCCTGCTGCTCCGGGGAAAGCTGGCTGTGGGTGGTCGACGCCGGGTGGATGACAAGGGAGCGGACGTCGCCGATGTTTGCCACGTGGGAGTGCAGCTCCAGCGCGTCAACGAAGCGCTTGCCGGCCTCGGCCCCGCCAGCCAGGTTGAAGGAGACAATCGCGCCCGTGCCCTTGGGCCCGTACTTGCGGCCCCGCTCGTACCACGGGCTGGAGGGCAGCCCCGCGTAGGCGACGGATTCGACGTCGTCCCTTCCTTCCAGCCAGCGCGCCACTTCCGTGGCGTTGGCAACATGGCGTTCCACCCGCAGGCTCAGCGTTTCCAGGCCCTGGGCGATCAGGAACGCGTTGAACGGGGAGACTGCGGAGCCCAGGTCCCGGAGCAGCTGGACGCGGGCCTTGAGGATATAGGACAGGTTGGCGCCCAGGGCACCGTCCTTGCCGAGGTCCCGGGCGTACACCAGCCCGTTGTAGGTGGGGTCCGGGGTGTTGAAGCCCGGGAACCTCGCAGGGTCCTTGCCGAAGTCGAACTTGCCGGAGTCCACGATCACCCCGGCAATCGCGGATCCGTGGCCGCCCAGGTATTTGGTTGCGGAATGGACAACGATGTCCGCTCCCCATTCCAGCGGCCGGATCAGGTACGGGGTGGACAGGGTGTTGTCCACGATCAGGGGCACGCCGGCATCATGGGCGATGCCTGACACGCCCTCGATGTCCAGGACGTCCTGGCGGGGGTTGGACACCACTTCGGCGAAGAAGAGCTTGGTGTTTGGCTGGACCGCGTCACGCCACTGGTCCAGGTTGTCCGGGTCCGCCACGAAGGTCACGGAAATGCCGAACTTCTTCAGGGTGTGTGCGAACAGGTTGTAAGTCCCGCCGTACAGGCTGGGGCTGGCAACGATATGGTCCCCCGCCTCGGCGATATTGAGGACAGCGAAAGTCTCTGCTGCCTGTCCTGAACTCAGCAGGAGTGCTCCCAATCCGCCCTCAAGGCTGGCGATCCGCTGTTCCACGGCATCCTGGGTGGGATTACCGATGCGGGTGTAGATCGGCGCCAGTTCAGCGAGGGCAAAACGGTTGGCGGCGCTTTCCGCGCTTGGGAATACGAAGGACGTGGTCTGGTAGATAGGGAGTGCACGGGCGCCGGTGGCACTGTCCGGCTCCTGTCCTGCGTGGATCTGGCGGGTTTCAAAAGACCATCCGTTGGACAACTAAGGCTCCTCTGACATGGGCCCGGCATGCTGTAGGCACCGCGGGCCGCGCTTGCCATCCGGCCGTTGCCGGACAGCCAGGTCCTCATCCGGGGCACCCCACCGCGGATGGAGGGTTGCCGGCCAGCGAGCCGGGGCTTGGCGCTGGCACTCATGACCTGAGCCCAGTGTAGGAACATGAAACCGGCGCGGGACAGGATTGTGACGAACATAGTCCCCCTGATCTCCGCCCGGGAATAGGTTGAAATCAGGGGTCCCGGATGGAAAATCCTGGTAAGGGTACCCTTAGCTGAGAGGCCGATCACAAAGTGCCAAGATGTTGGCATGCGCATGGATCACGTCTCTTACGCCTGTGAACACGATGGCCTGGCTGCCACCACCGAACGTATTTCCTCTGCCCTCGGCGTTGAGGCAGTGAAGGGCGGGGTGCACCCGCGGTTCGGAACCCGGAATATGATCATCCCGCTCGCGGGGCACAAATACGTCGAGGTGGTGGAGGTCCTGGACCACCCCGCTTCCGACAAGGCCCCTTTCGGGCAGGCTGTGCGTGCACGGTCTGCCGCAGGCGGCGGCTGGATGGGCTGGTGCGTCGAGGTGGACGACCTGGCTCCCTTCGAGGAGCGGCTGGGCCGCTCCGCCGTCAACGGAAACCGCAAGTTCCCCGATGGCCGCGAATTGGTCTGGAAGCAGATTGGCATCCTGGGCCTGATTGCCGACCCCCAGGTTCCCTACATGCTCAAGTGGGAGGGGGATCCGTCCCTGCACCCGTCCAACGCCTACGAGAGCAACGTCAAGATGAGCTGCCTCACCATTGCCGGTTCCGCAGCCCGGGTTACGGAGTGGCTGGGCGAACCCGTCGAGAAGCCGCTGGAGGACGTCGCTGTGGAGTGGGTGGCTCCGCACGGAACCCCCGGGATCCTCTCGGTAACTTTCGAGACCGGCAACGGGGCCGTCACAATCTGACCCTTACCTTGGTTACCGTGCCGGCAAGCCCGGCACGGTGTGGGCCCCGTGCCCTCCTCGTCTTCGGCCGCCATCAGCAGGTGACAACGGCGTCACCTGCCGATGGCGG
This sequence comes from Pseudarthrobacter sp. GA104, assembly GCF_009741265.1. Taxonomy (GTDB): domain Bacteria; phylum Actinomycetota; class Actinomycetes; order Actinomycetales; family Micrococcaceae; genus Arthrobacter. Next base: position 721,710 of record NZ_WOWL01000001.1, read on the forward strand.
CCGAATCCATTTCCGAAGCAGAAACCCGGCCCCAATAATGTCGTACCCTCCCGCGATGATGTTGGTATGGGGAAAGCGGCGGTGGCGAAGGCGTTTGCGGACATGAATGCCGCTCTTGCCGTGCTCATTGCCGAGGCGGACGGGTGCGGTTCGGAGCCGTTTTCCGCTGCTGATCCGCTGGCCGGGCTGGCCGACGGGTGCCTGGACATCCTTGCCGGGGCCGCCGGGGTCCAGGCCAGAATTGCTGGATTGGTGGCCAAAACAGCAGGGACTTACGCCGAAACAGCACGGGCGGCCGCCCCGCCGGACGCGGCCGTGCAGGCGCTTGAAAGGGCTATCGCCGCCGAGATCAGCTGTGTCATGGCCATCGGTGACCGGGCAGCCGGCGCCCTGCTGGCCCGCTCCCACGCCCTGACCACCTCCCTGCCCCGGACCCTCGCAGCCCTGCACAACGGCACCATCTCCTGGCAGCACGCCACCGTCATGGTGGACGAGGCCGCCACCCTTGACCCCGCCGGCGCCGCCGCCCTGGAAGCCCACTTCCTGGACCCGGACACACCAAAACCAGCCACGGCTGCCCCGATCGGGGAGGTCCCCGCGTATAGGTTCCGGGCCAAGGCGCGCACCTGGCGCGAACGCCACCACGCCGACTCCATCGAAAAACGCCACGCCCAAGGGGTTTCGGACCGGCGGGTCGAATACCGGCCCGACCAGGACGGGATGGCCTGGCTCTCCGCCTACCTGCCCGCCCACCAGGCCACGGCCCTCTGGAACAAGCTCACCGCGCTCTCCCGGACCATGCAGGGGCCGAACGAGCACCGCACCCTCACCCAGCTCCGGGCGGATAGTTTCGCCGAAGGGCTCCTCAACAGCGGCAACACCAGCGGCGTTACCGGTGCACCCGGTGCCGGCGACGGCGGCGAGGGAACCGGTCCAAACCAAGCGCCAGTCCGGGCCGAGGTACTGGTCACCGTGCCGGTGTTCTCCCTGCTGGGACTCACCGAGGAACCGGCCATGCTGGACGGGTACGGACCCATCCCGCCCTCCATGGCCCGGGACCTCGTCGCGACCGGGGCGGATTCGTTCCACCGCGTCCTCGTGGACCCGCGGGACGGGGCGCCGCTGGAAATCGGCCGCACCAGCTACCGGGTGACCAAGGCCATGCGGAACTGGCTCAGGCTGCGGGACGGCAGATGCCCCTTCCCCGGCTGCAACAACCACTCCCTCGACAACGAAGCCGACCACCTCCTCGCCTGGCACAACGGCGGCACCACAGGAGTCTCGAACCTGGGACAGCCTTGCCCGAAACACCACAAACTCCGCCACACCAGCGGCTGGAAACCCACCCCGGCAACAAAAACCGAACCACCCGGCTGGACCTCACCCGCTGGCCGCCACTACACAAGCGAACACCAGGACTGGGAACCACCCCACTGGCCCCATCAAGTAAAGTCCGTCTCAGGCGGGGCAGGGTCCGTGACCGGCAGGCCGCCGGACTTTGCATACATCGGCCTCTCCCCGGGAGAAGAAGCCCTGGAGCGGCTCCTGCACGCCCCACGCGCCTGAACGCGTGCCGCCCGCCTGACCGCGTGCCGCCGTCGTCGTGCTTGTCCTGGATCTAGTGTGCCCAGGCACCTAGCCCAACCCCACGGCCTTGCCGAAGAGGCTGAAGCCTACAAAAGCGACGATATCCAGCAGGGCATGGGCGATCACCAGGGGCATCACCCGCCGCGTCCGGGTGTACAGCCACGCGAAAAGAACGCCCATGACAAAGTTCCCGATAAAGGGCCCGAACCCCTGGTACAGGTGGTAACTGCCGCGCAGCAGCGAGCTCGCCAGGATGGACAGCGGGATGCTCCAGCCGAACTTTCCAAAGCGGTTCAACAGGTACCCCACCACGATGACTTCCTCCACCACGGCGTGGCGCATCGCGGACAGAATCAGCACCGGCACCGTCCACCAGTACGCATCCAGCGCGCTGGGAATAATGGCCGTGGTGATTCCCAGCGCCCTGCCGGCGGCGTACAGGCCAAGGGACGGGATGCCGATCAGTGCCGCCAGCCCCAGGCCCTGGAGCAGGTCCGCGCCCGGGCGTGCGAAGTTGAAACCCAGCTTCTGGAAGGCTGAACGAGGGCTGGTGCCGTCGCCGGATGCGGCCTGCCGCTGGTCGCTGAGGAAGTAGATCACCAGCATCACGGGCACCAGGGCGAAGAGTATGTCCAACAGCTGGTACGTGAGGTCAAAGTATTCGCGCGTGCTCTGGGAGCGGTTGAGTGTGGAGGTGCCTTCCGCCAGCGGCGCGCGGGTCATCTTGTCCAGCAGCTGCACCACCGAGTACACGGCAGACTGCCCCAAGGACAGGCCCAGGACAATCCAGACTTCGAGCCGCAGTCGGCGGCGGGAGGGAACCAGCATGTTCCCATCTTGCCTTCAGTTTCTGGATCCGGGCTGATTACCCGTCAGTGTCCTGTACCCCTCGCTGTCCTGCCCGCGCCACATGGCCGGAAGCCGCACAGGCCCCGTGCCTCAGCTGCCGGCGACGATCACTTCCGTGCCGTTGGCCTCGAATGCCGCCTTGTCCCGGGCGGAAATTCCGGCATCGGTGATCAGCCGGGTGAAGTTGTACCCGTCCATGGTTGCGAAGGCGCGCACGCCCACTTTGGACGAGTCAGCCAGCACGTAGGAGACGCGTGCCCTGCTGGCGAGCAGGGCGTTGACCGAAGCTTCGCCCTCCCCTGTGTTGGTGGGCCCCACTTCGGGATCGATGCCGTTGACGCCGATGAAGGCAATGTCCAGCACCACCTTCTGCATGATGATGTCCGTGTACGGCCCCACCAGTTCGTAGGAGCGCGGGTTGAGGATTCCCCCGGTGACCATCACCTTGATGTTGGGCCGGACCGCCAACTGCCCGGCGATGTTGATGGCGTTGGTCACCACCGTCAGGGTGGGCTGGTTGGACGGCGCGTTGAGGTCCTCGCGGGTGGCCAGGATCTGCGCCAGGGCGGTGCTGGTGGTGCCGCCGCAGAGGCCGATCACGGCCCCGGGTGCAATCAGCGCGGACGCGGCCTGGGCAATCTGTTCCTTGGCCTCGGCATGGTCGTCACGGTTGTACCGGCCCGGCAGGTCATAGGCGAGGGCTCCCGTGGTGGCACCGCCGCGGGTCCTGGTGAGCAGCCGGCGCTTAGCGAGACTATCGAGGTCCCGCCGCGCGGTGGCAGGCGAGACATTCAGGGTACTCACGATCTCGTCGACCTCCACCTGGCCGGACTTGGCCAGGAGGTCAAGGATTGCCGTCAAACGGTCGGTGCGGGTCATGCAAGGCCTCCAAAAGCTCCCGCCACCGGCTATGATGACGTTTCTTGATCATAACAGAACCCTAATGATCAGATAACGTCATTTAAGCGGCCACGAGCTACCGTTCCCGCCGGCCGGCCCGCCATACAGCGTACGTCAGGGGCATGCCCGGCCGGTAGGCAAGGTGGGTGGCCGAGGGCGCATTCAGCAGGTGCAGGTCCGCACGGTGTCCGACGGCGATCGAGCCCACCGCACGCTCGCCGTCCGCGTCGTTGCCTTTGTCCCTATGGAGGGCCAGGGCGCCGCCGTACGTCGCAGCACGGACGGCTTCATGGACGCTGAGCCGCATCTGCAGCACCGCGGTGGTGACGCAGAATGCCATCGAGCTTGTGTAGGACGTGCCCGGATTGCAGTTGGAGGCGAGCGCCACCTGGATGCCACTGTCCAGCAGCACCCGCGCGGGCGCAAGCGGCTGGCGCGTGGAGAGGTCGCAGGCAGGCAGGCATGTCGCCACGGTTCCGCGCGGCCCCGTTCCGCTGCCGGCATCCCAGCCGGCCCAGGTTCCGGCCAGTGCGTCCACATCCTTGTCCGCGAGGTAGTTCACGTGGTCCACGCTGGCGGCTTCGAACTCAACCGCGAGCTGCACGCCCGGGCCTTCACCGAGCTGGTTTCCGTGGACCCGCAGCCCCAGCCCGGCGTCACGGCAGGCCTCCAGGACCCGGCGGGACTGCCCGGCCGTGAACGCCCCTTCCTCGCAGAAGACATCGGCCCACTGCACGTAGGGCCGGACGGCGGTGAGCATGGGGCCGCAGACCAGGTCCGTGTAGGCTTCCGGGTCCTGCCCGGAAGGCACCAGGTGCGCCCCAAGGTACGTGGCTTGGTCCGCCACAGTGGAGGCGATGCGGGCACTCCGGGCCTCGTGTTCGACGTCGAGGCCGTAGCCGGTCTTCGTCTCAAGGTAGGTGGTCCCCTGCGAGACAGCCTCGGCCACGCGGCCCAGCGCCAGGCGGGTGAGGTCGAAGTCGGAGGTGGCACGGGTGGCCTTCATGGTCACCGCAATCCCGCCGGCCGAGTAGGACTCCCCCGCCATCCGCGCCTCGAACTCTGCCGTCCGGTCACCGGCAAACAGCAGATGGGTATGGGAATCCACCCAGCCGGGAAGCAGGGCCCGGCCGCCGGCATCAACGGCGTCGTCCGCGGCCGGAGCATCGGCTGCGGCACCGATCCAGGAGATCCGCTCGCCCTCGACCACCACTGCTGCATCCTTCAGGACCCGGTGCTCCAGGTCCTGTGTCATCAGCTCGGCAATATTGGTGATCAGCGTACTCATACAGCCATTCTTCAGCGTCGGACAGACCAGCGGGTGGCCGCCAGTGCCTGCGCTGTCCGGGATGCCGGACCATCCGTGCCGGCTGCGGCAGCCGCACCGCCCTGGCCGGCCAGGATCTGGGCGGCCGCGAGCTCAGCCATGGCCGAAGAGGTCTGGAAACCGTAGCCGCCCTGGCCGGCCAGCCAGTAGAAGCCCGGAGCTTCGGCGTCGAACCCCGCCACGGGGACGCCGTCGGCCGCTTCCGTCCGCAATCCTGTCCACGCCCGGCGGATGTCCTTGATTCCGAGGGTTGTCACCTGGTTCAGCCTGCCCACCAGCCGCTCAATGTCCCCCGGCCGGGGACGGGCGTCCTCCGGTCCGCTCGGCTCCGATTCAGACGGCGAGATGAGGACGTCGTCGCCGTCCCGGCGGAAATAGAACGTGCTGTCCGCTGCAGCCACCATTGGGCAGCGTTCAGGCAGGGGATGTTCGACGGCGGCAATCGCCGCGGTGCGCCGGTACGGCTGCAGCCCCAGCTTCTCCACGCCGCTGATGACGGCGAGTTCGTCCGCCCAGGCGCCGGCGGCGTTGACCAGGACGCCCGCCTGGAAGCCCTCCGTCCCGGCCCCCACCTGCCAGCCGGAGCCGAGGCGCTGGGCGGTGTGCACCCTGGCGCCCGTGATGATGTCCGCTCCGGCCGCCGCAGCGCGCTGCCGGTGGTCCTCCAGGAGCCGTGGCGCATCACAGCCGAAGGACCCTTCATCCAGTCCGGCGGCCTGGAATGTGCCGGGGACCAGTGCCGGGCAAAGCTCCAGAGCCTCAGCGGGGGTGATGGACCGCATGAGTCCGCTCGCTTCAGAAGCCACTGCTTCCTCGGAGCCGATCAGCATGAAGCTGCGCGGCGTCAGTATGGGTTCAGGCAATTGCGCATCGCGGGCGGCAAGCAGCTCAAGAGTCCGGACGGTCAGTGCCTGGACAACCGGCGGGCCGTAGCTGGGGATGAACTGGCGGGCCGAGCGGGAGGACGTGTGGTACGCCAGCTCCTGCTCGGCCTCCACCAGCGCCACGCTGCAACTGCCCGCCAGCGCGGACGCCAGGGACAGTCCGGCAATGCCGCCGCCCACGATCAGGACATCGTAATGTGCTGCCATTTCTCCATCCTCGCAGAGTCGGTGCCGGCGCTTCCTGTCTTAGCCTGCCACTTCCGCCCGGCTGGCGACGAAGGCACGCACGCAGGCTTCGACGTCGTCCGCTGAGTGCGCAGCTGAAAGCTGCACCCGGATCCGCGCGGCACCCCGCGGAACCACCGGAAAGCTGAATGCGGTGACAAAGACGCCATGCTGCAGCATCCGGTCGGCAACCTTGGCAGCCATCACGGCGTCGCCGAACATGACCGGAACAATGGCATGTTCGCCGGGCAGGAGGTCGAAGCCCTCCTCCGTCATCCGGCGGCGGAACAGGGCGGCGTTTTCGAAGAGCGTGCGCCGCAGGTCCGCCGAGTTCTCCACCAGGTCCAGGGCCTTGATGGTGGCGGCGACGATTGCGGGGGCCACCGAGTTGGAGAAGAGGTACGGGCGGGCCTTCTGCCGGAGCATCGCCACCACTTCCGCGCGGCCGGACACATAGCCCCCGGATGCTCCGCCCAGTGCCTTGCCGAACGTGCCGGTGTAGATGTCGACGCGGTGCGAAACGCCTGCATGTTCCGGCGTGCCGGCACCGGTTGGCCCCATGAAGCCGACGGCGTGCGAGTCGTCAACCATCACCATGGCGTCGTACTTCTCGGCAAGGTCGCAGATGGCCTCAAGCGGGGCCAGGAACCCGTCCATGGAAAAGACCCCGTCCGTGACGATGATCTTGCGGCGGGCGGGCTGGTCCTGCGTGGACGCCTCCACAAGCTTGGCCTCCAGGTCGGCCATGTCCTGGTTGGCGTAGCGGTAGCGGCGCGCCTTGCAGAGGCGGATGCCGTCGATGATGGACGCGTGGTTCAGGGCATCGGAGATGATGGCATCCTCCGGCCCGAACAGGGACTCGAACACCCCGCCGTTGGCGTCGAAGCAGCTGGAGAACAGGATGGTGTCCTCAGTGCCGAGGAACCGGGAGACGCGGGATTCAAGTGCCAGGTGCAGGTCCTGGGTGCCGCAGATGAACCGCACGCTGGCCATGCCGAAGCCGCGCTCATCCATGGCGTCCTTGGCCGCGCGGATGATCTCCGGATGGTCCGCCAGGCCGAGGTAGTTGTTGGCGCAGAAGTTGAGCACATCCGCTCCCTGCTGCCCAATCCGTCCGGCCGTGATGTGGCTGGACTGCGGGGACCTGATGCTGCGTTCGGTCTTGAAGAGGCCCGCGCTGCGGATGTCCTCCAGCTCGGTGCTCAGCTGGTCCTTGATCGAGGTGTACATGGCGTTCCTTAGAGTTGGGTCCAGTCGAGGACAACTTTGCCACCTGTGCCGCTGCGGGCAAGGTCGAAGCCTTTTTCCCATTGGCCGGCAGGCAGGGTGTCAGTGACGACGGCGGAAATTCCGGCGTGCAGCACGGGGTTGGAGCTGAGCATGGCGCTCATGGCGTACCAGGTCTCATACATTTCGCGGCCGTAGATGCCTTTGAGCGTGAGCATGTGGGTGACCACCTTGCCCCAGTCGATGATGATGTCCTGGCTGGGCAGCCCCAGCATGGCGATCCGGCCGCCGTGGTTCATGTTGTCGATCATCTCGGGCAGTGCGCCGGGGTGGCCGGACATTTCCATTCCGATGTCAAAGCCCTCCCGCATGCCCAGGCTGCGCTGGGCATCCCGGACACGGGTGGTGGAGACGTCGATGGCCAGGTCGGCACCCAGCCGGCGCGCGAGGTCCAGGCGGGGCCGGGACACGTCGGTGATGGCGATCTTGCGGGCGCCGGCGTGGCGGGCGACGGCGATGGCCATCAGGCCGATGGGTCCGGCGCCGGTGATGAGCACGTCCTCGCCCACGAGCGGGAAGCTCAGGGCAGTGTGCGTTGCATTGCCGAAGGGGTCGAAGATGGCGCCCAGCTCCGGGGTGACCGAGGGGTCGGTGTGGACCCAGACATTGGTTTCCGGGATCACCACATACTCCGCGAAAGCGCCGTCCCGCTGCACACCTACACTCACGGTGTGGATGCACATTTGGCGCCTGCCTGCCCGGCAGTTCCGGCAGATCCCGCAGACAACATGGCCTTCGCCGGAGACCCGGTCACCCACCTTGACGTCGCGGACGTCCTCGCCGATTTCCACCACTTCACCGTAGAACTCATGGCCCGGGATGAGGGGGGCTTCAATGATCCCCTGTGCCCAGGAGTCCCAGGACTGGATGTGCAGGTCCGTGCCGCAGATCCCGGTGGTCATGACCCGGATCTTCACGTCCGCGGGGCCTGCCTCGGGTTCGGGGCGCTCCACCAGTTCGAAGCCGGCCTGTGGGCCGGCCTTGTACAAAGCCTTCATCGGCTTCCTCACTCTTTGTCTGTCCTTGGCATGTCCTGCCTTCCCCATTAGAGCGAGGAGAAAGCTTTAGCACAACAGCGAAATTCTCAATCGACGATGCAGCTTTCCTAATGCGTAGACTGGCGGGATGGAGATCCACCAGCTTGAAATCCTCCGGGAACTAGGCGCCTTGGGAAGCGTCAAGGCCGTGGCCGACACCCTCATGGTCACCCCGTCAGCCGTGTCCCAGCAACTGGCGCTGCTGCAGCGGAAGATCGACGTTCCCCTCACCCGCAAGGAGGGCCGCAACCTGGTCCTCACCGAGGCAGGCCAGGTGCTGGCCGACGCCGGGGCCGCCGTCGTCAGTGCCATGGCCGACGCACGGGACGCCATCGGCAACTATCACGGCTCTTCCGCCGGACGGGTGACCCTCTGCGGGTTCCACAGTGCCGGCCAGGCGGTGTTCGCCCCGCTGGCGCGGATCCTTGACGCCCCGGGCCAGCCGCGCATAGAACTCTCGGACGAGGACGTGGCCCAGCAGGACTTTCCCGCCCTGACCGCACGCTATGACCTGGTGCTCGCCCACAGGATGGACCACAGCCCGCGGTGGCCGGCCGAGCGGGTCACCGTGATACCACTGGCGCACGAACCGCTGGACGTGGCGTTGCCGGCCGGGCATCCCCTCGCGGCCAAGGCTGCGGTGACGGCAGACGACGTCGGCGGCGAGGCCTGGGTGACCAGCCACAGCGGATACTCTCCTGCCGACGTGCTGTCCGCCGTCGCCGCCGTTTCCAGCCGTGAGCCGAACATCGTCCACCGGATCAACGACTACTCCACGGTGGCGGCCCTGGTTGCTGCCGGCGGCGTGGTGGGCCTGCTCCCGAGGTATACCGCCGGACCGGTGCTCAATCCGGACATCGTGCTCCGGCCGCTGGCCGGTATCAGCACCCGGCGCCGGATCGACCTTTTGGCCCGGCCGGAGAACCTGAAGCGCCGTTCGGTCACGATCGTCTCCGAGGCGCTGCAGGAGATCATGGCCGGGCTGGTGGAGCAGGGCTGACCCAACTAGGTAGCACTAAGTGTCGTTTTGAGGGGTCAAAACGACACTTGCTGCTACCTACTTTGCATGGCGTTTACCGTGGCCTTTTTCGTGGCCGTGGCCCTTGTCGTGGCCCCGACCCAGCCCGAGTCCCGGACCCTCACCGGCACCTTCAACAATCCGCTCTGCCATGGCCTGGTCCCCATTCCTGACGCCGGAGATCCGGACCGTGTCGCCGGCGGCGATGTCCGCGATGGTTCCGTCCGTTGGCTTAAGCCGTTTGCCGCCGTCGGGCGTTGCCGACGAGCCGTCGGCGGCGGGGGCAGGTACCTGCTTGATCTTCGTCTCCGCGTTGACCGCGTAGGTCTGCGAGTAGCCGTCCTCGCTCTTGACGGTGATCGAGGTGTCGCTGACGGACTCCACCGTGCCGCGCTGTTCCAGGACGGTTTGAAAGGTGCCGTCCGCTTTCTTAACCACGCCCTCGCTGTGCAGGTGCTGCGGGCGCTGGGATTTGTCCGGTTTGGCCGGCCGGTTCTCCTGCCCCGGCGCCGACTGCGACGGGGAGGGCTGCGGCGAGTCGGCGGCCCAGGCAAAGGCCACCCCGGCCCCCGTCAAGGTCAGTGCCACGGCTCCGGCGAGCAGGCCCTTGCGAATCTTCAGCGGATCCCTGACGGACATGTCCATTCCTCCCACACAGCATCTCCGGCGGCACCGGCCCGTTTGTTCCCCGCACCGGTGTCCTGCGCTTCAGTGTAGGACCGCGTCCAGCCAGTGAACATAAGTACTTTCGCGGCGCACGCACCTGAGTACTTAAAGAAAAACCGGGTAGCGCCAAGTGTCGTTATGAGCGTTCAAAACGACACTTCGCGCTACCCGGTTGGGATGGGAGGAGGTTAGGCGGTGACGCCCAGCTTCTCCAGGATCAGCTCGCGGACCCGGGCTGCGTCGGCCTGGCCGCGGGTGGCCTTCATGACGCCGCCCACGATCGCGCCGATGGCCTGGACCTTGCCGCCGCGGATCTTGTCCGCGACGTCGGGCTGCGCGGCCAGGGCGGCGTCGATGGCCTCAAGCAGGGGCCCGTCGTCGGAAACAACGGCCAGGCCGCGCGTCTCCACGATCTCCGCCGGGGAGCCTTCGCCGGCGAGGACACCGTCCAGCACCTCCGAGGCCATCTTGTTGTTGATCTTGCCTTCCTCCACCATGCGGGCAAGCTCCACGATGGTGGCGGGCTGCACGCCTAGCTGGCCCGGGTCCACGTCAGCGTTCTTGGCCCGGCCCACGATCTCGCCCATCCACCATTTGCGGGCCACGGAGGCCGAGGCCCCGGCGGCGATGGTTTCCTCGATCTCGTCCATGACGCCGGCGTTGACCACGTCGCGGAACTCCAGGTCCGAGTAGCCCCAGTCGGCCTGGAGGCGCTTGCGGCGGGCGGCCGGCGGCTCGGGCAGGGTGGCCCGGAGTTCCTCAACCCATTCGCGGGAAGCCACCACGGGAACCAGGTCCGGTTCCGGGAAGTAGCGGTAGTCGTCGGCATCGGACTTGGGCCGGCCCGAGGTGGTGGTGCGGGTGTCCTCGTGCCAGTGGCGGGTTTCCTGCACCACGGGGTTGCCGGCGTCCAGGACGGCGGCGTGGCGCTGGATCTCGTAGCGGACGGCGTGTTCGACGGCGCGCAGCGAGTTCACGTTCTTCGTTTCGGACCGGATGCCGAACCTTTCGCGGCCGTGCGGGCGCAGCGACACGTTGGCGTCGCAGCGGACGTTGCCGCGTTCCATCTTCGCGTCGGACACGCCCAGGTTCTTGACGATCTCGCGGACTGCCGCCACATAGGCCTTCGCCAGCTCCGGTGCGCGGGAGCCGGCGCCCTCGATGGGCTTGGTGACGATCTCCACCAGCGGAACGCCGGCGCGGTTGTAGTCCACCAGGGAGAAATCGGCCCCGTGGATGCGGCCGGTGGCCCCGCCCATGTGGGTCAGCTTTCCGGCGTCCTCCTCCATGTGCGCGCGCTCGATTTCCACGCGGAACACGGTGCCGTCCGAGAGCTCGACGTCCAGGTAGCCGTCGTACGCGATGGGCTCGTCGTACTGGGACGTCTGGAAGTTCTTGGGGGTGTCCGGGTAGAAGTAGTTCTTCCGGGCAAACCGGCAGCTCTCGGCGATCTTGCAGTTCAGGGCAAGGCCGATCTTGATGGAGGATTCCACCGCCGTTTTGTTGACCACCGGCAGGACGCCCGGCAAGCCAAGGTCCACCTCGTTGACGTTGGTGTTGGGCTCGTCGCCGAAAACGTTCGGGGCGGAGGAGAACATCTTGGTCTTGGTGTTGAGTTCAACGTGGACCTCGAACCCCAGGACGGGATCGTACTTCTCCATGGCCTCTTCGAAGCTCAGGATTGCTTCATTGTTCATTATTTTGCCTCCTGGCTTCCAACAAGGGTTTCGACAGGCCCGGCCCCCGAGGCGGCCAACGCCGGGGCCTGGGCCAGCAGCGGACCGCCCCATTTCGCCTCGAGCAGCGATTCCAGGACGGCGCCCACCCGGTACAGGCGGGCGTCCTCGCGGGCAGGGGCCAGCAGCTGTATGCCCACGGGCAGCCCGTCCTCGTCCGCCAGGCCGCCCGGCAGGGAGAGCCCGGGAACGCCGGCCAGGTTGGCCGGGATGGTGGCGACATCGTTGAGGTACATGGCCAGGGGGTCGTCCAGCTTCTCGCCGAGGCGGAAGGCCGTGGTGGGGGCGGTGGGCGAGATCAGCACGTCCGCCACCGTGAACGCTGCCTCGAAGTCGCGCTGCACCAGGGTCCGGACCTTCTGCGCCGAGCCGTAGTAGGCGTCGTAGTAGCCGGCGGACAGGGCGTAGGTGCCCAGGATGATGCGGCGCTTCACCTCATCGCCGAAACCGGCGGCGCGGGTGGCACCCATGACGCGTTCGATGGTCATGGGGCCCTCTTCGGGGAGGACGCGCAGGCCGTACCGGACGCCGTCGAACTTGGCGAGGTTGGAGGACGCTTCGGAGGGCATGATCAGGTAGTAGGCGCCCAGGGCGTACTGGAAGTTGGGGCACGAAACCTCAACGATCTGCGCGCCGGCCTCCTTGAGGAGTTCCAGGGCGTCATTGAAGCGGTTTTCGACGCCGGCCTGGTAGCCCTCGCCGTGCAGCTCCTTGATGATGCCGATCCGCAGGCCTTCAACGTTGCCGGTCCTGGCAGCGGCGACGAGGTCGGCGAGCGGGTCCGGCAACGAGGTGGAGTCGCGGGGATCGTGTCCGCCGATGACCTGGTGCAGGAGCGCGGAGTCCAGGACGGTCCGGGAAACCGGCCCGATCTGGTCCAGCGAGGACGCCATGGCGATGGCCCCGTAGCGCGAGACGCTGCCGTACGTGGGCTTCACGCCCACGGTGCCGGTGACGGCGCCGGGCTGGCGGATGGACCCGCCGGTATCGGTGCCGAGGGCGAGGGGCGCCTCAAAGGCGGCGACGGCGGCAGCGGACCCGCCGCCGGACCCGCCGGGGATGCGGTCCAGGTCCCAGGGGTTGCGGGTGGGGCCGTAGGCGGAGTGCTCGGTGGAGGAGCCCATGGCGAACTCGTCCAGGTTGGTCTTGCCCAGGATGGGCATCTTCGCGGCGCGCAGGCGCTCGACGACGGTGGCGTCGTACGGGCTGTGCCAGCCTTCGAGGATCCTGGATCCCGCGGTGGTGGGCTGGCCGATGGTGACGATGAGGTCCTTCACGGCGATGGGCACGCCCGCGAGGACATGCAGCGCTTCGGCCTCCGCACCGCCGGCGGCGCGGATGGCGTCCACCTCGGCGGCGACGGCGAGCGCTTCCTCTGCATTGACGTGGAGGAACGCGTTGACGCCGCGTTCGCCGCCGTCCACCTCCGCGATCCGGTCCAGGTACGCCTGGGTGACCTCCACGGAGGTGACCTCGCCGGCGGCCAGCTTTTCGGCGAGCTCGGCGGCGGAGAGGCGGATGAGTTTGTTCGTGTCAGTCATGGGTTTATGCCTCATCCAGGATTGCCGGGACCTTGAAACGGTTGTCGTCGGAGTCCGGCGCCCCGGAGAGTGCCTGCTCCGCCGTGAAGGTGTGGCCCACAACGTCTTCGCGGAACACGTTGCTCAGCGGAATGGGGTGTGAGGTGGCCGGGACGTCGTCGCCGGCGGCCTGACTGACGGATTTGACCGAATCAACGATGACAGCGAGTTCGCCGGCCATCCTGTCCAGCTCTTGGTCACTCATCTCAATGTGAGCGAGCCGCGCGAGGTGCGCGACGTCGTCACGGTTGATCGCAGCCATGGATCTCCCCTGCAAAGTTTGAATTGATTTCCGACCCATTCTAGTGGGGAAACGATGATGCCCGTCTGACGACCCCCAGCGGGCGTCAGACGGGCACCTTCTTGCCGGGTCCCGCCACGAATGGCGGCAGCACGGCAGCTACAGACTAACCGATTCCGATGGCTCCAGTCAGCATGCCAATTCCCAGCATGACCAGGGACACGACGGCGCTGCGCCAGAGGACTTTCTTGTGGTGGTCGCCAAGGTCCACCTTCGCCAGCGAGACCAGGAGCAGGATGGCGGGAACCAGCGGGCTCTGCATGTGGAACGGCTGGCCGGTGATGGAGGCCCGGGCCATTTCGGCGGCGCTGATTCCGTAGTGGCCTGCGGTCTCGCTGAGCACGGGCAGGACGCCGAAGTAGAAGGCGTCGTTGCTCATGAAGAACGTCATGGGAATGCTGAGGACGCCGGTGATCACGGCCATCAGCGGGCCCATGCTGGAAGGGATGATCTGCACCAGCCACGCGGACATCGCTTCAACCATGCCGGTACCGGTCAGGACACCGGTGAGCACGGCCGCGGCCATGACCATGCTGACCACGGCAACGATCGACGGCGCGTGGGCCACGATCTGCGTGGCCTGGTCCTTGACACGGGGGAAGTTCACCAGCAGGGCAATGGCCGATCCCACCATGAAGACGTAAGGCAGGGGCACGAGATCGGCGATGAGCATGCCCATCACGGCCACCGTGAGGGCCAGGTTGAACCAGAACAGTTTGGGCCGGAGCGTGGAGCGGTTGGGGTCCAGGGCCGTGTCAGCCAGCCCGGCGTCCTGTGCGTCCTGCGCCTCCTGTGCGTCCACGGCACTTTCGGTGCGTTCCAGGACGGCCACGGAGGAGCCGGCGGAACCGTCGACGGCGGGGGCTGCTCCGCCGGGGTTGGTCCCCTTGCGTCCGCGGCCGGTTCCGGACGAACCGGCAGGGCCGGAAGGATGCGTGCCGCCGTCGAACCCTTCAGCGGTTTCAGGCACAGCCCAGATTTCCGGCGCCGTGGCGCGGAGGCGGTTGCGCTCCTGCAGTCCCAGGACCCAGGCGAAGGCCATGACCACGGCGATGCCCGCAAGGAGGGACGGGATCATGGGGACGAAGACGTCGTTGACGTCGATCTTCAGTGCGCTTGCGGCGCGGGCGGTGGGGCCGCCCCACGGCACGATGTTCATGGTGCCGTTGGCCAGGCCCGCCACGCAGGTGAGGACCACGGGGCTCATCTTCAGCCGGAGGTAGATCGGCAGCATGGCTGCGGTGGTGAGGATGAAGGTGGTGGAGCCGTCGCCGTCAAGGGACACAGCTGCGGCGAGGATGGCGGTTCCCAGGACAACCTTGGCGGGGTCATTGCCCAGCTTGCGGAGGATGAACCGGACCAGCGGATCGAACAGCCCGACGTCGATCATCAGCCCGAAGTAGATGATGGCGAACATGAGCAGGGCCGCGGTGGAGGTCATGGACTTCATGGAGTCCATCACCATGTCGCCGATGCCCAGGCCGGCGCCGGCGAAAAGACCGAAAACAGTGGGGACAATGATCAACGCCAGCACTGGCGTCAACTTCTTCGTCATGATCAGCACCATGAATACCGCGATCATGGCGAATCCAAGTAATACCAGCACAGCCGGCTCCTTCTTGTGAACAGCGGCACAGCGGTGTGACGCGTGCTACAGACTGTAGGGTGGCCGCCGTCACGGCAGTGCCTTTGGCTCAATTGATTGGCATACTGCTTATTGGGAGCATTTTGCTCATTGTGCTCACGTCGGTTCGGCCTGTATGTGGCCCCCGCCCCGGCCGTTCAAACCCGCCACAGCCCAGTCAAGGAGGATCATGCAGCGTCCCGCGCCCCGGCCGCCGCTGCGGTTCTCCACCCAGACGCTCCTGCTGCAACTGTCCGTGGTGCTCCTGGTTGTCCTGTTCAGCGCAGCCGTCCATGCCTGGCTGACCTATGACCGCGCGGGCAGCGAAGCTGAAAACCAGGCGCTGACCCTGGCGCGGACACTGGCCTCGGACGCCTCGGTGCGGGCGGACGTGCTGGCAATCAGCCAACAGCCCGGCACTCCCCCGCCGTCGCAGCTGGCCGCCGGCCCGCTCATGGAGGCAGCCGAAGCTGCGCGCGCCCGGACCGGCGCCCTCTTCGTGGTGATCACCGATGAGACCGGCCTCCGGCTGGCCCACCCGGACCCGGAGCGGCTCGGTGAAAAGGTCAGCACCGATCCGTCCGAGGCATTGGCAGGCCGGGAGGTCACCACCCGGAACACTGGAACGCTGGGGCCCTCCGCGGGGGCGAAGGTTCCCGTCTACGCTCCGGACGGCACCACCGTGGTGGGCGAGGTCAGCGTGGGCTACTCCATGGAAACCGTGGGACAGAGCCTGGCACGCGACATCGGCCCGGTGGCCGTCACGGCGGCCGGCGCGCTGCTCGCGGGCGTGCTGGGTTCGTTCCTGCTGCGCCGCCGGCTGCAGCGGCTCACACTGGGGCTGGAACCTGAAGAGATCAGCACGCTGGTCCACGACCAGGTGGCTGTGCTCGAAGGCGTGGACGACGGCGTCATCGGCGTTTCGGCCGACGGCCGGATCAGCGTATTCAACTCTGCAGCACAGCGGCTGCTGGGGTTGCCGGACCTGGCCGGAAGCCGCTGGGAGGAGGCGCCGGTTCCGGACCAGCTGAAATCCCTGACCCGGACCGGTTCCGGCGGCCCGGAGGCACTTGAGCTCGTGGCGGGCGGGCGGGTGCTGGTGGCCAATGCGCGCAAGGCCCTGCACCGGCGGGAGGACCTGGGCTGGGTGGTGATGCTCCGGGACCGCACGGAACTGCAGCAGCTCACCAGGCAGCTGGACGCCGTGGGAACCATGTCCACGGCGTTGCGGGCCCAGCGCCACGAGTTCGCCAACCAGCTGCATACCATTGCCGGCTTCATGAGCATCGGCCAGCACCAGCAGGCCCGCGAGTACCTGGCCCGGCTGGCGGCCACCGGGCCGCTGAAGTTCCCGGTGGACCAGGCGGAGCTGCTCCAGGACCCCTACCTGCAGGCGTTCGTGGGGGCCAAGGGCGTGGAGGCGGACGAGCGCGGCGTGGCGCTGCGGATCGGTCCGGAGACCCTGGTCCGCGGGCAGGTGGCGGAGCCCCAGGACGTCACCACCGTGCTGGGCAACCTGATCGACAACGCGGTCAACGCTGCGGTGGCCGGCACGTCGGTGGACCGCTGGGTTGAGCTGGAGGTGCTGGATGAGCCGGACGACGACGGCGGCACCCTGCACATCGTCGTCGCCGACTCAGGCGACGGGCTGGCGGAGGAAACGGACCAGGAGGCCTTCTTCGCCGAAGGGTTCAGCACGGCGTCCGGACCCGGCCCCCGCAACGGCCGCGGCGGCGGCCACGGTTTTGGACTGGCTTTGGCACGCCAGCTGGCGAGGCGCCGCGGCGGAGACGTCAAAATACTGGATCCGGGCACAAAGGGTGGACCCGGCGCAGTCTTCATGGCCACCCTGCCGCGGACAACCGCAGGCCGGGCCGGCAGGAACACCACGGGAGCAAACGGAAAGGACACCAATGCCTGAAGATTTTCGGGTGCTGATCGTTGACGACGACTTCCACGTGGCAAAGCTTCACGCTGCCTACGTGGATTCCGTGGCGGGGTTCCTGGCGCTGGCACCGGTGGGCACTGTGTCGCTGGCCCTGCAGTCCATCCACAGCCTGCGGCCGGACCTGGTGCTGCTGGACGTCTACCTGCCGGATGCCTCCGGCCTGGACCTGCTCCAGCAGCTGGACGTGGACACCATCATGCTGAGCGCGGCCTCCGATGCCGCCTCCGTCCGGACCGCGTTCCGCCGCGGAGCCTTGGGCTACCTGCTGAAACCGTTCACGTCGGAGGCCCTGTCCCGGCAGCTGCGCTCCTATGCCCGGTACCGGCGCCTGCTGGGCCAGCCCGGGGCGCTGGACCAGGACGCGGTGGAGCGTGCCAAGCGCGCCCTGATCCCGGGCGACGTCGCGGCGTCGCCAAAACCGCGTTCAGCCACGGAGGCCGCGGTGCTGGAATCGCTGGTGCCCGGGGAACAGTACTCGGCGGCCGAGGTGGCCGGCCGGGTGGGCGTGTCGCGCGCCACGGCCCAGCGGTACCTGTCCGCCCTGGCGGACGACGGCGCCGTGGACATCCAGCTGCGGTACGGGACGACGGGCAGGCCTGAGCACCGCTACGGCCTGCCCGCAACGTCCTGAGCCGGCTGCCGGGGCGCTAGCTTGCGCTCTTCTGGGCAACGAGCTCGATTTCCACGAGCATCTTCGGGTCCAGGAACGGGAGGACGTGCACCAGGGACAGCGTGGGGCGGATCTCGCCGAACACCTCGCCGTGGGCGCGGCCGGCTTCCTCCCACTTGCTGATGTCGGTCAGGTACAGCTTGGACTGGACGACGTCCTCGAAGCTGAAGCCGGCGTCGGCCAGGACCTTGCCGAGTTTCTGCAGGATGTACTGGGTCTGGGTGTAGAAGTCCTCCCCCACGATCCCGTCTTCGCCGCTTGCCGCGGTGGCGGAGATGTAGAGGGTGTTGTCCACCTGGACGGCGCGTGAGTAGCCGAGGGTCTGTTCCCAGACGGAGCCGGTGCCGAAGGTTTTGCGCATGGTGGGCCTTTCAATACTGGATTGGGTCGGCACCACTGTAGGGCTGCTACAGGTCCAGCCGGTAAACCAGCAGTTTTATGTCGGTTCCGGGGACCAGCCAGTCGCGCTCGGGCACCCGGGAGAAGCCCGTCTTGCGGTAGAGGCCGTGCGCGCTTTCCCAGGTTTGCCCGGTGGTGAGTGCGACGGCCCGGATACCGTCCAACTGCCTGGCGTAGGCCAGGATGGCGTCCACCATGGCCTTTCCCGCGCCGGTGCGCTGCACGGCCGGGTCCACCACCAGCATCCGGAACTCCAGCTCGTCATCAAGGGCGATGTCCGCGTACGGTTCCCCGGCGCGCGCCAGCGTCACCGAACCAACCACCCTGCCGTCCCGCTCGGCCACCCAGATAGTTGCGTTTGCGGCCCGCAGTGCAACGTCCTGGACTTGGCGCATATAGGGGTGGTCGGCGTCCTCGAAGTAGCCCGCCGCGAGGTAGGAATCACGCGTGATGCGGGCAACGGCGTCGTAATCCGTTGCGACGGCGGGACGGACGGTTATCTGGGGCTGCACCCGTCAATGCTAGTGGTACTGCCCCATAACGCTCCTCGAAAGCCCGGTTTCCGTGATCGAACTATCAGTCAGAGCGGAAACTTGCCGGAGAGCTCGAGCCCGCCGGCGCAGGTCCAGGCGTCGAGCCGGTCGGCATCGGCGGGCCCGCCCTCCAGCGGACTGGCCAGGCGGGGACGCCGGACCCAGCAGCCGGCCTCTTCCGCGATCAGTGCCCCCGCGGAGAAGTCGTGCTCGTTGAGGCCGCGCTCACCGTAGGCGTCGTGGGTGCCGTCCGCAACGAGGCACAGGTCCAGGGCCGCGGAGCCCAGCCGCCGGACATCCGCGAACCCGTCCAGCAGTTCGGCCAGGAAGGCGGCCTGCTCGGCGCGGACGGCGGGATCGTAGCTGAAGCCCGTGGCCAGGATCTGCCCCTTCCGGCCGGGGACGGGCCCGTCCAGCCGGGTGGCCCTGCCGCCTTCCTCAAGCCAGGCGCCGTGGCCCCGGGCGGCGTAGTAGGTGCGGCCCAGCGCCGGGGCGTTGACGACGCCGGCCAGCCAGACGCCGTCGGCATCGGCCACAGCAACGGAGGTGGCGTAGTAGACGATGTTGCGGATGAAGTTGGTGGTTCCGTCCAACGGGTCGATGGACCAGCGGTAGCCCGTGGGTACGTCCGGCCTGGTGGTTCCGTGTTCCTCACCGGTGATGCTGTCCCCCGGCCGTGCGGCAGAGATGACGTCCCGCACCGCATGCTCGGCGGCGACGTCGAACGAGGTGACCCAATCGCCGGCGTCCCCCTTGTTGCTGGCCTGGAGTTCCCCGGCGTTCCTGCCTGCCAGGACCCGGGCGCCCGCCGCCGCTGCAGCCTTGGCGATCTCCAGCAGTTCCGTAGCGCTGGTCATCGGGATGCCTCCGCGTCGGCCGGGACCGCCTCAGCCGCCTCCGCGACCGGTTCCGCTCCGTTGTCCTCCGGTCTGGTGGCCAGCGCTGCCGGGCCGCCGGCCAGGAGCCGGCGGAAGCCGTCCTCGTCCAGCACGGGGACGCCCAGCTGCTCGGCCTTGTCCAGTTTGGTGCCGGCGCTTTCCCCGGCCACCAGGTAGCTGGTGTTCCTGGACACCGAACCCGCTGCCTTGCCTCCCCTGACCAGGATTGCTTCCTTGGCCTCGTCGCGGCTGAAGTTCGGCAGGGAACCGGTGACCACCACGGTCAGTCCCTCCAGGGTCCGCGGCATGGACTCGTCGCGTTCGTCCTCCATCCGGACCCCGGCGGCCGCCCAGCGGTCAACGATCTCCTGGTGCCAGTCCTCCGCGAACCATTCCTTCAGCGCTGCGGCAATGGTGGGGCCCACGCCGTCAACGTGGGCCAGGTCTTCCTCCGACGCCTGCCGGATGGCGTCCATGCTGCCGAACGCCGCGGCCAAGGCACGCGAGGCCCGCGGGCCCACGTGCCGGATGGACAGGGCCACCAGCACCCGCCACAGTGGCTGGGCCTTGGCCTTCTCCAGTTCCTTGAACAGTTTCTCGGTGGTGGCCGTGGGCTTGGACGGAGACTTAGCCGTGCCCTTGCTGTAGAAGTACGGCACCAGTTCGTAGTCACCGGTGGGGACGCCCTTGGAGCGTTTCTCGCGCCGGATCCGGACGCCGGCCAGGTCTTCGGGGGTGAGGTCGAACAGCGCAGCTTCCGAGGTAAGCGGCGGAACCTCGGGTTCGGCCGGCTGGGTCAGTGCTATGGCAGCCTCCCAGCCGAGGGCCTCGATGTCGAAGGCTCCGCGGCCGGCCAGGTGGAAGACCCGCTCCCGCAGCTGCGACGGGCACGATTTGGCGTTGGGGCAGCGGATGTCCACGTCCCCCTCCTTGGCCGGAGCCAACGGTGTGCCGCAGGAGGGGCATTCGGTGGGCATCACGAAGTCGCGGACCGGCGGGTCCTGCTGGTCGCGGAGGGCAAGGACGGGGCCCACGATCTCCGGAATGACGTCGCCCGCCTTCCGCAGGATCACGATGTCGCCGATCTTCACGCCCTTGGCCTTGACCACCTCCTGGTTGTGGAGGGTGGCCATTTCCACCGTGGAGCCCGCCACCTTGACGGGCTCCATGAGGCCAAAGGGCGTCACGCGGCCCGTGCGCCCCACGTTGACCTGGATATCCAGCAGCTTGGTGTGCACCTCCTCCGGCGGGTATTTGTAGGCGACGGCCCACCGCGGCACCCGGGTGGTGTAGCCGAGGGCCCGCTGGGTGGCGAAGTCATCGACCTTGATGACGATGCCGTCGATCTCGTGCAGCAGCTTGTGGCGTTTGTCCCCGTACCGTTTGATGAATTCCAGGACCTCGTCCAGGCTCCCCAGCACCTCGGAGTAGGGGCTGACGGGAAGGCCCCACTCCTTCAGCAGGTCATAGGTCTCGGACTGGCTGCGGGCCTCAAGGCCCTCGCGTGCACCGATGCCGTGGACGAACATCTTCAGGGGGCGCTTGGCTGTTTCTGCCGGGTCCTTCTGCCGGAGCGAGCCTGCAGCGGCGTTGCGGGGGTTGGCCAGGGGTGCCTTGCCCGCTTCGATCAGCGCCTCGTTGAACTCGGCGAATTCCTTGGAGGGGATGAACACCTCGCCCCGGACTTCCATTTCTGCCGGAAACCCCCCGCCCCGGAGCTCCTGCGGGATTTCCTTGATGGTCAGTACGTTGTGGGTGATGTCCTCGCCGGTGGTTCCATCGCCCCGGGTGGCGGCACGCACCAGCTTCCCGTCGCGGTAGAGCAGGTTGACCGCGAGGCCGTCGATCTTGAGTTCCGTCAGCCAGGCCGCGGCCGGTGTCCCGTCGCCGAGCTTGGCGATGCCGGCGTCGGCTTTTTTCAGCCAGGCCTCCAGCTCCTCGAGGGAGAAAACGTCCTCGAGGCTGTACATCCGCTGGAGGTGCTGCACGGCGGCGAAGGCTGCGGAAACTTCCCCGCCCACCTCCTGGGTGGGCGAATCGTTGGCCACGAGTTCGGGGTGGAGCGCCTCAATTTCCTCCAGCCGGCGGAAGAGCTCGTCGAATTCAGCATCCGAAACCAGCGGGGCGTCTTCCTGGTAGTACGCGAACCGGTACTTCCTGACCAGGTCCACCAGGTTCTCGTACTCCTCGCGGACGGATTCGCTGGGGACGGCGTTCGGCTCAACGGGTTCCGTGGTGCGGGTGGCGGTCATTTCTGCGGGGCCTGGTCCTGTACTCACAGACCTATCTTGCCATCAAGGCAGGTGAGCGGGGCCCTGATCAGTGCGACCGGAGGCGGTTCCTGCCCCACCAGGCGAAGGATGCTGCGGCGGCGGCCAGCAGTAAGATGCCGGCAATGACTGGCAGGAGGGCGGGGCCGCCACCGGAATCCCCGTCGGGCGCGACTGCCGCAACCCGCGTGGCCTTGGCGGACCTGGTGACGGGCGTATTCCAGTCCTGACCGCTTGATGCGCCTGTGGGCGGTGGGGACGCCGCGGGTCCCGTTGCCGTGGCCGAAGGGGTGGCTGATCCTTCGGGTTCCGCAGACGGGGCTGCCTGCAAGGGCTCAGGTTCGGCCGGAGGCGCGACCGAAGGGGCGGGCTGACCCGGAGGGGCCGGCGCTGGATCGGCCGGCGGAACGGGCGGGCTTTCGGGTTCCTTGGGCTTCTGGGTCCGGGTGGGGTCCGCGGGATTCGGATTGTCCGCAGGCTCTGGCGCGCAGAACACGAGGCACAGGCCAGGAGACGTTGTGGACGCCGGTGCGGGTTCCGGGGAGTCTGCGGTCGCCGGGCTGGCCGGGAGGAGACACAGGGTGCTGGCCAGGACAGCGGCCGATGCCGTCGCCGAGGCAGCGCGGAATACTGGTAGGGACGGGAACATTTGCTACCTTTCGATGCGCGCAGTCCCCCCCGCTGCGGCTTTCTGGTGTCCCCGGTAGTCTTCTACACCCTCGCCTGGCGCCGCAAATCAGCTCCAAATCACCGGGACCTGCGGCGTACCGTGTGGCACGTGCGTCAGTCCCTGCTTTCCGGGGGCAGCGCTACCTGGATTTTCCGTGCCTTGCCGCGTCCCACCACGTAGCCGCGGCCCGGGATGAAGTCCGGGCTGACCCGGCCCAGGGAGGTGTTGAGCAGGCTGTCGCCTTCGATGTCCCCCGGGTTCAGCAACAGTCCGCGCCGGCCGGATTTGAATGGCTGCGCGAGGGACCAGGCCGAGGACCAGGTGGAGGTTTCGGATTCCCCCACCACCCACTGGTCGGCTTTGATGGACGCGGTCACCAGCTGCGCCACGCCCGATTCGGCCAGGGTATCCGTGAACTCGGTCAGGCCCTCAATGAAGATGGCCAGGGAGCCGGGGTTTCCGGACGAATGTTCAACCAGGTCCTCCACAACCGCAGCGAGATCGTCCGCTCCCACCACGGAGCGGTTCCAGATAGGCAGGGAGGCGACGGCGGAACGTCGGGCTGCCAGGTAGATCAGCTCGGTGTCCGGGTTGGACCGCCGCAGGGCGTAGGCCAGCGTCACCAGCGCCACGGTGCGGCCCGCCCCTGGCGGGCCTGCCAGGAGCAGCGGGCCCCGCGCCATGATCTCGGCCGGCCGCAGCGTTTCATCGTCGACGCCAATGACCGGAACTCCGGTGCTGCCGGACGGGAGGACATCCAGGTCCACCTGGTCCGGAAGCCTTTCGATGCCGGGTGCGGCATCCAGCCCCTGGCGGAGCATGGCTTCGCTGAGCTTGTGCACCTCACGTGCCTGCAGCGCCAGGTTGGAGTTGCCGCCAAGGACTGCCAGCTGGACTTCCAGCCCGTCCAGGAGTCCCCGCCCGGGCGGCGAGGCGGCGGTGAGGACGTCCCGGGGCACGTCCATGGAAATGTAGTCGTCCTCGGAGGACAGTCGGAGCACCAGGCGGCGCTGGATGGAAGCGAGCAGCGAGGCGGGCACGGCGTTGGGCCGGTCTCCGGTCACCACAAGGTGGATGCCCAGGGTGCGCCCGTCCGTCGCCAGCTGCAGGAAGATGTCCCACAGCCCGGACAGCCTGCTGTGTTCGTAGGCTTCCCGGAACGCGGACATGCCGTCCACCAGTACAAAGATGCGCTTTTCATCAGGCCTGCCGGCCAGCTTGCGGTACTCGACAATGGTGGACGCGCGCACCTCGGCAAACCGGGCCGACCGCTGCTCGGCGATGTCCCCCAGCAGGCGCAGCAGCCGCCCCACCCGTTCAACGTCGTCGCCGTTAATGACCTCGCCCACGTGCGGAAGCTCCTCCAGCATGCTCAGCCCGGAGGAGCCGCAGTCGATCCCGTACACGTGGACCGGCCCGCCGCGGGGCGTCACCGCGGCCGCTATCGCGATGCCGCGCAGCGCGGCCGACTTCCCCGAACCGCCGGTGCCGTAGATGGCCATGTTGCCGTCCTTGTCCGGCTCGTAGAACACAGTGGGCTGCGCCTGGCGGGAAGGGTCGTCGGCCACGCCGAGGAGCAGCTGTTCGTCGGTACGGGGGTTGGGCAGCCTGGAGAAGTCGTAAGTCTTGGCGAGTTCGTCCAGCCACGGCTTGCGGGGGGCGTTGATGGACAGGGCATCCGCTGCGCGGACGATGGTGGAGGTCATCCTGGCGATGTCGTTGGGGCCGGCGGGCCCGGCCGCTTCCGGTTTCTCCGTAGCCGGGGCCTCCCAGGCCGGGCCGGAGCCGAAGGCCATTTCCACGACGTCGATCTGGGGCCGCTGCGGTTTCTCCGTGGTCCATCCGCCGGCGTAGCCGGTCTGGAAGCCCTGGATCCGTCCCGGGCCGGTCTTTGCTGCACCGCGGCCGGGGATGGCCGGATCGAAGTAGGCGGCATCGGGAACGCCGAGGATGTCCGTGGCGTCGTCCTCATCAGCCATCCGCAGGGCCACCCTGAGGTTGGTGTTGGCGCGGAGGCTGTCCTTGATGACGCCGGCCGGGCGCTGGGTGGCCAGGATGAGGTGCAGGCCCAGCGAGCGCCCGCGGGCTGCAACGTCCACCACTCCGTCAACGAATTCGGGTACCTCGTTGGCCAGCGCGGCGAATTCGTCGACGACGATCACCAGGTAGGGCGGCGCGTCCGGGTCTGCTTCCCGCTGAAGGGCCAGCAGGTCCTTGGCCTTCTTCCGGTTCAGCAGGTGCTCCCGGTAGTGGAGTTCGGCGCGCAGCGAGGTGAGGGCGCGCCGGACCAGGTGCGGCGAAAGGTCGGTGACCAGCCCCACGGTGTGGGGCAGGTTGATGCAGTCGGCGAACGCGGCCCCGCCCTTGTAGTCCACGAACAGGAAACTGACCCGGTCCGGGCTGTAGGCGGCGGCCATGCCCATCACCCAGGACTGCAGGAATTCGGACTTGCCGGCACCCGTGGTGCCGCCCACCAGGGCGTGCGGGCCCTCGTTCTTCAGGTCCAGGTACAGGGGTTCAATGCCTTTGGAACCCACCAGGGCCCGGAGGGTGCCGTTGTCCTTCCGGTTGGCCACGGCGCTGGCGTGCACGGAGTTGTTTTCCGTCCAGCGCTCGGCCACGGCCTGGGGGTTGTCCAGGAAGTCCTTGCCGATCAGCGTGGCGTAGGAGACGGCCCGTGGAAGGTCGGAATCGTCGTTCACGGGTTTGCCCACATCCATGACCGGGGCCAGCATCCGGGCAAGTTGGGCGGCCAGTTCGGCGTCGACGCTTTCGCAGCTGACAGGGTACGTGTGCCTGCCAAGGCGGACCTGCCCGGTGGTGGTGCCGTGTTCCCCGTCCACCACCATGAAGTCCCGGCAGGCAGCGGGAAGCGACTGGATGTCGGTGGCCACCCAGACCACATGGACACCGGAGTCCGGTCCCCGCTCCGCGAGCCGGGTGAGCCTGCCGCGGTCCACCGGCGCGTCGTCTTCCACGATCACCAGGACCGCGGGCAGCACAGGCTGGTCCACGTCGTGCTTGGCCGGGTCCAGCCCGGGGCGGAGGTCCGGCCCGGAGCGCTTCGCCGCGGCCTCCCTGGCATCGAGCAGGTCCTCGAGCCGGGCCAGCAGCGAGGAGCCGCCGGCCGAACCGGCGGCCAGGTGGTCGCCGGCAAGGGGGCTGTGCCCCGAACCCACGTGCGGCAGCCATTGCAGCCAGTTCCAGCGTTCCCGGGACTGCGCGGACGTGATGGCCGCGATGACAACTTCCGCGGGCGAGTGGAGGCCCGCGAGCTGCAGCACCATGCCCCGGGCGACGTCGTCCACCAGGCCGCGGGCACCGGCAACGCCCAGGGACCCGGAGGTGCGCAGCTGGGATACGACGGGAACGCCCTCGATGTCGCGGAACTGCTTTAGGCAGTCCTGGATCTCCTGCGCGTACTGCGCCTCGGTGTCGTTGCTTGGCGGTTCCTCCAACAGGACCCGGGAGGGTGACGTGCCCAGGCCGAACCGAAGGCCCAGGAATCCGGTGTGCTCCGGACGGTGCGTCCACAACAGCGGACCGAGCTTGTAGATGGCGTCCACGGTGTCGCTGACCGACGGCGCTTCCTGGAGGCGGACGGCACGTTCAACCTGCTGCAGTTCCGTGAGGTCCTTCCGGAAGGCGGCCATGGCGGCGCGGAAGTGCTTGAGCTGCTCCTTCTGCTGCCCCCTGCTCCGCATCTTCTGGTCCACGTAGTGGCCCACGATGAAGAGCGGCATCATCATCATGAACAGCACCGAGAGCGCGTTGCCGGTCACCGCGAAGATCACCGCACCCATCAGCAGCGGGGCGATCATCATGATGTACGGGAACGGGTGGTCCTCGGGACGCTTGGGTCCGGCAGGGAGCACGCGTTTGGGTTCCTCGAAGCGGGGAACCACGCGCGGTGACCGGTTGAAGTTCACCAGGGGCGACGTCGGTGCTGCCGCCTGGTTGTGCCCCAGCGGCACCACGGTCACGGTGGTGTCCCCCAGCGTGACCGCGTCCGAGGAATTCAGGGTGGCGCGGGTGACGGGGAGGCCGTCCATCAGCAGCCCGTTGGCCGAATTGGTGTCCACGATTTCCACGCCCTCCCCCACCGTGATGCGGGCGTGGCGCTTGGATGTCAGGGGGTCCGAGAGGCGGATGTCCACGTCCCGGTCCCTGCCGATGTAACTGGTGCCGACGGGCAGGGAAAACTCGCGGCCGGCGTCGGGCCCCGAAAGGACGCGGAGGGTGGCGGCCGCAGGACCGCGGCTGGCACCCGGCACATCGAACTGCGCGCTCACCTGGGCCAGGGACACAACAGAACCCGGCCGGAGGCCGGACTCGAGGAGGTTGTCCGTCCGGGTGAGCATGGTTCCGCTCAGGCCGGCGCCGACAAACGCCTCTTCGATGCGCAGGGAGAGGTTGTCCGGCACCGGGGTGCCCTTGCGCCCCGGATCCGCGGCCCAGAGCATGGCGGCGGTATCGGCCACGGTGGCCAGGCCGTCCACGGTAACGGCCAGATCCTTCGTTTCGGCAGGGTCCCGGCGGAGGGTCACACGGATTCTCATCCCTCGTCCACGCCCCTCATCTTCTCGATCAGGTGCAGGTCATCCGGGGTCACCAGGTGTGAGGTGACCGCGTGCTCCACAAGCCGGGCGCGGCGGTTGGTGGCGAGTTTGCCGCCGCCGCCCCGCAGTCCGGCCACGCCCACGCGGTCGAGCTTGTCGCACACATTGTCGAGCTTCCGGTTGAAGCGGGTCAGCGCCCATCCCAGCGTCTTCGCGGCAGCCGCCGAGGAGGGGATGGCGCTGAACCCCGTACCTTCCCGCCGGAGCATGGGTTCTGCGAGCGCCACGATGAGGGCCTTCTGGGAGTCGGTGAACACCACCGGGCCGATGGTGGTGTCGCCGTTGCTGTCGCCGTCGCGCGCCTCCTGCCGGAAGGAGGGGGTCTTGAGGTGCACGGCAAACTCGTAGGTGGTGGGCCCTGCCGTGAAAATGATGTTCGTGTGGCTGAAGACCAGCGGGATCCGGGCTCCGGGTGACAGCCAGGCCTGCATCCCGCCGGTGGCGTCGGCAACCGTGGCCGAGAGCATGCTGCCCACGTTGCTGAGCCACCAGATCCCGTCATAGCGGGCCACCTGCAGGAACTGACGGTGAAGGTAGGGATTGTCGTCAACTTCGAGGTCGCCTTCGCGGCCGATATTGAAGACGTCCTCGTCCGATGGCTCGTACCATTCACCACAGAAATCTATTGCTAGATCCCCCATTTTCTGTGCCTCCTCGTTAGGCGGAACTGAGCTTGTCATGGAGCTGGTTGCAGGGCGCTCCGCGGTCATGTGCCGGCGCAAGCGATCGAGCCTTCCTCCAGCGGCGAGAAGGCTCCGTCCGAGCGAACGATCATCACCTGGATGCAGGTCTGGCCGGACGGGTTTGCCGTGACGCGGACGGGAGGCTGTTCGACAGACTGGTATTCGCCGCCGCCCCCGATGCTGTACACCCGCCACTTGTAGGTGTCACCCTCTTTGGGCTGCGGGTTCAGCCACGTGAAGGAGGCGTTGCCGTCCGCGGACACCGTTCCCTTGAGGCCTTCCACGTCCGGCACCGTTCCGTTGTCCAATGCGTCGGCCGGCGGCCTGCTGGCCTGCTGGGTCTCCACCGCAGCGGGTTTTTCGGGCGAGGCGTTGGCCACCACCAGGCCCACCACGGCGGCAAGGGCCAGCAGGGTGCCGCCCGAGATTGCCAGCCAGAGATTGCGTTTGCCGTGGTCCGTGGCGGGTAGCGGCACGCCTGCCGGCTCGTCGCGTCTTGCCGGCCGGTGGACGGTAGTGTCCGGGACGTCCGCACCCTCTTGAAGATTGCCTCCCGGTGCCTGCTCGCCAGGGCGCGGCGGCGCGGCGGCACCGCGCAGGACGGTGGCGTGGTCCCACTCCTGCGGCTGCGCCGCCGGTGCAGGAGTGGAGGGGCTGCTGTGCACGGCGGGCGCGGGCTGCGCAAACCGCGACGGCGCGGCATCCGCTGCGGGAGCTTGTCCGCCAGCGGCCTGCCCGCCACCTGCCTGCCCGCCAGCGGCCTGCGGCCACGTGCGTGCGGGGAAGGTGGGCGCGCTGCCCGTCCGCTCCGGATCGATCGCGGCGATGCTCCGGACCCGGGTTTCTTCGAAGCCGTCATCCGGCCGGCTGTCCTCGTGCTGCGGCTCCTCAAGCACCTCAAAGGGCGTGACGGAGAGGTTAAGCTCCGCCTGGATGCGCTGCAGGGCCAGGGCGAAGGCGTGCGCTGAGGAATAGCGGGACTGCGGCGACTTGGCCATCGCCGTCGAAAGGGCCTGTTCCAGGGACTCGGGAACGTCCGCGCGGCCCAGGCGCGGCAGCGGCGTGTTGCTGATCCGGTTGATCAGCTCACGCTGTGAATTGTCCGCGCCCGGCATGACGAACGGCGAGCGGCCGGCGAGCAGGGTGTAGAGCGTGGCTCCGAGGGCCCACACATCCACCATCACCCCGTCCACGGCGCCATCGGTGAACTGTTCGGGCGGGGACCACGGGATGGACATGCCCGAGTCGTCGTCGCTGTCGCCGGCGAGGGTGCCGGAGATGCCGAAGTCGGTGAGGGCGGGCCGGTTGTAGTCGGTGACCAGGATGTTGGCAGGCTTGATGTCGCGGTGGGCGATGCCGGCGCGGTGGGCGGTCTCGACGGCGGACGCCACCTGGATGCCGACGGCCAGGACTTCATCCACGCTAAACCGCTGCCTGCGGTACCGCACGTCCAGGCTTGGCCGGGAGCAGTACTCCATGGCCAGGTAGGAGTGTCCGTCGTCGGTCACCTCCGCTTCAAAGATGGTGACGATGTACGGGTGCGAGGACAGCTGCGCCATGAGGTTGGCCTCGGACTCGAAGCGGCGGCGGGCGCCCTCCGTCTTCAGGTCCGAAAGCAGGACCTTGACGGCCACCTTGCGGCGCGGCCTGTCCTGTTCATACAGGTAGACGTCGGAAAAGCCGCCGGAACCGAGCAGGCTGATGTACGTGAACCCCTGGATGCGGGGCGGCGGCGCTACAGGCCGTTTGGAACTCAAGGAATCTCCTCAAAACGCAGCGAGATGTTGTCGCCCAGTTCAGCGATGTCCCCGTCCAGCAGGATGGCCATCTCGTTCTGCGCCAGGCGGCGGGGCGGCTGGCCTTCACGCACCAGGACGGTTCCGTTCGTGGCCTTGAGGTCGCACAGCATGACGTGCCATCCCTCCAGCCGAACCTCCACGTGGGACCGGGATATGTCGCCTTCCAGGCTCGGCACCTGGACCAGCCGGGGCATGACGCCGCCCTGGACCCGGGACACGGAGGGTTGCCTGCCGATGACCAATGACTGGTCAAGGTCCAGCAGCTCCCCGGTGGACAGGCGCACCCGTCCCAGCCGTGGCCGGGGCACCTGCACGGCGTCCGGATGAAGCCCTGCCCCGCAGGCGGCACACTGCGCGCGGGTGGGGGGATTCGCGTGACCCTGGCTGCAGACCCGGGCCAGGACGGTCGGCCCGGCCTGCGGGTCCGCAACCGCCGCAGGGGCGGGTTGCGCCGGTGAAGCTCCGATGCTGCCCTTCATGACCGTCTGTCCGTCATGGTCGTTGTCGAAGGCCGCGTTTGCAGGCGGGGTCGCGGGGACGGTGGGCGGCACGGGTGCAGGCCCTGGCGCGGCATCGGCCGCGGCGGCGGCGGTGCCGGGGACCTTTTTCCACGGCACAGAATCGATGAGTACCCCGGCGGGCTGTTGCACTGCCGGCGGGTGTTCGACGGCGGGTGCCGCCACGCCAGGCGCGTGTCCGACGGCGGGCGCCGCCGCCACGCCAGGCGCGTGTTCGACGGCGGACGGGGCTTCCGTTACTGCCTCCTTCGCATCTCCGCCAGGATCGAGGACTACGGGCGCGTTGTGTTCTTCCGCTCCAGGCACGGCGTCGGCAGTCCCGGCGCCGGCGGAGTCTGTGAAGTTTCCGGCATCGGCAACCTCCGCTTCCTCGCGCACTGCGGCGTCTTCGATACTCCGGATGACCGTCCGCTCCCACAGGTGGTCGTAGGAGCTCGTCTGGTCGCTCACCATGATTGCCGCTTGCGCCGGCTGGTATTCAGCTGTTTCGGCTTGGGCGGACGGCTCTGTGCCTGCGCCCGCCTCCATCCCGGGCCCGGCCCCTGCCGGTTGGACGTCGCCCTCATCTACGTACGCACTTATGTACGCATCGACCTGCGCGTCATCGTCGGGCACGGCGAGAACAGTCTCGGCTGAGGCTTCCGGCTCCGGCTCCGGCTCATGCTCCGGGACGATTGTTATCTCGCGCGGCTCGTCCGTTCCCGGCGCCGCCTCGCGCCGGTCCGCTACGCCTGCGGAATCGACCGCCACTGCAGCCGCCGCCGCCGGCGCCAGTTCCGGCCGGGCAGGGCCCAGCCCGAGGACCAGGGACTGCAGCAGGACCACACCCTCCCCCAGCGGCAACTCCGGCTGGTCTCCGGAACCGCCGGCCGGGATGCTGATCCGGCAGGCTCCGGACAGGGCAAACCGGCGCTCGTTCCAGGTGGTGACGTCCCGCCCGTCCAGTTCCACCCGGCCGTCCGGGAGTTCCACGGCGAGGTCGAGGTCGCCGCGGAGGAACACCCGCAAGGGACCGGAGAAATCGAGGATGCCAAATGGCGGGATCCGGGTGAGTGAGCCGCCAGAGCTGCCGGTGATGGCATGGAGTACTTCGTGGACCGCCGGCTTGCTTTCCAGGAGTTCCCATACCGCACCCGCCGTGGCCTGCGTCGTGTCCGGGCCGAGGAGGACCGCGGTGCGCGAGCGGAGGATGCCCAGCCAGGTGCCCGGGACGTAGCTAGTGCCGGTCATCGTGGGGTTCCCCGCTCTCGTGCGCCGAAGGTCCGCCATCTTGTTGGGGCAAGGGCTGCGTTACAGCCTGGCTCCCATGGGAGCGGGGCAGCGTGTCTGCCTCTTCTGCGTCCGGACCGTGCCGCGGCGCGGTGGTGGCGGCGCCGGCGTCGTTCAGGACGTTCCGGGCATCAACCACAATCACCGTGATGTTGTCGCTGCCGCCGTTCCGCAGCGCAGCCTGGATCAGGGCGTCGGCGGCGTCCTGCGGGTGGCCCACCGTGCTGATGATGCGGAGGATGTCCTCGTCCGCCACTTCGCCGGTGAGGCCGTCCGAGCAGACCAGGACACGGTCGCCTTCCTCCACGGGGAGCAGCCAGTAGTCGGCCTCGGTCTCGTCCCCGGTGCCCAGGGCGCGGGTGACAACGTGGCGCCGAGGATGGACAGTGGCCTGCTCGGCGGTGATCTCGCCCGCATCCACAAGTTCCTGCACCTCAGAGTGGTCCACGCTGACCTGCTCAAACCGCCCCTGGCTGAGGCGGTACGTACGGGAATCGCCGATGTTCATGACCAGCCAGTAGGGCAGGCCCATTTGTTCCACTACCACTGCACCGGTCAGGGTGGTCCCCGCCCTGGCACCCGTAGCCTCCCGGATGGACGAGTCCGCCCGGAGCAGGTACTGCTGGAGCGCCGCGGCCGTAACGGTGCGTTCCCCCGTTGCGAGCTGCGGAATCCCTGCCAGGGCCCGCACGCACATGCCGCTTGCCACTTCGCCTGCTTCGTGGCCGCCCATCCCGTCCGCAACGGCGAACACAGGATCGGAAGCAAGGTAGGAATCTTCGTTCAGCTCCCGGCGGAGTCCCCGGTCCGTGCCATAGCCGTAGCTCAGGCTGAGGCCCGGCTGGACGGTGGAGGGAACGCTGGCGGGCTGTTGGTTCATGCCTGTCCTAGGTAAAAGGTCCGGTCTCCGAAGTGGACACTGGATCCGGGCGTAACAAAAGTTGGGACACCCGGCGCAAGTGGCGTCCTGGCGCCGTTCGGGGTGGTCACGGCGCTGCCGTTCGTGGAGTTCCTGTCCGTCACCCAGATCCCCGCGCCGTCGGTCAGCAGGTGGAGGTGGGTTTTCGAAATGGAACGGCCGGGATCGTCGACGGCCAGGAGCTGGGCATGCTGTTCACCGGACTGGCCTACGGGATTGCGGCCCACCAGGACACTGCGGTCCAACTGGAAGTCGCGCCCGTCGTCCAGGCGGATCCGGAGGACGGCGACGGGTGCAGGCCCGCCTGCCTGCGGGCGCACCTGGGTGCGTTCAACGTCGTCGTCCACGTGGTGCTGCGCGCCGCGCATCGGCACGGACGCACCAGCGGGTCCACCGGCGGCGGCTGACGTACCCGGCGGCGCGGCGGACGGCGGCGCGGCGGACGGCGGCGCGAAGGACCCAGGTGCCGTGTAGGGCATGGTCTGGGACGGCGACGTCTGCGGGGGCGCCTGAACGGGCGGGGAAGGCTGCACCGGCGGGGACGCGGCGGGAATGCCCGCCACCGGGGAGAGCACCTGCTGCACCGGCGGCAGGTCCAGCGGCGCGAAGCTGTACGGGCCCTGGATGCCGCCGGTGGTGATGGGGTCGCGCCCGGCCTTCACATCGAAAACGAGGGCCTTGGCGGCTTTGTCCTGCCATCCCCGAAGGCGGCCGTTCCGGTCCCAGGTATTGGACACCACCACCAGCACGGCCCAGGCGGCACCCGCAAAAAGCAGCGGCGCAAGGATGAACAGGGCCGGTCCGAACCACTTGAACACCACCACCAGGACCGCCGCCAGCAGCGCCAACAGCATGCCGGCACCGGTAAGGAGGCCGCGGAGGAAGACGGCGCCGGCGCCCGGCGCGTAGCCGTCGTTGTCCGCGCTGCGGATGCCCATGAGCAGGTTGCCGGGTGTTTTGCCTGTCCTCGCTTCAATCCCCATGACCACGAACAGGTACACCAGCGTCAGGCCCAGCCCGATGCTGCCGAACAGCACCAGGGAGGCGGTGTCATAGGTGATGTACTGGCCGTTGCGGGTGCGGGTAATCCCGGCAAAGCCAAGGGTGAGCGTCAGCACCAGCACGGTTAGCGGCGGCAGCCAGTCAATGACGGCAGCGCCAAGCCGCTTGCCGGCCGTGGCCGGCACAAGCTGAAGGTTCACTGCCATTCCCGTTCCTCCCCCTGGGACGGCCCCCGACTGCGCGGTGAAACCGCCGGCGCGCCCCCGCCCCGTGCCTGCGTTTGCGAACCCCGCGGCCTGAAGCGCCGGGGGGCTTTGTACTACCGGGATAGTACCGGGAATCGCTGCACGGTGGGCAGTCACAGCTCCGGGCGGCGGGTCACTGCCGGCATGGCCGCCGGTGTGCAGGTTGCGGTTGCTGCGCGCCGCCCTGTTGGGCAGGGGCGCTCCGCAGGAGGTGCAGAAGGCCGCACCGGCCCGGATGGAGCGCTGGCAGCGGGGGCATGTCTGGAGTTCCGCGGTCACGGCGCCGGAGGTCCTTGCCTTGGCGGTTCCGGCGCCTGCCGGTCCTGCAGCGGCGTTGCCTGCACCGCCGTTGCTTCCGGTGCAGGCGTTGCGGAGTGTTCGCCGTCCGCGCCAGTACGACGGCGGGTGGACGGCCTGAGTGCCGACAGGGCCGGCAAAGCAAGCCGGCCGCGCTGTGCCAGCGGGCTGCGGCGGGCCAGGGCACCGCGCGCGTCAGCAAGCAGCGACCGCGGGGAGAACCTTGCCTGCTGCCGCTGCCAGAAACCTGCCGTGGAGGTCATCTCCTTCAGCGAGCTGTCCACGATGGTCCAGTACTCCCGCACCTCGTCCTCGCTGGGCTGGCCGGCACCGAAGATCGACGCATCCGCGCGGCGGGCCAGCATCGTGGTGGTACCGCCCGCGGCCGGAAACGCCTCGGCCAGGACCGCGGCGCTTTCGCGGCGGGTGGCCCGGGTGTCGACGGCGGCCCCCATGTCCGTGGCGAGGCTGACCACCTCGCTCCAGCCGCCCCCTACGCGCTGCGCAGGATGGCCTTCGCTGAACCGCGACTTCCGCCGTCGTGATTTCAACAGGACGACCAGCAGCAGCGGGAGCGCGAGGACGGACAGCGGTATCAGGGCGATGCCCAGCGCGCCCAACAGGGCGCCCCAGAAGAGCCACGGGTTGTTTTTCTTCTGGTCCGCATCCAGTGCATCGGGCGACGAGTCCGGCGGCAGGTCCGCGGGTTCCTGCGGCGGGGGCGGCGGCTGCAGCACCTGCGGCTTGGGCTTGGATTTGTTTTCCGGGTCCGGCGGGATGGGAATGTTGTCCTTGGGCGGCGTCGGATCGAAACTCACCCAGCCCACCCGTTCAAAGGCCACTTCCACCCAGGCGTGCACGTCCTTGCCGGTGATCTTAACTTCGCCTGCCCCGTTTTCCGGACTGGTGGGTTCGGGGTAGAAGCCCATCACCACGCGGGACGGGATGCCCAGGTGGCGGAGCATGAGGGACATGGCCACCGCGTACTGCTCGTCGTCGCCCAGCATCTGCTTGGCCGTGAGGAGATTCCTGATCCGGGCAGAACCGTGGCCGGACACACTGGGGAGCTGGCCTTCGCTGACCAGCCCGTTGCTGAATGCCCCGGTCTTCTGGAAATGCGCCTCAATCTGCCGGACCCGGTCGATGGCGGTGGGGGCGTCAGTGGACAGGTCATTGGCCTGCGACCCCACCACCGGGGGCACTTCCGTGGCATCGGGCAAGGACAGTTTCGCGAAGTCGTACTGCGCCAGCTGCCCGTGTTCGAGTTTCACTGGATCCGAAACCTGGACCTTGTAGGAATCGCCGCGGGAGAGCCCGTTGGTGGTGACGGCGGTATCCGTGCCGGCATTGAAGTAGAGGCCGGACGCCGCGGCCGACGCGCTGTCATCAAAGCTCAGCCCCGTGGTTTTACGCCCGCCGGGCACGAAGAATCCCTGGTAGTCCTCAACCGTGATGCTGATGGCGTAGTCCTTGGTGGGAACAACACCGGAGGTGTCCGCCAGGGTGTTGATCGATTCGGTATCGCCGACCTTGCTGAAGTTTCCCGAGCCGTTGGGGTCCATGGTGTAGTTGGTTCCGTTGAAGGCGTCCAGGGCCCCCAGCCGGACCCGGCCATCACGGGGAAGACCCTTGACCACAAAGAGGGTGTCGTCCTTCTTGTCCTTGACGAACGTGCGGAAGCTGGCCAGCGGCGTGATGTAGTCCTTGGGGTCGAACGGCGGGACCACCACGTTCCGGAGGACCTTCCGGTCATTGCCCGCGGTGACCAGCGGCGCCGAAAGCGCCGTAACGGCCACGCTGACGGCGATGACGCCGGCGGCCATTCCCAACCTCCGGATCTTCGCCCGCTGCGCGGTGGCTGTATCCGTCTGCGGATTGTTGACGGATACCTTTCGCGTGGAGTTCTTCCTGAGGGCGTCCCGGCGGAAGGTGGCCCAGGCGATGCCCAGGACCGTCAGGCCGATGCCGCGTTCGAGGGTGAGGAAGGCGGCGTTGGTGCTGAAGGCGATCCCGGTAACGAACAGGACCAGCACCGGCAGGAGCGGAAAGTAGGGGCTTCGAAGGCGCCACGTCAGGACACCGGCCGCCAGGGCGGTGACCAGGGAGCTCAGGAAGGGAACAATCAGCACGCCGCCTGCCGTGCCCACGGGGACACCGACCGTCAGCATGTCCTTCCAGGCGAACACCACCCCCAGGAGGAGGGTCCGGAGTGAGTCAAGGGTGGGGACAAAACCTGCGATTGCCGCGTCGGGCACCGCCAGCAACGTGCCGAGGACCAGGTAGGCGCCAAGGGCAACCGCAGTGGTGATGAGCAGTCCGAGCCGCAGGTGCGCGTTGAGCGCGCCGATGGCCAGGCCCAGGAGGATGCCGCCGAAGCCGGAGAACAGGTAGTACGGGTCGCCGCCGAAGCTGAGGCCGAAGCCGAGCAGGCCAAGCCCCAGCAGGACCGTCAGCGCGCCGGCGTCGAGCAGGAAGTGCCAGGCCGGCTGGCCGTCGGCGAAGGCGGAGGCCTGGTTACGGCCGCTGCCGGACGCACCGCGGTTGGTGCCGGTTGGTTCACTGCGCGGGCGCGTGCTGCGCGGGCGCAGGCCTTCCGTGGAGGTCATGCTGCGGCCTTTCTCAGCACAATGGCAAGGTCGTTCAGGTCGCCGAGCGTCAGCACGGTGAGGTCTGCGATGTTGGCGCGGCCGGGCGAAGCGCCGGCTTCCACCCGCACCGCGAGGCTGCGGACGCCGGGCGGCACGGACGCGGCCGCGGAGCGCAGCTGGGTGGCCGTCACGTTGCTGCCTACCACGAGGAAAACCACGGAGGCGTTGGGGACGGTGTCCGCAAGGGTCCTGGCGAGGTCGACGGCGGTCCGCCGCATGGGAGCTCCCACAATCCTGGTCATGTCATCGAGCATGTTCCGCCCGGTTTCACAGCGGAGCGGGCCTTTCTGGGTCAGGACGTCCAGCTCACGCTGCTCGCGGATGGCCTGCCGGCCGATCGATGCGGCTGCGGAGATGGCCATTTCGAATTCGGCTTCGGAGGCGTATTCGTCCGTGTTGATGGACAGCGAGATGGCCAGGTGGGCCCGGCGTGTTTCCTCGAATTGGCGCACCATGAGCTTGTTGGTCCGCGCGGTGGTCTTCCAATGGATGTGCCGGCGGTCATCCCCCGGCACGTAGTCGCGAAGCGCATGGAAGGACACGTCCGCACTGGACAGGTCCGTGGTGGGCATTCCTTCGAGGTCGCGGATAAAGCCGGCGGCCGAACCGGCCAGGGCCACCGTGCGCGGATGGACGAAAAGGTCTTCCGGTTCGGTCCACAGGACCTGGCGGCGCAGCAGGTGCAGCGGGTCTGCCCGGACCGACCGGACAGGTCCGACGACGATCACGGCACGGCGGGCGGTGGGAATGGTGAAGAGGTCCTCGTGGACCTGCTGCGGCTTCATGCGGGGCAGGTGGAACACAGCCGTGACGCTGCCCACCGGAAGTTCCAGTGCTGCCGGCAGCAGGGGCCGGGCTGATGTGTTGGACACGGCGATGCTGCCGACGGCACTGTCCCCCACGGCCACCCGGGTGCGGGCGAGGTCGAGGAGCACTCCATAGGAAGAGCGGCCCAGGACAAAGGCGATGGCAATCAGGAACATCACGAACGCCGCGATGGCCGCAGCCTTCGCCTCCTGCCAGCCGAACGCCTGCCCGGTGGTCCAGAGCAGGATGGCGGCAGCCAGGACGGACCAGCCCAGGACGCTGACCACGGACAGCACGGGCCAGGCGTACTTCAGCCATGCAGTCCGGACGGTACGCCAGGCTGGCGCCAGCGCCATGGCTGCAGTGTTCCGCGCCTCGGCCCAGACTGCCGACGGGTGCAGTTGCGTGGGCCGGCCATCCCTGTGGAAGGGTTGCTTGAGACGCTCCGCGAGCCGGGTCAACGGGGTGCCGGTGGACATATGTGTGCCTTCGTTGTTGCGTGGACGTGGTGGGGTCCGTGCCGGGACCGTCAAGCGTTGGTGCGCTGCTGGGGAGCCGCGACATCCGCCAGGATCCGCGTCAGCACGGCTTCCGGAGTGGCTCCGGAGAACTCTGCCTCCGGATCCATGACGAAACGGTGGGTCCACACCACCGGGGCCAGTTCCTTGATGTCATCCGGCAGCACGAAGTTCCGCCCCTGCCCGGCCGCCCAGACCTTTGCTGCACGGACCATGGCCAGGGCCCCGCGGACCGAGACGCCCAGTCGGGTTTCGGGGGCGTTGCGGGTCTCCTCGCAGAGCCGCGAGATGTACTCGAGCACGGCCGTGTCCACGTGCACGGTGGCGGCGAGGTCTGCCATGTCAGCCACAGCCTGGGTGGTGATGACGGCGGAGAGATCCTGCGACCGGTCCTTCAGGTTGGAGCCGCCCAGCAGCCGGACCGTGGAGGCGTGGTCCGGGTAGCCGATGGAGGTCTTGATCAGGAAGCGGTCCAGCTGTGCCTCCGGCAGGCGGTAGGTGCCTGCCTGCTCGATGGGGTTCTGCGTGGCCATCACCATGAACGGGCGCCCGGCCTCGTAGGTGACGCCGTCAACCGTGACCCGGGACTCCTCCATGACCTCCAGCAGAGCCGACTGGGTCTTCGGCGAAGCACGGTTGATTTCGTCCGCCAGGACAATGTTGTTGAAGATCGGGCCCTTGTGGAACTCGAACTTCTGCGTCTTCTGGTCGTAGATGGTCACACCGGTGACGTCCGAGGGCAGCAGGTCCGGGGTGAACTGGATGCGGTTGTTGGACCCCTGCACCGTGGCGGCCAGGGCCCGGGCCAGGGAGGTCTTACCGGTGCCGGGGGCGTCCTCGAACAGCACATGGCCTTCGGCGAGCATGGCGGTGAAGGTGAGCCGGATGACGTGCTCCTTGCCCAGGACGGCCTGCCCCACATTGGCAACGAGTTTCTCGAAGGTGTCTGCAAACCACGCGGCCTGCTCGATGGTCATGGTCATGATGTACGTCCTTTGGTGAGGCTGCTGGTTAGGCGGGGCGGAAACGGGGGGTGGGCTTGAACGGTCAGCATCGGGGAACGTCCGGACCGCTGATATCGATCGTGGCGCGCTTGACGTACCAGCCGGGCCAGGGGCCGCCATCCATGCGGTACCACTTGTAGTAGCCGGGATCCGACTCTGGCGAACCGTAGATGTTCATCCAGCAGGCGCTGTCGATCCAGCCGTCCGAGAAGGACACCCAGTTGGCGTCGCTGGAACCGCACCGGGCATCGCCGTTGACATTGCTGTATCGGTCTGGAACGCCCGGCTTTCCGGGGCAGCTGTTGACGGTCGAAGCCTCGACCCGGACCTTTGTGGGTGCCGGAGGAGGCGTCGGGTCGGCGCCGGATGTGGAGGTCGCTGGCCCGCCGATGGCGCCGTCCACCACAGTCACGGCACGGACCCGCAGTCTATGGCTCTGGCTCCATCCGCCGGCGCCGGCATCGAAGCTGTTGGCCTTGTTGACGTTCTGCCAGGCTCCGCCGTCCATGCTGACCTCATAATGGCTCAGCGGACGGCCGTTGGTGTTCGGGTTGTTCCAGGTCCAGTGCACCTGGCCATCGCCCTTCGGTGATGTGCCCCCGTTCACGTTGGGTGCATTGGCCGGTCCGTACGGGTTGCCGGCTCCGATGGCCTTGGCGTCACCGGACACGTTGTTCTTGGTGGACGTGGCAATGATGTTGATGGTGATGTCCTGGCCGTTCGGCAGGCCGTTGATGTTGCCGCCGGGGGCACTGATGGGCCCGGCCTGGCCGTTTGAAGCCCGGTAGGAGTAGGCGATCTCGCTCGCCGTGGAGCCGTTGCGCTGGGCTTCCGTCAGGGGCGTGAAGGTGACCTTGAGCTGCCCGCTGTTCCCCGTTTCCGCCACCGTTCCACCGCTGACCTGGCCGGGCTTGCCGGCAGCGCGGATGGCAGCCGACTGGGGGCTCGTCCCGCTGGTACCCGCCTTGTTGGTGGCTGACACCGTAAACGTGTAGTTCGTTTCCGAGTTGTCCACGGTGACGTTCTGGGTGGTTCCGGCCACCTGCTGGCTGGACACCACGGCACCGCCGCGGAGGGTGGTCAGGGTGTAGGCGGAGACTGCGTCGCCGTTGTTGTTCGGCGCGGTCCAGCTCACCTTCAGCTGGCTTTGCGAACCCACCGAACCCGCCTGCGACGCAGATGGTGCGGCCGGAGTGGCCGGAACGCCCGCCGGAACCATGGCTGCTGAATAGGGGCTCCACTCGGAGGGTTCCTTGGCATCATTGCGGGCCAGGACCCGGACTTTGTAGGAGACGCCGTTCTGCAGGCCCTTCCAGACGTAGCTGACGCCCGTCAGGTTTTGGATCTGGGCGTTCTGGCCGGCGGGAGGAGGCGAGATCTCCAGGTCGTAGGACTTCACCGGTGAGCCCTTGCTGGCCGGAGCGGTCCAGTTGACGGACAGCTCCCTGTCGCCGAACTTCAGCGACGGTGCCAGCGGG
Organism: Pseudarthrobacter sp. GA104; assembly: GCF_009741265.1. Classification (GTDB taxonomy): domain Bacteria; phylum Actinomycetota; class Actinomycetes; order Actinomycetales; family Micrococcaceae; genus Arthrobacter. The sequence goes on from NZ_WOWL01000001.1 coordinate 761,905, forward strand.
GTATCGGGCTTCACATCAGGACGCACCTCGGCGGACGCAGGCGAGCGGTCGGACTCGCCGAACTCGTTCGTGGCCGTGACCTGGAAGTGGTACTTGGTGTTGTTGGCCAGCCCGTTGAGGGTGCAGGTGTTGGCGGGGCAGTCCTGCCGGAAGCCGGACTCTCCGTACACGGTGTATTTAGTGATTGCTGAACCGCGGTCCGCTGGCGCCGTCCAGGTCAGGAGTGCCGTCTGGTCCCCCACGCTCTGCGCCTGCGGGGTGGTGGGGGTTTGGGGTTTGTCCTTGACTGTCAGCCGGACGCGGGCGGTGGCATTGCGGGAGTCATCGCCGGTCTTGTCGGCCACTGTGTAGGACACCACCATGGTGCCGGTGAATCCAGGCGCAGGGGTGACTGTGATGGAATCGCCGTTCACGTCCACGTTGCCGCTGCCGGTTTCCGCAGCGGCCGCAATGATTTTGAGTGCGGTCTCCGGGAACGGGTTGGCATCGTTGGCGAGCACGTTCACCGTCACCGGTTTACCGGCGGCAACGTTGTCCTGCACGTCGTCGTTCGCCACCGGCTTCGGCCGGTTGGAAGCCGTCACCTTCAGCTGGTAGGTGGCCGTGGCTTCGAGCCCGCGGGAATCCCTGGCTTTGACCTGGACGGCGGCCGTCGTCCCGGCCCCGCTCGAGTCTGCCGCGGAAACCTTCAAGGTCTTGCCGTCGATGCCGGCGTTGAAACCGGCAGGCGATCCTCCCACCAGCTCGTACTTCATCTTTTCGACGTCGTCCCGGTCAGGGTCCGCCGTCAGCTTGCCCAGGTCGGTGCTCGCGGAGTCGCCCTTGGGCACGTCCAGGTTTGCGCCCAGCAGTTCCGGAGGGTTGTTCTTGTTCGGATCCGGCAGCACCTTGGTGCGGATGCTGAGGGTGGACTTCAGGCCGGCCGGATCATCCGGGCCGGTCCCGTCGGTCACCTCGAAGGTAAGGGAACCCGGTCCCACGTAGTCCGCGCCGGCGGTGTACTTAAGTCCCGTGCCGTCGCCGGTCACGGGGTCGCTGCCGTCGGCGCCGATGAGCCTGATGCGGTCCGTCTGGGTGAGCCGCGGCGAGCGGCCCTCCCGGACCCTGACCCACTCATCCAGGTCAACATCCACGGACTGGCCGGCAACTACCTCAAGCACTTCGTCCTTGGCCAGGGTGGGCACCTGCTGGCCGAGGCCCGGTACCCAGATCACCGCCGTCGACTTCTGGCCGTCCACATCCTCCACGGTGTAGGGGATGAGCTGGGGCTGCTCAGTCAGGTCCACGATCATGTTGCCGTCCGCCCCGGGCCGGGCGGTGGTGGCTTCGGTGCTGACCTTGAGGTTTTCCCCTACGCCGTCCGGGTCCTCGTCGTTCTTCAGGACAGGGACGTCCACTGCGGTTTTGCCCATGGTCTGCGCGGACGTCACCCTGTCATCACGGGCGATGGGCGCCTTGAGGGGAACCTCGTTGTCCACCACGACGCGGATTGCGGCCTGGGCGGAGGCGTCGCGGTCGTCTGCAATGGTGTAGCGCACGTTGACGGTTCCGGCTTCTGCTGGAGCCAGCAGGATGATCCGGCCGCTCGCTTTGCTTACCGTGGCCTGCAGCGCTGCGTCGGCCTCGATGCCGTCACTGAGGATGCGGATGAGGTCGCCGTCGGGATCGGTGTCGTTGCCGGTGGCGTCGACGGCGATCTGGCGGCCGGGGCGAACCCTCACTTCGTCGTCCACGGGAGTGGGCTTCTGGTTGACCTCGCCGCGCGGGGCGATGCCCACGGTGACGGTTCCGGTGTTGACGGCGCCCTGCCGGTCCACCACCTTATAGCGGAACGTGTCTGTCCCGGCGCCGTTGCCGGCAGCCGTGAAGTCGATGAAGTTGCTGCCCACGGTGGCCATGCCCATCGCGGGCGTACTGTCGATGCCGGTCAGCTGGACGGAGTCGCCGTCGGGATCGATGCCGTCCAGCTGGACGGGAATCCGGACCGTGCCGGCGGCCACTACGCGTGCCGTCAGGTTGCGCGGCTGCGGGCGTGAGTTTTCGGCCCCCTCCAGGGGAAGGATGTGGATGGTCACCGCTGCGGCGCTCTTTTGGCCCTGCGGATCCACGGCGTTGTAGATGGCCCGGACGGTCTTGGGCTGCGGGCCGGCAATGAACCGGAGCGTGTTCTCCGAGACGAAGCTCTTGCCGTCCACGGGATCAACGCCCTGCGGAAGAACCGGGTCCACGGTGAGCTCCTGGCCCTGCGGGTGGGTATCGTTCTCGAGCACCGGGATGGTGACGACGTCGTTGACCCGGACGTTCACTTCATCGGGCTTGGGCTGGGGTGCTTCCAGGACGGCGGGGGCCGGGACGGGCACCACCGATACGCTGCCGGTGGCCGACTTCTTGCCGTTGGACATGGTGTATTCGAAGAGGACCGGGTCCTTGGTTCCGAGGATGTCGGTAATCCGCAGGACGCTGTGGTTGATCACGCTCACGGATGCGGTCGAATTTTCCGGCAGCTTCACGGACTGCAGCACCAGGACTCCCCCCGAGGGATCGGAGTCGTTGGCCAGCGGGTCCACCAGCACGCTTCCGCCGGTGGGCATGAGCGCGACGTCGTGGACGGCGACGGGGTTGCCGGTTTCATCCCCGGACTCGACGTCAACGCGGATCAGCCCCTGGCTGCTTTGCGGCCCGTTGCTGGCGATGTAGGTGAGGTAGACGGGGCCGGGGGTGGTGCTGCGGAAGGTGAAGGTGCCGCCGTCGGTCACGGGACCCAGCTCGGCGGGGCCGCTGGCCTCCACCTGGGCCAGGCGGAGGGCGCCGCCGTTGGGGTCCACGTCGTTCTTCAGCGGCGAGATGACCAGGTCCTGGCCTGCCACTGCCGTGACGTGGTCGGCGTTGACCACCGGTGCAAGGGCTCCCGGCGGCTGGACGTTGACCACTACTTTTCCGGTGACAGTGGCCCTGCCGTCCCAGATGGTCACCTCCACGGCCTTCTTGCCGGCTGTCGCACCGGAGTCCTGGAAGGTCAGCAGGCCGTCGCGGCGGACTTTGACCTGGTCCTGGTCGTTGTCCGCTTTGGCGTCAAGGAGCACCAGGTCGTCCCCGTCGGGGTCAATCCAGTCGGTAAGGATGTTCTGGCTGACGGTTTTGCCCTGTTCCACGAGCATGGTGGTGTTGTCGCCGCGCTTGAACCGGGGTGGCTTGTTCTCTTCGGGGGCCACCACGCTGAGGGTGACCTGCCCGGTGGCGGAAAGGCCGCGGCCGTCGGAGGCGCTGTAGCTGAATGTTTCCGTTCCGGGCTTCGCGCCGGCCGGAACGGAGATCTGGAAGGCCGTGCCGCCGTAGATGTTCTCAAGGCTGCCGGCCTGGGGTCCGGAATCCCCGACGGCGGCAGTGAGGACATCGCCGTCGGGGTCCGAATCGTTGTCCAGGACGCTGAGGATGGTGGTGCGGCCGGGGCGCACGCCGACGGCGTCGGGCTTGGTTTCCGGCGGACGGTTGGGCTTGGTGCGGTCCGGCAGGACGTTGATGGTGTTGTTGTCCGCGGATTCCTGGTCCTGCTCGTCGGATTCGTTCTTGGGCGGGATGACGTCGTCCCAGTTGTTGACCAGCTGCATGTTCTGGTTCACCAGCCACACGTTCCCGGAGTTCACGTCATTCAGGACCACCAGGTCCCGGTTCACCCGGAAGACATACGACGGCGAGGCACTCGCCTTGGGCACGTCAACGTTCTTGTCATCACCATCATTGACACAGTCCCGCACATACTTGTTAGCCCCGGACCACGCCGCATGCACACACCCGCCCAACTGGACCGGGGCAGCCGGCACGCCCTCGCCGTCGAACGCCACCGTCTTCGCCGTGGATCCGTCCAGGGGCTGCTTCAGCAACGCCTTCCGCGTGGCGATGGCCACGAAACCGCTGACAGGGCCGCCCTGCTGCAGCTTCGCCTCCCGCGCATTTTCCAGCTGGAGCCGCTTCCCGCCGGGCAGGAACAACTTCCCGGCCGCCGCATCCAAAAGCACCGGCTTGTCCCCCACCACCGTGATCTGCAGATCCCCCGAACCCTTCAGCTCGGCCCAGGTCTCCGACTCCGAGGCCGTCACCTCGCCGTTGGCGTCAACAGCCGTCACCGTCACCGCGCCGGACTTGGGGTCCGCCGAGTAAATCCGGTCATCATCCCCGACCGCCGAGACAATGCCCTCCGAACCCACCATCACGGGCTCCGACGCTTCCTCGTCAAAACCATTAACAGTGGACGGCGACACAGCCCACACCTTGCCCGACGCCGCATCCGTCACGGAAATAACCTCCGAGCCGAAGCTCACGTCCGCCGATCCCGGCAACTGCTTATCCCCGCCCAGCCGCATGTTCGCCGGCGACACCTGGTTCAGTGTTGACCCGGTCTCATCATCGACGAACACATCCCCCGCATCCTGCAGGATGTCGAACGTCGTCGAAGCGGGCGTCACAGCCCCATCAAGAACGCGGGAGGGGTAGTTAAGCCGGCCCACCGCATTCTTCGACTTCGAGACCACCCACACCCCGCCGTCGTTCAACTCCACCTCGGTGGTCTTGAACCCCGGATACAGCACGGCACCGGTGACCAGGACAGCGACGACGGCACTGAAGGCAGTGCCCGTGACGAGTTTTTTGTGGCGTCTTTTCAGCCCAAGCTTCCCCAGCAGAGTTGTCACAGCTTTACTTTTCCCCTGAAATTTGTGGCGGCCCCCAGGCCAGCCCGTCCAAAGACCCGGTATAGGGCTCTCTGTTCCCGGGTTAGCCTACCGAAGCAGGACGGCGGCCGCGATGGGGAGCGCTCCCCCGCCGTGCCACCTGTGGCGCTGCCCGTTACTTCTAGCATTGCGGGATTCCATGTCCCTCAGGCTCACCCAAGGTGGTGTTGCCGACCTGGACGGTGCGGCCAACGTAGCGCCCATCAGGATGCGAACTGATGCGGTACCACTTATAGGTGCCCCGGGCGTCGGGGACGGTCCGCCACATAAAGCAGTTGACGGTGAAGGTTGGGCCGGAGCCGTAGATCCAGGGATAGCCGCTGACCACACCATCGCAGGTGTGTTCCGCGCCCGTCGGCGACCGCCACGAGGTCTGGCCTGAGGCAGGCGCATCAGTACACGTCCGGTAGCCAACGATTGAGTTGCCCCACTCCGTCTTGGCCGGCCCGGACCTGGCGGTCGCCTCGGCGACGCCTCCGCCGTTCCCTATGGAATTCACGGTCTGCACCTGGATCGAGTGGGGCTCGTCGAAGCCGCCGGTGTTCACTGTCCGGCTTCCCGAAGCCGCCACCCTTTCCCAGCCCCGGCCGTCAATGTTGATCTGCGTGTAGGCGACATCGTTGGTGGCCGTGGACGGCGAGGTCCAGCTGAAGCTCAGCGACTTCTGGTTTTGCCCGCCGTTCTGCCCTGTCGCAGAGGGTGTGCCGGGTGCGCCGTGCGGCGTGGTGGTGGCGGCCGTGCTGGCGTCTGAACTCGGTGCCACACTTGAGTTGGCCACCACCGTGATGGACGTGGGCGTACCGTTCGTGAAGCCACCCACGGTTTGCCCGGGCCTGATGGGACCGGTTTGCCCGGTGCTGGCGTTGTAGCTGTAGCTGACCTCGCCATACGCCGACCCGTTGCGTTCGGCCGCCGTTAGTTCCTTGAAGTTGATGGTCACCTGTCGCCCAGCGCCGCCGGTGTCTGCCGCGGCGGCCGTCACTCCGGAGACCTGGCCCAGCTTGCCGGTGGCGCGCCGGGGTGCCGAAGCGGGACTGACGGCGCCCTTGCCGGCCTTGTTTTCCGCCTGGACGGTGAAGGTGTATTCGGCTTCGGAATTGTTGGCCGTGAAGTTGGCCGTGCGTACCGTGCCCGGGATGGCCTGGGTCTGCGGCGCGCCGCCGCCGCCGCTCATGGTGACGTAGTAGTTTCTGATCGCGTCACCGTTGGTGTCGGGTTCGGTCCAGTTCACGCGCAGTTGGTTGGTGCTCCCCACAGCAGACGCCACGGCGGAGGTCGGTGCCGCGGGCGCAGCGGGCACGCCGGCAGGGTTGTCTTCGGAGGAGTAGATGCCCCAGTCGGACGGGCCCAGCTCGTTGACCGCCTGGGCGCGCACCTTGTAGCGGACGCCGTTCGTCAGGCCAGGCCAGGTGTAGGTCAGGCCCGTGACCCCGTTTTTCACGGCGATGCCGCTGGCTGGCGGTGGCGAGATCTCCAGGTTGTAGCTCTTGACGGCCGAACCCTCGGTCCTGGCAGGGGGCCAGTCGATCACCATGTTCTTGTCGCCGGCTTTGACCGTGGGCGCCTCCGGCGGGGACGGCTTTTCGTCGGGCCGGATCTCGTTGGACTGCGCAGACGCCTGGGAGTCGCCCACCTCATTGGTGGCGGTCACAGTGAAGACGTACTTCACGTCGTTGGTCAGACCGCTCAAAGTGCACGTGGTGGTGGCGCACTGTTGTTCAAATCCGGTGTTGGAGCGCACGGTGTAGCCGGTGATGGTGGCGCCGTTGTCTGACGGCGGCGCCCATTTGAGCACAGCCGTCCGGCTGCGCACGTCCGTGGCGGTGGGGGCCGAGGGCGGGTCCGGCTTATCCCGGACGGTGATGCGCACCCGGCCGTCAGCATGGCGGGAAGGGTCATCGGTCTTGTCCGAAATGACGTAACGGAGCACCATGACGCCTTTGAATCCCTCTGCGGGAGTCACCGTGAGCGAGTCCCCGGCGACCACCGGCTGCCCTGTTGCGGACCCCGTTTCCACCGCCACTGAAACGATTTCCAGCGGGGTGTCGGCAAAGGGGTTGAAATCATTGGCGAGGACGTTGATGGTCTCGGCCCGGCCCGCGTTGGCCTTTTCGATGACGTCTTCCCCGGCTGTGGGAAGGGGCCGGTTGGAGGCGACTACCGTGGCTGTTACCGAGGCCTTGACCGGTTCGGATCGGCCGTCGGTGACCTTCAGCGGGATGTTTCCCTTCCGGCCGGCGGGCGAGCCTGCTGCAGCACTGACCTTGAGTGTCTGCCCCTCGAGGGAGGCAGTGAAGCCCTCCGGCGTGGTCCCGTCAAACTCAAATTTGAGCTTCTCCTGGTCCCCGGCATCCACGTCCCTGGCCAGGGTGCCCAGTTCAAGGGCAGCAGTTTCGGCCTTCGGCACGTCAAGGTCGGTTCCACTGAAGGTGGGCTCGTGGTTCGCGGCCGGGTCCGGAATGACCCGGGTGATGATGGTCAGGGTGGATTTCAGGCCCTGCGGATCTTCCGGACCGGACCCGTCTGTCACTTCGAACGTCACGGAGCCGGGGCCGACGTAGTCTTTGAGCGCCGCATAGCGCAGGGCGTCGCCGTTTCCGGCGATGACGCCCTGGGTGTCAGCGCCCTGGACCTGGACCTTGTCTGCCTGCGTAATGTGGGGAGATCGGCCCTCCCGGACCCGCACGTATTCGCTCAGGGCGAAGGTGATTTCCTTGCCGGCCATCACTTCCACAACGTCGGTCCTGGCCAGGCTGGGGTGCTGTTCACCCTGACCGGGCACCCAGATGACAGCAGTGGCGCTCTGGCCGTCCACGTCGGTGACAGTGTATGGAACCAGCTGGTCCCCCGCGGCAAGGCCGACCACAACGTTGCCGTCGCCGCCGACGCGGGCGTTCGGGTTGCCGTCCGGCAGGCTGACCTTGAGTTCGGCGGCCACGCCGTCGGGGTCTGAATCGTTCTTCAGCACCGGCACGTCGACAGCGGACTTGCCCAGCGTCTCGGCGGGGGTGATCACATCGTCCTTCGCAACCGGCGCCTTCAGCGTGGCGTCGGGAGAGATGCTGACCCGGATCACTGCACTGCCCTGGGCTTTTTTGTCATCCTGGATCTTGTAGCTGACGTTCTCATTGCCCGCGTTGCCGGGCGCAGTAAGCAGCACCCTGCCGTCAGCGGTTTCGACACCGAGTTCCGGCCGGGCTTCAAACGCGTTACTGACGAGCCCGATCGGGTCACCGTCCGGGTCGGAGTCGTTGCTGAGCGCGTCAACGGCGATCTTGCGTCCGGGACGGACATCCACGGAATCGTCCACTGCGATGGGTCTCTGGTTGTTGGCCTCGGGTGGCGCGATGCCCGCAATGACCGTGCCGGTGTTCTCGGCGCCGATTCTGTCCCTGACCCGGTAGGTGAAGGTATCGGTGCCGGCCGCCGTGCCCGTGGCGGTGAATTCGAGGTAGCCGTCCCTGGCCACGGCTGTTCCCATGGCGGGGGCTTTGTCCACCCCGATGAGCTGCACGGAGTCGCCGTCGGAGTCGATGCCGTCCAGCGGGACGGGGATCCGAACCACCATTCCAGACACCACGCGGGCGGTGAGGTTCTTCGGCTCGGGACGGGTGTTCCGCTCGTCGTCCCGGGCGCGGATGCGGATGGTGACCTGCTGCGAATCCGACTGGCCGGATTCATTGGTGACTTTGTAGATTGCGTAGACGGTCTTGGGCACGTCTCCGGCGATAAAACGCAACGTGTCCCCGGCGTGGAACATCCGTCCGTCGGTGTCGTCGGGCTTCTGCGCCAGTTCGGGCTCAAGCGTGAGTTTCCCGCCGTTGGGGTCGGAGTCGTTCGCGAGGACCGGGATGGTCACCACGTCGCCCACCCGGACGGACACTTCGTCGGGTTTCGCCTGGGGGGCCTGGAGCTTGGCCGGGGCGGGCACCACCAGCACTGCGATGTCGCCACTGGCCGAGGCCAAGCCGTTCGAGATTGTGTATTTGACGTTGAGCTGGCCTTGCGCCCGGATGTCGGTGATCCGGATGACCGCGTGGTCCAGCACTGAAACACTGACCGGCAACCCGTCGGCAGCTGTGACGGACTGGACTACCAGGACCCCGCCGGAAGGGTCCGAGTCATTGCCCAGGACGTCCACCAGCACAGTTCCGCCGCTTGGCAGCAGGGCTGTGTCGCGCACCGCGACGGGTGCGCCATCACCGTCGCCGGACACCACGTCCACCCGGACCAGCTGCTGGGCGCTGGCCGGCCCGTTGGTTACCAGGTAAGTGACATAGTGCGGTCCCTGGGCCGCGGAGTTGAACGTAAAGGTCTGCTGGTCCGCCCGCAGGGTTGCTGTGGCGTTGCCGTCCGGGGTGACCTGGGCCAGGCGGAGGGCGTCGCCCTGGGGGTCGGAGTCGTTTTTCAGGGGTGCTATCACCGCGTCGACGCCTGCGACGGCCACCACGTGATCCGCGTTGGCGATCGGGGGCAGGGCGCCGGAGGCGCGGACGTCTACCGTGACCTTGCCTTCCGTTGTGGACTGGCCGTCGGAAACGGTCAGGGTGACCGCCTTGCGGCCGGGCTCCGTTCCGGCGTCCTGGAAGGTCAGCAGGCCGTCCGGTCGGACCTTGACCTGGTCGCGGGGATCGCTGCCCGCAGCGCTGACCACGTACAGATCGTCGCCGTCCGGATCCATCCAGTCAGGAAGCACGTTCTGGCTGACGATCTTGCCCGCCTGCACAACGAGCGTGGTGTTGCGGTTCGGCTTCTGCCGCGGGGCGGAGTTCTCCCCTGCCGGGATGATATTGAGCGTGACGTCGGAGGAGGCGGTGAGGCCCCGGCCATCGTCCACTGAGTATTTGAAGGTCTCGGAACCGGCTTTGTCCGCAGGGATGGCGACCTGGAAGCCGGTGGACCCGTAAATCGGGGCGAGAACGCCGGACTTAAGCTGATCAGGGGCGCGCACGGTGAGGATGTCGCCGTCCGGATCAGTGTCGTTGTCCAGGACGGGGAGCACAGCGGTCTTGCCGGCCCGGACCCCGAAAGTGTCCGGCTTGGCAACCGGAGCGCTGTTGGGCTTGGTGCGGTCCGGCAGCACCGTCTGCTGGACTTCGTCGGCGGAATCCTTGTCCGCGTCATCGGACGTTTCCTTGGGCGGGATGACGTCGTCCCAGTTGTTGACCAGCTGCATGTTCTGGTTCACCAGCCACACGTTCCCGGAGTTCACGTCATTCAGGACCACCAGGTCCCGGTTCACCCGGAAGACATACGACGGCGAGGCACTCGCCTTGGGCACGTCAACGTTCTTGTCATCACCATCATTGACACAGTCCCGCACATACTTGTTAGCCCCGGACCACGCCGCATGCACACACCCGCCCAACTGGACCGGGGCAGCCGGCACGCCCTCGCCGTCGAACGCCACCGCCTTCGCCGCGGATCCGTCCAAGGGCTGCTTCAGCAACGCCTTCCGCGTAGCGATGGCCACGAAACCGCTGGCAGGGCCGCCCTGCTGCAGCTTCGCCTCCCGCGCATTCTCCAACTGGAGCCGCTTCCCGCCGGGCAGGAACAACTTCCCGGCCGCCGCATCCAAAAGCACCGGCTTGTCCCCCACCACCGTGATCTGCAGATCCCCCGAACCCTTCAGCTCGGCCCAGGTCTCCGACTCCGAGGCCGTCACCTCGCCGTTGGCGTCAACAGCCGTCACCGTCACCGCGCCGGACTTGGGGTCCGCCGAGTAAATCCGGTCATCATCCCCGACCGCCGAGACAATGCCCTCCGAACCCACCATCACGGGCTCCGACGCTTCCTCGTCAAAACCATTAACAGTGGACGGAGACACCGCCCACACCTTGCCCGACGCCGCGTCCGTCACGGAAATAACCTCCGAGCCGAAGCTCACGTCCGCCGATCCCGGCAACTGCTTATCCCCGCCCAGCCGCATGTTCGCCGGCGACACCTGGTTCAGTGTTGACCCGGTCTCATCATCGACGAACACATCCCCCGCATCCTGCAGGATGTCGAACGTCGTCGAAGCGGGCGTCACAGCCCCATCAAGAACGCGGGAGGGGTAGTTAAGCCGGCCCACCGCATTCTTCGACTTCGAGACCACCCACACCCCGCCGTCGTTCAACTCCACCTCCGTGGTCTTGAACCCCGGATACAGCACCGCGCCAACCACCAGCACAATGAGCGCCAGCCCAAATGCGGTGCTGCCGAAAAGGCGGGAACGGAAGAGCCTGTGGCGGAACGCGGGTGCGGATACGGCGCCTTTTGCGCGTGCTTTCCCGCGAAGATTCATGGATCGGTTCCCCCAAGTAGACCCCGGCGACGGCCGGCTTCCGGCTTTAACAGCCGGGCAGAACAAATATAGCCCTATTGGCTAACAAATGGATAAACCTCCGGCCTTTCCCAGGCCTTAGTCCAGCACCAAGCCTCTGCCGAGCCCGCGGCTAAGCCGCACGGGGCGGATTTCGCCGAATCCGCGGACGTTTTCGGGCGGCTGCGGTTCCAGCACGAACCGTTCGTCGTGTTCCAGTGCCGAGGCGGTCATCGAGTCCACCAGCACCGTGCCGGGGTCCGCGAGGGTGGTGAGGCGGGCGGCCAGGTTCACGGTGGGGCCATAGATGTCGCCGAGCCGGGACAGGATCCTTCCCCACACCATGGCCACCCGTGCTTCGGGAAGGATTTCGTCTTCCGTGAAGGCCTGGGCAAGAGCCAGGGAGATCTCGGCACCGGCGGCCGGGGTTTCCGCGATGTAGAGGACTTCGTCGCCCACGGTCTTCACCAGCCGGCCGCCGCCCACGGAGATGATCTCCGCGCACTTGTTCTCGAAGCGCTGGACCAGCCGGGCCAGGGTTTTTTCGTTCATGCGGCGGGACAGGCTGGTATACGAAACAAGGTCCGCGAAGCCGACGGCGCGCGCCAGCGGAAGCGGGGCATCGTCCTCGTCGCCTTCCCGGCCCTCTTCGCTCGCCTGCAGGCCCGCTTCGGCCCGGACCGCGAGCCGCTGGACGCCTGCGTTGAGCTGGCGCCGCCAGGAGTAGACCAGCATTTCTTCCAGGGCGTCCACCAGTGCGGGAAGCTCATTGACCAGGCGCTTGCGGGCGACGGCGTCGGTAACACCCTGCTCATGGACCATGTCCTCCACCAGGGCTTCGATCTGCCACACCACCATCCGGTCCGTCATCTGCCCGATGGAGCGGGTGACGGAGATGGCGGCTTCCTCGGTCAGTTTCCCCGAGCGGACCAGGTCCACCACGGTGGAGAGCGCGGCCTGGTCGCGTTCAGTGAACGCGACATCCTCGTCGCCGAAGTTGGGGAAGCCGAGGGCACGCCACAGTTTGCGTGCGGACAGCAGGGACAGCCCGGCGCCGGCGGCGACTTCGCGGCGCCGGAGCTTGCGTTCGCCGCCCAGCAGCCGGGCCTCCAAAGCCTTCATGGCGAGCCGCTCGGCAGACATGGTGCCGGTGGCGGGGTGGGAATCCATCGCGGGCGGGGGTGTGGTGGAGTCCACGCGCTCCTGCTGGTCCTCATCGTTCATCCCGTCCACCTTCTCTCAATTCCCAGGGCAAAGCTCCGGCCGGATCGTCCATTGCTCCGCCGGCCTGGCTGTCATGTTCGTCGGGCAATTCCTCGATGGCATCAAGGATGAAATCCCGGAACGTGGCAACCTCCGGCACGTCCTGGAATGTCACCACGCCCTGGTACCCGGTTTCCAAGGATATATTCCCGGAACGCAACAGGCGCTGAAGTACCGATTCATGGACAGTCAGATTGCGCACCGAAGCCAGGTTCACCTGCTGGTCCCGTCGCCGCAGGATGCCGGACCGGGCAACGAGCCGCCGGCTGGTGAGCGTGTACCTGGTGCCCTGCCACCGCAGCAGCCGGGGCAGGCAATAACCCAGCCAGACCCCCGCCACCGCCAAGGCAAACCCGGCCACCAGCCACGGCGTCCACCGGGGAGTCAGCGCGGGAATGAGCTTGGCCGCCTCCCCGCGGGTTGCCCAGGCGGAAGCGAACGCGGCAAGCGCCGGTGAAAATATAAAGGCCGCAGCTGCCCCGGCCAGCTTCCTCGGCTGCGGGCGGGTGGTGACAATCACCTGCTCGCCCGGAACGAGGTCTTTACGCATAACCGCCCTGGCCGGAACCCTCCGGGGAATGCCACGGACGCAAATGCACAACGTCGCCGGCCGTTACCACGTGCTCCTTGGACTCGCGGTCCACCACCAGCAGTGAACCATACTCGTCGAGGCGGGTCGCGTGGCCGATAATTTCGTGGTCGCCCGGCAGCTGCGCCCGCACCTGCTTGCCCAGGGTGGTCAGGACGGCTTCCACCCGCTTGTGCAGCGAAGGGCCGCCGGCCAGGCCTGCCGCCGGGTCGCCGTCGGCGTTGCAGAAGCCGCGGTAGAGCACGGCGAAGTGCAGAAGGTAGCTCTTCAGCAGCTCCGTACGGTCCGCAGTGCGCGGTGACTCCAGCACCACCGACGTGGCGGTGGGGACCGGGAGTTCGGCCGCCTGGAGGGTGACATTCAAACCGGTTCCCAGGATGACCGGGGGCGCGGAGCCGTCCACCATGGGGCCCAGCTGGGCCAGGATTCCCGCGATCTTCCTGCCGCGCACCAGGACGTCGTTGGGCCACTTCAACTCGGCAGGCAGGCCGGCCGTTTCCAGGAGGGTTTCCCGCAGCGCCAGGGCGCCGATGAGGGAAAGCCAGGAATAGCTCTGGGTGGGAAGCGGCCTTCCTTCGGCGTGGGCCGGCCGCAGAACGACGGAAACGGAGACAGAGCTCAGGGGCGGCGCTTCCCAGCGCCTGTCCAGGCGGCCGCGGGCCGCCGTCTGGTACTCCGCGGTCAGCACTGACATGTCCGGCCAGGCCGAAGGCTCCACGGTGACAGAGCGAAGGAGATCGGCGTTGGTGGAGCCGGTGGAGTTAACAACGTCGAGCCGCGGGATGCCGGCCGCGGACAGAAAGTGCTGGTCCGCGAGGGCCCTCCGGTCCAGTGGCGTGCCGGGGGCATGTGCGTCATCCATAGCTAAACTCTACCGACCCGGCTTAGTCCTGGCAGCCCGGCGTGCCGGCCCGCGGGAACCGGAAGGACGACGGCGGAGGCCAGGGGAAGCAAAGGCTAGAGGAAAATGTCCGGCACCAGCTGGTCTTCGGGAGCGCCAAGGCTGTACGGCCGGAAGTCGGTGACCCCGGCTGCCGCGAGCACTTCCTCATCCGTGTAGAAGTTGCCGCTTGGCCGGCCGCCGTCCGTGCGGTTGGAGCCCGTAAGCACGGCATGGGCTGCGTCCGCCATGATCTCCGCGCCCCTGGCGGCCTGGACGATCCTTTCCCCGTGCGGCATGTTCCTGATGGCAGCGGTATCAATGAGGGTACGCGGCCAGAGCGAATTAACCCGGATTCCGTCAGCCTTCAGCTCCTCTGCAAGGCCGAGGGTTATAAGGCTCATCCCGTACTTTGCCATGGTGTAGGCAAGGTGCTTTCCCGCCCAGCGGGGATCGAGGTTCAGTGGCGGGGAGAGCGTAAGGATGTGGCCCTGGTCGGAGGCCCGGAGCGCCGGGAGCGCCAGCTTGGACATCAGGAACGTCCCGCGGACGTTGATGTCCTGCATGAGGTCGTACTTTTTCATGTCCACGTCATCGGTCCGGGAAAGGTCGATGGCGGAAGCATTGTTGATGACGGCGTCGATGCCCCCGAACCGTTCCACTGCTGCCGCCACGGCGCCCGCGACGTCGTCGTCATTCCGGACGTCACCCACCAGGGGAAGCGCCTGGCCGCCCGCCTCCACCAGTTCCCGGGCAGCTGTGTGGACAGTCCCGGCCAGTTTTGGGTGGGGCTCCCCCGTCTTGGCCATCAGCACGATATTGGCGCCGTCCTGCGCCGCGCGCAGGGCGATTGCCAGGCCGATCCCCCTGCTCCCGCCGGAGATGAGGATGGTCCTTCCCTTGAGTGAACCGGCAGCCTGGTAGGGTCCGCCGAGGGCACGCGAAGCGTCATTGCTCGAAGTCATGGCACCACTGTAACCCAACTAAGTTACCGGCAAGTAACATGGCGCTGCTGCTGATGACGGCACAGAAAATTGTAGGTTCCCTACAGCCGCAGCCGCCGGAAGCGTCACTAGACTTGCCAGCAGGGTTCGCCTGTTGTGTGGAAGCTACTTAAACCTCAGTGCCACAGCCCGCCAGCATTCACAGCACCACAGAATCAATCTGCTACAGAGCCGGAGATACTTGATGAGCCACGATCTGACAACGACAGCGGGAAAGATCGCCGATTTCCGCGACCGCCAGGCGCGTGCCGAACAGCCCTCCGGTCCCGAAGCCATCGAAAAGCAGCATGCGCGCGGCAAGAACACAGCCCGGGAGCGCATTGCCCTCCTCCTCGACCAGGACTCCTTCGTTGAATTCGATGCCCTGGCAGTACACCGTTCCACCGCGTTCGGCATGGAGAAGAAGAAGCCGCTCGGCGATGGACTGGTTTCCGGTTACGGCACCGTGGACGGGCGCCTGGTGGCCGTGTACAGCCAGGACTTCTCGGTTTACGGCGGGTCGCTGAGCCAGGTCAACGGCGAAAAGATCGTCAAGGTGCAGGAGTTTGCGCTGCGCAACGGCTGCCCCGTGGTGGGCATCCTGGACGGCGGCGGAGCACGCATCCAGGAAGGCGTTGCCTCGCTGGCCATGTTTGCGGACATCTTCCGGAACAACGTCCACGCGTCCGGCGTGGTCCCGCAGATTTCGCTCATCATGGGCCCGTCGGCAGGCGGCGCCGCTTACTCCCCCGCGCTGACCGACTACGTGGTGATGGTGGACAAGACCTCCCACATGTTCATCACCGGACCGGACGTCATCAAGACGGTCACCGGAGAGGACGTTGACATGGAAACCCTCGGCGGCGCGCGGCAGCACAATGCCACCACGGGCACCTCCACCTACCTTGCCTCGGACGAAGCGGACGCGATCGAGTTCGTGCGCGAACTGCTGGACTTCCTGCCGTCCAACAACCTTTCGGAGGCGCCCGTCCTGGAGCACACGCAGGAACTGGAGCTCGACGACGACGACCTCGCCCTGGACGCGCTGGTCCCTGATTCCGCCAACCAGCCCTACGACATGCGCACCGTGGTTGAGCAGATCGTGGACGACGGCCACTTCCTGGAGATGCAGGCCCTCTACGCGCCTAACGTGATGATCGGCTACGGCCGGGTGGAGGGCCACACGGTGGGCATCGTCGCCAACCAGCCCCTGCAGTTCGCCGGCACGCTGGACATCGCCGCCTCGGAAAAGGCTGCCCGGTTCGTCCGCCACTGCGACGCGTTCAACATCCCCATCATTACCCTGGTGGACGTTCCCGGCTTCCTGCCCGGCAAGGACCAGGAATTCCAGGGCATCATCCGCCGCGGCGCCAAGCTCCTGTATGCCTACGCCGAAGCCACGGTTCCCAAGCTCACCGTGATCACCCGCAAGGCCTACGGCGGCGCCTACATCGTGATGGGCTCCAAGAAGCTCGGCGCCGACCTCAACCTCGCCTGGCCAACCGCCCAGATCGGCGTGATGGGTGCCCAGGGTGCCGTCAACATCCTGTACCGCCGCGACCTTGCGGCGGTTGCGGAGGCCGGCGGCGACGTCGAAGCACGGCGCGCCGAGGTCATCCGGCAGTACGAGGAAGAGCTCCTCAACCCCTACCAGGCGGCTGAGCTCGGCTACGTTGACGCCGTCATCGCCCCGTCCGAGACGCGGCTGCAGATCATCAAGGGCCTGCGTGCCCTGCGCGACAAGCGCGCCAGCCTCCCCGCCAAGAAGCATGGGAACATCCCGCTGTGAACGCGGAAAAGCCGGTGGCCAAGGCTGCCGAAACCGAGGCACCCGCTGAACCCCTGCTGTCCATCGTCAAGGGGCAGCCCACCGCCGAGGAACTGGCGGCGCTGACCGCCGTCGTACTTTCCCTGGGCGGTGCAGAACAGGCGGAGACGGAGAAGCCGCCGGTGCGGCACTGGGTCCGCCGCCAGCAGCTGAGGCTGGAGCCCACCCCCGGCCCCGGAGCGTGGAAGCGAAGCCGCGGCTGAAAGGCAGGCCTTCCCGGATTCCGGGCGCTAGTCTCGGAGTGTGACTACAGACACTTCTCCTGCCGCCCGCCCGCACACCCGGATTGACGCCGTCGCAGATGACTACACCGAGACGCTCATCAGGCTCAATCCGTCCTTCGCCACCACCCTTGGCCTTGCCGGACACGAAACCGAATACCAGGACTTCTCCCCCGCAGGCATCGCCGAATTCGCGGAGGCCGCCCGGAAGGCCCTGGTTGACCTCGAAGGCCTCGAGCCGGAGGACGACGTTGACGCGGTCACCCTGGACGCCATGCGGGAGCGGCTGGGCCTGCAGCTGCTGATCCACGCCTCGGGATGGGATTACGCCGACCTGAACAACATTGCCTCCCCCGCCCAGGACATCCGGGCGATCTTCGACCTTATGCCCACGGAGACCGAACAGGACTGGCGGCATATTGCCGGCCGCGCGTCCAACGTACCCGGCGCCATCGCCGGGTATACAGAATCCCTGCGGCAGGCGAAGGACGCCGGCCGGGTGGCCGCCGCCCGCCAGGTGAAGATCGTCATTGAGCAGGTGACGAAGTACGCCTCGGAGGATGGCTTCTTCGCGAAGCTGGCGGCGGGGGCAGCCACTGCCGCCGGGCCGCTGCCCGCAGCCATCCGGGAAGAGCTCGACGCCGGTGCTGCCGCCGCCAGGGCAGCCTACGCCGGGCTGGCGGACTTCCTCCGCGCAGAGCTGCTGCCCGCAGCGCCCGAAAAGGATGCCGTGGGCCGGGCCCGTTATGCCCTCGCCTCCCGGTCCTTCCTCGGCGCCACCGTGGACCTCGAAGAGACCTACGCGTGGGGCGTGGAGGAACTGGACCGGCTCATCGCCGAGCAGGAACAGGTGGCCCACACCATCAAGGACGGCGCCACGATCGCCGAGGCCAAGGAGATCCTGGACAACGATCCCGCCCGCCAGCTAAAGGGCAAGGACGCGCTGCGGCGGTGGATGCAGGAACTCTCCGACAAAGCCGTGGCCGAGCTTGCCGGCGTCCACTTCGACATCCCCGACGTCATGAAGAAGCTGGAATGCCTCATTGCCCCCACCGACGAGGGCGGCATCTACTACACCGGCCCGTCCGACGACTTCAGCCGACCGGGCCGCATGTGGTGGTCAGTCCCCGCCGGTGAGGACACGTTCACCACCTGGGCCGAAACCACCACGGTCTACCACGAGGGCGTCCCGGGCCACCACCTCCAGGTGGCCACCGCCACCTACCGCCGCGAGTTGCTGAACAAGTGGCGGCGCAACGTGTGCTGGACTTCGGGCCACGGCGAAGGCTGGGCTCTGTACGCCGAGAAACTGATGCAGGAACTTGGCTACTTGAGCGACCCGGGCGACCACATGGGCATGCTGGACATGCAGCGGATGCGCGCCGCCCGCGTGGTGTTCGACATCGGCGTCCACCTTGAACTGGAGATGCCGGAACGCTGGGGCTCCGGCACCTGGACCCCGGACAAAGGATATGAATTCCTGAAGGCAAACCTGCCCATCAGTGAAGGCCAGCTGAATTTCGAGTTCACCCGCTACCTGGGCTGGCCCGGCCAGGCGCCCTCCTACAAAGTTGGCCAGCGCCTGTGGGAGCAGATCCGAGCCGAACTCGAAGCCCGCCCCGGTTTCGACCTCAAAGAGTTCCACACAAGGGCCCTCAACATCGGCTCCGTAGGACTGGACACCCTGAGGCGGGCACTGCTTTCCTAGCTCTGGCTCCGCAGTCGCCCCGGCCCGCCGAGGGTGCCTTCCTCTGCTTGCTGCTCCTTCGTCGCTTTGACGCAAGCTGCCGGAAGGCACCCACGTCGGGCCTTTTGCCGTATCGCGCGAGATGTTAAGCACACTCAGGCAGGGAATAAGTAACATGGCCGCTGTACAACCTTGATTTCCCGGGGTTTTTAGGCGCAGGCCGAATCGATGGCCGCGTAACATTTCTCAATGTTCGTTCGCCGTGGTATTCGGGGTGGCTCTAGCGTGTTCGGGTGAGCACTCAGACAAGCACCCCTCCCCTGCCGGGAAGACCGGCTTCCAGCTGCCCAAGTGGGCCGGCTCGTTCGGCGTCCAGATCATCGCCGCCCTCATCGTGGGGCTGGGCCTCGGCCTGCTGGCCAAGTACACCGGCAGCACCAAGGCAGCCCCGAACGGCCTCGGCGCCACGCTGCAGACCATCGGCTCCAGCTATGTGTCCCTGTTGCAGACCGCCGTCGTACCCCTGATCTTCACCGCTGTGGTCAGCTCCATTTCCAACCTTCGCCAGGTGTCCAACGCCGCGAAGCTGGCCTGGAACACCCTGCTGTGGTTCGCCATCACGTCGCTGATCGCCGTACTGATCGGCATCGGGCTGGGCGTTCTCCTGCAGCCCGGCGCCAACACGGGCATCACCCAGGAAGCCAAGTACTCCGGCAAGTCCGGTGACTGGTGGGCCTTCCTGGTCGGCCTGTTCCCCAAGAACTTCCTGGGACTGGGCGCCAGCTCCACGGTTGCCGAGTCCGGCGCCGTCACCACCTCGGTCAGCTTCAACGTGCTCCAGATCCTGGTGATTGCCATCGCCGTCGGCGTTGCCGCGCTGAAGGTGGGCAAGGCTGCCGAACCGTTCCTGAACCTGAACGCCTCCGCACTTGCTGTCATCCAAAAGGTGCTCTGGTGGATCATCCGCATCGCGCCCCTGGGCACCGTGGGCCTGATCGGCAACGCGGTGGCTGTCTACGGCTGGGACACCATCGGGGCCCTCGGCAAGTTCACCTTCGCCATCTACGCGGGCCTCGCCCTGGTGCTCTTCGCGGTCTATCCCATCCTTGTCCGCACCCACGGCCTCTCCGTCAAGCAGTACTTCTCGGGCGTGTGGCCTGCCGTCCAGCTGGCCTTCGTCTCCCGCTCCTCCGTGGGAACCCTGCCCCTGACCCAGCGCGTCACCGAACGAAGCCTGGGCGTCCCCCGCGCCTACGCCTCCTTCGCCGTTCCGCTGGGCGCCACCACCAAGATGGACGGCTGCGCCGCCATCTACCCCGCCATCTCCGCGATCTTCGTGGCCCAGTTCTTCGGCATCCAGCTGGACTTCACCCAGTACCTGCTGATCGCCCTGGTATCCGTCCTCGGTTCCGCTGCCACCGCGGGAACCACCGGAGCCGTGGTGATGCTCACGCTGACGCTGTCAACGCTGGGACTGCCGCTGGCCGGCGTCGGACTCCTCCTGGCCATCGATCCCATCCTGGACATGGGCCGAACCGCAGTGAACGTGGCCGGGCAGGCACTCGTCCCCACCATCGTGGCCAAGCGCCAGGGCATCCTCGACGAGCAGCTGTACAACGCTCCCCGCAACGGCACGCCCTTCGTGGACGATTCTGTTGCCGGCGCTGATACCGATGCCCCGTCCGACGGAGCCTCCACGGACACCGCTTCGCGTGAACTGGCGGACGCGAAGGCCTAAGTGCCCCTGCTCACCCCCTGCAACAACACAGTAGAAGTTCCCGGGAAATCTTCCCGGGAACTTCTACTGCGTTAGGCGGCTGGCCCACTTGGCGTCATGGCCGCGTCAGTGACCGCCGCCGCCGATTATGCCGTTTTCCACCGCCTTGGTGACGGCGTCGGCCTCGGCCTGCGTCAGCTTTCCGTCCGTGACGGCCTGGTCCAGCCGCGTCTTGAGGGCCGCAGCCTTCGCCGCCTGCCTCTCCGTGCGGAGCTCCTCCAGCGCAGCAGTGACCTTGGACTCCTCGATGCCCAGCGATTCGGCAAGCGACTTGGCCAGCGAGGCCACGCGGGCGGCGGGGTCCGGCCTCTCCCCCTCCGCAGGCGGCGTGGCAGGCTTATTGGCTTCGCGGAAGGCCTGGAGCGCTTCGGCCACCTTGGCTTCGTCGACACCCAGCTTCCCGGCGAGCGCGGATGCCTGGGCTACGCCCCGTTCGCCGCCCCGGCCGTGCTTGCCCATGCCTCCGCCGGGAGCGGTGCCGGTGCTCCCGTCCGGGGACGCGCTGGAGCTGGCACTGGGCGTGGGGGCGGGTGTGGTGGTGGCGGAGGCCATGCCGGCAACTCCGATACCGGCACCAAGGGCCAGCGCCGTAGCTGACAGGCCAAGGGTCATCTTCTTTGTGCGTGACATTACGTGTCTCCTGGATCCGCCGTCGGGTGACGGCTGCTAATGATTGGTCCTTTTCGGGACACTTACAGAATTGGGCAGCAAGTCATGCGGGGCCTGTTCGGAACCTTTCATTCTCCTGTGAAAGTAAGTTGCGCAGAGTGCAAAGTTGCACATAGTGTAAACGGGTGACTGTTTCTGCAGAGTCTGCCCAAGAGGGAACCTCCGTCCCGCCACCGGCCGCACCATCGCGCCGCGAGCTGAACAAGGCGGCCACCCGCCAGGCCATTACCGACGCCGCACTGGGCCTCCTGCGAAGCAAGGGCCCCGGCAACTTCACGGTTGAGGACATCGCAGACGCCGCCGGGATTTCACGCCGGACTTTCTTCAACTACTTCGGCAGCACCGACGCCGCCCTGGCCTCCATCACCCATGGCTTCCTGGATAACGCGATACAGCAGTTCAAACTCCGGCCAGCGGAGGAGCCCATCCTGCAGTCGGCGCAGGAGGCCCTGATGGCGCTGGCGGACCCCATGACAGTGGCCCCGCTGGCAGAACTCTTCACCCTGACCCAGCAGAGCACGCTTATGTCCCACTCCGAACTGGAAGCATGGGACCACTGCCGGGAACAGATCACCGCCGTGGCACGCAGCCGGGCTGCCGCCACTCCGGGCGCCGAAAACGAGCTCTACCTCCGTGCCCTGGCCGGTTCCGTCATCTCCTGCGGCAAGGCGGCAATGGAGGTCTGGTTTGCCCGCCGCGGCGCGGACCTCTCGCCGGCATCCCTGGCCGAGCTGCGGCAACTGCTGATCGACGCCATGGCACTGCTCGGCTCAGGCTTCACCACAGGCAGTGCACCTGCCCCATCCTCTTCCGCCACCCGTTCCTCCTGATCAGATCGGTTTCCTCGCATGGCACTGTTCCTGTACCGCCTGGGCAAATTCTCCTACCGCCGGCGCTGGCTGGTCATCTCGCTGTGGCTTGCCGCCCTGGTGGCCGTGGGCGGTTCCGCCGCAGCCTTCCACGGCACACTTTCCAACAACTTCCAGATCCCAGGCACTGAGACGCAGCGGATCGCGGACAAGCTGAAGGAAGAGCTTCCCTCGGCGTCCGGAGGCACCGCCACCATCGTCTTTGAAGCGCCCGACGGCGGTTTCACCGCCGGGAGCCGGGCCGCCGTCTCTGAGGCCCTGGAGAAGCTCAAGACCGTGCAGGGTGTCCGCGGCACCGTGGATCCCTTCGCCACCCAGGCCCAGGTGGACCAGGCCGGCCAGGCCATCATCGACGGCGAGCAGCAGCTTGCCGCAGGCCAGGCACAGCTGGACGCCTCCCGCGCCCAGCTTGAAGCCGGGCAGGGGCAGCTCGCCGCAGCCGAACAGCAGCTGGCGGCGGCCGGCGCCCCGGCGGCCCTGATCGAAGCCCGGCTCGGCCAGCAAAAGGCAGCCCTTGCCGAAGGGCAGGCCCGGCTCGAAGCCGGCACCCGGGAACTGGAAGCAGGCAAGGCAAAGCTCGAGCTGGGCAAGCGCCAGGCCGAGGCATCGTCCGCCATCCGCTTCGTGTCGGAGGACGGGCGCGCGGCAGTGGCACAGGTGCAGTTCAACACCTCCATCAATGGCCTCAGCCCGGCGGTCCGCCAGCAGGTCCAGGACATCGCCCACGAAGCTTCCGCTGCCGGCGTGACCGCCTATGCCAGCAAGGAGATCACCGAGGACATCTCCGAACTCTTCGGCGCGGCCGAGGTCATTGGCATCGCCGTCGCGGCGCTGGTCCTGATCCTCATGCTGGGCACCCTGGTTGCTGCCGGGCTGCCCCTGCTGATGGCGATCGTGGGCGTCGGCATCGGCGTCGGCATCACGTTCGCCCTGTCCGGCCTGTTCGACATGAGCTCCATTTCACCCATGCTGGCCCTCATGCTGGGCCTGGCCGTCGGCATCGACTATTCCCTGTTCATCGTGAACCGGCACCGGACCCAGCTGCTCGCCGGAATGGATCCGGAGGAATCCGTGGCCCGGGCAACCGGAACGTCCGGCAATGCGGTGGTCTTCGCCGGGCTGACCGTGATCATCGCCCTTGCGGCCCTGGTGGTTCCCGGGCTGCCTTTCCTCGCCGTGATGGGCCTGGCCGCGGCCGGCACCGTGGCAGTGGCTGTCCTGGTGGCCATCACCCTCACCCCGGCCATGCTGTCCCTGATCGGGCGCCGCATCATCTCCCGGCGGGCCTGGGCCAAAGCCGAGGCCCACAACGCCGAACCCGGCCATGAGGCAGCCGATGAGGCCAAGGACCGCGAACGCAGCACGCACGGCTGGGGCGGCCTGGTCACCCGGCACCCCATCGTGGCGCTCCTGGCCGGGGTGCTCCTCCTCGGCACCCTCGCGCTCCCGGCCACCCAGCTGCAGCTTGCACTGCCCGACGGCGGCTCGGAGCCGGTGGACTCCGAGGCCTACCAGGCCTACGACCTGACCGCGCGGAGCTTCGGCGAAGGCGTCACCGGCCCCATCGTGGCTGTGGGTGAGTTCCCGGAAAACCTGGACGAGGCCCAGGCGCAGGCACTGCAGTACGACGTCGCGGACAAGCTCCGTGCCGTGGACAACGTGGTGGCCGCCGTGCCCGTCGCACTCAGCGAGGACCGCCGCACCGCGGTGTTCCAGGTCATCCCCGAGGAAGGCCCGGCGAGCGCCAGCACCGTCCGGGTCGTCTCGGAGCTTCGCGGCCTGAATGACGACATCCAGTCCGAGTATGGCGTCGCCATGGGCCTCACCGGCCAGACCGCCGGCAACATCGACGTCTCCACGAAGCTCGGCGACGCCCTGCCGCCCTACCTGGCAATCGTCGTCGGACTTGCCCTGGTCCTGCTCCTGCTGGTGTTCCGCTCCATCGTGGTGCCGCTGCTGGCAACCGGCGGCTTCCTGCTGTCCCTCGCTGCTGCCTTCGGTGCGGTGGTGGCCGTGTACCAGTGGGGCTGGCTGGGCGGCGTGTTCGACGTCGCCAACCCCGGCGCCGTGCTGAGCTTCCTGCCCATCATCCTGATCGGCGTGCTGTTCGGCCTGGCCATGGACTACCAGGTGTTCATCGCCTCCGGGATGCGCGAGGCCTACATGCACGGATCGTCGGCCAAGGAAGCCGTCCGGGTGGGCTTCCGCCACGCGGCCGCCGTGGTGACCGCCGCCGCGATCATCATGGTCAGCGTGTTCGCGGGCTTCATCTTCAGCCACCTCACCATGGTCCGGCCGCTGGGCTTCGCGATGGCGTTCGGTGTGCTCCTGGACGCCTTCGTGGTGCGCATGACCATCGTTCCGGCCGTGATGTACCTGCTGGGCGAAAAGTCCTGGTGGCTGCCCCGCTGGCTGGACCGGATCCTGCCGGATGTGGACGTGGAGGGCGCCAAGCTGAGCCGGCCCGAGGCCGCACGGGCGTCCGGGGAACTGGTCCACTAGGCTGGAACCGTGCCCCGCCTGATTCTCGCTTCCCAGTCGCCCGCCCGCACCAAACTCC
Source organism: Pseudarthrobacter sp. GA104 (assembly GCF_009741265.1). Classification (GTDB taxonomy): domain Bacteria; phylum Actinomycetota; class Actinomycetes; order Actinomycetales; family Micrococcaceae; genus Arthrobacter. The sequence goes on from NZ_WOWL01000001.1 coordinate 786,262, forward strand.
TGGCCGAGGCCGGCATCCGCCACACCGTCCTGGTCTCAGACGTGGACGAGGACGCCGTCCAGGCCCGGTACGGCGTTACCGACCCCCATGACACCGCGCTGCTGCTTGCCCGGGCAAAGGCCGAAGCCGTGGCCGCCCTGCCGGAAGCAGAAGGGGCGCTGGTCCTTGGCTGCGATTCCGTCTTCGAATTCGACGGCGAGGCGCACGGCAAGCCGTACACCGCCGCCGTGGCCCGTGAGCGCATGCTGCGGATGAGCGGCAACACGGGGGTGCTGCACACGGGCCACTGGCTGGTGGACTGCCGGGACACCGATCCGGACGACGACGGCGGCGGGGAACAGGGTTCGGGCGCCACTTTGGGGACGGTTGCCTCCGCCGCGGTCTCCTTCCTGGAGATGGAACCGGCCGAGATCGATGCCTACATCGCCACCGGCGAGCCGCTGCACTGCGCCGGGTCCTTCACCATCGACGGCCTGGGCGGGGCGTTCATCCGGAAGGTCGACGGCGACCCGCACACCGTCGTCGGGCTTTCCGTCTCCACCCTCCGGGACCTGCTGGCTTCGGCGAACGTGCGCATCACCGACCTCTGGCCCGCTTGAGCGGAGCCCCGCCCGGCGCGGTAAAAGCGCCGCATTTCGTAGCGTCTTGTAGCTTCCCTACAAAGGCTGGAGCGTTTACACGCGGATTCCGCAAGTAATATCGGCGGAACCCTCAAAACCGCGCTAGGCTCCCTGAAGGAAAGAAGGAGACGCCTTGTCAGCAAATTTGGAGCAGTCCGCAGGAACCACGCAGTCGACCCTCACGAAGGTGCTGATCGCCAACCGCGGTGAAATTGCCGTCCGCATCATCCGCGCCGCACGTGATGAAGGCATCGCCTCCGTGGCGGTCTACGCGGACCCGGACCGTGACGCCCTGCACGTCCGCCTCGCTGACGAGGCCTACGCCCTGGGCGGGAACACCGCGGCCGAGTCCTACCTGGTGATGGACAAGATCATCGACGCCGCCCTCCAGTCCGGCGCCGACGCCATCCACCCCGGCTACGGCTTCCTTGCCGAAAACGCCGAATTCGCCGCGCGCGTGATCGACGCCGGCATCACGTGGATCGGCCCGTCGCCGGAAGCCATCTCTGCCCTCGGCGACAAGGTCCAGGCCCGGCACATCGCCGAAAAAGTGGGCGCCCCCCAGGTTCCCGGCACCGCCGACCCCGTGCAGTCCGCCGAGGAGATCCTGGACTTCGTGGACCAGTACGGTCTGCCGGTGGCCATCAAGGCCGCCTTCGGTGGCGGCGGCCGCGGCATCAAGGTGGCCCGGACCAGGGAAGAAATCCCCGAACTGTACGAATCGGCCGTCCGCGAAGCCACCGCCGCCTTCGGCCGCGGCGAATGCTTCATCGAGCGCTTCCTGGACGCCCCAAGGCACGTGGAAACCCAGTGCCTTGCGGACGCCCACGGCAACGTCGTGGTGGTCTCCACCCGCGACTGCTCCCTGCAGCGCCGCAACCAGAAACTGGTGGAGGAGGCCCCCGCCCCGTTCCTGACCGAGGACCAGAACCGGCGCCTCTACGAATCCTCCAAGGCCATCCTCAAGGAGGCAGGCTACCTGGGCGCCGGCACCTGCGAATTCCTCGTCGGACAGGACGGCACCATCTCCTTCCTGGAAGTCAACACCCGCCTGCAGGTGGAGCACTGCGTTTCCGAGGAAGTCACCGGCATCGACCTGGTGCGCGAGCAGTTCCGGCTGGCACGTGGCGAAGAGCTCGGCTACGGCGACCCCGAGGTGCGCGGCCACTCCATCGAATTCCGCATCACGGGTGAGGACCCGGGCCGGAACTTCATGCCGGCTCCCGGCACCGTGCGCGTGCTGAAGAATCCCACTGGCCCCGGAGTCCGGATCGACTCGGGCATCGAACAGGGTGACGAGATCAGCGGCAACTTCGACTCCATGCTCTCCAAGCTGATCGTGACGGGCGCCAGCCGGCCCCAGGCCCTGCAGCGGGCCCGCCGCGCCCTGGAGGAGATGGTGGTGGAGGGCATTCCCACCGTCATCCCGTTCGACCTCGCGGTGGTTTCCGATCCCGCATTCGCCCCGGCCGAGGGCCCGTTCAAGATCCACACCCGGTGGATCGAGACAGAGTTCGTCAACAACCTTCCGGCCTGGACGCCCGACGGAGTTGCTGACACCGACGGCGCGGAAGAGCGCCGGCGCGTGGTGGTGGAAGTGGGCGGCAAGCGGCTCGAGGTGGTCCTGCCCGCCTCCCTCGGTTCCCTGGGAACGGGCGGGGCGGCAACGGCAGCCAAGCCCGCCAAATCGAAGAAGCGCTCACGCTCCGGCGGCCCGGCTGCCGCCACCGGCAACGCCCTCACTTCCCCCATGCAGGGCACCATCGTGAAGGTCGCCGTCGCGAACGGCGACCTTGTGACCGAGGGAGACCTGGTGGTGGTCCTCGAGGCGATGAAGATGGAGCAGCCGCTGACCGCGCACCGCTCGGGAACCATCATCGGGCTCCAGGCATCATCCGGCGAAACAGTTTCTGCCGGCGCTGTCATTGCCATCATCGAAGACTAAGCGCCGGAGGCACCCATGCTCGCACCCAGCTTCCAGGAAGAAGTGGACCGCTACCACCTTGCCGTCCCCGAAATCACCCAGGGCAACCCCGGCCCCATCAAGGAGCTCTATTCGCGGCTCGACGACGTCACCCTGGCCAACCCGTTCGGCGGGATAGCCCGCGGCTGGGCACAAGTGGAGGCCAGGCTGGACCAGGCTGCCCGGCAGTTCCAGGACGGACAGATGCTCGGGTTCGACACCATCTCGTCCTACACCGCCCGGGACACCGCCTACCTCGTGGAGACCGAACATTTCCGGGCACGCCTGGACGGTGCTGCCGCCGCGGAGGAGTTCGCACTCCGGGTCACCAGTATTTTCCGGCGCGAGGAAGGCTACTGGAAGCTCGTGCACCGGCACGCGGACCCCGCCGCGCGGCCGCAGTCGCGCCGCTCCCTCACCCAGCCTGCCAGCTGATATTGGCTGACAGACCGGTCTCCAACCGGCACACTTAGCAGATGTTGCCTTTCCTGCTCCTGGCCTCGCGGGCGGAGGATGCTGCCGCCGAGGACGAGTACGCCGCCTACCTCCGGTACGGCGGGCTGGAGCCGCGGGAGCTGCGGAGGGTGCGCCTGGAAGCTGCGCCGCTGCCCAGCCTGGACCTTTCCAGCTACTCGGGCGTGATTGTGGGCGGCAGCCCCTTTACGTCGAGCGATCCCCCGGAAACGAAATCCTCCGTCCAGCACCGGGTGGAGCGCGAGCTCGCGGGACTGCTGGACGAACTGGTGGCCCGCGACTTCCCGTTCCTGGGGGCCTGCTACGGGGTGGGGACGCTGGGGCGGCACCAGGGCGCCGTGATCGACAGGACCTACGGCGAACCCCTGGGCGGGGTGGAGATCGAGCTGACGGAGGCCGGGCTTGAGGACCCCTTGCTGGAGGGACTCTCCCCGACATTTACGGCGTTCACCGGCCATAAGGAGGCCTGCACCGTTCTGCCGCCGCATGCGGTCCTGCTGGCCCGCTCCGCGGCCTGCCCGGTGCACATGTTCCGGGTCCGGGAAAACCTGTATGCCACGCAGTTCCATCCGGAGCTGGACGCTGAAGGCCTGTGCACCCGGATCGACATTTACCGGCACGCGGGGTATTTTCCGCCGGAGTCGGCCGAGGAGCTGATGGAGAGCGCCCGGCAGTTCACTGCCACCGAACCCATGAAGATCCTGCGGAACTTCGTGGCCCGCTACGCCCGGTAGGCATGAAAATGCCCGGCAGGCCGCAGGGCCATACCGGGCATCCCCATCAGGGCGGGTCAGGCCACGTTGTTCTCGTAGTCCAGGTCGCGGGTCTCCTTGCTCACGAACAGGGCAATGAGGGTCAGGACGGCCATGGAGGTCAGGTAGATGCCCACCAGGACCGGGCTGCCGTCCGCCATTTCCCACAGCGCCACGGCGATGAACGGGGCCACCGCTGCACCCAGGATGCTGGAGAAGTTGTAGCTGACGGCTGAGCCCGTGTACCGGACGTTCGTGGGGAACAGTTCGGGCAGCAGCGCACCCATCGGCCCGAACGTCAGGCCCATCAGGGAGAAGCCGATCACCAGCAGCGCCATGGTGCCAATGAAGCCGCCGCTGAACAGCGGGACGAACAGCAGGCCGAAGACGAAGATGCCGCCGGTGACGGCCAGGAGCATCTTGCGGCGGCCGTACTTCTCGGCCAGCGGTCCGGAGACCAGCGTGAAAATGCCGAAGAAGACGACGCCGGCGATCAGCATCCACAGGAAGTCGTTGCGGGTGTAGCCCAGGCCTGGGACGAACGCGGCGGCGGCCGCTTCCGACATAGGCTTGCCGGCCTTTTCAGCCGCGGCCCTGGCGGCCTCGAGGCTGGCGGGGCGGGTGCCGTAGGTCAGGGTGAAGGTGGTCATCAGGTAGAAGAGCACGTAGGTGGCGAGCATGATGAACGTACCCAGGATGAGCTGGCGCCAGCTGGTCTTGAACACCCGGCCCAGCGGCAGTTTGGCGACCTCGTTGGACTCGATCACCTTGGTGAAGGCGGGGGTTTCGATCAGCTTGAGCCGGACGTACAGGCCGATGATGACCATGACGGCACTGAGCAGGAAGGGAACGCGCCAGCCCCAGGCCTGGAAGTCGGCCGGGGAGAGTGCGTAGCTGAACACCAGGAAGATCACGTTGGCGATGATGAAGCCGATGGGGGCGCCCAGCTGGGGGAAGGTGCCGTAGATGGCCCGCTTGTTCGCGGGCGCATTCTCGGTGGCCAGGAGCGCAGCGCCGCTCCATTCACCACCCAGGGCCAGGCCCTGGGCGAAGCGCATGACCACCAGCAGCGCGGGGGCCCAGAACGCCCAGCCCGGAACCAGGGCGGTGGGCAGGCAGCCGATGAGGAAGGTGGCAATACCCATGGTGAGCAGGGATGCCACCAGCGTGCCCTTGCGGCCGAACTTGTCGCCGAAGTGGCCAAAGACGATCGAGCCGAGCGGGCGGGCCACGAAGGCCACACCGAATACCGCGAAGGAGCTCAGGAGCTGGGTTGTTTCGTTCTGGTTGGGGAAGAACAGCTGCGGAAAGACGAGCACCGCGGCCGTGGCGTAGACGTAGAAGTCGTAGAACTCGACCGTGGTGCCGATCAGGCTGGCTACGATCACGCGGCCCCGGGAGTTCACGGGCTGCGGGGATCCGGGCACCGTGGAGGTTTCGGTGGATGACATAGGTAAACGCTTTCGTGAGAACCGTCCGGAGGCAGCAGTCGTGCTCCGGGTCGAAATAGTTAGAGTCCAATATTAGTTCCCGCGTTCCAGTGAATGGACAAAAGGTCCAGCATGCGGACAGATGCAGTCCGTCTCATTTTTGGCCAATAACCCTCGCCTAACAGCCGCCCTTGGCCGCCGATAGGCAAATGTCACAGCGCGTTAACAAACATCGTCGGTCCGTGAAACGCGGCTTCTTTACCTTGGAGGAACAACATCCCCCGAAGGAGGTACACCGTGACTGTTGATCGCACCGCTGATGCCGGCACCGGCAATTCCCTTGACCTCGACGTACAAGGTTCCGCAGCCCCCAGCGCACAGCCCGGCACCACCCGCACCACAGACTCCCCCGCCCTTGAATTCCGCCCCGGCCGCTGGATCGCCAACTGGGATGCCGAGAACAAGGAGCAGTGGGAAACCGCCGGCCGCACCATTGCCCGCCGCAACCTCAACTGGTCCATCTTCGCCGAATTCCTCGGCTTCGTCGTATGGCAGCTCTGGTCCATCGTTGTGGTCCAGCTGCCCGCAGCAGGCTTCACGTTCTCCACCTCCGAGATTTTCTGGCTCATCTCCATGCCCAGCCTGGTGGGCGCAACCCTCCGCATCCCCTACACCTTCATGGTTCCCCGCTTCGGCGGCCGCAACTGGACCATCGTGTCCGCCCTGCTGCTCCTGATCCCCGCCATCGGCCTCGGACTCTGCGTGTCCAACCCGGAAACCCCCTTCGGCGTCATGCTCCTCGTGGCAGCCCTGGCCGGCTTCGGCGGCGGCAACTTTGCCAGCTCCATGGCCAACATCACGTTCTTCTACCCCGCCCGTGAAAAGGGCTGGGCACTGGGCCTGAACGCTGCGGGCGGCAACATGGGTGCCGCCGTGGCACAGCTCGCCGTCCCGATTGTGATCACCATGCTCGCCGTCGGCAGCGTCAACCTCCCCATGGCTGGCTGGATGTGGGTCCCCTTCATCCTGATCGCCGCGTTCGGCGCCTTCAAATACATGGACAACCTCACCAGCGCCAAGGGTGACGTGGCCGGTTCGATCGCAGCGCTGAAGGAACCGCACCTGTGGATCATGGCACTGCTGTACATCGGCACCTTCGGTTCGTTCATCGGATTCGCCGGTGTCTTCCCCAAGCTCATCAAGGACTACTTCCCGGCCTTCTCCTCGATCGGAGTGGGGACCGTGGCACTGTCCCTCGCGTTCCTCGGCCCGCTGGTGGGTTCCCTGGCCCGGCCCTACGGCGGACGGATGGCTGACCGGATGGGCGGCGCCCGCATGACCATCGCGGCATTCGCTTCCATGGCCGTGATCACCCTGACCATGATCTGGACCCTGCCGCTGAAGAACTTCTGGCTCTTCCTGGCGCTCTTCCTGATGCTCTTCACCGCCAGCGGCTTTGGAAACGGCGCCACGTACCGGATGATCCCGGTCATCTTCGCCACCTCCAGCCGGGCAGCAAAGAACGGCGCCAGCTCCGTAGCCACCCAGCGCCTGGCCTCCTCGGCCCTTGGCCTCATCTCGGCCATCGGCGCCTACGGCGGATTCGTGATCCCCCAGGTACTGAACGCATCGAACTCCGCCAGCGGCTCCTACACATCCGCTTTCTACGGCTTCGTCGGAGCGTATGTCCTGATGCTGGTTGTCTGCTGGGCCTGCTACATCCGCAACGCCAACCGAAATGCGATGGGACACGTCTAACATGACCACAAGCGCCGACACGCACTGCCCTTACTGCGCCCTGCAGTGCGCCATGACGCTCACGTCTCCAACGGGCCTGGCCCCGGCTTCCCAGCCGGGGCCAGTCCCCGTGTCCGCACCACCCGCAGCGGAACATGAAGCGCCCCAGGCGCCCACCAACGTTCCGCTCACAGTCCAGGGACGGGATTTCCCCACCAACCGCGGCGGCCTCTGCCGCAAGGGCTGGACGTCCCCCAGCCTCCTGAACCACGCCGGCCGGATCACCGAGCCGCTGCTGAAAGGCCCCGACGGCGTCCACCGCCCCATCAGCTGGGAGCAGGCCCTGGACCTTGCAGTCGCCGCGGTGAAGGATGCCCGCGCACGCCACGGGGCGGACGCCGTCGGCGTTTTCGGCGGCGGTGGCCTGACCAACGAAAAGGCCTACATGCTGGGCAAGTTCGCCCGGCTCGCCCTGGGCACGTCGAGGATCGATTACAACGGCCGCTTCTGCATGTCCTCCGCCGCGGCTGCCGGGATGCGGGCCTTCGGCGTCGACCGCGGCCTGCCGTTCCCGCTGGAGTCCCTGGACACCGCCAGCACCATTTTGATGCTGGGCTCGAATGTGGCCGAGACCATGCCGCCCTTTGTGCAGCACCTCAAGGGAACGCGCGACGCCGGCGGGCTGATCGTGGTCGATCCCCGCCGCTCCGCCACGGCTGCCTTCACGGCCGACGGCGGAGGCCTCCACCTCCAGCCCCTGCCGGGCACCGACCTGGCCCTCCTGCTGGGCATCTCCCACGTGGTCATCCACGAGAACCTGGTGGACACTTCCTACCTGGAGGAACGCACCTCCGGCTACAGCGCCGTAGCCCGCAGCGTCAACTCCTTCTGGCCCGAACGCGTCCAGTCCCTCACCGGCGTCCCGGCCGAACTCATTCGGGAAACAGCCCGCCGGCTCGCCGCCGGGACCCGCCAGGGCGGCAGCTACATCCTCACCGGCCGCGGCGTGGAACAGCACGTGGACGGCACCGATACTGCAACCGCGGCCATCAACCTGAGCCTCCTGCTGGGCCTGCCCGGTTCCGCCCGCAGCGGCTACGGCACCCTCACCGGCCAGGGCAACGGCCAGGGCGGCCGCGAGCATGGCCAGAAGGCGGACCAGCTCCCCGGCTACCGCAAGATCACCGACCCCGCCGCCCGCGCCCATGTAGCCGGCGTCTGGGGCGTTCCCGAGGAACTTATTCCCGGCCCCGGCCTGCCCGCCGTCCAGCTGCTTCAGTCACTGGGAAAGCCCGACGGCGTCCGTTGCCTTTTCGTCCACGCCTCCAATATCGCCGTGGCTTCCCCCGACGCGAACGCAGTGATCCAGGGGCTCCGCAGCCTGGACTTCCTGATGGTCTGCGACTTCTTTATGTCCGAGACCGCAGCCGAGGCGGACCTCATCCTCCCGGTGCTCCAGTGGGCGGAGGAGGAAGGCACCCTGACCAACCTCGAAGGGCGGGTGCTGCGCCGCCGCCGCGCCCTTGCGCCCCCGCCGGGTGCCCGCAGCGAACTCTGGATCATGGCGCGGCTGGCCGAGGCCCTGGACGCACCGTCCACCTACAGCGAAGACCCCGAAACCGTCTTCGAGGAACTCCGCCTGGCCTCCGCCGGCGGGCTGGCCGACTACTCGGGCATCGACTACGCCATGCTGGACCGCGGGGAGGCCGCCTACTGGCCCTACCCCGCAGGCAGCACCGGCACGCCGCGCCTGTTCCAGGACGCTTTCGCGCACGCTGACGGCAAAGCCGTGATGGTCCCGGTGACGCCGCGCCGCCGTCGTACTCCTGCTGCGCCCCCTGCAGGGGATGGCATAGCTGCCAAGACCATGACACTGATCACGGGCCGCCTCCTGGAGCACTACCAGTCCGGCGCGCAGACCCGACGAGTGCCGGAACTGCTGGCAGCGCAGCCGGAGGCACAGGTGCAGATCCATCCGGCAGCCGCAGCATCGATGGGCATCACCGAAGGCGCGCTCGTGTCGGTGGCCAACGAGCGCGGCGAAGTGGTGTGCCGGGCCCAACTCAGCAACGCCATCCGTCCCGAGACGGTCTTCCTGCCCTTCCACTTCCCCGAACTGGAGAGCGCCAACCGCCTCACCGAGGCGGCCACGGACCCCATCTCCGGGATGCCCGAATTCAAGTTCAACACCGTGTGGGTCCGGCCCGTGGCCGTTCCCCTCTCCACCAACGTGCTTCAAACGACGGAGGCCTCATGAGCGAGCAGATTGTCATTGTGGGATTCGGCCCGGTGGCGGCCCGGCTGGTGGACGAACTCCTGCCCGCGGTCCGCACCGGCCTGGCCACCCTGATTGTGGTGGGCGAGGAAGCTGAAGGAGCCTACAACCGGGTTCTCGTCGCCGACCTCGGCGTGGGACGCACCACGGCCGATGCCCTGGCACTCTCCGACGCGGACGCCCTGGCCGGCGACGGTGTGGACGTCCGCCTCGGCCTCCGCGTCCGCAGGGTGGACCGGGCCCGGCAGCAGGTCATCCTCTCCGACGGCGCAGCAGTCCACTACGACCGCCTGGTCTTTGCCACCGGCTCACGCCCGGTCATTCCCAACCTCACCGGCATCAACCCGGACCCCACCCACCCTGTCCTTCCGGCCGGCGTCACCGCGCTGCGCGACCTGCGTGACGCCGACGTGCTGCGCCAGGCAGTGGAGGGCGGCAAGCGGGTAGTGGTCCTGGGCGGCGGCGTCCTGGGCCTGGAGACGGCCCTGGCCGCGGCCGAAGAAGGCGCCACCGTCACCGTGGTCCACAACGGGCCCCACCCCCTGGGACGCAACATCGACCGCGGCGGCGGCGCCGTCCTGGCTGCCAGCCTGCGCCGCTGCGGCGTCCGGATGGCCGGCAATGCCCGCTCCACCGGGGTGGAGCACAACGCTCCCGACGGCGGTTTCTCCGCTTTGCTGCTTGACGACGGGTCAGCGATCGACGGCGACCTCCTGGTGCTGTCCTGCGGCGTCCGTCCCCGAACGGAGCTGGCCGAGGGCTGCGGGCTTTCCACGTCCGCAGGAATCCTGGTGGACCACAAGCTCCGCGCCCACCACGAGCCGCACATCTTCGCCATCGGCGACTGCGCGGAGGTGCGCTGCCCGGACCCTGGCTGCGCATCCTGCCGCAATGCCAAAGGACCGTCGGGCCTGGTGGGGCCGGGCTGGCGCCAGGCCGAATGGCTGGCCGAATACCTGGCCCTCCTGGCCGCAGGCACGCCGGAGCAAGCCGAAGTCCTGCCGGAACTGCCTGCGGAGCAGGCCGGCGTCATCGTCCTGAAGGCACGCGGCATGAACATGGCCGTGGCCGGGGACAACGCTGCCGAGCCGTGGGACGAGGAAGCACTGTCCGCCGGTGCCGTGGACGGGCGCCCGCGCCTCCAGGTTGCCCAGTGGGCGGATCCGGAGCACGGCCGCTACGTGAAGATGACCACCCGCGGCGGCGTTCTTGAAGGGCTGGTGGCTGTGGGCATGCCACGCACCGCCGCCGAGCTTGTGGGGCTGTTCGAACGCAGCGCCGAACTGCCGGCAGACCGGTCCCTGCTGCTGCGCCTTGACGGCCCGGACCAGCTGCCCGGCACGGGTCCCGCCGATCCCGCCGGCACCGTATGCCGGTGCGCGGGCGTCAGCGGAGCCGCCATCCAGGGCGCAGTTGAGGAAGGCTGCTCCACGGTGGCAGACGTGTCCAAGGCAACCCGTGCGGGCACTGGCTGCGGCGGCTGCCACGAGGACATCAAGGGGCTCATCGAAAAACACTTCCAGGCGGTTCCGGCCGCCTGAATTTGGGCCTTGTGGTTGAGGTTCTCCAGCCGCCCTAGGAGGGGTTTGCCGGACGCGCCAGCCGGGCCAGGAAATCCTCCGTGAAGTGCTTTACGCCGTCCCATTCGGTATAGATGTAGTCGCGGGAGGTGTCGAGGTCCTGGGAGCCCTTGTCCTTGACGATCTTCTTCATCAGCTGGCGCTTCAGGAAGTTGTACCGGGTGTACAGGAGCGCACCGCCGAACATTGCCACGTGCCGGGGATGCCAGCCGGTCTCCTCCTCGAACTGCTTCACCTGGCTTTCCGCGTTGGCTTCGTCCCCGTGGGCGGCCAGGCTGACCGAAACCAGGGCGGAGGGCACCTGGTCTAGTTCCGTGCGGTTTTCGCGGACGAAGTCGGCAACAAAGCCCTCGTGCTTGCCCATATGCACCGATGCCGCCACGATGACGCCGTCCTGCCCGTCCGGAAGCCTGCCCGTGTTGTGCTTGAGGTCCACCGTTTCGGCCTGGTGCCCGTGGGCCCGGATGACGTCCGCGATGTACTCGGCTATGTGGGCTGTCTGCCCTTCAATGCTGCCGTAGGGAATATAGATCTTAGCCATGCTCAACTGTGCGTGCAGGGCGCAGCGGAAGACTAGGGCACAACGTCCCAGCGGCGCGGACCGGTCCGCAGGCCTTCCGGCCCGGGACCCGGCCCCCGGCCAGCATGTGTGGTTACGCCGGTTCCTTGGGAATGATGATCCACAGCACGATGTAGGCAAGTTCGCCTACCCCCACCAGCCCAAAGATCACGAAGCCCAGCCGGACCAGGAATTTCGGGAGTCCAAAGCGGGCTGCCAGGGCTGCGCAGACGCCGCCAATCATCTTGCCGCGGCGCGGCCTCACAAGTGCTGTTGCCATCGCTTGTACCTAACCTTTCATCCCGGTTGATTCATTGCTGCCGAATATGTGCGCATGGTCAAGGGCCAAGGAAACCGGCCACCAGGGCATAAATTCCCCAGAGCCCGGCCCCGAGCAGGGCTCCCAGATACGTCAGTACCAGCCTGGTGTCTTGAAGATAGCAGTTTGACTTCTTGAGGCCATTGCGCCGGGCTTTCCAGTAGCCGGCGAACCCGATGGCTGCGAACACCGTCAGCGCTGCGGGGCCGGCCACCCAGCCGAGCAGGGCGATAGTGGCGAAAATGCACAGGCGCAGCGGATCGTACGGTGCCGTGGGCTGGTTGTCATGGCCTGCGCCGCTGCGGGACGGGTGCGGGGCCCTCCCGGACGCCACAAGCTCCGACGGCAGTGCCCCCGCTGCAATGCGCCCGGCATCCGAGGCAGAGCTCATCATTCCTCCTTAAACCTGGCGGACCGGGAGAAGCTGTTGGCCAGTGGCCGTGCTCATCCGCTGCACCGCCAGGGCTGGCCATGCCTGGACTGCGCAGAAAGGAGCGCACTGGTGGTCACCGGTGTCGCTCTTGGTTCCCACGTGCACGCAGCACTGGGTGAGCCGTTCCTCGATCATGGTGGACATATCCATGAACGGTTTCACCATGATCCTGGTGACCCGCTCTGCGAGGAGCCGGCGCAGCCGCTGTTGCTGGCCCGGAAGCTTGCCGGCGGCAAGCGTGGTGAGAGTACCGATGCCAAGGTCGCACTGGGTGCAGATGTTTTTCCAAAGATCGGCTGTCCGCGGATGGGAAAGGGAAGACTGCTCGCTGAGCAGGTCGAGAAGCGAAGACTTCATGAGGCTGCGCAGTTCAAGCGGGACTGCGCTGTCGGCGATACGGTTGGCAATGCTGTCAGGATGCAGCTCGAGCCATGCCAGCAGTTGGTCATGCCCGATCAGGGCAGCGAGCGATCGCCACGTTCCGGAATCGTCCTTCAGCATGTACCCGACGGACGCGCAGTGCGGATGCGAGCACGGCAGGGCTGTCAGGTCGTGCCAGGAAACTACGCCGTTGGTTTGCTCCGCGAGCCTTTGGAGTACGCCCGTATGCGTGAGCCGGTCCATGGGGTCGATGCCGTGCCCGCGTCCTGAACCAAACACCGGTTGCAATGCGACTCCACCGACAAACGGGGTCTCCAAGGCGCGCATGACGACGGCGCCGACCTCGCCGTCGTTGACGCCGAGGGTTGCCGTCATGGTCAGCGTGGTGAAGACGCCCGCCTCGGAGAGGCGTGAGATCGCTGCGTCCTTGAAGCGCGTCAGGTCACCGCCGCGGTGGTGGACCGAGGCCTCCTTCGACGGCCCGTCGTACTGGAGGTAGACCTCCACACGGTCCCGGTGCCTGGCCAGCAGCGAGAGCAACTCATCGTCGGTGGCGAGCAGCATGCCGTTGCTGTTCACCATGATCCGGACAATCGGCCGCGCAACCAGCTCCGCCAGCAGTTCGGCTAGCTGCGGGTAGAGCGTCGGTTCCCCGCCGGACAGCATCAGCACATCCAGGCGCCCATTCTCACGGGAAAGCCGGGTGTCAACGTTCGCCAGCACCTGGTCCAGGGGCGCGACGCCCTGTAGCTGCGGGCCCGATGCTGTGAAGCAGGTGGGGCAGCGCAAATTGCAGTGCTCGATGATGTCCTGCAGGAGGATGCAGGTGTGCTGCGTCTGCATTGCCGGAAGCCCGTAGGCATACGCCTCGGGTATCTGGCGGTAATTACCGGCCTGGTCAGGGATGTGCTGCTTGGTCGGCGCCTGCCACTTCTCCAGGTAGCGCAGGATTTCCGGAGACTCGTCGTACAAGGTGCTGACCAGCCCGTGGTCCGGGCAGCCGCGTTCCAGCCACACCCGGTCATCCCGGATCAGCAGCGCGCCGGAGAGCCGCCGCACCTGTGCGAGCGGTCGATTCGTTTCGTGGCAATAGGGACAGAATGCTGTGACGTACCGGTGGATCCGGTCGCCGCGCAGCGGTTGGCCGGGGCCGGGCAGGGTCCGTGCTGGGGACGCAGAGGACGGGTTCATCTCAGGCTCGCATCCGCGCGAGGGCTCCAACGCAGATCCCGCCGCCGAGCAGGGTGAAGATCCCCAGGCCAATAAGCAGCCCCGCACCCAGCCGGGACGTGCGGGGCTGGACTGCAAGCACAACGGCCAGCCCCAGGTAGGCTGCCACTGGTATTAATGCGGCGGGCCCCGCGAGGAAGGTCTTATACCCTTCATCCGGAGCAATGCCACTCGTTGTCCCGAAATAGAGGGCATAAAGGGCAGCAGCCCCCACCAGGATTCCGAGCCCCATGGAACCGCGCCTTGGTTCGGCGGGCGGCTCCTCACGCCCGGGCGGTGGGGGCGGGTTCCGCGGAACGTCGGGGTTGTCCTCGCTCATGCCATTTTTCCTTCCAACTTCGGGCGGAGTGGTTTCCCGAATACCCGCAGCATCCGCCAGGACAGCAGGGGGAGAATCACCAGGAGGAACCATTGGGGACGGCTCATCCCCAGCCAAAGCACCTCGTTGCCGCGCACGAATTCGACCCCGAACCGGAACAGGGCGTAGGAAGTCACGTAGCAGATGAAGAGGTCGCCAGGGCGGGGCAAGCTGTCCCGGTAACGCCACATTGCCGCAAACGCCACAAGATGGAAGGCAATCTCATAGGCAAAGGATGGATGAAGTCCCACTTCGGCCGGCCCGCCGAGCACCGCAGCCTGCGCCGGGGTGAGGGCTATCCCCCAGGCTCCCCCGGTCGGGGTGCCGGGCAGTTCGGTCAGGAGGCAGCCGACGCGGCCGATGACCAGCGCCACGGCCACCGCGGGGGCCAGCAGGTCACCGGTCTTCTCCCGGTACCCGGTCAGCCGTTTGCCGAGGAGGACACCAAGCCAAGCGCCCACAAGGCCAGCCAGGATACTGCGGTCGCCGTTGCCCCACCAGTCTGCAAGGGAAACCTGACGGGAAATATCCCAGGTGAGCACCCTGGAACCAACGGCCCCGAAGGCTACTGCGAAACCGGCAATGGGCCACAGCCGTGGATCGGACAGGCCGCGGCGGCGCTTTTCATAGGCGTAGAACAGCAGGGCTGCGAGGATTCCCAGCCCGACGAAGCCGGCATGCACCAGCCCGTTTCCCGTGAAGGGAAGCCCAACCATGAGCAGAGTGTAGCAATGGGGCGCAACCCGGCAGGGGACTTTGGGCCCTTACCTATGGACTACAGATGCACGTGCAGGCGCCGCGCCGCTTCCGAGATCGATCCGCTCAGGGATGGGTAGACGGTAAAGGTGCTGGCGACGTCGTCAACGTGCAGCTTCTGCTTCACCGCGATGGAGATCGGGAAGATCAATTCGGACGCGTTCGGTCCCACCACCACCCCGCCAATGACGGTGCCTGAGCCTTTGCGGGCGAAGATCTTCACGAAGCCGTCCCGGTGGTTGCGCATCTTGGCGCGGGCGTTGCTGCGCAGCGAGAGCTTGATGACGTCGCCCTGGTACTTGCCGGAGTCGATCTCGGCCTCGGAAACGCCAACATTGGCAATTTCCGGCGAGGTGAAGATGTTCGACGCCACCTGGTGCAGCTTGAGCGGGGTAACGGTGTCGCCCATGAAGTGGGCCACTGCAATGCGCCCCTGCATTGCCGCGACGGAGGCCAGCGGGAGCACGCCGGTGCAGTCGCCTGCGGCGTAGATGTTGGGCGCGGAGGTGCGTGAAACGCCGTCGACTTTAATATGGCCGCTCTCGCTGAGCGCCACTCCGGCCTCCTCGAGGCCGATTCCGGCCGTGTTGGGGATGGAGCCCAGGCACAGCAGGCAGTGGCTGCCGGTGACCTTGGACCCGTCGCTGAGGGTGACCAGCACGCCGTCGTCCGTCCGTTCCACGCTCTCGGCGCGGGAACGGGACAGGACGCGGACGCCGCGGCGCTCGAACACTTCCTCCAGCACCACTGCAGCATCCACGTCGGACCCGGGAAGCACGCGGTCACGGCTCGAAATCAGCGTCACCTTGGACCCCAGGCCGTTGTACGCGGAGGCGAATTCTGCGCCCGTGACACCGGAACCCACCACGATCAGTTCCTCAGGCAGTTCATCGAGGTCGTAGATCTGCGTCCAGTTGAGGATCCGCTCGCCATCCGGCCTGGCCGTGGCAAGCTCGCGCGGGTGGGCACCCACGGCGAGCAGGATCGTGTCCGCTTCAACTGTTTCGGTGCCCTCCGCCGTGAGGACCTCGATGGTGTGGTCGTCCAGCAGGCGGCCGGATCCGGCAAGGATCCGCACTCCCTGGTGCTCCAGGCCGTCATGGATGTCCTTGGACTGGCTGCGCGCGAGGTTCAGCAGCCGGTCGTTGATGTGCTTGAGGTCGGCGCGCATTACCGGGACAAAGTCGCCGCCGTCGACGTCGAATTTCACTCCCAGCTCGCCCGCCTCGCCGACGCGCGTCATGAGGTCCGCGGTGGCGATCAGGGTCTTGGACGGGACGACGTCGGTCAGCACCGCTGATCCGCCCAGCCCGGCCCGCTCGATGATGGTGACCTGCGCCCCGAGCGAGGCGGCCACCATGGCGGCTTCGTACCCGCCGGGACCACCTCCCAGGATTGCGATCCGGGGCGAGCTGAAATCTGGATGCGTAGTCACAATCCACCATTCTCCTGCAACTCCCCCGCACCGCCAAAGAAAACGGTCTCTCAGGACCTGGCAGGAAGGCGGACGGCAGGGCGGGCGGCCGGGGTGGGCGCCGGCGCAGGCGGCAGGATAGCTTGTACCAGTGAGTACAACTGACTTCCTGAACACCGATCCCTTCGCGGCCGCACATGCCGCCGCCGACTACATCGCCGAGGAAACAGGCGTGGACAGCCACGACGTCGCCCTCGTGCTCGGCTCCGGTTGGGCTGAGGCGGCCGACCTGATCGGCGAGACCACCGCGACCCTGTCCGCGGAAGGAGTTCCAGGCTTCCATGCTCCTGCCGTGGAGGGCCACGTGGGCACCATCCGCTCGGTGCTGACCAAGGGCGGCAAGAGGGCCCTGGTCCTGGGCGCAAGGACGCACTACTACGAGGGCAAGGGCGTGCGCGCGGTGGTGCACGGCATCCGCGCAGCCGCGGCGGCGGGCTGCAAAACCCTGGTGCTCACCAACGGCTGCGGCGGCCTGCAGGAACAGTGGACCCCGGGAACTCCCGTGCTGATCAGCGACCACATCAACCTCACCGCCGCCTCTCCGCTGGAGGGCGCCACCTTCGTGGACCTCACGGACCTTTACTCGGCGCGGATCCGCGGCCTGGCCAGGGAGGTTGACGCCTCCCTGGAGGAGGGCGTGTATGCGCAGTTCCCCGGCCCGCACTACGAGACGCCGGCCGAGGTGCAGTACGCCAAGCGCATCGGCGCGGACCTGGTGGGCATGTCCACGGCGCTGGAGGCCATCGCCGGGCGGCACGCAGGGATGGAAGTCTTCGGCATCTCGCTGGTCACCAACCTTGCCGCCGGCATCAGCCCCCGGCCCTTGAGCCACCAGGAAGTCATCGAGTCCGGACAGGCGGCGGGGCCGCGGATTTCCAAGCTGCTCGCCGAAATCATCGCCCGGCTCTGACGCGGGACAGCCCTGCGGTGAATTTTCCGCTTTTCCGCGGGAGGCGGCACGGCTTCGGCGGCCAATGACGATAGCGTTAGGCCCATGACGTCTTCCGATGCCGATTTCCGCCTGCTCAATGAAGCCCGCGAATGGGCTGCCCAAGACCCGGATCCCGTCACATCGGCTTCCCTCCTGGAACTCGTCCAGCTCGTCGACAACGGCGTCCCCGCCGCACGCCAGGAACTGGCGGATAGCTTCCGCGGCACACTGCAGTTCGGCACGGCGGGGCTCCGGGCCGCCCTGGGGCCGGGCCCGAACCGGATGAACCGGGTGGTGGTGCGGCGGGCCGCTGCCGGCCTCGCGGACTTCCTGCTCTCGGCGGTGGCCGAGGCCTCGCCGGGAACGCGGCCGCGCGCCGTCGTCGGCTACGACGCCCGCTACAACTCGGACATCTTCGCGGAAGAAACTGCCGCCATCTTCACGGCCGCCGGAATCGAGACCTTCCTGATGCCCGCTGCGCTGCCCACTCCCCTGCTGGCCTACGCGGTCCGGGCGCTGGAGTGCGACGGCGGGGTCATGGTGACCGCCAGCCACAATCCTCCCCAGGACAACGGCTACAAGGTATACCTGGGCCGCCACGCCGTGGCGGACAGCGGCAACGGTGCCCAGATCGTGGCCCCCTACGATGCCGAGATCGCGGCCAGGATCAACGCCGTGGGGCCGCTGGAATCCATCACCCTGGCCCCTGCCGGCTGGACCGTCCTGAACAGCTCCATCGCGTCAGACTACGAACGGGCGACCGCCGGGCTGGCCCTGCCGGACCACTTCCCGGCGCGCGACCTGCGCATTGTCCTGACCCCCCTGCACGGCGTGGGCGGCGGGACCGCACTGGCAGTGCTGAACGCGGCAGGTTTCACGGACATCACGCTGGTGGCGGAACAGGCCGAGCCGGACCCGGACTTTCCCACTGTCAGCTTCCCGAATCCGGAAGAGCCCGGGGCACTTGACCTCGCGCTGGAGGCCGCTGAGCGGCAGGCCGCGGACATCGTGATCGCCAATGATCCGGATGCCGACCGGGCCGCCGTTGCGGCCAAGGACCCGGACACCGGGGCCTGGCGGATGCTCCGCGGGGACGAAGTGGGCGCGCTGCTTGGCGCGCACATAGCCGCCCGGCTTGCCGCGGGCGGAGGAAAGGACGACGGCGGCGCGGACGAGGGCGGCAAGGGCGTGTTCGCGAATTCGATCGTGTCCTCCAGGCTGCTGGCCCGCATCGCTGCGGCAGCCGGATACGCCCACCAGGAAACCCTCACCGGTTTCAAGTGGATTTCCCGGGTTCCCGGGCTGGTGTACGGCTACGAGGAAGCGCTGGGATACTGCGTGGCCCCGGACCTGGTGCGGGACAAGGACGGCATTTCGGCTGCCCTCCTCATTGCCGAACTTGCCGCGGCCGCCAAGGCTGACGGCAAATCCGTCTTTGACACCCTGGACGAGCTCTACCTGCAGCACGGCCTGCACGCCAGCGACCAGCTCAGCATCAGGGTTGCGGACCTGGGGCTACTGGACGCCATGATGAATCGGCTGAGGGTTTCCCCGCCGGAAACGTTCGGGTCATCCGCAGTTGAGGTTTATGCCGATCTTGCCGAGGGCAGCGACGGGCTTCCGCCCACTGACGGCCTCCTGTACGTCACCAGGAACCTCACCAGGGTGATCATCCGGCCCAGCGGCACCGAG
The DNA here is from genome assembly GCF_009741265.1 of Pseudarthrobacter sp. GA104. Taxonomy (GTDB): domain Bacteria; phylum Actinomycetota; class Actinomycetes; order Actinomycetales; family Micrococcaceae; genus Arthrobacter. The sequence continues at coordinate 805,226 of NZ_WOWL01000001.1, forward strand.
CCCAAGCTCAAGTGCTACCTCGAGGTGATCCACCACGTGGGGTCCGCGGCCGAACTGCCCGCCGCCCGGCAGGCGGCGCGGGCCGCGCTGGACGAGGTGCTCCGCGACGTCAGCGAAGCCCTGGGGCTCTAGCCCCTGCTACAGCTCGATCTCCACGACTCCGCCTGCAATGCGGGTCCGGAATGTGGCAAGGCTCAGGTCCGGGCTGCTGAAGCATTCACCCGTTTCAAGGTCGTAGACCTCTTTGTGCAGCGGCGAAGCGATGGTGGGACGCTCGCCGCGTGAGCCCAGGATCCCGCGTGCCATGACATGGGCGCCCGTTGCAGGGTCCTCATGGGCCACCGCGAAAACCTCGTCGGCGCCGGTGCGGAAGAGTGCAACCTGGCGTCCCGCGATCAGGGCGGCTTCACCCCAGGCAACCTCCAAGTCGTCCACCCGGCAGACGGTGTGCCAGCCGGCAATGCCGGAGACAGCCTCATCCATGCCGGCTTCGAGTGCCCCAAGTTCCAGTGTTGCCGTCATGTCCGGCTCCTCTCCCTGTGCGTGTAGTCCTGCTCATTGGCCACCTCTGCGGCCGTGATCCACGCTAGGCCCGCGGTGTTTCAGAGGCATGCAGTGAATGTGTCCACAACGTAAAAGACACCTCACGCGGCCGGAAATGCGTTCGTGATGCAGAAGTTAAGTTGACGAAACAATTGGGAAACTGAAGCGAAACTGCGCCTCCCTAGTCTGAATGGACAGCTCGTCAGAGAAGGCTGCAGGAAAACTGCCTGCGGCCCATGCGAAAGGCCCATCAGTGACCGAACAGACTTCAAGCACAGAGACTCCGCGCCGCATCGTCGTCGCCGGCGGCGGCCCCGCGGCCCACCGTTTTGCGGACGCCATGCATGCCCGTGGCCTCGATGGCTGGCATGTCACGGTCCTCACTGAGGAAGCCCACCTCCCCTACGACCGGGTGGCCCTGTCCAAGGCCCTCACAGACAAAGACGTCGACCTGACGTTGGGGACGGCGGCCATGTGGGAGCACCCTTCCCTGGAACTCAGGACCGGCGAGCGTGTCGTCAAGATCAACGCCGAAGCCAAGAGCGTGGAAACCGCTGCCGGCAACACTTTCGAGTATGACGAACTGGTGGTTGCCACCGGTTCGAATGCTGCCCGCCTGCCCATCCCGGGCGCCGAACACACGCACGTCTACCGCACCCTCGAAGACGTGTGGGCCATCAACGAGGCCATCGCCGGGCTGAAGGAGAAGCTGGGCCGCAAGGTCAACGCCGTCACCATCGGCGGCGGGCTCCTGGGCCTCGAGTCCGCCGCCGGCACCGAGCAGCTGGGCGCCAACCCCATCGTCATCGACGGTTCGCAGTGGCTGATGGCCACACAGCTGGACGAAGGCGCGGGCCAGGCCATGGGCCGGCTCATCAAGGCCAAGGGCTTTGAGGTCCACGGCGGCGTGTTCCCGTCCGAGGTTCTCTCGGACGACGACGGGCAGGTCACCGGCGTCCTCATGGCGGACGGCCGCATCATCGACGCGGACATGGTCATTGTGGCCATCGGCGTCCGGCCCCGCGACGAACTCTTCCGCGCCGCCGAGGGCGAGGAACAGGTGTTCAGCCTGGGTCCCCGCGGCGGCGTGGTCATCAACGACTACTGCGAAACCGAAGTGCCGGGCATCTGGGCCATCGGCGAAGTGGCCAACTACGGCGGCATGTGCCTGGGCCTGGTCGCTCCGGCCAACACCATGGCGGAGATCGTGGCCGACCGCCTGCACGGCGGGGACGCCACCTTCCCGGGCTTCGACACCGCCACCAAGCTCAAGCTGTCCGGCGTGGACGTGGCCAGCTTCGGTGACGCGTTCGCCAAGACCGAGCACGCCCTCGAAATCGTTTATGCCGACCCGGCCCGCGGCGTGTACCAGAAGATCGTCACCACCGATGACGCCAAGACCCTGCTGGGCGGCATCTTCGTCGGCGACGCCACACCGTACATGAGCCTGCGTCCGCTGCTGGGCCGCGAACTTCCCGCCGAGCCCGGCGCCTTCCTCAGCGCGGCAGGCGGCGGCGACGCTCCCGAAACCGAACTGCCGGACGACGCAACCCTGTGCTCCTGCAACAACGTCACTGCCGGAAGCATCCGTGACGCCATCAACGGCTGCGGCGCCTGCGAGGGCAACGCCCCCGTCCAGGAACTGGGCGAACTGAAGGGCTGCACCCGCGCCGGCACCCAGTGCGGTTCCTGCGTGCCGATGCTCAAGAAGCTGCTGGAAACCGAGCTGACCAAGTCCGGCGTCGAGGTTTCCAAGGCACTCTGCGAGCACATCGAACTGTCCCGCCAGGAACTGTTCGATGCCATCCGCGTCCTGGAGCTGACCTCCTTCGAAGAGATCATGGCCAAGTACGGCACCGGCGCCGGCTGCGACATCTGCAAGCCGACCATCGCCAACATCCTGGCCAGCCAGAACAGCGCCTACGTCCTGGACGCCGGCCGCGGCACCCTGCAGGACACCAACGACCGCGCCCTGGCCAACATGCAGAAGGACGGCACCTACTCGGTGGTCCCCCGCATCGCCGGCGGCGAGATCACCCCCAAGAAGCTCGGTGTCATCGCGGCCGTCGCGGAGAAGTACAACCTGTACACCAAGATCACCGGCGGCCAGCGCATCGACATGTTCGGCGCCCGGCTCGAGCAGCTGCCGGAGATCTGGAAGGAACTGGTGGACGCCGGCTTCGAATCCGGCCAGGCGTACGGCAAGAGCCTGCGCACCGTGAAGTCCTGCGTCGGATCCACCTGGTGCAGGTTCGGCGTCCAGGACTCGGTGGCCATGGCCATCCAGCTGGAGTTGCGCTACCGCGGCCTCCGCAGCCCGCACAAGCTCAAGATGGGCGTCTCCGGCTGCGCCCGTGAATGTGCCGAGGCCCGCGGCAAGGACGTCGGCGTGATCGCCACCGCGGACGGCTGGAACCTGTACGTCGGCGGCAACGGCGGCGCCACTCCTGCCCACGCCCAGCTGCTGGCCAAGGACCTGGATGACGAGACGCTGATCAAGTACATCGACCGATACTTCATGTACTACATCCGCACCGCGGACAGGCTGCAGCGCACCGCACGCTGGCAGGAAGAGCTCGACGGCGGCATCAAGCACGTTGAGGACGTGGTGGTCAAGGACACCCTGGGCATCGCCGCGGACCTGGAAGCCGCCATGGCCAAGCACGTGGACACCTACATTGACGAATGGGCAGACACCCTCAAGGACCCCGAGCGCCTGCGCCGGTTCCGCTCCTTCGTCAACGCCCCCGACCAGAAAGACGACTCCATCACCTTCGTCCCGGACGAGCGCGGCCAGATGCGCCCCGCCACCCCGGAGGAAAAGGCGGCGGCCGCCCAGCAGCCAGTCCTGATCGGAGCCTCCATCCCCGTCCGGCCCAGCAACGGGAATGAGGCATAGGCATGCAGCTCAGCATTGATCTGACCGGCCGGGAAGTGCTGGTCACCGGCTCCGACCACGCTGCCCGCCAGGCCGTCCGCCGCTACGAAGCGGCCGGCGCCGTCGTCTACCGCCTCAGCACCCCCCAGGGGGCAAGCCATGACGGCCCGCTGCCCGAACGCCCCTTCCTGGTGGCGGCAGTCGACGACGGACAGCCCGGCTGGGAGGTCCTGCTGGAGCGGTGCCGCACCACCGGCATCCCGGTGGCAGCCGAACCGGCAGCCGGCCCAGCGGGCCACGTCACCCTGGTGGGCGGCGGACCCGGAACCACCGAACTCCTCACGGTCGCTGCGATCAAGGCCCTGCGTGACGCCGACGTCGTCTTCTATGACCGGCTGGCCCCGTACCAGGAGCTGCCGTCCATGACCTCGGCCGAACTGGTGGACGTCGGGAAGAAGCCCGGCCACCACAAGGTGAGCCAGGGGGACATCGAGAAGCTCATGGTGGAAAGTGCCCTGGCCGGCAACAACGTGGTCCGCCTCAAGGGCGGGGACCCCTACGTGTTCGGCCGCGGCGGCGAGGAAGTTGCCGCCTGCGTCGCCGCCGGCGTCAAGGTCCGCGTCATCTCCGGCGTCACCAGCGCGATCTCCGTCCCGGCCGCCGCCGGGATCCCGGTAACCCACCGCGAAGTCAGCCACATGTTCACCGTGGTCTCCGGCCACGCGCCGCTGACCGAAAAGGAGCACAAGCACCTGGCCGGGCTGGGCGGGACCATCGTCGTGCTGATGGGCATCGGAACCCTCCACCAGCTGGCTGCCGGCCTGCGCAGGGCGGGGATGCGCGCTGACATGCCCATGGCCGTCGTCGAACGCGGCTACCGCCCCGGCCAGCGCACCACCATCGCGGATCTTGGCACGATCACCTCGGCCGCTGCCGGATGCAGCAACCCTGCCGTGCTGGTCATCGGCGAGGTGGTTCGGGTGGCTGAGGCCAACCGCGGGCATGCCGAGGCCGCCGCCGACCTGGACAGGCTGGCGGCCTCGCTGCTGGGTTCATGAAAGGATTGACCCCCATGACTGCACTTGCACCGGCCGAAACACCGCAGGTCGAACAAAGGGCTGACGAAGCCCCGGACTCCGCCGAGTCGCCCCTGGAGGGCTTCCGCATCGGCGTGACCTCGGACCGCCGCTCCAGCGACCTCATCGAGGCCCTGGAACGCCGCGGCGCCGAAGTGCTGCACGCCCCCGCGTTGAAGATCGCCCCCGTGCAGGAGGACATGCGCCTCATCGAGGACACCAAGGCCATCATCGCCGCCAGGCCGGACCTCTGCATCGCCACCACCGCCTACGGGATGCGCCGCTGGTGCGAGGCAGCGGATTCCTTCGGGATCGGCGAGCAGCTGCTGGACGCCCTGGGTGCCTGCCGGATGTTCGTCCGTGGACCCAAAGCCCGCGGCGCCGTGCGCGCGGCCGGCCTTGCCGACGTCGGAATCAGCAGCGACGAAACCACCGCAACACTGGTGGACATGCTGCTCAAGGAGGGCGTCCGGGGCAAGACCGTCGCGGTGCAGCTGCACGGCTACACGGACGTGCGGCAGCTGGAGCGCCTGCGGATGTCCGGTGCCACGGTCCTGACGGTCACGCCCTACCGCTGGGTAAAGCCCGACGGCGAGGACCGGCTTCCGCGGCTCATTGAGGCTGCGTGCAGCGGCAACCTGGATGTCCTCACCTTCACCAGCGCGCCCGCCGTCGATGCCCTGTGGAGCACCGCCCACGAGATGGGCGTGTACAAGCAGCTGATCGAGAGCCTGAAGACAAACGTCACCACCGCCGTGGTGGGTCCGGTCACCGCGCAGCCGCTGCTGGATGCCGGCGTCACCCCGCTGATCCCGGAGCGCTTCCGGATGGGCGCCCTTATCCGCCTGGTATGCGAGCACCTTGCCCTGAACCACGTGCGCCGCCTCGACACCCGGTCCGGGAACATCGAACTGCGCGGCCGCAGCCTCCGCATCAACGGCCAGCTCATCGAACTGGCGCCCGCTCCCCTGCTGCTCCTGCGTGCCCTGCTCGGAGCGGGCGGCGCCGTCCTGTCCCGCGAGTCGCTGTCCGACCTGCTGGAACTGCGCGGTTCCGTCCACGCGCTGGACATGACGGTCAGCCGGCTCCGTTCGTCCCTGCCCGACGGGCGGCTGGTGGAGACCGTGGTCAAGCGCGGCTACCGGATCCGCGTCTAGCCTGGCCGGAGCCGGGCGCTCATGTGTCAGCCGCGCACGCGGATGAGAGGCACGTCACGGGTTCTGTTACCGGCCGGTAAATACTGGCGAACACAGCCCTGATAAACAGCAACTGCGGGGAAACACCCCGGAAAAGGCGCGGGCCTACGCTGGGTCCATCACGAAGTTACGGCCGTTCCCGGCCGCCAGCGAAAGGGCCAGCACATGTCCGCTCCGGCACCCTCTACCTCCGCCGCTCCCGCCACCCGCATCGTCATCGCAGGTGCAGGCCCGGCTGCCCAGGCACTGGTCAGCCAGCTTGACCGGGCACGTTTCACCGGCACCATCACAGTCCTGAGCAACCGGGACGACACCCCGGCGGAACTGCTGGAGCTGGCGATGCTGCCCCAGGTTTCGGTGAGGTTCGGGCAGCCGGCCAGCCACATCGACGCCGCGAACCGCACGGTGGCCACGGCGGACGGCATGGAATTTGCCTACGACCAGCTGGTCATCGCCACTGGCTCGGCGCCCGTGGCCAGCCCCGTCGAGGGGGCGGGCCAGTGCCTGAGCTACTCCACCATCGACGACGCCGCCCGCGTCGGCGAGGCCGTGAGCCAGGTGGCCAGGGAGCTGGGCCGGCGTCCGCTGGGAATCCTGGTGGGCACCGGCGCCGCAGCCGGCCAGGCAGAGGCGGTCCTCCGGGCCCGCGGCGTGCGGCCCATCCGCACCACGGCCCGCCCGGCCTCCGTGATCCCTGCCCCGTCAACCTCGGGCTTTGCAGCCTCCGGGGTGGTTTTCGAGGACGGCAGCAGCATGTACGGCGACCTGGTGGTCCTCGCCGAGGAACGCGAATCCCGGGACGACCTCGCCGCCAGTGCCGGCCTGGAGACGGCGGCCACCGGCGGGATCGTGATCAGCCATGACTTCCGGACGTCCGTACCGGGCATCTGGGCCCTCGGAGACGCTGCAGCGTTCGACGGCGTCCGGCTGGGACTCCTGGTGGCCGCCGCGTCCGCTGCGGGAGCCTGTGCCACCCAGCTGCTGACGGCGGCCTGATCAAGCAACGCGGGGTCACTCCCCGCCCGATAACCGGCTCGGATTGGGCGGAAACTGACCGCGCGTTGCCGTTAGTCGGGGGTGGTTCCGGCCGCTTCAGCGTATGGCAAGATGGTTGCGAAACGAGTCGCGGGCGTTACAACGCCCGGCCCACAGGCCCTTGGAGAGGACCATCATGAGCAACGAAGCCACCCCTTCCGTTCAGGCTGCAGCCACCGGCGCCGCGGGCTCCGGCAGCATAGCGTCCTTCATCGACCACACGCTGCTGAAGCCGGAGGCCAGTGAGGCTGAGGTCCTCAAGGTCTGTGCGGAAGCAGCTGAATACGGCTTCAAGTCCGTATGCGTCAACCCCATCTGGGTCAAAACGGTGAAAAAGGCCCTCAAGGGATCCGGCGTCCTGACCTGCTCGGTGGTGGGGTTCCCGCTGGGTGCCACCCCCACCGACGTCAAGACCTTCGAAGCCCGGGGCGCAGTGCTGGACGGTGCGGACGAAGTGGACATGGTCATCAGCATCGCCGCCGCCCGGGCCGGGGACAAAGGGGCGCTTGTCGAGGACATCGCCTCGGTGGCGGAGGCCGTGCACGCCAGCGGGGCCATCCTGAAAGTCATCATCGAAACCGCGCTGCTCACCGACAGCCAGAAAGTCCTTGCCTGCGAAGCCGCAGTGGAGGCAGGCGCAGACTTCGTGAAGACCTCAACGGGCTTCAACGGCGGCGGCGCTACGGTGGAGGACATCGCCCTGATGCGCAGGACTGTGGGGCCTGGCCTGGGCGTCAAGGCCTCCGGCGGGGTGCGGTCCCTTGCAGACGCGCAGGCTATGATTGCAGCAGGTGCAACACGTATTGGTGCGAGCTCCGGAATTGCCATTGTCAAGGGTGAACAGGGTTCATCCGGCTACTGACAGCAACCGGACGCGGCCACAGATTGAGCCCCGAGGGGCCGAGGAGGAACGAATGTCCAGCAAGATTATGGCGTCCAACGACGGCACGGATTCCAGCCGCGGAGCACATCAGGGCACGCTGCAGACCCCGCAGAACGAGAACAAGCTGGGAACCAGTGTCTTCCTCTTTGTGGTCATGATCGCGCTGTTCCTTGGTGCCGTGTACTCGCTTTCCTTCCTCACGCTGGACAACCCCTGGCCGATGGCTGTCTGCATCGCGCTGTTCGCCCTGGCCTTCTGGATTCCGCAGACCGTCCTGGGACGCTCCGACTCAGCCGGCGAGCACTAGCCCACACCAACCAGCCAGCACAAAACCCCTGGACGCTGTCCGGGGGTTTTGTCGTATGCCCGGCGGACGCCGCCCGGGCATTACAGCCAGAGCCGGGCCCAGGCCACCGCTGCCTCTGCCGCGCGGCCCCAGTGGCTGTGCGCTATGGACCAGCCGGCCATGCACATCCCCACCATGGCGTAGGCGCTCACCGGGATCAGGACAAGCCACTCGCGTTTTGACCCCGCCCGGCCCAGCAGCGGGAGGGACAATGCACCGTTGGGCCGCCAGACCTGGCGCAGCAGCGGTACCCGCCGCAGGGGTTTGGGCGGCCTGACCACCAGTGGCCACAGCAGCGGCACTCCTCCCGTGGTGACCAGGTCGCCCACGATATGGACCACAACGCCGGTCAGCATCGAAATGGGGAGCCAGGTCCACTGGTCCGGGGCAAACCAGGTGACCAGGCCGGCCATGGTCAGCGCGAAGATCCAGTTGCTGATGAACCCCGCCTTCGGAAAGAGCTTCAGTGCCTTGGCCGCGATGTTGATCATGAACATGCACAGCAGCCCCGCACCCACGGACAGCAGTCCCCAGTCCGTTTCCAGCTGGAATTGGCCTGCCAGGGTGGCGAGAAGGACAAAAAAGGCTGCCCCGAGGACGGAGTGCGTGCCCTGGCGGTGCCCGCCGCTGGCGTTTTCAATCCCGACCGCGATCACATTGGACAACGGCGGCAGGGAATTTGCCACCGTGCTGTGCCGGTGGTCCCAGTCGCACACGAGGGCGGTTCCCGCCGTCGCCATCCCGCCGATCAGGATGCCAGTGGCGTCCAGCGGGTACCAGCCAAGGGTGTAGGGCCCGGTTGAGGCAATAGCTACCCACGCCGCGGCTCCCGACGCGGCGTGGTGTCCTCCCATCAAGTGCTAGCTCCCGGTCGGCGCGACAGTGACCGGTTGGTCCGAGAAGATGTTCCGGATCACGCCGTTGGCCCATTCCAGGATTTCCGCATCCTGCAGGTCCCGGCCCCCGATCCTCGCGGTCTTCGGCTTGGGGATGAGCACGGCATCGAGGGCGGGCTTGGACTGGGACCCCGGGTACATCCGGTTCAGGCGCATGACCTTGGATTCAGGAAGGGTGGCCGGCGAGAACTTGATGAAGTTGCCCTGCAGGGCAACATCGGACAGCCCGGCTTCACGGGCTCCCACCCGGAAGCGGGCCACGGCCACCAGGTTCCGGGCCGGGAGCGGCGGCTCGCCATACCTGTCAACCAGTTCCGCCAGGACTTCGTCGATTGCCTCATTCGTGAGCGCAGCCGCGAGCTTGCGGTACGCCTCGAGGCGGAGCCGCTCCCCGGGCACGTAGTCGTGCGGAAGGTGCGCGTTGACCGGCAGTTCAATCTTCATCTCGGCGGCCTTCTCCTCGGCCTCGCCGCGGAAGTCAGCCACGGCCTCGCCCACCAGGCGGATGTAGAGGTCGAAGCCGACGCCCTGGATGTGGCCGGACTGCTCGCCGCCCAGCAGGTTTCCGGCGCCGCGGATCTCCAGGTCCTTCATGGCCAGCTGCATGCCGGCACCGAGCTCGTTGTGGGTGGCCACGGCCTTGAGCCGTTCGAGCGCCACCTCGCCCAAGGGCTTCTCGGACGGGTAGAGGAAGTAGGCGTAGGCGCGTTCACGGCCCCGGCCCACGCGGCCGCGGAGCTGGTGCAGCTGGGACAGGCCGTACTTGTCCGCGCCGTCCACGATCAGGGTGTTGGCGTTGGAAATATCCAACCCGGTTTCGATGATGGTGGTGCACACCAGCACATCGAATCGCTTCTCCCAGAAGTCCACGATGATCTGCTCCAGGCGGCTTTCGGACATCTTGCCGTGCGCCACCTCGACGCGCGCCTCCGGGACCAGCTCACGGATTTTCGCCGCGGTCCGCTCGATGGTGGAGACCCGGTTGTGGACGAAGAAGACCTGGCCTTCGCGCATCAGCTCACGCCGGATGGCCGCGGAGGTCTGCTTGTCCGTGTAGGGACCCACGTAGGTCAGGACCGGGTGCCGTTCCTCCGGCGGGGTGGCCAGGGTGGATGTCTCGCGGATTCCCGTCAGCGACATCTCCAGGGTGCGCGGGATGGGGGTTGCGCTCATGGCCAGCACGTCCACATTGGTGCGCATCTTCTTGAGAGCTTCCTTGTGCTCCACGCCGAAGCGCTGTTCCTCGTCCACGATCACCAGGCCCAGGTCCTTGAAGGCAAAGTCCTTGGACAGCAACCGGTGCGTGCCGATGACGACGTCCACCGAGCCGCTCTTGACGCCCTCCACGGTCTCCTTGGTTTCCTTTGTCCCCTGGAACCGCGACAGTGCCTTGACCCGCAAGGGGAATCCGGAGAACCGTTCGGTAAACGTCTCGTAGTGCTGCTGGGCCAGCAGCGTGGTGGGCACCAGCACGGCCACCTGCTTGCCGTCCTGCACCGCCTTGAATGCGGCGCGCACGGCGATCTCGGTCTTTCCGTAGCCCACGTCGCCGGAAACCAGCCGGTCCATGGGGATCTCGCGCTCCATGTCCGCCTTCACCTCGTTGATGGTGGTGAGCTGGTCCGGCGTCTCCACGTAGGGGAAGGCTTCCTCAAGCTCGCGCTGCCAAGGAGTGTCCGGGCCGAAGGCATGCCCGCGGGACGCCATCCGGGCCGAGTACAGCCGGATCAGCTCGCCGGCGATCTCCTTGACGGCTTTCCGGGCCTTGGACTTGGTGCTGGCCCAGTCCGCGCCGCCCATCTTGCTCAGGACGGGGGTGTCACCGCCCACGTAGCGGGTCACCTGGTCCAGCTGGTCCGTGGGAACGAAGAGCCTGTCCCCCGGCGCGCCGCGCTTGGACGGCGCGTACTCGAGGACCAGGTACTCGCGCACCCCGGCTGTATCTTTCGAGCCGCCGACGGTGATCTTGCGTTGGATCAGCTCCACGAACTTGCCGATGCCGTGCTGTTCGTGGACCACATGGTCCCCCGCCACGAGCTGCAGCGGGTCCACGGCGTTGCGGCGTTTGGAGGGCATGCGGCGCATGTCCTTGGTGGACCCGGCGGAGGTGCGGCCCAGCAGGTCGGCTTCGGTGAGCAGGCCCAGTTTGAGCCCGTCCAGGACAAAACCGCGTCCGACGGCGGCGGTGGTCACCTCGATGATGCCCGCCTGGGGCTCGTGGTCCAGGGTGTCCACGCGGGCGCACGGGATGTCGTTCTCATGGAACAGCTCTGCCAGGCGCTGGGCAGGACCGGGGCCTTCCGTGGCGACAACGATCCGCCACTGGTCCCGGACATGTGAGCCGATGAAGTCCATCATCTCGGCCACATCGCCCTGGTAGCCGCGCGGTTCCCGCGCATGCAGGTTCAGGACGTCGATGTCCGGGAGAAGTTCCTCGTCCTGCGCGAGCGACGTGATGGACCACCATGAGACCCCGTGCTCCAGGGATGAGGTCCGCGTTTCCGTGAGGGAGCGGAAGCTGGCGGAATGGAGCGCGGCGCTTGCCTGCGAGCTGAGATCCAGCGGCGCCGCCCCGCCGTCCGAGGCGGTGGACCAGGCGGCCTCGAGGAACTCCTCATTGGTGGCGGCGAGGTCGTGGGCCCGGGTCCGGACCTTCTCCGGCTCGATGACCACCGAGATGGAGCCTGCAGGCAGCTGCTCCACGAACGGGACCATGGAGTCCACCAGCACGGGTGCCAGGGATTCCATGCCCTCCACGGTGATACCGCCGGCGATCTTTTCGAGCATGTCGGCAGCTGCCGGGAGCTGCGCCTTGAGGGTGGCTGCCCGGGACATGACGGCCGGGGTGATGAGGATTTCCCGGCACGGCGGGGCATGCAGTTCGGTGGGGTGGTGCAGGCCGGGCGAGGACAGCGAGCGCTGGTCTGCCACCGCGAACCAGCGCATCTGGTCCACCTCGTCACCGAAGAACTCGACGCGGATGGGGTGGTCCTCGGTGGGCGGGAAAACGTCGATGATGCCGCCGCGGACGGCGAACTCCCCGCGGTGCGTCACCATGTCCACCCGGGCGTAGGCGGCGTCCGCCAGGCTCCGCACCACCTCCGTGAAGGGTTTCTCCTGGCCCACTTTCAGGGTGACCGGGACCAGCTCGCCCAGGCCGGCCACCACCGGCTGGACCACGGCGCGGACGGGCGCCACCACCACCCGAAGCGGGCCCGACGCGGACGTTTCCGGGTGCGCCAGGCGGCGCAGGACGGAGAGGCGGCGGCCCACGGTGTCCGAGCGCGGCGAGAGGCGTTCGTGCGGGAGGGTTTCCCAGCTGGGGAATTCGGCCACGCAGTCCGCAGGAAGGTACGCCCGAAGCGCCGCAGTCAGGTCCTCGGCCTCGCGGCCGGTTGCGGTGACGGCAAGCACGACGCCAGGCCTGCCGTCGTCGTGCCCTTCGCCCGCGGCGGCCGCCACGCCGTCCGCCATCTCGGCAAGCAGCAGCGGGCGAAGCCCGGCGGGTGCGCTGATCTGGTAGTCCCGGCCCCGGACCTCGAACCCACGGGCGGCCTCGGCGCGGACGCGGGCGAAGGTCTGGTCCGCGGCGAGGGCGCGGCGCAGTCCGTCCAGCGATGGGCCCTTGCTGGTGTGGCCGGCGTTGGACGGGCCTGGAAGGCTCATGGCAGAAAGCTCCTGTGGTGTGCAACGAAAGGCAGGCAACGCGAAAACCCGAAATTCTCTTCGAATCCCGGGTAAACCCAGCCTACCGCGCAGCAGCGACAATGCGAGCCGGCCCGGGGATAGGCTGGCAGGGCGGGGCCCGCCGGCAACGGGCCGCACGACAGGCAGTCCAAACAGCAGGCCGCTCCGAATGGCCTGTGGACACTAAGGAGTCAGCATGACCGAACCCGGGAACACCGCCCGCACCTCCAGAACGGTCCTGGTCACCGGGGCTACCGGCTACATCGGCGGCCGGCTGGTGCCCAAGCTCCTTGAGGCCGGCCACAGGGTCAAGGTCCTGGTGCGCTCACCGGACAAGATCGCCGGGGTGCCATGGCGGGACCGGGTGGACGTGGTGGAGAGCAGCCTCGACGACGGCGACGCCCTCCGCCAGGCGCTGGCCGGCGTCGACGTCCTGTATTACCTGGTCCACTCGATGGCAGCAGGTGCGGGCTTTGAAGCGAAAGAGCAGGCGATGGCGCGCACGGCCGCGGACGCCGCAGCCGCCGCGGGCGTTGGCAGGATCGTCTACCTGGGCGGGCTGCACCCCACGGGCGTCGAACTGTCCACCCACATGCGGTCCAGGGAAGCGGTGGGGAAAGTCTTCCTGGATAGCCCCGTGGACGCCATCGTGTTCCAGGCGGGCGTGGTCATCGGCTCCGGCTCGGCGTCCTTCGAGATGATCCGCCACCTCGCCGAGACACTCCCCCTGATGCCCGCGCCCAGCTGGGTCCGGAACCGGATCGAGGCCATCGCCGTGCGCGATGTCCTGTACTACCTGGTCTCCGCCGCATCGCTGGACGGCCCGCTCAACCGCACGTTCGACGTCGGCTGCCGGCAGGTCCTCACCTACGCCGGGATGATGCAGGAGTACGCCGCCGAGGCCGGCCTGCCCTACCGCCCGGTGCTGGCACTGCCCATCCCGGCGCCGAAGCTGGCCGGCATGTGGGTTGCCCTCACCACGCCGATCCCCCTGTCCATGGCAATGCCGCTGGTCCAGTCCCTGCAGCACGATGCCGTGTCCGACGAGCACGACATCGACCAATACATCCCGCAGCCCGACGGCGGCCTGACCGACTATCGCACCGCCGTCGCCCTGGCGCTCGGCAAGGAACGTGACGGGCAGGTGGAAACCACCTGGGCAAACGCCGGAGCTGCTTCCGATCCCCTGCCCAGCGACCCCGAGTGGGCCGGCCACAAGGTGTACATCGATGAGCGGACGTTCCACGGGGACGTGGATCCCGCGAAGGTGTGGACGGTCATCGAGGGGATCGGCGGCCGGAACGGCTGGTACTCCCTGCCGCTGGCATGGCAGGTGCGCGGCTGGCTGGACAAGCTGACCGGGGGCGCCGGGCTCCTGCGCGGCAGGCGGCACCCCCACACCCTTGCGGCCGGCGAGGTGGTGGACTGGTGGCGTGTTGAACGGATTGACCGCGGAAGGCTGCTGAGGCTCCGCGCGGAAATGCGCGCCCCGGGGCGCGCCTGGCTGGAACTCTCCGTGGAGCCGGACGGGAACGGCAGCCGCTACCGGCAGCGGGCCATCTTCTTTCCTAAAGGACTCAGCGGCCGGCTGTACTGGCTGGCCGTCCTTCCGTTCCACAGCCTGATCTTTCCCGCCATGGCCAGGAACATCACCCGGGCCGCCCGTGAGATCGCGGATGCGGAGCACGCGGCCGGGACACCGTAGGATGTTTGGAGCCTAATCCGACCCCCACGTCCCAGGAGGACCCATGGCCTTGAGCGCAACCACCACCCTTCCCCACTCCGTCGACAGCGTCGCAGCTGTGCTGGTGAACGAAGATTTCCAGCGCCACGTCAGCCAGCTGGTGGGCGGCTCGCTGGAGTCATTCACCGTGGACGGAGACGTCGCCGGAGCGTTCAGCGCCACGTCCGTGCGCACCCTTCCCACCACCCGCCTCCCCGAGATCGCGCGGAAGTTCGTGGGTGAGCACCTCAAGGTCACCCAGGTGGAGAACTGGGACGCCCCCGCAGCGGACGGCTCCCGCCAGAGCAACATCTCGCTGAAGATCGCCGGCGCCCCCGTGGACGTCACCGCCGTTCAGCGCCTGGTGGCAGACGCCGGCGGAACCCGCGTGGAGCTTGAGGGCGCCGTGAAATCGTCCGTTCCATTCCTCGGCGGCAAGATCGCGGATGCAGCGGAGCCGATGGTGTCCAAGGCCCTGAACCTCCAGGCCAAGCAGGCGCAGGCCTGGCTGGAAAGCCACTAGTTCATGGAGCTGCCCGTTTTCGCTTCACTGGTCCTGATCATTGCGGGAGTATGGTCCCTGGTGGTCTGGCCGCAGTTCCTGCGCCGGGTCATGAAGGATCCGCGCGCCAGGGACTCCGCCGGGAAGGCCACGAAGTTCCTCACCGTCCACGTGGTGCTGGTGGGCGTCTCCATGGTGCTTGGCGCGGCCACTGCCGTGATCGGCATCTTGGCGCTGGCCGGCTAACAAACTGCATGAGGAAGGCCCTCGTCCCGCTGGGACGAGGGCCTTCCCGGTATTAGGCGGGAACCTGCGCCGGCAGGACCGGGTCAGGCGGCCTGATTCAGCGCATCCTCCGCCGCAACCCAGGAAATCATGGCGCACTTGACCCGCGCCGCGTAGCGGGCCACACCCTCAAACGCCGCGGCATCGCCCAGCAGCGCCGGATCCGCAGGGACCTTCCCCCGGGAGCGCAAAACCTCCCGGAAGCTGTCAATCACTTCATGGAGCTCCGCCACGGTCATGCCCTCCGCCAGTTCGCTGAGCACGGACGCGGAGGCCATGGAGATCGAACAACCCGCCCCGTCCCACGAAACCTGGGCCACTTTCCCGTCAGCGACAGCGAGCCTCAGGGTGACCTCGTCCCCGCACACCGGGTTGAGCTGGTGGGACTGGCCCGTGGAAGCGCCCTCAGGGGCCTCTGTCCCGGCCAGTCCACTGCCGTGCCGGGCCTTTGAGTGGTCCAGGATGATCTGCTGGTACAGCTGGTCAAGGCTCATGGTGTCCTTCGGTCTTCCCCGCTAAGCGCGGAAATAGGCCCGCACGCCGGCTACGGCATCCAGGAATTGGTCGACGTCGTCCGTCGTGTTGTACAGGTATGCGCTGGCCCTGGTGGTGGCAGTAAGGCCCAGCCTGCGGTGCAGGGGCTGCGCGCAGTGGTGGCCGACACGCACGGCGATCCCCCGTGAGTCCAGGAACTGCCCCACGTCATGGGCATGGACACCCTCGACGTCGAAGGCAGCCAGTCCGATGCGTTCCTGGCCCGCGGCGGGGCCCAGGACCCGGATTCCGGAAAGGGACTCAAGCCCGGTGACCATACGCTGGCCGAGCCCGGCTTCCCACTGATGGATCCGGTCCAGCCCGGTTTCCGTCAGGTAGTTGGCCGCAGCCGCCAGGGCCACGGCCTGGGAGATCCGCTGCGTTCCGGCCTCGAAGCGCTGTGGTGCCGGCAGATACTCGGCACGTTCCATCGTGACGGTGGTGATCATGGAGCCGCCGGTCAGGAAGGGCGGCAGGACATCCAGCAGCTCCTGCTTCCCGTACAGCACCCCGATCCCGGTGGGTGCCAGCATTTTGTGGCCGGAGAACACGGCGAAGTCCACGTCAAGGTCCTTGACGTCCAGGGCCAGGTGCGGGGCGGACTGGCAGGCGTCGAGGACCACCAGGGCGCCGGCCGGGCGGGCGAGGGCCACAAGGTCGGCGACGGGGTTGATGGTGCCCAGGACGTTTGACGCGTGGGTGAACGCCAGCACCCGGGTCCGGGCGCCGATGATCTCTGCGGCAGCATCCATGCGGAGGTGGCCGGCGTCGTCGACGGGGATATAGCGCAGGGTGGCACCGGTACGGAAAGCCAGTTCCTGCCATGGGATCAGGTTGGCGTGGTGCTCCATTTCCGTGACCACGATTTCGTCACCCGGGCTCAGTGCGAGCTCCTTGAGCCTGGCGTCGCCCCGGCCCTGGGCGGCCCATAGCCCTGCATTGGACAACGCGTAGCTCAGCAGGTTGAGGCCTTCAGTGGCGTTTGACGTCCAAACGGTCTCCGCGTAATCCGCGCCGATAAAGTCCGCGATGGTCTGCCGGGCATCCTCGAAGGCCTCGGTGGCCTCGACGGCGAGGTGGTGCGCCCCCCGGTGCACGGCCGCGTTGCGCTGTTCGTAGAATTCCTGTTCGGCTTCAATGACGCTCAGCGGGTTCTGTGAGGTGGCGCCGGAGTCGAGGTAGACGAGCGGCCTGCCGTTGACCAGCTGGTTCAGGACGGGAAAGTCGTTCCGGATGCGGAGTACCTCGGCGTCATCCATGGCCGGCAAGGCGCGTTCCAGTGTGGCTGGCGTTGATACTACGGCCAAGACTAACTCCTTGAGATGCCAACGGATGACACTCAATTGTCCCACAGCACGGCTGTGGCGGCCGCCCGGGAAGGGTAGCCGCCACAGCCGCTCCGGGCTTCAGCCCGCGGAATGGAGGGCCGGCGACGGCTGGGGGGAGAGTCTCGGTCTCAGAAGACTCTGACGTCGCCGGCCCCGTCTGGCCCGGTCACGGGGGACCGGAAACTCAAGGAGCCTTGTACTGCTCTCAGCATGCTCTGCGGCTTTGTTTCCGCCGCGTCCTTTGCTTCCTTAAGTAAATACTGCGGCGGCGGGAGGTACACGAGTAGGCAGTACTCGAATTCCGCGAGCCAGTACTACCGGGACCGCCCGGCATATACCCGGGAGGGTGATTTGCGACGGCGGGTGGCCACCACGTCCATCAAGCAGAGGCGGGCAGGCAAAAGCGGCTGCGCCGCCTGGGCACAGCGGGGGCGGGTGTCTTTTCCGGTACCGGCTGCCGGGGCTACTTGGGGAGCGCTGCGTCGAGCTCGTCCCGGCTGCGCACACCGAGTTTCACGTAGGTGCGGTACAGGTGTCCCTCTACCGTACGGACAGAGACCATGAGCCGCTGGGCAATCTCGCGGTCGGTGAGGCCCTGCACGGCAAGCTCGACGATGTCCTGCTCCCGGCGGGTGAGCTGTACGGCCGGGGTGGCGGCAATGAAACGGCCCTCCCGGAACCGCTCGCCCAGTTCGTGGTCGCACTTTTCGCGCTGGGCCACGGCCTGCCTGGAGCGGCGGCGCTCCCCTGACTGCTCCAGCACGGTGCTGGCGCGGGCGTAGGCCTCACGTGCAAGGTTGACGAAACCGGATTCCTCCAGCGAGGCCGCGGTATCCATCAACGCATCCCCGTCAGCGGCTTCCCAGTCCGTGGCCAGTTTCAGCATGGCGGCTGCCCAGCGGCCTTCCACGCCGTGAGCTGCCCTCTGCACCATGGGGATCACGGAGGGGTCACCCAGGTCCCAGCCGAGTCCGAGCAGCTCCAGCAGGGTGCCGGCCCTCGTGGAGGCCTCATGGGTGGTCATCAGCGTGTGCAGCGCAGCCAGGCCCTTGCCGTCCCTGGACAGGTACTCTGACGCGGCGGCAGCGTAGGCGCGGGCAAGGAAATCATGGGCGGGGGCACCTGCCAAGGCATCCTTGTAGTCCTGTTCCAGCCGCTTCCCTTGGGCAGTGTCTCCCAGCCGCGCCGCGACATAGAAGCCCAGCGCAGAGCCGAAGCGGAACAGCTGGAGCGGATCGTTGAGCCGCAACGCTTCCACCGCCGGCAGCAGCAGCTGGTAGGCCCGTTCCATCCGGCCCTGCCGCAGCAGGGAGTAGCCGCGCAGCACCTGCAGGCTGCCATTGAAAGTGGCGGCCGAGGACGTATGCCCTGCGGCGTAGCTTTCGATCTCACGCTCGGCGGAGTGCCATTCCCCCATGGCGAGGTAATCGGCGACCAGCCGCCCCAGGACGAACTCTGGAAAGAAAAACAGCTTCCCTTCCAGGGGCCGCAGTTCCGCGGACGCCACAAGCGCTGCCTCGAGTCCTTCGGCGGCCTTGCCCGCTGCGGCCAGGGCATGTGCCAGGAGCGCCTCCCCGACAGCCCTGACCGGCACCTCTTCTTCGGTGGAGCTGCGGTTCCTGATGTCCGCTACGCGGCCGCGCAATCCTTCCGCATCCATGTCCGCACCGAGCTGGAGCAGCTGCAAGAGCTGTTCCAGCCACCATGCTGCGGGCTCCGCTGTGCCAGCGTGTTGCTCCCCGCCCTCCTCTGCCAGGTCCGCCAGGGGGCGTCCCGTTGCCTGATGGGCCGCCGCCCTCAGCAGCAGGACGGACGGACCCTCGGGGTGGCCTGCCAGCTGGAGCCAACAGGCGTCGAGCAGGGCCGCAGCGTCCGCATACGAGCCCTCGTTGTACAGGGCGCGCGCTCGGACGGCATGGGCAAGGGGAAGGAACTCGGGGTCCTGGACCTTGGCAGCGATGGCGCGGGCGCTGTGGTTCCGAAAGCGGGTCAGTGCCTCGCGTGCGGCGTCCAGCATCTCGGCGTCGGGTACGCGCAGGCCGCACTCAAGGGACCACTCCACGGACCGCAGCCGGCCTTCTCCCCGCAGGGTGGCGGGATCCTTGTGTTCCCGGATCTTTTCCAGGAGCTGCAGGCTGCGGGAGACCGAAATGGTGTTTCTGATGGCCTCCGCGAACAGGCTGTTCCAGACGGTCAGTTCAGCGGGGACGCCTGAATTCTCGACCACCATCTGCTGATCCAGCAGGGAGCGGACCACCGGCGCGCCGCAAATGTCTTCGATGACCTTCCGGCCCACCGGCCCGGCAAGGGCAATGAATTTCAGGGCCTCCTGTTCCTCCGGCCGGCGGCGGAGGTGATCCTTGGTAACAACTCCCGTGAGCCGGACGCCATCCGTGGGCAAAGACCCCAGCAGGACCCAAATTCCGTTCCGCTTGGCCAGTATTCCGGCCTCTGCGGCGTCGTGGAGCAGGGCGTCCAGGAGCCGGGGGTTGCCCCCGGAGGCGCTCCAGACGGCGTCCACGGTGGCATCCGGCACTGTCCCGTCAAGAACGTGGGCCAGGACTTCCTCGATCTGGTCGCGGTTCAGCGGGCGCAGGTCCACGCGTTCGGCCAGGCCGTCGTACCAGAGCTGGTCCAGTGGCTGCGGAAGGCCCGGCCGCGGCCTGGCAGCCGCAACCACTGTTGCCCATCCGGCCGAGATCAGGTCCGCAATCACACCGGCCGAAGCCTCGTCCAGGTAATGCGCATCATCAATGAGGAGCAGGACAGGGGCTCCGCTTCCTGCCTTCAGCTTTTCGAAGTAGCTCCACATGGACCGCAGGACGGCAACCGGAGAGACAGACTCCTCGGCAGTCAACTCGCCGGTGTAGGGAGTGAGGACGCCGAACGGCACGGCAGCCAGGGCGGAACTGCCGTGCAGCTGCAGAACATTCAGGTCCCCGCCAAGGCGTTCCGCGATCCCCTCCGTCAGGGACGATTTTCCAATACCCGGCCCTGCCATGACAAAAACCGCCTGGCTCGCATGGTTCCGGACAATATTGCAGATCCGTTCAAGCGGCTCCCGGCGGCCGGTGAGGAGCCGGTGCGCTGTGGCAGGCTTATGGCCGTTAGACGAGTCCAGTCAGATCACCCCTGGAGGTTACGCCGAGCTTCGTGAAGACCTGGTACAAGTGGCCTTCCACGGTACGGACCGACACGCCCATCTCCAGGGCGATATCGCGGTTGGAGGAACCCCGGCCCGCCAGCCGGGCAATCTGGCGTTCCCTGCTGGTCAGCAGCGGGCTTCCGCTGCTTGGGACGATGGGAAGGTTCGACACGGTGGCGGCGAGGATGTCCAGCCGGGCCTGCGCGGTCCGCGCGGTGAGTGAATCGCCGTCCTGTCGTGCGAAGTCCACAGCGAGGGCCATGCACCGCGCCTCCACGGCATCCAGTTCGAGGGTGGCGGCCAATTCACCACCGGCAAGGAGGGTCCTGGCGTCCTTCGTCCTGCTTCCCACGGCGATCAGCCGGGAAACTTCGGCAAGCGGGCCCTGGCGGTGGCCCGCAATCTCCTCAAGCAGGCGGAAGTCCGCATCGCTGCCGTTGATGGTTGCAGCGAGCAGGTTGATCCCGGCCAGGGTGAAGCGCCCGGCCTCCATTTCCTGCCGGGCGCACCGCTTGAGGCCGGTCACGGCGTCGGGATCGCCCAGCCAGCGGCCCGCGACGAGCGAGCAGAACTCAACGATGCTGTCGGTGATGAAGCTGGACTTTCCGGATGTCCTTTGCAGTTTCGCCAAGTACTTTCGCGCCTGGGCTACGTTGCCGGTCTGGGCGTGGGCCAGTGCAATGGCCGCGTACGCGCAGCGCAGGGCGGCCTGGACCGGCTGCAGCTCCAGCTGCGCCGCGGCGGAGATCAGGGGGTCAAGGGCCGCCATGCCCCGGCCCGAATAGACATAGGCAATGCCGGCTGCCAGTTCGGTTGCTGCACTGCGGAAGGGAAGGCTGTGCGGCTCCTCGGTGGCCTGCGGACCCAGGAGGTCAATGCACCGCCGCCATTGCCCCGCCGTCAGTAATACCAGGTAGGCCTCCCTGGTATAACGTTCCCGCAGACCAACAATGTGGGAGGCATCGCTGATTTGGCCGCCCAACTGGCGCATGAGGCTGAGCGCATCCATCTCGCGTCCGGTCATGGCCAATGCGGTCATCAGCAGGATGGCCGAATCCATGCGGTAGCCGGTATCCGGGTTCAGCGCAGGGTCCGCAGCCCTTTCGAGGTCCGGGATGATGGCGGCGTAATCACCCACGAAAGCGCGATACTCGAACCCGCTCAAGGCCACCCGGTTCGCTGCGGCGGCCGCAGGCTCCGGCCACCCAGTAAAGTTCGGGGCCGACTCCAGCCTTTGCCGGGCTTCACTGAGCAGGTCCGGCACCTTGCCTGCCGCCTCCGGGAGCCGCATCATGACCTGCGACTTGGCGGCTATGACGTCCGCATACTCCTCGACGTCAAGGCTTTCGAGTTCCGGCTGCGAAATGTCATCAAGTGCGGCCATGGCCTGGACCGGCATGTCCAGCTGAAGGTACGCGGCGGCTTTCTGCCGCTGGCCGGCCGTCCACTCCCGGTCCGTCCGCTGAAGCATTTCGGCGTACGTCAGCGCAAACCGCGGATCGAAGAGCTGGACTGCCGCTTCCGCGGCAGCCAACGCCAGGGCGGGACTCAGGTCCGCCTCGCATTCATGCGTCCACGCCGCGAAAGCCATCAGCTCCTCGACGGTCATGGCGGCAGGATCAGGTTCCGCACCGGCCAAAAGCACGCTGCGCAGTTCCCTGCGCCGGGCAATGCTCAGCCAGGTGCGCACCACGTCACCAATGTACTTTTCACGCAACGAAACCCAGCGATGGTCGGACTGGTCGATCTCCAGCAGGCCGCCGTCTTCCATGTCGGCCACCACTTCGGCACGGTAGATGGCCGTCAGCCTCGACAGCTCAACCCTGCGGGCGCAGGAAAGCATCTCGATGACTTCCCGGGTTTCGGGCGTTTCCCTGGACCATCTGGAGCGAACGATGTCGTCCAGGCTGGCCGCGCCGTCGAGCACCACTTTGTCCCGCAGGGTCCAGACTGAATCGGAGAGCACCAGGTTTCCGGACAGCTGCTGTTCGGTGACGAGCGCCTTCAGGAGCAGCGGGTTGCCGCCCACCATGTGGTGATAGGTGCTGACCAGGGAGGCCGAAACGCGGTGCCCCAGCAGGGACAACAGGACCTGGCGGGTCTGCAGTTCGTTGAGGTTGTTCAGCCGGACTTCGGTCAGCCGGTGGTCCGTGAGCAGCCAGTGGAAATCGGCAGGAAGATCGCTGATTTTCGGGGCCACAGCAATGATTTTGGCGGTGCCGGTCAGCAGGACGTTGAGCAGCACTCCGGCGCTCATGTCGTCAATGCTGCCGGAGGTGTCAAGGGTGATGATGCAGGGACGTCCTGCGGCGTCACTGCGGATCAGGGAAGTAATGCCGCGGAGGATTGCCGTGGGCGAGCCCATGTACGCCTGCGGAAGCCTGGCCAGGAGAAAGGAGAGGCAACCATAGGGCGTTGCGGAGCCGGCGGGTCCGCTGCGGAGCTGCAGTGACCAGATGTCGGGGCCGAGGTCCATCACGGCAGCGCGGGCCAGTGAAGACTTTCCCACGCCGCGGCCGCCGGTGATCACCACCCCAAGGGAGTCTGCGCCGGTCAGGGCGGTGCGGACCGACTCAAGGTTTGCGCCGCGTGCAGGGGCAGACCAAAGCTGACCCTCCCGCCTCTCGGAGGTGTCTGTGTTCAGCCCGACGTGGTGAGGTGTTGACCCACGTCCCCAGCTAAGTGGCTCGATTGACATGAACTTTTCCCCTACATCCCGCGATAGCGGGATGTAGCCCCATCGCTCCCCCGCATAGGTAGAAGACTACCCCGCACCAGAGACAAGGAGACAGGGCCAAAGGCACTTAAGTTTTCAAAGTTACCGGAGATTTCAAGTTGCTGGAGTAATTGACTGACCGGAGTTCTTGGTTACTGGCGTTCGGACTTCGCTGGATGGAACTTCTGCTGCGCCGCCGTGAGGCCGTCGCGCAGCAGCGCTTCAACCGCATCAGCAGCATCGTCCAGGAGGAAGGGCAGTTCCTTCAGCTCGGCGGAGCCGAAGTCGCGCAGCACGTAATCGGCGGTCTCCATGCGTCCCGGCGGCCGGCCCACCCCCACCCTGACGCGGAGATAGTCCTTGGTGGCCAAGGCCCTGGAGATGTCCCGCAGCCCGTTATGGCCGCCTTCTCCCCCGCCGATCTTGAGCTTGACCGTATTAAAGGGAATGTCGATCTCGTCGTGGACCGCCACCACATGGTCCGGGGCAATGCCGTAGAAGTTCGCCAGCGCCGCAACGGGCCCCCCGGAAACGTTCATGTAGCTCATCGGCTTTGCCAGCACGACGCGGGGTCCGCCGATGCCGAGGCGGCCTTCGAGGACCTGGGCGCGGGCCTTGTGGCTTTTGAAGCCGGCACCTATGCGGCCTGCCAGCTCGTCAAGCACCATCTGGCCGACATTGTGCCGGTTGCCCTGGTACTGGGCGCCGGGGTTTCCAAGGCCGACAATCAGCCAGCTATCAGTCATGAGTCAATCCTAGGGTGGGTGGCCCGCCGGCCTGGTGCCGCAACGGGCAGTAGACATGCCAATGGCCGGACCCCGCGGGAGTCCGGCCATTGGCAGGGAATGCGGCTGATTACTCGGCTGCGGCTTCCTCGGTGGCCGCGGAAGCGGCCTCGGAGGCAGCTTCGGCCTCTTCGCCTGCTTCTTCCTCTGCGACCTCAACGGCCTCGGAGATGTTCACCACGAGGGCCTCGGGGTCGGTCAGCAGGACCGAGCCCTTGGGCAGGACCAGATCGGAAGCGTGGATGTGCTCACCGGCGCCACGGCCTTCGATGCTCACCTCAACGGCCTCGGGCAGGTGGGTGGCCTCGGCCTCGAGGGACACCACAGTCAGTTCCAGGTTGTGCACGGTGCCGGGGGCGGTTTCGCCGGCAACATGGACGGGAACGTCAACGGTGACCTTTTCGCCCTTGCGGACGGTGAGGAGGTCGATGTGCTCGATGATCTGCTTGATGGGGTCGCGCTGGACGTCCTTCACCAGGGCCAGGTGGCCCTCGCCGTTGATGTCCAGGGACAGCAGGGCGTTGGGGGTGCGGACAGCCAGGGTGGTGGCCTTGGCCGGAAGCGTGACGTGGATGGGCTCTGCGCCGTGACCGTAAATGACGGCGGGGATGAGGTTGGCCATCCGGGCGCGGCGGGCGTAGCCCTTGCCGAATTCGGTGCGCAGTTCTGCTGCGAGCTTCTGCTCAGACATGGAAATCTCCTTGAATCCTAAACGGTGTTCAGCAAGGGCGGAGGTCTGTTGCGACCTTCAACGCCGGGCGGCCGGAGCCGGCCCATCCTAGAAGGGAGATTCAGACCCAGTCGATAACGGAGACCTGCAACGGCTTCCCGCATATGCGGTTACCGGTGCTCTCCCTCGCCAAGGTATCGCTGAACAGCTTACCAGCGCCGGGCCCGTTTACTGAAAACGGTCCCCGCCAGCTCCCCAGGCTCGCCCAGGGAACCCTGCCGGCGTGGGCCCATTGCAGCCGACGCCGTCAGGCGTTGCCGTCGAAAAGGCTGGTGACCGAACCGTCGTCGAAGACTTCACGGACGGCGCGCGCGATCAGCGGGGCGATGGAAAGCACCGTCAGCTGGGGGAACCGCTGGGATGCAGTGAGCGGCAGGGTGTTGGTGACAACCACTTCACGGGCGCCGGACTCGGAGAGGCGCTTGGCGGCGGGATCGGAGAAGACCGCGTGGGTGGCCGCGATGATGACATCCTTGGCACCGGCGTTCTTCAGCACCTGCACGGCGCCGGAGATGGTTCCGCCGGTGTCGATCATGTCGTCGATCAGGACGCAGGTGCGCCCCTCGATCTGGCCCACCACGGTCTTGGACACGGCCTGGTTCGGCACAGTCAGGTCCCGGCTCTTGTGCACAAAGGCGAGCGGCGCGCCGCCCAGGCGCTCGGCCCACTGCTCCGCGACCCGGACGCGTCCGGTGTCCGGGGAAACGACGGTAACGTTTTCGGCGGCCACCCGCGTGCGGATGTAGTCAGCGAGCAGCGGAATGGCCATGAGGTGGTCCACCGGGCCGTCGAAGAAGCCCTGGATCTGCGAGGTATGCAGGTCCACGCTCATGATGCGGTCCGCGCCGGCGGTCTTGTACAGGTCCGCCACAAGGCGGGCGGAGATGGGCTCCCGGCCCCGGCCCTTCTTGTCCTGGCGGGCGTAGGGGTAGAACGGGGACACCACCGTGATGCGCTTGGCGGAGGCACGCTTCAGCGAATCGATCATGATCAGCTGTTCCATCAGCCAGTTGTTCAGCGGGAAGGGGTGGGCCTGGATGACAAAAGCATCCGTGCCGCGGACGCTTTCACCGGCGCGGACATAGATCTCGCCGTTGGCGAAGTCATAGGCGTCCACCGGCAGCAGGTCGGTACCGAGCTCCTTGGCGATCTCCTTGGCCAGCTCCGGGTGGGCCCGGCCGGTTGCGAGCACCAGCTTCTTCTCGCCGCGCGCCGTAATTTCGCTCATGGTTACTTGCCCTCTTCTGTAGATGCCGGGGTACTTGAGGAATCTGTGGTGGCCGCCTGGGCCAGTTCAGCGGAGCGGGTTCCCGGGCGGTTGGCCGCGACCCATCCCTCGGCATTGCGTTGGGCAGCAACGGTCACGGCAAGCGCTCCCGCCGGCACGTCTTTTCTGATCACGGCGCCGGCACCGCTGTAGGCGCCGTCGCCCACGGTGACCGGAGCAACGAACACCGTGTTGGAGCCTGTCCGGACGCCCGAGCCGATGACCGTGCGGTGCTTCTTCTCGCCGTCGTAATTCGCCGTGATGTTTCCGCAGCCGATGTTGGTGTCCTCGCCGATTTCGGCGTCCCCGGCATATCCGAGGTGTGACAGCTTGGACCCGCGCCCGATAGTCACGTTCTTGGTTTCGTAGAACGCGCCGATCTTTCCGGTGTCCCCCAGGACAGTGCCCGGACGCAGGTAGGTGAAGGGGCCGACGGCGGCGCCCGCGCCGATGACGGCGCCGGAACCGTGGGTTCGGGTTACCTTTGCGCCCTCGCCGATGGTGACATCCGTCAGGGTGGTGTCGGGGCCGACGACGGCGTCCCTCGCCACGGTGGTGGCGCCGTGGAGTTGGGTGTTGGGAAGGATCCGGACGTCCTCGTCCAGGGTTACGGACGAATCGATCCAGGTGGTGGCGGGGTCCACTACGGTGACGCCGGCGCGCATCCAGGCCTCCACGATGCGGCGGTTCAGCTCTGCGCCGAGGGCGGAGAGCTGGACGCGGTCATTGGCGCCTTCCACCTGCCAGCGGTCGGCAGTAACGACGGCGGCGACGCGGCCGCCTGCCTTCCGGGCGAGTCCGAGCACATCAGTGAGGTATTTTTCGCCCTGCGAGTTGTCGGTGGTGACGTGGGTGAGTGCGTCCCGGAGGACGGCTGCGTCAAAGGCGTAGATGCCGGAGTTGACCTCACGGATCAGGCGTTCGGCGTCCGATGCGTCCTTGTGTTCGCGGATGCCGGTCACGCTGCCGTCCTCGCCGCGAAGGATCCGGCCGTATCCCGTGGCATCGTCAAGATCGGCGGTCAGCACGGTGACGGCATTGGCTTCACGCTCGTGCGTGGCCACAAGCTCGGCCAGCAGTTGTCCGGACAACAGCGGCACGTCGCCGTAGGTCACCACCACGGTGCCGGTAAGGTCCTGTTCTGCGTCCAGGGCCTGCAGGGCCACTTCCACAGCACGGCCGGTGCCGGGGATGTCGTCCTGGTCCACGATCAGGGCAGCAGGGTCCAGCTCCGCGACGTGGCGTGCCACCAGGTCGCGTTCGTGGCGGACCACGATGGCCAGCTGCCGGGGGCTGATGCTGCGGGCGGCCAGCAGTGCGTGGCCCACCATGGACCTGCCGCCGATTTCATGCAGGATCTTGGGGGTACGCGACTTCATCCGCGTACCGGCGCCTGCCGCCAGGACGATTACTGCGGCCGGGCCGGTATTCTCGGGGATCACGTACGGGCTCTCCTTGCTTGGTTACGCTGGCGCTTACGGTGTCCCGGCGAAATTGCGGGCGGCACCGTATGTCATCCTACTGAACGCTCCTCGCACAGCAGTTCCGCCCATAGGATTCGAACCTATACTCCACGGCTCCAAAGGCCGGGGTGCTGCCATTACACCAGAGCGGACCATGCCTTGGCGCGCGGCCGGGCACAAGTAGTTATTTTGCCACGGGTTCGGGGCGCCGCGCGACATGGGCCCTTCATCCCCTGCCCTTCCCCCGTTCCTGTCCCGCCCCGCCCGCTTTCCCGGCCCGTCCGGAGCGCCGCAAATCCGCCGGGAACGCGTAGTGCATGATGGAACGGTGAGCACCAACCCCCCGCGGAGACGGATGACCGGGCTTCAGCGGCGGAGCCAGCTGATCGACGTCGGACGCGGCCTCTTCGCCGTCCGCGGGCTCGACGGCACCACCATCGAGGAAATTGCTGCCTGCGCCGGAGTCTCCAAGCCGGTCATCTACGAACACTTCGGCTCCAAGGAAGGCCTGTACACCCAGGTGGTAGAGCACGAGTTTCGGCTCCTCCTGGACTCCATCAACGGCGCACTCACCGAGGAAGCCAAGCCGCGCGTCCTGGTGGAACGTGCCGCCCTGGCCTTACTCACCTACATCGAGGACCGCACCGAAGGTTTCCGGATCCTGATGCGGGACGCTCCGCCGTCCCAGCCGGAAGGCGCCTTTTCCACACTGCTCTCGCACGTGACCGCCAGGGTGGAACACATCCTCTCCGACGAGTTCGACCGGCGCGGCTTCAGCGCCCGGGACGGCGCCATGTACGCCCAAATGCTCGTAGGCATGGTGGCAATGACCGGCCAATGGTGGCAGGACTCCCGCCAGCCCGACAAGCACACGGTGGCCGCACACCTCGTCAACCTCGCCTGGAACGGCCTGACCGGCCTCAAAAAGGACCCGGAACTGCAGTCTGAACTCTAGGCCTCGCCGTGGTTCCGTCCGCGGCGAAGGGGGTCATCCTCTGCATGCTGGCTCGTTCCTCGCCTCTGACGCATGCTGCCGGATAACCCCCTTCCCCGCTTGTGGGGGTCAATCGCCCAGGAGTTCCGAGGACTCAAGCCATTCGAGTTCCAGGGCGTCCTTTTCGTCGGCCAGGTCCTTGAGCTGCTTGTTCTGTTCTGCCAGGGCGTCGAAGTCGGACTTCTCCGTGCTCTTGACCATGTCGTCGTGAAGCTTCTTTTCCTGCTGGTCGAGCTTCTTGATCTGCCGTTCGATCCTGTTGAGGGCCTTCCGGGCGTCGCGCTTCTCTGCTTCCGAGGCGCCTGACGGGGCTGAGGCGGCGGTGCTGCTGCCGGCGCTGGTGACGGGGTTCCCGCCGCCGGTGACCGTGGAGCCTGCCAGGGCGGACTCACGCAGCTCGAGGTACTGGTCCACGCCGCCGGGCAGGCCGCGGAGCTTGCCGTCGCCGAGGAGTGCCATCTGATGGTCGGTGACCCTTTCCAGCAGGTAGCGGTCGTGGCTGACCACCACCAGGGTTCCGGGCCAGCCATCCAGGACATCTTCGACGGCCGCAAGGGTATCGGTGTCGAGGTCGTTGGTGGGCTCATCCAGCATCAGCACGTTGGGTTCGCCGACAAGCAGGCGAAGAAGCTGGAGCCGGCGGCGTTCGCCACCGGACAGGTCCTTGACCGGGGTCCACTGCTTCTCGTTGGTGAAACCCAGCTGCTCCACCAACTGGCCGGCACTGAATTCCTTGCCGCCCACGTTGAAGGACCGCTTTTCCCGCTCAATCACCTCGATGACGCGCAGGTCCTTGACGTCGTCGAGTTCCTTGACCTCCTGGGTCAGGACAGCGGTGACCACGGTCTTGCCCCGCTTGACCTTTCCGGCGTCGGGAAGGATCTCTCCATTGAGAAGCTTCAGGAGCGTGGTCTTGCCGGCGCCGTTGACGCCCACCAGTCCCAGGCGTTCGCCGGGGGCAAGACGCAGGGTGATGTTGTCGAAGAGCTTCCGCCCGTCATCGCTGCCCTGGAAGTTGAGGGAGACGTTCTCCAGGTCCAGCACGTCCTTGCCCTGGCGGGCGGTTGCCATCTTGCTGAGGGCCATGGAGTCCCGCGGCTCAGGCACATCTGCGATGAGGGCGTTGGCGGCCTCAATCCTGAACTTGGGCTTTGCCGTCCGCGCGGGTGCCCCGCGGCGGAGCCAGGCGAGTTCCTTCTTGACCAGCTGCTGGCGCTTGCCCTCAACGACGGACGCCATCCGGTCCCGCTCGGCACGGGCCAGCACGTAGGCGGCATAACCGCCTTCAAAGGGGTCAACGATCCCGTCGTGGACTTCCCAGGTCTTGTTGCAGACCTCATCGAGGAACCACCGGTCGTGGGTCACCACCAGGAAAGCACCCTGGTTGGGCCGCCAGCGCGTCCTCAGGTGGCGCGACAGCCAGGCCACACCCTCCACGTCGAGGTGGTTGGTGGGCTCGTCCAGCATGATGACGTCGTGGTCCTCGATCAGCAGTTTGGCAAGCGCCACGCGCCGCTTCTGGCCGCCGGAGAGTGCATGGACGTTGGCGTGCCAATCGACGTCGGACACCAGCCCGCCCATGACTTCGCGGATCTGGGGATTGCGGGCCCACTCGTAGTCCGCCTGGTCCCCCACGATCGCGGCACCCACTGTCAGGTCGCCGTCGAGCACGTCGCTTTGGTCCAGGTATCCCACGTTGACGTCACCGCGCTTGGTGACCCTGCCCGAATCCGGCGTGGAGCGCAAGGCAAGCAGCCGCATCAGGGTGGATTTGCCGTCGCCGTTGCGCCCCACCATGCCGATCCTGTCACCCTCCTCAAGCCCCAGGGTTACCCCGTCCAGGACGGTACGGGTCGCGTAGGAGACCGTCAGGTTCTCGCCGCCAAGAAGGTGTGCCAAAGGAACTGCTTTCTGCTTCAGGTAAAAAACTGGAGGTTTAGAGGAGGGTGTCGGAAATGATGCGCGCCCCCGGAACCGGGCCATGGACTGCGAGGGCTGTCAAGCCGTAGTGCCGCAGATCCGCGGCCAGGCCTTCAGCGGCCACCGAATCATCAGTCAGCAGGGCCACCGTGGGCCCCGATCCGGAGACGATGCCCGCAATTGCTCCGTGCGATTCTCCGATACCCAGCGTATCGCGCAGGGCGGGCGCCAGTTCAATGGATGCCCGCTGGAGGTCGTTGACCAGGACACGGCTCAGCGCTTCGGCGTCACCGCTGCGCAACGCTGTCAGGATCTTCGGGTCCACCCCGGTGGGTTCTGCGGCGTTGGCGCCGGCCGCTTCGCGGAGGCGGTCAAGGGTGCGGTACACCTCGGGAGTGGGAAGCCCGTAGTCCGCGGTGACCAGTACCCAGTGGGTCTGTGCCTTAGCCAGCGCCGGCGAAAGTTCGTCGCCCACGCCCAGGCCAACCGCCGTGCCGCCAAGGAGGGAAAAGGGGACGTCGGCCCCCAGTTCGGCAGCGAGGTGCGCCAGCTCTTCCCGCGACAGGCCACTGTTCCAGAGCGCGTCGCAGGCCAGCAGGGTTGCGGCAGCATCTGCCGATCCGCCGCCCATGCCTCCTGCCACCGGCACGCGCTTGGTAATTTCCAGATGTACCCCGGTGGAGTGCTCGGAGACGTCGGCCATAATCGCCGCGGCCTTGTGGGCCAGGTTGTTTCCGTCGAGCGGGATGTCCGCGGCGTCAAGATCGACCGTGCTGGCCGGGCTGAGGCTGATGGTGATCCCGGGCGTCTCCGTGCTGGTGGCAGCCACTTCCTCGTAGAGGGATACGGCCAGGTACACGCTGGCAACGGAGTGGTAGCCATCCGGTCGCAGCGGCCCCACCTCCAGCGAAACGTTCACCTTGCCGGGGGCTTTGACGCGGACTGTCCTGGCGGTGAACCGTCCCGGGGCGCTCATGCCAGCGCCTGCTTGGCTTCCGCGATTTTCGCGAAGGCTTCGATGCCGATGACCTCGCCCCTGGCGGTGGGGTCGACGCCGGCGGCAACGAGGCAGCGCTCCGCTTCCGGCGCCCCGCCGGCCCAACCGGCCAAAGCGGCCCTCAGGGTCTTGCGCCGCTGGGCGAAGGCGGCGTCCACCACGGCGAAGACCTGTTCCCTGGTGGCTGTGGTGACCGGAGGCTCGCGCCGGGTAAAGGCCACCAGCCCCGAATGGATCTTGGGCGCCGGCCAGAAAACGTTCATGCCGATCACCCCCGCTTTGCGCATCTGGCTGTACCAGGCCGCCTTTACCGACGGCACGCCGTAGGTCTTGGAACCCGGCCCAGCGGCCAGCCGGTCCGCCACCTCATCCTGGACCATCACCAGTCCGTGCTGGAGGCTGGGGAAGTGCTGAAGGAGGTGCAGCACCACGGGAACGGCGACGTTGTAGGGCAAATTGGCCACCAGTGCCGTGGGCTGCACCGGCAGCTCCGTGACCTTCATGGCATCGGCATGCACCAGGTGGAAGGCTCCCGCGGCGGCCGGCCGCCATTCCCTGACGGTTTCCGGCAGTTTGGCAGCCAGCACCGGGTCAATTTCCACCGCCACTACCGACGCCGCAGCATCGAGGAGTCCGAGGGTCAGGGATCCCAGCCCCGGCCCCACTTCCAGCACTGTCTCTTCCGGGCCAACATCCGCGGCGGCCACAATCCTGCGGATGGTGTTGCCGTCGATGACAAAGTTCTGGCCGAGGGTCTTGGTGGGGCGGACACCGATCTCCTCCGCGAGCCGGCGTATGTCGGATGCACCAAACAATGGTGCGGGCGCGGGGATTGGTTCAGTCACCTAGGTATCCTATCCCGCGCGGTACGGGCGCCCCACCGGAAAAAGAGGAGGGGGAAACAGGCGGGGAACCCGCCGGGAAAGACTGCCCGGTTAAACGGCTGCGGCCGGCCCCGGGTATCCGGGACCGGCCGCAGTGCCCGCATGGGCAGGCAATCCGGGAGGTCAGCTGGTGGCAGCCCAACCGCAGCCCCACGGCTGCAGGCCGCGCTGTGCGTAAACGCGGTTGGCAATGTCGATCTGCTGGGCCTTGGTGGCAAGGCTGGCGTTGGGGGCGTACGCGCCGCCGCCGGCGCCGATCCAGGTCCGGATATCGAACTGAAGGCCGCCGTAGTAACCGTTGCCGGAGTTGATGCTCCAGTTTCCACCGGACTCGCACTGGGCAATCTTGTCCCACATGGCTTCGTTCATCATTGCCGGAGCAGCGGCCCCGGTGTTGGCGCCTGCAGATGCCGAGGTGGCAGCCTGCGCAACGGGCTTGGGCTTGGTGCCCACGGTGACCTTCTCAGGTACGGGCTGGACCGCAACAGTCTCCGACACAAGGGTCCGCGACGCTTCGCGGCCGTCCACCAGTACCAGCTTGAAGGTCTTCTCCAGCTTGCCTGCGACGCCTTCCTGGGTGACTTCTTTTTCACCCTTCAGCAGTTCGGCGCTCTCACTGGTGACAATCTCGAAGGGGACGTCCTCTGTGGCGACCGCAGTCTGGCCGGTGTCGACGCGCGAGACCTTGATGACCATGTTGTTCACCACGTGCGCGTTGGCCGGCTGCGACGTGCGGTCGTTGGCACCAAGGGCCAGGCCGGCGTCTTCGAGGACCTTGCCGACGGTGGCCGCCGTGGTGGTTGCGGTGTCCACCTTGCCGTCGGCAACAATGCTGACGGACTTCGGTGTGGAGATGGAAACGTAGGATCCGGCAACTGAAAGCTGGGCATCCTTGGGCGCGGAAACCGAGGACGCGCTCGCGACGCCGAGTTCAGTAACCAGCCCCGCGACGTCCTGCGCGGTAGTGTTCACCGTCTTCTCGGCACCGTCGAGGCTCACCTTGACCTCTTTGGCCTTGTTGACGTTGATGACCGTGCCGTTCTGGACCGACGCATCAACGGACGGTGACACGCGGTCTGCAGGGTTGAGTTCCAGGTTGGCGCTCTTGACCACCTGGCCAACAGTTCCGCCGAACGTCTGCACGGACGAGACCTTGCCGTCAACATTGAGTGTGATGGTCTTGTTATTGCCGACGAAGGCTACGAGGCCCACCACGAGTGCGCAGAGCACCAGCAGTTGCGCGCCAACCTTGACAAAGCTGAACTTGCCGTCCGACGTAAAGAACTTGATCACGATTGCCCGTAACTTTAGGTCCATCCGGGCACGGGGAATCGCGCAATAAAATGCCCGGTACGGCCACAAGGGGCAGTCCGGGCACCGTTGCGCCGCCTAAACTCCGCTCAATCGGCAGGCCGGGGCAACGCCCGAGAGCCTGCTGCAGAAAGAAGTGAATTACCCGCTGGCCTTCCCCGACCCCGGCTAATATCTGTCCACTGTAACCGTAGCGTTATAAAGCAACCAACAATTGTGCATACCGGGTATTTATTTGACCATGCCCGGGAAACGGCCGCCTAGTCCCAGGATCCGTATGCCCGTACGGTATTTTCGCTTATTCGGGCGCACATTTCGGCAAGATCGGATTCTGTCAATTCGGCCATGGCGCGGACTGTGTAAGGGACCATGTAGGTGGCGTTCGGCCGCCCGCGGTGGGGGTGCGGAGTCAGGAACGGCGCATCGGTTTCCACCAGGACCAAACCAGGGTCCGCAACTGCGAGGGCCCGGCGCAAATTCGCCGCATTCCGAAAAGTCAGCGTACCTGCAAAGGACATCCACCACCCTTCCTCGTTGCAGATCCTCGCCAGCTCGTCGTCGCCGGAGAAACAGTGGAAAACCACCCGCCCCGGTGCGCCTTCTTCCCTCAGTACCTGGACGACGTCGTCATGCGCGTCCCGGTCGTGGATCTGGAGCGTCAGGTCCAGGCGCTTGGCGATGTCGATATGGCGCCGGAAGGAGTACCTCTGATGCACCAGCCCCTCCCCCTCGGTGCGGTAGAAATCGAGCCCGGTCTCCCCGATGGCCCGGATCCGGGGGTGGGAGGCGAGCTGCTCAATCTCTGCGAGCGCTTCTTCCAGTTGGCCGCGGGCGGCGTAACGGGGGGCGTCGTTGGGATGCAGCGCCACCGCCCCCAGCAGCCGCTCATCCAGGTCCACCGCGCGGACCGTGAACCGGGACGATTCCAGGTCGCAGCCCACCTGGACTGCTCCCTGGACACCCACGGCCGCGGCGGCATCCAAAGCCGCCTTCACTCCGACCGGGGCCTGTCCGTCCGGGAAGTCAAGGTGGGTGTGGTTGTCCATAACGGGTACCGGCAGGGGTTCCGGAGCGGGCGGAAACGCCTTTTGCCGTGAGTTCCCCGGCTCCGGTGCGCCTGCCGTTGCGGGGTCCTGGTAGGCAGCGGGAGGAAGCGGATTGCACATCCGTCCAGCCTAGCCGCGGATGCTGCCGCATATTTGTCGGAACTCTCTGTCTGCGGTGGCAGTTGTGTTAGTAGTCTGGTACGAACACATGCGAACGCCCACCCGACGGGCGAAGGCAGGCTTGCTGTCCCGTCCAGGTGAACCAGCGCTGAAAGGTTGCCGATGGAACCCCACCGACGCACTGCCAACGATGTGAGCGCTGTGCACGGCAACCTGGCGGGAATTACCGATCCCGTCAGCCGTTTGAACGGCCACCGCCCCGCAGCCATGGACGCTGCATCCTTCCACGCAGCGAGCCAGCGCATCCTCACGTCCGTTAATACAGTCATCGATGGGAAATCCGACGCCGCCAAACTGGCGCTGACCGTACTGCTGGCCCAGGGCCACCTGCTGCTTGAAGATGTCCCGGGCGTAGGGAAGACACTCCTCGCCAAGACACTGGCACGCACCATCGACTGCACCGTCAACCGGATCCAGTTCACCCCGGACCTGTTGCCGTCCGATGTGACGGGCGTGTCCATCTACAACCAGGCCTCCCGGCTGTTTGAGTTCCGTCCGGGGGCTGTCTTCGCCAACATCGTCATCGGCGACGAAATCAACCGCGCCTCGGCCAAGACCCAGTCCGCGCTGCTTGAATGCATGGAAGAGCACCAGGTGACGGTGGACGGCAACTCGTACCGGCTCGACGAGCCGTTCATGGTGGTCGCCACCCAGAACCCCATCGAAATGGAGGGGACCTACCCGCTGCCCGAGGCGCAACGGGACCGTTTCATGGCCAGGATCTCCATGGGATACCCGGACAAGGACGCCGAAATCGAGATGCTCGAAACGCATCAGGCAACCTCGCCCCTGGCCAAGGTTTCCGCCGTCGTCACTGCAGCTGAGGTGGCGGCCATGATCACCACCGTCCAGCAGGTTTACGTGTCCCAGGCTGTCAAGGAGTACACAGTGTCCGTGGGCAGGGCCACCAGGGAAAGCCCGCTGCTCCGGCTGGGTGCCAGCCCCCGGTCCATGCTGCAGCTGCTGCGCGCGGCGAAAGCCACCGCGGCCCTGGACGGGCGCGACTTCGTGCTGCCGGACGACGTCGTCCACCTCGCCGAAGCCGTGCTGGCACACAGGATCATCCTGGACCGGAAGGCCGCTGGTGCCGGGGAGACCCCCCACAGTGTCCTGCGGGGCATCCTGTCGCGCTTGCCCGTCACGTCCGGGACCGCTGGAGCCGGCACAAGGGCCCCTGCCCCTGCCGGCAGGACGGCTGCCCCGGTCACCGGCCTGGGCAGGAACCGCTAGGCGGCTACCCATGGCACTGCTGGACAAAGTGCCCCGGCACCTCTTCACCACCCGCGGCTGGGGCATGATCACCGCCGGGGGCATCGCCCTCGGAGCTGCGTACATCATGGGCCGCAGGGACTTGTTGACGTTGAGCGTGCTGCTCATAGTCCTTCCTTTGGTTTCCCTTGCCGGGATCCGGCTGGTGAAACCCAGGTTCCAGGTGTACCGGGAGTTCAACCCCTCCCCCGTGGAAACCTCCGCGCCCACGACCGTCCGGCTCGCGGTGGCCAGGACGGGAACCGGCAGCGGCCGGGCCACCATGGAGGAGCGGTTGCCTGCCCGCCTGGGCGAGTCGCCGGCATTCCGTTTCCCTTCCCGCTCCGCCACAGGGGGCACCAGCCGGTACGAGTACCACCTGCGCTCAGCCCGGCGCGGGCAGTTCCTCATTGGCCCGGTGACGGCTGAGTTCACGGACCCGTTCGGCCTTTCGCTGCACCGCCAGGCGATTGACGACGGCGACATCCTCACCGTGACGCCTGCCGCCGTCGTGCTTCCCCTGACCGGGCTGGCCGGCGCCCGGGGCAACGACGGCATCACGGCCACCAGGATCCGGGCCAATCCCAGCGACGACGACGTCATGACCCGCGAGTACCGGCACGGGGATCCCATGCGGCGGGTGCATTGGGCCGCCACTGCACGCCACGGCGACCTCATGGTGCGTCAGGAGGAGTCGGTCACCACCCCCGAGGCAACAATCGTCATGGACCACCGGTACAGCGCGTTTTCCGGGGGCTCCGCAGGTCCGGCCGGGCAGGCTGGCCAGGACGGGCCCTCCATGGCCAGCAGCGCGGCCTTCGAGTGGAGCGTTGTGGCGGTCATGTCGATCAGCGCGCACCTGGCGGAGCGAAACTACGCCCTGCGCCTGCTGGACACCGGCGGCGGGCCTGCCTTCCTGCACTCGCCGTCCGCTCCCGAACCTGATGTTGAGGAGTACAGCGGCGGTGCCGGGCTCCAGTCCATCGGAGAAAGCCTTGCGGCCATCCAGCTGACCGGATCCCACCACGCCCGCCGCGACAATGTCCTTCACGAGTGGGCGGCCCGGGCGGCCACTCGCGACCGCACGTCCCATGACCCGGGGCCGGAGGCTTTCGACGACCTCCTCATGGACAAGCTGTCCGCACACCGCATGCGGGGTCCGGTGATCGCGGTGCTCGGAACCATTAGCCGCATGGAGGCCCTTGCGCTTGCCCCGGCGGCAGGCTACGCCACCAATGCCTTTGCCATCATCGCTGCCGAAAGGCCCGCAGAGTACGCGGATGTCCTGGAGGTGCTCCGCCAGGGAGGCTGGCGGGCAGTGGCCGTTGCCCCCTCGGTTCCCGTAGCGGCGGCCTGGAGCCAGTTCGACCAGGACCTTGCCATACCCGCCCCGACCGCCGACGTCCGCCGCGGAACGGGGGTGTCCCGGTGACCATGGCACCAGCCCGCAGGCACGGAACAGACCTGCCGTCCGGGACGCCTGGTGGAAACCCCGCCGCCCGGCCCCCGGTGGGCGCCTACCCCTGGGCCATGGCCGGAGCGATCGCCGTGGCCGTGTGCGGTGCCGCCCTTTCGCTGAACGGCGTGCTCCGGGGCTGGGGCTGGTACTGGCCGGTGCTGACCACCGTCCTGGTGGTCAGTTTCACCCTGGCCGCCCTCCGGTCCCTGCGCGCGCAGCCTCTGCTCGTGACGGCCGGCGGGTTCCTTTCCCTGGGTGCCATCCTGACGCTGACTTTTTTCCGCAGCTCAAGCTTTGCCGGGCTTGTCCCCACCGGAGGCAGCTTTGCCGAACTGGACCGCCTGGTCCGGCGCGCCAGCGAGACTGTTCTCTCCGAGACCGCGCCCGTGGCGCCCAATGTAGGCATCGTCATGATTACCTGCGCTGTCCTGGGCCTGGCGGTGATCCTGGTGGATGCACTTGCGCTGCCGCTCGGCATGCCGGCCGCTACCGGGGTGGGGCTGCTGGCCATCCTGGTGGTGCCCGCGATGATCAAGCCGCAGAGCGTAGGCTTCTGGGGATTCGCCGCAACAGTTGCCGGATACCTGATGATCCTTGCCTGCAGCCAGTATTTCGCCCCCGATGCCCGGCTCCAGACCGATGCCGCCCGGAGTCCGGGCCACCTGCGGCGTGCCGTTCTCACGGGGTCCGTTGCACTCGCCGCAACCCTGGTGGCGCCCCTGGCCATTCCCGGCTTCGACCAGGGCACCTTCCCGCAAGGATCCCGCCTCAATCCGTGGGGCACGTCAACAGGACTGAACCCCATGATCACCCTGGGCAACAGCCTGCGCACTCCCGACGGAAGCGGGCGGATCACCTACGCCACCAATGCCGCCGCCCCGCTGTACCTGCGCTCGGTCACCGTGGACAATTTCGACGGCGAATCCTGGGGCCCCGACGACCGTGACGCTTCCCGCCTGCCGATGGGCGGCAGGATCGACCCTGGCTATACGGTGCTTGCCGACGAACAGCTCCGGCTGGTCACGGCCATCGACGCCGGCAGTTTCAACAGCCCCTACCTTCCCGCACCGTATGCCCCCGAAACGGTCCGCGGGCTCAGCGGCCGGTGGACCTGGGACCCGGCGACCTTGAGCATCAAGGGATCCGGCACCACAACATCACGAAGGCAGGAGTACCTGGTGACGTCCTCCGTGCCCAAACTGACGGCAGCGCTCCTGGATCAATCCTCCGCAGCAGTCCAGGGCATCCCCGAGGACTTCACCCGGATCCCCGGCAACGTTCCCGACATTGTGCGCGCCACCGCCGATACCGTCGCCGGGACAGGCACGCCGTACCAGAAAGCGATGGCGATCCAGAAGTACCTGCGTTCCGCCGCGTTCACCTACTCACTGCAGTCTCCGGTGCAGGGCGGCTACGACGGCAACGGGCTCTCGGTGCTGGCTGACTTCCTCGAGCAGAAGAGCGGATACTGCATCCATTACGCGTCCGCCATGGCCGTCATGGCGAGGCTGGAAGGTATCCCCAGCCGGATCGCCGTAGGCTACGCCCCCGGCAGGCTCACGGGTGCCACCGTATCCGTGGCCGGTCAGGGAGCGCTCCCCGAATATGAGGTGGATGCGCGTGATGCCCACGCGTGGCCGGAACTTTACTTCCAGGGCCTCGGCTGGGTGCCCTTCGAGCCCACTCCGTCCCGCGGTGTGGTCCCCGAATACGCCACGGAATCATCGGTATCTGCCTCCCCCGACGCACTGGACAACAACCAGGACCTGGTTCCCGGCGCCACGCCCGCTCCCGTTCCTGCACCCAGCACCACTCCCCTGCCCGCCCCCGGCGGTGGCGGCGGAAGCGCTGACGCCGGCGTCCAGCTCCTGCCGTGGCTCCTGGGCGCCGGCGGCGTCCTGGCGGTGGCGCTCCTTGCGGCCGCCCCCAGGATGGTTCGGGCGGGAATCCGGGCACGGCGGCTCCGGCCGCAGGACCCCGGCAAGGCCGTGCCCATGGGATGGCGCGAACTGCTGGACCTCGGCACCGACTACGGACTGCCCCCAGGCGCCAGCGAGACACCCCGGGCCTATTCGGCGCGGCTCCGTGGCACCCTGCTGGGAGACCCGGAAGGCGTGGACCGGCCCGCGCACCAGGCAGCCGCTGCCCTCACGGAAGAGTTCGAACGCCACAGCTACGGCCGCCCGCCCCGCACCATACCGGAACAGGATACCGATGACGCAAAGTCCCGGTCCGCCCGGGACAGGGCAACGGCCATGGCAGCCGAAGTCGGGGCCGTGGAAGAAACACTGCGCGCCAATGCTCCGCTCAGGCAGCGGCTGCAGGCCGCCTGGGTGCCGCCGTCGGTCATGGGCGGCCTGGGGCGCTTCCTCGCCGCCCCGTTCCGCTCCACTGGCCGCGCCATTGGCCGGGTCCTGGCCAGGACGGCAAAAGCCGCCGCACGCTCCTGGCCTGTTCCTTCCAGGCCCGGACCGCGCGACGGCGTCCACCGGCGAAGCGGGGGCTGACCGCTACCAGCCCGTCGACTTATCCGGCGTAGGGATCGGCGATGCCGATGTACTGCGTGTAGAGGTACTCCTCGATGCCTTCGAGGCCGCCCTCACGTCCCAGGCCGGACTGCTTGACTCCGCCGAACGGGGCAGCCGCGTTTGAAATGACGCCGGCGTTCAGGCCGAGCATGCCGGTCTCGAGGCGCTCGCCCATCCGGATGCCGCGGTTCAGGTCCTTGGTGAAGACGTAGGCCACCAGCCCGTATTCGGTGTTGTTGGCCAGGCGGACGGCGTCGTCCTCGCTGCTGAAGGTGATGATCGGGGCCACGGGGCCGAAGATTTCCTCGGACAGGATCCGGGTGCCCTCCGTGACCCCGGACAGGATCGTGGGCTGGTAGAAGTAGCCCGGACCCTCCACCGGTCCGCCGCCCACGATGGCTTTCGCGCCGGAGGCAACAGCGTCGGAGACCAGTTCATGGACCTTGTCCCGGCTCTTGGCATCAATAAGCGGGCCCACTTTGGACTCAGGCTCGGTGCCGCGTGCGGTGGTCATGTCCTTCATTTTCGCGGCGAACTTCTCCGCGAACTCGGCGGCGATGGACTCGTGCACGATGAAGCGGTTCGCTGCCGTGCAGGCCTCCCCCATGTTGCGGAGCTTGGCGAGCATCGCCCCTGCGACGGCGGCATCCAGGTCAGCGTCCTCGAACACCACGAACGGGGCGTTGCCGCCCAGCTCCATGGAGGTGCGCAGGACTGTTCCGGACGCATCGGCGAGCAGGCGGCGGCCCACTTCCGTGGAGCCGGTGAACGAGAGCTTCCGCAGCCGGGAGTCCTTGATCAGCGGGCCGGTGGTGGCACCTGCCGTCGAGGTGGGGATGACATTCAGCACGCCCGCCGGCAGGCCGGCTTCCATCATGACGGCGGCAAAGAGCTGGGAGGTCAGCGGGGTAAGGTTCGCCGACTTCAGGACCATGGTGCAGCCGGCGGCGACAGCGGGGGCGATCTTGCGGGTGGCCATGGCCAGCGGGAAGTTCCAGGGCGTGATGAGCAAACAGGGGCCCACCGGCTTCTTGGTCACGAGCAGGCGCGACTTGCCGTCCGGAGACACGGAGTAGCGGCCGAAGGCCCGGACGGCTTCCTCCGAGAACCAGCGCAGGAACTCTGCGCCGTAGGTGACCTCGCCGCGGGCTTCGGCCAGCGGCTTGCCCATTTCCATTGTCATCAGCAACGCGAAGTCCTCGGCGCGCTCGGTCACCAGTTCAAAGGCACGGCGGAGGATTTCGCCCCGCTCGCGGGGAGGAACCTTCGCCCAGGACTCCTGCGCGGCGGCGGCCGCGTCCAGGGCTGCGGCACCGTCCTCGGGCCCGGCGTCGGCAAGGCTCAGCAGCACCTTCCCGGTGGCGGGATCTTCGACGTCGAAGGTCTTCCCGGAGATGGCATCGCGCCATTCGCCGTTGATGAGCAGGCCAGTGGGGATAGTGGCCAGAAGGGCGCTTTCGCGGTCTGCGGAAACGGCCGGCTGTGCAGTGACAGTCACGATGACTCCCTCGTCAGTAGGGTTGGTGCAGCCCGTCGGCAGCGGCCGGAGTGACCGGGCCCATACAGGCTGGATTACTGCCAGACTACTGCGGCGGCTTCACGCTGGTCTACGCCGTTGCGCACTGCCGGTCCGCGCTGGTGCTGTGCAGCTGCACAGCCGGTGCGGGTGCGGCCAGGGATTCTCAGCGGGCCGCCAAAACGGCTGAATAGAGCTCCCTTTTGCTCACCCGGACGTCCTCCGCGACGGCTGCAACGGCTTCCTTGAGCCGGATGCCCTGGGCCACGAGTTCGTTAACTGCCGCCACGTGGTCCTCCGGCGTCCCTGCCGCCTGGTCCGGCGCGCCGCCCAGGACAACGGCGATCTCTCCCTTGATCTCCGTGCTTTCCGCCCAAGCCAGAAGTTCACCGAGGGTGCCACGGATTACTTCTTCATACGTTTTGGTCAGTTCGCGGCACACCGCACCGGGACGGTCCGGCCCGAACCGTTCGCGCAGTGCCCGGAGCATGGCCTCCAACCGGTGCGGCGCTTCGAAGAACACCATGGTCCGCTGCTCGCCTGCCAGGTCCGCGAGCCGCGAGGCCCTCTCCCCTGCCTTCCGTGGAAGGAAGCCTTCAAAGCAGAACCGGTCCGTGGGCAGGCCGGACAACGCCAGGGCGGTGAGCACTGCCGATGGCCCGGGCACGGCGGTGACCGTCAGGCCCGCCGCCACGGCACCTTGCACCAGCCGGAACCCGGGGTCCGACACCGAGGGCATGCCGGCGTCGGTGACCATGACCAGGGTGTTCCCCGCCCGAACCTGGTCCAGCAGCTCGGCGGTCTTCGCGGCCTCATTGTGTTCGTGGTAGCTGATGATCCGTCCGGCCACGGTCACGCCGAGGCTCTGGACCAGGCGGTGCAGCCGGCGCGTGTCCTCGGCGGCCACGATGTCAGCGGTTCCCAGCAGCTCCACCAGCCTTGCGGAAGCGTCCCCGGTATTGCCGATTGGAGTGGCGGCAAGCACGATGCGCCCTGGAGTTGCCGGGCCGGAATCTGGAGGGGTGCTGGGGTTAGGGTCCACGCCACCAGCCTACTGCTGCGGAGGACTGCCGGCCGCAAACGGTAGCATGGGGCTCGTGACGCAGACCTCGACGCGGCCGGGCGGGACCGGACACGCCGCCCCCGCAGCAGCAGGCAGCGAAACAGGGGGGACCCCGGGCGGTCCGGGGAGTACCGCAAAACGGCCGTGGGTCAGCCGCCCCGCCGAGGCGTTCACGGTGGAATCCCTCACAGCCAGGCTCCTCGGCAGCGTCCAAACATGGCGCGACTACCCGCCGTCGCTGCGGCTGTGGCTCCTGCTGGTTCCCGTCCTGGCTGCCCTCGTCGGCGGGATCCTGCGGCTTGTCCGGCTCGAGGCGCCGCCCAAGCTGGTCTTTGACGAAACGTATTACGTGAAGGACGCGTACTCCTACCTGATCAGCGGCTACGAACGCAGCTGGCCGGACAAGGCCAATGACGCGTTCAACTCCGGAAACCCCGGAGTGCTGCTGGAGTCCCCGAGTACGTGGTCCATCCGCCCGTGGGCAAGTGGATGATTGCGGCGGGCATGTGGCTTTTCGGCCCTGACAACCCGTTTGGGTGGCGCTTCTCCGCCGCGCTGACCGGCACCCTGTCCATCCTGCTGCTGTCGCTGATCGCCCTGAAGCTGTTCCGGTCCCTTCCGCTGGCCGGAGCCGCGGGACTCCTCCTGGCCGTGGACGGCCACCACCTGGTGATGTCCCGGACCTCGCTGCTCGATATCTTCCTTATGTTCTGGGTTCTCGCCGCGTTTGGCGCCCTGCTGCTTGACCGGGATGACGGCCGGCGCCGGCTCGCGGTTCGGCTGGCCCGTGCTGCCGCAGGAAACGGCGGCATCCCCACGGCG
The DNA here is from genome assembly GCF_009741265.1 of Pseudarthrobacter sp. GA104. Classification (GTDB taxonomy): domain Bacteria; phylum Actinomycetota; class Actinomycetes; order Actinomycetales; family Micrococcaceae; genus Arthrobacter. Next base: position 848,212 of record NZ_WOWL01000001.1, read on the forward strand.
GCCCACCTGCTCTCCGGCCCCTGGCTGGGCGTCCGCTGGTGGCGGGTAACGGCAGGAATCTGCCTGGGGCTCGCAATCGGGACCAAATGGTCCGGCCTGTTTTTCCTGGCCGGGTTTGGACTGCTCACCGTCCTGTGGGACCTGAGCGCCCGGCGCGTGGCAGGCATCCGCGGCTGGATCAGCGGAGGCGTCATCAAGGACGGCATCCCGGCATTCCTTAGCACCGTTCCGGTGGCCGGTGTCGTCTACGCGGCCACGTGGACAGGCTGGTTCCGGTCCGAACATGCGTACTTCCGCCGGTGGGCCGAGGGCAACCCCTCCGCCGAGTGGGGCTGGCTGCCAGACTCTGTCCGCTCGCTGGCCCATTACCACCAGGAGGCCTACACGTTCCACCAGGGCCTGGGCTCGGAGCACCCGTACGAGGCATCTGCCTGGAGCTGGCTGGTACTCGGCAGGCCGACGTCGTTCTTTTACGAATCGCCCCAACAGGGCACACCCGGCTGTGCAGTGGAAAAATGCACCTCTGCGATCCTGTCCGTGGGAAACCCGCTGATCTGGTGGGGTGCGGCGATAGCCCTGGTGGTCCTCCTGTTCTGGTGGGCCGGGCGCCGGGACTGGCGCGCCGGAGCGGTGCTGGCCGGCGTGGCCGCAGGATACCTGCCATGGTTCCTGTACCCCGAACGGACCATGTTCTACTTCTACGCGGTCTCCTTTGAACCGTTCCTCATCCTGGCCCTGACATACTGCCTGGGGCTCGTCCTGGGCAAGGCCGCCGACCCGCCCTGGCGCCGCCGCTCGGGGCTCTACCTGGTTGCCCTTTTTGTGGCGGCCGCCGTCCTCCTGTCGGCCTTCTTCTATCCTGTCTGGGCCGCCGAAACCATTCCCTACGAGGACTGGAAAGTCCGGATGTGGATGCCGTCCTGGATCTAGGGCAGGATGGCATCAGACCCCCAACGGAGCCGCTGCCGCGGCGTGGCAGCGGAAACGGAGACCTGATGTGAGAGAAGCGAGCACCGAACTGCTGGTTGAGCTTGACGCCGCCAGCAATGTGACTGACCTGCTGCTGGAGCAGCATGAGGCCAACCCTGCGCACGCCCTGTACCGCAGGAAGGGGCCCAACGGCTGGGTTGACGTCACAGCCCACAAGTTCCTGCAGGATGTCAGCGCGTTGGCCAAGGGCCTCATCGCCGGCGGCCTTGAGCCGGGCGACGCCGTGGCCGTGATGTCCCCCACCTCCTACGAATGGACCCTGGTCGATTTCGCGATCTGGTTTGCCGGCGGTGTGACAGTCCCCATCTACGAGACGTCCTCCGCACGCCAGGTGGAGTGGATCATCCAGGACGCCGGCGTGCGCCGCGTCTTTGCCGGCGACCGGGCCACGGTGGACCTGGTCACCACTGTGCTCGAGGGCTCCTTCCTGCTCCGGGACCGGCTGGTCAACGTAGTGCGGATGGATTACGACGGCGAAGCACCGGACCTTGCCAGCCTCGCCGCTGCCGGCGCGGGGGTTACCGACGCGGAGCTTGAGCGGCACCGCAGCCGGGCCGGCCTGGAGGACGTCGCCTCCCTGGTATACACGTCGGGCACCACGGGAAATCCCAAGGGCTGCGAGATCACGCACGGAAACTTCGCCCTGGTGGCGAAGAACATCGTGGCGTTCCTTCCGGAGCTGCTGCTGCAGGACCAGGCCCGCACCCTGATGTTCCTGCCCCTGGCCCACGTCCTTGCCCGTGCCGTCCAAGTGGTGTGCCTCGCCGCCGGGGCCACTCTGGGCCATACCCCGGGAGCCGCCCGGCTCCTTGAGGACCTGGGCACGTTCCGGCCCACTTTCCTGCTGGTGGTGCCGCGGATCTTCGAAAAAGTCAGGGCCACCGCCGCCCACAAGGCTGCCCTCTCGGGCAAGGCCTGGCTCTTCCGGGCTGCATCGGCCACGGCCATTGAGTTCTCGCAGGAAGAGGATAAGCGGAACCGCGGGAAGGGCAGCGGCCCCGGGCTGCTGTGCCGGGTGCGCCATGGAATCTTTGACCGGCTGCTGTATCCCCGCCTTCGGCAGGCCCTGGGCGGACAGGTCGGGTACACCGTATCCGGGGCCAGTCCGCTGGCCCTGGAGGACGCCCACTTCTTCCGGGGCGCCGGCATCCCGGTACTGGAAGGCTACGGGCTAACCGAAACCACGGCGCCGTGCACCGCCAACACCCCGTCGCGTACCCGGGTGGGCTCAGTGGGGATACCCATCCCCGGCACCACCATCCGGGTGGCGGAAGACGGTGAAATCCTGGTGAAGGGAATTGGCGTCTTTAAGGGCTACCACGCCAACCAGGCCGCGAATGCCGAGGCTTTTGTGGACGGTTTTTTCCGGACCGGCGACCTCGGGGAACTGGATCCGCAGGGGTTCCTCACCGTGACGGGCCGTAAGAAGGACCTGCTGGTCACTGCGGGCGGCAAGAATGTGGCACCGGGCCCTCTCGAGGAAAAGATCCGTTCCCATCCGCTGGTGGCGCATGCGGTTGTGGTGGGCGATGGGAAACCCTTCGTCTCGGCGCTGGTCACCCTCGACCCCGAGGGCGTGGACAACTGGCGTTCGGAGCAGGGCCTGCCCGCCCTCTCAGCCAGCGACGCGATCAAGGACCCGGACGTCCTCGCGGCAGTCCAGGATGCGGTGGACCAGGCGAACCTGCTGGTGTCCAAAGCCGAGTCCGTCCGGAGCTTCTCGCTCCTCGATGCCCAGTTCACAGTGGAGTCGGGATACCTGACCCCGTCCCTCAAACTGAAGCGGGCCGCCGTCGTGCGTGACTACGGCGACGAGATCGCCAAGCTGTACGCCTGACCCCGTCCGCCCGGGCTGCATGGAGCCGGCTGCCCGGACGGCGATCCTGTCCCGGTTACTCCTGGCCTGCGGCGGGAACCGGTTCGTCCTTCACCAGTCCGCGCCGCCGGCGGGTGGGCCAGGTGAGGATGAGCGTCAGGAGCGCTGTCAGGAGAACCAGGGCGGCGATCACCATCCCGGCATCAATCCAGAACTGGCCTGGGAACAGCCGGATCAGGGTGTCATCCATGCTGAAGGTCCAGGTGCCGTCGGCGAAGAAGATCCGGTGGAACTCGGTAAAGAACTGCTGCCAGCCCAGGAACGCCAGCGTCCCCAGGCCCAGGATGAGGACTAAGGTGACGATGGAGCCGGCGAACAGCCCCCGTCGGACGCCCCCGGTGCTTCGTTTGCGGAGGTAGAGGACGGCGATGAGGCCCAACAGGAGCAGCAGGACACCCGCGCCGAAGGTTGAGAGGATCACCAGTTTTACGTCCGCCATGTGGCTGACTTCGCCGTCCTTGAACAACTTGTCGCCGCCGCGGTGCACCAGGTCGCCCAGGTAGCGCGGGCCGGACCAGTTGCTGAGGTAATCCACTGCGTAGGAGCCGTAGGTCATCCGGTCGTCCGTGCTGAACCCGTACCCGTCGCCGGGGAATCCGGGGCGGTTGTATTCCACCCACAGGAACAGCGGACTGGTCACCGCCCGGACAGCCAGGATCAGCAAAGTCACCGGGAAGAAGACAGCAAGCAACACCTGCATGACGCGCGGCGCCACCGGCTTGGCGTTCGCGGCACTCTCACGTTGGGCATTGCGGCGCTCCACCTCTTCCTCCGGCGGGCGGACTTGCAGCGCGGACGTGGCAAGGGGCTCCCGGAAGACCGGAGAACTGCCGTCGCCGTCGGGGTCTGCGGCGGCTTCGGCTGCTTTCCGGTCCGCCCTGGTCTCAGGCCGGCCGGTCCCTTCCGGAACCCTCGATGTGGCTTCAGCGCCTGCGGAGCCGGCGCCTTTCGTCCCGGCCGTGCCGCTGGAAGCGGGGGAACCATCTGCGGTGGCGGTGGGAGTGGCGGAACCGTCAGCGGTGGATGGGGCCGGGGCGCCGGAGGCTGGGGCGGCCGAGGACCCGGACGCTGCGCTGGAGCCGCTGGCCGCACTGGAACCGCGCCCGGGAGTCAGCCAGGAAAAGGCGGGCTCGTCGGAGTCCCGGGAGGTATCCAGGAGGGGTTCCGGCTGCGGCTCCGGGCTTTTGGCGCGGGCCGGTGTTTCGTCTTTCACAGCAGGTCACTTCCGTCGAATGTCCGCGCCGGGCCGGGGTCAGCAGGCGCGCTTTATCTGTTGACGAGCCTACCGTCCGCGCCTTCGGCTGGGCGAGAAACCACCCCGGTCGGATTACAACGATTCAGGCAGCGATTTCCGGGTAGCCCGCGTCCTCACGCCGGAGGTCCCCGCGTTCTCCGGCCAGGTAAGCCGGCCTGCCCCACTTCAGCACGTAGAACCAGTACGCAGCCAAAACTGCGGCGCCGATGGCAATCTTGGCCCACACCGGCAGTGCACTGGGAGTGACAAATCCTTCCACCAGCCCGGAGACAAACAACACCAGGACCAGGCCAAGGGCCACGGTGATCAGGGACCTGCCTTCCTCGGCCACCGCCCTTCCCCTGGTTCTCGGTCCCGGTGAAACCATCGCCCAGAAGATCCGCAGGCCGGCGGCACAGGCGATGAAGACTGCAGTGAGTTCCATCAGGCCGTGCGGCAGGATGTAGCTGAAGAAGACGTCGGTTTTGCCGGCAGCGGCAAAGATACCGGCGGCGACCCCCACGCCCTGGGCGTTGCTGAACAGGATCATCGGAACCCAGAAGCCGGTGATCCCCAGGGCGACAGCCTGTGCGCTGATCCAGGCATTGTTGGTCCACACGGCGCCTGCAAAGGACGCAGCCGGGTTCTCGGAATAGTAGTTGATGAAGTCTTCCTCGACGTACTGCCGGGCCGCGGCCTCGGACGCCACTGCCCGCAGCGCTTCCGGGGACGTGCCAATCCAGAGTGCGTACGCCGCACCGATGAGGGCGAAGGCCGTGCCGCAGGCAAGCGTGAGCCAGGTCAGCCGATAGAACGCAGCCGGAAGTGCCACCACGAAGAACCGTGCCAGGTCCGCCATGGGATTGGACCGCGCGCCGGTGAACCGTGTCCTCGCCTGGGCGAGGGTGGCGGACAGCGAGGCGGAGAGCCCGCTTTCGGGGGCAACCGAGCGGATCAGGGACAAGTGCGCGGACGTGGACTGGTACAGCGCCAGCAGTTCATCGGCCTCGCGGCCGCTGAGCCTGCCCTTGGAGGCAAGCTCGTGCAGCCGTGCCCACTTGTCCGCATTGACAGCGGAGAAGGCGTCCATATCCACGGGACCAGCCTAGCGCTCCGGCACTAGACTGTGAGCGACCACACCGTAAGCCTCGAGAACGGGAAAACCTGTGAGTTCGATTGTCACCGGCGAGGCCGTGGTGCTGGAACTGCGGCCGGCGTCCTTTGCGGCCCGCGCCCTTGGCCTGCTCCTTGATGTTGCCTTCAGCGTCATCCTGCTGGTGGCGATCCTGATTGGCCTGTCCGCTGCCGGTGAGGACCTCGACGAGGCGGCCACGCGCGCCCTGATCCTGGTGGCCGTGGTCTTTTGCCTGGTGATTGTTCCGGTAGGTGTTGAAACGCTCAGCCGCGGCCTGTCCTTGGGGAAGTTGGCCACCGGCCTTCGGGTGGTTCGGGAGGACGGCGGCGCCATCCGTTTCCGGCATGCAGTCATCCGCGGCCTGACCGGATTCCTGGAGATCTACCTGACTTTTGGCGGGATTGCGCTGACCGTTGCGCTCTTCAATGACAAGTCACGCCGGCTGGGTGACCTCATGGCCGGAACCTATGCAGTCCGTACGCGCGTCCCCGTGGAGCAGCCGGTGCCGGTCTTCGTTCCGCACCGGCTAAAAGCGTGGGCAGCCGCCGCCGATATCGGACGGATCCCTGATGCTACGGCCCGCAGGGCTACGCAGTTCCTCCGCCAGGCAGGGCGGATGGCCCCCCTGTCCCGCTCTGAAATGGCCGCGTCCATCGCCACCGAACTGTCCGCCCACGTGGCTCCGCCCCCTCCCGCCGGTACCGGGCCGGACGACTACCTTGCCGCCGTCGTGGCTGAACGCCGCAACCGGGAGCTGACCCGGCTGGCCCAATCGCGCCGGCGCAACACCGAGACGGGCGAGCGGCTGCAGCGGCTGCCTTTCGGCAGCTGACCGTCAGTTGTCGTACTCACTCCACGGAATGTTCCAGTCGCCGAACCCGTCGTCGTGGGCGGCGTAGTCGCCCTCGGTGTTCACGATCTGCACCACATCCCCGGTGCCCATGTTGTCGAAGACCCAGGCAGCGCCGTCGGGAGCGAACCCGATGCAGCCATGCGAGACGTTCGTGTTGCCAATGAACGGAAAGGCCGACTCAAGGGCCTGGTGGATGTAGGCGCCGCTGAGGGTGAGGCGGATGGTGTATTCCACGTCGACGTCACCGTAGTAGGCCGGATCGTCGGGTTTCAGGCCGATGCTCGAGGCCCGGAAGTGGTCGAACCGCTTCTTTTCCATCAGCACGCCATAGCCACGGGCCGACGGGAAGCGCTTGTCCCCCATGCTCACCGGCAGGGTCTTCACCACCTGGTCATTGACGCTCAGCGTGAAGGTATGCGCGGCGGCGTCGGCAACTGCCACCTTCTTGTCGCCGATCGAGACGTTCACCTTCTTGTTGAAATTGGCAATCTGGCCGTTGCCCAGGTCCACGCCGAAGAGCTTCATATCCATGCTGATGGTGGAGTTGGCGGCCCAGAAGGTCTCTGGCCGGTACCGGACCATGGTGTCGCTGTACCAGTGGAACGCTCCCACCTGGCCGGCGCTGCTGGTGATGGTGATGGCCTTTTCCACGGCTTCGCGGTTGACCACCGGCTCGCTGAAAATGACCTGCAACGGCTGCCCGACGCCGACTTTCATGCCATCAAGCGGGTAGATGGCAGCGTCCGCCTCGTGCGTGCTGGATACCGTGCTGAAGGACTGCGTGGTGCTTGTTTCGCGGCCCGCCTGGTCCTTGACGACATACGTGTAGCTGTAGTCGGTGTTGAACTTGAGCGGTCCGGCCGCAGACCAGCCGGTGCCCGCGGCGTCAATGCGGCCCTCGACGATTTCACCTGAGGTACTGGTCAGGGTGACCCGCTCGATGGTGCCGTTGGTTACCTTCAGCGACACCGGGGCCGCCGGATTTACCTGCTTGGCGCCGCCGGCCGGAACGGCGTCGGACTTGACGGGAGCAATAACCGGCGAGGCAATGCCGGGGGAAGTCCTGATGGCGGATCCCGCCTCGGATTCGATGGCACCCCGGGCGATGCCCGGCGCAACCGCAGCGAAAACGCCACCGATGGCGGCGAGGACACACACGGCCACCACGAGGAGGATTTTCTTGAGGCGTCCCGGACGGCGGGACTGGACTTCGGGCTCCATATGTTTGATCCTAGGCGCAGAAAGTAACGGCCCGGGCGCAGTGGGCGCCCGGGCGCTTTACTTCTTAGTAACGATAATGCTCGGGCTTGTATGGGCCGGCGACGTCAATGTCCAGGTACTCGGCCTGGTCCTTGCTCAGCTCGGTCAGCTCAACGCCCAGGGCATCCAGGTGCAGGCGGGCCACCTTTTCGTCCAGGACCTTGGGCAGCACGTAGACCTGGTTTTCGTATTCGCGTTCGCCTTCGGGCTGGTCCTTCTTGGTCCACAGCTCAATCTGCGCAATGGTCTGGTTGGCAAACGAGTTGCTCATGACGAAGGACGGGTGCCCGGTGGCGTTGCCCAGGTTCAGCAGCCGGCCTTCGGAAAGGACGATGATGGACCGGCTGGCCTCGCCTGTGGCAGGGTCCTGCTCGAAAACCCATTCGTGGACCTGCGGCTTGATTTCGACCTTCTTGATGCCGGGGACCCTCGCGAGCCCCGCCATGTCGATCTCGTTGTCGAAGTGGCCGATGTTGCCCACGATCGCTTTGTTCTTCATGCCGGCCATGTGCTCCGCCATGATGACGTCCTTGTTGCCCGTGGTGGTGATGAAGATGTCACCCTGCGCGAGGACAGACTCCAGCTTGGCCACCTGGTAGCCGTCCATCGCGGCCTGCAACGCGCAGATGGGATCAATTTCGGTAACGATGACCCGCGAACCCTGGCCACGCAGCGCTTCCGCGGCGCCCTTGCCGACGTCGCCGTAGCCGCAGACGACGGCGACCTTGCCGCCCATGAGCACATCCGTGGCGCGGTTGATCCCGTCCGGGAGCGAGTGGCGGATCCCGTATTTGTTGTCGAACTTGCTCTTGGTGACGGAGTCGTTGACGTTAATGGCCGGGAACAGCAGCTTGCCCTGTTCAGCGAGCTGGTACAGGCGGTGCACGCCCGTGGTGGTTTCCTCGCTGACGCCCTTGATGGTGGCAGCCGTCCGGGTCCACTTCTTCGGATCCGCGGCCAGGGAGCGGCGGAGGACCTCAAGGAAGATTCCGTACTCTTCCGAATCAGTGGGATCAGCGGACGGCACGTTGCCCGCTGCCTCGAACTCCACACCCTTGTGCACCAGCATGGTGGCGTCGCCGCCGTCGTCCAGGATCATGTTGGGTCCCAGTTCGGGATTGGACTCCGCGCCCGGCCAGGTAAGGATCTGCTCGGCGGTCCACCAGTACTCTTCGAGGGTTTCGCCTTTCCAGGCGAACACCGGCACACCCTGGGGGTCCTCCACGGTGCCCTTGCCGACCACCACGGCGGCGGCGGCTTCGTCCTGGGTGGAGAAGATATTGCAGGAGGCCCAGCGGACCTCCGCGCCCAGGGCCGTGAGGGTTTCAATCAACACCGCTGTCTGCACTGTCATGTGCAGTGACCCTGCGATTCGGGCGCCCTGGAGCGGCTGGGTGGGCCCAAACTCCTCGCGCAGCGACATAAGCCCCGGCATTTCGTGCTCGGCAAGGCGGATCTGGTGGCGGCCGGCTTCCGCCAGGGAGATGTCGGCAACCTTGTAATCAAAAGTCATGGATGGTCCTTAATTCGTTCCGGAGGCTGAGTCATGTTGGTCAGATCCTGCCGCGGAGGCTGCAGCGAGCAGCTCCGGGGGCAGGAGCAGCGGTATGCCGTCCTCGATGGCGTAGCGGGGCTTGACCCCGGATTCCGCAGCGACGGCGGCAACCAGTTCCTCGCCTTCCTGCACCAGGGGCGAACCGGTCACGGGACAACGCAGGACGGACAGCAGTTCGGGACTGATCTTGGGCATTTATTGGTGCTCCCTGGCGGGCGCGCTCGCGCCGGTAGCGGACTGATGTGCAGCTTCCAGCCTACCGCCACATGGATGTCAGGAGGGTTCACGCAGGACGCGCAAGTGTCCCCTGCGGGTGCCTTCGGCGCCGGCCGGCGCCTCAAGGGCTGAATGGGGGCCGCGCTGCGCCGGCGGCTGCTTCGCCTGGTTGGGCAGGGCCGCAGCATCCCGGACGGCATTCGCAAGGGCGAGCAGGTCATCAGGGCCGGGCTGCTGGGGAGTCGACGGCATCGCCAGCCGCAGGACCTCCCAGCCCCGCGGGACCGTCAGGGAGCCTGCGTGCTGCTCGCACAAATCGTAACAATGCGGCTCGGCGTACGTGGCCAGCGGACCGAGGACTGCTGTGGAGTCTGCATAGACGTACGTCAGGGTGGCCACCGCTGACTGGCGGCAGGCAGATCTTGAACACTGACGGATAGCTCCCACGACATCACAGACTACTCCGTATCGCGGCCAAAACGGCGCATTGCTACCCCGGGGCCGCCGCGTCCGTGCCCCGGGCAGAATGTATCGCGTAAATGTTCCGCCGGGTTTACAGTCAATGTATGCAGTCATCGAACCAGAAATCCGGTTTCACGGTCCGGTTGGCTGATCCGGATGCCCGCAGGGATCCAGGGACCGGCTCACCGGGCAAGAGCTTCGCAATGCGCCGGCGCAACCGCCACGGGCGCGGGCTCCGCGGGGAAGTGGTGCTCCCGACCCATCCCGGCTACCGGACCCGCTCGGACCGCTTTGATGACATGGTGATGGATTCCGCCCAACGGCTTCACGACATCTGGGGCAAGACGCTGGACGGGGTCCGGTTTGGCGTGGACGAGATCCCCCCGGACCTGGAGCAGCTGGCAGCCAGCACTTCCCCCGCTCCCATGGGCTCCTATACTCCCGCTGCGGACGGGGAAGGACCCATGATTACCGTGTACCGGCGCGTGGTGGAACAGGCGAGCCCCGGCCCGGAAGAGCTCCAGGACCTGATCCACGATGTCGTTGTGGAGCACACCGCCGAGATGCTCGGAGTGGCTCCGGAGACACTGGACCCGGTCTACCGCCGCCGGTACTGAACCGGCCGCAGCGGCTGTGCGGCCGGCCTAGTGGCTGAGCGTCACGGGCACTGTTTCCTGGCCGGCGGCGGCCGCCAGGAATGCCAGCGTTGAGACGTCGTTCCTGCCATCCTGCTGAACCAGCACAGCGCCGTACGCGGCATCTCCGGATGCGGAAACTACGTAGCCCACGACGCCGACGTCCTCAACCTTGTCCGGCACCGCTATGGAAGACGTGGTTCCGCCGGCAATATCGGCGGTGGACGGGGTCCGGACTTTGCCGTCCGATGTGATGGCGGAATAGGTGATGGTGGCCCTGGCGTCCAGGGCGCCGAAGATCAGGCTGCGGCTCCCGCCCTGGGGAACCGGAACCACGTGCTGGCTGCCCAGCCTCACCCCTGACGCTGCCCAGGCGACGTCCGACGGCCGGTCTTCCTGGAGCCCCCGGGTGATCCGCGTGGCGGCGACGAACGAGACATCCGAGGACGCTGCCACCGTGTACTGCCCGGCGGGGACACCAGCGAGCGAGACTTCGGTGACGGCGCCTGCCTTTGCCGTAATGACGCCCCCGGAGGGCAGGGCCTTTTGGCCGTCCCGGCCGTAGAGCTTGACCTCCACCACTGCGTCCGACGGCCCCGGAACCGTCAGCTGAAGTGCCGGGCCGGCATCCCCATACCCTGGCTTCCCGGTCAGCTGGGCCAGCCCGGCGGGGTCCTGGATGTCCACGCCCGTCATCACCTGGCGCACAGCGGGAGCTGCTCCCGGCGCAATGAAGTCCACTCCCCCGGGGGTAAGGCCGCGCAGTACGCCCTGTTGGATCACGGCCGCGACGGGACCGCCGGCGCTGCGGATGTGGACACTGAGCTGCGGCTCCCCGGGCGCAAGGCCTGCGAGGACCACGGATCGGGAGGTGCCCGGAGCGACAAGCAGGCCGCGGCTGCCAGGCGCCTGGATCTGCCCTTGGGCGCCAAAAAGTTCCAGGCTTACGGTCGCCGGCGTGGTGGAGGCATTTGTCAGCACCAGCACGGACGCCCGGCCCACGGTTGTGCTCGCCCCTGCAAGCCACTGGTCGTTGGAGGGCGGCTGGCAGTTGGATGCTGCGGTGCCCTGGAGATCCCCGTCTGTGGCAGTGAACTTCATCACCGCTGCGGCCGATGCCTTCTGGTTTGCCAAGGCGTCGGCGCTCAGTACGCTGGCCTTTTCCACGGGACGGGCTGCCACCACTCCGGCCAGGAGTTCCTGGGGCGAACCGGCAGGAGCAGCCTGGCCGGGCTCCTTGGAAATTTCGACGGCGGTTGTCCCGTCCAGCTGCGACAGCCGGCTTGCCGGCAGCACTCCAGCCGAGCCGAGGACCGCCGCTGTGACAGAAGTGGCGGCCGTAGCGGACACCGGACTGAACTGGGGATCAGTTCCTGCCTCGGTGCCTTCCAGCAGCCGGGCCGGTCCCGGGCACACGCCCAGGCTCGTCCCGGCGGGAACAGCTACTGCCGGGGCGGCCACCGCACGGCTGGAATCCGCCTGTGGCAGGAGGGATCCACCCGCTACCACTGCCCCTGCTCCGGCGAGGATCACTGCCGCCGAAGCGAGCCCCGCCAGCGCCGCTTTGCGTCCCTGTACTGAAGCCCGCCGGGACGAACGATGGTCAGTGTCCGAGGTGCTTTCGGCGCCCGTTGCGCTTTGCGCCCCGCCGGAGGCCAGGGCTTCCGGCGCTTCAGCGGGCGGAGTGTGCTCATGCATTCTGGTGTTCCTTACGCAGGGAGCCCTCGTCCCGTGAAAGGCCGGTCCGTGTCCTCCGGGCGGGCATCGGGATGGCGAGCAGGACCGTCAGGCCAATCACCGTGACCTGCGCTACGGCCGTCCACAGCGCCCAAGGGTTCTCATAACGGATGGTCAACTGTCCTCCGGAGGCAGGGAGCGTGAAGGCCTGGGCCCAGCCCGAGGTGGTTGCCGTGAGCCTGCGGCCGTCGATCCAGGCGCTCCAGCCCGGATCCGCGCGTTCTGCCAGGACCACAAGGCGCCCTTCCGGGCCGGCACCCACGGGGGCGTCGACGTCCGTGTAGGCGGAGGGAACCAAGCCGATGGAAGCACCGCCTGCGTCCACGATCCGCACCCGGTGCGCAACATCGGCAGCCTGCAGTACCGGCTGGTTCAGCGGGGTGATCCGCCAGAGCCATCCCACGTCGGTCTGGCCTACCGCCACAAGTCCGGGTACAGCATCCATCCTGCTGGCTGTCAGTTGCGCCGCGGTGTCCGCTGAGCGCAGCACAATGAACCCGACGCCGAGCTGCTCGAGGTCGTTCCGCGGGTCCACGCCCTGGCCTGCAACAAGGGTGGCCACCACGCGGCGGACGGCGGCGGCGACGTCATCATCCTCGCGTACTGACTCTGCCCCCGGCGCACCGATGATGTTCCGTGCGGACGCAATGGCCGAGAAACTGTCCAAGGTGGTACCGGCGCCCCGCATCAGGGTCGCATCGAAAGTGCCGTTGTCCCGTGTACTGATCAGCAGGGTGCGGGTCTGCTCCGGCCCCGTGCCGCGGTCGATCGCGGTAGCCGGGAGGGTCCGCGGGGTGGCGGGCTCCACCAGGCGGGGAGCTCCGAGCGCGTCGGCGTCGTCGGCAACGCCCGTTGCCGTGGCACCGGCGCCCGCCGGGCCCGTCCCTGCGGCGGCAGTCGCAGGGCGAAGCAGGTTCTGGGCGGACCAGGCCGCCATTCCCGCCAAGGGGCCGGCCAGCAGGAGGATCATGCTGACGGCAGCAACTGACCGCAGGGCAGTCCTGTGCTTGGTGGTGCTGCTGGCCACAGCTTTGTCGGTCATGGCCAGGAGTTGTTCGGCACCCAGGATGCCTGCGGCCAGGAGTGCGAAGGCCGCGGCCGAGACGGCCGGCCCGGTGAAGGGGGTCACCATCGTTTCCGCGCTCAGTCCGGTGGCCACGTGGCCTGCCAGCCAGCCGCCTGCCAAGGCAATGATGCCGGCCACCCAGAAACACCTCACTGTCCTGGCGCGGTGTCCGGGGACCAGCAGCCCGGCAACGGCCAGGGCGAGCACCGGGACCGCCCCCAGGAGCGCCAGCAGCAAGGCCCAGGGGAATGGGCCGCCGGTGAAGTGGGGAAGCCCCTCAAGGCCGCCCTGCGGATCAAACTGCAGCGGCTGTCCCAGCAGCTGCTGCCACAAAGGTGCAGCGTCAAAGGCCAGCGGCGGGCCGGGATCGGCCAGCAACGCCCTCGGCCTGTCGAGCACGGAGATGCCGAAGGGAATGAAAAGGGCCGCGGCAGGCAGCAGGGCCCACCAGACCGTGCGCCCGCGGCGGCCGAGCAGGAGGCCGCAGAGCACGATGACCACGGCGGCCGGAGCCAGGAGCGACGGTGCCGACGCGGCAACAACGGCCAATGTAAGGCCCGCGGCCGCGGCAGCGGTCCAGGACGGCGTGCCGTTGATGCCGGGCCGGGCCGGCGGCCTGTCGCCGAGGCGGCCGTCGGCAGGGGCAGGCAGTGTGAAGCGGCCGTGCCCTATTGCAGAGCCGGTGGCCCGCAGCAGCGCAAGGACCAGCAAGGGAAGCATGATGTGGGCAACCAGTGCGCCGGCCCGGCCCTGGTTAAGCGCCACCTGGAGGGCAGGGGCGGCAGCCCAAAAGACCGCTGCGGCCAGCCGCAGGCGGCGCCGGACTGTCAGGCCTCCCGCAGCGAACCACGCCGTCAGCCCGGACAGCGGAGTTGCGAGCAGCAGCAGCCAGGCGATGGCAGGGTTGGCGTCGCCCCCGCCGAGTACGCCCAGGATCCACAGGACGTATCCAAAGGGGTCTCCCCGCCCGGGCAATCCTGCGCCGAGCGTGATCCACCAGCTTGAGGCGTGGTGCCACAGATCGCCGAGCTCGCCGGAAACGGGAATGAGGGCGCCACCGGTTACGGCGTCGGCACGGAAAAGTCCCGTAAGGGCCAGCATTGACGCGACGGATGCGATGATGACGGTGGCCAGGGCGCCGTTGCCCACCCAACCGCGTTTTGAGGTGGCAAGGGCCGCGAAGTCGTCCGACGCATCCCCCGTGGGTTGGTGCGCCAGTGGATCCCGCTCGAGGTCATCGGCAGGTGAATTGTCCGAGCCGAGCGCCTCCATCAGGGACCGGCGGTGGCTCCAGACCTCGCGTCTGGGCGTTTGGAGCTTGCGGATCACCGACCTGCGGATCCGGCGGGTTTGGCGGGCGCTGCGTCGGGCCTTGGCCACGGCGCGCGGCCTGCCGAGGGCGGCGCAGGTAGCAACCAGCTGGGACAAGCCGTGGCCGGGGTCTTTTACCAGAATGCTGAGCACCAGCTTGAACAGGCTGCCCAGGAGGGCCCCTGTTCCATGGACGGGTACCATCCACAGCGGCGAGTGTTTCAGGCGCAGATGGACCTGGGCTTTCCGGGCGGCTGCGGCATTGCCCAGCGCGTGCGGCCGGTGCGCGACGTGGAACATCCTGGCCGCGGGCACCACCACAACGCGGTGCCCTGCCAGCCGGTTGCGCCAGCAGAAGTCGACGTCATCGCCGCTGCCGGGCAGGGCGGGATCGAAACCGCCCAGCTGCTCCCAGATGTCGCGGCGAACCAGCATTCCGGCGGAATTGACCGCAAAGGTGTCGCTGCGTCCGTCGTACTGTCCCTGGTCCAGTTCGTCGGCGTCGATCAGGGTGAGCCGTTCGGCCCACCGGCTGGTGGACAGGCCGACGTCGATCAACTTGCGTCCGGCGTCCCAGTCCAGCTGCTTGCAGCCGGCTACGGTGACGGAAGGCGCGCGTTCGACGGCGCTGAGCAGCTCGGCGAGGGCCTGCGGTGCGGGTGCTGCATCGTCATGAAGCAGCCAGATCCACTCGGCCTTGCCGCCTGCATCGCTTCCGCGCCATGGCGCCAGTTCAGCCAGGCCGGCCAGCACCGCCGCCCCCATGCCGCCTTTACCCCGCTGCTGGCTGACGACGTGGGCCGTGCCCAGGGCCTGCTGGAGAAGGGCCTTGGAATCATCCCGGGAGCCGGTGTCGACGCCAATGGCGTAGTCCACGGGCCGGGTCTGGTCCGCTAGGGCTGCGAGGGTTCTGGGCAGATAGGCACTGCCGTTGTGGGCGACCACAACGGCAGTGACATGGACATCCTGGTGAATTAGATTGCTCGCTTCCTAAGCCGCCGGCGCTCGCGCTCGGAAAGGCCTCCCCAAATGCCAAACCGTTCGTCGTTCGCCAACGCGTACTCCAGGCATTGCGAACGCACGTTGCAGGCCCCGCAAACCTTTTTTGCGTCGCGGGTGGAGCCGCCTTTTTCAGGGAAGAATGCCTCGGGGTCAGTTTGGGCGCACAACGCGTCTGTTTGCCAGCCCAGCTCGCCCTCGTCGTCGAAATCCTGCTGGAAAGGCAGTCCGATCCATACGGGCTGGGTGGCGCCTCCTGCGGCAAGCTCCATGGGAGGGTCGAGTTCATCCTCCGGCTCGGCGCCGCCGTCCAGCAGGGCCTCGTGCGCGGCGAGGAAGGCAGTGGCCTGGTCCTCAAGGGCGCCCCCGGCGTTCCTGTTGTACCGCTCGGCGGCATGGGGGTCGGCCGGGTCAACGTACCAGTCGCTCGGCACCCCCCGCGCGCGGTATTTTGCCGTTGCCTGGCCGGCCACGACGGCATCTTCCTGGATACGCTCTGCTTGCCCCATGGCGACCCTCCTGATGTTGCAGCCCCTGCCTGGATACGTGGCACTCGGTTGTGTGCCGGCATTTACGCAGTTGCCTTTAGTTATCTAATTACACGTGTGTAACTTGGGCGAGTCAAGCCGCTGCCGGATAGTAATCACTCTGGATCACGAATAAGGCGTACGCCACGCCCGGTAATTTATTACGAGCGCGCGGTGCAGAAGTCCGGCAGCCCGAACCGACGGCCCTGAACCCTCAAATTCACCGCCGTTTGCCGGAAAATAGCCGCAATCCCAAGAAATAGCAAGCACGCTGAGCATCTGGTGTGAGATATCTCACGCCGTGTTACGGGACGGGCCCTTGTGCGCTGCGCCGGCGGAGGCCGGCAAACCGTGGTCCAAAGACCTTCGCCGGTGGCAGGATGTAGCCATGACCAACCCGGCAGCCGACCTCATGGCAACCCTTCGTTCAGGCAACTCCACCGCCCCGCGCCTCACCTGGTACGGCCCCGGCGACGAGCGCGTCGAGTTATCCGGCCGGGTGCTGGACAACTGGGTTGCCAAGACCAGCAACCTGCTTCAGGACGAACTGGACGCCGCCCCCGGCATGCGGCTCGGCCTGGAACTGCCGGCGCACTGGAAGTCGATGGTCTGGGCACTTGCCGCCTGGCAGCTCGGGATGCAGACGGTCCTTGACGGCAGCTCGGCGGATTACCTGGTCACCGCCGATCCGGGAACAGTCGAGGGAAGGTACGACGCCGTCATCGCCGTCGCGCTGCCTGCGCTGGCCATGCGCTGGCCGGGTGAGCTGGGCACTGGCTATATCGACTACGCGGCGGAAGTCCGCTCCCACGGCGACGTGTTCATGGCCCACGCCGAAGCTGATCCTTCAGGCTGCGCGATCGTGGCCAGCGACGGCCGGCGCCACCTTCACCGGGACCTGCTCGACGGCTTCGCGGCACCCCATGAAGAGGGCGTGCGGCTGCACATCCCTGCCGGGAACGGCCTTGAGGCTGCCCTGTCAAACGCCCTCGGCGCCTGGCGGCGCGACGGCTCGGTGGTGGTAACCCACCCGGACGTGCAGCTGACGGACAAACTGCTCGCAGCGGAACGCATCCACGGCAGCTGAGCTGCCGGGCCGGCTAAGCCTTGCCCTGGCCTTCGGCCGAGGTTTCCCGCTCGACGGCGACGGCGTGCTCCGTGGTGCGGCGGTCGTGCTCCTTGGCGTGGTGGTGCAGCTCGATGAGCTCGTGGTCGTGGGAAAACTCCGGCTCCTGGTCCAGTTCCTGGTTGAACACCAGGAACCGGTAGGCGAAGAAGCGGACAACAGTGGCTACCAGGATGCCTACTATTCCAGCGAAGAACAGCATGTTCTTGTCCGTCACGCCCATACCGTACTTGGCGAGCGCCGTGAAGCCGGTGGAGATGCCGATGCCGATCCCGTTGATGAGGACGAACATCAGGAATTCCCGGAGCACGTTGGCCTGCCGGCGGTGCCGGAAGGTCCAGAGCCGGTTGGCAATCCAGGAGAACACCGTGGCCACCGAGGCGCCGACAAACCTTGCCTTGGCCTCGCTGTCGGTCATGGGGCCGTGCATGAGGTAGTAGGTCAGGCCGTTGTCGATGACGAACGCAACGCCGCCAACAGCTCCGAATTTGGCTACTTCACGCCAAAAAAGGGACGCGAGCCCCCGGATACGGTCTGCAAGTGCGGTAAACATGGCCCTCCATGGCTGTCTGAAATGTGGGCCATCGGGCCAGACGCCTATTTTAGCCCCCAAACCTGCGTGGCAGCCTCCCCAACCTGCGCCGGGGCCTTCGGCGGCCGAAACACTCCTGCCCGCCGCGGACCGGAAACGTGGGATACCGGGCGGTCTTCGGTAGGCTGGCAATGTGACTTTTCCAGTAATAGGCGTGGTGGGCGGCGGCCAGCTTGCCCGCATGATGGCCCCGGCCGCAACCGCACTTGGCTTTGAACTACGCGTCCTTGCCGAAGGTGACGATGTCTCCGCTGTCTCGGCGGTGCCGTCCTCGCCCGTGGGTGACTACAAGGACCTGCAGACCCTCCTGGACTTCGCAGAAGGCCTGGACGTCATGACCTTTGACCATGAGCACGTCCCAACGGCCCACCTTCGTGCCCTGCAGGATGCCGGCGTCAATATCCAGCCCGGACCCGACGCGCTCGTCAACGCCCAGGACAAGCTGGTAATGCGTGCAGCCATCGACCGGCTGGAACTTCCCAATCCTGCCTGGGCCGCCGTGAAGGATGTGGCCGGCCTCGTCAGCTTCGGGGAACAAACCGGCTGGCCGGTTGTGCTGAAGATGCCGCGCGGCGGCTACGACGGCAAGGGTGTCCGCATGGTGGGCTCGGCGGAAGAGGCTGCGGACACAGAGGAATGGTTTGACGCCATGAGCCCCCTCCTCGCCGAGGCCAAAGTCGAGTTCACGCGGGAACTGTCTGCGTTGGTGGCACGGACGCCCGACGGCGAGGCCCGGGCATGGCCCGTGGTGCACACCATCCAGGTGGACGGCGTGTGTGACGAGGTCATAGCGCCCGCGCTGGATATCCCCGTGGAGGTTGCCGCGGCAGCGGAAGACGCCGCACTGCGGATTGCCGGCGAGCTGGGAGTGACGGGCGTGCTGGCCGTTGAACTCTTCGAGACGCCGGGCTCCGGGGCAGGGTTCCTGATCAACGAACTCGCCATGCGCCCCCATAACACCGGCCACTGGACGCAGGACGGCTCGGTGACCAGCCAGTTCGAGCAGCACCTCCGGGCGGTACTGAACCTTCCCCTTGGCGCCACCGATGTCCTTGCACCGGTGGTGGTGATGAAGAACTTCCTGGGCGGCGAGAACCAGGACCTGTATTCCGCCTTCCCGCTGGCGCTTGCCAGCGAACCTGCCGCGAAGGTGCATTGCTACGGCAAGTCCGTCCGGCCCGGCCGCAAGATCGGCCACGTGAACCTGGTGGGTTCATCAACCGCGGACGTCGAGTCCGTTCGCCGCCGTGCCACCATGGTGGCCAACATCATCCGCGACGGGCGGGTGGCGGCGGAGGAAACGCCAAGCACTTTCGAGGAGAACGCATGAGCGCCCAAGCCACACCAGCCACCGCTTCGGAGACAGCGCCCCTGGTAGGCCTGGTCATGGGCTCCGACTCGGACTGGCCTGTCATGGAAGCCGCCGCGGACGCGCTGGCGGAGTTCGGCATTCCGTTCGAAGCCGACGTCGTGTCAGCCCACCGCATGCCTACGGAAATGATCCGCTACGGGCAGACGGCCCATGAGCGGGGCCTGAGGGTCATCATTGCCGGCGCCGGGGGCGCGGCCCACCTGCCGGGCATGCTGGCCAGCGTTACGCCGCTTCCGGTCATCGGCGTGCCTGTCCCCCTGAAAACCCTGGACGGCATGGACTCACTCCTGTCCATCGTCCAGATGCCGGCCGGCGTTCCGGTGGCTACCGTTTCAATCGCCGGGGCACGCAACGCGGGACTCCTGGCGGTGCGGATACTGGCAGCCGGCACGGACGAGCTTGCCGCATCGCTTCGCGCAGACCTCCTTGATTTCGCCGCGGACCTCAACGCCGTCGCAACCCGCAAGGGTGCGAACCTGCGGCAAAAGGTCAGCGAAGTCTTCGCCGAAGGCAACGGCGCCCTGCGGGGCAGCCGCTAGGGCGGCGCGTATGTCCAGCAGCAAGCTGCATGACTCCGCTCCCGGCGGCGCAATGACAGACCCCGTCCGGTACCCGGTCAGCGCCTCTCCGCACGTCCGCACCAAGCGGGCCTTCGTGCTTGTCCTCCTGACTCTCCTGGTCCCGGGCAGTGCCCAGATTGTGGCCGGCGACCGCAGGCTGGGCCGCGCCGCACTGGCCGTAACGCTCTCCGTCTGGGCAGTGCTGGCGCTCACCCTGCTCCTGCTGCTCCTCAACCGGCCCCTCCTGATCAACATCATCACCAACCCCTTCGCCTCCCTGGCGATCGTGATCCTGCTGGTAGCGCTGGCCGTCGGCTGGGCGGCACTGTTCATCAACACCCTGCGGCTGATCCGCCCCGTACTGCTGGAGCCCTCGGTACGGCCCGCCGTCGGGTTTGCCCTGGTACTGGCCCTGGTCCTCGGGAGCGGGTCGCTCGGCTACGCCGCCTACCTCCTCAATGTGGGCCGTAACGCGATCGGCAACATTTTTTCCGCCGGGCCCGCTATCGACCCCGTGGACGGGCGCTACAACTTCCTGATGATGGGCGGCGACGCCGGTGAGGACCGTACCGGACGGCGTCCGGACAGCCTCTCCGTGCTGAGCGTTGACGCCGAAACCGGCCAGACCGCCATCATTTCCGTCCCCCGCAACTTCCAGAACGCGCAGTTCAGCAAAGACTCGCCGATGCGGGAGATCTATCCCGACGGCTACAACTGCGGCGACGAATGCCTGATCAATGCCATTAACACCGAAGTCACCAACCAGCATGCGGACCTTTACCCGGGGGTGGCCGATCCAGGCGCGCAGGCAACCATGGAAGCCGTCTCCGGAACGCTGGGAATGACAATCCAGGCCTATGTCCTGGTGGACATGGAGGGCTTTGCCACGCTCATCGACGCCATGGGCGGCATCAAGATCAAGGCCGGCGGCTGGGTACCCATGAGCGGCTACTTCGACGATTACAGCCAAACCCACGGCATGCCCCTCGGGTGGATCCCGGCCGGAGAGCAGACACTCGACGGCAACCAGGCGCTCTGGTACGGACGGTCACGCGAGTATGTGGATGACTACGCCCGCATCCAGCGCCAGCAATGCGTCCAGCAGGCCATGCTGAAGCAACTGGACCCGGCCACGCTGCTGGCCAAGTTCGAAGACATCGCCAACGCGGGCACCCAGGTTGTGGAATCCAACATTTCCTCCTCCCAGCTTGGCAGCTTCCTGGACCTCGCGATCAAGGCGAAGGGCCAGGACGTCAAGCGGCTTACGATCGGCCCCCCGGACTTCGACGCCTCCTTCTCCACCGTCCCGGACTTCGACCAGATCCACCAGCGCGTGGACCAGTTGCTGGCGTCGGCCTCCGCCAAGGGCGCCCAGTCGGCAGGAATTCCCGACGACGCCATCGCCGTCCCGAAGGCGGGCGCCGGGCACATCCAGGCGGCCGGGGCCTCCCCCGCCGCCCTGCCGGCCGGCGGCCGCGCCCCGCAGCAGCCCACGCCGTCGGACTTCACCCCGGTGACCACAACCCCCGACGGCGAGCCGATCACCGAAGAGATGCTGAACCAGCTCAAGCGCAATGGCGATGAAGAAACCATCCGCCAGCTCGTGGCCACCAACGGCCAGTGCGCCCCGCTCTAGCGGCCAACCCACCAAGGAACGGAACGGTTTTGTACCAGATTGACAACGTCCTCCGGGATTACGCCTGGGGTTCGACGACGGCCATCGCCGCCCTCCTGGGACGCCCGGAATCCGGCGGCCCCGAAGCGGAACTGTGGATCGGCGCGCACCCCGATTCCCCGTCGGTTGCCCGCGTTCCCGAGGACGGTTCGGCGACTACGGGCCTGGACGCCCTGATCTCGCGCGATCCGGAGCATTTCCTTGGCGCGGACTCCGTGGCCCGCTTTGGTCCGCGGCTGCCGTTCCTGGCCAAGATCCTGGCGGCAGCCCAGCCACTGTCCCTGCAGGTCCATCCGAGCCTGGAGCAGGCACGGGCGGGGTTTGCGCGGGAAAACGCAGCGGGCCTGGCTCCGGATGCACCCAACCGGAA
The DNA here is from genome assembly GCF_009741265.1 of Pseudarthrobacter sp. GA104. Lineage (GTDB taxonomy): Bacteria > Actinomycetota > Actinomycetes > Actinomycetales > Micrococcaceae > Arthrobacter. The sequence goes on from NZ_WOWL01000001.1 coordinate 869,763, forward strand.
CTACCGCGACGACAACCACAAGCCGGAGATGATTCTCGCCCTGACGCCGTTTGAGGCGCTGTGCGGTTTCCGTCCGGCAGCCCGGACCGTGGACATCCTGCAGCATGTTGCGGCCGCCTTCGACTCCGTGGAGGGCGGGGCTCCCGCGCTGGTCAATGGGCTGCTTGCGGACCTCCAGTCCCCCGGTGAAAGCACGGGCCTGCGGAAGGCCTTCGAGCGCCTGATCAGCGGCGGCCAGCCCGTGGCTGATGCTACTGCGCTGGTGGTGGCTGCGCTCCTCTCCGGAGCGCCCCTTGCCCCCTACGAGGCCGAACTCAACACAGTGATCAGCCTGAACGAAAAGTACCCCGGCGATCCCGGGGTCCTGATCTCCCTGCTGCTGAACCGCATTTCGCTGGCACCGGGTGAGGCGGTATACCTCCCCGCCGGAAACGTCCATGCCTACCTGCACGGCCTGGGCGTGGAGGTCATGGCATCCTCCGACAATGTCCTGCGCGGCGGCCTCACCCCCAAGTTCGTGGATGTGCCCGAACTCCTGCGGACTGTCGATTTCCAGCCAGTGGCCGTGCCCAGGCTCGCGGCCGAAAGGACGGTCCTGGACCAGGAACTGTTCCGCCCGCCGTTCGAGGAATTCCAGCTCCAGCGCATCGAGCTCTCACCCGGCGCGGGACCGGTACCGCTGGCACAGTCCGGCGCGGCCGTGGTCATTGTTGTGGCCGGCAACATCTACCTGGATTCGCCCAAGGGCGACCTGGAGCTCTCCCGGGGCGGCAGCGCCTTCCTGGCCGCAGCCGAGGCTCCGGTCAACGTTCACCCGGTGGCAGGGAGCACGGAACCTGCGCTTGCTTTCGCCGTGACCACGGGCCTTTAGCAGGCTGCGCCCCGCGGCTTACTGGCGGCATGGGCAAAGGGCGACGGCGGCACCCGGGCGGGTGCCGCCGTCGCCCTTTGCCTGCCGGGGCTAGCTGCCCGGGCGCAGCTTCTTGAGTACGGGCCGGACCCTGCCGGCAGCAGCCTTCAGCAGCCGCCGGCCGGTCTGCAGCCCGCGCCGCGCCAGTGGCATGGCCTGGGCATAGGCCGGGTAGAACGGCGAGAGCGGTTTTTCCCAGGTGCCCAGCAGCATGTTCTCGTGCTTGGCGAACTGCTTCTTGAAGTCGGAGATGCCGTCGTTGAGCAGCCCGTTGAAGTCGTAGCGGGAGCATCCGTCCTCGCGCATCGCCTGCAGCGCCGCCCATTTCACGCCGTAGTTGACGCGCTGCTTCTGCCCCTCGCCGGACACGCCGCCGTAGAGCTCGAAGGCGGTGGCGCCGCTCCTGGCGAGCCAGACAAACGCCAGCAGCTGCTCGCCGTCGAACGCCCCGATGATCGGCGAGCCGTCCGCCATGTTCCTGAAGATGTCCCGGTAGTACTGGTCCTCGTGGATCCCGAAACCGGCCCGGTCCGCGGTTTCGTGGTAGACGGCCAGTACCTGCTCAAGTTCGGCGTCGTTCTTCACTTTGCGGAACTCAACGTCGCTGCGCATGGCCTTGCGGATGTTGGCCCGGGTGGACTTGGACATGTCCGCCATGAGCTCGTCATCGGTCCTGGTGAGGTCAAGGATCAGGGTCCGCGGGATAAGCACCGTATTGCTGGATGACCGGAACCCGGCGGCCGCCACTGCACCGGCGAAAACTGAATCCTGGTCCCAGTCCGGTTCGATGCTCAGGGCCACTCCCCGGTGGCGGACGGCGGCATGGCGGGCCAGGCTGTTGAGGACCGCCTGCGCATTCTCCGGTGCGCACATGGGGCCACGGGGAATGTACACCAGCGCACGGAACGGAAGGGGAAGGCGCCGGACCAGCAGCTGGGCGCAGCCAATGGTGTTCCCGCCGTCATTGATGAGCACACGGTCCACGGACCAGCCGTGCATGGCCTTGGTCTCGCCCCACCCCCAGAGCTGTTGGGGATGTCCCTGGAACCGGTCAACGTGGTCGTCCCAGAGGGCGCGGTCAGTACAGGGCACAACAGCAGGAATCATGGCTTCAACCCTATACCAACGGCTTAAACGCCAGGCCCCCGGAACGCGGTGCGCTCCGGGGGCCTGGGATCACAACGCGGCCGGGGTCAGCTCTTGCGGGCGTAGCCTTCCCACTTGTCAGCCCGGTGCTCGCCGTCAACGAAGCGGATGGTGCCGGACTTGGAACGCATGACGATGGACTGGGTGAGGACCCTGTCCTTGGAGTAGCGGACGCCTTTCAGGAGGTCGCCGTCGGTGATGCCGGTGGCGGCAAAGTAGCAGTTGTCACTGGAGACGAGGTCGTTGGTGGACAGGACCCGCTCGAGGTCGTGGCCGGCGTCGATGGCCTTCTGCTTCTCTTCGTCGCTGGTGGGCCACAGGCGGCCCTGGATGACACCGCCGAGGGACTTGATGGCGCAGGCGGCCACGATGCCCTCCGGGGTCCCGCCGATGCCCATCAGTGCGTCGACGCCGGTGCCCGAGCGGGCGGCCGCGATGGCGCCTGCCACGTCGCCGTCCATGATGAACTTGGTGCGCGCGCCTGCCTGCCGGATTTCCTCTACCAGCGGCTTGTGGCGGTCACGGTCGAGGATCATGACGTTGAGCTGGTTGACCTTGACGCCCTTGGCCTTCGCGATCAGGTGGAGGTTCTGCTTGACCGGGAGGCGGAGGTCCACCATGTCAGCGGCTTCCGGGCCAGTGACGAGCTTCTCCATGTAGAACACGGCGGAGGGGTCGAACATGGAGCCGCGCTCTGCCACTGCCAGGACGGCGAGGGCGTTGTTGATGCCCAGCGCGGTCAGCCTGGTTCCATCGATGGGGTCAACGGCCACATCGCATTCGGGCCCCGTACCGTCACCGACGCGTTCGCCGTTGAAGAGCATGGGAGCTTCGTCTTTTTCGCCTTCACCGATGACCACGACACCGTTGAAGTGGACGGTCTGCAGGAAGGAGCGCATGGCGTCAACGGCGGCACCGTCAGCCTTGTTCTTGTCGCCGAAGCCAACCCAGTGGCCGCCGGCGATGGCGGCTGCTTCGGTGACGCGGACGAGCTCGAGGGCAAGGTTCCGGTCCGGCTCATCATTGCCCACCGCCAGGGACGGGGAGAGCGTGGAGTACTTCTGGGTCATGGACGCTGGTGACACGTGAACCTCTTCTTCGAGTGGCGATCATTGAACCCACCCCGCCGGTGCAGCAGGGCGGTGATTCCTCTGATATCGATCATAGTCGCGGCACCGCCTTCGGAGCGGCGGATGACGCAACACCGCAATGTGCCAGGAGGCCGTGCCAGGGAGCCCGCGGAGGCCAAATGGAAGTTGACTGCCGCGATGGGCGACTATAGAGGGGTGAATGACATGCAGGAAAAGACCACCCCCAGTCCCGAGCCGCACGGATCCGGAGGCAGCAGCGTGTCCGGCGCCACGGCAGGACAGGGGCAGGTTAAGCCCGTCATTCCGGCGGCAGCCGCCAAGCGCGCCAACGCCTCGGTGATTGGAATGGTCATCGCCCTGGTGGTGAGCATCGCCGCGTTCCTGCCCATCATCCTCATGAATCCGCTTCCCAAAAGCGAGGGCTACCGTCCGAACATCGATGTGGGAGCCACCGCACGCAACGCCACGGATGTGGCGGGATTCACACCCGTGGCCCCGGACACCGGCAATACTTTCCGGCCGAACTACGCCCGGTGGGAAGCCGGAACCGGCAGCGGTGTCCCCACCTGGGAAGTGGGCTACCTGACGCCCAGGGAGTCCTTCATCAGCCTGGTCCAGACCAGGAGCGCCAACCCCACCTGGCTTCTTCAGCAAACCAGGAACGCGCCCGTCACCGGATCCCGGAACGCCGGCGGGCAGGACTGGCAGCTTCGGGACACCGGCAAGGGCGAAAAGTCCCTGGTGCTGGACTACCGCGGCACCACCGTTGTCCTGTCCGGGGAGGCCCAGCTGGACGAGATCGCCGTGCTGGCGGACGCCGTCGTCAGGTCCCTGGAAAGCAACCCGGCTGTCACAGTTTCACCCTCCGCGCCCGCCGCACCGTAAGGTAGGCGCGTGGCTACCTATCTGACTCCTGCACTCGCCTGGCGCCGTCTGCGCGAAGGCAATGAACGATTTGTTAACGGTGAGACCTCGCACCCCAACCAGGATGCGTCACGGCGGTCGTCCCTCGTGGAGAACCAGCACCCCTTCGCCGTCATCTTCGGTTGCTCCGACTCGCGGCTCGCCGCAGAGATCATCTTCGATGTGGGTCTCGGCGACGTCTTCGTCGTCAGGACGGCCGGCCAGGTCATTGACGACGCCGTCCTGGGCTCGCTGGAATACAGCGTGGCAGTGCTGGGGGTGCCCTTGATCGTGATCCTGGGGCACGACAGCTGCGGGGCCGTCAGCGCCACGAAGTCCGCGGTGGAAACCGGAGAGATGCCGACAGGTTTCATCCGGGACCTGGTGGAACGGATTACGCCGTCGGTGCTCACCTCCCTGCGCAATGACGAAACCGAGGTCAATGACATGGTGGTGGAACACGTCAAGCAGACATCGCAGCGCCTCGTGGACAGCTCCCGTGTGATTTCCGACGCAATCGGCTCGGGCAAGACCGCGGTCATCGGCCTCTCGTACAGCCTGGCCGAAGGCCGCGCCAACCTGGTTTCCGGAATCGGCGAGCACTAGGAGCTTCCCAAAACTGCCGCGGCGGTGGGCCTGTAGCAAGCAGTTCACGGTTTTCGATGCGGCGCCCGTGCGTCCTAAGCTAGCCCCATGACTTCCACTGAAGAGTTCCGCATTGAACATGACACGATGGGCGAAGTCCGCGTCCCCGTGAACGCACTGTACCGCGCGCAGACGCAGCGGGCAGTGGAGAACTTCCCCATTTCCGGCAAGACCCTGGAACGTGCGCACATTGAAGCACTGGCCCGGGTCAAGAAGGCTGCCGCCCAGGCCAACGCTGAACTGGGTGTGCTCGACGGCGAGCTGGCCAAGGCGATCGCAGATGCAGCCGATGAGGTGGCCGCCGGCAAGTATGACGGCGACTTCCCCATCGACGTCTTCCAGACGGGCTCCGGCACGTCCTCGAACATGAACACCAACGAGGTCATCGCCGAGCTCGCCTCGCGCGCCCTCAAGGCCGCCGGCAGTGACAAGGTTGTCCACCCGAACGACCACGTCAACGCCTCACAGTCCTCCAACGACGTCTTCCCCACATCGGTCCATGTCGCCGCCACCTCGGCCCTGATCAACGACCTCATTCCGGCCCTCGGCTACCTTGCCGAGTCCCTGGAGCGGAAGGCTGTCGAGTTCAAGGACGTCGTCAAGTCCGGCCGCACCCACCTGATGGACGCCACCCCGGTGATGCTCGGCCAGGAGTTCGGCGGCTACGCCGCGCAGGTCCGCTACGGCATCGAGCGGATCAACGCCTCGCTCCCCCGCGTCGCTGAGGTTCCGCTCGGCGGCACGGCCGTGGGCACCGGCATCAACACCCCGGCGGGCTTCCCGGAGCGCGTCATCGAACTGCTTGCAACCGACACGGGGCTTCCCCTGACGGAGGCCCGCGACCACTTCGAGGCCCAGGCCAACCGCGACGGCCTGATCGAGGCGTCCAGCCAGCTGCGCAACATCGCCATCTCGTTCATGAAGATCAACAACGATCTCCGCTGGATGGGCTCGGGCCCCAACACGGGCCTTGGCGAAATCGCCATCCCGGACCTGCAGCCGGGTTCCTCGATCATGCCGGGCAAGGTCAACCCGGTCATCTGCGAGGCATCCATCATGGTGGCGGCACAGGTCATCGGCAACGACACCGCCATCGCCTGGTCCGGCACCAACGGCGCGTTCGAGCTTAACGTCGGCATCCCGGTCATGGCGTCCAACCTGCTGGAATCCATCCGCCTGCTCGCCAACACCAGCCGCGTCATGGCGGACAAGATGATTGACGGCATCACCGCGAACGTGGAGCGCGCCCGCTTCCTGGCCGAGGCCTCACCGTCCATCGTGACCCCGCTGAACAAGTACATCGGCTACGAGAACGCGGCCAAGATCGCCAAGACGGCCGTGGCTGAGGGCCTTACCGTGCGCCAGGCAACCGAGAAGCTGGGCTTCGTCGGGGACGGCGAGGGCAAGGTGTCCGAAGCCGATCTGGACAAGGCACTGGATGTCACCACCATGACGGCTCCGGCCCACAAGGCCTAGGTCCCCTTCCCCGCCAGGTCCGCCTGGCGGTGGCAAGCACGACGGCGGCCGCCCATCTTCCCAGCGAAGGCGGGCGGCCGGCGTCTTTAAGGCCAGCTGCGAGCGCCGGGATTTCCCGCGAAGGCGGGCGGCCGTCGCATGAACGCCCGGGAGGGCTCAGGGTTCGAAGTGGGCGGCTTCCGCCGGAGCCAGGGCACGGTGGATGCTGGTGAGGTGGCCGGCCATGAGCTCAGGCAGTTCATTAATGCCGAACCACCCGACGGCCAGGGATTCGTCGTCATTCACCCGGGCGGTTCCGGAAACGTAGCGGCAGAGGAACACCACATCAAGGAACTCGCACACGTCTCCGTTCGGGTAGGTAAAGGGACCAACGGCCCCGACGGAGACCACCCGCTCGGGTTCGGCCACCACTGCCGTTTCCTCGAAAATCTCCCGCACCACGCCGCGGGCCGGCTGCTCCCCGGGCTCCAGCATCCCGCTGACCAGGGCCCATTGTTTGTTGTCCGCCCGCTGTGCGAGCAGGACACGTCCCAGCGCGTCCACCACCACGCCGCGGACCCCGGGAACCCACAGGGGATCATTGCCGATTTTCTTACGGAGCTTCAGGACGTAGTCAGGCGCTGGCATCCCGCCAGCCTACCGAAGTGTCTGCCCCCTTTGCCCGCTGGAAGCTGTCCCCGGGCCCCTTGCTGCCGAGGGTCAGGCCGGAAGCAGCATGGCCGCAGCAGTTCCTGCGAGCATAAACGGCCCGAACGGGATGGAGGATTTCAATGTCCCCCTGCGCGCGGCCAGGAGCACGATGGACCACACGCCGCCCAGCAGGAAGGCCAGGAAGGTACCGGCAAACAGGTGGCCCCAGCCAAGGTAGCCGAGGTACATACCCAGGACTCCTGCGAGTTTCACATCGCCAAATCCCATTCCGGGTGGGTAGGCCGCCCGGAGAATGAAGTAGAAGAGCCACAGGATGGCGGCTCCGGCCACTACCCGGAGCACCGGAAGGGCCAGGATGCCTGCGGGAGATCCGGGAGAATCCGGGGCCCCGCCGTCGCCGGTTCCGGGAAAGGCCGACGCCGCGAGGAGGAGTACACCGGCAACGGCGTAGGACGGGAAGACAATCCGGTTTGGCAGGAGGTGGTGGCGGACGTCAATCACTGTGAGCCGCACGGCCATCACCGCGAAGTAGGCGCAGGCAGCCAGCACCAGCCAGAAGGCCAGCGGGGTGTGCTGCCACAGTTCGCCCAGTCGTTGGATCACCCTCGGATGCTACTGGATTTCCGCTCCGTGGCAGTACTGGCCGCGCGTAAACTGTGGATATGGCGACGTGGGAATCCCGGCACCGGCCGGATCCGGACAGTGGTGCTGCCTCGACGGACCTCGCGGCCATGTTCCGGGACCTGTGCCGGTCCTCTCCCTGGAAGTGGCAGTCGCTGCGCTTTGAATACTGGGACGAGCCGTTTGCAGAGGCCCCCAGTCCTGCTGCTCCGCTTGTCCGCGCCTGGCTGCGCCGGCCCGGGGCACTCCGCCTCGAAAGCCCTGAGGGACTGGTCCTCCACAGCACCACGGGAATTAACGATTCAAAGGACGGCCTTTACACCAGCTCCACCCGGAGATCCTGGCTCCTCCCGCCCCATCTGGTGACGCCCGTCTACGACGACCTGGGGCTGGTGCGGCGCCGCCCGGAAGCAGCCTACGGCGAGCCGGGCTTCGGCAACGGACGCTTCTCCGCCGCCCTGGACCCGGTGGAACTCGCAGGCAACGCCCCTGTGCCCCTCGAGTTCCCGGGCAGTAACGCCATGGAACTCCACGACATCCACCGTAGGGAGCATGAGGGCCGGCCCGCGCTCGAGGCCGTCGTCTCCCCCACTGCCGCCTACCATCCCGTGGATCCTGCCGCTCCCCTGTGCCTGCCGGGCCGCAGCCGGATCCGGGTGGACCTGGGAACGGGTGTGTGTGTTTCCAGCCGCTCCCTTGAATCCGACACGGACCAGTACGGGCACTGGCTGCGGATCCTCGCCGTAGATGAGTACATGCTGGACGACCTGTTCCTGGCCGAGTCCATGAACCTTACGGACGTCCGGCGCCACATCAGCTGGGATGTCCCCGCCTGACTGTGACAGGCCGCAATGCGGGCTCATCGGCTAGGCTTCGCGGATGACGACGCTGAACACCGTGTGGCCGCTCTTCGATCTCACGCTGGCAACGCCCCGGCTGGAGCTGCGCCCCATCCAGGACCATGAGATTCCGGCGGCAGTTGCAGCGGCGCAGAGCGGGATTCATGCCCGTGACAGAAACCCCTTCAGCACTCCATGGACTGAGCTTCCGGCCGAAGAGCTTGGACCGAACATGGCCCGCTGGTACTGGCGCTGCCGCGCGGAGTGCACCCCCGAGTCGTGGACCCTCCTGCTGGGCATCTGGCACGGGGGTGAGTTCATCGGCTGCCAGGACGTCGGGGCCAAGGACTTCGCCACCCTCAAGACGGTCAGCACGGGATCGTGGCTCAAGCAGTCAGTGCAGGGCCGCGGCTTTGGCAAGGAGATGCGTGCCGCCGTCGCCCTTTACGCGTTTGACTGGCTGGGCGCAGAAGTAGCCGAGTCCGAGGCCGCCAGCTGGAACGAAGCCTCCCTCGGCGTCTCCCGCTCCCTCGGCTACGAGCTCAACGGCATCACCAGAAAGGCCTGGGGCACGCAAGTCGAAACAGTCCGGCACGTCCGCCTCACCCCGGACTCCTTCAAGCGCCCCGACTGGACCCTCAAGGTGGAGGGCCACGAAGCAGCCGCGAACTTCCTGAAGGTGACCTGACCACGAGGCGGGTTACGGTCCTTCGCGTAGGAGCGCATCGCCGACCAGAGCGATGCGCAGGTCGCCCAGCGACCGTAGCGGCGCGCCGGGAGGTGTCTAAGCGACGGCGAAGGGCCGTGGCCCGCCGAACGGAACCACGGCCCTCCAGCCACCCCCGCTTAGCCTTCGAGGAGTTCGGTGACCAGGGCTGCGATCGGGGACCTTTCGGAGCGGGTCAGGGTGATGTGGCCGAAGAGCGGGTGTCCTTTCAGGGTTTCGACGACGGCGGCGATGCCGTCATGGCGTCCGACGCGGAGGTTGTCGCGCTGGGCGACGTCGTGGGTCAGCACGACCTTTGAGTTCTGGCCCATGCGGCTCATGACGGTGAGCAGGACGTTCTTCTCGAGGGACTGGGCTTCGTCAACGATCACGAAGGCGTCGTGGAGGGAGCGTCCGCGGATGTGGGTGAGCGGCATGACCTCGAGCATGCCGCGGTCCATGACCTCCTCCACTACTTCCTGGCTGACCAGTGCGCCGAGGGTGTCGAAAACCGCCTGCGCCCAAGGGTTCATTTTTTCGGATTCGGAGCCGGGCAGGTAGCCCAGTTCCTGGCCGCCCACCGCGTAGAGGGGCCGGAACACGATGACCTTGCGGTGCTCGCGGCGTTCCAGCACTGCTTCCAGGCCGGCGCACAAAGCAAGGGCGGACTTGCCGGTGCCTGCCCTGCCGCCGATGGAGACGATGCCGACGGCGGGATCCATCAGCAGGTCGATGGCCAGCCGCTGCTCCGCGGACCGTCCGTGGAGCCCGAACACGTCGCGGTCGCCTTTGACGAGCCGGACCTGCTTGTCTGCCCCCACCCTGCCCAGGGCGGAGCCGCGGTTGGAGAGCAGCACGAGTCCGGTGTTGACCGGCATCTCCGCGGCGGCGGGGATGAAGACGGGCTCGTGGCCGTACAGCGTGGAGATCTCCTGTTCGCCGACTTCCACTTCGGCGATGCCGGTCCAGCCTGAATCCTTCACCAGCTCGTTGCGGTATTCGTCGGCGGTGAGGCCCATGGCGGAAGCCTTGACGCGCATCGGAAGGTCCTTGGACACAACGGTGACGTTGCGGCCCTCGTTGGCGAGGTTCTTCGCCACGGCGAGGATCCGGCTGTCGTTGTCGCCGCTGCGGAATCCCAGCGGAAGGACCTCGGAGGAGATGTGGTTGAGCTCCACCATCAGGGAGCCGCCGTCGTCGCCGATGGGAATGGGCTGGTTGAGTCCGCCGTGTTTGACCCGAAGGTCGTCGAGCAGCCGGAGCGCCTTCCGGGCGAAGTAGCCAAGCTCGGGGTCGTGCCGTTTCGCTTCCAGTTCCGTGATGACTACCACCGGGACGATCACCTCGTGTTCCGCAAAGCGGAGCAGCGCACGGGGGTCGGAGAGCAGGACGGAGGTGTCGATGACGAAGGTGTTAATGGCGGATTCCCTTCCGGAGACAGCAAAACCGGCCGCGGCATCTTCTGCCGCACCGGTTTGTATGGTGGCTCGCATGGCGCGAGAGGTAGCTTTCTCTCCCTGGTCGGAAAGGACCTCGGGCAGTTGTTCAGAAGTAGCCACATCGACTCCAGCCCCGGGCACCAGCCCGGAATTGTTATTGGTGAGGCGGCTCGGCCACGAGGCCGGGTCCGGCCTCCCATACAACCGGTGCGATGTTTCGCTCCATGTACTGGCCTCCCCGATCAGCCGGCGGTTTTGCCTGCTGATGGATATAACGTAAATCCACGCCAACTAATTTCCGCAACCATTACGCGGCGATTCCTGTTGCGGGACTATGAACTCGTGATTAACCGGATGTGTCAGGAGCCGAAGCGGCGCTGCCGCCCCGCGTAGTCGCGCAGGGCCCGCAGGAAGTCCACCTTGCGGAATGCGGGCCACAGGGCCTCGCAGAAGTAGAACTCGCTGTAGGCGCTCTGCCACATCAGGAAGCCTGAGAGCCGCTGCTCCCCCGATGTGCGGATCACCAGGTCCGGGTCCGGCTGGCCGCGGGTGTACAGGAACCGGGAAATGTCGTCCACGCAGAGGTCGTCGGCCAGTTGGGAGATGTCCGCTCCCCTCGCCACGGCATCGTGGAGGAGTTCCCGCACCGCGTCGACGATCTCCCGCCGGCCGCCGTATCCCACGGCCACGTTGACATGGATCTTCTCCCTGACGGGAGTCCGCGCCGTCAGCTTGTTGAGCCGTTCTGCCAGGTAATCGGGCAGGAGCTCCGGGGCTCCCATCGCATGGACCGAGATGTTGGCGTCCTCGTCCAGGCGGTCCAGGGTGTTGGCGATGATGCCCATCAGCAGGTCCAGTTCCTCACTGGACCTGTTCATGTTGTCGGTGGACAGCATGTACAGGGTGACCACTTTGACCCCGAGCTCCTGGCACCAGCCAAGGAACTCGTGGATCTTGTCTGCGCCCGCCTGGTGGCCCTGGCTGGTGGGGGCATTGAACTGCTTCGCCCACCGGCGGTTCCCGTCCACCATCACGCCGATGTGCCGGGGTATCCGGTCACGCGGAAGGTCCTTGAGCAGCCTGCGCTCGTAGAAGCCGTAGAGGAACCCGGGCAACTCCACGCGCTCACTCACCTGACTTCCTTGCTGTACGTACTTGCACATCCTAGGCTACCGTCCGGAGCGGCCAGCACCTGCAGACGTGCTCCGGAAGGCCGTTCCGCACATAGCTACTCATCAGTAACTTACTGCGGCGTAGGTTATTCTGGGAGCATGAACAGCGACACCCCGGACGCCCCGCGGACGCCGCAGCGCAAGGAAAGCAGGGCGGAATCAGGCCACGAAACAAACGCTGTGGACGACGCCGCCGTCCGGCTGGCCGAACTCCTGATGATCAAGCCGAAATGGCGGGGCTGGATCCATACCGTTACGGCGCCGCTCGCCCTGGCGGCAGGAATCGTGCTGGTGCTTCTTGCCCCCACGACGGACCGCAAAATTACGTCCGCCGTCTACGCGGCAACGGGCGTCCTGCTGTTCGGAGTCAGCGCGGTGTACCACCGGGGCAACTGGTCGCCAAGGGTTAAGATCGTCCTCAAGCGGCTGGACCATACGAACATCATGCTGGTGATTGCCGGCAGCTACACGCCCCTGGCCTGGACCCTGCTGGAGCGCCCCCAGGCGGTCCTCCTGCTGTGGGTCATCTGGTCCGGGGCCATCCTCGGGGTGCTGTTCCGGCTTCTGTGGACGGATGCCCCGCGCTGGCTCTACGTACCCATCTACATAGCCCTGGGCTGCGGCGCCCTCGTTTACCTGCCGCAATTTTTCCAGGCCAGCATTCCATCGGCTGTCCTCATCTGCGTGGGCGGCATCCTGTACATCACCGGAGCCGTGTTCTATGCGCTGAAAAAACCGAACATCAGCTACCACCACTTCGGCTTCCACGAGCTGTTCCACGCCCTGACCGTGGTGGCCTTCGCGGCACACTTCACGGCCATAGCCATGGCGGTCCTCAGCTAGCGCGGCCGAACACCGCGGGCGAAAGGCTCCGCACTCCATGGGAAGCCGGTGCGGATGGTCAGTGCCGCTGGTCTCCCTGCACGGGCCCTGTCCCGCCGTCGGCCGTTCCCTGCACGGTGCCGGGCACCTGCCCGCCGGACGCATCCTGGGCGGCGTCCGCCGCCTCCACGTCCGCCGCGGCTGCGGCAGCAATGCGGTCCTCTTCCACCTGTGCCCGGTACCGCACGCGCCGGATGCGCCGGACCATGTCCACGATCAGCAGTGCGGTGGCAACCACGAAGAACGCCGTCATGATGAAGCCCAGCAGGCCGGGCGTCACCTGGTCCTCTGAAATGCCCTCACGCAGCGTGGGCGTGGGCAGGGGCGTGGGGGTGGTGGCCAGGCTGAGGAGCAGGTGATGCACGGTTGTATACCTTCTGTGGTGCGGGTGGCAGAAGCCGCGGCGGGACGGCGAGGCGCCGGACCCTATCTTCTACGCGACATAGAAATTGCCGGCTGCTTCTATCTTAGCCCCGCGAACAGATCCCGCTCGGGGAGCTCCGAGGGAACCCTGGAGTGAATCAGGGAGTAGTCCTCCCACGGCCAGGCCCGGCGCTGCATCTCGGGCGAGACGGCGAAAAAGAACCCCAACGGGTCCACCTGGGTCCTGTGGGCCCGGAGCGCGTCGTCGCGTACTTCGAAGAAGTCCCCGCAGTCCACCTGGGTAGTGGTGGGGTGGGTGGCGGGAGGCGGGGTATGGCCCTCCGCGTCCGCTTCGAGCCACGCTGCAAGCCGCTCGGCGTACGGAGACTGGAGGCCGGCCTCCTCCAGGGCAAAATGCAGTGCCCGGAAACGCTCCGGACTGAATGCCCTGTCGTAGTAGAGCTTGCTGGGTTCCCAGGGCTCGCCGGCGTCCGGATAGCGCGAACCGTCACCGGCGGACTCGAAGGCTTCCACTGCCACCCGGTGGGCCATGATGTGGTCCGGATGGGGGTATCCGCCGTTTTCGTCGTAGCTGAGGATGACATGCGGCTTGAAGGACCGGACCAGCCGCACCAGGGGCGCAGCCGCTTGGTGCAGGGGCAGGGTGGCGAAGGATCCGGCGGGAAGCGGCGGAAGCGGGTCGCCCTCGGGCAGGCCCGAGTCCACGAAGCCCAGCCACCGCTGCCTGATGCCCAGGATGGCCGCTGCCCGTTCCATTTCCAGGCGCCTGGCGCCGGCCATGTCCCGCTTGGGGTGCGGCTCCCCCTCAACTGCCGGGTTCTGGATGTCTCCCCGGGACCCGTCGGTGCACGTGGCCACCAGGACGTCCACGCCGGACGCGGCGTATTTGGCCATCGTCGCAGCGCCCTTGCTGGACTCATCGTCCGGATGGGCGTGGACCGCGAGCAGCCGTAGCGGCGCCGGGGAGGTGCTGGACGCTGTCATCGAGGGACGGCTCCTTATTCTTTTCTGCGGCCTGTGGGCGCTTGACGGATCACTTGGGCGGGCGGACGCTGGCCCGGGCTGGGACCAACAAGCGTCCGCCGGAAAGGGCACTAAACTGGTCTGGTGACTTCCCCGGACCAGCCGGCCCAATCCGCGCCCGCAAACACTAGCCTAGCCAATCGCTATGGTGCTAAAAAGCGCAGGCTGAAGCCAGGAGCCAGGCGCGCCGTCGGCGGTGCGGCGCTGGCCGCGGGAATCGGGTTCCTCGCCTGGGTTTCCACCTCCCAGTCGCTGTCCGACGTTTCGTTCAAGGACATTGGCTACAGCACCACGGACGCCACGCTTGCGGAAGTTGACTTCCAGGTGACGCGCGAGCCCGGAACCGCCGTCAAGTGCGCCGTCAAGGCACTGGACTCCAAGTTCGCGGTGGTGGGGTGGAAGGTTGTGGACATTCCGCCCGCACAGGCCGACGGAACAGCCGACGGCGGCCGCACAGTTGCGCAGAGGGTGCCCGTACGCACGGAGTCACTGTCCGTCTCCGGGGTGGTGGACAGCTGCTGGGCCGCTGACACATAAGTCCGGTGTTGCCTGGGGCCGGCGCCTGAAAAAGTGGCCGGAGCATGTGACGTGCGCCGCTTCGTTGTTGGGTTAACTCCAAGGGATTGACTACAATGAAGGCATACCTTTACCCCGCTGAGCTGGTTACTGTTCCACAAGTGGCCACCGTGGCGGGGTCTTTTGCATGTAGGACCACAAGAGGAGAAGTCCGTGTCTACCACCAACAGCGCAGCTGCAGCCTGGCTCACCCAGGAAGCTTTTGACCGCCTGAAGGCAGAGCTGGACCACCTTTCCGGCGCTGGCCGGGCAGAGATCGTCCAGAAGATTGAAGCGGCCCGGCAGGAGGGTGACCTCAAGGAGAACGGCGGCTACCACGCAGCCAAGGAGGAGCAGGGCAAGATCGAGGCCCGCATCCGCCAGCTGACCGCGCTGCTCCGTGACGCCCACGTCGGCGCGGCTCCCGCGGACGACGGGATCGTGGAGCCCGGCATGATCGTCGTTGCCAGGATCGCGGGCGACGAAGAGACTTTCCTGCTCGGTTCCCGCGAAATCGCCGGTGATTCCGATCTTGACGTGTTCAGCGAGAAGTCACCCCTGGGGGCAGCCATTCTTGGACACAAGGAAGGCGAAACCCTGAGCTACACGGCTCCCAACGGCAAGGACATCAAGGTGGAGATCCTCTCCGCCAAGCCTTACGCTGCATAGCCGTCCATATCCTGGAAACGCCGGCCGTCCCGAAAGGGGCGGCCGGCGTTTCCCGTTAAGCGGCAGGAACCTAGATCGCCGGACCCATGGCCTGGCTGCGGCGGCGAAGCAGGAGGGCGGCCACCACTCCCCCGGCCGCCCCGCCGAGGTGCGCCTGCCATGAGATGTAGCCTGCCACGATGGGCAGGACCCCCAGCAGTATGCTCCCGTACCCCATGAAGAGGACCACGGCCAGGAGGATCTGCCGCCAGCTGCGGTTTATGAATCCCCGGACCAGGAGAAAGGCAAACAGGCCGAACACCAGGCCTGACGCTCCCACCGTGATGCCGCCGTCGCCAATCAGCCACACGGTGAGGCCGGATCCCAGCCAGCTGAAGGCCAGGGCAGTCAGGAATACCCGGAGCCCCGAAAGGAACACCAGGAAGCCAAAGATGACCAGGGGCAGGCTGTTGGACAGGAGATGGTTCAGGTTGGCGTGCAGGAGCGGGAAAGTGAAGATGTCCAGCAGCCCGTCGGCGGTCCTGGGCCGGAGTCCGAACGTCGCGTTGAGCGAGCGCAGCATCACCATGTTGAACAGTTCGATGACGAAGAGGAACACCACGAAGCTGCCCAGCACGAGCAGCCCGCCCTTGGCCCGGGCGGCGACTGTCCGCCGCTGCCCGAGGCTCCCGTTTCCCGCCAGTCCGGCCATGGGGCGTCCTAGTGCACCACGATGGGCTGGAAGCCCTCGGCACGCAGGGCGCTGAGCACCTGTTCCCCGTGCTCGTGGCCCTTGGTTTCAAGGTTCACCGTGATGGACACGTCCCCATGCTGATGGCGCCACCCACGCGGGTGTGGTCCAGGCCGGTGACGTTGGCATCGTTCTCGGCGATGATCCTGGCGATGGTGGCCAGCGAACCGGGCCGGTCATCGAGCATCATGCGGACCGTCATGTAGCGCCCAGCCGCGGAGAGGCCCCGCTGGATGACCTTGAGCATGAGCATGGGGTCGATGTTGCCGCCGGACAGGACCGCGACCGTGGTTCCCGGGTTCTCGATCTTGCCGTCCATCAGCGCTGCCACGCCAACTGCACCCGCGGGCTCCACCACCATCTTGGCGCGCTCCAGCAGGAAGATCAGTGCGCGGGCCAGCGAGTCTTCACTGACCGTCACCACGTCATCGACGAGCTCACGGATGATGCTGAAGGGGAGCTGCCCGGGCCGGCCGACGGCGATGCCGTCAGCCATGGTGGAGACCTTCTTCAGGGGCACCAGGGCATCCGCGGCGAGGGAGGGAGGATAGGCGGCGGCGTTTTCGGCCTGGACCCCGATGATGCGGATGTTCCGCCCGAGCTCCTTGGCCCTGGCCTTGACAGCGACGGCGACCCCGGCCAGGAGCCCTCCGCCGCCGACGCCCATGAGGATGGTGTCCACGTTGGGAACCTGCTCGAGGATTTCCAGGCCCAGCGTGCCCTGGCCCGCCACCACGTCCACGTTGTCGAAGGGGTGGACAAAAACGGTTCCCGTCTCGTTGCTGTAGCGCTGGGCCTCGGCGAGCGCCTCGTCAACGTTGTGGCCGTGGAGGATCACCTCGGCGCCGTGGCTGCGGGTGGCCGCCAGCTTAGGCAGCGCCACGCCCAGCGGCATGTAGATGCGGGCTTTGATTCCCAGGCTCTTGGCGGCAACGGCCACGCCTTGGGCATGGTTGCCGGCAGAAGCAGCCACCACTCCGCGCTTCTTTTCCTCGGGGGAAAGCCGCGCCATGCGCACGTACGCGCCGCGGACCTTGAACGATCCGGCCCGCTGGAGGTTTTCGCACTTGAAGAAGACATCCCCGCCCACCATGGTTCCAAGGGCGCGGGATGATTCCACCGGCGTCCGCGCAATAATCCCGTCGAGCAGCTTCTGCGCCTCCAGGACATCGTCCAGCGTGACGGGAAGGGTTTCGAGGATGTTCACGGACTATTCTCCTTTGGGTTCGGCCCCGGCGCCCCGTTCCGCAGCGGGAGGGGCATCAGGTTGTTCTGCTTTCGTGCCGGCGGCGGCGCCCTTGCCGCGGCTGAGTACTGCCGGCGGCTGGACGTCCCGGATGGTGTTGTCCACTCCGGCGCCCGCCGTCAAAGGCTCTCCGGCGAATGCCGGCACTTGTTCATGTTCCCACGTTCTGGCGGCGATGTAGCGAATGGCAGTGTTTGCGACGGCGAGGATGGGCACCGAAAAGAGCGCGCCCGGAATGCCGGCAAGGTAGGATCCCGCTGCCACCGAGAGGATCACTGCCACCGGGTGCAGTGCCACGGCCTTGCCCATGACGAGCGGTTGGAGGATGTGGCTTTCCAACTGCTGGACGAGCAGGACGATGCCGAGCATGATCAGGGCGTTGATGGGGCCGTTGGCCACCAGTGCCAGCAGGACCGCGATGGCGCCGGTCACGAGGGCGCCGACGATCGGGATGAACGAACCGATGAAAACGAGCACGCTCAAGGGAAGCGCCAGGGGGACGCCGATAATGGCGGCGCCCACTCCGATCCCTACCGCGTCAACGAAGGCCACAAACATCTGGATGCGGGCGTAGCTGACCATTGATGCCCAACCCTTGCGCCCGGCACCGAACGTTGCTGCCCTGGCCTTCCTGGGGAGCAAGCGGACCAGGAACGCCCAGATCCGGTCCCCCTCCAGGAGGAAGAAAATCAGGATGAACAGCGCCAGGATAAGACCGGCAGCAAAGTGCCCCGCCGTGCTGCCGAAGGACAGGGCCCCGCTGACAATGCTGCTGGTGTTGTTTTGCAGGGCGGTGGTGGCTTCCCTCAGGTACTGGTCCATCTGGTCTGCCGTGACATGGAGCGGCCCGTCAGCCAGCCAGTCCTGGATCTGCTTGACCCCGGCGAGCGCCTCGGACCAGAGCTCCCCGAAACCGGCGACCAGTTGCCTGCCCACCAGCGCCAGGGATCCTGCGATCAGGCCGATGAAGCCCAGCACGGTGACGGCCACAGCCAGCCCGGACGGCAGCCTGTTTTTCTTGAGCCATCGCACCACCGGGCTCAGGAGCCCGGCGAGCAAGGCAGCCACCATGACCGGAATGATAAGGAAGCTGATCCTGCTCAGCAGCCAGACCAGCGCACCTCCCACCAGGAGGATCAGTCCCAGGCGCCAGGCCCAGGACGCCGCGATCCGCACGCCGTAGGGTATGTCGCGGTCCAGTTCACGGTCCGCAAGGACCCGCAGGGGCTGGTTCAATGCAGGCAGTTGCTGGCTTGGGGAAGGGCTGGGGGAGGTAACGGCATCCTCTGCTGGCGTCATAGCACAATACTTCCCCAGCCGGGGCTTATTCGGAAACCGCTACCCTTCGCTGCCCGGAGTGTAGTCAATCCCCCATTCGATGGTGAAGGACTCACCCGGGTTCAGCCAGCGCAGGCCGTCCCCGGAGTTGAAGGCGTTGGCCGGTCCGGTCATGGGTTCAACGGCCACCGCGCGGCTGCGCCCCGGATACTCGGTGCTGACGAAGACGTGGACGTATTGGCAGGCTTCGTCCTGCCAGAGGCTCACGTTCCTGCCGTCCTTCCCCGCGAGCGTGTGGCGGGCTTTCCCTGCTTCGAAGTGCAGGCCTGTCAGCGCGACGTCCACGGCGAGGGCCGCGATGTTCTGCCCGGCCCGGAAATCGGTCTCGCCCTGGACGGCTGCCGTGCTGCGCGGGATGAGGCGCTCGTCAGCCACCAGGCGCGTGTCGGCAGCAACGGTCAGCACCAGGTCCTCGACGGGCGTGTCACCCAGCCGCAGGTAAGGGTGGGCGCCCAGGACGAAGGGTGCCGGCTCCCTGGCATCGTTGAGCAGGGTCTGGCGGACCACCAGCCCCAGCTCATCCCCGAGCTGGTACTGCACGCGGTGCCGCGCCAGGAAGGGGTACCCGTGCTGCGGAAAGATGGTGGCCTCCAAGGTAACCGAGTGCTCTGACTCGTCCACAAGGGCATAGGCGGAATTGCGGAGCAGCCCGTGGCTGGCGTTGTTCCTGGCCACCTCGGTGATGTCCAGCTGCTGCTTTTTCCCGTTCAGGAACCACTTGCCGTCCTCCACGCGGTTGGCCCACGGCGCCAACGTAATGCCGGCAGCGCCGGGTGCGATCTGGTCGTCACCGTAGGTTTCCGTCAGGAGCGTTCCTCCCCTGCTGAAAGACCGCAGGCCGGCGGCAAGTTCGGTGACCACGGCCAGGGCATCGCCGCGGCGGAGCTCATACTGCCTGCCGGTGGCATAGCTCCGCAGGCCAGGCTCGCTGTTGGATTCATGGGGATAGCTGGAAGTCATGGGCAACACCGTACCCCGGCCGGACACGTGCCCGCAGCAGGGTCGATGTTAGATTTTGTTGCTAACTATTCTTTTTTGATCGAACGTGTCACACTTTTTTCATGACAGCTATCACGAGCACCACGCTCTCCGACGGCAGGGAGCTCATCTATTTCGATGACGCCGGGACTCCCAAGCCGCGAGCCGCCGAATTCACCACCGACCACCGGGGACTTCCCCCGAGGGGGGAACCGGGCGAGGTCCGCTACGACGCACTGACGGATGAGTGGGTTGCCGTCGCCGCGCACCGGCAGACCCGAACGCACCTCCCGCCGGCGGACCAGTGCCCGATCTGCCCCACCACCCCCGGCAACCCCTCTGAAATCCCGGCTTCGGACTACGACGTGGTGGTGTTTGAAAACCGTTTCCCCTCACTGGGCCCCGCGCTGGGCCCGATACCGGGCGAGGCATCGTGGGGTACCAAGGGTCCCGCGTACGGACGCTGCGAGGTAGTGGCGTTCACCCCCGCCCACACCGGATCATTCAGCGAACTGGGCGAAGAGCGGTCCCGTACCGTCATAGAGGCCTGGGCGCAGCGAACGCAGGCCCTGAGCGAGCTGCCCGGAATCAAGCAGGTCTTCCCCTTCGAAAACCGTGGGGCGGACATTGGAGTAACGCTCCACCACCCCCACGGACAAATCTACGCCTACCCTTACATCACCCCCCGCGCGGGCGTCCTCGGCGCCGCAGCACGAAGGTTCTACGATGCCCAGGGCGGCGGCGACACCCTCACCGGCTCACTGCTGCGTTCCGAGCGGGATGACGGAAGCAGGATGGTCCTGGAAGGGGAGAACTTCAGCGCGTATGTTCCCTTTGCCGCCCGCTGGCCGCTCGAAATCCACCTGGTGCCCCACCGCCAGGTCCCGGACCTCGCGGCGCTGAGCGGCGAGGAGAAGGACGAACTCGCGTGCGTCTACCTCGATCTGCTCCGGCGGGTGGACGGCCTCTACCCCACGCCAACCCCGTACATTTCGGCCTGGCACCAGGCTCCCCTGGATCCGGTCCTGCGGCCCGCCGGCTACCTCCACCTCCAGCTGACCTCCCCGCGGAGGGCGGCCGATAAGCTGAAGTACCTGGCCGGATCGGAGGCGGCCATGGGCGCTTTCATCAATGACACCACCCCGGAAAGCGTCGCGGAGCGGCTGCGCGCGGTGACCCTTCCGCTTTCCACCACCCCCGCCGCCGCAGCGGCCGCACCCGAAGGAGCGCACGCGTGAACCTCGCACCGGATCCCCTGGCCACGGGCGCGCCGACCCAGGACCTTGCAGCACGGTTTTCGCGGGAGTTCGGCGGCGCTCCGGACGGAATCTGGCAAGCGCCGGGCCGCGTAAACCTGATCGGCGAGCACACGGACTACAACGAGGGTTTCGTCCTGCCCTTCGCCATCGACCGCACCGCCCGGGTGGCCGTCAGGGTCCGCCCCGATTCCTCCGTGCGCCTGCTCTCCACCTACGGCGACCAAGGCATGGTAAGCACCACGCTGGATTCCCTGGAGCCGGGCTCCGCCAAAGGATGGACCAAATACCCGCTCGGCGTGATGTGGGCCCTGCAACAGCGAGGCATCGCTGTCCCGGGCGTTGACCTGCTGCTGGACTCGGATGTCCCCCTCGGAGCCGGACTGTCCTCCTCCCACGCGATTGAATGTGCGGTCATCTCGGCACTGAACGATCTGACCGGGGCCGGGCTCGAAGCCCGGGAAATGGTGCTTGCCACACAGCGTGCCGAGAATGAGTTCGTCGGCGCTCCCACAGGGATCATGGACCAGTCCGCCTCGCTCCGCGGTTCGGAAGGCCACGCGGTCTTCCTCGACTGCCGCGACCAGAACGTGCGCCTGGTTCCCTTCGAGACAGGGCCGGCGGACCTGGTGATGCTCGTGATCGACACCAAGGTCTCGCACTCGCATGCCGACGGCGGCTACGCCTCCCGGCGGGCATCCTGCGAACTCGGCGCGGAGGTGCTGGGGGTCAAGGCGCTCCGTGACGTGCAGGTGGGCGATCTGGAGGAAGCCAGCGGCCTCCTGGATGACGTGACGTTCCGGCGCGTCCGCCACGTGGTCACGGAAAACGATCGGGTACTCCAGACCGTGGAGCTCCTGGCAAGCCAAGGGCCAGCGGCCATTGGTCCCCTGCTGGATGCCAGCCACACGTCCATGCGGGACGACTTCGAGATCTCCTGCCCCGAGCTGGACCTGGCAGTGGACGCTTCCCGCGCCGGCGGCGCCATCGGTGCACGGATGACCGGGGGCGGATTCGGCGGGGCGGCCATAGCGCTCACCCCGGTGGCCCTGGAACAAAAGGTGCGTGACGCCGTCGCCACTGCTTTCGCGGATGCCGGCTTCAAGGCGCCGGACATCTTCGCAGTCTCGCCCGCGGCGGGAGCCCGGCGGATCGCCTAGCGCCGGCCCCAGTACGGTTAACTGCTGAGGGCCCCACCATACGGTGGGGCCCTCAGCTATTGGGAAGGTCCGACGGCGGTTGCCGCCTTGTGCGCTACTCTTCCCCGCGCAGGATGGACAGCAGGCGGATGATCTCCACGTAGAGCCATACCAGCGTGACCGTCAGGCCGAATGCGGCCGTCCAGGAGAAGCGCTGGGGAGCGCCGTTGCGGACGCCCTCCTCGATGCTGGTGAAGTCCATGACCAGGGAGAATGCCGCGAGGCCGATGGCCAGGATGCCGATGGCGACGCCGATGATGCCGCTGCGCAGCCCGAAGGGTTCCGATGTCAGGCCGGTCATCATCATGACGAGGTTCACGACGGAGAAGAGGGCGTAGCCAACCAAAGCGATCATGAAGAACTTCATGGCCTTCGGGGTGGCGCGCACCTTGCCGCTCTTGAACAGGAGCAGCGTCACCGTGAACACGGACAGCGTGCCGAGCACAGCCTGAAGCCCCACTCCCGGGTACATGGTGTCCAGGACCCGGGTGAGGCCGCCGAGGAAGAGGCCTTCAAGGCCTGCGTAGGCAAGAATCAGTGCCGGCGACGGCTGCTTCTTGAAAGTGTTGACCAGGGCAAGCACGAAGCCGCCCAGCGCGCCAACGATCATCAGGAGCGAAGCCAGGCCCATGCTGACGAACATTGTCACCGCGGCACCGGCGAGCAGCACTCCGAGGCAGGCGGCGGTCTTGACGATGACGTCGTCGAAGGTCATCCTGCCGGTGTCCGCCGGGCCCGCAGCGGGCTGGCTGTACATCTGCTGCAGCTGCTCAGTGGTCATGTTCTGTGGCTGGCCGTATGCCTGCTGGCCGTAGGGTGCCTGCCCGTACGGCTGCTGGCCATAGGGCGCGTGTCCGTAGGGAGCCTGCGGGACAGGCGGTGCCTGGGTGGCTCCACGGAAGCTTTTTCCGTTGAAGATCGGGTTGCCGCCAAGTGCCATTGCTGGATTCCTCCATAGGGATGTGTTGAAACCTTAAGGTTTACGGTACCAATTCTCACGTAATTGCACCCGTGAAAGTTCCCCGCCCCCGTCATGACGGCGGAGTTGTTATCCGATCGCTACCATCGGCGCCTGAACCTCGGCATTTCCCGCAACATCCGCGCTGTACCATAAGCCAAGCAGGGTGACGGAACTCACACACGTGCGGTGCCGCGCCAGATTGGCACCATCCCCTCCCTGCATCCGTTCGCAACGGCTGCAAAGGCGCAGCCGAGACCGCCCCCCAAGTGGAGGTTTTTCAATTTGAGAAGTACACCCCAAGGCCGGCCGGCCGGAGGACGCCGTGGGTTGCTGAGGTTAATGGGAGCCGTAAGCGCCTCCATCCTGGCAATCCTTCTCGCGGCAGCACCGGCATCGCAGGCCACTTCCCCGGCTCCGACACCATCCCCGTCGAACCAGACATTCCAAAACAACATCAGTGGATTTCTCCGCGATGACACCCGCGCACCCCTGGCGGATGTGACCATCACGGCCAAGAAGGACGGCTTCACCGGTACGGCCAAATCGTCCGCGAACGGATCCTGGAACATCGGCGTCCCCGATCAGGGCACGTACACGGTGGAACTGGACGAATCGACCCTTCCCGAGGGCATCAAACTGGCTGATGGCCAGGAGAATCCGCGCCAGGTGACCTTCAGCCAGACCTCAAACCTGTCTGTGATCTTCGCCTTCGGCAAGGGCATCGTGGTGCAGCAGCAGGACTTCGGCCAAAACCTGCTCAACCGCCTCGTGGCCGGCCTGAGCTTCGGCCTTCTCCTTGCCCTCGCCTCAGTTGGCCTGTCCCTGATTTTCGGCACCACCGGGCTCACCAACTTCGCCCACGGCGAGATGGTCACCCTTGGAGCGGTGCTGGTGTTTGCCTTTAACGCCATCGGTCTTCCCTTCTGGCTGGCCCTGATCCTGTCCCTGTTGGGCGGTGGCCTGTTCGGATATGCCCAGGACCGGGGCCTGTGGCGGCCGCTGCGCCGGCGCGGCACCGGCCTGGTGCCCATGATGATCGTCAGCATCGGACTTGCACTTGCCGTCCGGTACGTCATCCAGTTCTACTTCGGCGGCGCCACCCAGCAGCTGCCGTTCGCCCAGAGCCCCGAAATCCAGCTGGGCCCGGTTTCCATCTCGCCCAACAACCTCTGGTCCCTCGGGATCAGCGCGGTAGTGATCGCCCTGATCGGCATCGTGCTGCTGAAGACCAGGCTGGGCAAGGCAACCCGTGCGGTAGCCGACAACCCTGCCCTTGCGGCCGCCTCGGGCATCGACGTCGACTCCGTCATCCGGATCGTCTGGATCACCGGCGGCATGCTGGCCTCCCTGGGTGGCATCCTCTGGGCCTACTACCGTCCCGGCGTCACCTTCGACATGGGCTCGGCCATCCTCCTGCTGATCTTCGCCGGCGTCACCCTGGGCGGCCTCGGCACGGTCTTCGGCGCCCTGATCGGTTCCGTCATCGTGGGCATCTTCGTGGAGCTGACCACCGTGTTCGGCCTTGCCGCGGACCTTAAGTACGTGGGTGCCCTGTTCATCATGATCGTTGTCCTATTGTTCCGGCCGCAGGGAATCCTGGGCCGGCGCGAGCGCGTGGGTTAGGAGACAGCCATGGATTTTGGATTCATTCTTGCCAGCGCTGCAAGTGAAATTTTCAGCCCGACGACGGCCGCATACGCCCTGGCCGCGCTCGGCCTCGCCGTGCACTTCGGCTACTCCGGCCTGCTGAACTTCGGCCAGGCCGGCTTCATGGCGGTGGGAGCCTACGGCTTCGCCATCTCCACCCTCACCTTCGGTGTCCCGTTCTTCGTGGGACTGCTGATCGCCATCATTGCCTCCGCAATTTTTGCGCTGCTTCTCGGCATTCCCACCCTGCGGCTCCGGGCAGACTACCTCGCCATCGTGACCATTGCAGCGGCGGAAATCGTCCGGTACATCGTGACCACCAACCAGCTCACCTCGGTGACCGGATCGGCCAACGGGCTGGCGGCCTTCGAAGGCGGGTTCTACGCAATGAACCCGTTCCCTGAGGGCTCCTATTTCGGCATGAACAACCGCGACTTCTTCATCCGCGTGGTGGGCTGGGCACTGGTGGCCCTCTGCTGCACCCTGGTGTGGCTGCTGATGCGCAGCCCCTGGGGACGCGTCCTCAAGGGCATCCGCGAAGACGAGAACGCGGTCCGGTCCCTGGGCAAGAACGTCTATGCCTACAAGATGCAGGCACTCATTATCGGCGGCGTCCTTGGCGCACTCGCCGGCATGATCTTCACCCTCCCCCGCGGAGCGGTGCAGCCGGCCAACTACGGCACTGAGCTGACGTTCTTCCTCTATACCTGCCTCCTGCTGGGAGGCCTGGGCACCGTGCTCGGACCGGTCATCGGCGCGATGATCTTCTGGGTCGTGCTGTCACTGACCCAAGGCATCCTCTACGGCCTGATCGAGTCAGGGGCCATCACGTGGCTGAACACGGTCCAGGCCGGCCAGCTGCGCTACATCCTGGTTGGCGTCGCCCTGATGCTGCTGATGATCTTCAGGCCCCAGGGCGTCTTTGGAAACAAGAAGGAGCTGGCGTTCGCATGAGCATGCACAGCGAAGAACCCACACCGGCCGGTACGGGCGAGTTGGACTACATGACCGACACCCGGCCCATCGCGGCCGGAGAAGTGGGGCCCGGCTGCAAAAAGCGCGACCCCATCGTGGTGGCGGAAAACGTGACCCGCAGCTTCGGCGGCATCAATGCGGTGGACGTCGAGTACCTCGAAATCCCCCGCCACAAGATCACGGCGCTCATCGGCCCCAACGGCGCAGGCAAGACCACCCTCTTCAACCTGCTCACCGGCTTTGACACACCCAATACCGGTAAGTGGCAGTTCGAAGGCAAGAGCCTCGCCGGAGTGTCTCCCTACAAGGTGGCGCGGATGGGCATGGTGCGCACCTTCCAGCTCACCAAGGTCATGGGCAAGCTGACCGTGATGGAAAACATGCGCCTCGGTGCGGCAAACCAGCCCGGCGAGCGGCTGTCCAAGGCGCTGTTCAAAGGCATGTGGGGCGGCCGGGAGAAACAAATCACCGGCGAAGCCGACGTGCTGCTGGAGAAGTTCAAGCTCGACGCCAAGAAGGACGACTACGCGGCGTCGCTGTCCGGCGGCCAGCGCAAGCTCCTGGAGATGGCCAGGTCCCTCATGGTGCGGCCCAAGCTGGTGATGCTTGACGAACCCATGGCAGGCGTCAACCCGGCCCTGACACAGTCGCTGCTGGACCACATCAAGAACCTCAAAGCCGAAGGCATGACAGTCCTGTTCGTGGAACACGACATGCATATGGTCCGCCACATCGCAGACTGGGTTGTGGTCATGGCCGAGGGAAAGGTGGTCGCGGAAGGCCCGCCCGGCGAAGTGATGAAGAACCCTGCCGTCATCGACGCCTACCTGGGTGCACACCACGACGTCGACCTCGGTGACTCCGAAGGCCTCAAGGAGCTTGCAGCCGAACTGGTTGCGGACGAGGAATCGATCGTCGGAACGGAAAATGCGGGCATCATCTCGCTCGACGTTGTGGCCAAGGAGGCGGACGAGGACCGCCCGGGCGGGGCCCGGGGCCGCCACGGCAGCACGGACACAGGCAACACAGGGAAGGACAGCCAATGAGCAGCACCAGCGCGGCACCGGCCGCACACCCGGTCATTGACGGGGATTCGGTGGTCAAGGTCACCGACCTTGTGGCGGGATACCTGCCGGGAGTCAATATCCTCAACGGCTGCAGCATCGAGGCCCGCAAAGGCGAACTGATCGGCATCATCGGCCCCAACGGCGCCGGCAAGTCCACCCTCCTGAAGGCGATGTTCGGCCTGGTGAAGGTCCATTCGGGCACGGTGGTGGTCCGCGGCCAGGACATCACCGGGCTGAAGGCTAACAAGCTGGTGTCCCGCGGGGTGGGCTTCGTCCCGCAAACCAACAATGTGTTCGCCACGCTGACCATCGAGGAAAACCTGCAGATGGGCATGTTCCAGCGGCCCAAGGATTTCGCCGAACGGTTCGACTTCGTGGCCGGCCTGTTCCCGGAACTGGGCAAGCGGCGCGCGCAGCGGGCCGGCTCGCTCTCCGGCGGCGAACGCCAGATGGTGGCCATGGGCCGTGCCCTGATGATGGACCCGGCCGTGCTGCTGCTTGATGAGCCCTCCGCGGGCCTCTCCCCCGTCAAACAGGACGAGACCTTCCTGCGCGTCCATGAGATCAACCGCGCAGGGGTCTCGGTGATCATGGTGGAACAGAACGCCCGGCGCTGCCTGCAGATCTGCGACCGCGCCTACGTCCTGGACCAGGGCCGGGACGCCTACACCGGCACCGGCCGCGAGCTGATGAAGGACCCCAAAGTCATCCAGCTCTACCTCGGGACGCTGGCCGACACCGTCGAATAGCACCACCGCGCAAAGGAGCCCCCGTCCTCTTGGACGGGGGCTCCTTTGTGTATCAGGCGGGGCTGTTAGAGCTTGCCGAACTCTTCCTTGACTGCCTTGTACTTGTTGTCATCCTGGTACTCGTAGATGCCGATGTAGGCTTCCGTCGGGTCACCGGCGTCAGAGAACGTCACCGGGCCGGACTGGCCGTCATAGTCCGCATCCTTGCCCGCACGGATCAGCGTGACGCAGGAGGCGTAGGACGTGCACTTCTCGCCGCCTTGAGAGACTTCCTTGAGCTTGGCTGCAATATCCACGCCCTTGGTGCTCTTCGCCGACTCGGCTGCCAGCGCGATCAGGTTGACGGCATCGTAGGATTCACCGGCGTAGCTGTAGTCCTTCAGGGCGGGGTCGATGGCCAGCAACTTCTTCTTGAAGTTCTCCTGGGCGAAGGTGCCCGGGATGGTGCCCCGCGCGCCCTTCAGGGTGCCCGCCTGGAAGTCCTTGCTGTAGTCGGAGGTGTTGCCGTCCACCAGGAACATCTGGGTGGGCTTGACGCCCTTGCCCGTCATCAGCGGGACGATGCTCTTGGCCTGGTCAAAGGTGATCAGGGCGATGGCGTCCGGCTTGGCGGCAATGACCTTGTCCACCTGGCTGCTGAACTGGGTATCGCCCTCATTGAAGAGCTCCTCCGCCACAACCTGGCCGCCGGCCGATTCAAAGGCCGACTTGATGTTCTTGGCCAGCCCGGTTCCGTACGCGTCATTGAGGACGATCATGCCCACGGTCTGGGCGCCGCAGGTGGCCATGTAGTTGCCGAGCACCTTGCCCTGGAGAACGTCGGAAGGCGCTGTACGCCAGTACAGGCCCTTGTCATCCCACGTGGTGAAGTCCGGGGAGGTGTTGGCCGGTGAGAACTGGATGACACCGGCGCCGGTGATCTGGTTGATGACCGTCTTGGATACACCTGAGGACGCTGCACCGATGATGGCACTGACCCCCTGGCCCAGCAACGCGGACGTGGACTGCGTGGCGATGTCGGTCTTGGTGTCACCGGAGTCGCGGTGGATTACTTCGACCGGCTTGCCCAGGACGCCGCCCGCCTTGTTGACTTCCTCGATGCCAAGGTTGACGCCGGCGATTTCGGGCGGGCCGAGGAAGGCCAGCGAGCCGGTGGTGGGAAGGAGCGAGCCAATCCGCAGCGGGGTTTCAGTAGTGGCGGTTGACGGCGGCACCGAGGGGGTGTCGGCAGCCTGGCTGGCGGCCGCGCCTCCGCCGCCCTCAGCTGCCGGACACGCGATTCCTGCCGCAGATCCGGTGGCGGAAGATTCGGTTGCCGTGGGTGTGGACGAACCGCCGCATGCCGTTGCCATGAAGGCAACGCCGATGCCAAGCGCTGTCAGCTTGGCAACACGGGTTCCCGCCTGGGGGAATAAAGTCATTTACGAGCTCCTCGATCTAAAGGTGCGAACGGCCTTTGACACGAAAAAACCAGGTGTTCCTGATTTAGTTTCAAGCTAATGCATATACACGGGGAAGATAAGTGACTGAGGTCACATCCTTATAACAGTAGTTGCATATGTGGAATTAAACGCCGGAAGCCGCCCGCTGCGTGCGGACGGCTTCCGTTTCTTGGGCCTTTGGCCTGCTTTTGTACCCCAGGTGGGACTCGAACCCACAACACGCGGATTTTAAGTCCGCTGCCTCTGCCAATTGGGCTACTGGGGCGCCCGGTCAATGGTATCCCGTCAGACGAGCCTGAACGGTTCGGCGTACCGGAAGGTGCCGTGGACTCCACCCGGCCAGAGCGCGAGCGGCAGCAGCTGGAAGTGGTCTCCCCACGATTCCTCGGGCGGCAGGACCCCCAGCGACGTGGCGGGGACAAAACCAAACCGGGAGTAATACGCGGGGCTGCCAAGGAGGGCGATGCCGCTCTCCCCGGCAGCGTTCGCCCGGCTGATTGTCTCCTTCATGAGCGCCGAACCGATACCGTGCCGCTGGAGCCGCGGCGTGACCCCGAGGGGACCCAGGCCCAGCAGCGGGTGGTCGCCCACCCAGCCCCGGGTGCTGATGACGTGGCCCACCACTTTGCCGTCCTGGACCGCCACCACACTGAACTCCGGCAGGTACTCCTCCGACCCGAAAAGCCCGCGCAGTACCCGCACCTCCGCCGGCTCACCCTCCACGGGCAACTCCGTGACCGGCGAGACGGCGAAGGCATCAGCCGTGAGGGCCAGGATCGCTTCCCGGTCCTCCGGCGTTTCGTCGCGCAGCACCAGCTCCGACGGCGGCGCCTGCCGGCTCCGCGCGGAAAGATCGGCAAGGACCTCCAGGGCCCGGGGCGCATCCGCCACCGGCACCAGCAGGTGGTCATGGTGGAAGCCGGCCAGCACGTTGCAGCTGATCGTTGCCTCGGTGAGCGCTTTGCTGACGGCGGCGGTGAGGCCTACAGCCTCCAGGGCGGAATGCACCTGCAGGGTGATCCACGCACCCACGAAGTCGTAGGGCAGGCCTTCCCTGTCCGCCACCGCCCGGGGCAGCACCACCGTCAGGCCTTCCGCCTCGCGGACTGCCGCCTCGATGCCCTCCACCAGCGCCCTCCCGTAGGGCCACAGCACGTAGACGTATTCGCCGTCGCGCTGTACCGGATGCATCCCGGCCAACAGTGCCTCGAGGTTTTTTTCGCCAGTCATGGTGCCAGTCTAGAAGCCGGGCAACGCCGTCGGCGGGAAGTGCGGCCGGCCCGGACACATCCTGCGGGGCCCACGCAAACGGCGGCTGCCCCCTGGAAGGGGACAGCCGCCGTCGGACGTTGCAGCGCAGGGCGCGGCGCAGGCGCTATTTGGCCTTGGCCGAAACGGTTTCCTTGGCTTCGGCAGCGGCAGGTGCCGTCGCCGTGGAACCGGATCCGGCGGGCACAGCGGCGGGCTCCGGAGCGGGTGCCGGAGCCGGCGCAGCCGCCGGCTTGGGTGCCGGGGCGGCTGCTGCCACGAAGGCGCCCCGGGGGTTGTCCAGGTCCATGAGCTGGGTGGTGTCGCGGCCGGCAAAGAAGGCGATGACCCAGTTCAGGATCACGCGGAACTTGCGCTCGAACGTGGGCATGGCGAGGCCGTGGTAGCCACGGTGCGCAAGCCACGCGAGGCCGCCCTTGAGGCCGATGCTGCCAACCAGGTTGATGTTGGCGACGCCCTTCCACTCACCGAAGCCGGCTACAGCGCCCAGGTTCTTGTGCTTGTAGTCCTTGAGCGGCTTGTCCCAGCGGGAAGCCCACAGGTTCTTGGCGAGGCGCTTGGCCTGGCGGAGGGCGTGCTGGGCGTTGGGGACGCAGGTGCCGTCCGGGAGGCCCTTGCCGGTGAGGTCCGGAACAGCCGCGACGTCGCCGGCGGCCCAGGCGTTCTCGATGATGCCTTCGTCACCGGCGATGCGGAGGTCCGGCAGGACGCGGACGCGGCCGCGGGGCTCGAGCGGGAAATCGGTGGAGCGGACCATGGGGTTGGCCTGCACGCCGGCGGTCCACACGAGGGTGTCCGCTTCGAACTCCTGGGCCGGGGACTTGTCCGGAAGGTTGATGAGCTTGAGGGTGCCTTCGGCACTGTCCAGCGAGGTGTTCAGGAGCACCTCGATGCCGCGGCTGCGGAGGTGCTCCACAACCCACTCAGCCTGCTTGGCGGTGACCTCGGGCATGATCCGGCCCATGGCCTCAACCAGGACGAAGCGGACTTCCTCCTGCTTGATGCGCGGGTTGTTCCGGACGGCGGCCCGGGCGAGGTCCTCCATCTCGGTGATGCATTCGATGCCGGCAAAGCCGCCGCCGACCACCACGAAGGTGAGGGCCTTGGCGCGGGCAGCGGGATCGGTCATGGTGGAGGCCAGTTCGATGCGCTCCAGGACCTTGTTGCGGAGGGCAACCGCTTCCTCGATGGTCTTCAGGCCGATGCCCTTGTCCGCGAGTCCCTTGATGGGGAACGTACGCGTGATGGCGCCGGCCGCCAGGACGACGTCGAAGTACGGAACCTCGAAGGGAGCCCCGCCGTCGGCGGGAGCCACAACCGCGGTGCGGTTCTCGTGGTCGATCGAGGTAACGCGGCCCTGGATCAGTTCGGTCTGCTGGAGGTGCTTGCGGTGGGAGACCACAGCGTGGCGGGCCTCGATGTTTCCGCCGGCTACCTCAGGGAGGAAGGGCTGGTAGGTCATGTAGGGCAGTGGATCCACGAGGGTGACGATGCCACCGGCATTCGCGATCTTCTTCT
Organism: Pseudarthrobacter sp. GA104; assembly: GCF_009741265.1. Taxonomy (GTDB): domain Bacteria; phylum Actinomycetota; class Actinomycetes; order Actinomycetales; family Micrococcaceae; genus Arthrobacter. Next base: position 901,250 of record NZ_WOWL01000001.1, read on the forward strand.
GCAGTTTGAGTGCTACGTACAGGCCGACGTACCCGCCGCCGACGACGAGTACCCTGGGACGGTCCTGGAGCTCTGGGGTGGTTGCCATGGGTTTAAGAATACAACAGTTTGTGAAAATCTTCACTAACTGGGAGTTCGGCCCGTAATCTCAGGTTTTCCGCGGGATTCCACCCTTTGGACAGCCCCCGTTTCCGCTTCTTCACTGAGCAGGGCGGGGTTCCTGGCGGCCCGGCGCAGCTGGACCGCGGCGGCCGCGATGATCGCCACGAACAGCACGGCAAAGCCAATGACGACGGCGGCGCCGATGGCACTGTCACGCTTCGAGGGCGCCTCAGCTGCAGGCACCGTTGCTTCGGGCAGCGTGGGGACTGCGCTGGGAACGTCGGTGGTGGGCAGCGGCGCGGGAGAAGCCAGGTTTCCCCTGCGGTGGACCCTGATCCATTCGGCGATGGACCCCAGCGGGTTGCCGGTGACTTCCGGGACATCGTCCTTCAGCGCCGCCTCGGCGTTCAGCACGCCAAAGCCGTACAGCGGATCCTTCCCTGGCGCCCCGGCATCCTTGGCCGTGGACACAATCCTGTTGATCACCTGCTCTGCGCTCATGGCCGGCCACTTGGAGCGGATCAGTGCCGCCACGCCGGAAACAATGGGGGCACTGCCGGACGTTCCGGCCCATTCGGCGTAGCCACCGCCCGGAAGGCCGCCCAGCAGGTTCTCCGCCGGGGCGGCCACGCCGATACTGATGCCCTGGGAGGAGGCGTCAACGCTGGCCACGCCTTTGCGGTCCAGGCCGGCGACCGTGAGGACGCCGGGGATGGTGGCCGGAGCCCCCACCTGGATGTTGCCGCCCACCCGGTTTCCGGCAGCCGCAACGATGACCACGTCCTTCTGCTCGGCGTAAAGGAACGCCGCATCCCAGCTCTGGGGCCACTGCGGAGTAGTGCTGCCGAGCGAGATATTGATGACCTTTGCCCCGTTGTCCACCGCCCAGCGGACAGCTTCCGGGATCTGGTCCTGGTCGCTCTTGCCGGAGGGGTTGGTGGAACCCAGCCACGTGGAGACGGAGAGGAGCTGCGCCTCGGGTGCCACGCCTACGATTCCTTCCGGGGGCAGGCCGGCCGGGCCGGGCGCCGGGCTGGGGCTGGCACTGGCCGGCTGGTGTCCGCGTCCGGCAAGCATCGTGGCCACCAGGGTGCCGTGTTCCGGCTTCACGCCCACGCTTTTCTGTCCGTCCGGCTGGCCCGAGCCGGAGGCGTCGTAGCCGCCGATCACGGCGCCCTTCAGGTCAGGGTGCTGCGCGTCAATGCCGCTGTCGATGATGGCCACCTTGACCCCCGCACCCTTGGAAACTTCCCAGGCCTTGGTGATGCCGGACTCAGGAAGCCAGTACTGCTTGTCCCGCCATTCGTCCGCGTGCGCTGCGGGAGCGGCGAAAAGGCCGGTACCCAGGCAGCAGGCAGCCAGGAGCAGGGCAAGCAGCGCTGCGGCGGCACGGCGAAGCGGGGGCGTTGCCCGTGGAATGAAGTAGTGCATCCGTTCAGCCGATGCTCAGGGCGATGCCGTCGAGGATGTCGTGCTCACTGGCGGTAGCTGTGGCGACGCGGCCGCCGGTCAGCTCCCCCAGCTGTTCCAGGATGCGCCGCCACACCAGCCCTCCGGCACCGATCACGTCGACCCGCCCGGGGTGCATGTAGGGCAGCGCGGCCCGCTCCGACCTGGTCATCTCCAGAAGGCCGGTGGAGGCCGCCCGGACGGTTTCCAGGGGCAGTTCGGTGCCGTGGATTGCAGCCGGCGAGTACTCGGCCAGTCCGAGCGCGTGTGCGGTGATGGTGGTGATGGACCCGGCAACACCGACGACGGCGGTGGCGCGTTCCAGCGGCACGTCGCGGCGGGCGCGGGCGATGACTGCGTCCACGTCCGCTTCGGCGTCCGCTATCTGTTGGGCAGTGGGGGGATCGTCCTGGAGGTGCCGCTCAGTAAGGCGGACGCAACCGATATCCACGGACTTTGCGGCCGTGACCCCGGCAGCCGTACCCAGGACGAACTCGGTGCTGCCGCCGCCCAGGTCCACCACCAGCACCTCGTGCCCGTCCAGGATGGGCAGCACGCTGCTGGCTCCGGCGAAGGACAAGGCGGCTTCCTCGTCGCCGGAGATCACTTCGGGCTCCACGCCAAGCAGGTCGCGGATCCCGTCCACGAAGACCTGCCGGTTGCGTGCGTCGCGGCTGGCCGAGGTTGCAACAAAACGGACCCTGGCGGCGCCGTGGTCGCGGATGAGCGCAGCATAGTCAGCGGTTGCCGCAAACGTGCGCTCCAGCGCCTCCGGTGCCAGCTCGCCCGTTGCGTCCACCCCCTGGCCCAGCCGCACCACGCGCATTTCCCGCACCACGTCCTTGAGCGAGGTGGTGCCGTTGGTCCGTTCAACGTCGGCAATCAGGAGGCGGATGGAGTTGGTGCCGCAGTCAATGGCCGCAACGCGTGTCACTCCGCGGCTCCAGCCGTGTCGGCGGATTTCCGCACCGGGGCCGGCCGGCCCACGATGTCCGGCAAACCCTGCGGCCCGTGGCGGCTCAGGTCCCTGGACGGTGCCTCGCCCGTGGTGTCCCAGGCGCCGTCGCAGTAGCACCTGTCCGCGGTCCACCATTCGGTGATGCCGGCCAGCGCCTGGTCCCCGAGCGGGTTGACCCCGGGCCCGGCGGCCAGGGAGTGCCCCACCAGGACGTGCAGGCATTTGACGCGCGTGGGCATGCCTCCGGCGGAGATACCGTCAATCTCGGGGACAGCCCCGATGCCGGACCGCTCCCCGATGGCGTCGCGGGCCGCGAGGTAGTCTTCGTGTGCTGCGCGGTAGGCCGCGGACAGTTCTTCATCACCGGCCAGCTGCTCATTCATCTCGTTCATGACGCCTGCGGCTTCGAGCCGCGACACCGCTGAGGTGATGACCGGGTGTGTCAGGTAAAAGGTGGTGGGAAACGGAGTCCCGTTGCTGAGCCGGGGAGCCGTGGCGGCCACGAGCGGATTGCCGCAGACGCAGCGGGCAGGAATTTCCACCACATCACGGATCGGCCGTCCCAGCTGGCGGCTCAGGACTTCAAGATCGTGCGCTGATGGTTGGCGGGATTCGTCCCGGGCGGCTGCCGTGTTGTGTTCCACTGTGGCGGGCCGTCCTTCCTGTTGCGGTTCAGTCTGTAGCCGCGCGCGTGATGGACTCCCACAGGGAATCCACCCACGGCAGATCGGCGGGGTCTTGTGTTGCTGCACCGGCCTGGCTGCTGGTTTCTCCGGCCGGCAGATCGCTGCCGAAGACCCAGTAGCCGGTTTCTCCCGGCATAACCATGTTAATGCGGTCGCGGGCCTGCTGCTTCACGTAGTTGGGGTCCTGCCAGCGGGACACCTGCTGCCGCAGGGTGTCGCCTTCCGCCTGGCGGGCGGCAATATCGGCATTCAGCGCGTCAATCTCGGCCTTCTTGTCGAAGAAGATCTTCACTGTGGGCGCAAGCATGATGGTGATGGCAATCATCACCACGGCCAGCGCCAGCATCCGCCCGGAGAACGCCTTGGCCGGTACCGGCTGCTGGTCTTCGTCGTCTGCGGGAGCCGCCGGGCCTGCCTTGCCGTCGGTGGCGCTGCTGCCCTTGCGGCGGGCCTGTTCAGGCCCCTTGCGGGAGGCCTGGTCCCGGCGCCCGGCTGCGGTGCCGGCCGGTTGTGCGCCGGCCGCGTCTCCTGCCGTCGTGTCCTTGCCCGGGCCGAAGTCCGCGAGGATGACGTCCGCGCCCTCGGGGGCTTCCTTTGCGGCGCGGGATGGGGCGACCTTGGGAACTTTGGGACGGCGGGTAGCCATGACACTCCTGAAACGCGCAGCCTGCCTGGGCCGCCACTATCTGGGCTGAAACAAATGCTGCCGAAACAGCAACGGTGGCTATGGTCTTTCAACCATAGCCACCGTTGTTTGCTTTACGCGGCTACTAGCCCTTGAAACGCGGGAACGCGCTGCGGCCTGCGTAGCGGGCGGCGTCGTCGAGTTCCTCTTCGATGCGCAGCAGCTGGTTGTACTTGGCCACGCGCTCGGAGCGGGCGGGGGCGCCGGTCTTGATCTGGCCGGCGTTGGTGGCCACCGAGATGTCGGCGATGGTGGTGTCCTCGGTTTCGCCGGAGCGGTGCGAGGTAATGGTGGTGTAGCCGGCACGCTGGGCCAGGCTGACGGCGTCGAGCGTCTCGGTCAGGGAACCGATCTGGTTGACCTTCACCAGGAGAGAGTTGGCGGTCTTGGTGTCGATGCCGCGCTGCAGGATGGAGGGGTTGGTGACGAAGAGGTCGTCGCCCACCAGCTGCACCTTGTCGCCGATGGAGTCGGTGAGGGTCTTCCAGCCGTCCCAGTCGTTCTCGTCCAGCGGGTCCTCGATGGAGACCAGCGGGTAGTCCGCCACGAGTTCGGCGTAGTAGGCGCTCATCTCGGCGGAGGTCAGGGACTTGCCTTCGAACTGGTAGGCGCCGTCGGTGAAGAACTCCGAGGAGGCCACGTCCAGGGCCAGCGCGATGTCCTTGCCCGGGGTGTAGCCGGCGTTCTTGATGGCTTCCTGGATCAGGTCCAGTGCTGCACGGTTGGACGGCAGGTTCGGCGCGAAGCCGCCTTCGTCGCCCAGGCCGGTAGCGAGGCCCTTTTCCTTCAGGACGGACTTGAGCGCGTGGTAGACCTCAACGCCCCAGCGGAGGCCCTCGGAGAAGGTTTCGGCACCCAGCGGCACAACCATGAATTCCTGGATATCGACGTCGGAATCCGCGTGGGAGCCGCCGTTGAGGATGTTCATGAGCGGCACGGGCAGGACGTGCGCGTTCGGTCCGCCGAGGTACTTGTAGAGGGGCAGGTCCGCGGAGGCGGCGGCTGCGTTGGCAACGGCCAGGGAAACGCCCAGGATGGCGTTGGCGCCCAGCTTGCCCTTGTTCGGGGTACCGTCCAGGTCCAGCATGGCCTGGTCGATGCTGCGCTGGTCGGTGGCGTCGAAGCCGGTCAGGGCCGGAGCGATCTGGTCGATGATCGCGTCCACGGCCTTCTGGACGCCCTTGCCGAGGTAACGGCCCTTGTCGCCGTCGCGCAGTTCAACAGCCTCGTGCTCACCGGTGGAAGCACCGGAGGGAACTGCGGCGCGGCCGATCTGGCCGTCGGAGAGCAGTACCTCAACTTCTACGGTCGGGTTGCCACGGGAATCGAGGATCTCGCGGGCGTGGATGGCATCGATAAGCGCCATGAATTTTGCTCCTTATGGGCGATTAACGGGGGGATCTTGCAGAAAGACTCGACGTACTCGTCACAGACCAGCGTAGTCGAGAGTGGTCCGGGTTACGGAAAACTATCCACCCCCGGACGTCATGATGGTGCGGCTAACTTTGTTGGTGCTGCTGCGGGACGTGCTGCTGGTAGTTCCGCACGGCGCCGCGGAGGGCGCGCTCAGCGTCGAATCCGTTGGCGTGTGCGGCGCGTACGACGGCGAGCAGCAGCTCGCCGAGTTCTTCTTCCGTTTCCGGGATGGGAGCCTGTGCAGGCAGTTCGACGCCTGCCCTTGCCGCGCGGTCGATGGACTTCTGCGCCCTCGCGAGCGCCGGCAGGGCCAGCGGGATCCCTTCGAACGGATCCTGCCGCTCCGGCCGCTCCGCCCGCTTCACCGCATCCCACTTCTGCACGATCTCCTCGACCGTTGCGGGAAAGCTGTCCTGCAGTGAGCCGTCCGGGCGGAACACGTGCGGGTTGCGGCGGACCATCTTGGCACCCAGGCCGCGCGCGACGTCGTCGAACGTGAAGGCGCCGCGTTCCTCAGCGAGGCGGGCATGCAGGACCACCTGAAGCAGGACGTCGCCCAGCTCGCCCTGGAGCTCGACGTCGAAATCCTTCTCCGCCGGCACGCTGGCCTCGATGGTCTCGGCCACCTCGAACGCCTCTTCCAGCAGGTATTCCACCAGGGAGGCGTGCGTCAGGGCGCCCATCCACGGGCAGTGTTCCCGCAGTTGCGCTATGACCGCCACCAGTCCTTCGGCGGGAGTTTCAGCCAAGGTTCGCGTAGGTGTCGTTGATGTACTCCACCAGGGCTTCCTTCTCCTCGAGCGGCAGGAAGGCAGCCTCGGCCGCGTTGAGCGTCAGCTCCAGCAGGTCATCGAGGTCGTAGTCGAAGGTTTCCACCAGCAGTTCGAACTCGTCGGTCAGGGTGACACCGCTCATCAGCCGGTTGTCGGTGTTGATGGTGACGTTGAAGCCGAGCTGGTAGAGCATGTCCAGGGGATGGCTTTCGATGCCCTCGCCGAACCCGGCGATCGCACCGGTCTGGAGGTTGGAGGAGGGGCAGATTTCCAGGGCGATGCCGCGGTCGCGGATCCAGCTGGAGAGGTCGCCCAGGGTGACCAGGCCAATCGTGTCCTCTGCATCGTCGTCGAACTCCACCATGATGTCCTCGGCAATCCGGACGCCGTGTCCCAGCCGCAGGGCGCGGCCGTCCACCAGGGCGGACTGGATGCTGTCCAGCCCGGCGGCCTCGCCGGCGTGCACGGTGGCCGGGAAGTTCTGCTGGGCCAGGTAGGTGAAGGCGTCCCGGAAACGGGAAGGCAGGAAGCCGTCCTCGGCTCCGGCGATGTCGAAGCCGACTACGCCCTTGTTGCGGTGGCGGACGGCGAGTTCAGCGATCTCCTGCCCGCGGTCCGCGTGGCGCATGGCGGTGATGAGCTGGCCCACCTGGATCTCGCGTCCGCTCTCCCCTACGGCTTCGACGCCGGCTTCGAGTCCTTCCTGCACGGCCTCCACCGCCTGGTCCAGCGTGAGGCCCTTCTGGAGGTGCTGCTCGGGCGCCCACCGGACTTCGCCGTACACCACGCCGTCGTCAGCGAGGTCCTCAACGAACTCCTTGGCCACCCGGAACAGGCCTTCGTGGGTCTGCATGACGGCAACGGTGTGGTCAAACGTTTCCAGGTAGCGGACCAGCGAGCCGGAGTTGGCGGACTCCCGGAACCATTCGCCCAGCGCCACGGGATCGGTGGAAGGCAGCGTGTGGCCAACGGCCTCGGCCAGTTCGATGATGGTGGCCGGACGCAGTCCTCCGTCCAGGTGGTCGTGGAGGGAGACCTTCGGCAGGTTCTTCAGGTCGAAATCGATGGCAGGGGCAGCGTCAACAATGGGCTCAGTCACCTTCCCACCTTAGGGTGGGCGGGAGTTCAAAGCCAGCCGCTAATTAGCGGCTGGCTTGCCGTCCCGGGCCGCAGGAGCGAGGATGGCCGAGCTGCCGTTACCGGGGCCCCGGGCGCCGGAGGGACCGCCGTCAAGCCACTCATCAACCTCTTCGGCGTCGTTGCGGGCAAGGTGCTTGTGCCACCAGCGCAGGACGTGGTCGATGAGGATGCCGAGCACGATGGCGAAGACCACGGCTATGCCCGCGCTGAGCAGCGGATTGTGGTGGAGCCAGGGGAACGAACTGGCCAGCAGGCCGATGCCAATCGAATAGCCCACCCACGTGATGCAGGCGAAGGCATCCAGCAGGAAGAAGCGCCGGTGGGCGAAGCCCGTGCTGCCGGCCACGTAGTTGACGGCCACCCGGCCCCACGGAATGTAGCGGGCAGTAAAGATCAGCACGGCGCCGCGCTTTTCGAGCTCGTAGCGGGCCCAGCCGAAGGCTTTCTGGACCTTGGGGCGGCGCATCCACTTCCACCGGTCCAGGCCAATCCGCCGTCCGAGCATAAACGCCATATTGTCCCCGGCAATGGCCCCAACCAGGGCTGTCAGGCCGAGGATCCAAAGATTGGGCTCCCCGCTGTGCCGGGAAAAGGCCGCCAGTGCCACGATCAGGGTCTCGCTGGGGACCACCATCGCGAAGCCGTCAACGAAGAAGAACACGAGCAGTATCGGGTAAATCCACCACTGACCAGCTGCATGGAGCACGGCCTCATTAATAAACTCCACGCGGGTCTTGCTCCTATGCAAAATGGCATAGCCGTAAGTGGCGCAGCCAAAGCGGAAATCGTTCCTAAGTGTCCCATGGCCAAGGCGCGATTCGCTACGCCCTGGCCTTCCTGGAACAACGCTTCAACTACGCTTCCGGTTCCTTCATCCGTTCCACCATCGGAGGTCGGCGACGGAGGCGGTTGATGCCCAGGTCCACGAGGATCCCCAGCGCCACGGCGCAGATGATGGCGATGGCGGCGCCCAAAAGGTGGTTGTCCTCGAACCACTGCCCGAAAAACAGCCCGATCCCCACGGAGTAGCCGGCCCAGAGGGTCGCGGACAGAACGGTGAGGCCGATGAAACGCACGTGGGGATAATGCGTGAAGCCCGCTGTCAGGTTCACTGCCACCCTCCCGATCGGAACGAACCTCGCCACGAGGATGAGCGAGGCCGGACGCTTCCGCAGTTCCCTGCCCGCCCACCGGAAGGCGCTCTGCATCCGGGGGTTACGCATCCACCCCCATCTCCTGGTGCCCACCTTGCGGCCGATCAGATAGGCAATGTTGTCCCCCGAGAATGCCCCCAGTGCAGCCACCAGCATCAGGACCCAGGGGTTGGGGACGTCCGCGGTGGCGGCAACGGCGGCGAGGCCCACCACCACCGACTCGCTGGGGATGGGCGGAAAGAAGCCGTCAATGACGCAGCAGGCCAGCACCAGGACCAGCACCCAAGGCTGCCCGGCTGCGGCGAGGATGAAGTCATTGATGGCCTGCATGGATCCCTATGCTATTCGGTCGATGATCAGCCGCTGCGCCGGCCGCGATCCCTCGGGCGCAATGACCACTGCGTGCTCCAGCGCTTCCTTCGCCCGCGCGAACCGTTCCGGGGTGTCCGTGAGCAGCGTCATCAGGGGCTCGCCGGCCCGGACCACGGCGCCGGGCTTGGCGTGCATCCGGACCCCGGCACCGGCCTGCACGGCGTCCTCCTTGCGGGCACGGCCGGCGCCCAGGCGCCAGGCTGCAACACCGACGGCCAGGGCATCAAGTTCCACGAGCACGCCGTCCGCCGGGGCGTAGACCACCTCGGACTCCCGGGCCGCCGGAAGCTTGGCCCGCGGATCGCCGCCCTGGGCTTCGATCATGCGGTTCCAGACATCCATGGCGCGGCCGTCCTTGAGGGCGGCGGCCGGATCTGCGTCGTTCACTCCCGCCGAGGCCAGCATTTCCTCGGCGAGCCTGACGGTCAGCTCCACCACGTCCTCCGGGCCGCCGCCGGCAAGCACCTCCAAGGATTCTTCGACCTCGATGGCGTTGCCCGCGGTCAGTCCCAGCGGGGTATCCATGTTGGTGAGCAGTGCCACGGTGTTCACTCCTGCGTCCTTGCCCAGCGCCACCATGGTCTCGGCAAGCTCCCGGGCCCTGGCCTCATCCTTCATGAAGGCGCCGCTGCCCACCTTCACGTCCAGGACCAGGGAGCCGGTCCCTTCCGCGATTTTCTTGCTCATGATGGAGGAGGCAATCAAGGGAATGGCTTCAACCGTGCCCGTGACGTCCCGCAGTGCGTACAGCTTCCGGTCCGCCGGGGCCAGGCCGGCGCCGGCGGCGCAGATCACCGCGCCCACGTCCTGGAGCTGGGCCAGGATTTCCTCATTGCTGAGGGAGGCACGCCAGCCAGGGATGGATTCAAGCTTGTCCAGGGTGCCGCCGGTGTGGCCAAGGCCCCGGCCGGAGAGCTGCGGTACGGCGACCCCGAAAACCGCAACCAACGGCGCGAGCGGCAGGGTGATCTTGTCCCCCACGCCCCCCGTGGAATGCTTGTCAGACGTGTACTTCAGGCCGCCGTCAGGCCGGCGAAGGCTGGAGAAGTCCATGCGTTCGCCGGACGCGATCATCGCAGCGGTCCACCGGGCGATCTCGGTGCGGTCCATGCCGTTGAGCAGGATGGCCATGTTCAGGGCTGCCATCTGTTCGTCCGCGATGGCGCCGCGGGTGTAGGCATCGATGGTCCAGTCGATCTGTTCCGGGCTGAGGGTGCCCTTGTCCCGCTTTACGCGGATGATGTCGACGGCGTCGAAGGGTTCGGCAATGTTGTCCACTGCGCGGGTCTCTGTCACCTTGTCAGTCATTATGTTTCCTTCAGGTGTTCGGGACCGAAGGCGTCAGGCAACACCTGGTCCATGGACTTGATGCCTTGGGTCGTCATGAGCTCCATGTCCGGGGCGCGGAACTCGTACAGCAGCTGGCGGCAGCGTCCACAGGGCATGAGGATGTTGCCGCTGCCGTCCACGCAGTAGAAGGCGCGGAGCAGCCCGCCGCCGGTCATGTGCAGGTTGCCCACCAGCGCGCACTCGGCGCAGAGGGTAAGGCCGTAGCTGGCGTTCTCTACATTGCAGCCGCTGACAATACGGCCGTCGTGGGTCAGTGCCGCCGCTCCCACCGGGAACTTCGAGTAGGGAACGTAGGCGTGGCGCATGGCGGCGACGGCGGATGCCTCCAGCGCGGCCCAGTCAACCGGCCGCGCGGCGCCCGCAGTGCTGTCCACGACGTCAGCCCTTGACATAGGGGATGCCGCTGGCCGCCGGTCCCCGGGATTTGCCCACCAGCCCGGCCACTGCGAGGACCGTCACCAGGTACGGGAGCATGGCCATGAACTGGCTTGGAACGGGTGTGCCGATGATCGTGACGATGCTCTGGAGGTTGTCCGCGAAACCGAACAGGAGCGCTGCGAAGAAGGCTCCGATCGGGTTCCACCGGCCAAAGATCAGGGCCGCCAGGGCGATGAAGCCGCGGCCGCCGGAGATCTCCTTGGTGAAGCTGTCGATGGCCACCAGGGTGAAGAAGGAGCCGCCGATGCCGGCCACGGCGCCGCCAAGGGTGACGTTCCAGAACCGGGTGGCATTCACGTTGATGCCCAGGGTGTCCGCGGCCTGCGGGTGTTCGCCCACGGCGCGCACCCGGAGGCCCCAACGTGTCTTGAACAGGCCCACCCAGACCACCAGGACGGCGATGTACATGAGGTAGCCCACCAGGGACTGCCGGAAGAGGATGGGGCCGATCACGGGGATGCTGGACAGGACGGGGATTTCGATGATGTCCAGCCCCGGGGGCGAGTTGAACTGCGCCTTGTTGGCCTGCATCACCGTGCTGAACAGAAACCCGGTCACACCCGAAACCAGCACATTCAGGACCACGCCGACGATGATCTGGTTCACCAGGTACTTGATGCTGAAGAGTGCCAGCACCATGGACACCACTGCACCGGCCACGGCAGCAGCCAGCAGCCCGATGAAGGGGTTCTGCGTCATGCTGGCCACAATGGCGGCGGTGAACGCACCGCCCAGCAGTTGGCCCTCAATGGCGATGTTTACCACGCCCACCCGTTCGCAGAGGACGCCGGACAGTGATCCGAACACCAGCGGAACGGCGAGGGTCACCGAGCCGGCGATGAGGCCGGCCAGCGAAATGTTCGGGGTGCGGGCGCCGCCCACCACCCAGATGAGGAAGGCGGCCGTAAACAGGACGATGAAGGTCACCGTCAGCCAGCCCGGGGCCGGCATGTCCTTGGTCTTGAGGTACACCGCATAGGCGGCGAGCCCCAGCAGGAGGACGGACAGCACGATGCCGCCGGCAGCCGCGTTGACCGCCAGGGCCGGCAGCTGGAAGAAGTCTTCCCCTGTGGAGATGCCGAAGCTGGCCGTCTGGTTGGGGGCCATCAGGCCGAAGAACACCAGGGCGATCAGGCCGAAGGCCGTGAGCATCGCCGGCGTCCGCCAGCTGACGGGTTTGCTGGAGAGGGCGGAACCTGCCTTCGCTGAGGCGTCCTCCGGCTGCGGTTTTCCGGAGCGGGGCGAGGAAACTGTTGTGCTCATGCTGCACCTCCGGTGGTTGCTGCCTTACGGGACTTGCCGGCTTTGGCCGGCTTCCTGCGCCGCGGGTTGAGGCCGAATACGGCCCTGACGAGGGGTGGTGCTGCAATGAAGAGCACGATCAGGGACTGGACCACCAGGACGATGTCGATGGGCGTGCCGGTCTGGATCTGCATCTGGACCGCCCCGGCCCGGAAGGCGCCGAACAGCAGGCCGGCTGCGAAGGTGCCCCACGGCGTCGAACGCCCCAGCAGGGCCACTGTGATGGCGTCGAAGCCATAGGTGGCGGCAACGCCGTCGGTAAGGACCTTCTCCGTGCCCGCCACCTGGGCGACGCCGGACATGCCCGCCAGCCCTCCGGCGAGTGCCATCACCAGGATGGTGGAGCGGGATACGTTGATGCCCGCTGTCTGCGCCGCCTTGGGGTTTGCGCCGACTGCGCGGAATTCGAAGCCCACGGTGGAGCGGTTGAGGAGCCACCAGACCAGGACAGTGGTGGCTATGGCCAGGAGGAAGCCGAGGTGGAGCCGGTACTGGGTGCCGAAGATCTGCGGGTAGACAGCGGTAGGGTCCAGGATGGGCGAGATGGGGTTCGACTCCCCCGGCCGCTGGAACGCCGGAGTGTTCAGCAGGTACCGCAGGAAGTAGAGCGCGATGTAGTTGAACATGATGGTCAGGATGACTTCGTGGGCCCCCGTGCGGGCCTTGAGGAGGCCGACGAGCCCGCCCCAGAAGGCGCCGCCGATGATGCCTGCCGCCAGGACCAGGAGCAGGTGCAGGCCCACGGGAAGGTCGAGCGCGAAACCCACCCAGGCGGCCAGGATGCCGGCCACGATGATCTGGCCCTGGGCGCCGATGTTGAACAGCCCCGCGCGGAAGGCCAGCGCTACGCCCAGGCCGGCCGTGATGAGCGGGGTGGCGATGGTGAGGGTCTCCATGAACGGCGCGAACTGGGCCGCAACGCTGTTGCCGCGGGGGTTGAAGACCGAACCCTGGAACAGGGCGATGTAGGAACGCGTGGCCGCGTTCCAGACGGCGGACAGGAAGTCAGTGGGCCGTGCGAAGAAGTACGTGGAGGTGGTGGCCACCTGCTTGTCGGTGCTGGCGATCAGCAGCCCGCCGATGATGAGGGCCAGCAGGACCGCCAGGACGGAGACCATGCCGCTGCCGGTGAAGATTTTGCGCAGCAGGGTGTCGGGACCGCCGGGGATCTTTCCGCTTTGGGCGGTGGCCGGAACGGCGGATGGTTCCATGACCCCGCCGGCAGTATCAACGGCCACGACGGCGGCCGTCCGCTCGTCCGGGACGGCGGACTCCTGCGCCTCGGGGCCAGGCTCGCCGGCCGCGTGCTTGGGGGGATGCGTGTCAGACATGGTCGCCTCCTTCGGCGTCGGATACGGAAGCCGTGGTGGCGGCGGGACCCTGTTCACTGCCTGTCGTGGACGTGTGTTCCTCCGGCGGGATGCCCGCCATCATGAGGCCCAGGACGTCGCGGCTGGTTCCGGCCGGAACCACGCCCACCAGTTTGCCCTTGTAGAGCACGGCGATCCTGTCGGCCAGTTCCATCACTTCGTCAAGTTCGGTGGAGACGATCATGACGGGCGTGCCCTGGTCGCGTTCAGCCACGATCCGCTTGTGCAGGAATTCGATGGACCCCACGTCCACGCCGCGGGTGGGCTGGGAGGCGATGAACAGGCGCAGCGGACGGGACAGCTCGCGGGCCATCACCACCTTCTGCTGGTTGCCGCCGGAAAGCGTTCCGGCGGCAAGGGCTCCTGAAGGGGTCCGGACGTCAAACTCTTCGATCCGGGAAGTTGCGTTTTCCAGCACCTTGGCAGGGCTCATGCTGATGCCCTTTGCGAAGGGGGCCTGATCGTACCGGTCCAGGATCAGGTTCTCGGCAATCGAAAAAGTGCCGATAAGGCCGTCAACGGAACGGTCCTCGGGCACGAAGCCCACTCCTGCGTTCAGGACCTCTTTGACGCTGCGGCCCACGAGCTCCTGCCCGTCCAGCAGGATGGAGCCGTGGACCCGCTCCTGCAGGCCGAGGATCGCCTCCGTCAGCTCGGTTTGGCCGTTCCCCTGGACGCCGGCAATTGCAAGGATCTCTCCCCTGGCTATCTCAAAACTCAGGCCGTCCACGACGTGCTGGCCGTTGGGAGCGATGACGGTAAGGTCCCGGACCTCGAACGTCTTTTCCTTCGGCCGGGCCGGTGCTTTATCCAGTTTGAGGTTGACGGCACGGCCCACCATCATGGAGGCCAGTTCGGTAGTGGACGCAGCGGGGTCAGCCGTCCCCACCACCTTGCCGCGGCGGATCACCGTAATGGTGTCCGAGACTGCTTTCACTTCCCGCAGCTTGTGGGATATGAAGACGATGGACGTTCCGCCGGACTTGAGCTGGCGCATGATGTCCAGCAGTTCGTCCGTTTCCTGCGGTGTCAGGACGGCGGTGGGTTCGTCCAGGATGAGGACCCTGGCATTGCGGACCAGCGCCTTGATGATTTCCACCCGCTGCTGGACGCCCACCGGCAGGTCCTCCACCAGCGCGTCCGGGTCCACGTCGAAGCCGTACTGGTCCGAGATCTCCTTGATCCGGCGGCGCGTTTCGTCAAGGTTGAGGAAGCCCGCGGCCTTGGTGGGCTCGGCGCCCAACGCCACGTTCTCGGCGACCGTGAAGACGGGAACCAGCATGAAGTGCTGGTGCACCATCCCGATGCCCGCCGCCATGGCGTCTCCCGGTCCGCGGAAGGAAACTGGCGTGCCGTCAACCAGGATCTCGCCCTCAGACGGTTCGTAGAGCCCGTACAGCACATTCATGAGGGTGGATTTTCCGGCCCCGTTCTCACCCAGCAGGCAGTGGATCTGTCCGGATTCCACCACCACGTTGATGTGGTCGTTCGCCACCAGGGTGCCAAAGCGTTTTGTGATCCCTCGGAGTTCAAGTTTCAAAACTCTGACCAATCTCGAAGCGTCCAGTGATCGACCGGACGGGATATGTGGCTGCAGCACCAAGCCTAGTGGGTGCAGTCATGGGAAAGGCAGGCTGCGGCCAGGTGGGGGCAGCCAGCAAAAAAGCGCCACCGCCCGGCCAGTCGGTTACCGGCCGGGGGTGGCGCTCAGGCGGGGTCAGGCCTTGGGGCTTGCCGCGGACTCGACCTTCAGTTTCCCGTCGATGATGTCCTTCTTGATCTGGTCCAGCTCGGACTTCAGTTCGGCCGGGACCTGGGAGTCGAGGTCGTGGAACGGGGCCAGCTGGACGCCCTCGTTGGCCAGGGTGCCAACGTACGGCGTGTTGCTGAACTTGCCTTCCTTGTCCTCCTTGACGACTGCCTCCACGGCGTCGCCCATCTGCTTCATGACCGAGGACAGCATGATGTCCTTGTAGTCAGGTGCCGTCAGGAACCCGTCGGAGTCCACCCAGATCAGCTTGACGTCCTTGCCTGCTGCCTTGGCCTCCTTGAGCGCAGAGCCTGCACCCTTGCCTACCGGACCGGCCACGGGCATCACGATGTCCGCGCCCTGGTCCAGGAAGTTCTGGGTGAGCTGCTTGCCGACGTCCTGCTTCTCGAAGTCACCGGTGAAGCTGCCGTCCTGGGCTTCCTTGTTCCAGCCAAGGAGCTTGACGTCCTTGCCCTTCTTTTCGTTGTAGTACTTCACGCCGTCCGCATAGCCGTCCATGAAGATGGTGACGGTGGGAAGCTTGATGCCGCCGAAGGTGGCAACCGTTCCGGTCTTGGTGGTCCCTGCAGCGAGGTAGCCGGCAAGGAAGGCTGCCTGGGCGGTGTCGTAGATGATCGGCTTGACGTTGCTGATGGGCGTCGCGTAGCCGAAGTCGATGATGGCGAAGTGGCTGTCCGGGTTGGCCGTTGCCTGCGCCTTGGTGGCGTCGCCGAGCAGGAAGCCCACGGTGACGGTGAGGTCGCAGCCGGCCGTAACCATCGCCCTGAGGTTGGGTTCGAAGTCGTTGTTGGTCTTTGACTCCACCTGGTTGACCTTGATGCCCAGGTCCTTCTCGGCCTTCTTGAGACCCTCGTAGGAGGACTGGTTGAAGGACTGGTCATCGAACCCGCCGGAGTCGGAAACGATGCAGCCGGTGTAGTCGCTGACTCCTGCAGTTGAGGTGCTTCCGGCTTCCGGGGCTGCGCCACAGGCGGTCAACACGAGCGCCGAAGCACCGAGGGTAGCCACGCCGGCCATTGAACCGCGCTTGAAACTTGCACGCAGTGATTTCTTCAATTTTCCTCCAGGATGAAGAGAGTGGCGCTACGGCTCGAATTCAATGAGTGTCCGTTTCTACACTGAAATTCTGTTGTCACTGAGGGCACGCAGCACTGCGCCGGAGCGCACTGATGGCACCCACTTTAGTGGCCTGCGCCACGTCCCGTAGCACAGCCGCAGGGTATCCCGAAGATTGTTTACAAGTTGTTACCAACCAGTAGGGGCACCGCCTGTTAGCGGCACCCCTATCGGTTGGCCATGGCGGCCGCAGGTCGCGGCGCCTGGCTAAAGGCGCACCAGCATCTTTCCGGTGTTGGCCCCGTCCAGGAGGTCCATGAACGCCTGCGGGGCGTTTTCCAGCCCGTCCACGATCGTCTCGTCATAGCGGACCGTGCCGTCAGCCAGCCAGCCCGCCATCTTTTCGGCGAATTCCGCGGCGTGTTGCCGCTGGCCGCCCACCAGGAACCCCTTTAGCGTGAGCTGCTTGCCGATGGCCAGCATCAGGTTGCGGGGCGCAGGCGTCGGTTCGGTGGAGTTGTATTGGGCTATGGCCCCGCACATCGCCACCCGCCCGCCCACGTTGAGGACGGCCAGTGCGGCCTCGAGGTGCTCTCCGCCCACATTGTCGAAGTAGACATCAATGCCGCCGGGGCCGGCGGCCTGTTCCAGCTGGCCGCGCACAGGCCCGTCGTGGTAGTCGAAGGCGGCGTCGAAGCCCAGCTCCAGGAGCCGTGCCACCTTGGCCGGGGAACCTGCCGAGCCGATGACGCGGGAAGCGCCCATCGCCTTCGCGATCTGGCCTACGAGCGAACCGACGGCCCCTGCGGCGCCGGAGACGAAGACGGCATCTCCCGGAGCGAACCGGGCAACCTTGAGCAGCCCGGCATAGGCGGTAAGGCCGGTCATGCCCAGGGCGCCGAGGAACGCGGACGCCGGGGCAAGTGTGGTGCGGGCAGGCGTGGCGGCCGCGGCGTCCACCACCGCATAGTCCCGCCAGCCGAGTGAATGCACGACGACGTCCCCCTCCTTTCGCTCATCGGAACGGGACGCGATCACCTCACCCACCGCGCCGCCGTCGAGCGCCTTGCCCAGGGCGAACGGCGCTGAATAGGACTTCACGTCATTCATGCGGCCGCGCATGTAGGGGTCCACGGAGATGAACAGGTTGCGCACCAGGACCTGTCCGTCACCAAGTTCAGGCAGCGGGGACTCGGCCAGCCGGAAGTTATCCGGGGTTGGCCGCCCTACCGGGCGGGAGGCGAGTTGGATTTCGCGGGTGCTGGCGGGCAAGGTTCCGGCGCTCATGCGGCGAACTCCAGAATCCTGATGTCCACACTGATGTTGCCGCGGGTGGCGTTGGAGTAGGGGCAGATCTCGTGAGCCTTGGCCACCAGCGCCTCGGCGGCTGCCAGGTCCAGGGCAGGGAGCGCCACCTCCAGTTCAGCGGCGAGTCCGAACCCGGCGCCGTCCAGCTGGCCCAGGTGCACCTTGGCCGCGACGGCGGAATCCGTCAGGTCGGCCTGCTCCTTGCGGCCCACCAATCGGAGTGCTGAGTGGAAGCACGCGGCGTAGCCCGCCGCGAAGAGCTGCTCGGGATTGGTGCCCTGGCCCGTTCCGCCCAGCTCCACGGGGCTGGACAGGGTAACGTCCAGCCTCCCGTCGTTCGTCCGCGCATTGCCGTCGCGGCCTTCGCCCGAAGCGAGTGCCTCGGCAGTGTATAGAGGTTTCACGGGTGGTATCCGTCCTGTAGGGGTTGAATAAGTTCTTTTGACTGAACTGTCAGTTCGCCTTGTGGAGGGCGTCCGTCAGCCGGTCCAGCGTGTTGCGCAGCTGATCCAGTTCCTCGGCAGTAAGTCCCGCGGCCTGGGCGAGGCGCTGCGGGATGGCGCCCGCTTTGCCGCTAAGCTTCCGCCCGGCGGAGGTGAGATGGATGGCGACACGGCGCTCATCCTCGCCAGACCGGCGCCGCTCACACAGGCCAAGGGCTTCCAGCCGCTTCAGCAACGGCGACAAGGTGCCGGAGTCCAGTCCGAGCTCCTCGCCGATCTCCTTCACGCCGCGCGGTTCGTTTTCCCACAGCACCAGCATCACCAGGTACTGCGGATAGGTCAGGCCCAGGTCCTCGAGGACCGGGCGGTATACCGCGGTGGCAGCCCGGGAGGCGGAATAGAGCGCAAAGCAGACCTGGTGGTTTAGCCGGGGTGCGTCAGTCATGACAGAAACGATAGTACACAAGTAAGTTGTGCACAACTTACTTGTGCCGGCACGGAAGTGGTCTTGGGGGTGTGCCCGACGCAATCGGGCACACCCCGCTTCCCGGAATTAGATGTCGCGGATGGTGCGCAGCGCGGCTGCAGTGAGAACGCGGATGCCCAGGCCCAGGGCCCGCTCGTCCACGATGTAGTCCCCGCGGTGCAGGTCGTATTCCTCGCCGCCGGGAGTCTTGGTGCCCAAGCGCATCATGGCTCCGGGAAGTTCCGCAAGGAACCACGCGAAGTCCTCCCCGCCCATGGACTGCGGGGTCAGGACCACGGCGCTTTCCCCGATTTCGGCGCGTGCGGCCGCTTCGATGATGGCCGTCTCATGCTCCGAGTTCACTACCGGCGGCACTCCCCTGGTGTGCTCCAGCCGCACGTCCACGCCATAGGGCGCGGCCACCTGGTGGACCACCTCGTCCAAGAGTTCGCCGGCCTCGTGCCACGCGTCGCGGTCCAGGCACCGCATGGTTCCCGCCATGTAGCCGGTGCCGGGAATGGCGTTGGGTGCCGAACCCGCGGAGATCTGCCCCCACACCACGGACACCCCGCTGCGGACATCCAGCCGGCGCGAGAGCACCGCGGGCACGCTCACTGCGATCTGTGCCAGCGCAAAGACCAGTTCTTCCGTCAGGTGCGGCCGGGACGTGTGCCCGCCGCGGCCGGACAGCTCGATCCGGATGGTGTCGGAGGCTGAGGTGATGGCGCCGATGCGCGTCCCGATCTTGCCCACGTCGATCCGGGGATCACAGTGCAGGGCCAGGATCCTCGGCACGCCGTCCAGGACGCCCTGCTCGATGCAGGCATGGGCTCCGCCTGGCATGGTTTCCTCAGCCGGCTGGAAGATGATGCGGACAGTGGCGCCGAGCGGCTCGTCCTGGTGCATCCGGTGCAGCACCAGGGCGATGCCCAGCATGGTGGTGGTGTGGACGTCGTGGCCGCAGGCGTGGGTGACGCCGTGGTTCTTCGAGGCGAACGGCAGGCCGGTCTCCTCGATGATGGGCAGGGCATCGATGTCACCGCGCAGTGCCGTGGCAATGGGCCCCTCCCCCACGTCCACCGTGAGGCCGGTGCCCTCCAGGCGGCGCGGCGTGAGGCCGGCAGCTTCAAGCCGCTCGGCGAGCTTGTCCGTGGTGCGGAATTCCTTGAAGGAGAGTTCCGGGTGTGCGTGGAGGTCCCTGCGGAAGTCGATCAGTTCCGGCAGGAGCGGCTCGAGCCACGGAGCCACCAGGGCGGTGGGCTCGGCTTCAGTAGTGTAATTGCGCACTGTTTCACTCTAGCGAGAGTGTCGGCATTAGCGGCCATCACGGTCGCCGCGTTACATCAGAGGACGTCGGTATCCCCGCTGGCTTTGAGGGCGTCGACGGCGGCCTTGACCCGCTGGGAGTTGGCCATGGTGGTCACCAGCAGCGCGTCCGGCGTGTCCACGATGACAACATCCTGGATTCCGATCAGGGCGATCACGCGCTTGGTGTCGGTGACCACCACGCCGCTGGAGTTTTCCGTGAAGACGCGCGCGCCTTCCCCCAGCACAGTGACGTCGTCAACTTCCTTGGCACTGTTGAGCCGGCCCACGGAGGCGAAGTCGCCGACGTCGTCCCAGCGGAAGGAGCCAGGCACGACGGCGACGTCCCCGGCTTCGGCGGCAGGCTCGGCCACCGCGTAGTCAATGGCGATCTTCGGCAGGGTGGGCCAGACGCGGGCGGTGACCTCGTCCCGCTCGGGAGTGTCCCAGGCCCGTGCGATTTCCTGCAGGCCGCCGAACAGTTCGGGCTGGTTGGCTTCCAGGTGCTTGAGCAGCAGCGCCACGGGCGCCACGAACATGCCGGCGTTCCATACGTAGTTGCCGCTGTCCACGTACTGCTGGGCCACTTGCTCGTCCGGCTTTTCGACGAACTCCACCACGTCCTGGGCGCTCGGAGCACCGTCGATGTGAAGGGCCTGGCCGGAGCGGATGTAGCCGAACCCCGTGGACGGGTGGGTGGGCTTGATGCCGATGGTCACGATCTTGCCGGCAGCCGCAGTGTGGATTGCCTCGCGGACTGCCTCCTGGAAGAGGTGGTCCGGGCTGATCACCTGGTCCGCAGCGAAGGAACCCATGATCGTGTCGGGGTCGCGCTCGTGGAGGATCGCGGCGGCAAGGCCGATCGCTGCCGCGGAATCCTTTGGCTCGGACTCGAGGACGAGATCCGAATCCTCGAGTTCCGGAAGCTGGCGGCACACCGCATCGCGGTGGGCCTTCCCGGTAACCACCAGCACCTTGCTTCCGGCAAGCGGGTGCAGCCGGTCATAGGTGGCACGCAACAGGGTGCTGCCGGAGCCGGTGAGGTCGTGCAGGAATTTGGGAGCTGCGGCGCGTGACAGGGGCCAGAGGCGGGTCCCCACGCCGCCGGCCGGGATCACCGCGATGAAGCGGTCAAGGGGTGATGCCGGGCTTGTCACTTTGTCTGTACTCATCACCGCCTACTTTAGCGGAACGGGCAATGCACCCTCCGTCAAGCGGTTCAGGCCCCTGCCGGACGGCAAATTGGCAGCCATGCCCGGCACTGGCCGCGGCGAGTGTGTCCTTTGTCTCAAAATTTCGCGGGATCCGCGCAACTGCTGGTCACCAAGGAACTCCTAAATTGAATAAGCTGTCAGCGAAGCCTAGATTTAGGCCTGAGCTACGAGTGCTCTCGCAGCAGGCGTTCCCCCCGCGTGGATCTCATGCCAGCGCCGCTGTGTTGCAGGGAGGTTTATCAGTGCCGACAAAACCAGCTGGCACCTTGTACCGCGGCCGTGAAGGCATGTGGTCTTGGGTAGGACACCGCATTACCGGTGTAGTGATCTTTTTCTTCTTGTTGGTCCACGTTTTGGACACCTCCTTGGTGCGCGTGTCTCCAGAGGCCTACACCACCGTGATCGGTGCCTACAAGAACCCCCTCATGGCCCTGGGTGAGACGGGCCTTGTTGCCGCCATTGTCTTCCACGCCTTCAACGGCCTGCGGATCATCGCGGTTGACTTCTGGAAGAAGGGCGCCAAGTACCAGCGGCAGATGCTGTGGGCAGTCCTTGCACTCTGGCTTGTCACCATGGTCGCCTTCTCCATCCGCCACCTGTCCCTCGCCCTCGGAGGTCACTAAGCCATGAGTGCAACAATCGAAAGTCCGCGCAGCGGGCGGATCGCCCCGCAGTACCGCCGTCACGGCGGGAGCAAGGGCAACTTCGAGATGCTCGCATGGCTCTTCATGCGGCTCTCCGGCGTGGTCCTTGTGGTCCTGATCTTCGGGCACCTCTTTGTGAACCTCCTGGTGGGCGAGGGCATCCACGCCATCGACTTCGGTTTTGTGGCCGGCAAGTGGGCCGACCCGTTCTGGCAGTTCTGGGACCTCGCCATGCTGTGGCTGGCCATGCTGCACGGAACCAACGGCGTCCGCACCATCATTAACGACTACGCCGAAAAGGACTCAACCCGCCGCTGGCTGAAGACGGTCCTCTACTCGGCCACCGTCGTCATCATCGTCCTGGGCACCCTGGTGATCTTCACCTTCGACCCTTGCCCCGTCGTCGACGGCGTGCCCCTGCCTGGCGGATTCTGCCCTGCCTAGCACCGGCACCGCCCCGGGCCCGCGGGTACAACCGCGGGCCCTGTTTTGCGGCGCAGGCCACGCCGGCCCGTTGTTTTATAGCGAATTTTGAGAGAAAGAGCATCTGGTATGCAGGTCCATAAGTACGACGTCGTCATCGTCGGTGCCGGTGGCGCTGGCATGCGCGCCGCGATCGAATCAGGTCAGCGCGCGCGCACAGCAGTACTGACCAAGCTCTACCCCACCCGCTCGCACACCGGTGCGGCGCAGGGTGGCATGTGTGCGGCCCTTGCCAACGTCGAAGAAGACAACTGGGAATGGCACACGTTCGACACCATTAAGGGCGGCGACTACCTGGTTGACCAGGACGCCGCTGAGGTCATGGCGAAGGAAGCCATCGACGCCGTGCTTGACCTCGAAAAGATGGGCCTGCCGTTCAACCGCACGCCCGAAGGCCGGATTGACCAGCGCCGGTTCGGCGGGCACACCCGCGACCACGGCAAGGCCCCTGTCCGCCGCGCCTGCTACGCCGCGGACCGCACCGGCCACATGATCCTGCAGACCCTCTACCAGAACTGCGTCAAGCACAACGTTGAGTTCTACAACGAGTACTACGTCCTGGACCTGCTGACGGTCGAAGAGGATGCTGTCCGCGCGGACGGTACGCCCTACAAGCAGAAGCGCGTTGCCGGCGTCGTCTCCTACGACCTCGCCTCGGGCGAACTGCACGTCTTCCAGGCCAAGTCCGTGGTGTTCGCCTCCGGCGGCGCAGGCAAGGTCTTCAAGACCACCTCCAACGCGCATACCCTGACCGGCGACGGCATGGGCATCGCCTTCCGCCGCGGCATCCCCCTGGAGGACATGGAGTTCTTCCAGTTCCACCCGACCGGCCTGGCCGGCCTGGGCATCCTCCTTTCCGAGGCTGCCCGCGGTGAGGGTGCCATCCTGCGCAACTCCGAGGGTGAGCGCTTCATGGAGCGTTACGCCCCCACCATCAAGGACCTGGCGCCCCGCGACATCGTGGCACGCTCCATGGCCAACGAGGTCCGCGAGGGCCGAGGCTGCGGCCCGAACAAGGACTACGTCCTCCTGGACCTTACGCACCTCGAGCCCGCGCACATCGATGCCAAGCTCCCGGACATCACCGAGTTCGCCCGCACTTACCTGGGTGTGGAGCCGTACACGGAGCCCGTCCCCGTGTTCCCCACCGCGCACTACGCCATGGGCGGCATTCCCACCAACATCACCACCGAGGTCCTGCAGGACAACGACACCGTGGTCCCGGGCCTGTACGCAGCCGGCGAAGTTGCGTGCGTGTCCGTTCACGGCTCCAACCGCCTCGGCACCAACTCGCTGCTGGACATCAATGTGTTCGGCAAGCGTGCCGGCATCGCCGCGGCAGAATACGCCAAGACGGCTGACTTCGTGGAACTGCCCGAGAACCCGCTGGCGTACACCACCGAACTGCTGGATATAGCCCGCAACGGCAGCGGTGACGAGAAGGTGGCTGTGATCCGCAAGGAACTCCAGGACACCATGGACGCCAACATGCAGGTGTTCCGCACGGCGGAGACGCTGAACCAGGTCCTCCGCGACATCGCTTCCTTCGAGGAGCGGTACAGGCGCATCAACGTCCAGGACAAGGGCAAGCGCTTCAACCTGGACCTGCTTGAGGCCGTTGAGCTCGGCTTCCTGCTGGAACTGGCCAAGGTCATGACCGTGGCCGCCCTGCACCGTGAGGAATCCCGGGGCGGACACTTCCGCGAGGACTTCCCCGAGCGTGACGACGAGAAATTCATGAAGCACTCCATGGCGTACAAGGATGACCACGCGCCGGCGGACGGATCGGCTGAGTCAATTGCCGGCATCCGCCTGGCCACCAAGCCGGTCGTCTTTACCCGCTACGAGCCGATGGTGAGGAAGTACTAAAGATGACCGCTGAAATCGCTGAGCCAGCCTCAAAGATTGAACTGCCTGCCGGCGTCGGCGGTGGCGGCGAGATCCCCACGTTCGATGTGCACCTGCGCGTCCGGCGGTACAACCCGGAGGTTTCCGAGGAAGCCACGTGGGACGATTTCCACCTGACCATGTACGGCACGGACCGTGTCCTGGACGCCCTGCACAAGGTCAAGTGGGAAACGGACGGCACGCTGTCCTTCCGCCGCTCCTGCGCCCACGGTGTGTGCGGCTCCGATGCCATGCGCATCAACGGCCGCAACCGCCTGGCCTGCAAGACGCTCCTCAAGGACCTGGACACGTCCAAGCCCATCACGGTGGAGCCCATCAAGGGCCTGCCGGTGGAAAAGGACCTCATCGTGGACATGGAGCCCTTCTTCCAGTCGTACCGCGAAGTCATGCCCTTCCTGATCAACAAGGGCCACGAGCCCACCCGGGAACGCCTCCAGTCCGCCGAGGACCGTGAGCGCTTTGACGACACCACCAAGTGCATCCTCTGCGCCGCGTGCACGTCCTCCTGCCCCGTGTTCTGGACCGACGGGCAGTACTTCGGCCCCGCCGCGATCGTCAACGCACACCGCTTCATCTTCGATTCCCGCGATGATGCCGGCGACATGCGCCTGGAGATCCTCAACGACAAGGAAGGCGTGTGGCGCTGCCGCACCACCTTCAACTGCTCGGAGGCATGCCCCCGCGGCATCCAGGTGACCCAGGCAATCGCCGAGGTCAAGCAGGCCATCCTGGCCCGCAAGATCTGACAAAGAATTTAGCTGACGACGGCGCCGTCCCCCACTTAGGGGGAGGGCGCCGTCGTTGTTTACAGGTTTAGACGCACAGCAGAAAGGGGACGCGGTGTCCCGCTCCGAAAAAGTAAGCTTTGAAGGCTCAACCGGCGAGATGCTCTCGGGAATCATCGACGTTCCGGAGGGGCCCGTCAAGGGTTGGGGAGTGTTCTCCCACGGTTTCACGCTGGGAAAGGACAGCCCGTCCGCGTCCCGGATGTGCAAGGCACTGGCGGACAGCGGGGTTGGCATGCTCCGGTTCGACAACCTTGGCCTGGGCGGCTCCGCGGGAGAATGGTCCGCCGGCTCCTTCAGCCACAAGGTGGCGGACACTGTGAAGGCCGCGGAGTTCATGCGCAGCGAAGGGAAGCCGATTTCCCTGTTGGTGGGCCATTCCTTCGGCGGCGCCGCGGTCCTGGCGGCGGCCCGGGAAATTCCAGAGCTCGACGCCGTCGCTACCGTGGGTGCGCCGTTTTCACCGAAGCACGTGGCACATGTCTTCGACGCGGCTTTGGACAAGATCCTGAGTGAAGGCAGCGCCGAAGTGGACCTCGGCGGAAAGCGGGTGGAGATCCGCAAGCACTTCGTGGAAGACCTGGAGAATGCCGACCTGACGGACTGCATCAAACAGCTTCACAAGCCGCTGATGGTGCTCCACTCCCCCACGGACAACACCGTGGGAATCGAAAATGCCAGCACCATCTTCCAGACGGCCCGGCATCCAAGGAACTTTGTGTCGCTCGAAGGCAGCGACCACCTGCTGACCGGCAAAGGCCAGGCAGCCAGGGCCGCGCGCATCATTGCTGCCTGGGCCGACCAGTACCTCGACGCCGGGCAGTAGCCGGGAAGCCCGCATCAGGATGCACGGGCACCTTCCCGGGCTGCACCTGGCGGGCACCCCACGTGCCCTTGTCATGGCCGGCGGAGGTGCCGTGCAGGTCCGCCTCCCGAATCGCGGCCCAGCCGGCTGAGACCAGGTAGACCTGGCTCACCAGGTTGAACCAGATCAGCAGGCCGATGATGATCGCGAACGGCGCCAGGATGGGATTGCGCCCTGCCCCGGCCAGCAGTTCGGTGCTGAAGATCTGCAATGTGGTGGTGCCCAGTGCCGCCAGGATGGTGCCTTCCAGCAGGGCCCGGCGCTCCAGCTTCAGGCTCCCCGCGAGCCGGAACATGATGAGCGCGGTAGCCCAGTTCAGGACCAGCGGGACAGCGATCTTGATCGACGTGGTCAGCGGACCGGCAACAGCATCATCGAGCCGCAGGAAGTCGGAAACCCAGCCGGCGGCGGTTCCAAACACCAGGGAAGCTCCGGCGCTGATCACCAGGGCCACGCCCAGTAGCAGCAACGTGCCTGCATCCCGGAGTTTCATGAGTATGGGGTTGACCAGCAGCGGTGGCAGCTCCAGCACGCCGCGCAGCCCGTCCCGGAGGCCGGCGATCCAGCCCAGGGACGTGATGACCGTGACCACGGCACCGATCAGCGCCGTCCAGCCGAGACCGTCCGGGTTCAGCAGGTCCTGGGGGTCAACCAGGCCATTGCCCCCGTTTAGCTTCAAGAGTCCCGGCGCGCTTTGGGCGACGCTGCTGATGATCGTGTCCAGGAGTGCCGGCTGTCCGCGCAGGACCAGGCCGGCAATGGAGAAGCCGGTGGTGAGGAGGCCGGTGATGGAGAAGAACATGTTGAAGCCGATGCCGGCGCTCATCAGCGGGCCGTGCTGAAGTGTGTAGTGCCGGAAGGCGCGCATGGGACGAAGGGCGTTAAGGCGGGCCAGAAGCCACTGGACCATGGCCATCAGGCCTGCCAGGGGCCCGTTGCCGGCCCTCCGTGCCTTGTTCCACGCCATCTGCTTCTGGATGACCGCGAGCTTCAGGTGGGCGTGGTCTGTGGGAAGGGGCTGCCGTTCGGGCTGCCTCGCCTGGTGCCGCAACGGGGTCCGTGAGTCAGGCGCCGCCGTCGTTGTCAGTTTGGGTCCCAAAGTCCAGCTCTTCCCGTAGCTGCCAGATGCCGTTGGCATCGTGCTCGTAAAGTCCCATGCTAACCACGGGGAAGGTGGCTCTGTAGTTCCGCAGCACCGTTTCGGCTTCGTCGAGGCTTTCCGGGGCCACATCATGGGCGATGGTGACGTGCGGGTGGTAGGCAAACGGCAACTCGCGGTGCAGGGGACCCTGCTGGAGCTTTTCGTGCAGGTCGACGCAGTCTTCGAAGCCGTCCTCAACGTTGATGAACACCACCGGCGAGACCGGACGGAAAGTTCCCGTTCCCGCGATGGTGACGGTGAAGGGCCGCTGCCGGCGGGCGACGTCCCTCACGTGCTCGCGGGTGGCCTCCCAATCCTTCGTAGGGGTAGTGGTCACCAGGGTGATGTGGGCCGGAACCACGTCCGCGAGGGGATCACCGAAGGACGCCCGCCAACGCTGCAGCTCCGCCGCGATGTCGGCCGGAAAGCCAAGGATGACGCCGACGCTGATGTCCTCCGTCCGGGATGGGCGGGCATGCGGCGCAACGCGACGATCTGCTGGGTCTCCGTGGGGGTTGGCTGCTGTCCCCGCCGTCCGGCGGGGGGAACGGGTGCCTTCCCTAGCGGTGACTTTGCTGGAGGACATAGCGCTAGTGGACTCCGGCGAGGCTGAGGGACGGAAGGAAACCCATGCGCTCGTACACCTGGGCGAGGGTCACTGAGGCAATTTCCCGGGCGCGCTCTGCCCCGTGTGCGAGCAGGCGGTCCAGCTCGGCCGGATCCGCCATCAGCTCGTTGGTGCGGTTCCGCAGGGGCGTGATGAAGTCCACCATTACCTCCGCAAGGTCCACTTTAAGATGGCCGTACATCTTGCCCTGGTACTCGGCTTCGAGCTCGGCCACCGTTTTTCCGGTCAAGGAAGAGTAAATAGTGAGCAGGTTGGAGACGCCGGGTTTCTCCTCCGGGTCAAACCGGATTTCAGTTCCGGCATCCGTCACTGCCGATTTGATGCGCTTGGCCGCGATCTTCGGGTCCTCCAGGAGCTGGATGATCCCGTTAGGTGATTCCCCGGTCTTGGACATCTTGGCGCTGGGGTTCTGCAGGTCGTAGATCTTGGCGCTTTCCTTGACGATGGTCGCCTCGGGAACGGTGAAGGTGGGACCAAAGCGGGTATTGAAGCGCTGCGCCAGGTTCCGGGTGAGCTCCAGGTGCTGCCGCTGGTCCTCGCCTACCGGCACCAGGTCCGTCTGGTACAGCAGGATGTCCGCAGCCATGAGGGTGGGATAGGCAAAAAGCCCCAGGGTGGCGGCGTCGGCGCCGGACTTCTGGGTCTTGTCCTTGAACTGGGTCATGCGCGAGGCTTCGCCGAAACCGGTGATGCAGTTCAATGCCCAGGCCAGCTGCGCATGTTCGGGCACGTGGGACTGGACGAAAAAGATGCTCTTGTCCGGATCGATGCCCGCTGCGATGTACTGCGCGGCAACGATCCGGGTGCGCTTGGCCAGCTCGGCCGGATCGAAGTCCACGGTGATGGCGTGCAGGTCCGGGATGAAGAAGACGGCGTCGTACTCAGCCTGCATGTCCACCCAGTTGCGGACGGCGCCGATGTAGTTGCCCAGGTGCAGGGAATCGGCCGTTGGCTTGGCGCCGGAGAGGATGCGCTTCTTTGCGGCTGGCGAAGTTGGGGTAGTCATGTGGGAGGAAACCTTCGGGGCTTAGAGCTGGTAATCCACTACCAGCGGGGCATGGTCGGAGAAGCGGGTATCCCACGACGCCGCACGGTCCACCACCGCTGAGATCGCGGAGGCGGCCAGCGCCGGGGTGGCCAGGTGGTAGTCGATGCGCCAGCCGGTGTCATTGTCAAAGGCCTTGCCGCGCTGCGACCACCAGGTGTATGGCCCGTCAACCGGTCCAGCCAGGTTGCGGTGCACGTCATGCCAGCCGATTTCCTCGCCGAAGAACCTGTCAAAGTACGCGCGTTCTTCCGGCAGGTGGCCCGCCCTCTTGACGTTGGCTTTTGAGTTGCGGATGTCCAGCGGCGTGTGGGCCACGTTAAGGTCGCCCACCACCAGGGCGTGGTCGCTGTGCTTGGTCAGTTCCGGGAGCCTGGTGCTCATGACCTCCAGGAACCTGAATTTGTCATCCTGCTTCGCCGTGCCCACCTCGCCGGAGTGGACGTAGGCACTGGCCACGGTGAGCTGCACGGGTTCTCCCGCCGCATCCCGTAAGCGGAAGTCGGCCTCAACCCAGCGCCCGGCGGTGGCGAAGTAGTCGTCACCGATGCCGTTGCGGGTTTCCAGCGGCTCCTCACGCGATGCGATAGCGACGCCGGCCCGGCCCTTGGCCTCAGCCTCGGCGTGCAGGATGTGCCAGCCTTCGCCCAGCAGCTGGCGCACGATGGCGTCAGGGGCGCGGACTTCCTGCAGGCAGAGGATGTCCACTCCGCGCGGCTCCAGCCATGCCGCCATGCCGTTCTTGAAGGCAGCCCGGAGGCCGTTGACGTTGACGGATGCGATGCGAAGGTGGTCCTTGTTCAATGCCGAGCTCACCCGCTCCACTCTAGTCGATGATGGTTCCGGTGACCGGCTCTCCACTGCCGCCCGAGGACTTGATCATGTCCCTGGCGTTGGTGGCCGTGATCTCAATGGTTTCGAGTGCCCGGTGGATGGTGTCCTGGTTGGCGGCGGCACCCTTGGCGCGCTCCTCCTCCACCACGCGGACCTGGACCTGGACAATCTTGAATGAGTGGTCCAGCTTGAGGTCGCGGACCTCCTCAGCCTGGCTGCGCTCGGCAACAACCCGGGTTCCACCCTGGTCTGCTGCGGCGTAGGGGCCGCGCCCTGCAGCGGACGTGAACGCGTTCTGGGCTTCGCTGAGCTTGGCGCCGGCCCTCTTTGCCGCCTTCTGGATGCTGAACACCACAAAGCAGGCCAGCGCGAGCCAGAAGGCTGCGATGACCGCAACAACCCAGCCCACGACGTCGTTCTGGTTGGCGGCGAAGATCACGGCCACAACGAACGCGGTGACCAGGACCATCAGTCCCGGGCCGCTGATGCGGAACATGGAGAATCCGCCCCTGGCGGGTTTGGAGGATGACTTGGAGCTGCCCAGAGATTGCATGCACCCATTCTCTCAAACCCCCGGGTGTGCTCCTGCCGCCTTCCACCTCCGGCGAACAGCGCCCCTCCCTCCCAACTAGGTAGCGCCAAGTGTCGTTTTGAACCCCCAAAACGACACTTAGCGCTACCTAGTTGGGGGGCTACTTCAGGAAGAGCTGGCGCAGGCGGACCGTGGTGAGCAGCATGCCGACGGCGGTCATCACCAGGTAGTAGCCGATGTGGACGGGGGTGGCAGCGGTGAAGGCGCCCACGCTGATCTGGCGCAGCAGTTCGACGCCGTGCCAGAGCGGCATGGCCTGGATCAGCCACTGGATGGGCTGCGGGTAGACGCTCAGCGGGTAGAACGTGGCGCTGAACAGGAACATGGGCAGCATCACGAAGTTGACCCAGTCCATCTGCTGGAAGGTCTTCAGGAAACTGGTGATCCCCATCCCGATGCTCGCGAAGCCGAAGGCGATCAGCACGGAGGCAGGCACCATCAGGAGCGCCCAGGGTGTGGTGATCAATCCCATGACCCCCATCACCGCCGTGAAACCCATGGCGTAGAGCAGGCCGCGCAGGAGCGCCAGGAAGATCTCCCCGAGGACAACGTCCAGCGGCCCCAGCGAGGTGTACAGCATGCCCTGGTACAGCTTCGCGAAGTTCATTTTGAAGAACACGTTCCAGGTGGAGTCGTAGACCGCGCCGTTCATCGCCGAGACTGCCAGCAGGGCCGGGGCAATGTATGCGGCGTAGCTGATCTCCCCGCCGCCCGGGCCCTGGACGGAGCCCACGATTGCGCCGAGCCCCACCCCCATGGAGATGAGGAACAGGACCGGCTCGAAGAACCCGGAGAGCATCACCAGCCAGTTTGTGCTCCGGGTGGCCAGCAGGCCGCGCGAAATGACGGCCCTGGCGTTGCGCGAATACAGCGGCCCGAACGTCCTGCTGCGGGCCTGGTCCGGCGCGCTTTTCACTGGCAGCCCGGCGCTCACCTGCCCATCCTTGCCGCGAACTGCCGCCGGGTCAGGAACCAGCCCAGCGCCGCCGGGGCCACGAGCACCACCGCGTGGAGGACGGTGAGCAGCGGCGGCTGCTGGTACCCGTAGCTGAACACCCGTCCCAGTTCGGTGCCATGCCAGATGGGCGAGATCCAGCCCACCCAGCGCACCGCCAGGGGAAGGCTGTCCAGCGGAAAGAAGGTCCCGGAGAACAGGAAGAGCGGCATCACGATAAACCGCATCACCAGCGCAAACTGGCCCTTGTCCTCGGTGATGGAGGCCGAGTAGGCCATCAGCGGCAGGCCAAAGGAAAGGCCCGCGAGCGTTGCCACCAGGATGGTGGCCCAGCCCCAGCCGCCGGGCGCGGCACCGAAGAGGACAACAGCGGCGAAGTAGACGGCGGACTGCAGCAGGAGGCGCAGGGTCACCGCCATGATGTGGCCCGCCGCAATCTGCTGGGGAGTCAGCGGCGAGGCGTGCGGCCCGTAGTAGGTGCGGCGCCATTTGAACCCGTCCATCACGGGGAACGTGAACTCGTTGGTGGCCGTCATCACGGACGCGGACACCAGCAGCGCCGGGGCCACAAAGGTCACGTAGCCCACTCCCCCGAAGGCCTCCGCGCCCTGCGCGTCTACAAGGGTGGCCAGGCCCACGCCCATGGCAAACAGGTACGCCACCGGGTGGCCCACGCTGTACATGATGATGGACCAGCCGTAGCCCTTCATCACCCGCAGCACCTGCTCTGCGTAATAGAACGCGCCCCACCGCCGCGCCCTGGCAGCCGCAATGTCCGGGCTGTGGGCCCGCAACGCCTCCCTTGCCGTGCCGTCAGTCAACAAGGCTTCTGCCCGTCAACCGCAGGAACACGTCCTCCAGCGAGGACCTCCGCACCAGCGATGTCAGCGGCCGCAGGCCGCGGGACGCCACCTGCTCAAGGGTGGACTCGCCGTCGTGCGCGTAAATCAGCACCCGGTCCGGGAGGACCTCCAGCCGCTCCCCGATGCCCTGCAGCTCCGAGGCGATCGTGGTGTTCCGCTCGGATCCGAACCGCAGCTCAACCACCTCGCGGGTGGAGTGCTCGCGGATCAGCTGCGCGGGCGATCCCTCAGCCATGATCCTGCCCTTGTCCACCACGATCAGCCGGTCGCAAAGCTGCTCGGCCTCGTCCATGTAGTGGGTTGTCAGGATAAGGGTGACGCCCTGTTCCTTGAGCCGGAACAGGCGGTCCCAGAGGATGTGCCGGGCCTGCGGATCCAGGCCGGTGGTGGGCTCGTCCAGCAAAAGGATCCGGGGTTCGTTGATCAACGAACGCGCGATGGTCAGCCGCCGCTTCATGCCGCCGGACAGCGCGTCCACTTTGGATTTCGCCTTGTCCGTCAGCTGCGCGAATTCCAGCAGTTCGTCGGCCTTCGGCTTCAGGTAACTCATGGGCAGGCCGAAGTAGCGCCCGTAGACCAGGAGGTTGTCCCGGACCCGGAGCTCCTCATCCAGGTTGTCCTGCTGCGGCACCACGCCCAGGTGCGCCCGCACTTCGGGCCCGTGCGAGTCCGGGTCGAGGCCCAGGATGCGGAGGTTTCCGGAGGTGCGCCGGGTGACGCCGCCGATCATTTTCATGGTGGTGGATTTGCCGGCACCGTTCGGGCCCAGCAGGCCAAAGGACTCCCCCGCCGCGACGCTGAAGGAGATTCCGTCCACGGCGGCCACGTCGCCGTAGGTCTTGGTCAGGTTCTCTGCCGTAATGACCGTACGGTGGTCTTCGCTTCGCGGCCCGGCGGCAGGCTGGGCAGGGCCGACTGCTGCGCCCGGCGGCACGGCGGCTTTGTTGTGCACCCTCCGCAGACTAGTAGAGCTGCGGCGCAGGTGGAAGGGGACTGCCACTTCTGCGCTTAAAAGTCCGACGGCGGCACGGCCGCGTTCGTGTGAAAGGTGCCGTGCCGCCGTCGTGCTTTGCTGTTTTGGCCTGGTGCTAGGCGCTTCCCGGGCCGCTCTTCTGTGCCACCTGGCGTTCCGCGGCTTCCACCACGTTCGTCATCAGCAGCGCCACGGTCATGGGACCGACGCCTCCGGGGTTCGGTGAAATCCAGCCGGCCACCTCAGCCACGGCGGGGTCGATATCACCGTAAACCCGGCTCTTGCCGGTCTCGGGATCGGTTTCCCGGGTGACGCCCACGTCCAGCACGGCCGCGCCGGGCTTCACGTCGGAGGCCTTGACGATGTGCTTGGCACCGGCCGCGCCCACAATGACGTCCGCCTGCCGCAGCAGTTCCGGGAGGTTCTCGGTTCCCGTGTGCGTCAGCGTCACCGTGGCATTGACGGCGCGCCGGGTGAGCAGCAGCCCGATCGAGCGGCCGATGGTGACGCCGCGGCCCACCACCACAACATGCTTGCCTTTGAGGCTGTAGCCGTTGCGCTCCAGGAGCTCGATCACGCCGCGGGGCGTGCACGGCAGCGGCGAGGTGATCTCCCCGTTGACGTTGAGCACCAGCTTGCCAAGGTTGGTGGGGTGCAGGCCGTCGGCATCCTTGGCGGGGTCGATGCGCTCCAGGATCGCATCGGTGTCCAGGTGCTTGGGCAGCGGCAGCTGGACGATGTATCCGTGGCAGGCGGGGTCCGCATTGAGTTCGTCAATGAGGGCCTCGACCTGCTCCTGGGTGGCATCGGCCGGCAGCTCGCGCTGGATCGAGTTCATCCCGATTTCCGCGGACTGCTTGTGCTTCATGGACACGTACAGCTGCGAGGCCGGATCCGCTCCCACGAGGACGGTTGCGATGCCGGGCGTTACGCCCTTGGCCTTGAGTGCGGCCACGCGTTCGGCCAGCTCGGCCTTGATGGCGGCGGCGGCAAGCTTGCCGTCAAGGACCTTTGCGGTCTGGGTGGTTTCAGTCATGGGTCACCACTGCTCGTGCTGCGGGTACAGCGGGAAGTCGGCGGCCAGCTTGTCCACGCGCGCCTGCAGGGACTCGACGTCGGCACCGGTGCCGGCCTTCAGGGCGGTGGCGATGATCTCGGCAACCTCGGTGAACTCGGCGGCCCCGAAGCCGCGGGTGGCCAGTGCCGGGGTGCCGATGCGCAGGCCGGAGGTGACCATCGGGGGGCGGGGGTCGAACGGAACGGCGTTGCGGTTCACGGTGATGCCCACCGAGTGCAGGAGGTCTTCGGCCTGCTGTCCGTCCAGCTGGGAGTTGCGGAGGTCGACAAGGACCAGGTGCACGTCAGTGCCGCCGGTCAGGACGGAGACGCCGGCGTCGGCGACGTCC
Source organism: Pseudarthrobacter sp. GA104 (assembly GCF_009741265.1). Lineage (GTDB taxonomy): Bacteria > Actinomycetota > Actinomycetes > Actinomycetales > Micrococcaceae > Arthrobacter. The sequence continues at coordinate 935,130 of NZ_WOWL01000001.1, forward strand.
GCCTGGTTGAGGCGGTCGGCGATGATCCTGGCGCCTTCCAGGACGCGCTCCTGGCGCTCCTTGAATTCCTCGGTGCCGGCGATCTTGAAGGCCACGGCCTTGGCTGCGATCACGTGCATCAGCGGGCCGCCCTGCTGGCCCGGGAAGACGCTGGAGTTGAGCTTCTTGGCCCACTCCTGCTTGGCCAGGATCACGCCGGAGCGCGGCCCGGCGAGGGTCTTGTGCACTGTGGAGGTGACGACGTCGGAGTGCGGAACCGGGCTCGGGTGCAGTCCGGCGGCAACCAGGCCGGCGAAGTGGGCCATGTCGGTCCAGAGAAGGGCCCCGACCTCGTCGGCGATGGAGCGGAAGGCAGCGAAGTCCAGGTGGCGCGGGTAGGCGGACCAGCCGGCGATGATGACCTGCGGCTTCTCGGCGATGGCCTGTTCGCGGAGCTTGTCCATGTCGATGCGGAAGTTGTCTTCCTCAACCTGGTAGGCAGCAACTTTGTACAGCTTGCCGGAGAAGTTCAGCTTCATGCCGTGGGTCAGGTGGCCGCCGTGCGCCAGGGACAGGCCCAGGATCTTGTCGCCGGGAGTGATCATGGCGGACAGGGCCGCGGCGTTGGCCTGGGCGCCTGAGTGCGGCTGGACGTTTGCGTACTCGGCGCCGAACAGGGCCTTGACCCTGTCGATGGCCAGCTGCTCGGCAATGTCCACGTATTCGCAGCCGCCGTAGTAGCGGCGGCCCGGGTAGCCCTCGGCATACTTGTTCGTGAGGACGGAGCCCTGGGCTTCCATGACGGCGCGGGGGGCGAAGTTCTCGGAGGCGATCATTTCCAGGGTGCCGCGCTGGCGGCCGAGCTCCTGGTCAAGGACTGCTGCGATTTCGGGGTCGAGCTCGGCCAGCGGCTGGTTGCTGACGGCGGTAGTGGAGGTGGCTGTAGTCACGAAAGAACTCCTGGCTAGGCGTACGGGCACTGCTAAGGTCAGGCTACCGGCTGGCGCACCTTCACACCGCACTGATGACAGCGCGCTGGAAGCTGCAGGCATGGTGCTGCAGTACTGACGCAGGTGCAGCCCCGAATCCGGCAAGACATGACCCTCGGCCCAGGCGTACGATCCGTGGTCTTCGTGATTGCCGCTCCCTGGTGGTTAGCCACCCAACGCCAGTTGCGACCCTCTCAGCGTACCAAACCCGGGCGCCGCAGCGCGGGTAGGCTTGTACGCGTGAGTGAAGAGCAGCTGAACCAAGCCTACGTAGTTACCCTGTCCTGCCCGGACCGTCCCGGAATTGTCCACGCGGTGGCCGGCGCCCTGCTGGTGGCGGGCTGCAATATTACGGATTCGCAGCAGTACGGCAGCCCTGCCACGGGCAACTTCTTCATGCGGGTAGAGGTGACGACGGCGGCGGCCAAGTCCGAGCTGCGCGCTGCCCTTGAGCCGGTGGCCGAGGCGTTCGGGATGCAGTGGAGCCTCAACACCGTGGGCCAGAAAGTGCGCACCCTGGTCATGGCCAGTACCTCTGCCCACTGCCTCAACGACCTCCTGTTCCAGCAGCGCTCCGGGACGCTGCCCATCGAGATCCCCGCCATCGTCTCCAACCACCAGGACCTCGCCGGGCTCGCTGAGTTCTACGGCATCCCGTTCCACTACATCCCGGTCACCCCGGACACCAAGGCCCAGGCGGAGGACAAACTCCGGGCCATCATGGCCGAGCACGACATCGAGCTGACCGTCCTGGCCCGTTACATGCAGATCCTCTCCGATGAGCTCTGCACGGAGCTGACCGGCAAGGCCATCAACATCCACCACTCCTTCCTGCCGTCCTTCAAGGGTGCCAAGCCCTACCACCAGGCGCATGCCCGCGGTGTGAAGCTCATCGGCGCCACCGCCCACTACGTGACAGCGGCGCTGGACGAGGGTCCCATCATCGAGCAGGAAGTCATCCGGGTGGACCACGCGCGGACGCCGGAACAGTTCGTGCAGATGGGCAGGGACGTGGAAGGCCGCACCCTGGTCCAGGCGGTGCAGTGGCACGCAGAGCACCGCGTGCTCCTGGACGGCAACCGGACCGTCGTCTTTAACTGACGGCCGTCTTAAGGAAGGCGGGGAGGCGGGATGGATCCGGCCACTACGGATGCCGAGCGGCGCCTCGCCGACTTCTACAACCGCCGTGCCGCCTCCGGGGCTGACTACCCGCCGTCGCATAGCCGTGTGGAGCAACGCGACCGCTTTATTGCCCTGCTGAAGTCCGAAGGGCGGCATTCCGTCCTGGAAGTGGGGACCGGGACCGGGCTCGACGGCCTGAAGTTCGTTGAGGCCGGCATCCACTACACGGGCGTGGACCTCGCCGAAGGGCAGGTCCGCCGGGCCAGGGCGCGGGGCCTTGACGTCTCGGTGGCCAGCGTCCGGGCCCTGCCGTTCCCCAGCGGCGCCTTCCCTGCCCTGTGGACCATGAGCACGCTGCTGCACATTCCCGCCAGCGAGATCGATGCCGTCCTGGCCGAGCTGGTGCGGGTCGCCGCGCCCGGCGCCCCGATCGCCGTCGGCCTCTGGTCCGGTGAGGATGAAGAGGTGCTGAATCCGGAGGACGACGACGGCGAGCCCCGCTTTTTCAGCCGCCGCAGCGACGCCACGGTCCGGGAAGTCTTTGGCCGCCACGGCAGGGTCGAGGACTTTGTCACGTGGCCGGAGGGAACAGGCGCCGAGTCCGGCCCCGGCGCCGGGCACTGGACGCAGCACTACCAGTTCCTGGTCCTGCGCACCCCTCACCGCAGGTAACCCCGAACCCAACCAGGTAGCGCCAAGTGTCGTTTTGAGGTTTCAAAACGACACTTGGCGCTACCTGGTTGGGGTGGGGCGTAGGTGTCCTAGGCTTGGCGCATGGCTCCTCTTTACCCTTTCGCCGGAAACACCCCGGCTGTCCACGATTCCGCCTTTGTCGCACCCACGGCGTCGATCATCGGCAACGCCACCCTCGCCCGGGATTCCAGCGCCTTTTACGGTGTCTCCGTGCGGGCTGACACCGCCGTCATCACCGTCGGCGAGGGCAGCAACCTGCAGGACAATGTGGTGCTGCACGCGGACCCAGGCTTCCCCTGCACGGTGGGCGAACGCGTCAGCGTGGGGCACGCCGCCGTCGTCCATGGCTGCACTGTGGAGGACGACTGCCTGATCGGCATGGGCGCAACAGTGCTCAACGGCGCAGTGATCGGCGCCGGCTCGCTGGTAGCGGCCGGCGCCGTGGTGCTCGAAGGCACCGTTGTCCCGCCCCGCTCGCTCGTGGCGGGCGTTCCGGGAAAGGTCCGCCGGGAACTCACCGACGAAGAGTACGACGGCGTCCGGGCCAACGCCGCGCGCTACGTTGAACTGGCCCGGGCCCACCGGGAGCTGCACGCCTAATCGAGGCTGATCGGCCCGATCGCGTCCAGCAGCTCGCCCGGACCCGGGTTGCCCGGCGCTGACGAGCCGCCCAGGTGGTTCACCACGCCCCACACGGCGTTAAGGCCGGTGGTCACGGCGCCTTCCGCCCAGCCGGCGGTGAAGGAGACGTCGTCGCCGGCCAGGAAGATCCCGCGCTGGGAGGCCGGCAGCGCGTCCTGCTTGAAGTGGGTGAACAGCCGCTGCTGGTACCGGTAATGGCCGGGCAGGTTTGCCTTGAAGGCGCCCATGAAGTTGGGGTCGGCCTCCCAGGACACCGTAATGGGCTGGCCCACGATGTGGCCGGCAATGTCCACGCCCGGGTAGATCTGCTCGAGCGAGTGCAGCATCAGTTCCACGCGTTCGTCAGCGTCCAGCGCCAGCCACTTCAGTGCGTCGTCGTTCCACGTGTAGGAGAGCAGGATGACGGCGGGCTTGTCCGGGCCGTTGTCCAACAGGTAGGTGGCGCGGTTGAGCCGGTCGGTCAGCGTCATGGACAGGACCTCGTTGCCGGTGTCCGGGTCGATGTCCTTCCAGAACGGCCGGTCCACCATGACGAACGTCTTGGAGGACTGCATGTAGTGCGAGCGTTCGATCGCTGTCCACAGTTCGGCGGGGAACAGCGCCTCCTCGGTGTGGATGCGCGTGGACAGCAGCCAGGACTGGCATGTGGCCACCACTGCGGGGTAGGTGGCTTCGCGGCCCCACCGTTCGCGGATCCGCAGGTTGCCGTCGGCGTCGCGGCTGATCCGGCCGACTGCGCCGCGGGGCGAACCGGAGTGCAGGGAGGCCAGGGACGTTCCTTCCGGCCAGTGCACCATGCCCGACGGCGCGTGCTGCCACAGTGCCTCGGGCAGCCTCTGCGCTCCGCCGCTGATGAGGCGGTGCTGGTCGTCCGCGTCGGTGTAGACCACGCGGAGGATCTCCAGGATGGAGTTCGGGAAGTCGGTGTCCCATCCGCCGGTGCCGAAACCCACCTGGCCGAAGGCCTCCCGGTGTGCGAAGCCCGCCTCCTTGAAGGACTCGCTGGCCGCAATGAAGCCGTAGAAGGTCTGTTCGTCCATCAGCGGCAGCAGGCCGTTCCAGAGTTCCTTGATCCGGGCCGTGTCGCGGGCTCGGATGGCTTCCTGCATCTCGACGAACTTGGCGCCGTCGTTGACGGCGGCCTTCCAGGCGTCCGCCACTTCCCTGAAGAACGGCGGCAGGTCGCCGGGCTTTTCCGCATAGTGCTTCTTGCCGGCCAGCTCAATCACGGTGCTGGACGTGGCCGGGGACAGCGGGTTGGGGAACTCCTGGGTGTCCAGCCCCAGCAGGTCCACGTAGTGGTAGAACGCCTTGCCGGATTCCGGGAACCGCATGCCGCCGAGGTCCGCCACCACTCCGGGCGCCGCGGGGAATGAGGCGGTGCGGAGGCGCCCGCCGATCTGGTCCGCTTCATAGACCACCGGCCGCAGTCCGAGCTTCATGAGCTCGTAGGCGGCGACCAGGCCGGACAGGCCCGCCCCGATGACGGCCACCTCGGTCCCCAGCAGTTCAGGTGGAACAGAGCCCAGTCCGTCCGGGTGGGCCAGGTAATGGTCGTAGCTGAACGGAAAGTCCGGGTTCAGCATGGTGATGGGGCCGGCGGCGGCGCCGTCTCCCGTAGGGCCGGCGGCCCGGGTGGCCGTGGTGCTGGACGGATCTGAGGCCGGCAGTTCGGTGGCGGTGGTCATGGAAGTTCTGCCTTTGACGGTTCGGGGGTGGGCTGTGGTGAAAGTTGCGGTCCGGCAAGTCCACGGTATTCCTCGTTGCTGAGGGCCGCCAGTCGCGAGTTCCGCCGGCCGTAGCCGAAGTAGGCGGCAGCGCCCACCAGCATCCAGAGGGCAAAGACCACCCAGGTGTCTGCGCCGAGGTTGACCATCAGGTAGGCGCACATGGCGGCCCCGAGGATGGGCGTGAGCGGGAAGAGCGGCACGCGGAAGGTCCGCTCCAGCTCCGGCCGGGTACGGCGGAGGTAGACGACGGCGACGTTCACCAGTGCGAAGGCGAACAGGGTGCCGATGCTGGTGGCGTCCGCGAGCGCGCCGAGCGGCACAAGGCCGGCAGTGAGCGCGACGGCGATGCCCACCAGGAGCGTGCCGGCAACGGGGGTGCCGGTGCGGCGGGAAACGCGGCCGAAGATTTTCGGAATGAGGCCGTCGCGGGCCATCGACAGCAGGATGCGCGTCTGCCCGTACAGCACGGTGAGGACGATGCTGGCAATGGCCAGGACGGCGCCCACCGCGAAGACCAGGGCAATCCATGGCTGGCCTGTGGTTTCCTCAAGGATCTTCACCAGGGCGGCCTCGGTCCCGTCGAACCAGCCCCACGGCCGGGCGCCGATGGCGGCAACCGCAACCAGGACGTAGATGGTGGTGACGATCAGCATGGAGAGCATGATGGCGCGGGGCAGGTCGCGCTTGGGGTCGCGGGCTTCTTCGCCTGCGGTGGAGGCGGCATCGAACCCGATGTAGGAGAAGAACACCCGGGAGGCGGCGGCTGAGACGCCGGCTGCGCCCATCGGCAGCAGCGGCTCGAAGTTTCCGGCGTTGAACGCAGTGAAGGCTACGACGCAGAAGAACAGCAGGATGCCCACCTTCACCACCACGATGGACGTGTTGATCCAGGCGCTCTCCTTCGCGCCGCGGACCAGGAGGATCGTTGCGAGCACCACGATGACCATGGCCGGGACGTTGACCAGGCCGCCGTCCCCGGGCGGCTGGGACACCGCGTCCGGGAGGACGGAACCGAACACCGCCAGCGCTTCATTCACATACTGCCCCGCGCCCACGGCGACTGCGGCGACGGACACCGCGTACTCCAGCACCAGGCACCAGCCGCAGATCCACGCCATCCCCTCGCCCATGGTGGCGTAGGTATAGGAGTAGCTGGAGCCTGCCACCGGGACCATCCCTGCCATCTCGGCATACGAAACAGCGGACAGCAGCGCTGCCAGGCCGGCGATCGCGAAGGAAATCCAGATGGCGGGCCCGGCCAGCGGAACGGATTCGCCCAGGATCACCAGGATGCCGGTGCCAAGGGTTGCGCCCACGGAGATCATGGTCAGCTGAAGCACCCCGAAACTGCGGACCAGGCGGGGGCCGCCGTCGTTGCTTGCCGCCTCGCTGACCATCTGGGCGATGGGTTTGCGGCGCAGCAGTTGCGCGGCCAGGGTCGGGCGGCCGCTTGTTCCGCTGCTGCCGGCCGGTGCGTGACCGGAGAGTGTAGGCACAGTCATCGTTGACGTCCGTTCGTGTCGGTGAATGGTTGAACTGGTTTCCCCTCCCCCAGCGTAGGGTTGTGAGGAGCATCTCAACGATGTGCAAAGTGACCTATAGTCTTCATTCATGAGACGCAATGCACCATCCGCCAGTGACCGCCCGGACCAGCTGGACGCCGTAACGCTGGAACGGTTCCTGGCAGCCCTGCCGCGCGAAGTGGTGGTGCTGAACGACGCCGGCAACGGGCAGGCACCGCTGCGCTGGGTGGAACCCAGCGAACTGGAGGACCCCACGCCGTACCTGCTCGACGGCGAATTCGTCCTCACGGCCGGACTGCCCTTCCGTGAGGGCGGCGGCAGCGGCCCCGCGAGAGCGGATGAGTACGTCCGGCGGCTCGTGGCTGCCGGGGTTGCGGCCCTGGGCTTCGGCCTGGAGCCGTATTACGACGCCGTACCCGCCCACGTGGTGGCGGCCTGCCGGCAGCACGGGCTCACCCTCGTGGAGGTCCCGGCCACCGTTCCCTTCGCCGCCCTGGGCCTTGAGTTTTCCAAGCTCCTCGAATCCGGCAACGCGCAGGTGTTCCGCCAGTTGGCGGAGACCAACCGGCACCTCATGAGGGCGGTCCTTTCCGCCCGGCCGGAACACGAGCTGCTGGCGGCGCTGATCCAGCGTGTTCCCGTATGGGCCGTCCTTGTGGGCACGGACGGGAGGGTGCGCGCCCGGGCGGGGGCCGCCGTCGGGCTCTCCCAGCTGCAGCCGCTGCTCAAACGGCTCCTCAGCGGCAGCGGCCCCCGCGTGGAGACGGAAACACTGGAAACGTCCGAAGGATCTACCTTGGTGTTCGGCCACCCGCTCCGGAGCACCAGGGACGCCACGCTCGGCAGCCTGGTGCTGGGCACGGGCAGGCCGCTCACCCCGGCGCAGAACAATGTGGTGTCCTCCGTGGTGGGCCTGCTGGAGTTGCTCGTGCGGCAGCGGACCAGCGGCTCCCTGGCCCCCAGCCAGCTGGCCACAGCCCTGCTCCTCCACCCGGAGAGCCTGACCGACGGCAACAGCCGCGGGCTGGGCAGCCTTCAGGACTTGCTGGCCCAAAGCGTCTCGGGAACCAGGCAAGGCCAGGTCCGGGTGGTCCAGGGGGTCCGGGCACAGGCCGCTGCCGCCCCTGCAGCCGACGGGCCGGTGCGGGAGCTGCTCCAATGGCGCAGGCTGTTCGACACCAAAATGGTGGAGCTCACCGATTATGGGTTCACGGCCGTGACGAGGCTCAAAGTTGACGAGCCACTGCTGTCCGAGGTGGAACAGCTGGGCTGGCGGCTGGTGGTGGGTGAACCCACGGGGCTGCCAGGCCTCGCCGACGCGTACCGGAGGGCCAGCGCCCTGCGCCCGCGCGTGGCGGCGGCAGGAAGGAGCCTCAGGGAAGAGGAGCTGACGTGGTCCGTTACCGGCCTGCTGGGCAGCGATGCGGGCGCCCTGCTGGCCGCGCGCATTCTCGCGCCCGTCCTGGAGCTCGACGCCGAACGCCGGGCCTCGCAGCTACGGCTCCTTCGGTCCTGGCTGGCCGCCCACGGAAGCTGGGACGCCACCGCCAAGGACCTTGGGCTGCACCGGAACAGCGTGCGCCGCCAGATCAATGCCGTGGCGGAGCTGCTGGGCATGGATCTGGGGCAGGCCCAGGCCAGGGCCGAGCTGTGGATCGCGCTGCAGTATGCGGAGGACGCTGCACCGGACGGCCAGGTGCGGGACAGCGCGTAGCTGTGGGCCCGGTTCAGAGGCCCCAGGACCGGTAGACGTCCGGGCGGCGCTCATCCAGGTACGGAACGGCCCGGCGCTCACGGGCGGCGGCGCCAGGATCCACCTCGGCATAAAGAAGCTGCGGCTCCCCGCCTGCCTCCGCCAGCAGCCCGCCGTCGGGCCCTGCAACAACGCTGCCGCCGAGGAACCTGCACCCGTCCTCCTCCCCGGAGTGGTTGGCGTAGGCGATGGTCAGCTGGCTCTCGAGTGCCCGCGCACGGAGCAGGACCTGCGGGACGTCGTCGAAGCCGTGCGCCAGCGCGGTGGGGACCAGCAGCAGCTCCGCCCCGCCCACGGCCGCGGCCCGCACGGACTCCGGAAATTCGACGTCGTAGCAGATCACCATCGAGGTGGGTATCCCGTTGAAATCCACCACACCGGGCCGTTCCCCGGCGGGGCTGAAGGCCGCCCGCTCGTCGGGGCCGAACAGGTGCACCTTGCCATAGCTGAGCAGGTTCTTGCCCCTTGCGTCCACAAGGGTGGCGCTGATCTGCCAGTCCCCCTGCCCGGAGAGGCGGGGAAGGCTGTAGACCAGTGCGATGCCGTTGTCGCGTGCGATCCCGGCCAGCCGCTCCTGGAGCGCCGGCAGGAGGGAAGGCTCCAGTTCCGTGCGCACCCGGCGCGGGGCATAGCCCACGGGGAAGAGCTCAGGGGTGACCAGGACTGCCGCCCCACGGGCAGCCGCATCCCGGGCAGCAGCGGTGATAGTGCGGCAGTTGGCCTCAATGTCGAGGACCGCGGAGTTAGCCTGCAGAACTGCCAGCAGCACTGGCCCACCTTCCATATCCGGGGCCCCCGGGTGGGGCCCTCTGTCCAGAGTAGCGAGGCCTCAGCCGCGCCCCCAGGACTGTTTGCACCCTCCCACACCCGTCCGAGGGCGGATTGACTTACCCGTCCACAAAAGGATCAAACCCATCCGATGCGTTAACTTCTTGACTACAAGACTGGGGATAGGGCAATCTTCTTAGCATGTCCGCAATCCCGCGCTCAACGAGGAGCAAGCCCAAGAATCCCGGCTCCCAATCCGCCCTGCGGCAGCTGAACCAACAACGGATCATTGAAACGCTGATGGTCGGCCCCGCCACGCAGGCCGAACTTGCCCGGCAGACAGGCCTCTCCACGGCGACGGTTTCCAACATCGTCAAGATCATGCTGGATTCCGGCCTGGCATCGGCGGAACCTACCACCAGTTCCGGCCGCCGCGCACTGAACGTCCGGCTGAATAGCAACGGTGCCGTGGCCGTAGGCATCGACTTCGGGCGACGGCACCTCCGCGTGGTCCTGGCCTCGCTCAGTTACCACGTGATCGCGGAGGAATCCGTGATGCTTCCCCTTGGCCACCAGGCCGAAGAAGGGGTCCAGGCGGCAATGGCCCTGTTGGAGAAACTGCTGCGGGAAAGCGGTGTCGAACGCACCGCCGTGGTGGGTGCCGGCGTCGGAATTCCCGGTCCCATCGACCGGCGCACCGGGACGGTGGCGCAGGGGGCCATCCTGCCGGAATGGGTGGGCATCAACATCCTCCAATACCTTGAAGAAACGCTAAAAATCCCGGTTTTTGTTGACAACGACGCCAATCTGGGCGCCTGGTCAGAGGTGACCTGGGGGCACCATTCGGGGGTCAGTAACCTGCTCTTCCTCAAGATCGGATCCGGCATCGGTGCCGGACTTATCCTCAACGGCGCCCCCTACTACGGGAACGTGGGAATCACCGGCGAAATTGGCCACGCCACCATCCACGAACAGGGATTGGTGTGCCGCTGCGGCAACCGCGGATGCCTGGAGACCATCGCCTCCACCACCACCATGATCGAACTCCTCAGCCGCGGCGAAGACCGGCCGCTGACGCCCGCGGACATCGTGCGCAAGGCCCTGGCACGGGACTCCGCCACGCTCCGGGTGATCGACGATGCAGGCCTCGCCGTAGGCCGCGCCCTGGGCAACGTGGCCAACCTGATCAACCCGGAAGTGATAGTGGTGGGAGGCCCGCTGGCAGGCCTCGGCGACATTCTCCTGGACCCGATCAGGCGGGGTCTCATCAGGCACGCGGTGCCTGTCATCGGCGAGACCACAACCCTTGCCATGTCCTCCCTGGGGGACCGGGCGGAAGCGCTCGGGGCGGCCGCCCTGGTGTTCCAGCATGCCGGAATCCGCAAGACGTAGACCGTTTCGTTATGCCCGGTTTGCGTTAAAGACTTGACGACAACAGCAGTGATCCAGTTTACTTTTGGATCAGACGGCCCTGCGCTTTGCCGGCCGGACAAAGAAGTCATTGCATTGGAGGGTTAGGGTTCATGACGTCCCAGACCACGCAAACGGAACCGATCATCCTTGAGATGCGGTCCATCACCAAGGAATTCCCCGGCGTTAAAGCGTTGGACAACGTGAGCCTGCGCGTGAAGGCCGGGGAAATCCACGCCATCTGCGGCGAAAACGGCGCCGGCAAATCCACCCTGATGAAGGTCCTCTCCGGCGTCTACCCGTACGGCAGCTACGACGGCGACATCGTCTACCAGGGCCAGGTGCAGCAGTTCCGGGACATCCGGGCCAGCGAACATGCCGGCATCGTGATCATCCACCAGGAACTCGCGCTGATCCCGGAACTGTCCATTATGGAGAACATCTTCCTGGGCAACGAGCCCACCAAGCGCGGCGTCATCGACTGGGCAGAAGCGCGGCTTCGTTCCCTTGACCTGCTGGCCCGCGTGGGCCTGCGGGAGGACCCGGAAACGCCCATCAAGGAAATCGGCGTAGGCAAGCAGCAGCTGGTGGAAATCGCCAAGGCCCTGAACAAGTCCGTGAAGATCCTCATCCTGGACGAGCCCACGGCCGCTTTGAACGAGTCTGATTCCCAGCACCTGCTGGACCTGATGCTGGGCCTGAAAGCCAAGGGCATCACCAGCATCATCATTTCCCACAAGCTCAACGAGATCGAGCAGATCGCCGATGAGATCACCATCATCCGTGACGGCAAGTCCATCGAAACGCTGAACGTGAAGGCCGACGGCGTGGACGAGGACCGCATCATCAAGGGCATGGTGGGCCGCGCGCTCGAATCCCGGTTCCCGGACCACACGCCCAAAATCGGCGACGTGTTCTTCGAGGTCAAGGACTGGACCGTTGCACATCCCAATGTGCAGGACCGGCTGGTCTGCAAGAACTCAAGCTTCTTCGTCCGCCGCGGCGAGATCGTGGGGTTCGCCGGCCTGATGGGCGCGGGCCGCACCGAACTCGCCCGCTCCGTTTTCGGCCGTTCCTACGGCCGCTTCATCAGCGGCCACATCTACAAGGACGGAAAGGAAATCACCCTTAAGTCCGTCCGGCAGGCCATCGATGCCGGGCTGGGCTACGTCACCGAAGACCGCAAGTCGCTGGGACTGAACCTGCTGGACGACATCAAGACCACCACCGTGTCGGCCAACCTTCGCAAGATCAGCCGTAATTTCGTAGTGGACCCGAACCAGGAATTCACCGTGGCGGAGCAGTACCGCAAGTCGCTGCGCACCAAGACTCCGTCGGTGGAGGAAGGAGTCGCGAAACTTTCCGGCGGCAACCAGCAGAAGGTGGTCCTCGCCAAGTGGATGTTCACCGACCCCGACCTCCTGATCCTGGACGAACCCACCCGCGGCATCGACGTTGGCGCCAAGTACGAGATCTACGGCATCATCCAGCAACTGGCCAACCAGGGCAAGGGAGTCATCGTGATCTCCTCGGAACTCCCGGAACTCCTTGGCCTGTCAGACCGCATCTACACCATTTTCGAAGGCGCCATCACAGGTGTCCTGAACAAAGACGAGGCCAGCCAGGAAAGCCTGATGAAACTGATGACCTCCGCCCGTAAAGCCGCCTGATCCCCTGGATCATCCCAGAACCTTCCGGACACAAGGACTGACACCATGAACGCCCTCAAAAAGCTGTTTGGCGGAAACACCCGTCAATTCGGCATGATCTTCGCCCTGGTGGCACTGATCGTCTTCTTCCAGATCGCCACCGAAGGCCGGACCCTCACCCCCGGCAACGTCATCAACCTCTTCAACGGCAACTCCTACATCCTGATCCTGGCCATCGGCATGGTCCTGGTGATCATCGCCGGCCACATCGATCTTTCGGTGGGCTCCGTGGCTGCGTTTGTCGGCGTCACCGTAGCCCTGGCCATCCGCGACTGGGGCATCCCCTGGTACGCCGGCGTGCTGCTTGGCCTGGTACTGGGCGCGGTGATCGGCGCCTGGCAAGGCTGGTGGACCGCCTACGTGGGCATTCCGGCCTTCATCGTGACCCTGGCAGGCATGCTCCTGTTCCGCGGCTTCAACCAGTTTGTGGGCAAGTCCAACACCATTCCGGTCCCCGCCGATTTCCAGTACCTCGGCTCCGGCTACCTCCCCGAGGTGGGCCCCAACTTCGGCTACAACAACCTCACCCTGCTGCTGGGCATCGCGGCCGTCGCATTCGTAGTGTGGGGCGAGCTCCGCTCCCGGGCCCGGGCCAAGGCACTCGGCGCCGAAGTACCCGAAATGTGGGTCATGGCCCTCAAGCTGGTCCTGATCTGCGGCGCCATCCTCTACGCCACGTACCTGTTCGCCACGGGCCGTCCCGGCACTTCGTTCCCCATCCCGGGCCTGATCCTGGCCGTACTGGTACTGCTGTACGGCTTCATCTCCTCCCGCACCATCCTGGGCCGCCATGTCTATGCCGTGGGTGGCAACCGGCATGCTGCCGAGCTCTCAGGTGTCCAGTCCAAGAAGGTCAACTTCCTGGTCATGATGAACATGTCCATCCTCGCCGGACTGGCCGGCATGATCTTCGTGGGCCGCTCCACCGCTTCAGGACCGTTCGACGGCGTCGGCTGGGAACTTGACGCGATCGCCGCCGTTTTCATCGGCGGCGCCGCGGTGACGGGCGGCGTGGGCACCGTCGTCGGCTCCATCATTGGTGGCCTGGTCATGGCTGTACTGAACAACGGCCTCCAACTGCTCGGCGTCGGCGCGGACCTCACCCAGATCATCAAGGGGCTGGTGCTCCTGATCGCCGTCGCTTTCGACGTCTACAACAAGAGCCAGGGCAAGAAGTCCATCATTGGCCTGCTGATGAGGGGCGGCCGTCCCTCCGGCGGCGGCCCCAGCACCCCTCTCCAGCCCGACGAAACCACCTCCACCAAGGAAGCGATCGCCAGGGAAGCCTAGCAATTAAGCCTGAACAGCGTTACACCACTAAAAGAAAGAGAACCAACAATGCGAATGATTGGCAAAGCAGGGAAGGCAGCAGCAGTAGCTGCCATTGCAGCACTGGCGCTGACAGGCTGCGGACGGTCTGAAACCCCGACAGGCGGCGGCACCGCAGGCGCCGGCGGCTTCGAACAGAATTCCTCCATCGGTGTCGCGCTCCCGCAGAAAACCAGTGAAAACTGGGTCCTCGCCGAGAAGTTGTTCAATGACGGCCTTAACGGTGCCGGGTTCAAGGCTGACGTCCAGTTCGCCAACGGCGGCGTGTCCGAACAGCAGAACCAGATCAGCGCCATGGTCACCAAGGGCGCCAAGGTGATCATCGTGGGAGCCATCGACGGCTCGCAGCTGGGCACCCAGCTGAAGCAGGCCAAAGACGCCGGCGCCACGATCATCGCCTACGACCGCCTGTTGCTGAACACCGAGAACGTGGACTACTACGTGGCCTACGACAACTTCAAGGTTGGCGAGCTCCAGGGCCAGGCGCTGCTGGAAGGCCTCAAGGCGAAGAAGCCCTCGGGCCCGTACAACATCGAACTGTTCGCCGGCTCCCCCGACGATGCCAACGCGAAGGTCTTCTTCGACGGCGCCATGAGCGTCCTGAAGCCCAAGATCGACGACGGCACCCTCAAGGTGCTCTCCGGCCAGACCACCTTCGAGCAGGCAGTGACCCAGGGCTGGAAGGCTGAAAACGCCCAGCGCCGCGCTGACACGCTGCTTACCGGCAGCTACGGCAGCGCGTCCCTGGACGGCGTCCTTTCCCCGAATGACACCTTGGCCCGCGCAGTCCTGACTGCCGTCAAGGGCGCCGGCAAGCCGCTTCCGGTGGTGACCGGACAGGACTCCGAGGTTGAATCCGTCAAGTCCATCATGGCCGGCGAGCAGTACTCCACGATCAACAAGGACACCCGCAAGCTCGTTGAACACGCCATCACCATGGTGAAGGACCTCCAGGCAGGCAAGACGCCTGAGATCAACGACAAGGACTCCTACAAGAACGGCGTCAAGACCGTTCCCGCATACCTGCTGGAACCGGTCATCGTCACGGCCGCCAACGTGAAGAGCGCCTACGTCGGCGATCCGGTCCTGGAACCGATCACCAAGTAAGCAACCTTTTTGCAGGAAAGCCCGGCCTCCACACGTTGGAGGCCGGGCTTTCCTGTGCCACAAGGGATACGGCTTCGTGGCACGCTCATAACAGCCGCTGACGGAGGAGCCAGTGCGCAGCCGGAGTGCCGTGCCCGCCACCCGCGAACCCCTTATCACTTTCCGCAGGTCATAGCGGATCCCTCCAGCACTGCAATGAGAGGATGGGCACCATGAGTGCGCCCATCGCGAAGCCGTGGTTGTTCAGCCAGCCAGACCAGGATCCCCGTTCCGCCACCGGAGCCCCCCTCCGCTGGGGAATCATCGCCACCGGCGGCATTGCCCGCTCCGTGTCCCAGGACCTGGCCTTGCTCGCAGATGCCGAACTGTATGCCGTCAGCTCGAGGGCCCAGGATACGGCCGACGCCTTTGCGGTTGCATATGACTTCGCGAAGGCCTACGGCGAGGACGGCGGTGTGCCCGGATACCAGCGGCTGCTCGCAGATGAGGAGGTGGACGTTGTCTACGTGGCGACGCCCCACGCGCAGCACTACGAAATGGTGCTTGCGGCGCTTAACGCCGGTAAGCACGTCCTGTGCGAAAAAGCCTTCACCATCAACGCCCGCGAGGCAGCCGAACTCATCGACCTCGCCCGAAGCCGCAAGCTTTTCCTCATGGAGGCTGTCTGGAGCCGCTTCCTGCCGAGCATGCAGCGGGCCTTTGAGATCGCAGCGTCCGGAGAGCTCGGCGAAGTCCACTGGGTAACCGCGGACCTTGGCTTTCCGGCCCCCTACTCCCCCACATCCAGGCTGTGGGCCAGGCAGGACGGAGGCGGAGCGCTGCTGGACATTACGGTTTATCCGCTGCTCTGGGCCCTGGGCACCCTCGGTTTTCCGCAGACGGTTAGCGCCACCGGCTTCATTAACGACGACGGCGTGGATGCCCAGAACGCCCTGACGCTGGGCTACAACCACGGAGCGCAGGTGCAGCTTACGTCCTCATTGTTGGCCCACGGTCCCCGGACCGCCACAGTTGCGGGCAGCCTCGGCTTCCTCCAGAGCGTGGGCTCCATCAATAACCCCGGGGAACTGACGGTGTCCACAGGTTGGGACGAGCGCCGGACCGAAGCTTTTGATGTGGTGGGCCGAGGGTACGCATACGAACTGCGTGAAGTAACCCGCTGCATCCAGCAGGGCTTGACCGAGAGCCCGGTCATGCCACTGGAGGACACGTTGAACACCATGCGGCTCTTTGACGGGGTCCGCGCGCAGCTCGGCGTCAGCTATCCAAATGACCGGCACTGACCAGCGCACACCGGGAACCCTTTGATCGCCGCGTCAACTCTGTGACCGGGCCGCGACCGTCTGTGATTCCTTCGACCTGAGGTTTTCGATTTTGTCGAGTTGTTTTAGCAGCCCCTAGACTTCCTGCAACATTCGGTCTTAGGCTATAGCCACTCGAATGCAATCAGTACTGGGGGTGGTACGCATGGCTGGTGATCGCTCGCCGTTGCGTGCCCTTCGGCCGGTGTTCCTTGCCGGTGCTGCCGCCCTCACGTGGCTGACGTTTTCGGCATCCACGGCTTCGGCCGATACCCTTTCGGACGCAACTACGCTGTTGGGGGGCGTCACCGGTTCAGTTTCGTCGGTGACGGAAAAGCTGCCTGTTGCTCCCGCACCCGCCACGCCCAAACCTGAGCCGGTTTCCTCACCGGGGCTGCTGACGCCCCTCGTGGGAGACGCCTCGGGCCTTGCAGACCAGCTGGTTTACTCGGTACCCGTTGTAAACCATGTGGTGCCGGCCGAGGCGGTATCGGTCATCTCCGTTCCTATTGCTCAGGCAGCCGACGCCGCGGCGGCGGAATTGACGGAGGCAGTAATTTCACCTGTCGCCGAGGCGCTGCCGGTGCTTGATCCTGTGCTGCAGCCTGTTTTGGACTTGGTAACAGGCTCGGCACCGCTGGCCGTTGAGCTTCCCGACCTGCCCCTCGTGAGCGGCGACGGGGAAAGTCCCGCCAGCGCCGGAACTGTCCCGGCAGGCGTCGAAGCTGCCTCCACGGCGCCTACGTCGGCCATTCCGTTTGTTGAGGCTGCTTTTGCTACTGGTGCCGCGCCTGTTGGTGGGGTTGCCCCTGCTTCTTCAGCGTCGTGGACGTCTGTTGACCGCCCCGATTCTGCCCAGGATCAGCCGACGGCGGACCCCTCGCCCGCCCCTTCCCAGGCTCCGGCCGTACCCGCTTCGGGCACGGGAAGCAGCGCGGCCTCCGTGGGATCGTACGGTGCGGCGGCCTGGTTAAGCGCCTTCAATTTTGACACTTCAGCGCCCGGCGCCATCCGCGCCGCGGATATTTCTGATCACGCTCCTGCACCGGTGTCCTTCGACCCCGGTTCCCGTCCTGACTAGTTGAGACCCGTCTGCCCTCTCGAGGCAGAACACGGACAACGCGGGTTGCTGTCCAAGCAGCCCGACACCTCAACTTCTTTCAGGAGACATCATCATGAGTGCGAACCTTCGCAGGGGGCTGCTTGGCACCCTCTTCGCCGGCGGGCTATTAGCCCTCGGCTGCACCGCGGCGAACGCCGCGGACACCACCAGCGGATCGGATCTCTCCGCATCCGCCCTTATCTCGGCGGCGGCCGCTGATTCGGCGTCGTTGGACCTGCTGGGTGGCCCAACGCCGTCCGATTCAACGGCCGTCGCCGCGGTCGTGGACGCGGCAGTCAACCTTGGAACGGTCACCGGAACCGACAACGGCACCACAACCGATCTCACTGCGGCAGCCGCCGTCGACCTTGGCACCGGCACCAACGGCACCGGCACAACCACCACCGATGTGGTTGTCGCCGCGGACGCAAGCCTGGGACTCGGAAACACCGCAACGGCCGACTCAACCACCGCGGACGTGGCCCTCGCCGCCGACGCAGCCCTCGGCCTCGGAACAGTCACCGAAACCGGCAACGGCACCGCAGACCTCACCGCGGCAGCCGCCGTTAACCTCGGCACCGGCACCACCGGCACGGATACGGCCGCAACCGATCTGGCCGTCGCTGCGGATGCCGTCGTCGTCCTCGGCACCGGCACAACCACTGCCGACGCGGCCCTCGCCGCAGAAGCAAGCCTGGGACTCGGAAACACCGCAACGGCCGGCTCAACCACCGCAGACGTGGCCCTCGCCGCCGACGCAGCCCTCGGCCTCGGAACAGACACCGAAACCGGCAACGGCACCGCGGACCTCACCGCAGCAGCAGCTGTCAACCTCGGCACCGGCACCAACGGCACCGGCACAACCACAGCCGACGCGGTTGTGGCCGCAGACGCGGCCCTCGGCCTCGGAAACACCGCACCCGCCGGCTCAACCACCGCGGATGTGGCCCTCGTCGCCGACGCAGCCCTGGGCCTCGGAACAGTCACCGAAACGGGCAACGGCACCGCGGACCTCACCGCGGCAGCCGCCGTCAGCCTCGGCCTCGGCACCACCGGCACGGATACGGCCGCAGCCGATCTGGCCGTCGCTGCGGATGCCCTCGTCGACCTCGGCACCGGCAACACCGGCACCACCGGCGGGCTCGCCGCCGCCATTGACGCAGCCGTAGACCTCGGCCTTGGCGGCAACAGCACTGAAGGCACCAGCGGTGGCCTCGACACCGTAGTGGATGCCGTCGTCGGCCTTGGCACCGGCACCAACGGCACCACCGGCGGAGCTGATGCCGTCATCGGCCTCGGCATCGACCTTGGACTGGGCGGTGGCAGCACCCCCGGAACTGACAACCCGGGCACCGTAGATCCCGGGACCGACGGCAACACCGGAGGCGCCGGCACCATAGACCCCGGCACCAGCACCCCCTCCACTGACACGGGCACGGGTACGGGCACGGGCACGGGTACGGGTACGGACAACGGAACCGGTGCCGGCACCTCCAACACCGATGGTTTCCCGGCAGCCCCTGCTGCCGGCTCCACGGCAGTTGGCGGCGTCATCGCCGTCGACACCGCAGCGGGCAGCACCGGTCTCCGCAGCGTCCCGGCCCAGGGCAGCGCCACCGCCCTGGCCAAGACGGGCGTGGACACCTCACTGGTCCCCCTCGCCCTGCTGCTCCTCGTGGCAGGACTCCTGATGTTCCGTAAGCGGAAAGTGTCCTGACCTGAACGCTCTGATGGTGCCTGCGCCACGCGCCTGAAGCGGCAGCAGCGAGCAGGCTGAGGGAAAGGAGGTGAGACAGGAAAGAACGCAAGACCTTACACAACATGTCTTCAGCACACATGTCCTTGTGACCGATGGTCCGGCAGCGAAAGGCTCGTCTTTCGCTGCCGGGCCGTCGGTGTGCCCTGCCGTGAAGCACGGCATTATCCCCGGCTGAACCAGCGCGCCCGTATAATTTGACGTACGAGAGTGCCGCAGCGCACCGGGAGGAACGGGACATGGTGGCGGAATCGCCTAGCTCCATCAAGAATGAAGTGGTTGGCGGACGTTATCGGTTGGGTGAGGTTATTGGCCGCGGCGGTATGTCATCGGTTTACTGTGCCCGGGACGAAAATCTGGGCCGGGACGTAGCACTCAAGCTCTTCGCACCGCAGGCCCCCGACGCCGACGAACTGAAACGCCAGGAAGCAGAAATCCGGCTTCTTGCCACACTGAACCACCCGGGACTGGTGACACTTTTCGACGCCGGGATCGATACCCGGATACCGGACGAACCGCGCCCGTTCCTGACCATGGAACTCGTGGAAGGCCAGGACCTCAGAAGCCGGATCCGGCACAGCACGGTTCCCCTTGATGAGTTGGCCGTCATCGGCGCGGGGATCGCCGACGCACTGGCCTACGTCCACGGACTCGGCATCATCCATCGGGACATCAAGCCCGGCAACATCCTGCTGGTTCAGATACGTCCCGGCGAACCCCTGCGGCCAAAGCTGACCGACTTCGGCATCGCACGGATTGTTGATTCAACCCGGCTGACCGCCACGGGAACCATGGTGGGCACCGCTGCCTACCTCAGTCCCGAGCAGGCACTGGGCCAGCCCCTTGCGCCGTCGACGGACATCTATTCGCTGGGCCTGGTGCTGCTCGAATGCATCAAGGGAACCGTGGAGTATCCTGGCAGCGCGGTGGAATCGGCCGTGGCGAGGCTTCACCGTGCACCGGAAATTCCCGAGGACCTGCCATCAGAATGGGCTGACCTCATCCGGTCCATGACCGCCATAGAACCGCTTGAACGGCCGCATGCCGCGGACATCGAAACTGCCCTGCGGCAGGCCTTGGTTTCGCCCGCGTCAACGCCCGGGGAAATTGCGCCCGAAACCACGCGGGTACTGCCTGCCATGCCATTCCGCCCTCCCTCCATTACCGCCGAGGAATCGGTGGAGGAGATTCTGGAGGCCGCAGGGCCCGGTGCTGCCGGGGACCGGGAACCGGCCGGGACGACGGACGCCCTGAACCGGGACCGCGCGAAAGGCATAAAGCCCAGGACCAAGCGGTTCTGGCTGGCAGCCATCCTTGGCCTTGTGGTGATTGTGGCCGCTATAGCGGCAGTGATCTTGACCTTGTCCACTCAGTCCACACCCGACGTCGTGCCCTATCCCACGGTGACCGGGGTCCTCGGCGAGCATCTGGAGCAACTCCAGAAGAGCGTGGAGCCGTGACGTTTCCTTCGGACCGCGGACGCCAGTCTGTGCTGGGATTTTCCGCGGTCCTGCTGGCTGCCGGACTGCTGAGCGGCTGCGGCACAGCGGATACGGGGCTTCAGCGTTCAGCCGCACGGCAACTGCAGGCCCGCGTGCTTGAAGTGACGCAGGCTTCGTCGCAGGACAACCCCGCCGCCGCACTGAAGGCACTCGAGGGGCTCGAGGCTGAGTTGGAAGCGGCACAGACCGGGGGCCGGATTTCGGAAGAACGGCGCCGGAGCATCACCACGATCGCCGCGGCCGTCCGGGCAGACCTTAATGATGCCGTTGCGGCGGCTGCAGCAGACAAGGCAGCGGCAGAGGAGCAGGCCGCCAAGGAAACACAGGCCGCCGAGACCCGAGCGCCCGCCGTCGAAACTCCTGCACCGGCTCCTGTACCCGAAACCAGCACCGGCAAGAAGGACAACGAGGGCAAGGGAAAGGGAAACGGCTGACGCGGAGGGTACCTGGCGCTGCCCCAGGACAACGGCTCAAGCCGCTCCGTGGGCGGCAGCGGCACCCGGCAGCGCCGCGGCCTTACCGGTGATCTGGTTCAGGACCGCGGCGAGCGCGGCCCAGGTACTGTTGCCGCGCCGGGTACGGGCGTAGGCGCGCACGCGGACATCCGGGGAACTCAGCGGAACAAGGGCGACGCCGGCCCGCGGTTCCCGGTCGGCAGGCAGCAGCCCCACGCCCATCCCGGCCAGGATGAGGTCCTCAACCAGCTCGAGGCTGTCGGCCTGATGCCTCACCCGCGGCTCAAAGTCCCCCATCGATGCGAGCAGCCGGAGGACTTCCTCGTCCGCCCTGTTCCGTGAGTTGCCGATCCAGTCGCGGTCCCGGAAGGCCGCTAGGACCTCCGGAGCGGTGCCGGCAACGGGTGCCGCTGCCTCGGGGACGCCGAGGCTCCAGGGTGTGCTCCACAAGTGGATGGAATCGAAGGCGGCGCCGGTGCTGTCCGGGGCAAGGTTGTAGTCGTACGTCAAAGCCAGATCCACTGAATCGGCAGCAAGCAGTGCCAGGGCTTCGGCAGGCTCGTGCTCCCGGACTTCGAGTTTGACGCCAGGGTGGGTGACGGCGAGCTCCCCGACGATGGGCATCAGGATCTTACGGACAGCCGTGACGAAGCCGGCAACCCGGACTGTTCCGGCTGGCTCGGCACCCGGGTCGAGCTCGGCAGTGGCCGCCTCCACCGCCGCCAGGATGGTCACCGCGTGATCGGCGAGCCGCCGCCCGGCAGGGGTGAGGCGCACGCGCCGGCCGGCGGGTTCGAGCAGCGCGGTGCCGGTTTCCCGCGCCAGCGCCGCGATCTGCTGGGAGACGGTCGACGTCGTCGTGCCCAGTGAGTCTGCCACGTTCCGCATGGAGCCCTGCCGGGCCAGTTCAAGCAGGACTTCCAAGCGACGCGTCTCCATACAGTTATTGTCCATATTTTACGGACAATATGTGAAGAATTATCACGTGGACGTAGACGTTTTACGTACGGTCTACTGGCTCCATGCCATTTTCACAACAACACTTCAACGGTGTGCGCTCCGGAACAGCAATGGCCGGCGCCGCCATGTGCTGCGTCCAGCTGGGCCTGGCCGCTTCAGTAGGCCTGTCCGACCGCCTCGGCTCCGACGGCGTGGCGTGGCTGCGCCTCATCTGGGCCGCTCTGATCCTGGTGGCCTTCACCCGACCGTGGCGCTCCCGGTTCAGCCGGCGGGGCCTGGTCACGTGCATCCTGCTCGGCCTGGTGACGGCGGGCATGACGCTGATGTACATGGCCGCCGCCGTCCGGATTCCGCTCGGCACCGCCACCGCCCTGGAGTTCCTGGGTCCCCTCTCCGTCGCAGTCCTCCGCGGACGCAAGGCGGGACGCTGGTGGGCGCTTGTTGCCGCTGCCGGCGTGGCCGCCCTGACCGAACCGTGGCACGGCGGGACAGACCCCGCCGGTGTCCTCTTTGCCTTGGGCGCCGCCGCATGCTGGGCAGGCTATATCCTCCTGACCCAGCGGGCCGGTGATGAAGTCAACGGCCTCCAGGCACTGGCAGTTTCCATGCCGGTGGCCGCAGTGGCAACCACGCTGCTTGTCGGGCCGGCTCCACTGGCGCATCTTGACTGGCCGCTGCTCCTGGTGGGAGCAGGCCTGGCCCTGCTGATGCCGGTGATCCCCTTCAGCCTCGAACTGCTCGCCCTGCGCCGCCTGAAGGCCTCCGCATTCGGAACACTGATGAGCCTGGAGCCGGCCATCGCCGTGGTGATTGGATTCCTGGTCCTGGGCCAGCTGCCCGGGCCGGCCGCCTTCCTGGGCATCGGGCTGGTCGTCGCGGCAGGCATCGGGGTGACGCTTCAGGCAGGCAGGGAAAGGCCGGCGGACATTGGAGTGATGGACGACGGCGGGCCGGTAGCGGCGAAGGGGGCGGCGTCCCGCTCCTGACCAAGCGACGCAAAAGGGGCGGCGTCCCGGAAGTTGAACATTTCAACTCCGGGGCGCCGCCCCTTTCGCAGTGCTGGTTCCAGGTGGGCTAGCTCAGCGTGGCGAGAACCTTGTTGAGCGTGGCGGACGGACGCATCACGGCCGAAACCTTGGCCTCGTCCGGGTGGTAGTAGCCGCCGATGTCCACCGGCGAGCCCTGGACCTCGGCCAGTTCGCCAACAATTGTTTCCTCCTTCGAGGAAAGCTCTCCGGCGATGGAAATGAAGGAGGCGGCCAGGTCGGCGTCGTCCGTCTGCTTGGCCAGTTCCTCGGCCCAGTAGCGGGCCAGGAAGTAGTGGCTGCCGCGGTTGTCCAGCTCGCCGGCACGGCGGCTGGGCGACTTGTTCTCCAGCAGGAAGGTTCCGGTGGCGCGGTCCAGTGTGTCGGCCAGGACCTGGGCGCGCTTGTTGTCCGTGGTGGTGGCCAGGTGCTCGAAGCTGACGGCCAGGGCCAGGAACTCACCCAGGCTGTCCCACCGGAGGTGGTTTTCCTTGAGCAGCTGCTGGACGTGCTTCGGGGCGGAGCCGCCGGCGCCGGTTTCGAAGAGCCCGCCGCCGTTCATCAGCGGAACAACGGAGAGCATCTTGGCGCTGGTGCCCAGCTCCAGGATGGGGAACAGGTCCGTGAGGTAGTCGCGCAGGACGTTGCCGGACACTGAGATGGTGTCCTCGCCCTTGCGGATGCGCTCCAGGGTGAAGGCGATGGCCTTGACCGGGGACATGATCTGGATGTCCAGGCCCTCGGTGTCGTGCTCCTTCAGGTACTCGTTGACCTTGGCGATGAGGTTGGCGTCGTGGGCACGCTCTTCGTCCAGCCAGAACACGGCGGGGGTCTGGGAGGCGCGGGCGCGGGTGACGGCCAGCTTGACCCAGTCGCGGATGGGCAGGTCCTTCGTCTGGCAGGCGCGCCAGATGTCGCCTTCGGAAACCTGGTGCTCAATCAGGACGTTTCCGGAACCGTCAACGATCTGGACGATGCCGGCTTCCTGGATTTCGAAGGTCTTGTCGTGGCTGCCGTATTCCTCGGCGGCCTGTGCCATGAGGCCCACGTTCGGGACGGTGCCCATGGTGGTGGGGTCGTAGGCGCCGTTGGCGCGGCAGTCATCGATGACCACCTGGTAGATGCCGGCGTAGGAGCTGTCCGGCAGGACGGCCAGGGTGTCGGCTTCCTTGCCGTCCGGGCCCCACATGTGGCCGGAGCTGCGGATCATGGCGGGCATGGAGGCGTCCACGATGACGTCGCTGGGGACGTTCAGGGTGGTGATTCCCTTGTCCGAGTCCACCATGGCCAGGGCGGGGCCCTCTTCGAGGCCCTTCTTGATGAGGGCCTGCACGCCTTCGCGGACGTCCTCTGGCAGGTCCTCGAGGCTGCTCAGGATGGCGGCCAGGCCGTTGTTGGGGCTGATGCCGGCGGCGGAGAGCTGCTTGCCGTAGGTCTCGAAGAGTTCGGAGAAGTAGGCCTTGACCACGTGGCCGAAGATGATGGGGTCCGAAACCTTCATCATGGTGGCCTTGAGGTGGGCGGAGAACAGCACGCCCTCTTCCTTGGCGCGGGCAACCTGTGCCTTCAGGAATTCGTCCAGGGCGGCGGCGCGCATCACGGTGCCGTCGATGACCTCTCCGGCCAGGACCGGGAATGCCTTCTTCAGGACCTTCACGGAGCCGTCTTCCCGCACGAGCTGGATGGCGATGGTGCCCTCGGACCCGATGACAACCGACTTCTCGTTGGAGCGGAAGTCGTCCTGGCCCATGGTGGCCACATTGGTCTTGGAATCCGGGGTCCAGGCGCCCATGGAGTGCGGGTTCTGGCGGGCGTAGTTCTTGACGGACAGCGGTGCGCGGCGGTCCGAGTTGCCTTCGCGCAGGACCGGGTTCACGGCGGAGCCCTTGATCTTGTCGTAGCGCGAGCGGATGGCCGTTTCCTCGTCCGAGGACGGGTTGTCCGGGTAGTCCGGAAGGGCGTAGCCCTGGCCCTGCAGTTCGGCGATGGCTGCCTTCAGCTGCGGGATGGAGGCGCTGATGTTGGGCAGCTTGATGATGTTGGCTTCCGGCGTCTTCGCCAGCTCGCCGAGTTCAGCAAGGGCGTCACCGATCTGCTGCTCGGGGGTCAGGTAGTCACCGAAGACGGCGATGATGCGGCCGGCGAGCGAAATGTCGCGGGTCTCCACCTCCACACCTGCTGTCGAGGCGAACGCCTCGATGATGGGCAGGAACGAATAGGTAGCCAGCATCGGCGCTTCGTCGGTGTGGGTGTAGATAATCTTGGACATGCGCGGGCGTCTCCCTGTGGGTCGGCTTGGTTGTGAAAAATTCGGTCTATTTCACCATGTACAACTTACCCGAGCGCGCGAATTTCAACCCTACCGGAGCCCCTGCGTTACCCTCACGGTGAGCAGGATTACAGCGATGGAGAACCTACGACGCCGGGACGCACCAAGGGACCGGCCGCCGTCGCGCATTTCATGCCGCACCTGTCCGCCGCTGCGGGCGGCGGCCATACGTGATACGTCACTACTATTTACAAACTTGTCATGTAGCGATAAATTCGCAGGGTCACTCTGGGGCCTTCGGGGCCTTTCCACGTTCAGACAGGACAACAATGACACGCACCAGGTCCCTTGCTTCCGGCCTCCTGAGCCTCTCTGCTGCCGCCGTTCTGGCACTTACCTCTGCTGGCGGGGCCACCGCTGCACCGACCGCAACCGAGGATAACAAGAATCCCTCCGTGACCAGTGCGATCCTTGATACCAGCGGCGTGGCAGATTACTGGACGGCTGACCGGATGCGCAGCGCGGTCCCCGGAGATGTCCTGGCCGGCAAGGCCCTGGAACGGGGCAACCGGTCAAGCACCGACGTTGTGGAGAAGGGCAAGGACACCACGGTCAAGGCCACCAAGGGCAAACCCACCATCGCCCAGAGTGAGGCGCCGGTAAAACACATCGGCAAGGTCTTCTTCAGCATGGGCGGCTCCAACTACGTCTGCTCGGGCAATGCCGTTTCGTCGGGGAACAACAGCACCGTGGCCACCGCCGGCCACTGCGTGAATGAGGGGCCGGGCGCGAACGCCACCAACTTCATCTTTGTTCCTGCGTATGAGAACGGCGCGGCACCCTACGGCAAATGGACTGCCAAGGCCCTCTACTCCCCCACTGCGTGGAGCCGGGACGGGAACATGGCCTACGACACGGGCTTCGCCGTCATGAGCCCCTTGAACGGCAAGACCCTTACTGCCGTGGTGGGCGGGTCCGGCGTTGCCTTCAACCAGGCGTACGGCCTCACTTATAAGTCCTTCGGCTACCCGGCGGCAGCCCCCTTCAACGGCGAGACCCTCAAGAGCTGCACCGGCACGGCAACACGAGATACCATCAACCCCCAGTTTGAAACCCAGGGAATCCGCTGCGACATGACCGGCGGTTCCTCCGGCGGGCCCTGGTTCATCGGCACTAGCTCCGATGGCATACAGAACTCCATCAACAGCTACGGCTACAACCGCTCCGCCGTCATGTACGGCCCGTACTGGGGCTCCGTCATCCAGGCCACCTACGTCAGTGCATCAGCATCCTAAGGACATTCCCGGCCGCGATTCCGTCAGCCACGTCGAGCTGAACCAGACTCACGAGGAGGTCCTCGAGTACTGGACAGAGGAACGGATGGCGGAAGCCAATCCCCGGGAGCTGCGGCTTCCGGGAGAGGGTCCGCGTCTCAAGCAGGGGGACGCGGACACCGGTAAACCGGAGTCCGGGCCTTCTGACTGACAAAGCAAGGAGCTAACGACGGCGCCCGTCCCCTTCGCGGGGCGGGTGCCGTCGTCGTTAACTCATCGACTGCTCCGTAGGTGTCGTATTCACCCGGCAAAACGACACCTACGGAGCACTCGATTGGGGATCAGTGGAAGAAGTGCCGGGCCCCGGTGAAGTACATGGTGATCCCTGCGGCGTTGGCCGCCGCGATGACTTCCTCGTCCCGGACGGAACCGCCGGGCTGGACCACGGCGCGGACGCCGGCGTCGATCAGGATCTGCAGGCCATCAGCGAACGGGAAGAACGCGTCGGAAGCTGCAACGGCGCCGCGGGCACGCTGGGGTGCGCCGGCACCGCCGGTGTTGGTGGCACCCCCGGGTGCGTCGCTCCCACCGGCACTGCCGGACTCCACCTCCACGCCCAGCGTGTTGGCCCGCTCTACGGCCAGGCGGCAGGAGTCCAGGCGGTTGACCTGGCCCATGCCGATACCGACGGCGGCGCCGTTCGAGGCGAGCAGGATGGCGTTGGACTTGGCGGCGCGGCAGGCCGTCCAGGCGAACGCAAGGTCCGCAAGGGTTTTCTCATCGGCGGCGTCACCGGCGGCGAGGGTCCAGTTGGCCGGGTTGTCGCCCTCGGCATCCACCTTGTCGCTGACTTGGACCAGCATGCCGCCGGAGACCTGGCGGAACTCCGTGGGGTAGCGGCCGTAGCCTTCCGGCAGGGTAAGCAGCCGGATGTTCTTCTTCCTGGACAAAATTTCCACAGCTTCGGGTTCGAAGCCCGGAGCGATGACGACCTCGGTGAAGATGTCCTTGACGGTGTTGGCCATTCCAGCGGTGATGGTGCGGTTGGCCGCGATCACGCCGCCGAACGCGGAAACCGGATCACAGGCGTGGGCCTTGGCATGGGCATCGGCGATGGGGTCGGCGGCATCTGCGGAACCGACGGCCACGCCGCACGGGTTGGCGTGCTTGATGATGGCCACGGCCGGTTCGCTGAAATCGTAGGCGGCGCGGAGGGCGGCGTCGGCGTCAACGAAGTTGTTGTAGCTCATGGCCTTGCCGTGCAGCTGGTCGGCCTGGGCGATGCCAACGGGCGCGGCCTTGTCCACGTACAGGGCAGCCTGCTGGTGCGGGTTCTCGCCGTAGCGCAGCACCTCGGAGCGCTCCAGCGAAAGGCCGGCGTAGGCGGGCCAGTCGATGACGCCGTCGCCGTCCTCGTCCAGGAACTGGCTCGCCGTCCAGGTGGCCACGGCGTTGTCGTAGGACGCGGTGTGGGCGAACGCCTTGGCGGCCAGCCGCCGTCGTGTCTTCAGGTCAAAGCCGCCTTCAGCGGCCGCTGTGACCACCTGGCCGTAGAAGGACGGGTCCACCACAATGGCGACGGCGGCATGGTTCTTCGCAGCAGAGCGCACCATGGCGGGGCCGCCGATGTCGATCTGTTCGACGACGTCGTCCTGGGCCGCGCCGGACTTCACGGTCTCCACGAACGGGTAGAGGTTCACCACCACCAGGTCGAAGGGCTCGATCTCCATCCGGGTGAGCGTGTCCATGTGGGCTGCCACGCGGCGGTCAGCCAGGATGCCGCCGTGGACGCGCGGATGCAGCGTCTTGACCCGGCCGTCCAGCATCTCCGGGGAACCGGTGACCTCCTCGACCTCCTGGACGGGAATGCCCGCCGCGGCGATCTTCTTGGCGGTGGACCCGGTGGATACAAGCTTGACTCCCGCTGCGTGCAGGCCCTGGGCGAGCTCCTCCAGACCGGTCTTGTCGTAAACCGAGATCAGCGCCCGGCGGATGGGAACACGGTCGATGGATACGCGCTCATGCTGCGTGAAGCTCACAAATGTCTCCGTCTTATCTCGCGGAACAACGCCGCGGTTGGTGGGGATAGGGCCCAGTTTATCCCGAAGCGGAGGTTGCCCCGCGAGTCGGGCTGAGTGTGAACGCCGGTGCGCCCGGCTAGAGTTTTCCCAGGAGGCTGCGATGAATACTTACACCACTGTGCCGAGCGGCGAACAGGTGGTCCAGGAACTGCCCTGGCGATGGAAAGTCCAGGGCAGGATCTTTCTGATCGGCGGCCTCGGCTTCATGTTCGATGCGTGGGACGTGACGCTGAACGGCATCCTGATCCCGTTGCTCTCAACGCACTGGGCCCTCACCCCGGGTGAAGTGGCATGGGTGGGCACATCGAACCTGATTGGCATGGCCCTGGGCGCGTTCGTGTGGGGCACCATCGCTGACACGATCGGGCGCAAGAAAGCCTTCACGGCCACGCTGCTGATCTTTTCGCTCTTTACCGTGCTTGGCGCGTTCTCCCCCGACTTCATCTGGTTCTGCGTGTTCCGGTTCATGGCCGGTTTCGGCCTGGGCGGCTGCATCCCCGTGGACTATGCCCTGGTGGGTGAGTTCACTCCCCGCAAGCAACGCGGGCGCGTCCTAACGGCCATGGACGGCTGGTGGCCGGTGGGCGCAGCCCTGGCGGGCTTCGTCTCCGCCGCGCTGGTAGCCGCTTTCGGCGACTGGCGGCTGACCATGCTGGTGATGGTCCTGCCTGCCCTGTTGGTGTTCTGGGTCCGGCGCAGCGTGCCGGAGTCCCCGCTGTTCCTGATCCGTAAAGGCAGGCGGGAAGAAGCAGCCAACGTCATCGACGGCCTGGTGGCCGCGACCGGAGCGGAGGCCCGCGCCTACAGCCTGCCCGATGCCCAGGAGGTGCCACGGTTGTCGGCCGGCAGCGCCTGGCACCAGCTGCGCCTCGTGTGGCAGTACAACTGGAAGATCACGGCCGCGGCCTGGTCCCTGTTCTTCAGCATCCTGCTGGTGTACTACCTGTCCCTGACGTGGATGCCGCGGATCCTCATCGGCGCCGGCTTTGCCGAGTACAAGGCGTTTGTCACCACGGCGTCCATGGCGGCGGTGGGGCTTTTGGGCGTGATCGTGGCGGCCCTGCTGGTGGAGCGGGTTGGCCGCAAGTGGATCCTGGCAATCACCGGTCCGCTGTCCGCACTGACCCTGGTGATCGTGGCGATCGTGGTGGACATCCCCACGGCGGCCGTGTTCTGGCTGCTGGTGTTCGGGTTCGTGGTTCAGGTGGCCATTCCGGTGCTCTACGCCTACGTTTCCGAGCTCTACCCCACGGAACTGCGCGGCACCGGCTTCGGCTGGGCATCCACATTTTCACGGCTGGGCGCCGGGTTCGGGCCGTTGATCTTCGCCAACTACTTCTGGCCCGAACTGGGCCTGGCCACGAGCTTCGCTTTGGCCGGCGGGCTGGTGCTGCTGGCCGTGCTCTGGATGGCGTTCTTCTCCCCCGAGACCAAACAGCGCCGCCTCGAATAACGCCCCCGCCTCGCCCAACTAGGTAGCGCCAAGTGTCGTTTTGAGCCCTCGTAACGACACTTGGCGCTACCTAGTTTTCATTCTTGGGGTACCAGCCCCGGCTCAGGAGCGCTGAACGGATTTTGGCCACCGCCGGCCGGGCATCCCTCTCCATGTGCCGCTTCGAAATCCTCACCAGAATCCAGCCTGCCCGGACGAAGTCCTCCTCGCGGGTGATGTCCCTGATGATTTGGCCGGCCTCGGAGTGCCCGTCGCCGTCGTATTCCACCGCCACCTTCTGTTCCGGATAACCCAGGTCAGGTTGGCGAACGACGCCGGCTCCCAGTTCCGTGGGCAGGTTCAGCAGAGGCTCGGGCAGGCCTGCGTCCTCGAGCGCCAGCCGCAGCCTGGTCTCAGGGGCCGAGTCAGACCCCACCCGTGCACGCTCAAGGGCAACCCGCGCCTTCCTTATGCCCGGTGTTCCCTTGTGCCGGTCAAGCATGTCCTCGAGGGCCTCCCGGGTTGCATAGGGCTCGGACCTGCCCTCGAAGCCGGTCCGCGGAATGCGAAGCAAGTGGTCTGCAACCACGGTCAGCTCCTCGATGCTCATCTTGCGGGCGCAATCCAACCATGTCCTCACCCGGGAAGTGACCAGCAGTCCGGCAAGATTTTCGATCTCGTCCGCAAAGAACTGCCCGCGGTGTCCCTTCACACCGGGCCGACGCATGATGGCAACGGTGTCAGGTCGCGAGATGTGCAGCAGTGGCTCATCACTGCCCGGGAGGAAGCCTGGAAATTCCCAAAGGAGAAAGGCCGAGGCGTGCGACGCGGCGGCAAACTCAGTGACCAAAGTATAGGGACGGATGCGGGGGGCGAGGCGTGATGCATCGTCGCCGTCCGGCACCCGGACTCCCCGGCTTGGCCAGAGCAAACCAGGGTGGCGTAGGCGTCGGCGGCTGATTCCGGCGTCGACCGCTTCCTGGAAAGTAAAAGGGAGGGACGCCAACTGGTCGGGTAATTGACTCGGTACCTTCATCCGCCCATCGTGGCAGGCGGGGCGGGATGCCGCAGAGGTTATCCACAGGCCCGCCCGCCCATGCCCAACTAGGTAGCGCTAAGTGTCGTTATGAGCCCTCATAACGACACTTAGCGCTACCTAGTTGGGTGGGGAGGAGGGGTCAGGGGCGGCCGCGGCCAAGGCGGCCAGGGTAGACACCAGGAGCCGGCGTTCCACCACCTTGATGCGTTCGTGCAGGGTCTCCTCCGTGTCCGATTCCTCGATGGCCACGGCTTCCTGCGCAATGATGGGGCCGGTGTCCACGCCGGCGTCGGCCCAGTGCACCGTGCAGCCGGTGACCTTCACGCCGTAGGCCAGCGCGTCCCGCACGCCATGGGCACCCGGGAAGGCGGGGAGCAACGCGGGGTGCGTGTTGAGGTACCTGCCGTTAAAAGCCTCGATGAACTCCGGGCTGACGATCCGCATGAACCCCGAGGAGACCACCACGTCCGGCTCAAACCCTGCCACGGCCTCCGTCAACGCCGCGTTCCAGTGCGCCCGGTCCGGGTACGCCTTGAAGTCCACCACAAACGTGGGAATGCCGGCGGCGGCGGACCGTTCCACCCCGTACGTGCCCGGGCGGTCGGCCCCCACGGCAGCGATTTCCACGTCCAGATCCCCTGCCTTGACTGCGTCGATGACGGCCTGGAGGTTGGACCCGGTACCGGAGACGAGGACTACGATGCGCATGGCTCTAGCTTATGGGCAGGCTCGCGTAGGCTGGAAAACATGAACACCACACCGGGACCGGCTGGGCAGCAGCGGGCCAAACCGCGGCTCAGCGAGGCGGCCAAGGCCTCGCTCGCTAAGACCCACACCCTGTTCCGGATGTTCGTCGTCTCGGTGCTGGGCTCCTTCTTCGTCTACCAGCTGGACGTCACTTACCTGTGGCTGACGGGCGTCCTGACGGCCGCCAGCATCACGTTGGGAATCGTCCTGCTGGTGCGGGCGGCGCGCTTGAAGGAATCGAAACTGGTCCTGGTGGGCACCATCTCCGGCCTGGTGGTGTCCGCAATCATGGTGCTGCTGATCCTTGTCACGGCGGTGTTCTTCGACGAAGTCCGCGAATACCAGGCGTGTGTTGGCCGTGCGCTCACGGACAAGGCCCAGTCCGCATGCCGGATCCAGCTGCAGGATTCGTTGCCCCGGCAGGTTCCCTAGCCGGGCCACGAGCGGCGGCAGCCTAGGAAACCAGCTCCTCTTCCCGTTCCTTTGCGGCGTGCTCACGTTCCAGCCACGGTCCGGCGGCGTAACCGATGACGACGCCGGCACCCACCTCCGCGGCCAGCCAGACTCCCGTCCAGAACGGGTCCGGCCCGATGTCCGTCAGGCGTCCAATTCCGGCTGACCCGCGGGCCAGCCAGGCCAGCCCAAAAGCCAGCAGCCCGGCGGCCACCCCGGTCAGCACCCCGAGCACCAGGGTGGAAAGGCTGGCCGTGAACCAGCGCGCACGGATCTTGATGGCCAGCCACTCGTCAAAATGGTTTTCACCCTCCCGCAGGAACCACCAGCCGGCCAGGACCCCGGCCAGGACCGGGACGATCAGGGCAACGAAGGCGTAGTCCAGGGGCCCGGAGGGAATGGCGGCCAGCACCGGGATGGAAGGCAGCGGTCCGACGGCAGTCCCCAGCGGGCCCACCTGGGAACCGGCACCCATGGCAAAGCCTGCCCCGGATGTCCAGGCCAGGGCAAAGACCGCGAGGTTGGGCAGGAACCCAAGCTGCGCGATGGTCAGGGCGGCACCGCCGACTGCACCGGCGTCGAGCGCTTCATAGACGGCGACCACCAGGTTCCAGTGAATAAACAGGTCAACGGCCAGCAGCACCGCCGCCAGGGCAAGCGCCGAAACAGCTGCGACGAACCCCGCCTTCGCGGCGGAACCGAGATAGGAGCCGGCCCACCGCGAATGCTGGCTGGTGCGGGAGATCCAGTCCACTGCGTCGACGCCGATCAGCCGGCTCCAGGAACCGGCTTCGCGCCGCGCGCCGACCACCATGCCGAGCGCATAGGGAATAAGGGGTATGAACATGGCGTGCCAGGGATTGATGCCGACGTCGGGCGTGCGGCAGACGAAGCCGGTGGCTGTGCCGAAGGCGGCGTAGACAACCCATGAACCGAGCAGGGCCTGCCAAAGCTGGTCCGTGTAGGAGGCGCGGGCCAGGCGCCGGCCGGCCCGCCAGGCAAGCAGGAACGGCAGCAGGGTCAGGCCCAACGGGATGAGCGAAAGGACCCCGGAGTTCCCGTTGGCCGCGGCGTTCGGACCCGCGGCAGTGAGTCCCAGCGGCACACCGTGGACCAGCAGCCAGGACTGCCCGGCCAGTCGGGCCAGGACATCGAAGGCACTGTCATGGAAACCGGCGGTTGCCCAGACGGCGATGATCGGGGCGATCACAACCAGTGCCGAAATGACGGCTGCCTGTGCCGTTTCAAGGGCACCCTGCAGCCACAAGGGCATGGGAAGGCCACGGTCTCCGGTCTGGTCAGCACGCAGTTTCATCGTGCCCCATGGTGTCACGGCCAGCCCGCCCGGGCCGGGAACGACAGGCTCAACCGCCTGATCATGAGGAAACTTCAGGGGCGCCCGCACCGGCGCTTTTCAGAGGCGTCCGCCGTAAGATTTAACTGTCCACAACGAGTGGATTGGAGGAGAAAATGACTACCGCATCCCCACATGCACACGGCGTTCACTTTGGCCGGGCAGACGTCCAAAACGCGGGCATGGGAGTGGGAATTGTTTTGATGCTGGTGGGTATCCTGGGGTTCATCCCCGGCGTCACCACCCAATACAGCGAACTGTTGTTCCTCGGACCGGCGTCACACGCCATGTTCCTTGGACTGTTCCAAGTATCCATGCTGCTTAACATCGTGCAGCTGGCCATCGGCGCTACCGGCTGGGCAATGTCCCGCACCGAACATGGGGCACGGAACTTCCTCCTGGGAGCGGGCGCACTGTACATGGTCCTTGCCGTCTACGGCCTGATTGTCGGAGTGGATTCAGCGGCGAACTTCCTCTCGCTGAACATGCTGGACAACTGGACCCACCTGGCACTGGGCGCAGTGATGATTGTTGCCGGCTGGCTGTTCTCGAGGAACCGGGCCAGCAGGACATAACCCGGAATCCGTAAGCCGGGAAACAGGAGCCGCGAATGAAAGAAGAACCTAAGTTCTGACGATATTCGTCCTACTGGCTGGTGCAGTCGCCGCCCTGAGCGGGGGCTGCACCAGCGTTTTAACCAGGTCGGCATGCAGAAACGACGCCGGGAGTCCCCAAGGGGGACTCCCGGCGTCGTTCGCTGTGCTGTTGCCTCGGCGCCGGTCCGTTCAGCGGCGCTTCAGCCTCCGCACTGCCTCGCTAGCGGCGCCCGTCCCGGTCGACGCCGTCAGCGTCGATGTGCTCCTTGCGGACTTCCTCATTGACCGTCACGTCGTCGTGGACAACGTCCTTGTCGAGGCGGACCCGCTCGACGGGAACGGCTTCCTTCTGCACCACGGGGCGTTCCTCATGCAGGACCACCTCATGCTCTTCCTCGCTGATGTCCGGTCCGCTGAGGGCCGAACCCCTGTTGTCATCTGTGATGGGCTCGCGTTCAAGCCGGACTTCTTCACGCTGCACGGGAACGGTCTTGGTGACGTTTTCCGTGGTGACGTATTTCCGCAGCCGTGCCCGGCCCGTGGTTTCCCGCTCGGTCCCGACGTGGAGCCGCTCCTCGGAGCGCGTCATGGCGTCATCCGTGGTGGGGCCTGAGGTGTCGTGGCCCACGGTGCCGCGGTCAGCGCGGCGGTCCGAATCGATACCTGCCGTGGGAGTGCCTGCGTTCAGGTCGGCGTCGCCCTGCAGGTCCACATCGTTTTGGGACTCGGAGTAGGTCCGGGCGCCGCGCTCATAGTATGTGTAGAGCCGGTCCTCTTCCTCGGGGGTGAGGTGGCCGTCCACGTCCACCCGCGGGGCGTCCTTGACGTGCTCCTTGCTGTAGGGCACCACCAGGTCGTCGCCCTGGCTGTGCGCACCCTCGACGGGCACGAAGGACTGGGAGGTGCCAAAAAGGCCGGTCTTGGCGGTGACCCAGGTGGGCTCGCCGGTGTCGTCGTCCGCATAAAGCTGGCCGATGGAGCCGATCTTCTCGCCATCGGAGCCGATTACGTTGCCGCCCTTGGTGAGCAGGTTCTCAATGTTTTCCCGGTTGAGCATGACGTCTCCTTGGATGTGTCGTTGCGCTGGGCTTAGCTAACCAATGGATGCACCGGCACGGCGTTCCCGTGGCGCGGCCTCCGCCCCGACTGCTTGAGGCTTCGCGTTAGCTGCACCCATACCGTAAGCATGCTTAGCATCAAAAGGGAAGCCTACTTAGTAATTTTTTCGAAACACGGCGGTTCCTGTTCACCCAGCCTTTTCCTGCGGGTAACGCTTTCTCCCCCGCCATTTCAAGCCCCCCGCCCATCGTGGAGGGGTGAGGATCGCAATTGTTGCTGAATCATTCCTGCCGCTGATGAACGGGGTCACCCATTCCATCCTGAGGGTGCTGGACCATCTCCAGGACCGGGGCGACGACGTCCTGGTCATCGCACCCTCTGCGCAGGACGCCCAAGCGCCGGACCACGTCAAGGGCGCAGAGATCCACCGGCTGCCGGCGGTTCCGCTGGCCGGCTACACAAACGTCCGGGTGGCGATGGGCGGTGTGTACCGGGTCAAGCGAATCCTTGCCGATTACGCACCGGACGTCGTCCACCTGGCTTCGCCGTTCATCCTGGGCTGGCGTGCCGTCCAGGCCGCCCACCAGCTGGGCATCCCCACCGTGGCGATCTACCAGACCGAGGTTCCCAGCTACGCGGGGAGGTACGGGGTTCCGTTCCTGGAAAACTGGGCGTGGAACCGGGTGGAGAACATCCATTTGCTCGCCTCCCGCACCCTGGTGCCGTCAACGTTCGCGCTGAACCAGTTGCGCGGCCGCGGCATTCCACGGGTGCGGATGTGGCGGCGCGGGGTGGACACTGCCAGGTTTTCACCGGAAAAGCGCGACGACGGGTGGCGGGCCGGGGTGGCTCCCGGCGGCAGGCGGATCATCGGCTACGTGGGCAGGCTCGCGATGGAGAAGCAGGTGGAGGACCTCGCTGCCCTGGCCGGC
Organism: Pseudarthrobacter sp. GA104; assembly: GCF_009741265.1. Classification (GTDB taxonomy): domain Bacteria; phylum Actinomycetota; class Actinomycetes; order Actinomycetales; family Micrococcaceae; genus Arthrobacter. Next base: position 971,221 of record NZ_WOWL01000001.1, read on the forward strand.
GTCCCCAACACCAGGCTGGTCATCGTGGGCGACGGACCGCAGCGTGCGGCGCTGGAGGAGGCCTTACCGGACGCGGTCTTCACCGGGTTCCTGGGCGGCGAAGAATTGGCACGCGCCGTGGCGTCCTTCGACCTCTTCGTCCACCCGGGTGAGTTCGAGACCTTCTGCCAGACCATCCAGGAGGCGATGGCATCGGGCGTGCCGGTGGTGGCCACCGGCCGCGGGGGCCCGCTGGACCTGGTGGAGAACTCGCGGACGGGCTGGCTCTACGAGCCCGGCGACCTGTCCGCCATGCGGAGCCAGGTTCTCGACCTGATGGGCGACGACGCCAAGCGCCGCGCGTTCGCCGCCGCGGCGCATGCCTCCGTGCAGGACAGGACCTGGCCTGCCCTCTGCGCCGAACTGGTGCGCCACTACGAAGACGCCATTGCCGGAGTCCCGGTTTCCCTGGGCTCTGGCAGCACTGAAGGAGCAGCATTGTGAAAATTTCCGTGATTGGCTGCGGTTACCTGGGCGCCGTGCATGCCGCCACCCTCGCTTCCATGGGCCACACCGTGGTGGGGATCGACGTCGATCCCGGCAAAGTGGAGCAGCTGGCGCGCGGTGCCGCCCCCTTCCACGAACCGGGCCTGGACGAACTGCTGCGGGACGGCCGGCAAACCGGCAGGCTCACCTTTTCCACCAGCGCCGCCGCTGCGAAGGACGCGCAAGTGCACTTCCTGTGTGTGGGCACCCCGCAGGACAAAACGTCCGACGCCGCCGACCTCACCTTCCTGGTCTCCGCCACCGAAGCCCTGCTGCCGCACCTGGCGGCGGGCGCCGTCGTCGTCGGCAAATCCACCGTCCCCGTGGGCACGGTGCAGATGCTCCGCGGGGTGCTGGCCCCCCGGCCGGACGTGCTGCTCGCCTGGAACCCGGAATTCCTCCGGCAGGGAACCGCGGTGAAGGACTCGCTGGTGCCGGACCGGCTGGTGTACGGGGTCGACGGCGGGCGCGCAGCCGCCTTTCACAGCGGCACCGGCGCGCCGCTCGGGGAGACAGCGGTCCTGGACACCGTCTACGAACCGCTCCTCCGGGCAGGCATTCCCCGCCTGGTCTGCAACTTTGCCACTGCAGAGCTCATCAAGTCGGCCGCCAACGCCTACCTGGCCACCAAAATCAGCTTCATCAATGCCGTGTCCGAACTGTGCGACGCCTCGGGCGCGGACGTGGCGGAACTCAGCGAGGCGATGGGGATGGACCCGCGCATCGGCGGACGGTACCTGCATGCCGGACTCGGGTTTGGGGGCGGCTGCCTGCCCAAAGACATCCGCAGCTTCCGGGCGCAGGCCGCGGACCTGGGGGTCACGGCCGTGGACGACTGGATGCGCCTCGTTGATTCGGTCAACCTGGGCCAGCGCGAACGGACGGTCGGCCTGGCCGACGAACTCTGCGGCGGCAGCGTTGCCGGCCGCTCCATCACCGTGCTGGGCGCTTCCTTCAAACCGGACACCGACGACATCCGGGACTCCCCCGCCCTGGACGTGGCCGACCGGCTGGCCGCGGCCGGGGCGCACGTCACGGTCACGGATCCCAAGGCGGTGAACCACGCCTGGCGGCGCTACCCGCGCCTGCGGTTCGAGGCCGCCGCCGGGCGGGCGCTCGAAGGCGCCGAGTTGGTCCTGCTGCTCACGGAGTGGGATGAATACCGGCGGCTGTCCCCTGAGGCTGCGGGTGCGGCCGTACGACGGCGGGTGGTGCTGGACGCGCGCAACGTGCTGGACGCGGCGGAATGGCAGGCCCACGGCTGGGTGGTGCGCGGCCTGGGCACCAGGGGCGCCGACGTGCCGGCTGTGGAGAGGGCCCTGCCCCGGGTTTAGTCCAGCAGGCCCAGCTCGGCGAAGGCGAGGGCCACGCCGTTGCCGGCCGGGCCGGCCGTAAACCGGTCGGCAACGGCCAGCACGGCAGGGTGCCCGCCTTCCACGGCGATCCCCACCCCGGCGTATTCAAGCATTTCAATGTCGTTGGCGCTGTCGCCGATAGCCACGATGTCCGCCCGGTCAAGGCCCAGATGCTCCTCCACCACCTGGATGCCCACCGCCTTGTGGGTCCCGGCCATGAAGATCTCCCCGGCACGGTCCCCCAGGGCGGAGAGGGAGCTGGGGATGAGCCCCACCTGCGGACCGAGCAGGTCCACCAGCTTCTTCAGTGGCACGTCAGAATCGAAACAGGAGATCTTGGCGTAGGAGACGGCGCGGAGGTCGTCGCTGTACTGCATGGGTCCCAGGATGTCCTCAAGGGGATCCACATCGGTCCCGAGGACGCCGTCATGCTGCGGGCGGTCGGCAAAAATGGGCCCAAGCACCTCCCTCAGCCGCCGGTCCACGCCCGTGCGGCCGTGAAGGGATTCCGGGGCTTCGAGGATGTAGGCCACGTCATGGGCATCCAGGGCGTCAACGATGCGGCCGGCCAGGTCCTGGTCGAAGCGCGTGTCCTTGAGGACCTGGCCGTCCAGCTCCACCCTGGCGCCGGCGCCGGTGATGGTCCCGTCAAAACCGGCTTCAAGGATGTGGGCGGGGACCATGGCCAGCGGCCGGCCGGTGCACACAAAGACGAGGTGTCCCAGCCGGCGTGCGGTGCGGACTGCCTCCACATGGGCGTCCGGAGCGAGCCCATGGTCTGCGTAAGTGCCGTCGATATCGAGGAACACGGCACGCGGCCGGACGGTCTGCTGGCTGCACATGCGGGAACTCCTTGGTGGATGGCGGGGTCACCCAATCCTATCGATACGGGAAAACTGACAGTCATCCCGTGACAATCAAACCCTTGCAGAGCAGTAAGCACACTGATTGAATTATGGAACCGGAAATGGGGGCCCGGCACAACTTACCGATTAAGGAGTGGCAACATGGGTATTCTCGGATTTCTCATTTTGGGCCTGATCGCCGGCGCCATCGCAAAGGCCATCTTGCCTGGCCGCCAAGGCGGAGGCTGGGTGGTCACCCTGGTCCTCGGCGTTGTCGGCGCCCTTTTGGGCGGCTGGATCGGCTCGCTGATTTTCGGCGGCGGACTGGCTGAATTCTTCGACCTCCGCACCTGGCTGCTGGCAATTCTTGGTTCAGTCATCGTGCTCCTGGTTTACGGTGCGGTTGCCAACCGCAGCGGCCGCCGGGTGTAGCAACCCCACATATTCCTCAACAAGAAAATAGCGCCGCCCCTCCGAGGGGGCGGCGCTATTTGCGTTCCCGGGGAACCCGGCAACCGGGCCGCACACAGGGCGCCGGCCGGCCTGTAACCGATTCCTGCTGTTCCGCCACCAATTCAGCATCCGCGCTTTATGATGTGCGAGGGGGGTGGCGCAATGACTGATGACTGGAGCCACAGAAAAAATCCGGCAGCACTGATGTTCGGCACGGTCCTGGACGCCAGCCCGGACGCTCTCCTGGCCATTGCGGCCGACGGCAGCATCACTATGGCCAACGCCGCCGCCGGGAGGATGTTCGGGTACGCCAGCGGGGACCTGGCCGGGCGGGACCACCGGACGCTCCTGGCCGAGGGCTTCCGCGGCGAGGTGGCGCAGCTTCTCGCCAGGCTCCTTGCCGGGCCCCGGGAGCACCTCCCGCCGCGCGAAATCTACGGCGTGCGCAGGGATGGAACGGAGTTCCCCGCTGAAGCAGCGGGTTCCCTGGTGCCGGGATCCGACGACGTCGTTCCCGCCGTGCCGCTACTGCTGCTGTCCGTCCGGGGTACTTCCCACCGCCAGGACGCGGATGCGGACCTGCGGGAGGCGATGTCCCTGCTGACCGCCACGCTGGAGTCAACCGCGGACGGCATCCTGGTGATGAGCTCCGCCGGCCACGTGGCCGGTTTCAACGACCAGTTCCTCTCCATGTGGGGTATCCCGCCGGAGCTTATGGCGGGCGACAGCGAGGAACCGGTGATGGAGCTGGTCATGGCCCAGATCGCGGATCCGGTTGCCTTCACTGCCCGGCTCGCAGAGCTGGCGGACAGCCCTTCGGCGGAGAGCCATGATGTGGTGGACCTGACGGACGGCCGGACCTTCGAACGGTATTCGCGGCCCCAGCGGGTGGGCAATGACGTGGTCGGCCGGGTGTGGAGCTTCCGGGATGTGACGCCGCGGCGGAAGGCCCAGGAGCAGGCTCATCAGGCCATGGTGGATCTGGCGGCCCAGGCCGAGAAACTGCGCACGATGGCGTTCCAGGACCCCCTCACGGGACTGGCCAACAGGGCGGTGTTCAATGATGCACTGGCCGGTTCCGTGGAGGAGCCCCGGCTGAAGACAGTGGACGTCCTGCTCCTGGACCTGGACGACTTCAAGGAAGTCAATGACATCCTGGGGCACCAGGCCGGCGATGAGATGCTCATCGAGGTGTCCCGCAGGCTCCGCGGCTGCGCCCCGACTGCCGACGTCGTAGCCCGGCTGGGCGGTGACGAATTCGTGGTCCTCCTGACAGCCTGCCCGGACGCCGATGCCATTGCCGAATGCATTGTCCGGTGCCTGAACGTCCCGGTCACCATCCAGGGCACGGTCCTGCGGCCCAGCCTCAGCCTGGGGCTCGCCTCAATGGCCCGGGACAATGTGGGCGCCTCCGAGCTCCTGCGCCAGGCCGACATCGCCATGTACGCGGCGAAAGCCGCAGGCAAGAACCGATTCCTGCGCTTCCACCCGGACATGATGACGGCCCTGGTGCAAAGGACCTACATGGAGGGCGGGCTGCAGCTCGCCGTAGCCCGGAGCGAGATCTCGGTGGATTTCCAGCCCATCGTTTCCCACCGCATGGACCAGGTGGTCACGTTTGAGGCGCTGGCGAGGTGGGACTGCGACGGCACCCGCGTCCCGCCGTCGGTCTTCATCCCGCTGGCGGAACGCACGGGACTGATCAACGAGATCGGTGCCGAAGTGATGGCACGGGGCATGGCGGAGCTGGCACCCTGGCTGAGCCGGGACCCGTCCCGGTCGCTCGCCGTGAACGTCTCCGGCGTCCAGCTCCAGGACCCGGGTTTCGCGCAGACGGTCCTGGGGCTCGCGGAGGCCAAGGGCGTTGCCGCCTACCAGCTCGTCCTGGAGGTCACCGAGAGCGTGTTCTTCGACGCTGACTGCACCCTGATCAAACAGCTCAGCACCCTGCGGGACGCGGGCGCCAGGGTTGCCCTGGACGACTTCGGCACCGGCTATTCCTCGCTGGGCAGGCTTCAGGACCTGCCGGTGGACACTGTGAAGATCGACAGGACGTTCGTGTCCATGGTGCATACCGGCAATGAGCGGCTTCCCATCCTCAGCTCCATGATCAACATGGCCCACAGCCTTGGCCTGACTGTCACCGCGGAAGGTGTGGAAACGGCAGCGCAGGCGGACTACCTCACGGCACTGGAATGCGACACGCTCCAGGGGTACCTGTTCTCGCTGCCGCAGCCCGGCCCGCGGCTGGAGCAGGCGCTGCAGCACGCGGAGGAAGCCCTCAATGCCCTCAAGGGGCGGTAGCGCCGCCCCGGACAGGAGCGCCTTCCGCCCTGAGGGGATAGCATGGGAGGGCGTCTCCCACCCAGGTCTCGGGCGGGCTCCGGTCAGGGTTTTTTCAGGGGTAAAGGCCTTCGGAGTACGGGCGCACACAGGGGGAGGTTCCGCGTGTCTCAGACTGGTCTCCCGCAGCGGCGGTCCGCCGGCGGCAGCAGCATGGCGCCGCTAAAATGGCCGGCGCTGTGCACGGCCGCAGCCTTGGCTGCGCTCGGGCTGTTCCTTGCCGTGAACAGCGGATCTCCGGCCGCCCTCGTGACCGGTGACTTCCTGATCCTCGCAGCTTCCCTGCTTGCCGGAGCAAGCTGCACCCGCGCCGCGCTGCGCGGGGGCGTCAATGCCAGGGCCTGGACCTTCATGGCTGTCGCGGCCTTTTTGTGGGCCGCCGGGATGGCCCTCTACGCCTTCTACGGCCTCGCGAACAACCACGTATATCCGTTCCCCTCCCTGGCGGATGCCCTGTTCATCGGTTACTCGGTGCCCGCAGTCGCGGCCCTTTTTGCCTTCAGGAGGCGCAGCGGCAACCACGCGGTGGCGCTGTACCGGGCGGTCATGGACGCTGCGGTCATTGCCGGTTCCGTCCTGGTGGTCAGCTGGTACATGGTGCTGGGGCAGGCCTTCGAGGCCGAGGGCGATCCGCTGGCGCGGCTCACCGGGATGGCCTACCCCGTGGCGGACCTGGTGATTACGTCCCTGGTGCTGGTCCTTGCCATGCGGCGCCAGCCGGGCGAGCGGCGGCCGTGGCTGTTCCTGGGGAGCGGCCTGCTGGTACTGGCCGTGACGGACAGCATCTACGTGCGGATGACGTTCGACGGCGTTACCGGCACCACCGGGTCGCCCCTCGCCCTGGGATGGATCATCGCCTTCCTCCTGGTTGCCCTTGCCCCGCTGGCACCGTACGAGGAAAGCGCGGGGACGGACCGGACTGGCTACACCCTCGCCCTGGAGTTGCTGCCGTACGTCCCGCTCCTCATGGCGGTGGTGCTGTTCGCGGAGCCCCACATTGACGAACTCGAGCCGTTCCTGCTGGTGGTGGGCGCTGCCGTGCTGGTGTTTGTCCTGGTCCGGCAGGTGCTGATCATTTTTGAGAACATCACCCTCACCACGCGGCTGGAGGACGAGGTGGCCGTCCGCACAAAGGAGCTCGAAGCGGCCCGGGAGGCAGCGATGGAGTCCAGCCGCCTGAAGTCGGAGTTCCTGGCCACCATGAGCCATGAAATCCGTACCCCCATGAACGGCGTGGTGGGCCTGACAGCCCTGTTGCTGGAGACCCGGCTGGACCAGACCCAGAAGCAGTACGCGGAAGGCGTCAAGAGCGCGGGTGAGGCATTGCTGGCCCTGATCAACGACATCCTCGATTTCTCCAAGCTGGAGGCCGGCAAGGTTGACCTGGAGTCGCGTCCCTTTGATCCGCGCACGTTGGTGGAGGAGGTGGCCGGGCTCCTGGCGGAACCGGCACAGGCCAAGAGCCTGGAGCTGATCGCCTACTGCGAGCCGGACGTCCCGGTACGGCTGGTGGGTGACTCCGGCCGGATCCGGCAGGTCCTCCTTAATCTTGCCTCCAACGCGGTGAAATTCACGGCGTCGGGCGAGGTGTCCATCAGAGTCACAACGGAGAACCCCGGAGCGGCACCCGGAAGCACCGCCATGGCGTGCTTCGAAGTGCGTGACACCGGCATCGGGATCCACCCTTCCCAGCACCGCAGGCTTTTCCAGTCGTTCTCCCAGGCCGATGCCTCCACCACCCGGAGATACGGCGGTACCGGACTGGGCCTTGCCATCTGCCGCCGCCTGGCCGATGCGATGGATGGCGAGATTGCCGTGGAGAGCGCTCCGGGGAAGGGCAGCACCTTCCGGTTCCGGCTGCCCTTGCCAGTGGCGCCGCCGTCCACGGACCCGGTTCCGGCGGCCGGCTTCCTGAGCGGCCTTCGGGTTTTGGTGGTGGATGACAACGCCACCAACAGGCTGGTCCTCGAATCCCAGTTGCGCGGCTGGCTGCTGCAACCGGAAGTATTCCCCGACGCGGCCTCAGCCTTGGCGCGTGCCCGCGAGGCGCACACCGCCGGGAACCCGTTCCATCTGGCGGTCCTGGACTTGTGCATGCCGGGCATGGACGGGCTGGCGCTGGCGCGGCGCCTGAAGGCCGAATCCGGACTGGCGGACATCGAGTTGATTGTGCTCACGTCCACCATGCAGGTCAACGCGGCCGAGATCACGGATGCCGGGGTGCGCGAATGGCTCATGAAGCCGGTCCGGAGCTCCGAGTTCTACAACCGGCTGGTCCGGCTGATGTCCACGCACGAGCCTTCCGTTCCGGCCGCCGGTTCAGCACAGCCGGCGCCGGTGGCGGACGGGCCGTCGAAGGGACGCATCCTGGTGGTGGAGGACAACGAGGTGAACCAGCTCGTCGCCCGCGCAACGGTCAGCGGGCTCGGCTATGCCGTGGACGTGGTGTCCAACGGCGCCGAGGCCCTCAGCGCCACGGCGGATTCCAGGTACTCAGCCGTGCTGATGGACTGCCACATGCCGGTGATGGACGGTTTCGAGGCAACGCGGCAGATCCGCGGCAGGGCAGGCACCCATACCCGCCTGCCGATCATTGCCATGACGGCGGGGGCGCTGGACGGCGACCGGGAACGCTGCCTGGCAGCCGGCATGGACGACTACCTCGCCAAGCCCGTTGATGCCGCCGCGCTGGAAGCCACGCTGGCACGCTGGGTTCCGGAACCCGAGCCCAGGCCGGTCCCCCAACCTGCCCCGCACCCGCTTGCCGTCACCGGGGTCCGGGCTCCTGCCGCCCCCGAAGCCACTCCGGTCCTGGACCACGACAGGCTTGCCATCCTGCGGGACCTGGGGCCCGGCGACGGCCTGGGCCTGCTGCCCGAGGCGGCGGCCGCGTTCAGGCGGGCTGTCCCCGGACGCCTCGCGGCTCTGAACGCAGCAGTAACCGACGGCGACGGGCCCGCACTTGCCAGTGCGGCTCACGCGCTGAAGGGGGCGGCTGCCAATATCGGGGCGGCACAAGTAGCAGGGACCTGTGCAGAACTCGAACGGATAGGTCGCAGCGGAAGGGACGGAGACGGCCCGGTACTGATCCGCCGTCTCGAGGCGGAACTGCGGCTGCTGGACGCAGGACTGGACGCGGCGTTGAAGGCGGCAACGTGAAGGTGCTGGTGGCTGACGACGATCCGGGATCGCTGATGGTGGCAAGGGCCGCCGTCGAGCGTTCCGGGCATGACTGCCTGGCAGCCGCCGACGGCGACCAGGCCTGGGCCCTGTACCTGGAGCACCAACCCGATGTGGTGGTAACGGACAGGGTGATGCCTGGAATGGACGGGTTGGCCTTGTGCCGGGCCATCCGGGAGCGCGAGGAGGACCTTTACACCTACGTCGTCCTGCTGACGTCGCAGGGGTCCCGCGAGGACATCCTGGCCGGGCTCAAGGCCGGGGCAGACGATTACGTCACCAAGCCGTTGGACCCTTTTGTGCTGCAGGCCCGGCTGCTGGTGGCGCTGCGCGTCACCACCCTCCATGCGGACCTGGCGCATTACCGCAGGGTCCTTGCCCGGCAGGCGCGCACAGATCCGCTGACAGGCCTGCACAACCGGCTGAAGCTCTCGGAGGATCTGGAACAGCTCCACCAGTGGAGCGTTCGGTACGGGGAAAGGTACAGCCTGGCCATGTGCGATGTGGACAACTTCAAGACCTATAACGACCTGTACGGCCACCCTGCAGGAGACCAGGCCCTGCGGGCGGTGGCGGAAGCGCTGCTCGGCTCCGTTCGCAAGAGCGACGGCGTGTACCGCTTCGGCGGGGAGGAGTTCCTGCTGGTCCTGCCCAAGCAGTCGGTATCCGGCGCGAAGGCACTCATGGAGCGGGCACTGGATGCTGTTCGGAACCTGGCGATCGAGCACGCCGGCGATCCGTCCGGCCAACTGCGGCTCAGTGCGGGGATCTCCGCGTTCACGGCAGAGCACCGGGTGGATGCGGTTACCCTCCTGGGCGAGGCCGATGCGGCCCTATATGCGGCCAAAGCCCGGGGGCGTAACCGGGTGGAACTGGCCCGGCAGTCCGGCTAGGCAGCTTTCTTGGAGCCAGGCTTCTGCTGGACCGGCTTCTGCTGTATTGGGCGCTGCTGTCCCGGCTGGTCCTGAACCGGCTGGTCCTGAACCGGCACGGGCTGGGCGGCAGATCCTTCTTCGGCTGGAACATCCGGCTCCGATGCCGGCGCAGCTTCAATGGCGCCCGATGCTTCAGCTGCGCCCGATGCTTCAGTTGTGCGGTTGCGCCGCCAGCGCCGGACCAGGTCGACGGCGGCCGCTGCGCCGGCGAGAGGGGTGAGCACCGCAGCCATGTAGACAAACAGCATCCAGGTGAGCGTTGTCAGCGGCGGCTGGTTGTTGTTCAGGAGGGACAGCCCGCCCAAGAGTCCCACGGCCCAGAAGAGCAGGACGGCAGTAAGGACTGCACCGGCCGGGAAATACTGGTTGGTCACGATTTTTTTCAGGGTTTCCATGCACTTCCTCCTGCCTGGCCGGGGGCGCGGCAACGGCCGCTCACCACAAGTATGGGGCCCGGAATCGGCGAAACCGCGCAAGACGCCGCGGCGAGTGACGAACGTAACTGGAGCGGCCGGCGTCGTGCATTCCAGCAGGGATCTTCCGCGTGGCGGGAGGGCGCACTAGCGTGGTGCCTGTCCACTCGAAAGCCACTCTGGAGGTCCCCATGCGCAAAGTCACTGCCGGCTTGTTCCACTCAGTGGACGGGGTGGTCTCCGATCCGTACAAGTTCCAGTTCGACAGCTTCGACGACGAGCTGGGAGCCGGCCTGACCACCATGATGGAAACAGTGGACACGGTGGTGCTGGGCCGGGTCAGCTACCAGGAGTGGGCCGCCTACTGGCCAAACGCGTCCGTGGACGAGGACTTCGCCGCGTTCATCAACCCGGTGGAGAAGTTCGTGGCGTCCCGGACGCTGGCGGCGCCGCTGGAATGGCAGAACTCGCAGCTGATGGACGCGCCGCTGGAGGAGTTCGTGGCGGGGTTGAAGGAGCGCGACGGCGGCGAGATAGCCGTGTGCGGCAGCATTTCGGTGACCCGTCAGCTGCTGTTCGCCGGGCTGCTGGACTCGCTGACCCTCATGACCCACCCGGTGATCGCGGGAACCGGCCGGCGCCTGTTCCAGGACGGCGACCCCGCCACCCGGCTGGTACTGCAGGACGCGTCCCGGACCAGCAAAGGCAACGTGATCAGCACCTACGGGCGGCTCGGGGCGTAGGCCCTACTATCCGCACCGGGACTGTGAAAGGGTTTGAATATGGATGAAGAAGCCAACAATCCTGATGACGAGGTAGTCCCCGGTACCGGCGTCAACGACCACGCCTGGGAACGGGAGCACCGGCATCCCACCCCTGAACAGGCCCGGTCCATCGGCTACCGGCGCAGGGATGCCGAAGCGAAACTTGAGCAGCACCAGCAGGAGGCCCGGGAGAAGGCGGCACACGCGGAGGAAGAGGGCACCGAGGACACGAAGGACTGACCCGACTGGTTACGACACCGGCGCCAGGACCATGAGTCAGGACCACGGGGCCGGGTCCACGACGCTCTCCGGGGTTGACGGATACCGGTCTGCTGGGTGGGCAGCGCCCGGTGGGACTCCGGTGTGGCGCGCGCCCTGCAGCACCTCGTTGACCGCCTGCGTTATGGTGAGGCTTCTTCCGCCAGCCCAGGCAAGGCCGAAGCGGATCGGGCCGGCTTCCGCCCGGACTCTTGCAATGATGGCTGCTACGCGTTTCCCTTCCTCCGCGTCCAGGGGCCGTACGTGATCCGTACGGTAAGCGTCAGCTGCCGCAAGCAACCTGATGGCGAACTCCAGGCGGTTCTGCCGGGCATAAACTCCGGCCAATGATTCAAGAAATGCAACGAGGTTGCCGTGGGCACCAAGTTCCAGCGACGCGTTGACAGCCTCCAGCAGAAGCCGTTCCGCTGCCTCGTAGTCGCCTTCCTGTTCGTTGCAGTCCGCAAGATTGATGAGCACCACACCCAGCAGCGACCGGTCACTGAGTGGCCGGCCGAGCTCTACGCACTGCCGGGACAACTCCAGTGCCCGCGCCCGCTCGCCAGCGTAGAAGGCCATGCGGGACAGGAGAATTAGTGCGTACAGTCGGGTGCGGTGGCTGGCAGATGGAGAGGACAACGCTTCCGCAGCAAGCCGCTCTGCGGCGACACTGTCTCCAAGGTATGCAGACTGAACGGCAAGGCACATGGTCGTCCAGGCGCTGGCAGAAGCGTTTGCGGTCTCGCGGAACGCGTTTAGCGCCAAGCCATGAAGGGTGGCCGCCTTGGCATAGCATCCCAAAGCCCAGCTCAAGGTAGCGGCCCCGCTTAGTGCCGGGCCTCGAAGCTCCGGTGGAGCATCCGGCACTGCCTCTACCAGCGCAACTGCAGTCCGCTGCTGTTCGGCAAAGTCTCCGGTGAGCTCCCAGTAGTGCCAGAGCTGACCCACAAGGCGAAAGGCCAGTTCCGTTGAACCATGCGGTGCTGCCGCCCACAGCAGTGCCGCACGGAGGTCGAGCGCATCGGAGTGCAGCGTCCGGAAAGCGTCCACCTGGTCCCGGCCCCACAACCGCGGGCATACGGCCTCGGCCAAGGCAACGTAGTGCTCGGCGTGCCGGCGCCGCACTTCAGGCTCTGCTGGAAGCAGCGCCAGCCGGTCGCGGGCAAACTCGCGGATGGACTGCAGCAGGGACACACGCCGCCGTCCTGACTGGTCCGTGTAGCGCCGCAGCAGGCTCTGGTCCGCGAGCGCGGACAGCAGTTCCTGCGTGGATGGCGCATCGGAGGGGACGGGGCCGCGCACAGCGTCGATCGCGGCCAGGGTTGGATCGCTGGCGAAAACTCCGAGTTGGCACAAAAGCACGCGTTCCGCATCCGCCAGTAGTTGATAACTCCACTCCATCGTGGCTGTGAGGGTCCGCTGCCGGTCCGGAAGGTCCTGGAAACTGGCCGGCAACGCAGCCAGGCTGACCTCCAGGTCGGCGAGGAGATCGTGTTCGCTGAGCTGCCGCAGCTGGGCCGCCGCCAGTTCGATGGCCAAGGGCAGGCCGTCCAGCCGGTGGCACAGGCGTGTTAACACAAGTGCGTTTCCGGGATCCACGGTGAAATGCGGGCGGACGGCCCTGCCCCGGCTCAGGAGCAGCTTCATAGCGGGCACCTCCCGCAGCTGCGCCGGCGGCAGGGGCGGGTCGAGGGGCGGCAGTTCAAGCGGCTCAAGCTCAAACTCGTACTCGGGACGCAACCCCAGCCGCCTCCGGCTGGTGGTAAGGATCCGGAGTTCGGGAGCTGCGGTGAGCAGGTCCAGCACCACCGGCCATGCGCCTTCCAGATGCTCGAAGTTGTCCAGGACCAGGAGCAGGGTTCGGGCTTGGAGAAACCGGGATGCGATTCTCAACGGGTCTTCGCCGGCTGGAGCCTCCAGTCCGAGTGCCGCCGTGATGGCACCCGGAACCTGCTCAGCCTGGGTGAGCGGGGACAGGTTGACCCAGCCCGCGCCGTCAGCCATGTGCTCGCCCAGGCGGCTGGCAGCCGCCATGGCGAGGCGGGTCTTCCCTGCCCCGCCCGCCCCCGTGACGGTGACAAGCCGGCACCCCTCGGAGCGGTAGAGCGAGCAAACCTCCCCCAGTTCAGCATCCCGGCCCACCATGGGGGTGAGTGCGGCAGGCAGGTTGTCGAGGCGCTGCCTGGTGCGGCGGTTTTCGTTGGCGGTGGGCGGCGCAAGGGAGGCATCCTGCCGCAGCACCTGGGATTCGAGCTCCTGCAGGCGCACGCCGGGATCAATGCCCAGCTCCGCCGCAAAGGTTTTCCGCGCCGTCCGGCATGCGGCCAGGGCGTCTGCCTGCCGGTCGGAGCGGTACAAGGCGAGCACCAGCGACGCCCACAGGCGTTCCCGGAACGGATGCTGCGATACTAGCCGCTGGAGCTCCCCCACCACGTTGGCATGCCGGCCCAGGGCCAGTTCCACGTCGAAGAGGCCCTGGCACGTGTCCAGCCGGGCCTCCTCCACCTCTTCCAGGTCCGGGACCAGCAGCTCAATGTCGGCCAGGTCAGGAAACGCAGGGCACTCGAACAGGTCCAGGGCCTGGCGCAGGCGGACCGCGCCGCCGGCAAGTTGTCCCGCTCCCACCTCATGCTCGCCGGCGGCAAGGTGCGCGCGGAACTGCAGCAGGTCGAGTTCGTCGTCGGCAACAGCCAGGAGGTAGCCGCCGGGCCTGCTGGCCAGGCGGCGCGAGGCAACCCCCTTGGGGCGGTTAGGCTCCAGCAAGTTCCTCAGGTTCGCCACGTAGACCTGGAGTTGCGGTCCGGGATGCGCCGGCGGATGGCCTTCCCACACCGCTTCAGCCAAAAAGTCAGCTGCTACTACCGAGTTTGCGCGCAGTGCCAGGCATTCTAGGACAATCCGCAGGTTGCGGCTGCTGACGGGAACCTGGACGCCGTCGGCAATCACCTGCAACGGACCCAGGGCCCTGATCCACAAAGCGCTCATCGGCAAGCCCCCTACTGACCGGCCACGGAAGCGGGACACTCCCGATCCTGTGGACTCCTCGACCAGCGGCCCCTAGCGCCCGCCATGCCACATGATGAGCCCCCTGGGGAACTGCATCAACCCCATCATGCTCCCGGGCACGCGGAGGGTCCATAGCTTGCGCCGTGATTAAGGCTCCCTTAAGCGCCCGGAGTCAGCCTGTACTTGCACGATCCGGTACACCTGAAAGGAAAATCCCATGAAAACCACCAGCATTGCTCGAAGCCTTGCCGCGTCCAGCCTGGCAGTCGGCGCCCTGGTGGCGTCGACGCAATCCGCACATGCAGACGGCGCCATGACGTTTTTGGCCGGTGAGGCCTGTGACTTCAGCCTTGAATGGGCATGGTCTGGCGGCAACCTCACGACCAAGGAGTTCAAGGACGAAAATGGAAACCCTGTTCGAGTCCTGACGGCCGGTAAGGGCACGGTGAACACCTCCACCAACCTGGGACCCGGCCCCGGCGAGGGCGAATCCATTTCCATCCGCACTGATGGCTCAGTAGCCCAAACGGTCTTTAACCGGGACGGCAGCTACACCGTTACAGCCACGGGCCACAACGGCCTCATCCTGTACCCCGGCGATGTGCCGGCGGGACCTTCCACTGTCCAGTACGTCGGCAAAATCGTCTACACGGTAGGAACAAACGGCGTGTGGACCCTGGTCAGTACCTCTGGAACCGCCGTCGACGTCTGCGCGGCACTGGCCGGCTGACTGCTAGGCCAGGTTCAGCTCCAGCATCCGGCCAATGATCCGGGCGCCTTCCGGGAAGGCGCCCGGATTCGTGCCGGAGTAGTTGAGCCGGACGAAAGGACCCGCAGGCTCAGCCGGGAACCACTCGTCGCCAGGGGCAATGATGACCCCTGCGGCTTCGCAGTCCCGGGTCAGGCGCGCCAGGTCCGTCCCGTCCGGAAGCCGCAACCACAGGTGAAGCCCGCCTCTCGGCACCTGCTCAAGGTGCGCCTGGGGGATGTGCTCCCGCACGCTGGTGACCAGCAGGTCCCTGCGGGATTCAAGCTGGTGGCGCAGGCTGCGCAGGTGCGTCTGCCACCCTGGCTGCGTGACGACGTCGAGCGCTGCGGCCTGCAGCAGTCCGCTGACGTACATCGATTCGGCGGCACGGTCCGCAAGGATGCGCTCCCGCGCCGGCCCGCGGGCAATGAGGGCCGCCACCCGGATGGAAGTGGACACGCTCTTGGTCAGCGAGCGCAGGTAGACGACGTGCCCGCAATCGTCGCGGGAAGCCACAGGCACGGGGCTGGAGGTGATGCCGAAGTCGTGTGCCCAGTCGTCCTCCACCAGGAACGCGCCCTTCGCGCGGACCACGTCCAGGACCTCGTCGCGCCGTTCCGGAGTCCACTGCGCGCCGGTGGGATTTGAATAGTTGGGCTGTGCGTAGAAAACCCGGGCGCCAGACTCGTCAAAGGCGCGGGCAAGCTCCCCGGCGTCCGGCCCTTCCGGGCCGCTGGGCACCGGGACGACGCGGACGCCCGCCTGCGCGGCCGCGAGGATGGCGCCCCAGTAGGACGGCGACTCCATCAGCAACGGCTGCCCCCTGCCCACCAGCGCGCTGAAGACGGAGCTCAGCCCGCTCTGGCTCCCGGGGAGTACGACGACGTCGCTTGGGTTCGGCGGCGAAATTCCGGCCGGCGTCGACGCGCCGAGCTCGTGGGCGAACCACGACTGCAGCTCCGGCAGGCCGGCCGCGGGCGGCCTGGACAGTGCCGCGTCACCGCGGGAGGCACGCGTAAGGGCTGCCCGCACCAGCCGCTCGGGGAGGAGCTCGCGGGCAGGATAGCCGGAGTGGAAGGCGATGGCCCCGAGCGGCACGTCCCGCATGGTGGAGGAGGCCGGCGGCAGCGCCACCAGCGGCGAGCGGAGCGCCGCCGTCTGCCAGCCGTAGTCGGACGGGCGCGCCATCCGGGCAGCCCGCACGAACGTCCCCACACCGGGGCGGCTCTCAATGAGGCCCTGCGCCGCGAGGGTCTGCAGGGCCTTCTGAACGGTGACCGGGCTGGCCTGGTACTCGGCCACCAGGGAACGGGTGGACGGCAGTTTCGCTCCCGGCGCGGCTGCGGACAGCCAGGATTTCAGGTGCGCCGCTATCCGCGAACTGCTATCGTTGTTCATGAAAGACAATAGTAGCGCTACTCATTCTTCCGGCACAGCGATACTGAGCCCGCAGCCATCCGGACTGCTGCTCGGCCTGGTTGGCGTGGCAGCCTTTTCGTTCACCGTACCGTTCACGAAGGTTGCCGTTGCCGGCCTGTCCCCGCTGTTCATAGGCTCCGGCCGGGCCGTGGTGGCGGGAGTCCTGGCCGCGTCCGCCCTGGCACTTAGCCGGCAACTGCTCCCCCGCGGGACGCAGTGGGCGCGCCTGGCGGTGGTTGCGGCCGGCGTCGTGATCGGCTTCCCGCTACTGACCTCCTTTGCCCTGACCAGCACCCCGGCAGGCCACGGCGCCGTGGTCATCGCTCTCCTCCCTGCGGCAACGGCCACGGCCGCCGTTATCCGCGGGCGGGAACGCCCGCCGCTTGCTTTCTGGCTGGTCAGCGGCCTCGGCGCCTTCGCGGTCATCGCCTTCGCGTCCCTGCAGTCCGCCGGCCTGGGTGTCCTGCACTGGACGGACCTGTTGCTCCTCGGCTCGGTGGTGGCTGCGGCTGTGGGCTACGCAGAGGGCGGCCTGCTGGCCCGCGAACTGGGATCCTGGCAGACCATTTCCTGGGCGCTGGTCCTCGCTTTGCCGCTGATGCTGGCCCTGGCCGCCGTCTCCGCCATCCAGCAGCCGCCGTCCGCAACCCCGGCGCAGTGGGCCGCCTTCGCGTACCTCGCCGTGGTGAGCATGTTCCTGGGCTTCTTCGCCTGGTACCGGGGCCTGGCCATCGGCCCCATCGCCCGTGTCAGCCAGATCCAGCTCATCCAGCCCGTGCTCACCATCTGCTGGGCGGCGCTCCTGCTGGGCGAAGCCCTGACATGGTCCACGGTCCTCGGCGGGCTGGCGGTCATCCTGTGCGCCGGGGCCGCCGTCCGGGTCCGGCTCAGGCCCGCGGCCGCCCACATTGCCGCCCTCCCCGGCCCCGTCCTCCAGCCAGCAAAGGATTAGCCATGTACGTTCCAGCCCACTTTGCCGCGGTCCCCGACACCGTCCAGGACCTCCTCACCCGCCCGGGAGCAGCGAACCTCATCACCATGACCCCGCACGGCCTCATCGCCACGCTCCTGCCCTTCGTTTACGATCCCGATGCCGGCGAGCACGGCGCGCTGCAGGGGCACGTTGCGCGGACCAACACGCAGTGGTCCCAACCCGCCGTCGGGGACGCGCTGGCCATCATCCAGGGTGCGGACGCCTACGTTTCCCCGTCCTGGTACGCGTCCAAGGCCGAGCACGGACGCGTTGTGCCCACCTGGAACTACACCACGGCGCACGTGTACGGACGGCTGGTGATCCACGACGACCTTGCATGGCTGGACCGGCAGGTCCGGCGCCTCACCGGTGTGCACGAGGCCGGCTTTGACCACCCGTGGAGCGTGGATGACGCGCCTGGCCGGTACATCGCCGGGCAACTGCGGGCCATCGTGGGCGTCGAACTGGTCATCACCCGGATTGAGGCCAAGGCCAAGCTGAGCCAGAACCGGCCCGAAGCGGACGTGGACGGCGTAGTTGCGGGGCTTACTGCCCGAGGCCAGTCAGAGGCCGCGGCGGATGTAGAGCGCGCCCGCTGACGCAAATGCGTGACTTTTGGGCGCTGCAAGGAGCCAAGGCCCCGAAAGCACGCGGGCTCCGCCTACGGGAAACCCAAAAGTCACGCATTTCCGGCCCAGCCGGGCGGCCGTGGGCCTCTCAGGCAGCCACGAGCTCCTCGCTCTGCTCCCACAGGCCGCGCGCCAGCTCGGCGTCGTAGGCCTGGGGATTGGCCTTGGCCAGGGCGCGCTTGTAGTAGTACGCACCGGAGATCCAGTCCTTGCCCGCGGTGCCGTTGACCAGCCAGAGCAGGGTGTCTGCGCCCTGGTCCGGCGTGAGCATGAAGCGGTTCAGCAGCGTCTTGTAGGCGTGCCGGAACGGGCTGCTGGACTCGGCCGCAAAGTTGGTGCGGACCACGCCCGGGTGGAATGCCGCCGTCGTGATTCCCTGCTCGCCGAAGCGGCGGTGCAGCTCGGAGGTGAAGAGGATGTTGGCGAGCTTGCCGGTGCCGTAGGCGCGGTTGGTGGAGTAGCCGTGCTCGGCCGTGAGGTCGAACAGGTCCAGCTTCCCGAAGTTGTTGGCGCCGCTGGAGGTGTTGATGACTTTGGCGTTGCTGGCAACCAGGGTGTCCATCAGCAGCGTGGTGAGCAGGAACGGCGCCAGGTGGTTGACCTGGAACGTGGATTCGTTGCCGTCCACGGTGAGGGTGCGCTTGCCCATGATGCCGCCGGCGTTGTTGGCCAGGACGTCGATGCGCGGGTAGTCGGACTTCAGCTGGGCGGCGAGGGTGCGGACCTGAGCGAGCTCCGCGAAGTCACTGACAAAGTAGTCGGCGTCCAGTTCCTTGGCCATGGCGCGGGTCTTCTCCGCGGAACGGCCGACGACGACCACCTGCTCCCCTGCCTTGGCCAGCGTCCGGGCGGCTGCTGCGCCGATGCCGTCGCTGGCGCCGGTGATCACGATGGTGCGAGGAGTCAAGGGGTGTCCTTTGGTTGGGGAAGTCGCGGCGCCCTGGCTGGGCATGTTGCCTACCGGCACAACGACGGCGGCACGGCAGGTGTTCCCCGGCGCGGACAAGAGGGCATATCCTGCACAGACCAGCCAGCCGAACCCGGGGGGAGAGCCATGGAGATGCCCAAAGCGTCAGACGCGGACAAGGAGCGCTTCCGGTCCCTGGTGCCGGACGGCCCCGGCGTGGTGGTGAAGCCGATGTTCGGCAACCTCGGTGCGTTCGTCAACGGCAACATGTTCGCCGGCCTGTTCGGCTCCACCGTCGGGATCAAGCTCTCGCCTGAGGACAGGCAGCAGCTCGAAGGCGGGGAGCGGACCGTCCCCTTCGGCCCGGCGGAGCGGCCCATGGGCGGCTACACGGGATTGCCGGAAGTCTGGAACGAGGAAGGCGACGGCGACGACGCCCGCGCCAGGGCATGGATCCACAAGGCCTTCGAGTACGTGGCGGGGCTGCCGCCGAAGGAGCCGAAGGCCGCGAAGTCCCGGGCGGCAGGTACGTAGCTAGTGGGCGGGTTCGAGGGGCCCGCACCAGGCAAGACAGTTTTTGTCACGCAGTTAACCAGTCATTCATGCCGCCCTCAGCATCCGTCCAACCGGCCTCCCTACGGTCGGACCCATGGACAACATCTCACGCAGATCCCTCATTTCCGCCGGCCTCGGGGCCGGCCTCGTCGCCGCCCTGCCGGGTGCCGCAGTCGCCGTTTCAACAGCGGACGACGCCGGCCTCCGCACCGATCCGTTCATGCTGGGCATCGCCTCCGGCGAGCCGTGGCCGGACGGCTTCGTGATCTGGACCCGCCTGGCATTGGACCCCCTGGCCGAGGACGGCCTGGGCGGCATGCCCTCCCGCCAGGCCCCGGTGGCCTGGGAGGTGGCCGAGGACGAGGGCATGCGCACTGTGGTAGCCCGCGGCGTCGAACAGGCCGGAATCGAAACCGCCCACTCGGTGCACGTGGAACTGAAGGGCCTCAAGCCGGGCCGCGAATACTTCTACCGGTTCCGCAGCGGCCGCCACATCAGCGCAACCGGCCGAACCCTGACCGCCCCGGCGCTGCACGAGACGCCTGCCGCCCTGGCCATGGCGTTTGCCAGCTGCTCCCAGTACGAGCACGGCTACTTCACCGCCTACACGCGCCTCGCCGAGGACCACCCGGACCTGGTGCTGCACCTGGGCGACTACCTGTACGAGTACAAGAAGGGCAGCTACGTGATCGGCGGCGGCAACCCGCGCGACCACCAGGGCCCCGAGACTGTGAGCCTCGCCGGCTACCGCCAGCGGCACGCCCAGTACAAGTCCGACGCCGACCTGCAGGCGGCGCACGCGATCGCGCCGTGGCTTGTGGTGTGGGATGACCACGAGGTGGACAACAACTGGGCGGACGAGGTCCCCGAGAACCGCGACCCCAACCAGATGAACGACACCACGGAGCGTTTCCGGCAGCGGCGGGCCGCCGCGTTCCAGGCGTATTACGAGAACATGCCGCTGCGGGCCTCGTCCGTGCCGGCCGGGTTCGACATGAAGATCTACCGCACCATCCAGTGGGGCCAGCTCGCCAATTTCCACATGATGGACACCCGGCAGTACCGCGACGACCAGCTCGCCGGCGACGGCTGGAAGAAGAACGTGGCCGAGCGCCTGGCCGAGAACCGCACCATCACCGGTGCCGAGCAGGAGACATGGCTGCTGGACGGCTTCCGGAACTCCACCCAGCGCTGGGACATCCTGGGCCAGCAGGTCTTCTTCGCCGAGCGTGACCGCGCCCAGGCGCCGGAGATCGACGACGTCTCGATGGACGGCTGGGACGGGTACGCCGCATCCCGCCGCCGCATCACCCAAGGCTGGGTGGACGCCAACGTACGCAACGCCGTGGTACTCACCGGCGACGTGCACCGCAACTGGGCCAACGACCTCAAGGTGGACTACAAGGACCCGGCCTCGCCCGTGGTGGGCTCGGAACTGGTGTGCACGTCCATCACCTCCACCGGCAATGGCACCGGCTCCACCACGGAACCCACCATGGCGTGGAACCCGCACCTGAAGTTCTTCAACGACAACCGCGGCTACGTGAACACCAGGATCACCAAGGACGCCATGACGGCGGACTTCCGGACGCTGGACTATGTCACGACGCCGGGAGCCCCCGTTTCGACGAAGGCCTCGTTCGCGATCCAGGACGGCATGCCCGGGCTGCAGGCGCGCGGTTAGGCTCGAAAACCGGTTCCAGCGGAAGGTCCGGCCGGCACACCGGCCGGACCTTCCGGTGCCGGGTGTTCCGCTGCCGGAGGCTACGGGGCGACGACTTTCACGAGTTCTGACCGGCTTCCAGACTGCAGGTCCTCGGTGAGGACCAGAGCGGCAACCTCCGGGCAGTAGTACTTGTGCTCCCGGGCATTCTTTTCAAGGGGCGACCAGTCGTAAACCTTGACGCAGCCGGTGTAGGTCCGGGCCTTCGTGGAGACGGTCTCGCCGGTGGCCGCCGTCTCCCGCATGTCTTCGGCATAGCCCGCGTAGAATTCCTGCCGGTAGGAATCCCCCACGCGCTGCTCGGCTTTCATCCAGATCCCCGCTTGTGCCCCGTCTTTCCCGTGGAGAAAGCTGCCCGAGTGGTTGATCAGGATCCCGTTCCAGAAGTTGTTCACGTCCTCGCCGAAATACCACACGTCGCCGTTTTTGTGCTGCGCCAGATAATCCCGGGTTTCCTCCACGAGCTGCCCGTTCTTGAATTCCTTGTCCAGGTAAATGACGGTCTCAACGCCCTCGATGGTCTTGGTTTCCTGCAGGATTTCGATTTCGATCGTCTCGGTGACCTTCCCCTGCTCAACGGTTTCATAGGTCAACTTCTTGCCCACCGGAAGGGCAAAGTATTTGTTCGTGATCTTGGTGCTGAAATCTGCGGGGTTAACCTGGGGGGTGTACTCGGCGGCCCTGCTCTTCCTGGTGCTTTCAGTGACGAAAAGTGCCACTCCTGCAGCTACGAGCAGCACGACGAGGACGGCCAGGAAAATCTTGGTTGGTTGATTCATGACCTTTCCCACTCCTTCTGAGTAGAAATTCCTATTGGGGGTCCGAGCACGTTTGCTTGCCCATGGCCATAGGAGAAAGTTAGTGCAGTCCGTCGCCAACCTGAACCCCTTCGGCTACCCCTTACCAAGCAGGGTGAATCATCGAAAGCTGGGTATCTCCGGCACGCACTTAGAAAGCAAGTAGCGCCAGGTGTCGTTTTGGGGTTTCAAAACGACACCTGGCGCTACTTAGTTGGGGAGGGGCGCCATAGTTCGGCAGGCTAACCCGCCAGGCCTGCCACCAGGAAGATCACTGCGGCGATGGCAAAGCCCATCACGCCGATGAGGGTCTCCATGACGGTCCACGTCTTCAGGGTGGTCTTGACGTCCATGCCGAAGAAGCGGCCCACCAGCCAGAACCCGGAGTCGTTGACGTGGGAGACCACCACGGAACCGGCGGCCACGGCAATCACCAGGGCGGCAACCTGCATCCCGTTCAGCCCCGCCAGGGCAACAGCGGGGGCGATCAGGCCGGCGGTGGTGGTCAGCGCCACGGTGGCCGAACCCTGGGCGATGCGCAGGATGGCGGAGATCAGGAAGCCTGCGAGGATGAGCGGGATGCCCAGGTCGCCCAGGACGTCGGCCAGGGCCTGGCCAATGCCGGAGGTGCGCAGGACGCCGCCGAACATGCCGCCGGCGCCGGTGATCAGGATGACGGAGCAGACCGGGCCCAGGGATGATTCGAGCAGCCTCTCGAGCGCGCCCGCGTCCCTGCCCCGCCTGGCGCCGAGCACGAACAAGGCCACCAGCACGGCGATCAGCAGTGCCACCGGAGTTTCGCCGAGGGTGCGCAGGACCTGGTACCACTGCTCCTTCTTGACGCCTTCGGCGAGTACACCGGAGGTAGCCAGGGTGTTCAGCCCGGTGTTCATGAAGATCAGGAGCAGCGGCAGGAGCAGCAGGCCCACGATGGTGCGGAAGCGCGGCGGGTGCGACTCGGCTTCGGCGGTGGCGTGGCCCAGGATTTCCGGCACGGGCAGGACCAGCTTCTTGCCGGTGTAGAGGCCGTACAGGTAGGCGGTGACGTACCAGGTGGGGATGGCGACGATGAGGCCGGCGATGGTCACCAGGCCGATGTTGGCGTCGAAGAAGGCCGCTGCGGACACCGGGCCCGGGTGCGGCGGCAGGAAGATGTGCATCACGGAAAATGCGCCGGCGGCGGGCAGGCCGTAGCGGAGCACTCCCCCGCCCAGGCGGTGGGCCACCGCGAAGACCACGGGCAGCATGACAACCAGGCCGGCGTCGAAGAAGATGGGGAAGCCGAAGATCAGCGAGGCCAGGCCCAGGGCGAACGGGGCGCGCTTTTCGCCGAAGACGCCGATGAGGTAGTCGGCCAGCACCTTGGCGCCGCCGCTGGTTTCGACGATGCGGCCGAGCATCGCGCCCAGGCCCACCAGGAGTGCCACCGTGCCGAGCGTGGTGCCGAAGCCGTTGATCAGCACCGGGACCACCTGGCTGGCGGGGATGCCGGTGGCGAAGGCAGTGGCGAGGCTGATCAGGATCAGCGCGACCAGGGCGTGCATGCGCAGCCTGATGATCAGGAACAGCAGGACGAGGATCGCTGCGGCGGCGATGAGCAGCAGCGGCCCTGCGCCCAGTGTTTGGGTCCATCCTTCGATGGTCATGGTTCTCCTTTGAAGCAGGATTTGTTGGGGGTCAGGGGTGGTCAGGACGCGCTGGGCGCCTGGCCGGAGGAAAGGTGAAGGGCCTGCACGACGGCGGCGACCAGCTGCCCGGGTGACTGCGCGATGTCCAGGCGGAGGCTGCCGGCGTCGAGCTCTTCCTGGCTGAGCGCCTCGAGGGTGGCCAGCTGGCTCGGCAGCAGGGCGGGCGGCATGAAGTGGCCCTCCCGGCCCTGCATGCGCCGGCTGATCAGGTCCGCGCCGCCGTCGAGGTGGAGGAAGATGACGCGTCCCTCCGCTTCGGACAGGAGCTGACGGTAGCTTTTCTTCAGGGCGGAGCAGGTGATGACCGTGCTGCAGCCGGCCTGGGCCTGGGCGCTCATCCAGGCCTGGATTTCCCGGAGCCACGGCCAGCGGTCCTCGTCCTGCAGCGGGATGCCCTGGGTCATCTTGGCGATGTTCGCGTCCGGGTGGAACTCGTCCGCTTCGGCGCAGGCCCATCCCAGCTGTCCGGACAGGGCCGCCGCCAGGGTGGTTTTGCCGGACCCGGCGACGCCCATCACCACAAGATGCGTGGGGGGATTCTGCATGTTCATACCTCCGGAGAAGACGTCTTTGGCTTTCGAAGAAGCTCGCTGTGTGCCCGTCGTTGCGTGGGCTACGCCATAAGGTATCACCTTTGAGGCTAATAAATACTATCTTTGCGTGTCACAGGTCATACCTTACTGTTTTTGTTCGCTATTCTGGAGGTGCGCTCCGGCGCGGAGAGAGGCGGAAAATATGTCGACGGCGACAGGTGCGGGCGCGGATGATGCGCACGACGGCGGGGCCTCCCCCGCAATGCACGAGCGCGTTTTGGAGGCGGTCGGCGTCGCCATCGCCTCCGCAAAGCTGGCCCCGGGCAGCAGGCTCACCCTGGAAGGCCTGCAGCAGGAGTACGGAATTTCCCGCACCGTTGCGCGGGACACCATGAAGGTGTTGGAGTCGATGAACCTGGTCTATTCGCGGCGGCGGGTTGGCATCGTGGTGCAGGAGCGCCGGTGCTGGAACGTCTTCGACCCCAAGCTGGTGCGCTGGCGGCTTGCCTCGGACCGGCGCGACGTCCAGTACAGCAGCCTCACGGAGCTGCGCATCGCCGTCGAGCCCATTGCCGCCGCAGGCGCCGCCCGCCGTGCCAGCGCCGCGGAACGCGCACAGCTTGTTGCCCTTGCGGCGGAGCTGCGGCGGCTGGGTGAGGCCGGCGACCTCCAGGGGTTCCTGGCGGCCGATATCGAGTTCCACCAGCTGCTGCTGCGAAGCTGCGGAAACGAGATGTTCCAGGCACTCGAGGGCATGGTGGCGGAAGTGCTCACCAGCCGGACGCAGCAGGGGCTGATGCCGTTCAAGCCCCGGAACGAGGCGCTGCAGGCGCATGAGGACGTGGCTGCAGCCGTGGCGGCCGGGGACACGGCGGTGGCGGAATCAGCAATGCACCACATCCTGGACGAGGTCCGGAACGCGATGGGGCTGCACTAGCGCCCCGGCGCCTCATCAAAGCCCTTCCCGGACACCGCGATCCTGAGTAGCCTTCAAAGTAGGGCTTACGCAAGGGGCCTTCAGCGCCATCCAGGAGATCTGCGAGGTGGAACGATGACCACTACCGGACGTTCAGGTGAAGGGCTCGCCGCTACCGCTGCGCCGGCCGTGGTACCCCGGCGCAAGGGCAGCATCGTGGTCAACTGGCTCACCACCACGGACCACAAGACCATCGGGTACATGTACCTGATCACGTCCTTTGCGTTCTTCTGCATGGGCGGCGTGATGGCGCTGCTCATCCGGGCGGAACTGTTCGAGCCGGGCATGCAGGTGCTGCAGACGAAGGAGCAGTACAACCAGCTGTTCACCATGCACGGCATCATCATGCTGCTGATGTTTGCCACCCCGCTCTTCGCGGGCTTCGCGAACGTGATCATGCCGCTGCAGATCGGCGCGCCGGACGTCGCGTTCCCGCGGCTGAACGCGCTGGCATTCTGGTTCTTCCTCTTCGGTTCCACCATTGCGGTGTCCGGCTTCATCACCCCGCAGGGTGCGGCATCGTTTGGCTGGTTCGCTTACGCGCCGCTGTCCGATACCACCTTCAGTCCCGGCATCGGCGGGGACCTGTGGGTGTTCGGCCTGGCGCTGTCCGGTTTCGGCACCATCCTGGGTGCGGTCAACTTCATCACCACCATCATCTGCATGCGCGCCCCCGGCCTGACCATGTGGCGGATGCCGATCTTCACCTGGAATACCCTGGTGACGGCCATCCTGGTCATCATGGCCTTCCCGCCGCTGGCAGCAGCACTGTTCGCCCTCGGCGCGGACCGCCGCTTCGGAGCCCACATCTACGATCCGGAAAACGGCGGCGCCGTCCTCTGGCAGCACCTGTTCTGGTTCTTCGGCCACCCCGAGGTGTACATCATCGCGCTGCCGTTCTTCGGCATCGTTTCGGAGATCTTCCCGGTCTTCAGCCGCAAACCGATCTTCGGCTACAAGGGCCTGGTCTACGCCACCATCTCCATCGCCGCGCTGTCCATGACGGTGTGGGCACACCACATGTACGTCACCGGATCCGTGCTGCTGCCGTTCTTCGCGTTCATGACCATGCTGATCGCAGTCCCCACCGGCGTGAAGTTCTTCAACTGGATCGGCACCATGTGGGGCGGTTCGCTGACGTTTGAGACCCCGATGCTCTGGAGCATCGGCTTCCTGATCACCTTCCTGTTCGGCGGCCTGACCGGCATCATCCTGGCGTCCCCGCCGCTGGACTTCCACGTCTCGGACTCCTACTTCGTGGTGGCACACTTCCACTACGTGGTGTTCGGCACCGTGGTGTTCGCGATGTTCGCCGGCTTCTACTTCTGGTGGCCCAAATTCACCGGCACCATGCTCAATGAACGCCTGGGCAAGATCCACTTCTGGATGCTGCTCGTTGGCTTCCACGGGACGTTCCTCATCCAGCACTGGCTGGGCGTCATGGGAATGCCCCGCCGGTATGCGGACTACCTGGTGGAGGACAACTTCACCTTGATGAACCAGTTCTCCACCTTCAGTTCCTTCCTGCTGGGCGCCTCCCTGATTCCGTTCTTCTGGAACGTCTACATCACCTGGCGGGCGGGCAAGAAGGTCACCGTGGACGATCCCTGGGGCTTCGGCGCCTCGCTGGAATGGGCCACGTCCTGCCCGCCGCCGCGGCACAACTTCACGTCCCTGCCCCGGATCCGTTCCGAGCGGCCGGCCCTGGACCTGCACCACCCAGAGATCCGGGTCCGCGAACATGAACCGGTCCACAGCGCAGCGGCGGCAGCCCTTGGCGCGGCGGACATCGGTGAAAAGGACGTTCGGGAGCCGAACCCGGACAAGTAGCGAGCGGGCCGGTCCGCTGCTAGATGCAGCTGGGCTGGTAAGCCGGATCCGCCGGCCCAGACGCCCTGCCCAGGGCATGGGCGACGATCTGGTGCACCACGGGGTCGTTCGGCGTCTGGTCGTGCTCAAACACATCCGCCGGGCACTTGTCCTGGATGGTGATGTTGGTGACCTGCCGCGCCGGGCCGGAGAGGAACTGGCTGTTGTAGGGAATCACCACTTCGTCGTAGACGGTGGAGATCACGGTGTAGGACGGTCCGGCCACGGTGTCACCGATGGAGTTCAGTTCCTGCATGAACGGCGAACCTGCCTGCTGGTCGGCGCAGGCAGCGCAGCCGAGAGCCGTGTAGTTCGGGTCGGCCACGACGTCCGGCGGAGGAAGGATCACGCCTTCCGTGCCGTGGTTCGAGGGGGCGATTCCGACGAGCTGGTTGACGTTCTTGGCGCCGCCGAGGAAGCCCATGTAGTAACGGGGCATCATGCCGCCCTGGCTGTGGCCCACGAGGTCCACCTTCTTTGCGCCGGTGGCTGCGCGGACAGCGTCGACAAACGGGGCGAGTTCCTTCGCGGAATCGGCTACAGGCGCGGTGGCGTAGACGCCGTTCGTCTCCCCGTAGTTGAGCGCAAAGACGCAGTACCCGGCGCTCTTGAGGTACGGCGAGAGGGTGGACCAGTTTTTTGCCATGCTTTCAAAGGTCCCGGGGACCAGGATGACAGGGTAGGGGTGCTCGGCGGACGGCTTGCAGGACCAGTCGTTGGCGCCGGGCGGGGATATTTCGACGACGTCCGCGTGGGCGGGTGCCGCGGCGAGGGAACCGGCGAGGACGGCGGTCGCGGCCAGGGACAGTGCCTTTTTGAGCAGTGACATAGAAACCTCTTCGTTTGCGTGTCAGCGGATGGGCCGGGCAGGAACCGGAGCCTGTGCTGCGGGCCAGGTTCCTCCCGGGGGTCTTCAAATGCTAGGCAGGACCGGGCGGCGGCGGCGGATTCTGCACAAACGTGCGGCCAAGACCGCCCGCCGTTTGCGCCGGGTGCGGCGGCGGATGTGAAGGGCACTCCACATCGTTGTTACTGGTCAGTAGCCAGATTGTGGCCCCGGACCGGCGGCGCATCACCGTTCACTGCCGCTGCACATCCGTGCACGGACAGCCATGGCTGTCAGCTCGCAGGACCGCCCGGAGAATGCCGGTCAGCGTCCCTGACCGCCATGAAGAACTTCACGCCGCCGTCGGTCAGCATTTGCCGGTGGAAAAGGTGGTCGCCGCGATCGAACACGCGCAGGCACATGAGGCTCCACAGCACACGCCGGTAGATGTCGGTGACCCACTCCCCGGGGATGCCGTGGCCGGACGGGGTAACGAACCCGGCGTCATCCAGGGCCAGGCTGATCACATCCCTTTCAAGGAGCCGCGGCGGCGCAATGCCACTGAGGTACCAGTGTGTGTAGAGGCGCATGGCCAGCCGTACGGCGTCGTGCTTCGGATTGGCGATCACGTCCACCATGTAGTCCCACAAGTCGCCCGGCCGTTCGAGCGCCCGCCGGCCGCGGGGTGTGAGCACCAGCCTGCCTTTGAGCTTCCGTACCAGCTTCCACGCCAGGACATGCTCCCGGAGTTCACGGACCGGCAAGACATTCGCTTCACGGTTTCCCTTGCCCAGGACGGCTCCGTCCCAGCCGATTTCCTCCACGGCGCGCGCCACCAGGAAGGGTTTCAGGTACCCGTCCTTCGTCAGTTCCAGGCCATCACCCTCGGCATTCTCCAGGAACCAGCGCACGGGCTTCAACACCGCATCGCGCTCGCCGTCAGTGAGCGGCTGCGGCCACCACTGGAGGCTGAGGATCCGCAGCCGGCGGTTGGCAGCGTCCACGTCGAAGCGGGTGGCGTCGAACCTCTGGCCAAACTCCCCGGTGGTCTCGAAGACCCATCTCCCGGCATCGCCATGCTCCGGATGGTGCCGGTCCGCGAGGATGCGGACCAGGTTGGCATATCCCTCCGGCCCGCCGGAATCCTCCACGGGACCACGGTTGGCGCCGCCCAGGCACTGGAGCTCGCCGTACGCCAGTTCAGCCGGCCCGAGCAACTCCACCTGGTGAGTCCAGCCGTCGCCGAAGTCGTACTCGTACTCGCAGGCCGTGCCCGGCTTCCGGGGATCCAACAGGTCCAAAAGGACGACGGCGGAGGCCGCCTCTGCGCCCGAGTCCTCCGTTGCGCCGCGGGGCCCTGCAACCACGCGCTGGTTCCCGCGGGGATCTACGCACCTGACGGCGTAAACGTGGCGGTCCTCCCAGCCGAAGGCCGCCTGCACGGCAAGATGGAATTCTTCCACTGTCAGGGCGGCGGGAACCCGCAGTCGGCGCCAGATCTCTGGCTCGGTGTCCTCAATGCTGATGCGGAGTTCAAAGGCGGGGACGCGTGCGGCGGACTGCATAGGGTCATCTTTCCAGAGCCGCAGGAGGTCCTGCATCGCTGATCTGGCAGCACAGCCGGGTTAAGCAAAAGCAGGGCCGGTCAGCGACCGGCCCTGCTTTTTCAAAATTCGAAACCCGAAGGCCCCAGATTCCCTAATGGATTAGAGTGCCTGGATGTTGGTGGCCTGGGGACCCTTGGGGCCCTGCTCGGTGTCGAAGGAAACCTTCTGGTTCTCTTCGAGGGAGCGGAAGCCGTTGGAGTTGATCGCAGAGTAGTGTGCGAAAACATCCTGTGAAGAATCATCGGGGGAAATGAAGCCGAAGCCCTTTTCAGCGTTAAACCATTTGACGGTACCAGTAGCCATTATTTTTGTCCTTCGTGAAGGTGGAGGGAAAGTCCCGACTTTCGGGCCCTCCGGTGTGGGGTGTTCAAAACCGCTACTTCAGAAGAACGCGGACTTTCGACCGCGCGTACTGCCTGAACTACCAACTGCATAAACACAACAACAGGAACAACACTACAGGAGATTTGGAGCAGCACTTACCACGGCGCCCATTCGGGCATATCCTGCCAGCAGATCCAGTCCGCATCCTGACCTGCGGGAGCAAACCATGGAGATACCGCAACGGGTGAACACCCTGGTGATCGGAGCCGGGCAGGCCGGCCTGGCCACCAGCTACTGGCTGGCGCGGCACGGCGTGGAGCACCAGGTGCTGGAGCGGCGGGATGCCCTGGGCGGGGCATGGCAGGACCGCTGGGATTCGTTCTACCTGAACACGCCCAACTTCTCCTTCATGTTGCCGGGCCTGACCTACGACGGTCCCGAGCCTGACGCTTTCCTTCCCCGTGACGCCGTCATCGGCCTGTTCCGTGATTATGCCCAGCGGATTGCCGCGCCGGTGCTGCTGGACACGGAAGCCACCCGGATCGGCCGGGCTGACGGCGGATTCAGCGTGGAAACCACCGGCGGGCAGTTCGCGGCACAGAACGTCGTGCTGGCCAACGGGGCCTTCCAGCTGCCGCGCATCCCGGCGGCGTCGGCCGGCCTTCCCCCGCATGTGCTCCAGCTGCACAGCCACGACTACCGCAATCCGCAGCAGCTGCCGGGCGGTGCCGTGCTGGTGGTGGGCACCGGACAGTCCGGCGGGCAGATTACCGAGGACCTGCTGGCGGCCGGCCGGGAGGTGCACCTGGCCGTCTCAACCTGCCCCGAGGCGCCGCGCCGGTACCGGGGCCAGGACGTCTTCCACTGGATCCTGCAGGTCAACCTGCACGGCCCCGAGTACGGCATCAACGGTTTCCAGGTGGACCAGCTCCCCTCCCCCGCGGCGCGTTTCCTGTGCAATCCGCTGGTTTCCGGCAACGACGGCGGCCACAGCATCCGCGTGCGGGAACTGGGCCGCCGCGGCGTCCGGCTCCACGGCCGCTTTGAGGGAATCGACGACGGCGTCCTGGCCTTCAGCGACGACCTCCCCGAACGCCTGGCGATGGTTGAGGCAGGGTTCGGCCAGCGCCTGAAGCTGATGGCGGACGCCTACATCGCGGCGGCCGGCATTGATGCGCCGGCCCCGGAAACGCCGCGGACCGATTCATGGCTCCCCCCGGAATCCGGGGCACGGCTGGACCTGGACGCCGTAGGCATCACGGCGGTCATCTGGGCCACCGGGTACGGCCTGGACTTCAGCTTCCTGGACATCCCCGTGCTGGATGAGTGGAACTACCCCCGGCACTCCCGGGGCGTCACGGACGTCACCGGCCTGTACGCCGTCGGACTGCCCTGGCTGACGAGGCACGCCTCGGCCACCCTGGCGCTGGTGGGCGACGACGCCAAATACGTGGCCGGCCACATCGCCGGCCTGGGCGGCTGAAGCCGTGCGGAAGCACCCCTTGCCAACGGCCGCCCCCGGCGTAGGGTTCCTTCCATGAAACCGATTCGGGTCATCCTGCTCCCGGGCTCCGTCCTCCCCGCCGATGAGGCCTACGGCCCGCTGATTGAAGCCCTGGGGCCCGATGTGCAGGCTGTCGCCAAGGACCTGGAGCTCTACGCGGACGACGCACCTCCCCCCGGCTGGAGCCTGGACACCGAGATTGACGGCGTGCTGCGGGAGGCCGATGCCCGGGGGTGGGACACCTTCCACCTTCTCGGGTACTCCGGCGGCGGCGCTGCTGCCCTGGCTTTTGCCGCAAAACATCCTGACAGGCTGCTCAGCCTGGCGCTGCTGGAACCCGCCTGGGCCGGGAACTGGGATTGGAGCCCTGCCCACACCGAACTCTGGAAACAGTACGAGCGGCTGGAAACGCTCCCGCCCGAGCAGTTCATGCCCGCCTTCATGAGGCTGGGAGTGAGGCACGAGGTCGTCCTTCCGCCGCCGCAGCCCGGTCCCCCGCCGCCGTGGATGGCCAAGCGGCCCGCGGGTATCAAGGCGTTCCTGCGGACCTTCAAGAGCTACGACCTGGACAGGGCCCGTTTGGCCGCCTTTAAACCGCCCGTGTTCTTCGCACTGGGGGGCCTGAGCAACCCCGACGACTACGGCGAGATTGCCGCCCGGCTGGCACGGGTGTTCTTCCCTGACTTCCATCTGGAGGTGTTCCCCAAGCGCCACCACTTCGATCCTCCCCACCGGATCGAGCCCAAGCGTCTGGCTGAGTTGCTCCGGCGGCACTGGGAGAAGGCGGAAAAGAGCCTGGGCAGGCTTTAGGAAAGCCCTCCCGGGCATACTCCGGGCTCAAGCGCGCATGCGTTGGCGCCGCCGGGGGCGAACACGGAGACGGCGGCGCGGGCGTACCCGGACCGGCGCACTGAATCTGAAGGCGCGGCGGGAGAGGTGGTGGGTGTCCGGGCGGCGGCGGACGGCCACCGGCCCGGCGGGCAGCTTCTGGGCGGCACGGGAGAAGAACCACCGCTTGGCGATCTCCACCAGCACCAGGTACACCGCGATCATGCCCAGCAGGGCCAGGAAGAACGGGACCGGCAGCGGGTCGAAGCCCAGCAGGCCCTGCAGCGGCGAGAGCGGCAGGTAGACGCCGAGCGCCACAACGCCCAGCGAGGCTGCGACCAGGCCGGCGGACGGCCGGCTGCGGAGGAACGGGACGCGGCGGGTCCTGATGGCGAAGATGATGAGGGTCTGGGTTGCGATCGACTCGATGAACCAGCCCGCCCGGAACTCCCCCGGCACGGCGTCGAATGCGAACAGCATCAGGGCGAAGGTGGCGAAGTCAAAGAGCGAGCTGATGGGCCCGAAGAGGAACATGAAACGCCGGATGAAGGCGATGTTCCAGTGCGACGGCGCCCGGAGCTGCTCCCGGTCCACCCGGTCGCCCGGGATGGCGAGCTGGCCGGCGTCGTAGAGCAGGTTGTTGAGCAGGATCTGGCCGGGCAGCATGGGCAGGAAGCTCAGCACCACGGACGCCGTGGCGGCACTGAACATGTTGCCGAAGTTGCTGGAGGTTCCCATCAGCACGTACTTGATGGTGTTCGCGAAGATCCGCCGCCCCTCCATCACCCCTTCGGCCAGGACGCCGAGGTCCTTGTCCAGCAGCACGACGTCGGCGGCGTCCTTGGCGACGTCGGTGGCACTGTCCACGGAGATGCCGATGTCCGCCTTGTGCAGGGCCAGGGCGTCGTTGACGCCGTCCCCCATGAACCCGACGGAGCCGCCGCTCTGGCGCAGCAGCGTGATGATGCGCGCCTTCTGCTCGGGGGAAACGCGGGCGAAGATGGTGGCGGTCCGGGCGGACGCGGCGAGCGCGGCGTCGGACAGCGCATCGACCTCGGCTCCCGTCAGGGTCCCCCCGGAGATCACGCCGACATCGTCGCAGACCTTCTCCGCCACCTTGGCGTTGTCCCCCGTGGCGATCTTCACCGAAATGCCCAGCGCCTCCAGTCGGTCCAGGGACTCCCTGGCGTTGGCCTTGGGCTTGTCCAAAAAGACCAGGAATCCGGCCAGTGACAGGCCGCGTTCGTCCGCCTGGGTGAGCTGGACGAGCCCGGCCGCATCCCGGGCGGCCACGGCGACAACCCGGGAGCCGGCGTCGAACTGTTCGTCCAGCATCGCCTGCACGGCGGGCGGGGTCGGGCCGCACAGGGCGAGGACGTCCTCCGGGGCGCCCTTGGTGACCAGTCGCGGGCGGCCGCCTGCCTCCCGCACCAGCACGGTGGTGCGGCGGCGCTGGTGGTCGAAGCCGATCAGGTCCAGCCGCTCGAAGCAGGCCGCATCGAAGGCGGCCGCGCCGGGGCTGTCCCACAGGGCCGCGTCCAGCGGGTTCTGCCCGGCGGAGGAGAGCTTGGCCTCGGCGTAGTCCGCCTCGGTGGCCAGCAGGCCCAGGGTGAGCAGGCCGCCGTCGGACGTCTCCGGGGCAACGGGCAGCGCGCCGGTGAAGCTGATCCGCCCCTCCGTCAGGGTGCCGGTCTTGTCGGTGACCAGGATGTCCATGTCGCCCAGGTCCTCGATGCAGACCAGGCGTTTGACCAGCACCTTCCGCCTGGCCAGCTGGCGCGTGCCGGTGGCCAGGGACGTGCTGACGACGGCGGGCAGCAGCTGCGGCGTGATGCCCACCGCGATGGCCAGCGAAAAGAGGAGCGATTCGATGAGCGGGCGCTGCAGCAGCAGGTTGGCGATGAAGATCAGGGTGGTCAGCACGATGGCCACCTGCAGCAGCAGAAAGGAGAACCGCTTGAGCCCGAGCTGGAATTCGGTCTGCGGCTGCCGTTCGCCCAGGCCCAGGGCGATCCGGCCGAACTCGGCGCGGCCGCCGGTGGCTACCACCACGCCGGTGCAGCTGCCGGACTGGATGACGGTGCCCATGAACACGCAGGAGGCGAGGTCTGCCAGGGCGGCGCCGGCGGGCACCGGCGCGGGGTCCTTCGCGGCGGGAAGGGACTCCCCGGTGAGGATGCTTTCGTCGCACAGGAGTCCGCTGGCGGTGAGGAGGCGGATGTCGGCGGGAATGATGGCGCCCAGGGAGAGGTGGACGACGTCGCCCGGCACCAGTGCGGTGACGTCCACTTCCCTGGTTGTTCCGCCGCGGAGCACCACCGCACGGTGCGTCACGCGGTCGTGCAGGGCCTCGGACGCCCGTTCGGCGCGGAATTCGTTGGTGAAGCCCAGGCCCACGCTGACCAGCAGGATCACGCCAATGACGATTGAATTGGTGGCATCCCCCAGGAACAGCGACAACCCGGCGGTGATGAGCAGCAGGATCAGGATGGGGCTGGCGAACTGGCGCCCCAGCACGGCCCAGCCATTGGCGCGGTGGGTTCGCACGGCGTTGGGCCCGAGTTCCGCCTGGCGGCGTGCCGCCTCGTTCCCGGACAGGCCCGCGGGGCTGGAGCCCAGCTGCTCCAGCACCTGCTGGGCTGCCAGGGCCGCCGCATCGCTGATGGGGAGCTGGAGCGGGCTGCGCTGCCGGACGTTCAGGTCAGTCATGCAGGACTACGCGGGGAAGCCGAAGCAGGGGTAGAAATCCTCCACGCCCGGCCGGGCCACTTCAATGCAGCGGGACTTCACCTGTTCCAGGAGCGCGCTGGTGTCCGTGCCGGAAGCGGTGACGCCGCCGACCGCCACTGACACCCCTGCCGTGGCGGTGCGCCGGAGGCTGTTGTCCGTGGAGTTGACGTTGCCCTCGCCGGGGTAGTTGTTGTGGACGTTCGTGGTCTGGTGCTCGAGCGGGCCCGTTCCGGTCCACGTTGCCGAGAGCCTGATGGTGACGGGATTGCCGTCGCCGTCCGTGCCCGGGATGTCAGTGCTGATGGAGGCGGCGGTCAGCCTCGGGTCAACCACCAGGGGCGCCATGTTCTGGCCGTCTGCCTGGAACAGCACCGCACCGCCCCCGGCGGCTGCGCTGACGCCGGATGCCTCGGCGCAGGTGTCGGTGACGCGGACAAACACTGCCGTGAGGCCCTGCTTGTTCACGGGGCCGGGCTGTCCGGCGTACATCGCCGTGCTCGAGGAGACGAAGATCTCGGTCTGCTCGCAGCCAACCGTGCTGACCACCACGGCGGCGCCGTGGGCGGACGAGATGGTGTGGTAGATATTGGGCGGAGCCGCTCCGGCCGGTGTTGCGCCCGCAGCCACCGTGGCCGCAGTGGACAGTCCCATGAGCAAGCGTTTCATGACAGCTCCTTAGTCCGCTTGCCCCCATTAAAGCCCCGGTGGCGGCAGCTCCAGTACGGGCTTTAGGCCCGATTGCCGGCGTTACGGCTGGCGGACCGCCAGGTCGGCGTTGACGCGGCCGTGCGCCCAGTATGTTTCAGAGCCGGCCTTCATCTCGGCTGTTGATTCGATGTTGAAGCGGACTGAAGCGTTGGTGGCGCCGGCATGGGACTTCCACGCAAGGGCGGCCACCGCGGCAACGATGGGCGCGGCCATCGAGGTGCCGCTGCCGATGTCGTAACCGAGGGAGCGTCCGTACTGCCTCGCGATGGCGAATTTGTGGTTGGGGAAGGTGGAGTAGACGCTGACTCCCGGTGCTGCGACGTCCACCCAGGCTCCGTAGGTTGAGAATGAGGCCTTGGCGTCCTTGTTGTCGGTGGCTCCGACGGCGATGACGTTGGCATATGCGCCGGGGTACATCATGGTTGTGTTGCCCCCGTTGCCGGCGGCGGCAACGAGCACCACGCCATCGCGCCAGGCGTTATTGACGGCGGTCTCGAGAGTGGTGGTCGCCCCCACGGCAAGGCTCATGTTAATCACCTTCGCACCGCTGTTGACCGCCCAGTTGATTCCGTTCGCGAGGCCTGAGCTGGATCCCATCCCGGTATCGTTGAGGACTTTGCCGGCCAGGATGGTACAGCCCGGGCAAACGCCGGCGACGCCTATGGAGTTCTCCGACGTGGCGGCAACGATCCCGGCAACGTGCGTGCCATGGCCGTAATTGTCCTCGTTGTTTCGTGCAGTGGTGAAGTTGGCCCGTGCAACGACCTTCGGGTTGATGTCCGGGTTGTCGGTTGCGACGCCGGAATCGAGGACGGCAACGCCTATCCCGCTGCCGGTGGTGAGAGTCCACGCTTCCACGGCGTCCACGTCGGCGTCGGCGTATTTTGGGTCACCGCTGACAGTCACGGTGCCGGCGGTGTTGGTGAACGACTGGCCATAGTTTTGCAGGGCGTATTGGCGCGGAAAGTATTGATCGTTCGTGGCGGGCCTGACGATCTTGTCCGGCTCGGCGTACTCCACCATAGGATTCCGGCTGAGGGCTTCAATAAGTTGAAGTTCCTTCCCCTCCGGCACCTTTATTAGCCGGGCACCGGTGCTGCCGATTTCAGGGCCTTCGCTGAGGCCGTGCCCGCGCAGGGCGCCCGCCGCGGCGCCATCGTCACGGAATTTCACCATAATCTGGCCCGCGACAAATGAAGGCTCGGCGGCTGCGTTGCCCTGGGCCGCAAAAGCAATTCCGCTTATTCCCATGATTGCCGCCAAGAATCCGGCGATGCCTGCTTTTTTCATGGGGTTATCTTGCTCCGATCACCACCGGCTGGATAGTGCCCCGGACAAATCTTTTTTAGCGCGCACCCATCCGTAATGCGATACAGCCCGAATTGCTGGCATAACCCTTCGGGCCGGCCGGTAAACATAACCAGCTAACCCATGAACCCCATATCGCATTCAGGAGAACACCATGGCAACACACACGCACACAGGCACGGCAACCCGCACCAACGTGCAAAAGGCATCACTGGCCGTAGGCGCAGTATTCCTGCTGGTCGGCGTCCTGGGCTTTGTTCCGGGCATCACGGCCAACTTCGAACAGCTGCACTTCGCCGGCAGCCATTCCGAGGCCATGCTGCTGGGCCTCTTCCAGGTCTCGGCCCTGCACAATATCGTCCACCTGCTCTTCGGCGCAGCCGGCATCGCCCTGGCCCGAACCGCCGGCGGAGCCCGTTCCTTCCTGCTCTACGGCGGCATCATCTACCTGGTCCTCTTCGTCTACGGCCTGGTGGTCCCCCAGGACTCCGCCGGCAACTTCGTCCCGCTGAACAGCTTCGACAACGTCCTGCACCTGCTGCTCGGCGTCGGCATGGTGGCCCTGGCCCTGGTGCTCACCAAGGGGCACAGCAAGGCCCGCGCTTAACGGCAGTTTCCGGCGGCAGCCCCGCCTGGCACCAACACGGCAATGCCCCCGTCCGCAGCCTCCCGCTGCGGCCGGGGGCATTGCCGTCAGCGCTCCCGGGCGCTACTTGAGGCTGAGCACCTCGTCGATGGGGCGGCCGTTGACGAACACCTGGGCACTCGTGGCCCCGGACGCGGCCATGGCGGTGTACTCCAGCTGGCCCTTCGCTCGCGGGATGTCGCACACGCCGCCCAGCATGAACTGCCCGGTGAGCCAGATGGTGATCGTGCTTCCGTTCAGCTCACCGCCCAGATAGCTGAGGTTCGACTGGTACAGGACGTTCACCAGCCCCGACATCCCGACGTCGCGGCTCTTGTTCGCCAGCAGCGCGCCGATGCTGGGGCCCACCTGGTCGGTGAAGCGCACGGGCGCGGTGGTGGTGGCGACGAGGCTGTCGCCGCAGCCGATCGCGGGCCCGGAGACGCCGTTGTCGTCCACCGCCACGTAGTAGATGGTCAGCGGCGCCACCTGTTCCGGGAGTCCGGTAGGGCTTGGTTCCGCCGTCGCCGGCGGCCTCGCGGGAACGGACGACGGCGGCGCTGTCGCCGTGGGGGACGCGGTCACCGGCGCGCTGGTCTGCGAGGTGGGGCTCGCCGTCGCGCTTGAAGCGGAGGGGCTCGGGGAGGCGGAGGTGCTGGTAGGCGCCGGGGACGGCGGGCCAAAACAGCCTGTGAGCATGAAAAGCGCGGAGAACCCCAGAACGCTGAGTGCCGACAGCCGAGGCCTGGCCATGTTGCCCCCTTGGGTGTGGACCCCGGTTTTTCGGGGAGCCACTTTCAAGCTACGCCTGAGGCTTCACCGTGGAACAGGGACTTAGGTCCGGGCCAGCGCGGAACGGCCGGCACAGGGTTGTTGTGCCCATCGCCGGATGCTGTGAAAGTGTGGAAGCATTCGGTGGGGCCGTTCCAGGTGCCCATGACAGCAGTTGGGGGCAAAATGGCGGGTCGGGCACAATCACGGCGGCACCTGCTGGCATCTGGTTTGATGCTGGGGACGCTTGCCGCGGCCGGCTGCGCGGCCCCCGACGGACCTGCCACCAAGACAAGCAGCGCCCCGCCGGTCACCAGCGCACCGGCATCCGTCGCGGACACTTTCCCCAGGTATGACTCCCTGCGGGCAGAGCTGATCGCCGCCCTGGAAGAGAAGCTGCCCGGCATCACCTGGGCCCGGGACAAGCCGGCCGCCCTGTCGCGGTTGGACGACGGCCGGTGCATGCTGTACCCGCAGACGATGAAAAGCAGTGCGGACGTGGTGGAACCCTCGAACCATTTCGCAGACATTTTCTCCGCCGGCGACCCCGTCCTGGCCAGGCACGGCTTCCCTGCCTTTGGCGGGACAGACGATGTCCCTGGCGGCTGGGTGGTGGCGCGCAGCACTGATGCGGCCGGCGCCACCCTGACCATCGAATCGAAGAGCCCGGCCTACCTGCGCATCAGCGTGCCGGTGAAGTCCGCGACCTGCGATCCGGCCGAGCTTCCCCAGAGCTGAGGGAAGTTCTGCCCATCGCACCAGTGGCCGCAGCAGGCCTACGATGGCGCTGGTACGGCGTCGAAACGAGGGGGACGGACGAATGCCCGGGTTTTACGGCGCAGACATTGAACAGTTAAGGGCGCTGGCCAGGTCGATGTCCCAGCAGTCCGAAAAAATGGCCTCGCTGTCCGCGGAACTGGGCCAGCTGCTTTCCAGCGTTCGCTGGGACGGGCGTGACGCCACGGTGTTCCGGGCGGCCTGGGATGCCGGGCACGGGCCCATGCTGAAGCGTGTGGCGGCGGACCTGCAGAGCCAGGCGCAGGACTTGTTTCGCGACGCGGACGAGCAGGCAAGGGCCAGTGCCGGTACAGCCGGAGGCGCGGCGAGACCTGATGGTTCAGGGACGCCGGACTCCAACCCTCCCGGAGACCCGGGGCCGCTGGACCCCGACCGCCCCGACGTGGATGTGCCGGGCGATGTCCGCGAGGATCCGGATGCCGGCGATCCGGCCGACATCAGGCAGGGACAGATCGGTGACTGCTGGCTCCTGGCGGGGATGGGGTCGGTGGCCCAGATGCTTGAACGTGAAGGCAAGGTTGATGAGTTCCTGGCTGAACACCTGCGGCCGGTGGGTGATCCGCCCACGCACTGGGTGGTGACCCTGTACCAGGACGGCGAGCCCGTGGAGGTAACGGTTGAGGCCAAGTCCACCGAGGGCGGCGTCAGGGGTGCCGACGGTGCGCCGAACTGGCTGTCCATCTACGAACGCGCTGCCGCGGAACAGCGGGGCGGTTCCTACGAGGATATCGACGGCGGGTTCAGCGATGAGGCCATGGAGCTGATGACCGGCAAGTCCGCGGACCGGGACGGCGAGATGGACCTGGCGGGAATCGAGGACAAGCTCGGTGAGGGCCAGGCGGTGTCCGTGGGGAGCCAGGACGTCAAGGACGATGACTTCGACTGGTTCTGGGAGTCCGATGAGGTCAGCCGCACCGATGTGGTGCCCAACCATGCGTACATTGTGGTGGATGTGAAAACCAACGGTGACGGTGAAAAGGTGGTGGTCCTGGCCAACCCGTGGGGACCGTCGGGCGGCTACATGGCGGGCGATGACGACCAGAAGTCGGGCACCTTGGAATTGACCGAAGACGAGTACAAGGAAAACTTTGACTCGGTGTACTCAGTGGATCTGAAGTGAGGATGGCCGTGGAAGAGCTTGTTACAGTCCGGCAGGGCATGCAGCCCAACTTCGGCGGTGTGCTCGTGGGAATCGTGAAGATCGGGTTCACCGGCGGCGCCCCTGCCATCCAGGTCTGGATCCGCGCCGGGGGCAGGAGCGCAAGCAGGCTTTCCGTGAAGGGCAGTCGGTGGTCCTGCCGGGCGCGGGCACCCTCCGGTTCGATTCCATCCGGCCTGCTGACGGGGAACGCACAGCGTCGGCGGACCTCACCTACTCCGCCTGAGCACAGCCGCCCGGGCGGAAACTGTCAGTAGGGTCCAAGGCCCGCCGCAGAGCCCCTTCCCCGCCATTGTGGCGGCGGCAGGGCGGGCGATACGATGCTCCCGGGGAGAGGTCCTGGTCTCGCGTGAGCACCGTTAGGGGACCATCCAGTGACCGACTTCTTCACCATGCAGCCCGGCGAAACCGCAGCACCCCTGCCGCCGGGGCCGGTCCTCTGCACCGGGACTGCGGCAATGCGGCGCATCCACCGTTTTTTCCTCTGGGCTTACGACGAGGCACCCGGCCTGGTGCGGTCCGTGGCGCCCGGCGATACCGGCCGGGCAGCGTATGTGGGTGAGGTGCTCGGCAACTTCGACAAGGTGCTCCACGTCCACCATGAGGGCGAAGACCTGCTCATGTACCCGCAGCTGGCGGAACGGGCACCGGCCTGCGCCCTGCACGTGGGGCTGATGCTCGAGCAGCACAGGCAGGTCACGCAGCGGCTTGAGGGCATTGAACCTGTCCGCCTGCGCTGGATGCAGAAGGCGGACGCGGAGGCGGGCGAGGAACTCGCCGGCCTTTACGAGGACCTCTCGTCCGTCCTCAAGGTGCACCTGCGGCGCGAGGTCACCGAGGTGATGCCCGTCGTGGACCGGGTGATGGACCAGAAGGAGATGGAAGGGGTGGGCCAGCACGGGATCGAGCAGTTCGACAAGAAGTTCATGGTGGCCTACCTCGGCATGGTGCTGGCCACCAATCCTCCCCAGGACCGGAAGGAACTGTTCAGGGAGATTCCACTGCCGGTCCGGCTTGCCTACCGCCTGGTCGGGCGCCGGATGTACCGCCGGCAGTATGCCACGCTCTTCCCTGGGCGCCCGATTCCCGAGACGCTCTGAAAGACAGCCATGGTGTTCCTCCGCTAATCGGCTTCCTCATCGTTTGCGGTGGTCTCGACCCAGTCGATGGCCTCGTCAGGGAAATAGTGCCCCGGGGTTTCGCCCTGGCCGGCCCACCATGAATCGTCGCCGGCCGGTCCGCCGGCCTGGGCAATTTCGGCCACCACTGCCGGGGGCACCACGTCGCCGTTGTTCTCGATCAGCCACTCCTGCGTGGATGGCTGCAGCTTTGCCCACCACTGTTCGATGCCCATGACTGAAGTCTCCCACGCCAGCAGGACTCTGGAAGGGCCCGGTGAGGTTAAATTTGGCGGCTTTGGCGGCGGACGCCGCCGGGGCTGCTCCTGTAAACTCCTTACGGCCACAACGTACGGTTTCCTGAGCGGAGTCCAAGCGTCGGGAAAGGCCCCGGGCTCAGCCGGTGTACAGGGGGGAAGCAGATTCATGCCATTGTCGAAACGACTCTCGGGCGCGTTTGGCGCCTTTGTGCTGGCGGCCGCTGTTCTGCCTGCAGCCGCGCCGGCTGTTGCGGCACCCTCTGCGGCCGCGTTCGAGCCGCAAAGTCCCGGCGGCAGCGAACGGTACCTGGTCAGCTTCGCCCCGGGCGCCGACGTCGCCAATGAGGCCCAGGGCCTACGCTCCCAAGGCGTGGCCGTGGGAAAAACCTTCTCTGCCGCGGTACGGGGTGCAGTCATCACAGCCACCCCGGGGCAGGCGGCTGCCCTCGCCCGTTCACCCCGGATCTCCGCCATCGCCCCGGATGCGCCCGTTTCCCTGTCCGAGACCCAGCAGTCGCCGCCATGGGGGTTGGACAGGATCGACCAAAAGGCGCTCCCGCTCTCCGGCACCTTCGCGCCGCCGTCCTCCGGGGCCGGCGTCAACGCCTACGTCATCGATACCGGCGTGTTCGCCGCACACACTGATTTTGGCGGACGGGTGACTGCGGGCTGGACCGCCGTTGCTGACGGCCTGGGCAGCGGTGACTGCAACGGCCACGGCACGCACGTGGCCGGCACCATCGCCGGGAAAGCGTTCGGGGTGGCGAAGGCAGCCACCATCGTCCCGGTTCGTGTCCTCGACTGCCAAGGCTCCGGCTATGACTCGGACGTCGTCGCCGGTCTTGACTGGATAGCCTCCCACCATGCCGCGGGCACACCCGCCGTCGCCAACCTCAGCCTTGGCAGCGGCGCCAACAGCGTGGTGGACGCGGCCGTCCGCGGAGTCATTAGCGACGGCGTCACAACAGTTGTGGCTTCCGGCAACACCTCGATAGATGCCTGCACCCGGTCACCGGCACGGGTGCCCGAGGCGCTGACTGTCGCAGCCAGCGATTCCTCGGACCGCCAGGCATGGTTTTCAAACTATGGAAGCTGTGTTGACCTGTATGCGCCCGGCGTCGGCATCCTGTCGGCAGGGCACACCTCGACGACGGCTACGGCCACCATGAACGGCACGTCCATGGCGGCCCCGCACGTTGCGGGTGCAGCTGCGGTTGCCCTGTCCCAGAACCCCGGGCAGACGCCGGCCGGGATCTCCGCCGAACTGACTTCAGCCGCCGCCGCGGGTGTTATCACCGGCGCGTCACCGGGCACCCCCAACCGTCTGGTCAACACGGGGCGTGAGGCGTGGCTGCCGGCTCCTGTCGTGGCAGAACGGGACTTTACCGGAGACGGCCTGCCCGACCTGCTGGCCAGGGACACCAACGGCACCCTCTGGACCTACCCCGGCACCGGCAACGGCCTCTTCGGCTGGCGCATCAAAGTCGGCGACGGCTGGAACGTCATGACCGCCATCAGCGCCGCCGGAGACCTCACCGGCGACGGCAAACCCGACCTCACCGCCCGCGACACCAGCGGCACCCTCTGGACCTACCCCGGCACCGGCAACGGCCTCTTCGGCTGGCGCATCAACGTCGGCCCCGGGTGGAACGTCATGACCGCCATCAGCGCCGCCGGCGACCTCACCGGCGACGGCAAACCCGACCTCACCGCCCGCGACAGCGACGGCACCCTCTGGACCTACCCCGGCACCGGCAACGGCCTCTTCGGCTGGCGCATCAACGTCGGCCCCGGCTGGAACGTCATGACCGCCATCAGCGCCGCCGGCGACCTCACCGGCGACGGCAAACCCGACCTCACCGCCCGCGACACCAGCGGCACCCTCTGGACCTACCCCGGCACCGGCAACGGCCTCTTCGGCTGGCGCATCAACGTCGGCCCCGGCTGGAACGTCATGACCGCCATCAGCGCAGCCGGCGACCTCACCGGCGACGGCAAACCCGACCTCACCGCCCGCGACACCAGCGGCACCCTCTGGACCTACCCCGGCACCGGCAACGGCGCCTTCGGCTGGCGCATCAACGTGGGGCCCGGCTGGAACGTCATGACCGCCATCAGCTAGCCAGCGGGCTTGATGAACCGGCGCACACGGT
The DNA here is from genome assembly GCF_009741265.1 of Pseudarthrobacter sp. GA104. Taxonomy (GTDB): domain Bacteria; phylum Actinomycetota; class Actinomycetes; order Actinomycetales; family Micrococcaceae; genus Arthrobacter. Next base: position 1,014,834 of record NZ_WOWL01000001.1, read on the forward strand.
GGCCCTTATTTGGGTGCAGAACGCGTCCCTGAGTCCGTGCCCGGCCCCCGTGTTGCAATGAAGTTCCAGTCGAAGGAACCGTCATGGCGCAGTGTCAGCCGAAGGAAACCGTGGGTGTCGCTGAACCGGTTCTCGATATACCGCGGACTGCTGGTGAAGGGGCGGAGTCCAATGCCGCCAGTGGAAACCTGGAACGCCGTCATCCCGTCATCGACGCATTCGTCCCTGTTGTTCACCGGGCATGACCGCTCATAGTTGTGCTGCGACCCCGACAGTGTCAGGCGCACCCGGTGCTTCCACATCACGTCGATCCACGGCTTGTGGTCAGCAGCCCGGTTGTGCTCGGACGTGTTCGACGTGAAGTAGGGCTCGTGGTGCACCACCGCCAGGTGCTTCCCGGCCGCCTTCGCAGCGGCGAGATCCTTGTCCAGCCACCTTGTCATCGCCCGGGCCTGTGCCGGGTTGTACCGCCAGTGCGCTGAGGAGAGGAACGCGAAGTGCCAGTTCCCAAAGTCCTTCGAGTACGCCTCCCCGTTCTCGATGCGCCCACGCTCCCCGTTGACCGCAGCCTTCTCCGGAGACCCCGGGCACTGGCCGTTCATGAAGTTGTCGAGGTCCTCATTGCGGCCGGGTTCCCAGTCATGGTTGGGGGCCGAAACCCAGTACAGCTTGGGCATCGTGCCACTCCACAGGGTCGCCCAATAGTTCACGTAGTCGTCGCAATAGGCGGTGTCGTACTGGAAGTCACCCAGACCCAGGAACGCGTCGATCTGGTCGTCCTGCACGAGTCGGCTTATCGCAGCAGCGTTCCGGCCGGACGGGCTGTCAGGGTCAGTGTTCCCTGCGTCGTTCATGTCGCCGACGGCAGCGATCCGGACATCCGGTGCAGGGGGCGCAAACCCGTTGGGAGGCCCCGGGGGTTCCGGAGGGCGGGCGCAGCCCGCCGTGGACACCATCAGGACGGCCGCGGCAATCGCAGCCGCACTGCGAAAGGGTCTGCGACGACGGCGTGCTGACTGCATCCGATAACCCCCTTGGAGAGGCCGAGCCGGAGGTCAGCGTCCCCAGGAAGTAGCCGGGAACCGCCGGCAATGTTGATATTCCTAAGTGCTGGACCGGCTGTCAAGGGCGCGCACTGCCATGGAAAATCTCAGCGCACGGCGTTTGTAGCGGCTGACGAACCCTCCGGAGAGATAAGAAAGCCGTGAAGCAGGGAGGCCGTCCCCTGCAAATGATCGGCAGCTACCTGGTGGGCGCCCTCCGCGTCGCCACGGAGTATGGCATCGATGAGCTCCTGATGCTGCCGGTTGGAATGCTCAAGGTTGGGCTCCAGGAACGGGATGCGGTCAAGGAGGTCGCTGACCCTCGCCCGGGCGTCTGCGACGGCGGCAACGAGGCTGGGTGATCCGCACACTTCCGCGATGGCCACGTGAAACCGCGCATCCTTGGGCCTGTACAGTTCCGCGGGTGCCCCTGCCACGTCGGCGAGGGTGTCGAGCAGGTGGCGTCGCTGCCGCGGGGAGAGCATGGCCTGCGCGGCCAGCGACGCTGCAGCAGGTTCCAGCACGGCGCGGAAGGTGAGGACGTCGTTGACCTCCGCCGGGTCCAGGCCTGCGCTACCCCTCAGCTCCCCCAGCCTCCGCGCGGATACATAGGTGCCCCCGGTCCGGCCGCGGCGGACTTCCACATAGCCGGCCTTTTGGAGCTCCGCCAGGGCGTCACGCAGCGTTGCCCTGGACACGCCCAGCAGTTCCGAGAGCTCCCGCTCGGCCGGCAGCTTGTCGCCCACACCAAAAAGCCCCAGCTTGATGTTCTGGAGCAGCCGTTCGATGGTTTCCTCAAAGGCGTTCCCGTGCCGGACCGGCCGTATGAGCCTCGTGGGGACCCCAAGCAGTGACTCTTCCATGAGTCCATCCTAGCGCGGTCTAATAACAGGCCTATTGCAGCTTCCCGCGCAAGCCGAGCCCACGGGAAATTTTCCGAAATTTGAATAGAAAAACGAATATTGCTTGACTCTATGCGGTGACGTGCACCACACTGGCAAAGAACTTTTGGACTAATTACAGACCATTAGAACCCTTGAAAGAAGGGAATTCCCATGTCATTACATCCCTCGGGGCAGCCCGTCAATGACGACGAGGGCTACCTCCACCACCGGCAACTCAAACGCGGAGCGGCCGGATGGGTCCTGCTCGCCGGGCTCGGAGTTGCCTACGTGATCTCCGGAGACTTCGCCGGCTGGAACCTGGGCCTTGCCCAGGGCGGCTGGGGCGGCCTGCTCATTGCGTTCATCCTGATGGGCATCATGTACGCCTGCATGGTGTTCGGCCTGGCCGAACTTTCCTCCGCACTCCCCGCCACCGGCGCCGGCTACGGGTTCGCGCGCCGGGCGCTTGGCCCGCTGGGCGGGTTTGCCACCGGGATGGCCGTGCTGATCGAATACGCCGTGGCCCCCGCCGCCATCGCCACCTTCATCGGCGGCTATGTCGAAGCCCTGGGGCTCTTCGGCCTCACGAACTCCTGGCCGGTCTACCTTGTTGCCTTCGCCGTCTTCGTCGGGATCCACCTCCGCGGCGTCGGCGAGGCACTGAAACTGATCTTTGCGATCACCGCAATAGCCGTCATCGCCCTGGCGGCAGTGGTGGTGGGGCTGGTACCGCACTTCAACGCGGCAAACCTTTTCGATGTTGTGCCGGACGGCTCACCGACGTCCAGCGCTTTCCTTCCCATGGGCATCGGCGGTGCCGTGGCTGCCCTCGTATATGCCATCTGGTTCTTCCTCGCGGTTGAAGGCGTCCCGCTGGCAGCGGAGGAGACGGCGGACCCCAAAAGGGACATGCCCCGCGGCATCATCGCCGCCCTCGTGGTCCTGGTGGTCTTTGGTGCCCTCATGTTGGTCCTGGTTCCCGGTGCCGCCGGCTCCGAGGCGATGGGCGCCTCAAGCAACCCCCTTCCCGAAGCAATCCGCCTGGCCTACGGGGGCAATACGATCCTCGCAGACTTCGTAAATTATGCGGGGCTCGCAGGGCTGGTGGCCAGCTTCTTCTCCATCATCTACGCCTATTCCCGGCAGCTCTTCGCCCTTTCCCGCGCAGGGTACCTTCCCAAGTGGCTCTCCCTGACAGGCAAACGGCGCACTCCATACTGGGCCCTCATCGTTCCCGGCGCCCTCGGGTTCGTCCTGGCTGCCACAACGGGCAACGGCGCCCTGCTCATCAACATTGCAGTCTTCGGAGCCACGGTCTCCTACGTGCTGCTGAACCTTTCGCACATTGTCCTGCGCATCAAGGAACCCGACCTTCCCCGCGGGTACCGGACACCGGGCGGCGCCGTCACAACAACCGTTGCCCTCGTCCTGGCCGCCGTCGCCGTCGTCGCCACGTTCGTCGTCGATGTCATGGCAGCGTCCATCACCGCCGCCGTTTTTGCCGCCGCGCTCCTCTACTACTGGTTCTACAGCCGGCACCGGATTGTGGCCGGTGCGCCCGAAGAGGAATTTGCCCAGCTCGCGGCAGCGGAAGCCGAACTCAGCAACTAACACCGCCCCCGCGTCCTGCGGAGAGCACAAATCACGCAAATCATCGGATCGAAGTTACGGATATCAAATGACCAACCACACCACGGGAAACGACTCCCAGGCCGCGCTGACTGTCGAAGACCTGAAGCGGAAGGTTGCTTCGGGTGAGATCGACACGGTGGTCGTCGCAATCACCGATTCGCTGGGCCGTCTCCAGGGAAAGCGCTGCGGCGCAAGGTCGTTCCTTGAGGACGTCCTGGGACACGGAGCTGAAGGCTGCAACTACCTCCTCTCCGTCGACGTCGAAATGAACACCATCGATGGATACGCGATGTCCTCGTGGGCAACCGGCTACGGCGACATGGTCATGAAGCCCGATGTCAGCACGCTCCGGCTTGTTCCCTGGCTGGAAGGCACGGCAATGGTCCAGTGCGACATCTTCTGGCTTGACGGGCGTCCTGTAGCCCAGTCCCCCCGCCAGATCCTTCGGGCTCAGATCGAACGGCTCGAGGCCCTCGGCTACCGAGCCCACATTGGCACGGAACTCGAATTCATCATGTTTGACGACAGCTACGCCGAAGCATGGGATAAGCACTACGTCGGGCTTAAGCCCTCAACCCGCTACAACGTTGATTACTCGCTGCTCGCCACGGCAGGCCTGGAACCCGTCATCCGGGACATCCGCACGAGCATGGAGAACGCCGGGCTTGTAGTCGAGTCCTCGAAGGGCGAGTGCAACCACGGCCAGCAGGAAATCACGTTCAGGTATGCAGAGGCGCTTCGGGCCTGCGACAACCACGCGTTCTACAAGAACGGCGCAAAGGAAATCGCCGGGAAGCACGGCAAGAGCATCACGTTCATGGCCAAATACAACGAGCGGGAGGGCAGTTCCTGCCACATCCATTTCAGCCTGACGGACCTGGACGGCAACCCGGTACTGGCCGGCAGCGGGGAGCATGGATTCAGCCCCGTCATGGAGAACTTCGTCGCGGGCCAGCTGGCAGCCATGAAGGAGCTTTCGTACTTCCTGGCGCCGAACATCAACTCATTCAAGCGTTTCGTCGAGGGCAGCTTCGCACCAACCGCCATCGCGTGGGGCCTTGACAACCGCAGCTGCTCGCTGCGCGTCGTGGGCCGCGGTCCCGGCCTTCGGGTGGAAAACCGCGTGGGTGGCGGCGACGTCAACCCCTACCTTGCGGCGGCGGCCCTCATCGCTGCAGCCATCCACGGCATCGAGAATGATCTGCCTTTGGAGCCCATCATGCTGGGAAATGCCTATGAGTCCGCCGCGGACAGGATCCCCACCACTCTCAGGGAAGCGCGCGCCCTGCTGGTCACCAGCGAAATCGCCCGCAAGTCCTTCGGCGACGAGGTTGTGGACCACTATGCGCACGCTGCCGCCGTAGAACTTAAAGCCTTTGACAGTGCCGTGACGGATTGGGAGCACAAGCGTGGCTTTGAACGTCTCTAATGCTTACCGGCCGCGCATCGGCCTCACCACCTACTACCAGGAGGCGGCCTGGGGGGTCTGGAAAGCGGACGCGGCAATCCTGCCCGGAACCTACGTAGAGGCGGTTGTTGCGGCGGGCGGTACACCTGTCCTGCTGCCGCCGATCGGCACCGACCCCACCGTCGTCGAGCTTCTGGATGGGCTTATCATCGCGGGCGGCAGCGACGTCGGGCCTGAGCACTACGGTGCAGAGCCTCATGAAATGACCCGCTCGCAACCCGGCCGGGACACCCATGACATCGCGCTGACCAGGGCGGCGCTGGCCACCGGACTTCCGTTGTTTGCCATCTGCCGGGGAGCCCAAATCCTCAACGTGGCTCTGGGCGGATCCTTGATCCAGCACATCCCTGACGTCACGCCGGGTTCAGCGCAATACCAGCCGGCGCCGGGCGTATTTGGCACTGTCAAATTCACCACCAGGCCTGGCAGCATCAGCGGCCGCCTGCTCGGGGAACGCGCCAGCGCCCCCTGCTACCACCACCAGGCCATGGACCGCATTGCGGACGGCCTCTGCGTGACGGCAGCGGCGCAGGACGGAACCGTACAGGCCCTTGAGACAACAGCCGGCGGCTGGGTGCTGGGGGTGCAGTACCACCCCGAACAGAATCCGGAGGACCTGCGGCTCTTCAAGGGGTTCATTGATGCAGCCCGCACCTACCGCACAGAACGAACGGAGAACTTAGTCGATGTCCAGCAGCATGTTTGAGGTCCTGAACCCGGCCACCGAAGAAGTCATTGAAACGGTTCCGCTCAACTCATTGGAAGAAACAGACAGGGCCATCGCGAAGGCCGCCGCGGCTTTCGAAGCCTGGCGCAACGTCCCACCCGCAGACCGGGCGATGCTGCTGCGCCGCTTCGCCGCTGCCGTGGATGCGGACCTCGAGAACCTCGCCCAACTTGAAGTAATCAACGCCGGCCACACCATCGGCAACGCGCGGTGGGAGGCCGGCAATGTCCGGGACGTCCTCAACTACTACTCCGGGGCATCGGAACGCCACCTCGGACAGCAGATCCCTGTAGCCGGCGGGGTCAATATCACCTTCAACGAGCCATTGGGTGTTGTGGGCGTCATTGTCCCCTGGAACTTCCCGATGCCCATCGCCGCATGGGGCTTTGCCCCCGCCCTGGCCGCGGGCAATACCGTGGTCCTCAAGCCCGCCGAACTGACACCGCTGACTGCCCTGCGGCTTGGCCGCCTGGCACTCGAAGCCGGACTGCCGCCGGGTGTCCTGCAGATCATCCCAGGCAAGGGATCCATCGTGGGGGAACGCTTTGTGACCCACCCTGCCGTACGCAAGGTGGTTTTCACCGGGTCAACGGGCGTGGGCAAACGGATCATGGCCGGGTGCGCGGAGCAGGTCAAGCCCGTGACGCTGGAACTGGGCGGCAAAAGCGCCAACATCATCTTCGCTGATGCGGACCTGGAGGCGGCCGCCGCCGCCGCGCCGGGCGGGGCCTTCGATAATGCCGGCCAGGACTGCTGCTCCCGCTCCCGCATCCTGGTGCAGCACAACGTCTTCGAGAAGTTCCTGGAACTTCTCGAACCTGCGGTCAAGGCGCTGAAGGTCGGGAACCCCGGGGATGAAGACGCGTTCATGGGGCCTTTGATTTCCGCCGCGCAGCGCCGCACCGTGTCCGGCTTCGTGCCCGACGGGGCTCCCGTGGCGTTCCGCGGGTCGGCGCCTGAAGGGAGGGGGTTCTGGTTTCCTCCCACCGTCCTGACGCCGTCCCGCGAGGACAGGGTGATGAAGGAGGAGATCTTCGGTCCGGTGGTGGCAGTGGTGCCCTTCACGGACGAGGCTGACGCGCTCCGCCTTGCCAACGACACTGTCTACGGCCTGTCCGGCTCCATCTGGACCCGGGATGTGGGGCGGGCGCTGCGGGTTGCCCGCGGACTCGAGTCCGGAAACCTATCCGTCAACTCGCATTCATCCGTCAGGTACTCCACACCCTTTGGCGGTTTCAAGCAGTCGGGCCTTGGCCGCGAACTGGGCCCTGATGCACTGAACGCCTTCACCGAAACCAAGAACGTCTTCATTTCCACCACCGACTAAGCAGAGCAAGTAAGGAATAGCACCATGATTGAAGTCATCTCCAGCCGCCTCAAGGGCCGCAGCGCCGTCATCACCGGCGGTGCCAGCGGAATCGGGCTGGCCACGGCACGCAGGTTCGCTTCCGAAGGGGCCCACGTCGTCATCGCAGACCTCGATTCCACCGCGGGCCAGCAGGTTGCTGAGGAAGTGGACGGGCTGTTCGTAAAAGTTGACGTCACCAGCGAGGAGGAGGTCAGGAACCTCTATGCCGTCACCAATGAAACCTACGGAAGCGTGGATATCTCGTTCAACAACGCCGGGATTTCCCCGGCGGATGACGCCTCCATCATCGATACGGGAATCGACGCCTGGCGCCGGGTGCAGGAAGTAAACCTCACCTCCGTGTTTTACTGCTGCAAATACGCCCTGCCGTACATGCAGGCACAGGGCAAGGGGTCAATCATCAACACGGCGTCCTTCGTGGCGGTGATGGGTGCCGCCACGTCCCAGATTTCCTACAGCGCGTCCAAGGGCGGTGTCCTGTCGATGAGCCGTGAACTGGGGGTCCAGTTCGCCCGCGAGGGCATCCGCGTCAATGCCCTCTGCCCGGGTCCCGTCAACACGCCGCTGTTGAAGGAACTGTTTGCCAAGGATCCAGAGAAGGCTGCGCGAAGGCTGGTCCACGTTCCGCTGGGACGGTTCGCCGAGCCTGAGGAACTTGCCGCTGCCGTTGCCTTCCTGGCCAGCGACGACGCATCCTTCATCACCGCCTCCACCTTCCTGGTAGATGGCGGCATTGCCGGAGCCTACGTCACCCCCGAGTAAACCAGGAACAGGGGAAACGATTGCACCGCCGACGGCCGCCGCACCGCAGACGCGGCGGCCGTCGGCGGAGCAACGGCCAACCCGTTGACGGAAGGGTTAATCCAACGTTAGGATTTACCCACTGCGCGCTGGGGTGCCCGACCAAGATAGGGAAGGACCCCAAAATGAACCGCATGACCCGCCTCGTCCTCGCCTCCGGCGCTGGCCTGGCTCTCGCCCTCACCGCCTCGCCGGCCGTGGCCGCGCCGCCGTCTGACTCCCGCAGCAACCCCGCCCAGGTGGAACACGTCGAATACAGCTTCCCCAACGGTTCATCGTATGAGTACCGCGGCGCGACGCGCGTCACCGATGAGGGCTACTACACCACAAACACCCGCGATCAGATGACAGTGCAAAACGACGGGGGCACTGTGTCGACGTTTGACTACAAAACGCACTACATGCTGAACGACAAGGTGACAAAAATGAACAGTACGAGCACCTTTACCGAGGACGGCGACACCTGCCGCAGCGGTTCCCGGACCGTCACCACCAACGGGGAGACGCGCACGCACAGCTCGCAGTCGAGCTGCTAGCACGGCGGTCCGCACGAGTTCGAAAATGACCTGGCCGGGCGGGTTTAGTGCAGCGGCTCTGCGGACTCCATGGCCGTGAGCCGGGCAGCGAGTCCGGTGAGCCCGGAGATGGTTGCCGGCCGGGAGTAGAGATACCCCTGGGCGTGGGTGCATCCGAGGCGCCGCAGGTGATCGCGCTGGGCGGCAGTTTCGACGCCTTCGGCCGTGGTGGCCAGCCCAAGTGCGTGGGCCAGCCCGACGACGGCGCCGACGATGGCGGTGTCCTCGGCGTCGGTGCCAAGTCCGGCCACGAAGGACCTGTCGATCTTGACCACATCCACCGGGAAGCGCTTCAGGTTGGTGAGCGAGGAATAGCCCGTGCCGAAGTCATCCAGCGCGATCCGGATGCCCATGGCCCGCAGCTGCCAGACGGTGGAGATGTTGCTGCCGTTGCTGTCCAGCAGGGCGGACTCAGTGATCTCAACGCACAGGGCGCCGGGCGGAAGCCCGGCCTCGCGAAGGGCACGCGCCACGACGTTCACCATGCCGGGGCTGCTGAGTTCAACGGCGCTGACATTGACAGATACGTGCTGCGGAGCGCGTCCGGGATCTTTGCGCTGCCATGCCGCCACCTGGCGGCAGGCTTCGGGGATCATCCAGCGCCCCAGGGGAACGATCAGCCCGGTTGTTTCCGCCACGTCCAGGAACTCGGCCGGCGCGAGCAGGCCCCGGTCCGGATGGTCCCAGCGCACGAGCGCCTCCACGGAGGCAAGGCTTCCGTCGGCCAGACCAATGACGGGCTGGAAGAGAACGCGCAGTTCGCCGTTTTCAATTCCCTGCCGCAGTTCCTTCTCGGTGCGCAGCCGGTTGTCACGGATGGCGCGCAGGTTCCTGTCGTAGAACACGTACCGGCCCCGGCCTGCTTCCTTGGCCCGGTACATGGCGATGTCGGCGTTTTGCAGCAGGTCGGCCGCGGTGCTGTCCCGGCCGGACAGCGCTATGCCGATGCTGGCGCTGGTCCGGAAGACGTCGCGGTCGATTTCGTAGGGCCGCTCCAGCCCGTCCAGCAGGCGGCGGGCCGTGGCTTCAGCTGCGGCCCGGTCCTGGACGCCTTCGCAGAGCACCACGAATTCGTCTCCTGCCAGGCGGGCCACGGTATCGTCCCCGCGCCCCATGGAGCGCAGCCGCCGGCCTACTTCGATGAGGAGGAGATCGCCGGCGGCATGTCCCAACGTGTCGTTGACGGCCTTGAAGCCGTCCACGTCCACGAAGAACACGGCCACATGCGTGCTGCGGTCCTGGGTCCGCGAAAGGGCATGGCTGATCCTGTCCATCAGCAGCACCCGGTTGGGCAGGCCCGTCAGGCCGTCATGCATTGCCTGCCGGGTGAGCAGCTGTTCAGCTTCGCGGCGGCCCGTGATGTCCTCGAACTGGGCAACCAGGTACAGAGGCACGCCACGGTCATCGGCCACCACCGCGCTTGTCATCGACGTCCAGACGATGTCGCCGCCGGCGTGGAGGAAACGCCGGGAAGCGGTGTACTCAGTGACTTCTCCGCGCAGCATCTGTGCCAGCCGGTGCCGGGCCGCGGCCCGGTCCTCCGGCACAATGAAATCCAGGACACTGCCGGACTCCACGTCCGCGGGCGTGCGCCCCAGGAGGGCGTAAAAGGCGGAGTTGGCCCGCAGCACCTTGCCTGCCTCTCCGGGGTCCAGGCTGAGGAGTGCGATGCCGATCGGGGCGTGCTCAAAGGCAAGCCGGAAGCGTTTCTCACTGAGCTCAAGCTCTGCGGCGCCCTGCCGGCGCACAGCATTCAGCTCCGCTTCGGCTTCAAGTTCCGCCAGGCGCTGCCGCTCGATCAGGTCCTCGAAAATCGCCGGTCCCGCCAGCATGGAGGCGTATGCCCGGCGCAGCGTCCAGTAGTAGACGCCCACTCCCGCCGTTGTCACCTCCCACAACGCGTCATGCCAGGAGATGCCCTCCCTGGAGGCGTGGCCCTCGAGGACGTCCAGCCCCAGGAGAGGCAGCAGCGGATGGACAGCGTGGAGGCCGTGCCCGACGGAGCAGGTAAAGAAGATTGCTGCCGTAGCAGTCCCCAGCCGGTTCCGGCGCACCTGCCCGGACCGGGCCAAGGGCACAATGATTGCCACCGAAATCGCCAGGTAAGAGACAGCCACCACCGTATTGGCCGCCGACGAGAGCCACCACCAGTCCACCCGCATCCCCCTGCGCCTAGACGGAACACGTGCGTATTCGGTTCCGTGGATCACTTGATACTGGATGGGTGGCAGCTTTTCGTCAACCATGGCGCTCGGCAAGGGCGTGGTTGCACAGAATTAGCGCTCTGCCCGCACAGTCAGCAATCCCGCGCTTGTCCAACACACGCGTCCGACGTTGCACTAGGCTGGAATCCCCCGTACCGACTCCGGATCCACCCCAGACAAGCGAGGCAGATCGTGCACCAGGACGCCGCCCGGTTCCTGTCCCAGCCGGTGGCCGCCCAGCCCGGCGCCCCCCTGCGCGTCGCGGTGTACTCACGGATCGCCGCAGCCATCCGCAACGGCCTGCTCACGCCCGGGTCCATGATCCCCACCGAAACCGAACTCGGCACGGACATGAAGGTCAGCCGCACCGTGGTCCGCGAGGCCCTCATGCTGCTCGAGGAGGACGGTCTCATCAGGGCGCGGCGCGGCGTCGGGCGTTTCGTCTCGGACACGCTCCCCCGCATCGGCATCGAGCGCATCCAGCCGTTCGAGGACGTCCTCGGCAGCCCCGGGCAGCAGGTGGAGGTCAAGCGCACCCAGGTGGTCCGGCAGGCCGCCTCAGAATTCGTCGCCCCCGGCATCGGCGTCGAGCCCGGCACCGACTGCTGGCTCTGGGAATCGGTCCTGATCCGCGACGGCGAGGCGATCGCCCACCTGCAGGAAAACGTCACCGCCCAGCCGGTCAGCGTCGGCAAGGGCGCCGCCGCGCCCCTTGAGATAGAGGACGACGGCGGCGCCACCTTGCTTGCCGCGCTCAACAACCAGCTGGGCCGGCTGGCCGGGCCGGGCGAGTGCCAGATAAGCCTCAGCCAGGTGGGACCCAGCCGGGCGAAGCTGCTGGACCTGCGCCCGTCGGACCCGGTGCTGGTCCTGACGCAGTACGTGCGGAACGGCAACCGGCCCTTCTATCTGGCCAAGTGCCTGGTCTCGGCCCGGGCCGGCCACCTCTCGGTGATGCAGCAGTTCCAGTCCTGAACCCACCCGGGGCCATCCCGGCCGGCTGAAATCATGCCTGGGGAGTCCGCAATTCACGCTTCCAGTTCGCGTTTAAGGTTCCCTACCACCGCCTTGTTGTTTCGCGGCACCATGAAAGCCATTACAGGTGTCATCAGCATTTTCAACCCGGAAGGATGCAACTCCACCGAACGCGTGAACCTGGTACCTTCCCCTGCTGGTTCGACCGTGTAGGAGATAGTGGGCTTCAACCCCCCGAACTCGCCCCGGAACACGAGGCGGGCATCCTGCTGGACTTCAACCGCGGTCAAGGTGCCATCCGTTGTTCCCATGAACGGCTTGAATTTCAGCGGGTAGGTCTTGCCGACCACCGGGATGGGGTCCGTGCCCGCTGGCACCGAATCAACGTCCGTGTGCCACTTGGGTTCGTTCCGGAGGTCGGCCACGAACTGGAACACCTCGTGGGGGCTCCGGGCAAGAAAGACCGATTCTACAGACTGGACCATGATTCCCTCCTTGCGCTTCGTTCGGCGCAAACGACCCATTACTGGCGGACTGTATGGCCGAAATCTGCCCTTATCTATGGTTGTACGCCCGCCCAACCGCAGCGACAGCGGTGGCGGATTGGGGAAGAACACGATTTCCGTTTCCTTCCATTAGGGGTGAAACCGGGTCATGGCCCGGCTACCAGAATTTCGCCAATGGCGTCCTCGCAACCGGGGACGTGCGTGCCGGCATGGACCTGGGAGAACCTGCTGACGACCTGGCCCGAATTATCGAAACCGTAGGCGTCAGCAGCATCCTTAACCTCATTGATGATGGCAGGAACGGCACCGGGACCGTCTGCCACGGCATGATCTGAAATGCCAAGTCCCGTGCAGGCAGCGTGGGAGTTGGCGATATCGGCGGTGGCAGGAGCAAGCCCTGCAAAAAGCGCAACGAAGATGGCAGCCGCGGAAGAAGCGGCAGCACGTTTAACGTTCATGAATGTCTCCTGAAAATAGGGCTTCGACGAAGTTCTATTTCCACGGCGGTGAGGATATAGAACCCCGCCAGTGAGGCCATTGTGCGCTTGCAGAGTGAACCCGGCAAGAGGCCATGGCGCCGCCCGGTTCCTGTCCCGGCCGGTGGCCTCTCAGCCCAGCCGGTCGGCGTCGGCAAGGAGGCCGCCGCGCCCCTTGAGATAGAGGACGACGGCGGCGCCACCTTGCGTCAAGCCGTGATTAGCGGAACCTCCACCCAGGCCTCTTTTGCAGCGGATTCGACAATCGCGTCGTCAATGAGGGCTGTCTGGTAGCCGTCTGCGAAATTGGGGCTCACGCTTCCGCCTTCCGCAATGGCTTTGAAGAAATCGTAGGCTTCGATGATCTTCGTTTCCCCGTAGCCGATGCCAAGCGCCGGAATGGGCCAGAGACCCTCTCCGTAGGGATGAGCCGGGCCGGTGTAAACGGTGCGGAATCCGCGGCGGTCCCCTTGATCGGAGGCGAAGCAGACCTGGAGTTCATCGCGTCGTTCGTAGTTGAAGACGATGCTTCCTTCGGTTCCGTGGATTTCGAAGGTGATGTAGTTGTTCCGTCCATACGCATTGCGTGTCGCCTCAAGGGATCCCACGGCGCCGTTGGCGAAGCGGATCATCGTCATCACCTCATCGTCCACGTCAACTTCGCCGCGCGGGCCTTCGCCGCCCCGTACCGTTCCGAGTGCGTCGGCACCGCCCGCTTGGAGCGGCCGCTCAGGAATCCAGGTGGACAGGAGGGAATTGACGGCGCTGAACTCCCCCACAAGGTACCGGGCCATGTCAATGACGTGGGTGGCGATGTCACCAAGGGCGCCCGAACCTGCGATCGACTTCTGGAAACGCCAGGACAACGGGGAATTGGGGTCCGCACTCCAGTCCTGCAGGTAGGTACCCCGGAAGCTGAGGATGCGGCCGATGGAGCCTTCCTCAATGTATTTCTTGGCCAGCGCGACCGCGGGAGTGCGCCGGTAGTTGAAGGCGACCATGTGGACGATGTCGGTGTTCTTCACCGCGTCGTACATGGCTTTTGATTCTTCGCCTGTACGCGCCAGCGGCTTCTCGCAGATGATGTGCTTGCCTGCTTCGGCCGCGGCTATCGCAATTTCGGCGTGGAGGTGGTTCGGCGTGGCAATGTCTACGACGTGGATGTCCGGATCGTCGATGATGCTGCGCCAGTCCGAGGTGGAGTTCTCGAAGCCGAAGCGGCGGGCCGCTTCGGCAGCCAGTTCGGGGTTGGCCTCGGCGATGACCTTGCGGACCGGGAGGGCCGGAGCCGGCCAAAAGAACATGGGCATGGCGGCGTAAGCCAAGGAATGGGCTTTGCCCATGAAGCCGCCTCCGATGAGGCCGACATTAAGGTGCTGCATGTGAATCGTGTTCCTTTCGGAAAAGTCGGGAGCCGCCTGCGGTGGCTCTCCCTGGTGGTCAGGAGGGTCAAAGGAGTTTCTCGAGGTACTTCTTGCTGATCTCGGCGGCTTCCCGGGGATCCCCGTCGTAGCCGTCGAGTTCGACCATGAGCCAGCTGTCATATCCGCCTTCCCGGATTGCTGCGAGGATGTCCGGGAAGTCGAGTTCCCCCTGGCCCAGGGGGAGGAACGAGAAGGGGTCTTGCCGGAGGTCCTTAAGGTGGACATGCCGGATCCTGTCGGGGTACTTCCGGATGACAGCTGCCGGATCTGCGCCGCCGGCCGCAAGATGGGCCGTGTCGGGGCAGAAACCGATCCGCGTGAGCGGCATGAGCTTGTCCAGCTCGTCCGGGCTTTCCACGATGGTGGTCAGGTGCGGATGGTAGCTCGCCGAGAGCCCGAAGCCTTCGGCGATGTCCGTAACGCTGTCGAGGGCCTTGCCGAGCCGGCGGTAGTCCTCTTCGGTGGTTCCGGCAGCGCGGCGTGCTCCCCCTCCAACCACCAGGCGTTCTGCACCGAAGTTTGCGGCCAACTCGGCAGCCCGGTGAATCCGGTGCAACTCGTCCGGAAGGATGTCGGCATAGATGAAGTTGGCGCCCGTGTACACACTTGCCAGGGATACCCCGGAACTGGCGAGGATCTCTTTGAGCTCCTCGGGCTTTTCCGCGTATTCCGCGAGGTTTCCGTCGAACATCTCAACGCCCTCGTAGCCGACGGATGCGATGTCCCGGACGGCGTCCTTCATAGATCCGTGGGTGAGGTAAAAGAGGTCCTTGACGCTTGTCACGCCTTGGGCGTGGCCCACAACGCCACCCCAGGTGATGGAACAGTAACCAAGTTTCATTGCTTCTGCCTTTCAGGAGCCGAAGAAGGATTGGGAGTCATGTGTGCTACTTCTTCCGGGCCATAGCGACGGCCAGGATGATGATTGCGCCGCGGACAACCTGCTGCTGGCTGCTGCTTTGTGCAGCATGGACTGTCCGCACAGGTTTTGCTGGGAACGCACGACGAGGACAGCTCCTTTGCGGAGCCTGTCACCGACGTGGTGGTCGCTGATACGCATTCGCGTGGCCTTCCTGAAGCCGCGGCCGAGGCGGTGGCGAAGGAAGCCTTTTCCAGTGCAGCAGCCTCGGGTGCCCCTCTGGTCTTCAAGAAGATTGACTCCCTCTGGCGCGGGAACGTCCGGGCGGAAGTGGCCGCGCTGACGAACCTTGGGTTCCATGCTGTGGTTGCGGGAGCTCTCCCCCAGCTTCAGCGTTCGGTGCGGAAGGGCCAACCGCTTGTTGCCGGCACTGCCTTGGCGGAAACGGACCTTTGGCAGGCCGAACTGCACGCCCCGCCGACGGCCATTCCTTCGCTGCTGCGCCCGGAGGATCCGGCCTCAGTTCGGACGCTGGGTCTGGCCAAGGTCCGGTCGGGCTCGCTTGCCGAGAAACTTGCCGGGCTGCTCCCTTCCGAACAGCCAGCGGTGGTGGTTGCGGACGGCGAAACGATCCAGGACCTGGGGCACGTGGTGGACGCCCTGCTGGAAATGGACTTCCAGGCCGGTCACGGCCGTATCGCGCTCGTAGGCACCGGCGGAGCGGCAGACGTCCTCGCGCAGCGCCTGGCTGCACAACTTGTGCGAAATGCGCACCTTGCGGCACAGGCTAACGCAACCACCGCGGAACCGCAGGGCCCGGCCAGGCCCGTACTCGCCGTCGTCGGTTCTGCCTTGGGAACCGCGCAGGCGCAACTGGCCAAGCTGAAGGGCCGCGGATTCACAGTCATCAGGCTTCACCCACAGTACGCCGGAGCCGTCGGGGCCTATGCTTCTCAACTGGCCCAGGTTTCAGCGGATTTGCGGGCAGGCCACCGCGTAGCAATCACACTTGCCGCTTCAAAAGTGGACCCGTCCGGGTCAGCCCGCATCGTGCAGGCCCTGTCCAAGTTCGCAGCCGAGGCTGCCAAGGCAACACCAACAGACCTGATCCTCACCGGCGGCGAGACGGCCCGGGAAGTCCTGGACGCCGTCGGTCTCCACCGGCTGGTACCGCTCGCGGCCGTGCAGCACGGCGCCGTGCTCAGCAGGGCGGACGACGGAACGCTGGTGGGCACCAAACCCGGCAGCTTCGGCGACCACCTGGCCCTCCTACAGATTTACGACGAAATCCGGGAGCGCCGCGGCCGGTCCGCGCAGGCTCCCGCCACCATCCTTCCCAGCAAGACTTCCGAACGACCTGGAGCAGACATGACAACCGCCGCAGTGAGCAGCACCGAGCAGAACGCCCTCCCCTACGTGGCCGTGACCATGGGCGACGGGGCCGGGGTGGGGCCGGAGGTGGTGGTTGCCGCCGTGCTGGATCCGCAGAGCAACGCCGAGTGCCGGCCCGTGGTGATCGGCGACGCGCTGCGCCTGCGCCAGGCCGCGGACGTCCTGGGTATCCAGGCGGACATCCAGAGCATTGAGGACGTGGAGGACGCGGTGTTCACGCCGGGCCAAGTGAACGTGATCGACTTGGCGCTGCTGCCGGAGGACCTGCCGTGGGGGCAGCTCTCCCCTGTGGCCGGGCACGCCGCGTACGAATACATCCGGGTGGCCAGCGAGCTGGCGATGGCCGGGAAGGTGCAGGCGATCTGCACGGCGCCGCTGAACAAGGAGGCGCTGCACGCCGGCGGGCACATCTTCCCCGGGCACACCGAACTGCTGGCTCACCTGACGGGCACGGAGGAGGTGTCCATGATGCTCTCCACGCCCAAGATCCGGGTGATCCACGTGACCACGCACATCGGGCTGATGGACGCCATCCGCAAGATCAACCCGGACCTGGTGGAGCGCACCATCCGCCGCGGCCACGAGGCACTGGTCCGGGCGGGCATCCCGAACCCGAAGATCGGCGTGTGCGCCATCAACCCGCACGCCGGCGAGAACGGCCTGTTCGGGCAGGGCGAGGAAGCGGAGAAGATCGAGCCGGGTGTGAAGGCGGCGCAGGCGGACGGGATCAACGCGGTGGGCCCGCTGCCCGCGGACACGCTGTTCTTCCTGGCCGGCCGCGGCGATTACGACCTGGTGGTGGCCATGTACCACGACCAGGGGCACGGGCCGGTGAAGGTGCTGGGCATCGAGGCCGGCGTGAACATCACCGTGGGCCTGCCGGTGATCCGCACGTCTGTGGACCACGGCACCGCGTTCGACATTGCCGGCAAGGCGATCGCGGATTCGCGGTCCATGGTGGAGGCGCTGCACCAGGCAGCGGCGATGGCCACCCGGCCTGCCGTGGCCGTGTAGGCGGTGCTGCGGGGAGTTTCAGGCGGCCGGAACTAGCATGGGTACCACTGCCACGGGAAGGAGACCGGGAATGCTGAGCGCAAACGCGCGGCGCGAGGAGATCTACCACCTTGCCGTGACCACCGGCCTGGCGTCCGTGGAGGAACTGTCCGCCCGGTTCGAGGTGACGGCCTCCACCATCCGCCGGGACCTGGCGCTGCTGAACGGGCAGGGCCGGCTGGCCCGCACCTATGGCGGCGCCATGGCCCTGGGCGCGCACCCCGAGGCGTCGCTGCGGCAGCGCATCGGCGAGGCGTTCGAGCAGAAGCACGCGATCGCCCGCTGGGCGGCGGCTGTGATCCGGCCCGGGGAGAACATCCTGCTCGACGCCGGCTCCACCGTGGGTGCCCTGGCCCACGAGCTGCGCGGGTTCGAGAAGCTGACCGTGACCACTCCGGGCATCAACACCCTGCAGGAGCTGGCCGAGTCCGAGGGCATCGAGGTGGACTGCCTGGGCGGCCGGCTCCGCAGCGTTTCGCAAAGTTTTGTGGGGCCGCTGGCCGAGGCGTCGCTGGAGCGGATGAGCTTTGACCGGGTGTTCCTGGGCGCCGACGCCGTCACCGCCGAGGACGGCATCTGCGAAGCCGACCACGCCCAGACCCGGCTCAAGGAACTTATGGCCAGGCGCGGCCGGCAAGTCTACGTCCTGGCGGACTCGTCCAAGCTCGGGCTCCGGCCCTTCCACGCGTGGGCGCGGCTGGCTTTGCCCTGGACCCTGGTGACGGACGACGGCGCCGACCCCGCCCAGGTGCAGAAGTTCCGGGAGGCGGGGGTTGCGGTTGAGGTGGCTGAGGTCCGGGTCGACGGCCCAACTAAGTAGCGCTAAGTGTCGTTATCAGGGGTCATAACGACACTTAGCGCTACTTAGTTGGATGGGGCGGATTACAGCGGGGTGGCCTGGCTGCTGTCATACCCCAGCGCACGGCTGGCTTCCATTCCCGCCCGGGCGACCACCGGCCCCAGCCGCTCGACGTCGGCAGGCCCGATCCGCTGGGTCGGGAATCCCAGGCCGATGGCGCACGCGAGCCGTCCGGCGTGGTCGAAGACGGGCGCGCTGATGGAACCCACGTCCTCGTTCCGTTCCCCGAACGCCGCATAGAACCCCTGCTCCTTCGCCACCGCCGCCTGCTGCCGCAGGAGCTCCAGGGAGGCCGGCGTGTCGGGGGTAAAGCGGTCCAGGCCGTGCTCGTCCAGGGCGCCCCAGGCCTCGGGGTCGAACGCCAGGAAGATCTTCCCCGGGGCTCCGGCATGCAGCGGCATCACCATGCCCACCATGAACGGGCGCATCACCACGTGCCGGGTCTCGGCCACGGCAACGATGGTCCGGAACGCGCCGTCGCGGACGTACAGGCACGCCGTTTCGCCGGTCTCATCGCGCAGCTGCTGCAGGACCGGCTTCACCAGCCGGACCACGTCCAGCCCGAACGTCCCGGGGGTAGCCCAGCGGACCAGCCCGATGCCGATCCGGTAACGGTCGCCGTCGCGGTCCAGGAAGCCCTCCCGCAGCATGTTCTGCACCAGGCGCTGGCAGGTGCTGGACGGCAATCCGGTCTTCCGGATGATCTGCTGCAGCGTGGGCTCCGGCTCCTGCACCGAAAAACAATCCAGGATCTCCGCCACCTTGTGCAGGACCAGCAGGGGTGAGGCCCCGGCACCCGCTTCCGTTGCCACTGTCTTCAAATTTCCCTTCAGTACTTTTCCTCGAACAGCCTCCAGCTTAGTGAGCAGGAAGCAGGACCTGGGATGTGACCCGTTTGACATTAGACGCGAGCAACCCACATCATGGGATCAGAACCCACTCTATGGGTTGCACGCAAAATCCCCATCACAACGACGTGGAGAAGCCATGAGCACCCCCGACATCACCTGCGAAACCGCTCCCGAGCCCAAGCGCCCCGGGACCAGCCGGGTGGGACTGATCGTCCCCAGCTCCAACACCACCATGGAGACCGAACTGCCTGAACTGTTCCGGCGCCAGGCCGAAGCGACCGGCCACAAGTACACGTTCCACTCGGCCCGCGCCGGCATGAAGAAGGTCACCCGGGAAGAGCTGCTGGCCATGGTGGGCAAGGCAGCCGGCTGCGCCGAAGCAGTATCCGACGCGGACGTGGACGTCATCGCCTACGCCTGCCTCGTTGCCGTCATGGCCCAGGGCCCCGAAGCCCACGAGGGCTCGGAGAAAGTCATCGCAGAGGCCGCCGCCGGCAACGGGCACCCAGCCCCGGTCACCAGCAGCGCCGGCGCCCTGGTGCGCACCCTGCAGGAAATCGGAGCCGGCAAGGTGGCCATGATCACCCCCTACATGAAGCCGCTCACCAAGATCGTGGTGGACTACATCGAAGGCTCCGGCATCACGGTGCTGGACGCCATCAGCCTCGAGGTGGCGGACAACCTTGAGGTCGGCTGCCTTGACCCGCAGAACCTGCCCGCGCTTGCCCGCAGCCTGCAGCGCGAAGGCGCGGACGCCGTCGTACTGTCCGCCTGTGTCCAGATGCCGTCGCTGGCTGCGGTCCAGGCCGTGGAGGACGAGCTCGGACTGCCGGTCATCACGGCGGCCACGGCCACCACGTACGAGATCCTCAAGGCTCTCGGCCACCGGCCCGCCATCACCGGAGCCGGCAGCCTGCTGTCCGGCGCCGGCGTCCTCACCCCGGCGAACTCCTAGGCGGCCGGCACCATGTCTCTTTCAATCATCGCGTTCCTGGTCCTGGTGGCGGCCTTCGCCATCGGTTCCTTCACCAAGATCAATGCCGGCCTGCTGGCCACCGTTGCCGCGTTCGGCGTCGGCACCCTCCTTGCAGGCATGTCCATCAAGGACGTCATCGGCCAGTTCCCCGCCGGGCTCTTCTTCATCCTGGTAGGCGCCACCCTGCTCTTCGCCATTGTTCGGATCAACGGCACCATCGACCTGCTGGCCTACTGGGCTGAACGGCTCGCCGGCGACCGGAAGATCCTGGTCCCCATCCTGATGTTCCTGCTGACGGCCGCCCTGGCTTCAGCCGGCGCGTTCACCCCTGCCGCCATCGCCATCGTGGCCCCGGTGGGCCTGGCGCTGGGCATGCGGTTCGGCATCAGCACCCTGGCCATGGGACTGGTCATTGTCCAGGGCGCCAATGCCGGCGCCTTCTCCCCGGTCAACCCCTTCGGCGTGCTGGCCAACAAGATGCTGGACGGCGCCGGAGCCTCAGACGGTTCCTTCAAGCTCTACGCCTACTGCTTCGTCTTCAATGCCATCCTGGCCGCCATCGCCTACGTCCTGGTCCAGGCCATCATGAAGCGCCGCATGGCCAAGGCGGAGACGCGCCTCCAGGCCGGTGAGGCGGGGGATGCAAAGCACGACGGCGGCGCTGCCGCTCCCGCTGTCAGCAGCGCTTCGGCTCCATCCGGGTCCGGGACGGCTGTGCTCACCGCCCCGGCGCAGACCGTGGTGGCCGCCGGAACCAAGACCCGCCCCGAGAAGGTAGCCGCAACCCCCATGCGCATCCTCACCCTGGCGGGCATCGCCTCGCTGCTGGTGCTCACCACTGTCCTGGGCATCGACGTCGGCGTCGCTTCGCTGGTCATAGCCGCAGTGCTGATCGTCCTGGACTCGAACGTGCAGAAGCCGGCAGTGGAGAGCATGCCGTGGTCCGCGATCATCCTGGTGACCGGCATCGTCACCTACGTTGGCATGCTCGAAAAGATGGGGGCGCTGAAGGAACTGCAGGAAGGCATCGCCGGCCTGGGCAACAGCTCCCTTGCCGCCCTGATCACCAGCTATGTGGTGGCCATCGTCTCGGCCTTCGCCTCCACCACCGGCACCCTCGGCGTCATCAGCCCGGTGGTCGCACCCATCGCCATGGATCCGTTACTCACGCCCATCGGGGTAGTGACGGCCATCGCCATCAGCTCCTCCGTGGTCGACGTGAGCCCGATGTCCACCAGCGGCGCCCTGCTGATGGCGAGCGCCCAGCCCAAGGACGAGCGGATGTTCTTCCGGGCGCTGCTGCTCTGGGCCATCGCAATGATCGGCGTGGTGCCGCTCCTCGTGTGGTTCGTGTTCGTCCAGTTGGGCCTCGGCTGATCACCGTCCATCTGAAAGGGAAGGGATGCCCTGCGTGGCAGGGCATCCCTTCCCTTTCTTTACGCGGCTCTTGACGCGGCCTGGCTTCCGCCGGTCTCAGGCCTTCGGGCGGAACGGCCCCGGCCAGTCCTTGAGCCGGATCCGTTTGAGTTCCTGGACGGTACTCTGCGTGCCCCACTCGTCCAGCCCCAGCCGGGACAGCGGCTCCAGCAGGTCAATCCGAGGGTGGCTTCCCTCCAGCACCTCGTCACTCACCGCTGCGTGCGTCACTTCGCCGAAAACCAGCGTGGAGTCCCCCATCGGCAGCACGGAATGGAGGCGGCATTCGAGCACCGCCAGCGATTCCTTGACCCGCGGCGCAGCCACGGTGAGGCTCGGCTCCCGGGTGAGGCCGGCGGCGTCAAACTCACTGACATCGGGCGGAAAATTGGTGCCGGTGGCGTTGACCTCCTCCAGCAGCGCTGCCGGGGCGAGGTTCACCACGAATTCTTTGGACTCGGTGATGTTGCGGAGCGAATCCTTCTCCCCCACCGAGGTGAACTGCACGATGGGCGGATTCGTGGAGGCCACGGTGAAGAACGAGTGCGGGGCCAGGTTGTCAACGCTTTCCGGCGAGACGCTCGATACCCAGGCGATGGGCCGGGGCACCACCACCGCGGTGAGCAGCCGGTAGAAATCACCGGCGGACATGGTTGCGGGATCGAAATCAGTGCGCATACTGCCAGACTAGCGGTCAGGGAAGCTTGGGAAGGAGAGAGGATATGACGTTCCAGCCATACCGTTCACCGTCAACCGGGTGCGGGGTGCGCGCCGTCCTCTTCGACACCTTCGGCACGGTGGTGGACTGGCGCACCGGCGTCGCCCGGCAAGCGGCCGCCTTCGCCGCAACAGTTGGACAGGATCTCGACGCCGAGGCGTTCGCCGATGACTGGCGCGCACTCTACCAGCCGGCAATGGAGGCGATCCGCACCGGATCCCGCGAATTCGCCACCCTGGACACACTCCACCGCGAAAACCTGGACCAGGTGCTCCGCCACCACGGCTTCGATCCGGACCGGCTGGACGCAGGAACCCTGGAGGAGTTGAACACGTCCTGGCACCGTCTGCCCCCATGGCCGGACAGCGTGGAAGGCCTGGCCGCCGTGCGCCGCAGCTACATAGTGGGTCCCCTCTCCAATGGCAACACCTCGCTGTTACTGGACATGGCCAGAAACGCCGGCCTTCCATGGGACGTGATCATCGGCTCGGACATGACGCGCACCTACAAGCCGCTGCCCGCGGCCTACCTTCGGACTGCGGAGTTCCTGGACCTCAGACCGGGTGCCGTGATGCTCGTGGCCGCCCACAACAACGACCTGCGTGCTGCCCGGGAGGCCGGTCTGGCGACTGCGTTCATCGCCCGCCCCACCGAACACGGCCCCGGCCAGGCTGCGGATCTGACGCCGGAGAGCGACTGGGACCTCTCGGCGTCGAGCATTCCGGAGCTGGCGGACCGGCTCGGAGCCTGAACCGGCTCAAACTGCTGAAGGGTTGCCGGCCTAGCTCCGGGCCGGATCAGGCATCAAGCCGCTTGCGCAGGAGGCAGAACTCGTTGCCCTCAGGGTCGGCCAGGACGTGCCATGGCTCGTCGCCTGCCTGCCCGACGTCGGCCGGGCGGGCCCCGAGGGCAAGCAGGCGTTCCAGCTCGGCGTCCTGGTCCCGGTCGACGGGGTTGACGTCGATGTGCAGGGGGAGGCGACCGGTCCGCGGATTGCTGCTCGGGCTCAGGATGATGGTGGGCTGCAGGCCGCCGAACCCGGCGTCCGGCGGGCCGATCTCGATGGCACCGTCCTCCCGGCCGAGCTCGACATAGCCGAGGACATCGTTCCAGAACCCTGCCAGGAGTTCCGGATTGGCGCAGTTGAGGACCAGTTCGCTGATACGGGAGACCATGACGCCCAGTGTACGGAGGTCCTGGGCGCTGCGGGTGTTCACCCTCCAACTCGTGGAGGCCGGCGTCCTCTCTTAGGCAGGTGGTTTGGCCCTCCCCTTAACGGCGGCCACGTCCGTAAAATGGACCATGGTGGTAATTTTCTCCGCGATCGGGCTGCTGTTGTGGATTGCCGTCCTGTTCGCCGCGATGGTCCTGTGCGGCATCGTCTGGACGGGCTGCAAGCTGATTCTCTGGGCGATGGACCTGAAGCCCCTGCTCGCCGGGCCCGGAACCCGGCCAAAAGCGTTGGCCAGGCCAGCCGTGGGCAGCACACGGATGGTGGCGCGCGCCCCCTCCCCGCCGAAGGTCGCCCGCGTCCAGGACCGGCCGTCGGCACAAGCATTGCCCGCGTCCGGGATCTGGCCGAAATGGAGCCCGTCGCACAGGCTCTACAAGGCCCGCGAGCTGTCCCTCTGGCAGGAGCAGTTCGACGCCCTGGACTCCCGCGGCTAGGGGTCCGGTTTTCAGCCGGCCGGTTTCCCGGCGGATCCTCCGGTGCGGCCTCTGCGCCGGAGGACGAGCCGTGCGGTGACGGCAGCAATCAGGCCGGCGAGGGTCACCAGCTGCACTTCGTCAAATGACAACCCGTCAATGTTCGGCTGCAGCTCCTCCTCGGTGGCCCAGCCGAACCAGATTTCGCTGACCAGCATCCCCGCCACGAAATAGGCCAGGGCCGAATAGAGCCAGAGCCAGCGGACCACGTGCCAGCCCACGATCAGCTGCGCCACCAGGCCAAAGGCCAGCCCCATGGCCGCCAGCAGCGCCAGTCCGGCTATTCCCAAGTCCCAGCTGCTCATGCCAGCCACCTCCCTGTTTCCTCTCCTACCATCCAGCCTCCCCGGCCGGAGCACTGACGGTAACGGGCGAAGGTCCCCGGTGGTGCCGGATCCTGCCGCACGCCCGGGAGACACCCGGCAAACGGACGACGGCGGGTTGAGTCCCGGTGGGTACGCTACTTCTACAACGAGTGAAACCCCTGAACGAAACGGACGGACACCCATGCACGCCGTGCTCGAGTACACCTATGAGGACAACTATCTTCAGACCCGCGAAAAATACCGCTCGGACCACCTCAGGGCGGCGTGGGAAGCAGTGGAACGCGGCAAGCTTCTGCTGGGCGGGGCCGTTGGGGAAGGGCCCTTCAGCGGGTTGCTGATCTTCACAGGCGAGGACGCACTGGAGGAGGCAAGGGCTTTTGCAGCCGCCGATCCGTACGTCACCGCCGGCGTGGTGACGTCGTGGACCGCCCGGCCGTGGACAACGGTGGTGGGAAAAGAGGCGGCCACACCCGTCCGCCCCTGAGTCGCATCAGCGCAGCGTCACCGCACGCAGGACCGGGCTACTCAGCGATGTCCTCCGCCCACAGGCCGGGGTTCTCGGTCTGGAAGGTGCGCATCATGTCCACGCAGCGCTGATCATCCAGAACCACCACCTCCACCCCGCGTGACCGCAGGAGTTCCAGCTCGCCGTCGAACGTGCGTGCTTCGCCCACCACCACGCGGGGGATCTTGAACTGGATGATGGTCCCGGCGCACATGGCACACGGGGCCAGGGTGGTGTAGAGCGTGGTGTCCCGGTAGCTCCTCTGCCGGCCGGCGGCGCGGAGCGCGGACATTTCTCCGTGTGCGATCGGGTCGTCCTGTTGGACGCGTTCGTTGTGCCCGCTGGCAATCACCACGCCGTCCCTGGCGAGCGCCGCCCCGATGGGGATGCCGCCCTCGGCCAGGCCTTTTTGGGCGGCCTGGTAGGCGGCTTCGAAGGCGGGAAGGTCGGTGCTGTCCGGTTCCGGCACGGCGGACTGATGCTGCTCGTGGGTCATGGCGTCATTGTTGCACGCGGCTGCGTCCCTTTCGGTGATGCAGCAGTTCCAGCCCTAGGACCTGACTTCCTCATTTGCAGCGATGGACTCGGCGATCCGCTTGATTGCTGCGAGAGTTTTCGGAATGCCGTCCAGCGCCTGCCGGGTGCGGTCGGCGATCTGGGCGTCAGCCCCATCACCAAACTTCTCCTCGAACATGGCTATGCCCTCCGGCAGGAATTCCCAAGACTCGCTCAGGATGGTTCCGTCGTCTGCCGGCGTGAGGGCGAAGCCCCAGCGGACAAACCTGCCGCCCACCACCCAGGCGAACTCGCGGCCGCGCTCGGCAGCCACCACCTGCGACCTGGTCTCCCAGGACCGGTCCGGGAGCTCGTTACGGCCGGTGAACCAGGCGCCGGGCTGGCCGGCGCTGTCCTGGTCGTCCCACCAGCAGGACGTACAGACCGGGCTCCACTCACCGGTGCGGGTGACGTCGGAGACCAGGTCGTACAGCGCCTCGGCTGATGCCTTGACGGTGACCGATTCCTGGTGGTGGCGGATGCTGTTCTGATTCATGGGTCCATCCTTACAGACGGTCACTTCTTCTGCCGCCGGCTGCCGCCGTGCCAGTCCTCCTGCTCACCGACTGCACCGGAGCTAACCCCGAGGGCCGGAAGCTGCGGCTGCTCGCGCAGGCTTCGCTTGAGCTCCGCGAAACCAGGGAACCGTGCCAGCCCCACCACGTGGTCCCACAGCTCGGCGGCCGACTGGTCGTCCGGCAGCCGGCTGATCACCGGCCCGAAGAAGGCCACGCCGGCGGGCGGTTCGAAGTGGATGATGGGCGTGCCCACGTCCTTGCCCGTGAGCCCCAGCGCCTCATCCGTCTCCTGCCGGATCTCGCAGTCCCAGGAGTCGTCGTCGAGCGCCTCCGCAAGCTCCGGGGGCAGGCCGGCCTGGGCCAGGACCGGCTCCACGAACTCACGCGTCCCCCGTTCCTCACGCACCTCGGCCTCGCTGCGCTGGCCAGCCGTGTCCGGGGCAGCTTCGAAGATGTGGGTCCCGAACACCTCGTACAGCCGGGCGATCGACTCGCGGCCATGCTCCGCACGTGCCCGGGCCGCCACCCTCAGGAGCCGGAGCCCGGCCGTGTGTCCGGCCTCGTACTCAGGCGGGAACTGCGCGTCGTAGTCAACGTGGGCGTTGATCAGACGCAACGAAATGAACCGCCAGTCCACGGTGTAGTCGCGCTGCGCCTGCACCTGCCGCACCCACTTGCTTGTCATCCAGGCGAAAGGGCAGACCGGGTCGAAATAGAAGTTGATGTCGGCATTCACGCGTCCACCCTTGCACCTGCTACTGACGTGCGTCTATTCGACACGGGGGTGGACAGCAGGGTGACCGGCTGTGGCCTCGATGCCGGGGCCGGGAGCCACGTTGTTTTCATCCCGCAAAAGTGTCGCGCGGAAGGTCAGCAAAAACTGAGCTAAACCTGGGTCAGCGATCTGCGTCCGGCCTATAGGATTCCCTGGACATCCGGGGCCACGGGCTTCCGGCGAACTGAAAATTGGGGGTAATCAATGCCGGAACTCGGCCGCATCTACTGGACCCGGCAGGGGCTTCGCCTCGCGTACTCAGCGGTGATGGTTTGGCTCGCTGTCGCGGTGGTGTCGGCGCTCAGCTCGAAGGCACCACCGGCTGTCGGAGCGGGGCCGTCCGCCGCCGCAGGGGTTCTGCGCGGCATGGTGGAGAACGTCGTTGCCGCGGTTGCGCTCCCGGGCGTGGCCACCGTCGTCCTGGGCATTGCCGCCGCAGTCATCACCGGCAGGGACGTCCGCCGCCGGGATCCGCTGCGCCGTTTCACGCGCCAGCAGCGTCGTGAAGGCATGACCCGGGCCGCCGGCCTGTGCGAGCTGGCCGGCTTCGGGCGGCGCTGTGGACGCCCGGCGGAGCACGGCGACCACTTTTACCCGTGGTCCAAGGGCGGTTCCACCAGCCTGCAGAACTTTGTTGCAGTCTGTGCCAGGTGCAACCGTGCCAAGCGTGCCAGGATTCCGTCACCGGGCCAGCAGCAACGGATGGAACGACGACGGCGAGAGTACCTGCCGCCGTCGTCCTCCGTCAGCGTGGGCGAACGGCACCCGCTGCCTTGACGATCGCCCACAGCCCCTACGGGTGCACCAGCGCCTTCACCGCCGTGTCCTTGTGGTGGATCAGGGTGTCGAAGCCCTGCTCCACAGGTCCTCCAGCGCGATCCGGCCGGTGATGAACGGTTTGAGGTCCACCTTGCCCTCCTGGACCATTTTGATGACGGCGGGGTGGTCGCGGACGTAGGCGATGGTGCTGCGCAGGGTGACCGGGTGGGAAGCAGTCGAACGCGGCGATCTTTTGCTGGGCGGCGCTGCTGGAGAAACCCCTTTCAAAGGCTTGCTGATCTTTACGTGACGTCGTGGACGGCCAGCCCATGGACAACAGTGCCCGGAAACGAGGCGGCCAGCCCGGTCCGCCCCTAAACGCCGCCGACAAGAATCGGTATTTCTACAAGCCACGCGGGAATATGTCAGAGCGCACGTCCCCGGCACCGGTACGCGGATCAGCAGCAAGGGTCCGCAAATCCCTCGTCCGGCTAGCTGAATCGGCGCGGTTCAGGCGAAGTGCCTAGCGCAAAGAGCATGCCGCCGACTATCCGGCATCGAGCGGATCAGCATCCGTACATGGAGAACGCCCACAACATCTATCTCTCGCTTTACCGGCGCTGCCAAAGGGAAAGGTAGCGCGTGGCGAGGAGGTGCTCCTGCAACGTTTCAGCTGGAGGTGTTGCGTCACCTAGCCCTTCGAACTTGTCACCCCATAGAGCCCAGGTGAACTGCCAAATCTAGCATCGCCCTATTACCGCGACGAGC
Source organism: Pseudarthrobacter sp. GA104 (assembly GCF_009741265.1). Lineage (GTDB taxonomy): Bacteria > Actinomycetota > Actinomycetes > Actinomycetales > Micrococcaceae > Arthrobacter. The sequence continues at coordinate 1,042,955 of NZ_WOWL01000001.1, forward strand.
AGATTGACCCTTGAGGTACTCGTCGATAACTCCAATTGCGCCCGAGCCTGCAAGTATTCCTCCGACCAAAAGTGGCGATGATACGGTGGGAATTGTTGGAATTGCGGCTAGCAAGGTAGGCAGCACGGCGCCCCTCATTGACCGTATGGCAGGAGAGGAGTCCAGCGACACTTCAAGCCTCTTCAGTTCACCTACCAATCGCCCAGACACGATGGCACCCGCACGCGAGACTTGATCCGGCTGCCCCTCGACCTTTCCAGCTTCTTCCAGCACGTTTGCCAGTGCAGTTCTCCACTTCCCCAACGCTGCGGAGTCCGATCTAATTGCCAGTATCTCGGAAATTTTCGAAGACAACGTTGGTAGGGGCAGCTGAGCAAGAGTTTGTAACGTACTTGTCTCCTTGGATCGAGCAAATTCTTTCGAAAGGCGCTGCCACATCTGCCACTCAATTGGAGAACTCGAGGTAGGCGTTCCCTGCCGATCAGTAACGAGGCCAAAAGTACTCATGACCGCCATTTGAGCCTCAATTCCCAGCCTATAGATGTCGCCGGCCTCTTTTCCAGACGGCAATGTCCTGGCCAACTCGGCTACAACTGGGTAGGTAGCTCGGAACACATCCTCCATCGTCTGTTTTAGGCGGAGGTGGCCGAAAGATATGGCGCCGACTTCAATTAGTGGTCGCAAGTGATACAAAGCCAACAGTGTCTTAGCAATAAGATCCCGATTTGGAGACGACGGCATTTCTTGATCGGGTAAGGACCAATCGTCTCCATGGGCATTCAGGTGCTCCTCGGGATCACCAAATGGATAAAGTAAGTTGGCATCTAGAACGAGCTCGTCGCAATGGAGGGAGAGCAGCGCGGCCTTGCGGACGTCTCGGGTTACGTCACCTCGAAAATCTGGTGCTATCACTGGCCGGAGACCGAAGCGGTCTGTGTTCAACATCTTCCCGTCGCTTACGACATCGATCAGCGGCCATCTCTCTTGGGCGATCAGAAGATGTTCGTCTTCCGCCTGTATTATGAACTCGATAAGTTCAGGGCTTAACTCACCGCCCCAATAGTCCTTAACTTCTTGATAGACGTCCGTAGGGTTAATGATTTTTCGCTGTTGCACAATTCTCCCAAGTCAAAAAGCTTCCACACTAGCTTTCTGGCTGATCCCACTTACGTGCCAACCTTAACGGCGACCGCCAGAAAACGAATCATAGTTCAAAATGTGAGCTCCTCAGTTCAGCTTCGACATACGAGAAGCCTTTCCGGCTAGCCCTACCCGCGCAGACTCTACGAGTTCGATTGTGATGCTTTTCCGGGGAAGCGTATCCACGCCAATCACTTACTGGCTTTACCGACAGCCAGCGGATCTTGCAATGAGTTAGTCTGTCCCGCCCGGTATACCGGCTCTATGCAGGCCCTCACATCAGCTGCATCAAATGCAGTCCCACCAGTACGCTCTGGGTCCGGCCCCGGTCGCACTGGCCACGGAATCTGCCGAGTGTTGGGTATCAGCAGCTACTTCGCCGCTTCCACCCGCCTAGGACTCTTGGGGACGGCCCGGCTTTTTTGCACGGAACCTAAGGAGGACGGGGCTTTCTTGCCGTGCGACCCTACTCCGTTATGTCCTCCGCCCACAGCTCCGGATCTGCGCGGCCCTGGTTTTGGCGCTGCGGACCGGCCTGACTACGTCCGTGCACTAGAGGTGGCCAACGCGGTCGGCGGCGGCGCTGTGGGCGATCCGTCCTTGAAGCCGGATTTTGCACAGTTGAACAATTATATCGAGTGGACCGCTGTGTCCGAGGGTGCGCGGTGAGTGTTGCGCTGAGGCGGGGCGAGGCCGTCGGACTTTCCGGAGGTCAGGCGCATTACCCGCCACGCCTACCTGCGGGCCGGGCACTTCCCTGCCGACCATCCGTACATGAGCGAGCTGGAGGACGTGGAGCACCGCGCCGAGCGTGCGCAGGTGTGGGTGACGGAGGCTGCCGGGAGGGTGGTGGCGTAGGTGACGCTGACGTTCTCCGGGCAGCCGTACAGCGAGATCGCCACGGACGGGGAGCTGGAGTTACGGATGCTGGCGGTGGACCCCGCGGTCCAGGGCTGCGGCGTGGGCCGGGCTGTGGTGCGCGGGATCATGGAGCATGTCCGGCACCTGCCGGGCATCGAGACGATCAACATGACCAGTGCGACGTTATGGAACGCGCCCACGCCCTTTGTGAGTCGCTGGGCTTCCGCCGGGCGCCGGAGCGGGACTGGTACGTGCCGGGCGAAGACGTGCTGCTGAGGGTGTTCAGGCTGGGGCTTCAGGGCACGACGGCCCGGAACCCCTTTTTCCTAGTTACTGCTCGCCGTTGCAAGTCAGGGATTGGCTGGCAGCGGCATGAGTGTCAGGGCATGCAGCCGTTCAGTGATCGCTTCATATTCTTTTGTCGCTGCCACCAACTCGTTCACGGCTCCATCCGCTGTTTCACGTATGATCCGCCCTAGCGCCTCAGAGTAGAGATGGTGGAGCGCCACAAGCCTTCGTGAATCTTCGTGAGACCCCAGCCAGGTGCTGGCTGCTCCGGGCAAACACAGCCGGTACAACAGCTCGGACAAAGGATGTCTTGACGGCGGACTTCCGGATCCTGAACTACGGCACGACGCCGAGATCCCTTGTCAGCACGAAAGTCTCCTTCGCGATCCAGAACGGGATGCCAGAGCTGCAAGTGCGGTAGCAGCCTCAGTGGTTGATCCTGTCGAAACCCGTGCCTATCGAAACAGGTGGGCGGTACGAGGCACGCGTTGACGCGTTCATCGAATGGCATACGATTTGGTCGTGAATAGCCTCTGGTCAGACGTTGAAGTGAAGACCTCCGCTGCCGACCGTTTGAATCGCGAACCCTTCAGCCGAAAAGCAGCGGACCTCATCAACAGCGTCCCGCATGGTGCCGAAAGCACAGTCTTTGGAATCATTGGGGCGTGGGGCAGCGGCAAATCCTCAGTGCTAAACCTCATTGAAGAGCATCTCTCAGACGATATTCAGGCAGTGAGATTTAGCCCGTGGGCAGTGACAGACACCAGCGGCCTCTTGGCTGAGTTCTACTCGACATTGCTTTCTGCCAGCCCTCACTTGAGTAAAAAGAAGAACCGCGAAGTAGTGGCTGCTCTCGTGAGAAAAGGGCTCCCTGCATTAGGAGCGATCCCCGGGGCAGGAACAGCCCTTAGGGATACGGCAAACTCACTTCTTACCCCAGAGAACTGGAACGCTCAATTTGAAAAAGTGCAAAGGATCCTTGAGTCGGAAGGAGCTCGCATCCTGATGATCGTTGACGATGTGGATCGGTTGCATGGCGAAGAAGCTCTTACACTCATGAAGACGATCCGGATGCTTGGACGCTTCAGCAATGTGCATTACCTCCTGGCATACGATCATGAAGCATTGTGCGATGCCTTGGAACCAAAAGTAGGCAGTCGAGATCGTGCGGCTGCATACCTTGAGAAGATTGTGCAGTATCCGCTGACCATTCCTGCCGCCCAGCGACGGCATCTGAAGCTTCTCTTGGATGAGGGTCTGGATGACCTACCGGCGGGGACACTGTTGGACCGGAACTCAGGTGCGCGGATCCGCTTTGAGTGGTTTTACGAAGAAACTGCTTCCAAACTCATCACGACGGTGCGCTCTGTCAAACGCTTCGTCTCGCAGGCTTCTCACTACATCACGCTCGTCGGCGTCGATGAGGTCGATGTCGGCGACTTTCTCACCCTGACCTTTCTTCGGCTGCATTTTCCGCATGTTTACGAGAAGCTCCGTCTGTGGAAAGTGGATTTGACAGGCCAAGGGGGTGCACTGGATCCGAACTACAAAGCACCCGACAAAAATGAATGGCTGGAACGACTGGGCTCGCTCCTTGGCGATACGACGAGAGCCAGATGGGCTGCTGAGACGATGAAGTCCCTGTTCCCGGCGATCTACCATGGCAATGCTTCACCTGAAGTTCCGCGTTTAAGCCATCCGGACTATTTTGACCGGTACTTCCTTTTTGGTGTTCCTGAGGGGGACGTCTCTGACCTTCAGGTAAATGCAGACATTCAGCGAGTGCTAGGTTACGGTTCCGAGGAATTCTCCGTCGATGACTTCCGAGCCACGTTCACATCAGAAACTCCCGGTACGTCGTATGCCTCGGTCGAGAAAGCTGCGAGCATTACTCGGCCAATGGCAGATGATCCAGCCACCGCGGTCCGTCTGACGTCCTTCGCCCTTTGGCTTGCTTCAGTCAACTCCGATGCAACCTCCCCAGTAGCCTTCGATACGTGGACTGGGGAATTACTGGCAAAGCATCCAGGATTTGACGATCTCAGCCAACTCAATGCTCGTCTTGGCGGTCTGCGGGAAATTCGGATGCTCAGCGGTGGTCTGAACAGGGCTTCCACGCTCCTTGAACATGTGTACGACCAGGGGGAGCTAGCCGTACCGGCGGGTGCCGCCCTTTCACAGATCAAGCCTGCTGTCGTCGAGGTGGCCATTCGCGAGTTGATTGACTACGCAAAGTCAATGCCTAGCCCGGTAAACACGAGGCGATTCTTCGACACTTACGGCTTGATTAGGGACTGCGAAGGACTTCAGGTCGCGCGGAGGAAAGTCTCTGACGCGTTAGAAAGCGGAGACATCAATGCCGTCCTGTTGGTCTCCTTCTTCGCAACTGTCGACTCAGACTCTGGCGGCATGGGGAATGGAGGTGGTTCCCTCTCACCCGACGGGCTAGTACAACTTGTGGACCTAGATACACTGCGGGCTCTTGAAATCCGAGCACCCTCTCAAGATGGGTACACTGTCACAGCAGACTTACAACGCCACTTCGACAAGGTAACTTCTTTGTTCTCGCATTGGCGTGAAGGCTTGGAGAAATAGCCAACGGCTGCTCGACCGGCAACCCCGCCTGCTTCCAGCACTGACTCCACCCGGCATTAAAACTGCACCTGAACTTCGACACGACAATCGCGGCTACGCGAGCACCAAGATCGCCGGGGACGCTTGGACCGCCGACTTTCCCGGGGCTGGACTAGGTCACGGCGCCGGGTACCCGTCAGCAAAAAAGCCTCCTTCGCGGTCCAGCACGAGGTGGTGGGGATCCCACCCCGGCCGGGTCACAGACAACATTTGAGGCGAGATCCGTCAGTTCGTGGGTGCCGCCGCAATAGTTGGAGCCGTCATAGGACCGTGGTGCTCGCGGGCACTGACAGTCTTGGGGAAGAAGGTGGGCGTGCCTGTGAGCAGGGGGTATTCACGGGTTAGGCTGGCCGAAAGAGGGCCGGATTCGGATTAGCTACTGCTGGTCCCCGCCCTCTGCCCCATCTTCAAGTTCGCCAGCTGCAATCCGTTCGGCGGCGCGCCGATAGGCCTCAGCGATGTAGTCCTCGACGTCCTGTCGTCCAACCCTCCACAGGCCCCTCTTATCTTCACTCTTCTCAGGTGTAGGAATTGTTTGTCCAGGCACTCTGCTGCTCGTTCCTAACACTTTTCAGGTTTGGTGTGAGGAGGACTGTTCAGCATCCAACTGAAACTTATGGCCCGCGAGGGACCTGCTCCAATCGTGCAGTCAGCACCGACAATATGATGATGGCCCTCGCCCAGTCCCTGAAGGAAGCATTGGTCACGGAACAGGCCCTTTGACCTCGGTGCTGGCAATTACAGGCATGGTGGCCCTTTGAATGACAACCGGAGTCTTGAATGGCTGCGGGCCAAGGCGTTTTCCGTGCGTCCGCCTTGGCCCGCAGGTCTGGTAAAGGGTTAGTTCACTTTGCTGCCGCCGGAGAGGGTCCCGGGTATGGAGAGCGTAGCCCCGCTGGTCTCGTCAGTGACGGAGATGTTGCTGTAGGACCACGTCGTCAGGGTTGCCCTCTGTCCGTTTGGGCAGTCGAGAACCGTGTTGGCGGCCGGTGGAGTCACTGTCAGTGTCCCAGTGATGTTGCCATTCTTGTCTGCCGTGAATTGGCCGCTCTCGGAAACATCAACGTTGACCGTTGTCTTCTTGGGATCGTTCGGGTTGCTTCCGCCGTTGTTGATGCACTGGTAGGTCGCTGTCAGGCTCGCCGACGCGGTGACTGTCTCGACGGACCCGGACTGCAGGCCTGTTTCCTTGAATTTGACCACCAAGCTCGAACCGGACAGGCTCGCACTTGTGGCGTTCTTAATGAAGTGCGGGTTGCCACCTGAGCCGTCAGGGGCGGCTTGGGCCGGGCCTCCAATCAGGAAGAACGCCGTGAAAACGGCAGCAAGAATTACGAGGATGCGCTTGAACATTTGTTGTCTCCTGGAAAAGACACGAGATGTATTAGAACCCGCCGGTCAAGATGCCAGGCGGACAGAGACTGGGTTCCCCAGCCAGGCCCTGCGCTAAGGTTCACGTCGCATCGTCGCGGCGCCCCACGGGGGTATCTTAGATCCCATGCGGCCGGCGAAACCCGTTACTGGTCGGTATTAGGGGCCCCTAATCTGAGCCCGACCGCGTGGCGGGTCCTCAGCCCCGCCCTCGTCCTGAAGATCGCCGGCTACGATCCGTTCAGCTGTGCGCCGGTACGCCTGCTCGATGTAGTCTTCGACGTCCTGGCGGCCAATGCGCCACAGGCCCCTTCCGCCGACCTGAAAAGCGCGCAACTCCCCCGTCCTGATAAGACCTTGAACAAGACTTTGCTTCACGTTCAACTCATCTGCGACCTGCGCCATCGTCAGGAAACGGGGCTGGTGTGGTTCAGCAATCACCCGCCTATCCTATTCGGGGTTAGTTCCCGGCGCTGGAACCACCCAACCTCACAAACCTCGCAAAAACCAGACGCAGCTCGAGAGGCTCTTCCCCCGTCATTCCGGGAACGAACCGCACCAGCCCCGGTTATCGGGCAAGATAACCGCGGCCCCCGACTTGGAGGGCGCGCAGATCCCCCGCCTTGATGAGGCCGCGGATGAGGCTCTCCTTTACGTTGAGCTCTTCTGCAGCCTGCTCGATCGTCAGTGTTGACGCCAACCGAAAATAGAGCCAAAAATGCCAACTGAAAATGAGGACACTGACCATTATGGAAGGTGATCACATTGGATGTTTGGGCGCAGATACGCCACCGATACGCGACGGAGAAAATCTCCAAGAGGGAGCTGGCTAAACAGCTCGGAGTTTCCCGGGGGACGGTGGACCGGGCGTTGGAGGCGGAGCGTCCGCCGAAGTATGAGCGGAAGCCAGCCGGTTCGAGCTTTGATGCTTACGCGGCGGAGGTGCGGGCCCTGTTGGTTCAGACGCCGACGATGATGCCGGCCTCGGTACTGGCCGAACGCGTGGGCTGGACGGGCTCTGCGTCCTTATTCCGGGACAAGATCCGTGGACTCCGGCCCGAATATGTGCCGGCGGATCCGGTGGACAGGCTCCATGAACCGGGCCAAGCGATGCAATGTGATTTGTGGTTTCCGCATGAGCCGCTTCCTCTGGGGCACGGGCAGGAGGGCAAGCCTCCGGTATTGGTGATGACGAGCGCGTTCTCCGGATACATCCAGGCCAGGATGCTGCCGACCCGTACGACCTTTGATCTGCTGGGTGGGATGTGGTCGCTGCTGCAAGAGGCCGGTGCAGTCCCCACGCAGCTGGTCTGGGACAACGAATCAGGGATCGGCCAGGACCGGCTGACCGAGCCGACGGCGGCGTTCGCGGGCGTGCTGGGCTGCGAGATCCGGCAGTTGCCGCCACGGGATCCAGAATCCAAGGGCATCGTGGAGCGGATGAACCGTTACTTCCGCCAAGGCTTCATGCCCGGCCGGACGTTCGCGTCCCCGCTGGATTTCAACGACCAGCTCGCGGACTGGCTGCCACGCGCGAACGCCCGCTACTCCCGGACCCGGCACGGACGCCCGGCCGAGCTCTTCGTCCGAGACCGGGACGCGATGCGGCCGTTGACGCCGGTGGCGCCCGAGTTCGCATTCCGCAGCAGCGTCCGGCTGCCACGGGACTACTACGTGCGGGTCTTTTCTAACGACTATTCCGTGGACCCAGGAGCGATTGGGCGGATCGTGGACGTCGAAGCAGACCTGGAAAAGGTGACCGTGAGCGCAGACGGCCGGCTGCTGGCCAGGCACGAGCGGCGGTGGGCCAGACACCAAATCTTCACCGACCCCGGGCACGTGGACAAAGCCGCCTCGCTCCGACGGATCCACCGCAGCATCAAGGCCGGACGATCCACGGTGGTAGAGGAACGGGACCTGTCGATCTATGACGAACTGTTCGGTGTCGCCATCCCCGACGATGCCCGCGAGCTCTCCGGAGCAGGCCGGTGAACGGGGCAGTGAAGGACATCGAGTACTACGCCCGCGCACTGCGCGCCCCGCGAATTGCCGGCGGCTACCGATCCCTCGGCGACCGGGCACGGGAGGCAGGCTGGTCACACGAGGAATACCTCGCCGCTGTCCTCTCCCGCGAGGTCGCCGAACGCGAAGCCTCCGGGGCCGCCCTGCGGATCAGGGCCGCGAGGTTCCCCGGACACAAGCACCTGGAAGAGTTCAACTTCGACCACCAGCCTGCTGCGGACCGGAACCTCGTCGCGCATCTCGGCACCGGAGTCTTCCTGGAAGAAGCCAAGAACGTGGTCCTGCTCGGCCCGCCCGGCACCGGGAAAACCCATCTGGCCGTCGGGATCGGGATCCGGGCCGCACGCGCCGGGCACCGCGTGCTGTTCGACACCGCGACCGGGTGGGTATCGAGACTGGCCGAAGCCCACGACCGCGGCCGCCTGCCCCAGGAACTGGCCAAGCTCCGCCGCTACAAGCTGCTCATCGTTGACGAAGTCGGCTACATCCCCTTCGACCAGGACTCGGCCAACCTGTTCTTCCAGCTGGTCTCATCCCGCTATGAACACGCCTCCCTGGTGCTTACCAGCAACCTCGCCTTCAGCAGGTGGGGCGAAGTCTTCAGCGACGCGACAGTGGCATCGGCGATGATCGACCGGATCGTCCACCACGCAGAAGTCCTGAACCTCACCGGCAGCAGCTACCGGGCTCCGGAACAAGACCAGAACACAGCTTCAGGCACAATAGAACAGCAACCCGTGGCCCTGTTTTCAGTCGGCAAAACTGGCCCTATTTTCGGTTGGCGTTAACAGCCGGCGTCCGAGTTCGCTGCACCCGGTGTCGGCGTCGAGCCGGGCACGGATTGCTGGCTCTAGGAATCGGTCCTGATCCGCGACGGCGAAGCCATCGCCCACCTGCAGGAAAACATCTCGGCCCAGCCCGTCAGCCTCGCAAAAAGCGCCGCCGCGCCCCTTCACGTCAAAAACGACGGCGGTGCACCCCTTGCTTGCCGCGCTCAACAACCAGCTGGGTCGACTGCCCGGACCGTGCGAGTGCCAGATCAGCCTCAGGCAGGTAGGGCTCAGCCGTGCGAAGCTGCTGGACCTGCGCCCCTCGGATCCCGTCCTGGTCCTCACCTAGTACTTTCGATACGGCAACCAGCCCTTCTACCTAGCCAAATGCCTGATCACTGCCAGGGCCTGAGCGCTTTCTCGGCATCAGATCCGCCGGGTGATCGATGAGGAGAGTGGCCCTCCCCTAGAAGGCAGCAGCCACGTTACTTCCGAGCCCCGGCCTGTGTCCCATCTCCTGCAAGTCCCGTGAAACATTGCTTGGCGTACGCCCCGAAAATGATGGCAATGAACGTCGGCAGGTGATACCGCGATAAAGGGCCGATCCTGCCCTTGTCCGGTCGGGCTGTGCAATCCGGCCATGGTCGAGCCCGACGTCCTCTCAGACACCCCGCCCGGAACGTTGATGGCGCTCCCGGCCAGAATCCTAGACGGCCCCCTAGGGAAGAGTCATTGGGAAACCTGCCGACGTGAGGATATTGGATAAATGCAGGCGAACAGGAGGGCGACGATGGGCACCTGCCGCCAAAGCACCTGCAAGCCAAGCATCCCCTTTACCCAAGTTAATTTCCGGTGCAAATCGTTCTAGTTCCCCTACATGTACTGGCACTATGCCTCGCTCCGCTAGCTTGCTTAGAAACTCATCTGCTTTGCCTCGCTGAGCTCTAAAGCCGCTAACTCCGAAGTCTTTGAGTCTCTGCCATTCGCTATCGACCCTCAGGACGTTCGTAATGTCTCTCTTGGTATTGCCTGTGTAGTCATCGCCTAGGTTTTGCCCTAAGACCACTTGAACGAGACGGAGCACTTCTTCATTTTTTCTGATTACGCGGGGCGTTCTGAACTCTGCCGTAGCAGCAGCGTACGTGCTTTGAATGTCACTCCAGTTACCTTGAAATAGCGCGAACAGCTTTTGGATGGTCTGCTCATCGTTGACTATGTCCAAGTCAGGAGAAGCGACAACCGGCACACCCGAAGCGAGCAGCACGCGGGACAGGGCGCTGATGTGTCCCTTGCCTGAAGATGAAATGAAAAGGACATCATGCGGACGAATAGGCAATGTGGTTTCTTCATCCAACGCTTCCAGGGCAGCAGCATAGAAACGGCAATCCCTTTCATTCTCGGTCACAACCACCACACGATGAAAAAGGCCGTCCAAGAGGTTCGAATGCCGCAAAGCGGCGGAACTCCAAGCACTTCGAAGAGTGTTGGATTCTAAGTGGGTAGCAACGGACGTGTCCCGGTCTCTGCTAAGGCGAATAACGGAGACAGCCACCTCGTCTGCGTCCAAGAGCCCAGTGAGAAAGTGCCTATCGTGCGTGGCGACGACAAGTTGGATGGCGCGTGAATGGGCCAACCGGGCGAGAGTTGAGCCTAAAATTCTGGCTTGAGGCGGGTGGAGAAAAGCCTCCGGCTCATCCACGAGGATTATAGGGAAACTTGCCGTAATGACTGGCAGAAGAAGCGCAAGCGCGCTCTGCATGCCATCACCTTGGGTATGCAAGGCAGGAAGGGACTTCAGTTCTTCCTTGTAAGCGCCACCACCGCTGTATAGCTGATCCACTGGTGGAGCCTCGGCGGATGGCTTACCCACTCGAAAGAAGACGTTTCCGCTCAGCGGGTCGAGCGTAAGGTCAATCCCAAAGATGCTCTTAGCTGCCGATAGGAACTGTTCGTGCAGTTCCGCCCTATCCTCCAGATAGTGCACAGCATGGATTGCAGGATCACCGAAATCCAGTCTCCGTTGAACTGGTTGAATGTGCTCGAAGCGTTGCTGTGCCACAGCTAGATAGGCCAAGTACGGCGCCAGCGCACCTAAAGGGTTTCCGCCTTGCTCACTGCCCTTGCGGTATTGCACTATATCGCCTGCACTTGTTCTGCCTCCCCCTGCACCCCCGGTGACATGAAACCAACTGGTGCGTTCGGCGCATCTGAGTACGCGTAGTTCTGCCCTATCCACTCCAGCATGTCGGCAATGGAGCCCTCCCACTCATAAGAACACTTCTGGAGGACGTGATGAACCGGGGTGGGCTGCCCATAGTGGCTGTGAATGACTCCATAAATCTCCCGAAGTAACGTCGATTTCCCGACGTTGTTGCCACCCACAATTGCAGTTACACCTGTCTTCGCGATGGGAACTTGTTCCCCGGAGATGAGCTCTAGGGACGAGAGACGAAAGCCGAATTTGTTTGCTTCCCCTCCCGCCAATTCATCGCCTAGGTCCGTAAGCCAAGGCCGAGTGGATCGTTCACTATTGTGCATAGCGATGAGCTTATACAAGGGGACCGCCACTGCCACAGGGACCGTGCATGATGCAGGGTTGAGTTGAAAGCCGCCTGAACCTGCAGCCGCTTCGAAACTTAGCCGTCCGCACACACGAACCTCCGCTAGAAGTTAAGACGTGCCTAAAGTTGCTTGGTTGTCTGACACGGCCCTTGCTTTGCTACGGCAGAACGCCTCCAAATCGTGCTGCTGACAAGATGTGCGACCACTATAGGGTCCCTTCATCCCTAGTAAACAGTTACGTCCTCGAAACCCTCCACGCACACTAGGCGGTCAAGCAGCAGACTGGTTAAGGGACGAGAAGACGCAATTTGGCACCAGCTCGAACAAACCACCAACCACGGCCTCGAAAGGAAAACAACGCCCTCGTGCAGAAGCTATGGCACTAGCCGTGATTCATTGCATATCTTCAACGCTCCGGACGCGTGGGACTACTAGATTGCGCGCCATCTTCGCCAGCTCAATACAGGGGCAGGCGCAGGGGCGAGTGGCGGGTTGAGGCACTCATTTTCGAGGAGTACATCTCCCTGGAAAAGACTACGGACTGAGTCTGCCCACTCAGCGAGCGTTGGCCTGGCGCAACGAGACTGCGCCCGGCGGCGGGCTGTTTGGTTTGGCGCGAGACTGCTCATTTATCCCCCCAGATTTCGCCGCATAACGGGCCCCGGCAGGGTTTACCCGGAGGAGGACGAACCTGAAGTCCCTGGGGTGCACGGTCGGCTGTTCGGGCCTCGTCGCGGCCTGCCCTGCCGCCATCCCGGGATTACCTCGTCAAGCTGCGCCTTCTTGGCTGGATCCAGCTTCCCGGCGCGCTCGTTCATGCGTTGGACGTGCAGCCACACACCCAGTACCCGTTCTCCTTGGTCATCGGTCTTGTTGTGCCGGGGCCAATCGTTGCCAACAGCCCTGTAGGCAGAGACCTCAGCCAGACGCTGCTTCCAGCGCGCCTGGTCATCAGCCTGTTTTGTGGAAGGCCTGCTCCAGCCCGGAATCTCGTCGAGAGCCTCAGCGTAGATGGGGGACAGAGTGCCCTCTGCTGCTTCCTGACGGCGATGGTGCAGCCATGCAGTCAGAGCTTTTTCGCGGGCTGAGCGCCTTGTCGGCAACCGGCCCACGGCTTGGTAGAAGGCAATGATGTCTTCCAGGTTCCGCCGTCCCGCTGCTGTCAGCCGCTGCCGGGCTACAGGAAGCGCCGCCTGGTGCTCAGCCCTGATACCGGGTTCCTGCTTGGCGGCGATGGCCAGGTGATACCTGACCGTGGTTTCAGCGACGCCGGCGCCCGCGGCGATCTTCGGTGTGGGAATGCCGCGCCGGTACATCAGGACCCACTCAGGATCGGGGGCGGTGCGTCGGGTCTGGGTCATGAGTATGGCGATGCCATCAGCGCAGGGGTTCGTCGTTGGGCCGTGCGGCCTTATTCAATTCATTGATCCGCACCCGAAGGAACACGATGACGAGGACCAGGGCGTACACCGCAAGTCCGGCCAGCAAGGTCATGAAGATCGCGTAGAGAACACCGATAACACCGAAGGCAGGACTGAGATTCATTGTTTCCCCCGAAAGTCGTTAGCCCTAGGTTACGCGGGCCGCAGCAGTTATCAAGGCAGGAAGAGGCAGCCCTGTGGGTAGTGTGAACCGGGTGAGCTTCTCCCGCGAACTCGCTGATGGCATCGCCCTGCGACCCGTTCAAGATTCTGATGCCCAGGCTCTGATGGCGGTATTTCAAAGGAACCGGGAGTACCTAGCACCGTGGGAGCCGATCTGGCCTGAGGAGTTCTACACCGCCCCGGGTCAGCAATAGGTGATTGACCGGCGGCGGGCTGAGTTGGACGCCGGAACAGCACTTCGGATGGTGCTGGCAGGAATGGGGCAGCATCCTCGGTCTGCTGAACCTCAGTTCAATCATGCGTGGTGCTTCCAAAACGCCCACTTCGGTTACTGGCGCTAGTTTCCTCGTCCTTTATCAGACTTCCGCTGGCATCTGTCCAAGAACTCATAGTGTGCTTGGGCATCAAATTACTCCTGCTCCGGGGGGATTCCTATTCCAGCCAAGCGTAGTAGACGGGCTCGGCTGTTTTCGCTCAAAGTCTTGTCTTGCCGGATGTTGCGGTGGATCAGAATGACCGCGGCCGTCTGAGCGGCCGGGACTGAATCCACGAGGGTATAAGCCTGCCCTCCTGGGTGATCAGACGCGAGCAGTGCAAAGCCTAGGTCCCTCAGGTCTCTCGCCCGGCGCTCGGTGTGCACGGCATCTCCCGTCAACATCCGGAGCTCGTCTGCATAAACAGCGGTGCCAACGCGCGGCACTAAGTAGGCCAGCAACATGGCGTGAACTCGGCTAAAGCCGCTTACTCGGAGGTACTTCTCAGGTATCTGAGTGAAAGTAGACCTCATAGCGTGCTCAATCATTATTTTTGCCGATTCTAGGTGACTATTGTCACTGTACTTTTCAACAGCCAGCTGTTCGAATGCACGTGCCAGCACACGTTTCGCCTCGAGGTATCCCGCTATCAGGCGACGGTCGGTTGTATCCTCATCTCGCAGCAACACAGCCAGGGCCTCTACTTCTTCCTGGGCGGCGTGTCGCTCCTGCTTCCAATTAGTCACAACTATTGGTCCTTTCAGCTCGTCGGCAGGTTTTCGACGGGGGGAAATCGCAGTACACTGACGTCCTCGCCGACGTCCTCAATTTCCTTGATATCACCCAGCCATTCCCGTAGGAAGCTTGCTCCGTCCATATCTGGTTCATTGGCCCGCAAGAAACTAATACGCGACGGCAGATTCAGCCTTACGGGTGAGCCTGGCCGGGGTCCTCCTTCATCAAGGGCCCGCTGAAGGTCTAGTCCCGCTGCGAAACGACGAACATCCGAGACAAAGTCAAGAACAACTACCCGCTCCTTTCCGGGCGCGAGTCGAAGTCCTCTACCCAGCTGCTGTACGAATATTCTTCTGCTATGAGTGACTCGTTGAAAAACAACCAAGTTTACATCGGGTACGTCCACGCCTTCATTGAGCACATCAACTGCACACAGGATGCCGATTTTACCGGACGAAAAGTCCCACAAAAGCCTGTTTCGTTCTATTGGTCCCATAATGTCACCAGATGATGATCGAGAAAAAATCGGAACGGCATTTGTAAACCCCAGCGCATTTATACGCATAGCAATCTTTTCGGCATGCTCGACGGTTCCACAAAAAACAATTCCGCGTCGAAGCTCGCCCAAGTCCTCCCATGCCTCACGAGTTCTTTCAACTACAGCATCGTCCCACTGGTTTATAAACAAGGTTCTATTTATGGCACGAGGGGTAAACCGGTCGCCTTTGAGCGCCTTGAGAGCTGACCAATCCACGTTATCTGTGAACATTCGATAATCAACATTGGCCAAGAAGTCACTTCTAAGTCCCCGGACCAGGTCAATACTGACGACAGGCGCATCGAAGCGGACATCCAAGGCAGACCCGTCAGGACGCCATGGAGTGGCAGTCAGGCCAAGTAGGAAGGGCCCATGAGGGGCCCCGACGTCAAGCGAGTCCAGCAACTTTTCGTAGGTCTCCGCCCCCAAGTGGTGGCATTCGTCCACAACTACAATGTCAAAATTTGGAAGACTAACGCCGCTCGCGGCAGCGATAGAAAGGGTGTCTCTCGACGCGAAAACCGCGGAAAAGTGAGACAAATCGGCCCATCTTGGCCTCTCCACACCGTTCACGACAACTGTTGACTGCCCCTTAGCAAAAAACGGCCAAAAAGACCGTTCAAGCTGATAAATGAGGTCATTGGTGTGAGCCAAAACGAGGACACGAAGGTCCCCACGCAGAGCAGTCAGACGTCGAATCGATTCTGCTGCAACGACCGTCTTTCCTAGCCCAGTGGCCAAGACAACCAGGGCGGATGACGAGCTGTCATTGACCCAAGTATTGATGATCCTGGAAACTGCCTCCGCCTGATATTCCCGAAGGCGAAATTTCTCCGGCTCCCTTACTACAAGGGCGTTTTCAGGTAGCCTCTGAACTCGACGAGCAAGCGCTGCACGATCCCAGAGCTGAATGTTGATCCCTTCGGCCGCCAGCTTCCGCCGTTGATTATGCAGATCACTGGTGAAACCCGATTTGCTAACAATCACGGGAACATCAGCATCGTAGCTCTTAGCAGCAGCAACCGTTCGGTCAATCACCTCAGATCCTACTGGGGAGCTCCATCGCTTCACTTGAAAGAGCCAACGCTTACCTGCTTTCACAGCTAATACGTCAGCGCCGCCGTCGCCTGAAGTCCCAACCACTGTGGGATATTTGAATCCCTCGGCCGTAAGCAACCTCGCAACAAGCCTTTCGAAACCTTGCCAGCTAGATGAAGCAATAGCTCTGTCACTCAAAAAGTCATTCACAGGAGGTGGGTTTCCAAGTACTCCCTCGATGCCGCTGCACGGGTAATGATCAAGGGATCTTGATACCGGAATCTCAAGAAAGCAGCACAATCTTCGAGACATCGAGAAAAAATACCCACGTATTGTTCGCGAGCATTTTCCGCTGCACTCTCACCGACAATAGACGCATCGGGAAGTTGAACGGACCAAACAGTACCAAACCAGCCGTCCGGATTTCGTGCGAAAAAGCGGGCTGAAACACCAGGGCCAGCAAATCGAAGGTAGGCGCCGTTATGCCGGAGATCAGACAACTCGTGCAAGCGCCCCAGACTAATAAGACGGTCAGCGAGCTCTCTTTGCTCAAACTGATCTAGCTGGTCATAGAAGTCAGCTGCATCCGTACTAAGTTCAAGACGTTCGGAGATCTTATCGAATAGAGCGCGGATAGAGTCTATGACCTTGTCGGGCCCGGACGAAAGCTGCTCTCCCCACACCTCTGTTAGCACCTGAGCTGCAATATTCCCTACTGAGTGTCCAGGTCGCCCAGCAAGATCTAGCCGCATATTGTACAAATACTGGGCAGCCTCAACTGCTGCAGCTTCTTCAGGTCTCATGCCAAGCTGAACAAACGAAGCATGAGACAAATCCATAAACATTTCGATTGTTCCGGCAGACTTCCGTGCAACCGAAGGGACCGCGGGTCCATCAAAAACGGGCTTGAGCTGACCCACCCTATAAACTGTCAAGTCCAGCGGTTCTGTCCTACGAAGATCTGCCATCACGAAGGACTTATTAGAAAACGACAGATCGTCAACGATCTCACCTGTACGCTTGAGTACGTCTACGCTTAGAGGGTTCTCAGCACCCCGAATTGCAGCGCATTTTACGCACACCTCATCATCGATCCCATTCCAGGAAGCGCAAACTTCGCACTTCCAAGGCTCCTGAACCTCTGGGATCTGAGAAGCTGAACAGGCTGGACAGGAAACCGCAGAGAGCGGTATCTCAGTTGAGCATTCGACGCAAGCTTTACCATGAATTATACGCCCACAATCACCACAAAGTTCCTCATCAGGTCTGTTCTGAAATCCGCAGTCCGGGCATTCCTCCATAGCGAGAACGGGAGGTGTTGAGGCTGTTTCGATGAGATCCCACCAGCGAGCGTCATCGTAAAAGCCGACTTCCCGTGCCATGAATCTCCTGTAGAGATCAGCTTCTACTTCCCTACTAACGCGTACGGCCTTCCCCGTAGCCTCGTCGTAGCGTCCCATGTACATGTCGGCTCGCCCGTAGTTGCGCACCTTACGGTAGCCCTGAAAAATTCTGGACACCGGAGACTCATTCCGAGTCCCATCCTTCCAGTTACTAGGCAACAGTGAGCCGCCCCGGAGAAATTCGATCGCCCGCTGCCACTCTTCGCTGCTCCGCTGGAAGTCCTGCTTTTGGAAGTCTACAGGCACATGGTCCAAGTGAATTTCGCCTACAATTCTGCCCGTCTGTTGGTCCGTGGGATATTCTTTGACCGATTCCCCCAGATCATTCACAAAACTGAAAAAGGCGTCCTTCTCGCCAACACGAATAACACGTCCATTTCTGACGAGGTCTATTCCAAACTTGTTATTGTCATCGAATCGCTGTACTCCCACCCATCCCCGGACACGCTCTTCTACAGTCCTGAACTCCGACTCCCCGCACTCCAGGCATACAGGTGAGGCGGGATCTATAACAGACCCATCTTGCATGCATCGGCGCTGGGAAAGCAGGACCCGGTCAATGTCGATCCTGGCAGGAATCAATCCCCACCCTTGACGCTCGACACTTCGCTCGGCACTCCAAGTGCAGTGCTCAAAGCCAGTTACTCGGTCTTGGTTTAATACGATGCGTGCGGTTGAGGAGGTTTTGAGCAGACTCGCATATCTGCGTCCGATTTGGGCGGCCAGCGTCCCTTTGGGAATACTGGCAAGTTGGTAGGCAAAGCCCGCATTAGGGTGGCCTTCCGGCCACCATGCTGTTACCTCAACCATTGTGCCGTGATCAAAATTTGGGGGCTTGGGAACCTTATCGACTGGGACTTCGAAAACGCGGTTCTTAACGAGCTTTGGGAGGTCGATGACTACTCGTAAGGCAAAATCATCAGCTCTTCTTGCAGTCGTTACAGTCGTCTTCTGTCCCAATTTTCCTGTAGCGATATTGAACCCCATGCCGAACAACCCGAGGGTGTCATACCGATTTTTTCCGCTGAAACCTGCACGGAGCGTATTAGCAAGCCCGAACCGGTCAAGACCAGCTCCGTTGTCGACCACACGAATCATCCCGTCTCCACGCTTCGCCTGCGTCGCCCCGGGGATGGTTATCTCAAGGTGCGGATGACGTATAGGCTCTCCAGCGATTTCCGCAGCGCGAAAGGCATCAATACCGTTGTCGATCAACTCACACAATGCTTCAAGGGGCTTCAACGGAGTATGTGTGAGCGCTAGAAGGACCTTTGTGTCCGGCGTTATGTCAAGGACCTCACCAAGCGCCGATTCAGTACTGTTCACATTTCCCCCTGCATCTACCGAAGCCGGGGGCTGAAGCCCCCCGCCACTGGTTTTCGATTGTAAGGGCGCCAGCAGCATGCGCCGTGACACCACGAGGTTGTTTCGCAAATCCTTCGGTTTCCAAAGCGCATGAACTCGGAACGGCCATGGTCGAGTAGTCATTAACTGCTGTCGACTCGAGCCTCCTTGTAACCGTTACTCTTCCTCTCAGTAAGGGTGCCCTGGGCCTCAACCCAGCCTTAGCTATGCTGCACAACTATCCCCACCGAGAAGCAGGCTAGGCGGGACGGGGCAGGGCTGTAAAACCGTTCGATTTGAGAACGCAACTGGCGTCGAGGCTTCCCGTAAGCGAAAACCAAGCTGGATTCTGGTCAAAGTCATATACACGAAATAGGTGGAAGCTATCCGAGTACTTCCTTGACACTTGCAGTTCATTGGGAGTGACAAAAAACGGGGTTTCCGCGCGTGATCGTGTGGTTTTTACTTCTATCAACTTTTCTTCACCGGTCTCCTCAAAGGAAAGGATGTCGTAGCCGTCACCGTCACCCCGTGACTGGCTAACGTGCTCGATCCGGTCGGCCAGATTCCCTTTGCCAGCCCTAACGAGGCGCCGATACTCGAGATCAGCCACGGCCAGCTCACCGGCCAGCCCGAGAGCACGATTTCTTGCTTCTATCAAGGCGTAGTCCGGGCGTACTGTTTGTGTCCCCGTCCACTGCGATGGTTCCGGCAGAATGATCGAGGGGATGCTTGCACTTTCGAATCCCAGAGCACTGTTAGGGCTTTTTTGAGGCGCTTGCAGCGCTTCGGCCAAGACGAGCTGGATTAGGGATAGGTCGGACCCCACCTGGCGCTGCACCTCGGCCACCAACGACTGCTGATAGTTCTGAGCCGGCTGATATCCGCGGATCGGCCGTAACCCGAGCTTCATCAGCACGGCGGAAATGTTCTGATGTTTAAATTCGATGGCTGATTCAGATCGGTTCGAGAGCAGCGGCAGAAGAGCCTTCCTGAAGTGGCTCTTCACGTACCGTTGTCCCGACACCTCCATTCGCAACATCTCTAAATAACTTCGGACCGTTACGGTCACTTCAGCCTGGGACCAATCCTTTGATTTGCCTGCCACTGTTCCCCGATCCAAATGTCGTTTGATCCGCCAGGCTACATTAGGAGAGTTGGGCAATGTGGGTCGGCGCTGGGAAAATGTGGATCTCCCGGAATCATCAGTTCGGCTAAGTGCCCGTGCTATGCAGGTCCAGCGGCTACTGCTGTCCTACTTCTGTCGGTTGCTTGTACAAGCTGACGTTTACCTGTTCCGCAACTTGTGACTGGGTGGTTGAGTGGCTCTGACCGCAAAGGTCCAGACCGTACATGCCCGGCAATAAGCCTGTTCGCAAGAATTCCGTGTCGAACGCTTCCTAAAATATCCCGGTTCTATCCAACGTCAGGAGGGATGAGGAAGTATTTCACAAGCCGATTGCCAAGCACCACAGTCGGGAAAGGCTCGACGTCATTCAAGAGGCTTGTCGGCACAGCGCTTCGGAGGCGTATGAAGCCGAAGGATAAGTTCCGCATCATAGTCGGCGCCATGGCGTAGCAGTGTCGGCGCAAGGTCTTAGGTTCTCCCCAAGGTAGTCTTAGAGGCGTAATCAGCGGGAGGAATACAGTGGCCGAAGAGTTAACGTCAGTCGAGATCTGTGCAGGGGCCGGGGGGCAGGCGCTAGGACTGGAAATGGCAGGTTTCGGGCATGAAGCCTTGGTCGAGATTGAACCTCCAGCATGCGCGACACTTCGGCTCAACCGCCCCAAATGGAACATCCTCGAGCAAGATCTCCTGGAGTGGTCGGGCAAGGCATACAAGGGCGTGGATCTCTTCGCCGGCGGAGTTCCTTGCCCTCCATTTTCAAAAGCAGGCAAACAGCTCGGTGCCGAAGACGAACGTAACTTGTTCCCGAAGGCAATAGACCTAATTGATGAGATCCGCCCTAAAGCTGTGATGCTGGAGAATGTCCGTGGCCTTCTGGACGCTGTCTTCGACACGTACCGGCGAGACGTCGAGACGCAGCTACAGAAGCTCGGCTACACGCCAGGCTGGCGCCTCCTCAACGCGTCAGACTACGGAGTTTCACAGCTGCGCCCACGAGTCATTTTCGTAGGCATCCGCAAAGACCTGGCAGAGCACTTCCATTGGCCTGTGCCCAATGAACTAATGCCCCCAACTGTCGGCGAACTCCTAAAGGACCTTATGGCTGCCAAGGGATGGAGCGGTGCCGATGAGTGGGCAGCCCGGGCTTCCGCCATCGCACCCACTTTGGTTGGTGGCTCGAAAAAGCACGGGGACCTGATCTGGGGCCAACGCGAGCCCGTGCCGCATGGGCTTCGCTGGGTGTAGAAGGGCGAACCATTGCCGACGACGTACCTGCAGAGGACCACGTGGGTATGCCCCGTCTCACTGTTCGCATGGCTGCGCGGATCCAAGGATTCCCCGACGACTGGCAGATTTCCGGTCGTAAGACTGCCGCTTACCGGCAGATAGGGAACGCCTTTCCGCCCCCGTAGCCGCGGCCGTCGGTAGGGAAATCCATAAGGCCATCTCCGTGCGCCGTCTTCACGCAGTCGCGTAGCAGAGCGATGCAAGAGGTAACGAACCAACTAGGCTTCCGCGGGTTTTCAGCGAGCTATTGACGCGTACCTTGAGGAGCAATGCCGGATCTGGGTGAAATAGGCGAGAACTGTGGTAAGCGGCGGGTAGAGAATAAGCGGCGCTACCTGCTTCGAACGCCTCAACGTCCGTTTCACCCACGACTTTCCTCTTTTGTCCTAAAGTTATGATGTTTGTCGTGTCTACCTATTGAGCAGCCCGGGAAACCAGGGAGTCTAATCCTATCCCGCCCCCGACGAAGTGCGGCAGCGACCCCTACAGCCGCCGCTGCCGGAACATCGGGAACGACTCGCGCACCCGCTCCACCGCTTCCATCGAAACCTCAACACCCAGGACGCCCGGCTCCAGCCCGAGGTCGGCCTCAACCACCCCCATTGGATCAACCAGGACGCTCCGCCCCACCGACACCGGCGGCGCCTGGCACACCCCGGCGACGTAGATGCTGTTCTCAATCGCCCGTGCCGCATTCAAAGCGAGCCACTGCTCCGTCTTGTGCTCTCCCGGCACCCAGGACGAGCAGACCAGGAGAACCTGCGCGCCGGCGTCGGCCAGGCACCTGGCCAGCTCCGGGAACCGCAGGTCGTAACAGGTCATCAGACCGAACCGCACTCCCCCGTACACGAACACCACAGGATCGGTGGACGGGCCGGGCGTGATGAACGTCGACTCCCCGAAGCCCTGCGCGTCGAACAGGTGGATCTTCCGGTAGGAAGCCAGTCGGCCGCCGTCGGGCCCGAAAGCCACCAGCGTGTTGTACGCCCTTTCCGGCTCGTTCGAGGTTTCCACCACGCCCGCCACCAGCGCGATGCGGTGGCGGCGGGCAATGGCGGCCAGTTCCTGGCAGACGGGGCCGTCCAGCGGCTCGGCGACCTCGGGGAAGGTCGCGTCCACCTTCTTCTTCTCGTAGGTGGCGTACTCCGGGAAGGCGACCAGCGCGGCGCCGTCGGCCGCTGCCTCAGAGGCGAACCGGTCGATCGCGGCGAGGTTGGCCCGGATGTCGGCGCCCGACTCCAGCTGCCCCAGCGCTATCCTCACGGCTGTTCCTTCCCTCGGGCCGGCGGCCACACTACAAATTGCCAGGGTTAGGCGGCCGCCTCGACCGTCGCCTTCTCCGTGGCCGTCATCTCCGGCGGTGACGCCTTGAAGCCACGCGTGATCAGGGCCAGGACCAGCACGCCCAGCACCAGCCAGGACACACCAAGCGTAATGGCGTTGCTGTCCAGCCGGGAGAGCAGGTAGGCGCAGATGACGGCGCCGATCACCGGGACCACCACGTAGGACACCGGGTTCAGCTGCTGCCCTGCCCGGCGCTGGCGCACATAGTGGAACACCACCGCGGCGTTCACCAGCGTGAAGGCGGTGAAGGCACCAAAGTTGATGAACGACGTCGACGTGGCCACGTCCAGGAAGATCGCGATCAGGCCCACGATGCCGGTGACCACCAGGTTCGCCACCGGGGTGTGGAACTTCTCGCTCAGCCGGCCGAAGACCGCCTTGGGCAGGACCGAGTCGCGGCCCATCGCGTACAGCAGGCGGGAGGCGCTGGCCTGCGCGGCGAGGCCGGAGGCAAACTGCGCCACCACCAGGCCGGCCAGGAACACGGCGCCGAACAGCTGCCCGCCGATCTGCAGGGCGATGGAACTGGCCGCGGAGGCCGAGTCCTCGAACACGCCGCCGGGGTGGACCAGCTGGGTCACGTAGGAGACCGCCACGAAGATGCCGCCGCCGATCAGGGCCACCAGCATGATGGCGCGCGGCACGGTCCGGCGCGGGTTGATGGTTTCCTCGGTGAGGGTGGTGACGGCGTCGAACCCCAGGAACGAGTACGCGGCGATGGCCGCGCCTGCGGAGATGGTGGCGAAGCTGGCGGTGTCGTTGAAGAACGGCTGGCCGCTGGCCAGTCCCCCGGCGCCGTTGGCGGACACCACGCTGCCGATGGCCAGTGCCACGAAGAACACGAGGACCAGCAGCTGGAACGCCATCAGCACGTAGTTGGCTTTGTCCGCCACCTTGATGCCCAGGATGTTCAGCAGCGTGGTGATGACGATGAAGCCCACGATCCAGACGCCGATGGGGATGCCGGGGAACTGGGCGCTCAGGTAGGAGCCGCCGATGAGCCAGATGACCATGGGGAGGAAGAGGTAGTCGAGCAGCACGGCCCAGCCCACCAGGAACCCCACCCGGGAATCGATGGAGCGGCGGACGTAGGTGTAGGCGGAACCGGCCACGGGGTGGGCGACGGCCATCCGTCCGTAGCTGTGCGCGGTGAACAGCATGGCCACGAGCGCCACCAGGTAGGCGGCGGGCGCGGCGCCGCCGGTGGTTTCGGCGATGATGCCGAAGATCCCCAGGACGATGATTGGGGTCAGGTACGCCAGCCCGAACAGGACCAGCGAGGGCAGCTTCAGCGTGCGGGTGAGGGTGGTTGTCACGGTGTTTCCTTAGGGCTTGTAGGACGGCGGTGTCCAGGTGGCCGGGTTGATGCGGCCTTGGTAGACGGAAAGTTCGACGGCGGGCTCCCCCTCGCGGAACTGCGACCAAGGGCGGTTGAGGTTCTCCGTGCCGTGCGTGCGGACGCGCTCGACGGCGGCAAGGTCCAGTTCCGCGGCGAGCAGCCGGGGTGCGTCGTCAGGTGCCTGGGCGAGGGTGTTGCCCTCCGGGTCGACGATGATGCTCCGGCCCATTCCGGTGGGGCCGGCGCAGTTGACGCTGACCACAAAGACCTGGTTGACGATGGCGTTGGCCTCGGCGAGGATCAGTTCCTGTTTGCGGTCCGGGGTGGTGGTTTTGACGACGTTGAGGATCACCTCGGCGCCCATCCAGGCGAGCTGGCGGGACACCTCCGGGTACCAGGCGTCGTAGCAGATGTTCAGGCCCACCCTGCCGATGCCGGGCAGGTCCACGGTGGTGAACCGGTCGCCGGGATCGTAGGGCTCGAACGGGCGCCAGGGGAAGATCTTCCGGTAGTAGCCGGCCAGCTCCCCGTCCGGGGACAGGACCAGCTGGGTGTTGAACAACTGCCCTTCCGGGCCGCGTTCGCAGACGCTGCCGGGGACCAGCCAGACGTTGAGGTCTTTCGCGAGCTGCTGCAGCTCTTTTACCCGGGGGCCGTCCAGCGGCTCGGCGCTCGCCTGGAGCATTTCGGTTCTTTGCAGGTCCGGGTTTTGGTCGCCGAAGAGATGCAGCTCGGGGAAGACCACCAGCTTGCTGTGCGGTTGCACCTCGAGTGCCGCTTTGACCTCATCGGCGAAGGCCGAGACGGGCTCGCCGATGAGCCGCGGCCGGGCCTGGGCGGCGATGAGGGGAAGGATGCGTTGCATGGGTTTTTCTCCGCGTTGGGGTGTGATCCGGGTTATATTAGATCAGAATGATCCAATAAAGGGAAGGGGGCCGGCGTGGGCCGTAAAGTAGCGGATATGACCCGTCAGCTGGAGGACACCGTCGAGCCCCCGCCCCTCGGCGCCGGCAGGATGCCCGGCATGGAGCGCCGGAGTGCCATGGACGCCGTGCGGATGCGGATCGGCATGGCGATATCTCTGGGGCTGCTGAAACCGGGCGAACGGCTGCCTGACCAGGAGGACGTTGCCCTGGGCCTTTCGGTCAGTCCGATCACCGCCCGCCGCGCTTTGGCGAGCCTGGCGGAGCAGGGCGTGGTGGTTCGCCGGCGCGGGCGGGCCGGGGGAACGTTTGTGGCGGAGGCGCCGCCTACGGATGTTTTGGCTTCACTGTCGGCGTCGCCGGCCGAGTCCCAGGCGGTGAACCGGCTGGTGGACCGGAGGCTTTTGTTTGAATGCGCCGTGACGCACTACGCGGCAGTCAACGCCACCGCTGAGCAGCTGGATGAGCTGGAGCGGCTGACCCGGGAAATGGCCGAGGCGACTGACTGGTCCTACTACCACCGGATGGACGAGCAGTTCCATGAACTGGTGGGTACTGCGTCATGCCTGGACTCCGCCGTCGAGGTTTATCACGAGACGCTCGCCGAGCTCTACGACTACTTCATCCCCTACCCCATCGAGAAGCTGCACAAATCCAACCAGGACCACATCGCCCTGGTGGCAGCCCTCCGCGCCGGAGATGTCCAGGACGCCGTGGAAGTTGCCAGGAAGCACGTGGACATCCTGCACCGGACGATGTTTATGGGACTAGCTAAGGGCGAACCCTCAGCCCCGATCTCGGACTGATAGGGGCTGCGATGGCCACTATCAGTCGGCTATCGACGTACG
Source organism: Pseudarthrobacter sp. GA104 (assembly GCF_009741265.1). Classification (GTDB taxonomy): domain Bacteria; phylum Actinomycetota; class Actinomycetes; order Actinomycetales; family Micrococcaceae; genus Arthrobacter. The sequence continues at coordinate 1,068,389 of NZ_WOWL01000001.1, forward strand.
AATTTCCAACCAAGGCTTGGAATGAGGACCCAAAAAAGCATCAATAAATCGTCAAGATTCGCGACTAAATATCAGGATTAGCGCAGTTTTCTCCCAGAAACCAAAAAAGGCGGCATTTTCTCAGATCTAATGAAATGACTTTGACGCTATTGGGGGAAGCGAAAATGTTGTTTCTGTCGGCTGGCTCGGTGTACCGCTTTTGCGGTCCACGCTCCACGCTGGATTTCCTCCATGTGTGTCCATCACCGCACCCAACCCCGCACGCTTTTTATCGCACGTCGGTCAGGTGTCCTATGGAAGGACTCTCATGAGCCAGCAACCCTACACCGCCCCCTATCCTCCGAACTACGGCTATGGTCAACCGCCGGTAAGCAACAAGTCGTTCCTGGCGACCTGGCTGCTCTCGCTGCTCCTTGGCGTCTTCGGCGTTGACCGCTTCTACCTCGGCAAGGTGGGAACCGGCATCCTGAAGCTCGTCACCTTTGGTGGGCTCGGCATCTGGGCATTGATTGACCTCATCTTGGTGCTGGCTAACAAGACACGCGACAAGCGTGGGCTTCCGCTGGAAGGTTATGACAGGCACAAGAAAGTGGCCCTGATCGTCACCGGCGTTGTCATTCTCCTCAGCATCGTCGTCAACTCGGCCCGCGCGGGCTCTGCACCCTCGTCAGCGCCCGTCGCCTCCTCTCCCAAGGTCGCCACTGCAGGTCAGACCGCGTCTGCCACTCCAGCTCCCACAAAGGACCCCGCTGTTGCAGCGGCCGAAGCTGAGGCCGCTGCGAAAGCCAAGGCTGAGGCTGACGCAGCGGCTAAGGCAAAAGCCGAAGCCGACGCTGCCGCCAAAGCTCAGGCTGCCGCTGACGCGGCTGCTGCGAAGGCTGCGGCCGAAGCTGAGGCTGCTGCCAAGAAGGGCACCGTCAGTCAACAGAATGCTCTACGGAAAGCTGAAAGCTACCTCAAATACAGCGCCTTTTCACGCACCGATTTGATCGGGCAGCTGGAATACAACAAATTCTCGACGGAAGATGCAACGTGGGCTGTGGACCGTGTGACCGTCGACTGGAACGAGCAGGCGGCCAAGAAAGCCGCGAGCTATCTCAAGTACAGTTCCTTCTCCCGGGGGGATCTGGTCGATCAGCTGCTCTTCAACGGGTTCACCCCGGAACAGGCCGAGTACGGAGTAAGCACCACCGGCCTCTAGCTGGTCCAAAGACAATCCGTCCCATCGCGGCGTCGCGAAGAGGCTTCGGTGCCGAACTGGACAGCGAGCCGCAACGGGGCATCCAGATTTGCCAATACATTTCGAGGGGAAATTAGGTTTGAAACTCACCACAACACTGGCCAGCGGCGCGCTCCTGTGCTTGGCCCTTTCAAGCTGCGCGGGATCCCCGCAAGCAGCTCCAACCGTCACGCATACCGTTACCCAAACGGCCACGGCAACCGTTACTGCAACGGCAACAGTGACGGCGACCGCCACGGTCACAGCCGAACCTGTTGCTCCTGCCGTTGTGGCAGCCCCGGCACCGGCTCCTGCTGCACCAGCGACCGCCGTGATCCCGGCCAACGCCGCTGGAATGAATGCGGAAGCACTCGACGATGAATTGACCGCGCTTGGCTTCAAAAAGATCGTCTATAACTCTGACACCGGAAAGACCGTGCTGTTGCTCAGCAACTGGACAGTTACTGGAATCGACAACGCAGGAGCGGAACAAGCCGTCGGGAAGGCAGTGGTAGTGCACGTAACCAAATAGCCTCTGTCTCACGAGGGGGCGCGCCCGGCCAAAGCCGGACGCGCCCCTCGTGGGCTCTGAACCCGCAAACCGGGTCAACTCCACGACTACTTCATCCCCTACCTCATCGAGAAGCTGCACAAATCCAACCAGCACCGCATCGCCCTCGTGGCCGCCCTCCGCGCCGGAGATGTCCCTGGCAGCGCGCTCCCGGCCCGCGTCCGCCGTCGTACCTTCCGCCGTAAGGCGTGCTGCTGCCGACAAGTCCCGCCTACCGCCTTCCATGCAGATGCCACCACGGGACAATGCCGCTCTCCGTGCACAGAAAACGGTCATCCAGACAGCGACCAGGTGTCCTGAGTCACGATAGACTTTCGGTTACTAGTATGCATAAACGGTATCCGCTCGGATTCCTGCGTGGCGACCAAACGAGAGGTTGGAATGGCACAATCACTTTCGACAGGATCGGGCGTTGTCCTGGACCTGATCAGGTCCGGCCAGGCAACTACCAGGAATGACCTTCTGGAGCGGCTGGGGTGGTCGCGAATCACCCTTGCCCGGCGGCTCGAAGAGCTGCTGAACGCCTCCATCATCATGAGCGTAGGTCAACTGGACTCCCGCGGCGGACGCCCACCCGAAACGTTTGCGGTCAAGCCGGATTCTGGCGTGCTTCTGGCCCTCGATATCAGCGGTTCACACAGCATGGTGGCCATCACGGACCTTGTCTCCACCATCCTCAGCGTTGACGAGGCAGACATCGGGCCAAGCCAGGGGCCTGCTGAGATTTTCGAATGGGCAGGCCAGGTTTTCGACCACATGCTGCTCCGCCTGGGGAAGACCAGGGCTGACGTCGTGGGGATCGGCGTCGGCGTCCCCGGCCCCGTGGATGTCACAACCGGATGCCTGGCATCACCGCAGGTCGATAAGCAATGGGACGGCGTGGCTGTCCGCGACTACTTCTTGAGCAGATATGGACATGCCGTCCTGGCAGTTGACCGGGACGTAAACACCATGGCCCTGGCGGAAGCAAGGCGGGGCAGGGTGGGATACCGGGACATCGTGGGCGTGAAAGCCGGCATCGGGATCGGGCTGGGGTTTGTGCTGGACGGGGCCGTGTACCGCGGAGCGCGCGGAGGAGCCGGCGACCTGAGCCGGCCCCGAATCGGTGGCGGCCGCCTCCAACGGCTCGAAACCGTAGCCAGCGGAGCGGTGATACGCGCCGAACTAGTGGCCCGCGGCTACAAAGTCAGGACAGGAGCGGACATTGTTGAGCTCGCGAACAACGGGGACCACCGAACCCTGACCCTCCTGGAGGAAACGGGAACCGCCCTTGGCCAGACGCTGGCCGACATCGTTGGACTGATCAATCCCGAGGCCGTCATTATCGGCGGAAGTCTCGCAGCAGCGGGCGAACCCTTCCTCACACCCATCCGCGAGGCTATCTTCGCCGGTGCGCGTGAATTCGCCACCCGGGAGCTCGTCGTCGAACGCTCCGGCCTTGGAGATGTGGCCGGCCTGACCGGAGCATCGCTGCTTGCCCAGGACACACTCTTCGCGCCCGACAGAATCAGCCGGCTTACCCACAGCGGAGCCAACTCTCTTGTCCTGGCATCCAGCTAGGAAGACCCGCCAACGAAAATACTTTGGTCTACTAATAGACTTAAGCCACCAATCCTTGCTACGGTGATATACCTCACATCGTCGTGATGTGATCCGTTACCTGAAGGATCCCCGTGGCTTTAAACCTCGCTGAAGAACTCTCGTCCATCGCCACCAATGTCGCCGCTTCCGACTGGAGGGAAGCCATCCGCTGTGCCGGAGATGGCCTGGTGGCAGGCGGAGTCACAACAGAGGACTACACCGAACAGATGATCGAGGCCGTCGAAGAGCACGGCCCCTACATCGTCATCGCCCCCGGAGTCGCCCTCGCCCACGCACGCCCCTCCGAATCCGTCAAAAAGGGAGGGCTCAGTTGGGTCAGCCTGGCCTCCCCTGTGGAGTTCGGGCACAAATCCAACGACCCCGTCTCGCTGGTCATAGGCCTCGCAGCTCTTGACCACACTGCCCACATCGAAGTCCTCAGGGCAGTCGCCGGAATCCTTTCGAATCCGGCCACCCGCAGTGGCCTTGACGCCGCGGCGAGTCCGGAAGAAGTGCGCTCCCTCCTGGCACGCGCCGCCTCACCGAAATAAGCAACTCCAACATCACCCCTGAATTGAAAGGCAACGAACCATGAAGATCGTCGCTGTATGTGGAATGGGCATTGGGACATCAGTGCTTTTGAAAATGAACGCAGAAAAAGTTCTCCAGGATCTCGGCATCGATGCCGATATTGAGGCCGCTGACATTGGAGTTGCCCGCGGCGCCGCCCAGACGGCGCAGATCGTGCTTACTTCCGAGGAGCTCGCACCTGAAATTGGCGATGTCCCCGCAGAGGTCATCGTTATCGAAAACTTCTTTGACCTCGATGAGATCCATAAAAAACTGTCTGCCGCTGTTCGATAGTCAATGCCGGTGGTACCTCCACCTGCAACACCACAAGACCAACCAACATTTCAGCAATAAGGGAGTGCCTACGGCATGGACTGGCTCGTAGTAGTACTGAATTTCATAGGGCAGCAGATTCTCAATGTGCCCGCGTACCTGATCGGCATCATTACCGCAGCAGGCCTAATCGCATTGCGGCGCAACTCGGGCCAGGTCATCGGAGGTGCGCTCAAGGCAACCTTGGGCTTCTTCATCCTTGGCGTGGGCGCCACCGTCGTCACCGGATCACTTGATCCCCTCGGGCAACTGATCCTCACCGTTACCGGCGCCCAGGGTGTCATCCCGACGAACGAGGTCATTACCGCAATGGCCCAGGAACAGTTCGGCGCCCAGAGCGCATACGTCCTGACACTTGGCTTTCTCATCATGCTGGTTCTGGCGCGCTTCACTCCGTTGAAGTACGTCTTCCTGACCGGTCACCACATGGTGTTCATGGCCACCATGCTCACCGTTATTCTGTCCGTCGGCCTGGGACAGGGCCTCGACTGGCTGGTGGTGCTCCTCGGGGCTGTCCTGCTGGGCGTGATCATGGTGGTCATGCCGGCGTTCCTTCACCCGTGGACGAAGAAAATCACCGGCAATGACACCATCGCGATCGGTCACTTCGGGTCCCTGGGTTACATCGCAGCCGGCGCAGTTGGACAGGCCGCAGGCAAGCGCAGCAAATCAGCCGAAGACATCCAGTTCCCCCAGGGGCTGAAATTCCTACGCGACTCCATGGTTGCAACCTCGCTGTCCATGGTCCTCATTTACATGGTTTTCGCCATCTGGGGTCTGATCGCCCTCCCGCTTGCCGACGCGCTGGCAATCTTTGACGCCCCTGACGCGGGAGCCTTCCTCATGGCGGGCTTCGAACAGGCGCTGCTGTTCGGCGTCGGCGTGGCCGTGATCCTCTATGGCGTGCGGACAGTGCTGGGCGAGCTCGTTCCCGCCTTCCAGGGCATTGCAGCCAAGGTCGTCCCCGGAGCCAAAGCCGCCCTTGACATCCCCATCGTTTTCCCGTTCGGCGCCAATGCCGTGCTCATCGGCTTCCTGAGCTCCTTCACAGGCGGCCTGATCGCCCTTGGCATCCTGGCTCTGTGGCTAAACCCCGCCTTCGGCCTGGCCCTGATCCTTCCCGGAATGGTGCCACACTTCTTTACCGGCGGCGGCGCCGGCGTGTACGGCAACGCAACAGGCGGGCGCCGGGGAGCCATGCTCGGCGGTTTCGTGAACGGCATCATCATCACCATCCTGCCCGCCGTCCTGTTGCTCGTCCTGGGCCAGTTCGGGCTCGCAAACAGCACCTTCGGTGACGCCGATTTCGGCTGGTTCGGCACCCTCATCGGCGTTAGCCTGACCGGCGGCCCAGCACTTGGCGCCGTCCTTGCCATTCTTATCGCTACCATCCTCGTTGCAGCCGCCATCGTCTTCCAACGGCGGGTTGTCGATACCGGATGGGTCCCTGGCGCGAGGCGCGATGCCTGGCTCGCCGAGGCCCAGGAAAGCGAAAAGGCTAAAGCCAAGCAGGAAAGTCCCACTGCATAACGGGGCGCCCGGAACCGTTCTGAGTGAGGTTCGCGCAACCCCCTGAGGGCGCGTCCGGCCAACGCCGGACGCGCCCTCAGCACGAAGTGAACCGGCAAACGGCTCGCAGCCCCTGGGTCAGTCGACGAGCACCGGCAAACACTTGGTCCCCCGGCGCCGCCGTCGTAACGTCCGACGGCGGCCGCTGGCCAGGTCCGCCGGCCACGCCTGATTGTCCCGGGACTATCTGCGGGACTAGCGGCGAACCAGCCGCCACAGGGACGTGACCTCGGCCGCGCGCGCCTCGAACAGGGGATCGTCGCGGTCCGATGCCTTCGGGTGCGTTGGCTTGGTGTCGAGCCGTTCCGCCACCTTCAGCCCCGCCGCCCCGATGGCGGCCAGCAGGTCCTCACGCGAGCGCAGGCCAAGGTGCTCGGCCAGGTCGGAGAGGACCAGCCAGCCCTCGCCGCCCGGCTCCAGATGGTCGGGCAGTCCGTTGAGGAAGCGGAACAGCATCCTGCTCCCGGGGTCGTAGACCGCGCTGTCCAGGCTGGAATGCGGCGTGGCCGGGATCCAGGGCGGGTTGCACACGATCAGCGGCGCCCGGCCCGGCGGGAACATATCGGTCAGGACCGCCTCGACACGGTCCGCAACACCGAGGTTCCGGAAATTCTCCCCGGCGCAGGCGACGGCGCGCGGCTCGTTGTCCGTCGCCACCACGCGGCGGACGCCGCGGCGGGCGAGGACGGCAGCGAGCACCCCGGTGCCGGTTCCGACGTCGAACGCCAGCGTCTCAGTGGGCAGCGCGGCGGCCGCCACGAGATCCACATACTCGCTCCGGGTGGGGAAGAACGTGCCGTAGTGCGGGTGGATGCGGCCTTGCAGGGCATCGACGTAGACGCCGTTCCGCCGCCACTCGTGGGCGCCAACGGCCCCGACCAGTTCATGCAGGGACACCACGGACGGTTCGCCGATGCCACCGTACGCCTCGGCGGCGGCGTCCCGGATGTCCGGGGCGCGGCGCAGCGGCACCACCGGGCCCGGATCAAGGGGAATCAGCAGCAGACCGAGAATGCGGGCACGGTGCGAGGCGGACTGGCGGTGCCGGTAGAACCTCTCGGCACCGGTTCCGGTGGTCCCTTTCTTACCGCCGCCCACCCGCCGGTCCAGGGCGTTGAGGAGCTGCCGCCCGTTGTGGAAGTCACCGTGCCAGAGCATCGCGATCCCCTGTGACGCCATCCGGTACGCCTCATCGGCCGTAAGGGAATCGTCCACCACGTCGACCCGCGCAGGCGCCGGCCTGCCGTTGGCCGACCGCCAGCGCGCGGTCATGCTGGTCCCGGCCTCAACCCAGGTCACAACGGCCGGCTCATCCGCCGCAGCAGCGCGCACGGGATTGGGGACCGGCGTCGGGATTACCGCGGGTGCTGGCGGGTCAATGCTGATGAAGGATCCATTCCGAAAATTCGGGAGCCGGCCGGAGTGACGATTGCGGCGGCTGTTCGACGACGTCCAAGGCTGCGGCCCAGCTTCCAGACCCCTCATCCGGCTGCGCGCCGGGCTTGGTCGATGGCCGCCGGGGCCCTTGAACTAGATACTCAGGATACAGGTGTGCTGCGGCCGCCGGATCCCCTCCTCCCGACACCCAACGCGAGGCCCGGACAGCTACAGTCCCGGGCTCCGCGTTGACCATCAGTTGCTTCGGGCGGGCGCTACTTCATCTCCGCTGGATCCTCGAGTTCCCAGTCCTTAACATCTGCCAGAGGAGCGAAGACGGAAGGATCGAGGTCGTCGAATTCCAGGTTGTTCCGGACAAGATGCGGCCAGTTCCGGTTGGCCAGTGCGGCTTTGCCCAGCGCAATGACGTCCGCTGAGCCTCCTGCCAGCATGGACACGGCCATGTCCGGATCGTCGAGGTTGCCGTTGGCAATCACCGGCAGGCCCGAGTACTTCTTCGCCAGGGCAGCCAGGCTTTCCTCCGCATCCTTGAACGCGGGCTCGGTGGCGCGGTATTCAGTCGTGTGGACAAAATCGATGCCAGTCGCGCCCAGCGTGCCGAAAATGACTTCGGCCTCTTCCACTCCCCCGCTCCACTTGTGGTCAGTGTCGCTGACCTTGGCCTGCGAGATGCGGATCCCCACCGTCATGCCCGGGCCAACTGCCTCGCGGACGTCGTGGCAGATTTCAGCGGCAAGCCGCACCCTGTTTTCCGGTGAACCGCCGTAGTGGTCGCCGCGCCGGTTCAGGTAGTCCGTGAGGAACTGGTCCAGCAGGTACCCGTTGGCACCATGGATCTCAACGCCGTCGAAGCCGGCCTGCTGCGCGTGCAGCGCGGCTGTCACGAAGCCATCCCGCACCTCTTTCATCTGGGACAAGGTGATCTCGGAAGGAACGGGATAGGGACCTTCGCCGCGGTAGAACCCCAACTGCTCCCCCTTGGGCGCCACCGCGGATGGTCCCACCGAGGAGGCAACAAACCGATTCCCCTGGCTTTGCGCCCCCGCATGCATCAGCTGCGCGAAGATCTTTGAACCCGCCCCGTGGACGCCGTCGACGACTTTCGCCCACGACCGGGCCTGCTCCTCCGTAGCGATGCCCGGCTGGAAGTGGTAGCCCTGGCTGTGGGCGGTGTCCGGATAAATGCCTTCCGTGATCAGCAGCCCGAAGCCGCCGCGCGCGAACGTCCGGTAATAGGAAGCCATTCTCTCCGTGGCGTGCCCGTCCTCGGTTGCGCTAATCCTTGTCATGGGAGCCAGCGCAACCCGGTTGTCCAATTCCATGGAACCGATCCGGATGGGCGACCATAGCGGGGTGTAATCAGTCATTCAAAATCTCCTTGGAAGTATTAATTGCAGCCGGGTCCGGCAGCATTCCCGCCGCAATCGCGGGCAGGCCCGCATTGGCCGGATCAGCTGCGTACGCCTTCCGGCGCCTGAGCAGGCGGCCGAGGACCGTCGGGTCGGTAAAGCAGCCGAGCACAGCGGACCACAGGTTTTCGAGGGTCGCGCACTGCCTGGAAACCCCGGAAGGTCCGGTCATCAGCCAGCCGTCCTTGAGTGCAGTCACCTTCGGGGCTCCCGGGAGGCCAGTGCAGACGGCGTTGACCGTGGCTGCCACGATCAGATGCTGGCGCATGGTCCGCACCGGCCCCAAGGCAGGGTCGGCGACAGTTGTCCTCCCGCAGGCACCACACATGTCGTTCCCCTTTCGTTACGGCATGACATCGCCGGAGTTGGGCCCCAGCGTCTGTCCCACAAACAGGTTTCCGCCCGGATCGCTGGCCAGCAGCACGGCCGTCGGAGCCACTTCCGCCGGCGTGCCGAAGCGCCGGAGCGGCAGCTCGGCCCGTTTCGCGGCCTTCCAGCTTTCGGAGATGCCCTCCACCAGGGGCGTCTCGATGGGGCCCGGGGCGATGCAGTTGACCAGGACGTTGTCCGCCGCCGTTTCCAGGGCAAGGGCCTTGGAGAAACCGACCACGCCGGCCTTGGCCGCACTGTAATGGGTCAGCCCCACACCGCCCTTGATGGCCAGCTGGGAAGCGATGTTGATGATGCGGCCCCACTTCCGCTGCCGCATCTCCCCCACCACCTCCCTGCAGCACAGGAACACACCTGTCAGATCCACCGTGAGCGTCTCGTTCCACATCGCCAGGGACATGTCCTCCAGCGGGGACTCCGTCAGCAGGCCCGCGCTGTTGACCAGGACGTCGATGCCGCCCAGCCTCTCCCGTGCCTCGGCGAAGGCTGCCCGCACGCTGGCTTCATCCGCAACGTCCACGCGGACGGTGCCGTCCCCTCCGGCCCGGTCCAGCACGGCAACCCTGTCCCCGTTGGCCAGGAAGGCCTCGGCGATGGCCTTGCCGATCCCGCTGGAACCGCCGGTAACCACCACCCCGCGGCCGTTCCCTGGTTGAGCGTTCCCGGAGGCCTGGTCAGCAGCATGGGTCGATGTGTTCATGGTGTCCTTTCCTTCTCAGGCGCGCATCTTGACGGTGAGTCCGCCGTCAACCACCAGGGCCTGCCCCGTGATGTAGCGGGACTCATCGGAAGTGAGGAACCCGATGACGCTGGCAACTTCCTCCGGCTTTCCCACCCGGCCCCACGGAATGTCCTTGCCGGCCCGCCGCAGCCCCTCCGGGCCCAATGAATTCACCGGGTCCAGTGACTGCGGGGTCTCGATGAGGCCCGGGATCACCGCGTTGGCGCGGATCTGCCGCGGGCCGAGCTCCACGGCCACGCTGCGGACCAGGCCCAGGACGCCGGCCTTGGCGGCCGCATAATGGGCGTGCTCCTCCCAGCCGTAGACCCCGCCGGCGATCGAGGAAACCGCAACCAGCGCGCCGCCGTCGGTCATCCTTTCCGCCCCGGCACGCAGGGTGCGCAGCACGCCGGTGAGGTCCACGTTGAGCATGTCGTGCCAGCGCTCGTCCGTCATCTCCCCCAGCGGGGAGTTGCGGAGGATTCCGGCGTTGGCAACGGCGTAGTCCAGCCGGCCGTACTCGTCCACGGCCCGCTGGGCCAGGGCGTCCACGGACGCGGTGGTGCGGACGTCCACTTCGTGGATCACCGCTTCGCCGCTGGCTTCCTTGACCAGGCGGAGTGTCTCCTCCGGGTCGTGCGGATCGCCGGGGAAGGTGCCAATTACTGACACCACTCCCTGGCGGGCGTAGTGGACGGCGAGGGCGCGGCCGATGCCGCTCGCAGCGCCGGTGATGATGGCGACTTTGTTAGGGGACGTCATGGGGGTGGTCCTCCAGCAGGGCTTCAGCGGGGGGCTTGGCGGCAATCATCAGCAGTCCGGAGAACAGTGTTCCCGCGGCACCGACCCACAACGCGGCGGACCCGGTTCCGGCCGCGGCTGCTGCAGCGGTGAACAGTGCGCCGCCGAGGATCACGCCGGGCTGGCTCATGGCACCGATGAAGGAGGTTCCGGTGGCCCGGCAGCTCACCGGGTAGCACTCGGCCATAAAGTACTGGATGGCCGCATACGGGCCCACCAGGAAGAACAGCCCGGCGCCGTAGGTCAGGATGATCATGAACGGGCTGGTGGCGATCGGGCTGAGCATGATGGTGAAGGAGATGCCGGAGAGGATCCAGCCGCCGATGATGGTCCGCTTGCGGCCGATCTTGTCCCCCAGCCAGCCGTGGAAGACGTAACCGAAGTAGGCCAGCATGTTGATGACGATCAGCATCCAGAAAGCGTCGGAGAGCTCAACGCCCTTGGCATTCTTCAGGACTGAGCTACCCAGGATGCTGAAGATCATGATTCCGAAGAAGTTGAAGATCCAGGCCAGGGAAAACACGATCGTGTTCCGGCGCAGGTGGGGTTCCCAGATGCGCTTCAGCGGGGCCGCAGAGGAGTGCTCCACGCCGTAGGACCGGGCGAGGGCGTGCGCTTCCTCGGTCTGGCCACTCTTTTCAAGCTGGGTCAGTTTGTGATGCAGCTCGAACTGCGGGGTTTCCTTCAGCTTTTTGGCGATGAGCCACACGATGATGGCGGCCGGAACAGTAGCCACGAGATAAAGAGCACGCCACCCCAGCGACGGAAGGAACGCCAAAGCCAACGCGCTGGCAAGCAGGAACCCCAGCGGCCAACCGCCCTGGATGAAGGAGTAATGGAACCCCGGCCGCTTACGCTTATCAGCCACTTCAGTGACTTGGTAGACCTCGTTCATGTACGTGGCGTTCACCGCCTGCTCGGAGAAGCCAAGCCCGCCGAACGAACGGATGATAATCACCATCAGGTTGCTCAGGATCGGAATACCGGTGGGGATAAGTGCGGTCAGGCCGGAAACAACCGCCGTTCCGCCGATGGTGACCATCATGCCTTTACGGCGTCCCAAGCGGTCAATAACCGGTCCGATGCCAAAACAGACAATGGCTGTACCAACAGCGATCCACGTGTTGATGGCGTAGGACTCAGTTTCGGTCCAGCCAAACTCCTCCTGCATAGCGGGCAAAAGCGTGCCGAAAAGGCCGTAGTCAAAGACAGCGACAGTCCATGCCAGCAAGGCGAGAACAGTGGCAGTAGTGGTGTGCCGCTTGCTGAAAACCGGGAACCGGCGCTTCTCGCCCGGTTGAGGCTGGGAAAGATCAACGTCCGTCTGTTGCGTTGTCATGAGTTGTTGTCCTTTCGGGGGCTGCGGGCGAGGAACGAATCGGCAATCTGGTCGAAGGTCAGCCAGCTCACGCCCTCATGGGAGTTGATGTGTTCAATCAGCCGCTCGAGCATGAGCAGCACTTGGGGGCGCCCGGAGACGTCCGGGTGGATGGTCATGGTGAAGACGGCCTGGTCCATTTCCCTGTAGACCCAGTCGAACTGGTCCCGCCACATCTGTTCGATGTCGCGGGGACTGACGAACCCGTGCGAGTTGGGTGCTGCCTTGATGAACATCATGGGAGGCAGGTCATCCAGGTACCAGTTGGCCGGTATCTCCACCAGGTCCGTTTCCTCGCCTCGAACCAGGGGCTCCATCCATGTTTCGGCGTCCTTGGCGTAGTCGATCTTTTTCCACGAGTCGCCCACGCGGACGTAATACGGTTCGAAATCGCGGTGCATCAGGGAGTGGTCATACTTGATGCCGCGTTCAAGGAGGATTTCGTTCGTCACGGGCGAGAATTCCCACCACGGTGCGACGTAGCCTGTGGGCCGGCGCCCGGAAACCTTCTCGATCAGTTCGATTGAGCGGTCCAGGATGGCGGTCTCCTGTTCCCGGGTCATGGCGATCGGGTTTTCGTGCGAGTACCCGTGGACGCCGATCTCGTGCCCTGCATCCACGATCATCTGCGTCAGTTCCGGGAAGGTCTCGATCGAGTGGCCCGGCACGAACCAGGTTGCCGGAAGGTTGTACTTCTCGAACAACCGGATCAGCCGGGGTCCCCCGACTTCGCCGCTGAACAGGCCCCGGGAGATGTCACACGGGGAGTCCTCGCCTCCATAGGAACCGAGCATGCCCGCCACTGCATCAACGTCCACGCCGAAGGCAACTTGAATGTCCTTAGCCATTAGATTTTCCTTTCAATTCGGATAAAACGGGGGTGTTCGTGGGTGTCAGTCGGAAGGTTCAGGAGGCCTCCCTCGTTGGGTGAAGATTTCGGTGATCCGCTCCCGGTCGGGGTTGATCCTGAGCAGGAGGCTGAGCAGAATGAGCGACTGTGACGGACGGAGGTGGCCGGATCCGATGGCCCCCGCGATGCGGAGGTCTTCACCGCCCCCGCCGGCGCCGTAAATCGGGACCACGGGTCCGGCATCCACGCGGGTGCTGGTAACTACCACGACGCCGGATGCCACCGCGGCGGCGACTTCGGAGCAGAGGCCGGGGTTGGCATTGCCGCTTCCGGTCCCTTGCAGGATGATGCCCGCCGCTCCCGCTTCAAGGGCGGCGTGCATCAGAGTGGAGTCGGCACCGGGGTAGGCCGCAACGACGTCCACCCGGGGTGAACCGTTGACCGGCCAGGGCAGCGGGAGGGCCTCAAGCCTGCTGATGCTGCCCTCCAGTGCAACTTTCCCCTGGTCTGACACCTGGCCGAGTACCCCAAAATCGGGGTTCGAAAAAGCACTGAGCCGAATAGTTTGGCTTTTCCGGACGCCGGCGGCAGGGAAGATGGTGCCCGCGAACTGCACCATGACGCCCTTTCGCCTTCCTTCCTTCGAGCCCGCGACGGCGATGGCGCGGGCCAGGTTGTCCGGCCCGTCGGGGGCCGCAGAGTCAGCGGCGCGCTGGGAGCCGGTGAAGACAACCGGCCGCTCGTCGCTGTGGGTCAGGTCCGCAAGGTAGGCGGTTTCCTCCATGGTGTCCGTCCCATGGGTCACCACCACGCCCAGAACGTTGGGGTCCTCAAGGACTTCCTTGATGGTGGCGCAGATCCTCAGCATGTCTTCGAATGTCAGGAGGTAGGACCCCTTCTGGAACACATCCAGCACCCGCACGGGGTGGGATACGGGGGAGCCTAGTGCTTTGAACACCTGCTCGCCGGTATCGGAGGCGACGGCGCCGCCGGCATCGGAAGAACGGGACGAGATGGTGCCTCCAGTGGCCAGCAGCACGACGTGGGAGTCGGTAACAGTCATTTCAGCTCCGGTGGTTTTCTTTGAGGTCTGCAACCCAATCGATTGGGTTATCTTCCACGGAAAGGCTCATGTGCGTGGACAAGGGAGTTCGGCATCAATGATGGCGGCGCCGGGAGGGGTTTTTGGTCAACTACCCAAACGTTTGGGTGACGTTGAAAACGACTATAGGATGTGAAGCGGGTCACGTCAAGGGCCGCCTGTTTCATCCGGGGCGGAAAGACCTGGGCTACAGTGACCCAGTTGGGGCAGGAGAGGGACATGGAAGAAAAGGCAGACGGCAGCCGCACTGTCACGCTGAAGGATCTGGCCAGGGAGTTGGGCGTCCATCCTTCGACCGTGTCCAGGGTCCTGCATTCGGGCTCGGATGTGGCGAAAGGCGCCGCTTCCGCCGCGACTGCCGAGCGCGTCCGGGAACTGGCCCGCAAGCTCGGCTACTCCCCTGATCCCCAGGCCGCCAGCCTGCGGACCCGGCGCACTAAACTGCTCGGTGTCATCGTGCCGCGTCTTTCGGACCTGGTCCTGGCCATCATGTATGAGGGCATCGATGAGGCGACAGCGGAGGTCGGCTACTCCGCGTTCGTGATGAACTCGCGCGACGATCCTGAAGAACAGCGGCGGAAGATAGACCTCATGCTCGCCCGCCGGGTTGACGGCCTGATTATCGGTGATGCCCACCTTGACGGCAGCCTCCTGCAGGAGTTGACCGACCGGAAGGTACCGTTCGTACTGATGAACCGCAGGGTGCCGGGCTACCCTTCTGCCACCTGCGACGACGTGGTGGGCGGCGAACTGGTGGCCGCGCACCTGTGGGAGATGGGCCACCGGAAGGTGGCGGTGATTGCGGGCGAGCCATACGCGAGCACCGCCGTCGACCGGACCGCCGGTTTCCTGGACCGCTGGCATTCCCTGGGCGGGACCATCTCCGACGACGACGTGGTGTGGTCAAGGTTCGACACGGCCGGCGGCCGGGAGGCCGCCGAGAAGATCCTCGCCCGCGGCAAGCCGCGCCCCACCGCCCTGTTCGCCGTCAACGACTTCGCAGCCATTGGAGCGATGGGAGCCCTGCGCTCCCACGGCCTCACCGTGGGAATGGACGTTGCCGTGGTGGGATACAACGACACCTCCCTGGCCGCAGAACTTCCCATTCCGCTAACCTCGGTCCACTCTCCCATGGCGGACATCGGACGGACCGCGGTGGAGCTCATGCAGCGTGTGCTCAAGGGCGAAAAACCCGAGCCTGCGAGGCTGACGCCCACACTGTACGTGCGGGAGAGCAGCGCCGCCCGGGTACCGGCGGAAGCGCCCGCCCACTAGCTCCCGCCCGCCACGATCTTCAACGCCAGCAGGCAGGTGGCGCGGACTTCGCCGTCACCGAGGTCGAGCCGGAGCATCTCCTCGATCTTGCGGAGCCTGTAGGTGAGGGTATTGCGGTGGATGAAAAGCTCCCCGCAGGCCTCGCGCGTATTCCCGCTGTGCCGCAGGTACACCTCAAGCGTTTCGCGCAAGGCTGGGCCGCCGTCGGACATCAACGGGGCCAGGAGGCGCCGCGCCATTGCCACAAGCCCCGGCCCGGGCAGGCCCTCCACCACTCCGGCAAGGTCTGCAACGGGTGCCTGATGGAGACCCGGTTCGCCCACCCGGCGGCGGGCCAGCTGCAGCACCAGCGGCAGTTCGCCCAGGCTCCCGCACTCGGAGACGACGGCGGACAGCTCCCGCGCGTCCTGAAATGACTTCCGGACCGCGTCCATGAGGTCCATGCCGGCCTCGCCGCGCTGCACCAGCAGGGTGGTGAGGCCGGCCTCTTCCATGAACCGCACTGTCCTGTATTCAGCCTGCAGGCCAACCCGCACCCGCCAGGCGATCGTCCTCAGTTTGACCGGCGCAACCTCCCCCGCGCCGCCGATCAGCACCGCGCCCCACTCGCCGTCCGGCTCGAACCCGGCCTCCACCGCGTAGCGCTCCAGGGCCGGCGTCGGCGTTCCCCTCGCCTCGTACAGCCCCTCCATGAAGCGTGCGGCCTCACGCGAATGCAGGGGCGACCGCGAACCAAGGGTGTAGCTCAGCTGCATGGCAATGACCGCAGCCACCGGCCCCAGCAGAGGCTGCAGCACCACGCTGCTCTTGATTCCCTCGATGGCCAGCTTGAACCGGAGGGATCCGCCGCTTGGCAGGCTCAGGGTTGTCCGGGCCGTCCCGCCCCTGCTGTTCCCGCAGACATGAGTTCAAAACCGTTATGGTCCAGGACCGCCACCCGCGCATTGATGGCGGTGGCCACCCGCTCCAGTACCTGCGCTAGGGAATGGCCGCCCGCTGCCAGCCTTGTGCACTCATCCGCGAGCTCCCATCCGGTACGCAGCTCGGCATAACGTTCGGCCGCAATGAGCTGGTCCACATGCCTCATCACCAGGACAAACGGCACCTCCGGCGGCAGTTCAAGCAACGGAAGGCCATGGGCTTCACAGGCCTGCACCAGGCCTGCAGGCAGCTCGCGGTGCGCCGCGCCCAAGCCGAAAACCAGCCCAGAAACGGGCACGGACATCAGGCGTTCAACGTAGGCATCCCAGATTCGGTAGTCCTTGACGTTGAGGCCCATCCCGTTGGTCAGCAGCAGGGCGTTGACGCTGAGGAAGGGGGTAGGGTCCATGTGCTCCGAGGGCGCGCACCAGGCGATGGGGCGGGCGAGTCGTCCCGGACCGCCCGGTGCGGCAAGGCGGATGTTCAATGCGGGGTCTGCTAGGAGATCGGCAACACGCATGGGGAAATTCCTTCTGGTTAGTGCAAGAAGCATAATCTGCCTGCCCATATTCGGCGATCCGCCCAATTCCGGCACGGTCACCGCCTCTGTACCGTTGCCTGCATGCAAAAAAACGTGATGGAAACCACGGCTGCCCAGGTACTCCTGAATTCGGACATGGGCGAAGGCTTCGGATTGCACGAGTTCGGAAACGACGCTGCGCTCATGGAGATTATCGACGTCGCCAATGTCGCCTGCGGATATCACGCCGGCGACCCGGATGTGATGAACCGGACCGTGGCCCTTGCCGCCGAACACGGGGTGGCCGTCGGAGCGCATCCCGGACTCCCTGATCCCATGGGTTTCGGCCGCCGCCGCATGGTCCTCACCCCCGGGGAGGTTGAATCGATCATCCTCTACCAGACGGGGGCCTTGACTGCATTCCTGGCGAAGAACGGCCTGTCCCTGAACCACATCAAACCCCACGGAGCCCTCTACGGCATGCTCGCCGGAGACGAAGACCTCATGCAGGCGGCCGCAGGCACGGCGAAGCAGTTCGGTGTTCCGTTCTACGGCCTCGCGGGCACAGCCCACGAATCGGTGTGCCGGGCCATGGGCGTGGAGTTCGTTGCGGAACTGTACGTTGACCTCAACTACGGTCCGGCGGGCGAGCTCCTCATCCAGCGCCGGCCCGCGCCCACGGACCCGGCCGCCGCGGCGGAACGCGTCAGCCGGGCCGTGGCAGGCGGGCCCGTTTCCGCGGTCGACGGCACTCCGCTGGACATCACGTTCCAGAGCATTTGTGTCCATTCCGATGCCCCGAATGCCGTCGCCGTCGCCACTGCCGTGCGGAACGCCCTCAACTCATCCCGCCCCACCCACTCCTGAAAGCGAGCAGCACATGGCCACGATCGTTTCACCCCTTCCCGGAGTCTTCTACCGCAAGCCCGGACCGGGCAAACCGCCCTTCGCCAATGAAGGCGACACCATCGAAGTCGGGCAGACCATCGGCATCGTGGAAATCATGAAACAGTTCACCGAGATCCAGTCCGATGTCGCCGGGACCCTTGAATCCTTCGAGGTCAACGAGGGCGACATGGTCAACCCGGGCGACTCCATCGTCGTCATCCGGGAAGGATAAGGGCGCCCATGAAACTGTTCATCGCAAACCGCGGCGAGATCGCCGTACGGATCGCCAGGACCGCCCGGGAGATGGGCATCGAGACTGTCTTGGGGGTCAGCGAGCCCGATGCGGAATCGCTGGCGGCCCGGACAGCGGACCACTACGTGGTGGTTGGTCCGGCCCAGGCAGCGGCCAGCTACCTGAACCAGGACGCCCTCGTCGCCGCAGCCCGGGAACAGGGGTGCGACGCCGTGCACCCGGGCTACGGCTTCCTCTCGGAGAACGCCGACTTCGCCCGGAAAGTGGCGGACGCCGGCCTGACCTGGGTTGGCCCCAGCGCTGACACCATCGCCATGATGGGCAACAAGTCCCTGGCACGGGAGTCGGCAGCCAAGGCCGGCGTCCCCGTGCTCCGGGGATCGGACGGTCCCCTGGACCCGGAGGCAGACGCCGTGGAAATTGCGCGCGGCATCGGGTATCCGCTGGTGGTAAAGGCTTCCGCCGGCGGCGGCGGCAGGGGCATCCGCTTCGTGCACGACGAAAGCGAACTCCTGGCGACCATCGAAATGGCACGCGGCGAAGCCGGTGCTGTTTTCGGCGATGCCACTGTCTACCTGGAGCGGTTCGTGGAGCATGCCCGCCACGTTGAGGTGCAGGTCCTCGGTGACGGGACCAACTTCATCCACCTTGGTGACCGCGACTGCTCCATGCAGCGCCGTTCCCAGAAGGTGCTGGAGGAAGCCCCTGCCCCGGACCTTCCGGAGACCGTCCGCACCACCATCCGGGAGTCTTCCGTGGCTCTTGCCCGCGAGTGCGGCTACCACGGAGCGGGGACGGTGGAGTTCCTGTACGACCCCGCCAACCACGAGGCCGCGTTCATTGAGATGAACACGCGCATCCAGGTGGAGCACCCCATCACCGAGCAGATCACGGGCGTGGACCTGGTCCGCGAGCAGCTGCTGATTGCCTCCACCGGATCCATGTCCATTTCCCAGGACGATGTGCACTTCACCGGCCATGCCATCGAATGCCGCATCAACGCGGAAGACCCCAACCACCAGTTCTTCCCCAGCCCGGGGGTCATCCGGTCCCTGGAATGGCCATCCGGCGAGGGAATCCGGGTGGACACCGGCGTGGAGGCAGGCTCGGTTGTGAGCCCCTACTACGACTCCCTCCTGGCCAAGCTGATCGTCCATGCCTCCGACCGGGACGCCGCCATCGCAGCTACCCTGGCGGCTTTGGAGGCAACCCGCATTGAGGGGGTCAAGACCACCGTCCCCGTCCACAAGGCGCTGCTGGCGCGGCCTGAATTTGCCGACGTCAGCCATCACTCCAAGTTCATTGAAACCGCAGCCGACCTGATGGGGGCAAAATGACCACCGAAGCCGCCGTCCTCCCGGGTGCGCGCTACACCTGGGGCGGGGACGAATTCCTGTTCGTGGAAGTCTCCGAGGCCATGAGCCTGCCCGCCAACTTCAAGGTGATGACCATTGCCGGCAGGCTGTCCGAGGCCCACCTTGAGGGAATCGTGGATATCTGTCCTGCCAATGCGTCCCTGCTGGTGCGCTTTGATCCTGACATCCTGCCGCCGCAGGAACTGGAAAATGCCGTCCGCGACATCGAACGGGATTTGATGAGCCACCAGGAGCGGCCCCTGGAAACCAGGATTATTGAGGTTCCGGTCTGGTACGAGGATCCCTTCACCGCCGAAGTGGCGCAGCGGTTCCGGGAAGGCTTCCACCAGGAGCCTGAGGGCAGCGACATCGACTACGCCGCCAAGGTCAACCACCTGAAGGACGCCGCGGAGTTTATCCAGCGTCACCACGAACAGCCGTGGCTGGTTTCCATGGTTGGCTTCGTGGCCGGGCTGCCGTTCCTGTTCCAACTGGTAGACCGTGACAAGCAGCTGGAAGTCCCCAAGTACCTGAGCCCCCGTACCGACACCCCCAAGCTGACCGTCGGGCACGGCGGATGCTTCGGCTGCATCTACTCCGTACGGGGCGCGGGCGGGTACCAGATGTTTGGCGTAGCGGCTGCGCCCATCTTCGATCCCTCGCAGGAACTGGCGGACTTCAAGGATTTCATGGTGTTTTTCCGCCCGGGAGACATCGTGAAATTCACGCCCGTCACTGAAGCTGAGTACAACGCAATCCAGGCGGAGATTACCGCCGGAACCTTCCGCTACCGGCAGGCCCCCGTGACCTTCGAACTGTCAAAGGCACTGGCCGATCCCGAAGGCTACAACCGTCAGCTCATGGAGGCCCTCAATGGCATTTGAAATTGTGAACCCCGGCCTGGCCACTACCGTGCAGGACCAAGGGCGGACGGGCCATTACAACGTGGGCATCCCCCAAAGCGGTTCCATGGACCAGTACTCCGCTGAACTCGGAAACGCCCTGGTGGGAAACACTGCACGGGAAGCCGTTCTGGAGTGCACCTACCTCGGCCCCGTCCTGACCACCGGCGGCGACGCCATCATCGCCGTCACCGGCGCTCCGGTGGAGGTAAAGGTCAACGGGGAGGCACGGCCCCAGTGGAGCCGCCTGCTGCTCAAGGCCGGAGACCAGCTCTCCTTCGGGGTCATCCAAGGCGGCACCCGCTACTACATCGCCGTCCAGGGCGGCATCGACGTCCCGAAGGTGCTCGGAAGCCGGTCCACGTACAGCCTCGGCGGGATCGGGGGGTTCAAGGGCCGGAAGCTAGAGGCGGGCGACGTCGTACCCGTGGGCGCTCCCCTCAACGACGGGAAGCTCCCCCACGGAGAGAGTCTCCCGGAGGAATTCCGGCCCGACTATGCCAAGGAGCAGGAAGTCCGGATCGTGCTGGGCTTGTACGACCACCGGCTCACCGATGAGGGCCGGGGAAATCTGCTGAACGAAGAGTGGAAGGTGACTCCGGTGGCTGACCGGATGGGACTGCGCTACTCCGGTCCGGGCGTGACATGGAAGGAGCGGAAACAGCCCTTCGGCGCCGGTTCGGACCCCTCCAACATCGTGGACGCCGGCTACGCCGTGGGATCCATCCAGATCCCTGGCGGCACGCAGCCCATCATCCTGCACCGCGATGCCGTTTCCGGCGGCGGATACGCGATGGTGGGCACGGTAATCAGCGCAGACATGGATCTGGTTGCCAGGGCCGCCCCCGGCACGGCGACACGATTCGTCGCTGTCGGCCTGGACGACGCCCTGGAAGCCCGCCGGGAACTTGCGGAACGCCGCAACAAGGCGTGGGCCGCACTGGGCGCCAGCCGCTGACAGGCGGAGGCGGGTCCCAACCATTCCCGGACCCGCCTCTGCTGATTCGCTAATTGTCTGACGCCGAGAGCGCCGCCTCCAGCCCAAGGTCCGTCTCAACGACCCTCATCGGGTCCATCAGCACGTGCCGCCCCACCGAGACGGGCGGTGCCTGGCATGTCCCCGCCACGTACGCTGTCCCCCTCATCCCCGATCGGTACAGAAAGGCGCGCCCGGCCAAAGCCGGACGCGCCCTTCGTGTTCTCTGAACCCGCAAACGGGCCAAAGCGGATTATTCAGTCGATAAGCACCGGCTGCTTGGCGTCCTCCGACGCTTCAACAGGCGCAACCTTACGGTTCCGCTGGTTCACCCAGCACCCAACCGCCAGCAGCGCGACGAGCGCGAACGTGCTCAGGAGCTGGGGACGGGAATCCTCGCCGATGAAGCCCACCGTGAAGATCGCCGCGAGGATGACCAGGCCAAGCACGGTCAGCCACGGGAAGCCGGGCATCCGCAGGGGAAGCTCCGTCCCCTCGCGGTCGGCGCGGAGGCGCAGCGCGAGCTGGGCCAGGAGCGCCGACGTCCACACGAGCAGGCAGGTGGAGCCCACGATGTTGAGCAGGACGCCCAGCACCATCTCGGGGAAAACCAGCTCCAGCACCACGGTGACAACGCCGAAGGCGACGCTCGCCAGCACCGCAACAACCGGAACCCGCCCCTTGGACACGGAAGCCAGCAGCCGCGGCGCTTCGCCCCGCTCAGCCAGGGAGTACGCCATCCGGGAGGCGCCGTAGAGGTTGGCGTTGAGCGCGGAGAGCAGTGCCGCGACGGCCACCAGGGTGATGGCGGTGGCTGCACCGGGCATGCCTGCGGCCTCCAGCACGGCGGCGAACGGGCTCTTCAGCCCCGCCGAACCCACGGGAACCACCGCAGCGATGACGAAGATCGCGCCGATGTAGAACACCAGGATGCGCCACAGCACCGTGCGGACAGCTTTCTTCACACTGCGTGCGGGCTCCGCGGTCTCGGCTGCCGCCACGGACACAATCTCGGTGCCACCGAACGCGAACGCCACCACAAACAGTGCCGTGGCAATCCCGGCGAAACCGTTGGTCGCGAATCCTTCACCGGTGAAGTTGGAAAGGCCCGGCGACTGCACGCCCGGCAGCAAGCCGAACAGCAGGGCGGCGCCCACCAGCAGGAACCCGACAATTGCCGCCACCTTGAGCAGGGCAAACCAGAACTCAAACTCGCCGAAGTTCTTCACGCTGGTCAGGTTCACGGCCGTGAGCACCACGATGAAAACGAAGGCCATCAGCCACACCGGCAGCGCCGGGAAGATGGTCGCCAGCAGGCCCGCCGCACCGAGCGCTTCGGCGGCAATGACCACCACGAGCTGCAGCCACCAGAGCCAGCCCACCGTGGCGCCGGCCACCGGCCCGTAGGCCTTGGCGGTGTAGACCGAGAAGGCGCCGCTGTCCGGGTTGGCCGCGGCCATCTCGCCGAGGGCCCACATCACCAGGATGATGAGGGTGCCGGCCACGAGGTAGGAGATCAGCACCGCCGGGCCGGCGGCCTGGATGCCTGCGCCGGAGCCGATGAAGAGACCCGCGCCGATGGCGCTGCCGAGCCCCATCATGGTGAGCTGGCGGGGTTTGAGGGCGGCGCCGAGGGCGCGCGCAGACGTCTTTGTCTGTTGTTCCATGGGGATTCCTCTGGTTGTGGGTGGAACTGTGGGGATAAAACTTCAGGCTGCGTGGGCTTCGAGGATCCGGAGCACGCGGTCGTTGGAGGCGGGGTCGGCCACGGTGATCCGCACGCCGTCGCCCTGGTACGCCCGGACAAGGATGCCCGCGCGGTCGAACGCGTCCACGAGCCTCGCCCGGAGGCCCTCACCGGCGCGGATCCACAGGAAGTTGCCCTGGCTCGGCTGCAGTTTCCAGCCCTGGGCAGCCAGTTCGGCGGCCATCCGGGCGCGCTCCCGCTTGACCGCGGCCACCCGCGCTTCCATCTCCTCCCCCGCGTCCAGCGACGCGACGGCCGCCTTCTGCGCCAGCGCGCTCACGGAAAAGGGCAGGGCGGTGCGGCGCAAACCGTCGGCGATTGCCGCCGTCGTAATCGCATAGCCGACGCGCAGCCCGGCGAGGCCGTAGGCCTTGGAGAAGGTGCGCAGGATGCAGACGTTCGGGTAGCGGCGGTAGAGCGCCAGGGAATCGGGGCCCGCGTCGGCATACTCGACGTAGGCCTCGTCGATCACCACCAGGACGCTGGACGGCACAGTCTGCAGGAAGGCCTCAATGCGGTCATGGCTGATGGGCACCCCGGTGGGGTTGTTGGGCGTGCAGAGCAGGATGACCCTGGTGCGGTCAGTGACGGCTGCGGACATGGCTTCGAGATCGTGGCCCTCGGCGTCGTCCAGCGGAATGCGGACCGGCCGAGCGCCTGCCAGCTCCACCAGGATGGGGTAGGCCTCGAAGGAGCGCCAGGCGAACACCACTTCATCCCCGGCGTCGCACAGTCCGGTGATGATCTGCTGAAGGACTCCGACGCTGCCGGGGCCCACCGCCACTTCCTCCGCGGTGACGCCCAGGTGCCGGGCGAGCCGTTCGCGGAGTTCGACGGCGGCCATGTCCGGGTAGCGGTTCATCCTGCCGGCCGCTTCGGCCACCGCAGCGACGGCTGCGGGCAGCGGGTCGTAGTGGCTTTCATTGCTGGCGAGGGCCGCGACGTCCACGCCCGCGCCGCGCCGGCCCGGCACGTAGGACGGAAGGCCGGCGACGGCGCCGCGAAGGGTGGGCAGCGCTGCCTCGGGACCGGCCACAAGCTGATTACTGGTCATGAGGTCCGATCATGGGAGTGACCCGGACCACATTGCAAGATACGCTCTAGCCATTGGGACTTCTGCTCAACTTCTACTGTGTGTGGTGAAAATATGACCATCGCGAACTCTCGCACCCTGGATTCCCTCGACGGCAGGATCATCCTGGCCCTGGACAAGGATCCCGAAGCCAGCGCCCTGGCACTCTCCCGCACGCTCGGCGTCGCCCGGAACACAGTCCACGCCCGGCTGGCGCGGCTGGAGCGCAGCGGCGCGCTCCGCTCCTTCAGCCGCCGGCTGGACCCCGCCGCGCTGGGCTACGACCTGATGGCCTTCCTTTCGCTCTCGATCAGCCAGACCCGGACAGGCTCGGTGGAGAGCGGGCTCGAGGCGATCCCGGAGGTCATCGAGGTCCATGCCACCACCGGGGACGCGGACCTCGTGGCCAAGGTGGTGGCCCGCGACACCGGCGACCTCTACCGCATCACCAACCAGATCCTGGAGATCGAAGGGGTCCAGCGCACCAGCACGGCCATCTCCATCCTGGAACTCATGCCGCCCCGCTACGACGGCCTCATCAGCCGGCTTTCGGAACAGGAGTCACGCCCCTCAGACTGACCCGCAGGGCGGCGCCACAACTGGGCAGATTGTCACTGCCAGCTACTCCTGCTGCCAAAAGTCCCAGCAGGATCCATCGGTATTGCAAACATGAGACGCAGGCCACACGATGCCTGCATGACTACTCTCACCGTCTCCGGCCGCGTGGCGCAGGTCCTCAGCAGCTATGTCAGCGATGTGTTCGGCGTGATGGGCAACGGCAACGTCTACTTCCTGGACGCCGCGGAGAAGCAGGGCCTCCGCTTCTCCCCCGTCCGGCACGAGGGCGCCGCCGTCGCCGCGGCGGACGCGTACTACCGGACGTCGGGACGACTCGCCGCGGGCACCACCACCTACGGCCCCGGCTACACCAACGCGCTCACCGCCCTCGCGGAGGCGGTCCAGGCGCATATCCCCGTTGTGCTGGTCACCGGGGATGCCCCCACCAGCGGCGCCCGCCCCTGGGACGTGGACCAGGCGGCCATCGCCGCTGGCCTCGGCGCGGCCACTTTCACCGTTACCCGCGACGCCGCAGGTGCCGTCACCCGGCAGGCGGTGGAATACGCACTCACCCGGCGCACCGCCGTCGTGCTTGCCATCCCCTACGACCTCGCGGCACTCGAGGCCGCGGACGAGGACCTTCCGGCGCCGCAGGCACCAAAGGTGACGGACGACGCCGACGGCGGGCTTAGGCAGGCAGCCCGCCTGCTCGCCGGTGCCAGGCGGCCGCTGATTCTTGCCGGCCGCGGCGCGCACCTGTCAGGCGCCGGGCCGGAGCTCCGCGAGCTTGCCGACCGGCTCGGCGCGCTGACCGCAGGCACCGCCCTGGCGCTCAACCTCCTCAACGGCGAGGGGTACCTGGGCGTCGCCGGCGGCTTCGGCACCGACACCGCGGCGGGCCTCATGGGCGAGGCCGACGTGGTCCTGGTGGCCGGGGCCAGCCTGAGCCCGTTCACCATGCGGTTCGGGCACCTGATCGGCCCGGACAGCACCGTCATCCAGATCGACGCCGGCCTGCAGCCCACGCACCCCCGGGTGGACCTGTTCGTCAGCGCGGACGCGAAGGCTGCTGCTTCGCGCCTCCTGGCGCTCCTCGACGGCGGGACTGCGGCGGAAGCCTGGCGCGCGGAAGCCCGCCTTCGGCTGGCCGAGGGGCCGGGGCACCACCCGGGCTCCGCGGAAACCCCGGACGGCCGGCTGGACCCGCGCGCCCTCGCCAACGCGCTGGATGGCGTGCTGCCGGAGCGCCGCACGGTGGTCCAGGACGGCGGGCACTTCGTCGGCTGGGCACCCATGTACTGGAACATCCCGCGGCCCCAGGACCTGGTGATGGTGGGCACCGCCTACCAGACCATCGGGCTGGGACTTGCGAGCGCCGTTGGAGCAGCCCGTGCGCTGGAGGACGGCCGCACCCTGGTGCTGGCCTCCGGCGACGGCGGGTTCCTGATGGGCCTGTCCGACCTCGAATCGCTGATCGGTGCGGCCCGCAGCGCCATCGTGGTGATCTACAACGACGCCGCCTACGGAGCCGAAATCCACCAGTACGGCTCCCAGGGCCTGACCGAAAAGCCCATGCTGATCCCCGAGGTGGACTTCAGCGGGGTTGCCCGCGCTTTGGGTGCCGAGTCCGCAGTGATCCGTTCCCTGGATGACCTGTCCGCACTGCAGGACTGGATCGACGCCGGCGCCAAGGGCACCTTCGTGGCCGACTGCCGGATCACGTCCAGCGTCCGGGCGCCGTGGCTCACTGAGTGGATGAACGCCACCGGCGCGGCGAAGGCTGCTGTGGCGGGATAACCCTTGCGATGCCAAGGCATCACGCGCTGGGTTCACCAACGACGGCCCTGTGCGGGGATGCACGCATCACCAGCGCCATCCCGCTGAGCATCGACGCCACGGCGGCGAAGATTAACAGCGGCCCCAGACCCAATCCGGGGATCATCGCACCTGCCACGGCCGGGGCCGCAACCGAGCTGAGTGCCCCCACGACCAGGCAGGCCGTGAACGCCTCGCCTGCGCGCTCGGGCACCAGTTCGGCGGTCCAAATCGCGAGCACCGCAGATCCTGCCATGTATCCCGCCCCGAAGACGCAGGCCGAGACCGCTGTAGCGGTCAGGGAATCGCTTGCCAACCCAAGCATCGCCAGTGCTACACCGACGGCTCCAAGGCACAGTCCGGCGATCCTCGAACTGCCCACCCGACGCGCGAGCGTCCCGGTCGCCACACCTACCACGCCGCAGATGCCAATGCCCGCGTAGAACGCCGGGACGGCTCCTGCTGGGAGGGCACCGCTGCCGAGGACGTCGGCGGCGTAGGTGAAGTAGATGACGACGGCCGCAAAGTAGGCCACCGAGTAGGCAACCGGTGCCCGCAGCGCTACAAACAAAGAGGAGGCACCGTACTGGTTGTTCGCACGTGGGGCTGGCCTGGTTTTCGGCACCAGGCGAAGGTTCACAAGTGCGGCGGCTACCGCGGCTAAGGCGATGCCGACCCAGATCAGTCGCCAGGAGCCCAGTACCGCCAGGACGGACAGCCCGCCCAGCAGTACCAGTCCACCGCTGGTACCGGTTGTGATGATCGCCAATGCCTTGGGCTGCTGCCGCAAGGGCACCGCACGGGTCACGATGTCCGAGTAGGGCGCCCAGACCCAGCCGCCGGCGCTGCCGGCCAGGATGACACCTGCGGCGAGCAGTCCCGGAGACTGCGCGGATGCCACGATCACCGCGCCCAGGACACCGCTGGCTCCGCCCACGGTCGTGGGAGCACGCGAACCGTGCCGGGCGGCGAGCGGCCCTGCCAAAAGCAACCCAGCCAAGTACCCCGCGAACGTTGCGCTGGCGATGATGCCGAGCACCAGCTCGGACAGGCCCAAGTCTTCCCGGATGTTCGGCAGCGTCAGGCCGTAGGCGTAGCGGGCCATGCCAAAGGCGACTCCGACTACCGCTGCTCCGGCCAGGCCAATCCGACCGCCAGCTGAAAGCTTCATGAACTCCTCCTCGATTGGGCGCAGCAACTTCGCGCCTGCGGCCGACCAGCACGGCCCGTAGATATCGCACCTCTCCCGGAAAGGCTGTAACGATCGTTACGCTAGAGCAAAACTACCGTTCTGTACACGGGTTGCCTAGACTAACGAGATGACCACCCGCCAGCGACCCCCTGCTCGCGCCCGGCTGCTCGGGGCGGCCGATCAGGTACTGTTCGACCGCGGCATCCGGGACACGTCCGTCGACGACCTGCTGCGCCAGGCGGAGGTCTCCGCGGCCACCCTGTACACGCACTTCGGCAGCAAAGATGCCCTGGTGGCCGAAGTGCTGCGGGTCCGGTTGTCGGACTGGCAGAGGGTCTGGGACCAGCACATCGTTGCGGCCGGCAATGACCTGGATCGGTTGCTCGCGGTCTTCGACGCCCTGGCCGCCTACCGAGACGCCCACGGCCACCCGTCACGGTGGTGCGCTTTCCTGGCCGCCGCCAGCGAGCTCCCCCAGGCCGCGGACGAAATTGGCGACGTCCTGGCCGGTGACACTGCCCTGCTCTCCGAACGCCTCCTGCACCTGTCCCGCCCGCTTGCGGGGGAGGGCGCCCAGGATTTGGCCAATGAAGTGCTCGTGGCTTACAGCGGGGCCTTGGCCGGGTTCCTCCGCGGTTCCCCTCAGTCCCCAATCGACGTGGGGCGCCGCCTGGCCCATGCAGCAGCCCAGACCCACAGCCGTGACTGAGGCATCCATCTGCCGCCCCGCCTGCGCGTCCTTGTGGAGGAACGTGGCCTGAAGCCCGCCATGCAGGATGGGTTCACGACGTTGGCCGCGTTGGAGTATGGAGTATCCAACCAAGTGTGGGACAAGAACTAGCCCTTATCCTGGGGGACCTGGAAGTTATCCACATGCATCCGCACCTGGGCGAACGGATCCACATCCGCGTACCAGGGCTGAAGGGCGAGTCAGCCCTGACCGGCCTGCACCATCAGCGGCTGGACGGGTCAGGCTACACACGCGGCATTGGCGGCACGGAGCTGGGATCAAGCAACGGATCCCGGCGGCCGAGGACTCCTACCATTCCTCCCTGGAGTGGCGTCCGCGCCGGCCTGCCGCTCCGGCCGGGCTCACCCCAGGAAAGTGGAAATACTTGGCCTGCTGTGCCGCGGAGGCCGGGGCCCTGGGGCAACCCGCCCGACCGGGCCACCGTCGGGATACCATGACCACTCGCGGCAGACCCAGTCCGGGCAATCCCTTGACATGCCCTTCAAGGAACCTTCAAACTCGTCAGTAGAATATTTAGCCCAAATTTGCATATCTATGCGAAAACCTTTGCATCCCAGTTAAGTGCGCTTCCCAAGCCGCAGCACCGATCTTTGAACAGGAATACCGTGAACGCATCTTCCCGGCAAGGGGCCACCGACGTCGTCGTCGCCGTCGATCAAGGTACTGGGTCGACGAAGGCGATAGCACTTGATTCCCGCGGTCACGTAGTGGCCCGCAGCTCGGTCCCGGTCTCGCGGAAGGATCCCCGCCCCGGCTGGGTGGAACAGGACGCCGTGGAGATCCGGGACAGCGTCCTCAGGGCTGTAGCGTCACTTCTCGATCAACGGCCGTTGAATGTCATGGCCATCGGACTGAGCAACCAGCGCGAATCCGCTGTGGTCTGGGACCGGCAGACCGGCAGGCCGTTGGGTCCGATGCTCGGGTGGCAGGACCGAAGGACCACGGAACGCGCAACTGCCGCCTTTGAAGAAGGGTGGGGACACGACGTCCGCTCCCGCACCGGGCTCCCTCTTGATCCGATGTTCTCGGCCTTGAAGCTTGGCTGGCTCCTTGACCAGGTCGATCCGGACCGCGCGGGCTGCCGGTCAGGCCGGATAGCCGTGGGGACCGTCGACTCCTGGCTACTCTTCTCGCTGACGGGCGAACATCGGATCGAGCTAGGCAACGCCAGCCGCACCCAACTACTGAACCTGGAGCGGGCGGAGTGGGATGCCGGCCTGGCCGAGCGGTTTGGCATCCCGGAGCAGGCTTTGCCGGAGATTGTCGCCTCTGACCAGGCCTCCGGGCCCCTCAGGGCTCTTCCCTCCCTTCCGCGGGACACGAGAATTCATGCAGTCCTCGGTGATTCCCATGCCGCCCTGTACGCCAACGGTGTCAGGGAACCCGGCCGGGTCAAAGCCACTTACGGCACTGGCAGCTCGGTGATTGCGCTGAGCGGGGCGGCTCCGGCACCTGAGGACGGAGGGCTAGTCCAGACCATCGCCTGGAGTACCGGGAGCCCCGCCTACGCCGTGGAGGGGACTATCCTTTCCACGGGGTCCACACTGATTTGGCTGTCCGAGCTCTTCGGCACGGATCCGTACGGCTTAAGCCGGCTGGCCGCCAGCGCACCCCCGAACTCGGGCTTGGACTTGGTGCCCGCCTTCTCAGGACTCGGTGCTCCCTATTGGGATCCTCAGGCCAAGGCCATCATCAGTGGCTTCGGGCTGGGAACCAGCCAGGCCGAGATCGCCCGGGCAGCCTTTGAATCCATCGCCCTCCAGACCGAAGACGTATTCGCCGAAGTGGCGCGGGCGGCGGGAAAACCTGTCACCGATGTCCTGATTGACGGGGGTCCGGCCCAGAATGACTGGCTGGCCCAGCTTCAGGCGGATCTTTCCCAGCAGGAGATCCTGCGCAACAACGTAGCCGAACTTTCGGCGATTGGAGCCGCCCATCTTGCTGGAGTCGCCCGTGGATTCTGGACAGAGCCGGAGTGCGAAACGCTCAACAGGGACCGCACGGCTTTCGTGCCCTCGCTTACTCCAGAGGAAGCCCGGGCGCGGCGGGAACAATGGGCGCACGCGGTGCGGAGGTCAAGGCTGCGTTCCGCCCTACAGGGACCGTAACGTCGTAAGCGTCGAGGCTAGAGCGTCTGCCAGCTCACGTCCCTTTGTCACGAAATGGTTGGAAAATTGGTTCCGGTGCTCTTCGTGTTCATGGAAATGATGAGGAGTCAAGACACCCGAGAAGACTGGCACATCCGTTTCCATTTGTACTCTCATCAGGGCCTCCACGACGGTTTGCGAGACGAACTCATGGCGGTAGATGCCTCCATCAACCACCAGGGCAGAGGTGGCAATGCCGTCGTATTTGCCGGAAGCGGCGAGCCTTCGGACCACCAGGGGAATTTCGAAGGCGCCGGGGACCTGATAGGCGTCGACTTCGGCGCCGCCCAGTTCCTTGAGTCGGGCACGAAAGCTCTCGACGGCGCGGTCGACAATGTCAGCATGCCATTGGGCGCTAACGATCGCTACTCGGAAAGAGGAATTGGTGTTGGGTGACAAGAGGGGTGCCTTTCTTCTTGATGTATCAGGAAATACTCTCATCCTGGATCTGCACGGCCGGGACTGCCGGCGCGGGTGGTTGGACATCGCGGTAGCACTTCAGGACGGCGGAAGATGTCTCTGGCCACACGCGCGTGGCCCAGGGCCCGAAATCGACGGTGGACAGCGCTGCACATGCCAAGTCCGCTTCCCGGTCCACCCAGAGGAAGCTCCCTGCCATGCCAAAATGCCCGAACGTGGCCGCAGAGTTCTGCGGACTCGTCCAATGGGGTTCCTTGGTGCCCCGCACTTCGGCGCCGAGGCCCCAGGAGTTCTCGCCATGGCGGCCGAATCCAGGCAGCATCCCGGCCAGCCCCTGGAACTCCACAGAGGACAAGGCGTCCACCACGGAGTTGGAGAGGGTGCGGGGCCGCAGAAGCTCATGGGCGAGCCGGGCGATGTCGCCAATGGGTGCCATGCCGCCTTTTGACGGCGGGCCGGCCAGTGATGTCCGGACCATCCCGAGCGGCTTCAGGACCCGTTCGCTCAGTTCCCTTTCAAAGGACCTGCCGGTTTGGGCACTGAGGTACTCCGCGGCCAGGTCTATGCCCCGGTTCGAGTAGATCCTTCTGGCTCCAGGCTTCGCCCGGACCTTTTCCTCATCGAACCCCACGCCCGAGGCGTGGGCCAGCAGGTGGCGCAGCGTGGATCCCGGGGGACCGGCAGGTGCGTCGAGCGAGGCGGCCCCCTGTTCCACGGCGACCAGGAGGGTAAGGGCGGTGAGCAGTTTGGTCACCGAAGCGAGCCGATAAACGTGTCCTTCGTCGTGGCAGCCCAGCACCCCTTCGGGCCCCACGACGGCGAGGGAGGGGGCGCCCGGCCACTGTTTCAGCTGGACCAGCACGTCGGCGGCCAAGGCCGAAGGCTGGGTGGAGCGGTCAATCATGCTTCCTCTTTCGGTTCTGCAGGGCGGGGCGTCGGGTTTCAGCGGGCCAGGAGGGTTGCGGCTTCCTGGCGGGTGGTGCCGGAGTCCTGGATGCCGTCGGCGATGTGGGCGAGTTCGGCGGGGATGTCCCGGCCCTTCTTCCGCATCGCGGTGGCCCAGAGCCGGCCGGCGCGGTAGGAGGAACGGACCAGCGGCCCGGACATGACGCCCAGGAAGCCGATCTCGTTGGCCTCGTCCTGGAGGTCCACGAATTCCTGCGGCTTGACCCAGCGGTCCACCGGCAGGTGCCGCTCGGACGGGCGCAGGTACTGGGTGATGGTGATCAGGTCGCAGCCGGCCTCGTGCAGGTCCCGCAGCGCCTCGGAGATCTCTTCCCGGGTTTCGCCCATGCCCAGGATCAGGTTGGACTTGGTCACCATGCCCAGGTTCCGGCCCTGCGTGATCACGTCCAGGGACCGCTCATAGCGGAACGCGGGCCGGATCCGCTTGAAAATCCTCGGCACCGTCTCCACGTTGTGCGCGAACACCTCGGGCCTGGAGTCGCAGATCGCTTCGATGTGTTCGGGTTTGCCGGAGAAGTCCGGGATCAGCAGCTCCACCCCGGTGCCGGGGTTCAGTTCGTGGATCTTGCGGACCGTTTCGGCGTACAGCCACACGCCCTCGTCCTCGAGGTCGTCGCGGGCCACCCCGGTGACGGTGGCGTAGCGCAGCTGCATGGCCTGCACGGAGCGGGCCACCTTGGTGGGTTCGAACCTGTCCACCGGGGAGGGCTTGCCGGTATCGATCTGGCAGAAGTCACACCGCCGGGTGCACTCGGGCCCGCCGATCAGGAACGTGGCTTCCTTGTCCTCCCAGCACTCGAAGATGTTGGGGCAGCCGGCCTCCTCGCACACCGTGTGCAGGCCTTCCTTCTTGACCAGGTTCTTGAGCTGGACGAACTCCGGGCCCATCTGGACCTTGGCCTTGATCCAGTCCGGCTTCCGCTCCACCGGGACAGCCGAGTTGCGCTGTTCAACGCGCAAAAGCTTCCGGCCTTCAGGTGTCAATGTCATTGCAGCACCCCCGAGATTGCTGTGCCGGCTCGGTGGCGTTGAGCGAGCAGCGACAACGCTGCCTGCGCCTCGTGCTGAATCTGGTGGGTGTCCCAGCCGAGGCAGGGCGCCAGGTGCGAGGCTACCTCGTGGGCGAGTTCTGCGGTGACCAGGCCGCGGAAAGCCAGGCTGGTCCGCCGGACAAGGACATCGGCGACGTGGGCTACATGCTCGTGCTTGGCCATCCAGGCCAGCTCACGGACGCTCAGCTCGGCGGTGCTCTGCAGCGGGGCGTCCTGTCCTTGGGCAAGGAACGCCAGGACCTCCGCGGCGCGGGTGCCATAGCGGGCGAGCAGGGTCCGGACCCGTTGGCCGTCCGCCCCCGGCCCGGTGTGCCCGGCGACCCAGGTCTCCATGCCGGCCCGGTCCACGGGGTAGCCCCGTCCTCCCCCGATCGGAAGATCCGCGGTGTTCGCGGAGCGGCCCCGCCCCAGCAAGGAGAGGACATCATCGGCCACATGCTCGGACAATGCACGGAAGGTGGTCCACTTCCCGCCGACCACGCTCAGCACCGGCCGGTCGGTGCCCGGGAACACTGACCGTTCAATGCGGTAGTCGCGGGACACGAAACCCGGGGCGGTGTCATCATGGCGCGGCAGCGGCCGGACGCCGGAGAACGTGTACACGATGTCCTTCCGATCCACCGCCACGGCGGGAAACACATGGCGGATGAGGTCGAAGAAATACTGGACTTCCGCGTCCGTGCAGACGGGCTCGAGGTCCTCCCCCGCGTCCACGTCGGTGGTGCCTACCAGCACGCGGTCGCCTATGGGGTAGATGAGGACAATCCGTCCGTCGCTGTGCTCGAAGAAGATCTCCCGTCCGCCGGTGGCGGCCAGCAGCCCGGGGTTGTCCAAGACGATGTGCGAGCCCTTGGTCCCTCCCATGAACCGCGACGGCGAGCCGAGGGCACCGTTCGTGTTGTCCACCCAGGCGCCGGTCATGTTCACCACGACGTCCGCGGTGAAGGCGAATTCCTCCCCGGTGAGCTCATCGCGGAGCCGGGCGCCGCCGTCGTCCGCCCCGACGAGGGACACATAGTTGGCAGCACGCGCATGCGACCCCGCCTCAAGCCCGTCCCGGAGCACGTCCAGGGTGAGCCGCTCGGGATCATGCACCGAAGCGTCGAAGTACGTCGCCGTGTACTTGACGTCCGCCCGCAGGGCCGGCAGCTCCGCCAGGGACCGCTTGCGTCCGACGAACCGGTGCCGCGGCACGGTCCCGCCGCGGCGGGAGAACGCGTCGTAGAGGCTCAGGCCCACCTTCACCAGGAGGGCCCCGCGTTCCTGCGGTTTGCCGGAACGGTGCGTGAAGAAGCGCAGCGGGGCGTTCAACAGCCCGGAGAATGTGGAGAACACCGGGATGGTGGTCTCCAGCGGCTTGACGTAGTGCGGCGCGATGCGCAGGAGCCTGTTCCGCTCGACAACCGACTCATGCACCAGCCGGAATTCGCCGTTCTCAAGGTACCGGATTCCGCCATGGATCATGTGGGATGAGGCCCCGGAGGCGCCCTGGCAGAAATCGCCGCGCTCCACGAGCGCCACGTCGACGCCCTGCAGCGCAAGGTCACGGAACGTGCCAACGCCGTTGATGCCCCCTCCCACGATGAGGACACGCGCCTGCGGATGGTCCGCCAGGGCTCGGACAGTGGCGCGGACGGGGTGGTCAGTGGACACGGGAGGCTCCTGACAGGCTGTAGGACGAACGGGAGTGAAGGGGGTGCGTGGCGCGGCACGCTGTGGGCTGGAGGTGGCCGGGGGTGCACTGGCCTGGAGCATTGGCATGAGGGTGCCGACCAGGGCTTCGCGGACGTCTTCGACGGTGGCCCCGGGTACTGCATCTGCGACGCAGCCCACGGATTCGGGGCGGAAGTCGAGCCCCATGAGCGAATATGCCTCTCCCAGGGCCGTCCGCGCCTGACCTGCGTCCTCGACCATGACGACGGCGCTGAACAGGTAGCCGTGCTTCGTGAGGCGCTGCCCTGTCCCGACCAGCTTGGCGCGGCCGGCGTCGTTGACGCTGAACTCCCCGGTGCAGTATTCGCCGGGTACCGCCCCTACCCGGGCGTCCACCCCAAGCCCCCGCAGAGCCAACGCGGCGGCCTCGCCGAATGCCTCGAACCGCTCACGGATCGATGACCGGGCGTCCGGGTGTGGTGCCCAGAGGTGGACCACGAGGTCTCCGGGGCCGTATACCGCGAGGTGCCCACCTACCGGCCTGATGATTGGCGCATAGCCGCGCGCCGCCAGGACCGCGCATGCTTCCCGGTAGCCGGCGCCGATGGAGTCACGTCGGCTGAAGGCTGCCGTGGAGAGCGGCCGGGAAAAGTTGAGTTCTCCGCCGGCGGCACCGGGAAGGGAGGCAAGGCTGTTGGCGATGAAATCCATATCCTCGCAGCCGGGTCGCGGCCGCGGGTCGCGCACCGGGCGGACGGCGCCGGAGCCGAAAGGCGGGTGCGCGTCCGTCACGTCGCTCCGGGACCAGGATTGCGCCCCGTCACCGTCCTCACAGCGTCGCACCATCCGGCGTAGAGCTCCTCACGCCGGTCCGCGGCCATCACCGGTTCGAACACCCGGTCGATCTGCCACCCGGTCTCCAGGTCGTCGCGGCTCCAGAGGCCGGCGCCCATGCCGGCGAGGTGCGCGACGCCCAGCGCTGTGCGCTCGAGTTCGGTAGGGCGGAGTACCGGGATGCCGAGAATGTCCGCCTGGAACTGGCACAGGAGGTTGCTGCGCGCCGCGCCGCCGTCCACCTTGAGCTCGGGAACCGGGTTTCCCCCAGCCACGAGCACGTCAATGTTGTCCCGTGTCTGGTAGGCCATGGCCTCGATGCCTGCGCGAACGATGTGCTCAGCGCTGCTCTCCAGCGTGAGTCCGACGATGCTCGCTTTGCTGTCCCTCGACCAGTGCGGTGCGCACAGGCCCGCGAAGGCGGGCACGATGTAGACACCCCCGGTGTCCTCCACCCGGCGTCCCAGTTCCTCCAGGTCGGTCTCGGCGGTCAGGATACCCAGGCGTTCCCGCATCCACTGCAGCGTCTGGCCGCAGTGGAAGACGACGCCCTCGATCTCGTAGGCGGTGGCTCCCCCTGCCGTCCAACCCACGCTCGCGGTGAGGCCGTCCAGGATGGCCGGCGTCGGACCGCTGTTGGCCGTGAGCACGCCCGCCGTACCGTAGGTGTTCTTCACGGATCCGGTCCCGAAGCACGCCTGCCCGAACATTCCGGCCTGCTGGTCGCCCATGATGGCCGTGACGGGCACGCTGGACGTCCCCGGAAGGCCTACGTCGGCGGGCCGCATGTCACCGAAGTGGGAGTCGGACGGGAGCGCAGAGGGCAGCAGGCGTGCGGGGATGCCGCAGGCCTCGATGAGCTTCTCGTCCCAGTCCAGGGTCTCCAGGGAGAAGAGCGCCGTCCGGGACGCCTCGCTGTGGTCCGTGAAATGCGAACGGCCACCGGTCAGCTGCCACAGCAGCCACGTGTCCACCGTCCCGGCCGCAAGTTCGCCCCGCCCGGCGCGCTCCTGCACGCCCGGGACGTTCTCAAGAACCCACGCCAGCTTGGCGGCACTGAAGAACGAGTCGTTGAACAGGCCTGTCCGCTGCCGGAACTCGTAGTCCAGGCCGTCCATCCGCCACCGCTGCACGATCGCGTCCGTCTGCTTGGACATCCACATGATGGCGTTGTGGACAGGCTCGCCGGTCCGCCGATCCCACAGGAGGCAGGATTCCCGATGGGTAGTGATGCCAACCGCGGCGAGATCATCGGTGGTCGCTCCGATCTTCGCCATGACGGCCTGCATGCTGTTCCGCTGGGCCTCCCACAGCGCCATGGGATCGAGTTCGACCCACCGCGGCTTCGGAAACAGGGGGGTAACCGGATGGCGGGCCTCCGCTACGATCCTGCCCTCAAGGGAGACGAGGACCGCGCGTGCGCTCGTCGACCCTTCGTCGAGTGCCAGGACGTACCGGGGGCTCACGGCGTGGAACCCTTTACTGCGGGCCGGTCCTCCGCGGCGCGGGTGGGGACGGCGAGCCGTTCCAGCCACTCGCGGTAGCCACGGATTTCTGCTGCCTGCCGGTCCTCGTCCCAGCCGCATTCGGCGCCCATGACGGCAGCGGCCCGCCCGGCCGCGTCGAGGCCATGCCCGGGCTCGAACGCCAACAGCATCCGGCGGGCAAGGACGTCCGTGAGCGTCTTTGCGAACTCATACCGTACCGCCAGGAGAATCTCGGCCTCGAGTGCGCCCGTCCCGGGATCCAGAACGGGAAGGCCGACGACGTTCCCGCCCGCCTGCGCGACGACGTCGAGCGCACGTGTCCCGTAGAGGGCGAGGAGCCGGTCGACCGTCTTGCCCGCCAATCCTTTCCCGCGGAGGGCGAGGCGCACCTCCTCGAAATCCCCGGCCGCGCCAGGCAGGGGAAGGTTCGCCGTGACGCACTTCGGGCTCTTTCGCCCGAGCCGCTTGAAGGCGTCATTCACCGCGTCCTCGGCAAGCTGCCGGTAGGTGGTGAGCTTCCCGCCCACCACCGTGATGAGGCCGGGGAGATCCGGGGCGTGGTCGTGGAGGACATGGCTCCGGGGAATCTCCCACTCTTCGACATCAGGCGCGTACGGCAGCGGGCGGACGCCGGAGTAGGTGAAGAGGACGTCTTTCGGCGTCAGGTGGGCACCCGGAATGAGTTCGTTCACCTCCCCGAGCAGGTAGTCCATCTCGTCGGCGTCGCAGCGCGCCTCGCCGGGATCGGCGTCGAAACGGAGGTCCGTGGTTCCAATCAGGTACCGGCCCATCCACGGAATCACGAGGACGAGGCGGCCGTCTTTCTTGGACTCGTAGTAGACCACGTCGTCCGGGGCTCCGGGGAAGCGGTCCACGATCAGGTGGCTGCCCTTTGTGCCCCCGTTAAGGCGGGGCTGCTCAGGCGCGCCCCGCCGGAAGATCCGGTCGATCCAGGGGCCGGCGACGTTGAGGACGATCGGTGCGCGGACCTCGTGCATTTCATCGGTCAGGGTGTCCCGGTAGCGCACCCCCACCACCCGCCCTCCCTCGAGGAGGGGCTCTTCCACCCGCGCCTTCGTCCGGATCACGGCGCCAGCGCCCGCAGCCGCGATGGCCACCTCGGTGCAGAGGCGTTCGGCGTACTCCACCTGGCCGTCCGTGAACACAACTGCGCCGCGGAGACCATCGGGCGAGATGCCCGGGAAGCGGCGCAGGATCGCATTGCGGTCGAGGACTTCGTGTCCCTGGGTCTTCTTGTCGAAGGACAGTGCATCATAGAGGAACATGCCGATCCGGATAAGCCAGGCCGGCCGGCGGCTGTGCGAGCTCAGCGGCATGATGAGCCGCAGCGGCTTGACGAGATGGGGCGCGAGGCGGAACAGGAGCTCCCGTTCCCGCAGCGATTCGCGCACGAGCGCGAAGTCACGGTGCTCAAGGTACCGAAGCCCACCGTGGACAAGCCGGCCCGACCACGCGGAGACTCCGCTGCAGATGTCGTCCTGCTCCAACAGGACGACCCGCAGGCCCCTGACGGCCGCATCGCGGGCGATCCCCAGGCCATTAATGCCTGCTCCGACGACGACGACGTCAAAAGGGGTGGTGTACTCCTCCATTGCCGCTTCCTTCCTCTTCCACAGCGCTGTAGAATAAATATTTATCATCTGCATTTCCATTTACGAGTTTCCAATCCCCGGGTCTGCGTGTCAAGGGGGACCTAGGATGGGAATGGAACGAAAGGAGCTGGCCAATGACCGATGTCGACGGGCAACGGCTAATGATCAAGGTCGCGCGTCTATACCATACGCACGAGATGCGCCAGACGGACATCGCCAAGCGGCTTCAGATCTCACAGTCCCGGGTTTCCCGGCTTTTGGCCCAGGCGGAGGATGCCTCGATCGTACGCACGGTCGTCGCTGTTCCGCAGCATGTTCACGCCGAACTTGAGGAGCGCATCGAGTCGATCTACGGGCTCAGTGAAGTCC
The DNA here is from genome assembly GCF_009741265.1 of Pseudarthrobacter sp. GA104. Taxonomy (GTDB): domain Bacteria; phylum Actinomycetota; class Actinomycetes; order Actinomycetales; family Micrococcaceae; genus Arthrobacter. Next base: position 1,107,047 of record NZ_WOWL01000001.1, read on the forward strand.
ACATTGTCGACGCAGTGAGCGATGACGAGACGGAGCTGGGCAAGGATCTGGCCCACACCATGGCCGCCCTCCTCCACGACGTTGCGTTCGAAGTGCACACGATTGCGCTCACCTCATGGAGCAAGACGATGCGCCTCATGATCGACGTCATGCTTCCGATGCGCACGCGCTGCAAGCACGTCATCGAGACGCTGGGCGACCTCGGCCCGCCCGCACTGCAGCACGACACAGCGAGGTCCACCCAGCAGTTCGCGGCACTCACCGGCGCACAACCCGTCTTCCTTCGGACGCCGGGCGTGGCAGCGAGCCCTGAGATGAAGGACCTTCTGCTCAGCCGTGACCCGCACGCCCAGAAGGCGCTTGAGATGCTCGACTCCGTGGACCTGGCACTGGTGGGCATCGGCGCCGACGAGATCGACCCCGACCTCCGGCCGGGCGACAATTTCTTCACGGACGAGCAATACGCCCATGTTCGCGAGCTGGGGGCGGTAGGAGAGGTATGCCTGCATTTCCTGGACGCTGACGGGAATCCGATCGACTCCGAGCTCGAGGACCTGGTGGTAGGCATCACCCGGGAGCAGCTCAAGAGTGCCCGCCACCGGTGGGCCGTCGCCGGCGGGACCCGCAAGCACCGTGCCATCAGGGCAGCGGTCGCGGGCGGATGGGTCGACACGCTCGTGACCGATTCTGCAACCGCCCAGTTCCTGGTCGATTCAGCTCCCGCCGCGCTGCAGGGGGCACGGGAAACACCTCCCGCCAAGGGCAATACCCGGCGCCGCATGTCGGCGTCAAAAGCCTGAGGCGCCGAAAGCACCGGGCAGCTATTGACAAGACTGTGACGCACGTCCCATGATCGATTGCATATTCAATTGACGTGCGCATAACGATTCATTAATCCGGCTTCTGCCGCTGAATCGGCGCCGCCACGCCGTCCGTCAGGAGTTAGCCGTGCCCACCCGCCTTGACAAATATGCCGATATGAAGCCGAACTGGGACTACCCCGTCGTGATCGAGTCCCACATCAATGGCATCCGCACGAAGGAGATGAACCCGAACACGCCCATCACCTACGAGGAGATCGCGGAGGACGCGATCAGGTGCTGGGAGGCAGGTGCAGGAGCAATCCATGCTCACAACACGAGCTTCGACCTCCTCGGGGAGAACGCCTACAAGGACTACATGCGCACCTGGGACCGGGTCCTCGAGAAGCACCCGGACATCACGTGGTATCCCACTACCTGCAACAACCTCCGGCTACTGCCGCATGAAAACGGCCTCGAGCACGTGCCGCACCTGTACGAAGGCGGCAATGTGCGCATCGGCTGCGTCGACACCGGCCTGACCCTGTTCGCCGTCGACGAAGACGAGGAAGGCTACCTCTCCGGCCCGGAATTCGGATTCAACTACCAGCGCGTGGCAAGCCAGGTCAAAATGTTCCGCGAAAGGGACCTGGCTATGGTGTTCGGTGTGTACGAGCCGGGCCATCTGCGCCACGCGATGCACTACGTCAACCGGGGCCTCTCGACCCAGGGATCCATGTGGGACTTCTACCTCATCGGCGACTACGGACTCACCGCCATGGAACCTATCGGCACGAACGGGATGAAACCCAGCCTCGAGAGCCTGTACTACTACCTCACCATGATCGAGGAAGCAAAGGTCAAGCACCCCTGGTACATCTCGATCTGGGGGCAGGGCGCCCTCGACGACACCGCCATCCTGCGCCGGGCCATCGAACTGGGCGGCCACATTAAGACCGGCCTTGAGCTCTTCTATGATCCCGCCCGCAATCCCACCAACCTCGAACTCCTCCAGCAGGCCCAGGAGATCGCCCGGGAGGTAGGCCGGCCCATCGCAACCCATGAAGAGGCGCGGGCCCTCTACAACATCACCTGAGCACGGCAAATCCAACCATCTATTTCACGAGGAGGCGCAATGGCTGCGCACAACGAAGGCGGGGTCACCCCCTTCACCATCTCGATCCCGGATGAGGACCTCAAGGATATGAACGAGCGGCTCCGCCGCACGAGGTATCCGGTGGACTTCGCCAACGACGACTGGCGGTACGGCTACAACACCGACTACCACAAGCAGCTCGTCGATTACTGGATCAACGAATACGACTGGCGGGACGTCGAGCGGCGCATGAACGAACTGCCGCACTTCAAGACGGAGCTGATGGGCGTTCCGCTCCACTTCATCCACGTCAAGGGCAAGGGGCCCAACCCCATGCCGCTGCTCATCCACCACGGTTGGCCCTGGACCTTTTGGGACCTGCGCAAGGTCATCGGGCCGCTCTCCGACCCGGCGAGCTACGGCGGCGACCCGGCGGACGCCTTCGACGTCGTCCTCATCTCGCTCCCGGGCTATGGCTTCTCTTCGCCGCTGACCGAACCGGGCTGGAACTGGTGGCGGACGGCGGACCTGGAGAACGCCCTCATGAAGGACGTGCTGGGCTATGAGAAGTACGCCACGGCCGGAGGCGACTGGGGCGCCCTGATCGCGCAGCAGCACGGCCACAAGTACGAGCAGGACGTCTACGGCGTCTACACGCACTTCCCGGCCCAGATGAGCCACTACCTTGCCGAACACCCGGATGCGCCTCCCGGCGTGAAATACGACCCCTTCCTCGGGCTGCCAGATGAGAGCGAGTACAACGACTCCGACGAGAAGGGCTGGTTCGAACGCGGCAAGCTCTTTGTCCAAAAGGAGAGCGGTTACGGCGAAATCCAGCTGACAAAGCCCCAGACCCTGGCTGCGCTCGTTGCGGACTCCCCCGCAGCCCAGCTGGCCTGGATCACCGAGAAGCGCTACTTCTGGGGCCTGGAGGAGCGCGGCCACGGCACCGAAGCCTTTGAACGCGTATGGCCCAAGGAAGACCTGGTCACCACCGCCGCGGTGTACTTCCTCACCAACACCGGGGGCACGTCCTCCCGTTACTACTGGGAGTGCCGGGGGAACCCCTGGTCACCGTCTCATGACAGGTTTCCCGTCGTCGGCGCCCCCACGGCAGTGGGCATCTACCCCGGCGAGATCTACAAGCCGCCCCGGACCTGGACGGAGAAGTACTTCAACCTCCAGCAGTACCGAGTGCACGACGAGGGGGGCCACTTCGCCCCGCTTGAGGTGCCCGACACCTACGTGGACGACGTGAGGACTTTCTTCCGCACCTTCCGCTGACCGCACCATGACGCGTCGTGGGGAGCCTGCCCGGCAGGCTCCCCACACTGCGTTAAAGGCCGCCCTTCATGGCCCCTTGACAGGCTGCTGTGAGATGAAGCACACTCGATAGCATGCTAATGCAGTAGATGAATATATATGCGATTCCGAAACTGTACTTGCTCCAGGTCGTCTCTCACAAAGGAGTCTTTGATGCACCTCAAGAAACTCGTCCGGCGCCGCATAGCGGCGTTCGGGCTCGTGGCCGGCCTGATGGCCACCACCGCCTGCTCGTCGACCACGGCCGCCTCCCAGCAGCCGATCGACAAGAAGGACATCGTCCTCGTTGCCTCCGTCATCAACACCACCAACCCCTATATGGCCTCGATGATCGAGGGTGCGAAGGCTCTGTCCAAGAAGCTCGACGTGCCGCTCGAGATCGTCGACTCCGAGGGAAGCTCGCAGACCGAGATCTCCAAGATCCAGGCCATCCTGGCGCAGGGCAAGAAGGTCGCGCTGATGGTCAACACCGTCGCCAGCTCGGACGCCCCGCCCATCGTCAACGCAGTGAAGGCCGCGGGCGGCTACGCAACGGTCTGGTGGAACAAGCCGGACAACTTCGAACCGTGGGACCAGGGTGACAACTTCGTCGCCTTCCAGAAGCACTCCGGGGTCGAGAGCGGCCAGTGCACGGCCAAGGCGCTCGCCGACAGCATCGGCGGCAAGGGCAACATCGTGGCCCTCGCGGGCGTGCTCGACAGCACCACCAGCCAGACCCGCGTGGCCGGCCTGCAGGACGCGCTCAAGGCGTACCCGGACGTGAAGCTGCTCGAAACGCGCCCGGCCAACTGGGACCCGCAGCTGGGGCTCAAGGAGACCCAGAACCTCCTCGCAAAGTACGGCGACAAGATCGACGGCGTGTGGGCTGCAGATGACGGCATGATCATCGGCGCCGTCCAGGCGGTGAAGGATGCGGGCCGGATCAACGATGTCAAGTTCGCTTCCGACGGCCTGTACCCGCCGGTCGTCGACATGATGAAGGAGAACATGGGCAACGGCGCCATCGCCGGCGAGACCTTCCACCGCGGATTCATGGCCGCCGCGATCGGGCTCTACACCTCCTACCTCGCAGCCACCGGTGAGATCAAGCCATCGGAATTGCCCAAGGAGAAGCGCAACAGCCTGTTCAAGCTGAGCTGCGTCACCCCGGACAACCACGCCGAATTCACCAAGTACGACGGCGATATCGACGGCTGGATGGACGATCTGATCGAAAACGGCCCCTGGGACACCGAGCCCGTGCCGCTGGTCTCCGGCGGCCCGGAGAAGCTGCCCTAACGGACCGCAAACGGCGGCTCCGGACACCGCACAGACGGGTCCGGAGCCGCCCCACCGGAGCAACCACGACAGGTGAAAGTAATGACACACAAGGACACCGGGACGGGCCTCCTCGAGGCACCCGCCCCATCACAGCCACCCCTCCGGACAGGCCGCCGGTTCGAGGCCAAAAACCTCGGCGAAGTGCTTGCCCTGGTCGGACTGATCGCCGTTTTCGCGGCGCTGAACCCCGCGACGTTCCTGACGCCGGAGAACCTGCGGACCATCCTGGACCACGCGTCCCTTCCGTTGATCATCGGCGTCGGCGCAACCCTGGTCATCTTGACCGGTTCGATTGACCTCTCTGTAGAGGGCGTGATGGGCGCAGCAGGCATGACCTTCGTCCTGATGACGGCCAACAGCCGCGGAAGCGCGGACCTGGGGCCCTGGGCCATTGTTGCGGCGCTCGCCGTAGGCGTGGGCCTCGGCCTCCTGAGCGGCCTGGTGCACACGCGCCTCAAGGTTCCCTCGTTCATCGTCACACTGGGCGTCTGGTTCGTGGGCCTTGGAATCGCCACTGTGCTCTTCGGTGACAAGTCCATTCCCTTCCTGCCCGACGGCGGCATCAAGGGCTGGCCGTCCACCCTCACCTTCGGGTTGCCCAACTCATTCCTGCTCGCCGCCGCCTTCGTCCTGGCGGGGATGTTCGTGGCCCGTTTCACGCGGCTGGGTCGCTTCGCCTACGCGATCGGCGACAGCGAGGAGATCTCCAAGGGCAACGGCATTCCGGTGCTCAGGTACAAGCTCTACGTCTTCGTTGTCGCCGGCGCCTGCAGCGCCGCCGCCGGCGTGTTGGCAGCCCTCAAACTCGGTGCAGGATCGGCCACCGTGGGCGTGGGGACGCTCTTCCTGACCATCGCAGCCGTGGTGATCGGCGGCACGTCCCTTGGCGGCGGTAAGGGCGGCATCCTCCGCACCGCGATCGGTGTGCTCATGCTGACCGTCCTCAACAACGGGCTCATCCTCAGCGGGGTCAGCCCGAATATCCAATCCGCCGTCTCCGGAACCGTCCTGATCGCGGCCGTCCTCGTGGCTACCTGGCCGCACCGCAGCAGACTGAGGATCGTAAAATGACCAACGCTTCCCTGGCGCCCCGCACCGGCGTCGAAACCCCGGCACTCAAGCTGACCGACATTTCGAAATCCTTCGGCACGACCCACGCGGTCAAGAATGTCTCCCTCGAGATCCCGCGCCATGAAGTGGTCGGGCTGATCGGTGAAAACGGCGCCGGCAAATCCACCCTGCTGAAGATCCTGACCGGGCTGCACCAGCCGGATTCCGGAGTCATCGAGGCAGCCGGCCGGCCGGTCAAGTTCCGCAGGCCGCAGGACGCCGTTGCCGCGGGCATCGGCGTCGTGCACCAGGAGCAGTCGCTCCTGTCTAACCTGTCCGTCGCTGAAAACATCGCGATGAATGCCCTGTCCTCCAAGGACGCGGCCACGAGTTACGGGTTCTACCGCTGGAAGCGCCTCAATGCGGAGGCAGCCGCCATCCTGGCCCGTGTTGGCTCCAACATCGACCCTCGCACCACGGTCAGCGACCTCTCCTTCGTGGACCGCCAGATGGTCGAAATCGCCCGGGCACTACGAGTGGACGAGGCCATCCACGCAGCACCGCTGGTGATCCTCGACGAGCCCACCTCAGTGCTGGAGCGCAACGAAACGGCGATCCTTGAGCGCGAGATCCGCTCCCTGCGGGAAATCGGTTCGGTGCTGTTCGTCTCCCACCGGCTCGACGAAGTCCTCCGGATCTGCGACCGCGTAGTGGTGATGCGGCACGGCGAAGTCGTGGCAGACGTGCGGCGGGAGGAAGTCAGCGAAGATGACCTCTTCCGCCTCATGATCGGACAGGAATCACGGGCGCGGGTGCGCAAGGGCGGCAACGCCGCGGGCGCCGTCGCGGCCGTCGAGGCCAAGGGCCTGAGCCGTAAGGGGCAATTCAAGGACGTTTCGTTCGCCGTCTCTCCTGGGCGGTCCCTAGCCATCGTGGGCGCCATGGGCTCCGGGCGCGAATCCGTTTGCCGGGCCCTCTTTGGAGCCGAGCCGTTCGACTCCGGCACCCTCGAGGTTGCCGGCGGAGCCGTCCAGGGCTGGTCGATGCGCCGGGCCGTACGGAACGGACTGGCCTACATCCCCTCCGAACGGAAAGTCGAGGGCATGGTCGGCGGCCTGAGCGCGGCCGAAAACCTCACCCTGGTCCATCCGCGCGAGGCAGCCAGGGGCCCGTTCCTGCGGCGCAAGGCCCGTATGAAGGCCGCCGAGGAATGGTTCGAGCGCCTCGACATCCGGCCCCGCGACCCCCGCCTGCCCCTTGGCCGCTTCTCCGGCGGCAACCAGCAAAAGGTGGTCATGGCCAAGTGGCTGCGCGCTGAGGAGCTTAGCGTCCTGATCCTTGACCACCCGCTCCGCGGCCTCGACCCGGGAGCTTCGCAAACGGTGAACGACCAGATCCGTGCCGCCCAGGAGGACGGCGCCGCCGTGATCCTGCTGCCCGACACGCTCGAGGAGGCCCTCGAGATGGCGGACGAGATCATCGTGATGCGCGACGGCGAAATCACCGCCCGCTTCGACCTCTCGGTCGACAGCCCGACTTCCCTCGACCTGCTTGAAAAGATGGTGTGAATCCCATGTCAAAGAAAGCCCTTCTCGAGCATCCGGCCACAGCGCCGGCCGCCGCCGACGGCAAGACGAAGTCCGCACGCCGCCCGCCACGGAATCTGTGGTTCACCGCCGGGCCCTTCGCGGTATTCCTTGCCCTGTTCGCCCTCGTGGCCATCCTCCGTCCGGCATTCCTGACCGGTGGCGGCATGGCAATCCTTGCCGTCCAGGCCGCGACCATCCTCCTGGTTGCGTTGGGGCAGGCCATGGTGCTCCATGTGGGTTCGATCGACCTGTCAAATGCAGCGATCGTGATCTTCGCGGCGATCATCCTCGCTCAGACTCTTGGGCCCCTCGGTCCCGCGGCACCCGTCGTCACCCTCGGCGTCGTGACCCTCATTGGGGCCGCCAACGGTTTCCTGGTTGCGTTCGGCCAGATCCCTTCCTTTGCCCTGACGCTCGGCACGCTCGGCATCCTGCAGGCAGCTTCACTGGTGATCAGCAATGCGACCACCGTGTATGCCACGGCGAACGGCCAACTCCTCGCTCCCCTGTTCGGGACCGCTTTTGCCGGCCTGCCGCTGGCCTTCTGGGTCGGTGTGCTAATGGCGGTGGGCCTGTGGGCCTTCCTCCGGTTTACCCGGGCCGGTGAAGGCATGACAGCCGTGGGACTCAACGAGAAGGGTGCATTGTTCTCGGGCCTGCGGACCCGCTGGTTCAAAGTGCTGGCCTTCGCTCTCTCCGGCCTTCTGGCCGGCCTCGCCGGCATGCTCGTCATTGCGCAAGCCGGGGCGGCGTCGTCCTTCGGCCTGGGAAGCGACCTCCTGCTGCCGGGCATCGCCGCAGCCATTGTTGGCGGCACCGCCATCACCGGCGGTATCACAAACCCGATCAACATCATCTTCGGCGCCCTGACCGTCGCGCTCGTGCCCATCGGCGCCGCCGCCGTCGGCGTCACACCCCAGGCGCAGAGCCTGGTCTACGGCCTGGTGATCATCGCCGCCGTGGCACTGACTATGGGCCGAGGCCACAACGAAGTGGTCAAATAGCACTGGCCACCACCACACGTCTTGTTCCCGTCCTCCGCAACGCCGCGAGGGACTTCCCTTCCCTTTCCGAAAGGTACACACCCCATGTCAGTTCTCAAATCACTCCAGCCGCAGGAGGTGTTCTCCTTCTTTGAGACCCTTGCCGGCATTCCCCGCGGCTCGGGCAACGAGAAAGAGGTCGCCGACTGGGTCGTCGGCTTCGCCCGGGACCGCGGCCTGGAAGCCACCCAAGACGATCTGCACTGCGTCCTGGTCCGCAAGCCCGGCCAGCTCGGGCTGGAGGACGCGCCGCCGCTCATCCTCCACGGACACCTGGACATGGTGTGCGAGAAGGAGGACGGAGTGGTGCACGACTTCGAACGCGACCCGATCGAACTCCTCATCGAGGGTGACTTCGTCACGGCGAACGGCACGTCCCTGGGCGCGGACAACGGCATCGGCGTTTCCTACATCCTGGCCCTGCTGGACTCAACGGACATCCCGCATCCTCCCCTTGAAGCGGTTCTGACCGCGATGGAGGAAAAGGGAAAGGTCGGGGCCGCCGGATTCGACACCTCGAAATTGTCCGGCAAGCGGATGATCGACTTCAACTGGATCACCGACAAGGAGATCCTCGCCGGCTGCAGCGGAGACATAACCTTTACCGTGGACATCCCCGCGGAATGGGAGTCCGCTCCCTCCACGCATTTGGATGCGATGCAGCTTAAGGTCCGCGGCCTGTCCGGCGGGCATTGCGAGTTCGACATCCACCTTGAGCGCGCCAACGCCGTCTTGGTCCTCGCCCGGGCTCTCAACGCCATACTCTCCCAGTATGACGTGCGGATCTCCGACCCCCACGGCGGTGCCCAGAACAACGCAATCCCCGCGGACGCCCAAAGCACCCTGCTCGTGCGGCCAGAGGACGCGGACGGCGTGCGCAAGGTCATTTTGGAGCTCGAGGGTGTGCTGCAGAATGAATACCGAGAGGCTGAGCCCGGCCTGCGCCTTGAGCTGGTGCCGGCCGAGACTCCGGACCGGGTCTTCTCCCCCGCAGCGGCGGCACGCTTCGCCCGCTTGACGGCACTCATCCCGAACGGCGTGCTCAGCTGGAGCCTCACGGTTCCGGGAATCGTCGAGAGCTCCAACAACCTGGGCACGGTGCGCACCACTGCTAACGGCGCCCGGCTCATGTCCACGATCACCGCGGCGGTAACTTCCCGCAAACACGAGATCCTGGACCGTGTCCGTGCGCTCGCCGCACTCGCCGGCGGCGGAGTGGCAGTCGAAGAGTATGGCCTTGACGCAGCGGAATTCCCCTATCGTCCGGACTCGCCGCTGCTGAGCGTGGCCCGCGGGGCATTCCGCGACGTGATGGGCCACGACGCCGAAGTCCACGTCTCCCAGTGCAGCCTCGAACTTGGCATGTTCAGCCAGAAGATCCCCGGGCTGGATATCATCTCGATCGGCACGGAACTTCATGATCTCCACTCCCCCAAGGAGACCGTCAACCACACTTCGGTGACCCGCGTCTGGCCCTTGGTGAAGGAAGTCGTTTCCCGCCTGGGCTGAACACGCGCGGGCGCCTGGAACCGGGGAAACCCCCGGCCTGACGAACTGCTCCCCGGACGTCGTGGACTGAGAAACCCAGTCCGGCTCCCGGGGAGCAGTTTTTGTGCGCCGAGTACACCAGGATTTCACAACGCTGGATCGCCTCCGGCGACGTCATACCCGGGCAATGGGACCGGTTGGCCATTTATTGGTGCGGTTGACGAGATACCGGACGGACGGGAAGGCTCACGGTCCCCGGAGAGTTACGTCCTTATGCGGACGTCAGCCGATAATACGGGAAGTGGTCTGAAGCGCTGTGGTGGCCTGTTCGATGAAGCGTTGGACTATGACCCTGGCCGGCAGGATCTTTCCGATCATGCCGGCCGACTGTCCCGTGAACGGGACGAACTGCTCCATGATCTGCTGCTGGACGGCGCACGTAATCTCTCCCCGAAGACGCGAAGCGTCCAGGGCCGCATCCGCGCGGTGGTCGATGAACGGCGTCTCGAGGGCCCGGGGAACAACGTCAAACGCGCCGCCACCGGGCTTACCGAAGATGTCATCCCACATGTCCACCTTCACAGCGCTCTGGGCACCCGCCGCCAAAATTGCGGATGGCCGGGGTTTGGCTGCTGCCCTCGTACTGGGTGCGACGAATGGTGGATAAACTTGGCGCCCTCATGCGCGATACCACCGGCGCATGCATCTCAAGAGCGATGTCGAAGGACTCGGGATGCTGTTGAAGCCAGGGCTGCGTGGAGTTGACCGCAAAAGGACGCTCGGTCAAAGTGCGCAGAACGGACAATTGGTGCCTCAGGTCCTCCGGTGACCGGCCCGCGCCGCCCAGGCTTCCCAGGGCTCCGCTGTTGGACACCGCAGCCGCCAGTTCGGCGCCGCTCCCGAAGGGTCCCATACCCGCCTGAACAACAGGGTGCTCAACCCCGAGCACTTCGTAAAAGGTCGTCCGCAGCATGTCATTCCTCCCGAAGAAGCGTTAAGCACGCTCAAGGCCGGCACACCTGTTGCCGTGCCGGCAGTGCCATGTCTCCCCGAATGTCCTGAACTGCGGATATCAAATCTGGCGGCTTGAAGTAACGGCAACACCGTAAGCCACAAAAGATCGAGGGCCTGAGACCGGTGCAATACCGTGCTCAGGCCCTCGCAGCCCTAGGCTCCTGAGTTGTCCTGTCCAGCTTCCGGGACCATTGACCATTCCCTATCGGTGTGGCCTTGCCCCAGGTGGGTTCAGGTCAACTCGATTCGATGCTGTCCCGCACTGCGGCCAGGAAGCGCGCCCCCGTGGCACCGTCAATGGCCCGATGGTCGCACGTGAGGGTGAGCCGCGCGCGGGGCCTCCAGGCACCCTGCCCGTCGTCGGTCGGCACGAACTGCTGGCGCGTGGCGCCGACGGCGAGGATGGCAACCTGCGGGACGTTGAGGATGGCATCGAAGCCGTCGATCCCCATCATGCCCAGGTTGGAGACGGTGAAGGTACCGTCCGTCACGTCGTCCATGGTGAGCTGGCCCTCGCGGGCGCGCTGGACGATGTCCCGGCGCGCATTCGCCATACCGGCCAGGTCAAGCGACGCAGCGTCCTTGATGACGGGAACCACCAGCCCTGCCGGAGTGTCGACGGCCATGCCGACGTTGATGCGCTCGAACCTGGTAACCGTCTCGTCGGCGTAGTGAGCGTTCAGGGCGGCGTGGTCACGCAGCGCTGCCGCGCAGGCGGCGAGGATGGCATCCGTGACCGTGGCGCCGGGGCTGCGCTCCTTCACGCGGAGCGCAGCCCCCATGTCCGCCTCAACGGCAAGGTGGAAAGCAGGGGCCTCCCACGCGGCCACCATGCGCCGCGCAGCAGTCCGCCTGATTCCCTTGAGCGGGACGACAGTCCTGCCCTCTTCCTCGATCGCCGTCACCGCTTTGCCTGAACCAGGCCGCGGGCCTTTCCGGCGCAACCGTACAGCTCCATCTTCTCGATGGTCGCTTGGATCATCCGTTCCCGGCCCTCCGCCATCGCGTCCTCCAGCTGGCGGTCGCCCTGCGACCAAACGGCTTCGATGCCTGAACGGAACGCCAGGCGCAGGTCCGTATCTGCATTGAACTTATGCACACCGGCGGCCATGGCAGCCCGGATCTCGTCATCCGGGACGCCTGAGGCGCCATGGAGGACCAGCGGGATGTTCACGGCGGCCTCGATCTCCTTGACCCTCTGGATGTCCAGGGGCTGCGCTGTCGCAAGCGGAACACCGTGCACGATCCCCACGGAAATAGCGAGGAAGTCAACGCCCGTCTCCGCAACGAAACGCTCGGCTTCGGCAACATTGGTGTAGTAGGACTGCCAGTCGACCTGCTGGTCGGCGTCGGGAATCTTTCCCAGCTCGGCCTCGACGGGGATGCCGAAGGAGTGCGCTACCTCGACGACCTTCCGCGTGGTGCGGATGTTCTCCTCGAACGGAAGGTGGGCGCCGTCGTACATGATGGATGTGAATCCAAGCTTGATGGCCTCAAAGACTTCCTCCCACGGCCCGTGGTCCAGGTGGATCACATATTCGGCCTCGGACTCCTCGGCGATGCGGCGCGTCATCTCGTAGGCCTTCTTGAGCCCCATGTGGGGCACGATGGCCCGGCCCACCTGGAGGAAAACCGGAGACTTGGCGCGTTCGGCGGCCTTGACGAGCGCTTCAGTGGTCTCCTCGTTGTGCATATTGAAGGCACCGACAGCGTAAGAGCCCTCGGACGCGTCCTTGATGATCTGGCGTGGATCGACCTGTGGCATAACCGTTCCCTTTCCTGCCCTGGACCGTCAGGCGGTCTCGATGTAGGCGATCACGCTTCGGACATCGACCGTTTCGCCTTCGGGGACGACGATTTCGGCCAGGACGCCGGAGGCGGAGGACTCGAGGGTCTCCTCGACTTTCTCGGCCTCGACCTCGGCCAGCGGCTCGTCCTCGGTTACGGTGTCGCCGACGTTCTTCAGCCAGGTGGCGATGGTGCCTTCGCTCATGCCCATTCCCCACTGGGGCAGCAGGACCTCAACTTTTGCCATGTTCTTTCTCCTTGCTTCGGTGTTCTTTAGGGGTGTCACATGCGCGGTGCGGGCGATGTGAGTTCGTTGTTCAGGGTGTTCGCCATCAAGCCCGTGATACGGCGGACGGCGTCCTCGATCTTTGTCCGGTTCGGGTAGAGCTGCTTCTCGAGGGCGGGGCTGAACGGGATCTGGGTATCGGGGGTGGTCACCCGGATGATGGGGGCCCGGAGGGACTCGAAGGCCTCCTCGGCCACGATGGCCGAGATCTCCGCCGCAGCGGAGCAAGTGCGGTGGGCCGGATCGGCGATGACCAGCCGGCCGGTGCGCTGGACGGACCGGATGACTGCTTCGGTGTCGAACGGGACGAGGGTGCGCGGGTCGATGACCTCGACCGAGACGCCCTCCCCGGCCAGGGTTTCGGCAGCCGCGAGGGCTTCCGGGACGGCGCTGGAAATCGCGACGACGGTGACGTCATCGCCGGTCCGGGCCACGTTGGCCTGGCCGAACGGGATGCGGTATTCCTCCTCCGGGACCTCGCCCTTGCTGCCCCACAGCATGCAGGCTTCGAAGGTCAGGACGGGGTCATCGGAATCCACCGCGCTGCGGAGCAGGCCTTTCGCGTCGTACGGGTTGGACGGGACGATGATCTTCAGCCCGGGGACGTTCATGAACATCGGGTACGGCCGGTCGGAGTGGTGCGCGCCGGTGTTTAGCCCGTAGAACATCGCTGAGCGGAACACCACGGGGATGGACGCCTGGCCGCCGAACATGTAGCGGTTCTTGGCGGCCTGGTTCACGAACTGGTCCATCGCCATGTACAGGAAGCTCGAGTACGACAGGTCGACGATCGGGCGCAGGCCGGTCATCGCGGCGCCGATCGCGGCGCCGACGATGACTTCCTCGGAGATCGGGGTGTTGCGGATGCGGTTGGCCCCGAACATCTCCAGGAAGTCGCCCTTGTCCTTGCGGGACTTGCCGGCGCCGGTGGTGCCGTAGACGTTGGCTTCGACGTCCTCGCCAATAATGACGACCCGATCGTCGGCCTCCATGGCCTCGCGCTGGGCGGCGCCGATGGCACCAAGGTAGCTCATGACAGTCATGCGATTGCTCCGATCGGCTCGGTGTAGAGGTCTTTGAAGGCGACGCTGGGGTCGGGGTAGGGGCTCTCGTCCGTGAACCGCACGGCCTCGTCGACCTCGGCGAGGACTTCGGCCTCCAGGGCGTCGAGTTCCTCCGCTGTGGCGATCCCCTCCCTCTCAAGGTGCCGCCGGAACAGCACAATTGGGTCCCGCTCGACCCAGGCCGCCTTTTCTTCCGCATTGCGGTAGTCGGTGCCAAGACGCAGCCCCTCGGAGTGCTCGTTGAACCGGTACGTGACCACTTCCACGAGGGAAGGGCCTTCTCCCCGGCGTGCGCGTTCGACGGCCGTCGTGACCGCCTCGAACACCGCGAGCACGTCCTGGCCGTCCTCCACCCGGACACCAGGCATCCCGAAGCCGGCGGCACGGTCCGCGATCACCCCGGAAGTCACTGTGTGGGCGGGGGTGGACAGCGCGTACTGGTTGTTCTCGCACAGGAAGACCACCGGCAGGTCCCACACGCCGGAGATATTCATGGCCTCGTACAGGCACCCCTGGTTCGCTGCGCCGTCGCCGAAGAACGCAAGGGACACTTTGCCGTTGCCCAGCACCTTGCTCGAGAGCGCAGCACCGGTGGCGATCGGAATCGACGAGCCCACGATGCCGGACTCGCCCAGGCTCCCGACGGCGAAGTCGGCCAGGTGCAGCGACCCGCCCTTGCCCTGGCAGACGCCCGTGGCCTTGCCCACGAGCTCGGCCATGAGCGGTCCCAGCGGGGAACCCTTGCCGATCGGATGGCCGTGGCTTCGGTGGTTACCGGACATGTAGTCCCCGTCCCCGAGTGCCATGCAGGCACCGACAACCTGGGCCTCCTGCCCGATGCTGGTGTGCACGGTGCCAGGGATCTTGCCGCGCTTGACCATGAGTGAGGCCCGCTCGTCAAAACGGCGGATCCGCAGCATGCGCCGCTGCATCTCCAGCAAATTCTGCGATGAAAGATCCATCACGGCTCCTTTCTGAGTAAATATTCAAGGTATGAATTCTAATTCTATTGATGGGTAGCCGAACTGGCAAGAGCCCGATCCGCCATAAGTGCCTGCTTCGCCTGTTCAGGAGCCCCGGAAGGGCTCCAGAAGTGCATCGATACGCGGCAGCACCACCGTCGGCCGCCGCTCAGGGGGCAGCAGCCCCGCCATCTCCGCCGTGGCCTCGCCTGTGAGGACGAGGGCCGAATCCATGCCGGCGTCCACCGCCATGGCGATGTCTGTCTGGAGCCGGTCCCCCACCATGACGCAGTCCGATCCGGAAAGCCCCAGGACGTCCAGCGCTGTCTGCAGCATGACTCCGGCCGGCTTTCCCACGTTGGCCTCGCACCGCACTCCAGTGCATGCCTCGATCGCGGCGATCACCGCCGCGGCGTCCGGCTCCCCCCGGCCCATCGGCATCGGACAGTAGGCATCCGGGTTCGTCGCCACCAGGCGGGCCCGCCGGTGCTGCCAGAGGGCGTCAAAGGCGATCTGGAGCTTGCGGTAGTCGAAGCCGCGGTCATAGCTCGCGACGACGACGTCAATGTCCCGGGGATCCTCGGTTACCCGGAAACCGGCCGAACGGATGGCCTGTTGGAGCGGCTCTTCGCCGATGACGAAGACCCCCGCTCCGGGGGCTTCCTTGCGCAGCCACGCGGCGATCGTGACCAGCGGGTTCACGATCCGGTCAACCGGGGTTGGCAGGCCCAGCCGGGTCAGCTTGTCCGCGTACATCTGCGGGTTCTTGGTGGGGTTATTGGAGAGGAACAGGGTCTCGCGTCCGGCGTCCCGCAGCCCGTGCACCAGCTCCGCGGCACCCGGGAGCAACTCGTCGCCCAGGTAGATCGTGCCGTCCAGGTCGAAGAGGTAGCCGGCGTAGGCTCTCACGGGCCTGGACGTAAGGTTCGTTGCAGCAGTCATCGTGTTGCCTCCGCGAGCTTGGCGAAGACAGCCCGGTTGGCCGGATAAATATCGCGGTAGACGTCGTAGAGCCGGTCGTACGCTGCGGCCGCGGTGGGTTGGGGCTGGTAGGACAGCCCTGTTCCGCTCATGGCCTTCGCGGCGGAGGCCACGGAATCGTGGATGCCCGCGGCGGCCGCGGCCAGCATCCCCGCACCAAGGCAGGTGCTCTCCGGATCGCGCACCACAGAGACGCTGCGCTGCATGACGTCGGCGATAATCTGGCACCATACCGGGCTGCGGGAGCCGCCGCCCAGGGCGATCACTTCGGCCACGGGCTCCGCCAGGGCCTTCTCCGCCCCGGTGGTCAGGAGCCGCTGTTCGAAAGCGAGGCCCTCGAGCAGTGCCCGGTACACGTGTGCCTTGCCATGAATGCCCGTGAGGCCCAGCAGCGCACCGCGCGCGTTATGGTCCCAGTACGGAGTGAGGGCACCGGTCCAGTACGGCAAGGCCAGCAGGCCCTCCGAACCGGGGGGAAGAGCCGCCGCGGCGGTTTCAAGGACCTGCTCGGGGCTCAGCCCCAGGCCGAGGCTCTGGGCGTCGATCCCCGAGAATCTCTCGATGAACCAGCCCAGGTTGATGGTGCCTCCGCCGATGAAGGTTTCCAGGGTATAGGCACCGGGAACAGCTGCGGAGAGCGTCCGGTATTCGCGTGCATAGGAATAATGGTCGGAGAACGTCCCCGACACGATCCCGCTGCCGAGGTTAAGGTAGGCCCGGCCGCCCGAGGTTGCCCCGGCACCCAACTGTGCGCATTGCCCGTCCCCTGCGCCGGCCACGACGGCGACTCCCGACGGCAGGCCAAGGCGCGCGGCGGCGTCGTCCGTGAGATTGCCCAAGAGGCTGCCGGGCGGCCGGAGTTCACTGAGCTGCCTGCGGTCAAGGCCCACCGCGGTGACCAGTCCGTCGTCGTAATCGAAGGTGGACATGTCCACCAGGCCGAGCGGATCCGCCGAGGCCCAGGAAGTGAGCCAGGCGCCGGTGAGGCGGTGAACCAGGAACCCATGAACGTCCACCACCTTGCCGATGCGTGAGACCGTGTCAGGTTCATGGGCCTGGAGCCAGTGGAGCTTGTACCAGGCCGGGGTCGGGTTGGCGGGCTTGCCGGTGAGGCGGTGGACGTCTTCCGTGCCGAAGGTGGAGACCTCCTCGGTGGCACGGGTGTCAAGCCACAGCATGGCCGGCCGGAGCGGGATGCCCTCGTCATCGAGGCACACGAAGCTCTCGCGCTGATGGGTGATGCAGATGGCGCCGATCCGGGAGGTGTCCACGGTCTGGGCTGCCCGCCGGATCGCTTCAGCGGAGGCGGTCCACCAGTCCTCTGCGTTCTGTTCCCCCCACCCCGGACGGGGCTGGCTGAGGCCGAAGGCGCAGCGCGCCTGCGAGAGTGCCTCGCCGCGGGCGTTCCAGACGACGGCTTTGGCGGCCGTGGTGGAGCAGTCGACGCCGATCACATAGTCGCGCAGCATGGCTTCACTTCCCTTCCGGGGCCGCAGCTGCAGCGGCCTGGGCGGCGCGCTCCAGCACCTCGTCAACGTCCGCGGCCTCCCACCATCCGAGGAGCGTGAGCAGGTCCACGACCGTGAAGCGGTTCCGCATGAGGGCGCAGTTCTCGACCGCCCACCGTCCCAGTTCGGCATCAACGGAAGGCTCAAGTCCGGACAGCGAGACAGGGGCGCCTGCGCCCGCGAGCGCAGAGGCGATCGACTCCGCGGGCCGGACGAGGTCCCGAAGTTCCCCGCGGACGTCGGCCCAGCCCTCCAGCATCGCTCCTACCCGGGCCAGCCCGCGCCCCACAACATCCAGCTTGGCGGAGTAGTCGCGCCAGCATTCCTCGGCCACGCGCAGGCTTGGATCGACCCGCTCGAAGGCAGCGAGGACTCTCAGCCTGGCGGGTCCGTGATCGAGGGCTGCCAGGTGCGGCCGGCTGCCGGGCGCGGCAGCCAGCCTCTCGAACAGCATGTCCCAGGCGCTGGCGGCGATCACTGAACCGGCCCCCACCTGGGCGCCGTGGAAGCCGATGGGTTCATCATGGGCGCCGTGGTATTGGTCAAGCATGTGGCTGATCAGGTGCTCGACGCCGGAAAGGACGGCCGTCGTCCCGGCTACACCTGTGACGATCCCGCGCAATGCAAGGGCGCGCGCGAGGGCGCCTACCGACTCGGGCCGGGCCTCCCGGACCCCTGCACTCCAGCTCTCCAAGTCCTTGCCGACCATGCCGAGCAGGCGCACGGCACTGGGCTTGTACGTCGGATCGATGCCCACGAGGGAAGCCAGCCGCCAGTCGGCCGGGGCAACCAGCATGGACGTCATCTCGCCGAAACCGGCACGGTTCATGGCTTCCGGCGCCTCGGCGATGACGTCCGTATCGGAGAGGACGGCGTCTGGCCAGCATGAGGGTATGGTGCGTTTCACCCCGTCCCGCAGGACCACGGACACGTCGTCGGTGTACCCGTCGACGGAGGCGGCTGTCTGAACCGAAACCAGGACCGGGGTACTGCCTGCGGCGCCTGCGCGCTGGACCGCGACCTTCGCGATGTCGCTGATGGTGCCGCCGCCGACAGCTACGACGGCATCCGCGCCAAGGACAACACCAGCGGCCTCATCGAGGACGCTGTCGACGACGTGGAGCTCAGCGTGCCCGTCGTCGAGCACTGTGCGCACGACAGTGAACCTGGCTGCGAGCTGGGCCTGGATGAGATCTTTGACGTCCTCCCCGGAGCGTGCGATCCGGGTACGGTCCACGAGGAGCGAGACCCGCGGCGGCACGCTGCCGGGCTGTGGAGCAGGCAGGAGCCGGGTGACCGAGTCGGCTACTGCACCAAGCGCGCCGGGGCCGATGATGAGCTGCCGGAGCCCGCAGGGAGCGAGCGTCTGGTCGGGATCGGCCTCGGCGAGCAGCTCCTCGATGGGCTCTACGACGTAGGTGTCGGTGGTCATGGTGTCCTCTCGGAACGGGGATGCGCCGTCAGGCGCCTTGGCGGGAGCGGCTGGCGCGGTCGGTCAGGACGGCAACGATGATCGCGATGCCGATGACCACCGGCTGGAGGTTCGGGGAGACGTTCAGGAGCGACATGCCGTTGTTCAGGACGCCGATGATCAGGAGGCCGATGAACGTGTTCAGCATGCCGCCGGAGCCGCCGGACAGGCTCGCGCCGCCGATCACGACGACGGCGATAACATTCAGGAGGTCGGCGGTTCCCGCCGTGGGCTGTGCAGAGTCAAGCCGGGAGCCGACGATGACGCCGGCAAGGGCTGCGAGGAAGCCCGCCACCACGTACACGCCGATCTTGATGCGCGTCACGTTAAGGCCGGAGAGCCGCGCCACTTCGGCGTTCCCGCCGATGGCGTAGAGCGCGCGGCCGGAAGGGCGGAACCGGAGCCAGTAGGCCGCGATAAGGAACGTGGCCACCATGATGACCCCTTCGAGCGGGATCCCGAGGATGTCGTTGCTGGTGATGGCCAGGTACCACTCCGGGAACCCGTTGATCGGGTTGCCGTTGGTCAGGTAGAGCGCCAGTCCCGCCGCCGCGGACATGGTGGCGAGGGTGGCCACGAAGGGTTGGATGCGGCCGTAGGTCGAGAGCACGCCGTTGATGAAGCCCACCGCGGCCCCGACAGTTAGGCCCAGGACAACGCACAGTTCGAAGGGAACGCCGGCGGAGCGGTAGAGCCACGCGCTGGTCATGAGCGACAGGGCCAGCGTGGATCCGACGGACAGGTCGATGCCGCCGATGAGGATGACCAGGGCCGCACCGACTGCCATGATGCCGATATCGGCGTTTTGGGTGATCACGTTGGACAGATTGCGCCACGTCAGGAAGTACGGCGACATGATGGACAGCGCGATCATCACCGCGATGAGGCCGATCAGCGGCCCGGGGACCCGACGGAGCACATTGGCGGCAATCCCGGCCAGGCCAGGGCCTGTACCCCGCCCCGGAGAGGTGCCAGTCCCCGCATCTTCCTGGGTCCGGCCGCCGCGTCCTGAGGACCGATGGTTGATGGCATGATCCGTTGTGGTTCGCATGGCTGATGCTCTTTCTACTGCTGGGAAATAAGGGGGGAGGCCGCTGATTCCGACGAGTGCACGGCCAGCGACATGACGGTCTCCGGGGTGGCTTCTCCCCGGCGGAGAATCCCCCGCTGCCGGCCCTGCGACATCACCAGGACCCGGTGCGAGAGGCCCAGGACCTCGTCAAGCTCGGATGAGACGACGATGACGGACATCCCCTCGGCCGCGAGGGAGCGGATGATCTCGTAGATGGCCATCTTGGCGCCGACGTCGACGCCGCGGGTGGGTTCGTCGATAATGAGGACCTTCGGATCCTTGACCAGCCATTTGCCGATGAGGACCTTCTGCTGGTTTCCGCCGGACATCGACTTCACCGGCAGCGCCATGCTGCCGCGGACGTCGAGCCGGCGGGCCTGCGCCCCTGCAACTTTCCGGACCAACTTGCGTGTCAGCAGGCCCTTGCGGGCGAGCTCCCGCTCCCACGGGAGTGTCACGTTCTCCTCGGCGGTGCGGTCCAGGTTGAGGCCCTGGCCCTTGCGGTCTTCCGGGACCATGACGATCCCGGCGCGGATCGCTGACTGCGGGCTGCTGCAGGGAAGCTTTCGCCCCTCAAGGATGACTTCACCCGAGTCAGGGCGGTCCACACCGGCGATGGCCCGGACCACTTCGGTCCTCCCCGCGCCGACGAGGCCGGCGATCCCGAGGACCTCCCCCGCGGCCAACTCGAAGTTAATGTCCGCGAACGCACCGCGCCGGCCGAGGCCCCGGACCTCAAGCACGGTCGTATCGCGGCTCGGCTGCGGCGGGACGTGCTCGTACGTGAACTCTCGTCCGACCATAGCGTTGATGATCTTTCCCTTGTCCACGTCTCCCGAATCCCAGGACTGGACACGCGAGCCGTCACGCAGGCACACGATCTCGTCTGCGACCTCCCGGACCTCGTCGAGCCGGTGGGAGATATAGACGACGCCGGCGCCGGCGGCCCGCAGCGCGCGGATCCGCTCGAGGACGTGTTCGGTCTCCGACTCTCCGAGGGAGGCCGAGGGCTCGTCGAACACGACGTACCGGGGACGGCGGCTGAGGGCCTTGGCGATCTCGATCTCCTGCTGCATGGCCATCGAGAGGCCGCGGACGGGGCGGCGAACATCGAGTTCCACCCCAAGCGAGTCGAGGACGGTCCTCGACTCGCGGCGGACGAGTTCCCAGTCCACACGGCCGCGCCGGTGCGGAAGCCGGCCGAGGAAGATGTTCTCGGCGACCGAGAGGTCCTGGATGAGGCGCGTCTCCTGGTGGATGAGCGCCACACCCTGCCGGAGTGCTTCGGCGGGGCTGGAAGGGGCGTAGTCCGCCCCGTCCAGCCGCATGGTGCCGCCGTCCGGCTTCACGACGCCGGTGATGATCGAGCTGAGGGTCGACTTTCCCGCACCGTTTTCGCCCACGAGCCCGACAACGGTGCCCGGCTCGACCCGGAAGTCGACCGATTTCAGGACCGTCACCCCGGAGTATGCCTTCATCAGGCCAATGCCCTCCAGGCCGGCCGAAGCTTGTTGAGTCGTCATCGTGGAATCACTTGAAGGACTGGGCGTCCGGGCCGTAGAAATCTTCGACCTTGTGCTTGGCAACCGTGTCCTTGTTGATCAGCACCGTGTCCTGGTACTGCTCCTTCGGGATGTCCTGGCCCTTGCCCTCCATGAGGGCGACGGCGTTGCGTACGGCGAGCTGGCCCATCATGTACGGCTGCTGTGCCATGGTCGCCTGGGTCAAGCCACTCGCGACCGCATCGAACATGGTCGGGAAGCCGTCGATGCCCACCGAGAAGATTGTCTTTCCGGAGGCCTTGGCTGCCTTGGAGGCGCCGAGCGACATTGCGTCGCTCTCACCAAAAACGGCTTTGAGGTTGGGGTTCGCCGTGAGGATGTTCTGGGTGGCCTTGTAGGCCTCGGTCTCATCCCAGTTGGCGGTTTCCTCGGCAACAACCTTGATGCCTGGCGTCTCCTTGAGGGCCTTCTGGCATCCCTCCGTCCGCTGGATTTCCGCGGTGGACCCGAGTACGCCGTGCAGAATGGCTATCTCGCCCGACCCGCCGATCTGCCCAAACATCCATGTGCAGAGCTCGTAGGCGGCTTTGACGCTGTCAGTCGCGATGTAGGTGGCAAGATCACCCTGGCCGGACTCCGGGCGCTGGTCGACCGCAACCACCGGGACGTCCGCCTTATTGGCGGCACGGACACCAGCAGCAGCAGCTGTTGAGTCTTGGGAGGTGAAGATCAGGGCACCGATCTCCTTCGTCAAAAGATCATTGACCTGCTTGACCTGGGCGGACGAGTCGTTGTTGGCAGACGTGATGTTCACGTCGTAGCCCAGCTTCTTTGCCTCGTCCTTGATGCCGGCAACCTCGGCCACATAGAAGAGTGACTTCTGGTCCGCCACCGACACACCAATCACCTTCTTCTGGTCCCCGGCGGCGGGAGTACCTGCGCCCCCGCATGCAGCAAGCGAGAGCGCCATGATGGCGGCCGTCATAACGGCGCACCCCGAGCGGATCATCTTGTGGGAAGTCATCGTCGTCTCCTCTTGTCTTAGCGACTTCACTGTCGGGTTGAAATTTTTATTCAGGCATGCAATTACTATGCATTGATGGTGAGGCATGGATCACATAACTGTCAAGGCAGGCCATGTTCAAAGGGAATTAGGGCGCGTCGCACCAGCCGAGGACCCGCAGAGCGTGGAACGTCAGCCACTTGGACGGCTCGCCGGCCGGAACCACACACGGCCGGGGTGGCGCCGCTCCTGCAACGACGTGCCGTCCTGTTGCCGGGCTGACCGGACCAGCTCGATAGCGTCAGCCAAGCGCGGATGCGTAGTTCCGCCGTCGTTCATTGCTGCCGCGCGGAAGTAGTCCGCCGCGTTCAAGGCTTTGTAGAACCAGCGGAACGAGGACCGGGCGCCGGATCGGGGCCCCAGTCGCGCAGCGTGTTCAGGGACCAGGTGGTGGCGGTGTACGGCTGCCCCGCATCTTCTGCAGCCTCCGGCCCCTCGAAGTAGGAGTCCTTGGGAAAGTACGATCCGCCTGCACACTGCCCGTCCGGATCCTGCAGCGCGAGCAGCTGCGTCGGAGCGGCAGCCGAGGCCTGCGCCAGGGGCTCCGGGTTCCCCCTGTACGCAAACTGACGGCCACCCTTTCATCCGGGTGGCCGCCAGTTTCAATGCCTGCTGGGTGCTACTGCTCCGCTTCCGCGGCAGCCGCCTTGACGGCGTCCTTCTCGGCGCGCAGAGCCTTGGCGTCGTGCTGTTCCTCGGCTTTTTCCTGGTGGATGACCACTGCGAAGAGCTTCTCCATCTCTTTGGCCACGCCGGCAGCTGACGCCGGGTTCTGGCCGGTCACCAGCCGGTCGTCAACCAC
Organism: Pseudarthrobacter sp. GA104; assembly: GCF_009741265.1. Classification (GTDB taxonomy): domain Bacteria; phylum Actinomycetota; class Actinomycetes; order Actinomycetales; family Micrococcaceae; genus Arthrobacter. Next base: position 1,130,269 of record NZ_WOWL01000001.1, read on the forward strand.
AACCTTTTCCTCAAAGACATCAGCGAAGACGTGGGTGGCGCCCTGCTCCTCAAGTCGGTCCGCCAGGAAGAACGGAATGACCTTGTCCTTGCCTGCAGCGACTTCCTCGTCATTGGTGAAGGCGGCCACCTTGCGGCCCTCGACGAGGCGAAGCCCGTTCTCCAGTTCCACGTTCAGCAGGCCGGCCGGTCCATGGCAGACCGCGCCCACCAAACCGCCGTTGTTGTAGACGCTGGCCACCAGGTTCTGCAGGCCTTCGCTGTCCGGGAAGTCCCACATGGTGCCGTGGCCGCCCACGAGATAGACGGCGTCGTACTGCTCCGGATCCACGACGTCGACGCGGGCAGTGTTGTAGAGGCCGGCGCGCGTGGTCTCATCCTCCGTGAAGGCGACCTGGATGGGATCTTTCGTGTCCACCTCGTCGCGCGGGGGCTGGCCGCCCTGGATGGACGCAAAGTCGACGAAATGCCCGGAATCCTTGAACACCTTCCAGGGATGCGCAGCCTCAGCCACGTTGTAACCGGTCTTCTCTCCCGTATCGCCGATCTCGGAAACGCTGGTCAGTACCATGAGGATTTTCTTCATGAAATGCTCCTATCGTCCAACTCCCCACCCTACGCCCAGCCCGATCCGCGGCGTCCGGAGGCGATTCAGGGCTGGCCTGTGGGGACGAGCCGGTAAGCGAACCGGCTGTCCGGGCCACCGGGTCCGATCCTGAGGTCGGCTCCCTCGGTGGGCAGCACCACCGGCACCTTGAACACGCTCCCGCCGCAAGGGACCTGCACGGGGGCGAGGACTTCCGCTCCCTTCCAGGTGGAGACGGACAACTCGGCTACCGGCAGTCCGGCACAGACCAGGTGCAGTTCAAAGTGGCCCGGTGGGGCCGACAGGCTGGCCGTGGTGGTTGTGTTCCCGCTGCTGGTTCCCCGCAGCTCTCCGGGCATAGGTGGTTGCAGCTGCTGTGCTGCCCAGTCTGAAAGGTCTTCGGCTTCCGAGAGCCTGCGGTCAGGGTTGGCCTGCACCTTGACGCCCGTTGCGGCGGGTCTGCCCGTGGGCGGCACCGCGCTGATGGTGAGGAGCCCGCCGTCGTGCCTGACAAAGCGGTCCAGTCTGGAGGTGCACTCGAAGCCGGTCGCTTCCGGGACGCCGTCAGGCTTCACCAAAGTGAGCTTGGCCCCGTAAACCCCTGCGCAGGCGCCGGTGACCAGATAGTCTCCGGGCGCCAGGTCCAGGGACAGCTTCCCGGCAGGTTCAGCCTCCGACGGCATGCCCGGGTCCGTGGGGGAAGCCTCGAGCAAACGGGCCACTTCGTTGACGTTCTCCTTGAACGCGGCCGACGGCGTTGCGGGCGGCGGGGATGAAGGCACCGGCGGCTCGTCCGGGCCGCTGTACTCACATCCCGCCAGCGACATGGCCAGAACGGCCGCAGCCATGGACATCCTTATGCGCCGTGCCGGCATCCCCCCATGAGACATGACGCCGAGTCTACGGGCCTGGCACCCGGCGGGAGCGGCGCAGCGCGAGGGGGCCGGCAGTAGCTGTCAGCCGAAATACCGTCCCCCCGCCTTTACGGCCCGTTACGCCCGTCTCCGGGGCCGCAAGAGCCGGGCTCCGGGCGCCGTGGAGCCCCAACAGCCCACCGCTGAAAGCGTCAGACGCGTTCCGGGAAGGACTCCACCTTCGCGGGATCCCGCTCCACGAGGTCCCCCAGGACGGCATCCACCCGGCTGAGGAGCTCCGGGTCAAGGCGCACTCCCGCCGCGGTGACGTTGTCCCGGAGCTGCTCCGGCCGTGAGGCGCCCACAATGGCGGACGAGACGTTCTGGTTCTGCAGGACCCAGGCCACGGCAAACGCCGCCATGGACAGCCCGGCCTCTTCCGCCAGCGGCTTGAGCTCCTGGACCCGCTCCAGCACCTCCTCCTGCATGTACCGGTGCTCGGTCTTGGCCCCGCCGTCGTCCGTGGTGAAGCGTGACGCCGCGGGTCCGCCCTGTCCTGGAAGGTACTTGCCGGTGAGGACACCCTGGGCGATGGGTGACCAGACAATCTGGGACAGCCCCAGTTCCTGGCTCAGGGGCACGATTTCGGGCTCGATGACCCGCCACAGCATGTTGTACTGCGGCTGGCTGGAGACCAGGTGGATGCCGAGCTCCCGGGCGAGCTTGGCGCCGCGGCGGATCTCATCCACCGTCCACTCCGAAACGCCGATGTAGTGGGCCTTGCCTGCGCGGACAATGTCGGCGAAGGCCTGCATGGTCTCTTCGAGCGGAGTCTCGTAGTCGTACCGGTGGGCCTGGTAGAGGTCCACGTAGTCCGTGCGGAGCCGGCGCAGCGAGCCGTTGATGGACTCCATGATGTGCTTCCGGGACAGCCCGCGATCGTTCTTGCCCTCCCCCGTGGGGAAATAGACCTTGGTGAAGAGCTCCAAGCCCTCGCGCCGGGTCCCCTTGAGCGCCTCACCCAGTGCCGTCTCGGCGCGCGTGCCGGCGTAGGCGTCCGCCGTGTCGAACGTGGTGATGCCTAGGTCAAGGGCGGTGCGGACGCACTCGGTGGCTGCGTCCTGGTCGATCTGTTCGCCGTGCGTGGTCCAGTTGCCGTAGGCGATGGCGCTGACGTACATGCCTGAGTTTCCAAGCTTGCGGTATTCCATGGTTTTCCTCCCGTAGGGGTCAGTTCTGGCTGGAAAGGGCCGCCCGGCGAAGGCGCCGGGGCGGTGCGGTGGTGTGGCGGACCACGAGGCGGGGCTCGATGGTGCCTGCGGAAGCGGGGGCGCCGGACAGGGCGGCGAGGACGGCCCCGGCCGCCAGGCTGCCCTGTTCGGAAACGCCGTGGTCCATGGTGGTGAGCCCAACGGCACCGGCGAGCTCGTGGTTGTCGTATCCCACCACGGAGAAGTCGCCCGGGACGTCCATTCCCGCCCCGCGAAGGGTGGCGAGCGCTCCGAAGGCGAGCTCATCCGACGCAGCGACCAGCGCCGTCGGCGGTTCCGCCGCGGTGAGCAGCTCCGCCATGGCCGCCGCTCCGGCGTCCACCGTGTTCTCGACGGCGAGCACCATCGCCGGATCAGCCGGCAGCCCCGCTTCGGCAAGCGCTTCCTGGTAGCCGAGAAGCCGCTCGGCCGGCGGCACCCCGCCGAGCGGTGAGCCTTCCTCCTGCCGGATGCCGAGGAAGGCAATCCGTTCGTGCCCGAGGTTCAGCAGGTGCATGGCCGCCGCGCGCCCGCCGGCCCTGTCCTCCACCCGGACCGATGACGCTCCGGCCCGCTCGGAACCGACAAGGGCAACAGCCAGCCCCTGGGCCTGGAGCGCCGCGAGCTCGGCGGGGGCCAGCTGGAGGGCGATCACGAGGGCAGCGTCAGCACGGCCGTGGAGCCGGGGGCCGGCAAAGAACTTCTCCCGCAGGTCCGGCGTGGACAGTTCCACCAGGAGCACGTCATAGCCCTCCCGGCTCAGCACCCGTCCGGCGGCCGCGATGACCTCCGCGAAGAACCACTTGCTGAGCAGGGGCACGACGACGGCGACAGTCCGGGTGCGTCCGGTCGCCAGCCTTGAGGCGCTGGGCGAGATGGCGTAGCCGAGTGCTTCCGCAGCTTCCTGCACGCGCTTGCGGGTGGCAGCCGAGATCCCCGGGACGTCCCTCAGCGCACGCGAAACCGTTGAAATCGAAACTCCCGCGCGTTCCGCTACCTGCTCTACTGTTGTTGACACGCCTTCCACGGTAGCCATGCAGCATCATCTTCGCAAGCGCTTGCAAATATGCCGCGCGGCGCCACAGTGGCGCGTCATCAATCTCCGCCGATTCCGAGAGCCAGCACTCACTGTGATAATCCGGTAGCCACGTCTTCTTTATCCGAGTCCGCCGCGCCCGCATCCGCCGCCGAGGAACGCAGCGCCCGCGTGGCCGTCACCCTCTTTCCCCTTCTCATCCTGGCCGGAGGCGCCGTGGCACTTGCCGCGCCGGCGGCTTTCACAGGCCTGGGCCCCTGGATCAACCCCCTTCTGGGGGTCATCATGTTCGGCATGGGGCTGACGCTGACGCCGCCCGACTTCGCCGTCATCGCCAAGCGGCCCGTTCCCGTGGTGATCGGCGTGGTGGCGCAGTACGCCATCATGCCGTTCCTTGGCTGGCTGATCGCGGCGGCACTCGGGCTGCCCCCCGCGCTGGCGGCAGGCGTCATCCTGGTGGGCTGCTGCCCCGGCGGCACTGCCTCCAACGTGGTGTCCTACCTGGCCAAGGGGGACGTGGCCCTGTCCGTGGCAATGACCACAGTGTCCACGCTGTTAGCTCCCCTGCTCACCCCGGTGCTGGCCCTGTGGCTGGCCGGACAGTACATGCCGGTCGACGCCGGCTCCATGGCCTGGTCCATCGTCCAGATCGTGCTGTTCCCCGTGCTGCTGGGACTGGTGATCCGGCTCTTCCTGCCGCGCCTGGTCAACAAGTCGCTGCCCGCCCTGCCCTGGATCTCGGTCCTCGCCATCACCGTCGTGGTGGTGGCAGTGGTGGCCGGAAGCGCCAAGGCGATTTTCTCGGCCGGGCTCCTGGTTCTTGTGGCTGTCATCCTGCACAACGGGCTGGGATACGCCCTGGGTTACGCCGCCGCCCGCTTGTTCAGGCTGCCGGTTCCGTCCCGGCGCACCACCGCTATTGAGGTCGGCATGCAGAACTCGGGCCTTGCCGCAGGCCTGGCACGGCAGTACCTGACTCCCGAATCAGCCCTGCCCGGCGCCATTTTCTCGGTATGGCACAACGTTTCCGGCGCTGTACTGGCCGCCTACTGGCGCCGCCGCGGCACCGTTGCCGCACGCGACAGGGATGTGGCTCCCGTGGTGATCGTGGAGTAACAGAAACCACGCCCTCACCGCGCGGCGTCCGTGCCGCTGCCGGGAACCACCGAGACACGAACTGTCAACGTTCGCCCTGGCTGCGACGGTCGCGATCATCGAGGCCGCAGCCCTGGCCGTTTCACATCACCGTCGGCTTTCCGGGCCGCCCTTGTGCTCCGCCCGAGCAATCTCGAAGCTGCTTTCGAACGGCAGCGTGTCCACGTCCAGGAGCGGGTTGTTGTCCTGCGTCGCCACAAGCTTCCGGGCCGCCTCCTCCGACTCCACGCTGGGCATGGACCCGGGCAGGTGCCGCCGGGCCGATTCGGGCAGGAACCGGATGGCCACGGCAGCCACCACGGCCACGGCCATGAGGTAGTACGCAATTGCCATGTCGTCGCCGGTCAGCTGGATCAGGGACGCGATGATGAACGGTGCCGTTCCGCCGAAGATGGCCACCGCCAGGTTGTAGGCGATTCCCATGGCGGAATAGCGGTGCTCGGTGGGAAAGAGCGCGGGCAGCGCCGACGCGAGGTTCGGCACCGAGAACGCCACCGGGAAGGCGATCAGGGCCAGGCCCAGCAACGTCATAGGGAGGCTGCCCGCCGCTATCGCCAGGAACGCGGGAACCGCGAACGCCACGGTGCTGAAGGCCCCGATCCACAGCACGGGACGGCGGCCGATCCGGTCCGAGAGCAGCCCCGTGAACGGGATGCACAACGCCATGGCCACCAGCACAGGGATGGTCAGCAGCGTCCCCTCCACCTCGCTGTACCCCTTGTTGCTGGTCAGGTACGTGGGCATGTAGGACGTGAGGGCGTAGGCCACCGTGTTGGCTGCCGCCGCCAGGATCATGGCCAGCACGATCGGCCGCCAGTGCGCCTTCAGGATCCCGACCGGGCCCACCGGGCGGAGATCCTCCCCCGTCTCGGGGTGCTTGGCTGCCACGGCTTCGGCTTCCAGCGTGGCTTTGAAAGCGGCCGACTCCTCGATCTTCATCCGGAAGTAGACAGCGACGGCGCCCAGCGGACCGGCCACCAGGAACGGGATCCGCCAGCCCCACGCCTCCATCTGCTCCTGGCCCAGCGCCAGCTGGAGGAGGGACACCACCAGCCCGCCCGCCGCGAAACCCAGGTAGCTGCCCATATCCAGGAAACTGACGTAGAAACCGCGGCGGCGGTCCGGGGAATGCTCGCACACGAACGTGGTGGCGCCCGAGTATTCGCCGCCGGTGGAAAAGCCCTGCACCAGCTTGAGGACCACCAGCAGCACCGCCGCCCAGATGCCCAGCACCGCGTACCCGGGCAGCAGGCCGACGGCGAACGTCGCGGCCGCCATGAGCATCAGTGTCATGGCCAGCACCTTCTGGCGGCCCATCTTGTCGCCCAGCCAGCCGAAAAAGATCCCGCCCAGCGGCCGGGCGATGAACGTGGCGCCGAAGGTCCCCAGCAGGAACAGGTTCTGCACGGCCCTGTCCGCCTCAGGCAGGAACACCGGCCCCATGGTGGTGATGAGGTAGCCGAACACGCCCACGTCGTACCATTCCATCGTGTTGCCCACGATGGTCCCGCCGAGCGCCTTCCGCAGCGTGCGGGGGTTGACGACATTGACGTCGGAAACCTGCAGCCGCCGCTGCCGCCCTCTGTGCTCTGTCATGGCCCGCTCACCGCCGCCTCGCTCGCTTAGCTGGGCATACGTCGTCGTTCGTCCGGCCCGCCTGGCCGGCAGGAGCCCAACACTTTCGATCATCCTGCCGCTGCACCCACCAGGGCAACAACGGTTGCGCTTTTGGGAGAAGTACGACGGCGGCACGCACTGTGAGAGCGCGGGCGTGTGTTCCGCTTGGACGGGCCCTGTGTGGCCCCGCCAGGCCTGCTGGTTTGGCCCAGTCCGGTGCCGGCCGGCCAAAATGTCGTACCCCCGTTAGACGATATTCCTGTGGAAAACGGAGCGGGAACCGGGACGGGAGTGGAGGCTATCCATGCCACCGTTGCTGCGCTCGCCGCGCTTGATGCCGAGGACGCCGCCCTCGCTTCTGCCGGAGCCTCAGGTACCGCGGGGGACGGAGTCGATGTATTGCAGCGGGCGTACGAAATCCGGCTCGAGCGGATGGGGCTGGAGAAGAAGCTGGAGTCCCAGGCCTCGGCGCGGAAGGTGCGGTCCGCCGCCGAAGCGATGGACCTGCAGCGCGCCATGACCCCGCCGGACGCGCCCCTGCATGACCGGACCTACACCGAGATCTCCACTGTTGAGGAAATCGCCGGGATCCTCACCATCAGCTCCGGTGCCGCGTCCGCGTTCGTCACCCAGTCCCGGCAGGTGTGTGCAATGCCGCCGCTCATGGACGCCCTTTCCGCCGGCAGCCTCTCCTGGCAGCAGGCCCGGATTTTTGCCGACGAAACTGAGTGTTTGGACCACGCCGCCGCAGGCGCGCTGGTGGAGCACTTCCTCGACCCCGACGCACCCAACCCGGCCCGGGGCTGCCCCGCCTCGGAACTGGTGCCGGCCCGGTTACGGGCAAAGGTGCGGGGCTGGCGGGAACGCCATCACCCGGAGTCGATCGAGAAGCGCCACCGCAAGGGCGTGGCCGATCGGCGCGTGGAATTCACGCCGGACCGTGACGGGATGGCCTGGATCGCTGCGTACCTGCCCGCCGACCAAGCCCTGGCGATCTGGAACGACCTCACCGCAACCGCCCGAAGCCTCCAAGGCCCCGACGAGCCCCGCACCCTCACCCAACTCCGGCCCGACATCCTCACCCACCGGCTCCTCACCTACCGAAGCGCCATAACCCCGGGGCCCACCGGGACCGGTGACGTCTCGGGCGAGGCGCCGGAGGACATGATCGGCCTGGCCACAGTCGTCGGCTCCGACGAACCCGCAACAGACCTGGGCATTAGCGACCATCCCGGCAGCCACGGCAACCGGGCACCGGCAGAACCGGACCCCACCGCGCCCGGCACCTTCGAAAGCACGCCCAACCCCGCCCTGGACACGGATGCCGCGAAGGTCCCCACTCCCCGCGCCGACGTGCTTGTGACCGTTCCGTTCTTCGCCCTTCTCGGACTCACCGACGAACCCGCCGCGCTCGACGGCTACGGCCCCATCCCCGCCTCGATGGCCCGCCAGCTCCTCTCCGGGGGTGCCGAGTCGTTCCGCCGCGTCCTGCTTGACCCGAGCGACGGAACACCACTGGAGATCGGCCGCACCAGTTATCGACTCACCAAAGCCATGAGGAAAGCGCTGCATCTTCGGGACGGCAAATGCGCTTTCCCCGGCTGCAGTAACAACGCCCTCGACAACGAAATCGACCACCTCAAGGCCTGGCAACACGGCGGAACCACCGGAATCAGCAACCTGGCACAGGTCTGCCCAAAACATCACCGGCTCAAACACAACAGCGGCTGGGAACCGACGCCGGCTGCCAAGGACGAACCACCCGGCTGGACCTCACCCACAGGGCAGCAGTACCACGCCGAACAACCCGACCGCGAACCACCACAATGGCCGCCGGACATCCTGCCACTGGAAAACAGTGCCCCGGAAACCAGCCCGACGAAATCTTGTGGGTCGAAGATCAGCGCATCCGAAACCAGTCCAGCACACACCAGTGCGCTGGAAGGGCTGCTGCTCCAGCTCTTGTCCGGATGATGGGCCACGTGTTCAAGGTGCCCTCACCCTGTGCTGACCGGGACGGGGCCGGGGGACGCATCGGACTGGCCTTCCGGGACCGGAACGGCGCCTCTCGTCCGGACGTTGACGTGGTATGAGAAGGCGCGTTGTCATACCGGCTGTGGCGCTCGTGGCTGTCATCGCGGTTGCTGTGGGGCTGTACCTGTTCCAGCCCTGGCGCATCTTCACCAGCTCAACCGTGATCGAGGATGTTCCGGCAGTCGCCACGACCGCGGTCGAGTCACAGGGGCCCTCGGCAGCGCCCTCCCCCGCCGCGCCCGTTGCGCCCGTTGCGCTTCCGCGTGAACTGGCAGCCGGCCGGCTGATCAGCCATGAACACACCAGCTCGGGAACAGTGAAGATCCTCGAGCTTTCCGACGGGAGCCGGATCCTCCGGTTCGAAGGCCTCGATACTTCCGATGGTCCGGACCTCCGGGTGTGGCTCAGCAACGCCCCGGTGGTGGAGGGATTCGCCGGCTGGTACGTCTTCGACGACGGCGCGTACCTCGACCTCGGGGCACTCAAAGCCAACAAGGGCGATCAGAACTATGACATCCCGGCCGGGACGGTGCTGAGCGACTATGGCTCGGTCAGCATCTGGTGCGCCCGTTTCGCCGTGTCCTTCGCCGCCGCCGAGCTGAACCCGTAGACACGTCTCACGCTGACCGGACAGCATTGTCTTCCGCCTGGCCAGGCCCTACCGTGAAGGGACTGCCGGCCTAAGCAGGTGCAGCCATGTGGACAATGTCCAGGTCACCGCGCTGCCTCCTCTTGTGCCTCCTGGTGGCCGTCGCAGGCGCCGCCCCGACAACAGCCGCCATCGCAACAGGTGCCGCCACGGACACCGCCCAAGCCCAACACGCCTACGCCGCGGTGGACGCCTTCCTGCTTGACCAGCTCGAAACCCTCGGCATTCCCGGTGCCGCGATCGCCGTCGTGCGTGACGGCAGGCAGGTGCACTCCGCCGCCTTCGGCAAGGCGGACCCGGCCGGACGGCCGATGACCCCCCAGACGCCGGTGCTGCTGGCCTCCACCAGCAAGTCCCTGACGGCCATCGCGGTGATGCAGCAGGTGGAGGCCGGTCGGCTGCGGCTGGATGAGCCCGTGCGGACCTACCTGCCCTGGTTCACGCTGGACGATCCCCGGTCCCCGGCCATCACGGTCCGGCACCTGCTCCACCAGACCAGCGGCATGTCCTCCAGGGACACGGCCTTCGAGGCGTCCCTCAGCCAGGAGCCGGAAGCCCTCGAGGCATCAGTCCGTGGGATGGCCGGATCCCCGCTGGCCGGCGACCCGGGGCAGCGTTTCCACTACGCCAGTGCCAACTACAACGTACTGGGCCTCCTGGTGCAGACCGTCGCCAACCAGCCCTTCGGGGAGTACCTGCAGCAGTACGTCTTCGGACCGCTGGGCATGGTGCACAGCCATACGACGGCGGCCGCTGCCCGGGACGACAATGCGGCCGAAGGCTATGCCCGCTGGTTCAGCACCGCCTGGGTCCGGACCGAGGTCCCGGCGCCCGCCGCGGGAATGCCCTCCAGCACCCTGTACGCCTCGGCCGAGGACCTGGGCCGCGAGCTGACGGCACTGCTCGACGGCGGGCGGTACGGGACCGCCCGCATCCTCGAGCCTGGAAGCGTGGCGGCGATGTTCGTACCCCGCACCTCCGTGGACGCATCGAAGGGCTACGGCATGGGCTGGTACACCCGGCCGCTCGCGGAAGCCGTTGACCCCGCTGCCCGGGGCACCGCCGCTGAAGACGAGCCGCTGCTGCTGGAGCACCAGGGGGAATGGGGCAACAGCCACACCTACCTGGCGATGGTCCCGGACTCCGGCCTGGGCGTGGCCCTGGTCATCAACGGCAACGACACCGCGGCCCCGTCCCGGCTCAAGGCCATCGACACGAACATCCTGCGGATCCTCCACGGGCACTCCCCCGTCCCCGCCGTGGTGTCCGAGGACTGGCTGCAGCAGTCCAGCTGGGCCGTCTCGGCGGGCCTGCTGCTGGCGGAACTACTGAGCCTGTGGCTGTCCCTCTCGGTGATTTTCCGACGGCGGTTCGCGCGCCGTGGACGATGGGCTCCCCCGGCGTGGGCCGCCGCCGCTCTGACACTGGATGCCTTTGCCCTCTGGCTGTGCCTCATCTACGCGCCCGCCCGGTTCGACACCGACCTGCTGGTCATCATCCGCCAGTTCCCGGACGTCGGCGTTTCGCTGGTGCCGGTGCTGGGACTCGCCATCCTGTGGCCTGTTCCGCGGACCGTCTGGCTGCTCTCCAGGGTGCTGCGCCGGGGCCTGCACGGCGTACCCTGAAGCCATGAAAGCCGGCGTCAGTCCTGTGCGCACCCTGGCGGGACGCGTGAAGGCCGTCTACGAAAACCTTCCGCTGCCGCCGGCCGTGGTGGCGGCGATGGCCCTCGATGCCCTCCTTGCCAGGCTCCGTCCCCTGCCGCTTCCCGGCCCCCGTTCCGTCCACAGAGCGGCAGGCACGGGCCTGGTGATCGCCGGCGCCGGCCTCAATGCCTGGGCCCTGGCCGAACGCCGGCGGCGCTCGGCCGGCCCGTTTGACCTGGAGCACCCGGAGGACCTGGTGGTCACCGGCCCGTATGCCGTCACCCGCCACCCGATGTACGTGGGCTGGTGGCTCATCCAGCTCGGCGCGGGAACCATGGCCGGGTCAGCCTGGGTCCTCGCGCTGCTGCCGGCCGAGCTACTGGTGGAGCACCGGTTCGTCCTGGACGAGGAGGCCACGCTCGCCGGGCTGTTCCCGGAGTCCTACCCGGACTACGCGGAAAAGGTGCCACGCTACCTCGGGCTCCCCCGCATGTAGGTTCGTTTCGGCTGGAACCCAGGCGCCGCCGTCGTACGCCGCCACGCAACGCCCAACTATGGATGGCGGCAGGGGCCGTGTTGGGCCATGATCTGAAGATGAGCCGCTCCGGAAACGCCCGATCCCGGTGGCTCCCGCCAGCCCTGCGCGGCTACAAAACCGAGTGGCTGCGGCACGACCTGGTGGCAGGCCTCGCGCTCTTCGCGATCCTGGTTCCCGCGGGCATGGCGTACGCCCAGGCCGCCGGCCTGCCGCCGGTGACGGGCCTCTACGCGACGGTGGTGCCGCTGATTGTCTACGCGGCAGTGGGGCCGTCGCGCGTGCTGGTGCTGGGGCCGGACTCCGCGCTCGCCCCGATGATCGTGGCGGCGCTGGTTCCCCTGGCCGCGGACAACGACCAGAAATCCGTGGCCCTGGCCGGCCTCCTGGCCATCCTGATCGGCCTCATCCTGCTATGCGGTTCGGCCCTGCGGCTGGGCATCATCACGGGACTGCTGTCCAAGCCCATCCGGCTGGGCTACCTCAACGGCATCGCCCTGCTGGTGGCGGTGTCCCAGCTTCCCACCCTCCTGGGGATCTCCGTGGAGGACGGCACGCCCTGGGAAAAACTGCTGGCCGCAACGCCGAAGGTGCTTGCCGGCGAAACCAACGTGACGGCACTGCTGCTGGGCCTGGCCTCGCTGGCGCTCATCTGGGTTCCCCGCCGGCTGAACTGGAAGGTACCCGGCGTGCTCATCGCGGTGGTGGTGTCCTGCCTCGCCGTGGCCGTGCTGGGACTCCAGGAGCGCGTCAAAGTCACCGGCGCCCTCCCGCAGGGGCTCCCCGCGCCGGCCCTCGGCGGAATCGGCTGGGCCGACGTCCTGGCGCTCCTGCCGGCCGCCGCCGCCATTGCCCTCATCGTCTTCGTTGATACCGGAACCCTGTCCCAGTCCCTGGCCGCGGCAGGGGACCGCAGGGTCTCCGGCAACCATGAAATGGCCGCCCTGGGCGCGGCGAACGCGGCCAGCGGGCTGCTGGGCGGCTTCCCGATCTCGGCCAGCGCGTCCCGCACGCCGGTGGCCGTGGAGGCCGGGGCGAAATCCCAGCTCACGGGTGTGGCAGGTGCCGTCCTGGTGCTCGGCTTCATGCTGGCGGCGCCCGGCGTCACCGAGTTCCTGCCGGCCGCCACCCTGGCCGCCATTGTCATCGCGGCAGCCGCAGCACTGGCCGACCCCGCCGGCGTGCGGCGGCTGATCGGCATGAGCCGCAGTGAATCCCTGGTGATGCTGGCGGCGTTCCTGGGGGTCACCATCCTGGGGGTCCTCCCGGGCATCGCCGTGGCCGTGGGCCTGGCCATCCTGGACTTCCTGCGGCGGGCCTGGGACCCCTACCGCGCCGAGCTGGTGGACGTGCCCGGGGTGCCGGGCTACCACGACGTGAGCCGCCATCCGGACGGCGAACGCGTCCCCGGCATGCTGATCCTGCGCTTCGACGCACCGCTTTTTTTTGGCAACGGATCGCTGCTGGGGTCTTTCGTGCGCACCAAGCTCGACCAGGCGCCGCCCGGCATCGAACGCGTGGTGCTGGCGGCAGAGCCGGTGACGGGAATCGACACCACGGCACTGGACGAGCTGGTGCAGCTGGACGAATGGCTGGAACGGCACGGCGTGGACCTGGTGTTCGCAGAGCTCAAAGGCCCGGTCAAGGACAGGCTGGTGCAGTACGGCGTGGGCTCCCGCTTCTCGCCCGGACACTTCTACCCGACCGTGAGCGAAGCCGTGCGGGCGTTCCAGCGGGAGGGCGGGGGAAACTAGTAGTCCTCAGCCGCGCACCTGCATGTCCACCCACACGAGGCGGTGGTCGCTGCCCGGGAACGGATAGGCGCCGGTCAGCCGTGACAGGGGGTCGGCCTGGGTGGGCCAGAACACGCCGGAATCGAGGACCCGGATCCTGCGTGAGGGCAGCACGTAGTCAGCCCGCAAGTTTCCCGGGGCGGTGTCGGCGAAGTCGGCAGTGTCGTAGCGGGGGTCACCCTTGTGGGCGGCATTGGCTCCGCCCTGCAGGGCCGCGGCCTCCACGGCGCCATCGGAGGCCGGCAGCGGGTCCACGATCTGCTTGGAATCAAGGAGCTGGTTGACCGCGCCGTCCACGGAGTCGCCGTCGAGCGGGTCGGCGTTCTGGTCGCCGACGATGACGAACGGTTCGCTCGGCAGGAGCCCCCGCTTTCCGCCCTCATCATCCACGATGTATGCCGATTTGCCCGGCGTGACGTAGTCAGCCCAGAACCGGATCTCGTCGTGGTTGCGGCGGCCGTTCCGGTCCTCGGGGCCGTCAAAGGTTGGCGGTGTGGGGTGCGAGGCAAGCACGTGCACCGTTTCGCCGCCCACCTTCACCGGAACGTCCCAGTGCGACTTGCTCGACAGGCGCACCACCTCGAGTTCCTCCGGCGAATACCAGTCTGCAGGTTCGGGTGTCGCCGGGTTGTCCGGCAGGAGCGCACCCGGCATGTCCTTCCAGAGGAAGTTCTGGAACGTCCTCACGTTTTCCGTGTCGATGGGGTACTTCGACAGGATGGCCATGCCGTACTGGCCCTCGAATGCGCCGAAGCCGAAGGCGTCGTCACCGCCGCCGACCCTGCCGTTGTTGTTGAGGTCGAACCCGCTCGGGATCCCGGTGTTCGACGGCGCCACGTAGGCATAGGGGTAGTCCACGGGATCAGCCCCGCCCTGGCCTGCCGCCAGGTAGTTGTCGCGGAACAGATCGGCGGCCCGCATGTTGGGCACGTAGTCGAACTCGTTCAGCAGGATGACGTCCGGGTTCGCACGCTGGATGACCTCGGCGACGGTGCGTGCCTGCGGGTCGTCCGGAGTGCTCAGGTCGGCCTCGAGTTCGCCGGCGCTTGCCCGGTTCAGCGACAGGTTGTAGGTGGCCACCCGCAGGTCCTCCGCATGGTCCTTTGAGGGCTCGGCGGCGGCCGGAGTCCCGGCGGTACCAACGGCGAGACTACCGACGACGGCAGCGATGACGGCAGCGGTGAGGGGGCGTCTGGTGGACACGGGACTCCTTGGCAGCGATGAGGCGGTACGAACAACGGTGCGTTCAACCTATGCCGCCAACATGACCACGGGGAGTACGCCGGGCGAACGGAAACTTGCGCCGGCGGCACCCAGCCGGCGGCCGCCGTCGTAAGTGGACGACGGCGGCCGCAGGCCAAAGTGCCGGCCTCCCCTACTGTCCCGGGGCCCGGTACGACGGGGTCTTCTTGGCTGCCTCGTCGATGTCTTCCACGGTGAGGAGCGGCTTCAGGCGGACGTTGACGCTCCCTGTGGAATTGACGATCAGTGACAATGCTGCGGCACTGGCATCGTCCGGCGCCTCGAAAACGCCAAGGACGTCGTAGTAGCCAAACGCGTAGTAGAAGCTCTCCAGCGAACCGCCTATGGACTTGAGGGCCTCGGCCAGGGCCTCACGCCGCTTGGTGCCCCCTTCCTTCATGAGCCCCTTGATTCCCTCGCCCATGTACGTTGCTTCAAACAGATACTTCGGCATCGCTTTTCCCTTCTACATTCCCATCCCGGTTGTCGCCGAGGGAGCAAGTGCCACACCGAGTGCAATGGCAGCCAGCGCCACCGCAACGGACCAGTTGGCCAGCCGCTTCCACGGCAGCATCTTCTCCCCCGCGATGAAGGCCCCGATCAGGGCCATCCATCCGACGCTCATCGCGCCAAGCGCGAACAGCGCCGTCATCAGCGCCCAGCAGCAGGCCACACACCAGGCGCCGTGCTCCACGCCCATCCGGACGGCACCCGCGTAGCCCGGCCGCATCCGGTGCAGGATAAAGTCCATCGGGGACCGGCATTTCATCAGGCTGACGTTTTTTGCCGGGGTGAACTGATAAACCGCCGCCATCATGATGACTCCGGCCGCAATGTAGCGCCCGCCCTGGTCAGCAGCGAAAACCCCTGGCACCGCCGCGGCCGCCCACGCATAGAGCCCATACGCCACCAGGCCAAAGGCCGTCCATGATGCGAGGTACCCGGCCACGAAGGCGGCAGTGGACCCTGCCGGAGCGTACTGTCCGCCCTGCCGTCGGTGCCGCTGGATCCGGTGGTATGCCACCACCATCGGTGCCACGGACGGGAACATCATGGCTGCGAGCATCACCACCCACGTCACGGTGAAGAAGCCCACCGGCCCCGGGGCCGTCCAGATACCCATGTCCATCCCGGTCAGCTGCGTGGACGCCAATATCCAGCTGGCAGCGGCGAGGACCAGCAGGACAGCCACGAGGACTGCCTCCCGCGGATCGACACGGGAGGCTTTCGCCACCGTCTGACCGGTTACGCTCCTGAACAGCTTCCTGCGTTCCACCGGCCGGCCGTTCAGACCCGGCCCTTGGGGGCACCCTCCGCCATCTCACTGGCGAACGTGAAGTCGGACGTTTCGCCGTAGACGCCGTCGAAGTCGATACCGAAAAGGTCCACGTGCCCGGGCCCCTTTCCGATCCGGAACTCAGGCGCAAAGCCGTACATCGCGTTCTTCATTGTGGTCACGCCGCCGTCGGGTCCGGGCAGCGGCTCGAACGTGAACCGGGCCTTGTCCGAGACCGAACCGGAAGGCCGCTCACCGTCCGTGAATGTGACCGCGGCGCGCTCCAGTCCCAGCCACTCGCCGTACAGGCCGGCAAAGTCGCCGAAGGGGCCCCCGGCCTGGCCGCGAAGGATGGTTTCCAGGGCGCTCACCTGGTCGTCGGATGCGGACTGGTCGACGACGACGCCCACCTTCCAGCCGCCCCCTGTCAGATTCGTGGGGAACCAGCCGACGAAGGCGAAGTCGACGCCGGAAAGATCCGTGCCGTCATGATTTCCCTTTGCAATGTGGAACACATTCAGGTTGCGGCACTCGCCCCCGGGCCCGGTGGGCACGCCGTCCACGGGGCATGGACACACCAGCTGGCACGTGCAGTTTCCAGCGTATGTTCCGGACATTTCCCAAGACACAGCATCCTCCTCACCTGGCGCCAGCGCCGTGCAGAGGTGGCCCGGACCGGCGCCTCGTTCCGTGGAAACGGGGTGAATGACCCCGTTAACGCAGACGCTATTCCTCCGGCTGCGGGCAGTCAATATGCCGAAATACCCAATGTCAGGAGCCCTTGGAGCGGCGGGCCAAGGCCGTTCGGCCCTAGCGATGTCCGGCGGCTCGGCCCACGCTGGATCAGGAAGGCATGGGGGGGCAAAACGCCCGCGGGTCCTGCGTCGAGCCTTTACCGGGCCGGGGGCTCCGGGCACCTCCAGGAATGTCCGTTGCACGACCACGGCTCACCCGGCAAGGAGGCGCAGCGATGACGTACATCAGCGATCTGGGCGACGTGGGGCGCGGCGATGTTGCCGTGGCCGGCGGCAAGGCCGTGGGGCTCGGCGGCCTCATCCAGGCCGGGTTGCCGGTCCCGCCGGGGTTTGTCCTGACCACCGCCGCGTACTCGGAGTTCGTCACGGCGAACACCCTCGGCGCGGCCATCCAGGACCTGGCCGCGCTGCCACCGCAGGCTTCGCCGCAGGACTATGAGGACGCCTCGGAGCGGATCCGCGGCCTGTTCCGGAACGGCACCATGCCGGCCGGGATCGCGGCCAGGCTCGGCGCCGCCTACGAGCGCCTGGGCGGCGGGGACACCGCAGTGTCGGTGCGGTCCTCCGCCACCGCCGAGGACCTCGAATCGGCCAGTTTCGCCGGGCAGCAGGAAAGCTACCTGAACGTCCGCGGCACGGCGGCACTGACGGAGGCCGTCATCAACTGCTGGGCCTCCCTCTGGACGGCGCGCGCCATGGCCTACCGCGCCCGCGAAGGCGTGCGGCCCGACCAGGTGCGCCTCGCCGTCGTGATCCAGCAGATGGTGGAGGCCGAGGCCGCCGGGGTGATGTTCACCGCCAACCCCGCAAACGGGCGGCGCGACCAGGCGGTGATCAGCGCCGCGTGGGGGCTGGGCGAGGCCGTGGTCAGCGGGACGGTCACCACGGACGACCTCGTGGTGGACGCCGGGACCGGCGCGGTGGTGTCGCGGCAGACGGCGGACAAGGAAATCATGACCGTCTCCGCGGAGGACGGAACCCGGGAGGAACCGGTGGCGGCAGCCCGCCGTCGTGCGCCCGTCCTGGACGACCAGGAGGCGGCCGAACTGGCCCGCTACGGACAGCGGATCGCGGAACATTTCGGGGTGCCGCAGGACATCGAGTGGGCGCGGGCCGGCGGCCGGTTCTACCTGCTGCAGTCCCGCCCCATCACGGCCCTGCCCGAACCCGCCGCGGAAACCCCGGAGACCTGGCCGCTGCCGTATCCGAAGGGCCTCTACTTCCGCGCGAGCATCGTGGAACAGCTCCCCGACCCGCTCTCCCCGCTCTTCGCCGACCTGATTGACGGCTCGGTATCGCGCTCGCTGCGGGCCCTGATGGCGGAAGCGACCGGCAAGGACGTCCTCCGCGAGGGCGACATTCACCTGCCCACCATCAACGGCTACGCCTATTACTACTACCGCACCTCCGGCATGTGGCGCCTGACGGGCAGGCTGTTCACGGCACTGGGCGCGCTGGCCCGCGGCAAAGGGCACATGGGCATAGCGGGCTGGCGCGAATACTCGCATCCGCGCTACGAACGGGTGATCAAGGACTGGTCCGTGACGCCGCCGGCGGACCTCTCCGGGGAGGAACTGCGGGCGGGGGCGCAGGCCCTCCTGGACGCCGGAACCGTGTACTACACCGCCGTTCAGTCCATCATTCCGCTCGCCACCATGAGCGAAATCTCCTTCCGGGCCTTCTACGACAAGGTCCTCCGGCGCGACGGCGATCCGCCGGCCCAGACCTTCCTCCTGGGCTTCGACAGCGAGCCCATCCGGGCGGAGAAGTCCCTGTACGACCTGGCCGGCTGGGCCCGGAGCGATCCCGGACTGGCAGCGGCCCTGCTGGAACGGCCGACGGCGGTGCTCGCCGAGTGCCAGCGCACCGGCTCCGCGCCCGAGGGTGTGGACGACGTCCTGTGGCAGGAATGGCGGTTCACGTTCAGGGAGCACCTGGACCGGTTTGGCCACGCCGTCTACAACCTGGATTTCGCCACCCCGGTGCCGGCCGACGATCCCTCCGCCCAGCTGGAGACCGTGAAGTTCTACCTGCGCGGGCAAGGCACCGACCCGCACGAGCGGCAGCAGCTCCTGACCGAGCGCCGGGAAGAACTGACCAAGCAGATGGAAGGCAGGCTGGGACCGCGCCGCCGGGCCGTGTTCCGCCGGCTGCTGGGGTGGGCGCAGGAGACCGCGCCCATCCGTGAGGACGCGCTGGCCGACGTCGGACTCGCCTGGCCGCTGCTGCGGCGGATGCTGCTGGAACTGGGCCGGCGCCTGGTGGACTCCGGTGTTATCGCCGCGCCGGACGACGTGTTCTGGCTGCGGTTCCAGGAACTGCGGAGCGCCGTCGAGTTCGGCCTCGCCGAACCGGAAGCCCGCGGGGGCGCTGCAATCGCCGGGGCCGGGCGGCCCGTGCGCGCAGCTGCCGTGGAGGAGCGCAGGATGCTGTGGCGGGGCCAGGTGAAGGCTGCCGCGCCGCAGATGCTGCCGGAGCGCCGGTGGATGGACAAAGCCTTCGGTTCCATGATGCCGGCAGGCTCCCAGCACCAGCCCGGTGATGTGATCAAGGGTGCCGGGGCGAGCTCCGGCCGGGTCACCGCGCCGGCCCGCGTGCTGAGGGGCCCGCAGGATTTCACCCTCATGCAGCCCGGCGAGGTGCTGGTGGCCCGCATCACCACACCCGCGTGGACGCCGCTGTTCGCGATGGCCTCCGGCGTGGTGACGGACGTCGGCGGCCCGCTCAGCCACAGCTCCATCGTGGCCCGCGAGTACGGCATCCCTGCTGTCCTCGGCACCGGGGTTGCCACGCAGCGGCTTGCCGGCGGCCCGCGGGTCAGCGTGGACGGGGACGCGGGGACGGTCACGATCGAGGACCATGCCGGTCCGGGGGTTCCCCGGGGCTGAGCGGTTACTCCCCCATGCCGGGATGCACGGGAACAAAATCGACTTTGTTGCCGGAGTTCTGCCGGCCGGCGGACGTCCTCGAGAATCCCCGCGCGTCGAGGCCGTTCTTCGCGCGGAATTCCGCAAGGGCTGCGTCGTAGGCATTGTTGAGGGTCTGCCCTGAGAACTCACCGGCGCTGCCGTCGGTGAAGGCGATCCTGATGCGGACGCTGTTGGGGTAGTGCCGGTTCATCCGGATGAAGCCGTCTGCGTCCTGCTGGAGAGTAATCAAGGGAATCCGCTTTCGTGGTGGGTGCAGCTTCCAGTCTGGCGCAGATTCACTCCGCGCAGGTACCGTCCATGCAGTAAAGAGTGGCGGGGAGGCGCATAGTTGAAGAATGACAGGTCCTTACACCCGGGGCGATTCCTTCACCAGCGAGGCCTCCCGGAAACACATCAGGCGGGCGCTCGGAGACTACGGGGCAACGGACGTTCTTTTCACCCAACGCGGGAACCATAGTGCCATTGCCTTCAAGGGCGGCGGGCGGCAATTCCGGATTGTCCTGCCGCTGTTGCAGTCCGAAGGCCCCCTGGTTATCCGCGGGGACATCGCCGACGGCCCGCTTCACGAGGCGAACGCAAAACTCCTCGAACGCGCCAACCGCAAGTCCTGGCATGCCCTGGCACTGGCCATCGACGCCAAACTCGCGGCTGCGGCGGCAGGCATTGCCACCCTTGAATCCGAATTCCTGGCCCACGTGGTTCTGCCGGGAAACAAGACCGTGCTCGACGAGCTCGGCCCCGTCATCGACTCTGCCTACCGGTCAGGGCGGCGTCCGTCCTTCGGCGGTCCAGCACACGCTTAGGGCAACCGCCCTGATCCGTCAGATGGTGGAGAGGGCGCCCTTGGCGCTTTCCACCAGGACATGGGTCCCCGCCTGGACATAGACCACTTCGCCGTCAATCTGGCAGGGTACGGCGTCCCGCGTCGTGAAGGCGTAACTGCTGACGCTGGGCTGGTGCCCAAGCCCCAGCGTGACGGCCCGAAGGGTCATGAGCGCCATCCTCATAAGCCCGGCATGGGGCAGCGTCACCACCTCGAACCGGCCATCGTCCGGGGAGTGCGACTCGCTGACCGTTCCATATTTGGCCATGCGCGAGACGTTGGCCAGGATCAGGCTGTCGAACTTCGCGGTGGCGCCGTCGGCCCGCACCAGCTCAAACGGTCTCAGGCCCGAAAGCGTCCGGGCAACGGAGATGAGTTCCAGGACTTTCCCTTTTCCACCCTTTTCGATCCCGATGGCCATCAGCGGCGTGAGCCCGAACCCCACATAGGAGTGCGCGTACCGGACCTGCTCCCGGTGCATCCCCCGGAAGGTCACGCGCAACAGGTCGATGCGGCGGACGCTGCCCGCACGGATGGCCTCGGTGAGCGGCCGGACCTGCATGCTCCTGTGGTGATCGTTGGCGTTGCCTGCCGGGAGCACAGTGCACACCGCCTTGCTGGCGGGCATGTCCATCACCCCGTTGACCACCTCGTTGTACCCGCCGTCGCCGCTGACCGAGACGATGAGCGGTTCTCCGCTTCCGGCCGCTGACCGTGCCAGGTCCCGGGCGTGCCCCGCGAACTCCGTGGGCAGCAGGACCACCTGCAGGCCCGGAAGGTTCGTGGCAAGCTCCTCCTGCAGTGAATCGATCCGCGCGGCCATCCCGGCCCTCGTCGGATTGAAAATGAGGACGACCCGGTCAAAGGCCGGTGCCCGGTCGTCAGCCATCGTGCCCATCCTCCGGTGCCCTTTGTTGCCTTGGTGCGGTCAACTCCAGCCTATCCGTGGATACCCCCGTCCTGAAGTTGACCGTGCCGCCGTCGTCCGCAGTGCCCTGCCGGACAGCCCCCGGATTGGCCCAGGCAACAGCTACCCCTCGCAGGCCACCCCGTCGGAATCCCCGTCGAGCCCGGACCTGTAGCCTGGCGAACCGGCGTACAGAGGGGCCGCTCCGGCAGCCACCACCTCGGCGCAGTTGGCGTAATAGACCGCGGCAGGAGCGGCGGGTTCGACGGCGGCGGGCGCCACCTGCCCGGGGCACCCGCCGAGGATGCCCACGATTGCGTCGTGCTCGGCCTGCGTCACCCACAGGCTGTACCGTGCCTTCACCGAGACCTGCCGGGCGACGTACTCGCACCGGAAGCCCTTGTTCGCGGGCAGCCAGGTGGCGGCGTCGCCGTCGCCCTTTTGCTGGTTGGTGGGGCCGTCCGTTGCCTGCAGGTTCAGCGGATCGTTGGCGAACGCCGTCCGCTGCTCCGTGGTCAGCTGCTGCGCGCCCTTCTGCCAGGCGTCGCTGAGCGCCACCACGTGGTCGATCTGCACGGCACTGCTGGTGGTGGTGCCGCGGACGAAGCTGATGGTTGTGCCGGTGTACGGGTCCGCCAGGATGCCGGTCTTGACCGTGCAGGGGACGCTGGTGGTGTAGGTGACCTCGGTCAGGTCCCGCCGCAGGATGTCGTTCCGGGTATCGCAGCCGTTCTGGTCCACGTCCGCCCACGTCGGGCCAAACAGTGCCCGCTCGTATCCGGTCTTGGGCGCGCGGCCCTTCACGGGGAGGGTGGCCAGCAGGTCCGCTGCCTCAACGGCGGCCGACGGCCCGGCCGCCTGTGTTGCGGTGCTGTCCAGGGTGTCGGCAGCTGCCGGGGCACCCCCGGTGAGCAGGGCAAGGACGGCGGCAAGTACGACGGCGGCCGCCGTGCGGGTGCCGGACGCAGGCATGGTTTCAGGCAAGGACGTGGCGATGGACATGCGGTTCCCCAGGTTGTGTGCACGACAGGTTCCGGCGCACAGGCATCATGGCCGTGTTTTGCGCCGAGGAAGAGCCTATGGCCCGCCGTGAACCGGAAAGGTGCGTTTTGGTGGAACTGGGGAAATTCTTAAGGACTCCTGCGCCAACCCTGCGCCGCGGCCGGCGCGGGGCTGGCGCCATTCCTCACCCGAACAGCGCAGCCACCCGGGTCAGGGTCTGGTAGATCCCGTAGGCCAGCGGGACGCCCACCAGCGCCCAGGCGATGGCGAGTTTGCCGACCGATACTTTGGCGGGCGCCTGCGCGCCGGCGGTGTGTGCAGTGCTCATCTCAGGCCTCCATGGCAGGTTCGTGTGCCCGTCCGCGGTCGGGGCGGGGTTCGTGGAATCGTGCGTCCACCGGCTTGACCATCAGGTTGGCCAGGAAGCCGACCACCAGCAGCGCCACCATGGTCAGCAGCGCCGGCTGGTAGGACGCGGCGTCCAACTGGCCAGGCTTGCCCTGGGCATCCAGGAACGCGTTGACGATCAGCGGCCCGGCCACTCCGGCGGCGGACCAGGCGGTCAGCAGCCGGCCGTGGATGGCCCCCACCTGGAAAGTCCCGAAGAGGTCCCGCAGGTAGGCCGGAACGGTGGCGAAGCCGCCGCCGTAGAACGAAATGATGACGAAGGCGAGCGCCACGTAGAGGAACGTGGTGCTGGACCCGGCCAGCGCCAGCACCGTGTACAGGACGGCGCCGACGCCGAGGTACACCATGTAGATGCGCTTGCGGCCGGTGACGTCGGAGGTGGCGGACCAGGCGAAACGCCCCGCCATGTTGCCGATGGACAGGAGCCCCACAAAGCCGGCGGCGACGGCGGCACTCACCAGGGACACGCCGTCGGACTGGCGGAAGAAGTCCTGGATCATGGGCGCGGCCTGCTCCAGGATGCCGATGCCCGCGGTGACGTTGCAGAACAGCGCGATCCACAGCAGCCAGAACTGGCGCGTCTTCACGGCATTCTTCGCCGAGACGTTCTCCGTGGTGACCAGCTTGGCGGCCTTGACCTTGGCGGGGTCGAACCCAGCCGGCTTCCATCCGTCGGCGGGGACCTTGATGGTGAAAGCGCCAAAGAGCATGTACGCAAGGTAGACGACGGCGAGGGTCAGGAACAGCTTGCCCACGGCATCGCCGCTGGCCACCCAGTCCTTGGCGCCGGAGTTGGGATCGTACATCTTGAGCAGCGCCGTGGAGACGGGACTGGCGATCAGCGCGCCGCCGCCGAAGCCCATGATGGCCATGCCGGTGGCGAGGCCGGGCCGGTCCGGGAACCACTTGATCAGGGTGGACACGGGCGAGATGTAGCCGATGCCCAGGCCGATGCCGCCGATGAAGCCGTAACCGAGGTACACGAGCCACAGCTGGTGGGTGAAGATGCCGAGCGAGCCGATCAGGAAGCCGCCGGCCCAGAACATGGCCGAGGTGAACATCGCCTTGCGCGGGCCGTTCTTGTCCACCCATGTGCCCATGATCGCAGCCGAGAGCCCCAGCATCACGATGGCGATGGAGAAGATCACGCCGATCTCGGTCAGGCTGGCGCCGAAGTGCTTGACCAGGGCGGTCTTGTATACGCTCGTGGCGTAGGCCTGCCCGATGCAGAGGTGGACCGCGAGCGCGGCGGGGGGCACCAGCCAGCGGTTGAATCCCGGCGGGGCAACAGTTCGTTCTCGGTCCAGCCAGCCCATAGATGTTCCCTTTGCTTGTTCGACGACGTCGATGTCTGTTCGCTGCCGCAGCGCATACCCCTCCAGAGGCGAAAGTCCCTCTTATGGCGCTGTGGCCTCCGGCAATCATGAGGCAAATCGTCAGCAAACGTATGATTCTTGCGCCGAGCGGCGGCAAATCCGCGGTGAGCGGCGGCCGACTTTGTGCCCGCCGGTTGCGCCGGGACAGCGGGAGGCGGGTTCCGGGCGGCAGCAGCTTCACCGAAGCCGCCGCCCCGCCCCTACCGGTCCGTTTTGACCACCGTGAACAGCACCGCCGAGTCCTCCTCGGCCTCAAGGCTGTGCAGCCCATTCGGGACAATCAAGAGATCCCCGGCCTTGCCCTGCCAGGCTTCACCACCGGACTTCAGCCAGACCGATCCCCTGATCACGTAGACCGTGGCCTCGCCGGGATTCTGGTGCTCGCTCAGCTGCGTGCCGGCACGGAAGGCCATGACCGTCTGGCGCAGCTTTTTCTCATGTCCGCCGAACGCCGTGTCCGCCGCCCGCCCGCTGGGAGCCGCCACCGCTGCTTCGAGCTGCTGGCGGGCCAGGGCATCAATCGATATCTTCTGCATGCGGACACCGTACCCACCACGGAGAGGCAGTGCCAGAGGCCAGCGTCCCGAGCTCCGCCTGAGGAAGCTCGTCCGCCAACTTGCCCTACAGCTTTGGGATGAGGACCGGGGTGTTTTTCTTGTAGGCCTCGTACTCGGGCTCGCCGCCCCATTTCCGGTCGGCCTTCTTCTCCAGCAGCGGGATGCCGCTGCCCTTGATCAGCAGCAGCGCCACGAAGAGCGGAGACAGCAGGGCCAGCCATTGCCAGCCCTGCAGTACCGGAACGGCGATCAGGAGCACGCCGGTCCAGAGCACAATCTCGCCGAAGTAGTTGGGGTGCCGGGACTTGGACCACAGTCCGGTGGAGATGAAGCGGCCCTTATTGGCCGGATCAGCCTTGAACCGGCCCTTCTGGTTGTCCGCCACAGCCTCGATGCCGAAGCCACCAGCCCACACCAGGAAGCCCGCCAGCGCCCACCCGTCGAGCGCCACCCGGGCGACGGATGTAATGGCAATCCAGGCAGCAGCCGCGGTGAGGACCACCCACAGCCCCTGCACTGTCCAGGTGTTCAGGAACCGGATGAACGATGGCTTGATCTCATCGAACCGGTCATCCTTGCCGTGCTTGCTGACGCGGCGGAACAGGAAGCTCCCCAGCCTTACGGCCCACGCCACCACCATGGCCGCCAGCAGCAGCCCCCGCGCGTCCACACCCGGGGTCAGCACAACCAGGAGCAGGGTGATGGAGATGTAGGTCAGGGCGCCGGTGAGGTCGTAGTACTTCTCGGTCTGCGCCTTGAACGCCGGGACAAACGCCAGCCACTGGATAAGGAACGCGGCCGCCACCCCCAGCGCAAAGAGGGGGAACCCGCCCACGGTGGCACCACCCTGGCTGCCGGCGAACGCGACAAGCGCCCCCACCAGCACCGCGACCACAAAAATGATGAGCGCCTTACGGTCCGAATCCTTCATCAGGGCATTCCTTTCCCAAGCCGGGACGGCAGCCACGCGGTCCCGGCGCACTCCGCTTCTTCAAACTGATTTGATTACAAGGTTATCTAATTACTATATAGACTAGCGAAGATGGGAGGAACCATGAGCACACCGTCGTACCATCCGGCCGCCGTCGCCCTCCAGGCTGTTCTGGCGCTGGCCAACGAGACTGAACGCGAAGTGGCGGACAGGTTGGGGCTCAACCTCACCGACTACCGCGCCCTCTCCACGCTGTCCCAGTCCGGACCCATGACGGTGGGAAACCTCGCTCTGAAGCTGGGCGCCACGGCCGCCACCACCACCGCGATCGTCAGCCGGCTGCAAAGCCGCGGCTACGCGGAACGCCTCCGCGGCGAAGGGGACCGCCGCCATGTCCACGTCAGTGCCACCGCCGCCGCCTCCCGGGACATCATGAACCTGATGCGGCCCCTCATGGATGCCACCAACCGGCACCTCGAATCCCTGCCTGCCGCCCAGCAGGACGCCGTGGCCGGGTTCCTCCACACCGCCCGGCACCTCATGCAGAACCACCTGAATACCCTTTCGACAAAGGACACCGCTTGAGAGAGTTCTCCACCCCGCTGCTGGTTGAACCGTCCAGCCACCGGAACGCCACGGAGCTGCTGATGCAGCGGTTCAGGACGTCCCCGGACCATGTTGCCTTCGAGGTGCGGGCCCCGGAGGGTGCCATCACGGATCCGTGGCGCCAGGTGACCACGCGGCAGTTCGTCGAGGAGGTGCGCGCCCTGGCCAAGGGCCTCATCGCCGCCGGCCTGCAGCCCGGCGAGTCCCTCGCCATCATGTCGCCCACCCGGTATGAATGGGCAGTGGCGGACATGGCAGCGTGGTTCGCCGCCGCCGTCGTGGTCCCCGTCTATGAAACCTCCGCCCTGCCCCAGGTGGCCGCGGTCCTCGACGACGCCGCCGTGCGCCTGGCCGTCGCCGGCACCGCCGGGCACGCCCTCCTGTTGGAACAGGGCTTTGAACAGGCCGGGCGGACAAACCTGGGCGTCTGGACCATGGACGCACGTCCCGGCGCGGACCTTGCCGAGCTGAAACTGCGCGGCGCCGCCATCCCGGACAGCACCATTGAGGAGCGGCGCCTGCTGCCGGACCTGAACGCGGTGGCCACCATCGTCTACACCTCCGGCACCACCGCCGCGCCCAAGGGCGCCCTGATCACCCACGGCAACTTCGTGGGCCAGGTGCTCAACGTGGGCGCCGCATATACGGGCGTGGTCCGCGAAGGCGGCAACACCGTCATCTTCCTGCCCATGGCCCACGTGCTGGCCCGCGGCCTGCAGCTGACCTGCCTGGCCAACGGCATGCGCATCGCCCACCTGTCTAATCCCAAGGACGTGGTGCCCGCCCTCGGGGTCCTGAAGCCCACCTTCCTGGTGGTGGTCCCCCGCGTGCTGCAGAAAATCCAGGCGTCCGCTGCCGGCGCAGCGGCCCGGAAACGCCTTGGGCGGGTATGGGCTGCGGCGCAGCAGACCGCTGTGGAGTGGGGCCGGTTCGCTGAAGCGCACGACGCCGACCCGTCCTTGCGCGCCCCGTTCGGCCTGCGTGCGCGGCACGCAGTGTTCGACCGCGCGTTCTACGCCCGGCTCCGCGCTTTGATGGGTGGCCGTTTGGACTACCTGCTGTCCGGCGCCGCCGCACTGGACGCCGAGCTGTCCCTGTTCTTCCGTGGCCTTGGCCTGCCCGTCATCGAGGGCTACGGCCTCACGGAGACCACCGCGCCGCTGACCGGGAATATGCCGGACGCCATCGCCGCCGGCACGGTGGGCGTCCCGATGCCGGGAACCACCGTGCGCATCTCGGACCGCGGCGAGGTGCTGGCCCGCGGCGTGGGCGTGTTCGCCGGCTACCGCAGGCCGGCGGACAACCAGGATGCGTTCACGGACGGGTACTTCCACACAGGAGACCTCGGCGAGCTCGATGAGCTGGGACGGCTGACCCTCAAGGGCAGGATCAAGGACGTGATCGTCACCGCCGGCGGGAAGACCATCACCCCCGCCATCTGGGAAGGCTATGTGGAGGGTGATCCGCTGGTGGCCCACGCCGTCATGGTGGGCGAGGGCAAACCGTACCTGGGCGGGCTGGTGCTCCTGGACCCCGAGTCCGTCACGGCGTGGGCCGAGCGCGAGGGCATCAACGACCTCGCCGGGCTGCGGATCCCGGACGACGGCGGCGCCGTCCGGATCGAGGACGCCCGCCTCCTCAGCACCGTCGGCAAGGCGGTCAGTGCCGCCAACGCAAAGCTGGCCCGCTCCGAGCAGGTGCGCAAG
This sequence comes from Pseudarthrobacter sp. GA104, assembly GCF_009741265.1. Classification (GTDB taxonomy): domain Bacteria; phylum Actinomycetota; class Actinomycetes; order Actinomycetales; family Micrococcaceae; genus Arthrobacter. Next base: position 1,157,942 of record NZ_WOWL01000001.1, read on the forward strand.
TTCGTGCTGCTTCTGGCCGACCTCAGCGAGGCCAACGGAATGGTCACGCCCACCATGAAACTCAAACGCACCGCGTTCACCGAACGCGCCCGCCACATCGTGGAGAACCTCTACGCCGAGTCAAGGAGCCAAGCATGAACACCCGGACCAAGAGATGGCTGCTGTCCTACGCGGTCACCGCCGTGATCTTCGCTGTGCTGGACCTCGTCTGGATCAGCTTCGTGGCGAGCAACCTCTACCAAAGCCAGATCGGCCACCTGATTGCCCCCAGGCCCAACGCTGCCGGAGCCGTGGCCTTCTACCTCATTTTTGTAGCAGGGATGGTGCACTACGGCGTCCGCCCCAACGACGCGCACGCCACCATGCGGCAGCGGGTCACGGGCGCGGCGCTGTTCGGCTTCTTCACCTACGCCACTTGGGCACTGACGGCGTTTGCCGTGCTCAAGGACTTCACCGCAATCGTCGCCGTAACGGACATCCTTTGGGGGGCCGCGGCCTGCAGCCTGGTCACCTGGCTGACGGCCACGGTCCTGCACCGGGTCCTGGCGAAGGGCCGCGCGTCCTAGGCTGCTGAAGCCCCGACAGTCCGCACAACTGTCATCAGGACCTGGACAGGCGGACTGCCGTCAGCTTGTATTCTGGGCATCCGGTCACCTCGTCCTCCACCCTGGAGGTGAGGCTATTGACCGATGCGCCGGGGAAATGGAAGCCGGCGAACACCTGGCCCGGTTCCACCTCGTCGGTGATCCTGGCCTGAAGGACTGCCGTCCCGTGCCTGCTGCCCAGCCGGACCGGATCGCCGTCGTTCAGTCCCAGGGCGGCGGCATCCCCGGGTTCGATGTCCACCGTCTCGTCTGCGCTCAGGCGCAGGTTGCCGGTCCGCCGGGTCATACTTCCGGAGTTATAGTGCTCCCCCCTGCGCCCGGTGATCAGCAGGAACGGAAACTCGGCGTCGCATTGTTCGCCCGGGGGCAGGTAGTTCCTCGCTGCCAGGTGGGCCAGCCCGTCCGGGGTGGCAAACCTCTCCTGGTACAACCGGGGGGTTCCCGCCGAGTCGGCGGACCCGCACGGCCAGTGCAGAGGCCCTTCGCGGTCCAGGCGGGGGTGCGAGATACCGCCAAACAGCGGCGCCACGGCAGCGCATTCGGCCATGGCTTCAGCCGGTGTGGCGCAGCCAAGGTCCGCGCCCATCCTGCCTGCAACCGCATGCAGCACCGCAAAGTCGGTGCGGACGCCGGCCGGGGGCTCCACTGCCTGCCTTACCCGCTGGAAACGCCTGTCGAAGTTGACGAATGTGCCGTCCTTTTCCAGCCAGGCGGCCACGGGGAAGACGACGTCGGCTGCGGCGGCCGTCGCGGAGAGGAACAGGTCGTTGCAGATCACCAGCGGGCACGCCTCCAGGGCCGCCCGCACGGCCGTGCTGTCAGGGTCCGTGGTGAGAACGTCCTCGCCTATGACCCACAACGCCTGCAGCGACCCTGCCCGGGCAGCATCGAACATCTGCGGGATCCTAAGCCCTGGCAGGGGCGGCACATCGACCCGCCAGGTCCCGGCGCACCGGGCCCTGGCCGCAGGGTCCAGGACCTTCTGGTAACCCGGCAGCAGGTCCGGCAGGGCGCCCATGTCGGAAGCACCCTGAACGTTGTTCTGGCCGCGCAGCGGGTTCACCCCTCCTCCTGCACCCGGGCCCACGGCGCCCCGCAGGAGGGCAAGGTTGGACAGCGTCCGGACACCGTCCGTGCCGTGGAGGTGTTCCGTCACGCCCAGGCCGTAAAAGATGGCCGGCGCCAGCGCCTGCCCGTACAAAAGGGCCGCCTGCACGAGGTCGTCCGCCGGGACACCGGAAATCGCGGCCACCCGCTCCGGCGGGTAGTCTTCCAACAGCCCAAACAGTTCCTCGTAGCCGGTGGTGTGCAGGTCCAGGAAGGCGGTGTCCACCAGGCCCTCCCTGACCAGGACGTGCGCGAGGCCGTTGAACACGGCCACATTGGTCCCCGGCCTGGGCCTGAGGTGGACGTCGGCGTACCGGGCCAGCGAGGTACGCCGGGGATCCACCACCACCAGGCGGGCGCCGTCCATGACGCGCTGGAAGATGCGGGACCCTACCACCGGGTGGGCCGCCGTCGGGTTCGCCCCCACCAGGAGGACCGCATCGCACCGCTCCAAATCGTCGAACGGGTTCGTCCCGCCGCCCAGCCCGAACGTGGCGGCCAGGCCGGCCGCGGAAGGGGCATGGCAGAGCCGGGAACAGTTGTCCACGTTGTTGGTCCCCATGACGGTCCGGGCGAATTTCTGGGCCAGGTAATTCTCCTCGTTGGTGGCCCGGGCAGAGGAAATCAGGGCAAACCCGTCTGGTTGTCCGTCCCGGATGCTGCCGAGGCGTGCCGCCACGAACCCGACTGCCTCTGTCCAGGTTGCCGGGGTCAGCGTTCCGTTACGGCGGATCAGCGGGGTGGTGAGCCGGTCTGCGGAACCGAGGAAGCCGTGGGCAAACCGCCCTTTGACGCAGGCGTGGCCGCGATTGACCGAGCCGTCCCCGGCGGGCTTGACGGTCATGATGGTGTTGCCGCGCGTCGAGACTTCCAGGCTGCAGCCCACGCCGCAGTAGCCGCAGGTGGTCAGGGTCTGCCGCTCAAGCGGCAACAGATTGAGCAGCCCCGGTTCGGACAGGGCTCCGGTGGGGCAGGTGTCCACGCACGCCCCGCAGGAGACGCAGTCGGATTCCGCCCAGGGACCGCCTGTACCCGGCGCCACCACGGTGCCGGCCCCGCGGCCAACGAGCGTCAGCGCGAACGTACCCTGGATTTCTGCACAGGCACGGACGCACCGGCCGCAGGCAATGCAGAGATCACGGTCAAGCTTGACGTAGGGGTGCGAATGGTCGACGCCCCGCTCCGGCGGCAGGACAACTCCGGACGGAGCAGCCACCCCGTACTCGGCGCATTGGCGGACCAGTTCGCTGCGGTCGGCCGGAATGTCCAGCGCCCGGGGAGGCAACCCGGCGACGATAGCCTGCAGCGCAGCACGCCGGACTTCGCGGGAGGCCTCGACGTCGATGCGCAGGCCGTCCTCGGCCGGGGTGCTGCAGGCGGCGGCCAGACCCCTGCCGTTGACGTCCACCAGGCACGTCCGGCAGGACGCCACCGTGCTGAGCCGGTCGTCGTGGCACAAAGCGGGGAGGGCCAGGCCCGCCGCACGCACCGCCTCAAGCAGGGTGGCTCCGGACGGCACCTCGACGGCCCTGCCATCAATGAACAGTTTCACTCCGGCCACCCGGCAAGTCCGTAGACGCGGGCGAGGCTCCGTACCGCGGCCGGCACGCGGCGGCCGAAGGCGCACAGGCTGCCCGCCGCCATGGTGCCCAGCACTTCGCGGCGCTCATGTTCGACTGCAGCACCATCCGGCAGCGCCGCGAGGGCACGGCCGCGCCAGGCCCCCACCCGGCAGGGCGAGCACTGCCCGCAGCTCTCCTCCGCGGCGAACTGCCACAGGTTCTCCAGCACCTGCCCGCCGGTGACCCTGTCATCGAAGGCGACGATTCCCGCGTGGCCCAGCGCGGCCCCGCGCGTGGCCAGGGCCGCGTTACTCAGCGGCAGGTCAAGGTCCCCTGGGCCAAGGAAGCCTCCCAGCGGTCCCCCGATCTGCAAGGCGCGAAGTATCCTGCCATCGCGCAGCCCGCCCCCGAGAACCTCCACGATCCGCCGGACCGGCGTGCCGATCTCCACCTCATATGCGCCGGGCCGGAGGAAACGCTCGGACAGGCAAGCGAGCACGGTGCCGGACTCGTCATCAGTCCCCAGCGCTGCGTAGGCGGCTCCGCCGTGCTGCACGATCCACGGGACCGCACTCAAGGTTTCAACGTTGTTGACCACAGTGGGGCGGCCGCCGAGTCCGCGCGCGGTGGGAAACGGCGGGCGCGGACGTACGGTCCCGCGTAGGCCTTCGAGCCCGTTGAGCAGCGCCGTCTCCTCCCCCGAGACGTAGGACCCGGCGCCTTCAGCCACGTGGAACTCCAGGCTGGACCCGCTGCCCGCCGCATCCGGGCCGAGATGTCCTGCGCTGCGCGCTTCAGCCACTGCCTCCCGCAGCCTGGCGGCAGCGTGCGGGTACTCGGAACGGACAAACACGATTCCCGTGGCGGCGCCGACGGCGAAGCAGGCCAAGGCGAGGCCCTCAAGCACCCGGTGCGGATCCTGTTCCATCAGGAGGCGGTCGGCGTAGGAACCGGGATCGCCCTCGTCCCCGTTGGCCACCACCACTCGCGGCGCAGGGTGCTCAAGCGCTGCCCGCCATTTCGCGGCGGCGCGGAATCCGGCTCCGCCCCGGCCCCGAAGCTGCGCGGCGTCGACCTCGGCGAGGACATCGCCGGGTGCTGCTGCGGCGGCGACGCCCGGCCAGACGGACCAGGGCGGCGATGCTCCGAGCAGTCCCGCGGTCACCACAGGGACCCGGGCATCGCTGGCCACCGGAATGGGTGGGGCCTCCGGCGGCACCGACCCACGCAACTGCGCTGCCAGCCCAGGCCCCGCATGCGGGACCGCGCCATCCAGGGCTGCGGGACCGGAGAAGCAGTAGCCCAGGCAGCGCACTGCCTGAAGCGAGACGGATCCATCCCCGCTGCAGGTGCCGCTCTGCACCCCGAGCGCCTCTTCCACCTCGGAAACGTGCGTGCCGCCGGTGGCAGCGAAACAGGCCGCCGCAGTGCAGACCCGCACATGCCGGGACCCGCGGGGAGCTGCGAAATCGGCGAAGAAGGATGCCGGCCCCTCGACCGCTGCCGCAGGCAGGTTGAGCGTCCGGGCTATGTCCCTGGGGGTGCTGCCGGAGTTCCGGAGGGCGTCCGGGACTTCATTCACTGGCCGGCCGAAACGGGTGGCGTACCGGCGGAACGGATCGTCATTGTTCCGGTCCCTCCGGCCATCCATTGCTGCGCCCGGGCGCGCGGGGCTGGGCTCCTGCATGTCTCCAACCATGGCCGCTCCGGCCTGGGCGGGGAAAGGGCCGAAAGTCCCTCGGGGAGGAGTTCAGCTGGCGGGACTTTCCCCATGGTTCCGCCTGGCAGGACGCCCTGCGCCGCTACGGCCGGAAGCGTAACCCGCACGGCACCATTCGATAGTGTCTGAGCATGGACGTGGATACGCTGCTCAATTTCCTGTTGGTCCTTTTCTTCGTGCTGCTGGGCGGGGTGTTCGCGGGGACGGAAATGGCGCTGGTGTCCCTCCGCGAGAGCCAGGTGCGCCGGATGGAAAAATCGGGGAAGCGCGGGGCCCGGATCGCTGCCCTGGCCGGCAACCCCAATCGTTTCCTCTCCACCGTGCAGATCGGCGTGACCCTGTCCGGCTTCTTCTCGGCCGCCTACGGCGCGTCCACCATCGCGCCCGACGTCGAGCCCCTCCTCGAGGGAATCGGGTTCGGCGCCGCGGCCGAACCTGCTGCGTTCATCGGCATGACGCTGCTGGTGGCCTACCTGTCCCTGGTGCTCGGCGAACTGGTGCCCAAGCGCCTGGCGATGCAAAGCGCTGTCGGCTTCACCAAGGTCCTTGCCCCGCCGCTGGGGGTCCTCTCCGAGATCATGCGCCCCGCCGTCTGGCTCCTGTCCGTCTCCACCGACGCCGTGGTCCGGCTCTTCGGCGGCGATCCGCACGCCAGGCAGGAGAGCGTCAGCTCCGAAGAACTCTGGGACATGGTGGCCGAGAGCGAGGAACTGGAGGAACACAGCCGGAGCATCCTCAGCGACGTCTTCGGGGCCGGCGACCGCTCGCTGCAGGAAGTGATGCGGCCGCGCACCGACGTGACCTTCATCGACGGCAACCTCACCATCGCGGCCGTGCGCAGCATGGTCCGGGACGGCCCGTTTTCACGGTATCCGGTCATCGACCGAACGCCCGACGACGTCCTGGGCTTCATCCACGTCCGTGACCTCATGCCCCGGGACGGGAAGTACGACGACGGGCTGGTGCGTGACATCGCGCGGGAGATCCTCCCGCTGCCCGGCACCAACAAGGTTCTGCCCTCACTGTCGCGGATGCGCAGGCTGGGCCAGCACATTGCGCTGGTGGTGGACGAATACGGCGGCACGGACGGCATCGTCACCCTGGAGGACCTGGTGGAGGAACTCGTGGGCGAGATCTACGACGAGTACGACACCGGGGCCGAACCCGAGGACCGCGTCACCAGGACCAACGGGGCGGTGGACGTGGACGGCGGGCTGATCCTGCAGGAGTTCGAATCGGCCGCCGGCATCGAACTGCCGGAAGGGCACTACGAGACGGTGGCCGGGTTCGTCATTGACCGGCTGGGCCGCCTCCCCCGCGTCGGCGACAAAGTGGAGGTGGCCGGCCACGTGCTGACCGTGACGGCGATGGACCGGCTGCGCATCTCCCGCATCCGCGTCACTCCCGCCGGCGGGTAGACGGGCGTAGACCGGCGCCGCCACGGACGGTGCGCGGAAGCATTGTCAGTAGTATTTCCGGCTGTCGTGCTGGGGCGGTCGGTCCCCGGAGTCCAGGTGCCCGGTCCACGTTTGGGTCCGGTGATCGTACTTTCCGCATCGCGTGCACCGCCGGCGGAAGGTCCCCTTGGGTTCCTCTTCAAGTAACCAGTGATGTCCCAGGTTCAGCTTGCAGAGCAGTTTCGTAAGCATGATGAAATCCATCTCAAAAGGCACGGTAGGAACCGGGCCGGAACCACCGGAGCCGGCTAAATTCTACGCTCCTGGGGACGGCGCATCCACTGTAATTTCATTGGCAGCACCGCCTCACGCCGCCAGCCGGCCACCACCGGGACCTCCAGGCGTTCCTTTGCGTGGTCCCGGTGGCATAAGGCCCGGCCTCATGCCGTAAGGTCCCTGCGGCGGAGGGAGAAGGCCGCCAGTCCAGTCCCAAGCGCGGCAACGGCAACCAGGCCCAGCGCCCCGGCCTGGTTGAAGGGCTCCACCGGCATGGCAGAGGAGTGCCGGAACGGGCTGGCATCCTGCAGCCACAGCGGCAGGCCGAACAGTTCCCCGAACTCTCCCAGGACAAGCCCCGCTGCCAGCCACCCCCACCCCAGGAGGATGCTGAGCCGGGGCGCCAACGCGACGGCCGCCGCGGCGGTTGCCAGGAACACCAGAGCCGCGGGAACGTAAGCCAGGGCCGCAGGAACCAGCGACCACGCCGGACCGCCGGCGGCACCTGACATGCCAAGGCCGACGGCGGCAGCGGCGCCTGCCGTGGCGGTGACGCCGGTTGCGGAGGCCGCAGCGATCAGCACGTTCGCGCCGAGCCAGCGGGTCCGGGAGGCCGGCGTGGCCAGCAGCAGTTCAGCCCTGCCCTCGGACTCCTCAGCCCGCATCCTGAGCACGGCCTGGATGCCTGCAGCCGCTGCGAACACTCCGGCGATGCCCAGCAGGGCGGTCACGAACACGTCGATGAGCCCGGCCCGGCCGCCCGGGACAAGCCGGTCAATGAGTTCCTTGATGGGAGCCATGCCGGACACGGTCTCGGATACCAGGGGGCCAAGGGCCCCTGCAACGGCACCCAGGGCCGCCGCACCGACGCACCAGCCGGCCAGCGTAGAACGCTGCAGGCGCCAGGCCAGGCCGACAAATGATGTGCCTCCCACACCGGCACGCTCCCTGCCGTTGCGCTGGATCAGCAGGCTGGCGCCCACGTCCCGCCGTCGCCGAATCACCAAGGCGACAGTTCCCAGGGCCACGGCGGCAGCGAGCGGCACCAGCAGCATGGACGGATCCGGGCTCGTGAACGGCCGCGAGCGCTGGCCCCAGCCGATGGGCGACAGCAGCGACGGCCAGGCACTTGACACGTGGAGCAGGTCCGCAGCCGGCGTCCCCAGTGCGTCGCCCAGGCCGCGGAGCAGGTACGCCGCACCCACGAGGGCCGCGGCGGCACCGTTCGCGCTCCTGCCCGAGGGCAGCACTTGGGCGGCCACGGCGGCGAGGCCCACAAAGCAGGCACCGACTGTTCCGACGGCGGCCCCGGCCCCCGCGGCGCCCCCGCCGGGCAGTCCGGCAGCGATGAATCCGGCGGCAACGAAGACAGCCAGCACCAGGTTCGCAACGGCGCCCAGCAGAAGCGTTGCCATCAGGGACGCTGCCCGCGGGGCGGGGACGGACCCCAAGAGTTCAGCCCGTCCGAGTTCCTCGTCCGAACGGGTATGGCGCACCACCAGGAACGTGCTCATCAGGCTGGCCAGGACCGCGGTGAAGGCGTAGGCCGTGAAGAAAACCACCGGACCGGTGCCGGTCCCGTCAGGCAGGCCGCGGAGGAACAGGAACGCGGGATTCGATGCCGCCACAGTAAGGATGGCCGCCTGCGATGACTCAGCGCCGAACTGCGTTGCCACGGCAGCCGAGGTGGCAACGCCGAGCAGCGAAATGCCCAGGATCCAGACCGGTAACGCCACCCTGTCCCGCCTGGCCTGGAACAGGACCAGCCGCAGCACGCCGTTCATTACCGCACCTCGCTGCTGCGGCCCTTGCCGGCGCTGTTTCCCCCGCTGTCGCCGTCGCTGTAGTGCCGCAGGAACAGGGATTCCAGGGACGGCGGCGCCACGGAGAGGCCGGTGACCCCCGGTTCCGCAATGGCCGCCAGCACGGCGCCCAGATCCGAGGGATCGGCGTCGAACTCCGCTGCGCCGTCAGTGATGCTCAGCCCGTGAGCTCCGGGCACGGCAGCCAGCCGCACACCGTCGGACAGTCCCGTTACGCGGAAATGCGTACGCTGCAGGTGCCTGAGTTCGCCCAGGGTGCCCGTTTCCACGGCCACTCCGGACCGGATGATGGTCAACCGGTCACACAGCTGCTCCACCTCGCTGAGGATGTGGCTGGACAGCAGCACCGTGGCGCCGTCCCCTGTCACCCGTTCGATCTGGCGGCGAAACACGGCATCCATCACCGGGTCCAGGCCGGCGCTCGGCTCGTCCAGCAAGTACAACCGCGCCGGGCGGGCAAACGCTGCAATCAGGGCGACCTTCTGCCGGTTGCCCCTCGAATAGGTCCGGGCCTTCTTCCGGGGGTCGAACTCAAACTCCTCAACGAGCTCACGGCGCAGATTCTCGTCCGCGCCGCCGCGCAGTCCGGTGAGCAGGTCAATGACTTCCCCGCCCGAAAGGTTCGGCCACAGGCTCACATCGCCCGGAACATAGGCGACGTCCCGGTGCACCGCCTCCGGATCGGCCCAGGGATCGAGCCCGAATACGCGAACCGAGCCTGCTGTGGGACGGATGAGCCCCAGCAGTATCCTCAGCATGGTGGATTTGCCAGCCCCGTTGGGGCCGAGGAACCCGTGGACCTCCCCCGCTGCCACGCTCAGGTTGAGGCCGTCCAGTGCCTTGGTCCTGCCAAAGTGCTTCGCAAGACCGCGGGCTTCGATGACAGGTTGTGCTGTATCCATGAGCCGTCTGCTCCTCGGGTCCGTCACGCGAACGCCCAAGGCGGCGCCGGGGCGTTCCGAAGGCGTTTGCCTACGGGCCGACCAGGCTTCCCGGCTCTCCGTTCCTCAGCATACAAGCGTCCCGCCCCCCGGAGAAGACCGCCCGCGATCCCGCTTGCGGGCGTAGACTGGCGCCACCACTCGAGGCGGAGGCAAAGGCTATGAAAAGCATCCGGGAGCAGGCCTCCGACGTTGAACACCATGCCGAACTTGGACCCGGGGAGGACGAACGGTTCTCCGGCTACGGCGTGATGGGGCTGCCGTTCAGTTCCGGCCACGTCCTGGCCATGCGCCGATTCCCCGTCACCAGTGTTGGGCCCGGCTACCGGTCAGTCTGGCTGCGCCGGCCGTCCGGTTCCTGGACCATCTACGCCGACGCCCCGCCCCAGGTTTCCTGCGCCCGCTACTTCGGTGCTGCACTGGAATCGGCGGTCCAGTGCCCCATCGAGGTTGCCTGGACGGGCGATGCCGCCTTCAGCGTGCGCATCGCCGGAGACGTGGGCCTGGCGTGGGACGTGGAACTGGAATCCAGTCCCATTACGCGCGCAATGACGGCGGCGCTGACCGCACTGCCGGGCCAGGCTCTGGAGAACACATCAGTCCTGAAGGTCATGGGCGCCGCCTCAGGCCCGTTGCTGGGGGCGGGGCGGCTCGGCCTGACCGGCTCCGTTCCCAACCGCCAGGGTTTCCGCGCCAAACCCCGCCGGATGTGGTTTGTCTCCCGGAGCACTGCCGCACTTGCCGGGGAAGACCTCGGCGCCCCGCAACCCCTGCGCGTCCAGACCCGCCTGGGCGATTTCCTGATCCCCCAACGCGGCATTTTCCTGATCGGCGCGTCGTCCTTCGACCGGTTCGACCCCGCCCGGCATCTTCCGGACACGGCCCGGCAGTAGAGTCTCGCCGCGCAAGCATCTCTCCTCGGCACGGCCTCACGCCGCCAGCCTGGCCACCAGTTCGCCGCGGCTGCCCACGCCCACTTTCCCGTAGAGCGACTTCAGGTGGTCATGCACCGTGTGCGGGGAGATGAACAGGTGCCGGGCGATGTCCGCCGTCGGACTTCCGGACAGCACCTCCAGGCAGACCTCCCGTTCCCGCGCCGTGACGCCGTACGCCGCGAGCAGCAGGGTGGCGACGTCGTGCGTGGTGGCTGGTTCCACGGTGACCACCATCTGCTGGGGGTCGTCCCCGGTGATCAGGCGGCTGGCCTGCAGCACCACCCAGCTGTTCCCGGCGTCCCGCATCCTGGCCCGGGCCGTCCCGGACCTCGAGGCGTGGGCCTGGGCCACCACTGAGTGCAGCGTCATCGTGAAGCGGCCCGGCGCGGCGTCCTCCACCTCGGCCAGCCAGGCTGCGGCGGCGGACGTGGCCGCGCGCAGCTCGCCGTGCAGCCCGGCCAGGACAATCACGGGCCCGACGGCGGCCGGCCCCGACGGGTGCGCCGCTCGCACGGCGATCCGGGTAGCCGCCGCCAGCGTGGCGGTCACGGCCCCGAGGAATTCGACTTCGCGGTCAGTGAAATCATGTCCGCCGTCCCGAAAAATGCTGCCGACTCCCCAGCACGCCTCGTCCACCCGGAAGGCGGCCCGCAGTTCGTGCTCCAGGCCCTGGGGCTTGAGCAGGTCGTTGATCCGTATGCTCCGCACCACCTCGCGGTGCGGTGCGTCGGACATCCGGGCGATGGGCCGGGGGCGGCGCAGCAGCTCGGCGAAGTTGTTCGGTTCGGTGCCGGTGTATTCGCTTTCGGCGAAGCGGGCCGAGTACTCCTCGTACTCCCGCTCCCCCACCGGCCACGGCTTCCAGTTGGTAACAGAGGTCATCACGAGGGAATCGGGGTCGACGCCGGCCCAGCAACCCTGCTCGAACGGCACCGCCCGCTGCACGACGGCGAGAGCCGATTCATAAAGGTCGGCCAGGCTCATCCCGCCGGCGGCCAGGGCGGCGATCTCCCGCCTGGCACGCTCGGCGCGCTCCTCCCACATAGGTCAAGTATCCGCCCGCCAGGTGGCGGCGCAATCCCCCAAAGTGGGGGTTCCCCAAGCTCCCCTGAACCCTCGGCGAGGGGATCGCGGCCGGTGGTGCCGGCGTCGTACTTTTTCCTCATGAACGCCGTATCCCAGCTGTTCGCGGTGCTGGCCGCGCTGATCTACATCGCGGTGTTCCCGCTGGAGAGCTTCCTGATGCACCGGCCGGGGGCACAAAAGTTCCTGAGCACCCCGCCGCGGAACGTTCCGGCCGTGATGATGTGGGCCATCCCCACCGGGTTCCGCAACCTGGTGATCGGCCTGGGAGTCCTGGCCGGGGTGGTGGCTGTGAACATGGGCTACCCGGTGGTGGGCTACACCCTGGTGGTCTACTGCTGCCTGAACATGGTGCTGACCGCTCCGGCCATGTTCCTGGCGGACATGATGGGCCACTATCCGAAGAAGGGCGACAGCATCCCGGGAACCCTCGGCGCCACCGTGCCGGCGCTGATAGCCCTGGTTGCGCTGCCGTTCTGAAGCCGTTCGATCGGCAACAGCCTTCGGGCGCCAACAAATAGTTACATTGATTGGGAGGTCCACACATGGGACAGGCACGCGAAGTCACTGACCGCCTCACCGCGGCCATGGGATCAAAAGACAAAGAGGCGCTGGCGCGCTGTTACGCCGCCGACGCCGTGGCCTACACCCCGGACAAGGGGGAACTCCGCGGACGTGATGCCATCACGAGCCACCTCTTCGCCTACTGGGAGGCCATGGAGGACGTCCGGTACGAGCACACGGCCAAGTACGAGGCCGGGGACGTGGCGATCAATGAGGGCGTCGTCGTGGGAACCAACACCGGGCCGCTGCGCATGCCGTCCAGCGAAACCCTGCCGGCCACGGGCAAGACGCTCCGGATCAGGAGCTGCGACGTCACAACGGTCAAGGACGGGGAAATCACCTCCCACCACTTCTACTTCGACCAGCTGGAGTTCCTGGGACAGCTCGGACTGATGCGCGAGCTCAGCTCGCAGTGAAGGAGGACGGAGCTTAAAAGACGGAGGGGGGCGCCCAGCCGCCCCCCTCCGTGTTTTGTTCCGGGTTTACGGATCCGTGAAGATCCAGAGGCCGCTGTCCCGGTCGCTGCCCAGGACGTAGGTCATGCCGTCCTCACCAACAAACGTTTCCACTCCCCAGAAGTCGTTTCCTGCCTCATCCAGGTAGCCGCCGACTTCCACCAGTTCGCAGGTGGTGTTGTCGGCAGGGTCGCTGCACTGGATCTGGATGGCCCGGAGGCCGCCGGAGTAGTACGAGAGGTAGGCCAGGGACGGATCCTGCGGGTCCACGGCTACCTCGTGAACACTGAGGTCCCCGTATTTGAGCGCGTAAGCGGGATCGTGGGCTTCGGGGATGGCGAACGTGTCCAGCTCCTGCAGGGTGGTTGCGTCCAGGAGGTGGACATAGCCCCAGCCGTCAAAGACGGACCCCACTTCAATGTCCGCCCCGACGGTGCCGATGGGAAGGGCTTCGGGGTAGGTCCACGGCGCATCCAGCGGTGCCAGCTCGAAGAGCCGGTGGAATGCCGCGTGGGTGGTGCAGACGGCAACGATCTCGTCCACGAAGGCGCCTGACCCGCAGAACGGCTCAGTTGTGGCAGCCTCACCCGTGTGGTGGTTGACGAAAAGCACGGCGTCCCAGCCCGCAAGGGCTGCTTGATGGGCCTTCTCCCCCGGGAAGCACGCTCCCTCCGGGGCACTGGGGTCACCGACCGGACCTCGTTGGAGCACCAGGGTGGTTTCCTCCCCGGGTGCCAGCGATTCCAGGTATCCCGGGATGCTCTCCGGGGTGGGAACGGCTGCTGAGCCGGGGCAGGCGTAGCCGCCATACACTACAGGACCATTCAGGGTCAGGTCCGGCAGGACGGCAGGTGCCTGGCCCCCGGAAACAATCACCGAGGGGTAAGTGCCCTGGTGGGCTCCGCTGGTGATCTTGAAATCGTCCGTGCGGTAGGGGGCGAAGTCCTCATCCGTACTGATGATGAACCGGTTGTCCGCCGTGAACTCCGCCTGGTGCGCGTTGCCCTCAGGGGTGAGGGACACCCCCAGGGATTCAAGGAGCTCGGGGTCCACTGCCGCGAATTCCGAGTCCCCAAGGAATACCGCGTTGGCGGGATCATCAACGTTGAGGAGAACGTAGCCGCCGTCCCAATAGGAAAGCAGCATGATGAAATGGCCGTTGATTTCCTTGACCACCATGTCATGAAGGAAAGAATCGGTCAGCCCCACGTCGGGCTGATTCACGTCAAAGGCATTCAGGTCGTATTCCGCGACCAGGCGCGGACGGTGCGGGTTGGTGATGTCAAGGATGTCCACGTCCGTGAACTCCTCATTGTCGGTCATCACCACATAGGCCTTGTCCCCTGCATCCCACGCAAAGGCGCTGTGGATCTCATTGGAATCACGGCTGCCCGGCGCGCGGTCACCGAAGTTCTCGGACAACTTCTTCGGGTTGAGCGGGTCTGTCACGTCAAAGAGCGAAACGCCGCCTTTGGCGTTCTTTCCGCAGGCCTCGTTGTTCACCACAAAGACTTCACCGGTGAAGCTTGGGGTGCTGATTTCGACGACCTGCAGGCCTTCGCCGGGGCGGGTGTCCTGGTGGGATGGGATGAACCCCACCTGTTTCGGTGCCGCTCCGGCCGTGCCCTGGTCTACGCCCGTGATGTCCACGATGTAGACGCCGGCATCCGGGCTGGTCTGTCCGCCCGTTTCCGGCCCCGCACAGTCAGGCTCGCCCCAGTTGGCGAGGAAGGCGGTGTTTCCGTCCGGCGAGACACTCACATCTGCGATCAGGTCAGGGGTGTTGGTCAGGCGGACCACATCCACCAGGTCAATCTTCCCGAATTCCCCGGTCCCGACGAGGTGCCCTTCGTCCATGCCGTGCTGGCCGTCCGGGTGGGCCGTGGCGCCCGAGAGACCGAACGTTGATAGCGCCAGGGTACTTAGTGCTGCAAAAACAACCAATCTACTGCGTTGTGGCATGCCTTGCCTCCAGCTGAATTTTTTCTTTGGCCCCCAATGGCGCTCAGCCTAAACCTGGAATTATTCCAATGTCTAGGGGAATTTTCAGCTTTCTTTCAGGTTCATCAACTATAAGACCGGAAAGGCTGGCGCGAGTCGCCTACGGTCATGGCCATGAAAGCGCTGTCAACTGACACGATGGCAAACGAAAGCCGTGGATACCTCCAAGAACGAAGGTATCCACGGCATTCAGCACATTGAACTTGCGCGGTAGCGGCTACTCGCAGGCTACGCCGTCGGAATCACGGTCCAGGCCGGCCCGGTAGCCCGCCTGCCCGGCGAAGAGCGGTGCTGCACCGGCAGCCCTGGCCGCGGCACAGTTGGCGTAGTAAGCGGCCGCGGGCGCCGGAGCGGCAGGGGCGGGCACCACAGGCGGGGCCGGAGCAGGTGCCGGCGCAGCGGGAGCCGGCGCAACCGGGGCCGGAGCAATAGGGGCCGGCGGCGCCACTACCGGAGCCGGCGCCACAGCAGGTGCGGGCGCCGGAGTGGCAGGTGCCTCCTGGTTTGTGGGCGCCAACTGGCCCGGGCAGTCGGCCAGGATCCTGGCCATCGCGTCGTGCTCGGCCTTGGTGACCCACAGGCTATAGGTAGCCTTCACTGAAATCTGCCGGGAGACGTATTCGCAGCGGAAGCCCTTGTTCGGCGGCAGCCAGGTGGCCGCGTCGCCGTCGCCCTTTTTCATGTTGGTGGGGCCGTCCGTGGACTGGAGGTTCAGCGGATCATTGGCGAACGCCGTCCGCTGTTCAGTGGTGAGCTGCTGGGCGCCCTTCTGCCACGCATCGCTGAGCGCAACAACATGGTCGATCTGCACCTTGCTGCTGGTCCCGCTCCCCCGCAGGAAACTGATGGTGGCGCCCGTGTACGGGTCCACCAGCGTCCCCGACTGCACCTTGCAAGGCACGCTGTTGGTGTAGGTGATGCCCGTGAGGTCCCGCTTGAGCATGTCATTGCGGGTGTCGCAGCCGTTGCGGTCAACGTCCAGCCACGCCTGCCCGAACAGCGCCCGGTCATACCCCGTTTTGGGCGCCCGGCCCTTGATGGGAAGGGTGGCCAACAGGTCGATCGCCCTGGTGGCGAACGCGGGCTGCGTCCTTGGAGCCGCCACGGCCGCGGCCTGCGGCATCAGGTTCGTGGTTTCGGGATCAAGCGGTGCGCCCGTTTCCTGGACGGACGACGACGACGGCGTTGCTTTGGCGGTTGCGCCCGCCGCAGCGGCGGCTGGCGAAGTTGTGGTTTCCGGCGAGGCGGCCTTCAGGCCGGGAGGGCCCGCGCAGCCGACGAGGACCGGAAGGACCAGCAGGGCGCTGATCCCAGCGACGGTGAAGGTGAAGGCGCGTGGCGGCAATGTTTCCCCATTAAATAAAGGCCCGGCAATAAGCCGGGCCTTTTGCTTAGCCAAAACTGGTTATGGAAAGAACCTATTTCCCCGAACCGCAGAGGACGCCGAAACTGGGGAGAACCTGCGTTAACTTTGATCAAGGCTTGATGGTTGTTGCGGCACGGAGGATTCGGGGCGTAACAATCGCTGCGTGTGCGGCCAACCTGGTGGTGAACAGGCAGGGCTCAGCCCGCGCGGGCACCGTGCTCACGCGGGCTTGTGGCTGCTGCTATGCGCGCTGGGCGATATTGAGGATGTTCCCCTCGCTGTCGAGGAACCACGCGCCCTTCCCAAATGAGTCAGTGGCAACGCCGTTCTCTGTCTTCAGTCCGGGGAAGTCATAGTCTTCAAAGACAACGCCGCGGCCCCGCAACTCCTCCATGTCGCGCTCGAGGTTGTCCGTCTCCCACCCCATCTGGGTGTTCTTGGCCGTGCCCGCATTTTCCGTCTGGTACACAAGGAAGCTTGTTCCCTTGCCGCAGCGGTACACCAGGTTGTCCTCCACTGTCTCGGAAGGCTCCAGCCCCAGCTTGTCCCGATAGAAATCCTTGGCCCTGTTAATGTCCTTTGCGGGAAGGACAGCCATGATTGCCGAATCTTTGAGCATGGTGATTTCCTTTGTGCATTCTTGTATTGGCGGCGGTTGCTCTCCCCCGGGCGCGGACCCGAACCACCAAGTCCGGGAACGCAGGGCCGCCCGTCGCGCCAGTTTTCCGGGGCGGCCACCTGGGACTCTGCGTGCCCCGCCAGCCGTCATTGGCGCGAGGGTCCCCGAAGCCTATGTGGCCATTATGGAACCGAAATGCGCCTACGGAAATAGGGGATTGCTACTGCCCCCGTACCTGTTTCAGGCCCTTGGCGTATGCGGCCTGTCCCACGTGCTGGAGGCAGTCCGCCAGGGTGCTAACCAACCGCACGCCAAGGGTGACGGGCGGGTCCCATCGGGTATCCACGACGCGGTCAAGGTCCCGGTCCCCGAGGTCCTGCAGGAACTCCACGGTCCGCCGGTGGACGGCGTCGTGGTACTCCAGCAGCAGTTCCGGCTCAGCACGCACCGCATCCACCTGCTCCGTGGAGTGGCCGTAGCCGGTGTCGCGGGGGTCCAGCGGAAGGTTGAAGCGGCCCACGAAGTCCTGGGCGGTCCAGGCCTGTTCGCGGCCGGCGACGTCCGCCACCTGAGCGTCCTCGACGCGGCTGAGGTGCCAGATCAGCCAGGCAATCGAGTTGCCGGTGCCGACCGGCCGCCAGGCAAGCATCCCGCCGTCGAGCCCTTCAAGGGTGGCCTCCACGTTCTCGCGGATCCGGCCGAAGGCGTCCAGCAGCAGTTCGTTGGTTTTCACAGGTCCCTCCCGGTACGTGTCCCCTAGACGCTAGCTTCGCACGTGCCGTTCACCATGCGTTAGGCACCCCGATGCCCGGGCTTCCTACCCTCGCAGGTGACGGCGGCCGGAACCCGGCCGCAACAATGCAGAGAGGCAGCGATGACCATCAAACTCAACCAGCCCAACTTCAGCAGGCGGGCGGCCCTCGCGGCAGCCGGGACCCTGGGCGCGCTCGGCATGACCGCGGCGGCCGGAACCGGCGCCAACGCAGCACCGGGAACGAAGGCCCCCAAGCCCGCCCTCGCGTTCCGCCCGGACGGCCGGTTCAAGGTGATCCAGTTCAACGACACCCAGGACGACGAGCAGACGGACCGCCGCACCATCGAGCTCATGGACCGCACGCTGGATGCCGAAAAGCCTGACTTCGTGGTGATCAACGGAGACGTGATCAACGGCGGCTGCGACACCGAACTCGAGGTCAAGCAGGCCCTGAACCACGTGGTCCAGCCGATGGAACGCCGGCAGATCCCGTGGGCCGTCACGTTCGGCAACCACGACGAGGACTCGGTGGCGAGGACCGGCATGACCGAAGCCAGGATGCTGCAGTTCCTGCAGAGCTACGCATTCAACGTCAACGGCGACTCCACCGATGGCCTCACCGGCACGTCCAACTCGCTGCTGCTGGTGCAGTCCTCGAAATCCAAGGACCCTGCCTTCGGCCTCTGGCTGATCGACACCGGCCGCTACGCCCCGGACACCATCAACGGCCAGGACTTCGAGGGCTATCCGGACTGGGACTGGGTCCGCATGGACCAGGTGGCCTGGTACCGCAACCTCTCCATCGCCACCGAGCAGAAGTACGGCAGGAAGATCCCCTCCCTGATGTGGGGCCACATCGCCCTGCACGAACACCGCAGCATGTGGTTCGCCAGCATCGATTCCCGGACGGACGCGGACCACCAGCGGGCGGTGAAGAAGCACGGCATCGTGGGCGAGCGGAACGAGGACGAGTGCCCCGGCCCCTTCAACTCCGGGCTGTTCAACGCCTTCCTGGAACGCGGGGACGTCCGCGGCTACTTCGTGGGCCACGACCACGTCAACACCTACGTGGGCAACTACTACGGCGTGGAGCTCGGCTACGCCCCCGGGACGGGATTCGGCGCCTACGGGTTGCCGGGCGCCGACCGGAACCGGCTCCGCGGCGCGCGCGTCTTCGAGCTGGATGAGAACCACGCGGGGATCTACAAGGAGACCCGCCTGGTGTTCGCCAAAGACCTGGGCATCGACCTGACCGCGAACGACCAGCCGATCACTCCCCTGCCCTTGGACCCCGCGCAGCTCTAGGCGCTACTTCCGGATCTCCGCCAGCCGCAGCCGGACCATCTCCTCCACCACTTCCTCGGGGACGGGATGGTCCGGCGTGAACCGGACAGTACCCTTGGACAGCGAGAAGCCCGCCAGCCTGGGCGCAACGGCGTCCACCACCTCGGGCGAGAACGGAAAGATGGACAGGTGCTTGGCTGCTGCCACCACGCCGATCAGCGGTTTGCCGTCCACCTTCAGTGCCGGCATCCCGTAGCTGCGGCCCTCGTCTGCCTCCGGGACCACGCGCCGCGCCGCCGCAATGACACGCTGCAGGCAGCCGCGCGCCGGCTCGTCCAACGCGGCAAGGGAATCGTCTACGTCACCCATGCGGCCATCCTAGCCCCGCAGGGATGTACGACGGCGGACGGCAGTTCCAGCTCCATGGCAGCTCCCTGCGCCGCGGACTGGCGCAGTGAGGCCCGGCGTCGGTGCGCAGGAGCAGTCCGTGCGCAGTGAACCCGGGCCTTGTTGCGCAGCCCCGTGGCGCCGGGCGTCCCCGCTACTTCTTTGCGGCGAGGATCGCCTTCCGGACGGCTGCGCCCACAGCGCTGATGACCGGGACGAGGCACATCAGGGCAACCACGGTGTTCGGCCGGAACGCCACCTGCCCGCCGACGTTCCGGTAGACGCCGAGCGGCAGCACCATCCCGCCACCCCCGCCCCCGGAGGCGCCGTCCTGCCCGGCCTCCCCGCCGCCGCCGAACCCGAAGGACACCAGCGCCACGGGAATGACCTCTTCCCCGCCCAGCTGGACGGGCGCACCATAGGCCTTGGAGACGCCAACGTTCTTGAATGCTTCAATCAGGGACGAAAATGTATCAGCCATGGCCCCACCCTACGAGCGCTGCCCAGCCAGTAACAGTCCTGTCAGGAGTTCAAGGATGACCTACCGGAAGGATCCACGTGTTGACCAGTACATCGGCGCACTCCCGCCCTGGCAGCAGGCCGTCTGCCTGAAGGTGCGGGACCTCGTCCATGCTGCCGACCCTGGCGTCGAGGAGACTATCAAGCGCACGGTCCAGCCGTACTTCGTGCTGCAGGGCAACATTTGCGCCCTCCTCGCCACCAAAGACCACGTCAATGTTTTCCTGTACGACGGCGGGCTCACCCCGGACCCGCACAACATCATCACGGGCGGCCACGGCAACAAGACGGGCCGGATGATTTCCTACTACGCGGACGATCCAATCAACGAGGATGCCCTGCTGGAGATGTTCCGGGCAATCATCGAAACCAACCGCGCGGGCGGCTGGCGGAAAATCAAGGGTAGCCAGTAGTTCCCGGCCCAGCTGCCGGCTGCCAGGAGATCCTCAGCCCTGAACGCGCTGGCGGTAGTTCCTTGGCGTCTCCCCTGCGTCGTTCAGGAAGTGGCGGTTGAAGTTGGAAAGGTTGGAGAACCCCACTTCGTAGCAGATCTCCGAGATGGCCTTGTCGCTGTGCTCCAGCAGCCGGCGGGCATGTGCAAGCCGGAGCTTGCGCACCAGGTCACTGAAGTTTTGGCCGGTAGCGCGCTTGAAGTATTTGGAGAAGGTGGGCTCGGACATGCCCACCAGCCCGGCGGCCCCGGACATCTTCACGCTGCCGGCATGGTTGGTGAAGACGTACTCGAGCACAATGTCCACCACGGCGGCGGCCTGGCCATCCAGCTGCGGCCGGAACCATTCGTCCGCGAGGTATCGCCGTTCTTCCTGCGGAGCCCGCGCCAGCACCACAAAGAGGTCCAGCAGGTGGCGCAACCGCACCAGCCCCGTGGCTGGCACCCATCGCTTCTATGGCGGCTGCCGCGTTCTCCGCCGAGGGCCCCAGGAATTCGATCCCCCGCCGGGACTGCTCCAGCAGTGGCTTCACCTCAGCCATCTCCGGGACCAGCGAAGCCGTCTGCTCAACCCATTTGCCGTCGAACTGGATCACGGCATCCCGGTTCTCCAGCACCTCGCCGGGTTCAAGGTCGCTAACCCAGTCGTGCGGCAGCCCCGATCCGACAAGGGACACGTGCCCGGCTTCGAACGTGCCGATATGGTCGCCCACGATGAACTTTCCGGTGCCCTTGCGGATGAGGTGGATCTCGTACTCGGGGTGGTAGTTCCACCGCGCCACCGGGCTGGGGTAGCTGTGTTCCACCCACCGGACGGAGTGGTTGGGATCGGGCGGGATGATCTCCCGGTTGGCCCGCATTCCGAGCAGCCTCTCGGCCAGCCGGGCCGCAGCTCCGTCGGCTGTGTCCGTGGCAGTCATGTGTTTCTCCGCGCCCATAGTGGTTATGAATTCTGGACAAGATCCAGGGACCTTTCCCCAGAGTAGCGCCTAATGCCGGGACCTGCTGCGGAAAATTAGTATCAGAAATCGGCAACCACGGCGCTAGTTGTGCCCCACGCCACCGGCCTAATCTTGAGGAACATCAGCGGCACATCGGCTTCCCGATCTCACGCCGCGCCACGGTCAGGCATCCCGACGCAGCAGTCGGATGTGGTGACTGCGCACCCCCTGAAGAACAAAGGAGTCCTCAATGCGCCCAAAAATGCGCACTGCCACGCTGGCTGCCGGTGCCTTGTGCATCGCACTCTCCGCATCGGCCTGCTCCGGTGCCGGCGGCGGCACTGCTGCCGGTGACCAGAACAGCATCAATGTCCTGATGGTGAACAATCCCCAGATGGAGGACCTGCAGAAGCTCACTGCAGACAACTTCACCAAGGACACCGGGATCAAGGTCAACTACACGATCCTGCCGGAGAACGACGTCCGGGCCAAGATCAGCCAGGAGTTCTCCAGCCAGGCCGGCCAGTACGATGTGGCGTCCCTGTCCAACTATGAGATCCCGTTCTACTCCGCCAACAAGTGGCTGGCCCCGCTGGACAGTGTGGCCAAGGACGCCGAATTCAACCAGGACGACATTCTTCCCGCCTACACGGCGTCCCTGACGGGCAAGGACGGCAAGCTCTACGGCGAACCCTTCTACGGTGAGTCGTCCTTCCTGATGTACCGCAAGGACATCCTTGAGGCCAAGGGCCTGACGATGCCGGAGAAGCCCACCTGGGACCAGGTGGCCGAGCTCGCCGCCCAGGCCGACGGCGCCGCGCCGGGAATGAAGGGCATCTGCCTCCGCGGCCAGCCCGGCTGGGGCCAGGTTTTCGCGCCGCTGACCACCGTGGTGAACACCTTCGGCGGCACCTGGTTCGACAAGGACTGGAACGCCAAAGTCAATGCTCCCGAATGCACCGAGGCCACCAAGTTCTACGTGGACCTGGTCAAGAAGCACGGTGAAGCCGGCGCGGCCCAGGCCGGGTTCACCGAGTGCCTGAACAACATGAGCCAGTCCAAGGTGGCCATGTGGTACGACGCCACCTCTGCAGCGGGCGCCCTTGAAGCGGAGGGTTCGCCGGTGAAGGGCAAGATCGGCTACGCCCAGGCCCCGGTCAAGAAGACCGACTCCTCGGGCTGGTTGTGGACCTGGTCCTGGGGTGTGCAGGCTGCGTCCAAGAAGCAGGACACCGCGGGCAAGTTCATCGCCTGGGCCAGCTCGAAGAAGTATGAAGAACTGGTCGCCTCGAAGCTGGGATGGGCCAAGGTTCCGTCCGGCAAGCGCATCTCCACCTATGAGAACGCCGAGTTCCAGAAGGCCGCACCGTTCTTCAAGGCCGAACGCTCCGCCATTGAGAACGCCGACCCGAAGAACCCGGGTGTGCAGGAACGTCCGGTGGTTGGCATCCAGTTCGTCGGCATCCCCGAGTTCGCCGACCTTGGCACCACAGTCTCCCAGGGCGTCAGCTCGGCGATAGCCGGACAGGGCACCGTGGAGGACGCACTGGCCAAGGGCCAGGACGCCGCCCAGAAAATCGGCGACAAGTACAAGAAGTAACCACCCACCAATCGGTTCTGTGGCCCGCCCTGCGGGCGGGCCACAGAACCGCAGGAGAACATGATGACTTCCGCAACAGCGCGCGTCGCCCGTTCAGGGCACAGCGCCCCCAAACCTTCCAAAGACGCCAGGGCCCGTGAACGCGCCACGGCGTGGGCACGGCGCGCGCCGCTGCTGCCGGCCCTGGTCTTCCTCATTATCGTCACGCAGCTTCCCTTTGCTGCCACCCTGATCATTTCCTTCCTGAACTGGAACAGCCTCCGCCCGGACCAGACGGGATTCGCGGGTTTCAGCAACTACGTGGAGGTCCTCACCAACGCGGACCTGCGCCAGGCCATCTTCACAACCATCGTCCTCACCGTCTCGGTGGTCCTGGCCAGCCTGGTCATCGGTCTGGTCCTGGCCCTGCTCCTGGACAAGAAGTTCATTGGCCGCGGGCTGGCCCGCACCCTGCTGATCGCACCGTTCCTGGTGGTTCCCGTAGCTGCTGCCCTCGTCTGGAAGCACGCCCTGCTGAACCCGACGTACGGCCTGATCAACGGCATCCTGACCTGGGTCTGGTCGCTTTTCGGCAGCAGCACCCCGCCGCAGCCGGACCTCCTCTCGCAGGCACCCCTGACCGCCGTCATCCTCTCGCTGGTGTGGCAGTGGACGCCGTTCATGATGCTCATCCTGCTCGCCGGGCTGCAGTCCCGGCCCATGGACACCGTGGAAGCGGCGCAGATGGACGGGGCCAGCCCCTGGGAAATCTTCCGCCACCTGACCCTGCCGCACCTGCGCCAGTACCTGGAACTGGGCGGCCTGCTCGGCGCCATCTACATCGTGCAGAACTTCGACGCCGTCTTCACGCTCACCTCGGGCGGCCTGGGCACGGCCAACCTGCCGTACTCCATCTACCAGACCTTCTACTTCGCCAATGAATACGGTCTGGCCTCAGCAACAGGCGTCGTGGTGGTCATCGGCACCATCATCGTGGCCACCTTCGCCCTCCGCACCGTCTTTTCACTCTTCAAGAAGGAGGCAGCACGATGAGCACCCTCACTCCTGCCGAACCCCGCAAGCCGGGCCTCGCCCGTTCAACACCGCCCACCGCCCCGAACACCGGGTCCGGCCGCCGCGGATTCGGAAGATCCAGCCGGGGCAAGTCCCGGATGGATCCCACGCGCAACAACACCGCCGCCGGCATCGCCGCCTGGCTGCTGGCCCTGCTGTTCGTGGCCCCGGTCCTCTGGATGATCCTGACCTCCTTCCACTCCGAAACGGATGCCGCCACCAACCCGCCGTCCCTCGGCGCACCCCTGACCCTCGATGCCTACGCGGAATTCTTCGGCGCCAGCTCCGGGGTCAGCCCCTGGCCGCCGCTGATCAACTCGGCCACCGCGTCCGTCCTGTCCACCGTCCTGGTGCTGGTCCTGGCCATCCCGGCCGCGTACGCCCTCTCGATCAGGCCGATCAAGAAGTGGACGGACGTGATGTTCTTCTTCCTTTCCACCAAGATGCTGCCCATCGTCGCCGCGGTCCTGCCGCTGTTCCTGTTCGCCAAAACCATCGGCGGGCTGGACAACATCTGGTTCCTGGTCCTGATGTACACGTCCATGAACCTGCCCATCGCTGTCTGGATGATGCGGTCCTTCCTCGCCGAAGTCCCGGTGGAAATGCTCGAGGCCTCCCAGATCGACGGAGCCGGCCTGCTCCTGACCCTCCGCGCCGTCGTCGCCCCGGTCGCGATGCCGGGGATCGCCGCCACCGCCCTGATCTGCTTCATCTTCAGCTGGAACGAACTGCTCCTCGCCCGGGTCCTCACCGGCGTCATGGCCGGAACAGCCCCGGTCTTCCTCACCGGCTTCGTCTCCAGCCAGGGCCTCTTCCTCGCCAAGGTGTGCGCGGCCGCCGTCGTCATCTCCCTGCCCGTGCTCTTCGCCGGGTTCGCCGCCCAGGACAAGCTCGTCCAGGGACTCTCCCTCGGCGCCGTGAAATAGCAGGCCGTGAGATAAACCAGCCCGCCCAACACTCAGAAGGATCACTCCGATGACCACAACAACCACCCAGTCCCCGGCCACCGGCTCCGGCCTGCCGGCCACCATGCGCGCGTCCCTCCTCAAGCGCCAGGGCGAGATGGCCATGGAAACCCTGCCCCTCCCGCAGCTCGACGCCGACCAGGTCCTGGTCCAGGTCGCCGCCGTCGGCGTCTGCGGCAGCGACGTCCACTACTACGAGCACGGCCGGATCGGCCCCTACGTGGTGGACCACCCGCTCATCCTCGGCCACGAACTCTCCGGCCGGATCGCCGCCGTCGGATCCGCCGTTGACCCCGCCCGCATCGGCAAGCGCGTCGCCGTCGAGCCCCAGCGCCCCTGCCGCACGTGCAAGCAGTGCAAGGCCGGCCGCTACAACCTCTGCCCGGACATCGAGTTCTACGCCACCCCGCCCGTTGACGGCGCCTTCGCCGAATACGTCACCATCCAGTCCGACTTCGCCTACGACATCCCGGACAGCGTCAGCGACGAGGCTGCCGCCCTCATCGAGCCGCTCTCCGTAGGGCTCTGGGCCTGCGAACGCGCACAAATCAAGCCCGGCAGCAGGGTCCTGATCGCCGGCACCGGGCCCATCGGCATCATCGCCGCCCAGGCCGCCCGCGCGTACGGCGCCACCGAGATCTACATCTCCGACATCGCCGAGGACCGGCTCGCCTTCGCCCTCGAACACGGCGCCACCCACGCGCTCAACGCAAAGACGGACAGCGTGGAAGGGCTCGACGTCGACGCGTTCATTGACGCGTCCGGCGCACCGCAGGCGGTCCGCGCCGGGATCAAGGCCGTGGCCCCTGCAGGCAGAGTCATCCTGGTGGGACTGGGCGCGGACGACGTCGAACTCCCCGTCTCCTACATCCAGAACCGCGAGATCTGGCTCTCCGGCGTGTTCCGCTACACCAACACCTGGCCGCTGGCCATCCAGCTGATCGCGGACGGCAAGGTGGACCTGGACATCCTGGTCACCGGCAGGTTTCCACTCGCGGACTCCGAGAACGCGCTCAGGGCGGGCAAGCAGCCCGGCCAGCTCAAAGCCGTTGTCTACCCGGGCCGCTGACCATGATCACCGTCATCGGCGAGTCGCTCGTTGACATCATTGAGGCCCCCGGCCGGGGCTCCGCGCAGCAGGTGCACCCGGGCGGGAGCCCGCTCAACGTCGCGGTAGGGTGCGCGCGGCTGGGCCTGGGGACCAGGCTGGTCACGCACTATGGCGACGACGCGCACGGGAAGCTGATCGCTGACCACCTGCGCACCAACAATGTTGAACCGATCGTGGGAGGTTCCCTGCCGACGTCGTCCGCGCTGGCGTCCCTGGACGCTACCGGCGCAGCCGAGTACACGTTCAACATCAGCTGGGACGTCAACGGGGCCTCCATCCCGGCCCTTGCCGCGGTGCAGGGTTCGCTGCATGTCCACACCGGATCCATCGCCACGGTCCTGGCACCCGGCAACAAGGCCGTCCGGGGCCTGGCCGAAGCGGCACGCCCGCACGCGACGGTGAGTTTCGATCCCAACTGCCGGCCGGCCATCAGCGGGAATGTTGAAGCCGCACGCCGTGAAGCCGAGGACTTTGTGGCCGCCAGTGACATCGTCAAAGCCAGCGACGAGGACCTGCGCTGGCTCTACCCCGGCAGGACCTTGGACGAGTCCCTTGCCGCGTGGCTGGCGCTGGGACCGGCACTGGTTACGCTGACGCGCGGCGCGGACGGACCGGTGGTCCTGACCCGGCAGGGGCGCGTGGAGATGCCCGGCGAAACGGTCGCCGTGGCGGACACCGTGGGGGCGGGCGACTCCTTCATGGCCGCCCTGATCGCCGGCCTGGCGCAACGGGACGCGCTCGGTGCCGCCAACAGGCCGCGCCTGCGGAGCCTCTCCCCCGAAGACCTGGATGCCCTGGCGGCCTACGCGAACAGGGCCGCCGCCATCACGTGTTCCCGGCCGGGGGCCAACCCGCCCACGTCAGCCGAGCTGGGTTCCCTGTCCGGAAAGCCGGCCGGAACACCGCCCGGCCTGCCCGCCCCTGCGGAAGGCTAGCCCCATGACTGCACTTCAAACCCGGACCCTTGCCGGACTGCCTGCATCCCTGGCCGTCCCCGCCTACGACCGGGCCTCTCTGACGGCGGGAATCGTCCACTTCGGCGTGGGCGGCTTCCACCGCGCCCACCAGGCCATGTACCCCTGGACCGGCTGATGAACGAGGGCAAGGCCCTCGACTGGGCCATCTGCGGCGTGGGGGTCCTGCCCGGTGATGCCCGCATGAAACAGGTCATGGACAGCCAGGACTGCCTCTACACCCTGGTGGTCAAGAACCCGGACGGAACCCGGGAAGGGCGGGTCATCGGCTCGATCATCGAGTACCTGTTCGCCCCTGACGATCCCGAGTCCGTCCTCGAGAAGATGGCGTCCGGCGCCGTCCGGATCGTTTCACTCACAGTCACCGAGGGCGGGTACAACTTCCACCACGTCACCGGCGAGTTCGACGCCGGCAACCCCGACGTGGTCCACGACCTCCAGCCGGGGGCAGCACCCCGGACGACCTTCGGCCTCATCACCGAAGCCCTGGCCCGCCGTCGTGCCCGCGGCCTGGTCCCCTTCACGGTGATGTCCTGCGACAACATCCAGGGCAACGGCGACGTGGCGCGGAAGATGTTCACTGCCTTCGCCGTGCTCAAGGACCCGGACCTCGGCGCCTGGATCACCGCGAACGTTCCCTTCCCCAACAGCATGGTGGACCGGATCACGCCCGTCACCGCCGACGCTGACCGCGCCGCCGTTTCGGCGGAGTTCGGCATCGAGGATGCGTGGCCCGTGGTGTGCGAGCCGTTTGAGCAGTGGGTCCTCGAGGACACGTTCAGCCTTGGACGTCCCCCGCTTGAGGACGCCGGGGTCCAGCTCGTGGCGGATGTTGAACCGTACGAACTGATGAAACTCCGCCTCCTCAACGCCAGCCACCAGGGCATGTGCTACTTCGGCCACCTGGCCGGCTACCGCTACGCCCACGAAGCTGCCCAGGACCCGCTGTTCGCAAAGTTCCTGCTCGACTACATGGACAAGGAGGCCACCCCCACCCTGGAGCCGGTGCCCGGCGTGGACCTCGCCCACTACAAACACACCCTCATCGAACGCTTCACCAACGAACACGTCCGGGACACCCTTGCCCGCCTCTGTGCGGAAAGCTCGGACCGGATCCCCAAATGGCTGCTGCCGGTCATCCGCATCAACCTTGATCGGGGCGGGGAAATCCGCCGGTCCGCCGCCATCGTTGCCAGCTGGGCCCGCTATGCCGAAGGCGCCGACGAGCAGGGCAACCCGATTGACGTCGTCGACCGCCTCAGGGACAAGCTGATGGCCTCAGCCGCCCGGCAGCGGCAGGAACCGCTGGCCTTCATCTCGGACCGGGAGGTCTTTGGCGACCTGGCCGGCAACCAGGAATTCATCGCCGCGTATACCCGGGCGCTGACAAGCCTCCACAACGCCGGTTCACGGGCCACACTTGAAGCATTGGCAGGCCAGTAGGGCAGGGGGCAAGCCTCGGTGGACCTGTTATGCCGTCATCGAACTTCCTGAACGCGGCGGCCGGGGACGGTCAGCCCGCAGCGTCCACCGGCTCCTGAACGTCCTGTACAACCTCATTCCGCCGCAGGAACCACGGCTTGAACGGCGGATCGAAGCGGGCAAACCGCGGCGGCCCCACCGGCGTCAGGCCGGCAAGGGTCAGTGCCGCCTGCAGGCCGCTGTTGCGCCGTTCGAACGCGGCGGCTGACCCGCTGCCGGAGAAGCGCAGCACTGCGGCAAGGGAACCGGGCACGGCCCGCACCGTCACGGCGGGGTCGGCGGGAACGGGCGCGGTTTCAGCTGTCACGCCGGCAGGAAGCACAAAAGCCACCACATACTCGGCAGGTCCGCCCTTTCCCGCCAGGGAACCGGACTGAAGCACCGGGGCGGTCATAGCCAGCTTCTGCGGCGATCCGGGCTCCTGGATAACCGGGGCGGTCATGGCCAGCTTCCCGCGGGTTGAATTGCTCCCGCTGATGTAGTTGAACAAGCGCCGGAAGGCCATGTTTCCGGCACGGTCAAAGGTGGCGGCCACCTTGGTTTCGGCCACGACGTACCCGGGGTAGCGGCGCAGTTCGAAGTGCGGATAGCGCCGGACCAGCTCGTAGGGCTGCTGTTCTGTCATGGTCCACCAGAGCCTACGCCAGCCCTGGCGGAAGCCGCCATACCCGGCGACGGCTTGCCGCCTCTTCCAAATCGGAGCATACTTATTAGCAGAACTAATTAGCATTGCTAAGCATTTTGGGGAGGCTCACGGACGTGACCACAGCCAAGAACGAGAGCATTACCGGGGAGACCGGCCCGGACACCCTGGCCATTGACCTCCGGACCGCCGTGATGCGCACCTCGCGGCGGCTCCGCGTCGAGGCAACCGGCGACGTCATCACGCCGGGCCAGTACACGGTGCTGGCATTACTCAACGGCAGCGGACCCAGCACCCTCCGCGAACTGGCCACCAGCGAGCACGTGCAGGCCCCGTCCATGACCCGGATCGTCAACGCCCTCGCCGAACTGGGCTTCGTCTCCAGGGCGGCAAACCCCGACGACGGCCGCCAGGTCCACATCGACATCACCGACGCCGGCCGGGCCGTCCTTGAAGAGGCCCGGAACCAGCGGACCGCGTGGCTCGCGCAACGCGTGGCCGGGCTGAGCGAGGAAGACCGGCTGGTCCTGGGCCGGGCCGCACGCATCATGCAGGAGATGAGCGGCAGATGAGCGCCATGTTCCGTGCGCTGGAAAACCGCAACTACCGGATCTGGGCGAGCGGCGCGCTGGTGTCCAACATCGGGACCTGGATGCAGCGGGTGGCGCAGGACTGGCTGGTCCTGACCGTCCTCACCAACTACTCCGGCGCCGCCGTCGGCATCACCACCGGACTGCAGTTCCTCCCCATGCTGCTGCTCGGCCCGTACGGCGGAGTGCTGGCGGACCGCTACCGAAAGAGGGTGATCCTGCTGTGGACGCAGGTGGCCATGGGCGTGACCGGGCTGGTGCTCGGGCTCCTGGTGGTGACCGGCACAGCGGAGCTGTGGCACGCCTATCTGGCCGCCCTGTGCCTGGGAATAGCCAGCGCCATCGATGCGCCGTCACGCCAGTCCTTCGTGTCAGAACTCGTGGGGCGGGACAACATTTCCAACGCCGTTGCACTGAACTCCGCGTCCTTCAACACAGCCCGGCTGACCGGCCCTGCCATTGCCGGGGTACTCATTGCCTGGGTGGGTACGGGACCGGTCTTCCTCCTGAACGCAGCCAGCTTCGCCGCCGTCATTGTTTCCCTCTTCCGGATCCGGACCGCAGAACTCGTGCCCGCCGCCCCGGCAACACGGAGCAGGCACCAGGTGGCGGAAGGCGTCCGCTACGTGCGCAACCGGCCGGACCTGGTGCTGATCATGGTCCTGGTGGGCATCCTGGGGGCATTCGGAATGAACTTTCCCATCATCAACGCACTGATGGCCACTACTGAGTTCGGCGCCGGCCCGGGCGAATTCGGGCTTCTTGGTTCGATCATGGCGGTGGGTACGCTGGGCGGCGCGCTGCTTGCGGCACGCCGGGCCGGGCCGCGGCTGCGGTTCCTGCTGGGCGGTGCGCTGGGGCTCGGCGCGTTTACCCTCCTGGGGAGTGTGTCGCCGTCGTTCTGGCTGTATGCGGCCGTCCTGGTTCCGATCGGGCTGGCGTCCATCACGTTCCTGAACAGCTGCAACACCAGCATCCAGCTCTCCGTGGAGCCCCGCTTCCGTGGGCGCGTGCTGGCGCTCTACCTGGCGGTCCTGCAGGGCGGCACCGCCGTGGGCGCGCCCCTGATGGGCTGGATCGGCACGGAGTTCGGCGCGCGCTGGTCCGTGGCCGCCGGCGGTGTCATCGTGCTGCTGGCCGCGGCCTCCGGCGTGATCGTGGCCAGCCGGAGGAGCAGCCTGGGCGTGCGCGACCACCTGCGGATGGTGTTCCGGAGGAAGCGCCAGCACGCTGCATAGAACACGCTGTATAGAAACCGCACAGGCCACGCAGTAACGGCACAGTAACGCCTGGAGCGTTTAATGCCGGTGTACGCAACTACCCTGCGAGGTTGGGCCCTCCCTGCCGGAGATCCCGGCACTCAACCCAAGGCTGGAAGTTCGGCATACAGAGACAGTGATGGTGCGAGATGCACTCCTACAGCCGCCGCCACCCTATCGCCTTTGTCTGGGCGCTGGTCCTGTCGCTGCTTCTGTCCGCCTGCATGTCGACAGAGGACAGGAGTGGCCCGGCAGCCAGCAGCCCTGCCGCCTCGTCCAGCGAAAGCAGGCAGGATACATCGCCGTCGGATCGGCCTGCCGAAGAAACGGCCGGCGGCGGCGCCAACCGGGGACCGGACGGATCCGGCGGTTCAGGCTCTGATAATTCAAGCTCTGATGCTTCAGGCTCCGGTCCTGACAGCGGGCAAAGCCTGCCGCAAGGCCAGGACCCGGCACCGGCTCAACAGCCGCCGCCCGTGCCACGCCAGCCGCAGGGGCCCGGTCCGGCGCAGCCACCCGGTCCACCCGCCCCTGCCCAGCCACCGGCACCCGCTCCGCAGGCTCCCGCCCAACCGCCCGTGCCGCCGCCCGGTCCGCCCGCCGCTGCCCAGCCGCCAGCCCCCGAGACCGTGGTGCTCGACTGGCTGCCGATAGGCCCGGTGGGCAGGGGGGATCCGATTTGGTATGTGCGCTTGAAGGACTTGAATTGTGAGTCGGTTCCCGGCTTCTCCGAACCCTTCAATACCGTGGAAGAGGCAGCACGGACGCTTTGCTTCGGCCTGAAGGGTGACCAGGCTGCCTGGGAGGCGGGCGTTCCTGCCCTGTCGACGTCCCCGCCTGACTGCTGGTCTGAAGCCGCGCAGCAGATCCTCAGCAATATCGCTGCCGTCCGGACACAAAAGCCGGATGCCGTCATTGAGCTTGCCCCCCGCCCCGGAACCGCCTGCGTTCCGGAACTCAAAGCCGTGCAGGATGATGCGGGCGACAGCCAGCCCTTCCAGGTCTGCGCAGGGGACGTGCTCATCCTGGACGGAAGCGTCACCGGCCTCCCCGCCGGCACCGTCCGTTCAGTCAACGTTGGCTCCGCCACGGCACTGGTCAGCCAGCGCCAGAGCTTCACGGACACCGACTTCCCGTTTGAGTTCTACTTCCTGGCACCGCCACTGGCTGAAGGGCAACCCACCACCGCCGAAGTGAGTATTGCCGACGCCGACTGGCAGGTCCAGGGATCCGCTTCCTTCGAGTACGCCGCGGACCAGAGTACGTGCCCGGCGCCGGGCGCCGCACCGTGACGGAGGGCGACGGAGACGGGCGTTCCTCATGGTCCCGCGCCGTCGGAGTTATTTCCGCCATCGGCCCGCCGGTTACGGTTGCCACGGCGCTGCTGTTCTACTTCGGCTGGGCACGCGCCGATGCACAGGCGGCGTACATGGGCCTCAACGTCAGCCTCTTCGGGTACACAGTGCAGGACTACCTGCTCATCAGCATCAACGCGCTCTTCCTGCCGCTGGTCTGCATCCTTGCCGCCAGCGTTGCCTGGCTGGCGCTTGACCGCTTGCTGCGCCGCCGGATCGAGGAGGACCGCGGACGCGCCGTCATCCTCCGGGCCGCAGGCATCGGCGCCCTGGTCAGTGGGCTTGTGGTCGGAGTCAGCCTGGTGCTGGCGGTGGTTGATCGCACCCGGACGGCGCTCTTCTCGCCGTATCTGATGGCCCTGGGCGTACTGGTGGCCACCTGGTGCGTCCACCTCCGCCGCCTGGGCCGGAACACCCGGGTGCCGGCCCTGAGCGCCGAGCAGCGGGCGGTGGAAACCACGCTGATCCTGAGCATCGTGACGCTGCTGCTTTTCTGGGGCACGGCCGACTATGCGCAGGCGCTGGGCCGGCGGCTGGCCGTGGACTACGAGCAGGGCGTCCAGTTCATGCCCCGGGCGGAGGTGTATTCGCCCAAGCCGCTGGGCATCGGCTCCGGCGCGGTCACCGAAGTGAAGGTGGGCAACGGCGAAGCTCCGCTCTACCGGTACGACGGGCTGCGCCTGCTGGTGCTGAGCGGCGGACGTTTCTTTTTCCTGCACGACGGCTGGGCGCCGCGGGACGGAACGGTCATCGTCCTGCCGGACGACAACTCGGTCCGCATCGAATTCCGGAGATAGCCCCACCAACAAGCCCGCGGCCGCCCCTCAACAGGCAACACGGGGTCGCTTTTGGCCTAATAACGGTCAATTATTCGGCTGGGAGTGACCCCGCGTTGCAGTAAACCGCAGAACCTAGCTCCGGGACGGGCCGCCCAGCACCACGTTGACGGGCTCCTTGCCCTCCAGCATCAGCCCGATCTGCTGCTTGATCAGCCGGACCATCCGCGGGAACATCGCCGAGCTGGCCCCGCCGACATGCGGGGTAATCAGCACGCCGGGCGAGGTCCAGAGGGGATGGTCCGCGGGCAGCGGTTCGGGGTCCGTCACGTCCAGCGCAGCACGCAAACGGCCCGAGGACGTCTCCGCCAGCAGCGCGTCCGTGTCCGCCACCGGCCCGCGGGCCACGTTCACCAGCAGCGCCCCGTCAGGCATTGCTGCCAGGAACTTTGCATCCACCAGCTGCTTTGTCTGCTCGCTGAGGGGCACACTGACCACCACGATGTCGTGCAGGGGCAGCTGCTCATACAGTGAGTCGATCCCGAAGATCTTTCCGCCGGCGTCTTCGCGTTCACGGCTCGCCATCCGGGTCACCTGCGTTTCGAAGGGCAGGAGCCGGGCCTCGATGGCCTTGCCCACTCCCCCGTAGCCCACCAGCAGCACCCGGCGGTCGGCCAGGCTGGGCCGCTGCCTGTTGTCCCAGGTCCCGGTGGCCTGGTTCCGTGCAAAGTCGGCCATGCCGCGCTGGCTGGCAATCATCATGCCCAGGGCAAGTTCCGCCGTCGACGTTTCATGCACGCCTGCCGCGTTGGCGAAAAGGCAACCGGCGGGCAGGACGTCCGCCACGCCGTCGTACCCGATGGACTGGCTCTGGACCAGGCCGATCTCCACGGACTCCAGCGCAGCCAGCACCTCCGGCCCGCGCATGTACGGCGGCACCACGATGTCCAAACGCCCTGCGGGGGCAGGGCCGGAAAAGTCCCATACGAAGAATTCGACGCCGGCAGCCGGCTCCAGCGCCTCCACCAGTTTCTGGTCGGGCAGGGAAACCCGCAGCGGCGCGGTCATGCCGCCACCACGAGCTTGACGTTCGCCGCACGCAGCGCCGATTCGATTTCCCGCGGCGGGGGCGCGTCCGTCACCAGGACATCCGCGGCGTCGAAGGCCGCCAGCCGGGCCAGCGCGTACCGCAGCATCTTCTGGTGTGTTGCCACCACTACCACCTGTTCCGCAGAGTTCATGAGTGCGATCTTAGTGGCGCGTTCCACGTCACGCTCAATGTAAAACGCCTCGTCGTGGATTCCGCTGACGCCAATGAACGCGGTCCTGGCGCGCAGCCCGGCCGCAGCGCTGACGGTCATGGGGCCGTTGAACGCCTGGCTGTCCAGCAGCAGTTCCCCGCCCAGGCAGATGGTCCGAGCCGAGGTCAGCTGCAGGCACCGCTGGATGGCCGGGGCCGAGTGGGTAATGATTGTCCCCTTGAACGCGGCGGGCAACTCCTGCGCAATCTGGTACGTGGTGGTGCCGGCGTCCAGGATGATCGCGTCCCGCTCCCCGATCATGGATACGCAGGCGCGGGCCACGCGAAGCTTGGCTTCGGCATCCTCACGGACCCGGGCAGCGAAGTCCGCGTTCTGGCCCTGCCCATGGATGGCGCTCACGCCGCCGTGCACCACCCGGACCAGGCCCAGTTTGGACAATACCCGCGTGTCCCGGCGCACCGTCATGTCCGAGACCGCGAAGGTCTCGGCCAGATCGGTGGTGGAAATGAACCCGCGCCGGCCCAGCTCGTCCAGGATGGTGCGCTGGCGGGGCGTCAGCGGCGCATCCCCACGTGCAATGCTCATAACCCCTTCTTTCTGACCATGCGCCGGACACCAGGCTCGGCGGAGTGTTGCAATTCCAACACCAACTTACCTAGTGTCGTACCCCGGCACCGGCATTCGTAAGCTCCACGGGGCGTCCTTCCGCGATTGAACGTTCGGCCGCGAGGCCCATCCGGACCGACTGCAGCCCGTCGGCAACCGTTACTTCCACCGGCCCCTCGCCGAGGATCGCCTTCCGGTACCCAAGGTGCTCGTAGTACGTGGAGCCGTGGTGGGCGCCTGCGGCCAGTACTGCCTCATCCACCGGGACCTCGTGCTTTTCAGGGCCCAGCGGCGAGCGCGGGCTGAACTCCACGGTGGCCTCCGCCTCGTCACCGGGGATCCAGTGGCTGGCTGCCACCGGGATGAGCGTCTCGATCTTGGCGGCATCCCCCACGATGGAGATCCGTTCCTGGAACTTGGACCCCTCGGCGAACATGGACAGCTCCAGCATGGCGCGGCGGCCGCCCTTGAAGTCCACAATCACGTAGGCATTGTCGATCATGTCCGACACGCGGCCGTCGTAGACCTCGTCCATGTGGTTCACGTCGTGGCCGCCGCTGGCGTAGACCCGGACCGGCTCATCCTGCAGGATCAGCCGCATCAAATCGAAGAAGTGGCAGCACTTCTCCACCAGGGTTCCGCCGGTCCGCTCCGCGAAGCGGTTCCAGGCATCCACCTTGTGCAGGAACGGGAAGCGGTGCTCCACGATGGAGAGCATGTAGATGTTGCCGAGCTTGCCGGTGTGCGCGGCCTGGATGACTTCCTGTACCGGCGGCATGTAGCGGTATTCCATCGCGACCCACACGGGCGCCGGGTAGCCGGCGGCCAGCGCCTCGAGTTCATCGGCCTGCTCGGCGGTGGTGCACACAGGCTTCTCCACGAGCACGGGCAGGTTGGTTCCGCTGGCGAAGATGTCTTTCAGGATGCCCAGGTGCGTGTCGTTGGGGCTGGCGATCACGAGTGCATCCACCAGGCCGGAGGCCAGCAGTTCCTGGTGGGAGGGAAACGTCTCCACCCCGTACCCGATCTCCGCAGCAGTCTCCTCCAGGGAGGACTGCTGGGGATCGGACACTGCGGTGATCCGGCTTCCGGGGATCAGGGCGAGGTTCCGGACGTGTTCGCGGGCCATGTGGCCTGCGCCGATGAGGCCGTATCGGATGGTCCGGACCGGTTCCGCAGAAGGCAATGACATGAGCTGCTCCGTTTCTCTACGTTGAGTTTTTGGGGGGACCGCGGCGTTGCATCCCAAACAGAACTATACAGAAAGTGTTGTTATTCCAACATAGCGTGTGTATATTTCTTCAGTACCAGCCGGAACTACAACGAGGTGGAACGTGCCCCAACCGTCAACTGGAACCCTGCTCTTCGTAGGGTGCGCCACACTTGACTCCATCGCTTTGGTGGAGGACTACCCTGCTGCGGACAGCCGCACCGTTGCCGCGGATTTCGCGACCGCGGGCGGCGGGCCGGCCGCCACCGCAGCCGTGGCAGCAGCCCGCGCCGGAGCTGCAACAGCCTTCGCCGGTGTCCTCGGCACCGACGAGGAAGGCGACCGCATCATCGCCGGCCTGCAGGCAGAAGGCGTTGACACCTCCGCCGTCATCCGCGACCCGGACGTCAAAACAGGGGCCAGCGTGATCGTGGTCAGCAAGGCTTCCGAAAGCCGGGCCATCGTCACCCGTCCGGTGCCGCCGGTCAGCCTTCCGGCCGGCAGCCGCTTCCATGAACTGCTGCAGTCGGCA
This sequence comes from Pseudarthrobacter sp. GA104, assembly GCF_009741265.1. Lineage (GTDB taxonomy): Bacteria > Actinomycetota > Actinomycetes > Actinomycetales > Micrococcaceae > Arthrobacter. The sequence goes on from NZ_WOWL01000001.1 coordinate 1,194,150, forward strand.
GCCTGGGTCCACGTGGACCACCTGGGCTGGAACGCCGTCGCCTCCGCCACACGCGGGGACCTTGGCACCCTAAGGATCAGCGTGGATGCCGGCAACCCCATCCCGTCCTTCAATCCCAAGGGCGTCGCACTGTACGTCCCCACCATCGAACGGCTCCGCGCAGAGTACGGCGAGCAGCTTTCCGCCGCGGCGCTCCTTCAAAAAGCGGTCGACGACGGCGCCACCGCCGTCGTGGCCACCGCCGGCTCGGAGGGGGCCTGGGTCAAGGACGGCAACGGCGACGCGGTCCATGTGCCCGCCACTCCGGCCAACATCGTCTCCACCCTGGGTGCCGGCGACGTCTACCACGGCGCCCTCCTGGCCGCCGTCGCCGCCGGGCTGCCGCTGGTGGAGGCTGCAGCCTTTGCCGGCCGCACCGCTTCCGCGTCCTGCCAGGGACTGGACGGCCGCTCCGCCATCCCCCACCAGACCATCACTCCTGTCCTAGCCACCAACCTGCCCGCCTAACCCAACGCCCAGCTGAAAGAAGCAGCCCATGAGCCCCACAGACCTCTCACCCCTCCAGCGCCCGTCAGGCGCCTTCGCGATGCTCGCCGTGGACCAGCGCGAGGCCATGCGCAACATGTTCGCCGAGCACACGGACCAGCCCGTCACGGACCAGGACCTCCAGGACTTCAAGCTCCAGGCCGCCAAAATCCTTACCCCCTACGCCTCGGGCGTCCTGATCGACCGGCAGTTCGCCCTCGACCAGGCCATCGAGGACAACGTGGTGGACCCCGGCTGCGGGCTGATCGCCTCGGCGGACCACTTCGAATCCGCACACGGCGAACTGGTGGGCGAGGTAACCATTGACCGCCTGGTGGACCCGCACAAGTACAAGGCCCTGGGCGTGAAGGCCCTCAAGCTCCTGGTCCTCTACCGCCCGGACGAGCCCGCCGAAGGCCGGGTGGAAATGGTCCGCGAATTCGTGGAACGGTGCCAGTCCGCCGGACTCATCAGCATCATCGAGCCCGTCTCCCGCAAGCCGCTGGCCGGCGGAGACTTTGACTGGAACGCCGGCATCCTCGCCGCCGCCAAGGAGCTGGGCAGCCTGGGCGCTGACCTGTACAAGGCCGAAGTCCCGTTCCACGGCCAGGCCTCCGAGGCAGAGGTCCGGGCCGCGTGCGCCGAGCTGACCAATGCCATCGACGGCCCCTGGGTGGTGCTCTCCTCCGGTGTCCCCGAGGACGTCTTCCCGGAGGCAGTCCGGTGGGCCTGCCTGGAAGGTGCCAGCGGCTTCCTCTCCGGACGCGCTGTCTGGGCGTCCTGCATCGGCGCGCCCGACGTCGTCGAATCCCTGTCCACTGATGCCGTCCGGCGGCTGCAGCGCCTCTGCGCCGTGGTGGACGACGTGGTCACCGCCCAAAGGGCCAACGCCTAAGCACCCGGGGAGCCAAAGCGTCGTGACCGTGGCAACCCTTTCCGCAGTCAAGTAAACAAGGCACAGCAAACACTCAACGAGGAGATTATTGTGAGTCAGATTTCACGCAGGCAGGCCATCGCTGTTCTCGGAGCCCTGGGCTTCGGCGCCACGGCGGCAGCATGTGCCGGGCCCGGCGGTTCCACCGCACCCGGCGGCGCCACCGGCCCTGCCGCGCCCTCCACCGGAGCCGTCACCGGCAAGGTGTCCTTCGCCCACTGGCGCGGCGAGGACAAAGCGGTGTTCGACGAACTGATCAAGCGCTTCGCCGGGATGCACGACGGCGTGGAGGTTGCCCAGGACATTTCCACGTCCAACGACTACAACGCCCAGGCCCTGCAGAAACTCCGCGGCGGCTCCATCGGTGACGCCTTTGCCACCTTCCGCGGCGCCCAGTTCAAGAACTTCACCGACGCCGGCATCTACACGGACCTGAAGGGCAGCAAGGCTGTCTCCAACTACCAGGAAGGCCTGCTCTCCGCCGGCAAGTCCGGGGAGAGCCAGCTGGGACTGCCCTACCAGGTGGTTTTCCCCATGCCCATGGCCAACGTTGACCTGTTCGACAAGGCCGGCGCCGAGCTTGCCCCGAAGGACTGGGATTCCTTCCTGGCCATGTGCGACAAACTGGCCGCGGCCGGCGTCATTCCCATCTCCTGGCCGGGCGGCGATGTTGGAAACGGCGGCCAGCTGTTCAACAACATGATCGCCAACAACGCCCCCGTGGACGACATGTGCGCCCAGATCGAGCAGGGCAAGCTGAAGGTCACTGACGACTGGTTCATCAAGATGCTCAACCAGTACAAGGACCTGGTCCCCTACCTGCAGCCCAACGCCACGGGCACCGCCGTGGAGCCGGCCCAGAACCTGTTCTCGCAGGGGAAGGCCGCCATGCTGGCCACCGGCTCCTACCACATCGCCGCCGTCCGCGGCCTGGGCGCCCAGTTCCCCATCGAACTGGTGTTCCCCAACACCTCGGACGGCAACAGCAAGTACGAGGGCGTCTACAACGCCACGTTCATCCTGGGCGTGAACTCTGCGAGCAAGAACCAGGCCGCGGCGGCCGCGTGGATCGATTTCCTCTCCGAGCCGGAGAACGCCGGCTACTACGCCAACAAGACCGCCCAGCACGTGTCCGTGAACAATGTGGACTACACCAACCCGGACCTTAAGCGGCTGAGCCCGTGGCTGGACAAGAAGACGGCGCTGGCGGCGCGGTTCCAGTTCCAGAACCTCGACGTCCGCAACGCCGTGGAAGCCAGCGCCACCGCCGTCATCTCCGGCACCAGCCCGGAGCAGGCAGCGGAGGCCGCCCAGAAGATTGTTGATGAACGGCTATGAGCATCCATCCCGGGACGGCGCCCACACGGAAGGCGCCGGACAAACACACCGAAACTGACGCCTCGAAGAAGCGCCGCCGCTCGCCCACGCGGGTGAATCCGGCACTATACCTGTTCCCGCTTCCCGCGGTGGCCGTCATCGCCTTCTTCCTGGTGATGCCCACCCTGCAGGCCTTCCAGTACGCCATCACGGACTGGAACGGCTTCTCGGCAGCGTTCAACTACGTGGGCCTGGACAACTTCATCCGGGCTTTCACCAAGGACTCGCTGTTCACCAACGCGCTGACGAACAACCTCAAGTTCGTGCTGCTGGTGGTGATCGCGCAGACGCTGTTCTCGCTGATCCTGGCGCTGCTGCTGACGAAGAACTCCCGGGGAAGCGTCCTGCTCCGCGCGCTGTTCTTCTTCCCCACCATCCTGTCCTCGGTCTCGGTGGCCTTCATCTGGAAGTTCATCTACGACCCCAACTTCGGCCTGGCCAACTCGGTCCTGGGCGGCGTAGGCCTGGAATCACTCCAGAGCTCCTACCTCGGCAACGACGCCCAGGCCCTGTACTGGGTGGCCGTGACGCAGGTGTGGTTCCACGCCGGGCAGATGATGGTGGTGTACATCGCCGGCCTGCAGGCCATCCCGCGGGAACTTTACGAGGCGGCCGAGATGGACGGTGCCAACAAGTGGCAGCAGTTCAAGTCCATCACCTGGCCGTTCGTGGCACCGGCAACGTCCATTGTGGTGGCCTACACCACGGTGCAGTCGTTCAAGGCCTTCGACCTGATCCTCGGCATCGCGGGCAACCCGCCCAAGCAGTCCCTGGACATCCTCTCCACGCGCATCTACAGCACCTTTGCCAACTCGGAGTTCGGCTACGCCGCTGCCCAGTCGATCATCTTCATGGCGATGATCGCCCTGGTCACCTGGCTGCAGCGCCGCCTGCTCCGCCTCACCCCGAAGGGGGAATGACAGCATGCTCGCGTCAATAACCCGCCGCGGAATCCTCGCGATCTACGCGGTCATCATCATCGTTCCGCTGACCGTGGTGGGGTTCGGCAGCTTCAAGTCCACCCAGGAACTGTTCGCCGGGCCGTTCAGCCTGCCGCAGTCCCTCTCCCCCGCCAACTACGCGGAAGTGATCGGCGGCCAGGATCTCGGGTCTTCGTTCTGGAACAGCGTGATTGTCACCGCCATCTCCGTTCCGCTCACCCTGTTCCTTGCCAGCCTGGCCGGCTACGCCGTCTCCCGGCTCCGCGGCTTCATGTCCTGGGCCATCTTCGGCTTCCTTGTCCTGGGCATGGCCATCCCCGCCCAGGCGAACATGGTGCCGCTGTACGTGCTGTTTGGGCGGCTGGGTCTCCTGGACAGCCTGGCCGGCCTGGTGGTGGCGAACCTGGTGTCCACCCTGCCCATTGCCGTCTTCATCCTGGGCGGGTTCATGCGGACCCTGCCCAAGGAACTCTACGAGGCATCCTCGATCGACGGCACGGGCCCCTGGCGGACCTACGTCTCGATCGCCCTGCCGCTGTCCGCCCCGTCCATCGCCGCGGCCGCCATCTTCCTGTTCGTGATCCACTGGAACGAACTGCTGTACCCGCTGCTGTTCATCCAGTCACCCGGCAACCGCACCCTGCCGCTGGCACTGCTCAGCTTCCAGGGCGAGTTCCAAACCAACTACCCGCTGCTGTTCGCCGGCGTCATCATGGCCTCCCTTCCCGTGGTGGTGGCCTACGTCTTCCTGCAGCGCTACTTCGTGGCCGGCATCACCGCAGGCGCCAGCAAGGGATGAGCGTCACGACGACGGCGGCCAGCCGCGCCCGCCCCGCCGCAATGGACCCCTTCCAGCCCAATGAAAGGCATCATTCGTGAACCTCAAGTCAGCCCAACACCTCGTCAACGGCACCTGGAACACCGCCGGAACCGCCAAGGACGTGACTGACCCCGGCAACGGCAGCACCGTGGGCGAGGTGGCCTGGGGCACCGGCAAGGATGCCACCAAGGCCGCCGACGCCGCGGCGGAGGCCTTCAGTTCCTGGTCGCGCACCACCGTCCGGAACCGGGCGGACCTGCTCCGCAACGCCGCCGACCTCCTGGCCGAACGCCGCGACGAACTTGCCCACACCCTGGCGCTTGAAGCGGGCAAACGGCTCCCTGAAGCGCAGGGCGAAGTGGACTTCTCCGTGGAATACTTCCGCTGGTTCGCCGAGGAAGCGCGCCGCGCCACCGGCACCGTGAGCCCGCCCGAACTGCAGGGCCGCCGCCACCTGAGCCTCCGCAAACCCATCGGCGTGGCCCTCAGCCTCACGCCCTGGAACTTCCCGGTCTCCATCCAGGCCCGGAAGCTCGCCGCGATGCTGGCTGCCGGCTGCACCGTGGTGGGCAGGGTGTCCGAGAAGGCCCCGCTGGCTGCCACCGGGCTGTTCGAAGTCCTGCACGACGCCGGGTTCCCCGCCGGCGTGGTCAACCTGGTCCACGGCCCCTCCCGCGAGGTCACCGCTGCCCTGATGTCCCACCCCGCGGTCAGGGCCGTCAGCTTCACCGGCTCCACGGGCGTGGGCCGGCAGATCATGGCCTCCGCCTCCGAACGGGTGGTCCGGCCGCTGCTGGAGCTGGGCGGCAACGCGCCCTTCATAGTCTTCGAGGACGCCGACCTGGATGCCGCCGTCGAGGGTGCCGTCCTGGGCCGGCTCCGCAACACCGGGCAGTCCTGCGTGGCCGCCAACCGGTTCCTGGTCCAGGAGAGCATCGCCGAGGAGTTCGCCGCCAAGGTGGCCGCGCGCTTTGACGCGATGAGCATCGGCCACGGCGTTCCCGACGGCGGCAGCCAGGTTCCGGACCTCGGTCCCATGATCGACGCCGACCGGGTCACCGCGGTCCAGGCCTTGATCGACGATGCCCTGGAGCGCGGCGCCCGACGCCTCACCCAACGCACCGATGTTCCCGGCCAGGGATCCTTCCTGGCACCCACCCTGCTGGCGGACGTCCCGGACGACGCACCCCTGGTGACGGAGGAAGTGTTCGGCCCGGCAGCCGGCGTCGTAACCTTCTCCTCGGAGGAGGAAGCCATCAGGAAAGCCAACGCCACGGAAATGGGCCTGGCCGCCTACGTCTGGAGCAGCAGCCCCAGGCGCGGCTGGGACATTCCGGAGCAGCTCGAAGCGGGCATCGTGGGCGTGAACGATCCACTCCCGTCCGTGGCCTTCGCGCCCATGGGCGGCGCCAAGCAGTCAGGGCTGGGCCGGGAAGGATCAAGCCTGGGCCTGGAGGAATTCGAGGAGGTCCAGTACGTGGCCTGGAGGCCCTAGGTGCTGACCACCGGGCTGGTGCTAGGCGCCGTGGTGATGGGAGCCGGGATGCAGCGCATCACCGGAATGGGCTTCGCCCTGGTGGCTGCACCCTTCCTGGTCCTGCTCCTGGGCCCGGTGGAAGGCGTGGTGCTTGTGAACATGTGCGGTGCCGTGACCGCGGGGGCCATCATCTTCCGTGTGGTGCGGGACATTGACTGGAAACGGTACGTTCTGCTCACGGCTTCGGCCCTGCTCGGGATCATCCCCGCGGCCTTCCTGATCCGCCTCGTTCCACCGGCGGTGCTCGAGATCGGCATCGGGGTGATCCTCGCCGTCGGACTGACTGTCCTGCTGGCCCTCAAGTCCGTCACCCTTCCGGCACGGCGCCGCTACCTCTTCACGGCCGGCGGCCTGAGCGGGTTCATGAACACAGCCGCCGGCGTGGGTGGACCGGCGGTCAGCATGTACTCCATCGCCACCCGGTGGCAGCACAAGTCCTTCGCAGCCACCATGCAGCCGTACTTCTTCACCATTGGGACGTTCTCGCTGATCTCCAAGGCACTGACCGCGCCGGCCACATTTCCCGCGCTTCCGTGGGGCATGTGGGTGGCCGTGGGCGTGGCCTGCCTGGGTGGGCTGGTGCTGGGCGACATCGCTTCGAAGTATGTCCCCGCCCGCGCCGCGCAGATACTCCTGATCATCCTGGCCTACCTGGGGGCGGCCGCCACCATCATCCGGGGCGTCCTCGACGCCGTCGGGTAACCCCAACAACTTCGCTTGCACCCGTAACAGAGAGAGGAAACAACATGACGTGGCTGAACAGTGCCGCCCACGCACGCTGGCTCGAGGCGGAAACCGACCGGCTGATCAATTTCGCCGCGGCCTCAAAGGTCCCGACAGGATTCGGCTGGCTCGACAACTACGGCAAGGTGTTCACCGACAAGCCGACCCACCTCTGGATTACCGCCCGGATGGTCCACAGTTTTTCCGTCGCCGCCCTCATGGGACGGCCGGGTGCCGCAACACTCGTGGACCACGGGATCGCGGCACTCAACGGGGCCCTGCACGATGATGAGTTCGGCGGCTGGTACGCCGAGGTCAACGAAAACGGACCGGTAAACGATACGAAGTCCGGCTACCAGCATTCGTTCGTGCTCCTCGCCGCTGCCAGTGCCGTCGCCGCAGGGCGGCCCGGTGCGCGCGAACTGCTCGACGAGGCGCTCCGGATCGCCGACACGAAATTCTGGGACCACCAGGCCAACATGTGCTTCGACTCGTGGAACCGGGAATTCACCGAAACCGAGGCATACCGGGGCGGAAACGCCAGCATGCATTCGGTCGAGGCCTACCTGATCGTCGCTGACGTGACCGGGGAGAACCGCTGGCTTGAGCGGGCCCTGCACATCGCCGAGGTGCTCATCCACAAGTTCGCGCGCAACAACAATTACCGGGTGTTCGAACACTTCGACCCGGAGTGGAACCCCATGCCGGAGTACAACACCGATGACCGGGCCAGCCAGTTCCGCGCCTACGGCGGAACGCCGGGCCACTGGGTTGAGTGGGCGCGCCTGCTCCTCCACCTCCGCGCCGGACTCGAAGCCCGCGGCCTGGACGTTCCGGCCTGGCTCCTGGAAGACGCCCGGGGCCTGTTCGACGCAGCCATCCGTGACGCGTGGGAGCCGGACGGCCACCCGGGATTTGTCTACACCGTGGACTGGGAGGGCAAGCCCGTTGTCACCACCCGCATCCGGTGGGTGCCGGCAGAGGCCATCGGCGGTGCTGCGGCGCTCTACATCGCCACCGGCGAGAAGAAGTATGCGGACTGGTACGAGCGGATCTGGGACCACGCCCGCGACTGGTTCATCGACTACGAGCACGGGTCCTGGAAGCAGGAGCTCGACGAGAACGGCAATGTCACCTCCACCGTCTGGTCCGGCAAGGCGGACATCTATCACCTGTGGCACTGCCTGGTGGTCCCGCGCCTTCCGCTGGCACCCGGTCTGGCTCCGGCAGTTGCGGCGGGCCTGCTGGACGCACGCATCACCGGGACCAGCCAGGACAAGGACCCTGCAGGCCGCTGATTCCTGCGGATCGAGGTGCAGGCCCCCTGCACCTGCCAGGGCGGCAGGTCCGTCCGGCCGGGGTCCCGCACGGACACAGACCTGGGCACCCGGTAGCCGGCTCCGGCGGAAAGCGGATTGCGTCCGGGGACACGCTCCGACGCGCCGGAAACGGCATGGAGCAGGGGCCGCGATCCTGTAAATTTAAGGGAGGAACTGCCCGGCCAGCGAGCCGCGTTCCACCCCTCCCCCTTGAATGGATCCTTCCCCCATGTCCTCCGCCATTCCCGCGCCGGAACCTGCCCGTTTCCCGTACGCCGCGATGGTGGTTTTGGCCACCATCGCCTTCACCGCCATCACCACCGAGCTCCTGCCGTCCGGGCTGCTGCCGCAGATCAGCAGCGGCCTGAACGTGTCCGAGCCGGTTGCGGGCTACCTGGCCGCGGCCTATGCCGCCGTCATTGTGGTCACGGTGGTCCCGGCTGCCCGGCTGCTGGGGAAGATTCCCCGCCATGCGCTGCTGGTGGGACTCGTCCTGACGTTCGCGCTCAGCAATGCGATGGTGGGACTCGCGCCGGACTTCACCGCCGCCATGATCGCCCGGCTGGTGGGGGGCCTGGCGCACGGCCTGCTCTGGACCACCATGGCCCCGTTCGTCACCAGGGTGGTTCCGGCAGACAAGGTGGGCAAGGCCCTGGCCATTGTCTTCAGCGGCAACAGCCTGGGCCTGGCTATCGGCGCGCCCGTGGGCACGGCGCTGGGCGGGTTCCTCGGCTGGCGCTCGGCGTTCCTGGTGCTGGCAGGGTTCGGGCTGGTCCTGACGGTGCTGGCGTTCTTCCTGCTGCCGCGGGTCCAGCGTATTTCCGACGCCGTCCGTCCCTCACTGCGCAAGGCAATCGCACAGCCCGGAGTCAAGTCGGTGGCCATCGCCTGGCCGCTGCTGGTCCTGGCCCATTTCGCGCTGTTCACCTACATCGCGCCGTACATCCGCGAGGCAGGCTTCCCCGACTACGCCATCAGCCTCTCGCTCACCGTCCTTGGCGGATCCGGGCTGCTGGGAATCTGGGTCGCGGGCCTCACCGTGGATTCCCGGCCCCGGCGTTCCCTGCTCATGACGACGGCGGTGATCGCCCTTTCCATGTTCTTCCTCCCTCTCGCGGTGGGCAACTTCCCCGTGGCCCTGCTCCTCATGACGGTCTGGGGTGCGGGACTCGGCGCGATAGGCATTTACAACCAGTCCGCCATCCTGCGGGCCGGGGGCGAGTTCCAGGAAGCCGCGAACGGCCTCACTGTGCTGACCATCCAGCTGGGCATCACGGTGGGCGCCCTGTACGGCTCGGCGGCACTGGTGGTGGGCGGACCGCTGCTGGTTCCCGTCGCCGCGGCGCTGCCGGTGGTGGCGGCGTGGATCATCGCCCTTGCAGGGAAGACGCACGCGTATCCGCCCGGACCGCGGGAGCGGGTGTGGCTGGAGCCCCGCCCCGTCCGTTCGGAGGAGGTTCCCGTGGCGGAAACCAGTGCACCGCCGTCGCGCCCCCGTCCCTAACCCCCATCGATTGCTCCGTACCGGCCGTTTTCACCGCTCATAACGACATTTGCGGAGCAATCGATGGCGGGTGGACCCAGCGCGCCGGCCCGGCGTTCCGCGTTAACCTCCCCTCCAACTCCCTGCACCCGAACCGCAACCTGCCCCTCCTAGCGTTGACGGGTCACCGGCGGAAACGCCGGCCCCGTCATCCAGGAGGAACCACCACATGCGCAAAGTCCTGACGTCCGCGGCAGCCGCCGCCCTCATCGCCGCCGCGTTTGCTTCGGCAGGTCCCGCCGCCGCCGCCCCGGACACCGACGCCGGCACGCCGTCGTCGAACGCTGCCGGAGCGGCGGCGCAGGCAACAACGGCCCCGAAGGTAAACGAACGCAACGGCTCCTTCGACCTGCAGTCCCACCGCGGCGGCCGCGGCGAATGGACCGAGGAGTCCCTGGCCGCGTTCACGAATTCCCTGGCGCTGGGCGTGACCACCCTCGAGCTGGACACGCACCTCACCGAGGACGGCAACGTGATCGTCTGGCACGACGACACCATCCAGGCCACCAAATGCATCGACACCGCGCCGGCCACCGCCGGCGACCCCGAATTCCCCTACGTGGGGACCGCGTGGCCGAACTGTCCCTGGCCCAGGTCAAGACGCTGAACTGCGGCTACGCGCAGCTGGCCGGCTACCCGGAGCAGGATGTGGTCGAGGGCAACCGGATCGCCGAGCTCAAGGACGTCTACCAGCTGGTGCGTGACGCGGGCGCCGAGAAGGTCCGCTTGAACGTGGAGACCAAGGTGGAGGGCAGCCAGATCGGCGGCGCCGGCATGGAATCCCTCACCCGCGCCGTGGTGGCCGAAATCCAGGCCTCCGGCATGGCGGACCGCACCACCCTGCAGTCCTTTGACTGGTCCTCCCTCAACCTCACCCGGGAAATCGCGCCCGAGCTCACGCTGGTGGCGCTCTCCAGCGGAGACGCCTGGATGGGTGTGGGCCAGCCCGGCGCCAGCCCCAACCTGGGCGGCATCGACATCGACGACTACGACGGCTCCCTTGCCAAGGCGGCAGCCGCCCAGGGGTATGACGTCATTTCCCCGGCGTTCCGCTCCGTCACCCCTGAGATGATCGCCGAAGCCCACGGGCTGGGCCTGCCCGTGATCCCCTGGACCGTGAACACCACCGCGGACATGGAACGCCTGATGGACCTGGGTGTGGACGGCATCATCACCGACTACCCCACCCGCCTGCGCACCCTCATGGAAGAGCGCGGCCTGAAGCTGCCCAAGGCCTACTCGCTGCAGGGCTGATTTCCGGACGATGCCCGACGGCGGCTGCCGGACATCCGCACAGGAGTCCGGCAGCCGCCGTCGTGCCTTTGCACCACGCCGGGGCGGAGGCGGATTTCGGCCCCGGGCGCGACGTTGGTAGAGGTTAAAGGATGCAAGACCTACTCAATCCCGCCATGCCCTTCATTGCCGTCACCCTGGCAGTGGCCGCAGGCCTGGTCCTGTCCTGGCTGCTGCGCAAGCTCGTCCTGCGCCTCAACCGCAAGCGTCCGGAACTGCAGGCCACGTCCCGGGTTGCCCGCCAGCCGCTGCGCCTGGCACTGTGCCTGATCGGCGTCCGCACCGCGCTGGGACTCACGGCAGCCGGCGAAAGCTGGCACGGCGCCGTCGACCACCTGCTGCTGATATCCCTCATCGGCTCCCTCGCCTGGCTGGCCGTGGCCGTACTGCTGATCATCGAGGCGGTGGTCCTGGGCCGGTACAGCGTGGACGTTGCGGACAACCGGCGCGCGCGGCGGCTCCGGACGCAGATGATCCTGGCCCGGCGGATCGGTGTTGCGCTGGTGGTGGTGCTTGCCGCCGGTTCGGTGATGCTCACGTTCCCGGCCATCCAGGCCCTCGGCGCCGGGCTGCTGGCCTCCGCCGGGGTCATCTCGATCGTCGCCGGCCTCGCAGCGCAGACTTCCCTGGTGAACGTCTTCGCCGGCATGCAGCTGGCCTTCACGGACGCCATCCGCGTGGACGACGTTGTGGTGGTGCAGAAGGAGTGGGGCCGGATCGAGGAAATCACCCTCACCTACGTGGTGGTCCACATCTGGGACGACCGCCGCCTGATCCTCCCGTCCACCTACTTCACCACCACGCCGTTCGAGAACTGGACCCGGCGCCAGTCCGAGGTGATGGGCACCGTGGAGTTCGACCTCGACTGGCGCGCCCCCATGGAGGACATGCGCGCCGAGCTGCGGTCCGTCCTCGCCGGCACGGACCTGTGGGACGAGCGCGTGGGCATCCTGCAGATCACCGACGCCACCGGCGGGTTCGTCCGGGTGCGCATCCTGGTCAGCGCCGCGGACAGCGCCGCGCTCTTCGACCTGCGCTGCCTCATCCGCGAGGCCATGGTCACCTTCCTGCAGCAGGGCCATCCGGAAGCGCTCCCCCAGCAGCGCTGGACCGAGACAGCGTCCGACGGCGGCACCTCCGCCCGCCGCCGGCAGCCATTGCGGGGGCTGGGTACGTCCAACCGGGACGGCGCCCGGACGGCCGCGGATCCGCACGAATCACAGCTGTTCACCGGCTCGATCGAGGCCGTGCAGCGCTCGCGTGCCTTCACCGGCCCCGGCGAGGATGTCTTCCAGGACCGGGACCAGACCCTGGCCGCACGGAACTAGGAAAGCCCTTGATATGTGACCAAATGGTCACATATCATTGTTCCCATGGATGCCGTGTTCAAGGCACTCGCAGACCCCACCCGGCGGGAGCTCCTCGACGAGCTGTTCCGCGAGGACGGGCAGACCCTCGGCGCCCTCGAAGGCCGCTTCGACATGAGCCGGTTCGGGGTCGCCAAGCACCTCAGGATCCTGGAGGAAGCCGGACTGGTGGTGGCCCGCCGTCGGGGGCGTGAAAAGCTGCATTTCCTGAACCCGGTGCCCATCCGGCTCGTCCACGACCGCTGGGTGAGCAAATACGCAGAACCATGGGCCGCTGGCCTCAGCGACCTCAAATCCAGATTGGAAAGTCCCATGGAAAAAATCTTCGAAATCTACATCAAGACCACGCCGGAACGGCTCTGGGAAGCCATCACCAACAGCGAGATCCGCAGCAAGTACCAGTTCGGGAACACCATCGAAACGGACTGGACCCCTGGCGGCAGCTTCACGATGAACAACGTCAAGGCGGGTGCTCCGCTGGGTGAGGGCGAGAACCTGGAGGTGGACCCGCCCCGCCGGCTGGTCCAAACCATGCGTGCCCTCTGGGGTGAGGACGTCAAGGCCGAGGGAACCTCGAAGATCACGTGGGACATCGAGCAGGTGGGCGATTCCTGCCGCCTGACCGTCACCCACAGCGACCTCCGCGAAGGCGCCAACGAGCAGCTCTACGGCGGCTGGCCGATGATCCTCTCCGGCCTGAAGACCTGGCTGGAGACCGGCGAGAAACTGACCACGCCCGGCTCGCTGATGTACACCTAGGGCGGCCGCCCCAACTAGGTGCGGGGTGCGGGACGCTGCCGCCACAGCAGGCTCACGCCGAACGTCACCGCGCACAGGACCAGCATCGCGAGGACCATCCGGGCCCAGCTTTCCTGGTCCACGCCGCCGCCCGCGAAGACGCCGATCATCACGGTGGCGGTGATGGCGCCCACATACCGGCAGGTCTGGTAGATGCCCGCCGCAACGCCGCGCTCCTGCGGCCCGATGGAAACGAACATGCCCTGGTTGGTGGCGATGCCCACCGTTCCGTACGGGACGCCCATCAGGGCAGTCAGCACCACCACCAGCGGAATCACCAGCGTGCCGGTCAGCAGCCACATCAGCGCGGCCGCCACGGTGAGGATGACGACGCCGGCAATCAGCACCCGCCGCACGCCGAACCTTCCCATCGCCCGGACCGCCCAGGGCGTGGCCAGGACGGACAGGCCCGCCAGCGGCAGCATCAGGAGGCCCACAACGCCGGGATCGTAGCCGCCGGCTTCCTGGAGGAGCTGGGGAAGCCCGAAAAAGACAAAGTAGTACACGCTGCTGAACACCGCGAAGGCCAGGTAGATGAGCATCAGGGGTTTGTTGCGTCCCAGCAGCCTCAGGTCAAGGAAGGGGCGGTCGAAGCGCAGCTCGCGCCAGGCGAACAGTGCGGAGATGAGCGTTCCGGCGGCCAGCATCCACCAGCGGTAGGCAGGAAAGACGTTCAGTGCGGCCATCATCACCAGCAGCAGCGCGGCCACGAATCCCAGGATCCCGGGGATGTCCGAGTCGCGCAGCAGCTGCGCGACGCTGCCGCGCTCCCGGGCCTCGTCCCTGGGTGCTGCCTGGCGGACGATCAACAGTGCAGCCAGCGCCAGCGGGACGTTGAGCAGGAACAGGGCTTCCCAGCCAACGAGGCTGACCAGCAGTCCACCAACGACTGGGCCCACCGCAGCGGCCGAGGTGTTCACCATCTGAAGCCGGCCAAGAGGACGCGCCGGCTCCACATTGGCCCGGTGCGCAATGGCCCCCACCATCACCACAGCGCTGGGGTACGCGGTGGCCGTACCGAGCGCCATCACCGCACGGGCCACGCAGAGCAGGGCGAAGTTCGGGGCAAACGGCGCCAGCGCACACGTCACCGCGACCAAGGCCATGCCGAGCATGAACATGCGCCGCGGGCCGAACCGGTCCGCCAGCCTGCCCATCACGGGCTGGCCTGCCGCGGACGCGAGGTAGAAGGACGTGACCACCCAGGTGACGGCGGCGACGTCGAGCCCGAAGTCCGCGCGGAGCACCACCAGGGCAACGGCGATCATGGAGGAGTTGAGGGGGTTCAGTGCCGTGCCCAGGCTGAGGCCGGCGACGGCCAGGGCAGTCCGGGGTTTGTTGCTCACGGAAACAGTCTGGCGCACACGGTGCAGGCGGCGCGAGTTGATGGACTATCCGCCCTGGTTCCCGGCCTGCACCGGGGGGAACAAAGCTTCCTCAACCAGTCCTGTCAGTTCGCGGATGGTGTCGGCCTGTCCGGCAGCTTCCCCTCCTTCCGCATTCTCGGTGTAGATCACCAGCGCAAAGGATGAGCCGCGGTAATCCAGGACCGCGGCATCGTGCAGGTGCCGGTCGAACTCCCCGTACTTGTGGAACACCTCGATTCCGGCCTGGGAGCCGGCGGGGATCAGGTCCTCGTTGTTCGTGTCCTGCATATAGCCGAGCAGTTCCGCCGTATTTTCCGCGTTCAGCAGGTCCCCGGCGTAAAGCTGTTTGAGGACACTGGCCATCGCGGCAGGAGTCAGGAGGTTCTCCTCGGGATCGTAAGTAACCCCGATCGAGGCGGCGTAGGCGATCAGCTCCGGGTAGCCCACGGCATTCATCAGGAGCAGCCAGGAATCGTTGTTGCTTTGGTTCACCATCGCTTCAAGCTGGAACGCCGCGTCGTAGTCCCCCAGGGGGTCGTCGAGGCGCGCCTCGCCCTTCTCCACCAAGCGGTAGTAGGCCGCTGCCGTGATGATCTTTGCCGTGCTCGCCGCGTTGAAGGCCTCCTGGTCCCCGAAGGTCAGGGCTGCACCACCGGAAACGTCCGCCAGGGCCACCCCGATCCGGTAGCCGGCCTTTTCCGTCAGGAGTGAGTCGATGCGGTCCTGCAGGGAATCCGGGGCGGCGGCAACAGGCTCCGCGGGCGCGGCCGCCGGGACCGATCCCTCCAACCCGTCAAGCGGCACCGAACGCTGGACGGCCAGGACAAAGGTGGCGGCAATCACGAGCGCCACGGCACAAAACAACACCGCAAGCCTTCGCCTTCCCGCCCCGCGGCGGCTCGGGCGGGAGTCCGGCCCGGACGAAAACTTCTTCTGGTCCACCGACATAGGGGCTCCTGTCTCCTTCAACAACCCGGTCTGCATCACGCGGCCCCAGCGCACGCGATGCGATGTTGATTAGACCATTGAAGGTTGGGAGCGGCCTGATAAGCCGCAGGCGCGCCATGTCCCGCACCCCTTTGTGGACATGGCACCCGCGTCCGCGCAGGTGCGATGTCCGTCAGCGGGTGCGGGCAGCCAATGCGGCGTCCAGGAACTCCAGGTGCGCGGGAGCAACACGCACTGTGTGATCCGCGTAGTCAGGATGCTTGGCGAGGAATTTCTTGATGTAGGGGCACACCGGGACGATGCCCATTCCGGCGCTGACCGTGGCACCCAGCGCGGCGGTGGCGAGCTGGCCCGCCAGTCCCTGGCCGCCGTACTCCTCGTTGATCACCGTGTGGTAGAAAATCCGCTGCGGCGCGGCGCCGCCGTCGTAATCCTTGTATGCGGCTTTGCCGATCACGTTGCCGGCGTCGAGGATTTCGAAGCGCCCGCGGCCGGGGTTGTGGCGGACGGTGATGTCGCTCAAGGGGAATCTCCTTCTGTGCGGTGTGTCCTTCAGCTAACCACAGCCGAGGGACACTTGTTCCCGCACCCTTCCCTTGCCCGGACCCACCGTCCGCCAGTCCGGGTTAACTCAGGTAGCCGTTCGGGTTGAGGACGTACTTGGTTGCTGCACCGGCGTCGAACTCCGCGTAGCCCTGCGGCGCCTCCTCAAGCGTGATCGCCTTGGCGTTCACGTTCTTGGCGATGTTCACCTTGTCGTTCAGGATGGCCATCATCAGCTGCCGGTTGTACTTCATCACCGGACACTGGCCCGTGGTGAAGCTCAGCGACTTGGCCCACCCGGTACCCAGGCTCAGGCTGAGGGAACCCTTCTTGGCTGCCTCATCAATGCCGCCCGGATCACCCGTCACGTACAGCCCCGGGATGCCCAGCGCACCGCCGGCAGCGGTGATGTCCATCAGCGAGTTCAGCACGGTGGCCGGCGCTTCTTCGGCATCCTTGCCGTGTCCGTGGCCCCTCGCCTCGAAGCCCACCGCGTCCACGCCGCAGTCCACTTCGGGCACCCCGAGGATCTGCTCGATCTGCTCCGCCGGGCCTCCCTTGGTGAGGTCCACCGTTTCGCAGCCGAAGCTGCGCGCCCGCGCCAGCCTGTCCTCGTTCAGGTCGCCAACGATCACGACGGCGGCGCCCAGCAGGTGCGCGCTGGTGGCCGCTGCCAGGCCCACGGGACCGGCCCCCGCAATGTACACCGTGGAACCAACCCCCACACCGGCGCTCACGGCACCGTGGAATCCCGTGGGGAAGATATCCGAAAGCATGGCGAGGTCCATGATTTTCTCCATGGCCCGGTCCTTGTCCGGGAACTTCAGCAGGTTCCAGTCGGCGTACGGCACCAGCACGTAGTTGGCCTGGCCGCCCACCCAGCCGCCCATGTCCACGTATCCGTATGCGCTGCCCGGGCGGTCCGGGTTCACGTTCAGGCAAATGCCCGTCTTGCGCTCCTTACAGTTCCGGCACCGGCCGCAGGCAATGTTGAACGGCACCGAGCAGAGGTCCCCGACCTTGATGAATTCAACGTCACGGCCCACCTCCACCACTTCGCCTGTGATCTCATGCCCCAGCACCAGGTCCGGCGGTGCCGTGGTGCGGCCGCGCACCATGTGCTGGTCCGAACCACAGATATTGGTGGCCACGGTCTTGAGGATTACGCCATGGTTGACGGCGCGCCCGACGTTTGCCGGGTTGACGCCCGGCCCGTCCTTGAGTTCGAACGTTGGGTAGTCGATATCAATCAGTTCGACTTTTCCCGGCCCCTTGTAGGCAACGGCTTTGTTCCCTGTCATCTTTTTCTCCTGTTATCCCACGGATGGCCCGGTGGGGCGGCCGTGATTCATGAGTGGTGATGCGCACCCCGCCGGACAGGCACCGTCCAGCATCTGCTGGCAGCTCATGAAACAGTTGCCGGAGGGCATCCTCGAGGTGGGGTGCGCCCAGTCTAAGCACGGGTGGGCCGTCATATCTAGAGGTAGTAAGCCCGGCTGTCTACCCGTTGATGAATTGGGGGTTGCGCCGGCTGGAACCAATGACTTCCGCGGCGAAGCCTTGTAGTCTCGGCACGGAGGACGATCCAACGATCGCAAGCGACCGAAAAACCAAGGAGCGGACATGCCAGCCAACGAGGACGAAATGCAGATCCTGGACCAATGGAGCAACCGGCTGGCCCAGGCGCTGCAGATCCTGGACCTGAAAGTGGACCACGAACTGCTCCTGGACCTGGCCCGGAAATCGGCCGGGTCTGTCACCCACGCCGCAGCCCCGGTGACCACCTTCATGGTGGGCTACGCGGCTGGGCTGCAGGCCGGAACCGGCAGCGCAGGCAACCGCGGGAACGCGGCTGCCGCGGTGGCCAAAGCCGCGGACACCGCCTTCCAGCTGTGCGAGGACGGGCACGACGGCGGGCCCGCCCGCAAAGGCTGGGCGGACACCGCGCAGTAGTCGCGCCGCTTTGTACCGCGGCTTATCCCGCGGCCGTTGGCTCCTCACGGAAGGCGGCAACGGGCTCAAGACGGACGATCACGGCTTTGGAGACGGGCGTCTGGCTGCCCTCCGCCACGCTCTCCAGCGGCACCAGCACGTTGGCTTCCGGATAGTAGGCTGCAGCACACCCGCGGGCTGACGGATAGGACACCAGCCGGTAGTTGCGGAGGACCCGCTCTGCGTTGTCCCCGTACACGCCGCGCACGTCCACGTGCTGCCCGTCTTCAAGCCCCAGTTCGGCAAGGTCCGCCGGGTTCACGAACACCACTTCGCGGCCCTTCTTGATGCCGCGGTAGCGGTCGTTGTGGCCGTAGATGGTGGTGTTGAACTGGTCGTGCGAGCGCATGCTCTGCAGGATCAGGGTGCCCGCCGGCCGCTCCACATGCTCGAGCTCGTTGACGGTCAGCATGGCCTTGCCGGTGGGGGTGTTGAACGTTCGGGAGTCGCGGGGACCGTTCGGCAGGACGAAGCCGCCGTCCTGCCTGACCTTCCGGTTGTAGTCCTCGCAGCCCACCACCACGTGGGAGATGTGCTCGCGGATCAGGTCGTAGTTCTTTTGGAAGCCCGCCCAGTCCGCCGCGATCCGGTCCCCCAGCACCCGCTGCGCCATCCGGCAGACGATGGCCACCTCCGAGAGCAGGCCGGGCGCCACGGGTTCAACCGTGCCGTGGGAGGCGTGGACGGCGCAGACGGTGTCCTCCACGGACACGAACTGCGGGCCGGACTCCTGCCGGTCAATCTCGGTTCGCCCGAGCGTGGGCAGGATCAAGGCCTCGGCGCCCGTGACCGCGTGGGAGTGGTTGAGCTTGGTGGAAACGTGGACGGACAGTTCGGTGCCTTCCATCGCCGCCTCGGCAGCCCGGGTGTCGGACATTGCGCCCACGAAGTTGCCGCCCATGGCGATGAAGACCTTGATCCCGCCGTCGCGCATCTGCCGGATGGTCTCCACCGCATCCGCGCCATGCGTCCGCGGCGGTTCGAAGCTGAATTCCTTGCCCAGGGCGTCCAGGAATGCCGGCGGCATCTGTTCCCAGATCCCCATGGTCCGGTCGCCCTGGACGTTGCTGTGCCCCCGGATCGGGGAGGCGCCGGCGCCGGGCTTGCCGATGTTGCCGCGCAGCAGCAGCAGGTTGATGATTTCCTTGATGGTGGCCACGCCCTTCTTCTGCTGCGTGATGCCCATCGCCCAGGTGATGATCACCTTCTCCGCGGCCAGGTACCGGGCCGCGAGCTCGTCGATTTCCTCAGTCCGCAGGCCCGTGGCCTCAAGGACGGCGGCCTCGTCCAGTTCAGCAAGGTGCGCCCGGAGTTCCTCGAGGCCGTCGCAGTGTTCCTCGAGGAACTGGTGGTCAAGCACCGTCCCCGGATGAGCGGCCTCCGCATCGAGGACGCGTTTGGAAACGGCCTGCAGCAGCGCCATGTCGCCGCCGATCCGCACCTGCAGGAACTGGTCCGCCAGGTCGGTGCCGCGGCCGATGATCCCCTTCACCGTCTGAGGGTTCTTGTAGCGCATCAGCCCGGCCTCGGGCAGCGGGTTGACCGCCACGATCCGGGCACCGGCCTCCTTCGCTTCTTCGAGGGCGGTGAGCATCCGGGGGTGGTTGGTGCCCGGGTTCTGGCCCATGATGATGATCAGCTCGGCCTTGGCGAAGTCGTCATAGGAAACCGTGGCTTTGCCGATGCCGATGGTCTGGCCCATGGCCCAGCCCGAGGACTCGTGGCACATGTTGGAGCAGTCCGGCAGGTTGTTGGTGCCGTATCCGCGGATGAACAGCTGGTACAGGAAGGCTGCCTCGTTCGAGGTCCGGCCGCTGGTGTAGAAGGCTGCCTGGTCGGGGCTGGGCAGCGAATTCAGCTTGTCCGCAATGATCCCGAACGCTTCGTCCCAGCCCACGGGCCGGTAGTGGTCTTCGCCTGCAGGCTTGTAGACAGGCTCCGTCAGGCGCCCCTGCATGCCCAGCCAGTACTCGGACCGCTCCCGCAGCTCGCTGACCGGATGCTCCGCCCAGAATTCGGACCCGATCACCACCGGGGTGGCCTCCCAGGTCACTGCCTTGGCGCCGTTTTCGCAGAATTCGAACGTTTTGCGGTGGCCCGGGTCCGGCCAGGCGCAGCTCATGCAGTCGAACCCGTCCTTCTGGTTCAGCGCCAGCAGGGTCTTCCGCGACCGGTCCAGGCCCATGTGCTTGAGCGCCGGCTGCATGGAATGGTAGACGCCGGGCACGCCGGCAGCCCACGTTTTCGGGTGGCCGCTGACTTCAATCTCAGACTCGTCAGCCTCATCGACTTCGGGGTTTTTGCGCGTCACTGCTGGTTCTCCTCGCATTAAGCCGGTACCTGCCACCCTCCGGATGTTCGGGGGTCCGGGCTCTTTCCACACTTGTTCAGGGGAACCGGGAAGTCAAGGAAAACGGCCTCTTGTCCGGGACCACCCTCCGCGAAGGACGGACGACGGCGCTTCCCGGCCGCGATAGGCTGGTCACCTCGGCTGAAGCAAGCGGCCGCGGGAACCACTCTGCGGAGCGCCTTTCATGTCCGACGAACTTGCCCTGTCCGCCCTCGCGGCGTCCTCCTTTTCCCTGCCGCACCTGCGGGACGGCCAGCTGGCCGGCATGGCCGCGCTGGTCGGCGGCCGTGACGTCCTTGCGGTGATGCCCACCGGCTACGGAAAATCTGCGATCTACCAGGTCGCTGCCCTGTTCCTCCACAACAAGACCCGGCGGCCCGCCGTCGTGGTCTCCCCGCTCATCGCACTGCAGGAGGACCAGCTCGACGGGCTGGCCGCGGACCTGGGGGCGGGCGCCGCCGTCGCCGTCAATTCGTCCCGCAGCGATTCGGAGGTGGAGGCCGCGTGGCACGCGGTGGAAGCCGGCAAGGCCGCGTTCCTGTTCCTCGCCCCGGAGCAGCTGGCCAAGCAGAAGACGGTGGACCGCATCGCCGCCCTGGACATCACGCTGTTCGTCGTAGACGAGGCCCACTGCGTCTCCTCCTGGGGCCACGATTTCCGCCCCGACTACCTCAGCCTGGGCAGCGTCCGTGAACGGCTGGGCAATCCCCCCGTTGCGGCCCTCACCGCCACCGCGTCGCCCCCGGTCCGGGACGAGATCGTGGAGCGGCTGCGCATGAAGGACCCGCTGGTCCTGGTGCACGGCTTCGACCGGCCCAACATCAGCCTGGACGTCGTCCGGCACCATGAGGACAAGGGCAAGCGCCAGGCCGTGATGCAACAGGTGGCGGCGATGGCACGGGACGGGCAGGGCCTCCTCTACGCCGCCACCCGCAAAGACACCGAAAAGTACGCCGCCAAGCTGGGGAAGGAGGGGCTGCGCGCGGAGGCGTACCACGCCGGCCGCTCCGCCGCGGACCGCGAGCGCATCCACGAACAGTTCCTGGACGACAAGCTGGACGTCGTGGTGGCCACCACCGCGTTCGGTATGGGAATCGACAAACCCAATGTGCGCTTCGTGGTCCACGCGGACATTCCCGAGTCGCTGGATTCCTACTACCAGGAGATAGGCCGGGCGGGGCGTGACGGTGAGCCCGCTGCGGCCGTGCTGCACTACCGCTCAGAGGATCTGGGCCTGCGGAAGTTCTTCGCAACCCACTCCGCCGATCCCGGGGCGCTCCTGGCCCTGTTGAAGGTCCTCAAGTCAGCGGGCGCGCCGGCCCCCAGGTCTTCCCTTGCCGAACTCACGGGTTTGCCGGCCCGCCGCATCACCTCGCTGGTGAACCAGCTGGAGGAAACCGGCGCTGTCACGTCCGGCAGGCGCGGCGTCCGGCTCGCCTCCACGGCGAAGCTGCCCGCCCTGGTGGGCGGCGTCGTCGAACTCGCCGAAGCCCGGCAGCGCGTGGACCAGTCCCGGCTCACCATGATGCGCGGCTACGCCGAGACGGACAGCTGCCGGCGGCAGTTCCTGCTGTCCTACTTTGGCGAGGACCTGCCGGGGCCGTGCGGCAACTGCGACGCGTGCGCCGATGCTGCCGCGAAGAAGCCGGACCTTCATTCAGCGGACGACGGCGGCAGTGATTCGGGCGATCAGGCGGAGGAGCGGTTCCCGCTCCAGTCCGCCGTGGTCCATAAGGAGTGGGGTCCGGGGCTGGTGATGCGGCACGAGGATGACGTGATGACCGTCCTGTTTGAACAGGAGGGCTACAAAACCCTCTCGCGGGCCGCCGTGATGGAACACGGACTCCTGAAGCCCGCGTAGGTAGGTAGGCTGGGAAGAGACCCCAACGAAAGGCCCGCCGCGTGGAAGTACCTTCTTATGTCTGGACCCTGACCGTCATTGGGATCGTAGGCCTGCTGGCCTTCGACTTCTTCTTCCACGTCCGCAAGGCACACACTCCCTCGCTCAAGGAATCTGCCTTCTGGTCAGCCCTCTACGTGGGCATCGCGCTGCTTTTCGGGCTCGGCGTGCTGCTGTTCGGCGGACCCACCATGGGCACCGAATACTTTGCCGGGTACATCACGGAGAAGGCGCTGTCCGTGGACAACCTCTTCGTGTTCCTCATCATCATGGCCAGCTTCCGGGTGCCCCGCGCGGACCAGCAGAAGGTGCTGCTGTTCGGCATCGTCTTTTCCCTGATCGCCCGCACGGCATTCATTTTCCTCGGCGCGGCACTGATCAACAGCTTCGCCTGGGTGTTCTACATCTTCGGGCTGATCCTGCTCATCACCGCCGGGAACCTCCTCAAGCCGGACAGCCACGACGACGACTCCGACGGCCTGGTGGTCCGGCTCGCCAAGAAGCTCCTGCCGGCGTCGGAACACTACGACGGCGACAAGCTCTTCACCGTGCAGGACGGCAAGCGCGTCCTCACCCCGATGCTCCTGGTGATGGTGGCGATCGGCGGCACGGACATCCTGTTTGCGCTGGACTCCATCCCGGCAATTTTCGGCCTGACGCAGAACGTGTTCATCGTGTTCACGGCCACGGCGTTCTCCCTGATGGGCCTGCGGCAGCTGTTCTTCCTGATCGACGGGCTGCTGGACCGCCTGATCTTCCTTTCCTACGGCCTGGCCGTCATCCTGGGGTTCATCGGCGTGAAGCTCATCCTGCACGCCCTGCACGAGAACACCCTGCCGTTCATCAACGACGGCGAGCACGTGAACGTGGTGGAGGTCAGCACGGGCGTGTCCCTGAGCGTGATCCTGGGTGTCCTGGTGGTCACCGTCCTGGCATCCATTTTCAGCCCCAAGGGCAAGGCCAAGATCGCCGTTTCCGGTGCCAGGCGGCATGCCGTTGAATACCTGGACCTGAACTACGAGACGGACATGAACGAGCGGGACAAGATCTTCGCCGCAATGTGCCGCGAAGAGGACCAGATCCGCAAGCTCCCGGAGAAGTACAAGCGCCTCATCCGGAACGAAACCGAGTTCATGGACCTGCTGCGCTCCGCCCATGCCGAGCATGACAAAGCCCAGGTGCGGGCGGCCGCGGAGGGCTGACCGCCCACCCAACTAGGTAGCGCCAAGTGTCGTTTTGGGGGCTCAAAACGACACTTGGCGCTACCTAGTTCCGGGGCCCGGCTGCTTGTCGGTGTCTCTTGCTAGGTTTGATTCAGGGCCAGGGGAATCCTCCCCCGCCCGCCGATGACGGCCCGGCTGTCGATGGGGAGGCTCCGTGTTCCTGCTTGAAGCTGCTGCGGCCGGCGCGCCGCCGGACCTGGTGTTTTCCGCCAGCGACCTTGTGGCCGCCAGCGAGTGTGAGTACCGCACGCTCCGGGTCCTGGACGAGAAACTGGGCCGCTCCCCCAAGGCGGTCTTTCCCGCAGACGAAATGCAGGTCCGCGCCGGCGAACTGGGCGACCGGCACGAGCAAACCGTCCTGGCCAGCCTGCTTGCCAAGTACGGCGAATGGGATGCCGGCCGGGGTGCGGGCGTGTACTCCCTTGATCGTGGCCGGAACGGCCGCGGGGAGCTGCAGGCCAAGCATGCCGAAACAGAGCTCGCCCTGCGGTCCGGGGCGGACGTGGTCTTCCAGGCCACGTTCTTTGACGGCGAGTTCCTGGGCTACGCGGACTTCCTGGTCAACGAAGCCGCGGGCACCGGAAACCCCGGGCGCTATGAGGTCTGGGACACCAAACTCGCCCGGCACGCCAAGGTGGGCGCGCTGCTGCAGCTTGCGGCGTACGGGGACCAGCTGCTGGGGATGGGCATTGAGCCCTCACCGGTGGTCACGCTGGTGCTGGGCACGCGCATAGGTGAGGACTGGCTCCGCAGCAGCCATTCGCTTCCGGACCTGCTGCCTGTTTTCCGCGAACGGCGGCGCCGTTTCCGCGAACTGGTTGCGCACCACAGGGAGGCTGACGCCACGGTGCAGTGGCAGCAGCCGGGAATCGTCCACTGCGGCCGGTGCGATTACTGCGCCGAGCAGGTGCATCTGCACCGGGACCTGCTGATGGTGGCAGGGATGTCGGTGGTGCAGCGAAAGAAACTGCACGCCGCCGGCATCACCACTATCGACGAACTTGCGGCGATGCCTGCCGGGGACGCCCTGAATTCCTTGGCCCGGCTCCGGTCGCAGGCCCGAATGCAGCTGGGGCTGGACGCCGTCGCGGGCTCCCGGACGTTCACCAAGGACGGCAAGCCGCACACAGTCGCGTTCACTGTCCTGCCCGGGAACACCATCGGGTCACTGCCGCCTCCCAGCCCCGGGGACATCTTCTTCGACTTCGAGGGAGACCCCCTCTGGCAGGATCCCGCCACCGGAGCCTGGGGCATCGAGTACCTGTTCGGAGTGGTCGAGGCACCGGCTCCAGGCCACCACGGCGACCCGGTGTTCCGCCCGTTCTGGGCGCACTCCAGGTCCGGGGAGCGCCGCGCCTTCCTGGATTTCCTTGGCTACGTGGAGGAACGCCGGGCACGGTATCCGGACATGCACGTCTACCACTACGCACCGTACGAAAAGACGGCACTCCGCAACCTCTCGCTGGCGCACCAGGCCGGGGAGGAGACAGTGGACAGCTGGCTCCGGGAAGGGCTGTTGGTGGATCTTTACGCCACTGTCCGGCATTCGCTGCGCATTTCCGAGCCCTCGTATTCCATCAAGAAACTGGAGCCGCTCTATATGGGCAACAACCTGCGCTCGGGGGACGTGAAGGACGCGGGTGCCTCGGTGGTGGCCTACGCCGCCTATTGCGCGGCCCGCGATGCCGGGAACATGGCGGAAGCGGACAAGGTCCTGGCGTCCATCTCGGACTACAACCGTTACGACTGCCTGTCCACGCTCCGGCTCCGGGACTGGCTGCGCGAGGTGGGGGCGCAGGCCGCTGCGGCCGAAGCATCCCCGGAACGCCAGGGCGCTGCCGAACGACGGCCAGCGCCGGAACAGCGGCCTGTCCCCAAGGAAAGTCCGGCGGAGGCCAGGCTGCGCGAGTACTTGGCAGACCTTCCGGACAACCGCCCCTGGACCGACGACGAACGCGCCATCGCGATGGTGGCCGCCGCCACCGGCTACCACCGCCGCGAGCGCAAACAGTTCTGGTGGCAGCACTTCGACCGCGTGGAAGCACCGCTCGAGAACTGGGCGGACCAACGGAACGTGTTCGTGGTGTCCTCGGCCGAGGTCACCTCCGACTGGGTGCTGGCCAAGCCCCGGGAGCGTATGCGGACACGGGTACTCCGGCTCCGCGGCACCATGACCGAGGGGTCCGATTTCCGCGCAGACTCAACCTGGTGCCGGCTCTACGATGCACCGCCGCCGGAGGGCATGGCCGCCCCGGACGCTGCTCCCGGCGCACGCGCCTACGCCTTCGGGACCAGGATCAGCGAGCTTGCTCCGGCGCCTGACAACCCGGAGCACACCATCATCACCATCGCCGAGCGGGAGTCGGGGAAGGTTGCCGCCTACCCGCACCTGCCCGTGGCCCTCACCGAGGACCAGCCGCTGGCCACCGCGAGCATCGAAGCTGCGATCGCGGAGATCGCCGCCACCGTTGGAGCGTCCGTTCCTTCGCTCCCGGCGCAACCCGGGCTGGACATCCTGCGCAAGCGGCCCCCGCGGTTCAGCACCCTGGCCGGGCCCGTGGACGTGCCCCACAACACCGATGGCACCGCGGACTATGCTGCGGCCATCACGGCGTCCCTCCGGGACCTTGACCGTTCCTACCTTGCCGTGCAGGGCCCGCCGGGCACGGGAAAGACGTACGTCGGGGCCCACGTCATCGGCCGGCTGGTGAAAGAAGGCTGGAAGATCGGCGTGGTGGGCCAGTCGCACAACGTGGTGGAGAACCTGCTCTGCTGCGCCATTGCCGCCGGCGGCGTTGACCCGGCGGCGGTAGCCAAGAAGCTGGCGTCCCCGCACGATGTTCCCTGGAAGTCCGGCAGGGACGGCGACGTCGCCCGACTGCTTGCGTCCTCCGGCGGCTGCCTGGTGGGCGGAACGGCGTGGACCATGACCGGCAAGGAAGTCCCCGCCGGTTCCCTGGATCTGCTGGTGATCGATGAAGCCGGGCAGTTCTCGCTGGCCAACACCCTTGCCGTTTCCCGGGCCGCCAAGCGGCTGCTCCTGCTCGGCGATCCGCAGCAGCTGCCACAGGTCACCCAGGGCGCGCACCCGGAGCCCGTGGACGAGTCCGCGCTGGGGTGGCTGGCCGCGGGACACGCCACCCTGCCTGCGAGCCTTGGCTACTTCCTGGCCGACAGCTGGCGGATGCACCCGGAACTGTGCCGCGCCGTTTCCGGGCTCAGCTACGAAGGAAAGCTGCAGTCCGCCCCGGCAGCATCGCAGCGGAAACTCGAGGAGCTGCCACCCGGCGTCGAAACCGTGTTCGTGGAGCATACCGGCAACACCACAGCGTCCAGGGAAGAGGCGGCGGAGGTGGTCCGCCAGGCACGGCGGCACCTTGGGCTGAAATGGACGCCGGGGGCTCAGGGCGAGGCACGGCCCCTCGACCAGCAGGACCTGCTGGTGGTGGCCGCCTACAACGCCCAGGTCCACCTGGTCCGGAAAACCCTGGAGGAAGCCGGGCTGCCGGATGTCCGGGTGGGGACCGTGGACAAGTTCCAGGGTCAGGAAGCGCCCGTTGTACTCGTATCCATGGCCTGCTCCGCCGTGGCCGAGGCGCCGCGGGGAGCTGAGTTCCTGCTTAACAGGAACCGGATCAATGTGGCCGTGTCACGCGGGCAATGGCGGGCCGTGATCATCCGCTCCCCCGAGCTCACCAGCTACATGCCGCACAAGCCCGCAGCGCTGGAAGAGCTGGGCGCCTTCATCGGCCTCAGCCCGCGGGATTGAGCCGATTGAGCACGGAATTGAGCACGGAGCTGTAGGGCTCAGCGCGCCCGGAAGCTGCGGAAGTTACCCTCAGCCGCGGAGATGGAGTCCTCCACGCGCTCCACACGCCCGGGGGTGCGTTCGGAATTCAGCCAGGTCCGGAGCTCGTTGATTTTCCACTGGGGTCCCTCGGCAATCAGGCCGACCGAGCCGTCGGCGAGGTTCTTCACCTCGCCGGTGAGGCCAAGCTCTTCCGCTTTGCCCATGGTCCGGTAGCGGAAGCCCACCCCCTGGACCACCCCAAAAACCCGGGCCGTCAGCCGCACCGCATCCGCTTCGGATGACGCGGCTCCGTCGAATGACGCGGCTGCGTCGGATGAGGCGGCTCCCTCAGAAGGATCGGGCACCCCGGATGACGGACCTGCGTGCCGTGCCATGGTGCCTCCCCTCCGTCAGTGCCGTCCCCTCCCAACTAGGTAGCAGTAAGTGTCGTTTTGAGTGTCCAAAACGACACTTGGCGCTACCTAGTTGGGAGGGCGGCACGGGAGTTAGTTGATGGTGATGTCGCGCGTGCTGTGGTTGTAGCGGATGGTGACTGGACCGCCGGCGTGGTGCAGCTCGTGGTTGGGGCCGTCGAACACGCCGAACGCGCCGTAGTTCTCATCCCAGGACCGGTTGAGGGCGATCTTGAAGGTGTAGAAGCCGGCGGGCAGTTCGGTGCTCTTCTTCCAGAGCTGGTCGAGGAAGTCGAACTCCATCTGGGCTTCGTCGTACTGCGGTGCCCAGTTCTCCGGAGCACCCAGGATGGTGTTGAAGTCGCCGGCTACAGCCACCGCTTCGGGCTGCGGGTGCGTCTCAACATCCGCGTCCTCGAACGGTTCCGCTGCCACGGGTGCAGCGGTTTCAGTGGCCTTGGCCGGCGCCTTGCGGGTGCGCACGGCCTTGACCACGGGCTCGACGGCGTCCTCGAGCACCTTGGCTGCCTTGCCCACGGCGGCGGCGGCCTTCTTTGCCGGGGTCTTCTTGGCGGGAGCCTTCTTGGCGTCGGCGGCCACGGCTGCCGGGGCTGCCGGGGCTGCCGTTTCGGGGACCGCGGTGGTCCTGCGCACGAAGCCCTCGGGAGCAGTGGGAACCTGGACATCGGCAGGCACTGGAGTGCCGGCGTCGAGCGCGGTGGCAAAGGACACGGCGTCCGGGAAGGCAACCGTTGCGCGCATGCCTTCGTCAGTGATGGTCCAGCCGGAGCGGCCCTTGACCAGCCAGCCGGCCTTGACCAGCTTTGCGGTGGCCGAGGTGAGCGTCTTGTGGCCGCGGGGAATCCCGCCGCTGAGCAGTTCGGCCTCGTGCTCGTTGAACGGCACGCGTGCCGTAGCCTCCGCGAGGACTTGCCCCGCGTTCAGTGCATCGCCTGACCACACGCCTTCGGTCAGGACATCCAGCACGGTCTTGAGGCGAAGGAAGGTGTTTTCTGCGGTGGACTTGGCCATGGTTCCCCTTTATAAAAGCGATCGGTCATAGGCATCTTGCCAATTGCCGGTTAAATCGCGCGACTTGAAATGGTTAACAATGCGTGTCGTGACCGACTATTAAGCGGACATCCCAACAAATGAGGCTGAGGTCTCGGGAAACGGGCTGACTGCACAACCCTTGAGCGCTGACATGGGTGCGACATTGCACTTCCCAGACACGCCTGCGGCACCTATATTAGCCGGATTAGCCAGCGGCTGTTGCCTGGGACACGTTAGGCGCCCGCCACTTCGCCGCTGTTCAGTTCCTCCAGCAGTTCCGCCTTCCGTTCCTCGGAGGCGAAGGACGAATGGATCGAGTTCGCTGCCAGCCGGGCCTTGTCGAAGTCGGACAGCTCAAACACCGCCCCCAACTGGGCGAAGTTGTCGTCCACATAGCCGCCAAAGTACGCGGGATCGTCCGAGTTGACGGACACGTTCAGGCCGGCCGCGAGCATTGCGGGCAGCGGGTGCTCGGCAAGGGTGTCCACGGCCCGGAGCCGGACGTTGGACAGCGGGCAGACGGTGAGCGGAATCCGCGCATCCACCAGGCGCTCCACCAGGTCCGGATCCTCCATGCAGCGGATGCCGTGGTCAATGCGTTCCACGCCCAGGATGTCCAGGGCTTCGATGATGTACGACGGCGGTCCCTCCTCGCCGGCGTGCGCCGTCAGCCGCAGGCCTGCCTCGCGTGCCTTGTCATAGAGCCGCTCGAATTTCGACGGCGGATTGCCCACCTCGGCGGAATCCAGGCCGACGGCGGCAATGGGTGCGTTCATGGCCAGCAGGCTGTCCAACACTTCCAGTGCCGACTCCTCGGACAGATCGCGCAGGAACGCAGCGATCAGCAGGGTGGAAATCCCGAAGTCCTCCTGCGACGTTGCCAGTACGGAAGCCACACCGTTGACGCAGGTCTGCAGGGAAATCCCGCGCGAGAGGTGGGCCTGCGGGTCCATCATGATTTCGGCGTGCCGGACTCCGGCAGCAGCAGCCCGCTCCAGGTAGGCCCGGGTCATGTCGGCGAAGTCCTGTTCGGTCTGCAGCACCGCCATGTTCGCGTAGTACAGGTCCAGGAATGACTGCAGGTCCGTGAACTCGTACCTCTCCCGGAGTTCGTCCAGGCTTGCGTACGGCAGGGCGATGCCGTTTCTCTCTGCGAGCGCGAAGATCAGCTCGGGCTGGAGGGTTCCCTCGATGTGAAGGTGCAGCTCGGCCACCGGAAGGATCCTGGCGGGGACTTCAAGCTCTGCTGCGTCCAGTTCTGTTTCGGGCACGGCAGTGCCGCCGGCAAAGTTATCCATCGGGTCAGGATAATGCCCAGCGCCGGAATCACCACTAGAGTCGAACCAATGCAGAACGCTAAGCACGCTGATGACCTGCAGTACCCGGCTCCCTCCCCTTCCGCTGGCGGTTTTGTCCGGGTCCGGGGAGCCCGGGAAAACAATCTCCGGAACGTTGACGTGGACGTCCCGCGCGATGCGATCGTGGCGTTCACGGGCGTCTCCGGGTCCGGCAAGTCCTCGCTGGCGTTCGGCACCATCTACGCCGAGGCCCAGCGGCGCTACTTCGAGTCCGTCGCCCCGTACGCGCGCCGCCTCATCCAGCAGGGGCACAACCCCAAGGTGGAGCTGATCAGCGGCCTGCCGCCCGCCGTCGCCCTGCAACAGCGCCGCGGCGCGCCCAGCAGCCGGTCCACGGTGGGAACCGTCACCACGCTCTCCAACTCCCTGCGCATGCTGTTCTCCCGGGCGGGCACGTACCCGGCAGGCTCCACCCAGCTGGACTCGGATGCCTTCTCCCCCAACACGGCCGCCGGCGCCTGCCGGGAATGCCACGGCCTGGGCGTCGCGCACACCGTCACCGAGTCCTCGCTGGTCCCGGACCCGTCACTCAGCATCCGCGACGGCGCCATCGCCGCCTGGCCCGGCGCCTGGCAGGGGAAAAACCTCCGGGACATCCTCACCCACCTGGGCTACGACGTCGACATCCCCTGGCGCAAGCTGCCCAGAAAACACCGCGACTGGATCCTCTTCACCGAGGAACAGCCCGTGGTGGAGGTGACTCCGCAGCGTGACCGGGTGGCCAAACCGTACAAGGGGCGGTTCTGGAGCGCCAGGAGCTACGTCCTCCATACGCTGGCCGACTCGCAGAGCGCCTCCATGCGCGACCGCGTGCTGGCCTACATGGAGTCCGGGCCGTGCCCCCGCTGTTCCGGGACGGGGCTGGTGCCGGAGGCCCTGGCCGTCACGTTTGCGGGCAGGACCATCGCGGAACTGAACGGGCTCCCCATGGTGGAGCTGGCCGAGGTTGTCCGTCCCACCGCTGGACTGGACGACGCCGGCACGGCCTCCCGCAGGCAACTTTCCGGAGAGTCGAACGAGGTGGCGGTGGCCATCACCCGGGACCTGCTGCAGCGGATCACGGTCCTGCTGGACCTTGGGCTCGGCTACCTGGCGCTCGGCCGGGCCACCCCCACCCTGTCGCCGGGCGAGATGCAGCGGCTCAGGATCGCCACACAGCTGCGGTCGGGCCTGTTCGGTGTGATCTACGTGCTGGATGAGCCCTCCGCCGGGCTTCATCCGGCCGACGCGGAGCCGCTGCTGGAAGTGCTGGAGCAGCTGAAGTCCTCCGGCAACTCGGTGTTCGTGGTGGAGCACAACATGGATGTGGTCCGCAGGGCGGACTGGCTGGTCGACGTGGGCCCCCGCGCCGGCGAAGGCGGCGGCGAGGTGCTCTACAGCGGGCCGGTTGACGGCCTCGCCGCGGTTGAGGAGTCCGTCACCAGGCCGTTCCTGTTCGACGACGGCGCATCCGTCCCGGGCGGCGGTTACCGTGACGGCGGGGCCAGGGAACCGGAGGAGTGGCTGGAGCTGAAGGACATCACCCGGCACAACCTGCGCGGGCTGGATGCCGAGTTCCCCCTGGGCGTGCTGACGGCTGTCACCGGGGTGTCCGGCTCCGGCAAGTCCACGCTGGTGAGCAAGGTCCTGGGCGAGGCCGTCGGCTCCGGGCTCAGGACCCCGGTGGAGCAGGACGGGGCCGCGGAGCCCCTGGAGCTGGGAAGCGTCCTGGGCGGCCACCGCATTGACCGCCTGGTGACTGTGGACCAGAAGCCCATCGGCCGGACCCCGCGTTCCAACCTGGCCACCTACACCGGGCTTTTCGACGCCGTCCGCAAGGAATTCGCCGCCACGGAGCAGGCCAAGGCCCGCGGCTTCGGCGCCGGGAGGTTCTCCTTCAACGTGGCTGGCGGGCGCTGCGAAACCTGCCAGGGCGAGGGGTTCGTCGCCGTCGAACTGCTCTTCCTGCCCGGCAGTTACGGCCCGTGCCCGGAGTGCGCGGGGTCCCGCTACAACCCCGAAACGCTTGAGGTGCTGTACCGGGGCCTGAACGTCGCCGAGGTTCTGGCCATGACGGTGGACGCCGCCTCCGATTTCCTGGCCGGCATCCCTGCTGCCGCGAGGAGCCTCAAAAGCCTGAGGGACGTGGGCCTCGGCTATTTGCGGCTGGGGCAGCCGGCCACCGAGCTCTCCGGCGGCGAGGCGCAGCGCATCAAGCTCGCTACCGAACTGCAACGGGCACAGCGCGGCCACAGCCTCTACCTCCTCGATGAACCGACCACCGGACTGCATCCTGCCGACGTGCAGCTGCTGATGACCCAGCTCCACGGCCTGGTGGATGCCGGAAACTCGGTGGTGGTGGTCGAGCACGACATGGCAGTGGTGGCGGGGGCAGACTGGGTGATCGACCTTGGACCGTCAGGAGGGGACAAGGGCGGGCAGATCATGGCGGCCGGGACGCCTGCCGCCGTCGCGCGTTCCACCCGCAGCCGCACCGCTTCCTACCTGGCCGCCGCGCTCGGTCAGGCAACCACCAGCCAACACCCAGGAAAATCTCGATTTGATAACGCCCCGGTGATGTCCTAGCGTGAAAAGCATGCCCGCTGCTGGCGGGCCAAGGAATGCCCGGTGCTGCCTCCACCACAACTGCCCAGCAGGCAGACACCGAAAGTGACCTCTATTCGTCAGGGGCGGGCAGTGGCGCGATGATCTCCGGGGACGGAACCAGCGCAGGTGGCCTTCAGGAGCATCACCATCATGAAAAACACCAAATTCCGTACTGCCGCACGCCGCGGGGCCACTGTAGCCGCCATCTCCGCGGCAGGCCTGGCGCTCTCGGCGACGGCGGCCAACGCCACCACCAGCACCTCCACCTGGGACGCCTTGGCGCAGTGTGAGAGCGGCGGCAACTGGGCCACCAACACCGGAAACGGCTACTCCGGCGGCCTGCAGTTCAGCCCCACCACCTGGGCTGCCTACGGAGGCACCGGTTCAGCCGCGGACGCGAGCCGCGAGCAGCAGATCGCCGTAGCCGAGCAGGTCCAGGCCTCGCAGGGCTGGGGCGCCTGGCCGTCATGCGCCGCACAGCTGGGCCTGAGCGGCGGCGCCACCGGGGCAGTCCAGGCAACGCCTGTCCAGAGCGCTCCGGTCCAGGCCGCGCAAACCGCTCCGGTCCAAAGCGCGCCCGTGGCCCAGGCGCCGGTGGCAAAGCATGCCACAACAGTGGCCCTCAGCGGCGAGACCTACACACTGCAGGCCGGCGACACCCTCAGCATCGTGGCCCAGAAGCTCGGCGTCGAGGGCGGCTGGCAGCACCTTGCCGACGCCAACACGGACACCATTTCTGATCCCAACCTCGTATTCGAGGGGCAGGTCCTCCAGCTCCCCGCGTAGTGGCTGCATGGGCTCTGCGGCTTGTCGCCGCGGGGCCAGCCACGGCGAGGCGCCAGCCCCCAGGGGCACCCCAGACAGGTCGGCGATAGACAAATTCCGTTGACCAAAAAACGACGCCGGCACGCCCCCATAAGGGACGTGCCGGCGTCGTTCTTTAATTCTTACAGGCACCGCCTGGCAGGTCAGCTGGCGGCCGGCAGCTCCCGCACGATCCGTACCTTCCAGGCGGAGTCGTCGCTGGTGTCCAGCAGGGCGACGGTGCCGTGGGCCAGGTTGAGGGCGACGCGCTTTGCGGCGAGCAGTTCCAGGTAAAGGTGCTCGTTCATGCGCGCAGGGGTGTCGATCATGTATTTCACGGCGTCGCGCACCTTGCGGTAGTTGGCGCTGCGTTCGCGGTGCATGTGCAGCTCCAGGGCGGAGCGCTGCTTGAGCCGCGGCTCGTGGCGGTTCAGCCACGAAACAGCCGCGTGTACGGCCACCACGAGGGTGAGCGACACGGCGTAGATCCACCAGCCGCTGGAGAGCAGGAACAGCGGCAGGTTCCCGATGGCTACAATCGCGATCACCACGCGGAGGGCGGCAATCCGGCGCATGGTCCGGGCGACCGCAGCCATGCCGTCGCGGAAGCGGTGCTGCTCTTTGCGCGCTGCGGCAGGATCGATGGTGAACTCGTCGAGGACCAGGATGCCCTTTGCTTCCGGACTTAGCATCTGACCGTAGCGGGGCACGAAGGCTGGAGTGGTTCCGGTGGTTTTTTCAACTGTTGATGTCATGAGTGAGCTTCCAAAACGCTGGGGTGGTTGCGGCGATCTTAGTGCCTGGAGGCCCCCGGCGTATGCATGCGTCCACGATGTGAACATCCAGGACCTCCCCATGTGGCCCGTGGCACTGCAATTGGCACATCCGCCAGGTGCCGTCAGACTGAAGAGATGCAAACCTTCCTTCCGTACCCCGATTTCCGGCAGAGCGCCGCCGCCCTGGACACCGCCAGGCTGGGCAAGCAGCGCGTCGAGGCGCTGCAGACGCTTCGATCCCTGGTGCTTCCGGGATACGGCTGGCAGACCCACCCGGCCATCCGGATGTGGATGGGCTACGTGCCGGCCCTCACCATGTACGGCCTGGCAATGGTGGATGAGTGGACCAAGCGCGGCCACCCCGACAACACCCGGGCGAACATCACCGAGTTCGCACCGCAGGCCGCCCACCCGGACTATGCGGCGAAGATTCCGATGCCGCCGTGGCTTGGGGATGCTGACTTCCACCTCAGCCACCGCTCCAAGCTGGTGCGCAAGGAACCGAAGTTCTACAGCTCAGTGTTCGCCGATGCCATCCCCGAGATGGACTACATCTGGCCGGAGCCCAAGCATGAGTTCCTGCCGCAGGAGCCCGAGGGCGACATTCTGTGGATCCTCCGTTCACCGCACCACGACGTCGACCCCCAGACGCTGAACACGGTGGCGCTTCCGCCGGTGAGCCGGAGCTCCGCGGCCGCAGCGGCGGCGGTTCTTGGCGACGATGACTACTCCCCTGTCTTCCTGGACGACGGATCCCGCCGTCCTTCCCGGCAGCCCCGGAAGGCGCCGCCCAGGCAGCTGGTCAAGAAGCCAACCCGCAAGCGCCTCGCACAGGAGGAAGCGTTCTCGACGTTGCCGGGCAAAACCCCGGTGGCCGTTCCGTTCGAGCACGGCGCGAAGTTCGCGGTGGGACAGGTGGTGGGCCGGCCCATCACGCTGGAGGACGGCCGGTTCGGCAGGAATTTCACCGTTACTGAAATCATTGACCGCACCGCCTTTGCCTACCCGGCCCTTCTCCAGGACCCGCGCGTGTTCTTCCCGGTTGAGGCGCCGTAAAGAATGACCATCCTTTTAGCCGGCTGCGGTGACCTGGGGACCGAAGCCGGGCTGCGGTTCCACGCCCTTGGCCACCGCGTTGTGGGCTGGCGCCGTACCCCCGCCAAACTGCCGGCCGCCATCGAAGGTGTTGCGGCGGACCTGAGCGCACCCGGCCTGCCGCGCGTCCCGGCAGACACCACCGCCGTCGTCATAGCGGTAGCTGCCGACTCGCCAACAGAGGAGGCCTACCGGGCCGCCTATGCGGACGGTCTCACCCATGTGCTCGATGCCCTGGAACGCGACGGCGTGAGGCCGCAGCGGGTGCTCTTCGTTTCCTCCACGGCGGTTTACGGCGATGCCGGGGGCGGCTGGGTGGATGAAAATACGCCTCCCCGCCCCGGCGGGTTTTCCGGCCGAGTCCTGCTGGAAGCGGAGCAGCTGCTGCAGGCAGCATTCAGCGGAACGGCGACCAGGGCGACGTCCCTCCGGCTGGGCGGCATCTACGGACCTGGCCGCACCCGCCTGATCGACCAAGTCCGGGGCGGCACCGCCGTGGTCCCGGAAGATGCCAGGTACACCAACCGCATCCATCGCGACGACGCCGCTGCCGCCATCGTCCACCTGGCCACCATGCCTCCAGAACCGGCCCCTGTCTACGTCGGCGTGGACAACGACCCCGCCGATCTGGGGACGGTGCTGCGCTTCCTCGCCGCGGAACTGGGGCTTGCGGAGCCGCCCGTGGGTGATGCCGGGCCCGCACGAGGCGGCAACAAGCGCTGCCGCAACGACCTGCTGCGCAGCACGGGGTTCGAATTCGCGTTCCCCTCTTTCCGGGAGGGCTACCGGGACATCCTCGCCGGCAACGGGGTACGCCACCCATAGATTGCGGCCGCACACCGGCGCCAGCGCTTAGGCTGACAGCTTCGGCCTCGGGCACATAGGAAGGCGTACACCATGGAATTTCGGCACATCATTGAAACGGTCGGCGAATTTGTCGATTTTGCGGGGGTGGCCGTGATGGTGGTCGGGGCGCTCATCTCCATCCCCCTCGCGCTTCGCGGCCACCAGCCCCGCAGACTGCCCGCCGGCGCCGAAAAGCTGACTCTGTACCGCTCTTACCGGCAGCTGCTGGGCAGGTCCATCCTCCTGGGCCTTGAACTGCTGGTGGCCGCCGACATCATCCGCACGGTCGCCGTCACCCCAACCTTCGAAAGTGTCGGCGTTCTCGCCGTCATCGTTCTGATCCGGACGTTCCTCAGTTTCTCGCTCGAGCTGGAAATCACCGGGCGCTGGCCGTGGCAGAAGGAGTCCCGGGAGGCCCGCGATCCTGCGGGCGCCGCCGCCGAATAAGCGCCAGCGTGAACGGCCGGCCGCCTCCGGTAGGCTTCGCACGTGGACACCCATCCAACCGCCGCCGGCCTCTGGCCCACCCCGCCTGAGCTTCCACTGCCCCGCATCATGGACCAGCGGTGGGCCGACGCCATCTTCCTTCACTGGCGCCTCCCGGAAAACGTAGCTGCCCGATTCATGCCCCCTGGAGTGCAGCCGGACGTCTTCGACGGCAGTTCGTGGGTGGGGCTTATCGGTTTCCGCATGAAGAACGCCGGATTTGGACGCGGCCCACGGATCCCGTATCTGGGCAGCTTCAATGAAGTCAATGTGCGCCTCTACTCGCGGGAACCCGACGGAACCCGGGGCGTGGTCTTCCTGAGCTTGGACGCGGACCGGCTGCCAGTGGTTTTGGCGGCCCGGGCAGCGGGAATTCCCTACGTGTGGTCGCGGATCCGGTATTCGCAGGCGGAGCCGGACTCGCCGGGCAATGACGCCCCCGGCTTTTCGGTCAGGCGCTTCAGGCAAGGGGCACGGAGCAGCTTCGCCGTCGTACCCCAGTCCGGCGCCGCCGTCGACGACCCGTTATCGGTCTTTCTGACGGCGAGGTTTGGCATGCACGGCATGTTCCGGGGCCGGAGCATCTACATTCCCAACACCCACGAGCCATGGCCGCTGTGCTCTGCCACGCTGCACCATGTGAAGGATGAACTGATTGCTTCAGCGGGTATCAGGGTGAGCGGGCCGCCTGAATCTGTCCTGTTTTCGCCTGGCGTGCGGACCCAGTTCGGACGGCCAAGGCTGGTGGGGAGCCCCGGCCAGCCTACGGGCACTTAGGCGTCCTGCCAGCCCCGGCCTTCGCTGAACGTGGCAACGAGCGTTCCAACTCCGGCCTGCAGGGAATTGGACGGGTCAAAGTAGAGGGAACCTTCAGAAGCCCGGCTGTGCAGGATCAGCTGCTCAGCCTCAAGCTTCGCTTCGGGAACGGTGGCAGCGACGATGCCGGTCCTGGCCGGGAGTTCCGGGGCGTGCACCACCTCCGCATCGGTCTCCGACAACGGAATAGTGGTCCCGGGGTTGATCTCATCATAGGGAAACTCAAACTCGGCTTCGTCGGGCGCGGCGGGAATCGTGTACTCCAGGAAATAAGTCATGAAGCAACCTTTGCAGAAACCCCCTGCCGCCGAAAGTCGGCCGAGGCCGAGCCGCTCCGGACGTGTCTTCCCACGTCAACCGACCGCCGCCCTCGCCTGACCGGCAGGGAAGCGGCTACTTGTCCAGGCCGGCCTTCCGCAACGCCTCAGCCATGGCCGTGTTGACAGGGGCTTCCTTCCTAACAGGCGCCGGGGCCGCGGACGAGCGGGCCGGCGATGGCATATTCCGTGCGGGATTTCCGCCCTTCTCCCTGCCGCGTCCCTGGGTTCGTGAACTGTTGCCGGCGCGCCCCGAGCCCGCCCCTCCAACGGAGGGTTCGTCGTCGAGCCTCAGGGTCAGCGAAATCCGCTTCCGGTCAGGATCCGCCTCCAGCACCTTCACCCGCACCACCTGGCCGGACTTAACCACTTCCCGCGGATCGGAAACAAAGCGGTTGGCCATCGCCGAGACGTGGACCAGGCCATCCTGGTGGACGCCCACATCCACGAACGCGCCGAACGCAGCAACATTGGTCACCGTTCCTTCCAGCACCATTCCGGGCTTGAGGTCTGAGATCTTCTCGATTCCCTCGGAGAATGTCGCGGCCGCAAACGCGGGACGCGGGTCCCGGCCGGGCTTGTCCAGCTCGGACAGAATGTCCTGCACCGTGGGCAGGCCAAACGTATCGTCCACGAAGTCGCGCGGGTCCAGGGAGGAGGCCGGCGCGGAACCGGCGGCAGCCCGGATCTTACGCGCCACCGCGTAGGACTCCGGATGCACACTGGATGCGTCCAGCGGCTCCGCTCCCCCGGTGATCCGGAGGAAGCCGGCGCACTGCTCGAACGCCTTGGCACCGAGCCGCGGCACCTTTTTCAGGTCCGTGCGCCTGGCGAAGGGGCCGTGCTCGTTCCGGTAGGCCACAATGTTTTCGCTCAGCAAGGGCCCGACGCCGGCCACGCGGCTGAGCAGCGCGGGCGAGGCGGTGTTGACGTCCACGCCGACGGCGTTCACGCAGTCCTCCACCACGGCGTCCAGGCTGCGGTCCAGTTTCGAGGCCGTCACGTCATGCTGGTACTGGCCCACACCGATGGACTTCGGGTCGATTTTCACCAGCTCGGCAAGCGGGTCCTGGAGACGGCGGGCAATGGAGACCGCTCCGCGAAGGGACACGTCCATCCCCGGCAGCTCAGCAGCGGCCAGGGCCGAGGCCGAATAGACAGACGCACCCGCTTCGGACACCACCAGCTTCTGCGGCTTCCGGTCCACTTCCGGCAGCCGCTTGATCAGCTCGGCCGCGAGTTTGTCCGTCTCCCGCGACGCCGTGCCGTTGCCAATGGCGATAAGTTCGACGGCGTGCTGCCGCGCCAGCCGCACCAGGGTTGCCAATGCTTCGTCCCACTTCCGGGCGGGCGCATGCGGGTAGACGGTGTCGGTGGCCACCACCTTGCCGGTGCCGTCCACCACAGCCACTTTGACGCCGGTGCGCAGTCCCGGGTCCAGCCCGAGCGTGGCCCGGTTCCCCGCCGGGGCGGCCAGCAGCACGTCGCGCAGGTTGGCAGCGAAGACCCGGACGGCCTCATCCTCGGCGGCAGCGAACATTTTGCCGCGGAGATCCGCGGTCAGCCGGGACAGCACCCGGGACCGCCACGCCACCTGCGCAGTCTGGACCAGCCACGCGTCGGCGGGACGGCCACGGTCGGTGACCCCGAGGCACCTGGCCACCGCGGCCTCGTACCGCGAGCGCGCAGCGGCCAGGCCGTCGTCGTCCGCTGGATCTGCCTCGGCAAGGTCCAGCTCAAGGACGCCGTCCTTCTCGCCGCGGAGCAATGCAAGGACGCGGTGGGAAGGCATCCCGGCGGGCGCCTGGGCGAACTCGAAGTAGTCGGCGAACTTCTGGCCCTCGACTTCCTTCCCCTTCTTCACGCGGGACACCATGCGGCCCTGCGTCCACAGCCGCTCGCGCAGGGTGGCCGCGAGGTCAGGGTCCTGGGCCACCCTCTCAACAAGGATCGCGCGTGCCCCGGCGAGGGCCGCAGCCGCGTCGGCGATGGCGTGCTCGGAGTTGAGGTACTTGGCGGCCTCGCGTTCCGGGTCCAGGTCCGGCCGCTTGAGCAGGGCATCCGCCAGGGGCTCCAGGCCGGCTTCCCGCGCAATCTGTGCCTTCGTCCGCCGCTTGGACTTGAACGGCAGGTAAATGTCTTCAAGCCTGGACTTCGTGTCCGCGGCGAGGATGGCCTTCGCCAGCTCGGGAGTCAACTGGCCCTGCGCTTCGATCGCGTCGAGCACCGAACGACGGCGGTCGGCAAGTTCGCGGAGGTAGCGGAGCCGTTCGTCGAGCTCGCGGAGCTGGGTATCGTCGAGCGTCCCCGTGGCCTCCTTGCGGT
Source organism: Pseudarthrobacter sp. GA104 (assembly GCF_009741265.1). Taxonomy (GTDB): domain Bacteria; phylum Actinomycetota; class Actinomycetes; order Actinomycetales; family Micrococcaceae; genus Arthrobacter. The sequence continues at coordinate 1,234,315 of NZ_WOWL01000001.1, forward strand.
AGCGGGCGATGAACGGCACTGTGGATCCGCCGTCGAGCAGTTCAACAGCCGCCTTCACCTGCCAGGCCTTGACACCCAGCTCTGCGGCTATCTGCGAGTAGATGGCATCGTCCGGTTTCGTGGACGGGGAGGGAGCGGACGGGGCCTGCGGCAGTTGAGTCACCAGAACATCTTGCCTTACGGGCTTGCCCGGCTCCACTGCCGATTCAGCAGCAGGCTTACCGGCACGGCCCGCAAAGGTATTCCGCTACCGCCCGCAAAGTGCTGTAGTGGAGGTGCCGTCACAAGCGCCCAATGCTCGAGGAAGAGGCCACCATGCGGGAACTGCTTATCGTCTTTCAGGAGGGGTTCGAGGAGGCCAACATCACCGTGACGGTCAACGGCAAACAAGCACGGCGGGACCTCGGTGTGTCCACCAACCCGATTCTGGGCATTGCCAACGAGGTGTCCGTGGAGCTGCCGGCGAAGGGCGCGCAGGTGGGCGTTGAGGTGACCAACCGGGGGCTTAAGGCGATCACAAAGGTCACCGGCAAGCCTAAAAGCGTGCTGGTTTCGATCGAGGACGGCCGGCTGGTGATGAGGGAAGGAACCGGCCGGGAGGCCGTGCTTTAGCGGCATGCGCTTGCCGAAAAATCAGGCCTAGCAAAAGTCCATTCGATGGAGTAGCATCTGATCACCGCCGGCATCCCTGAGGGCCCGGCGGGCCAAATTAACAGTGTGATCCGGAGGCCGTCGGATGGCCTTCGGCGCCAGCTGCCGGGACAGCACACCGCGCAGCCAGCAACGGCGGCACCCAAAGCCGGGTGCCGCCGTCGTCGTTAAGCCTTGTTCTAGTTCTGGTAGGCGGGGTAGTCCGTGTATCCCTGAGCACCGTCGGCGTAGAACGTGGACGGGTCCGGCTCGTTCAGCGGGAGGCTTTCCTTCCAGCGGCGGGCAAGGTCCGGGTTGGCGATGGCGGGGCGGCCCACCACCACGGCGTCGGCGAGACCGTCTGCCACCAGGGACGCGGCCTCATCCCGGGTGGTGATCACGCCGAATCCGGTGTTCACCAGGAAGGTCCCGCCGAAGCGGGCACGGAGATCCTGGACCAGTTCGCCAGACGGCTCGTGGTGCAGGATGCTCAGGTATGCAAGGTTGAGCGGTGCGATGCTGTCCACGAGCACCTCATACGTGGCACGAACGTCCGCGGCATCAGTTTCAGCGATGCCCTGCACGTTGTGCTCGGGGGAGATGCGGATGCCCACGCGGTTGGCGCCAACGGCGGCCACCACGGCGTTCACGGTTTCAATGACGAACCGGGCACGGTTCTCGGGCGAGCCGCCGTAGCTGTCGTCGCGAACGTTGGAGTTGGGCGCCAGGAATTCGTGCAGCAGGTAGCCGTTGGCCGAGTGCAGTTCGACGCCGTCGAAGCCGGCCTCGATGGCGTTGAGCGACGCATTCACGAACTCCTGGATCACCATGGGCAGCTCATCCGTGGTGAGCGCATGCGGCACCGGGTAGGGCTGCTTGCCAAGGGGCGTGCGGACTTCGCCTTCGATGGCGACGGCACTGGGAGCCACCAGCGCGAGCCCGCCGGTAATGTCCGGGTGCGAGACGCGGCCGCCGTGCATGATCTGCGCGAACATGCGGCCTCCTTCGGCGTGAACGGCGTCGGTGACCTTCTTCCAGCCGGCAACCTGTTCTTCGGTGACGATGCCCGGCTGGCCGGCGTAGGATCGGCCGGCGGGCGTGGGGAACGTTCCTTCGCTGACGATGAGGCCAAGGGACGCGCGCTGGCGGTAATGCTCGACGACGAGCGGGCCGGGAACGCCTTCCTCACCTGCGCGGAGCCGCGTCAGGGGCGCCATGACCAGCCGGTTGGGGAGTTCAAGTTCGCCGAGGGTGAGAGGGGAAAACAGCATGCGCAGTTCCTTTCGAAGGCTGAAGACGTACTGTCCTTGCCAACCGGGAACCACCTGCGGCTATTCCGGTTGCGATAGGAATCACAGCAGGTTCGCGGGCAACGCTTGCCTTGCTGACCCCCTACCGCGGCGCACCCGGGCAGCCCTGGCCCTGGGGATTGGCGTTGCAGTCGTCGGCGTAGTTTCGGGTGAGCGAGCGCCACACGCTGATGGTCTGGGTAGGAGCGTTGAACTGGCCCTGGCCGGGAATCGGCAGGGGCGGCCCGGCGTTGACCGAGTACGTTCCCTGGAAGGTGGTGGTCAGCACTACCTGGAAGTCCCCCGTGGCTCCGTAGGCGTGGCTCGTCCGGGTCTTCTCGCCCCAGCGGTCCTGCGGCAATGGTCCGCCCATTGACGGCTGGGGACCGAACACGGTGCCGTCCCCGTAGTTCCAGGTGTACTGGACCGGGGTGGCGACAATGTGCACCTCCTGCCCGAACATGGTGACGTCGAATTGCTGTTCAGCTGCCTCCGCGTAGAAGTTGGTTTCGGCACCCCTCAGCGTGTGGGGACTCGGTTGGGCCACCACGGTCCCGGCGTTGACCGGAAGGCTTTGGAACTGCCGTTGGATGTCCGCAGCGATCCTGGGCAGCAAGTCCTCGGGTCTGGCGTCGAATAGGCACGTAGGGCCGGAGTGATGAGCCCAAACAGCGCCGGGTACACCTCGGGGCCGGGAGAGCCAGGTGACGGGAATGCCTTCCTTACCCCCGGGACCGTTTTTGCACTCAAGCTGCCGCGCGAGGCAGGGCGTGTCGAAGTCTCCCCCACCGAGGTGGCATTGGAGTTCGTACTTGTACTCGTTGGGGTCCGTGTTGACACTGCCGGGTTCAGCACGACGAAATTCGCCAGTATCAGGATCAGTTATCCAAGTATCCGCCCCCATTTGAAGCCCAGTGTCTACAAAGCCTCCACCGATCCGTGGCTTTGGATCCGACCCGTCTTCCGCGTGGGCAGTCAACAAAGACGTCGTCAGAAGCAACACACAGCAGGCGAGAATTGTGAGGATCTTGCCTATGTAACCCATGGCTAACGGATCAACCCTAGGTCGTTGACCACCCATCCTTCATCGGCGTACTTCATTACTGCGACGCTTCCCGCATTCGTTGCGGGGGTCTTTTCTTGATATGGGCTCCCGTCTTGGTTGTGGATGACCAGTTCCTTCTGTAGTACTTGAAGGACCACCTGCGTAGAGCCGTCAGTGGCAGGCTTCGCGGTTGCCACCGGAATTTCTATTTGACCGCCAGAAATCCACTTGTTTTCAGCCCAAGCAGCGTCGATGTCATCCACGAGGCCCTGGCAGAATGCGCACTCAGGTTCAGAAAACTTGGATAACGCGCGAGTGTCACCCGTCTCATATGCGTAGCCCAGAATTGAGAACCAATACTTCGCAAACGCCTCAGCGCCCTCCTTCGTCTCCGTCTTTGCCACCTCGGGCAGCACGGGGACGGGGACGTTTTGGGCCGGCCCGGATGCGTCAGCCGGCTTGTACACGGCGGTGGGGGTCGGGGCCGGGGTGGCCGACGGGCTGGACGTCGGCGAGCCCGTCGGCGCGGAGGACAATGCACCGGGGTCCGCAGGGGCGCCACCCGCGCAGCCGGCGAGTGTCAGCCCCGCTGCAACGATGAACGCGGCGGCACTGGACCGGGCTCGCCAGGACGTAGGGACGTTCTGTGATGTCATGGGCCGCTAATCCCCCAGTAGTTTCAAGACGGCTTGCTCCGGACAATGACTTAAGGGTAGCCCAGGTCACAATTCAGCGATCAGACTTATCCACAGCTGCCCCGCCACGAGTTTTACCACCACCAACGGCCCGGGGAAAAGTCATAAAGAAAGCCGGCACATAGGTACCGGCTTTCCCTGTTGCAGCGAATAGCTACTTCTGTGGCGGCAGCACCAGCTCCCCTGTCTTGTCCGTGGACAACGCGAGCGAAGAAACATACTGCGGGCCGCCGTCGGCAGCGTCCTTCGCGGAACGGACCATGTCAGGGCGCTCGAACTCGATGCCGGTCACGTGGCACAGGAGCCTGGCATCGCTCGGGTTCCCGTCGGCGTCGAACATCGGCAGGTCGATGCCGTCGTCGGTGCGGCGGAGGTAGTACCGCCCGCGGGTGGCCAGCGCCAGCACCGGCGGAAGGATCAGGGCAAGGCCTACCGCAAAGATCGGCGAAAACGGCTGGATCGCGGCGCCAAAGGCACCAAAGAACACGGCAATCGAAATTCCGGCGGAGGCGAGCATCGACACAAAGCCCACCGGATTCACGGCGTACAGCATGCCGCGGCGGAACTCAGGAACCTTGGGTGAAATCTTCAGCAGGTACTTGTTGATGGCGATATCGGACGCCACCGTGACCACCCAGGCCATGGCGCAGTTGGCGTAAAAGCCCAGGATGGTGTTGAGGAAGTCGAACATGTTGGCTTCCATCAGGACCAGGGCAATGGCCAGGTTGACCACCACGAACACCATGCGGCCGGGGTAGGTCTTGGTAATGCGGGTGAAGCTGTTGGTCCACGCCAGGGAGCCCGAATACGCGTTGGTGACATTGATCTTGATCTGGGAGATGACCACCAGCACCACAGCGAGCGTCATGGCCAGCCAGGCCGGCATCATCTCCCGGTAGACGCCCAGGAACTGGTGCACCGGCTCGTTGGCAGTCGCAGAGGCTGCGGGATCCAGCGTGGCGATGAGGTAGATGGCAATGAACAGGCCAACAATCTGCTTGACCGCCCCGAAAATCACCCAGCCCGGCCCCGCCAGGATCACGGCGCGCCACCACGCCCCCTTGTTTGCTTCAGTGCGCGGCGGCATGAATCGCAGGTAGTCGATCTGCTCGGCAATCTGCGCCATCAGGGACAGGCAGACGCCGGCAGCCAGCATGACGGACGCAAGGTTCGGGCCGCCGTCGCCCGATTCCCCTGTGTAGGCGAAGAAGGTGTTGATGCTCTCCGGGTGCGAGACCAGCAGGTACCCCACCGGCACCACCATCAGGAGCAGCCACAGCGGGGTGGTCCACACCTGCAGCTTGGCCAGGGTGTTCATCCCGTAGATCACCAGCGGAATGATGATCACGGTGGATGCCGCGTACCCCAGCCACTGGGGAATCCCCAGTCCCACCTCCAGGCCCTGGGCCATGATGGAGCCTTCGAGGGCGAAGAAGATGAAGGTGAACGTCGCGAAGATGACGTTGGTGACCACAGACCCGTAATAGCCGAAGCCCGAACCGCGGGTAATGAGGTCCAGGTCGATGTTGTAGCGTGCCGCGTAATAGGCCAGGGGGAAGCCGGTGGCGAAGATGATCACGGCGGCCACTAGGATGCCGAAAATGGCGTTGACGGTGCCGTACGCGATGCCGATGTTCGCGCCGATGGAGAAGTCCGCCAGGTAGGCGATGCCGCCCAGAGCACTGGTGGCCACCACGCCGGCACTCCACTTCCGGTAGGAGCGCGGCGCGAACCGGAGCGTGTAGTCCTCGAGGCTTTCCTTGGTGGCGTTCAGCGCCGCAGCGTTGGCCGCCGGGCTGGCTGCGGGAGCGCTTCCGACGACGGCGGCGCCGGGCTGTGCCGGCGGTTCCAGCAGTTGCGTTGTTTCTTTGTCGTTGCTCATGATGTGCTTCGCTTTCGTTGCTAAAGGGCCTGATGCGACGCTATCCAGCAAGATCGACAGGCCGGTCACCGGATTGTTTCGGCAGCGTTAAGCATTTGACCGTGCCTGTTAACAACCTTGGCCGCCCCGCATTGTTGCCGTGCCACAAAAACGGGGAGCAGCCACCGAATTACGGTCGTTTAGGAGACCCCACCCAAAACAAAGGACTGCAATGATGACTCACCCATTCCACGTGGAATACCCCATTCTCGAGACCGCCCGGCGGCAGGTCCTGGAGGGCGGGACCGGCCTCTCGGAAGCGCAGCTGGTGGAGGTTCTCCGGCTTCCCGACCACGCAGTCCCGGCCGCCCTGGAGCTTGCCCACCAGGTCCGCCTCCGGCACTGCGGAGAGGCGGTGGAGGTGGAAGGCATCATCTCGATCAAGACCGGCGGCTGCCCGGAGGACTGCCACTTCTGCAGCCAGTCCGGACTCTTCGACAGCCCGGTCCGCGGCGTCTGGCTGGACATCCCTGAGCTGGTCAAAGCGGCCAAGGAAACCGCGGCCACCGGGGCCACCGAGTTCTGCATCGTGGCAGCTGTCCGGGGGCCGGACATCAAGCTCATGAACCAGATCAAGTTCGCCATCGACCGCATCAACGAGGAAGTGGACATCAACATCGCCTGCTCCCTCGGCATGCTCACCCAGCGCCAGGTGGACCAGCTGGCCGGCTGGGGCGTGCACCGCTACAACCACAACCTTGAAACAGCACGCAGCTACTTCCCCCAGGTGGTCACCACCCACAGCTACGAGGAGCGGCTGGAGACGTGCGCCATGGTCAAGGACGCCGGAATGGAACTGTGCTGCGGAGCGCTGATCGGCATGGGCGAAACACTTGAGCAGCGGGCCGAGCTGGCGGCCCAGCTGGCCGCGTTGGAGCCGCATGAGGTCCCCCTGAACTTCCTTAATCCCAGGCCCGGAACCCCTTTGGAAAACCAGCAGATCATGGACGGCAAGGACGCCCTCCGGGCCATCGCTGCTTTCCGCCTCGCCATGCCCCGCACGGTCCTGCGGTACGCCGGCGGCCGCGAGCTGACCCTCGGCGACCTGGGCACCCGCGAGGGACTCCTGGGCGGTATCAACGCGGTCATCATCGGCAACTACCTGACCACCCTGGGCCGCCCGGCAGCCGCCGACCTCAACCTCCTGGTGGACCTCAACATGCCCATCAAGGAACTCCAGAAGACCTTATGAGCACCCGGAACGATCCTGCCGGCGCGAATTTCTGCGCCCTCTGCGGCAAGCCCCTCAGGAAGGCAACGTCCGACGGCGGCGGCACCCCGCCGTCGGACGCCCGCCCGGGCCGCGCCCTCCACCAGGTGTGTGCCGCGCGGCTGCAGCTGGAACCGCCACGCTACTGCCCGGAGTGCGGGCGCCGCCTGAAAGTTCAGGTCTCGCCCCTTGCCTGGCGGGCAACCTGCTCCCGGCACGGAACGGCCACCTCATCACCAGGAGTAAATTCATCAAACCTCTGGAATATTTCTACATAACGTAGAAGAATGGCTGCATGATGTTTGAACATGCAGATGGACAACCCGTGCTGGAACTCGACGACGAGCAGTCCTGGCGGCTGTTGGAGGGAACCAAGCACGGACGGCTCGTGGTATCGGTTGCCGGTGAACCGGACATCTTCCCGGTCAACTACGTCACCTCCGCCCGGAAGCTTTACCTGAGGACGGCGCCGGGCAACAAACTTGCCCAGCTCACCATTAACTCCTCTGTCCTCTTCGAAACGGACGGCATCCTCTCCGAGGAGGCATGGTCCGTGGTGCTGCGCGGAAAGGCACGCGTACTGAGCAACTCCGCGGAACTGGCGGCGGTGGAGGAACTGGGCCTGAAAACCTGGGTTCCCACGCTGAAGGACTTCTACGTGGAAATTGAACCCACGTCCGTCAGCGGCCGCCACTTCCAGTTCGGCGAACAGCCCGAACGGGAAATCTAGGAGCTCCTGGACTCAAAGCATGGCGGACAAGCTCACCCCCGAGCAGCGCAGCTGGAACATGTCCCGGATCCGGGGCAAGAACACCAAGCCCGAGCTGCTGGTGCGCAGGCTCCTCCATGCGAAGGGCTACCGGTACCGGCTGCACGGCAGGTCCGGGAGCACCCGCCTGCCCGGAAACCCGGACCTGGTCTTCGCCGGCCGCCGCAAAGTCATCTTCATCAACGGCTGCTTCTGGCACTTCCATGAATGCCGGGCCGGTCAGCATGCGCCGAAGGCCAACGCGGAATTCTGGGCCGCCAAACGCACCAGGACCCGCGACCGGGATGCCAGCCAGCGCCGCCTGCTCGAGGAGGCCGGCTGGGACGTCCTAACGGTGTGGGAGTGCGAGCTCAAAGACAGTTCGGCCCTTGAGGCGGAGCTGGTGCAGTTCCTGGAAACCCGCCGCTGACCCACCAGGCACCGTTGCCAGCGCCCTCCGCGCTTAGCTCCGACGCGCCAGCAGGGCAGCCCTGAAGCCGGTCCGGCCGGGCCGGAAAGGTAGGACATCAGGTCCGTGTTCCAGGCCGCTTCGGAACAACTGCAGTCCCATCAAGAAACGCACAATTCTCTTCGGGAAAACCTGCCCCGCCAAGGCAACAGACCTAACCTGATGTGACATCCGAGCCCCACTTAGACGCCACCTCCAGGAATGGACCGCACCCGCCGAAAGGACCGCCATGAGCGCCGCCGATGATGCCCCCCGGCCCTTGGTGGACCAGTCCGTTCTCGACCGGCTCCGCGAAGAACTCGAAGAGGATGAGGGATACTGCAGGGTCTTTGTGGGGAACTTTATCGAGTTCCTGCCGCAACGCATTGGGCGGCTCCGCCTTGCCCTGACCACCGGCGACCTGGAAGGTTCAGTGGACGCGGTCCTGAGCCTGAAGACCGCCAGCCAGATGGTGGGTGCGGAGCGGCTGGCCTGCCTGGCCATGGAACTGGAGGGCGAAATCCGTACCGAGGCCAGCAAGGCTGACGTGGCCGTCCTCCTGCCCCGGCTGGCCGTCGCCTTCCTGCGGCCGATCAACCATTGCAGCCGGCAGACGACGCACCGCCTTCAGGCTCAGTGCGCTTCCGGCGCGAGCCGGTAGCCAACTCCCCGGACGGTTTGCAGCCACCGCGGTTTCTGGGGCGAGTCGCCCAGCTTCTTCCGCAGGTTCCCCATGTGCACCTCGACGGACCGTTCGTCGGCCTCGCTGATGTAACTGCCGACGTCGTAATCCTCGTCCCGCAGCCGCCGCACCAGGTCCGATTTGGTCCGCACGGTCCGCCCCGCTTCCAGGAGCGCGTGCAGGAGTTCGAATTCCGTGCGGGTCAGGTTCATTTCCTTGCCGTCAACAACCACGGTCCGGGACGAGTAGCTGAGCTCCAGCCCGTTGTGGCTGAAGTTGCCGCGCTCGGGATGGGCTCCCGCATCGGCCGGGTTGTCCCCGGCCAGCGCGTCGGCAGGGTCCGGGACGGAACGGGGACGGCGCATCATCGCTGCGATGCGTGCACGCAGCTCCCTCGGCCGGAACGGTTTGGTGAGGTAATCGTCGGCCCCGGACTCCAGTCCGATCAGGGTGTCCAGTTCCTCGGTGCGGGCCGTGAGCATCACGATGTAGGCATCGGAGAATTCCCGGATCTGCCGGGAAACCTCGAAGCCGTCGATGTCAGGCAACCCAAGGTCCAGGGTGATGACGTCCGGGCTGAGGTTCTTGGCGATCAGGACGCCTTCTGCCCCGCTGCTGGCAACGCTCACCTCGAAACCGGCCTGTGACAGCACCGTGCGTACCAGTTCCCGGATGTCGTGGTCATCCTCGATGACCAGTCCCACTCGTGCATCACTCATAGCGCCCCCTCAGCAGCCAACGTCAGAAGTATAGCTGGCTGCCGATATCCTGCTGGTATGGCTCCACTCACCCCGCTCCCCTACGTGTGCACGCCATGACCGCCCCGGTGGCGTGGGCTTCGGGTACGTTGAGGTTCTTCCGGCGGCCCTTTCACGAGTACAGCCTGACCCAGCGGGTGGGGCTGAGCCAGATGCCGCTGTTCATCACCACATTGTTGACGGTGTTCCTGGTGTGGGCCTTCTTCCCGGGCACCATGGACAATCCGCTCTTTGCCGCCTTCGTAATCTCCCAGCTGGCCATCATGGGCCTTTGCTACGTGGTTCCCTGGGAGCGGCTGCCCTACACGAGCTTCCTGGCCATTCCGCTGCTGGACTTTGTCTCCATCGGGGTGGGCCGGCAGGGCGGGCAGGAGAGCCTGGCGGGCATCAGCCTGCTGGCCGTTTTCCCGGTGATTTGGCTGTGCGCGTCCGGATACCATCCCCGGGCCGCGCTGTGGCTGTCCTTCCTGGGGCCGCTGGCCATCATCTGGGTTCCGCTGCTGCTGAAGGGGGACTTTACGCCCCAGGACCTGGCCCGCTCTTTGCTGCTTCCTGTGATAGCGCTCGGAATCGGCGCGTCCGTGAGTGTCCTGACCCTCAGCATGATGCGGCAGCAGGAGGAACTTGAGGAAAAGGACGCCCAGCTGCAGGCCAACCTTCGGACCAGCCAGCGCCAGGAGGCATTGCTGAATGCCGTCCTGGAAACTGTCCACCTGGGCGTCCTCGCGGTGGATGCGGACGGGCACGATGTCCTGATGAACAGGAAGCAGCGGGCAAACCACGAACTGGCCCGGCCCAAGGACATAGCCGACCCGAACGAGTCCCAGCTGCTGGTGTTCGGGGCGGACCGGAAAACGCTGGTTCCCGTGGAGGAACGTCCGGTGCGCCGCGCCGTCCTGGGCGAAACCTTTACGGATTACCTGGTGTGGCTGGGTTCGGGCAGCGACCAGCGCGCCGTCGTGACCACCGCACGGGCCATGAAGGACGACGACGGCGCTTTCGCCGGCTCGGTGGTCGCGTTCAGCGACGTGACGGACCTGGTGAACGCCCTGACGGCGAAGGACGAGTTCGTCGCCAGCGTCTCCCACGAGTTCCGGACGCCGCTGACCTCCATCCTGGGCTACGTGGAACTCCTGCTGGCTGACGAACCGGCGAAGGCGCAGCGGGAGATGCTCGAGGTCATCCGCCGGAACTCCGAGCGGCTCCTGACCCTGGTCTCGGACCTGCTGTCCAGCCGCAACGGGCAGCTGATCGTCACGCCGGAGGCCGTGAATGTCGCCGAGCTGGTGCGGTCCAGCGTCTCCTCGGCCACGCCCCGGGCGGCAGCGGCGGGAGTGGTGCTGCAGGCGCAGACCCCCGAGCGGCTTGAGGCCCACGTGGACGGCGCCCGGATCTCCCAGGTCCTGGACAACCTGGTGTCCAACGCCATCAAGTACTCCCCGGACGGCGGCAGCGTGCTGGTCTCCCTGGAGCAGGAGGACGGGCATCTGGCCTGCCGGATCACCGACACCGGCATGGGCATGAGCCCCGAGGACGCCTCCGAGGTTTTCGCCAAGTTCTTCCGCTCCAGCACGGTCCGCCGGACGGCCATCCCCGGCGTCGGCCTCGGCCTCCCGATCAGCAAGGCGATCATCGAGGCCCATGGCGGAACCATCGGTGTGGACAGCACACTCGGCGAGGGGACCACCTTTACGTTCCGGGTTCCGGTGTAACCTGTTCGGCACCTGTTGAAACCCGGACCACCTCGCCCCAGGACTGGCGCGCGAGTTCCCGGACGGACCCGAGGATTTCCGACGGCGGCCTGGACAGGTCCAGCGGGAATTCCACGATGTCGATGTCCGTATTGAGGATGCGGCGGAGCTTCATTTCCCCCGCCCCGGCGTACACCAGCCATGCGGTGGGCACCGCCAGCGCGGTGCAGTGGGCCAGCATCTGGTAGTGGTCCGCCGTCAGGGAAGCACCGGTATCCGAAGCCGCGGTGTACTTGGCGTTGTACACCACCACCGGCCGGCCGCCGAGCAGGTGGACGGCGTCCGGGCGCACCGACAGCCGGTCAGCGTCATGCACCGCCTCGCTCAGGAGCGCATTGAAGCGGAGCCGGAGCTCGCCCGGGTAGGCGGACATCGCTTCCCGCAGCGCCGTGCCCACAAAATCCTCAAACACCTGGGCCATGTCCACCACGAACGAGGCCGTCTGCTGCTTGCCCTCCCCGGCTTCAGCGGAGGCGTTGCGCAGGATCAGCTCCGCCAGGCGCAGGACCGCGTGGTAGCGGACGTTCATCCTGGTGGCTTTCCACCGGGGCAGCGGTGCTCCTGCCGGGAGGCGCGTGACGGCGTCGAGCTTTCCCTTGAGCTGGCGCAGCCGGCTCAGCACCTCGGGGCGGACGCGCGGCACCTGGCCCATCCGTTCCAGCGCGGCGCGCAGGATCCGGTTCTCGGCTATGTCCTCGGTGAACTCGTCGTAGGACACCTCCAGGGGCACCAGCATGCCGGGCCGCCGGGAAATCTGGTCCGAAATCCTGATCCGTCCCTTGACCGTCCGGAGCGATTCATCCACGGTGAGATAACCCTGCAGGACGCCGCGGCCCAGGGCACGTTCGGCCAGCTGCGCCAGCGACTCCGCCAGCGCGCTCCACAGCTCCCGGTCCTCCACGGCTGAGACCGAATCGGGGCGGAAGCCCTGCTCGCCGGCGTAGCTGAGCAGGAACAGGAGCCGGCTGAGCCCCAGCCGGTCCTTGGGCCGCACGTCGAGCTGCACCGTGGCCGTGCGCACCGAACCCACCTTGCCCACCGGCTCGATCCGGTACAGCCCAAGGCCCATGGGTGATGCCTTGGCCAGGCCGCTGGAATTCAGGAAGGACGCGCTGGCCGGGTCCAGCCGCTCCACGATGCCGCGGGACAGTTCATCCAGCACCAGGTGCCGGACAGACGTGCCGGGGTCAGCGGTCCGCAAGGCGTCCCAGCAGCTGGTCCAGCCCGAAGCGCTCCTCGAGCTGCGCCCGGGTCAGCTGGCCGTGGTAGTGCTCCTCCAGCAGCGGCATGAGCTCGTACTTCCAGATCCGGCGGAGCCCGGCGGGGGTCTGGGCGGCGGGCTTCATGAAGTAGGACGGGCCAATCATCAGGTCACGGTCCCACTCGTCGATCGCACTGTTCAGGGCATCCAGCAGCAGCGCCGGCGTGAGGTCGAGCTGCCGGGCCTGGAGGAACCGCAGCAGGGAGCCCTTCACCGGCTCGGTCTGCGGGTGCAGCTCGATGAAGGAGAACCGGCGGCGGATGGCGGCGTCCATCATGGCGATGGAACGGTCTGCCGTGTTCATGGTGCCGATGATGTAGAGGTTGTCCGGCAGCGTGAACGGCTCGTTGGGGCTGTACTGGAGGTAGATCCGGTCGTCCCGGTATTCCAGCAGGAAGTACAGTTCGCCGAACACCTTGGCCAGGTTGGCGCGGTTCATCTCGTCGATGATCAGGAAGTACGGCTTGTTTTCGTTGCCGGGCTTCGCCGCTTCCTCCGCGAGCCGGCGCAGCGGCCCTGCCACCAGCTTGAAGGAGACCTGGCCTTCGTCGGTCTTGTCCGGCCGGTATCCCTCGAAGAAGTCCTCATACGCGTAGGAGGGGTGGAACTGGACCAGTTTGACCCGCTCGTCCGTGGTGTCGTCCGCCAGTTCGGCGGCGAGGTGCTTGGCCAGGTAGGTTTTGCCGGTCCCCGGCGGCCCATACAGGACCAGCTGGCGGTTCTCCTCCAGCAGCTCGGCGATCTCCTGGAGCGGCTCGAGCGCCATGTGCAGCGAGTCGGCGAACTCGCGGGTCAGCGGGCGGAAGCCCTCCTGGACGGGAGGCACGACGGCGGCAGCTTCAGCATCGCCGTCGGGCTCTGTTTCCGCTTCTGCCGGCAGGAGCGCCTGCAGCGCCTGCACCACCTTGGTAACGTCCACGACGATTCCGGCGGTGGCCAGCTGCCGCTGGACGTGCCGCGGCAGGCTGGTGGTGGTGTGTCCCTCGTCGAACCAGCGGACCTTGCGGCGCAGGCGCCGGTTGTCGTCGTTGTGTTCGGGCTCCCCGAGCACCACCCCCAGGCTCACGGTGCCGGCGTGCTGGTACAGCACCAGGTCCCCCGGCTTCATGACCGTCAGGAAGGCAAAGACAGCAGTCTTGGTGTCCTCCCGCTCCACGTAGCCGAGGTGCTTGTAGTCCTCGTCCACGGCGTGCTGGACCAGCCCTGCGGTAACGCCGGGGTCCAGCAGGCGGAGATGTTCGACGTCGAGGGTCGCCTTCTCCTCGCCCTGCCAGGCTGTGAGGAGCTCGGTGTTGTCGCTGTGCGTGCGCAGCAGCCAGGCCCGCCGGCCGGGGTCGCCCACCTTGCGCCACTGGCTGACGAGCTGGCGGGAGTACCAGTCGATGCGCTGGCCGGCCTGCTCGTCAAGGTGAAGGCGGATGCGGTGGATGTCAGCGGTGACGTCCTCTTCGGCGTCCCCCTTCGCGCCGCCCACCAGCGAGGCGAAGGCGTCCCGGATCTCCTGCCGCTCCACGTCCGCCACCACGGGCTCGAAGTAGCTGGGACAGGTGAGGAACTCGATGCTGCGGCGGATGGCGGGCTGATCGCCCGGTGTGGCGGCCGCCAGCCGGTGGAACTCGAGCGGGTCCTGCAGGGCTGCCGCGATGGACGCCGTGGGCTGCTGGTCCACGTGCTGCACAAACCGGCACAGCCATTTCAGATGGTCCCAGATGGTCCAGTTGAACTCCGCCGTCCGGTCCCTGATGACACCATGGTCCGTCATGCCCTCGTAAAGCTCCTCCGGAAGCTCCAGCGGGGGCTCCAGCCAGGAGGCGGCCTCGGCCACGCGGGCGCGCTTGACCTTCAGTGACTTCACCTCATGGGCCAGCGGGAGGGACTGCAGGAACAACAGTTCGACGGCCAGTTGCTTCGCTTCCCGCGAGGCCCCCTCCAGGTTCTGCCGGAGGTTGGTCATCATGGGGGCCTTGGGGTCCGGCGTCCCGCGTTCCAGCCGTTCCAGAAGCTCAGCGGCCGCATCGGCCGTCCAGGTCAGTGTGCGGCCATCAAGGGCGGACGGTTTCCCCAGCAGCCCCGGGCCCAAAACGAACCAGGCTGCGTCCTCAATCTCCTTTGATATGCCGAGGGCGCGGGTCATGGCAGCAGTGGAGGCGGGGGTCATGGATTCAAATTTACAGGGTCAAGCTGGACGGGCGCTCAACGGACTGTGAACGGCCGTCCCCGTTTGGCTCCCTACATGGCCTGGACGGGCTTCTTCCGGCCAAAAATGAAGTAGCCCATGGGACCGATGAAGTTGATGAAGGACGCCGCCCGCCAGGCGGCCTTGGGACCGTTGATCAGCGCAGCAGGGCGCTTGGAGATGTCCCGCTGCGCTGCCACCAGAAGTGACACCTGAGCGATGCCCACCAAAATGGTGCCGGCCTTGGCTGACGGAGGCATTTCCTTCCAGGTCTTTTTCTGTGCCATGTTCTCTGCTCCTTGGTTGGGGTTTCAGTTTCCGGTGCGGGCCACCGCTGCGCAATGGGTGGCGGTACCCTGCGCGCCCGCAGTCCGGCTCAGGCCGTGAACGGAGCCAGCCGTTCCTTCTGTTCCGGGGTGAGCCGCTGGACCCGGCCTGTGGCCTCGTCCACGAACGCCAGGTGGCTGCTCGCCTTCACGCAGTCCTCCCTGGTGACCGGATCCTGGACCAGGTAGTGGATATCGAAGCTGGCCCCCTTGACGGCCCCGATCCACACCAGGACCACGGCCGGGACGTTGCGGTATTCAAGGGTCCTGACGTACCGGATCTTGTGGTCCACCACCAGGGCCATGGTTCCGTCCGGGACATCGTTGAACAGTGAGACGTGGGGTTCGATGCCGGGCAGCCCCGCGCCCCGGGGCGGGCCGAAGGCCGCGATCCGGGCTTCCTCCAGCATCCGGACGATCTGGACGTTGTTGATGTGCCCGTACGCGTCCATGTCACCCCAGCGCATGGGCACCAGGACCTCGATCCGGCGGCCGCCCGCGGATTCTGGCTGCGCCGGGGTGGCCTGCTGCGCGGGCGCCTCCTGCGTGCTCAACTGTGCACCGCCGTCGAATCGTCCACGGGGACTTCCTCCGCGTCCGCTCCGGCGAACTGGGACCTGTACAGGCGGTAGTACGCGCCCTGCGCGGCGAGGAGGGCCTTGTGGTTGCCCTGTTCCACGATCTTGCCGTTTTCCATGACCAGGATGGTATCGGCATCGCGGATCGTGGAGAGCCGGTGCGCAATGACGAAGCTGGTGCGGTCCGTGCGCAGGGCCGCCATCGCCTTTTGCACCAGCAGCTCGGTGCGGGTGTCAACGGAGCTCGTGGCTTCGTCGAGGATCAGCAGTGAGGGGTTCGCGACGAAGGCGCGGGCAATGGTGATCAGCTGCTTCTCGCCGGCGCTGACATTGTTGCCTTCCTCGTCGATCACGGTGTTGTAGCCCTCGGGCAGGGCCCGCACGAAGCGGTCCACGAAGGTTGCCTTGGCGGCCGCCATTACCTGCTCCTCGGTGGCCTCAAGGTTTCCGTAGCGGATGTTGTCGTAGATGGAGCCGCCGAACAGCCAGGCATCCTGCAGCACCATGCCCACCTTGGACCGGAGCTCGGAGCGGCTGAGGTGGGTGATGTCCACGCCGTCCAGCATGATGGACCCGGCATTGAGCTCGTAGAACCGCATCACCAGGTTCACCAGGGTTGTCTTTCCCGCCCCGGTGGGCCCGACGATGGCCACGGTGTTTCCCGGCTCGGCAGTAAAGGACAGGTTCTCGATGAGTTCCTTGTCCTCGGTGTAGCTGAAGGTGACGTTCTTGAAGTCGACGTGGCCGTCGGTCCTGGCCGGCAGGTGCTCGGTGGCGGTCTCCGTGTCCTGCTCGTCTGCGTCCAGGAATTCGAAGGCCCGCTCGGCGGACGCCACCCCGGACTGCAGCATGTTGGCCATGCCGGCCATCTGGCCCAGCGGCTGCGTGAACTCCCGCGAGTACTGGATGAACGCGGTGGCATCGCCCAGGGACATGGACCCCGAAGCAACCCGGAGGCCGCCCACGACGGCGATGCCCACATAACTGAGGTAGGAAACGAACTGCATCACGGGGAAGATGATGCCGGACACGAACTGTGCCCCGAAGCTGGCCCTGTACAGGGCCTCGTTGCGTTCTTCGAACCGTTCCAGCATGTCCGCGTCCCGGCCGAAGACCCGCACCAGGTCGTGGCCGGAGAATGATTCCTCGATCTGCCCGTTGAGGGCTCCTGTGTTCTTCCACTGGGCTGCGAAGAGCTTCTGGCTGCGCACCCCGATCATGCCTGCCGCGACGCCGGAAAGCGGCAACGCAACCAGGGCGATCACGGCCAACTGCCAGGACACGATGAACATCATGATCACGATGCCCGCCACCGTCAGCAGCGAGTTGACCAGCTGGGCGAAGGCCTGCTGGAGCGCCTGCTGGATGTTGTCGACGTCGTTCGTCACCCGGGAGAGCACGTCGCCGCGCTGGCGGGTATCGAAGTAGTTCAGCGGCAGCCGGTTCAGCTTCTTCTCCGTATCATCGCGGAGCCGCCGGATTACCTTCATCACGATGCGGTTGAGCACATAGCCCTGCAGCCAGAGGAAGATGTTGGCCACGAAGTACATCAGCAGGACCACCGCGATGAGCAGGGTGAGCTTGTCGAAGTCGATGCCGGCGCCGGGCACCAGTTCCATCCGGGACACCATGTCCGCGAAGTTGTCCTGGCCCTGCCGGCGCAGCCCGTCCACAAACTGTTCCTTGCTGACGCCCGGCGGAAGCTGCTTGCCTACCACGCCGGCGAAGATCACGTCCATGGCCTGGCCCAGGATCTTGGGGGCGATGACGTTGAGGACCACGGCGATTACCACCATGCCCACCACCACGTAGATCCCCAGGGCTTCCGGCTTCAGCAGCCCCATCAACCGCTTGGCGGACGGCCAGAAGTGCTCGGCCTTCTTGGCGGGGATCCCGCCGAACATGTCCCCGTCCGATTCGGAAGGAGTGTACTCCTCCTCAACGAAGTCGTCGTCCTCGACGGGTGCGGCCGCCTGCCCGGCGTCGAGCTCGTCCTGGGCTGACGCTGTTCCCCGACTGTCCGTGGAGTCCTTCTTGGGGGCGCTCATGCCATTTCCTCCACGCTCAGCTGGGATTCAACGATTTCCTGGTAGGTGGGCGAGGTTTCCAGGAGTTCCTCATGTGTTCCACGGTCAACGATCCGCCCGTTGTCCAGCACCAGGATCTGGTCGGCCTCGGTAATGGTGGAGATCCGCTGGGCCACGATGATTACCGTGGCATCCGAGGTGGTGCGTTTGAGGGCGGCACGGAGCCGGGCGTCCGTGGCAACATCCAGGGCGGAGAAGGAATCGTCGAAGAGGTACACCCGGGGTTTGGTGACGAGTGCCCTGGCGATGCACAGGCGCTGGCGCTGGCCGCCGGAGACGTTGGTGCCGCCCTGGGCGATGCGCGAGCCGAGCCCGTTCTTCTTGGCGCGGACAAACTCCTCGCCCTGCGCCACGCCCAGGGCCTCCCACAGTTCCTGGTCCGTGGCGTCGGTCTTTCCGAACCGCAGGTTGTGCCCGATGGTGCCGGAGAAGAGGTAGGGCCGCTGGGGCACCAGGGCAACGCGTTTGGTGATCTCCGCCCGGTCCATTCTGTCCACGGGAACACCGTCCAGCAGCACCTCCCCTTCCACAGGGTCGTAGAGCCGCGGCAGGAGGGACAGGAGCGAGGTTTTGCCGGCCCCGGTGGAACCGATAATGGCGAGGGTCTGCCCGGGACGCGCCGTGAAGCTGATGTTGCTCAGCACGGGCGATTCAGCGCCCGGGTAGGCGAAGGTGACGTTCCGGTACTCGACGACGCCGCTCAGCATGGCGGGCGCCTCCGGACGTTCCGGATCGTGGATGGAGGGTTCGACGTCGAGCACTTCACCGATGCGGTCCGCGCATACGGAGGCGCGCGGAATCATCATCGCCATGAAGGTGCCCATCATGACGGCCATCAGGATCTGGAGCAGGTACTGCAGGAAGGCGGTGAGGGCGCCCACCTGCATCTCGCCGGAGTCCACCCGCTGCCCGCCGAACCACAGCACGGCGGCGGTGGACAGGTGCAGGATCATGCTGATGGCGGGGAACATCAGGACAAACAGGGAACCGATCTTCAGCGAGACGTCCGTCAGTTCCTTATTGGCCTCGCCGAAGCGCCCGGTTTCATAGGGTTCGCGCACAAAGGCCCGGACAACCCGGATGCCAATGATCTGTTCCCGCAGCACGGCGTTGATGCGGTCGATTTTCTTCTGCATGGACCGGAACAGCGGAATGAGCCGGACCACCAGGTAGCCCACCACCACGGTCAGGAGGGGCACGGAAACCCACACGAGCCAGGACAGGTTGAGGTCCTCGCGCAGCGCCATGATGATGCCGCCCACGCACATGATGGGGGTGGCCACCATGAAGTTCAGTCCCATCAGGACGAGCATCTGGACCTGCTGGACATCGTTGGTCCCGCGGGTGATGAGCGTGGGGGCACCAAAGGCGTTGACGTCCCTGGCCGAGAAACTGGTGACCTTGCGGAACACGCCGCGCCGGAGGTCGCGGCCTATGGCCATGGCGATTTTGGACCCAAAGTAGACACCGGCGATGGCGGTGCCCACCTGGACGAAGGCCACCAGCAGCATCACGGCGCCGGTGCGCCAGATGAAGTCCGTGTCCCCGCGGGAAACCCCTTCGTCAATGATCTGGGCGTTCAGGCTGGGCAGGTACAGCGCCGCCATGGTGGACGCCAGCTGAAACACAATGACGGCCACAATGTACGGCATGTACGGCCTGGAAAACCGTCGTATCAGGGTCAGGAGCATGCCCACGGGTCCTTAGGATGGGTTCGAAGAATGGTTCGGAAAAGCACGAGGCTTAAGTAGTAGCAGCCGGGGCTGACATCCTTGGCTTTCCCACTCTACGAAACTCCTCCCCGCGGTGAAACAGGCCCCGCAAAAGATCATCCGTGGGGAGTACTGCCTGCATTACCTGCCCGCCGGGGCGGGCTCCGCCGTCGTGCTTTCCTGCTCCCGCGCCTGCTCCGGCGCCGGCTGGATGTCCACGGTCCGCCGCAGCGGCTTTTCCTTGATGAACAGCACGGACACCAGGGCGACGACGGCCACGGCGGCTGAAATCAGGAACACTTCCGCGGTGGCGTCACCGTAGGCGGCCCGCATGATGTCACGAACGGGTTCCGGCATGTGCGCCAGGTCCATGCTGGAGCCCGCTGCGCCGCCCTGGACGGGGATGCCGGCCGCCGCCAGTCCCCGGGTGGCCAGTTCGCTGACCCTGTTGGCCAGGATGGCGCCCAGGACGGAGACGCCAATGGCACCGCCCACGGACCGGAAGAACGCCACGGAGGCGCTGGCCGTTCCAATGTCCGCAGCGCGGACCGTGTTCTGCACTGCCAGCACGAGGTTTTGCATCAGCATGCCCAGGCCAAGGCCCAGCACCGCGGTGAAGATTCCGGCGTGCCAGAGCTCCGTGGTGTGGTCCATGGTGCCTGCCAGCCCCAGCCCGCCGATCAGGAAGACGGATCCCGCGATCAGGTAGCCCTTCCACTTTCCGGTGCGGCTGATCAGGAGTCCGGAAGCCACTGAACCCGCCAGGTTGCCCGCGATCATGGGCAAGGTAAGGAGTCCGGCCTCCGTGGGGGTGGCGCCGCGGGCCACTTGGAAGTACTGCCCCAGGAAGGTTGAGGAGCCGAACATCGCGATACCCACGGCTACGGAGGCGAGGATGGCAAGGGCCGTGGTGCGTTCGGAGATGATCTTGAGCGGGATGATCGGCTGCTCCACCTTGGATTCCACCAGGACCAGCAGCGCCAGCAGGAGGATTCCGCCGCCGACCATGAGGGCGGACTCCCAGGAGATCCAGTCGTAGTACGCGGGGTTGCCGGCGAAGGAGACCCAGATCAGCAGCAGGCTTACCCCGGAGGTGAGCAGGACGGAACCGAGCCAGTCGATCTTGGCGGGCCGGCGGACGTGGCTGATCTTGAGGGTGACCTGCAGGAGGATCAGGGCGACGACGGCGAGCGGCACGCACACGAAGAAGGTCCAGCGCCAGCCCAGCGGGCTGTCCACGATGAAACCGCCCAGCAACGGTCCCCCGGCGGTGCCCACTGCCATGACCGCGCCCATGTAACCGGAGTATTTCCCGCGGTTCCGCGGCGGGATCATGGTGCCGATGATGGCCTGGGCCAATGCCGTCAGACCGCCCATGGCTACGCCCTGGATGACCCGCGCACCCAGCAGCAGCGGGATGGTTTCGGAGAGGCCTGCCATGACGGAACCTGCAACGAAGATGATGATGCTGAGCTGGACCAGGAGCTTCTTGTTGAAGAGGTCAGCCAGCTTGCCCCAGATGGGCGTGGTGGCGGCGTTGGCCAGCAGCGCTGCGGTGATCACCCAGGCGAAGTCGGTCTGGGTTCCGTGCAGGTCGGACATGATGGTCGGCAGGGCGTTGGCCACGATCGTGCTGCTGAGAATCGCCGTGAAGAAGGCGGCGAGGAGGCCGGTGAGCGCTTCCATGATCTGGCGGTGGGACATTTCGGGCGGTGCAGCGGGTGCACTCAACGTGGTGACCCGGGCGGCTGTGGTTGCCATAGGTTTGCTCCTAGGGGGTGGTGATGGTGCCGGCCGCCGTTGCCCGGGCTGATTTCTTGAGTGATTCGGTGAGTTTGTGCAGGGTTTTCGCCGTGTTGCCGGCGTCCTCCTCGCTCCAGTCCCGCAGGTAGTCCTGCAGGGCTGCCGTCCGCTGCTCCTCGATGCTCCGGAGCCTGTCCGCTCCCAGGGGCGTGAGGGCAACCAACTGTGCCCGTCCGTCGTCGGGGTCCTGCCTGCGGACCACCAGGCCGTGCTCCTCCAGGTCCGCGATGTGGCGGCTGAGGACCGGCGCGCTGACTCCCAGCCGCTCGGCCAGGCTCGTGGCGCGCGACTCCCCCTCCCCCACGAACCGGAGGACGCCCTGGAGTGCGACTCCGGTCTCCTGCCCGCGGATTGCGGCGGTGGCGATGCAACGCACCGCGCGCTGGAGATCGAAGATCTGGTAGACGAGATCGGCCGCCGTATCCGGTGCAACTGCCATTGCTACAGACACTCCTTACTTGTTTGCCTGAAGCAACTATATACCCATTTGGTTGCTTCAGGAAACTAAAGGGCGGATAGTGGGAAAACGAAGGGCCCCGGCTCCTTGCGGAGGCCGGGACCCTTTTTCTGCGTATTCGGTTGAGTGGGCCCTATGCGGGGAGATGGGTTGGGGCGAACATCTTCAGGAGCGTTTCCACCACGACGACGTTGGGCCCGTCACCGGCGAAGCCCGCCTTGAGCGCCTCCCCCACGTCCTCCGGCGCCACTTTTGTGGCCGGCACGCCGAAGGCTTCGGCGAGTTTGACGAAGTCCGGGCGGGCCAGCTCGGTGGCGGTTGCCTTGCCGAAGGCGCCCACCATGTATTCGCGCAGGATGCCGTAGCCGCCGTCGTCCACGATCAGCCAGGTGACCGGCACGTTGTGCTGCTTCGCCGTGGCCAGTTCCGCGATGGAGTACATGGACGAGCCGTCGCCGGAGACGGCGAGCACCCGGCCCGGCTTGCCGACTGTTTCCAGCCCCACGGCGGCGCCGATCGCCGCCGGGAAGCCGTAGCCCAGGCCGCCGGCGCCTTGGGCGGAGTGGAACTGGCCCTCCCGGGCGTCCCAGCAGCTCCAGCCCCAGTAGGCGGCGATGGTCATGTCCCAGAAGGTCTGCATGTCCGCCGGGACTGCATCCCGGATGTCGGCCATGAACTTCAGCTCCTTGGCAAGGTCCTGGGATTCCAGGCGCGCCCGGACTTTCGCCAGGGATTCCTTGACCAGGTCCTCCGGAGAGGTGCCGTGCCAGTTGGGCCTGGCATGCGCAGGCTCCACCTCCAGCGCCTCGTCCAGGGCAGCCAGTGCCTGTCCCGCGTCCGCGCGGATGCCCAGCCCGGGCCGGTTGGACTCCAGGACCCGGGGTTCGGCGTCGATCTGGATGATCCTGCCGCGCGGCTCGAAAGTGAAGTAGTTGGACGTGACCTCGCCCAGCGAGGAACCGATCACCACCAGCACGTCGGCGTCCTCGAGCAGATCGGTCATGTAGCGGTCCTCGATCCAGGACTGCAGCGAGAGCTCGTGGTTCCAGGGGAATGCGCCGTTGCCGCCCGGGGTGCAGATCACGGGGGCACGCAGTTTCTCCGCAATGGAGAGCAGCGACTTCTCAGCCCGGCCCCGGCGGGTACCGCCGCCGGCAATGATGGCCGGGCGCTCGGCGGCCTGCAGCCATTTCACCGCTTCGCGGACCAGCTCCACCCGCGGCGGATTGTCCGCCGCTTCGGCGAGCGCGTCCTCCACCGGCGGCACCATGATCGGATCGAGCAGGACGTTCTGCGGAATCTCGAGCCACACCGGCCCCTGGGGCGAGGAAATTGCCTCGGTCCAGGCGTCCTGGATGGCCGACGGGATGCCGGACGCGTGCTGGATCAGCCGCTGGCTCTTCGTCACGTTCGCGGCCGAGGCCTTCTGGTCATCAAGCTGGTGCAGCATGCCCTTGCGCCGGGCGCCCAGGCCTTCCAGCGGAATCTGGCTCGCCACCACCACCATCGGCACCCCTGTGGCATAGGCCTCCTGCAGCCCGGCCAGCGACGTCAGCGCGCCCGGGCCGGTGGAGAGGAACAGGACGCCCACTTCACCGGTGGCCCGCGAGTACCCGTCCGCAGCGAAGGCGCTGTTGTTCTCCACCCGAGAGGAAACGAACTGCAGGTTGCCCCGGCCCATCGCATCAAACAGTCCCAGCGCATGCTGCCCGGGGATGCCAAACACCGTTTTCGCGCCCAGGGCTTCCAGTGTCTCGACGACGAGGTCCCCGCCGTTGCGGGCACCCGTAACCGGACCCTTCGCTGCCGGCACCGCCGCCTTGCCCGGATCGTGCTCGACCATCCCCGCTACTCCTTGCCCGCCGGTGCGAAGCCTGCCGGCCGGCGGACCTCCTGGCCGAGCGCCTGGGCGGCGTAACCCGTCGCTGAGCCGAAACGGTCGCCTTCCACGGCGTTGTCTGCCATCAGCGTGACAAGCTCGTAGGCAACGTGGCTGGCCGCGACGCCGGTGATCTCGGCGTGGTCGTAGGCCGGGGCCACCTCCACGACGTCGGCGCCCACCAGGTTCATCCCGCGGAAGCCGCGGATGATTTCCAGCAGTTCCCTGCTGGTGATGCCGCCGGCTTCGGGCGTGCCGGTGCCGGGAGCATGGGCCGGGTCCAGGACGTCGATGTCCACCGAGATGTACAACGGGCGGTTGCCGATCCGGTCCCGGACCTTGGCCACGGTTTCCAGGACGCCCTGGTAGTAGACGTCCGCGGAGGTGACGATGCCGAACCCGAACCGGTGGTCGTCGTCGAGATCCTTCTTGCCGTACAGCGGGCCGCGGGTGCCGATGTGGCTGATGGCTTCCGTGTCCAGGATGCCCTCCTCGACGGCCCGGCGGAACGGGGTGCCGTGGGTGTATTCGGCGCCGAAGTAGGTGTCCCAGGTGTCCAGGTGCGCGTCGAAGTGCAGCATCGCCACCGGTCCCCCGGCCCGCTCAGCCGCCGCGCGGAGGAGCGGCAGGGCAATCGTATGGTCACCGCCGAGGGTCACCAGCCTGCTGCCTCCGGCCGTGAGGTCCAAAGCGTTCTGCTGGATGGTCTCGATGGCTTCATTGATGTTGAACGGGTTGACAGCCATGTCCCCGGCGTCGGCAACCTGGATGTTCTCGAAGGGGCTCACGTCCCACGCCGGGTTGTATGGGCGGAGCAGGCGGCTGGCTTCCCGGACGTGATTGGCGCCGAAGCGGGCTCCCGGACGGTAGGACACGCCCGAATCGAACGGCACGCCCACCACGGTGACGTCGGCCTTGGCCACCTGGTCCAGCCGCGGCAGCCGCGCATAGGTGGCAGCACCCGCATAGCGAGGGATGCGGGATGAATCAATGGGGCCTAGGTTGCCGTTGGCTTCGATGCGCAGCTCTTCCACTGGAGGCCTCTCCTTCGAGGAGTTGAGGGATTGTTGTGACTGCCATCATACACCCGGGTTTTCCTATGTGCACCGCATGTTTACAGAGCCTCACCCGTCTGAGTAGCGCTAAGTGTCGTTTTGAACGCTCAAAACGACACTTAGCGCTACCTAGTTGTGGGGTTAACGGCTGGCGGCGGGAACCAGGACCCAGAGCACCTCAACCGGCTTGTCCGTGGGGTTGATCCAGGTGTGCGGCTCACGGCCCGGGAAGGTGACCGTGTCTCCGGGGCCGAGGTCGTATTCCTCGTTGGTGAGGATCAGGCGGATCCTCCCCTTGATCACATGGAGAACGTCAACGTCGCAGTCCACGGCATAGAGCTCGGACTCACCGCGCCCGTGCGGTTCAATGCAGGCCTGGATGATCTGGATGCGCCGCTCCGAGCGGGCGGTGAGGAGCCGCTCCACGATGCCTTCGCCGCCGAGGGAAATCCTTGGCCCTTCGTTGCGTTTGGTCAGGTGTGTTTCCGGGGCCGCGAACAGGTCGCCGATCGAAATCGACAGCACCTGGCATAGTGTCACGAGCGAGGCGACGGACGGTGACGTCAGGTCCCGCTCAACCCGGCTGAGGAATCCCTTGGTCAGGCCCGTAGCGTCGGCCACCTGCTCTATGGTGAGCCGCTGGGACTGCCGGGCCGCACGGATCCTGGAACCGATGGCTACCGGAACGTTGCTCGGCTCAACTGGCAGTGCCTTCATCTACGAACCTTTCATGGCCGGCCGTCCGGCTCCGCTCTGGAGCAATCCTAATGGCCAGCCCTGCCTGTGACGCGCCCCTTGCGTGCGCGCCGCGGCGACGCCAGACCTCCCTTGACTGTTACCACCATCACAGCCTAACTTGAGACAACCATTGTTGCCTATAGGGCAATAGCCCGGAACCTCCCCCCATCTCCGTAGCAGCTGCCCGGCTCTCCGGTGCCCGGACTGCAGCCCGCTGCCAACACGCTCCAAGGAGCCAACATGGACCTAAGTGTCATCAACATCGCCATCGTGGTGGTGTACCTGCTCGCGATGCTGGCCTTCGGCTGGTGGGGCAAGTCCCGCACCAGGAACAACAGCGACTTCCTGGTTGCCGGCCGCCGCCTCGGCCCCTTCCTCTATACAGGCACCATGGCCGCCGTCGTCCTGGGCGGGGCCTCAACGGTGGGCGGTGTAGGCCTCGGCTACAAGTTCGGCATCTCCGGCATGTGGCTGGTAGTGGCTATCGGCGCCGGCGTCCTGCTGCTGAGCCTGCTCTTCGCCGGGACCATCCAGAAGCTGAAGATCTACACGGTCTCCCAGATGCTCACCCTGCGCTACGGCAGCAGGGCCACCGAAGCCTCGGGCATCGTGATGCTCGCTTACACGCTGATGCTGTGCGCCACATCCACCGGCGCCTATGCCACCATTTTCGTGGTGCTCTTCGACTGGGACCGGGCTATGGCCATCGCCGTCGGCGGCGCCATCGTGCTGGTCTATTCCACAATCGGCGGCATGTGGTCCATCACCCTGGCGGACCAGGTGCAGTTCATTATCAAGACCGTAGGCATCTTCTTCCTGATGTTGCCGTTCACCCTGAATGCTGCGGGCGGCTTTGAAGGCATCCGCAGCCGTGTGGATGAAAGCTTCTTCCAGATTGACGGCATCGGCGTCCAGACCATCATCACTTACTTCGTCGTCTACACTCTGGGCCTGCTGATCGGCCAGGACATCTGGCAGCGGGTCTTCACGGCGAAGACCCCCACGGTGGCCCGGTGGGGCGGCGCCACTGCAGGCATCTACTGCATCCTTTATGGTGTTGCCGGCGCGTTGATCGGCATGGCCGCAAGCGTGGCCCTCTCCGACATTGAGATCGCCGCGAAGGACGATGTCTATGCCGAGGTGGCACAGACCCTGCTGCCGGTAGGCATCGGCGGACTTGTCCTGGCGGCAGCCGTGGCCGCAATGATGTCAACGGCTTCCGGCGCCCTCATTGCCGCTGCAACCGTGGCCCGCGCAGATGTCCTGCCTTTCGTCGCCAGCTGGTTCGGCAAGACCATCAACACCGAAGACACGGACAACCCGGAGCACGACGTCAAAGCGAACCGCACGTGGGTCCTCGCCCTTGGCATCGTGGCCATCGTCATCGCCATCATCACCAAGGACGTGGTGGCAGCCCTGACCATCGCCTACGACATCCTGGTGGGCGGCCTCCTCGTGGCAATCCTGGGCGGCCTGGTCTGGAAGCGCGGCACTGGCCTGGCCGCCGCGGCCTCCATGGCAGTAGGGTCCGTGGTGACCCTGGGCACCATGATCATCCTTGAAGTCAACGCCAAGGCGCCGCTTGACGGCATCTACGCCAACGAGCCCATCTACTACGGCCTCCTGGCCTCAGCGGTGGTCTACATTGCGGTGTCCCTGCTGACCAGGCCCACGGACCCCCAGGTCATGCGCAACTGGCAGCGCCGGGTGGCCGGGCAGGACAGCGAAGAGGCGCCGGTTCCCACCGCCGTCCGCTAGGTCCGGCGGGCCGGCGGCCAGGCCCGCTCCGGGGCGCCGGCACCAGGCAAACGACGACGGCGGCACCTCCTGTTGCGTTCCAGCGAAGGAGGTGCCGCCGTCGTCAGTCCTACTCGGCTTCGCGGACCTCGTCGGGGTCCTCCAGGGGGACCACCCGGTCCTCTGCGTCGATCACGACAGGAGGCACCTGGACCACAGGTTCCTCCTCGTCCAGGAGATCGTCCTCGGTGTCCCAGTCGTCCTCATCTACCGGTGCATCCTCGGCGTAGTCGTAGGCGGGATCCGCCTCCACGGCATCAAGGTGCGGCATGTCCGGGTGCTGTCCGGTGGTGCCCATGATTGAACCTCCGTTTGTTCGCCTGACGTGCTCTTTCAGTGAGGGCGCGGGCCGCGCCACACTTTCATCACAGCACCGCCCGGCATACGGGTCAATAGCGCCTGAAACCGGCTGGCGGGACCCGCGGAAGCGGCGCCGAATTTAAGGCGGACCGAAATGTCCGAGGGAGGATTACCTGCCAAAAATCCGCGGATTTTCGCAGTAAGCTGGCACTGCAATGGGGCCGAACCATGCCCCATCCAGCCCAGGAGTGTCCGTGTCTCCGCACGCCCAGAACAACCGAAACGCCGCGCCCCGGCCGTCGTCCCTCCCGGCCGCACCGGAAGGATCCGGGCCGAACCGGCAGTCCCTGCCGTCGCCGTCGGACATTAAACGATGGCGGCAATACCTCGCGGACGAGCGCGCCGAGGCCGCTGTTTACCGGGATCTGGCGCAGAGCCGCCAGGGTGAGGAACGTGAAATCCTCCTGGCCCTGGCCGAGGCCGAAGGCCGCCATGAAGCACACTGGCTGGGCCTGCTCGGGGACCGCGCGGGCAAGCCCCGGCGGGCATCCCTCCGCAGCCGGCTGCTGGGTTTCCTGGCCCGGCACTTCGGCTCTGTGTTCGTGCTGGCGCTGGCCCAGCGCGCCGAAGGCCGCTCCCCGTACGCCAAGGACCCCAACGCCACGGATGCCATGGCGGCCGATGAGCAGATCCACGAGGAAGTGGTCCGCGGACTGGCAACACGGGGGCGCAACCGCCTGGCCGGAACCTTCCGGGCAGCGGTGTTCGGCGCCAATGACGGCCTGGTCAGCAACCTGTCCCTGGTGATGGGCATGGCCGCTTCCGGCGTGGCCAGCAGTGTGGTGCTGCTCAGCGGAATCGCGGGGCTGCTGGCCGGCGCCATGTCCATGGGCGCCGGTGAGTTCATTTCCGTCCGTTCCCAGCGTGAACTGCTGGCGGCAACCCGGCCCACGCAGGTCACGCTGGTAGCCGCTCCCAAACTGGACCTCGAGCACAACGAACTGCTCCTGGTGTACCTGGCCAGGGGCATGACCCAGGAAGCCGCGGAACACCGGGTGGCCGAGCGCACCGGCCTGCTGCCCTGTGACTGCGATCCCAGCTTGTCGCTGCAGCCGGAACTGCCCGACGTCGATGACCAGCATGAGGCGGTGGGCACCGCGTGGGGCGCGGCCCTGTCCAGCTTCTGCTTCTTCGCGTCCGGCGCCATCGTACCCATCCTGCCGTTTGTGGTCGGCCTGACAGGTGTGCCGGCGCTGGTGGTTGCGGGCGGCCTGGTGGGCGTGGCCCTGCTGGTCACCGGCGCCACCGTTGGGCTGCTGTCCGGCACGTCACCCCTGACGCGCGGGCTGCGCCAGCTTGCCATTGGGCTGGGCGCCGCGGCAGTCACCTACCTGTTGGGGCTGGTCTTCGGCACCGTGGTGGGTTAGCGGTGGCATGCTAATGGGCGCAGCCTAGTGGAGGACCGCCGCGAGGGGTCCCGCCATGCGCGGGCCAGGGTCCGCCGAGGCGCACGCGGGATAGCCAGGCTCCTGGTCATCGCCGCACTGTCCGCAGTGGCAGTTTTTGGTGCGGCCCTGGCAGTCAGCGATCCGCGCTTCAAGGAACTGCTGGATGTCCGCATCGGCCCGGGAACCGGCCAACCAGGCGGACAGTCCGGGGAGTCCAGCGGCCAGCAGGACACCCACCCCACGGGACATGCCGGCCAGGCACCCCCGGCTGAGGGCCGGACGAAGACGCCGCCTGCGGGATTCGAGGAGTCGGACGCCCCGCTGGCCGCCGCCAGCCCGCCCCCGCCGGGCGGCGATTCCTACCGCTTCCTCGCAGTCAACGGGGACGGCAGCCCCGTGGGGTATTCCCCCTGCAGGCCGCTGCACTATGTGGTCAATGACGAGCTGGCACCGGCCGGCGCGCAGCAGCTCATCATGGAGGCCATCACCACCATCTCGGCCGCCACGGGCATCCAGTTCATCTATGACGGAACCACCCGGGAACAGCCATCCCCGCAACGGCAGCCCTACCAGCCGGAGGCCTACGGCGAGCGCTGGGCACCGCTGCTCATCGCCTGGACAACGCCGGACGCGGCCCCGCAGCTGAAGGGCAAGGTGATCGGCACCGGAGGCAGCACCCACTTCAGTTACGACGACGGCCCCAAGGCCTTTGTGACCGGCGGCCTGGATCTGGACTCACCGCAGATCGCCAATGAGCTCCTTAACCCGGACGGCCACCTCTATGCCAGGGCCGTGATCCTCCACGAGCTCAGCCATGTCATGGGACTTGACCATGTGGAGGACCCCACGCAACTGATGTACCCGGAAATCGGCACCCCCGAGGGGTTGTCCGCCGGAGACCTCAACGGGCTCTTTGAGCTGGGCAAGGCCCAGTGCCGCAAGGACCTCTGACCAGCCGGACCCGCATGCCGGCCGGGCCTCAGGCGGCCTGCCCGGGCCCCAGCTGGCTTCGCAGCACCTCCACCGCATCCTGCACCGAGTCCACCAGGAAGATGTGGTCTTCCATCACCCGGCCGGCAGCCAGGCTGCGGAGCATGGGCCATGCGGGGTACTGGTGCTCCCAGTGGTGCCTGCCCACCAGCACCA
Organism: Pseudarthrobacter sp. GA104; assembly: GCF_009741265.1. Classification (GTDB taxonomy): domain Bacteria; phylum Actinomycetota; class Actinomycetes; order Actinomycetales; family Micrococcaceae; genus Arthrobacter. Next base: position 1,264,255 of record NZ_WOWL01000001.1, read on the forward strand.
TGGGCGTGACCTTTTCCCGCGCGCCGTAGTAGTTCTCGCAGGCGTCCTGGAAGATTTCCTGCACCGTGCCCGCGGCCCCGGGAAGGAAGACGATGCCTCCCTTGCACAGCTCCAGCAGGATGGCTTCTCTGATGGCGTTGGCAAAGTATTTGGCGATGTGCGTGGCGAAGTAGTTGGGCGGTTCGTGCCCGTAGAACCACGTGGGGATGCCGAGCGACGGCGTTCCGCCGGGAAAGCGTTCGACGACGGCGGCGGCGGCACGAGCCCACGCGGACACCGAGGGACGGAACCCGGGGACGGAGGCGAGCGTGTCCAGCGCCGCCTGCACCTCGGCGTCGGACGCCTCGCTGAGGTACGCTCCCATGTTCGCCGCCTCCATGGCCCCCGGCCCTCCGCCTGTGGCAACGACGCGACCGTCCTGTGCCAGCAGCCGGCCCAGCAGGGCGGCCTGGGCAAAACCGGTGCTGCCACGCTGCGCGGCGTGTCCGCCCATCACCCCCACCATGGCGCGGTCCTGCCAGGGCCCCGTCCTGGCCAGCTCGTCCAGGGCGTCGCCGATGGCATGGTCATGAAGTGCCGAAGCAAGGGTGGCGTCCAGCCGGTGCCGCTGGCCATCATGGATGCTCCATTGATAGATCCGGGCATCCGGCAGCTGCTCATACGGGGAGTGCGGCAGCCCGGAGTAAAGCTCCTGGGGCGTATAGAGGGTGGCCCGGTAGGGGTTGAACGGTACCGCCTCAAGCCGTGGAAAGATCAGCGCACCCCGTTGCCGGAGAAGGTCCTCCGTGCCGTCATCGAACGTGCAGCCGAGGAAGATGGCACCCTCCACGTGCATGCCTTCCAGCGCTGCGGTCCTCCCCCGAAGGTCCAGGGACTGTGCATGCCAGCCGTGCATGTCCAGGGCCCCTGCGCTGACCAGCCGGTCGAAGCTTTCCAGGTCCTGGACTTCGAGGTTGTGCGGGTGGGGGCCCAGGTTTCCGGAGAGGTTCACGGTCTAAACCTAAAGCAATACGGGGTCAGGTTCCGCCTCTCCGGAGCACCGGAATGGGCTGAATCTGACCCCGCGCTGGTGAAGGTGCTAGGCGGGAACCCGGACGGGTTCGCCGTGGCGGAAGTGCGCTTCGAGATCCTCGAGGGAATGGCCCTTTGTCTCCGGGACGAACTTGCTGACGAACATCAGGGATGCGAGGTTCACCAGGACGAACAGGCCGAAGGTTCCGGTGGAACCAAGCGCCTCGACCACGATCGGGAACAGGAAGGAGATGGCGGCGTTGACCGTCCACAGCGCGAACACCGCGATTCCCATGGCGAAGCCGCGGATGGCCAGCGGGAACATTTCCGAGAGGAGCAGCCACACGCAGGTGCCGATGAAGCACTGCACAAACGCTACGAACAGCATCATGGCGGCGAGGATGGTGTAGCTGGCGAGGTCCGACTGGGGCAGGAGGAAAACCACAGCGAGCAGGGCCTGGGAGCCCACCACCCCGGAGAAGCCGACGATCAGCATTCTCCGCCGGCCAATAAAACCGAGCAGCCAGATTCCAAGGATGGTCATCAGCACCGAGGTTACGCCGACGCCGATGGTGGCCACCAGGGATGCGCTGACGCCGAGCCCGCTCTTTTCGAGGATGGTGGGGGCGTAGTAGTTCACGGTGTTGATGCCCGTGGCCTGCTGCACCACGGCGAGGCCAATGCCGATCCAGAGAAGGCGGCGCATCCAGGGGTTGTCCCGCAGGTCCCGCCAGGCGTGGCCGCGTTCGTCCTTGGCCGTCTTTGCAGCCTCGGCAATTTCCTGGAACTCGCTGGCGGCTTCTTCAGGGCTTCGGCTGAGGTTGAGGACGCGGCGGCTGTCCTCGAGGCGGCCGCGGATGGCATACCAGCGGGGCGACTCGGGCAGCATCAGCATTCCCGCGAGCAGCGCTAGGGCGGGAAGGGACGCGATGCCCAGCATGGTGCGCCAGACTTCGGTGTCGTGGATCAGGGCATCGAGCAGGGCGTTGATGGCGAACGCCAGCATCTGTCCGGTGACGATCATGAGTTCGTTGATGGTGACCATGCGGCCGCGCAGGTGGGCCGGTGCCATTTCGGCCAGGTACAGCGGGCAGGTGACGGCCGCCGCGCCGACCCCCAGGCCCAGCAGGATGCGCGCCGCGATCATGAACGGCACGTTGGGGGCGATGGCACAGCCAATGGCGCCGAACAGGAACAGCAGGGCGCAGACCAGCAGGGAACCCCTGCGGCCAAGCTTGTCCGCCATGCGGCCGCCGGTGAGCGCACCCACCGCGGCGCCGGGGAACAGCAGGGCGCTGACCACCGTGGCTTCCTCGACGGCGGTCATGTTCAGGGAGTCGTTCATGTACAGCAGGGCGCCGGAGATGACGCCGGTGTCGTAGCCGAAGAGCAGGCCGCCCAGGGTGGAGATGACAGTGAGCCGGGCGAGATAGCCGCGGCGCCGGTCGCCGGGGGCGGTCAGCGATTGTTTCTGCAACAGCATTGTTGCCTCTCAGATTCTCTCGGGGAACTGCGGTAGCGGTCAGGAATGTGATGCGTCCCACCCACGTTAGAGCGCTCTAACGATTCATGTCAACACAAAGTCCTAATGTCAGTACATGATTCGTTCCTGGCGCGCTCCCGCTACTGCATGGCCAATCCCTTGACCCTCGGACAGCGCCTGCTAGGATCGGAGGAGGAAAAAGTATGTCCTATCAAGCGAACATATAGTGGCAAAGCGGCCGTCCATGCCCCGCCCGGGCGAAGGCGCCCCGCAACAGGAACGTAAGGGAAGTACCGTGGCGAACAACCTGGGTCTCAGCATCGACCGCTCCTCCCCCGTCCCGCTCTACCACCAGGTGGTGCAGGGCATAGAAGCGGCCATCTTCAGCGGGGTCCTGGAACCCGGCAGCCGGCTCGACAACGAGATCGACCTGGCGGCACAGCTGAACCTTTCCCGTCCCACGATGCGCAAGGCCATGGACGAACTTGTCCGGTCCGGCCTGCTGGTGCGCAAACGCGGCGTGGGAACCCAGGTGGTTTCCAGCCAGGTGCGCCGTCCGCTCGAGCTCTCCAGCCTCTACGACGACCTCACCAATAACGGCAAGAAGCCGACCACGGACGTCCTGAGCTTCTCCCATGTGGAGGCGGACGACGCCACCTTGGCCACGCTGCAGCTCCCTGCCGGTTCGAAGGTCTACCACTTCACCAGGCTGCGCAAGGTGGGGGGCAAACCGCTGGCGCTCATGGAGAACTGGGTCCGCGATGACATCACCGACATGGATGAAGCGATGCTGGCCGGGGAAGGCCTGTACGCCATCCTGCGCCGCGGCGGAGTGAACTTCCGCCTCGCCAACCAGCGCATCGGCGCCGTGGTGGCCAATGACTACCAGGCCTCCCTCCTGGACACTGCGCCCGGATCCGCGCTGGTCACCATGGAGCGTACTGCCACGGATGACACCGGCCGGCGCGTGGAAACCGGCCACCACGTGTACCGGGGTGATTCCTACAGCTTTGAAATGACACTCGTACAGCGCTAACGCAAGGAGCCAACTCCATGACCAACTGGGTCTACCCCCTGGGCACCGCCGCCGACGGCAAATGGGACGTCTCGATCGGGACCTCCGATTCCTCCCTTGCCGTGGACGGCTGGGCACACACCGGACTGAAGGTGGGCACCCTCGCCGCCGGGGCCGACGTCGTCCTTCCCGCCGCCGCTGAGGAGCGCATTGTGGTGCCCCTTAATGGATCCTTTACCGTCACGGTGGACGGCATCGAGTACCAGCTGGAAGGCCGTGCCTCGGTGTTCCACGGCCCCAGCGACGTTCTCTACTCCGGCACGGGGCGGGGGGTCACCATCAGCTCGGCCGACGGCGGCCGGGTGGCAGTTGCCACCGCACCCGCCAAGGACTCGTACCCCACCCGCCTGGTGACTGCCGCCGAGACCCCGGTGGAACTGCGCGGGGCGGGCAACTGCTCCCGCCAGGTCCACAACTTCGGCACGCCCGCCGCGCTGGAAGCTGACCGGTTTATCGTCTGCGAGGTCCTTACTCCCGCCGGAAACTGGTCCTCGTACCCGCCTCACAAGCATGACGAGGAAAAGGACGGCGAGACGCACCTGGAGGAGATCTACTACTTCGAGACGCGGGTGGCCGCCGGCTCGGCTGCCCCGGCCGACGCCGATGCCATCGGCTACCAGCGCGTCTACGCCTCCGATGAGCGCCCCATCGACGTGTCCGCCGAGGTCCGCACCGGCGACGTTGTCCTGGTTCCTTACGGCTGGCACGGTCCGGCGATGGCTGCACCCGGCTACGACCTGTACTACCTGAACGTGATGGCCGGACCGGGACCGGTGCGGGAATGGCTTATCAGCGACGATCCCCACCACGGCTGGGTGCGCCAGACGTGGGACGGGCAGGACATCGACCCCCGGCTGCCGTTCGGAACGTAGTGTGCGCAGGGGCGCAGGACTGCCAATGGCATAGTGGAGACTTGTGAAGCAGACTTCCCCCGCCCGCTCCGTGACCATGGAGGACGTGGCACGTGAGGCAGGGGTGAGCCGCGCCCTCGTCTCCCTGGTGATGCGCGATTCCCCCAAAGTCTCGGCCGCCAAACGGACGGCGGTGCTGGAAAGCGCCGCCGCCCTGGGCTACTCCCCCAACCGGCTTGCCAGCCGCCTCGCGAGCCACCGCACCAACACCCTGGGCGTCCTCTTCCTTGACCTGCACAACTCGGTCTTCGCAGACATTTACGACGGCATTGCCGAGGGCCTCGCCGGCAGCGGCAACCAGGTGATGGTCGCCGTCGGCTCCGCTGATCCCGGCACCGAACTGGAAGCCGTGAGGAACTTCGTGGACCTCCGCGTGGACGGGGTCATCCTGGCCGGCTACACCGGCTCGGCCGGTGAACTGGACGCCGCCCTGCGCGGGACGGCCGCCGTCGTCATCACCAGGGAATTAAAGGTCGACGGCGTCGATTCAGTCCTGACGGATGACTTCCGCTCCGGAGCGCTCGCCGTGGAGCATCTGCACGGGCTGGGGCACCGGCGGATCGCCCACGTGGATATCTCCGACTGGCTGCCGTACACCGACCGCCGCGAAGGCTACCTGCACGCGATGAAGCAGTTCGGCCTTGAGCCGATGCTGGTGCACAGCGACATGACCGAGCGCGGCGGGCGCAACGTCATGGAACGCTTCCTGGCTTCCGGCGCCGTGCTGCCCACCGCGATCTTTGCCCACAACGACCTCACGGCCATCGGCATCATGGGGGCCCTGGCTACGCACGGGCTGAGGGTCCCGGACGATGTGGCGATCGTGGGCTGCGACAACATCGAACTGGCCGCCTCGCCCCTCATTGGACTGACGTCCATCGACCAGCACGCCGAGGAACTCGGCCGGGTGGCGGCGCAGGTCATGCTCGACCGGCTTGCTGGTTCCGCCGGCCCTGCCGTCACGCGCAAGCTCGAACCGGCCCTGGTGGTCCGGAGCTCCTCAAATCCCGGCGCGGGACCCTAGCCACCCACGGCAAGGTCCCGCACCAGGAGTTTCAGCGCACGCCCGCCGTGGCTTGTTCCACCCTCACCGGGACACCGCTGGCCAGCGATTCCTGGGCGGCGTCCGCCACCCGGGAGGCGGCCACGGCGTCGTCCGGCGTGCAGGGGTTGTCCCGCTGGCCAAGGACAAGCTCAACGAACGCGGCCATTTCGGACCGGTAGGCCTGGTCAAAGCGCTCGGCGAAGGTCCTGTGCGGCTCACCGGACGGGAACCCCACGCCGGGCTCGGCCGACGCCATGGCGGTTTTTTCATCCAGGCCCACCGTCAGCGATCCCTTGGAACCCTGGATTTCCAGGCGGACGTCGTGGCCGGCCCCGTTGTAACGCGTCGCTGAGACAGTGCCCACGGTGCCGTCGTCGAACGTCACGAGCGCGAGCGCTGTGTCCACGTCCCCCACAGCGCCGATGGCCGGGTCCCCGTTGTTGGAGCCCTTCGCGTACACCTCAACGATCTCCCGGCCCGTCAGCCAGCGGAGGATGTCAAAATCGTGGACGGAGCAGTCGCGGAACAGGCCGCCTGAGGTGGCCAGGAACTCCACAGGAGGCGGTGCCATGTCACAGGTGACGGCCCGCAGCGAGTGGATCCAGCCCAGTTCACCGGCCTGGTAGGCCCGCCTGGCTTCCAGGTAGCCGGCATCAAGGCGGCGCTGGTGGCCGATCTGGACCACACCGTGCCTGCTGCGGATGTAATCCAGCACGGGCAGGGCATCCGCCACATTCATTGCCACCGGTTTCTCGCAAAATACCGGGATGCCCGCGTCCACGCCCGCCTTGATCAGCCCGGGATGGGTGGCGGTGCCTGTGGCCACCACCAGGCCATCGATGCCGGCGGCAAGGAGGGCTTCGACGGACGGAAGAAACTCGGCGCCCAGGCCGGCTGCCACCGTCCGCGCGTGCTCTTCGGCCACGTCGGTGAGCCGGAGCCTGACGTTGAGGCCCTTGGGGTTCAGCACCCCGTTGAGGCCCGCGATGTTGCCGGCGTGCATCACGCCGATCCGGCCCACGCCTACCAGGCCAAGGGTTACATCCTTCATTGTTTTTCCTCTGCATAGACGGTAAAGGCGGTCCGGAAGGCGTCGAGGGCTGCGGCGCTGCCGTCCCTGGCCCACGCCTCCATGCCCACTGTGCCGTGGTAGCCGGCATCGGCGAGGGCCCGGGCAACGGCTGCGTAGTTGATTTCTCCGGTTCCGGGCTCGCAGCGGCCGGGCACATCCGCCACCTGGACTTCACCGATGTGCGGCAGGGCCGATCTCACGAGTTCGATGAGGTTCCCCTCCCCCAGCTGCGCGTGGTACAGGTCCAGCATCAGTTTGGCGTTCGGGTGCCCGGCAGCCTCCACCAGTGCGAGGGTGTCCTTGGCCCGCGCCAGCGGGATGCCGGGGTGGTCAAGGATGGTATTCAGGTTCTCCAGGCAAAACGTCACACCGTGTTTTTCGCCCAGGGCGCCAAGCCGCTGCAGGGTTCTGGCGCCCGTGGCCCACATGCGGCCGGTGGAGCGGTACACCGGGCGGGCGGCGCGGCCTTCCACCAGTTCAGCCGGGTGCACCACCATGCGGCTGACGCCCAGTTCGAGGGCGGTGGGGATCAGCGACTCAGCCGTCCGCACCACCTCATCGGCCGTGTCCGGGTCCACCAGGCTGCCGGATACGTAGCCCGTCATGGAGGAGAAGACCGCCCCGGTAGCCTTCAGCGCCTGGATGTCCTTTCCGCGCGAGTCCCAGAGTTCGACGTCGAATCCCGCCTCGTGGATCCTGCGCACCCGTTCCGCAAACGGCAGGTCCAGGAAGACCATCTCGGCGCAAACTGCCAGGCGCATCAGACGGCTGCCTTCCCGGCGACGGCAACAGGGGCGCCGGTTTTGACGGACTCGATGCAGGCCAGCGCCATTGCCAGGGCGCGGCGGGCGTCGGCAGCGCCCGGCGTCAGGGTGAAACCGGACGACGGCGATGGTACGCCGCCGTCGCGCCGGGCACGGACCGCCTCGGCGAAGTCCGCCAGTTCGTCCGTGTAGGCCTGGCGGAAGAGTTCGACGTTGAGCCGCGGGGTGTCCGCGGACAGCCCCTCTGCGGTGTAGCGGCGGGCGGCCGTCTCCGTGGCCCGGCCAGCCTGGACCATGCCCTTGGAGCCGAAGACTTCGCCGCGGATGTCGTACCCGTACAGCGCACTGAAGTTCGCCTCGGCCACCGCCAACGCACCGTTGCTGTACCTGATCGTCACCACTGCTGTATCCAGGAACCCCTGGTCACGGAGCGAGGGCTCCACGAGCGCATCGGCCACCGCGTAGACCTCCACGGGTTCGGCCCCTTCGTTGAACCAGTTGAGGGTGTCGAAGTCGTGGATGAGGGTTTCGAGGAAGATGGTCCAGGCCGGGACCCTGGCGGCATGGGGGATGCTTCCGTTCCCCGGATCACGGGTCAGCGAGCGCAGGAGTTGCGGGGTCCCGGCAATGCCCGCGGCGAGGTCCCTTTTTGCTGCCTGGAAATCTTCGGCGTAACGGCGGTTGAATCCGATCTGGAAGTGCACGCCGGCAGCGTCCACGGCTGCCAAGGCGGCGTCGAGTTCCGCCAGCCCCTGGCCGCCCGGCTTCTCGCAGAAAACGTGTTTCCCGGCGGCGGCCGCCTGGGTGATAAGTGCCGAGTGGAACCGTGCCGGGCTGGCGATGATCACGGCGTCAACCTCCGGATCCGCGAAGATGTCGTCGGCGCTGGCCGTGACCTTGGTGGTGCCCAGTTCCAGGGCAAGGCTCCGGGCGGACTCGATGTTGGGGTCGGCAATGGCCGCCAGGACCGCGCCGGGGACGCGGCGGGCAACGCTGTCGGCATGGAATGCGCCCATCCAGCCGGAGCCGATGAGCCCTATCCGTACCGGTACCGGGACTGCCGTGGGGTTCTGGGTGATGTAAGCCAAGGGCTCATCCTTTCGGGTGTGTGAAGAGACGGTTAAGCGGGGGGTCATTCGCCCGGAAAGCTAATGCCGAGCCGGCGCCGGATTTCGTCGGCGGCTTCCATGGTCCGGATGGAGGCTGCGAGTGGACGCTGGGGGCTTTCTGCCTGTCCGGCCGCGATGCAACGGGCCACTGCTGCGGCTTCGAAATGCAGGCCCTCGAAGTGCCCGCCCGCCGGCTCGCTGTAGCGCCGCCGTGTCCCGTCGGGGAAACGCAGCTCGAAACCGCCGGGCATGTTGAATGGTCCGTCCATGGTCAGTGTTGCCTGGGAGCCGACAATGGTGGCAGCCGTGGGGGTGAAATTATGCAGCTGCGTGTTCATGACTGCCTGGCTGCCGCCCGGGAAGTGCATGATCGCCGAAACCTGCGCGTTAACCCCGGACTCGTGCTGCTGGCCAATGACATGCATCTGCTCCGGGGAGCCCAGGATTTCGGTGATAAGCGCCAAGGGATAGGTCCCGAGGTCCAGCAGCGGACCCCCGGCCAGCGCTGGATCAAAGATGCGGTGGCTGCGGTCGAAGTACTCACCGTATTCCGCCAGCACAGTGGTCACAGTCCCCAGCGTCCCGGCTTCGAGGATCTGCCGGATGACGTCGAATTTTGGCAGGAAGAAACTCCACAGCGCCTCGGCGGCGAAGACGCCGGCGGACCCGGCCCGCGCGGCGATGTCCCGTACCTGGTCCGCATTGAGCCCTATGGGTTTTTCGATCAGGACGTGTTTGCCTGCTTCGAGCGCGAGCAGGGCTGCGCTGTGGTGGAAATTGTGCGGTGTGGCGACATAAACAATGTCGATAGCGGGAGCCGCTGCGAGCTCCTCGTAACTTCCGTACGCGGCCGGCACGCCAAACTTCCCGGCAAACTCTTTGGAGCGGGCCACGGAGCGGGAGCCGACGGCGGCAATGACCTGGCGGGAATGCGCCTGCACTGACTCCGTGAACCGCTCTGCAATCCAACCGGGCCCCATGATTCCCCACCGCAGGGAGGGTGCGTCCTTCGAATCCGGGACGCGTGATGCCGGCATGACGGGAACGGCCATCAGTAGATTACTTTCGTGAAGGCTCCGTCACTGTGCAGCGACCGGATCATGGCCTGGGCAACCTGCGATGCCCGCAGGCCGTCTTCTCCGGTGGCGAGCGGTGCGGGCTCGCCCCTTTCGAGGGCGGAAATCCACGACTGGAGCTGCAGCCGGTAGGCGTCGGCGAAACGCGGGCGCCAGTCAGCAGGGATTTCGGCCGTGCGGTGGCCCTCGCGCTGGACCACCAGGGCTGCGGGTTCGGGCAGGGCAGCGGTGCCACCCTCGGAAACAACTTCGCACCTGGTGGTATAGCCGTACTGCGCGTTCAGGAACAGCTCCAGGGTCGCCAGGGTTCCGTCGGCCGTCCGGAGGAGCATCACGGCAGGGTCCTGCAGTTCTCCGGGACTGTGCCGGGAGCTGCGCCCCGCCTGCCATGCAACTTCGGTGATGGGCGAGTCCAGCAGCCAGGGGATGATATCGAACTCGTGGATGGCCGAATTGGTGATGGCCGTTTCCGAGCTGGTGCCGGGGCCCGAGGCTACCGTGCGGCTGGTGCAGTGGACAATCAGGGGTTCGCCGTGGCTCCGAAGCCGCGTGGATTCGCGGAGGGCGGCGTAGCCGGGATCGAAGCGCCTCATAAAGCCCATGGACAGCAGCCTGGCACCGGTCGCCGCGACGATGTCCGCCTCAGCTTCCACAACGTCAAGGCTCTCCAGGAGCGTCGGGGCCAGCGGCTTTTCACAAAGCACGGGCGTCATCGCTTCGAAGCATTCCAGCACCAGTCCGGCGTGGGTGGAGTCGTGCGAAGCGACAACTACGGCGTCCACCTCGCTGGAGTTGATCAGCTCCGAGGGGTCCGTCGTGGTCCGGGCCGACGGCGGCGCAGCAGCAGCTGCGCGTCCGGCGTCGAGGTCTGCCACGAAGGTGACTTCCGCACCGTTGACGGTGGCGGAAAGGTTCCTGATGTGGTCTGCGCCCATAATGCCGGCGCCAATGACGCCCACCCGGATCGGCATGCTGTTTCCTGTCTAATGTTCAGTGCGCACACGAATGGCAGAGCGAGGGGGCCCATCGGGCATTTGCCGTCGGGCCCCCGGCGGGGTGCTACACGTGCCGCGGGCTGCTTTCCTTGGCAGATTCCGCGATTTCAGTGACGTCGGCAACCTCGGCCTGGACTTCCTTGACGATGTCGCCGTGGCCTCCGAGCTGTTCGAGCTCGTGGGCAAGTTCGGCAAGTTCCGCGCCGCCGGCCATTTGGGCCGTAAGCTCGTCCAGCGTGATGTCCTTTTTGTCGTAGTAGCCGATGGATTTGCCCCGCTTGAGCAGCAGGAACCGGTCGCCCACGGGGAAGGCGTGGTGCGGGTTGTGGGTGATGAAGATGACCCCAAGGCCCCGGTCCCTCGCCTGGAGGATGTAGCGCAAAACTACGCCCGACTGCTTGACGCCCAGGGCCGCCGTCGGCTCGTCCAGGATCAGGACCTTGGCTCCGAAGTACACTGCCCGGGCAATGGCCACACACTGGCGCTCGCCGCCCGAAAGCTGGCCGATGGGCTGCTCCACATCGCGCAGGTCGATGCCCATGTCGGCGAGCTCTTTCTTGGTGATGTCCTTCATCTTCTGGACGTCGAGGCTCTTGAACGGGCCGAACCCGGTGGTGAGCTCCGAGCCGAGGAAGAAGTTCCGCCAGATGGGCATCAGGGAAACCACCGCGAGGTCCTGGTAGACCGTCGCGATGCCGACATCGAGGGCATCGCGGGGGGAACTGAATTTCCGTTCGTCACCCATGACGTACAGTGAGCCTTCGTCGTGCTGGTGCAGGCCCGCGATGATCTTGATCAGCGTGGACTTACCGGCGCCGTTGTCTCCCAGAACGCACGTGACGCGGCCGTTGTCCACGGCCATGGTGACGTCACGAAGGGCAATGATGTTGCCGTAGTGCTTGCCTACACCTTCCAGGGAGAGCAAATGAACCGGGGTGTGCGTCAGCGGATCTTTTTCGTTCTTGAGCAGGGTCTGCTGGTCGATTGCTTTGGCGTTCATTTTCTTCGCCCCTTACTTCAGTTCCGCGCGGCGCTTGACGATGAGGTTGACGATGGTAGCCAGCAGAAGCATCAGGCCGAGGAAGAACTTGAACCAGTCCGGGTTCCACTGCGCGTAGACAATGCCTTTGTTGGCCATGCCAAAGATGAAGGCACCGATCGCACCTCCCACGGCTGAACCGTAGCCACCGGTGAGGAGGCAGCCGCCGATCACGGCGGCGATGATGTAGAGGAATTCGTTGCCCACGCCCTCGCCCGACTGCACGGCGTCGAAGGCGAACAGGTTGTGCATGCCGAGGATCCAACCGCAGAACCCGACCGCCATGAACAGCCCGATCTTGGTCTTCGTCACGGGCACGCCCACGGCGCGTGCGGAGTCGGCGTTGCCGCCCACTGCGAAGATCCAGTTGCCCACCTTGGTGCGCAGCAGTACCCAGGATGCGATGGCAACCAGGATGATCCAGAAGAACACGGTGATTTTGACTTCAACGCCACCGATGCTGATCGACGAGGCGAACACGGCACGGGCCGATTCGAAGCCGTCCAGCTTGGAAATGGACGGCGAGGACACGCTGCCGCCAATAAGCCTGGTCAATGCCAGGTTCAGGCCGGTAAGCATCAGGAACGTCGCGAGGGTGACGATGAAGCTGGGAAGCTTGGTCTTGATCAGGATCCAGCCGTTGATGAACCCGATGGCCAGCGAGACTGCGAGCGCCAAGGCAACGCCTACCCACGCGTTCATGGAGAAATTCCAGCTGAAAAGGGATGCGGTCAGCGCTGATGAGATCACGGCCACGCCGGTGGAAAGGTCAAATTCGCCGCCTATCATCAGCAGCGACACACCGACGGCCATGATCCCGATGGTGGAGCTGCCGTAAAGAATGGTTGCCAGGGCGTTGGGCTGGGTGAAGGTCGAAGAAACCAGCGCGAAGAAAACGAACAGGACCACTGCTCCTACGAGAGCGCCAACTTCAGGGCGGCCCAGGAGCTTCTGGAACGGGTTCCGTTGTCCGACTCGCTCATCGCCGCGCGGCCCGGCTGCTGCGGCTGGTGCCGGAGGCAGGGTTGCTGTATTTGCCATTGGAAGAACTCCTTGTTGGTCAGGCCGTGCGGCGGATACCCTCCGCACGGCCTGAGTCCTGGATCTAGCGGACGCCCTGCTGGGCGAATTTGAGGACGTCTGAAGCGTTCGACTTATCGACAATGGTCGGGCCGGTCAGGACAGGCTGTCCACCGCCGAGCTTGAAGCCGCCGCGCTTTGCCTGCCACAGGGAATCAATCGACATGTAGCCCTGGAGCCACGGCTGCTGGTCCACGGTGAAGATCACGGCACCATCCACGATCTTCTGCGCGAGATCTGCGTTCAGGTCGAAGCTGGCAACCTTCGAAGAGCTGCCGGCATCCGCGACGGACTTGAGCAGCGTCAGGGTGATCGGTGCGCCCAGGCCAATGATGACGTCGGCATCCTTGGCGGCCTGGAGCTTCGCGGTGGCGGTGGACTGGACTGCGGTCATGTCTTTGCCGTCGACGTACAGTATCTCCGCTCCCGGAACTTTGGCCTTGACGCCTGCGCAGCGTGCTTCCAGACCAACGTGGCCCTGCTGCTGAATTACGCATACGGGGTGCTTGAAGCCCTCGGCGGCCAACCGGGTCCCCACGGCCTCGCCGGCGAGTTTCTCGTTGGACCCGAAGTGGGTAAATGCGCCGAGCTGTGACGAGATGCTCTCGCCTGCATTGAGGCTCACCACCGGGATGCCGGCATCAGTGGCCTTCTTCAGGACGTCCTTCAGGGCATCCGGGGTGGCGAGGGTGACGGCGATGCCATCGACCTTCTGGTCGATTGCCTGCTGGACGAGCTGCGCCTGGCGACCGGCTTCAGGATCGCTGGTGTAGAGGAGCTCAACGTTGTCTTTAGCCGATGCTTCCTCCGCCCCTTGCGGACGATGTCCCAGAAGGTGTCGCCTGCTGCTGCATGGGTGATCAGGGCCACCTTGATGCGGGCGGTGGTTGCCACCTGCCCCGAGGAGCCGGAGTTTGCAGTGTCTGCCGACTTGCCTCCGCCGCTGGAGCAAGCGCTCAGTGCCAGCATCGGAACGACGGCCGCCACGAGGGTCGCCTTCCGCCAGGAAAACTTCTTCACGATATATCTCCTTTGATAAGGGTTGCGGCCCTGCCTCTCTGCAGGAACTCGAGGCCCTCTACAGAGATCATGGGTGATCGGGATCACCCATGTCAAGACTTTGTCCTGACATTAGTATGTTTTTACTTCAAGGAAGATGGTTGGGCGCTTGAGGACGGCGCAGTGGCTGTAGTCGAGCGGACCATCAGGGCAGGATCGATCAGGGTCCGCTGAGGTACGGCGGCAGGATCGTCAAGCCTGGCCAGCAGACGGCGCGCGACCTCAATACCCACAAGATCACTGCGATTATCCACGGAGGTGATGTCCAGGTACCGCGACTTGGCCAGTTGTGAGTTGTCGTATCCGATGACGGAAATCTCATGCGGGACCGACAGTCCGCGGACCCTGATGGCCCCGAGGGCGCCCACTGCCATGGTGTCGTTTGCTGCAAAAATGGCAGTCGTGTCCGGATGGTGCTCCAGCAGCCAGCGTGCCGACTCGTAACCGTCCTCTTCAGACGTGCCCCCTGCCTCCCCGACGACGCAAACCTCGACACCAGCCTCCCGGAGATGCCCAGTAAAGCCGGCCCTTCGGTGGGCAGCGGCACCACCGGACCCGGACAGGTGCCCGATCCTGGTGTGTCCGAGGTCCAACAGGTGGGCGGCGGCCATGGCGCCCCCGGCGTCGTCATCATTCGTTACCAGGTCCATGCCCTCAGGCACGCCGTTTCGCCAGCCTGCCACGATAGTGGGCACCCCCGCACCGGTCAGCATGGACAAAGTGGGCTCGGCAGCAATTACCAGGCCATCAACGTGCATGGCCAGCAGTCCGTCCACAGCCTCGCTGATACGGTTTGCGCCAGGGCGGGAATCGGCCAGCATCACCTGGTAGCCACCCTCCGTCAGCACGGATTCCATACCCCGCAGCAGATCGACAAACCAAAGGTTCCGGTAGTCATCTATGACAAGTCCTATGCTCTTTGTCCGGCTGCTGGCTAGCGTCGTGGCTGCCCGGCTGGGACGGTAGCCAAGTTCCGAGATCGCCGCCTGCACTGCATTGCGGCGCTTCTCGCTAACGCGCACCGGATTCTGCAGCACCAGCGAAACCAGCGATGGCGAGACTCCCGCATGCTTGGCCACGTCATAGATGGTGGGGCGCCGGTTCGTGAGGCGATCATGCGTCATGGAAATGCCTTTCTTCTCTCGGTTGAGAATATCCCGGCGAACGATTGACAGGACATATGGACATGGATACGCTCAAGGTCAGCGTAAAAATTGTAGCGCTACAAAATGCCGCTGGCGATTCCGCTGCGGCTGAATTTCAAAGGAGAAATCAATGGCTGAAAGCCTCGGTGTAGCAGTCATCGGCGCAGGCATGGCAGGCAAGGCGCATGCTGCCGCGTACCGGACGGCATCCGCCCTGTACAGCCCGACGCTTCCTCCGGTGCGCCTGGTTTCCATCGGCGACGTCAATGCTGAATTCGGCTCCCTGGCCGCCCGCCGATTCGGGTACGAGCGTAACGACACCTCATGGCAGGCAATCGCTGAAGCCGATGACATCGACGTGGTCAGCGTGGTCATCGCCAATTCCCTCCACCGCGAGGTTGTTGAGGGTTTGCTGGCCGCCGGCAAGCACGTGCTGTGCGAAAAGCCCCTGAGTGATTCGATGGACGATGCCCGCGCAATGGCCGACGCCGCCCGAAATGCGTCCAGCATCGCCCGCATTGGCTTCACCTTCCGCCGCACACCGGGCATCGCCTACATTCGCAACCTCATCCGGAACGGGGTTCTCGGCAACGTCCTGCATTTCAGCGGCCGGTACTGGACCGACTATGGCTTCAGCCCCTTCGCCCCCATGAGCTGGCGGTACAAGGGTGGCGCAGGTTCAGGTGCCCTTGCCGACGTCGGGTCCCATCTGGCTTACGTCTCTGAGTTCCTCTGCGGCGATATTCAATCCATCTCCGGCGGACAGCTCAGCACCGTCATCGGCAAGCGTCCGCTGCCGCTGGCCGCAGTGATGGGCCATGACCACGTGGCCGTCAGCGACACCTTCGAAGCCGTCGAGAACGACGACTACGCAGCCTTCAACGCAGAGTTTGCCGTCGGCGCGGGAAGCTTCGAAGTCTCCCGCGTTGCCGCCGGCCACGCCAACAGCCTGCAGTTCGAGGTGTTTTGCGAAAACGGCGCCGCCAAGTTCGACCAGCGCCGGCCGTCCGAGATCCAGCTCTTCCTCAACGACGACTCCGGCAACGAAAACGGCTACCGGCAGGTCATCCTCGGCCCAGGCCACCCCTACATCGCCGGCGGCCTCGCCATGGACGCCCCGGAAGTGGGCTTCGGTCAAAACGATGCGTTCGGCTACCAGGCACGGGCATTCCTCGAAGAGGTTGCCGGCATCAGCGAAGCAGAGTCCCTCCCCCGGTGTGCCACCTTCGACGAGGGCGTCCGCAACATGGAACTGCTCGGCGCGGTCACCGAGTCCGCCCTCAACAACGGAAAGAAGATTTCGCTATGAAACTGGGTGTCTATAACGCGATCCTGCATGACCGGCCCCTTCCCGAGGCATTGAAGGTCATCGCCGACCTCGGCCTCACCGGGATCGAAATCAACACCGGCGGGTTCCTGCCTGCGGTCCACGTGCCCGCCATGGACCAGATCCTGGAAAGTGACGCAGCCCGCGATGACTTCCTAGCGATCTTCGAGGGTACCGGGGTGTCAATCGCCGGCCTGAACTGCAACGGCAACCCCCTGCATCCCAAGCGCGAGATCGGCGAGAAGCATGCCGAAGACATCCGCCGTTCCATTCGCCTCGCGCACCGCCTTGGGCAGAACCGGGTGGTCACAATGTCAGGGTTGCCCGGCGGAGAGCCCGGCGCCACCGTCACCAACTGGATCGTCAACGCCTGGAACTCAGCCGCCCTGGACGTTCTGGACTACCAGTGGGGCGTGGCTGCCAGATTCTGGAAGGAAACAGACCAACTGGCCCGGGAGTACGGTGTGAAGGTTGCCCTGGAGCTGCACCCGCAGAACCTGGTCTTCAACCCGGCCGACGTGCATAAGCTCGTGGAGCTGACCGGAGCGACACACATCGGTGTGGAACTGGACGCCTCCCACCTGTTCTGGCAGCAGATGGACCCCATAACCGTTGTCCGCGAATTGGGGCCGCTGGTCTTCCAGGCCGCGGCGAAGGATGTACGGATCAACAAAGAAACCGCCGCACTCTACGGTGTTTTGGACAACCGGTTCCGGCGGCTCTCCCCGGAAGAACACCGGACGAACCTCGGCGGCGACGAGTGGGCTAACGAATGGCCCAGGCCTGCAGCTTGGGACTTTGTCGCGCTGGGCAAGGGGCACGACACCGCCTACTGGGCCGAGTTCCTCCGCGCCCTCCACGACGTCGACCCGAACATGCTCGTCAACATCGAACACGAAGATGTCGAACTGGGCCGTATCGAAGGGCTGGAAGTTGCGGCCAGGGTTCTCCTGGACGCAGACGCAGCGCTCTCGGCATCGTTGAAACTGACGGCCTGATCGCACAACAAACCCGCACAGCAGGAGGGGTGGCGCACAGCGCCGCTCCTCCTGCTGTCTTTCTGCTGTCTCTCCCGGCGGGGTTGTCCTGAATGTCGGCCATAAGCGGCGGCGTGTCGCCAATATCCCGGCTTTGGCCCGCTTCCAAAACATGAAAAGCGCCCGACCCCAGCCGGCGTCGGGCGCTTCTTTTGGCACGGAGTGTGCCTTGCGTTGGAGGGATTAGGCGTTCATGCCGGAACGCTCTTTGAAGAGGTGTTCGAGCTCCTCAAGCGACTTGTCCTTCGTTTCCGGTACCACCCGCTTGACCCACGCGATCGCGCAGATCTGCAGTGCCACGAAGATGAGGAAGGTAGCCGAAACTCCGATCCACGAAACCATCTGCGGGAAGAAGAAGCCGATGAGGAAGTTGACCATCCACAAGACAAAAACGCAGATTCCCATGGCGACGCCGCGGACATGCATCGGGAAGATCTCGGACATGGTCAGCCAGGTCACCGTGCCGATGCAGCCCTGCATAGAGGCCAGGAACGTCACCATGAACAGCAATACCAGATAGCCGCGAAGGGTGCTTTCCGGCAGGGCCAGAGAGATCATCGCGATGGCCAGCAGGGATGCGGCCGTGCCGCAAAGTCCCACAATTAGCATGGGTTTGCGAGGCACACGCGACATCAGGTACATGCCTATAACGACGGCCACTACGGAAGTGATGCCGTTCAGAACGTTTGCGATCAGTGCGCCCTGGTCGCCGAATCCTGATGAAGACAGGATGGACGTTCCGTAGTACATGATCGCGTTGACGCCGCTGATTTGGTTAATGATTGCCATGCCGAGACCCACCACGAAGATCCTGCGGATCCAGGGAACGGCAAGGTCCTTGACCGTTCCGAGTCTGGCCTGGTAGTCCTCGCGGGCCGCCTGCCGCACTTCGTCGAACTCCGCCGATACGTCCCCGGCAGCGCGGGTGGAGCGCAATACTTCCAGAACAGCACCGAACCGGCCGGCAGACGCCAGCCAGCGCGGGCTTTCCGGCAGGACCAGCATCCCAAACCACAGCACCACAGCCGGCAACGTAGCGATCACGAGCATCCACCGCCAAATGTCGGCTTCTTCCGGGAAGGCGTTGCCCAGGACGGCATTGAACGTGAAGGCGATGAACTGGCCTGTGACGATCATCAGTTCGTTCTGCGTGACGATGCGGCCACGCTGGGCCGCCGGCGACATCTCCGCAAGGTACACGGGCACGATTACCGACGCGCCGCCCACGGCGAGCCCCAGCAGGGTCCTGGCCGCTATCAGTAGTTCAGTGCTGGGCGAGATGGTGCAGAAGATGGTGGCGACGACGAAGATCAGCGCCAGCCCCATGATGGTTCTGCGTCTGCCGAAACGGTCAGACAGACGGCCGGCACTGATGGCGCCAAACGCTGCACCGAACAGGAGCGTCGATGTCACGAGTCCTTCGGTCAGCGGTGTAAGGCCAAGGTCGCGCTGCATGAATGGGAGGGCGCCGTTGATGACTCCGGTGTCGTAGCCAAAAAGCAGGCCGCCGAAGGTGGAGAACAGCGCCACCTTCCGCATGAACTTTTTCGGATCGGATTGATAGGCCTTTGCAGGTGCTCCCCCGCCGATAGCCGTGTCCGGGGCTTCGGGCTCCGTTAAGATTCCTTTGCTGTGTTCCATCCGCACATCCACTACTTCGCCTTGGCGATGTAGGCCTTCATCGTCTCCAGCTGGTACCGGGAAACCTCGTCAGCGTTCTCGTCCTCCGCAAAAACGCTGGAGACCATTACAGTGTCATCCCTGTCCAGGAAGCCGATTTCCTTGAGTCCGCCGAAGAATTCATCCCAGTTCACGTCGCCGTCACCGATCTTCAGGTGCTGGTGCACGCGGACGGGATTGCCCGGCGGGTTGGTGATGTACCGAAGCCCGTGCGAGGCGTGGTGGTTCATGGTGTCGGCGACATGGACCAGCCGCAGCTTGTCCCCCGCTGCCCGCATGATGTCCAGTGGAGCGTTCTTCATGTGGAAGCTGTGCGAGGCGACGTAGACCAGGCCTACGTTCTTTGAGTTCAGCCCCCTGATCACCCGGATCGCTGCCAGGCCTTCCTCCACAAAGTCGTCCGGGTGCGGGTCGATCAGCAGGTCGAGGCCCTCGCGTTCAATGATCGGCAGGAGTTCCTCCATGGAACGGTAGAAGGCCCGCTCGGACTCCTCGGCCTTCTCCGGCCTTCCGCTGAACTCCGTGTTGATGGTGCCGACGCCGAGGTCGACCGTGATCTGGATGACCCGCTTCCAGTAGCGGACTGATGCTTCGCGGGCATCCTCGTCCGGTCCTGACCATCGGAGGACCGGCAGCACGGACGCAATCTCAATCCCCGCGTCCCGGCAGGCCTTGCTGAGCTGACCCACCAATTCGTCATCGGCCTTGGGGTGGTTGTAGAAGGGGATGAAGTCCGCGTGCGGGGTCATCTGCATGTACTTGTAGCCGAGGTCCGCAACCACCTTTGGGAACTCGAGCAGGCTGTGCGAGTGGTGGAAGGGCGTAGGGTCAAGTGCGATTTTCACGAAAAAACACTCCGTTGTGGATCGGTAAAGGGTTGGAGACGGAAAAGGGGACGGATCGCTCCATCCCCTTTCTGTCCTACTTGTAGAGGTCCGGCTTGGGGGCAAGCTTCACGGCCACCTTTTCGCCGTTCTTCTGCGCCTCGACGCCTGCTTCACAGCAGGCTGCGGTGGCGTAACCGTCCCAGGCCGTGGGACCGCCGATCTCGCCCTTAAGTGCCGCGTCCACCCATGACTGGATTTCGACGTCGTATGCCGCACCGAAACGCTCCTCGAAGCCGGGGGTGACGTTGCCGCCCCAGCGGCCGGCGCTCCGGGTGTACGGGCCCTTGTCTCCTCCGATGCTGACGATGCCCTCTTCGAAGGAAGCCTGGGTGGCCACTTCGTAGCCGAACTTGGCATTCACGTAGATTTCGACGTCGGCCAGGACACCCGACTCGGTCTCCAGCAGGACGTGCTGGGGGTCGTGCTGGCCCGCGGGCGCGTTCTTGGTCGCCTTGCCCAGGCGGACCTGGACGCTGGTGATCTCCTCGCCAGTGAAGTACCTGATGGCGTCGAACTCGTGCACAACGGAGTCGTTGATCAGCATCTCGTTGGTGAAGCCGGCCGGCGTGGTGGGGTTGCGGTGCTGGTGGTGCAGCATCAGCAGTTCACCCAGTTCGTGGTTCCGGATGATCTGGCCAAGGGCTGCATATTCGGCGTCGAACCGGCGCATGAAGCCGACCTGGATGCGCTTGTGCCCCAGTGCAACCTCGGCCTGGACGATCTTCCAGGAGGACTCGGCATCCGGGGTCAGCGGCTTCTCGCAAAGGATGGGGATGTCCTTGGCAACGGCCTTGAGCAGGATGTCCTCGTGCAGGAAACCAGGGGTGGCAATGAGTACTGCATTGACGTCGCCGTTGTTGAGCGCTTCCTCGGCGTCAGCAAGGGCAACGGCTCCCGGAATGCCTTCAACGGCCGCCTGGGCACGGGCCAGGTCAACGTCGACGACGGCGGCAACCTCGGCACCGTGGATGCGGGTGTTGAGCCGCTGGATGTGGTCGGCGCCCATGCGCCCGGCGCCGATGACGGCGACGCGGAGGTTTTGAGTCATTGTTTCGTCCTTCTGTGTCTGTAACGGATGCGGGCTGTCTTGTTGTCAGTTGACGGTGGTTCGGGAACCGCAGGACAGCAGGTAGTTGCGGGTGCGCTTGGCGATCGGCATGGGCACGTCGAAGGCCACCGGGTACATGTCCTGCTCCACGATGCCGAAGATGGGGCGGTTGAGGCCCTCGACCGCTTCGATAACGGCGCGGAGGTCGGGCAGGCCGTTCGGCGGCTCGGTCATAACGCCTGCCAGGTTGGCGGCAGCCCAGCTCATGTTTTCCTCGTTGACCTTCTTGAGGATCTCCGGGTTGATCTGCTTCAGGTGCAGGTAGCCGATCCGGTCCGGGTAGTTCTTGATGAGCTCCAGGCTTGATGCGCCGCAGTACTCGGCATGGCCCGTATCCAGGCAAAGGTTCACATACTTCGGGTCAGTCGCAGCCAGCAAGGTTTCGATGTCCTCCTGGGCCCCCACGTGGGAATCTGCGTGGGAATGGAACTGCTGCTTCAGGCCGAAGTCCTCCAGGAGCGTCTTGCCCAGGCGGTTGTGACCCTCAAAGAGGTCGCCCCAGGCCTTGTCGTTCAGGGTGCCGCTTTCCACTGCCTCGCCGGTAACGTCATCGCGCCACATGGCAGGGATGACCACGATGTGCTCGCCGCCCATGGCTGCAGTCAGTTCGGCAACCTTCCGGGCGGGCTCCCACGCGGTTTCCCACTGGTCCAGTCCGCGGTGGAAAGCGGTGAACACAGTACCGGCGGAGATCTTGAGGTCGCGCTTCTTGAGCTCCTCGGCCAGCCGCGCGGGGTCGGTGGGAAGGTACCCGTAAGGGCCCAGTTCGATCCACTTGTAGCCGGATTCGGCAACCTCGTCGAGGAACCGTTCCCACGGCGTCTGCTTGGGGTCGTCCGGGAACCAGACGCCCCAGGAGTCCGGCGCGGTGCCGATGATCAGTTTGTTCTCAGTCATTGTGCGTTCCTCCTCATCGATTGCTCCGCAGGTGTCGTTTTGGACGCTCAAAACGGCGGGTACGGAGCAGTCGATGGTGGTTGTCGGGTGGGACTAGTTGGACGGGAAGTTGTAGGAGGCGCCGGAGGCGTGGTGGGTTTCGGGCCAGCGTGAGGTGACCACTTTGCCGCGGGTGTAGAAGGAGACGCCCTCGGGGCCGTAGATGTGCTTGTCGCCGAAGAGGGATGCCTTCCAGCCGCCGAAGGAGTGGTAAGCCACGGGAACGGGCAGGGGCACGTTGATGCCGATCATGCCGACGGTCACCGAGCGCTGGAACTTGCGGGCTGCGGCGCCTGAGGAGGTGAAGATGGCGGTGCCGTTGCCGTACGGGTTGGCGTTGATGAGGTTGATGCCGTCCTCGAGGCTGTCAACGCGGACCACGACGAGGACCGGTCCGAAGATTTCCTCGGTGTAGGCGGTCATTTCGGTCCTGACGTGGTCGATGACGGTGGGGCCTACCCAGAAGCCGTCCTCGTGGCCGGGGACCACGAGGTCGCGGCCGTCAACGACCATGGCGGCGCCGGCCTGTTCGGCTTCGGTGACGATCCGGACGATGCGTTCCTTGGAGGCGGGGGTGATCACCGGGCCCATTTCGGCGTCGGGCTCGGTGCCGTTGTTGACCTTCACGGCCAGGGCGCGTTCTTCGACCTTCTTGACGATCAGGTCGGCTGCGTCCGCGACGGCGACGGCGACGGAGATGGCCATGCAGCGTTCGCCGGCGGAGCCGAACGCGGCGGCGGCGAGGTGGTCCGCGGCGTTGTCCAGGTCGGCGTCGGGCATGACGATGGCGTGGTTCTTCGCCCCGCCCAGGGCCTGGACGCGCTTGCCGTGCTTGGTGGCAGTCTCGTGGACGTACTGGGCGATCGGGGTGGAGCCGACGAAGGAGATGCCGTCCACGTCCGGGTGGGTCAGGAGCCCGTCCACGGTTTCCTTGTCGCCGTGCAGGACCTGGAACACGCCGTCGGGCAGGCCGGCCTGCTTCCAGAGCTTGGCCAGGAGCATGGAGGCGGAGGGGTCGCGTTCGGAGGGCTTGAGGATGAACGCGTTGCCGGTGGCGATCGCCATCGGGGCCATCCACAGCGGGACCATCACCGGGAAGTTGAACGGGGTGATGCCGGCGACCACGCCAAGGGGTTCGCGGAAGTTGAAGACGTCGATGCCGGTGGAGACCTGGTCCGAGTAGTCGCCCTTGAGCAGGGTGGGGATGCCGCACGCGTATTCGATGACTTCCAGGCCGCGGCCGATCTCGCCCTTGGCGTCGGAGAGGACCTTGCCGTGCTCGGCCGTGATCAGCTGGGCGAGCTCATCGATGTGTGAGGCGACGAGCTCGCGGAACTTGAACAGCACGGCGGTGCGCTTGGCCAGGGAGATGTCGCCCCAGGTATCGGCGGCCTTGCGGGCGGCCGCAACGGTGGCGTTTAGGTCCGCCCGGTTCGCCAGCCGCAGCTCTGCGCTGACCTGGCCGGTGGCCGGGTTGTAGACGTTGGTGGTGCGGTCGCCCTCGCCGGCGGTCTCGGCGCCGTTGATGAAGTGGTTGATGACAGTGGTGGTCGTCGTTGACATGTGTGGACTTCCTTGGTCTGTGGCTGTGCCGGGGTGGAGTGTCAGCCGAGCAGTTTGCGCTGGCGGGCTTTGTGGTCGGTGTAGGTCTGGTAGGCCGCTTTCGTCGAGTCCAGTTCTGATACCTGGGAGACGGGAACGTCCCACCAGGACTCGGAGGACGGGGCGTCCAGCAGCGGGTCGGATTCGACGTGGATCAGGATGGGGCCGCCGCGTTCCGGGGCGGCCTTGGCGTCGCGGATGGCCTGTTCGAGTTCGGCGATGACCTTCTCCCCCGGTTCGATCCGGATGACCTTCACGCCCAGGGACTCGGCGTTCAGGGCCAGGTCCACGGGCAGGGTCTCGCCTTCGTCGAAGCTGTGCTGTTCTTCGTCCAGGGCCCGGTACTGGGTGCCGAAACGCTGTGAGCCGAGCATCTCGGAGAGCGAGCCGATGGAGGCGTAGCCGTGGTTCTGGATCAGCACCACGATCAGTTTGATGCGTTCGGCGACGGCGGTGACCAGTTCGGTGTGCATCATCAGGTAGGAGCCGTCCCCCACCATGACGACGACGTCGCGCCGGGTTCCGCCTTTGGCGGCTTCCGCCAGCGCCGCGCGCTTGACGCCGAGGCCGCCCGGGATTTCGTAGCCCATGCAGGAGTACGCGTATTCCACGTGGTAGCCGAACGGGTCCCGGACCCGCCACATCTTGTGCAGGTCACCGGGCAGGGAACCGGCCGCACAGATCACAACATCCTGCGCGTCCATGGCCCGGGAGGTTGCGCCGATGATCTCGTTCTGCGCCGGCAGCGGGGTATAGCGCGTGTCGAAGGCCTCGTCCACGGTGGCGTCCCAGCGCTTCTTCTCAGCCTTGATTTTCTGTTCCAGGTCCGCACCCACCCGGTAGCCACCCAAAGCTGCGTTGAGCTTCACCAGTGCCTTGCGGGCGTCGGCCACGATCGGCAGCGTGGTGCCGTGCTTGTACGCGTCGATCGGGGCGACGTTGATGTTGACGAACCGTACGTCCGGGTTCTGGAAGGCCGTGCGGGACGCGGTGGTGAAGTCCTCGTACCGGGTGCCGATGCCGATGATCAGGTCCGCCTCGGCAGCGATGGCGTTCGCCGCCGTCGTCCCCGTGGAACCAATCGCCCCCAGGGAGAACGTGTGGTCCCAGGGCAGGACGCCGACGCCCGCCTGCGTGTTGCCCACCGGGATGCCCGTCAGCTCCACGAGCTTCGCGAGTTCGTCGTTGGCGTAGGCGTACAGGACGCCGCCGCCGGCGATGATCAGCGGGCGCTTCGCGGCACGGATCGCCGCTGCGGCGCGGGCGATGTCGTCGTCGTCCGCGTCCGGGCGGCGGATCCGCCACTCCCGCTCGGCCAGGAACTCCGCAGGCACGTCAAACGCCTCGGCCTGGACATCCTGCGGCAGCGAAATGGTCACCGCGCCGGTCTCTGCCGGGTCCGTCAGGACGCGCAGGCCGTGGTGGAACGCGGAGAACAGCTGCTCCGGCCGGGTCACCCGGTCAAAGAACTTGGACAGCGGCCGGAACGCATCGTTCACGGTCAGGTCGTACGCGTAAGGCTGCTCCAGCTGCTGCAGCACCGGATCCGCGGCACGGGTGGCGAACGTGTCGGACGGCAGCAGCAGCACCGGCAGCCGGTTCGTGGTGGCCAGGGCGGCACCGGTCAGCAGGTTCGAGGAACCCGGACCGATCGAGGTGCTGACCGCGAAGGTCTGTCGGCGGCGGGTGTGCCGGGCATACCCCACGGCCTGGTGCACCTGGGCCTGCTCGTTCCGGCCCTGGTAGTAGGGCATGATGGCCGGGTCCAGCTGCTGGTACTGCTTCAGCGCCTGGCCCACACCGGCCACGTTCCCGTGCCCGAAGATGCCAAAGGTCCCCGGAATCAGCCGCTCGCGGTACTCAACGCCGCCAACGGAGTCCACCGTGTACTGCTTGGAAAGGTATTCCACCACGGCCTGGGCGACCGTCATTCTGCGCGTTGCAGTTCCTGATGTTGTTCCCATGGGGAGGCTACTCCGATACTTCTTCGGTTCGGTTTGGGGTGGTGTGGTTCAGCAGCGAGGCGGCGGTGGCAACGGCGCCGGCAACATCGCCGTCGGCCGGGTACAGGAGGGTCCGTCCCACTGTGAGGCCCTGCACCCCGGGCAGCGCGAGGGCTGCCTGCCAGCTTGCGAAGACCTCGTCCTGGCTGCTGTCCGGGTCCCCGCCCAGCAGGACGGTGGGCATGGTGGTAGCTGCCATGACCCGTTCCATGTTTGCAACAACGGGAAGCTTCATCCACGTGTAGGCACTGGTGGAGCCCAGACCCTCGGCAATGGCGATGGACTTGATCACGGCGTCCGTTGAGAGGTCGTTCCGGACGCGGCCGTTTTCCCGGACCGACAGGAACGGCTCCACCATGGCGATCAGCTTACGCTCGGCAAGCGAATCGATGGCCCTGGCCGTTGCCTCGAGGGTGACGACCGTATCCGGGTCCCCCAGGCAGATGCGCGTCAGCATCTTGCCGCCATCGGCACCAAGCGCTTCCAGGGCAGCAGCCGTGTGCCCGGTGAAACGGTCATCGAATTCGTTGACCAGGCCCGCGAGCCCGCCGCGGTTCATCGAGCCAAAAACGAGTTTTCCGTCCAGCGCACCCAGCAGGAGCAGGTCGTCCATGATGTCCGGCGAGGCAAGCACACCGTCCACGGCCGGGTTGGCCAGCGCAATCTGCAGCCGGTCCAGCAACTGCCGGCGGTCTGCCATGGCCACGGGATCCGAACCGACGGCAAGGGCGCCGCGCGCGGGGTGGTCCGCAGCCACAATGAAGTTCTGCTTGCCGTATTTCAGGCCGGGGTGGCGGCGCCGCGCCTTCGCGGCCCGGGCTATGGCGTCCGGGTCTTCAAGCCGGATGGTGCTCAAGTGGGCATAACGGCGGGGGTCGTCGTCCACGGCATTGTTCGAGGCGAGGGGCGTGAGGGTCACAGCGCTGCTCCTTCGGTGGCAAGCTGACCAGGAGCCAGGCGGCCGCGTTCGGCAAGCAGCGAGGTGACCTCCTCCGGCGTCGGCATCGCGTCGGCGCAGGAAAGCCGGGACGCGACGATCGCGCCTGCGGCGTTGGCATAATCCAGGACCCGGGCAAGCGGCCAGCCCGAGAGCAGGCCGTGGCAGAAGGCGCCGCCGAAGGAATCGCCGGCACCCAGGCCGTTGACGGTTTCCACCGGTACCGGCGCAGAAACAACACGCTCCGTGCGGGTCTTGGCCATCACACCCTCGGCGCCAAGCTTCACGACGGCGATCTCAACACCGGCCGCCAGGAGCCGGTCAGCCTGCTCATCAGGCGTCCCCTCCCCAACGGCCACCGCGCATTCCTTGTCGTTGCCAATCGCCACGGTCACGTGCGGCAGGATCCGGCCGACCTGTTCCCGGGCTTCCTCTTCGGAGGCCCAGAACATGGGCCGGTAGTCCAGGTCCAGGATGGTGAACTGGCCTTCCTTGAGGCCGGCGCGCGGGCGGGCCTCATGAGCGGCAATGTGCGCGCTTCGGCTGGGATCCTGGCACAGGCCGGTCACGGTGGACCAGAAGATCCGCGCGTCGCGGATAGCGTCCAGGTCAAGCTCTTCGGCCTTGATCTGCAGATCCGGGGCGGTAGGGAAACGCCCGTAAAAGTAGAGCGGGAACTCGTCCGTAGCCGGCTTAATCGCACAGAACGTCACCGCGGTGGGCCATTCCCTGACCGGGGTGACGAAGGTGTCGTCAACGTTGAACTTCTTCAGTTCCCTGTGGAGGTACTTGCCGAAAGCGTCGTCACCGGTACGGGTAATCACCCCGGTCCGGCGGCCATGCCGGGCGGCCGCTACCGCAACGTTCGACGGCGATCCGCCGAGGTACTTGCCGAAGGACGTCACGTCCTCCAGGTCCACCCCAATGTCGTTCGGGTAGATATCAACGCTGATGCGCCCGATCGTGAGCAGTTCGTGGGTCACGGTATTTGCGGACCTTTCTAGTTTGAACTCTTACCTCAAACAGCTAGAGCTCCGGTGCCTGGCTGGCCCCTCCATGAGCGGGGTCACACCCACTACTTTGCCCTAGAATCAATGTCCTGTCAAAGGTTTGTACTGACATGTTTACAAGTTGCCATAGCGGCAGTTTTGGGCTCCCCAGGGGGAGCCGGAAGGGTCCCGCGAGCAGAAGACGACGCCCTACTTCCGGGGTACAGCCAGCTCGCCGGTAACGTACTGGGCGCGGCCAAAGCCGAAGGACCAGTCGCCGGCGGTGTTCTCCACGTAGCCAATGAACACGTCCTCGCCGGCGATCCCCACCTCACCGAGCTTGTCCGCCACGGCGGCAAAGAGGCGCTGCTTTGCCTCCTGCGACCGTCCACCCTGGGTAAAGATCTGGATCATCACCACACCACTTGTCCGCTCAAAACCGAGTCCGGCATCCTGGGCAAAGATCTGCCCGGCGGGATGCTCGGTGAGGATGTGGAAGTAGTCGCGCTCCGGGATGCCGTATTCAGCAAGGATGGCGTCGTGGATTCCCCGGCTCAACTGCTGCAGGTCCTCCCGGCTGCGGCCCAGATTTACATCGATACGAACGAGTGGCACTGTCTCTCCTTTGAAAGTTTGTACTGACATACTAACAAAGTTCTTCAAGCTGCGGCAAGAGCGCCTCTGGGGATCTTGAACAGCCGCCGGAACAGGCATAGACTTAAACAACCTAAAGGTTGATAAAAGAAAAGGTTGAATAAGGAAGGGCCCTGATGATCTCCGAAAGCGCAGCCTTGGACTCGGCCTTCATGGCCTTGGCCGATCCCGTGCGGCGGAGCATCATCGCCCGGCTCAGCCGGGGCCCGGCCACCGTGAACGAATTGGCGGAACCGTTTGAGATCTCCAAGCAGGCGGTCTCAAAACATATCCAGGTACTCGAGCAGGCGGGACTGGTCACCCGGACCAGGGATGCGCAGCGCCGGCCCGTCCACCTGAACCCGGCGCGGCTTGAGGCGCTGACAGCCTGGATCGACCAGTACAGGCTGGTCCGCGAAGGGCAATTCCGGAGCCTCGACGCCGTACTTAGATCAAATGCTGCGGCCAGCAGCGATCCATCTCCAAGGAGTCATCATGAGTAATTCCCTGAAACTCAGCGTTCCTGAGGGCGTCCCCTTCATCGACTACGAGCGCGAGTTTGATTTCCCCGTCGCGGACGTCTTCCGGGCCCACAAGGAACCGGACCTGATCGTCCAGTGGCTGGGCCCGCGGGGCTACAAGATGGAAATCGACCACTACGATTTCCGGACCGGCGGCAGCTACAGCTACCTGCACACCGGGCCCGAAGGGGTGCCCTACGAGTTCAGGGGCGTCTTCCACACGGTCCGCGAGAACGAATTCGCCATCCAGACCTTTGAGTTCGGCGGCTACCCGGACGTGGTGAGCCTGGAATTCATGACCTTCGAGGACCTCGGCAATGGACGGTGCCGCCTGCGGGGCCACTCCGTCTACCCCAGCCAGGAGGCGCGGGACGGGATGGCCCAGTCCGGAATGGAAGGCGGCATGAGCGAGGGCTACGAGCGGCTGGACGAACTCCTCAGCGGAGCCAAGGTCTGACAGGCAAAAAGTACGACGACGGGAGGTCACCTTTCGCTGGGAAAGGTGACCTCCCGTCGTCGTACGTTAAGTCGTACGTTAAACAGCAACGCGGGGTCACTCCGCGCCCAATCCAGGGGATGGATCGGGCCGGGAGTGACCCCGCGTTGTTTGTTACTGGGAGTTAGAGCGCTGCGTAAACTTCGCGCAGCAGCTTGGCGGTTTCGGACGGCGTCTTGCCGACCTTCACGCCAGCGGCTTCCAGGGCTTCCTTCTTGGCCTGGGCGGTTCCGGCGGAACCGGAAACGATGGCCCCGGCGTGACCCATGGTCTTGCCTTCGGGAGCGGTGAAGCCGGCAACGTAGCCGACGACCGGTTTGGTGACGTTGGCCTTGATGAAGTCGGCTGCACGCTCTTCGGCGTCGCCGCCGATTTCGCCGATCATCACGATCGCCTTGGTCTCGGGGTCAGCCTCGAACGCCGCCAGGGCGTCAATGTGCGTGGTGCCGATGATGGGGTCGCCGCCGATGCCGATGGCGGTGGAGAAGCCCAGGTCCCGCAGTTCGTACATCATCTGGTAGGTCAGGGTTCCGGACTTGGAAACCAGGCCGATGGGACCCTTGCCCGTGATGTTGGCCGGGGTAATGCCGACCAGCGCCTCGCCGGGGGTGATGATGCCGGGGCAGTTCGGTCCGATGATGCGGGTGACCTGGTTGCCGTCGGCGTCCACCTTGGACTGGGCCAGCGCCCAGAACTCGGCGGAGTCCTGGACCGGCACGCCTTCGGTGATCACGACGACCAGGCCGATGCCGGCCTCGATGGCTTCGACAACGGCGCTCTTGGTGAATGCCGGCGGCACGAAGACGATGGAGACATCAGCGCCGGTTTCCGCCATGGCTTCCTTGACGGTGCCGAAGACGGTGATTTCCTTGTCGCCGTGCAGGACGGTGGTGCCGGCCTTGCGGGCGTTGACGCCGCCCACGATGTTGGTGCCGGCCTTGAGCATCAGGGCGGTGTGCTTGGTGCCTTCGCCGCCGGTGATGCCCTGGACGATGACCTTGGAGTCCTTGTTCAGATAGATAGACATGGTGCGTCCCTTTACTTAGCTGCGTTGGCGAGCTCGGCTGCCTTGTCGGCGCCCTCGTCCATGGTTGCGGCCAGGGTAACCAGCGGGTGGTTCGCCTCGACCAGGATGCGGCGGCCTTCCTCAACGTTGTTGCCGTCAAGGCGGACTACCAGCGGCTTGTTCGCGGAGTGGCCCAGTTCGGCCAATGCACCGACGATGCCCTTGGCTACCGCGTCACAGGCGGTGATGCCGCCGAAGACGTTCACGAAGACGGACTTGACCTGCTCATCGCCGAGGATGACGTCCAGGCCGGCGGCCATGACCTCTGCGGATGCTCCACCACCGATGTCCAGGAAGTTGGCGGGCTTCACGTTGCCGTGGTTCTCCCCGGCGTAGGCGACGACGTCCAGGGTGGACATCACCAGGCCTGCACCGTTGCCGATAATGCCCACTTCGCCGTCGAGCTTGACGTAGTTGAGGTCCTGCGCCTTTGCCTTGGCCTCAAGCGGGTCAGCAGCGTCCTTGTCCTCGAGGAGGGCGTGCTTTGCGTGGCGGAACTCGGCGTTCTCGTCGAGCGAGACCTTGCCGTCGAGGGCGACGATTTCGCCGGCGCCGGTCTTGACCAGCGGGTTGACCTCCACCAGGGTCGCGTCTTCCTTCTTGAAGACGTCCCAGAGCTTGAGGATCACTGCGGCGACCTTGCCGCGGAGTTCCTCAGCGAAGCCTGCGGCTGCGACGATTTCGTCGGCCTTTGCCTGGTCGATGCCCACGGCGGGGTCGATGGCGATCTTGGCGAGCGCCTCGGGGCGTTCGACGGCGAGCTGTTCGATTTCCATGCCGCCCTCAACCGAGCACATGGCCAGGTAGTTGCGGTTGGCCCGGTCCAGCAGGACGGAGAAGTAGTACTCCTCGGCAATGTCCGCACCCTGGGCAATCATCACCTTTTTGACGGTGTGGCCCTTGATGTCCATGCCCAGGATGTTGGTGGCGTGTTCAAGTGCCTCATCCGCGGACTTTGCCACCTTGACGCCGCCGGCCTTGCCGCGGCCGCCAGCCTTGACCTGTGCTTTAACGACAGTAACGCCGCCGATCTTCTCGGCAGCTGCCTTTGCTTCTTCTGGGGTGTACGCCACGATGCCAGCAAGCACGGGTACACCGTGCGCCTCGAACATATCGCGCGCCTGGTATTCAAACAGGTCCACGGTTTAGTGTCCTTCTACGTCGAAGTAGTTTCTGTACAGTCGGACACCATCGCAAGACGATGACCGGGCTGCGGAATTGCACGCACCGGCGGCCTGTCGGAAACGAGCCACGCGGCGTGATGCTCCACTGGGAACTCTAGTCCTTTGGGAGGACCGGCCCGTCCCAGACTACCCCTTATGTGAGTAAGGACACTATTCTATGAAGCGTAGAAAAACCGCGGAATTACGGGGTTTTTGAGGCTCCTGCCGTCGCCGCCGGGGGGTTTGCGGCCGGTCCTGCGATCAGTTCGTAATGATCCGGCGACACGAAGAAACCGACCCCTGCGGACACGTTTCCGCACGCTACGCCGCCGTTATAGGCAGAGCAGCGCAGCCCGTTGCGTTCGAGGATTTTCCCGTCCGCCAGGACAGTCAGCTGCGCCAGCGGTCCTGCCTTGCTGCCCCGGGGGCCGTACGCTGCTTCCATTTGTGTGACGCCGGAACGGCACTCGCCATACGTAGCGGCGTCAGGCGTCAGCAGCGCAACGCCGCCCAGGTAGCCGAGGTTCGTTGCCGCACAGTCGTCTGCCACGTCTTCCGTTTGCGGCTTGGGGTACCTGGCCAGTTCGCAGTGGGCCACCGGCACAATGGCCAGCTTGTTGTTTTCGCTGTCGCTGAAGCTGTTCTGCTCATAGGGAAGGTTGATGTGCGGCCCGCGGGCAGCCGTGAGGGAGCATGCCACAGTGCGGTCTGCCGTGATGAACGAAACAACGCCATCAGCTCCGCCGGAGTAGTCCTCCGGGTCAACCAGCGCTGCCTGCTCCAGCTGTTCCATTGGTGGCAGCGGCGGCGGTGCCACATACCCGCGGTCTTCCACCGTCACCGCGCACCCTGTGGCACCCAGCAGGAAAAGGGCGGCGAGCATCCCCCAAACAGTCCGTCGCATGGGCTCCATTATGCTTCACCGCGGCCTTCATTCCGCCCGCAGGCCGGCCGCCTTTTCTACGACGCCGGCAGCAACAGCGGCGGGATCCCCGGCGGCAAACTGGTCACGCATGTTCCCTGCCCGGGCCCGCCAGGCAGGATCCGAGAGAATTTCGCGCACTGCTTTGGCGATCCGGGATGGTCTGGGCCGTTCGGTTTTAAGGCTGATACCAACGCCCGCATACTCCACCCGGGCGTTGACGTCGCTCTTGCCCT
This sequence comes from Pseudarthrobacter sp. GA104, assembly GCF_009741265.1. Lineage (GTDB taxonomy): Bacteria > Actinomycetota > Actinomycetes > Actinomycetales > Micrococcaceae > Arthrobacter. Next base: position 1,296,662 of record NZ_WOWL01000001.1, read on the forward strand.
CGTTGATTCCGGACACCACCATGGGCACTCCCTTGGACAGGCTGAGCTGCACTCCGCCAAAGCCGCCGTTGGTGATGAAGACGTCCGTGAAATCCAGGACATTCTCGAAATCCACGAAATCGCGGACAACAATGTTGGGCTGCGGGTAGCGGGACTTGAGGGCTTCTGTTCCACGCCCACCGGTGGCAACGATCACCAAGGCGTCCATGTCCTTTACCGCCTCCAGCGCCGGAACAATGAGCTTGTCCTGGTCCACGTTGTCCACCGTTCCCTGGGTCACCAGCAACGTGCGCGGGTACTGCGGCCACGGGTCCGCCACCTGCGCCTCATCACCGGATGCCTGCGCTGGAGTTCCCGGCAGCCTGCAGGGCAGGAGTGCCCCCACATAATGCACCGCGGGATTCCTGTTCCGCCGCGGGAAGTCCAGCGCTTCCGGCCCGGTCTGGATCACTGCCTTTGAAGTCTTGTAGGGCTCGTCCGTCAGCCGACCGCGCTTGGGGACGTTCTGGCCGTAAACGGCAAGCTGGCGGCGGTAGCTGAGGCCGGCGGGCCGAAGAATCACCTTATCGGACAGGACGCCTGCGGCGGCCTGGACGGATCTCTCCACCGCGTTGCGAGGGGGTTTGAAACCGAAAAAGAGCGGGGGTACCTGCGGGTCGCTTTCCATGTTGGGAATGGCAACGAAGTTCACCAGCGGTTTACCCATCAGGTGCGCGACGAGGCGGTGGACAAACATGGAGCTGTCAACCACGGCCACGTCAAAGGAGAAGTCCTGTTCCAGTTCGCGGATGTCCTCGAAGAAGTTGCTGACGTTACTGGCGAAGATCTTTTCCCCGTCGAACCCGATAGCCCGCGGGCCTTTGAGCTTGGCGCGTTCGGGGTACAGCTCGAACAGGTTGTCCGCCCGGTGCTCAATGGCCCGCTTGAAAGGCATGAGCGGAACGTCCAGTTCCCGGAGTTTTTGGCTGAAGACAGGACCGGTGTACCACGCGACTTCATGGCCGCGTTCTTTGAGGCATACGGCAACACCCGTCATGGGATTGAAATGCCCGTCTATTGCCTGGCTGGCGAAAAGGATTTTCATTGGACCTGCTCCGACTGGTCCTGCGGCTGCTGCGGGACGGTCCCTGAACCTTAGCCCTGGGCCCCGGCACCGGCAAGGGGTATGGTTCCTTGCCCGTGAAGGGGTGAGCGGCTTATGCGACTGTCAGGCATCGAGCTTTGTCAGCGGGGCGTAGCGCAGCAGCAGCCGCTTCTCGCCGACGTCGAACTTCACCTTGGCCACTGTCTTGTCCCCCGCTCCCTCAAGCGCCAGGACTGTTCCGTTGCCGAAGCTGGTGTGGTTGACCTTGTCCCCAACGCTGACCGCCACAATTTCCTTTTGCGGCTGAACGCGGTTCCGCGCGATGGCGGCGGGAACATCCGCATTGAAGCCGGCCGAGGCATCAGCCGACGCACCGCGCGCGGTTCCCGCGCCCCAGAAGGACCCGCTGTAGCGGTTGGAGCCGATGGAACCGCTGCTCCCCCAGCCGCCCTGCCTGCTGGTCCCTTCGCGCTTCCACTCCAGGAGTTCGGCGGGAATCTCCTCGAGGAACTGGCTGGCCGGGTTGTACTGGCTCTGCCCCCACATGCTGCGGACCTCGGAGCGGGTGACATAGAGCCGTTTCCGCGCGCGGGTTAGGCCCACATAGGCAAGCCGGCGTTCCTCGGCCAGTTCCTTGGGGTCCGTGGCTGAGCGCTGATGCGGAAACAGTCCGTGTTCCATGCCGGTCAGGAACACCACCGGGAACTCGAGGCCCTTCGCGGTGTGCAGTGTCATCAGCGTGACTACGCCCAGCCGTTTGGCTTCCGCCACGGCGGCATCAATGTCTGCTCCCGGCGCGTCAGGGATCTGGTCTGCGTCTGCCACCAGCGAGACCTGTTCCAGGAAGGCGCCCAGCGACCCTTCCGGGTTCTCCTGCTCATACTCACGGACGACGGCGACGAGTTCCGCCAGGTTTTCCACCCGCGACTCGTCCTGCGGGTCAGTGCTGGAGCGCAGCGCGGCAAGGTAGCCGGTCTGCTCCAGGACTGCCTCCAATGCCGCCGCGGCGCCTGAACCGGCAGCCACCTCGGCGAGGTCATCCAGCAGCTTCACAAAACCGAGGACGGCGTTCACGGACCGGGTTGCCATTCCCGGAGCCTGGTCAGCACGGCGTGCAGCGTCCATAAAGGAGGTCCGCTCGCGCTGGGCCAGTGCCGCTACGGCGCCTTCGGCCCGGTCTCCGATGCCCCTTTTCGGTTCGTTAAGCACCCGGCGGAGGTTGACGTCGTCGTCCGGGTTGACCAGGACGCGCAGGTAGGCGAGGGCGTCCTTGATCTCCTTGCGCTCGTAGAAGCGCGTGCCGCCCACCACCTTGTAGGGCAGGCCCACGCGGACCAGGACGTCTTCGATGGAGCGGGACTGGGCATTGGTGCGGTAGAAAATAGCGACATCGCCGGGACGGAGGTTGTCTTCGTCCTGGAGCCGGTCAATCTCCTTGGCGATGAACTGGGCTTCGTCGTGCTCGTTCTCGCCCACATAACCGATGATTTTGTGGCCGTCCCCCTCCGCCGTCCACAGCCGCTTCTCGGGACGGTTCGGGTTCCTTGAGATGACGGAGTTCGCTGCGCTGAGAATGTTCTGGGTGGAACGGTAATTCTGCTCCAGCTTGATGGTCCGGGCCTCGGGATAGTCCTTTTCGAACTCGACGATGTTGCGGATGTCGGCGCCGCGGAATGCGTAGATGGACTGATCGGAATCACCCACGACCGTCAGCTCTGACGCACCCGGACCTTCCCCCACGATTTCCCGGACCAGCGCGTACTGGGCATGGTTGGTGTCCTGGTATTCGTCCACAAGCACATGCCTGAACCGGCGCCGGTAGGACTCAGCAAGCGCGGGGAAAGCCCGGAACATGTAGACGGTCTCCGCGATGAGGTCGTCAAAGTCCATGGCGTTCGCCTGGCGCAGCCGCTGGGTATAGCCCTTGAAGACATCGGCTACGGCCTGCTCGAAAGGGTCGTTGTAGTTCGCGGCAGAGGCGTACGAGTCAGCATCGATGAGTTCGTTCTTCAAGGCGGAAATCTTGTGCTGGATGGCCTTGGGTGCGAACTTCTTGGGATCCAGGTCCAGGGCTTTGGATACTTGGGTGACGAGCCGGAGCGAGTCCGCGGAGTCGTAGATGGAGAAGTTCGACTTCAGGCCGACATTTGCCGCCTCCTGCCGAAGGATGCGGACGCAGGATGAATGGAACGTGGAAATCCACATGATCTTGGCACGTCCGCCCACGAGCTTTTCGATGCGTTCCCGCATTTCCGCCGCGGCCTTGTTCGTGAAGGTGATGGCCAGGATTTCGCCGTGGTGGGCACGTCCGGTGGCGATCAGGTAGGCGATCCTGTTGCTAAGCACACGGGTCTTGCCCGAACCGGCGCCGGCCACGATCAGCAGGGCGGGCCCGACGTGTTTGACCGCTTCTTCCTGCTGCGGGTTCAACCCCTCCAGGAGCTGGGCTGCATCCGGCCTGCGATTGCCGTGGCGATGCCCCTCCCCGTGCTGAGCATCAGGCTCGTGGTTGCTGCCCGCAAGGCCCGCACCTGGCCGGTTCTCCCAGGGCGCAGAACCGCCAGGACCAGCCGCCGTAGCGCCGTCAGGGCGCGACTTGGTGCGGGAAGCCGCTGCGGAAGCGGCCTTGAACGGTCCGTCAGAGTACGGGTCAAACAACATATCCATGGTGCCTACAAGTCTAGGCGGTGGGGCCGACACCCAGTTCCAGGCTGTGGATTACGGCGCTTTATCCACATAGCGCTGAGGGGTGCGTGCCGTGCCTGGGCTGTGGCATGCCCCTAGGCCACCGAACCTGACGCGAGGGCCGCACGCAACTCGCGTACCGCCGTCGCGCCTCCTGCCATGAACCATTCCAGCCCGTTCACGCGCACGGTGTCCACAGCACCTCCGGCGGCCCGCACGATCGCTTTGCCGGGCAGCCAGTCCCATTCCGGGCAGCTGTGCTGGAACCAGCAGCCGATCTGCCCATCCGCTACCCTGCCAAGGTCGCAGGAGCCGGAGCCGAGCATCCGCAGGGCAGCGGCCGATGTTGCCGCCGCATGCCAGGGCATGGCGCAGAGGGGGTCCATCAGCCAGCTGGGGTGGATATAGGTGGCCGCCCCCAGCTCGGCAACGGCGGTCGCGTTCCGCTCTCCCCTGTTGTCGTGGAAAACCGTCAGCTGTTCGCCGTTCAGGGTGGCGGGGTGCGACCGTCCACCCAGCCAGAGCTTGTCCTCCTCCGGCTGGAAGATGGCGCCCAGCACCACGTCGGACTGGTCTTTCAGGGCGATGGCCGAGCACCAGTATGTGGAGCCGTGCAGGAAGTTGTAGGTGCCGTCCACGGGATCAATCACCCAGGTGCGGCCGCTGCTGCCCTGCACGGACGCGCCTTCCTCACCCAGGATGCCGTCCTGGGGCCGGCAGCGCTGCAGCTGCTCCAGGACATAGGCTTCCGCTGCATGGTCGGCCGCTGTCACGACATCCGAGATGGACGTCTTCTGCTGCGACTGCAGGCCTGCCATCCGCATCAGGAGCGCCAATTGGCCGGCCTCGCGCACCAAGGCGGCCGCAAGCTGATAGTCGTCAAGTGAAGGGTCAAGTTCAACAGCGCTGTGCCGGCCAATGGTCATGGCTTCAGTTTATGGGGCGCGATAATGGTGCCATGGCCAAGACACCTGCCCAGCGGATCAAGAAGCACGGTTCCAGGGCGGCGGTACCCCAGCACCACCTCCCGCCCGTGGTGAACCCCACCACGGCCCGTACCCCGCAAAAAGCCCAAAGCAACAGCAACCTCATCCTCATCGCGGGCGTCGTGGCCAGCCTGTTCCTTTTCTGGTACCTGCACCTGCTGACCCTGGACCAGCTCCGGCAACTCTCCGGCGGCCTGGCCATGCCGGACTCCCTCATTGGCGGTTTCGACCCCTCCTACGTCGGCACGCTGCAGGCCGCCATGGACGCGGACGCCCTTGGTCAGCTCAACTACGTGCACAAGACGGCGGGCACCCTGTTTCCGCTGATCTTCGGGTTCACGTGGCTGCTGCTGATCGGCACGAACGTTGGCCGGAAGGCGCTGCGCTGGGCGCTTTGGGCTCTCCCGCTGCTCTTCGTCGTGGTGCGGCTCTGGGCAAACGTGGCTATCGACGGCATGCTGGGAGCAGAAACACCCGACGCCGGCCAGGTTGCCCTTGCATCCGGCCTCACCGTTGCCGGCTGGGTCCTGCTGGTCCTGAACCTGCTCGCGGGCGCTGCCGCAGTCGTCCTCGGTACCCGGAAGCCGAAGGCAGCTAGCTGACCGCAGCCCGCGCCCGGACCTCCTTGCGGTGCCGGTGCACGCGGTGCGCAATCACCAAGCCTGCGGTGGCCATGCCCACCGTGACCGGGTAGCCCATCAGCCGCTCCAGCGTGCCCGGCTCCGGCACGTCCATGCGCGTCAGCCCGCCGGTTACCAAAGCAGCGGAGGAAACGGCACCGCAGGCCAGGATGAACCAGGCGAAAGCGGTCTTCCGCAGCCAAAGGACGCCCAGCACCAACAGGGCGGCCGCCCCGGTGAGGAAGTACACCACAGCGCCCACGAGGTGCCAGCTGGAGCCCGCATCCTCCGGCACCAGTCCCACGATCACAGTCCCGGCCCCGGCCGCCCCGGTCAGGATCCGCACCCAGACAGCCGCCATCCAGGGCCGCCGCCGCGGCAGTGCCCATAGATCCGCCCGGGCCGCCACGCACAGCAGCCCGGAGGTCAGCAAAACAGCACCCAGCAGCATCCCCAGGCCCTGGACCACGAACGAGGCGTTCATCAGCCAGTTCAGCGGGGAACACACCTGGCGGCCGTCATAGATTCCGCAGTTCAGTGCCCCGAGGTCGCTGATATAGCCGGTCCGGAGGTCGTAGGCTGCGGGTCCTGCCCACGCTCCGATCACTGCCGCCTCCGCCGCGAAATATTGCAGCACGCTCAGGACGGACCACGCGCCGATGTACTGCCGTGTGGAGGTGGTGTCCGGAATGAAGGCGAAGGCTGGGGCGGCGGACGGCGCTGAACTCATGCCTTGAGCGTAGTACGGCCCCGCACCTTGTATGCTTGTATCCGTGTCCGGCCGGACTGGCCCGCCGATCCTACGGACGCAAGCCCTCGTAGCTCAGTGGATAGAGCACGGCTCTCCTAAAGCCGGTGTCGTTGGTTCGATTCCAATCGAGGGCACTTGAACGATCCTTCCCCGGAGTTCCGGCTTCGCGCCTACCTCCTTGGCACCAACGGGCCCGGCCGCGCCGCAGAGGCGGGACGGTGGGCCGTCCAGCGGGACCTGCTGGACCGCGCGGAGGGCACCCGCGGCACCTTTTCCGGCGTCGTGCATTTTGCTCCCACGGACGACGACGGCCTGGCCCTTCGCGAGGAAGGCACCATGCGCTGGCCGTCCTTTACAGGCCCCGCTTCCCGCGAATACCTGCTGAAAAGCACAGCCCGCCCGGACGCGCTGGACGTTTTCTTCCCGGACGGCCGCCCCTTCCACACCATGAGCTTCACCCCGGAGGCGAACCTGGACCAGCACTGGTGCGATCCCGACACCTACCGCGTCGCCCACACCTACGGGGACGCCAACAGCTTCAGCTACACGTGGGACGTGAAGGGCCCAAAGAAGGACCTGCTGCTGGCCTCGCATCTGGTCCGGATCCCGGGCGTTGCCGCATGAAGGACCGCATTGTGGTCTCCGCCGTCTGCGTGTTCGACGACGCCGGCCGGCTCCTCACGGTGAGGAAGCGCGGCACGGCAATGTTCATGCACCCGGGCGGGAAGCCGGAGGCCGGCGAAACAGCTGTCCAGGCGGCAGCCCGGGAGCTGGCTGAAGAAGTTGGCATCGTCCTCGACCCACGTGAACTGCAGCTGATGGGCGTCTGGATTGCCGATGCCGCGAACGAGGCCGCCACTGATATTGAAGCCACCGTCTTCACTGCGCCGGGCACATGGGCGGCCCGCCCCTCGGCGGAGATCGAAGAAATCCGCTGGCTGGACCTGGCTGCCCTGGGCAGCGGCACGGAACCCGTCGAAGACCTGGCACCGCTGCTGACGGACCACATCCTGCCCGAGCTCGCCGCCAGGCCGGGCAGCGCTCCCTTGGGAGCCTAGAACTCCGGAACTGCTTCCTGGGCTACTGCCGTGGCCTCGTTGAACTGCGTCCGGTAAAGCTCGGCGTACCGCCCTTCGGCAGCAAGCAGTTCGGTGTGGGTCCCGCGTTCCACGATCCGGCCGTCCTCCACTACCAGGATGGCGTCCGCGGCCCGGACCGTGGACAGGCGGTGCGCAATCACGACGGCGGTGCGCCCCTCGAGCGCGGCCCCCAGGGCCGCCTGCACGGCCGCTTCGTTGGTGGAGTCAAGGGCAGCCGTTGCTTCATCGAGGATGACCACCCGCGGCTGGGCGATAAGCAGCCGCGCAATGGTGAGGCGCTGCCGTTCACCGCCCGAAAGCCGGTAGCCGCGCTCCCCCACCACGGTGTCCAGCCCGTCCGGCAGGGAACGGATCATGGTTTCCAGCCTGGCCTGCCGGATGGCCTCCCACATGTCCGCTTCCGTGGCATCCGGCCTGGCAAGCCGAAGGTTGGAGGCGATGGATTCGTGGAAGAGGTGGCCGTCCTGCGTGACCATGCCCAAGGTCTGCCGCATGGAGTCGAAGGTCAGGTCGCGGACATCCACCCCGGCGCCCCGCTCCACGCCGCCGAAACGGACGGCGCCGGAATCCACATCGTAGAGCCGGGCCAGCAGCTGCGCGATGGTCGACTTGCCGGCGCCGGAGGAGCCCACCAGCGCCACGGTCTGCCCGGGCTCCACCCGGAAACTGATACCGTGCAGGACTTCCTCCCCGCCGCGGGTGTCAAGGATGGAGACGTCTTCGAGTGAAGCCAGGGAGACCTTGTCCGCAGAGGGGTAGGAGAAGCGGACGTTGTCGAACTCCACCGAGAGCGGGCCGCGCGGCGATTCCACCGCATCCGGCTTTTCCCGGATGAGCGGCTTGAGGTCCAGGATCTCGAACACGCGCTCAAAGCTGACCAGGGCGCTCATGATCTCCACCCGGGCATTGGAGAGTGCGGTCAGCGGGGCGTAGAGCCGGGTAAGCAGCAAAGCCAGCACAACAACGTCGCCTGCGGCGAGTTGGCCTCCGAGCGCCAGCCATCCGCCCAGGCCGTAGACCAGGGCGAGAGCCAGTGCGGAGACCAGGGTCAGTGCCGTGACAAAGGTGAACTGGAGCATTGCCGTGCGGACGCCGATGTCCCGCACCCGGCCGGCCCGGAGGGCGAATTCGCGGGATTCTTCGTCCGGGCGGCCGAAGAGCTTTACCAGCGTGGCGCCGGGGGCGGAGAAACGCTCCGTCATCTGCGTGCCCATGGTGGCGTTGTGTTCGGCGGCCTCGCGGCGCAGCTCCGCCAGCCTGGAACCCATCCGGCGGGCCGGGATCAGGAAGATCGGAAGCAGGATCATGGCCAGCACAGTCACCAGCCAGGACTTGTTCAGCATCACCACCAGCGTCAAGGCCAGCGCCACCACGTTGCTGACCACGCCGGAGAGCGTGCCGGCGAAAGCCGACTGCGCGCCGATCACATCGTTGTTGAGGCGACTGACCAGCGCGCCGGTGCGGGTACGCGTGAAGAACGCTATCGGCATCTTCTGCACGTGGTCGAAAACCTTGGTGCGCAGGTCCAGGATCACGCCCTCACCGATCGAAGAGGACAGCCAGCGCGTCACCAGTCCAAGCCCGGCTTCTGCCACGGCTGCGACCGCGATCAGCACCGCCAGCCATATCACCGTTCCGGCGTCCGCCTTCGCGATGATCGCGTCGACCACCTGGCCTGCGAGCACGGGTGTGGCCACCGCAAGGACCGCCATCACGATGGACAGCAGCACAAAGGCGGTGAGCTTTCCGCGATGCGGCCGGGCGAAGCCGAACACGCGCTTGAGGAGCTCCTTGGAGAACGGCTTGGAGCCGTTCGTAGCGCGGGCGATGTTGTAGAGGGAGCTCCAGGCCACCCGGTCCATACTCATTTTCTGGTGCCTTTCGGGGCGCTGGCGCCCGGCATTTCCGTAATGACGCCGTTATCCACATTCCAACGTACATCCAGCCGCACGTTTTCCAGGAGCCGCCGGTCGTGGGTCACCAAAAGCAGCGAACCATCGTAGCTTTCCAGGGCCTCCTCCAGCTGCTCGATGGCGGGAAGGTCAAGGTGGTTGGTGGGCTCATCCAGGACCAGGAGGTTCACGCCGCGGGCCTGCAGCAGCGCGAGCGCGGCCCGGGTCCGCTCGCCCGGCGACAGGGAGTCGACGGTCCGGGACGTGTGGTCCGCCCTTAGGCCGAACTTGGCAAGCAGGGTGCGGACCTCGGCCGCGGTCAGATCCACCAGGACTGCCTCGACGGCGTCAGCCAGGGTCAGGTTGCCGGCCAGCAGCCCGCGGGCCTGGTCAATCTCGCCAATGGCCACGGAGGCCCCCATGGCGGCACTGCCGGAATCGGGCTCGATGCCGCCCAGCAGCAGCCGCAGCAGGGTGGACTTCCCGGCACCGTTGGGTCCGGTAATGCCAATCCGCTCCCCCGCGTTGAGCTGGAAGTTGACGGGTCCCAGGGTGAAGCCGCCCTGCCGGACCACGGCATCGCGGAGCGTCGCAACCACGGAACTGGAGCGGGGTGCCTTGCCGATGGAGAACTGGAGTTGCCATTCTTTCCGCGGCTCTTCCACCACATCCAGCCTCGCAATGCGGGACTCCATCTGCCGCACTTTCTGGGCCTGCTTCTCTGAAGACTCGGTGCTGGCGGCGCGGCGGATCTTGTCATTGTCCGGGCTCTTTTTCATGGCATTCCGGACGCCCTGCGAGCTCCATTCACGCTGGGTCCGGGCCCGGGACACCAGGTCGGCCTTGGTGGCCGCAAACTCCTCGTACTTTTCGCGGGCGTGCCGCCGGGCAACGGCGCGTTCCTCGAGGAAGGCGTCATAGCCGCCGTCGTAAACGGCCACGGCATTCTGCGCCAGGTCCAGTTCCACCACCGTGGTGACACAGCGGGCCAGGAACTCGCGGTCGTGGCTCACCAGCACAGCACCGCCACGCAGGCCTTTGACGAAGTCCTCGAGCTTGTCGAGGCCCTCCAGATCAAGGTCATTGGTGGGTTCATCCAGCAGCACCACGTCAAACCGGCTCAAGAGCAGCGCAGCCAGCGCAACCCGCGCGGCCTGCCCGCCGGAAAGGGCCGTCATGGCCGCATCCGGGCCGGTCTCCAGCCCAAGGTCCGCCAATACCGCTGGAAGCCGGTCGTCCAGGTCGGCCGCACCCGAAGCCATCCACCGGTCGAAAGCCAGTGCATAGGCATCATCGGCTCCCGGGGCACCTGCTCCGAGCGCCTCCGCCGTGGCTTCCATGTCGGCCGTGGCCTGTGCACAACCCGTGCGCCGCGCAATGTACCCCGCAACGGTTTCACCCGGCACCCGTTCATGCTCCTGGGGAAGCCACCCCACGAAAGCGTCGGCAGGGGCAAGACTGACCGAGCCGTCCTGCGGCTCGTCCACGCCCGCCAGAAGCCGGAGCAGCGTCGACTTCCCGGCTCCGTTGGCACCCACCACGCCCACTACGTCCCCGGGCGCGACGGTCAGGGAAAGCCCGGAGAAAAGCTGCCGGTGGTCATGACCGCCGGAAACGTCCTTGGCTACGAGGGTTGCAGTCATTGATCCATCCTTTCGCCGCTGTTGCGCAGCGTCTTTTCTGCCTAAAACCGGCCGGCAGGGCCATGCCGATTGCCCGGGAGGAAGGTGCGCGGGCCGCAGGACATGAAAGAACCCGCTGGTCCGGACTTGGGGGGTGTACGGACCAACGGGCTCGACCATCAAGCATAGTCGAAACGGCTGCGCGGGTAAAACCGGGACTCAAGGGGCAGGCTAAAATCAACGAAACACCCGTTCTGCAGAGAGCCCTCCATGACCATCCCCGCCAAGGCGTTCCAGCGCTGGCTGCAAGGCATTGCGCCGGACGCCAGCACGGCAGATGTCTGCAGGATCTCCGGGATCAAGCGGACCACGCTCGCCCAGCAGCTGGTCCGCGGGAAAGTCGCCGTGGGCACTGTCGTGAGCATCAGCCGCGCCTACGGCGTCAATCCTGTTGCGGCCCTCGCCACCTTCGAGGCCTACCGGGACCTGGCCGGTCCCCTGCCTCCGCCCACCCGGTGTGAGCTGGTGAGCCAGATTTCCACGGCCGACCTCCTGCAGGCACTGCTGGCGCGGCCGGCGATGGAAGCAGCCGCCCCAGGGAAGGAACCCCTGCCGCTCTCTGCGGCGCCGCATTCCACTTCGGTCAAGAACTGGGTTGATGCAATCGACGACGGCGAACTGCGGCACCGCGTATCGGCTGCCACGGGGGTTGCGCCCCAGAACTACTCTGCCCAGCTGACCGCGAACCGGCTGTCCCCTGAACTGGCCATAGCCACGTCCCTCGCCGCGGGCGTCGGACCCACAGGCGGGCTGGTGGCTACCGGCCTCATCACGGAGGAAGAGGCCGGTTGGCCGGCCGGCGCCCGGCAGCGGGCCTTGGACAGCCTGTCCGACGGCGACCTCACCGCCCTGGCCGGCGACAGGCTGCAGGCACTGGGCAAGGTACTGCGGCGCCAGGAGCAAGACCAGGCGCAGACCGAAAAGATCTGGGAGAACCTGGGATGATCGAAATTCTTCAGTGGTCCACTCTTGCCATCTGCGGCCTTGTTGCGGCTGCCCGCCTCCCCAGCGCCCTGCGCGGCGAGAACAGGTCGCTCTTCTATATCTTCGCCCTGATGACCGCAGCCATCCTCTTGAGCATCGAGGCGCCGTACGTAGCCATCGACCAGGCTTTGGGCGGCATCAACCTTGCCAACCTGCTGCTGCGCTTCATCATCTTTGCCGCCATCTATTTCATCGGGATACGCGTCACGCGCGGCTTCGGTGCTGAAGGCGCGTACCGGCTCATCACGGGAAAGCCCGGCATGATGGTGCTGGCGGTCGTTTCGCTGGTGATGACAGCGGTGTTCTTCATGATGGACACCACCGGTTCATCGGCGGGACTGTCGGCACCGTCGGTCAGAAACCAGCACAACGCCATCCTGGCCCAGTACTACGGTGCCGCGGGCCGCGCCTACCCCGCATATGTAGGCCTCGTCCTGCTGCCCGCCATGGTGCGGGCAGTCCGGAGCCGGCTGCCGGTGCTGGTGCGGGTGGCAGCCGCCCTTCTTGCCCTGGGCGGCGTGGCGATTGGCCTCAGCCTGCTGTTTCCACTGGTGCCTCCGGGATGGGGCGCCATCATGTTCGTGGTCAACTACACCGCCGTGCTGTGTTACGTGGTTGGGCTGGCGCTGATCTGGGCGGCGCGGGTGCGCAGCGGCAGGCCTTTGTCCACCAAAAGGACATATACCGAAAAGTAACAAAGCGGGCTTTCACAAAAACATTAGAATGTGAAACAATCATGAATGTGTGAAGGTGGAGCGCACGGCGTTTGCGAACGGGGATATTTCTTGAACGCTTGCGTTCCGGGGGCCTTCGCATGCATTGGGGGGATGAGTGGTGGCGGGACGTTGGGGACCGCCCCCACTCAGCCTATTTAACGCTGTTTTCGGGGCGCCAAGCCCCCGCCCCTCATGCTCATTTAGGGGCCGGGCGAGTCTCCCTGGCAAGCCTGAGGGTCACCAGCTGGAACGGCCGCAGAACCAGATCCGCTCCGTCCCGGCACGTTTCCACTCCGGGTGCGGGGACCGGGCGCTCCAGCAAGTCGACGGCAGTGACGCGCCGCACCGGAAAGTTCGCCGTGAGCTTCCCCGCAGAGCGCTCGCCCAGTGACTCGTACAGGCGGACAACCACGTCGCCGGACCCGTCCTCGGCCAGCTTGACCGCTTCAATGACCAGCGCAGGATTCGTCACGGAGAAGAGCGGTTCCACCGGCGAAGCGCCGCGGACCAGCCGGGGCACGAGGTTGGTCCGGTAGCCTTCCTCCACGGCATCGGCAATACCGGCTCCCGGACGGATGGTGACGGTGAGTTCATGAAGCCCGCGGTCGGCGTCGGGATCCGGGAACTTCGGGGCGCGCAGCAGTGAGAGCCGCACGGTAGTGGTGGTGCCGCCGTCGGACTCCCTGATGCTCCGCGTGACATCGTGCCCGTAGGTGGAGGAGTTGGAAATGGCCACGCCGTACCCCGGCTCGGCCACGTGGATCCACCGGTGTGCGCAGATTTCGAACTTTGCCGTTTCCCAGGACGTATTGGTGTGCGTGGGCCGGAAGACGTGGCCGAACTGCGTCTCGGCCGCAGACCTCTCCGCCCGGACATCCAGGGCGAACCCGAGCTTGAGCAGCTTTTCGCGTTCCTGCCAGCCCACGGATGTGGTGATGGAAAGGGACGGGCTGCCGGCCGCAAGGCTGATGTGCTGCGTAACGGGGGACGCGCCGGCAAGCCGCTCCACCGTGACGACAGCCTCTGCCCCTTCCCGGCTCAACCGCACGGATGCCGCCTGGGTCAGCGTCGTGACGTTGCGCCGGTAGAACCCGTCGATGTCCCAGGCGTCCCATTCGTTGGGCGTGTCCCGGTGCAGTTCGAGGAGGTTGCCGCGCTGGCCCGGCGCAATGGCTTCGCGGCCGGTGGCATGATCCACCAATGACGTGAGAAGCCCGCTACCGTCCAGCACCGCGCGGATGACGCCGTTGTCCAGGACGTAGCCGCCGTCATGGGCCTTGGCATGGACCTCTCCGGCCGGCGCGGCAGGTTCGCCCGCAGCCAGGGCGGGAACGCCGGCCCTGGCATGCGGCGCTGCGTTCAGCAGGAAGGTCCGCTCGCCGTTGCCCAGCGTGGCGGCGGCAGCCTGGCTGATGATTGCTTCAAGGGCTTCACCGATTGCCTGGTAGTTGCGCTCGGCATCCTGGTGCACCCAGGCAATGGCGCTGCCCGGAAGGATGTCATGGAACTGCTGCAGCAGCACCAGCTGCCACAGCCGCTTGAGCTCAGCGGCCGGGTAGGCGTATCCGCCGCTGGCACGGACCGCGGCCGTGGTGCACCACAGTTCGGCCTCCCGCAGCAGGTGCTCACTGCGCCTGTTGCCCTTCTTTGTCCTGGCCTGGCTGGTGTAGGTTCCGCGGTGCAGTTCGAGGTACATCTCGCCAACCCAGACAGGCAGGACGGGGTAGTCTTCCTCCGCCTGCGTGAAAAAGCTCTCGGCCGAGCCGATCCGGACCTTGGGCGAGCCTTCCAGGTTGGCGGCGCGCGACGCTGCCGCCAGCATTTCCCGCGTTGGTCCGCCACCGCCGTCGCCGTAGCCGAACGGCACCAGGGACACGGTGCCGCGCCCGTGGTCCCGGTAGTTGCGTTCCGCGTGTGCCAGTTCGCGGCCGGTCAGCTCCGAGTTGTAGGTGTCTACCGGCGGGAAGTGGGTGAAGAGCCTGGTGCCGTCAATGCCCTCCCAGTTGAAGGTGTGGTGGGGAAACTTGTTGGTTTGGTTCCAGGAGATCTTCTGGGTCAGGAACCAGTGGCTGCCGGCAGACTTGACGATCTGCGGCAGCGCCGCAGAGTAGCCAAATGAATCAGGCAGCCAGGCTTCGTGGCACTCAACGCCGAATTCCGCCATGAAGAAGCCCTTGCCCTCCACGAACTGGCGTGCCATGGCCTCACCGCCGGGCATATTGGTGTCCGACTCGACCCACATTCCGCCCACGGGGACAAACTGGCCAGAGCGGACCTTCTCGCGGATGCGGCTGAACAGTTCAGGGTAGAGCTCCTTGATCCAGGCCAGCTGCTGCGCGGAGGAGCAGGAGAACACAAAGTCCGGGTTTTCATCCATCAGGGACACCACGTTGGAGAAGGTCCGTGCACACTTGCGGACCGTCTCGCGCACCGGCCAGAGCCAGGCGGAGTCGATGTGCGCGTGGCCGGTGGCCACCAGCTGGTGGGCTGAGGCATAGGCCGGCCGGGCCAGTACTTCGGCAAGTGCTTCACGTCCCGCTGCGGCGGTACCGGGAACATCGTCCGGGTCCATGACGTCCATCATGCGTTCAAGGGCGCGGAGGATCTCATGCCGCCGCGGCAGTTCCAGCGGCAGTTCCGCCATCAGGCCGGAAAGGGTCCGGATATCCTGCTGGAGTTCCCAGACCGCCTGGTTCAGTTCCGCAATGGCGATGTTCCCCAGCCGGTACTGCGGCGCCGTCCCGGCCGTGGATTTGTCACCGTACGGCATGGGGGCGAAGGTCCAGCCCTGCGCGACGTCCGGGTTCGCGGCGGCTTCCACGTAGAAGTCCACCGCCATGCCGCCACCCAGCAGCTTCAGCGGTATGTACTGGTTCCTGGGCGAGACAGCCTTGATGGTGGTGCCGTCCGGACGCCAGGCCAGGCCTTCGCACTGGAAGCCGGGAATTTCGGTGGTGAAACCGAGGTCCACGAGCACTTCAACAGTGGTGTCCGGCCCGGTGCCCCACGATTCGGGGACTTCGCCCTGGAGCCGGAGCCATTTGGTCCCCCAAGGCTTCCCCCAGGGAGCCCCGTGTTCCTGGGGCTGGAAGTCCTGCCGCATTGCCTCCAGCGCGGGGACTGGCTCATCGGGCGCATCCCAGCTGCTCAGGGTAAGGGGAAGGCTCCGGCCGTAGACCGCCGGGCTAATCCGTTCACGCACGAACCTTTGGAGGCGGACTTCCGTTATCCGGCGGTCGTCATGCAATGTGGGCCCTCTTCAGCGGTTGGGACTGGACCATGCTGTCCATTCGATGGATAAATCTACCCGCTGGTAGCCCGTTTACCAACCCTTTCGGAAAACGCATCCCGGACGCTGACCTGCGCGCAAGTCAAGCTTACGACGGCGGCCCAAGCTTAAGACGGCGGCGCCGCGGCCACCGGCCGCCGTATCCTTCCGTCACCGGCATAGATGTTAAGACTGGTTCCCCTGCTGAAGCCGGCGAGGGTCACTCCGCTGGCCTCGGCGAGTTCGACGGCAAGGCTCGACGGCGCACTGACCGCAGCGAGGACGGGGATTCCGGCGAGCGCAGCCTTTTGGACCAGCTCGAAGGATGCCCGGCCGGAGACTTGGAGCACGGTGCCGCGCAGCGGCAGCAAACCTTCCCGCAGGGCCCACCCCACAACCTTGTCCACCGCATTGTGCCGCCCCACATCCTCCCGAAGGCACAGAAGCTGGGGGCCGCCGTCGTCCCCTATCCTGAAGAGCCCGGCAGCATGGACGCCGCCGGTGTCATCGAACAGGCGCTGGGACTCCCGGAGGATGCCCGGAAGCGAGGCAAGCACCTCCGCGGAGACGCTCAGCGGATCCCCAGCGGGGTTGAAGTGCGAGGATTTCCGGACGGATTCTATGGAGTCGGTCCCGCAGATGCCGCATGAACTGGAGGTGTAGACGTGCCGGCCGATGGAAGGAAGCTCCACGCCGGGCCGCAACTGGGCCTCCACCACGTTGAAGGTCTGCACCCCGTTTTCGTCTTCCCCGGCGCAAAAGCGCAGCGAAACGAGCTGGCCGGACTCCCAGATGACGCCCTCTGACACGAGGAACCCGGCCACGAGGTCGAAGTCATCCCCCGGCGTGCGCATGGTTACCGAGTAGGACAGGCTTCCCAGCCGGATTTCCAGCGGCTCTTCCACCGCCAGGACGTCCTCCCGGTACCGGACCGGAAACTCGAGGGCGTTCGGGGAACCGTCCAGCACATACTTGTGCACCTTGCGGCGCTGGGTCACGCGTCCCATATCCCACCGTTCCTGTCCATATGTCCATCATCGCAACTGCCTTGGGGCGATGCCAGCGTGGCTGCAGCACGTTGGCAGGCCTCAGCCAAGGAGTGCGCTCCAGTCTACGGGGCCGGCCGGCGCCGGTTTGGCGGCCGGCTTGCCCGTCCGTCCGGCAGTGCGCGCCTTCGTCTTGGCGGCGGGCTCGGGCGGCGCCGGGATGGGCGGCCCCCAGGGAAGGGCAAAGGCGGGCACCAGCTCTCCCAGCTGCACCCCGTGGGGAGGCACAACCAGAACGCCGTCCGCTGAAGCCAGCCCGCGCATCATGCCCGGGCCGGTGTGCTGGGCCGGAGAGGCCATGCCGTAAAGCAGGCGAAACGGGACCAGGCGTGTGCGCCCGGGTTCGGGGTCGAGGGTGGTTCCGCAGGGAACCTCCTGCACGGCCGGCAGCGTGCGGTGTCCCAGCGCCGCCAGCAGCGGGGCCCCCACCGTGGAAAGTGCCATCATGGCTGCAAGGGGGTTACCCGGCAGTCCAAGCACGAACCGCCCGTCCGGAAGTTCGGCCAGGACGGCCGGGTGTCCGGGACGCATGGCCACGCCGTCAATGATCAGCCGCCCGCCCAGCTCCCGCACGGCCCGGCGAAGGTGGTCGGTGCCGGATTTTCCGGTCCCGCCTGTGGTGATGACGACGTCGGCCGGCAGGTCCGGCGCGCCCGGCACCCCGGGGACCACGTCCTCCAGTGCCGCCAGCCATTCAGCGTACGAATCGCCGATCCGTTGCTGTCCGCCCGGCAGCCCGCCCAGCATGCCCACCACGGCCGGTAGCTGCGGGCCGAAGGTGTCACGCACCTGCCCCGGAACCGGCAGGCCGCTTTCAACCACTTCGGAACCGGTCAGCAGCAGCCGGACCAGGGGTTTTCCCTGGACCACAAGTTCGTCATAACCGGCCAGGGCTGCGAGGGCCAGGTGCGCAGGGTTCAGCACCACGCCGGCCTTGACCAGGATGTCCCCTTCCGAGGCCTCCTCCCCTGCTTTCCTGACATGCTGGCCTGCACGGGGCTCGCCAGGTCGGGCAGTGCCGCCGGTCACCAGGACGGGCAGCCCGTCTTCGTCTTTGTCCAGGCGGGCGCTTTCGCTGCGCAGCACCGCCTTCGCCCCGGGCGGTATGAGTCCCCCCGTGGCAATGGGACTGGCCTGGTGCGGAGCCAGCGGCAAACCTGCATCCACCAGGATCCACGGCCCCGTGCCATTAACGGCCCAGCCGTCCATCGCCGATGACGCATAGTGGGGCATCTCCTGCAGGGCCACAATGTCCTGGTCCAGCCTGCGTCCGAGGGCCAGCTCCAAAGGAACAGGGCCGGCGGGGATTGGAGTGCCGGCGTCGAAAGCTGCCTGCCGGGCTTCTTCCCACGTATGGTCGAGGTGCCTCGGCTGCCCGCCCTCGGGTGCATCCGCTGCTTCCTGGGACTCCTTCGTCATTCGCCGGGAGCCCCGGCGGCTTCAGCATCGTAGTCGGCAGCCAGGGAACGGGCCACGGCCAGGGCGGACTCCATGGAAGCAGCATTGGGTGCCCGGCCCGAGCCGGACGCCAGGCCGGCGGCATACCCGGCAATGAACGTCGTCAGGGGCGCCGCCGGACGGACCACCGAGTGGGCGGCCACACCGGCCAAGGCAAGGATGGCGTTGACGTCCACCTGGACGTCCTCCAGTTCATAGGCCTGGAGGAGGGACCTGCACCACTCCTCCAGCGTTTCATCCTGGCTTTTCACGAACGTGCCTCCCTATTTAACTGCGGCTGCGCCGGTCCTGGCCTTTGTCCTGGTTGCCGGCGGCAATCCCTAGTGCGGCGGCATCATCCCAGGTGTCCACGTCTGCCGTGGAACCTGCAGGGACGGTGACAGGCTGCACCTCCAGACTAGCAAGGAGGGAGCGCACGGAGCCGTTAATAAGGGCACCACGGGACGAGAGCTGTGCCGCCGACGTTTTTAACGCAGCCGTGCGGTAAAAACCGGCCAGAGGCTGGAGCCGGCCGTCTTCCGCGCGTGCCATGGCGCCGTCGGCGTTCGCCGAAACCATGGCGGCCACCAGTGCCTCCACTGCGTCCCGGACCAGCGGCATGTCACACGCCAGCACCAAAGTGAACTCCGCCTCGTGTCCGTCCCGGGCCAAGGCGTCAAGTCCGGCGGAGATGGCAGCTGCCGGACCCGCGAACTCCGGCTCTTCCCGGCAGAAAAGCACCCCGGGGACAGAATGTCCGGCGTCCGGGCCCACCACCGCCGTCCGCGCAGCACCCGCTGCAGCGGCCAGGGCGCGCTGGAGGAGGGTGTCATGATGGAAAACCAAGCCCTGTTTCGGCACCCCGCCCAACCGGGAAGACCGGCCGCCGGCCAGGATCACTGCATTGAAGTCCAGCCGCTTCTGTTCCATGCCCCCAGCCTAGCCATCGGCGGCGCTGCGGGCGTGCCGAAGGTTCCGGTCAGGCGGCCCGCTCCGGCAGAAGGAACGGATCCCAGGCTGGGGTGGGCTTCTCAAGTTCCTTGATCTGCCAGATGGTTCCATGCGGTGGCTCCGGGACGAAACGCAGTTTCCAGCCCATTTCCGCCGGCGTATGGTCGCCCTTGACGTTGTTGCAGCGCAGGCAGGCCGCCACCAGGTTCTCCCAGGAGTCCTCGCCGCCCCGGGACTTGGGGTGGACGTGGTCGATGGTGTGGGCCGCTTTACCGCAGTACGCGCATCTGTGGCCGTCGCGCCTGAGCACTCCGCGGCGGCTGACAGCAGTGGCCTGGTTGTACCTCGGCCGGATGTAACGGTTCAGGAGAATCACCGAGGGACGGCCCAGGATTTCCTGCGGTCCCACCACGGGATCATCGCCTTCGGCAACCACGCTGGCCTTGCCCGTGAGCACAAGCACCAGCGCCCGGCGGAAAGTGATCACCGCCAGGGGCTCATACCCAGCATTCAGAACGAGAGTGCGCATGCACGTACCTCTTCACGGCCGCACCCGTCCAGGGGCACGAGGGCCGGCTGCCCTCGGCATGTCCGGGCTATGGATCGACACCACAAGAGTAAACATAGAAGCGCACGATCGGCTAATCGCCCTTTCCCTGAACGGTCGTGTCGATCCAGTCAGGCGGCACATACTGAACGGTTGGAGCAGCCGGCAGTTAACCCGCAGTTAAAAGGAAAGAACCCTTGCCGTGAGGGCAAGGGTTCTTTTGAGTCCTGGCTGGACCGCCGGAACTGGCGGGTCAGTTCACTCGGATGAACACGGGGCCGGAGCCGACGTTGGCGCTGAAGACCACCGTCTGGTTTCCGTTGTAGCCACCGTGGACGGCCTGGCCGTTGCCTGCGTAGACAGCGATGTGTGCCATGCCGGCACCGCCGTCAGCGTAGTAGATCAGGTCGCCGGGCTGCGCCTCGGCAGCGCTGACGGTGCGACCCAGGGAGAGGTAGCCTGCCGGCCAGTCGTGGAAGTTGATCCCCACTGCTGCCAGGGAGTTCGTGACCAGCATGGTGCAGTCCTGCATAACACCCAGCTGGGCGTATGCAGCCGACAGGATGGCTGCACCCTTGCCGCTGGCGGAAGCAGTGGGAGCGGCGGCAGGGGCCGAGGCCGTGGAAACCTTGGCGGTGACCTTGGGAGCAGCAGGCTGGGCGACGGGGGCCGGCTCGGCCTCCTGGACCTCGACAGGTGCGGGTTCTTCGATAACCGGGGCCGGCGTGGTGGTGACGGCGGGCTTTTCGAAGGTGATGTTGATTGTGGAGGCCGCGGAGATGGGGGCTTCGACGGCGGATTCAACTTCCAGGGTGGAAGCCGGAGCGGAGTCGCGCTGGACGTTGGAGTCGGCAGCGTTCGCCGCGATGCCGCTGGTCAGTACCAGGCCGGAAGCGGCGGCGATGACAGCGGCCTGGCGGCCTACGCCGCCGGCGTTCTCGCCGACAGCCTTGGCGATGATGGCGATTGAGCTGGTTTTGGTGACCTCGGCGCGATGCCGTGCGGTAGCACGAGTAGTCATCAGTTCTCTCTTTCGTTTTCCTCAGGCCGTTGTGGGCACCAAGGGATGTGGACGCGCCGGCATCTTGGGGGTACGCCGGCACGCCCCGAACGGGGATGTGGTGTTAGCGGAAAGCGTGGTGGAGCAAAGAAATAGTTCTTGGACCCGAGGGTCCAAGAACTATTTGCTGATGGTGAAGAACGAAGAGGTGCCGGTGGCGGCTACGGCGTGGAGCAGCGTGCCCTGGGAGGGGTTGAGCGCGCTGACCATCATGCCGTTGCCGACGTAGATGCCGACGTGCGCTCCGCCGTTCTGCATGACCAGGTCGCCGGGCTGCGGGGTGGAGGTGGGGGTCATGGCAGTCCAGGCGTTGACGCGGGGAATGCTGATGCCGGCCTGGGCGTAAACCCACTGGGTGAAGCCGGAGCAGTCCCATCCGGTGACCGGGCTGGTGCCGCCCCAGACGTAGGGGCTGCCAATGCCCGTGTAGGCGATGGCAGCAATGCCTGAGGTGGAAGCGGAAGAGACAGTCTTGGCCAGCTTGTCCGCTGCAGACTCCGAACTCGACGCTGCGCCCGTTTCCGTGGCGGTGGACTGTGGGCGCACCCGCTCCGGCTTCGGGGCGGCAGTGGTCTTGACCACGGGCCGCTCGAACGACACGGTGGCCGTGGGGGCTGCGGTGACTGCCAGGGCAGCCTGCGCGGAGCCGGACTCGGTGGAAGCGGAAACACCAGCGGTGGTGTCCGCTGCGTTGGCGGGCAGGCCCATGCTGAGGATAAGACCGGAAGCTGCGGCGATAACGGCAGCCTGGCGACCTACTGTCCCGGCATTGGCACTAACAGCCTTGGACATAGTGTCCAAGGGGTTGGTACGAACCGTTTGCGCACGGTGGCGCGCAGAATTATTGCGTGAAGACACGAAGGTAGCCTCTCCCAATGCCTGCGAGGTGAGCTGTCGGATTCGGATGGGAGTCACCCGGCCGCGCTGCTTCCAAGGAAGTTTTGCGACTTAACCCCAAGGTCTTAGCCAAAGCCAAGACCAAAATTGGTTCCCCCGCCCCTGCCAGACGATGAAATGCGAACGGACCTTGAGCGGTGGCAGAGTTAGGCAATCCGCACAAGAGCGTCAACTTCGGAAAAGTTGACGCGAGTTAGACGGTACAGCAGTTTTGAGTGAATGTCACATTCAGGTCACGGCAAGTCACGATCATCTGATAGTTCACCGTCACTTGACTACAGCCAGCCAGTCGGATCGACCACTTCGCCGTTGACCTGCACCTCGAAGTGGAGGTGGCAGCCCGTGGAGGCGCCCGTGGTCCCGCTAAGGGCAATTACGTCCCCGCGCGAGACGGTCTGCCCCTCCCTCACGCTGAAGGAGGAGAGGTGGTTGTACGTGGTTTCCAGGCCGTTGCCGTGGTCCACCACAACGCGGTTTCCGCCGCCGAACTGGTGCCAGCCCACGAAGGTCACCGTACCGGTCGCGGCAGCGAAGACCGACGTACCGCACTGGGCCACATAGTCCTGGCCGCGGTGGAAGTCGCCTGAGCCACCGGTGATCGGGCTGACGCGGTAGCCGAAGGGGGACGCAGTGGTCAGCGTGGCCAGTGGAGCGCCGAGGCTTCCTGCCGAGGCAGCACGTGACACCGAGCCGGCGGACTGGGCACTGAGAAGCTGCTTGAGCTTGCCGTCCGGATCCGCCTGGGTGACCACGGCGGAACGGCTGAAATCGATCTGGGCACCGGCCTCGGCTGAGATCTGCGGCTGCGGCGTGACGGCTGAGGCTGCCATCGGAGTTACACCGGGAGCGTCGGTGGCCATCACGGGGCTGGTGGCCGGCACCGTCACGGTCAGCACCAGGCCTGTGGCTGCGAGTGCGATTCCGGCCTTCTGGCCGATTCCGCTCGCAGCAGCGAACTCGGTGACTTGGCGGAAGGGACCACGACGGCGGCGCGCATCACGGTGGGGATCGCGGGGGCGTTCCGTGGTGATGACTTCAACAACCCGCGGCGTCGAAGCGGGCACCGCTGCGCGGCGGCGTCCCCTGGGGGTCTGCATGGACAAGAAGGGTTCCTCTCTGGAAAGCCTGCGAAGTTAGCTGTCGGATTCGGGTCAGAGAGTTCAAAGACCCGGTCCGCCGTAAGCAAGCTTCGGCACAGAGGTATCCACGGAGGATCCTTCACTGGAAGAGGCTTGCTGCTGACGGACTTCACCCCAAGGCAGTCCCCCGGCTGCCGTTTGTGGTTCCCCCGCCTCTGCCAGTAATGACTCGTGCACCTGATCCGCTGGCAGAGCTCGGCTCCAGATCAGGTAACGCTTTAGTATCAACGCTTGGGTTTAACTATAGGGCCAAAAGTCCCAAAGTAACAATTCCGTTATCTTTGCGTAACCGGCACCCGTTGGGGTAGCCGGGAGGCCTCAAGCGGTCCCTAGCGTACGGCCACGAAGACGTGCGCCGCGACTTCCGGCGGCAGCTCCAGGGCCCCTTCGATGCCCGGGACGCGGACCGAAATGTACTCCCCCACCCGCTCCAGCGAGACCGAGGCACCGGGCCGGATTCCGCCTTCATCAAGCTGGACCAACAACTCGGGTTCCACCTGGATCGGCTCTGCCAGGCGGCTGACTGTCACCTCAGACGTCGGGCCGTAGGTCTTCATGGCCTCAAGCAGGCTGACCGCCGCGTCCGCAGCGGCCTGCGCCTCGCCCCCGAGGGCCGCCAATCCCGGGATGGGATTGCCATACGGGGACTCAGTGGGATGGTTCAGCATTTCGTAAATGCGCCGTTCCACCCGTTCGCTCATGACGTGCTCCCAGCGGCAGGCTTCGTCATGGACGTAGGCCCAGTCCAGCCCGATGACATCGGCCAGGAGCCGCTCCGCCAACCTGTGCTTCCGCATGACTTCGGTGGCGCGCTTCCGGCCCACCTCCGTGAGTTCAAGGTGCCGATCTCCGGAGACAACCACCAGGCCGTCCCGTTCCATCCTGCCGATGGTCTGCGACACAGTGGGCCCGGAGTGGCGCAGCCGCTCCGCGATCCGGGCCCGGAGGGCAACGATGTTTTCTTCCTCAAGCTCCAAGATGGTCCGAAGGTACATCTCCGTAGTGTCGATCAGATCCGTCATCCAGCTCAGCTCCTCGAGCGCAGTACCTTGCGTTGTCCCACCGTACCGCCTTCACATGCAGCGTGGTCCGTTGGAAAGCTTAGCCTATTTTGAGTTTGTCCGAATAGTTGACGGCGCGGGCAGGGGCCCTGTCTCAATGTCTGGACTATGACGGTCCCGGTTCCCGCTGAAACAGCTGTTCAGGCAGAATGAGGGAGGGCCCGAGTCACAGTCGCCGCGACTGCCTGGCACCCACATCCGTCCGGACCAACACCCCGTCCACGCCGAAATTGGAGCACCTGTGAGCGAAACCAGCATCACTATTCCCGCCGACCTCCTGCCCAAGGACGGGCGGTTCGGCGCCGGTCCCTCCAAAGTCCGGCAGGAGCAGATCGATGCCTTGTCCGCCGCATCGAAGACCATCCTGGGAACGTCCCACCGGCAGGCACCGGTCAAGAACCTGGTGGGGTCCGTACGCGAAGGCCTGAGCCAGTTCTTCCGTGCCCCGGAAGGCTATGAGGTGGTGCTGGGCGTGGGCGGTTCCACGGCGTTCTGGGACGTCGCCAGCTTCGGCCTGGTGGAGAAGAAGGCGCAGCACCTCTCATTCGGTGAATTCGGCTCGAAATTCGCGGCAGCCACCAACAAGGCACCTTTCCTGGATGCCTCCTCCATCATCAAATCCGAGCCGGGAACCCGCCCTGCTGCGCAGGCTGAGGCGGGCGTTGATGCCTATGCCTGGCCGCAGAACGAGACGTCCACTGGCGTGTCCGCCCCCGTTAAGCGCGTGGCTGGCGCGGATGAGGGCTCACTGGTCCTTATTGACGCGACGTCGGCAGCCGGCGGCCTGGACGTCGACGTGGCGGAGAGCGACGTCTACTATTTCGCCCCGCAAAAAAACTTTGCCTCCGACGGCGGGCTGTGGCTTGGCCTGTTCTCGCCGGCTGCACTGGAGCGCGCGGCCCGGATCAAGTCCACCAGCCGCTGGATCCCGGACTTCCTGGACCTCCAGACGGCCATTGACAACTCCCGCCTGAACCAGACCTACAACACGCCGTCGCTGTCCACCCTGGTGACCCTGGACGCCCAGGTGCAGTGGCTGAACGCGAACGGCGGGCTTGACTTCGCTTCGGCGCGGACTGCAGATTCTGCCGGACGCATCTACAGCTGGGCGGAGTCCTCCGAATTCGCCACGCCGTTCGTCGCCAACCCGGACGAGCGCTCCAACGTAATCGCCACGATTGACTTCGACGATTCAGTGGACGCGGCCGTGGTGGCCAAGGTCCTGCGGGCCAACGGCATCGTGGACACCGAGCCGTACCGGAAGCTGGGCCGCAACCAGCTGCGCATCGCCACGTTTGTGGCCATCGAGCCGTCCGACGTCTCTGCCCTGCTGGCGAGCATCGACTACGTGGTGGGCGAACTGCGCAAGTAGGCCGGCAGCCTTAACGTACGACGGCGCCGCCCGGGATCATCCCGGACGGCGCCGTTCGTGTGTGGTCAGGAAGTCCTTGCTTCGTCGCCGGGCTGTCCACCGTCGCCGGGCTTTTCCTCCCCGGATTCCTGGCCCTGTTCCGGCTCCTGGGCCGGCACCTGCTCCGGCTCCTGCTCGTCCTCGGGTCTGACCCGTTCTGCCCACGGCACCCATTCCGGGGCAAGGATCGAATCCTCCGACGGCAGGAGGCCGAGTTCGTTGACGGTGACGACCTTGGAGCGGGAGTTACGGGTGAGCACCGCGTACCACTGCCAGCCCAGGTAACCGGCCAGCTTCGATTCAAACAGATGGGTCACCAGGCGGTCGCCTTCGCTCTTGGCCGCAAGGTGCTGGCCGATCGTAGCCGGTGCCGTGATGCCCTCGATGGCGGTGCGGGCGGTGTCCACGGCTGCAGCCAGGAAGGCATCAGGCTTGCCTGTCCGCCACACCGGAACACCCGCGCGGCGCTTGGACATGGCCTTGGCCCCCGCAGCCGCAGGGTTGGCAGCGGCAGCAGCCCCCGCCGTCGGACCGTCCTGGTCCTGGGCGGCGGCCACCGGCTGTTCAGCTTCCGGGTTCATCGGCGCCTAAACGTCCAGCTCGTCGGCAACCTTACGCAGGGCAGCGGCGATGGCCTTGCCCTTGTTGCCTTCCGGATACTTGCCTGCGGAGAGGGTTCCGGAGAGATTGTCCAGCACGGTCACCAGGTCCTGGACCAGCGGGGCGAGTTCCTTGGCGTTGGGCCGTTTGGCCTTGGCGATCGAGGGCGTCTTGTCCAGGACGCGCAGCCCCAGGGCCTGGGCGCCCTTGCGTCCGTCGGCTACCCCGAATTCAACCCGGGTGCCTGCCTTGAGCTCTGTTACGCCTTCGGGCAGCGACGATTTGGGCAGGAATACCTCCTGGCCGTCTTCGCCTGCGAGGAACCCGAAGCCCTTGTCCTTGTCATACCACTTGACCTTGCCGGTAGGCACGTAATCAACCTTCTTCGTTCTGACGTCTTCTGACACGGCCAGCCGTCACCGCATCCGCACTGCAATGCGGGTTCAAGGTATGGCGGCTGCGGACCGTGTTGGTCTATCCCTCAAGGTTATCCTGCCCACCGCCCTATTGACGCTTTCAACGGCCCAGTGCAACCTTCCGGCTGCCTCCTTCAGCACCATTCACTCCCGGTGCGGCAGGAGGGGTAGCGTTACGTCCATGACACCCTCGCGCTACCGGCGTGCCCTGATGATCATCGCCGCGGCTGTGGCCGTGCTTTCCCTGGTGGCAGTGGGCACCGTGATGGCCCTTGCCTTTGCCGGCTCAGTGGCTCCGGCCTGGGTCACCTATACGGCGCTTTACGGCCTGCCGCTTGCGTTCCTCCTGATGCTGTTCCTGGTTCTGGACAGCGTTGCCGGGCGCCGCCGGGCAGCAAACCCGGACCGGCGGTAACGTTGGACTGATGTCCCTCATTCGCGCATTGAGCAAGGAGCTGGAGGCACGCAGCGACGATTCACTGCGTGCGCTGTTCGATGCGCGGCCGGACCTCATTTCGCCCCCCGTTCCGGACTTCCCCGCCCTTGCCGCGCGGGCAAGTGCCCGGCTCAGCGTGCAGCGGGCACTTGAACGCCTCAACCGTCCGCAGATGCAGGTCCTCGAAACCCTCCACCTGTGCACCAATACGGACACCGGCCACAGCGCGTCCGCCGCGGGACTCCGGAAGATGATTTCCGGGTCTTCGGCAGCCTCGGTGGAGCGGATCCTGCATTCGCTGCAGGAACTTGCGCTGGTGCACCGCGCCGAGCCGCCGCACGGCACCCCGGCATCCGCGGCGAAACACCACTACTACCTCCCGGTGGGTTCGCTGAAGGACGTGGTGGGCATCTATCCCGCCGGGCTGGGCAGGAGCTACACCGAGCTGGTCCGCCTTCAGCCGGCCTTCGCGCAGCGGGCCGTGCAACTGGTGTCCGAACTGCACCGCAGCGGTGTTGCCATCCACGATGCCACCACCCCCATGGAGGCGGCGCTGGCGCTGCAGCACTGGACCTCCTCCCCCGAGGCTCTCCAGAGCATACTGTCCACTGCCCCGGAGCGGACGACGGCGCTGCTCGCCAGGTTCCGGAACTGGGCCATGGGTGCCGTCCCCCAGGCCCAACGGAAGGCCTCAATCGCCACGGAAGGATCCGACGTCGGGCCCGTGGACTGGCTCCTGGCGCGGGGCCTGCTGGTGCCGCTGGACGCGGCGCACGTCGAGCTGCCGCACAGCGTGGGGATCTCGCTGCGCGGCGGTGCGGTGATCGACGATTTCACGTTGTCGCCCCCGGTCCCCCAACTCGGCCGGACCTCAGCGGCGCTGCGCCGGAACGCAGCACTCAGCGCCATCTCGGAGACGCTGCGCCTGGTAAGCGATTTGCTCCACGCTGTAGGGGAGCAACCGCTGGTCACGCTGCGCAGCGGCGGTGTGGGAGTGCGCGAGATGAGGCGCCTTGCCGAACTGCTGCGGATCGACCTGCAGCACGCGGGAATCCTGCTGGAGCTGACCGCACTGGCCGGACTCATCCGCCTGGATGTCGATTCCTCGTCCTGGATCCAGCCTCCGCAGCTGGAATGGCTCGTCCTGCCGCGGCAGGAACAGTGGCTCTGGCTGGTGAACGCCTGGCTGTCCAGCCAGCGCGTGCCGTCCCTGGTGGGCCAGCCCGTCAATGGAACGCGCAGCGTGCCGGCGGCACACCGTTCCGCCTCCGGCAGCACCGTCATCGCGCTGTCAGCCGAAGCGCAGCGGCCTGATGCCCCGGTGGTCCGCAAACGCATCCTGGAGATCCTGGATGAGCTGACTGCCGAGGCAGGCGCCCCGGACGGGACCGCACCAGTACTTGATGCCGCAGCTGTTCTCCAGCGCGCAGAGTGGGCACAGCCCAGGATGGCCAGGCGCTTCAGCTCGATGATCCGCGGCGTGCTCGCCGAAGCCGAGCTCCTTGGACTGGTGGGATCCGGAGCCCTGAGCCAGCTTGGAAGCGCGCTGGCGGAAGACAACCCTGAAGCCGCACTTGCCATCCTGGGCGAGCACCTGCCGGCAGCTGTCACCCACGTTTTACTGCAGGCCGACCTCACTGCCGTCGCCCCGGGGTACCTGGCCCCCGAACTAACCGGGAAGCTGCTGCTGATGGCTGACGCGGAAGGCCAAGGTCCGGCCACCACCTACCGCTTTTCCGCCGGCTCCATCAAGCGGGCCCTGGACAGCGGACAGGACGCCGCCGGCATCCTGGAGTTCCTCCGTGAGCACTCTGCCACCGCCGTGCCCCAGCCACTCGAATACCTTGTGGAGGACACGGCCTCACGGCACGGAAGATTGCGGGTGGGGGCGGCTGCCAGCTTTATCCAGAGCGAAGACGAAGCCGCGCTCCTGGAGCTTCTCTCCGGGCCGAAGGCGTCCGGCCTGAACCTGGTGAAGATTGCTCCCACCGTCCTGGTTTCCTCGGCGCCACCGCGGGAAACCGCCCAGGTTCTTCGCACCCTGGGGCTCTCCCCCTCCGTGGACGGCGCGGACGAACCGGTGGTCCGGCTCCGGGCAGCCCCGACCCCGCAGGACCACCTGCGCCCTGTCTACACCGCCCCGCGGACGGCGCCGGGGGCTGAGGAGGTGGACGCACAGCTCGCGGTCCTGCGCCAGGTGGGCGCCGCCGTCGGACACCGCGGCGGTTCCGGACACCGGGACGGCGAGGCCGGAACCCAGCTGGGGCTTGAGGCCCTGCAGCGGGCCATCAGGCTCAAGCAGCGGATCAGCATGAACGTGGTGGACGGGCTGGGGAATGCCAGCCTGGAAGTAGTTGTTCCGCTATCAGTAAGCGGCGGACGCGTCCGGGTGTTTGATCCTGCAAAGGAAACAGAACGCGTACTGTCCATCCACCGCATCATCGACATTGAGGCTGCAGAGGAACTGCGCCAGTGAAGGATTTCCCTGCGTGAACGACGGACCCCTGATTGTCCAGAGTGACAAAACCATCCTGCTTGAGGTGGACCATGAACTGGCAACTGAAGCCCGTCATGCCATCGCGCCCTTCGCCGAGCTGGAACGGGCACCGGAGCACATGCACAGTTACCGGCTGACACCGCTGGGGCTCTGGAACGCCCGCGCCGCCGGGCTGGATGCGGAAAAGGTGCTGGACACGCTGCTGAAGTACTCGCGCTTCCCGGTTCCGCATTCGCTGCTGATCGACGTTGAAGAAACCATGTCCAGGTACGGACGGCTGCGCCTGGAGAAGGACCCGCAGCACGGCCTGGTCATGCGGACGGACGACTACCCCGTCCTGGAGGAAGTGATCCGGGCCAAGAAGATCCAGCCCCTGCTGGGGCCCCGGATCGACGGTGAGACCGTTGTGGTGCACGCCTCCCAGCGGGGGCAGCTCAAGCAGCTCCTGCTGAAGATCGGCTGGCCGGCGGAGGACCTGGCCGGGTATGTGGACGGTACCCCGCACCTGATCGCGCTCAACGAGGATGGCTGGAAGCTGCGGCCGTACCAGCAGATGGCGAGCGACAACTTCTGGTCGGGGGGAAGCGGCGTGGTGGTGCTTCCCTGCGGAGCCGGGAAGACCCTGGTGGGCGCCGCGGCAATGGCTACCGGCTCCACCACAACCCTGATCCTGGTCACGAACACGGTAGCCGCCAGGCAATGGAAGGACGAGCTGCTCAAGCGCACGTCCCTCACCGCGGACGAGATCGGCGAATACTCAGGAGCGGTCAAGGAAGTCCGGCCGGTGACCATCGCCACGTACCAGGTGCTGACCACCAAACGCGGCGGCCTGTACCCGCACCTGGAGCTTGTGGACGGCCACGACTGGGGACTGATCATTTACGACGAGGTGCACCTGCTGCCGGCACCGATTTTCCGGATGACCGCCGACCTCCAGGCACGGCGCCGGCTGGGCCTTACCGCAACCCTGGTGCGCGAGGACGGGCGCGAGGGCGAGGTGTTCAGCCTTATCGGGCCCAAGCGGTACGACGCCCCCTGGAAGGACATTGAGTCCCAGGGCTACATCGCGCCGGCAGACTGCGTGGAAGTCCGGGTCGACCTGCCCAAGGACGAACGGGTTGCCTATGCCATGGCCGATGATGCGGACAAGTACCGGCTTTGCGCCACCTCCGAGTCCAAGACGCACGTAGTGGAACAGCTGGTGGCCCGGCATGCCGGGGAACAGCTGCTGGTCATCGGCCAGTACATCGACCAGCTCGATGACCTCGGCGAGCGCCTGCAGGCGCCGGTGATCAAGGGCGACACCTCCGTGAAGGTACGCCAGAAGCTTTTTGACGACTTCCGGGCCGGGGACATCCAGACGCTCGTGGTTTCCAAGGTGGCCAACTTCTCCATCGACCTTCCGGAAGCATCGGTGGCCATCCAGGTATCGGGTTCGTTCGGCTCGCGGCAGGAGGAGGCGCAGCGCCTGGGCCGGCTCCTGCGGCCCAAGAAGGACGGCAGGGCGGCGCGTTTCTATTCGCTCGTTGCCCGGGACACCCTGGACCAGGAATTCGCGGCGAAGCGCCAGCGGTTCCTGGCGGAACAGGGCTATGCCTACCGGATCATGGATGCCAAGGATGTGGAACAGAATCCCGCCGGGGCCTAAGTCGCCACCTACCGGGTATGTCACGGGATGCCCGCAAACGTGTTGTCCGTGCCGCACCGGCTCGCGTGGCTGAATGCTTCCGATGCCCGTGGTTTCTGCTTCCAATATGCCCGTGTTTTCGCGGCGGCGAGGGCGTAGCGGTAATGGAAGGCGTGCCCGCGGGGGAGTTCGCCCAGGACCCTGACCGCCACGGACGTGTTCACCGGCTAGACCGAGAACCTCGCGGTCCCCAACGGCTCGCACAGGTAGGTGCCCGCCTCCATGGACGGGATCGCAGCGTGGAGCCGCATGTCAGCTTTGATGAACCCTCGGGCAATATTTGGTCAATATCTCTTCCGGACGTTGTCATCCCGTTATCCCCGGGCTACGCTCAGAGCGCTGGGTTACACATTGGTAAAAGGTCCTGAACTCAGATCAGGATGGGCGAAGCCTCATGGCTTTCCCCGTGTATGAGGACGCGTGCATGCGCAGTCGCCCCAGCCGATCCACCCGCGCACCCCCAAGCTATAACACTTGGCTCCGTGCTGCCTGCCCGCTCCGTGCCGCAAAGACGCGACCACCGGAGTAGCCGGCGGGCACCCGACGCGCGGGCGCCATCCGATCAGATTCTTGGAGAGGGATGCTGGGGGACCTCCCGGTGCCGGACCACAGGTCCGCGCCGACCGTCACACCATCCGCCACTCCCAGAAGTGAGTAATTCAATGGAGAATATAACGCGCGCCCGCTTGGGCGCAGGCATGGCTTGTCTGGCTTTGATCCTTACCGGAGTCACGTCGGCTCAGGCCACGCTCTCCGGAGCCCAACTAAACGCTCAGGACGGCAACCTGGTCGTCGACACAGGCGACATCAAAGACTGGGCGAACATCGGCATTGATTGTTCAACGTTGACCGGTGGTTGCGGTCTCGATCTTCCAACCGGCCAGACAGACAATTCATTCGGTACAGGCACGAAGGAAGACACCGCAGTACCGTCCGTCGTCGACGGATCCATCCCCAACAACAAGAGCGACCTGACACGCTTCTACGCCAAGTTCGTGGAAGAATCCAACGGCAGCACGTACGCATACCTCGCGTGGGAGCGGGTCCAGGAACCAAATGGCACTACCAACATGGACTTCGAATTCAACCAGTCGTCTGTGCTGTCCTCCAACGGTGTGACCCCCGTCCGTACGGCCGGCGATGTCCTGATCAAATATGACCTGTCCCAAGGCGGCGTGAATCCGATTCTTGGATTCCACCGGTGGATCACCACCGGTGCCCGGACGCTCTGCGAGGCAGCCAACGCGACCCCCTGCTGGGGCAAAGTCCAGCCATTGACCGGAACTTTCGAGGGTTCAATCAACACCGCTGTGGTTACGGACCCCATCGCACCCAACGCTCCGAGAGATCTGAGTGTCCGGACCTTCGGCGAAGCAGCCATCAACCTGACCGCTGCCGGTATCGTCGGCACGGACCCTTGCCTGCCGTTCAGCAGTGCGTACTTGAAGAGCCGCTCCTCAGATTCATTTACAGCGGCTCTGAAGGACTTCATCGCCCCGATATCCGTCGCCACGTCCAAGTGCGCCGACATTAACGTGCTGAAGACCGACGACGACTCGCCGGCCTCCCCACTGGCCGGTGCCGTCTTCACGCTGTACAACGATGCCGCACCTGTCGGCGGAACCTTTGATCCGGCAACAGACCTGGCCGTAACCCCCGCCACAACCTGCACCACCGGCGCCGACGGCAAGTGCTCGTTCAGCCAGGTTCTCCAAGGCAATTACTGGGTAGTTGAGACCACGACACCAACGGGGCACGACACGGCAGCGCCCCAAGCAGTGACCGTCGTGGGGGGCACGAACGTCAGCCTGACCTTTGTAGACCCGCGCGACTTCAAGATCATCGTGCTCGTCTGCAAGGAAGCCGACAACTCGCTGTACTCAAGCCAGGTCACGGTTGATGGCGTCAACAAGGACTCGCTGGCCACGGCTCCCTCAGGCACCACGGCCGCCCAGCTTTGCAGCCTGGGCGGCGCTGCGTATGACGACAAGAGCTACGGCGGTCACCCCGCGAATGTGGACATCCCGCAGTAGACAGGGAAATCTGGCACCTGACCAGCTGACCACTTTGAAGTGATTCGCCCAACCCAGGGTCCTCCGCACTCCCGTGCGGGGGACCCTGGCGGCGCCACCAACTTTACTGCGCGCCGCGGACGCCCATGCAACATTCACCATGCATCCAGAAAACTCACAGACTCTGGGAGCAGAATGGGAGCATGAACAAGAACGGTCCCGAGGCAAAGCTCCTTGTTGTTGACGATGAACCCAACATCCGCGAGCTGCTGTCCACCTCGCTAAGGTTTGCCGGCTTCGAGGTTGTCTCGGCCGCGAACGGCCGGGACGCCCTGGCGGCTGCCGAAACCCATGCCCCGGACCTGGCCGTGCTGGATGTCATGCTTCCGGACATGGACGGCTTCACCGTCACCCGCCGCCTCCGGGCCTCGGGCAAGCACTTCCCGGTACTGTTCCTGACTGCGAAGGACGATACCGAGGACAAGGTCACAGGCCTCACCGTCGGCGGGGATGACTACGTCACCAAGCCGTTCAGCCTTGACGAGGTGGTGGCCCGTATCCGCGCCGTCCTGCGCCGGACGCAGCCGCTGCTGGATGACGACGCCGTCATCCGCGTCGACGACCTGGAGCTCGACGACGACGCCCACGAAGTGCGGCGCGGCGGCACGGTGATCGAGCTCTCCCCCACCGAGTTCAAGCTGCTCCGGTACCTCATGCTCAACCCCAACCGGGTGCTGTCCAAGTCCCAGATCCTGGACCACGTATGGGAATACAACTTCAACGGTGATGCCTCCATCGTGGAGTCGTACATCTCCTACCTGCGCCGGAAGGTGGACATCGATCCCGACGCTCCCGCCCTGATCCAGACCAAGCGCGGTGTGGGCTACGTGCTTCGGACGGCTGAAAAGCGCTGACCTTGCTGCAGCGATGGAAGTCGGCCTCACTGAGGACGCAACTGGTGGCCATGATCATGGCGCTGCTGATAGTTGCCCTGACGGTGACCGGAGCGGGAACGCTGGCCCTGCTCCACAGCTACCTGCAGGCACAGGTGGATGACAAGCTCACCGCGGCGGTAGACCTGGCCCGGCAGCAGCGGTCCTTCACCCCGCTTCAGGCGCCCAACCCGATGGTCCCAACTGACTACTCACTTATTCTCTTCGCGCCAGGCGAGGAGCCGTATCCGTTCGGCGGCGACCCTGAAAGCCGTCCGGACATCAGCTCCGTCACGGTGCAGCAGGCGCAGGAACGCGGCGCCGTTCCCTATCAGGTGCGCGGTACGGACGGGCAGAACTGGCGGGTGGTGGCCGTGCCGGTGCAGAACAACCAGACCACCGCTGTGGTGGTCATCGGGCTGCCCCTGCAGAGCGTGGACGATGTCCTCAAGCACGCCTCCCTGGTGGTGACCGGCGTAGGGCTGCTGACCCTGCTGCTCGCCTCCCTCATCGCGAGCTGGACCGTGTCCCGCTCCTTCCGCCCGCTGGCCCGGGTGGAAAAAACGGCGGCTGCCATTGCCGCCGGTGACCTTTCCCGCCGTGTCGACGTCGAAAATCCCGGCACTGAATTGGGACGCCTCAGCAGGTCGCTTAATGCCATGCTGGCCCACATTGAGACGGCCTTCGCGGCACGTACGGCCTCGGAGGCGAGGATGCGGCGGTTCGCCGCTGACGCCTCCCACGAACTGCGGACCCCGCTTGTCACCATCCGTGGCTTCTCTGAGCTGTACCGGCACGGCGCACTGACCACCGAGGAAGACGTGGCCACAGCCATGGGAAGGATTGAAAGCGAAGCCAAGCGCATGGGCTCAATGGTCGAAGACCTTCTCCTGCTGGCCCGCCTCGACGAGCAGCGGCCGCTGCAGCAGAAGCCCGTGGACCTCCAGCTGCTCGCCCATGACGCCGTGGTGGACACGCAGGCCAGCGACCGCTCGCGGGCGATTTCGCTGACCGGGCTCGACGGCGGACCTGCCGCGGCTGCCCCGGTGCTGGGGGACGAAGCCAAACTCCGACAGGTGGTGGGGAACCTCGTGGGCAATGCCCTGCGTTACACGCCGGAGGGCAGCCCGATCGAACTGGCGGTGGGGGTGCGCGCCAGGGAGGACGGACAGCTGCGCTCGGTCATTGAAGTGCGCGACCATGGACCCGGCATCTCCGAAGAGGACGCCTCCAAGGTCTTTGAGCGCTTCTACCGGGCGGACACCTCACGGACCAGGGAAACGGGCGGAAGCGGACTCGGCCTGGCCATTGTGGCCGCAATTGTAGGGTCCCACGGCGGTTCCGTCCGGGTGGAAAATACCGACGGCGGCGGCGCGACCTTGGTGGTCAGCCTTCCGCACCGTGATGACGCGCTGAATACCGGGGCAGCTGCCGAGGCGGAACAGGCAGCGACGGCGGGGTTGTCCACATATAGCGCCGGACCGTAGCGGCTCCAGGGGCCTGCTCCCTACGCTCGTTATCAGCGGTCCGGACCAGCCGGGCCCCGCAGGCGAAAGCTGCCCCCACAGCGAAAGGCACGGCCATGAGCATCATTTCCGTCGACACCGAACTCCTTCAGCTGAAGTCCGCCAGTGTCCAGGCGACAGTGGACAGGATCAGCGCGGACGTCCAGGCAATGAAACGCGGGCTGGACGAGCTCCAGGGGTCGTGGCGGGGCACCGCCGCCACGAATTTCCAGGCGCTCATCACGGAATGGACCATCACGCAGGGACGCGTGGAGGCCTCGTTGGCGTCCATCAACACGGCGCTTGCCTCCGCGGCTGCCACCTACGCACAGGCGGAACAGGGCAACACGCAGCGGTTCAGCTGACCGGGTAGATACCCAGGAGCTGGCTAAGCCTCGGGAGTACCTTGGTGGAACCGCAGCCGCCAGCGGCCGCCGTCCAGCACCCACAGTGAGCTTCTGAGCGTGGTGCCGGAGCGCGCGTAGCTGCGGTACGTCAGCAGGACCGCGTCAGCGCCAATACGGTCCGCGCCAAGTATCTCGATGTCTGTCCGCTCGCCCGGGTCCTCCTCGAGCGCCATCATCATGGCGTCCCGGGTCCACACCCTGCCCGAGCTTCCGATCTCCATGAAATCGGGGTGCAGCAGGACAGCCGTCCGGCCGATGTCCCCCCGCACCAGGGGGCCCAGCAGCTCGCGCTCCAGTTCCTCCACCAAGGCCTCCGGCACGGCGGCACCTGGCTGGGCAGCGGCGTCCGGTCCGCCGAAAGCGCCGTTGTCCAGCTGGCTGAACAGGTCCGGCTCCTCGTAGGCTCCTGGCAAGGTCGCGGCTTCCCGGGGTGCACGGGGGGCGGCCTCCGGCGTATCCTTGGCCGCCGGCGGATGGTGGGCGTGGTGGGCGCCAGGGAAACCGGGCCCGGACCGGGCAGCCACCCCCTGCTGGTAGGCGGTCGCGGCCGCCCTGGCGCGCTCGTCCGCGGCTTCGTTCAAGTCATGCCCGGCATGCCCCTTGACCCATTCGAAGGTGTACTTCCGGCCGGCGAGCTCCCGGTCCAGCTCCTTGAGCAAATCCACGTTGAGGACCGGCTTGCCGTCGGCCTTGCGCCAGCCTTTGCGTTTCCATCCCGGCATCCACTTGGTGATCGAATTGATGACGTACTGGCTGTCGCAGAGGATGTGCAGGTCCTCCTGGGGAAGGTGGGCCGTGGCCCGCAACAGATCCAGGACCGCCATCAGCTCGCCTTGGTTGTTCGTCCCGTGGGGCCATCCTCCGGCGCGCCAGCAATCGTCGTTCACGTACCAGGCCCAGCCGGCCGGACCGGGGTTTCCCAAGGCCGAACCGTCGGCCGCTGCAGTAATTGTCACCGGTCCATCCTCCCAGACCGGCAGGACAAACCGGGCCTTTGCCACCGTACGATGCCGTACCGTACCTCCGCCGCACACGCGCCCTACCCGGGCCGCCAGGCGGATCAGGCCTTGACCTGACGGAAAGCGTTTACCGAAAATGCTTGACGCGGGCAATGGCAGGCAGGCAGAATCGCACTACTGACATGAGAAAGCGTTTTCTCAGCGGCCGGCACTGCCGACAACCCGACGCCAGCGTCCACCCAAGAGAAGCGCCCCGCCATTAGGAAGGCATATCAATGACGATTCCAACCCTCCGCCGGAGAAGGTTCCAGCTCGGCGCAGCAGCCGTCGCCCTTTCCCTCCTTGCCACAGGCTGCGGTTCCTCTTCCGGCTCCGAGGGCAATGAGCAAGTAACCCTGCGCTTCGCCTGGTGGGGGAACGAATACCTCAACGCCCAGACCGAAAAGGTCATCGATGCCTTTGAAGCGGAACACCCGAACATCAGGATTGAGTCCGAGCCGGGCGAATGGGGCAGCTACTGGGACAAGCTGGCCACCAAGACCGCGGCCAACGACGCGCCGGACGTGATCCAGATGGACCAGAAGTACATTGCCGAATACGGCGGCCGCGGGGCGCTCCTGGATCTGTCCAAGCAAAGCGGCATTGATACCTCCAAACTCGACAAGGAAGCCCTGGCCTCGGGCCAGTACGACGGCGCCCAATACGGCCTGAGCACTGGCCGGAACGCCTACGTCATCATGGCCAACACGAAGGTTTTCGAGGCAGCAAACGTTCCGCTTCCGGATGACACCTCATGGACGTGGGACGACTTCATTGAGACAGCAACGAAGATCAGCGCCGCCGGAGACGGCAAGAACTACGGCGCAGCATACGGCAGCAACGAGGCAGACCTGATCATCTGGCTTCGCCAGCATGGGGAGAATCTCTACTCCGAGGACGGCAAGCTCGATTTCGACACGGCAACGGCCGCTTCCTTCTGGGAGCGGCTCAAGGAACAGCGCGACTCCAAGGCAAGCCCGCCGGCCACGGTGGCTACCGAGGACTCCGGCGCGGGCCTGGAAGAAAGCCTCTTCGGCACCAACAGGGTGGGGATGGCATGGTGGTGGACCAACCAGCTCGGATCGCTCGGGTCCACTACCGGCAGCAGCATCAAGATGCTCCGTGCGCCTAGCCTCGACGGTGTTGCCGCTGAGAACGGCATGTACTACAAGCCCACCATGTTCTGGTCCGCTTCCGCACGGTCAAAGCACACCGAAGCCGCCTCAACCTTCATCAACTACCTGGCGAACAGCCCGGAAGCCGGCGCAATCCTGATGACGGACCGCGGCGTGCCCACCAACACGGAGATCGTAAAGGGCATCACACCGTCCTTGAAACCGGCAGACACCACCGTGGTGGGCTTCCTGAAGGACATTGCTCCGGATATGAAGGATGCGCCGCCCGTTCCTCCGGTGGGCGCGGGCAGCGTACAGAACGTCATCAAGCGGTACACCGATGAGGTTCTCTACGACCGCCTGACTCCCCAGGCAGCGGCAGAGGCTTTCAAGAGGGAAGTCGAGGGAATGCTGTCCAGCGCCCGGAAGTAAAAGCCAGCCCCTCTCCAGGAACACAAATGCGGCCCCCTCAAGAGAGGGGGCCGCATTCGTTTCCAGCGGGACAAAGCCCGGCAGGAGGGCTTAGAAGCCGCCCATGCCGCCCATGTCGTCGCCGCCGCCCATGGGGGCCGGGTTCTTCTCCGGCTTGTCGGCAACAACAGCTTCGGTAGTGAGGAACAGGCCGGCAATGGAAGCCGCGTTCTGCAGGGCAGAGCGGGTTACCTTGACGGGGTCGTTCACGCCGGCAGCCAGCAGGTCGACGTACTCGCCGGTTGCGGCGTTCAGGCCGTGTCCTGCGGGCAGGCCGCGAACCTTGTCCACCACAACGCCCGGCTCCAGGCCGGCGTTGAAGGCGATCTGCTTCAGCGGAGCATCGATGGCAACGCGGACAATGTTGGCACCGGTGGCCTCGTCGCCGGACAGCTGCAGGTTGGCGAATGCCTTGGCGCCGGCCTGGATGAGGGCCACGCCGCCACCGGCAACGATGCCTTCTTCAACAGCAGCCTTGGCGTTACGCACTGCGTCTTCGATGCGGTGCTTGCGCTCCTTGAGCTCAACCTCGGTTGCGGCACCGGCCTTGATCACTGCAACGCCGCCGGCCAGCTTGGCCAGGCGTTCCTGCAGCTTCTCGCGGTCGTAGTCCGAATCGGAGTTCTCGATCTCGGCGCGGATCTGGGACACGCGGCCGGCGATCTGGTCGGCGTCGCCGGCACCTTCAACGATGGTGGTCTCGTCCTTGGTGACAACAACCTTGCGTGCCTTGCCCAGGAGTTCCAGGCCGGCGTTTTCCAGCTTGAGTCCGACTTCCTCGGAGATGACCTGGCCGCCGGTGAGGACGGCAATGTCGGCGAGCTGTGCCTTGCGGCGGTCACCGAAGCCCGGAGCCTTGACGGCAACGGACTTGAAGGTGCCGCGGATCTTGTTGACGATCAGGGTGGCCAGGGCCTCGCCCTCGATGTCCTCGGCGATGATCAGCAGCGGCTTGTTGGACTGCATGACCTTTTCGAGGACAGCAACCAGTTCCTTGACGTTGGAGATCTTGGAGTTGACGATCAGGATGTACGGGTCTTCGAGGACCGTTTCCTGGCGCTCCGCGTCGGTGACGAAGTAGGCGGAGATGTAGCCCTTGTCGAAGCGCATGCCTTCGGTGAGCTCGAGTTCCAGGCCGAAGGTGTTGGATTCCTCGACCGTGATGACGCCTTCCTTGCCCACCTTGTCCAGGGCTTCGGCGATCAGCGCACCGATTTCCTCGTCCCCTGCGGAGATGGATGCCGTAGCGGCAATCTCTTCCTTGGTTTCGATTTCCTTGGCGGAAGCCAGGAGCTCGCGGGTGACGGCTTCGACAGCCTTTTCGATGCCGCGCTTGAGGGACAGCGGGTCGGCACCGGCGGCAACGTTGCGCAGGCCTTCCTTGACCAGGGCCTGGGCCAGAACGGTGGCGGTGGTGGTTCCGTCGCCGGCGACGTCGTCAGTCTTCTTGGCAACTTCCTTGACCAGCTCGGCGCCGATCTTCTCGTAGGGATCGTCCAGCTCGATCTCCTTGGCGATGGAAACACCATCGTTGGTGATCGTGGGGGCGCCCCACTTCTTTTCGAGGACGACGTTGCGTCCACGCGGGCCGAGGGTGACCTTAACGGCGTCGGCGAGGATGTTCAGGCCCCGCTCAAGGCCGCGGCGTGCCTCTTCATCAAATGCAATGATCTTGGCCATAACGGCAGTAGTCCTTTCGGGACAGTCGTTAAGAATGAACCTTCGCTGCAGTGCCCGCGACGGACGACCCTTTGCCGGCGGCCTCTGTATGCCCCCGGGTGCGGGCCTCACTCCAGTGAGGTGTTTCTTCGCTCCTCGCCCGGTGCCGCGCTCCGCCGGCCGGAACCAGCTTTGCTTTAGCAGTCGGTACGTCAGAGTGCTAACTCAATAATTAGCACTCCCCACGGGAGAGTGCAAGCGAATGACGCGCGGAAAGCGCCCTGGCAGGCATCTCTACGCCGAGGGCGATCAGCCGGCGCGGCCTGCAGTTTCACGGCCGGTGGGCGTTGGATTGTTGTCTGCCCCGTAGGTGAACACCGTAAACGTCGCCGAGGTGATGTCACCGTTGGCGTCGAAGGCAACCGGGCCGGATTCGCCGTCGTAATTAATGCCGGTACCGGAGGCTTTCGCCGCCAGGCACTCCTTGTAGCTGGGGCAGGGCGTGCCGGGCACCGTTGCAGTCCCGCCATCCTTGCCGGCGGCAGTCCCGCCTGACACGGCGATGAGGTTCGCTGCAATTGAGCGGCCCGAGTCGTCCTCTGCTTTGGCTGCCGCGAGGGCTGCGAGGGTCACGGCGTCGTACGTTTCCGCGGCGAAGGACACGTCCTTCAGGCCGGGATCGATGCCCAGGAGCCTTTCCTGGAAGGCGGCGGATGGCAGCTCGCCGGGAACAACGGCGCGGGCACCCTCCAGGGCTTTGGTTCCCAGCTTGGACGCATACCGGCCGAACGCGCCGTCGCTGAGGATGATCTTCGAGCCGGCCAGGGCGGCGTTGTTGAGTTCAGCCAGGGCGCCCTGCGCGCCGGCGCGGGCCACCAGGATGACGGCGTCGGGTTCCGCCCCGCGGGCGGCGGCAGCGGCGCTTCCCGCTTCACCCGGCTTGAACCCGGCTGTGGCAACCACTTCCAGTCCGGCCTGTTCTGCGGAATCGGCGACGGCGGCGGAGACGTCGCTGCCGTAGGCGCCTTCCTGGAACATCAGGGAGATGGTGGCGGCGCCCGCGTCCTTGGCGAGCTTGGCCAGCACGGGTCCCTGCGCGACGTCGGCGGCCGCCGTCCGGAAGTAGTATCCGCCGCTGGGGATGGTGCTGAGCCCGGCCGCGGTGTTGGCCGGCGAGATCAGCGGCGTCCTGGCCCGGGAGAGGATGTCCACGACGGCCTTGGCGTGGCTGGAGTCGGTGGGGCCGATCACCACGTCCGCCTTGGCCTGGACCAAGGCCTGGGCCTGCGACGCTGCATCCTGGCCGGCTTCAAAGGGCAGCAGCTCCACGGGCCGGCCTTTGTGCCCGCCGGCAGCGTTGATCTCTTTGACTGCGAGCTTGGCGGCGGCCGCCTGGGGCGCGTTCAGGAAGCTGCCCTCCCCCGCATTGTCCAGGATGAGGCCTACCCGCAGCGTCCCGTCACCGGAGGCTTCCGTTGTTTCCACGCGTGCGTTTCCGGTGACCCCGGAACAGGCGGTCAGGGCCAGCGTGCAGCAGAGGGCCGCGGCAAACGCAGGACGGAGGGTCCCGGCGGGGACAATCAGATGCTTCACTCGGCCGGCCGGACGCTTTCCGCCTGTGGGCCCTTCTCGCCTTCGCCGACTTCAAGTTCCACGCGCTGTCCCTCGTCCAGTGCCCGGTAACCTTCGCCTTCGATAGCAGACCAGTGGACAAAGACGTCGTCGCTGGAGCCGTCAACGGTGATGAAGCCGTAGCCCTTTTCCGCGTTGAACCACTTGACGGTTCCTCGTGCCATGGTGACCACTCTTTCCGTAAGGTCCGGGATGCTGCGGGGGTGCCCCGGCGCCGGGCCGTAGCCCGGGATTTACTCTAGCCAATGCGGGTCGGTGCCGCAGGCCCCCGGCGGTGCCGTCGGCAAACGTTATTCAGGCGTAACGCCGGGCCCCGGACCGGGTGTGGCCCAAGGCAGCGCGGCTGATGGAAGAACCCGGCTTACCGGTACCCCGGGCCCAGCACAACCACCAGGGGAACCTGGAAGTCGGTGCTGCTCACCACGGTGGGGACGCCCAGGAGTTCCGCGAGGGCTTCCGCGTTGGCCCGTTGGGCTGGGCCGGAGTAGAAAATGATGGAGCCCTGCTGCGGCGCTCCCGCCCAGTTCCCTACCTGTCCCAGGGGCCAGCCGTCCGCCTGCACGGTTCCGCCTACACGGCTTGCCAGCCCGGCGGTCCCGGCGGCGTTGTAGACCGCCACAGGCTGGGTTTTGTCTACGGACGCAGCCTGCGCCGTGGGGCGGCTACTGGACCCTGTCCCGGCAGCGGGGACCGTTTCGGATCCGGCGGTTTCAGGCGCGGCGGAGGGCTCAGGCTCCG
Organism: Pseudarthrobacter sp. GA104; assembly: GCF_009741265.1. Classification (GTDB taxonomy): domain Bacteria; phylum Actinomycetota; class Actinomycetes; order Actinomycetales; family Micrococcaceae; genus Arthrobacter. The sequence continues at coordinate 1,339,084 of NZ_WOWL01000001.1, forward strand.
CGGAGGGCGTGGCGGACGCGTCCGGCGCGGCGGAGGGCGTCGACCCCGTTCCGGCCAGCGGAGTTGCTTCGAGGCTCGACGAGGCCTGGCTTGCCGGACCGGCAAACCCCAGCTTGGGCAGGATCAGGAAGGAAACCAGCCCGATGGCCAGGGCAACGCATCCCACCGCCAGGACGGGCCACAGCCGGACCCGTGACGGAGCAGAGGCTGTGCGATGGACACCTTGTCGCGACGCGGTCTCCGGGACCTTGTCGAATTCATCGCGGGCGTATTTGGTCATGGGAAAGAGACATCCTTGTGTGTTGCTGCTGAGGAACCAGCGTGAGCGTCTTATGCGTCGGACCCCAGGCGCCGTGCAGTGCGTGCACGGTGACGCGACGTACGTAGTCTACGCAATCTCTTGACCAGCATGGGGTCATGCGCGAGCGCATCCTCGGTATCGATCAGGGCGTTGAGGAGCTGGTAGTAGTGTGTCGCGGAGAGATCGAAGAGTTCCCTGATGGCCTGCTCCTTGGCACCGGCGTACTTCCACCACTGCCGTTCGAGGGCGAGCATCTGCTGGTCACGCTCGCTCAGGGGGGAATCCCGCAGCGTGAAATCCGGCAGGAGGGCGTCCCGCTGTTCCTGCTCCGGCAGGTGCTCCCGAGCTGGTTCCGCCACGGCGCACTCTCCCTTGCTGGTTACGTAAAATGTCTGACCCCCATGCTACGGACGAATAACACTGTTGTCATTTGTGCCGGGCGGCCTGCCGGACCGGGGCCGGCGGCCGCCCTGCGAGAATGGGACGGTGTTTGAATCAGATGCCCTTTTCGAACTGGCGCAGGATCCGCCGCGCGGGCAGGGTTTCGCCGAACTGGCGCAGCTGCCGCTGAAGGAGCTGATGGCGCCTGACTGGGCAGACGCCTTGGCGGGCGTGGAAAGCGGACTCCGCGGCGTGCTCACTTTCCTTGCCGACGAAGAGGCGGCCGGGCACACGGTGCTGCCGGCGCCGTCGAACGTCCTGCGGGCCTTCCGCCAGCCCCTCGCGTCGGTGAAAGTCCTGATGGTGGGGCAGGATCCGTACCCCACGCCGGGGCATGCCGTCGGCCTGGCCTTCTCCGTTGATCCGCACGTCCGGCCCATCCCGCGGAGCCTGGCGAACATCTACCGGGAGCTGGAGGCGGATCTGGGAATTCCCGCGAGGGTCCACGGCGACCTTTCCGCCTGGACCGGGCAGGGTGTGCTGCTGCTGAACCGCGTGATGACTGTAAGGGCCGGAGCCGCAGGGTCGCACCGCAGGAAAGGTTGGGAGGAGATTACGACGGCGGCCGTCCAGGCCGTGGCCGGGCGGCGGGCTCCGGACGGGTCACGCCTGCCGCTGGTTGCCGTGCTGTGGGGAAAGGACGCGGAGAGCGTGCGTCCGCTGTTGCCGGGGGTTCCGGCCGTGTCCAGCGCGCATCCCAGCCCCCTGTCCGCGTCCCGCGGCTTCTTCGGTTCGCGGCCGTTCAGCCGCGTCAACGAGCTGCTGCGGGAGCAGGGTGCCCCGGGCGTAACCTGGGAGCTTCCGCCGGTAGCCTAGCTTAGGCTTGCCTTATGAGCATTGTTCCCGCCGCCACCAGCGCCACCAAGAAGAGCCGCCCGCAGGTCAACCTCGCAGTTCTGCGCCGGGAACAGCTCTCGCCCCACATGGTGCGGATTGTTGCCGGCGGGGACGGTTTTGCGGACTTCGTCAACAACGGCTTCGTTGACCGGTACGTAAAAATTGTCTTCCCGCAGCCGGGCGTCGCCTACCCCTCCCCGCTGGATCTGTGGAGCATCCGCGAGAGCATGCCGCGGGAACAATGGCCTTTCACGCGCACGTACACGCTCCGCCGGGTGGATCCCGTGGCCAGGGAGCTCGCCATCGATTTTGTGGTCCACGGCGACGAAGGGCTGGCAGGACCGTGGGCGGCGAAGGCCCGGCCGGGCGACACCCTGACCTTCACCGGGCCGGGAGGGGCGTACAACCCTGCCCCGGACGCTGACTGGTACCTGTTCGCCGGGGACGAGGCGGCATTGCCCGCCATTGCGGCGTGCATAGAGTCGTTGCCGGCTGAAGCCGCCGGCCTCGCCTTCCTTGAGGTCGATTCCGACGCCGACATGCAGCAGATTGCCGCCCCCGCAGGAGTGAAGCTCCACTGGCTGTTCCGTCGAGGCGTCCCTGCGGGCGAAAGCGGCCTGCTGGTGCAGGCGGTGGCAGGGGCGGACTGGCCCGCTGGCCGGGTGGACGTTTTTGCCCACGGCGAGCGCGGCTACATGAAGGCGCTGCGTGATGTGCTCTTTGTACAGCGCGGCCTTGAACGCAAGCAGGTGTCCCTGTCCGGTTACTGGGCGAAAGGCCGTGTTGAGGACGATTTCCAGGCGGAGAAGAAATTACCCGTAGGGCAGATCTGAACAGGAAGATCCAGCCAGGCAGATCCTGGCAGCCGGTCAGCGGCGGCGGGCGCGGCGCCGCTCGTTGCTGGCAAGGCTGCGGGTCAGCGGCCGCGCCAGCGTGTCGCCAAGGACGATCCCGCCGGCCGTTCCCAGGACAATGGCTCCGGCGTTGAGCATCCCGCCGGCACCCAGCAGGATCTCGGCTTCCTCGATGGTGAGCACGTACATGGACCGGAAGATGGTGAGGCCCGGCAGCAGGATCAGCGCTGCGGGCACGGCCACCACCAGCTGGGGGGCACCCATCCTCAGGGCAACGACGCGGGCCAGCAGGCCGATGGCCACTGCGGCCAGGGCGGGAGAGAACCGGTCCCCGATGCCCAGCAGTCCGCCGCCCAGCAGCACGAAGTAGCCGGCTACCCCCACCGCCGCGGTGGGGAGCAGGAGCCGCCAGCTGGTTTGTTCCGTGACCCCGATGGCCATCACCGCCACGGCAACAAGGATGACCAGCACCCACAGGTCGTAGGCCGGCGGAAAGGTCTGCGTCACGTCAATGCGCTGCATGCCGGTCAGCTCCCCGACCACGAAGGCGACGGCGATGCCTGCCACGATGGCTCCAAAGGTGAGCAGCGTGGACAGGAACCGTCCCGCGGCCGTAACAGGGAAGCCGTTGATGGCGTCCTGCACTGAGGAGACGAGGCGTCCCGTGGGCAGGAGCAGGAGGATGCCTCCCACCACCACGATGGCCGGCGATGCTGTCAGGCCGAACTGCCAGAGGACCAGCGCCAATTGCGTCACCACAAAAGAGCAGCTGGCCGTTATGAAGAAGTCGGGAACCCGCCACCGGCCCAGCTGGCGGGCCAGCAGGCTCACTCCGATGTTGGCTGCGAACGCTATGGCAGAGGACACCGGTCCGCCGCCCAGCACGGCAACGAATGCCGCTGCGAACACGCCGAACGCCGCCGTCACCATCCAGCGCGGGAACGGCTTGGGGCTGGTGATGGCCTCGTCCAGGCGTCGGATTGCCTCGTCCCTGCCCACTCCCCCGGCGACGATGTCGGTCACCAGCTGGTGGACCTTGGCCAGGCCGGCGTAGTTGTTGGTCCAGGAGCGGACCACACGCAGCAGTGCGATGGGTGTCTGGTCCTTAGGGGCGTAGTTGATGCCAACGGACTGGTTGGTGATGTCCACCTCGATGTTCTTCAGCCCCAGGGCGGCGGTGACGGCAATGATGCTGGTCTCCACTTCCAGGGCACCCGCACCATAGCGGAACATGGTTTCTGCCAGGTGCAGGGCGAAGTCCAGGGTCTTGCGGGCGGAGGTGTCCACCCCTCCCACCTGGATCGTGGGATTCGCGTAGGGGCTGCCGGTGAGCCTGTCCACGATGCTCAGGGGAGCCGTGGGCGGGTTTTCACCCTGGACCAGGCGACGCAGCATTCTCCTGGCCGCAGCGTTTTGCCGCAGCTGGGAGGGAGTCAGCGGCTCGGTCTTGGGCAGGCCGTCCGTGTTCGGCCTGGCCTTCGGGGATCCGGCGCCGGGGCGCTCGGGTCGCTCAGTCATTGTCCCTCCTCCCGTTGTGGTGGTGTGCAGGCGGCGTCAGGCGGAGCGCTTCAGCGGCAGCTTGCCCAGCACGACGCGTGCGGCGCCTGCTGCCATCCGGGCCAGCTTGTTGGCGTGGAACACGGCGGGCCGGACGGGCAGCACGAAGTCGCCCAGGAGCTGCACCACTTCCCCGCCGAAGCCCTTCTTGAAGGCGTAGCCCCCGTGGCCTTCCTCGTCCTGGCCGGAGATGCCGAACGTCCCGTAGAAGTTGTACCTCGGGTACCCCTTTTCGAGGGCGTGGAGCATCATTCCCCAGTACAGCGAGGTAGCGCCGTTGAAGTAGATGTAGTCCTGCACCGTGCCGCCGATGACGCAGACCACCTCGTCGCCGTAGCAGACGAAGTGGATGGCGGCCACCGTGGCCACGCCCACCGAGTCGGGAAAGCGTTCGATGTCCTTCAGGCTTCGCTCGTAGCTGTCCACCAGGTCCTGGACCACTTTGAGGCGGTTGTTCTTCTTTTTGCTGCCTGTCTCCGCCACCTCCTCGCGCAGTTCATCAGCGGTGGCTGATTCCGCGGCAAGCCGCTCCGTGATGGACTTCCGGTAGGCGGGGATGTCGATCTTGGCCATCATGAGCTTGGTGAACTCAGGCGACGTCGTGCTGAGCAGCTGCTCGTAGTAGGCCCTTTCCCGGTAAATAAAGCCCTTTTCGTCACCGGCCCGGCTCAGGGCGCCGTAAAACTCGTCCAGAGTGTCCAGGGTGGCCTGTTCCAGGAAGACGCCGTTCTTTTCGGCCTTCCGAATGGCCTTCCGGGTCCGATAGCTGGTGCCCATGATCAGTTCTTCCGCGTCCTGGATGCCTTCCAGGTTCTTGATGAACATCCAGTTCACGTTCACGAAGTTCATGTCCAGGCCCTGGTGCCGGAAGCCCAGCCCGCCGAGCTGTGCCACCAGCGGCCTGTTGTCCTCGATCTCGGGATGCTCGGCACCATCGGCGTCACGCGCAATGTACCTGAGGTTCGGGGAGATCCGCAGTTCGGCGGCCTTGCGCTCCGCTGCGCGTTTGCGGAGGAGTCCGACGACGGCACGCACCAGGTCAGGGTCCGTGTAGTCCATCAGGGGTCCCTTGGCGCATTCGCAGACTGTGTACCCCAGCCGGGTGGTGGTGTAGTTCAGTTTCCCCGCTGCAACCAGTTCGCCGTGCTGCCGGACCCCGAAAAGCTCCACCTGCTGTCCCCTGGCGCGCTGGAACCGGGCAAAGTCAACAGACTGGAGAAAGCTGTTCTGCGGGTGCTTCAGCGCGAACTGCTCGAATTCGGCATCGCTGAGCACGGCGAACTCGAGATCGGCGGCGGGGACTGCATTCAAGGAGTTACCTTCTTCACGGATAAGAGGCTTGGCAAATGGCGGGCGGCGGGCGAGGTCGGTCGGGATGGGCAGGGCAGCCGGCGGGGGCGCTCCTGCTCGCGGTCAGTAGAACTGCTGGCCGGTGCGGGCGGTTTCGATCCGGCGGAAGACCTTCTCTGCTCCGTTGACCCAGAGCCGGTGACTCAAGGGCGAGAGAACGTAGTCGTGGCATCCCACGAAGTCGGTGACCGTCTTGGTGAAGCTGGTCTTGAACATGCCCATGCCGTACAGGTTGTGGGTCTTGTCCTTGATCTGGGAAGCCGGCGGGGTCCCGCAGAAGTCGTATTCCGTGCAGCCCAGCTCCTGCATGCGGCGGATGGCGGCCCACTGCACCAGGTGGGAATCACCGTATTGCTTGCGGTTTTGGGTCGAACCGCCGTCCTTATAGGTGGCTTTGGCCCCGTAATTGATGACGAAGGCTCCCACGCTGGGCTTTCCGTCCTCGTAGGTGAAGAAGAAACTGCCCTGGCCCCGTTTGCAGAATTCGTCCCAGAAGGCTGCGTAGTACTCGTAGCTGCGCAGGGGCATGGAGCCCTTGGCCTTGACGGTGTCGGCCATGAGGTCATAAAGGGCCCGGTAGGTTTCCGGGCCGTGTTCTTCGCGGACCACTTCGCAGCCTTCCCGCTCAGCGCGGCGGATGGCGTTGCGGGCGCGGGAGGAGATGGCCTTGAACACTGCCTCTTCCGGTCCGGAGATGTCCAGCAGGGCCGTGGAGTCGTTGGACTGGATGTTGGGTGCCTTGACCAGGCCTGCGTCTTGCAGGTGGGCCTGGGCCTCGTCGGAGTCGACGACGTCCGGCTCGATCTTGATGGTGAAGACGTTGAGCTTCCGGCTACGGACGAAAGCCGCACAGGCTTCCAGCGCTGCCTTCAGGTCATCAGCTGCTGCCAGGTCCGGGCCCTTGATGAGGTACCAAAGCCGGCCGAGCAGCGGGAAACTCTTTTCGAGTACCAGGTTGTAGCTGGCGGTTGCCGCGTTCTCCAGCACCAGGAACCGGACTTTCCAGCCGCTGGCGTTCTTGACTGAGGCATATGCGGCGGACTGCAGCATGTTGCCGCCGTTGGGATTGGCCGTGACGTGCTTGTCCCAGTTTTCAATTTCCTCGGCGGTGGCGAATCGTGCGGTGAATTCTCGCAAGGGGGCCGTGTCCAATCGGTTTCGTGCGCGGTTCGGTACTCGTGTCTGCGTGCGGACATGCAGCCTCAAGTCTAAAGCCTGATGCCGTCCCGGCTTTTCAGCAGCCGGCCCGAGCCTGCCGTGGCCCGTGCCCTTGACTCGGGTGGACCGGTTGGCAAGGGTGGAGGCATGCAGCCGAAGCGTGAAGAGTCGTCATCCCCGCCGGGTGGAAGCGACCAGCCGTACAGCGCGCGGGTCCAGGCAGCGGTGCTGGCCGGATTCCTGGCGGCATCCTTCCTGGTGGCCGGGCTCGGCGGATTCTCCACCATTGACAACGTGAACGGATGGTATGCCACGGCTGACAAGGCGCCCTGGTCCCCGCCCAACTGGCTCTTCGGCCCGGTATGGACTCTGCTCTACACAGCCATGGCGGTGGCTGCCTGGCTTGTGTGGCGGAAGAGGGCTCCCAAGACCAGGCCGGCGTTAACGGCCTACGCGGTCCAGCTGGGCCTGAACCTTGCCTGGACTCCGGTGTTCTTCGGCCTGTATCCCGCTATGGGTACGGCTGCCCTGTGGCTGGCCCTGGGCATTATCGTGGCCCTGATCGCCGCGGTCACGGTGACTGTCCTCTACTTCGGCCCCATCAGCCGGACCGCGGGACTGCTGCTGCTCCCCTACATTGCCTGGCTGGTCTTTGCGTCCACCTTGAACTGGTGGGCTGCGGCCCACAACTGAAGGTTCAACGCTGTCAGCATTCGACGACGTTGACGGCGAGGCCGCCCATGGCCGTTTCCTTGTATTTGGAGCTCATGTCCTTGCCGGTCTCCCGCATGGTCACGATGACCTCGTCCAGCGAAACCCGGTGCGAACCGTCGCCCCAGAGCGCCATCTTCGCCGCGTTGATCGCCTTCGCCGCCGCGATCGCGTTCCGTTCAATGCAGGGCACCTGCACCAGGCCCCCGATCGGATCACAGGTCAGGCCCAGGTTGTGCTCCATCGCGATCTCCGCGGCGTTCTCCACCTGCGCCGGAGTCCCGCCCATCACCTCCGCCAGCCCGGCGGCGGCCATCGACGACGCCGACCCCACCTCGCCCTGGCAGCCCACCTCAGCCCCCGAAATCGACGCCTGCTCCTTGTACAGGACCCCCACCGCACCCGCGGCGAGCAGGAACTTCACCACCACATCCTCCCGGTCCACCCGGGACGCGTTCTCCATCCCCGGCGCGAAATGCAGCGCGTAATACAGCACCGCCGGGATGATCCCCGCCGCCCCGTTCGTCGGCGCCGTGACCACCCGCCCGCCCGAGGCGTTCTCCTCATTGACCGCCAGGGCGATCAAATTAACCCACTCCTGCCAATACTTCGGATCATGAAACTCCCCGGCCCCGTCGCCTTCGTCCTCGGACCCGGCCGGCCGGGAGCTTTCCTTCCGCAGCCGGTCATACCAGTCCGGGGCCCGGCGGCGGACCTTCAACCCGCCCGGCAGCACCCCCTCACGCTTCAAGGACGCGGCCACACACCCCTCCATCACCGAATAGATGTGCAGCAGGCCCGCCCGGATCTCCCCCGGGGTGCGGCTGTCCTCCTCGTTCACCCGCATCACATCACTGATGCCCAGCCCCGTCTCCCGGCAATGCTCCAGCAACTCCGCCGCGGTCCGGAACGGCAACGGCAGCTCCTTCTTGGACTCCTCCAGCTCCAGCTGGGCCGCGTCCTCCTCGCCCTCACGGACAATGAACCCGCCGCCCACCGAAAAGAACGTCGCCGCATGCAAAACCTCGCCCGACGCGTCGGAGACCGTGAACGTCATCCCGTTCGTGTGCCGCGGCAGGACAGTCAACGGCCGCAGCACCATATCCTTCACCCCATACGGCAACGCCACCGCACCGGCCAGCTGCAGCAACCCCGTCTCCGCGATCGCCGCCAGCCGCTCCTCCACCTCCTCCGGCAAAATCAACTCCGGATGAAACCCCTCCAAACCCAACAAAATGGCCGTCATCGTCCCATGCCCATGGCCCGTCGCCGCCAACGACCCATACAAATCCACCCGCAACGACGCCACCCCCGCCAGCACCCCCGAGCCCTTGAGCTCCTCAGCAAAAACAGCAGCAGCCCGCATCGGCCCCACAGTATGAGAACTCGAAGGTCCGATCCCAATGGAAAACAGATCAAAGACGCCAACAGCCATGCGCTTGGTTCCTAACTAGAGAGTTCGTGGCGGGGTTGGGTGGCGGGTGACCGAATTCCTCCGCGTGCCCGGGCCCACGCCGTTCGGGTTCCCTGGCCGAGCTTGCGAGGCGAGGGGAATGGCGGGGAGCACGTCTCCGGAATCCACCCAGTCGCCTGGACCACTCACCTGAGCGAAGGACCCGCTGAGCGTCAGCGGAGCCGGACTTTTCGAAAGCCTGCGTCAAAGCGACGAAGGAGCAGCAGGCGTGAAAATGTCCGGTCCGCCGACGCGGACGCAACCACGATCTTGCCGGCCAAGGTGACCACGGGGAGGCGCCCTACCTGGCGCGTTTATAGAACGGCAGGGCGACGACTTCGAACGGCTCTGCCTTACCTCGCAGGTCGATATCCAGGGTGGTGCCAACAGCGGTGAACTCAACGTCCACGTAGGCCATGGCAATGGGGTACCCCAGGGTGGGTGAGGGCTGGCCGGAGGTGACTTCGCCTACCACTTTGCCGTCCTTGAGGACCGGATAGTGGGCCCGGCCTGCACGGCGGCCGAGTCCCTTGAGCCCGACGAGCCTTCGGCCTGTGGTGGAGCCGGCGCCGGCGTCCTTCTTCGCGGCGAGCGCCGCCTTCCCCACGAAGTCGCCTTCCTTGGACAGTGCGACGACGGGTCCCAGGCCTGCGGCGAAGGGATCGCCCTGCAGGGAGAGCTCATTCCCGTAGAGCGGCATGCCTGCCTCAAGCCGGAGTGAGTCGCGTGAGGCCAGCCCGGCGGGGGTCAGCTCCCCGTCCTCGGCAATGGCGATGAGTGCCTGCCACAGGCCGGTGGCGTCGTCGTTGGACACGAAGATCTCAAACCCGTCCTCGCCGGTGTAGCCGGTGCGGGCGAGCAGCAAATCCAGTCCGGCGCCGCCCACCAGGAACGGAACCTCGACGGCGGCATAGTACTTCAGTTCCGTCACCTGGCTGTGCCGGGCTGCGGGGACCAGCCGGAGCAGCAGTTCCTGCGCCGCGGGGCCTTGGACGGCGATCAGTGACGTCACGGCGGAGGCGTCATTCACCTCCACATCGAACCTGGCAGCCCGCTTGGAAAGCTCAGCAGCCACCACTGCGGCGTTGCCGGCGTTGGGGACCACCAGGAAGCGGTCGGTACTGCCTTCTGCGCTGCCGGCGGTTGCGGGACGGCGGTACGTGATGAGGTCGTCGATGATGCCGCCGTCCTCATTGCAGATCAGAGAGTACTTGGCCTTGCCCACCGGCATGGCGGAGATCTTTCCCACCAGCGCGTAGTCCAGGAAGGCGGCCGCGTCCCGCCCGGTCACCCAGACTTCGCCCATGTGCGAGAGGTCGAACAGGCCGGCGCTATTCCGGACGGCGTGGTGTTCGGCGAGCTCGGAGCTGTACTTGAGCGGCATCTGCCAGCCGCCGAAGTCGGTGAAGGATGCCCCCAGCTTCTTGTGCTCGTCGTACAGGGCAGTGTGCTTCTCAGCCATGGAGCGTGTCCTTAGTTTTCGAACTCGGAAAGCGGCGGGCAGGAGCAGATCAGGTTCCGGTCCCCCGCTGCGCCGTCGATGCGGCCCACCGGCGGGAAGTACTTGTCCTGCTTAAGCGATTTCACCGGGAACACGGCCTGCTCGCGGGGGTAGGCGCGGTCCCAGTCGCTGCTGATGGCCGCGGCGGCCGTGTGCGGAGCGTTCCGGAGCGGGCTCTCTGCAACAGTGAAGTCACCGTCCGCCACCTGGTCGATTTCGGCGCGGATCGCGATCATGGCCTCGATGAAGCGGTCGATTTCCCCGAGGTCCTCGGACTCCGTGGGCTCCACCATGAGCGTCCCCGCGACGGGGAAGGCCAGGGTGGGGGCGTGGAAGCCGTAGTCGATGAGCCGCTTGGCCACGTCCTCGGCCGTGACCCCGGTCCGTGCCGTGAGCTCGCGCAGGTCAAGGATGCACTCGTGTGCCACAAGCCCGCCTTCGCCGGTGTAGAGGACCGGGAAGAAATCGTTCAGGCGGGCTGCGACGTAGTTCGCTGCCAGCAGCGCGGACTTGGTGGCCTCGGTGAGTCCGTGGCCGCCCATCAGCTTCACGTACGCCCAGGAAATGGGGAGCACGCCCGCGGAGCCGTACTTTGACGCCGAGATCGGCACGTCGTTGCCTTCGGTCCAGGTGGCGGCGTTGCCGGGCATGAACGGTGCCAGGTGGGCCTTGGCAGCAACCGGGCCGACGCCGGGTCCGCCGCCGCCGTGCGGGATGCAGAAGGTCTTGTGCAGGTTCAGGTGCGAAACGTCGCCGCCGAACTTGCCCGGCTGCGCCAGCCCGACAAGCGCGTTGAGGTTGGCGCCGTCGATGTATACCTGGCCGCCGGCTGCGTGGACGGCGTCGCAGACTTCACGGACGTCGGCGTCGTACACCCCGTGAGTGGACGGGTACGTGATCATGATGCAGGACAGGGCATCCTTGTTGGCTTCGATCTTGGCGTACAGGTCAGTGTGGTCAATGGTTCCGTCCGGTGCCGTGGCCACCACAACCACCTTCATGCCGGCCAGGACTGCGGACGCGGCGTTGGTGCCGTGCGCCGATGCCGGGATCAGGCAGACGTTGCGCTGCTGGTCCCCGCGGGAGTGGTGGTAGCCGCGGATCGCCAGCAGGCCGGCGAGCTCGCCCTGGGAGCCGGCGTTGGGCTGGATGGACACCTGGTCGTACCCGGTGATCTCGGTCAGCTGCGCCTCGAGGTCGGCAATCAGTTCGCGCCAGCCCTCCGTCTGGGAGTCCGGGGCGAAGGGGTGGATGGAGGCGAACTCCGGCCAGGAGATGGCTTCCATCTCGGCCGTGGCGTTCAGCTTCATGGTGCAGGAGCCCAGCGGGATCATGGTGCGGTCCAGCGCAAGGTCACGGTCCGAAAGCTTCCTGATGTAGCGCAGCAGTTGGGTCTCGGAACGGTGCGTGTTGAACACCGGGTGCTGCAGGTACCCGGAGGAACGCACGACGGCGGCGTCCAGCGCGAATTCTCCCTCGCCGTCCGCGGCGGCCGGGACGCCGAAGGCCTTCAGCACCCCGGCGGCAATTTCTGATGTTGTCGTTTCATCGGCGGAGAAGCCCACCGTGTCCGCGTCGATGAGGCGCAGGTTGATGCCCGTGGCTTCGGCGGCAGCGACGATCCCGGCAGCGTTGCCCGGCACGGAGACGGTGACGGTGTCGAAGAAACTGGTGTGCAGCACGTCCAAACCGGCGGCCTTGAGGGACGCGGCCAGCATCTTCGCGTGGGAGTGTGCTGACTGGGCGATCGCCTTCAGGCCCTCCGGGCCGTGGTACACGGCGTACATCGAAGCCACGATGGCCAGCAACGCCTGGGCGGTACAGATGTTGGACGTGGCCTTCTCGCGGCGGATGTGCTGCTCGCGGGTCTGGAGTGCCAGGCGGTAGGCGGGAACGCCGGCGTTGTCCTTCGAGACACCGACGAGGCGGCCCGGCATGGAGCGTTCGAGGCCCTTCTGCACAGCCATGTAGGCCGCGTGCGGGCCGCCGTAGAACAGCGGGACGCCGAAGCGCTGGGCGGAGCCCACTGCGATGTCCGCGCCCTGCTCGCCCGGCGGGGTGATGAGGGTGAGGGCCAGGAGGTCGGCGGCCACGGTCACCAGCGCGCCGCGCTCCTTGGCGTCGGCAATCACTGCGGCGTGGTCAAAGACGCGGCCGGAAGCGCCCGGCTGCTGGAGCACCACACCATTGATGGCGCCGTCGGGAAGTCCGTTGGAAAGGTCGGCCACTTCCACCTCGAAGCCCAGTGCCTCTGCCCGTCCCCTCACGATGGCAATGGTCTGCGGCAGGCAGTCGGCATCCAGCACAGTCTTGCCGTCCCGGGCATCTGCATTCTTGTTGGCCCGACGCATCATCAGCACGGCCTCGGCCACGGCGGTGGCTTCGTCCAGCAGGGAGGCGTTGGCGATGGGCAGGCCCACCAGGTCCTGCACCATGGTCTGGAAGTTCAGCAGCGCCTCGAGCCGGCCCTGGGAAATCTCCGGCTGGTAAGGGGTGTAGGCGGTGTACCACGCCGGGCCCTCGAGGATGTTGCGGCGGATCACCGGCGGCGTGACGGTGTCGTAGTAGCCCTGGCCGATCATCTGCACGGCGGTCTTGTTCTTGGCGGCCAGCCGGCGGAGCTCAGTGAGGGCCTCCACCTCGCTCAACGCACCTGCCAGTTCCAGCGCAGAGTCCTGCCGGATGTCCTTGGGGACGGCGGTATCAACCAGCGCGTCCACGGTGTCGTAGCCCACGGCCTGGAGCATGGTTTCGACGTCGGCCTTGCGCCTTGCGCCGATGTGCCGGTCAACAAAGGTGGCGGCAGAAGCGGGTTCGGCAGTTGCCGGGGTGGCAGTGGCCGGAACGGCGGAGGCCGGAGATACAGTCACGAGGAACTCCATAACTAAGGCGGCGCAGGATACGCCACATCGATTCGGGTCCTCCCCGCTCTGTATCTGTACCTGAGAGTTTCCGCGTTGCCTGAACACGCGGGCACCGCTTGCACCGTCGGTGAGCACGTCAGTCAAGGGATCCGGGGAGCGGACCTCAAAGCGGACGGCGTGCTGCTTTCCAGAGGTGCCTCGCCGCGGCGGTACATGGGCCTGTGAGATTCCTGGGGAGGTATTGCTCCTACGGCGCCTGCTTGTACCTTCTGGCAGAACTCTCCCGCCGCAGATCAAAGGCTATTCATTTGGGTTGTCTTTGGCGCACGGGTAACGGCCCGCACACAGCACAATTCTCCTATGCCGCGGGCCCGGGGGCAAATGTCAGCTAGCCCCGTAGCCGCTCCACGGCTGACAGGAGTTCCGCCACGTCCGCCTGCCTGCTCCCCGCCTTCCCGGACGGCCCGCTTTCCCACATGGCGTTGAAGTACAGCCCGTCCCCCATGTACAGCACTGCCTTTGCCATGGGCGTGCCCACGTCCTGCCCGATAAGCTCCAGCCATTGCTGCTGGATGGCGGCGAAGCGGCGGCGGGCTTCCTCGTGGGCCACCTCCGCCAGCCGCGTCACGGCCACAAAGGAGCGGTCCATCGGAGTATCGGACCACAGCGACGACTTGATGAAGTATGCCGCCGCCCCCTCCGGTGCGGAGGCCATGGCGGCGAGGTCCTCCCCTGCCAGGCGGTCCAGCCGTTCAAGGGTGGCGGCGATCAGCGCTTCCTTGTTGGGGAAGTGGTACAGGAGGCCCCCCTTGGAGACGCCCGCGCGCTTGGCCACCGCGTCCAGGGTGGCAGCCCGCTCCCCCACGTCGATCAGGAGTTCTTCGAAGGCATCCAGGACGGCATCTCGCGCAACGGGTTTTCTGGCCATGGTTCCCATCATGCATGGTCACGAAGCTGTTTCTTAACTATACCGTCCAGACGGTATAGTTAAAGCATGATCATGCCCGCCGCCTCCCAACAGAGCACCATCCGCCCGGCTCCAACCGCATTGCCCGCGCCAGGCCTGCCCGGGGGCAGCTGGCGCGACTGGCTGGCGCTGGGCCTGCTGATGTTCCCGGTCCTGCTGGTAGCCGTGGACAACACAGCCCTGACCTTCGCCCTGCCTGCCATTGCCGCCGCCCTCCGCACCTCGGGAGTAGAACTGCTGTGGATTGTGGACGCCTACCCGCTGGTGCTGGCCGGGCTGCTGGTTGCCATGGGAAGCCTGGGCGACAGGATCGGCCGGCGCCGCCTGCTGGTCATCGGCAGCATCGGCTTTGCCGCAGTCTCGGCAGCAACCGCTTTTGCCCCCAGCGCCGGATGGCTCATCGCAGGCAGGGCTTTCCTTGGCTTCTTCGGCGCCATGCTGATGCCCGCCACGCTGTCCCTGATCCGCAACATCTTCCCGGACCCCAACCGGCGGAGGTTGGCCATCGCCATCTGGGCCGCCGGATTCTCGGGCGGCGCCGCACTGGGGCCCATCCTTGGCGGGTGGCTGGTGGAACAGTTCTGGTGGGGAGCCGTACTCCTGGTGGCAGTGCCCATCATGCTGCCGCTCCTGGCCCTGGGCCCGGCCTTCATCCCGGAGTCCAGGGACCCGTCACCGGGGAAGGTGGACGTGCCCAGCATCCTGCTCTCCCTGTTCACCATGGTTCCCATGGTTTACGGGATCAAGGACCTGGCCACCGAAGGCCCGGGTGCCACAGCCCTCGGAACCATGGCGCTCGGCCTGGCAATGGGCGCGGCCTTCGTACGCAGGCAGCAGCGGCTGCACAGTCCGCTGCTGGACCTGTCCCTGTTCCGGAACAGGGTGTTCAGCATGGCCATCACTGCCAATATCCTGGCCCTGTTTTCATTCAACGGCTTTATCCTCTTCCTCGCCCAGCACCTCCAGCTCATTGAAGGCATGTCCCCCTCGGCTGCCGGAATGGCCATGGTCCCGGCACTGGTGGCCACCATGGTGTCGGGCCTTGCCGTGGTGCCGGCGGTGAGGAAAGTACGGCCGGGCTTCATGGTGGCGGCAGGACTCGCCATGAGCGCCGCCGGCTACAGCATGGTGGCTTTCGGAAGCACCGGGGGCGGGCCCGCGCTGCTACTCGGCGCGCTGCTGGTCCTTGCACTGGGCGTGGGGACGGCAGAGACCATCTCCAACGATCTCATCCTGGGAAGCGTGCCGCCGGAAAAGTCCGGGGCGGCGGCAGCGATTTCCGAGACGGGGTACGAAATTGGCGCCGTTTTGGGAACCGCCGTGCTGGGTTCCATCCTCACGGCTTCCTACCAGCACAACCTGCGGCTTCCGGCCGGCCTGGCAGATACCGCCCCCGCCCAAAGCACCGCGCACGCCCGAGAGACCCTCGCTGGAGCCATGGAACTGGCGGCCGGCCTGCCGGGCCCCATGGCCAGCACCCTCCGGCAGGCCGCCGGCTCGGCCTTCGAGTCAGGGGTGCACGTCACCGCAGCGATTGGGCTGGTACTGATGGCGACGGCGGCAGTCCTCGCCGCCGTCGTACTCCGGAAGGTGCCCAAGGCAGCCAGCTGAAGGCCGCAAGGCGCGCCCCCGCCGGTGACAGCAAAGCGCCCGCAGCCGGAGCGTGTGGCTCCGGCCGCGGGCGCCAGGCAGGCCGCTTCGTCGCGGGTGCTGCTACTTGGAGTCCGGCGCCGTAACGCTCGCGGTGGGCTTCATGGTTTCAGCATTGACCATCCAGGCGAACTGCTCCAGCTTGGCGATGAACTCGTGCAGCAGGTCCGCGGTGGTGGGATCCTCTTCATCCACCTCATCGTGAACCTTGCGCATGGTGCCAACGGCAGCCTCAAGGGCAGCCACGATCCGCTCGATCGCATCCTTGGTGCTGATCAGGCCGTCAGGGAACTGGGCCAGGCTGGTGGACCCGGCCACGGTGGAGCTGCGGCCGTCAGGCAGGGCGTGGAGGGCCCGCATCCGCTCGGCGGTGTCGTCGGCGAACTGGCGGGCAGCGTCAACGATCTCATCCAGCTGCAGGTGGAGGTCGCGGAAGTTGGTTCCCACAATGTTCCAGTGTGCCTGCTTGCCCTGGATATGCAGTTCAATCAGGTCGGCGAGCACGGCCTGCAGGTTGTTGGTCAGTGTCGGTGAAGCTTTCATGCATCCTCCTCAATTGGTCCAGTAAGCCCGACGCTACCAGCACCAGCGGGCACGGCCGAGGGCTCGCGGGGAATTTCTCAGTGAGCTTACTAAATCGCTCACAACCGAGACAAAAGAACGCCGTTCATTATTTTCCTTGCTTCCTGAGGCGCTCCCCTCCATACTAAATGAACGCCATTCATATAGTGAGCGTCGTCTCAACTTCTCCAGAAAGTGGTGCCATGACCGAGACCATCCGCACCAGCACATCCGCCTACGGCTCCGGGAGGCCCTCACCGGCAGCCGCCGGCACGAGCCCCAAAGGACTGAAGGGCGGGCAGCTGGGACTCCTCGCCGTCGTCGTCCTGGGCATTTCCACCATCGCCCCCGCCTATACCTTGACCAGCGCCCTTGGCCCCACGGTCAACGAAGCCGGGCTCCAGCTGCCCGTCATCTTCCTGATCGGTTTCATCCCCATGATCCTGGTCTCCCTTGCCTACCGGGAACTCAACGCCGATTCCCCGGACAGCGGCACCACCTTCACTTGGGTCACCAAGGCCTTCGGCCCGTGGGTTGGCTGGATGGGCGGGTGGGGCCTGCTGGCGGCCAACATCATTGTGCTCTCCAACCTCGCGGGAGTCGCCCTCGACTTCTTTTACCTTTTCCTTTCCCAGCTGACGGGCTCGCCGGAGCTCGCCGACCTGGCGGCAAATAAGGCACTCAACGTGCTGACCTGCTTTGTGTTTGTGGCCCTGGCCGTCTGGGTCAGCTACCGCGGCCTGCACACCACCAAGCTGGTCCAGTACAGCCTGGTGGGATTCCAGCTGCTTGTCCTGGGCCTCTTTGTAGGCATGGCCTTCGCCAACTGGTCCGCCTCTGAAACTGCCATCCCGTTCAGCTGGGAGTGGTTCGACGTCACCAGGATCGAGACCTTCGGGCAGATCGCCGCAGGCATCTCACTGTCCATCTTTGTCTACTGGGGCTGGGACGTCTGCCTGACCGTCAATGAGGAAACCTCCAACGGCAAGAGGACGGCAGGACTGGCCGGAACCCTGACCGCCGTGATCGTCCTGGCGATCTACCTGACGGTGAGCATCGCCACCATGATGTTCGCCGGCGTAGGTGATACCGGCAACGGCCTGAACAACACCGAGATCCACGAAAACATCTTCACGGCACTGGCCTCCCCCATCATGGGTCCGTTCGCCATCCTTATGTCCATGGCAGTGCTGTCCAGCTCCGCCGCGTCCCTGCAGTCCACGTTCATGTCGCCGTCCCGCAGCCTGCTGGCCATGGGGTACTACGGCGCGCTTCCGGAGCCGTTCAGCCGGGTCAGCAGGAAGTTTGCGACGCCGGGCTTCGCCACGGTTGCCGCCGGCATCATGTCCGCGGGCTTCTACGCCGTGATGCACGTGGTCAGCGAGAATGTCCTCAATGACACCATCCTGGCGCTCGGGCTGATGATCTGCTTCTACTACGGCCTCACTGCCCTGGCCTGCGCCTGGTACTTCCGCCACAGCCTGTTCAACAGCATGCGCCATTTCCTCCTCCGCCTGGTATGCCCGGTGCTGGGCGGCGTGGGACTGTTCGTAGTGTTCCTGCAGACCGCCGTGGACAGCTGGGCGCCGGAGTTCGGCAGCGGCTCGGAGGTGTTCGGGGTGGGCCTGGTCTTTGTCCTGGGCGTCGGCATCCTGGCGTCCGGTGCCGTCGTCATGCTCATCATGGCCAGGGTCCGCCCCGGCTTCTTCCGCGGCGAGACCCTTAAGCGGGATACCCCCGCGCTGGTGGTCCCGGAGTAAAGGCGCGGAGGCTTCCGGAGGCCGTCACCGCCGACGAAGGAAGAGGTGCCGTTCCCCTGGAAACCGGGGGAACGGCACCTTCGGTGTTGATTGCCTGGCTGTCACCAGTAGTGCGCCACGTCAACCACCAGGCGCGACCCGGAGCCCGGCCCGTCCAGGGTGAAGACCCGGAACGGCAGGCGGGCCCGTACGCCCAGCCCGATGCTGGTGTAGCCCTCATAGCTGCCGGCAAAGACCACCTGGCGGAAGGTCTGGTAGCGGGCAACGTTTGAGAGCTCAGCCTGGTTCGGCGGGTTGTAGGTGGAGTTGTAGTCCTCGTCGTAGGCGGGCGAGTTCACCGTCACCTGCAGGCGCGCGTTCCCCCGGACGGGGATGGCAAAGCCGGACCCGTCCTGGACTATCTGTGGAACGTACCGCACGGTATAACCCGCAACGGCGCCGTTGAGGTCCACCACCATCCTGTCGAAGCAGTAGTGCTGCCCGGTCCGGACATTGGTGACGGTGGCGGTGCTCATGCTTTGGTCGGCCTTGGCCAAAGACCCCCATACGAGCCCGCAGTAGGAGGTGGAAGCGGAGGCGGGACCCGGAACCACGATTCCCAGCCCGGCCGCCAGGAGGATGGCAGCCAGCCAGGTGTAGAACTTTTTCATTTTGGAGCCACCCATGTGTGGAGCGAATGGATAGCTCAAGAGTAGGAGCGTTTACGGCGCGAAACGAGGTTTGTTGCCGCTTCGCCACGCAACCGTTAACCCGCGGCGCCCTTCATCACGCCCCTGTATAGCGAGAGCCGAAACATGGCTTCCCGCCGGCCCGTTTGGAACCCGTTCCGTGTTCTTTCGGCATTGTTCCGGCACCTTGCCGTTACCGGGATAACGACGGCGGCAGGAGACAAGAAGCGCCGGTCACCCGAAGGGGGTGGCCGGCGCCGGGCAATCCGGAAGAAGGGTCAGCCTTCGCAGTCGCGGCAGTACTTCAGGCCGTCTTTTTCCCGGGCAACCTGCGAGCGGTGGCGGACCAGGAAGCACGACGAGCAGGTGAACTCATCGGACTGCTCGGGAACAACAATGACCGTCAGTTCCTCGTTGGAAAGATCCGCACCCGGCAGGTCAATGCCCTCGGCAGTGTCGTTCTCGTCGACATCGATAACCGCTGTCTGCGCGTTGCCGCTCCGCGACGCCTGGAGGGCCTCAAGAGAGTCGGCGGGCGACTCTTCTTCCTGCTTGCGTGGAGCATCGTAATCGGTAGCCATAGCCTGTTCACTTTCGTTGCTGCGCAGCGCCATTCAGGCACCTCAGTGCAGCAGTTTAGGGCATTATCGCCCTACTGGCGCAATAGTGTGGCTAAGCAGACATTCCGCCGCTTCCACCCGCTGTTCCTGCATGCTCGGACCGGGCCTGGTCGGCGCCCAGGGACACTCCACTCAAGGCCGGAAGCCAGCCCCACCGGCTGGCGTCGGCCATGGCGCCGGCGGCATTGGACTCGGATTCGTAGGTGAACGTATCCAGCAGCCAGTCGCGGAGCCGGATGAGCAGGGTGTCCGTCATGCAATGAAACCTACGCAGCGATTGTTGTGGCCACGTTTCGCGGCGGTCTCCCCCGGATTAAATCAGCTGCCGGCCCGGTCTCCGGGCGGACTTTTCAGGCGGGCGGCGCCGTGCTGCTGCGCAGGACGAGTTCCGGCTCCACCACGAGTGTCCGGGGTCCTTCCGTGCCGTCGAACGCCGTGAACATCATCTGCATGCACCGCCGGCCCAGTTCCTCGAAGTCCTGCCGGACCACCGTCAGCGGCGGACTGAAGTAGCCGGCCTCGGGCTGGTCGTCGAAGCCCACCACGGACACGTCCTGCGGCACCTTGATGCCGGCCTCGGTCAGTGCGCGCAGGACTCCCAAGGCCATCTGGTCGTTGCCCACGAAGAGGGCAGTTGCCCGGCGGGTCGCCGCGATCCGCCGGCCGATTTCGTAGCCGCTGCCGGCGCTCCAGTCACCTTCGATGATCAGGTCCGTATCGAGTCCGGCAGAGGCAAGGGTGGACCGCCAGCCGTCGGCGCGCGCCACGGCATCGATCCAGTCCTGCGGCCCCGCGACGTGCCCGATCCGGACGTGCCCCTGCCCGATAAGGTGCCGCACGGCCAGTTCAGCCCCGCGGCGCTGGTCCACCCTGACGCCGCCAACCGTGTCGTTCCCATCGGGTCCCACGGCCACCACCGGCACTCCGATGGGAAGTTCCGCCAGCGCCGCCAGCGTCTCAAGGTGCGGAACGATCACCACGATGCCGTCCACCGACTGGTCCAGGAAGTGCCTGACGGCGTCAAGGATCGCGTCGCGGCTGACCTCCCGCAACGCGGCGACGCTGACGAAATATCCCGCGTCCCTTGCAGCGCGTTCCACGCCCAGCAATGTATTGGCAGGACCGTACTGGGAGAGCTCGCTGCCCAGGACCCCGATGGTCTGCGAGCGCCGGGTGACCAGGCTCCGGGCTGCGGTGTTGCGGCGGTAGCCAAGCCGGGCTATCACCGCTTCCACTCTTTCCCGCGTCCCCGCGCTCACGTTGGGGTGGTTGTTGACCACCCGTGACACGGTCTGGTGCGAGACCCCGGCCAGCTCCGCCACGTCCTCAAGCCTCGGCAGCCGGCGAGGCTTGCCGCGCGTCACGGCGTTCTAGTCCGTGGCAGGGGCCGGGAGCTCAGCCGTGCCACGGGATCAGATCCCGCCGGCCAGCTTGTAGTAGGCGGCGTTCCAGTTGAGGTCCTTCTTGAACTGCCGGATGGAGGTGCCTTCGTCAATGGTCAGCAGTTCGGTTTTGGCGATCTCGGCGAAGTCCTCGAACACTGCCATGCCCACCTGGGTGGAGAGAACGGTATGGTGGGCGGCGCCGGCGGTGAGCCATGCCGCGGCGGAGGTTGCGAAGTCCGGCTTGGGCTCCCACAGGGCGCGGGCCACGGGCAGGTTGGGCAGCGGCTGCTCCAGGGGAACGACGTCGACGGCGTTTGCCACCAGGCGGAAACGGTCCCGCATGTCGGACAGGGCGACGACGACGCCCGGGGAGGCATCGGCGTCGAACACCAGGCGGACCGGGTCTTCCTTGCCGCCGATGCCCAGCGGGTGGATTTCCAGGCGCGGCTTCGATGCCGTGAGTGAAGGGCAGACTTCCAGCATGTGCGCGCCCAGGATCTTCTCGGACCCGGGTTCCAGGTGGTAGGTGTAGTCCTCCATGAGCGAGGCACCGCCGGGCAGGCCTGCGCCCATCACCTTCGCGGCGCGGACCAGGATGGCGGTCTTCCAGTCGCCTTCGGCGCCGAAGCCGTACCCGGCGGCCATGAGCCTCTGCACCGCGAGGCCGGGAAGTTGGCGCAGGGCGCCCAGGTC
Organism: Pseudarthrobacter sp. GA104; assembly: GCF_009741265.1. Lineage (GTDB taxonomy): Bacteria > Actinomycetota > Actinomycetes > Actinomycetales > Micrococcaceae > Arthrobacter. The sequence goes on from NZ_WOWL01000001.1 coordinate 1,360,415, forward strand.
CTCGAAGGACGTGGTGAACGCGGCGGAGCCGTTGGCCTCCAGGAAGCTGAGCAGGCCGAGTTCGATCCGGGCCCCGTACCGCAGCGATTCATGCCTGGCCGCGCCTGCGCGGAGCTCCGGCACCACGTCGTAAAGGTCCTCATATTCCGCCACCAAGGCGTCGACGTCGGCCTCCGCCGCGCCGTGCACGGCCTCGGCGAGCTCGTTGACGGACCACGTGTTCACGGCGACGCCGAAGCGCAGCTCCGCCTCGGTCTTGTCGCCTTCGGTGACGGCGACGTTGCGCATGTTGTCGCCGAAGCGGGTCAGCTTCAGGGTGCGGACTGCGGCCCATCCGGCGGCGGCCCGCTGCCAGGAACCCACCTGGCGTGCCACGTCAGGGTTGGAGACGTGCCCGACGACGGTCTTCCGGGCGATGCCCAGGCGGGACTGGATGTACCCGAACTCGCGGTCTCCATGCGCGGCCTGGTTCAGGTTCATGAAGTCGAAGTCGATGTCCGCCCACGGCAGGTCCCGGTTGGCCTGGGTGTGCAGGTGCAGCAGCGGCTTGCGCAGCAGGTCCAGGCCCTGGATCCACATCTTGGCCGGGCTGAACGTGTGCATCCAGGCGGTTACACCGATCACGGAATCATCCGAGTTCGCTTCCAGGGCCGTGCGCCGGATGGCGTCCGAATCCGTGAGGACAGGCTTCCAGACAATCCTGACCGGGACGGCGGAATTGGCGTTGAGCTGGTTGGCGATCTCCTGGGACTGGGCGGCCACCTGCTTGAGGACTTCCTCCCCGTACAGGTGCTGGCTGCCGGTGAGGAACCAGACCTCGTAGCCGTCGAGGGAAGTGTTTGCTGCGGTGCTCATGGATTCTCCTGGGAAGTGATGTGGCGGCGCTGGATTACTGGCCTGTGCTTTTTATTGGCCGTAGACGTTCTGGTAGCGGGCATAGAGGGAGTCGATGGAGCCCTGGTCGATGGGCAGGGGCTCGCCCAGCTGCCTGGAAATGTGGACGGTGCGGGCCACCTCCTCACACATCACGGCGGCCTTCACGGCGGAGCGGGCGTCCTTGCCGATGGTGAAGGGACCGTGGTTCTGCATCAGGACAGCCGGTGAATTGGAGTTCTTCAGCGTCTCCACGATCCCGTGGCCGATCGAGTCGTCGCCGATCAGCGCGAACGGGCCCACCGGGATGGAGCCGCCGAACTCATCGCCCATCATGGTCAGCACGCACGGGATGGCCTCCCCCCTCGCAGCCCAGGCGGTGGCGTAGGTGGAGTGGGTGTGCACCACGCCGCCCACCTCCGGCATGTGCCGGTAGACGTAGGCGTGCGCTGCTGTGTCCGACGACGGAGACAGCGGCGGGTTGCCCCAGTCCACCGTGCCGCCGCCACCGACGTTGGTGCCCCTGACGGGCGTGCCGTGCAGGTCGGTCACGATCATCTGCTCCGGGGTCAGGTCCTGGTAGGCGACCCCGGAGGGCTTGATGACCATCAGGTCGGTGCCCGGCACCCGGGCGGAAACGTTGCCCGCGGTCCACACCACCAGTTCGTAGCGGGTCAGCTCGGCATGCAGCGCGCACACTTCTTCACGGACCCGGGCGATGGTTTCCAGGATCCCGGTTCCGGTTCCATTCCCTGCACTCATGCGGACACCTCCACGGCCGTTTCGGCGGCGGAGCCGGCACCGGGCAGGGCGGTCCGGGCAGCTTTGCGCTGGATGGCCTTGAGCCGGTGCATCACGTCGTTGCCGCCGCGGCCAAAGTAGTCGTGCAGGGCCTTGTACTCTTGGAAGAGTTCCTCGTAAGCGGCCACGTTTTCCGGGATGGGCGTGTAGACCTCACCGGGTTCGGAACCCATGGCGGCGGCAGCTTCCCGGATGTCAGCGTATTCTCCGGCGGCGACGGCGGCGTGGATGGCGGATCCCAGGGCCGGACCCTGCTCCGAGCCGATGGTGGACAGCTGAAGGCCGGTGGCGTCCGCGTAGATCTGCATCAGGAGCCTGTTCTTGAGCAGGCCGCCGGCCACGATGAATTCCTTCACCGGAACCCCGGCGTCGCGGAAGGCGTCCACGATGGTGCGGGTTCCGAAGGCCGTGGCTTCCAGCAGGGCGCGGTAGGTGTCCTCGGGCCTGGTGGCGAGGGTCTGGCCCACCACGATGCCGGACAGCTCATGGTCCACCAGCACCGAGCGGTTGCCCGAGTGCCAGTCGAGTGCGATCAGGCCGTGCTCCCCGATGGCCTGCCGCGACGCCAGTTCGGTGAGGTACTCATGGATCCCCAGCCCGCCGTCCCTGGCAGCCTGGTGGTATTCGGGCGGGACGCCGTACTTGGTGAACCAGCCGAAGATGTCCCCCACGCCGGACTGCCCGGCCTCGTAGCCCCACAGGCCCGGCACGATGCCGCCGTCCACTGCCCCGCACATTCCCGGCACTTCCCGCAGTTCGTTGCCGTTCATCACGTGGCAGGTGGAGGTGCCCATGATGGCCACCAGCTGGCCGGCTTCCACTGCCTTGGCGGCAGGGACCGTGACGTGGGCGTCAACGTTTCCCACGGCCACGGCGATGCCCTCCGGCAGCCCGGTCCAGGCTGCCGCCTCCGCCGTCAGGGTGCCGGCGGCGTCCCCCAGCCGCCCGATGGCGTGCTCCAGCTTGGAACTGACAAAGTCCTTGAAGTCCGGGTTCAGGGCGGCCAGGAAATCCGCCGAGGGATACCGCCCGTCCTGGTAGATGCCCTTGTAGCCGGCGGTGCAGGCGTTGCGGACGTAGCGGCCGCACAGCTGCCAGACGATCCAGTCGGCCGCCTCCACCCAGTGGTCCATGGCGGCGTAGGCCTCCGGGTCCTCTTCCAGCAACTGCAGGCCTTTGGCGAACTCCCACTCGGAGGAGATCAGGCCGCCGTACCGCGGAAGCCACTCTTCGCCCCGTTCGGCGGCCAGCCGGTTGATCCGGTCGGCCTGCCCTTGGGCGGCGTGGTGGCGCCAGAGCTTCACGTAGGCATGCGGCCGGTTGGCATAGCCCGGCAATTCGTTCAGGGGCGTGCCATCGGCCTTGACGGGCACCATGGTGCAGGCGGTGAAGTCGGTGGCAATACCGACGACGGCGGCCGGGTCGATCCCCGCGGCGGCCACCGCGGCGGGAACGGCTATGCGCAGGACGTCCCTGTAGTCGTTGGGCACCTGAAGCGCCCATTCCCCGGGAAGCCGTGCTCCGTCGTCGCCCGCCACGTCCTTGGGCAGGGAGCCGGTCACCACTGCATGGGGATACTCATGGACGGCGCTGCCGAGCTCCTTGCCGTCGCGGACCCGCACCACCACGGCACGGCCTGACAGGGTTCCGTAGTCCACCCCGATCACGCAGTGGTCGGGGTGGACGTCGGAGCTGGAAGTGAACAACGCAGCTGGCATGGGGTTGCCTCCATCCGGGAGGCAGAGGCCTCATTACCGGTTTTGTAGGGTCAGGGTCGAGCTAAGTGCTGCAGCAAGTGTGAACGCTAACAAAGAAGAAGTCAATGAGGTCAAAGGTTTTCGGAGTTTCCGTCAGGAGGCTCTTGTTAGCGTTCACAAATCAGTCTATATTGAACCGACACATCAACCATGTGGCCAGGGCCGGGAGCATCGTTGCTTCCCGGCCCAACAACACTTCGCGGCAATGCTGCCGCGGAAGGAGAAAATGGTGAGAATCAAAAAACTCATGGGCGCGGTGGCCCTTGTCCTCGCCCTGACCGTGGGAGCCACCGGTTGCGGCTCCCGTGGCGGAGCCACCGAATCCAGCGGCGCTGCGAAGCCCGGCGACTCGCTGGTTGGCATCTCGATGCCAACCCAGACATCCGAACGATGGATTGCCGACGGCGCCAACGTTGAGAAGTCCCTGAAAGACCTCGGCTACAAGACGGACCTCCAGTTCGCCAACGACGACATCCCAACCCAGGTCTCGCAGATCGAGAACATGCTGACGAAGGGCGCCAAAGCCCTGATCATCGCTGCGATTGACGGCACCACCCTGACCGACGTCCTGGCCAAGGCCAAGGAGCAGAACGTCAAGGTCATCGCCTACGACCGTCTCATCAACGGCACTCCGAACGTGGACTACTACACCACGTTCGACAACTACACCGTAGGCGTCCAGCAGGCCACGTCGCTGCTGACCGGCCTGGGCCTGGTCGATGCCAGCGGCAAGAAGGTGGACGGCAAGGGCCCCTTCAACGTCGAACTCTTCGCCGGAAGCCCGGACGACAACAACGCCAACTTCTTCTGGACCGGCGCCATGGACACCCTCAAGCCGTACCTGGATGCCGGCACGCTGAAGGTCCCCAGCGGCCAGGCCAAGTTTGAGCAGGCCGCCATCCTTCGCTGGCAGGCACCCGTGGCACAGAAGCGGATGGAAGACATTCTCACCTCCGCCTACAGCTCGGGCACCAAGCTGAACGGCGTCCTCTCCCCGTACGACGGCCTGTCCATCGGCATTATCTCCGCCCTCACCAGCACCGGCGGCTACGCCAAGGGAAGCCTTCCGGTAGTCACCGGCCAGGACGCCGAAAAGGGCTCCGTGAAGTCCATCGTCGCCGGCGAGCAGTACTCCACCATCTTCAAGGACACCCGCCAGCTCGGCGCCCAGGCCGTCAAGATGGTTGATGCAGTCCTCAAGGGCCAGGAACCGGAGACCAACGACACCAAGACCTACGACAACAAGGTCAAGGTTGTCCCGGCCTTCCTGCTGAAGTCCGTGATCATCACCAAGGACAACTACAAAAAGGAACTGATCGACTCGGGTTACTACACCGACGCCGACGTCAAGTAGTCAGCGTCCCGGGCTGTGGCCGGACCTGCATCCGGCCACAGCCCCGCCCGCACCTTCCTGCAGCAGCAGGAAGGCCAAGCTTCGACCAGTCAGTGGGAATTGACGATGAACACACCCATTCTTCAAATGCGAGGAATCACCAAGACGTTCCCCGGCGTGAAAGCGCTGCAGGACGTCACCTTGGATGTGAACCGTGGCGAGGTCCACGCCATCTGCGGTGAGAACGGCGCCGGCAAGTCAACGCTCATGAAAGTGTTGTCCGGCGTCTATCCTCACAACACCTTCGACGGGGAAATCCTCTTCGAAAACGAACCCTGCAACTTCTCCAGCATCTCGGACAGCGAGAAGCGGGGCATCGTGATCATCCACCAGGAACTGGCGCTGAGCCCGTACCTCTCAATCGCCGAGAACATCTACCTCGGCAACGAACAAGCCACCAACGGATGGGTGGACTGGCGCAAGACCAACCTGGAGGCAGCAAAGCTGCTGGCCCGCGTGGGCCTAGACGAAAACCCCGTCACTCCCGTCCAGCACATCAGCGTGGGCAAGCAGCAGCTCGTGGAAATCGCCAAGGCGCTGTCCAAGGAAGTGAAGCTGCTCATCCTGGACGAGCCCACGGCCGCCCTCAACGACGAGGATTCCGGCCACTTGCTGGATCTGATCCTCCATTTGAAGGGCCAGGGGGTCACCAGCATCATCATCAGCCACAAACTCAATGAAATCCGCAAGGTGGCCGACGCCGTCACCATCATCCGGGACGGCAAAACCATCGAGACCCTTCGGCTCGATGAGGGCCAGATCACCCAGGAACGGATTATCCGCGGCATGGTGGGACGTGACCTGGAGAGCCTGTACCCGGACCGCGAGCCGAACATCGGCGAAGAAGTCCTCCGGATCGAAGACTGGTCCGTCCGGCATCCCCAGGACCACAGCCGCATGGTGGTCCGCAACGCCAACCTGCATGTCAGGAAGGGCGAAGTGGTGGGACTTGCCGGGCTGATGGGCGCCGGACGCACGGAACTCGCCATGAGCGTCTTCGGCCGGACCTACGGCACCGCAACGTCAGGCAAGGTCTACAAGTACGGCGAGGAAATCAACACCTCAACTGTCTCTGACGCCATCCGGCACGGCATTGCGTACGCCACCGAGGACCGCAAGCACTACGGCCTGAACCTCATCGAGGACATCAAGCGCAACATCTCCCTGGCAGCTCTGCGCAAGCTCGCCAAACGCGGCTTCGTGGACAAGAACCAGGAGACCGTGGTGGCCAACGGCTACCGGAAGAGCATGAACATCAAAGCACCCTCGGTGGCCGCCATCACCGGCAAGCTCTCCGGCGGCAACCAGCAGAAGGTGGTGCTGAGCAAATGGATGTTCTCCGACCCGGACGTGCTCATCCTCGATGAACCCACCCGCGGGATCGACGTCGGTGCCAAATACGAGATCTACACGATCATCGCCAAACTCGCGGCCGAAGGAAAAGCCGTGATCGTCATTTCCTCGGAACTTCCCGAACTCCTGGGCATCTGCGACCGCATCTACACCCTCGCCGCCGGCCACATAACGGGTGAAGTCCCCATCGCCGAGGCCACCCAGGAAACCCTGATGCACTACATGACCAAAGAGAAGGAATAGCGAAATGTCCGCCTTACGAGAATCGCTCGGATTCCTCACAAGCCGCCTCCGCCAGGTTGGCATCTTCGTTGCCCTGATCCTGATCGTCCTGCTGTTCCAGGGGCTGACCGGCGGGATCCTGCTGGAACCGCAGAACGTCACCAACCTGGTGGTCCAGAACAGTTACATCCTCATCCTGGCCATCGGCATGGTAATGGTGATCATCGCCGGTCACATCGATCTTTCCGTCGGGTCCGTCGCCGGCTTTATCGGCGCCGTGGCCGGCGTCATGATTGTGCACTGGGGCTGGCCGTGGTGGGCCGCAATCCCGGCCTGCCTGCTGGTCGGCGCCCTCGTGGGCGCCTGGCAGGGCTACTGGATCGCCTATGTGGGGATCCCGGCCTTCATCGTCACACTGGCGGGCATGCTGATCTTCCGCGGACTCACGCTCATCACCCTCAAGAACCAGCAGATCACCCCCTTCCCCGCCGAACTGCGGGCCCTGGGCGGCGGCTTCCTTCCTGACATCTCCGGCGGCACGTCCGTCCTGGAGTGGCTCACAGTGATCCTGGGTGCCGGCGCTACCGTGGCGCTGCTGATCCAGGCCCTCAAGGAGCGCAGGATCCGCAGGAAGTTCGACCTCGAGAGCGAACCCCTGGTCTGGTTCGTCATCAAGACCGCCTTCACCGCGCTACTCATGCTCATCATCACCTTCCTGCTGGCCTCCTACCGTGGCACGCCGATCGTCCTGGTGGTCCTGGCCGTGCTGGTGATCGCCTACACCGCCCTGATGAACAACAGCGTCTTCGGGCGGCACACGTACGCGATCGGCGGCAACCTCCATGCAGCTGAACTGTCAGGCATCAAGACCAAGGCCGTCACGTTCCGGCTCTTCGTGAACATGGGCGTGCTCGCCGCGCTCGCAGGCCTGGTCTTCACCGCGCGGCTCAACTCTGCGCAGCCCGCCGGTGGAACAGGCTTCGAACTGGACTCCATCGCTGCAGCCTTCATCGGCGGCGCCGCTGTTACCGGTGGGATCGGAACAGTCGCGGGGGCCATGATCGGCGGCCTGATCATGGGAGTGCTCAACAACGGCATGTCCATCCTGGGCCTGGGCACCGATTACCAGCAGCTCATCAAGGGCCTGGTACTCCTTTTGGCCGTCGGCTTCGATATCTTCAACAAGAACCGCAGCGGCGACGGCGGTGACCTCGGCAAACGGTTCAAGCTGAAGACTTCACCTCCGCCCGCCGAGGAAAAAGCGACGCCGGCGGCCAGCGAAACCGTGGAGGCGGGCGTCAAGTAGCGGCTACCGCGGCCGCGGCGCTGCTCCATGCAGACCCGGACCCTGGACGACGCGTCCGGGGCCCGGGTCTTTGCAGCTCAGGGCGCTGCCGCGACTCCGGTAGCAACATCCGCCGGCGAGCGCTGCCGACGGCTGAGCAGGATAAAGGGAGCCGCAATCAGTTGCACTGCCCCACCCACGGCCAGTGAAGCCGGGTAGCCGTAGAGGTCCGCGGCCCGGCCGAGCAGCGGCTGCACCACCACTCCCCCGGCCGAGCCCATCAGGGAATCGAAGCTCAGCACTGTGGCACGCTGCTTCGAGGCAATCATGTCGTTCAGGTATGCCTGCCGGACGGGCGTGCCGGCCGAGGACACGATTGCCCAGAGTGCCAGGAGCACCAACGCCAGCCAGAAGACGCTGGTGAACATGAGCACCACCAGGATGAGTGCACTGGCCACGTTCGTGGCTATCAGCACGCTGGTCCGCCGCCGGACCAGTTTCCGGACCCGGGGCGCCATCCATCCGCCGACGACGTCCGCTCCTGCCACCAGGGCCGCCGCCAGGCCTGCTATGGCATAGGCCCGCGGGTCTCCGAAAAGCTGAAGCAGGTAGGGCTGCAGGGCATAGAAAACGTAGATGCCCACCCCTTCGGTAAAGGGGGCCGCCAGCATGATGAAGCGGACGGGCGGGTTCTTCAGTCCGTTGTCCACGGATGCCCGCAATACTGCCCGGGTGGCCTGCAGCGGATGGGCCGAACGTTCAGGCGTGAAGCCGACGTCGTGCATGAGCAGGAAGGCCACGGCGAACATGGCGGTGAGCACGCCCACCCGAACGAGGAACGGAACACCGAGGTTGCTGGCCTGGGCAATGACCCCGCCGGCCACGGAGCCCGCCAGCATGGCAACGCCGGAGACCATCTGCCCCCGGCCAAGCACCGTTTCCAGCCCGCCTTCGTAACCGGCGAAACTCAGGGCGTCCACCAGCCAGGCCTCCACTGCGCCGGAGAAGAAGGTGAAGCCCAGGCCCAGCAGGACCGAGACCACGGCCCACCACCAGAACGGGGCTGAAAACTGCCACAGCAGGTAGTACAGGAAGGTGGACCCGGCCAGCGTGAGTGTGCCCAGCAGGAAGGAAACCCGGCGGCCCCAACTGTCCGCCACTACTCCGGTCGGCACCTCGAACAGCACCATGCCGGCGGTAAAGAAGGCATTCGCGGCAAAGGCCTCCAGGTTGCTTAGACCCGCATCCAGCAGGAAGAGCGTGTTGATGCCCCAGATGAACGAGGCCGCCAGGGTGTTTCCCAGGGTCAGCGTCAGGTAGACGCGCTGGATCTTCCTGGCTGCGTCGTTCATGGCAGGTGCGGCTACGGGGTGCTGAAGCTGGCGGGTACCGGATCATGCCGCAGGTACCGGCGGCGGAAGCGCCCGGATCCCGCGGTGAGGGCCCGCAAATCGACGGCATAGCGCAGCAGTTCCTGGTCCGGGACTTCAGCGCTGATTTCGGTCAGGCCGTCACCGGAGGAGGTGGTTCCGGTGAGCCTGCCGCGCCTGGCGGACAAGTCACTCATCACGGACCCCACGTGCTCGTCCGTTACAGTGATGACCACCGATGACACCGGCTCCAGGAGTTGGATCCGCCCTGCTGCCGCCGCCTCGCGCAGGGCCAGCGCCCCGGCGGCCTGGAATGCGGCATCGGAGGAATCCACGCTGTGCGCTTTGCCTCCCGTGAGCGTCACCCGCAGGTCCACCACCGGGAAGCCCGCGCTGACCCCCTTTTCCATCTGGGCACGGACGCCCTTCTCCACGGACGGGATGAACGTCCCCGGGATCACGCCGCCCACCGTCCTGTCCACGAATTCGAAGCCCCCGCCGCGTGGCAGGGGTTCCACGTCAATATCGCAGACAGCATATTGCCCGTGGCCGCCGGACTGCTTGACGTGCCGCCCATGGCCGGCGGCGGGGGCCGAGAAAGTTTCACGCAAGGGCGTCACCACGTCCACCGTATGCAGCTTCACGCCCTGGTCCCGCAACCTGTCCAGCACCACCTCGGCGTGGGCCTCCCCCATGCACCAAAGGACGAGCTGATGCGTTTCCTGGTTCCGTTCCACCCGCAAGGTGGGATCGCCGGCCGCGATCTTCCCCAGGCTGCGCGCCAGGGCGTCTTCGTCACTGCGCGAATCAGCCTCCACGGCCACGGGCAGCAGCGGCTCGGGCATCTCCCAGGTGGCCAGCAGCAGCGGCCGGTCCCGGCCGGAGATGGTGTCTCCGGTTTCGGCGCTTCCCAGTTTCGCCACCGCGCAAATGTCCCCCGCCACGCAGTGCGGGACAGGCCGCAGCGAGGCACCGAGCGGGGAGTAGAGGTGCGTAACGCGTTCGTCCGTGTCGTGGTCCTGGTGGCCGCGGTCGGCCAGGCCCTGGCCGGTAACGTGCACCGGAGCATCCTCCCGGAGCGTGCCGGAGAAAACCCGGACCAGGCAGATCCGGCCCAGGAACGGGTCGATGGAGGTGCGGACCACCTCTGCCGCCAACTGGCCCTCCGGATCGCAGGACAAGGGCCCGGCGGGCGCGCCCGCCAGGTCCGTCACCTCGGGCACCCGGCCGTCCGACGGAGGCGGGAAGGCCCGAACCAGGACCTCCACCAGTTCCGCGGTCCCCAGTCCGCTGACGGCCGACGTGGACAGGACGGGGAAAAAGGACCCGCGCTCGACGGCGGTTTCCAGGTCAGCGACAAGGACGTCGGTTTCGATGTCCTCGCCTGCCAGGTAGCGGTCCATCAGGGTTTCGTCTTCGCTCTCGCCGATGATCCCCTCGATGAGGTCCCCCCTGGCGGCGCCGAAGGCCGCACGTTCGTCGGGGGTCGCTTCGCGCGTCGTTGCGGACGGCTCCCCGGATGAGTAATCGCTGACCGTCCCGGACAGCAAGCCGAGCAGGCCGGTGACCTCAGCGCCCGTCCGGACCGGAACGTACAGCGGCAGGACGCCCTCGCCGAAGGACTTCCGGCAGGCGGCCAGGACGCCGTCGTAATCTGCCCGCGGGTGGTCCATGCGGGTGATGGCGACGGCACGGGGCAGGCGCATGTGCTCGCATTCATCCCACAGCGCGGTGGTGGTGGCGTCGATCCCGTCGACCGCGGACACCACGAACAGGGCGGCATCCGCGGCGCGGAGTCCTGCACGGAGTTCGCCGATGAAATCCGGGTAGCCCGGGGTGTCCAGGAGGTTCACTTTGATGCCGTCAACCAGCAGCGGCACCAGCGACAGGGTCACTGAGCGCTGCTGGTGGACCGCGGCGGGGTCGGAATCGCTGACGGTGGTCCCGTCCGGAATGGATCCCTTGCGGGTGATCATGCCGTTGGCAGCGAGCAGCGCCTCGATCAGCATGGTCTTCCCGGCGCCTGAATGGCCTACAAGCGCCACGTTCCGGATTTTGGCGGGCTCCTCTGCTGCGATTCCGGCGGAGGCATCGGCACGTCGGGACTCGGGTCCGTTCCTTCCGGCCGCTGTCCTGGCTGAGTCCTTGGTGCCTCTGACCGACATGGGAACCTCCTGGCGCCTTCGCCATCCAACCGGGCTGAACATGTCCTCTGATTCGACACCCTGCAGGGGCTGTACGGCAAGGGCAGGCAGAAGGGAAATTACGAGCCGCGGGCCTTCCGGGTAGCCGCATCGTTGGCCTTCTGGATGGCTTTGACCAGTTCGTCCTTATCCATCTTGGAACGGCCGTCGATGTGCAGCTCCTGCGCGAGCTTATAGAGATGTTCCTTCGAGGCGTTCGCGTTCACGCCGCCCGCGGTGGGCTCGGAGGACCGCACGCCCCCTTCGGCCCGTTTGTCCGAGGGGCCGCGTTTTTCCTTCGGCTCCCAGTGGTCGCCCACCTTCTCGTAGCTGTGCTTGAGCGAGGCGTAGGCTGCCCGGGCGGCCCTTTGCTCGTCATTGTCGTAGCTCTCAAGGGCTGAATCGTAGGTTTTGGCGAACGTGTCCTGGGCCTTCCGCCCGGAGCGCTGCAGGGTCGAGGGCAGCTCATCCTTGCGGGCGTGGCCGTTCTTTCCGGTCTTGGGCATGGCACCCACACTCCTTTTATCAGCAGGCTGATGTTCGGGATAGAACCAGCTTAGCCGTCCGGAGAGGAGAGGGTAGTGGAGCCCCCTGTCGGATTCGAACCGACGACCCCCGCTTTACAAGAGCGGTGCTCTGGCCAACTGAGCTAAGGAGGCGTGCCCCTGCGGGCTGGCGCCTGAACGGCGCTAGATAAGGTTAGCCCAAGTGGCGCCGGTGGTAAAAACGCCCGCGCCAAGGCCCCATACCGGCCTTAAAGACGGCGGCCCGTTCCGGGAAGAATCCGGAACGGGCCGCCGATGTGCCGTTGGGCTCTTAGGCCTTGGCGTCGATGGCCGCCTGGATCTCGGCGTTCAGGTCCGAGGCGCCGTCCCACTTCTTGCCGTCGATGAAGATGGTGGGCGTCCCCGAGATGCCGGAGTTTGCGGCAAGGTCCGTGGAGTACTTGACGTAGGGACGGAAAGTCTTGTCGTCCACGCAGCTGTTGATGTCTGCGCCAACGTCGCTGGCCAGGGACTTCAACTTGTCATCAGACAGGCCGGCTCCGCCCTCGGCGGGCTGGTTGTCGAAGAGGATATTGATGTAATCCGCGTACTTCCCGGGGGCCTTGTCTGCAACGCACGCGGCGGCGTTCGCGGAACGTGAGGAGTAGTTGGTGCTGGACTGGCGGTCCAGGAAGCCCAGCGGCCGGTACTCCATAGTGATCTTGCCTTCATTGCGAAGGCTGGTCAGGGCCTCGTTGTATGTTTCCTCGAACCGGAGGCAAACGGGGCAGATGAAGTCGATGTACGCAATGACCTTGACCGGCTGTCCCGCTTCGGCCTCGGCCCCCGGCGCCACCACGGGGTTGGGCTGTGTTTCAGGCTTGGCCGGAAGATTGGCCATGTCCACCGTGGCCGGGTCCGTCTTCTTCACTTCGGAGTTGGCCAGCAGGGTCACGCCTCCGTTGACGTTGGCGTTGGCTGGCACCGGACCCTGGTCGGCGATGGGTGTGTTCTGCCTGATGCTGGTGGTCACCACCAGCGCAACGACAGCCAGGATGGCGACGACGGCGGCCACGATGCCCCAGCCGATGAGCAGCTTGTTGCGCTTGTCCTTCTTCAGCTGCGCTTCACGGATCTGGCGCGCCTTTTCCCGCGCCTCCGCGGTGCGCTCAGCCTTGGACTTACGTACTTCGTTTGCGGGGCTCATGTGTTCCTTGGGTCGGTTGACGTGGGGGGACCACTTCGTGGCAACTCCTACATTTTAGGGGAGAAAGCTGGGAGCTTGCGCTTTCAACTAACCGCCGGGTTGACCAACGGACGAATAGCACGGAAGATTCCGTCCCGTTAGGGTGGGCTGAGAGGCACAAGCAACCCCAGGGGGCCGCAATGCAAACACCCGTCCAGGAAAAACCTTCCGCAACATCTACGTCCGGCACCGCCGGCTCCGCCCACGGCGGAGCCACGAAGTACGACTTCATGGTGGTGTCGAACAGGCTCCCGGTGGACCGTTGCGCACCCGGGGAAAGCGGGGATGACGGCTCCGGCTGGCGCCGGTCCCCCGGCGGGCTGGTGACTGCGCTGGCCCCCATGATGACCAAGACCGACGGCGCGTGGGTAGGGTGGCACGGCGCCCCCGACGAGACAGTCAAGCCCTTTAGCCACGGCGGCATGGACCTGGTCCCCGTCCAGCTCAGCACCGACGAAGTGGAGCTCTATTACGAGGGGTTCTCGAACGCCACCCTCTGGCCGCTGTACCACGACGTCATCGCCCCGCCGGAGTTCCACCGTACGTGGTGGGACGCCTACCGCAAGGTCAACAGGAGGTTCGCCGACGCCGTCGTGCGCCACGCCGATCACGGCGCCACGGTGTGGGTACAGGACTACCAGCTCCAGCTGGTGCCGCGCCTGCTGCGCGAAGCGCGGCCGGACCTCCGGATCGGGTTCTTCAACCACATCCCGTTCCCGCCGCCGGAGATCTTTGCGCAGCTGCCGTGGCGCCAGGCCATCATTGACGGGCTCCTCGGTGCCGACCTGGTGGGCTTCCAGCGGCCCAGCGATGCCGGAAACTTCATGCGCTCCGCACGCCGCTTCCTCGGCGCCAGCGTTAAGCAGCAGCAGGTCCATGTGAAGGGCCAGGACGGCGCCGTTACGCACATTGCCCGGGCGCAGGCATTCCCCATCTCCATTGACGTCCGGCAGATCACCGAACTGGCCTCCAACCCGGACATCATTGAACGGGCCCGCCAGATCCGGCAGGACCTCGGGAACCCCAAGACGATCCTGCTCGGCGTCGACCGCTTGGACTACACCAAGGGCATCCGGCACCGGCTGAAGGCCTTTGAGGAGCTCCTGGCGGACGGCAAGCTTTCCGTTGGCGACGCCACCCTGATCCAGGTGGCCAGCCCCAGCCGCGAGCGCGTTGAGCAGTACCGCCTCCTGCGCGAGGAGGTGGAGGGCACGGTGGGCCATATCAACGGCACGTACGACACCATCGAGAACACCGCCGTACGCTACCTGCACCACAGCTATCCGGTGGAAGAGATGGTGGCGCTGTACCTTGCTGCCGACGTCATGCTGGTGACGGCTCTTCGGGACGGCATGAACCTTGTGGCCAAGGAATACGTGACGGCGCGCACCAACAACGACGGTGCCCTGGTCCTCAGTGAGTTCGCCGGTGCAGCCGACCAGCTCAAGCAGGCACTGCTGATTAATCCGCATGACATTGACGGCCTCAAAGGCGCCATCATGCGTGCCGTGAACCTGGAACAGCGGGACGCGTCCCGGCGGATGCGGGCCATGCGCAAGCAGATCCTCGAGCACGACGTGGACCACTGGTCCGCCGACTTCCTGCGCGCGCTCAACGAAAAGGTGGTCCGCGATGACTCATGACGCCCGCCACGCCAAGGACCGGCTTTCGCTGTCCCCCGAGCTCCGGGAAGCCATCCGGCGGATCGCCGGGACCGAGCACCTGCTCGTGGCCATGGATTTCGACGGCACGATGGCGCCCATCGTCGGCCGCGCCGACGACGCCCGGCCGCTGCCGCGCTCGGCGGCCGCCTTCGCCGGCCTCGCCGTGCTTCCACGGACGACGACGGCACTCATCTCCGGCCGCGCCCTCGCCAGCCTGCGCGCCGTCGCCTCCCCTCCGGTGGACACGCTCCTCATCGGCAGCCATGGCGCCGAGGCATGGCTGGGTCCGGGATCCGCCGGGCTCACGCTCGATGAAGGGCAAAAGGCCCTCCTGGACGAGGTGCGCACCGTCCTGGAGGACATCGTCAGGGAAGCTCCCGGCACCACGCTTGAGGACAAGCCCGCAGGGGTGGTCCTCCATACCCGCCTCGCCGCCGATGATGTCGCCGAAGACGCCGTGGCTGCTGCCCGCTCCCTGCTGCAGGACCGGAAGGGGGTGTTCCTCAAGGACGGCAAGCGGGTCCTTGAGACCTCGGTGGTCAACGCGTCCAAAGGCGAGGGCGTCACCTTCCTGCGGCAGATCACCGGAGCTACCGGTGTCCTGTTCGCCGGCGATGACACCACGGACGAAGACGCCCTGGCGCGCCTGGAGCCGGGGGACGTAGGCGTCAAGGTGGGCCTTGACTTCACCCAGGCCGAATACCGCGTTGAGGCTCCGGTCCATATTGCCGAACTGCTGGAGGTGCTGCTCCAGGAGCGGAGCATCGCCGTGGCAGAGGAGGACCCTGCAGCCGCGCAGGGGTAGTGCCGCCCGGCCCGGGCATGCGCAAGCTCACATGTGATGACCGTAACATTTGCAACCATTGTTGAAACATCTGACATACTCTTGCATGTGATGTGGCGCACAAGAACCGTGCGGCGTCACTCGGCGCTCCTCGGCCTCGGCCCGGGAGCGTCAGCGGCACAAAACTGAACAAACATGAACCATTCACAACGGATCGTCCGGCACGTACCTGCCGGTGAAGGGATTGATAACTGTGGCTACAGTTACTTTTGATAACGCTACGCGTCTGTACCCGGGCACAGATAAGCCCGCCGTCGATAAGCTCAACATCGACATCGCCGATGGCGAATTCCTGGTCCTCGTTGGACCCTCCGGTTGCGGCAAGTCCACCTCCCTGCGCATGCTCGCAGGCCTTGAGGACGTCAACGCCGGCCGGATCCTGATCGGTGACCGCGACGTCACCGATGTTCCCCCGAAGGACCGCGACATCGCGATGGTCTTCCAGAACTACGCGCTGTACCCGCACATGACTGTGGCCGACAACATGGGCTTCGCCCTGAAGATCGCAGGTGTTTCCAAGGAAGAGCGCGCCGAGCGCGTTCGCGAAGCCGCCAAGCTCCTTGACCTTGAGCAGTACCTGGACCGCAAGCCGAAGGCACTCTCCGGCGGCCAGCGCCAGCGCGTCGCCATGGGCCGCGCCATCGTGCGTAACCCCCAGGTCTTCCTCATGGATGAGCCGCTGTCCAACCTTGACGCCAAGCTCCGCGTGCAGACCCGTACGCAGATCGCATCCCTGACCCGCCGCCTCGGCGTCACCACCGTCTACGTGACGCACGACCAGGTCGAGGCCATGACCATGGGCGACCGCGTTGCCGTGCTGAAGGATGGCCTGCTGCAGCAGGTTGACACGCCGCGCAACCTGTACGACCGTCCCAAGAACGTCTTCGTTGCCGGCTTCATCGGCTCCCCCGCCATGAACCTGCTGGAACTCCCCGTGGTGGACGGCGGCGTGCAGTTCGGCGGCACCGTTTACCCCGTGCCGCGCGACGTCCTCGAGGAAGCACACGGCTCCACCGTTACCCTTGGAAGCCGGCCGGAAGACCTCGAGACCGCGCCGCAGGGTGAAGGCCTGAAGGTTGAGGTCGACGTCGTCGAAGAGCTCGGCGCCGACGCCTACGTTTACGGCCACACCACGCTTGACGGCAAGGACCATGACATCGTGGCACGCGTCGACGGCCGCCGCCCCCCGATGAAGGGCGAGGTCATCTACGTCCGTCCTCAGTCGGGCCACGTGCACCTGTTCGACACCAAGACCGGCCTGCGCCTCGGCGACTGATTCCCAGCAAAAGCCAAACCGACGGCGGCCCGCACCTTTACGCAATGGTGCGGGCCGCCGTCGGCCTTTAACTGCGGCCCAGGAGAATTTAGCGGGCCGCCCGATGTACGGAAGAATTGAGCCATGACCGAGGAATACAGCGCCCAGTGGCACGACGAACCCACCGACTACGGGCAGATCGGGAAGCTGCCGCGGTTTGTGGCCGCCAGTGCTGACGACGGCAAGGCAGCCTCGGTCTCCAGCTCGCTGAACATCACGGCGGCGGCCGCGGACCCCGAGCTCCTGGACCTGCCGTGGCACATTGCCCTGGAAGACTGGCCCGCAGAGAACCTGGCCGCACTGCCGCGCGGCATCTCCCGCCACATCGTGCGCTTCGCCCATCTTGGCGGCTCCGTCATCGCCATCAAGGAGACGTCGGAGCACGTGGCCCGGCACGAGTACCACATGCTCCGCAAGCTGGCCCGGCTGGATGTCCCCTGCGTGGAGCCGGTGGCCGTGATTACCGGCCGCACCACCCTGGACGGGCGTCCGCTGAACCCGGTGCTGGTCACCCGGCACCTGAAGTTCTCCATGCCGTACCGCGCCCTGTTCTCCCAAATGCTCCGCAAGGACACGCTGACGCGCCTTATCGACGCCCAGGCGCTGCTGCTGGTGCGCCTCCACCTCATCGGCTTCTACTGGGGCGACGTGTCCCTTTCCAATACGCTGTTCAGGCGCGACGCCGGAGCATTTGCCGCCTACCTGGTGGACGCGGAGACCGGCGAGCTGTACCCGGACCTGTCCACGGGCCAGCGTGAATATGACCTCGAGATCGCACGGGTGAACATTGCGGGCGAGCTGATGGACCTGCTCGACGGCGGGCTGATCGAGGAAAAAGTGGACCCGGTGGCCACCAGCGAGCTGATCATGGACAGCTACCGCCGCCTGTGGCAGGAGCTTACCGAAAAGGAGTCCTTCGAACTGGGTGAGCGCTGGCGGGTCAGCGCCCGGATCCGCCGGCTCAACGAACTCGGCTTCGACGTCGAGGAATACGCCATCAAGACCACCCAGAACGGCACCACCATCCAGCTGCAGCCCAAGGTGGTGGACGCGGGGCACCACCAGCGGCGGTTGCTGAGGCTTACGGGCATCGACGCCCAGGAGAACCAGGCCCGCCGCCTCCTCAATGACATGGATTCGTTCCGCGCAGACAACAACCCGGGCATGGACGAGGAATACAGCGCCCACCTCTGGGTCAGCCAGATCTTCGAGCCGATCGTCAGGTCCATTCCGCGGGACCTTTCCGGCAAGCTCGAACCCGCTGAAGTGGTGCACGAAGTCCTGGAACACCGCTGGTACATGTCCGAAAAGCAGGAACGGCACATCCCGCTGGCGGAGGCCGTGCAGTCCTACATCGACTCAATCCTGCGGCACCGCCGGGACGAGGCCGCCATCATGCTGAACCCGGATACGGAGCTGTTGAAGATCCTCGAAGTGGAGACCGAGGAGTCGCGCTACGGCGAAGACGAGTCAATCGACGAGTACCCCGACTCGGACGACTGAACCGCACGCCAAACGCTAGATAGCCTTCCCGGGGTTGAGGATGCCCGCAGGATCAAACAGTTCCTTGATCCTGCGCTGGAGTTCCCGGACCGGCTCCGCCTGCTCCTGGCCCAGCCAGCGCAATTTGTACTGGCCAACTCCGTGCTCGCCCGTAATCGTCCCGCCCATTTCGAGCGCGGCTGTGATGGACTCGTCCAGGACCCGTTGCAGCCGTTCCATGGCGCCGGCGTCCACACTGTTGCCCGTGCGGTCGATCCAGAAGGTGGGGTGCAGGTTTCCGTCGCCGGCATGGGCCACCACCTTGAGGTGTACGGCGTGGTCCACGGCCATCGCTTCCAGGGCGGCAACGTAATCCACCAGCCGGGAACGGGGCACGGCGACGTCCTCGCCCACGCGGTATTCGTCGTCGACCTCCACTCCCCTGCTGTGCCGGCGAAGCTCCACCAACCGCTCCGCCTCGGCGCTGGCCTCGGTGGTGACAGCTGCGCCCCCGGCCCGGAGGACGTCCCGCACTACCTGGGCCTCCGCGGCTGCACCGAACCCGTCTGTCTGGATCAGGAGCAGTGACCGGCCCCGGGCGGTGAGGTCAGAGCCGTGGATGTCATCGAGTTGGGCCAGCGTACCGCCATCCAGCAATTCCATGATGGCGGGCTGCACCCGTGCTTTGCCGACGGCCAGGACACCCGCGGCAGCCTGCCGGAAGTCCGGGTAGAACGCCGCGACCGTGTGAACCTCCTGCGGCAGGTACTTCAAGCGGACCGTGACCCCGACGACGATGCCGAGCGTGCCCTCGGACCCCACGAACAGGCTGGTGAGGTCGTACCCGGCCACGCCCTTGAACGTCTGGTGGCCGGTATGGATGAGCGACCCATCAGCCAGCACCACGTCGAGCGCGAGGACCGAGTCCCTGGTGACCCCGTATTTCGCACACCGCAGCCCGCCGGCGTTCGTGGCAACGTTCCCGCCGATGGTGGAGCTGCGGAAGCTGGCTGGATCCGGCGCGTACATCAGCCCATGCATGGCGGCAGCCTCATTGAGGGCTGCGTTCACCACGCCGGGCTCCACCGCTGCCGTTTCGTCATCCGGACTGAGGGCGAGGATGCGGTCCATGCGCTCCAAGGAAAGAATGATGCAGTTCTCCGTGGCATGGGCCCCGCCGGAGACTCCCGTCCCCGCGCCGCGGGCCACGAGGGCAACACTGCTGCCAGCGCAGGCGCGGACGACGGCCTGGACGTCTGCCACGGATTCCGGGAAGACCACGGCCAACGGCAGCTGAAAGTCGATGATGGGGGCCTGGTCCACGGCGTACCTGCGGAGCGCGGCCTCGCCCGCCTCTATCTGCCCGGGCGCAAGGATGGCTTCCAGCTCATCTACTATGCTTCCCACGAAGCCTCCGTCCCTCGTAGCGCGTGTTCCCCCCAGTCTAGGCCGGGCTGAGACGGGGGCCTGGCCCTATGCGCCCGGGGTGCCTGCAGCGCCCATGAAACGAGCGTACCGCGCAAGGATCCCCGGCCAGTCGCTGGCATACTTCGCCCTGGTGGCGGCAGGATCTTCGGCACCTTCCCACCCCTCATGGAAGACCCGGACCTCGGTGCCGTCCGCAACGGCACGGAAGGCGACGAGGAGTTCAGTGGACCACAGCGCGGTGGTGCCGGGATGCCACGTGGCATGGAATGACAATGGCGGCTGCCAGTCATCAAGGGTTCCCCAAATGGTGGTCCGGCCGTCGTCGGCTGTCTCCAGGATGAGGTTCTCCTCGAATTCCACGTAGGAGCCTGCACCGTAGACGCCGTGCGATTCCAGGGGCCACCACAGGTGCGTGTGGTCCGTAAAGCCCGCGAAGGCATGGCCAACGCTTCCCGGAACTATCACCGTGTTCACCACGGGGCCCAGTGCCTCGGGGGCCGATTCGTCGTCGTTCCCGGTGGGTTCCTGCGCGTGGCTGAAGAGGCTGTCCATGGTGCCCAACTTTACCGTCTGCGTGGCCTCCCACGCCGCGGCCCTTGGCTGCGGGTAGCCGGCGCGCTGGTGGTTGTAACCCGGGGGTTAAATGCAGCAGGGCCCTGACGTTGTTGTCAGGGCCCTGCTTGAATGTATGTCCGGCGGTGACCTACTCTCCCACACCCTCCCGGGTGCAGTACCATC
Source organism: Pseudarthrobacter sp. GA104 (assembly GCF_009741265.1). Taxonomy (GTDB): domain Bacteria; phylum Actinomycetota; class Actinomycetes; order Actinomycetales; family Micrococcaceae; genus Arthrobacter. Next base: position 1,380,854 of record NZ_WOWL01000001.1, read on the forward strand.
GGCGCTGTGGGTCTTAGCTTCCGGGTTCGGAATGGGACCGGGCGTTTCCCCCACGCTATGACCGCCGTAACCTTGTTACCCGTCCGCCCGGGGTGTCCCGGGGGGTGGGAAGTGTTGTGGTTACAACATGCTGTCCTGCCCGTGTGAGGGCAGGGTGGTGTTGTTATTCAGTTGGTGTTCCCTGCAACAAATGGTTTGTTGTTCGGGAACCACATAGTGGACGCAAGCAGTCTTGTTATCTTTTTACCAACCCTGGTGTGGAACCGCTTTTGAACCGGTTTCACGGGTGTGGTGTGTGGTGTAAGTTATCGGCCTATTAGTACCGGTCAGCTTCACGAGTCGTTAGTCCTCGCTTCCACATCCGGCCTATCAACCCAGTGGTCTGGCTGGGGGCCTCTCACACACGAGGTGTATGGAAATCTCATCTTGAAGCGAGCTTCCCGCTTAGATGCTTTCAGCGGTTATCCCATCCGAACGTAGCTAATCAGCGGTGCACTTGGCAGTACAACTGACACACCAGAGGTTCGTCCGTCCCGGTCCTCTCGTACTAAGGACAGCCCTTCTCAAATTTCCTGCGCGCGCAGCGGATAGGGACCGAACTGTCTCACGACGTTCTAAACCCAGCTCGCGTACCGCTTTAATGGGCGAACAGCCCAACCCTTGGGACCTACTCCAGCCCCAGGATGCGACGAGCCGACATCGAGGTGCCAAACCATGCCGTCGATATGGACTCTTGGGCAAGATCAGCCTGTTATCCCCGAGGTACCTTTTATCCGTTGAGCGACGGCCATTCCACAATGTACCGCCGGATCACTAGTCCCGACTTTCGTCCCTGCTCGAGATGTCTCTCTCACAGTCAAGCTCCCTTGTGCACTTACACTCGACACCTGATTGCCAACCAGGCTGAGGGAACCTTTGGGCGCCTCCGTTACTTTTTAGGAGGCAACCGCCCCAGTTAAACTACCCATCAGGCACTGTCCCTGACCCGGATTACGGGCCGAAGTTAGATGTCCAAAGTGACCAGAGTGGTATTTCAACGATGACTCCACCCGAACTGGCGTCCGGGCTTCAACGTCTCCCACCTATCCTACACAAGCCACTCCGAACACCAATACCAAACTATAGTAAAGGTCTCGGGGTCTTTCCGTCCTGCTGCGCGTAACGAGCATCTTTACTCGTACTGCAATTTCGCCGAGTTTATGGTTGAGACAGCGGGGAAGTCGTTACTCCATTCGTGCAGGTCGGAACTTACCCGACAAGGAATTTCGCTACCTTAGGATGGTTATAGTTACCACCGCCGTTTACTGGGGCTTAAATTCTCAGCTTCGCCTTGCGGCTAACCGGTCCTCTTAACCTTCCAGCACCGGGCAGGAGTCAGTCCGTATACATCGTCTTGCGACTTCGCACGGACCTGTGTTTTTAGTAAACAGTCGCTTCCCCCTGGTCTCTGCGGCCCCGATCCCCTCCCACCAGCAAGTGGTGTTCAAGGTTGGGGCCCCCCTTCTCCCGAAGTTACGGGGGCATTTTGCCGAGTTCCTTAACCATAATTCTCTCGATCGCCTTAGTATTCTCTACCTGATCACCTGTGTCGGTTTGGGGTACGGGCGGCTAAAACCTCGCGTCGATGCTTTTCTCGGCAGCATAGGATCACCGAATCCCCCCAAACGGGGGTCCCATCAGATCTCAGGCATCATGAACAGCGGATTTGCCTACCGTTCGCCCTACATCCTTAGACCGGGACAACCATCGCCCGGCTCGGCTACCTTCCTGCGTCACACCTGTTAATACGCTTGCCTCCCAGGATCAGGTCCTGCGCTCCACCAAAACCCTTCACCCACAAGGGGTGTCAGGCAGGTCTCGGGCAGTTAGTATCCCCTGTTCAGCATGGGCGGTTTTTCGCCGGTACGGGAATATCAACCCGTTGTCCATCGACTACGCCTGTCGGCCTCGCCTTAGGTCCCGACTTACCCAGGGCAGATTAGCTTGACCCTGGAACCCTTGATCATTCGGCGGACGGGTTTCTCACCCGTCTTTCGCTACTCATGCCTGCATTCTCACTCGTGTAGGCTCCACCGCTGGTTTACACCGCGACTTCACCGCCCACACGACGCTCCCCTACCCATCCAAACGCCTGAACCACAAGGGCTTAGCTAATATTTGAATGCCACAACTTCGGCGGTGTACTTGAGCCCCGCTACATTGTCGGCGCGGAATCACTTGACCAGTGAGCTATTACGCACTCTTTTAAGGATGGCTGCTTCTAAGCCAACCTCCTGGTTGTCTTCGCAACTCCACATCCTTTCCCACTTAGCACACGCTTAGGGGCCTTAGTTGGTGGTCTGGGCTGTTTCCCTCTCGACTATGAAGCTTATCCCCCACAGTCTCACTGCTGCGCTCTCACTTACCGGCATTCGGAGTTTGGCTGACGTCAGTAACCTTGTAGGGCCCATTAGCCATCCAGTAGCTCTACCTCCAGCAAGAAACACGCAACGCTGCACCTAAATGCATTTCGGGGAGAACCAGCTATCACGAAGTTTGATTGGCCTTTCACCCCTACCCACAGCTCATCCCCTCCATTTTCAACTGAAGTGGGTTCGGTCCTCCACGACGTCTTACCGTCGCTTCAACCTGGCCATGGGTAGATCACTTCGCTTCGGGTCTAGATCACGCCACTGCAACGCCCTATTCAGACTCGCTTTCGCTACGGCTGCCCCACACGGGTTAACCTCGCGACGTAACACTAACTCGCAGGCTCATTCTTCAAAAGGCACGCCGTCACCAGAATCAGACTGGCTCCGACGGATTGTAAGCACACGGTTTCAGGTACTGTTTCACTCCCCTCCCGGGGTACTTTTCACCTTTCCCTCACGGTACTGGTCCGCTATCGGTCATTAGGGAGTATTTAGGCTTATCAGGTGGTCCTGACAGATTCGCACGGGATTTCTCGGGCCCCGTACTACTTGGGATACTCTCACAGGCGGTACACAACATTACGGTTACGGGGCTAACACCCTCTCTGGCCGGCCTTTCAAGACCGTTCACCTATGCCTGCACATCACACCCCACCAGCCCGGCAGAACTGGTATGGAAAGTCCCACAACCCCGACCATGCAACGCCCGCCGGCTATCACACATGGAACGGTTTAGCCTGATCCGCGTTCGCTCGCCACTACTAACGGAATCACTATTGTTTTCTCTTCCTGCGGGTACTGAGATGTTTCACTTCCCCGCGTTCCCTCCACGCACCCTATGTGTTCAGATGCGGGTCACCGAGTCACTCGCGCGCTCGGCGGGGTTTCCCCATTCGGACACCCTGGGATCACAGTCCGGTTATCGACTCCCCCAGGCTTATCGCAGATTCCTACGTCCTTCTTCGGCTCCTAATGCCAAGGCATCCACCGTGTGCTCTTAAAAACTTGACCACAAAAGATCAAAAACGCTAATTTTCGAGAGAACCACGAAAACCACTGCACCATCCCGAAAGACAGCACAACAGATCCAGGTTCATATTCTTGGAAATTGCTTCTTATAAAAGATGCTCGCGTCCACTATGTAGTTCTCAAACAACAACCCCAAACCACACACCCCACACACACAACATGCATGATCGGTGCAGCCAGGAAACCAGAAACAAACAAACCCGCAACCCCGCCCCGCAAAACGGGACGGAACCACGGCCCTGTTGCCTCAGGACCCAACAGTGTGCCAAACACGAAACCACCCGCACCCACCAGCACCCTTCCAGGAACCCCCGCAAAGAGGAACCGTACTAAGCACCGGAAAGAACCGGCAGCCGCTATTCGTTGATATTCCACCCTTGAGCACCCGCCGCAGAACTTGCGTCTGCGCAACGGGCTGTACTCCTGACAAACCCCCGCACCGCATACACGGCACGAACAATCTGTAGGTGCTCCTTAGAAAGGAGGTGATCCAGCCGCACCTTCCGGTACGGCTACCTTGTTACGACTTAGTCCCAATCGCCAGTCCCACCTTCGACAGCTCCCTCCCACAAGGGGTTAGGCCACCGGCTTCGGGTGTTACCAACTTTCGTGACTTGACGGGCGGTGTGTACAAGGCCCGGGAACGTATTCACCGCAGCGTTGCTGATCTGCGATTACTAGCGACTCCGACTTCATGGGGTCGAGTTGCAGACCCCAATCCGAACTGAGACCGGCTTTTTGGGATTAGCTCCACCTCACAGTATCGCAACCCTTTGTACCGGCCATTGTAGCATGCGTGAAGCCCAAGACATAAGGGGCATGATGATTTGACGTCGTCCCCACCTTCCTCCGAGTTGACCCCGGCAGTCTCCTATGAGTCCCCACCATCACGTGCTGGCAACATAGAACGAGGGTTGCGCTCGTTGCGGGACTTAACCCAACATCTCACGACACGAGCTGACGACAACCATGCACCACCTGTAAACCGACCGCAAGCGGGGCACCTGTCTCCAGGTATTACCGGTTCATGTCAAGCCTTGGTAAGGTTCTTCGCGTTGCATCGAATTAATCCGCATGCTCCGCCGCTTGTGCGGGCCCCCGTCAATTCCTTTGAGTTTTAGCCTTGCGGCCGTACTCCCCAGGCGGGGCACTTAATGCGTTAGCTACGGCGCGGAAAACGTGGAATGTCCCCCACACCTAGTGCCCAACGTTTACGGCATGGACTACCAGGGTATCTAATCCTGTTCGCTCCCCATGCTTTCGCTCCTCAGCGTCAGTTAATGCCCAGAGACCTGCCTTCGCCATCGGTGTTCCTCCTGATATCTGCGCATTTCACCGCTACACCAGGAATTCCAGTCTCCCCTACATCACTCTAGTCTGCCCGTACCCACCGCAGATCCGGAGTTGAGCCCCGGACTTTCACGGCAGACGCGACAAACCGCCTACGAGCTCTTTACGCCCAATAATTCCGGATAACGCTTGCGCCCTACGTATTACCGCGGCTGCTGGCACGTAGTTAGCCGGCGCTTCTTCTGCAGGTACCGTCACTTTCGCTTCTTCCCTACTGAAAGAGGTTTACAACCCGAAGGCCGTCATCCCTCACGCGGCGTCGCTGCATCAGGCTTGCGCCCATTGTGCAATATTCCCCACTGCTGCCTCCCGTAGGAGTCTGGGCCGTGTCTCAGTCCCAGTGTGGCCGGTCACCCTCTCAGGCCGGCTACCCGTCGTCGCCTTGGTAAGCCATTACCTCACCAACAAGCTGATAGGCCGCGAGTCCATCCAAAACCACAAAAAGCTTTCCACCCCCCACCATGCGATGAGGAGTCATATCCGGTATTAGACCCAGTTTCCCAGGCTTATCCCAGAGTTAAGGGCAGGTTACTCACGTGTTACTCACCCGTTCGCCACTAATCCCCCCACAAGTGAGGTTCATCGTTCGACTTGCATGTGTTAAGCACGCCGCCAGCGTTCATCCTGAGCCAGGATCAAACTCTCCGTTGAAGTAAAACAGACACAACCCCCAGCCCCGGGAAAACGGGACAAAAAGGCTGCACAAAATTTGAAACCAGCTGTAAAAACCAGACCACCCACAGGGGCGGATGACCCGGTCAATTCAACCAATCACTAAAACAATTGGTATCAACAAACTTGGCACACTATTGAGTTCTCAAACAACAGACACACCCGGCACCACCACCAGCAAAAAACCACCGTGGATCGCTCCGGAGCAACTTTTCAAACTTACCCGCTGGCTTCTCACTTGTCAAACCGGCGTCCGCGACTCTCTTCAGCCAAAAGCTTGAGTGTCGGTTTTTCCGTCTGACTCCGTGGAGCAGCGCGGAAATAAACTCTACCACCACTTTTTCCAGATCGCCAACCGGGCCGCGGGGGCCTTCCTGGCCCCGCGCTGGAGACAGGAAAAGGCCCGGAATCACACGGATTCCGGGCCTTCCCCGCTCATCGGGGACCGGCTGCTAGCCGGCCGCCGGAGCTCCCGGCTTGAAGTAGGCGGCCCCCAGCGGCGGGAGGGTGACGCTCAGCGTTGCCGGCTGGCCGTCCTGTCCCTGGTCCGTTGCCTTCAGCGCACCGGAATTGAGGACACCGGATCCGCCGTAAGTGGTGGCGTCCGTGTTCAGCACTTCGGTCCATGCACCGGCCTCCGGCACCCCCAGGGTGTAGCCGACGTGCGGCGATCCGGAGAAGTTGATGGCGCAAACCAGCGGGTTGTTCTCCTTGTCCCAACGGATGAAGGACAGGACGTTCCGGTCCGCGTCTCCCCCGTTGATCCACTGGAAGCCCCCGGGCTCGTTGTCCCTGGTGTACAGCGCCGGCGTGGAACTGTAGAGCTCGTTGAGGTCCTTGGTGAGCAGTTGCACGCCGTTGTGTGCGGGGATGTCGGCAAGCCACCAGTCGAGCCCATGCTGTTCGGACCATTCCGCTTCCTGGCCAAACTCGGTGCCCATGAAGATCAGCTGCTTGCCGGGGTGCGCCCACTGGTAGGCGAGGAAAGCGCGCAGGTTTGCGAGCTGCTGCCAGCGGTCGCCAGGCATTTTGCGGAGCATGGAGCCCTTGCCGTGGACTACCTCATCATGGCTGATGGGAAGCAGGAAGTTTTCCGTAAAGGCGTAGACCATGGAAAACGTGACGGTGCCGTGGTGCCACTTGCGGTTGATCGGCTCCTCGGAAATGTACTTGAGCGAATCGTGCATCCATCCCATGTTCCACTTCAGGCCGAAGCCGAGGCCGCCATGGCTGGTGGGAGCGGTGACGCCCGGAAACGCGGTGGACTCTTCGGCGATCATCACAGCGCCCGGGTGCGTCTTGTACACCGTGGCGTTGACTTCCTGGAGGAAGGAAATCGCTTCCAGGTTTTCCCTGCCGCCGAACCTGTTGGGCTGCCACTGCCCGTCCTGCCGCGAGTAGTCGAGGTAGAGCATGGAAGCCACGGCGTCCACGCGCAGGCCGTCAATGTGGAATTCGTCCAGCCAGTACAAGGCGTTGGCCACCAGGAAGTTCCGGACTTCGGTTCGGCCGAAGTCGAAGATCAGGGTGCCCCAGTCAGGGTGCTCGCCCAGGTTCGGGTCTGCGTGCTCGTACAGGGGCTCGCCGTCGAACTGCGCAAGCGCCCAGGCGTCCTTGGGGAAGTGGGCCGGGACCCAGTCCAGCAGCACGCCGATCCCCGCCTGGTGGAGGGTGTCCACCAGGTAGCGGAACTCATCCGGATGGCCGAAACGGGAGGTGGGGGCGAAGTAGGAGGTGACCTGGTAGCCCCAGGACCCGCCGAAGGGGTGCTCTGCCACGGGCATGAACTCCACATGCGTGAATCCGAGCCACTTGACGTAGTCAACCAGTTCCTTGGCGAGCTCCCGGTAGCTGAGGCCCAGGCGCCAGGAACCGAGGTGCACCTCGTAGACGCTCATCGCCGAGTTGTGGGGATCCCGCTGGGCGCGCGCCTCCATCCATTCGTCGTCCTTGAAGGCGTACGAAGGCTCAACCACCCGGGAAGCGGTCAGCGGGGGCACTTCGGTACCGAAAGCCAGGGGGTCTGCCTTCTCCACCCAGTGGCCGGCCTTGGTCCTGATTTCGAATTTGTAGCACGCCCCTGCCAAAACGCCCGGCACAAAGAGTTCCCATACCCCCGAGGAGCCCAGCGAACGGAGGGAGTTCTCGCGGCCGTCCCAGGCGTTGAAGTCACCCTTGACGCGGACCGCCTGCGCGTTGGGTGCCCAGACGGCAAACGAAACACCGTCTACGTCCCCCATGGCGGACTTGTAGTGCTGGACGTGGGCGCCGAGCACCTCCCAGAGCTTTTCGTGCCGGCCCTCACCGATAAGGTGCAGGTCCACTTCGCCCACGGTGGGCAGGTAGCGGTAGGGCTCGTCCATGGTGACCGGTTCGGCACCCGGGTAGGTGACCGACAGCCTGTAGTCGGGGACGTGCCCGTGCTGCAGCGGTTCAAGGACTGCCACCCAAACGCCATGGGCTTCATGTTCCATCGGCACTTCGCCCGTCGGCGTAATCACGGTCACTGCTTCCGCGAGGTGCTTCACCGTACGGATAGTCACGTGGCCGTAATCGTCAAGGTGCGCGCCCAGGACAGAGTGGGGTGCATGGTGTTCACCGTTCGCAATCTTGCCCAGGGTGCCCTCGTCCACATGGAGCGGCGCTCCCGGCCGGTCAGTTCGTGCTGAGCCTGTCATTTCGTTACCTTCCGATGCTGCGCCGGCGTGATCGCCGGCGCCGTTACCGCCCAGGAGCCGCCGGGAGGCGTTCACGGGGATCGCCAACCAGTCGGGCCTGTTACGCAATTCATAAACTACTTCGTACAGTGCCTTGTCCAGCCACAATGCCACAAAGAGGGGCGACTCCCTGTCCACGGTCCCGGGCGTCACCGCCGCGTACCCTGCCAGGAAGGCCTCCGCGCAGTCGTCAACCCAGTTGGTCGGGACCTGCGCCCCTTCCTGTTCGCGCTGGGCTGCTCCGGCCGCGTAATCGAAAGACCGCAGCATTCCGACGACGTCCCTCAGGGGAACGTCCGGGACGTTGCGTTCTGCGACGGGCCGCAGCGGTTCGCCTTCAAAATCGAGGATGGCCCACCGCGCAGGGCTTCCCGCGTGCCCCGGGACCTGAAGGATCTGGCCCAGGTGGAGGTCCCCGTGGATGCGCTGCAGCGGGCCGGCCGGTGCGTGGTCCAACTGGTCGAGCAGTGCGGTCAGGGCGTCGTCGTAAGGGCCGACGGCGCTTCCGGCTTCCGCCCATGCCTGGCGGACGCGCTGGGCTACTGCGGGAGCGATGACCTGGCCCGGCTGGCGCTCCGCTGACTGGCCCAGCGCTTCGGCCAGCCGCTGGTGGACGGTGGCGGTGGCCGCACCGAGCGCGCGGGCTTCTGCCGTGAAGTCAGTGCCGGACCGGGCGGCGTCAACGGCCAGCAGCCATGCGTCCCGGCCGCCCGCCAGGAACTCGTGCGCCACAGCCAGTTCGCCCTGGACATACCGCGGGCCCGCGCCGTTGGCTGCCGCTCCGTTTGCCGCCTGGGCCAGCCATTCGCCGCGCACCCAGCCAAGGGTGGCGGGAACTTCCAACGTGCCGGCAGCCGTCAGGGCAGCACCCACTTCAACTTCCGGATTGGTGCCGTCGGACAGCACCCGGAACACCTTCAGGATGGCGGCAGACTCGCCGTCGTCCACAATGACTGAACTGTTGGATTGCTCACCTGACAGCACCTTCACAACGCCGCGGCTGGTGGGCAGCCGCCGCTCCCCCTCGACCCGGAAGCCGGCCGCGGCTCCGTTCGGCGCCTTTTCCCTGTTCCGGATGAGCTCCAGCAAGCTGCCCACGAAGTCGGGATCGTGGACGGCGTCATAGACCCAGGTCCGGGATGGATCCATGCCGGCGGCCTGCCCCACAAGGGCACGTTCCATTCCGGCAGCCGGCGCCTGCCGGAAACTCAAGGGAACCTGGACAACGGCCGTCCGCCTGCCGCCGTCGGGCGTCTTCGTGGTGACGCTCAGGAGGAAGACGGCCAGCCCGGCGTGGCCCGAGGGATCCTCAAGCCCCAGGCTGCCGGCCTGGGACATCTCGAAGTCGGGTGTCTTGACCGGGAACCAGCGCTGCCGTGGCAGCCATTCCTGGAGGAGGGCAGTGAGGGCGGGGGTGAGGATTGGCTGGTTCATATCTCAGTTCTCAATCGAGAGGATCGGAATTGCCTGCGTGTACGGAGACGACGGGTTGGATGCAGCGGACCGGATCCGCAACCAGAAGAAGTCGTGGCTGCCAAGGGTCAGGGTCAGGTTTCCGTCCTCGTTGATGCCGGGGAACGGCTGGCCGCCGAAGACATCGCGCAACCCCCGTCCGGCGAACTGCGGGATCTTCAACTGGGCCGCGACCGGATGCTGCGAGAGGTTGAAGGTGCACAGGATGGTCTCCGCGACGGCGCCCGCCGAGTTGCCGTCCGGAAGTTCGCGGAGGTAGGCCAGTACGGCGTCGTGGTCGGCATCGACGTGCTTGAACCCGCCGAGGCCGAAGGCGGGGTGGTTCTTGCGTACGCTGAGGATCTGACGGGTCCAGCGCAGCAGCGAACCGGAATGGGCCGCCTCAGCCTCCACATTGGCCATGCTGTAGTTGTACACCAGGGACTGGATGGGCGGCAGGTAGAGCTTGCCCGGATCCGCGTTGGAGAAGCCGGCATTCCGGTCCGGGTTCCACTGCATGGGGGTACGCACGGCATCGCGGTCTTCAAGCCAGATGTTGTCGCCCATGCCGATCTCGTCCCCGTAGTACAGGAACGGGCTTCCGGGCAGCGAAAGCAGCAGGGCGTTGATCAACTCGATCTCAGCGCGGGAGTTGTCCAGGAGGGGCGCGAGCCTGCGTCGGATGCCGATATTGGCACGCATGCGGGGGTCCGGCGCGTACCAGCCCAGCATGGCCGCCCGCTCATCCGCGGTGACCATTTCCAGGGTCAGTTCGTCATGGTTCCGCAGAAAGGTGCCCCACTGTGCCCCGTCCGGTATTTCGGGGGTGTCATGCATGGTCTCGATGATCGGGGCGGCCTTCTGGTCCCGGAGCGCGTAGTACAGCCGCGGCATGATCGGGAAGTGGAAGGCCATGTGGCATTCGGGCTCTTCTTCCGTCCCGAAGTATTCCACCACTTCATTCGGCGGCTGGTTGGCCTCGGCGATGATGACCCGCCCGGGATAGCTTTCGTCCACCATGGTGCGGAGCTTGCGGAGGAACTCGTGGGTGGCCGGAAGGTTCTCGCAGTTGGTCCCCTCCTCTTCGTACAGGTAGGGGATGGCATCGGCCCGGAAACCGTCGATTCCCTGGTCCAGCCAGAACCGGACCACATCGAACAATGCCTCGATGACCTTCGGGTTTTCGAAGTTCAGGTCGGGCTGGTGGCTGAAGAACCGATGCCAGAAGAACTGGCGGCGGATGGGATCGAAGGTCCAGTTGGATTCCTCCGTATCAACGAAGATGATGCGCGCGTCCTGGTACTTCTCGTCAGTGTCGCTCCAGACGTAGAAGTCCCCGTAGGGGCCATCCGGGTCCTTGCGTGACTCCTGGAACCACGGGTGCTGGTCCGACGTGTGGTTCAGGGGCAGGTCGATGATGACCCGGACGCCCCTGGCGTGGGCCTCGGCAACCAGCCGCTTGAAGTCACTGATTGTTCCAAACTCGTCCAGGACCGAGTTGTAGTCGGAGATGTCATAGCCGCCGTCGCGCAGCGGTGACTGGAAGAACGGTGGCAGCCAGAGACAGTCCACGCCCAGCCACTGCAGGTAGTCAAGCCTGTCAATGAGGCCGGAGAAGTCGCCCGAACCGTCACCGTTGGCATCCGCAAAAGCCCTGACCAGTACTTCGTAGAACACGGCCTTCCGGTACCACAGCGGATCATGCTGAAGGCCCGGGGCATTTAGCTCGAACGTGCTCTTGGGAGTGAAATGCTGGCCGGAACTTTGCGGATTGAAATTCACTGATGCATTCTCCTCACGCGCAGGATGTGCGCGGGCTCCACGTGCGGGTCGAGGCGGACGTAGTTGTACTCGCCCCACTCCCAGCTTTCACCGGAGATGAGGTCATCCACGTGGAAGCCGCCGTTATGCGTCAGGTCCCGGGCGTCGAGTTCAAGGGCCGCCAGGTCCAGCGAGACCGTGGATTCCCTGGTCCCGTGCGGATCTACATTGACCACCACGATCAGGGTGTCCTTGGACCCGTCAGGAAGGGTCTTGTGCTTGGAGTAGACCACCGTGGCGTCGTCCGTGCTGTGGTGGACGGTCAGGTTCTGCAGGTCCTGCAGCGCGGGGTGGGCATGCCTGATCTCGTTGAGCCTGGTGATGTACGGGGCGAGGGTCCGTCCGGATTGCGCCGCGGCGTCCCAGTCGCGTTCCTTGTACTCGAACTTTTCGTTGTCGATGTACTCCTCCGCGCCGGGCCTGGCCACATGCTCGAACAGCTCGTAGCCCGCGTAGACGCCCCACAACGGACTGGCCGTCGCTGCCAGGGCGGCCCTGATCCTGAACGCCGCCGGCCCGCCGAACTGCAGGTATTCAGTGAGGATGTCCGGGGTGTTGACGAAGAAGTTGGGGCGGAAGAAGGCCGCTGACTCGTGGCTCACCTCGGTGAAGTAAGACTCGATCTCCTTCTTGGTGTTCCGCCAGGTGAAGTACGTGTAGGACTGCTGGAACCCCGCGCGGCCAAGCGCATGCATCATGGCTGGGCGCGTGAACGCCTCGGCCAGGAACACCACGCCGGAAACCTCTTTGTTTACCTGCGCAATAAGCCATTCCCAGAACCACACCGGCTTGGTGTGCGGGTTATCCACGCGGAAAATCTTTACGCCGTGGCTCACCCACAGCAGCACAATCCGCAGAATTTCGTTTGAAAGCCCCTCGGGATCATTATCGAAATTGAGCGGATAAATGTCCTGGTACTTCTTCGGCGGATTCTCGGCATAGGCAATGCTGCCGTCCACGCGGGTGGTGAACCACTCCGGATGCGACTGTACCCAGGGATGGTCCGGAGCCGCCTGGAGCGCGAGGTCCAGGGCAACTTCCAGGCCCAGTTCGTTTGCCCGCGCCACGAAGGCGTCGAAGTCCTCGAAGGTGCCGAGGTCCGGATGGATGGCATCGTGGCCGCCTTCGGCCGCGCCGATTGCCCAGGGCGAGCCGGGATCGTTCGGGCCGGCGATCAAGGTGTTGTTGGGGCCCTTGCGGTGCTGCACGCCGATGGGGTGGATGGGCGGCATGTAGATAACATCGAAGCCCATGGCGGCGACGGCATCAAGCCGCCTGGCGGCGGTGCGGAAGTTTCCGGAGGTCCAGGTGCCTGTGGTGTGATCCTTGACGGCCCCTTCGGAGCGGGGAAAGAACTCGTACCAGGCGCCCCGTCCGGCACGGTCGCGTTCAACGTTCAGCGGGAACTTTTCGGAGACGGTCACCAGTTCGCGGATGGGCTGGTGCGCCACAACGCCGGCCACGTCGTGGCCGAAGCCGGCCCCGAGGCGCTCCTCCGTGCTCAGCGACGTGTCGGCGAGCCTGTCGGCTGCCGCACGGAGAACGCCCCTGTCCCAGTCGCTGCGGGAGTCGTCTTCGGATGCTTCACCGAGCAGCGCGGATCCTTCGGCCAGCATCAGCTCCACGTCGATTTCGGCGGCCACCTTCACCTCGGCGTTGTGGTGCCACGTGCCGTAGCGGTCGTGCCAGGCCTCGATGGCAAAGGACCAGTTCCCCTCTTCCGACGGCGTGAGCACGCCTTCCCAGCGGTCCGTTCCCATGCCGCGTTCCCCGCGCGGCGGCGCGAGCCTGACCCTCTGGCGCTCATTGCCTTCGGGGTCGAAGAGCACGGCACTGACGCCGAGTTGGTCATGCCCTTCGCGGAAAGCGGTGGCGCCCACCACGATTCCCTCGCCGGGCAAGGCCTTGGCCGGAAATCTTCCATCCTCCACAACGGGCTGCACGGCGGTGATCGGGAATCGTCCGAACCGCAGCCCATCAGTGATGGAGCCGGTCGACATTTTCATTGATACGGCGCTGGTTCCTGAGTTAGTCGTCACAGGCTCGACGTTAGCGAGAAAAGAGCAAGATTGCTAAGCCTGCGCACCAGTTTCTGCGCGTCCCCCGTCATTTACCCAAAAGAAACCCGGCGCTGGTTCCGGCCGCCCATGTTGTCGGTTAGTGTGACGCAGGTGAAGGCAATCCGCAGATTTACCGTCCGTACCGTCCTCCCCGAACCCATCCGGCCGCTGGCCCGCCTGGCGAGCAACCTGCGCTGGTCCTGGCACCGCCCTACGCGGGAACTTTTCGCGGGGCTGAATCCCCGCCTTTGGGAGGAAAGCGGCCAGGACCCGGTGGGTTTCCTGGGGATGGTTAGCCGCGAAGAATTCCAGCAGCTTGCCGCGAACCGCGCGGTGGTGGAACGCGTGCGGGCCGCTGAGGAGGACCTTGACCGGTACCTCGAGGAGCCGCGCTGGTACCAGGGCCTCGGCCCGGATGCCCCTGCATCGATTGCCTATTTCTCGCCCGAATTCGGCATCACCGAGGTGCTCCCCCAGTATTCAGGCGGCCTGGGAATCCTGGCCGGCGACCACCTGAAGGCGGCCTCGGACCTTGGAGTGCCGCTGATCGGTGTCGGCCTGCTGTACCAGGCCGGCTACTTCAAGCAGTCGCTGTCCAGGGATGCCTGGCAACAGGAGACGTACCCGGTCCTGGACCCGGACGGGCTGCCGCTCACGCTGCTTCGCGAGCCTTCGCCGGACGGCATCGGACGCCCCCTGCAGATCTCGCTCCCCCTGCCCAACGGCCGGCGCCTGCTGGCACACATCTGGCGGGCCGACGTCGGACGCGTCCCCCTCCTCCTCCTGGACTCCAACGTCCCCGGCAATGACGACGCCGCCCGCAGCATCACCGACCGCCTCTACGGCGGCGGCGGAGACCACCGCCTGCAGCAGGAGCTGCTGCTGGGCATGGGCGGGGTCAAGGCCCTGCGCGCCTTCCAGCAGCTCACCGGCACTACGGCCCCGGAGGTGTTCCACACCAATGAGGGCCACGCCGGTTTCCTTGGCATCGAACGCATCCAGGAACTCATGGCCGGAGAGCAGGCGCTGACGTTTGACGAGGCCCTTGCAGCCGGCAGGGCGTCCACTGTTTTCACGACGCACACCCCCGTCCCGGCAGGCATCGACAGGTTCGAGATCGCCCAGATCCACCACTTCTTCCAGGCCGGCCTGGCACCCGCCGTTCCCACGGACAGGATCCTGGAACTCGGCCGCGAGAACTACGCTGACGGGAACCCGTCCGTGTTCAACATGGCCATCATGGGCCTGCGCCTCGCGCAGCGCGCCAACGGCGTCGCAAAGCTGCACGGGGAAGTTTCCCGCGGGATGTTCTCCGCCCTGTGGCCGGGCTTCGACCACTCCGAGGTGCCCATCACGTCCGTGACGAACGGCGTGCACGTGCCCACGTGGGTGGACAGCCGCATTTCGCAGCTTGCCCGTGACCAGTTCGGCAGCGAAGCCGAAGCCAACGGCCGGTGGGACCTCGCCTACAACGTCAGCGACGCAGATGTCTGGGCGCTGCGGCGCGAGATGCGGGCGGCCCTGGTGGAGGACGTCCGCCGCCGCCTGCGGGCTTCCTGGAAGAAGCGCGGGGCCGCTGATGCGGAGCTGGGCTGGACGGACAATGTCCTGGACCCGGACATCCTGACCATCGGTTTTGCCCGCCGCGTTCCCACCTACAAGCGGCTCACCCTGATGCTGCGCGAGCCTGAGCGCCTGAAGGCACTGCTCCTGCACAAGGAGCATCCCATCCAGCTGGTCATTGCCGGCAAGTCGCACCCCGCTGACGACGCCGGCAAGAAGATGATCCAGGACCTGGTCAGGTTCACCGACGACCCCGAAGTGCGCCACCGCATCGCCTTCCTGCCCAACTACGACATCGCGATGGCCCGGACGCTGTTCCCCGGCTGCGACGTCTGGCTCAACAACCCGCTCCGGCCGCTGGAGGCCTGCGGAACATCGGGCATGAAAGCCGCGCTCAACGGGTCGCTGAACCTCTCCGTGCTGGACGGCTGGTGGGATGAAATGTACGACGGCGAAAACGGCTGGGCGATTCCCACCGCCAACAACGGCGCATCACCGGAGGAACGCGACGACATCGAGGCAGCAGCTTTGTACGAGCTGCTTGAAACCCAGGTGGCCCCGCGCTTCTACGGCAGCACGGTATCAGCCGGCGCCGGCGCCGCAGGCCCTTCGACGTCGGGGGCCGAGAAGGTGCCCACGCACTGGGTCTCCATGATCAAGCACACGCTCTCGCACCTTGGTCCGGCCGTCTCCGCCGAACGCATGCTCCGCGACTACGTGAACATCCTCTACCGCCCGGCCGCGGAGGCGGGGCGGAACGCCTCTGCCAACTCCTACTCTCAGGCCCGCACCCTGGCGGCCTGGACCGCAAAGGTACGTTCGGCATGGCCGCTGGTGCACGTGGAGCACGTGGACTCCGTGGGCGTCTCCGAGGATCCCCAGATCGGCGACACGCTCCAGGTCAACGCCTACGTGGCGCTGCACAGCCTCACCCCGGAGGACGTATCCGTGGAAGTGGCCTATGGAAGGGCCGAGGAAAGCGACACCCTCACCGACATCACCGTGATGGAGCTGAAGGTACAGGAAGACCTCGGCAGCGGACGCCACCTGTTCAGCGGCTCGCTGGTGATCGACCGGTCGGGACCGTTCGGGTACACCGTCCGGGTCCTGCCGCGGCACGACGCCCTCGCTTCGAAGGCCGAGCTGGGACTGATCGTCAACGCCTGAGGCACTGCCCCCGAACCCTCCGAGAGGAACCCATGGCCGAACGCACTGTATCCGACGTGATCGTGGAACGCCTCAGCATTTGGGGGGTGGACCGCGTCTTCGGCTACAGCGGCGACGGGATCAACGGTTTCATGGGCGCACTGCGCCGCGCCGAAGGCCGGGTCGAGTTCGTCCAGGCCCGTCATGAGGAGACGGCTGCCTTCATGGCGGTGGGCCACGCCAAGTACACCGGCGGGGTGGGGGTGGTCACCTCCACCCAGGGCCCCGGCGCCGTCCACCTGCTGAACGGGCTCTACGACGCCAAGCTCGACGGCGTTCCGGTAGTGGCGATCGTAGGGCAACAAAGCCGCACGGTGCTGGGGTCCGCCTATATGCAGGAGATCGAGCTTACGGTCCTCTTCAAGGACGTGGCCGCCCAGTTCGTCCAGCAGGTCAGCGCACCGGAGCAGGTCCCCATGGTCCTGGACCGGGCCTTCCGCACCGCCAGGGCCACCTCCTCGCCCTGCGTGGTCATCGTCCCGCATGACATCCAGTCGGCACCGGCGCCCGAGCTGGCACAGGAACACGGCATCGTGGTCACCGCACCCTCGTGGAGCACAGCGACCAGGACGCCCCGGGATCAGGATCTGGAGGCTGCGGCAGCGATCCTGAACTCCTCGGAACGGGTCGCGCTGCTCGTGGGCCAGGGGGCGCGGCACGCCGCCGGGGAGGTGCTGGCGGTGGCCGAAAAGCTTGGCGCCGGAATCGCCACAAGCCTGCTGGGCAAGCCCTACATGGATGAGACCCTGCCGTTTGCGGCGGGCACCATGGGACACCTGGGAACCACCGCCAGCGCGCACCTGCTGGGCAACTGCGATGCGCTGCTGATTGTGGGCTCCAATGATCCCTGGACGGAGTTCTATCCTCCGCCCGGCGCGGCCCGGGCTGTCCAGATCGACATCGACGAACGGAAAATCGGCAACCGCTACCCGGTTGAGGTGGGTTTGGCGGGCGACGCCGCTGTGGCGCTGCAGGCACTGGGGGAAAGGCTGCAACCGCGCGCCCCCGGGCAATGGCGAACCGACGTGGAGCGGGAAGTCTCCCGGTGGCGGGCATTGGCCGTGGAAAGGGCCGCCGTCCCGGCGAGCCCCGTGAATCCCGAGCGGGTGGTCCGGGAACTGAACGGCCGGCTGCCCGGGAACGCTTTGGTGAGCATCGACGTCGGCAGTTGCGTTTACTGGTATGCCCGGCAACTGGTCCTTCCGCCGGGCGTCCCGGCGCACCTTTCCGGAACCTTGGCCAGCATGGGGTGTTCCCTCCCCTACGGCATTGCCGCGAAACTGGCGCAGCCGGACCGGCCGGTTGTGGCCCTGGCCGGTGACGGCGCCATGCAGATGATCGGCATCGCCGAACTGGTGACTGTCGCCCACCGTTGGCGCCAGTGGGCCGATCCGCGGTTCGTGGTCTGCGTGTTCAACAACAGGGAACTCACCGAGGTGACGTGGGAGCAGCGGGAGTCCGAGGGCGAGCCGCGGTTCGCCGCAAGCCAGGAACTGCCGGACTTTCCGTTCGCGGGCTACGCGGACCTATTGGGTTTGAAAGGCATCCGGGTGGAGGACCCTGGGCTTCTTGGCGATGCCTGGGAGCAGGCGTTCGCGGCAGACCGGCCAGTGGTGATCGAGGTGCTGACAGATCCTGAAATCCCCCTCCTGCCGCCGTTCCCGGCCGGCAGGGAGAAGGCGGACAGCATGCGCAAGGGACTGGCTGCAGAGGACGACGGCGGCAGGGCCCTGGATCTCCTGGCGACCTACACGGGCCACGAAGAACGCACCTAAAGCAGGACGGCGGTGACCGCCAGGTCCTTGCCCGCATAGCGCTCGGCGTCCTGGAGGATCTCGCAGATGATCCCGAATGCCCTGTCACTGCGGAAGGGGGCAGCCACCTGCCACAGGACCGTGACCGGAGCGTTGCCGTTATCCGTGATGCTGTCCGCGAAGTCATGCAGTGAATCGTTGAGCGCGTCGAGGTTGACGCCGTAGTGCTCGGGAAAGTTAAGGACCTCGCCGAAGGTTTCCAGGACAGCCTTCTTGCTGTCGGCTGCGGGAACCACCAGGCTGCGGCGTCCGGCGTCGGCCACCTGCTCCTGCAGCTCCTCAAGGGTCCAGGTGTCGCCGGAGTAGATCTTCATGGCTTTGCTCAGCTGCCTTCCGCTATGTATCTGAATGACTCGTAGTGATCGTCCGTGTAGTACTTCTCGCCGTCGGTGCCGGCCACGATGCGGCGCGCTCCCCTGTCCGATTCCCCGGGCGTTGGCACTGTGTACTCGCGGTAATAGCCCCTTTCCCGCCGTGGCAGGAGGCGCTCGAAGTTACCGAAAGCCTGGCCGTCCTGGCTGTAGCGGTACGGTCCGCCCGCGCGGATGAGTTCGAGAACCCTGCGGCCCTCCACCGGGAGCGCGGACTCACGAACCTCCGGCAGCCCCGAAGGGTTGTCCTGTCCAGGGGCGCTGGTCCCGGGTACGGCGCCGGGCGCAGGCATGGCACTGGAGGTGCCCTCCGGCGTCGTAGTTTCCGTCAGCTGGCCGAGGAAGCCCGTGCCGCCGAAGGCCAGGAAAGCAAGCATCATCAGGCCCGCCAGCAACAGGGGCAGGACGGAACGGTTGCGCATTCTGGAAATCCCGGGTGCCTAGCTGCGGTAGATGCTGATGGAATAGGCCTCCACGAGGTCCTTCTCCCCCGAGGCAACTTGCCCGCCCTGGCGTGCCTCATGCAATGGCGAGGTAGTCAGCCGGAGCTCGAACATCCGCGGGGCTGTGGTCCCGGCCGGAACGCGCGGCAGCGTGACCTGCAGGTCCGAAGCGCTGCCGTTCACCACCATCAACCCCGCAAAGCCGCCGTTGTCCGAGCCCAGGAGGAGTTGCAGGACGCGGTTGTGAGGATCGTTCCAGCGCTCCATGGACATCGGGTGGCCGTTCTGGTCGAACCAGTACAGGTAGGACTGCTCGTCCCGGACAGGAAAGTCGTGGGGCTGGGCCGCGAGGAACTCCTTGCGCAGGCGGATGAAACGCTTGGTGCTGCGGAGCATTTCGTGGGACTCGGGAGTAAGGGTCCAGTCCAGCCATGCGAGCGGGTTGTCCTGGCAGTAGGCATTGTTGTTTCCCTGCTGGGTCCGCGCCAGTTCGTCGCCGGCGG
This sequence comes from Pseudarthrobacter sp. GA104, assembly GCF_009741265.1. GTDB lineage: Bacteria > Actinomycetota > Actinomycetes > Actinomycetales > Micrococcaceae > Arthrobacter. The sequence goes on from NZ_WOWL01000001.1 coordinate 1,400,266, forward strand.
TGATCATGGGAACGCCCAGGGAAACCAGCATGGACGCCATCAAGTTGCGGCGGGCCTGGGCACGCTTGGCGAGGATCGCGCCGTCCTCGGTGGGACCTTCCACGCCGTGGTTGTAGCTCCGGTTATCCCCGTGCCCGTCCCTGTTCTCCTCGCCATTGGCCTCGTTGTGCTTGCGGTCAAAGGAGACCAGGTCATTGAGGGTGAAGCCGTCGTGGGAGGTGATGAAGTTGACTGACGCCAGGCGGGAACGTCCGGAAGGCTGGAAGAGGGCGGCGGAACCGGACAGCGAGTCCGCGAGTTTGGCCATGGGCCCGCCGTGCCCGCCAGCATCCAGGGCGGCGCGGTCGGTGAGCCAGAAGGAACGGACCGCGTCCCGGAAATGGTCGTTCCAGTCGACCCAGCCGACAGGAAAACGTCCGGTCTGCCAGCCGCCGTGGCCCACGTCCCAGGGTTCGGCAATCAGCTTCACGTCGGACAGGACGGGATCGGCGGCGACGGCAACCAGGAACGGGTGCCGCGGGTCAAACTCGTTGGCCGCGTTCCGGCAGAGGGTGACGGCGAGGTCAAAGCGGAAGCCGTCAATGTGGAACTCATCCACCCAGTACCGGAGGGAGTCCAGGACCATCTGGACCACGCGGGACTCACCGAAGTTCAGGCTGTTTCCGCAGCCCGTGGTGTCCACGTATCTCCCGTGCCCGTCAGTGCGGTAGTACGCCTGCTCGCCCAGTCCGCGGAAGCTCAGGGTCTGGCCGTCGGGGCCGCCCTCGGCCGTGTGGTTGTAGACGACGTCCAAAATGACTTCCAGCCCGGCGGCATGGAAGCGTTTAACCATTGACTTGAACTCGTCCTGGACAGCCTGCGGCCCGGCCTTCTGGGCGGCACGCGTTGCGTAGCCGGGGTGCAGGGCGAAGAAAGCCGCTGTGTTGTAACCCCAGTAATTAGTCATCCCCAGGTCCTGCAGGTGCGGCTCGTCCAGGTGGAAGTGCACGGGCAGCAGCTGCACCGAGGTGACGCCCAGGCTTGTGAGGTGCTCGATGATGGCAGGGTGGGCCATGCCGGCGTAGGTTCCGCGGAGTTCTTCGGGGACGTCGGGGTGGAGCATGCTTTGTCCCCGGACGTGGGCTTCATAGATGATCGTGTTGCGCCACGGCAGCCGCAGCCGCTCGTCGGTTCCCCAGTCGTAGTCGCCTGCCATCCGCACGCTGGCCAGGAAGCCGGCCTGCTGGTCCACGGCGCGCCCGTAGGGATCGAGCAGCAGCGGCTGGCCGGCGTCGTCCTCAATTTCGCTGGTGGGCGCGGCAAAGGGCAGGGACTGCTCGCCGGACGCAGGCCGGAAACCATAACGGGATCCGTACGGCAGGTCCTCGACGATGCCGTGGTGGACGCCGTGGGTGACGTTGGGCAGTGCCTGGGTCCGCCACTCCCCGCCCGGGGCGGCGTAGACGATCTCCAGGCTGGATACGCCCGGCGCATAGCACGCCACGTTGGCCCGCCCTGCGTGGTGGCTGCCTGTCCCGTCCACGTCGGCGCGCGGAACACTGACACCGAGCGGAACCGCCGTGGAGGCGTCCATGGTGGAAGCAGTGTCGAAAAGCGGCATGACCATGACCCGGCGCCTACTTTGCGGCGCGCTGCCGGGAGACCTCATACAGGGAGATGCCCACGGCCATGGAGGCGTTGAGTGACTCCATTGCGGAATCGATGGGGATGGAGACGATCTGGTCGCAGTTCTCGCGGACCAGGCGGCTGAGTCCCTTTCCTTCCGAACCCACCACGATGCACACCGGTTCGGTTGCGAGGGTGAGGTCCGGCAAGGAGACGTCGCCGTCGCCGTCCAGGCCCAGGACGAAGATTCCCATGGACTTGAACTGCTTCAGGGCGTTGTTGAGGTTTGAGGCCCGCGCCACGGGCACGCGGACAGCGGCTCCGGCGCTGGTCTTCCAGGCCGAGGCAGTAACGCCTACCGAGCGGCGTTCCGGGACAATGACGCCGTGACCGCTGAAAGCGGAGACCGAGCGGATGATGGCGCCAAGGTTGCGGGGATCGGTAATGCCGTCCAAGGCAACGAAGAGCGGCGCGTTGGGGACGTGGCCCTTCTTCCATTTCCCAACCGTCTCCTCTGCCAGTTCGTACGCGTCCTGGTAGTCGTACGGCGGGATCTGCAGCACCAGCCCCTGGTGGACGGCGTCGTCGGTCATCCGGTCCAGTTCAGGCTTTCCGGTTTCGAGCAGCGGAATGCCCCGCTCGGCCGCGAGCTTCAGGGACTCCTTGACGCGGTCGTCCATTTCGATGCGGATGGCCACGTGCAGTGCCTTGGCGGGAATGCCGGCGCGGAGCGCCTCGACCACCGAGTTGCGCCCGGTAACGACTTCTTCGGTGGCACGGCCCTTGGGGCCGGATTTGGCCGCTCCGGCGCTGCGGGCACCCGGATTGCGCTTGGCCGCGGACCGCTCGGAGAGCTGCTTGGCCTTGTGCGCCTTGTGGTACGGGCGGTCCTCCGCCTTGGGCGTGGGGCCCTTGCCTTCCAGGGCCTTGCGGCCATGGCCACCGGTCCCGATGGTTGGGCCCTTCTTCGCTTTAACCGATCGGCGACCATTGTTGGCCATTGTGTTCCACCCTTGATTGTGTTGACTGAGTCTGCCTACCAGTCTACTGATCGAAGAAAAATCGGCTGCTAAGGGGGACGGCCGCTTCGGGAAACGCGCCGGTCAGTCGCGCTTCAGGCTCCAGGTTGCCCCGTCCGGGCCGTCCTCCACCAGGATGCCGGCAGCGGAGAGGGTGTCACGGATGGCATCCGAGGCCGCCCAGTTCTTCTCCGCCCTTGCCGCGGCACGGGCTTCCAGCTGGGCCTGCACCAGGACGTCCAGGGCGGCCTTGTCCTTGGTGTTGCCGGCATCGGCACCTGCCACGGCATTCAGCCCGAGGACGTCGGTCATGACTGCCACCGTGTTCAACGCGAGACGGGCCGCGGGGTCATCGCCTTCGGCAAGGGCGGTGTTGCCGGCCCGGACCGCCTCATGCAGGGCGGCCAGCGCACGCGGGACGTTCAGGTCGTCGTCCATGGCTTCGGTGAAGGTGCGCAAGGTTTCCGCGGAGGAGCCCTGGTGGCCGGCAGCCGTGCCGGAGCCGGTACCGAACCGGGCGGTCGCCTTGGCAATGAAACCATCAATGCGTTCGACGGCGGCGGCGGCCTCCTGGAGGGACGTGGGACGGTAGTCCAGCACTGAGCGGTAGTGGGCCTGGCCAAGGTAGTAGCGGACCACCCGGGGGGACGCCAGTTCCAGCATCTCGGCAGGACTGACGGTGTTGCCAATGGACTTGGACATTTTTTCGCCCTCGTAGGTGACCATGCCGTTGTGCATCCAGAAGTTGGCGAACGCGTGGCCGGCCGCCTGCGACTGGGCGAGCTCGTTTTCGTGGTGCGGGAACCGGAGGTCCAGGCCGCCGCCGTGGATATCGAATTCGGAACCGAGGTACTTGGTGACCATGGCGGAGCATTCCAGGTGCCAGCCCGGGCGGCCCGCACCCCACGGGGAAGCCCAGCTCGCCGTCGTCGGCTCTCCTTCTTTGGACCCCTTCCACAGGGCGAAGTCGCGCGGGTCCTTCTTCCTGTTGCTGAACTGCGGTTCGACGTCCGGGGCTGCCTGCATGTCATCGATGTTCTGCCGGGTCAGTGCGCCGTACTTGCTCCAGGAACGCACGTCAAAGTAGACGTCACCGGAGTCGTCGGGGGCAGGATAGGCGTGCCCGCGGTCGATCAGCTGCTGGATGAGGGCGTGCATTTCGGGGATGTGGCCGGTGGCGCGGGGCTCGTACGTTGGCCGGGAAACGCCAAGCGTGTCGTAGGCCTTGAGGAATTCCTGCTCGTAGCGGTAAGCAAGCGCCCACCATTCTTCCTCGGGCACTTCCCCGGGTTCCGGGGTGAACCCCGGCGCGAAGGAGGCCTCGGACTTGGCCAGGATCTTGTCGTCGATGTCCGTGACGTTCCTTACCACCGTGACCCGGAACCCGCGGTAGGCCAGCCAACGGGTGAGCTGGTCAAACGCAATGGCCGAGCGGATGTGGCCAACGTGGGGCATGCCCTGCACGGTGGCCCCGCAGTAGTAGAGGCTGGCTTTGCCCTCGACGATGGGCACGAAGTTCCGGACTTCGGCGGAGGCAGTGTCATAGAAGCGCAGGGTCACCGCTCCAGATTAGCTGATGGGAAGGTGCGGCCTCGGGTAGACCAGTGCGGTGGCCACCGCGGAGATGCCTTCACCACGGCCGGTGAACCCGAGGTGGTCGCTGGTGGTGGCGGTAACGCTGACGGGCGCGTCCGCGGCATCACTGAGGACCTGTTGGGATTCCTCCCGCCGGGGGCCGAACTTGGGCCGGTTGGCGACGAACTGGACAGCAACGTTGCCAATCTCAAACCCGGCAGCCCGGACAATCCGCGCAGCCTCGGCCAGCAGCGCGACGCCGGAGGCGCCGGCAAATTCCGGCCGGTCCGTACCGAAGTGCGTGCCCAAATCTCCTATCCCGGCGGCGGAAAACAGCGCATCGGCGGCGGCATGGGCCACCGGATCGCCGTCGGAGTGCCCGGCCAGGCCACGTTCACCCGGCCACAGGAGTCCACCCAGCCACAGCGGGCGGGGCTGGTCCTCCGTGGCGTAGGCGTGAACGTCCAGCCCGATTCCGGTTCGGGGGATGACCATGTCCGCAGGTCCCATTCCTAGCCTTCCACCCAGCGTGCGCCCAGCGGGCCCTCAAGGAGCCCCTCGGCGAGGATCAAGTCCAACGGAGTGGTGATTTTTAGGGACTGGGTGGACCCGCGGACCACGTGGACGGGGATGCCGAGCATTTCCACGAGCATTGCGTCATCGGTGACGGCATCGGACTCTTTCGGGCCCAGGGCCCGCGCGGCTTCGTGGGCCTTCAGCAGGGTGTTGAGTTGGAAGCCCTGCGGCGTCTGCACCGCGCGGAGTTCCTCGCGGGGCGCGGTCCCGGTGACAACCTCCGGGGCCAGTTCGCTGTCCGGGCCAGTAGTGGCCGCTACCGTCTTGACAGTGTCCACTACCGCCACGGCAGGTATGACTGCCGCGGCCCCCGCGGCCAAGGCGTCCGTCACGCGGTGGAAGACGGACTCGGGGGTGAGGGCGCGCGCGGCGTCGTGCACCAGCACCGCTTCTATGCCGTCCATCAGGGCTGCCATGCCGGCCCGGACGGAATCCGCACGGGTGCCGCCGCCGTCGACAATGGAAAGAAGGGGGCCGCCGTCGGCCAGTTCCTGCCGGAAGTCCTCGCACAGGCGGCGGAGGGCGTCGTCTCCCGGGGGCAGCGCAACGCACACCTGGCTGCCCGCTCCGGATGCGACAATGCCGCGCAGGGCATGCATCAGGATTGGCTCGCCGCCCAGGGGGACCGCCGCCTTGGGCATGCCGTAACCCAGCCTTTGCCCCGTACCTGCTGCCACCAGGATCACTGCGGTGACCAGGCGGGTGCGTGTTTCGCTCATGCGGACTAGCCTACGTCCCTGCAGGGCCGGCGCCTGAACACCTCGGGAGGAATGCCCGCGGCCTGTTTTTGGGCAAAAAGAAGCCCCGGCGGCACTTGGGTGCCCCCGGGGCTCAATTCTTAGGAAGCCAGGACCTCGTCGAGAACGCTTGCAGCCTTCTCTTCGTCGGTCTTTTCAGCCAGCGCCAGTTCTGAAATCAGAATCTGCCGGGCCTTGGCCAGCATTCGCTTCTCGCCTGCGGAAAGGCCCCGGTCGTGATCCCGGCGCCACAGGTCGCGGACGACCTCTGCAACCTTGATGACGTCACCGGAAGCAAGCTTCTCCAGATTTGCCTTGTACCTGCGTGACCAGTTGGTGGGTTCTTCGGTGAACTCGGCGCGAAGCACATCAAACACGTGCTCCAGGCCTTCCTTGCCCACTACGTCCCGAACCCCAACAAGGTCAACGTTCTCTGCTGGAACTTCAATGGTCAGATCACCCTGAGCCACCTTGAGCTTGAGATACATCTTCTCTTCGCCCTTGATGGTGCGCATCTTGATTTCTTCAATCTTCGCAGCACCGTGGTGAGGGTAAACTACTGTCTCGCCGACCTCAAATACCATGTGGACATTTCCCCTTTCCCGCTGACCAGTTTATCACGATTCAGGCATATGACCGGCCCGGAAGAGGGCGCCGAACCGCAGAAATACGCGGAAAACGGGCCAAATCGGCCCCCTTCACCCCCTTGACGAACGCGGATAATAGTGCATGTGCGGGGGCCTGGGGAAGGCCGATGTGACAGCTCCGAATCCTCGTTTGGCGTGCTTTGCGGATAGGCTATGCGTGATTAATGTTTCAAGACTCTTTGAGGAGTACGCGACGTGCGTTTCACTGCGATGACCCGGGCCCAGCGCGGCAAACTGGCACTGACGGCAGGCGCCCTTGGCGTGGGCCTGCTGACCGCCGGCTGCGGTTACATCACGCCCCAGCAGACCAGCGAACGGTACGCTGCATCGGACGGCATCGTCACCGACCTCGGCCCGATCCAGCTGCGCAATATCCTGATCATTTCCTCCGGCGAGGACCAGCCGGGCCGCCTGATCGGCGCCGTCTACAACTCCTCTTCGCAGGACGTGACGCTCACGGTCAACGGCGCAAAGGGCTCACAGACCGAGGTGCCGGTCAAGGCGAACTCCTACACGCTGCTGAACGACAGCTCGGACGAAGCCATCCTCAGCACCACCGGAGGAATCCCGGGCTCCCTCGTGGACGTCAAGATCACCGAGGACGGAACCAACGTGAGCAACACGGTGAAGGTCCCCGTCCTGGATGCAACGCTGCCTGAGTACAAGGAGTACCTGCCGGCCGGCAGCACGCCCTCGCCGAGCACATCGGCCACGCCGTCGCCGTCCGCTTCGGAAAGCGCAGGCGGGACCGGCCACTAAGGCTGCGGGCTGAGCCCACTGCAGGACAGGCATGCAAAAGGAGGGGCCGCAGGGCCCCTCCTTTTGCATGCCTGTCGCCGGGCGACCCTTTCTAGGGCTCGAACTTATAGCCAAGCCCCCGCACGGTGACCAGGTACCGCGGCGCTGACGGGTCCGGCTCGATCTTTCCGCGAAGCCGCTTCACGTGGACGTCGAGGGTCTTGGTGTCACCGACATAGTCAGAGCCCCAGACCCGATCGATGAGCTGGCCGCGGGTCAGCACCCGGCCTGAATTGCGCAGGAGCATTTCGAGGAGCTCGAACTCCTTCAGGGGCAGCAGCACCTGCTCGCCGCCAACGCTGACCACATGCCGTTCAATATCCATCCGGACAGGCCCGGCCTGCACGGTGGAAGAAATGAGTTCCTCCGGCTCGCCCTGGCGCCGCAGCACCGCCCTGACCCTGGCCACCAGTTCGCGGGAGGAGTATGGCTTGGTGACGTAGTCGTCCGCGCCAAGTTCCAGTCCCACTACCTTGTCGATCTCCGCGTCCTTGGCCGTCAACATGATTACCGGGACGCTGGACCGCTGGCGGAGCTGGCGGCACACTTCCGTGCCGGAGAGCCCGGGCAGCTGCAAATCCAGCAGCACCAGGTCCGCCCCGTTCCGGTCGAACTCGGTGATGGCGTCCAGGCCGTTGTCCACGACCTCCACCTCGAAACCTTCCTTGCCCAGCAAGTAGGACAACGGATCGCTGAACGACTCCTCATCCTCGACAATCAAGATCCTGCTCAAGCGTTTGCTCCTCGTTCGGTGGCGCCTGCGGCGCCGGGTACTTGGGTAACAGTTGGCTTTTCGGACCCTGCGGTCCCCGCCCGGGCGGGGGCAGCGGCCGGAGGTGTTTCTTCCCCGCCCTCCTGGCCCTCCATCTCGGGAAGCCGGAGGGTGAACGTGGAGCCCTGCCCGGGCTGGGACCAGAGGGTCACTTCGCCGCCGTGGTTGGACGCGACGTGCTTGACGATGCTCAGGCCAAGGCCTGTCCCGCCGGTATGGCGGGACCGGGCCGAATCCACCCGGTAGAAGCGTTCAAAGACGCGCTCCTGGTCCTCTGGGCTGAGTCCCTCGCCCTGGTCCGTAACGGAAATGGAAACCAGCCCTTCCCTGCTGCGCACACCGATCCCTACCCGGGTGTTCTCCGGGGAGTACCTGATGGCGTTATCGATCAGGTTGCGCAGGGCGGTCACCAGCAGGTCCTGGTCCCCGAAGACCTTCGCGTCGGTCCGGCCACCCACCACAATGCGGATATTCTTGCTCTCCGCGGGGAGCTGGGACCGGTCCACGGCCTCGGCTATGACCGCATTGACGTCAACCGGGCGGCCCTGCTGGGTGACGCTTGCGCCCTGCAGCCGGGAGAGCTCGATGATGTCCTGCACCAATGCGGCGAGCCGGCCGGATTCCTTGTGCATTCGCTTGGCGAAGCGCCGGACGGCCAGTTCGTCGTCTGCCGAGGACTCCAGGGCTTCGGCCAGCAGCGAGATGGCGCCCACCGGCGTCTTCAGCTCGTGGGAAACGTTGGCTACGAAATCGTTCCGGATCTCTTCTGTCCTGGTGATCTCGGTGCGGTCGTCCGCAAGCAGCAGGATGTATTCCTCCCCGAGCATTGCCGCCCGGACCTGGACGATGATGGTTCCCTGGCCGAGCGGGCCGCGGGGAAGTTCCAGCTGCCTTTCCAGGATGACGCCATCGCGGCGGACCCCGGCCGTCATGTCCAGCAGTTCCTTGTGGACCACCGTGTGGCCGCGGACCAGGCCGTAGGCATAGGCGGCCGGGTTGGCACGGACCACACCGTCCACCGCGTCCACCACCACAAAGGCGCGTCCGACGACGGCAAGCACCTCCGCGGCGCCCGCCGGCAGGGCGAGCTCCCCGGCGTCCACGTCCAGCAATTGCCGTTGTTTCTCGCTGACCCGGAAAGCGAGCACGCCGAACGTACCGAGCGCCAGGCCGATAAGGCCGGCCACCAGGCCGATAAGCATAGGATCCACAGCTCCACCTTATGCTGTAGGTGAAGGCATATCGGCGCGTCCCGGCCCCTTGGCCGGACGGTTCAACTAACGTTCACCTGCAAGGGCTTAACCGTTTACCGAACTTTGGCATTCTAGGTAGTTGGAGTGCCGAACGGCGACGCGATTCCTGCTGCCCGGACCGGGACCGGCGGGAGTTACAAGGAAAGGACGCCTACGTGCGTAAGGTTTTTCAGGAAGAGCTCACCCAGGTCGGTGACCAGCTGGTGGAGATCTCCCGGCTGGTCAGCGAGGCCATGGACAAAGCCACCACCTCCTTCGAGGTGGCGGACGTAGACCTTGCGCAGGACGTCATCGCTGCGGATGCCCGCATCGACTTCCTGCAGAACAGCCTGGATGAACGGGCCATCGACATCCTGGCCCTGCAGGGGCCCGTGGCAAGCGACCTCCGGATGATCGTCGGATCGCTGCGGATGAGCGCTTCCCTCGAGCGCATGGGAGACCTTGCACGGCACATCGCCCAGCTGGCACGCCTGCGGTTCCCGTCTACCGTCATCCCCGAATCCATGACCGGCACGTTCAAGCGCATGGCCGAGCTGGACAAAGAAATTGCGAACAAGTTGACGGTCCTGCTGGAAACCCGGGACCTTGAGGTTGCCCGGGACATCCTGAAGGCGAACACCGCCATCAACGATCTCCACCTCAGCGTGTTCAAGGCCATCGCGGCACCTGAGTGGGCCGAGTCGCCGGCAACCACGGTGGACGTCGCACTCGCGAGCCGGTACTTTGAACGCTTCGCGGACCACGGTGTCTCCGTCGCGCAGAAGGTCACCTATTTGGTGACCGGCGCGTGGCAGCCTACCGGGACCGAACACAGCTGACGTCAACGCTGCGGAATAACGACGGCGGGCCGGTCACGTGAAGTGACCGGCCCGCCGTCGTACGTACTGCTTACTTCTTGCCTTGGTTGGCGACTGCGAGGATGGCCTGTTCCGCGGCTTCCGGGTCAAGGTAGGTTCCGCCGGGCTTGATCGGCTGGAAGTTTTCGTCGAGGTCGTACACCAGCGGGATGCCGGTGGGAATGTTCAGGCCGGCGATGGCTTCGTCGCTGATGCCGTCCAGGTGCTTGACCAGTGCGCGCAGGGAGTTTCCGTGGGCCGTGACCAGGACGGTCTTGCCGGCTTTGAGGTCTTCCTTGATGTCCGATTCCCAGTACGGCAGGAGCCGGACCAGGACATCCTTCAGGCACTCGGTGCGGGGAAGGGCGTCTCCGAGGTCTGCATAGCGGGGATCGTGCGCCTGGGAGAACTCGGAGTTGTCATCCAGGGGCGGCGGCGGGGTGTCGTAGGAGCGGCGCCATTCCATGAACTGTTCCTCGCCGTACTCGGCAAGGGTCTGCGCCTTGTCCTTGCCCTGCAGCGCGCCGTAGTGGCGTTCGTTCAGCCGCCAGTCGCGCTTCACCGGGATCCAGCCGCGGTCGGCCTTGTCCAGGGCGATGTTCGCGGTGTTGATGGCACGCTTCAGCAGCGAGGTGTAGAGGATGTCCGGGAGAACGTTATTCTCAACCAGCAGCTCCCCGCCGCGTGCTGCCTCCTCGCGGCCCTGGTCGTTAAGGTCAACGTCCACCCAGCCGGTGAACAGGTTCTTGGCGTTCCATTCGCTGTGGCCGTGGCGCAGCAGGATCAGCTTGTAAGTCATGATTTTCATCCTAGCCGAGCAGTGTTGCCGCCCGCCCAGCGTTACATGCGTCGCCCGGTTAGGTGTCACCTATTGCTTCAGGGATAAGGTTGGGCGGTGGTGCAAAAGGCTGAACGGGTGACCGCCCCCCAGATTTTGGGCAGGAATACCGGCAGGCCCGGCAGGCCGGTTGGCAACATCACCCGCGGCACCACCAACCCTAACCGGATGCGCCGGGTGGACCGCTGGCTGACGGGACCGCAGGCCTGGCGGCTCCGGAATGCCGCGGATCCCCTGGTGGTGGACCTGGGCTACGGCGCTGCGCCGGCCACCGCCGTCGAGCTCTATGAACGGCTTTCTGCCGTCCGCCGGAACGTGCAGGTCTTTGGAATCGAAATCGAACCGGAACGGGTCCGCGCGGCGATCCCCCTGGAGCGGCCCGGGCTCAGCTTCCGTGTGGGCGGCTTCGAACTGCCCGTGCCCGGCAAACCGGCCCTGGTGCGTGCGTTCAACGTCCTGCGGCAGTACGAGGAAGCGGACGTGGCCGGAATCTGGCGGCTGGTGCAGGACCGGCTGGCCCCCGGCGGCCTGTTCATCGACGGCACCTGCGACGAGATCGGGCGGCGGGTCACGTGGGTGGCACTGGATGCGGAGCGGCCGCTATCCCTGAGCATTTCCGTCAGGTTCGGCAGCTTCCTCCTTCCCTCCGACGTTGCCGAAAGGCTGCCCAAGGCGCTGATTCACCGCAACGTTCCGGGCGAACCGGTGCACGCCCTCATGCAGGCCATGGACCGGGCTTGGCTCGAGTGCGCGCCGCTGGCGACCTTCGGGAACAGGCAGCGCTGGCAAGGCATGTGCAGGAGCCTGCGGGACACGGGCTGGCCAGTCCATGACGGGCCTTCGCGGTGGCGGCTCGGGGAGCTCACCGTGGACTGGGAGGCCGTGGCACCCTTGGCCGGCGGGGGCGCCGGCTAATTCACGCCGGCCAATTCACCCCGGCTAATTCACCAGGGGCCGTAGGGCCCCGTGTTGCGGCTGCCGCCCCTGCCCGCATCCTTCACGGCCGGCCGTACGTCAGCCAGGTAAACCGACGCAGCAACGACGGCGGCGAGCCCGAACAGCCCGAAGGTTCCGAAGAATGCGCCGCCACCACCGCTGTACAACGAAAGGGCGCCGATCAGGGCCGCGCCGCCGGTCAGTGCCAGCCAGAAGGTCTTGGTCCGCTTGCCCGTGGCCTCGAACGCGTTTGCACGGTGCCGGGCGCAGTCCGCCACGGCCCAGAGCTCCAGCCCCAGCGAAACCAGGGCAAGGATAAAGAACAGGGCCTTCTCAACGGGCTGGATGATAACGAGTTCAACGTCCACAAGCCCAAGCCTAGCCGTCCAGCGAGTCCAGCGCCTGCTTCACATCGGCCCAGAGATCCTCAACGTTCTCGATTCCCACACTGAGCCGCACCAGGTTCTCCGGGACGCTGGCCGGCTCAGCGGTGTGCCGCCGTCGGCGTTCGATGAGCGACTCCACACCTCCCAGCGATGTGGCAGGCAGCCACAGCTGGACGGCGCCAACCAGTTTGTCGGCGGCGTCAGCGCCGCTCATTCCCGCGCCTGGGCGTACCTGGATACAGATGATGGACCCGAAGCCCTTCATCTGCGCCTTGGCGCGTTCGTGGCCGGGATCCGCGGACAGGCCGGGGAACCGGACGGTCTCGACCGCGGGGTGGTCGCCAAGCCGCTCCGCCAGGACCATTGCAGAAGCCTGGGACCGTTCTATCCGCAGCGCCAGCGTCCGCAGGCCGCGCAGCGCCAGCCACGCTTCGAAGGGCCCCGCAATGGCGCCGTGGATAATCCGGTGATGGAGCAGCGCGGACCGGATGTCCGGGTTGGAGGTGACCAGGGCGCCAAGGACGACGTCGGAATGGCCCGCGAGGTACTTGGTCACCGAGTGCAGGACGACGTCGGATCCGAGCACCAGGGGCTGCTGCACCAGGGGTGTGGAGAAAGTATTGTCCGTAACGACGATGGCCCCGACGGCGTGGGCGGCGTCGGCCAGGACGGAGACATCCGCAATGCCGAGCATGGGGTTGGTGGGGCTTTCGAGCCACAGCATCGCCGCCGGCCGGGCGTGCGGCCCCGCAGCGGGGCTGCGGGGAGCAAGGGCCTCCTTCACGGCGGCAGTATCCGCAATGTCCACTGTCCGGAGCTCGATGAAGCCCTTCTGGGCGAGCTCAGCGGCCATGACCAGCGACCCGGAGTAGCTGTGCGTGGGCATTACCAGCACTCCCCCGGCAGGGACCAGGGAGAGCGCCGAGCTGACGGCCGCGAGTCCTGACGCATAGAGGAGTCCCGGCAGTTCTGAGCCCTCCAGCTGGCCGAGCGCCTCTTCGAAGGGATCCCAGGTGGGATTGGAATACCTGCCGTAGCCGCGGTCGCCGTCGCCGAGTGCCCCGGTGCCGAAGTATGTGGAGGAAAGGACGATCGGCTGATTGACCGGCTGGTCCCGTTCCCGTGGGGGACGCCCGGCCGCAACCACAACCGTCTCGGCTGACAGGGCCGCCGCCTGCTGTTCGGAAAGACTCATGGTGACAGCGTACTGTCCGCCGGGGACGGCCCGGAAAGCCGTTACCCGCCTCGTGGCCCCCGCGGGAATCCACACCTGAATCGGGAATTGCCAGCGGGGGTCGGTAGGCTTGGGTGGTGAGCAAACAGAGGGCCGGTCTTTTCATCGCGTTCGAAGGCGGCGACGGCGCGGGCAAGTCCACGCAGGCTGCGCGCCTTGCCGAAGCCCTCGAATCCCGTGGCCTGACCGTCCTGCTGACCCGCGAGCCGGGCGGAACCCCCGTCGGCGAGAAACTGCGCTCCCTTGTGCTGGACCACGGACACGGTGAGATTGATGCGCACACAGAAGCCCTGATTTTCGCCGCTTCCCGGGCAGCCCACGCAAGCCAAGTCATTCGGCCTGCGCTTGAACGCGGCGACATAGTCCTGACGGACCGGTACATCGATTCGTCGGTGGCATACCAGGGGGCAGGACGTGCCTTGGGCGAAGACGCCGTACGGTCCCTCAACGAGTGGGCCACGTCCGGCCTGCAGCCCCATCTCACCGTCCTGCTGGACGTTGATCCAGCGGTGGGCCGCCGCCGCCGCACGGCCGGCGAGACGGCGGAGGACCGTCTGGAGTCCGAAGCTGACGAGTTCCACCTCCGGATCCGTGAGGCCTTCCTGGAGCTGGCGCAGCGCCGTCCGGAGTCCTACCTCGTGCTGCCCGCCCATGACTCCGTCAGCAGGCTTTCCGCCCGGATCCTCGAGCGGGTGGATACCCTGCTGGCCGAACAGGACGAAACACCGGCGGGCGCACCCCAGGCCCGGGCCACGGCGGTCGGGGGCGCCCCGTGACGGTGTGGGACGACCTTCAGGGCCAGCCCGCCGTCGTCGAACAGCTGCGGCAGGCCTCCAGCGGCGAGGGACTGACGCATGCGTGGCTTTTCACCGGCCCGCCGGGTTCCGGGCGTTCCAATGCGGCCAAGGCGTTTGCCGCAGCACTGAACTGCGACCAGGAGGACGTCAGCCTGCGGGGCTGCGGGCGCTGCGCGGCGTGCCTGACCATCCTGGGCGAGACCCATTCGGACGTCACTTTCGTCCGCACCGAGAAGGTCACGATCACCATTGACGAAGCCCGTGAACTGGTGGCCACCGCCGGGAACCGGCCCTCGGCCGGCCGGTGGCGGATCATCGTGGTGGAGGATGCGGACCGGATGGCCGAGCGCACCACGAACGTCCTGCTCAAGGCCATCGAGGAACCAACTCCCCGGACTGTGTGGATGCTGTGCGCACCGTCCCCGGCCGACGTCCTGGTGACTATCCGGTCGCGCTGCCGCAGCGTGGCGTTGCGGTTGCCGCCGGCTGCGGACGTCGCCGCCCTGCTGGTCCACCGCGACGGCGTGGATCCGGCCCTCGCGGAGCGCGCCGCGCGGGCAGCTCAAAGCCACGTGGGCATCGCCCGCCGCCTCGCCCGTGATCCTGCGGCCAGGGAACGCCGGCTGGAAACAGTGCGGTTTCCGCTTGGCCTGCGGGGGGTTACGGCTGCCGTGATGATGGCGGACAAACTCGTCAAGATCGCCACAGCGGAGGCCAACAGTTCCAACGAAGAACGGGACGCTGCGGAGAAGGCCGCCTTGCTGGCAACACTGGGCGCACCCGAGTCCGGGACGCTCCCGCCTGCCATGCGCAGCCAGGTCAAGCAGCTGGAGGAAGACCAGAAGCGCCGGGCCAAGCGGTCCATCACGGACTCCCTTGACCGGACGCTGACCGATCTCCTCTCCTTTTACCGGGATGTGCTGATCATCCAGTTCGGGAATGCTGTGGAACTGGTAAACGTTGAGTTGAGGAGCGAATTGGAGGATTTCGCCAGCCGCTCCACGCCGGAATCCACTCTTGCCCGGATGGATGCCATCAACAAAGCCCGCGAACGCATCACCACCACGAACGTTGCACCGCTGTTGACCATTGAGTCCATGGCAGCCAGCCTGATCTAGTCCTTCAAGGAGACCGATGACTGCCCGCCCCCTGCCCGCACGGCCGCGACCCGTGGCGCTTGGCTTCCGCGCACTTGGGGCCATGGTTCTTGCCATGGTTCTGGCGTCCTGCAGCCTCCTCAGTGGCGGCGACCGCAGCCAGGAGGCTGCCACCGCCAAGGCCGACCCCTCGATCGTTGCGTCTGCTCCCGCCGGGCTGGAGAAGTTCTATTCCCAGGAAGTCGTCTGGGAGCCGTGCGAGGGCGAGTTCCAGTGCACCAAGGTGACAGTGCCCATGGACTACGGCAATCCCGACGGCGGGACGATCCAGCTCGCAGCGCTGAGGGCTTCGAGCACGGGGGAAAAGGCCGGGAGCCTCCTGGTCAATCCGGGCGGTCCCGGCGCCTCCGGCTACGACTTCGTCAAGGATGCCGCTGGAACCCATTTCTCCCAGGCTGTTCGTGATTCGTTCGACGTCGTGGGCTTCGACCCCCGGGGCGTGAAGCGGTCCGCCCCCGTGACCTGCATGACGGACGCTGAACGGGACGCAGCCAGGGCGAAGGTCTACGACCTCGAAACGGATGCCGGACTTGCTGCCGCCCTGGCGGACAACAAAGCGATTGCCACCCAGTGCGGGGAGCAAACCGGCCCGGTCCTGGCGCACATCGACACCGTCAGCTCCGCGAAGGACCTGGACATCCTCCGGGCCGTGGTCAATGATGCAAAGCTCAACTACCTCGGGTACTCCTACGGCACGTTCCTGGGATCCACGTACGCTTCGCTCTTCCCTGACAATGTGGGCCGGATGGTCCTCGACGGTGCCCTGGATCCGTCCATCAGCAATGAGGAGCTGACCAGCGGCCAGGCCCGCGCCTTCGAAAAGGCCATTCGGGCCTATGTAGCCAGTTGCCAGGGCCAGGACGGATGTCCGCTGAGCGGAGACGTGGAGGCGGGCGTCCAGCAAATCCGGGACCTGATCGCCGCCGTCCAGCAGACTCCGCGCACGGCAAAGGACGGCCGTGTAGTCAATGCCACCACGTTCGTGAGCGGCCTCATCACGCCGCTGTACAACGACCAGAGCTGGCCCGCCCTGACCCAGGCTTTGGACGCGGCAATGACCGGGGATGTAAGCCTTATGCTGCGGCTCGCGGACCTCGGCGCAGACCGCTCACCCAACGGGACCTACACGTCCAACTCGACCTTTGCGTTCAACGCCATCAACTGCCTTGACTACCCCATGGTGTCCGACACCGCCGGAATGCGTGCCGAACAGCAGCGCCTGATGCAGGACTCCCCCACCTTCGGGTATTTCTTTGCCTATGGCGGCACCAACTGCGTCGATTGGCCGTACCCGAACGTGCGCACGCCCGCCCCGGTGGAATACGACGGCGGGTCCACCATCGTGGTGATCGGCACCACCGGGGACCCTGCCACGCCGGTGGAATGGGCGTCATCGCTGCGCAAGCAGTTGGGCAATGCGGCACTTATGACCTGGAAAGGCGAAGGCCACACCGCCTACGGCCGGTCCAACGCCTGCATCGAGGATGCGGTTGACGCCTACCTTGTCAGCGGAAAGGTTCCCACCGACAACACGGTGTGCTGAAGGCCTCAGCAGCTCCCCGGCCGTCCATTTTGACCCGGGCGCGGGGACTCTATTACAGTTGAATCTTGCATGAGGCGCCCGGTTACGCCGGAGGATCATGCGGTGCTTCCTTAGCTCAGTCGGTAGAGCGTTTCACTCGTAATGAAAAGGTCATCAGTTCGATTCTGATAGGAAGCTCGGGATAAACCCCGGACAGCCCCTGTTTTCGGGGGTTTCCGGGGTTTTTCGCTGGTTAACCGGGTGCTGCTGCCCGAGGGCAGGGCACACTTATGGCACACTTTGCTGCCGGGCAGCCATCTGGGTTCCGGCACCAGTACGTAGCCCGCCGAACTCAGCTGCGTATTCGTGGCGCTTCCGCTTCGACTCAACAGTGACCCCGTCATCGTAGCGATCAGGCAATGAAACGCGCTGAGCCGGCAGACGAGCGGGGCAGCCCTGAAGTACCTGCCCCGCGCTCCGGGCGCTCAGGCTCGCTGGGCCCCTGGTCGTCCATTGCTGACCACGAAGGACGCGTCCACGACAGCCGGAGACGTAGTGTCTGCGGCTGAGGCCACGGTGAGGTAATCGCTGCGGAACTCGTCCGGGGTGACGGTGCAGCGGGTCCAGCCCCGCTTATCCGGGTTGATGTAACGGGTGTGCGGGTTGTTGGGCAGGGCGTTCTTGATGGACTGGGCCCAGCCGCAACCGGAGCTGATGGAGGTCCCGACGAACTCGGTAGTGACGACTTTCGAGGCCGGATCAGCGAAATCGAGGAGGACGTCGTTGACGAAGGCAGCGTGCCAGTCACCACTCAGGATCACGGGGTTGGCAGGGTTCTGCTGGTTGATGAAGTTGGTGAGCCTGTTGCGTGAGACGACGTAGCCGTCCCACTGGTCGTGGTTCACGGACAACACCTCGGACGGGTCGTAGTCGTACTGGGCCATCATCGTCTGCTGGGCGATGACATTCCAGCGTGCCGGGGAGGACGCGAGCCCCTGGAAGAGCCAATGCTCCTGCGCGTCACCCATCAGGGTGCGTGAGGGGTCATAGACGTCGGGGTGCTGCGGGCCGCCGGGGAAGTTCTCGGTCAGCTGGTCGGAGCGGTATTGGCGGGTGTCCAGGACGTGGAACCTTGCCAGGTTGCCGTAGTCCAGGCCGCGGTACAGGACCATGTCCGGGCCGGTGGGCCGCTGCGGGCGGCGCAACGGAAGATGCTCGTAATAGGCCTGGAAAGCGTTGGCGCGCAGCTGGAGGAACCGCTGGGGTTCGTTGGAGGCCTCGTTGTCCGGTTGGGACACGCCCGCGGCCCAGTTGTTCTCAACTTCGTGGTCGTCGAAGGTGACGACGAAGGGGAACCTGGCGTGCGCGGCCTGCAGGTCAGGGGAGCTCTTGTACTTGGCATGGTTGTTTCGAAAGTCGGCCAGGCTTTCGTGGGTTTTGCCCTCGTAGGTGTAGTCCCCCACGTGCACGACCAGGTCAAGGTCCTCCTGAGCCATTGTGCGGTAGGCGGCGTAGCGGCCTCCGGCCCAGGACTGGCAGGAGGCCAGGCCGAAGGTGATCTTGCCCGGATCCGACCCGGCCGCCGGCGCCGTGCGGGTGTGCCCGACCGGGCTTTCCTCGTTGCCGACACGGAAACGGAACCAGTAGTCAGACGATGGGTTCAGTCCCACGACCTCGGCGTGAACGGAGTGGGCAAGCTCCGGTGTGGCCGACTCACTTCCTGCTTTGACCACAGTGCGGAACTCCGGGTCGGTTGCGACCTGCCAGACCACTTCGAGCTGATACGGCGGCATTCCGCCGAGCCCGTCAGCTGCCTGCGGTTCCGGTGCCAGCCGCGTCCACAGGACGATGCCGTCCGGGGCGGGGTCGCCCGAGGCGACTCCCAGGGTGAACGGATTCTGCGGGAAGCGTGGCTCCGCCCATGCCGGGGCGGTGGAGAACCCGTAAATGGCTGCTGTCGCAGCCGCTCCCCCGCTCAAGGTGAGGAAGCGACGGCGGGAAGTTGCACGAGAAAGGGACACAATGTCTCCTGAGGGTCTGGGCGATGTCCGGTCCATTCAGTCAAGGGGAATCAAGGGGGCGATGAACCGGGAGTTAACACGCTTCAAACGTTGCCGGAGCCGCAGGGCAGCGATCGTGAGGGCGGGGACTCGCCATCTCCTCCGAGCGGGCCCAAAACACAGTCTCCCAAAGAAGCCGTAAATCTTCAGGTTGCCATGCGGCTATTCCGGCTTGCCCCGTGTCGTCGGCTGTCTGTTGCGTCGGGACGATCCATACCCGCATCCCCAGTTAACCTCCCAGCCACATCCGGTTAATTACCGATCAGTAACTTGAAAGCTCCTGTTGAGACCCCAACCTTAAGAGGCCCCACAATGAGCTCCTCAACCACCCGCCGCGTCCTCACGACGGCCCGGCACCGCCGTGCGGCCGTCACCGCGCTGGCCGTGTCCCTTCCCCTTGCCTTCCTTGCCCCGGCCGGCGCTTCCACCGCGGCGCCCCTGGCTCCGACGCAGGATCAGCAGAGTTCTGCACCATCGCAGCCCGGTCACCTTGACCTCGGCGCGCCGGACCTTCCCGAGACCCGGAACGTGACCACACTGGCCCCGGGCCTGACCCGCACCTCCATCACCCGGGGCACCCCGAACCCGGACTTCTTCTGGACCGCCGAAGTGGCTGTCCCGTCCACCTCACCGGACCCTGACGCGCCCTCCTCGGCGCTGTCCTCCCAGGCGCAGGCCCAGATGGTCGCTGACAGGCTCACCGCGGCCGGCGTCACAGCCCGGGTCGAGCACGTCCAGTCACCCCAGCTGGCCGACGCCGGCGGTGACCTCGGCTACCGGGTCCGCGCCGGACAGTTCGCGGCCAAGGCTGACGGGGCCGCCACCGTCGACCAGATCAAGGCGGCAGGCTACAAGTCCTCGGTCATCTACACCGGCTGGGACGGCGACGCCGGCTCCAGCGAGGACGACCGCGGGCCCTGGAAGCTGGAGGTGCTCACCATTGACCCGAAGGAATTCCGCGGCGACCTGACCTCTTCGTTCGGTCCGAACCTCCAGGACCGCGAAACCACCAGCTCACTGGCTGCCGGCGCCGGCGCACTTGCGGCAATCAACGGCGGCTACTTCGTTATGGACCCGGCGGCAGGCGCCCCCGGTGATCCCGCAGGCGCAGCAGTCCACGACGGCAAGGTCCTCAGCGAACCCGTCGGAGACCGTCCCTCCCTGGTCCTCGACGAGAACAGCAGCTCCGTCCAGCGGCTGCACTGGCACGGCACGGTCACGGGCGCCGCCAACACGGGATCCCTGCCCCTGGACGGAATCAACCGCGTGCCGGGTCTCATCCGCAACTGCGGCGGCACCGACGACACCCCCACCAACCTGCCGCTGCACGACTTCACCTGCACGGACGCGGACGAAATCGTAGCGATCACCCCCGAGTTCGGCCCCACCCCGTCAGGGCCGGGACTCGAAGTCATCCTCGACGCCCACGGCACCGTCACGGCCGTCAACCACGCCCGCGGCACCACCCTCCCGGCCGGCGGGCAGGCTCTGCAGGCCATCGGGGCGGACGCGGACAAGCTCGCCGCCCTGGCAGTGCCCGGCGCCAAGGTGAAAATCGACACGGACCTGCTCGACGAGAGCGGCAAGACCCTGAAGACCGGGGCCACCACGGACGTGGTCAACGGCGGCCCGACCCTCGTCGAAAACGGCCAGCTCAACGTCACCGCCAAGCGTGACGGCATGGTCCGCACCAACGACAGCAACAGCTTCTTCTACGGCTGGGTCCACAAGCGCAACCCCCGCACCATCGCCGGCACTGACGCCCAGGGCCGCACCCTGCTGGTAACCGCCGACGGACGCCAGACCACCAGCCTGGGCCTGAGCATCAAGGAATCCGCCGACGTCGCCCGCTCCCTGGGCATGGTCAACGCCATCAACCTCGACGGCGGCGGATCAACCACCATGGTCCAGAACGGCCAGGTCGTGAACTCCCCCTCGGACGCCGCCGGCGAACGCCCGGTCGGCGACGCGCTCCTGCTGCTGCCGGGCCGAAAAGGCTAACGGCGCACAGGCAAGCATGACTTCTTTGGCTTGCCAACCAGATCATCAGCATGCTTAGTATGGGTGCAGCCGAATGCGAACGGCTGCCAACCAGAGGAGGAAACACCATGGGACTAGGCGACAAGATTGAGAACGCTGCCGAGAAAGCCGGCGGCAAGGGCAAGGAAGCTGCGGGCAACGCCACCGGCGATGACAGCCTGCGGGCTGAAGGCCAGGCAGACCAGGCCAGAGGCGATGTGAAGCAGGCCGGCGAAAAGGTCAAGGACGCCTTCAAAGACTAACCGCTTTTACGAGAAGGGTGCGCTCAGCGAACGGGGCGCACCTTTTTCGTGCCCAGGTGTTGCTGAGTTGCGCCAGAGTATCCGGTCATGCCGTCCTAGACTTCGCCATGCACCCGTTAGCGGCGATCGCCCTGGTTTTCCTCACCGGGCTTACCTGGATGGTCACGATCCAGACTTTGTTGATCGCCCTGGCCAAAGCCCGGCGCCCGCCTGGGGCTGAAGTCAGACACGCAGCCCACGCCGAAGCCCAAACAGCTGACGGCGAGGCAGCGGCGAGCCTTACGCTCAGTGGCTGAAACGCCCCTGATCAGCAGGACAGCTCAGTCCCGGACGTTTTCCCCAGGGAAGCGTGCAGCCCATTCCTGAAGCCGGTCAGTGCTCCCGGGCGTAGGCCCATTCCGTGGTGAGGGTGCGGTTGAAGCGTTCTACTTTGCCATTGGTCTGTGGCCGGTAGGGGCGAGTCTTGCGGTGTTTACACCTAGAAACCAAAGTTTCTGGGTGTTTTTCGCTCGTTTAATCGTCAGGCGGGTTTGCTGGGCAGTTCCCCGGCTTCCCTCCCTTGCTTTTTATGGCTTTCGTCCTGCCTGGATCCGCGCAGATGCTTTACAGCCGGCAGGCATTCGCCGCATTCTGGTGTGAAGGCTCAGCCAGAGGGGCCTCGGACAGGAGACCGGCATGGCTATTCCCGCAGGCTTTCCCGGACGCGCATTCCACCGAAACACAGCCACTGCCCCTTCCCTGGCCGACTTGCTGCCAGCACCGGGCCCGGATCTGCGGATGCGGTTTGAACCCCGTTTTGCCGAGCTTGTGGGTGGTGTTGTGGCCACGCTCCGGGTCGCCGGAAGGACGCCAGTACCGGTCAGCGATCCGCATGGGCGCCAATGGGCACCCGCCTACATTCTGGGCAGCCTGGAACAGGACCACCCCTTAAAGGCCGCTGCTTCCAACACGGCGGTGGCGGAGGTGGTGGTGGACGGCTCCGGCCGCATGGTCCGCAACCACCCGGTTCAGGTCATCCGCGGCGCACACAGGCTACTGCCCGTCAGCTGCCCGAGCCTGGCCGACCGCTACGAACAGTTCATCCTCGCCGTAAGGATGGGCGAGGAACCCCGTGGCGATGCAATGGTCCTGACGCGGCACGGGGAGCTGATGATTGCAGGCCCCGGCCAGGAACCTGTTGCCTTGGCCGACTACCTGAACGACCTTTGCCGTTCCGCTGTTGGGCGCGCTGCAGCTTTTTAGAACTCGAGGTCGAAGTCAAGATCCAGGTCTTCCATTGCCGCCAGTTCCCGCCAGGTTGATCCAACGGCGGCTGCTCCGAGCGTCGCTGCGATCGGCATTCGATCAACGGCGGCCAACTGCTCCAAATCCAGCCCCGTCAATTCGGCGATGTCACGGATCGGTGCCTGGAAGGTACGGAACGGGCCCAGTGGCGGGGTGCCGTCGAGTGCGCCGGGACGCGGCACGTCCGGCAATTCCGCCAGTTGCGGAGTCTGGTCCACGATGTAACCGGTGGCCGCCAGTTCACCTTCGTGGATAAAGGCTGCAACCTTAAAATCGCAACGGGATGTCCACTCCGCGGTAAACCGGGTCGACGTCGCTGAAGATCGGACCCGTGAAGACCACGACCCTCCTCCGGTGCCCGGCTGCATGATCCAGCAGGTAGGACTCCATCCCGAGCCACAGTTCCAGGCCCTGGTTGAACTTTGCCGCCTGGGGAGCGGCGTTGGTGTAGTGGAAAGTGTCCTCGTTGGCCTGTGCGGCCTCCGCCAGGGTGTCACCCCACACGGCGGAGGCCCGGCGGACCAGGTGCCCTCGGTCGATGTTGTTCCTGGCATAGACCCGCTCCCGTTTGCTGGTCTTCCCGCAGGCGCGGGTCCAGCCGCCAGTTGATGCCGTGCCGGTCCAGGTCCATGAGCTTCCGCCCGTCGATTCCAAGCCCCGTCACGGCAGCGAGGCGCTTGTCCAATCGCATCCGCACCGAGAAGTGGGTGTAGGGCAACAAGCAGCTGAAATCCCCGGGGCATTCCCCGCGCTGGCCGCCGGCTTCATCCCCCCGACACCTGCCGTTGTCTGCCGCGCCATCCCGGGCGCCTACGTTTGATCGCGCCCGGCCCCACCGGGCACCCCCAACACGCACCTGGAGCAGACATGAAGATGAAGCGAGTCCTGGCCATTGCGGCCGTCGCCGCGGCCACCCTGGCAGCCGGAACCTCCGCTGTTGCCACCAACGGGCAGGCCCCCAAGGGCCTCACGGCAGAAGCCGAGGCCTTCACCAAGGTGGACCGCAACACCCAGTGGGACCAGGTCCAGAAGCTCAAGCTGGACTTCCCGACCTTCCACCCGCAGGGCATGTCGCTGGTGGGCGACAAAATCTTCCTCAGCAGCGTCGAGATCCTCGAACCGACAGTGCGCTACCCTTCGCCCGTTGACGGCTACGACCGCACAACCGGCAAGGGCCGTGGCCACGTCTTCGTCCTCGACCGGCAGGGAAAGCTGCTCAAAGACATCGTCCTGGGCGAGGACACGATCTACCACCCGGGCGGCACAGACTTCGACGGCGAGAACGTCTGGATTCCCGTCGCCGAATACCGGCCGAACAGCAGCTCAATCGTCTACACAATCGACCCTGACACCTACCAGGTCACGGAGCAGTTCCGCGAAGCGGACCACGTTGGAGGGGTCGTCGCCGACCGCAAGACCAACCGAATCAGTGGCGTCAGCTGGGGTTCACGGAAGCTGTTCACCTGGAACCGCCAAGGCGCGCTCCTGGGGACGCAGGCAAACCCCAGCCACTTCATTGACTACCAGGACTGCGAGTACGCCGGTGCCGGCCACCAACTCTGCTCGGGCGTTACCGGCCTGAAGACTGCTGACGGGAAACCGTTCGAGCTCGGCGGCCTCGCCCTGACCGACCTTGCAGACGGAACCATCATCCACGAGGTTCCCTTCCAGAAGTTCTCCACCGCCGGACACTCCATGACCCGCAACCCCGTTGCCTTGGAATCTGATGGCGGTGTTCTGCGCCTGTTCGCCGCCCCCGATGACGGCGAGGAAGCCGCCGGCACTGAACTCTTCGTGTTTGAGGCCCGCCCCTGAGCCAGCAGGAACCATGGCTGCGGGAGGGGACCGGGATTCGGTCCCCTCCCGCAGCACACACCAAGGAGTGGTTCCCGGCGGTGATGGCCGGGCAGGGCTAGACTGGACGGGCAAGGACGGATTGGGGGATCCAGGGCGGCGCTGCCGCCGTTCCGCTGGTCGGTCGCAGCCAATGGACCCGAGGACTCTCACCGTGACCTTCTTCCAGGACTTTCCCATCCCGGCGTCCGGCCCCAGGCCCTCCGCCCCCAGGTTCGAGCCGCCTCCGTGGGCCGCTCCCCCGTCCTATGAACTGCCGGCCGTGGTCCACGTCGGCAAGTTTCTTCACCACAGTCCCGCGATGGTCATGGCGCTCAGAAGTGCGGAGGTGTTCTCCACCGGCTGTTCCTTGAACCTGTCCTGGATCATTCGCCGCGGCGAAGAAGACGAGGATGACTGGGCTGACAAGCATGCACTGTTCTTCCAGCCGGGCATGCGCCTCCGCCGCGGCACAGTGCCCTTCTCCGGGCTGATGTTCGGCGTTCAGTTCGCCGACGGATCCAAGGCAAGCACGGGAGCCCGCGGCCCCCACGGGTTTATGGGCAGCACCGAGGAGCCGGAACCCCCTACCCTTGTCCTGAACAACGGTGGCGGCAGCGGAGCCCCCGATGAGCTGGCCGGCAGCGGCACCCTCTGGCTCTGGCCGCTTCCGCCCGCCGGCGACCTGCGCCTGGTGGCCCAGTGGATCGACTTCGGCATGGAGGAAAGTTCCATAACGCTCGACGGCGGACAGCTGCGGCAGGCCGCGGCAGGAGTGCAGCGTTTCTGGCCGGAAAAGTAGCAGACGGGGTAGCTGCTACGACACCTGAACTGCGCCCGGTGCGCCGTCTTCGACCTCGAACACCGCATGCGTGTACTGCCCTGCGGCCCGACTGCCCACCCCGGTTGCCATGCGAAGCTCCGTGCGCCAGCGCTCGGGAGTGACCTGGCACCGGACGTAGCCCCGCCGGTCGCCGTCGAAGAACTTGATGTGCGGGTTGAACCCGATCATGGGCTCGTAGTAGGGCCCGTAGACTGGCACGTCGCCGTTGGTGCTGATGGAGGTGCCGACGAACTCGGTGGCCACCACCGGGGAGTCCGGCCGGTCAAAGTCCAGGTGGACATCGTTGACAAAAGTGGAGTGCCAGTCGCCGGTGACGAACACGGCATTGCGCACCGCGGGCCCGGCGATCACGTCCAGCAGCCTCTTGCGGGCCGCCGGGAAGCCGTCCCAGGCGTCATGCCACAGCAACTCACCCGCGGCGCCATCGTGGTCGAGGCGGGAGACCATGACGTTGTTTCCCAGGATGTTCCACCGCACGTCTGAGTCGCGCAACCCGGCATAGAGCCACTGTTCCTGCTCCGGGCCGAGCATGCTGATGGCGGGGTCGTAGGCCGCTTCGCATGCCTGGGCTTCGCCCCAGCCGCAGGGCGGAGCGTCGCGGTACTGCCGTCCATCCAGGACGTCCAACTGAGCCAGGCGGCCATAGCGCAGCCGCCGGTAAAGCTGCATGTCCGTGCCTTGGGGCAGCGACCGCGCCCGCAAGGGCTGGTGCTCGTAGTACGCCATGTAGGCCGCGGCCCGCACTGCGGTAAAGGCCTGGGTCTGCCCTTCCCAGCCTCCGGCGTAGTCATTCTGGACCTCGTGGTCATCCCAGGTCACGATGAACGGGAACCGGGCGTGTGCAGCCTGCAGGTCGGGATCCGACTTGTAGAGGGCGTAGCGTGCCCGCCACTGCTCAAGCGTCTGCGGGGCCGGCTGCGCGGCGGCGGGAACTGGCGTGCGGCGCAGGCCGCCGTCGGCCCCGATCTCGTACTCGTAGACGTAATCGCCCAGGTGCACCACGAAGTCCAGGTCCTCTGCTGCCATGTGGCTGTAGGACGGAAAGAAGCCGTCATCCCACTTCTGGCAGGAGGCGAAGGCGAAATCCAGCTGCCTGACATCGGCCCCGGGGGCCGGCAGGGTCTTGGTTCGGCCCACAGGGGACCAGTGGTTACGGAACTTGAACTCGTAGAAATACTCGCTGTCCGGTTCCAGGCCCTCCACCTCCACGTGAACCGAGTGCCCCAACTGCGCCGGGGCGTGTGCGCTGCCGTCCCGGACAACATTGCGCATCCCGGCGTCGGTGGCCAGACGCCACTCCACGACGGGGTGGCCGGGAGGCATGCCGCCGTTCGGCTCGAACGGTTTCGGCGCGAGACGGGTCCACAGCACCACGCCGGAAGGCGTGGGATCGCCGGATGCGATTCCCAGCGTGAAGGGATCATCCTTGCTCCGCGCCGGCGTCGTGCCCGCGTCGGCCTTGGTGGCCGGGGTGGCAGCCAGCGCGGCGGCGGCGGAGACACCGGCCACGCCGGAGAGGAAGAGGCGGCGGTCTATCAGACGGGAGTTTCCAGGCAGGATCAAGGGCATGCTGCCAACGTCCCTTGGAGCCTTGAACAGGACGCCTCCCGCCGGGAACTCCGGGGGAACCCGCCGGTAAACATGCGGTGAAACAGTACAGCAGCTGCCAGTGGAAACGAGCCGCGAACAGTCCGCCACAACCTGCTGAACACCGGCGTCTGGCTTCTTCCTCCGGTTAAGCGCCTGACCAGGGTCGCAGCATGGAATCCCCACACAAATCCCCGGTCAAGGCTGCAATTACCGCCCTAATCCCCGGGCTTCCCGGAGCCTTCCTTGCCACCGCCGGCCCCTCCGCAGCCACCCCGCCCCTCCCATCCGGGGACGCCCAGCCCTTCCCGCCGTCGAACTTAACCTCGGCGCCCGGGACCTGCCCGAAACGCGCGACGTGACGGAGCCGGCCCCCCCCCGCCTGACCTGTACGTCGATTACCCGCGGAACCCCCAACCCTTCCCTTTTTGGACGGCTGAAGTGGCCATCCCGGCGAATTCACCCGACGTTCGGCCCCGACCTGGTCAACCGGGAAACCACCAGCCAGCTGTCGGCTGCCGATGGTGCGCTCGCCGGCATCAACGGCGGCTACTTCGTCCTGGACCCAAAGGCCGGCGCCCCCCCGGAGAGCAACGACGCGGCAAGGCCGCCAAGGGTGCACGGCTGGCCCTGGACGGCATTAACCGTGTCCCGGGGCGCATCCGGAACTGCGGCGGAACGGCCGATGCTCCCACCGTCCTCGGGCACGACTACACCTGCACGGACCCCGATGAGGTCATTGCTTTCACCGAGGACTTCGGCTCCGCCACACCGTCCGGGCGGGGGCTGGAAGTGGTGCTGGACAGCCAGGGCACCGTCACCGCCGTCAACGCTCCCGGGGCACGGCCGTGACCGCCGAGGGACGCCAGACGGCATCCCTTGGGCTGAGCATCAAAGAAGCGGCAGACGTGGCCACGTCGCTGGGCATGGGGGAGGCAATCAACCTCGACGGCGGCGGATCCACCACTATGGCCGTGGGAGGGCAGGTCGTCAACAATTCCTCCGACGCATCGGGCGAACGTCCCGTAGGCGACGCAATCCTCGTCCTCCCCGCCGCAAGGACTGAACGCCGGCAGCGGGCGCGGTCGGCCGCGGGGCGTGAGCCCGCGGCAGTCGCGGCACCTAAGATGGCGTGCATGGAAGACGTGGCCCTGGCTGGGATCGCGAGCGGGCTTTATGCCAAGCCGCTGGAAGACTTCGTTGCGGCGCGCGCCGTCGCGGCCAAGGAGGCTGCCGGGTCGGACAAGGAACTTGGGGCAGCCGTGCGCGCCCTGCCGAAGCCGTCAGCTGCCGCCTGGACCGTCAACATGCTGGCGCTGCACCAGCCTGGTGTCCTTGCGGAGCTGGCGGCCCTGGGTGGCAGGATGCGCGAGGCGCAGTCGTCGCTGGACGCCGGGGCGCTGCGGGAGCTGGGGCGTGAGCGCCGCACCCTGCTTGCTGCCGCCGTCGAGGCCGCCCGTGCCGTTGCCAGGGAGCAGGGCCGGGGCATCAGCGATGCCGTAGCGGGGGACGTGGAGGAGACCCTTCGGGCCCTGACGGCCGATGAAGGGGCAGCGGCCGCCGTGCGGAGCGGGCGCCTCCTGAAGGCGTTGTCCGCCGACGGAATGAACACCGCCGATGTGGAGGGGGCCGTGGCGGTGCCCTCCGCGCTGCCGCCGGCCGCCCCGGTTCCGCGCCCTGCGCCATCAGCCACAGTAAGCAGGAAGCCGCGCACGACGACGGCGGGCACCGCCCGTGCCACGCCGGACAGGCCGCGGCTTGAGGCGGTCCGCCAGGCGCCGCGTCCAGCGTCACCGCCTGCATTGGAGAAAGCCAAAGCCGCCCTGGCGGAGGCACAGGCGGCAGAGGCTGAGGCTGCCCGGGCGGCCCGGGAGCTGCAGGACCAGGCGGACCAGGCACGGACCGGGATCACGGAACTCGTCCAGGAGGCAGCCGAGCTCCGTGCCAGGCTCAAGGGCGTTGAAGAGCGGCTGGAGCGCTCCCGGAAAGCGCTGGCTGCCACCACTGCGGAGGCCAAGCAGGCAGCGCGTGCCGCGGACAGAGCCGAGCGGACGGCGATGCTCGCGCAGGAGCGGGTCCTTCGGCTGGGCAACTGAGACACGTGTAACTCTGTAAAAGTCTTCCGTTATTCCTGGAATACTGCCGGACAATTGGCCAAGGTGACACCGCAATCAGTACGGGCAGCTCTCTTGCCTACAATCGCCACTCGTCCTGCCCCGGAGCCATCGTCAACGCCGCCATCGTGGCAGTCGCCGGTCGATTCGGGGTTGGCGGGAAAGTGGCCAGTACAGATATCCGGCCTTTCTCCACTACAGGGCTAGGACAGGGACGAGGCGCCCCGGCAGTATTCAAAGAATCAGGGAACCCGTCAGTCCGATATGTAGATGTACATTCGAATCGCTCTCTTGGCGCCTACTTTAGGCAGCAATGGTCAACACGGACCCAAGCGGGCTCAGCGAAGATGACTGGCGGGAAACGTCTATCCACAGCCTCCTTGATCCCATCGCTCAGAATATGCGGACGACAGCTACCCTCAGCACCAAGGAGGGGGTCAATGTTCTGGCCTCGGGTGGTTGCGACCTCACACGGGCACAGAGGGCAACGGCCGGGGTGACGATATGATTGCCGTCTCGCCGACAGGCCATGCGGAAGTGACAGCTGTCAACGGCGCGCTGAATGCGTCACTAGCCCGACTACAGCAAAGTGGTGACGAGTTGTTAACAGAGGTTTACGACGAGGCGGCCCTGAAGGAGCGGCTTTCACACCTTGATACGAGAGCCAAGACGGCCTTCGCTGCGGCATGCGCGGAGAGCCTGGTTCCCCTGCAGGAGCGCTACTGGAGCAGGGCTGAAGAAAGCGCCAATGAATCGCGGGCACGAGACATCCTCGACTCCGTCTGGGGCGCTGTTTCCAAAGACAATGCCGTCGTCAGCTCGTTGGCTTCCGAAGCCGCCGCATTCGGACCTACGGATGACGAGCCATGGTTGTTTGATATGGGGTACGCGCAAAACGCCGCTGCTGCACTGGCGTACGCGATCAGGACATGGCTGTCTGATGACGCTCAGGAGGCCGCGTGGGCCGCACGGCAGGTTTGCGAAGCGGCCGAATACTCGTGCAGCCAGCCCGACATGGGCTCGGACGAGTTGCTCGTCCGCAAGATCAGCGACATTTCGGCCCAGAATGCGGGCCTCGATTCATCGGCGGGCATGCAATCTGCCTTGGCCTTTCTTGATCAAGCGCTCAGAATTTGCGAGGCCACGCCATCTTCCTGGGACCAGTTGCAGCGACTGGCGCGGTCCGCGGGCCAGTCGTGGGCCTCCTCGTTCAGATAGGAGCTGATGGTCCAGATCAACGACGGGTAGGAGCCAGCATGGACGCCGAATTCAACCTCTTCACCGATTACCACCAGTTCACGGTCTCGGACTCGACCGCGGACTTCTCGGATCTTTGGGCGAAATGGACGGACGAAACCATCGAATCCATGTTCGTCCAGGGCGACCGCTATATCGCCGTGGGCACAGCGCGCGATTTCAACGCACCCGTTCTGCTCCGCCTCGACTCGGAGCGTTCATTCACCGGCAGCGTGGATAGGGTCATGACGGGAACCCTGGAGGTCCCCAGCGGAGTGGTGGCAGTATCGGGACCAACAGACAACGGCATGAGCGGCGGGAGGATGGAGGTGCCACCGGGCACCTACCGGGTGGAGGTGCAGTACTTCAACCTGGAATCGATCGATAACGACGGCATCGAAGGGGACGACCGCTACATGGTCACCCTGACGAGGGCGGACGCACAAACCGAGTAACCCAAGTCGAAGTCATTACAGGCACGCGGGTTGAGCGGCCGGCGGGCTGTCCCCTTCATGCACAAATTAACACTTGTTAAGGTCCTGTTCAGCCGGACCGGACGACCGCGAAAATTCGTACGGCACATAGCCAGTGTGGGAGACTCCGCTGCGCGTATCTTCCTTAGCTTCGTGAGCCGGATTCCCACCACGTTTGATGTTCTGGCAGC
This sequence comes from Pseudarthrobacter sp. GA104, assembly GCF_009741265.1. Lineage (GTDB taxonomy): Bacteria > Actinomycetota > Actinomycetes > Actinomycetales > Micrococcaceae > Arthrobacter. Next base: position 1,430,858 of record NZ_WOWL01000001.1, read on the forward strand.
TCGGACGCCCTTGGCGGGGCTACCCTGGCTCTACTTGCCAGACCGAAACTTCCAAATAGGGACCGGTTCTTCTACTTAGGTCTACGGTCACAGCAACACGCGGGGATGATTCCGAAGAATGTCAGACCCCGGTTGCAGACTGGATTCATGGAAAACCAACTGGTACAGGAATTTCACGTCACGTACTTCGACGCCGACTGCGGCCGTGCCCGGGCCGAGGTCTTTGACACGCTGGCCGAGGCGGAGCGTTTCGCCAGCCGGCAGTGCCGCGAAGAGGATGGCTGGGCCGTCGTTGACGCAGTGTCAGTCGAGCACATCCGCACTGCCGCCTGACATGCTCCGGCTACTTGCCGCACCCGTTTAACGCGGGCCGCCCCGGCCTGTTGGACAGGCCGGGGCGGTTTGCGGGGCTGGCACCATGGCGCGGGTGCCGGCCGCCGGCTAAGCGAAGTCGGAAACTGCGGGGTCCGCGCCGATGCGGCCTTCGCCGTTGGCGGAGCGGTCCAGCGCGTTGATGGCCTCGACGTCGCCGGAATCCAGGCTGACCCCGAGCGCTGCGAAGTTTTCCCGGATCCGGGACTCGGTGACGGACTTGGGGATGACCACGTTGCCGATTGCTAGGTGCCAGGCAATGACAACCTGCGCAGGCGTGGCGCCGTGCTTGGCTGCGATCGAGGCGACCGTTCCGTCGTCCAGCAGCTCGCCGCCCTGGCCCAGCGGTGACCAGGCCTGCGTCAAAATCCCGTTGGCCGCGCCGAACTCACGCAGTTCCCGCTGGCTGAAGTACGGGTGGAGCTCGATCTGGTGGATGGCCGGAACCACGCCGGTCTCGTCGATGAGCCGCTGCAGGCCCTCGACAGTGAAGTTCGAGACACCAATGGACTTGACCCGGCCGCGCTTCTGCAGCTCGATCAGGGCCTTCCAGGTGTCCACGTACTTGTCCTGCTTGGGCTGCATCCAGTGGATCAGGTAAAGGTCCAGGGTCTCCAGCCCGAGCCTGTCCATGGATTCCTCGAAGGCGGCCAGCGTGGACTCATATCCCTGGTCTGCGTTCCAGAGCTTGGTGGTGATGAAGAGCTGCTCCGGGGACAGCCCGGAACTGGCGATCGCCCGGCCCACGCCCGCCTCGTTGCCGTAGATCTTGGCGGTATCGATGTGGCGGTAGCCCGCTTCAAACGCTTGGCGGACCACCTTTTCAGCCACGCCATCCTCAACCTGCCACACGCCGTAGCCGAGCTGGGGGATGGTGTTTCCGTCATTAAAGGTCAAGGTAGGTGAAAGAGTCATTCGTCCATCCTGCCAAACTATCGGCTCCGCCCGGCGGGTATCGGCCCGAAGTAAGCCAGGCGCTTAACCGGGAATACCCAACTGCTGCGGTCCTGAACCCTCTTCGCTGAGGTGCCGTTCGGCGTCGGCCACCTGCTGGAATACGGACTCGGCCCGGCGGCGGACCGAGGCTGCACCTACCGGGACGGGGCCCACGGCGAGCCGGAGCATGGCGGCCGCTTCCGCCGTCGTCGCCAGGGAGTTGCCGGCTTTGGACAGGGCGCGGTGTACCCCGGAAAGGGCCGCAGGGATGTTGAGGCTGTCGTTGGGCGAACGCCGCTGCGCTTCCATGCATACCAGCCGTACCCGTTCGAGGAGGCTGGCCAGTTCATTGGCGATCTCCAGCAATTCGGCGTACAGCTGGTCGTCCTCCACGCCCTCAAGAACCTGGTGGAAGCGGTCCAGTCCCCGCTGGAAACGGTCATGGGCCCGGCGCCATAGCCCCTGGCCCAGCTCCGCGTCGTCCTTGCGCCCCTGCCTGGCGGCGCTGAAAAAGCCCAAGCGGAGCCTACAGGTATTGTCCGGGACCGTGGTCCGGGTCGTCCCGCTGGCCAGGCCGAGCAGGGCTTCCGGAGCGCGCGCCGGCGCCGGCGCGCTGCGGTTCCCCGTTCTCGCCGATGACCACTCCCGGGGCGATCATGGTGCCGGGCGGCAGCTGGCGGAGCTGCATCTGCGCGGCCGCATTCTCCCGGGCCGCATGCTGGGCAGCGATGGCCGTCTGGATGCCGTGGAACAATCCCTCCAACCACCCGACAAGCTGGGCCTGGGCTATCCGGAGTTCAGCGTCGGAAGGCGTGCCCTCGTCGGGGAAGGGCAGGCTGATCCTGTCCAGTTCCTCCACCAGTTCAGGAGCCAGCCCGTCCTCCAGCTCCTTGATGGAGCGCGCGTGGATCTCAGCAAGCCTGCCCCGCGCAGCCTCATCCAGCGGTGCAGACTTCACTTCTTCCAGGAGCTGCCGGATCATGGTTCCGATCCGCATGACTTTGGCCGGTTCATCCACCAGGTCCTGGATGTTGCTGCCCTTGGGCTTCCTGCGATCGGCAGGTGCGGACGGCGGGGGCACCGGCGGCTGCCACTCATCGATGGGAGTGCCTTCTACCGGGAGGTCCTCGGCTGATTGAGTGTCTCGTGGATCGCTCATGCGTTCATACTCTCATGAGCGATCCACCCGGAACCCCTGGATGATCCCTCCCGGCGGCTTGTACGCTGCAAGCTCAATCAGCAGCACCGGCCCTGGGGGTTGCTGTCCTGGCGGTCGGTCCGGTCACGCCAGAACTCACGCTCCGTGAGGGGCGCCTCCCCGTGCCCGGCCGCCCTGTGGTGCTCGAGGTACTTGGCGTAGGCGTCCGCGCCCAGGACTCCGCTGAAGTACTGGGCGAAGCCGCGGAACCGCCGCTTGAGCACAACGAGTCCGGCCGTCATGAGTGGTGGCCCGCCCTTTCGAACCTCAGTTCCGCGGGGACTTTCTCCCATTCAGCCATCAACTCGCGCTCGGCAGGAGTGGGAATGAGTCCGGCAGGGGCGAAGACACGCGACGGGCGGGCGGGGTCCTCGTTGCCGCGCGTGGCGGCGGCGTCCCCGCGGTTGCGGAACGCTTTGGCAGTGGCGAGCAGCGCCGTCGCGATCACGATGATGCTCAGCACCACGAAGATCACAGACAGCCAGCCCTGGATCGCCGTGTTCCTGACCACGGCCTCCATGGCCGGGACCGTCTTGGCGGTGCCGAACGAGGTCTTGCCCTCGGCCAGGGCCTTGCTGAAGGCCGCGTTGTTGGCAAAGTAGCCGACAGCCGGGGTGGACGAGAAGATCTTCTGGTAGCTCGCCGTGATGGTGACCACGGCGGCGAACGTTAGCGGCAGCGCGACGATCCACAGGTAGTTGAACGTTCCTCGCTTCGCCACGATGGCCAGGCACACGGACAGTGCAATCGCGGCAAGCAACTGGTTGGCTATGCCGAACAACGGGAACAGCGTGTTGATGCCGCCCAGCGGATCGGTGACGCCCATGAGCAGCACAGCGCCCCAGGCACCGACCATGATGGCGGTGCAGAGCCAGGCTCCGGGACGCCAGGAGTGTTCCTTGAACTTGGGGATGAAGTTGCCGATCGAATCCTGCAGCATGAACCGGGCAACCCGGGTGCCGGCGTCCACAGCGGTGAGGATGAAAAGGGCCTCGAACATGATGGCGAAGTGGTACCAGAAGGCCATCATGGCCGTGCCGCCGATGAACTGCTGCATGATGTGGGCAAGTCCCACGGCCAGGGTGGGAGCGCCACCGGTACGCGAAACGATGCTTTCTTCACCCACGTTGGCGGCGGTTTCACTCAGGAGGTCAGGCGTGATGTTCACCCCGGCCAGGCCCAGGCTGTTGACCCAGGTGGCTGCTGTCTCCACCGTGCCGCCGGTCAGCGCCGCGGGGGAATTCATGGCGAAATAAAGGCCGCGGTCGATCGAGATTGCCGCCACCAGGGCCATGATTGCCACGAAGGACTCCATCAGCATTCCGCCGTAGCCGATGAAACGGGTCTGCCGCTCCTTTTCAACCAGCTTGGGTGTGGTACCGGACGAAATCAGTGCATGGAAGCCGGACAAGGCACCACACGCAATGGTGACGAACAGGAACGGGAACAGGGCGCCCGGGAACACCGGACCGTTTTCCCTGCTGGCGAACTCGCTGAACGCGGGAACGGTGATCTCCGGCCGGACCACGATGATGGCAAGCGCCAGCATCACGATCACACCGATCTTCATGAACGTTGAGAGGTAGTCACGCGGTGCCAGGAGCAGCCACACGGGCAGGATGGCGGCGATGAAGCCGTAGATGATCAGGCCCCAGGCGATGGTCACCTTGTCGAGGCTGAAGATGTCCGCCCCCCACGGGGTTTCCGCCACGATGCCGCCGCCGATAATGGCAGCCATCAGCAGGACGAAGCCGATCAGCGAAACCTCCATCACCTTGCCGGGCCGCAGGTAGCGGAGGTAGATGCCCATGAACAGCGCAATCGGAATGGTCATGCCGACGGAGAAGACGCCCCATGGGCTCTCGCCCAGGGCGTTGACGACGACGAGGGCCAGGATGGCCACAATGATCACCATGATGAGCAGGGTGGCGATGAGGGCGGCAGTGCCGCCGATAACGCCCAGTTCCTCGCGTGCCATCTGGCCCAGGGAACGGCCACCGCGCCGCATGGAGAAGAACATCACAAGGTAGTCCTGGACGGCGCCGGCAAGGACGACGCCGATGATGATCCAGATAGTGCCCGGCAGGTAGCCCATCTGGGCCGCGATGACCGGGCCCACCAGCGGCCCGGCGCCGGCGATGGCGGCAAAATGGTGGCCGAACAGGACATTGCGGTCCGTCCGGACATAATCCTTGCCGTCGGCCTTGTACTCCGCCGGAGTGGCGCGGCGGTCATCAGGCCTGGTGATGTAGCGCTCGATGACCTTGGAGTAGAAGCGGTAGCCGATCAGGTAGGTGCACACGGAGGCGAACACGAACCAGATGGCGTTCACGGTTTCGCCGCGGACGATGGCCAGCATGAACCATGCCACGCCGCCGAGGAGGGCAATCGCAGCCCACAACGCGATCTTTCCCGGCGTCCATTTCCGCTCTTCGGCCTCCCGGACCGCTTCATCCACCGCTGTCGGCGGCAGCGCCGGGTCGGTGGCGGCCACGCCCCTGCCTCCGGATGCACTACCCCGCTGATCAGGCGTTTCGGCCATGTCTCCTCCTTGAGATTGTTATGCGTCTTCTGTCACGCACCCTACCAAGCCGCAGTCACAATCCGGAGGCATTCTGCCGGCTGCCGCAGAAACGTGCGGCGAGCGGAGTGGACGCGGCGACGAACGACCGGACCCGGGCTGCCAGTTGTGCCTGCGTCAACGCAGGCAAGGCCCCCGTCCGGAAGGTCCGGGCGGAGGCCTTGGCTCGTGGGAACTGCGTAAAGCTGCCCCCTTACGCGTGTGAGTAGGTGAGGCAGTCAGCGTTGTCGGCGCCGGGGCCGACGTGGACCTCGGTGGCCTTGCACATCAGGTGGTCATTGTGGACGCACTCGGCGCGCTGGCACGCCCCGACGTCGGCAAGGACCTTGGGCAGTCCGCCGTGGATGCCGGTCTCGATGAACGTGGCGCAGCGGGCGTGGTTTTCGGCGCCGCCCACAGTGATGGCGGCGGCGTTGCAGTTGGTGTGGTCATTAAAGGAACAGTTCGTTACGCTGCAGTCGGCGACGTGCGTTGTCATGAGCTTCCTCCGTTTGTTCCACCGCCCGGCCGGACGGTTCCTGGGACTTACGGTATGCCTGTCCGGGTCATTCAAAAAGACCCAATTGTGTGACCTATTTCCCCTGTCCCTGCTGGATCATCCTGGCCTCGCACAAGTCCAGCCACCGGACTTCCGCCTCCGCCTGGAAGATGAGTGAGTCCAGGACCAGCAGCGACGCGGTGTCACCGGCGCGCTGGTTCAGCGCCATGTCCCGGCGGGCCTTCGAATAGTCCTGCAGCGACTTCATGGAGGACACCCGCTGGCTCTGGATGATGGCCTTGACGTCGACGCCGGGCAGGGTGACGGCCAGCGCCAGCTTGATGGCCAGTTCGTTGCGGGGCGGGTTGTTCCGCTCCACCGGTGCCGCGAACCAGTTCCGGATTTCGGTCCTGCCGGCTGCGGTGATGCTGTACACCACGTGGCCGTTCCCGTCGTCGCCGTCCCTGGCCACCAGCGCATCGCGTTCCAGCCGGTCCAGCGTGGTGTACACCTGCCCGATGTTCAAGGGCCAGGTGGCACCGGTGCGGTTCTCGAATTCAACCCGCAGCTGGTAGCCGTAGCGGGGCTGGTCCTCCAACAGGGCGAGGAGGCTGTGGCGGATGGACATGCTGTTCCTTGTACTTGGCGGGCGTCGGTGTGCCGGACCTACATGACCAACAGGACCTTGCCCACGTGGTCGCCGGTGTCGAAATACCGGTGGGCGGCGCGCACCTGGTCCAGCGGGAACGTCTTTGCCACCAGCGGCCTGACCGATCCGTTGCTGACCAGCGGCCACACGGCGTCGCGGACGGCGTTCATGATGGCGCCTTTTTCCGCTACCGGCCGCGGCCGCAGGGCGGTGGCCACGACGGCGGCGCGCTTCTTCAGCAGCTGCCCCAGGTCGAGCTCCCCCTTCCTTCCGCCCTGAAGTCCAATCACCACCAGGCGTCCGTAGTCAGCGAGCGCGTCCACGTTCTGGGCCAGGTACTTGGCGCCCACGACGTCGAGGATCACGTCTGCGCCCTTGCCCCCGTTCTGGCGGCGAAGGCTTTCCGGAAAGTCCTCCTCGGCGTAGTTGATGGCGATGTCGGCCCCCAGGAAGGCTTTCGCCGTGCTCACTTTTTCGTCGGATCCTGCAGTTGCGGCAACCTTGGCGCCGAGCGCCTTGGCGAGCTGGATGGCCATGGTGCCGATCCCGCCCGTTGCCCCGTGGATCAGGACGGTCTCGCCTGCCTGCAGCTGGGCCGTCATCACCAGGTTGGAGTAGACAGTGGCCGCAACCTCGGGAAGGGCGGCCGCGGTCACCAGGTCAACGCCGTCGGGCACCCGAAGGACCTGCTCGGCCGGGACCGCCACCTGCTGCGCATACCCGCCGCCGGCCAGCAGCGCCACCACCTTGTCACCGAGGGAGAATGCCTTTGTGACGCCGGGACCGAACCCGGCGATCCGGCCGGATACTTCAAGGCCCGGAATTTCCGATGCGCCGGGAGGCGGCGGGTACAAACCCCTCCGCTGCTGCACGTCCGCCCGGTTCAGGCCGGCCGCCACGACGTCGATGAGCACCTCTCCGGGACCCGGTACCGGGGCCTCCACCTCGCGGACCTCCAGAACTTCCGGGCCGCCAGGCTCCGAAATGTAGACGGCTTTCATGGAACACTCCCGTTTCTGACTGAATACTGCGTGCAACCAGTGTGCACCGGACGCGTTCCGGGTTCTGTTTTGTTGCAGGCAAGTGCCTATGAAACACTACTGGGTGAGGAAGGTTGTCCGAGCGGCCGAAGGAGCTAGTCTTGAAAACTAGTGTGCGGTAACCCCGTACCAAGAGTTCGAATCTCTTACCTTCCGCGAAACAGGACCCCTGTCCGCCAGCATGCTGGCCGGCAGGGGTCCTTCGTTTTGCCGGCAAAAGCCTGCGGGCGCCGGGTTCCGACTGCTTGAAGCAACCTCCGGGCAGTTACAGCGCGAGTATTGCCCCGGCGATTTCGTCCGCGTCGCGAAGGGTCCGCTGGCCACTGCGGTAGTTTGGGCCGCCGGGCTGGATGGCCTCGGCGGCGATGGCCGTGCCCCATTGGACCGATGAGAGCTGGAGTCCCAGCACGTACAGGCCTCCGGTCACCGAGCCGTTGGCTGCCACGGGACGGTAGGGATGCGGCACCACATCCAGGCCGGTGGACTGCACGGGGGCACCCTCCACCGTCATCATCAGCCGCGGCCGGACCAGGCCGTCCGCCAGCAGCTGCTCCAGCACCGGCGAATCACTGGCCGAGACCCGGTTACCGGGCGCGAGCGCCTCCACCATGGTCCGGGCAGCCACCGGAGCTCCGGCCACCCAAGGTGAAGACGCCGTGAAGGCGGCGTTCTTCCGGTCCACTGAGAACTTGGGGTCTGGACCCACGAAGCTCACCACCCCCGCCCTGGCCAGCGCCGCCAGCTGCTCGGAGCGCAGGGCCGGAGGCCCGCTGGCGAGTCCTTCCACAAACGACTCGAACCAGCCACGCAGTCCCGCCACCCAGGATTCATCGGTGATGCCGCCGTCGGCCACTGCTGTCTTCAGCACGGCGCGCCCGTGGTGGAGTGCCCCAATGGCCATCTTCACGGGGTCATCTTCCCCGAGCGCGGACCGGCGGGCGTCGTCCAGCAGGTAGTCGACGACGGCGGCATCGAGTTCGGTGCGTGAGGCAAAGGATCGTCCGGCAAGGGGTGCGGCGAGCGCCGGCAGGTCCAGCCGGTGCCGTGGCCCCACGTGCACGGCCAGCACACTCTCCACGCTGTCTTCCCAGTTCGCGGCACTGTGCGCGTGCGGATGCAGCGCCTCATCGAGTGCGGCGAGGAAGGCCGCCGGATCCGGTACCGCGTTCGGCTGGGAACGCACCAGGGTGGAGTAGTACGCCCACAAAGCGTCACGGTGCAGGAGCGGCCAGAAATCGTGGTCGAACGCCGGGCGGATTCCTGCGGTGCGGAACCGTTCCAGCGCCGCTTCGGTGAAGTAGCGCAGGGTGACCGACGCCGGGTAGTAGCCGTCCAGGGCAGCTTTCGCCCGGTAGGGCGTTCCCCGGCGGGAGGCGGCAATGATCCGCGGTTCCTGGCCCGAAGGCTCGTACCTGAGCGCCGTTCCGTTGCTGATGAATTTTCCGCCGCGGCCCTCGGTCAGCTGCACCATGGTGTCGAAGAAGTTCAGGCCCATGCCGCGGACCAGGACGGGCTCCCCTGCGGGAACCAGGGACCAGTCCACGTCCGCAGGTACAGCCGGCGGGAAGTATCGGAGGCCCAACCGCTTGGCCGACGCCTGCAGTTCGCGCTGTTCGGGGTTCAGGCGGGACGGGACGTGGCCCAAGGCAAGCACCACGGCGTCGGTGCGCAGCCTGTCTCCAGTGGCCAGGCCGACGTCGAACGTTCCGTCCCCCGCGGGGCGCACGGACTGTGCCGACGTTTCGTGGAAGTCGATGGTGACGCCGTCGGGCGCTTTGGACGTCAGCTCCTCCAGCGTGCTGCGGAGGTAGCGGCCGTAGAGGGCCCGGCTGGGAAAGCCGTTCGGGCCCAGGGCGGCCAGTTCAGCGAGGTCCTCCCCTCCCAGGGACGGCGAGGGGTTGCGCTGCTGGCGCGCCCGCCACAGGTCGAAGGTGGTTCCTGCGACCGGCGGCGCCAGGTCAGGGTCCTCGGGGATCAGCGTGGGGTAGAAGGACTGCGTGTTCATCAGGAACAGCCGGGACTGCTGCGGCTGCCACACGTGCCCCGGGCCCGCCGGAAAGGGGTCGACGACATCGATGTGGAGACGCACCGTTCCTGCACCGGAAGCGATCTGCGCAGCACGGCGGGCAAGCAGGCGTTCCAGCACGCTGGTGCCCCGCGGACCTGCGCCGATGATGGCGGTCCGGATGCTCTGCGTTTTTTCCACGCCATCCAGCGTACGGGCTGGAAACAGAGTGTGGGCTGAACGCTTGACTTGCCAGCCGTCCGCGGTGTTGTTTGGATGGGGCGCATGACCACCACTGAAGCTGATCCAGCGCCCGCCTCCGGAACCGGCAACCCCTCCGGAACCGGCCCGCGGGACATCGCGCCCGAGCCCACTGACGAAAACGCCTGGCTCGAAGACATTTACGGCGAGGAGCAGCTTGCCTGGGTGAAAGAGCAGAATTCGCGCACGGAGGACCTCCTGGAGGACGCGGACTACGCCGGACTGGAAGGCAGCATCCTGGAGGTGCTGGACTCCACGGACCGGATCGCCATGGTGGGGAAGCGCGGTGACTGGTACTACAACTTCTGGAAGGACGCGAAGAACCCCAAGGGCCTGTGGCGGCGCACCACCTGGGAGAGCTACTGCACGGATTCCCCCGAGTGGGATGTGCTGCTCGACGTCGACGCGCTGGCGGCAGCCGAGGGCCAGGAATGGGTTTTCCACGGCGCCACCTTCCTGCGCCCCGCTTCCGGGGAACCGTACCGGCATGCACTTCTTGCCCTCTCCCCCGACGGCGGCGACGCCAACCGGTACCGCGAATTCGACGTGGAGGGCAGGACTTTCGTGGACCCCGCCCAGGGCGGTTTTGACCTGCCGACGGCGAAGGGAAACGTTTCCTGGCTGGACGCGGAAACGTTGCTGGTGGCCTCCACCGCGGACGGACTGCCGAAGACCGCTTCCTCCTACGCCCGGGCGGCCGTCACGCTCAAACGCGGGGATTCCCTGGCCGGAGCGCCGCGGCTGTTCGAGGTCCCCGAGCACCACATGATGGCCGTGGTTGCCCACGATTCCACCCCCGGTTTTGAGCGCACCTTCGCCGTTGACTACATCGATTTCTTCAACCGCAGGAACCTGGTGCTGCGTGAAGGATCCTGGGTCCAGATCGATGTGCCCACCGATGTGAATGTCAGCGCGCATCGGGAATGGCTGCTGTTCCGGCCGCTCCAGGACTGGGTGCGTGGCACGTCAACGTACCCGGCGGGCTCGCTCCTCGCTGCCCGGTTCGAGGATTACCTGGCCGGTTCAGCCGACCTGGCCGTGCTGTTCACCCCGGATGCGAATACGTCCCTGCAGTCCTGGAGCTGGACCCGGGACTTCCTGCTGCTGAACCTCCTGAAGGACGTGTCCTCCGAAATCCGGGTGCTGGATCCCTCCCGGCCAACGCACAATGCCCAGGCCGCGTGGGCGTCGTCGCCGCTGGATGCCTGCCCGCCGCTGCATGACGTCAACGCCTACGCGGTGGACGACGAAGACGAGGCCGACGGCGGTGCGGGCAACGACTTCTGGCTCGTCGCCACGGGCTTTACCACGCCTACCACGCTGCTGCGCGGCAGCTTGGAGCGTGCGGCGTCCGGTCCCCCCGGCGTGGTGAGCCGGCACGCGGTGGTCAAGGCGTCGCCGTCGTTCTTCGATGACGGCGGCTATGAAGTGCAGCAGCACTTCGCCGTGTCCGACGACGGGACCCGGGTTCCGTATTTCCAGGTGGCTTCCCGGGACCTGGCCCTGGACGGGCAGAACCCCACCCAGCTTTCCGGATATGGCGGATTCGAGGTTTCGCGCACGCCGGCGTACAGCGGCACGGTGGGCAGGGCCTGGCTGGAACGGCGCACGTCCGGGGCGCCAAACGCGGACGGCGGGGCACCACACTCCCGGGGCGGCGTCTACGTCGTGGCAAACATCCGCGGCGGCGGCGAATACGGGCCGTCGTGGCACCGGGCGGCGCTGCAGGAGAATCGGCACAAGGCGTACCAGGACTTCGCGGCCGTTGCGAGGGATCTTCTGTCCCGGGGAGTCACCTCACGGGAGCGGCTGGGCTGCGTCGGCGGGTCCAACGGGGGGCTGCTGGTAGGCAACATGCTTACCCGGTACCCGGAGCTTTTCGGAGCTGTCTCATGCGGCGTGCCGCTGCTGGACATGCGCCGTTACACCAGGCTTTCGGCCGGGCACTCCTGGATTGCCGAATACGGCGACCCTGACGTCCCGGAACAGTGGGAGTACATCAAGACCTTTTCCCCCTACCACCTGCTCAAGGACGGGGTTGAGTACCCGGAGACGTTTATCTGGACGGCCACCTCCGACGACCGGGTCGGCCCCGTCCAGGCGCGCAAGATGGCAGCCCGCATGCTGGCCATGGGCATCCCCAACGTCTGGTTCCACGAGGCGCTGGAGGGCGGCCACGCAGGGGCGTCGGACAACCGGCAGGCTGCGGCGCTGCAGGCCCGCAGCCAGCACTTCCTGTGGAAGGCACTGGCGGGCGGGGCCTCGTAGCGATGGCGCTCGAGGTGCGGCGGGCGGCGGCCTCCGACGTGGAGCGGCTGGCCGAGGTTCACGTCCTCTGCTGGCAGGAGACCTACCGCGGGATGCTGTCCGACGGGTTCCTGGCCTCGCAGAAGACCGGTTCGCGGCTGCAGCTGTGGCGCCACCTGCTGGAAGCCGCCGAACCCGCGCATGCCTGGGTGGCGTCCGACGGCGGCACGGTAGTTGGGTTTGCCGGCATCCGCAGGGAGCCTGGGGCCGCGTCGCACGGGTTTGCGCCGCCGTCGTCCGGGGACCTGGAACTGTGGGGGCTGTACCTGCTGGCGTCGCACCAGGGGCTGGGCCTGGGCCGCCGCCTCCTGGCGGCAGCGCTGGGCAATGAGGCGGCGAGCCTGTGGGTGGCCGCCGACAACCAGCGCGCCATTGGCTTCTACCGGCACTTCGGGTTTGAACCTGACGGCGCCGCCGACGTGATTCCCGGGTGGGAAGACCTTCGCGAAATCAGGATGGTCCGGGGCGGACAGCCGCCGGGGTGAAGCCCGCACCGGGCAGCCGGGAAGTCCTTTGGAGGCCCGGGCGATCCGTTTTGCACTGCATGCCCCGTTCTGCGTATCCTTGGTGGGCTAGGAATAGCAATTGGAGACGTGCCAGAGCGGCCGAATGGGCTTCACTGCTAATGAAGTGTGGGGCACAACTCCACCGGGGGTTCAAATCCCCCCGTCTCCGCGTTTGGCCCCGGTCCTGGACCGGGGCCTTTTGCGTTCCCCGGCAGGTTCAACGACCCGGACGTATCCGTCCGTGGGACGGACACCCGGCGCCTTGCCCGTCCCGGCGGTGGCAGGATTGTCGGATGGCAGCAAGCGACACGGTGGATGAGGCGCACGGCACGGTGCAGGCGTGGAACCCCCGCCTGGCGCTCCTGGTGGCCGCCACCTTCTTCATGGAGTTCCTTGACGGCACAGTCCTCACCACGGCCATCCCCAACATCGCTGCCGACTTCCGGGTGCCCGCCGCGGACGTCAACATCACCATGACGGCGTACCTGCTGACCGTTGCCATGGGTATCCCGCTCAGCGGCTGGCTGGCTGAGCGCTTTGGTGCCCGACGCATCTTTTGCCTTGCCATTGCGATCTTCACGGCAGCATCCCTGGCCTGTTCGCTCAGCCAGGACCTGGTTGTCCTCACCCTCAGCCGGACCGCGCAGGGATTCGGCGGCGCCATGATGGTACCGGTGGGAACCCTGCTGGTCCTTCGCGGGACGCCGAAGGCGGACCTCCTGCGCGCCACTGCGTTCCTGGTGTGGCCCGGGCTCCTGGCGCCAGTGCTCGCACCGCTGGTAGGCGGGGCCCTGACCACCTATCTTTCCTGGCACTGGATCTTCCTGATCAACCTCCCGCTGGGTGTGGCCGCACTGCTTGCGGCACTCCGGCTGGTTCCTGCTGCCGCGGGCGACGGCGGACGGCGGCTGGACTGGGTGGGCTTGTCCCTTACCACGCTGGGCGTGGGCGCCCTGGTGGCTGGCCTTGAACTGGTGAGCGCCCATCCTGCCGCCCCCTGGGCGGCCCTGAGCGCAGGTTTCGGCGTGACGGCTGCAGCCTGCGCCGTGTTCTGGATGCGCAGGACCCCCAATCCACTCTTTGACCTCGGGGTGTTCAGCACCCGCACGTTCAGGGCGATGGCCACCGGCGGGTTCGCCTACCGGCTGGCCATCAGCTCCGTCCCTTTCCTGCTGCCGCTGATGTTCCAGGCCGGGTTCGGCTGGTCCCCGCTGCACGCAGGTGCCATGGTGGCGGCCGTCTTCATCGGCAACATCGGCATCAAGCCGGCCACCACGCCGCTGATCCGGCGCTTTGGCTTCAAGGCGATGCTCGTCTTCGCCTCCCTTGCCTCTGCAGCCACGTTCATCCTCTGCGCCCTGCTCACGGCAGAAACGCCAGAGCCGCTGACGTTTGCCCTGCTGGTCTGCAGCGGCGCCTTCCGCTCAATCGGGTTCTCCGCCTACGCGTCGGTCCAGTACGCCGACATCGCGCCGGCGCAGCTCACCTCGGCAAATACTGTGTCTGCCACCCTGGTCCAGCTCGCCACTGCTGCGGGCATTGCCATTGGGGCCTTGCTCATCCGGCTGTTCGACGGGCTCAACAGCTTTCCAGCTGATTCCGCCGGACCTTTCCGCGGCGCATTCCTCGCCATGGCGGTGCTGATGCTGGCGAGCACGGCGGACAGCCTGTTCCTGCCACGGCATGCCGGAGCGGAAGTCAGCCGGCGCGGGGCCCAGCGGGTCTAGGCCCTGCGGGGTCCAGGCGCAGCGCGTCCAGGCCCTGCGGGGTCCAGGCGCAGCGCGTCCAGGCCCTGCGGGGTCCAAGCCCTGCCGGATTAGGTTAGCGAACCCAGAGTCAGCCCGCCTGGGCCAGCACCAGCGGAAGCACAGCACCAGCCCCGGCCTGGCGAAGAGCCCGGCCGGCCACGGTGAGCGTCCACCTGCTGTCCACGATGTCATCGACCAACATCACGCTGCCGCCCTGCAACGAGCCCAGCGCGGCCTCAAGTTCCGGCCCCACCACCAGACGGTCCCACACCCCCGCCAGCCGGTAGGCGCTGTTGCCCCCGCGGTTTCCCGTAGGGCCACCGTGCGCCAACTGAAGCTCGCCCAGGTACGGGATGCGTCCGATCTCCGAAATTCCCTTCGCAAGGGACCCCACCAGCTCAGGCTTGCCCCGCGACGGGATGCTAACAATGGCGGCCGGCCGTCCGGCCCCGCTCCACGCGGGGTTGCGCGGGTCACCGCCGGCCCATTCGCGCAGTACCTGGACGCATGCCTGAAGCATGCCCGGGTCAACGGGCCGGTCCCCCGCGCCGGCCGCAAACAGCTCCCGCAATGCCCCGCCCCAGCCCAGGTCTGTCAGCCGTGCGAGGACCCGCCCCTCGGAGACTCCTTCTGCAGGTTTGAGCTTCCCCTTCACCGGAACACCAAGGCGGTCCATGCCGCTGGGCCACTGCAGCCGCGATTCCAGTACTCCGCCCGCCCTGCTGAGGGTCTGGCCGGCCGCCGCGGTGGCCTGCTCGGCAATCTCCGCCGGGAACCACCGGCCGGCGCAGTTATCGCACCTGCCACAGGCGTGGGCGGTCTCGTCATCAAGGACGGACGTGATGTATTCCATCCGGCAGCCGGCAGTGTCCTGGTAGATCACCATGGAGTCCTGCTCGTCCACGCGGGCCTCAGCTATCCGCCGGTACCGCTCGGCGTCGTATGCCCAGGGCCGGCCAGTGGACCGCCATCCACCGCCCACCCGCTCCACGGCGCCATCCACTGAGAGGACTTTCAACAGCAGTTCCAGCGGAGTGCGTCGAAGGTCCACCCTGGCTTCCAAGGCAACTGTGGACAGTGCGGTGCCTGCTTCAGCGAGCGCCGTGAGGACGGCGGCGGCTTTTTCCTCCGACGGCATGGAAGCTGTGGCGAAGTACTGCCAGATGTCCCGGTCTTCAGGACCCGGCAGGAGCAGGACATCGGCGTTCGCCGCCCCACGGCCGGCACGCCCAACCTGCTGGTAGTAAGCCACCGGCGAGGACGGCGCTCCGAGGTGGACCACGAAGCCGAGATCGGGCTTGTCAAAACCCATGCCTAGCGCGGACGTGGCAACCAGCGCCTTGACCTCGTTGTCCTTCAGGAGCTGTTCGGCGCGTTCCCTGTCTGCGGGGTCCGTGCGCCCGGTATAGGCCAGCACCTCGTGGCCGGCCTCCGCCAGGAGGCGCGCTGTGTCCTCCGCCGCGGACACCGTCAGCGTATAGATGATGCCGCTGCCGGGAAGGTCGGCCAGATGCGTCAACAGCCAGCCCAGGCGCTGCTTGGCATCAGGAAGTGACAGGACCCCCAGCCGCAGCGAATCCCTGCCCAGCGCACCACGGATGGTGAGGACGCCGGCGCCGAGCTGCTCTTCGATGTCGTGAACCACCCGGGAGTTGGCGGTGGCTGTGGTGGCCAGCACGGGAACCGAATCCGGCAACTGGGTTATCAGGTCGGCGATCCTGCGGTAGTCGGGCCGGAAGTCGTGGCCCCAGTCCGAGATGCAGTGTGCCTCGTCGATGACCAGCAGGCCTGTGCGCCGGATAAGTTCGGTAAGCTGGTTTTCGCGGAAGGAGGGGTTGGTCAGCCGTTCCGGGGACACGAGCAGGACGTCCACCTGGTCAGCGGCGAGCTGTTCGCGGACGGTGTCCCATTCCAGCTGGTTCGCGGAGTTGATGGCCACGGCACGGACCCCTGCCCGGGCAGCCGCGGCTACCTGGTCCCGCATGAGGGCGAGGAGTGGCGACACGATGAGCGTGGGTCCGGCCCCGCGGCGGCGCAGGAGCAGGGAGGCCACGAAATAGACTGCCGATTTTCCCCAACCCGTGCGCTGCACCACCAAAGCCCTGCGGCCGTCGTCCACCAGTGCCTCGATGGCTTCAAACTGGCCCTCGTGGAAACCGGCTGCCTGGTTGCCCACCAGCTCACGGAGAACGGCGAGCGCCTGCGCGTGGGTTGCCGAAGAAGGAAGGACGCCGGCATTTGCCGGTTCAGGAACGGTTGCGGGTTCAATGAGGTTGGTGGCGTGCTGGTTATCGACCATTGATTCAGTATCCCAGCCACCTCCGACACGAGGCACACGGGAGCGCCCTATGTGGAAACCCCGCCACCGCAGCTTCGCGTCACATACGCCGGCCCCCACCCGTCCTCCACAGCCACTTCCGCGGCCCACGTAAGATAAAGCCCGTGACTAGCGAACAGACAACGACTTTTGACCTTTCGGCATCCTTCAAGGCGTACGACGTCCGTGGCATCGTGGGCGAGTCCATCACCGCCGAAATCGTCGAAGCCGTGGGCGCCGCCTTCGTGGACGTCCTCCAGCTCGAAGGCCAGACCATCCTGGTGGGCGGCGACATGCGCCCGTCCTCCCCGGAATTCAGCAAGGCCTTCGCCAACGGCGCAGCCACCCGCGGCGCCAACGTTGAGCTGCTGGACCTGATTTCCACGGACGAACTGTACTTCGCCTGCGGTTACCTGAACCGCGCCGGCGCCACCTTCACCGCCAGCCACAACCCGGCCGGCTACAACGGCATCAAGATGTCCAAGGCCGGAGCCGTTCCCATTTCTTCCGAATCCGGCCTTAAGGACATCCAGGCCCTCGCCGAGCAGTACCTCAACACCGGCACCATCCCGGCCGCGGCGAAGCGCGGCCTCATCGGTGTCCGCGACGTCCTCAAGGACTATTCCGAATACCTCCGCAAGCTCGTGGACCTGTCCGGTTCCCGGCCGCTGAAGGTTGTTGTGGACGCCGGCAACGGCATGGCAGGCCTCACCACCCCTGCAGTGCTGGGCGACACCCTGCTCCCCAAGCTGCCCCTGGACATCGTCCCCCTGTACTTCGAGCTGGACGGTTCCTTCCCCAACCACCCTGCGAACCCGCTGGAACCGGAGAACCTCCGCGACCTGCAGGCGGCAGTGGTGGAACACGGTGCGGACATCGGCCTGGCGTTCGACGGCGACGCCGACCGCTGCTTCGTAGTGGACGAGAAGGGCGAGCCCGTGTCGCCGTCGGCCATTACCGGCATGGTGGCGCGCCGCGAGATTGCCCGCGCCAAGGCCCTGGGCGAGGCAACCCCCACGATCATCCACAACCTCCTCACTTCGCGCGCCGTGTCAGAGCTCGTGGAGCACGACGGCGGCCGGGCAGTCCGCACGCGCGTGGGCCACTCCTTCATCAAGGCGGTCATGGCGGAGGAAGGCGCGGTCTTCGGCGGGGAGCACTCAGCCCACTTCTACTTCCGTGACTTCTGGAACGCGGACACGGGCATGCTGGCGGCCATGCACGTCCTGGCAGCCCTGGGCGAACAGGACGGCCCCCTCTCGGAACTGGGCCGCGAGTACGAGCCGTACGTCAGCTCGGGCGAGATCAACTCCGAGGTCGACGACAAGCCCGCCGCCGTCGAGCGCGTACGCGCTGCCTTCGCGGACGAGGACATCACCATCGACACCCTGGACGGCAGCACGTTCACGGCCAATGACGGCAGCTACTGGTTCAACCTGCGTCCGTCCAACACCGAACCTTTCCTCCGGCTCAACGCCGAGGCGACCGACCGCGCCACCATGGAACGGGTCCGGGACCGGGTCCTGTCGATTGTCCGGGCGTAGGCAAGCGTGACACAGTCCCCGGAGCCGGGCTCCGAAGAACAGGGCTCCTGGCGCGGCTCGGTGCCGGAAGCCACCGCCACGGATCTGGAGAACCTCCTGGGCACGGGCGTCAGTGCCGCCCAGGAGCAACTCCACCGCAGCGGCGGCTTCCTGCCCTTCGCCCTGACCGTCCAGAACGACGGCGAGGTGCGGCTGGTGGCCGTCTCGCCGGCAGATGCCGCGGAAGGTTCGGACGGCGACTTTGATGCCGACGCCATGATCAGCGACCTCACAGCCCTGCTGCGGCAGAACCGGGAGGACTTCCGGGCTGCCGCCGTGGTCTGCGACATCCTGCTGGTGGAGGAGGACTCGGACGCCATCCACGTGGCGGCGGAGCACCGCGACGGCTCTGTCTTTGCTGCCGTGCTGCCTTACTCGGCGAACGCGGGCACCCAGACATGGGAATTTGGGGAGCTGGCGGCCGACGCCAGCGAGCCCGCGATCTGGGTGGACTAGACCGGCCGCGCCGCCATGAAGATCAACGCCTTCGCCGACGTCAGCCTGCGCGCCCTCATGGTGCTTGCGGCAGCTCCCGCGGGTGCCCTGCTGACCACGCAGAACATCGCCGACTCCGTAGGGACGCCCTACAACCACGTCAGCAAAGCCATGGCGAAGCTGCGCACCCTCGGATATCTCGAGGTGGTCCGCGGCCGGACCGGCGGCTCCCGCCTCAGCCACGCCGGCCGCAATGCCACCGTGGGGCAGGTCCTGCGGCAGCTCGATACCCGGACCGACGCGGCAGACTGCGTGGCTCCCGGCGGGAACTGCCCCCTGATCAACGAATGCCGGCTCCGCTCCGCGCTGTCCCGGGCACGCGAGGCGTTCTACCACGAACTCGATTCCGTCAACATTGCGGACCTCCCCGTGTCCGGCCAAATGGCCCCGGTCTTCAGCATGATCGGTCTCCGCCCGGGGCTCTGATACCCGGGCCAGGCCTGTATTACCGGGCGATTTGCTTCCATCTTCTACAACATGTAGAAATTGGGTATGAAAACCAGCATTTTGAATGCAGGTATTCGCAAAGGCCGGACGAAGGCCCCGGTCACTACCTCAGGAGTTCCCATGCTCTCGGAAAAATCCCGCCCCGTCATTGAAGCAACGCTGCCCCTCGTCGGATCCCGGATCGGCGCTATCACCCCCAATTTCTACGCCCGCCTGTTCGCCGCCCACCCCGAACTCCTGGACGGCCTGTTCAGCCGCTCCAACCAGCGCTCCGGCAACCAGCAGCAGGCGCTGGCAGGCAGTATCGCGGCCTTCGCCACCCACCTGGTCAACAACCCGGGCACCCTTCCCGAGACCGTCCTCTCCCGCATTGCCCACCGGCACGCTTCCCTGGGCATCACCGAACCGCAGTACCAGGTGGTCTACGAGCACCTCTTCGCCGCGATCGCCGAGGACCTGGCGGAGGTCATCACCCCGGAAATCGCGGAAGCCTGGACCGAGGTGTACTGGCTGATGGCCGATGCCCTGATCAAGCTCGAAAAGGGCCTCTACGCCGCCCAGGCCAATGACCGGATGTGGATGCCGTGGCGCGTGGCGGCCAAGACCCCCGCCGGCGCAGGCTCCATGACCTTCACCCTCGAACCGGCCGACGACACCCCGGTCACCCCGGCCCTTCCCGGCCAGTACATCAGCGTCAAGGTGACCCTGCCGGAAGGCCTTCGCCAGGTGCGCCAGTACTCGCTCTCCGACGAGGCCGGCACCAGCCGAAGCTTCACCACCAAGCTTGACGACGGCGGCGAGGTCTCCCCCGTGCTCCACAACAACGTGCAGGTTGGCGACGTCCTGGAGATCTCCAACCCCTACGGCGAGATCACCCTCAAGGAGGGCGACGGGCCGGTGGTGCTGGCGTCCGCGGGCATCGGCTGCACCCCCACCGCTTCCATCCTTCGGTCCCTGGCAGAGGCCGGGTCCGAACGGCAGGTGCTGGTGCTCCACGCGGAAAGCACCTTGGACAGCTGGGCGCTGCGCAGCCAGATGACGGACGACGTCGAGCGCCTGGACGGCGCCGAGCTTCAGCTGTGGCTCGAAGAGCCCGTGGACGGAGCCAGGGAAGGTTTCATGTCCCTGCGTGAGGTGGATCTGCCGGCGGATGCGTCCCTGTACCTGTGCGGCCCGCTGCCGTTCATGAAGAACATCCGCAACGAAGCCATCAACGCCGGCATCCCGGCCACCCGGATCCACTACGAAGTGTTCGGCCCCGACATCTGGCTCGCCAGCTGAATCGATTGCTCCGTACCTGTCGTTTTGGAGTTCCATAACGACAGGTGCGGAGCAATCGATGGCGGGCCGGTGGGGGAACGACGGCGGCGCCGCACCTTTTTCCCAAAAGGTGCGGCGCCGCCGTCGTTATGCCTGCTTGATGCCGGCTGGTCAGCTGTGGTCAGCCATGCGTTCCTTCAGGGCTTCCAGCTCGGCACGCAGCGCGTCCGGGAGTGAATCGCCGAACTGCGCGTACCAGTCCTCGATGGACGCCAGCTCGGCGTCCCATTCCTCCCGGTCCACGCGGACAGCCTCCTCCACGTGTGCGTGGGTAAGGTCCAGGCCCGTGAGGTCCAGCGAGTCACCGGTGGGAACGTAGCCGATAGGCGTCTCCACGGCAGCGGCCTTGCCCTCGATACGCTCGATGGCCCATTTCAGGACCCGGGCGTTGTCCCCGAAGCCCGGCCAGGCGAAGCCGCCGTCGGCGGTGCGGCGGAACCAGTTCACCAGGAAGATGTGCGGCAGCCGCTCGGGGTTGGCCTTCCCGGAAACACTGATCCAGTGCTTGAGGTAGTCGCCGGCGTCGTAGCCGATGAACGGGAGCATGGCCATGGGGTCGCGGCGGAGCCTGCCCACCTGGCCGGCTGCGGCGGCCGTGGTCTCCGAGGAGAGCGTGGAGCCCATGAAGATGCCGTTTGTCCAGCTGCGGGCCTGGGTCACCAGGGGAACCGTGGTCTTGCGGCGGCCGCCGAAGAGGATGGCGGAAAGCTCCACGCCTTCGGGGCTGTAGTATTCCTCGGCCAGCATGTCGATCTGGGAGATGGGCGTGCAGAACCGGGAGTTCGGGTGGGCGGCAGGCTTGTCCGAATCCGGAGTCCAGGAGTTGCCCTCCCAGTCGGTGAGATGGGCCGGAACGTCGTCCGTCATGCCCTCCCACCACACGCCCCCGTCGTCCGTGAGGGCCACGTTGGTGAAGATGCTGTGGCCCTTGGCGATGGCGCGCATGGCGTTGGGGTTGGTGCCCCAGCCGGTGCCCGGAGCGACACCGAACAGGCCGGCCTCCGGGTTGGTGGCGCGCAGTTCGCCTTCCTTGCCGATCCGCATCCAGGTGATGTCATCGCCGAGGGTCTCGACTTCCCAGCCTTCAATGGTGGGATCCAGGAGGGCCAGGTTGGTCTTGCCGCAGGCCGACGGGAAGGCCGCCGACAGGTAGTACGACTTCTTCTCCGGCGAGGTGAGCTTGAGGATGAGCATGTGCTCAGCCAGCCATCCTTCGTCGCGGGCCATCACGGAGGCGATGCGGAGGGCGTAGCACTTCTTGCCCAGGAGGGCGTTGCCGCCGTAGCCCGAGCCGAAGGACCAGATGGACCGTTCCTCGGGGAAGTGGACAATCCACTTGTCCGGGTTGCAGGGCCATGCGACGTCGGCCTGGCCGGGTTCCAGCGGGGCCCCCAGCGAGTGCAGGGCAGGGACGAAGAACGCGTTGGTCTCGGTGATCTTGTCCAGCACCGCGGTTCCGATGTTGGCCATGATCCGCATGGAGGCAACAACGTAGGCGCTGTCCGTGATCTCGACGCCGAACTTGGGGTCCTCAGCCTCAAGGTGGCCCATGACGAAGGGGATGACGTACATGGTGCGGCCGCGCATGGAGCCGGCGAACAACCCGCGCAGCTTTTCCTTCATCTCGGCGGGAGCCATCCAGTTGTTGGTGAACCCGGCGTCGCGCTTGTTTTCCGAGCAGATGAACGTCTGCTCCTCAACGCGGGCTACGTCTGCGGGGTCGGAGAAGGCAGCGAAGGAATTCGGAAAGAGATCCTGGTTCAGCCGTGTCAGGGTGCCGGCTGCCACCAGCTCATCGGTCAGCCGGGTGTTTTCCTCTTCGGACCCGTCCACCCAGTAGATGCGGTCCGGCTGCGTTAGCTCTGCAACCTCTTCGACCCACGCCAGCAGACCGGCATGTGTGGTGGGTGCTTTCTCAAGCAGCGGCTTCTGCGCCAGATCGCCCATTTCGGTTCCCTTCCTCGGGTTCATCGGTGTGTCCTAAATGCTATGGTCCGGACCACTGGGGTTTTTGGGACGTATGCTGACGATTTGAGGCCACAGAAATGTAATTCCGCGGGAAATCAAGGAACTTTAGGCTGAAATCCTACGACAAAGTGACGAAGGTCACCTATACCGGTCTAGTAGCCGAGATTACACGCCCCTCGATTTGGCATCCCAGCCAACCCTCGCGTAAAGTAATTCGAGGTTCAGGGAGAGCGGTTCTTCTCCAGGAACACGGAATGCGCCCATAGCTCAGCTGGATAGAGCGTCTGTCTACGGAACAGAAGGTCAGGGGTTCGAATCCCTTTGGGCGCACCAACAAGGTCCGCACCGGTTCGCCGGTGCGGACCTTTTGCGTTAACCACGTCCGCATTGTCCCGGGCGTAGGCTGTCCCCATGATGCCCGAGCCTGTGAAGCAGGAATTTGACGTTGTGGTGATCGGCGCAGGCGCCGTGGGGGAAAACGTTGCGGACCGCGCCGTCCAGGGCGGCCTCTCCGTGGTGCTGGTGGAGGCGGAGCTGGTGGGCGGCGAGTGTTCCTACTGGGCATGCATGCCGTCAAAGGCCCTGCTTCGGCCCGGAACGGCGCTGCACTCTGCGCAGACGACGCCGGGTGCCAAAGAGGCCGTCACACGGACCCTGGATGCTGCAGCAGTGCTCAAGCGCAGGGACCATTTCACGTCCAACTGGCAGGATGACAGCCAGGTTGCCTGGGTCAAGGACTCCGGCATCGACCTCATCAGGGGCCATGCCTGGCTTACGGCTCCCAAGGCGGTCCAGGTTGCGGGGCTGGACGGCACCTCCCACCTGCTGCGGGCGCGACACGCGGTGGTGCTGGCCACAGGGTCAATGCCGAACATGCCCCCGATCGAAGGGCTTGAGGACGTGCAGGTCTGGGGAACCCGGGACGCCACCTCCGCCAGCGAAATTCCGGAGCGGCTGGCTGTCCTGGGCGGGGGTGTTGCCGGCACGGAGCTGGCCCAGGCATTCGCCCGCCTCGGATCCGCCGTGACGCTCGTGGCGCGCAGCAGGCTGCTGGGGAACTATCCGGAGGAGGCAGCCAGCCTGGTTGCCGCGGGCCTGCGGGCGGACGGCGTGGACATCCGGCTCAATACCGCAACGGAGGGCATCACTGCGAACGACGACGGCACCTTCAGTTTGCAGTTGGCCGGCGGGTCAACGGTCATCGCTGACAAGGTCCTCGTCTCCACGGGCAGGCACCCCGCCCTTGAGGGTCTGGGGTTGGAAAGCGTCGGCATCGAGCCGGACAGCCACGGCCGCCTGAGCCTCAGTACGGATAGTTCCGGCCTGGTGGAGGGCATCCCGGGCGACGACCCGTGGCTGTATGCCGTGGGTGACGCGGCGGGCAAGAACCTGCTGACGCACCAGGGCAAGTACGAGGCACGGGCGACGGGCGATGCCATCACGGCCCGGGCCAAGGGCGAACTGACCGGGCGGCCGGCAGACTGGAGCCGCTATTCCCAGACCGCCAACCAGTATGCCGTACCCAACGTCGTCTTTACCGATCCTGAGGTTGCCACCGTAGGCCGCACGCTGGAAAGTGCCCGCGAGGACGGCTACAACGCCTCTTCGGTGGAACTCCCCATCCAGGTGGCCGGGTCTTCACTGCATTCGGAGAACTATGAGGGGTGGGCGCAGCTGGTGGTCGACGAGGACCGGAAGGTACTGCTGGGCGCCACGTTCGCCGGCCCGGACGTCGCCGAGCTCCTGCACGCCGCAACGGTCGCCGTCGTGGGCGAGGTCCCGCTTGACCGGCTGTGGCATGCGGTCCCCTCCTACCCCACGATCAGTGAGGTTTGGCTGCGGCTCCTGGAGAAATACGGCCTGTAGGGCGTCGAACCAGCCGCTATTTGAACTGACCGGTCAGTTTAGTTAGGCTGGAGCTGGACGCATTCTGCGAAAGGCCAATCTTGCTCTCAGCTCAGCTGCTCTCGGTCAGGGGGCGCAGGGACCCCCTGCTTCCGGCCACTTCCCTCCACGTTAACCGCGGTGAACTCCTGCTGGCCACCGGCGGACGGCAGGACCACCGCACGGCCCTTGCGCTGGTCCTCAGCGGCAGGATGAAGGCAACCGGAGGCCGCATCACCTGGGACGGCAGCGAGCGGGTCAAGCCGCGCCGGCTGGCGAGCGCCCTGGTGGACTCCCCGGGCGTCAACGAGCCGGAGCAGCACCTCAGCGTCCGGGACCTTGTCACGGAGGACCTGGCCCTGATCCCGCGCCGCTACCGGGGCGCCCTGCTCAGCAGTCCGTGGCTGAAGGTGAACAGCTTCGAGGACATCGCCGGCCTTTGGACCGAGCAACTGGATCCGGGCCGGCGGCTCGAGCTCCTGACCGCGCTGGCGCTGGCCAATCCGCGCACGGACCTGCTGGTGGTCGATTCCCCCGACCGGCACGGTGACTCCGAGTGGCTGCCGCGGCTCCAGCGGCTGGCGTTCGACGGCGGACGGCCGCTCGCCGTCGTCGCCACTGTTGGCGCCCTCCCGCCGTCGTGGAACGGACCAAGCGTTGCCATCGGCAACGCCGCCACGGGGGATGCCGCGGAAACTGCTGAACTCGAAACAGAGGTTGCCAAATGACGATACTGCGGCTGGCCCGCTCCGAACTCAAGAGGATGACCGGCGGGCTGCTGCCGAAGCTGACCATACTCGCGCTGACCATGGTCCCCCTGCTGTACGGCGCCGTCTACCTCTACGCAAACTGGGATCCCTATGGCAACCTCGACCACGTCGACGCAGCCCTTGTTGTTGAGGACGCCGGAGCCCCGGCCAGCGACGGAACGCGGCTTGACGCGGGAGCGAAGGTGGCGGACAGCCTGGTGGACGGCAACGTGTTCCACTGGATACCCGTAGCCACCACGGAAGAGGCGGACCAAGGAGTCAGCAGCGGTGAATACGCGTTCGCACTGAAAATTCCGCGGGACTTTTCGGCCAACCTGGTCTCCCCCGGCAGTTTTGATTCCGCCAGCCAGGCAATGCTGAACGTCACCACCAACGATGCCAACAACTACCTCCTGAGCACCATCGTGGATAAACTCACCACCGCCGTCCACAGCACCGTTGCCACGGAGGTGGGCGAGGAAACGGCCAACCAGCTGCTGACGGGTTTTGGCACCATCCACGCACAGATGGTCAAGGCGGCAGACGGCGCGGGCCAGGTGGCGGACGGCGTGGCGCAGCTCCGCGACGGAGCCGCCGCCCTCCATGAGGGCACCTCCGAGCTGAGCAACGGCGCCGGCGGGCTTTATGCCGGGCAGGCCAAGCTGCGCGACGGCGCCAACGAGCTGACCGACGGCGCAGGCCAGCTCAGCAGCGGACTCTCCACGCTCAAGGACAAGACGTCCACGCTGCCCACCGATTCCCGTACCCTCGCCGCCGGGGCAGCCCAGGTGGCAGCCGGAAACGCGCAGCTGAACGCCAAGGTGCAGAACGTTGCAGCCCAGCTGGAAGCCGCAGACCAGGGGCTCCGGACACGGGTGCTGGAATCAAACAGCAGGCTTATCGCGGCAGGCGTCCTTACGCAGGAGCAGGCCGACAGCATCCTGGCCGACTTCGACGCCACAGCCGGCTCGAGCCCAATGGCTGCAGCCAAAACGGGAATCCAGGCAGATGCCGCCCAGATCCAGCAACTGGCGGACGGGGCACAGTCTGTCAGTGCCGGCGCGGCGCAGCTCGCCGCCGGCACGCCGGCACTGAGGGACGCCGTGTCGCAGGCTTCGTCCGGCGCCGACCAGCTGCACACCGGGGCTGCCGCACTGGCCACCGGAGAACAGGCCGCGCTCGACGCGGCCGGCCGTCTTGCTGACGGAGCAAGCAGTGTGGATGCCGGGGCGGCCCAGCTGATGAATGGTGCCGGGACGGCAGCGGGCGGGTCACGCACGCTGGCGGACGAAATCGGCAAAGGCGCCGGGCAGGTGCCCAACCCCGATGACGCCCAGAAGAGCAACATCTCCCGCGTCATGGCAGACCCTGTGGCGGTCAGCAACGTCTCACAGGCCAAGGCCGAGTCCTACGGGGCCGGGCTGGCACCGTTCTTCCTCGCCCTCGCGCTGTGGATCGGCATCTTCATGCTGGTCCAGGCAATGCGTCCCATCACCCAGCGGGCGCTGGCGTCCAATGCGGCGTCCTGGAAGATCGCACTGGGCGGCTGGCTCCCGTTCCTGGCGGTCTCGGCGGTGCAGGCAACCCTCCTTACCCTGGTCGTGAATCTTGCCCTGGGGCTCAATCCCGCCCACCCTGTCCTGATGTGGTTCTTTATGCTGGCCGCAGCAATGGCGTTCAGTGCCCTCATCCAAGGCGTTGTGGCGCTGCTCGGCTCTCCGGGGAAACTCGTGGTGCTCATCCTACTGGTCCTGCAGCTGGTGTCCTCCGGCGGGACCTTCCCGTGGCAAACCACCCCGCAGCCGCTCCACGTGGTGCATGAGGTCCTGCCCATGGGCTATGTAGTGGCCGGGATGCGGCACCTGGTCTATGGCGGGGACCTGACCATGATCGCACCCACGGTCCTGGGCCTGGTGGGCTATACCGCCCTGGGCGCGGCCATGTCCACGGTTGCGGTGCGCCGGAATAAGTACTGGACCCTGAAGACGCTGAAACCTGAGATTGCGGTATGAGCACGGAACCACCGGGAGCGGCGAAGAGCCTGCGCACCGCCCGGACTACCGCTACGCGCCAGAAACTCTTCGAGGCGTCCATGGAACTCATCGGCGAGCGGGGTGCGGCCGGCGTCACGGTTGATGAGATCGCCGCTGCGGCAGGCGTCTCCAAGGGAACCGTCTACTACAACTTCGGCAGCAAGTCGGAGCTCATCGCGCAGCTGCTGCGGCATGGGGTGGACATCCTGAAGGCCCGCCTCCTGGGAGCACCGGAACAGGGAGCAGGCCAGCCCGGGGGCCGAGCCGGGGCTGGCGGCTCCCGGGCAAGCGACCCGCTGCTGGCCATGGAGGCAATGATCGGACAGGCCCTGGACTTCATGGCGGACTACCCGTCCTTCGCGCGCCTCTGGGTCAGCGAAAACTGGCGTACGCCCAGCGAGTGGCAGGGCACCTTCGCCGTCCTTCGCGGCGAGCTGCTCGGCGTGATCGGGGAGGCAGTGGAGAAGGTGGCGCAGGCATACCCGGTGGACCCGTCGGTTTCCCGGGGCAGCCTGGAAACCGCCATTTTCGGGGCCTGCTTCGTGGTGGGACTGGACCGCCAGACATACCACCCCGAGCGGACGCGTGACCAAAGCGTTGCAGCAATCATGGCCATCATGCGCGGCTACGTGCTGAAGCAACCCTCAGCTCAGGGATGATTGGACCCATGGGGAAGAGCGGAAAGTTCGCGGTTATTTCCGGTGTTGTTGCGGCCGGCCTGCTGGTGCTGACCGGGATGACGCTCGCCGAGCCGGTATTCATTGCGTTCCTCGGTGTCCTGGCGCTGGCATGCCTGGCCTGCATCACGGAGATCCTGAACCGGGGGCGGCGCCTTGCCCTGCTCGTAGCATGCGCGGGCACCAGCCTCACCATCGGCTTTTCCCTCGCCTTCGTCAGCACGTGGGAACTGGCTTTCGCCGGCCAGTCCTCGTTCGTCGGAACGCCGTTGCCCACTGACGACCCCGACAACTACTTTTTCGGCGCTGCCACTGCAGCCGTGGTTACCCTGCTCGTGCTGTTCGTCGGTGCGGCCTGGCCCCGCGGGCGCCGGCTGCACGCGCTGTCGCGGACAGGCACGGCTGGACGGAGTACGGCTGGACGGGGCCCCGGCAGAAAGGGCACGGCAACAAAGGGCACGGCAGGCAGGAACACAACAAGCAGGGGCACGGCCAGCAGGGACGCTTCCGTGAAAGGCCGGACGACGGCGGGCAGGCCGGCCGCCAAGGGAACAGCCCAGCGCAAACCGGCCCAGCAGGCCGGGGGCCTCCGCGCGCCCGCGCGGGTGCCTTCAAGCGCAGCCAACCGCCCGTCGTCGTCCGCTTCCCCTGCCAGGACGCCGCCGAAAACGGGGGCCAAAACCACGCCGCGCCGGTGACTCCTGCCGGCCCGGCAGGATGGGCGCCAGGTTAGTGGGCCCGGGGAACCTTGAACTTGGTGATGCGGGCGTCCTGTCCGTCCAGTTCGGCCCAGGATTTCTCCGTCTCCAGGACGGTGAGGGCGTTGGTGGGGTACCGGGTGGCAGCGTCCATGTAGGCATGGTGGTCGGAATCCCGCGAGGCGAGGTGCATTGCCAGGTCCTGGACCCCCGGCAGGTGTGAAATCACCATCAACGTGGTCACGGTGGCCGGAACGTGGTTGATGACCGTCAGCATCCGAAGTGCTGAGGCAGCGTACAGCCCGTCCTCAAGCTTGGGGGTGGGCGCTTTGTCCCCCAGCTCCGAGCATACCCAGGTGCAGGTCTGCCTGGTCCGCAGGGCACTGGAGCAGAGGATGAAGTCCGGGACGATGTTGTGCTTGAGCAGCCAGCGGCCGGCCAGGGGCGCCTCCCGGTGGCCGCGCTCCTCCAGCGGACGCTCGTGGTCGGCCACCCCGCCCGGCCAGTCGGCCTTGGCATGGCGCATGATCACAAGCCGTCGAAGATGGTGCCCACTCATGGCCCTAGCCTATAGCCCGCCGCCCAAGCCAGGCACGGAGGGCACATACGCAGAGAGCGCGGCCTTGAGGTTAGTGCTAGATCGAGTATTCCGGAGCGGCCCAGACAACCACTTCGGGGTGCTCGTAGAACCGGTATCCCTGGCCGCGGACGGTGCGCACGGTGTTGGCGAGGCGGCCCAGCTTGGAGCGCAGCCGGCGGATGTGGACGTCGATGGTGCGCTCGTTGGGGACCTCTTCGGCGTTGCGCCAGAGGCCTTCCAGGAGCTCATCGCGGCCCACGGTGCGGGTTCCGTTCTCCACAAGGTAGTTCAGGAGCTCGAACTCCTTGAACGTCAGGTTGAGGGACTCGCCGTCCAGGTGGACTTCGCGGCGAGCGAGGTCGATCAGGACACCGGACGGGCGCGGCTCCTGGGCCTGCGCGGGACGCGTGGCCTCAGTGCGCGGGCGGTTGTTGACGGTGGGGTCACCGAACGTGGAACGGACGACGTCGAGCGCGGAACCGGGAGTACCTGCGGGGGCCACGGCGACGGCTGCGTAGCTTTCGGCCCCGGACACCAGGGACTGGGCGTAGGCGCGGATTTCCTGGGCCAGCTTGGCGATGGAGGTCCCGGCGGCTGCCGCGGTTTCCTCGTCGATGCCCATGTAGAGCACGAATCCGCGGGCGACGTTGTCATTGGCGACAGGCCGGACAGCAGCCGGACCGGCCACTACGGGAGTGGGGGCCGTCATCGGTGCCGCCTCGGCAGGCTGGACGGCACGGAGCTGCCCGTAGGAATTGGGGTTATAGCCCTGGGGCGCGTAGCCCTGGGCGGGAAAGTTGCTTCCGGAAGCAGAGGGAGCAAGGGCAGGGCGGGGGCCGAAGCCGGGGCGGAGGCCGGTCTGCTGGCCCGCCTTGGCGGCGTTACGGACAGAGATGTGGACGTATCCGGATGCAACTGACATAAGTGCTTACCTCAATGTGAATGGCCGTCATCACGGCCCGAATGCTGGGTTTCCCCATAAAGCGAACTGGGGAGGGGCGCCCGACGCTGGGCTGGGGGCGAATGCCTAAGAACTTCGGAGGGTGGGAAGGTCAGGCGTGCATTCGACAACAGCGCATGTCGGCAGCAGCGGATGTGCTGGGCCAATATTCTGCGTCTGCAGGTGCTGTTGAGTTCTTGTTCACATTGGAAGTGTGCAGCGTAACAATGCCAACTTGCAAGTAACAATGGACGCGATCGTCCGCATAATGAGACGAACTGGGCTAATGTGCCGCAAATCACGATTCTGGCGGAGCCATAAAAATAACGCTTGTTATCCCTTGGAGGCGTCCGATTCCGCCCCTAGGCAGAATTTTGTTCGACAGCATGGCGCTTCCCGTCGAAAATATTCAAGACTGGGACTGATAGGGAAATCCCACTCACCGCCTTGCTGGCGTGTCCAGCCGCCCGCGTTTTCGGACAAGAAATTTTCCCGGAAAACTGCCGCGCGACGGCAATCCCGCAGCAGCGGCCACGCAGGAGCAGCCGCATTTCCGGCATCCAGCTCGCTAGGCTGGGATTCACAGCTTGGTCACAGGAATGCCATAGCCGGGCTTAAACCAATAATCGGAAAGTTGTCCCATGGCCACGTCGCACTCCATGACAAACAACCTCCCCAAACTCACCCATCCGGACGGCTCCCCCATCAGGGCCCTCGTCGTGGATGACGAACCCAGCCTCTCTGAACTCATGAGCATGGGGCTGCGCATGGCGGGCTGGTCCGTGGCAGTAGCTGCCGACGGCCCGGAAGCGGTGAAGCTGGCCAAGGACTTCCGCCCCGACGTCCTGGTATTGGACGTCATGATTCCAGGGTTCGACGGCGTCGAGGTCCTGAACAGGATCCGCGCTTTCGCACCCGAGGTTCCCGCGCTTTTCCTGACCGCCAAAGACGCGGTCCAGGACAGGATCGTGGGCCTCGCTGCCGGCGGCGACGACTATGTGACCAAACCCTTCAGCATGGAGGAAGTCCTGCTGCGGCTGCACCGGCTGGTCCAGCGCTCCGGAGTTGCCGCCATGGACACTGCGGAACTGGTAGTGGGAGACCTTGTGCTCAACGTCGACACCCGGGAGGTGACCCGCGCGGGCGAGGAGCTCCAGCTGACGGCCACCCAGTTCGAGCTGCTGCGCTACCTCATGGAGAACCCAAAGCGCGTCATCAGCAAGGCCCAGATCCTGGACCGGGTGTGGAACTACGACTTCGGCGGGCAGGCAAACATCGTGGAACTCTACATCTCCTACCTGCGCAAGAAAGTGGACGCCGTGCACCCTCCCATGATCCACACCGTGCGGGGCGCCGGGTACGTCATCAAGCCGGCGGAGTAGGCGCGCCATGACCTCCGTGCACACCGCGGAGCCGCAGCCCCGGAGCTGGCTCAAACCCGCCACCTGGCACTTGCGCACACGCCTTATCCTGCTGGCCATGGCGCTGTTGATCGCCATCTGCGGTGCGGTGGGCGTAGCCAGCTACGCCTCGATGGACTCCTTCCTCACCCGCCAGCTGGACGAGCAACTGAGCCAGGCCGCAGCCCGCTCCAACGATCCCGGCCGGCCTCCCTCCGGCGGCTTCAACGGCAGGGACCCCCTGGATTCCCGCGGACAAAGCGTGGGAACACTGAACGCCCGCATCCTCAACGGCCAGGTCAACAGCGCCGGCTTCCTGGCCCCGGACACTACGCGCTCTGCGCTGTCCTCCGAGGACAAGCAGGTCCTGCTCGCACTGGCCACCGATGCCCGGCCCGTTGACCGCACGCTCTCAAACGGTGACTACCGGCTGATTGCGGTCAAGACCAGTTTCGGCGACGTCCTGGTCACAGGGCTCCCCCTGGCCGCCAAGGAGAGCACGCTGACGTCCCTGGTGTGGACCTTCGTGTTCGTCTCGCTGGGCGGGTTGCTCCTGATCGGGCTGGTGGGCACGGTCCTGATCCGCCGCACCATGAAGCCCCTTGAACAGCTCTCCGAGGTGGCCACCCGGGTTTCGCAGCTGCCCCTGGACGCCGGCGAGGTGGCACTCGCCGTTCGCGTCCCGCCGTCGAACTCCAACCCTGGAACTGAGGTGGGCAGCGTGGGGCACGCGCTGAACCTCATGCTGGACAACGTTGCGAATGCGCTGCAGGCGCGGCAGAAGAGCGAGACCAAGGTCCGGCAGTTCGTGGCTGACGCCTCCCATGAGCTGCGCACGCCGCTGACCGCCATCCGCGGCTACACCGAACTGATGAGAATGACGGAAAACTTCACTCCGGACGGGGAGAAGTCGCTGGCACGGGTGCAAAGCCAGTCGGAACGGATGACCGCTTTGGTGGAGGATCTCCTGCTGCTCGCGCGGCTCGACGAGGGCCAGCCGCTGAAGCTTGCCGAGGTGGACCTGACCCAGCTGGTGGTGGAAGGCGTCAGCGATGAGAAGGTCATGGCGCCAGGGCACACCTGGCGGCTGGAGCTCCCCGACGAGCCGGTGGTGGTGAACGGGGATCCGTCCCAGCTGCGGCAGGTGCTGATGAACCTGCTCTCCAACGCCCGCAAGCACACCCCTCCGGGAACCACGGTGGTAACGGGGGTGCGGAAAACGCCGGAGGGCGCCGCAGTGGTGACCGTAACGGACGACGGCGGCGGCATACCGCCGGAGTTCGTGGACCAGGTCTTCGCCCGGTTTGCCCGCGCAGACGCGGCACGTGCGGGGACCAGCGCGCCCGGCGCGTCCGCCGCTGAAGGAACCAGCGGTTTGGGCTTGTCCATCGTCGAGTCCATTGTTGAGGCCCACGGCGGACGGGTAACGGTGACGTCGCAACCCGGCCGCACGCAGTTCGCCCTGCGGCTACCCCTCATGCGGGGAATGGCACAAGGCGGCGCGCCGTCATCGTGACCTCCGTTACCAAAATGTGACTTATGCGCTGAACTCCTGTACCGTCGAATGGGTGCGGTCCCCGTTCGGGCCGCATATCCCGGGTTGACGCCAAGCTCTGCCACTTCCCGGATTCCTCTTGAACAACGGCAGAGGCGGGGGACCCACCGTCCCGGGCACTGACTGCCCTTGGGGTTAAGCCTGCACGTGTTTTTTCCGTGCGGCCGGATGCCCTCATCCGAACCCGACAGCTAACTCCGCAGGTGTGAGAGGCGATCTATTATGTCGAAGTTCCTTGTAAAACCACGCCCGAATTCAGGCACGGATGCACGCTCCACGCGTGCAGCAGGCAAATTCCCCTCCGTCGGCCGGCGCGCCGGGCTGCTGGCAGCATCCTGCGCCCTCCTTGTTGGAGTTGGCGCTGCGGGCCAGGCCACCGACACGGGTGCCCGCGTGGCAGCCACCGGGGCGCAGGCTTCGGAGTCCCATTCCAAGCTGAGCATGGAGCAGAGCGAAATCCGGGCCAACCCTGCGCCTGAGCCCGCAGCCGAGCAGATCAACGTTGTCCCGCAGGCAGCCGAACCTGCTCCCGTTGCCGAGCCCGCACCGGCTCCTGCGCCGGAACCCGCTCCGGCCCCGGCACCCGAGCCCGCGCCCGTCGTCGCGGTTAATGATCCCGCAGGCGCCCAGGCGTACGCCGCAGGCCAGCTGGCTTCCTATGGCTGGGCTCCGGACCAGATGCAGTGCCTGCAGACCCTCTGGACCAAGGAATCGGACTGGACCACCACGGCCACCAACCCGAGCAGCGGCGCCTACGGCATCGTCCAGTCCCTGCCGGCTGAGAAGATGGCCAGCGCCGGAGCCGACTACCTCACCAACTACCGCACGCAGATCAACTGGGGCCTGAACTACATCCAGGAGCGCTACCAGTCGCCGTGTGGTGCACTGAACTTCCACTTGTCGAACAACTGGTACTAGGCGGGATGCAGTAACCTACTTCTGCTGCTCCCCCGCGTCCCGGCCGGGGATGTACTGGACGGCCCACCGGTTCCCGTCCGGATCCGCGAAGTACACAAAATGGCCCCAGTCCTGCACGTCCACTTCGCTCACGTCCACCCCGTTGCCCTTCAGGTGCTCGTAGGCAGCCTGGATGTCGCTGACCACGAGCTGGAGGTTCGAGCCGGTACCCGGAGGCGCGTCCGTGAGCCCTTCCCCGATGCAGATGGAGCAGGCCGAGCCGGGAGGAGTCAGCTGGACAAAGCGGATGGAGTCCGTGGGCCGCTGATCGAAATCGGCATTGAACCCCACCTTGTTGACGTAGAAATCCTTGGCCCGGTCCACGTCGGACACAGGGACAAACACAAGTTCCAGTTTCCAGTCCATCCGCACAGGCTAGCCCTGCGGCCGGGAACAGGAAAGGCCTGGCTTTAGCCTGCGATGCCGTACAGCCGGTCGCCTGCGTCGCCGAGGCCGGGAACGATGTAGGACTTCTCGTTGAGCCTTTCGTCGATGGAGGCCAGCACGATGGTGACGTTGGCGCCGGAGAGTTCTTCCTCCAGCTTCGCCAGTCCTTCCGGAGCGGCAAGCAGGCAGATGCAGGTGACATCAGAGGCGCCGCGCTTGAACAGGAACTTGATGGCTTCGCGCAGCGTCCCGCCGGTGGCCAGCATGGGGTCCAGGACGAAGATCTGCCGGTCGGTAAGGTCCTCAGGCAGGCGCTCGGCGTACGTGATGATGTCCAGGGTTTCCTCGTCACGGGCCATGCCGAGGAAGCCCACTTCAGCTGTGGGGACGAGCTTGGTCATGCCCTCGAGCATTCCAAGGCCCGCGCGCAGGATGGGCACCACCAGCGGGGTGGGCTTGGTGAACGCCGTGCCCACGGTGGTGCTGACGGGCGTTTCGATGGTGACGGGCTCGGTGCGGACCTCGCGCGTTGCCTCGTAGGCGAGGAGCGTCACCAGCTCCTCCGTCAGCTGCCGGAAGACCGGGGACGGAGTGTTTTTGTCGCGGAGGACAGTGAGCTTATGGGCGACCAGCGGGTGGTCCACAACGAGAGTGCGCATTGGTCAAAACTATCACCCGGCCGCCGGCCCCCTCCCCGGCACTTCGCCGCTGGCCTCCGGCTCCCCGGTGTGGTCCTCGCGGAGGACGGGGTGTTCAAACGTGGGCGCAGGGCCCGCGTGCTCGCGGCGGCGTATCAGGTGGAACAGCCGGTGGGCGAGGATCACCATGGACACCCACGCAAGGCCAAGGAACCAGCCGGCCATCACATCGGTCAGCCAATGGTGTCCCAGGAAAACCCTGCTCAGGCCCATGGCGATGATGAAGATGGCTCCGGCCGTTATCGCGGCGATCCTAGCCCACAGGATTTGGAACTGGAGGCACATCAGATAGACCAGGACGCCTATCACCACAGTTGTGTTCAGCGTGTGTCCGCTCGGGAAGGACGGTGTGGTCTCATAGGGCGGCACCGCCTCCGAATGGTCCGGACGGGTCCTGCCGACCAGTCGCTTGCCGAGGGTGGTGGCAGTTGTGGAAACGAGGGCAGCGCCGCCCACCAGGACGATGGGCCGCCACGTCCTGCTCAGTAATGTCAGCCACGCGGTGAGGATGCTGGCGAGAATGGGCATGCCGATCCCCCCGCCCACGTTGGTAAAGCCGGTGGCGAAGGCGTCCACCTCGGGATTCCGCAGCGACTGGGAGTATTCCAGCGCGGGAATATCCAGGCTGGCCAGCCCCTCCTCGTCCACTACATTCGCGTATACCTCCGCACCGAGCAGGGCCAAGGTGACCACCAGTGTTCCGCCGATGATCAGGGTCAGCCACAAGGCGGCATAGGGCTTGATCCACTTGTCCATGCGGTCTCGGACGGTGCTCACTGTGCCTCCCGGCGTCTGGGGCGTCACGGGCTCGGGTTATCCCACGAAACTATCATTGAGCCATGGTCTCCGCAGATAAAAAACACGACGCGTGGATGGGCCTTGCCCTGGCCGAGGCCCGCCGCGCCCTTGCTACGGAGGATGTGCCGATTGGTGCGGTGGTCATAGGGCCCGACGGCGCCGTGCTGGGTTCCGGCCGGAACCAGCGGGAGGAGCTTGGTGATCCCACCGCCCACGCCGAGATGGTTGCCATCCGGGAGGCGGCAGAACGGTTGCGCCAGCTTTCAGTGCTCGACGGCGGCAGCGGAGACGGCTGGCGGCTCGCCGACTGCACGCTGGTGGTGACCCTGGAGCCCTGCGCCATGTGCGCCGGCGCCATTGTCCTGGCCCGGATTCCGCGGGTGGTCTTCGGGGCTTGGGATGAAAAAGCGGGGGCGGCAGGATCCGTGTTCGACGTGCTCCGCGAGCGCCGCCTGAATCATTGGGTTGAGGTTTATCCCGGGGTGCGCGAGGCGGAGTGTGCCGGGCTGCTGCGTGATTTCTTCGCCGGGCACCGGCTCTAACTCCTGGTGGCGTCCAGCACTACGGCCGCTGTCCGGTCCCAACCCGGCAGCGTGCTCCTCGCCTGAACCGCCCTTTCGCGCCAGGAAGCCCTGGCTGCGGTGTCCTCCAGCCAGCTGCGGAGGACCTGGGCCAGCAGGGCCGGGTTGGCAGGGTCGTCATCGGCAGGGAAGGCGACCTTCGCCCCGGGAAGCGGGCCGCCGTCGTCGTCCGTACCCGGTGCGCCCAGGCGCAAGGCCTCGACGGCGCCCGTCCCCTCGCGCACGATCACCGGGATACCGCGGGCGAGCGACTCGGTGACCACCATGCCGAAGGCCTCAGCGCGGGAGACCAGCAGGCTGAGGTCTGCCCGCAGCCATGCGTTTTCGAGCGCCTGTCCCGTCAGCTCGCCGGTGAGCCGGATCCGTCCGCCCAGGCCGTTCGCCTGAACGGCAGCGCGAACCTTGCCGGTGTATTCCGCGTCTGCCCGGTCCGAACCCACCAGGGCTGCCGTCCAGTCGAGGTCCTGCAGCAAGCCCAGCGCTCCAACCACAAGCAACTGGTCCTTGTTGGGCAGGAGCGCGGCCACGGCAACGATATGGGGCGGCGTGGATCCCGGGGCCAGCGGAGCCGGGTCGGTGCCGGGAAGGGCGACCTTCAACCCATGTAGGCCATGGCGTGCCGCCAGGACATTCCTGGCCCAGGTGCTGGTGCACAGCACCCCGGTGGCGGCACGCAGGGACCTTGCCTCAAGTCCGTAGCGGGCGGGTGCAGGCATGTGGACCAGCACCCAGGTTTCCCGGCCGGCTTTGGCCGCGAATTCCAGCTCATCCGGCGCACCCATGGCGATCAGCCCATCCACAAGGATCACGGTGCCCTGCAGTCCTGCGTCCGGTTCCCAGGCGCCAAGCAGGATGCCCAGCCGGCGCCGAGCGTGGGCATTGGCTTCAGGCCAGGAGCCGTCCACTGCGATCACCTCGACCTCTGTCCCCAAGGCCTCCAAGCCCTGCACCAGCCGCGCGTTGTAGACGTTCCCGCCGGAATGGTGGTGGATGTTGCCGGGTACCAGCAGGCGGATGCGGGGCACGGGATCAGGCTGCTGGAGAGTCCGCTGCCGGGAGATCCAGCGAGTAGGTGGCCCAGGCATCCGGGTTCTCCCGCAGGGTGACGTCGATGCCCTCAAGACGGCCGCCGTCGTCGTCATCCTTCAGCTTTTCCGCAACTGAATGGGCAATGTATTCCGCGAGCGCCTCAGTGGTGCTGAGTTTGCCCGCAAAATCCGGATGCTCGTCCAGGTTGCGGTAGTTCAGGCCTGCCAGGACCTCCTCGATAATGGTGCCGGCGGCGCCGATGTCCAGCACGATCGCGTCCTTGTTGAGCGTCCGACGGCGGAAGGACACCTCGGCGACAAAAGTCGCCCCGTGCAGGGCCTGGGCCGGCCCGAACGCCTCACGGGGCAGGCTGTGGGCGATCATGAAGTGGCGGCGGACGGTCAGGCTGAACATGGACTACCTCTGGTCTTCTCGGGTCTGGTGCGGGTCTTTGTTCTCGGGGTCTTTGTTCCCGCGGTCTTTGTTCCCGCCGCCTTCGTTCCCGCCGCCTTCGTCGGTGGGGTATTCGATGACGTGGCACAGGGCTTCAAGCTTCCCGTGGGCGAGGTCCTGCACCGTGCCGGGCAACTCGGCGAACCGCGAGGTACCGGTGAGGAAGGCATCGAATACGGGGTCCTTGAGCAGCGAGACGGCGAGGTCCAGGCGGTCGGCGCTGGTCCTGCGGTGGCGGCGCGCACGCGCCACCACACCCACCTGGCTGGCCCGGATGGACAGCCGCCGGGCATGGAAGTCCTCCCCCAGCGGCAGGGTTACCTCGCGGTTGGCGTACCAGGACATCTCGATGACGTCCCCCTCGTCGCCCACGAGCTGCAGGCTCCGCTCCAGGCCTTCCTGGGATGCAGAGCAGTGAAAAACGATGTCGCAGTCGGCCAGGGCGTCATCCGGGCGGGCGAAGTCCACGCCCAGGGACTCCGCCAGGTGCTTCCGGCCCGGATCCAGGTCCACCAGCTGCAAGCGCTGCAGCGGGAAGGTCCTCAGCAGGGTGGCAACCATGCCGCCCACCAGCCCGGCTCCCACCACCGCAACCCGGTCTCCCAGCCGCGGACCCGCCTCCCACAATGCGTTCACGGCGGTCTCCACCGTGCCGGTGAGCACTGCCCGGCGGGAGGGCACGTCATCAGGGATCTTCGTCAGTGAGCTGACCGGCACCACGTAGCGGTCCTGGTGGGGGTTAAGGCAGAAGACGCGCTGCCCCGCCCAGCCCTCCGGACCCTCCTCGACAACCCCGACGGAGAGGTACCCGAACTTCACCGGCCCGGGGAAGTGTCCCTCCTGGTGGGGTGCCCTCATCTCCTCGGCAACCCGGGGCGGAACAGCGCCTGCATGGACCACCATTTCCGTGCCCTTACTGATGCCGGAGTACAGGGCGCGGACCAGGGCCTCGTCCGACCCGCGGGCAGGCAGCTCCTCGGGCCGGAGCTCGCCATGTTCCCTGGCTGTGGTCCAGTAGGCGGTTGCGTGCGTGCGACTGGATTGATGCGCTGGACTGGATTGATTAGTCATGTTGCTGATGAATCTAGCCGTCAACGTGCGCGCGGGAAAGCTGGACGGCGGCAGTCCCCTTGTCCCGTCGCTTCCTCCCCGTCGGGAGGCACAGTCCGGTTCCCGTCGGGAGGCACAGTCCGGGCAGGCCTCACCATCACGATTGCGGAGAGGGCTTCGTTACGTGACGCCAGCGCTTGCCTGGCAGGCCATCTCCCACCAAACATCTTCGGGCAGCGGGTCCTTGGGCTGCTGGTACCCAGGCACGAACCAGTCAGCAAAAGTGTCCTCGGGGAACTCCTCCTTTGGATACAGGTCCTGGAGCGACAGATCCTGGAGCGACCGGCCGGCCGCTGGAGGCCAAGCATCAGACAAGTCATCAGGCAGCGACACCCCCGAAAGGTCGTTGGGCGGTGGCCACATCTCCGCACTGTCATCAAGCGCGCGGAGCCCTGCCGGCACAGCCCGTTCCGGCCACCGTGGTGGTTCCCAGTCCTGGTGTTCGCTTGTGTAGTGGCGGCCGGTGGGTGAGGTCCAGCCGGGTGGTTCGTTCTTTGTTGCGGGGGTGGGTTTCCAGCCGCTGGTGTGGCGGAGTTTGTGGTGTTTCGGGCAGGGCTGTCCGAGGTTCGAGACTCCTGTGGTGCCGCCGTTGTGCCAGGCGAGGAGGTGGTCGGCTTCGTTGTCGAGGGAGGGGTTGCTGCAGCCGGGGAAGGGGCATTTGCCGTCCCGCAGCCTGAGCCAGTTCCGCATCGCCTTGGTCACCCGGTAGCTGGTGCGGCCGATTTCCAGGGGCGCCCCGTCCCGCGGGTCCACCAGCACCCGGTAGAAGGAGCTGGCACCGTCGGCGACGAGGTCCCGGGCCATCGAGGCAGGGATGGGGCCGGCCCCGTCCAGCACCGCCGGCTCGTCCGTCAAGCCCATCAGGGAAAACACGGGCACGGTGACCAGCACCTGCGGCCGAATCGACGACGACGGGCCGGGACCTGCCACCTCCCGCCGCCGGAACTTCCCGCCTCACCGTGCCCGGCACTGGTTGCCTCGCTGTGCCCGGTAACCCGGGAGATGTTCCCGCCGCCCAGGAGCGCCTCGGCGAAATTGTCGGCCCTGAGCTGGGTCAGGGTGCGGGCCTCGTCCGGGCCCTGCAGTCCCCGGGAAATGGCGGTCAGCCGGTTCCAGATCGCGGACGCCTGGTCCGCGGGCAGGTAGGCGGCCACCCAGGCCATCGCATCATTATCCGGCCAGCACTCCACCCGCCGGTCCGCCAGGGACTTGGCGTGCCGCTTCGCCAGGCTCTCCGGATGGTGCCGCTCCCGCCACCCCCGCGCCTTGGCCCTGAACCGGTACGCGGGCATCTCCCCCACAGGGCACCCGCGGACCGCCCCCGGGGCGTCCGGGTCCAGGAAATGGGCCTCCAGGGCCGCCGCCCCGGCCGGGCCAAGGCCGACGGTCTGGTCCACCATGGTCCGGGCATGCGCCCAGGAAATCGTCCCGCCCTGCAGGGCGGCCAGGGTCCGGGGCAGCGACGCGGTCAAGGCATGGGCTTCAGCCAGCAAAGCTCCGGCGGCCCGGTCACCGATGGCCAGCGCACACCCGACCTCCGCCACCAGGCTCCGGTCCTGCGCCGTGGCCTCGTGAGGGGACCCGGGCGGAGGATTCATCGCCTTCGTCGCCCCGGCAAGGGCCGCCGCGGCCACTGCCTTCACCGCCGCCAACTTCGCTTCCGACCGCGCCACCCCACCCAGGACATCCAACGCCGCATCAGCAACCCGCTGCAACGGATCATCAACGCCCCCGCCCCCGCCACGGCCACCGGAAACGGCAGGCCCGCCCGCGGCAAGGCCTCCGCCAGCCAGCGCAGCCATAAACGCCGCGACAGAAGCGTCAACCGCTTCCTCCCCCTGCACCACCGCCGCGTTCGATTCCATACCTCCATCATCGCGAGGGGGTCCGACATTATTAGGCCCTCAGCCCACCGCTGCGAAAAAGTTTTTGAATCTTCTTGGGGCCACCTCTGCCCGGACCATAACGGGCCAGGCGTGATCGGCCCCGTTTTGGGGATGGGCGCCTCGCTCCGGTACCCTATTGAGGTTGGTGACGTGTCCGAGCGGCCGAAGGTGCAACACTCGAAATGTTGTTTGGTGTAAAAGCCAACGTGGGTTCAAATCCCACCGTCACCGCCAAGTAGCAGGGCCCCGCTTCTCTTTATGAAAGAGAAGCGGGGCCTTTTTGGTTTGTGGACCAGTTCCCGCTCCGGCGTCCTGCGTCGGGTGCCCGGCAGGGCGTGGAGGCCGGTGAAGCAAATACATTGGAAAAGAAACCGAAAAGCACCCGCCGGATTGGGATTTCCTCACAAATTTTCCGTGTTCAGCGGTGGATACGATGGGCTGACCGGACAGAGCCGTCCGGCCAGATCGACCAGAAGGAACCCATGACTGCGGTGACGGTGGACGATATCCTTTCGGATCTCCCCTTGGGCTTTGGAAGCCTCATCCTCCGGCCGGCGGACGGTTCCGCGGTGGAACGTTTCCTGATCATGGACGCCGAGGATGAAAAGCTCGACGGCGACAGGGCGTTTGTCCTGCTGATTGGAGTCCGCGGACGGTCGGCTTTGCCCGCATTGCGGCGGCTGCTGCGGAACCCGCCGCCGGTGGTGGCCGTCAAGGGAAGCCGGCAGGAGCTGTCCGAAGCCGAAGAGTTGCTGCGCGACGCCGGTACCGGCCTGCTCCTGGTGGACCCCGCGGCCGACTGGGACCGCCTGCTGTCTATCGCGAAAGACAGGATCCAGCCGCCCAGTTATCAGAGCGAAGTCCTGACGCTGCTGGAAGAAGATCTGTTCGCGATCGCCCAGACCACTGCCCGGCTCACCTCCAGCCACGTGGTGATCGAAGACGCGGCCAACAAGGTTCTGGCGTATTCCACCGTTTCCAACGACATCGACGAGCTGCGCAAAGCCTCCATCCTGGCCAGGCGCGGGCCACGGAAATACGAGCTGCTGCTCAAGGACCTTGGAGCCTACCGTGAACTCCATGGCACCCGGTTCCCCGTGCGAGTACCCGCCAGGCCCCAGGACGGACTGCGCGAACGCGTAGCCATCACCCTTTTCGCCGGTAACAGGATCATGGGCTACATCTGGCTCCAGGAGACCGGCGACGGCTTCGGCCCGGACGTTGACCAGGTGTTGCAGGGTTCCGCTGCCCGTACCTCGGCTGAGCTGATCCGTTACCGCAACCAGCAATCGGTGCACATGCGGGAAGACCGCATTGCCCGGATCCTTTCAGGCCCCGCGGAGGCAGCAGCCAGCGCGCACAGCGAAAAGATCTCCGCTGACCGCCCG
Organism: Pseudarthrobacter sp. GA104; assembly: GCF_009741265.1. GTDB lineage: Bacteria > Actinomycetota > Actinomycetes > Actinomycetales > Micrococcaceae > Arthrobacter. Next base: position 1,472,872 of record NZ_WOWL01000001.1, read on the forward strand.
GCCGCGCTGATCCTGATCGGGATCTCCGATGTGGAAGCCGATGACGCCGCACTAAAGCACGGCGAGCTTGCCAACCTGGCTTCCATCCACGCCGCTGCCTACAAAGCTTCGGCAATCGTGGGGCAGTTCAAAGGCGACACCGCAGTGATTGTCCCCGGACTGCAGTCTGCAGCGGCGGAACCGGGACTCCGGGGCCTTGCAGAGTCCATCGTCCGGGATGCACGCAAGCACCTTGGCATCACCCCGTTTGCGGCCGTAGGCCCGGTGGCCCCGGACCTGCTCTCCATCCACTCGGTCACCCGGATGGCAGAAGCACTGTTGAGCTGCGTGGGAAGGTCCACAACGTCGTCAGTGGCCACCGTGGACGATTTTGAGGGAGAGATCCTTTTCCGCGAAGCAGTACAGAATTTCGCGTCTTCGGCTTTCCGCCATCGCAGCCTCTCGGCCCTCCTGTCTGAGGACGTGGAATTGGCCGAAACGCTGCGGGTGTACTTCGAAGCTTCGCTTGATGTTGCCGCATGCGCCCAGCGGATGAAGCTGCACAAAAACACCGTCTACTACCGCATCAGCAAGGTATCCAAAGTGACGGGACTGGACTTCGGCAACCCCCGGGACTCGCTGGTTGCCCTGCTGCACATCCAGGAATGGGCTGAAACATCCAATCGAAAAGCGGGCCGGAAATGACCGTAGCAATTGCGGCACCACCGCTCGGCCCCCTCCTCCACGACCTCGTGCGGAACCACCGGCCGCGGCGGGAGACAGGCTCTGTCCCGGCGAACATCCCGTTCCTTGCGGACGTTCCCTTCAACAAGTTCGGCATAGCCGTTGCCACCACTTCCGGCCAGGTCTTCAGCTCCGGCGACGCGGATGTCCCCTTCTCGATCCAGAGCATCTCCAAGGTGTTCACGCTGGCCATGGCCCTGCAGGGCGACACCACCGGAAGGCTGTGGTCCCGGGTCCTGCGTGAACCGTCAGGGACCCCGTTCAACTCGCTGGTCCAACTGGAGGCGGAACACGGGATCCCGCGGAACCCCTTCATCAACGCCGGCGCTTTGGTTGTCACGGACCACCTGATGGAAGGAACATACGACGCCGCCGCTTGGGTATTGCGGTTCCTCACCGCACAAGCGGGCGTCAGCGGGCCGTACATCGATGAAGCGGCGGCCGCCAGTGAGCTTTCGGGCAGCAGCCGCAACCTGGCGCTGGCGCATTTCCTGAAGGACTTCGGCAACCTGAAGCGACCGGCGGAAGCAGTGGTGGAGAACTACGTGCGCCACTGCTCCATCATGATGACCTGCGTTGAACTCGCCAAGGCGGGGCTTTTCCTGGCTGGGGAAGGCCGGGGAACGGCGGGACCCGTCCTGTCCCCGAGCGATGCCAAACGTGTTGGCTCCATCATGCTGACCTGCGGCATGTACGACGCTGCCGGAGAGTTCGCGTACCGCGTGGGCCTTCCTGGCAAAAGCGGTGTGGGTGGCGGCATTTTGGTCATCGTTCCCGGCGAGTGCTCCATCTGTGTGTGGAGTCCCCGGCTCGACGGCAAAGGCAATTCCCTTGCCGGCACTGCCGCCCTCGCCGACCTTTCCGACCGCACCGGCTGGTCAGTTTTCTGATCTGCGTTCCCCTGCCTGCCATGTGAAGGTATCCGCCCCACAACTTTTCCCCACCCAGTCAGATCTTCCCCGGATCGAAACGATCAACCATGCCCCACAACCCCAACGACGAGGTTGCAGCAGACCACATCATCGACGGCGGGCACGCCCATGCCTCCGAGACCGCCCTGCATGCCGAGGACAAGGGCTACCACAAGAACCTCAAGCCCCGGCAGATCCAGATGATCGCGATCGGCGGTGCGATCGGCACCGGCCTGTTCCTCGGCGCCGGCGGCCGGCTCAACGCCGCGGGCCCGTCCCTGGTCATCGCCTACGCCGTCTGCGGGTTCTTCGCGTTCCTGATCCTGCGCGCCCTGGGCGAACTGGTCCTCCACCGCCCCTCCTCCGGCTCGTTCGTCTCCTACGCCCGCGAATTCTTCGGCGAAAAAGCCGCCTTCGTCTCCGGCTGGTTCTACTGGATCAACTGGGCCACCACCACCATCGTGGACATCACCGCCGCCGCCCTCTACATGAACTTCTTCGGCAACTACATCCCTGGATGGCAGCCGTCCCGCAATGGGCCTGGGCACTGACCGCCCTGATCGTGGTCCTCGCCCTGAACCTCGTCTCCGTGAAGGTCTTCGGCGAAATGGAATTCTGGTTCGCCCTGATCAAGGTCGCCGCCCTGGTCATCTTCCTCATCGCCGGCACCTACTTCGTCATCTTCGGCACCCCCGTGGACGGCCAGCAAGTCGGCCTGAGCCTCCTCTCGGACAACGGCGGCATCTTCCCCAACGGCCTGCTCCCCATGATCATCCTCATGCAGGGCGTCCTCTTCGCCTACGCCTCCATCGAACTCGTCGGCACCGCCGCCGGCGAAACCGAAAACCCCGAAAAAATCATGCCCAAAGCCATCAACTCCGTGGTCTTCCGCATCGCCGTGTTCTACGTCGGCTCCGTCATCCTCCTGGCCCTGCTGCTGCCCTACACCTCCTACGAAAAGGGCGTCAGCCCCTTCGTCACGTTCTTCGGCTCCATCGGCATCCAGGGCGTGGACGTCATCATGAACCTCGTCGTCCTCACCGCCGCCCTGTCCTCCCTCAACGCCGGCCTCTACTCCACCGGACGCATCCTGCGCTCCATGTCCGTCAACGGCTCCGCCCCGCGCTTCGCCTCCCGCATGAACAAAGCAGGCGTCCCCTACGGCGGCATCGCCATCACCGCCGCCGTCTCCCTCCTGGGCGTCCCCCTGAACTACCTCGTCCCCGCCCAGGCCTTCGAAATCGTCCTCAACGTCGCCTCCGTGGGCATCATCATGACCTGGGCAACCATCGTCCTGTGCCAAATCCAGCTCAAACGCTGGGCCGACAAAGGCTGGCTCGAACGCCCCACCTTCCGCATGATCGGCGCCCCCTACACCGGCTACCTCTCCCTCCTCTTCCTGGTGGGCGTGCTCGTGATGGTCTTCATCGACTCCCCCCTCACCATGCTCGTCACCGCCATCGCCTCCGCCCTCATGGTCGTCGGCTGGTACGCCTGCCGCACCCGCATCCGCGAAATCGCCGAAACCCGCGAAGGCTTTACCGGCCTCTCCCCCGTCATCGCCAACCGCACACCCATCAGATAATCGAACAATAAAGAAAGACCATGACAACGGAACCCGCAGCAGCAACCCTGACCGAACCGCGCGTCCCGCACGCCGCCGTCGAATCCTCCGCGCAGCACAAGCTGCAGGCAATCCCTGCGGAGAAGCCAGAACCAGCAACCAAATCCGCGGGCCATGTGATAGTTGATTCGCTGGCCGCGCACGGCGTGGAGCGCACCTATGTAGTGCCGGGCGAGAGCTTCCTCGACGTATTGGATGGCCTGCACGCATCGGATATTGCAACCGTCGTCTGCAGGCATGAGGGCGGCGCCGCCTACATGGCTGAAGCGGACGGCAAGATGAACCAGCGCCCCGGCGTGGCGATGGTGACCCGTGGTCCAGGCGCCGCCAACGCCCATGTTGGCCTGCACACCGCATGGCAGGACTCCACCCCCATGCTTCTGTTTGTGGGCCTGATCCCCTTCGCTCACCGGGACCGGGAGGCCTTCCAGGAGTTCGACATCAAGTCCTGGTTCGACACGGGCGCCAAGCGGGTGATGGTCCTCGACCACGCAGAACGGGCGTCCGAGATCGTGGCGGAAGCCATGTTTGCGGCCATGAGCGGCCGGCCCGGGCCCGTGGTGGTGGGGCTGCCCGAGGACGTCATCCGGCAGCAGATCGACCCTGCACTGCATCCCGCCATTCCCGTGGCCTCCGGTGGCATGAGCAGCACGGACGCCATCGCCCTCCGGGCTGCACTGGCAGAATCGAGCAGGCCCCTGTTCGTCACCGGCGGCAACGACTGGACCCAGGCGGCGGCAGACCAGCTGACCGCCTGGCTGGAGCGGCACCATATCCCGGCAGCTGCGGAATGGCGGACACAGGGGACGGTGCCCTTCGATTCGCCCTCCTATGTTGGCCCTATTGGCTATGGCCGGCCCCGCCCCACCTACGATCTCCTGGAGGAAACCGACCTGCTGGTCTTTGTGGGGACGGTGCCGGGCGATGTTATTACGGACGGGTTCGTCTGCCGGCAGGACTGGAGCAAAAAGAACTTCCTGGTTACCGTGGATCCTTCGCTCCGCGGCCGGTCGGGCCCGGTCTCCCGGCAAATCCTGGCCAAGCCGGAAGCCTTCGTACGCGACCTCGCGGGCATCAGCCTGCCGGCCAAGGCGGAATGGAAAGCGTGGACCGGGCGGATGCGGACGGAGCAGCAAAGGTTCGCCGCCCTGCCCCCGGCCTCTCCGGCACCGGGCCGGGCGCGGATGGACACCCTGATGGCGAACCTGGTGCCACGGCTTACGGAGGATGCGATGGTGACCTTCGGCGCCGGCGAACACACCAACTGGGCCCACCGCTACTTCCCAACCCGCCGGTACGCCTCCATGATCAGCGCCCGCAACGGCTCGATGGGGTATTCCGTGCCTTCGGCCATCGCGGCCTCGCTGGCGGAACCGGCACGCCGGGTGGTCACCATTGCGGGCGACGGCGAGTTCCTGATGAACGGCCAGGAACTGGCGACGGCGGTCCAGTACGGTGCCACGCCGCTGGTGATCGTCATGGACAACCAGGAGTACGGGACCATCCGCACCCACCAGGAGCGGCACTATCCGTCGCGCGTCTCCGGCACGCAACTGAAGAATCCGGACTTCGGCCTGATGGCCAGGGCCTTCGGCGGTTTCGGGGTCACTGTTACCAAGGACAAGGACATCCCCGCCGCACTCGATGCAGCCCTTGCGGCCATCGAGGAGGACGGCGTCTTCGCACTTATCCACCTCGTCGTCGACCAGCGCGTCAAGGCCTACTAAGCGCCGCCCACGCCCGGCAACCAGGCTGACCTGGCGAGGCACTGGCACACAGCAGCGGACGACGGCGGAGGGTCCCGCCGTCGTCCGCTGCTGCCGTGGGGGCTGGCTTGCCGGCGGACCTACGCGGCCGCCTCCTGCGCGATCCGCTTCGTGGCTCCGGCGGGAACGCCGTCGCCATCCTGCCCGTACAGCCAGTCGTTGTACTGGAAATTGTTGTCCTTCCGGCTCTTGAACAGCAGGTTGCGCAGGGTGCGCGCGAGGCCGGACACGTGCCAGGACTCGCCCCAGACGCGGGCGGTGCGCTGCACCCGGGCGGTCCGGCCGGCGCGGACTTTGTTGAAGTCGCGGATGGCCTCGTCCCAGCCGTCGGGGTTGACGCCGTCCGCCGTGAAGACGGTGCCAACGGACGCATCCTGAAGCGCGGCAGCGTCCTCCAGGGCCTGGCACGCTCCCTGGGCGAGGTACTGGAGCATGGGGTGCGCGGCGTCGCCCATCAGGACCATGCGGCCGGCCACCCAGTTCTCGATCGGATCGCGGTCGTACATGGGCCAGCGGATGCCGGTGGCGAGGTTCTTCAGTGCCTCCTGGACGGCGGGAACGCAGTCCTTGTACGCAGCCTCGAGCTCGTCCACTCCCCCGTACTGCTCCTCGCCGCGCTCGAAGGACGGCGACTTGAAGACAGCAACAGTGTTGAGCAGTTCGCCTTTTCGCAGCGGGTACTGCACCAGGTGGCAGTCCGGCCCGAGGTACACGATGACGTCCTCGAGGTCGGCCTTGGGCGTGTTTTCGGTGATGGGCACGGTGCCGCGGTACGCCACGTAGGCGGAGGAGACGGGCTGGTCGTCTGCCACGAGCGGACGCAGCGTGGACCGCAGGCCATCGGCGCCGATTACGACGTCGGCCTCGAAGTCCACTCCGGCTGCGGTATGCGCCACGCCCCGGCCGCCCACGGTCTCAACACTTTCGACCATGACGTCGTTGACGAGCTTGACGCCCGCCGCTTCACAGCCTTCCAGCAGGACCCGGTGCAGGTCGCTCCGGTGGATCACAACGTAGGGAGCGCCATAACGTTCCTCGAATTCACCGTTGAGCGTCTGGCGGGTGAGCTCCTCGCCGGTGACGGCGTCGCGGAACACCAGGTGCTTGGGCTGCACGCCGATTTCCAGCGCCTTTTCGAGCAGGCCCCAGCGGCGGAGGATGCGGGAGGCGTTGGGTGCCATCTGCAGTCCGGCGCCCACCTCGCCGAACTCGGGGGCGCGCTCCACGAGGGTCACGCTGGCACCGTTTTCGCGCAGTGCGAGGGCGCCGGCCAGGCCGGCCATCCCCCCTCCGATCACCAGGACATCGGTGGACGTGGCGTGCTCAGACATTGCTTGCTCCTGTTGTTGGGCTTGAAGGGGAAGTTGGGAGTTTGGACTTGAGGTTGATGCCGACGGCGGTCAGCAGGACCGCAGCGACGGCGGCCGCACCGGCGAAGGCAAGGAAATTGGAGTTGACACCCAGTCCGGCCGCCAGCAGGAGGCCGCCCACCTGGGGAGCTGCGACGGCGCCAATCCGGCCGGTGCCCAGGGCCCAGCCAAGCGCCGTCCCCCGCAAATGGGCGGGGTAGTGGCTGGCCACCGCGGCGATGATGAGGCACTGGGTGCCATGGGTTCCGACGCCGGCGAGCACCAGCATGAGGTAGACGACGGACACAGGCGGTCCGCTCACCAGCACCACAAGCGCGACGGCGGCGACGGCGGCAGCTGCGATCGCCGTCGGAATTGGTCCGAAGCGGGTACCGGCCCAGGCCGTGATCACTGAGCCGGCCACTGCACCGAGGTTCAGGGCCAGGGCAAACGTCAGGGCGGAGCCCAGGTTGTAGCCCGCAAGCTGCATGAGGTTGGGCAGCCAGGTGCCCAGCCCGTACCACGCGAACAGGGTGGCGATGGTAGCAACCGCGAAGAGCATGCTGATGCCCAGGTAGGGTGCGCGGAGGAGCAAGGAGAAGCCGGACGGTTCCTTGGCTGCGCCAAACCGGCGGGCAGCTTTTTCGGCCTTGCCTTTCGCGCTGTCCGTTGCGCCCACGGGTGCAAGCGTCTCGGGCAGGTACTTGAGCCCAAGCGGCACCACGACCACCAGGGCCAGCACGGCCACCAGGAACATGGACTGCCAGCCGAAGGCCGGAATCAGCTGGATGCCCACGAGGGCAGCAATGGAACCGCCGATCGGGACGCCGGACATCATCAGGGTGGCCACGATGGAGCGCCACTTGGTGGGGACCAGTTCCGCCACCAGGGCATTCGCGGACGGCACCAGGCCGCCAAGCCCGATGCCGGCCAGGAGCCGCAGGACCCCGAAAATGGCGGCGCTGGGAGCGAAGGCACAAAGAACAGTGAAGACGGAGAAAACGATGGCGCAGCCCAGGATGGTCCGGCGGCGGCCCCACGAGTCGGCCATGCGGCCGGCGAAGATCGCGCCGATCATCATGCCCAGGAAGGCCATGGAGCCCACCGTCCCGGCGGTTGCCTTGGTCAGGCCCCAGCCGGTTTCGGAAATGAGGGAGGACTGGACAGTGCCGTAGACGATGAGGTCGTAGCCGTCGAAGACCACCAGCAGCCAGCAGACAAGGACTGCGGCTGCCGAGGCCTTGGAGAACCGGCCGTGCCCGTCATTGGACGTGGGGGTGGGATCCCCCGGCGAGAACCGGTGCGTCGCTGCAGCGGGAAGTGTGTGATTCATCCCACTACTGTCATGGCCACCGAAGATGAACCACAATACAATTCTGATGTGCAGAAAAAGCCCGTGCAGAAGCGCCCCACCTATTCCATCGAGGCGGTGGACAACGCGCTGCAGCTCCTCCAGCTCCTGCGCGACGGCGGCGCCCTCCGGCTGAAGGATGCGGCCGAGGAACTGGGAGTGGCCCCCTCCACGGCCCACCGGCTCCTGGCGATGCTGGTCTACCGCGGCTTCGCCGTGCAGGACGAAACCCGTCGCTATGTTCCGGGTCCCGCCATGGGCGTCGGCCCCGCCGGACTGAGCTGGACCAGGCTGCTGCGCTCGCTCGCACAGCCCCATATGGAACTGCTCGCCGCGCGGCTCAACGAGACCGTGAACCTCATGGTGCGGGTTGGCACCAAAGTCCGATTCCTGGCGACCGTGGAGGGGACCAACGTGCTGCGGGTAGGTGACCGGCAGGGGACGGTGATGCCTGCTGACAAGACGTCCGGCGGCAAGGCCATGCTGGCGGAACTGGAACCGCGTTTGCTGGACCAGCTCTTCCGCAGCAACAACGCCGAGATTGGCGGGGACACCATCCCCGACGAGGAATATCCGGGATTCCTGCGCGAGCTGGAGTCCATCCGCGGCAACGGTTTTGCAGCCAACTTTGAGGGCACTGAGGACGGTGTGAGCGCCCTGGGCATGGCGCTGCACAACCGGCACGGGCAGGTTGTGGGCGCCCTCAGCGTTGCCACACCCGCCACCCGTTTCCGCACGGTGTTCGACGCCGGGCTGGTACCGGCCCTGCGCGAATGCTGCAGGCAGCTGGAAATCGACATCGCGGCAAACCCGGCAGAGCCGGACTGACAGGGCCAGAGTAAAGCGCACCAATTCTGAAGAGCAGAATATGCTGGGGGTCACACCACCTTCTTCCGTAGAGTCGAGCCACGCCAAAAAACTGTTCTGACCCACAAAGGAGGCCCACGTGTCCATCAGCGCCGAGAACACGACCCATGAATCTGTGGCCGCGGGGATCACCGCTCCGGAGCCCACCGCCGAGGAGGCTGCCCAGCTCGAGCAGCTGTACAAGGACTTCGACAAAGAGAACCTGATCCCGCTCTGGACCGAGATCGGTGACCTGATGCCGATGGTCCCGTCCCCCAAGGCAGTGCCGCACGTGTGGCGGTGGAGCGACCTCTACCCGCTGGCCGCCCGTGCCGGTGACCTTGTTCCCGTGGGCCGCGGCGGGGAACGCCGCGCGATTGCCCTGGCCAACCCGGGCCTTGGCGGAACCGCCTACGCCACGCCCACGCTCTGGGCCGCGATCCAGTACTTGGGCGGCCGCGAAACCGCACCGGAGCACCGCCACTCGCAGAACGCTTTCCGCTTCGTCGTCGAGGGCGAAGGCGTGTGGACCGTGGTGAACGGGGACCCGGTGCGGATGTCCCGCGGCGACTTCCTGCTCACCCCGGGCTGGAATTTCCACGGCCACCACAACGACACCGACGAGCCGATGGCCTGGATCGACGGCCTGGACATCCCGTTCGTGCATTACGCCGACGCCGGGTTCTTCGAGTTCGGCACCGAACGCGTCACGGACGAGGCCACCCCGGACATCTCCCGGTCCGAGCGCCTCTGGGCCCACCCCGGCCTTCGCCCGCTCTCGGGCCTGGAGGACACCACCAGCTCCCCCATCGCCGCCTACCGGTGGAAGTACACGGACGCGGCCCTGCGTGAGCAGTTGCTGCTGGAAGACGAGGGCCACCCGGCCACCGTGTCCCAGGGCCACGCCGCCGTCCGCTACACCAACCCCACCACAGGCGGGGACGTCATGCCCACCATCCGCGCCGAGTTCCACCGCCTCCGCGCCGGCGCCGCCACCGAGACCGTCCGCGAGGTCGGCTCGAGTGTCTGGCAGGTCTTCGAAGGCACCGGCTCCGTAGTCCTCAACGGCGAAACCCGGCAGCTGGCCAAGGGCGACCTATTCGTGGTCCCGTCCTGGGCCGCCTGGTCATTGCAGGCCGAGAGTGAATTTGATCTGTTCCGCTTCAGCGACGCCCCCATCTTTGAGCGCCTGAACTTCAACCGCACCTATATCGAAGGACGCAGCAAGTAATGAAACTCCTCACCCTCCGTACTGCTGACAGCTCAGGAACCAAGGGCACCGTGGCGGTCCGCCAGGACGGCGACACCCTCACCGAGATCTCCGGGTTCGCCGACGTCGGCGCCCTGCTGCAGGACCCCGCCTGGGAAACCACCGCCGCGGCGGCCAGCGGCGCAACGCACGCCCTCGACGGCGCGGACCTCGCCGCCGTCGTGCCCTCGCCGGGGAAGATCATCTGCGTGGGCCACAACTACCGCAACCACATCAAGGAAATGGGCCGGGAAGTGCCCGAATACCCCACCTTGTTCGCCAAGTACGCCGAGTCCCTGATCGGCCCCAACGACGACCTCGCCCTGCCGCAGGAATCGGACACCGTGGACTGGGAAGCCGAACTCGCCGTCGTCATCGGCAAGCAGGGCCGCCGGATCAGCGAGGCCGACGCCGCGGACCACATCGCCGGCTACGCCGTCCTGAACGACATCTCCATGCGCGACTACCAGTTCCGCACCATCCAGTGGCTGCAGGGCAAGACCTGGGAGAAGTCCACCCCGTTCGGCCCGGCCCTGGTCACCAAGGACGAATTCACCCCCGGCCCGCTGATGACCTCGGCCGTGGACGGCGACGTCCAGCAGTCCACCCCCACCTCGGACCTGGTGTTCACCCCAGAATTCCTGGTCTCCTACATCTCCACAATCATCACGCTGAACCCGGGCGATGTGATCGCCACCGGCACCCCCGGCGGTGTGGGCCACGCGCAGGACCCCAAGCGCTACCTGCAGGAAGGCCAGGTCCTGGTGACCACCATCGAGGGCCTGGGCCAGCTGAAGAACCGCGTGGTCAAGGAAGCCTGATGGTTGCCCGCCACGACCAGGCCACCGACCCGGCGCTCCTGGAGGCACTGCTCCAGGCGCGCCGGGGCACCGCGTTCTTCGCCCGCAAGCTCAACGAGCTCTCCGACGCAGAGCTCGACGGCGGCACCCTCCTTCCCGGCTGGACCCGCAGGCATGTCGTGGCACACGTGGGCTACAACGCCCGCGCCATCGCGCGGCTGATCGAATGGGCCGCCACCGGCGTGGAAAACCCCATGTACTCCTCGCCCGAGGCCCGGAACCACGAAATCGATTTCGGGTCCACCCTGTCCCCCATCGCCCTGCGGCACCTCTTCGACCACTCAGCCGTGCACCTGAACGTCGAATGGCGCGACCTGCCCGCGGACGCCTGGCACCACAAGGTCAAGACCGCCCAGGGCCGCATCGTCCCGGCGGAGGAAACCGTGTGGATGCGCACCCGCGAGGTCTGGATGCACGCCGTGGACCTGGACAACGGCGCCACTTTCGGCGATATCCCTGCCCCCGTCCTGGAACGCCTGCTCAAGGACATCACCGGCGCCTGGCACACCCGCGGCACGGATGCCGGCCTGGTCGTCAAGGTGGACGGTACGGACCTGGCGTTCGGCGATGTGGGCGCCGCTGACCCGACGATCATCACGGGGCCGCTGCCCGCCGTCGTCGCCTGGGCTGCCGGCCGGGGGTCGCATGGGGTCACGGCCACCGGCGCGGGTGCGGCGGAAGGAACGCCCGCCGCACCGAAGTGGATCTAGCCGCGTCCTGCTATCAGCAAGAAAGGAAAGCCCCTCATGGAGGGGCTTTCCTTTTTTAGTGCGCCGGTCAGAGCCGGGTGTCGAAGGAACCGCAGAACACGTTGTCGTTGAACGTGCCCTGGAATGCGGACTTGCCCTGGATCTTTTCAATGGTGGCCCGGATGGCCTCGCGGGACCCTGCGTGGGCGTGGATCGCCGTCTTGACCATCGGCACATCGATCAGGTGGTTTGGCTGGTTCAGCGAAACGAACACGGTGGGAACCTCGGTGACATACCACGGAATCTCCGCGGCCATGGGAGTGGACCACTTGATCCGGATGGCCGCCTCCTGGGCGAACCCCTTCACATTGGCGAACACAAAAGCGGCGTCGTACTTGTCCGCATAGTCCCCGGTGGCTTCCTCGGAGATGATCGACATGAAGTTAACACCGGTCTCCCCCGCAGCCTCCCGCTGGTCCGCGGTTTTGAACAAGTGCACCTCGAAGCCGGCGGCCTGCAGCTCTTCCTTGACGGTGTCCAGGTAGGCCAGCGGATCGGCGCGCGTGAAGTCCGCCCCGCCGGAGATCCCGTACAGCCGGATCCGCGGATGCGTCTGCGGCGTGATGGGCAGGTTGTGCGCAGTGTCCTTGACCAGGGTGACTGTCTTGTCTGCAATCTCCGCCGCAACAGCCCGGTGCTCCGCGCTGCCGATCACGGCCAGCGCCGCAGGAGGCGGAACCAGCTGGTCCGCCGGCTTGCGGTGCAGTCCCAAGGAAGCTTTCAGTCCAAGGATCCGGCGCAGCGCGTCGTGGAGGCGCTGTTCGGTGATGACGCCGGACTTGACGCCGTCCAGCATGTAGCCGAAGTCCTCCGCCGGATTGCGGAAGAAGAGGAACATGTCGCAGCCGGCGGCGATGGTGGCCGGCACCAGGTCCTTTCGCTTCATGGCCTGGGTGAGGCCCACCATCTGCGAGGCGTCGGTAAGGACCAGTCCGTTGAACCCGAGCTCACCGCGGAGCAGGTCCTGCAGCAGCTCCGGAGACAGCGTGGCCGGCAGGATGTCCGCGTCCGCCATGCCCGGCCGGAAATGCCGGGACAGCTCCGGGGCGCCGATGTGCCCCACCATGATGGACTGCACGCCGTGCCCGATCATCTCGCGGTACACGTGCCCGTAGGTCCGGTTCCACTCCTCGTAGCCAAATGTGTTGTAGGAGGTGACGACGTGCTGGTCGCGCTCGTCCACGCCGTCGCCCGGGAAGTGCTTCATGGCGCACACCGTCGGGGACTCGCTGATGCCGTCGAAGTATTCCTTCGCGCGCTCCACCACGATCTCGGGGGTGTTCCCGAAGGACCGGGTGGAGATCACCGTGTTCCGCCAGTTGTAGTGGATGTCCACGATCGGCGCGAACGCCCAGTTGCAGCCCAGCGCCGCGGTTTCCACCCCTGCCACCTGTCCCATTTGCCGGGCGATGGCCTTGTCCGGGTGGGAGCCGGCCTGCAGGTGCGTGGACACGAACGTGCCGTCGTCACAGCTTCCGGCTCCCCCCATTTCCGGGTTGGAGGCCACCAGCAAAGGGATGCGGGTCTTGGACTGCGCATACCGGATGTGCTCCTGCACTGCCGCGGACGGACCCGGCCGGTACCGCATGCCGCCCACGTGGTAGTTCTCCAGGACGCCATCGAGGTACTCCGGGGAGTAGTCGTTGTTGTGGTTGATGAACAGCTGGCCGATTTTTTCCTCGAGGCTCATGCCGGCCAGGGTGGATTCCACCCAGGCGACGGCGTCGTCGTCGAGGTTGAACGGCGCGGCCTGGAGGTCGACGTCGAACTGCCGCGGCCGGGTGCCGGGGGCACCGGCACGGCTGGCAGCGCTGCCGGAGCCACCAGTTTTGGAGCGCGCGACGACGGCAATTCCGGCGAGTGCCTCCCGCACCACCTCGTCCACGCCGGCAGCGATGTCGACGACGACGCCCGCTTCGTCAGCCTGGAGCGGTTCCAGCGTGGCGAGCTGGGAGTCGAGGAGGGCCGGCGGCATGAAGTGGCCGGTGCGCCCTTCAGTCCGCGCCCTCAGGACCTCTTTGCTCCCGTGCAGGTGCAGGAAGACGGTATCCGGCGCCTGGGCCCGGATGGCGTCGCGGTAGCTGCGCCGGAGGGCGGAGCACGCCAGGACCATGCCGCCGTCGCCCGCGTTGGCCAGCTCGGTGCCCACCGTGGCGAGCCACGGCCAGCGGTCGTCATCCGTCAGTGGCGTGCCGGCCGCCATTTTGGCGACGTTCTCCACAGGGTGGAGGGAGTCGCCGTCGAGGAACGGCACGCCGAGTTCCCGGGCGACGAGGTCGCCAATGGTGGTCTTGCCGCAGCCGGACACCCCCATCACGATGACGCGGAGCTTGGTTTCGGGGTGGTACGTGGTCACCAGTCGTGGACCGTTCCGTCGATGAGGCGGTTGTAGGGCAGGTAGGCCTGCTGGTAGGGGTAGGCGGCTGCGGCTTCTTCGTTGAACTCGACGCCGATGCCGGGCTTGTCCCCGGGGTGGAGATAGCCGTCCACGAACGTCATGGACTGCTCGAACACCTCGTTGGTCTTGTCCGAATGCTGCATGTACTCCTGGATCCCGTAATTATGGATCGCCAGGCCCACGTGCAGCTGCGCCGCGAAGCCCACCGGGGAAATGTCCGTGGGCCCGTGGAAACCGGACTTGATCTGGTACTGCGCCGCGAAATCCATCACCTTCTTCAACGGGGAGATCCCCCGAAGTGCGTGGACGCCGCCCGGACGTAATCAATCAGCTGTTCCTTGATAAGGGTCTGGAAGTCATACACGGTATTGAAGATCTCCCCGATCGCCAACGGCGTGGTGGTGTGCTGCCGGACCAGGCGCAGGCCCTCCTGGTTCTCCGCCGGGGTGCAGTCCTCCAACCAGAACAGGTCATACGGCTCCAGCGCCTTGCCCAGCTTCGCCGCCTGGATCGGCGTCATCCGGTGATGCCCGTCATGCAGCAACGGGATCTCCGGACCGAACTCATTCCGCACCGCCTCAAACACCGTGGGCAGGTGCCGCAGGTACGCACGGGTGTCCCAGTCCTCCTCCACCGGAAACGCACCCCGCCCGGCCGGCTCGTAGTCATACCGCTCCCCCGAAGCCTGCGCCTGCGCCGCCACCCCGTACACGGCCTTAATCCCGGGAACCGCCGTCTGGATCCGGATCGACTTGTACCCCAGCTCCAGATGCTCCCGCACCGAATCAAACAACGACGGCAAATCCGCGCCCGACGCGTGCCCGTACGCCCGCAACCCGTTCCGCGACGCCCCGCCCAGCAACTGGTACACCGGCATCCCGGCCACCTTGCCCTTGATATCCCACAACGCCATATCCACCGCCGCGATCGCCGCCATCGTCACCGGACCCCGGCGCCAGTACGCGGACCGGTACAGGAACTGCCACGTATCCTCGATCCGGTGCGGATCCTTCCCGATCAGCAACTGCGCCACATGCTCCTTCAAATACGCGGCGACCGCAAGCTCCCGCCCGTTCAGCGTGGCATCCCCAATACCCGTCACACCATCCTCCGTGGTGACCCGCAGCGTCACGAAGTTACGGGAGGGACTGGTCACAAACACATCGGCAGCAATGATTTTCACAACAGATCCAGGCTTTCTTAATCGATGGAGCGGTACTTGGTGGATTGGCAGGGGCTCAGCCGGTGGTTGCCGGCTGTTTGGCGGCCGCGGCATCCGCGGCGCCAGGTTCCGCGGCGGCGGGGCGGCGACAACGGCCCAGTCCCCGAATCTCTCCGGGAACCGGGCAGATGTGCGTGCTTGCACAACTACCGCGGGACAGTCCTCGGCTCAAACGTCCCGCAGAGGCCCTCAACCAGGTCCACTGCGCCGGCGTCCCCGGCGAGGGCAGGATCCACCAAGGACAGGAGGGCACGGATCCGCTCCCTGCCCCGGAGTGAGTTGGCTGCGGCAACCTCGCCCGCGAGCGGATCCTGGACCGCGCCGCCGGCCGTGTAGTCCATCCACGCAGCGATCATCAGCGCGGCGGCTGCGCCCGAGCGTCCCGCGGCACGCTCCGCCTGCAAAACGGGGACGGCACGCATGCGCAGCTTGGTGCTGCCGTCCATTGCGATCTGCGCCAGGTGGTGGGCAATCCGGGCATTGCGGAACCGCGCCAGCAGGGCCGCGCGGTAGGCCGGGATCTGCAGGTCGACCCCGTCACCCTCCTGTTCCGTGAGGTTGGTTTCCGCCTCGTTCCAAAAGCTCTCCACGGCCTGCAGGCAGCGCGGGTCCGCCAAGGCCTCCGCGACGGTGGTATGGCCGCGGAGCTGGCCGGCGTAGGCGAGCAGGGAGTGCGCCCCGTTCAGGAGCCAGAGCTTACGGTTCTCATAGGGTTCGATGTGGTCAACGAACACCGCGCCGGCATCTTCCCAGTGCGGACGCCCGGCGGGAAAGTCCCCGCTGAGCACCCAGTTGGCGAAGGGCTCGGCCACCACCGGAGAGGTGTCGCGATACCCGCAGGCGGCCTGGACGGCCGCGATGTCGGCGTCAGTGGTGCGCGGTGTTATCCGGTCCACCGAGGTGCTGACGAAGCTGACGTTGGCATCGATCCATCCGGCCAGGTCGGCATCCCAGGCCTCGGCCATGCCCGTGACGGCATGGTGTGCAATGGTGCCGTTGTTGGCGAGATTGTCGCAGCAGACCACAGCGAGCGGTCCCGCAGAAGCAGCCCGGCGGGCGGCGAGGGCGAACACGAGGCGGCCCAGCGGCGTCGTCGGTTGGCCCTTGCCGGAGGAGAGCACGGCAAGGTCGGCAGCTACGCCGGGCGCGGTGAGGTCCAGCCGGCCGCCGGAACCGATGCCGTAGGCGGCTTCCGTGATCGTCAGGGTGATGACGGCGGTACCGGGGGCGGCCACCAGATCCGCCAGGCGCTGCACGTCGGCGCCGTCCACGGCCTCCACAATGCTGCCGACGACGGTGTAGGAGTCGCCGTCGTCAGCACGTTCCACCAGGGTGAACAGGCCGTCCTGCTCAGCGAGGGCCAGAGCAGCATCGGGACGACGGCCGGTGAAGGCTGCGATGCCCCAGTCCGGGGCATCGGACGCCTGCTGCGTGTACCAGGCCTGGTGGGAGCGGTGGAAGGCGCCCAGGCCAAGGTGGACAATCCGCACTGGCGCCTTGGGTAGCTGGTGCAGGCGGCGGTTCAACTGCGGAAGGTCCCCGGCGGCGGACCCTGGTTGTGGTGGCAGTGCAATGCTCACAGCTTGAAGACCCTCCTCGGCGAACCGTCAACGATGTCCACGATCAGTTCGCGGGCGCGCTCTTCGCTGATGCGGTGCTCGGCTACCAGGCGTGCCAGGAAGGCCGACTCGATCCGGCGTGACGTGTCGTGGCGTGCCGGGATGGAGCAGAAAGCCCGTGTGTCGTCGATGAATCCCGAGGAGCGCGAGAAACCGGCAGTTTCCGTGACGGCGGACCGGAACCGCAGCATCGCATCCGGCGCATCCAGGAACCACCACGGGGCGCCGATGTAGACGGACGGGTAGAACCCCGCCAGCGGCGCCAGCTCCCGCGAGAACACGGTCTCGTCCAGGGTGAACAGCACCAGGTGGAAGTCCTTGGCCGTGCCGAAGTCCTGGAGCAGGGGCCGGATGGCCTCGGTGTAGTTGATCGCGAACGGAATATCGTGGCCCGTGTCCGCGCCAAATGATTCGAACGTAGGCCCGTGGTGGTTGCGGTACGAACCCGGGTGGATGGTCATGACCAGCCCGTCCTCCACGGACATCCGTGCCATCTCGTAGATCATGTGGGCTTCGAACGCGTCGCGGTCCTCCGGGGTCGCGTTCCCCGCACGCGCCCGTTCGAACAGCCGTTCCGCGTCGGAGCGGTCCAGCTTAAGGGTGGCCGGCGTACGGACGCCGTGGTCGGCGGACACCGCCCCGTTTTCGACGAAGTGGCGCCGCCGTGATTCCAGCGCGCTGATGTAGCCGGCGTATCCCGAACCGCCTCCACCGGAGGCGATGAGACGCTCCACATTGTCCTGCCAGGCCGGGTGGGCAATGTTGAGGTACTGGTCCGGCCTGAAGGTGGGCAGGACGCGGCTGGCGAAGGACGGGTCCTTGGCCAGGGCTGCATGGCTGTCCAGCGTGTCCAACGGATCGTCGGTGGTGGCCAGCACCTCGATGTTGAATTCCTTGAACAGCTGCCGGGGCCTGAAGCCTGGTTCGGCAAGCTTGGCCGAGATCGCGTCGTAGATCCTGTCGGCGTTTTCGGCGGTGGGCTCCTCATGCAAACCGAACACGTGCTCGAATTCCTGCCGGATCCAGTACCCCGAGGCCGTACCCTCAAATTGCGGCCACGCGGCACAGAAGTTGCGCCAGACCTGCCGGGAGCCTGCAGCGGAGCCGCCAAGGCCCAGCTGGTCCATTGGGACGCCGCCGGCATGGATCAAGCGGGTCACATAGTGGTCCGGGGTGACCAGGAGCGCGGCGGGATCCGGAAAGGGCAGGTTCTGTTCGATGACGGCGGCATCAACGTGTCCGTGCGGGGAGATGATCGGGAGGCCGGCCACCAGGCTGTAGAGCGAACGGGCAATCTCCCGAACGCCGGGGTCTGCGGGCAGGAGCCGGTCGGGGTGGGCTGCCATTGAATGTGCCATGGCGTCAACGCGCCCCGGCCCCTGCGGTGAGCCCGGCGAGGGCCGCTGTACGCCGCAGGTAGTCGAGATTGCCGGCAGTACGTTCGGCAAGGGGCAACTCCGTGGAGAAGTCTTCCACCGTGACCCACCCGTCATAGCCATGGGCCGCGAGCGCCTTGAAGTATTCGAGGACGCTTCCCTGTCCGGACTGCAGCGGTGCCCATTCGTTGCTGAACACGGCGGCACCTGATTCGTCCGTTGCGTCCTGGCGGACCCAGACGGCGTTCTTGACATGGATGTGTGCCAGGTATTCGCCCAGCAGTTCGAAGGCCGGAAGGTAGTCTTCCTGGCCTTCGATCAGCAGGTTGCCGAGGTCGTGGATGACCCCCACGTGCCGGGGGTCGAGGCCCTCCAGCAGGCGCCGCGCCGAGGACGCGGATGCGGTAATGGTGCGGTGGTGCAGTTCCACCAGTGCCTTGACGCCATGGTGGGCGGCCCGTTCAGCCACCCACTCGAAGTCACGGCGGGCTGCCTCAAACAGGGCAGGATAAGGAATCCCGCTCGGTCCTTCGTTACCCCACGCCGCCGTTCCCAACGGAAGCGTAGTGACGCGGACCTGGCCCGCGCCCAAGGCGGCCGTAGCTGCCAGCATGCGCTCGACGTCGTCGTGGTTGTCACAGCGCGCATAGCCGCCGATTCCGGAGAACTCCAGCCCGGCGTCGCGGGTAATGGTTGCCACCCGCCCAAGGTTGTCTTCGAGTCCGGTGAGCGGGATCGTCGCTTTGTTGCCGGCCCAGAAACCTGGCTCGGGCGCCTCCGCCTGGTCCGTGATCCGCCACTCGATGCCGTCCCAGCCCTGGCCCGAAAGGTGGCTCACGGCTTCCTCGTGGGTCCAGTCCGGCGTGGAGGCTGTAAATACTGAAAATTTCATGGCTTCAGGCGCTTTCTGTCGCAGTGGAGCCCGTGCGGACCTCCAGGTCGTTGTACTTGCCGGCCAGGACGTCGTCGAAGAGGACCGCCTGGTTGAGCGTGGCGGACACATAGACGGCACGCACGGCGGCCAGGGCATTGACTGCATCGCTCACCGTGACCCCCGGCTGGCGGCCCTCGGTGATGGCCCCGAGGATGTCGCGGTACTGGCGGATGTGTCCGGCCGGGTACACCGTGGGGTCCTTGGCCTCGTAATCCTCTGCCGGGTACTTGGCGAGTTCTTCCCGGGCCTGGTTGCCGCCGCCCTGAAGCCCCATGTCCGCCGAAGGGCCGCCGGCGTCCTTGGCGTGGAAGTAGTGCAGCTGGTCGTTGTCCACCACTGCGGAGCCTTCGGAGCCCATCAGCTGTACCCGCACTGTCAGGCCCGGGTATGCGGCGGTGGTGGCATGCAGAACTGCCAGGCCGCCGTTTTCGAACGTCACGGTAGCTACGGCGGTGTCCTCCACCTCGATGCGTTCGTGTGCCAGGCGGGCCGTGTGCGCGTGGATCTCAACCGGGCGGCCCATGAACCACAGCAGCAGGTCAACCGTGTGGACGCCCTGGTTCATCAAGGCGCCACCGCCGTCCATTGACCAGGTGCCGCGCCAGTCACCGGAATCGTAATAGCCCTGCCCGCGCCACCAGGCAACAGAAGCGATGGCGGACGTCAGCCGGCCGAACCGGCCTTTTGCCACGGCATCGGCAACCGCAACGCTGGCCTGGTCAAAGCGGTGCTGGCTGATGACGGAAGCGACTACCCCGCGGCGTGCGGCTTCATTCGCTGCCGCCTCGATCTCCTGGGCGCGGCTCAGGTCCACGTCGAGGGGCTTTTCGATGACAACGTGCTTCCCGGCAGCCAGGACTTCGAGGCCCTGCTGGATGTGCAGGCCGCTGGGGGTGGCCAGCGCCACCAGGTCGATGTCTGCGGCGGCAAAGGCGTCCGCAAGGGACGCGTGCACGGAGGGCCTGGGACGTCCGCTCTTTTCGATGAAGTCCGCAAGGGCAACAGCGGCGTCCGGGACCGCATCCACCAGCGCCACAATGCTGGCGCCGGGGAACTCCTGCAGGGCAACCGCGTGGGTCCTGCCAATGACGCCGCAACCCGTGATGGCAACCTTCAACGTCTCACTCATACTGTCTGCACTCCTGCTTCCGCTGTGACTTTTGCAAAGGCCCGGGCAGCAATACCGAAGGCCGTGGGACCGGAGAATCCGCCAAGGCCGTGGGCCCCGGCAAGATGCGGCTCCAGGGAGGCGAAGCCGGTGAAACCGTCAGCCTTCAGCGCTTCAACGGTGCGCAGCAGGTCGCCGTCGCCTTCGCCTGCGGGGACCACATGTCCGTTGGAGAACAGGGCGTCCTTGACCTGGAGGTATTCCAGGTGCGGGCGCAGCTTCGCGTAGGCCTCGTCAAAGGGCTTCACGCCCACCTGCACGAAGTTGGCTGCGTCCCACGCCACTTTCAGCGCCGGTGAGTTCACGCTTTCGATGATGTCCAGCACGCGGTCCGGAACGTCCCCGAAAATGTCTTTTTCATTTTCGTGCAGCAGGACCACGCCCTCTTCCTCGGCAACAGCGGCGAGCGCCCTCATCCGCTCGATGACCGCGTCACGGATGCTGTCCACCGGAACGGATTCGCCGTAGTAGAAGGAGAAGATCCGGATGTACTTGGCACCCAGGACTTTGGCGGCATTGGCTGCCCGCCGCAGCCGCTCCACTTCGTGTTCAACGGGGAGGCTGACGTCCACCTTGCCGATCGGCGAGGCAATCGCGGAAACCTGCATGCCCTTTTCCTTGAGCAGCCCCGCGAGTGCCGCGAGCTGGTCGTCGGACAGGTCCACGATGTTGGTGCCCCACGCGCTGCGCACTTCGATGTAACTGGCACCGAGTGCCTGCAGCACCGCGATCTGCACCGCGGGGTCGTCGTCGATTTCGTCGCCGAATCCGGACAGGGCCCACGAGACCTGGGTGGCTGGAACCATGGTTACTTAACTCCTCCGGCGGTAAGTCCGCCCACTAGATAACGCTGGAAAATCAGGTAAAGAATGACCACGGGAGCGGCACATACCAGGGCCGCAGCCATCATCTGGCCGTAGAACGGGATGGCGCCGCCTTCCTGGGACGCACCGAAGATCTGCAGTGCCACAGCCGCGGTCTGGCTTTCGGGCCGGGTCATGACGGAAGCGAACAGGACGTCGTTCCAGCCGAGCAGGAAGGCGAAGATGCCGGAAACCACGATGCCGGGCCAGCTCAGCGGCAGGATGATCCTGAACAGGACACCCACGTTGCTGGCGCCGTCGATCCTGGCTGCTTCCTCAAGTTCCCGGGGAAGCCCGCGCAGGTAGGTCACCATGACCCAGGTGGAGAACGGCATGGCGAACGTCAGGTAGGTGACAAAGAGTCCCCACTGGGTTCCGATGACCTGGATTCCCAAGTAGGTGGCGGCCGAAGAGAACAGGACGAACACGGGCAGCACCATCAGGGTTCCCGGCACCGACTGCAGTGCAAGGAGGCCGCGCAGGATGGTGAGGCGGCCCCGGAAGCTGTAGCGGACCAGGACGAACGCGGTTGAGACGGACAACGCTGCCGAAACAACGGCTGTTGCGCCTGCCACGAGGACGCTGTTGGCAAGTCCGGTGGCCAGTCCCACGCTGGTCCAGATCTTCGAGTAGTTCTCCAGGGTGAAGCTTGACGGCCAGAACTCTCCGTTGGCCACGCCGATGTCCGAGTTAACGGACGCAAGGAAGATGTAGAAAACGGGGATCAGGACGAGGGCACCGAGGAACACGAGAATGATGGTGAGCAAAGGCCCCGGGAGCAGCCGCAGGACTTCGTGCTGTTTCTTCGATCCCGGACGTGGAATGTCCGCGGTGGCCTGACTCCGCCGGGTGGCAGTGGAGATGCTCATTTCTTGGCTCCAGGTGACTCGGCGTCGTCGAGCTTGACGGCGCGCAGGTAGACAAACAGCGGAATGGCGATCAAAACCAGGGAAACGAAAGCCATGGCAGCGCTCAGCCCGAAACGGAAGCTTTGGAAGCTGGTGACGTACGTAAGGATCGGGAGCACTTCCACGTCGGCCGGGGCCGGAACTCCAAAGAGGACATAGGGAAGCGTGAAGTTGTTGATGTGGTGCAGCATGCCGATCAGGAAAGCGAGCGAGAGCGGCCCCTTGAGGTAGGGGAAAATGACGTAGCGCAGTTTGTTCCACCACAGTGCGCCGTCCAGGGCTGAGGCCTCATGGACCTCATGGTCCACGGACTGCAGCCCGGAGAGTGCGAGCAGGTAGATGAAGGGCCAGGAGGCCCAAATCTGGACCAGGACCAGCGTCCAGAAGGTCTGCGGCCCGTTCAGCCACAGGCCGGCCTCGATGCCGACAGTCCCCAAGGCCTTGTCCACGATGCCGTCCGGCTGGAACATGGTGCGCCAGACGGTCGCCACCACGAACGACGGAAGCACGTAGGGGATCAGGAAGATGGACCGGATCACGGCCCGCCCCTTGAACGCGTTCTGTGTGGCGACGGCGGCAGCTATGCCCAGCGGAAGGGTCACGACCATTGCCAGCAGCGAGTAGCTGACGCTCAACCAGGTGGCGTGGAGGAGGGGTGAAGACGTCAGTGCTTCGACGAAGTTTTCGACGCCGATGAAGGGCGAACTGATCCACTTGCGGAGTGTGTACTGGTCCAGGTTGAGGGTGGACATGAAGATGCCCAGCAACAGCGGCACGACGATGATGATGATCATCAGTACCCCGCCCGGGATCAGCATCCACAGTGGGCGGTTTCGTTCGCTGAGGCCTTTGCGGCGCGGGCTCTTCTGCCCGCCCGGCTCTGCGCCGGCGGTGTCAGCGGCTGAGCGGGCCGCCCGGCTTGCGGCGGACTCCGCCGCAAGCCGGACTTCGTTGGATGCGTCAGTTGACATCACAATTTATCCTTTGGAGGCCCGGTCCAGGGAGGCCTGGCCCTTGCTCTGGGAGTCCTTGATCCGTGCTTCAAGGGCAGAACTGTCCACCTTGCCGGCGGCAAGGTCAGGGACGGACTGGACCGTGACGTTCAGCAGGCCCAGCTGGATGTCGCCCCAGGCTCCGGTGAACGGCGTCGCCTTGGACTTCGCGGCTGCGTCGGTGATGGGCTTGAGCTTCGCATTTCCGCCCAGCTCCTCCAGGGCCTCGGCGTTGGCCGGCAGGTCGCCGAAGATCTTCTGGTAGTTCAGCTGTTCCTCTTTTGAGGTGATGAGTTTGATGTACGCGAAGGCCAGGTCCTTCTGCTTCGAGTAGTCCGCTACCACGAGGTTGTCGCCGGACAGGATGCTCGCTGCGTCCTCGTTCTTGGAGCTGGACTCGCCCGGAGGCGTTGTGGGCATCAGTGCGTACTCGTACTTGCCCGCAACGGCCGACTTCTCAAGGGTGGGAAGGGAGCTTGAGGTGGTCATCATCAGGTAACCGGCCTTGCCGCTGGCAAAGGCCGCGACTGCGTTGCTGTTGCTCCAACCCACGGAAGCCGGGTCAACGATCTTGTCCTCGGTCAGCCAGCCGAAGTAGGTTTCGTAGGCCTTCTTGACGGTGGGGTCGTCGAGCTTGAGTTTGTTGCCGTCCACGATCGGGTTGCCGGCCTGGACGGACATCGCCCAGATGAACTTCCAGGGGTCGTAATTGTCCTTGTAGCCGGTGGCCAGGCCGTAGGTGCCGTCCTTGGTCATCTTCTTCGCCTGCTCCGCAAGCTCATCCCACGAAGTGGCCGGCTTTTCGATTCCGGCGGCGGCCAGCAGTTCCTTGTTGTACGCCATCACGAAGGGGCGGCTGACGAACGGAATGCCGGCCTGGTGCTCCTCGTCCGGCCCGGAGATCCCCAGGGCAGCCTTGTTGAACCGTTCCTTGCCTCCCACCTTCTTCCAGTCGTCGTCGGACAGGGTGACAAATGCCTTGGTGGCGAAGGCAGTCGGCGTGAAGGTGGTGCCCAGTCCGTAGATGTCCGGGCCCTGCCCCGATACCACTGAGGTCTGGATGCGGGTCAGTTCATCGTTGGCCGAGGCAAAGGTCTCGAACTTCACGTCGGCGCCGGTTTCAGCCTTGAATTTTGCCGCGATGTCGCTCTGCCACTGCTTCTGCTGTTCCGGGTATTGGCTCAAGACACCGACGAGGACGTTGAGGGTCTTGCCCGTTCCGTCCACCTTTCCGTCCGCGCTGGTGGACGAATCAGTAGTGCCGGAGCCGCCGCCGCAGCCGGTCAATGCCAATGCCGCAGCCGTAACGATAGCCGCGAGCCCGGAAGACGATTTAAACCTCATTGTTTTCTCCTCTTGGACACCCACATGGCCACAACGTCAAGTGGCGCACATCACTGCAGGCGATTCGAAACCCAGTCTAGGGAGCGGCAACACATGCGGCAAGCGGTTGCCAAAAGTTGCCAAAAGATGTTTCCATTGAGGTACGGCCACTCCACCGCGGATGAAGGACCGGGCGCCTTCTCGGCACGAAAGGATTGGGCCAATGACTGCAACAACGCCGGGAGCTCGCACGGAGGGGGCACCGGAGGGCCGCGCG
The DNA here is from genome assembly GCF_009741265.1 of Pseudarthrobacter sp. GA104. Taxonomy (GTDB): domain Bacteria; phylum Actinomycetota; class Actinomycetes; order Actinomycetales; family Micrococcaceae; genus Arthrobacter. Next base: position 1,497,380 of record NZ_WOWL01000001.1, read on the forward strand.
GGCGCGGAAAAACTCCCAACAATCCGGGACGTCGCCCAACTCGCGGGGGTGGCCACATCAACGGTTTCGCGGGCCCTCTCCAAGCCGGACCGGGTCAACCGCCACACCAGGGAACGCATCGAAGCAGCGGCCGCTCAGCTGAACTACGTGCCCAGCTCACAGGCACAGGGACTCAGTTCAGGGCGCACCAACGCCGTCGCCGTCCTGGTGCCGGACATTACCAACCCGTTCTACTTCGACATCATCCGGGGCACCCAGCACCAGCTCAAGGCTGCGGGGTATACGCAGTTGCTGGTAGATACCGAGGAGTCCAATGAAATGGAGCTTGAAGCGCTCCACAAAATGCGGCGGTCTGCTGACGGGTTCATCCTTGCAGCCTCCCGTTTGACTGATGCGCAACTGGCCGAGGTCTCCGAGACCCAGCCGCTGGTGACAATCAACCGGGCGTCCACCAGCGCTCCAACGGTTGTCATCGACACGCCCTCCGCGATCATCCAGGCCCTGGAGCACCTGGCGTCCCTGGGCCACCACCGCGTCTGCTACGTCAGCGGCCCGCCAACATCCTGGTCCAACCGGGCACGGTGGAAGGTCTTCGAGGAGGAATCATCCAAACGCGGCATGGAAACCCACCGCATTGGCCCCTACACGCCCAAAACAACCTCGGGCGCAGCCGCGGCAGACGCGGCCGTGCGCACCGGCGCCACGGCGTGCATCGTGTTCAATGACCTTCTTGCCATCGGAATGCTCCAACGGCTTCGCGAGCGCGGAATCCGCGTACCGGAGGACATCAGCATCGTCGGCTCGGATGACATCTTCGGCGCAGATTTCTGCAACCCCCCGCTGACCACCATTTCCAGCCCAATCGAGCAGGCCGGCCGGGTGGCTGTATCCATGCTGCTTTCCCAGCTGAATCCTGTTCCAGGCCGCTCGAGCCGGCAGCTTGCCGTGATGCCCACGCACCTTACGGTGCGGGCCTCCACGGGGCCTGCTCGGGCCTGATCCCGGCTGCCTGCTACAGCCGGTCCGTCTTGTCCTCGCCCTTGTGGCCCGCGCCGCGCAGGTTTTCCTGCACCTTGCCGAAAAGGTCCTTGATGGTGGACTCAGCGTTCGTGATGACGTCCACGGGCACATAAACGTCGTGGGTAAGCGGCAGGTCGTATTCATCCTTCAGGTGCGTGCCGTTTCCGACCCCCGTCAGGGACAGGTAGACCATCGCCTCCGTGCGGGCGATTCCCGCGAGCTTTCCAAAGACGATGGTGAACTCGTTGGGCTGGAAGCTGATCGTCTGGCCAATGTGGCTGCGGCCAAGTTCACCAGCGGGAACAACCTTTTCTGACTGGCTTCCGGTGTAGTCCATGAACTTCTCCTCAACATCGCCAACAGTTACGCAGGCAGTCTAACCCGGCCCTGAAGAGGCGGTACATGGCCGCCGCTCAGGGCTGCACCTCCCCTGCCGCCACAGGCGCGGGCAGGCCCCGGATACAATTTGTACGACTGACTTCAGGCCGGAAGGGGACCATCCGTGGATGCGCTTCGTACCCGCGTCCCCTTCCACTTCCTCCGGTCTTCAGCCATGGCGACCGCCATCCTGACCCTTGCCGCCGGAGCACACCTGGCGGGCGGCGGCGCGTTGCCGGCCCCCACCGTCATGCTGGCAGTGCTGGCATTGACTGCACTCGGCAGCACCACAGCCGCCCGCCTGCGGTTGGGTTTCCCCGCCGTCATGGCGCTCCTGGGTGCCGGGCAGCTGACGCTGCATGAGGTCTTTGGTGCCTTCAGCATCCCCGCAGCCGCCGCCGAATCCGGCGCCACGGCAGCTCACGGCAGCCACCTGGCCGGAACCGCTGCGCTGCCGCTGGACCACATCTCGGGGGCCGGGGCAGCGGCCGGCCCGCTGATGCTTGCGGCCCACATCCTGGCGACGCTGGGGTCCGCGCTCCTTCTCGCCAAGGGCGAGGACGCACTGTGGGCGCTTGCTGCCTGGCTTCGGCCCCTCGTGGCGCTCCCCCGGCCGGCAGCGTGCGACGGCGGCGCCGCGCCTTTGTTTCCTTTCGCACCTTTCGCCGTGCCGCTGCGTCCCTGGCGCAACCTTCGGCAGGACAGCCGGCGCGGCCCGCCTTCCGCCGTCGCGCTTTCCTCCTGACCCCGCCGGATCCTTCCGGCGCGGACCCCGAAAACCTACGCACCCCGGCCGTTCCGGCGTGCGCCAGAAAGGCAACCCATGAACACCCCATTCCTTCGCCGTGCCCTGAAAACTTCCGCCGCAACCGGAGGTGCTGCCATGCTCCTGCTGGCGGCCGCGGGCGGTGCCGCCGCACATGTCGGCGTAACGCCGGACAAGACCTCGGCCAACTCCTACGCCCTGCTCACCTTCGCGGTCCCCCACGGCTGCGACGGATCGGGTACCACCAAGGTGGCCATCACGCTCCCTGCGGAGCTGAACGATGCCCAGCCCACCGTCAACCCCAACTGGACGGCGGAGAAGGTGACCGAGCAGCTCGCCGAGCCCAGGAAGCTCGCCGACGGCTCCTCAATCACCAAGCGGACCAGCCAGGTGGTCTACACAGCCAAAGCACCCCTGGAACACCAGCTTCGGGACACTCTGGTCCTTTCCGTAAAACTCCCCGATGCGGCGGGAACAACGCTGTATTTCCCCACCCTCCAGACCTGCGAGGCGGGGCAGACCGACTGGTCCGAGATCCCGAAGGACGGCCAGGACCCGCACTCCCTGAAGGCTCCCGCGCCGTCGGTCACCATCACCGGGGCAGCCGGCGCCGGCGGCCCCGGAACAGAACATGCCGCAGCAGTCGCCGACGGCGGCGCAGCGGCACGTGCAGATGGCGGTGCCGACGCGCGCAGCTGGGCGGGCCTGGCGGCGGGGGTCGGCGGGCTGGTGCTGGGCGGCGCGGCGTTCGTCCGGAGCGCTGCACGGCGCAAGTAGTCCGCCTTGATGCCCGGATCATCACGATCCGGGCATCAAAATGCCGTGCGGCCTCGTGGCGTCGTTGACGCGGGCTCCTGCTGCGGCGAAGGTGGTGCCATGAGGTCTCAGCGAATTTTCCAGGGGTTGGTCATTTCCACGGCTGCCGCGTCGGCGGCATTGATGCTTAGTGCCTGCAGTCCGGGCCAGTCGCAGGCACAGACGACTCCGCCGGCAGGCACCAGCTCAGCCAGCCCGGACGCAACGTCCGCTGCTCCCACGACGTCGGCACCGCCGTCGTCGTCCGGCACGCCCACCGGCTCAGAGACCGCGGCGCCGGGTACACCTGCCCGCTGCAAGGCGGCAGGGCTTACGGCTGCTACCGATGCGTCGGGGGGCGGGGCCGCCGGCAGTGTCTACATGAAGCTCAACCTCACCAACACCGGCGCAGAACCGTGCATCCTCCAGGGCTTTGCCGGCGTCTCCCTGGCAGCGGATGGCGCCGGTGCCCCCATCGGCGCGCCCGCCACCCGCGATGAAACCACCGCACCGGCCGACGTCCTCCTGGCACCCGGCCAGACCGGCTCCGCCGTGCTGCGCTACACCCAGGCCGGAAACTACCCGGACTGCGCCATGGTGGACGCCGCCGGCTACCGGATCTACCCGCCCGAGGACACCGACTCCCTGTTCCTGGCCCAGCCCACGCGCGCCTGCAGCAATGCCGGAATCACGCTGCTGACCATCGGGCCGTTCCAGCCGGCCTGACCTTCCCCCCGGAAACAGTCCAAGGAAAGCTGCAGGCGGTCCGGCGAGTGCCGGGCCGCCTGCAGCTGTCTGTGCTGTGTTGCTGACGTGCGTGGTTACTGACGTGCGTGGTTGCTGACGTGCGTGGTGCTTACCTGGTGGCAGTGGTGGGGCGTCCCGCGCGGGCGGTACCCCGTGACAGGGCGACTCCCAGGCCAACCATTGCCACGCCAAGGACGAAGTGCAGCCAGTCGTCCGCGGTGTTCACCGGGACAAAGTTCGCAGCGGTGTCCTTGCCGATCAGCAGGCCGTAGATCCAGAGGACCAGGTAGATGGCACCGCCGCCCACCAGGTAATTCCTGGACTGCACGGCGCTGCGGGCCATCGCGATGCCGGCCGCGCCGAAGAGCACGTGGACGATGTTGTGCAGCACCGACACCTGGAAAATCCCCAGCAGCAGCGCTTCCGAACCATGTCCGGCGAAACCCAGGGCCTGGTAGTTGGTGGTGACGCCTGGAATGAACCCCAGGAGGCCCACTAAGAAGAAGACTGCACCCACCGCAAGGGCTGTCTTTTGAATGTTGGTCCGGTCCACCGCGCGACCGTCGGAACTCATGCTGGTCATGATCTCTCCTGTTTGCCGTTATGTTCACACCGTGGCTGCCGCCTGACCATAGACTTAAACCCCGACATCATAAGTATACTTAGTAAACAGATTGGGATTCATAACAGACCCATCACAAATGGCCCACCAGGACCTGGAGCAAAAGGCAGGCTGAGCAGGCATGACGTCGATTTGGTTGGATCGGGCGGACACTTTCACAACGGACCCGTTCGAACCCGGAAGCAGCTATGACACCGTGGTGGCAGGCGCCGGACTCACCGGCCTCGTCACGGCACTCCTCCTGGCCCGTTCGGGGCAGAAAGTGCTCGTCCTGGAGGCCAGGTACCCCGGCGCAGTCACCACAGGAAACACCACCGCCAAAGTGTCCCTGCTCCAGGGGACCTTCCTGTCACAGCTCGCCCGCCAGTACTCGCAGAAGCAGGTGCAGGCATATGTGGACGGCAACCGCGAAGGCCAGGCCTGGCTCCTGCGCTACCTCGACGAGAACGGAGTGCCGTACCAGCGGAGGGACGCCTATACCTACGCCGCGTCCCCCCAGGGCACGGAAAAGCTCCGCGAAGAGGTCAGTGCCGGCACCACCGCCGGGCTGGACATGGAATACGTGCGCGACGCCGGACTGCCGTTTGCCGTTCACGGCGCCGTGCGCCTGGCGGACCAGGCACAGATCAACCCGATGGAGGTGCTGGACGTCCTGGTGTCCGACCTCCGCAGCCGGGGCGGATCGGTCGTGGGCGGCGTGCGGCTCCGGGACGTCACGGGCGCCGGACCCGCCACGGTCCACACAGCCCAGGGCAACGTCACCGCCAACCAGGTGGTGCTGGCCACCGGCATCCCGGTGCTGGACCGCGGCCTGTACTTCGCCAAGCTCACACCCAGCCGCTCCTACGCGGCGGCGCTGCAGCTGCAGGAGGACCAGGCGCCTCCACCGGGAATGTACCTCTCAGTGGAACAACCCACCCATTCGCTGCGGGACTATGAGGCGGACGGCCGGCGGCTGCTGCTGGTGGGCGGGCACGGACACCATGTGGGCAGGGCCAGGTCCGAGAAACACCACCTGGGCAGCCTCCTCGACTGGGCCGTGCGGCATTACCCCGGCGCGGTTGCCACCCATACCTGGTCCGCGCAGGATTACCTGCCAACCAACCTCATGCCCTTCTTCGGCAAGTTCCCCCGCGGCAAAGGCCATATCTACTTCGGTACCGGCTACAACAAGTGGGGCATGACCAACGCGGTGGCCGCCGCCGTCGGAATTTCCGCTGACATCCTGGGCGGGAACGTGCCATGGGCGAACACCATCCACCACCGCGTTACCGCACCCTCCGGCGCCCTGTCCGCCGTCGCCCTAAATGCGGGAGTAGCAGCCAAGCTGGCCTCCGGCTGGGGACAGGTGGCTGCCCAGGGCCTGCGGAGGGACAAAAGCCAGCCTGCTGAGCCCGCGCCGGTGGTTCCGGCCGAAGGCGAGGGCAAGGTTTACCGCGAGGGACCCAAACCAGTGGCCGTGTCCACCGTTGCCGGCACCACGTGCAGGCTGTCCGCCGTCTGCACCCACCTCGGCGGGATCCTGCACTGGAATGACAGCGAGCTGACGTGGGACTGCCCACTGCACGGCTCCCGTTTCAGCAGCGACGGAAAGCTCCTGGAAGGGCCCGCCACCAAGGACCTTCCGGCCGCAGGAAAGGCTTGAGCCAGGCATCGGGGAGGCCTGCGGCAAGGCCGGAGCACGGCCGGCATCAGTGTCGGTGGCTTGGGGCATGATGGAGGCATGATCCAGGAACAGGGCCCCCAAACTGGAAACACCAATGGCGGGACTGCCGGCGGGAATGCCGGCGGCGCCGCCGCCATGGCACAGTTCAGCCGGCCCACCAGGGACTGGTTCCTCGGCGCCTTCTCAGGGCCGACGCCCGCACAGGAGGGCGCGTGGCGGGCGATTTCCTCAGGTTCGCACGCCCTGGTGGTGGCTCCTACCGGTTCGGGTAAGACCCTTGCCGCTTTCCTCTGGGCGCTGGACCGGCTGCTCATCGCCTCCACCGAAGAAACGGAGGCTGCCGAGCGCCATGCCGCCGCATCCGGCGCTGCCGCTGCCACGGGCGAAAAGGCCCCCGCCAAAGGCAAGCGGATACGGGCCCCCAAGCGCAAGACCCGAGTCCTCTACATCTCGCCGCTGAAAGCCCTTGGCGTGGACGTCGAACGGAACCTCCGCTCGCCGCTGATCGGCATCACCCAGACCGCCAAGCGGCTCGGCCTGCCGGCACCGCTGACCACCGTGGGCGTGCGCTCGGGGGATACTACTGCCGCGGACCGCCGGACGCTGCTGACCAGCCCGCCGGACATCCTCATCACCACCCCGGAATCGCTGTTCCTGATGCTGACCTCCAGGGCACGGGAAACGCTGGCCGAAGTGGACACCGTCATCATCGATGAAGTCCACGCGGTGGCCGGGACTAAACGCGGCGCCCACCTGGCCGTCTCACTCGAACGGCTGGATGCCTTGCTGCCCAAGCCGGCGCAGCGCATCGGCCTGTCCGCCACGGTGGAACCCAAGGAGCTCGTGGCGCAGTTCCTCGCAGGGTCGGCACCGGTGGAAATCGTGGCCCCGCCCGCCAAGAAGAACTGGGACCTCACAGTCTCCGTTCCCGTGGAGGACATGTCCGACCTCCAGGGCGCTGCCGGCGCCTTTGACTCGGGCCCGGCCTCCGGACTGCAGCCGCAGGCATCCATCTGGCCGCATGTGGAAGAAAAGATCGTGGACCTGGTACTCGCCAACCAGTCCACGATCGTCTTTGCCAACTCCCGCCGGCTGTCCGAGCGGCTCACGGCACGGCTCAACGAGATTTACGCTGAGCGGCAGCTGGTGGCCGTGGGCGGCGGCTGGGATGATCCGGGCTCCCAACCGGCGTCAGGGATTCCCGCCTCCACGGCCACGCCCGCGCACATGATGGCGCAGGCGGGAAGCTCGGCGGGCGCGGATCCGGTGCTGGCGCGCGCGCACCACGGCTCGGTTTCCAAGGACCAGCGTGCGCTCATTGAGGACGACCTGAAGTCCGGGCGGCTGCGGTGCGTGGTGGCCACCTCGTCCCTGGAACTGGGCATCGACATGGGTGCCGTGGACCTGGTGGTGCAGGTGGAATCGCCGCCGTCCGTTGCCAGCGGCCTGCAGCGGGTGGGCCGCGCCGGCCACCAGGTGGGCGAAGTCTCCCAGGGTGTCCTCTTCCCAAAGCACCGTGCCGACCTCGTCCACACAGCCATCACCGTGGAGCGGATGCTGGCAGGCAAGATCGAGCGCCTCAGCATCCCCGCCAATCCCCTGGACATCCTGGCCCAGCAGACCGTCGCTGCCGCCGCCCTCGGCAGCATCGACGTTGAGGAATGGTTCGCCACCGTGCGGCGCTCCGCCCCTTTCGCGTCCCTCCCCCGCTCCGCCTTCGAAGCCACCCTTGACCTGCTGGCCGGCCGCTACCCGTCGGACGAGTTCGCCGAGCTTCGTCCCAGGATCATCTGGGACCGCAACGAAGGCACCATCGAGGGCAGGCCGGGGGCTCAGCGCCTGGCCGTGACCTCCGGCGGAACCATCCCGGACCGTGGCCTCTTCGGCGTGTACATCATCGGCACCGAAGTGGAAGGTGCCGCATCCCCTTCCGCTGACGGCAAGCCGGCGCCCGCGCCAAAGGGAGGACGGCGCGTCGGCGAGCTGGACGAGGAAATGGTGTACGAGTCCCGGGTGGGGGACGTCTTTGCCCTGGGCGCGACGAGCTGGAAAATCGAGGACATCACGCACGACCGAGTGCTTGTCTCCCCGGCCTTTGGCCAGCCGGGCAAGCTTCCCTTCTGGAAGGGCGATTCCCTGGGCCGGCCCGTGGACCTGGGGCGCGCCCTCGGCGCGTTCGTCCGCGAACTGTCAGCCTCCGACGTCGGCCCTGCCACCGAGCGCTGCGAGGCAAGCGGCCTGGATGCCTTCGCGGCAAACAACCTGATCCAGTACCTCAAAGAGCAGAAACTGGCCACCGAGGTTGTACCGAACGACACCACGCTGGTGGTGGAGCGGTTCCATGACGAGCTGGGCGACTGGCGGGTGATCCTGCACAGCCCCTTCGGCATGCCCGTGCACGCGCCCTGGGCCCTCGCCGTCGGGCAGCGGCTCCACCAGCGCTATGGAATGGACGGCTCCGCCATGGCCGCCGACGACGGGATCGTGCTTCGGGTGCCCATGATGGAGGATGAGCCGCCGGGAGCGGAGCTGTTCCTGTTCGACCCCGAGGAGCTGGAACAGATCGTCACCGCAGAGGTGGGCGGCAGCGCGCTCTTCGCGTCGCGGTTCCGGGAGTGTGCCGCCCGTGCCCTGCTGCTGCCGCGGCAGACTCCCGGCAAGCGGCAGCCACTGTGGCAGCAGCGGCAGCGCTCCGCGCAGCTGCTCGATGTTGCACGGAAGTACCCGACCTTCCCCATCGTGCTGGAAACCGTCCGTGAATGCCTGCAGGACGTTTATGACCTTCCCGCTTTGAAGGACATCGCGGCGTCGGTGGAGCGGCGCGAGCTGAGGATTGTCCAGACCACCACCTCCCAGCCGTCGCCGTTCGCCAAGTCCCTCCTGTTCGGGTACGTGGCACAGTTCCTCTACGAGGGCGACTCCCCGCTGGCTGAGCGCCGGGCTGCCGCACTCGCCCTGGACTCCACGCTCCTCAACGAGCTGCTGGGGCGGGTGGAACTTCGCGAACTGCTGGATCCCAAGGTCATCGAGGCCACCGAGCGCGAGCTCCAGCGGCTGGCCCAGGACCGGCGGGTGCGGGGAATGGAGGGCGTCGCCGACCTGCTGCGGCTCCTTGGCCCCCTAGCACCGGAGGAAGTAGCCGCCCGGCTGGAACCTGCCGCGGCGGTTGAGCCTGCACCGGTGGTTGAGCCTGCCGAAACCGAGCCCACCAACACCGGGCCCACCGACACCGGGCCCACCAACACAGAGCCCATCCACACCGGGCACGCCCAACCCGCAGAAGCCGCCGCCCACCTCACCGCCCTGCAGCGGGCCAACCGCGCCATCAAGGTAAACATCGGCGGCGTGGAACGCTTTGCCGCCGTTGAAGACGCCGCGCGGCTCCGCGACGCCATTGGCGTTCCGCTGCCCATGGGCGTCCCGCTCGCCTTCATCGAGCCCGTGGCGGACCCCCTCGGCGACCTTGTTTCGCGCTACGCCCGCACGCATGGACCCTTCACCGCCGCCGAGGCCGCAGCGCGGCTGGGCCTGGGTGTGGCAGTCGTCAGCACGGCCCTGAAGCGCCTGGCCGCGGACGGGCGCGTGGTGGAGGGCGAGTTCCGGCCGCATGCCGCACAGCCGCAAGCCACCCGGGAGGGCAGGGTCGGCGGCGAAGCCGCTCCCGCCGATGGTGTGGAACCTGGTGTGGTGGAACCGGGCCCCCAGCCGGCAGGAGACGGCCCCTCGCCGCACGTGCCCCTCCATGCTGCCGTCAGCGAATGGTGCGACGCCGAGGTCCTGCGGAAGCTCCGCCGTCGTTCGCTGGCGGCCCTCCGCGCGGAAGTGGAACCAGTGGACGCGGCAGCCTACGGGCGCTTCCTCCCCGCCTGGCAGCATGTCCGCACGCCAGGCGGCGGCCGCGGCCAGCCCTCGCTGCGGGGCCTGGACGGCATCATCACGGCCGTTGACCAGCTCTCCGGAATTCCTGTTCCGGCATCCGCGTGGGAGCCGCTCATCCTCGCCAGCAGGGTGTCCAACTACCAGCCGGCCATGCTGGACGAGCTCATGGCCGCCGGGGAAATCCTTTGGTCCGGCGCAGGCGCCCTGCCCGGGAATGACGGCTGGATCAGCCTTCACCTCGCCGACTCCGCGGAACTGACCCTGAGCCCCGCAGTCGAGTACGAACCCGGTGATGCCCAGCAGCGGCTGCTGGACCACCTGCGGAACAACGGCGGCGGCTACTTCTTCCGGCAACTGACGGACGTCGCCGGCGGCATGGACTCCGTGCTCAGCGACCAGGAAGTGGTCGCGACGCTCTGGGACCTGGCCTGGGCAGGCCGGATCACCGGGGACACCTTCGCCCCGGTCCGCGCCCTGATTGCCGGTGGACATACAGCGCATCGGCAGGTGGCACGGGCACCGCGGGCCAGGGCTCCGCGGCTCAGCAGGCTGGGCCGTTCCCACGGAAGCGGGCTCGTGGGCTCGCCGGGACTGGCGGGCGGGCGTTATGGCGCCTTGGCCGGGGCGGCCGCAACTCCCCCGATGGCTGCCGGCCGCTGGTCCGCCCTTCCGCAGCCGGAGCTGGACGCCACCATCCACGCCCGCGCCACTGCCGAACTCCTGCTGGACCGCTACGGGGTGGTCACCAGGGGATCCGTGATGGCGGAACAGATCCTGGGCGGCTTCGGCCTGATGTACAAAGTCCTGGCCAGGCTGGAGGAGGCAGGGCGCTGCCGCCGCGGCTACTTCATTGAGCACCTGGGCGCGGCCCAATTCGCCGTTCCTGCCACTGTTGACCGGCTGCGCTCGTACTCAGAGGACAGCCAGCTCGCCAAGCCCGAGCCGGTTGCCCTTGCCCTGGCCGCCACGGACCCGGCCAACCCGTACGGTGCAGCCCTCCCCTGGCCCGCCCTCCAGGACGACGCCGGCACCGGGCACCGTCCGGGGCGGAAAGCCGGCGCCCTGGTGGTGCTGGTGGATGGGGCGCTGGTCCTGTACGTGGAGAGGGGCGGGAAGACCCTGCTGGCTTTCAGCGGCGATGATGCCGTGCTGGCGGCGGCAGGCGCAGCCCTGGTGGGCGTGGTGACCCGCGGGGCCGTGGACAAACTCATCATGGAGAAGGTCAACGGCCACGGCATCCTGGACACCCCGGTGGCTGCAGCCCTCAGCTCCGCCGGCGCCTACTCCACCCCGAAGGGGCTGAGGATCCGTGCCTGAGGGCGACTCCGTCTGGCGTGCAGCCAACCAGCTGCACCAGGCACTGGCAGGGCAGACACTGCTTGGCTCCGATTTCCGCGTTCCGCGCTTCGCCACGCTGAACCTTGCCGGCTGGACCGTGGCCGAGGTAGTCGCGCGCGGCAAGCACCTGCTGATGCGCGTGGTGGGACCGGACGACAAGAGGCTCACCATCCATTCCCACCTGAAGATGGAAGGGACCTGGCAGGTCTACCCGCCCGGGGGGAAGTGGCGGAAACCAGGCTACACGGCCCGTTGCGTGCTGCGGACCGCGGCTGCGGACGCCGTCGGATTCTCGCTGGGCATCGTGGAAGTGGTGGCCACCGCAAGCGAGGATTCCATCGTGGGATTCCTGGGCCCGGACCTGCTGGGCCCGGACTGGGACCCGGACGAAGCAGAACGGCGGATCCGCTCCGCCCCGGACGTCCCCGTGGGCGTGGCCCTCCTGGACCAGCGGAACCTTGCCGGGATCGGCAACATCTACCGGTGCGAGGCGTGCTTCCTCTCCGGGGTGCACCCCGCCTCGCCGGTGTCCTCGGTGGCGGACCTGCGGACCCTCATGACCGACGCCAAGCAGCTCCTGGAAGTCAACCTGGGCCCCGGCCGCCGGGTCACCATCCTCAACGCCAGGGGCCTGCCGGTGGGCAGGATGGCGGGGCGGCCCGGCTACTGGGTGTACCGCAGGGAACACCAGGCCTGCCTCAAGTGCGGAACACCCATCCGGCGCGGGGTGCTGGGCAAGCTGAACGGCGACGAGGAACGGGACATCTACTTCTGCCCCACATGCCAGCCCCTGTTGGCCTAGGATTCCCCGCCCCCGCCTGCCGCCTCAGTTGGTGCTGGCAAGCGGCTCCGGGGCTGCGCTTCGGGAGTCGCCGCCGCTTCCAGCGTCGGCGTGTGCAGCGGGCACCATGAAGACCGGCAGCAGGAGCTGGACCAGGGGGCCGATGGCAAGGGCGTACACAACAGTCCCCACTCCCACGGAGCCACCAAGGAACCAGCCGACGGCGAGGACAACAACTTCGATCAGCGTGCGGGACACCCGGACAGACCAGCCAGTACGCCTCGCCAGCCCGGTCATCAGTCCGTCCCGTGCGCCGGGACCGAAACGGGCGCCGATGTAGCAGGCCGAAGCGATGCCGTTCAGCAGCACCGCGCCGGCAAGCAGGCCCACCTGTCCGCCCAGGTGGGAGAACGCGGGAATCAGGGCGAGACCGATGTCCGCGAACAAGCCAACCAGGACGGCGTTGCAGAGGGTTCCGAACCCCGGCCACTGCCGCAACGGAATCCACAGCAGCAGCACCAGGAAACTGACGATGATGACCACCACACCGATGCTGAGCCCGGTCCTGCCGGCGACACCCTGGTGAAAGACATCCCACGGGTCCAGGCCCAGCCCGGCGCGGATGAACATAGCGAGGGAGATGCCGTACATGGCAACGCCCGTAAAGAGCTGAAGAAGTCTGCGGGTCAACATACACACGACCCTGTCAGAAAACTGGCCTTGATTTACATAGCCAGTCTGAAATACTGGCCTGATGTCCTCCCTCACCGCCGCCGGCCTTGCCCGTCTCTTGGGCGAGTGGAACGTTGGTGCCGCAGCCGCTTACCGCGAGCTGGCCGACGTCGTACGCCTGCTGGTGCTCGACGGGCGGGTGGCCCTGGACACGGCCCTGCCCAGCGAGCGGGCGCTGTCCGACGTCCTGGGCGTCAGCCGGACCACGGCGACTGCCGCCTACGGCCTGCTCCGTGACCAAGGTTTCCTTACCGGCGGCCAAGGCAGCAGGAGCCGGACACGGATCCCGCCGGCGACCCCGGCAGGCACCACGGTGTTCACAGGCCCGGCGCGCAAGGACCCGGCGCTCACCGCCCCCGGACTGGCTGCCCCGGAAGGACTGATCGACCTCGCCTATGCCTCGCTTCCCGCCAGCGGAGAGGTGGTGCACCGCGCGTTCGCGGCCGCCCTCACCGAGCTCCCGGCCCTGCTCCCCGGCTTCGGCTACGACGCCATCGGCCTGCTCCCCCTGCGGGAGGCAGTGGCGGCGCGCTACACCGCGGCCGGAGCGCCCACCAGCGCGGACCAGATCCTTGTGACCTCGGGCGCGCAGCATGCCCTCAACATCGTCCTTCGCGCCCTTGCAGGCCGGCAGGAACGGGTGCTGGTGGAGCACCCCAGCTACCCGAACGCCCTCGATGCCATCCGGGCGGCCGGGTGCCGCCCCGTTCCGGTGGCATTCTCCGGGGGCCGGCCGGGGTGGGACATGGACAGCATGCAGGCGGCACTGCAGCAGCAGCGGCCCAAGCTGGCGTACGTGGTTCCGGACTTCCACAATCCAACGGGTCAACTGATGCCGGACCTCCAGCGCCGCCGGCTGGTCCGCGCGGCCGCGGCCGCCGGCACCGTCCTGGTGGTGGATGAGACCCTCCGGGAGCTGAACCTTGACGGCGCCGGGTCCACTCCCGTCGCGGCTTTCAGCCCGGCAGTGGTAACCATCGGCTCGCTCAGCAAGTCCCATTGGGGCGGCCTCCGCACGGGCTGGATCCGGGCTACTCCGGACCTGGTCCAGCGGTTTGCAGCAGCGCGGACCTCGCTGGATCTCGGCGGACCCCTGATGGAGCAACTGGCCGCCGCCCACCTGGTCAGGGCCTTGGACGAGCCCCTGCCGGCCCGGCTTGCCGCGCTCCGGGACAGCCGGGCCGCGCTCCTGGAACTCCTCGCCGGCCACTTGCCCGAATGGGAGGTGGCGTACCCTGCCGGCGGCCTCTCGGCGTGGTGCAGGCTGCCGGCCCCCATCAGCACTGCGCTGACAGTCATAGCCCCCGACTTTGGAATCCGGCTGGCGGCAGGGCCGCGCTTCGGGGTTGGCGGCGCCTTCGAACGCTACCTCCGGGTGCCCTTTACCCTGCCGCCGGAGAAGCTGGAGACCGCAGTCCTGGCCCTGCGTTCAGCGCAGGACCGGCTGGATGCCGCCCCGCAGCTCCGGCGCACCCTCAGGAACGCCCCGGCCGTGGCCATTGCCTGACCCTCGGCTGTCGCCAGTGGTGCGCGTCCCGGCGGCAGCCCTACGCGTACACCTTCGCCAGGAAGTTGCCCCATGCCCTGGCGGTGGCTTCGGAATCCCCTGCACCGCTGAAATCATGGACGGTCATCCCGACGGGTGCGCCCCACGCGTTGCGGCCGAAGAAGCGGTACATGGCCTCGGATGTCCGCAGGCCAAGGAAGTGCTCATTGGAGAAGTCCACTTCCCCTGAAAGCCTCCCCACGCCGTCGAGCTCCACGTCCAGGCGGGAACCCTGCTCCGCGGACGCCACGCCCAGCGCGCCGCGCAGCCGGGCAAAGCCGTCTGGTGACTGGGACGCCGCCGGCGCCTGGATGTCCGTGAATACCACGGGCCGGCCGTCGAAGTACTGCAGGTACTGGCCCAGGGTGTGGAGGTAGAACTCGGTGTGGCGGGAGGCGCCGTCGTACTGTTCGTCCCAGTTGTCCGCAAAGATCCCGCTGTGGACGTAGTGGAGGCGGGCGCCACCGCCGTCAAGCGGTTCCAGGACGTGCTCCAGCTGGTTGAACCAGCCGTCCGGCCCCTCCATCCTGGACACGAGGTGCGTCGGGTACTCCTTGACGGTCTTGACGTCCGGCCACTGGTCCGTGGGGAACATCCACGCGGGCGTTCCAGTGGTCACAGCCTCCCACACGCGCTCCGGCGTGCCCGGAAGCTCGGTGTCGCAGACGATTTCGAAGTTGCGGTTGTCAGTCATTGTCCTGCTCCTTGCCTGAGGGGGTTTCCGTTGTTTCCTTGAGCGGCTTGAGGACGGGATGAAGGGCCACCACGAGGCGGTGCCGCCGCCCGCGGGGAGCGTCGCCGTCGTGGTATTTGTCCACCAGCCGGGTGACTGCCACGCCGAGCTCCTCGGCGAAAGCCGCGCGGTCGGCCGCGGTGCGGAAGGTGACTTCGCCGTCCACCGCGAACGTGGCCAGCTCCTGGCGGGCCGCGGCCGCGCCGGCAATCAGCTTGCCCAGCTCCTGCACCATCCGGCCTGCAAGCGCCAGCAGCCAGAACGCCGAGAAATGGCTGGAAAAGCGGCCCGGATCCGGTGAGATCGAGGCCAGCGCCTGGGGCGAGATCAGGTAGGACGAGGCCGTGGCCTGGACGACGCGCTCGGTCACGTTGCCCTTGCGCCGCTCCTCCACCAGCTCCACCAGCCCGTGCTTCTCCAGGGCCTTCAGATGGTAGTTGACCTTCTGCCTCGGCAGCGCCAGCCTGACCGCGAGCCGGGTGGCCGATGCCGGCTGGACCAGCTCCCGAAGGATCCGGGTACGGATCGGGTCGAGTGACGCCTCGGCCGCCGCCGGGTCCTCAATAACCGCTATCTCCAACATGCTTCCAGTATCGCTACCGACAATTTTTATTGTCAAGAACTTTTTTGTCGTCGGTTTTAGTTCGCCGAACGGGCAGGAACGCGCGCCGGTAGAATGGACCGGTGATGCAATCCCCCCTCCCCGTCCGCGACGGCGTGAACGCCACCCGCCTGCGCCTGCCGGAAGAGGGCCCGTGGGACACCGCAATGGACTACATGATGCACCGCTGGGGGCATATCGATCCGCAGGGCATCGAGGACAGGTTCGACGCCGGCGAGATCGTTGGCGAGGGCGGGGTGCCGCTGGACCGGGCTACTCCCCTCCAGGACCACACCTTCATCTGGTACTACCGCAGCCTGCCGCCGGAGACGCGGATCCCGGTGGACATCAGCATCCTCCACCAGGACGAGCACCTGCTGGTAGTGGACAAGCCGCATTTCCTGCCCACCACCCCGGGCGGCACCTACATCCAGGAGTCCGCGCTGGTGCGCCTGCGCAACCAGCTGGAACTGCCGGACCTGATTCCCATGCACCGGCTTGACCGCATGACCGCCGGGGTACTGCTGTTCTCCACCAATCCGCAGACCCGCGGCAAGTATCAGGTGCTCTTCGAGAAGCGCCAGGTGCAAAAGGAGTACGAGTGCGTGGCCGCCGCCCACCCTGCCCCCGGCCATGCCGCCGTCGAATTTCCCGTGGTGGTGCGCAACCGGATGACCAAGTCCCGCAGCTACCTGCTCGCCGAAGTGGTGGACGGTGAACCCAACGCGGAAACCCGGATCGAGCGGCTGGAAACGTTCGACGCCGGCGCTTCCCCGGGTGCCTCCGGCGCCACGGCCGCGGCATCAGCCGGTCCCCGGCGCCTCGCGCGGTACCGGCTGGAGCCGCATACCGGAAAGACCCACCAGCTGCGGGTGCACATGGCTTCACTCGGCCTGGGCATCATTAACGACGCGTTCTATCCGGAGCTGCTGGACAAGGCACCGGACGATTACAGCCGGCCGCTCCAGCTGCTGGCCCGCGGCATCCGGTTTGTTGACCCCATCGCGGGAGTGCCCGTGGAGTACCGCAGCCGGCTTGAACTCAGCACTGCCGGCCCCGCCCGCAGCTGACCGGCCGCGCCTGGCCGCTGCGTCCTCTGGATGGCGGGTGCCGACGGGACTATCCTGAGGGATACCTGGGCCAAGGCAAGGAAGCACAATGGACGCGCTCATCGAAATACCCGGCGATCGGACAGCCGCCCGTTTTGCATACGCAGCAGCCGGGCTGGGCGCGGTGGGAGTGGCCACCCTGGGCGCCATGTTTGCCGTGGAAGTCCCCCGCAACGGACCCTATGTCTTCGGCACCATCAATGACGCAACGGGCGCCGTATTCAACCTGGCGGCCATCCCCGTGATCCTCCAGGTCCACCGCCGGCTGCCCCGGACGGGCGCCTCCGAGGCCGGCAAGTGGGTGGTCATTGCTTCCTGCGCGGCCGGATCCGCAAGCTCGTTCCTGCTGGTTTCCAGGCAGCTCGATTTCAAGAGCTCCACCGCCATTTCGGTCGCGGCGATGACCGTCCAGGCGGGCTGGTTCCTGCTGGCACACCGGGAGCTCCTGGCCTCCGGCGGGTACCCGCGGAAGCTCGCCAGACTGGGGCAGGCCATTGGAGGTTCGCTGCTGGTGGCGCTGCCCGTGGCCGGCCTCACCGCCGTGGAGCAGCTTCCCCGCTGGATCCGCTACGGGGTTGGCGGTGCCGGCGTCGCGGCGGGAGCAGCCGCCTGGATCGCCTGGCCGTACTGGTACTTCCTGGCCGGCCGGCAGTTGGGCCATGGACTTCGGCAGCGCTGAGAGCTGGGGGACGGCGATCTACTTTTGGATCATCCCCGTGGTTCTCGGTGATGCCATCTTCCCGCCCGTTCCCTCCGAAATGGTGGTGATCACCGCCGGCGCCCTGTCCGCGGACGGACGCGCCAACGTCTTCCTGGTGGTAATACTCTCGGCGGTGGCCTCCTGGATCGGCGACATGGTGGTTTTCCAGCTCTTCCGGCGGCGGCTGAGCCACGTGCTGGACCGGTGGAAGTGGGGCCGGCGGGTCCACCAGGGCATCCACGAAGCCATCGCCAAAGCCGGCCGTTCGTCCACCTACGGGACCATCATCGGTGCCAGGTTTATCCCGGGCGGCCGGCTGGCCACCTCGGCCGCTGCCGGCATAGCCAACGTCTCCGCGCCGGGATTCAGCCTGTGCGCGGGCATCGGGGCAGTGCTGTGGGCATGCTGGCTGGTGGGCCTGGGCTACTTCACGGGCTCGGCAACCAAGCTGCCGTTTTGGGCCAGCTCGCTGATTGGAGTGGCGCTCGGCCTGGTGGTGGGCGCCGCCGTCGGCGTGATCGTGACCCGGCGGCGCGGCAGCCGGTCACCAGTGGAGGAACCGGGCCCTCTGGGCTGAGCGCTGGACGACACCGGGCCCAGTGGCAGCGGGTCCTACACGGGAGCCCAGCGGCCGCGGTTGCGGCGCAGCACCGTGAGCGAACCGGTGAGGGCAACGCGTTCGACGGCGTCCCGCATCATGGCTGCCGATTCCCGCGCCCGCTGGTTCTCACCGCTGTACTCGGTGGCCTCCACGAGGAACCGCAGGTTCAGCTGCGGCACCCCGCCGGCAATCTGCAGCTGGTTCGACTCCACATGGTGGCGGGTTCCCAGCGCTTCCACCGCAGCGTCCATCACGGCTTCAGGCGGGTTACCCGGCCGAAGTCCGGTGATCTTCAGGCGGGTCTGGAAGGAGGGCATGCCTTCAACCCTAATCAATAGCCTGCGAAAAGCCCGTCCGGCAGTGGATCCAAATCACCCATGGCGGTCTCCGGTACGGCGGGGCTACACTAGCCCCGCGGTCTCATCTTCAGTATCAACAACGAGAAAAGAAGACGGAACATGAGACGGAATATCCTTCGCGCTTTTGCCACCACATTTGCGGTCCTCCTGGCCTCGGTTTTGGGCATCAGTGCCGCTTCAGCAGGCTCGGGCCAGAGCGACCTGGCGGCGGTTCGCCAGGCCACGGTCCAGTACCGCAACGTTGACGCAGCCGTAATGGCCGGGTACGAGGCAGTGGGTGAATGTGTTCCAGGCATGGGCTTCCACTACGTCAACTTCAGCCAGTTCGGCCAGATGGACCCGCTGACCCCGGACGCACTGACGTACGCAGCCAACAGCGCGGGCCAACTCAGGCTGGTGGCCGCAGAATGGTTCAAGGTGGACGAGGACCAGGACCTGGGAACCGACAGCGACCGGCCCTCCATGTTTGGCAAGGACTTTGACGGCCCCATGCTGGGCCACGCCCCTGGCATGCCGATCCACTACGACCTCCACGCCTACCTCTGGCAGGGTAACCCGGACGGTGTGCTGGCAACCTACAACCCGAAGGTCCGCTGCCTGTAGGGGCAGCAGCGGCCACTTACGGATGCGCTATCACTTTTAGTTGCTTCCCGGCACGGGAGCAACTAAGAGTGATGGCGCAACGCCAGAACGCCTAGCCCGTGTTCCGGAGCCCGGCTGCCACGCCGTTGACGGTGATCAGCATGGCGCGCTGGAGGCGTTCGTCAATCTCGGCGCCGCTGATGCCATCAGCGGCTTCAGCCGCTTCAGCCCGGACGCGGCGCAGGAGCTCCACCTGCAGGTAGCTGATGGGATCCAGGTATTGGTCCCGGATTTCGAGTGAACGCTTGAGCGTGGGCTGGGCATCCAGGAGCAGGTTCTCGCCGGTCAGCTTCTGCACCTCGGATACTGTCAGCTCATACTCCTCCCGGATGGACCGGAAGATGTGATGCAGTTCCTCGGGGACGAGGGTGGAGACGTAGTAGCCGGCGATGTCCAGGTCCGTCTTGGCGAGGGTCATCTCCACGTTGGAGAGCACGGACCGGAAGAAATGCCAGTTCTCCCACATTTCCACGAGCTGCGCCGCGTTGCCGGCCTCGCGGGCCGCCTTGAGGCCGGAGCCCACGCCGAACCAGCCGGGGACGATCTGGCGGGACTGCGTCCAGCCGAACACCCAAGGGATGGCACGCAGGCCGCCGAGGCCCGCTCCGGAATCCGGCCGCTTGGACGGGCGGGAGCCGATGTTCAGCGAGCCCAGTTGCTCCACCGGGGTGGAGGCCATGAAGTAGGCCGGAAGGTCGGGGTTGTCGATCAGGTTCCGGTAGCGGTCGAAAGCGGCGTCGGAGATGGTCTCCATGACGTGCCCGTAGCGTTCCCGCTGGTCGGCGGAGGTGCGCGGGTCCTTGTGCAGGGCCGAGCCCTGCAGCACGGCGGCCAGGGACAGCTCAAGGTTTTCGCGGGCGAGCTCGGGCAGGGAGTATTTGTCCGAGATGACCTCGCCCTGCTCCGTGAACTTGATCTCGCCTTCCAGGACACCGTTGGGCTGCGCCAGGATGGCATCGTACGTGGGTCCGCCGCCGCGGCCCACAGACCCGCCGCGGCCATGGAACAGGCGCACGCGCACGCCGTGCTTGGCGGCGACGTCCCGCAGCTTCCGCTGGGTCTTGTGGATTTCCCACTGGCTGGTCATCACGCCGGATTCCTTGTTGGAGTCCGAGTAGCCAAGCATGACTTCCTGGACGTCCCCGCGCAGGCGCACCAGTTCGCGGTAGGAGGGATCGGACAGCAGCTGGTCAACGATCTCCGCGGAGGCCCGCAGCTCCTCAACGGTCTCCAGCAGGGGCGCGAACCCGAGCCTGGCGTAGGGCTTCTCGCCAAAGAGGTTCACCAGGCCGGCCTCACGGGCCAGGACGGCCGCGGCAAGGACGTCGTCGGCGCCGCGGGTCATGGAGATGATGTAGGTCTCGATGACGTCCGGGCCGTACATGCGCAGGGCGCGGCGGATCTCACGGAAGACGTCGTACGTGCCGTCAGCGGCGCCGTCGAGCTTGATCGGGTGCCCGGACAGCGGCCGGCGCGAGGCGAGCTCGGAACCGAGCACCTCAAAGCGTTCCTCGCGGCTGAGTTCCGCATAGCGCAGGCCGGGGCCGCCCAGGCGGTCCATCAGCTGGCCAACGGCGTCATGGTGGTGGTCGGCGTGCTCGCGGATGTCCAGGGTTGCCAGGTGGAGTCCGAACGAGGCGATGGCGCGGCGCACCCGGGCCAGTGCGCCGTCGGCAGCCAACGACGCCGAGTGGTTGCGGAGGGAGAGCTCCACCAGTTCCAGGTCCGCCAGGAGCTCGCCGGTGCCGCTGTAGTCGCGGCCGTGTTCGTGGTGCGAGCCCGCCGCCACCCGCTTGCCGGTGTTGATCAGCTTGGCCTTGATGCAGGTCAGCTTCAGCCGGTAGGGCTCCTGGGCGTTGAGCTCCAGCACCCGCTTATCCAGGCCGGGCAGTTTCTGCAGGTCGGCCTCGATGGATTCCAGCAACTCCGGGTCCGCCCCCGCGAGCGCGGTGGAGTTGGAAAGGATGGAGATCAGTTCGTCGATCATGCCGATGCTGATGCGGACCGCATGCTGGTTCTGGATCTGCAGGATCTCCCGGGTGACCGCGGCGGTGACGTTGGGGTTGCCGTCCCGGTCGCCGCCGATCCATGAGCCGAAGCGGATGGGGGCGTCCTGGGATGCAAGGGTTACGCCGTGCTCGCCCAGCAGGTCGGAGAATTCGCTCAGCATCTCCGGCATTGCGTCGGTGAGGATGCTGCCCAGGTAATAGATGGCGTTGCGGGCCTCGTCCACCGGCGTGGGCCGAACCTGGCGGAGTTCGTCCGTCTGCCACATCTGGTCGATGATTTCGGCCAGCTGGCGGTCCTGGCGCCGGCGTGCAGTGGTGCCCTCTGCGGTGGGCCGGGCCAGCACGTCGGAGAGCTTGCGGATCTTGTCCAGCACGGACCGGCGCGAGGCTTCGGTGGGGTGGGCGGTGAAGATGGGGCGGACGTCCAGCCCGTTGACCACTTCCTGCAGCACCGCCGGTCCGGCCTGGTCAGCGATGTCGGCAACCGTCTTGGCCAGCCAGCCGTCCTTTTCAGCGCGCGTGCGCAGCCCCCGCACCCGGTGGACCTGTTCGGCGGCGTTGGCGAGGTGGAAGTAGAAAGCGAAGGCCCGGACCAGGTCGGTGGCCTGCCCGATGGGCAGGGAGCCCAGGAGCTCGCGGACCTGGGCCACGACGTCGTGCGCGCTCCAGGGACCGGTGGCGTCCGCACCGCCGCGGGCCGCTTCCTTGGACTCCTTGGTGAGGAGGCGCACCTGCTCCACCAGGTCAAGGAGCTCAGGTCCGTGCTGGCGGACCAGCGATTCTCCCAGCAGGGTGGAGACGCGACGGACGTCTGCCCTCAGTTCGGAGGCAAGATCGGTTTCGGGATTCGTTGCAGTGTGAGCCATGGAAACTATCTTTCGAGGGTTCGGACTTGGCTCGTACACTGCGCTGGATACTGTGAGCCACGTAACTAGCTAAAGATGCTACCCGCACTTCGGCGGCATAGGGGAATCCGTCTCAGATAATGTCGTGCGCTTGGTAACCTACGTGCCGCTTGACGAGTTCGAGCTCCTTCCGGAGTTGCTCAACTTCAGACTTATAGCCTGTGAATTCTGCCTTGAGCCGCTTGGCGGCCCTGGCGGTGACTACCATGGCCACCAGCGCCAGGGGCACCGAAAGCGCGAGCGCCCAGCCCGCGGCAACAAAGAAATCCAGCGCCACCGGCAACGCGGACCGGAAGTCCACGAACTCGTTGATGCCGTCGGTAACGCCGCCCAGCATCCCTTCCAGCGGTTCCAGGAACTGCCCCACCATCGGTGCGTCAGTGAGCGGAGGCGGGCTCAGTTTTGACTGCTGGTCACCGCCCCAGCGGCCGTCGCCCAGGTGGTTCAGGACGTAGATCCCCGCACCGGCACTGGCTGCCATGAACACCACCAGGGCTGCCAGACCCGCCAGGTCGGGCCGCCGCGGCCGCCACAGGAGGATTGCCACGCCGACTGTTACTGCCGTGATCCAGGTCAGGGCCTTGAGCCATTCGGTGCTTACTCCAGCAAGTATGTCCACGCCACCTATTCAACAGGGCGGACCGTATCAAAGTGGAATGAACGCCGGCGCGGTGCGGTTGTAGGGTATGGCAATCCGACCGTGTGAAAGGAACCATGGGCACCCTCCCCGCAGCCAAGGTGGAGCGCTGGCAGCGCTTCCGCGACAACCGCAACAAAGCCCTCGCCGCCCGCCACGGCTGGCTGACCCTCACCTCGTTCCAGTGGCTTGAGGACTCCCCCGCCGCCGTCGAACTTGCTCCCGGGCTCTGGTCGACGGACGGAACGACGGCGGAACTCACCGCGGTGCCCGCCGACGGCCTGTCCCTGGTGGAGTCAGGGGAACCGGTGTCCGGGACGATTTCCGCGGCCCTCGCCGATGAGGAGTCGCTGATGTGGGTGCAGTTCGGCGGACCAGGCGGGGACCAGGTGGTGGTGGAACTGGCCATGCGGGCGGGGCACTATGCCATCCGCACCCGCGATTCGGCCTCCCCCGTGCTCACCGGATTCGCTGGCGTGCCAACGTTCGACTACAACCCGGAGTGGGAGGTGGCGGGCAGGTTCGAACCCTATCCCCGGCCCGTGGACGTGCCGATCGCCACGGCCAACCCCCTGGTGGACGGCATCCACCGCACAGTGGGTGAAGTGGTGTTCCGCGTCCCCGGCAGCGCCCACGAGTGCCGGCTGCAGGCGGAGGAGGAAAAACTCGGGGCACTGACCGTCACTTTCCATGACGAAACCAACGGCGCCGCCCCGCCGGGACAAACAGCTGACTGGCGCAAGCTGTCCTTGCCTCGGCCCCGAACGGATTCATCCGGAAATGCGACCGTGGTGCTGGATTTCAACCGCGCCATCAACTATCCCAGCGCCTTCACCCCGTACGGCACGTGCCCCATGCCGGTGCGGAACAATTCGCTGGACGTGCGCGTGGAGGCCGGCGAGAAGCTTCCGTACACCCGCGAGGATTAGGCGATGGCCGAAACCCCGGTGATGGCGCGGCCCGCAATCAGGGTGTTGACCTCGAAGGACCCCTCGTAGGTGTAAATGGCCTCGGCGTCGGAGAAGATCTTGGCCATGCGGTAATCGGTCACAATGCCGTTGCCGCCCAGGATGGACCTGCCCATTGCCACAGTTTCCCTCATCCGCGCGCTCAGGTATGACTTCGCGAGCGCCACCTGCGGCATGTCCGCGGCGCCGTCATCCTGCAGCCGCGCGAGGGCGGCCATCATGCCCATGCTCGCCACGGCGTTGCCCAGCATCGTCACGAGCTGCTGCTGGATCAGCTGGAACTGGGCCAGCGGGCGGCCGAACTGCCTGCGTTCCAGGGCGTACTGCCGGGCGACGTCGAAGGCGGCCAGCTGCTGGCCCACGGCCTGCCAGGCGACCATGATCCGCGAGCCCCGCAGCAGCTCCTTGGTGTCCTCGAAGCTGCTGACGGACGCGAACCGGTCCGCCTCGGCCACGCGGACGTCCGCCAGGAGGATGTCCGCGTTCTGCACCGTCCGCAGGGCAATCTTGTTCTCGATCCGGGTGCGCGTGACGCCCGGCAACGTGGCGTCCACTATGAACCCCCGGACCGACCCGTCCGCCTCATCCAGCGACCACACCAGCATGTAGTCGCAGAACGTCCCGTTGCCGATCCACCGCTTGGCGCCGTTCAGCACCCAGGCATCACCGTCGTCGTCCGCCTCGCCTGTCGCAGAGGAGATGCGCCTGGCCCGCGTCTCCATGCCGCCCGCCACGTCCGAGCCGTGGTTGGGCTCAGTCAGGGCGAAGGCACCCGTGATGCGCAATTCCGAGGCGTCCGCCAGCAGCCGCTGCTTCTGGTCCGCGGACCCGAAGTCGTACAGGGCCTGGACAAACAGATCGTGGTGGACCAGGAAGAAAGTGGCAATCGAGGTGTCCACGCGCGTCATCTCGGCGATGACCAGGCCGGCGAACAGGTTGCTGTAGCCGCGCTGGGCGGGCGTGCTGAGTTCAAGGGCAGCCAGTTTGGGCAGGATGTGCGCGGGGAACTCGGCCTTGTTCCACCAGTCCCCTGCGTACGGCGCAATCTCGGCGGCCAGGAAATCCCGCAGTTCGGCGAGCTTGTCCCGTTCCTTTTGGCCCAGGAGGGATTCAAAGGCGAAGAAGTCCGCTGAGGGCAGCTCGGGCTGTGTTTCCATGCTCACTTCGGGCCCATCCGGATGGCGCCGTCCAGGCGGATGGTTTCCCCGTTCAGCATGGCGTTGTCCACGATGTGCGCCACCAGGTTCGCGTACTCGCCGGGCCTGCCCAGCCGTGACGGATGCGGCACCTGCGCGCCCAGGGAGTCTTGCGCCTCCCGCGGCAGGCCGGCCATCATGGGCGTCTCAAAAATGCCTGGCGCGATGGTGACCACCCGGACCAGCGAGCGGGCCAGTTCCCGGGCGATTGGCAGCGTCATGGCCGCCACCGCGCCCTTGGAGGCCGCATACGCCGGCTGGCCGATCTGGCCCTCGAAGGCCGCGACCGAGGCGGTGTTGATGATCACGCCGCGCTCGGGCCCGCCCAGCACCGTGGTGGCCGGCTCGGTGGCTGCCATCGCTGCCGCTGCGAGGCGCAGCACGTTGAAGGTGCCGATGAGGTTCACCTGGATGACCCGGTTGAAGGCCTCGAGCGGAAGCACGCCGTCCCGGCCCAGGACCTTTCCGGGGGTGGCGATCCCGGCGCAGTTCACCACGATCCGCAGCGGGCCAAGGCTGCCCGCGGCGGCGACGGCGGCCTGGACCTCGGACTCGCTGGTCACGTCCGCGGGTGAAAAGACGGCCGACCTGCCTGGAGCGCCGGCCGCGTTCAGTTCTTCTGCGAGGGCAGCCCCTGCCGACGACGGGAGGTCAACCAGCACCACGGAAGCGCCGTCGTCGAACAGGCGCCGGGCTGTTGCCGCCCCCAGGCCGGAGGCACCCCCGGCCACCAGCGCCACAGTGCCGTTGACGTCCATACATCCTCCTTGATGCGCGTCCCCCACGGCAGGCCGGCCGCGGAGGTTAGTTAGTGAATGTTAACTGAAATACGCGAGGCCTGCATCACCGGGGCCCTTCCTGGCCGGCTGGAGGAAGCGGGCTAGGGTGGGATCCATGACGCGTCCGGAGCCCGCCCCTGACCGCCAGGATCTTTCCCACTGGCACGGCAGGGCAAATGAAGCTGCACGATCGGTGACCACGCTCTTCGGCAGGAGGCTGCTGTTCCTGCCGGGCACCCATCTCGGCGCCGTGCAGTGGCCCCCACCTTCCTGGCGCAGGGATCCGAAGGGCGCACTCCCGGGCCCCTGGCATTACTGGTGGCAGGCCCATTACGTTGACTGCCTGGTTGATGCAGGGCGGCGGGAACTCGGCTACGGCGCCACCCCGGCCGCGCGGTTCAACGGCCCGGAACACCCCAGCGCCGGGCGGCTCGCCTCCCGCCTGGTCACCGGCATCCGGCTGCGGAACGCTTTCACGTTCGTCAACAGCTATTACGACGACATGGCCTGGCTGGCGCTTGCCACCCACCGGCTCGACAAGCTGGCCGAGGAGACCCGCAGGCCGGGGCGCGGGCGCAACGCGCGCGTCCGGAAGTCCCTCACCCTCCAGTTCGACGCCGCGTGCACCGCCGACCTGGGCGGCGGCGCTTTCTGGAGCAAGGCGCGGGATTTCAAGAACACCCCGGCCACGGCGCCGGTCGCCCTCTACTTCGCCCGGACGGGCAGCCCCGGGAAGGCACAGGCGCTGCTGGACTGGCTGGGGGCCACCCTCTTCGACCCGGACCAGGGCCTGTACCTTGACGGGGCGCGGCTGAATGCGGCCGGCGAAGTGGTGCTTGAACGGGCGGTCTACACCTACAACCAGGGCCCCGTCCTGGGCGCCCTCCTGGAACAGGGCGGGGAGGCGAACCTTGCCCGGGCAGCAGTCGTGGTGGAGGCGGTGGACCAGCTGCTGACGGTGCCGGCCCCCACCGGCGCACAAACCCCCGGCGAGGGCCGCGTCCTGCGGTGCGAAGGCACGGGCGACGGCGGCCTGTTCACCGGGATCCTCTGCCGCTACCTCGCGCTGGCGGCCGCCGACGCCCGGCTGTCCCCGCAGACCCGCAGCACCGCCGCCACGCTGGTGGCCGATACTGCGGGCGCCTTCTGGGCCGGTCGGCGCCCCGCGGAAGCCGGCCCGGCCGCCGGAAGGAACGGCGCAAGCATCTTCTCCGTACATGCCGCCAAGCCGGCACGGGAAACCTGCCCCGCGGGCACCGCCGTCGAACTTTCCACCCAGCTGCAGGCATGGATGGCTTTGGAGGCCGCAGCAACCCTCCCGGACAGCGCGGGCAATTAGGGCACGCAACAGTTCCGTAATTGTTGTGATCCTGCTCACATAAGGTCATTGTGGTTTGGTGGCTTAGGTATGGCTAACCTACGCTTTTTCACGTAGGCCTCCCGAATCCCCCGGCCCATGAGGACTCCGGTCCCGTTGACTTTTTCCCAGAAAGCAGCCCCTCAATGAAGATCCGCAACAGCGCCTTGGCCGGCATGGCCCTCGCCGCCACCGCAGCCCTCGGACTGACCGCCTGCGGCGGCGGTTCCACTCCGGCAGCCACCGGCTCGTCCGCCGCCGGCGGGGACTCGGGCGGAATCACCGTCTACAACGCGCAGCACGAAAGCCTGACCAAGGAATGGATCGACGCTTTCACGGCGGAGACCGGCATCAAGGTCACCATGCGCCAGGGATCGGACACCGAGCTGTCCAACCAGATCATCCAGGAAGGCGACGCCTCCCCGGCCGACGTTTTCCTGACGGAGAACTCCCCCGCCATGACCCAGGTTGAGAACGCCGGCCTGTTCGCGGACGTGGACGCGGCAACCGCTGCGCAGGTGCCGGCAGAGTTCCGTCCTTCCACCGGCAAGTGGACCGGCATTGCTGCCCGCTCCACCGTCCTGGTGTACGACAAGAACAAGCTCACGGAAGACAAGCTGCCCAAGTCCATGCTGGACCTGGCGAAGCCGGAGTGGAAGGGTAAATGGGCTGCTTCCCCGTCCGGCGCCGACTTCCAGGCCATCGTTTCCGCGCTGCTGGAACTCAAGGGAGAGGCCGCCACCGAGGAGTGGCTCAAGGGCATGAAGGAAAACTT
Organism: Pseudarthrobacter sp. GA104; assembly: GCF_009741265.1. Classification (GTDB taxonomy): domain Bacteria; phylum Actinomycetota; class Actinomycetes; order Actinomycetales; family Micrococcaceae; genus Arthrobacter. Next base: position 1,525,021 of record NZ_WOWL01000001.1, read on the forward strand.
CAAGGCCTACAAGGGCAACAGCACCGCCATGAAGGCCGTCAACGCCGGTGAAGTGGATGCCGCCCTGATCTACCACTACTACTACTACGGGGACCAGGCCAAGACGGGCGAGAACTCCAAGAACGTCAGCCCGTACTACTTCAAGAACCAGGATCCGGGCGCCTTCCTCTCCGTATCCGGCGGCGGTGTCCTGAAGAGCTCCAAGAAGGCTGCTGACGCCCAGGCGTTCCTGAAGTTCATCACCGGCAAGAAGGGCCAGGAAATCCTGAAGGACGGCACGTCGTTCGAGTACGCCATCGCCTCGGATGTTCCGGCCAACGAGAAGCTGGTTCCGATCGCGGAGCTCCAGGCCCCCATCGTCGATCCCGCCAAGCTCAACTCCGAAAAGGTCACCGACCTGATGACCTCGGCAGGACTCCTCTAAATCCGTGACTCCTGATCTCTCGGCTCCCCCTCGGGGGAGCTCGACGACGGCGGGCCGGGGCAGCAGCCCCCGCCCGCCTTTCGGCGTTTCTGCACTGTCCGCGCTGGCGGTGCTGATTGCCCTGTTTTCGCTCGTTCCGCTGGCCTACGTGGTGTACATGACCGCGGCAACCGGCTGGGACACCGCCGTCGAACTCATCTTCCGGCCGCGGGTGGCCGAGCTGCTGCTCAACACCCTCCTGCTGACGGCGATCACCGTCCCGCTGTGCCTGGTCCTCGGTGTCGCCGGGGCCTGGCTCGTGGAACGCACCGCCCTGCGCGGCGCGCGGATCTGGGCTGTGCTCCTGGCCGCGCCGCTGGCCATCCCCGCGTTCGTCAACAGCTACGCCTGGGTCTCGGCGATCCCGTCGCTCGGCGGCCTGGGCTCGGGAGTCCTGATCGCCACGCTCTCCTACTTCCCGCTGGTCTACATTCCCGCCGCTGCCGCGCTCAGCCGGCTGGACCCGGCCATCGAGCAGTCGGCCGCCGCGCTGGGCCTCGGCGCCTGGCGTTCCTTCTTCCGGGTAGTCCTCCCCCAGCTCCGCATTGCCATGACCGGCGGTGCGCTCCTGGTGGCCCTGCACCTGCTCGCCGAGTACGGGGCGTTCGCCATGATCCGCTTCGACACCTTCACCACGGCGATCATGGTGCAGTACCAGTCAACCTTCAACGGTGCTGCCGGAAACATGCTGGCCAGCGTGCTGGTGTTCTTCTGCCTCCTCCTGCTGCTGGCCGAAGTCAGGAGCCGCGGCACCGCCCGCTACGCCCGCATCGGCCCCGGCGCGCAGGCGAAGGCGCTGCGCCTGCCGCTGCACGCGTACCAGGTTCCCGCCCAGCTGTTCCTGGTGGGACTGACCACACTGGCCTTCGGCCTCCCCCTGTTCTTTGTGCTGCGCTGGGTGGCTTCCGGCGGGACCGCCGCCTGGGCCGCGGACGAGTTCCTGCCGGCCCTCCTCGCCACGCTCGGCTATGGCCTGACCGGCGCCGCGGCCACCATCGTGGTGGCATTTCCGATGGCATACCTGGCGGTCCGCCACCCCGGCTGGTTCAGTAAGTCCCTGGAGCTCTCCAACTACATCACCAGCTCCCTGCCCGGCATCGTGGTGGGGCTGGCCTTCGTGACGGTGAGCATCCGGATCGTGCCGGGGATCTACCAGACCGCAGGGGTGCTGGTGGCTGCCTACGTCCTCCTGTTCCTGCCCCGCGCCCTGGTCAACCTCAGGGCAGGCCTGGCCCAGGCTCCGAAGGAGCTGGACGAGGCCGCCCAGGCCTTGGGCAAGCCTCCGCTCGTGTCCTTCGTCCGGGTCACCCTGCGGCTCACCGCACCCGCCGCCGCGGGAGGCGCGGCTCTCGTCTTCCTGGCCATCGCCAACGAGCTCACCGCCACCCTCCTGCTGTCCCCCAATGGGACGCGCACCCTAGCCACAGAGTTTTGGAGCAAGAGCAGCGAGATCGACTACGCCGGCGCCGCGCCGTACGCCCTGCTGATGATCCTGCTCTCCGCGCCGATGACTTACCTCCTTTTCCAGCAGTCCAAGAAAGTAGCCGGACAGTGACAGAACAAGCCCCCTCGAGGCTGCCGGAGCCGCGGGTCGCACCGTCCGTGGCAACCACCACCAACAGCCACCTGGAGATCACGGACGTCACCAAGAACTTCGGCAACCAGGCCGTCCTGAAGGGCGTCAACCTCTCCGTCGCCAAAGGCGGAACCACGGCCATTGTGGGCCCGTCCGGGTCAGGCAAGACCACCCTGCTGCGGCTGATCGCCGGGTTCGAGCACCCGGACACGGGCAGCATTTCGCTGAACGGCACCAAAGTGGCCGGCGACGGCGTCTGGGTGCCTGCGCACAAACGGCACATCGGGTACGTGGCCCAGGACGGCGCCCTGTTCCCGCACCTCAGCGTGGGGCAGAACGTCGCCTTCGGACTCGATCCGGACCGCCTGCCGGGGGGCCGGCGTGCTGTGGCCGGACGGATCAGCGAACTGCTGGAAATGGTGTCCCTGGACCCGGCCATGGCCAAGCGCCGCCCGCACCAGCTCTCCGGCGGGCAGCAGCAGCGCGTAGCGCTGGCCCGGGCCCTGGCACGCGAGCCCGAACTGATGCTCCTTGATGAGCCCTTCTCGGCACTCGACGCCGGGCTCAGGGTAGCCACCCGCAGGGCAGTGGCGAAGGTCCTGAACGAGGCCGGCGTCACCACCATCCTGGTGACCCATGACCAGGCCGAGGCGTTGTCCTTCGCGGACCAGGTGGCTGTAATGCGCGGCGGCAAGCTCGCCCAGATCGGCAACCCGTTCGTGGTGTACACCCGCCCCGCGGACCGGGCCACGGCGGAATTCCTGGGGGACGCGGTCATCCTGGACGCCTGGCTGGAGGGTTCGCTGGCAACCTGCTCCCTGGGGGCGATCCCCGTCCGCAGGCCGCCGGTCCAGGGTCGGGTGCAGCTGATGCTGAGGCCTGAGCAGATCAGGATTGCCGAGGACGGGCCCATCCGGGGAGTTGTGGTGGACACCGACTACTTCGGCCCGGAAACCACGGTGCGCCTGAAACTCTCCGTCCCGCCACAGCTGGCCTCCAGCCCGGACCACCGCTACCCCGGAGGCGGCGAGATCATCACCATCCGGCACTGGAACGCCTCCATCGCCCGGCCCGGCATGGAGCTGTGCCTGCGCGTGGTTGGCGAAGGCGTGGCCTTCCCCCTGGACGACTGACCCCAACTAAGTAGCGCCAAGTGTCGTTTTGGGGCCTCAAAACGACACTTGGCGCTACTTAGTTGGGGGCGGGCGGCGTGGTGGGGGCGGGACCCTTCTTCTGCGGGTACGGAGCCTCGCCCCGCGCCAGCATCTCCACGAACCCGGCAATCCGCCGTTCCCGGGTGGCGGCCTGCACAGCGGAGTTGACCCGGTAAATCAGCGCGAACCGGTTTGTCTTGGTCAGGACGTCGAACATCGCCTGGGCGGCGGGAACCGCGGCAATGGCGGCGGCCAGGTCCGCGGGAACTTCGGCCACGGCCTGCCCGCCGTATGCGTTTGCCCAGCGCCCGTCAGCCTTCGCTGCATTCACGGCCGCCCACCCGGCGTCGGTCATCTTCCCCGCTGCATCAAGCCGCGCCACGTGGCCGACGTTCCGTGCCGACCACGGGCTCCTCCGGGTCCGGGGCGTCATCCGCTGGAGCGACGTGTGCTCATCACGGCGGCGCGTCTGGCCATCGATCCAGCCAAAGCACAGTGCCTCGTCCAGTGCGGCGGCGTAGTCCAGTTCCGTCACGTTTCCGCCCTTTTTGTGCAGGACCAGCCACACGCCGGGGCTGGTGCTGTGGTTCGCCTCGAGCCAGTTGCGCCATGCCACCGCGTCCGGCAGCAGCAGTTCCTCAAGTTCAACGGCCATGCCCCCTATTGTGCTCCTGCAGTCCGCCGTGACAAGCGCCGAGACACCCGCCGGCCCACGTGGCAGTATGGGCCCTAAGCGTCCCGTTCCGACCCGAAGGACAAGCCATGCTCCGCGTCCGCCCCCTTCATTTCACCTCCCGGCCCGACTCCTGGGACACGCTCCTCACGGCGTTGGGCATGGTCATTACCGAGAACGACGCCGGGTGGCGGGTTTTTGACGCCGGCTCCGGCCGCCTCGCCCTCCACACCGTCCCCGCAGGCGCCGCGGAGGACGGCACCACAGCACTGGCGGTGGAGGTGGGCGACCTTGCGGAATTCGCCCGCCGGACCAATCTCGCGGCAGGGGAGGACGGCGCCGCCCCCGCGGAACTCGTCACCGCGGACCATGGCGAGGCCTGCAGGATCACGGCCCCCGACGGGTTCACGTTCCTGGCGGACAAGGCGTCCCACTTTGCGCAGTGCGCGGACGCCGACCCGGCGCTGGCCGTCGCCGGGGTCTGGTTCACCGAGGATCCCGCCGCCGCCGCCCGCACGCTGCAGCACATCGGGGCGCGCCCGCGCCCCGTTCCGGACCAGGACGACACTGCCGACTTTTCCACCAAGAACGGCGGTGTCCTGCTGGTGCGCCCGGCTTCAGGACCGGCACGTTCAGGCCTGGGCTTCGAGTACGACGGCGCGCTGGAACCCCTGCGGGAACGCCTCGCCTCGGCAGGTCAGCAGGTCAGCCTCACGGAGGAAGCGTTCGGACGCACCCTCCATGTAGCCAATCCCGACGCGGGCGGGCCCGGCGCCGGGCACGTACCGGCCACCCTCTGGATCGCCGGGCGCCACGGGTGACAGGCCGCGCCGGGACGACAGCCCGTGCCGACGCATTCCGCCGGCAGCTTAGCCTCGCCCTGCCAGCGGGGTCCCATGGGGTAGAACTTAACCATGAACGTGCGCACTCCTGACCCGAACCCCGGCTGGCTTTCCGAAGAAGACCTCTTTGAGGCGCGCGGGCGACTGCCCATGGTGTACGTGGAGGCAGTGCCGGTGAGGCTGGACCCCCTGGGCTTCGTGAATGAAGTGGGAACCCTGCTCCAGGCGGACGAGGACGGAACCATGGTCCGGTCCCTCGTGTCGGGCCGCGTCATCTATCGCGAAACCATCCGCGCCGCCCTGCTGCGGCACATGGAAAAGGACCTGGGACCGCTGGCGTTCCCGCAGCTGCCCATCAGCCCCGTGCCGTTCACGGTGGCCGAATACTTCCCGGCGCCGTCCCAGACCGGCTTCACCGATGAGCGGCAACACGCCGTGTCGCTGGCCTATGTCATCCCCGTGACCGGTGAGTGCGAGCCCCGCCAGGACGCCCTGGAACTGACCTGGATGACCCCCGCGGAAGTCCTCAGCCCGGGCGTCCAGATGGAGTTTTCCGGCGGCCGCGGTGCCCTCATCCGCCAGGCCCTGGCCTTCGCCGGCGTGGGCTTCTGACACCCCGGCAGCAAGCTGGGGGTCCCCGATTTTAAGGGCCCGCCTTTGTAGACTGTAGGGCGGACCGCAAGAGAACTTAAGGACTCCCATGACCGAAACACCAGCCGCCCGTCACCATCTTGAACAGCAGGCTGGATCCCTGACCACCGGCAGCCACATTGTCCTGCCCGACGGCGGGCGGACAGCGGAGATACACCAGGTTGAGCTTGAACGGGACGATTTCGGGGCGCCCGCGATGGTCCTCGCCAGCCTGTCCGGTGGCGGTACCCTCCGCATCGCGGTGGGCACCACGGTCACGGTGCTGGCGGAAGGGTCCCCGGCAGCAGACGTGCCGCAGGAGCAAGCCAAGCAGCCCGGCGAAGAGCCTGCCTCCACTGCCGCCGTTCCCGCCGTCGTCGTACCTCCCCTCCCGCCGGTCCCGCCCGCGGTGACCGGTCCCAGCGAAGAGGACCTGGCACTGATTCCCGCACCTCAGGGCACTCCGGAATCAGTGGTGGAAGCCGCGGCCGAAACGCACCCCGACGCCCAGGGCGTGTTGCTGCTGGCGGACCGGCTGGCCAAGGGCGTCAACTTCAAGTCCGGCAGCTGCCTGAAGGACCTGAGCGACCTCGCCCACGAACTGTTCATCACCCTCAAGGATGCCGACGGTGCACTTGCCGTTGCCGACCTCCTCAATGTCCTGCCCTTCGACGGGAACCCGGGGCGGTGGGCGTCCGTGGAGGCATCCCTCGCTCTGTCCAGCTACATCTGCCGGCAGGACGGACAGGCGGAGCGGGCCGAGGTTTACGAAAAGCTGATCCGGACCCCGGAAAACCAGGAAACGGATCCGTTCAAGGCCAGGATGGCGGCGAAGGTCCGGCAGCGCTCGCTCAACGAGCCTAACCTGTACGACAAGGAGATCTTCCGCTCCATCGACAACTCCAACCACGACGCCGAGCGCGAATGGCGCCTCCTGCGGCTCGAATCCCTGTTGTTCCTGCGCGCCCACGGGGGCTCGGAAACCATCGGGATGGGCGAACTCGAGCGGCGGATCAGCAACGAGCTGGAAGCCGTCCGCTCCTGACGCTGCCCAACGCCCCGGACAGGGTGCCCGGTTAGGTAATTTGCCCCTTCCCGGCATCCGGCCGGAGTTGTACATTCGGGGCTATGACCAACAATCTGAGCGTAGTGATCAACGCCGACGCGCCGCAGGTCTGGACCATGCTGCGGGAACCGTCCAAAGTAGCCCAATGGCATGGCTGGCAGGCTGAAGACCTGGACGCCGAGATCAAGGAGATCTACTTCTCCGGTGACGTTGAGGAGTCGCCGGACCACACCAGTCTCACCGTTCACGGCGGGGACACTTTTGAACTTCACCCCGAGCCCAATGGAACCCGGGTCAGCGTGACCCGGGGAGCGATTGACCACGATTCCGAGTGGGCCGCCTGGGACGAGGACATCACGCAGGGCTGGCTCACGTTCCTCCAGCAGCTCCGCTTCGCCCTGGAACGCCACCCCCACGGCAAGCGCCACACCCTGTTCCTGCACCTGACGGAAGGTCAGGGCTCAGCGATCGAGAAGCTCGGCCTGGCGGATTTGCCGGCACCGGGTGAAAGCTACCAGCTGGCATTGGGGACCGGCGAGAAGATCAGCGGAAAGGTCTGGTATCGGACCAGCCACCAGGTGGGTGTCACGGTGCACGACTACGCGGAACACGGCGAGGGACTCCTGGTGGTGGCCGACCATCCCGCCATCAAGGACGTGCGCGAAGAGGGCGAAGGGTCCCTGGTCATCGCCTCCACCTACGACCTTGGCGCCGCAAGGCTGGATGCCATCCGCTCATCCTGGGATGCCTGGCGGGCTGAGCACTACCCCGCATCGGAACCGGTCAGCTGACCGGCCCGGTTGCCGGGACGGGGCTGGTTGCTGGCAGACTTGTACGGTGCCAGCCAACCCTGCCCCAGCTCCACACCCTGCCGACGCCCCGTTTGAACCGGGCCCGCGCACTGCCGGCGATGAAGCACGGTCACGGCAGTCGGAGTTTTCCTTCCGGGTAGGCACGCGCCTGGCCGAGAGCTGCCCGCCGTCCGCCCCGCAGGAGGCGTCCAACGGGGGCCGGTTCCTGGGACGTACCGGCACCATCTCCACGCCCCACGGCACGATCCAGACCCCGGCGTTCATTGCCGTGGGAACCAAGGCCACGGTCAAATCCGTGCTGCCCGAGGCCATGGCGGACCTGGGGGCGCAGGCGCTGCTGGCCAACGCCTACCACCTGTACCTGCAGCCCGGTGCGGACATCCTGGACGAGGCCGGCGGCCTGGGCGCGTTCATGAACTGGCCGGGGCCCACGTTCACGGACTCGGGCGGATTCCAGGTGATGAGCCTCGGCTCGGGGTTCAAGAAGGTCATCGACATGAAGACTGTTGCCGCCGCGGGCGCGCCCGGACCGGACGACGCGGTGGCCCCCGGCAAGGAGCGCCTGGCCCATATTGACGACGACGGCGTGTGGTTCAAGAGCCACCTCAACGGCGACCGGCACAGGTTCTCCCCCGAAATCTCCATGCAGGTCCAGCACCGGATCGGAGCGGACATCATGTTCGCCTTCGATGAGCTCACCACCCTGCAGAACTCGCGCGGCTACCAGGAGGAGTCCCTGGAGCGCACCCGGCTGTGGGCGCTGCGTTGCCTTGAGGAGCACTTCCGGCTGACCTCCTCCCGGGCAGGCAAACCGTACCAGGCCCTGTTCGGCGTGATCCAGGGCGCGCAGTACGAGGACCTTCGTCGGAAGGCGTGCCGGGACCTGGGCGCCATGCCGTTCGACGGGTTCGGGATCGGCGGGGCGCTGGAGAAGGAAAACCTGGGCACGATTGTCCGGTGGTGCAACGAGGAGCTGCCCGAGGACAAGCCCCGGCACCTGCTGGGCATCTCCGAACCGGACGACATCTTCACGGCCATCGAGAACGGCGCGGACACCTTCGACTGCGTCTCCCCCACCCGGGTGGCCCGCAACTCCGCGTTCTATACGCCGACCGGCCGGTACAACCTCTCCGGCGCCAAGTACAAGCGGGACTTCGGCCCGCTCCAGGACGGCTGCGACTGCTACGCGTGCACCAACTACTCCCGGGCCTACATCCATCACCTGTACAAGGCCAAGGAGATGGTGTCCGCCACGCTGATCTCCATCCACAACGAGCGGTTCGTGGTGAAAATGGTGGACGACGCCCGCCTGGCCATCGAGGACGGCACCTTCTTCGACTTCAAAGCCGACACCCTGGCGCGGTACTACGGGTAGCCAGCACGCCGCCGTCGGAATTGCGTCCGATATCCTGACCCCATGCTCATTGAAATCCCAGCCGCGGAAGGCACCGCGGAAGCCTTGGTGGCCCGTCCGTCCGGCGGCGGCGGGCCGTTCCCCGGCGTGATCCTGTACATGGACGCCTTCGGCCTGCGCCCGCGCATCGAGGACATGGCGCAGCGCGTTGCCGGCTGGGGGTACGTTGTCCTGGCCCCGAACGTCTTCTACCGGGACGGGACTGTTGCCGAGCTTGCCCCGAAGGGGGAGATGACCACCCCGGAGGGCAGGCAGGCAGCCGGCCAGGCGGCGTTCCCGCGGATTGGCCGGCTCACCGCGGACAAGGCGCTGGCGGACATCGATGCCTGGGTTTCGGCGCTCAGGGCGCTCGACGGCGTTGCGCCGGGTCCCATCGGCACCTTCGGCTACTGCATGGGGGCCAGGCTGGCGGTGCGCACCGCAACGTCCCACCCGGAGGCGGTGGCGGCATGCGGCGGCTTCCACGGCGGCGGGCTGGCCACGGATGAGCCGGACAGCCCGCACCTGCGGCTCGGAACGGCCAGAGCCGAGTTCGTGTTCGGCCACGCGGACCACGACCGGAGCATGGACGCCCAGGCCGTGGCCCGGCTGGGGAAAGCCCTGAAGGCTGCAGGACTTAAGGCATCCAACGAGGTCTACCGCGGAGCATCCCACGGCTACTCCATGGCGGACACCTCGGCCTTCCACGAAGGAGCCACGGAACGGCACTTCCGGGAGCTGCGCGCCCTGCTCGACCGGACGCTGAAGGGCTGACGCCACCTCACTGCGCTCACAGCGGCCTCCAACCGGGCCATCAAAACCCGGCGGTCTCACCCGACCAGGAAGCGCTCGGCCGGGATATCCCGGCCGAGCGCTTCCTGACCCGGTGACGGCGGGCTAACCGCAGGTTCCCCAAAACCTTTGGTTTATCGCCACTGGCAGGACCAAGCTAGCTGGCCGCCTGCAGCTCTTCGTCCGCGTTCGAACTCTCAAGGTCGTTGCGCCTCTTCATCAGAACCGCAAAGTAGCCGGCTGCCAGCGCCCCCACCAGACCGATGCCTCCGGTGACGGCAAAGAAGAAGTTGTTGGCGCCAGCCACGTTGTCGCCAAAGGCAGTGTAAATGGCGCTGCTGATCTGCGGAATAACAATGTCTGGAAGATAGCCGACAAATGAGATGATTCCGATCGCGATGCCGGTAGCGGCCACGGGTACGCGGCAATCATCCAGGAGGGACCAATAGATTCCACGAATTACGTACATGAACAGTCCCACCAGTACGACCAGGACGTAGACGGCGCCGACGCCCCAATTGCCGGGGATGAGAGCGAGTCCGATCAACCCCACAGCTGCAACGACCATGGAGATCGAAAGAACACGCGCTTTGCCGAACTTATCGGCAAGGTACCCGCCCCCGAAACCGCCGATGGGACGCATCCACAAAACGATGACAGTCACCACACCCGCGCTGACCGGGGTGACAGCATGATTGACGTCGAGGTAGCCCGAGAAGTAATAGTGGCCCCAAAACAGGGTGTACCCGCAGAACAAGACCACAGTCATGACCCACACTTCACGGATTTTCAAGATTCGTCTTACTGCGGCGATCGTCGACTCAGCGGGCTCGCTGACCAGGTCCGGCGTCCTACGCTCACTTTCCGACAACGCAAAGAAGACGAGTATCGCAACCACAACCAGAACTGCACAGTACATATACACCACGCCTTGGAACCCGGCTTTGGTGTTTTCGATGTTCGATCCGTTACCCACAAAGAATGCGAACACGCCTACCGCAATGCTGGCCAGAATGGCTTCGACTAAACCTCGCCCGCCGTCCAGGGCTCCAAAGTACTTGCCTTCCTCGCTCTTATCCGCCAGCAGGCTGACGGTCTTGAGAATCGCACTCCAGAAGGTGAAGACCGTGGCAAAGCCCCAGATCAGATACACGTATACGAGCATGGACTTATCGGGGATCTGCGCATAGTACAACCCGGTCGCTGCCGTGAGGAGCAGTGAGAATGTGATCAGGTACCTGACAGGGATCTTATCCGCCAGCCATCCACTGGGAATATAACCCACGACAAATATAATGCCGAGCATTGAGTAAAGCCCCGACAGTTCCGAATTGGACAGGCCAAAGACCTCTAGAATGGTCGACTCAAAGTTCTGGCGAAGGTATACGAGTGGATAAATGGATCCAGCGGCGAGAATAAGCAAAGCTAGCTGAATAATCTTCTTTGATTTGCCTAGCTTAGGCATAAGAGGTGTCTCCTTGGTTGTCTAATAGGATGCGGTGGGTCTTTTCCAGGATGGCGTCTGTTTGGGCCGTGATCTCCGCCGAGACGGAGCGAAGTTGTTGATACAGCGCGACATTGGCGGGATTGGGTTCGAACCGATCCCTGCGCCGAACCATGTGCGAAGAAGCCTCATCAAAAGAGGGGTAGACACGGCAAGCCACCGCGACGCAGATCGCAGCGCCTAGTCCAGCCCCATCACGGACCACGTTTCTTTCAACCGGAATATTGAAAACGTCCGCGAAGATCTGCATGCATAGATCGCTTTTTGAACCGCCGCCCGAAAGAACCAGTGTTTCGATGCTGGCTTCCCGTTCGGACAGCATCGCATCCATGTTCGTTTTCATTGTGAACGCTATTGCTTCAAGGACGGCGCGGTACATATGCGCGTATCCATGACGTTCATCGAATCCGATGAACATCCCTTTCTTGTATGGCTTGTTGGGAGGTGCCAGCCAATCGAGGACACAGAGCAGGCCCTCACTGCCCGCGGGAACGGTTGATGCCAAGCCATTGAGGTATTCCTCGCTGCTCACGCCGGCCTTTCCGGCGGCGTGGGTTATTTCGGCCCCAAGCAAGTTTCGCAACCACGACACCGTCCACATTCCACGACGAATACCGGCACTTTCGTAGATATAGCGGTGTGGCTGGGACGCAAAATTCGAGAAGTAGCTCTTAGGTTCGGCCACAAAATCGTGTCCCAGGATCATGCCTGCAATGTAGGTCCCCAAGGACACCAGACCTGTCCCCTCGTCGCGGAGTCCGGAACCGAGAGCCTCGGCAGCTTTGTCGTTGGCTGTATGGACAACAGGGATACCCTGAGGGATTCCGGTGTCGGCGGCAAAACCGGCGTTGACGTACCCGCCAATTTCGCCAGGCATCTGCAGCCGATACAGCATGTTGTGCGGCACCTTGAACGAGTCAAATCGTCCCTGATCGCTGAACCAGTTCCAGGTTTGACCGTCCATTGGCCACGGGCCGATGTAGTTGGCCGCGGTGTCAGTGAACTCCCCTGTGAGCCGGGCCATCAGGTAGCCGGAGGCCGTGGTGACGTAAGCGACATCGTCGTTGCTGTGCTCATATGCCTCGGACAGTCGACGGTCCATCCAGCTTTGCACTGGTTCGGCAAGGGTGCCGTCGCTGCGAACCAGGGCGCGGCAGCACCGAATGGTGCATAAGCCGACGCCGATAATGTCGGCAGGGTTTCCGGTGAACGCCTTCATTACGCGGCTGGCTGCTGCGACGATCGAATCGTAAAGGTCATCGTTGGGATGTTCGGCGATGCCAGGCCCCGGCGTTGACATCGGTTCCAGGGACTGGCTTGCCTCACACACGATCCGTCCATGTGTATCAAAGATGACTACCTTCGAACTTTGCGATCCCCCGTCGAGTCCGATGATGTACTTGGTGGTCATGGTTCGTGTCCTAATCTGCTGAAGGTGTTAGCGCACCAGGTAGCCGCCGTCGACGCTCAGGATGTGACCATTGACGTAGTCAGATGCTCGGCTGGCAAGAAATACGGTCGCTCCCATGAGGTCTTGCGTCTGCCCCCAGCGGTTGGCGGGGATATGGTCCAGGACTCGCTGGTTGGTCTCCGGGTTTGCCCTGGTTGCCGTGGTCAGTTCGGTGGCGTAGTAGCCGGGCGCTATTCCATTGACCTGGATACCGAATTGCGCAAGTTCATCGCAGTAGGCTTTCGTGAAACCCGCGATGCCGTGCTTCGTTGCTGCGTAGGCTGGCGACCACTGGCCGCCAAGGAAAGTGAATACGGAGCAAATGTTGATGATCTTGCCCCTGCGCTGCGGGACCATGTGTTTGGCGCACTCATGTGACATCTCGAAGGCTGCGGTGAGGTTCAACGCCACCATTGGATCCCACTGTTCACGGGTGTATTCGAGGACGTCAGGCTCGTTGATGCTGCGGCCCGCGCAGTTGACCAGAATGTCGACGCTGCCGAATTCCGCTATACAGGCGTCAACCACTTTTTTAGGGTTTCCGGCGACTGTGATATCCGACATGACGTACGCATATTTAGCTCCGGCAGCCTCCACCATGGCTCCCGTTGCGCCGTCGTCAGGCATGATGCTTGCCGCCAGAACATTCGCTCCAGCTTTCGCCAGCGCAAGGCTGAACGCCTGACCGAGCCCTGTGTTTCCTCCGGTGACAATGGCATTCATGCCTTTGAGTGAAAAGAAATCCATCTGGAAATCTGTGATGCTTGCTTCGGACACGTGCACTCCTTTGTGTGTCTTGAACCAGGCCCGGCTCGGCAAGGGTGTGGGCATGACTGCACCCACCCTTGCCGCGCTGGCCGAGACTGTGCCTATACGTCAGAGCGGAAAAATGGTTCCGCGGTTCATGATGCCGTTCGGATCGAAGGCAGATTTAAGGGTCTCCAGCATGTAGAGCGACGACCCATATTCCTCGGCGAGGAAGTGCGTCCGATGCTTACCGACGCCGTGGTGGTGGCACATGGAACCACCGTGTTTGAGCGTTTCCTCAACAATGATGTTTTGGATGGGGTCGTGGTAGGTGGTGCGTTCCTCAGTGGGTTCCACGTCGATCTTGTAGTAGTAGACAAAGTACATGTTGGTGCCATTGAGGTAGCTGTGGCTCGAGTGGCCGCCCAGCAGGCTGAAATCAGCGGACACCTCTTTACGAATCCTGGCAATGGCGCTCTCGTAAATATCGTTAATTACGCTCCAGTTGCCGGAGACTTCTGTCGTGAAACCGTTGTTCAAGGTCTCGCGGATTTCAATTCTTTCCTCTTCGATCTTGGAAACGTCCCAATTTAGATTATTGAACCAATCTTCAATGAGAGAATCCTCGACACGTTCTGCTGAATCGAATGAGGAAACAATCTCTTCAATTGCGGCCCCGGTCGCATCCGCGATGCGCTTTGGCCCCTCGGCCATAAAGATCAATACGCAGCGGCCGTCGGAGAAATGCTTGAAGTGGTAGAGGCCGTCTTCTTTGTCATATAGCCGCGCGACCGAGGGGCGATACCCCTGGGTCACAACTTCCCGAAGGATTTCGAACCCGGTCTTCATATCGTTCAGGAGGTAGCCGTAGAACCTGTTGTTCTCGGGGTAGTAGCGGAAGATCTTGACGCTTACTTCAGTGATGAAGTTGAGTGCGCCTTCATTTCCGATGACCAGGTGTCGGATGTCCGGTCCGGCCGCGCGGCGCGGAACGTTTTTGATGCGGCAGATTTCGCCGTTGGGGAATACGGTCTCTACTCCGACCAACATGTCCTCGATGCCGCCGTAGAGAGTCGAGAACTGGCCGATGGAACGGGTGGCAACGAGTCCGCCGAACTGGGCGAGAGGCTTCGACTGCGGCGAATGCCCCGTGGTATAGCCGATTGCTCGGAGCTCATTTTCGAGGTCCTCCAGGCAGACACCGCACTGGACAGTCGCAATCATGTTGTCGGTATCAATGTTGATGATCTCGTTCATGGTCGACCCATCGAGCACGATGGAGTTTTCGACCACTGTTTCGAGACCGCCTTCTGTTGCCGACCCTCCGGTCTTTGGCACGACGTTCACGCCATATTCGTTGGCGAATTTCAGAACTGCGGAAACTTCCTCAGGGGTGCTGGGTCGTACCACCGCTGCCGGCAAAGGCAGCGAGTATATTCCGAACACGTTCTCGACTTTGTAGTACCTGTCCACACTGTTTTCTTTCAGTGTCTGCTCGTCGGTTATCACTCGCGCACGGCCAAGGATGTCGATGTAGGCATTCACGATTTCTTCGCGCGTTAGGGTTGTCAATTTAGCTGATTCCATTCGTTCTAGCGGTATCGGTTTGCTTTGGCTCTTGCACTGCCTGCCCTGCAGGCGGAAGGCACAAAAAAAGAGAACAGCAATCCCCTGATATTTGGGGTCGCTGTTCTCTAGTGTTTAGCAACTGTCATTGGCTTGCGCCGTGACCGTTATTTAGTTTTTGGTTGTGAGAGAGCGTAGCACAGGGACGCGGACCTGGCCAGAGGGAGGCTGGTGGGCCTGGACACCGCTGACGTGAGGAGTCCTGACTTGAACCAGAATACCGGCAGCCTACATCAGCCATACATCGCGGTTGGACGACGCAACTGCTGTGGCGCCAGCACCCAGGGCACCAATGACGTCTTCCTTGTCGCACACCAGTCCCCCCGCGATAAGGGGGAGATCAGTGTCTTCACGGATCCAGGAGATGACCCGGGGCATGCACCCTGGCAGGATCTCGATGGCGTCCGCTCCGGACAGGCTGACCTGCTTCGGCAGATTGTTGTAGCTGAAGGAATCGATGAGGAAGAGACGATGGATTGCCAGGAGTCCCGCGGTCTTTGCAGCCCGGACTATGACGGCCTTTGAGCTTAGGACTCCGTCCGCCCGCGTGTTCGCCTTGAGGAAATCGACAACAACCGGCTTGCTGGAAAAACCGTCAAGCAGATCAACATCGACGAATACAGTCTTTCCTGCAGCTTTCAGGGTCTCCACGATTCGGCGAATGCTCATAACAGACCCAAAGAGCACAAAAACTACTGGGCAGTGAACGCCCAGGACCGCTCGTAGCCCGTCCTCATCCTTGATGCTTGGGATCACGGGGTGATCTGTCAGCACTGCGGTAATCCGTGCTGAAGCTCCAGTCGCACGGCCGCGCTTCGTCGTTGATTCTGCCACTGCTTTTCTCCTGTGCTAAAAGAACCCATCCATGACGAGCCCCCCTACCGAATGGTACGCCTTTGGACAGGCCTGGCAATGCTCGCCTCTGGCCCGCCCACCGCGGGGTATGGATGGGCGGTTCCCTGGCCGCGGGGCAGCTGCGTTTGCAGTACGGCCTTCGTCGCTGTACAGCGGCACAAAGGTACAGCGGCACAAAGCGGGCGGCCGACGGCGGATGGCAGGATGGTGCCATGACTTCCGTTTCCGTTGCCGCACCCCGGCCCGTCACAGCTCCCGCAGTCGTCCTGACCATCGCAGGCTCCGAAGCAACCGGCGGCGCCGGCGCCCAGGCGGACCTGAAAACCTTCCAGGAACTCGGCGTCTTTGGCATCGCCAACCTCACGTGCATCGTTTCGTTCAACCCGAACGACAGCTGGAACCACCGGTTCGTACCGGTGGACCAGCAGGTGATCGCGGACCAACTGGAGGCGACGACGGCCGCGTACGGTCCGTCGTCGTCCGCTCCTTCGGAGCCCGGACGTCCGGTGCTGGACACGGTGAAGATCGGCATGCTGGGCAGTCCCGCCACCATCGCCACAGTCGCTGATGCCCTGGCCGCCGGCCGGTTTGAAAACGTGGTCCTGGATCCGGTGCTGATCTGCAAGGGCCAGGAGCCCGGGCACGCCCTGGACACGGACCAGGCGCTGAAGGCGCAGATCCTTCCGCTGGCCACCTTTGTCACGCCGAACCACTTCGAGGCCGAGTCGCTGTCCGGCCTGGATATCACGGACGTAGACTCCCTCAAGGCCGCCGCCATCCGCATCCAGGAGCTCAGCGGCGCCGCCGTGCTCGCCAAGGGCGGGGTGCGGCTGGAAGGCCCGGACGCCGTCGACGTCTTCTATGACGGCGAGACCCTTGAGGTCCTCAGCGCGCCCAAGGTGGGTGAGGTGGCGGTTTCCGGTGCCGGCTGCTCGCTGGCGGCGGCTGTGACGGCGGAACTCGCCAAGGGCGCCACGCCGCTGGAGGCTGCCCGGACGGCCAAGGAATTCGTCACGGCGGGCATCCGCAACCGCGTGGCGTCAGGCGCCCCGTTCGATGCCCTGTGGCAGGGCGGAGCCCGCTAACCGCCACCCCGCCCCGGACCCTCTCTCACTTAATGCGCGTTTTTCCGCAACCCTCTTGCACCTAGTGCGAGAGGGTTCAGGATTTTCCCGCATTAGCTGATAGAGCGTCTGAGGTCGGGGACGGTGGAGAGGGCAGGCCCGGGGCGCGCGCTCACCTGGGATCGGCCACGGTTCCCATAAACAACGGCAGTCCGGTTTCAACGTGGACGATCTGGTAGTGGAACGGCCGGTCAAACTCGATGGTCCGCTCAGGCTGCGGCGGGGCGCTGGTGGCCATTCCGTTGATCTGGGTTACCGCGGCGGCAACGGTGCCCTTTTCGGCCACGGTGATGTTGGCAGCCTGGGCGGCCTGGGTGATCATCATCTGCGGCTGGATCGTGTTGAAGTCCTCCGTGGTGCCGAGCATGTTCTCCAGGCCCAGCGCCCCGAAGACCTTGCGGAGGTCAAAACTGGACCTGTGGTCCCAGCGGGGCAGCTGGATCTGCACTGACGCGGGCTGGGCCACATCAAACGTGGCCGCGATTTCCGTTAGTTTTTCCGCGCCGAAGGCCGCAGGGGCGGGAGTGTCGGCGGTAGCGGCTGTGTCAGCGGGAGCGGCCGTCTCCGCGGGCAGGACCAGCCGCATGACGAAACCGTCGGCGTAGGGAAGGTCCACACCCTGCCAGCCGGCACCTTCCGCATATTTCATCGTGAGTTCGTTGTGCATGGCAGGCACCGCGATTTCCTCGCCCGCGGCTGTCGTGAACGGCAGGTCGGAGGTGGCGTTCGGATCGAACGGTGCGCTCCAGGCGGCGGCGAAGTACAGCGAGTTGAGCAGGCTGAAGGTGTTGTCGGGGTCGTATTCCGCCGGGGCCTCCTTGATCCGGCCGCCGGTGTTCCTGCTCACCCACGCATCTATGGCGGGCTTCGTTGCTTCTTCGTCGCGGAAATCCACGGGATACACCCCGGATCCATAGTGCCGGGCCAGTGTGTCCAGGAAGGACCGCCCGGTAGGCACGTCCTTGTCGACGAAGAGCCCGTTGGCGGAGTGCATGACCGGTTTCCGCGGCGGGTTGTCCTCATCCACTGCGCCGGGGTCGCCGTCGAACTTTTCCAGCGAGCGGAGGACCGAGTTCATGGCCTCGTCGCGCTTCTCAAGGGGGAATTGCAGGACGCTGTCCATCTCGGCCGCGGTCCCGCCGGTGGCACCCGCGCGCAGCATGGCGAGGGCAATCAGCAGGCTCCCGGGCGAGGACACGACGTTCCCGTTGGCGCCGTCGCCGCCGTCGGCCAGCAGCGCCTCGCCGAGGACGAACGCGGAAGCCCGGAAGGAGCGCAGCTCAGCGGCGTAGTCCGCGCGGTCCACCGAAACCCGCTCGACGCCGTCGGCCGTGAGGAGTTCCGGGGCCGGCGGCCGGGCCGGCGCCGCACACCCCGCCAGTCCCATCAAGGCACCCAGCGCAATTATCCGCTGAAAACGAAACACCTCTGTTGCCTCCCCTGGCATGCCAAAGGCGGGAATCCGCCTCCTCCCAGTGAAACAGCGACGGCGGCGCGTGACGATGCCGGCAGGGTCACGCTTTGCATTCGTTTTGGTCTCGCCCGGCTCGCGGGACGCCGCGCCGGACCCTCTCTCACTTAACGGTGGAAAACCCGGGACCCTCTCTCACTTTCCTGAAGAAAGTGAGAGAGGGTCGAAGGAAAATCCACATCAGGTGATAGAGCGTCGTGGCGTGGCGGGCGGACGACGGCGGGCGGGCACCCGCCGTCGTCATCAGTCCTGCCGCGGGTGCGCCTCCGGGAGCTAGACGCCCAGGAGGTCCTTGTCCTTGTCGCCGTCCTTGCGCTCCTGCACCCACGCGTGGCCCTGTTCCTGGTCCAGGTGGGTTGCCTTCTTGTTCTTCAGCGCAAAGATGTACACCAGCAGCGACAGGGCAATGGCCACGGTGACGTAGGTGAAGAACAGGTCAACCCGCTCGGCCTTCTGGAAGGCTGCGCCGATGAGTGGAACGGTCCCGCCGAACAGCGAGTTGGCGATCGCGTAACCCAGGCCGACGCCAAGGGCACGGATCGAGGCCGGGAACAGCTCGGCTTTCACCAGTGCGTTGATGGAGGTGTAGCCGCCCACGATCACCAGGCCACCCATCATCAGCAGGAAGGCGGTAAAGGGATCCTTGGTGTTGGACAGGGTGGAGAGCAGCGGCCAGGTGAACAGGACGCCGGTGATGCCGAACCACAGGAGCAGCGGCTTGCGGCCCACCTTGTCCGAAATCATGCCGTACACGGGCTGCAGGAGCATGAAGATGAACAGCGCCCAGAAGTTGATCACCGAGGTGTCGGTCTTGGCGATGCCGGAGGTATCGTTCATGAACTTCAGGATGAAGTTGGTGTAGGTGTAGAAGGCCACGGTGCCGCCGAGCGTGACACCGATGCAGATCAGCAGCGGCTTCCAATACTGCGTGAACAGCAGCTTCATGGTGCCGGGCTGGGCAACTCCCGCTTCGGCCGGGGTCTTTGCAGCCTGCACCTGCTCTTCCGAAACAGTCTCTTCCATAGAGCGCCGGAGCCAGAGGACCACGAGCGCCGCGACGCCGCCCAGCGCGAACGGGATCCGCCAGCCCCACTCCGTGAGGTCATCCTTGGGCATGGCATTTTGCAGGATCACCAGGACCAGAAGGGCCAGCATCTGCCCGCCGATCAGGGTGACGTACTGGAAGCTGGAGAAGAAGCCGCGCCGCCTGGACGTGGCAGCCTCGGACATGTAGGTGGCACTGGTGCCGTACTCGCCGCCCACGGAGAAGCCCTGGACCAGGCGGATCAGGATCAGCAGGATCAATGCCCAGACGCCCACCTGCTCGGTGGTGGGCAGGACGGCGATGGCGAATGACCCCGCGGACATCAGGGTCACGCTGAGGGTCAGCGCTGCCTTGCGGCCGTTGCGGTCCGCGTACCGGCCGAAGAACCAGGCGCCGATGGGCCGCATGAGGAACGACGTCGAGAAGACGGCCATCGCTTCCAGGCCCGCCTGGAGGTCGTCCTTCGAGTTGAAGAAGTGGGACTGGAAGTAGGCGGCGAAGACCGTGTAGACGTACAGGTCATACCACTCCACCAGGTTGCCGGCAGAGCCCTTGAGGATGTTGCTGACCGCCCGTCGGGTCTCGGCCGACTCACTCACTGCCGCGGTTTGCTGGGTGCTCATCGCTGAACCTTCCTTGGCTGCGCGGCCCCGGCTATGCGCCCTGGCCCGACTTTCGTGCTGTCCATGGCAGCATTGCTCATGGTTCCTCCTCGACGTTGAACGTCCCCTGGAAGCCCGGGGACCCCACCAAAGCTATTGGTGAGCCAGCGCACAGCCCAAGCGAAAACCGAATTCCTAACACTTCCTTAGGTTTTCCCCGCGGGCAGCGGGTCCAAGGCCGCGGTGCCGGGCAGGGCGACCGCCCCGGGCCGGGCGGAAAACAAGCGAACGGGGTAACCTCCAAAGGCGGGCAGGGGAAATCGCGCCCCTGAAAACGGAAGCCGCCCAACGGAACAGGAACTGGCAATGGATGTGCTGATCGTCGAGGACGACGACGCCATGGCATCCGCCCTCGGGGCGGCCGTGGTTTCCGCCGGGCATGCGTCGGCCAGGGTTTCCCGGGGCGCCGACGCACTCCTGGAGCACAGGCGCTTCGGCGTGATCCTGCTGGACCTGGGGCTTCCTGACATGGACGGCCTTGAGGTGCTCCGGAAGCTTCGGCAGGTCACGGACGTTCCCATCCTGATCCTCACTGCGCGCGACGACGAACGGAGCGTGGTCCTTGGCCTCCGTTCCGGGGCCGATGACTACCTCGTCAAGCCCGTAAAGCTCGTGGAGCTCCTGGCCCGGATCGAAGCCGTCACCCGGCGGGCGGGCCGCGCTCCCGGCAACACGCAGCGGCGGATCGTGCTGGGGGAACTCGAGGTGGACCTCGAACGCCGCCTGGCAGTACTCGGCGCACAGGTACTCCCCCTGACCGCCACGGAATTCGACCTGCTGGCCCTACTGGCCAGCCATGCAGGGTCAGTAGTGACCCGCGAACAGATCCTGGACGCACTGTGGGGCGATGCGTTCCTGGCCTCCTCGCGGTCACTTGACGTGCACCTGACCGGGCTGAGATCCAAACTGCAGCTGCCGGGGTTCATCATCAACGTGCGCGGGGTCGGCTATAGGGTCGAGGCGGACCCTGCGTGAAGCTCCGTGTCCTCGGGATCCTGAGCATCCTTTCCGTCCTCCTGGTGCTCATCGCGTCCAATGCCCTCCTGGCCTCCGCCAGCCGGGAACTCACGCAGGAACTCCAGATCAACCGGGCCACTGCCCTAAACAGGCTGGCGCAGGTTGCGTTCGACGCCGGCACTGAGGGAGGTGATTCCACCCAGTTGCAGGCCGAAATGGACAGGTACTCGGAGCTCTACGCCGAAGGAGTCCTGGTCCGGCTCCAGCAGGGCACCCTGCGCTCCGGCGGCCTGAGCGAGGACCGGGCAGACGTGCGGAATGCCTTGGCCAGGGCCAGCCTGAACCTCAGTGACACCACACTGGCGCCGCTTCAGCCGTTCGGCACGGGCTCCGAGGTGATTTCCCGCTCGTTTGGAAGCGCCAGCCAGGTACTCGGAGCAGCGGTCCTGGAAGTCAACCAGGACGCTGCCCGGCAGAAACTCCGCGAACGCTGGCTCGGCGTCGGACTGGCCGCGGCGGCACTCATGGCGATGCTCCTCATCGGCGCGTCCCGGGTGACCCGCTGGGTGCTGCGCCCTGTCCACCGGCTCAATGCCGCCGTCGCCGAACTGGAAACCACCGGCCGCAGCAGCCGGCTGCCGGAGGAAGGGCCGCCCGAGCTGAGGGCCCTGAGCCGTTCCTTCACTGCGATGGCACAAAGCGTCAGTGACAGCATCGAAGCGCAGCGCCAGCTCATTGCGGACACCTCCCATGAACTGCGCAACCCTGTTGGTGCGCTCCGGCTGCGCGTCGACTTGCTCCAGCTGGAATTGAAGACCGCCCGGGAAAAGGCAGCTGCATCCGCCGTCGAGACTGAGCTCGAGAGGGTCGAGGAGATCCTTGACGGCGTCCTCAAACTCGCCGCCGCCGAACACCGGGCCTTCGAGGATTCCGCCGGCCCACCCGGCGGCGCGCCTTCGCGGCGAGATCGGGGGCCCATTGATCCAGTCCCTGTCCTGCAGGAAGAGGCCGAACGTGCAGGACCTGCCGCGCGACGTGCCGGCGCCTCCATCCATTTCGACAGAACGTCCGGGCAGCCTGCGCTGATTGCCTGCGATGCGGGGGACCTTGCGCAGATGGCCGGGGAACTGCTGAACAACGCGGTCAAATATGCCGGCCGCGCCCGGATATCGGTTGCCGTCCGTAACCTCGGCGCCACCGTGGTGATCGAAGTGTCCGACGACGGGCCCGGGCTCTCGTCCGAGGAAAGGGCATCTGCCACCCAGCGGTTTTGGCGTTCACCGAAGCACCGGGACGTGCGCGGAAACGGCCTGGGCATGACCATCGTCGAAAAGCTGGCCGCGGCCAATGGTGGACGCCTGCTGCTCCGCGAGGCGCACCCGCACGGCCTGGCGGCGTTCCTGGAGTTTCCCCGGGTCCCCAAAAGCGGTCCGGACGCCACGGGGCAGGTGGCTCCGCATGCCTGACTTTCGCTTCAGACCGCCGTCGAGACGCGAAGTCCTCAGGGCCGGTGCTGCCGCAGGGCTCGCGGGACTGCTGCCACCGGCGCTGGCGGCCTGCACCCCGGCGGACAGCCCCGACGCCGTTACCGTTGCGGGCGGCGAACCGGGCGGCTTCTACCTGGAGTTCGCCACCCTGCTTGCCGCGTCCCTGCAGCGCCATGGGGTGGCCCGGCAGGCCACGGCCCTGACCACGGGGGGCAGCCTGGACAACCTCGGACAGCTCATTGCCGGGAAAGCCACGTTCGCCGTCGCCCTCGCTGATGCCGCCGCGCAGAGGGAAGCAGGGAAGAACACGTCCGACGCCGGCATTACGGCTCTCGGGCGGGTGTACGAAAACTACGTCCATTGCGTGGTCCGGAAGGCCAGCGGGATCCGGGGCATCGGGGAGCTGGCCGGCAGGACGGTGGCTGTGGGCGAGCCGGGTTCGGGGACGTCCCTCACCACTCCCCGCCTCCTTGAGGCCGCGGGGCTTGGTTCCGTCGCTGCCGGCGGGGCCGGAGCTGCAGGGCAAGCCGTCACCGTCCTGAACCTGGGCCTCAATGACGGCCTCGCGGCACTGCGTGCGGGGTCAGTGGACGCCCTGTTCTGGTCCGGGGGCGTTCCCACGGCCGCCATCTCTGCTGCCCATGACGACGTGGGTCTCAACTTCCTCGATCTTTCCCTGTTGTTGCCGGCGCTGCGGTCCAGGTACGGCGTCTTTTATGACCGGGTCCTGATCCCGGCGGGCGCCTACGGGGGTGTCCCTGCCGTCTGGACAGTGGGGGTGACCAACCTGCTGCTGTGCCGGAGCGACCTGGACGCCCGCACCGTGAAAAGAACCGTGGAACTGCTGGTGGGCCATGCGGAAGAGCTCATCCCCCGCTCGAGCCTGGGAGTTCAGTTCCTGAGCCCGGATTCCCTGATCAACACGGCCGGCATTCCGTTGCACCCGTCAGCGGCGGACGCTTACCGCGAGCTGCACGGGTGACCCGATCCTCTCTCACTTAACGCTGGAAAACCCGGGACGCTCGCTCACTTTCCTGAAGAGAGTGATAGAGCGTCCGAGGGAAATCCACATCAAGTGAGAGAGCGTCCGGGTCACGTTCCCGAGTGCGCCTGAAGGAAGCTGTACACCTCGGTTTCGTCGACGCCGGGGAAGGCGCCGGGCGGCATGGCCGCCAGCAGGTGCGAATGGGCCCGGGCGGAGGGCCAGGCGTTGCCGGCCCACTGCGAGGCGAGCTCGGCCGGCGGCCGTTTGCAGCAGTTCGGATCGGGGCAGGTGGACTTGGCCCGCGCGGTGGTTTCCCGTCCGCGGAACCATTTGACGTGCTGGTACGGCACGCCGATGCTGAGCGAAAACTCGCCGCTGGCTGAACGTTCGGTGCGGGCGGTGCACCAGTACGTCCCGGATGGCGTGTCGGTGTACTGGCTGTAGGCGCTGAACTTGTCCGGAACGTCGAACACTGCGCGGGAAGTCCAGGCCTTGCACGACGGCTGGCCCTCGATGGCGCCGGTGTGGTCCTGCGGGAACGCAACGCCGTCGTTCTCGTATGCCTTGTAGATGATTCCGCTCTGGTGCGTCTTCTGGAAATGGGTGGTGATGCCCAGGTGCTGCGTGGCAAGGTTCGTGAACCGGTGGGCTGCCGTTTCATAGGACACGGCAAAAGCGTCCCTGATGTCCTCGACGGCGATTTCCTTGGCGGCCTTCGCCTTCTGCAGGAATTCCAGGGTTGCCTTTTCCGGCAGCAGGAGCGCTGCGGCAAAATAGTTCGTTGCCACGCGCTGGGCCAGGAAGTCGCCGTAGTTCTTCGGGGTTTCGTGTCCCAGCACGTAGTGGCCCAGGGCCTGCAGCAGGACCGACCGGGGGTCGTGGTCCTGGCGCTGGTTCTGGGTCAGGTAAATTCTGCGGTTCTTCAAATCGGTCACGGAACGGGTGGAATGCGGCAGGTCACCCACGTGGTGCAGGGTGAATCCGAGGTTCTCGGCGATGTCCGCGATGACGTGCTGGCTGAGCGGACCGGTGGTGTAGCCAACGCCTTTGAGGACCTTCTGCGCCTCGGCCTCGTACTCCGGAAAATAGTTGCCGCGCTCGCGCATCATTGCCCGCAGTTCACCGTTCGCCCGGCGCGCTTCCTCGGGGGTGGCCACCTGCTCGTTCATCTTGCGCTCCAGCTCATGCAGCAGCCCCACCTGGGCCTCCAGCACGTCCATCGGAAGCCGCGAGCTGATGCGGATTTTGGGCAGGTCCAGCGTCTCGTAGAGCGGACTGCGCTGGTAGCGTTCGAGCTCGATCTCCAAGGCGGCCCGGCGGCTGGGAGGCTCGGCACCGAGCAGTTGGTCGATGCTGACATTGAGGGCGGACGCCAAGTGCTGCAGCAGCCCGAGCTTCGGTTCCCGCTTGCCGTTCTCGATCAGGCTCAACTGGCTGGGCGCAGTACCGACGGCGGCGCTGAGGTTATCGAGCGTCAGTCCAGCCTGCTTGCGCAGGTGGCGCACGCGGCGGCCAAGGCTAATGACGTCCAGTCCGGCAGACGCGGCGGACGGGGTGGGCGGCGCGGCTTCGCGGTTCCAGCTTCCAGGCGACATTTCTAAAGAATACGTGAAGAAGTGCATTTCTTTCCATCATTTATCTCTAGTAAGCCTCTTGGAAGTGCGGAAAAGTAAGTGTCACGGAAAGAAACACCGCACCGGAAAAGCCGGTGGGAACCTCAACGGCGAGGTTCCCACCTACCCCATCCGGAGCTCAATCAAGGAGATCAACGATGACTGCAGCATTTGAGCCCAACCAGCAGACGCCCGGCCAGGACGCAGAATCGCAGGCCGCCGCCCTGGAGCTCGAGTGGGCCGCCAACCCCCGCTGGGAAGGTGTGACCCGGGACTACTCAGCTTCCGACGTCGTCCGTCTCCGCGGCCGCGTCTCCGAGGAGCACACGCTGGCCCGCCGCGGTTCGGAGAAGCTGTGGAAGCAGCTCACCGAGGAGCACAAGACCGGCGGATACACCAACGCGCTCGGCGCGTTGACCGGCAACCAGGCCGTGCAGCAGGTCAAGGCCGGGTTGCGTGCCATCTACCTTTCCGGCTGGCAGGTCGCAGCCGACGCGAACAACTCCGGCCACACCTACCCGGACCAGTCCCTTTACCCGGCCAACTCGGTCCCGACGGTGGTGCGCCGGATCAACAACGCCCTGCTCCGGGCCGACCAGATCGAGTTCTCCGAGGGCATCCGGACGGTCGAGGACTGGCTGGTCCCGATCGTTGCCGATGCGGAGGCCGGTTTCGGCGGCCCGCTGAACGCCTACGAACTGATGAAGTCCATGATCCAGGCCGGCGCCGCGGGTGTTCACTGGGAGGACCAGCTCGCCTCGGAAAAGAAGTGCGGCCACCTCGGCGGCAAGGTCCTGATCCCGACCCAGCAGCACGTCCGCACCCTGAACGCGGCCCGCCTCGCCGCGGACGTCGCCGGCACCCCGTCGGTGGTCATCGCCCGCACCGACGCCGAGGCCGCCACCCTGATCACCTCCGACGTCGACGAACGCGACCAGGAATTCATCCTCCGCGAAGGCGGACAGCCGGTCCGCACCCCGGAAGGCTTCTACAAGGTCCGCAACGGCATCGAACCCTGCATCGCCCGCGCCAAGGCCTACGCCCCCTACTCGGACCTGATCTGGATGGAAACCGGCACCCCGGACCTGGAACTGGCCCGCACGTTCGCCGAAGCCGTCAAGGCCGAGTTCCCGGACCAGATGCTCTCCTACAACTGCTCGCCGTCGTTCAACTGGCGCAAGCACCTGGACGACGCCACCATCGCGAAGTTCCAGCGTGAACTCGGCGCCATGGGCTTCACATTCCAGTTCATCACCCTGGCCGGCTTCCACGCCCTGAACTACTCGATGTTCGACCTCGCCCACGGCTACGCCCGGGAAGGCATGAGCGCCTACGTCGAGCTCCAGGAGAAGGAATTCGCCTCCGAATCCCGCGGCTACACCGCAACCAAGCACCAGCGCGAAGTCGGCACCGGCTACTTCGACGACATCGCCACCGCGCTCAACCCGAACGCATCCACCCTCGCCCTGGTCGGATCGACCGAAGAGGGCCAGTTCCACTAAATCTTTCCCAAGTAAGTAGCAGTAGGTGTCGTTTTGAAGGCTCAAAACGACACCTACTGCTACCCAGATGGGCCTTGCACCAGGAGACTGAAATGAACAGCTTCACCGACTCTTTTACGATCAATGGCATTACGTTGACCGCCCAGCCGATCTGCCGGCAGAACGAGGTGCTCACCCCGGACGCCCTGGCGTTCGTGGCCAGGCTGCACCGGGCGACGGCGGCCCGGCGGCAGGAACTGCTGCAGGCACGCCGGACCCGGCGGGCGGAGATCGCCGCCGGGCAGGACCCTAGGTTCCTCCGCGAAACCGAGCACATCCGCAACGACCCGTCCTGGCGCGTCGCTCCCCCGGCCCCGGGGCTGGAGGACCGCCGCGTGGAAATCACCGGTCCGGTGGACAAGAAGATGACCATCAACGCCCTGAATTCCGGGGCCAAGGTGTGGCTCGCTGACATGGAGGACTCCTCCACCCCTACCTGGCGGAATGTCATCAAAGGCCAGCTGAACCTCACCGATGCCCTGGAGCGGCGCATCGACTTCACCTCCCCCGAAGGCAAGGAATACAAACTCCGCCCCGCCGGTGACCTGCCCACCATCGTGGTCCGCCCCCGCGGCTGGCACCTGCCCGAAAAGCACATGCTCATCGACGGCGAACCCGTCGCCGGCGGCATCGTGGACTTCGGCCTGTTCTTCTTCCACAACGCCCGCCGCCTCCTCGCCCAGGGCAAAGGCCCCTACTTCTACCTGCCGAAAATCGAGAACCACCTCGAAGCCCGGCTCTGGAACGACATCTTCATCCTCGCCCAGGACCTCCTCGGCATCCCCCAGGGCACCATCCGCGCCACCGTGCTCATCGAAACCATCACCGCAGCCTTCGAAATGGAGGAAATCCTCTACGAACTGCGCGACCACGCCGCAGGACTCAACGCCGGCCGCTGGGACTACATCTTCTCCCTCATCAAGAACTTCCGCACCCGCGGCCCCCGCTTCGTCCTCCCGGACCGGGCCCAGGTCACCATGACCCAGCCCTTCATGCGCGCCTACACCGAACAACTCGTCCGCGCCTGCCACAAACGCGGCGCCATGGCCATCGGCGGCATGGCCGCAGCCGTCCCCAACCGCAAAGACCCCAAAGCGAACACCAACGCCCTCGAAAAGGTCCGTGCGGACAAGACCCGCGAGGCCAACGACGGCTTCGACGGCTCCTGGGTGGCCCACCCGGACCTGGTGCCCGTCTGCCGCGAGGTATTCGACGGCATCCTGGGCAGCAAGCCCAACCAGCTGGACCGCACCCGCGAGGACGTCACCCCCGACGACCGGGCCCTCATCAACGTTGCCGCCACCACCGGCACCATCACCGAACAGGGCATCCGGAACAACATCGAAGTGGGCATCCGCTACATCGAATCCTGGCTCCGCGGCAACGGCGCAGTAGCCATCCACAACCTCATGGAAGACGCCGCCACCGCGGAAATCTCCCGCTCGCAGCTCTGGCAGTGGATGTTCGCCCGCGCCATCACGGACCAGGGGGAAATCGTCACCCACCACTGGATCGAGGAACTCCTGGACGAGGAATTCGCGCGGCTGGAACGCTTCGACGGCGACCGCTTCGAGGATGCCCGCGACATCTTCGAGGAGGTCACCATGGCCCGGGACTTCCCGTCCTTCCTCACCCTGCCCGCCTACGCGCGGTACCTGACCGAGGCCCGCGAGAAGGCCACGGTCGAGGAACTCGCCGCAGCGTAGGTTCGAACAAGACTTCCGTCCGCCGGGCCGGCACGCCCTCCGCAACAGGCACCTCCGAAAGCCGGAGGGCCGGCCCGGCGACGGAGCACCTCCCTTACGTTTCCCGACCGCTCTCTCACTTGATGCGGGAAACCCCGGATCGCTCTCTCACTTTTCTTAGGAAAGTGAGAGAGCGATTCACTATTTCCCGCGTTAAGTGAGAGAGCGTCGGAAGGCACGGAGAGCTTACGACGACGGCGCCGCCCGCCTCAGCGGTTCTTCGGCACCTTCCGCACGGAAAGGGTGGTGGTCAGGAAGAACGTCAGCACCGACGCCAGGATCAACAGCATGGGCACGGTCCAGGAACCGGTCAGCCCGTGCAGGTACCCCAGCAGCGGAGGAGCGGCCGCACCGATTGCATAACCGGCGCCTTGGACGACGGCGGACATCTTCCCTGCCGACGCCTGGTCCCGCGCGATCTTGATGATGGCGATGAAGATCAACGTGATGCCGCCACCCTGGGCTACGCCGCCCAGGGAGCACCAAAGCCACCACCATTCGGGGGCCAGCAGCAGGCCCAAGGGGACCGTCAGCCACATCAGGCCAAGGGCCACGGCCACCGTAGTCGTACGGGCAAACCGCGCCGCCAGGGGAACACCCAGGCTGCCGGCGATCGCGAGGATCTGGAACAGCGAGGATCCGGCACCGGCCGCGGCAGGGGCCATTCCCAGCTCGTCGGCCAGGATCTTCGGCAGCCAGGCGGTTACCCCGTAATAGGAGAAGGCCTGTCCAGCGAACCCGGCCGTCAGGCCGGCCGTGGTCCACCGCGCACCGTCGACCGGCGGCAACCGCGTGCCCTTGCCGTCGTCGGGGGCAATGAAGAAGGCGCGGCGCACGCCCACGGCGAGGGTCCAGAAAACTACCGCCACCACCGCCAGGACGGCAACCGATCCCAGCGCGAACCGCCAGCCGGCCAGGCTGGCCAGCGGTGCCGTGGCCACCGAGGTCAGGAACGAGCCGATGTTCAACGCCGCGGTGTAGATGCCCATCGCGGTCCCCTGCCGGCCCCGCCCGAAATCGCGGCGGATGATCAGCGGCACCGCGATGTTGCCCACCGTGATGGCCAGGCCAATCAGCACCGTCCCGGCCACAACCAGCACGGGCCCTCCCGCCGAACGCACCAGGACGCCGGCCAGCACGCCGAGGATGGTCAGCGTCACCGCGAACTCGGCACCGAATTTCCTCGCGGCCAGGGAGGCCAGCGGAGCGGCAAGGGAGAAGCACAGCACCGGGATGCTGGTCAGGAGCCCCAACACGACCGGCGAGAAGTTGAGTTCCGCCTGCATCAGGTCCACTACGGGGGCGACCGCCACAAAAGGGCCCCGCAGGTTCAGGGCCAGCAGGCCTATGCAGGCCAGCAGGATCCAGCTGTTGGGAATGCGGGCGAGGATCCGGCCGTTCACGGGGCCAGGAACCGGTTTGGGGGTGGTTTCATCACTCCCATTGCTATCACGCCGGAAGTGGCAGGGGTTCCAGGAAAGGCCAGGACCCGCTGCCTTACGATGAACATCACGCCAAGGTTACCCGGGACGAAGGACAACGCCATGAAGCACCGCCTCGCCATCCTCGACGACTACCAGGGCGTGGCCCATGGTTTTGCCGACTGGGCTGCCCTGGAAGCCGAGGGCGTCGCCACCATGACCTTCCGTGAACCCTTCGCCTCGCCGGAGGCCCTGGTGTCCGCGCTGGCGGATGTGACCATGGTGGTGGCCATGCGCGAGCGGACCGCCTTTCCGCGGGAGGTGCTGGAAAAACTTCCAACTCTCCAGCTCCTGGTGACCACCGGCATGGCGAATGCCGCCGTGGATGTGGCCGCCGCTGCCGAGCAGGGCATCACCGTTTGCGGCACACCGGGCTCGCCCGCCGCCGCCCCCGAACTGACGTGGGCCCTGCTGCTGGCCCTCGCCAGGAACCTGCCGGCCGAAGAGAACTCCCTGCGTGCAGGCTCCTGGCAGACCACCGTTGGCTTCGAGCTGGCCGGTAAGACCCTGGGCGTGGTGGGCCTTGGCAAGATTGGCCGACGGATCGCGGCGTACGGGCAGGCCTTTGGAATGGAGGTCCTGGCCTGGAGCCAGAACCTGACGGCCGCGGCAGCGGAGGAGGCCGGCGCCCGCCTGGTGTCCAAGGAGGAACTCTTCCGGCTCTCGGACGTTGCCACGCTCCACCTGCGGCTCTCCGAACGCTCGGAAAACATTGTGGCCGAGCCGGAACTCCGGCTGCTGGGACCTGAGGGCATCCTGGTGAATACCGCCCGGGGGCCCCTGGTCAACCAGGACGCCCTGCTGAAGGC
Organism: Pseudarthrobacter sp. GA104; assembly: GCF_009741265.1. Lineage (GTDB taxonomy): Bacteria > Actinomycetota > Actinomycetes > Actinomycetales > Micrococcaceae > Arthrobacter. The sequence goes on from NZ_WOWL01000001.1 coordinate 1,555,524, forward strand.
CCTCGCCGAAGGCTGGATCCGCGGGGCGGCGCTGGATGTGTTCGACCAGGAACCGCTGCAGGCGGGGCACCCTCTGCTCGCGGCGCCCAACACCGTGTTGTCTCCGCACCTCGGCTACGTCACACGGGAAAGCTACCGGCAGTTCTACGGCGGGGCTTTCGAGGACGTCACGGCCTGGCTGGCGGGCGCGCCTGTCCGCACGCTCACGCCTTAGCCCCCGCGCCCCGGGGACGGAAACGACGACGGCGGCCCGGCCATCTAAAGGCAACCGGTCCGCCGTCGGACTTCTTTGGCAGTGCCTCAGGCGTCCCCGAGGTACCAGCCGCGCCGGGCGTTGGCCACCCCGGGTTGCTCGCGGAAGACGTCCGGCTGGGCGGCCCAGCGGACGCCGTTGGCCAGCACCTGCCGGATTTCAGCCTGGTGGTAAACCGGGTAGTCCTGGTCGCCGGGGCTGAAATAGAAAATCCGGCCCTTGCCGCGGGTGAAGGTCACGCCGGAGCGGAACACCTCGCCGCCTTCAAAGGAGCTGATGAAGATGAGGTCGTCCGGGTCCGGAATGTCAAAGAGTTCGCCGTACATCTCCTGTTTGGGAATGATCAGCGGATTGGGAACGCCCTGCGCGATGGGGTGGGACGGTTTGACCGTCCACACTGTCTCGCGTTCACCGTCGTTGCGCCACTTGAGCGAGCAGGTGGTGCCCAGGAGCCGGGTGAAGATCTTGGCGAAGTGGCCGGAGTGGAGGACCAGCAGGCCCATTCCGCCCAGGACGTGGCGCTGCACCCGCTCCACGACGTCGTCACTGACCTCGGCGTGGGCTTTGTGTCCCCACCACAGGAGGACGTCCGTTCCCGCCAGCGCCTCCTCGCTGAGTCCGTGCTCGGGGTCCGCAAGGGTTGCGGTGGCCACCTGCGAATCCGGCAGGTGTCCGCGCAGGCCCGCGGCAATGGCGCCGTGGATCCCGTCCGGGTACATCTCCGCCATGGAGGCTGGCGTATTCTGCGCCTCGTGGACGCCCTCGTTCCAGACCAGGATGTTGAGTTTGTCCGTCATGTCAGAGCGCAACTTCCCGGTGTTCGAGTGCGGACCGGTAGCAGGCGTCCAGGACCAGGGCCCGGCTGAGGGCCACCGAGCCGTCATGCGCGCCCCACGCCTCCGGGCCGCCGCGGACGGCGTTGACGAAGTCCTCGACGACGGCGTCGTGGGCGCGGCCGGGCTCAGCCACCACCTCGTAGTCGGCGTTTTCGCCGTCCTTCTCCTTGAAGATCCTCAGGTCCGCAACCGGTGCCATCGAAGCGCCTACAGCGCGCAGTTCGGCGCCGCCGTCGGTCCCGTACACGGTGAAGTCCAGGAGGTCCTTCTCTTCGCGGTAGGCCGCCCAGCCCGCCTCGAGGATGAGCGTGCCGCCGCCTTCGAGCCGGATGAACGCGGTGGCGAAATCCTCCACCTCGAATTTGTGGCTGGACTTCATCGCCGAGTAGCGGGCGTTGCCGCCCAGTCCGCGCGGGCCCAGTTCGGAGTGGGTGGCGGCGGAGACGGACAGGACCTTGGGTTCCCCCAGCAGGTGCAGGGAGTAGTCCAGCACGTGCACGCCGATGTCGGCCAGCGGACCGCCGCCGGCCAGCTCCGGATTGGTGAACCAGCTGCCCAGCATGGGGATGCCGGAGCGCCGGAGCCACGAGGCCTTCGCGTAGTACGGCCGGCCGAGCTCACCGTCGTCGATGATGCCCTTCAGCTTCTGGATGTCGCCGCGGCGGCGGTGGTTGAAGGCGACGTCCAGCACGCGGCCGGCCTTGCGTGCGGCGTCCACCATCGCCTGGCCTTCGACGCCGTTGCGCGCCAGCGGCTTTTCGCTCAGGACGTGCAGCCCCTTTTCCAAAGCCGCGATGGCGATGGGTGCGTGCAGGAAGGTGGGCACGGCCACGCTGACGGCGTCCAGCCCCTCCATGTCGATCAGGTCCTCCCAGCGGGCGAACGTGTGCGGGATGCCGTACTCGTCCTTCAGGTTGGCCAGGAGGTCCGCCTCCATGGCAGCGACCGCTACGAGTTCCACGCCATCCATGCCCTTGTAGGCCTTGATGTGCTGCTGGCCGGCCCATCCGATGCCAACCACCCCCACCTTCAGGGTTTCCGGCTGCTGATTGCTCACAGGTAGATCCTTCTCTTTTTCGTGCGATGGAAATGGGGTTGGGAAGTCAGCCCTTGACGGCCCCGGCGGTCATGCCCGAGACAATCCTCTTCTGGCAGACCAGGACCAGGATGACAAGGGGCAGTGTGATCAGGACGGACGCGGCGCTGATGGTGCCCATGGGCTGGTCGAACTCGCTGGCACCGTTGAAGAAGGCAATGGCAACCGGGACCGGGCGCGCGTCCGGCGACGTCGTCAGCGTGACGGCCAGGAGGAACTCGTTCCAGACGGAGATGAACACCAGGATGGCCGTGGTGGCCAGGCCCGGCACCGCAAGCGGCAGGATCACCTTTCGGAAAGCCTGGAAAGGGGAAGCTCCGTCCATGTACGCGGATTCCTCCAGCTCCCGCGGGATTTCCCGGAAGAAGGACGTCAGGGTGTAAATGGCCAGCGGCAGAGCGAAGGTCATCTTGGGGATGATGAGGCCGACGAGGGTGTCGTAGAGCCCGATCTCCCGCCAGATCGCGAACATGGGCGCTGCGATGGCGATCGCCGGAAAAGTGGTCACGGACAGGATCAGCGTCAGGATCAGCGCCTTCCGGCGCATCTTGAGCCGGGCCAGGGCGTAAGCGGCAAAGGATGCGAACACCAGCGCCAGCGTGGTGGTGACGACGGCGATAATCACCGAGTTCCGCAGCGCCAGCAGGAATTCGGCGTTCTGGAGGACCGTCAGGTAGTTATCCAGCGAGGGTTCGGCGGGGAACAGTTCCCCCTTGCCCAGGCTGGCGCCTTTCTTCAGGGACGTATTGACCAGCCAGTAGAACGGAACCAGCGAGAAGGCCATGACGGCCAGGACGAAGAGCCACGTCAGCGGGTGAAGTTTGGCTTCCCCCCGCAAACGTCGGCGAGGTGCCCTGGACCTGGCCGACGTATCGGCGGGACGTTCGGCAAGCAGCGTACCCATCAGTTCTCCTTGGCGACGGCGCGGATGTTGCTGCCTGCGAAGCGGATATAGACCATGGAGACCACCATGACCGTCAGGAACGTCAGGATGGACAGCGCTGAGCCCTCACCCACCAGTCGGTTTTCCCGCAGCTCCTTGTAGGCAAGCATCGACATTGATTCGGTACCGTTGGCGCCGCGGGTCAGGACGAACGGCAGGTCGAAGACGCGCAGGGAATCCATAGTGCGGAAGATCGCCGCCAGGACAATCGCGGGCTTCAGCAGGGGCAGGGTGACATCCCGGAAGGTCTGCCATTTGCTGGCGCCGTCCAGTTCAGCCGCCTCGTAGGTCTCATCCGGAATGACCTGCAGGCCGGCCAGGATGATGAGCGCCGCGAAGGGAGTGGTCTTCCAGACGTCAGCCAGAACAACCACGGCCATGGCGTAGCCAGGTTCACCCAGCCAGACGATGTCGCCGGCGGGCAGGCCCAGGGCGGAAAGAACCGTGGTCACCAGCCCCAGGTTTGGTTCGAACATGGTCTCCCAGGTGATGGCGCTGACCACTGTGACGATCGCGTACGGCAGCAGCACGATGGTGCGGAGCAGCGCACGGCCCCGGAAGGCAAGGTTCAGCAGCAGGGCCATGGCCGTTCCCAGCACCAGTTCCAGCGACACCGAGAGCCCGGCGAAGAGGAAGGTCTGGCCGAAGGCCGCCCACCATTCCTTGCTCGCCAATGCCGCGATGTAGTTATCGAGGCCGACGAAGCGGGACAGGCCGGCCTGGCGGACGCTGTACTGGTTCAGCGAGAGCCACAGTGCGTAGCCGATGGGCACAGCGGCCACCAGGGCCATCAGGATGAGGGACGGTGCCGTCATCCTGATGGCCAGGCGGCGTTCTGCCCGGTCGTGGCCGCTCACGCGGCCACGACCGGAAGTCAGGACAGGGGGTGCCATGGTCAGAAGGTCGCCTTGGCGGTCTTGATCTCTTCAGCCATCTGCTTGGTTGCGTCATCCGCTGTGGCCGTGCCGGACAGGACCGCGTAGACGTTCTTGTTGATGGCCTGGGAAATCTGCGGGTACACCGGGGAGACCGGCCTGGGCTTGGCACCCTTGACCGAGTCGAGCAGTTCCTTCGCGAACGGCATCTTGGCCAGGACTTCGGGGGCGGAGTAGGCGGCCTCGTTCACCGGCGCCTGGGAGTTGTCCATGGCCACGTGCTTCTGCCACTCCGGGGAGGTGGCGAACTTGATGTAGGCCACGGCTGCGCCCGGGTTGGTGGAGTGGGCGGAGATGGCGAAGTTCCAGCCGCCCAGGACGCCGCTTGGCTTGGCGGAGCCGTCAAAGGAGGGCAGCGGTGCCACGCCGAAGGTGCCTGCCAGGTTGGTGGCGTTCAGGAGGCGGTAGACGTGGGGCCAGTTGCGCTGGTATCCGAAGTTGCCGGACTCGTAGGCCAGGCGTGCGGGATCTTCGTTGTAGGTCAGCACGGCACGGTCCGCGGAACCGTTCTTGATGCCGTCGGCCATGAAGTTCAGGACCTTGCGGGTGGTGTCGTTGTCCACCGCCACTTCGCCGTTGGCATCCAGGACCTCGCCGCCGGCGCTGTAGAGGAGTTCGAGGAAGTTCACCGTCAGGCCTTCATACTGCTTGCCTTGGTAGACCAGCCCGTTGCCTGGGGCCTTGGCTGCCTCTTTGTAGAGCTGCTGCCAGGTTTCCGGCTTGGCCACCTTGTCCTTCTGGTAGTAGATCAGGCCGGCGTTCGTGTAGAAGGGTGCGGCCCAGTACTTGCCGTCGTACTTCACCGTCTCAGTCGTGGACGTGATGAGGTTGTCCTTGATTCCTTCGACCAGTTCGGTCTGGTCAAGCAGCCAGCCCTGGGAGGCGAACTCGGCCGTCCAGATCACGTCCGTCATGAAGATGTCGCACTCGGTGGACTTGCCTTCAAGGCGCTGGACGGCCTGCGTGCGGGATTCGTCCGTCGTGGCACCGATCTCCGTGTACTTCGCCGTCATGCCCGGGTTGGCGGCGTTGAAGGCCGCCGTGGTGTTCTTGTGGATGCCGCTCGCGTCTTTGCCGCCGCACAAATGGATGTTTCCCTTGGCGCCTTCTGCGCTCTTGGGATCGGCTACGGCCGCGGCCGGAGCCTGGGTCGATTCCGATTTCGACGCCGGCTGGTTTCCGCAGCCCGCGAGCATGACTCCCGCTACTACGGTTGCTGCAACACTCTGGGCAAGACGACGGCGTCTTGCTGGCATGGATGCCTTCACGAGTTTCCTTTCGGGGTGGCCTGGTCCGCCCATTCGGTCCACGGCCATAATCGGACGGCCGCAGGTACCGGACAGCGGGACGATGAAGCGGTCAGCCGCAACTTTCAACCGCTATAGGTCAAAAGTATGTAGGCGAGCCGCTGTAAGCAGATTTCCATGGAGTGTGACCCATGTCAACAAGAATCGGATGGGATTTTTCGGTATCCGATTGGATCCCGGGGTACATCTGCCGGTATTCGAGGGCATGCCGCGGCGAGGCCTGCGTGCTTGGGTGCTTGCGTGCCTACGCGCTTGGGTGCACGGACCGTACAGGCCTGGAATTTGGGGGGACGCGCCTAATCAGCCTGGGTGGACGTCCGGATGGCGGTTTCCACCGCTTCGGGCGAGAGGACGTGGTCAATCACCATCCGGCTGGCACCAAGTATTGCGGCGTCTGCCGGAGCTTTGGACTGCTCGATGCGGAGCCGGGACGTGGCAAGCGGCAGCGATCTGCGGTAAACCGCCTCGCGTACCCCCGCCAGCAGCTGGTCGCCGGCGCGCGCCAGGCTTCCGCCCACCACAATGACGGAAGGGTTGAGCAGGTTCACGCAAATTGCGAGTACCTCCCCCAGGTCCCGTCCGGCCTGCCGCAGCGCATGGATGGCCTGGACGTTTCCCTTGGCCGCGAGTTCCACCACGTCTGTACTGGTGGTGGCGTCGATTCCTTCCGCACGCAGCTTACCGGCCAAGGCAGGTCCGGATGCCAGGGCCTCGAGGCATCCGCTGTTGCCGCAGCGGCACAGCACGTCCTCGCCGTCGGGGACCCGGACGTGCCCAAGGTCGCCGGAAGTACCATCTGCGCCACGCTGGATTTGGCCGTTGCTGATGATGCCGGCACCGATGCCCGTGGCCACTTTGACCAGCAACACGTTCTGGAATTCCTGCCAGTGGGCGTACCGCTCACCGATCGCCATGATGTTCACGTCGTTATCCACCAGCACGACCGTGCCCAGCTGCCGGCCAACGAATCCGGCCACATCGAACCCGTCCCAGCCCGGCATGATGGGAGGTTTCACCGGCCGCCCCGTGCTGTGTTCCACAGGACCGGGGAGTCCTATCCCCACTCCGGCAAGATCGCCGACGCGGCGTCCGACGTCTTCCAACAGCTTGCGCCCTATTTCGATGACGCGGTTCAGGACGGGTTCGGGACCTTCCCCAATATCGATCGCTTCGGAGTGCCTGGCAAGGATGGTGGCATTCAGGTCGGTGGCCGCCACCGAGGCATGGGTTGCGCCTATGTCGGCGGCGAGCACCAGCCTGACCCCCGCGTTAAACGCAAATTTCGACGGCGGCCGCCCGCCGGAGGAGGCCGCTTCGCCGGCCGGACCCACCAGGCCCATGGCAAGGAGGGCATCAATCCGGGCGGCAACAGTGGTCCGGGCAAGGCCGGTCAGGTCCGCCAGTTCGGACCGCGTGCGGGGCTTGCCGTCACGGAGCAGCTGGAACAGGTCACCGGTGCGCGAAAGCAGCCCGGCTTCCTGCTGTAGACGCGGTTGTTGCCTCGGAACGATCGCCATACCTAAGGAATAGCACATTCGGAAATACTTTGGTTCGAGTAATCCTTGACTTTTGATTGACTTGCGCCAAAAGTCGCCGTAATTTGTAAAAAACCCAACTCATGTGCTGCGGCGCATGCAACATCGAGCAGCAAGGAATGGGCAGGCCATGGACTACTCGCTTCAGCTTTACACTCTTCGGCGGCCCTTGGAAGAGGACCTTCCCGGAACCATCCGCAGGGTCGCGGACATCGGTTTCACCCAGGTGGAGCCCTACAATTTCGTGGCCACCGCGAAGGAACTGGGCAGTGCCCTGAAAGAGAACGGACTGACGGCGCCGTCCGGCCATGCCCCGCTGCTCAGCCAGGACCAGGACGAAATCTTCGCAGCGGCCAGGGACCTGGGCATCACTACGGTGATCGACCCGTTCATCCCCGCCGACCGCTGGCAGACGGCCGAGGACATCCGTGCCACGGCGGAGAAGCTGAACGAAGCCGCCAAAAAGGGCGCCGAGTACGGCATCCGGGTTGGCTACCACAACCACCAGTGGGAGTTGGAGTCACTCGTCGAAGGCCGGATCGCCCTGGAATACTTCGCCGACCTGCTTGACCCGGAACTGGTCCTGGAAGTGGACACCTACTGGGTGGCCGTGGGCGGGCAGGATCCGGTGGACATCCTCGCCAGGCTCGGTGACCGGGTAAAGCTGATCCACATCAAGGACGGCCCCCTGACCACGGATACCAAGGCCCAGCAGCCGGCCGGCAAGGGCAAGGTGCAGGTCCTTGACGTCATCGCCGCAGCAAAGGCCCTGGAGGTGGGCGTGGTGGAATTCGACGACTACGAGGGAGACATCTTCCAGGGCATCGCCGAGAGCCTGGCATTCCTCAACAGCGCAGGAGCCAGCGCATGAGCACCCCCTCCCCCAGCAAAGGCCCGGTGGGCGTCGGCGTCATCGGCGCGGGCAACATCAGCAAGCAGTACCTGGACAACCTCACCACGTTCCCCGACCTCAAGGTCCACGTCATCGCGGACCTCTTCGAGGAAGCCGCCGAAGCCCGGGCCAACGAATACGGCATCCCCGAGTGGGGCGGGGTGGAAAAAGCACTGCACCACCCCGACGTCGAGATCATCGTGAACCTGACCATTCCCGCAGCCCACGTCGAAGTGGCCACAGCCGCCGTACACGCCGGCAAGCACGTCTGGACCGAGAAGCCTTTTTCCCTTGACCGCGAATCAGGCCTGGGGCTCCTCAAAACCGCAGACTCCGCGGGGATTCGCCTCGGCTGCGCCCCGGACACGTTCCTGGGTGCCGGGCTCCAGACTGCACTGCGCCTGATCCAGCGCGGCGACATCGGCACGCCCCTGACCGGCATGACCACCTTCCAGACGCCGGGTCCGGAGTCCTGGCACCCCAACCCCGCCTTCCTGTTCCAGTACGGCGCCGGCCCCCTGTTCGACATGGGCCCCTACTACCTCACCACCCTGGTCCAGGCCTTCGGCTCCATCCGCAAGGTGGCCGCCGTCGGCTCCAAGGCCAAGGACATCCGCGTCATCGGTTCCGGACCCAAGGCCGGCGAGGAGTTCACCGTGGAAGTCCCCACGCACGTCTCGGCCATGGCGCAATTCGAAAGCGGCGCGTCCTCCCACAGCGTCTTCTCCTTCGAATCTCCCCGCACGCGGATGGGATTCGTGGAGATTACAGGCACGGAGGCCACTATCTCCCTGCCGGATCCCAACAACTTCGACGGCGACGTCAGGCTTTGGCGCGCGGGCGACGAAGCCTGGACCATCATCCCGGCCACGGGCCCGGCGAACGGCCGCGGCATGGGCGTCCTGGACATGGCGCGTTCGCTGCGTGCCGGCGTCCCCCACCGCGCCCCCGGCAGCCTGGCCTACCATGTGCTGGACGCCATGGTCTCCATCTCGGAATCCATGGACTCGGGCACCTTTGTGGACGTGGAAAGCTCCGCCCCGACCTCTGCTCCGCTCCCCGAGGACTGGGCACCGGAGACGCTGACCCTGGGGGAGGGCGCATGAGCCGGGAACCGGGAACCACGGCGCCACTGGGTGTGGCGATGATCGGCTACGCCTTCATGGGCAAGGCACATTCCAACGCGTGGCGGAACGTGGCCAGCTTCTTCGACGTCCCGGCGTTTGAACAAAAGGTCCTGGTTGGCCGCGATGCCGCCGCCGTCTCGGAGGCTGCCGGCAGGTACGGGTGGGCGGAAACGGCCACCGACTGGCGCACTGTCCTGGAGCGGGACGACATCCACATCATCGACGTCTGCGCCCCGGGCTGGATGCACGCCGAAATCGCCATCGCCGCCTTTGAGGCGGGCAAGCATGTGCTGCTGGAGAAGCCCCTCGCCAACACCCTGGCGGAGGCCGAGGCAATGACCGCTGCGGCGCAGGCCGCACGGGCCAGGGGCGTCCAGTCGATGGTCGGGTTCAACTACCGCAGGGTGCCTGCCCTTGCCCTTGCCAAGGAGCTGATCGCCGAGGGCAGGATCGGCACGGTACGGCACGTCCGTGCCGCCTACCTGCAGGACTGGCTGGCTGACGACCAGGCGCCCATGACCTGGCGGCTGAAGAAGGAAACAGCCGGCTCCGGCGCCCTGGGTGACATCGCCTCCCACGCCATCGACCAGGTGCTGTTCCTCCTGGGGGACCGGGTCACCGAGGTCACCGGCCGCCTGCACACCTTCGTGAACCGGCGCCCCGGCACGAGCGGTCCCGCAGGCGGCCTTGAGGATGTAACGGTCGACGACGCCGCCTGGGCAACATTGTCCCTCGCCTCGGGAGCAGTCGCCTCAGTGGAGGCCTCCCGGGTGGCCACCGGACGGAAGAACTCCCTCCAGCTTGAGGTCTACGGCGACAAGGGCGCCCTCCGGTTCGACCTGGAAAACCTCAATGAGCTTGCGTTCCTGGATGCCACCGCACCCGCCCGGGAGCAGGGATTCCGCCGGATCCTGGTCAACGAGCCCGAGCACCCGTACCTTAAGGCGTGGTGGCCGCAGGGCCACATCATCGGCTGGGAGCACACCTTCACCCACGAAGTCCGCGACTTCCTGCTTGCCGTCAGCTCCGAAACCGCGCCGTCGCCGTCGTTCGAGGACGGGCTGGCCGTCCAGCGCATCCTGGACGCCGTGGAGGAATCCGCCGCCGCGAAGAGCGCCCTCATCCAACTGGCCCCCGCCAACCCGGCCGCCACCGCCACCCACCCGCAAGGAGCCTGACATGCCCCGCCCGTTTACCCTGTTCACCGGCCAGTGGGCCGACCTGCCCTTCGAAGAGGTGGCCAAACTGGCCTCCGGCTGGGGCTACGACGGCCTGGAAATCGCCGTCTCCGGGGACCATCTGGACGCCTGGCGCTGGGACGAACCCGGCTACGTGGAGTCCAAGCTCGCCGTACTGGAAAAGTACAACCTGAAGGTTTGGGCCATCTCCAACCACCTCAAGGGCCAGGCCGTGTGCGATGACCCCATCGACTTCCGCCACCAGGACATCGTGGGCGCCAAGGTCTGGGGCGACGGCGACCCCGAAGGCGTCCGCCAGAGGGCCGCCGAGGAAATGAAGCACACCGCCCGGCTCGCCAAGGCACTCGGGGTGGACACCGTCGTCGGCTTCACCGGCTCCTCCATCTGGCAGTACGTGGCCATGTTCCCGCCCGTCCCGGAAAAGGTCATCGACGCCGGCTACCAGGACTTCGCCGACCGCTGGAACCCCATCCTGGATGTCTTCGACGAATGCGGCGTCCGGTTCGCCCACGAAGTCCACCCGTCCGAGATCGCCTACGACTACTGGACCACCGTCCGCACCCTCGAGGCGATCGGACACCGCGAAGCGTTCGGCCTGAACTGGGACCCCTCCCACATGATGTGGCAGGGAATGGACCCCGTTTCCTTCATCTGGGACTTCAAGGACCGGATCTACCACGTGGACTGCAAAGACACCAGGATCCGCCAGACCGGCCGCAACACGGTCCTGGGCTCCCACCTGCCCTGGGGCGATCCGCGCCGCGGGTGGGACTTCGTCTCGGCCGGCCGCGGCGACGTCCCCTGGGAAGCCTCGTTCCGCGCCCTGTCCGCGATCGGCTATGACGGGCCTATCTCCGTCGAATGGGAAGACGCCGGCATGGACCGCCTGCACGGCGCCCCCGAAGCCCTCGCGGCCCTCAAGAAGTTCGACTTCCCGCCATCGAGCACGTCCTTCGACGCCGCCTTCAAGCAGTAGCTCCCAGGGGCACGCACGTAGAATCCCTGCATGACCCACACCATCCGCCCGGCAACAGCGGACGACGCCGGGGCGCTGGCAGCCCTGGCAACCGTCACCTTTCCGCTGGCGTGCCCGCCGTCGACGTCGCCTGAAGACATAGCAGCGCACCTTGCGAACACCCTCAGCGAACAGCACTTCCGGACGTACCTCGGTGACCCGGACGTCACCGTCCTGGTGATAGACGGGGAAGGCGCCCTCCGCGGGTACAGCCTCCTGGTGAACCGTCCCGCGGCGGACCCGGATGTGTCCGCGGTGCTGACATTGACGCCGTCGGTGGAGCTCAGCAAGTGCTATGTGCATCCCGGGCACCACGGCCTGGGCGCCGCTGCGGAGCTGATGCACGCCAGCCTCCAGGCGGCGGCCGGATCAGGCGCAGCCGGTGTGTGGCTCGGGGTCAACAGCCAAAACGCGCGGGCCATCCGCTTCTACGAGAAGTCAGGGTTCCGCAGGGTGGGAACCAAGTCTTTCCGGCTGGGAAATACCGTGGAGCACGATTTCGTGCTGGAGCGAGCCCTCCCGTGACCAGCCCCCACTACCCTCTTACACGTACTCAGCCGGGTAAGCCAATGGCGGGCGCGGTTCCGCCAGGAGCTTGAGGCCCGGCGGCAGCCCCTCCACGGTGCCGTGGGTCCCGGACGCCCTGATGTTGATGCGGGCGGTGTCCAGCAGCACGTTTTCGGCCCGGAACTCGCCCACCTCCTCCGGAAGGATCGGCGCCAGGTGCACTACCCCGTGCGTGAAGACGGGGTCGAAGCGGAGCAGGGCCCGGACCAGTTGTATGGGCGCCGCCGCCGCCCATGCCTGCGGCGAGCAGGCGGTGGGGTATGCCACCGGTCCGGAGAACTCGCCGCGGTCGAAACCGCAGAACAGTTCGGGCAGCCTGCCGTCAAAATGCTCAGCGGCCTCGAAGATGCCGGTGGCCACCCGGCGCGCCTCCTCCACGAATCCGTAGCGCATCAGCCCGGTTGCCACCAGGGCCGTGTCATGCGGCCACACCGAGCCGTTGTGGTAGCTCACCGGGTTGTAGGCGCCCATGTCCGAGCTGAGGGTGCGGATTCCCCAGCCGGTGAACATCTGCGGGGACATCAGGTGCTCCACCACGGAGGCCGCCTTGTCCTCATCCACGATGCCCATCCAGAGGCAGTGCCCCATGTTTGAAGTACACGCGTCCACCGGCCGCTTGTCCTTATCCAGCGCCACTGCGAAGTAACCCTTGTCCGGCAGCCAGAACTTCTCGTTGAAGGCGGCCTTCAAATCCGCGGCGCGTTCAGCCCAGTGCTGTTCCAGGGCGCGGTCGCCGCTCCAGCGGGCCAGCAGTGACCGGCCCACATAGGCGGAGTAAACGTAGGCCTGGACTTCGCAGAGGGCAATGGGCGCCTCCGCCATGGTCCCGTCCGCGAAGTTGATGCCGTCCCAGGAATCCTTCCACCCCTGGTTGACGAGTCCATGGTCGTTGGGCCGGATGTACTCCACGAACCCGTCGCCGTCGCGGTCCCCGTACTTCTCGATCCACTCCAAAGCCCTGTCCACGTGGGGCACCAACGGCTCCACAATGTCCTTTGACTGCCCCCACCTGCTCAGCTCGCCAACCAGGGCCGCAAACAGCGGCGTGGCGTCAGCGGTGCCGTAGTAGGCGCTGCCCCCCAGCGCCAGCCCCGCGGTGACGCCCAACCTCACCTCGTGCGGGATGCGCCCCGGTTCTTCCTCGGAGTCCGTGTCCACCTTCGTCCCCTGGAGGCCGGCCAAGGTCTGCAACGTCCCGGCCGCCAGTTTGGGGTCCACCATCAGGCTCATGTAGGAGGAGAGGATGGAGTCGCGGCCGAAGAGCGCCATGAACCAGGGGGCGCCGGCGGCGACGGCTACCCGTTCCGGATGGTGCGGGTCGAAGATCCGCAGGGATCCCAGGTCGCTTTGGCTGCGGTTCAGCAGATCCTGCAGGTTGGCGTCCGACACGGTGATCAGCGGGACGTTCTGCTCCCAGTGCCGGTGCCGGCGGGCGCCCTCCCGGTGGTGCGGCAGCCCGTCCTCGCTGAAGGCGTCGGCGGGGGCCTGCCCGTTGATCAGGGGGACCACAATGATGCTGGTAGCCCACTTGCCGCGGGGTGGAATGGTGGCGCGGAAGCGGAGCCCGTCTGTGCTGACGGCGGCGCCGCGGGCCCGGACGGCCGTTCCCCGCCGTTGGCCGTTGCGGGCGCTTTCAATCACGAGCTGGCCGTCGCGGACCGTGCGGACGGCCTCGGCATGCTTTGACGTGCGGCCCACCTTGACGTCGAAAAGATCGTCCTGGTCTGCACCAACGAGGAGTTCGATGTCGCATTCCACAGGCTCAGCCGAGTAGTTCTCCAGCGTGATGTCGTCCTGCAGGCCGGGGCCGATGTGGCGGGTTTGACGGACCACCAGCGGGCTGTCGAACCGGCCGTCCGGCCACTGGGCCCTCCCAACGAAGGTGGCTTCGAAGGGCTTGGGCCGTTGCGCCGCCAACGGTTCACGCAAGGAGCCATTTACTCGGAGGATCCAGTGGGAAATGATGCGCGTGTCTTGGTAGAAAGCACCGTTCGTGCCGGTGTCTGAACTGATGTCCCCGGTGCCGGAAGAGATGCAGAACGAGGATCCTTCCAGCACCGTCACCGAACCTGATTCGGATGCGGCGGCCTCGGTGTCGGCGTTCCATGCAGTCAAGGGAAAGGGCTCCTTCGCTAGGAGGCGGACTTACCGCGGTTCGGAAGACCGTCCCTTAAAGATTCTGGTGCAAACCGATCGCATCCGGAACCCCTGGGGGAGCCTCCCCTGCGAGCAGCTTCTCGAAGAGCCGGAGGTGCTCGTTCACCATGCGTTCCTCGCTGAACCGTTCCGCGGCGGCCTTTCGGCAAGCTGCACGGCTGAGGCTCTCCGCCTCATGCACAAAGCCCGCCAGCTGCTCCGTGCTTCCCAGGTACCCGGTCCGGCCATGGTCGATAATTTCGGGTGCGGAACCTATCCGGGTGCCTATTACAGGGGTGCCTGTGGCAAGCGCCTCGATCATGACCAGCCCGAAAGGTTCAGACCACTGAATCGGGTTGAGGAAGGCCAGCGCCTCGCCCATCAGCCGATACTTGATGGCGTCGTCCACTTCGCCGACGAAGTCCTCATTGGGCCCCAGCATGGGCTCGATGACCTCACGGAAATACCGGATTTCGTCGGGGTCGCGCATCTTGACCGCTATCCGCAGCGGCAGTCCCGCCTCCCTGGCGATCATAATGGCCTCCAGCAGCCCCTTATCGGCGCAGGCCCGCCCGACGAAGCACAGGTAGCCGCCGGTCCCCGACCCCATCGGAACGGAGGAAACGTCCATCCCGTGGTGGATGACCCGCGTCACCGGCACCTCCGGTGCGCGCGAGCACTGGTCCCGGGAGATAGCGATCACAGCCGCCCTCCGGCCGATGGCACGGTAGATATCCACTGCGTCCGCACTGAGCGGGCCGTGGATTGTCGTTGCCACCGGGACCTGGTCAGGCCGCTCCACGTACAGGGGGCCGGTGAGGGTGTGGTCATGGATGATATCCACGTCCCCCATGGCTGCGTACGCCCGGACTACGTGACTCAGCTCAGAGATGGCTAAACCGAGTCCGTCACTGTGTGCAGGCCGCATGCCCGGAGCCCGGGGGACAGCGCATGTGCTGTCCGAGGGAGCTGCCAACACGACGTCATGCCCGGCCGCCGCAAAGCCTCTGGCGAGGCTGTCCACTACTCTTTCAATGCCACCGTACGTTACCGGTGGAACAGGAATCCAAGGTCCTGCAACCAGTCCTATCCGCATTCCTGGCCTCGCCTAGAACGGGCCTGGCTCCCCAGCCGGGCCGGGCAATACTGTCCGCGGAACCTGATATGTCCCGCGGTCTAATTCAGAATCATCCGGTGGCATCTGCTTAGCCTTCAACTCAGACTATGGCGCAGGATTGGCGGCAGACAAGACCCACTGTGCGGCAACTAACACCGGGCTCCGGAATGGCGGCCCGAAATCCGCGGTTACGTCCAGCATGAAGATAGAGATCTGGTCCGATGTTGCCTGCCCGTGGTGCTTTATTGGCAAGCGGCGCTTCGAAGCTGCCCTGGCCGCCTTCCCGCACCGTGATTACGTGGACGTGACCTGGCGCAGCTACCAGCTGGACCCCACCCTTCCCGAGCACTATGACGGCACGGAACTCGAGTACCTGAGTTCCCGCAAGGGCATCCCCGCAGAGCAGGTCTCGGCGATGTTCGGCCACGTTGCCGGCCAGGCGAAGGCCGAGGGCCTGAATTACCGGTTCGACTCGGTGGTGGTGGCCAACAGCTTCACCGCGCACCGCCTGATCCACCTTGCCGCTGCCCACGGCAAGCAGGATGCTGCAAAGGAACGCCTGCTCAGCGACCACTTCGAGCATGGCAAGGACATCGGCAGCCGGCAGTACCTTGCGTCGCTCGGCGTCGAACTCGGCATCGACCCCGGCGCAGTGGATGAGCTCTTCACCACGGACAAGTACGCGGACGCAGTCCGCTTCGATTTCGAGGAGGGCCGGTCCCTGGGCATCAGCGGCGTCCCGTTCTTCGTGATCGACCGGAAGTACGGACTCTCCGGGGCACAACCCGTTGAGACCTTCACTGCCGCCTTGAACCAGGCATGGCAGGAAGCCAATCCCCTTGTCATGGTCAACTCCGGCGAGGGGGAGGCCTGCGGACCGGACGGCTGCCCGGCGTAGGAAAGTACGGCAGGAAAGGGCGGGGCGTTTACTGACACATGGCGGTAAAGTGTCTGTATGCCCAGGATTTCAGCGGCCAGCAATGCCGAGCAGCGAGCGGACACCCAGCGCCGCATCCTTACGGCCTTCGGCGAACTCCTTTTCTCCCATGGCCTGCCCGGGCTGACCATGACGGACGTGGCGCGGCACGCCGGGGTGGGCCGGACCGCCGTCTACAACTACTACGCCGACATCGAAGAGCTGCTGATTTCCTACGCCCTGGATGAGACTGAGAAGTTCCTCTCCGAACTGCGGGACTCCCTGGGACGACTGGACAACCCCGTGGACAGGCTCGCGCTGTACGTCCGCGCGCAGGTGGTGGACCTCAGCCGCCGCCACCTCCCGCCGGGGCCTGCCATGGGAGCGGTGCTCTCGCCGTCGTCCTTTGCCAAACTCGCCAACCACGTGGGCGAACTGAGCGTCCTGCTGCAGGGGATCCTGCGGGACGGAATGGAGCAGGGCTACCTTCCTGTGGCGGACGTCAACCAGCAGGCACAGCTGATCCTGGGCACGCTGTCCTCCAGCGCGGCCAGGGGCAGCGATGAGCCCGCCGAATTGGAAGCCCGGGTGGCCAGGACGGTCCGCTTCATCCAGCTCGGGGCCGGGGCAAGGTTCGACGACGACGGCCGCCCCGTCCGGCTGGCCCCGCTTCCCGCGGTGGCTGGCTGAGCAGCACCACAGTGGGTGGGCGGCCAACCCCGCGTCACGGAGTGGGCGCTGCAGAGGGGATGACTGGCCATTTGTCGTCGTCGGCAACCCGGCGGCTTTCCCGCGGACAACCCAGCTTTCCGGGCGTCTGGTCAACAAGCTCGGGCGGGGCCAGCGCCTTGTAGTCCTGGGAGAGGATCACGTCCACGCTTCCGTCTGTCCTGCTGTCCTGGAAGTAGTCCGAACCCGGCAGGTTGCGCTGGACACTGAAGGCAGCGGCCTGCCCGGCCGCCCCGGAAACCACGGCGGCAATGCCACGGTAGCCTGCGTCGATGTTGGACACCGCGCCCACTACGAACTTCCTGGCCAGGAACTCATCCGCCACAGAGCGGGCCAGCCCGGGCCTGCTGGTGGAGTTATAGACGTTGAGGTTGATCTGCTCGTGGGGGGTGTAGTCAAAGGTGGCGGCCGGGCAGGTGGAAACGGCCTCCTCGGCCGGCGCTGCGGCAGGAAACTTCAGCCGTTCGTCGATGATGGCCAGCGCGGTGATGATGGCCGCCACGATCAGGCCGATCAGGAGGACCAGGACAACCCCGTGCAGCGCCCGGCGGCGCACGCGCGCTGTATCGTCGGCGTCGCGGGCCGCTTCAAAGGTGGCCCGCAGTTCGGGGCCGGTGACAACGTGGTGGCCGTGGAGGATACTGACGTCCTGCTGCTTTTTCCTAGCCATCTATCACCAGGACGCGAGCGTGGATTGCGGTGCGCTGGTGCAGGGCGGTGCGGACGGCGCGGTGCAGCCCGTCCTCCAGGTACAGGGTTCCCTGGTACTGCACCACGTGCGGGAAAAGGTCACCGAAAAAGGTGGAGTCCTCGGCCAGCAGCGCTTCCAGGTCAAGGGTGCGTTTGGTGGTCACCAGCTCATCCAGCCGGACGGGCCGCGGCGGGAGCGAAGCCCAGTCCTTCGGCGTCATGTAACCATGGTCGGGGTAAGGGCGGCCCTCGCCCACAGCTTTGAATATCACCTTGCCACACTAGGCATCCTGCACGTCCAGCGAAAGTGCCCCGGCGTGCCTGTTGCAGGTTGTGGCCAAACAGTGACCATGTGTCACATGCGGTGCCCAAGGCCCGCCAGGAACAGCCCGCCCCCGGCACTGCTGAGAGAATAGATGTATGACAGTATCCGAGTCCCCCGCCGTGCCCGCACCAGGAGCCCATGCACGAGCCACACCGCCTCTGGCACTCCTGCTCGACGTGGACGGGCCGGTGGCAAGTCCGGTCACCCGCGATGTGAAGCGGGAGATCATCGATGACCTGGTGGCCCTCGCCGCCGCCGGCATCCCCGTTGTTTTCAACACCGGGCGCTCTGACGCGTTCATCAGGGAACAGGTCATGGAACCCATGATCGCCGCCGGGATTCCGTCAGGCACCATCATCCACGCCGTCTGCGAGAAGGGCGCCGTCTGGTTCAGCTACACCGCGGCCGGGCCCGGCCCCATCCACGTGGACCGCGAACTCGCCGTGCCGGCAGCCTACGGGGACGACATCCGGCGGATGGTGGCAGAGGACTATGCAGCGCACATGTTCTTTGACGAAACCAAGCGGGCCATGGTGTCCGTGGAGCAGCACATCGAGGTGCCCAGCGCCGAGTACCTGGAGGAGCAAAAACTATTCGACGCCGACGCCATGGACCTGATGGCCCGCCACGGGCTGGGAGTGGTGCGGCTGGACCACCACGCCCCCAATTCCGACGACGAGGTGGACTACCGGGTGGACCCCACCATCATTTCCACGGACATTGAATCGGTGCGGCTTGGGAAGGACCTGGGAGCCAGCCGGGCAGTGGAGCTGCTCGCGGCACAGGGCATCACCCCGGAGGCCTGGCGGACCGTTGGCGATTCGCGCACGGACTATGCCATGGCTGACTGGCTTCACCACAACGACCACCCGGTCAAGCACGTGGATGTCCGGCCCGCGGACGGCATCCCGGAAAAACCGTACCAAGTCCTGACCGCCGAGGACCTGGGGCTTCCGGCGTCCGTAATCCATGACGACGCCGGCGGTGCTTTCCTGCGCAGCTGGCGGGAGGCGCTGGGCGGCTGAGCCCCTTCCGGGCATCGGCTGCCCGAACCCCTGCCGTTTTACCGGCGGGGCTATCATGCACATAGGAACGCTAACTAATACGCAGCACGGAGACCACCATTACAGAAGCACCGGTTCAAGACGAGGTCTACTACGGCGGCCAGGCATCCGTAGAGGAACAATTTCACGCAGAGATCACCTCCGCAGAAGCTGAGCAGCGCCTCAACCCGCGCCCTGACGTCATTACGCACAAGGGCCGCATCGCCCTGATCAACTACAACAGGACTCCCTACCAGGCCATGGTGGAGGACCTGCTGTTCGTCAGGAATGTGCTGGCCAACGCCGGGCTGGCATACCTGCTGGTCAGGGGCAACAACGACCGCCCTGTCATTGCCTTGGACTGGAAAGACAGGAAGAAGCTCCGGGCCGCCCTGGTGGAAGCCTGCCAGGACGAACCCTTCTACTCCATGACCGTGGACGCCAAGAAGAAAACCTCCCTCCTGGTTGCGGACGGTGAACTCTCCTCCAACCGGCAGGCGCGCATCTTCCGCCTGTACCGGCCGCGGGTGGAGCCGGCCGGCGGCTTCGAGTTCGGTGCCTCCGCGGGTGTCCAGATTGAGCTTTGGTCCTTCAAGGGCGACGAGATCATCCTGCCGATCGAGAACTCCCTCACACGCAGGACCCTGCTCCGGCAGGACGCCGTCCGAGGCACCGTTGAACGCTACGGCCACACCTGGCCCACCATCGAGAACATGTTCGCGGACCACGCGAGCGACATCAGCTTCGACATCGACCTGGTGTTCTCCTGGGTGGACGGCAGCTCCCCTGAGTACATCGCCGCCCGCCGGGCCCAACAGAAGGACGTTGTCCTGGGCGAGGGCGATGACCACGAGGCCCGCTTCCGGCAGATCAACGAGCTCAAGTACGCGCTGCGGTCCGTCTACATGTTTGCGCCCTGGATCCGCCGCATTTTCATTGCCACGGATTCACCGGCACCCGCGTGGCTGGCGGAACACCCGTCCGTGACCATCGTCCGCAGTGAGGAGTTCTTCTCGGACCCTTCCGTGCTGCCCACGCACAACTCCCAGGCGGTGGAGTGCCAGCTCCACAACATCGAAGGCCTGTCCGAGCATTTCCTGTACTCCAATGACGACATGTTTTTCGGCCGGCCGGTCAGCCCGGACCTGTTCTTCACCCCGGGAGGCATCACCAAGTTCATCGAGGCCGAAACCCGGATCGGCCTGGGCGAGAACGCTGCAGAGCGCAGCGGGTTCGAGAACGCGGCCCGCGTCAACCGCAAGCTGTTGTGGAACAGGTTCGGCCGCATCACCACCCGGCACCTGGAGCACACCGCAGCGCCGCTGCGGCGCAGCGTGGTGGCGAAGATGGAGCACGAGTTCCCGGAGGAATTCCGGAAGACGGCGGCCAGCCGCTTCAGGGCGGCGGACAACATCTCCGTGACCAACTCCTTCTACCACTACTACGCCCTGCTCACGGGCCGGGCAGTAACCCAGACGGCGGCGAAGGTCCGTTACGTGGACACCACCATGCGGACGGGACTGAACTACCTGCCCAAGCTGCTGGCCAAGCGGAACATGGATTTCTTCTGCCTGAACGATGGCAGCTTCCCCGAGGTGGATGCCGACGAGCGCGCCGCACTGGTGACGGACTTCCTGGAGAAGTACTTCCCCATCAAGGCGCCCTGGGAAAAGTAGGCGGGCGGCCTACCGGCTTGTGGGGAGCCCGAGCTTCGCGCTGTTCGGCTGCTTGAGCTTCGCGCTGTTCCGCTGCTTGGCGGTTTCCGGAATCCGGATCCCGGCTGAGGCCAGCCGGAACTCGGTCTCTTCCGGCGAGACGTACTCCCCCACTGTCGTGGACCTTCCCAGCGGAACCACCGAGTGGACGATGGTGTGCTCGTACACATGCACCAGGTTGAAGGATTGCCCGCCGTCCTGGCCCCGGGTGCCGCCAACGGGAACATTGAGGTCCTGGGTGTAACAACTGGCCGACGCCACCGATACAGGGATGCCGGCGAAGCTCGCCGTCGTCGAATAATGCAGGTGGCCCGCGAGGATGGTGCGGACATCAGAGTTCCGGACTACTGCCTCCAGCGATGCCTGGTCACGCAGCTCCACCAGGACCGAGAGATCCAGAACGGAGGGTATGGGCGGGTGGTGCAGCGCCAGGATGGTGCCGTCAGGAGCGGGCGTGTCCAGCTCCCGCGTCAGCCAGTCCAGCTGCGCCGGGCTCAGCTCGCCGTGGTGATAACCGGGAACTGAGGTGTCCATGGTGATGACGCGCAGCCCGTTGACGAAGTAGCTCTTGTCCACCGGCGCGCCATTGGGGGCTTCGTCCAACAGTCCCGCCCGGAAGTTTTCGCGGTTGTCGTGGTTACCCATCGCCCAGATCACCTCGGCGCCGAGTTCCTCGCAGGCGGGCTCAACGATTGCCCGCAGTTTCACGTAGGCTCCCGGATCGCCCTTGTCGGCGAGGTCGCCGGTGAAGATCACGGCCTCCGGACGCGCCCCGGACGCCTTCACCTCTTCGAAGAGCTGGATAAGGCGTGCTTCGCTGTCAACGACGCCGTAAAGGGGATCCGGACCTCCCATCAAGTGGGGATCGCTCAGGTGGAGTAGGAAGTGGCGTGGCCGGGGATGTTCGGCCTCGATGTGCTCCATTGCTGCCTCTGTGGTCGGTGGGAAACGGCGCTTCCCTTGTACCCTTCAGTAATGTTTATCCAATCAGACATTTGGCAAACTTTGGGTGAATCGCCGTAGTTGATGTGAAAAAAAATGAAAGAACTGCGCTTTTCGGCCGTCCGGTTCGGCGAAGCGCCCCTTTTTCAACAGAGGGCATCCTCGACGGCGTCGATAACCTCCGCCGAATCGGGCTCCACGGTTGGCGCGAAGCGGTTCACCACCTGGCCGTCCCTGTTGACCAGGAACTTCTCAAAGTTCCATTTCACCAATCCGGGCAGCAGCCCGCTTTTGAACTTGGTGAGCTCCGCGTAAAGGGGGTGCTGGTTCCTGCCGCGGACGTCCGCCTTGAGGGTGAGGGGGAAGGTGACCCCGAAGTTGCGCTGGCAGAATTCGGCGATTTCGCTGTCGCTGCCCGGTTCCTGCCCTGCGAACTGGTTGCACGGGACGCCGAGTACTTCAAACCCCCGGTCCCGGAACTTTTGATACAGCGTCTCCAGCCCCGTGTACTGGGGCGTGAACCCGCAGTTGGAGGCAACGTTGACCACCATCACCACTTTGCCCTTGAACCTGCCAAAATCGGTCGGGGAACCGTCGTTCAGGGTCAGCGGAACCCGGTACAGGTCAGTTACAGGCGGCTTCCCCAAGAAGTTGTCCATGCATGGAATTCGTTGCCAATGGATCACGGTATTGGTCCGGGCTTGGCGTTTCCAGCACGGATTTCCGGCGCACTTCAGGGCGCCGATGAGGAGCTGGTTGCCGATGGCGCCGGTTAGGCCGGTTAGATGGGGGCCGGCTCGGTCGGGGCAGGCTCAACCGGGGCCGGCTCAACCGGGGCCGGCTCGGTCGGGGCCGGCTCAATCGGCGCAGGCTCGGTCGGGGCCGGCTCAACCGGCGCAGGCTCAACCGGGGCCGGCTCAACCGGCGCAGGCTCAACCGGCGCAGGCTCGACCGGGGCCGGCTCAACCGGCGCAGGCTCGACCGGGGCCGGCTCAACCGGCGCAGGCTCAACCGGGGCCGGCTCAACCGGGGCCGGCTCAACCGGGGCCGGCTCGGTCGGGGCGGGCTCGGTCGGGGCGGGCTCAACCGGGGCCGGCTCGGTCGGGGTAGGCGTCCCAGTCTCAGTCGGCGACGGCGTCCCAATCTCAGTGAGCGACGGCGTTCCAGTTTCCGTCGGCGACGGCGACGGCGACGGCGTGCCAGTTTCCGTCGGCGTGGGGGACGGCGTGCCGGTGTCGACCGTCGCCACCAACAGCGACGAGGATGCTGGCCACGCAGAGGAGCCAGCCGCCGTCGTCGGGACATTTGCCCAGGGGGCGGCCGAGGGAGCCTCGCTGCCCAGCCCCACCGGAATGGTCCAGCGTATGGGCCCCGTGGAGGCAACACTGGGGACTGGCAGGTAGGTCAGCAGCTCAGCGGGCCCGGCGCCAAGCGGGCGTACCGCCATGAGGCGCCATTTCAGCGGATTCGTGTGGCGTCCGTTGAGGATTGTTTCGAAATGCAGGTGGCATCCCGTCGACCACCCGGTAGTGCCTACCCGGGCAATGGCTTGCCCAACATTGACGAAGTCACCGCTGCGGACGGCAATGGACTCGAGATGGTTGTAGGTGGTGACGAGTCCGTTGCCGTGATCGATCTCAACCCGGTTGCCGCCGCCCCATGGATGCCATCCGGCTGCACGGACCACGCCTGAATCCGCCGCGTACACCGCGGTGCCGCAGGGGGCCGAATAGTCCTGGCCGAGATGGAAGTCCCCTGCCAGCCCGGACAACGGGCTTACGCGGAATCCGAAGGGCGACGAGGGAATCAGCAGTTTGAGGGGCGCCATGAGATAGCCTGCCGGCGGCCTTCCCACCCCTGAGAGCCCTACCGTGACCGGCGCCGGAGCATCCTCACCGAGACTTCCTACGAGCGGGCGTGGAAAGGCAATTTCGGCTTGGGGAGCGGCCAGGACCGCGGCTGTCCGGGGAGCCGCCACAAGGCTGTCCGACGGCGGTCCCGCGGCGGCAAATCCAGTGGCCTCAGTACCAGCGACGGTGCCGGCACTGAGACCAGTCGAATTCCCCGCAGCACCGGCGCCCGGACGGGCAACGGATGCCGCTGCGGTTCCCGTTTCAGGAGCGCTGCCGGAGAGGTTGAAGGCGCAGACGGAAATGGCGAGCGCCCCCGTGGCGGCCAGTGCCCGCGCTACAGGCAGGCAAAAGCCCTTGGCGTTCTTATCGTCCTTCCCGGATACCGCGTGATTGCCCACAAGACTGACTCCAGGACTTGGCCACCCGCACGCGTCTTGACGGTACCTACCATGAGAGCATATGGCCGCAGCCCTGTGAACCCCGGAGCGGGGACACTGCGGGGTTTTTTGTGGAGACTGCCGTTTCCAGCGCCGCCAGGTGGTACAGGACCAGTCGCTGCGGCTGCACTAAAAGGTGCTTACGATAAGCTCTACAGCCGAGTTCTCCACAGGAGGGCGTGCACCATCAGGAACATTCTCAGTCCCATCAAGAAGCGCCTGGTCCGAACCTTCAGCAACGGTTCCGAAGGCGTTCAGCAGTGGCAATTGGATCTTGCGGAGGGCGATGACCCGGGGTACCACCTGCCCGGTTCCGCGGTATGGGCAGTGCACGGTTCAATGTCGCCCATTGTCGCCGGAATCCGCACTCTGTTGATGCAGTCCCTGCACCCCGGCGCCCTTGCCGGCGTCCACGAACATTCAAACTTCCGCGAGGACCCGCTGGGCAGGCTGGCCAACACCATCCGCTGGATCTTCACAGTGACCTATGGCTCCAAGGAGGCCGCCGAGAACGCCTCACGGAGGGTGCGCCGGCTGCACGAGGCCGTCCAGGGCAGCTACCGCGACAGCCAGGGGGCGCAGCGCACCTACAGCGCCAACGATCCGGAACTGGCCAGCTGGATCCATCTGGCCTTCACTGACGCCTTCCTCACCGCCCACAAGCTGTGGGGAGGCACGATTCCCGGCGGACCGGACGCGTACGTCCGGGAGTGGGCCCAGGCCGGCCGGCTGATGGGAGTGGAAGACCCGCCGCTCACCGAGGCGGAATTGCACAGGCAACTGGACCGCTGGTACGAAAGCGGTGATCTCCGCGTTGACGCCCGCGTGGCAGAGACAGTGGAATTCGTCCGCAACCCGCCCTTGAACCGGGTGCTCCGGCCGGGTTACCGGATCCTGTTCGCGGGCGCCGTGTACAGCCTGGAGCCAAGGTACCGCCGGATGCTCGGGCTGAACGTTCCCCGGCTGGGTCCCCTGCCGCTGCCGGTGAGGCTCGCGACAAAGCTGGTTCTCGGCGTCGTACGCCTGGCCTTGGGACGCAGGGGTCCAAGCGAGCTGGCCGCCAGGGAACGGCTTCGCCGGCTTGGCGTGCCGTCCGCGGAGGCGGGATGATCGCTGCAACAAAAGAAAGGACCCTGCCCCCGATTGAACGGGGGCAAGGTCCTCACCGGCGGAGAATGGGGTGTCTAGTTTCACGACATACTTCACACCTGAGTCGGGACATCGTTCCCACTTGACGCTTCATCGGTGAGTCGGGACATCGTTCACACTGGGGTTGGCCGAGCATGATGCATGTCGAAGCAGAAAGTCATCGTCCTCGCCGTCCGTGACCAAGGCCTGAGCGTCACGGACGCAGCCCGCCGCTATGGAGTCAGCCGCCGCTGGGTCCACGAACTGCTCAGGCGTGCAGCAGAAGGCGGCCTCGACGCGGTCGAGCCCCGGTCCAAACGCCCGCTAAGCAACCCGCGCCGAACCACCGAGGCCGCCACCAGCCGGATCCTGGACCTGCGCGGTGAACTGGTCACCGCCGGACTGGACGCCGGGCCCGTGACCATCGCCTGGCACCTCGAACGCGAAGGACTCCGGCCGCCCTCGACCTCGACAATCCGCCGGATCCTGCACACCGCCGGGCTCATCACCCCCGAACCGAAGAAACGCCCCAAAACATCCCTGCACCGCTTCGAGGCCGACCAGCCCAACGAAACCTGGCAATCGGACTTCACCCACTGGGCCCTCGCCGACGGGACCGACACCGAGATCCTGAACTTCCTCGATGACCACTCCCGCTACCTGCTCGCCTGCACCGCCTTCGCACCCGTCACCGTCACCACAGTCGTGGCCACCTTCCTCACCACCGCCGCGGAACACGGCCTCCCGGCCTCCACCCTGACCGATAACGGCATGGTCTACACCACCCGCCTGGCCGGCGGCAGGGGCGGCCGGAACGCCTTCGAACACCAACTCCATGCCCTGGGCATCACCCAGAAAAACGGCTCCCCCAGCCACCCGCAGACCCAAGGCAAAATCGAACGCTTCCACCAAACCCTCAAACGCTGGCTGACCGGCCAACCCCGCGCCCACACCCTGGAAGACCTCAACGAACAACTGGAAAAGTTCCGGCACATCTACAACCACGAACGCCCACACCGGGCCCTGGACCGCCGCACACCCGCCGCCGCCTACGCCGCAACACCCAAAGCAGCCCCGTCCGGAGCCAAACAGGGAGACCACTGGCGCCGCCGCATCGACCGCGTCGACCAATTCGGCAAACTCACGCTCCGCCACGCAGGCCAGCTCCGCCACATCGGCATCGGCCGGACCCACGCCCGTAAACACGTCCTCATGCTCATCCACGACGCCGACGTCACCATCAGCGACGCCACCACAGGAGAGATCATCCGCGAACTCACCATCGACCCCGAGCGGGATTACCAACCCAGAGAATCCGGGCAAAGAAAAACACCCCGGTCCTAAGACCGGGGTGTTACCGATGACCCGACTCATCCGTGAAGGATGTCTCGACTCACCACACCGGCGGAGAATGGGGGATTTGAACCCCCGAGGGCGTTAACCCAACACGCGTTCCAGGCGTGCGCCATAGGCCGCTAGGCGAATTCTCCAGCTGCTTCTGAATCAAAAGCAGATACTAGGTTACCTGATGTTTTCCGCATCGCCCAATTGGCCGAAACCGGCTGGTCCTCCACCGGCCCTAAGGACAGCGGCCCTGCTCCTTAACCACGAAATGGACGCCCCCAACGCGCCCATTCCCCGGACACCGTTGAGCTGCCGGGTCCGGCCCGTTCAGCCAGGCCACGCACCTCACAATCTGGAGATTGCCCCAATCGGTGTATGTACCCATATTCAGGGGAGTTGCCGGGATAAGCAACGGGTGTTGTCCGTTTGCCGGCTGCATTCGGGCACGATGGAAACCATGAATAAGCTGCATGCGCTGGTGGTCTACGTCCCCCGTTCCCACACGGAACGGGTCCTTGC
The DNA here is from genome assembly GCF_009741265.1 of Pseudarthrobacter sp. GA104. Taxonomy (GTDB): domain Bacteria; phylum Actinomycetota; class Actinomycetes; order Actinomycetales; family Micrococcaceae; genus Arthrobacter. The sequence continues at coordinate 1,582,123 of NZ_WOWL01000001.1, forward strand.
GGCGATCGGTGACGCCGGAGCCGGCAGGATCGGCAATTACTCGCACTGTTCGTTCGTCATGTCCGGGACGGGCCGCTTTACTCCCCTGGAAGGCTCCAAACCGTACCTTGGGCAGGTGGGGAAACCGGAGGAGGCGGCCGAGGACAAGATTGAATGCGTGGTTGACCAGGCATTGCTGGGCGCTGTCGTTGCAGCGCTGCGGGCTGCGCATCCCTATGAGGAACCAGCCTTTATGAGCTGGCCGGTGGGGGGCTGGCGCTGATCGAAGGCCGATTCGAGTCGGGCCGGAAGTTCAGGTAAAGTGTCTGACGGCCCCTCATGTGGCGTCATCCTGTTGAACTCCCCCAGGACCGGAAGGTAGCAAGGGTAAATGGGCTCTGGCGGGTGCATGGGGGGTCTTTACTATTCCCCCACAGGGCGGCAGGATGTCGGCCCGGATTGGTAGGGTTTTCTCTGTGACAGTTACTACCGCCCTCTACCGCAGATACCGTCCGGATTCGTTTGCTGACGTTATCGGGCAGGAGCATGTCACCGAGCCGCTGATGACGGCTTTGAGGAAAAACCGGGTCAACCACGCCTACCTCTTCTCCGGCCCCAGGGGCTGCGGCAAGACCACCTCGGCCCGGATCCTGGCGCGCTGCCTCAACTGCGCCCAGGGCCCCACTGACACCCCCTGCGGCACGTGCCCCAGCTGCGTTGAGCTGGCCCGCGGCGGCTCCGGTTCGCTGGATGTCATAGAGATTGACGCCGCCAGCCACGGCGGCGTCGACGATGCCCGGGACCTCCGTGAGCGGGCCACCTATGCACCTGTACGGGACCGCTACAAGATCTTCATCATTGACGAGGCCCACATGGTCACGTCCGCAGGCTTCAACGCCCTGCTGAAGATCGTGGAAGAACCACCCGAACACATCAAGTTCATCTTCGCCACCACGGAACCGGACAAGGTCATCGGCACCATCCGCTCCCGCACCCACCACTACCCGTTCCGGCTGGTGCCGCCGGAACCGCTGATGGCCTACTTGGAGCTCCTGTGCAGCCAGGAGAACGTCCCGGTGGCCCCCGGCGTCCTGTCCCTGGTGATCCGTGCCGGCGGCGGCTCCGTCCGTGATTCGCTCTCCGTCCTGGACCAGCTGATGGCGGGCGCCGGGCCGAACGGCCTGGACTACGAACTTGCCGTGGCGCTGCTCGGATACACCCACGCTTCACTGCTCGACGACGTGGTCGAGGCCGTTGCCGCTTCTGATTCCGCTACCGTTTTCCGTGCCGTGGACCGGGTGATCCAAACCGGCCATGATCCCCGCCGCTTCGTTGAGGACCTGTTGGAGCGGTTCCGCGACCTCATCATCGTCCAGGCGATGCCTGAAAGCGCCCAGACCATTCTCCGCGGCATGCCCGCGGACCAGATTGCCCGCCTGAAGAACCAGGCCCACAACCTGGGGGCGGCCGAGCTGTCTCGCGCCGCGGACGTCACCAACACCGCGTTGACCGAGATGACCGGCGCCACCTCCCCGCGGCTGCACCTTGAGCTGCTGTGCGCCCGGATCCTTTTGCCCAGCTCGGAGCAAAACGAGCGCGGCATGGCCGCCCGGATAGACCGCGTGGAGCGCAGGCTGAACTACGCCGGGAACGACGTCGGTGCTCCCGCCGGGTCAAGTGCGGACGGCTCCACACCGGCCGCCGCCCCTGCCGCTCCCCCGGCACCCCGTCTCCCGGCGTCCAATGCCCCTGCCCCTGAAACAAGGCCCTCTGCTCCTGAATCTTCAACTGGCGCCGCCGGTGCCAATGGTCCGGCTCGGGATGCCGCGAAAGCGGCGCCCGCAGCTCCGGCCGTTGCGGGCCCGGCGCCCAGCGCCCCGGCCACGCCGGCAGCTGCCGGAGCGGGCTCCGTCGGGGAGGCTTCCCCTGCGGTCGGCGGACCACGCTCTCCCTTGACCGCCCCGCGGGTCAGCACCAGCGACTGGCCGGTAGAAGATTCGGCCGGGAACCGCCCGTCGCCCGCCTCTTCGGATCGTCCAGCCGGACGCGACCCGGGCTTTGCCTCGCCGCAGGCCCCGGTGGGGCCGGACGCTGCGTCCGGTCCGGCGCAAGGTGCCATGCAGACCCCGGGAACCGGCCCGGCGCAGGCTTCGGGCCAGGAGCCCGCCTCCGAGCCCAAAGAATCCCCGTCTACCGGCCAGACGGAGACGTCGTCCGCGCCGCCGGCGCCCGCCGCTGCACCCGGACCCATGGGGGACGTGGAGGTCTTGCGCCGCGCCTGGCCCGACGTCCTGCAGACCCTGTCCAAAATCAAGCGCAGCACCTGGGCGCTCGTTGAACCCAATGCCCAGGTTGCTGCCTTCGACGGCCACAGCCTCACCCTTGCATTCACCACGTCCGGACTTGCCGGAGCCTTCGGCCGGGCGGACCATTCGGAGAATCTGCGCCAGGCCATCCACAAGACCGTAGGCATCGACTGCCAAATCACTGCGTCGGCCGGTGGCGGCACGCAGGCGAGCTCTGACCCAAACCCAAAAGTGCCCGCCAGCCGGGTGGCGTCGGCAACTTCGGCTGACGTCGCTTGGGGGCTGGCACCGGCTTCTGCCCCGACGGGCAGCGATGCCGCACGGCAGCCGGGCCCCGCAGGCGGGCCCGTTTCCGCGAGCCCGCAGCAGTCTGTGCCGGACGCAAAATACCAGCAAAAGGCACGTCCTGGGCAGGGGCCGGCTGATCCGGGCCAGGCCGACGGCGTTGCGCCGGAAGGCGTGGCGGCCCAGGCAGCAGCCGCGGCACTTTCGGCCCCGCTTCCCGGAAGCGGCGCCGTGCGGCCCGCATCCGGACAACCCGCTGCGCAGGTCGCGGCCGGCGAAGGCTCCGCCCCGGTTTCGGTGCCCCGCGCCGCCGTGGAGGAAGACTATTCATATTCCGACGACGACTGGGGTCCGGCCAGGGACGAGGACGCTCCGCCTCTGGACGAAGAACCTCCCCTGGACTGGGCCCCGTCCAACCGGTCCCGGCCCTCGGGAGTGCCGGCCGCTTCAGGCCCGTCGGGCACCCCCGGCACCGGTTCCGGTGTAAAGGGGCCGTCGCCGGCCACCTCCGGCCCCGTTGACGTCCCGGGCGTCCAGCCTCACGGGCCTGATGCTGCCGCCAGCACGGCTGCATCACCGCATGATCCTTGGACCCGCGCCGTGGAACAGGCCCCCGGGGTCTGGGTGGTCGGCGAAGAAAGCAACGTGGGCAGGGCAGCCTCCCCGGCGGCGCCGGACGAGGCACCAACCGGGCCGGTTGCCACACCGCGCTACGAGCCCGCCACCGCCCAGGTGCCACCCTCAATCCCTGTCACGAGGGCCGGCGCCAGCCCGGAGCCGGACTGGGGCCTGGCTCCGTCTTCACCATCTCCAGGCGCCGGACGGTTTGGAACGGAGGAACCGGGCGGGGGCAATTCCTCACCGGACACCGCGCGGGCGCCGGAGTACGCCATGGCGTCAGCTTCCCCGGCTCCCGCAGCCGCTCCAACCCAGGCTGTCCCGGCCAAGGCTCCTCAGCCGTCCTCGGCTGCCGCAGCCCAGGCACGGCAAAGCCTTTACCAGCGACTCTCCAACAGCCCTGAAGCGGAAGCCGGCCGCGCCAAGGCCCCGGCCCGTGCCGCGGCAGCTGCTGCCACCTATGTCCAGGACATCCCGAGCGCAGATGATGAGACGATCGAAGAGTCCGGCGTGTTCGGCCGTGCCGCGGTGGAGCGTATTCTGGGCGGGAAGCTGATTGAGGAGCGCTCCCCCGACGGAAGTCCCATCACACCGCGATATTGACGGTTCCCGGTAAAACGGGGCCCCGCTCCAAGTCTTTGCCCTGCCCGCAATCCATCCCAAACTAAGGGGAAAACGTGTACGAAGGTGCTGTCCAGGAGCTGATTGATGAGCTCGGACGCCTTCCGGGGGTGGGCCCCAAATCCGCCCAGCGGCTTGCGTTCCACATCCTCGAAGCTGACCCCCAGGACATGAAGCGCCTGGTTGAAGCGATCACGACTGTCAAGGAACGGGTCAAGTTCTGCACCGTCTGCGGCAACGTCACAGAGCAGGAACTGTGCAACATCTGCCGTGACCCGCGCCGGGATCCGGCGGTGATCTGCGTTGTAGAAGAATCAAAGGATGTCCTGGCCGTGGAACGCACGCGGTCGTTCCGGGGCCGCTACCACGTGCTGGGCGGCGCAATTAACCCCATTGCGGGCATCGGACCCGAGCAGCTCCGCATCCGCGAGCTCCTGACCCGGCTCAATGACGGCGCCATCCAGGAAGTCATTATCGCCACCGACCCCAACCTTGAGGGCGAGGCCACTGCCACCTACCTGGCCCGTATGCTCAAGACAATCGGCATCACCGTGACCCGGCTGGCCTCCGGGCTGCCGGTGGGCGGCGACCTGGAATACGCGGATGAGGTCACCCTTGGCAGGGCGTTCGAGGGCCGCCGGAACGCCCTCACCTGACCTGGCCCTGACCCTGGCCCGGGTAAGCGCGGCACGAGGCACACGCGCGGCCTGCGTCAGGGCCGCGGACGCCGGCGCGAAACAGCCGCCCTGTTTCCGGCGGCCAGCAGCGCTCCAGCCACTATGGCCTGGCCGGCAATTCCCACCACAGGCAAGGGCATCCGGGCCGAATCCCTGGTCAGCGGTTCCCCGTTCACACAGGGGACCTGGGTGCCGTCCCCTGCTTCTTGAATGGCTGCCGGCACCCATCCCAGGACAGCCCCGGCCGGATCGGCGTCAGCGCCCAGCGCCAGGAAAACTACCGACGGGCTGATGGCAGCCAGCCACATGATGCGCTCGGTATGGTAGACCTCGGCTGCGCCGGCCGGGACTCCCGAGCACTCGTAGGCCTGGCGTGTGCCGGCGGGCCCCCACTGCACATTCATAGCGACGGTTACTGGTTCCACCGCCCGGACCAACGGCACCAGGGCGGCAGCAGCACCGGCCGAGCCAGCCACCAGGATTCCCGCTAATACCCAGCCCGCCACACGGGCCGGTCCCGATTTCCGAACCGCAGCCGCCACCCCCACTCCAACGGCGCCGAAAACGGCGCCCTCAACAGCGGTGACCCCGGCAGCAGCTGCCGCCACAGCGCCTGATCCGCCGGCCGCCAGCGACTGCAGCATCAGTACGCAGAACGTTAGGGCAGCCAGGACGAGCCCACGGAATGTGGTGGCCAGCAACGCCGGGAGGATCCTGCCGCCCACGGCCGGCTCCCGGGCTGCGGCAGCTTGTCCATGGCACTGCATGCCCCAGGCCACCGCGAGAAAGGCCGCGACGGACGGCACGAGGGTTGCGGCGAGCGCGTACACCAGCATCGGGGCGTTGTACCCGCCACTCCCCTGTCCCAGCGACGCAAACATCACTACGGCGGCGGCGGCAGCAGCCCAGGTTCCTAAGACAGCGCCGCCCGCCTGCGCCCAGAACCTGGCGGTACGGATGCTGCGGACCACATCAGCCAACGCCGGCTGCATGCCCGGCCGGCCGCCGCGCACCTGTTCCCGGCCGCCGTCGTCGTCATCCTCCCAGCTGGGGCTGCCCGTACCGCCGGGGTTCGCGCCTATCGGTTCGTAAAAGGGTTCGGGGGCTGGATGCACAGCAGGCTGGTCGTCGTCGGCCATGGGGAAGCCCCGCCTTTCCACGGACAGGCCCCAGCCCCGGCTCAGACCGGCGAACGTGCCGGCTGGGTCCTATCGTTGCCCAACACGCCAGCGCTGTCCAGAGCCGGACTAGGCGATGCGCACGCCCCTGGCCAGCTTGTGCGCTGGCGTCCGGAGCGCCCGCCAGCCCAGCCACATCAGCAGGGTGGACAGCACCAGCTGAAGCCCCAGCCCAAGCGGCCACAGCGGTGTTTTCTGCCCCAGGTATGGCGGCTGGACCAGTCCGTTGGCGCACGGGACGGTGCCGTCCGGGCCGGCCATGGCCTGCCGGGCGCCCTGGCTGATTCCTTCGATGGTCCCGACGGAGGCGAAACCCGTCTGCGCTGTGCGGTCGCGGTAGGGGATGGCATCGGCCACCACCACAAAGGGGTTCATGCCCAGCAGCCAGGCAACCCGCTCGGTACGGAGGGCAGGCTGTTCCCGGAGCGGGCCCGAGCAGGTGTACTCCGGCCCAAACGGCCCGGACTCCAGAGGTGCGTACTGGCGGTACTGCGGGTTGTTGGCCATGACGGTGCCCTGGGCCAGGCCTGTGCCAAGCCCGAAGGAAATCAGCGTGCCGAAAACCAGCCCGGCCACCGCCAGGTAAGTCACCACGATGGAGAACAAGGGCCGCCCGGCCAGAGCTGAAATCCCTACGCCCAGGGCGCATACGATTCCCACTTCAACGGCCAGCATCAGCAGTGCCACCAGCACGTGACCCGGCGTCATTCCCCCAAGAGCCACACCGATGATCAGGAACGGCGCGCTGGCCACCAGGAAGGCAAGGGCTGCCAGCCAGGCGGCAAAAAACTTCCCCCACAGGATCTGGCCGGGTTCGAGCAGGGTGACCTGCAGGATCGCCAGGGTGCCGCCCGCCCGGTCCCCGGTGATGGCATTGGCGGACAAGGCGGGCGCCACCAGCAATGCGAACAACAAGACAAATGCCAGCACCACTTCAAAGATCATGGAACCCGGGCCGGCTTGCTCCGGCGGAACATAGCCTCCATACGCCCGCTGGGCAGCCTGGGAAGCGTTCCAACTGGCCCACGTCAGCAGCGTGACCACACCGGTCAGGACAAACCAGATGGCCAGCATGATGTACCAGCCGCGCGAACGCAGGCGCTGCTTCAGTTCCAGGACCACCACATTCCTGATTCCCGCAAGATAGGCGGCTGATGCGCCGCTTCCGGAGGTGTCCTGCCTGTTGTCGGTTGCCTGGCTCACTGCCGCTCCCCCTCGAGGTTCATGTAGGTCTCTTCAAGGGCCCCGCTGGCGGGGGCAAAGGAAATGATTCCGACGCCGGCCAGCACCAGGTCCCGCAGGAGGCGCTCCGCATCGCCGTCGTTATTCAGCACCAGGCTCACGCCCGGACGGCGGCCATCCTCGACGCGGAACGCCATTCCCAGCCCCGTTAGCCCTGCGGCCAGTGCTGCCGGATCCGATCCGGAAATCGCGTACCGCCGGCCCGCGGCGGCTGCTTCCGCCGTGGTCTGCTGGCGGACTGTGCGGCCCTTGTTGACGAACACTGCGCCGTCGGCGATCTCGTCAAGTTCAGCGAGGACGTGGGATGAGACCACCACGGCCTTGCCCTCCGCCGCCAGCTGCCGCAGCATAGTGCGAAGCTCCACCCGCGAGCCCGGGTCCAGGCCCGAGGCGGGCTCGTCAAGGAGCAGGACGGAAGGGTCGTGGATCAGTGCCCTGGCGAGGCTCAGCCGCTGCTGCTGCCCGCGGGACAACACCCGTGCCGGCTGGTCCGCGAGATCGTCCAGCCGCACCCTTTCCAGCATGGTGGCCACCCGTTGCCCGAGGCCTTCGGCCGGCAGCCGGTAGAAACGGGCCATCTGGGTCAGGATCTCCCGGGCGGTCAAAGACTCCCACACGCCCAACGTATCGGGCATCCAGCCCAGGCGCCTTCTGACCTGCGCGCGGTGGCGGAGTGGATCCAGGCCTGCCACGCTGATGGTCCCCTCATCCGGCGCCAGCAGCGATGCAAGCATCAGCAGGAGCGTCGTTTTGCCGGCGCCGTTGGGGCCGATCAGGGCGGTCACCTTCCCTGCCGGAGCATTGAAGTCCATGTGCTCGACGGCGCGCACCGCGCCGAAGCTTCGGCTGACACCCAGTGCCGATATTCCGTCGTCGGACACCGGCCCGCCCGAATCTCCCGGTACCTCAGAAATCATTGCCATCTATCTGCACCTGCCCCCACAGTCATTGCATTCTGACGCTCTGAGCCTACGCCGTCCCTGCCCTCCCGGGGCTGCTTAGCCGGCCGGAAATGGTCACAATTCAACCCCCGGCAGCGGGCGGCGATAAACTGTGGGGAGAAGTCGCGCCGACCAGGCGTCAGGCTGCCTGGCCTCCAAACTCCTACCGATCCAGTGAAGGTACGCGCATGAGTACGCCCACTACCGAAGTGCACAACGCAACGCAGCCGCAGGGGCTGCCCACCGGCCGTGCGGTGACAAAGCAGCTCATCGTGCAGAAGTTCGGCGGATCCTCCGTGGCGGACGCGGACGGAATCAAGCGGGTTGCCAAACGCGTGGTGGACGCCCAGGCCGCCGGCAACGAGGTGGTTGTCGTCGTCTCCGCCATGGGTGACACCACGGACGAACTCCTGGACCTTGCCGCCCAGGTGACAGACTCCGCCCCGGCCCGCGAAATGGACATGCTGCTGTCCGCCGGCGAGCGCATCTCCATGGCGCTGCTGGCCATGGCCATCAATAAACTGGGCGCCTCCGCCCAGTCCTTCACCGGTTCCCAGGCCGGCATGATCACTGACGGCATCCACGGCAAGGCCCGGATCATCGATGTGGATCCCCACCGGATCCGGACGGCGCTGGACAAGGGCAACATCGCCATTGTGGCCGGATTCCAGGGCATGAGCCGGGCCACCAACGAGATCACCACCCTCGGCCGGGGCGGGTCAGACACCACCGCCGTGGCGCTGGCGGCGGCCCTCGAGGCGGACGTGTGCGAGATCTACACGGACGTGGACGGCATCTACACCGCCGATCCCCGCGTAGTTCCCTCCGCCCAGAAAATCGAGCGGATCTCCAGTGAGGAAATGCTGGAGCTCGCAGCGTCCGGCGCCAAGATCCTCCACCTGCGCTGCGTGGAGTATGCCCGCAGGTTCGGCGTTCCCCTGCACGTCCGTTCCTCATTCAGCCAGCACGAAGGCACCTGGGTCATCCCCAGCGCCGAAGACAAGATCACCACACAAGAGGGAGTTGCCTTGGAGCAGCCAATCATCTCCGGCGTCGCGCACGACCGTTCCGAAGCCAAGGTCACGGTTGTTGGCGTTCCGGACATTCCGGGCAAGGCGGCAGCGATCTTCCAGGTCATCGCCGACGCCCACTCGAACATCGACATGATCGTGCAGAACGTCTCCACCCACGGCACGGGCCGGACGGATATCTCGTTCACGCTCCCCATCGTGGAAGGCGCCGACGCGCTGGCGGCCCTCCATGCGGCGCAGGACCAGATCGGCTTCGAGAGCATCGAGTACAACGAGCAGATCGGCAAGCTGTCGCTCATCGGTGCAGGCATGCGCTCGCACCCCGGCGTCTCGGCAACGTTCTTCAAAGCGCTCTCCGACGCCGGTATCAACATCAACATGATCTCCACTTCCGAGATCCGCATCTCCGTTGTGACCCACGCGGATCTCCTGGACGAGGCTGTGCGCGTCATCCACAAGGCCTTTGACCTGGACAGCGAGAACGAAGCGACGGTCTACGGCGGCACCGGCCGCTAGTACGGCCGGCAAGCCAGGGCCCCAAGCCGGGCCGCCGCAGGCGCGGGAAAGCCGGGCTCCTTCCGATATTCGGAGGAAGCCCGGCTTTCCTGCGTTTGGGATGCCCCGGCCTGAGCCGGCGGTTCAGCTTTCCTTCTCGAGGTCTTCCCGGCGCACAGCGTAGTGATGGCCGGTCGAATCGGTTTCCACGACGAAGTGCGAGAGGTCCTCCTCCGAGGCTTGTTCGAAAGCGTCATGCTTGTGGACCACAGGCGTATCCGGGTCCAGCCGCGTGGCCGGGCCAAAGACGAACCGCAGCCTCTCGGTGAGATTCATGAAACCACTGAGTACATGTGCCACTGTTTCCACCCCCTTCCCGGACATCGGGGAAAGCGCTCCTGCCGGCAGGAGCCAGTGCCCTTATTTTATGCCTGCGGGCCGGAAAAGGCTCCCGGCCAGGACAGCATTGCCGGGGTCAGCGAAGGGATTTGTCCTCTGGATTCCTGGGGACCACGTAGGTGCTGCCGTCCGGCCGCTTCACGGTCTCCCACTGCTGGGTCTCAGCTTCCCGCTGGGCCAGCAGCCTGCGGTTTTCATCCGTCATGGCGTGGCCCAGGGATGAGCGGTTCGCGGGGCCGAAGATGGCCCGGAGCCTGCCGGTGGCCCGCATGAAGCGCTGCGAAGCGTTTTCCTTGCCTGCTGAGTTGCCCTTACCCATGAAACTGGCTCCTTACCTGACATGCCTACCGCTGAAAGTGTACGCTAATGATTAGTGCACTAACAATCGGAGGATCCATGACAACGGCAACGGGCAGTGACCAGGGGCAGGACGAGGACCTGCTTTTGGAACACCAGTTGTGTTTCGCCCTGACGGTGGCGGCGCGAAGCGTTGTGGGCGCCTACCGGCCGGTGCTGGAGAAGCTGAACCTGACCCACCCCCAGTACCTGGTGATGCTGTGCCTGTGGGAAGCGAGCCCCCGGACTGTCCGGAATATCAGCGAGGCCCTCGCCCAGGAACCGGCCACCATCTCCCCGCTCCTCCGCAGGCTTGAGGCCGCGGGCCTGATTACGCGACGGCGGGCAGACGGAAATGAGCGCGCCCTTGCCGTCGAGTTGACCCCCGAAGGCGCCGCGCTCCGGCAGGAGGCGCTCAACGTTCCCGGGACCATGATGGAACGGCTGGGGTTGAGCAGGGACCAGGTCGGCGAACTGCATGCGGCCATGATGGGGCTCATTGCGGCCACCTCCAACACCGGCCAGATGCAGGACCGGCAGTAGAATAGCGGCATGAAGGGAAGGCCGCGATCCCCGGGCAGGACGCCCACGAGCATGATGTCCAGCACGATCTCCACAGGGGCGAGGCCCGCAGGAATGTTCTCCACCCGCAGAATTCAGGTCCAGTCGCTTGCCTTGCTCTTGGCAGCGGCGCTGCTCCCGGCCTGTTCCCCGGGCCAGGGCGGCAGCACCCCGACCGGCGGACCCTCCGCATCTCCCTCATCCTCCGCCACCAGTTCCCCGCAGCCGTCCGGCAGCCCGTCTGCCGACGCCGAAACCTCCGTCCCTGCCCCGGCTCCCGAACCTTCGCCGGCGCCGTCAGGACCGGGCAAGGGTAACGCCGAACTTGCCATCATCGTCGTTCCAGCCGAGGGGGAACCGGAGACCAGCTACACCCTGGTCTGCGCCGACGGTGTCCCTGCCGCTGAAAGCGTCCACCCGGCCGCTGATGCGGCCTGCGCTGCGCTGAAGGAAAACGCCGGGCTGTTAAGCCCCTCCGCTCCGGCAACGGACCGGGCCTGCACTGAACAGTACGGCGGCCCGCAGAAAGCCACCGTGACAGGTGTTGTGGACGGCGTGCCGGTAGACGCTGCCTTCTCCCGCACCAACGGATGCGAAATCAGCGCCTGGGACGCTGCGAAGGATGTCCTGGGTGCCGCCGGTGGAGCTTAAGCTTCTGGCGCCGGATGTTTGGCGGCCGATGGAGGAGGCCCACCACCAGCGCGTCAGCCGCTACGCCGACCCCTACCTTGCCCGCAGGTCTGCGGGCAAGAAGCACCCGGTGGAAGACTTCCTGTTCACCTACTACACCCAGAAACCGGGCCAGCTGCGGCGCTGGCACCCCGGCGCAGGGTACGTCCTGGCGGGCAGGGCAGCGGCCGCACGTACGGCCTGGAAGCACTACAGGACGCTCGACGACGGCGAGCTTGCCTTCCTGGGGCTGCCGGAAGGAAGCACCGCGGTCACCTTTGACCGGGACGCTTTTCTTGCCGAACGCAGCGAGGCTGTTGCCTTTGCCGGCATCATCGTGCGGGGGACCGCCGCACGCCCGGCCCAGTTCGGCTGCTTTGGCCTGCACGAATGGGCGATGGTCTACCGCCAGGACAAGTTCGACCTGCGCCATGAATACCTCCAGCTGCGGCTGGGTTCGGCCGGCACTGACAAGGTGGTGGAGGACAACAGGATCCGCTGCACGCACTTCGATGCCTTCCGCTTTTATACGCCGGACGCCGTTCCGCTGAATGAGTTTGCGCCGAGCCGGGACAGCCAGCGCCACCAGGAACAGCCGGGCTGCCTCCACGCCAACATGGACCTGTACAAGTGGGCCTACAAGCTGCTGCCGGCCCTGTCCAGCGAACTGGTGATGGAATGCTTCGAGCTGTCCTGGCGGATCCGCGCCATGGACATGCAGGCTTCTCCCTACGACCTGACGGAGTGGGGCTATCCGGCCATTCCCATCGAGACGCCCCAGGGGAAGGCAGCCTACGTGGAGCACCAGCGCTCCTTCGCCACCGAGGCAGCAGCCCTACGCGAGAGGCTGGCCGTTGCGCTGGACGCGCTGTCCCCGACCGTTCCCGGCGTGACCGCATGATCGATCTCACCGTCAGGCTCAAGGAGGATCCGGCCGCCGTCGAGCACGTATTTCGGCTCATAGCCGACGACGGACGTAACCAGCCCGGGAGCACGCTGCCGGACCCCGAAGCTGCCCTCGCAGCCGTGGAGAAGTACGGCGAGGACATCTTTTTTCCCAAGCCCGGACCACCACGCCTGTGCACGCAGCAGTATGGCGGGCCGCAGGTGGCCGTGGTGACTGGAATCTTCCATGGCCGCCCTGTCAATTCCATTTTCAGGCGGACGGACGGCTGCGAAATCGCGCGCTGGAACGCAATGGCACCGCTGCTGGGCAGTGCCGGCGGGGCATGGGGCAACACCTAGGACCCCGATGCGGCACGGCCCTTCACACAAAGCAGGATCCCCGGACGGTTCGACCGCCCGGGGATCCTGTTTTTCCTTACAAGAAGGGGAGGTTCCTATGACGCTGGTACTGCGTCCGCTAGCGCTACCTGCGGAGCCCCTGCCGGGGCAGTGGGCGCGGCGCCCACCTGGACGTTGACCCACGTCCTGATGCCGTTCCCGCCCAGGCTGAGCCGCGAAACGTAGGCACCTGCGGACAGGCCGGTCCAGGAAAGCGTGGCGGAGGTGGCGGTGCCGTTCGGGGCCACGATCGGATTCGGGTCCACCGCGAGGTTGCCGGCATCGCCCGCGAAGGTCACTGCCTGGACGGAAGCAGTGGCCGGTCCATTGTCCGGCGTGGAGTACAGGTTGGCCACCACGTAGTACGTGCCCGCACGGGGCGATTCAAGGTCCAAAAACTCGCTGGCCGAAGCTGTCGCCACCTGGGTGGCCGTCAGGCCGCCCGAAGCATTCGGTGCGTAGACCACCATGTCCCAGTCGACGTCGTCCGATTGCGCCTGGACGCCCAGGCGGGCGAAAGAGGCTCCCTCCGGGACTGCCACCTGAAGCAGCGCGTTGTGGGCGTCGTTCCGGGGGGCGTACGCGCCGGGAGTCTTGGAAATGGCCGTTTGGCTCAGCGGAGCAAGCCCTTCCACCCCGACGTTGATCGGGCTGTCCGAACCGGACACCAGTTCCATCGTGCCGGTCCCGCTGCCGGAAGCGGAGCTGAAAGAGAAGGACGGGGCGATCTGTGCATCAACAGGCCGGATTGCGATGGGAGAGCTCACGGTACGCGGGCCCTTCCAGGTCAGGGTGCCGCTGCTGAACTTGCCCACCGGAGCGCTGGCGTTCCGGATGGTCAGCGTGACATCGCGGGTCTGGCCGGCCTTGGCGAAGTTCAGTGCGTTCGGCTCAACCTGGACGTTGAATCCCGGCATGTTGACTTCCGGGCGGTAGATTCCTGGAACCAGGGCAGTGAGCTGTCGCTTGACCTGTACTTCCCCAACCAGGCTGCCGAGTGCGATCGACGGAACGTTCAGGTCGCGGGCCGCAGTGGAGCCGGCCTGCGGAGCACCGGTGTCCACGCCCTGGCCGTTAAGGAAGCCGAGCCAGTCCTTGATGCCCGAGTTGTAGACCAGGCCCGGATCCAGGACCCGGGTGGAGTCGATGTGGCCGGCGCCGCCCTGGAACGGATCCGTATTGGGCGTACCGTCGGCTTTCACCAGCGGGTAAGCGGTGGTCATCATGGCCGATTTGACCATCGCGGGCGTCCATTTGGGCTGCTTGCTGAGCACCAGGGCGCCGAATCCGGCGATGTGCGGGGCAGCCATGGAGGTTCCGGACATAAAGCCGAACTGGTCACCGTTGTTGCCGATAGTGGAGACGCCGGCAAGGACGTTCACGCCGGGAGCCGCAATGTCCGGCTTCAGCAGGTCACCGCCGGCGGCGAGGGTAGGTCCACGAGAGGAGAACCCGGCGATCTGGGGCGCAGGCGCCGCCGGCAGGCCCGTGAGGTCGCCCTTGACGAGGCTGACTGTCAAGGCGGGGTTGGACTCCAGCTTGGCTTTCAGTTCCAGGCTCTTGGGTGCGTTGACATGAACGGTGGGGAGCACATGGTTGTCCGCATCCTCGGAGCTGCTGGTGAGGTTCACCAGGATCATGCCGACGCCGCCCTTGTCCTGGACTTCCTGGCTCTTGGCCGTCCGGTCCACCACGCCGCGGTCGCAGACCACCACTTTGCCTGCAACCTTGGCCGCGTCGAGGGAGCCCGGGGCGCACAGGTTGGCGTTGGTGGCTCCGGCTGCTGCCGCGGCCGAGGCGACGATAACCGCTTTGTCCGCAACCTCGGATTTCATGATCGAAGCTCCGCGGTAGAGCGAGCCGTCCGAGACCTTGACGGTGCCCAGCAGGTCACTGGGGAATGTGGATGCGGCAACCGTGGTCAGCCAGGGTGAGGCGTGGTTGACCGTGGACACCGTGGGCCCGGAGTTGCCGGCTGATGCGGACACGAAGACGCCTGCAGCGGCAGCATTGAGGAACGCCAACGCGACGGGATCGGTAGTGTTGTTGTTGTTGCCGGAAATGGAGTAGTTCAGGACATCCACGCCGTCCTTGATTGCGGCCTCCACCGCCTCCACAGAAGCGGAGGAATAGCAGCCGCCGGTGTCCGGGTTGGTGTCCTCCCAGCAGACTTTGTATACCGAGACCTTCGCGGCGGGGGCAACGCCGGAGCTCTTGCCGAAGTTTGCGCCGTCAATCACCTGCTCCACATTCGCGTTACCCGCAGCGGTGGTAGCCGTGTGGGTTCCGTGGCTTCCGACGTCGACCGGGGAGATGAGTTCCTCCGGGGCCCGGTTCTGCGGGGCTACGTATTGCAGGAACGAATCGGCGAAGTACCTCGCGCCAACGACCTTGGAGTTGCACAGGGAGCCGTCGAACGACGCTCCGGTGCCCTGGCCCTTTTGGCATTCTCCCTCGAAGGTGGTGCCGTCAGCCTTGAGCATGGCGATCCGGCCTTCCGCGGTGCGGTACGGTACGCCCACCTGGGCCGGGCCGCTCAGGGGCTGGACCGGTTCGCCCTGGAGGAACGGGTTGTCCGGTGCATAGCCCGAGTCGATGACGCCAACCACCACGCCCTTGCCGGCGTTGGCTTCGCCGCCGAACTGCTTGGCCCAGACGCCGTCGGGGCCCGTCAGCTTGAGGAAGTCGGTGGTGGTGTAGTCAGGAGCGTTTTCCACGTCGGGCGCAACCACCATCACGCGCTCATCCTTGGAAAGTTCCATCGCCTGGGCGGCAGTAAGCTCGGCGGTGAAGCCGTTCAGGGCGGCCGTGTACTGCTTTCCCGGGGTCACCCCCTGGCTTGCCGCCACCTCCCGCTGCTGCTTGCGCAGGTGTGCGTCATAGGCCCTGTAGCTGGCGCTGCCGGAGTCCAGCTTCCGCCCGTTATCGGGCTTAGTTGCGCCCAGCCCGGGGGTGCCGCCCTCGTAGGCGGCGGCCGCTGCTTCCGCCAGGACCACAATGTAGCGGCCGTCCTTGAATTCGGCAGGTGCAGTTTCCTTGGCAGCGACTGCCTGATCCAGCCCGGCAGGCGCCGCGGTGGCGGGACTGATGGCCATCGAGGTGAGGAGAAGCGGCAAGCCCACGGCAAGCGCCGCTGCCTTCCGGAATCCCCCGCCCCGGATGGGGCTCTTTCCAGTAGATCTCACGTGCAAACCTTTCACGATGTACCGGCCCAGCCACGGTTGGGGGCCCGAAACGACTGACTTGGCACACGGAATTACAGATCTTGTCATTCCATGAGACCATTCGATTCAAAGAGTACATAGTGATAGCTGAATATGACATAGGACACAAAACCAATATTTTGGCCAGTCACACGGGAGACAGGAGACTGCGGCGGAGCATCAAAAAGGGCGCCCCGAAGACGCCCTTACAAGTTCTCAGATGGCAAACGCCTCCCGCTACTGGCGCGGGGTGCGGACCACCTCACTGATCCACTGCCTGGTCTTTTCATCCATGGGACCTGCCACCCGGTTCTCCCGGGCGAACCGGTCAGCCTTGACCTTCTGGAGCACCATCCGGCCCAGCCCGGCGAACACTGCTGCGGCAACCACTGGCAACAGCAGGGATTTCGAATTCTCAGCCATCCAGCAATCCTAGTGACGCAGGACGCACAACTCCAGAACTCCCGCCGATACCTGTAGTCACGCCGAAATCAACCCCGGAACCACCGTCAATCGCCCGAATACAGGGTGGGGCGCTGCGGCCGGTAGAATGGGCTAGCAAGCTCGCGGAGCGCCCGTCCACAAGGTCTAGGAAACAGTGCCTGGCACAGCATGTCCCAGACACCCCGGTACGGCGTGAGACGGCACCACTCCGCTGCGCCCTTACCCAAGCTCACGCACAGGAGTTACCGGATGCCCCGGATCGTTGTTGACGTCATGCCCAAGCCCGAGATTCTGGACCCGCAGGGGAAGGCGATCGTCGGCGCTCTCCCCCGTCTGGGCTTCACCAGCTTCAGCGCTGTCCGCCAGGGCAAGCGGTTCGAACTGACCGTCGACGGCGAGGTGACCGAGGAAATCCTGGCCCAGGCACGCAATGCCGCAGAGACCCTCCTGTCCAACCCCGTCATCGAGGACGTCGTCAACGTCGAGGTCGTCGAGGCCTGACATGACTGAACTTCCCCTGATCGGCGGCGCAACCGCCGTCGCCGCAGATGCGCGCCTCGCGGACGCGAAGATCGGCGTCGTCACCTTCCCGGGAACGCTCGATGACCGCGACGCTGCCCGCGCAATCCGCCTGGCCGGCGGCACCGCCGTCGAACTCTGGCATGGCGACTCCCAGCTTGGTGACGTGGACGCCGTGGTGATTCCCGGCGGTTTCTCCTACGGCGACTACCTCCGCGCCGGCGCCATTGCCCGCTTCGCGCCGCTGATGTCCAAAATCATCGACGCCGCCAACTCCGACGCCAAGCTGCCGGTCCTCGGCATCTGCAACGGCTTCCAGATCCTCACCGAGTCGCACCTGCTGCCCGGCTCGATGATCAAGAACGACCACCTGAAGTTCCTCTGCCGCGACCAGGTGCTGCGCGTCGAGAACAGCAACACCGCGTGGACCCTGGACTACGAAGCGGGCCAGGAGATCACCATTCCGCTCAAGAACCAGGATGGCCAGTACATCGCGGACGAAAAGACCCTGGACGCCCTTGAGGCTGAGGGCCGCGTGGTGTTCCGCTATGTGGGCTTCAACCCGAACGGCTCCCGCCGCGACATCGCCGGCATCTCCAACGCCGCCGGCAACGTGGTGGGCCTCATGCCGCACCCCGAGCACGCCGTGGAGGTCGGCTTCGGCCCCGAGACTGTTGTGTCCCGTGAGACGGGTATCGCCGGGTCCGACACCGACGGCCTCGGTTTCTTCACCTCCGTCCTGAACAAGATTGTGGGAGGCGACAAGTGACCACGGAAACCACCAAGAAGTTCAACATCGACACGGTCGAGCACGCCGCGAAGACGCCGGACACGGAACTGCCCTGGGCCGAGCTGGGCCTGAAGCAGAACGAGTTCGACGAGATCGTCAAGGTCCTGGGCCGCCGCCCCACCGGCGCGGAACTGGCCATGTACTCCGTCATGTGGAGCGAGCACTGCTCCTACAAGTCCTCCAAGAACCACCTGCGCCAGTTCGGCCAGAAGGTCACCGAGGAAATGAAGAAGGACATGCTGGTGGGCATCGGCGAAAACGCCGGCGTGACCAACCTTGGGGACGGCTGGGCCGTCACCTTCAAGATCGAATCGCACAACTCGCCGTCGTTCGTTGAGCCCTACCAGGGCGCAGCCACCGGCATTGGCGGCATTGTCCGCGACATCATCTCCATGGGTGCCCGCCCCGTGGCCGTCATGGACCCGCTGCGCTTCGGCGCCATCGACCACCCGGACACCGCCCGCGTCATGCATGGTGCAGTGGCCGGCATCGGCGGCTACGGCAACTCCCTGGGCCTGCCCAACATCGGCGGCGAAATGGTGTTCGACTCCGTCTACCAGGGCAACCCGCTGGTCAACGCCCTGGCCGTCGGCGTCATGCGGCACGAGGACATCCGCCTGGCCAACGCCTCCGGCAAGGGCAACAAGGTGGTCCTGTTCGGTGCGCGCACCGGCGGCGACGGCATCGGCGGCGCCTCGGTGCTGGCTTCCGAGTCCTTCGACGACACCAAGCCCTCCAAGCGCCCCGCAGTGCAGGTGGGCGACCCGTTCGCCGAGAAGGTCCTCATCGAATGCTGCCTGGAGCTCTTCAAGGGCTCGCTGGTGGAAGGCATCCAGGACCTTGGCGCCGCGGGTATCTCCTGCGCCACGTCCGAGCTGGCCTCCAACGGCGACGGCGGCATGCAGGTTGAGCTGACCTCCGTCCTGCTGCGCGACCCCACGCTGACCCCGGGCGAGATCCTGATGTCCGAGTCGCAGGAACGCATGATGGCCGTGGTCACGCCCGAGAACGTGAAGGCGTTCGAGGCCGTGATGGACAAGTGGGCCGTGGAGTACTCCTGGCTGGGCGAGGTGACCGATACCGGCCGCCTGATCATCACCTGGGAAGGCGAGGTGATCGTCGACGTCGATCCCCGCACCGTGGCGCACGACGGCCCGGTCTACGACCGCCCGTTCGCCCGCCCCGAGTGGCAGGACGCCGTGCAGGCGGACACCTTCACCGGTTCCGTTCAGGACGCAGGACGCCCGGCTGCCCCCGCTGAGCTGGCCGCGGCCGTCACCGAACTGGTGGCGTCCCCGAACATGTGCTCCAAGTCCTGGATCACCAACCAGTACGACCGCTACGTGGGCGGCAACACCGCCATGGCATTCCCCGACGACGCCGGCGTGGTGCGCGTGGACGAGGAGACCGGCCTGGGCGTTGCCCTGGCCACCGACGCCAACGGCCGCTACACCTACCTCGATCCGTACCACGGCGCGCAGCTGGCGCTGGCTGAGGCCTACCGCAACGTTGCCACCGCGGGTGCCGTCCCGATGGCTGTCAGTGACTGCCTGAACTTCGGTTCCCCCGAGGACCCGGATGTCATGTGGCAGCTCGCCGAGGCCATCCGCGGCCTGTCCGACGCCTGCATGGTGCTGGGCATCCCGGTGACCGGCGGCAACGTCTCCCTGTACAACCAGACGGGCACCACGCCCATCCATCCCTCCCCGGTGGTGGCAGTGCTGGGCAAGCTCGACGACGTCGCCCGCCGCACGCCGTCGGGCTGGCGTGAGGATGGCCAGGCGATCTACCTGCTGGGCACCACCGGCGCGGAACTTGACGGTTCCGAGTGGGCCAACATGCGCGGACACCTGGGCGGCCAGCCGCCCAAGGTGGACCTCGAGGCCGAACGCGCCCTGGGCGAGATCCTGATCAACGCGTCCCGCGACGGCATGATCGACTCCGCGCACGACCTCTCCGAGGGCGGCCTCGCAGCTGCCCTGGTGGAGTCCTCACTGCGCTACGGCGTGGGTGCCCGGATCGCGCTGCAGGATGTCCTGGACCGGGACGGCGTGGACCTGTTCACGGCGCTCTTCTCCGAGTCCCAGGGCCGCGCCGTTGTGGGCGTCCCGCGCTCCGAGGAAGTCCGCTTCACGGACATGTGCACCGCCCGCGGCTTCGCCCACACGCGTATCGGCGTTGTGGACGCGGCCAGCGGCAAGCTGGAGATCAACGGCGTGGAGTCCCTGTCCCTGGACGCCCTCCGTGAAGCCCACGAGGGGACCCTGCCGAAGTACTTCGGCTGACCCTCCCCTCCGATCGATTGCTCCGTATTTGTCGTTTTGAACCCTCAGAACGACAAATACGGAGCAGTCGTTTTTAATCGCCTCGACGCCAGCCGGCCTGGATCAACGCTGCCCGGATCTTGGCGACCGCAGGTTTCGCATCGTTGAACATGTGGCGCTTCGAGATCCTTACTTCGGTCCAGCCCAGGGCTGCGTATCGCTCGGACCGGTCGATGTCCCGCACAATCTGTCCCTCTTCGCCGTGGTGTTCGCCCTCGTATTCGATCCCGATCCGGTACTTCCGGTAGGAGAGATCCGGCTCGTGGTGCCTCATGCCGTCCTCCGAGATGACGGGAACGTTCAGCTCGGGTTCGGGCAGCCCGGCCCGTGCTACGGCCAGCCGAAGCAGTGTTTCCTGGGGCGAATCCGAGCCCACCCGGATGAGCTCTATGGCTTCTTTGGCCTTGCGGAGTCCCCGCTTGCCTTTGTGCCGGTTGATCATCCGCTGAAGATCGCCGATGGAACACAACGGCATGTCCCGGCCCTCGAGCTCCGGCCTGGGCACCCGCACACAGCTGTCCCCCATGACCACGAGTTCGTCCACCGTCAGCATCTCCGCCATGTCCAGCCAGGTGCGCTCCGGAGTGGTCACGGGAATTCCATCGACTACCGTCACCTCGTCGCTGTAAAGCTTCATTCTGTGCACGGTGACATGCGGCCTGTTGAGGTGGGCCGCACCCTCCGGCCTGATGACGTGAAACATTTCCGGATTTCCTTTCTGCCGGCGTCGCGGCAGGACCAGGAGCTCCGCCGCAGTGAGGTGCGAGGCGGCACATCGCACATTGACCTCAAGGAAGGGCCGCACCCTGGCACTCAAGGGGAGCGCCGCCGTCGTGCGTTCCATGCGGATGCCCCTGCCACGGCGCACCAACGACCCGTGACGCCAGCGCCGCGGGGATACTCCTGCGAGCGCCGCATCTGCAAGGGTGAAGGGGCCGGTCCGGAGTTCGTCCGGCAACGGGCGGGGCGTCTTCATCGGTCCATGAGACCAGAATCGGGGAAAGGCCGCAGAAGTTATCCACACCCCTCATCGACTGCTGAGTACTTGTCGTTTTCGCGCGTGAAAACGACAAGTACTCAGCAGCCGATGGGGTTAGTCCTCGCTGTAGTGGTCACGCTGCCGGGCACTGAGCAGTTCCAACTCGGGCCGGGCTGCCACGAAGCGTTCGACGGCGTCCAGCACCTCAATGAGGTGGGCGCGGTCTGCTGCCACCAGGCCGACGCCCACCTGGGAGCGCCGGTACTGGTCGTGATCACCCACCTCGGCAACCGAGACGTCGAAACGCC
Organism: Pseudarthrobacter sp. GA104; assembly: GCF_009741265.1. Taxonomy (GTDB): domain Bacteria; phylum Actinomycetota; class Actinomycetes; order Actinomycetales; family Micrococcaceae; genus Arthrobacter. Next base: position 1,603,312 of record NZ_WOWL01000001.1, read on the forward strand.
TCCTGATCTCGGCAAGCAGCGGCCTGATCACGGAGCGCTTTTCCTTAAGGCTTTGGACGTCGCCCAGGAGGATGTCGAATTCGATCCAGCCGATCCACATGCCTTCATGCTATCGAGTGCTCCGTAACTGCCGTTAGGAGGGCCAGAACGGCAGGTACGGAGCAATCGATGGAGGTTAGATGGCGAGCTCGCCCATCTGGTCCCAGCCCTCGCCGTCGAGCTGGCGGCTGATGATCCGGGGTGTTTCGGCAAGCGCCTGGGGCATGTCCGCCATGGCCTGCTTGAAGTGCGGGCTGTTGACGTGCTCTCCGGCGGCGTCGTCCTTGAAGGCCTCCACCAGGACGAACTCGTTGGGGTCGTCCACGCTGCGGGACCAGTCGAACCACAGGTTGCCCGGCTCCTCCCTGGTGGCTTGGGTAAAGTCGGCAACCAGGTCGAGCCACCGCCCGGACCATTCAGGCTTGACCTTGAACTTAACGACAATGAAGATCACGTTGATGTTCCTTCCGCGGCGAGAGTGCGTGCCCCTTCAATGTACCGGGACGTGACATAGCGCTGCGCCGCGCGCGTGACGATGCCGCCGGCCGCGTAGAACCAGTTGGCAGGTTTGCTGAACGCCCGGATCCGCAGAAACACCTCCCCGCGGGCGCTGATTTCCACCTCGAAGGATTCCTCGCCCCTTGCCGGATGCCCGGGCAGCGTTCCGTACCCGAATCCGGCGGACTGCGGCATGTCCTCCCCGGCCGGTTCCCGGACCCACACCACCTGGCATGGCGCGTCCAGCCGGAAGGGCCCGGCGCCGAAGCCGCTCACCACCCGCGCCCCGGGCACCGCCACGGGGGAATCGGCACGGACACGGAGCCCTGCCCTCCGCTGCAGCTCCCAGCCCAGGATGCCGTCCGCAATCCGCCGGTACACGGCAAGGCCCGTGCCCACCCTGACCTCCTTCAGCACGGTGGGGTAGCCCGCAGGCGCGGTGCCCTGCTCCGTGCTTCCGATGCCGGGATAGTTGAGCGCTCCGGCCGCCCCGCCCTTACTGCCCATCCGCGCCGTCCAGGCGGGCCCAGCCCAGCTGCTCCTGCTGCTTCCTGGTGAGGCCTGCCACCACCAGGTCATAGGAGTCCTCCACCATGTCCCTGATCATGCCGTCCGGCAATGCCCCGTCCAGCTGCACCCCGTTCCAGTGGGTCTTGTTCATGTGCCAGGCCCCGTTAATTTCAGGGTGCGCGGCGCGGAGCTGAACCGCCAGGCCCGGCTCGCACTTGAGGTTCACGTACCCGTCCTTCGTGTCCATTGAGGAGAGCGCGAAAACCTTGCCCCCGTTCCGGCCGTTGCCGGCAACGTCGGCGCGAACTTTGAAGACGGCGGTCTCAGGCCCGAACGGATAATCCTCGTACGCGCCGGGGAAGGAGAGGCAGATTTTCCTCAGGGCATCCGGGTCCATGGAGGAAGCCTATAAAGCCATCGCGTCCGGTGCTAGTCTGCGAAGATGTCACACGATCAGGGGACCATACCTGTTCTGGACCTGGCGACGGCGCGGCAGTCCGACGGGTCATTCCACCCGGACTTCATCGAGCAGCTGCGTTATGCCACCCATAACGTGGGCTTCTTCCAGATCACCGGCTACGGTGCGGCCGGCGGGCAGGCTGAACACCTCCTGGACGTCATCAGGCGGTTCTTCGACTTGCCGCTGGAAGAACGCATGAAGCTGGACAACCGGCTTTCGCCACATTTTCGCGGCTACACGCGGATGGGCACCGAAGTGACCCAGGGAAGGGCTGACGCCCGGGAGCAGATCGACTACTCGCCCGAACGGACGCCGGTAGCTGAGTATCCGGAGGACCAGCCGTACTGGCTGCTGCAGGGCCCCAACCTCTGGCCTGACGAATCCTTTCCCGAACTCCGGCCCGCCGCCATGGCGTGGGCGGAATTGATGTCCCGGGTGGGGATGGAACTGCTCAGGGCGATCGCCGTTTCCCTGCAGCTTCCGGAGGACTACTTCGACGAGCCGTTCCAGGGGTCGCCGGCCTGGATGGGCAAGCTGGTGCACTACGTGGGAGGAGTGGTGGAGGCCGCCGGCGACCAGGGCGTGGGCTCGCACGCGGACTACGGGTTCGTCACCCTGCTGCTCCAGGACGGCGTGGGCGGGTTGGAGGTCCTGCCTCCCGGAGCCACCGAATGGGTTCCTGTGGAGCCGGTACCCGGAGCGTTGGTGGTGAACCTTGGCGAGATGCTTGAGGTGGCCACGGAAGGGTATCTGGCGGCCACCATCCATCGCGTGCAGGCTCCCCCGCCAGGGGTGGACCGCTATTCCGTGCCCTTTTTCTGGTCGCCGCGGCTTGATGCCGTGATCGATCCTGTCCCGCTGCCACCAGAGCTGAAGGCGGCGGCGAGGGGAATCACCGATGATCCGGCCAATCCCCTGCTTTCGTCATTCGGCCTCAACATGCTCAAGGGCAGGATGCGCGCGCACCCGGACGTCACCGAGCGGCACTATCCGGAGTTCATGAAGGGCTGAAATTTTCCCCTGTCAGAGATTGAACTTCCAGGCCTGCTGGGCCGGGCAGCTGTCCATCACGACGTCCAGCCCCGCCGCCTTGGCCCGCTCCGCCGCAGCCTCATCAATGACTCCCAGCTGCATCCACACTGCTTTTGCTCCCACCGCGATCGCCTGGTCCACCACGGCCCCCACCTTTTGGGAGTTAACAAAGCAGTCGACGACGTCGATGGGCTGCTTTGACGCCGGAATGTCCAGGAGGCTGCGGTACCCGGTTTCGCCGTGGACGGCGTCTCCGGGGAGGTTGACCGGGATGATTTCCATGCCCAGGCGGTCCCTGATGAACAGCGCGGTATCGAAGGCGGCCCGCCACTCGTTGGTGCTGAGGCCAACGATGGCCCAGCGCCCTTTGGTGCGCATCAGGCGTTCAATGACTGCGGGATCGTTAGTGTGGCCCATGGGCCCAGCCTACGCGGAGAAGCAGGCGGCAAGGCCAACACCCCGCCAACCAGGGACCGCTTAGCGAATGAACTTTTCCAGCCACTTGGCCCCCGGCAGGACCTTTGCGACAGTGGAATCAGCGCCTCGCTGTGCTGCTGCCAGCTGCCCGGATTCGGCAAGAATTCCGGATGCAGGGCCAACCCCGCGCCCGGATTCTTCTTCGCCTGCATCCGGTGCGGTGCCAGGGCCGGTGCCCGGGTCCGCCCTGTCCGGCGAAGCAGCATCTGACCCGCCGTTTTGAGCGGCCTCGCCGCCGTTCTTCCCCGGTTCCTTCTTCGCCAGGCCCGGTCCGTTAACGCCGGAAGGTACCCCCGAACCCTTCCGGACCTGCCCGGGCGATTGAGGCGAGGAAACCTGCCCGGATCGCTGTGGCTGCAGGGTCAACGGAGAATCCTCGGCTAGCGGGGCTTCGTTGCCGGCCAGCCCGGCGTCACGCTGCGCAGGGACGTCGGTGCCGTCATCGCGATTGGCCTTCTGAAGGAACCCTGAGGTGGTGGCCTGGGGCGTGCGGATGGTCCAGGACGGCGCCCAGTCCTTGAGCATCTGCTGTATCGAGAGGCTGCCGGCAGGGGCGGAGCCGGCCGGGCTGGCCGCAACAGTACCCACACCCAGGCCCATTCCAGCCACGAGCGCCAACCCGACGATCGTCGGACGGTGTGAACGGAGCCGGCGGCGCCTGCCGAGCTCGTCACCCGGGCCGTCCGCTGTGTCATCGCGGCGCCGGCCGGGGGCATCATCCAGTGCCGCATGAACGGGGGCGCCCAGCAGCGCTGCCAGCCGTCCCGATGGAACCGGCACAGGCAGGTCCGCCAACTGGCCTATGGCGAGGAGCGCGCGGCGAAGTTCCGCGTCCTGTGCCAGCCCTGCGTCGAGGAGCATCTCCTCCGCAACGGCGGCGAGGTGACGCGCTTGTGGTTTCATGGCTTCAGGTACTCCTTCACTTCCGCAAGGTCCCGCAGTTTGAGGAGCGCCCGGCGCTGGAGCTGCTTCACGGACCCCTCGCTCTTGCCCATGGCGTCCGCTGCCTGCTCGACGGTAAGTCCGGCCACAAGGCGGAGGGACAGTACGTCGCGCTGGTCCTGCGGCAAGGAATCAAGCAGTCCGAGGACTTCCTGCGGCGAAATACGCTCAAGGGCTTCTGATTCAGCCGACGAATCTTCCCGCTGGTCCAGCTCCGGCTCAAACGGCAGTTTGGCGGGCATCCGGCTTTGGCGCCGGTGGTCGTCCACCATCCTGGCGTGGGCCACCGAAAAAATGAATGTGCGGAGTCCTGCGGCTCCCCCGTGCACAGAGTCGAGGCGCGGCAGGATGGAAAGGAACACTTCCTGCATGGCCGCCTCCGGATCTTCGACTCCCCGGGCTGTCAGGTAGCCCAGGACCTGGGATGCATACGTCCGGTAGACAAGGCTGAAGACGGCTGCCCCGGCGGGCCCGTCCCGCAGGTCCTCGTCTGTCAGGGCATCAGTCACGGACGTAGTGCTTTCAGTCAAAAAGGGGTTCGTGTGAGCGGAGAAGCTGTCCGGCCTGCGTAAGGCCCGGTTCCCCGCACAACTTTACCCCTCAGTAATCACCGTCCGGGACCGCCACGCGTACTCCGCCGGTCCCACAAGGCAACTGCCCCTGCCCTCGGAAAGTGAAAGAGCCGGCCTGGAACGTGATGGGGGACAAGTTCCAGACCGGCGCTACATAGAGGTAATCGCCCGGAAGGGCGGACGGGTTACGCGTTTCCGAAAAAACTTTTGGAACTTTTTTCGACGGCGGCCCGGCTGGAGGTTCAGCGGGCTGCTGCCGTGGTCCAGCGCGGCGGGTTTGCCTGCCGGCGGGACCCCTGAACGATGGCAAAAGGGTGCGTCCTGGCCGGGACACGCTGGTCTTCGCAGTCGGGCTGCGGCTTTGCGGGGACCGGTGCCGGCGCCGCGGCGGGGGCGGGCCTGGTGACCGCCCCGGCAGGGCAAAGATCGGTGACCAGTCCGGTGCCCGCGCATTCGCGGACGGCGGAGATTCCGGCCGCGAGGGCGGACTTGTCCTCAAAGGGCCCGGATACGGCCATCACCGTTCCATCCGGGGCCAGAAGCCTGAACCTGAAAAACAACTCTGAGTCAACAAAAGCTTCGAACTTTCCGGCCATGATAAATCCTCCCGGTTTGCGGGATCCTGTCCAGCGACGTCTTTGTCACGAACCGGTCCATGCACATCGCTGCGCCTGTGCCCGCGGGTTTGGTCGAACGAATTGGTGATCGCATCACGTGGTGCTGATAAGTCTGTCGTCCAGGTGCCCCGCCCCACAAGAGCTACCGCGTAAACCCTGTGTAAATTGCCGGACTTTTGGAAAAACGAAAGCGGCGGGCACCCGTGTGGGTGGCCCGCCGCCGTCGTAATTCCTGCCCCGTCAGTCGTTGATGAGGTCGTTCACCACGATGGTCTGGTCCCGGTCCGGTCCCACGCCGATTGCGGAGAAGCGCGTGCCGGACAGCTTCTCAAGGGCGAGCACGTAGTTGCGCGCGTTTTCCGGCAGGTCAGCCAACGTACGGGCGCCGGTGATGTCCTCGGTCCAGCCCTCGAAGTACTCGAAGATGGGCTTGGCGTGGTGGAATTCGGTCTGCGTCATGGGCATTTCATCGTGCCGGACGCCGTCCACGTCGTAGGCCACGCACACAGGGATCTGCTCGATGCCTGTGAGCACGTCCAGCTTGGTGACAAAGTAGTCCGTGAAGCCGTTGACGCGGGAGGCGTGGCGGGCCAGGACGGCGTCGTACCAGCCGCAGCGGCGGGGACGGCCGGTGTTGACGCCGAACTCGCCGCCTGTCTTCTGCAGGTACATGCCCATCTCGTCAAAGAGTTCCGTGGGGAACGGGCCGGCGCCAACGCGGGTGGTGTACGCCTTGATGATGCCGATGGAGCGGGAGATGCGGGTGGGCCCGATGCCCGAGCCAACGGAGGCGCCTCCTGCCGTGGGGTTGGAGGAGGTGACGAACGGGTACGTCCCGTGGTCCACGTCCAGGAACGTCGCCTGGCCGCCTTCCATCAGGACAACCTTGCCCTCGTCCAACGCCGAGTTCAGGACCAGCGTGCTGTCGATGACCAGCGGGCGGAGCCGTTCGGCGAAGGACAGGAAGTACTCCACGATCTCGTCCACCACCACGCCGCGGCGGTTGTAGACCTTGACCAGGAGTTCATTCTTTTGGCGCAGCGACCCTTCCACCTTCTGGCGGAGGATGGACTCGTCGAAGACGTCCTGCACGCGGATGCCCAGGCGGGCCACCTTGTCCATGTAGGCCGGGCCAATGCCGCGGCCGGTGGTGCCGATGGCACGGCTGCCGAGGAAGCGTTCGGTGACCTTGTCCAGCACCTGGTGGTACGGGGCCACCAGGTGGGCGTTGGCCGAGACGCGGAGCTTGGAGGTATCGGCGCCGCGGGCCTGCAGGCCGTCAATTTCCTGGAAGAGGGCCTCGAGGTTGACCACGCAGCCATTACCGATAATGGGGACTGCGTTGGGGCTGAGAATGCCTGCCGGCAGCAGCTTGAGTTCGTACTTTTCACCGCCTACGACGACGGTGTGCCCGGCGTTGTTGCCGCCGTTTGGCTTGACGACGTAGTCAACACGGCCGCCCAGGAGATCGGTGGCCTTGCCTTTTCCTTCGTCGCCCCACTGGGCTCCTACGATCACAATTGCTGGCATGGGATCCTCCCCCATTCGTTCGGGCTGCCCGGTTGGCCACAGAGTGGCGGTCCTGCGCAGCGCCGTTCATGAGAATGCCCCGAACGTACCGGCCTTCGCTGGTCCGCGGGGCGGTGCAGCGACGCAAGAGTTCCGGGGCTCTTACCACCCAAGTTTAGCCGATGAGGGACTTTGTCCACTCGTTGGCCGCCGCGGTCCTTCCTGCAGGGTAAAAGGCTCCTGCGTAAGGACCGCGGCGGACTGTCAGCGTGGGCTGCTACTCGTCGTCTGCTTCCTCTCCCGGGCGGGAGGCCTGGGTGGCGAGGCTGTCCCAGAAGGAGGTGTCGGCGTCGGCAATTGAACCGTCAGCAATGGCGGCGGCGGTGGCGGTCAGCGTGGTCACGGTCTGCTTGATCAGGTAGCCGTTGCTCCGGAGCCCCAGGGCGTAGCCGTCCAGGTAGTGGTCGGACATGCCGCGCATCTCGAACAGGAGCGTTGCGATCCCGTATTCCACTGCGATGCCGTTGCGGCTGATGGTTTCAGCGCTGCCGCCCACGTACTTGCCCAGGTGGCCCCAGCCGGTGGAATCAACGTTGTGGAACACCACAGCGCCCAACTGCTTGGACTTTTCCACCACGGCCGGATCAGCGTTGGGGGTGGTGGGGTACAGGATGGACCCCGACACCAGTTCACCGTCCCGCTGGCTGCGGGTGCCCTGGTGGTGCAGGTCGATCATGTAGTCCACGTTGTACTTGCGCATCACGTTGTTGTGCAGCGCCAGGGTCTCAGGCTGGACCTTGGCCACGTGGTCCCGGTTGAGGTCAACCTCCTCCGCGTTGTAGCGGGTCATGTTCCGGTCGCCCTTGGCCAGGTAGTCGTCCAGCGGGAAGTTCACATCGCCCATGGCGCCGTCCGCGTTCAGCATGGGCACGATGAGGATGTTCACTCCGTCCAGGACATCCTGCGATTTGCCGGTGCCAAGGTGCTTGACGAACTCCAGCGCACCTTCGGTGGTGAGCTGCTCGTTGCCGTGCTGCTGGGTCAGGTAGAGGATGGTGGGCTTGGCCGGGTCCGAAATGTACTTGACCAGGTGGATGTCCCGGCCTTTCACCGTTTGGCCGATGACTTCCAGCTCCATGGCGGACTGGCGGGCGTCCTGGTCTTTGAGGAACGAGACCATCTGGTCGTAGGTGGCAAGCTTCGATGTGGTGATCTGGCCGTTGCCGTCATAGTTGGGCCCCTCTCCGACGGCGAGCGCGGGTGCGGGCGCAGCTAGTGCAGCCAGGGCCAGGGCTCCCGATGCTGCCAGGGTCCTGAAAGTTGCCAGGGTATTTCTCACGGTGCGGTACCTCTTCCGGTGCAGGTGGAGTGCGACCAGCCCGCCATGTCCCCCATCACGGGCTGTGACAAAAGCCAACCAACCTGGATGAATCCTGTCAATGGATGTGACTGGATCCTGCAGGCAGTTATTACGTTCCGAAAAGAACGGCGTCCGGAGCCTTCCCGGGCGGCTTTGGCCAACTGCCAATGAGTATTGGCTCGAAGCGACCGGCGTTTCGTTTGCCTGGGCTTGCTAAACTGGTAAAGGCCGACCAGGAATCGGCCCACCCCAATTAACCGCCGTTGATGAGCTGTGCCACCGTGCGCCCATTTTCGCCGGCGGAAGCACCATCAATCCCCGCAGGAGATCAAGCACTTCATGACAGCCCTGGCACCCGAATCCTTCCATGAGCAACTCCTGAGCCGCCGCTACGAACCCAACGTTGCTGCCGTCAACGAACTGTGCGATTCCCTGCAGGATGCCAAGCCCGGCACCGTGGTGCCCTACGTCGATCCCATGCACGATGTGGACGAGTGCCGCATCATCAGCCTGTACTCGAACATCGGCGAGGCAGACAAGTCCGGTTTCATCACCCCCGGGGACGAGGACGCCGCCACCCGGATGCTGGGTATCCAGTGGAAGCTGGGCCTGCGTCCCGAGTTCGTGATGCCGTGGAACGTCCACCCGTGGCACATCCCGGGCGAGGCGAACGGCAAATTCACCCCGGACCAGATCTCGGCAGGCCTTAAGCCGCTGCTGAAGTTCCTGGCGGTGGTTCCCCGCGCGTCGGTCATCGTTGCCCACGGCACGGAAGCCAACCGCCTGGCCAACCTGCTCCTGAAAACCGAAGTCCCGCTGCTCTGGCGCCGCGGCCTGAAGACGTACAAGGTGCGCTCCCTCAGCGGCCGCGCCTTCGCCGGTTCACCTGCCCGCCAGGAGGAGTACCTCGAGGACATGCGGGTCGCCTACGCGGACGCGATGGCGCGGACAGGGCTGCAAAAGGCCAGCTAATCCGGCTCCGGACCCTTAAGCCGAACGACGGCGGGCTGCCACCTTTCTCGAAAAGGTGACCGCCCGCCGTCGTTCGTTAAACCAACGCGGGGTCGCTAAACGCCGTCTCCGAGTCCCGGAAAGGGCGGTAAGTGACCCCGCGTCGCTGTTGCTAGGAGGCTTCGATGGCCGCCTTGGCCGACGGGTCGGAATCGTTGAGGAACTTCTCGATCCGTTCCGGCTCCTCCGCTTCGCCAATCGCAGCCGAGGCGCGGCCGAGCGAGTACAGTGCCCGCAGGAAACCCCGGTTGGGTTCGTGCTCCCAGGGAATGGGACCGACGCCCCGCCAGCCGTTGCGGCGCAGCGAGTCCAGGCCGCGGTGGTAGCCCACGCGCGAGTAGGCGTAGGAATCGATGGTCCGTCCTTCTGCCCAGGCCTCTTCCGCCAGCACTGCCCACAACAGCGAGGATGTGGGGTGCTTGGCCACCAGGTCCAGGGCTTCCTGGCCCGCTTCGAGCTGCTGGTAGACCTCAGTCTCGGCAGGCAGGAGCGTGGGCTCGGGGCCCATCAAATTCCTACGGAACTCATCGGACATTCCTAGAAGGTCTTTCCGGCGGAACCGAGCTGCTTGGTGGCTTCCACAACGCGGGCCGCCAGTCCTGCCTCGGCGGCTGCGCCCCAGACGCGGGGATCGTAGGTCTTCTTGTTGCCCACTTCGCCGTCAACCTTCAGGACGCCGTCGTAGTTCTTGAACATGTGGTGTGCCACGGGACGCGTGTAGGCGTACTGGGTATCGGTGTCGATGTTCATCTTGATGGTGCCGTAGGAGACGGCGTCCGCGATTTCCTGGTCCGAGGAGCCGGAACCGCCGTGGAAGACGAGGTCGAACGGGTTGTCCTTGCCGATCTTGGCGCCCACCTGGGCCTGGATGTCCCTGAGGATCTCCGGGCGGAGCTTGACGCCGCCGGGCTTGTAGACGCCGTGGACGTTGCCGAAGGTCAGTGCGGTGATGTAGCGGCCGTTCTCGCCGGCGCCCAATGCCTCAACGGTGGCCAGGGCGTCCTCGACGGTGGTGTAGAGCTTTTCGTTGATCTCGTTCTCAACACCGTCCTCCTCGCCGCCCACGGTGCCGATCTCCACCTCGAGGATCATCTTGGCGGCAGCAGTGCGCTCCAGCAGTTCCCGTGCGATGCGCAGGTTCTCCTGCAGGGTCTCGGCGGAGCCGTCCCACATGTGCGAGTTGAACAGCGGGTTACGGCCGGCCTTGACCTCAGCCTCGGAAGCGGCCAGCAGGGGCAGGACAAAGCCGTCCAGCTTGTCCTTCGGGCAGTGGTCGGTGTGCAGCGCGATGTTCACGCCGTAGTTCTTCGCCACCTCGCGGGCGAACGCCGCGAAGCCCAGCGAACCGGCAACCATGTCCTTGGTGGACGCGCCGGACCAGTAAGCCGCACCGCCGGTGGAAACCTGGACAATGCCGTCGGACTCAGCTTCGGCGAAGCCGCGGAGGGCGGCGTTCAGCGTCTGCGAGGACGTCACGTTCACGGCCGGGAATGCGAAGCCGCCCGCCTTTGCGCGGTCGATCATCTCGGAGTAGATCTCTGGGGTTGCAATGGGCATGCTGACTCCTATGCTGAGGTTCGTCTTTGGGTTGGTAACCCTGGAGTACCGCTTACGGCTAGCACCATCCTAGTCATTTCCGTGCAGCCTGTGCTCCCGGTTACGCCCGCATCCCAAACCCGCAAGCCCGGCGCAAGCTACACGTGCTGGTTGAACACGTGCCGGCGCACCCAGGCGTGCATGGCGATGGCCGCGGCAGAGGCTGCGTTGATGGACCGGGTGGAGCCGAACTGCTCGATGGACAGGGTGGCCACGGCAGCCTCGTGGACCTCCGGCGTCAGCCCGGGTCCTTCCTGGCCGAACACCAGGACGCAGTCCCTGGGCAATTCATACGTCTCCAGCGGCACGGAGTCCGGGAAAATGTCGATCCCGATAATCGCCAGCCCCTCCCCCTGCGCCCAGGCCACGAAGTCCGCCACAGTGGGGTGGTGCCGGACGTGCTGGTAGCGGTCGGTGACCATGGCGCCCCGCCGGTTCCACCGGCGTCGTCCGATGATGTGCACTTCCTTGGCGAGGAACGCGTTGGCCGTCCGCACCACGGTGCCAATGTTGAGGTCGTGCTGCCAGTTCTCGATGGCGACGTGAAAGTTGTGGCGCCTGGAGTCCAGCTCCGCCACAATCGCCTCGTGCTTCCAGTAGCGGTACTTGTCCAGGACGTTGCGGCGGTCGCCGTCGGCGAGTAGATCGGGGTCCCAGTGGTCGCCTTCGGGCAGTTCGCCTTCCCAGGGCCCGACGCCGACCTCCGCCTTTTCAGGGGCAGCCTCCTCGGGTTCGGGCTGCTGGGGGTCGGACGTCATGCCGGGCGTTTGGTTCACCCCTCAACACTAGACTGGACCTTTCGGGCTTTCATCACAGGCATCACACGCGGAGGTAGGCATGGCAGACGAGGACAAGGTCAAGGGATCACCGGCGGTATACCGCAGCGGCCAGGAGATTGAATGCTGGCTGACGGACATGGACGGCGTGCTGGTCCACGAGAACCAGCCGATCCCCGGCGCCGCTGAGCTTATCCAGCGTTGGGTGGACACCTCCAAGCGCTTCCTGGTGCTGACCAATAACTCCATCTTCACCCCGCGCGACCTTGCTGCGCGCCTGCGCTCCTCCGGCCTCGAAATCCCCGAGGAGAACATCTGGACCTCCGCCCTGGCCACCGCGCAGTTCCTCAAGGACCAGGTGCGGGGCTCGGAATCCGGAAACCGCGCCTACACCATCGGCGAGGCAGGACTGACGACGGCGCTGCACGAGGCAGGCTTTATCCTCACGGACCAGAACCCGGACTTCGTGGTGCTCGGCGAGACGCGCACGTACTCTTTTGAAGCCATCACCATGGCCATCCGCCTGATCCTCGCGGGCGCCCGGTTCATCGCCACCAACCCGGACGCAACCGGCCCTTCCAAAGACGGACCCATGCCTGCCACCGGAGCCATCGCGGCCCTGATCACCAAGGCCACCGGACGTGAGCCGTACATCGTGGGCAAGCCGAACCCCATGATGTTCCGTTCGGCGATGAACCAGATCGACGCCCACTCCGAGACCACCGCCATGATCGGGGACCGGATGGACACGGACATCATCGCGGGCATGGAGGCGGGGCTCCACACCGTCCTGGTCCTCAGCGGCATCACCCACAAGGACGACATCGCTGCCTACCCCTTCCGGCCGAACCAGATCCTGAACTCCGTGGCGGACCTGAAGAACCAGATCTAGAACACCGTCACCCGGGAGCCGCCGCGCGGCAGCGGGAAGTGCTCATCCAGCAGTTCTTCCAGGATGGGCCGGTAGACGCCGGGGTTCCAGCCCGGGCTCGCATGGGCCGGCCTGGCGCCCTCTGTCTGCAGGGAGCTTGACACCATGTTCGCCTTGAAAGCTACGGCCCAGGCCTCCACGGCCGTCTGGTACCGGACGGTGCGGTCGCTGGGGTTGCCGATGTAGGCCATCTTGGCGCCGCCCAGTTTGTCCGCGAACCGGCTGCCCTCGAAGTGGTAGATGTACGCCGACTCGGACTGGATGAGCACGCTGGACGGGGCGATCGGCGACAGCTGCTCCAGGGTCTGGTCAAGGATCTGGCGCCAGCTCCGTTCGTCCTTATGGATGACCCGCTCCCCCAGCTCGTAGCCGCCGCGGAGGGTGGACGGGAACCGGAAACCGCGCTCATAAAGGAACACGACGCCGTCGAACCAGCTCTGGTCCAGGACGTCATGCTTGCTGTAGGGGCTGGAATCGAGAACGATGAACTGCACCTCCACGCCATGGATCTCCCGCAGGCGCGCGGCCACCTGGGTGGCCACCATCCCGCCGAAGCTGTGGCCGTAGAAGAACAACTTGGTGAGCTTCTGCGCCCGGACATGTTCGATGACCGCAATCACGATCTCGTCAATGTCCAGGCCCTGGTTGGAATACCCGACGGCGGCAAGCCGTGCGCGCTTGTTCAGCGCGCCGCGGAGGGAGTTGAGGATCCACTGGGCTTCTTCCCAACTCGTCTTATAGCCGGGAAAAAGGAACCAACTGGCATCGCGGTAGTAGAGATCGGCGAAGCCGTCATCAACGGGCAGGATCCTATTGGTCCGGCGCTGTGACTGCACCTGGCGGGTCAGCAGCATGTCCGCAGCGAGCAGTCCCGACGCACCGGCTCCCGACAGGAACCCGCGCCGGGAAAACTGTTTGAGGGCAGCACCTTCCGCCAGCAGCCGGGCCCCCGGAACCCCGGGCCGGTCCTGCGGACTTACCTCCCCCTCATACGGCACGCCTCTACCGTAGGCACACCTGAAGTTACCGCCGCAAGACGGCGCCCGTAACCATTGAGTGACGCCATGCAGCGAGCGGCGCTCAGCTGGCCGCCTGCCCCTCCGAGGCTGGAAGTGCTGCGCCGGAATCCTCCTGGCGTCGCCGCAGCTCTTCTCCGATGTCGTTGTAGCGGCCCAGCAGGTCCGAACCCGGGAACGCTTTCGGGCTGTCCAGCAGGGCAAAGATGGAGTCACTCGCGGTCAGCAGTTCCGCTTCCGAATACTCTTCCAAGGGCCGGCCGCACAACTCTTCCAGGCGGCCGACGGGCACCAGCGGAAACTCCTCGGCAAGGTCCTCGGCGTCCCCGCACCCGTCGGCCAGCCCTTCCATGAGTGCAAGCTCGGGTCCATCTGGATCGTTGCCCCCGGCCCGATCCCCGCTGCCACGGGAGACATCCAGGGAAACGCCGTCGCCATAGATTCCAGGCAGCGTACCGGTGTCAATGGCATTCAGATCGCTCCGCAGGCCGGCGAGGGCGGCGGACTCCACCAGCTCAGCCCCGGAAAGGTCAACGTGGATGTGGGAGCGGATGCCCATCCGCCTGATCCGTCGAATAATGTGGGCAAGTTCGGGCCGGGAGCCTTGATTCAGGCTTCCCCGGACACCGATCCGGACAATGTCGCCGGGGACATCGAGGTTAATAAAGGCATTTAGGGCGCGGTCCATAGGTACTCCAAAAGAGGTGTCTATGGCCGACGGCTCAACCTCGGTAAGCGTAACCTCCCCCGAAGCCCCGCACAACCCGTCAGTAACAAGGAAGGGAGCCTGCTATGCGCTCTGGTCCGCCTGGACTTTCCCCGGTTCCTGGAAGTGGGTCCGGGTGCCGGCACCGCCAACCGAATCAACCAAGGACTTGGCAATGTCCCTCAGCTTGGTGTTCGTGTTGCTGGACGCCTCTGTCAGGATGGCGACTGCAGCCTCCTGGCTGCACCTGTTCTGGGCCATCACAATGCCGATCGCGATGTCGATGATGGTGCGGGACTCCAGGGTGGCCCGGAGGTTTGCCGCGCTGTCGGTGTGAAGCGAGAAGCGTACGGCCAGCCGCAGCGCCTGGGAGATCTCCCGGGTGAATTCACGCGCCCTGGCAGTGGCACGCTCATCGAACTTGTGCGGGGCATCGGAGTACAGGTTCAGGGCCGCCTTCGCTTCCCCCTGCAGGTTGAAAGGCAGGGACAGCACGGACCGGAGGCCGTGGGAGGCCACGGCTGTTGCGTAGTCAGGGCCCCAGCGGTTCTCCTCGAACAGGTCCGGAACGTGGACTTCGCGCTCCTCCTGGGCGGCGGTGAGGCACGGTCCCTGCGAGAGCGAATACTGGATCTGGTCCACTTCCCGGGCCGAATCGCTGCTCCAGCCGATGGTGGCAGCCTTGCGGTCGCGGAGCAGCGTGATGCCGCAGAGCGCGTCGTCGCCGTCGCCGGCCATTTGGTGCGCGGAAAAGCGGGCGAGCTCGTTGAGGAAGTCCTCGAAGTCGGCACTCTCCAGGATCAGGTTCTGGACCTGGTCGGTGGTGCTCAAAGGCTGTTCAGGGGGGAGCATGGTGCACGTTCTCCGTACGGGATAGAGGGTTACCGCAAATGATAGAGCAGCCCCACGGCCCGGTCCACACCGCGGGCGGCCCAAGGCCGGCCCGCGAGGCGAACGTAACGGGAAAGGCTAGGAAAGCCCCAGCTCATCCTTGCCGAAGGCGAACAGGTAAGGCACACCGGTTTCCGCTTCGATCTTTTCCTTGGCGCCCGTATCACGGTCCACGATGACGGCCACAGCCACCACGTTGCCGCCAGCCTTCCGGACGCCCTCCACGGCCGTCAGGGCCGAGCCGCCGGTAGTGGATGTGTCCTCCAGGACCAGCACTTTCCGCCCTTCAACCGACGGGCCCTCCACCTGCCGGCCCATGCCATAGGACTTCTGCGCCTTGCGGACCACAAACGCGTCGACGGTCCGACCTGCGTCCGCTGCAGCGTGCATGACCGCGGTACCCACCGGGTCCGCGCCCATGGTGAGTCCGCCGGCGCACTCAAAGTCGATCCCGGCGTCGTCCGCCAGGGCCAGCATCACCTGGCCAACCAGCTTGGAGGCCTCGTGGTGCAGCGTGATGCGGCGCAGGTCGATGTAGTAGTCAGCCTCGGCTCCGCTGGAGAGGATCACCTTGCCGCGGACCACGGCGAGTTCCTTGATCAGTTCCAGCAGTCGGGCGCGGGCGGCTGCAGTATCCACTGCAGTGTCACTGGGGGAAGTCATGGACTCCAGTTTAGTGGGGGCGGCCCGGTGTGGATGCTTGAGCGTTGTTGACACTGCTGGCTAGGCTGGTCCCCATGCGCGAACTCCAGGCCAGCATCATCAAAGAAATGGGCGTACAGCCCCGGATCGATCCTGCCGGGGAGGTACGCAAGCGCGTCACGTTCCTGAAGCATTACCTGAAGGCCACCCATACCAAGGGCTTCGTTCTGGGCATTTCCGGGGGGCTGGACTCTTCCCTGGCGGGCAAGCTGGCCCAGCTGGCCGTCGAGGAGCTAGAGGCCGAGGGGGTGGAAGCCAACTTCGTGGCGGTTCGCCTGCCCTACGGCGTCCAGCATGACGAGGAAGACGCCCAGGCTGCCCTCGACTTCATCAAGCCCAAGACGGAGTGGACGTTCAACATCTCCGCGGCGGTTGACGGCTTCGAGGACGAGTTCGAAAAAACCGTTGGAACGGAAATTTCCGACTTCCACAAGGGCAACACCAAGGCGCGGACCCGCATGATCGCCCAGTACGCCCTGGCCGGAGAACACAATTACCTGGTCATTGGCACGGACCACGGCGCCGAGTCCGTAACGGGCTTCTTCACCAAGTACGGCGACGGCGGCGCGGACATCCTGCCGCTGTTCGGCCTGAACAAGCGGCAGAACCGTGCCCTGCTGGCCGAGCTCGGCGCCCCGGCCCGAGTATGGGAAAAGGTGCCCACCGCGGACCTGCTGGACGACAGGCCGGGCCGCACCGATGAGGACGAGCTGGGCCTGAGCTATGACCAGATCGACGACTACCTGGAAGGCCGGGATGTTCCCGAGTCCGTGGCCAAGTCGATTGAAGAAAAGTACCTGCGCACCCGGCACAAGCGCACGGTCCCCGTGACCATCTTTGACACCTGGTGGAAGAGCGAGGGTCCGGAGGAGCCGCGGGCCGGGCTGTAGCCCGCCGCAGCCTCCCCCACCATCAGGGGAGGCACGACGGCGCGCCGCACCGAGAGGGTCGGTGCGCCGTCGTGCCTTGCCCTGGAAGGCAGGAGGGACTCAGCGGGGCAGGCGGGCCTTCTCGCCGCCCAACTGCTGCGTGATCCGGTGGGCCTCCGCCATCAGCAGGCCGCCCAGTTCTTCCTGCCGGTCGGGCTTGAACCGCGGCTCGATTCCGGTGAGTGAGAGGGCCCAGGCGGGCCGGCCGGCCTGATCGAACACCGCCGCGCCCATGCCCCAGCTGCCTTCCAGGACCAGCCCGGGATTCACCGAGTAGCCCTCCAGCCGGGTCCGGGCAAGGTTGGCCCGGACCAGTTCCTCCGTGTGGGCGGCGGCGAAACTGCCGGCGTGTTCCACCCAGTGGCTGAACAGCTCCTCCTGCTCCGCCTCGGGCAGGAAGGCCATGATTGCTGTGCCCGCGGAGGCCACGCCGAGGGGGAACCGCACGCCCTCGTGCAGCACGAAGGACCGGACCGGAAAGCTGCCTTCCTCACGCAGCAGGCACACCGTTTCGGAACCACGCCGGATGGAGAAGAACGCACTCTCGCCGGTGGCTTCGGCAAGCCGGCGGAGGCTGGGCCTGGCGATGTCCTCCAGCGGAAACCTAGCCGACGCCACTGATCCCATCAGGAGGATCTCGGGCCCTAAAACCCAGTTGCCGCTTCCGGCATCGTGGTCGAGCAGCCCCTCGGAAGCCAGGGAGGAGAGGAGCCGGTGGACCGTGGGCCTCGTGAGGCCTGATTCCTGCACCAGCGCGGCCAGGGACATCCCCTCCGCGCTGCGACCGACCAGCCGCAGCAATCCGGCGATGCGGCTTACCACTTGGGCTCCCTGCACGGGAATTTGGCTCATTTCACTCCTTCGATGTCCATAATGTGGATAGTGATCAGCGTACCGTCCACACTATAGAACGGGCTAGTTTCGGCATCCTGCGACCGCCTTGACACCCCCAAAGACTCCCCGTACTGTCCCTTTCCAGACCTACTGTCCACAAAGTGGATGACTGCAGGACACTCAATGAGGAGACGCCATGACCAAACTCCAGCCAACTGCCGCCGCCGCACTGGAAGGGGGCCTGCGGGACGGCATAACCCTGGCTGTGGGCGGATTCGGCCTCAGCGGCATACCCGCAGACCTGATTGAAGCGGTGCGCGATTCCGGGGTGAAGGACCTGACGGTGGTCTCGAACAACATGGGTGTGGACGGCAAGGGCCTGGGCATCCTGATCGAGGCCGGCCAGGTCCGCAAGGTCATCGCAAGCTATGTGGGCGAAAACAAGCTCTTTGCGGAGCAGTACCTGGCCGGACGGCTTGAGGTTGAGTTCACGCCGCAGGGAACCCTGGCCGAGCGCCTGCGGGCAGGCGGCGCCGGCATCCCTGCTTTCTACACCAGGACCGGCGTGGGAACCCTGGTTGCCGAAGGCAAGCCGCACGAGGTGTTCGACGGCGAAACGTACGTCCAGGAGCGGGCCATCCGGGCCGACGTCGCGCTTGTCCACGCGCACACCGCGGACACGGACGGTAACCTCACGTACCGCTACACCGCCCGCAACTTCAACCCCGTCATTGCAACGGCAGGGCTGCTGACCATCGCGGAGGCGGAAGTCATCGTCGAACCAGGCGCACTGGACCCCAACCACATCGTCACGCCCGGCGTGTACGTCCAGCGGCTTGTCCAGGCCAGCAGCAGGATCAAGGACATCGAGCAGCGGACCGTCCGGCCGCGCGTCATGTCCGTTGATGCCGAACCACTGGCCGTCTGAAAACCGAACCCACCGAGGAGTACACCATCATGGCTTGGACCAGGGATGAAATGGCTGCCATCGCAGCCGAGGAACTGAACGACGGCGACTACGTCAACCTGGGCATCGGCATCCCCACGCTGGTGGCCAACAACCTGCCCGAGGGCGTGCGGGTGGTGCTGCAGAGCGAAAACGGGCTGCTGGGCATGGGACCGTTCCCGTACGAGGGCGAAGAGGACGCCGACCTCATCAATGCGGGCAAGCAGACTGTCACCGTATTGCCAGGCGGGAGCATTTTCGATTCCGCCACCTCCTTCGGCATGATCCGCGGCGGCCACGTGAAGGTCGCCATCCTCGGCGCCATGCAGGTTTCCGGCAGCGGCGACCTCGCCAACTGGACCATCCCCGGCAAGATGGTCAAGGGCATGGGCGGGGCCATGGACCTGGTGGCCGGTACGCCGCGGGTGGTGGTCCTCACCGAACACAACGCCAAAGACGGTTCGGCCAAGATCGTGCGGGAGTGCACTCTTCCACTGACCGGCCTCGGCGTGGTGGACCGGATCATCAGCGACCTCGCAGTGTTTGACCTTGTGAAGAACGGGCAGGCACCAGGAGGCGGCCGGCAGCTCACGCTGACCCGCCTCGCGCCGGGGGTCACCGTGGAGGAGATCCGCGAAAAGACGGAAGCGGAGTTCGCTGTCGCATTGGAAGAAGCAGCCCTGGAAGGAGCTTCAGCATGAGCCTCAAGGAACAGTTCGGCAAGGATGTCCTGCTCACGGGCTGGGGCCACAGCCGATTCGGCAAACTGACGGACGAGACCCTGGAATCCCTGATCGTCCAGGTGTCCGCCGAGGCCATCAGCAATGCCGGCATCGAGCCCGGCCAGATCGACGAGATTTACCTCGGGCAATTCAACTCCGGCATGATGCCGCTGGCGTTCCCGTCGTCGCTGGCGCTGCAGGTCTCCCCCGACTTGGCGAACGTCGCCGCCACGCGTGTGGAGAACGCCTGCGCCTCTGGTTCCGCTGCCTTCCAGCAGGGCACCAAGTCGCTGCTGGCGGGCACGGCCAAGACCGTGCTGGTGATCGGCGCGGAGAAGATGACCCACGCGGGCGCCGAAGTTGTGGGGGCGGGTCTGCTGGGCGCCGACTATGACATGGCCGGCAAGGCGTCCACCACTGGATTCACCGGGCTCTTCGCCGAGGTGGCCAAGCACTACGGGAAGCGGTACGGCGACGGGAAACTGGGCGACGTCCTGGGCAGTATCGCCGCCAAGAACCACCGCAACGGCGTGGACAATCCCTATGCCCAGCTCCGCAAGGACCTCGGCGAGGACTTCTGCCGCACCGTCTCGGACAAGAACCCCATGGTGGCCGATCCCCTGCGCCGCACGGACTGTTCCCCCGTCTCGGACGGTGCCGCCGCCGTCGTGCTGTCAACCTCCGCAACCGGCGGTGCCACTGCGCCCGTGCGGCTCGCAGGCTTTGGCCACGCGAACGATTTCTTCCCCGCGGCCCGCCGTGACCCCGTGGCCTTCGAGGCCACCCGCGCCTCGTGGCAGCGCGCGCTGGCGATGGCCGGCGTCGGGCTGGCGGACCTGGACTTCGCCGAAGTCCATGACTGCTTCACCATCGCCGAACTGCTGATGTACGAGGCCATGGGCCTGACGGAGCCCGGCCAGGGCGCCCGCGCCATCGAAGAAGGCTGGGTGTACAGGGACGGCAAGCTGCCCGTCAACGTCTCTGGCGGCCTCAAGGCGAAGGGCCACCCCGTGGGCGCAACCGGCGTCTCCCAGCACGTCATCGCCGCCATGCAGCTCACGGGGACCGCGGGCGACATGCAGCTCGCGGCCCCCCGCCGGGCTGCCGTCCAGAACATGGGCGGCGTGGGCATCGCCAACTACGTCAGCGTGCTCGAGGCCGCCTAAACTCCTAGCCGCGGTGACGGAGCAGGTTGGCGATCTCCGTAAAGCCCAGGCGTTCGGCATTCTGGAGGGCGGTCCTGCCCTCCGGATCGCGGATTTCCGGGTCGGCGCCGGCTGCAAGGAGAAGCCTGACCACCTCCTGCTGGCGGGGACCACCGCTGTTCAGCAGGATGGCCTCCTGCATGGCGGTCCAGCCCAGGTTGTTGACGTGGTTGACAGGCACGCCGGCGTCGATCAGGATCCGGACAGTGTCCACGTGGCCGTGCTCGCTGGCCGGGATCAGTGCGGTGCCGCCGTATCGGTTGGTGCTGGCGACATCGGCTCCGGCCGCCAGCGTCAATCCGAGCACCTCGTTGAATCCTTCGGCCCCCGCGTACAGGAAAGCCGAGTCCTGGAGGGCGTCCTTGGCATTGACGTTCCCGCCGCGGCGAATCAGCTCCCTGACCAACGGGACGTCGTTGGCCTTGGCAGCAGTGACGAGGTCCTGGTCGAGTTGCGCCTGTTCCCCGGCGGACAGGGCCGGCGGGGGAGGCGCGGCGGGCGCCGTTGCAGGAGGCCCCCCTTTCGTGCTTTCAGGGGACGACGCCGGAGCAGCCTGCGGCGGCCGGGCCTCCTTCGGCCCCGCCTGGCACGCCGTCATGGACAAGGCCAGGGAAAGGACCAGGCCAAGCGCCCCGGACCTCAAAACCGGCATCATTCCGCGCCGCCCAGCCTACTGGCCGGCAGCAGCAGCGATGGCATCAGCGCCGGCTGCAGCACAGGCTTCATCCAGGGCACCGTCCGGAGCGCCGCCGACGCCGATGCCGGCCACCGAAACACCGTTAACCTTCAGCGGGAGGCCGCCGGCCAGGAAGAGCGTGCCCGGAAGGTCCGCGATGCTGGGGCCCGTTCCGTTGATCCGCTTGGCGAGCTCGCTGGTGGGGGTCCCGAAAGCTGCCGCCGTGTAGGCCTTCTCCCGGGCGGCCTCAATCGTGTGTTCGGCCGCATTGTCGCCCCGCAGGAGTGCCTGTACGGTCCCGAAGCGGTCCACCACCGCTACAGTCACGAACGGCAGATTGTCCGCCTGGCACTTAGCCAGCGCGGCCTGGACAGCCTTGGCCGAGGCGCCCACCGAAATGCGGTTCTGCTGCACCACGTTGGCGGGCACAGGCTGGATGTCAACGGCCGGGACGGCCGAGGGGGCAGGCCCGGCGCCCGCATTCGCGGCAGCCGTCACCCCGGCGGTCAGGGCAAGGGCGCCGGCGGCTGCCGCGGCGACTACTTTTGTGGACTTTTTCATGGTGTTTCCTTTGGTCGGCCATCGCTTGAAGCGGGTACGTTTTCCATCCTTCCGCCCCGGATGCCTCCTGCCATCGGGCCTTCGGCTGCTTACCGCTGCTCCATAAAGCCAGCCGTATCAGCCAAAAGGCGGAGAGACGCCGCAGGGACCCGGGCAATAACATGGTGGATACCGTTCCTTCCATCCCGAACCGGAATCCCCATGCCCACCCGAGCGTCCGTTCCATCCCCGGCCGAGGCCTCCGCAGAGAGCCAACCACCCTCCCTGGTCCGGTCCAGCACCCCGTCCGCTGTACCGTCCGCAGGCGGCCTGCCGGGCCTGGCGTCCCTGGCCGGCATCGGCTTGGCCGTTCATCTTGGTTTCGCGGTGCTGCTGGTGGCGTCGCTGGTCCGCTACGTGATGCGGCACAGCCCGGCGGACAACCTGATGGTCCTCGGACTGGCCGCCGTCGCCTGCCTGTTGTACGCCGTCGTGGCCGTGCTGGCCCGGCGCGGGCACCCCGGGGCTCCATGGATGTTCGCCCTGGTGGCAGTCTGGGCAGTCCTGGTGGTTGCAGCTCCGAGCTTTGCCTGGTGCTCGTTTGCGCTCTTCTTCCTCAGCCGCTACGCCCTGTCCGGCGCCGCAGCGTACGCCGCGGCTGGAATCACGGCCGCTGCCACCGCTGCCGGCCTGTTCCGGATGAGCGGCGGCACGGACCTGGCCATGCTCCTCGGCCCGCTGGCCGTGGGCGCCATGCTGACGCTCATCTATGACCGGATCCAGCACGACGCCGAGGAGCAGCGCCGCCTTCACGCCGAGGTTTCACTGGCCCAGGAACAGCTGGCGGCGAGCGAGCGGCGCGCGGGCACCATCGCCGAGCGGGAACGGGTCTCCCGGGAAATCCACGACACCGTTACCCAGGGGTTGGCCAGCAGCCTGCTCCTGCTCGAGGCCGCAGGGCGGGCCTGGCCAAGTGACGCGGCGCGGCGGGATCTCCGCGAAGCCACTGTGCTGCTGCGGGGCAACCTGTCCGAGACCCGCAGCCTGGTGCACGAGCTCGCGTCCCCGGGCCTGGACGGGTCTCCGCTGCCCGAAGCCCTGCTCCTCGCGGCACGGCAATATGTTCCGGAGGCCAGGCTCCTGGTCACCGGGGAGCCACGTCCTGTTTCCCCGGAGGTCCGCCACGCGCTGCTGCGGGTAGTGCAGAGCGCCGCCTCCAACATCCGGCTGCACGCCTCCGCGGGCGCAGCCGCCGTGACCCTCGGCTTCCTTCCCGAGGCGGTTACCCTGGACATTTACGACGACGGCGCAGGCTTCGACCCGGCGGCGGCAGCACCGCCGTCGGACGCCGGCGGTTATGGGCTGCGGGCCATGCGGCAACGGGTGGAGCAGCTGGGCGGCGTTCTTTCGGTGCAAAGCGCGCCCGGGGAAGGGACCATCGTGGCCGCCCAGTTGCCTTTGCCCTCCGCCGGACAGGGCACTGCGGACACTGCAGGGGCCCCGGCATGAGCACGATCACCGTCCTGCTGGTGGACGACCACCTGGTGGTGAGGAGCGGGCTGCGGGCCCTCCTGGGGACGCAGCCCGACCTGCAGGTGATCGGAGAGGCAGCATCCGGGGAAGAAGCGGTGGAGCGGGTGCAGGAGCACTCCCCTGCCGTGGTGGTCATGGACCTCGCCATGGGCTCCGGCATGGACGGGATCGAGGCCATCAGGAAGATCCGCCAACGCAACAGGGGCCAGGCGATCCTCGTGTTCACCACGTACGACTCCGACGCGGATATTGTGCGGGCAGTCGATGCCGGCGCCATGGGATACCTGCTGAAGGATGCAGCTCCGGAGGAAATCTTCGCTGCCATCCGGGGAGCGGTCCAGGGCAAGAGCGTCATGAGCCCGCCAGTGGCGTCGCGGCTGTTCCAGCAACTGCGCAATCCGGAGGAAATCCTCACTCCCCGGGAGGCCGAACTGCTGAGCCTCCTCACGGAGGGACTGAGCAACCGCGAACTCGGCCGGCGCCTTTTTATCTCGGAAGCCACGGTGAAGACGCACCTGGCCCACATCTACGCCAAGCTCGGGGTGGACACCAGAGCGGCCGCAATTGCCACCGCCATCCGACGCGAAGGCATGCGTTGACCTCGCCAAATGTTGCCCAACCCTTGCAAGCGCGGCTTCCGCCCCGTACGTTGGGGACTGCGGGGGACGTTCTCCGCGCACTTCGGGCTTATTGCCCGGGGAGAGAATCAGAGTCACACGAAGGAATGCAGCCATGGCAACAGGCACAGTTAAATGGTTCAACGCCGAAAAGGGTTTTGGCTTCATTGCCCCCGATGACGGGTCCGCTGACGTTTTCGCCCACTACTCGGCAATCGCCAGCAGCGGATACCGTTCACTCGATGAGAACCAGAAGGTTGAATTCGATGTGACCCAGGGCCCCAAGGGCCCGCAGGCAGAGAACATCCGCCCGCTCTAAGGCTTAGGTGACCTCCGGCTCTGCCGGGGAAACCCTGTACCAGGCAGCGGCCCCTTCAGCATCATGCTGGAGGGGCCGCTGTTTTGCTCCCCCACGTCAGCCCCGTCGCTTCTCCCCCGATTCCGGCTGGGGTTTGGGACAATTGGAGGGTGACGGGACAGGACCAGGGCCAGGATCCCTGGGAGGAGTTCGACAGGCTGGGACCGGCCGTGCCTGACCGCGTTCCCGGGCACCCCGGCGGGGAACCCCTCGGCTTCGGTTTCCGCACCGGCGTGCGCAGCGCACGCGTCGCCATCGGATTTGCCGTCTACACCCTCGCGCTGGGGACCATCCTGGCCCTGACCGGATGCATCTTTTTCGCCGCCCGCGGGCAATGGCTGCTCGTGGGACTGATGCTCGCCATCGAGGCAGTCTTCATTTTCGCGTTCAGGAGGCTTGTGGCGCAGGCCCGGAACCGGTCAGCCCGGCACCGTCCGCGCGGCCATGGTTTTCCCGAACAACCTGCTTGACCTTGACGCAGCGTCAACCCCTACGCTCGAAGCATGGATGCAGCGGAAGGTAAGGCCGGCACGGACTGGGCCATCCAGGACATCGCCAGGATGGCCGGAACCACCAGCCGTACGCTGCGCCATTACGGCGACATCGGGCTGCTGAAGCCCAGCCGCGTGGGCAGCAACGGCTACCGGTACTACGACGCCGCCGCCCTCCTGCAACTGCAGCGGATCCTCCTCCTGCGGGAGCTTGGGCTGGGCCTGCCGGCCATTGCCGAAGTCTTCCGCCGGCAGACAGACGCGGTCGAAGCGCTCAGCCACCACCTGGAGTGGCTGGGCCAGGAACAGGATCGGCTTTCGCGGCAGATGGCGTCCGTCCGGCAAACAATCGAAACGATTAAAAGAGGAGGCGGGATGGTGGCGGAAAAGATGTTCGACGGCTTTGACCACACACAGTACAAGGACGAGGTGGAGGAGCGCTGGGGCAAGGATGCCTACGCAAAGAGCGATGCCTGGTGGCGGGGCATGGATGCAGCGGGGAAACAGGAGTGGAAGTCCGCTGCTGAAAAGCTCGGCAGCGACTGGATCGCCGCGGCAGGTTCAGGGGCCGCCCCGGATGGCGCTGAGGCCCAGGACTTGGCCCGGCGGCAGGTCGAATGGCTGTCAGCCATTCCCGGGACACCCGCAGCCGGGCAAGGCGGGGACCTCAAGGGGTACGTGACCGGACTGGCGGAAATGTACGTGGCCGATGCCAGGTTCGCCGCCAATTACGGGGGTGAAGAAGGGGCGGCGTTTGTTCGTGACGCACTGCTGGTGTACGCCGACAGGAACCTCCAGGACCCGGCCCCGCCAACAGGAGGGGCCCGCTAGACGAAGGCCGACTTCCCGGTGACGGCACGCCCCACAATGAGGGAATTGATCTCGTAGCTGCCCTCGTAGGTGTAGAGGATTTCAGCGTCACCGAAGAGCTTGCCCATCTCATAGTCGGCACTGATTCCGTTGCCGCCCAGCAAGGACCGTCCCATGGCCACCGATGCCCGGGCAAGCCTGGTGGTGGTGGCCTTCGCCATGGCGGCCTGCGCCATCTCCAGCTTCCCCTCCTCCTGGATGCGGGCCAACTGCACCATAAGCGCCAGCGAGGCGGTGGCATTGCCCAGGATGTCAGCGAGCTGTTGCTGGACCAGCTGGAACCGCGCCAGCTCCCGGCCGAACTGCCGGCGGCTCAGCGAGTAGGCCCGCGCAACGTCGAACGCGGCAAGCTGGATTCCGGCGGCCTGCCAGCCCACCCAGGCGCGGGAGTCCCGGAGCAGGTCGTTCGCCTTGGCGAAGTCGGTGGCCCCGGGCAGCAGGTTGGAAGCCGGGATGCGGACGTCGCGCAGGGTGATGTCTGCGTTCTGCATGATCCGCAGGCCTATCTTGTTGCAGATCTTGGTGGCTGCATAGCCGGGCCGGTCCGTCTCCACAATGAAGGCCTTGACCTGCCGGTCTGCCATGTCCCGGGCCCACACCAGGGCAAAGTCTGCGATGGTTCCTGCACCGATCCAGCGCTTGGCGCCGTTCAGGATCCATCCATCGCCGTCCAGCCTGGCGGACGTCTCCAGCCCTCCGGAGATGTCGGAACCATGGCCAGGTTCCGTCAGGGCAAAGGCCCCCAGGCTGGTAAAGGCTTCCAGTCCCGGCAGCCAGCGGTGCTTCTGCTCCTGGGAGCCCAACTCGTTGAGGGTGCCCACGATCAGTTCATTGTGGATCCCGGCCAGCGCCGAGAGGGACACATCCGCCCGGGCCATTTCCACGTACATGAGGCCCTTGAAAAGAACCGAACTGCCGTCCACCTGAAGCGCGCCGAGGCCATGCCTGCCCAGTTCCGCCAGCAGGCCGAAGGGGAACTCTTCGCGGTTCCAATACTGGATGGACTGTTGGCGCACCCGTGCCTGCAGGAATTCGCGGACGCTGAGGAACCTCTCGCGTTCGTGGTGCGGCAGGAGGTCCGCCACGTACATCAGGTCCGCGTCAGGAAAAGGCAGCGCGTCGGCGGGACCTTGCGGCTGCACTGGCATAAGTCCCCTCCGCTCACGTAACCGTTGGATGTCCTAGTATATTCACAAGGCCAGGAAAAGTGAGCCGCATCACCACGAGGAAAGGTGTTCCATGCCTGCCCCGCTCTCCCGCGATCCCATTGCCGAAGCCCAGCGGAACTGGGAAGAACACGGCTGGGGGGATGTGGCCGCTCCGATGGCGGCCATAACGGCCATCATGCGCACCCAGCAGATCCTGCTGGCCAGGATCGAGTCCATCCTCAAACCGTTCGGCCTCACGTTTGCCCGCTATGAACTCCTGGCGCTGCTGAGCTTCGCCAGGAAGGGTTCGCTTCCCATGAACAAGGCGAGCGCCCTGTTGCAGGTCCATCCCACGTCCATCACCAATGCAGTGGACAGGCTGGAACGCGCCGGCCTGGTGGCCCGCTTCCCGCACCCCACGGACGGCCGGACCACGCTGATCGAACTCACCACCGAGGGGCGCACCCTGGCCAAGCGTTCGACGGCGGCCCTCAACGCCGAGGTGTTCAGCGCCCCCGGCTTTGAACCCGGCGACGTGGAGCACTTGATCCGGATC
Source organism: Pseudarthrobacter sp. GA104 (assembly GCF_009741265.1). Taxonomy (GTDB): domain Bacteria; phylum Actinomycetota; class Actinomycetes; order Actinomycetales; family Micrococcaceae; genus Arthrobacter. The sequence continues at coordinate 1,630,382 of NZ_WOWL01000001.1, forward strand.
CTCCGGGCCTTCCGCCGGAACGCCGGCGATTTTGAGGATTGAGGATCATGCGGGTCTAGGGGCAATCCTGGTCAGCGTCGATACTTTTCCCGCTTGAACCGCCGGACCACGAGGGCGGCCACGGCAATCGCCAGGGCAGCGTAGACCGCGTAGTTCAGGAACTTGGAGTACTGCTCGATGAGCTGGTACTGGGTGCCCAGAAGGTACCCCAGGCCAATCAGTGCCCCGTTCCACAGACCGCTGCCGGCCAGGGTGAACAGGCTGAAGGTGCCCATGGGCATGCGCGATGCCCCTGCCGGGAGCGAGATCAGGCTGCGGATGCCGGGGAGCAGCCTGCCGAAAAAGATCGATGACCTGCCGTGGCGGCGGAACCAGCCTGCCGCGTGTTCAAAATCCTCACGGTCCACCAACGGAAGCCTGGACAACCCCCGGATGGAGCGCTCCAGGCCCAGCCTGGCGCCAAGCCAATAGAGGAACAAGGCACCGAGGTAGGCCCCAAGCGTGCTTGCCAAGAACACCATTACCAGGTTCAGGGACCCCTGCTTGGCAAGGTAGCCGGCCAGAGGCAGGATCACCTCACTGGGGATGGGCGGCACCACAGTTTCGGCGAGGGTAAAAGCACCTACGCCCCACTCGCCAAGCTGCTCTATGGCGCGGGCGGCGACGCCTACCAGGCCGGTGAGGTTATCCGTCGAGCCGCCTGCATCCCCCGCCAATGCCCACATGCCACTCCCCCATCCGGGTCAAGGTTGCCCTGCCTTGTTTACCTTACGCACCTGTGAACAGGCTGGGACCTATCCTTACCGGTGCCTGAACTCCGGCTGGCGCTTCTCGCTGAATGCCGCCATGCCTTCCTTCTGGTCCTCTGTGGCGAAGAGGGAGTGGAACAGCCTGCGCTCGAACAGGACACCCTGGGCCAGCCCGGTTTCGAAGGCGGCGTTCACGGCTTCCTTCGCCACCATGGCCGCGGGCTTGGACTTTGACGCGATCACATCAGCGGCCTTGAGGGCCTCCTCCACGACATCCTCGGCAGGCACCACCCGGGACACCAGGCCGCAGCGGTCCGCCTCCTCCGCTCCAATGAACCGTCCCGTAAGGATCAGGTCCATTGCCTTGGCCTTGCCCACCGCACGGGTCAGCCGCTGCGAACCGCCCATGCCCGGCAGGACGCCCAGGTTGATCTCCGGCTGGCCGAACTTGGCGTTGTCCCCGGCGATGATGAGGTCGCACATCATGGCCAGCTCGCATCCGCCCCCCAGTGCGAATCCAGAGACCGCGGCAATGGTGGGAATGCGGAGCCTGGTGAAATCCTCCCAGCCGCGGAACCAGTCGGCTGCATACATATCGATGTAGCTTTGGTCCGCCATCTCCTTGATGTCCGCCCCGGCAGCAAAGGCCTTGCCGGAACCCGTGATGACCACGGCTCCCACGCCCGGATCTGCGTCCATGATCCTCACGGCGGACACGAGTTCCTCCATGGTGTCCTTGTTGAGGGCATTAAGCGCGTGCGGCCGGTTCAGCGTCACCAGCCCTACCCGGCCCCGCTGTTCCACGAGGATGTTCGTGTATTCCGTCACTCCGGGCTCCCGTCGTCCTGCGCGGCACTGCGTGCTGCGCTTGGTGGTGCACCGCCTGACGCGTCCTGCAGTGCACTGGTTCTTGAGTTGTCTGGTTCCGCGCCGTCCGGGCGCCCGGACATGTTGCGGATGTCCGTGATGATGCCCGAGAAGTCCCTGCCGGCGCCCTCCCCCGCGGCAAACGTATCGTAGATTTCTGCTGCGAGCGGGCCCATCCGCGCCGCCACCCCGGTGCTTTTGAGCGCGTTGAGGGCGAGGTTGAGGTCCTTTGCCATGAGGGCTCCGGCAAAACCGGGCTGGTAGTCGCGGTTGGCAGGGCTCGTGGGAACGGGGCCGGGGACCGGGCAGTTGGTGGTGAGCGCCCAGCACTGCCCGGACGCTGCAGACGCCACATCAAACAGCGCCTGGTGGCTCAGGCCCAGCTTCTCCCCCAGGACGAAAGCTTCGCTGACGGCGATCATGGAAACACCGAGGATCAGGTTGTTGCAGATCTTGGCAGCCTGGCCCGCGCCGTGCCCCCCGCAGTGCACCGCGCGCTTGCCCATGACGTCGAGCAGCGGACGGACGTGCTCGACGCCCTCGTCCTCCCCGCCGACCATGAAGGTCAGGGTGCCGGCCTCCGCGCCCACCACGCCGCCCGAGACCGGAGCGTCCACTGACCGGTGGCCGGCGCCCACAGCGAGGGCTGCCGCTTCGCGGGCCTCGTTGACATTGATTGTGGAGCAGTCCAGGAACATGGTTCCGGGCTTCGCCGCCGCCAGCAGCCCCCGTTCTCCGGCGTTGCCGCGGTAGGCATCCAATACATGCCGGCCGCTGGGGAACATCGTGAGGACCACATCCGCGCCGGATACTGCTTCCTCCGCGCTCGCCGCAGTGGGGACGCCGGCGGCCTGGGCGGCTTCAAGGGCTGCCGGCACAACGTCGAAGCCGGTCACGGGGTAGCCGGCCTTCACCAGGTTCACGGCCATGGGCCCGCCCATATGGCCGAGGCCCAGGAACGCCACAGTGTACTTTTCAGGCATGGTCAGGCTCCTTTAGCTGCAGGTCCACGCTATTAAGGTCCAATTCCCTGCTGCCCAGCGGCTCGAAAAAGCGGTCCACCAGGCCCGGTTCCACCTCGGCCAGGGTGGGCGGCTTCCAGCGGGGGTTCCGGTCCTTGTCCACCACCTGCGCCCGGATGCCCTCCCGGAAGTCCGGCGCAGACAGGAACCGGAGGCCCACGCGGTATTCCTGGGCCAGCGCCTCATCCAGTGTCCGGCCCCTAATCCTGCGCAGGGAGGCCAGCGTGACCTTGACCGACGTGGGCGACTTCGCCTCGATGGTATCGGCGGCCTGAAGGGCTTCGGCGCTCTTGCCCCCTTGGTAGCCGCGCAGGCGCCGCACAATGTCCTCGGCGTCGTCCGAGGCATAGCAGCTGTCGATCCAGTCCCGCTGCCCCTCCAGCACGGAGGGCGGGGCTTCCACCCGGTAACGCCCGACGGCGGCCTCCGCCGTCTCGTCCTCCAGCGCCGCCACCAGGGCAGGCAGCTTTTCGGACGGGACAAAGTGGCTGGCCAGGCCAAGGAACAGGGCGTCCGCTGCGGTCAGATGCGCGCCCGTCAGGGCGGCATGGGTCCCGGCTTCCCCGGGGGCGCGGGACAGGAGGAAGGTCCCGCCCACGTCGGGGGCAAAGCCGATGGTGGTTTCCGGCATCCCCGTCCGGGTGCGCTCGGTGACCACCCGGACGGACCCGTGCGCGGAAATTCCAACGCCCCCGCCCAACACCAGCCCGTCCATCAATGCCACATAGGGCTTGGGATACCGGGCAATGAGGGAATTGACCTGATACTCCGTCTCCCAGAAATGCGCCGTCCTGCCACCGCCCGCCAGCATGTCTTCGTAGATTGCCACGATGTCGCCGCCGGCACAGAGGCCACGGCTGCCGGCGCCCTGCACCAGGACCGTGGCAACCCCGTCGTCGTCCGCCCACAGGGTGAGCTGCTCCAAAAGCGCGCCAACCATCCCCGCCGTAAGCGCATTCACCGCCTTGGGCCGGTTGAGGGTCACCACCCCCAGCCGGCCGCGGCGCTCGAACAGCACCTCGGCGTTGCTGCCTGCAGCTCCGGAGGGGCTCCCGGCACCGTCTGCTGCGCTGTTTGCCATGCTGGCCGCCATCAGCTTCCTTCCGGCATCACGAAGCTGGCTCCGTTGCGTATTCCTGACGGCCACCGCGTGGTCACCGTCTTGGTCTTGGTGTAGAAGCGGAACGCGTCCGCGCCGTGTTGGTTGAGGTCGCCGAATCCTGACGCCTTCCAGCCACCGAACGTGTAATACGCGATGGGCACGGGGATGGGCACATTGACGCCCACCATGCCCACGTCCACCCGGGTGGCGAAATCCCTGGCGGCGTCACCGTCGCGGGTGAAAATCGCGACGCCGTTGCCGAACTCGTTGTCAGTGCACAGCCGCAGGGCTTCATCATAATCAGCCGCCCTGACAACGCTGAGGACGGGACCGAAGATCTCATTGCGGTAGATCGCCATGTCCTTGCTGACGTGGTCGAAAAGGGTGGGCCCTATCCAGAAGCCGTCTTCATGTCCCTGCACGCTGAAGCCCCGGCCGTCGGCCAGCAGCGTGGCGCCTTCATCCACCCCTGCCTGGATGTAGCCCTCGATGCGCTCCTTGGCGGCAGCCGTGACCACCGGGCCAAAGTCCGTGTCCTTGTCCAGGCTTGGGCCCACCCTGAGCGCCTTGATCCGTTCCTGGAGCCTGGCCACCAACCGGTTGGCTGTCTCCTCCCCTACCGGCACGGCCACCGAAACAGCCATGCAGCGCTCGCCGGCTGAGCCGTATCCCGCTCCGATGAGGGCGTCGGCCGCCTGGTCCAGGTCCGCATCAGGCATGACCACCATGTGGTTCTTGGCACCGCCAAAGCACTGCGCCCGCTTTCCGTGGGCCGCAGCCGTGGCGTAGATGTACTGGGCCACGGGGGTGGAGCCCACGAACCCCACGGCTTTTACCCGGGGATCCTCGAGCAGGGCGTCCACTGCTTCCTTGTCTCCGTTCACCACATTGAACACCCCGTCCGGAACGCCCGCCTCGGCGTACAGCTCGGCCAGGCGGAGGGGCACGGAGGGATCGCGTTCGGAGGGTTTCAGGATGAAGGCGTTGCCGGCCGCCAGGGCGGGGCCGGACTTCCACAGCGGAATCATCGCGGGAAAGTTGAACGGCGTGATGCCCGCCACCACGCCAAGGGGCTGGCGCAGTGAGTGGATGTCAATCCCCGGGCCCGCATCGGTGGAGAACTCGCCCTTGAGCAAGTGCGGCGCGCCGGCAGCGAACTCCACCACCTCCAGGCCGCGCTGGATGTCGCCTTTCGAATCGGCGAGGGTCTTCCCATGTTCGGAGGAGAGCAGCCGGGCGAGCCCATCGATGTCCTGGTTGACCAGGTCCACGAACCGCAGCATGATCCTGCCGCGCCGCTGCGGGTTCATGGCCGCCCACTCCAGCTGCGCCTTTTCCGCGACAGCTACTGCGTTCTGCACCTCGTCCCGGCCGGCGAGCGGCACCCGGGCCTGGACCTCGCCGGTGCATGGATCAAAGACGTCGCCAAATCGGCCTGACAGGCCGGCAGCATGGTGGCCGCCGACAAAATGGGACAGTTCGCGGACCATGACTGCAGGCTCCTTCGCATGTGATCCAGGTCATTCCTGTTTGCGAATATACTCGGACTTCCTACTAATTTCCATACGCGCTGCCCTGGCCCCGTGGCAGGGTGGCGGTCTGCGCCGTCGTGCGGCACAGTGGTGCCCGATTCCGGCGGATTGGACTCAACGCGCGAGCGTGTCCGCGCCGTTGTGCCCCGTTTCGGAGCCCTGCCCCGGTCCGCATCTCCGGCGCTCAAGGTAGGTTAGGAACTGTGAAGATTGCTACCTGGAACGTGAACTCCCTCCGTGCCCGCGCCGACCGCGTCGAAGCCTGGCTTCAGCGCAGCGACTGCGATGTCCTGGCCATCCAGGAGACCAAGTGCAAGGATGAAAACTTTCCGTGGGAACTCTTTGAGCGGATGGGCTACGAGGTTGCCCACTTCGGCGTCAACCAGTGGAACGGGGTGGCCATCGCTTCCCGCGTGGGGCTGGACGACGTGGAGCGCACCTTCCTGGACCAGCCCTCGTTCGGCAAGGCCGGCAAGGACCCCGTGCAGGAGGCCCGGGCCATGGCCGCCACCTGCGCCGGTATCCGCATCTGGAGCCTCTACGTCCCCAATGGCCGGTCCCTGGACGACGAACACATGCCGTACAAGCTCAAGTGGCTGGAGAGCCTGAAGACGCACGCCCAGGAACTGGTCACGCAGAACCCCGAAGCCCAGGTGGCCCTGATGGGCGATTGGAACATCGCCCCGTTCGACGAGGACGTCTGGGACATCGACCTCTTCGTCAACAACCGGTACACCCACGTCAGCCCGCCCGAGCGAGCCGCCTTCCACGCTTTCGAGTCGGCAGGCTTCACCGACGTAGTGCGCCCCTACACCCCGGGCCCGGGCGTATACACGTACTGGGATTACACCCAGCTGCGCTTTCCCAAAAAGGAGGGCATGCGGATCGACTTCGTGCTGGCCAGCCCGGCCCTGGCGGCGCGCGTGACCGGCGCTTCGATCGACCGCGAGGAGCGCAAGGGCAAGGGCGCCTCGGACCACGCCCCCGTGCTGGTGGAACTGGCGGACTGATGTCAGCATCCTGGACCCACGTTGGGAGGCCGAGATGACCGGAAACCTCTACCGGGGCCAGGCCGGCCTGCCATTCTCGTCCACCCTGCGTGTCTACGAGCCGCTGGAAGCCTTCCCCGAGGAGCAGCGCCAGGCAATCCAGGCTGAGGGCGCGCGCTCGGCCTCCCGCGCCGCCGTCGAAAATGCGGAACTCCTGGCCTCGCTGGGACGCATCACGCGCTCCGGCGGCGACCCCTTCCCCACGGGACGCACGGACCTGGTCCGTGTCACCACTGCCCCGGCATCATCCGCGGGAACCGCCGGCGAAACATCCGACGACGACAATGCTGACGCGGAGCCGGTGCTGCTGTACTGCCCCAGCCAGTTGGTGCTGAGGGCCGGCCTGGCGGCCAACGCCCTGATGCAGGGCATCCACGGTCCGCTGGCCGAACTGCTGATCCCCGAGGAGCAGCGGGACAAGCATCAGGAACGGATAGACCAGGTCAAAGCCCGCGACGGATCCGTCCGGGTGCACACCCGTGCGTCCACCTGGGGGATCCCCTTCAGCTGGTTCTCCCTGTTCATGGAATCGGACCACAAGGACGTGGTGGAGGCCGGCGGCCGGATCGTCACCGTCCGGGTGTGGGCGCCCATTACCGACGCCCTGGAGCGGGCACGCTACGCCGTGGCGAACCTTGCCCTGGCCGCACCGGACCTGGACATGCTGGACGACCTCGCCCAGCTCACCGAATGGCTGGAACTGTTCCACGTCAATTCGATGGTGGAGCTTGACTATGGGGCTGTTGCCGACAAGGTGTACCCGGACGATTCGCCCATGGATATCCGGCTGGGCATTGAGTGCCTCGCCGAGGGGACATGACCGGCGCCGCTGCAGCCTACCGGCGCCTGGCGTCCCGCTGGATCCCCATCCGCCAGCTGGCGCGCGCTTCCTGACGCCATCCGCGCGGGCCAGTCGTTCAGGACTGGGGCGGCGCCGTGGTCCTTCGGACAATCAGCTCATGGGGCGCGACGGCGGACCGCACGGAGCCGATCTGCCCGTCCAGTTCGTCCAGCAGCATCTTGGTGGCCAGCTCTGCCTGCTCATCGGGCCGCTGGCCAACGGTGGTCAGCCCCATGGCGTCGGCAAAATCGTGGTTATCGATGCCCACCACGGAGAGTTCCTCCGGGACCCGCACGCCAATGCGGGCCGCTTCAAAAATGACGCCCATGGCCATCTCGTCCGAGGCGCAGAAGATGGCAGTCGGCTTTTTCCCCGGTTTGGACCAGAGCCGGCGCAAGGCTTCCTGGCCGCTGCGGACCGTGAAGTCACCCCATTCATCCCACTCGGGGCGGGTGGGGAGGCCGGCGGCCGTCATGACGTCCTTGAACGCAAGGATACGGACCCGGGGAACATCAAAGTTCAGGTCTGTCTCGTCGTCCCCGTGCAGCAGGGCGATATCCCGGTGGCCCAGGTCGATCAGGTGGCGGACGGCAGCAGATGCGGCGGCATAGTCGTCAATGCCGATATAGGCGCACTCTTCGACATGGCCGCCCACCACCACCAGCGGAATGTCGATCTTCTGCAGATGGTCCAGCTCTTCGTGGGTCAGCGCCATACACAACACCAGCAGGGCATCGATCTGCTTATAGACCATGGTCTTGCTGAAAAGCCGCTCCCGGTTGCTCCCGTGTCCACCGAGGTTGAACAGCGAAAGGTTGTAGTTGCGGGCGTGCAGTTCGCGGTCCGCGCCCTCGATGGCCTTGGAAAAGAACCAGCGGCTCACGAACGGGGCAAGCACCCCGATCGTCCTGGTGCGTCCCGTGGCCAGGCCGGACGCGGAGGAGGAGGCAACGTAGCCCAGGTCTCCTGCGACGTCGAGGATCTTTTGCCGTGTTGCCGGGGACACCCGGGGCAGTCCCCGGACCGCCCGGGACACGGTGGCGGTGGACACTCCTGCGGCGGCCGCTACGTCTTCAATGCTGACCCCGCTGTGGCCTCCCCGTTGAGACCTTTCAGTTGTGCGTGCCACGGTGTCCCCTCATGTACTCCCTGCAGGTGTCCGCCCTGCTTAATGCGATACCGCCGTGCCAATCGTATTTTGGACACAGTCGTGCATCGCAGTGTTACCGCGCCGGGTGGACGCCGGCAGCGGATCCAGCTGTATCATCTCCGTTCCGGCAGGCGCCGCCGCAGCCGCACCATTCCGTACAGCGCCAAAAGCGTTGCCAGCAGGCCCAGTGCCCAGCCAAGGGCGGGCTGCGCAGTCACCTCCATCCAGACGGTGACCACAAGAAGGACCAGTGCCCAGAAGCCGAGGAACCCGATGATGATGTCAAAATCCTCGCCGGACCTCAGGAGCCGGCGGCCGCCCCCCGCCCCCGGGGTGCGGGGGCGGGAAGCGTCGCGTGTCACTTGACCGCACCAGCCGTCAGGCCGGCAACGATCTTGCGCTGGAAGACAAGCACCAGGATCACCAGAGGAATGGTGACAATGGTGCCCGCGGCCATGATGGCGGTGTAGGGGATCTGGTTGGGCTGCGCGCCGGCGAAGCTGGCGATGGCAACCGTGACGGGCTTCGTTGCCTCATTCGACAACTGGCTGGCGATGAGGAATTCATTCCAGGAGGAGATGAAGGCCAGGATCGCCGTGGTGAAGATGGCCGGGGCGGCCAGCGGCATGATCACTTTCCGGAACGCCTGGCCCTGCGTGCAGCCGTCAACGCGGGCTGATTCCTCAAGCTCCCACGGCATCTCGCGGAAGAAGGAGGTCAGGGTGTAGACGGTGAGCGGCAGGACGAAGGAGATGTTCGGGATGATCAGGGCCTGGTAGGTGCCCATCCAGCCGATGTTGGTGAAAAGCTGGAACAGCGGGGTGATCAGGGCAACACCGGGGAACATGGAGGCGCCCAGGATGAACCCCAGCACGAGGTACTTGAACCGGAAGTTCAGGCGTGCCAGTGCATAGGCTGCGAAGACGCCGATCACCAGCGAGATCACCGTGACCGTCACACCGATAATGATGCTGTTGCCAAGGGCCCGGCCGAACTGGTTGCCGAAGGACGTATCGAACGCAGTGGTGAAGTTGTCCATGGTCACGTGCGTCGGCCAAGGCGTTGTGTCGTAGGTGAAGCCGACCTCGCGGAACGCCGTCACCACCATCCAGTAAGCCGGTGCAAGGCACCAGATCAGGATCACGACGGCGCTGATGTACGTACGGGCGCTCGCCCACTTTTCCCGGGTCTGGGCGGCCTTGCGGCCCTTGTCCTGCTGCGCCCGCAATGCCGTGGAGGCAGTTGTGGTTGTCATTTCTTCCCCTTACCGGTGGCTCCGCTTTGTTCCACGACGTTCGCACCGAGGAAGCGGACGAAGATGAATGCGACCAGGAAAATGATGATGAACGTAATGGTGGACAAGGCAGCTGCCGAGTTGAACCCTTGCCTGATCTGGTTGATCACCAGGATGGACAGTGTGGTGGTGTTATTGGCACCGCCGGTCAGGATGTAGGGAAGGTCGAACATACGCAGGGCATCCAGGGTGCGGAACAGGATGGCCACCATCAGCGCGGGCTTCACCAGCGGAAGCGTGATGAGGCGGAAGCGCTGCCAGGCACTTGCGCCATCGACCTTTGCGGCCTCGTAGACCTCTGCCGGGATCATCTGCAGGCCGGCCAGGATCAGCAGCGCCATGAACGGCGTGGTTTTCCAGGTGTCTGCGATGATCACTGCCCACTTGGCCGGCCACTCGCTGCCTGTCCACAGGATGGAAACGTTGAACAGCTTGTTGATGATGCCGTTGAAGTCGAACATGAAGAGCCACAGCTGGGCCGTGACAGCGGTGGGGATGGCCCACGGAACGAGGACGGCTGCGCGGACCAGGCCGCGGCCCTTGAACGTCCGCGCCATGATCATGGCCATCCAGAAGCCAAGCACTGTCTCAAAGGCCACGGTGATGACCGTAAAGAGGAAGGTGGTTCCGGTGGCGGTCCAGAACTGGCCGCCAAGGGTGCCCGGCGGGCAAGCGACGGTACCACCGTTCGGGGCGGCACACTGCTGCCCCAGCCAGTTGACGTAGTTTTGGATACCCGCTGGGCCCCCGGCCGTGAACAGCCCGGTGACCGGGTCCAGCCCCGCATCCTTCTGGAAGGACATCACAATGGCGCTGATGATGGGGTAAACAATGACGATGCCCAGGGCAATGATCGTGGGAGCCAACAGCCAGGAGGCCCATTTGCCCTGGCTGAGGATCGCGTTGTCTTCGCCTACACCTTTGGGACCGTGGTGTACATCGGGGGCGCCCGACGCCGGCTTTACCGGCGTCGGGCCCAATTCGGTTGCCATGGCTAAACTACGATCCTGCGCCAGCGGACTCGATGGACTTCTGCATGTCAGACAGCGCGTCCTTGGCCGGCTTCTCACCCTTCAGTGCAGCGTAGGCGTTTTCCTGGATCGCCTGCGTAACAGCCGGGTAGAACGGGGTTACCGGACGGGGAACAGCGTTCTCGATGGAGGTCTTCAGCACCGGCAGGTACGGAAGCTTGGCAACCAGTTCCTTGTCTTCATACAGTGCACCGAAGACCGGAGCCAGCGAACCCTTCGTGGCGAAGAACTTCTGCTGCTCTTCCGCGATCAGGAACTTCACGAAGTCCAGGGAAGTTGCCTTGTGGTCCGAGTAGACGCTGATGGCTGCGCTGTGGCCGCCGAGGGAGGAGGCACCGGGGCCGTCCTTGCCCGGCAGGGCAGCCATACCCAGCACGTCCTTCACCTTGGAGGAACCTTCGGTGGTGGCCAGGTTGTAGACGTAGGGCCAGTTGCGGAGGAAGAGCAGCTTGCCTTCCTGGAAAGCGCGGCGGCTTTCCTCTTCCTGGTAGGTGATGGCCTCGGCCGGGATGTTCCCGTTCTTGAAGGCCTCAACCAGGTTGTTCAGGCCCTTTTCTGCCTCAGGGGTGTTCAGGTTCGGCTTGCCCTGGTCATTAAGGACGGATCCGCCGGCCGAGTTGATGGCCTCGGAAGCATTGACCGTGAGGCCTTCATACTGCTTGAACTGTCCCGAGTAGCAGCCCATGTTGTTCTGCTTTGCGATGGAGCACATCCCCATCATCTCGTCCCACGTCTTGGGTGCTTCCGGCACAAGGTCCTTGCGGTAGTACAGGATGCCGCCATCGGAAGACACCGGGGCTGCGTATAGAGTGCCCTTGTACGAACCGGCTTCGACCGTGGGTTCAAGCATTCCCTTGGTTTCTACGGCCATCTTGTCCTTGAGGGGCTGCAGCCACCCCTTGGCTGCGAACTCGGCGGTCCACACGACATCCACGCTTGCCACATCGTAGTCAGCGTTCTTGGCCTGGAAGTTCTGTACCAGGTCGTCATGCTGCTGGTCGGCCTGGTCTGTCTGCTCCTTGAACGTGACCTTCTCGTCCGGGTGGGCAGCATTCCACTTTTCGATCAGGGGACGCACCACATTGCTGTTGTCTTTGCCTTGGACGTACGTAATGGGACCCCGGCTGTCCAGGTTCTTTTCGGCGTCGGTACCGCCGCCGCCAGTGGTCCCGCCGCCGCCTCCGCCGCCGCATGCGGTCAGGGACAGGGCCAGGACACCGGCGGTTGCAGCCGGCAGTAGGAATCTAGGGGTTTTCATTGGCTTGAAGCTCCTCGCTGAGTGACAAGTAAGTCGGCAGTGCGCTTGCTAGGTGAGGTTGATGTGGTGACCATCACACTAGTAAGGTTGCTCGTGGTTATGCAAGCGTTTACATCAAAAAGTTATCTGAGAGGAACCAAATGTCCAACCCGGCCGTTCCTGCCTCCGACGCTTCCCATGAATGGTGGACCGACGCCGTCGTCTACCAGGTCTACCCCCGGTCTTTCGCGGACGGCAACGGCGACGGCATGGGCGATTTGCGCGGGGTGATGGACCGCTTGCCCTACCTGGAACGGCTGGGCGTGGATGCAATCTGGCTGTCCCCCTTCTACAAGTCGCCGCAGGCCGACGGCGGCTATGACGTGGCCGATTACCGCCAGGTTGACCCCCTGTTCGGGTCCCTGGCGGACTTCGATGCGATGTTGCATGAAACTCACCGGCGGGGCATGAAGGTCATCGTTGACCTGGTCCCTAACCACACCTCTGACGAACACGCGTGGTTCCGGGAGGCCCTCGCTGCGCCGCCGGGATCCCCTGAACGCGACCGTTACATCTTTCGCCCCGGGAAGGACGAAGTACCCGGATCCGGCGACGGCAACCGGGCACCGAACAACTGGAAATCGATTTTCGGAGGACCGGCCTGGACCCGGATCACCGAAGCGGACGGCTCCCCGGGCGAGTGGTACCTCCACCTGTTCGACACGAAGCAACCGGACCTGAACTGGGACAACCAGGAAGTGCAGGAGGAGATGCGCTCCGTACTCCGCTTCTGGCTGGACCGCGGAGCGGACGGTTTCCGGGTGGACGTTGCGCACGGCATGGTCAAGGAGGCCGGCCTGCCCGACTGGGACGGGGTGGCGGCAATGGTTGAAGGCACCTCGGCTGAGGGCAAAGTGGAGGTGCACAGGGAACCGTCGCTGCCAGGCGATGCGCCCGGCGCACATACCAATGCCGAAGAACCCCACCGCGCCGTATCTCCCGTTTATCCGCCGTCGCCCTTCTTCGACCAGGACGGCGTGCACGCGATTTACCGTGACTGGCACCGCGTCCTGTCGGAGTACGGCAGCGACCGGATGATGGTGGCCGAAGCCTGGGTGGAACCAGCAGAGCGGCTGGCGCTTTACGTCCGGCCGGACGAAATGCAGCAGGCCTTCAACTTCGACTCCCTGATGGCCGGGTGGGATGCAGAACGGATGTCAGAGGCGATCGACGCATCCCTGAAGGCCGCCGCAGCCGTGGGGGCACCGTGCACCTGGGTGCTGAGCAACCACGACACCGTCCGCCATTCCACCCGGTTCGGCCTCAAGGATCCCACCACCTTTCCCAAGGGCATCGCAGCGGACGATGAGCAGCCGGATGCCGCCCTTGGACTGGCCCGGGCCCGGGCGGCCACCCTGGTGGAGCTGGCGCTGCCGGGTTCCGCCTACCTGTACCAGGGCGAGGAACTGGGGCTCCCTGAGCACACCACGCTCCCCCCGGAGGCCCGCCAGGACCCTACCTTTTTCCGGACGCAGGGGGCAGAAACCGGCCGCGACGGCTGCCGGGTCCCGCTGCCCTGGGCGGCGGAACTACCTGGTTATGGCTTCTCACAGTCCTTCCAGGGCGAAGCGGCCCCGCCCTGGCTTCCGCAGCCCGAAAGCTTCGGTCCGCTCGCAGCGGACCAGCAGGAAATCGAGGAAGGCTCCACGCTTGAGCTGTACCGGGCTGCACTGGCGTTCCGGTCCGCCCGGAACCTGGGCAAGGGTTCCCTTGAATGGGCCGAGGTCCACGCTCCGGAAAGCGGCCTGCTGGGCTTCCACAACGGAGATGTGCTGGTCCTGGCCAACATGGGCTTTGCCTCCGCGCCCATCCCTGAGGGCTATTCCGTGGAGCTGTCCAGCGGCACGGAGCCGGCCTCGGAATGGGGCCAAATGGATGAGGTGCCCGTGGACTGCGCCGTCTACCTCACCCGGAACTAGTCTTTCAGCGGACGCGCTCGGCCCTGCCGAAGCGCGTCCGCGCCCCGGCGCCGATGTGGATGAGGACAGGAATCTTCCTGCCCACCACGGCTTCAAGGGAATCCAGCAGTTCCGCCACCTCTGCTGCGAGCAGGTGCGGTGCCACGCCCTGCCGGGGCAGGAGCCGCACTTTCAAGGCCGGGGACCCCTTGACGTCATAGGTGACCACAGTGGAACCGGCCAGGTCCGGCCGGCCGGCGAGGGCCTGCTTGAGGGCTTGCTCAGCCACTCCCCCGCTGATCCGGACGTCCCCGGGAACGTCGCCGGGATCGTACTCGGCAGCCAGCAGGTTGGAGCGGCCCTTGCCCTGCTGCGCGATCCAGGCAACCATGAGGCCGATCAGCAGGAGGAGGGCCAAGGCCACCACAATCCACAGCCAGCTCTCCGAACGGCCAGGGAAACGGGTGGCGTTGAAGGCGCTGTTCGCTGTGTCCCAAAGGCCCGCGGACCAGGAGTGCCACCACGGCCCGACCGCCGGCACCGCTGCCAGCAGCATCAACAGCACTCCTATGGCCAGCAACTTAAGGCCCAGGACAGCGAGCAGGATCCTGTTGAGGAGGCTCGGGGTGCTGTTCATGCCCCGATCACCCCGGACGGCGCCACGTTGATGCGGACTCCGGGTGCGGGATCGAGCCCCATTTCATCGAGCTCATCCTGGACCGCGGCGAGCACGCTTTCCTCCCGGACGGGCACGCCGGACGTCGGCCGGACGTTCACCACCACCTGCCGCCGGGAGACCACCACCATCACCTGCTCGGGTGTCACGTTGGCGGCCAGGCGGGCCCGCCGGGCCAGCGAGGAGGCGATGACTTCATCATCCACCACCACAGCCGGTCCGGCCCCGGCACGTCCGCCGGGCACCAGAAGGTGCCTGGCACGCCGTCCGGGCAGTACGCCGTTGAGGAAGAAGACCAGGCCAACCATCGCCAGCACGGCACCGATCGCGCCCAGCAGCAGCGGGGAAATCCCTGCGGGCAGGGCAACGATGCGCTGTGCCGCCGCTTGGGGATCGATGAGCCACGGAGGCTCGCCAATAACGTGCACGGCAGCTTCCAGGAGTCCGTACGCGGCCAGCACCATGACCACGACGGCGGCGACAGTTGCCATCGCTGCCCGTGATGAATGGGTTTCCCGCCGCAAAATCCGGTCCATGTCCGGCCCGTTTGCCCTGCGGACGCGTGACTGCGGGTTCGAAGCTTCAGCGGTGCTCCCCTGCCGGGTTCGGTTCACTGGACCCGCCCCCCTTGGCTGATCCTGACGCCGCTGATCCTGATATCCACCCGGCTCAGCTGTGCGCCGCTGAGCTCGGCCACGGTAGCAAGGATGTGGGCTTTGGCGCTGACGCCACGGTCCCAGATGGAGCCTCCGAAGGCCTCCACCCGGTTGGGGTCGAGGGCTGCCGCCCGCAGCGGCGGTGCGCTGATCGGCGCGACGAGGGACAGTGCCAGCAGGCCGTCGTCGTCAGCCCAGTCCGCCCTGACGTCCTGGGCGTCGACGCCCAGGGCCTGGGCGGCGGCCGCCTTCGCGAGGCTTGTCAGGGCTTGCGTACTGATCCGGTTGTGGCCGTTGAGCACCTGCGCCCGCACGGCCGGCGCGGGCGAACTCATGAGGACGAGCGCCGGCCGATGATGGCATCCAGCACGCCGCGCAGGTCCAGTTTGCCCTCCGCGGCACGGCCCAGCAGCGCCCCGACCGCCATGAAGAGCAGGGATATAAGGAAGCCCCACAGGCCGAACTGCAGGGACATGAAGGCGACGAACGCGCCCATCGCCATACCGGCTACGGTGAGGTTCACAGGAGTGCCTCCCTTTCGGTAGGGCCGGGGGTAGTTGGCTTTACGGGCGGCGGCACGTAGACGTCAGTGACCTCCACGTTGACCTCGATGACCTGGAGTCCCACCAGTTCCTCCACCGCGCGGTAGACGGCGGCCCGGACCTGGTCTGCGAGGGAGTGGAGGGGAGTCCCGTAGCTTGCCACCAGGCTGATGTCCACGGCCACCTGGGTTTCGCCGACTTCCGCATGCACCCCGGCAGCATGGTCCGAACTGCCGACGGCGTCCCGGATGGCGCCCAGTGCGCGTGACGGTCCGGACCCCAGGGAATAGACCCCGGGGACGGCACGGGCGGCGATCCCCGCCACCTTGGCCACTGCTGTTTCGGAGATCACGGTGCGGCCCAGCGCGGACGCCGGGGCCGGCACGGCGCGGCCCTGGACGGCCGCCTCGGGTTGTGGGTTCTGGTATTCCATCAGGCACTCCCCCTTCTGTTGCTCCCAACCCTATCCCTTGCCCGGGGCTTACGGCAGAAGGCAGGCCCCGCGGGGGCCCGCGGACGGGGCCGGGAACATCAGGTCAAGGGTGGAACATCGCGGCAAGCGTTAAGGGGCAGCCGTTAAGCAGAAAAGCACCAGTTCCGAAGAACTGATGCTTCCCAGTGGTGGCTCCGACCGGCGTCGATCCGGTGACCTTTCGATTTTCAGTCGAACGCTCTACCAACTGAGCTACAGAGCCTAGGTGACTAGTCACCATGAGAGCCGGAATTGCTTCCAACAATCAGAGCGACCCTGACGGGACTTGAACCCGCGACCTCCGCCGTGACAGGGCGGCGCGCTAACCAACTGCGCTACAGGGCCTTGCGTTTCTTGCTTCCGCAGTATCTCTACCGCTTTTTTCAAGGCTTCCAGCCTACCAGACATTTTCTGCCTGCCTGACCAGTTCCTTGCGTACCCCCAACGGGATTCGAACCCGTGCCGCCGCCGTGAAAGGGCGGTGTCCTAGGCCGCTAGACGATGGGGGCCAGAACCCGTTCGGAACAAAATAAAAGGCGTCAAGCGAGGCTTTCCGTCTTTGTCCTTTGCGTTTCTCCGAACTGGACTCTAAAACTATAGGGCCTAGGCAGGAATTATCCAAAATCGGCCAAAACACCGCCGCCGGGCGGGCTGGACGGGCCAAGATGGACGGATGGATCCCGTAGCAGCGCTCAACGAGATTGCCTTCTGGCTGGAGCGCGAACGCGCCGCCACCTTCAAGGTCCAGGCGTTCCGCAAGGCGGCAGCGGCCATCAGCCCGGTGCCGCCGGAGGAAGTGGCCGAGCGTGCGCGCAACGGCCGGCTGAAGTCGATGAAGGGCATCGGCGACCGGACGTACCAGGTGATCCGGCAGGCGGTAGAGGGAGAGGTCCCGGACTATCTCGCCGACCTCCGCGAGAAGGGCGCCCGGCCGCTGGCTTCCGCCGGGGCCTCCATCCGGGACGCCCTGCGGGGCGACCTGCACAGCCACAGTGAATGGTCCGACGGCGGCTCCCCGATCGAGCTGATGGTGGCGGCCGCCGGGGTGCTGGGCAGGGAATACCTTGCCCTGACGGACCACTCCCCCAACCTCACCATCGCGAACGGGCTCTCGGCGGAGCGCCTCCTGCAGCAACTGGACGTGGTGGACGCGATCAACGACGGCATCCGCACCGCGGTCGATGACGCCCGGGCGGCCAACCCTGTGCGGTTGCTGGCCGGCATCGAGGTGGACATCCTGGAGTCCGGGGACCTGGACCAGGAACCGGAGCTGCTGGACCGCCTGGACATTGTGGTGGCCAGCGTCCATTCAAAGCTCCGCGCGGACAGCCGGACCATGACCCGGCGGATGCTCGGCGGCATCCAGGATCCGCACACCAACATCCTTGGCCACTGCACGGGGCGCCTCGTCGAGGGGTCCCGGGGGACGCGGCCGCCGTCGGACTTCGATGCCAAGGATGTGTTCGCCGCCTGCGCTGAACACAACGTGGCAGTCGAGATCAACTCACGGCCGGAACGGCAGGATCCGCCGGACGCGCTGATCCAGCTGGCGCTCGAGGCCGGCTGCTTGTTCTCGATCGACAGCGATGCCCACGCGCCGGGCCAGCTGGATTTCCTGCAGTACGGAGCGGAGCGTGCCGAGCGGAACGGGGTCCCCGCTGACCGCATCATCACCACCTGGCCGGTGGAACGCCTGCTGGAATGGGCGGGCGCCCGGTAGGCCTGGCCGAACGGGTCCTACTTGACGGCGTCGGCGAGCTTCTGCCGGAAATCGGCCTTGGTGGTGAGCGTGAGCTTTTCGCCGTCCAGGAAAAAGGTGGGCGTTCCAGTCACGCCGAGCGCCTTGCCGTCCGCAACGTCGGCCAGGATGCGCTCCTCCGTCCCGGGGTCGGCGACGGCGGCATCGAAGCGGGAAAGGTCCAGCCCCAACTGCTCGGCGTAGGTGCGGAAGAGGGGGGCCTGGGATGCCTGGTTCCCGGCCCATTGGGACTGGGTTTCGAACAGCCTGTCCGCCATCTGCTGGTACTGCCCCTGCTGGCCGGCGGCCTCGGCGGCAAGGGCCGCCTGCCCCGAATTCGGGTGGGCCGACAGGGGGAAGTGCCGGTGGACGAACGTGATCCTGTCGCCGAACTCCGCCTTGAATTCCTCCACCACCGGATGGATGGAGCCACAGGACGGGCATTCGAAATCAAGGAATTCCACAAGCTGCGCCTTCTCCACCGCCGGGCTGGTCAACCGGTGGCTGTCCGTCCGGACCAGCTGTTCAGAGCCGCCTGGCTGGGAGGCGGATTCCGGTGACTTCCCCAGCGTCAGCACCGAGTACCAGGCAGCACAGCCCGCCACGATCAGCGCGAGGACGATCCAGGTCACCTTCCTGGCAAGGCGTGCAGAATCGCGGGGCGGAGCCGGGCTTGAGACCATAAACCGCATCCTAGCCGAGGCACCGTGTCGCGGGGCTGCACGGCTGCCCGCCTTTTTGGCAGGAAGTTGCCCAGACATGGCCGATTTCCGCCAGCCAGTGCTGCCTGCCCGCGGCTAGATTTGCTTCATGCCTTCAACCAGCCCCGCCAGCCCTACCGCCACTGCACCTCCCCAAGCCGCCGCCCGGGTGAAGGCTCTCGGAGTGGCCGCCATGGTGGTGACCGTAGTCCTTTGGGCATCGGCCTTTGTGGGTATCCGGGCGATAGGCCCACACTTTTCCCCCGGCTCCCTGACGCTCGGCCGGCTGGTGATTGCCGCCGTCGTACTGGCCCTGCTGGTCCTCCCCCAACTGCTGAAGAGCAGGCTGCTGCCCCGGGGAAGGGAGTGGTGGCCCATCCTCGCCTACGGAGTGATGTGGTTCGGTGGGTACAACGTGGCGCTGAACGCCGCAGAGCACATCCTTGATGCCGGCACCAGCGCCCTGCTGATCAATGTCAACCCCATCCTTGTGGCCATCATGGCCGGCATATTCCTCAAGGAGGGCTTCCCGCGGTGGCTGATCATCGGGAGCCTGGTTGCCTTCGCCGGGGTGGCGTTGATCGCCTTCGGCTCCGGCCAGGCTTCCGCGCCGGGGGAACGCACGACGGCGGACGTGGCAGGCGTGCTGCTATGCCTCCTTGCCGCCGTGCTCGCCGCAGTCAGCGTCATCATCCAGAAGCCGGTGCTGCGGAAGTTTCCTGCAGCACAAGCCACCTGGTTCGGGATCCTTGTGGGCGCGGTGTGCTGCCTGCCCTTTACCGGCCAGCTCATAGCCGAGGTCCAGGCCGCGCCGCCGCAGGCAACCTGGGGCCTCGCCTACCTTGGCGTCTTTCCAACAGCGATCGCCTTCACCACCTGGGCGTACGCGCTCTCACTGGTGGATGCGGGGAAGCTGGCCGCCACCACGTACCTGGTGCCCGGAACCACCATCCTGATTTCCTGGCTGCTGCTCGGTGAAATTCCCGGCGTCCTGGGCCTGGTTGGCGGACTGGTCTGCCTGGTTGGCGTGGGTCTGACCCGGCGCAGGAGCAAGGCTGCACGCGGGGCCGGGCCGTCCGCTTCCCGCTAGAATCCAGGTATGCCAGCCAGCCTGCCGCCGGGACTGCCGACCGTTCCTGAAGGCCCCAGCGAGCCCCTTCGCTTCACCATGCCCGAGGACGAGTTCGAGGCCGCCGTCCAGGACGCCCTGGACAGCATCCCGGAGAAGCTGGCGGCCGCCATGGACAACGTGGCGGTCTTCATCGAGGACGACTACGTGCCAAAACCTGGAGAGGACCCGGACACGGTCCTGCTGGGGCTCTACGAAGGCGTGCCGCTGACCGAACGTGATTCCTGGTGGGACGCCGGCTCGCTGCCGGACAGGATCACCATCTACCGCGAACCCATCCTGGAGATCTGCTCCTCACGGGAGGACGTCATCCACGAAGTTGCGGTGACAGTGGTGCACGAAATCGCCCACCACTTCGGGATAGACGACCACCGGCTGCACGAGCTCGGCTGGGGCTAGCCTTGTAGGCATGGGACACGACCACAGCCACACCCACGGAATCACCGCGACCGGCCGGCACCGGAAACGGCTGGTGGCTGTCCTGGTGATCACGCTCGCCGTGGTCCTGGTCCAGGTGGTGGGCGCCGTCCTTTCCGGATCGTTGTCCCTGCTGGCCGATGCGGGCCATATGCTCTCTGACGCGGCGGGCGTGACAATCGCCCTGCTGGCCGCCTGGATAGCGGGACGGCCTGCCAGCGACCAGAGAACCTATGGCTACCAGCGAGCAGAGGTGCTTGCCGCACTGGCCAACGCATTGATCCTGGTGGTGATCTCCGTTGTCATCTTCACCGAAGCGGTGCGCCGGATCGGCGCGGCGCCGGAAGTGCAGACCAACATCATGCTTTTCGCCGCCATCCTCGGCGCGGCAGCAAACGTGGCCTCCCTCCTGATCCTGCACGGCGCCCACCAGGAGAGCCTCAACGTGCGCGGCGCCTACCTGGAAGTGCTGGGTGACCTGCTGGGATCCTTCGCTGTCATTGCTGCCGCCGTGGTGATCATGGTGACCGGCTTCCAGGCCGCGGACACCATCGCTTCCGTGGTGATCGCCCTGCTGATCCTGCCTCGGGCCTGGTCCCTGCTCCGCGACGTGGTGGATGTGCTTCTGGAGGCCAGCCCCAAGGGGGTGGAAGTACAGATGATCCGTGAACACATCCTTTCCGTCGAAGGCGTCACGGACGTGCACGACATCCACATCTGGACCATCACATCCGGCGTTCCGGTCTTTTCCGCGCATGTGGTGGTGGAGGACGGGGTGCTCAACGCACGCGGCGCGGACCAGCTTCTGGACAAGCTGGTCACCTGCCTGGGCTCGCACTTCGACACGGACCACTGCACCTTCCAGCTGGAACCCGCCACGCATTCCGAGCACGAAGCCCATCAGCACGCCTAGCCAAGCCATGCCGCCGGGTTAACCGGAACGTCCGACGCGACACGCCGTTCCGCGGGTCCGGTCAAATGACACTGATGTGTTTTATGTTAGTGATGTGACTCTTGTTGCCAAAGTGCAAGGGGTCGCGTAACCTCGGACTGCTGGCGGGCATCAGAGGGGCACTGTTGTGCCTCCACCAGGACCTCCAGCCCTACCGCTTCGAGGTTCCTGCAGATGGTTTCAAACAATTCCTTTCGCAAGTCGCTGCGCACTACCCTGGGCAAGTCCGCCGTGGTGTGTGCCGCCGTCGTGATGGTGGGGACTGCGGCAGCGCCCGCAGGCGCGCTGCCCGCCCCGCAACGGCCCTCTTTTTCCATCCCGGCCTCGCCGGAAGTCCCCTCGGCGGAAGACATCGCCGCAGCGAAATCAAACGAGGCCGCCGCCGCGGACCAGGTGGCAGTGATCGAACGGATCCTTGGCTCCGCCGCTGAGTCCCGGCAGGCCGCTCTTGCCGTGGCAATGCAGGCCAACAACGCTTACAGCGAAGCCCTTGTGGAGCTGCAGCAGCGCAGCTCCGCAGCGGCAGCGGCGTCAGCCAGGGCTGCGACAGCGCAGGAGCAGCAGGACAAAACCCGCAGGCAGGTGGGGCAGCTGGCCGGCGACCTCTACCGCAACGGCGGCCTGAACCCCACGCTTGGCACGCTGGCCAGCGGCGGCGGAGAAACCCTTCAGCAGGCAGCCACCCTCCAGGCGCTCTCGGCCGGCCGGAGCCGGGCCTTTGAGGCTGCAGACGCCGCCGCCGAAGCAACACGTTCCCTGACCGCGGCAGCAGAAGAAGCCACGAAGGCCGCGGACGAGGCAGCCCGAACAGCCGAAACCCGGAAGTCCCAGGCTGACGAAGCCAACGCAGCCTCCGCCAAGGCAGTGGCGGACGCCAAGGCACAGCGCACTGTCCTGGTGGACCAGCTGGCCCAACTCCGGAACACCACTGTGGCACTGGAATCGGCCCGGGTGGACGCCCTGGACCGGCAACGGGAAGAGGCCCGGCTGACGGCACTGGCGGCTGCGGCCGAAAAAGCGGCGGCAGAGGCGGCAGCCCCTGAGCAGCGGACCACCGCGGGCGACCGGCCTGCCGCTGCAGCACCGGCGGCACCGGCACTTCCCGCTCCCGCGGCGGCTCCAGCCCCCGCGGTACCCGCCCCGCCCGCTGCGCCGGCTCCAGCGCCGGCGCCCGCCCCGCCTGCTGCACCGGCGCCCGCCCCGGCTCCAGCCCCCGCGGTACCCGCCCCCGCCCCGGCACCCGCCCCGTCCCTTGGCGGAGGAACCTATGAGGCGGCCATCTCGGCCGCCCTGGGGAAGGTAGGCGCGCCCTACTACTACCAATGGGGCGGAACCGGCCCCTACGGTTTTGACTGCTCAGGCCTGGTGCAGGCGGCGTTCGCCGCCGCCGGAAAGAACCTCCCGCGCACGGCCGCGCAGCAGTACGCATCCGCCTCCACGCACGTACCCCTCTCCCAGGCACGGCGCGGGGACCTGCTGGTGTGGGGCTCGCCGTCGAACTTCTACCATGTAGCCATTTACCTGGGGAACGGGCAGGTGGTCCACGCGCTGAACCCGCAGGAGGGCATCGGGGTGACCCAGCTCAGCGCCATGGCCGGGATGCAGCTCTACCCGTACGCCGCGCGCTACTAGGCCGGCCGCCACCAAAGGCGCGCAGTTCAGCTCAGGACGTCCTTGGTGACGAACCGGCCGTACGCGAGCGCGCCGAACACGGCCACGTATCCCGCCTGCAGCAGTGCGTTGCTGGCGAACGAGTCCCACAGTACGGGCTGGCGGAGCAGGTCCCCGAAGCCCAGCCAGTAGTGGCTGAAGAGCCACGGGTGCAGCCATTCGAGCTGTGGCAGTTGGTCGAGGACCTGGGACACCACGGAGATCACCACCGTGGCGGCCATGGCACCCACCGGAACCACGGTGAGGGTGGACAGGAACAACCCAATCGCGGACAGCCCGGCCAGGGAGACAGCCAGGTATGCGGCGATCAGGAGGAGGCGGAGCGCGGCCTCCGAAGGCTGGATGACGTCCCCTGACAGCAGGGTCACCGGCCCCACGGGGAAAAGCGCTGCCCCGATGCAGGCCCCGGCAAGGGCCACCGTGACCGGCGCAGTGAGGCAGAAGGCCAGCGCGCCGGCGTATTTCACCAGGAGCAGCCGGACACGGCCCGTCGGGGCAACCAGCAGGTACCTGAGCGTTCCCAGGTTTGCCTCGCCTGCGATGGTGTCGCCCGCCACCACCCCGACCGTGAGCGGCAGGAAAAGCG
Organism: Pseudarthrobacter sp. GA104; assembly: GCF_009741265.1. Classification (GTDB taxonomy): domain Bacteria; phylum Actinomycetota; class Actinomycetes; order Actinomycetales; family Micrococcaceae; genus Arthrobacter. The sequence continues at coordinate 1,653,754 of NZ_WOWL01000001.1, forward strand.
GGACGGACACCAGCATGGCGGTGAACGCCACGAACAGGCCGTTCTGCGTAATGCGGTCCAGGAAGGCCGGACCCCGCCCGGGGGGAACCGCCGAGGAGACCCGGACGGCCACCGCAATCAGGACCGGGATGGCGGCCAGTGCCAGCAGCAGGGCCCAGGTTCGCCGGCGCCGGAACAGCACCGCGATTTCCGAGCCGAGAAGAGACCAGCCGGCTCCGCGCGGGGGCGCCGGGGCCCCGGCGGACGTTTCCAGGTCCTGGTCCGGCACGTCCTGGTCCGGCACGCTACTGGGCAATATCGAACCCCTCCCCGGTCAAGGCGACAAACCGGTCCTCGAGGCTCTCCCGTTCCACCGCAAAGCCGCGGACCCGGACGCCCGCCTGCACCAGCGCGGCCACCAGCTCCTCCGGGGCAGGGTGTGCCGCTCCGATGCCGTTGCGGGCAAGGTCGGCCGTCAGCACCTGCCCGTCCGGCTGGGGCGGTCCTTCCTCCGGGGCCAGCCCCAGCCGGACCAGGACGGTGGATGCCTGGCCCGCGTCCGGGGTCACCAGGCGCATGCGCGAACTGCCTGACCGGCGCAGGTCCGAAAGGGGACCCTGGGCAACGAGCCTGCCCGCACTCATGACGGCGGCATGGGTACAGATCTGTTCCACCTCGGCCAGCAGGTGGCTGGAGACGAAAACGGTGGTTCCGTCAGCTGCCAGGGACCGTACCAGGTTCCGCACTTCCCGTGTGCCCTGTGGGTCCAGGCCGTTGGTGGGCTCATCCAGCACCAGCAGTTCGCGGGGCGACAGCAGGGCGTTGGCGATCCCCAGCCGTTGTTTCATGCCCAGCGAATAGGCATGGACACGCTTGCCGGCGGCATGGCTGAGCCCTACCCGTTCCAGCGCCGTGCCCACCCTTGCCTTTCGCGTTGCGGGGTCGGCGTGCCGGCCTGCGGCATCGAGCCGGTGCAGGTTCGCCGTTCCGGACAGGAACGGGTAGAAGGCCGGCCCCTCCACGAGCGCCCCAACGCGCGGCAGGACATCCTGGAAACTGCCCGGCATCTCCTTTCCGAGCAGTTTGACCGTGCCGGCGGAAGCGGCCGCGAGGCCCAGCAGCATCCGTATGGTGGTTGTCTTTCCGGAGCCATTGGGCCCCAGGAAGCCAAAGACGGCACCAGGCGGCACGGCAAGATCCAGGCTGTCCACGGCTACCTGCTGGCCGAAATGCTTTGTCAATCCCCGTGTTTCGATGGTCAGGCCGTACGCCCAGGGTCCACGAAGCCCTGATGCGCCCGTCACGGGGCCGAGGATGCGGCTTGCAGTGTGCCCGCCGGAACCATGCCCGCATAGATGCGGCCGTCGTCGGTGAGCAGGACGGTGAACAGTGCAGTGGAGAGCACCCGCCCGCCAGGAACAACGACGGCGGCCTGGGCCAGCACCGGATTCTGCGCCAGCACCTGGCTAAGGGTTGTTCCGGCTTCGGTTCCTGCCGGAAGTTTCACCACGGTCTCCCAGCCCGACCCCGTCAGGTAGGGCCGGGCCTTGCCCTGGACATCGGCGGCGAGCTGGTCCGGGGTGAGGCGCATTCCGGGGTTGCCGGGCAACCCGGAGCTGAGTGGCCAGCGCGTGGGATGCGGGGGCTGCAGTTCCTTCACCGTGCTGCCCGGCGGCGGGACGAAGCTGAAGAGGGCGTCATCAGGGGCTTCCAGGGAGAGGCTGGTGAATCCGGCGCTGAACGCCGGCGCCTCCGCGCCGCGCGCGGTGACCTTCACGGAGAGCGGCATGCCGTTCTCCCCGTCGACGGCGATGGCTACCTTGCCAACAAGTGTTCCCTCCGTGCGCGGCTCGAGGACGAGGTTGTATGCGCGCCGGCCTGCAACGTTGAGGTCAGGGCCGATTGTCACGGCAGTTGAGCTGTCCGCCGCGGCAAGGAATTTCTCTGCCAGTTCCTGGGGTGTTTTCGGAACGGGCATCCCGTCCGGGACATGATCAGTGGGGGAAGTGCCAGGAAGCTGATGGCCAGGGTCCATCATCGGCAGGTCGCTGGCATGGGCCGGCAGTGCCAGGTGCGCCGCAGTATTGTCCTTGGACGAGTAGAACCAGACGTCACTGCCGCGCCGGATGATGTCCCGTTCCGCGAGCCGGTCCACTACCTGGACGCGTGCTTTGTCCTTGCCGTCCACGAAGACCCGTGCAGTGTGGCGGCCGGTAAGGAACTCGATCGCGGACGCTGCCCCGCCGGCCGAGGCGGGCCCGGATGCGGGACCGGTTGCCGGCAACTCCGGCAGCCCCAGGTCCGAGGACTGTTCCACAGTGCCCGAAAAAGTGTGCGCGGTGTGGGAACCGAGCAGGGCGATCACTTCGGCCGGGGTCTTCTCAGGAAGGGGATCGCCGGCCCGTGCCGGGAAGGATCCCACCAGCACCCCAGCCGCGATCACTGCAGGAACGGCCGCGGCAGGAACCCATCGCAGAAAGGACCGGTTCATGCCGTGTCCCGCGACCTCGCCGCGTCCGGGTAGCGCATACCGGCCGCTCATTGTCCGGCCGTCTCCGTCCTTGGAGCCCATAGTCCAAGGGTACGCCTCAGGAACGCTCCCTACACGTGCCGGGCGGCCCGCAGGGGGCTAGGCGGGCACGACGGTTCCAGCGCCGCCGTCGACCGTTATTCTTTGTCCGGTGGCAAGCCGCGAGGTGGCCTCCGCAACCCCCACCACGGCGGGAATGCCGTACTCCCGGGCCACCACGGCACCGTGCGAGTTGGGCCCGCCCATTTCCATCACCAGGCCGCCGGCAGTCAGGAACAAGGGGGTCCATCCGGGGTCGGTGGACGGCGCCACCAGGATCTCCCCGGGTTCAAGGCGGGCACCCATGGGGTCCAAAATTACCCGGGCGGGACCGGTGGCCGAGCCCGCTGATGCGGGGCTGCCGGACAGCGCGCCGTTCCCGGCCCCGGCGGCCGCTCCGGCAGCCGCAGCATGGAGCACTTCGGGCTCGGTTCCGTCCGAAAGCAGGACCCTGGGGACGTGCCGCCGGCCAAGTTCGCTGGCGTAGGCGGCGCGCCGTTCCAGGACGAGTCCGGGCAGCTTTCGCGGCTGGCTGGCTGCATTCGCGTCCCCGCTGTCCAGGGCACGCCGGACTTCCTCGAAATCGAGGAAGAAGACGTCGTCCGGGTGCTCCAACTGGCCGGCGGATGCCAGCACAGCTCCCACGTGGGCCACCTGCCTGCGTACTTCGGCGAGGCCCAGGACCAGCTGGTACTTGGGCAGCTCCCGCAGCCCGGCGAAGAGCCTGGTGCGGCGCAGTGCGGCAGCAACCAGCAGCGCGCGCACCCTGCCGCGGCTCCGGGCCTCGGCAACCAGGCGCTCCACTTGGGCCTCTGCCTCGGCGCTGGCCCTGCTGAACTGCACGTCCGGCGCCATGCCGGGATCAGTGAGGCGCAGGTAGTTGGCAAGGACACCCAGGATGTGCGTGGGATCATCCGACCACCGGGGCATGCCCACATCGATTTCGGCCACGGCCCGCTGCCCGTAGCGGTCGAGGAACCGCACCAGGCCCGCATGCAGGACGACAGGGAGGTTGCCGGCCCTGAACTCCGCTGCCAGTTCGGATGGCTGCCCTTCCGCCAAGGCCGTGCGTGACTCGCGGTCGTCCCTGATTGCTGATGCAAGCCGCCACAGGTCCAGGTCCATCTCCGTGGTCACGTTCCGCGGCAGGCCCCGAAGCACCTTCTCCAGGTCTTTCCAGCGGTCCCGGCCGCCGAGGAGCTTTCCGGCCAGCCACAGCATGGCGAACCCCAGCCCGGCCAAGGGCAGGATGGCGGGAACCACTGCAAAGAGCCGGCCGCCCAGGAGCCGCTCCGCATGGTCGAGCCGCTGAAGGGGTCCCGCCCCGGCCTCCAATTCGAGATCCTCGGCGAATTGCCGGGTGAAGCGGTCCAGCCGGCGCAGCGCCGCCTTGGGCCGGAACAGTCCCCGGAGCACGGCCTCGGGGACGCGGGCCCGCACCGCTGCCGGCAGGACATGGCGCAGGAGTCCGAGCGGGGTCTTGCGGGTTACCGAAAACCGGGGGTCCGCAAAGACCTGTCGCAGCACCATGGCGGACCTGGCTTCCATGACGTCGAAGACCCGTGGAAGGAGCCGCCGCCCCACGCTGCTCCTGACCGGCGTTGTGAGATCGAAGTAGAGTCGCTGGGCTGCCTCCGCATACGGTGGTGGACCGCGCCGGGGGTCCGGGACTGCGAACCCTGCGGCTTTGGCCACGGAGGAGGCAACGAGCCGCAGTGAAGCCAGGCCCATGGGAGTGAGGGGGCGGGTGAGGCCCTGGGCGAGGCTGAAGCACAAGTACACCCTGGTTCCTCCACCTCCGGACTGGCGTTCCGGCACCGGGAACAGTGTGGTGATGGGCCTCGACTGCGTCAGCCAGAGCGCCCCGCCGGTGTCGATGGCCCATTCGGTGTCCTGCGGCGAACCGAAGTGCCTTTCAGCCTGCATGCCCAGGGCTGCAAGCCCAATGGCCTGTTCGTCGGTAAGGCTGGCTGCGTCCGCTTGGCCCGGCATGTCCCGTACCTCGGTTCCGCCGCCGGGAAGGGGCCGGGCGATGAGGCGTTTATCCCCCAGTTTCCGCTCGAGGACCCGGGACATTTCGGTGTCCACAACATAGTGGTCCGGATTGACCGCTCCGGAAACCACCGCTTCGCCGAGCCCCGGGGCAGCATCGATGACAGCTTCCCGGCGCCTGCCGGTCAGTGGATTGGCCGTGAACATCACCCCGGCGGCCCGGGCGTCAACCATCCGCTGGACCACGACGGCGAGGGCTACTTCGTGCGGCTTGATCCCCAGCGCGGCCCGGTAGGCCACTGCCCGGTCTGTCCAGAGGGATGCCCAACAGTCCCGCACGGCCTCAAGGACGGCGCCGATGCCTATGACATTCAGGTAGGTGTCCTGCTGGCCGGCGAAGCTCGCGAACGGAAGGTCCTCTGCCGTGGCGGAAGACCTTACCGCCACCGGAGCCGCTTTTCCCAGCGCCTCATATGCCTGCTCGACGGCGGCAACGATCCGCGGCGGAACCGGGGTGGCGCGGATGGACTCGCGTGCTTTGCCGGCCATCCCGGCAAGTTCCGTGGTCCCGCCGGGCGTTCCCGGGGGAAGGGCAGCCTGGAGCCTGCCCAGCTCTGCGAGCGCGCCGTCCTGCACGGTCCTGGTGGCCTCCCGGTAGGCCGCTGTGGTCAGGCAGAACCCGTCCGGCACGGGCAACCCGGCTGCCATCAGCTCACCGAGGTTGGCTGCCTTGCCTCCGACCTGTGGAAGCATGCTGCCGTCCACCTGGCTGAGGCGAAGGATCAAGGCAGGGGCGGTGTCCCCGGACTGTTGGCCGGGTCCCTGCCCGGCCGTTCCTGATGGGTGGGCAGCCATCGCGTAGCTCCTGGCAGCAGGATCTCGTCAGGATGAACCGAGAACCGGTCCAAACTTGGCACGGTCCGCCAGGCGGCGGTCCTCACGGTCCGGCACCACCATGACGGGGCCCTTGGCATGGTGGAGTATGCCGTCGGACGTTGAGCCCAGGAGCATTCCCGTGAAGCCGCCCCGGCCGCGGGTACCCACAACCACAAGTTCCACATGCCGGCTTTCCTCGACGAGGACGTCAACCGGCGAGCCGTCCTTCAGCTCTGATTCGGCATGGAGATTGGGGAAGTGGCTGCGCAGCCACGCCATGCCGGCGTCCAGGGTCACCTGGATGTCGGCAAAGAGGGCCTTGCGGTCCATGGGGGCCGGCACCCATGCCAGCGAGCCGCTGTACTGCGGGACGGCGCAGACGACGCGCAGCGTGGCGCCCATGCGTTCTGCCTCCTCTGCCGCCTCCAGGACGGCCACCCGTGCCTGCTCCGAGCCGTCAACACCCACCACCACCACGTTCTCCACACGCTGGTGCCCGGCTTTGGCCTGCTCGGCTTTGATGCGCCTGTCCTCGGTGGTCTCGCCCAGCCGGTCCGCGCAGATCAGCGGGACCGTCACGGTGGGGCATTTGGCGTGGGCGGGCAGGGCGCTGCTCACCGAGCCGAGGAGCCTGCCCACGAATCCGCCCCGTCCGCGGGTGCCAAACACCAGGAGCTCGGCAGTCCTGGACATCTCCAGCAGCACGCCGGAGGCATCGCCGTTCTCCACCGACGCGGTGACATCGATGTCGTAGGTGGAGATCTTGTCCAGGGCCTGCTTGGCCACCGCCTCGGCGCCCTCGCGGATCACGGAATCGTCCACGGTTGCATAGCCGCCGTCGAGGCCCGACGCGGCGAAGATCGGTACGGAGTACGCGGTGACGATATGCAGCGGACGGCGCCGGCGCCGGGCCTCGCGCGCGGCCCAAACAAGCGCGCACTGGCCGTGGTCCGACCCGTCCACGCCAACTACGATTCCCTCGGGAGCAGCAGTGCTGCCGCCGTCCTGAGGGTCCGGATGCAACTCTGGTGCGCCCATGGGGCCGCCTCCTCGCGATACTGCCTGATGTTGCGGCTATTCTGCCAGAAACCGGACCGTTCCCCGCGCACCCTTACCCCGGCCTGAGCTGGGAAGAAAGGCCTGCTTCCGCTTCCCACTATTCTCCGTCGCCCCTGCCATAGCAAGCCTGTCCATGGCCCGGGAGGTCCGGTTATCCACAGGAACTCCAGGGCGTCCGGGAAAGCGCCTTCAACCGGCAGGAAAGTGTTTTCGGCTTGGGCTATCCACCGCAGGAAATGTTCTGTAGTCTTCAGGACATTGTTGGTCCGGGACGCCTACTGCCTCTTTCCGTCAGGGTGCCCGCCAACGTACTGCGGCCGGACTTTGGGGGTAACGGGACGCGCGCGGGCGAGGACGCCTGCACCTGCCGAAACTTCGAAGGAGGGAACCTGTAGTGTCAAGCATGCCTGGGAATGCCGGGACCGAACAGACCACCACTGTGATCATTGGCACGGGCCTGTCCGGCCTTGCCGTGGCCGCCGAGCTGTGCCGCCGCGGGGTGGACTCGATAGTGGTGGACGGACTGGACATCCTTGGCGCCGCACAGCCGGCCAACACAGCTTCGCTTCAACGCTGCGACGCGGCGGACTCCGTCACCCTTCGTGAACGGAACGAGATCCTGCGGCACCTGCGCAATTACGCCGCCAGCCACGCCGTGGACGTGCGGCACACTACCCGCGCCGTCCAGTTGACCATGCTGGCCGGGACTGCGACGGGAACCGCCGCTCCGCAGTGGGAAGTCCATACCCCTTCGGGCATCCTGGTGGCGGACCATATTGTCCTGACCCGCTGCGCGCACAGCCAGTTGCGGCGCATGATCAACGATTTCGGGATCGCAGTTGGCCGCAACCTCACCGCTGCCATGCGGGCAATCGGCATTTATCTGGTGGGCGTGGGCGAGCTCATCACGCCGTCGCCCAAAGAGGTCCTGCGCCAGGCCAAGACCGTGGGCCAGGCGATTTCCGCCAAAGTGCATCCGGACCGCGTTGCCTTTCCGGGCACCGGGAGCTTCGCGGCCCTGCCCTGCTAGCGCCCGCCAAGGCCCCCGCCGGCCCCCGTCAGCCCTCCTCGTCCGTGCCCGCCGTGAGCCTGCGCCGGGCGAGGACGGCAAGGGTGGCCAGCAGCCCCGCCGCGACGGCAGCGAAAATGACGATGCTCCACTGGAACGGCTCCCCCGCGTCCGCCGGGTCCGCTGGTTCGGCGGTGGTTCCGGGCCGGGCGGTCCCCATGGCGGGGGCGTTGCCAACGGCCGGAGCGGTGGCAGGAACTGTACCGGCCGCCGTCGGACTTGCCGCCGGTGACGTGCCCGGCGCGGCGGAAGCGGCCGTAAAAACAAACGTCCCCTCGATGGGGTGCGAGTCCGAACTGACCACGCGCCAGGCAACGGTGTACTGCCCGGCCGCGGCTCCCGCCCTGACCTTCCGGGACGCCACGTTGTCCACGATCTCCACGGGACCTTCTGCCCACTCGGCGCCGGCGGCGTCCTTGACGGAGATGGACGCGCCAATCCCAAGCGGGTTCTTGTTGAACGTGACCGAAACCTGTTCCGGAGGCGCGGTGACCGAGGCGCCCTCGGCGGGGCTGGTGGACTCGGCTGCATCATGCGCGGCGGCGGGACCGGCAACGCCCAGCACGGCGGCGGCGGAAACGAGGAATCCGAGCCCAAAAGTCAGGATTCGGCGGCGGACGGGACGCATGCTGGGGGGCTCCTTGTGTTGGCTTCCTTACAGACTAGGCGAAATTGCCTGCCGCCCGGCTGCCGCCCCCATAGGATTCAGGTATCCCCACAGACTCCCCCGGAGGACTAATGCTTAAGCAAGGCTCTGCCCTGGACCGGTACTTCATGGTCACCGAACGCGGTTCCAACCTTTCCCGCGAGATCCGCGGCGGCTTCGCCACATTCTTCGCCATGAGCTACATCGTGGTGCTGAACCCCCTGATCCTCTCCGGCCCGGACTCCAGCGGCACCACGTTGGGGTTCACCGCAGTCGCCGCCGTGACGGCCTTCGTGGCGGGCCTTCTCACCATCCTGATGGGTGCCTGGGCAAAGCACCCCTTCGCGCTGGCCACGGGCCTGGGCGTCAACGCCTTCGTCGCCGTCACCGTTGCCACCAATCCGGGACTGACCTGGCCGGACATGATGGGCCTGGTGGTCCTGTCCGGCGTGACCATGCTCATCCTGGTCCTCACCGGGTTCCGCACCGCCGTCTTCAAGGCAGTGCCGGATGGACTCAAGACGGCCATCGTGGTGGGCATCGGGCTGTTCATCGCGCTCATCGGGCTGGTCAATGCGGGCTTCGTCCGCCGCATCCCCGACGTGGCCGGCACCACCGTGCCCGTTGGACTTGGCTTCGACGGCAAGCTCCTGGGCTGGCCCACGGCAGTGTTCGTGTTCGGCCTGGTCCTGACCATCGCCCTGGTGGTCCGCAAGGTCAAGGGCGCCATCCTGATCGGCATTATCACCTCCACCGTCATCTCCGTGCTCCTGGAGATGACCCTGCACATCGGACCAAGCTTCGACGGCAAGACCTTCAACCCGCAGGGCTGGTCCCTGGTGGCGCCCAAATTCACGGGATGGGCCGCCCCGGACCTGTCCCTGATTGGCAAGGCGAACCCCTTGGGAGCCTTTGAGCACCTCGGCTTCGTGGCAGCCACGCTGCTGGCGTTCGTGATCCTGCTCAGCATCTTCTTCGACGCCATGGGAACCATGGTGGGCCTGGCCAACGAGGCAGGCACCGTGGATGAACACGGCAACATCCCCGACGTGGACCGCGTCCTCCAGGTGGACGCCCTCGGCGCCATCGTGGGCGGCGGCGCCTCGGTGTCCTCCAACCAGATCTACGTGGAAGCCGGCGCCGGCATTGGCGAAGGCGCGCGGACGGGCATTGCCTCGATCGTTACCGGACTCCTGTTCCTGGTGGCGATGTTCTTCACCCCCCTGATCAACCTGGTGCCCTTCGAGGCCGTGGCGCCGGCTCTGGTGGTGGTGGGCTTCATGATGGTGTCCCAGGTGGGGAAGATCGACTGGCAGGACTGGGGCATTGCGATCCCGGCGTTCCTGACCTTCACGCTGATGCCGTTCACCTACTCCATCGCCAACGGCCTGGGCGCCGGGTTTATCGCCTTCGTGCTGATCCGCACCGTGCAGGGACGCGTCAAGGAGATCCACCCGCTGATGTGGGCCGTGGCGGCTGCCTTCCTGCTGTTCTTCGCCGTCGGGCCCATCGAGGCCGCCCTGGGGATGTAGCGCGGCTGCCCGGACAGGAACCCACACCCCCGCACGGCGCTGCGCCGACCTACACGGGGGTGTTGGGGGCCAGCCCCTCATCACCGGACACTGCGCGGGCCTTCTTCTCGCGGAGCCTGTCCAGCCGGTTCATCAGCGGTGAAGTGGTGGCGCCGTGGACCACGATCGACAGCGCCACCACCAGCCCCACGAACGCCCAGAGCCACTCCGCCTGGTCAGCGAACTTTCCTTTGCCCAGCGCATAGGACAGGTAGTACAGCGAGCCGATCCCCCGGATCCCGAAGAAGGAGAGCGCAATCCGCTCCCGCGGGCCGGTCTTGCCGCCCAGCAGCCCCACCCAGCCCGCCAGGGGGCGGATCACCAGCAGGAATGCCAGTGCCACCAGCACCTCGGCCCAGCCGATCCCTTCCAGCAGCCCGCGGGCGATCGCACCGCCCAGCAGGACCAGGATCACCACCGTCAGGAGCCGCTCCAGTTGCTCCACGTAGGAGTGCAGCACCCGGTGGTAGCCATGGGTGTGCTCGGCGGCCCGGATGGTCACAGCGCAGACAAAGACCGCGATGAAGCCATAGCCCTCCACCATCTCCGTGGCACCGTAGGTCAGGAACGTGGCGGCGAGGGCCACGAAGCCCTCGGAATGGTTGGACAGCCGCAGGCTGTCTGCGCGGGCAGAAAAGAAAATCCGTGCCAGCAACTTTCCGGTCAGGAAGCCCAGCAGCAGTCCGACAGCCAGCCGCCACAGGACGTCCACGCCGAACCACTCCGGGAACCACGCCAACGGGGATGACCCAACGATGCTGATGGCGATTGCCAGGTAGACAAAGGGAAAGGCCAGCCCGTCGTTGAGTCCTGCTTCCGAGGTGAGGCCAAAGCGCACCTCGTCCTCTTTGTCGGTTCCGTCGTCGTGGTCCGCGGGCTCACCCACTTGCACTTCGGAGGCGAGGACGGGGTCCGTGGGTGCAAGGCTTGAGGCCACCAGCAGTGCTGCACCGAGGCCCAGGCCCAGGAACCACAGCCCCAGCAGCGTGAGCCCAATGATGCAAAGAGGCATCGCGATTCCCAGCAACCGCCAGGTGGTGGCCCAGCGTTGGCGGCCCACCGGCCGGTCCAGCGCCAGTCCGGCGCCCATCAGAGAGATGATCACGCACACTTCCGAGAGATGAAGGGCAAAGTCGCTGTGCGCCAAGGGGTCCGGGTCGGGAAGGGTGGGGATCAGGGCGAAAGCAGCCATACCCGCTCCGAGGAAGACCATCGGCATGGAAAAGGGCATGTTGCGCAGCAGCTTGGGGAGCACTGCGGCCACGAACACTGCGACGCCGGCGGCGGCAAACAGGATGTTGGGGGCTTCAAACATAAAGCTGTTCTCCGGCCTGTTTTTTGCGCCTGTTCGGCGCAGGCAAGGTGGTTCGGTCCCCGGGGAGGGACTGATCCACAATAGCCCCTGCTGCCGGCAGGCGCTGATGATCTTCGATTCCAGACAGGTCGACGGCGGCGCTGCTGGTTTTCGCTGTCCAATTACGGTGAGCTTGGGATATGACCCCTCCGATACCTGCCGTTGATGTCCCGCCCCAGCCCTGGACGGGCAGGTTCGACGGCGACGACGCCAGCCACCGCCGCTGGTGGCAGGCGATGGTTCCCTACCACGGCGGGGCGGAGGCGGGTGCGGGCGGCGAAGGCGCGGTCCACACGCCAAAACCGGCCGTCCTGCTTGGCTTCGCCAGCGATGAGGGCGTGCGCCGGAACAAGGGCCGCACCGGCGCGGCGGCCGCGCCGGCAGCCATCCGGCAGGCCCTGGGCCCCCTGGCGTTCCACCTCGACCGGACCGTGGCCGACGCAGGGGATGTTGTGGTGTCCGGCGGCGCCCTTGAAGCCGGCCAGGAACGCGCCGGCAGGGCTGTCGCTGCTTTGCTCGACGCCGGGCAACTCCCCGCGGTGCTGGGCGGCGGCCATGAAACCGCGTATGCCAGTTACCTGGGGGTCAGTTCGTCCGCCGCGGTGCAGGGCGGCCAGCGGCTTGGCATCCTGAACCTGGACGCCCATTTCGACCTGCGGGACGAGCCCGCACCCAGCTCGGGAACGCCGTTCCTCCAAATGGCCCGCGCGGAAGCCGCCGCCGGGCGCGACTTCCGCTACGCCGTCGTCGGAATTTCCGAACCCAACAACACGCGCGCCCTCTTCGATACTGCCCGGGAGCTGGGCGTCCAGTACCTGCCGGACGAGGACTGCGGGGCAGAGCGCGTCCGGGACTTCGTGGCGGGGTTCCTGGCCGGCATCGACGTGCTGTACCTGACCATCGACCTTGACGTGCTGCCGGCCGCGGTGGCGCCGGGCGTGAGTGCACCCGCAGCGTTCGGCGTGCCGCTGCCCGTCATCAGCGCAGTGTGCCGGCAGGTGGCGGGGTCGGGGAAGCTGCTGCATCTCGACATCGCCGAGCTGAACCCGGAATTTGATATCGATGGCAGGACCGCCCGGGTTGCCGCGCGGCTGCTGGACACCCTGCTGCGCTGAACCGGGCGCATCCCCGGGGCCGGGCTACCTGCCTTTCAGGACGTAACGCCGCTCCGGACGGCCCACGCCATACTTGAGCCTGACCTCCAGCGTCCCCTCGTCGTGCAGGTATTCCAGGTAGCGGCGGGCGCTGACGCGGGAGGTTCCCAGCTGCTCCGCGACCTCGGCCGCGGAGAGGTCACCTTCGGCGGCGTTGAGGGTGGCCTCCACGAGCTTGAGCGTTTCGATGCTGCAGCCCTTGGGAAGCGGCCGCTCCGTGCGGTCCAGGCCGAAGACGCGGTTGACGTCCGACTGCTCGGCCACATCCTTGGCCGAGTCCAGGCCATGGTAGGCGCTCCGGTAGTGCTCCAGCCGCTCCTGGAGGTCCGACTGGGAAAACGGCTTGATGAGGTAGTGCACGATGCCCCCGCGGAGGGCCTTGCGGACGGTCTCCACTTCCCGGGCGGCGCTGATCACCAGCACGTCGAGCTCCGGGGCCACCTCGCGCAGCCGGTGCATGAGCTCCAGCCCGTTGATGTCCGGCAGGTGGATGTCCAGCAGCACCAGGTCCGGCTGCAGCCGTTCCGTTTCGAGCACTGCCCGTGCACCGGTGTGGGCCACGCCCACCACGGCGAAGCCCGGCGTCCGCTGGATGAAGCCGGCGTGGACCTTCGCCACCATGAAGTCGTCATCGACGATCAGCACGTTGATCATGGCTTCACTGCCCCTTTCCTCAGCCGTGCGGTGAAGACTGCTCCGTTGTCGTTGGCCACCGTGAGGTCCCCGCCGGAGCGCCGGCAGACCACCCTCGAGAGGGCCAGCCCGAATCCGCGGCCCTCGGCCGGGCCCGCCTCCTTGGTGGAAAACCCCTGGCGGAAGATGTCCTCCACGGCGTCGCCCGGAACGCCCGGTCCGGTGTCCCGCACCGTGACGGTGACGTGGTCCTTGCCGTCCTCCACCAGCACCCTGACGGCGGCCTCCGGAAGTCCCGTCACGGCGTCGAACGCGTTGTCCACCAGGTTCCCCACCACCGTCGTGAGGTCGCGGGACAGTTCGTCGCTGACCGGGCCCAGCGCGGACGCCGGGTCAAGCTGCAGCGCCACGCCGCGCTCCGTGGCGAGGCTGGACTTAGCAATCAACAGTGCGGCGAGCGCAGGGTCCTGGATCCGGCTGGTCACTTCGTCGTTCAGCCTGGTCCGGTCCACTGTGGCGCCGTTGACGAACTGCACCACGGAATCGTATTCGCCGATCTGGATCAGGCCGGAGATGACGTGCAGCTGGTTGGCAAACTCGTGGGCCTGGGCGCGCAGCGTGTCCGTGGCGGTCCGGGTGGCACCGAGCTCACGTTCGAGGGAGGACAGCTCCGTCCGGTCCCGGAGGGTAGTGACCGAGCCGATGTCCCGGCCGCGGGACCGGATGGGAACACGGTTGAGCACCACCAGCCGCTCCCCCACCAGGACCAGCTGATCCGGGTCCGGCTGCTCACGGGTCAGGACCACCTTGAGCGCCGGGTCCACGGGAAGGGATCCGAGCTTCCTGCCCACGCAGTCCGGCGGCAGCCCAAGGAGTTCCCGCGCACTGTCGTTCGCTACCGTGATGCGCTCATTGGGGTCCAGCGCCACCACGCCTTCCTTCAGTCCGTGCAGCATCGCCTCCCGGTTTTCCACCAGCCCGGTGATCTCGCTGGGCTCCATGCCGAGGGTCTGCCGCTTGACCCGGCGGGAGAGCAGCAGGGACCCCGCCACCCCCAGGACGCTGGCTACGCCGAGGTACGTCAGGAGGTTGGGGACGGCGTCGCCCAGCCGTTCAAGGGTGGACGGATAGTTGCGGCCGATGGCGGCAATCCCGATCATCTTTCCAGCATCGTCGAGGACCGGAACGTGCGCGGACAGGACGGCGTTGCCGCCTTGGTCCACCACACCGGTCCAGGCGCGCCCTTCCATGACCCTGCTGGCGCCCAGTTCCAGCGGCTCCCCCAGCAGGCTCGGATCCGACGCCGCAACCACCGTGCGGTCCAGCTTCGCGAGCGTGACATGGGACGAGCCCGAGACGGTGCGGACCGACTCGGCTACTGCGGGAAGCGCTGAACCGACACGCGGCTCGGCGTCCGGCAGCAGCGCCCGCACCGCAGGATTGTTGCCGAGCGCTTCCGCGGCCGAGAGGGCCCTGCGGCCTTCAGTCCGTTCAAAGGCGGCAGCGGACTGGGCAAGCGAGATGGCCACCACCGCCACCAGCACGGCCAGGACAATCAGCAACTGCAGCACAAGGTACTGCCCGGCGAGGGACATTCCTCTTCGTCGAGTCACTGCGGGGGTTCCTTTTGTTTCTTGATGCCTGTTCCTGGTGCCGTGCGTGTTCCCGGCGCCGTGCCTGTTCCTGGCGCGCGGGCCGGCCCTGCGGCAGTAACGGGAACTATATCCCACCGGCGCCCTGGCTTCGGCGGGAGGCGCCGGCGGGGGCCTTGTACGGCGCCGAGGTGGTTGTCCGGTGGGGCGCCGGAAACGTGAACGCAATGAACTTAACTTTCTCTGCGTACACAAGAGTGAGGTCCGTCACGGCGGGCCCTAGCATCGGAAGCACAGATCAGGTCCGCTGATCATCCTGTAGAGAATTGCATTACTGAGAAGAGGAACACCATGCGCCAGATCCGCGCATTGCGAGTCGCCGCCGTCGCTGCCGGCATCGCCCTGATGGCCACCGGCTGCGGTGCCACCGGCAAAAGCTCCACCGGTTCGGAAAGCTCCGGCGCTGCGGCCGGGCCCATCACCGGACTGCAGATCATGGTCCCCAACACCCCGGGCGGCGGCTACGACACTACTGCACGCGCCGCAGCCAAGGTCCTCGACGACGAGAAGATCTCCACCAACACAGAGGTCTTCAACCTCGCCGGTGCCGGCGGCACCGTGGGCCTTGCCCGCGTTGTCAACGAAAAGGGCAACGGCGACCTCGCCATGCTCATGGGCCTTGGCGTGGTGGGAGCAAGCTACACCAACAAGTCCGAGTCCAAGCTGACCGAAACCACCCCGCTTGCACGGCTCATCGAAGAGCCCGGCGCCATCATGGTCAGCAAGGATTCCCCGTACAAGACCATCGACGACCTGGTGAAGGCCTGGAAGGCTGACCCGGGCTCCATCTCTGTGGGCGGCGGCTCCTCCCCGGGCGGCCCGGACCACTTGCTGCCCATGCAGCTTGCAGGCGCCGTGGGCATTGACGCCACCAAGGTGAACTTCGTTTCCTACGACGGCGGCGGGGACCTCCTGCCCGCGATCCTGGGCAACAAGCTTGGCTTTGCAGCCTCGGGTGCCGGCGAATACCTGCAGCAGATCCAGTCCGGTGAAGTCCGGGTCCTGGCCACCAGCGGCGAAAAGCGGCTCGAGGGCGTCGACGCCCCGACGCTGAAGGAATCAGGCATCGACCTGGTGTTCACCAACTGGCGCGGCATCGTGGCCCCTCCGGGCATCAGCGACAAGGACAAGGCATCCCTGATCGCCGCCCTTGAGAAGATGCACGCGACCGAGGGCTGGAAGGAAGCGCTGAAGACCCACAGCTGGACGGACGCCTTCATCACCGGCGAGAAGTTCGAAACATTCCTTACCGAGCAGGACAAGCGGGTGGCGGACGTCCTCACCAAGCTTGGGTTGGCGTGACCTCGCTAACCACAGGCCTTAAGGGCCGCGCCGAGCTGGGAGTTTCCCTCCTGCTCGGCGCGGCCGGCGTCCTTGTCTTCCTGGACGCCAACGGCCTGGTGACCCCGTACTCCCAGTCGGACCCCGTGGGTCCCAAAACAGTTCCGTACATCGTGGCCGGCTTGCTGGTGGCATGCGCTGTCCTGCTGGCCATCAACGTGATGCGGGGCGGCCAGGGCGAGGCGGAAGGCGGCGAGGATGTTGACCTCACCCACCCCGCCGACTGGAAAACCATCCTGCCCCTGGCAGGAGCCTTCATCCTGAACATCCTGCTCATCGACTGGGCCGGCTGGGTCATCTCCGGCACCGTCCTGTTCTGGGGCAGCGTCCTGGCACTGGGCAGCCGGCACTACATCCGCGACGGGCTCATCTCCGTAGCCCTGTCCCTGCTGACCTTCTACGGCTTCTACCTCGGCCTCGGCATCGCCCTGCCCGCCGGACTCCTGGAAGGAATCCTCTGATGGACGTCTGGTCCTCACTGATGGACGGTTTCGCCACCGCCCTCACCCCCATGAATTTCCTCTACGCCGTGATCGGCGTGATCCTGGGCACCGCCGTCGGCGTCCTCCCCGGGCTCGGCCCGGCCATGACCGTGGCCCTGCTCCTGCCCGTCACCTACGCCCTTGAGCCCACCAGCGCCTTCATCATGTTCGCCGGCATCTACTACGGCGGCATGTACGGCGGTTCCACCACGTCGATCCTCCTCAACACCCCCGGCGAATCGTCCTCCGTGGTCACCGCTATCGAGGGCAACAAGATGGCCAAGGCGGGCCGGGCGGCGCAGGCGCTTGCGACGGCGGCAATCGGCTCGTTCGTCGCCGGCACCATCGGCACGGCGCTGCTGGCCGTCTGCGCACCGATCGTGGTGAAGTTCGCCGTGAGCCTGGGTGCGCCCAGCTACTTCGCCATCATGGTTTTGGCCCTGCTGGCCGTCACCGCGGTCCTGGGTTCGTCGCGGCTCCGCGGCTTCGCCTCGCTGGCACTTGGCCTGGCCATCGGCCTGGTGGGTATGGACTCGGTCACCGGCCAGCGCCGCCTGACCTTCGGCCAGCCGCTGCTCGCGGACGGCCTGGACATCGTGGTGGTGGCCGTGGCCATCTTTGCCGTGGGCGAAGCCCTGTGGGTTGCCGCCCACCTGCGCCGCACTCCGCTGCATGTGATCCCGGTGGGCCGGCCCTGGATGGGCAAGAAGGACTGGAGCCGTTCCTGGAAGCCGTGGCTGCGCGGGACCGCCTTCGGCTTCCCGTTCGGCGCCCTCCCCGCCGGCGGCGCCGAGATTCCCACGTTCCTTTCCTACGTCACCGAGAAGCGCCTCACCAAGCACCCGGAAGAGTTCGGCAAGGGCGCCATCGAGGGCGTCGCCGGGCCGGAAGCAGCCAACAACGCTGCCGCCGCCGGCACCCTGACGCCCATGCTGGCCCTGGGCCTGCCCACCAACGCCACGGCCGCCGTCATGCTCGCAGCCTTCACCTCGTACGGCATCCAGCCGGGCCCGCAGCTGTTTTCCAGCCAGGGACCGCTGGTGTGGGCGCTGATCGCAAGCCTCTTCATCGGCAACCTGCTGCTCCTGCTGATCAACCTGCCGCTGGCACCCCTGTGGGCCAAGCTCCTGCAGCTCCCCCGGCCGTACCTCTACGCGGGCATCCTCTTCTTTGCCACGCTCGGCGCCTACTCGGTGAACCTGCAGGCGTTCGACCTGGTGATCCTGCTGGTGCTCGGCGCCCTCGGGTTCATGATGCGCCGGTTCGGGCTGCCGGTGCTGCCGCTCATCCTCGGCGTGATCCTGGGGCCGCGCATCGAAGGCCAGCTCCGCAAGACCCTGCAGCTCAGCGCAGGCGACCCGGCAGGGCTCTTCAGCGAGCCGATCGCCGTCGTTATTTACGTCATTGTGGGGCTGATCCTGCTCTGGCCGCTGCTCTACAAACTGGTGCGGCGGAACCGCCCGGCGGGCCGTTCCCTGGTTCCCGCCAATTCCGGCGCAGCAGACACCAGCGACTAGTCCCCACCGGCACCCTAACCCCGCATCCTGCAAACACAAGGAGATACCATGACGATCGTGGTGGGATACGTCCCAACCCCCGAGGGTGAAGCTGCCCTGACCCAGGCCATTGCCGAAGCCCGGAAGGGCAACACCACGCTGCTGGTCATCAACTCGTCCAAAGGCGACGCACTGGTGGACAACCGGTATGCCCAGGAGCCGGAGATCCAAAGCATCGAGGACCGCCTGGCCATCCAGGGCATCCAGCACGTGATCAAGCAGCCGGTCCGCGGCCACGACGCCGCGGCCGAAGTCCTGGACGCCGCGGAGGAACACAATGCCGAACTGATCGTGATCGGACTGCGCCGGCGGACGCCGGTGGGCAAGCTCATCATGGGCAGCGTGTCGCAGCGGATCCTGCTGGAGGCCGACTGCCCGGTCCTGGCGGTGAAAGCCGGTTAACGCTGCCGCGGTGATGCGTTCCCGGCGGTGAAAACGGTGGCAAGCGGGGCAGCCAAAGAGCAGTCATCTGACATTTTGCGGAAGCAGCCGGTAGAATGGCAGGGCCCTTAGGCATGAAACACAGAAAGTTCTCCCAAATGACTACAGCCACCCTGGAACGCGTCCCCGCCGTTTCCTCCCCCGCCGACGCCTCGGCAGCCAGGTCCATCGACCTGGAGTTTTCCAATGCGCGCGAAGTCCACGCCGGCCTGGAAGAGGCCGTGTCCGAGCTGATCGAGGTCGCCGCGCAGGAAGCCTCCTGCGGCATCCTGGTCACCAGGCTGCATCCGGGCCGCTACACCGTAGCCCTGGACGAATCGGTACCGTTCGGCGAAACCTACGAGGCCATCGCCGCCTGACCGGCAATCCTGCCGGGGCATGCCCCGGACAAAAAGAAATCCCCGCCCTGCGCAAGCAGTAGGCGGGGATTTCTGTTGGTGTGCTTCCCGGGGCTGCTAGCCGCGGCGCACCTGCACGCCGTCGGATTTGAGGAAGAGCTGCTTCTCCGACGGACCGGCCGGCACCAGCCACAGAACGTTTCCGCTCTGGGACACCTCCTCCACCTCCCCGGCGGCAACCACGTGCGCATGCTTGATGATCTCCACGTGGTCCCCGGCCTTGAGGGTCCTCCAGTCGGAAACAGCGGCGGAATGGGCGTTGCGCCTTGATAAAACTGCCCCACGAGCTTTCATTTGAACTTCTACCCCTTTGTATACGTTCTGCGCCACAGCCTCTTTGATGTGACTTTCACTACATCTTCATTTCTACTACACTCGGCGCCCCGCGGTGGAACGTGTCGGATGAAATTCCACCAAGTGGACGCCGAGTGCGCACGCCCTGAAGATTCTTCGGATTCAGGAGAGGATTCCGACGGCGGATTCGGCCGCCCTGCGCACCTCGCCCGAGGCCACCAGCCTGTCGGCAGCCTCGAGCTCGGGTGACAGGAAGCGGTCCGTCCCCGGCCCGTCCACCACGCCGCGCAAAGCGGAGACGACGGCGGCGCCCGCCGGCCCCGGCGTCAGGACCCCACCGGAGAGCCGGCTGCGGATGTCCAGGGCGCGTGCCGACGTCACCAGCTCGATGGCGAGGACCCGGCGCAGGTTCTCCACCGCCTTCCGCAGCTTGCGTGCGGCGTGCCAGCCCATCGAGACGTGGTCTTCCTGCATGGCGGAACTGGGGATGGAGTCCACGGAGGCGGGAACAGCAAGCCGCTTGTTGTCCGAGACCAGGCCGGCCTGGGTGTACTGGGCAATCATCAGCCCTGAGTCCACGCCGGGGTCGGCCGCAAGGAAGGCCGGCAGGCCGTGGGAGCGGGCCGGATCCAGCATCCTGTCCGTCCGGCGTTCCGCGATGGAGCTCAGGTCCGCGACGGCGATGGCCAGGAAGTCCAACACGTAGGCCACCGGCGCACCATGGAAGTTGCCGTTGGAGCTGACCGTTCCGTCAGGCAGCACCACAGGGTTGTCGATGGCGGCCGCCAGTTCGCGGGACGCCACCAGGGCCGCGTGGTCCACTGTGTCCCTTACGGCGCCGGCAACCTGCGGGGCGCAGCGGAGCGAGTAGGCGTCCTGGACCCTGTTGTCGCCAACCTTGTGGGAAGCGACGATGGGGGAACCGGACAGGACACGCAGCATGTTGTCGGCGCTGGCGGCCTGCCCCGGATGCGGACGAAGCGCGGCGTGCAGCTCCGGCAGGAACACCTGGTCGGTGCCCAGCAGTGCCTCGACGCTCATCGCCGCGGTGATGTCCGCCGTCGTCAGCAGCTGGCGAAGGTCCGCGATGGCCATGAGGAGCATGCCCAGCATGCCTTCGGTGCCGTTGACCAGGGCCAGGCCTTCCTTTTCCGCGAGGGTGACCGGTTCGATGCCGTGTTCTGCAAGCAGTACCGCGACAGGCTGTTCGCCGCGGCCGCCGTACGTCACGCCGTCGGGCCCTTCCGCCTCGCCCTCGCCCATGAGCACCAGGGCGCAGTGGGACAGCGGTGCGAGGTCGCCCGAGCAGCCGAGCGAGCCGAACTCGCGGACCAGCGGCGTGATGCCGGCGTTGAGCACGTCCACCATGGTCTGCAGGACCACGGGCCGGACGCCGGTGCGGCCGGACGCCAGGGTCTTGGCTCGCAGGAACATGATGCCGCGCACCACTTCGCGCTCCACTGCCGGTCCCATGCCGGCTGCGTGGCTGCGGATCAGGCTCTTCTGCAGCTGGGTGCGCAGCTCATTCGGGATGTGCCGGTTGGCCAGGGCACCAAAGCCGGTGGAAATTCCGTAGGCCGGGACGTCGCTGGCTGCGAGCTCGTCGATGTGGGCGCGGACTTTTGCCACCGTGTCCAGTGCTTCCGGGGAGATGGTCACCTTCGCGTTGTGGCGCGCGACGGCGAGCACGTCCTCGGGCGTAACGCCGCTGGACCCGAGGGTAACGGTCAGCGGTTCGTGGGTTATTGCGGTCATGGTTCCTACTTCTGTGGATCGATTGCTCCGTACCTGTCGTATTGCGGGCTCTAAACGACAGGTACGGAGCAATCGATGTGGGGTTGGTTAGTGTGTCTCGTTCATGGGGATGCGGACGCCGCGTTCCCTGGCGACCTCGAGGGCGCGGTCGTACCCGGCGTCGGCGTGGCGGATGACTCCCATGCCGGGGTCGTTGGTAAGGAGGCGTTCGAGCTTCTGCGCGGCGAGGTCGGTGCCGTCGGCGACGGAGACCTGGCCGGCATGGATCGAGCGGCCGATGCCTACACCTCCGCCGTGGTGGATTGAGACCCAGGTGGCGCCGGAAGCGGTGTTGAGCAGGGCGTTGAGCAGAGGCCAGTCAGCGATCGCGTCGGAACCGTCGGCCATGGACTCGGTCTCGCGGTACGGCGAGGCGACGGAGCCGGAGTCGAGGTGGTCGCGGCCGATGACGATGGGGGCCTTGACCTTGCCGTCCTTCACGAGCTGGTTGAAGAGCAGGCCGGCCTTGGCGCGGTCGCCGTAGCCGAGCCAGCAGATCCGGGCCGGCAGGCCTTCGAACTCGACGCGCTCCGCGGCAGCATCGATCCAGCGGTGCAGGTGCTTGTTCTCCGGGAACAGTTCCTTGATGGCTTCGTCCGTGACGCGGATGTCTTCGGGGTCGCCGGACAGGGCAACCCAGCGGAACGGGCCGAGGCCCTCGCAGAACAGCGGGCGGATGTAGGCCGGGACGAAGCCGGGGAATTCGAAGGCGCGGGTGTACCCGCCCTTGCGGGCTTCGTCGCGGATGGAGTTGCCGTAGTCGAAGACCTCGGCGCCGGCGTCCTGGAACTCGACCATGGCCTGGACGTGCTTGGCCATCGAGGCCTGGGCTTTCTTGGTGAATCCCTCCGGGTCAGCCGCGGCTTCGCGGTGCCATTCCTCAACGGTGATGCCCTCTGGGAGGTAGCTCAGCGGGTCGTGCGCCGAGGTCTGGTCGGTGACGATGTCGACGGTGAGTTCGCCGGCCTTGTGGCGGCGCAGGATTTCGGGGAAGACGGTGGCGGCGTTGCCCACGTAGCCCACGGACCAGCCGCGGCGCTCTTCCTTGGCCTTGAGCACCTTGGTGATGGCGGCGTCGAGGTCTGTTTCGACCTCGTCGAGGTAGCGCTTGCCGGCGCGGCGGCGCAGGCGGGTCTCATCGACGTCGACAATCAGGCAGGCGCCCTCGTTCAGGGTGACGGCGAGCGGCTGGGCGCCGCCCATGCCGCCGCAGCCGCCGGTCAAGGTCAGGGTCCCGGCGAGGGTGCCGTTCTCATCCCCGGCGAGTTTCCGGGCAACGGCTGCGAAGGTCTCGAACGTGCCCTGCAGGATGCCCTGGGTGCCGATGTAGATCCAGGACCCGGCGGTCATCTGGCCGTACATCATCAGGCCCTCGGCCTCGAGCCGGCGGAATTCGGGCCAGTTGGCCCAGTCACCCACCAGGTTGGAGTTGGCCAGCAGGACGCGGGGGGCCCACTCGTTGGTGCGGAAGACACCCACCGGCTTGCCGGACTGGACCAGGAGGGTCTCGTCCTTTTCCATGGTTTCCAGGGTGCGGGTGATGGCGTCGAACGCTGCCCAGGACCGGACGGCCCGGCCCGTGCCGCCGTAGACCACCAGGTCATCGGGGCGTTCGGCCACCTCCGGGTCCAGGTTGTTCATCAGCATGCGCAGCGGGGCCTCCGTCTGCCAGGACTTGGCGGTGAGCACGGTGCCGCGGGCAGCTTTGACCGGGCGGGCACCGGTGGTGAAATCGGCGGGTGCCATGGTGGCTCCTTCGTGTGTAGGGCGAGTGTGGTGTTCGCGGTGATGCGAAGAGGTTCTGTATCAACTAAAGCCCGTCCGTGACGGCCCGGACAGGGCTTTCGAGGGGGTGCTGTCCGGGATTCCAGACCTGTTCCCCTCCCGGCGCCGGGCTACTTTGCGGGGCGGCCGTGGAGCCGGACCGAGAGTTCGTCGGCCACCTTCTGGACGCGCGCGGCCAGCACCGGCCACTGCTCCGCCGGCACTTTGTCCTCGAGGAACGTCACGGCGACTGCCGCCGTCGGCCATCCCAGGTGGTCCGTGACCGCGGCGGCGATGGAGCCGAAACCGGGCGTGACCTCGCCGTGTTCGGTGGCGTAGCCGCGCTGCCTGACCTGGTCCAGGTGGGAGGACAGTGCCGAGTACTTCATGATGGCGCCTTCCACCTCATGCCTTGCGGTAAAGGCCGCGGCATTGGGGTACAGCGCACGCACCTGGGACTTGGGCAGCGCCGCAAGGATGGCACGGCCGCTGGCGGTGAGGTGGCTGGGAAGCCGGACGCCGACGTCCGTCACCAGGGAGGGGCGGTTTTTGGCCCTCTCCTCCACGATGTACAGCACGTCCCGGCCATGAAGCACGGCCAGGTGGGAACTCTCGCCAACCGCATCCACGAGGGAGGCAAGCAGCGGACGGCCCAGCCTCGACAGTGGCTCCTGCCTGGAGTAAGCGGAACTGAGTTCAAAGGCGCTGATGCCCAGCCCGTAGCGCTGTTCCTCATGCAGGTGGAGCACAAAACCGTTCGCCTCCATTACGCCCAGCAGGTGGTAGACACTGGAGCGCGGCAGGCCCAGGGATGAAGCGATCTGCGACGCCGCCATCGGCCCCCGCCGCGAAGCCAGCAGTTTGAGGATGCGCAGCGTGTTTTCGGCGGCAGGGACCTTGGACGTCACCTTTGAGGCCGCCCTTGGCGCAGCTTTCATCCCGCTGCCGGCCTGCGGCCCTGGTTCGGTAATTAACACCGGTCCTCCTCATCGCCCCTCGGTAAAGCCCGGCGATATCCGGGATCCCGTACTTAAGCTTGCGCCACCGGGGGGCTCGTCACACGGAGGAACGCGCCCAATATGTCTGGTATACCGGACAGTTGCCGCCCGTCCATCAACCTTGCTGCCCTGCGCTGGGCCTTAGGCCGTCCACGACCCCGAACGAAGGCCGCTGGAGCCGTTGCAGTTGGGTAGAGTCCCGTCATGGATGAAAAAGAGACCCTTCACCACTACCTCCGGGGCAGGCGTGACAGCCTGCTCGGCAAGCTGGATGGCCTGAGTGAATACGACGTCCGCCGGCCACTGACGCCAACCGGCACCAACCTGCTCGGCCTGGTCAAACATGTGGCCAGCGTGGAGGTGGACTATTTCGGCGTGGTGTTCGGCCGCCCCAGCGGGAGGCACCTCCCATGGCTGGACGACGGCGCCGCGCCGGATTCGGACATGTGGGCGACCGCTGACGAATCCCGAGCGGACATCATCGAACTGCACCACTTCGCCGCGGCTCACAGCGACGCGACCATCGAAGCATTGCCCGCTGACGCCCCCGGAGCAGTTCCATGGTGGCCTGAGGAGCGGCGCAACGTCACCCTGCACCAGATCCTGGTCCATATGGTTGCCGAACGTGCCCATCACCTGGGCCATGCAGACATCCTGCGAGAACTCATCGACGGCAGGGCGGGGCAGCGTCCAGGGGATCCGAACCTCACCAGGCGCAGCCCGGAGGAATGGGCCGCCCACTGCGCAGCCATCGAAACCGCGGCGAGGCAGGCATGAGCACGCGGGATGTTCCTGCACAGATCGGGGACCTGCCCCCTGTTGGCCGGCCTGCCAACAGTGCCCTGATGCGGGCGGGCGTCACCTCACTGGCCGAGGCCGCCTCGTTGGGCCGCCTGGAGCTGCTGGCAATGCACGGCATCGGCCCGAAGGCCGTCCGGATCCTTGAGGCGGCCGCCGCCGAGCGCGGGCTCACCTTCGAGCCCTGAAGTGTGGCCATTCCCCGGCGATGAAGGCGCTGGAGGGACCGGATCCGGGGTACCCGGATATCCTGCGTAGAGCGTGACCTTCACAGCCTCGATCCTGGCTTGAATGCGTACATACTCTGCGAGCTGGGCCAAGTTAAAGCCCTTCCTGGCAACCGCATCCACGGTACGACCATAGGCCGATGGCGGACTATTTTCTGCTGCGGCATCCCGCACCAAGGCACCATAGAGTGCCCGGAGGATTGCCTCGAGAGCTTTTCTGTGTTCCGTTTCCCAGTCTGCTTTGCTTCCCATGTCTCCAGCGTCCCGGAGGGGCCTGCGAGGATCATCCAGTATCCGTGCGTATGTGGATAACCCGTCCGTGGCCCGCGCCATCCGAAACCGAAAGGCAGCGACCCGTCCAATCTGGAATGAAAGACACCGAGGCCCCGTGAGGCTCATCACGTCGCCCGGCAAAGTGGTCTGCTGGTTAGCGGTTCCCCTCCCAATGACGAGAAGGTTATTCGCATGCAACAAGCACCAAGCCCAACCCGGAACGAAAGTCCGGCCGCACAGCAAACCGCAAGATCCGCCGTCGGAAGCGTCCTCAATCGGGGCCTGAACGTGCGCCACATCCGGTTTATGGCGCTGGGCTCGGCGATCGGTACGGGCCTTTTCTACGGTTCGGCCTCGGCCATCCAAAAAGCCGGCCCTGCCGTCCTGCTGGCCTACATCATCGGCGGCGCGGCGGTGTTCATGGTGATGCGGGCCCTCGGCGAGATGGCCGTGCGGCATCCCGTCTCCGGCTCGTTCGGCCAGTACGCCAGCCGCTACCTCGGCCCGCTGGCCGGCTTTGTGACCGGCTGGACCTACGTCTTCGAAATGGCGATCGTGGCCATCGCCGACGTCACCGCATTCAGCATCTACATGGGCTTCTGGTTCCCCCAGGTTGAACGCTGGATCTGGATCCTGGCCATCATCCTTTTCCTCGCCGGGCTCAACCTGCTCAGCGTCAAGGTCTTCGGCGAGCTGGAGTTCTGGTTCTCGCTGGTCAAGGTGGCGGCCATCATCGCCATGATCGCCGGCGGTGCGGCCATCATCGTTTTCGGCTTCCAGGCCGGAGGCTCAACTGTTGCGCCGGGCCTCGGGAACCTTGTAGAGCACGGGGGATTCTTCCCGTTCGGCTTTGAGGGGCTGCTCGCATCCTTCGCCGTCGTGATGTTTGCGTTCGGTGGGATCGAGACGCTCGGCATCACAGCCGGAGAGGCCGCCAACCCCAAACAGGTCATCCCCAAGGCCGTCAATACTGTTCCGGTGCGCGTCCTGCTGTTCTACGTCCTGACGCTGGCGGTACTCATGAGCCTCTTCCCTTGGGACGGGATCGGCAGCAATGGCAGCCCCTTCGTCCAGATCTTCAGCGGGCTGGGCATCCCGGCGGCACCTCACATCCTCAACGCCGTGGTGATCACCGCGGCGCTGTCCGCCATCAACAGCGACATCTTCGGCGCCGGTCGCATCCTCTTCGGCCTGTCCCGCCAAGGCCACGCTCCCTCCGTCTTCGGCAAAGTGTCCAGGCACGGCGTCCCTTGGATGACGGTGGTGATCATGGCCGCGATCCTCCTGGTGGGCGTGGTCCTCAACGCCGTCATCCCGGAAAACGTTTTTGTCCTCATAGCCTCCATCGCCACCTTCGCCACCGTCTGGGTGTGGGTGATGATCCTCGCCTCGCACGTCGCCATGAAGCGGGAAATCGCGCGGGCTGGCCTGCCGCCGTCGGAATTCCCTTCGCCGTGGTGGCCCGCCGCCTCCCTTCTCACCATCGCCTTTATGGCGCTGGTGATCGCCGTCCTGGGTGCGTTCGAGGACTCGCGCATCGCGCTCTACGTGGGCGGGACCTGGCTGGCGCTGCTGGTCCTGGCGTACCGGCTGTGGGTAAGGGGTGACGGACGACGGCGGGCGGAGCTTGTGGACGAGACATCGCCGCTGCCGGTGGTCACCACAGGCCCCTAAAGCAAAGAACCTCCCGGCCCAACGCCCACCCGACGCTCTCTCACTTAATGCCGGTTATGACCCAACGCTCGCTCACTCGCTTGAGGAAAGTGAGAGGGCGTTGGCCCAACGTGCGCGTTAAGTGAGAGAGCGTTGGCCCAAAGTGCGCGTTAAGTGAGAGAGCGTCGGGGCTGCGCGGGGGATGGGGTCAGGCAGCCGCAGCGGCCGCGCGCACAGCCTCGGACAGCGACGTTGCCGGGCGGCCGATCAGCCTGCGCAGATCCCCGGTGCTGACAAGAAGGTCGCCCCGGGCAATGCCGAGATCGGAATCGGCCAGGATGTCCGCGAATGCTTCCGGCACTCCGAACCCGGCCAGCATTCCCGCGTAGTCCGGCGCGGGAAGGTCCTGGTAGATGATGGCCTTGCCGGTGGCAGCGGTGATTTCGGCTGCAAGGTCCGCCATGCTGAAAGCGTTGTCACCGCCCAGTTCGTAGATCCTGCCCGCCTGGTCTTCGGCGACGAGCACAGCAGCAGCGGCGTGGGCATAATCAACGCGGGACGCTGCGCTGACCCTGCCGTCTCCGGCGCTGCCGGCCAGGCCACCCTGTGCCAACGTGCCGGGCAGCTGGTCCGTGTAGTTCTCCAGGTACCAGCCGTTGCGCAGGAGGACGAAAGGAACGCCGGACTCCCGCAAAATAGCTTCCGTGGCCTGGTGCTCAGCCGCCAGCCTCATGCCGGTGGTGTCGGCATTGGCGATGCTGGTGTAGGCCAGCAGCTCAACGCCCTCTGCCTTAGCCGCCTCGATCACTGTGCGGTGCTGCTCCACCCTCTGGCCCACCTCGCTGCCGGAGATGAGGAGCACCTTTTGGGCGCCCTTCAGGGCTGCCGCCACTGAACGGGCATCTGCGTAGTCCATGGCCTTGACCCGAACGCCCCTCTCGGCGAAGCCGGCCAGCTTTTCCACGGAACGGCCCGCAGCCACGATGTCCTCCGCGGGAACGTTGCGCTCCAGCAGTGCTTCGACGACGTGGCGGCCCAGCTGGCCCGTTGCTCCGGTGATGACGATGCTCATGAAAATTCCTTCCGATGGGGTGTCTGTCATGGTTCACAACCACACCCATTCCGGAATACTTCCCGAAAGAGAGTACGCACTTTAAGGTAAGGTACTGACATGAAAGTTAGTGCCGCCAGGACCGCCGTGCAGGCGGCGCCCCTTCCCGTGGCCCTTGCCGACGGCGTCTTCCCGGCGGGGTGTCCCAGCAGGACAGTGCTGGACCACATCACCAGCAAGTGGGGCGTCCTGATCCTGCTCGCCCTGTCCGAGGGTGAGCAGCGGTGGAGCGACCTGCGGCGCCGGGCCGAGGGAATCAGCGAAAAGATGCTGGCCCAGACGCTTAAGACGCTGGAGCGGGACGGCCTGGTCCGCCGGGAGGCGCAGCCGGTGATTCCGCCGCGGGTGGACTACAGCCTCACCGAACGCGGCTACGAATTGAGTGCCCTGCTGGTTCCGCTGGTGGCGTGGGCCTTCGAGAACGCGGACGACATCGTCAACGGCCAACGTTGAACCAGGGGATCCGAAGGCAAGTGTCGGCGCCGCCAGGAAATGAGTACTTGTTACTGGTGTGACTGATGTGAATAGCGCCTAGCTTAGGCGTAAGGTGCTTAGCCGGAATGGGAGGGCCGCCCTCTGCTGGGAGCGTTCCGGCAACCTGCACCGCGGGTGAGCGGCCTCTGCCGCTTTCGAGGAGTGGTACGCATGGTCAAAACCGTTGTCCTGGACCCGTCCAGCCTGGGCCAGCCCGTCAGCCTGGGCCACGTGCTGGTGCAGGCATGGAACCGGATTACAAGGTCCTTCGCCCCCCGGTCTCCCTACAAAATCGGTGATGCCGTCGTGGCGGACGACCCCTTCAAGGGGCGCCGCGAGGGATTGGTGGTGTTCCTGCAGGGCACTTCCGTGGGTGTGGACACCGTCCACGGCGTGTTCTTCTACGACCACCGGCAGCTCAAAAAGCTGGACTAGCCCCGCGGGCCGGCCCAGCTTTTTGGGTGCCAAACAGAGCCCTGCTAGCGCGCCGACCAGCCGCCATCCATGGTGTAGCTGGCGCCGGTCACCATTCCGGCGTGGTCGGATGCCAGCCAAGCGACCAGGGAGGCCACTTCTTCCGGCTCCACGAGACGCTTGATGGCGGACTCGGTCAGCATGATTTTCGCCAGCACCTCGGCTTCGGGGATGCCGTGGACCTTGGCCTGGTCTGCTATCTGCGACTCCACCAGGGGCGTGCGCACGTAGCCCGGGTTGATGCAGTTGGAGGTGACGCCGTGTGCCCCGCCCTCGAGCGCCGTCACCTTGCTCAGCCCTTCCAGCCCGTGCTTGGCCGAAACGTATGCGCTCTTGAACGGGGACGCCCGTATTCCATGTACCGAAGAAAGATTGATGATCCGGCCGAAGTTGTTGGCATACATGTGCGGCAGCGCCGCACGGATCAGCAGGAACGGCGCCTCAAGCATGAGGGTGACGAGACGGCGGAAGTCGGCCGGCTCAAACTCCTCGATGGGGCTGATGCGCTGGATTCCTGCGTTGTTCACCAGGATGTCGCAGTCCAGGCTGAGGGCCGAGAGGGCATCCACGTCCAGCAGGTCCACGGCCCAGGAGGTGCCCCCCACCTCGTCCGCGAGTGCTGCCGCAGCCTCCTCATCTACGTCCGCGATCACCACTTTGGCCCCCCGCGCGGCGAGGGCGCGGACACTGGCAGCGCCGATGCCGCCTGCTCCACCGGTAACCAGTGCCTTGCGGCCGTTCAGCGTGTTTTCCATTAACCCAGCCTTCCAGTTCAAAAATTGTCAACGAACCGGCCTGCTCCGGTAGCACCGGAGCAGGCCGAACCCAAGCAGCTCAGCGCGTGGCGGCTGCTACCGCCAGGCCTTCGCGTTCGGCGTCGGCCCTGTCCACGTCCTCAAGGGCTATGCCCTTGGTTTCCTTGAGGCTCAACACCGCCACGATGGTGACGGCGCATGCCACCAGCAGGTAGATGGCGGTGGGAACCCAGGAGCCGGTGTCCTTAAGCCACTGGGTGGCCAGGAGCGGGGCCAGCGAGCCGGCGACGATCGAGGTGACCTGCGAGCCCAGCGACACCCCTGCGTAGCGCATCCGGGTTGGGAAGAGCTCGGCCATGATGGCAGGCTGCCCGGCATACATGAACGCGTGCAGGCACAGGCCGATGGTCACCGCGAGCACAATAATGACCGCATTCTTCGTGTCGAACATGGGGAAGGCGAAGAAGGGCCAGGTGGCGCCGGCGACGGCACCGATGAGGTAGACCGGCTTCCGGCCCCAACTGTCCACAAGCCGTCCCACCTGCGGGATCACCAGGAAGTGGATGACGTGGGCAATCAGCAGGGCGAACAGGAGCGAGGAAGTGTCGTATTTGTGGACGCTCTTGAGGTAGACGATCGCGAAGCTGACCACCAGGTAGTACATGATGTTCTCCGCGAAGCGCAGCCCCATGGCCTGCAGGATGCCCTTGGGGTACTTGCGGACCACCTCAAAGACGCCGTAGCTGACGGCCTGCTCCTGCTCCACCAGTTCCTTGGCCTTCAGGAAGATGGGCGCTTCAGTGACGTGGGTGCGGATGTAGTAGCCGACGAAGACGATCACGGCCGAGAGCCAGAAGGCCACCCGCCAGCCCCAGCCCAGGAATGCCTCCTGGCTGAGGGTGGAGGACATGATGTACAGCACCAGGGTGGCCAGCAGGTTGCCCACCGGAACGGCGGACTGGGGCCAGCTGGACCAGAAACCGCGGGACTTGTTGGGGCTGTGCTCGGCGACGAGAAGCACGGCGCCACCCCATTCGCCGCCCAGCGCAAAGCCCTGGATAAAACGGAGGAACACCAGCAGCGCCGGTGCGAGGTACCCGATCTCGGCGAAGCCCGGGAGGCAGCCCATCAGGAAGGTGGACACACCGATGATCACGATGGTGAGCTGCAGGGTGGGCTTGCGGCCCAGCTTGTCGCCGATCTGGCCAAAGACGATGCCGCCGAGCGGGCGGGCGACGAAGCCCACGGCGTAGGTGATGAAGGCCTGGATGATGCCGTCCAGCTCGTTGCCGGTTGCAGGGAAGAAGTACTTGCCGAACACGAGGGTTGCTGCGGTGGCGTAGAGGAAGAACTCGTACCATTCCACGACGGTGCCAACCATGGAGGCTGCGACGATCTTCTTGAGGCCGGCGCCCTTAGGGGCGGCCTCGGCCGATGATGCAGAGCGCTGTCCTACGCTCATATGTTTTCTCCTTAGTGTCCACGTCGACACGCGCTGTGATCCACAGCACTCAATGGGCTCAGATGAGTATTGCCGCAGAAACTTTCCGATTCAATGGCCAAACAGGCACCCTTCGTGTGCAGAATTGCAGATATGGAAACTAATCCGGACGACTTGCTGGTCCTGCTGGCCGTCTCACGGTCAGCGAAATTCACGACGGCGGCACAATCCTTGGGACTGAACCACACCACCGTGTCCCGCCGGATAGCCGCTTTGGAGAAGTCGCTGGGCGGCAGGGTGCTGGCACGGGCAGCGGGCGGCTGGGAACTGACCGACCTGGGCACCCGGGCGGTGCAGGTAGCTGAACAGGTGGAGGCGGCGATGGGTTCGCTGGGACCTGCCGGCAAGGAACCGGACCCTATTACCGGCGTCGTACGCATGACCGCGACGGACGGGTTCAGCGCCTACATCGCTGCTCCTGCCGTGGCGCGGCTGCGGCGGAACCACCCGGGGCTGTGTGTAGAGGTGGTGACCATGACCAGGCGGGCGCTGCAGCAGCGCTCGGGGCTGGACATTGAAGTAGTGGTCGGCGAACCGCAGGTGCACCGGGCCGAAGCGGTGCGGCTGGGCGAGTACATGCTGGGGATGTACGCCTCGCGGGCCTACCTCGCCGAGCACGGAACCCCGGCCAGCGTGGCCGAACTCAACGAGCACCCGCTGGTCTATTTCGTGGATTCGATGCTGCAGGTGGACGACCTCGACGCGCCGCGCCGGCTGGTGCCCGGAATGCGCGACGGCGTGACGTCCACCAACGTCTTTGTCCACGTGGAGGCAACCCGGGCCGGAGCCGGGATCGGATTCCTGCCCTGCTTCATGGGCGACCTCCACGACGACCTGATCCGCCTGCTGCCCACCGAAATCGCCGAACTGCTCCCCTACTGGATGGTGCTTCGGCCGGACTCGCTGCGCAGGCCTGCGGTGGCGGCAGTAGTCCAGGCGCTCCGGGAACAGGTGGCCGCGCACCGGGAAAAGCTGCTGGGCCGGGGCAAACCCTCCTCCATTGCTCCGTAGCTGCCGTTTTCAGGCCTCAAAACGGCGTTTACGGAGCAATGGACGGGGCGGGCGGGTCGTGGCGGACCGGGGCTCCGGCCGCGAAGGCCCTGACCTGCGCGTCGTCCCACAGGTGCGCCGGGACGGCACCGCCCAGGAGCCGCCGGGCCAGCTTCGGATCGTCGCCGAACGGTGTATCGCTGCCGGCCATCACCATGTTGCCGTAGCGCCGGCCCTTGAGCATGGCCGGGTCCGCGATGATGACGGTGTGCTTGAAGGAAGCCGCGATGGTGGCGGCATCCTCCCGGGCGTTTTTCAGGTCCGGGGCGTCACCGGAGTTCACCACATACAGCCCGCCGGGCGCCAGGACGCGCTTAATGTGCTGGTTGAACTCGGCAGTGGTCAGCGGGCGCGGGGTCACGGCCCCGGCGAAAACATCCCGGATGATGAAGTCGCGCGTATCCGCCGTCAAGGTTTCGGTGACTTCCCGGGCCTCCCCAACGCGGATCCGCAGCAGCGGCGCCTTGGGCAGGTCGAACCAGCCGCGCACGTACCCGGCCAGCTTGCCGTCCAGCTCCACCACCACCTGCCGGGCGTCCGGGTAGACGGCATGGAAATAGCGGGCCAGCGAGCAGGCGCCGCCGCCCAGGTGCAGGCCGCGCAGCTTTGGGGCCTCACGTTTCTGCACGCCGCCGGAGGAAGCGCCCGACGGCGGCCAGCGGGACTCGATGAGCGCGGCCATCCAGCGCATGTACTCGAAGTCCAGGAACAGCGGGTCCGCCAGGTCGATGTGCGAGCTCATGACGCCGTTGATCTTCAGGAGCCAGCCGGTGGAGTTGTCCTGGTCCGCGATCAGCTCGCAGTCCCCGGTGTCGATGTAGTAGACACCCTCCACCGGACCGTTCGGACGGGTCCCCTTCGGCACTTCCACCACGCCCGCCGCCGGACGGCTGCCGCGGCCCCCCGGTTTTCCGCGTTTCGCCATTACCCGTGCCCCGCTTCAGTCCGACCAACCAGTTCGAACCTCCAACCCTAGTTGGTCTGCACGGCCCCTTCACCTTCGCGGATCCGGTTCACCACGGCAGTGGTGGAGCGCTCCGCCACGTAATCCAGGATGGCAACCCGGCCCCCGTACTCCTCCACGGCCGGGGTTTCGGCCAGCATCTCCGGGGTGTAGTCCCCGCCCTTGGCGTACACCTCGGGCCGGAGCTGCCGGATCAGCGGGGCCGCGGTGGGGGTATCGAAGACGGTCACGTAGTCCACGCAGCTCAAGGCCGCCACCACCGCTGCCCGGTCCGCCACCCCGTTGATGGGCCGTCCCGCGCCCTTGAGCCGCCGGACGGAGCCGTCACTGTTGAGCGCCACCACCAGGATGTCGCCCAGCTGCTTGGCCTGGTTGAGGTACCGGGTGTGGCCGCTGTGCAGCACATCGAAGCAGCCGTTGGTCAGCACGATCCGCTGGCCCTCGGCCCGGTGCAGTTCCAACTGCCGTTCCAGTTCATCCGCACCCAGGGCAGTGTCCGCGAACGCCTTCAGGTAGCGGCTGAGCTGTGCCGTGCTGCAGACCGACGTGCCTGGCTGGTGCACCACCACGTCCGCAGCGGACTGGGCCAGGTCCAGGCCCGCCGTCAACGGCAGGCCCGCTGAACGGGCCAGGGTCAGGGCGGCCACAAAAGTGTCGCCGGCTCCCGACGCCTGCTTCTCCGCCGCCGGACGGGCCCACGTCCGGTGCGTGACGCCGTCGGGCCTTAGCAGGACGGTGCCGTCACGGTCCAGCGTGACCACCACCGCCCTTGCGCCCGTAGCCTGCAGCAGCGCATCCGCGTGCCTGCCCACCTCGGCCACCCTGTCCTGCCCCTCGGGCAGCCGCACGTCCAGCATCCGCGCCGTTTCCTGCGCGTTGGGCGTCACCAGGTCCGGACGGAGCGGCGCCCAGGGTCGGGGATCGTGCGAATCAACCACCAGCAGTGGGCGCCCTTCGCCATCCCCGCGCCCTTTGCCCGCCAGGGCCTCTTCCAGGCCACGGCGGACAGGGTCCGCCAGGACGCCGGTGCCGTAATCGCAGACCAACACCGAGTCCTGGTGTTCGACGGCGGCCCGCACCGACGCGGCCAGCTCCGCCAGCGCTTCGACGGGCACAGACTTGGCCGCGTCGTCGATGCGCAGCATCACCTGGCCGCCGCTGCTGATCCGGATCTTGGTGGTGGTGACCATGTCCGGGTGGTCCAGCAGGTAGGTGACGTCGATCCCCGCCGCCACCAGCTGGTTCCGGAGGTCCGCGCCGGCGTCGTCCGTTCCGATGATGCCGGCAACGGACACCCTCGCCCCGAGGGCGGCCAGGTTCATTGCAGTGTTGGCCGCCCCGCCGGGCACTGACTCGCGGGACTGGATGTCCACGACAGGTGCGGGTGCCTCACGGCACAGCCGCTCGATGCTGCCGCTCCACCAGCCGTCCAGCATCACGTCACCAATCACCAGGATGGCCGGCTTTTCCGCCGCCAGCCGCCCGGGAAGCCACTCGGCGAGTGCCCGCTGCTGCGAGAGGTCCCCGGCTTCCGGCAACGTGCTCACGACCGGTCCTTGCGGGGGTCCGCGGCCGGCGGCGCTGCTATGTGCACTACTTTCACCCGGCTGAATTCATCCAGCAGTTCCGGGCCGTAGCCGAAACCGGCGCCGCTGATGCCGCGGGGCTGGGCCGCGCCGCCGGGGGCACCGCCGAACACCTCGTTGATCTTGACGGTGCCCACGGGAAGGGCGGCCACCGCCTGCTGGATGTGGGCGATATTGCCGGACAGGACCGTGGCAGCGAGTCCATACCTGCCGCTGCACGCGAGCCGCAGGCCGTCGTCGAACGTTTCCACCACCTGCACCGGGGCAACCGGCCCGAACGTTTCTTCCCTCATGACCTCCATCGCCTCGGTGCATCCGGTCAGCACCGTGGCTGGGTAGAAGGAGCCCGGACCGTCCGGAAGGGCGCCGCCCTCCACAGCGTGGGCGCCCTGCTGCAGCGCGTCGGCCACGTGGGCGTGGACGGCGTCCCGCATCCGCCCGTCCACCAGCGGGGCCACCGTGCTGTTGCCGTTGCGGAGTGCTGCCTCCGCCTCCAGGGCGGCACAAAACTCGGTGGCGATGTCCTCGTGGACGTAGATCCGTTCAACCGCCACGCAGATCTGGCCGCTGTTGCTGAAGGCACCGATTGCCGCCTGCTCCGCCGCCCACACAGGATCGACGTCGCGGTCCACCAGCAGGGGATCGTTCCCCCCGTTTTCCCGGATGACATGCGCGCCGGTCAGGGCTCCGGCCGTGGCAATGCGGGCACCGGCGGCGCTGGAGCCCACGTGCGCGATGACGTCCACTTCCGCCTGTGCCAGAAGCGCGCCAACGCCTGCCCCGCCCGAAATTGTCTGGAAGGCACCCGGCGGGAACGCCGGCGCCAGGACCTCCCCCAGGGCTTCGCCGAGCCGCGGGCAGCGTTCGCTGGGTTTGTGGATCACCGTGTTGCCGGTGACCAGCGCCGCGCCGATCAGGCCGCACGCCACCGCCACGGGATCATTCCACGGGGTGAGGAGCGCTGCCACTCCCCGCGGCTCCGCCACCGTGTAATCCGAGGCCAGCGCATTGCCGCGAAGGCTGAGTCCGCGGTGGACCGGACCGAGTTCGGCATACTGCTCCAGGGTGGAAACTCCGGCAGCGATCCCCGCCAGCGACTCGTCCACCGGCCGGCCCGTTTCGCTGGCATTCAGTCCAGCCAGTTCCCGGGCGGCAGCCTCGAGCGCGCGTGCTGCCGCCTTGAGCGCGGCCCCCCGCTCAGCCGGGGCCGTGGAAGCCCAGTCCGGCGAAGCGCTGCGTGCTACCTCCACCGCCCGGGCCACGGCGTCCGGTTCGGCCTCGGGCACGGTCCAGAGGACCTCGCCGGTGCGCGGGTTGCGGATGGTGATTCCGGCCGGCGCGGCTGATTTTTGGTCCGTTGTTGTTTCGATGGCAGTGGTAGGCATGGTGTCCCTCCCGTCGTTTCCGGTCTTGTGGTCTGTTGCCTTTAGGGCCAGGAGCCCTCTTCCTCGTGGCAGACCAGCATTTCGCGGACCTCGCAGCCCGTGGGCTGGTTCAGCGCGAACAGAATGGCCTGCGCCGTATTGGCGGGGTCGTTGAGGCGGGAATCGTCCTGGGGCTTGTACTGCTCGGTGCGGTCATCAAAGAAGCGCGTCTTCATGCCGCCGGGGATCATGGTGGTCACGCCAATCTCTCCGCCGGTCTCGGCAGCGAGCGCGTGGCTGAAGCCCACCACGCCGAACTTCGAGGCGCAGTAGGCCGTCGCATCGGCCACCGCGCGCTTGCCCAGGGTGGAGGCAACGGTCACCACCCGGCCGTGGGTCGCCTTGAGGTAGGGCAGCGCAGCCCGGACGACGGACACCGTGCCCATCAGGTTGACGCCGATCACCTTCTCCCACTCGGTGGCTTCGACGTCGGCCAGCTTGCCGCAGCGGTCGATGCCGGCTGCGGTGACTACGGCTTCCAGTCCCCCCAGCGATTCGGCGGCTTCCTTGACGGCGGCTTCCACGGCCGCACGGTCCGCGACGTCCACTTCAAAGGCCTTCACGCCGGAGACGTTGCTGATGTCCCGGTCCAGCACCACGGGCGTGCCGCCCGCCTTGAGGACGGCGTCGACGACGGCGGCCCCCAGTCCGGAGGCACCTCCCGTTACGAGCACGCGGCCGGGGGTGTTCGGGGCAGTCACATTCACTTCTGCAGTCATGGTGTTCCTTTCACTGGGGAATACAAACTTTGGGGCGGGTGGGCGGCCGGCGGCCGGTCAGCTCACCTTGGCGAGGGCGTGGGCCAGTCCGGTGGTGGAACGGGCGGGGTGGTAGGGAACGGTTAGGCAGCGCCCGCCCCACTTCTCCACGAGGTCGGCCTCCGGGAGGCGGGCGCCCTTGTAGTCGCCGCCCTTGACCCAGATGTCGGGGCGAAGGCGCTCCAGGGCCGCTTCCGGGGTGTCTTCATCGAAGATCATCACGGCGTCCACGCATTCCATGGCCAGCAGCAGCTCGGCCCTGTCCTGTTGGCCGATGATGGGCCGGTCCGGGCCCTTGAGCCGGCGCACCGAATCATCGGAGTTGAGGCAGACGATCAGGCAGTCCCCCAGTTCGCGCGCGGCCGCAAGGGACCTGACATGGCCTGCGTGCAGGAGGTCGAAGCAGCCGCCGGTCGCCACTACCTTGCCGCCGTTGTCCCGCATCACCCGGGCCAGCAGGAGCGGTTCGCTGATCCGCCGCTTGCCGCCCACAGGGGTCCGGGGCCTCAGCGGTGCCGCAATCGGGGCGTCGGAGCCGGCCTCGGAAGCGGCGTCGGCGTCGGGGCGGGAGCCGGGGTCCGGCAAGGCGGACACTCCCCCGTTGGCCAGGAAGTCGGCGGCATCATGGACTGCGAGCCTGGCGGCCTCCCCGAGGTCCCTGCCCGCCAGGAGGTGCACGGCCAGGCTGGCCGCGAGCCGGTCGCCCGCACCGCAGGGATCGCCCGCTTCCACCCGGGGCGCCGGCACGGGATCCGGGGAATTACCGCCTGCCCGCAGCAGCACCGCGCCGTGTTCGCCCTTGGTCACCAGGACGGCGCGGCTTTGCCAGTGCTCCAATAGGATCCTTCCGGCCCGGACAGCCGGGTCCTCCGGCCGGCTGTCCGGCGAATGCCCTTCCAGCCCGTGGACATCCCGGCGAGGGCCGCCGGGCACCGGGGCCTGCCGGCGTTCCCCCGCCAATGCCTGGGCCGCTTTGCTCGCCTCTGCGAGGTTGGGGGTCACCACGGCGACGCCCGGCACGGGATCCGGGCCGGCGGGATGCGGATCCCAGATGATGGGGATGGTGCCGGCCAGCCGGGCCAGGAGGTCGCGGAGCTGCGGATTTGCCGCCAGGCCCCTGCCGTAGTCGGCCACGACAATCGCGCCGGCCATCTCGACGGCGCGGAGCATGGCCGGGCTGGCGTCCGGGATGGGGACCTCCCCGCAGCCCTGGTCGAAGCGGACCACCGGGTGCGATCCTGCCCTGACCCGGGTCTTGACCGGCGAGGCATAACCGCTGGGACCGGTAACCAGCCGCATTCCGGTGAGGTGCGATTCCAGCTGTCGGCCGGCGTCGTCATCGCCCAGGACCGTCACCAGCGTCACGGGCCAGCCGTCCTGGGCGAGCATCCGCGCCACCAGGCCCGCACCGCCGGCACGCCGCTTCACGCCGGAAACGTCCACTACGGGAACGGGCGCATCGGGGCTGAGCCGGGTGGCGTCGCCGGACAGGTCCACGTCCAGCATGACGTCGCCCACCACGACGATCCTCATGGCCGGCCTCCCCGCAGTGACAGGGCGGCATCGGCGCCGCTGCGCCGGCCCACTTCCAGGTCAAAGGCGCGGCACATCGCATGCAGGGCGATCAGGTGCCCTTCCTGGGCGTTGGCGTTGAGGGCGTCGACCATCACGGCTTCATCGCAGGCATCGGCCAAGGGATTGGGGCCGACGCCGGTCAGCGCCCAGGTGGTGATGTTCAGCCGGGCGGCAACTTCCGCCGCGCGCAGCAGGTTGGCGCTCTTGCCGCTGGTGGACAGCAGCATGAGCACGTCGCCGGACCGGCCGTGCGCGCGCACCTGCCGCGCGAAGACGTCGTCGAAGCCGTAGTCGTTGGCGATCGCGGTTACTGCCGAGGATTCGGCATGCAGCGAGATCGCGGAGAAAGGGACGCGTTCGCCGTCGAACCTGCCCACCAGCTCGGCAGTCAGGTGTTGCGCTTCAGCCGCTGAACCGCCGTTTCCGGCTGCGAGCAGCCGCTGCCCGCGCAGCAGGCGCTGGGCCAGCTCCACGCCCCAGGCGGCAAGGCGGCTGGACTGGCTCCGCAGCGAATCCAGCGCCGGCATCACGTTGTCCAGGTGCGTCAACACGATGTCCGAGCTGACCGGGTCCACAAAGCCGGATCCGGGCAGCGCCGCGGGCAGGGCCGGCGGGGCGTCCAACATCCGCAGGTCGGTTTCACGAAGGGACCATTCCGCCGTCACAGTGCCGCTCCTTCCATCGGGGCAAGGCTGGCGGGAGCCCCCGCCATGGCCAGCTGATAGGCCTTTTCGGTCTCGGCGGCCACCCTGTCCCATGAGTACCTGGTGCGGGCCCGGAGCTTGCCCGCATTTCCGAGCTCCGCCCGCAGCGTGGGGTTGTCCAGCAGCATGGCAAGGGCGGACGCGATGGCCTCGGGATCCCGCGGCGGCACGTGCAGCCCGGTCCCGTGGTCCACCACGGTGTCACGGAGGCCGCCCACGGCCGCGGCCACCACCGGGACGCCGCAGGCCATGGCCTCCAGCGGAACAATGCCGAAGGGCTCATACCAGGGGGCGCACACCACGGCATCGGCACTGCGGAAAATCCCCGGCATCGCCCCCCGCGGCACCTGGCCCTGCAGCCTCACCTGCTCCGAGACCCCCAATTCGGCCGCAAGATTCATCAGGCGGCGCACTTCGGGATCGGCATGGAGCGCCCCGGAGTCCCCGCCGCCGCCCACTATCAGGAGCTCGACGTCGTCGAACCCCGCCTCGCGCAGGTACGGCAGCGCCTTGATCACCAAATCCACGCCCTTGCGCGGCACCAGGCGGCCCACCGACAGGATGCGGTGCCGGCGCGCGCGGGCATCCACGGGTCCCTCAGCGGAGAAAAAGCCCAGGTCCACACCGCAGGGGGCGATCGAGATCTTGGCGGTGCTGATGCCCATGGCCTTGAGCTCAAACACCTCGTCCGAGCAGGTGGCAATGATCCGGTCCGCGGACCGGCCCACGCCTGGTTCAAGCCAGCGGCGTTCCTGCGGGCTGGTGTCCTCTGCGCCCTGGTGCCGCCGCTTGACGGTGCCGAGGGCATGGAAGGTCTGGATGACGGGAATGCGGTACCCGGCATCCGGGCGCCTTGCTGCGTCCAGGGCGGCCAGGCCGGACATCCAGAAGTGGCCGTGCACCACATCCGGCGGCCGCGGGCTCCAGTCCCCGGCCACGCCGTCGGCCAGGTCGCCCATGAAGGGCAGCAGTTCGTCCTTGGGGACATGGCGCGGCGGTCCCGCATCCACGTGGACCACCTCAAGGCGGCTGCCCACCCGGACCCTGGCGGGAAGCCCCGTTGCATCCCTGCGGGTGTAGACGGTGACGTGGTGGCCCCGCCTGGCAAGGGCTTCGGACAGCGCCGCGACGTGCACGTTCTGCCCGCCGGCGTCCACTCCGCCGAGTGCCGCCAGGGGACTGGCGTGCTCGGAAATCATCGAGATTCTCATGGGGTCTTCCTCTCCCGCGCCGGAACAAGGATCCGCTCGTCCGGGCGTTCGTTGTGGCGGTGGCTGGACTTGATGACAACGAGGTCCGCCAGGACCTCATCCCAGCGGTCCTGGAACCTGCCCAGGCCGTAGCGTTCCAGTGCAGCCTCGCGGGCGGCGACGCCCCGCCGTCGTGCTTCCTCCGGATTGGCCACCAGCCGCTG
Organism: Pseudarthrobacter sp. GA104; assembly: GCF_009741265.1. Lineage (GTDB taxonomy): Bacteria > Actinomycetota > Actinomycetes > Actinomycetales > Micrococcaceae > Arthrobacter. The sequence continues at coordinate 1,694,117 of NZ_WOWL01000001.1, forward strand.
CGCGCAGCGGAGCAGTTCGTCGATGTCGGCAGAGACGGCGCCGGCTTCCGGCGGCACCGCGCGGGGCGCTTCGGTGGTGGCCAGGGCAACCACCGGCATGCCCAGGTGCATGGCCTCCAGGAGGGACAGCCCCAGGGAAGTCCAGCGCATCGGGTGGATGTACACCCGGCACCTGGCCAGTTCACGGTGCAGTTCCCGGGTCTTCAGGTCGCCCCTCGGGATCAGCCGGGACTCTGCTATCCCGGTGGCGGCGGCCAGGCCGTCGGTCTTCATGCCAAAGACCTGCAGCGGCGCCACCGACGCGAAGGCGGGCAGCAGGTCCGTTCCGGTAACGCGTCCGCGCCGGATGGGTTCATTCACCACCACCCCCAGTTCGGGCAGTTCCCCCGTGTAGAGCTGTCCGGGGTCCGGGATTCCGTGCTCGACCACCGTTGCAGCCGCAGAGCCGTTGTCCCAGGCCAGCCTGTTGAAGTGCGTCACGTGGACCAACGGGATGCTGCGCTGGTCCGCAAGCGGGTGGCGGGTATTGGGGAAATCGCCCTTGGGGGTGTTGTGCTCCACGTACACGGCAGGCAGGTCCGCGCCTGGCCGGCGGCCCAGCAGCCGGGCAACTTCGTCGATTTCTTCCGGGCGTTGAAGGACGACGGCGTCAACCTCCTCCGGGTCCAGCGCTGCGAGGTCCACCTCCCGCACAGATGCCGGCCAGTCCCTGCCGGCACGGCCAAGCCCCCAGGGTCCGCCGCCCGGCAGGACGGGAAGGAGGAACTCATGACGGCCGCGCACAAAGGCGTCCGTCCAGGAACCGTGGACATGCCAGAGCAGGATCTTCATCTGTTGCGGGCCTTTCTACGGGTGCTGACGTGGGTACTGAAAGAGCTCACTCCGCCCATCAGGCGCTCCACCGCCGCCACCACGTCCTCGGGGGAAACGGAGTCCAGGCAGGGGTGGCCCGGGACCGGGCAGACGCGGGCGCGGGTCATCCGGCAGGCTGCGTTCTGGTCCCCCAGGAGTTCCAGCGGAACCCCGTACGGCGCCCAGCGGATGGCCGGAACCACCGGCGAAAAGAGGCAGGCAACGGGTGTGCCCACGGCGGCCGCGAGATGCGCCGGACCGGTGTTGCCGGTGACCACCGCCTCCGCCCCTGCCATGACACCGGCCAGTGTGTGCAGGTCCGTTCGGCCGCCAAGGTCCAATGCTGAGGGCCCGGCCACCGTGGCGGTCAGCGACGTTTCCCCCGGACCGCCCGTCACCACCACGCGGTGCCCTGCGCCTTGGAGGAGTTCGACGGCGGCCGCGTGGTGCAGCGGCGGCCAGGCCCTCGCGGGAACGGCCGCGCCGGGGTGGACCACCACATAAGGCTCCCCGCCCACCAGGTCCCGGACATCCGGCACGGATGCCAGGTGCAGCTTGCCGTCGTCGCCGGCCGGGAGCCTGAAGCCGGCGGCCTCGGCGATGCCCAGGGCGCGTTCCGCCTCGGGCTGGTCCTCGGGGAAGTCCTCCCCCGGTTTGAGCCGGACGTCCAGGAGGGATCCCGCGTAGTCGGTGGAAGCCCCCGTGATGCGCTCAACGCCCGCCAGCCGCAGCAAAAGCGCCAGCGGAAGGGGCGACTGATGGAAGGAGGTGAGGATGACGGCTTCGGTAATCCTGGAGTTCCGGACATACTCAATCAGCCTGTCGGCGTGCGGTCCGGTCATCTTTGGGGCGGGATTCATGATCCACGGGCTGTCCCAGCTGTAGACCTCAGCGGCTCCCGGCAGCACGCCGGCCGCCGCCTCCCCCTGCCTGCCGCACAGCAAGACGACGTGGTTGGGCCTGCTGCCGTCCGGGATCCTGCCGTTGGCTACGGCCCTGACTGCAGGACCGGCCAGCAGGACGTCGCCCATGCTGTCCAGGCGCGCCACCAGGACGCGCCCCATTACCGCCCCTCCTGCAGCAGGAGCACGGCGCCCGCAAGGTCCTGCGCCACCAGGCGGGCTTCAGCCACTTCACCGGCAAGGGTCACGTGCGTCGGGACCAGCACTCCAGTGGCGCCGGCTGCCTCCGCGGCCCGCACGTCCGCGCCGATGTCACCGATCAGCGCGGCCTCAGCCTCCCGGATGCCGAGTTTCCGGCATGCGCTGTGGACCATGCCCGGCGCCGGCTTCCGGCAAGGGCAGCCATCCTGCTCGGCATGGGGACAGACTTCCCACACGTCGAAGGGGCCCAGCAGTTCGTCCACCCTTGCATTGACACTGGCCACTTCGGCGGCAGTGATCATGCCGCGGGCAATGCCTGACTGGTTGCTGACGACGCCGGTGGCAATGCCCTCGGACCGCAGGGCGTCAAGCACGGCTTTGGCGCCGGGCATTGGCCGGACAAGGTCGGGGTTCCCGTTGTAGGGGACGTCGACCACCAGCGTTCCGTCCCGGTCGAAAAGGACAGCCCTGAGCCTGGATGTTGCGGTGCTTCCCATGCCCTCCCTGTTCCCCTCTGCCGCTGCCCCTAAACGGGGCCGGACGGTTTTCTCACCTGCCGGCCGCTTTTGGCGCCAAGCCACTGAGCAGGCAAGATAGCGCTGCGATTGCCTGCTGCGGCTTCTCCCGTGCGGTCCCGGGGAGGGCCGGCTTCGGTGCTCCGGCGGGAGCGTGGCTGCTACTTCTTCCTGGCCTGGGCGGTGCCCCTGCGGGCCGGGTTCCGGCCCGGCCAGGCAGGATTGCCCGGCCCGTGGAGGGCCCGCAAGCACGCTTCGGAGGCCGTTGCCCTACCTGCGCCATGGCTTCCGGTTCCGTGGACTGTTTTCCCTCGGACTGCGTCCAGTTCCCGCGGGTGCAAGCTTCCCTCAAGCCTTCGCTGGAGCTCCACCAGGACTTTGGCAAGGCGCCGTGAGACCTGCATCTGGGACATGCCCAGCCGCTTCCCCAGCTGCACCTGGGTCTCCTCGCAGAAGTAACGGCGGTAGAGGAGCTCCCGGTCCGCTGTGTCCAGGTCCTGGATCGCGTCGCGCAGGCAGGCGAGCTCCTCCAGGCGTTCCAGCGGCGTTTCGGGGCATGCCAGCACTTCACCGATGGACGGCGCGTCCGAATGCGGGTTGACGGCGTCCAGGGAGTCCGGGTGCATGCTGCTGGACGCCGAGATGGCCTCCTGCACTGCGGCCGGATCCTCATCGAGCGCCCCTGCAAGTTCGGCCACACTGGGGTTCCGTCCCAGCGACTGGGTCAGCTCCGGCTCGGCCCGGAACATCCGGGAACGCAGGTCCTGGATGTGCCTGGGCGGCCGGACCACCCAGGTGCGGTCGCGGAGGTACCGCTTGAGTTCCCCGGTGATGGTGGGGGCAGCGTAGGCGGGGAAGCTCTCGCCCTTTGACTGGTCAAAGCCGCGGGCCGCCTTGACCAGCCCCAGATAGGCCACCTGGTTCAGGTCGGCGCGCTCGCGTCCGCGGGCCTCGAAGCGGGCGGCCAGGGCCTCGGCCAGGTCCAGGTAGCCAAGCACAAGATCGTTTTCGAAGGTCTGGCGCAGCCGTCCCATTTTGGCCCGGGACGGGCTATTTCCCATGAATTCGGGCTGATGTTGGTGGGCGGCCGTAGTATCCGCGGCAAGTGCGGGAAGGTATTCGGGCATTGTCGTTGGTTCCCTCGGGTCGGGGGTCCGAAAGCCTGCGGCAAGACTCAGAAGAAGGAAATCATAAGGTTGCTTATAAAACAATCCCTCCCGGTTGTAGGCTCGCCCTGTAAGCGGTACTAGCCGGCCACGCCAAGGAGTCCCTGCCAATGCACATCGCCATCACCGGAGCCAGCGGAAACGCGGGAACGGCCCTGCTGCGCAAGCTGCAGGCGGAGTTGTCCCAAAAACCGGGAAGCCTGCAGTTGACGGGGATCAGCAGGCGCCGTCCGGACACCAGCCGGGCACCCTATTCAGGGGTGGAGTGGCACACCCTTGACGTGGGCCTGGCGAGCGACCGGCCCCTGCTGGACGCTGCGCTGGCAGGAGTGGACGCCGTCGTTCACCTGGCATGGCAGATCCAGCCCAACCGGGACCTTGAGCAGCTGTACCGGACCAACGTCACCGGCACCAGGAACGTCCTTGCCGCAGCCGGGAAGGCCGGCGTGAAACAGGTGGTCTGCGCGTCGTCCGTGGGCGCCTACAGCAAGGCTCCCAAGGATCGCCGGACGGATGAGTCGTGGCCTGCCCGGGGCATGCCGGGTTCACACTACAGCCGGCACAAGGCGGAGCAGGAAGAAGCCCTGGACGCTTTCATGTCAGCGGAGCCGGGCATCTTCGTAGCCAGGCTGCGCCCGGCCCTGATCTTCCAGCGCGACGCCGGGAGCGAGATCGGGAGATATTTCCTGGGGCCGCTCATCCCAAGGCTCCTGCCGGGGAGGCTGCGGGTGCCTGTCCTGCCAGTCCCGGAGGACCTCATCTTCCAGGCGGTCCACGCCGACGATGTGGCTGATGCCTACTGGCGCGTCATTGACCAGCGCGCCTCCGGGGCATTCAACGTTGCAGCCGAACCCGTCCTGACACCCCAGGAACTTGCCCGCATCCTGCGGGCCCGAAGGATCCTGCCCATCCCCATGGGACTGCTCCACGCCGTCGTTGGTGCGGCATGGAGGCTGCGGCTCCAGCCCACAGACTCCGGGTGGATTGAGATGGCGGCCGGAGCCCCCGTCATGGACACTGGCCGGGCACGGCGGATACTTGGCTGGGAACCCCGGCTCTCATCCACCGAGGCAGTCACCGAGGTACTGGCGGGCATGGGAACGGGGGAAGGAGTTGCTCCCTCCCCCGTCCTGAAACCGAGGAACGTTCCTTCGCCCGCGGACTAGATGCCCGGGCGGGGATTCTGCCTGTCCCCGTGGGCACCCCCGGCAGGATTGGGGCCCTCGTTGCGCCGGCCGTCCCGGTCAACGTCGGCTCGGTCAACATTGGTGCGGTCAACGTCAGTGCGGTCCGCGTCGGTGCGCTCAGCGTCGGGGCGGGCTTCATCACGTAATGCCGGGCCCCCGGCAGTGTCAGCCCGGCCGCCTGCGGCGCCCTCACGGTTGGCACCCTCGCGGTTGGCGTGGCGGGTGTCTTCACGGTCGGCGTACTCACGGTCTGCATGGCCGGCACCGTCGCGGTGGGCACCGTCGCGGTGGGCACGGTCGCGCCGGTCGCCCCTGCCGTCGGGGTCCAAGGTGACGTCAGGGTCAAGCTCGTCGGCTTTGCGTGTCCGTTCGTTCACGTCGTCGCGGAGCGACTTGGCCTCCGTGGCCTGCTGGTCCGCCTGCTGGCGCAACCGCGCCGCATCCACCTGCGCCTGCTCCGCATCCGCCCTGGCCCGGATCGCCTTCGCTTCGCGCTCGCGGGCATCGAGCTCCTTGGCCTCGGCCTCGCGGCGGATTTCAGCCGCCTTCTCCCGATGTGCGTCATCCCGCTTCTGCTGCATCGCCTTGCGGCGCCGCCCGCTTGCCAGCAACAGCAGAACCACCAGCACCACCACAACGACGGCAACCAATACCCAAATCCATGGAGCTGTTTCCAACCTACCCACCACTTTCCACTTCGATGTACCCGGCAGGCGATCGCCTTACCGGTCGACTCTTTTGGAACCTAATGCAACTCGCTTAGCAAGGGTACTTACCTTTTATTAGTAATCATGCTTATTATTTTACGGCCAGTATTGCTGGTTCTTGATCAACAACCGGCCTTCTTGGAAAGAGAGAGCGAAGATGACAGAGAACCAATGGCCCGAGGACCCCGCCTACACGGCCCCGCCGGCCTCCACAGGAATTCCGGGTGAGCGGTCCGCCGCCACCTTCCCGTCCGCCGCCACTCCCCCTTATGGCCAAACCCAGACCGGCGACATCTCCGGGGCTTCCCGCAAGGATGCGGCAAGGGAAGAAGCAGCAGACGTTGCGCGCACGGCCAAGGATTCCGCCCAGGGCGTTGCCCAGACCGCCAAGGAGGAAGCCGCGCATGTGGCCTCCGAGGCGAAGACCAGTGCGCAGGATCTTTTGCACCAGGCGAAGTCGGGCCTGACAAGCCAGGCGGGAACGCAGCAGCAGAAGGCAGCGGAAGGCATCCGCTCCATTTCCAGCCAGCTGCAGAGCATGGCCGCTGCACCGGACCAGCAGGGCGTGGCCAGCGACCTGGTCCGTCAGGCTGCCAGCACCACCGAAACGGTAGCCTCCTGGCTTGAGACCAAGCAGCCGGGGGACCTTCTCGGCGAAGTCCAGAGGTTCGCCCGCAACCGCCCCGGCACGTTCCTGCTGGTCGCAGCCGGCGCAGGCGTCCTGGCCGGACGCCTCACCCGCGGACTGACTGCAGGGGCCCCCGAAAGCTCGTACGGCACGGGCACCACCACGGCCGGCCTTGCCGGCCAGTACCCGGGCGCCGGGTATTCCGGTACGCAGTACGGGGACCAGTACACCGAGTCGTATGCACCGGCAGGCGGGACAGTGCCGCCTCCTCCGGTCCAGCTTCCCGGGCCGGCCACCACCACCGCAGGGTACGACGGCGGCGCTCCCGGCAGCGGCTACGGGGAGCCAACGCGTCCGGCCAGCGCACTGGACAGCCCCCAGCTGGTTGAAGAACCGTGGTCCGGAAACCGGGTTGCCGACGATCCGCTTGGCAACCGAGACCTCGCCGACGATCCTATGGCAGGTGATCCCCTCACCCGGGACCGCTCCAGGGATGGCCAGTCTGGCGGGCTGTGATGAGTAGTTCTATTCCGGAGATGCCGCCGAGCGAGGCGCACCTGAAGGCTGATAACGCCTCGCTGGGTGAGCTGCTCGGGGACGTGACCCGCGACCTGTCCACGCTGATGCGCCAGGAAGTGGAACTCGCCAAGGCCGAACTCAAACAATCCGCGGACAAGGCCGGCAAGGGCTCGGGCATGCTCGCCGGCGCAGGCGTGGCCGGGCACTTCGTGCTCGTCTTCCTGTCCCTGGCCCTGATGTTCGCCCTCGGCGCCCTGATGCCCCTGGGCTGGGCCGCCCTGATCGTCGCCGTGGTCTGGGGCATCACCGCCGCGGTCCTGGCCTCGATCGGGCGCAAGGAACTCAAACAGATCAAGGGCCTGCCCCAGACCGGCGAGACCCTGTCCGAAATTCCCCCAACCCTAAAACCAGGTGAGGTAAACCGATGAGCGATAATCCGGACGCAATCCGTTCAGACATAGAAGCCACCCGCGCCCGCCTGGGCACCAACGTTGACGCGGTCGCCGACAAAGTCACCCCGTCCAACATCGTCCACCGCCAAACCGACAAAGTAAAAGACGCGGTCACCGGCGTGAAGGAGAAAATCATGGGCACAGCAGACTCAGCCACCAACACCGTTCAGGACCGGATGCACTCCGGCGCCGGGCACACCAGCAACGCGATGCACTCCACCGGGGACACCCTGCACGGGGCCAGGGACAACGTGGCCTCCACGCTGTCCGACGCCGGCACCGCGATCTCCCACGCCCCGGACCAGGTCAAAGCCAAAACCCAGGGCAACCCCTGGCCGCGGGCCTGATCGCGTTCGGCGCCGGGATGCTCATCTCCTCCCTGATCCCCGCCAGCGACAAGGAACGCGAGGCAGCCCAGCAGCTCAAGACCGCCGCCGAGCCCCTCGCCACCCAGGTCACCGACGCCGCCAAGGACATGGCCCAGGACCTCAAGGAACCCGCCCAGCAAGCCATGGAAAACGTCAAAGCCACCGCCACCGACGCCGCCCAAAACGTCAAAACCGAAGGCCAACACGCCGCCACCGACGTCAAAGACCGCGCCACCGACGCCACCTCCAACGTCAAAAACACCTAGGCCAAACACCCAACGGCCCGCCGTGGCACCCGCATGGCAATAGGCGCGCCGCAAAGGCACATAAGCACCACTGACAGGCCGGCCCCGCCAACCCGCGGAGCCGGCCTGTCAGGTTCAGGCCCCAATCGAGAGGACACCCCATGGCCACTCACGACTCTTCCGAAACCAGCACCGCCAAGGCGGGCCAGGCACCGGATCCGGACGACTCCAGGAAGCCGGATAGCCCCAAGGAATTAGACAAGCCAAACTGGAAATACATCGCCAAGAAGACGCTGCGCGAGTTCACCAAGGACCAGTGCCCTGACCTCGCCGCAGCCCTGACCTACTACGCGGTCTTGTCGCTGTTTCCGGCCATCCTGGCGCTTGTGTCCCTGATAGGGCTCTTTGGCGACCCGCAGAAGACCACCAATGCGCTCCTGCAAATCGTCAGCGGTTTTGTCCCGGCCGAGACTGTTGACACGGTAGGCGGGGTGGTGCAAGACCTGGCAAACGCCCCAGCGGCAGGATTCACCCTGGTCATCGGCCTTGCCACCGCACTGTGGTCGGCTTCCGGGTACGTGGGCGCTTTTGGCCGGGCAATGAACCGGGTCTACGAGGTGGATGAAGGCAGGCCCTTCATCAAGCTGCGCGGCACAATGCTGGTGGTCACGCTCCTGGCTGTGGTTATTGTTGCCGTCCTGGCCGGCATGCTGGTGCTCAGCGGCCCGGTGGCAGAGGCCGTGGGCGGCCTGATCGGCCTCAGTGGCGTTTTCCTGACCGTATGGAACATTGCCAAGTGGCCGGTGATGATCGCGCTTATCGTCGCCATCATCGCCGTACTGTACTACGCAACACCCAACGTCAAGCAGCCCAAGTTCAAGTGGATGAGCATGGGCTCCGGCATCGCACTGTTCGTCTTCCTGCTGGCCTCCCTTGGCTTCGGGTTCTACGTGGGCAACTTTGGAAACTACAACAAGACCTATGGCGCCCTTGGCGGCGTCATCGTCATGCTCCTGTGGCTGTGGATCCTGAACATGTCCCTGCTATTCGGCGCGGAGTTCGACGCCGAGATGGAGCGGGGAAGGCAGCTGCAGGCCGGCATTGAGGCGGAGGAAACCATTCAGCTGCCGCCGCGGGACACGAAGAAGAGCGAAAAGTTGCAGAAACAGGAAGAGGAAGACATCAGGCACGGCCGCGAGCTCCGCGAGAAATACAGCGCCGCCAACGGCCAGGATGAGGCTTCCGGTGGGAATGACGTCGGCGGCAAGAACGATGCCCAGCCTACAGAGCCGCACCGGGAAAGGGTCCGGGACAAAGTCCGGGACCGCGCCCACGGCGGAGAAAGCACCGAGAAGAACTAACGGCAACCGGGCCCCGGCAGGAGCGCTGCCGGGGCCCGCCGCCGGGGGCTAGGCAGGACTTCCAAGATAGGGGAAAATTGATAGCGGAGGTCCTGTTATCTTCCCGGGTTTGGCATGGTGGCCCGGGTGTAGGCGGGGCCGGCGGCGAGATGGCCTCTTCTGAGACCGAGGCCAGTCCCCCCAGTCGCCGTCGGCCCCCTCGATTCAGGACGGAATCCCTGGCCTGGGTGGACGGCCTAACTGGACAAAGTGTGCCGCCTGCCATACCTTCATGATTATTCTGCAAGGCCTTTCTGGGCCGGGCAGGGCCGCTGAAGCAGAAACGGCGGCATCACGGTCGAACCCGAATGAGCGAACATGCCTGCTACACATTTTGAAGAATTTCTTGCCGAAGCAGTTGTCGCGGACAGGGAACCGGGCCTTGGCCTCGGACGCGATGAGCTGTACGGTCTCTACACCAGTTGGTGCCTTCTCCACAAGGCTTCGCTCCAGCCGCCGGAAGCACTGTGGGCGGCGTTGCAGACACACGAAATCAACCCGGACAGCAACAACCTGTCGATGACCGGACCCGCGGCCGCGGACTACATCGTGGCCAGCGCCCCTGACCTGGTCTGAGCATCCCCCGGCTTTGCGGCCAACAACTGCCTGGCGGATCCAGCCAGCGACCTGTTGAACAACACCCCAGGCTGGCTAGCATGGGAGAACGGCATGCGCATTGCCGCAGGCCACAAACCGAAGGGAGAAATGCCATGGGTTTGGACGACAAGATTGACAATGCCGCCGAGAAGATGGGCGGCAAAGCCAAGGAAGCGGCCGGTAAGGCAACTGATGACGAAAGCCTCCGGACTGAGGGCCAGATGGACCAGACCAAAGCTGACCTGAAGCAGGCCGGCGAAAAGGTCAAGGACGCATTCCGAAAGGACTAGTCCTCCTCCTGGAAAGGGTCCGCTGCGGAAACGCAGCGGACCCTTTCCGTTTATGCCGTCCAGTCCCGCGCTGGCCTAATTCTCCGGCGCCAGTGCGATGTCCATGCCGAGCGTGCGCAGGTAGGCGCCGAACCCCTGCGGGGCCCGCGCCTGTGTCCGGCCCGAGGTCCGCACCCTGACGGTGTCAGTGGCCCTTACGTCAAACCCCTTCTCCCGCAGCCGCGCCGCCAGCACCCGGTCCTCATGCGCGAGGTGCCGCGGGAACCCGCCGGCCTGAAGGTATGCCGAGCCGCGGATGCCGAAATTTGCTCCGAACACATGCGGATGGTCTTCCGCGAACGGGTGCATGGACTCCCAACGGCTTAGCAAGTCCGGCGTGACACCCGCAGGATCCACTTCCACGGACCCGAGGACCGCATCGGCCCCCGCTGCAGCTATCTCCAGTTGACCCACGAGCCAGTTGTCCGGAACAACCGAATCGGCGTCAGTGTTGGCCAGCCACAGTCCTGCCGCGGCCTCAGGACCGTCGTCGCTTAAAGCGCCGAGCACCTGCCAGATCCCGGCACGCCTGCTCCGCCCGACGCTGCGGAAGGCGACCGGCACGGCAGAAAAACAGCTGTTCCTGGCAGTGAAGGTGGCTGCAATGGCAGCAGAACCATCGGTGCAGGAGTCAAGGACCACAAGTACCCGCACGCCAATTCCAGGCTGGGCCAGCTGCAGTCTCGAAGCGGCGGCCGTAACGCCGGTGAGGGCGGCGTCCAGGTGGTCTTCCTCATTGTGAACCGGGATTACCACGGCCACCCTCTCAACAGGCGTCAAGGGGCAGGCACCGAGGCGTTGGGCGCTATCAGGGTTTCAAGCAGGAAGTCGCGTTCCCGGTACAGGCCGGCAGTGGGCCACGCCAAACGGTCCCGTGCCCGCGTGTGGACCCTTTCGCCGTCGAGCGCCCAGCCCGAGATGGGATGCCGCCAGTGGCACAGCACCAGGGCGGCGCCCGGCACAACGGATTCCCTGATCCTTTCGAGCAACACATCGAGCTCATCGGCGGCGAGGTAATACCCCACCTCGGACATCACCACAAGGTCGTAGCTTCCGTCGGGCCACTCACCGGGAAGCGTCAGTTGCCTGGCTGCTACTCCCGGGAAAGGGGCCAGGCGTTCGGCTGCCTGTTCCAGGGCGGCCCCGCTGGCATCGACGGCCAGCAGGTTCGTGCACCGTGCAGCAAGATCGGCTGTCAGCATCCCGATGGAGCAGCCGAGCTCCAGCCCGGAGGCATAGTGTTCGGCGGGCAGCGCTGCCAACGTCAGCGCGCGCTTCCGCCGCTCGTACCAGCTGGTGGTGTAGTGCCAGGGGTCCGGTTCCCTGGAGTGGACACCGTCAAAGATGCGCCGGGCGTCCTTGCTGGTATGGGGCGCCTTGCCGGCGGCATCCTGCTTTCCGGCCGGAAACTCCTGCGGAGCAGTCCAGGCGAAAGTTTCAAAGGGCCGGGAGAAATGGCGCAGGAAGGACTCATCCAGGAGGACTTCGTCGCCGGGGTGCGGCGAAAGGGGCCGCGTCTGGCTGGTGTGCTCCTGCAAGGCCTGCGCCTTTAAGGACTCTTCGCCCGGTTCTAATGGCAGCCGTACCCAGGACTGCCAGTCGGAGTGCCCGGGCCCGGCCCAGTGCCAGTACCAGATGGGGTACTCCAGCAGGGCATAACCGCCGTCGGCAGCAACAGAAGCGGCGGCAGCGCCCAGGGCCTCATGGTCTCCGTGCCCGTCGGCCCGGTAGGGCGCAACAATGGCGAGCCGGCCCGCGGGTGCGGCCAGTCCCGCCGCGGCCTCACTGACACAGCGGGTGATGGCCTCGGCGTGCTCCGCCAGGCCGCTGTCCGGCAGGCCATGGTAGCGCCAGCGGTCTTTGAGCCCCAGGGATTCGAGGGCAGCTGCGAACTCTGCCAGGCGGATGGCGGTCAGCTCTTCCCGGGAGACGGTGGTGGAGGCGGGGTGTGAGGCCTCCCCTGCCGTGAACAACAGCACCTCCACCTCTGCGCCGAGTGTTTGAAGCCGTGCCAGCAGGCCGCCCGCTCCGAGCGTCTCGTCGTCCGGGTGGGCGACCAGGACCAGGAACTTCATGGCGGCCAGCTCCTGCGGACCCAGCGGAAGTTCCGGAAGGACTGCGAGTCCCCCTCCCGCCCAGGCGGACTCGTCAGTCCCCTCGTCCGTGTGCAGGAAGGTCACCACCACGCGTCCCCCTTCAGGGCCAGGGCGCCCAGCTGGGCGTCGTCGCGCATGCCATGGTGCTGGCGGACGTACAGTGCCAGGTCGGCCGTCCGTTTGGCATACTTCTCGTCGAAGGCCAGCGGGGCCGGGCCCCGGTTGCTGCCGACCACCGACAAGACGCGTTCGACGGCGGCGGCACAGGTTCCGCGCACCCGCAGCGCATCGCTCCACGCCGATGCCTGCCCGGCGGTCCCCTGCCCGGCAGTTCCCTGTTCCAGGGAGTCCCGTTCCCGGCGGTCAATGCGCTCCGCCGTTCCTGCCAAATACTGCAGTGTGGAGGTAAGGATGCGGTCCAGTTCGCCGAGTGAGGCAAGCGCAATCTGGTCAGGCTCCCGGCCTGAAAGAATTCCGGCATGCAGGGAATCCCGGTAATCCCGGGCAATGCCGACAGCCCCGCCAAGCCAGCACGCGGCCACACCCATGCCGCCCCAGGCAAACCCGGGCCTGCTGAAATACCAGTTGGTTCCCTGCAACGGCTCAGCGGGGACCCTGTCGAACCGCACCGGCCCGCTGGGAATTTCCCGCAAACCCCGTGCCACCCACGCCGGTTCCCCGCAGGTCACGCCGGCGTGGCGCAGGTCCACTGCAAAGGCCGCCCGGCCGCCGTCGTCCGTGTGGGCCGTGACCACCGCGTGGTCAAGCAACGGGGCCAGGGAGCACCAGGGTTTGGATCCAGTGAGCAAAACCGAGGAACCCTTGGCTTCCGCCTTGAGCCGGAAGCCTTGACCTTCCGCGGCGAATACACCCCACGTCCCCGTGGCATGGGCAGGATCATGGCCCGCCTGCGCAAGGATGGCCAGGGCATCCAGGTGCGGCTCGAAGACGCGGGCAGCAGCGACGTCAATGGCGGCCATCGTTGCCAGGAGCTCCCAGAGAAGCCCGGTATTGCCTTCGCCGGGCCGCGGCCACTCCTTCCCGGCGTCGCGGGCCAATGCAAGCAACGCGGGGACGTCGCTGACGGCCGAGGAGACGGCCTGGAACAAGGCATCCACACCGCCAGGCCGTACCCCGTCCGCGGACAGCCGGACCAGTGTGTGTGGGCTGGCCGGCGCGTTACCGGCCGGTGATGGGCTGTGTTCTTCGGAGAGTTCCGGCATCGGGGCGGCGGCGCCTACTTGCCTGCCGGCTCGGTGACGGATGCCGTGGCCGCCATGGTCTCGGCGTTGACCATCCAGGCAAGCTGCTCCAGCCGCTCGATGGCCGCGTGGAGCAGGTCCGCGCTGGTGGGATCCTCCTCATCCACTTCATCATGGACATCCCGCATGGTCTGGACCGTACGCTCCAGCCTGGCCGTAATGAGCTTGACCGTCTCTTTCGTGGAGGTCAGCCCTGCGGGAAATTCGTCCAGCCGGCTGCCGGCCGAGACAGTGCCGCTGCGGCCATCCGGAAGGGCGTGCAGGGCGCGCATGCGTTCAGCAGCCTGGTCGGCGAAGAGCCGGGCAGCGGCAATAATCTCGTCAAGCTGCAGGTGCAGGTCACGGAAATTCGTGCCCACAACGTTCCAGTGGGCTTGCTTTCCCTGCAGGTGCAGTTCGATGAGATCGGTAAGCACCGTCTGCAGATTGCCGGCCAGGGTGGGTGACGCTTTCATCAGTTTCCTCCGCTGCTGCTCTCTGTCCGGCCGAACTCCAGCCGAAAATTCATTCTAAGCATACTTAGCAGTTCCAGTATCGAGCGCGGCAAAATGAGCACAGCGCTACCGGATGCGGGCCAGCGCGAATCCGTCCCAGCCTTTCGAGCCCACCGTCTGGATAACAGTGGCATCGAGCCGGGGATGCTCGCCGAGGAGTTTCAGCGCGTCGATGATTCCCGGCGCGTTGACCGGGTCCATCCCGGGGTCAAGGATGGCTCCCTCCCACACGGTATTGTCCAGCACCACCGTGGACCCGGGCCGGCCCAGCCGGACGGCCCAGTCCAGGTAACCGCTGTTGTTCTCCTTGTCCGCATCGATGAAGATGAAATCGAATGGTTCCCGGGCTTCTTCCTCAAGTGCGGCCAGCGTTTCCAGCGCGGGTCCCAGCCGGATTTCGACCTTTTCCCCCAAGCCGGCGGCGTCGATGTTGGCCCAGGCAACCTCTGCATGCTTGGGCAGGAACTCGCAGGTGACCAGGCTGCCGCCGTCGGGAAGGCCCCGGCCCATCCAAATCGTGCTGTAGCCGGCGAGGGTGCCGATTTCGAGCACGCGGCGGGCGCCGGAGATCTGGACCAGGAGCTTGAGCAGCTTTCCGGCGTTGGGAGCCACTTCGATGGCGGGCATGCCGGCCTCTTCGGCGGAGCGAATGGCCTGCTGCAGGGCGGAATCCGGACGGACGACGACGTCGGACAGGTATTCTTCAGCCGCAATCCACTCTGGCCGGGGCTTGTGCTCGAACATTGCCACAGTCTGGCACGGGCCCGCGCCGGGGTCCAGAGCAAAAGGCCGACGGCGGATGCGGCCGCCGCGGGTCAGGAACCGTCAGCGAGCGCTTCTTCCAGTCGGTCCACTTTTGCCGTCAGCTCACCGGTGTAGCCGGGCCGGATATCGGCCTTGATGACCAGGGACACCCTGCTTCCGTACCGTCCCACTGCCTCGGTGGCCCGCTTCACTACGTCAAAAACTTCGTCCCATTCGCCTTCGATGGTGGTGAACATCGAATCCGTCTTGTTGGGAAGCCCCGATTCCCGGACGATCCTGACGGCGGCCGCAACGGCGTCGTGCACTGAAGCATCGGAGGGACGGGAACCTTCGCTGGGCGCGCCGGAGGGGGCAACAGAAAACGCAAGCAACATGGTGCCAGTGTGCCATGCATCCTGCAGGGCTGCAGGGGGAAACGGGTGGCCTGGCGCGTCACATAACCCACTACCCTCCAGTAACAGTGAACGCCGAAAGCTCCATTGCTAACCTTTTCGCATGAGCCTCGCAGTCGTCCGCAAGCCGCTCCGCGCCGACGCAGCGCGGAACGTGGACAAGATCATCACAGCGGCGCGCCAGTGCTTCCGCGAGTATGGCCCCGAAGTACCGCTGCAGACCATCGCGGCAACGGCGGGAGTGGGCCCGGCCACCCTCTTCCGGAACTTCGCTGACAAGGAAGAGCTGGTCCTCGCCGCGCTCAACCGGCAGCTGCGCCTGACAGTGGACCCCGTGATCGACGACGCCCTGGCCAATATCGACGCGACCGCCGGACTGCTGCGGGTCCTCGAGGCCCTGATGGCTGCTGCCAGCGCTGATGCCAACCTGCTGGGCGCCGTCGCGGGCCGTCGTGAGCTCCTGACCGGCATTACGGGCTCACTCATGGAATCAATCAGCGTGTTGCTGGTGCGCGGGCAGGGCCAGGGAAGCCTGCGTGCGGACATCTCCATGACCGACATGTTCCGGCTGCTCGCAATGCTCATTGGCGTAGTGGACACCATGGAGCCAGGGTCCGACGCCTGGCGCCGGCCGCTGGCCCTGATCGAGGATGCCATCCGCACGTCCCGGCCGTCCCGGCCGCTTCCGGCGCATGTGCCAGTCCCGCCGTCTCCCCTGGCGGAGACCCAGCCGGGCTAGCAATCCACTGAACGGCAACCCCATTGTGGGCGTCCTGAGGGTGCCACTAGACTTCAGAAAGGGTTACGCAGCCAGCCCTCTGTGTCTTGATTTTGGAGTGACGCATGCAGCAATCCAAGTACCTCCCCCGGGCAACGGCCGCACTAAGATGAACAGCTCAAAGCTGAACCTTTACCTCAATGATCCCCGCGGGCCGGAGGAAATCCTCCCCACGATGACCGCGGAAGAACTGGCACACCTGCTGGATGCCCTCTACCAGAACCTGGACACGCCCGAGCCCGAATTTGGTGTGGAGACCTGGTATGAGATGGCTGTCGAAGAATGCAGCCGCAGGGCCGGCTCGCCTGACGGCGAAGCCCACGGGGTGGCCTGACCCTATGCCTTAGTGGTGCCCGTGGTGTTCGTTGGGAACATGGTCCTTGGCTTCCATCAGGTGCTGCTGCAGCTTTTCCTCCGCGTCCCTGCGGCGCCGTGCAGTATCGCGCATCTCCCTGGAACCTTCGGAACCGCTTGGATCAAGGTAGCCCTGCCGCGGCTTCCCGTGCCGCTCCGGTGCGTGCACGTCGGGTCCTGGTTTTGCGGCCGTCTTCTTCGCGGCCTCCCGGGCATCGGCCTCCCGGGAATCAGTGTCCCGGGCTGCGCCGCCGTCAGCACCTTGGCCATGCTCCGGCTGCTCCGGACGTGACTGATCGTTCATGTCGTCATTCATGTCGGTTCCTCCTTCATGGCCGCCGCAGTGGAATGCGGCCTGGTTCCAGTCCACCATAGACAGGCCCCAGGGATCACGGCCTGCTATTCGCCGGGATCCCCCCTGCCCCGAAGCTCCTGGCGCACCAGTGCCTGCAGTGCCGGAATTTGGGATGCGGGATCAAGCTCAAATGACTTCCACAGGCTCCGGGAGAGGGACTCCAGGTCCTCGGCCGGAACATCCGCCAGGCCGGAAAAGCGCGTAAAGAAGCGTTTGGCAGGCAGTCCAGCCCGTCGTCGAACGTTTGTCTGGTGAGGACGCCCGGCTCTTTCCCCGGCCGCGTGCAGCTGATTTTCCATGGCCGCCATTCATCTGAAGATCCCATGGCCAACTGCATAGCCGCTTTTATAGTACAACCGGGAAAGCACAACGTGAGTGATCTTCACCACATCGCAACATGGGCTTCCGGAAGGGGCGCCCGCTCAATTCCAGCCGAGGATCCTCAAGAGCGCAGCCGTGCCCGCTCCGGCCAGCACCACCACCAGGAACGGCGCCCGGAGCGCCAGGGCTACGGCGGCAGCCGCGAGTGCTCCCAGCCTTGCGTCAGCAACCAGCGACTGGCCGGTTGCGAAAGTATTCACCACGGTCAGGGATGCCAGCAATCCGATGGTCATGGTGCCGGCCACACGGGACATCCTCGGATCTTCGAGCAGCCGGGCCGGGACAAAGTAGCCCACCAGCTTCCAGGCGTAGGCCAGGGCGCACGCAATCAGGAGCCAGATCCAGAGACTCATTCGGCTGTCCCCTGTCCTGTCTCCTTCGCGCGGGCCCGGCCTTCATGCGGGCCCGCGAGGGGGCTGCCGCCCCTGCCGCCATGCCGGTGGCGTTCCCGGTAGGGGTCGACATCCGGCTCCAGGCCTTCATCACTGCGGCCGTGGCTGAACCAGCCGATCACGGCAGCCACCACCGCCGCCACGAGGATTGGGACGCCCGCAGGGACAAAGGGAACGGCGATCACGGTGGCCACGGCGCACACAACGGCGATGGCAACGGGCTCGCGTCCCTTGAGCCGCGGCCACAGCAGGCCAAGGAATGCAGCCACCGCTGCGCCGTCCAGTCCCCACTGTTTTGGATCGCCCAGGCCGCTGCCGGCGAGCGCACCGACGGCGGTGAACAGGTTCCACAGCACGTAGATTCCGATGCCCGCAGCCCAGAACCCGCGGCGCTGTTCAGCGGGGTCCGCCTGGCCGGAGCTTGTGGCCGTGGATTCATCGATGGTCAACTGGGCGGCCACATACTTGCGCCAGCCCGTGGGGTGCAGGAGGGCGTTCAACTGCATGCCGTAGATCCCGTTGCGCATTCCCAGGAGCGTGGCAGCGCTCATGGCCGCGATGCCGGAGCCGCCGCCCGCCACCACACCGATGAAAGCGAACTGCGAGCCGCCGCTGAACAGGAGCAGGCTCAAGGCCATGGTTTGCCAGAAGTTGAGCCCTGACGTGACCGAGAGCGCGCCGAAGGAAACGCCGTACAGGCCGGTGGCGATACTGATGGAGATGCCCATCCGCACTGCCGGTGATGCCAGCAGCGTCACAGCCCCGCTCCCACGGCGGGCTTCCGCAGGCTCCAAGCCCACGCAATGAGCGGCGCCTGGAGCGGAAGCCGCACACTGTGCACCTTCCGCTGCGCCCGGGTTCCTTGCGGCCCGTATGCCCGGCGGAGGGCGTCGACATGCCCCGCGAGGAACGCAGCGAACATCATGGTGGTGGCTGTGGCGGTTGCCTTTCGTGTTCCAGGGACCATGATTCCGACGGCGGCTGCCAGCTCCAGCAGGCCGCTCACCGCGATCCATTCCTCCCTCGAAAGGAGGGCGAAGGGCCGCGAGGGCGCAGCGCCGTCGTCACGGCACAGGTAATCGGGCACCACCTGGCGGTAGAAGCCGGGGTCGCGGAAGTGCTTCATGGCGCTTGCCAGGAGCAGTGCGCTCATGGCTGCAGCAGAAAGGTGTTGGGCGGCCCGGCCGGAGCGGGGAAGAGGCATGGTTCAACTCAATCACAGCACCGCCGGAAGCGCCGAAACCATCCCGCGGCCGGGAACTTACCTGCCCTGGGGCGAGGCAAGCTCCAGTTGGCTGAGGACACGGGCGGGCACATTGGTGGTGATCTCCTGGATGCCCAGTCCTGTGCACAGCGCCACATCCTGTTCCGTGTCCACCGTCCATACCCGGAAGCGCCGGCCGGCGGCGAGCCAGCGTTGGACGGACGCCGGGTGCCGGCGCACGTACTCGATTCCGGGCCCGGCCATACCCACCTCGCCAAGGTCCAGGATCCGCTCACCTTCGAGCTGGGCGGCCTTCATCAGGTTGGCAATTGCACCGCCGGTTATCACGCCGAAGCCCAGGCCCGCGCGGATTACCCGGATGTCCACATCGTCCACCAGCTGGCAGACGAATTCAGGGGGAACCGAGTGGAGCAACTGCCGCACTGAGTCCGGGCTGAAACTCATGAACGTCACTGACACGTTGTCCAGCGAAGAGGTCAGTGGATCCCAGCCCTCGTCCCGCAGTACTTCCAGGACCCGGTCCTCGAGCTTGAGCTGGTACGGGCTGGGGTGCTTGAGTTCGATGGCCAGCTTCACCGGCCGGCCGGCGCCCCGGAGGATCTCGAGCAGTTCGGGCAGGGTCAGGAACTGCTCGGACAGCGCCCCGTACGTTTCGGGAATACGCACGCCCTTCCATGACGAGAAATCCAGGTGCCTCAGTTCCCGCAGCGTGCGTTCGGCGACGGGCCCGGTTCCGTCGGAGGTGCGGTCCAGGTTGGCGTCGTGCAGGAGGACAACGTGCTGGTCACGCGTGAGGTGGACATCGCACTCCACGCCGTCGGCGCCGTCTGCCAGCGCCTGCAGATAGGCGGCACGGGTGTGTTCGGCGAAGGCGGCGCTGGAACCGCGGTGGGCAAAGACCGTGGGCCGCTGCGGCCCGGACTCGTCACTGGTCATGGAGACACGGTAGCCGACCCGGCGCGAACCGCGGGGCTAGGCTTGGCACATGCAGGTGAACTCTGAGCCAACTACCCGGGAAGCACCCACCGGGCCAGCGCCTTCCGCCGCGCCCGACCCGAACGGCCGCCCGAAGGTGCGCGCCGCCGTCGTCCATCACGTCAGCCCTGGCGACGCCGAAAAGGCGGCAGCGCTGCGGAGGATGAAGCTGGTGGCGCTCGGGCTGCTGGTGGTGATGGCGGTGATTTTTGTCTTCGCTTTCGCGCTGCAGAAGGAGTATCCGTGGCTGCAGTACGTGCGGGCCGCAGCCGAGGGCGGCATGGTGGGCGCGCTGGCTGACTGGTTCGCCGTTACCGCACTGTTCAAGTACCCCATGGGCATCAAGATCCCGCACACCGCCATCATCCCGCGCCGGAAGGACCAGATCGGCGCCTCGCTGGGCGAATTCGTGGAGACTAACTTCCTCTCCGAGCAGGTGGTCCAGGAGAAGCTGGCCAGCGTCAACATTGCCCGCCGGGCCGGGGAATGGCTTGCCACGCCGGCCGGCGCAGACAGGGTAGCCAAGGAGGGCGCCGCCCTGATCCGGGGTATTTTCAAGGTTTTGAACGACGACGACGTCCAGGCGGTCATCGAGGGAATGGTGCGCAAGCACCTGCTGGCTCCGCCGTGGGGACCTCCCGTGGGAAAGATGGCGGAGCGGATTTTCCACGACGGGCACCACCACAAGCTGGTGGACCTGCTGGTGGACCGGGCCGCCGACTGGGTGGATGACAACCACGATACTGTCACCCACCTGGTGTCCGACCGCTCCCCCACATGGGTGCCGCAGTTCGTGGACGGACTGGTGGGCGACAAGGTCTACGTGGAGATCCTGAAGTTCGTGCGCGCGGTGCAGGCCGACCCGAACCACCAGGTAAGGCAGTCCATCGACAGGTACCTCAACGACCTCGCGCAAGACCTGCAGCACGATCCGGCAATGATTGCCCGCGCCGAGGACATCAAGGCCCAGGTCCTGGGCGATCCCGAGGTGCGCGAACTCGCCTCCCGCACGTGGGGCACCGTGAAGAGCGCCCTCCTGGGTGCGGTGGATGATCCCGACAGCGAACTGACCATCAAGTTCAAGGCTGCGGTCCGCGACTTCGGCTCCCGGCTGGTCAGCGACCCCGAGCTCGCCGGGAAGGTGAACACCTGGATCGGCGACGCCGCCGGCTACCTCGTGCGGACGTACCGCTCCGACATCGCCGGAGTGATTACCGATACCGTGGCCCGCTGGGATGCGGAGGAAACCTCGCAAAAGATCGAACTCCAGGTGGGCAAGGACCTGCAGTTCATCCGGATCAACGGCACCGTGGTGGGGTCGCTGGCCGGGCTGGCAATTTTCACGGTGGCGCACCTGATATTTGGGTAGGCCACAGACCGTTTCGAAGCAACGCGAGGTCACTTAGTACCCGATAAACGGCCCCGCACCGGCCAAAAGTGACCCCGCGTTGCTTTTAGGACGCAGGCTAGGCGAACGACTCCAGCTCCACGCCGGCCGCTTCAAGCCCGGCCCGGACTGCGGCAGCCATCCCAACGGCTCCCGGAGTATCACCGTGAATGCACAGGGAATCCGGCCGGACCTGCACAACGCTGCCATCCAGGGCCACTACTTCCCCCTTGGTCGCAAGGCGCACGGCCCGCTCGACGATCGCGTCGACGTCGTGCAGCACGGCACCTTCCTGTGAGCGCGGCACCAGCGTTCCGTCGGCAAGGTAGGCTCGGTCCGCAAAGGCCTCGACAAACACCGGGTGGCCGGCCTCCTTCGCCTGCTTCAGCAGCTCAGATCCCGGCAGCCCAAGGATGGGAAGGCCGGGATCGTAGGCGTTCACGGCGGCCACAACAGCGGAAGCCTGTTCCGCGTCGCGCACCAGCCGGTTGTACAGCGCTCCGTGCGGCTTCACATAGTCCACGGACGCACCCACGGCGTGGGCAACGCCGTCGAGCGCCCCCAACTGGTACAGGACGTCGCCGAACAGCTCGTCGAAGCTCATGTCCAGCGAGCGGCGGCCGAAGCCTGCCAGATCCCGGTACCCCACGTGCGCGCCGACCGTGACATCCAGTTCGTAGGCAGCCCTGCAGCTGTCCAGCA
This sequence comes from Pseudarthrobacter sp. GA104, assembly GCF_009741265.1. Lineage (GTDB taxonomy): Bacteria > Actinomycetota > Actinomycetes > Actinomycetales > Micrococcaceae > Arthrobacter. Next base: position 1,715,743 of record NZ_WOWL01000001.1, read on the forward strand.
TGGTGACGGGGTCTCCGGCGTGGAAACCGCAGGCCACATTGGCGCTGGTGACCAGCTGGAACATGGAGGCGTCGTCCCCCATCTTCCATGAACCGAACGATTCGCCAAGGTCAGCGTTGAGATCCAAAAGTGTTGCCTTCCAGCTTTTTGTTGTCCTGTGCCGCGGCCGCAGCGGTGAGCTCTCCGGGGATGGTGTCCGGCATGGGGCCAAACGCCTCCTTGGCGTTGGCCACCACAGCGCGCCCCATGATGAGGTTACCGGCTCCGCCCACCACAGCACCTATGCCAAACGGCAGGGCCCGGCCGAAGAGCGCGGACCCCTGGCGCTTGAGGAGGTTCTTGAGGAAAGCCTTTTGGATCCTGCTCCGGATGCTGCCGAAGCCCGGCACTGCCATCGACTTGGAAAGGACATTGCCCCAGGCCTTGTTGGCGTTCATTTCCCTTCCGGCCGCCTGGCCGCTGAGCGTCCCAAGCAGGGCAGTCCCCTCCTCGCCCAACATGATGGCCATGACCATGGTGCTGGCCTTCTCGGGGTTGGTCAGCCGGATCCCGTGCAGTTCCGCAAGGGAGGTGGAGTAGAGGGCCGTCGCCTCCAGGAACCCCACGGTGGCGGCGGCAGAGAGCCCAAGGGACGCCACCGTCCCGACACCGGGCACCACGGCGGTTGCGCCCACCAGCGCGCCGCCGCCGGTGACGGCGCGGAGGTAGTCGCGCTCCAGGATGTCAGCCAGCTGCGCGGCCGTGGCCCGGGGGTGCTTCCTCTGCAGCCGGCGGATGTACGCCACCACCAGGGGGCGCTGGATCTCCACCGCCCTGAGGAGCATGTTGTGGACACCGGGCTTGGGCTTGCCGTCGGCATCGAATACCGCGTTGTGGGCAGTTTCCTGCGCGATTCGTACTGCGGGGTTGCTGCGCGTAGCCATGGTCACCTCTGTTTGTCTCGCCGGCGGGCCGATGCCGGAATCGCTAATACTAAGGTTGCTTAACATTAGGCTACCGCCAGTGCCATCCCCACCTGCCGCGGCCGGGAGGGCGGTTTGGGCTGGCTCCCCGGCATACGCCCAAAGCCTAGACTTACCCTATGCCCACCCCAAAAGCCCTGCGGCCCTTTGCGCACCGCGAGTACCGGGTGCTCATCGCAGCGTTGGCCATCTCGATTTTCGGTTCCGGCATGTGGGCCGTGGCCATGGTGTACCAGGTGATCCAGTTGGGCGGCGGCCCGCTGGAACTCTCCCTGGTGGCGGCCGCGGGCAGCGCCGGCCTGGTGGCGTTCGTCCTGGCCGGCGGCATCGCAGCGGACCGGGTCCCCCAGCGCCGGCTGATCATTGCCGTGGAGGGCGCCAACCTTGCGGTGATAGCCACCGTCAGCGGACTCGCCATGACGGGCCTGCTCCAGCTGTGGCACGTCGCAGCGGGTTCCTTTGTCCTCGGCGTCGGCGCGGCGTTCTTCTTTCCCGCCTACTCCGCAATCCTGCCGCGCATCCTCCCCGCGCAGGACCTGCTGGCGGCGAACGGGATGGAAGGTTCCATGCGGCCCGTGCTCCAGCAGGCGGCGGGCCCTGCGGTGGCGGGCATGGTGGTGGCTGCCCTGTCGCCGTCGCACGCTGTCACGGCAGTGGCCGCCTGCCACCTGCTGGCCTTCATCGTCCTGAACTTCCTGGGCCAGCATGCACAGGCCGCGCCCACCAACGGGGCGGAGCGGGACGGACGCGGGGCGGCGGCCGGCGAAGGCGCCGGGGCCCCCGGGACATCCTTCCTCCACGACCTGCGCGAGGGAGTCCGCTACACCCGGCAAACACCTTGGCTGCTGTGGACCCTTATCTGGGCGTGCATCTCCGTGCTGTTCCTGATCGGGCCCATCGAGGTACTCCTGCCGTTCGTGGTGCGCGACCAGCTTGCCGGCGACTCCCGCATGTTCGGCTTCCTCCTGGCCGTCATGGGGGTGGGTGCCGCCCTTGGCTCGCTGTTCACGGCGTCCTTCCGGCTGCCGCGCCGCTACCTGACGGTGATGATGGTGTCCTGGGGTGCCGGCAGCCTGCCCCTGGCCGCAGTCGGCGTCATGGACAGCTTCTGGGCCATCGCCGCCGCGCTGTTCGTTTTCGGCGCCACCGGCAGCGTGGGCATGGTCATCTGGGGCACCCTGCTCCAGCGGCGCGTCCCGCCGCACCTGCTGGGCCGGGTGTCCAGCCTGGACTTCTTCGTTTCGCTCGCCCTGATGCCTGTCTCAATGGCGCTGGCCGGTCCGGCCGCCGAGGTCCTGCCTGTCTGGCTGATCTTCCTGGTGGCCGGCGGCGTATGCCCCGTCATGGCAGTGATTGCCATGGCCGCTGCGCGCATGCCCGACGACGAACTGGCCCACCCGCTGGACCGGTTACCCGAGGCGGAGCGCACGACGGCGGCAGGAGACTAGGCTCCCACCGCCGCACCTCACTCAGCTGTTGGCACGCACCACGGGGATACTCGCCGTCGGATGTCCGCTGGGGAAAACCGTGGGCTCCGGTTCCGGCACCGGTTCGAGCGCCACCTGGACGGGCTCGGCACCTACGGTGACCAGCTGGCCGCGGACGTCCACGGCCAGGGCTTCCCCTTCACGGACCGTGAGGGTGATGGCCCCTGCACGGAGTTCAACCAGCAACAGGCGCCCCTGGATCTTCAGGTGGAAAGTGAGCCCGTCCCACTCCGACGGCAGCCGCGGGTCGAAGTACGGAATGGGGCCCTGGTCACGCAACCCAGCAAAACCGCAGACCAGGGAGCTCCACACCCCGCCGGTGGAGGCGATGTGCACGCCGTCGATGGTGTTGCCGTGCGTGTCATCGAGGTCGATGAACAAGGCGTTGGTGAAGTGGTCCAGCGCTTGCCGTGAGTACCCCACCTCGGCGGCCATGATGCCCTGGACGCAGGCCGAAAGGGTTGAATCGCCCGTTGTCAGGGGGTCGTAGAAGTCGAAGGCGCGGTGTTTTTCCTCAGGCGTGAAATCCTGCCACTGCAGGAACATTGCCAGGACGGTGTCTGCCTGCTTCAGGACCTGGTGGCGGTAGATCACCAGCGGGTGGAAATGCAGGAGCAGGGGGTACTTGGACCGGGGCGTGGTCCAGTCCCACGGTTCCAGGTGCATGAAGTCGTTGTCCTGCGAATGCACCTGCATGCGCTCATCGAACGGCAGCTGCATCCGGTTGGCGGCCGCCTCCCACAGCTCCCGCTCTTCCTGCGTGATGCCCGCATGCTCCAGAGCCGCGGCAGCACGCAGGTTAAAGCGGGCCATCACGTTGGTGTAGAGGTTGTCGTTGACCACGGCGGTGTACTCGTCGGGACCTGTGACGCCGTGGATGTGGAAGAGCCCGTCCTTGCCGAAGAAGCCCAGCGAGATCCACATCCGCGCCGTTTCAATCAGCAGTTCGGCGCCCAACCCGTCGCGGAACGCGGTGTCCCCGGTGGCCCAGAAATACCGGTTGGTGGCAAAGGCGATGGCAGCGGCGATGTGGAACTGTGCCGTGCCGGCGGCGTAGTACGCGCTGGCTTCGAGCCCGTTGATGGTGCGCCACGGGAACAGGGCGCCGTCAACGCTCAGTTCCTTGGCCCGGATCTTGGCCACGGGGAGCATGCCATGGCGGAATTCGAGGACCTGCCGAGCACCGGCGGGGTTTGTGTACGTCAAGTACGGCAGGAGGTACACCTCCTGGTCCCAGAAGTAGTGGCCTTCGTAGCCGGATCCCGTCACGCCCTTGGCGGGGATGCCGGCGACGCCGGCACGCGCCGTCGCCTGGGCGAGCTGGAACAGGTTCCAGCGGATGGCCTGCTGCAGCACGGACTGGCTGTCAACCACAATGTCGGAGGTGGCCCAGTAGTCGCGGTAGTGCGCTTCGCTCTCGGCAAAGATGTCCTCCACCGGGCGGAGGCCTTCCTCCGCGGCCGCGGCGGGGTCGAGCGAAGGGTCCTGGATCGCCGGGCCTGCCGCGTAGCTGACGCTCTTTTCGAGGCGGAACGGCTCTCCCGGGCTGACGGCCAGGACGTAGCGCACGCTGCTGTCGTCCTGGTCCACCAGCGTGTCGAACGGCTGGTGCCCTGCGGAGGTCCAGTGGTCAACCGCAACGCCCACGCGCTGCTTGGATTCGGCAGCCTCCCACGCCAGCCGGAGTGATCCGTCGCCGCCTTCGAGGCGCAGGGGCAGCAGCACGCGTCCGGCGTGCCGGCCCGCCCGCCGGGGATCGTGGACAGAGTGGTCCTCAACGGGCTGGTCCTGGCGGTTAATCACCGAGGAGGTGACATCCACGGAAACCTCACGGTCCGTCACCACATCCAGGGAGATCCCCAAGGCTCCGCGGGAGGCGAAACCTACGGCGCGGCGTTCGGTTGTGGTGACGACGGCGCCGGAGCGGCACTGCCAGGTGACGCGGCATTCATACACTCCGGTGGAAAAGTCCACGGAGCGCCGGTAATCCAGCACCTCGGACTCGGCCAGGCTGAGGGACTCGCCGTCGATAACCACGGTGAAGTTGTTGGCATCTGGAATGTAGAGGATGCGCTGGCCGGTCCGGGCAAACCCGAAGGCGTTTTCCGCATGCTTGATGTCCCAGATTTCGTGCAGCCCGTTGATGAAACTGCCGGGCAGGTCGGAGTCGGCGGCGGCCCAGTGGGCGCCGCGGATCCCCAGATGTCCGTTGCCGAGGGCAAAGAGTGTTTCCAGCGTCCCTTCACTGCCCGCTTCGTGGCGTGTTTCCACGAGCTGCCAGGGTGTGTTGGGGAATCTTTCGCGGTCCGCTGAGATCAGGGCCATGGTGTTGGGTCCTTAGGCGTTTGGCCGGGCAACCGGTTTGCTGCCGGCCTGGGGATACTTTTCGGGGGGTGATGCGTTCAGGGGTAATGCGTACTGGCGGGAGCTGCCGGGGGTAGCAGCGGGCGGCCTCGGGGAAGGCTGCCGTCTCTAGGGCAGAAGTTCCTTGAGGTCATTGACCACCAGGGTGGCTCCGGCGTCGAGCAACGTTTGCCGCCCGGCGCCGCGGTCCACGCCGATGACCGAGTAGAAGGTTCCGGCCTCGCCGGCCTGGACGCCGGACACGGCATCCTCCACCACCACGCACTCCCCGCTGGGGAGGCCCAGCAGGCGGGCGGCGTACTCGTAGGTGGCGGGACTGGGCTTGCCGGGCAGGCCTTCGCTTGCCGCGACCATGCCATCCACCACCACCGGGAAACGGGCGCTGAGTCCGGCTGCCGCGAGGACGGCCGGAGCGTTTCGGGAGGAAGAGACGACGGCGACCTTCAGTCCGCGTTCCAGCGCGGCTTCGAGGAAGCGCACCGACCCGGGGAAGGGCTCCACCCCCGCGCTCACGATGTCGTTGAAAATCCTGTTCTTCCGGTTGCCCAGGCCCTGCACGGTGGTGTTGGCGGGATCGTCGTCAGTGGGGCCCTCGGGGAGCACAATCCCCCGCGAGGCCAGGAAATCGCGGACACCGTCGAAGCGCGGCTTGCCGTCGATGTGGTCGAAGTAGTCACTCTCGCTGTATCCGGGAACCTGGGGCTGCGCCGCCAGGTAGTCCTCGAACAGTTCCTGCCATGCCCGTTCATGGACGGTTGCCGTGGGGGTCAGCACCCCGTCCAGGTCGAAAAGGATGGCAGAGGCACCAGCCCAGGCGGACACCTCGGCTGCTGCGTTGTCTGCTGCGGTGTTTTCAGTCATCAGCGGTGCGTTGTCCTTTCAGGACGGCGGGCAGCCTTGAAGGCTGGATGCTTGGAGTTGGGGAGGCATCGGTGCCCGAACGATCTGCGGCCACGGGCGGCGGTCTGTATGGGGAGCGCCTCGGCTCTGGCATTGCTGATCGGTGTATCCCTACCATGATGGACGCGGCGCCCGTCGTCGGACAAACCGGCGGCACCTCCAGCATCGCTGGCCGGATAAAGGGCATGGGACAGTATCCGGCTGCAGTAAACCCTCGACACCGCGCTGATCTCCTTGTCCGCCCAGTTCAGGGCCGCGATAACGGCCGAAGATGAGTGTAAGCGCTTACAAATTTAGCTGGCAACTGTTTTTTCTAGCGGGCCTTGCGTGAGGCACGTCTCAGCACGGAAGAGCGTCACGCGCCGATTTTTCCGGACCCGTCCGGGCGGAGCACATAGTGTCGCAGGAAGACGCTCACGTCCACCATCTCCGTCTTCGACATCGCATGGCCCATGCCGGGGTAGGTCCTGGCGGTCAGGAGCGTGTTCTGCTGGAGCCATTCCTCGGTGTAGGCGATCGCGTCCTCGTTGATGACCAGGTCTGCCTTGTCCCGGCCCCAGAAGAAGGGCGGCCTGGTGTCGAAGGACTCCGTGAGGGACAGCAGTTCATTCCGGAGCACAAAACCGGAAAGTCCCACCACCGCCTCATAGTCCTTAGGGTGGAGGCGCAGCAGAGTGCTCGCCATTGCCATGCCCTGCGAGTAGCCGAGCAGGCTTACGCTGCTGTGCCGGGCCTTGACGCTGTTGATCCAGGCCTGGACGGCACTCGAGGCTTTAATGACATCCGCGAAGTCATTGGCCAGGAAGTAGTCCAGCATGAACCAGCCGTAATGGTCACCGATCGGCATCGGAGCTCGGAGCGCCGCACACGTGAACTCGGGCGGCAGGTACTCAAAAAGGCGGACCATGCGGGACTCGTCAGTGCCATAACCGTGCATCATCACAAGTAGTGGGGTGCCCGCCCGCTCGCCTTCAGGTTTGGACCACACAACTGTTTCCATCGGATCAGCCTAGCCAGCCTGCATGGCTTGATGCCCGAGCCGTGCCGGTCCGAGGGCAGCGTCCTCGAGTCGCATCAGCCTCTTTCTTCACAGGCGCCACAGCACAACGAATGGGTTACGCGCCGGCCCCCGCCATTGAATACAGCCACCCCGGGCTGTAGCGTGACGCTTAACGGACAGCATGCTTACCAAAAGTCCGCGGCCCAAGAAGGCTTCCATCCGTGACAACAAGGAGCAAAGCATGAGAATCGGATCCTCCATCTTCCTTATCGCCCTCGGCGCCATCCTTGCCTGGGCGGTCGCTCCGGGCCTCATCCCCTTCGTGGACCAGGTGCTCATCGGCTACATCCTGATGGCGGTTGGCGTCATCGGACTCATCGCCTCCCTCATCCTCGCTTCCCCGGGCCGCAGCCGGCGCATCAGCGAGACCCGCTCCGTGGTTGACCCGAATACCGGGGAACGCATTACGCGGAACGAAAGCCGCGACGGCGGGCTGTAGCACCACCGGGGTCCGCGCCGCAGCGCAGGACACGACGTTGACCCGAGGAGCCGGGCCGGACCATCCATGGTCCGGCCCGGCTTTTTGCCGTCCCGGGAAGCGGCACTTTGTTTCATGTGGGTTTCCATTGACAAACCAACACAAGCAAAGATAAAGTCAAGTAACTCAACATCATGTGATGCCAGTCACGCAGGGACGGCAGCCACAGTGAACAATCCACACCACCAGAAGACCTACGCAACGGAGGGTACGTGTTCGCCGAGGAGCGCCAGCAAAAGATTGCCGAGCTTGTTGCCGGCAGCGGCCGGGTCAGCGTGACCCTCCTGGCCGAGCGCTTCCGCATCACCACCGAAACCGTCCGCCGCGACCTTGCCGCCCTCGAGAATGCGGGCACCGTCCGCCGCGTCCACGGCGGAGCCGTTGCCGCAGACCGGTTCAGCACCACCGAGGAAAGCGTGAACGAGCGCGCCATCCAGCGGCCGGACCAGAAAATCCGGATCGCCGAAGCCGCGCTGGCCCTCATTCCACGCAACTCCGCCGGCAGCGTCCTGATCGACGGCGGCACCACTACGGAAGTCCTGGCGGACATGCTCTCGCGGCGCGCCGCCGTCGAACCTTCCGACCCAACCGGACCGCGGGCGGAACTGGTGGCCATCACCCACGCCGTTCCCATCGCAGGCAAACTCTCCAGCGTTCCCGGCATCGCCCTTGAGATACTCGGCGGCCGGGTCCGCGGAATCACCCAGGTTGCCGTGGGTCAGTCAACCGTGGAGGCCGCCGGCAAACTGCGGCCGGACATCGCTTTCATCGGCACCAACGGAATCCACGCAAGCTTTGGGCTGAGCACGCCCGACCCCGAGGAAGCCGCGGTTAAGGCAGCTTTCGTCCACTCGGCCCGCCGGATTGTTGTGCTGGCCGATTCCTCCAAGCTGGACACGGAAACCCTGGTCCAGTTCGCCTCCCTGAAAGATCTGGACACCTTGATTACAGACAGCGAGCCCGGCCCGGAACTGGCGGCCGCCCTTGAAGAAGCCGGCGTTGACGTGGTGATCGCATGATCGTCACTTTCACCGCCAACCCCAGCCTTGACCGGACCGTGGCACTGCCAGGCCCTTTGGTTCGGGGCGAAGTGCAGCGTGCCGTTTCCGTCAGCCAGGAGTCGGGCGGCAAGGGCGTCAACGTGTCCCGTGCACTGGTTGCCTCCGGCCTGGACTCCGTTGCCGTCCTCCCCGGCGCGGACAGCGATCCCGTCCTGGCCGGGCTGCGGGAAAGCGCGGTGCCGTTTGTTTCCCTGCCCATCAACGAACCGCTCCGCACCAATGTGGCCCTCACGGAACCCGGTGGCGTGACCACCAAGATCAATGAGCCCGGTCCGGTCATGGATGCGGACCAGCAGGAAGCCCTGATCAAACTGCTGCTGGAGAGCTCCCACGGAGCCAGCTGGGTGGTCCTTGCAGGTTCGCTGCCGCCGGGATTCCCTGCCGATTTCTACGCGACGGCGGCCCGCCGGATCCGCGCAGCCGGAAACGGCAGTGCACCGCTCATTGCCGTGGACTCCTCCGGTGCGCCGCTCGCGGCGGCAATGTCCGGAGGCGACGCCGGTGCTGAACCGGCCGGCAGAGGTTCCGGGAAACCGGACCTCCTCAAACCCAACGCCGAAGAACTGGCGGAACTGGCTGCTGCAGCCGGCTTCGCCGCGGCTACCGCTGACGAACTGGAAGCGGATTCGGTGGCGGCGGCGGCCGCCGCGACCGCCGTCGTACGTTCCGGCGTGGGTGCTGTGCTGGCAACTCTCGGATCCAAGGGAGCTGTCCTGGTAACGGCCGACGGCGCGTGGCTGGCCACGCATCCGCCGGTCGCCGCGGTCAGTACGGTGGGCGCGGGCGATTCCGCGCTGGCCGGCTACCTGCTCGCCCATGGCCGGGGCGCCGCCCCGGTCGACTGCCTTCGCCAGGCTGTGGCCCACGGTGCCGCAGCCGCCTCCCTGCCCGGTTCAACGGTTCCGGCAGTACACCAAACCACCCCGGATGCCGTAACCATCACGGCCCTTCGAAAGGATTGACAGTGACCCAGCTCATCACCACGGACCTGGTCGAGCTCGACCAGAACCTGGGCAACGCGCCCGAGGCGGTGATCCGGCACCTGGCAAGCAAAGTAGCTGCCGCCGGACGCGCAACAGAAGTTGAAGGCCTCTTCGCTGACGCCTTCGCCCGCGAGCAGAAGACCGCCACCGGCATTCCGGGCGGCATCGCCATCCCGCACTGCCGCTCGGCCGCCGTCACGGAACCCACCCTGGCCATGGCCCGCCTCAATCCCAAGGTGGACTTCGGAGCCAAGGACGGCCCGGCGGACCTGGTCTTCTTCATCGCAGCCCCGGACGGAGCCGACCAGGAGCACCTGAAGCTGCTCTCGAAGCTGGCCAGGTCCCTGATCAAAAAGGACTTCACCACGGCCCTGCGCAACGCTTCCTCGGAAACGGAGATTGTGGAACTGGTCGAAGGCGCACTGGCTGACAAGCCCGCCGCACACGCCGCACCCGCCCCCGCTGACGCAGTCCCGGTTGGCGCCAGCGTCGGTTCAACTGGTTCCTCGGCTGCCGCCGATGCGCCCGCAGGGGCATCGGCAGGTTCCGCCGCTAAGGGTCCCAAGCGTCTTGTCGCCGTCACCGCATGCCCCACCGGCATCGCGCACACCTACATGGCGGCCGATTCCCTCGTGGCAGCCGCCAGGGAAGTAGGCGTGGACCTGCAGGTGGAAACCCAGGGTTCCTCCGGCGCCAAGGCGCTGGACCCCGCCGTCATCGCCGCGGCCGACGCCGTGATCTTCGCCGTAGACGTTGACGTGCGCGGCAAGGAGCGCTTCGCCGGCAAGCCCGTCATCAACGCCCCCGTGAAGCGCGGCATCGACGAGCCGGACAAGATGGTCCAGGAAGCGCTCGCCGCAGCCGACAACCCCAATGCCCGGCGCGTTCCGCACTTCGGTGCTGAGGAGCAGGCCGAGCACGAGGCTGAGGAAAAGGGCGAGCACATCGGGCAGAAGCTCAAGAAGGCCCTGCTCACCGGCGTCAGCTACATGATTCCGTTCGTGGCAGGTGGCGGCCTCCTGATCGCCCTCGGCTTCCTCATGGGGGGCTACCTGATCACCAAGTACGCGGACACGATCGTTGTCCAGAACAGCCTCTTCAACCTGCCCACCGAGTTCCCTGACAACGCCTGGGGCCCGCTGGGCGCCTACCTGGGCGCGGTGCTGTTCAAGATCGGTGCGCTCTCACTGGGCTTCCTGGTCCCGGCGCTGGCCGGCTACATCGCCTACGCGATCGCTGACCGTCCCGGTATCGCCCCCGGCTTCGTTGCCGGTGCAGTGGCCGGGTTCATGGGAGCCGGCTTCCTCGGCGGTATCGTCGGCGGCCTGCTCGCCGGTTACATCGCCCACGTGGTGGGCCGCCTTCAGGTGGCCCGCTGGCTGCGCGGCCTGATGCCGGTGGTCATCATCCCGCTGCTGGCATCCCTGGTGGCTTCCGGCCTGATGTTCGTCATCCTTGGCGGACCGATCGTGGCCATCACCAAGGGCCTGAACGCCTGGCTGTCGGGCCTGAGCGGTGCCGGTGCCATCGCCCTCGGCGTGATCCTGGGCCTCATGATGTGCTTCGACCTCGGCGGTCCGGTCAACAAGGTTGCCTACTCCTTCGCCGTCGCCGGCCTGGGCGCTGCAACCATGGACAACCAGGCGCCGTGGCAGATCATGGCAGCCGTCATGGCGTCCGGCATGGTTCCCCCGCTGGCCATGGCACTGGCCTCCACCGTCCTGAACAAGAAGCTCTTCAGCCTGGCTGAGCAGGAAAACGGCAAGGCTGCCTGGCTGCTGGGGGCGTCCTTCATCTCCGAAGGTGCAATCCCCTTCGCCGCAGCCGACCCCCTGCGCGTCATCCCCGCCAGCATGTTGGGCGGGGCCGTGACAGGAGCCATTTCCATGGCGGCGGGCGTCGGATCCAAGGCACCCCACGGCGGACTCTTCGTGTTCTTCGCCATCGACAACTTCCTGATGTTCGTCGTCTCAATCGCCGTCGGCACGGTGATCACCGCGCTGTCGGTCATCGCCCTGAAGCGCTGGGCAGTCAAGAAGACCGTTGATACGGTTGAACCGGTTCCCGTAACCGTCTGAACCGGCTTAGCCGCATACCCCACCGGCCGCTGAACCCTCAGCACGCCGGAAGACTAAGGAGCAACAATGCCAGAACGCACAGCAACCGTCGCCAGCCGCGTGGGCCTGCACGCCCGCCCCGCCGCCATCTTTGCCGAGGCAGCAGGAGAGTACGACCTGGACATCACCATCGCCCGCGAGGGCGAGCCGGTGGACGAGGCGATGGACGCTGCCAGCATCCTGTCCCTCATGAGCCTGGGCGCCTCGCACGGCGACGTGGTGGTCCTTCGCGCCGAAGGTGACGGCGCGGACACCGCGCTGGACCGCCTCGTCCAGATCCTGGAAACGGACCACGACGCCTAGCAGCTGACTGGCAGCTGACAGGCTGCCCCGGCGGCCAAGCCGCACGGCCGTCGTCGGGCCTTCCCTCCCAGGGAAACGCCCGACGACGGCCGCTTGCGTTAATCCCCCGCCCCATCCCAACCAAGCGGGTTAACTGCCCTCGGAAATCCTCTTCACGTCCGCCACGAGCTTGTCCCACATGCCTTTTGAGTGGTCAGCCGCCTCCGCCGTGGTGTTGTTGTCCTGGGTCAGCGTCAAAAGCGTCCGGCCACCCTTGTCCTGAAGCGTCCAGGTGAGGGTGTGATAGTTCTCCGGTTTGTCTTCCTGCCCGGCGAGGGGGCTGAAATGCGTGTAGACCAGTTTCCTGGCGGGCACCACCTCGAGGATCGTGCCCCTGTCCTCGTAGTCCTTGCCGTCCCAGTTGCCGCTCCAGGTGATGGGTCCGCCCACGGTCCAGTCCGTGGAGAGCTCGGTGCCAAACATGAACTCCTTCGTGGCCGCCGGGTCCGTGATGACATCCCACACGCGGGTGGGAGGGGCATCAACCGTGACCGAGGACGTGGCCACGTAATCAGGCACTTTCCTTGGCCTTCTTCGCAGTGAACAGCAAGTACTCCCACTCCATCTGGAACGGGGTGTCGCCGTGGGCATCGCCGAAGGAGTCAGCCAGTTCCGTCAGGGCCTGGTCCAGGGCTTTGACCTTGTTCCCGTCCTCCCCGATGTATTTGTAGACGGAGATGGTGGGGCCGTAGTGGGACTTGAAGTAGCGGACGAAGTCGCCGGGTTGATGGAAGCTCCGCACGGCCAGGGTCTGCTTGCGCGCAGCGGTATCCGTGATCCTGTCCCCCAGCAGTTCACGCACGTGCTCCTCGCTTCCCCACAGCGGCGCCGGCTGTGCTCCCGGCGGTGGCGGCGGGGCGAAGGGCTTCATGGTGTCGAACATCCTGCCGATGAACCCCTCCGGGGTCCAGCTCAACAGTCCTATGTTTCCACCCGGTTTGCACACCCTCAGGAGTTCGTCCGCCGCCGCCTGGTGGTGGGGGGCAAACATGACGCCGAGGCAGGACATGACGACGTCGAACTCGGCGTCGGCGAAGGGCAGGGCCTCCGCGTCGGCTTCCTTCCAGTCCAGGCTGACTCCCCGGTTCGCGGCCTCACGGCGGCCGGCCTCGAAAAGCTCGGGGGTGAGGTCGCTGGCCACCACCTTGGCTCCCATCATGGCCGCGGGAATGGCCGCGTTGCCTGATCCGGCGGCGATATCCAGCACATTGTGGCGGGAGGTAATGCCGCAGGCTTCAACCAGGATGGCGCCGAGGTCCAGGAGCATCTCGTCAGCGAGGGCCGGATAATCACCGGATGCCCACATGGCCCGGTGTTTCTGTTTGAGTTCCCGGTCCGCCTCGGCTGCATCTGTCTGATCGTTCATGTTCAGCGCTCCTCACAGGGCCGTTGGAGTGTCAGCACGCTGTGGGCACAGCGGTGGCTGCGATGCGACTCATTGTGGACGCACCTGACCCGGCTGTAAAGAGCACCCCGCTACCGGAACGCAAGCAAGCTTAGTAGTTTCATGTACATGGCATCGGGCACCGGATCAGGATCCGCAGGCGGCAGGCCATCACAGGGGCCGTCACGCAGGCTTGCGCGCCCGGGTTCCCGTCGCCTTGCTGGTGGACGCCTTGGCGGCGGGTTTTTCGGCGGACTTGGCCGCTGTCGACTTGGCGGCGGCGGATTTTGCCGGGGTGGACTTGGCCGTGCCGGACTTGGCTGCGCCGGATTTGGCCGTGCCGGACTGCGTTCCCGTGGACTTTGCTGCCGCGGACCTCGCCGCGGTGCCGGTCTTTTCGGCACTGGTCTTAGCCGCGGTAGACCGCTTGCGCGCCGGTTTGGCGGCTGCTTCGTCTTCGCCGGCTTCGCTGCCGGAGTCCCCGCCGGCTTCGCCACCCGCCCGTCCTGCCGCGGCATCGGACCCGCCGCCCCGTTTCCGGTCCAGGCTTCGCTTCAGCGCCTCCATCAGGTCGATGACTTCACCCTTGCTGCCCTCGCCGGCCTCCACGCCGAAGGTTTCCTCGGTGTCCAGCGATTCACCCTGCTCCAGCTTGGCCTCAATAAGCTGGCGGAGCTGGACCTGGTAGTCGTCCGTGAAGGAAGCGGGATCGAAATCGGCCGCCATGGACTCCACCAGGGCCGCGGACATATCGCGCTCCTGCGGGGAGATCTTGACGGATGCATCAAGGGAAGGGAATTTCGCTTCCCGCACCTCGTCCGGCCACAGGAGGGACTGGAGCACCAGGACATCGTCCTTGATCCGCAAAGCGCCCAGCCGGGTCTTCTCCCGCAGCGCGAACTGCACAATGGCCACCCTGTCCGTGTCTTCCAGCGCACTGCGCAGCAGCACGTAGGCCTTGGGAGACTTGGAGTCCGGCTCAAGGTAGTAGCTCTTCTCGAACATCATGGGCTCAAGCTGCTCGGACGGGACGAACTGCACCACTTCGATCTCATGGTTGTTCTCCGCCGGAATGGCCTTGAGTTCGTCCTTGGACAGGACCACCGTCCGGCCGTCCTCCTCGTAGGCCTTCTCGATGTCCGAATAATCGATGACCTGGCTGCAGACCTCGCACCGCCGCTGGTAGCGGATCCGGCCGCCGTCGGCGTTGTGGACCTGGTGCAGACTGATGTCATGATCCTCAGTGGCGCTGTAGACCTTCACGGGCACGTTGACCAGGCCGAACGCGATGGCACCTTTCCAGATGGCTCTCATTCCTCAAGTGAACATCACGCAACGCCGGAGGTGAAGCCCCGTGCCCGCCGCTAAGGAGCGTGTCAGGGTGGCAGGGCGGGAACTGACCCTCACCAACCTGGACAAGATCATCTATCCGGAGACGGGCACCACCAAGGCGGACGTCCTGGCCTACTACGCCGCTGTGGCCCACGTCCTGATCCCGGCGGCGTACAACAGGCCGGCCACCAGGAAGCGCTGGGTGAACGGCGTCGGGACCGCCGATAAGCCCGGCGAGGTGTTCTTCCAGAAGAACCTTGAGGACTCGGCTCCGGGCTGGCTCCCCCGGGCAGCCATCACCCACAAGGACCGCACCATCTACTACCCGATGGTCAACGACCCCGCCACCCTTACCTGGTTCGGGCAGATCAATTCCCTGGAAATCCACGTTCCGCAGTGGCAGGTGGACTCCCACGGCAACCAACTGAACCCCGACCGGCTGGTCCTGGACCTGGACCCCGGCGAAGGCGCCGGCCTGGAGGCGTGCGTTGAAGTAGCCCTCCTGGCGCGCGCCATCCTCCAGGACGTGGGCCTGGACCCCGTGCCGGTGACCAGCGGCAGCAAGGGCATCCACCTGTACGCCGCCCTGGACCGGAGCCAGACCTCTGACCAGGTCTCCGGCTTCGCCCGCGAACTTGCCAGGGCCCTTGAGGCCGACCACCCGGACCTGGCCGTCAGCGACATGAAAAAGAGCCTGCGCAAGGGCAAGGTCCTGGTGGACTGGAGCCAGAACAATGCAGCCAAGACGACTATCGTGCCGTACTCGCTGCGTGGCCGCCCCACCCCCATGGTGGCTGCGCCCCGGACCTGGGAGGAGCTCGGCTCCCCCGGCCTCAGCCACCTGGACCATAAGGCGGTGATCCGGCGCGTGCAGGAAGGCAAGGACCCGTTCGCCGCCGTCGATAACGCCGGCAACGACCCCCGGCTGGAGAAGTACCGCTCCATGCGTGATCCCGGGAAGACTCCGGAACCCTTCACGGGCACGGCCGGCAGCGGGAATACCTTTGTGATCCAGGAGCACCACGCCAGCCGCCTGCACTATGACTTCCGCCTGGAGCATGAAGGAGTGCTGGTGTCCTGGGCACTGCCGAAGGGGGTGCCTGAGTCCGGCGGCAAGAACCACCTGGCAGTGCAGACCGAGGACCATCCCCTGGACTACGCGGGCTTCGAGGGGACTATTCCCAAAGGGGAATACGGCGCCGGCGAGGTAACCATCTGGGACCACGGGACGTATGAGCTGGACAAGTGGATCAACGGCAGGGAAGTCATTGCCACCCTCACCGGTTCGGAAGGAGGAGGGCTGGGCGGGACCAGGAAGTTCGCGCTTATCCACACAGGGCGGGGGCAGGGAAGGGATTCCGAGGGCCAGTGGCTTATCCACCTCATGGAGCCCGGGCGGCCTGGCGGACGACGGCGGCACGCACCGCCGCGGGAAGGACAGGAGGAGGCACGGGATAAAGACGTTGCGGTGCGGCCCGGGGACTACAGGCCCATGATGGCCACCTCCGGAGACGCCGCCGACCTGCAGGGCAGCAACTGGCAGTTCGAACTCAAGTGGGACGGGGTCCGCGCCATCCTCGTGGGAGACGAAAGGACGGTACGGATATTCAGCCGCAACGGCAACGATGTCACCAGCACCTACCCCGAACTCGTGGACCGGGCCTGCTGGCCGGCCCGGCCGTTCGTTGCCGATGGTGAGATCGTGGCCATCGGCGCGGCGGGAAGGCCCGACTTCGGGCTCCTGCAGGGAAGGATGAAGCTCACCCGGCCCGCCGACGTCGCACGGGCCCGGGTTGCCATTCCCGTGCAGCTGATGCTTTTCGACCTGCTGCACGACGACGGAACGGACCTCCGGAGGCTGCCGCTCGCCGAGCGCCGGCAACGGCTGGAGGACTTCTTCACCGCATCGGGCTGCCCCGCGGGGCTTTCTCCGGTCCTCGAGGACCGGGTGGACCACATCCTGGAGAGTGCCCGGGAGCTGGGCCTCGAAGGGGTGATGGCCAAGCGGACCGACAGCCGGTACGTGAGCGGGCAGCGGACCCGTACCTGGATCAAGCTGAAGGTGGAACAGACGCAGGAGGTTGTGGTGGGCGGCTGGCGCCCGGGCAAAGGCGGGCGGGAAGACACCGTGGGCTCACTGCTGGTGGGCATTCCGGACGGGACGAAGCTGCAGTACGCGGGGCGGGTGGGCAGCGGTTTCAGCGGGAGGGAACTTGCCGAACTGCGGCAAACCGTGGAACGGCTGGCCCGGAAGACTTCGCCGTTCCTGGACGTTCCGCGCCCGGATGCCGCCGACGCGCATTGGATTGCCCCCGAACTTGTCGGCGAAGTGACCTACAGCGAGTGGACGGGAACCGGGAGGCTGCGGCATCCCGTGTGGCGGGGCTGGCGGCTGGACAAGGACCCGGCGGAGGTTGTGCGCGAAGGCTGAGCCGGCCGGCCACTCGCAAAGAAGGCCAGATTGATCCGGGACACGCAAAAGGCCTGGCGCACCGGATTTCGGTGTCGCCAGGCCATGTACGCGTTGCCAGGCAGGATGCGCGTCCTAAAGTGTCCGGGGCCTAGGACGAGTGCGGCATCTGCGGCCGGCTGGTGCGGTGGATCGCCGTCACTGCGGCTCCCTGCCCTATCCGGCCGTGGCCCGCATCCCGCTCTTTCGGGTGCCGGCGCTTTCCGTATCCATCCGGCCAGGTGCGCTGCCCGGTTCCCCCCAGTGGGGCAAGGGGCGCTTCGGCACCCGGCATGTCCGGAGTGTCCATTGCCGCGGCGAGGTGGTCCGCAACCTCCGGATTGATGGGGAATTCACGCTTTTCGTCAGCCATTTGTTCTTCCCTTCCACAGATGAAGTGCTATCGAGAGTGGCCAAAACCGGGCCCCGGCAAAAACTTTCGAAGCGGCCCGCGGTGGCTTGGCCGCAGGCGTCCCCTACCTGAAAGAAAGTGTTTCCATGGAACAACCTTAGGGACGCACACGGCACCTGTGAACCCCCTCCGCCTGGGCCGGCAAAAGTGCCCCTGGACCGCGGCCCGGTGTGCGCCCGGCAGGTCCGGCCCGGCGTGGTCCCGGTCACTTTCAGCGCCATCTTGGGACAGATTCACGGGGGTGTGGCGCATAAAACGAAAAAGATTGGGTAACGATGGGCCTGGGCCCGCCGCATGCCAGTGCTGGCGCGGGAAAAGGCGGGAAAAGAATTCGGGTAAACGTGCCGGATACGGCTGCCAAACGGGTGATCCTACGGCATAAACCACGCAGGCGCTACGGCATTCGCGTAAAATTGAAGGCCTGCCCGGAGCGGCGCAGCTACAAGTCGCAAGCAAATGACCTCCACAGGAGTTGCCCAAATGCCCACAGACCGAAGCACGACAGACTCTTCCGCAGGCGTCAACAGCGCCTCTGGAACCAACCCAGCTACACCCCCTGGCGCCCCGTCGTCGGCTCTTACCAAAAGCCCGCGCAAGCCTAAGCTGCTCGCGCGGCGCCGGCTCAAGGAATCGGACGTCAACGTCGTCAACCAGCCCATGCTGAAGAAAGCCCTCGGCGGCACCATCGTGGGCAACACCATGGAATGGTACGACGTCGGCGTGTTCGGCTACCTCATCACCACCATGGGTCCGGTCTTCCTGCCGGAGTCGGACCCCACCACCCAGACGCTGTTCCTGCTTGGCACCTTCGCCGCCACGTTCATTGCCCGCCCCCTGGGCGGCGTGATCTTCGGCTGGATGGGCGACAAGATGGGCCGGCAGAAGATCCTCGCCGCCACGCTGATGCTGATGGCAGCGAGCACGTTCGCCATCGGCCTCCTGCCCGGCTACGCCCAGATCGGGCTGTGGGCCGCAGGCCTGCTGGTGCTGCTGAAGATCGTCCAAGGCTTCTCCACCGGCGGTGAATACGCCGGTGCCACCACCTTCGTCAGCGAATACGCCCCGGACAAGCGCCGCGGGTTCTTCGCCAGCTTCCTGGACCTGGGCAGCTACATGGGCTTCGCCATCGGGGCCGCCCTGGTCTCGGTCCTGCAGCTGACGCTCGGCCAGGCAGCCATGGAGGAGTGGGGCTGGCGTATTCCGTTCCTGGTGGCCGGGCCCCTGGGCCTGATCGCGGTCTACTTCCGGAGCAAGATCGAGGAGTCCCCCCAGTTCCAGGCCACCCTGGATGCCCAGGAGGATCTCGCGAAGCATGCGGCGTCATCCGACCAGGCAACGGCGAAGGGCCCGGTGGGCATCGTCAAGGCCTACTGGCGCTCCATCATTGTTGCCATGATCCTGGTGGCCGCAGCAAACACCGCCGGCTACGCGCTGACGTCCTACATGCCCACCTACCTCACGGAGTCCAAGGGTTACGATCCGGTGCACGGCACCCTCCTGACCATCCCCGTGCTGGTGGTCATGAGCCTCTGCATTCCGCTGACCGGAAAGTTGTCGGACCGAATCGGCCGCCGGCCCGTCCTGTGGATCGGCGCAGTCAGCACAGTGGTCCTGGCCACTCCGGCTTTCCTGCTGATCGGCATCGGCGAGATCTGGTCCACCCTGGCCGGCCTGGCGCTGATCGCATTCCCTGTGACGTTCTACGTCGCCAACCTGGCCTCCGCCCTCCCGGCGCAGTTCCCCACCTCCAGCCGGTACGGGGCGATGGGCATCGCGTACAACTTCTCGGTGGCCATTTTCGGCGGCACCACTCCGTTCATCGTGGCAGCCCTCATCAGCGCCACAGGCAACGACATGATGCCCGCGTACTACCTGATGGGAACCTCCCTGGTGGGTGCCGTGGCCATCTACTTCCTCAAGGAGTCGGCCCAGCGCCCGCTGCCCGGGTCCATGCCCAGCGTGGATACCCAGGCCGAGGCACGCGAACTGGTTGCCACGCAGGACGAGAACCCGCTGCTCAACCTGGACGAACTCCCGTTCGAGACCCAGGACATCACCGATGCGCGCGACGCCGATGCACGCGAGGCCGACAAGGTTCCTGCCGGCGCCTAGTCGCACTCCGGCGGAACCGGTCCTGCCGGTCCGGAGCCCCGTCTTGCGGCCCACGCCCAGAAGGCCCGCCCTCGTGTTTCCTTGGAGGAAGCACGAAGGGGCGGGCCTTTGGCGTACCGGCCGGAATGACGTTCCGAGTCCTGCGCCGGGCAGTGGAAATGACGGGCCCTACCCCACGGTGATAACTTCCAAAAGGCCGTACTGGAACAGCAAGAGGTGATGAGTCATGGAACGCGTCCTCGTGCAGGTGCGCGCGCTCCATCGGCTGGAACCGGCCAACAATGACCATTTGGCGGCGTTGCGCGTTGCCCTCAGCGTTGCGGTTCCGTCACTCCTGCTCCTGGCCACAGGTCGTTCAGACCTCATGATTTATGCCGTCTTTGGCGCCCTGACCGGCATGTACGGGCGCTCAGAGCCGCACCAGCTCCGGCTCCGGCACCAGTCCCAGGCCACCGTCGTCCTGCTGGGCGGTGTGGCGGTGGGCGTGTTCCTGTCCGTCAACCATCTCCACTCGTGGTGGCTCGTGGGAGTGGAAGCCGTCCTCGCCGGCGTCGGATCCCTCTTCGCGGACCGCGTGCGGCTGAAGCCCAACGGACCGTTCTTTGGGATCCTCGCGCTGGGAGCCTGCGCCTCAGTGCCCACTGTGGTTCCGTGGCAGGTGGCCATGCTGATCGCCGCAGGGTCTGCCGCGTTCTCCATGCTGGTGGGCTTCGGCGGCTGGATCCGCCGCAGGTCCTGGCAGCCCGGCGCCGTCCGGGCTGCTCCGGCCCTGAGCCCCGCCGGGCACCGGGAGATGCTGGTGCATGCCTCCCGGTACGTCCTGGCAGTGGGTGCGGCCGGCACTGTGGGCGTCCTGACGGGCAGCGGGCATCCGCACTGGGCCATGGCCGCGGCTGCGGTGCCGCTGGCCGGGGCCGACCTTCCGAGCAGCGTCCGGCGGGGCATCCACCGGATCGTGGGGACGTTCGTGGGACTGGGGGTCACCGCCGCCGCCATTCTTCCGGTGCCATGGTCCTTGGCGGGCCTGTTCCCGGGCCGGCAGGCCGTGGTGCTGGCGCTCCTGGTGATCCTCTTCCAGTTCACCACCGAGCTGTTCATGACCCGCCACTACGGCCTGGCCATGGTTTCCTTCACGCCGGTCATTTTGCTGATGACCCAGCTCGCAGCCCCCGCCGACCCGGCGGTCCTGATCCTGGAGCGCGCTGTGGAGACCATGGTGGGGGCGCTGGTGGGAATCGGCGTGGTGGTGGCTGTCCGGCGGGCGGGGTCGCGCCCGCCGTCAGCATTACTCGGGTTTCCGTCCCTGTTTCGGCTTCCGCGGCGGCCCCGCCATTAGCTTTGCCGGCGCCACCCGGGCAACGGCCGCCACCACCTTGTACCTCTTGGAGGGGATGGACACCGCCTTGCCCCGGGCATTGTCCGCCAGGCCTTCCCGCACCACCCGCTCGGCATGCAGCCAGGCCCAGGACGGCGCCACCGATTTGTCCATGCCCATCCGGTCGTGGAACTCCGTGTGGGTGAAGCCCGGGCACACCGCGGTGACCTTGATGCCCTGTTTGCCGTAGGCCAGGTTTGCCCAGCGGCTGAAACTCACCAGCCAGGCCTTCGCCGCGGAGTAGGTGCCCCGCGGCAGGAAAGCGGCGATGCTGGCCACGTTGATGATCCGGCCCTCGCCCCGCTCCAGCATGCCTTTGAGCGCGGCATGGGTAAGCTCCATGGCGGTTTCCCCGTGCAGCTTGAGGTGTTTCTTCTCCTCCGAGATGTGGTTGTCCTCGAAGTTGTGCAGCAGGCCGATTCCGGCGTTGTTGACAAGGATCCCCACCGGACGCCGCGCATCGGACAGGCGTTCGACGACGGCGGCCACGCCGGCGTCGTCCGTCAGGTCTGCGGGAAGCACCTCGGCAGTGGTTCCGTAGCGCCGTTCCAGGCCCGCCGCTGCTTCCTCGAGGCGGGCCCGGTTCCGCGCAACCAGCACCAGGTTGCAGCCCTGGGCGGCCAGCTGGCGCGCGAACTCGGACCCCAGCCCCGCGCTGGCCCCCGTGACGAGGGCTGTTGTCCCGGAAAGATCCTGCTGGGGGTGCGGCGTGGTCATGCTGCAAGCCTAGCGAGGCGCCGATCTCCCGTCCCGGTCCACTGTCCGTGTGGTACCAGGCGTGGTCCTCAGGCGAACCTCGCCAGCGGATTGGCCAGGCGTCCTGCCATCTGCAGCCCGCCGGACGGGTCTGCCAGGTCCAGCATCTGCTGGTTGTTGCGCAGCTGCAGCCGGTTCAGGCAGGACAGCTCGAAGTCGGCGGCAAAGAGGTCATGCCGGGCGAACTGGCCGGCAAGTTCCGGATGCTGCCCCTGGTAGTCCTTGACCGCAGCGGCGGCAATCCGCCAGAAGTCGTCCTGGCCCAGTCTTCCGTCCCCGTCCAGGAGCGCGGCCAGGAAACGGAAAATGCAGTCAAAGATGTCCGTGAAGACGGCCAGCACCTTCTGGCCGTCCGGGATCTCCGCCCGGATCCGGGATACATCCTCCGGCAGGTCCAGCCGGTCCCCCATCACCACGATTTCCTCGGCGATGTCCTTCATGACGGCCCTGACGGGTACGCCGTTTTCGAACACCAGGATCACGTTCTCGCCGTGCGGCATGAACGCCATCTCATACCGGAAGAGGCAATGAACCAGTGGAACCAGGTAGGCCTCGAAATACCGCCGCAGCCAGTCCCCTGCCGGCAGGCCGGAGCGCTCGATGAGCGCCGAAACCATGGGCCTGCCGCTCGCGTCAACGTGCAGGAGCGAGGCCATGGTGGCCAGCTGCTGCCCGTCCTGCAGCAGCGGCAGGGGGCTTTCGCGCCATAGGGCGGAGAGCATCTTCCGGTACGGCGAACCGCCCGCAGCGCCTGCCTCGTAGTAGCCGTTGTGGTAGCCGATGGCGGCGACCTCGCCGATCATGGTGAACCCGCGGCGCTGAAGTGCATCGTCCGCCTCGATCAGGTTCCGCAGCCAGTCGTTGATGGCCGGGGTGGCCTTCATGTACTCCGGCGACAGCCCGCGCATGAAGCCCATGTTCAGCACGGACATGGCCGTCTTGACGTAGTGGCGGACGGGGTCGCTGGTGTTGAAGAAGGTCCGGATCGACTGCTGCGCCTGGTAGCTGTCCGTCCCGGCGCCCAGGTGGACGATGCGCTGCCGGGCGATCTCCGCCGCGAACGTGACCGTGAGCTTGTTCTCCCACTGCCAGGGATGTACCGGCATGAGGAAGTACTGGTCCGGATCGAGATCCTGCAGCTGCAGTTCAGCGGTGAAGGTGCCGAGCAGGGATCCGAGCTCGGCCTGCAGGTGCGCCCGGTACTCCAGCCCTTCCGATGCAGTGAAGACGGCGCGGGTGCGGTGCACGGCGATCCACTCCAGCTGCACCGGGGCGCCCGTTTCCGGTGCGAAGGCGTGGTAGTCGCTGATGCCGAAGCCCAGGCGGCCGTTATTGGCAACAAAGCAGGGGTGGCCCTCGGTCATGCTGCGCTCAATGGCCTGGAAGTCGGCCGCCGGGTCCTCGCCGCCGGTGATCCCTGCCGCGAGTTCAGCCGCCGTCGGCTGGCCGGCCCACTGCTTGTAGGCGTGGCTCGCCAGGGTGCTGCCGACCTCCTCGAGGTAGACGGGGAGCATATGGAGGTTGATGCCCAGCATTCCGTGGAACCCGGTGATGAACTCCAGCACGTCCAGCGGCGCCTCGGTGCCGCCCCGGAAGTGCCGGATGGAGCCGGGATCGATGGCCCAGTGGTCCATGCTTAGGATCCGGGCGCTGAACTGGTACTCGGAGGTGCCGTCATCGCTGCGGACCCGGTAGCGGCCGCGCCCGTCCGCCCCGGCCCCGCCAGGCTTACCTCCCACCGGTTCCGGGGTGAGGATCCGTTCGTGGGAGAACTCGGCGAGTGCCTTGCGGAGCAGGTGCCGGTTGGCGTTGTCCCACCTTTCGCCGGTGAGATGCGGTACAGGGCCTGGATGCGGTGCAGGGCCGGCGGAGGGCTGCCCGGGGGTGGTTGTGGCGGCGGGATCGAGGTCGATAGTCATAGTGGCGCTCCCTGGGTTACGGGCGTAAGGGCGGGCAGAAGGGACGTTCGGGCGGCCAGGTAATCGTCGCGGCTGCAGAAACTCAGCAGCGCGTCCTTGTCCGGAAGGGTGACCGCCCCGGCGGGCTGGAAGCCCAGGCGTTGATTCAGGGCGTGGATCCTGGTGTTCCGGATATCCGGCTCCACCACGATGCGGTCCACTCCCGGCGTGCTGAAGAGTCGTGCCAGGACGGCGTCCATCACCGCGGCGGTGTAGCCGCGCACGGGTGCGGCCGACGGCGGGGCCACCAGCAGGTGCATCCCCACGTCCCCGGGAAGGACGGGGTACACGGCGGCCAGCGGCGAGGACGCGGGAAGGTACTCCTCCATCAGGAAGGCGGGGACTCCGCCGTCGAGCCCCAGCACCGCGTGGTGGTGGCCGCTCGCTTGGATGTTCCTGTATTCCTGCACCACGTCCTCCACGCTGGCGGACGGCATGCCCCAGAACGAGGCGTAGGGCTGGGTCACCCAGCTGTGAAGGAGCGGCGCGTCGGCTTCGGCGTCGAGGCAGCGGAAGGTGAATGTCATGCCGGCACCGGTCCGCAATCCAGCGGAGAGCCAACCGCAGCCGGCGGCCCGAACTGCTGGAACGCAATGCTGCGCTCCACGGGGTACACCTCGCGGCCGGTCATTTCGCGCAGGATGCAGGAGTTGCGGTAGGCGCCCATGCCCAGGTCCGGGGTGGCGAACCCGTGGGTGTGCAGCTCGGCATTCTGGACGAAGATCTCGCCGGGTTGGACGCCGGTGCTGTAGTTCCGGTCCACGGCGAACCTGCCCGCGCTGTCCCGGTCGATGCGGTCCCGGATGCCGGCGAGGAAACCTGGTTCCTGGTAGCCGTAGCCGGTGGCCAGCACCACCGCTTCGCTGTCCAGCGTGTAGGACGTGCCCTGCTCCGCGTGTTCCAGGTGCAGGGTGTGGGTCCCGGCCCCGGGGTTCCAGTAGGCAGCGGTCAGGCTCGAGTGGGTCAGCAGCCGGGTGTCCACCATTCCGGAGATGCTCGTGGTGTAAAGCAGGTCGTAGATGGCGTCGATCAGGTCCGAATTGATGCCTTTGTAGAGGTTTTTCTGGGCCTTGTTCAGGTAATCGCGCTGGTGCTGCGGGAGGGCGTGGAAGTAGTCCACGTACTCGGGCGAGGTCATCTCAAGCGTCAGCTTGGTGTATTCAAGCGGGAAGAACCTGCCGGAGCGGGTCACCCAGTTCAGCTGGTACCCGTGGGCGTCCGATTCCTGGAGCAGTTCGTAGTAGATCTCGGCGGCGCTCTGGCCGCTGCCCAGGATGGTGATGCTGCGCTGCTGCTGCAGTTCTGCCTTCCGCGCCAGGTAGTCGGCGGTGTGGAGGACCACTCCCCCGGCTCCCGCACGTGAATCGGCCACGATCCCTGCCGCAGCCCCGGGCACGTCCGGGGAGGTGCCCGTGCCCAGCACCAGCCGCCGCGCCAGCAGCACCTCAGGCCCTCCCGGACCTGAGACGGTAAGCCGGTACACGCCGTCGTCGTACGTTACATCCAGCACAGCTGTGCCAAATCGGACGCCGGGCAACTGCCCGGCCACCCACTGGCAGTACTGGTTGTACTCCGCCCGCAGCGGGTAGAAATTTTCCCGGATGTAGAACCGGTAGAGCCTGCCGGCCTGCTTGAGGAAGTTCAGGAATGAGTATGGCGAGGTGGGATCGGCCAGGGTGACGAGGTCGGCCATGAAGGGCACTTGCAGGTGGGCCGGCGCCAGCATCATCCCGGGGTGCCAGTCAAAGGATTCCCTGCGTTCCAGGAAGATGCCGTCCAGCCCTTCCACCGGTTCAGCCAGCGCCGCGAGGCCCAGGTTGAAGGGCCCGACGCCGATCGCGGCAAAGTCGTAGATCCTGCGCCTGCCTGCCTTTTGGGTGGCGGTGTTGCTCATGCGGTCGCCTCGCTGCGCAGCAGCCCGGCGCCCGTGCGGCGCAGGAAGTTGATGATGCCGGAAATGTCCTCCAGCGTGGCCTCGGCGTTGAGGAGCGTGAACTTCAGGTAGTGCCGGCCGCCCACCGTGGTTCCGGCAACCACCGCTTCCCCGGAGGCGAAGACCGCCGCCCGGATGGCCGGGTTGAGGGCATCCGCCGCGTCCTCGCTGATCCGGTCGCCGCTGTCCAGGCGGGGCCGGTACCTGAAAACCAGGGTGCTGAGCCGGGGCGGGGCGGCGAGTTCGAAGGCGTCGTCGGCGGCGAGGAGCTTGCCCACACGCGCGGCGAGGTCGATGGCTTCGTCGAACAGGGCGCCGATGGCGTCCGCGCCCATGATGCGCAGGGTGAGCCACAGCTTCAGGGCGTCAAACCGGCGGGTGGTCTGGATGCTCTTGTCCACCTGGTTGGGGATGGCTGCCAGCGCTGCGCTGTGCGGGTTCAGGTAGTCCGCATAGTAGGTGACGTGGCGCAGCATGGTCCGTTCGCGCACCAGCAGGGCGCTGGAGCTGACCGGCTGGAAGAAGGTTTTGTGGAAGTCGACGGTGACCGAGTCGGCAAGCCCTGTGCCGTCAAGGAGGTGCCGGTAGCGGCCGGAGACAATGAGGCCGCCGCCGTAGGCAGCGTCCACGTGGAACCATGCCCCGTAGGCCCGGGCCAGTGCGGCGAGCTCCGGGAGCGGATCGACAGCGCCGAAGTCCGTGGTGCCCGCGGTGGCCACCACCGCCATCGGGGTCAAACCGGCGTCCCGTGCGCCGGCCAGGGCCTCGGCGAGGGCGGCAGGATCCATCCGGTGGTCCGGCGTGCAGGGGACGGTGACGACGGCGTCGAACCCCAGGCCCAGCATTGATGACGACTTCTGGATACTGAAGTGGCTGTCCTCGGACGTGAAGATCCGCAGCGTGTCCAGCAGCGCCGGAAGCCGGAGCCCGGCGCGGGCAGGGTCCTGCCGCAGGCCGGCAACGGCATGGTTGCGGGCGATCAGCAGGGCCTGCAGGTTGGACTGGCTGCCGCCGGAGGTGAAGATGCCGTCCGCGGCGTCACCAAGGTCCAGCCTTTTTGCGGTCCAGTCAATAAGCCGGCGTTCGATCATGGTGGCGCCTGCACTCTGGTCCCACGTGTCCATGGAGGAGTTCACCGCGGACAGGACCGCTTCGCCCACCAGCGCCGGGATGACCACGGGGCAGTTAAGGTGGGCGGCGTACCTGGCGTCGTGGAAGTACACGGCATCGCGCAGGTACACATCCTCGAGTTCCTGGAGGGCGGCGGCCGTGTCCGGCAGGGGTCTTTCGAGGTCCACGGCGCCTACGCGGGCCTCCAGTTCGGAGGGTCCGACGCCGGTGAACGGCCGGGCGGTCCGCTCAAGTTTCGTGGCAACGGCCGTTACGCCCTGCAGCACCTGGGCCACATACCGCGGCGAGTTGCGTGCGTTGAGGAGGTGGTTGCTGGCCGCCAGCGCGAGTTCCACACGCGAGCCGAAGTCCCTGCCGCCAGGTTCCTGAACTGGGGTCTGATGGTTTGGCCGGTCATGGTTTGGCCGGTCATGGCTCGTTGCTCCATTGGTGTTGGGCGGATCATCCATTTCCAGCTCGTCAAGGCGGGGCAGCAGCGGCACTGGTTTTCCTTCGGTCGGCATTACATCGAACAAAGGCAAGCCTTACTTAGGTAACCCTTTTAATCAAACTTTTGTGATGTATTTAGCGAAGGAGTCGTGAAACTGCCCTGCGCGGGCCCTTTTCGGCGTCATTGACTGGCAGCCGGGGCAGTCCTGCTGCAAAATAACCGGCCGGCCGGAAGCGGGCAAGATGCACTGAGGGCGCAAGCGTCAATTTGGCGAACAATTAGTAAGCATGCTTTGCTTATGGGGTAAATGAACCTCCGCAAGCAGTTCGCGGCGGGGCTGCCAACGCCGGCAGCTTCGTGAAAGAAGCCCAAGGATGAACATCATGACCAGCGTTATTGAAGACCAGCTTACGGTGCCCGGGGAGCCTGACGCAGGAGCAGAATCTTCTTTGAGCGTCACCCGGCCCGCGGATATGGGCTTGCTGGTCACACTCAATTCACGGATGCACTGCCGCGCCCCGATGCAGCTGCTGGATCCGGAAGCACTCCCTGTTCGGATGCCCGTTTATGTGGACGGAACCTCGGTGGTCCCGGTGGGCATGGGCCTGGGAGCTGCTTCCGAGCACGTGGAGACGTACCGCTGTGCCTGCGGCTTCACCATCGACGTCCCGGTCCTCGCCGAACACGCACTCGCCAGCTGACTGCTGGGAAACGCCCCTCGGCGGGCTCCCCGACGGCGCTGGATCGGCTGGTCCCCCTCAGCCGTCCGGCTCAAGTGTTCAGGAGCGGATCAGCTGTCCGGCCAATCCACGTATTGCTCGTACCCCTCGTGCTTACGAAGGTAGCCGGCGATGAACGGGCAATGCGGAATGATCCGCTTTCCTGACGCCACCACGTCGTCGAGCGCAAAGTGGGCCAGGACACGTCCCAGTCCCTGCCCTTCGAATTCCTCGCCGGTCTCCGTGTGGGAGAAGTCTATGTGGCCCGGCAGGTCCCGGTAGAAGGACTGGACGGCGAGGACATCACCCACGTGAAGCTCATAACGGTGCTGCGCATCGTTGCGCCGCACAGAGACGTCGGGGGCGAACTTATCCTCGCTGGACATCGTGTTCTCGGTCATGGTTCGACACTGGCACTACTTCACTCCGCTGGCAATGCCTCCGCCCCGGTGTCCTGCCCGGCCGGAAGGAGTCCGGTGCGTTGGAGCCAGGACTGGATCTCAGCTCCCGCTTCGCGGACGGTGGTTCCGAGCCCGCTCTCAGTTGTTCCGCCGACGCCATGACGGGCATGCAGCCCGGCGAAGCCGCCCGGGCCGCGATTCCTCCGGCCAAGTAGTTGGGCTGGCGGGAAGTTTGGCTAGCGGGACATTTCCGTTGCCGTGGGAGCGGATCCGGTCCGCAGCGGGCGCCGCACCCCGTGAAGCAGCACCAGTGCCAGGAGGAAGCAGGCTGCCCCGGCCCCCAGCAATCCCAGCGTCAGCCCATTGATTGCGGCCCCTACCGCGGCGGGGGTGAAGACCACCACGACGGCGGCCGCCACCGCCATGGCGGGCGGACGGCGGCCCTGAAGTGCCGCCGTCGGCCGATCCTCCAGGCGGCCGAACGCCGCCACCGCCGGAAGCAGCAGCAGGAGCAGTGACAGCAGGACCACGGGGCGCGACCACCACCACTCCGCGGTTCCGGCGGCGGGCTTGGGGACGGAGGTGAGGAGGAGCAGGCCTGACATTGCCACCAGCAGGGGAAGGTGCCACAGGTACACGGTCAGCGAACGGCCGCCCGCCACCCGAAGCAGCGTCCGTACCCATCCGAGGGAGCAGAGCGGAACCAGCGCAGGCCGGGCAAGTTCGATCAGGGCGGCCTGCGAAATACCCAGGAGGAAGAGGGTCAGGTTCGGCGGGTTGAGGTTCACCAGCATGTTCCCGGAGTACAGGCCCAGGGCAGCGACGAGGCCGAGCAGGAGGTTCGCGGCGAGGATGAGCGCCAGCAGGCCGGACTTGGAGAGCCTGGCGAAGCGGCCGTCGGCGGCCAGGAACCCCAGCTGCTGCACCGCACACCAGAGGAATACCAGGTTGGCATATGCGAGCAAGGGCAGCGTTCCGCGAAGGCAGTCCACGGCCACCACGAGGGCAGCAAGGACCCCCATAGCCAGCCACGGGCTCCGCGCATGGAAGGCGGCCAGGAGCGGAATGGAAAGCTGCGCCGCCAGGTACGCCGCGAGGAACCAGAGCGGCATCCCGGCCCCGGCTGCCATCAGCTCCACCACCTGCGGATGCACGCCAAGCAGCCCGGCCATCCAGAGCCCAAGGAACATTACCGCCAGCAGGGCAGCGGCGGGGCGCACCATCCGCAGGAGCCGTGCCTGGAGGAACTCAGCGGCGGTGCCGCCCCCGGCCTTGAGCCGTTGCCAGGACTGCAGGCCCGTGGTGCCGCCGGCAACAAAAAACAGCGGCATGACCATGAACACCCAGATCACGGGTTCAAACCAGTCCTGCTCGGCCAGGGTGTTGTGGGTAGTGACCGTTCCGTCCGGATGCAGTACGGGGCTACCCATCATGGAGTGGCCGACCACCACCAGTGCCAGGCAAAAGAACCGGACGAGGTCAAGCACCTCGTCGCGGGTGCCCGCCGGACCGGGCTGCGAAGATGTCCCCTGCTCCTGTGCGCCGCCCATGTTCATTCCTTTGCGGTAACTGCTCGTTACAGCTCCATTGTGCGCCCGGAAGCAGGCTCAGGTTAAGGGTGAGCTTGAGGAGGGCACCAGGATCACAAAAAGGAGGGAGGCCAGGATCATGGTTGATCCCGGCCTCCCTCCCCTGCGGAAATCTCAGCGCGTGAGCGTCGCCAGCGTGGTGGTTGCGAAGTCGCGGGCGGAGCTGTTCCAGTGGCCCAGGAGCGCCTGCAGGTTCTCGCCGTCGGCGCGGTGGCCCGGTAGCTGCTCCTCCAGTGTGGCCAGGACGCCGGTGCGGAGCTCCGTGTTGAAATTGACCTTGCCAACGTTCATGGAGGCCGCCTTCACCAGCTCCTCCGCCGGGATTCCGGAAGCGCCGTGCAGGACCAGCGGAAGGTGCGTGCGCACCGCAATGTCCTGCAGCACGTCCCAGCGCAGCTGCGGCTCGCCCTTGTATTTACCGTGGACGTTTCCGACGGCGACAGCCAGCAGTTCCGCGCCGGTACGGGCCACAAAGTCCTCCACCAGGGCGGAGTCGGTGAGGCCGGCCACGGCGACGCCGGACTGGTCCGCGCTGAAGGCGCGGTCCTCGTCGCCGGCGAGCCCGCCAAGCTCGGCTTCAAGTACCACGTCCGGCCCCAGCAGCGCACGGGCCGCCCGGACCAGCGCAATGTTGTCCTCGTAAGGGAGGGAGGAACCGTCGGCGAGGACGGAATCCGCCCCTGCCGCAACGGCGTCGGCCATCACCCGAAGGTCCGTTGCGTGGTCAAGCTGCACCGCCACCGGGACGGACGCAGCGTCAGCGAGGCCACGGAGGGCACCGACGAGGCGCAGGCCGTTCGACGTGGCGGCAGTCTTCGGGGCCACCAGCAGGATGACGCCACGGCCGGATTCCTCCGCCGCTGCCACCACGGCCAG
The DNA here is from genome assembly GCF_009741265.1 of Pseudarthrobacter sp. GA104. Taxonomy (GTDB): domain Bacteria; phylum Actinomycetota; class Actinomycetes; order Actinomycetales; family Micrococcaceae; genus Arthrobacter. The sequence goes on from NZ_WOWL01000001.1 coordinate 1,746,354, forward strand.
CGCCGTTGTGAAGTCGTAGCAGGTGAAGGCCGGGATGGCGGAACCCTGCTGGAGGGCGGCGGTCACCAGGCGGTCGAGTCGGGTACGCATCAGACGCCCAGGCCTCCCACCAGGATCCAGGCCATGAGGGTCAGGACGAAGCCGGCCAGGCCCAGGATGGTGGTCAGGACGGTCCACGTCTTCAGGCCGTCCGAAACAGTGAGTCCGTAGTAGCGCACCACGGTCCAGAACCCGGCGTCGGTGACATGGGACAGGCCGAGCGAACCGAAGCCGATGGCGATGACGATCACGGCGATCTGGGCCGGGGTGTAGCCGCCTTCCATCACGGCGGACGTCAGCAGGCCGGTGGTGGTCACGATGGCAACGGTGGCCGAACCCTGCGCGGCGCGAAGGGCCAGGGAGATGACGAAGCCAAGGGCGATGACGGGCAGGCCCAGGTGGTCCAGGGTCTGGGAGAGGGCGGCGCCGATCCCGGAGGTGCGGAGGACTTCACCGAACACGCCGCCGGCGGCAACCACCATCAGGATGGAGGCGATGGGGGGCAGGGCGCCCTCGAAGATTTCGCCGGTTTCCTTCAGCGACCAGTTGCGGCGGACGGCCAGCAGGAAGAAGGACAGCGCAACGGCCACCAGCAGCGCGAAGAACGGGTTGCCGATGAACGCGGCCAGGCCGTACCAGGAGTTGTCCTTGGGGATGGAGAGGGTGCCCAGGGTGCCAAGGAGGATCTGCACAATCGGGGCGGCGATGAGGAAAATGATCAGGCCGGGACGGGGCGGGGCAACAGCCATGGCGCCGGGGCCGTCGTGGCCTACCTTGACCAGCGAGTCGGAGCCGAATTCTTCAACCTGTGCCTTGACGGACGGGAGGAGCTCGTACTCCTTGCGGTTCATGATGCTGGCAACCCAGTAGGACAGGAAGCCCAGGGGAATGCAGATGGCCAGGGAGATCAGGGTGATGAGTCCGATGTCGGCACCGAAGACGCCGGCACCTGCCACGATGCCGGGGTGCGGCGGAACGGCCACGTGGATGGCGAGCATGATGCCGGCCATGGGCAGGCCGAACTTGACCGGGTGCACCTTGGCGATCTTGGCGAAGGCGTAGACGATGGGGACCAGCACAATGACGCCGACTTCGAAGAAGACCGGAATGGCTACCAGGAAGCCGACGGCGGTGAGGGCCACGGCAACCCGCTTGGCGCCGAGCTTTGCGGTGAAGTGGGCGGCGAGGGACTGGACGCCGCCGGACACCTCGATCATGCGGCCCAGGACGGCGCCGAGTGCGATCAGCAATGCCACCTTGCCCATGGTGCTGCCGACACCGTTGGCGACAACGGTGAAGACGTCCTTGAGCGGGATCTGGGCAGCGACGGCAACCAGGATGCTGACGGTGAGCAGGGCAACGAAGGCCTGGATCTTGAAGCGGATGATCATGACCAGCAGCACGGCAATGCCGAGGGCTGCGATGGTCAGGAGCAGCGGAGTGCCAAGCTCCACTGCGGGTTTGATGGCTGGAGTTTCAGCCGCCCGCGCGATCAGCGGGTGCATCAGGTGGTTCATTTCGGGGTGTCTCCTTTGACAGGCCGGTCTTCCGGAAGACCGGCCATCAGGCGCTGGTTGAGGAAAGTGGCTACGCGGTGCGCCTTGTGGGCGCAACGACCTTGATGACGGCGGAGTCGTCGGCGGCGGCGAGGCCCTGGGCCTGGCCCAGCAGGTAGAGCTGCTCGGCAGCAGCGGCAACCGGGGCTGCCAGGCCGGCGGCACGGGTGGCCTTGCCCACGATGCCCATGTCCTTGACGAAGATGTCCAGGCGGGAGAGGACCTCGGCGCCTTCCTCGTTGTAGGCCTCAAGGATGCGCGGCCCGCGGTTGGACAGCATGAACGAGCCCGCGGCGCCGGCCTCGAGGGCGGCGAGGGTCTTGGCCTGGTCCAGTCCGAGGGCGTCGGCGAGGGCCATGGCTTCGGCCGCTGCGGCGATGTGCACGCCGCAGAGGAGCTGGTTGACGGTTTTGAGGGCCTGTCCGTCGCCGGGCTTGTCGCCCACAACAGTCAGGGTGGAAGCCAGCAGGTCCAGCGCGGGGGCTGCCTTTTCGCGGGCTTCGGGGGAAGCGCCGACGACGATCAGCAGGTCGCCTTCGCCGGCGCGCTTGGGGCCTCCGGACAGCGGTGCGTCAACGAGGTCCACGCCGTATTCGGCGAGCTTGGCCACCGTGGCGGGGATGGCTTCGGTGCCCACGGTGCTGCCAAGGATGACGACGGCGCCGGGCTCAAGCACGGAGGCCACGCCGTTCTCGCCGAAGAGGACGTCGTTGAGCTGCTCGCCGTTGCGGACGGCCAGGAGCACGACGTCGGCACCCTTGGCGGCTTCGCGGGCAGAGGCGAAGGTGGCGATGCCGGCTTCTTCGGCGAGCTTCAGGCGCGGTTCGGCGATGTCGAAGCCGTGGACTGTCAGCTGGGACGCGAGGCGGGTGGCCATGGGCAGGCCCATGGCGCCGAGGCCCAGGACTGTGACGGTGTAGTTGCTGGTCATGGTGTTCTCCATTGAATGTGTGCGGGATCTGGAGCCGGTGGGGGTTAGAAGGTGTTGCTGAGCTTGCGGGTGACGTCGGCGAGGGACTGGTCGTCGCCCACGTTGCCGGCGAAGACGATGTACGGGATGCCCTTGGCGGGGCCGTCCACCGGTTCCCAGAGGGAGACGATGCCGGGAAGCATGGGGCCGCGGACAATGGCGTGCCGGATTTCCAGGCCGTGGGCGGCCACGTCGGAGGAGGTGATTCCGCCCTTGGCGATGACGAACCGCGGCGGGAAGGTCTTCAGTGTCCGGTTCACCACGGCGACGACGGCGGCGGACACGGTGCGTGCGATCCGCAGGCTTTCGGCCGGGTCGTCTGTCTTGATGAGCAGGCGGCTGGTGTGGACGATGACGTCCCCGCCGTGGAGGGCCTCGACGACGGTGTCCACCGTCTGGTCCAAGTGGCTGGCGGATTCCGGGCCGAGGAGCTTTTCGACGTCGATCTCCACGATGCGTGCGGCGCTGTGCTGCTCCGTCAGGGCCTTGAGCTGGCGGGTGGTGACGCCGACGTGGGAGCCGACGACGATCAGGCCGCCTGCTTCCGACGGTGTGTTTCCGGCGTAGGCTTCCGCGCCGCTGAGTTCGACGCGGATTTCCTGGCCGATCCGGGCACGGCCGAAGGGAGGGCCTACGCGGTAAAGGAGCTTCTTGCCGCGCCGTTCGGCTTCTTCCAGGCCGAGGGACAGGGCACGGAGGTCATTTTCGGTCACGATGTCCGCCACGATGGGGGTGGAATCCGTGGCCCGTTCGATTGCGTCGGCGATGGCGTTGGCAGAGATGGCAGGGTCCTGGGCTGCCGCGCCGGCGCGGATGATGTTCAGGTCCAGGACGATGACCGTGTCCGCGGCGAAGCGGCCCTTGGACTTCTCTTCGACGTAGTCAGCCATCACGGAGGTGGAAAAGCCGAAGGTGGCGTCCTTGGCGAACTCTGTTTCGGACACCGGGATGAGGGTGCCGGCCGCGTCTGCGGTGCCGCGCATGTAATGGACGCCGCCGATGGTGACCCGCCCGGCGTCGGGGAAGGCTGGAACCAGCACAACGCCGTCGGTCTTTTCCCCGCTGACGTCCAATACTGTGGCGGCGATGACGTCCGGCTCCAGGGGGTAGTGGCCGCGGAGGGTGGAATCGCTGCGGCTGACGAAGCCAAGGCGCAGTTCTTCCGGGGAACCCGCTGCTGCGAGGGCATTGCGGACCACTTCCTCATTGCGGGCGGCAGCCTCGGCAGGGTCCAGGCTGCGGGTGTTCGTGAGGACGTAGACGGCAGGCTTCGACTGGCTGAAAGCCCAAATGAAGTCTTCCACGTCCCAGCGGGTGAGCACGGGCAGGTCTGCCACGGACTGCGTTCCGGTGGGGTCGTCGTCGAGCACGACCAGGACACGCGGGGTCTCCGCGTTGGAGGCAGCCAGGGTGCTGGCTACCAGTTCGGCGGGAATCCGGACCTCGGCCGGATACGCGGCCAGGACGTCTGTTTCAAGCGTCACAGTGCACTCCGTTGTGTATGGATCCTCTGACGGATCCTGATGTAAAAGACAGGTGTAAGATGTCAGACATCTTGCATTTGGTTTTTAGTGTGGCACAGGACATAACGACGCGCAAGTAGACTTGTCTGACATATCCAATGAGGGAATAACGGGGGCAGCATGGCGAGGCAATCACTGGTGGGCCAGGTGGCCGACGAGCTCCTGGACCGCATCATCGCCGGTGAGTTCCCGCCCGGCGCCACCGTCCCCGGCGAGCATGAGCTCAGCGCGCGGCATGAGGTCAGCCGGATGACGGTCCGCGAGGCCATGAAAACGCTCCAGGCGCAGCGGATCCTGAGCGTCGAGCGGGGCCGGGGCACGTTCGTGAACCCCCTCAACCGCTGGGCATCGCTGGAAGCCGTGCTGCGCGCCGCTTCCGAGGGCAAGAACGAGGCTGACGCTTCCATCCAGCTCATCGAACTGCGGCGCATGCTGGAAGCCGGCGCCTGTGAACTGGCGGCTGGAAGGATCAGCGACGCTGAGATCCAGGCCCTGTACGGCTATGTGGCGGCCATGCGTGCCGCCCACGAAGTCAATGACGTGGCCGCGTTCGTGGCCGCGGACCTGGCTTTCCACGACCTGATCCTGCATGCCTCGGAGAACGTCTTCGTGGCCGTGCTGTTCGAGCCGCTGCACCGGGTGCTGGAAAAGCGGCGCACTGAAACCTCGGCTGTCCGTGAGATCCAGGAGCATGCGATCCGGCACCACCAGAACATTGCCGAAGCGCTGGAGTCCCGGGATGCCACCCGTTCGCGGCAGGCCATGGACGCGCACATGCAGCAGACCCTGGACGACCTGAAGAACCTGGTGCTCGAGGCGAAGCAGGCCGCGGGTTCGTCCTGACGGCGGTGCGGAACATCGGATAAGGGCTGGTCAACGTTCTGGAAGTGCCACTAGTCTTCAAGGACCGCCCGCAACCGGGAGCACCGTTGATCACGAGGAGCGAAGTTGTCCAACCACACGTACAGCATTTCTGAAATCGTCGGCACGTCGAACCAGGGAGTGGACGACGCCGTCCGCAACGGGATCGCCAAGGCTTCCCAGACCCTCCGCAACCTTGACTGGTTCGAGGTCAAGGAGATCCGGGGCCACCTCGAAGAAGGCAAGATCGCCGACTGGCAGGTCACCATCAAGATCGGCTTCCGGCTGGAAGAGCACTAACTCCCGCCCAACTGACTCGCAGCAGACGTCGCGAAACCGTGTTTTGACGACGTCTGCTGCGAGTCAGTTGGCGTTTAAGCGGGCCTAGTTCGCCGAGACGGTGCCGGCCGAGCGGCGCCGCCAAACGGTTGGAATGCCGTCGAACGCGGGAAAAACCTGTCCTTCGAAGAAGGACAGGACGGTGTGCGGATCGTGGTCCGGGCTCCACAGGCCCGACGCCGGGCAGTGCGAACCGGTGGCGGTGGAGGGGGCGTCGGCGGCGGCAGCCTGGCGTTCCTTGAGCAGTGCGATGCGTTTCATCGTTGAGACCATCCTTGGTGGAGAAACCTTGCTCCTCCAGCCTAGGAAAAGTGCAATCTTTCCCCAATGGGCTCGTGGCCAGAAACACCCGCCTCAACTGGCCAAAAGTACAACGGCTCCGGCCGCCGTCACTCCCCGCTTTCCGCCGTGGCCGGAGCGGTGTTGCGGTCGGATTCACGTTCGGCCGCCGGCTGGGGTGCTCCCAGGCTGCCGAGCAGTGCAAGGGCGTCGGCCGACGGCGAAGCGGCCCGGGCCGAATACACCCGAAGCGTCTGGTCGGGATCGTCCGGGAGGACAAGGTTTTCAAAGTTCAGTTCCAGGTCCCCGACGGCGGGGTGGTGCAGGCGCACGCTTCCTGCCGACCGGGTGGCCACCCGGTGCCCGGCCCACCATTGGCGGAAGTGCTCGCTATGGACAGCGAGTTCGCCCACCAGCTGGTTGGCCTGGGCATCGTTGGGGTGGCGGCCTACATCCAGCCTCAACGCTCCGGCCGCTTCCGCCGCCACGGTTTTCCAGTCACGGAAGAGCTCGCGGGCAGACGGGTCAAGAATGAGCCAGCGGGTCAGGTTGCGTTCGGCAGCCGGCAGCGCGGGGAAATCCGCAAACAGCAGGAAGGCCATCCTGTTGCCGGCGAGGACGTCACTGCGCCGGCCCAGCACCATGGCCGGAACGTCGCCCATCGCCTCCAGGAGCTGCCGCAGCGCAGGACGGACAGCCTGGGCGGCTGATGTGCTGGACCTCGCGGACCCGGCACAGTTTTCCAGCAGGTCCATCATGTGCGCATGCTCGCTGCCGTCCAGCCGCAAGGCCCTCGACACTGCCTCAAGGACGGTCCGCGACGGATGGATGTTCCGGCCCTGCTCCAGCCTGACGTAGTAGTCGGTACTCACCCCTGCCAGCCGGGCGACTTCTTCGCGGCGGAGGCCGGGAACCCGGCGGGCACCGGAGGTGGGTCCCGCACCGGCGTCCTCAGGACTCAGGCGGGACCGCATGGCTTTGAGGAATTTTCCGAACTCCGCGCTTTGACCCATGTAGACCATTGTGCCCGCCATGGTGGCTCTCTCCTACAACGAAGGTAGGACTGGGAGTCCTAGGAAAAACAGAATCAGGTTCCCCTGCTGACTTCCCGGCCAAAAGTGCATAGGCTCAAAAGCGAGCCAGCGGAAACCGCTTTCTCCCGTCGAGTCAACGGCACCCCACCCCCGCATGTTTCAAGGAGCCCCAATGTCAGAGCTGACACTGAACAACGGCGTCACCATCCCCCAGCTTGGTTTCGGCGTCTTCCAGGTACCGCCGGAGGACACGCAGCGGACCGTGGAGGACGCCTTCGAGGCCGGATACCGCCACATAGACACGGCCGCCGCCTACCGGAACGAGGCGGGCGTGGGTGCCGCGATCGCGGCTACCGGCATTCCGCGCGAGGACATCTTTGTAACCACCAAGCTTCGGAACGGCGAGCAGGACCGCGCGCAGGAAGCGTTCCAGAACAGCCGCAAAGCCTTGGGCCTCGACTACGTTGACCTCTACCTCATCCATTGGCCCGTCCCGTCGCAGGACTTGTACGTCCAGGCATGGAAGGAGATGGAACGGCTCTATGAGAACAACCAGATCCGCGCCATAGGCGTTTCCAACTTCCTCGCCGAGCACCTGGACACCCTGCTGGAGTCCTCGGAGATCGTCCCGGCCGTCAACCAGATCGAACTGCACCCCAGCTACCAGCAGGCAGACCTTGCGGCCAAGTGCCGGGGCCTTGGCATCGCCGTGGAGGCCTACAGCCCGCTGGGACAGGGCGGAGACCTGAACGGCAATGCGGTGACCGGCATCGCCAACGCCCACAATGCCACCCCGGCGCAGGTGGTGCTCGCCTGGCATCTGGCCGCGGGAAACATCGTGATTCCCAAGTCCAGCCAGGCCGCCCGGATCCGGGAGAACTTCGCTGCCTCCGCCCTCACCCTCTCCGACGAGGAGCTTGCCGCCATCAGCGCCCTTGAGTCGGGGGCCCGCATCGGCTCCGATCCCGCCGTCGCCGCCTTCACGCAGCTGTAGAACCACCAAACCCAAAGGATTCAGCCATGCAGTACACCCATCTGGGCCGCTCCGGCCTGAAAGTCTCCCGCCTTTGCCTCGGCACCATGAACTTCGGCCCGCAGACCGAGGAAGCGGACGCCCACTCCATCATGGACTCGGCCCGCGAGCAGGGCATCAACTTCTTCGACACTGCCAACGTCTATGGCGGCGCCGGCCACCGCGGCTGGACCGAAGAAATCATTGGCCGCTGGTTCGCCAAGGGCGGCGAGCGCCGCGAGCACACGGTCCTGGCCACCAAGCTTTACGGCACCATGACGGACCGCCCCAACGAGTCCAAGCTCTCCGCCCTGAACATCCGCCGCGCCCTCGACGCCAGCCTGAAGCGCCTGCAGACGGACTACATCGACGTCTACCAGTTCCACCACATCGACCGGGACACCCCGTGGGACGAAATCTGGCAGGCCATCGAGGTGGCGGTCCAGCAAGGGAAGATCCTCTACTCGGGCAGCAGCAACTTCGCCGGCTGGCATATTGCCCAGGCCCAGGAGGCGGCCAGGCGGCGCAACTACACCGGCCTGGTGAGCGAGCAGTCCATCTACAACCTGTTCATGCGCCAGGTGGAGCTGGAAGTGATCCCGGCGGCCCAGCAGTACGGGCTGGGGCTCATCCCCTGGTCGCCGCTGCAGGGCGGGCTCCTGGGCGGGGTGCTGAAGAAGGAGCGCGACGGCGTCCGGCGCACCGAGGGCCGTGCAGCCGAAACACTCAAGAAGCACGAAGACCAGATCCGGCAGTACGAGGATTTCGCCGATGAGCTGGGCCACGAACCGGGCGACATCGCCCTTTCCTGGCTCCTGCACCAGCCTGCCGTCACGGCACCCATCGTGGGACCGCGCACCCAGGAACAGCTCGACGCCGCCGTCAGGGCATTGGACGTAACCCTGGACGCCGACACCCTCAAACGATTGGACGACATCTTCCCGGGGCACCGTACGGCACCGGAAGACTACGCGTGGTGAACCCGTCCACCCCTGACGCCGGTACGGTGGCGCCGAGGAACATCCTGTTCCTCGGCGGCACCGGCGTCATCAGTGCGTCGGCCGCAGAACGCGCCGTCGCACTGGGGCACCGGCTGACCATCCTCAACCGCGGCCGGTCCACAAGGCCGGTCCCGGAAGGGGCTGAAACCCTCACCGCGGACGTGCGGGACGCCTCCGCGGTTCGTGACGCGCTGGGCGGGCGCGATTTCGATGCCGTCGCGGACTTCATCACGTACACCCCCGACCACGCCAAGGCCAGCCTGGACCTGTTCACAGGCCGCACCGGGCAGTACGTGTTCATCAGCTCCGCCTCTGCGTACCAAAAACCGCCTACCCGGCTTCCAATCCGCGAGTCCACGCCCCTGAAGAACCCGTTCTGGCAGTACTCGTGGGACAAGATCGCCTGCGAGGAACTGTTTTACCAGGCCTACAGAGAGCAGGATTTCCCGCTCACCGTGGTGCGCCCCTCCCACACGTACGACCGCACCAAAATCGCCATGGTGGGCGGCTGGACGGACCTCCACCGGATGCGGGCGGGGCTGCCGGTCATGGTGCACGGGGACGGGACCTCGCTGTGGACCCTGACGCACAGCATGGACTTTGCCAAGGCTTTTGTGGGGCTGCTCGGCCTGCCGCAAGCGGTAGGCGAGAGCTACACCATCACATCCGACGAGTACCTGCCCTGGAACCAGATCTACCGGCTGTTCGCCCGTGCAGCCGGTGTTGCGGACCCGGAACTGGTCCACGTTGCCTCCGAAACCATCGCCGCCCACAGCCCGGAGCTGGGACCCAACCTCCTGGGCGACCGCTCCCACTCGGTGGTCTTCGACAACACCAAGATCAAGTCCCTGGTCCCCGACTACTGCGCCACCATTCCCTTCGCCGACGGCGCACGCGAAATCGTGGACTGGCACGACGCGAACCCTGGCCTCCAGGTGGTGGACCGGGAATTCATGGACCTCAGTGACCGGTTGACCGGCTGGGCCAGGCGGGGTGCCTAACGCCGGGCGGGCAGCGCCGCCTTCCAATATTCCCCGGGCATTCAAGGGCCCGGGGAAACCGATCCGGGAGAGACTGGTGAAATGACACTTGCACCGCTGATCAAACTCAATGACGGCTACTCCATCCCCCAGGTGGGCCTTGGCACCTGGCCGCTGGACGACGACCAGGCGGCCACCGCCGTCGTGCAGGCCCTGGAAGCCGGCTACCGGCACATCGATACCGCCGTGAAGTACGGCAACGAGCAGGGCGTGGGCAACGGTATCCGGGCCAGCGGCGTGGACCGTGGCGAGCTGTTCATCACCACCAAACTGGACGGCCAATACCAGGGGAACGACAGGGCGGTGGAAGGGCTGGAAGGGTCACTGAAGCGGCTGGGGCTGGATTACGTGGACTTGCTGCTTATTCACTGGCCCCTGCCCGCGCGGGACGAGTACATCTCCACGTGGAAGACCTTCGAGCGGCTCCAGGCGGAAGGAAAAGTGCGCTCCATCGGCGTCTCCAACTTCAAACCCTCCCACCTGGAACGGCTGATGGCCGTTACTGACGTGGTCCCCGCCGTCAACCAGATCCAGCTGACGCCGGCGGTCACGCGCGCGGCCGAGCGGGAATTCCATGCAAAGCACGGAATCGTCACCGAGTCCTACAGCCCGCTGGGAGGCGCCGGGGCCAGCCTGCTCGGTGCTCCCATCCTCTTCCAACTAGCCGAAAAGCACGGAAAAACGCCCGGCCAACTGGTCCTTCGATGGCATGTTCAAAACGGAATTGTAACGATTCCGAAAACGTCGAATCCGGACCGGATGAGGGAAAACCTGGACATCTTCGATTTCGCCTTGGATCCGCAGGATCTAGCGGAATTAGCGGTCCTGGACGAAGGTCCCGGTGCGGGCAATGATTCCGACGTGACAGGGCATTGAAACGGGCCTGAAGTGGGCTTTTCCGGGAACCCGGGGTTGGCAAATAGATAGTAAGCATGATTACTATTGAGGCAGAAGGATGAAGTGCTTCCGGGATCCGGAGGCCTCCTTTATTTAGGAAGAGGAACGAAAAATGGGATTTCTTGCATTTCTGATTCTCGGACTTATTGCTGGTGCGATCGCTAAGGCGATCCTCCCGGGCCGGCAGGGTGGCGGCTGGATCATCACCCTCGTCCTGGGCGTCGTCGGAGCACTCCTCGGCGGCTGGATCGGCGGAATGATCTTTGGCAGCGGACTGCAGGAGTTCTTCTCCCTGCAGACGTGGCTGCTGGCCATCGGCGGCGCGCTTATCGTGCTGCTGGTTTACGGCATGGTCACCAAGCGCGGCGCTCGCGGCTAACTGTCGCGTAAGCCAGGAAACCGGCCTGGGGACAACATCCCCGGGCCGGTTTTCCTATCTCCCGGCCTCTCTGGCCGGAAGTGAAACCTTCTCAGTGAGCAGGAGTTCATCATGAAAAACAAACTTCTTTTGGGCGTTGGCATTGCCGCCGGGTACGTGCTTGGGTCGCGGTCCGGCAGGGCCGCCTATGACAAGCTCAAGGCACGCGCTGCGGGCATCTGGGACAGCAAGCCCGTGCAGGACAAGGTGGCGGTTGCAACGGAGGCCATCAAGGAAAAGGCTCCCGAGGTCGCGGACCAGTTGAGTGAGGCCGCACGCCGGGCAGGTACGGTGATCGGCTCAGCGGTGCATCGTGAAGGCTCCTCCGGCTCCGGCGGCACCAAATCGTCAACGTCCGACGCCGGCACGACAGCCAGTGCCACTGGCACCACAGTTCCGGGTGTCTCTACCGCTGGCGCTCCAGGCAGGAGCACCCCAAGTGGCGACGACCTTGGCGAGGACCACATCCCCGCGCACTCCACCCACCCGGAAACCTTGAACCTCGGCACCTCCGACGAGACCAATTCAAAGGCCTAGCCCCGGCACACCGTCCGGCCTGTGACGGCCCGTCCCGCTTGACAGCGGAAAAACAGCGGGTCTGTGCTACAACTGAATGGCTTTGCTGGCCGTCGCGATCCTTGGGGGACGCGGCGGCCAGCAGCGTCTTAGCTAAACTGCTGGCCCGCATGCCTCCCTTCCCGCCCTAACGGTTCGGTGGGGTCCAGCCGAGCCGCTCTGGACCGGGCTCAGGCTAAAGAAGTGCCAGGCCCGGCAGCGCCAACGCCGGCACTGCCAATAACTACAGTGCCGTCGAGTTCGTCTGAATGGACTGTCCGGACGGCAAGGCCCGCCGCGGCCACAACGGATGCGGTTCCCTCAGCCTGCTGCTCACTGGTCTCAATGAGCAGATGCCCGTCGGAGGACAGCCACTCCAGCGCCCCTGCGGCCACACGCCGGTGGAAGTGGAGCCCGTCCGGGCCGCCGTCGAGTGCTGTCCGCGACTCATAGAGGCGGGCTTCCGGCGGCATCGTTCTTATCGCATCTGTGGGGACATAGGGGGCATTCACGGCCAGGACGCGCACCCTGCCTTGGAGCCCGGGCGGTAGCGCGGCAAACAGGTCCCCTTCGTACACGCGTCCGCCCACCGGCCCCACGTTGCGCCGCGCGCACTTCACGGCGCCCGGGTCGACGTCTGCAGCATGCAGTTCGATGCCCGGGTCCCGTCGGGCAATGGCCGCCCCGACTGCCCCGGACCCGCAGCACAAGTCAACAACAATGCGGGGTGCAGAAAACCGGCCGCCCTGCAGCAGTCCCACGGCCTCGTCCGCCAGCAGTCGGGTCCGGCGCCGGGGCACAAAGACCCCCGGCTCGACAGCGATCCGGTGTCCGTCGAAGCCGGCCCAGCCAAGAATGTACTCCAGGGGCTCGCCCGATCTGCGCCGGCCAACCCAGTCAGCGAGCGCTGCAGGGCCGGGCGCCTCACTGATGAGCAGCCCCGCCTCATCTTCGGCAAATACACATCCGGCGGCCCGCAACGCGGAAACTGTGGCGGCAAACGCGTGGGGCGCGGAGATCCCGGAAACTGGCAAGGGCACACCTTTCTGCGAGCCGGGCGTTTCAACAAGCCGAGCCGGCCTGGGCCGGATGGAGTCCAATGCTAGTCCGCAACTGCACCGCACGGCAGCGCCTGTTGGCAGGATGGACCTATGACCCCGCCTGCACAGGACGATCTTATTTGGACCGGTAGCTACACCGCCGGTGGAGGCGGCCGTGCCGATGGCATCGGTGCCCTCGCCGCGCACGGGGACGGAAGCCTCGAATGGCTGGGAACGGCGGTGAACGCGGATTCGCCGTCGTTCCTTGCCGTTCATCCCGCCTTGCCGGTGGTGTACGCGGTGGCCGAGCAGCGCGGGATGGTCCGGGCTTTCCGCCGCACGGGTGACTTTGGACTGGAACCACTGGGTCACGGCAGCCTGCTGGGGCGACGGGCAGGTCCTGCTCTACGAACTTAATGACGACGGCGGGATGACAGGCTGCTTCCCGGCGGCACCATCGGTGGATCCACACGCCGGCCTCAACCCGGCTGAACCTCGGCAAAGCCGGGCCCATGCCAGCCTGATGCTGGCGGACGGACGCGTCATGACGACGGACCTGGGCCATGACACCCTCCGGGTCTGGAACTATGTGCCGGGCACCGGCCTGGTGGCCGACCATGAGGTTGCCCTCCCGTTCGGCAGCAATCCCCGCCACGTGGTGCAGCACCAGGGCGGCAATGTGTTCGTGGTGTCCGAGTACTCCGTTGAAGTGTTCGTCGTGAGGCCGGAAGCGGGGACATTCGAGGTGATCTTCCGTGGTCCGGCCACCTCCGGCGGCCGGGCTCCGGGCGACTCCGCCGCGGAGATCCCAGCGGCGGAAACTGGCCGCGCCACCACCTGGTCAGGGGAACGTGGCTGCACGTAGCCCACGAGCGGTCGGACAACGTGGCAACATTCGCCCTGGATGACGTGACCGGCATCCCTACCGGGATGGTCAACGACGTGCAGGTCCCGTCGCCGACTGCCCTGGTCCCCGCCCCGGCGCCGGCCGGGTGGAGGTTCCAAGGGGCGGCCGGCAGGAAGCGCTGACGCCAAGCGGAACCGCGGACGCCATTCGCTAAACACTGGAGTTATTCAATGCAAGCGCTTACAGTTGTGCCGTGGCTCACAAGGAAGCTTGCTTACCTGTGAGCCCTCACAGCAATTGCCGGCTGTTGTCCGCCGGCAAGCCTGAACAGCAGCGCCGCTCCCAGGAAGGTCTCAGCCTTGATATTCCGCACCCGTCCCAGCGCGCCCCCACGCGCCCGAAAGTCTCCAGGATCCACCACACCCCCGGCCGCGCCGGCCCGGGCCGTTGCCGCCGGACTGCTGGCAGCCGCCGTCGCCGCCTCCGCGGCAGTCCTTCCCGCCCAGGCTGCACCTGGCCCCAAAGACCCTGGGTCGGCGTCGGCCCTTCACTCACTCCGCGCCCCCGTAACGGATGAGAACTTCTACTTTGTGATGGCGGACCGCTTCAGCAACGGAAGCACCGCGAATGACCAGGGCGGCCTGGGCAGCGATCCCATGGTGTCCGGCTTCGACCCCACGAACAAGGGGTTCTACAACGGCGGAGACCTTGCGGGCCTCCTGGACAAGATCGACTACATCCAGGGCCTGGGCACCACTTCCATCTGGCTCACCCCCAGCTTCAAGAACAAAGCGGTGCAGACAGAGGACGGATCGGCTGGATACCACGGCTACTGGATCACCGACTTTACCCAGATCGATCCGCACCTGGGCACCAATGCCGAGCTCAAGGCCCTCATTGATGAGGCCCACAGCCGCGGCATGAAGGTCTATTTCGACATCATCACCAACCACACGGCTGATGTCATCAGCTACAAGGACGGCGCACGCCAGGGATACGTTTCCAAGGATGAAGTGCCCTACAAGACCGCGGACGGCGTGGCGTTCGATGACCGCGATTATGCCGGCGCGGACAACTTCCCGAAACTCGACCCACTGAAATCCTTCCCCTACATTCCCGAACTGACAGCCGAAGAGCAGAACCTGAAGGTCCCCGCCTGGCTGAACGATCCAACGCTGTACCACAACCGCGGTGACACAACCTTCGCGGGTGAGGACGCCTACTACGGCGACTTCTTCGGCCTGGATGACCTGTTCACCGAGCACCCCAAAGTGGTCAGCGGCATGAAGGACATCTACAAGACCTGGATCCGCGACTTCGGCGTGGACGGCTTCCGGATCGACACGATGAAGCACGTCAACAACGAGTTCTGGCAGGAGTTCGGCCCGGACGTCCTCAACTACGCCAAAGCGCAGGGCAAGGACGAGTTCTTTATGTTCGGCGAGGTCTTCGACACCACCAAGAGCTTCACCTCCCAGTTCACCACCCGCAACCAGATGCAGGCTGTCCTGGACTTCCCCTTCCAGGAGGCAGCCCGGAGCTTCGCCTCCAAGGGACAGGACACCCGCACCCTGGAGACGTTCTTCGCCGGCGATGACTGGTACACGGATGCAGATTCGAACGTGTACCAGCTGCCCACCTTCCTGGGAAACCACGACATGGGCCGCATCGGCAGCTTCATCGCCGCGGACAACCCCGGAGCGACGGACGACGAAAAGGTGGCCCGCGACCGGCTGGCCCACGAACTGATGTACTTCTCCCGCGGCAACCCCGTGATCTATTACGGCGACGAGCAGGGCTTCACCGGCCCCGGCGGGGACCAGGACGCACGCCAGACCCTCTTCCCCAGCAAAGTGGAGGCATACCTCGACGACGACCTGCTGGGCACCGAGGCCACGCATGCCCAGGACAACTTCAACCCCGGGCACCCGCTGTACGGCAAGATCAGCGAGCTCGCCGCGCTCACCAAGGAGCACCCGGCCCTGCGCGACGGCGCCCACCAGCACCGCTATGCCTCCGACGGGCCCGGCATCTACGCCTTCTCCCGCACGGATGCGGCGGACCAGCGCGAGTATGTCGTGGCGCTGAACAACAGCGAACAGGCACAGACCGCAGAGGTACCCGCCTACATTGGCAAGCGCACCTACACGCGGATCTACGGCGAAGGCGCGGACGAGGCGAAGACTTCGGCGGACGGCAAGCTGGCCGTCACCGTCCCGCCGCTTTCCGCCGTGGTGTACCAGTCCTCCGGCAGGATCCCGCACTCCAAGGAAGCGCCCGCCGTCGTCCTCCAGGAGCCGGCACCCGCGCAGGGTGACAACGGGCGCCTCAAGGTGACGGCCGACGTCGGCGGTTCCTCGTTCTATGAGGTCACCTTCGAAGCCAAGGCAGCAGGCGGGGACTGGACGCCCATCGGCACTGATGACACTGCCCCGTACCAGGTCTTCCACGACGTGGCGGCCTTCGACGCCGGCACGGCGATGGAGTACCGCGCCACCGTACTGGACAACGGCGGACACACCGCCACGTCACAGTCCCGCACGGCAAACGTTCCCGCACCCGTCATCACGCTGCAGAAGCCGGTGGAAGGCAGCAACGTGAAAGGCTCGGTGGAGCTCAGCGCCACCGTCGATCCCGAGAAGGCAAGCCACGAGGTTACCTTCGAACGCAGCGTGGCCGGCGGCGAGTGGACCACGGTTGCCACCGACGGGTCCTCACCCGTTTACTCGGCAACGGACGACATCTCGAACCTTGAGGACGGCACCAAGGTGGCCTACCGGGCCACAATGACCGGTCCCGGTTTCAGCGTGGCCAGCGCGGCCCGGACCGTCACGGTGGGCGATGCCCCGCAGCCCGGCTCAGTGACCGTGGTTGGGTCCCTGAACCAGGCCATGGGCTGCGCGGCGCCCTGGGAGCCGACGTGTTCACAGGCCAGGATGGCACTGGACCCGGCCGACAAGATCTGGCGTCTCACGGTGGACCTGCCTGCCGGCCAGTACGAGTACAAGGCTGCACTGAACGGCGGCTGGGCGGAGAACTACGGCGCCGGCGGCAAGCTCAACGGGCCGAACATCGCCCTGGACCATCCGGGCGGCCCCGTGACGTTCCGCTATGACAACAGCACGCACGTGATCACGGCCGTGTACGCCTCCCAGCAGCCCGGCGCCGTTGCGGCTGCGGGGAGCATGAACAGCGAACTGGGCTGCATCAAGGACTGGGATCCGGCCTGCGACCAGGCGCAGCTGGTGCTGGACCCGGCCGGCCTCGTCTGGAAGCTGGCCGTGCCGAATCTCGCCGCGGGAACGTACGAGTTCAAGGCCGCCCTTGACCGGTCCTGGGGTGTCAGCTACGGCGCGGGCGGAAGTTCCCCGGGCGGCAACATCGTGTTCAAGCACGACGGCGGCCCGGTCACTTTCCGCTATGACCACTTCAGCCACCTGATCACGGCCGGCTAGCGGAGCCCCGCGAAAACCGAAATCGCGGGGTCACTTCGCGCCCCATCCGGAGCATTGGATGGGCGCGAAGTGGCCCTCCCCACCCGCACCCTAGCCTGGCGAGCTCGGCCAGGGAACCCTGCGGGTGTGGGCCCACGTGGCGTTTAGTTGCGCAGGGCACCGTCCACCGCTGCCAGCAGCGAGTTGAACCGCGCGTTGGCGGGAAGGTCGTCAAGGAACACCGGCCTGCCGTCCGGCCCGGCCAGCGGGACCTGCCAGTTCGGGTACAGGGCCTCGGTGGTGCCGGGCTGGTTCTGGACGCGGCGCTCCCCCACCGCGTCCACGAGGGCAACGCCCAACAGGACCGACGGCGTCTGGGTGAGCAGGAGGTGGAGCGCCTCGATGGTCTGTTCCTCGGTCCCCGCCAGCGAAGCGGGGTCCCCCTGCAGGTAGCCGCGCTCGCGCAGCAGGGCCAGCATTTTCTCCAGCGAGGCGTTGTGCTCGGCCCGTTCCTCTTCCTCGGACCGTTCCAGGAGTTCGAGCCGGCTGCGGAGCGCCACGTGGTCGCCGGCAAGGTAGCCGGCGGTGGGCGGAAGGTCGTGGGTGTTGACGCTGGAAAGTGCCTGCGTCCGGTACTTCTCCGGCGCAAGGGGGGAATCGCCGTCGTACTCAAACCAAAGGATGGACGTTCCCAGGATGCCGCGGGCGGCAAGGTAGTCACGCACCCACGGTTCGAAGGTGCCCAGGTCCTCGCCGATTACGACGGCCCCGGCGCGCTGGGCCTCCAGTGCCAGGATGCCGATCAGCGCTTCATGGTCGTAGCGGACGTAGGCGCCGTCGCCCGGGGCGTTCCCGACCGGGATCCACCAGAGCCGGAAAAGGCCAAGGATGTGGTCCACCCGGATGCCGCCGGCGTGCCGCAGAACGGTGGCCAGCATGTTCCGGAACGGGATGTAACCGGCCTCGGCCAGGCGGGCGGGATGCCACGGCGGCTGCCCCCAGTCCTGGCCCTGCTGGTTGTACATGTCCGGCGGTGCGCCCACGCTGGTGCCGGGAGCAAGCACGTGGCGGAGCGTCCAGGCATCGGCGCTGCTGTGGTCCACTCCGACGGCGAGGTCGTGCACCACGCCCAGGCGCATTCCGGAGCGCAGGGCAGCCTTCTGGGCCTCCTCGAGCTGCTCATCGCAGATCCACTGCAGCCAGCGGTGGAATCCGATCCTGTCCGCAAGCTTTTCGCGCAGTGCTTCAGCCTGCGGTGTGCCCAGGGAAGTGGCCGGGTCCGTCCACAGGGGATCGTCCGGCGCGACGTCTTCGCGGATGGCGGACCAGAGCGCGAAATCGTCCAGCCCGGTCCCGGAGATCCGGCAGAACTCGTCAAACGCGGCCTGCCGGGCCGGGGAGCGGCGGGCGTGATAGAGCATTTCCAGGGCCTGGAGTTTGGCGGCATAGACGGCGTTCCGGTCCAGCCGGCCGGCCTCCTTGTTGAGCCCGGCGACTTCCTCCCGAAGCTTCTCAACCGCCGCCCGCCTGCGCGGCTTCAGATAGGCAAGCTCGGGAATCGCTTCGATGCGGATGTAGAGCGGATTGAAGAACCGGCGCGTGGACGGCGAATACGGGGATGGCTGCACAGGCGGCACAGGCTCGGCCGCATGGAGCGGGTTGACCAGCACGTAGTCGGCCCCGCGCTCACCGCTGATGGCAGCAAGGTCAGCCAGGTCGGCGAAGTCGCCAATGCCCCAGGACCGCTTGGAGCGCACGGAATAGAGCTGCGTGGCAAGCCCCCAGCCGCGGCGCTGTTCGAGGGGCTCGGCAGTGGTGAGCTGGCGCGGCGTCACCACCAGGGCTGCCGTGGCAGTGGCGCCGCCGGACTCGGCGGTCAGGGTGTGCCAGCCAAGCGGCAGGTCCTGCGGGAGGGCGAACGTGGCACGGCCGGTGGACACGCCGTCGATATCCTTGGGCTGTTCCCAAACGTCCTGCTGGACGGCGTCCACGGTGCCTGCCCCGTCCTCAAGGGCAATGCCCAGCCGGACGGCGGCACCGTCGGGCACATGGACCGGGACCAGCGCCGGCTCGCCCTGCTGGATGACGACGGCGGGAGGCAGCATCCGCCGCCACGGCGCCAGTTCCGCTTCCGCCAGCGCGGCCTCCATCGCCGGGTTGGTGTCCGCCTTCACGCCAAGGGCAGCCAGGACCTTGATCAGGGTACTTTCTGCCACAGTGTGCGGCAGCCCGTCCCAGCCCTGGAAGGAAGTGCCCACTCCATGGGCGTCCGCGAGCTTCTGGAGCAGGTGGGGGTCTATGGCTCCGCCGGCAGCAGCTTCCCCCGCAGCAGGGAGGGTGCCCGGAGGATCAGTTGGCATCCCTGGACGATATGAGTGCTGCTGGTCTGAAGCCGTCATGCGTGTCCGCCTCGTCTGGTGTGATGTGGCCCGAACTTACAGTGCTGCCTGTTGCTGCCTGTTGTACCGGGGCGCCTGCACCCCCGCGCACAACCGTTGGTTCAGATTATTGCAGGGCGGCGCCGAGACGAAACCGGCGGGACACGCAGTGGGAATTCGAAGTCCCTACCGGAACCACCGCCAGGGTGGAGCTGCCCGGGCGGGCGCCTGCCGACGTCGGGCCCGGCCGGTTCGAATACACGCTGGCGGCCGTTTCATAGCGCAGCGTCCCGGCCACAGGCCAGCCTGCAACGGGCTAGGGATCAAAGTGCGTGCTGACGGAGCCGGAGCTCACCCGGCTCAGGACTTCCGCGGCGAGGTCCCTCAGTTTCTGGTTCCGGTGGCTGGACGCCTTGGTGAGCAGCGCCATGGCTTCTTCCTGCGAGCAACGGTTCTGGGCCATGATCACCCCGCACGCCAGATCGATGGTGGTGCGGTTCTGCAGGGCGGCCGAGAGGTCGTCTGCCATGTTCCGGGCGTCCGCGATCTGCAGGGCCAGCCGCACGGCCCGTCCCGCCTGGTCGGCAAAACCCTGGGCCCTGCTGATGACAGCGTCGGAGAAGACGCCGGATTCCGAGGCGAAGAAATTCAGGGCCGCTGCCTGGTCCTCATCCAGGGCGAGGGGCACGCCCAGCACACTCCGGCAGCCGTTGGCGGCCAAGATCTTTTGGTACTCCGGCCAGCGGGTATCGGTGTCCACGTCAGCCAGGACAACAGGCTGCATGGTCTCCAGCGAGGCCAGGCACGGGCCTTCACCGAGAGCCTGCTCGAGCCTGTCCAGTTCCCTGGCCCGGTCGCTGCTGCCCGCCACGGTGGCGCTGCGCTTGCGTCGCCGCAATGTCACGCCGCACTCAACCCGCGAACCCGCCGACTCGCTCAGGGCGGATGCAGCCACTTCGGAGAGCTCCGTGAGGAAGTCGTTCACGTTGCTGCTGCTAATAATCAGGTCATGCAACTTGATGAACTGTTCATCATTGCTCGGGGTGCCCATGCACCAATATAAGCGGATCCGCGGGGGAAACGCCCGCCATAATTCGTCACGCCCGGGCCCCTGCGTTACTCCGTGCGAAGAAAAGCGAAGGACTAAGGCGTATGCCTGCCAGCCCCGCGTGAAGCTGTGTAGCCTCATGACGATCGAAGGCATTAGTGGCTATGCAACGGGAGGAACCGGGGATGAGCCTCAGCGAACTGCGGGTATTCGGACGGTCGGGTACCCCGGTCAGCCCGCTCACTTTGGGCACCATGAATTTCGGCGAAGGCAACGGCGGACCGCACGGCGCCCCCACCGGCGCCGATGAGGGCATCCGGATCATCCAGGCTGCGCTGGACGCCGGGATCACCGCCGTCGACACCGCCGACGTCTACTCGCAGGGCGAGTCGGAACAGGTGGTGGGCCGGGCGCTGCGCGGACGGCGCGACGACGTCTTCCTTGCCACCAAGTTCCATGGCCAGATGAGCGCCAACCCGGCCCATTCCGGAAACTCGCGCCGCTGGATCACCCAGGCGGTGGAGGGCAGCCTCCGCCGCCTCCAGACAGACCGGATCGACCTCTACCAGGCGCACCGGCCGGACTACAACACCGATGTCCTGGAGACCATCACCACCCTCAACGACCTGATCCGCCAGGGCAAGATCCTCTATTACGGCACGTCCGTCTTCACCCCGGCGCAGCTTGTGGAGGCACAGTGGCTGGCCACCACCAACCACCTCATCCCGCCGCTGGGAAACCAGGTGCCCTACTCCATGCTGGTGCGCGGCAACGAACGCGACGTCCTGCCCATTGCCCAGCAATACGGGCTGGGCGTCCTGGCCTACGGGCCGCTGGCCGGCGGCTGGCTGTCCGGCAGCTTCGTCCTGGAATCCGGCAAGGCACCCACCCGCGTGCATTCACTGCCCGGCCGGTACGACATCTCCGGGCCCTCCAGCGAACGCAAGCTCCTGGCGGCCGATGCACTTGCCAGGCTGGCGGACAAGCTGGAGCTTTCGCTGGTGGACCTTTCCATCGGGTTCGCCCTCAGCCACCCCGCCATCAGCAGTGTCATCATCGGGCCCCGCAGCGAGGAACACCTGCAGGCGTACCTGCGGGCAGCGGACGTCCAGCTCAGCGAATCCGTTCTGGACGCCATCGATGACGTGGTGCCGCCGGGAACCAACTTCGTGGAGCGGGACGCCGGCGCGATCGTCCCGTCGATTGAGTTCGCGGAACTACGACGGCGGTAGCGGCCCTGGCTCCGGGCCGGCGGCCGGCTTGCGCGGCGTCAGGATGAACAGGCTGAAAATCACGACGGCGGCGCCAAGCCAACCATGCAGCGGCAGCCGTTCACCCACCACCAACACCGCCAGGACTGCAGCCACCACCGTTTCAAGCAGGGAAATGCCGGTGGCAGTGCTGGCCCGGATCCTGGCCAGGCCCCAGCCGAACAGGACGTAGCCGGCAAACATCGGAACCAGTGCCATGTAGGCACCCACCGAGAAATTGGTCCAGGATTCCAGCAGGGGCGCGCCGGTTGCCGCAAGCACGGGCATCAGCAGGAGCCCACCGAGGCCGAAGACAGTTCCCATGGCAGCCCGCGAGGACAGCCCGCCGCCGATAAGGCGGTGGGCTGCCCAGGAATACAGTGCATACGTGGCACCGGCCACCAGGCCCAGGGCTATTCCCGCCAATGGCGTCCATGACTCGCCGGGGGAACCGGCTGCCGGCCCGTGCCCCTGCCCGGCGAAGGACAACACTGCTGCGCCCGTGACACCCAGGAAAGCTCCGGCCATCCACCTGCGGGTGAGCGGCTTTCCGTCCGCGAAGCGCTCAATGAGGGCGGCCGCCACCGGCGCCGAGCCAATGGAAACCACAGTTCCCACTGCTACTCCCGAAAGACGCATCGAGCTGTAGAAGGCGAGGGGATAGACGGCCACCGCTGCTGCACCCAGGGACACCAGTCGCCAGCGGTCCAGCAGGCCCGGCCACTGCCCGGCGATGGCACCGACGGCGTAAAGGGCCTGGAGCAGCCCGCCGATTCCCATAGCCACCGCGCCCACGGCCAACGGACTCACCGACGGGGCGAAGGTGGCAGCCGTGCCCGTGGTTCCCCACAGCACGGATGCGGCGGCAACGCATAAGGCGCCCCAGAGCGGCACTTTGAAATTTCCGGCTCCCGGGTTCACAGCCCCTCCAACAGCCGGGCAGCGATGCTCCGGCCGTCCTTCAGGCGCTGGTCGTCCCCCTCCAGCCCTGCCCTGGCCATGGCACCCTCAAGCAGGAAAGCCAGGTGCCGGGCCAGCCCCGCGGCACGCTCATCCCCTGGCAGGAGTTCGGCGACGTGCCCGGCCAGCAGCTCCTCAACCTCTTCCTTGTGCTTCCGGACCGCCGCCCGCCCGGCCGCCCCCGCGGGCAGTTCCGCTGCTGCATTGAGCAGCCCGCATCCCCTGAACCCGTCCCGGTAGGCGAAATTCGCGTGGTCCATGTATGCGTCAAAGACGGCAAGCACCCGTTCCTGCGGAGTCTTCGCGGTTTCCAGCCGCTGGCGGTACAGGCCGAGCCACTCCGAATGCCGGGCTTCCAGGTAGGCCGCCACCAGCTCCGCCTTGGAGGAGAAATTGTTGTAGAGGCTCTTCTTGGCCACGCCTGCTTCAGCGGTGATGGCGTCGATCCCGGTGGCCCCCACACCTTGGGCGTAGAAGAGCCGGGCTGCAGCGTCAAGCAGCAGTATTCGGGCCTTACGCCTGGTCGAGCCGGCACGGGCTGGCGCGGCGGCGGCTGCACCGGCGGAAGCAGTGGGAGCGGCGGATCGGGCAATCTCCGGGAGGGACAAAGCGGCTCCTTGGGTCAATAGTAGTTAGATCAGTCTACCTACTTAGCCGTCGGGAATAACGCGGCCCGCCTTCATGTTGTTGCTCTGTTCAGAACGAACTGCTTCCAGCCGACAGGAGAACGCATCAATGTCAGTTGACTATGACGCTCCACGGGTGACGCCCGAGGAAGAGCCGAACGCCGGCTTCGAGGAGCTGAAGACCCAGAAGTCTGGCCGACGGGAGGCTATAGCCGACGTGGACGAGGCCGAGCTCGCGGACAGCTTCGAGTTGCCCGGGGCGGACCTCTCGAACGAGGAACTCCTGATCCAGGTGGTGCCGGTCCAGGCCGACGAATTCACCTGCATGTCCTGCTTCCTGGTCCACCACCGCAGCCAGCTCGCCAGGGAGAAGGACGGCAAGAAGTACTGCCGGGAGTGCGAGTCGTAGGGGGCGGCTTGTCCGGCGGAGGCCGGCGCTGGACCGCCTCCGCCCCGGCCCACGCCAAGTTGGCTTTCATCCATTGGAATCCCAGCTCGTGGGGGTGCCGGCCGCCAATGCGCTGCCCGGTGAAGCATTCCCGGCAGGGCCGCCAGGGGCTGAAGGGAGTGGTGGCCAGCGCGGCTGCCCCGCCAATCATGCCGGCAATGCCGCGCCCGGGCACGCCACCTCGTGACCGGGCGCGGTAATAACCGGCCTTCAGCAGCGCGTGGTCACCAGTCGTGGACCGTTCCGTCGATGAGGCGGTTGTAGGGCAGGTAGGCCTGCTGGTAGGGGTAGGCGGCTGCGGCTTCTTCGTTGAACTCGACGCCGATGCCGGGCTTGTCCCCGGGGTGGAGGTAGCCGTCCACGAACGTCATGGACTGCTCGAACACCTCGTTGGTCTTGTCCGAATGCTGCATGTACTCCTGGATCCCGTAGTTATGGATCGCCAGGCCCACGTGCAGCTGCGCCGCGAAGCCCACCGGGGAAATGTCCGTGGGCCCGTGGAAACCGGACTTGATCTGGTACTGCGCCGCGAAATCCATCACCTTCTTCAACGGGGAGATCCCCCCGAAGTGCGTGGACGCAGCCCGGACGTAATCAATCAGCTGTTCCTTGATCAGGGTCTGGAAGTCATACACGGTATTGAAGATCTCCCCGATCGCCAACGGCGTGGTGGTGTGCTCCCGGACCAGGCGCAGGCCCTCCTGGTTCTCCGCCGGGGTGCAGTCCTCCAACCAGAACAGGTCATACGGCTCCAGCGCCTTGCCCAGCTTCGCCGCCTGGATCGGCGTCATCCGGTGATGCCCGTCATGCAGCAACGGGATCTCCGGACCGAACTCATTCCGCACCGCCTCAAACACCGTGGGCAGGTGCCGCAGATACGCACGGGTGTCCCAGTCCTCCTCCACCGGAAACGCACCCCGCCCGGCCGGCTCGTAGTCATACCGCTCCCCCGAAGCCTGCGCCTGCGCCGCCACCCCGTACACGGCCTTAATCCCGGGAACCGCCGTCTGGATCCGGATCGACTTGTACCCCAGCTCCAGATGCTCCCGCACCGAATCAAACAACGACGGCAAATCCGCGCCCGACGCGTGCCCGTACGCCCGCAACCCGTTCCGCGACGCCCCGCCCAGCAACTGGTACACCGGCATCCCGGCCACCTTGCCCTTAATGTCCCACAACGCCATATCCACCGCCGCGATCGCCGCCATCGTCACCGGACCCCGGCGCCAGTACGCGGACCGGTACAGGAACTGCCACGTATCCTCGATCCGGTGCGGATCCTTCCCGATCAGCAACTGCGCCACATGCTCCTTCAAATACGCGGCGACCGCCAGCTCCCGCCCGTTCAACGTCGCATCCCCAATACCCGTCACACCATCCTCCGTGGTGACCCGCAGCGTCACGAAGTTACGGGAGGGACTGGTCACAAACACATCGGCAGCAATGATTTTCACAACAGATCCAGGCTTTCTTAATCGATGGGGCGGCGGGTTGTGCGGGCAGGGGTGGACCGCGAACGGGTCAACGCTGCGTGGTTCCACTGGGAGTGGTTCCCAGCAGGGCAAGTTCCGCACGGTTGGGAAGGCCTTCCCAGTCCCCCGCGGTGCTGACGGCGAAGGCTCCGGTGAGCACGCCGCGCTGCAGGCGGCCGGCCACGTCGGCGCCGTCGAGCAGGGCGGACAGGTATCCGGCGGTGAAGGCGTCGCCGGCTCCCACCGTGTCGATGCTGGTGACCGGGACGGCCGGGGCGTCCCACCGGCCCTCCGAGGTGTGGACTGTGGCGCCGGCCGCGCCGCGCTTGACCACAACTTCGCGCACTCCGAGCCCAAGGATTTCGGCAACCATCGCCGATTCATTGGTGTCCGCCCCCGGTGCACCGTCCGGCGCGGCGGCAACCAGGCCAAGTTCGTCGTCGGAAGCGATCAGGATGCCGGCATGCCGCACCAGCGGTGCCAGCACTTCCCGCGCCTCGTCCCGGGACCAGAGCTTGCTGCGGTAGTTGACGTCGATCGACACCATGATGCCGTCAGCGGCAGCGCGTTGGGCAGCGTACTCCACGGCCTTCCGGGACTCGGGGCTGAGGGCGGCCGTGATGCCGGTCAGGTGGAGGATGCGGGCGCCCGCCCGGAGGGCGTGTTCCACGTCCTCCGGGCACAGCGTTGACCCTGCCGAGCCGGAGCGGTAGTAGAAGGCGCGGGTCACGTCGGCCGTGCGTTGTTCGAGGAACATCACCCCGGTCCGTCGGGCAGCGTCCTCGCGGTGCTCCAGCCGCACTCCCTCGGCACGGAGCTGGCGGAGGATGAACTCGCCGTGCGGATCGGCACCCACAACGCCGGCCCAGCTGACGCTGTGCCCGAGCCGTGCGACGCCCACGGCCACGTTCGACTCGGCGCCGGCAACGTGCATGGTGAGGGCGCCGCCGGTGGAAAGCGGCCCGGCGGAGCGCAGCGACACCATGGACTCGCCAAAGGTCAGGAGGTCCGGAGAAGGGCGTCCGACGGCGGCAGTCACCGCAGGTCCTCCGCGGCCCTGCCGTTGTACTCTGCGGCAAGGGCAACAAAGCGGCGCGCGCGCCCGCGCATCGGAGCAAGGTCGCCCCCGGATCCGGCATCTCCAAACAGCGGGCTTCCCAGCCCAACCGCGATGGCCCCGGCTCCCCAGTATCCGGCGGCTTCATCGAGCCCGACGCCGCCCACCGCGATGAACGGGATGTCCGGGAACGGGTCGCGCAGCGCCTTGAGGTAACCGGGCCCGCCGATGGAGGCGGGAAAAAGCTTGACTGCCGTGGCGCCGCGGTTCATCGCCTCGAATGCTTCGCTCGGGGTGAGGGCCCCGGCCAGGACGGCGATCCCCCGCCCGGCCGCTGCCTCAATGGAGGGGGCGAGTGACGGGGTGACCACGAACTGGCCGCCGGCCGACTCGACGTTTTCCGCGTCCTGCTGTGTCAGCACAGTCCCGGCGCCCACGAAACACCCGGCAGGTGCAGCGGCGCGAACCTGGCTGATCGCGGTGAGCGCTCCCGGCGTCGTCAGGGCGATTTCAACGTACTTGAAGCCCTCCTCCATCGCGGCGAGGGCCGCCCTCCCCGCGGCCTGGCCGTCTGTGCCGCGAACGATCGCCACCAGCCTGGCCCGGCGCACCCCGGCCAGCAGAGCCTCGGGGGTCAGGGTGTTTTCCATTCTGGGCTTCTCCTTTTGAGGGGTGTCTGTGTCCGTGCCCGCAGTCCGGGCCGTCACCATTCTGCGAACGCGCCGTCCGGCTGCCGCCAGACCGGGCCCCGCCAGGCGTGTCCGCGCTTGTCCGCGGCCCGGACCACGGCTTCGTCGATCTCGATGCCCAGGCCGGGTCCGGTGAGCCGCTCGATGTGGCCGTCCACGAACTTCAGCGGCGTTTTGTCCACCACGTAGTCCAGGACCTCGGCGCCTTTGTTGTAGTGGATGCCGATGCTCTGTTCCTGGATCAGGAAGTTAGGTGTCGCGAAGCCCACCTGGAGGCATGCGGCGAGTGCCAGCGGACCCAACGGGCAGTGCGGTGCCAGCTGGACTTCATAGACCTCGGCCAGCGAGGCGATCTTGCGGACCTCCGTGATGCCGCCCGCATGGGAGAGGTCCGGCTGGGCCACGGCGATGCCGGCCTGCAGCGCCGGCAGGAATTCCTGCCGGCTGTAGAGCCGCTCGCCGGTGGAGACCGGCGTGGTGGTGGACGACGTGAACTCGCGCAGCAGGTGCGTGTTCTCGGGGACCACGGGCTCTTCGAGGAAGAAAGGCCGGTAAGGTTCCAGCAGCGGCGCCACGCGGCGGGCGTTGGCGAGGCTGAAGCGGCCGTGGAAGTCCACTGCAACATCCCGGTGCTCACCCAGGACTTCGCGGGCGGCGGCCACCCGGCGGACAACGCCGTCGAGCTCGGCCACCGAGGCGATCGGACTCATCCGCCCGCTGGCATTCATCTTCACCGCGGTGAGGCCCACCTCCAGCTGGGCGCTGATCTGGTCGGCCACCTCGTTGGGTTCGTCGCCGCCCACCCAGCCGTACATCCGGATGCGGTCCCGGACGTGGCCGCCCAGCAACTGGTGCACGGGGGTGTTGAAGTGCTTGCCGGCGATATCCCAGAGCGCCTGGTCCAGGCCCGAGACGGCGCTGGCCAGGATGGGGCCGCCGCGGTAGAAGGACCCTTTGGTCATCACCTGCCAGTGGTCCTCGATCCGCAGTGCGTCGTTGCCGATCAGGAGTTCGGCGAGCTGCTCGACGGCGGTGCGCACCGTCTCGCTGCGGCCTTCGCACGTGGCTTCTCCCCAGCCGACAATTCCGCTGTCCGTCTCGATCCGGACGAAGAGCCAGCGCGGCGCAACGAGGAAGGTTTCAATCCTGCTGATGAGCGTCATCTGTGGCCTAGCCCTTGGTCGCGCCGGCGGTGAGGCCGGAAACGATGTACTTCTGCGTGAAAAGCGCAATGATCATGATCGGGATGGTGACCACGGTGGCAGCAGCCATCAGCCCGCCCCAGTCGATGCTGGCGTAGGACACAAAGTCGAAGATGGCCACGGGCAGCGTCTTGGTGCTGGAGCCGGAGAGCACCAGGGCAAACATGAAGTTGTTCCAGGAAAAGATGAACGAGAGGATCCCGGCCGTGGCGATCCCCGCGACGGAAAGGGGCAGCGTGATGAGGCGGAACGCGCCGATCGGGGTAAGCCCGTCCACCTGGGCGGACTCCTCCAGCTCGAGCGGCAGGGAATCGAAGTAGCTCATCATGATGTAGACGATCAGCGGCAGGGCAACGAACATGTGGCTGAGGATCAGCACCTCGAACCGGCCCACCATCCGCAGGTTGGAGAACACGTAGTACCACGGCACCAGCAGTGACACGCCGGGGATCACGCGGGCCATCAGGACCACGAGGGCGGAGCGGTGCATGGTGAACCGGCTCATCGCGTAGGCGGCGGGAACCCCAAGCACAATGGACAGTGCGGTGGAAACGAAGGCCACCCAGAAGCTGTTGAAGATGAAGACGAAGTAGTTGTTCCGCTGCAGGACGTTGGCGTAGTTCTCGCCGGTGGGCGTGAAGAACAGGGCCTTGCCTGTGTCATAGATGTCCACGTTGGTCTTGAGGGAGGCAAGGAACATCCAGAACAGCGGGGCGAGGAGGAACAGCACCACGGCAATGAGGGCTGCAACCCGGAAGACCTTGTAGAGCCTGACGGACAGGGGCTTCCGGCGGCGGTGAAGCACCTGGGGCTTCCCGGATGTTTGGGTTGGGGTCAGGACGGTCATTTGCTTACCGCTTTCTTGCGCATGGTCAGCAGCCACATCGAGCCGATGATGATCATGAAGAACAGGATCAGGACGGCGGAGGACAGCCCGTACTGGTTGTAGTCGAAGCTCAGGCCGTAGGCGTAGACGTTCAGGGTTTCCACTTCGTTGAAGGAACCACCGCCTTTGCCCTTGGTGGCGTACAGGATGTCGAAGGTCTTCAGGGCGTCGATGCCGCGAAGCAGGATGGCAACGATCACGGTGGGCATCATGAGGGGCAGCGTGATGTAGAAGAAGCGCTGGAAGGCGTTGGCGCCGTCCACCCGGGCAGCCTCGTCAGGTTCATCGGAGAGGGACGTCAGCCCGGCAAGGAGGATCAGCACCACCATCGGGGTCCACTGCCAGACGTCCATGAAAATGGTGGTGCCAAGGGCCGTGCCCTGGCCGGAAAGCCAGGGCTGCGGCGGAATGCCGATCATTCCGAGCAGCTGGTTGGCGAAGCCGATGTTGGGATCGAAGATCAGGCGCCACATCATTCCGACGGCAACCGGGGTGGCCACCAGGGGAAGCAGGATGGCCACGCGGACCCACTTTTCACCGCGGAAGGGACGCCACAGGAGCAGTGCGATGCCCATGCCGAGCACAACCTCGCAGACCAGTGCGACACCCGTGAAGGTCAACGTGCGGCCCACCGCCGGCCAGAAGCGCTCGGTGTCAGTGAGGACTGTCAGGTAGTTCTGCAGACCGATGAACTCCGTGGCGGCGCGTACGGAGCCCTGCGAATCGGTGAGGCTCAGGTACAGGGTCCACACCAGAGGGAAGACAATCAGGACGCCGACGAAGATCATCGCTGGGGCCGCAAAAAGCCATTTGCGGTGCCGGTTGGACCAGGCGGAAATGTTCCCCCCAACGCTGGGAGGGCGGCCGGCGCTGCGGGCGGGAGCGCTGCGGGGAGCGTTCGTAACGGACATGGTTCACCTAAGGAGTTGGGGGGAGCGGTCCGCGGCGGGACGGCGACCGGGGTCTGCCGTCCCGCCGGGCTGTGGTGCTGGCTGCGCTGGACGCAGCGCGGGCGCCTGTGGCGTTACTTCTTTTCGCCGTCCAGGAACTTCTGGAAGGCTTCGTTGGCCGAGTCGGCCGCAGCGGAAGGGTCGGCGCCGGTGATGCTGGCTACGATGGGCTCGCCCACGATTTCCCTGGCCTTGCCCACGGTCACAACCTGCGGACGGTCATGGCCCACACCGTTCTTCGCACTGACGGCGATGGCTTCGGCGAGGTCCTTGGGGTAGGTGGACGTACCCTCTGGGTTCGACCACACGGAAGTCCGGGGTCCGGGGACACCGGCCTTCTGCGCGGCCAGGGTGCGTTCCTTGCCCGTGGCCCACTGGATGAACTTCCACGCGTTGTCCTGGTTGCTGGACGCCTCGTTGACCGCCAGGCCCCATGAGGGGATGTTGTACGGCTTGGAACCTGCGGGACCTGCCGGCAGGGGTGCGAAACCTACAGAGTCCGCCACCTTGGACTTGGCCGGATCAGTGGCGTTCTTGTAGAGCGAGTCCGCCTCGGTGTAGAAGGCGGCCTTGCCCTGGGTGAAGATTGCCATGGCCTCGGGCCAGCTCATGTCGGTGCTGACGTTGGCGGGGCCGTAGTTCCTGATGAGGCCGCCGTAGTATCCGTAGGCCTTCTTTGCCGCGTCCGAGTTGACGGCAGACTTTCCGCTGGAGTCGGTGAAGTCGCCACCGAAGCTGTAAAGGAAACTGGAGAACTGGGTGACGGCCGCGGACTTGCCGGTGCGGGCCACGAAGCCGGCGATGTCGGGGTTGGACGCCTTGATGGCCTTGGCCGCCGCTTCAAGCTCCTCCATGGTCTTGGGAACCTGGAGGCCGGCGGCCTGCAGCAGGTCCTTGCGGTAGTAGAGGACCTCGCGCTCGGTGATGATAGGGACGCCGACGACCTTGCCGTCGGCGGTGGTGGCCTTGACCGGGCCTTCCTGGTAGTCCTTCCAGTCCCAGCCGGAATCGGAGGACACCTTTTCGGTCAGGTCAGCAAGGTAGCCGTTCTTGGCGAATGCCTTGCCTTCCTGGAGCGGGCGGTACATCATCACGTCGATCTCATCGCTGCCCGCGTTGAGCTTGACGTTGTACTGGTCCGAGAGCTGGTCCTCGCCGAGCTGGGTCAGCTCCACCTTGAGCCCGCTGGACTTCTCGAAGTCGGGAATGGCTGCCTTGATGCCTTCAGTCCAGACATGGTTGGCCAGCGTCACCCGCACCGTGCCTGATTCCTTGGCGTCCGTGCTGCCGCCTCCACCGCTGCACGCGGTCAGCCCCAGCGAAAGTGCTGCGGCGACTGCCGCGTACTGCACGATTGAACGTCGCTTCATTACGACTCCCTTTGCTTTCCGAGGGCTGACGTCACTGTCCAGCCGCCCTACAAATGCATCTTTACATCTGTCTTGGAAGCGATCATAGGGAAATAAGGCAGACTTAGACAACCCCTTGCCAGTGAGCCGTATGATTTATTTATGAAAATCCCAAAGGCGGAGTCCCCTACCGACCTGCATGCGGCGCTGGTCGAAAGCCTGGGGCTCGGCATCGCCGATGGGCGCTGGGCCCCGCACTCCGTACTGCGGCTGGATGAGCTGGAGGGGCAGCACAATGTATCCCGGTCCGTGGTCCGTGAGGCCGCCCGGGTGCTGTCATCAAAAGGCATGCTGGAATCCCGGCGGCGCTTTGGGACAGTTGTGCAGCCTGAAGAGTGCTGGAATCTCTACGATCCCCAAGTGATCCGCTGGCGCCTGGCTTCCGCCCGCCGGCTGGAGCAGCTGCAGTCCCTCAATGAACTTCGCGGAGCCATCGAGCCGCAGGCCGCGCGCCTCGCCGCCGAACGGGCCTCCTGGGACGCCGGCAGCGAGCTCGTTTCCCTTGCGGCCAAGCTGTGGGCCGCCGGCCAACGCGGAGACCAGGAGGAATTCCTCCGGCTGGACGTGGAGTTCCATGCCGCAATACTCAAAGCTTCCGGTAATGCAATGTTCTCCCAGCTGCAGAACCTTGTGGCGGAGGTCCTCACCGGCCGGACGGAACATGGCCTGATGCCCCATCTGCCGCACCACGAAGCCCTGCAGCTGCATGTGGATGTTGCCAGCGCCATCCAGCGCGGCGAGGCGGGCGCAGCGCACGCAGCGATGAGCAGGATTGTGGAGCAGTCCACCGAAGAAATGGGCCAGATCTGGTCAAGCAGCCAGGGCGGGGCGGGCAACGCTCCGCTGGCCCCTCCGGCGGACATCGCCCACACCTAGGATCCACTTAGGCCACCGTGCTTCAGGCGCCTTTCGCCGAGCCCAGCACCTTCGCGAGGAATTCCAGGGCGGTCAATGCTTCGGGCGTGCCCGCGGCGAGGTTCAAGATGCCCGTGAATCAGCCGATGTAACCTCCGGACCCGGCGGCGGCGAGATGTTGGTGATGACACCGTTCTCCTACTGATCGGCGCGGACATCCAGCAGCCGCTTGCGGGAGAATCCGACGACGTCGACTAGGTACGCGGCGGTGGGGACAAACAGCTGCCAGTCCAGCCGGCCTTTCCCGCTGCGGGCAACCGGTGGGGCCTCGCAGGCGCTGTCCCGGAAGCTCCACTGCGCGACCTCGTGGAGCTTGTCCAGCCGCTCATCCGGAGGAACTGCAGCAAGAGACGGCACGACCTACTTGCATGCTGGCGTGTTGGCGGGCGGTTGGCCTCCGTGGCACAGCCGTCCCCGCTTCAGTACTGGCCCTTGACCACGAAGTAGGACCCCCTGATGGTGCCGGCAAGCTTCGACTTCTGGCGCGCGAACTTGAAGCTGGACGCCAGCTCCTCGGGAACTTCCATGCCGTCGGAGAGCTTGAAACCAACCGCCCGCTTCCCGCCCTCCTCGATGCTGTACATGACGTTGATGGACAGGCCGGATTCGTAGAACACGTACGCCATCCGCAGCCCGTCCACCTCGAAGGAAGAAACCTCAAGCGGGCGCGATGAAATGACGAGGTTGCGCTCGGCGGCGAGGATGTTGTTCACGTATTCCAGCGTCTCCGGTGCCTCCTCCGCGGGCGTGACCGTGAAGTCGTGGCCGTACTTGTTCTTGTAGTAGCGGGCCTCGTTGGCACGCAGCCCGGCCAGCGCCTCCGCGACGGGTGAGGACTCCAGCCCCACGGTGGACACGTTCTTGAAATCAACGGTGTACGGCAATGATCCTCCTGGGAATTCTCCTTCGCACATCCTCGCAGACAGGGAGGACAATTGTTGGTGCAGTGCCAACAATCAGCCTTGCCTGCACCGGGAGGACGGGATGGGCAATTTCATCGCATACCTGGACACCTCGGAGGTCCGCCCCGGCAAACTTGGGCAGCTCAAGGAAGCCATGGCGGAACTGGCGGCCTTCGTTGAGCAGAACGAGCCCCGGATCCTCTCCTACAGCGTCTACTTCTCCGACGACGGATCCACCATGAAGGTCCTCCATCTGCACTCGGATTTAGCCTCGCTGGAGTTGCACCTGAAGGTGGCCGGCGCCAGGTTCCCGCCGGTTGCGCCGCTGATCACCATGAAATCCATCGAGATATTCGGCCGCCCCACCGAGGAGCTGCTGGCCCGGCTTCGGGCGAAAGCACAGCTCCTCGGCACCGGTTCCGTCACGGTCCACGATCTCCACGCCGGCTTCGCGCGCTTCCACACCGGCCAACCTTTCCAGCCGTAAAGACGCGCCCCGGGCCCGGGAAGACCTAGACGAGGTTCTCCACCAGCGAGACATCCCGCACCGCACCCTTGTCCGCGGACAGAGCCATGGCGGCGTAGGCGCGCAGGGCCGGGGAGACCAGGCGGTCCCGGTTCTTGGCCTTGTAACCGCCGTTGGCTTCCAGTTTCTCGCGACGCTCGGCAAGGACCTCGTCGGAGACCTCCAGCTGCATTGAGCGCTGAGAGATGTTGATGCTGATGATGTCGCCGTTCTCCACCAGGGCGATAGTGCCGCCGGAGGCGGCCTCCGGCGAGATGTGTCCGATCGACAGGCCGGAGGTGCCGCCGGAGAAGCGGCCGTCCGTAATCAGGGCGCACTTCTTGCCCAGGCCGCGGCCCTTGAGGAACGACGTCGGGTAGAGCATTTCCTGCATGCCCGGACCGCCGCGGGGGCCTTCGTAGCGGATGACCACCACGTCGCCTTCCTTGACGGTCTTGTTCAGGATCTTTTCCACGGCCTCGTCCTGGGACTCGCACACCACGGCCGGGCCGGAGAAGGTCCAGATGGACTCGTCCACGCCGGCGGTCTTCACCACGGCGCCGTCGACGGCCACGTTGCCGCGGAGCACGGCCAGGCCGCCGTCCTTGGAGTAGGCGTGTTCCACGGAGCGGATGCAGCCTTCCGCGGCGTCGGTGTCCAGGGAGGTCCACTGGTTCGACTGGGAGAACGCGGTGGAGGAGCGGACGCCGCCGGGGGCCGCGTGCCACAGGGCCTCCGCTTCTTCGGTGGCTTTGCCGCCGCGGATATCCCAGTCGTCCAGCCAGCCGTCCAGGTCGGCGGAGTGCACGGAGTGGACGTCCTTGTGCAGCAGGCCGCCGCGGTTCAGCTCGCCCAGCAGCGCGGGGATGCCGCCGGCGCGGTGCACATCCTCCATGTAGTAGGTCTTGTCCTTGGCCACGTTCGGGGCCACCTTCGCCAGGCAGGGCACCTGGCGGGACTTGGCATCCATCTCGGCCAGGCCGTAGTCCACGCCCGCCTCCTGGGCCGCGGCGAGCAGGTGCAGGATGGTGTTGGTGGAGCCGCCCATGGAAATGTCCAGCGCCATGGCGTTGTCGAATGCCTTGGCGGTGGCGATGGAGCGCGGCAGCACGGAGTCGTCGTCGCCGTCGTAATAGCGCTTCACCAGCTCGACGACGGTGCTTCCGGCCTTCTCATACAGCGCCTTGCGCGCGGTGTGGGTGGCCAGCACGGAGCCGTTGCCCGGCAGGGACAGGCCGATGGCCTCGGTAAGGCAGTTCATGGAGTTGGCGGTGAACATGCCGGAGCAGGAACCGCAGGTGGGGCAGGCATTCTCTTCGATGAGGTTGATGTCTTCATCGGAGATGGACTCGTCCACGGCGTCGGCGATCGCGTTCACCAGGTCCAGGGAGCGCACGGAGCCGTCGGTCAGGGTCACGCGGCCGGCCTCCATGGGTCCGCCGGAAATGAAGACCACGGGGATGTTCAGGCGCAGCGCCGCCATGAGCATGCCCGGGGTGATCTTGTCGCAGTTGGAGATGCAGACCAGGGCGTCGGCGCAGTGGGCGTTGACCATGTACTCCACGGAGTCGGCGATCAGGTCGCGGGACGGCAGCGAATAGAGCATGCCTGAGTGGCCCATGGCGATGCCGTCGTCCACGGCAATGGTGTTGAACTCGCGCGGCACGGCGCCGGCGGCGAGGATCGCGTCGGAGACGATCCGGCCCACGGGGGCGAGGTGGGTGTGGCCGGGGACGAACTCGGTGAAGGAGTTGGCGACGGCGATGATCGGCTTGCCGATGTCCGTGTTGGCGACGCCGGAGGCGCGCAGCAGTGCGCGGGCTCCGGCCATGTTGCGGCCGTGGGTGACAGTGCGTGAACGAAGAGGAGGCATACTACCGATCCTGCCGTCCCGGGCGCGCGGGCGGAAGACAGTGCTGATACTAGTAGCAGGAGTACCAGAGTACTAGTGTTGGATGTCGTGAAAGAGGCAGGCGAAAAGCGCAAGGAACTCGGTCTTTTCCTGCGTGCACGCCGCGACCAGGCGCTGCGGTCGGAGTACGGCCTGCCGCCCGTGGCCCGCCGGCGGGAACGCGGACTGCGGCGGGAGGAGGTGGCCTTCCTTTCCGGCGTGAGCGTCACCTGGTATACGTGGCTCGAGCAGGGCCGGGAGATCAGGCCCTCGCGGGAAGTCCTGGAAGCCGTGGCCCGGACCCTGCACCTCTCGGAGACCGGCCGCTCCTACGTCCTGTCCCTCGCAGGCTATTCCGCGCCGGTGTCCGCAGGCCCGGCAGCTGCAGACGCTCCAGCCCACATCAAGCGGCTCCTCGATGCCTTGGGCCCCAACCCGGCCTTCGCGCTTGCCCCGGACTGGAGCGTCACGGGCTGGAACCGGGCCTATGCCGCGCTCTACCCCAACATCGCCAACGTGGCCGCCCCGGAACGGAACCTGCTGTGGCTGGTTTTCACCGACCCGTATGTCCGTGAACTGCTCCCCGACTGGGACGTCACCAGCAGGCGGTTCCTGGCAGAGTTCCGGGCGGAAGCCGGGCAGCGGCTGGGCGATCCGGACGTGGCCTACCAGGTGGAGCGGCTCAAGGAGACGAGTCCGGAATTCAAGGAAAGCTGGGACCGGTACGACATCCTGGGCTTCGAATCCCGCGAACGGCTGTTCCACCACCCGTCGGTGGGCGTCCTCCGGCTGGAGCACCACCAGGTCTCGCCGTCGGACCGGCCGGACCTCCATCTTGTGGTCTACACGCCGGCACCGGACAGCGATGCTGCGCAGCAGATCCAGCGGCTCCTGGCCGTGGGCAGCTAGTACGACGTCGGACTCCACTCCCCCAGGTACCGTCGCCTCAAGATGGAACGCGCCGTCGTCGTGCTTCCATTCCACACGGATGGTTCCGGGACTCCCACCGCATTACCGGGCTTGGAAAAAGAGTCACCACCCCGCCCATCCAGCGGCGCCTCGGCTCCGAACCTTCACCGGGGAAAGATGTACTTCCAGGAAAGGACGGAGCGGTGGACGCAGCGGACCAGCAGGCCTTGACCGGCGCAGTGATACGGGAGCACGGCCTGGACATGGGTCAGTTGTGGCTGGAACACCTGGCCCTCGGCGGCGACGCCTCCGAGGAGGAAATCCGGGACTACAGCGCGGGGCTGGCAATCCTTCCTCCAAAGGACCGGGACGCTTTGGCCCAGGCCGTCAACGAACATTGTGCTGCAGCAGGGCTGCTGTCCCGCGCGCCGTTCAGTGGCTCCCTGCTGGCCCGGGCACGCAGCGACTCACAGGAACCCTACTCGTCGAAGTAGGTGGAGATGCCGGAACTGCCGGGGATTGATGCAACCACGGTTGCGGCAACGTCCTTGAGCTTCATGTTCCGTGTGTTGGATGCCTGCAGCAGCACGCTGAACGCCTGGTGCTGGCTGCAATGGCTTTGGGCCATGATGGCACCTGTGGCCAGGTCGATCACAGTCCGTGATTTCATGGCCGCGCTCATGCTGTCCCTGGTGTCCTGCAACCTGCCGATCCGCAGGGCCAGCCGCAGGCTTTTTGAAACCTGTCCGGAGAAGGCCCGGGCCGTGGCAATGTCTTCGCTGCTGAACGCCTGAAGCCGCCGGCAGTACAGGCTGAGCGCGCCACGGATGTCTTCGCCCAGCACGAGCGGCACACTCACAGCGGAGAACAATCCCTGCCGGGAGAGGGCACTCGCATACGCGGGCCACCGCTTTTCCTGGCTCACATCGGAGACCAGAACGGTGTCCGTGGTGCGCATAGCGGTGATGCCCGGGCCATAGCCGTACTTGTCCTGGAGCTGGTCGAGGGTGCGGATGCAGGGATCGCTGCCGGCTATTGCGGTGGCCTTCTTGTGCCTTTCGACGGCAACGCCGCAGAAAACTTCCCGGTCCGGGCTGCTGAGCCGTGCCGCGGCATAGCCGGCCAGGTCCCGAAGGAACTCGTCAACATCCGCACTGTCCAGCACCAGGTCCTGAAGATGCAGCGCGACGTCTGCGAAAACCTCGTCATTCGCGGCTTCGGCGTGAGCCAATGCTTCCCCCTCCCGAACAGCACAAAGGCCATGTAGTCCATTAAAGAACGCCTTGGCCGCTCACTGCCGAACGGTACATGCCAGCCTACCTGCGGGAAAGTCATAATGTGTCCACCATGACGACCGCATGCCCGCGCACCCGGGAATGCCCGGGGCAGCACGGCGGAACGGCGTAAGCCTAGGCGGCGGCCAGGGCGTTGAGCGTGTCCCGGATCCCGTTCAGCGCCGGGTCCCGCAGGGACATAAAGGCAGGTTTCAGGAGCGGCTGGACGATTTTTGCCGGCCCCTTGATGCTGAACTCCGCGGTGTATTTCACTACCGACCCCTGGGCGGCGGGACTCACGTCGATGGAGTCGAAGGCCGTGACGGATTTGTTCTCGCCACGGAGCTTGATGTGGTTTTCAGTCAGCTCGATGACCTCGTACTCCAGTGACTGGCGCTTGCCACGGAACTCGGACTCGGCGTGGTACCGGTGCCCCACCGCGACCGGGCCGGGCGTCAGCTTTTCCATCACCGGAGTGCTGGGGTCCCACTCGCTGGTGTTCTCGAACGCGCTCAGGAAGGCAAAGGCCTTGTCTGCGGACAGTTTGGTTTCCACACTTCCGGTGACTGTGATCATCACCCCAGTGTAGGAACCGGCACCCGGGAAGCCCAGCCCCCGGACGCCAGGGCGGGGATGTCCCGGATGCGGATGCGGACCTGCAGGATGCAGATGCCCGGGCACGGGCACGGGCACGGGCACGGGCACAGCAGAAGCGCCCCGGACGGAACCCGCCGGGGCGCTTCTGCTGTGAATCACGGCTGTGAGGTCAGCTGACCTGCAGGCCGCCGTTGATGTCGTAGGTCGCGGCGGTGATGTAGCCGGCGTCCTTCCCGAGCAGGAAGGAAATCAGGGCGGCCACTTCCTCGCGGGTACCCACCCTCCCCATCATGATGCCCTCCGACATCTGGGCCTTGCGTTCCTCGGTGAGGGTGCCGCCCATGATGTCGGTGTCGATGGGACCGGGTGCGATCGCGTTGACGGTAACGCCGAACTCACCCACTTCACGGGCAAGGGCCCTGGTGAAGCCGATGATTCCAGCCTTGGAGGCGCTGTAGGCCACCTTGGAGTAGGTGCCGCCGCCGCGCTGGGCGGAAATCGAGGAGATGCTCACGATGCGTCCGAGCTTGCGCTCAATCATTCCCTTGAGGACGCGCTGGGACACGATGAAGGTTCCGCGCATGTTGATGGCGAACACCTTGTCCCACTCCTCCACGGTGGTCTCCATGAAGGTTGTGGGCGAGCTGATGCCGGCAAGGTTGGCGAGGGCAACGATGGGCGGCAGCGAGTCTTCGATTTCGCTGATGGCCCGGTCCACGGAGGCGGCGTCGGAAACATCCGCGCCGACTCCGATTGCCTTCACTGCACGGTTGGAACCGATTTCCGCAGCCGCGGCTTTGGCGTCTTCGGCGTTGATGTCGAGGATCGCGATGGACCAGCCCTCGCTGGCCATCAGGTCCGCCGTGGCGCGGCCGATGCCGCGGGCAGAGGCAGCCCCGGTCAGTACGACGGTTCGGTCGGCGGGAAATGGTGTGGTTGTCACAGGTGTATCTTTCGTCAGGGTTCGGGGTCAGGAGACTTTGGCTGCGTTGACTTCTGCCGCAGCGGCAACTGCCGGGTCCAGGGCGGCGTCGCCCTCAGGCCGCTTCCGGGCGTAGAAGTACGTGGCCACTGCCGTGACGCACAGGCAGAAGGACAGGAAGAGCAGTCCGCTCTGGTTGTTGCCGGTGGCGTCCTTGAGCAGGCCCACGGCGTACGGGGCCACAAAGCCGCCGAGGTTGCCGAGGGAGTTCACCAGCGCCAGCCCGGATGCGGCAGCAGCTCCGGTGAGCGCGGCGGACGGCATGGACAGGAACGGTGCAATGGCGCCGTAGATGCCCATCGCCGCAGCGGTCAGGGCGATGAGGGCAAGGATGGGGTTGACCGGCAGCAGGTAGCCCGCGGCCAGCAGGCCCATGCCGGCCAGCACCATGCTGACGGAGGAGTGCCAGGCGCGCTTGCCCGTGCGGTCCGCCCGCCTGCTCCAGAAGTACACAAAGACTGCGGCAATGGAGTACGGAATGAGGACAATGAAGCCCACCTCGGCGGTGGAGAACTTGCCAAGGGCGGCCACAATGGTGGGCATCCAGAGGCCCAGGCCGTAGATGCCGCAGACCAGGCCGAAGTACAGGGCCGAGTAGGTCAGGGTGCGCTTGTCCTTGAGGCCGGCCAGGAAGTTGTGGCTGCCGCCCTTGGATTTGGCGGCAAGTTCGGCGTCCATGGTGGTGGCGAGCCATTCGCGTTCTTCAGTGCTGAGCCACTTGGCGTCACGGGGACGGTCGGTCATCAGCATCGGGGTCAGCAGGCCGAGCAGGATGGCGGGGATGCCCTCGATGATGTAGAGCCACTGCCAGCCGTGCAGTCTCATGATGCCGTCCATCTGCAGCAGCAGGCCGGAAACCGGGGCGCCGAGGGCGTTGGAAATGGGCTGGGCGAGGATGAAGATGCCCAGGACCGTGACGCGCTGGGCGGCGGGGAACCACAGGGTCAGGTAGAAGAGGATCGCGGGGAAGAAGCCGGCTTCGGCCGCACCCAGCAGGAACCGGATGATGTAATAGGTGCTTTCCCCGTTGACCAGCGCCATGGCGCTGGCAAAGATGCCCCACGTGATAAGGATTCTGGCCAGCCACTTGCGGGCGCCGAAGCGGTACATCCCGGCGTTGCTGGGAACCTCCAGCAGGGCGTAGCCCAGGAAGAAGATGCCGGCACCAAGGCCGTAGGCGGCGGCGGTGAGGCCGATGTCCTCGCTCATGGTGAGTTTGGCGAAGCCCACGTTATTGCGGTCAAGGTAGGCAATGAAGTAAAGCAGGACAATCAGCGGCATGACGCGGCGGCGAACCTTGCGGAGCGTGCGCTCGCCGAGTTCGCCCAGTCCTGCGGACGGCATGGAGAGTGAAGTCATCGTCGACCTTCTATCTGGCGGAAGCGGCGCATTGGGGGCGGCGCGTCCGAGGGAAATGGGGATATTCCGTCTGCTGCCTATT
Source organism: Pseudarthrobacter sp. GA104 (assembly GCF_009741265.1). GTDB lineage: Bacteria > Actinomycetota > Actinomycetes > Actinomycetales > Micrococcaceae > Arthrobacter. The sequence continues at coordinate 1,786,990 of NZ_WOWL01000001.1, forward strand.
TGGGTCTGATGTCTGACATCTGACGAAGCAACATGAGAAAGATCATAGAAGGGTGATCCGGATTACGTCAAGCCGCCCGAAAATGGGCGCCGTCCACCGGCGATGGTGTGTCGCTGGAACCGGGGCGCCTGGAAACTAGCCGTGCGATTCAGGGTGCTGGACGTAGCGCTCGTAGTCGCGGTACGTCTGCTCCATATGGTCATCCATGACCCGGCGGGAAAGTTCGGCATCACCGCTGAGGATGCTGTCCATGACCTTCTGGTGGTATTCGATCGCATGGAGCTGGATCTCGGGCACGGCCGAGGTCTCGCGCCGGGTCATGTAGAGCAACTGTCCCAACTGCGCGAAGAGGGCCCGCACGAAGGGGTTCCCCGAGGCCCTGAGCACAGCATCGTGGAACGCGATATCAGCGTCGACGAAGCGGTCCAGGTCCCCGGCCTCGTGGAAGCGCCTCATATCCGCGATGCACTGCTCCATTTGCCGGGCATGCTCGGGAGTATGGCGCTTGGCGGCCAGGGACGCCGCGCCCGTTTCCACCATGCGCCGCATTTCGATCAGTCCCACGGACACCTGGTCCGCGCCGTTTCCATGCGAGGCGGCCTTGAAGATCGCGTCCAGGCCGGTCCAGTTGTCCGACGGGTTCACGAAGGTTCCGCGCCCCGCCTTGACGTAGAGGATGTTCTGCGCCCTCAGCGCTTTGAGCGCCTCGCGGACCGTGAGCCGGCTGACGTCGTACGCCTTTGCTATGTCCGCTTCGGGCGGGATGGCATCGTGTGGTTTTAGCTTGCCTGCCAGTATGTCGTCAAGCAGGCCGTCGACAAGATCGTCGACGAGTGTCCTGCGGCCCATCCTGGCTCCTGCCCTTGGCGTTGCCCGCTGGTGCGGGCCCTCTAAACTTTACTGTCGAATGCCGCCCTGATCAGCATCGTGGCCTGCTTCCTGCAGCGGGACCGCGCTCAGCAGGCCTCGAAGTCCGTGAGGACCTTGACCTTTCCCGCGGACGCGGAGGCCGGATCGAAGGTGTAACCGATCCACTCTTTGGCTAGCCGGCGGGCGAGTTCGATGCCGACCACGCGCTGGCCCATGGTGAGGACCTGGCAGTCGTTGGACAGGATGGAGCGTTCCACGGAAAAGGAATCGTGGGCGGCGGTGGCCCTGATTCCTTCCACCTTGTTCGCCGCGATGGCCACGCCGATTCCGGTGCCGCAGAAGAGGATGGCCCGGTCCGCGGCGCCGTCCCTGATCATTTCGCCGGCCGCGATTCCCACATATGGGTACGGCCTGGTGAAGTCATCCGGAGCATCGGACCGGTTGACGCCAATGTCGATCACTTCCCTGACCCTGGGATCCTGCCGGAGGTCCTCAAGGACCTTGTCCTTGTAATCGACTCCCGCCTCGTCCGCGCCTACAACAAGTCTCAGTCCCATGGTTCGTCCTTCAGTGTTCATTGCCGTGCTCCCACGGATTCGCGGGATACGGCGGCGGTGAGGTGCGGGCCCATGACGGTGAAGATCATGGCCAGCGAGGTCGCCCCGGGATCCGGTGTGCCCAGGCTCTTTTCCGCCAAAGGGCGGGCGCGGCCCTTGAGCGGCAGCAGGCCGGCTGTCGCCTCGGCGGCTGCCGTCGCGTCGCGGGCCGCGTCCTCCCACGCCCGGCCCGGCTCCACGCCTTCTGCCACCAGCCCGGCAAAGGAAGAGGCGAATGGCAGCAACGCGTCCACCATGGTCTTGTCGCCTGTCTCCGCCTTCCCCAGCTGCACGATCCGGTCCGCGAATGCCCTGACCGCCGCTGCCAGCTGCGCGGGTTCCGGCGCCGAACTGTTTCCAAGGGATTCACCAAGAGCCCGCAATCCCGCTCCCCACAGGACGCCGGACGTTCCGCCCGCCTTGTCGGCCCAGGCATCACCGGCGGCTGCCAGCACATCGCCCGCTCCGGCGCCCTGGGCGAGGGCAGCGGATGCAGCCGCGGCAGCGGCGTCGATCCCGCGCACCATGCCGCGCCCGTGGTCACCGTCTCCGGCGATGGCGTCCATCCTGCCGAGCCGCTCCTCGGCGTCGTGCAGGAGGGACTGCGTGGCTTCCAGCGCGGCAAAGCCCGCGGCGGCGTACTGCCGGGAGGCGTCGGTGGCAACGAACGCGGCAGAGGCCACGTCGTCGTCGGACGCTCCTCCGGCCGCCACGGTGCCGGCCTCCCGGACCGCGTTGCCGCGGCGGTAGGCGGGTGTTTCCGCCGGGGCAAGCCACAGCGGTTCCAGTTCCTCGTCCAGCCAGGTGACGGTGAGCGACACCCCGGCCATGTCGAGGCTGGTGACGAGTTCCCCGACCTCAGGCATCACCAGGCTGTACCCGGCGGCACGGAGCAGCGGCGCCACGGTGCCCCAGAGAACGAAGAGCTCCTCGTGCTTGGTGGAGCCGAGCCCGTTGAGGATGACCGCTATCCGTTCGCCGGCGTCGGGCGGAGTTTCAGCGAGCAGGCGTGCCACCAGTTCCCGGCCCAGCTCCTTTGCGGGCGGCAGCGCGGTGTCGAACAGTCCGGGCTCCCCGTGAATGCCCAGGCCCAGTCCCATCTGTCCGTCGGGCAGGGAGAACAGCGGCGATTCCGCGCCGGGGAAGGTGCAGCCGGAGAACGCGCTGCCGATGGTGCGGGTCCGGTCATTGGCCTTCCGGCCCAGGCGGACCACTTCGGCGAGGTCCGCGCCGGCCTCGGCTGCGGCCCCCATCACCTTGAAGACGGTGAAGTCACCGGCGATGCCGCGGCGCTTGGCGGATTCCGACGGCGGTGCGCTGGCGATGTCGTCAGTCACCAGGACGTTCTCCACGGCAATGCCCTCTGCAGCCAGGCGCTCGCTGGCCATGCCGAAGTTCATGACGTCGCCGGCGTAGTTCCCGTAGGTATAAACGACGCCGGCGCCGGACTCTGCGGCCTTGGCCACCAAGTAGGCCTGCTGCGCGGAGGGCGAGGTGAAGATGTTTCCCACCACCGCGCCGTCGGCGATGCCGGCGCCGATCAGCCCGGCAAAGGCCGGGTAGTGCCCGGAGCCGCCGCCCGCCAGGACGGCAACCTTGGGCCGCGGGGGGCGGAGGCGCCGCACGGCGCCGCCTGGAACCTGGCGCACCAGGTCCGCGTGGACGTCGCAGAACCCCGCCAGGGCCTCCTCGGCAAATTCCGAGGGATCGTTGAAGATTTTTGTCATGATGTGCTCTCTGCCGTGGGTTCCGGGGCGGGCTTAGGGACTGTTGAGGGGAGGCGGCTGCCTAGTGGATGTGGCTGCCGCCGTTGATGTCGATGGTGGTTCCGGTGAGGTAGGCCGAGTCCTCGGAGGAAAGGAACGTGATCACCGCGGCTACTTCCTCGGTGGTGGCGTTCCGGCCCAGCGGGATGCCGGCGTTGATGGCGGCCTCCTGCTCCTCGGTGCTGCCCACGCGGATGTTGGTGTCCACGGCGCCGGGGGTGATGGCGTTGACGGTCACGCCGGTGGCGCCCAGTTCGCGGGCCAGGGCCTTGGTGAAGCCCAGGATGGCGGCCTTGGCGGCGGAGTAGGGAACCTTGCCGAACACGCCGCCGCCGCGCTGGGCGGAGACCGAGGACATGTTCACGATGCGTCCCCAGCCGTTGTCGATCATGTCCGGCAGGAATGCCTTGGTGACCAGGTACGTGCCGGTGGCGTTGACATCCATGACCTTGTGCCAGAGCTCAAGGGTGGTTTCCAGGAACGGGACCGGCGAGGTGATGCCGGCGATGTTGGCCAGTGCGCCTACCGGCGGCAGGTTGCCGGAGGCGACCTCGGCGGCGACGGCGGCCTGGGCTGCGGTGACGGACGCTTCGTTGGCGACGTCGATCTCGTGGCCGAAGGCGGGGACGTTGAATTCATTGCCGATTTCAGCGGCGACCTTGGCGGACTTCTCGCCGTCGAGGTCCAGGATCACCACCGCCCAGCCCTGGCGTGCGTAGCGGCGGGCGGTGGTGATGCCGATGCCCCGGTCCGAGGTTGCCCCGGTGAGGACGGCGGTGCGCTGGATGGTGGTCATGATGCTCCCTTGAATCGTTTGGATTGTTGAAGTGGGTGTCGATGGTCAGATGAGGTCGGTGATGAAGCTCGCGGCTTTGGCTGCCGCTGCGGGGCGTTCGTCATGGGTGACGTCCCTGGTTTCGAGCTCCAGCGAGAAGTGCCCCCGGTAGCCGTCCGCCGCAAGCCGGCGCAGCCCTGCGGCAAAGTCGGCGTTGCCGTTGCCGATGCTGAGGTTGATGTTTCCCGGCACGGCATCCCGGAGATGGACGTGGGAAATACTGCCCTTCCGGGATTCGAGGTACTCCAGCGGGTCTTCGCCGGCGGCGACGATATGGCTGAAGTCCATGACAATCCCGACGCCGGTGCCCGCCAGCCGCTGGGCCAGCAGTTCCGCGCGTTCGAGGTTCCAGCAGAACCGCAGGAAATGCAGGGACTCTGTCCAGAGTTCGACGCCGGACTCCGCCGCGCGCTGCCCCGCGTGGGTGAGCTGGGCGGCAATAAGGTCCAGGTCCTCGCCAAGGCTCCGAACAGGTTCGTGGCTGATGGCACCGCACGGGAGGACGAGCGCCTTCGCGCCGGTATTCCGCGTGAGGGTCAGGAGCGCCTCAAGGTGCCGTTCGCGGGCTGCCTGCTGTCCGGCGTCGAGTACGGCATTGAGGTCGCCGATATCGCCGTTGACGGAACGGACGCGCAGCCCGGACGCAGCAACCTCGGCCGTTACCGCGTCAACGGCCGCTGCATCCAGGTTGTACGGGACGTGATCGCACACGCCGGGGAGGGCGCCGAGATCGATCTCTTCGAAGCCCAGGCCGCTGATGGTCCGCAGGGCGGCCGGCAGGTCCTGGTGCCTGAAGCTGATGGACGAGCAGCCGAGTCGGGAGTTGAACATCGTCGTTGATCCTCTGGATGAGCGGGTGGTGATGTGAATCACTGTAGGCCTATTCATTGTCAACAGTCAACTTCCAACATTGACTGTTGACAGTCAGCATGAGGCACGTCACACTGGGGATATCATTTGTTAACAGTCGACAGCGGCCGAATCCCCTTGGACCGCTTTTCGAAAGGGAAACACCATGAGCAACGAAGCTCTAAAAATGCGTGGACACGTTCACGGCACCAAGGATGCAAAGCGCGTCGCCATCGGCTCCGGAGTGGGCGCCGTCATTGAAACCTACGACTTCATCGGCTTCGGCACCGCTGCGGCCCTCTACTTCGGAACAGCCTTCTTCCCCACGGGCGATCCCGTAACAGGGACGCTCGCAGCATTCGCCACCCTCGGCGTCGGCTTCGCCGCCCGCCCCATCGGCGGCATCATCGGCGGCCACCTGGGTGACAAGGTGGGCCGCAAGCCCGTCCTGGTTGCCTCCCTGATCCTGATGGGTGTGGCCACGTTCCTGATCGGCCTGCTGCCCACCTACGAACAGGTTGGCCTGCTGGCTCCCGCGCTGCTGGTGTTTGTCCGCATCGTGCAGGGCCTCGCCTTCGGTGCGGAATGGGGCGGCGCCATCCTCATGAGCTACGAGCATGCGCCCTGGAAGTCCAAGGGCAAGTACACGGGCATTGTGCAGGCCGGCTTCCCCGTGGGCCTCCTCCTGGCCAACCTCGTCTTCCTGGTCAGTGTGAACCTCGGCGGTGAACTGGCCTGGCGTGTTCCGTTCCTCGCAAGCATCGTGCTGGTCGCCGTCGGCTTGATCATCCGCTCCAAGGTGCCGGAGTCCCCCGTCTTCGACGAGGTCAAGGAAAGCGGCTCCATTGTTAAGTCGCCCATCACCGAGGTTATCCGGACCGACTGGCGAAGCATTGTCCGCGGCATCGGCCTGCGCATCGCCGAGACTGCAGGCTACGCGGTGTCCGTCACGTACATGATCTCCTACCTGCACACCCAGCAGCTCGCCAACAAGACCGAAACCCTCGTGGCCCTCTGCATCGCCTCGTTCATCGGCATTTTCGCCACCATGGCCTGGGCCCGCCTCACGGACCGCGTCGGCCGCCGGCCCCTGTACATCTGGTCCACAGCGTTCGCTGCCCTGTTCGGCATCCCCATGTTCCTGATGGTGAACACCGGGCTGTTCATCTTCGTCATTGCCACGATCGTTATCTCCTACGCCGTCTGCCAGAACTCGCTTGCCGGCGCCCAGGGCCCGTGGTTCCCGGAACTGTTCCAGGCCAAGACCCGCTCCTCCGGAGCGTCCCTGGCGTACCAGATCTCAGCCATGGTCTCCGGCTTCACGCCCTTCGTCACCACCCTGCTGTTCGTAGCCCTCGGCTGGATGGGCCCGGCGCTCCTCTTCAGCTTCTACGCAGCGATCGGCCTCTGGGCCGCCCTCGTCACCCGGGAGACCTGGGGCAAGCGCGAACGCCAGCTGGCTGATGAGGCCACCAAAAGCACCCCGCATTCGGTAACTGTCTGATGACCATCACCCACGAATCGAACACGGAGACAGCAATGTCCACAGGAATCGTCCAGGACCGGTTGGCGCAGGTCAGCGCCGCGGCCTACCGCATCCGGCACCACGCCCTGAACATGGGCGAGGTCCAGGGCCAGGGCTATGTCGGCCAGGCCCTGGGGGCCGCTGACATGCTGGCCGCGGTCTATGGAGACCAGCTCCGCTTCCGGGCGGAGGATCCGCACTGGGAGGCCAGGGACAGGTTCCTGCTTTCCACCGGGCACTACGCAATTGGCCACTACGCCGCCCTCGCCGAGGCCGGCATCGTCCCGGTCGAAGAGCTGGAAACCTACGGTTCGGACGATTCCCGGCTGCCGATGTCCGGGATGTCCACCTACACGCCCGGCATGGAAATCTCGGGCGGCTCCCTGGGCCACGGCCTCACCATTGCCGTGGGCATGGCCCTGGGCCTGCGCTACCAGGGCTCCAGCGCCCGCGTCTTCAACTTCCTCTCCGACGGCGAACTGGACGAAGGCTCCACCTGGGAGGCTGCCATGGGTGCGCACCACCACCAGCTGGGCAACCTCACCGCGATGGTGGACATCAACGCCCTGCAGGCGGACGGCAAGACGGACACAGTGCTCCGCACCGAGCCGGTGACCGAGAAATGGGAGTCCTTCGGCTGGTACACCCAGCGGGTGGACGGGAACGACGTCGGCGCGCTGCTGGCAGCGTTCGACAATGCAGCCGCCCAGGCCGCCGCCGTCGGACGCCCCTCGGTGATCCTGTGCGACACGAAGGTGGGCCGCGGAGTGCCGCTGCTGGAGGAGCGCGAGAAGGCCCACTTCATGCGCATCGACGAACACGAATGGCAGATCTGCCGCGAGCAGCTCACTGCCGGCTACGAAGGAAAGGCTTCAGCATGAGCGCCACCACCGAGGCCCCCGACACCGCAACAGCGGCGAAACCGAAGCCGAAACTGAAGACCTCGGCGATGATCGCCTCCTTCGCCGACCCCGGCCAGAAGACCGCGTCCGCACCGTTCGGGCACGCCCTGGTCAAGGCCGCGCAGGAGAACGACAAGATCGTCGGCCTCACCGCGGACCTGGGCAAGTACACGGACATGCACATCTTCGCCAAGGCCTTCCCCGAACGGTTCTTCCAGATGGGCATGGCCGAGCAGCTGCTCTTCGGCGCCGCCGCCGGCCTGGCCGAAACCGGGCTCGTCCCGTTCGCGTCCACGTACTCGGTGTTCGCCGCCCGCCGCGCCTACGACTTCCTCTGCCTGGACGCGGCCGAGCCGAACCTGAACGTCAACATCGTGGGCGGCCTGCCCGGCCTGACCACCGGGTACGGCCCCAGCCACCAGGCCACGGAGGACATGGCGATCTTCCGCGGCATGCCCAACCTGACCATCGTGGACCCGTGCGACTCGATCGACATCGAACAGGCAGTCCCGCAGCTCGCCGCTTCCGACGGCCCCACGTACCTGCGCCTGCTGCGCGGCAACGTGCCCACCGTGCTGGACGAGTACGGCTACACGTTCGAACTCGGCAAGGCCAAGGTCCTGCGCGGCGGCAACGACGTCGTGTTCATCTCCTCCGGGCTGATGACCATGCGGGCCCTGCAGGCAGCCAAGGCCCTGGCGGCACACAACGTGGACGTCGCCGTCGTGCACACCCCCACCATCAAGCCGTTCGACGCCGAAACCGTCCTCAAGGAGATCAACACCGACCGGCTCGCCGTCACCCTGGAAAACCACTCCGTGGTGGGCGGACTGTTCGAAACCGTCGCCTCCGCCGTCGTCACCGCGGGCCTGGGCAAGCGGGTGGTGCCCGTGGCGCTCCCCGACCAGTTCCTGGACGCCGGCGCCCTGCCCACCCTGCACGAGCGCTACGGGCTGGCCACAGACCGCATCGTGGCAAAGGTCCTCGCCGAACTCGGCTAGCATCCGTGCCGCAACGCAGAAAGCACGGCACCGGTCCCGGCCGGTGCCGTGCTTTCTGCCGTACTATCGAAACTACTACCGACTGTAAACAGTCGACTTACAACATTGAGGACAGAGGCCATGGCCGGACTGACCGCCCCGCTGCTGGGACTGCAAAAGAAAAGCCTGCGCGAACAGGCGCTCTCGGCTCTGCGCACCGCGATCACCAGCGGTGAACTTGAACCGGGCCGCCACCTGGTGGAAACCGAACTCTCCGAGATGCTGCAGATCAGCCGGGGAACCCTGCGCGAAGCCCTGCGCCAGCTTGAACAGGAAGGCCTGGTCTCCGCCGGGCCGCGCGGCAGGCTCTCCGTCCGGCACCTGGACGAAAAAGAGATCCGCGACATCTACACCGTTCGCGCCGCCCTCGAGTCACTGGCCGCCCGAGAGCTCTGTGAACTGCCGGACCGCCAAAACGTCATCTCATCCCTCCGCTCGGCCATCGATGCGATGAAGGCAGCCGAGAAGGAAGGCCTGCAGCAGCGCGTCGAATCCGACCTGGAATTCCACCGCACGCTGTGCCGGCTCACGGGCAACGAGACACTCCTGCACACCTGGGAAGCGCTGGAAGGGTCCATCAGGATGTCCATCATGTTCGCCGGGCTCGAAAAAGGCGTCAAGAACATGAGCGTGGACCGGCACCACGATATTGTGGCGGCCATCGAAACCGGCGACGCCTCGCTGGCCCGGAAAACCATCCGGGAACATATGGACACTGCCGCGGCCAACCTTGTGGCCTAGCCATTTCTTGGTAGTTTCGTAGTTCGCCCCGAATAGTCTCGGCACCCCCGGGTACTGGGACTATGGGAAGGGTGTCAGGCAGCGCGCCTTGGGACCGCGGAATCAACGTTAGAAAGAGGACTGTATGCGGGAACCGATGGCCAGCGACGGTGTTTATGAAGCGGAGACCGTTGCGGGTGATGACCAGGAAGCTACTCCGGTAACTGTTGAACCCTCGGTGGAACCGGACGTCAATTTCGACGAGCAGTTCTATCCTGCCCGGCCCAAGGCGCTGCGCCCCACTGCCCGCCGCCGCCAGTACTTCGCCACCAGGCCGTCCTTCGAATTCGATGGACGCAATGCGGCCTACGTCGAATGGCTGCGGAACCAGGCAATGCTGGGCGACGCCAATACGCTGGCCCGGCAACTCTCGGGACAGGCCAGCATGTGGCAGAACTCCTACGCCCATCCGAATCCCCGGGCCGCCGTTGAACGTGCGCCGGTATGGTTCACCGCATATCCACTGTCCTTCATCACCAGGTCCAGCCAGTCCTTCCTCTCGGCCCTCGGTGATCCGGCCATGTGGGAAGCCTTCAGCCAGATAGGCATCCGCGCCATCCACACGGGCCCGGTCAAACTGGCGGGCGGCATCAGCGGCTGGTCCCAGACACCCAGCGTGGACGGCCACTTCGACAGGATCAGCATGGCGATCGACCCTGTGTTCGGCACGGAGGATGAATTCCGCCGGATGTGCGAGGTCGCTGCCGACCACGGCGGCACCATCATTGACGACATCGTCCCGGGGCACACGGGCAAGGGAGCGGACTTCCGCCTCGCCGAAATGAATTTCCGGGACTACCCGGGGATCTACCACATGGTGGACATCCCGGAGGAGGACTGGCACCTGCTGCCGGAGGTCCCCGAAGGGCAGGACTCGGTAAACCTGAGCCCGGACGCCGAACAGGCCTTGCAGAAGGCCGGGTACATCATTGGCCGGCTGCAGCGGGTCATCTTCTATGAGCCCGGCGTCAAGGAAACGAACTGGAGCGCAACCCGGCCGATCGTTGACACCACCGGTAAAACGCGCCGCTGGGTCTACCTGCACTACTTCAAGGCAGGACAGCCGTCCATCAACTGGCTGGACCCCACGTTCGCGGGGATGCGCCTGGTGGTGGGCGATGCGCTGCATTCCCTGGTCGACCTGGGCACCGGTGCCCTCAGGCTGGACGCCAACGGATTCCTCGGCGTGGAAAAGAGTGCCGAGGAGCAGCCGGGCTGGTCCGAGGGGCATCCGCTGTCCGAGGCGGCCAACCAGCTCATTGGCTCCATGATCCGGAAGGTGGGCGGGTTCTCCTTCCAGGAGCTTAACCTGACCATCGACGACATCAAGGCGACCTCCGAAGCAGGCCCTGACCTTTCCTACGACTTCATCACCAGGCCGGCCTACCACTACGCGCTTGTCACTGCGGACACCGAACTCCTGCGGCTGACCCTGCGCCTCTCAATGGAGATCGGCGTGGACCAGGCTTCACTGGTGCATGCGCTGCAAAACCATGATGAGCTGACCTACGAGCTGATGCACTTCGCTGCCGGGCACCGGGACGAGATGTTCGAGCTCAACGGGCAGGAGCTCACCGGGGCGCAGCTCGCGGAGCAGGTGCAGCAGACCATGCGCGAGCGGCTGACCGGCGAGAACGCCCCCTACAACGCGGTGTTCACCACCAACGGCATCGCCTGCACAACAGTTAGCTTCATCATGGCCGCGCTGGGAATCCGGGACCCTGACGCGATCACTTCCGAAGAGGAAGCGCGGGTCCTGGACGTGCACATCCTCCTCTCGATGTTCAACGCCCTCCAGCCGGGCGTTTTCGCCCTTTCCGGCTGGGACCTGGCCGGCATCACCGCGCTGGACCGGAAGAGCGTCGAGGAACTCACCGCCCAGGGCGACACCCGCTGGATCAACCGCGGGGCCCACGACATCATGGGCACCAGCCCGGACGCGGAAGTGTCCTCCTCGGGCATGCCCCGGGCGCGCAGCCTTTACGGCCCCCTTCCCGAGCAGCTGAAGAACCCGGACTCCTACGCCAGCAGGCTCCAGCGGATCCTCGCTGTGCGCGAAGAAAACGGCATAGCCACAGGGGCCCTGCTCGATGTTCCGGACGTTTCCAACCGCGGCCTGCTGGTGATGGTCATCCGGCTGGAAAGCGGCGCCCTGGGGGTCACCGTGCTGAACTTCTCGGACCAGGATATTGCCGGCAGCATCCAGTCCAGCCACCTGGTGCCGGGGGCCGCTGTCCACGACCTCTTCAGCGGCGACGCTGTTGGCCAGGTGGATGACCTGTGCAGTTTCTTCCTCGAACTGCCCGCCTTCCAGGGAACCGTCCTGCAGCTGACAGAGCAGGAGGCAGCCCCTGAGCAGGCTGAAGGTGCACAGCCCGGAAAGGACCTGCCGTAGCAGACTGATCGTCGCCGTTCGGGAATCGTCTTGAGTTCCGCGCCGTTAACTGAATGTGCGGAAAGTTCCGCTCATTCGAACGAGGGATTGAATGACCGCGAAGTTTGTATCAGTGGAAGACGACGCCGGGAAGGTCACCCGGTACGTCCGGCATGCCAACGGCGGCGGGCTTGTTGGGCCCGGCGCCGTTGTGGCCGAGAGCGCCCGGATTGGCGCCATGACGTACGTGGAGGGCGGCGCCCGGGTCGGGCCGGGGTGCCGGATCGGACACGGCAGCTGGATTGACCGCGACGCGACAGTGGGCGAGCGGACGGTGATCGGCGACGGTGTGCGCATTGGCCGCGGCGCCGTCGTGGGTAACCGGGTGCACATCGGGAGCCATTCCCGGATCGGCTCCGGCGTGACGATTGAGCACGGCGCCCGTCTGGAAGCGGACGCAACGGTGCCCGACGGCGGACAGGTCCTGTCCGGGCCCCATGGAAAACGACACCGCCCAGTTCCCGGGAAGAGCCGGACGCACGCCAAGGGCAGGGGCCGGGTGGCCGCCTGAGCCGCCCTGCCGCACGGGCCGTCGCGCCGGCACCCGCCTAGGGTCCGGGGGCGGGCCGGCCCTGCGTCCGCTTTGCCTGCGTCGGTGCTTTCAGGGCCGCTGCTGCCCAGACGGCCAGCAGCAGGGCCACCAGCAGCAGGCCGGCGTCGCCCAGGTCAACGGATCCCAGCCACACAGTCAAGGGGTCCTCCAGCGCGAAGGCTGTGTTGGCGAAGCCGCCCAGGGTGATGACCGCGACAAACAGGGCGGAGACCGCCGAGATTCCGGTGACGAGCGCGTTGAAGCCGAGCTTCCGCTGTGGGTGGTCCAGCGCGGAGCGGTACATCCGCATCATGGCCATCCCGTTGAGGGAGTCGCACAGGGTCATGGCGGCGGTGAACGCGAGGGGCAGCGCCAGCAAGGCGAACGCGGGCACCCCGGCCAGCGACGCCGCCGTCGTGATCATCAGCAGTCCGACGGTGGTGGCGGTGTCAAAGCCCAACCCGAACAGGAAGCCGATGACATAGATGTTCCGCGGCCGCCGCACCCTGGCCAGCGGCCGCGCCAGGAGGCGGGCAACCAGTCCCAGCGGCGCGAGGTCCTGCGGATTGATCGCGGCCCCGGTCCGTGCCCGGCGATAGGCGCGGGCCGAGCGGGCAAACGCCGAACCGTTGAACAGGCCCATGGCCAGCAGGAACAGTCCTGACACGCCGCTGCCCACCAGCCCGAGCACCAGGTTGCCGGCGGACCCTTCCTGCATGAACTCCCCCACCACCGCGGCGCCCGCGATCACCAGCACGCCGGCCAGCGTCACCACGGAGCTGTGGCCGAGGCTGAACGCGAACCCGACACTCACCGGGTCCTGCCGCTGCGCCACGAATTTGCGGGTGGAGTTGTCGATGGCCGCGAGGTGGTCCCAGTCGTAGCTGTGCTTCACGCCGGAGAGGTAGGCGGTCAGGACCAGCCCCCACGTGAGTGCCTGCGCCCCGGTTCCGCCCGCCTTGCCTGCGTTCCCGGCGAGCAGGAGCACGACGGCGGCTGCATGCAGCGCGGCCACGGCACCGAACATCCACAGCAGGCGGGTCCGCAGCGGCAGCGCTTCCCGCTCCCGGTACAGCGTGGTGATGTTGCCAAGGGCCGTCATCAGTGTTTCCTCAGCTCCAGTGGTCCCTGCCCGTGCCACCGCTCCCGGAGGAGCGCGATGCAGGCCCCAAGGAGGCGGTTCAGTTCCCCGGTACTGTTCGACAACGAGCGCAGGACCAGGCCCGTGGTTCCGGCGATTGTGCGGGTGAGGGAGATGCCGGTCAGGGCATCAGTGTTGGATGTGGTGCCGTGCAGCTCATCTGCGAGCGCCTGGTCCACGCGGGGGTCCACCACGATGAGCGACCCGAGGTGGCTGAAGCCTTCCATGAAGCCAAGCCCTGTGACATCCCCCGACGGTGGCCGGATGAGCAGGTTGTCCAGCGCCAGCAACTGGGTGGCGCCTTCAGTTTCAACGTGGATTTCGTTCCGCAGCCGCACTTCCTCGTACCGGAAGGCTGCACCGTCCGGAGACCAGCCCGGCGTCACCACCTCGGCCATGACAAGGCACGACGACGGCCGAACAGTAATGTGCGTCCGTTGCCGGTAGCTGGCCTCCCGGTAGGCAATGAGCTGGTCCGGGACCAGTTCCAGCCGGGCCCCCTCCCCCAGCCGGACAGCCATCCGCTGCTCGGCAAAGGACCCGGGAGTCCGGTAGACCTTGGTGGCGGACTGCGTGGTCAGCAACAGGTCAGCACCCTCACAGACCTCGACATCAAGCACAAAGAGATCCGCCCCAAGATACGCCCCGCCAGGGTTGACGACGACATAACAAACCTGCCCGGAGTCATCGAGGTAGTGCGGCCGAAGTACCCGTAAGGCGCCCTCGTGGAACTGGCGCGCGGCAACCGACCGGCCGCCCCGCAGACTGACGCCCAACTCAAGTCGGCCCATCGGTGACCCGACCGCCGTCGTGCTCATTGCGCCAGGTCAAGCATCAGGACGTCGTGCCGGATCCAATCTATGACCTTGTCGAGCCCTTCGTCGGTCTTGAGGTTGGTGAAGCAGAACGGCTTGGCCCCGCGGAACTCTTTGGAATCCCGCTCCATGACGGCGAGGTCCGCCCCAACGTGCGGCGCGAGGTCGGTTTTGTTGATGATGAAGAGATCCGATTTGATCATCCCCTGGCCTGCCTTGCGGGGGATCTTCTCGCCCTGGGCCACGTCGATGATGTAAATGGAGAAGTCGACGAGTTCCGGGCTGAAGGTGGCCGAGAGGTTGTCGCCGCCGGATTCGACGAAGATGACCTGCAGGTCGGGGTGCCGGGCTTTGAGTTCCTCGATGGCGGCGGTGTTCATGGAGGTGTCTTCGCGGATGGCGGTGTGCGGGCAGCCGCCGGTTTCGACGCCGATGATGCGGTCCACGGGGAGGATGCCGTTGGCGGCGAGGATCTTGGCGTCCTCGATGGTGTAGATGTCGTTGGTGATGGCGGCCATGGAGACTTCCCCGCTCATGTGCCGGGTGAGCCGCTCCACGAGCTGCGTCTTGCCCGCCCCGACGGGTCCGCCGATGCCGATCTTGATGGGTTCAGCCATGGTTCCTCCTGAATTTGAAAGCGCAGTACCTAAAGGCACGGTTAGCTCATGAACATCCGGGCACGTTGGCGTTCGTGCCGCATTTGCGAAATTTCCAGTCCGGGACTCACTGCCCCGAAGTCGTCGGGCGTGAGGTGCGGGATGCGTTCGACGGCGGCAGCAACGTCGTCGGCCGCCTTCCGAAGCAGCCGCTGGCCTGCGTTCTGGCCCAGCGGGATGGCGCGGACGGCGTTTTGCGTCAGGGACGTGACCGTGGCGAAAAGGTGGGCGGCGAGCGCCTCGTGCAGGGGCACGCCGAGTGATCGGGCCACGACGGCGAACGCCAGCGGCTGGTGCCCGGCGGCCCGCCCGGTGGTCACCAGGTCCCGGTACAGTTCCAGCTCCGCCGAGGGAAAGACCTCCGCCCCGATCTCCAGCAACCGGGTCCCCATCTTGACGGAAGCCTCCCGAACCTGCCGCGGCAAAAGACAGGCGGAAAGCAGGGCATCAAGCTCAAGAACATCAACCCCCTCATAGAGGAACCGGACAGCCAACCCATCCGAGTACGTCAACTGCTGCCCGATAAAGGCACCGAGCCACACCGCAAAAGACCCCTCATCAAGCACGAGCTCCCGCTCGATGTACCCCTCGAAACCAAGAGAGTGAGCAAACGCCCCGGTAGGCAAAGCGGAGTCAACAAGCTGCTGCAAGGCAAGCTGGTAACTGCCGACTCTGGCGGTGGCGGGTGAAGGGGGCTGCGGCGTGGTGGGCCGCGCGGGGGGCCCACTGGCGCGAGGGACCCGGCCCGAGCTTGCGAGGGTTGGGAGCGCCAGGGGACGGGCACAGCCCCCTTCACCCGCCGCCGTACCCAAGGTGACGCTGGAACTAGTGCGAGTGTTCAGCATGGCGGAAAGGCACAGGCATGACGCGTTCCTGGCGGGTAAAGGGCGCACCCACGTGGCGGAGGTAGTCCTCGACGGTGTGGTCGTAGGCGCACACCATGACGTCGGCCCCGTACTCCGAGGCAGCATCAAAGAACTGTGCCTGCAGGTGCCGGTTGCCCAGGGAGTGGGCTACGACGCCCATTTCGGAGATGGTCCGCGGGGCGATGACCAGGACGTCGGTGGGCAGGACGGACACCACGATCATGTTGGACCCTTCGACGTGCAGGATGTCGCCGTCGCGCAGGTCGCCGGAGCCGGACGGCAGCCGGATGCCGATCTCCTTGCCGTGGTCCGTCGTCGCGCGCTGGATCCGTTTGACCAGCTGGGCGCTGGGGAGGACCACTTTTTCCTGGTGCACGCCCGCGTAGGTGTGCGGGTCCGGCAGTTCGTGCAGGTTGCCGAGGACTTTGTCGATGATCACTGGGTCTCCGTGGGCTTGGATGAAATCAGAAGAGGAAGTAGCGCTGGGCCATGGGCAGCACGTCGGACGGCTCGCAGGTGACGTCTTCGCCGTCGACCGTCACCTGGTAGGTTTCCGGGTCCACCTGGATGTCCGGGGTGGCGTCGTTGTATTTCAGGTCGGCTTTGGTGAGCGACCGGATGCCGGAGACAGGCCGGATGACCTTCTCCAGCCCGAGTTCCCCGGGGACACCGGCGTCGATGGCTGCCTTGGACAGGAAGGTGATGGAGCACTGCTGCACCGCCTTCCCGAACGCCCCGAACATGGGCCGCATGGTGCGCGGCTGCGGCGTGGGGATGGAGGCGTTGGCGTCCCCCATCAGCGCGTAGGCGATCTGCCCGCCCTTGAGGACAAGCTCGGGCTTGACGCCGAAGAAGGCCGGGTCCCACAGCACCAGGTCGGCGAACTTGCCCACCTCCACCGAGCCCACGGAGTCAGCAATCCCTTGGGCGATGGCGGGATTGATCGTGTACTTGGCAACGTAGCGCTTGAGCCGGAAGTTGTCGCTGCCCGCGCTGCCGTGGGTGCCGGCGGCGCCGTCCCCGCGGGGGTCTTCCAGGACACCGCGCTGCCTCTTCATCTTGTCCGCCACCTGCCACGTGCGGGTGATCACCTCGCCAACGCGCCCCATCGCCTGGGAGTCCGACGACGTGATGGAGAAGATGCCCAGGTCCTGCAGGACGTCCTCGGCCGCGATGGTCTCGGCACGGATCCGGGAATCGGCGAAGGCCACATCCTCGGGGATGTCCGGGTTGAGGTGGTGGCAGACCATCAGCATGTCCAGGTGCTCTTCGATGGTGTTGCGCGTGTAGGGAAGAGTGGGGTTCGTGGAGGCCGGCAGGACGTTGGGCATCCCGGCGATCTTGATGATGTCCGGGGCGTGGCCGCCGCCGGCACCCTCCGTGTGGAAGGTGTGGATAACGCGGCCGTCGATGGCGCGGATGGTGTCCTCCACGAATCCGCACTCGTTGAGGGTGTCCGTGTGGATGGCCACCTGGACGTCGTACTCGTCGGCCACTGCCAGGGACGTGTCGATCGAGGCGGTGGTGGACCCCCAGTCCTCATGGACTTTCAGCCCGATGGCACCGGCGCGGATCTGCTCGGCCAGGGGTTCGACGGCGGACGCGTGGCCCTTGCCGAACAGGCCGATGTTCATGGGGAACCCCTCGGACGCCTGCAGCATCCGCTGGATGTGCCACTTCCCGGGCGTCACGGTGGTGGCCTTGGTGCCTTCGGCGGGACCGGTGCCGCCGCCGATCATGGTGGTCACGCCGCTGGCCAGCGCCGTCGGGACCTGGTCCGGGGAGATGAAGTGGATGTGGGTGTCAACGCCGCCGGCGGTGAGGATCTTGCGTTCGCCGGCGATGATTTCGGTGCTGGCGCCGATGGTGATGGTGACGCCGTCGGTAATCTGCGGGTTGCCGGCCTTGCCGATCTTGAAGATGTGGCCGTCCTTGAGGGCGACGTCCGCTTTGTAGATGCCGGTGTAGTCCAGGATCACGGCGTTGGTGATCACGGTGTCCGGGATGTCCTCATCGCGGACCGCCTGGCCGTTCTGGCCCATGCCGTCGCGGATCACCTTGCCGCCGCCGAACGCCACCTCTTCGCCGTAGACGGTGAGGTCTTGTTCGATCTCGAGGAACAGCTCGGTGTCCGCCAGGCGGATCTTGTCCCCGGCGGTGGGCCCGTACAGGTCCGCGTACTGCCGGCGTGGGATTTCGAAGCTCACTGGACGTCCCCTTCCGGGCGGGTGCCGCCGTCGAGCTTTCCGTTGACAGCGTTGCTGAGCCCGAACACCTCGCGGCGCCCGGCCAGTTCGATCAGCCGCACGCTCCGGGAGTCCCCCGGTTCAAAGCGCGCTGCGGTGCCTGCGGGAATGTCCAGGCGCCGGCCGTAGGCGGCCTCCCGGTCGAAGGACAAGGCAGCATTGGCCTCGGCAAAGTGGAAGTGCGAGCCCACCTGGACGGGCCTGTCGCCGGTGTTGGTCACGGCGACCTCGATCGCCGTCCGCCCGGCGTTTGCCGTCACGGGCTCCGGGCGGAGGACGTATTCTCCTGGGATCATGGCCTGCCCCTTCAGCGGATGGGATCGTGGACGGTGACGAGCTTGGTGCCGTCGGGGAAGGTGGCCTCGACCTGCACGTCGTGGATCATTTCGGGCACGCCCTCCATGACGTCCTCGCGGCGGAGGAGGGTGGTCCCGTAGCTCATGAGGTCCGCGACGGTACGGCCGTCCCGGGCGCCCTCGATCAGTTCGTAGCTGATGATGGCCACGGCTTCCGGGTAATTGAGCTTGAGTCCGCGGGCCTGGCGGCGGCGCGCAAGGTCGGCGGCCACCACGATCAGAAGCTTTTCCTGCTCACGTGGCATCAAATGCATGAGGGTCCCTTCGGCAGCCAGCGGACGGCGTGGGACCTACAGTAGGCGGCGGACGTTTCGGCTACGTTTCGGCTTTGTTATGGGCGGCTCTCCAGTCCAGGCAAGACACCGGCGGCAGGTGGCTCACGTGGTGAGCCGGGCCAGGATCTCCTCGGTGGACTGGACGGGCTGGCGGTAGCTGGCGGAGAGGATGCGCAGCATGTCCGCGGCGTCCTGGCTGTCCTCGGAGGCCATCGCGTCCTTGGCATAGGTGACCCGGATGTTGTGGGCGAAGGCGTCGGCGCCGGTCTGGGCTATGCAGTTGTGGGTGGAGACTCCGGCGAGGACCACCTCGTCCGCGCCCCAGTTGCGCAGCCGGGACAGGAGGTTGGTGCCCACGAAGGCGCTGTCCCGGGTTTTGTTCAGCTGGGGCAGGCCGTCGAGGGCGAGCCCCGGCACTGCCTGGGCCTGCCCGGTGCCGCGGAAAACGAAGCCCTGGTCGTCGTCGAGCATGTTCAGCGTCCAGGTTGACTTGTCCAGCTCGTGCTCCGTCCCCACCATCAGGGCCTTGTGGCCGCTCGCCTTGAAGGCCTCCAGCAGCCGGTTGCAGGAGGCCACCAACTGTTCCTGGTGCGCGGCAAGTTCGGGCGCCTCGAAGTAGGCGTTCTGCATGTCGATGACAAGAAGTGCGATCATGTCCTGAAACGTACCCCGTGGCTTGCCGGCGAAACCTCGGCAAGGTACAACTCCTACGGTGCCGAGTCGCGGACTTTCAACTGGAAGCCGGCCTCGACGTGCACACCCTGTTCCTCCGTGGCCAGCCCCTCGATCCTGTCGATGAGCAGGCCGGTGGAGCGTTCCGCAATTTCCTCCATGCCGGGCGAGACGGTGGTCAGCGAGGGTGCGGCGAACCGGGCCTCGTCGATGTCGTCGAAGCCCGCCACGGCCACCTCCTGCGGAACCCGCACGCCGCGGATCAGCAGCTCGTGCATGGCTCCCAAGGCGAGGACATCGTTCAGGCCGAAGACGGCGTCGAACTTCACGCCGCTGTCCAGGAGCCCGGCCACGGCCCCCGCTCCGCCGTCCCGCCGCCACTCGCAGGGCGCGATCAGTGCCGGATCAAACGGGATCCCTGCATGGTCCAGCGCCTTGCGGTAGCCGTTGAGCCGCAGCCCGGCGCTGCCCGCGGACTCCCCGGGGCGGGCACCAACCACGGCAATCCGACGGCGTCCGCCGGCCAGCAGGTGGGCGGTCAGGGCTGCAGCCGCTTCCCCGTTCTTCATGGTGACCAGGTCGAACCGGGGATCCAGGATGTGTTCGCCCAGCAGGACCAGGGGCTTCTTGCCGAGGCGGGCGGCGATGCTGTCCGCGTCAACAACCAAGGGAGTGAACAGCAGCCCGTCGGTGAGCTGGCGGAACGGGCCCTGCAGGGCGTTAAGTTCCACCTCGCCCGCGGCGTCGGACTGTTCCACCAGGACCCGGTACCCGCGCCGGGACGCCGCTTTCATCAACCTTGACGCCAGTTCGGCATAGTAGGGAGCGGAAAGGTCGGAGAGGACCAGCCCCAGCATCCTGGTCTTCCCGGACCGGAGGCTGCGGGCGGTCAGGTTGGCCTCATAGCCCAGCTCCCCGATGGCGTCCAGGACCCGCTGCCTGGTGGCAGGCCGGATGAACTCGTAGTCATTGAGCACGTTGGAAACGGTCTTGAGCGACACTCCGGCCGCCCTCGCAACGTCGTTCATGGTGACCGCCATCATGGCTCCTTCGTGTGGTTCCGCCAGTTCCTGCCATACATCGTTGCAGAAGATGGCGTGGGTGCCGCAACCAGCGCTGCAGCGGGCCAACGCTGCGGCCGAAAGCCGCGAGGGAGCGGCCCGTCAGCCCTTTGCTGCCTTGGCAGCGGCCTTCGCGGCCTGCTTGCTGGCCCGCACCTTGGTGAGGGACTCCGAATCCACGATGTCGGCCACAGAGAGGTACGAGCCCTCCTCGCCGTAGTGCCCGGCAGCTTCCCGCCAGCCCTGCGCCTGCAGCCCGCACTGCTTGCCGAGCAGTGCCAGGAAGATTTTGGCTTTCTGCTCCCCGAAGCCGGGCAGCGCCCTCAGCCGGCGAAGCACCTCCGCGCCGTCCGGATTGCCCCTGGTCCAAATGGCGGCGGCGTCCCCGTCCCACTCATCCTGCACCGTTTCGGCGAGCGCCTGCACGCGTGCGGCCATTGAGCCGGGGAAGCGGTGCACGGCGGGCCGTTCCTTGAACATCTCCACGAAGGCGTCCGGGTCCTGGGAGGCGATGGCTCCGGGCTCCACGGATCCGATCCTGGCCCTGATTTTCTCCGGACCGGCGAAGGCCGATTCCATGGTCACCTGCTGGTCCAGCAGCATGCCGGTCAGCAGGGCGAAGGCGTCCTCGCTCAGCAACTTGTCCGCGGCGGGATCCCCTGTGATGTGCAATTCCATGCGGTCCATCCTCCCACCCGCGGGCCGCCGCCGTCATGCCGCCCTGCCCCGCCCCGGCCGGGCCGGGCCGGAGTCTGGCGGGAGGCTAGTGCCCCACCGCCAGCCGGATCATGGACCAGGACACGGCCGGGAGCTCGGCGGTGAGGCGGCCGCCGTCGGCCTTCACCGTGACGTTTTCGGCCGGCAGGACCGACGTCGAGTCGTCGGCGGTTGCCTGCCAGTACGGATCCTTGTTCGCGTAGGTAAGCGCCTCCACCACCTGCACGCTGCCGAGGCCGGAGACCGCGGCATCCAAAGCAATCACGTCAGTGGCCGAGCGGTTGACGGCAAAGACAACCGCTTCGCCTTTTTCGGCGTCATAGGTTGCGACGGCGGACACCGCGGCAAAGTCGGCCGTCTTTCCCCCGCTGATCCGCGGGGATTCGACGGCGAGCTGCAGCACGGTTCCGGAAGCGTGACGGGAGGTGAGTGCGAACGGGTGGAAGGTGGTCTGCTTCCAGGCGCGGCCGCCCGCTTCGGTCATGATCGGGGCGATCACGTTGACCAGCTGGGCCAGGCTGGCCGAGTGGACGCGGTCCGTGTTCCTGAGCAGGGTGACCAGGAGATCGCCAACGACGACGGCGTCCGCCACCGTGTAGGTGTCCTCGAGCAGGACGGGGGCAACAGGCCAGTCCTTGCCCGTGGGGACGCGGGACTCGTCGCGGCTCATGTGCCAGACGTTCCACTCATCGAAGGAGATGTTGACCTGCCTGGCGGACTTCTTCACGGACTTCACGTGGTCGATGTGGCTGACGATGTCATGGATAAACGCCTCCATCCGATGCCCGGCGGAGAGGTGTTCCTGCAGGTCCCCGAAGTCTTCAAAGTATTGGTGGGCCGAGATGAGGTCCACCAGCTCGTAGGTTTCGGACAGGACCACGCGTTCCCACTCCCCGAAGGTGGGCATGGTGGGTCCGGAGCTGCCGCATGCCACAAGTTCCAGGTCCGGTTCGATCATGCGCATGCCGCGGGCGGTGTCCGCTGCCAGCCGCCCGTACTCCAGCGCGTTCTTGTGCCCGATCTGCCAGGGGCCGTCCATTTCATTGCCGAGGCACCACATCCTGATGCCGTAGCCGTTCTCCGCGCCGTTGGCCCTTCGCTGGTCCGAGAAGGTGGTGCCGCCGTCGATGTTGCAGTACTCGAGCAGGTCAAGCGCCTCCTGCGTGCCGCGGGTGCCCAGGTTCACGGCCATCATGGGCTCGACGCCGGCCTTGGCGGACCACTTGGCGAACTCGTCCACCCCTACGAGGTTGGGGTCGGTGGAGTGCCAGGCCAGGTCCAGCCGGACAGGCCGCTGGTCCGCCGGACCCACGCCGTCCTCCCAGCGGTACCCGGAGACGAAGTTGCCGCCCGGATAGCGGACCGTGGACACCCCCAGTTCCCGGGTCAGCTCCAGCACGTCCCGGCGGAACCCGTCGCCGTCGGCGTTGGGGTGGTCCGGCTCGAAAATGCCTGTATACACACAACGGCCAAGGTGCTCAACAAAGGCACCGAAAGTACGCCGGCGGACCGGACCCACCACGAAGGAGGGATCCATGGCGATTTTGGCTGCGGCTGATTCTGTGGCGGTCACTAAAACGTCCTCGTCTTCGTCTTTTACAACGTTATAGAAAGCATTGTTCGTGCTGCGGCGGCAGGAGTCAAGCACAAGCTGGTGGTGGAGGCGGAAATCCAAGTAGTACCTAATCTCAAAGTCGGGTACCTCTTACGCGTTCGCCGGGACCTGCGGCGGAACTACTTTCTTCTCAGAGACAAGACGTGTTCCGGCCTGTAGTACTTGGCTCACTAGGGGGTGTGAGACTGCAATGCACGCACAGCAGGCAAGCGCAGGCTTCCCGGTCCATCGGACGCGGGTATTAAGCGGGGCCGGCGACGAGGAGGCCTTTGAGACCAAGGCCTCT
This sequence comes from Pseudarthrobacter sp. GA104, assembly GCF_009741265.1. Lineage (GTDB taxonomy): Bacteria > Actinomycetota > Actinomycetes > Actinomycetales > Micrococcaceae > Arthrobacter. The sequence continues at coordinate 1,809,825 of NZ_WOWL01000001.1, forward strand.
CCCCCAGCCGTCGCCGGCCCTCTTCGTTCCCGGCAGGGCCTGGACCAGCGGCAGGCGCCGGCGCGGCCCGCCCCTGGAAGGCCGGCGGAGTCCGGCACCCCGGATGGGCTGGTGCTTGACCTGGTGACCGGCACCGACAGCCTGATTGAGTCCCTCGACCTGCTGGCGGCCGCGGCCGTCCGGTCAGTGGTGCGGGCCACGGGGATCCGGATCGAGTGCGGGGTGGTGGTGCGCCAGCCCAAGAGGAATCCAGCCGCCACCGGCACGTCGGACGACGTGGTCCATGTTTTGGAGTGGGAGCAGGAAGCCAAGGAAGGCCCGCTCAACGACATCCTGTCAGGCGGCCATCCGGTGGCGGTGCTCCAGCGGAACGGGGACTTCCGGTGGCCGCGGTATTCCACCCAACTGCAGCTGGCAGGGTTCGGCAGCGCGATGGGGGTACGGCTCCGGATGGCAACCGGTTATGCGGACAGTGGGGCTGCGGACGGAACCGCTTATGGGGACATAGGTGCGGCCCTGGCATTCTTCACCCAGGACGCCAAGGCTTTCCCGTTGCAGGTCATCGCCGAAGCCCGCACCTTCGCCGGACTTGCCGCGCCAAGCCTGGGAGTGGCCATCAGCCTCCACTCCGCCAGGTCCATGGCCACCGACCTGCGCTCGGCGCTGGACAGCCGGACGTCAATCAATGTCGCCTGCGGAGTGATCATGGCGCAGAACCGGTGCTCCTACCACGAGGCGTTTGCCATCCTCGCCAAGGCGTCCAGCCACCGGAACATCAAGCTGCGCCGGGTGGCGGAGGACATCCTCGAGCGGTTGCCCGAGGGTCCGCCCCGCGCCCACTTCGGCCACTAGCCAGCGCGCAGCGGCCGCTCAGGTTTTGAGCGTCCCCCTGGCGATGCTGACGCTTGAATGGGCCGGGTTGCCGTCCACGGGCTCGTCAGAGACGTCAACAATGGGGTACTCCGAGAGCTCCAGGCCGGCGGGCAGTTGGAAGGTCCCCGATTCGGAATTCATCACGCCCAGGCTCACCAGCCGTGAAAGGTCGGGGGCGATCAGCCAGACTTCCTGATAGCCCTTCGCCTCGTCCTTGCTGAGCTGTATCTCCAAGGCACGGGAGCCGTCCGCCGCCTCCACCACCTTTGCCGAACCGGCGGCGGAGAACTGGGCAAGTGGTGCCAGGTCCGCCTCCGCAAGCGGCCGGGGCGCCTGGTTGAGCGACCACACAGCACCTGCGGTGACAAGCACGGCCGCCGCGGCAGCAGCCATCCAGGTTCCCGGGCGCTGCCACCAGGCTGCGCGCCGGGCCGGGCGGGTTCCGGCCCTGTCCTGCAGGGAAACAGGCTCCGCCGCGGCCTTGTGCCCGGCGCTGGCCAACGGATCTTCCTGCACAGACCCGGACAGGCCCAGTTCCCGATGGATGCCGGCCCACACGTGGGGGCCGGGGCGCTCGAGGCTGCCGGCATCCGGCGTGGTCTTTACCGCCTCCACCGCCCGGCGAAGCGCAGCAAAGTCTGCCGCGCACTCCGGGCAGACCCGCAGGTGCTCCCTGCCGCCGTCGTCCCAGTCGTCGTACAGGGCAAGGAGGCTCAACTCTTCCGGATCAAGATGCGGCATGGTTTACCTCCAATCTGTTTCTCAGGTGCGACAGGCTGCGGCGGATGTGGCTTTTGACGGTACCAAGGGGCAGGCCAAGTTTCCGCGAGATCTGCTCATGGGTCAGGTCATCGTAGAAGGCAAGCTTCATGATGGACCCCTGGGGTTCGCCAAGCCTGTCCAGTTCCCCGTCCAGGAGGATCCTGTCCGCCAGGATTTCCGCGTCTTCAAGGCCGTTCCCGGCTTCGTCGGCCAGGCCGGCTCCCGCCACCGCGAGGGCTTTCCGCGTTTCCCGGGCCGATGCGGACAGGGTGTCCGAGATGACATTCCGGGTGATGCCCACAATCCACGCCGGAAGCCTCGCAACCTGCGGATTGAAGGTGCTCCGGGAGCGCCACACGCGGATGAAGACCTCCTGGGTAACATCGTCCGCCGCCGAGCGGTCGGGCAGCGAACGCAATGCAAGGGTGTGCACCAGCGGCGCGAATTCACGGTAGGCGGCCGCCAGGGCGCGTTCGTCTCCGGCCAGGAAGGAGGGTGTGAGCTCATCTTCCCAACCCCGCGAAGCCTGGTCGGGAGGTACCAAACGTGGCTCCTTCGCGGCATCGGTGGCGAGGTTCAAGGCAGCATCACCGCTCACTCAAGGACCGCGGTGACAATCACATTGTCGCTGTAGTCCATTCGTTCGTCCAGCCATTCGCCGCCGCAGGTGACAACCTTGAGTTCATGGGGGCCCGAGCGCCGGAACACGGAGCTTCCGTCGAACCTGTCCTTGGCCATCAGTTCCACCCCGACCACCCGGTAGTTCAGGGCAGGGGCACCCTGCCGCCCTACCTGCACCAGGGTTCCTGCCGCCACCGTTTTCAGCTGCGAGAAGGGTGCGGTGTCCGATTTCGTGTCGATGTGCCCGGCAATGACGGCAGTACCGGCCGCGGCTCCCGGGGCCGGGCCGAACCGGTACCAGCCCGCCCGGTCGAAGGCGTCCGGGATTTCCATGGCCCCGCCCTCCGCAACTCCCACCGGAACTACGGGCATGTCGATGGAAGTCCCGGCCACCGTGAGCGAAACCGGGGAAGGCTCCGCGGCCGTTGATTCCGGAGTGGCGGGCCGCACAGGAATCTCCGGAACCGGCGCAGTCCCGGCGGCGGAGCTTTCCGGCAGGGCTGGACTCGCCGCGCCAGCCTGGCTGGCTGCCGGCGGGGAGGATGGAGCCTGCTGGGCCGGGTCCGCCGCGCAGCCGGGAAGCAGCAGTGCGGCCGCGACCAGGACCCCGGCGACAGAAAAAGCGGAAGGACGACGGCGGCACTCCCCTGCCGTCGTCGTGATTGCCTTAACTTGTCCGGCATCGGCCGGGCCGGCGCCTGCCTTGCCGGCTTGTTGTATCGGGTCCATCTGTCCGGCCTTTCTTGCGTCCGCGCCTGGGCGGGAACCTGCATCTGATGGGACAAGGGGACGGCCGCCCGGCTTTCACCGGGCGGCCGTCAGGGGGTTTACTCTGCCCGGCGGGCGGCGACGGTCCGGGCTACGCCCAGGCCGCCGAGGAGCAGGGCCAGCGCTGCCGCGCCGAAACCGACCGCGAGTGCTGCCGGGCCAGTCGAGGCAACATCGCCGGAGCCGTCACGGGCTCCAGGCACCGAGGCGGGAGCTGAGTGCAGGCCCTCGATCGTCTGCACGGCGAGCTGGAGGTTCTTGTCCGCCAGGCTGCCCCAGGCGTACACGATGGTGTGCGTACCCTCGGTAATCGTGACGTCGGCCGGACCGATCACCGGTGCCGTGGTTCCCGTGGCAGCGACTGCGGCCGAAACGGTGCCGGGGTCAAGCGTGAGGGTCTGTTCGTTCGGGTTGGCGAGGTTGGTAACAACGGCGGCGCCACCGGCTAGGACGTCCACGGCGGGAGCAGCCGCCGTGTGCCGGACGGTCAGCTTGCCCTTGCCGGCCTCGATCCGGGAAACGTTGTTGGTGAAGAGGTTGGCGGTGGGTTTGCCCGCCGCGTCGAGGTTGGCGACGGCGGTGTAGTTGCCGTTGGCGGCCAGGGTGACACTGACCGGTCCGATGACGGCCGCGGACGCGTCCGCGGCATCCGAGGCGGTGATGGCGAGTTCGTAGGCCCCTGGCGGCAGTGCCAGCGGGCCGGCAAGGCTGCCGGGAGTGAAGTCGTCCAGGGTCCGGTCTCCGTTGACCCAGACATCCACGGTCAAGCCCGGTACACCGTGGAGGACGGACAGCTGTGCGTCCCCCTCCGCAGCGTGGGCAGGGCCGGCGAGAGCGATGGCTGCCGCGACTGCCGCCGCACCGGCGCCTGCTGTAAAAATCCTGTTGCGCATGTCCTTCTCCTTGATCGGCCCGCTGTACGGGCGTTTTTGCTTACACCCCTACTACCGGCGCAGCATCAAGGTTGGATGCACTTGCATGGAAATTTGTTCAGGATTTTTCTGGTTGCGCGGGCGGGGCCGTGCTCGCCCGGAGGACCAGTTCCGGCGTGACCACAGTGGAGCTGACGTCGGCGCCGGCTTCGATCTCCTTGAGCATGGTGTCCATGCAGCGCCGGCCCAGCTCCTCGAAGTCCTGCCGCACCGTGGTGAGCGGGGGGTGAAGTACCCCGATTCCGGCTGGTCGTCGAACCCCACCACGGAGACGTCGTCGGGCACCCGGACCCCCGCTTCCGCGAAGGCGCACAGCACGCCCAGGGCCATCTGGTCGTTGCCCACGAAGAGCGCCGTCGCGGTCCGGTCGGCCGCGAGCTTCCGGCCTGCCTCATACCCGCTGCCGGCGCTCCAATCGCCCTGCACCAGGAGGTCGTCGGCCAGATCGGCAGCCCTGAGTGCCTCGCGCCAGCCATCGGCGCGCTCTGAACCGTCCGTCCAGTCCTGCGGTCCGGCGATATGGCCGATCCGGCGGTGGCCCTGGCTGATCAGGTGCTCTACGGCGAGCTCGGCGCCCCGGCGCTGGTCCACCATGGCCCCGCTGACACTGCTGCTGCCTAGGGACCCCACCGCCACCACAGGCACGGGCAGGCGCATTTCTTCCAGGGCCAGCAGGGTGTCGGCGTGCGGCACCAGCACCGCGATTCCGTCAACGGCCTGGTCCATGAAGTGGTTGACGGCGTCGGAAATGGCATCCCTGCCTACCTCGCGGAGGGCTGCGATGCTGACAAAATAGCCGGCGTTCCGGGCGGCCTGTTCAACCCCCAGGAGCGTGTTGGCCGGACCGTATTGGGACAGCTCGCTGGCCAGGACGCCGATGGTCTGCGAGCGCCGGGTGACCAGGCTGCGGGCGGCGGTATTCCGGCGGTACCCCAGCTCGGCGATGGCGGCCTCCACCTTCGCGCGCGTCGATTCGCTGACGTTGGGGTGGTTGTTGATCACCCGGGAGACTGTCTGGTGGGAAACCCCTGCCCTGTCCGCCACATCTTCAAGGCGCGGCATCCGCCCCTTGCTACTTTTTGCCATGTGCCTATTCTGCCTGCGTGCAGAGGATTGCGGCTTCCGCTCGGAGAAAAACACCCCAGGGGGTATAAGCTGGACGGAGGAGCCGATCTATGGAGAAGTCCTTCTTTTCCTCGCCTGATCAATTTCACTGTCAAGCCCACCCAAGGAGAATCATGACGTACACGCTCAGCACCACCATCGCTCTTCCATGGGCCGAAGCCCTGGACCGCACCCGGGATGCCCTGTCAGCGCAGGGCTTCGGAGTACTCACGGAAATCGACGTCCGGTCCACCTTCGAAGCCAAGCTTGGCACCGAAGCCGCTGAGGCCGTCGGCGACTACGTCATCCTTGGCGCCTGCAACCCTGCGCTGGCCAGCCGGGCGCTTGCTGCAGAGCCGGAAATGGGCGCGCTCCTGCCCTGTAATGTCGTCGTACGCCGCAGCAAAGACGCGGGAGCCACCACCATCGAGGCCATCGACCCCCAGACCATGGCCCGGCTTAGCGCTGCGCCGGCCGTCAAAGAGGTTGCCGACGACGCCGGCGCCCGCCTGCGCAAAGTCCTTGACGCCTTGAGCGACGAATCCGCCAGTCCCGGGCGCTGATGCTCGGATCCGGCATGAACTCAAAGAAAAACCCCCGGTTCCCTGCAGGTGCAAGGAACCGGGGGTTTCCACTCTTCGCTAAAAGAGTGGGCCCTGTGGGGCTCGAACCCACGACCCACGGATTAAAAGTCCGATGCTCTACCAACTGAGCTAAAGGCCCCCGCCGAATGGTTCAGCGCCGTCGGCGCTGGCCAATACGGCCAAGTCCATTTCTGGACGTTAATACTCTAACCCATGGTTCCGGCGCGTTCGCACGACGCTGCCAAACCGCTGTCGGCCCGGAATCACGCTACGGCCGGGGAGCACGGATGCTCGATTTCCGCCTTGGCACAGGAGTAGCGTGGGGGCATGAGTGAGCAAGCAGGATCCAGTCCTTACGGCGGCGCGAACCGGCACCATAAGCCCAAGCCCTTCGCTCCCATCGACTTCGAGCCCTTTGCCGGGGGCGCGGATCCCGCGCGGGTCTCGGAGGCGGCCCACCTCGCGGCCCAGGCCTTGGTCCGCCACGGCCGCGACAGTGACGATCCCGTGGTCACTGAGCGCCTGGTGAAGCTCGCCGACGAGCAGGGGCTGGAAGCCATCGCGGAAATGTGGGCCGAAAGTCCCGCGCGTTCGCTTCCCGGCGCGTTGTGGCGCCTCTACGCCCTGCGTGCTGCGACGGTCCAGGACCCGGAGCGCATCTCGGTGTATTTCCGGGCCGGAAAAGACACTGCCCAGGTGTCCAACGTGGTGGCCGGAGCGGCCGAGCCTCCGGGCGCCGATGAGATGCGGGCCATGGCGGATGCCATCCTCTCCGGCGCGTTCGACGGCGAGTTCGACGTCGCGCTGGAACGTTCCGCAGCCTTTTGCCGGGTTGTGGCACTCGGCCAGGCAACCATCGCCGACGGCGCCGAGCACGGCAACGAAGCGCACGCCAGCAAGCTCACCCGAAACTCGCACCAGCTGGTGAAGACCGCTGAGGACCTGGAACATGCCGCGAACGCGTGGCGGCTGGGCGAACTCGACTGAGGCCGCCCTGCCTGCCCCGCCCTTGCCCAATCTGTCAAGATTGACTTGCGCCAGCCAAAGTAGAAAACTGAAATCGGTGCCGAGCCGCGAAACCCCCGGGCTTCAACAATTAGCCGCCTAGAGCGGCCTACCGCCGAGAGGCGTATCCGGTTCGGCACCATTTTTCTGCCACTTTTCCTGCCCGTCTTCCCAGACATTCCGGGCCTGTTTCCAGGCACCAAGTTACGGGCCGGTAGAGTTGGCTCAGTTGCGCGCCGGAGTCAAGTCACACGGCAGCAACACCCCGCCCCGTACTTTTCCCCGGAGACCGGTAAACACGTGAAGCTGCGCCTTTTCCCCCAGGAGCCCGCCGGGCTGGACCTCCTTTCGCAGTTGGCCCAGCAGATTGTGCAGGCTGCCGCCACCCTGGCCGAAATTCTTGGCGTCCCTGCTGCTGAACACGGCAAGCTGGTAGAGGACATGCACAACCACGAGGCGAAGTCCGCGGAGCTGCACTTCGCCCTCCTGACGCATATGCGCTCCAGTTTCGTGAACCCGCTGCCCCGCGAGGACATGTACGCGCTCTCCCGCTACCTCAACGAGGCGATGGAGAAGATGGACGCGGCGGCAGAGCTGGTGGCCCTGTACAAGCTGGAGCGGCTGCCCAAGCGGGCCGCCGACCAGCTGGAGATCATCAGCCGGCAGGCCGAACTGACCGTGGATGCAATGCGCCGGCTCAATAACCTCGATGACCTCGAGGACTACTGGATCGAAATCCTCCGCCTCACCAAGCGCGCCGAACGCACCCACCGCGTATGGGTGGCGGACATGATCGCGGACATGAAATGGGCGCAGTATTCCCGCAACCGGGACATCGCCAACCAGCTGGTGGAAGTCACCAAGGACATGCGGCGGATCGCCACTCAGGTGGGCAGCCTCATCGTCAAGGAATCCTGAGGTGACGCCGGTCATTTTCGGCTTGGTGGTCCTGCTGTCCGCGGCGTTCGCCTTCCTCAACGGCTTCCGCGATGCCTCCACCTCCGTGGCGCTTGCCGTCCGCACCAGGGCCCTCACCCCCAGCGTCGCGGTCCTGCTGGCGGCCTTCTTCAACTTCATTGGCGCCCTGCTGAGCGCCGGGCTGGCTGTGGCCATCAGCCGGGCCTGGATCAGCCTTCCTCCGGGTCCGCAGGGCCTCAGCATCCTGGTGGCCGGCCTGGCAAGCGCGTGCGCATGGGGGATTTTGCTGTGGTGGCGGGGCATTCCCGCCTCATCCACCCACGCCTTGGTGGGCGGCCTTGCCGGCGCCGGCCTGGCCAGCCTGGCGGTGGGCGGCACCGGCGTCGGAGGGGTGGACCAGTCCCTGCTCTTCCAGGTTGTGCTTCCACTGGTGCTGTCCCCGCTCGTCGCCTACAGCGGCGCATTCATGCTGGTGTATCCGGCCACCTGGGCGGCCCGCTACACCCAGCCCAATGTGGTCAACCACCGCTTCCGCCGAAGCCAGGCAGTGGCGGCCGGGGCCGTGGCTTTTGGGCACGGCATACAGGACGGGCAGCGCGTCAGCGCCGTGCTGCTGCTGGCGCTGTTGGCCGCAGGGTATTCCGACGGCGGCTCGTTGCCCCTGTGGGTGATGTTGCTGACAGCGGTGATGATTGCCGCCGGGACCATGTTCGGCGGCTGGCGGATCTCGCACACGATCGGGTACAAGATCACCCGGGTGGATCCGCTGCGCGGGTCTGTTGCCCAGACTCTCAGCGCCGTGATGCTTTTTGTGGGTTCCATTGCGCTCCATTGGCCGTTGTCCACCACGCACACGGTGACTTCGGCAGTCCTCGGGGCGGGAGAGAACCAGCACTTTTCCGTGACCAACCGGAAGCTGGTGATCCGGATCGTGGGTCTCTGGGTCCTCACCCCCGCCGCCACGGCTGCACTGGCATTCGTGCTGGCTTTGGCGCTCACCCCGGTGGCTGGTTGAACCTGGTAGTGCCATGTCTTCATGCGGCGGCTTCATTGCCCTATACAGGCTGATCACGGTGACGTAGATTCGAAAGTAGGTTCTGGAATCCCGTACTTTCGCTTTCCCGGGCCGGACATCCGCCGCCGGGTGCAGGGCCGCGGACTGGGCTGCTGCAGCATATCGGCGGCATGGATGCACCTCGCGGAAAAGAGCAGGCATCATGTCTACTTCGAGGCCCCGGCATTCCCTGCCCCAGCCGCGGCAGCTTCGCTGCGAAACCTGCGGGACCGAACATCAATTGACCATCCACGCCATCAGTGCGATGGGGGCAGCCAACGGGGACCTGGTCACCGTTGGCTACACCTGCAACGACTGCGGGCTGTTCCAGGAGCACCTCGCCTATGCACGGGATGTGGCGGCGGCGTTGCACCAGGTGCGCCGGATGGCCCAGGTCATCCTGTTCGGCGACGAGTACATCCACTGCGGGTTTCCCATGGAGGAAGCCGAGTTCGAGATCGAACGGCTTTGCTACCGCAGCAGCGACAGCGGAGGGGGACTCAACGCGGTTTCGCTGCCCACGAGGGTCCTGCGCTGCCGGTGCGGCTTCCAGCTTGAAGTGCCGGAGTAGGCTAAAACCCCGTGGGCCAGGCTGGCGGGGCGTCCAGCAGGGCCGCTTCCAGTTCCTGGGACGTCATGTTGGCCGCCTGGAGGAGCGCGCCGTGGTCCACCCCGGAACTGGCTGCCTGCTGGACGGCTTCCCTGAGGGACTCGTGGGCGGCGTCGAGTTCCCACTGGATGCTCTCCAGGTAGGAACTGCTGCGCCAGACCGCAGAGAGGTGCTCCCCATCGGCAAAGGTTCCAGGCCCGTTGGGATGATGGCCCCTGAGGCCGTTTGCCGTCTGCGTCAAGGAAAGCTCCTATTTCTTCTAGTTACTAGCTCCCGAAGTATCTAGTCCAGCGTACTAAATTCCCCAAGTCCCCGCCAGCAGTTCCTTGGCGTCCTCCCTGGCAGCCGACAGCCCGAGCAGGAAGGGTTCCTCCTCGGGCTGTGGAGCGCCTGGACAAAAAGACGGCGGGTTATCCGAAGCGGCCGGAGACGTAGTCCTCGGTGGCCTTCTGGGTGGGGTTGCTGAAGATGGTGTGCGTGTCTCCCACCTCGATCAGCTTGCCTGGCTTGCCGGTGCCTGCGATGTTGAAGAAAGCGGTGCGGTCCGAGACGCGGGCTGCCTGCTGCATGTTGTGCGTCACGATCACCACCGTGTACTGGTCCTTGAGCTCATTGATGAGGTCCTCGATGGCCAGGGTGGAGATGGGGTCCAGCGCGGAACACGGCTCGTCCATGAGGATCACTTGCGGCTCCACGGCAATGGCACGGGCAATGCAGAGGCGCTGCTGCTGTCCGCCGGAAAGGCCTGAGCCTGGCTTCTCCAGGCGGTCCTTGACCTCGTTCCACAGGTTGGCGCCCTTCAGCGAGCGTTCCACCAGGACGTCGGCCTCACCCTTGGAGATCTTCTTGTTGTTAAGCTTCACTCCTGCCAGCACGTTGTCCCGGATGGACATGGTGGGGAACGGGTTGGGCCGCTGGAACACCATGCCGATCTGCGAGCGGACGGTCACGGGGTCCACGCCCGGGCCGTACAGGTTGTCGCCGTCGAGCAGGACCTCGCCCTCGACGCGCGCCCCCGGGAGGACCTCGTGCATGCGGTTCAGGGTGCGCAGGAAGGTGGACTTTCCGCAGCCCGAGGGTCCGATGAACGCGGTAACGGACTTGGCCTCGATGTTGATGGTGACGTCCTCTACGGCGAGGAAATCGCCGTAGTACACGTTCAGGTCCTTGACGTCGATGCGCTTAGACATGGTGTTCCTTCACTAACTGGTATGAATTGAAGTCTAGGTTCCGGCGGATAGGACCGGAAGGGACGCGGGCTGGAAACTGTCAGCGGCCCGTCTTGGGGGCGAAAACCCGGGCGATCAGGCGGGCGCCAAGGTTGAGGACCATGACCAGGATGATCAGCACGAGGGCCGCGCCCCAGGCACGCTGGGATGACGGATCCGGGTTGGCCGGCGACGTGGGGTTCAGGATCTGGGTGTAGATGAACGTGGGCAGCGAAGCCATCCAGCCGCTGAACACGTTGGAGTTGATGCTGGTGGCGAAGCCCGCGGTGACCAGGATGGGCGCCGTCTCACCGATGACGCGGGCGATCGCCAGGGTGACGCCTGAGGCAATGCCGGAAATCGCCGTCGGGATGACAACCTTGACGATGGTCCGCCACTTGCGCACGCCCAGGGCGTACGCGGCTTCGCGCAGTTCGTTGGGAACGATCTTCAGCATTTCCTCGCTGGAACGCACCACCACGGGGATCATGAGAACGGAAAGCGCGACCGCGGCAACGGCGCCGGTTTTGGTGCCGGGGCCGACAATGGCGAAGAAGAAGGCCGCCGCAAAGAGGCCTGCCACGATGGAAGGAATGCCGGTCATGACGTCAACGAAGAACGTGATGGCGCGGGCCAGCCGGCCGTCATTGCCGTACTCCACCAGGTAGATGGCCGTCAGCAGGCCCACCGGCACCGAGATGACCGTGGCCAGGAGGGTGATCTGGATGGTGCCGATAAGGGCGTGGTAAATACCGCCCAGGACCGGGGCGCCTTCCTCCGCGGCCCGGTTGTCGTAGACACCGGTGACCCCGTTCATGGACGTCGTGAGGAATCCCGGGTTGAGGAGTCCGGGAACGCCGTTGACCAGGACCGTCCAGATCACCGAAATGAGCGGCAGCAGGGCGATGAGGAAGGACCCCACCACCAGGCAGGTGGCCAGCTTGTCCTTTGCCTTGCGGGAGCCCTCCACGGCTGCGCTCCAGGACACCAGCCCGATGGCAAACAGCAACGCCGAGACGATGCCCCAGCCGACGGGGTTGAAGCCCACCAGGGCCATGATGGCGGCACCCAGGATCAGGGCTGCGGCAAGGACGACGTACGGCGCATACTTGGGCAGCTGGCCTTTGGTAAGTGCCGAGCGCTTGCTGCGCACAGGGGTAAGCGTGGAGGTCATTTAGTTGGCTCCCGAGAATTCTTTGTGCCGGGTGATGATCCAGCGCGCGATCATGTTCACGGCCAGGGTGATGACGAAGAGGACCAGGCCGGCAGCGATGAGGGTGCTGACCTTGAGCCCGCTGGCCTCCGGGAAGTTCAGGGCGATTTCGGCGGCGATGGTCTGGTTGCCGGACTGGATCAGGCTGGCGGTGAGGGCGCCGGAGGACAGCACCAGGGCGACTGCCATGGTCTCGCCGAGTGCACGGCCCAGGCCGAGCATGACGGCGCTGATGATGCCGGGCCGGGCGAACGGCAGGACGGACATCTTAATCATTTCCCAGCGCGTCGCGCCCAGGGCGAGCGCGGCTTCCTCGTGCAGCTTGGGGGTCTGCAGGAAGATTTCGCGGGACAGGGAGGTGATGATGGGCAGGACCATCACGGACAGGACGATGCCGGCGGTCAGGATGGTCTTGCCGGTTGCGGAAGCCGGACCCTGGAAGATCGGCAGCCAGCCCATGTTGGCGGCCAGCCAGTTGTAGGCGGGCGAGATTTCCCTCGCCAGGAAGGCCGCACCCCAGGCGCCGTAGATGACGGACGGGATGGCGGCCAGCAGGTCCACCACGTAGCCGAGGCCGGAAGCGAGTCCGCGGGGGGCGAAGTGCGAGATGAACAGGGCGACGCCGATGGCGATGGGCGTGGCAATGACCAGGGCGATGACCGCAGCGATAAGCGTGCCGATCACGATGGGCCAGATGTAGGCGAAGAAGCCGGCGCCTCCCTGGATTTTGTCGGCCGGCGCGGTCAGCGCGGGGATTGCCTGCACTACCAGGAAGAGTGCGACGCCGAAGAGGACGGCAAGAATGAGGCAGCCGGCGGCCAGCGCGGCGCCCGAGAAGATTTTGTCCCCGGCGCGCCCGGCGCCTTGGGTACTTGTCAGGGGGGTGGCGGTCATTCGACGGCCCTTCGGTTGGTAGCTGATTCAGGAAAGATGTGTTGTCCAATGCCAAGTTCCCCGCACTGCCTTTCGGCAGGCGGGGAACCCGGGTTCAGAGCGGTTATTAGGACTTGACCTTGATGGAGTCGATAGCCGCAGTTGCCTTCTCTGCAAGGGTAGAGGAAAGCGGGGCCGACTTGGCGGAGTCCGCGGCGGCCTGCTGGCCTTCCTCGGAAACTACGTAGTTTTCGAAGGCCTTGACCAGGTCAACGGTTTCCTGCTTGTCGTAGGCGCTGCAGACCACGTGGTAGGAAACCAGCACCACCGGGTAGGCACCCGATGCGGTGGTCTTGCGGTCCAGCTTGATGGCGACGTCGTTGGCTGAACGGCCTTCAACGGCCTTGCCTGCCTCGACGGCCTTGGCTGCGGCGTCGGCGGAGATCTTGACGAACTCGCTGCCCACCTTGATGGAGGCGGTGCCGAGCTTGCCGCCCACAGCTGAGTCATCAGCGTAGGTCACGGCGCCGGGGGTGTCGGTGACGGTCTTGACCACACCGGAGGTGCCCTTGGCGTTTTCGCCCTGCAGGGTGGCAGGCCATACGCCGGAGGACTTGTCCGTCCAGACCTCGGGTGCTGCAGAGGCCAGGTAGTCGGTGAAGTTGGTGGTGGTGCCGGAGTCATCCGAGCGGTTCACCGGGGTGACCTTGAGGTCCGGCAGGCTGACGCCCTCGTTCAGGGCGGCGATGGCGGGATCGTTCCACTTGGCGATTTCGCCGCGGAAGATCTTGGCAACCGTGGTTGCATCCAGCTTCAGGTCCGTGATGCCGGGCAGGTTGAAGGCCACGGCGATCGGGGAGATGTAGACCGGGATGTTAATGGCGCCATCGGGACCGCACACAGCCTTGGAGGCCTCGCGCTCTTCATCCTTGAGGTAGGCGTCCGAACCAGCGAACTGGGCCGAGCCGTCAATGATGGCCTTGCGGCCCGCGCCGGAGCCGTCCGGGGAGTACTGCACGGTGGCGCCCTGGTTTGCGGAGGCGAAGCCTGCCTTCCACGCGTCCATGGCTGCACCGGTGGAGGATGCGCCGATGCCGGTCAGGGTGCCGGTGACCTTGGGGCCTGCGGAAGTCTGGTTGCCGGTGGGCGAGGTGTTCGTGGCGTTGTCTGAACCGCAGGAGGTAAGCGCGAGAGCGCCGGCTGCGATGACAGCGATAGCCGCGTGGCGGCCGAAGCGGAGTGCCTTCACTAGATGTACCCCTTCCAGGGTTTTTCAGTTGCGGTCAGGGACGGAGAACCCTGCTGCGCGATGCGTACGTTTTGTACCTTCATCGAAGTTAGGGTCCGCAGGTAACGGGATGGGCTGCCCAAGGTTAACGGAGGATTAACGGCGGCGGGATATTGGTTGACATATGCCCGGTCACCATTGCGCAGATCACATGTTCGGCCGTAAGGCGCCGCGCACCGGAAAATAAAACGGGGCCGGCAGCAAATACACTGGACGGCATGGCTCCCGCAGCAGGACTCTCAGCAGGCAGGCGGTTCCTGCGCGGCCGCTTCCGCACAGGCCTGATCCGCAGCCGGAACTCCCTGCTCCCTGCGGTCCAGATGACCGTCTGCGCCGTGGGAGCTTACGCTTTCGCGGAGTACGTGCTGGGGCATTCCGGCCCCCTGTTCGCGGCCACGTCATCCCTGATTGCCCTTGGTTTCTCCCGGGAGCCCAGGCTGCGGCGGGTGGTGGAGGTTGGCCTGGGCTGCACCATCGGCATTGCGGTGGGCGACCTGCTCCTGCACTGGCTGGGCCCCGGGATCTGGCAGGCCGCCGTCGTCCTTCTTTTCTCCATCCTGCTGGCCCGCTTCCTGGACAGCGGCAATATCTTCACCACCCAGCTGGGCCTGCAGTCGCTGCTGGTTGTCCTGCTCCCCGCGCCGGCCGGCGGGCCTTTCACGCGGAGCATCGACGCCGTGGTGGGCGGACTGTTTGCCCTGCTGGTAACCATCCTCGTCCCCAAGGATCCGCGCCGCGAACCCCGCAAGGACGTGAAGAATCTCCTCCACGAGCTTGCCGAGGTGCTGCGCGAATGCGCCAACGCCCTGGACAACAGCGATTCCACCCAGGCCTGGCACGCCCTGATCCGGGGAAGGAACTGCCAGCCGCTGGTGGACGCCATGCGCCAGTCGCTGCGCACCTCCGGCGAGGTGGCCAGGCTGGCCCCCGCCTACCGGAGGCACCGGGAGGAACTGGACCAGTTGAAACAGTCGCTGGACTTCATCGACCTGGCGCTGCGGAACAGCCGCGTCTTCGCGCGCCGGCTTACCAGCGCCATCAACCATGCGGCGCTTTCGGATGAAGCCACGGAAAACATCGCGGAGGTGCTGCAGGAGACCGCTGCCGCCATCGACGAGCTTTCGCTCGGCTTGGCGGAAACGCACGACGGCGTCCGCCGCGCCCACATGCGCACGGCCCGCCGGGACCTCAGCGAGATCGCCCTGCGCCTGCACCCCAAGCTCCTGGAAGTGCAGCGGCTGGAGGGCGAAACGGTGGTGATGCTGTACCGGCCGCTGATGGTGGACCTGCTGGAGGCCACGGGCATGGACGCGAGCGAGGCCCGGGACGTGCTGCCGGCGCTGTAGTGGCCGGTGGCCCTAATTAACCGGTGGGTGGGCCTGGAGGGCAGCTTCCTGCAGCCTGAGGTCGTCGGCCATCCGGGCGACGTGCAGGGTCAGGTACGTCACCTCGTCATCGGTCAGCGGCTCCCCGAGCCGCAGTTCCAGGACGGCCTGCAGCTTGAGGGCGGTGCCAAAGGCGTCGGGGTAAGCCTGCCGGATGGCTGAGCCCAGCCCCGTTGCCCCTTCGGCCAGCTGCCTGCCGGTGTGCGCGCGGACAAAGAAGTAGCGCAGATGGGTGATGAAGCGGGCGGCGTTGACTGTTTCCCGGTCGAAGGCCCGCCCATAGGCCTGCTCCAGGACCTCAAAGAGCTGCGCGAAGACACCCGTCATTTGGTACGTGTAGGACAGGTCCCCGCTGGCAAAGCCCGCGTTCACTAAATGCAGTGCCACTGCCACGGCCTCGTCCCCGGGCAACGGGTCCTCCAGCCGGGAGTTCACGAAATCCACGATCTGCTGCGCCATCCGCAGCTCATCCGGATAAAGGTGGGCCACTTCGGCCCGCAGCGGGTACTCGATGTTCAGGCCCTGCCGCAGCCGCTTGATGGCGAAGCTCAGGTGGTCCGCGAGCGCCACCACGGTGGTGGAGTTCAGCGGCCCGCTCATCCCGCCGCGGGCGAGTTCCAGTGCCTGGTCGGCAAGGGCCAGATGTTCGGGCGGGATGGCCGCCACCAGAGCACCGAAGTTGTCCGCGTTGCGGCCGTCCTCCGGGACGAACACCCGCACCACCTTGGTTTCGTCCACCTTCCGGCCAGGTTTGGCCTGGAAACCGAGGCCCCGGCCGGTGAGGATGACCTCTCCCCCATCGGTGGCGCGGGCGAGGACGACGTTGTTATTGAAAACGCGCAACACCTCCACGTCGTCCTCCTTTCGTCGTTGAGCGGTTACTTCTTCAGGCTGGCGCCGTTGGTGGCAATGACTTCCTTGTACCAACCGTAGGACTTCTTGGGGTAGCGCTCCATGGACCCGGTACCGTCGTCGTTCCTGTCCACGTAGATGAAACCGTAGCGCTTGCTCATCTGCGCGGTGGAGGCACTGACCAGGTCGATGCATCCCCAGGAGGTGTAGCCCATCAGCTGGACCCCGTCTTCAACCGCCTCGCGGGCCTGGACCAGATGGTCGTTGAGGTAGCCGATGCGGTAGTCGTCAAGGACGGTCTTACCGCCGTTCACCTCGACCAACTGGTCCTTGGCGCCCACGCCGTTCTCCACGATGAAGAGGGGCTTCTGCCAGCGGTCCCAGTAGTCGTTGAGGGCAACCCGCAGGCCCTGCGGATCGATCTGCCATCCCCACTCGGAAGCCTTGAGCGTCGGGTTGGGAACGCCGCCCATGATGTTGCCGGGGCCCTTGGCCTGCTTGGCGGGGTCGGCCGTCTCGCAGATGCTCATGTAGTAGCTGAACGAGACAAAGTCCACGGTGTTCTTCAGGTCCTCGCGGTCCTGCGGGGTGATGTCCAGCTCGATGCCGTTGTCGCGGAAGTACCGCAGCAGGTAGCCGGGGTACTCGCCGCGGCAGTGGATGTCGCCGAACGCGTAGCTGTCCTGCGCGGTGTGCATCGCGGCAACGACGTCGGAGGGGTCCGGGGTCAGCGGGTAGGTGGGCAGCGCAATGATCATGCAGCCCACCTGCGCGCCCGGCATCAGCTCGTGCGCCAGCCTGGTTGCCCGGGCGGAAGCCACCAGTTCGTGGTGGATCGCCTGGTAGAGGTCCTGCCTGGTGAGCTGTTCCTTGGGCGTGGGGATGCCGCCGGAGAGGAACGGCTCGTGGATCACGGAGTTGATCTCGTTGAACGTGAGCCAGTACTTCACCCGGCCGCCGAAGTGCTCGAAGAGGGTGCGGCAGTAGCGCTCGTAGAAGCCGATCAGTTCGCGGTTGGTCCAGCCGTTGTATTTCCGGGCCAGGTGGAGCGGCGTCTCGTAGTGGCTGATGGTCACCAGCGGCTCGATGCCGTGCTTTTCGAGTTCGTCCAGGATCCGGGAGTAGTAGGCCAGGCCCTCGGCGTTGGGGGTCTCTTCGTCGCCCAGCGGGAAGATCCGGCTCCACGCGATCGAGAAGCGGAACACCTTGAACCCCATGTCCGCGAAGAGGGCGATGTCCTCCTCGTAACGGTGGTAGAAGTCGATTGCCACCTGCTTGAGGTTCTCCGGGGTCGGACCCTCCGTGGGGGTCTCCGTGATGCCCTTGGGCATCACATCCTGGATGGACAGGCCTTTGCCGCCCTCGTTGTACGCGCCTTCGATCTGGTTGGCGGCAGTTGCTCCGCCCCAGAGGAACCCGTCGGGGAAAGTGGTGGTCACAGAAAATCATTCCTTCATCGGTAGGACTGGAAAGTGGAGCCAGGATTCGGGGGTCAGGCCGTGACGGTGATGGCAGTGTCGCCCTGGGCGAACGTCCCGCCGGTCACCGGGTCAACGCTGCCGAGCTGGGCAGTGTTGGTGACCATCACCAGCGTGGTGGTGTCGTAGCCGGCCTCCCTGACGACGTCGAGGTCGACGACGGCGAGCAGGTCACCGGCGCGGACCTGCTGGCCGCGGCTGACGGCGGACTCAAAACCGCGGCCCTGCAGCTGGACGGTATCGATGCCGATATGTACCAGGACCTCAACGCCGTCCTCGGACTTGATGCCGAAGGCGTGGCCGGTCTTCATGGCCGCTTTGATGGAGCCCGAAATGGGTGCGTAGATGCGGCCATCGGCGGGGATGATGCCCAGGCCCTTGCCCATGGCACCGGACGCAAACACCTTGTCCTGGACGTCGGCCAGGGCCACTGCCGGTCCGGCGACTGGCGCCAGGACCACCAGGGTGCCGGTGGAGACGGCCACGGGGCCCGCGGGCGCAGCTGCCCCCTGCGTGTCCGCAGCTGTATCCGGAACGGAGGTGCCGGCGTCGGACGCTGCTTCCTCACGCGGTCCGAAGAAGAAGGTCAGGCCGAAGGCGATGGCGACGGCGATGCCGGTGCCCAGCAGCTGGAGTGCGAAGTTGCCCACCTGGCTGAACGCCGGCAGGCCGAGGAGTGAGGGGAACACGAATGCGGAGGCGCCACTGCCGCCGGCGGCTGCTATGGCGCCGCCCACCACGCCGCCGGCAATGCCGAAGTAGAAGGGCTTCTTCAGGGGCAGGTTGACGCCGTAGATGGCGGGTTCGGTGATCCCGGCGAGGAAGCCGGACAGTGCTGCGGGTCCGGCAACGGTGCGCCGGGCCTTGTTGCGGGTCCGGAACATCACGGCGAGCGTCGCGGCAGCCTGGCCCAGCACTGCGGCGAGCAGCGGACCGAGAAGCAGTGAGTAGCCCTGGGTGGCGATTTCATTCAGCATGCCCGGAACCAGGCCCCAGTGCAGGCCGAAGAGGACGAAGACCTGCCAGAAGCCGCCCATGACGGCGCCCGCGAGCCACGGCGCGAAGGTGAAGGCCGCGTTGATCCCGGCGGACAGGCCCTGCGCGGCGAACGTGGTGACGGGACCGACAGTGAGGAGGACCAGCGGCACCATGACCAGGAGCGTCAGCAGCGGCGTGGTGAAGTTCCGGATGGCGGACGGCAGCACGCGCGTCAGGAAACGCTCCGCGTAGCCCTGGAGCCAGACCGCCACGATGATCGGCAGGACCGAGCTGGTGTAGTTCATCATCACCATTGGGATGCCGGCGAAGTTGACCGGTTCCGGCTGGGCCGCAAGCGCCACGATGCTCGGGTAGACCAGCGCCCCGGCGATGGCCATGGAGGTGAACTGGTTGGTCTTGAACCGCTTCGCGGCGGTGACCGCCAGGAAGATCGGCAGGAAGTAGAAGAGCGCATCCGCGGTTGCTGCCAGGATTACGTTGGTCTGGGAGGCGGGATCCAGCCATCCGAACTGGGTGGCCATGCTCAGGAACGCCTTGAGCAGGCCGGCTGCAGCCAGCGGCCAGATGACCGGCGAGAAGATGGAGGAAATCAGGTCGATGAAGCGGTTGAAGAGGTTGCCGTGCTGGACGGGTTCATCGTTGCCCGCGTCGTCACCGGTGAGCTTGGTGATCTTGCCCAGTTCGGCATAGACCGTGGGGACGTTGTCGCCGATGACCACCTGGAACTGGCCGCCGGCCTTCATCACGGTAATGACGCCGGGCAGCTTTTCGATGGCTGCCTGGTCCGCCTGGGAATCGTCCCGCAGCTTGAGCCGGAGCCTGGTTGCGCAGTGGGCGGCGCTGGCGATGTTCTTTTCGCCGCCCACCCCCTGCAGGATATCTCCGGCCAGCGACCGGTAGTCCACAGTTGCCATGTCAGACCTCTCTGTCTATTTTTGGGCACAAAAAAAGACCCGAGACGCACGTAGTGTGCTTCTCAGGTCTTGCCTCGTTGCCGAGTAACAATCCTGTAGGCGAAATTGCCTTCAGGGGTCGACTATACAGATGGCATGGATCACAGGCAAGTGCTGCGCCGGAGATTGTCAGTGGCCACCGCTAGGGTTGGACGCATGGCTACGAAGACTTCCCGGGCATCCAAGGCGCCCGCCTACAAGTGCGCCGAGTGCGGCTGGACCACAGTCAAATGGGTGGGCCGCTGCGGCGAGTGCCAGGCGTGGGGCACCGTCGAGGAAACCGGCACCGCCGTGGCGCGTACGACGGCGGCCACAACGGTCCTTGAGCCCGCCCGCCGCATTGCCGAGGTGGACGCCACCACCGCCGCATTCCTGCCCACGGGCGTTGATGAACTGGACCGGGTGCTGGGCGGCGGACTGGTCCCGGGCGCCGTCATCCTGCTGGCCGGCGAACCCGGCGTCGGCAAGTCCACGCTGCTGCTGGACGTGGCCGCCAAGTTTGCCCGGACGGCCCAGGACGTGCTGTACGTGACCGGGGAGGAGTCCGCGGCGCAGGTGAAGCTCCGCGCAGAGCGGATCGACGCCGTGGCTGAATCGCTCTATCTCTCCGCGGAAACGGACCTCGGCCAGGCGCTGGGGCAGGTGGAGAAGATCGAGCCGCGGCTCCTGATCGTGGACTCGGTGCAGACCCTCAGCAGCGCCGATGTTGACGGCAGCGCCGGGGGCGTGTCCCAGGTCCGGGAGGTTGCCGCGTCCATCATTGCCGCGGCCAAGCGCCGGAACATGACAACTCTGCTGGTGGGCCACGTGACCAAGGACGGTTCCATCGCCGGGCCGCGGCTGCTGGAGCACCTGGTGGACGTGGTGTGCCAGTTCGAGGGCGAGCGCCATTCGCGGCTGCGGATGCTGCGCGCGGTCAAGAACCGTTACGGGCCTACCGACGACGTCGGCTGCTTCGACCTGAACGAGAACGGCATTGAAGGCCTCGCCGATCCCAGCGGGCTTTTTGTCAGCCGCACCAAGGACCCGGTTTCCGGAACCTGCATCACCGTGACCATGGAGGGCCGGCGGCCGCTGCTGGCCGAGGTTCAGTCGCTGCTCGCGGAAAGCCCCAACTCGCAGCCGCGGCGGGCCACCAGCGGGCTGGACAGTTCACGGGTCTCCATGCTGCTCGCCGTGCTGCAGCAGCGCGCGGGAACACTCCTGCACAAGGACGACTCGTACGTGGCCACAGTGGGCGGGGTGAAGCTCAGCGAACCCGCCACGGACCTTGCCATTGCCCTGGCTGTGGCCTCGGCCAAGGCCCGCAAACCGCTGCCCATCCGGCTCATTGCCTTTGGAGAAGTGGGCCTGGCCGGCGAGGTACGTCCGGTGCCGGGCATCAACCAGCGCATCCAGGAGGCCCACCGCCTCGGGTTTACGCATGCCGTGGTTCCCGCGAGCCATGCAGGGCCTGGCCCGATACCGGCCGGCTTCTCAGTGCGGGAGGTGGAACACCTGACCGAGGCCCTGAGCCTGCTGATCGGGTAGCTAGCCGTGCTGCGGCAAGGAATCGGGGTCGTCCCGGTGAACGTTGAAAAGCCAGCCGGACACGTCACTGCGCAGCACCAGCAGCGGCCCGCCCGTGGCGGTGACGTTTCCGGTGGGTACGTAGTAGCCGCGGCCGGAGCCCGGCCCGCCGGCTGCCCGGTCCAGGGCATCCACCAGGTGCCGCGGCAGGTGGCCCTGCGGACCAAGGCCGCGAAGCTCTTCAAGTTCTTCCGGCGTAAGCCGACCCAAAACCTCAGCGATACTGGCCATGACGGGTCCCTTCGAGCAGAGTGCCTGAAGGAATAACCTAAACCAGGGCCGTGAACTGCAGGTTAACGTTGGACGGCATCTTCTGTTCGTTGTTGAATATCCATCTCCCGGAGGACAAATGCCCGTTACGAGTGCAGGAATCCTGCTGTACAGGCAGGCGGCCCCGGGCCTGCTGGAGGTGTGGATTGCCCACATGGGCGGCCCGTTCTGGTCCCGCAAGGACACGCACGCCTGGTCCGTCCCCAAGGGTGAATACTCCGTGGGCGAGGACCCGCTGGCCGCGGCCCTGCGCGAGTTTGCCGAGGAGATGGGAACCCCCGCACCCGACGCCGACTACCGGCTTCTCGGGGAGTTCAAACAGCCCTCGGGCAAACTCATCACAGTATTTGCAGCCGAGCATGACTTCCAGCCGGAACGGATCGTCAGCAACACCTTTCCGCTGGAGTGGCCCAAAGGTTCAGGCCGCATCCAGCAGTACCCGGAAGTCGACGATGCCCGCTGGTTCCCGGAACCGGAAGCCCGGTCCAAGCTGGTGAAGGGCCAGCTGCCGGTCCTTGATGCCCTGGTGCAACTCGTCCGCGCGGAATCCTAGGGCTTGCCCTGCCTCTCCCGCTAGCCGCGCTGCGGGCACCCGTCAATGGTCCCTGCACCCCCGCGCGCCGGGGTGCGTTGTCCACATGCGGGTGCGATGTACTTCGCGACGGGTGATGGGCCGAGTTGCAGTGGCCTAAGCGCCCGTAATCACCAGGGCCACGCTGTGCCCGCCGAAACCGAAGGCGTTCACCAGGCCGGCCGGCGGAGTACCCGGCTGGAGCCGGCGGACTTCTTCGGTGACCACGTTTAGGTCAACCTCGGGGTCCTGCGCCTCAACGTTCAGCGTCCCGGGAAGCATCCCGGTGCGCAGGGCTTCCACCACCACGACGGCGGCCAGCGCCCCCGCGCCGCCGAGCAGGTGCCCGGTGTGCCCCTTGGTGGACGTCACCGGAATCCTGGCGCCGAAGATGGCGTTGATGGCCTGGCCCTCGAGCCTGTCCCCAACAGGGGTGGACGTGGCATGCGCGTGCACGAAGCCGATGTCCCCGGCGGTCATGCCGGCGGACTCAAGCGCCTTCTGCATCACCCGCCGCTGCATGGCAGGATCGGCTGCCACAATGTCGTTCGCGTCGGACGTCACCGCGCCCCCGGCCACTGCCCCCAGAACAGCTGCTCCGCGGGCGCGCGCGTGCTCTTCGCTCTCCAGCACCACCACGCCGGCGCCCTCCGCGAGCACAAAACCGTCCCGGCCGCCGTCGAACGGCCGCGATGCCCGCTGCGGATCGTCATTGCGGGTAGACAGGGCGCGGATCTGGGAGAAGCCCGTGACCACCAGGTCGTTGACCGAGGCGTCAACGCCGCCGGCAATAACGACGTCGGCAGCGCCGGAGCGGATCATCTCGGCTGCCTGGACAATCGCCTCAGCCCCGGAGGCACATGCGCTGACAGGCGTCCGGGCGCCGCCGCGGGCGCCGAGGTCGATGGACACCCAGGCGGCCGGGCCGTTGACCATAAGCCGGGTGAGGGTGTGCGGCGAAACCTTGCGCGGGCCCGACGCCGCGAGGGTCCGGTCCTGCTCCAGGGTGGAGCCAAGCCCGCCGTACGCCGAGCCGATCACCACGGCGAAACGCTCGGGATCGACCTCCGGGGCGCCTGCCTGTTTCCAGGCCTCGCGGGCTGCGATCAGCGCCAGCTGCCCGCAGCGGTCCATGCGCTTCATTTCGCGGGTGCTGAGGTGTCCGGAAAGATCAGCAGTGACCTGTCCGGCCATCTTCACCGGCAGCTGCTCGGCCCACGCCTCCTCAAGCGGCGCGATCCCGGATTTTCCGGCCACAAGGCCCGCCCACGTTTCGGGCACGGAGGAGCCGACCGGGTTGATGGTGCCGACGCCGGTGACCAGCGCACGGGGTTGTGTTGCACCGGCTTTGACTGCGTTCATGGTTCGCTACTTTGCTGGGTTGTGGGTGCCGATGGGCACGAGGGTGAGGTCGGGGTGGTTCTTCTCGATCCGCCGCAGCGCCCAGACGTCGTTGAACAGGGCGAGGTATTCGCCGTCGGACCGCAAAAGCACCTCGGCGCCCGGTACGGTGGCGAGCGCAGGCATGGCGTCCGCCGTCGAAATCCGAGCCAGTGAGTAGGGCAGGCGTTCCAGGCGCATGGGCGCGTTGAAGTCGTGCGCCATGCGGTCCTCCACCACTTCGAACTGCATGGGGCCGACGGCGGCAAGCACCGGAGCCTGGTCGCCGCGGACGTCGGAGCGGAGCACCTGGATGACGCCCTCGTGTTCGAGCTGCTCGATGCCGCGGCGGAACTGCTTGAACTTGCTGGGGTCCTTGGAGCGCGCCACCTGGAAATGCTCCGGGGCGAACAGCGGGATGGCGGGGTACTCCACCGGGCCCTCGAGGAACAGGCTGTCCCCCACGCGAAGGGAGGAAGCGTTGACCAGGCCGACGACGTCCCCGGGGTATGCCTCGTCGATCACTTCGCGTTCGCGGCCGAACACCTGCTGGGCGTACTTGGTGGCGAAGGACTTGCCGGTGCGGGTCTGGGTGACCACCATGCCGCGCTCGAACACGCCGGAGCAGACGCGGATGAAGGCCACGTGGTCCCGGTGGGCCTTGTTCATGCCGGCCTGGACCTTGAAGACGAAGCCGGAGAACGGGGACTCGACCGGCCTGGGGTTGCCCTCGATGTCCGGGCGGGGAGCTGCCGGCGGGGCGAAGTCCACCAGCGCGTCCAGCAGTTCCTTGACGCCGAAGTTCAGCGCGGCGGAGCTGAACAGGATGGGGGTTGCCTTGCCGGCGTGGAAGCTTTCGACGTCGAACTCCAGGTTCGATTCGATGACCAGGCCGGCCTCGTCCACGGCGTCGGACCAGTTGCTGCCCTGGCTCTCCGCAGCTTCCTCAGGAGTGAAGTACTCGGTGATGGCGATCTGGGCGCCGGCGTTGTTGCGCTGGAACCGGGCGAACCGGTCATTGCGGAGGTCCCAGACGCCACGGAAGTCGCCGGAGATGCCGACTGCCCACGTGAGCGGCATTGGCTGCAAGCCCGTGCGCTCGGTGATTTCATCCATCAGGGCAAGGGCGTCCAGGCCGGGCCGGTCCCACTTGTTGATGACGGTGATGATGGGCAGGTTCCGCTGCTTGCAGACTTCGAACAGCTTCATGGTCTGGGTTTCCAGGCCCTTGGCGGCGTCCACGAGCATGACGGCGCAGTCGACGGCGGCCAGCACGCGGTAGGTGTCCTCGGAGAAGTCCGCGTGGCCCGGGGTGTCCAGGAGGTTGATGACGGTGTCCCGGTAGGAGAACTGCAGCGCCGCGGAGCTGATGGAAATGCCGCGGTCCTTCTCCATCTGCATCCAGTCAGAGACGGTTTCCTTGCGGTTGGCCTTGCCGCTGGAGGCACCGGCGGTGCCGATCACCTTCGCGTGCAGGGCCAGCGCTTCGGTGAGCGTGGACTTGCCGGCGTCGGGGTGCGAAATGACAGCAAAGGTCCGGCGACGGCCCGCCTCTTTGTGGATACCGGAGATCCGGGCGGGGGTCAGGACATCTTGGGACACGGTGCTACTTTCGCTGCGGTTGGGACTGCCCGGGCGCTGCCTCGCAGGGCACTGAGGCGGTGGGGCCGGGGAAACGGGGCTGGCAAACAGCCAAGTTCCAGTTTATCGCAGGGCGGCAAACCGGCGGCGGCGGCGCTTAACGCCCGCGAAACGGCACGTTCAAAGCCGCGAAATGACGCCGGGCTAGCGTGACCGCATGAACACCAACGACACCCCGGCGCACGGATGCCCCCGGCGCCGCATGGTAAGGATCTGAGCGGCTGTGCAGGGTCTCTCCTATTCCGGCAACCTGTTCTTCGATCCCCTGGCCACCGGCCTGGCACCCGCCTTGATGCGGGATCCCGATTCGCTCGGAAATGCGGAGCGGCCGCGCCGGGGAACCCAGACCCCGGCCGAACAGAAAGCCCTCCGGGCGGCGTCCCTTTCGAAGGTCAGCAAGGACCTGGAGCGGATGCTGCGGGAACGGATGCGCTGACCGCGCCACCAGCTGGATATCCGGAACACAGGACGTGCCTGACTGTAATGCGGCATTGCAGACGATGTAATGCCGCATTACACTTTTAGTGTCATGCGAGAAAGGAGGAGCACCAAGAGCATGAGCAAGAGCGAGAAGCTCGTGTTGAAGTTTTGCGACTATTACTCGTTTATGTCGTACACGGATTTCAGGGCATGGGTTGAGGCAGACGATGATTCTTCGCCCGCCTTGTCCTACGCCAGGTCCGCAGACATTCGTTAGGGACTTCAGGCTCCCGGCGCCCAAGGGCGGGATGGAAATGACTTATGCAGGCAGAAGAACCAGCAATCCCGCTCCTTGGCTACGTGGAGATAGCTGAAGCAACCGGCCAGGACGTCGGCCTGATCAGGGTCTGGAAGAACCGCGGAAAACTTCCCAACCCCGATTTCCAGTTGGGACAGTCACCGGGGTGGCTGGCGGAAACAATCAATCCGTGGATCCAGGAGCACCGGAAGTAAGCCCGGACCCGTTCGCTCGGGCGCTGGCCAGCCGCCAAAGTACCCACTCAAGCACCCGCCGTCGAACGCTTTCCTGAGCCGTTGCGCGGCACCCCCTAATGGGGCACTTTGGGGCTTGGCTGTGCGGAAGAGGGTGTTCCTTACCCCTATCATTGAGCTTGCGGGAAACAGAGCACTTTCTGGTCCTGCCGGCAACCTGCTGAAGCCGGCATTCTTGCGGGCGGCGGCCTGCACCTTTGAAGGGAACACCTATGGCGCGGAGCCCCGAAGAATCACTCAGGGCAACCCTGGGCAGGGTGGCACCCGGCACTCCCCTTCGTGACGGCCTTGAGCGGATCCTGCGGGGACGGACAGGCGCGCTGATCGTCCTGGGCTCGGACCGGACCATCGAGTCCATCTGCTCCGGCGGCTTCGATATCGGCATTGATTTTTCCCCCACGCGGCTCCGCGAACTCGCCAAAATGGACGGCGCCATCATTTGCGACAAGGACGCCGGCAACATCCTGCGCGCCGCCGTCCAGCTGGTCCCGGATTCCAGCATCGAGACCCAGGAGTCCGGCACCCGGCACCGCACAGCCGAACGCGTTGCCATCCAGACCGGCGTGCCCGTCATCTCCGTCAGCCAGTCCATGCAGATCATCGCCCTCTACGTCAACGGCCTGCGCCACGTCCTGGAGGGCTCGGAGAAAGTCCTGGCACGCGCCAACCAGGCGCTGGCCACCCTGGAGCGCTACCGCTCGCGCCTGGACCAGGTCACCAGCTCGCTCTCCGCCCTGGAAATCGAAGCCATGGTCACCGTGCGGGACGTGGCCGTCACCCTCCAGCGGCAGGAAATGGTCCGCCGGATCTCCGAGGAAATCGCCCAGTACGTCCTGGAGCTCGGCGAGGACGGCAGGCTCCTGTCCCTGCAGCTCGATGAACTCACGGTGGGCCGCGGCCCCGGCAGCGACGTGATTATCCGCGACTACGGTTCCCCGGACGCCACTCCCGAAGACATCGAAAAAGCCGTGAGCGCCCTGGTCAACCTCGGTCCAACGGAACTGATCGACCTCGGAAAGATTTCCGGAATCGTGGGGTTTGCGGGCGGCGAAGCCAACCTCGATGCCGTTGTGCAGCCCCGCGGCTACCGGCTGCTGTCAGGGCTGAAGGCAGTTCCCAAGGCTGTTGCGGACCGTCTTGTTGACCACTTCGGCGGGCTGCAGTTCCTGATGGCGGCCACGATTGATGACCTGATGACGGTGGACGGCATCGGCGACCAGCGCGCCCGCACCGTCCGTGAAGGCCTCAGCCGGATGGCGGAAGCTAGCCTGCTGGACCGCTTCCTCTGACAACCGCCATCGAGTGCTCCGCAGTTGTCGTTTTGGAGGCTCAAAAGGACAACTGCGGAGCACTCGATGCTAAAGCAGTTGGAAAACGGCCTTGGGGCTGGCCTTGGAGCCGAGCCTCGCCGTGAAGATATAGTACGCCCCGCCGCCGCCCGGCTTTGCTTCGACAGGCTGGCAGCCCTCCACGCTCCGGTTGCGGGACCACGGGAAGTTGGCCGTCTCGCTGGCACCGGGCGCGATCACCTTCAGCAGGTCCTCGCTCTTTGCCTGGCAGTCACGGGAGGAAAAAATCCGGTCCGCGCCGCTGGTCACCAGGAACTCCATCTGCGACGTGCCGATGTTGACCTCACAAGGCATGGTGCCGCCGTTGGTCACCTTGAGCGTGAGCATCGGGTTCTCTTCCGGCCCGTAGGCTGCCTTGTCCGTCGAGGCTGACACCGTCACCAGGTTCTGGTTGCATGTTGGAGTGGCCGACGGCGTGGGCGTCGCGGCAGGTTCGGTGGCGGACGCGGAAGGTGACGCCGCGGGACCGGCGGACGCTGCGGCTGCGGGGTCGGTGGAGGAAACCTGCTCCGACTTGCCGCTGAACGCCCCGGCAACCGCGAATCCAGTCACCAGTGCGATGACCAACAGGAGCGCCCCGCCCACAAACAGCCGACGGCGGCGGTAAACCGCCGCGCTTGGCTTGCGGACGGCAGTGGAACCGGATGCCGGCGCCCCGCCACGTGTTGATGAATTGCCTTGCCTGCCCATACTTCTAGGCTAGGGAACTGCCCCGCTTCTGCTACCCACCACGCCGCCGCGCCGCCAACGTTCTGGTCACATCCCGTTTTCGGCCTGCCCGGACGCATCCATTACAGTGTTGGCATCGACACTGCATCCCCCACTGCCGCCTTTTCCGCCGGCTCTGGCCACCCCGCCGGCGGCACGGCAGGACTCAACACGCTGCACGAACGCATCAACGGCTGGTTCGCCGAAACCGCCCGCGACCTGCCTTGGCGTGAGCCCGGCTGCTCCCCCTGGGGCATCCTGGTCAGCGAGATCATGCTGCAGCAGACGCCGGTGGTGCGGGTGCTCCCTGTCTGGCAGGAGTGGTTGAGGCGCTGGCCCACCCCGTCAGGCCTCGCCGGAGAACCTGCCGGTGAAGCCGTGCGCTCCTGGGGCCGGCTCGGGTATCCGCGCCGCGCGCTTCGGCTGCATGCGGCGGCGGCGGCCATAACCCGGGACCATAACGGCAAGGTCCCGGACAGCTACACGGAACTCCTGGCCCTTCCGGGGGTGGGCAGCTACACCGCTGCCGCTGTGGCTGCCTTCGCGTACGGGCGGAGGGAAACCGTGGTGGACACCAACATCCGGCGGGTGCATGCCCGGCTGGTCTCCGGCACAGCCCTCCCGGCCCCGGCCCTCACGGCGGCGGAGATGCGCCTTGCCGCTTCGCTCCTGCCGGCCGCGGACCATTCTTCAGTCCGGTGGAACGCGGCCGTCATGGAACTGGGGGCGCTCGTGTGTACGGCGCGGACACCCAAGTGCGCCGCGTGCCCGGTCAACGACCTCTGCGCCTGGCGGGCGGCAGGTGAGCCGCCGCCGTCGTACGTCCCCAAGGGCCAGGCCTGGCACGGGACGGACCGCCAGGTCCGAGGCGCCGTGGTGGCTGTGCTGAGGCTGGCGGAGGCTCCGGTGCCGGCCGAGATGTTCTATCGGGAACCCGCCGACCTGGGTTTCGCGCCGGCGGGTATGGGCGTCCCGCTCGCGGCCTTGCACAGGCTTAATTCCGCTCCGGAGCAGCTGGAGCGGGCGCTGGCAGGGTTGCTCGCGGACGGTCTGGCGGAGATGCACGACGGCGGCTACCGGCTGCCTGCCTGAGCACACCGCATTCCGGGGCTGGCAGAACGACGGCGGCAGGTACAGAACTCGCCGCGCCTGGTCTCCTTTTGGCAGCCAGCCCCGCCCGGGAATAACAATGCGGGCATCAGTTAGCCCCGGCGCGGGGCGCCGCGGCCCCCCGCGCCTACGCTGGAAGTATGCGCAAGCATGGGCTGCTTTTGGCACTGATGACGACGGCGGGACTCGCCACGGCTTGCGGCCCGGGACCCGGCGCCGCCCCGTGCCCTGCCATCGCCCAGGCCACTGCCGTTTCGGTAACCGTGCCGGCAAGCTACGCCCCGCAGGTTGCAGCCCTCCACTTGAAGGCCTGCCAGGACGGCACCTGCAAGGAGGATAACGTGGAGCTCCGGCCCGGAAGCGCGTCGATCGACCAGGGCTGCACCGACGGGGTCTGCTCGGCCACGGCTTCCCCCGACGGGACGAAACTTGCCACGCTGTTCCTGGACACCCTGACCGAATCACCGATGACGGTGACCGCTGCAGGAACGGGCCCGGACGGGGCTGCCCTGCCGGTGCATACGCTGGAATTCCGCCCGCGGGGCGAGTATCCGTTCGGGGAGCATTGCGGCCGGTTCATTACGGCGTCGCTGGTGCTGGATGCCGAAGGGCTGCACCAGAGCGGCTGACTCCCGGACGGCCGATCCTTCGAAAAGCCCCGGGAGAACGGCCGTTAGAACAGTGCCGGCTGGCCGAAGACGTTGCCGACAGCGGTGGCCGGTGCCGGCTCCTGGGCGGGGCTGCCGTGCCGCCACTCAAACCCCAGGTCGGCCAGCAGCTCCTCGACGGACGTCTGCCCGTCCAGTACTTCGATATCCGCGGAGCTGTCTTCGGGCTGGGGCATTTCCATGGCATCGAGCATATTGCCAGGAGCGGCCATGGTCCTCAAGAACACACCGCCATGCGCTGATTTGGGCCGGCCCGGATTCCGGGTGCGGCCAGCTTCAGGGTTCCCCGAACCCGGCCTGCACCAGCCCGCCAACATAGTTCACGGCCCGCTCCGCGTCGGCACCCCAGGCTTCCACATGCAGCACGGACCCCTTCCCCGCGGCGAGCGTCATCAGTCCCGTCATGGATGCCCCGTCCACCCCGTTCACGGTCACCTCGGCATCCATTGCGGACAGGCCGCCGGCGATCTTCGCGGCCGGGCGCGCGTGCATCCCCGCCAGGTTGACCAGCTCAAAGTCCCCGGTGAAGTCCGGGCCCCCTCCGGTGACGCGTCCTTCCTCAACGCTGCTGAGGGGCGGTTGTTCCTGGTCGCGGACCGGACCACCAGCAGCTTCCGCCGCCCGCTTGACTGCCTGCATATCCGCACCGCCCTGGGCCGCAACGGCTGCCGCCACGAGTCCCTCCACGAGCGGCGCGTCGGCCAGCACCATGTCTTCGGCGTTTTCCGCGAACTCCAGCGCGGACTCGGCAGTCATCACCGCGGACCCCAGGTCGGTGAGGATCACAGTGCCCCCGCTGCCAGCTTTGTCCAGCGCGGCCAGGACCTTTTCGAGGCTGGTGCCGATCCTGCCGTCCGAGGTGCCTCCGGCGGTCAGGACCACGACGTCGGGTGCCATCTGGGCGGCAAGCTCGGCAGCGCCGTCGGCAATCTTCCCGCTGTGGGAGACCACCACAAGGCTCACGGTCATGCAGCTGCCCCCACCGCGGCGCGGAGAATCAGCGCTGAGGAGGCGGCGCCGGGGTCCCGGTGACCGGCGCTGCGCTCCCCGAGGTAACTCGCGCGGCCTTTGCGCGCCACCATGGGATCGGTGGCGACGGCACCGGCTTCGGCGGCCTCGGCTGCTGCAACCAGGACCGCCAGGACATCCGAACCGCCGTTCAGCGCAGCCTTTTGCGCTGCCTCCGCCGCCGGAGTCCAGGCATCCACCATTGTCTTGTCCCCGGATTCGGCCTTCCCGCGGGCCACAATGCCGTCCCGGGCTGCGGCCAGGGCGTTTGCCCACGCGGCCGGATCGATTTCCGCGGAGTTTCCCAGGGACGTGGCCGCCCGGAGGAAGGCCGTGCCGTACAGAGGGCCGGCAGCCCCGCCGACCTTGGACATCAGGGTCATCGCGGTAAGTTTCAAGGCAGCCCCGGGCGTCTCCGGGGGTGCCTCCGCCAGCTTCGACAGGACGGCCTGGAAACCCCGGTCCATGTTTTCCCCGTGGTCCGAATCGCCGATGGCGCGGTCGAGTTCAATCAGGTAGACCCGGTTTTCTGCCATTGCCTGCGCGGACAGCGTCAGCCACTTCACTGCCCAGGTGACGTCCAGGGGCACTGTTACACGCCCCAGCGCAGTGCTGCCGTGTGCACCGGTGCGTCCCACAAGTCCGTTAGCTCGTCATCCAGCCTCAGTACTGAGATGGAGCAGCCCTGCATCTCCAGGGAAGTGATGTAGTTGCCCACCAGTGAACGCTCCACGGCGGCGCCCCGCTCGGCCAGGACCTGCGCAGCCCGCCGGTAGACGATGTACAGCTCACTCAGCGGCGTGCCGCCCATGCCGTTGACGAACAGCAGGACTTTATCCCCCGACGTGATACCCAGATCGGCCAGCACGGGTTCCAGCAGCCGGTCCGTAATGCCGTCGGCATTCTCCATGGGGATGCGGTGGCGCCCGGGCTCTCCGTGGATGCCGATGCCGATTTCAATCTCGTCCTCGGCCAGGTCAAAGCTGGGCGAGCCTGCATGCGGGACGGTGCAAGCGGACAGGGCCACGCCCATGGTGCGGACATTGGCGTTGACCCGTTCGCCGATGGCGGCCACAGCCTCCAGGTCATCGCCCCTTTCGGCGGCGGCACCGGCAATCTTCTCCACCAGCACCGTCCCGCCTACGCCGCGGCGGCCTGCGGTGTACAGGGAGTCCTCGACCGCGACGTCGTCGTTCACCAGGACCGTGCGGATGCTGACGCCCTCGGCTTCCGCCAGTTCGGCTGCCGTCTCAAAGTTCAGGACGTCGCCGGTGTAGTTCTTCACGATATGGACGACGCCGGCCCCCGAGTTGACCGCGAGGGTCGCCGGAAGGATCTGGTCCGGCGTCGGCGAGGTAAACACCGCCCCCGGCACGGCGGCGTCGAGCATTCCCCGCCCCACAAAGCCGGCGTGCAACGGCTCGTGCCCGCTGCCGCCTCCGGAGACCAGGCCCACCTTGCCGTTCACAGGCGCGTCTTTGCGCGTGATGAACGTTGGATCTGAGCTGACGGTAACCAAGTCGGCGTGGGCCAGGCCAAAGCCCTGCACTGATTCATCTACTACGGCCCGGGGATCATTAATGAGTTTTTTCATGGCGGCGCTCCTGGTTCTACTGCCTGGAGAATGTCACTTTGACCCTACTACCGGCAGGCCGGATGGCGGTAGGGATCCCCGCCCGGCAATCCGGCCCGGCGGCAGACGCAGGAAAGGGACAGCCCCCAAATGACTGTCCCTTTCTGTGGGCCCCCCATCCCGGCCTCAGCCAGTTTATCCATCAAATCGAATAAAACAAGTCCTCACAGATCAGGCGGCTGCTACAGCACTTTGATCATGCGTGTGTTGCCCAGGGTGTTGGGCTTGACCCGCGCGAGGTCCAGGAACTCGGCAACACCCTCATCATGCGAGCGGAGGAGTTCCGAATAAACCACGGGATCAACTGCTGACTGGTCAGCCATGACGTCGAACCCGTGGCGCTTGAAGAAGTCCACCTCGAATGTCAGGCAGAAAACACGGGAGACGCCAAGCGCCCGGGCTTCATCCAGGAGGCTTTCCACCAGCACGTGCCCTACTCCCTTGCCGCGCCAGTCCTGGGAAGCAGCGAGCGTGCGGACTTCGGCTAGGTCTTCCCACATGACGTGCAGCGCGCCGCAGCCAATGACCTCGCCGTCGCTGGATTCAGCGATCCGAAACTCCTGCAGGCTTTCGTAGTAGGCCACCGTCTCCTTGGCCATGAGGATCCGCTGCTCCGCCAGCGGCGCCACCAGCTTCTTGATGGCGGGGACGTCACCGGTACGGGCAGGGCGAATATGAAAGGAGTCAGTCACAGGGCAATCCTAGTTCGCGGTCACGAAGGCAGCCCCACCGCGCCCTTCTTTCCGGGTATTTCGGCCCTGTCCGTTTGACAGTGCCGCCGGGTGTTTTCGGGGCCCGCACAAATGCCGCGCAGCCGGGCGCCTGGTGGGTTAGTCACACGGCCGGGAATGCCACCTGGACTGCTTCCCGATGGAATTGCGGGACTCCGCATCTGTCAGCTTGCCGCCCTTTTGTACTTCCTTTCCCTGTGCGGGGCCGGTAATTTTTTGGCTGTACGGCTTTCCATCCGGCCGGAAACTGCCGCCGGCTTTCCTTATCCGGGCCGCCATTTCTTTTCGACGATGAGGGCACAGCCAGCAAAAGGCCTTTGCAAAGCCCCGCCCGCTCCCTTTTTGGGAGCGGGCGGTGCTTTGCCTGAATAGGGGCATTGGCTGAATAGTGGCTTTGCGCGAAAAGGGCGTTCCCTAAACCCTGCCGGAAAGGCTACAGCCCGAGT
Source organism: Pseudarthrobacter sp. GA104 (assembly GCF_009741265.1). Taxonomy (GTDB): domain Bacteria; phylum Actinomycetota; class Actinomycetes; order Actinomycetales; family Micrococcaceae; genus Arthrobacter. The sequence continues at coordinate 1,843,361 of NZ_WOWL01000001.1, forward strand.
TCGGCGGGCAGTGGCACGTCCTGGTCTAGGACATTCCTGGCCAGGAATGACTCCACAACCTGATACCAGACCTTTGAATGCTGCGGCTGGAGCACCCAGTGGTTCTCGTCCGGAAAATACAGGAACCGATGCGGCGTCTGCCCGTCCTGGTCCGCGGCGAGCTTTGACTTGGACAGCAGCTCGTACCAAAGCCGCAGCCCCTCGCCGATGGGCACCCGGTAGTCCTTGTCCCCATGGATCACCAGCATGGGCGTGCCGATGTTTTCGACGTGAAGGTGCGGTGAATTGTCCAGCGCCATCTCTTCTGTCATTTCCTTCAGCCAGTACTGCGAGGCGTCCGTGGTGGGGCCGAACTGGTCCAGCGCCCACAGGCTCGCGTGCGTCACGATTGCCCTGAACCGGTCGGTCTGCCCTGCCACCCAGTTGGCCATGTAGCCGCCGAAGGACCCTCCCATGGCGGCGGTGCGGCCGGCGTCGATGTCGGGCCGCTGGACCGCGGCGTCCGTGACCGCCATCAGGTCCGCGTACGGTGCTTTGCCCCAGGCTCCCCATCCGCGCTGGATGTGGGCCTGGCCGTACCCGGTGGAGAGCGCAGGGTCGGGCAGGAGGACCGCATAGCCCTTGGCAGTCATCAGCCACGGGTTCCACCGCCAGGTCCAGGCGTTCCAGGACCCGAGCGGTCCACCATGGATCCACAGGAGCATGGGCGCCGGAGACTCCGCTGACGCGCCCTCCGGCAGCGCCAGGTAGGCCGGGACACGGGACCCGTCCGCCGCCGTCGCAGCGATGCGTTCCAGCCTGCCGGGGCGCACCGGCCGCTCCGCGGGGGCGGGCAGCCGCGTGGCCTCGCCCGTCCGCAGGTCCAGCCGTACCGCTTCAGGCGGGAACTCGTAGGAGCTCCGCAGGGCGTAGGCGCTGCGTCCGTCCGGCGAAACCACGACGTCGGAGTAGGCCGCAGCGTCCTGCGTCACCCGGGCGACACTTACTTCAGCCGCGCCGGCGGGGACGCTGATCCGGAAGACCGGCGACGCGCCGTCGTCGTCCGCGGTGACCAGGAGGGCGGACCCGTCCGGAAGCCAGGCAGCGGGCTTGGGCCACCGGTCCCAGTCGTGAGCCAGCGGCACCAGGCCGCCCGGGGCGTCTCCGCCTTCCCCCGCTACGTCCAGCAGGTGGAGCTTGACCTGCGGGGCCTCCTGCGGCGTGGTGTCGCTTTCGCTGACAACTGCCAGGGTGCTGCCGTCGGGGCTGACGGGACCCGGGAAAAAGCTCATGCCCTCCTCGTCCAGAAGCACCTTGGTGCTGCCGGAGGGCACGTCCACGGCCACGAGGATGGACCTGCTGTCGGCCTTGGCCAGCGGCTTGGTGTAGCTCGTGTAGATGGTTTTGCCATCGGGGCTGACCACGGTTTCCGCCTCCCGCAGCCTGGGGCCGGCATCCGGCGTGAGGTTCCGCAGGACCAGCGGCGCGGTGGCATCGACGGTTGCCGGTTTGCCGCCGTCCTGTGCTTCGCCGGGCTCAACCGCGAAGATCCGGGGCTGGCCCGGTCCCAGGTCCGCGTCCCAGTACCGGACCGGATATTCACTGTGCAGGATGGCGGAGACCTTGCGGTCCTTCCGCGATTTTCGGCGTTCGGCGTCCTCCTCTTCGTCGGCGGAACCGGCCAGGACCTCCGCGGTCACGAAGGCGGCGTCGGCGTTCCGGGCCGTCAGCACGGCGCCCACTCCGCCGGCCCGGTTCAACACCACGCGGGCTTCGCCGCCGTCCGCGGGAAGCAGCCAGAGCGCCTTGACGGGCTCCTCCTCGGGGCTGTCCGGGTCCGGCCGCGCGGAGGTGAAATAGACGTCCCCGTTGGCGGCGAACGCCGCCCCCGCCTCACCCTTGGCGCTGCGGGTGATCCGCCGGGCGTGCTTTTGCCCCGCGGGATCCAGCTCCCACAGGGCGGTACCGAATTCGGTGCCTTTCCCGTTCAGGGTGGCCACGGTAGTGACCAGCCGGGTGCCGTCCGGGCTCAGCGCAAGGCCACTTACCCGCGGGATTGACAAATAATGGTCCAAATCATGAAAAGGGGTCAAAGGTCGCTCATCCGGGATCGCCGGTTCCAAGTTAGCCATGCCCCGATTCAACCCGACCGTGTCCCACATCACAAACCGCTACCTACCCACTGAACGACGCCGGCGCTCAAGTTCAAAGGGGGGCAGGGCGCCCGGGTCCGCTCCGGCGACGACCATCAGACATTTCCCGGCGCCTGCTCGTTCCTCGCTTTGACGGCGCCTACATAAATGCCTGATGTCCGTCGCCTCGTGCATAGGCGCGCCTCACGCGAAGCGGAGGGGCCGGGGTCATTTGTGTAGCTTGCGTCAAAGCGACGGAGGAGCAGCAAGCGGCAAATGACTCCGGTGCCGCAGCGACTTAGCCACGGGTGACCGCCGGATGCCAACACTTTGACGGGACCGGGGGCAAAGCGAAGGCCCCGCCTGCTCGGGAGCTGGCGGGGCCTTCGGTTTTTGGTGCTTAGACGCTCGGGGCGATTTCCGGGATGCGCGGCTTGGCGTTGCCGGCGAAGGTGAACTTCGCGTCGTCGCCTTCGCCTTCCACGTCCACAACGACGATGTCGCCGGGGTGGATCTCGCCGAACAGGATCTTCTCGGAGAGCTGGTCCTCGATCTCGCGCTGGATGGTCCGGCGCAGCGGCCGGGCACCCATGGCGGGATCGTAGCCGCGGGTTGCGAGGAGCACCTTGGCGGCCTTGGTGAGCTCGATGCCCATGTCCTTGTCCTTGAGGCGCTTCTCCAGCCGGGTTACGAACAGGTCCACGATCTCGATGATCTCGTCCTGGGTGAGCTGCGGGAACACCACGACGTCGTCCACACGGTTCAGGAACTCGGGGCGGAAGTGCTGCTTGAGCTCCTCGGTCACACGGGCACGCATGCGGTTGTAGCCGGTCTGCGTGTCGGTGCCGGACTGGAAACCGGTGGCCACACTCTTGGAGATGTCCCGGGTACCCAGGTTGGTAGTCATGATGATCACGGTGTTCTTGAAGTCCACCACGCGGCCCTGGGAGTCGGTCAGGCGGCCGTCTTCCAGGATCTGCAGCAGCGAGTTGAAGAGGTCCGCGTGGGCCTTTTCAACTTCGTCGAACAGCACCACGGAGAACGGACGGCGGCGGACCTTCTCGGTCAGCTGGCCGCCTTCCTCGTAGCCCACGTAGCCCGGAGGGGCACCAAAGAGCCGCGAGACGGTGTGCTTCTCGGAGTACTCGGACATGTCCAGGGTGATGAGGGCGTCCTCTTCACCGAACAGGAACTCAGCGAGTGCCTTGGCCAGCTCGGTCTTGCCGACGCCGGTGGGGCCGGCGAAGATGAACGAGCCGCCGGGACGCTTGGGGTCCTTGAGCCCTGCGCGAGTACGGCGGATGGCCTGGGAGAGGGCCTTGATGGCCTCGTTCTGGCCCACCACGCGCTTGTGCAGTTCGTCTTCCATCTTCAGCAGGCGCGAGGACTCCTCCTCGGTCAGCTTGAACACCGGGATGCCGGTGGAGTTCGCCAGCACCTCGGCGATGAGATCCTCATCCACCTCGGAGATGTCGTCCATGCCGCCGGACTTCCAGTGGCGCTCCTTCTCCGCGCGCTCGGAAATCATCTTCTGCTCCTTATCGCGGAGCGCGGCGGCACCTTCGAAGTCCTGCGCGTCAATCGCGGACTCCTTTTCCATCTTCAGCTTGGCGATGCGCTCGTCCATGGCCTTGAGCTCCGGCGGAGCGGTCATGCGGCGGATGCGCAGCCGGGCACCGGCTTCGTCGATCAGGTCGATCGCCTTGTCCGGCAGGAAGCGGTCCGAGATATAGCGCTCGGCGAGGCTCGCAGCAGAGGCCAGGGCGCCGTCGGTGATGGTGACGCGGTGGTGCGCCTCGTAGCGGTCACGCAGCCCCTTGAGGATCTCGATGGCGTGCGCCACGGAGGGTTCCTTGACCTGGATCGGCTGGAAGCGGCGCTCCAGCGCGGCATCCTTTTCGATGTGCTTGCGGTACTCATCCAGCGTGGTGGCACCGATGGTCTGCAGCTCGCCGCGGGCCAGCATGGGCTTCAGGATGGAAGCGGCGTCGATGGCTCCTTCAGCCGCACCCGCGCCCACAAGGGTGTGGATTTCGTCGATGAAGAGGATGATGTCGCCGCGCGTGCGGATCTCCTTGAGGACCTTCTTCAGGCGCTCTTCGAAGTCACCGCGGTAACGCGAGCCTGCCACCAGGGACCCCAGGTCCAGGGTGTAGAGCTGCTTGTCCTTGATGGTTTCGGGGACGTCGCCGCGGACAATCGCCTGGGCCAGGCCCTCGACGACGGCCGTCTTGCCGACGCCCGGCTCACCAATCAGGACCGGGTTGTTCTTGGTGCGGCGGGAGAGGACCTGCATGACGCGTTCCATCTCCTGCTCGCGCCCGATGACGGGGTCCAGCTTGTTCTCGCGCGCAGCCTGGGTGAGGTTGCGGCCGAACTGGTCCAGGACCACAGACCCTGCGGGCGTGCCCTCGGGCTGCCCGGAGCCGACGCCTGCGCCGGTGGTCTCTTTGCCCTGGTAGCCCGACAGGAGCTGGATGACCTGCTGGCGGACCCGGTTCAGGTCGGCGCCGAGCTTGACCAGCACCTGGGCAGCAACACCCTCACCTTCGCGGATGAGGCCCAGCAGGATGTGCTCCGTGCCGATGTAGTTGTGGCCCAGCTGGAGGGCTTCGCGCAGCGAGAGCTCCAGCACCTTCTTGGCACGGGGCGTGAAGGGGATGTGGCCGGACGGCGCCTGCTGGCCCTGTCCGATGATCTCCTGCACCTGCTCGCGAACGCCGTCGAGCGAAATGCTCAAGGACTCAAGAGCTTTGGCGGCAACACCCTCACCCTCATGGATAAGACCCAAGAGGATGTGTTCGGTACCGATGTAATTGTGGTTCAGCATGCGTGCCTCTTCTTGGGCAAGCACAACTACGCGACGGGCACGGTCCGTAAATCGCTCAAACATTTCGCCACACTCCTAGCTACGACGTACTTTGATGCTACGTGGCTGGCCCCTGCTTGTGGAGCGTGTTCGCCACAGGGGAAACCGTGGTGGTTCGGGAATATCCTGAGAAGGGGTCCAGGGAGGTAATGAGATGTCGCAGGTGGATCTGAAACGCGTCCGTCGTCCGGCGGAAGTTGCCGTGGCGGCCGGCATTGTCTGGCTTGCGGGCATCAGTCCGGTGCCCGGCGTCTACCTCGAACCCGATCCCGCCCGGCGGCTCACGATGCTCCGCAAAGGGCAGCGCTCATGGATCGTGGGACAGCACGTCGCCGCGGCCGGAACCGCGGCGATGCCCGCCGCCTTCGCACGCCTGGCCCTTGCCCTCCCTGCCGGCCGGGCCAGGACGCTGGTGGCCGCAGCCACCGCCGCCCTTGCCGCGGGGGCGCCCCTGTTTGTTTCCCAGCTCGCCCTGCGCGCCTCCGACCTGGAGCGCTTCGCTGCACGCCGGCTTCCGGGCTGGCCGTTCCTCAGCTACGCGTGGCTGCACGTGCTTGCCCTCGGGTCCCTGTCCGGAGCGCTGGCAAGCCTTCCGGACAGGGAAAAGGAAGCGGCCGCCGTCGCTCTCGCCACACTGGGATCCGGGGCGGTCCTGGCGAAGACCGGTGACATCCCGCCGTTCGTGTTCTATGTCGCCGAACAAATTGCCGCCGCAGGTTTCCTGCGCGGCAATCCTCCGCGGCACCCGCATGAACCGTCGCTGCCCGAGTAATGGGCAGCCGCCCATTCCCGGCCCGGAACGCAAAGGCCCGGAACAGGAAAAGGCCCTGCTTCCCGTTCGGGAAGCAGGGCCTTTTTATCCGAGGCACGAACTAGGAATGGGCCTTTTGGTAGGCTTCCTGGATTTCAGCCTGAATTCGGCCGCGGCTGTTAACCGTGTAGCCGTTTTCGCGGGCCCATTGCCTAATCTGTGCAGAGTCGTGGCTGCGTCCCCCCGATGCCGCCTTGGCCCGGGCCGGGCGGCCGCCGGAAGTTTTCCGTGCGGCTGCAACAAAACGTTCCAGCGAAGAACGAAGTTCAGCGGCGTTTGCCGCCGAAAGATCGATCTCGTAGTTCGTCCCGTCAAGGCCAAACTTCACATTCTCGTCTGCGGATCCCCCATCCAGATCATCAACGAGGATGATGTTTACTTTCTGTGCCATTTAAGACTTCCTTTTGGAAAGGGTTCGGTGTGCAGAAAAGCAGGATGTTTCCTTAAAAGTATGACTCCCTTTATGGCAACGCGTCAAAGCGGCAAATGGTTCCGGGGGATATTGGAGGGAAAAGCCAGGGGTTTATCAATTCGATTCCGGGTCCGGCCGGTCCGCGGGGGATGCCGCCTTAGCTTCGGCTTCGGTCTGGGCCTGGGCTTCCGCCTGGCGTTCCGCTTTGTCCGCATTGAAAATCGATTTCATGGCGAACCAGAAAAGCAGGCCGACCACCACGGAGGGAAGGAGGACAGCTACATATTCCACGGTCAGTGGCCTTCCGGCTTGAGCAACGGGAACAGAATCGTTTCGCGGATTCCGGCGCCCGTGAACAGCATGACGAGCCGGTCGATCCCCAGTCCGATTCCGCCCATCGGCGGAGCACCGTACTCAAGGGCACGCAGGAAGTCCTCGTCCAGCTGCATTGCCTCGTCGTCCCCGGCGGCCGCATGGCGTGACTGCTCGGTCAGGCGTTCGCGCTGGATAACGGGGTCGATCAGCTCGGAGAAGGCGGTGCCGCGTTCCATTCCGCCGATGATGAGGTCCCAGGCTTCGATCAGGCGGCCGTCCTCGCGGTGCGGACGGGCCAGCGGCTGGGCGGACGGCGGGTAATCGTAGACGAAGGTGGGGTTCAGCAGCGTGGGCTCCACGATCTCGCCGAACAACTCGACAGCGAGCTTCTCGGCATCCCACTTCGGGTCCACCTTGACCTCGTGCTTTGCGGCGATGTCGCGGAGCACCTCCAGCGGAGTATCCGGCGTGACTTCCTGGCCAACGGCGTCGGAAAGCCCCGGGTACACGGCAAGCCAGGCCCACTCGCCGTCGAGGTTGATCTCCCCGGCGTCCGTCTGGAGGACACGTCCGGCACCCACGGCGTCGGCGGCGTCGAGGATGATCTCCTTGATGCGTTCGGCCATCACGAACTGGTCAGCCCACGCCTCGTAGCACTCAAGGGTGGTGAACTCCGGGCTGTGGGTGGAGTCCACGCCCTCGTTGCGGAACACGCGGCCCATGTCGTAGACGCGGTCGATCCCGCCCACCACAGCGCGCTTGAGGTAGAGCTCGGTGGCGATGCGCAGCGTCATCTTCTGGTCGAAGGCGTTCATGTGGGTCTCGAACGGACGCGCCAGCGCGCCGCCGTGGACCAGGTTGAGGATGGGGGTCTCCACCTCCACGTAGCTGTGGCGGAAGAGTGTTTCGCGGATGGAGCGGGTGATGGCGGCGCGGGTGTAGACCATTTCGCGGGCTTCGTCGCGGACCATCAGGTCCACGTAGCGCTGGCGGACACGGGTCTCTTCGTTCAGTTCCGCGTGCAGCACCGGCAGCGGGCGGAGCGCCTTGGAGGCCATGGACCAGGACTCTGCCATGACGGACAGTTCGCCGCGGCGGGAGGAGATGACCTCGCCCTTGATGAACACGTGGTCGCCGAGGTCAACCAGGGCCTTCCAGTCCGCGAGCGCCTCTTCGCCCACGTTGGCGAGGCTCAGCATGGCCTGGAGCCGGGTTCCCTTGCCGTCGGTGCCGCCCTCCTGGAGGGTGGCGAAGCACAGCTTGCCGGTGTTGCGGATAAACACCACGCGGCCGGTGACTCCCACGGTGTCCCCCGTGGTGTCGTCCGCCTCAAGGTGGGCGTACTTCTCGCGGATTTCGGCGAGGGAGTGCGTCCGCTCCACGCCCACCGGGTACGCCTCGGTGCCGCGCTCGATCAGTTTGGCGCGCTTCTCCATGCGGATCCGCATCTGCTCGCTGGCGTCGAGGGGCTCTGGGGCGTTCTTGGGCGCGGGGGTGTTTTGGGAAGTCACAATCCCCAAGTTTACCGGGAGTTGGACAGCCCGGCTTCGCGGCTGCCCCGCAGGCGCCTGCCTAGGATGGGGTGGTGAAAGAACAGGTACTTCCAACGCACGACGGCGGCCGGCTGGCTTTGTACAGCTACGGCACCGAAGATGCGCCAGGAGACCGCCGGGTGCTGCTGATCGGCGGGGCCTTCCTCACCGCCCTGATCTATCGGCCCTTTTCCGTGGCCCTGGCGAAGGGCCTCGGCGACGGGTGGGCCGTTGACGTGTATGACCGCCGCGGGCGGGGAAGCTCGTCGGAGCAGCCAGCGGACTACTCCATGGCCACCGAGATCGCGGATGTGCGCACGGTCCTGGACGCCACGGGCGCTAGGAACATCCTGGGCCACAGCCTGGGCGGATCCGTGGCCCTCAACGCGGTCCAGGAGTTCACCGGCACCGCGTACGTGCCGGACAAGCTTGCGGTGTACGACGCCGCCGTGAACATCGACGGCAGCATTGACACCGGCTGGCTGGACGGGTTCGAGGACGCCGTGAACAACGGCAGGGTGGGCCATGCCCTGGCCCACATGAAGAAGGCCACCAAACCGGGTTCGGCTTTGGCGAGGATCCCCGAGCCCGTCCTTGCCGGGCTGATGGCCGTGCTGTCGCGGACCAAGGTGAACCGGATGTTCCAGGAAGTCATGCCCAGCGGGGTGGGCGAGCTCCGGGCCGCCTACAAGGAGGCGGACCATGCCAGGGACTTCAGCGTGCTTCCTGCCAACACCCACTTCATGGCGGGCGGCAAGAGTCCCGGCTATTACAAGGCAACGGCCGAGCGGCTGCACGCTGCGGTCCCCGGCAGCACCTACGAGCTCTCCCCCAAGTGCTTCCACGGTTCCATCCCGGCTGCCGTGGGCGAACTGGTCACCGACATTTCCACGTACTTCAAGGGCTAGGCTCCGCGGCTGGACCCTGCCAGCGCGGCGTCCCCGAGGTCCTGCCACACGCCCTTGGGACGGGACAGATGGTCCTTGGCGGCCAGCCAGTCGCCGTAGACCGTGATGTCCTCCCCCTGTGCGGCCGCCACCGCATCGCAGGCGAACCCCACAGCCCGGGAACCGTCGGCCAGTTGGATTGATCCGAGCAGCATGGGTTCGGGCAGGGCAGCCAGGAACGCCCCCAGCCCGGCCTGGGACACGAGCCACCGTTCCCCCACAAGCTCGGCTCCGCCGTCCTCCGCACGGTACACCCCGGGCTTCGGCGGTTCGGTGTCCAGGGAAACCATCCGGTAGCGGGCCGCGGTGCGGACGGGGCCGTCCCAGGCGGCGCCGAGCTCCTCCAGCTGGCGGGCCAGGGGCTGCCCCTTCCGGTGAGCGCCGACCACCACCAGCGGCACGGCGGTTGCGCCTGCGGCCACCGGCCAGGGAACGGACGACGGCGGGTGGGCAGCTTCGCCGGCAGCCGCCGGCGCCGCGCCAGGCTCGTGAAGGGCACGAGCGAAGAGGGCAGGCGCTTCGGGGGTCACCTCAAGGAGCCGGGCGATGTCCGCGGCAACGGCGTCCTCGAACGTCCGTGCCACCACGGTGAGCCCGAACTGCGCGCCGTCCACCGTGCCGGCCGGCACCGCAACAGCGCTGAGGTCAAACAGGTTGCAGAAGTTCGTGTACGTCCCCATCAGCGAGTTCACTCCCACCGGGTCCGCGGCCACGTCGGCAAGGGTGGGGTGGAACGGGGCGGTGGGGATCAGCAGGGCGTCAAACCCTTCCAGCCGCGCCACCGCCTGCTGTTTCAACGCTTCCAGCTTGGCGGTGTCAGCCACGTAGCGGTGGGCGGGCACGCTGCCGGCCGCCCGGATGATGCGCTCCACCGTGGGGTCGATGCCCGCCTGGTTGCCTCCGCCGCCGTCGTACTTTTCCAGGAAACTGCCGACAGCGGCGTGGCGCTCCGCCACCAGCCCGCCGTCGTACAGCAGCCGGGCGGCCTCGAGGAAGGCATCGAATTCGATCGCCTCCGCCTCCACGCCCAGTCCCTTGAGCCGGTCCACATTGCGGTGGAATTCGGCTGCCCAGGCGTCCGGCAGCGCCGGCAGGGTTGCGGGATAGGCGACCCGCGGCTTTTCCGGTGCCGCCAGCCGGATGTCCGCCGGCCAGGACCGGGCTCCTCCCGCCATCACGCCCATGGCGAGCTCCGCCGTCGAGAGGTGGCGGGCGAAGATGGTGACGGCGTCCCAGGACCGGCATGCGGGCACGACGCCGGCGGTGGACACAACATCCAGCGTCGGCTTGATGCCCACGATCCCCTGCAGCCCGGCGGGCACGCGGCCCGAGCCGGCGGTGTCCGTTCCGATGGCGATATCCACCAGGCCAAGGGCCACAGCGGCTGCCGAGCCGGAGCTGGAGCCGCCGGAAATGTAGTCCGGTCGGCGGGAATCCCGGACCGCCCCGTGCGGGCTGCGGGTGCCCACCAGGCCGGTGGCGAACTGGTCCAGGTTGGTGGCGCCCAGCACCAGGGCGCCCCCGGCACGGAGGCGGGCAACCGCTTCGGCGTCCTCCTCCGGCAGGTAGGCGAAGCCGGGGCATGCGGCCGTCGTGGGGATTCCCGCGACGTCAACGTTGTTCTTGACGGCGAGCAGGAGCCCGGCCAGCGGCAGTCGGGCTCCACCCGACACCGCCGTGTCGATGGCGGCGGCCTCCGCCAGGAGGTCATCCGCACTGCGCAGGGTGATCCAGATTTCCGGACGGTCCACTGCATCCAGCGCGGCCAGCGCCGCCTTGACCCGCGTGCCGGCCGGGCCGGTGGTTACGGTGCTCATACTGTTGCCTCTTCCAGTTCCTGCGCTTCGGCAACGGACACGGACTCCCCATCCGCGCTGCCGAGGACCACCACTGCCTCTCCCGCCACCACCTGCGAACCGGCGGCCGGCAGGACGCGGAGCACAACGCCGTCACAGGGAGCTTCCAGGACGGTTTCCATCTTCATCGCCTCCAGCGAGACCAGCGCCTGGCCCTGCACCACCCGGTCGCCTTCCGCCACGTCAACCTTCCAGACGCTCGCGGCGAACGGCGCGGCCACGAGGGACCCGCCGTCGGGAACAGTCACCTCATCTGCCACCGGTGAGATGACAGCGGCCAGGGCGTCGGCACGGTCGAACTCGCCGGCGTCGGCCCATGCCTGCCGTTCCACGGCGAATGCCTCGCCCTGCTTTTCCCGGAACGCCGCGATGGACTCTCGGTTTTCCTCGAGGAACACCTCGTGCTCGGCCAGCGAAAAGGTTCCGTCCTCGATCTCCACTCCGCGGCCGCGGCCGGCGGCCATGTCCGCACGGAGATCCAGGAGTTCCTCGGGGCTGACCGGGTACCAGGAGATCCGGTCGAAGAAGCGCAGCAGCCACGGCGAACCGGGCTCGAACGGGGCGGACTCCGCGTAGCGCGACCAGACCTGGGTGGTGCGGCCTACGAACTGGTAGCCGCCAGGTCCTTCCATGCCGTAGATGCACATGTACGCGCCCCCGATGCCCACCGCGTTTTCCGGGGTCCAGGTGCGGGCGGGGTTGTACTTGGTGGTGACCAGGCGGTGCCGGGGATCCAGCGGCGTGGCCACCGGGGCGCCAAGGTAGACGTCGCCCAGCCCGAGGACCAGGTACTCGGCGTTGAACACGGTGTCGAAGACGTCACTGACCGAGTCCAGGCCGTTGATCCGCCGGATGAATTCGATGTTCCAGGGGCACCAGGGGGCGTCGTCGCGGACGCCCGCCATGTAGCGTTCGATTGCCTCGCGGGTGGCCGGGTCGTCCCAGGACAGCGGCAGCCGGACGGTGCGGCTGGGAACCACCAGCTCGGAACTCGCCGGCAGTGCCGCCTCGATCTCCCGGACCAGTCCCAGCAGGCGCTTCGTGGACAGGACCGCGGGATCCACCTTGACCTGCAGGGAGCGGATGCCCGGGGTGAGGTCCACGATGCCCGGAACGCGGAGCTGTTCGAGGTGCTGGTGCAGGGCGTGCACCCGGGCGCGGAGGCCGAGGTCCAGGACCATTTCGCCGTACTCCACAAGCAGGTTGTCGTCGCCGGAGCGGCGGTAGGTGACCGCGGGACGGCCGGGACCTTCCGGCACCCGGCCCAGCACGCCGTCGTCGCCATCCCCGCGCGGGGCAGGCAGGCTGGCGGCAGCGGCAGTGGCCTTCGACAGGTCCCCGGACCAGCCGGCGTCGCCGGGCAGCACCAGCTGCCGGCCGGGGCCGAGGTCCCTGGCCGACGGCGCCTGGCTGACGCGGACGGGAACGAACCGGACCTTGTCCCCCGGCCGGAGCTGGCCGAGCTTCCAGCGATCGGCGGTCACCACGGTGACCGGGCAGACGAACCCGCCCAGGCTGGGGCCGTCCGGGCCGAGCAGGATGGGGGTGTCGCCGGTGAAGTCCAGGGCACCCACCGAGTACGCGGTGTCATGGATGTTGGACGGGTGCAGTCCGGCCTCGCCGCCGTCGGTCCTGGCCCAGCGCGGCTTGGGGCCGGTCAGCCGGACGCCGGTGCGGGCGGAGTTGAAGTGGACCTCGTACTCGGATGCATACAGCTCTTCGATGTCTTCGCGCTGGAAGAACTCCGGGGCACCGTGCGGGCCTTCCGTCACGGCGAGTTCCCAAGTGGAGCTAAGGGCGGGACGGCTGTCGAGGGGCACTGCTGCTGCGGGGGCTTCTTCAAGTGCGCCGGCGGACGGGGCAACGGCGCGAAGCACGTCGCCGGCGCGCAGGACCCGTCCGGCGTGCCCGCCGAACTGGCCGAGCGTGAAGGTGGAGGCGCTGCCCAGGTACGGCGGAATGTCCAGGCCGCCCTGGAACAGGATGTAGCCGCGCAGGCCTTTGCCGCCGGCCGTGCCGACGTCGAGCGTTCCTCCCGCGGGGACCGTCACCGGCGTCCAGGCGGGCACCTCCTGCCCGTCAACCGTCACTGCCACCTCCGCGCCGGTGACGCAGACAGTGGTGGCGTGCGTGAAGGCCAGGCTGGGGCCGGTCATGGTGAATTCGAGGCCGGGCGCACCTTCCGGGTTGCCCAGGGCGGTGTTGCCGAGCCGGAAGGACAGATCGTCCATGGGCCCGCTCGGCGGGACGCCGATCTGCCACAGTCCGGTCCGGCCGGGCCAGTCCTGCACGCTGGTCTGCAGCCCGGGGCGGCCAACGGTGATGCGCGGTTCGGGGTCGCCCACGTTGTCCAGGGTGCTCGTGGAGTGCTCGACGCTGCGGACCACGTCCAGGGCGGTGGCGGCGCGGAGCAGCCCTAAGTTGGTCTCGATGCCGTCGATCATGGTGCCGGCGAGCGCGGCGGCCAGCCGGTCGAAAGCTTCGGTGCGGTCAGTGCCGGAAGTGATGATCTTGCCCAGGAGCGGATCGTAGTTGGTGGACACTTCGGTGCCCGTTTCGGCCCAGGCGTCCACCCGGACGTCCGCCGTTGCGGGGTAGGCGGCGTTGGTGACGGTTCCGGCGCTGGGCTGGAAGCCGCGGGCCGGATCCTCGGCATACACGCGGGCCTCCACGGCGTGGCCGGTCACGGGCAGGCTGTCCGGCACTCCTTCAAGGACGGTGGTGGCTTCGCCGCCGCCCTGGGCAAGGCGGAGCATCCATTCCACCAGGTCCACCCCGGTGACGGCTTCGGTGACGGGGTGCTCCACTTGGAGCCGGGCGTTCACTTCCAGGAAGGACGCTTCCTTGCGGGCGGAGTCGTAGACGAACTCGACCGTGCCGGCCGAGCGGTAGTTTAGGGAGGCGCAGAGGGCCCGGGAGCTGCGGTGCAGTTCTTCGCGCAGTTCGTCCGGGAGGTCGGGTGCGGGTGCCTCCTCGAGGACTTTCTGGTGGCGGCGCTGCAGGGAGCAGTCGCGGTCGCCCAGGCTGACCACACGGCCCTCGCCGTCGCCAAAGATCTGCACCTCGACGTGCCGGGCGTTCTCCACGTACCGCTCGGCGAAAACCCCTGCGGTGCCAAAGCTGGCCCCGGCCAGGCGGGCCACGCGGGGGAAGCTGTCCACGAGCTCGGCCTCGTTGCGGCAGACCGTCATGCCGATCCCGCCGCCACCTCCGGTGGCCTTGAGCATCAGCGGGAAGCCAATCGCGGTGCTGGCCGCAACGGCGTCGTCCACGTCCCCAAGCAGCCCTGAACCGGCGATCATCGGCACCCCGGCTGCCCGCGCGGCGTCGCGCGCTGTGTGCTTGGTGCCGAAGATGCGCAGCTGCTCGGCGGTAGGGCCCACGAAGACAAGTCCCGCCGCTTCCACGGCCTCGGCGAAGGCGGCGTCCTCGGAGAGGAAGCCGTAGCCGGGATGGATGGCGCCGGCGCCGGTTTCCTTTGCCGCCGCCAGGATTGCGTCCACCCGGAGGTAGGACTCCTTGGCCGGCGCGGGCCCCAGCAGTACAGCCTCGTCGGCGAGCCGGACGTGCTTGGCGCCGCGGTCCGCCTCGGAGAAGACGGCAACGGTGCGCAGTCCCAGCTTCTTCGCGGATTCGATGATGCGGCAGGCGATTTCGCCGCGGTTGGCGATCAGGAGGGTGTCGAACGTGTTCGACGTGTCAATGGAGTTCACAGCGCAGCCTCCGGCCGGGTGACGATCATGCGGACGGGGGTGGGGTTGAAGCCGTTGCAGGGGTTGTTGACCTGCGGGCAGTTGGACACCAGGACCAGGGTGTCCACCTCGGCCCGCAGCGCCACGCGCTTCCCGGGCGCGGACAGCCCGTCCACGATGCCCAGGGCGCCGTCCGGGTCCACCGGGACGTTCATGAACCAGTTGATGTTGGACACCAGGTCCCGTTTGCACAGGCCCCAGCGCGAGCCCTCGATCAGGAAGTTCTCCACGCAGGCGTGCTGTTCGCGGGTGTGCTGGCCGTAGCGGAGGGTGTTGGATTCCTGTGAGCAGGCGCCGCCGATGGTGTCGTGCACGCCCACCTCGTCCGCAACGACGGTCATCAGGGGCGCGCCGGTTTCCGCCCGCAGGACGGAACCCGTGGTCAGGACAATCGACTGCTGTTGCGCAATGGTGACGGCGGCGGAGTACCGCACGGAGGTGTCGTCTGCCGCGTACAGCAGGCAGTCCACGGCCTGGTTGCCTTCCAGGTCCACAATGGTCAGCACGTCGCCGGCGGAGACGACGGCGGACCAGGGGCCGCGGGCCTCGACGAGCTCGTCGAGGACCACGTCGCCGGGAGCCAGGGCAATGTCGCGGGCGCCTGCTGCGGGAGCGGCGGAGGTGGCGGTATTCATCGGGCGTTCCTCGCGGTCAGATCGTGTTCGGTGTTGTGCAGTGCCTGCAGGTGTTCGGGAGCCAGGGGCCCGGTGAGCGCTCCGGATTCCAGTGCCGCCAGGTCCAGCGGCGCATGCCAGGCCACGATGTCGACGGCAGTCCCGGTGAAGTCAGGTCGCGGGTCCAGGGGGTGGGCGGTGTTGGCCAGTACCAGCACGGTGTCCAGCTGGAGCAGGAGTTCGACGGCGGCGCCCGGCCCGGCGCTCCCGGTGAAGGTGATGCTGCCGGCGGGGTCCACGGTGATGCCCTTGAAGAGGGTCAGCGACGGCGCCACGTCACGCGGGCCAAGGCCGTTCTTGAGCGCTCCAAGGGTAAGCAGCTCGCGGGCGGCAGGGGATCCACTGTGGGCGGTGCCCGCACCGTACCGTGCCGTGTTGCCCGCCAGTGTGGTGGCGCCCGTCAGGGCGTCGTGGCGGGAGGAGGCATCGGCGACGATCGTGGCCATCAGGCGGCCGGCGTCGGAAAGCAGCGGGTGGCCTGTTGAGGGGTAGGCCTGCCAGGGCACCTTGACGGTGTCCGCGATGTTGAGCCGCTCGTGCAGGGCTCCGGCGCGGTAGAGGAGGGCGTGCACGCAGGCGTCGCCGGAGGTGTCCGTGAGCCTGATCCTGGTGCCCCGGGCCAGGGTCATGGTGGTGTAGCGCCCGAAGGCGAGGGATTCGGCCCACGTGGGCTGGGCGGCGGCGTCCCCGGTGAGGCCGGCGGTCAGGCGGTCGGGCGCGGAGGCGGCGGGCACAAACCGCATCGTGTCAACGGTCCTGCCGTGCTGCTCCCGGGCGTGGGCGCGGGCGCCTGCCGTGGTGGCGGTGCCGGCCGATGCCGGGCTTTCGGTTACTTGTGTCATGTCTATCCCGTGTTGTTCTGGAGCGCGGTTCGTTGCGTGTGGTTGTTCCCGGAGCTGTTGTTCCGCAAGCCGGGGTGGAGCTCCGGCGCGTCAGGCCTTCGAAGCCAGGTTCCGGCGTCGGACCCACATCCCCAGGAGCAGGACGACGGCGACCATCAGCGGCGCTGAGTAAAGGAGGAGTCCGTTTTCGCCGGAGGGGTCGTAGACCTCCGGACGCGGCCAGGCAAGGTTGACCACCATGACGGCCCCATAGAGGACGGCGAGGATGTTCACCGGGAGCCCCCAGCGGCCCAGCGAGAAGAGTCCTTCAGGCAGCGCCTGCCCCACCCGGTTCCAGTCGCCGCGGAGCCTGTTGAGGAGCTGCGGCACGGTGACCAGGAGGTAGGCGATGTAGACCATGACGATGCAAACGCTGCAGAGGGTGGTGAACAGGGCGGCGTTGCCAACGTTGATGGCAAGGACGCCGACGGCCAGGGCGCCGATGGCGATCGACGGCCACATGGGCGTACCCCGGGTGGGGTGGACTGTCGACAGCAGGGCGGACGCGGGCAGCTTGCCGTCGCGGGCCATGGAGAACACCAGCCGGGAACCGGCGGTCTGGATGGCCAGGGTGCAGACGAAGATGGCGATGGCCACGTCCACCAGCAGGACCTTGCCCCAGAACGTGCCCAGGACGGCGGTGAGGACGTAGGGCAGGCCCTCGGTGGCAAGGCGGCCGTCGTCGAGGCTTGGGGCGGCCATCAGGGCCGTGATGATCATCAGGGCGCCGCCGATGCCCGAGATGAGCAGGGCGGAAAGAATGGTGCGCGGCGCTGTCCGGCGCGGGTCCTTGGTTTCTTCCGAGAGTTCGCCGGCGGAGTTGAAGCCCACCATCACGTAGGCGGCCATCAGGCCGGACACCAGGAAGGCTCCCACGGCGCCGAGCTCGGATGTCTGGAGCACGGTGGTGTCCGCAACAACCTCAGGTCCGCGCTGGGCTGCGCTGATGAGGGCGAGGATGACGGCCACGACGCCGACGATCTCGCAGGTGACGCCCACCGAGTTGACGTGGGCCATCAGCTTGACGCCGAGCGAGTTGATGATGGTGGTGGCCACCAGGAGGACTGCACCGAGGATGACGGCGTTGGCCGCTCCGCTGACGGTGTTGAGCGCGGGGTCACCGCCAACTATCTGGAAGCCGTCCCAGAGCTGGGGCAGCACCACCTGCAGGGCGATCGCGGCGGCGGCGGCTGTCACCACCTGGGCAATGGC
Organism: Pseudarthrobacter sp. GA104; assembly: GCF_009741265.1. GTDB lineage: Bacteria > Actinomycetota > Actinomycetes > Actinomycetales > Micrococcaceae > Arthrobacter. The sequence goes on from NZ_WOWL01000001.1 coordinate 1,860,733, forward strand.
CATGAACCAGCCGGCGAACCAGCCCACTCCCTCTCCCCCGACGCGGCGGGCCCACTGGTACACGGCTCCGGACAGCGGGTAGCGGGCGGCGAGTTCCGCGAAGTTGAGGGCAACGAGGAGCTGGCCCACCAGTACCACCGGCCAGGTCCAGAAGAAGGCCGGCCCCGCGAAGGAGTAGCCGAAGGCGAACAGCTGGAAGATGGTGGTCAGGATCGAGACGAAGGAAAAGCCGGCGGCAAAGGAAGCGTAGCGGCCGAGTTTCCGGTGGAGGGTGGGTTGGTAGCCAAGGGACGTCAGATCCGCGTCGTCCGCGTGGACGGCGGGAGCAATGGTTGAGGTCATCGGATTCTCCGTGGGCTGGAATGGCGGGGGCCGCCGGTTCTGCAGCACTCGGCCGAAAGCTGCGGAATACCGGTCAATTGATAGTTTTCCAGCGCGATGTCCCCAACGAGTTTCGCCTCTGTAAAAGGCGCATGGACATCTTGTTTCCACGGTATTTCCGCCTCCTCACCTCCGCCCGGGGTGGCGAAGGCGTACCCGCCCGGGTGCAAGAATGATGCCGTGACTTCAGCCGGACCGGGACGCCCCCGCAGCCAACAGCCCTCCAGGCCAGGGGCGACTGCACGGGACGAAATCCTGGATGCGGCGGCCGAGCTTTTCACGACGCACGGCTTCGCCAACACCTCCACCCGGTCCATTGCCGACGCTGTGGGGATCAGGCAGTCCTCGCTGTACCACCACTTCAAAACCAAGGACGACATCCTCGAGGACCTGCTGGAGGGGACCGTGCTGGGCGGGCTGAAGTTTGCCCGCGCGGTAGCCGACCTGCCCCCCGGTGAGGGGACGCCGGGAAGCCGGCTTCACGCCGTCGCCCTTTATGACGGCACGCAACTGTGCAGCTCCCGCTGGAACCTCGGAATCCTGTACCACCTGCCCGAAACCCGCGGCGGCCGGTTCGCGCGGTTCCTGGCGGACCGGCAGGAACTGCGGAACCTGTACGGGGAACTGGGCGCCGCCGTGTCCCCGGCGGGTCCTGCCGCAGCTTCGGGGAACCCCGGCGACCTGGCGTTCCGCCTCGTCGAATCCCTGGTCAACCTGCGTGCAGACGGACTGGCAACCTCGGAATCGCCGCTCCAGGCGGCCGACGCGGGGCTCATCCTCTGCGGGCTGGCCGAAGAACTCCCTGCCATCCGGGAGCAGAGCACAGTGCTCATAGGACAACTGGGCTGACCATCCCGGCGCAGCCTGAGGCGAAAATGTCTCCAGGGGTGCAGCGCGCGTGATGCTTGCCTTCAGGTTGCTCAGCTAGGCTCGGAACATGACGCGTGAGAACATCAGGACCCCCGACGGCGGCACGCTGGAGCTCTTCTCCACGGGCACGGAACTCGCTTCCGCCGGTTCGGGCGTTGTTATTGTCCCGCCTTCCATGGTGACCGCAGCGGACTACACGAAGTTTGCGCAGAAGCTCAGCGCGGCGCTGGGCCGTCCGGTGCACACGTTCAACCGGCGCGGCCGCGGTTCGTCATCGCCCCAGCCGGAGGACTACACGCTGGACGTGGACATCCGCGACCTGGACACGGTCATGAAACACACCGCGAGCACGGACGTCTTCGGCCACAGCTTCGGCGGGGCCGTTGCCCTGCACGCGGCGCGGACCCTGCCGGTGGAGCGGCTGGCCGTGTACGACCCCGCGGTCTCCGTGAACCACAGCGTCAAGGCTGACTGGACGGCCGAGTACGAGCGGGCAGCTGCCGCCGGCGACGATGACCGCGCCCTCGCCGTCCTGCAGCGCGGGCTTGAAGCCGGGGGCTCGTTTTCGTCCCGCATGCCGCTCTCGATGCTGACGCTCGCCAACAAGCTCACGGCCGGCACCACCGAGGGCAGGCAGCAGCGCGAGCTGATGCGCACCGGCGTCCGGGAAATCAAGGCCATCATCGCGGCGGACATGCCGGCCGAGCCGTTCCTGGCACTGCCGCTGGAAACCCTGATCGTGGTGGGCGAAAAGAGCCCGGCGTACTTCGGCGTGGCCTGCGGCCAGATCCACGACGTCCTCTCCGGCTCCAGCTACACGATCCTCCCGGGCCTGGGCCACGACGGCGTCATCAAGGCCCCGGACAAGCTCATCAAGGTGCTCGCGGACTTCTTCGCCGGCTAGCCCAAGTAGGTAGCGCCAAGTGTCGTTTTGAGCGGTCAAAACGACACTTGGCGCTACTCAGTTGGGCAGGCCGGGGGCGGGTTAGTGGGCGGCGTGACCCGGCCCGGCACCTTCGGTCTTGCGCATCATCGCGGAAAGTACGACGGCGGCAAAGGCTATGACGGTTGCCGTCAGGAACGCGGCGCTCATCCCCGCCACGAGGCCGGACGCTGCCGAGACCACCGCGAAGATCGACACCAGCAGGGCTGTGCCGGCTGCGCCCGCCACCTGCTGCGTGGTGCTCATGATCGCGGACCCGTGCGAGTAGAGGTGCGGCGGCAGCGGGTTCAGGCCGGTGGTGAACGCCGGCGTGAACAGCAGTGCCAGGCCAAAACTCAGCCCCACGTGCAAGGTGACGATCCACGCAACGGACGTGCCGGCGTCGAGCATGGAAAACTGCCACAGGGACAAAACCATCAGGATGGAACCCGTGACGGTCAGCGGCAGCGGCCCCACTTTGTCGAACAGCCGGCCGATGACCGGGCCGAGCAGGCCCATGGCAAGGCCACCGGGCAGCAGGGCCAGTCCTGTCTCAAGGGAGCCGAGGCCGCGGATTTCCTGCAGGTAGAGCGGCAGCAGGATCACGCCGCCGAACAGCGCCATCATGGCCACCACCATCAGCAGGACCGAGACAGTGAACATGCGGAAGTTGAAGGCGCGCAGGTCCAGCAACGGGGCTTCGGCCTTCTGCAGCCGCACCTGGCGAAGCACGAACACGGCGAGGCTGGCGACGCCGATCACCAGCGCGGCGATGGCGGGCGCTCCCGGACCGGCCTGGCCGCCGTGGCCGCCGCCGATCTGGCTGAGCCCGTAGACCAGCCCGCCGAACGCGGGGACGGTCAGGAGGACCGAGAGGAAGTCGAGCCTGGTCTTCTCCGTCTCCCCCACGTTGGTCAGGTACTTCGCGCCGATGGCGAGCGCCACGAGGGCCACCGGGAGGACGAACACGAACATAAAACGCCAGGTGAAATGCTCAAGGATCAGCCCGGACACCGTGGGGCCCATGGCCGGAGCCACGGAAATGGCGATGCTGACGTTGCCCATTACGGCCCCGCGCCTGGCCAGCGGGACCAGGGTGAGGATGGTGGTCATCAGCAGCGGCAGCATGATGGCCGTGCCGCCCGCCTGGACGATGCGCGCCAGCAGCAGGACCTCAAATCCGGGAGCTGCCGCAGCGAGCGCGGTACCGCCGGCAAAGAGCCCCATGGCGAGCAGGAAGACGGCGCGCGTGGAGAGGCTCTGCAGGATGAACCCCGTGGTGGGGATGACAACGGCCATGGTGAGCATGAAGCCGGTGGAGAGCCACTGGACTGTGGGCGCATCCACCCGGAGGTCCACCATGAGCCGCTGCAGGGCCACGTTCATGATGGTCTCGTTGAGGATCACCACGAAGGTGGCCACCAGCAGCGTGCTGATGATGGTCACCGATTCACGGGACATCTTCTCCGGCGCGGCAGGCCTGGTTCCATCGGTCTGGACTGACTGCCCCTTGGCGTTTGGAGAAACTTCGGTAGACATGGGTGTTCCCTCAGGGAGTGTATGGATGATGCGCGGACATGGCCGCTGCAGGTGCCAACACTCTACCGGGTGGAGTAATTCCTCCGCACCGGAACTTTTTCTGAAGCCTGAGGGAACTGCCGGGGTCGGATCCGGAACTAGGCGGTCTGGCCCGCGTGCCGGCCTTCCGCGATTTCCTCAACCAGTTTGGCGTTGAAGGCTGGCAGGTCGTCCGGCTTGCGGCTGGTCACCAGGCCCTGGTCCACCACCACTTCCTCGTCGGTCCAGTTGGCGCCCGCGTTCTTCAGGTCGGTCTGGAGCGTGTGGTAGGAGGTGACGTTCCGTCCGCGCAGCACGCCGGCCTCAATGAGGAGCCAGGGCCCGTGGCAGATGGAGGCCACCGGCTTGTGCTGTTCAAAGAAGCTGCGGGTGAAGCTCTGGGCATCCTTGTCCACGCGGAGGTGGTCGGCGTTGACGACGCCGCCGGGAAGCACCAGGGCGTCAAAGTCACCGGCGTTGGCCTCGGCAACGGTCAGGTCGACGTCGAACGTGTCGCCCTTCTCCGTGCCCTTGAAACCCTGCAGCTTGCCGCTCTTCGGGGCCACCAGGGTGGGCTGGCCGCCGGCGTCCTTGACTGCCTGCCACGGGCTGGTGAGTTCAACCTGCTCGACGCCGTCGGTCAACAGGAATGCGACCTTCTTGCCTGCGATGCTCTGTTCTGACATTGTTCCTCCTCGACTGAGGCCGGTCCGGCGCCTTGTGGGCACCGGACCACGCCCCGGAAGCTATTGCCTGACAGTTTCCAGCCTAGGAACACCGAAAGTGATAAGCAAGCTGAGCATTTTCTCTGCCGCAGAGCAGTGCCCTTAAGCGGACGGGTCACAGCTCCACATGGCAAAACCCGGCCCTGCGCCGGGCAGGGTGACCATTCCATCTGCCGCAGCGTGAAGGTCCGGGGTTCCTGCCAGGCCGCGCAGGCTGGTTCCGACGACCTGGGCGGGAACCCTGATGGCGGCATGGTCGGCCCGGGAGGCGTGGATCAGCACCGTTTCGTTGGCTGATTCACGAAGGAAGGCAAAAGCATCATCTCCGATTGCCAGCCACCGCAGTCCGCCCTGTCGAAGGGCTTCCGACTGTTTCCGCGTTTGGAAAAGAGCACGGGTGGTGGCCAGCCTGCCATGATCCCATTCATCCGGTTTGTCCCAGGGGAAGGGGCGGCGGCCATCTTCACCGTTCACGCCCTCCTGTCCGATCTCATCTCCCGCCCACAGCATGGGGATCCCTGGCATCGTGGCCAACAGTCCAAAGGCCACCGTGACCAGCCGCGGGTCCCCGAGCAGGGTGCTCACCCGGAACGTGTCGTGGGACCCAACAAGGTTGAGGGCGTGCGCGGCCGCGCGCCAGGGTACGGCCGCGGCGAAGTCCCGCATTGAGCCGACCACGTCTTTCCCGGAGAGCCGGGGGATGGACACGAACGGCCCTGGCTCCAGCGGTACGGCGGTTGGCGGCTTCAGCCATTGCCATACCGGGCGCGTGAAACCGGCGTAATTCATCACGCCATGCCAGCCATCCACCTGCAGGTCCTGTGATGCGTCGTGACTGTGTTCGGCCAGCAGCAGCGCCTCCGGATCGGCTTCAGCCATGGTCCGGCGCAGCGTGGTGGACACCATGTGGTTGAGGTCGGTCGTGCCGTGCCGCCCCGTCATGTTGGCGACGTCGATGCGCCAGCCGTCGAATCCGTGCGGTCCCAGCCAGCGGGCCACGACGGAATCCTCGCCCTCGTACAGGCGCCGACGCAATTCCGGATCGCTGTGGTTGAACTTCGGCAGCGATTTATGCCCGAACCAGCACACGTACTCATCAGGGTGGTTGGTGAAGAGGAAGAATCCCGCTTCGACGCTTTGCGGATCTTCAACCGCTGTCCTGAACCATTCGTGGGCGTCCCCGCAGTGGTTGGTCGTCAGGTCACCAAGCAGGCGCATGCCGCGGTCATGCAGGGCCCCGGAGAGGCGGCGCAGAGCTGCATCCCCGCCAAGCAAGGGATCCACCTGGTCGAAACTGGATGCGTCGTACCGGTGGTTTGAACGGGCGGGAAATATCGGTGTCAGATACACGGTGTCGGCCCCCAAGGAGGCAATGTGTTCCAGGCGGGTGGTGATTCCGTCGAGGTCTCCGCCGAAGTATTGGTACGGAGTTTCGGGTCCCCGCCCGATCACTTTGTTTCCCCAGTCCTCGGGGATGGCCCAGTCCGGTGCCGGCCGGTCCACTGATTTTGCAAACCGGTCCGGGAAAATCTGGTAGAGGACGGCACTGTTTCCCCAGGCGGGGGGCGGGGAGTAGGCGGTGATGCGGAAGTCGCAGGCGTCCGTTACGTCGCGGGTGTGCAGGCCAGTCCCGTTGAACCACTGGTACCCGCTCGGGGATCCGTCGAGCAGCCAGCGGTAGTTCACCACCGGGTTCTCCAGCGGGAAATCAGCCTTCAGCCAGAACTCGTCCGCGTTTTGACGATCGATGCTCGTCTCAAGCAGCGCCTGTTCGCCGTCTATGCATACGCGCAGCAGGGCCTTCGTTACGCCGCTGGCGCGGGGAACCCGAAGGAACACCGTGACTGCGTCCCCCAGTTCAGGAGTGGGGTTGGAAACGTACATTGCGGAACCGTCATGGTGTGGATGGTCCCACAGCTGCGTGGCGCTCATCCCTTGACCGCCCCGGCGGTGAGTCCTCCGGTGATGAACTTTTGCAGGAACTGGAAGAGCAGGACCACGGGCAGGCTGGTGAGGAGGGCTCCTGCGGCGAACACGCCGAGGTTCCCGGACCGGTCAGCGTCGATGGTGGCGTACAGTCCGACAGCCAGGGTCTTGACGTCGTTATCGGTGAGGAAGATTGATGCCAGGACAAATTCGCCCAGCACGCCGATGAAGGACAGCAGGCCGGTGACTGCCAGGATCGGGGTTATCAGGGGGAAGATGACGCGGAAGAACACGGTGGCGTGGCCCGCTCCGTCCATGATTGCTGCCTCGTCCAGCTCCTTCGGCACCGAGTCGAAGAATCCCTTGATGAGCCACACCTGCGAGAGTGCGCCACCCATGAGCAGGAGCCCGTAGCCCAGGAGCGTGTTGAGGCCCAGCTGGGGAATGACGTCACCGATGGAAGTGAACATGAGGTACAGCGCCACTACGGCGAGGAACTGGGGGAACATCTGGATGAGGAGAAGGCTGAGCAAGCCAATTCGCCGGCCGCTGAAGCGGAAGCGCGAAAAGGCGTATGCTGCCAGGGCGCTGCACAGAATCTGGCCAAGTGTGACGACAGTACTGATGATCAGCGTGTTGGCAAACCAGCGGAGGTAAGGACGGTTGGGGTCCGTGAAGAGGGCTTCGAAATGCACGAAGCTCACTTCACGGGGAATCAGGCTGGTGGACGCCACCGTGCCCAGCGGGTTCAGCGCGGCCGAGACAATGAACAGCACGGGGAACAGGGCTACGGACACCGCCGCGATTGCCACAAGGTGACGCCATCCAACTTCTTTGAACCATCGGTTTCTCGGGTGCCTGCGGCGGGACTCCGGAGTCTTTTGCGGTTCCTGCTGGGGTACCGGAGCGAGACGTGTCTGGGCAGACGACATCAGTTCACCTCTTCCAGGGTGCGCGTGAAACGGAACTGAATTGCGGCGATGATGCCGGTGATGACGAACAGCAGCACTGACACGGTTGCCGCAAAGCCAAGCTGTGCGCCCTGCCCTCCGAAGGCCAGGCGGTAGGTGTAGCTGATCAGGATGTCAGTTGCTCCCGCCGTCGGGTTGGCGGGATCGAAGGGCCCGCCTTCGGTCAACAGGTAGATGGCGTTGAAGTTGTTGAAATTGAAGGCGAAGGTCGATACCAGCAAGGGGGCGACAGTGACCAGGAGCAGTGGGAACGTGATTTTCCGGAAGCCCAGGAATCCGCTGGCGCCGTCAATACGTGATGCTTCCTTCAGGTCTGCGGGGATCGCCTGGAGGGCTCCGGTGCACACCAGGAACATGTAGGGGAATCCCATCCAGAAATTGGTCAGGAGGATGGCTGCCTTGGCCAGGAAGGGGTCGCCGAGCCAGTTCAGGTCCAGGCCCAAGGCGTTGTTGATCAGGCCGAAGTCTTTGTTCCAGAAGCTGGACCAGACCAGCAGGGCGATAAACCCCGGGATGGCGTAGGGCAGGATGAGGATGGCCCGGTAGAAGCGCTGGCCTTTGATCCGCGGATCGTTGAGCGCGGCAGCGAGGCCGAGCCCAAGCAGGAAAGTTCCCGCGACCGAGACCGTTGCGAAGATGAAGGTCCATGCGAAGATCTGCAGGAAATCGGAGCTGATTCTTGTGTCTGTGAAGATGCGCTGATAGTTGGCGAACCCCACATCTGCCAGCCAGGACTGGTCGGACAGCCGCTTTCCTTCTCCGTCGACGAAGTACTCCTTGTCGCCCTGCAGGACGGGTGCGTAGTCCACGCCGGTCACCGTGTTTGAGATGACATCGCGGGCTTCGTCGTATGTGAGCGGCGAGGCGCCCTCGAAGGCCTGGCGGATGCCCAGCTGCCGGATGGCGCCACGGTCCGTGGGCACCGCAAGATTTTTCAGCGCGTCGCTGGCGCTGTTGACCTCTTGGGGCGTCAGGAGCTGGTAGCCCTCGGCCGCAGTGACGAACCCGCCGCTGACGGTGACGTCGGCCGGTTCAAGCTCCCGCAGCCCGTCTCCGGGGGTGCCAAGGAACACTGATCCGCTTTTGGGCTCCACAAGCAGAAAAGCGTACGGTCCGGTCGCGGGATTTCCTTCAGTCGCCACGGAGAGGTTGTAGCGCGGCGAATCAGGGCTTTGAACGACTGAAGCGCCGATGATTTGCGAGATGGTTTCTTCCTTTGACGTCCTGGTTCCGTCACCAAAGTTGGTTGTGGACATCTGGAACGTCATCACGATGGGGTACACCAGGAAGACCACCAGGAGGAGCGCGCCGGGCACAAGGTACTTGGCAGGCACACCGCGGCCGGTGATATATGTCAGCAGCAGGATGCCGGCGATGCCCCAGACCGCCGCGAGGAAGCCCCACTTTCCTGTAGCGATAAGGGCCGGGGTAAGTGCTGCGGCTGAGCCGGCAACGGTACCCAGTGCAAGGATTTTGGCAAAGAGGGACACCGGTTTGGTCGTGATGTCACGACGGGTGCCGGGATCGTTTGCTGCAGCCGACGAGGGACGCTGCAGGCGCGTGAGTGTTTTGATCATGGGGGGGTTCTCCTGGAGGTCAATCTGGGCAGCAGGGCCCAGGGGGCCGAAGACTTGTGCAACGGCCACCTGGGCCTGTTTGCTACTTGCCGATTGCAGCAGCGATGGTTTCCCGCACGGAGCGCATCGTGCTTTCCGGGTCAGCGCCGCCCACGAGGGCCGCAAAAGCCTGGCCGAGGGGGGCGAAGACGGCAGCCATTTCAGGAATGGCCGGCATGGGCTGGGCGGACTCCGCTGCGGAGGCAAACGTCTCAATGGCGGGGTTTTGGCCCGCGATTTTTTCCCGGACCGTGGTCATGGTCGGCGGCAGCTTTGCGCCTTCGAACATCTGCGTCATGCCCGCTTCGGTGTTCATCGCGTTCTCCACGAACTCGTGGGCGAAGGCTTCGTTCTTTCCTTTCGAAGCGACGTAGAAGCCCTGAACGCCGGCGAAGGGCTGGGCAGCGGCCTGTCCCTCGAAACCGGGAATGGGTGTCACCTCGAAGGGGATTCCCGCTTTTTCAACCTGGTTCAGGGCCCAAGGACCGGCAACAAGGTACGGCGCCTTGCCGTCAGCGAACAAAGAGATCGAATTGTCAACGCTGATGGAGCGCTTCAGGATGCCGCTGCCCGCTTCCCCAAGGGCGTGAATCTTCTTGGCAGCAGCGACAGAGCCTTCAGCACCCACACCCAGGTCAGACGGATCAGGGTCACCCTGTGGTGTCGAACCGAAGAGGTAACCGCCCATTGACGTGTACAACGGCTGCATGTGGTAGGCGTCGCCGCTGTTCCCTTGCGGCAAGCTGAAAGGAACTTCCGCCTTCTTGGCGGCCACAGCCTCCTGTCCCTTGGCGAAGGCATCCTCCAAGGTCAGGGGCGCCTCAGGGACGATGTCTGTGTTGCGGAACAGGCCGAGGGTTTCGATTCCATACGGCAGTGCGTACACCGACTGGTTATAGGTCACAGCCTTCACTGCCGTCTCGGCGTAGCCCTTGAGCTGGTCCGGGGCAATCTGCAGCGGATCAATGGAGCCGTTCTGGACGAGATTGCCGATCATGTCGTGCGCTCCGGTGAAAACATCGGGGCCATTGCCTGCAGCATTTGCCGTCACAAGGGCGGTCTGGAACTCGCCCGAGATGACCTGGACGGCCACGCTGATGCCGTTGTCAGCCGCAAAATCCTCGGCGAATGCGCGGATCGAATCGGCCTTCAGGTTGTCCGTCCAGATCACCAGGTCGGCATCCGCCCGCTCGGGGGCGGCGGTGGACCCCGCCGCGGCCGGTGCTGATGAGGCTGCCTGCTTTGGTTCGGCGCCGTTTCCGCACCCCGTAAGCAGCAGCACCGCGGTTGCGGTGACCGCGAGAGCACCCTGAATCCTACTCATGTTTCTCCTTTGAAAGCGTGCCGTTTCTCCGCGGAAGGGAGCCGGCTGGTGATTTGCGTCACCCAACTGTAAGCGCTTCCATTTTTTATTGTCCAGCCCTTCACGAAAATGGCGTCACATGCACCATTGCTTACACGTTAGGTGGCTCAAGACGCGCCCCTGTCACGGGAAGCATCGGTCTCAACTTCTTGGAAGCCTTTCCATTCTTGGTGCAATTACGGCTACGATGGCCCGATGACGAACACACTTTCCCCCGTAGAGCCTGACCTCTCCGCCGCCCGCCTGGTACCCGTCCACACGGCAGACGAAGGCTCTGAGTGGTGGCGGTCCTCGGTGATTTACCAGATCTACCCGCGCTCGTTCCGGGACCTGAACGGCGATGGACAAGGTGATCTTCCGGGCATCACAGCCGAGCTTCACCAGTTGGCTGAGCTCGACATCGACGCCGTCTGGCTGTCGCCCTTCTATGTCTCGCCGCAGCGGGACGGCGGCTACGACGTTGCCGATTACTGCGACGTCGACCCCGTGTTCGGCACCCTTGGCGACTTCGACGCCCTGGTTGCCCGGGCGGATTCCCTGGGCATCCGGGTCATCATCGACCTGGTGCCAAACCATTGCTCCTCGGACCACGCGCTGTTCCAGGCCGCATTGGCGGCAGGTCCGGGAAGCCCCGAACGGGACATGTTCGTCTTCCGGGACGGCCGCGGTGACACCGGGGAACTGCCGCCCAACAACTGGCAGTCCCACTTCGGCGGACCGGCCTGGACCCGCATTACGGAGCCGTCCGGCGAGCCGGGCCAGTGGTACGTGCACCTCTTCGATTCCTCCCAGCCCGACTTCAACTGGGACAACCCCGCCGTGCATGCCGAATTTGAGCGCATCCTGCGTTTCTGGCTCAGCCGCGGCGTTGCCGGCTTCCGGGTGGACGTAGCCCACGCCCTGGTCAAGGCGGACGGACTGCCGGACTGGCATGGACGGCCAGACGGCGTCAGCACCGAAGACTTCCCGGGCCACCTGGCGCCGATGTTCGGCCAGCCGGAAATCCACGACATCTACCGGCGGTGGCGCGAGGTCCTTGCCGAGTTCGACGGCGAGCGCATCCTCTGTGCCGAAGCAAGCATCGACCCCCTGTCCCGGCTGACCAACTGGGTCCTGCCGGACCAGATGCACCAGGCCTTCAACTTCGCGTACCTTGGCACACCTTGGGATCCCGCCAGGCTGCGTGCGGTCATTGAAAGCTCACTGCGGATGTTCGACTCCGTGGGCGCGCCCACCACGTGGGTGCTTTCGAACCACGACGTCGTCCGGCACGCCACGCGCTTCGGCATCGTCGAGCCCCCTGCCCGGCCCGGTGACGGCCTGGGCGCGGAAGACGTCCAGCCGGACGCTGAGCTTGGCCTGCGCCGTGCGGTTGCCGCGTCGATGCTTATGCTCGCGCTGCCCGGCGGCGTCTACCTGTACCAGGGTGAGGAGCTGGGCCTGCCGGACCACACCACCATGGACCACACGTTCCGCCAGGACCCCTCCTTCCGGCGGACCGCCGGAGAACGCATCGGCCGCGACGGCTGCCGGGTACCCCTGCCGTGGCAGGCGGCCGCACCGGCATTCGGCTTCAACAGCACAGGTGAGTCCTGGCTGCCGCAGCCTGAGGGCTGGGCAGCATTGTCCCGGGACGCGCAGCGGCAGGACGGGTCCTCCGCCCTGTCCCTGTACACCCGTGCACTGGGGCTTCGCCGTGGCCTGAAGCTCGGCGCCGGCTCCCTGGCCTGGGTTGACGGTTTCACGTCGCCAGACTGCATCATGTTTGCCAACAACGGCGTGCTGGTGATGATGAATATGGGCGCAGAGCCGGTTGACCTGCCTCGCTTGGACATCCTGCTTAGCACGGATGGGGACGCTGCTGACCAGCGTAAGCTGGGTCCTGCGCAGTGCATTTGGCTGCGCATGGCGCCAAGCGGAACAGCAGAGGGTCAGTGGCAGGAATTAGGGACGTAGCGCGTCTGGCGGGGGTTTCACAGGCGACGGCGTCGCGTGCGTTGAGCGGCAAGGGCAGTGTTTCAAGCCGGGCCAGGCAGGCCGTGACCGAGGCAGCCAGCGAGCTTGGCTTCGTCATGTCCTACCACGCCTCAAGCCTGGCGAGCGGCCGCAGCCACAACATTGGCGTGGTGCTGCCCTTCGTCAACCGGTGGTACTTCGCCACGCTGTTGGAGGGCGCCAATTCCGCCCTGATGGATGCCGGTTACGATCTCACCCTTTACGACTTCCAGGGCGACCGGTACCGGGAATCGGTGCTGGGGGATTTCCTGCTGCGCAAACGGCTCGACGGCGTCCTGGCAGTCTCGCTGCAGCTCAACGCCCACGAGACCGAACAGATCCTCGCTGCCGGAATCCCGGTGGTGGGCGTGGGCGGCCCGCTTCCGGGGATTCCCACCCTCCGGATCGACGATGTGGAGGTGGGCCGCCGCGCAACAAACCACCTGATCAGCCTTGGACACTCCCGGGTGGCCCACCTCGGCGGCGAGCAGGAGTATGGAAGGAATTTCGAGATCTCCAGCGGCCGCCGCGCCGGATACGAGGAAGCCATGGCCGCGGCAGGACTGCCGGTCCACGAGGCGTGGTCCCTGATCTCCGACTACTCGGCGAACGGCGCGTACAAGGAGACAAAGCACCTGCTGGCGGACGCCGAGGAACGGCCGACCGCGATCTTCTGCGCCTCCGATGAAATGGCCTTCGGCGCAATGCTGGCGGCCCGCGACCTCGGGCTGCGGATCCCCGACGAGCTGTCCGTCATTGGCGTGGACGGCCATGAGATGGGCGAAATCCTCGGCCTGACCACCATCGACCAGTTTCCCCGTGACCAGGGAATGCGGGCGGTGGAGCGCCTGCTGGCGCTGGTGCAGGATGATGCGGAGACTGCCGGGCCGGCCGATGAGCTGATGGAGACCCGGTTAGTGGTGCGGTCCAGCACTTCCGCTCCCCGGACGCCGGAGCTCAGCTTCTAGCCCCTGTGGTGCTGGATCAGCCAGCCGGCCATCTGCTGCGCGCGCTTGGCGGCCTGCATGTCCCCTTCGGTGGCCGAGATGATCGAGCCCTTCATGAGGATGTGCCAGGACCGGGCAAACTCCTCCGGCCGCTGCAGCCCCGCTTCTTCGGCCAAGGCCTGCACGTGCCCGCGGATCTTTGCCAGGTAGTCGATGCTTGCCTGCCCCAGTGGATGGGCCGGGCCCATCTCGAGCAGGATGTTGATGAAGGAGCAGGCTTCAAAGTCCTCCCGGAGGAACCAGTCGCCAAACACGTCGAAGATGGCCAGCAGCTGATCGGCGGGCGTGCTTCCCCGGCGGCGGGCCTCCGAGACGATGGCGCCCACTGTCCATTGCCTGTCCCGCTGCTCCAGGAAGGCCAGGACCAGCGAATCCTTGGAGGGGAAGTGCCGGTAGAAGGTCGCCTTGGCTACCCCGGACCGTTCAATAAGCTCATTGACGCCAACATCCCGCACGCCCCGCTGGGAAAAAAGCTCATAGGCCACCGCCATGATCCGGTCCACGGAATTTGCATTGCCCTCAGTTGACGCCACCGGTGCCGGCACGGGGGTCGGAGGGACTTCTGCCTCTGGACTCATAGGATCTTCAGTCTACTGCGGAGGGAGACAGACCGGTCTTTCCCGTTGTAGTGTTTTTCCAACATGCTTTTTGACGCCGTGGAGGCCCTGACCGGCCCCCTCGGGTTGGTGCAAGGAGGCCCCAATGTCAGCAGAGCGGATGTTCCCAGCCGTGCCCTCGGATCCGGACTCCTGGATGGCCGTTGACACGCCGGATGAGATCCGGCAGTTTGCCATCGAGTCCCTCCGGTGGCAGGCCCAGGAAGTCATCGACGAAGTGCTCTGCGGCAAGTCACCCGGCGAAGAGCTGGCACGGGCCCGGCTCCGCCGCTGCGTCGCACGGCATCCAGGCGAGCCGGAGCAGGCACTGCTGGAGCAGCTCATGTACCGCGGGCACCTGCCACTCTGACTGCCAGGCACCGTTCCGGGCGCAGGCACGATTCGGATTAGCAGGCCCGGCTAAAGCGTGAGGCTGCGGTCCACGATCCGGCTGGCGGTCTCGTGGAGTCCTTCATTATGTGCACGGGCGTGGTTCCGGAGCAGCGAGAAGGCCTCGTTCATGTCCACACCGGCCGTGTGGGCGATGACTCCCTTGGCCTGCTCAATCAAGATTCGGCTGTTGAGCGCACGCTGCAGCTGCTCGTTCACCAGGACGGCTTCCCTGATGGTGCGTTCGTGCATGAGGCTGATGGTGGCGACGTCGGCCAGCGCCTGGCCAATGGCGGAATCCTCCGCAGTCAGGGAACCGGGCGCAGAACCGAAGAGGCCCATGGCACCGATAGTCCGGCCGTGTATCCGCATGGGAACGGCGTGTACGGAACGAAACCCCTGGGACAGCGCCGCCGCCTTGAATTGGGGCCACCGGTCAAGGACCTGAATGTCCTCAACGGTCACCGGGTTACCGGTTGCGTAGCACTCTACGCACGGTCCTTCCCCGGCCCGCAACTGGAGCACTTCCACCAACTGGCTCTCCTCGCTGGTTGAAGCCAAAACCTGGAGTTCCCCGCTGGGGTCGGCCAGGACCAGGCCCGCCGCCGCGATGTCGAGGAGCCCCACGGATTCCTCGACCAGGGTGTGGAGCAGGTCAAGGACGTCATAGTCCGCAACCAGTGTGTCCGCGATCTTCACGAACGCCCCACTGACGCGCTCAGCGCGGGTTGTCGTTGCCATGTCGCTATTTTACTGCAGGGGCCGGGCACCAGGACCGCCGCCATGGCCGGGCTCGAACTTCAGGCGGCCTTCGAGCACTGCCTGGGCCGTCTCCCTCAGCGTGAGGTCATGGGCGAACGCGTAGGCGCGCAGCAACAGCAATGAGTCCGCCGCGGTCGCGCCGGACTGGGCAAGGACCATGCCCGTTGCCTGGTGGATTTCACGGCGCGACATCAGGGGTGGATCGAGGGCAGGGTCCGTGTCCGGCGAGCCGATCGTCAGGATCTTCCGCAAAAGGTACCAGGACGTCTGGCCGGCAAGTGTGGCCGCCGTTGCCTGGTGGGACCTGTTCAGCGTTCCCGCGGCGGAGTGATAAAGCTCAACAACGCCCAGGTCCGCAGCGCCGATAGTCAGCGGGAAGACAAACAGGGCAGCCGCGTCCGTCCCGTTAATCGCCCTGTGGAACATCGGCCATTCCGGGTGCGGAACACCTTGTGCGTCAGGAACCAGCACAGGCAGCCGGGTCCGGACCGCGCGCCAGCGGGGCCCCTCGCCCAGGCTGAACTGCAGTTCATCAAGCCTTGCAGCCAAAGCGTCACTGGCACAGATCAGGGATTCAGCTGTCGCGCCGCCGAAAAGGGATACGGCGGCGCCGGTAACGGGCAGTTTCTCCAGATAGGGGCCACACAGGTCCTCTTCACCCGCCAGCCCGGGTGCAATGTCCATGGTGAGCCCCTGTTTCCTGATTCATTCCGCTGTCGCCGGGTTGGCTGCTGGCTGAACCGGAACGGTGGTGTGGTCACCTAAGGATACCCACCGTCGCCGGTCAGTTCAGCCGCAAGATCACGGCAGCGTTTCGCCGCCCATCGGGTTCACCAGGCTGGATGTCTCCATCAGGTGGGCGAGCAACGCCAGCTCCGGGCGCCGCGGATAAGCGGCCAGGCAGCGACGGAGCCGGAGCTTTATTTCCGCCAGCCCGGGCGAAGGGTCTTCGAGGATGGACGAGATGATGTCCAGCGCCTGCGCTGCAAGGGGGCTTGCGTCAGGCGCCGGGTACCGGGCCCGGTCCACGAGCCCGCGGATGGGGGTAGCGAGACTTTTGCCCATTTTTACTTGGTCCTCCTGGATAGCCGTGATGGGCCGATGCCAGGGTCCGGGGCAATAATTTGAGCATATCGGATCAGTTGCCGGCCCAACAGCCCTCCACCCCCCATCAACACCCCCTATCAACGCCGGCCTGGCACCGGCGACGGCAGGGGTACCGGCCAGGGCGCCGGGTCAGGAATGTAGCGGCGCGTTGTCGAGCAGCCGGACCGGCCCGACCTTGGCCGCAATGAGCGCCAGGGCCTCCCCCCTGAACGGGGTCTCCCGGCAGTTCTCGGCCAGCGGCTCCAGGGTGCCCGGGTCCACAACGTCGAAGTAGTCCAAGGCCACCAGGGGCTGCGACTCCACCATCGCCTGCGCGGACTCCAGGTCCAGCGGTTGCCGGGCATGCGCCCGTTCCTCAAGCAGGCGAAGGGCCCTGGAAAGCACCAGCGCCGCCTCCCGCTCCTCGTCCGACAGGAAGCGGTTGCGGCTGGACAGCGCCAGCCCGTCAACGGCGCGCACCGTGGGCACCCCCACAATCTCCACCGGAAAATTGAGGTCAGCCACCATGCGCCTGACCAGCGCCAGCTGTTGGGCGTCCTTCTGGCCGAAGTAGGCACGGTAGGCGGGCAGGCCGGCACGTGCCGCGCCGCCGTCCGGCAGCCCTGCGGCCGGCATCCCGTAGTGGAGCAGTTTGGCCACCACGGTCAGGGCACCGTCGAAATGCCCCGGCCGGGACGCCCCCTCCCACTTTTCCCCGAGCCGGCCGGACGTCACGCGCACCAGCGGTTCGCCGCCGGGGTAGACCTCATCGACTGATGGCGCAAACACCAGGTCCACGCCTTCGGCTTCCAGCAGCGCAAGGTCGGCGTCTAGGGTGCGGGGGTAGCGATCCAGGTCCACGGCGTCACCGAACTGCAGCGGGTTGACGAAGACCGTGGCCACCACCACGTCATTCTGTTCGACGGCGGTACGCGCCAGGGCGGCATGGCCCTGGTGCAGCGCACCCATCGTGGGCACCAGACCCTGCGAGGTGCCGTGCTTGGAGGCAAGGAGCCGGGCCCCCTCAGCGTGGAGGCCTGCCACCGTGGTGACGAGCTTGATGGGCATCTTCAGTCCTCCTTCGGTTCGAGGGCTTGGCGGAGTCCCTCCAGCTGTTCGGCTTTCAGCAGCCCGCGCCCTTCGGCGCGCAGGGCTGTGGCCCGGGCCATCGCAAGGTAGGCCTCGAGCACGTCGCCGTGGCCGCCGCCGTCGAACTCCCGCAGCGCGGCCGCGTGCGCGGAGACGGTTCCCACGTCGCCGCGGGCTACCGGCCCGGTCAGGGCGGACTCCCCTGACGCCAGTGCATTCTCCAGCGTGGCCCGCAGGAGCGGGCCGAGCATGCGTTCCGGCAGCTCCACTCCCACCGAGCGCAGCAGCTCGGATGCCTGGGCCACGAGGGTCACCAGGTGGTTCGAACTGTGGGCCAGGGCCGCGTGGTACAGCGTCCGGTCCGCCTCGGCGATGGCCACCGGTTCCGCACCCATCTCCACCACCAGCGCCTGGGCGATGGGGAGCATGGCGGCATCTGCGGTCACTCCGAACGTGCAGTCCAGCAGCCGGGTCAGGTCCAGGCTCATCCCCGTGAACGTCATGGCCGGATGCAGGGCGAGCGGGACAGCCCCGGCAGCGCGCACCGGGTGCAGGACCCCCACTCCGAACCGGCCGGAGGTGTGGGCAACCAGCTGGCCCGGCTGCCAGGCGCCGAGCTTTGCCAGCCCTTCCACCAGGCCCGGCAGGGCGTCGTCGGGCACGGCCAGGAGGACCAGTTCCGCGCGCTCCACAATGTCCTGGACCTCCAGGACAGGCACGCCGGGAAGCAGCGTCTCCGCCCGTTCACGGCTCGCCTCGGAGACAGCTGAGACCCCGACGACGGCATGTTCGGCAGCGCGCAGGGCGGCACCGAGCACCGCCCCCACTTTGCCGGCACCAATGATTCCGACGCCGAGGCGTCCGGGCTTAGCCATGCTGCCCGCCTTCCTGTTGTTGGGGCGTCCGGGTTTCGGCCGGTTCCACTGTCGGGCCGGGCTCCCCCGCCGGAGCATCCGGGACTACCTGCCGGAGCCACTGTTCCGTAGTCTGCCGCTTCCTGGCCAGCCGGGCGCGTGCGGACTGTGCATCGAACAGTGCCAGCGCCTGGGCAGTGCCGGCCTGCGTGAGCCGGGGCGCAACGGGACCGGGCGTGGTGTGCAGCACCAGGTCTGCCACGCCGAACCGGCGCGCCAGCGGGCCCTGGTGCAGGGCCATGGACTGGGTGCGCTGGTGCGGAACCACCACCAGCTGGCGCCACCAGCGGCCGGAGCGAAGAAGCAGGGCCGTGTCCGTGGCCGTGAACCCGTTCCGCCGCCAGCCCAAGGGGGCAAGCCAGCGTGCGCTGCGCGGAGTGGTGACGAAGCCGCCGTCGGAATCCAGGCCGGTGAGGCCGGCGCCGAAGACTGCAGCGGGGTGCGCAGTGCCGGGGTCCGGCAGCACCAGCGCCAGCATGGCCATCACGTCGCCAAGCCTGCCCACGGGCAGCAGCGTGGTCCGGGCCGAGCCCTCGCCGGCGTTCTCCACGATGCCGTAACCGGCCACGTTGACCTGCATCCGGTACCAGCCGAGCGGCCGCCATAACGGCGGCTGGGTGATTTTCAACGCCTGGATGCGTCCCGGCGGCAGCGTCTGCGCCTGGGTGTCCAGCAGGCCGTAGCGCAGGCGGATGCCGTCCGGTGAGATCGCGGCGCTGAAGTTGTAGCCCTTGTTGAACAGTCCCCAGTAGCTCGCGGCGAGCCCCACTGCGGCCGGAATGAGGTAAAAGTAGAACCCCTGGTGTTCGGTGATGGCCGAGAGCACCACGGAAACAATGCCACCAAGCACCACGAAGAAGCTCTGCTCGCTGAGCAGCAGGGAACCTACAAGGCGCGACGGCGGCACGGAAAGCACCGGATATTCCGGCGCCTCGGGGGCGGGCTCGCCGGGGCGGTCCGGGCCCGTGATGACACCGGCCGCCCGGGCGAGGATGGTGGCACGCAGCTGCCGGGCGTCGTCGATCTTCAGGTAGGCGAGCCGCACCGCCGACTCTCCAGCGTCCGCCACCTCGAACTTGAGTTCTGCCAGGCCGAAGATCCGGGCCAGCAGCGGCTGCACGATGTCGATGGCCTGGACCCGGTCCAGCCGTGCCTGGCGCTGCTGCCGGAACAGGAACCCGGTATTGACGCGGACGTAGCCGCCGGACACCTGGTACTTGGTGAAGTACCAGGTGAGGATGAACCCCAGCACCGAGGCCAGCAGCACTGCGCCGCCGCCCACCAGCAGCAAGGGGGCACGGCCGGCGAAGTCTTCCTCAACAACTGGCCGGCCCTGCAGCGCGCGTTCAAACACGTCACGGCCAAGGAAGAAGCCAATGGCCGCCAGGGCAACCCAGCCGCGGACAAACGGCGACGCCGGGTGCACGCGCAGCCATTCGCCGTCGGGCGCGGTGCCCGAAAGCGGTTCAGGGGCGTTGTTGCCGGCCGCAGTGGCCGGGGCACCGGGCCACTGCGGAGGTCCCTCTGCCGTCACAGTCCTGCCAGCCTGGCTTCCCCGCGCGCCGCCAGCTGCTCGCGGAGCCGTGCGCCTTCGGCGGCGGGCAGGCCGGGGATCTGGGCGTTGGTACCCGGCGCTGCGGTGTGGAGCTTGAGCGTGCACAGTCCAAGAGAGCGCTCCACCGGGCCCACTCCGATGTCCACGTACTGCATCCGGCCGTAGGGGACGGCCATGGTGCGCTGGAAGAAGATGCCGGTCCGGATCAGGAGGTCATCGTCCCGTTCCGCGTAACCGATGGCGCGGACCTGCCGCGGGATGAGCGCGAGCCGCCAGAGGGCCACCACCAGCATGGCGGCCGGCACGGTGGCGGCAAGCCACAGCGGCGGCCAGGCCCACGCCTCCGCGAGGACGAGGACCAGCGGCAGGGAGAGGACCAGCACGGCGGCCAGGTTTCCAAGGGCCCACTGCACCACCCTCACGGTGACATATTTGGGGGACACCCGCTGCCAGGTGATGCCGGGAGGATCAATCGCCCCGGTATGCATATTCGCCTTCCCCGGACGCCTCGCCAACGGCACGGCCGGGCTTCCCGTCGAGGCCTTTGGTTTCGCCGTCCTCCGGCGGGATCCTGCAGAACCGTTCCACCAGCAGGCCCACCACGATCATCACCAGTCCCCCGCCGGCCATGGCAAGCGCGAGCCAGGTGATGGCCTGGTCGCTGCGCAGGCTCCAGATGCGCAGCTGGTCCAGGAAGATGCCCACGTGCCAGCCCAGCAGCACCGTCCCGGCGTAGGCGCAGGCCTGCGCGAGTACCAGGGTGCGGGCGGCGAGGAGCGGATCCAGCACCGGCCGCTTACGGGCGGCGCCGCCCTTGGCGCCGTTCTTGGCGCCGTTGGCGCTGATGCTGTTGCGCCACCTGAGGACCCTGATCCCGAGGATCAGCGTGATGGCCACGATCACGCCCATGGTTGCCAGTGCCGTGGGCGGCAGGACGGGGGTGGACATGCCGTACCGGCTGGTCACCACGGTCGCGGACCAGCCCGCCACGGCCAGGATGAAGCCGATGAGCAGCAGGCGCAGCGGGTTGATGGGCTTCATAGTTCCTCCACCGCCCCGGCCGTGGGCATTCCGTCGAAGTCGCCGAAGCCGTCAAAGGGGACGAGGTCGTTGAAGTCGCCCGCCTTGGCGGCAAGGGTGCTGATCCGTTCACCGTCCAGGACGGCTGCGGGCTCAATAAGGGACCACGGATAGAGGACGAACGCCCGGCTGGCCGCGAGGGGATGCGGCAGGGTCAGGGCAGGGTCCTCGCTGCGGACGTCGCCGTAGGTGATGATGTCGACGTCGAGCGTCCGCGGCCCCCAGCGCACCTCCCGGACGCGGTGGTGCTTGTTTTCCACCGCCTGGCAGTGCTCCAGCAACTGCCGCGGGGTGAGGCTGGTTTCAACCGTGATGACCATGTTCAGGAAGTCGGGCTGCCCGGCCGGCCCGCCTACGGCCTTCGTCTGCACCACCGGCGAGACCGCCAGCAGCCGCACCTCCGGCGGGTCTACGAGGTCCGCGACGGCCGCGCTAAGGGTATCGTTGCGCTCGCCCAGGTTGCTGCCGAGCGCAAGGACCGCCTTGGTATAACCGCTGTTCATGGCCCTCCCCCTGGGCTTGCCTTTCCGCGGCATTCCGGGTGCGGTGGACGCTGACTGACACATCGCCGAAGGGAACCTCGATGGGAGCCTGCGGTTTGTGCACGGTGATGTCCACGGCCTGGAGCCGGAATTCGGCCAGCAGGCCCTCCGCGATCCGCACCGCCAGCGCCTCGATCAGGTTCAGCGGCTCGCCCGCGATCCACTCGGTGATACGCTGCGCCACCTCGCCGTAGTGCGCGGTGTCCCGGACGTCGTCCGACTCGGCCGCCTTGGCGAAGTCCAGGTACAAGACGGCGTCCACAACAAAAGGCTGGCCCTCGCGGCGCTCAAAATCAAACACGCCGTGATGGCCGACGGCGGTCACGCCGCTCAGCGTAATCCTGTCCATGGGTGCGCTTAGCTGCCGGCGCGGGGTGCGGCCATGCGCGCGGCCACCTTGACGGCGTCAAGGCTGGGGCCGACGTCGTGTACGCGGACGGCCCAGGCGCCGCGGTAGGCGCTGATGGCTGTGATGGCGGCGGTGGCCCCGTCACGTTCCTCGGGGGCGGCGGACTTGCCGGCCACGGTGAGCAGGGTGCCGAGGAACCGCTTGCGGGACGCACCAACGAGGATCCGGTGGCCCAGGCCTTCCAGCTGGTCCAGGTGCTGCAGGAGCTCCCAGTTCTGGGCGTCGTTCTTGGCAAACCCCAGGCCCGGATCGATGATGATCTGTTCCTGGCTGACGCCTGCGGCGTAGAGCTTGTCCCGCACCCCGGCGAGCTCGGCTGCCACTTCCGCCGCCACGTCCTTGTATTCGGCCAGCGAGTTCATGGTGCGGGCGTCGCCGCGGCGGTGCGTAAGGATGTAAGGCGCTTTGGAGGAGGCCGCGAGCTCGGCCATTTCCGGTTCGACGGTGAGCCCGGAGACGTCGTTGATGATGGCGGCGCCGGCCTTCAGGGCGGCGGCGGCCGTGGAGGCATGGGTGGTGTCGATGCTGACCAGGGCGCCGGCCTTCACCAGCGCCTCGATGACGGGAACCACGCGCCGCTGTTCTTCCTCCGGGCTGACGTCCTCGGCGCCGGGCCGGGTGGATTCGCCTCCGACATCGATGATGTCCGCGCCCGCGTAGAACATGCGGAGCCCTGCCGCGATGGCGGTGTCCGCCGTGGGGTGGCTGCCGCCGTCGCTGAAGGAATCCGGAGTGACGTTCAGGATGCCCATCACCAGGGTGCGGCCGGTGGGCAGGTCTTCGAACCGGGCTGCCGGGCGCGGTTTGCGCAGGACGGGCAGTGGCGAGGTTGCGGGGCCGGTTCCCGGCGCTGCAGCTAGTGAATCCATGGTCTGTTGATTACCTTCCGAGGATGAGGCTCATGGCTTCGGCGCGGGTGGCCGGGTCATGAAGCTGCCCGCGGACCGCACTGGTGACGGTCTTCGCTCCGGGCTTGCGGATACCGCGCATGGACATGCACATGTGTTCGCATTCAACAACGACGATGGCGCCGCGCGGCTTGAGGTGGCGGACCATCGCTTCGACGATTTCAGTGGTGAGGCGCTCCTGCACCTGCGGGCGGCGGGCGTAGATGTCCACGAGCCGGGCCAGCTTGCTGAGGCCCGTCACCTTGCCCTCATGCGACGGGATGTAGCCCACATGGGCCACGCCGTGGAACGGCACCAGGTGGTGCTCACACGTGGAATAGAAGGGGATGTCCTTGACGAGGACCAGTTCCTCATGGTCCAGGTCAAAGGTGGTGGACAGGACGTCCGCGGGGTCGTGGTGCAGCCCGGCAAACACCTCGGCGTAGGCCTTGGCCACACGCCTGGGGGTGTCTACGAGGCCGCCGCGGTCCGGGTCCTCTCCAATGGCCAGGAGAATTTCACGGACAGCTGCCTCGATCCGGGGCCGGTCCACTTTGTTGTGCTTTGAGTGGTGGGCGCCGCCCTCCGCCGGGTAGCCGGCGGAGGCGGAAACGTCGTCGTCGTCGAAGTGGGTCACGTAAGAAAGCTTAGCCGCGAAGGGCGTCAGGCCCCGCGTCCGTTACCCCGCCCCGGAACGGTGCATCCTCGGGAACACCCTGCGGGTGCGGCGGCTGCGCGTCCAAAGGCTCGTCCAGGCGCGCCTTCTTGGCCTCTTCCTGGGCCTCGCGCTCCGCCCTTTCCTGGCGGGACTCCACGGGGCCCGCCATCTGGACCGGGCGGCTCTCCTTGGACAGCCACACCTCGCGGAAGTCGCGCTTGCGGATGTCCCTGAAGATATCGGCGATCTCGGCCTGGTTCAGCGTTTCGCGTTCCAGCAGTTCCAGGGCCAGCCGGTCCAGGACGTCCCGGTTCTCGGTGAGGATGGCGTAGGCCTCGTCATGGGCCTGGTCGATGAGGCGGCGCACTTCCTCATCCACCACGTAGGCGATCTGGTCCGAGTAGTTGCGCTCGTGGCCGGCATCGCGGCCCAGGAACGGTTCGCCGCCGCCCTGGCCCAGCCGGACAGCGCCAACCCGCTCGCTCATGCCGTATTCGGTGACCATCTTCCGTGCGGTGCCGGTGGCCTTTTCGATGTCATTGGACGCGCCGGTGGAGGGGTCGTGGAACACGATCTCCTCGGCTACACGGCCGCCCATGGCGTAGGCCATCTGGTCAAGCAGTTCGTTGCGGGTCACGGAGTACTTGTCGTTGTCCGGGACCACCATGGTGTAGCCCAGGGCGCGGCCACGGGGAAGGATGGTGATCTTGGTGACCGGGGCGGAGTTCCGCAGCGCGGCTGCCACGAGGGCGTGCCCGCCTTCGTGGTATGCGGTGATCTTCCGCTCGTGTTCCTTCATGACGCGGCTGCGCTTCTGCGGGCCGGCCATGACGCGGTCAATGGCTTCATCCAGCGCGCGGTCGTCGATGAGGTTCGCGTTGGAGCGGGCGGTGAGCAGCGCGGCTTCGTTCAGGACGTTGGCCAGGTCCGCGCCGGTGTAGCCGGGGGTCTTTTTGGCCACGGCCTTGAGGTCCACGCCCGGTGCCATCGGCTTGCCTTTGGCATGTACCTGCAGGATCTGGTCGCGGCCGATCATGTCCGGTGCGTCCACGCCGATCTGGCGGTCGAAGCGTCCCGGACGCAGCAGTGCGGGGTCCAGCACGTCGGGCCGGTTGGTGGCGGCGATGAGGATGACGTTGGTCTTGACGTCGAAGCCGTCCATCTCCACCAGCAGCTGGTTGAGGGTCTGCTCGCGTTCGTCGTTGCCCCCGCCGATGCCCGCGCCGCGGTGACGGCCCACGGCGTCGATCTCGTCGACGAAGATGATGGCCGGGGAGTTGGTTTTGGCCTGCTCGAAGAGGTCGCGGACGCGGGAGGCGCCCACGCCGACGAACATTTCCACGAAGTCGGAGCCGGAGATGGAGAAGAAGGGGACGCCGGCCTCACCCGCGACGGCGCGGGCCAGGAGGGTCTTGCCGGTACCGGGAGGGCCGTAGAGCAGCACGCCCTTGGGGATCTTGGCGCCAACGGCCTGGAACTTGGCGGGCTCCTGCAGGAATTCCTTGATTTCCTGGAGTTCCTCCACTGCCTCGTCGGATCCTGCGACGTCGGCGAACGTCACCTGCGGCATGTCCTTGCTGACCATCTTGGCCTTGGACTTGCCGAACTGCATGATCTTGGAGCCGCCGCCCTGCATGCGGGTCATGAGGAACCAGAACAGGGCGCCCAGGAGGATGACGGGAATCAGGAGGGAGAGCAGGCCGGAGAACCAGTTGCTCTCGATGGGCTGGTCCGTGTAGCCCTGGGCAGGCTTGGCGTCGGTTACCGCCTTGACCACGTCCTGCGCACGGGCGTCCACGAAGAAGAACTGGACGCTCTTGCCCTTGTCCTGCCCGTCAAGCTGCAGGTTGTCCTTCAAAGTCAGGTCCACGCGGTTTTCGCCGTCGAAGATCTTGGCCTGCTCCACCTGGTTTCCGGAGAGCAGTTCCAGGCCCTTGTCAGTGTCGATCCGTGCCGCACCGCCTGGGGCCAGCGTTGCAAAGGCCACCAGGAGCAGACCGACCACGACGACGATCCAGATGCCCGGGCCTTTGAAGAAGTTCTTAGCTTTCATCTGTTCGGGGGCTGGCCCCGTCCCTTCCGGTAGTGCTGCACGGCGAGTAGTCTGCGCGCGTGATGGTGCTGCGTCAGCTTCTAGCTATACACCGTCCGGAGTAGATCACGCATGATGGACGGCAAAAGTTCCCTGTGGGCGTAGTGGCGCCAGGGCGGCGGAGGACCTGCTCCAGGGGGCGTGGTGTCACCGGACTATTTCCGACGGCGGCGTGCCGGGGGCCTACTCGTAGACGTGCGGGGCCAGGGTGCCCACGAAGTCCAGGTTGCGGTACTTCTCCGCGTAGTCCAGGCCGTAGCCCACCACGAACTCGTTGGGGATGTCGTAGCCGACGTACTTGACGTCGATCTCCACCTTCGCGGCAGTGGGCTTGCGGAAAGCGGTGCAGATCTCCACGGAGGCGGTGCCGCGGGATTCCAGGTTGGTCTTGAGCCAGGACAGGGTGAGGCCGGAATCGATGATGTCCTCGACGATCAGCACGTCCTTGCCCATCAGGTCCGTGTCCAGGTCCTTCAGGATCCGGACCACTCCGGAGGACTGGGTGCCTGAGCCGTAGGAGGACACCGCCATCCAGTCCATGGAGATGTGGCTGTGCAGCGCCCGGGCCAGGTCCGCCATGACCATCACCGCACCCTTGAGCACGCCCACGATGAGGATTTCGCGGCCCTCATAGTCCTTGTCGATCTGCTCAGCCAGCTCCGTGATGCGCTGCTGGATCTGTTCCTTGGTGTAGAGAACGTGCTTGAGGTCTGCCTGGACGTCGTTTGAATCCACCAATGGCTCCTGTGTAGATGCGGGGTGCGACTATTTTGCGGGCGGTTTTTGAGGCCGGAATACTAGCTTCCCACAGCGGGCCGCTTCGCGGGGAACGGGGTTGGCGTTATCGGTTGCGGCCTGGCCGCTTACGGTTCCCGCCGCCTCCAGCTCCGCGAGGGACAGGCGGTAGGCGCTCACCCCGCCGGGCAGCTCCACCGGCCCGGCCGAGCCCTGCCGCCGCAACAGCGCCTCCGCCGCCAAAAGGCGCTGGTATCCGGGCTGCTGCCCGCCGACGTCGGCCGCCGCCTTGGCGATGACGCGGTACCTGATGGCCGGGGCGAGGGCGCGCAAGGCCTCCTCCGGGAGGCTCACTTCGGCGCCGTCCCGTTCAACGAGCGCCGAGAACGTGGTTTCCGCCACGTCCTCAAGGTAGTCGGCGTCCAGCTGGAGGATTGAAGCGGTCCGGGCGAGGGATTCGGCGACGCCGGGGCCCAGTTTTTCCTCAAGGTGAGGGAGCACTTCCACCCGGGTACGGGAACGCGCGAAGGCCGGGTCCGAGTTGGTGGGATCATGCCAGGGCTGCAGCTGCTCCACCTCGCAGATCTCCTCCGTATCCGCCCGGCGGAGCCCCAGGAACGGCCGCAGCAGGAGTCCCCGCTCCGGCCTCATGCCGGCAAGGGAGCGCGTGCCGGAGCCGCGGGCCAGGCCAAGGAGCACCTGTTCCGCCTGGTCGTCCAGCGTGTGGCCCAGCAGGATGGCTCCGGCGCCCTGGCCGGCGGCGGCGGCTTCAAGCGCTTCATGCCGGGCCTCCCGGGCCGCTGCCTCCGGACCCATGCCGGCCGTTGCCACCGTCACGGCACGGATCTCCACGGGCGCCAGCCCCAGGTCCCGCAGTGTCCGCGCGGTTTCCGCAGCCACGCCTGCGGACCCTTCCTGCAGCTGGTGGTCCACCACCACCGCTCCCACCGTGACCGGGTGGCCGTCCACGTGCCCGCGCCGGGCAAAGTAGGCGGCGACGGCGGCCAGCGCCAGGGAGTCCGGCCCGCCGCTGCAGGCCACCAGGACATGCCGCGGGTAACCCGCCTGCGCCAAGGCGTCCTGGAGCGCCTTACGCGCCTTGCCGACGACGGGCGCCAGCCTCCCGGGCCGTCGTCGTCCGCTCTGGAAGCCGCTCCTCCCGCCGGTGCTGTCGCCGCCCGGGCCGCCGGATGCTGCGTCAGGTGACTCGCTGCGAGGCAATCAGAGTCCCATCCGGTCAAGCCACAACTTGGCGTCGTGGATCTCCGGCTCGGTGGGCAGGTGGTCTGCGGACTCCCACACCTTGTTAAAGCCTTCCATGCCGGCCACATCCACCACGGCCCGCACAAACCTGGCGCCGTCCGAGTATTGGCGCATTTTGGCGTCCAGGCCAAGGAGGCTGCGGATGAACTTTTCGATCACGCCGCGGTCCTTGCCGCGGTCGTTGAACCGCTGCCGGATGGTCTTTACGGACGGGATGATGCTGGCGTCCACGGCATCCATCACCACGTTCGCGTGGCCTTCGAGGAGGCTCATCACGGCGGTGAGGTGGGAGATGGCCGCCTTTTCCTCCGGGTCCTGGAGGAGGTCCAGGATGGCACCGCGGCCGGGGGTGTTTCCGGAGGCGGTGCGGTCCTTGAGGGAGCGTGCGGCGGCGGTGGCCCGCTCCATCAGGGAGTCGACGTTGCCCAGCAGGTGAACGCTGAGTTCGTCGATCTGCTCAAGCATGTGGTGCCGCAGCCAGGGGGCGGCTGCGAACTGCACGCGGTGGGTCTGCTCGTGCAGGCACACCCAGAGGCGGAAATCCTCAGGGGCGACGTTGAGTTCGCGCTCCACGGCCACGATGTTCGGGGCAACAAGGAGGAGCCTGCCGCCGGCAGGGGCGGTGGAGCCTTCCGCGAGTGCGGCGAAGGGATCGTACTGCCCCAGGACCTTGCTGGCCAGGAATGCCAGGACGGCGCCGAGCTGGCTCCCGGTGATGGCCCCGCTGACGCTGGCGGCGCCGGGGCTCAGCGTGCCGCGCCGGCTTTCCAGCATCTTTTCCACGGCAGGCTTGAGCATCACCGCGAAGCTCTGCGTGTTTGCCTTGGCCCATGACGCCCGGTCCACCACCAGCACGGAGGAGTCCCGGAGGTCGCGTGCCGCCTCCAGCCCGGTGATCTGGTGGACGTGCTCAACGGACACATCCGCCAGGCGGCGCAGGCTGTCCACGGCCTCACCCATGGCGGCCTCGCTGAGCACGGGCCCGGCCGGGGCCAGGCGTGCGGCGGTGGAGGCGGCGAGGTCCCAGTTGATCAAGGACTGTGCCGTGGCGGACAACGTCTGGGTTGACGACTCGCGTGCAGTGGGCTCCATGGTTCCCATCAGAACACAGCATGCTGTGGATAGTCCTTAAGTTCGCTGACCGGCGAACCCTTCGGGGCACCCGGCCGGCCACGGACGCACTTGCACAGGCGATTCACAGGATGCGGAAAGCGCGCCGCGAATCCTACTTGCTGCTACCGGCAGCCGCAGCCTGCGAGCGCGGTGGCGGCGCGGTCCAGGGCTTCCTTGTTGCCCGCAGCCCCGGGGGTGAGCCCGTTGCCGATGAAGGAAAAGACCAGCAGCCTGCCGTCCGCGTCAACCACATAGCCGCTCAATGCGAGCACTGTGTTCAGCGTGCCGGTCTTGGCCCGCACCAGCCCGGCGCCGCCGGCAGTGGCGTCGCCGCCGTAGCGGGTGTCCAGGGTTCCGGTCAGGCCGGCCACCGGGAATCCGTCCAGAGCGGCCCGCAGCCTGGGGTCCGTGCCCGAGGTGATGGCCCGCACCGCCTCGGTAAACTGCCGGGCCGAGACCTGGTTGCCCATGGCCAGTCCACAGACGTCCACCAGCTTCAGGGCATCCGTGGCGAGGCCGGCTGCGGAGAGCTGCGCACGGACTGCCGCCGTGGCGCCGTCGTTGCTGCCGGGCAGCCCGTCCGCCAGTGCCGTGAGCCGGCCCAATGCTTCCGCCAGGTAGTTGTCAGAGTCCTGCAGCATCACGTCCACCTGTTCGGCCACGGTGGCGGACTGCACCTCCGCCAGCAGCCTCGGTTCACTGGAATCCTCCCCGGGAGCGGCCGTTGCCGCCGCGCGGGCTGCCGCGGCGCCTGCTCCCGCCGGCTGGGGTGAACGTTCGACGGCGGCTGCCACAGTGAGTCCCGCGGCGGCGCCTGCCGTCCGCAGCCGGGCCGCAAACTCCTCGGCGGCAGCCATGGCGGAGTCCTGCGGGCGTGCACCGGTGGTGACAGCGGGATCGTACCGGGCTGAGTTCAGGGCCAGGGGGAACAAGGGTGCCACTTCGCCGGCGGCCACATCCCCGCTGTCCCAGGCCGGGTTCAGCGCGGGTCCGGAGAAAAGGGAGTCGTCCACGAGGACCTTGAGCTCCCCCGCCGCGCCGTCAGCCTTCAGCGCCTCCACCGTGCCGGCAGCCAGGGATGCCAGGCCGGCGCGTCCCATTGCCCGTTCGGGGTTCGACTCGCCAGGCCCCAGGAGCACGTCCCCGCCGCCCACCAGCACCACCTGCCCGGGCACCGGCCCGGCAACAACAGTTGTGCTGAAACGGCGCCCGGGCCCCAGGGACCGCAGGGCGGCGACGGCAGTGAGCAGTTTCATGTTGGACGCCGGAACGCGGCCTTCCGATCCGCCGCGGTCAAACAGGACCTCGCCGGTCAGCGCATCCTGGACCAGCGCGGTGAACGTTCCGCCGCCGTCGGCCTTTAACAGCGGATCCAGCTGCGCCGTGACGGCGGCCCGGGCCGGGACGTCCGCCGAAGGGTCGAGTGTGGCCAGGCCCGGCCGGGCAGAGAGCGTGGCGGGAGCCTGCTGCCATGCGGGCGCGGGCGGAGCGGGGGCAGGGGCCTCGGGACCCAGGAAGCCGGGGGCCACCAGCAGGGCCGCCGGGACGGAAAGGGCAACCAGGAGGGCCGCCAGCAGGACCAGCAGCCAGGACCTCCGCAGCCCGGTGATGCCCCTCAGCGCTGCCTGCCGGACACGGCCGTACTGCCGGTCCGTGCCGATTGTCTTGGTCATGCTGGTGCCGGTCCTCAAGTCCTGAAATTTCCCCACAAGTTCCTGATTCCAGGGCCTCTCGCTATATCCTCAATAATAGTCGGCGGCACCGACAGTGCTTTTTGTTGCCCGTCAGAAGTGCCGCGAACCCCCTGCAATTGCCGAGGAGCATTCCATGAAGCATGACGTGACCATCGAGATCCCCAAGGGATCACGCGTCAAGTATGAAGTTGACCACGAGACCGGCCGCGTCCGCCTGGACCGCGTCCTCTTCACCTCCATGCAGTACCCCACGCACTACGGATACTTCGAGAACACCCTCGGCGAGGATGGCGACCCGTTGGATGCGCTGGTGCTGCTGCAGGACTTCGACCTGCACCCGGGCGTCATCGTTGAGTCCCGCCCCATCGGCGTCTTCAACATGACGGACGACGGCGGCGGAGACGCCAAGATCCTCTGCGTGCCGGTGGACGCCCGCTTCGACCACATCCAGGAGGTCAGCGACGTCAACGACTTCCTGATCAAGGAGATCGAGCACTTCTTCACCCGCTACAAGGACCTGGAGCCGGGCAAGTGGGTCAAGGCCGAGGGCTGGGGCGACCGCGCTGCCGCCGAGGCCGAGCTGGAAGCTTCCATCAAGCGTTACGTGCCCACCAAGCACTGATTTCCTGAAGCAACGCGGGGTCACTCCGCGCCGAATTCTTCGCCAGAATTGGGCCGGAAGTGACCCCGCGTTGTGGTTTAAGGTGAATTGGTGAGCTCAGCGCCAGTCTTCAACCCGCCCTGCGGTCCTGTCACCGGCTGGCGGGACGGGGACGTCGTCCGCGCAACCGGGATCCCTTACGCCACCGCCGGACGTTTCCAGCCTCCCGCCCCGGCGCCTGGCTGGACGGTTCCGTTTGCCGCCACCTCCCCCGCGCCCGCCTGCCCGCAGGGGCCGGTGCCGTTCCTCGATGACGTCCTGGGCACCCGCTACGGGGAGCTGCCGGGGAGCGAGGACTGCCAGAACCTCTCTATCACCATGCCCGCCGGCGTTGCCTCCGGCGAACAGCTCCCCGTGATGGTCTGGATCCACGGCGGCTCCTACACCACCGGTTCGGGCGACCTCGCCATCTTCGACCCCGCGGCGCTGGTGTCCGAGAACCGGGTGGTGGTGGTCTCTGTGACGTACCGCCTGGGGCTGTTCGGCTTCCTGGCGACCCGCACCGGCCGGCCGGGGAACCTGGGCCTCCTGGACCAGCTCGAGGCATTCCGGTGGGTGCAGCGGAACATTGCCGCGTTCGGCGGCGACCCGGGCCGGGTGACGGCCTTCGGCCAGTCGGCCGGAGGTGACGCGATCGCGCACCTCATGGCCACAGCCGAAGCACCGTCCCTCTTCCAGCGGGCCATCATCCAAAGCGCCCCGCTGGGAATCTCCCGCGGCAGGGCGAAAATGAACCATGCCATGGGCATCGTTGCCGAGGCCGTGGACGAGGACACCCCCGCCATGGACATCGTTGAGCGGGAGGACCACGTTGCCCAGGTAGCCCGGAAATTCGGCATGCTGGCCGCCATGCCTTTCGGAACCCAGTATGGCCACGCGCCGCTGCCGGCGGAGCCGGATATTGAAGCCGCCTGGAACCGCGCCGCGCCCGGCGTTGAGGTGCTGATCGGGCATACGTCCGAGGAAGCACGGCTGTTCCTGCCCCGCAGCCCCTACCTCAGCCGGCTGGCGCGCGTCCCGCTGGTGGGGTCTGCCGCCGTCCGCGCCATTGACTGGGTGGTCACCGAGACCGTCTATGCGAAGGCGGCGCGGAGGTTCGCCCGGCGCCATGCCCGGGCTGGCGGGAAGGCCCACCGCTACGTCCTGAGCTGGCATGCCCCGGGAAACATCTTCGGCGCTGCCCACACTGTTGACCTCCCGCTGCTTTTCGGCAACCGGAACACGTGGGACGGCGTGGGCCTGATTGCCGGCGCCAGCTGGGATGAGGTCAACGCGGCAGGACGCGAGCTGCGGGCGCTCTGGGCACGGTTCGCCCGCGGCGATGACCTCGGCAACCACGGCACCATCCCGGGAACGCTGCGCTACCGGGCAGCGTGAGGGTTCCGATGCGGACTTTAGGCGTCGACCTGGCCGCCGCCACCAGGAAAACCGCCGTGGCGGTCCTCGAATGGGGCAAGGATTCCGCCGGCCTGGTGCACCTGGCGCTGGATGTGGGCGACCAGGAGATCGTGGAACTGTTTGGCGGCGCCGCCATGACGGGGATCGACTGCCCGGTGGGGTGGCCTCGGGCCCTGATCCCGTTCCTCACGGGGCACCTTGCCTTCGACGCCGACCCCGTGCTTGCGCATGACGGCATCGAAGGCCGGCGGCTGCTTGCCTACCGTGACACGGACAGGTTCGTCACCCGCCGCACCGGACTGATCCCCCTCAGCGTCTCCGCGGACCGGCTGGCGCACCCGGCCATGCGGTGCGCGGTGATCCAGGCAAAGATCGCGGCGCTCCACGGCCCCCAGCCCAGGGACGGATCGGGACGCCTCGCGGAGGTCTATCCGGCTGCTTCCCTGAAACTGTGGGGACTGGTCGCCCGCGGCTACAAAGGACGGGGGACCCCGGAAACCGAGCGGCTTTCCATGCTCCTCGCGAACCTGCGGCAGCAGGCCCCCTGGCTGGACCTGGCCGGGCAGGAGGACAGGCTTGCAGCCTCGGACGACCTGTTCGACGCCGTCGTCGCATCCCTCACCGCCCGCGCGGCCGCCGTCGGGCTTACCGCGCCCCCTGACGGCGCGCACGCCGCAGCCGCCCTCGACGAGGGGTGGATCCACCTGCCCTCCTGCGGGCTGGCGGAACTCGTCAGCTAGCGGGACCCACGCCGCCAAGGGTCCAGTTGCGGATCTCCTCCGGGTCCTCCCCGTGCAGCCGGGTGTGTTCCCGGGCCCTCATCCGCCGGTCCTGGAGGTGCTGCCGGAGGAGGGAATGCCTCTCGGCCAGCCCGGGCACGCGGTCGATCGCGTCGATGGCCAGCTGGAACCGGTCGATCCCGTTCAGCATGGCCATGTCGAACGGCGTGGTGGTGGTCCCCTCTTCCTTGTAGCCGCGCACGTGCAGGCCGTCCTGGTTGGAGCGGCGGTAGGCAAGCCGGTGGATCAGCGCGGGGTAGCCGTGGTAGGCGAAGATGATGGGCTTGTCCGCCGTGAAGATCCCGTCGAAATCCCGGGCCGGAAGCCCGTGCGGGTGCTCGCTCACGTCCTGCAGCCGCATCAGGTCCACCACGTTGACCACCCGGACCTTCAGTCCGGGCGCGCCTTCCCGGAGCAGTTCGGCTGCCGCAACGGTCTCCACGGTGGGCACGTCACCCGCGCAGGCCATCACGACGTCGGGCTCCTCGCCGGGCACCTCGGACCCCGCGAACGCCCAGATCCCCAGCCCCCGGCGGCAGTGGTTGGCGGCGTCGGCGGGGCCCAGCCAGGTGGGCGAGGGCTGCTTTCCGCTGACCACAATGTTCACGTAGTCGGTGGAGGCCAGGCATTGGTCCATGACGTACAGCAGGGTGTTGGCGTCCGGCGGCAGGTATACCCGGATGACCTCCGCCTTCTTGTTCACGGCATGGTCAATAAAGCCCGGGTCCTGGTGCGAGAAGCCGTTGTGGTCCTGCTGCCACACGTGGGAGGACAGCAGGTAGTTCAGCGATGCCACCGGCTGGCGCCACGGCAGCTGCCGGTGCACCTTCAGCCACTTGGCATGCTGGTTGAACATGGAGTCGACGATGTGGATGAAGGCCTCGTAACAGTTGAAGACCCCGTGGCGTCCGGTCAGGAGGTACCCTTCCAGCCAACCCTGGCACAGGTGTTCGCTGAGCACCTCCATCACGCGGCCGGACCGCGCAAGGTGCTCGTCGGCGTCGTCAATCCTGTACTGCCATACTTTGTCCGTGACCTCGTAGACGTCCTGCAGCCGGTTGGAGGCGGTCTCGTCCGGGCCAAAGAGCCGGAACGTTTCCATGTTCCGCGAGATAACGTCCCGCATCCACGAGCCCAGCGTGACCATCGGGCTGACGCGCCCGGTCCCCGGCTCCGGGACCTCGACGGCGTAGTCCCGGTAGGCAGGCAGCCTTAGCGCCTTCCGCAGCAGTCCGCCGTTGGCGTGCGGTGTTGCGCTCATCCGGAAAGCGCCCGCGGGCGCGGCCTCGGCGACCTCGGGCCGGAGCCTGCCGTCGCCGTCGAACAGCTCCTCGGGGCGGTAGGACTGCAGCCACCCTTCCAGCTGCTTCAGGTGCTCCCCGTTGGTGCGGACTTCGGAGAGCGGGACCTGGTGGCTGCGCCACGTCCCCTCAACCTGCAGCCCGTCCACTACGCGCGGTCCGGTCCAGCCTTTCGGCGAGCGCAGCACGATCATGGGCCAGCGGGCAGCGGCATCCGCCCCGTCCTGTCCGGCCCGGGGAGACCGCCGTGAGTCCTGGATGGCGCGGATGCCGGCCATGCAGCGTTCCAGCGCATCCGCGAAGTCGCGGTGCGCCTGCTCCGTGTTGTCCGGGTCTTCCACTGTCACGAAGTAGGGCTCATGCCCGTAACCGCGCAGCAACTGCTGCAGCTGCTCTTCGGGCATCCGGGCCAGGATGGTGGGGTTGGCGATTTTGTACCCGTTCAGGTGCAGGATGGGCAGCACCGCGCCGTCAGTGGCCGGGTCCAGGAAGTTGTGGGAGTGCCAGCTGGCGGCCAGCGGGCCGGTTTCCGCTTCGCCGTCACCAATCACGACGGCGGTGACCAGCTGGGGGTTGTCAAGGACCGAGCCGTACGCGTGGGCGAGGGAATACCCGAGTTCGCCGCCCTCGCTGATGGAGCCGGGGCTTTCCGGTGCCGCGTGGCTGGGGATGCCGCCCGGGTAGGAAAACTGGCGGAAGAGTTCGGCCATGCCGTCGCCATCGTTGCCCACGTGGCCGTAGATCTCGGAGTAGGTGCCTTCCAGCCAGGCATTGGCGACGACGGCGGGGCCGCCGTGGCCGGGACCCGCCACAAAAAGCATCTCGGCGGAGTCGCGGCGGATGATGCGGTTGAGGTGGGCATAGACGAAGTTCAGCCCGGGGGTGGTGCCCCAGTGGCCCAGCAGCCGGGATTTGGTGTGTTCGGCCTGCAGCGGTTCGCGCAGGAGCGGGTTGGAGCGGAGATAGATCTGTCCGACGGAAAGGTAGTTGGCGGCGCGCCACCAGCGGTCCACAAGTTCAAGTTCGCCCTGCCCCATGCTGCCGGCCATAACCATCCTCACGTCGCGTTCGCCCACCCTTTGATCCGCCAGGTGCAGCCGTTCCCCCATCGCACCAGATGGGCCAGTCCGAGGCAACCCCGCTTGCCTTGGCGCTGCTACCTGCAGGTAGTCTTTGGATTCAGATGTTCACGCTGACAATCAACCAGACCGATAGCCGGCGCGATGGCGACCGGGTGCCGCAGCTGCTCAGGGACCTGCGGCACATTCCTGCGCGCCTTGATTTTGACCGGTCCGTGGAGGACGAGGTCCAGGGCATTGTGGACTGCCCGCACCAGGCGGTGGAGGCGGCCCTGATCGCGCTCCGGGACGGCTCCTGGTACGTGGGCATCGGCGTAGGGCCCGTCAATGAACCGTTGCCCAACCAGATCAAGGACGCTTCGGGCCACGGGCTGGTGTATGCCCGGCGCGCCGTGGACCGCCTGCGGAGCAGCAAGGACCGGGTTCCGGTTGCAGTGGAGGGGCCGCTGGCTGACGTGGCCCACGACGCCGAGGCCGTGCTGCGGCTGCTGGGGCATATCGTGCGCGACCGCTCCGGTGCCGAGTGGCGGGTGCTTGACCTGCTGACGCCCGGCGTGCGGGGCCAGCAGAAGGCTGTGGCCCAGGAACTCGGAATCACCACGCAGGCGGTCAGCAAGGCGGTGGCACGGGCCCAGTGGAACGAGGAGCACGCGGCCCGGCCTGCGGCGGCCCGGCTGCTGGGGTTGATCCTCGCGGTCCGGTAGGGGCTGCGGCCCTCCTCAGGCCTGGGTTGCCGCCATCACCGGCTCGCCGTTGAAGTATTCGAGCTGCCAGCCGTCGATCGCGTGGTGGTGCGCCAGGTTCAGCACAGCGTTGTCGATGCTGGCCAAAGCGGTCCCTACGGCCCGGCTGAGGCTCACCCGGAGCAGTGTTCCGTGCGCGACGACGAGAACACGGCTGCCGCTGTACTCCTTGGCCAGTGCCTCCAGGGCGGCGAGACCGCGGTCAGCTGCCTCGTCCTCGCTTTCGGCGCCGCGGAAGCCCCCGGGGATGCGGAGTGCCTCCAGTTCCGGGCCCGCCTGCATTCCCTCCGCCGGTCCGAAGCTCCGCTCCGTGAGCTCCGGCAGGCGGCGGACCTCGCCCAGCCCGAGTCCGCCGGCTATCACATCTGCGGTTTCGGCAGCGCGGCTCAGCGGCGAGGACACAATGGCGTCCCATTCGTACGCCGACAAAACGTCAACGGCATCACGCGCCTGGGCCCGGCCGACGTCGTTCAGTGGAATGTCCGTGGATCCCTGCAGGCGGCGCTGCGCATTCCAGTCTGTCTGGCCGTGGCGGATGAGGGCGAAGGTGGTGAGGGTCATGCTTTCCATTCTGCCCGACGGCGGGCTTCCGCCGGACGCGGGGACAGTCGGTTGCGCGGTCCAGCCAGCTGCGCAGCCCGGCCGCCGCATAGGCGAAGCCCGCGTAAGGCTGCCAGCTGAACCGGAATCTCGGGAGGTTTGCCGCAGCTACAGCAGGCTGCGCAGCACGTGGGCCGCGCCGTCGTCGAACACTGAGTGGGTGACCTCGTTGGCGACGGCGATGACTTCCTCCGGCGCCTGGCCCATGGCCACTCCGCGTCCTGCCCAGGTGAGCATCTCGATGTCGTTGCGGCCGTCGCCGATGGCCACCGTGAGATGCCGTTCGATGCCGAGCCTGCCGCGGAGGTTTTCCAGCGCGCTGGCTTTGGTCACGCCGGCGGCGGCGATGTCCAGCCACGCGGTCCAGCCCACGGAGTAGGTGACGCCGGCGAGGCCCACGTGTTCAATGGCCTCATTGAACTCTTCCGGGGTGTTTTCGGTGCTGAAGACCACCACGCGCACCGCCGTGGCTTCAAGCATGGTGTGGAAATCGACGCCGATGGCCTCGACGCCGAAACTCGGGTCCTGGAAGCGCTCGGTGGACAGGAAGTTTCCGTCCGCATCCTCCAGCGCATACTTGGCAGAAGGAAGCCGCTCGCGCAGTGCCCGGAGTGCGGGTGCGGGGTCGAACGTGGCCTTGTGGATGACCTCGTAGCCGCCGTCCAGTGCTGGATGGAGCCGCAGCGTCACGCCGCCGTTGCAGCAGACGGCGTAGCCGCGCTCAATCCCGATTTTCTCGATGATGGGCAAGGTGGCGTTGAGCGAACGGCCCGTGGCGATCATCACCTCGTGCCCGGCTGCCACTACGGCCTGCGCCGATTCCCGGACACCCTGGGACATGTGGCCGTCGTGGTCCACCAGCGTGCCGTCCACGTCCAGTGCGACCATCAGCTTGCGGCCGTTGTTGTTGTTATCTCGCCGGTCATCGTTGCCGGCGACTGAGGTTTCAGTCAGCGTTGTCATTCCAATAGTGAACCAGACGCCCCGAAACGCCGCTAGGACGCGCGCCACAGAGTTATTGAACAGTTGGTTAATACCCACAGGTTGTCCCCGGTGTGAGTGTTAACCTCCGTGTTCTGAGGCGTGCACCCTCCCACGGACAAAGCACCCGCGCACGCCCCGGTGCAGGGACCGTTTCCCGGTGCGGCTCGGGTGCCGCCGTTGTCCACATGGGGCAGAACCGTCCTGCCCTTCCCTCGGTGGTGCGGCGACCATGGAGGCATGCAACTGATTGATGCCGCCGCATTGCACCGCAGTACCGGAGACTCGCGCTCGCTCCGCAGGCGGTATGCCCGCGGCGAACTGGTCCGTGTCCGCAAGGGAGTGTACGCGGCCAAAGATGAGTGGATCTCACTGCCACCATGGGAAAGGTACCGGCAGACAATCCTTGCCGTGAACCTTGAACTGCCTTCGTCAAAGTTCTGCCTCAACACAGCCGCTGTCCTGTGGAACCTGGAGATGCTCGCTGTCCCCGACCATGTCCACCTTGCAGGTGCATCACGGGGCCATAGGGGCCGGAGCCTTCCCACTACGTCCGCTGCTCGAATGCCATCCGGATTGTGCGGACTCGAGGGACTCACCTCCTATGGTGTCGCCCGGCATGCTTCCCGGGGACCAACCATCGCGTTCGGAGGGCTACAGATAACGCCATTGCCCGAGACGGTGGTGGCGGTCATCGCAAGAGAGAACTTTGCGGCCGGAACAGTGCTGGCCGATCATGCTATCGGCATGCGTCGTACTTCAGGCCCCCGGGTGAGCAAGGACGAGTTGCTGGGGCACGCCGCGCGCCTGGAGTCTGGCGCACGCCGGCGATGGGTCACCCAGGTGCTCAATTTCGCCGTTGCCAACTCCGGATCAGCCGGCGAATCACTCAGCCGGGCACAGATGCACCTCCTGGGTTTTCCCGCGCCCCTGTTGCAGGCAAACTTCCGCGCGGGAGGCCATTTCATTGCCCGGACCGACTTCTTCTGGCCGCAGTTCAAACTTATTGGCGAGTTCGACGGCGACGCGAAGTACCTGCGCGATGAGTACTTGGGCGACCAGACGTCCCGCCAAGCCGTCCTGGCCGAAAAGAAGCGCGAAGACAAACTTCGTGCGGCCGGGTTCAGAGTGGTGCGCTGGGACTGGGCGACTGCTTCGGACGCAGCCAGGCTGGGCGCTGTGCTGCGGAATGCGGGGCTGCCTAACAGCGGCACCAGGGCAAAAAGAACCCTCTGACGGACTTTGCACCCGGGAATGCCCTGGTGCAAAGTCCGTCAGAGGGTGCGATGCCCCGGGAAGCAGGCGAAGCTAGAGGACCGGGAGGACCTCGAGGCCGCCCAGGTACTTCTGCAGGGCCTTGGGCACGTTGACCGAGCCGTCCGCGTTCTGGTGGTGCTCCAGCAGCGCCACGATCCAGCGGGTGGTGGCCAGGGTTCCATTCAAGGTGGCTACGGCCCGGGTGCCCTTCGCGACGCCCTCGGCGTTCACCGCGCGTTCGCGGATGTTCAGCCGGCGGGCCTGGAAGGTGGTGCAGTTGGAGGTGGAGGTCAGCTCGCGGTAGGCGCCCTGGGTGGGAACCCACGCTTCGCAGTCGTACTTCCGGGCGGCGGACATGCCGAGGTCGCCGGCCGCGGTGTCAATCACCCGGTACGGCAGCTCGCACTTGGCCAGCATCTCCTCTTCCCACGCCAGCAGCCGCTGGTGCTCGGCGGCGGCCTCTTCAACGGTGGTGTAGATGAACATCTCCACCTTGTTGAACTGGTGGACGCGGATGATGCCGCGGGTGTCCTTGCCGTGCGACCCGGCTTCGCGGCGGTAGCAGGAGCTCTGGCCGGCGTAGCGGATGGGGCCGGCGGCAAAGTCCAGGATTTCGTCCGCGTGGTACCCGGCCAGGGCAACCTCGGAGGTGCCCACCAGGTAGAGGTCGTCTTCGGCGAGACGGTAGATCTCGGCGTCGTGCTTTACGTCAAAGCCGGTGCCCTGCATGGTCTCCGGGCGCACCAGGGTGGGCGTGATCATGGGGACGAAGCCGGCCTCGATGGCCTGGTCCATGGCCATCTGCAGCAGCGCCATCTCCAGCCGGGCACCCACCCCGCGCAGGAAGTAGAAGCGGGCGCCGGAAACCTTGGCGCCGCGCTCCATGTCGATCGCGCCGATAAGCTCGCCGATTTCCAGGTGGTCCTTCGGCTCGAAGTCCGGGAATTCGCGGGGCGTGCCGACGGTCTTGACCACCACGTAGTCATCCTCGCCGCCCTCGGGAACGCCGTCCTCAACCAGGTTGGGGATGGTGCGCAGCAGTTCTTCCTGCTTCGTCTGGGCGGCATCGGCCTCGGCGGAGGCGGCCTTGACCGAGTTGGCCAGCTCCTTGACCTCGGCCAGCAGCGCCTTCTTTTCGTCGCCCTTGGCCTGTGCCACCTTCTTGCCGAAAGCGTTCTGCTCGGCACGGAGGTTCTCGAAGCGGATCAGCGCCGCGCGGCGGGCGGAATCCGCGGAGATGATCGCGTCCACCACTGATTCATCCGCACGGCGGGCACGCTGGCTTGCACGGTATTTATCCGGGTTTTCGCTGAGGTCTTTTACGTCGATCACCACACAAGGGTATCCAATACCGCGGAAGACGGCGGGCGGCAGCGGGCGTGCCGGACCGGAAGGCTTCGCCGGGCTACTGTTGAACCACCATGAGCGACTGGATCCTGTACCTGCTGATTGGGGTGGCCCTCGCGTTTGCCATCTCAAGCTGGTGGGGCGTGCGCAAGCTCAAGGCCCTGCACATCCGCAGCACCGTAGGCGCCGACGCGCACGAACCTGGCCTGGCCCGGCAGCGCGTGGCCGTAGTCCTCAACCCCATCAAAACCCGCGCGGGCGAAGCGAAAGGCATCATCCAGCGGGGATGTCTGGCGGCGGGCTGGGAGAACCCCGTCTTCTTCGAGACGACGGCGGAGGACCCCGGCTATTCGCAGGTCAAGGCGGCCCTGGCGTACAAGCCCGACGTCGTCCTCGTCGGCGGCGGCGACGGCACAGTCCGTGTGGTGGCCGAGTCCCTCGCGCACACGGACGTGGCCATGGGACTCATCCCGCTGGGCACCGGCAACCTGCTGGCACGGAACGTCGACCTGGACGTCAACGACCTTCATGCCAGCGTCAATACTGCGCTTTTCGGCCGGCAACGGTACATCGACACCGCCCGGATGAGCATTGAAAACTCCTGGACCGGGGAATCAACCGAACACTCGTTCCTGGTGATCGCGGGCATCGGCATGGATGCCGAAATCCTGGCCGACACCAATGCCGGACTGAAGAAGGCCGTGGGATGGCTCGCATATACCGAGGCCGGCATGCGGCATCTCCCGGGACCCAGGAAGAAGGTAACGATTTCCCTGGACGGCAGTCCGGGGCAGGTCCGCAACATCCGCAGCGTTCTGTTCGCCAACTGCGGCCTGATCCCCGGCGGCATCGATTTCATACCCCAGGCCATGATCGACGACGGCATGCTGGACGTAGTGGTGATGAGCCCCCGCAGTGCCGTCGGATGGCTGCTGATGTACGTCAAAATCATGTTCAAGCACACCGGGAAGCTGCCCGACATGACCGTTTACCGCTCCGGGAAAGTGGTCATAAAGTGTCCGGAACCGATGCCCATCCAGCTGGACGGCGACACCTCCGGCGAGGCCACCAAGCTCACGGTCGAGGTGGAGCCGCGGTCTCTCTTGATCCGGGTCAAAGGGGAGGATTAGTGGTCAGTTGCGGCTGCGTTTGTGCTCCTCGGCAGCTTTGGCGGCGGCATGGGCCTCGGACTGCTCGCGGATCATGGCTTGTTCTTCTTCAAAGCGCAGGCGATCGGCACGGTCGGCGTCGTCGCCGTCCCAGTCCTGGTTGTCGGCAGTGGGCCGGGGGTTGACGATCATCCCCTGGCCGTCGTTTTCGGTGCCGCTGGTGGTCATGACGCGCTCCCTTCGCTAGGGGCCATCCCCCATGTGGATCAGGCAAGCATACGCATTGTCAACAGCCCGCGAAAGTACTTCAGGGGGCATTTGCGTACGCTTTGGGCGAAGCGGGCAGGGCCGTTTTCGCCGCCCTGTCATGCAGGCCGGAGAATGCCTTCCACCCACTCCCGCGCTGCGCGAAACGCCTGGTCAGCCGTGTGCGGCTCCACCACTGCGCGTTGCATGTCCGCGCGGGGATATGACCCGAGGAAGCGCGTGGCCGGGCTGAGGCGGTGGAGCCCGGCCAGGGCATCGGCCATCCGCTCGTCGCCCACGTGCCCGTCGGCGTCGATGCTGAAGAAGTAGTCCCCCAGGAACTGTCCGGTGGGCCGCGACTCAATGCGGCTGAGGTTTACGCCGCGGCTGGCAAACTGGTCCAAGATCTCCATCAGGGCTCCCGGACGGTCCTCCGGAAGCGGCACCACAACGGTGGTTTTGTCCGCTCCGGTGCGCGAGGGCAGCGCGCCCGGGCGGCTGACCAGGATGAAGCGCGTCACGGCCTCCGGGTTGTCACCGATGTCCTCCGCCAGAACGGTCAGCCCGGGCTGTTCCCGGGCTACCAGGGGAGCGCAGATGGCCGCGTCATAATGGCAGGCCTCGTCCAGGAGCCCCATTGCCGAAGCGGCAGTGGATGAACCGGGTACATATTCCGCTGATGGGATATTCCTGTCCATCCACAGCCGGCACTGCGCCCAGGCATGGCCGTGGGTTGACACCCGGCGCACGTCCGCCAGCCCGACCCCCGGCCTGGCCACAAGCACGAAGCTGATGGGCACCAGGACCTCGCGGATAATCCGCAGTTCCTTGCCGCCGGCGATTGCGTCCAAGGTAGCGGTAACGCCGCCCTCCACCGAGTTCTCTATTGGGACCATGGCAGCAAACGCCGAACCGTCACGCACTTTATCCAGGGCAGCATTGACGTTCGACGACGGCACGCGGGTAGCCTGCGCGGCATCCGGCACCTGCATGAGGGCAGCCTCGGTGAAGGTACCCGCGGGCCCGAGGAAGGCATAGGTCACGGAGGACTCGGACATGAATATTCCTCGCCTACAGCACCATCGGTTTCAGCCCGTTGTCCGAGACGAGGGGCTTGCCGGCTTCCAGCCACATGTCCATGCCACCGGAAACGTTAATGGCGGTGTAGCCCTGGCCCGTGAGCCATTGCGCCACGCGGAAGGACCTGCCGCCGGTGCGGCAAATGACGTAGACGTCCTCGTCAGGGTCGAGTTCCTCCAGGCGGCCCGGAAGCTGGTCCATGGGAATGTGGAGGGCGCCCTCTGCATGCCCTGCCACCCATTCGTAATCCTCACGGACGTCCAGGATGACCGCATCATCGGGGATGTCGTTGACGGGAACGTTGTCGAAATCGCTCATGGTGATTCCTGCCTTCGCGGATCGGGGGTCGCTTTAAGCCTAGTGCTTTACCTCCCGGAGGGGCTTGCGCGCAGCCAAGTTAAGCTTCTGTGTGAACCCAAGGAGGAAAGTTGCTTCCTGAACACCGCGTCCTGGCCGCAGCCGGAGGCCGAGGCCGAACGGGCCGCGGCCATCCTGCCCTGGCCGCGGGCTCCCGTGGCTGAACTCCACGAACTGCCCGCAGTGGCCCTCCGGGACCAGCTGCGGCAGGGGA
This sequence comes from Pseudarthrobacter sp. GA104, assembly GCF_009741265.1. GTDB lineage: Bacteria > Actinomycetota > Actinomycetes > Actinomycetales > Micrococcaceae > Arthrobacter. Next base: position 1,904,083 of record NZ_WOWL01000001.1, read on the forward strand.
AGGTCTCAGCAGCGGAGGCGGCAGCCCATTTCCTGCAGCGGATAGACCGGCAGAACGTCCCCCTGGGCGCCTTTGTCACCGTGACGGCGGACCAGGCGATGGAGCAGGCCCGCTCCGCCGACTCACTGCGGTCCCGGATTCCGGCCGGGGAGTTGCCCCTCCTGCACGGCATGCCCTTGGCTTACAAGGACCTGACCGACGTGGAAGGCGTGCCAACCACGCACGGCAGCGCCGCGGTGGACCACAAGCCGGCCCTCAGCGACGCACCACTGGTGGCCCTGCTCCGTAAAGCGGGGGCTATTTCGCTGGGCAAGACCCAAGTGCCCGAGTTCGGGTTGACCGCCTACAGCGAAAACCGGATCGCGCCGCCGTCGCGCAATCCCCATGCCCTGAGCAGGAGCTCGGGGGGATCCTCCGGCGGCAGCGCGGCTGCTGTGGCCGCCGGGCTGATTCCTTTCGCGCCGGGGACCGACGGCGGTGGATCTGTCCGGATTCCCGCTGCAGCCTGCGGACTGGTGGGGCTCAAGCCCGGCCGGGGCCTGGTCCCGGCCGGGGAAAGCCTCGGGGATCCCGCCCGGCTGGTGGTGGCCGGCCCCATCGCAAGGACCTCCGCCGATGCCGCACTTATGATGGACGCCCTGGTGCCCGCCGGGCCCTCCTCCGCAATGTCCACGCCCGCTGCACGCACGCGCGGCATGCCCGGGGATGTTCCCGAAAAGGACGGCGGCTACCTCGCGGCGTTGAAGCAGGAACCAGCGAAGCTCCGAATCGGGATTACGCTGGACAGCCCGTGGTTCGGGACGTTTCCTTTCAGCCCCGAGCAGGAAGCGCTGGATGCCCTCAATGCGGGCATCCGCCTGCTTGAACATGCCGGGCATTCCCTCGGCGAGGCTTCCATCCGCTATGACAACCGCTACCCGGACGCCTTCACGACGGCCTGGACTGCGGCAGTGGGGACGGCCAGGATCAGCCCGCACCGTGAGGCGCTGCTGGCTCCCCTGACCCGCACCTTCCGGCGTCGGGCACAGCAGCGCAGCCCGGCGAAACTCGCTGAATCCCTGGCCTTCCTGCGGCAGTTCCAGCACGATACTGTGGCGCAGTACGCCCGGTGGGACCTGATGCTGATGCCGGCGCTCGCGCAGACGCCGCGTCCGGTGGGTTGGTTCACCGGCATGCACGGCGGCGACCGGTGGCCCGCGGCCCAGTGGCCGGGGGACGCCGACGGGGACTATCGCAAGCAGTGCGAGTACGCGCCATGGTCCTCCGTGGTCAATGTCTGTGGCCTGCCGGCCGTCACCCTTCCTGTCCACTGGACCGGAGGAGCACCCGGCCAGGGATTGCCGATGGGCATCCAACTGGTGGGGCCGGCCGGTTCCGAGGCCCTCCTGCTCCAGGTGGCCAATCAGTTGGGGTACTAAAAGCCGCGTGGAGGGCTTGTTGACCTGGATCTAACACCCGCTTAATGCTCCCGTAACCGTGCGGGACCAGACTGGCAGAGTCCGCCCGGCTTTCGCTTCCCTTATCCGGCTATCACTCAACGAGGAGTTGCCGACCATGAATGCTGAACACTCCCGCGCCGCTGCCAGCGAAACACCCCACGGAGCGAACCCGGCCAGGCCGGACCTGAACAACGCCACCATCCGGGAGGACCTGGCCGAGAGGGCCGCTGCGGCATGGTCCACCTGCCCACTGGACGGACCTGCCTCCTGCTCCTCCGGCATCATGGCCCGTGCGAGTTCCACCGCCCGCAGGAGGCCGAGGACGTGATCACGGCGGACAACCACCCTTCGGGCATGACTGAACAGTGACGCTGCAGAGGCTTTGCGCGAAAGGTGTCGACTCCCGACGGAAACTGGAGGACGATTAAAGGGCAGTCACTGTAAGGAGGTCTGTGATGTGCTATTCATCCAGCAAGGACTTCGGGTGGGGCGATAGGAAGGAAACCCGCCGCCGGCCTGAAGCCAAGCAGGACACCCCGGAAACCCCGGTAGAGACGCCGGAGAAGACAGTCAAGGCGCAGGACTTCACGTTCTGGGCTTTCCCGGCCTGGTGGAAGACACCGAAGCCCGGCACCACCTCTGCTGAACGGCGCAGGGAGAGGGTATGACGCTGGCGCAAAGTCCGTGGAAAAGTCAACGGAGGGGTCTTCGCTGAGGGCCCTTCCGCTGTCTTCCGGACGCGGTCCCGGCGAAACCCCTGACATTGCGGACGACCTTTGCCGCCGAACCGCGGCGGGAAAGTGGGGTCCGCCGCCGTATTGACAACGCACTGGCCCCGCGGATCGCAGCCCGCCCCGGACGGCACTGTTACCCGGTGGACTCTTGTGGCGGACGAAGCGGGTGAGCTGACGGCCGTCGAAGAGCGAATATGAGGTGCCGGAGCGCCGGGGCTCAGCGGAACTGGCGTTGTGCCTGCCGAACCCCGCCCGCTAAGGTGGCATTGTAAGCATGCTTAGCATTTTGGAAGGGGACACGAATGAGTGCTGGACAGTACACGCCTGGGCCTGAGGGGCAGCCGGAGCCGAGTGGCGAAGGAATGCCGCCGGCGGACCGAACCGGCACTGCGGCTGCGCCGAATGCGCGGCCGGCAAGCGGCTCGCCCGTTACCCCCAGTCCTACAACACGTACCCCGGCGGCTGCGGATCAGCCCCGGGTGACGCGCGCAGGGGTGGTGTGGGCTGCCGTGGTGGCGGCCCTGGTGATCCTGATCCTGCTGATCATCTTCATCCTGCAGAACCAGGACCAGGTGGTGGTCCGCTACTTCGGGCTGGAAGGAATGGTCCCGCTGGGCATGGCCCTGTTCATCGCCAGCGTGACCGGCGGCGTCCTCGTTGCGATGGCGGGCGGCGCCCGCATCCTCCAGCTGCGCAGGAACGCCCACCGCGCGAGGGTCCAGCAGCGGAGGTAGCGCGCGGAGGGGCCAGGTCACCCCGCGCCCAAACTCCGATACTTCGCGGACCGCGCGGCAACGAGGTCTGGAACCGGAAGGCCAGCGAGCGAGCCCAGCTCATACTCGATGGCCTTTGCCATGCGCCGGCAGAATTCGCGCGGCTCCAGGGAGGCGTCGTCCCGCTCATCCACGATGTGGTCCACGAGGCCGTTGGCGTACAGCGATGCGACGTTTACGCCCTGCGCCTGGGCCATCGCGGGGGCATGTGCCGTTGTGCGGTGCACGATGGCGCTGGCACCCTCGGGAGGCAGCGGTGAGAGCCAACTGTGCTGCGCCGCAATGGTCCGGTCCGCCGGCAGCAGCGCCAGCGCCCCTCCCCCGGCGCCCTGGCCGAGCAGCACGGAGACCGACGGGGCGGCCAGGCCAATGAGTTCGTGGAGCGAGCGCGCGATCTCCCCTGCCAGCCCGCCTTCCTCCGCATCCTGCGAGAGCGCCGCACCCGCCGTATCGATGACTGTGAGCAGCGGCAGCCGCAGCTCCTCGGCCAGCTTCATGCCGCGGCGCGCTTCCCGCAGGGATCCGGGCCCCATGCCGGCAGCGTCCCTGCGGAGCGGCCGGGCGTGGCCCAGGACGATGCAGGACTGGCCGCCGAAGCGGGCCAGGGCCAGCAGCAGCCCCGGATCCTTCTCCCCCTGGCCCGTTCCGTTGAGGGGCAGAGCATCCACCGCCCCGTATTTCAGCAGCTGCCGCAGGTCAGGACGCCGGGGACGCCGGGAGATGCCGATCGATGTCCACGCATCCACGGAAGCAGGCCGGACGCCAAGCGTTGCGGGCTTCGCCGGAACGCCGGCCCGCTTCGCGCACAGGATCTCCAGGGCCCTGGCCACCAGGTCGGCGAGGTCGGCAGGCTCCACCACGCCGTCGATCAGTCCCTTGTTGAACAGGTTCTCCGCTGTCTGTACGTTCTCCGGGAAGGCTTCGCCGTGCAGGGCCTCGTAGACCCGGGGGCCGAGGAATCCCAGGAGGGCGCCGGGCTCTGCCACGTTGATGTGGCCTAGGGATCCCCACGAGGCCATGACGCCGCCGGTGGTGGGGTGCCGCAGGTAGACCAGGTAGGGAAGGCCGGCCTGGCGGTGCGCCCGCACGGCCCCGGTAATTTTCACCATGGACAGGAAGGCCAGTGTCCCTTCCTGCATCCGGGTGCCCCCGGACGCAGGGCCGGCCAGCAGCGGCAGCCCCTCAGCCGTGGCCCGTTCGACGGCGGCCACGATCCGCTGGGCCGCCGCGTGGCCGATCGATCCCGCCAGGAAGGAAAACTCACTGACGATCACCGCCACCCGGCGCCCCCGGATGAGCCCGGCGCCCGTGATCACGGACTCGTCCGTACCGCTCCGGTCCCTTGCCTTGGCGAGGTCGCGGAAGTACTCCCCGGACAGCGGCGGCTCCTGAACCGGCGTGTCCCAGGAGACGAAGGAACCCTGGTCCACCACGTTGTCCAGCAGTTCGGCGGCGCCCAGGTGCCGCACCTTTTCCGTCGTCGCCATGCTATTTCGCCCCCGCGGCTACGGCGCCGAGGCCCAGCCACTCGCGGATGGCCTGCCCGTCCTCGTCCAGCAAGGGCGGCGCGTCGTGTTCGGTGACGGTGGTTTCCGCAGCGTCACCGGCGGCAAAGAACCGCAGCGGCGGCCCGGGCAGGCTGACCTTGCCGAGCAGCGGGTGGTCGACGTCAACTACCAGGCCCTGGGACGCAACCTGTTCCCACGCATACACCTCGTCAAGCGAGCGCACCTTCCCTGCGGGGATCCCGGCGTCGTTCAGCTTCTGCAGCAGCTCTGCTGCCCCGTAGCCGGCAAAGGCGCGTTCGACGGCGGCAATCACGCCGGAGCGGTTCCCCACCCTTTCGGCGTTGCTGGCAAAGCCGGGCGCCGCCGCGTCCAGGCCGAAGGCCGCGGCGAACGAGGCCCACAGTTTTTCGCTGCCGACGCTGATCTGCACGCTCCCGTCCCGGCAGGCAAAAAGGCCATAGGGAGCAATGGACGGATGGTGGTTGCCCTGCGCCTGCGGAACTTCCCCTGCCACCGTGGTGCGGGTGCCCTGGAACGCGTGCACCCCGATCAGTGATGCCAGCAGTGAAGTCCGCACTACCTGCCCGCGGCCGGTCCTGTCCCGTTCAACCAGCGCCGCCACCACTCCGAACGCCCCGTTCATGCCGGAAAGCAGGTCGGCAATGGGAACCCCGACGCGCTGGGGGTCGTCCGGCCCTGACCCCGTGAGGGACATGAGCCCGGCCTCGCCCTGCAGGATCTGGTCGTAGCCGCTGCGCCGGGATTCCGGCCCGTCGTGGCCAAACCCGGTGATGGAGAGGATTACCAGGCGCGGGTTGAGTTCGTGCATGGCGGCCGTGGAGAAGCCCAGCCTGTCCATCACCCCGGGACGGAAGTTCTCGATCACCACGTCGGCGCGCTCCAGCAGCCCCCGCAGCACCGCCTGGCCATCTCCGCTCTTCAGGTCCAGGCTGATGGATTCCTTGTTGCGGTTGCAGGACATGAAGTAGGTGGACTGGGGGTCCTCAGGGGGGCCCACGAAGGGCGGGCCCCAGCCGCGGGTGTCGTCCCCGGTGCCGGGGTTCTCCACTTTGATGACGCGGGCGCCCAGGTCCGCCATCATCATGCCGGCATGCGGTCCGGCCAGGGCCCGGCTCAGGTCCACCACGAGGTGGCCGGACAAGGGTCCTTGCGTACTGTCGGTTCTGCTCATGCGCTGGTTCCTTTTCTGGTGGAACGGGAAAGGCGGGTGCGGAGGTTACGTGGCTAGAGCCATCCGGGGACCACCAGGGCGAGCCAGGCAAGGACGGGCCCTGCGACGATGACGATGCCGCTGTAGCCCAGGATCTGCTTGTAGAACCGGTCCTTGTCCACGCCCTCGGGCGCGTTGGCCAGGACCAGCGCACCGTTGGTGGAGAAGGGCGAAACGTCCACGATGGTGGAGGCAACTGCCAGGGCGCAGATCACGCCGACCGCTCCGATTTCGCCGGTGGACAGGAACGGCACCGCAAGCGGGATGAGTGCGGCGAGGATGGCAGTGGACGATGCGAAGGCGGAGACCACGGCACCGATGAAGCAAATGAGCAGGGCCGCCAGCAGCGGCATGCCCAGGCCGGCCACGCCGTTGGAGACGAACTCGATGGTTCCGGCTTCCTCCAGCACTCCGACGAACGTCAGCATGCCGCAGATCAGCAGCACGGTGGACCAGCTGATCTTGTTGATGGCGCCCTTCTGGGCAGCGGGCGAGACGAGCGCCACCACGATGGCAATGGTGATGGAGACAAATCCAACGTCCACCTTGAAGCCGAGGGCGATGACGGCCAGGGCGATGAGGCCGGCGATGGTCACCAGCTGCGGGACGCGCTCGGAGCGCTCCTTGGTGGCTGCCACGCCGTCGCCTGCCGGATCCCGGGGTCCGTACATGCCGGAGCCGAAGCCCTTGAAGGGGACGTCGCCGGACTTGGCCCCGACACTGACCGCCATCCGCGCTTCGGCTGCCTGCTCCACGAAGTGGCTCACCTTGGAGGACAGCAGTGCACGGCCGCCCAGGACCACAAAGAGCACCAGGGCGATCACGAGGTTGAAGACGAGGCTGGACAGGAACAAGGCGGTGGGGCTGAAGTCCAGGTCGGTTTTGGCGAGGATGCCGTTCACCGTGACGCCGTACACCGCGATCGGCGAGAACCCGCCTGCCTGCGCTCCGTGGATCACCATCATGCCCATGAGCAGGGGCTTGATCCTGTACTTCCCGGCGAAGCTGAGGGCGATCGGGGCAATGATGGCGACGGCGGCCGGAGACAGGGCGCCGACGGCCGTGATGACGGCGGTGATGGCGAACATGACCCAGGGAATCAGGGCTACGCGGTTGCCCACCAGCCGCACGGCGCCCCTCACCAGGAGGTCGATGGTGCCGTTGTTCTGGGCGATGGCGAAGAGGTATGTGACGCCGACGATGGTCAGGAACAGGCCGCCGGGGAAGTTGGCCAGGATGTCGCTGGTGGACATTCCCAGCACAACGGTACCCAGCAGGAAGGCGCCCACGAACGCAAGGGCGCCCATGTTCAGGGGCAGGACGGTGGCGAGCAGGAACATCGCCGCAAGAATGATGATGGACAAAACAGGAGCGGACATCGTTGGTCCTCCGTTGGACGAAAGTGTGACGTGAGTTACTGGCTCACTGGACTAGCCTCCTAGAGACCGAGTCTATCTGTCAATAGGAGAAGGCTGTATTGTGGAGGGACCGACGACGTAGCGAGGGCTTTGTGGAGAAGGCATCACGGCTGGGACTGGAACGAATCACGCGGCCCCGGCTGTACGAACAGCTCGTGGAGCAGATCCTGTCCTACATCGAGTCTGCCCAGCTGCGGCCCGGCGACCTGCTGCCGGCGGAGCGCGACCTTGCCGAGCGCCTCGGCGTTTCCCGCGCCACGCTAGCCCAGGCCCTCGTTGCCCTTGAGGTGCTCGGGGTTATCGACGTGCAGCACGGTACCGGCGCCGTCCTGGCCCGGCGGCCCAGCGTGGCCTCTGTCATCAAGGGCCTGCGGGAGCACCAGAGCCGGCTGCCGGAAATCGTGGAGGCGCGCAGCACCCTTGAAGTGAAGCTTGCCGCCCTCGCCGCTGTCCGGCGTACCGATGAAGACCTGGCTGCCATCGACGAGGCGCTCGAGGTCATGGCGAAGGAGATCAGCGACGGCGACCGCGGAGCCCGCGGCGACGAGCTGTTCCACCAGGCGATTACGGCGGCAGCGCACTCCTCGGTGCTGGCGCAGCTCATGGCCTTCATCGCAGAAATGATTTTGGAGACCAGGATGGAATCCCTCGGCCAGCCGGGCCGGCCCGAGCAGTCCCTCGCCTCCCACCGCAAGATCGCCGATGCCGTCAGGGGGCAGGATGCCGACGGCGCCGCCGAAGCCATGCTTGCCCACATCGAGCTGGTCTCGGACGTGGAGCTGCTCCGCTGACGCGCGGGTAGCGCGCGCTTATTGACCCCGCGGTGCGGCGGTTTTACACTCTGGACATCGCATCCTGCTTCCGGCCAAATTCGCCGGCAGTTCCTCATCACAGGCGCCTGACGCCTTCCATATCTTCCTTATCCCCGGGGGCTTAGCCCCTTAAGCGGAAGAGCACCGACGATGTCCACAGTCCATGAGAACACCAGGGAACTGGCGGTACAGCAGGCACTTCACGAGCTGCGCGGGAAGCTGTCCGGATCCCTGATCGAGCCCCATGACCCCCTGTACGAGGAAGCCCGGCGGGTGTGGAACGGCATGGTCGATCTCCGGCCGCGAGCCGTCGTCCGGGCCGGGGCCATGCCGGATATTGACGCCGTTCTGGACGCAGTGCGGCGCACGGGGTTGGCGTTGGCCGTCCGCGGCGGCGGCCACAATGTTGCAGGACACGGCACTGTTGACGGCGGACTGGTCCTGGATCTGGGCCAGCTCAAGCGCGTCCAGGTCTACGCCGGCAGCAAACTGGTGACCGTTGAACCCGGAGCCACCCTTGCCGACGTCGACCGCGAAACTGCCGCCCACAACCTTGCCGTCCCCCTGGGAGTGATTAGCGGAACAGGCGTGGCAGGACTGACGCTCGGCGGGGGCGTGGGCTGGCTGACGCGGTCAAGCGGCCTGAGCCTGGACAACCTGGAATGCGTGGACATCGTCACCGCCACCGGAGAACACCTGCACGCCGCCGCCCACGAGAACCCGGAGCTGTTCTGGGGCCTGCGCGGCGGCGGCGGAAACTTCGGCGTGGTGACGTCCTTTACCTTCCATGCCCGCGCGCTGCCGCCGGCCCCGCTGGGCGGGAACCTGTTCTACCGGCGGGAACACTGGCGGAACGCCCTCCTTGCCTTCGCCGACTGGACCCGGAACCTGCCCGATGAAATGAACCCGATCGTCTCGTTCCTGGTCTTCCCTGCGGAATTCGGAATGGGCAGCGACCCGTGGATGATCATCGGGTTTGCGTGGGTCGCGGAGGACCACGGGGCCGGGCTCGCCCTTGTCGACCGGCTCCGGGCCGGCGCTCCGCCCGACGAAGAGGAAGTCGGCCCCACCTCCTGGCTGGACTGGCAGAGCGCCATGGACAGCGTCTTTCCCAAAGGCTCGCGCGGTTACTGGAAGAACGTCTCCTTTTCCCGCCTCGATGAGGAGTCGGTGGACGTCCTGCTGGGCTTCGCCTCCGAGCTTGCGTGGGAAGGCACCGGCATCGATATCCACCATATGGAAGGGGCGTTCGGACGGGTACCTGACGATGCCACGGCGTTCCCGAACCGGTCTGCCCGGTATTGGCTGAATGTCTACGGGTTCTGGCGCGATCCCTCCGAGGACGAGCGGCTGACCGCGTTCGCCCGCAAAGCACACGGGCTCATGCAGCCCTTCGCAGAGCACGGGGAGTACGTCAATTTCCTGGGTGCGGAAGTCGGGCTCAAGGGGCCGGATGCCGCCCGCGCGGCGTACGGACCGGAGAAGTTCCAGCGGCTGTCAGCCCTGAAGGACCGGTACGACCCCCACAACATCTTCCGCCTTAACCACAACATCCCGCCGACGCAGGCTCCGCGAGGCTGAACGCACGGCGGCGTGAACGCAGGGCGTAAAGGCACGCTTTAGACGCACGACGGCGGCCCGGGCGCGGGAGCGCCGGACCGCCCCAGCGGCTGGTTCAGGCGGTTGGCCTGGCCCATGACTGGCGTTCAGTACATGTTGCCTGAACCGCTGGTGGTGCCGGCTATGGTGATCCCGATGATGGCCAGCAGCCAGAGCGCACCGTAGCCCAGCAAGCACAGGTAGCCCAGGACCAGGCCGGCGATGGACATGCCCCTGCCCGCCGGTTCCCGCTTGAGCGCCATGTGTCCGGTGATGATCGCGGCGACCTGCGGCAGCAGGAGCCAGCCCATGATGACGGAGGCGATCCCGCACACCATGCTGGCAATGCTCAGCGTTTTCGGCTCCGCCTGCATGCCGTAGTACGCCGGCTGGCCATAGGGGCTGGCAGGCTGGCCGTACGGGCCCGGCTGCTGGGCATAAGGGCTCGGCTGCTGGCCGTACGGCGTCGGGTACCGCCCCGGTCCGCCGTAGGCGTCCTGACCGGAAGCGCCCTGCCCATAGCCGGCCTGCCCGTAACCGCCCTGCCCGTACTGCGGCTGCGGCTGCGGCGGTGTCCCGCCGGCGGAGGGCGCGGCGAAACGGGGCGGCTCAAAGCCCGACGGCGCGGCGGACTCGGGCTGTCCGGATTCGGGACGCTGGCTGGGCTGGTCGGACATGGTTTTCCCCCTTGGATTTTGTTCCAGCCTACTCCCGGCCGGCTGGGGGATCTATTGTCCCCAGTAGGGCAGGACGTACACCGCAAAGATCACAAAAGCGGCAAGGAGGGCAAGCCTTCCTGCGCCGGCGGCTCCGTGCTGGCGCGCCGCCGAGCCGGCACCGTGCCGAACCGAATTATGCCGAGCCGAATTGTGCCGCCGGACCGGGCCAAGTCCGGCCGGCATGGTCCCGGAGGGGTTGTCCCGGACCACCGGACGGGACGGCGAGGCCGCCCTCGGGGCAACACCTGCTGGCCCTGCTTCATCACTTGCGGACGTTCCGGCGGGCGGAACCGCAGTTCCGGGCCGTATGCTCCGCAGCGCCGTGATGCCGGCTTCCTGTTCGTGGGTCAGCTCCTGGCCGAGGTGTTTGTACAGACCCTCCACGGCCTGCTGGTCCAGGACCGCAGGCAGGGCTTCTATTGCCCCCACGACGCGGCCGGTTCCGGCCACTGCAACATCCGAGTTCGTCACGCCGAAGAGGTCCGGCTGGGCAGCCATGCAGATCAAGGGACGCACCAGCCTCCGGTGCGTCGGGGGAACCACGGACGTCACGGCGGCGCACTGGGCCAGCGCCCCCTCCACGGCCTGGGTCCGGGCGTATCGTCCCTGCCACAGCACGCCGGAGGCAACACGGACCTCCCCGGTCCAGTCCTTGCAATCCACCACAACCACGCCGCCCGGCCCCACCAGGACGTGGTCCAGGCTTGCCTTGGGCCGGCCGGGCCAGTGGACATCATGCAGCACGTGCCAGCCCAACGGCACCAGCTCGCCCAGCTTCTCGGCTACTGCCGTCGTGCCCTCGGCGCCTGCGTCCTCGGCGCCTGCGTCCCACGGCTTCGTGGAACGCTCCGCTTCGTCGAGCCGGCGCTTGAGCCTGGCCACCCTCTCCGCGGCCAGCCTGGACTGCTCGGCTGCCCCGTCTCCTGCCCCCATGGCGTCCCTGCTTCCCTGCCGGAAGGACGACGGCGGCCGCCCGCCGTCGTGCCTTGCTTCCATACGTTTTGCCGGATTTTTTCGAAGGTAACAGGGCACGCAGGCGGCGGTATATAAGTACTTTCCGGGGCAGTACTCAGGTTGACTACTCGCTTGATGACGTTATTCCGTCACAGGCCGGACACACCGGCCGCATTCCGGACGGATCGTTTTGACTCCGGCCCCCGTCTGGCATGCTGGTGGCATGGCTAGCCGCGCGGGCACAGTTGCCCAACCCCAGGACCTTGTTGACATCACTGCGCTCCTCGATGCGTACTACGACATCACGCCGGATCTGGGTGATCCAGGCCAGCGCGTGGTGTTCGGAACCTCCGGGCACCGCGGCTCCAGCCTCAAGGCGTCCTTCAACGAGAAACACATTGTTGCCATCACCCAGGCGATCGTGGAATACCGTGCAGGGCAGGGCATCACCGGTCCGCTGTTCCTGGCCAAGGACACGCACGCCCTGAGTGAACCTGCGCAAAACTCCGCACTTGAGGTGCTGGCAGCCAACGGCGTCCAGGTCCTCGTGGATGCCCGGCACGGCTACACCCCGACGCCCGCCCTGAGCCACGCCATCCTCACCTACAACCGGAAGGCCCCGGCCGGCGCCCCCCAGGCGGACGGCATCGTGGTCACCCCCAGCCACAACCCGCCGGCCGACGGCGGCTTCAAGTACAACCCTCCGCACGGCGGCCCGGCCGATTCCGATGCCACCGGGTGGATCGCCAACCGCGCCAACGAACTGCTCGGGAACGACCTGCGCGGGGTGAAGCGAATTCCCGTCGCCGACGCACTTGCCGCGGATACCACCGGCAAGTTCGACTTCCTCAGCAGCTATGTTGACGACCTCCCGTCCGTGCTCAACCTGGACGCCATCCGCGAGGCCGGGGTCAGGATCGGTGCCGACCCCATGGGCGGGGCGTCCGTTGACTACTGGGGTGAGATCGGCGAGCGCCACCAGCTGGACCTGACCGTCGTGAACCCCACGGTGGACCCCCAGTGGGCGTTCATGACCCTGGACTGGGACGAAAAGATCCGGATGGACTGCTCCTCGCCGTCCGCGATGGCGTCGCTTATCAAGCGGATGTCCGACGGCGGGTCCGCCTTTGACATCGCCACGGGAAATGACGCCGACGCCGACCGCCACGGCATCGTGACACCGGACGGCGGGCTGATGAACCCGAACCATTACCTCGCCGTCGCCATCGACTACCTGTACCGCAACCGCAGCGGCTGGAACCCGGCCTCGGTAGTGGGCAAGACCCTCGTCTCGTCGTCCATCATCGACCGCGTGGCGGAAAGCCTGGGCCGCAAGCTCGTTGAGGTTCCGGTCGGCTTCAAGTGGTTCGTGCCCGGCCTGCTGTCCGGCGAAGGCGCGTTCGGCGGCGAGGAATCGGCCGGCGCCTCCTTCAACAAGAAGGACGGCACCGTCTGGACCACGGACAAGGACGGCATCCTGCTGGCCCTGCTCGCCTCGGAGATCACCGCCGTTACGGGCAAGTCGCCCTCGCAGCTGTACAAGGGCCTGACGGACCAGTTCGGCGCGCCCGTCTACGCCCGCATTGACGCAGCAGCCACGCGGGAGCAGAAGTCGGCACTCGGCAAGCTGTCGTCGTCGGACGTCACGGCGACGTCCCTGGCCGGGGAACCCATCCTGGCCAAGCTGACCGAGGCCCCCGGCAATGGCGCGCCCATTGGCGGGCTGAAGGTGGTCACGGAGAACGCCTGGTTTGCCGCCCGCCCCTCGGGCACCGAGGACGTCTACAAGATCTACGCCGAGTCCTTCAAGGGCGAGGAACACCTCAAGCAGGTCCAGGCGGAAGCCAAGGCCTTGGTGGACAGCGTTATCTCCTAGGCGGCTCTTCGGTTTCCGGCAGGGTCCACAGGCGCAGGATGCGCCGGACGGTGCGGTCACCGTCCGGCGCCATGTCCACCAGTGCAATACGGTCAAGCACGACGGCGTCGCCCGGGTTCAGCCGTTTGCCGCCTTGGTGCGAGACATGGGGCCGGTAGCCTGCCATCGTGTGGGCCGGCGTCAGGATTGTGCCGCCCAGGCTGCCCGCCGCAGCGACCAGCTGCTCGTGCAGGGCCTGCAGGTCCGGCTGGGGCTGGATGAGGTTCACGGGCACGGAGCCGTTCCGGCCGAAGCCTGCGTCCCCACCCACGGTCAGCCGGGCGCCCAGGGCGGCCATCGCCGGGCCCTCAGCAAGGCCGGCGATGCGCTCGGCCGCGTCGGCACTGTCCGGGCCGCCGGCGTCGAACCTCACCAGGGTGATGTGCAGCGGCCATTCGCTGCGGGGGAAGACCAGCCCGTCCGCCACCGGCTCGACGAAGGCCACCAGGACGAGGTTCCGCATCGGCATAGCCCCAGTCTGCCACCGCCCCTGCCGACGGGGGTCAGACGGTGCGGACGACGTCCTCGTAGGCGAACTTGGGCTTGGCTTCGCCCCAGGCGTCTTCGGCGGGCTGGCCGATGTTGACCACCAGGAAGCTCTTCTGGTCCCCGGCGGGGAAGAACGCTGCGTCGATCGCGCCAAAGTCGGCGCCCGTCATGGGGCCGGCGGCGAACCCGAGGGAACGGACGGCCAGGATGAAGTAGCCGGCCTGCAGGTGGGCGTTGTTGTTGCCGGTGGCGGCGGCGAGTTCCGGGTTGGCGTCGTACATGGCCTTGGGGGCGTTGTAGCCGGGGAGGAAGGCGTCCCACTGCCCTGCCCAGTCGGTGTCGTAGCTGAGGATCGCCACCAGCGGGGCGGAAGCCGTCTTGGCGCGGTTGCCCGGCATGAGGGCCTCCACCAGCTTGGCGCGGGCCTCATCGGAACGGACGTAGGTCACGCGCAGCGGCTGGGAGTTGAAAGCGGTGGGGCCGAACTTGGTCAGCTCGTAGATTGCCTGCGCCTGATCCTCGGTCACCTCTCCGGTGAAGGAGTTGGCGGTGCGGGCCTGGGCGAAAATGGCGTCGACGGCGGCCGAATCGATAACCGCTTCTTCGTGGGCAATTGTCATGGGCTTACCTTTCGCTGCGCCTCCCCGCTTACCGGGGCGGCCTTGTTGCTTTCCATACTTGCAACTTCAACCAGTCCGTCCATCTTCCCGTGACGGCGGGTGACGTCCGCCACAGCAGCCCGCAACGCGGCGCTGGCGGTATCCTTGTCCCAGTTAATCTTCGCCCTCCGCGGCACCCCCGAAAGCCCCCGAAAGGCCTCCGCCATGAGCATGCTCGGAATCAAATGGAAGCTGCACGGCACCGGAAAATCGATTAAGCCGGGCCACGTGGTGGCCCCGGATGAGCGGCTGGCCTGGCCGCTCACCATCGGCGTGGGCATGCAGCACGTGGTGGCCATGTTCGGCGCCACGTTCCTGGTGCCCATCATCACAGGCATGCCGCCTGCCACCACCTTGTTCTTCTCCGGCATCGGCACACTGCTTTTCCTGGTGATCACCAAGGGCCGGATTCCCAGCTACCTGGGCTCAAGCTTCGCCTTCATTGCCCCCATCATGGCGTCCCAGCAGCAGTTCGGCATTCCCGGGGCACTGGGCGGCGTGGTGCTGGCCGGCGCGGCCCTGGCCCTGGTGGGCGCCATTGTGCAGAAGTTCGGCGCAGGCTGGATCAACCGGCTGATGCCGCCCATCGTCACGGGCGCCATCGTGGCGCTGATCGGCCTCAACCTTGCCCCCGCCGCAAAAAACAACTTCGACGCCGCGCCCGTCACCGCCGTCGTCACGCTGGCCACCATCATCCTGGTCAGCGTCCTGTTCCGCGGGATCCTTGGCCGCCTGAGCATCCTGGTGGGCGTAATAGCGGGCTACCTCGTGGCCATGCTGCGCGGCGAAGTGAGCTACGCCAAGATGGATGCCGCCGCGTGGATCGGCCTCCCGCAGTTCCAGACCCCTGAATTCCACCTGGGCGTCCTGGGCCTCTTCGTGCCGGTGGTGCTGGTACTCGTGGCGGAGAACATCGGCCATGTGAAGTCCGTGGCCGCCATGACAGGGCAGAACCTCGACGACGTTTCCGGCCGCGCGCTGATGGCCGACGGCGCCGCCACCGTCCTGGCAGGCTTCGGCGGCGGCTCCGGCACCACCACCTACGCCGAAAACATCGGCGTCATGGCAGCCACCAAGGTGTATTCGACGGCGGCCTACTGGGTTGCCGGCATCTTCGCCATCCTGCTGAGCTTCTCCCCGAAATTCGGCGAGCTGATTGCCACTGTCCCGCCGGGCGTCCTGGGCGGAGCGGCCACCATGCTCTATGGAATGATCGGCATCCTGGGCGTGAAGATCTGGGTCCAGAACAAGGTCAATTTCTCGAATCCGGTCAACCTGACCACCGCCGCCGTGGCCCTGATCATCGGCATCGCGGACTACACCTGGACCATCGGTGACCTCAAGTTCACGGGCATCGCCCTGGGCTCGGCAGCGGCCCTGGTGATCTACCACGGCATGAAGGCCATAGCGAAGGCCAGGGGCACCGCGGCCGAGCCCGAGACGGAACAGGCCGGCCTTCCACCCGCCGTGAAGGCAGCCGTCAACGCCGCCGCCAAGCGGACACCCAAGAGGCGCTAGGCCTTCTTAAGGGACGGCGGCTCGGCGGGCAGGCCGGCCGGATGGCCGGCCTGGAAATGCCTATGCCCGAACACCGGTCCTGGCTGGGGCCGTTTGGGAGCCAGCGGAGCCGCCGCCGGGTGCCTGACCTGGCGGATGGCCCAGGGAACAAGGTATTCACGGGCCCATGCCAGGTCCTCGGCCCGGGCTGCCTTCCAGCTGCGCGGCGGGAGCGCCTTGGGCCGCATCGGTTCAAGGCTGTGGGGAACGGCCAGGGCCTCCAGCACCCCTATGGCTATGGTGTGGTGGCCCAGCGGCGAGAAATGCAGGCGGTCAGGATCCCACATGCCTGGTCCAGTGAGGTCGCGCAGGCACCACAGGTCAACCATGACGGCGTTGTGCCGGGCGGCCACTATGTACAGGTTCTCGTTGAAGATGGCCACCTTGCCGCGTATCTTGCCGAAGACCGGGGTGGCGCCCCAATCGGGACCGGCAAAAAGGACCACGGTGGCCCCGGAGCGGGCGAGCTGCTCCACGCCGGCGTCGATCTTCTCGGCAAGCTTGTCCGGGTCGCTGCGGCGGAACACAATGTCGTTTCCACCAGCGGAGAGCGTCACCAGGTCAGGTTTTGCGGCCAGTGCCGGGCCCACCTGCTGATCCAGGATCTCCCGCAGCCGCCGGCCCCGGATGGCGAGGTTGGCATAGGCAAAATCCGGCCGTCCAACGCTGAGTTCCTCGGCCACGCGGTCGGCCCAGCCCCGCAGCCCGCCCTGGTTCTCCGGCTCGGGATCGCCCACCCCCTCGGTGAACGAGTCACCGAGGGCCACAAAGCGGTGCCAGGGATGCTGTATGGCTCCCGACGCCGGCTCCTCGTGCTTCTGCGCGGTCATGCCGTCCTCCCTTCCGCAGGATGAGGTGTGTCCTTGCCCCGTCCGGCCTTCCGGCCGCCCGGTTTTTCCGCCTGCTGGTCCAGCTCGGCAGGAGGCAGCAGGCGGAAGTCCGCCACGCCGTCGGGCGTTCCCTGCCTCAGCCCCGTGGGCTCCCTGGCGGAATCCCCGGCCCTGGGGCTCTCCCGGGCGGAGCCGGGCACAACCACGTTCAGGGCTGCGTCGCGCAGGTCGAGTTCGTGGTGCAGCGCCTGGTTCTGCAGGAATCGAAGGGCCCCCTCGCGGCTTAGCCCGTACTCATCCATGAGGCTGCGCACCGCCAGGTCCACCAGGACCAGGGAGCTTTGCACGACGGCGATCCCCGCCGTTGCCTCGGCGCGCTCCGCCACCCGCACCACTACCCGCAACGCGCGCGCCAACTGCTGGGCGTAGCTCCTGCTGCGGAGGAGGTCGTCACTTGTGAACGTGTGGGGAAAGGCTGCGTACAGGTTGATGGCGGCGCTCGTTCCGCCCTCGGATGCGATGGGTATGGAGAGGAGCGACTGCACCCCGTGGCTGGCGGCCGCACTTGCGTACCCGGGCCAACGCCGGTCGCGGCTGACATCGGACAACAGCACAAACTCGCCGCTGCGGATGGCCTCCATGACCGGACCGTCGGCGAACGAGCACTGTTCGCGGTCAGCCTCGCGCGCCTTTTCCGTTCCCGCGGCGACGGTGCGGGCCTGGCCCAGGCGGAAAAGGGTGGCTGCCCAGCTGATGCCGCGCTGTTCGCCCTTGATGTCCGCCATGAAGTCACGGGTGACTTCCCAGAGGTAGGTTTCGACATCCTTGCTGTCGAATACCTGTTCCGGGGGTACTGGAAGGGGTCCCCAGCCGAGCTGCCCTGTTGGTTCAGCGGCCATGATCCACGCCTTGGTTGAAGCGCTCCGGCCTACTGCAAAACCTGTTTTCTAAGACTACTCCCCCGATCGGTCGAAAGGAGGGGGAGTCGTCCCGGAACGCTAACCCGCCGGCAGCGTGGAGCATATCGCGGCGGCAGAGCGAACGCTGCGGGGCAGCCACACTTCGCAGCCGCGGCTGCCGGTTGACTGGTCACTGATGACGACGGCGAACGCGGGCTCGGCCTGTGCGGCAAGGCCCGCGAGGGTTACGGCAAGTTCCGCCGGACGGTTGCATGTGGGCGTCAGGACGTCCCGGCATGCCGGAGGCCTCCGCCCTGCGGTTCGCCGGGGAACCACAGGGCGGAGGCCTCCATGCGAACTAACTTTCCCAACGCTCGTGGGAGGCCGCCGCGGACGGCCCCGGAGCGTGCTTAGCCGGCGCTGAACTCCTCGCCGTCGTCGTCTTTCGGCGACTTCTCCTGGGGCAGGTCATTGCCGCTGCCGTCCGGAATTCCGGCAGCTTCCTGCCCTGGCTCGGACGAGACCGGGGCGGATCCCCGGGAGTCGTCGTTGGACTCGTCGATCTCGGCGGCGCTGGAAGGAAGGTCCATGTCGTGGGGTACCGGATCCCCGCCGGCCTCCGACTGGGGCTCGTTCGTTTCCACGCTGCCCGGGGCGCCCTGGGCTCCTCCCATTTCCTGCTCAGCGGTGGGGGTGCCGTAGCCGCCCGGGTCCGTTTCGGGCTGCGCGTGCTGGTTTTCCTGCGTCATGGTTTCCTCCTGTTGTCTGTTCGGATGAAGCTGGTCTGCTGGGTCCCGTACGGTTTGGGGCCCGGGCTTAGAGCCCCTTGCCCCCGGTTACCGGCAGGACTGCCCCCGAAATGTAGGATCCGTCCTCGGAGGCCAGCAGCACATACGCCGCGGCAAGTTCGGCCGGCTGGCCTGCCCGCCCCAAAGGGGTATCCTGGCCGAATTTCGGGAGCTTATCCGGCCACTCCGTTGCCGGGATCAGCGGGGTCCAGATGGGGCCGGGCGCCACAGCGTTGACGCGGATGCCCTTGGGACCAAGTTCCTGCGCGAGCGCTTTGGTGAACGCCACCTGCGCGGCCTTGGTCATGGCGTAATCAATGAGGCCCGGCGACGGGTTGAAGGCCTGGATGGATGCCGTGGTGATGATGGACGCGCCCGGTTTGAGGTGCGGTACCGCGGCCCGCGCGGTCCAGAGCAGCGAGTAGAGGTTGGTCTTGAAGACGCGGTCGAATTCCTCGGTGGCCAGGGACTCCAGGCTCTCGCGGTTCTTCTGGTAGGCCGCGTTGAGCACCACCACGTCCAGCCGCCCAAACCCGGACACGGTTTCCCCGGCAATGCGCGTGCTGAATTCCTCCTCGCGGCCGTCTCCGGCAAACAGGAGGACGCGCTGGCCCGCCTTGCGGATCCAGTCCGCGGTGTCCTGCGCATCTTCCTCCTCTTCCGGGAGGTAGGAAATGGCCACATCGGCACCCTCACGGGCAAAGGCAATGGCGGCGGCCTTGCCGATTCCGGAATCACCGCCCGTGATGAGGGCCGCCTTGCCCTGAAGCTTCCCGTGCCCCTCGTAGCTCAGTTCGCCATGGTCGGGCTTGGGTTCCATCGGCGCCGTGAGGCCGGGCTGCTTCTGTTCCTGCTCCGGGAACGGACCCGAGTGGTAGCCGCCCCGCGGATCCTTTGGCTGGTCTGTCTGCTTGCCTGTGTCGCTCATAGTCCGCCTGCTCACTGTGTCGGTTTTCGAAGAGCTCCGCTGTGCACCGGTCCTTCGAAGCTATCCCGGCCGGAGGAGCAAAGTCCACCGTTCGGTGCGAATATAATCAGTAAACTTACCAAATGTTGGGACGGGTGCAACGCCAGCCTTGCTTCTGGATCGGGGAAGAGTAGAAAGGGAACTAAGAGGCTGGCAGTGAAGGAGAAGCAGTGTCCGAGGTGGAGGATTACACAGGCCGATCGGGCCGGAACGAAACCCGCGAGGAACAACTGGACCGCAACTGGGCAGAACTGCTGCAGGAGTTGCGGGTGCTGCAGATGGGCGTTCAGATCCTTGCCGGCTTCCTGCTGACCCTCCCCTTCCAGCAGCGGTTTGAGGATCTCGACGATTTCCAGGTCAACCTCTACCTGGCCAACGTGGTGATTGCGGCCCTCACCACCGCACTCATCCTCCTGCCGGTGAGCGTGCACCGGCGGCTGTTCCGGAAGCGGCTCAAGGAAACCCTGGTGTCCAGCGGCGATTCGATCGCCAAGATGACCCTTGCCGGAATCGCGCTCCTGAGCGCGGGTACGGCTGCGCTTGTTTTCGATGTGGCCGCCGGCCGCTCGGCCGGCCTTACTGCAGGCGGGGCGCTGATGGCGGTGATGGTGGTCCTGCTGGTCTACATCCCTATGCATTTGAACAGGCGCGCCACTGAAGACACGGCGCCTCATGGCTTGAAGGGAGGCTAACAATGAGCAGCAAATGGGTGAGGGAACACGGGCTGCTCCTGGTGAACGCGGGCCTGTTCCTCGTGTTCTTTGCGGGCATGATCCTGACCGGCGCGGCGAACTACAGCCAGGAGCAGCAGGCGCACGGGGAAGCCGCTGTATCAGTTCTGGCATTCCTGGCCACGGGCGACTTCGTGGAGGCCACCTTTGAGAACTGGGAATCGGAGTTCCTGCAAATGGCCATGTATGTGGTCCTGACTGCCTTTCTGTTCCAGAGGGGCTCTTCCGAGTCCAAGCCTGTAGGCAAGGACGCGCCACAGGACGAGGACCCGCGCCAGGCGGCCATCAAAAAGGCCACCCCCTGGCCGGTGAAGCGCGGCGGCGCAGTCCTCAAGCTCTACGAGCACTCGCTGTCCATCCTCCTGTTCCTACTGTTCGTTGGCTCGTTCACCGCGCACGCCTTCGGCGGCGCCGCGGCGTACAACGAGGAACAGGAAAGCCACGGGGAGGCGGGCGTCTCGGTCATTCAGTACGTGGGCACCAGCCGCTTTTGGTTTGAATCCTTCCAGAACTGGCAGAGCGAGTTCCTGGCCGTCGCCGTCCTGGTGGGCGCGTCCGTCTATCTGCGGGAAAAGGGATCGCCGGAGTCCAAACCCGTTGCAGAGCCGCATTATGAAACCGGCACCTGAGCCGGGCACAGCCGAAAGGAATCTGCCGGCGAACCATCATGGGAACCGCCCCTGCTGGTGGCGGCAGCGCAGCACCACTATCGTTTAGCCCTTAGGCGCCCTCGAGTACCTGGCTGGTTGCGCGGGCCAGGTATTTGGCGGCGTTTCCCATGGCATCCTGCGGGCTGGGCGCCATGTCCAGCAGCTGTGCGGCAGCCACCACACCATGGTGGGCAAGTTCTTCAGGCGTGACCAGGATCCTGCCGGCCACCACGATCACCGGGATGCCGCGCTCCCGGGCTGCGTCCGCGAGCGCGATGGGCGCTTTTCCGGTCAGTGACTGCGAGTCCATGGATCCTTCGCCGGTGATGACGAGGTCTGCCTCACCCAGCTGTCCGGCCAGCCCGGTCAGCCCGGCAACAAGCGAGAAGCCGCCTTCCAGCGCGGCGTCGGTGAAGGCAAGGAACGACGCCGGGAAGCCACCGGCGGCGCCCGCCCCGGCGACGTTAACGTCCCGGCCCGTGGCTTCGCGCAGGACGGACGCCCAGTTGCGGAGGCCGGCGTCGAGCAGTTCCACTGTGTCCGGGTCCGCGCCTTTCTGCGGTGCGAAGACGTGCGCGGCGCCTTCGGGTCCGTAGAGGGGGTTGCGTACGTCGACGGCGATGCGGAAGGTTGTGGCGGCAAGCCGCGGGTCCAGCCCGCTCGTGTCCAGCGCGGCGACATCGGCGAGTGAACCGCCGCCCAGGGGCACCACGTTCCCCGCGGAGTCCAGCGGCTTCAGGCCCAGGGCACGCAGTGCCCCGCTGCCGCCGTCGGTCATGGCCGAGCCGCCGAGGCCCAGCACGATCTCGTTGGCGCCGGCATCCAGGGCTGCCGCAATGAGCTGCCCGCACCCGTAGCTGTGGGCCCGGAGGGCGTTGGCCGGGGTGGGGTCCATCTCCGCAAGGCCGGAGGCCTGGGCCGTTTCAATGACGGCGGTGACCCTGCCGTCGTCGGCCTTGCTGATGGCCCAGGCGGCGCCGATTGGCGCAAGAATGGGGCCCACGACGGCGTTGAGGCGCTCCTCGTAGCCCGCCGAAACCGCCGCCTCCAGGGTCCCCTCGCCGCCGTCGGCAATGGGGAACTGCGTGGCGACGGCGTCAGGATAGACCCGCAAAGCACCTTCGGCGATGGCAGCCGCCGCCTCGGCCGCGGTCAGGGAACCCTTGAACTTATCCGGAGCAATAAGAATGCGCATGCGCTCCATCATGCCAGCAGCTGATAGGAAAGCGCTTGCCCGATCCGCAGTCCGGACGGACCCCCAGGCGTCGAGGCTAGCCCTCGCGCCACTCGTGGCTGGTGATGTGCGAGCCGGCCTGCGGCCCCATCTGCAGCATTCCGCCGTCGACCGCCCAGGATGCGCCGTTGACGTAGCTGGAACCTGCCGAGGCAAGGAAGGCGATGACCGCGGCAATTTCCCGGGCGTCACCGGGCCTGCCCAGGGGCACACCCGGCCGGTCCTTGGTGGTGGGGTCCTCGTCTTCCTGCCCTGTCATGGGAGTGGCGATCTCGCCCGGCGCCACGCTGTTGGCCGTGATGCCGTGTTCGGCGAGCTCGAGCGCCAGCGTCTTCATCAGGCCGCCCAGGCCGTGCTTGGACGCGTCATAGGCGGACGAACCCACCCGCGGCTGGAATTCGTGCACGCTGGTGACGGCAATCAGGCGTCCGCCCTTGCCGGCCTGCACCATTCGGCGGGCGGCGGCCTGCAGGCAAACAAAAGCCCCGTTGAGGTTGGTGTCCAGTGTTCGCATCCAGGTGTCGACGTCCAGGTCCAGGAACTTGGTGCCGTCGCCGGTCCCGGCATTGTTGACGAAGACGTCCACTCCGCCCAGTTCGTCCGCCAATTCGTGAATGACGGCCCCGGCGGCGCGGAGTTCAGTGGTGTCAAGCCGGCGCACCACCGCCTTGCGCCCCAGCCGCCGCACCTCCTCGGCCGTGCCTTCAGCGCCGGCTTTGTCTGAGTGCCAGGTGACACCCACGTCCATGCCGGCCCTGGCAAGGGCGACAGCCGTTGCCTTCCCAATGCCGGAGTCCGAGCCGGTAACGATGGCGGCGCTTGGGGCAAATCCTGCGGTGTCCTGCACGGTGGCAGCCTTTCGTTCGGTCAAGCCGGGCGGCGGAGTTCCGGCGCCGAGGGATATTCGCCGTCCTGCGAAGAATCAGGCTCTTCCGGCACGGCCATCAGCGGCACCGCGAAGGTCACTACAGGGCGCCCCTCAGGATCGTCCGCGGACCTGATGGTCAGGCTCCTGGTTCCGGCAGGCACCGTTGGGGTGAACACCTGGAGGTTCCTCGACCCCACGGTGGCGGAATCCCGGAACGAGTACGCCGTTCCGAAGTGGTCCTGGAGGCTGATGCGCGGCTCGGGCGCACCGTCGGAGGCCAAGTGGATGTTGACCACCAATCCCGCGGACCAGATCTCGACGGACAGGACGGTGAACTCCGTGGAGCGGGTGACATGGTTCCCATAGGTGGGCGGGAGCAGCATCCCGCGGAGGGAACCGGAGGGAATGAGTTTGCGCATGGTAGTTCCTGTAAGGTCTGCGTCCACCGTCGGCAAACCGGCGCCGGCTTCATGGGCCGGTGCTGGTGCTGGCGGCAGAACGGTGCGCGGTTTAGGCGTCTTCGCGACCGGGATTCTCCAGCCGGAAGATGTTTGACTGCTGGCCGTCGCTGCGCTGTTGCTGGTAAATGAAGTTCAGTCCCCGGGAGTCGGATTTTTCAAACCATTCCCCCGGCTGATGTGCCGGATCCTGCCCTTTTCGCTCTTCGTCGTGCGTGGCGGCCAGGCTCCGGCCCTCGCGCTCCGGTTCGTCCTCCGTTGAGGTGACCTCCTGTGAATACTTAGGGGATTTGGATGACTCCGCCTGCCCTTCCCCTGCCGGTCGGCAGTAAGTGTACTTGCCATTCAGCATCCCGATCCGCCTGCGTGTCAAGGGTTTGAGTGGCGGCGCGATGCGCCTTCGGAAAGGAGCCAGCCTCCGGGCGGAAGGGGCTGAGCCCCGGCTAATGCCTCGGACGGAGCACAGCAAAATACCCCGGCACCCGGCTCTTCCCGCCGATCCCGGTCATTGGATGTGTTTCGATGGCCACTTCCCCGTCTTCCAGGAGTTCCCAACTCTCCGGCGGAAGTACCCGCGAGCGCTCTTCGGGACCGAAATGGCCGGGCATCGGCAGCCCGCGGATCGCGCGCTCAAGGGGGGCCGGGATGCTTTGGCGGGTTGCACCGAGGTGGGAAACGTACTCAACGGGATTGCCCTGGAAATTCGTTTCGGCGAGGAATAC
Organism: Pseudarthrobacter sp. GA104; assembly: GCF_009741265.1. Classification (GTDB taxonomy): domain Bacteria; phylum Actinomycetota; class Actinomycetes; order Actinomycetales; family Micrococcaceae; genus Arthrobacter. Next base: position 1,928,037 of record NZ_WOWL01000001.1, read on the forward strand.
GGTGCCCCGGCTTCCGACCAGCAGCCGCAGGTTTTCCACCAGCGCCGCCTGGTCGGCCTGATCCAGCACGTGGAGCACGCCCCGGATGAAGACGTTTGCGTCAGTGCTGCCGGCCAATCCCCTGCCCGCCCCCGGCGCGGTCATGTCCCGCGTAACGTAGCGCACAGGGCCTGGGCTGCCGGCCGTGGGTGCCTGGGCGCCCGCGTAGGCTATGGCCTGCCCGGAAACATCCACGCCGATGACCTCGGGGAAGACTGCGGCCAATGCGCGGGTAAAACTGCCGTGGCCGCAGCCCACGTCCACCACGGGCAGGTCCGGGTCCAGGTGGCGAAGCAGCACGTCCCTGTAGCCGAGGAATTCATGGTCGGTTCCGGAATCCCAGAGAACCTCGCCCCCGGCTCCGGCCCCCCTGATGCCGGCCCAGTACGCGTCCCATGCCAGCGGCCGGTCCTTGGGGGCAGAGCGGGACAGCCGGATGAGCTTAGGGACCATCAGGTACCTCTGCAGGGTGGACCACAGTGACTTTGCCGGGAGGGACTTCGAGGGGGAGGGCACGGATCAAATATAGGGGCCCGGACAACCCGGCTGCGGGATCTGCCGCCTGCATGACCCCTTCGCAGCTCCTGTCGGCGCCCGCCAGGGCGGTAAAAGTCCTCCATTTCTTTCCCGGGGAGCCGCCCGCCCGGCGTGACCATACAATGTACTCAACTGGGAGGGAAGGGGACACCGTGGCGGCTGACACGCCGAGTGACTTGCGCGCGCCGCGCACCGCCGTCGTGGCAGACCCTGACGATGCGCGCCTCGCATCATATGCCAAGGCGCTGCGGGATGCGGGCTATTCGGTCCTGTGCGCAAGGGACGCCGCCGGACTTGCTGCTTCCCTGGAAGAAAGCCGCCCTTCAGTCGTCGTGGTTGACACGTCGCTCTCCGCCGTCAAAGCAGACGCGCCGGTACTTGTGGTGGTGGACCTCGACGATCCTGCAGAGCTCGCTGCCATGAAGCCGTCCGGCATCCACGACTGCATCGCCAAGCCGCCCGCCCCCCGGGAACTGGCCTACCGCGCCACTGCCCTGATCGACATGGTGGCCCGCCGCAATGCCGCCCGGCAGGAAACCGAGGCACTGCGCGAACAGCTCCGGCAGGTCTCTGCCGCTGTCCGGGCCACGAACGACCCGGAGGAGATCGCCCGCCATGTGGTGGCCGGCTTTGGCCGGACCTTCAAGGCCGACCACGTCTGGCTGACCACTTTCGAGGACAGCCGGGTTCCCCGCATCAACGCCGCCTGGAGCAGGCCCGGGTTGGCGCCGCTCAACGAACAGGCACTGCCGGACGAGGATGATGCCCGCCGGACAGCGGACCTGCTGTGGGCCGGCGCCGAGACCTCGTCTTCACCCGGCACGGAGGAGCCGACGGCGGGTGAGGCCGCTTCACCGGGCATCGGCGACGCCGTTTCCTCCTTGGCCGTGCCCATGGGCGAGGGCAGCTCTTCGCTGGGCATTATTTGGATTGCGATGATCGACCAGCCGCGGACCTGGTCCGGGACTGAACTGGGGCTCATCCAACATGTGGCGGGCAACGCGGCCCACGGACTGATCCAGAGCCACCTGATCAGCAGCCAGCAGCAGGTGGTGAAGCAGCTGCAGCAGCTGGACAAGGCCAAAACGGACTTCCTTGCCACGGTCAACCATGAGCTGCGGACGCCCCTGACGTCCATCATGGCGTATCTGGACATGATCCAGGAAAGCACCGAGCAGCCCGTCTCTCCCGAAGTCCACCAGATGCTGGACATCGTGGTCCGGAACACGGAGCGGCTCAGGATCCTGATCGAGGACATGCTGAGCGTTTCCCGCAACGGCCTTGATGACAGCCTGATGCACCTCACCCCGGTGCGGCTGGGACAGACCCTGGACCTCGTGGCCGCGGCGCTTCGGCCCCTGGCTACACTGCAAAACGTCACCATCGCCGTGGAGCAGGTTCCGGAGGACCCGGAGATCCTTGCCGACGAGGTGCAGCTGCAGCAGGTGTTCACCAACCTGGTCTCCAATGCCATCAAGTTCACCCCCAGCGGAGGGCGCATCCAGGTGGGGAGCGAGTCGCACGCCGCGGCTGATGGCACCCGGTGGGCCACGGTCAGTGTGGCGGACACCGGCATCGGCATTTCGAGTGACGAGATCGACCACGTCTTCACCCGCTTCTACCGGGCATCAAACGCCATGTCGGGGGCGATTCCCGGGACAGGGCTGGGGCTGGCCATCACCAAGGACATCGTGTCCCGGCACGGTGGCAGGATCGACGTTTCCTCGATCCTGGGCGCAGGGACCACGGTCACGGTCAGCCTCCCCCTTGACGCTGAACGCAGCCAGGAAAACTGAGCGGGATGCAGGACTCCGATGTTTGCGGATAACGACCCGCGGCTCTCCCGGCTCCTGGAAGGCATTGTGCGGCTGGCGTCCGGCGACCTCACCTCACGGATCGAGGTTTCTCCGGCGCGTGACGAGCTCGATGCCATCATCATGGGCACCAACCTGCTCGCCGAGGACCTGCAGATCATCTACGAGGAGCTTGAACAGCGGGTGCAGGTCCGGACCCGGCTCCTGCACGAGGCCCATCTGGAGATGCAGAAGATGGCCATGCAGGACCCGCTCACGGGCCTGGCAAACCGCTCCGCCCTGATCGACGCACTGAACGCCGCCCTTGAGGCCGACACCGAATCGGACGAAAGCCCGGTCCTCCTCATGATGGACCTGAACGCGTTCAAATCCATCAACGACAGCCTGGGCCATTCCGCCGGGGACCACGTCCTGATCACCGTGGGGGAACGAATCCGCGGTGCCGTGCGCGAATCCGACGTCGTTGCCCGCCTCGGCGGCGACGAGTTCGCCATCGTCCTGCCCTCGGCCACCCATGACCAGGCCGGCTTTGTGGGCCACCGCATCCTGGCAGCCGTACGTGAGCCCATTGAGCTGCCGGGACGGAGCCTCCGCTGCGGTGCCAGCATCGGGCTCAGCGCCGGCGAGCCGGGCAAGACGCCGGAGGACATGCTGATGGAGGCCGACGTCGCCATGTACGCGTCCAAGGCGGAAGGCCAGAACAAGCTGCACCGCTTCGAGCCGGGACTCCTGCTTGTCCGCAGGCTCCGCAGCCAGCTGGTGGAGGATTTGCGTACCGCCATCAGCACGGACGGCCTGACGCTCAACTACCAGCCGGTCGTGGAACTGGGCTCAGGCCGGATCGAGGGCGTTGAGGCCCTGGTCCGCTGGAACCATCCGACCCGCGGCCTGATCATGCCGGACGAGTTCATTCCGCTGGCGGAAGAAGCCGGGCTGATCTCCGAGCTGGGGCTGTGGGTGCTCCGGGCGGCAGTTCACCAGCTCCGCGACTGGGTCAACGCCTCCGTCGTGGACAGCCGGTTCTCAGTCCGGATCAATATCTCCGCCACAGACCTGCAGAGCCTGCAGTTCATCGAGGATGTCAGGAATGTCCTGAAGGAAACCGGCGTTCGGCCGGACCAGGTGGTGCTGGAGCTGACGGAACTTGCCATCGTCAAAGGCAACGATCTTGACCGGTACTCGCTGGGCGGACTGCGGGGCCTGGGCGTGGGGATCGAGATCGACGATTTCGGCACCGGCTACTCGTCCATCAGCTACCTGCGCCGGCTTCCGGTGGACCGGGTCAAGGTGGACCGGTCACTGATCACCGGGCTGGGAACCGATCCCACGCAGCCCGCCCTGGTGGCGGCGGTCCTGCAGCTGGTCCGGGCGTGCGGGCTGGAAGCGGTGTGGGAAGGCGTTGAAACAGCAGAGCAGGCTGAGATCCTTCGCGGCCTGGGCTGCCTCAGCGCCCAGGGCTATTTCTTCAGCAGGCCGGTCCCTCCGGAACAAATTCCGGAATTAGTGGCAAAACAGCCGGAACGCGCAAAGCAGCAAGGCTGAAACTACTGCGCATTTGTTTCCTGCGATATACGATCATGATGCGGTGTGTGGGTTTTCGTCGCCGCGAAAATCAGTGTTGAACTGGGCACCGGACTTTAAAGGCGTTTACAAATTGAACATCAAAGGGCCATTGGGTCATTACTTCGTCAACTGGGGGCGTAGCTAATGTCGGTTCGAATACAGGCATGGGGAATTATCGCCGCTGTGCTGGCGGACACGGATCCGGCCGGAGCGGCTGTCCGGCAGCGCCTTAGCAACCGCTTGGACGAAAATCCCGGAGTGCCCGAGCGTGCGCTCCTCGAGTACCTTCTTGAGACCCGGCGGAGTGACGCCAACACGGCGGAAACGCTGGAGACTGCCAGGCAGATGCGCCTCACACCCGCCGTCCCGCCCAAAGTGGCGGAACAGATCGATGCAATCCGCAGCATGTCACGCATCAGCGCCCTGCTTGAGAGCCAGATGCTGATGACAGCCTTCCAGCCCATTTACGGGCTGGAAGAAAAAATCGTGGTGGGAGTCGAGGCGTTGTCCCGGTTCGTCAGCGACGACGGTGCTGCGGCAGAACTGTGGTTCGCTGAGGCAGCCGCTGTGGGGCTGGGAGCGAACCTCGAATTTTCGGCACTGGGATCTGCTGCCGCCGCAGCTAAGACGCTTCCCGAGAACCTGTTCGTGTCACTCAACATCTCGCCCGATTCATGCCTTGACCCCAGGCTTCCGGAACTGTTCGAGCACATCGAGCTTCCCGTCAGCCGCGTAGTGCTCGAACTGACGGAAACCATCACGGACGAGGAATACCCGCAGTTCATCGCCGCCATCAATCCGTTGCGCGACCAGGGCCTGCGGATCGCCGTGGATGACACCCATTCAGGGGCAGGGGCACTGAGCCGGATGGTGCACCTCCGCCCGGACTTCCTGAAGGTGGGCCGGAACGTCATCGGCGATGTCGACAAAGACGGCTTCCAGCGCGCCCTTGCCGCCTGCCTGGTGGACTTTGCGGACCAGATCGGCACGTCACTCGTGGCAGAGGGCATCGAGACTGTCGGGGAGCTCAAGGTCCTCACCGAACTGGGAATCACAGCCGGGCAGGGCTATCTCCTCGGCCGGCCTTCGGTGCGGCCCAAGGACTGGGCCAGCTGGAACAGCCGGCTGGACCTGGACGGGATCAGCCGCCACGTGGCGGGACCCGATCAGGCCGCCGGCAAGCCACACACAAGCTAACCGCACTGGCAGCAAGGCCTCACCGAAACGGAAGCCCGCCGGGCCGGTTCAGGCGTGGGCAATCCGGCAGGCCCTCAGCCGGCGGGGCTATTCGCTGTGGCCCTGGTCGCGGCTCATTTGGTCCTCAGCCGGCGGCGTCTCGCCGGGAGGCACTCCCCCACCCGGCTCCAGCCCGGTGACGTTGCCTTCGGCAGGGTCCGGATTCGGTGATGCGGCGGAGTCCCCGCTTCCCTGCTTGCCCGGCTGGTCAGGGTTCGCGGGATCATTTTCCGGATGGTAGCTGCTCACGGTGCATGCGTCCTTCCTGCACGGCCGGGGTTCCTTACCCCGGCTCTGGACTAATTGTAAGCATGCTGATAATTCTGGAAGGGTAATGCTTCGGGCATCCGCTGGATTGCCCGGCAGGCAAGGTCGGAAGGAGCAGCCACATGGGTATCGGCGACAGCATCGGCAAGGCAGCAGAAAACGCCATGGAGGATCTGGCAGGGACATCAAAGCCCACGGAGAAAGCACATGTTCCTGATCCCGCGGATCCCAACGATGACGTGGAAGTGCACTCCTCCCTGAGCGAGGGCTCCAACGCGATGGAAGCGGAGAAGGAAGAGGCTCCGGGACTCAAGACCGGCGCAGCCCCCGGGCCCGTATCGGAGAATCCCTTCGGCGGGGATGCGGAGCCTGACGAGCCGGCCGGCAGCACTGGCGGTAGCGGGGGCACCAGCACGGGTCGGGGGTAGTGGCCGGGCGTAGGTGACCTCAGCCGCGCGGCCACTTTCCGCGTTCCAGCAGGACCTCGCGGAGCAGGTCCGCGCGGTCGGTCACCAGACCGTCCACGCCCATGTCAAGGAGCCGGCGCATTTCACCGGGATCGTTGATCGTCCAGGCATGGACCACCAGGCCCAAGATGTGGGCGCGGCGGACAAACCCGGGCGTCACCACTTCCACCCTGCCGTAACGCACTGGAACCTGCAGGGCGTGGACTCCTCGCAGGTTCAGGCGCATGCTCCACCTGAACACCGGTCCGGGGAGTATCGGGCCCAGCACCGTGAACAAGCCCACCGAAACCACTCCGGCTGACGCTGCCACCGGCTGGCTCAGCAGCTTCAGCACCGCCCGCCGCCTCCGGTCCGAGAAGCTGGTCAGCAGCACCCGGTGGTGCACTTGGTGGTATTCAATTCCAGCGGCGATGCTGCGTACGGAATTCCAGTCCTTGACGTCCACATTCAACCGGACGCCAGGCAGCTCGACGAGCAGTTCATCGAACCGCGGGATGGGCTCGCGTCCGCCGATCCGCGCCTCGGCCACCTTATGGGCGGGAAGCTCGGACACCTTCCCGCTGCCGTCGGTCACCCGGTCCAGCGTCTCATCGTGGAAGAGGAACACCACGCCGTCGGCCGTGGTGTGGACATCGGTTTCGAGGTACCGGTAGCCGAGGTCGACGGCGGCGCGGAACGCGGCCATCGAGTTCTCCAAACCCTCACGCGAAAATCCACGGTGGGCCATCGGCATGGGCAGCGGCGACCCGTCTGCATCAGCATGCTCGAAGAAGGGGAGGGCCACAATGCGAGCGTACCCCAGGCGGCACCGGCCCGGGGGCGGGCGGCAGGGCCGCGGCGGTCAGCCCTCCTGAAGGACTATGTCCACGCCGTCGCTGCAGTGCAGCAGCGTACGGCCGCGCCCGCCGTCGAAATCGATCCATACCGCCGCATGGTCGGCGGTGACCGCATCCACCAGGCCGCTGGCTTCGAAACCCGGGGCCAGGAGGACGCGGACGCGGTCGCCCTGCCGCAGCTTCTTCCAGTGCGGAGCAGGCGCGGCCTCGCGGAGCGGCGCCTCAGCATTTCCAAGCTTCGCTTTTCTTCCCATTGCTTCCCCCTGTGACGGAACGGAGAGGTTGGGCTCTCCGTTTCCCACGTTAGGGAGCAAAGGTAAACGCGAGGTGAGCGCCAGCTGTGTAAACGGCGCCGGCACCTAAGAGTCAGGACAGTTGGACACCCAGCGAGGCCAGCCGTGCCTCCAGGACCTGGGCCACGCCGTCGTCGTCAAAATGCGGGGCCTGCTGCCCTGCCGCGCGGATTGCTTCAGGGTGGCCGCTGGCCATGGCGTAGCCCTGGCCTGCCCAGCGGAGCATTTCGATGTCGTTGGGCATGTCTCCGAAGGCCACCACGTCCGCAGCCCGGATTCCCAGGCTGGCCGCGTATTCGGCCAGGGTGACGGCCTTGTTGACCCCGGGAACCGCGAGCTCGAGCATCGGCACGCCCGGCGATGAGTGCGTGGCGGACGCGAGGTGTTCGACGGCGGGAGCCACCTCCGCGAGGAAGTCATCTGCGGTGCCCTCGCGGACAATGGCCAGGAACTTCACCACCGCGTCGTCCGCCGCCAGCGATTGGGCGAGCGGCGCCGGGGTGAATTCGGAGAGCAGCTCGCTGGAGCCGTTTTCGATGAAACCGGGCTCCAGATGGAACCCGCCCAGCGTTTCGGCGGCGAACAGGGCGGCGGGGCGCAGCCGCTTGATGATGCGGCGCACCTCCAGCACGGCATCGATGGTCAAGGTGCGGGCCGAGACCAGCTTGTCCGCCTCAAGGTCCCAGACCACGGCGCCATTGGAGCAGATGACGGTTCCCGCATGGCCGAGCCGGTCCTGCAGCGGGTGCAGCCAGCGCGGCGGCCGGCCGGTGACAAAAACGAGTTCGACGCCGGCCTCCCGGCATGCGTGGAAGGCGCGGACGGTGCGGTCGCTGATTTTTCCGTCGTGGCCGAGGATCGTTCCGTCAATGTCGCTTGCTACCAACCGCATCATGCCAGTCTACGTGGCGGTCCCCGGGGCCAGCGCCGCCGTCGGTGCCTGCTAGAAACTGGAGACCGACAGGCCCAGGCCAAGGAGCCCCCGGCCCGCCTGCTCAAGGATGGGATCGGTGGCCAGGGTTGGATGGTTAAGCAGGACGCCCGCATCCCGCTGGATCCGCTGGAGCGGATGCGAAAGCCGGTGGGCGCTTCCGCCGGAGCGGGCCATGACCAGGTTGACGGCCTGGGCAGCGGCCTCGCCGCTGAGGGCAAAGGACAGGCGATACTGCGCCCTCGTCCCCTCCGCCATGGTCCTCGGCTGCCGTCGATGGGACGCGTCCACCAGCCGCACCGCCTCCGCCCAGTGCAGCCGTGCGGTGGCAACCAGCCCGTAAGCCTGGGCGAAACGCGCCTGCGCAACGGCAGAGTCCGCCTGTCGGCTCTCCGCAGTGTTCTTGACCTTGCGCCTGAGCATCTGTTCCCGGAACAGCTCCAGGGCGAGTTCCGCGGCTCCCAGTGCGGCCGAAGGGGCAACAATGTTCAACAGCGTGCCCATGGGCGTGCTGATGATGGGGTCCGGATGAATGCGGCTGCCGGGATTGTCCTCAGCCGTCAGCAGGGTCCAGGCCGCTGCCCGGCGGGCAGGCACAAACAATTGCTGTGCGTGGATGTCGTTGCTTCCGGTTCCCCTCAGGCCGGCGGTGTGCCAGGTGTCCACTATCTCCACATCGTTGATGGGGACAAGGCACTGCAGGCGCACGCCGTTGTGGTCCACCGCCAGGAGCGCCCACTGGGAGTGCAGCACGCCGGAGGCGAAGCTCCAGCGGCCGGTGATGAGGTAACCGCCGGGCGCCTCCTCGGCAATGCCGACCGGCGCGCCGGTGGCGGCTGCCAGGGGCGCCGGGCCGCCTGCGAACACTTCATCCTGCACCGCTTGCGGCCAGCGTGCGAGCATCCAGACGTGCTCCATCAGGTGCCCGGCGTTCCAGGCCGTGGAGGGGCAGCCCCGGGCCAGCCTCCGCACCACCTCACCATAGGTTTCCACGCCCATTCCATAACCGCCGACACCGATGGGGGCGAGGATCCTGAAGACGCCGGCGTCCTGCAGTTCCAGCAGTGTGATGTCCGGGATGCGCCGCAGGTTCTCCGTTTCCTCCGCCCGCTCCCTCAGCCGGGGAACCAGGGCATCAACCCTGGCCAGCAGTTCCTCATGTGTTGGGATCCCCGTAGACGCGGATCCAGGAACGGTGGACACGCCGGCGGAAACATCGTCGATATAGATTGTCATGCCTGTCCCGCCCGCCTCAGGCCGCAAAGTCCAGGGTATGGGCGGTGCGGTCCCGCTTGGCGGCGAGGTAGCGGTGGTTTGCCGGAGACAGGTGCACTCCCGTGGGGACCTGTTCGGTGACCTCTATGCCCAGCGCCTTCAGTTGGGCCGTCTTGTCCGGGTTGTTGCTGAGGAGGCGGACTGACGTGGCGCCAAGCGCGGCGAGCATCTGGGCAGCGGCCGTGTAGTCCCGCTCGTCCTCGCCGTGGCCCAGGGCCACGTTCGCTTCGTAGGTGTCCAGGCCTGCGTCCTGCAACGCGTACGCATCGAGCTTTGAGTACAGGCCGATGCCCCTGCCTTCCTGGCGCAGGTACAGCAGGAACCCGCCGGTGGCCGCGATCTCCTCCACCCCTTCGCGCAGTTGGGGGCCGCAGTCGCACCGCTCGCTGCCAAACACATCGCCCGTGAGGCATTCACTGTGGAGCCGGACAAGGGGCGCGGACTGCGCCGATTCCCCGTGGAGCAGCAGGGCCTGTTCCCAGCCGCCGAGTCCAAGCAGGAGGTGCTCCTTGCCGTCGGCAAGCCCGTGGAAGGTGAGGACGTCGGCGGTTGCGGCATAGCCGTCCGGAAAGCGCAGGGGAACGCTGACCCGGCTGCGAACGGTGGCGCTACCGAGCCCGCGGCTGACGTACTGGTTACTGGTCAGGGGCATTTCGGGTCCTCAGGCGTTAGTTGAACTTTCAACCTAACGATACCCGAGCTTACTTGAAGCTACAAGCTTTATTTTCCGCGCTGCCGCTGGCCGGAGACGCGCCCGGCAGCTTCGCGCGGCCTGCCGCCCAGGCGCGCAGTGACCTTGGCAGCAGCTGCCGCGCATGACTCCCCCAAGGCCTGGAGGCGCTCCGTGGAGACCCGGAACCGCGGCGCGGGGATAAGGACGGCAGCCACCACCTCACCCCGATGGTCGTAAACGGGGGCCGCCAGTCCCACCTCATCGATGGAGGTTTCCCCGTAGTTGACGGCCCAGCCGCGGCGGAGGTCGTCCTTCAGCCGGACCAGGTAGGCATCCAGGCTGGATTCGTCCAGGCCGGGATAGCTGATCGTCCCGCTGCTGAGCAGGGAGCGGACCCTTTCCTCCGGCTCCTGGGCGAGGAAGACCTGGACTGAGGAGCTGAGGGCGTCGCTGTACCGGGCACCCAGCGGGGTGGTGTGCTTGATCTGGTGGTGGCTGGCGATCTGCTCCACGCAGATGGATTCGTCACCGCTCCACACCATGAGTGCACTGGTTTCACCGGTCTGCTCGGACAGCTCCCGCAGAACCGGGTAGGCGACGCGGCGCTCCTCGAGTTCGGCGAGGAGCGGCCCGGCGACGGCGATCAGGCCCAGGCCGAGCCGGAAGCGGCGCGTCTCGGGGTCCCGCTCCACCAGGTGCTCCTGTTCAAAAGTGGCCAGGATCCTGGAGACGGTGCTTTTGTGCAGCCCCACGCGGTTGGCAATCTCGGTGACGCCGAGCAGTGGCTCGTCCGCCGAGAAAGTCCGGAGGACGGCGATGGCGTTGACGATGACGGAAGCGCCCTTGCTGTCGCCGTTGCCTGTGGTCTCGGATTCTGCTGCACTCATGGTGGTACCCATCATTCCCTAAGGGAGGCCGGAAGCGGCGCCACGGGGGTGGCGCCGCTTCCGGGTTTCGTTCCTGGAAGGCTAGGCGCCGATGATGTTGTACTCGGGGCCGAACGGGAACTTGGTGATGTTCTCCGCGCCGTCCTCGCCCACCACCAGGATGTCGTGCTCGCGGTAGCCGCCGGCGCCCGGCTGGCCGTCAAGGACGGTGATCATCGGCTCCATGGAGACCACCATGCCCGGCTCCAGGACGGTGTCGATATCCTCGCGGAGCTCCAGCCCGGCTTCCCGGCCGTAGTAGTGGCTGAGGACGCCGAAGGAGTGTCCGTAGCCGAAGGTGCGGTTGGCCAGGAGTCCATACCCGACGTAGATCTCGTTGAGTTCCGCTGCGATGTCCTTGCAGACCGCGCCGGGCTTGATCAGTTCGAGGCCTCGCTTGTGGACTTCCACGTTGATGTTCCACAGCTCCAGGGACCGGGCGTCCGGCTCGCCGTAGAACAGGGTGCGCTCCAGGGCGGTGTAGTAGCCGGAGGTCATGGGGAAGCAGTTCAGGGACAGGATGTCGTGTTCCTGGATCTTGCGGGTGGTGGCCCAGTTGTGGGCGCCGTCGGTGTTGATGCCGGACTGGAACCAGACCCAGGTATCACGGATTTCCGAGTCGGGGAAGGTCCGGGCGATCTCGTGGACCATGGCCTCCGTACCGATCAGCGCGACCTCGTACTCGGTGATCCCGGCGGTGATGGCGTTGCGGATGGCTTCGCCGCCCAGGTCGCCGATCCGGGCACCGTGCTTGATGACTTCGATTTCCTCGGCGGACTTGATCATGCGCTGGCGCATGGCGGCCTGGGCCACGTCCACCAGGGTTGCGGACGGGAAGGCTGCCTGGATCTTGTTGCGGTTGTCCAGCGGGAGCGAGTCATCCTCGACGCCGAGGCGGCGGGGGTTGATGCCGCGGGTCCGCAGGACTTCCTGGATGGCGAAGATGTAGTTGTCCCGGCGCCAGTCCGTGTAGACGATGTTGTCGCCGTAGCTGCGGCGCCAAGGCATGCCGGCGTCGATATTGGCGGTAACGGTGACGGTGTCATCCTTGGTGACCACCATGCCGTAGGAACGGCCGAAGGTGGTGAACAGGAAGTCCGAGTAGTACTTGATGGAGTGGTAGCTGGTGAGGACGACGGCGTCCAGTTCCTTCTCTGCCATGATCCGCCGGAGGCCCGCGAGCCGGCGTTCGAACTCGGCGTCGGAGAACGTGAGGCTGACCTTCTCGCCGTTCTTGAGGATCTTGGTGCGCTCGAGTTCGGCGACGGTGGTGGCGTTCTCGGTGGTGATGGTCATCGTGGCGATGCCTTTCTCTGGTGCATTTTCGATGTGCAGGTGGTTCGGTAGGGACGGAAGTTATTCGTGCCGCAGCGGCTCTTTGCAGGTTTCCCTGGAGAGTGCCACGGCGATGAGCGAAACGACGGCGGCAGCGACGAGGTACCAGGCCGGCGCCAGGTCGTTTGCGGTTGCGGCGATGAGGAGCGTCGCCATGAACGGGGCGGTGCCGCCGAAGAGGGCGTTGGAGAGGTTGAAGCTGACGGCAAAGCCGCTGTAGCGGACCCGGGTGGGGAACATTTCAGCCAGGAAGCTGGGGAGCGTGCCGTCGTTGAGGGTGAGCATGGCGCCCAGCAGGATCTGGACCAGGACGATCACCAGGAAGTTGCCGGTCCCGAGCAGTGCGAACGCAGGAACTGTCAGGACGATGAAGGCGACTGATGCGGTGATCAGTACCTTCTTGCGCCCGTACCGGTCCGAGAGCATGCCGGTGAGGAAGATGAAGCCGATGTAGGTGACCAGCGCGATGGTCGTGGCAAGGAATGATTCGGTCTCGCCCAGGCCCAGTTCCGAGGACAGGTAGGTGGGCATGTAGCTGAGGATCACGTAGAAGCCGACGGCGTTGAGCAGGACGGCCCCGACGGCCTGGAGCAGTTGCCGCCAGTGGTTGCGGAAGAGGCTGGAGACGGGCGCCTTGGCAGCGTGGTCCTGGGCCTCCAGATCGCGGAACACCGGGGTGTCTTCGAGCTTTGTCCGGATGTATCGGCCGATCAGGCCCATCGGGGCGGCCAGGAGGAACGGCAGCCGCCAGCCCCAGCTCTGCATCGCGTCGGCAGCGAGCAGCGTGGTCAGCAGCCCGGCGATCAGTGAACCGAGCAGGAGGCCGGCTGCGGTGCTGGCGGGAACAACCGCGGCATACAGGCCCCGCTTGTTGGCGGGGGCGTACTCCACCAGGAACGCCGATGCTCCCGCGTACTCGCCCGAGGCAGAGAAGCCCTGGATCACCCTTATGACCAGGAGCAGGATGGGAGCCCAGATTCCGATCGTGCCGTATCCGGGAATCAGCGCGATGCAGAAAGTTGCTCCGGACATTATCAGGATCGACAGCGAGAGGGCTGTCCGCCGGCCAACCTTGTCGCCAATGTGGCCCCAGACGAAGCCGCCGAGCGGCCGCACCAGGAATGAAATGGCAAACAGGGCGAAGGTCAGCAGGAGCCCGGTCTGCGGGTCGGATTCCGGGAAGAAGACTGATGCGATAGTGACGGCCAGGTAGCCGTAGACCGCGTAGTCGAACCATTCGACGAAGTTGCCGATGAAGCTGGCCGCAATGACGCGGCGGCGCGTTTCCTTGCTGACGGCATTGTCAGCAGGCGTGGGGTTGCTGGACGGGGTTCCATTCGACTCCGGGCCAGCTTCCCGCTCACGGGCGGGGGAAGAAGTTTCGTTACTCATGTATCCACCAAAGTGTTTGTGGTTGCATTCAGCGCAACGCTGTTGCACCAGAATAGGCGTGACGGCGGCCACAGTCAATGGTTTTTGGAAAGGGCAATTTCTTTGCACGCTCGGTTGGTACGGAAGGCTGCTAAGGCCCTGGTCTTGAGGCTGACTTCCAGGAGCACGTTGCTGCACATGCAATAAGGTTGCAGTGAAGGGTGCGTGCTTGCGTATGCTGGCGTGAAGCGCGCGGCGCGTGGCAGCCAGGCCGTGCTGTTGACACCCCACAAGGCGACTGACATATTTCGTGTAAGCGCTATACGCATCGCGTTGTGTAATACGCAATTGATTCGGGAGATGCCGGGAGGATCGAGCGGCGCGAACCACCCCTTTGGGGGCTCCCGCCCACCCCTTTGGGTAGCCGTCCGGAGGTGCCGCAGCTCCTAGAATTGATAGTCGGGCCGGGAACTTTCGTCCGGCCAACGAAAGGAACACAGGAAACATGGTTCACAAAGTCAAGGCCGTCATTGCCAAGGAAAAGAACGCTCCGGTGTCAGTGGAGACCATCCTGGTTCCGGATCCGGGACCGGGTGAGGCGCTCGTTGACATCCTGACCTGCGGCGTCTGCCATACGGACCTGCACTACAAGCAGGGCGCCATCAACGATGACTTCCCCTTCCTCCTGGGCCATGAAGCCACGGGTGTTGTGTCCGCCGTGGGTGACGGTGTCACATCCATCGCCCCCGGTGACCGGGTGATCCTGAACTGGCGCGCCGTTTGCGGCGAATGCCGTGCCTGTGCCAAGGGCCAGCCGCAGTACTGCTTCAACACCGCCAACGCCACCCAGAAAATGACGCTCGAGGACGGCACCGAGCTCTCCCCTGCCCTGGGCATCGGCGCCTTCGCCGAGAAGACCCTCGTTGCCGCGGGACAGTGCACCAAGGTGGACCCCGAGGTTGATGCTGCCGCCGTTGGGCTGCTGGGGTGCGGAGTGATGGCAGGCATCGGCGCCGCCATCAACACCGGCGAGGTAAAGCGGGGCGAGTCCGTAGCGGTGATCGGCTGCGGCGGCGTGGGCATCGCCGCGATCGCCGGCGCCAAGCTGGCCGGCGCTACCACAATCATCGCCGTGGACATTGACGCGAACAAGGTGGACATGGCCAAGTCGCTGGGCGCCACGCACGGCATCGACTCCAGCAAGGAGGACCCCATCGAGGCCATCCGCGCCCTCACGGGAGGCAACGGAGCCGACGTGGTGATTGACGCCGTCGGCCGTCCCGAAACCTACAAGCAGGCGTTCTACGCCCGCGACCTCGCCGGCCGCGTGGTGCTGGTGGGCGTCCCGACGCCGGACATGAAGCTGGAACTGCCGCTGCTGGACGTCTTTGGCCGGGGCGGATCGCTGAAGTCCTCCTGGTACGGCGACTGCCTTCCCTCCCGCGACTTCCCGATGCTCGTCTCCCACTACAAGCAGGGCAACCTGGACCTGGACGCCTTCGTTTCCGAGCGCATCAGCATCGACCAGGTGGAGGAAGCGTTCGAGAAAATGCACGAAGGCAAGGTCCTCCGCTCCGTCGTCGAACTGCCGGTGGCGGGTTCCTGATGGGCGTCCGGATCGAGAACCTGGTCACCTCGGGCACGTTTTCGCTCGACGGCGGCACCTGGGACGTCGACAACAACGTCTGGATCGTGGGCAACGACGAAGAATGCGTGATCATCGATTCCCCGCATGACGCGTCCGCGATCATCAACCAGGTCCGGGGCCGGAAGGTCCTTGCCATCCTGCAGACCCATGCCCACAACGACCACATCGGCGCCGCCCGCGAGGTCGCTGACGCCGTCGACGCCCCGATCTACCTCAACCCCGAGGACCTGGTCCTTTGGGAACAGGTGTACCCGGACACGAAGCCGGACCGGGAACTGAACGACGGCGACCTCTTCCAGGTGGGCGGGGCAACCCTCCGGGCGATCCACACCCCCGGGCACTCCCCCGGCTCCACCTGCTTCTACCTGGAGAGCGAAGGGACCGTCTTCACCGGCGACACGCTGTTCAACGGCGGCCCCGGCGCCACCGGGCGGTCCTACAGCGACTACCCCACCATCCTGGCCTCCATCCGCGAACGGCTGCTCACCCTCCCGCCGGAGACGGTGGTCCGCACCGGACACGGCGACAACACCACCATCGCGGCGGAGCAGGAAACCCTGGCGGGGATCGCGCAGTAGCCGTCGAAATCAACTAAGGTGCCAACAGGCGCGCCGGGAAAGCCTGGCGCGCCTTCATGGCGCCACGAGCACCTGCAGTCAGCAAGCACGAGCACGGCAGCAAGAGCAGGACGAATGCCGGCAAGGAAGTTGGGACAATGAAGTTCGGGAAACAGCCCGCCCCCGTCGCGGACATCAATGAGGACGACCTGGAGGTCCGCAAACCCAAGGTTGAGGCGGCGGGAGTCAAAGCCGTGATGGTGGCGCTGGAGCGCGCCGTGGCCCAGGCCGGGGTCGCGCGTACGGCACACTCCCTGCTGCGGCTGAACCAGCGCGGCGGTTTCGACTGCCCCGGTTGTGCGTGGCCCGAATCGGACAAGAAGCGCAAGGCGGCCGAGTTCTGCGAGAACGGTGCCAAGGCCGTGGCCGAGGAAAACACCCTCCGCACCGTTGGTGCCGAGTTCTGGGCAAAGCACTCCATCGCCGAGCTCTCCACCAAGACCGAATACTGGCTGGGCAACCAGGGCCGGCTGAGTGAGCCAATGGTGATCCGCGCCGGCGAGACCCACTACTCGCCGATCTCCTGGGCCGAGGCATTCGAGCTGATCGGGGAACACGTCCGGGCTTCAACTCCGGACCGCTGCGTCTTCTACACCTCCGGGCGCACCGCGAACGAGACCGCGTTCATGTACCAGCTCTACGCCCGGGCCATCGGCACGAACAACCTGCCGGACTGCTCCAACATGTGCCACGAGTCCTCCGGGTCCGCACTGAACCCGACCATCGGGATCGGCAAGGGCACCGTTTCGTTGGACGACATCCACGATTCCGAGCTGATCTTCGTCGTTGGGCAGAATCCCGGAACCAACCATCCCCGCATGCTGTCCGCGCTGAAGGAATGCAAGGACAAGGGCGGCAAGGTAGTGGCGGTCAATCCGCTGCCCGAGGCCGGCCTGTTCAACTTCAAGGATCCGCAGACCGTCTCCGGCGTGGTGGGCGGCGGCACGCCCCTGGCCGATGAGTACCTGCAGATCAAGGTGGGCGGCGACCTCGCCCTGTTCCAGGCCCTCGGCCACCTCCTCCTGGCAGAGGAAGAACGCAACCCGGGGACCGTCGTCGACCATTCCTTTGTGGAGGCGCAGACGGACGGGTTCGACGCCTACCGCCAGGCCCGCCGGGAGCTGGACTGGGCGGAGACCGAGAAGGCCACCGGCCTGTCCCGCCAACAGATCGAAACCGTGGCCGGGATGCTCATCAAGTCCAAGGCCACCATCTTTTGCTGGGCCCTGGGCGTGACGCAGCAGCCGCACTCGGTGGACACCATCAAGGAAATGGTCAACGTCCTGCTCCTCCAGGGCAACTTCGGCAAGCCCGGCGCCGGCGCCTGCCCCGTCCGCGGGCACTCCAACGTCCAGGGCGACCGGACCATGGGCATCTGGGAGAAACCCAAGGAATGGCTCCTGCAAGCGCTGGATACGGAGTTCGGGATCACGTCTCCGCGGCACCATGGCTATGACGCCGTCGAAGCCATGGAAGCCTTTGAACGCGACGAGGTGGACGTGTTTGTGTCCATGGGCGGCAACTTTTCGCTGGCCTGCTCGGACACCGAAACGCTGGAAGCCGGGATGCAGCGGATTGGCCTCACCGTGCACATCTCCACCAAGCCCAACCGCTCCCACATCGTCCACGGCCGCACCTCGCTGATCCTGCCCACGCTGGGCCGCACGGACAAGGACGACAAGCACCCGAACGGCGCCCAGTTCCTGTCCGTGGAGGACTCCATGTCCGTGGTCCACTCCACCCAGGGCAGGCTCCAGCCTGTCTCAGAGCACCTGCTCTCCGAGCCGGTCATCGTGGCCCGCATGGCCGAAGCAACCTTCGGCCCGGACCATTCGGTGGACTGGAAGGCCATGGCCGAGGACTACGACGTGATCCGCGACCACATTGCCCGCGTCCTGCCCGGCTTCGAGGACTTCAACACCCGCATCCGGACCAAGAACGGGTTCGTGCTGCCCAACCCGCCGCGCGACACCCGATCCTTCAAGACCGACATTGGCCGCGGCCGGTTCACCGTCAGCCCGCTCGAATACCTCACGCCGCCGGACGGGCACCTTGTGCTTCAGACCATCCGCAGCCACGACCAGTACAACACCACCTACTACGGCCTGGACGACCGCTACCGCGGCATCTCGGGCGGCCGCCGCGTCATCCTGGTGCATCCCGAGGACCTGGTGGAACTGGGCTTCAAGGACCGGGACCTGGTGGACGTGGTCAGCACCTTCCGCGGCCACGACCGCAAGGCGGACAAGTTCCGCCTGGTGGCCTACCCCACCGCCAAGGGCTGCGCCGCCGCGTACTTCCCCGAAGCCAACGCCCTGGTCCACAAGGACAACGTTGCCCGCGTCTCCAACACCCCCGGGTTCAAGGCCATGTTCGTCCGCTTCGTCCCGCATGTGGCTGAAGAGGCCGGGCAGGTTTCGTCAGAGGAGCTGGAGCCTGCCGCAGCGGTGTAGTTCCACGGCTGCGTTTACAGGCATTGACGACGACGGCGATATTCGGCACGTGCCGGATGTCGCCGTCGCTTTTCTGTTCCTGCCGCTTTTCTGTCCCTTGGACCGCCGCCTACACGGGGTTGGTGCCGTCAGTCTCTGCCTCGGCATCCAGGTCCTTGCCGTGGCCGCTGGCCGATGCCAGCCCAAGCATCTGCTGCCCGGCGTTGGTTTGCCCCGGCGTGAAACGGCTGTCCGCTTTCTCCGGGTGCGCTGCATCCTGGAGTTCTCCCCCGGCCTCGGGTGCGACATCCTTCCGCAGGTGCCCGTCGGAAGGAACGTTCTTGGAAACCTCCTCATCAGCCATCCCAACAGCCAAACACTGGCATGAAGCCAGGGCATGAAGCCAGGGCAAGAAGGCAGGTTACGGTGAGGGCTCAGGGGCAGGGCAGAGAGCGCTGCAGCGTCACCAGCGGTGCAGATGAGCGCACCACACCCGGGCACGGGTGGGCCCGGGTTGGTCCGGCTTTGAAGATTCAGCCACCATCCGTATCCCTTCAGGCGGGCGGGGCGTGCAGGAGCCGCTCCAGGGCTTCTTCTCCCGGGGAGAGGCCGATGTAGGCAAAGTCCGGCGGCCCGCCGGCCACGGACCCTGCCCCGCCTGAGACGGACTTTACTTGGTGGGGCCACCGTGGTGGTTCCCAGTCCTGGTGTTCGCTTGTGTAGTGGCGGCCGGTGGGTGAGGTCCAGCCGGGTGGTGCGGTTGTGGTGGCGGGGGTGGGTTTCCAGCCGCTGGTGTGGCGGAGTTTGTGGTGTTTCGGGCACGGCTGTCCCAGGTTCGATACACCTGTGGTGCCGCCGTTGTGCCAGGCGAGGAGGTGGTCGGCTTCGTTGTCGAGGGAGTGGTTGCTGCAGCCGGGGAAGGGGCATCTGCCGTCCCGCAGCCTGAGCCAGTTCCGCATGGCCTTGGTGACCCGGTAGCTGGTGCGGCCGATTTCCAGCGGCGCCCCGTCCCGCGGATCGACCAGGACGCGGTGGAACGAATCCGCCCCGGCCGCGACGAGGTCCCGGGCCATGGAGGGCGGGATGGGTCCGTACCCGTCCAGCAACGCCGGCTCGTCCGTCAAGCCCAGCAGGGCGAACACTGGCACGGTGACCAGCACCTCGGCCCGGACTGGCGCTTGGTTTGGACCGGTTCCCTCGCCGCCGTCGCCGGCACCGGCTGCACCGGTAACGCCGGTAGTGTTGCCGCTGTTGAGGAGCCCTGCGGCGAAACTATCCGCCCGGAGTTGGGTGAGGGTGCGGTGCTCGTTCGGTCCCTGCATGGTCCGGGAGAGGGCGGTGAGCTTGTTCCAGAGGGCCGTGGCCTGGTGGGCGGGCAGGTAGGCGGAGAGCCAGGCCATCCCGTCCTGGTCGGGCCGGTATTCGACCCGCCGGTCCGAAACCCCTTGGGCGTGGCGTTGTTCGATGGAGTCGGCGTGGTGGCGTTCGCGCCAGGTGCGCGCCTTGGCCCGGAACCTGTACGCGGGGATCTCCCCGATCGGGGCGGCCGTGGCGGGTTTTGGTGTGTCCGGGTCCAGGAAGTGGGCTTCCAGGGCGGCGGCGCCGGCGGGGTCAAGGGTGGCGGTCTCGTCCACCATGACGGTGGCGTGCTGCCAGGAGATGGTGCCGTTGTGCAGGGCTGCGAGGGTCCGGGGCAGGGAGGTGGTCAGGGCGTGGGAGCGGGCCAGCAGGGCTCCGGCGGCCCGGTCACCGATGGCCATGACACAGCTGATCTCGGCGGCGATAGCCCTTTCAAGCGCCTGCACGGGCGGGTCCGGCGGGGCGGCCGCCCGTGCGGTGGCGGCGTAAGTCCCTGCAGCGCTGACCACCAATCCAGCAATTCTGGCCTGGACCCCGGCGGCCCCGGCAAGGATGTCCAGGCACCCGTCGGCCAGCCCGGCCAGCGGATCAGCAGCGGAAAAAGGTTCAGACCCGCACCCGTCCGCCTCGGCAATGAGCACGGCAAGAGCGGCATTCATGTCCGCAAACGCCTTCGCCACCGCCGCTTTCCCCATACCAAAATCATCGCGGGAGGGTACGACATTTAACCGCGGGCCTCGACCTGAGGACGGGAGCCCGGGGGCAAATGTCGTACCCTCCCGCGAACGGTTAGCCGCGGAGGCGCTCCATGCCCGGGTCGAAGAGCGGTTCGGGGGTGACGGTGGCTGCGATGCGCTTGCCGAAGTACTCAATCTCCACCGAGTCGCCCTCGGATACCGACGCCGGCAGCCAAGCGTAGGCGATCGGCCTGCGGACGGTGTAGCCGTAGGCGGCGCTCGTGACGTAACCAACCGCAGCACCGTCCGCGTACACCGGTTCCTTGCCCAGCACGATGGACGTGCCGTCGTCGACCGTCAGGCAGCGCAGCGCCCGCGTGGCGGGCTGCTCCTTGCGGGCGGCGAGAGCCTCACAACCCACGAAACCGGTCTTGTCCTTGGCCACCGAGAAGCCCAGGCCGGACTCGTACGGGTGGTGCTCGGACGTCATGTCCGTGCCCCACAGCCGGTACCCCTTCTCCAGCCGCATGCTGTTGAAGGCGCCGCGGCCGGCGGCAATGATGCCGTGCTCCCGGCCCGCCTCGAACAGCAGGTCCCAGAGCTTCAGCCCGTACTCGGCGGTGGTGTAGAGCTCCCAGCCGAGTTCGCCCACGTAGGAGAGCCGCATGGCTGTCACCGGGATGCCGCCCACGGAGATTTCCTTGGTGCGGAAGTACTTCAGGCCGTCGTTGGTGAGGTCGTCCGAGCTGACCTTGCCGATCACTTCGC
The DNA here is from genome assembly GCF_009741265.1 of Pseudarthrobacter sp. GA104. Classification (GTDB taxonomy): domain Bacteria; phylum Actinomycetota; class Actinomycetes; order Actinomycetales; family Micrococcaceae; genus Arthrobacter. The sequence continues at coordinate 1,949,101 of NZ_WOWL01000001.1, forward strand.
GCGCCAGCGGGCCCCACAGCCCGATGCAGCAGGTGCTGCCGGTGATGTCGGAGACATGCACCCACTGGCTTGGATCGGCAACGGACTGCTTCCGGGCCTCCACCCGGAGGTAGTCGAAGTCCACGTTGCTGTTCACGCCCAGCTGGAAATCCTCCTCCGCCAGCCGCGCGACCGTCACGTCACTGCGGATGCCGCCGTCGTGCTCCAGCAGCAGGCAGTACGTGACTGCGCCCGGCTTCTTCGCGATGTTACCGGTGCTGAGCCGGTGCAGCAGCGCCTGCGCGCCCGGGCCCACCACGGACAGCCGCTTCAGCGGCGTCATGTCGAAAAGTGCGACGGCGGTACGCGTCTTCCACGCCTCAGCCGCCGAGATGGGGGACGAGAACATGGCGGACCAGGAGTCCCGCTCCGGCGCCTGCCACTCGGCCGGCAGCTCCTCGAGCAGGCCGCGGTTGGCCTCGAACCAGTGCGGCCGCTCCCAGCCGGCGGACTCCAGGAAGAACGCTCCCAGTTCCTTCTGGCGGACGTTGAACGGGCTCACGCGCAGGTCCCGCGGAGATTCCCTGGGCTGCAGCGGGTGCATCACGTCGTAGATCTCCACGAAGTTCTGCTGGGATGTCTCGCTGACGTACGCATCGGAGGTCTGGACCTTCTCGAAGCGGGTGAGCTCGCAGCCGTGCAGGTCCGTGCGGGACCGGCCTTCCACCAGCAGCTCCGCCATTGCCTTGGCCACGCCGGCCGAGTGCGTGACCCAGACGGCTTCGGCCACGAAGAAGCCGGAGAGCTCGGGCGCCTCGCCCATGAGCGGTCCGCCGTCCGGGGTGAAGGAGAAGATACCGTTGAAGCCGTCCTGGATCGCTGAGCTGCGCAGCGCCGGCAGCAGGTCCTGGCTGTCCTCCCAGGCGGGCAGGAAGTCTTCCAGGGTGAACTCCAGGCGGGAGGGCATGCGGTGGTCCGACATTTCCTCTGCGGCGACCTTCGGCAGGGCGGACATGTCCACCGGCATGGGGCGGTGGGCGTAGCTGCCGATGCCGATGCGATCGCCCCATTCCCGGTAGTACAGGTCCTTGTCCTGGTAGCGCAGGATGGGCTTGCCGGCGCCCTTGGGAAGCTCGTTGACGCCCTCGAGTTCGGGCAGCGGGGTGCTGATGGCGTACTGGTGGGCCAGCGGCAGCAGCGGGACTTCCAGGCCCACCATCTTGCCGAGTTCACGGCCCCAGAAACCTGCGCAGGACACCACGATGTCCGCCGGGATCAGTCCGTTGCCGGTTTCGACGCCGGTCACCTTGCCGCCCTCCCGGGCGATGCCGGTCACCGTAGTGGAGCCGAGGAAGGTCACGCCACGCTCGCTGGAGCGTTCGATCAGCAACTGCACCGCACGGGCGGCCAGGGCCAGGCCGTCGGTGGGGATGAGCAGGCCGCCCAGGACTTCGCGGCCGCCGGTGAGCTTGCCCGTGTTCAGGAGGGGGTAGATCTTTTCGCATTCGTCGGCGTCGACGATCCTGCTTTCGACGCCCCAGGAGGTCATCACGCCCATCTTGCGCTTGAGGTCGGCCAGGCGCTCGGGGGTGGTTGCCAGTTCCAGGCCGCCCACCTGGTTAAAGCAGGACTGGCCGTCCTTGCTCAGGGCCAGCAGCTTGTTCACCGTGTAGGTGGCGAATTCGGTCATGGTCCGTGACGGGTTGTTCTGGAACACCAGGCCCGGCGCGTGCGACGTGGAGCCGCCGGCAAGTTCCAGCGGGCCCTGTTCCACCACCGTAATGTTGGTCCAGCCGCGGGTGGCGAGTTCGTCGGCAAGGTTGGTTCCGACAATGCCGGCGCCGATGATGACAACGCGTGGTGATGCGCTCATGGGTCTTGTTTCTCCTGTTAGCTTGGCGGGCGTTGGCGTTAGCGGAAGACGACGGTGCGGGTGTTGTTGAGCAGGACCCGGTGCTGGCAGTGCCATTTGACGGCCCGGGCCAGCGCCTGTGTTTCGGCGTCGCGGCCCACGGTCACCAGGGCGTCCGCGTCGAGGCTGTGGTCCACCCGGAACACCTCCTGCTCGATGATGGGTCCCTCATCAAGGTCTGCCGTCACGTAGTGGGCGGTGGCTCCGACGAGCTTCACGCCGCGGTCATAGGCCTGGTGGTACGGCTTGGCGCCCTTGAAGCCGGGCAGGAAGGAGTGGTGGATGTTGATGGCGCGGCCACGGAGGCTTTCGCACAGATCGTTGGAAAGGACCTGCATGTAGCGGGCCAGGACCACCAGGTCCGCGTTGTACTCGGCCACCAGTTCCAGGAGCCGGGCCTCGGCCTCGGGTTTGGTGGCCGACGTCACCGGGACGTGGATGAAGGGCAGTCCGGCGGCTTCCGCCATGGGACGCAGGTCCTCATGGTTGGAAACCACGACGGCGATCTCCGCGCCAAGGCTCCCGGCCTGCCACCGGAAGATGAGGTCGTTAAGGCAGTGGCCGAACTTCGAGACCATCACCAGGAGCCGCTGCGGCCTTCCGTCGTTGATGGTGAAGTCCATGGCGAACTCAGCGGCGATGGGCGCAAAGGCCGAGCTGAGGCCTTCCACGTCCTGGTGGTTGAGCCCGTTCTCCTGGTGGATGTCGGAGCCAAGGGTGAAGGCCGTGCGGAGGTAGAGCTTGCCGCTGACATGGTCGTCGAACTGCTGGTGCTCCACGATGTCGAAGCCGCGGTCCGCCAGGAAGGCCGTGACTGCCCGGACGATGCCGGGCTGCTCCGGGCAGGACAGGGTAAGGACGAACTGGGCCTGGCGCGTGGTGGGGCCCGCCGTGGCTGCGGCGGCTGCGGCGGTGCTGCTGGCAGGGGCGCCGACAGCGGCGGTGCCTGACGGGATGTTCTCGATAACGATGGTCATGGTGTGCTCCTAAAGTGTGGGTGCCGGTTTGATGGCGTCAGCGGGTACACCGTTGGTGGTGCCCGCTTTCGGGGAATCGCTGCTGGCTGCATCACTGCCTGGACTGTCTCCCCGGCAGGTGCCGTCCGGGCAGCGTTCGCCGCATTCATGCTTGGTGACGAGGTCGAACTGGACGCCGCCATGCTGGTCAACGCCCGTACGGATGGCGCGCTCAACTACGGAGTCAGCCAGCCGCCGCCGCAGGGACAGCGGGTCCCGCCGCAGGTCCTTGACCAGGGCGACACAGAGCAGCAGCATGACCAGCACGAACGGCAGGGCGGCCACGATGGTGATGCGTTGCAGGCCGGACAGCGCCTCGGAGGGCTCATCACCGCCGGCCAGCATCATCACGGCGGCGACTGCGCCGGTGAGCAGGCCCCAGAAGATGACGAGCCCGCGCTTCGGGTCGGAGGATCCGTTGGAGCTCAGGGACGCCATGATGATCGACGCCGAGTCGGCACCGGTGATGAAGAAGATGGCCACCAGGACCATGGCGAGGACAATAACGGCTGCGGTCAGCCAGGCAGGCATGGACATGTTCCGGACCAGGTCGAAGAGGGCTCCGTCGAAGTCGATGGACGGTGAACCGCTGGCCATGGACACCAGGCCCGGGGTGCCGGCCTTGTCCGCGTCTTCCTGGACCTTGAAGGCCGTGCCGCCAAAGATCCCGAACCAGATGACGCTCACGATGCTGGGAACCAGCAGGACACCGGTGACGAACTGCCGGATGGTGCGTCCGCGGCTGATCCTGGCGATGAACATGCCCACGAACGGCGTCCAGGAAACCCACCAGGCCCAGTAGAAGATGGTCCAGCCGGACATCCAGGTGCGCAGCGCCTCGTCCCCCACTGCTTCGGTCCGCGAGGACATTTCGGCCAGGTCCCTGGCGTAGTCGCCTACTGCGGCCGGAATGAGGTTGAGGATGAACAGGGTGGGTCCGGCCACGAAGACGATCAGCGCCAGGATCACGGCGAGGACCATGTTGATGTTGGACAGCCACTGGATGCCGCGGCTGATGCCGGACACTGCCGAGGCGACGAAGCAGGCGGTCAGGATGGCAACGATGGCCACCAGTACAGGTGTGCCGATCTCGCCGATCCACCCGTTGGATGTCAGTCCGCTGCCGATCTGGAGTGCGCCGAGGCCCAGGGACGCGGCCGTGCCAAACAGCGTGGCAAAGATCGCCAGGATGTTGATGAACTTGCCCACCGGGCCTTCTACCGTCCTGATGCCGAACAGCGACGTGAACGCTGCCGAGATCAGCTGCCGGCGGCCCAGGCGGTATGTGCCGTAGGCCATGGCGATGCCGACGACGGCATACATCGCCCACGGGTGCAGCGTCCAGTGGAAGATGGAGGTGGCCATGGCCGTCTGGATGGCTGCGGGGGTCCGTCCGTCCACGGTGCCGGGTGGCGGCGCAATGTAGTGGTAGAGCGGTTCGGCAACGCCGTAGAACATCAGGCCGATACCCATGCCGGCAGCGAACATCATGGCGATCCATGAAACGGTGCGGAACTCGGGCTTTTCGCCGTCCTTGCCGAGGGGAATGTTGCCCCACTTGCCCAGGGCCAGCCAGAGGACGAACACAACGAACAACGAGGCCAGGACCATAAAGAGCCAGCCGGTGTACTCCATGACCCAGCCCAGGGCGAGTGTTGAGGTGGCGGCCAGGCTGTCCCGGCCCAGGAAGCCCCAGGCCACAAAGGCCAGGGCGAGGACACCGGTGATGCCGAAGGTGGCCTTGTCGAGGGTGAGCTTACGGTTCCGCCGTTCTGCCACAGCCTGTTCGGCCCTGGTCTGGCGGAGTTCCTGCATGATTTGTTCGGTGTCCTCCGCGTCGTGTGAGTCGTGGGCGGAAGGAGCGTGCTCCGGTGCGGGCACGGGTTTGGGCTCTTCCATCTCGAGAGGGGGTTGGGCATCCGGGCGGATGTCGCTGCTCAAAGCCATGTCAAGTCCTTTGGTTTGAATTCTCGGTTTTGACGCTGTACTCCGGCGTCCCCAAGCCGGGCGGAAGACCGGGGTCTTCCTGGCATTCGGTCATCAAGGTCAGCTTTGCTTCCATCGCGGCAGTTGTTCCGTAAAGATCAACACGTCTCGCGATAAGCAACAGAGTGGCCTGCGTAGCGGCCGCGTGTCAAGGTTTTTCTGAAGTCTTAAGCCCTATTTCAGGGGTTCCGGCCACGCCTTGACAGCGGGCCGGAACAGGGGGTCAGGCATCGATCACCAGGTCCGTCTGCGCGGTGGAGCAGCAGGGCAGGAACTTGCCCGCAGAGATTTCCCGCGCCCGGATCCCGCCCTGGTGGTTCATCTCGATCTCCCCTGAAAGCTTGACGACCTTGCAGGAGCCGCACATGCCTTCCTTGCAGTTCGCGCCGATCCTGACGCCCGCACGCTGGGCCACCTCGAGGATGCGCTCGGTGGGGTCGATCCGCACATTGATGCCGGTACGCATGAAGGACATGGTGAGGCTGCCTGTTCCCACCGTGTCGAAGCTCGAGGCATCAGGGGAACCGGCTTCCGGCTCACCGCCCGGGCTGACGGCGGAGAGGTCGGAGCCGGGCGTGTCCGGGTCCGCGATTTCCAGCGGCAGGCCCGAGGCCTGCAGAGTCCCGTCAGCGTCGTAGCCAGGCTCGTAAAGCCCGAACGCCGCGGGCTGGCTTTCAAAGTAGTCCTCGGCGGAATCGGCGATCTCCTCGGCGATTTCCTCCGCGACGTCGGCTGCAAGTGCTACCTCCGCCTGGTATTCAAGGAGCGTCTGGCGGTCTCCCGAGAAGAACTCCATGTAAATGGAAGTGTCGTCGACGCCGACCTTCTTGAGCAGCTCGGTGGCCGTGTTCAGGTAACCCTCGGGACCACATGCGTACACCTGGCGGCCGTTGGCGTCGGGGGCCACCTCCTCGAGCGTGGCCGCCGTCAGCCTTCCACTGAGCCCTTCCCACCCCTCCGGCACGCTGCGGTCACCCAGGGAGTAGTAGACCTTGACGCGCGAGTCCACGGAGGCGATATAGGCCAATTCCCGGTGGAAGGCAAAGCCTCCAGGATCCGAGCCGTGGTAGAGCACCACAACATCGGCGTGTCCGGGCAGGGAATGGATGGTCCGCACCATGGACATGATGGGCGTGATGCCTGCGCCGGCGGCAAGCAGGAGATACCGTGCACGTCGGTCGGCATCTGGGAGGTGGAATGCTCCCACCGGTCCCAGCATCTCAAGAACGGTGCCGGGTTTGACGTTCTCGTGCACCCAGGGCGAGACCAGTCCCGTGGGGTCGCACTTGACGGTGATGCTGAAGGTCCACGGCTCGGTGGGCGAGCTGGACAGCGAGTAGCTGCGGTCCACCGGCTCCTGGTCCTCGCCATTCACGGGAAATGCGACGTTCACGTACTGGCCGGCACGGAACGCCAAAGGCGCGCCGTCGCATCGGCGGAACACGAAGGTCATCATGGCGCCGGCCTCGGGAACGGTCTCGACGCATTCGGCCATGAACTCCTGCGGATGCCATGGACCCAGTGCACGGGCTGCCCGGGCGGGTGTCTCGGTGTTTCCCATCACCCTGTTCCACGGCATCTCAAGACCGCGAATACGCTGTGGTTCCTGGATTGCCGTTTCAGTGAGGAGTTCAATCACGCCAAGTGCTCCTGCACGCGCTGCACGTACCAGTTGATGAATGCCTCGACCTGGTATTCGCTCTTCATGTAGGGCCCGGGCTCGTAGGCGGGACTGCCGGCGCCCTGCTGGCACAGCTCCACGAACGCCTTGTCCTGCAGGTTCGTCTGCTTCCAGGTGTGGGTGAGCTTCTCCAGGTCGTAGTCGACGCCTTCCACTGCGTCGTCGGCCACCAGCCAGGTGGTGCGTACGAGGCTCTGGTGTTCGTTGATGGGGAAGACAGCGAACGTGATGACGTGGTCGCCGAGGAAATGGAACCAGCTGTTGGGCTGCAGGTGCATCGAGCAGCGGCCAAGGCGGAAGTCGGGCAAGTCACCCAGCAGCTTCTTGGAAAGCCTCCGACCGTCCGCGGAGAACGATTCGCCCTCTCCATCGAGCGATTCCCGTGAGATGCGGATTCCCGCGATGCGCGTGTCAAGCTGCTCGACCACCTCGTAGGGAAGGCCGTAGCGGCGGCAACGCTCCTCAAGGGAGGACTGGGCCTCCTTGTTCCGGTCCCACACTTCCTCAAGATGGGGCGGGATCAGGCCTTCCGTCAGGCCCCAGGTGGGGAAGAGGGAGCAGGCGAGCTCAGGGTGGCCGTCGCAGTGGTAGCACTCACGGTTGTTCTCCATGACGAGCTTCCAGTTGCCCTCTTCAATGATGTTCTGCTGGTAGGCGATTTTTGTCTTCGAGAGATCGTGGGGCGCCAGGTAGGGCTCAAAGATCTTTGAGGTCTCGTCAAAGTCCGCCGGCGGTTCATCCGCAATGCAGACGAAAATGAGTCCGGCGACCTCGCGTCCGTGGGCGCGCTTGAGGCCGAAGCAGCTCTTGTCGAACTTCGTTTCCCCCGGGGCGGAGGCATGGATCAAATTGCCCTCCGGCGAGTAGGTCCAGGAGTGGTAGCCGCAGACCAGGTTTCCGGTTGAACCGGCAGCCTCGGTGAGAACGCGGGCGCCGCGGTGCCGGCATACGTTATGCAGGACGTTCACGGCACCGTCGTCGTTGCGCAGCACAATCAGGGAGTAGGGCCCATAGTCGACCGTGACGTAGTCGCCCGGCTCCGGCAGTTCGGCGGTGCTGGCGGCAAAGATCCAGTGCTGGCCGAAGATGGCCTCCATGTCGATTTTGAAGATCGAGGGATCGGTGTAGAAGGGGGCATCGAGGGAGTATCCAGTGCGCCGGAACTCAAACAACGCGGTAATTTCCGCCAGCTGCTCGGCAGGCAATGATGCAGCGAGTCTTCCGCGTGAATTGAGGGGCACGTTCACTGAAGCAGTCATGGGTTTCCTCCCGGGAGGCATGGGTAGTGGGTGTTGCGGGGTGACCACGGGTGCGCGGGTGCTAACGGCCTGGTCGAAGAACTTGTAATGATGAGATTAGGGACACATCAGCTGCAACAAAAGCGCAAGATTTTGAAGATAACCATGCAGAATAGATGCATGATCGATCCGAGGCTCATCACACTTCGCGTGTTCGCCCGGTGCGGCACAATAGGCGGGACCGCGGAGCTCACGGGCTATTCTCCATCTGCCGTCTCCGCGCAATTGCGGGAACTGCAGCGCGTGCTGGGAATGCAGCTGCTGGCGAAGGACGGCCGGGGCGTGCGGCTTACCGCCACGGGACGCTTTCTCGTGGCGGGCTCGGATCCCCTCATTGCCCAATGGGAGAGCCTGCGCGCCGCAGCCATGGAGGCCGGCGACCAGGTGCAGAGCCACTTTGGCCTCGGCGGATTCTCCTCTGCAGCCGCCCAGTTGCTCGCACCGCTGGCCGCCACGCTGCGCTCAACACACCCCCTGCTGGAGGTGCAGGTCCTTGAGGCTGATCCGGCCCGCTGCTTCGACTTGTTGATTGCGGAACGAATCGACCTTGCAGTTATCGTCGCCATGCAGTCCGACAGTTACGGTGAGGACGATCCGCGCTTCGAGCAGAGAGTCCTGCTCGACGATCCGCTGGACGTGATCATTCCCGGTGACCATCCGCTGGCATCACGCCAAACAGCGACGCTTGAAGAGCTGGCATCGGAACCCTGGATCACGGAGTCCGCCGGTTCCACCTATCATTCCCTCTTCACCGCGGCGTTCACGGCAGTCGGGGTGACACCGCGGATTGCCCATGAAGCCGTTGAATGGGAAACCCACATCGCATTCGTGGGTGCGGGGCTGGGCGTCGGCCTGCTGCCCCGGCTGGCGCCTTTGCATGGTGCCGAAAACGTGGTCCGGCTACGCATCACCGGTCAAACGAAGCCCACGCGCCGCATTGTCGCGGCCGTGCGCAGGGGCAGCATCGCCTCACCCCTGATCCAAGAGTCGCTCGGCATCCTGCAGGTCAACGCCAATCGGATCCTCACCGCCCGGCCCGAAGAGAATCTCTGAGCGCTGCGAAAGCACAGCCGCCGGTTGGCCCCACGGTTCCGCGTTTGTTTCCCGGTTAACCCGCGATCGTCGCCAGGACTGCCCCGGCACTCACTACGCCGCCTGCTTTCGCCCGGATCTCCGTGACGGTGCCGCCGCGGTGGGCGGCGACCTGGGTTTCCATCTTCATGGCTTCAAGGACGACGACGGGGTCCCCCGCCGCCACTTCGGCACCCGGTTCCACGAGCCACTTCACCACGGTCCCCGCCATGTCCGCCCGCAGCTCACCGGGGTCCGCAGCGGGAGCCGCGGCGCCGCCGTCGCGCTCCCCCTCCGAAGAATGCCCGGCCGGCGAAACGCCTGCAGGCAGGCCGGCGCCGGAACGTGCCCAGCCGTCCAGCAGGGCCGCGGGAAGGCCGACGGCGAGGCGCCGGCCGTCGACATCGACGGTGATGGTGCGCCGGGCACCGTCCGGAGCGGTTGTGCTGAACCCGGGATCCGCCGGGATGGATCCCGCGAAGTCCGTTTCGATCCACCGGGTGTGGATGCGGAGCGCGGTTTCCGAGGTGAAGTCCGGCGCCTGGACGACGGCCCGGTGGAACGGCAGCACGGTTGCCACGCCGGTGATTTCCATTTCCGCCAGCGCACGGCGGGCCCGGCGGAGCGCCTGCTGCCTGTCGGCGCCGGTGACGATCAGCTTGGCCAGCAGCGAATCGAACTGCGGCGCAACGATGGATCCGGCCCGGACTCCCGAATCCAGCCGGATGCCTGGACCCGTTGGGCCGCTGAACGTGGCGATGGTTCCGGGCGAGGGCAGGAACCCCCGCCCCACATCCTCGGCGTTGAGCCGGAATTCGAACGAATGCCCGCGGGGTTCGGGATCGGCCGCGAGGCGCAGGGGCTCACCGGCAGCGATCCGCAACTGCTCCTGGACCAGGTCCACCCCGGTGGTCTCCTCGGTGATGGGGTGTTCCACCTGCAGGCGCGTGTTCACCTCGAGGAACGCCACCGTGCCGTCGGCGGCCACCAGGAACTCCACCGTCCCCGCCCCCGTATAGGCGGCTTCGCGGCAGACTGCCTTGGCGGCGGCGTAAATCCGGCGGGTCTGCTGTTCGGTGAGGAAGGGCGCGGGCGCCTCCTCCACCAGCTTCTGGTGCCGGCGCTGGAGGGAGCAGTCGCGCGTTCCCACCACCACCACGTTGCCGTGCCGGTCCGCCAGGACCTGCGCTTCCACGTGCCGGGGCCGGTCCAGGTACCGCTCCACGAAGCACTCGCCGCGGCCGAAGGCCACCACCGCTTCCCGGACCGCCGAGTCGAAGGCTTCCTCGATCTGGTCCATTTCACGGACCACTTTGAGCCCGCGTCCGCCGCCGCCGAAGGCTGCCTTGATGGCGATGGGCAGGCCGTGTTCTTCCGCGAAGGCACGTGCCTCGCCGGCCGAGGCCACCGGCCCGTCGCTGCCGGCCACCAGGGGCGCGCCTGCCCGGACGGCGATTTCGCGGGCCGTGATCTTGTTGCCCAGCAGCCTTATGGCCTCCGGTGCCGGCCCGATCCAGGTCAGGCCGGAGTCCAGCACGGCCTGGGCGAAGTCGGCGTTCTCTGACAGGAACCCGTATCCCGGGTGCACCGCGTCCGCTCCGGACTCCTTGGCGACAGCAAGCAGCTTGGGGATATCCAGGTAGGTTTCCGACGGCGCGTTGCCGCCCAGGCTGTAGGCCTCCGTGGCGGCGCCGACGTGCATGGCGTCCGCGTCGACGTCCGCGTACACGGCGACGGACTCCAGGCCGGCGTCCTCGCAGGCGCGGGCGATGCGGACGGCGATTTCTCCGCGGTTGGCAATCAGGACCTTGCGCATGTGCTGCTCACTTTTTCTGGGAAACGTTGAGGGAAGTGCTGGACGGTTCAAGGGGCAGGCCGTAGCCGGGGGCCCAACGGAACCTGATGCGGCCGCCAATGGGCACCTGGGCGGCGAGGTCCAGCTGGTGGTCCACCACCACGCCAATCACGGGGTAGCCTCCCGTGATGGGGTGGTCCGCCAGGAACAACACGGGCTGCCCTTCCGGCGGGACCTGGATGGCGCCGGCAACGGTCCCCTCGCTGGCCAGTTCCCCGTCCCGGCTCCGTTGGAGCGGCTCACCGTCCAGGCGCATGCCCACCCGGTTGGAGCGCGGCGTGACGCTCCAGTCCTGGGTGCAGAGCGATTCCAGTGCGGCGGCGCCGAACCAGTCATCCCGAGGACCGGGCACGACGTCCAGGACAGTCACCCCGGTGTCCGGGAAGTCCGGCTGCACCTCAGGATTTCCCACCACGTTGGAGGACGTGGCGGCTCCGGCGGCAAGCAGTTGCCCCGGGGCCAGCGGCGCAGGCCCGATCCCGGACATGGTGTCCGTGGACCGGCTGCCGAGCACGGCTTCGGCGTCCACGCCGCCCCGGATGGCAAGGTAGGTGCGGAAGCCCCGTTCCGGGGCGCCAAGGGTCAGGGTTTCGCCGTCCAGCAGGGCGAATGCCGTGGCCATGGGCACCTCGCGCACCCGCTCCGGCAGGCCGGCGTCGTCCGCATCCGCAGCTTCGGGGCCGGCGGGAACGTCCGACGGCGTGGCAACAGTCAGTGCCGCCGGCGCGCCGGTGACAGCCAGCACCTGGTCTCCCACGGCCTGCACGCGCAGGCCGCCGGCAACGGTTTCGACGACGGCGGCAGCTGGCTCGTTGCCCACGATGCGGTTGGCGCGGCGCAGGGAGGAACGGTCCAGCGCACCGGCTGCGGAAACACCGAGGCCGCCGTAGCCGGGCCGGCCAAGGTCCTGGACCAGGCTTTGGAGCCCGGGCGACAGGATCCGCAGTCCGGAACGGCCGGCCTGTTCCCGGGCTGCCGGTGCTTCGGAATTCTGGGCATCAGCCTCCGGGGCGGAAAGTTCCACGAGTTCCCGCACCGCCCGGAACTGCACCCGGTCCCCGGGGGCAGCCAAGGCGGGCTGCTCGCGGACCAGGTCCCACATCCGGGCGGCGGTGCGGCCGATCAGCTGCCAGCCGCCCGGGGACTGCCGGGGGTAGACGGCGGAATAGTTGCCTGCAAGGGCCACGGATCCGGCCGGGACGGCAGTCCGCGGGGAGCTCCGGCGCGGGACTTCCAGCAGCTGGTTCTCCCCCACCATGTATCCAAAGCCCGGGGCAAAGCCGCCGAAGGCCACGGTCCAGACCTGCCCCGTGTGGGCCGCCACCACTCCCTCGGCACCGAGGCCGGTGAGCCTGCCCACGTCAGCGAGGTCCTCGCCGTCGTACACGGCCTCGATGACCACGAGCCTGCCTTCCGGCTGCGCGTGCACCGCCAGGTCCAGCTCCAGCAGCCGGGCCGCCATCCGCCGTGCGGCCCGGGGCGAATCCGCCTTGACCATCACGGTTTCGGCGGCCGCGAGGACCTCCACCTGGCCGGGCAGCGGATGCTCCAGCAGGAGGGCCTGCAGCGCCAGCACGTCGTGGAGCCCGGAGAGTTCGGCGAGCACCGCCGTCGTGCCTACCGGCCGTACGGCCAAAACACGGGCGGCGAGGACGCGCGCAGTGGCGGGGTTGGTGACTGTTTCCATGGCAATCCGCGCCGGTCAGGCGTGGCTCTCCTGGGCGTGGCCGTCGTGGAGCAGGCGGAGGTCGGCCTCGGGCTGCGGGTCGCGGCCCAGGCGCATGCCCACAATGGTGATGATGGCCGTCAGGAGGATGTACCCGGCGATCAGGTGCCAGCCGCCGGATGCTGCGCCGTACAGGGCGGTGAAGATCAGCGGGGCCACGGCGCCGCCGATGACGCCGGCCAGGGTGTAGGCCAGCGAGCTGCCGGCGTACCGGAGGCGGGCCGGGAACTGTTCGGTGATGAAGGCGGCCTGCGGGCCGTACATGAAGGCGTGCAGGGCCAGGCCGATCACCACGCCGATGGTCAGCATTACCACCGATTTGCCCTGGATCATCAGGAAGAACAGCGGAATGTAGGCGGCGGTTGCGGCAGCGGCAACGCCGTACACCCAGCGGCGGTTGAGGCGGTCGGTGAGGGCGCCGGCGGCCGGGATCAGGAAGAGCTGGAAAGCGGATCCGACGAGGATTGCCGCCAGCACGTTGCCCGTGGTCATGCCCAGTTCCTTGGTGGCGTAGACGGCCACGAACACGGTGAACAGAGCGTAGAGGACGTCGGGGCAGAGCCGCGAGAGGGCGGCCGAGACCAGGGCCCGGGGTTCGGTGGTGAAGACTTCCTTGATGGGCGCCTTGGGGCGGTCGCCTTTGGCCTGGATGGCCTTGAAGACCGGGGTTTCCTCCAGCTTGAGGCGGATCACGAGGCCGAAGACCACCAGGATGGCCGAGGCGAGGAAGGCTACGCGCCAGCCCCAGGAGAGGAAGGCCTCGGTGCTGAGCGTGGCCGCCAGGATCGCCAGGGCGCCGTTGGCCATCAGGTTGCCGGCCGGCGGGCCGATCTGCGCAGCCGAGGACCAGAAACCGCGCTTGTTGGGATCGCCGAATTCGCTGGACAGCAGGACCGCACCGCCCCATTCACCGCCGACGCCGATGCCCTGGGCCAGGCGCAGGAGCACCAGGATGGTGGGGGCTGCGACGCCGATGACCGAGTAGTCAGGCAGGGCGCCGATGAGGACGGTGGCGACGCCGATCAGCACCAGGGTGAACACGAGGACGTACTTGCGGCCGATCTTGTCGCCGAGGCGGCCGAAGATCACGCCGCCGATGGGACGGGCCAGGTACCCCACCGCGAAGGCCGAGAAGGAGAGCAGCAGCCCGACGAACTCGTCATTTGAGGGAAAGAAGATCTTGGGGAACACCAGCGCAGAGGCGACGGAGTAGATGGCAAAGTCGTAGTACTCAAGCGAGGTGCCGGTGAGGCTGGCAATGTAGGCCTTGAGCGCGCCGGGCGGCGGCTTCCTTGCCGCGGTCCTTGCTGCCTTGTTGGTGCTGGTCATGTTTTTCCTCCGGGGGTGAGGGGATGGTGCGGGGCCGGTGAGCGGCCGGGAACAGGTTTAGAGGAACGAGCCGATGCTGACACCGGCGTCCCCGAGAGCGGACTTCACTGCAGCGGCCATGGCTACGGCCCCCGGCGAGTCACCGTGCACGCAGATGCTTTCCGCGCGGATCTTCAAGATGGAACCGTCGATGGTCCTGACGGACCCCTCGGTGGCCATCCGTAATACATGCTCCGCCACTTCGGCGGGGTCGGAAAGGACCGCTTCCGGTTCAGACCGGGAGACGAGCGTTCCGTCCGGGTTGTACGCGCGGTCCGCGAACGCTTCGGGAACCGCACGCAGGCCCGCTTCCCCTGCAAGCCGCAGGACTTCGGAACCGGGAAGGCCCATGATCGGCAGGCCCGGGTCAACCGATTTCACGGCGTCGACGACGGCCTGCGCCTGGGCGGTGTGGTGGATGATCGCGTTGTAAAGGCCGCCGTGCGGCTTCACGTAACGGACCTTTGCTCCCTCGGTGGCGGCCAGCGCCTGCAGGGCACCGATCTGGTACACCACGTCATCGGCCAGTTCATTGGGCTGGATGTCGAGGAAGCGGCGGCCGAAACCGGCGAGGTCCCGGTAGCCGACGTGTGCACCGATGGCAACGCCGGCGGCCGTGGCCTCGCGGCAGGTGCGGCGGATCACGCTGGGATCGCCGGCGTGGAAACCGCAGGCCACGTTGGCGCTGGTGACGGAACGGAACATGGCGGCATCGTCGCCAAGCGTCCAGTGTCCGAACGATTCGCCAACGTCGCTGTTCAGGTCGATGCTTGCCACTTGTGATCTCCATCTCATTGAGCGGTCTTTACTAGGATGCCCTAAATCTACGGATTGTTCAACAATCCTTCGATTCCACGATGTGACGATCGTGTAAATTCTGAAGTATGCCCGCTCAAGAGACCACACTCCGCTCCGCAGGCCGCCTCCGGGTGGCCGTCCCCTCCGTGGCGGAACGGGTGGCTGACGAACTCCGCCTGCAGCTGGCGGAGGGGGCCCTGCTCCCCGGGGCACGCCTTACCGAATCCACCATCGCGGAGGACCTGGGCGTCTCACGCAACACGGTGCGGGAGGCCTTCGCGGAACTGGCCAGCGAGCGGCTGGTGGTCCGGCACCCCAACCGGGGCGTTTTTGTGGCCAGCCTCGAGGCAGCGGATGTCCATGACGTCTACACGGTCCGCCGCGCCATCGAAGTCAGCGCCCTGCGCGCGGGCGGGAGTCCGGAAGACGTCGCCGCCGTCCGGGCCGCCGTCGAGGAAGGAAAACGCGCCGCCGCGGCTGGAGACAATGAAGCCCTGGGCACCGCAAACCAGCATTTCCACGGCGCCATTGTTGCCATGGCCAGGAGCCCCCGGCTGAACAGCATCATGAGCCAGGTCCTGGCGGAAATGCGGCTGTTCTTCCACAAAGCCACAGTGGACGCGCAGTTCTACCAGCACTATTTGGCGGACAACGAGGCCATCTGCGCGGCGCTGGAGTCCGGCGAACTGGACCGCGCCGCGGATCTCCTGCTGGCGTACCTGGACCGCTCCGAGGACAACCTCAGCAACGTGCACGGGGACAACCCGGAGTGACTCAAGCCGCCGCAGCGGCGCCCAGTCACCGGCGCCCGGTGTAACCCATCCTGGCGCTGACCTGGAGCCCGCCCTGCTTCAGTGCTTCGATAAGCCCAGGGGCCGTTTCCGGATCAAAGCGAAACGCCGGCCCGGAAATGCTGATGGCCCCGATCACGGCGCCCAGGTGGTTATAGACCGGAACGGCAACGGCAGTCAGCCCGATCTCGAACTCCTCCCGCACCACGCCGTAGCCCTCGCGGGCGACGTCGATCAATTGGGTTTCGAGTTCCTTCCGGTTGGTGATGGTCCGGGGCGTCCGCGCCGGGAGTCCCGTCTCCTTCAGGATGCGGTCCCGGTCTTCCGCCGGCAGCGCGGCCAGCAGCACCTTGCCGCTCGAGGTGGCGTGCAGCGGTGTCAGGTTTCCCACCCAGTCGTAGGTGGCCAGGGTTGACGGGCCCATCGCCTGGTCCACGTTGACGGCATAGTTGGAGCGGAGGACGGCCAGGTTCACCGTCTCCTTGAATTCCTCCGCCAGGGCCTCGAGGACGGGCCGGGCCTCGCGGACCAGGCTGAGCCGCCCCGGAATGGAGCTGGCCAGCCGCAGGATGCCGAAGCCCAGCTGGTACTTTCCCCGCTCGCTGTTCTGGTGGACCATTTCCCGGCTCACCAGCGAACCCAGGAGCCGCGAGACGGTTGACTTGTGGATGCCCATTTCCTCGGCGATGTCGCTCACCCCGGCGTGGCCGTCCCGCGCCAGGATCTCCAGGACGGCGAGGGCACGGTCCACGGACTGGACGCCGCCGTGCTGGCCCGCCTCGGTATCGGCGTCGGGTTCGCGATCGTTGTTGGAAGCCATGACTAATACTCTCAAGTAGCCTGCGCAGCGGGAAATCACCGCACCGGGACTCCCGCATCAGGACACGGTGCACGGGCAGCCAGCGAACTGGAGGTCAGCGCAGGCCGTTGCTGTGCGCGAGCGCCATGGCTTCGGTGCGGGAGGAGGCGCCGATCTTCCGGTAGAGGTTGCGGAGGTGGAACTTCACGGTGTTCTCGCTGATGTGGAGCTTCGCGGCGATGCCCCGGTTCCGCTGGCCCGCCGCCAGGAGCTGCAGGACCTCCAGCTCACGGTCCCCCAGGTTCCAGCCCGCGATGTCGGCCGGCGGGCGGCTGGGCGGGTCGAGCGGAAGGGTGACGGCCACGTCGGCGCCCCAGCCCGGCATGACGTCCACACCCATGCTGCCGTTGAGCGCCTCCACGCGCTGGACGAGGCGTGCCACGGCGGGTGCGGTGGCGGAAAGCTCGCCGGGACCGTCGTCGCGCACATTGACCAGCAGGTTCACGCCGTCGCAATCCCACTGGGTGCGGATCCGGCGCACTCCCTGCTGGTCCACCATGGCCAGCACCAGGCCGCGGACGATCGCCCTGGCGGCGTGCGCCACCTCGCCGGGAAGTGCCCGGCCGTTAACGGGCGGCTCGACGAACTGGACGTCGATGCCGCTGAAGTTCATCAGCGGGCGCAGGTCCTCGCGCAGGCGCTGGAATGCGGAGGCAACGGGCTCCTCCACGAGGTCCGTGGTGCGGTCGCTGAGCGTACGGAGCCCCACCAGGGCCTTGGCCGCGACGTCGGTTGCCGCCGTCCTGGCGGCGGCGTCGGCCAGCGCCGGCGACCTCAGCGCGGCGAGCAGCGTTTCCAGGGTGGTGGAATGCCGGTCCACCAGCTCGGCGGTCACACGCAGGCGCTCGGCCGAGGCCGCGCGGGACTCGATGAGGTACGACGGCGGCGCATCAGCCACCTTCTCGCGGATCCGCTCGGCTGCCATCGTCCAGAGGTAGTGCAGGACCCACTGCGGGTCCGGCCCGGTCCCGGAGGCCTGGCCGGGCTGCGGGTCGGAGAGGACCAGCAGTGCATTGCTGGGCGAGGAAACCGCGAGGACCGGGCGCAGTTCGCCGCCGAACACGGCTTCACCGCGCCAGGCGGCGCCATCCGCCCCGGACCTGTCACCGGTGAGCGGGGTGCGGAGGGCGTCCAGTTCCGCGATGGACACGCGGCTGATGATGGCCTCGGCACCGCCCTTCTTCTGCGGCCGGCCGGTGCAGTCTTCCGTGAAAATCACCAGGGCGCTTGATTCCCAGTAGGGGCTGAGGGCCGCCCGCAGCCGGTGGGCGATGTCCATAAGGGGAGCCGCAGCCAGCGCGGCGGCGGCTTCAAGCAAGGCAGTGTTGTTGGCGCGTTCCACCTGCCCAGTGTACGGGCCGGGCGCAGGATACCCACCCCTTTGGGTAGCCGGGACCGTCCAATCATGGCGTTGGACCCACCCAACGGACGGGCGAGCATTGAAGGATCACAACGTTCAAGGAGGTACGAGCATGGGCACCATCGCCGCAACAGACCCGGCGGCCCCGGCTGATCCAGCCCTGACCGGCACAGCCCGGGCCTTTGACCGCAACCGGGCCCTGGTTCTGGACGAGGTCAGCAGGGTCTCCCAGCACGTGGACGCCGCAGAGATCGCAGCCCTGGTGACCGAGCTTCGGCTGGCCGACAGGATCTTCGTCACCGGCGCCGGACGCAGCGGCCTGGTCATGAAGATGGCGGCGATGCGGCTGATGCACCTCGGGCTGACGGTGCATGTGGTGGGCGAAACCACGGCACCGGCCATCCGTGCCGGGGACCTGCTGGTCGCAGCCTCAGGTTCCGGCACCACCGCCGGCGTGGTGACAGCGGCGGAAACCGCTGTCGCCCAAGGCGCCCGCGTGGCCGCCTACACCACCAGCACTGGTTCCCCGCTCGCGGCCGCTGCCGCCGCCGTCGTCCTCATTCCGGCTGCACAGAAGGCGGACCACGGCTCGGCGGTGACCCGGCAGTACTCCGGGAGCCTCTTTGAGCAGGTGCTTTTTGCCACCACGGAGGCGGTGTTCCAAAGCCTGTGGGACGAGGACGCCGCCGCCCCGGAGGACCTCTGGCAGCGGCACGCGAACCTCGAATAAGCCCCCTCTCCCCCCGCAAGTCCGTTTCACAACCGAAAGAGATAGAACATGAAACTGCAGGTAGCCATGGATGTCCTCACCGTCGAAGCCGCCCTGGACCTGGCCGGCAAAGTCGCCGAGTCCGTGGACATCATCGAGCTCGGCACCCCGCTGATCAAGAACGCCGGGCTCTCGGCCGTGACCGCCGTTAAGACCGCCCACCCGGACAAGATTGTCTTCGCGGACATGAAGACCATGGACGCCGGCGAGCTCGAGGCCGAAATCGCCTTCACCGCGGGCGCGGACCTGGTGTCCGTCCTGGGCAGCGCCGACGACTCCACCATTGCCGGCGCCGTGAAGGCCGCCACGGCCCACAACAAGGGCATCGTGGTGGACCTGATCGGCGTTGCGGACAAGGTGGCCCGCGCCCAGGAAGCCCGCGCCCTGGGCGCCAAGTTCATCGAGTTCCATGCCGGCCTGGACGAGCAGGCCAAGCCGGGCTACAACCTGGACGTGCTGCTGAGCGCAGGAGAAGAGGCCCGCGTGCCGTTCTCGGTGGCCGGCGGCGTGAACCTGTCCACCATCGAAGCCGTGCAGCGCGCCGGGGCCGACGTGGCCGTCGTCGGCGGTTCCATCTACAGCGCCGACGATCCCGCCGTCGCCGCCAAGGAACTGCGGGCCGCGATCAGCTAGCTTCCAGCCGATCACCCACCTCCCGCAACCCGACGGCGGCCCCCACGGACTCGTGGGGGCCGCCGCTTCGCGTGGCCGGCTACTGGAACGAACGGATGGTGATGCCGGAGAAGGTTGCGGGCCCGCCGTCCGTGTAGAAGGAGATCCCGGTGTCGCCGTCGGCGAAATGCACCTGCTGCGAGAGCACCGTGTGGCCGGCGTTCACAAACACCTCAACGCTTTGGGTATCCACGAAGATGCGCAGGTGCACTGACCGCGCGGCCGCGTCGATGGGCGCTGCTGCGCGCGTGTACGGCACCAGCGAGAAGCCGCCCAGGTCCGACGGCGCGCGGTCCACATAGAGCTCGTTGCCGTACTTTCCGATGTTCGTATGGCGGGCGCCGTCAGCGGAGCGGCCCACGGAGATCCCCACGTTCGTTGCGGCCTCCCAGGAAATATCGAGTTCCAGCTCGTAGGCGCGGCCGTTCCAGGGCACCACGTAGTTGCCGTTCACGGTGCGGCCGGGGAACGTGGTGGCGGAGCTGGCGTAATTCGCGAGCGCCCCGATCGGGCTGCTGAGCAGGGAGTACCAACCGCCCGGCTGGCGTTCGAGGCGCAGTTCGCGCACGATCGAGTTCTGGCCGTTGTAGCCGTCGGTTGCATCCGTGGGAACGTCGCGGGCGGCGTACTTCCAGTTGTTCATCCAGCCGATCGCGTACCGCCGGCGCTCCGGTGCCTCAACGGCCGGCCACGTCACCGCGCCGTACCAGTCCCAGCCCCAGTCCAGCCACTGCGGACTGCTGACGTCGTCAGCCAGGAACTGCGTGCCGTCCCACGTGCCGGTCCAGTAGGCGTAGGTCATGGGCAGTCCGATGCTGTAGGCGTCCATGCTGGCGCCCAGCACCCAATGCCGGGTGCCGTCGTCGGCCGTCATCTCGAACAGATCGGGGCACTCGATGCCACCCAGCGCGGGGTTTGGGAAGTCGAAGTTGCGCTTCAGCTGCCAGTCACGCAGGTTCGGGGACGTATAGAAGGCCGCGTACCGGGCCCGGCCGATCACGCAGACCCACTCGTTGCGCACCGCATCCCAGTGGATCTTCGGGTCCCGGAACCATTCGGCGTTGTCGATTTCCGCCTGCGTGGTGGCGGCCCTTCCGTCCGTGTTCACGATGACCGGGTCCGGCAGCGCGGTGAACGTGTAGCCGCCGTCGGTTGACCAGTAGAGATACTGCTCCTGGTACTTGCGGATGCCGTCCGTGGGCTGGGTGGCAAGGGCCACGATGGCGCCGGCACCGAAGCCTGCGGTGTTGGCAGTGTCCACCACCGCGGATCCGGACCACACGGGGAAGTCCGGCTGCAGCGGCAACGCATCGCCGTGATGGGTGAACGCCACGCCATCTGCCGTGGTGGCGTGGTCCCAGCCGCCCTGGCCGTTGTTCTGCGTGGAGTGCAGGTAGTAGAGGTGGTACTCACCGCCCAGGAACACCGGGCGCTGCGGATCGCACAGCCAGCCCGAGGGCGGCGTCATGTGATAAACCGCCCGCAGTGAGCGCTTGGCCCAGGCCGGCGTGGCAGGGATCGTGCCGCCCATGAGCAGGGCGAGTGCTCCTGCTCCGGTGCCTTGCAGGACACGGCGACGGGAAAAGGCAGATGTCATCGTTGACTTCCTCTCAGGGGGCGGCTGCTCCGCCGGGCGCTTGGGGATGGAACCATCGGTGGTTCGCCGATCAGCCCATGGGCTGATTAAGCGCTTTAGCACAACAAGATACCCAGCCGCGCCGTTATGGTCAAGCGTTTCAGCAAGATTGCCGCCGTCACAACCAGGCCGAAAAATCGCACCGGAACTTTTTTTGCTAAAACGCTTGATCGCCGCTCCATTCCACGCTAGCTTCATGGTGATCAAACGCTTTAGCAGAAATGGACATCAACGCCGATGAGCTATCCAGTCTTTTTCCAGCCCGCCGATGCATGGGTTGGAGACCTTATCCCCTTCCAGAAGGACGGGGAGTTCTGGCTCTTCTACCTTTCCGAGGTCCGCGCCGACCCGAAGCCCGGAACGGCCTGGAACCTGGTGACCACCAAGGACCTCACCCAGTTCCAGGACCACGGGGTGGCCCTTCCCCACGGCACCTCGGACGAGCTCGACTTCAACTGCTACACAGGCAGCATCATTGCCGACGACTCAGGCGTCCACCATCTGTTCTACACGGGACAGAACCCGGGCAACCTCGGGACGGACGGCCTGCCCCTGCAGCTGGTCATGCACGCCACCAGCACGGACGGCATGAACACGTGGGTAAAGCACCCCGAGCTTACGTTCGGTGCGCCGGACCGGTTCGAGTCCGCGGACTGGCGGGACCCCTTCGTCTTCCGCGACGAGGCGGCCGGCCTGTGGCGGATGCTCCTGGCGGCCAGGCACTCCGACGGCCCGGAGCGCCGCCGCGGGGTCATCGCGCAGTGCACGTCCACGGATTTGATGACGTGGGAGCACACGGACCCCTTCTGGGATCCCCGCAGGTACATCACGCATGAATGCCCGGACGTCTTCGAATGGAACGGGTGGTGGTACATGGTCTACTCCGAGTTCTCCGAAACGTTCACCACCCGCTACCGGATGGCCAAGAGCCCCACCGGGCCGTGGACAGTCCCGGACCTGGACAGCATCGACGGGCGTGCGTTCTACGCGTCCAAGACGGCGGAGCGGGACGGCCGGCGGTTCTTCTTCGGCTGGATTGCCAGCAAGGAAGGCAATTGCGACGACGGCGCCTGGCAGTGGGCGGGCACCATGTCCGTCCTGGAGGCACGGCAGAACCCCGACGGGACCCTGGCTTTCGGCCTCGCGGACGAGCTTGTGGACAGCTTTTGGGACGGGGTCCCGCTCGAGCTGGACCAGGAGCTGCCTCTGCAGTTGAACGTCCCGGATGGTTACGCCGCCATCGTGAGCAGCAACGATCTGCCCACGCAGTTCTATGCCAAAGCGGTGCTGGACATCCAGCCCGGCATCACGGAATGCGGGATCCTGCTGCGCTCCAGCCCGGACGGCGACCACTCCTACGCCCTCCGCCTCGAACCGAAGCGTGGACGCCTGGTGTTCGACCGATGGCCCCGGACCATCACCGGAGAAGCCCAATGGCACGTTTCCGGCGACGTTCCCTACGCCATCGAACTGGAACGCCCCTGCCACCTCCCGCCCGGCCGCCACACGCTGGAAGTGGTGGTCGACGGCGACCTGTGCGTCGCCGTCGTGGACCGCCAGGTGGCCCTCAGCACCCGCATCTACGACCTCCCCGCCGGCGGAATAGGCGTGTTCGCCGGCGAAGGATCCGTCACCATCACAGATTTCGAAGTACGCAAGCGCACCGACAACTGAATACCCCCGCAACCCCATCCTCCGTTCCAATCAAGGGAGATTGACCAATGAAGAACCTGTTCCGCGCTGCCGCCTGCGCAGCCGTTACCGCCCTGGCGCTGACCGCCTGTGGCGGCGCAAGCTCCACCGATCCGTCCAACGTCAGCCCCACCGGCGAGATCAAGCCGCGCGAGATCTCGTGGCTGCTCTCCCGGCCCGCCGACGGCGCGGTCATCAACATCATGAAAAAGCTGGCCGACGACTACGCCAAGGACCACCCGGGCTTTGAGCTCAACCTGATCACCACCCCGGACCGTCCCTCCTACATCCAGAAACTCGAGACCCTGGCGGCAGCCAACAAGCTGCCCGAACTGTTCGACACCGACGCCACACCCTTCGCCCAGGAGTTGGCCAAGCAGGGCAAGATGGTGGACGCCGAAAAGCTGCTGAAGTCGCTCAACGTCTACGACGACTACCGTCCGGGCGCGCTGGACTACCAGCGCTTCGACGACGGCTCCCTGTACATGATCCCGTTCCAGTTCGAGCTGGAATTCATCTGGTACAACAAGGCACTGCTCCAGAAGGCCGGCGTCGCAGTACCCACGTCGCTCGACGACATCCCGGCCATGTGCACTGCCCTGCGCAGCGCCGGCGTCACCCCCATCGCCATCGACGGGCAGGACCAGTGGCCGCTGGAACGCTACGTCGCCTACCAGCCCTTCCGGGAGGCCGGCCCGGACTTCGTCCAGAAGCTGAAGAAGGGCGAGGCGAAGTTCAGCGATCCCGCCGGCCAGAAGACCGTGAACTGGATGGCGGAACTGGGCAAGGCCAAGTGCTTCCAGGACGGTTTCTCCGCCCAGGGCTACTCCGACGCGCAAAACCAGTTCACCTCCGGACAGGCCGCCATGTACAACATCGGCACGTGGGAACTGCCCAGCCTGGCCACGGAGAAGCTGGATCCTGCCGTCCGCAACGACATCGACTTCTTTACCCTGCCCACCACGGCCAACTCCGTGACGGCGGCCAACGAATTCGTGTCCCCGTCCGGCATCGGCATGGCGGTGAACGCCAAAACCTACGATCCCCTGGTGAGCGACTTCCTGAAGTTCGCCCTGGAAAAGTACCCGGCCGAATATGCCGCCACCGGCGCGCTGTCCCCCACCACCGACGTCGAAACCGTTGTCCCGGCCAACGCCACCCCGCTGTACCGGAAGGCGCTGGACCAGGCCGACAGCCTCGGTTCCAAGCAGGCCATGCCGTGGGATACGCAGCTGGATCCGACCACCAACGGCCGGCTGCAGCAGGAGCTGGTGCTGCTGGTGCAGGGCAACATCACGCCTGAGCAGTTCACCGAAACCATGGACAAGACCATCGCGCAGAACGCCCCCAAGTTCTTCAAGTAGGCACTGCTTCCTCACGAAACAAACGCGGCGGGGGATCCCAGCGCTCCCCCGCCCGCAAGGCCCCGAAAGGCCCCGCCATGCAACCCAACAGGATGCTGCCCAACAGGTCACGGACCTCGGTCCTGGTCTTCCTGCTCCCGCCGCTGCTCCTCTACAGCGCAGCAGTCCTCTTCCCCATCCTCCAGTCCCTGTTCCTCAGTTTCTTCTCCTGGAACGGCATCAGCGACATGGAGTTCGTGGGCCTGGACAACTACGTCCGGATGTTCGCAGCCGACGATATCTTCTGGCGGGCGTTCCTGAACGCCCTCGTCTACCTGGCCATCTGCCTGGTGCTGCAGCTCGGCGGCGCCCTGGCGGTGGCCAGCCTCCTCACGTCGCTCCGCCGCGGACGTGAGCTGGTCAAGACCCTCTACCTGCTGCCGGCCGTGATCTCCACGGTGGCCATCGCCTTCCTCTTCGTGCGGATCTACTCCCTGGAGCCCGTGGGCCTGCTCAACCAGCTGTTCCACTGGGTGGGCCTCGACAGCCTCGAGCGGCCCTGGCTCTCGGACGTCAACACGGTCCTTGCGGCGGTGTCCGCACCGGAGGGCTGGCGTTTCACCGGGCTGTACATGCTCATCATCTACGCGGCCCTGCTCGCGGTGCCCAAGGAGCTTGAGGAGGCCGCCGTCCTGGATGGCGCGTCCCGGTGGACGCTGTTCACCAAGATCCGCTTCCCGTACATCCGCCCGGTGTGGATCACCACCACCATCATGGCCACCACCTACGGGCTGCGCGGCTTCGACATCCCCTACCTGATGACCAACGGCGGCCCGGGGCAGTCCTCGGAACTGCTCACCACCTACATGTACAAGACGGCGTTCACCAGCACGGACTTCGGCTACGCCAGCACCATCTCCGTGTTCATCGTGGTTGAGTGCCTCGTGGCCGTCGGCCTCATCCTGTTCCTGCTGAAGCGGAAGGCAGACTCATGATCACCCAGGCAGCCCCTCCCACCCCGCCCGCCGCCGTCGTGCCCCAACGGCCGCCCGTGAAGCGCCGCCGGCGCAGGCCCGACCTGTTCCGGACGTTGTCCCGCGTGCTGGTCATGCTGATCGTGATCGTGCAGGTCTACCCGCTGGCGTGGCTCTTCCTGACGAGCCTCCGCACGGAACAGGACTTCGCCACCGGTGACCCCTTTGCCCTGCCCGGCTCCCTGACGTGGGAGAACTATGCCCGGGCTTTCGAAACCGGTGACCTGGGCCGGAACATCCTGAACAGCTTCATCGTCACCATGGGCGCGAACATCCTGATTGTCCTGCTGGGCATGATGGCCGCCTACGCCATCCAGGTCCTCGGTTTCCGGCTCAGCAAACTGGTCCGCGGGCTGTTCCTGATCGGCATCATCGTCCCGGTCCAGATCGCCCTGGTCCCCCTGTTCATCGACTATTCGGCCGTGAACCTGCTGGACACCTACCAGTCGATGATCATCCCGCTGGCCGGTTTCTCGCTGCCCATGTCCATCTACCTTTTCTGCTCGTTCTACGAGTACATCCCCAAGGAAACGTACGAGGCAGCGTCCCTGGACGGCGCCGGCCCCTACCGGATCTTCGGGCTGATCACCCTGCCGCTGTCCCTGAACACCGTGGTGACCGTGGTCCTGGTGAACAGCATCTTCATCTGGAACGACTTCATCTTCGCCAACACGTTCGTCCTGTCCGAGGACCTGAAGACCATTCCGCTGGGCCTGCAGAACTACATCGGCGCCATGGGCAAGGTGGACTGGACGGCAACCTTCGCCGCCGTGTGCGTGACCATCACCCCGCTGCTGCTGGTGTTCCTGGTGCTCAACAAGGCCATGATCCAGGGACTCGAAAGCGGGGCGACGAAAGGATGACGGCAACGGCGGATGGATATACTCCTCAAGGAGGGCAGATGAGTTCAATGGAGAATGGTGCGGAGGTGCCGGCACCTGCGGCCCGGGCGCCAAAAACCCCGGAGCGCGCGCACCCTGTCACCCTCCGCGACGTGGCAGAAGCAGCCGGTGTTTCCACGGCCACGGTGTCCCTGGTGGTCAACAAGAAAAAAGCCGCCCGGATCGCCGAGGAAACCCGCCGGCGGGTGCAGGACGCCATCCGGACCCTGGGCTACCGCCCCAACGCGATGGCCAAAACCCTGGTCAGCGGCACCTCCCGGTTCATCGGGCTGGTGGCGGACGGCGTTGCCACCACGCCCTTCGCCGGCCAGATCATCCACGGCGCACAGGACGAGGCGTGGAAGCACGGGTACGCCCTTCTCATCGCCAACACCGAAGGCAACGGCGAGCTTGAGCAGGACGCCATCCAGATGATGCTCGAATACAAAGTCCGCGGCATCCTCTACTCCACCTGGTTCCACCGCCAGACGGAAATTCCGGCGCCGCTCCGGGAAGCCGACTTCGTCCTGGTCAACTGCTTCTCCCAGGAGCCGGGAACCCGGGCCGTGGTGCCCGACGAGGTGCAGGGCGGCCGCTCAGCCACCGACATCCTGCTGGGACACGGGCACCGGAAGATCGCCTTCATCAACGCCACCATCCCCGCCCCCGCCAAGGACGGACGGCTCCAGGGGTACCGGGAAGCACTGGAGAAGGCCGGTGTTCCGTTCGACCCCGAGCTGGTGCTGGAAGCCTATCCGGACCAGGAAGGCGGCTACGGGGCCACCCCCGAACTCCTCAAGCGCGGCGTGACCGCCGTGTACTGCTACAACGACCGGATGGCAATGGGCCTCTACGACGGCCTCCGCGAGCACGGCCTCTCCATCCCCGAGGACATGGCTGTGGTGGGGTTCGACAACCAGGAAGTCATTGCCGCGCACCTGCGTCCCCCGCTTTCCACCGTCTCGCTCCCCCACTATGAACTGGGCGCGGCGGGCGTGCGGATGCTGCTCGGGCTGGACGACGCACCCGGGACCGCGGCGGACGGGGTTGCGAAAATACTCTGTCCCGCCGTGGAACGGACCTCCGTCCGGGCCCAGGCGCACGCCTGAACCTGAGCTGTTACAGCCCCGGAGGCATCCGCCTTTCCTTAGGTTGAGGCCGGGAAAAGGACATGGAGGGCGGCAATCACCGCAGCGGCGTCCTGGGGATTGGCGGGATCGAAGCTGGTGAGTTGCCCGAACCGGGCAAGGCGGTTCAGCACAGTGTTTCGGTGGCAGTACAGCTCCCCGGCAGTTTCCGACACCGATCCGGTGCGGAGGTACGCCTGGACCGTCTCGATCAGCCGGTCACGTTCATGCGTGGAGATCGTAGCGAGAGGGCCCAGCACGGTGTCCGCCAGGACGGTTCCGTATTCTCCCAGCCGAGTCATGGCAACATGCCCCCATGCCTCACGCACGGTCCGCTGGCCCGGGCGTTGCGGCGTCACCACCGGCAACGACTCCAGGGCGACCCGAAGCATCCGGGGCACGTCGGCCAAGGAGCGGGCGGGGGGCGCCACAAAGCAGTCCACCCTGGACAGCCACGGGCGGGCGCCCTCCGGCTCCCTACCCGTCCGGGCAGGAACGTCCTCAAGAATGAGGATCAGTGCACCGTCGCGCTCGTGGAGGAATTGCTCAGCACCGGCACGAAGCACCTCCGCACGGAATGCCTTCTGGGCGTATTCGGCGGCAACGGCAACGATGAAGTTGCTGTCCGGCGCCACGCCGAGCGCGCGGGCAGCCTGTCCCAGCACCTGCGGATCCTTACCGTCCGAATTGAGCAGCCGCGACAGGAGGAACGCGCGCTGCGTCTCTTTTTCCTGCGCCATGCTGGCGAGCTCATCGAGGTAGCCTGCGTGCACCCGGATAGTGTGGAACTCCACCGCTTCCCACACGCGCACTGCATCCTTGGTCAACTCCGGCAAGGACGAGGGCGGAACCTTCTCCAGCATTGCCGTCCAGAGCACCCGGAAGTCCATGCGCACTGCGCGCAGCAGGGATTCCAGGGGCAGGCCCTGCTGCGCGCGGCGGTGTCCCAGTGCGTCGGACATACCCGCGAGCCGGTCGGGTATCGGAAGGCTTCCCACCAGCCGTAGCAGTAGTTCTATCGAGGCGACAGCTGTCTCCTCCAGATCCTGGACAGCCACCGCAGAGGCCGCATAATCCTCAATCTTCTGCACCTCGAGAAGGTACTGGTGCGCGATCCGGTCGATGTCGGCGAGGCAGTCGGACACCAGGTCAGACACCACCGACCGGGGGGCGGCTCCAGCGGACGCCGGAGTCCTGTCCGCGGACGCTGTATTGGGCATATGCCCATTCTAGAACCGGACTGCACTGTGTTCGTCCATTGTTTCCCCACGTGATCCATCCCACCATTGAAGGAGGTGTTCCGTAAGCTCGCGCTCGTATCCGGAAAGGACAGCCGCCGAGGCCCATGCTCGATTTGAAACTTGTCAAAGCCCGCATCTTCACGATGGCTGATGCCCCTTCAACAGCACACGCCATGGGAGTGCTCCACGGGCGGATCATCGGGTTTGACGACGACGTCCTGGACCTCCCGGCTCGGCGGACGCTCGACTGCGGCGGAGCCGTCGTCGTCCCCGGCTTTGGTGATTCGCACAACCATATGGCTTGGTTTGGGCAATCCCTCGCCGAACTCGATCTGTCCGGCTGCCGGACCCTGGAGGAACTGTACGATGCAGTCTCCCGGTTTGCGCGCGGCCTCCCTGAAGGCGCGTGGGTGGTGGGATCGGGTTATGACGACACGGTCCTGGGGGGTCATCCGCACCGGAGCGGCCTGGACCGGTCCGCTCCCGGCCGTGCGGTCTGGCTCAAGCATCGGTCAGGGCACATGTGCGCCGTAAACTCTGAGGTGCTTGGTCGCACGGGCGTTCTGGACGGCTCGGCGATTGTTCCCGAGGGCGGCACGGTGGTGGAGGATTCCGGGGGGCCTACCGGATTGCTTGAGGAACAGGCTCAGAAACTGGTCACTGCACTGGTTGTGCCGTACCCGGTCACGGACCTCGCGGACGCGATTGGCGCAGCAAGCGGGGTTTACGCTTCCGAGGGCCTGACGCACGTTGTGGAGGCCGGCATCGGGTCGGGCTGGATCGGCCGAAGCCCGGTCGAACTCGCTGCCTACGTTGAAGCACGACGCCGGGGCCTGCTGAAAACCCGGGTCCAGATGATGGCCGTCAGCGATGCCCTGCACCCGCTCCAGTCCAATGCCGCGGACGGGATCAGCTTCGGCTTGGACCTCGGCATCACGTCGGGCTTTGGCGACGACCACCTCCGGCTGGGCGCCATGAAAATATTCATCGACGGTTCCCTGATCGGCCGCACTGCAGCAGTAACCGAGCCGTTTTGCGATCATGATCACGGCAACGGCAGCTTCCAGCTATCGCCCGGGGAACTGGCCCGGCGCATTATCGACGCACACTGCTCCGGCTGGAACGTCGCAGCGCACGCGATCGGGGATTCGGCAGTCGACGTCGCGCTGGACGCTTTTGAGGCAGCGCACCGGAAGTTGGCGCGGCCCGACGCGCGGCACCGCATCGAGCACGCCGGCATGGTCCGTCCGGACCAGCTTCCCCGGTTCGCGGCGCTGGGCGTCACACCCGTTCCGCAGCCGCACTTCCTGTATGAGGTGGGCGATACCATGGTGGACGCAGTCGGCGAGGAGCGGACGCCGTGGCTGTACCGCCACAAGTCCTTCCTGGACTCCGGGGTACGCGTTCCCGGCAGCTCGGACCGCCCGGTAGCGGCCGGGGCGCCGCTGCTGGGCATGCAATCCATGGTGACGCGCGCCAGTTCCGGCGGCGCCACGCTGAGCCCACAGGAACGGGTCGACGCCGAGACCGCCCTGCGCGCCTACACGGTCGACACCGCGTGGATGGCAGGCGAGGAAGACCGCCGGGGAACGCTGGAACCGGGAAAGTTCGCCGATCTCGTGTTCCTCTCCGCACACCCCGCAGACGTGCCGCCCCACGAGATCGGCCAGATCAGCGTGCTGGCGACCCTGCTCGACGGCGCCTGCGTTTTCGGGCACGGCTACATCGAGAAACTCCAGAGCACCGCATCGTCCCACCCCATTCCCACATTGAGAGGCACCGAGCATGCAACCCCATGACGCCACCCAGGAAGAAGCAGCCGTACCAGTTGTCAGCGGAGCCGACGCCGGCAAAATCGCCCGCGCGGCCTTCGTCGGCACCGCCCTCGAATGGTACGACTACTTCCTCTTCGGAACCGCTGCAGCCATCGTTTTCAACCGGCTGTTTTTCACATCGCTGGATCCGACGGCTGCAACGTTGGCGGCCTTCGCCACATTCGGTGTCGGTTTCGCTGCCCGTCCGCTCGGCGCCGTTCTCTTCGGCTACATCGGTGACCGTGTAGGGAGGCGTCCGGCCCTGCTGATCACCATCGTCGCGATTGGCGTGGCCACGGGCCTTATCGGCGTGCTGCCTGATTTCGGCACCATCGGCCTGGCAGCCCCCGTCATGCTGGCCATCCTGCGCCTGGTGCAGGGCCTCGCAGTGGGCGGTGAGTGGGGCGGTGCCATGACCATCGCCGTCGAACACGCCCCCATTGAGAAGCGTGGACGGTATGCCGCCCTGGTGCAGGTCGGTTCACCCGTGGGGACGCTGATGTCCTCCGGCGCGTTCGCCCTGGTACTGCTCATGCCCTCCGCGGTCTTCGATTCCTGGGGCTGGCGCCTGCCGTTCCTGGCGGCCTTCCCGCTGCTGCTGATCGCGCTGTACATCCGGCTGAAGGTTGAGGAATCACCGATCTTCCGTGAACTGGTCAAGCTGGAGGAACGCGCCAAGATTCCGGCAGTCGACGTCTTCCGTCAGGCGTGGGGCCGGCTGATCGTTGCCATCGCTGCCGCTTTCCTCGGCGTCGGCGGTTTCTACATCATGACTACCTTCGTCATCAGCTACGGCACCGCCACCCTCGGCCTGGACCGTGGACTCATGGTCAACGCCACCCTCGTCGCCGCCGTCGTGCAGATCGGCGTCATCCTGGTCATCGGCCGTATCAGTGAAAAGGTCGGCCCGGGACGGATGACCTTCATCGGCGGCCTCGTGACCGCCGCCGCAGCGTTCCCGCTCTTCTGGATGATCGACTCCCGCAATCCGTTTGCCGTCGTCCTCGCCGTCACCCTCGGCATCGGGCTGCTTTCCGTGGCCTACTCGGTCACCGGCGCCCTGCTGACCGAACTGTTCCCGCCGCAGCTCCGCTACAGCGGCGTCGCCCTGGGCTACAACTTGGCCGGCGCCCTGAGCGGGTTCCTGCCGCTGATCGCCGTCGCCCTGCTCGGTGTATCCGGTGGAGCCTCATGGACCGCCTCCCTGCTGCTGATCGTCGTGTCGCTCATTACCGCAGCCGGCGGATTCTTCGGAGAGCGCCTCCGCGTCAAGGACAAAGCGATCGTACGGTAAGGAGCCCCATGCTGAACCCGGAAACAGCCCGCCGTATTACCGAGGCCGTGGATGCAGCCTTTGACCGCCAGCTCGATTTCACCGCGGAGCTGATCCGGCATCCCTCCCTGAGGACAGCCGAGGCCGGGGCGCAGGACCTGATGTTCGCTGAGTTTGAGGCCCGCGGACTTGCCGTGGACCGCTGGACGCTCGACGGCGAAGCCCTCGCTTCGCACGTGGGTTATGGTCCCAGCACGGTCGCCTTCGAGGACCTCACCAACGTCGTGGGCACCTACACTCCCCCGGAGGAAAAGGGCCGTTCGCTCATCCTGAACGGGCATGTCGATGTGGTTCCCACCGGGCCTGAGGAAGTGTGGGAACGCAACCCCTGGAATGCCGTGGTGAAGGACGGCTGGATGTATGGCCGCGGGGCCGGTGACATGAAGGCCGGGCTCGCTGCCAACCTGTTCGCCTTCGACGCCATCCGGGCCGCCGGCTTCGCGCCGGCCTCGACCATCCACTTCCAGTCAGTGGTGGAGGAGGAGTGCACGGGCAACGGATCGCTGGCTGCGCTGCAGCGCGGCTACACCGCGGATGCTGTCATCATCCCCGAGCCGGAAGAGAACATGCTGGTCCGGGCAAATGTGGGGGTGATCTGGTTCCGGGTCCGTGTTTCCGGCAGGCCCACCCATGTACGGGAGATGGCGTCGGGCTTCAACGCAATCGACGCCGCCTACACCGTCATGGGTGCGTTGCGGGAGCTCGAAGCCAAGTGGAACGCAGATAAGGGCAGCCACCCGCACTTCGAGGACACAGACCATCCGATCAACGTCAACATCGGCATGATTTCCGGCGGCGACTGGCCTTCAAGCGTGCCGGCCTGGTGTGAGTTCGATGTCCGGGCGGCCCTGTATCCGGGGGTCCCGGCCGTGGATGCGTGGAATGAGATCCTGGAGTGCCTGCAGACGGCCGGGGCGGGTGCGTCGGTGTCGGCCGAACGGACGGGCTTCTTCTCTGAGGGCTACGTCCTGGAGGAGGGATCGGAAGCGGAAGCGGCGCTTGCCACGGCGCACGAGGCTGTCTTCGGTTCGGCGTTGCAGAGCTTCACGACGCCCGGTTACCTGGACGGCCGGGTCTTCGCCCTTTACGCGGGGATCCCGGCGCTGGTGTACGGGCCCGTGTCAGAGGCGATTCACGGGTTCGACGAGCGTGTGAACATCGAGTCGGTCCGCCAGGTGACCAAGACCATCGCCTTGTTCATCGCCGACTGGTGCGGTGTCACCGAGGCAGCATGATCCTTACGGCACGCAGAAGGCGCCCGGCCAATGGCCGGGCGCCTTCTGCGCGTTGCGGTGCCTACCGGGGGTCGAGTTCCCCGAGGCAGAGGCTGCGGACAACGTCGGTGAGCACGTGCAGGCCGCTGATGATGTCCTGGTCCCTGGTGTACTCATGCTCGTTGTGGGAGATGCCCTCAGCTGACGGCACGAAGAGCATCACGGTGGGAACGACGTCCTTCAGGTTGGTGGAGTCGTGTCCGGCCAGCGTCTTGACCCGCGCATAGGCCAACCCGCGGTTTGCCGCGGTCTTTTCGGCCAGCGCCACTCCTTCCGGCTGGTAAGGAGTAACCGGCCAGCAGTGGGATCCGGTCTTGCTGATCTCCACCCGGGCAGCCCGCTCGATCCGGCCGATGCGGTCGTGGAGCATCCGGTCGGCTTCGGCGAGGAGTTCCTCGTCGGCTGACCTCAGGTCAAGGAGCAAGGAAACCAGCGAGGGCACGACGACGGGCGAGTTGGGATAGACGTCAAGCTGGCCCACCGAGGTATGCACTGCCCCGCCTGGAAAGTGGTCTGCGATTTCCCTCGCGGCGACCACGAGCATCGATGCACCCAGGAGGGCGTCGCGCCGGTCAGCGATGACCGTTGAACCGGTGTGCGCCTGCTCGCCGCGGACCTCAAACTGGTACTTGTTGGCCGCCCAGTTGGAGTCGACGACGCCGATAGTGACGCCGTCGCGTTCCATGCTGCGGCCCTGCTGGATATGGATTTCGGCGGCGTAGGCTGCCGTCGGCCCTGTGCCCTCGCCCAGCGATGCGGTTGCTTCCAAGGCCTGGCGAACGGTTGTGCCGCCATGGTCCGCCGTCGCCAGGGCTTCCTCGGGTGTCATCTTTCCCGTGTAGACGGAACTGCCCATCATGGACGGTTTGAAGCGGGCGCCTTCCTCATTGAACCAGTTCACGACGGCCAGGTTGTACCGGGGAGTTGTTCCTGCGGCACGCCATTCGGTAGCGAGGCTGAATGCTGCATGGGCGGCGGCGAGCACGCCGTAGGCACCGTCATACCGTCCCGCCGTCGGCTGCGAATCAAGGTGGGAGCCGACCAGCACGTATGGCGCACCGGGGTTCACCTCCAGCAGGCCGAACTGGTTTCCGATCCGGTCGAAGGATACGTTGAACCCCTTGTCCCGAAGGATGGCGGACAGCCAGGCACGCTGTTCCCCGTCTGCCGGTGAACCCGCCTGCCGCTCCACACCCCCGCCGGGAGTGGCACCAAAAGCGCTGAGTGTGGCGAAGTCCTGGAGGAACACGGCGTCAGCTCCTGTGAACTTCGTGGGATCGGGTTCGGGCACGGCACCGTTGCTCATGACTGCTTGTCCTTAACGCTTGGATTGATGATGTACACAATCGTCTCAGGACGGCATGCTGCAGGCACTGGGACCGGACAACCAATTCGGCCCGCGGCATTGTGAATCTGCACATCAGCCAAGGCAATGATGGCGACAGCGCGGTTTGTGCTACAGCACCTTGCGGATGGTTTCCTCGAAGCTGGTGACGTGGTGCAGGGCCAGCTCGCCTGCCTTGTCGGCGTCGCCGGCGGCCACCGCCTTGAGCAGGTCCACATGCTCGGTGATGTGGCCGGTCACGGAGGGCACTTTGTCCAGCACCACGCACCAGATGCGCGTGGCCAGGTTGTCGTAGCGGATCAGGGTGCTTTCCAGGTGCGGGTTGGCGGCCGCCTTGTAGATCAGCCGGTGGACCATCAGGTCGTAGCGCATGAGTTCGCGCGACTCGCCCTGGCCCGGCGCCAGCCCGGCAATGGCGTCGGCCACCTGCAGCAGTTCACGGCGCATGCTGTCGCTGGCCCTATTGGCCGCGCGGCGCGCGGCCAGCGGCTCCAGGAGTTCCCGGATTTCCGAGACATCCGCCAGTTCCGTGAAGTCCACGTTCGTGGCAAAGGTTCCGCGGCGCGCGTAGGAAATGACCAAGTGGTCCACTTCCAGCCGCTTGATGGCCTCCCGGACGGGAGTGCGGCCGAACCCGAGCTCAGCCGCCAACTGGCCCTCGTTGATGGGCTCGCCCGGCCGGATTTCCAGCATGATCAGCTTGTCCCGCAGCTGCCGGTACGCGGCCTCCGCCTGGGACGGTGCTTCCTCCTCCGTCTGAGGCAGGGCAAGAAGTGCATTCAAGGCGCCACTCCGTTCTTTGCTGCAGTTACGAGGCTACCGACCGGGAGCTTCGTGCCACTTTCGTCCAGCTATTGACTCAGCTGTGATCCCAATCATACCATTGAGATCACACTGATATATCAGTTAGTTAGCAAGTGGTATTTCAAAGGAGCATCCGTGGTTGAGCAGTTGAACGAGCGACTTTCCGTCGTCGATCCCGAGGTCCAGGAGGCCATTGCCAGTGAGCTGGTCCGCCAGCAGTCAACGCTGGAAATGATCGCCTCCGAAAACTTTGCCCCGTCCGCCGTCATGGAGGCCCAGGGCTCAGTCCTGACCAACAAGTACGCGGAGGGCTACCCCGGCAAGCGTTACTACGGCGGCTGCGAGCACGTTGATGTGGTGGAGCAGCTGGCCATCGACCGGGTCAAGGCCCTTTTCGGCGCCGAGTTCGCCAACGTCCAGCCCCACTCCGGCGCGCAGGCCAACGCCGCCGCCATGTTCGCACTGCTGAACCCGGGTGACACCATCATGGGCCTGAGCCTGGCCCACGGCGGCCACCTGACGCACGGCATGAAGATCAACTTCTCCGGCAAGCTCTACAACGTGGTCCCGTACCACGTGAGTGAGTCAGACCTCCGCATCGATATGGCCGAAGTCGAAGCGCTGGCCCTCGAGCACCGGCCCAGGCTGATCGTGGCCGGCTGGTCCGCCTACTCCCGCCAGCTGGACTTCGCCGAGTTCCGCCGCATTGCGGACCTGGTGGGTGCCTACCTCATGGTGGATATGGCCCACTTCGCCGGGCTGGTGGCCGCCGGCCTGCACCCGAACCCGGTGCCGTACGCCGACGTCGTCACCACCACCACCCACAAGACCCTGGGCGGACCGCGCGGCGGCGTCATCCTCGCCAAGGAGCAGCACGCCAAGAAGATCAACAGCGCCGTCTTCCCCGGCCAGCAGGGCGGCCCGCTGGAGCACGTCATCGCCGCCAAGGCCGTGGCCTTCAAGCTCGCCGGGAGCCCCGAATTCAAGGAACGCCAGGAACGCGTCCTGGAGGGCTCCAAGCTCCTGGCCGAACGGCTCCTCCGCGACGACGTTGCCGCGGCCGGAATCTCCGTGGTCAACGGCGGAACCGACGTGCACCTGGTCCTGGTGGACCTCCGCAACTCCGAGCTGGACGGACAGCAGGCCGAGGACGCCCTGCACCGCATCGGCATCACCGTCAACCGCAACGCCGTCCCCTTCGACCCCCGCCCGCCGATGGTCTCCTCGGGACTGCGCATCGGCACGCCGGCCCTCGCCACCCGCGGCTTCGGCGCCAAGGAATTCGCCGAGGTAGCCGACATCATCGCGACGGCGCTCATCGCATCCGCGGCCAGCGGAACCCTGGGCGACAGCACCGCCGTCGAACTCCGCGCCCGCGTCACCGCCCTGGCGGAGAAGTTCCCCCTCTACCCCCACCTCAGCAACGGCACTGAAGTTGCCGCCCTTGAAGCAGACCTGATTGGAGCAGCCCAGTGAGCGCAGACCTCCTCCCCGAGCACCCGGATTTCCTCTGGCGCAACCCGGAGCCCAAGTCCTCCTACGACGCCGTGATTGTGGGCGGCGGCGGGCACGGCCTGGCAACCGCGTACTTCCTGGCCAAGAACCACGGAATGACCAACATCGCCGTCCTGGAAAAGGGCTGGCTGGCCGGCGGCAACATGGCCCGGAACACCACCATCATCCGGTCCAACTACCTCTGGGACGAGAGCGCCGCCATCTACGAGCACGCGCTCAAGCTCTGGGAAGTCCTGCCCGAGGAGCTGGAATACGACTTCCTCTTCAGCCAGCGCGGCGTCATGAACCTGGCCCACACGCTGGGCGACGTCCGTGAAAGCATGCGGCGCGTGGGCGCCAACAAGCTCAACGGCGTGGACGCCGAGTGGCTGGACCCCAAGCAGGTCAAGGAACTCTGCCCCATCCTGAACATCAGCGACAACATCCGCTACCCCGTCATGGGCGCCACCTACCAGCCCCGCGCCGGCATCGCCAAGCACGACCACGTGGCCTGGGCGTTCGCCCGCAAGTGCGACGAGATGGGCGTGGACATCATCCAGAACTGCGAAGTCACCGGCTTCGTCAAGGACGGCAACCGCGTGGTGGGCGTCAAGACC
The DNA here is from genome assembly GCF_009741265.1 of Pseudarthrobacter sp. GA104. Classification (GTDB taxonomy): domain Bacteria; phylum Actinomycetota; class Actinomycetes; order Actinomycetales; family Micrococcaceae; genus Arthrobacter. The sequence continues at coordinate 1,985,877 of NZ_WOWL01000001.1, forward strand.
AACCGCGGCACCATCAACACCGAAAAGGTGGGCCTCGCCGCCGCCGGACACAGCTCGGTCCTGGCCGAAATGGCCGGCTTCCGGCTCCCCATCCAGTCCCACCCGCTGCAGGCGCTGGTCTCCGAACTGCACGAACCCGTCCACCCCACCGTGGTCATGTCCAACCACGTGCACGTCTACGTATCCCAGGCCCACAAGGGCGAACTGGTGATGGGCGCCGGCGTGGACTCCTACAACGGCTACGGCCAGCGCGGCTCCTTCCACGTGATCGAGCACCAGATGGCCGCCGCCGTCGAGCTCTTCCCCATCTTCGCCCGGGCCCACGTACTCAGGACCTGGGGCGGAATCGTGGACACCACGCTGGACGCCTCCCCCATCGTGGGCAACACGCCGGTGGAAAACATGTTCGTGAACTGCGGCTGGGGCACCGGCGGCTTCAAGGCCACCCCCGCGGCCGGGCTTACCTTCGCGCACAACATCGCCACGGGCTCCCCGCACAAGCTGAACAAGCCGTTTGCGCTGGAACGCTTCGAAACCGGCGCGCTGATCGACGAACACGGCGCCGCCGCCGTGGCCCACTAGCCGCCAGCGAACACTGCACTTTAGAAAGAAGACGCACATGCTGCTCATCTCCTGCCCCAACTGCGGCTCCCGTGACGAGACCGAGTTCCACTACGGCGGCCAGGCCCACGTGCCGTACCCGGAAAACCCGAACGAACTCAACGACCGCGAATGGGCCGAGTACCTGTTCTACCGGGACAACACCAAGGGCGCCTTCGCCGAGCGCTGGCTGCACAGCACCGGCTGCCGCCAGTGGTTCAACATGCTCCGCGACACCGTCACCTACGAGATCCAGGCGATCTACCCCATGGGCACGCCCCGGCCGGATGCAGCGGGCCAGGTGACCCGTGAGACCGGCACCGCCAGCCTCGCCCCGGACAGCACCACCACCGGAACCGCGGCACCCAGCACCGCTGCAACCAGCATCGCCCCAAGCACAACCTCCGCCAGCACCACCGCCCCGGAAGGAGCAACCAAGTGACTTCCCAGAACGCCCGCCTCGCCGCCGGCGGACGCATCGACCGCACCATCTCATGGCGTTTCACCGTGGACGGCGAGGAATTCACCGGCCACCCCGGCGATACCCTCGCGTCGGCCCTGATCGCCAACGGCCGGATCAGCGCCGGCAACTCCCTCTACGAGGACCGGCCCCGCGGCATCATGTCCGCCGGTGTGGAGGAATCCAACGCGATGGTGAAGATCGCTGCGCGTTTCCCCGGTGACGTGGCCGAATCCATGCTTCCGGCCACTACCGTCACCCTGGTGGACGGCCTGAAGGCGGAACTGCTCAGCGGCCTTGGCAAGCTCGACCCGGCCGAGGACCGCGCCGAGTACGACAAGAAGTACGTCCACACCGACGTCCTGGTGGTGGGCGGCGGTCCCGCCGGCCTGGCCGCGGCCCGTGAAGCGGTCCGCTCCGGCGCCCGCGTGATGCTCCTGGACGACCAGCCCGAGCTGGGCGGGTCACTCCTCTCCGGGTCCACGGCACCTGGGCTGGCCGAGACCATCGAAGGCAAGCCGGCGCTGGAATGGGTGGCGGATGTCGAAGCCGAGCTCGTCTCCGGCGCCGAGTCCACCGTCCTGAACCGCACCACGGCCTTCGGCGCGTATGACGCCAACTACGTCATCGCCGTGCAGAACCGCACCGACCACCTGTCCTCCCCCGCCGCCCCGGGCGTCTCCCGGCAGCGTATTTGGCACATCCGTGCCAACCAGGTTGTGCTGGCCCCCGGCGCCCACGAGCGCCCCCTTGTGTTCGAGAACAACGACCGCCCGGGCATCATGCTCGCATCGGCCGTCCGCAGCTACCTCAACCGCTACGCCGTCGCCGCCGGCCGGCGCGTGGTCATCAGCACCACGAATGACAGCGCCTACGCCCTGGCCGCGGACCTCCGCGCCGCCGGCGTCAAGGTCGCCGCCGTGGTGGACGCCCGTCCGCAGCTCACCCCAGTGGCCGCTGCCGCGGTAGAGGCCGGCACGCGGGTGCTGATCGGCAGCGCCGTGGCCAACACGTCTTCGCAGTCAGCGGACGGCCGCGTGGACGGCGTCACCGTCCGCAGCATTAACGACGACGGCGAGCTCACCTCGGGCGTCGAACAGATCGCCTGCGACCTCCTGGCCGTCTCCGGCGGCTGGAGCCCGCTGGTCCACCTGCACTCCCAGCGGCAGGGCAAGCTGCGCTGGGACGACGAGCTGGCCGCGTTCGTGCCCAGCACCGTGGTCCCCAACCAGCAGACCATCGGCTCGGGCCGCGGCAGCTTCGAGTTGGGCGACTGCCTCGCCGAGGGCGTCGCCGCCGGCGCTTCCGCAGCCATCGCAGCCGGTTTCAGCTCCTCAGTCGAACCCGCCCCACTCGCCGAGCCCAAGGCCTCCGCCCCCACCCGCCAGCTGTGGCTCGTCCCCGGCGAGACCGGAACCCCGGACGACTGGCACCAGCACTACGTCGACTTCCAGCGCGACCAGTCCGTGGCTGACGTGCTGCGTTCCACCGGAGCCGGCATGCGGTCCGTGGAGCACATCAAGCGGTACACCTCCATCAGCACCGCCAACGACCAGGGCAAGACCTCAGGCGTCAACGCGATCGGCGTCATCGCCGCCGCGCTCCGGACCGCCGGCGAAGCATCCCGCGGCATCGGCGACATCGGCACCACCACCTACCGCGCTCCGTTCACCCCGGTGGCATTCGCGGCACTGGCCGGACGCCAGCGCGGCGGGCTGTTCGATCCCGCCCGCAAGACCTCCATCCACCCCTGGCACGTGGCCAAGGGTGCCCTGTTCGAAGATGTAGGGCAGTGGAAGCGGCCCTGGTACTACCCGCAGGACGGGGAGGACATGGACACGGCCGTGCTGCGCGAGTGCGCTGCCGTCCGCGAATCCGTGGGCTTCATGGACGCCACCACCCTGGGCAAGATCGAAATCCGGGGCAAGGACGCCGGCGAGTTCCTCAACCGGATCTACACCAACGCCTTCAAGAAGCTCGCCCCGGGCTCGGCCCGCTACGGCGTGATGTGCATGGCGGACGGCATGATCTTCGACGACGGCGTGACCCTGCGCCTGGACGAGGAGACCTACTTCATGACCACCACCACCGGCGGCGCCGCCAAGGTGCTGGACTGGCTGGAGGAATGGCTGCAGACCGAGTGGCCGGAACTGGACGTGCACTGCACCTCGGTGACCGAACAGTGGAGCACCATTGCCGTCGTCGGACCCAAATCCCGCGCCGTCCTGGCGAAGGTGGCCCCGGAACTGGCCGCCAACGGCGGACTGGAAGCCGAAGCCTTCCCGTTCATGACCTTCCGCGAAACCACCCTGGCCTCCGGCGTCCGCGCCCGGATCTGCCGGATCTCCTTCTCCGGTGAACTTGCCTACGAGATCAACGTGCCGTCCTGGTACGGGCTGAACACCTGGGAAGCCGTGGCCGCCGCCGGGGCCGAGTTCAACATCACCCCCTACGGCACCGAAACCATGCACGTGCTCCGCGCCGAGAAGGGCTACCCGATCGTCGGCCAGGACACGGACGGCACCGTCACCCCGCAGGACGCGGGCATGGAGTGGATCGTCTCCAAGGCCAAGGACTTCATCGGCAAGCGCTCCTACGCCCGGGCCGACGGCCAGCGCGAGGACCGCAAGCACCTGGTCAGCGTGCTGCCCGTGGACGGGACGCTGCGGCTGCCCGAAGGGACCCAGCTCGTTGAAAAGGGCCGTTCCACCAATCCGGCCTACGGACCGGTCCCGATGGAAGGCTTCGTCACCTCCAGCTACCACAGCGCGGCGCTGGGCAGGTCGTTCGGCCTGGCCCTGATCAAGAACGGCCGCAACCGCATCGGCGAAACCCTCGTGGCTGCCGCCGGCGACCAGCTGGTGGACGTCGTCGTCGCCGAAACCGTACTTTTTGACCCCGAAGGGACCCGCAAAGATGGCTGAAACAGCAGCACCCGCAACCTCCTACGAGAAGAACCTCTCACTCCGCGTCAGCCCCGCCGCCCAGCTCCGCGCAGACTTTGAAACCGGCTCCGTCCCGGGCGTGGCGGAGATCAGCGAAGTGTCCTTCCTGACCATGGTGGGCCTCCGGGTCAGCCGTGACAGCGACGCCGGACAGCGCATCGCCTCCGTCACCGGCGGCCTGCCCGCAGCGTGCGGCGGCGTGGCCGGCACGGGTGATACGTCCGTGCTGTGGCTCGGGCCCCAGGAGTTCCTGGTGGTGGCACCGAGGGAAGCCCACGAATCCCTCGGCGGCAGCCTGATCCAGGCGCTCCGCGAAGCGCTCGGGGACGGCGAAGGCCAGGTGGTGGACCTCTCCGCCAACCGCACCACGTTCGAACTCACCGGCCCCCGGGCCCGCGCCGTCCTGGAGAAAGGCTGCTCGCTGGACCTGCACCCGCGCGTGCTGAAGGCCGGAACGGCGCTCTCCACGGAGGTCGGCAACATCCCGGTGGTCCTGTGGAAGACCGGCGACCAGAGCTACCGGATTTTCCCCCGCGCCTCGTTCGCCGATTTCCTGGGCCGCTGGCTCCTGGACGCCATGCGCGAGTACGCATCCCCTGAGGTCCCCTAAATGGCACTCAGCGTCCTGGACCTGTTCACCGTTGGCATCGGGCCGTCGTCGTCACACACGGTCGGCCCGATGCGGGCGGCGAAGCTGTTCGCCGACGGGCTCAAGGGCGACGGGCTCCTGAGCTCCACCCGGCGCGTGCAGGCCGAACTGTTCGGCTCGCTGGGCGCCACGGGGCGGGGCCACGGCTCGGACAAGGCCGTGGTCCTGGGCTTCAAGGGCCTGGACCCCGAAACCGTGGATACGTCGACGGCCGATGACCAGGTGGCTGCGGCCGCCCTCGACGCCGAACTGTGGCTGGGCGGCGACCACCGGGTGGACTTCAACTGGGACGAGGACGTGGTCCTCCACCGGCGGAAGTCCCTCCCGGCCCACCCCAACGGCATGACCTTCCGGGCCCTGGACCACTCCGGGGCTGTCCTCAGCGAACGGAGCTTCTACTCGATTGGCGGCGGCTTCGTGGTGGACGGGGATGCCGACGCCGGCGACCGCGTGGTCGCTGACGCCACGGTCCTCCCCTACCCCTTCAGCACGGCGGACGAGCTCCTGGCGATCTGCAGCCGCGAAGGCATGTCCATCTCGGACGTCATGCTCGCCAACGAACTCGTTTGGCGGACCGAAGCGGAGCTGCGGGAGGAACTGCTGAAGCTCTGGGCCGTCATGCGCGAATGCGTGGACAACGGCTGCGCCGCGGAAGGAATCCTTCCGGGCGGCCTCAACGTCCGCCGCCGCGCGCCGTCGTTGTTCCAGACCCTGACGGCGGACACCGGCGTGACCGATCCGCTGCGGGCCATGGAGTGGGTGAACCTGTTCGCCCTCGCCGTGAACGAGGAGAACGCAGCCGGCGGCCGGATCGTCACCGCGCCCACCAACGGCGCGGCGGGCATCGTCCCGGCGGTGCTGCACTACTACGTGAAGTTCGTCCCCGGCGCCAACGACGACGGCGTGGTCCGCTTCCTGCTGGCGGCGGCCGCCGTCGGAATCCTCTTCAAGATCAACGCCTCCATCTCCGGCGCCGAGGTGGGCTGCCAGGGTGAAGTGGGTTCCGCCTGCTCCATGGCAGCCGCCGGGCTCTGCGAAGTGCTGGGCGGAACGCCGGCGCAGGTGGAGAACGCCGCCGAGGTGGGCATTGAACACAATCTGGGCCTGACGTGCGATCCGGTGGGCGGGCTGGTGCAGATCCCCTGCATCGAGCGCAACGCCATCGCCAGCGTCAAGGCCATCAACGCCGCCCGCCTTGCCCTGCACGGCGACGGCAGCCACAAGGTATCCCTGGACAAAGCCATCAAGACGATGCGCGAGACGGGCGCCGACATGAAAACCAAGTACAAGGAAACCTCCCGAGGAGGACTCGCCGTGAATGTGATCGAGTGCTGAGCCATGACTGCCATTGAGACTGAAACTTCCCGTTCCGCGCCGGTGACCACGGTGGAGCATGTCCTGACGCTGGACTGCCAGGAGTCGCCGGGCATCGTCCACGCTGTGTCCGGCTTCCTGCTGGAGCACGGCTGCGACATCATCGACAACCAGCAGTTCGGCGAGCGTTCCGAGAAGCACTTCTTTATGCGGGTGCATTTCGTGTCCGACGGCGATGCCTCCACCGTGGACACCCTGCGGACCGCGTTCGGTCCCGTTGCGGAGAAGTTTGGGATGCGCTGGCGGCTGGAGCCGCACGGCTCCAAGCGGCGCGTGCTGATCATGGTGTCCAAGTTCGGGCACTGCCTCAACGACCTCCTGTTCCGGGCGCGGATCGGCGAACTGCCGGTGGACGTGGTGGCCGTGGTGTCCAACCATACGGACCACCAGGCTTTGGTGGAGTGGCACGGGATCCCGTTCTTCCACGTGCCCGTCACCGCCGACACCAAGCCTGCGGCAGAGGCGCGACTGCTGGAGCTGGTGGACGAGTTCGATGTGGAACTTGTGGTGCTTGCCCGGTACATGCAGGTGCTCAGTGACAACCTGACCCGCAAACTCGACGGGAAGGCCATCAACATCCACCACTCGTTCCTGCCCAGCTTCAAGGGCGCCAAGCCCTACCACCAGGCCTACGCCCGGGGCGTCAAAACCGTCGGCGCCACGGCGCACTACGTCAACAGCGAGCTGGACGAGGGTCCGATCATCTCCCAGCAGACCGTGGAGGTGGACCACACCTACGGGCCCGAGGACCTGGTTGCGGCCGGCCGCGACACCGAGTGCAAGGCCCTGTCCAACGCGGTCCGCTGGCACTGCGAGGGCCGGGTCATCCTGCAGGGCAACCGCACGGTGGTCCTCCGCTGACCCGCCCTCCCCATCCGATCCTCTCTCACTTAATGCGGGGTTCCGGGCGATCCTCTCTCACTTAACGCGGGTTTTGACGGGACGCTCTCTCACATTGAACTGGTCCCCGGAAGTTGGACTGGCCAAATAGGATCCTAAGCTGCGAGGGCCTGGGCACGGTATTGGACCGGGCTCAGGCCCTTGAGCTTTGTTGAGATTCTTTTGGTGTTGTACCAGTGGATGTATTCCTCGACGGCGGTTGCCAGGGCGTCGGTGTTGAGGAACCGGACGCGGTGGAAGAATTCTGACTTGAGGTGGCCGAAGAAGTTCTCCATGACCGCGTTGTCGTAGCAATTTCCCTTGCGGGACATTGATTGGACCGCGCCGGCGCCCGCGATCAGGGTGCGCCAGGAGGCGTGCCGGTATTGGAAGCCTTGGTCCGAGTGCACCAGCGGTTGCTGACCGGGCTGCAGGCAGGTCAGGGCCTCACGCAGGGAATCGTTGGTGAGCGCAAGGTTCGGGGATGAGCCCAGCGAGTAGGAAATGATCTGCCGGTCGAAGAGGTCCATGACCGGTGAGAGGTAGAGCTTCCGGTCCCCGACGCTGAATTCCGTCACATCAGTTACCCACTTCTGGTTCGGTGCATCAGCGTCGAACTCGCGGTTCAGCACGTTGGGCGCGACCGCGCCCTGTTCGCCTTGGTAGGAGTTGTAGCGCTTCCGGCGCCGGACCTTGCAGACCAGCCCGAGTTCCTGCATCAGCTTCAGCACAGTCTTCTTCGCGACCGTCCACCCTTGTTTGACCAGCTCGCTGTGGATGCGGCGGTGCCCGTACCGGCCATGGTTCGTTTCGAAGATCTCCGTGACCGCGGCTTTGAGTTTCTCTGTCGGGTCCGGCGCCTGCAGCCGGGGCTGGTGATAGAAGAACGTGGACCTGGCCAGCCCGGCGATGTCCAGCAGGACACCAAGCGGATAGTCAGCCTTGAGGGAAACGACGGCTTGAACCTTTACCGTCGTCCCTGTTCCCTCAAGGCCCGCAGTTTTCCCAGGTACGCCACCTCAGCGCGCAGCCGTTCGTTCTCCCGCCGCAACCGCTCAAGCTCGGGCAAATCCGCAGGCGGCGGGGAATCGGGTTTCCGCGGCCGGCCTTTGGGCTTCGGCCGCAACCCGTCCTCGCCTTCGAGCCGGTACGCCCGGACCCACTTTTGCAGCAGCTCACGGGAGGCCAGACCTGCCTCGACTGCCAGATCCGGGCCGGACTCGCCCGCGAGGAAGCGCTCGACCAGGGCACGTTTGAACTCAAACGAGTACGACCTCACCGCCCTGCCCACCAGCACTGCTTGCCCATGAATCCTCCACCGCCCATACAGTGCCCTGACCGGCACACGAGGCGCATCCAGCACCCGGGCCGCCGACCCATACCCGACACCCTTCTCAAACAACGCTACAGCCGCCTCGCGCTGCGCCTCAGACAATGAACTACGTGCATGCATAAAACTGCTCCCCGGAAGTCGGAACTGAATTTCTCAGTCCAACTTCCGGGGAGCAGTTCACATTCGGGGAGCATTGCCGTAGCTATTCCTGGAGCCCCCATACCGGCAGGGGATCGAGGACTACAGTGGATGCATGGCTGCCAGCCGCAATCCGCTCGACGACCTGCGCGAAACCATCGGCCGCCTGGCCGATCAGATCAAGCTGCCCGGTTCTGAGCGCGTCGACGACCTGGTCGGCGATCTCATCACTGCAAGGCCCGGGCCGGCCCGGGCCTTGTCGGAAGTGCAGGCCGAGCTCGACGCGCTGGTCGGACTGGAGACAGTGAAGGAACAGGTGCGGGCGCTCGTCGCACTGCTCCAGGTCCAGGCCCGCCGTAAGGCGCACGGCCTGCCGGAGGTGGCCACGTCACAGCATCTTGTGTTCCTCGGAAACCCGGGCACGGGCAAGACCACCGTGGCACGGCTCCTGGCCGAGATGTACCGCGCGGTCGGTCTGCTGCAGAAAGGCCATCTGGTCGAGGTGGACCGTTCGGGGCTGGTGGGGCAGTACGTCGGCACGACCGCCATCAAGACGGACCGGGTGATCCGGCGTGCGCTGGACGGCGTCCTGTTCATCGACGAGGCCTACGCCCTGGCCCCGGAGGACGGCCGGATGGACTTCGGCCCCGAGGCGATCGAGGTCCTGCTGAAGCGGATGGAGGACCACCGCCACCGCCTGGTCGTGATCGTGGCCGGGTACCCGCGGCTGATGGAGTCCTTCCTGCTTTCGAACCCCGGACTGCGCTCCCGGTTCGCCCGCGAAATCACGTTCCCCGATTACTCCGTCGACGCCCTCCAGACGATCTTCCACCGGATGCTGGCCCAGCACGAGTACAGGCTGGAGCCGGGTGCGGACCAGATGCTGCGCCGCATCTTCACCGGGCTCCACGCGGGCGAGGACTCCGGCAACGCACGGTTCGCCCGCACGCTGTTCGAGCAGGCGCTCAACCGTCAGGCGCTGCGGCTGTCGCGCGACGAGGAACAAAGTCTCGACGCGCTCGATCGTGAGGCCGTCATGACGCTCACCGCGGACGACATCGTCGAGGCCGCACTGGCCTTGGGCGAGGAGCCGGAACCGGAACCGACGCCGGTACCGGAGCAGCCACGCTGGTGGCGCTGGCTGGTCTGATCCCATCTGCGGCGGCAGTGCGGCTGTCAGGCGAACCCGGATGCCTGGGGGTGGTCAAGCCAACTGTTCCGAAGGGCCCGTTTGATCCGCTGTACTGCGCGCTGAAATTCGTCCGCAAGATCATCCTTATCGAAGACCAGGACGGTCCAGCCGGCGGATTCGAAGGCCTTATCCCGTCTCCTGTCACTGAGGATCTGCGCCTCCCCGAGGTGATGTCCGCCGTCGTACTGGATCGCAAGGCGGCGATGACGGTAGCCGAGATCGGCCGACGGCGACCGCGTGTCTCCGGCGCGCAACGGCACCTGGAGTCCGGGCTCCGGCAGCCCGGCGTCAGCGATGGCCAAGCGAAGCAGCGATTCGGGCGCGGAGTCGGCACCCACCCGCATCAGATCCAACGCTTCACGGGCGCGGACGATGCCCTGCAGATTAGGGTGGCGGCCCACCAGCATCCGAAGGCCCGCAATGGTGTCATAGGGCTCCGTCCTCCCCTCGAAATCCACCCGCGGGATGCGGACCAGCTGGTCACCCATGCTGACCAGGTCATGGAGCGGCAGCACGCGTGCCAAGTCGAGCCAGGTGCGGGACCGCGTGCTCAGGCGGATGCCGTCGACAAGTTCGATCTCATCTTCGCGTGCCAGCACGGTATGGCCGAACACGCCCTTCCGGCGAACTGATGGCAGCGAACGCGGCTTGCTGAGGTGCAACTCCGTGGAATCGGCAAGCCACGGAGGCAATACCAGACATCGAAGCCGGGCCGCGGTCACATGGGAGATCCAGGCTCCCGGCGACGCGGCGGACAACACCCTGGCCGCGCCCTCCAAATCAAAGTCCCAGGCCGCAGGACGGTACAGGCCGCGGCCCACGTTGACCACATCCTTGCGGCGAAGCCTGCTTAGCGGGACGCCGGAAGCCATGGCTGAGCTGAAGGTGAAGGGAGCTGTTGCCAACGGCAGGGGCAGAACTTGCTTTCGCATGCTGGCATTGTGCCCCTATACGGCAGCACGCTGCAGAAGTTATCCACAGGGCTGCCGTCGGGGTGCTGGAGGTGAAAGAGGGATGCCCGAAAACCCGCATCAAGTGAGAGAGGATCGCCGGAAAACCGACATTAAGTGGGAGAGCGTCCTACTTGGGCTGGAGGGCGGCGAGGCGGGTGGCCAGGTGCAGGGCAGCGAGGCGGCCGGTGCCGCGGGGATCCCCGCCGCACAGGGAGAAGATGCGCTGCATTCGCTGGTGCATGGACTGCCGTTCAAGATGAAGGTCCCGCGCGGCCTGCGCAGTGTTGCAGCCGGAATCCAGCCAGACCCGCAGCGTCTCCACCAGCTGTGAGTGCCGCTGGGCGTCGTGCTCAAGAACGGCGCCCAGTTGCTGGCCGATGAAATCCCGCCGAACGGGCTCATCCATTGACTGGACCGCCAGGCGCTCCACGGCGAACGCCTGGGCGTCAAACACCCGCCGGGGAGAGATCGCTCCTGACCTCCCGCGCCCGACGTCGGCAGCAAGTTCCAGCGTGAGCCTCGCCTCGGACAGGGACCACGGGGCGGCCGCTATCCCCGACGCGGCGGGGCCGACGGCACTGACAGTCCCCTCGGGCACGTCCAGCGACTGCAGGCCGTCCACGATCTTCTGGCGTTCCACATGAGGATTGGCGGAACGGAGGACAGCCAAGGCGAGAAGCTCCGCGTTGTCCGCGTAGCTGGCGCTGTACTGCCCGCCCGGGTCCAAAAGGTGCTCCACGCTTCTCCGAAGCTCCTTGGAGGCTGGAGAACGGACAACCACTGCCACCACCCGCGCAGACACTGGAATTCCGGCGGCCGGACCCAGCTCCTGGAGCCGCCAGTTCTGCTTGCCGGAATCTATCGCCCGGATCAGGGCCGCGCCCGCCAGCTCCTTCAGCCCGGGAGGCATCCGCTGCAAAAGGGCCAGGGAAAGAATATCCACGGACCGGTTCCCGGCGATCCTCGCCAGGTTCACATCCGCGTCCTCGCGGACATGCAGGGTCAGCCGGGCAGATGGGATCCCACGCACCGGAACCTCGACGTGGACGGTTCTTTGGTGGTCCCGGGCTTCGTCCGCCGAAGCGACGTGCGCAGGTGCATCGGTGCCCCCTGCAGGTTCGGCGCTGGCCAAGGTGATCCCGGCTGTGGAAATCAACTCCACTTCCGCGCCCGTTGCAGCAGCAAGGACGCCCAGAATCCTGTCCAGGCTACTCCCGTGGGCGAGCTCCACCGCCATGGCGTGGCTGGCCTGGTCGGCCTGCTGCAACTGGGCGGCCGACTGGCTGACGAGCTGGGAGTTGATGGCCTCCATGACCGCCACGAAAGGGACCACGCGGCGCAGCTCGATCAACGGAAGGCCGGCTTCCTCGGCTGCGGAAACCATCGAGGAGGGGATGGAAGGCAGGACGCTTCCCGTCTCGACGGCGAGCGCCGCCACCCCGCGCCCGGCAAGGTCCCGAATGTAGCCCGTCCGGCGCTCATCGGAGGCCGCGGCTAGGGCTTGGCCGCCCGTAAGCAGCAGTTCACCGCCTCCGAGCAGCGAAGCGATGTCCAGGACTTCGCTTGAGTGGACCCAGCGGAGCTGCGTGCGGGGAACAGCGCCGGCCGCAGCCCGGACCACCGGTTCGGCAGCAGTGAGGGTGGGATGTTTCAACACATCCTCCAAGCGGACCGGCATGACACTCCGTCGCGTTTAATCGGAAACCTAAAGACACATTGTAGATGGTGCGTGTGGCGCCCGACACATAATCTTGGAGAACTCCCATCCCCTCAACGAAGAGGCTTCGATGCAACAACAACCCACAACGCCAGGAATCGAGCAGTCCGTCCACGCGGAAGACGTCGAAGCCTGGCTCCAGCCAATCCCCGAGTCCCAGCGCACACGCAAAGTTTCAGGCCAGTTCTGGATCTGGGCGGGTGCCAACCTCGCACCGATCAACTGGGTATTGGGTGCCCTCGGAATCCACCTGGGGCTGGGTTTCGCGGACACCGTGACCGTCCTGGTGCTGGGCAACCTGATCGGCATGCTGCTCTTCGGTTGCTTCGTCCTCCTCGGCCAGAAGACCGGAGCCACCGGCATGGTCCTGGCCCGCGCGGCGTTCGGCCGGCGGGGCAACTACCTCCCGGCAGCCATCCAGGCACTCCTGGTCATCGGCTGGTGCGCGGTGAACACCTGGATCATCCTGGACCTGGTCATGGCGCTCTTCGGAACGCTCGGCTGGGTGGATCCCACAGCCCATAACTACGGCTGGAAGATCGGCGTGGCCACAGCCATCATGGCCGCCCAGGTAGCCATTGCCTGGTTCGGCTACAAGGCAATTGCCGCCTTCGAAAAGTGGACAGTACCGCCCACCATCATCATCCTGGCGGTCATGTCCGCCGTGGCCTGGTTCGGCATGAAGATCGACTGGGGCTACGCCGGCCCCGCAGGCAACATCCTGGAAGGTTCCGAGCGGATCGCCGCCATGAGCGCCGTCATGACCGCCATCGGCATCGGCTGGGGGATCACCTGGTTCACCTACGCCGCGGATTACTCCCGCTTCGTGAGCACCGAAGTGCCCAAAAAGAAGGTCTACCTCGCATCAGTCCTGGGCCAGTTCATTCCCGTCGTCTGGCTGGGCATCCTGGGTGCGAGCCTGGCCACCAACAGCGGCGAAATCGATCCCGGAAAGCTGATCGTCCAGAACTTCGGGGTCCTCGCCCTGCCGGTGCTGCTGATGGTGCTGCACGGCCCCATCGCCACGAACATCCTGAACATCTACACCTTCTCGGTGGCCACCCAGGCGCTGGACATCACTATCAGCCGCCGCAAGCTCAACCTGTTCGTCGGCGTCTTCTCACTCGCCGCCGTCGTCTTCTTCATCTTCCAGGAGGACTTCGCCGCAGTCCTCGACGCGTGGCTCATCGGCCTGGTGGCCTGGGTGGCTGCCTGGGGCGGCGTGATGCTGGTGCACTACTTCTGGATCGACAAGCGCTGGCCCGGCAACCCCGAAAGACTGTTCGACGGCGTCGGCACCAGGCGGCTCCCCGGCGTCAACTGGGCGGGAGTGACGTCCCTCCTGGTAGGCATCTTCGCCACCTGGCTGTTCATGTACGGGCTCGTTCCCGCGATGCAGGGCCCCATGGCCGTGGCCCTGGGCGGCTGGGACCTCTCCTGGCTGGCCGGCGGCCTTGCAAGCGCCGCCAGCTACGCCATCCTGGGCCCGAAGGTGCACCGCAGGTTCATTGAGCAGGCTCCGTCCACAACTGCCGCCCACCATCTGCCCACCGAACTGACAGGCGCCGCGGCCCAGCCCGGCACGCCCGCAGCCCTCTGAAACGCAGGATCCCACCATGACTGAAGCATTCCCCGACTCCGCCCACCCGATCACCTGGCCCGAGGGCAAGCGTGCCGCAGCATCCTTCACGTTCGATGTCGACGCAGAATCCTGCACCATCTCCCACGATCCCAAGAGCACAAGCCGCATGTCCCTGATGACCCACCAGTCGTACGGACCCAAGGTTGCCGTCCCGCGGCTGCTGCAGATCCTCCAGCGGCAGGACATCCGCGCCACGTTCTTCGTCCCCGGCTTCACGGCCGAGTGCTATCCGGATACCGTCCGGCGGATCGTGGACGCGGGACATGAGGTGGCCCACCATGGCTACCTGCACGAGCCCATGAAGGGCATCAGCGCCGAGGCGGAGGCGCGGTACATCGACCGCGGGCTCGAGGCGCTGGCCAAGGCCGCCGGAGTGGAGCCGGCAGGCTACCGGGCGCCGTGGTGGGAACTGAACTGGCACTCCGCCGGCCTCCTGGCGGACCGCGGGTTCCTCTACGATTCAAGCCTGCTCGACGGCGACGCCCCCTACCGCTTCAGCGTCGCCCCGGGTGACAGCAGGGATATCGTGGAGATTCCCGTCGACTGGGCGCTGGACGACTGGGAGCAGTACGCCTTCTACCCGGGCGTGACAGGCAGCGGCGTCATTGAGAGCCCCGCGAAGGTCCTGGAGATGTGGACGCTGGAGGCCGAGGCCCACCACGCGCAGGGCAGCTGCTTTGTCCTCACCAACCATCCCTTCATCTCCGGCCGGCCCTCCAAGGCGGCAGCCCTGGAACGGCTGATCGAACGGGTCAAGGGCCTGGACGGCATGTGGGTGGCCACCATGGAGGAGATCGCCGAGCACACCCGCCGGACAGTCCGGGAGGTCCACACCCACGCCCGGATCGAGGTGCCGGGCTTCCCCGACACCGGCGCCAGGTTCACGCCGTCGGCCGTCCGCGAGTCGTGGCCGGTGGCTGCCGCCGGCTGAAGCCGCACAGAGCCGGACCGCTATGAGGAGTGGCCGCCGCCCGCCAGGGGCAGCGGCCATTCCTCCTGTGCAGGACGGCACTTAAAGGGCGCTGACGTGGGACGACTAAGTGATGGTTGACTCTCCTCCCCGCCAGGCCGAAGCTTTGGGAATGACAAACGAACCCGAAGTGCGGGCCCTCATGGCTGTTGTCGACCGGCTGGCGGAGCGCTTCCCCGAGGAACCGCGCTCCGTCATCGAAAACGTGGTCGCCGAAGAACACCGCGTCCTCGATGACGGCCCTATCCGGGATTACGTGCCGGTCCTCGTGGAACGGGCTGCGAGGCTCCGGCTGACCCAGCATTAGCGGACCTCGCCCCATCGGCACTCCACTCGAGTCGGGAGCAGGTTGAACCGCCCCCGCGGCCGGGAGTCCGTTTCTAGGCCGTCTGCCGGTGATGATCCGTTGACCGCATGCGGACCGCCACCACGACGCCGGACGCCCCTGTGACAGCGCCGACGACCGCGACTGCCGCGGGGATCCCGTAGGTGTCGGCGAGGACGCCGGCAAGGAGGGCTCCGACGGCGAAGCCGCCGTCGCGCCACAAACGGTAGATTCCCACTGAGCGAGCACGCCATTCCGGGTGTGCGACGTCGCTGACGGCGGCGAGCAGGGTCGGGTACACCATGGCCGTTCCGGCCCCGAGGAGAACGACGGCGGCAAGCCAGATCCCGAAGTCCCGGCCGACGGCGATCATCGCCAAGGCGACAGCCTGCAGGAGCATACCGCCGACAATCAGCCATTTGCGGCCGTATTTGTCCGACAGTGCCCCGGTGACGAGCTGGCCTGCGCCCCAGACCGCAGGGTAGACGGCGGCAAGGATGCCGATCTTCTCGATCGTGAGTCCCGCGGCGGCGAACAGGACGGGGAAGAGTCCCCAGGCGAGGCCGTCGTTGAGGTTGTTGACCAAGCCGGCCTGGCTGACCGAAGACAGGGATCTGTCCCGGAAGCTGGTCAGGGTGAAGATTTCCCGGTTGCTCAGCCTCCCGTGGGCGCCGGCATGGGCGGAAACGTGGTTCGCGGCCTCCAGCCGGGCGTGGTCCCGGGTTTCCTTCACAGCAAAGACCGAGAGGCCCAGGCCCAGGGCAATGTAGGCGGCGCCGAGCAGGAATGGACCCGGCCTCAGCCCGTAAGCGGCGGCGATGTACCCGGTGGCCAGTGCGGTGGCGGCCACGCCGAGATAGCCCGCCGCTTCGTTCAAGCCCATGGCAAAGCCGCGCCGGGACGGTCCGACGAGGTCCATTTTCATCACGACGGCGGTGGACCAGGTCAGGCCCTGGCTGACGCCCAGGATCACGTTGGCCGCGACGATCCACGCCCAAGAGGTTCCGAATATGAGCATCAGCGGCACCGGCAGCGCGACAAGCCAGCCGGCGACCAGGACCGGTTTGCGGCCGTAGCGGTCCGAGAGGGTGCCGGCGAAGTAGTTGGTGCCGGCCTTGGCCACGCCGAACGCCAGGATGTAGGTGAGCGCGGAGGTATAGAGGTCCAGATGGAAGACCTGCCCTGCCAGCAGCGGAAGCACCGTGCGCTCCTGGCCGAGGGTGCCGCCAACAAGGGCGTTGACGGCGACCAGGAGCATGAACTGGGCCAGGTTCTGCCGCAGGCCCAGCGTGGTCACGTCCCGGATGCCCATGGCGCACGGTCCTTCCGTGCCGGTGGTGAACCGGCAATAGGCTGGCATTCCAAGAAAACGTGGAATAGTATTTGTTCCAGTATTACATGGATCTCTGGAGGACTAAAGTGGGCGACAAGGCAAGGAAATCTGAACTCTTCGAGGAGTTCGCCCGGGTAGGCAAGGCTCTGGCCAACGGCAAGCGGCTGGAACTGCTGGACCTGCTCAGCCAGGGGGAACGGAGCGTGGAAACCCTGGCCGCCGCCGCCGGGCTGGGGTTAAGCACGGCCTCGGCGCACCTCCAAACCCTTCGACAGGCCGGGTTGGTAACCACCCGGCGGGACGGCAACCGAATCCACTACGACCTCGCCGGCCCCGACATCCTGCGGCTCTACAGCCTGCTTCGATCCGTTGCGCAGGAGCACGTGGCCGGCGTCGAACCCAAACGCGTCGCTTATCTGGAACTTGGAGATCGCCGGGGAGATGAGGAGGAAATGAGCCGCGAAGAGCTCCTCGCCCGCGCCCGGGCTGGAACCGCAACGGTCCTCGACGTGCGCCCGAACGAGGAATACAACGCCGCCCATATCCCCGGGGCCATCTCCATCCCGCTGGAGGAGCTCAGCGACCGGCTGTCCGAACTGCCCGGGGACCAAGAGGTCGTGGCCTATTGTCGGGGCGCCTACTGCGTCCTTGCCTACGAAGCCGTGGCCCTGCTGCACGCAGCCGGCCGCCGTGCCCGGCGCCTGCACGAAGGAATGCTTGAATGGCGCATCGGCGGCCTGCCGGTCGAGGCAGGATCGGCCGCCTAGAAAACCGCGCGCGCAGGCGCCTCCCTCGTGACCAAGGACCCTGTTCGCTGGACGCTCCACAGGCAATGGTGAAAGCAAGCAGCAGTCACAACTACAGAAAGGGAGGTCCGGGCATGATGTACGGATGGTACGGCGACGGGGGAATCGGCGGCTGGGTGGCCATGGCGCTAATGATGCTGCTGTTCTGGGGAGGCGTGGTGACGGTGGTCATCCTCCTGATCCGCGGCGGGCAGCCCGGCGCCTGGCGATCCTACGGGCCCCCGCACGACGATCCTGAGCGGATCCTCAACGAACGCTTCGCACGGGGGGAGATTGACGCCACCGAGTTCAATGAACGCCGCGCCGTGCTGAGACGGAAACCGTGAAAACCCGGTCCCTCAGGGGGCAGGTCCTGCTCGGTATCCTCGCGGCCCTTGTCCTGACGGCCGCATCCATGACGGCCATAGTGTTCATGAACGGCGGGGTGGCACCGGGCGGTTACGGATTCCCTGGAACCTCCCGGTGCACTCCGCCCAGCCTCCCGGGCGCGGTCATCCATGTCACGGCATCCGATATGGGAGGCCCCATGATGGGCGGCCGCGGGATGATGCGGCGCAGCATGCAGCTGACCGCCGACCGGTCCACCGTGACGCGCGGCGAGGTGTCCTTCCTGGTCACCAACGCCGGCAATATCCCTCATGAAATGATGATCATCCCGCTGGCGGACACCCAGGTCGCCGGAACCCGCCCGGTCGGCCGGGACGGGAAAATCGACGAGGCCGGCAGCTTGGCCGAGGCCGCCGCCACCTGCGCCGAAGGCGAGGGCAACGGAATCCTCCCGTCCGCTGCCGGATGGATCACCCTTGACCTGAAGCCCGGAAGATATGAACTGTTCTGCAATCTGCCAGGCCACTACTGGGCCGGGATGTACACCCAGCTGACCGTCACCTAAACCGGCAAACGGTCCCGCAGATGGCCGCACGTAACGGCGGCTGCGGGCGGTGACCGGAGCCGGCGGCACCCGGATCGGCGGCTATCGCGTGACCTGTAACCGCGTAAAGGAGGGCCTGTGAGCAGCGCCGAAGTCGATCACCTCGTCGTCGCCGCGACCAGCCTGGAACAGGGCGTGGCCTGGTGCGAGGCCACGCTCGGCATCACGCCCGGGCCGGGTGGCAAGCACCTGCTGATGGGCACGCACAACCGGGTGTTCAGCATCGCGTCGGCTGCGTTCCCGGGCGCGTACTTCGAGATCATCGCGATCGATCCGGAAGCTTCGCCGCCAGCGCGCCGGCGCTGGTTCGGCCTCGACGATCCGGCACTGCAGCAGCGCATCAGCGATGCACCGCGCCTGGTGCACCTGGTGGCGCGCACCCGCATGCTCGGCCTGCACCGAGAAGGTCTCGTCAATGTCGGGATCGACCCGGGGCAGCCGCTGGCCATGTCTCGCGAGACGCTGCAGGGGAGGCTGGCCTGGCGGATCCTGGTGCGCGACGACGGCGCATTGCAGCTCGGCGGCGCGTTGCCGACTCTGATCCAGTGGGACGGCACGCATCCCACCGCGCGCATGGCGACCAGCGGCGTCGCGCTGCGCGAGCTGCAGCTGGGCGGCCTGCCGCCGCCGGTGCGCCAGCTGCTGGCGCTGCCTGGCGTGGCATATGCCGCGGCCCCGGCGCTGCGCGCCGTGCTGTCCACGCCGCTGGGCGACGTGACCCTGGACACGGGCTGACCACACCCCGTTACCACCGCAGCCGGGCTGCGGCGGGTCCTCAGCGAGCTCCACTCATCAGGGCTGCGTAGGCAATCCTGCCGGGCCCCGGAAGACGTCCCGCGTCGTTTCTTGACGCCGCGCTACGTCCTGTTGAGCGTTCGCGACCTTCCGTGAACGCCCGCTACGGGAATGATTGTGGCGCTGCCGGGTGCTCCGTAATCTCGTCTCAGCATCCGCCCCAGCAAAGGAATTCCCAGTGTCAGACCCATCGAACAAGAGCCCCCGGAGCCAGCCAGGCTCCACCCGCATCGTGGCCGGACAGTCCGCCGCTCCCAAGCGTTCCCTCGGCCAGAAGATCGGGATCGGCGCTGCGCTCCTCGCCCTGGTGGGCGGAGGTGCGGCCGTCGCCGCGGCGGTGAACAGCGGCGGCCCTCCCGCTGCCGTGCAGGAAACCGCCCCCTCCGGCAACCCCGCTGCCGAACTGAAGCTTGGCTACTTCGGCAACGTCACCCACGCCCCCGCCCTGGTGGGCGTCAGCCAGGGCTACATTGCCGGCGAACTGGGCGACACCAAGCTCAGCACCCAGGTGTTCAACGCCGGGCCGGCAGCCATCGAGGCCCTGAACGCCGGCGCCATCGACGCCACCTACATCGGCCCCAACCCCGCCATCAACTCGTACGTCAAGAGCGGCGGCGAGTCGATCAACATCATCGCCGGCGCTGCCGCCGGCGGCGCCCAGCTGGTGGTCAAGCCGGAGATCAACTCCGCGGCGGACCTCAAAGGCAAGACCCTCGCCTCCCCGCAGCTCGGCGGCACCCAGGACGTTGCCCTCCGCGCGTGGCTGGCCTCTCAGGGCTACAAGACGAACGTGGACGGCAGCGGCGACGTCGCCATCAACCCCACCGAGAACGCCCAGACCCTGAAACTGTTCCAGGACGGAAAGCTCGACGGCGCGTGGCTGCCTGAGCCCTGGGCCTCCCGCCTGGTGCTGACCGCCGGCGCGAAGGTCCTGGTGGACGAGAAGGACCTCTGGGACGGCTCGCTGTCCGGCAAGCCGGGCGAGTTCCCCACCACCATCCTGATCGTGAACCAGAAGTTTGCCGCAGACCACCCGGACACCGTGAAGGCTCTCCTGAAGGGCCATGTGAAGTCGGTCGAGTGGCTGAACGGGGCAGCCGACGGCGAGAAGGCCAGTGTCATCAACGCCGCACTCAGGGAAGCCGCCGGCGCCGAGCTGAAGGCCGACGTGATCGACCGGTCGCTGAAGAACATCGTGTTCACCGTGGATCCGCTGGCCGGAACCTACCAAAAGCTCCTGGCTGACGGGGTGACCGCCGGAACCACCAAGCAGGCGGACATCAACGGTATCTTCGACCTGCGGGCGCTCAACAGCGTGTCCGGCGAGAAGACCTCGGCCGCGGGGCTCGGCAAGGACTAGGTCCCCAGCCAACACGCTCGCTCACTTAATGCGCCATCCTGGCCAGCGCTCTCTCACTTTCCTTTAGAAAGTGAGAGAGCACTGGCCGTTTAAGCGCATTAAGTGAGAGAGCGTCGCAGTCTGCAGGTATCAGTTAGGGATACTTGATCGGAGCAACCGATGATCCGGCCTAATCCTCCGCAGGCACCCCGTTCAGCTCAGCCCGGGTCGGCGGGTTTGCGCCGGGCCGGGACACCGTGACAGCGGCGGCCTTCGCTGCATGGGCCAGGAGTTCCTCCAGCCCCTCCGCCGGGAGTTCGCGCAGGTCCTTCCGGTTCTGGGCTCCGTCCAGGCCGCGGTCCACCAGGCCGGACAGGAGCGCGGCCATGAAGGAATCGCCCGCGCCCACGGTATCCGCCACCACAACCTTGGGAGCCGGCACCTGCGCCTCGCCCGCCCGGCACACCCCCCAGGGCCCTTCGGCGCCGCGCGTAACCACCACCATCGCCGGCCCCTCCTCCCCGCCAAGGGCCAGCCACTTGCGCGCCGATTCCAGCACATCCTGCCCTGGGTAGAGCCAGGCCAGGTCCTCATCCGAGGCCTTCACCACGTCGGCGAGGGACACGAACTTTTCCGCGTGGCGGCGGGCATAGTCAACATCGCTGATGATGCTGGGCCGGCAGTTGGGGTCGTAGCTGATGGTGGCGTGCGGGTGGGCGAATTCGACGGCGGCGAGCACCTCGGTGGCGCCCGGCGCCAGCATTGTTGCTATGGATCCCGTGTGCAGCAGGGTGGTTCCCTGCAGCATGAACGCGAGCCGGTCGGCGATGCCGGGGAGCTGCCAGGTGAGGTCGAACGTGTAGGTGGCGGCGCCGTCGTCGTCAATCAGTGCGGTGGCCACGCTGGTGGGCAGGTCATCCGGGCCCATGGGAAGCATCACGGAGCTGGCGCGCAGGTGCGCCGCGACGGAGTCACCGTAGGCGTCCCGGCCGTACCGCCCGATGAACTGCACCGGGTGGTCGAGGCGGGCCAGGCCCACTGCGACATTCAGGGGGCTGCCGCCTACGTGGGCTTCGATTCCGGAGGCGCGCTGGACAACGTCAACGAGGCCTTCGCCAATAACTGTGAGCATGCTCATACTCTGCCAGAGGAGAGGCCGGCCGGCACGTTGCTAAGCCCGATGACGCTCAGCCCAGTGCAGCAACTCCCCCACCAGCTCCCGGCACTTCGCGTACGCCTCCGTTGATGGATCGATCAGCGCGAAGTGGTCCCCCGGCACCATGACCAGCCGCGCGGGAGCCGGCCCGGACCTGGCCGCCTCCACATAGGACGCTGACATGCCCAGCGGCACGTCGGCGTCGTCCGTTGCATGCACGGCATAGACGGGGACGCTCAGCGGCAACGCGGCCATCGGGTCCGCGTACCTGTGCCGGCCGGGGAAGTCCGACGACGGCCCGCCCAGCAGGTTGGCCACGGCACCATCGCTGAGGTTCAGTTCCTCCGCTGCCGCGAGGTTGAGCACGCCGGACTGGCTGACCACGCCGGCGAGGCGGACGCCGTCGGGGCTGGCGCCGGCCTCGCGGTGCTCGGCCTCCAGCCCCAGGCGGCCCAGGCGGTCCCGGCCCGCCGCCCACACTGCGAGATGCCCGCCGGCGGAATGGCCCAGCGCCACCACCTTGCCCAAATCCAGGGCGTGGGGCCCTGCGAGCTCCCGGAGCTTGTCGATGCCTGCAAGGATGTCCGAGAAGGTTTGCGGCCAGCCCCCGCCGTTGCCCGCCCGGCGATACTCGAGGTTCCACGCGGCGAACCCGTGCCCGGCAAGGTCCGCGGCCAGGGGCTCCCCCAGTTCGGCACCGTACTTCGACCGCCAGTAGCCGCCGTGGATCACCACCACCACGCCGCGGTGGGCCGCCCCTTTTGGCATTTCGGGAAGGAACAGTTCGCCCCACTGGCTGGGGTCCTCGCCGTAGTGGTACCTATGCCGCTTTGCCATCTGCCGAGCGTACCGCGCAGTGCATTGCCGGGCCTCAACACAGGCCATTGCCGGACGGGCAGCACAGTGCCACTCTGGGTGGAACTTACCTCCGTTCCACCGACCGAAAGGACCGGAAAAATGCCGCTCTATCTGTCAAGGTTCAGCTACACGCCGGAGACCTGGGGCCGGTTGATCAACAACCCGGAAGACCGGCGGAAAGCTGCCCAGGCGTACATCGAATCGGTGGGCGGAAAGCTCCATGGATTCTGGTACGCCTTCGGCAGCCACGATGGCTACAACCTTTGGGAGGCGCCGGACAACGTGTCCATGGCGGCGGTGGCCCTGGCCATCAGCGGGGGCGGCGCCCTGAGTTCATTCGAAACCACGGTACTGATGAGCGTCGAGGAGACCATCGAAGCCCTGCAGAAGGCGGCCGAGATCAAATACCAGCCTCCGGGCGCCTGAGGACCCCACCGGGCACGCCTCCCCTTCATCGAGTGCTCCGTACCGGCCCTTTTGGCGCGTGAAAACGGCAGGTACGGAGCAGTCGATGGAATCGCAAGCCGGCGCCGGGCAACGCGGTGAAGGAGCGACGGCGGTGCGCGGATCACGGCCGGGCCTCCGCCGTAAGCTGGAACCATGCCGAGTCATTGGGACAGCCTGGATGCGAGCCTCCGCGAATCCGTGGAGCAGAACGTGGAGATCTATGAGCGGGTCCGCCCTGCCCTGAAGCTGGTCACCCGGGATGTCCTGCTGACGCTTCGGGACATGCTCAAGGACTCCGAGGTCACGCCGCTGTTCGTCACGGGCCGCACCAAGACCGTGGAATCGTTCAAGGAGAAGATCTCCCGGATCGAGCAACCCCTGGAGCCGGGCGCGCCCCCTGTCCTCAAGTTCCCTGACCCGTTCCGGACCCTGAATGACATGGTGGGCATCCGGGTGATCACCAAGCTGCCCGCAGAGAATGCCCTGGTGGCCAACATCATCAAGCACCAGCGGCAGCTCTTCGATTGCCGCGGGGACCGGGAAAAGGACATCGGCTCCATCGAATCGGGCACCTACGGGTA
This sequence comes from Pseudarthrobacter sp. GA104, assembly GCF_009741265.1. Taxonomy (GTDB): domain Bacteria; phylum Actinomycetota; class Actinomycetes; order Actinomycetales; family Micrococcaceae; genus Arthrobacter. The sequence goes on from NZ_WOWL01000001.1 coordinate 2,009,300, forward strand.
CTCCAGCCGGCACCTGATCCTGCGCACCATCCAGAACGAGGCCGTCAAGGAGTACCAGTCGGTCTTCAACCCGGATGCCGTGCCCAACGGCAGCTACTTCTTCGAATGCCAGATCCGCACCATTTTCGCCCACGCGTGGAGCGAGATCGAGCATGATATCCGTTTCAAGGCCGAGGACCCGCGGGCCTGGACACCCCACTTCGACCGGCAGTTCACGGCCACGGCCGCCATGCTGGAAACAGTGGAGACCGCCTTCGCCGACCTGCACGAGCGCTACGAGGAAGTCCGCGGTTTCTGGGATGCCGACGGCGAAGGGGCGGCACCGCTGACGCCCAACCGCATCCGCGACGTGTGGCGCACGCTGCTTCCCCACGTTGACCGCAAAGTGGACGATGACTGGGGCTGGGCCGCGGAACTCCTGGCAGCCCATGGCCTGAACCAGACCATGCAGCTGGCCGGGCTGCTGAGCGCCAACCGGATCACCGAGGTCCGCAAGGCACTGGACCACCGCTACTCCCCCGGTCCCGACCGGCTGCTCGACGACCTGCTGCTATGGCAGTACGGCACCAGGCACATTGACCTCACGGCAGAGGCGGCCGAGGCCGTCCCGCACCCCCGGCGCGACAGCCTGATGCGGCGCCTGAGGCAGATCGAGCGCTACCGGCTCACCAAGAAGTAGGGCTCGGCGCTCACTGGGACCCCCGCGCAGGGGTTTGCGCAGCTCAGGCGGCGGGCGGCGCCGTGGAATCGCGGACAATCAGATGGGTGGCCAGCTCAACGCGGTGCGAATCCAGGACTTCCCCCCGCGCCTGGCGCAGGACAGACCGCAGCGCTGCCCGCCCCATCTCCTCCAGCGGCTGGGCTACGGAGCTCAATGAAGGCACGGACTCCTCGCCCTGGTTTGTACCGTCAAAGCCGATAAGGCTTAGGTCTTCGGGAACCCGGATGCCGTGCCGGCCCGCTTCACCGAGGATGCCCAGGGCGATGGTGTCGCTGCCGGCGAAGATCGCGGTCGGAAGCTTGTCCAGTTCGAGCAGCGCCTTCAGGCCTTTGACGCCGCTTTCCCGGCGGAACCTGCCGCCGGAATAGATGTACTGCGGGTCCACCGGCACCCCGTGCGCCATGAGTGCGGCCATGTAGCCGTGCAGCCGAGCCTGGTTGCATTCGGCCTTCTCTATGCCGCCGATGTACGCGATGCGGCGGTGCCCCAGCTCCAGCAGGTGCTCCGTGGCTGCCTTGCCGCCGGCCCAGTTGGTGGCACCGATGCTGACCACGTCAGCGGAGGGCGGGTTCAGCGGGTCAATCACGACGACGGGAATCCGGCGGCGCCGGAAAGGGTGCAGTTGCGTCTCGCTGAAGGCTGAGGTCACCACGATCATTCCGGCCCTGCCCTCGTCCACCATGCGCTGTGCGCGGCGCTCGGGGCTGCGCCGGCCCTGGCTCGCGGGACCGGTGACGCTGACGAGAATCTCGACGTCGGCATCGGCCGCGGATTGCAGCACGCCGTTGAGCACCTGGATGGTGTACGCGGAATCGAGGACATCGATGACCACCTCAACCACCGTGCCGGTTTCCCCGGCGGCACGTCGCTGCAGCGGGGACTGATACCCGGCCTGCTCCAGGACGGCCAGCACGCGGGCCCGGGTTTCCGGCGACACATCCTCGCGGCCGTTGACAACCTTGGACACCGTCGGCGCAGAAACACCGGCCTGCCGGGCCACGGTGGCGAGCGTTGGCCTCGCCCGCTCAGCGATCTTCGATGCCATGGGTTTGCAGCCTTTCGAAAAGTTTCGGAGAATACATTCTCTGGAATCCGGCCAGCCACGTCAAGGAACCCTCAAAGTGGCCCGCAAAAGAACTTTCATGCGCCTCTTGACTCCCATGGTGTTGAGCTTTAGTTTAGAGCGTGACCTAAATCACCTGCTCGAAATATTTCGAAAGTGTGTGCCGCTCACAACCCCACAACCTTTGCAACGAAGCATTTTCAGATGGAGAAGCAATGAAGCAATCCCAGACCTCCCGCCGCTCTTTCCTCGCCCTTGCTGCCCTCACTCCCTTCGCCGCCATGACCGCCACGGCGTGCGGGACGTCAGGACCGGGGACCTCCAGCAGCGGCGGAGGCGGTGCCAGCATGTGGTACCTGTCCGGTGAACCGAACCAGACCACCATGCAGAAGGCCGTGGACACCTTCAGTTCGGCAAACCCTGACGACAAGATCGCCGTAACCTACTTCCAGAACGACGCTTACAAAACCAAAATCAAAACCGCCATCGGCGCCGGCCAGGCCCCCACCATCATCTACGGCTGGGGCGGCGGCACCCTGAAGACGTATGCCGAGGCCAACCAGGTAGAGGACCTAACCAGCTGGCTCAATGACAATCCGGATCTGCAGAAGAAGTTCTTCCCCGCCTCATTCGGCGCAGCCACCGTCAACGGGAAGATCTACGCCCTGCCCAACCAGTACGTCGCCCCGATCGTCCTGTTCTATAACAAGGAACTGTTCGAGAAGGCCGGCGTCCAGCCGCCGAAGACCTGGGACGACGTCATGTCTCTGGTCAAAACCTTCAACGACATGGGCGTGGCTCCCTTCTCACTCGGTGGACAGTCGCGCTGGACCTCCATGATGTGGCTTGAATACCTGCTTGACCGCATCGGGGGCGACGAAGTCTTCACCGCCATCTTCGAAGGCAAGCCCAATGCCTGGATGGATCCCGCCGTCATCGAAACCGGCACCAAGATCCAGGAGCTCGTCTCCGCGGACGGGTTCATCAAGGGCTTCTCCTCCATCGCGGCAGACTCCAATGCGGACCAGGCCCTGCTGTTCACGGGCAAGGCCGCCATGATGCTGCATGGTTCATGGACCTACGGAGCCATGAAGAAGAATGGGCAGAACTTCGTCCAGGACGGGAAACTGGGCTTCGTCCAGTTCCCGACCGTTGCCGGCGGCAAGGGCGACCCAAAGAACGGCGTGGGAAACCCCGCCGCGTACATGTCGATCTCCTCCAAAGCCACAGACAAGGAAAAGGAGACGGCGAAGAAGTTCTTCAAGGACGGGATCCTGACCGAGACGGTCATCGACACCTACATCAATTCCGGTTCCGTCCCCATCGTCAACGGGATCGAAAGCAAACTCAACACATCCCCGGACAAGGACTTCCTGAACTTTGTCTACGATCTGGCCAAGAACGCTCCCAACTTCCAGCAGTCCTGGGACCAGGCGCTCAGCCCCACCGCCGCCGAAACGCTGCTGAACAACATCGACCAGCTGTTCCTGAAGTCGATCACCCCTCAGCAGTTCGCTGAGAACATGAATGGCACCCTCGGGAAATGAGTAACGCCGTCTCCACCGCCCGCAGGACTGAGGCCGCCGCCAGAACCGGCGCTGGGCAAAGCGGACAGCGCAATGCGGCCCTCGCGTGGCTGACAGTTCCTGCTCTGTTCTTCTTCCTGGTTTTCGCCGTCGTGCCGCTGGCCGGTGTACTCATCCTCAGCTTCGCCAGTTGGGACGGCATCGGTGCCATCGGATCAGCAGGGCTGGGTAACTGGTTCTCGGTGCTTGCGGATCCCGGGCTGTACAACGCCCTGGGGCTGACCTTCCTGATCATGATCGCGTCCTGGCTGGTCCAGACTCCCATCAGCCTCCTTCTGGGAGTCTTCACCGCCGGAAGCCAGCGCTACCGGGCGGCCCTTGCGGTGCTGTATTTTCTGCCGCTGCTGCTCTCCTCGGCAGCAGTCGCGATCGCCTTCAAAGCCCTGCTGGACCCGAACTTCGGCCTGGCCACGGGCCTCGGCCTGCCGTTCCTGGCCCAGGACTGGCTGGGAGTCCCGCATCTGGCCCTGGGCCTGGTCATCTTCGTGATCGCCTGGCAGTTCGTCCCCTTCCATACGCTCATTTACCAGGGCGGGGTGCGGCAGATTCCCAAGTCACTCTACGAAGCAGCGGAGATCGACGGGGCGGGAACCATCAAGCAGTTCTTCCACATCACCCTTCCCCAGCTGAAGTACACCATCATCACTTCCTCCACCCTGATGGTGGTGGGGTCCCTGACGTACTTCGACCTGATCTTCGTCCTCACCGGCGGCGGCCCGGGCAACTCCACGCGGATCCTGGCCCTGGACATGTACCTGCGGGGCTTCCGGGCCAACCTCATGGGCCCGGCCAGCGTCATTGCCGTCATTCTCGTACTCATCGGCCTTGCACTCGCCCTGTTCCTCCAGCGCCTTGGAGGCAAGGACAAGCAGGGCAGCCAATTGGAAGGTATGTAGGGTGAGCATCGTCCTGAAAAGCAGCACTGAGGAAGTTCCCGCCGGCTCCCGGACCAACTCCACCGCGCCAAAGCCGGGGCTGGGATCCCGGATGAGAAGGCTGAACCTCCCGGCAGGCCTCGGCGGCTGGCTCTGGCTGGCCATCATCATCATTCCGGTCTACTACGTGGTCATCACCAGCCTGAAGACCCAGGAAGGGTACTTCGGCCAGAATCCGCTGGCGCTTCCCACCGCCCCGACGCTGGAAAACTACCAGCTGGTCCTCGAGGCGGATTTCGCGAAGTACTTCATGAACAGCACCATCGTCACGCTGGGTGCTGTCATTCCGACGGTACTGGTCTCCTTTATGGCCGCGTTCGCGATTGTCCGGGGCAAGGGCCGGTTCCTCAAGCTGGTCAACGGTGTGTTCCTGATGGGACTGGCGATCCCGCTGCAGGCAACGATCATCCCCATCTACCTGATGATCATCCGGCTGAACCTTTACGACAGCCTGCTGGCGCTCATGCTTCCCTCCATTGCCTTTGCCATCCCGCTGACCGTACTGATCCTGTCCAACTTCATCCGCGACGTCCCGAACGAACTGTTCGAGTCGATGCGGCTTGATGGCTGCAGTGAATGGCAGACCATGTGGCGGCTTGCCCTGCCGCTGACCCGCCCCGCGATCGTGACCGTCGCCATCTACAACGGCCTGCACGTCTGGAATGGATTCCTGCTTCCGCTGGTCCTCACCCAGAGCCCGGGACTGCGCGTCCTTCCCCTGGCGTTGTGGACCTTCCAGGGCGAATACAGCGTCAACATCCCGGCTGTGCTTGCCTCGGTGGTGCTCAGCACCTTGCCAATCCTGGTGCTTTACGTGGTGGGCCGCCGGCAGCTGCTCAGCGGCCTGACCGCCGGCTTCAGCAAATAGAAAGGACTTCCGATGACACAACCCAAGCCCCTTCGCGTCGGCATGGTGGGGTACGCCTTCATGGGTGCAGCCCACTCCCACGCCTGGCGCACCGCTCCCCGGTTTTTCGACCTGCCGCTGCAGCCCCGGCTCACCGCCGTCGCCGGCCGGAACGCCGACGGCGTGCGGGCCGCAGCGGACAAGCTTGGCTGGGAATCGGCCGAGACGGACTGGCGCCGCCTGATCGAACGCGACGACATCGACCTGATCGACATCTGCACCCCCGGCGACACGCACGCCGAGATCGCCATCGCCGCCCTTGAGGCCGGCAAGCACGTGCTGTGCGAGAAGCCGCTGGCCAACTCCGTGGAGGAGGCCGAGCGGATGACCCTCGCCGCGGAGACCGCCGCCAAGCAGGGAGTCATGTCCATGTGCGGCTTCAGCTACCGCCGCACACCTGCCCTGGCGCTGGCCAAACGGTTCGTGGAGCAGGGCAGGCTGGGCGAGATCCGCCACGTCCGGGCCCAGTACCTGCAGGACTGGCTCTCCGACGCCAATGCCCCCATGACCTGGCGGCTGGACAAGAGCAAGTCCGGATCAGGATCCCTCGGCGACATCGGGGCGCACAGCATCGATGCGGCCCAGTGGGTCACCGGACAGGACATCACCGGCGTTTCGGCGCTGCTCGAAACGTTTGTTCCCGAGCGCCCGCTGGCCGGCGACCTCGTGGGCCTGGGCGGCCACGGCGACCTCAGCGGCGACGCGCCCCGCGGGAAGGTCACCGTGGATGATGCGGCCATCTTCAGCGCAAAGTTCGACGGCGGCGCCTCCGCAGGCGCGATCGGCGTCTTTGAAGCCACGCGGTACGCGCTGGGCCGGAAGAACGCCATGCGCTTGGAACTGAACGGCACCAAAGGCTCCCTCGCCTTCGATTTCGAGGACATGAATGTCCTGTCCTTCTACGACGCGGCCGAGTCCCCGGACGCCGGCTTCCGGAAAATCTTCGTCACCGAACCCGAGCACCCGTACGTCGGCAACTGGTGGCCCACCGGCCACGGCCTGGGCTACGAGCACGGCTTCACCCACCAGGTGGTGGACCTCGTCACAGCCATCGGCGAGGGCCGCCAGCCCGAACCGTCCTTTGCCGATGCCCTGCAGGTCCAGCGGGTCCTGGCCGCCGTGGAGTCCAGCGCCGCCAATTCCAGCCAGTGGCAAAAAGTCTGAGCATCGCCGCAAGCGACAGTACAACCAAGGAATCCTGATGACACGACCAATCACGCTGTTTACCGGCCAGTGGGCCGACCTGCCCTTCGAGGAGGTGGCCCGGCTGGCCGGCGAGTGGGGCTTCGACGGGCTGGAGATCGCCTGCTGGGGCGACCATCTGGACCCCCGCCGGGCGGCTGAGGACGACAACTACCTCCAGGGCCGGCTGGACATCCTCGAGAAGAACAACCTGCAGGTCTTCGCCATCGCCAACCACCTCACCGGCCAGGCCGTGTGCGACGACCCCATCGACGAGCGCCACCAGGGCATCCTGTCCGCTGGGATCTGGGGCGACGGCGACCCCGAAGGTGTCCGGCGCCGGGCCGCGGAATCCATGAAGGACACCGCGCGGGCCGCCGCGCGCCTGGGCGTCAAGACCGTGACGGGCTTTACCGGCTCGTCCATCTGGAAGGCGGTGGCCATGTTCCCGCCAGCGTCCGAGGCAATGATCGACGCCGGCTACCAGGACTTCGCGGACCGCTGGAACCCCATCCTGGATGTCTTCGACGAGGTGGGCGTCCGATTCGCCCTGGAGGTCCACCCGTCCGAGATCGCCTACGACTACTGGACCGCCAAGCGCACCCTGGAGGCGATCGGGCACCGCAAGGGCTTCGGCCTGAACTTCGACCCGTCCCACTTCATCTGGCAGGACCTGGATCCGGTGATGTTCCTGCAGGACTTCGCGGACCACATCCTCCATGTGCACGTCAAGGAATCGGTCCGCCAGCTCGATGGCCGCAACGGGCGCCTGGGCTCCCACCTGGCATGGGCGGACCCCCGCCGGGGCTGGGACTTCGTCACCGCAGGGCACGGGGACGTCCAGTGGAACCGGATCTTCCGTACCCTGAACGCCATCGGCTATGACGGCCCCACCAGCATCGAGTGGGAGGACGCCGGCATGGACCGGCTCGTCGGCGCACCGCAGGCGCTGGCCATGGTCAAGGAACTCGCCCGCATCGCCCCGCCGGCAGCCGCTTTCGACGCCGCCTTCGCCAGCCGCTGACCCATTTTTCGCCGGCCCTCCGGGGCCGGAAGCCAAACAAAAGGAAAACCCGACATGACAGATCGCAAGAACGCCCTGGTGGTCCGCGGCGGCTGGGACGGCCACCAGCCGTACGAGGCCACCGAGCTCTTCATCCCCTACCTCAAGGACAACGGCTACGACGTCCTCGTGGAGGAATCCCCCAAGGTGTACGCCGATGCCGAGTACATGGCAGGGGTGGATCTGATCATGCAGTGCATGACCATGACCACCATCGAAAAGGACGAGTTCGCCGGGCTGCGGACCGCCGTCGAAAACGGCACGGGCCTGGCCGGCTGGCACGGCGGCATCGCCGATTCCTACCGCAACAACTCGGACTACCTGCACCTGATCGGCGGGCAGTTCGCCTGCCATCCCGGCAAACACCCGGACGAGTGCGTCGGCGAGCAGTCGGACAACTACGTCCCCTACACGGTCAACATGCTCCCGGCCGCCGCGGAACACCCGATCACCAAGGGCATCTCCGACTTCGACCTGGTCACCGAGCAGTACTGGGTGCTCTCCGACGACTACATCGACGTCCTGGCCACCACCACCCAGAAGGTCCGGGAGTGGGACCCCTGGAACCGCGAAGTCACCTCCCCCGCCATCTGGACCCGCCAGTGGGGCAAAGGCCGCATCTTCGTTGCCACCCCCGGCCACCGGGTCGAAATCCTCCAGGACGCCAACGTCCGCACCATCATCGAAAGGGGCCTGCTGTGGGCAAGCCGTTGAAAGTCGGAATCATTGGCTGCGGAGCCATCATCGCGCAGTACCTCACCAACTTCCGCAAACTCGGCCAGATCGACCTGGTGGCCGTGGCGGACCTGGATCCCGCACGCGCCCAGGCCGTGGCGGAGCAGTACGAGGGTGTCCGCGCCATCTCCGTGGACGAGCTCCTCGCTGCGGACGACGTCGAACTGGTCCTGAACCTGACCATCCCCGCCGCGCACGCGGAGGTGGCGCTGAAGGCCATCGCGGCCGGAAAGAGCGTCTACGGCGAGAAGCCCCTCGCCGCCACCACTGCGGAGGCGCGCCAGGTGCTGGACGCGGCGCGCGAGGCGGGCGTCGCCGTCGGCTGTGCTCCTGACACCGTACTGGGCACCGGCATCCAGACCGCCCGCAAGGCGATCGACGACGGCCTGATCGGTGCGCCGATATCCGCCTCCGCCACGATGGTGACCCCGGGCCATGAGCGCTGGCACCCCAACCCGGACTTCTACTACCAGCCCGGCGGCGGCCCGCTGCTGGACATGGGCCCCTACTACGTCACCGCCCTGGTCACCCTGCTGGGTCCCGTGGTCTCGGTCATCGGCGCGGCGAGCCATACGCGCAACGAACGCATCATCGGTTCGGGACCGCGCCAGGGCGAAAAGGTCCCCGTTAACATCGATTCCCATGTCACCGGTGTCCTGGTGCACGCCTCCGGCGCGCTGTCCACGCTCTTCATGAGTTTTGACGCCGTCAAGTCCAAGTCCCCGAACATCGAGATCCACGGGGAGCGCGGATCGCTGGTGGTGCCGGACCCGAACCACTTCGACGGCGACGTCCAGCTGTTTTCCCTCGGGGCAGAGGACTGGGAGACCCTTCCCGTGTCCGCCGGCTACGTCGATTCCGGCAGAGGCTTCGGCATTGCCGACCTCGCCTCCACCCCTGAAGGCTCCGAGCCACGCGCGGGCGGGGCCATGGCCTACCACGCCCTGGACGTCATGGAATCCGTGCTCGAGTCAGCGCACAGCGGCACGGCAGTGCGCATCAACAGCACCGTTGAGCGGCCGGCAAGCGTGGAACTGGCCGTCCTGGCCACTGACGTGGACTCATTCCAGCCCCAGGAAGCTGCTTCCTAGGCCTTTCCGTTGTTCATCGGGCGGCGAGTGTCGTGCGGTCAGCGAAGGGGGCGGTGCCCGTCGTCGTCGCCGTGGACGGAGCCGGTAAGAACCTCAACAACAGCGAGCTGGCCGGTGGTGTCCGGGACGCCGGGGAATTGGACCTGCGGAGCGTCTTCGGGCGTCACCGGCGGCCGGTCCGCCTGCCGCATGCGCAGAAGCGCAATGGCGGATATGAGGAACCAGGCCACGTTCGTGACCACGGATGGCCATGCTTCGTGGACGGATCCGTTGATGATGAAGGCCACGGCACCCAGGAGATTTGCCGTCTGGAAACCCCTGCCGGCCTTCATCCAGCCCATGGAAACGGCAAGGTAGGCACTGAGGATGGCAACCGCACCGGCCCAGCCGGCAATTTCCCACAGCAGTTCCATGGAGACCTCTCAAGGGCGGTGCCCGGCAGGCAGAGGCCGGGCAAGGTTGTTGACGGGGTTTTCGGGGTGTCTTTTGCCGGAGGCCACTGCTGGCTGGATCAGGCTTTGCCGGACAAACCGTTTACTCGAGCCCGCAAGCGGGCGAGGACCTCATTTGTTGGTCGGCGGGATAATCATACTCTGCGGAGGGGCGTCCTTTTATCGCCCGCAGCCCGGTTTCCGCGCTCTGGACAACTCCCCCGCCGCGTAGCACCATCTGAAAGGTGACCACCAGCCCCCTCTCCGATGCCCGCCTGCGCGAACTCAGGGACCTCCGCCGCGTCAAGGACCGGATCGACCGGGAGTATGCGCAGCCGCTGGACGTCGAATCCCTGGCCCGCGGGGTCCACATGTCGGCCGGGCACCTGAGCCGCAGGTTCAAGCTCGCCTACCAGGAAAGCCCCTACAGCTACCTGATGACCCGGCGCATTGAACGGGCCATGGCGCTCCTTCGCCGTGGCGACGTTTCCGTCACGGAGGCGTGCTTCGCCGTCGGCTGTTCCTCGCTGGGGACGTTCAGCACGCGCTTCACGGAACTCGTGGGAATGCCGCCCAGCGTATACAAACAGGAGGCGGCGATGTCGACGGCGGGCATCCCCGCGTGCGTGGCGAAACAGGTCACCAAACCGGTCAGGAATCGAGAAGCGTCCGCGCCGGAGCCGCAACTAGCATGGCTGCCATGAACAACATCAGCATTTCCTCTAGCTTCCTTCCGCACACCGATCCGGACGCCTCGCTGGCGTTCTACCGCGATGCCCTGGGCTTCGAGGTCCGCAACGACGTTGGCCGCGGCACCATGCGCTGGATCACCGTGGGACCCGCCGGCCAGCCGGACGTGTCCATCGTCCTGCACCCGCCGGCCGTGGACCCCGGCATCACCGATGACGAGCGCCGGACCATCGCGGAGATGATGGCCAAGGGCACCTACGCCACCGTCATCCTGTCAGCACCTAACGTGGACGAAGCCTTCGCAAAAGTGGAGGCGACCGGGGCGGACGTGGTCCAGGAGCCGGTGGACCAGCCGTACGGAATCCGCGACTGCGCGTTCCGCGACCCGGCCGGCAACACCGTCCGCATCAACCAGCAGCAGTAAGCCGCAGCGAGCCCAGGGAGACGCATGAGCACCGACACCGGGACCCACACCCAAGCCCATACCGAAAGAAATGGCGTGCACATCGCGGACACCCACGGCCTCATCCGCGTGCAGGGCGCGCGGGAAAACAACCTCAAGGACATCAGCGTCGAGCTGCCCAAGCGCCGGCTGACCGTGTTCACCGGTGTCTCCGGTTCCGGCAAGAGCTCGCTGGTGTTCGCCACCATCGCCGCAGAGTCGCAGCGCCTGATCAACGAAACCTACAGCGCGTTCGTCCAGGGCTTCATGCCTTCGCTGGCCCGGCCCGAGGTGGACTTCCTGGAAGGGCTCACGACGGCGATCATCGTGGACCAGGAGCGGATGGGCGCCAACCCGCGCTCCACCGTTGGGACGGCCACGGACGCCCATGCAATGCTCCGCATCCTTTTCAGCCGGCTCGGCTCCCCGTACGTCGGCCCGCCCACCGCCTATTCCTTCAACGTGCCCACGCGCAAGGCCAGCGGCGTGATGTCCACGGAGAAGGGCGGGCGGGTGGAAAAGGCCGTGGTCCAGCAGGCCGTCTACCTCGGCGGCATGTGCCCGCGGTGCGAGGGGATGGGCAACGTCAGCGACATTGACCGGACAGCGCTCTACGACGACGAAAAGTCCCTGAGCGAGGGCGCCCTGCTTGTTCCGGGCTACTCCATGGACGGCTGGTACGGGCGCCTGTTCGAGGGCATGGCGCTCCCCATGGACAAACCGATTTCCAAGTTCACCAAGAAGCAGCTGGACACGATGCTCTACGCGGAGCCCACCAAGATCAAGGTGGAGGGCGTCAACCTGACCTTCGAGGGGATCATCCCCAAGATCCAGAAGTCCATGCTGTCCAAGGACCCGGAGGCGATGCAGCCGCACGTGCGCCGGTTCGTGGAACGCGCGGTGACCTTCCAGACCTGCCCGGAGTGCCACGGGACCCGGCTGACCCGGCAGGCCCTGTCCTCAAAGATCAACGGCAAGAACATTGCCGAGCTGTGCCAGATGCAGATCAGCGACCTGGCCGGGTGGATCCGGGACCTGAAGGACCCCTCCGTGGCTCCCCTGCTCAAGGGCCTCCAGCACCTGCTCGACTCCTTTTCCGACATCGGCCTGGGCTACCTCAGCCTGGACCGGCCCGCCGGCACCCTCTCCGGCGGTGAGGCCCAGCGCACCAAGATGATCCGGCACCTGGGCTCCTCGCTCACGGACGTCACGTACGTCTTCGATGAGCCCTCCATCGGCCTCCATCCCCACGACATCGAGCGCATGAACCAGCTGCTGCTCCAGCTGCGGGACAAGGGCAACACCGTCCTGGTGGTGGAGCACAAGCCGGAAATGATCACCATCGCGGACCACGTCGTCGACCTCGGTCCCGGCGCCGGCACCCAAGGCGGCGAGGTCTGTTACGAGGGCAGCGTGGAGGGCCTGCGGTCCAGCGACACCATTACCGGCCGGCACCTCGGGGACCGCGCGTCCTTGAAGGACGCCGTCCGGAAGGCTTCGGGGGCGCTGGAGGTCCGCGGCGCGTCCACGCACAACCTGCAGGCGGTCGACGTCGACATCCCCCTGGGCGTCCTGACGGTAGTTACCGGTGTGGCCGGCTCGGGCAAGAGTTCGCTGATCCACGGCTCGGTCGCCAAGCGCGAGGGGGTGGTGGTGATCGACCAGGGCGCCATCCGCGGCTCCCGGCGCAGCAACCCGGCCACCTACACCGGCATGCTGGAGCCCATCCGCAAGGCGTTCGCGAAGGCCAACGGGGTGAAGCCTGCCCTGTTCAGCTCCAATTCCGAGGGCGCGTGCCCCACCTGCAACGGCGCCGGCGTCATCTTCACCGAGCTGGGGGTCATGGCCACGGTCGAGTCGCCGTGCGAGGACTGCGAAGGCCGCCGGTTCCAGGCTTCCGTCCTTGAATACACCCTCGGCGGCCGGAACATTGCCGACGTGCTGGCCATGTCCGTGACGGAGGCTGCCGCCTTCTTCGCGGAGGGCGAGGCCAAAACGCCGGCGGCCCGGACCATCCTGGACCGGCTCGACGACGTGGGGCTGGGCTACCTCAGCCTCGGCCAGCCGCTCACCACCCTTTCCGGCGGCGAGCGCCAGCGGCTCAAGCTCGCCACCCAGATGGCGGAGAAAGGCGACGTCTACGTGCTGGACGAGCCCACCACCGGCCTGCACCTCGCCGACGTCGAGAACCTGCTGGGCCTGCTGGACCGGCTGGTTGACTCCGGCAAGTCCGTGATTGTCATCGAGCACCACCAGGCGGTGATGGCGCACGCCGACTGGCTCATCGACCTGGGTCCGGGAGCAGGGCACGACGGCGGCCGGATCGTTTTCGAGGGCACGCCGGCTGGGCTGGTGGCCGACGCCTCGACGCTCACCGGCAAGCATTTGGCCGCTTACGTTGGTTCGCAGGTGGCATGACGGAGACCTACCGGTACGACGTCCAGATCCTGCACCTGCTGGTGTCACCGGGGCACGCCTACTTCGGACGGGCCCGGGACGGCGCCGCGGAGGTGCCGACGTTCGACGCCCAGGCCGCCGAAGTGGTGGCGGGCAAGGGCATCGCGGGTGACCGGTTCTTCGGAAAGGCCGCCCACATGGACGCCGCGGTGACGCTGTTCGCCGTCGAGGCCCTGGAAGCCATGGCCGCGGAACTTGGAGCCGGACCGTTTGATCCCCTGGCCACCCGCCGGAACGTGATCCTCCGCGGAGCGCACCTCGCTCCGCTGCTGGGGCAGGACTTCACCCTGGAGTCCGGCAGTTCCCGGGTTGGGCTCCACGGCGGGCGTCCCGCACACCCCTGCGCCTGGATGAACGAGGTGCTGGCGCCGGGAGGCCATGCCGCCATGCGAGGCAGGGGCGGGATCCGTTGCCGCGCCCTGTCGAGTGGCACCCTGTACCGGGGCCCGGCGGTCCTGGTCAGCCCCGTTCCGCTGGACCCCGGGCAGGCTGGCGTGCCGAGCCTGCTGCGGCCCGGCCGGCTGCCGTAGCTGGACTTCCGACGGCGTCACACACGGCACGCTTTTGGCCCACCACGGCCTCGGGGCCGCGGAAACCCGCGCCGCCGCCCCCGCCCGTTCCCCAAAAGCGTGTTTTGCGTGACGCCGTGACAGGTGGCCAGCGCAGCACATCTGATTGCACAACGGGTCCTGGCAGGGCACCCCTTGCCCGCAGCAACCGTCATAGCCTTGGAACATGCCCGCATTCCACGGACGCGGGAACATCGCCGTCGGAACAATGAACAACTGCTGGAGGGATAGTGCCGCGCATATTCATCACCGGTTCCGCTGACGGGCTGGGGCGGCACACGGCCGGGGCGCTGCTGGACGAGGGCCACGACGTCGTCGTCCATGTACGCAGCGCCGCCCGCCTTGGCGCAGTCCAGGACCTCCTGGACCGCGGCGCCGCCGCCGTTGTTGGCGACTTGGCCGACCTGGGGCAGTCGCGGGACGCCGCCGAACAAGTCAACCGGATGGGGCCGTTGGACGCCGTCATCCATAACGCGGGAGTGCTGCACGGCCCGGACGTCTTCAACGTCAATGTCGTGGCCCCCTACCTCCTCACCGGAGTCATCCACCGCCCGCGCCGGCTGATATATGTCAGCAGCGGCATGCACCGCGCCGGCCGCGCCGAGCTCGGGAAACTCGACGGGGGCGCCCGGACGGTGACCTACTCGGACAGCAAGCTTTACCTCACGGCCCTGGCGGCCGCCGTCGCCCGTTTATGGCCGGACGTCCTCAGCAACGCCGTGGACCCCGGCTGGGTGCCCACCCGGATGGGCGGCGCCGGCGCCCCGGACGATCTCCGGCTCGGTCACTTGACGCAGGAGTGGCTGGCCACCAGCGAGGATCCGGCGGCGCTCACGAGTGGCGGCTACTGGTTCCACCAGCACCGGCAAGACCCGCACCCGGCCGTCCACGACGAGGCGTTCCAGAACAAACTCCTGGACCACCTGGCCCGGATCACCGGCGAGCGCCTGGCCTGACCCAAAGCCCGCCGGGGATCACATCACCGCAGTGGCGTTCGCGGGTGATCCGGTTCCGCCGGTGATGTTCAGCGGCTTGACGGTGATGAAGGCGTCCCACTGGCCGGCAACCCGCATGTGCCGGGTCAGCGGACCCAGCCGCCACAGTTCCCCCAGCGGCAAGCCCAGCTTGGCCAGCAGCTGCTGGTGCATCATGCCGTGGTCGTTCGGTGCTGAATCGAGGTAAGGGCTGGCGGGCAGTGCGGGCAGGCATTCGAGGGCAAAATTGTCCGCCGCCAGGAGCGCGAGCCGGCGGTCCCATGCCCACGCAACGAACTCCTCGGACTGGGCCACGCCCGTTGCCCGCCTGCTGTCCCGCATGCGCTGCTTCTCCTCCGGCTGCAGGCCAAGGAACCATTCGCACCAGCCCGTATGCAGCATGAGGATGTCGCCCTGCCGGAGGCTCGCGGACTGGGCGGCCATCGCCCCCTCGATCAGGTCAAGGCCCAGGGGTTCCCCGGCGGCGTGGTCAATCGGAGCACCCTGCCCGGCGCGGTACCCGGCCAGGTCCACCAGCACTCCCCTCCCCACAATGGGACTGTCCGCCCATTCCTGGATGCCGAGGTCCGGCGTGCCCTCGCTGATGCGGTCATCGGGCGTGCCGTTGTAGAAACCGGCGTCGTCCGCCCGGCGGTGGCGCAGCCCGTCGATCTGGCTGGATCCCTGCAGGTAGTACCCGTCAAGATAATCGTCGCGGTGGGCCGGGTGCGAGGAGTAGATGGTGTGCCGGGGGGCGCTGCGCTTAAGGGACATGCCCGGGTCGAAGGCATCCGCCGGATAGTCCAGGCCAAAGGCAGTTCCGGTCCGGATGCAGTCCCGCGCGTCCCGCACCGTTTGGGGAGTAATGAACGACGGCGTCCCCCGGGTTGGGTCCGGAAACAGGCCCCAGGAGGTCCCGGCCAATGCGCCCTCCCGGCGGAGGAGTTCAGCGAACGTCGGGTGCCGTCCGTCTTCGGCAGCAGGACTCACCGTGCCCCCGCTTCCTGGGGCTGATCCTGGTCCTGGCGGCGTTTGTAACTGAGCAGGAACCCGGCGACGGCACAGATGGAGGCGGCGATGCAGATGGGCGCCTTGATGGTGCCGTTGAGCAGTGTCAGCCACTCGCCTTTGCCGGCCGCCAGGGCGATGGCCTGCCCGGCCACGAACACGACGCCGCCGGCCAGCAGCACTGCCAGGGTCAGGACGAAGAGGACTTCGATGGCCCTTCGGATCGGTTGCATGTGTCTTTTTCCTTTAGATGGGCAGGATGCCGAGGATGATCAGGACGCCGATGCCCAGCAGCGGCAGGGCGTAGTGGGTCAGCAGCCGGAGGAATGTGGTGATCGGGTCCACGTCCGCTATGCCGCACGCCACGTACAGCGGGGCCCCTCCCGGCGGGACCGCCGCCTCGCAGGAGGAGAAGACAAGGACGGCCACGGCCGCCGTGGTGGCCGGGACACCTGCTGCCACCAAGGCGGCCACACCGACGGTTCCGACGGCCGCCATGGTCGCCGTCGCCGAAAGGGGCGCAGCCACGGCGATGACGATCAAGCCGATCAGGATGGCCAGGATCCACAGCGGCAGGTTCATCCCGTTGAGCAGTTCGGTCATCTGCTTGGGCAGGCCGGTGGCGGCGAGGGCGTTGGCACCGGCGAAGGCGAACACCACGGTGACGCCCACGATGCCGAAGCGCGGCGCGGACTCCTCCAGCAGCGCCCACCAGGCCCGGCCATCGGCGGGCAGCTTCTTCCGGCCCAGCAGGACGCCGGTGATGATGAGGACCACGGGGATCCAGACAATCACGCTGACCGATCTGGTGACGTCTCCGCCGGTCCAGTCCGACAGTCCCTTGGCGATGGCGCCGGAGGTGATGACCAGCGGGATGGCCACCACCACGAACAGCAGCAGGGTGGACCAGCCGCGGCCGAACGCTGCCCGGACAGGCAACCGGTGCGCGGCGTCAAGCGGTGCCATGCCGCTCTTGCGGACCAGGAGCCAGGTGACAATCAGCCGGTGCACGAAGCACCACAGGCCGCCGAACAGCAGCGGAAGGACCAGCGCATTGATGTCCAGCAGGGGCCCCACCGTGGCGGAACCCACCAGGACGAACATCGAGGCACTGAACGGAAACGTGATGCCCATTCCAGCGTTCCCCGCCACAAGCGTGGCCGCCGAGGGCTTGTCCAGCCGGGACTTTTCCATCCACGGGATGGTCACCGATCCCACCGTTGCGGCGATGGCGGCCTGGTTGTGGACCACGCTGCCCAGTCCCGCTGATGCCACGGTGGAAACCCAGGCCGGCCCGCCTTTGACGCCGCCGATCAGGGAGTTCAGCAGGTCGATCAGCCGGTCCAGCACGCCGGTCCTGTCCAGCAGGTAGCCCATGAACACGAACGCCATGGTGGCGTAGACGATCTCGTCCGTGATGGCCGAGTACAGCGCCGCCAAGCCGATTTGCGCCGCAGCCGCCCCGGTGAACGGAAGCACGGCCAGGAACCCGAGGATCATGGCTTCCCCGACGCTGCGCTTGAGCACGGTGGTCCACAGCAGGATGACGGCAAGGTAGGCGCCGAGTGCCCAAATGCCGATCATGCTGCTGCTCCTGACGGCGGTACGCCGGTTAGGTGGTGAGTCACGTAATACCCGTTCCTGATTCTGCCCGACTCCGGGCTCAGCGCAAGGCCGGCGCTGATTCCTGGGCGATGCGGCCAAGGGCGGCAGCGGACGCGGTGGTCATCTCGGCGGGCACTCCAAGGTCGCCGAGGTAGCCGGCGGTGTCCCGCATCTCCTTCGAGCGGCGGACGGCGTGCTTGGCAGTCCCGGTGAGGAACCGGTCAATCACTGCCTGCCCGTCACCGGCCAACTGGTTCGCAATCTGCGCGCGGATCCATTCTTCGAGCCCGGCCGCCCGGCCCGCGGTGACTGCCTCGACCACCACGGAGGCCAGGCCCTTCATCAGGACGCTCCGTAGGAGTTTGTGCGCCATGGCCGCCCCGGGTTCCCCGTCAGCAATTTCGACGTCGACGCCAAGGGGGCTGAGCAGCCGGGCCACCGCCTGGGCACCCTTTCCGCTGACCATCAGGGGCGTCCTTTCGCCCAGTGCGGAAACCGGTCCCAGGATGGCGACGTCGGCGAAGGCGGCTTTGCTTGGCAGCTGTCCGAGTTCCTGCATGACTCCGGGGGAGGATGAGGTGAAGTCCGCGTAGCAGCTGCCTGTTTCGAGGACCGGAAGGCACTCCCCGGCGACGCTGCGCGCCGCGGCGGCACCCGTCATCACCAGGACAATGTCTGCTCCGATGCAGGCTTCGGCGGCAGTCGCCGCGCGGGTGACGCCGGCGGGGGCGGTGGGCGCAACGGGATCAAAGCCCGTGACCTTGTGGCCGGCGGCGTGGAGTGCCGCGGCGTAGGTGGCGCCGGCTTCGCCGAGGCCAATAACGGTTACCGCTGTCATGGTTTCTCTGTCTTTCTTGCGTTAGTGGCGGGCAGCGACGATGGTTTGGCGGCGGCTGGTTTCATCGGCGAAGACTGCTTCGGCGGCTTCGGCGACGGCGGCTGCCTGCTCCCGGGGAATCACCACGACGCCGTCTGAGTCGCCGACGATGACGTCGCCCGGCAGGACGGGGACGCCGCCGAAAGCGAGCGGCGTCCCCAGGCGGTAGGGGCCGTTCTTGTAGGGGCCGGCGGGGGAAGTAGCCCGGGCGAAGACGGGCATGCCGATCTCACCCAGCGCCTCGGCGTCGCGCGCTGCTCCGTCAAGCGCGAAACCCGCGATGCCAAGGTTGATGGCACGTTCACCAATGAGTTCACCGAGCAGTGCGCGGGAGGAGTCGCCGCCGCCGGCCACCACAATGACATCGCCGGGCCGGGCCAGCTCCAGCGCCTTGTGGATGCCTTGGTTGTCCCCCGGCCGGGTCCACACCGTGAAGGCAGGCCCGGCCAGGTTGGCACCTGGCCAGATCGCCTGGATGGCGGAGTCGGCGACGCCAAGCCGGTCCATGGCGTCGCCGATGTTGGCGGCCGGCAGTTTGGCGAGGCGTTCCACAACGTCCCTGGCGGGGCGGGGGAAATCGGCGTCGATGATGTCGCTTGCTGGTGTTGTCATGATGGCTTCCGTCCGGTGGTTGCTGGAGGGTCAGTCGGTTTTCTGGACCAGCGGGAGGACCTTCTTGAAGTCCTCTTCCTGCCCGGCCCAGAACTGCTTGTAGTCGTTGCCGGAGAGGTAGCTGGTCTGCAGGCCGAGGTCGTTCATCTTCTGCACGACGGACGGATCTTCGATGGCCTTCTGGATGGCAGCCTCAAGCTTCGTTGCTACGGCTTCAGGCAGTCCGGCGGGGGCGGAGTAGCCACGGGCGGTCCCCGCTTCAACTTCGTAGCCAGCTTCCTTGAACGTGGGAACGTCCGGCAGTGAAGGGGACCTCTCGGACGTCATGACACCCAGGACGCGGGCCTTGCCCTGCTTGGTCAGGTCCGTCACGTCGCTGACGTTCGCCACCAGGATGTCAACGTGCTTGCCCAGGAATGCCGTGGTTGCCTGTGATGCGCCTTCAGAGAAGTGGACGGGTGCGAACTCCGCACCGGTCACCTGCTGGATCTGCGCCATGGCGAAGTGCTCGCCGGTCTGCAGGCCGGTGGTGCTCGCGGTCATGGACTTCGGGTTTGCCTTGGCTGCATCCAGGAGCTCCGTGAGCGTCTGGTACGGGCTGTCCGGCTGGACCGCAATGACGGCGGGGTCGATGACCTGGCGGCCCAGCGGCTGGAAGCTGTCGCGGGTGTACTTGGCGCCGCGGGCTGGATCCAGGGGTGATACGACGACGGACGGGGAACCGGTGGCGCCGATGGTGTAGCCGTCCGGCGCCGCGCTGGTCAGCTGGGTGTAACCGATCTGGCCGCCGGCGCCGGGCTTGTTGATGACCTCCACGTTGGTGCCGAGTTCCTTTTCCAGGATGGGCTGGATGAGCCGGGCGGCCGTGTCCACGGCACCGCCCGACGAGAAGGCGACCACGAGGTCGATCGTCTTGCCCTTCTTCGGGAAGTCGCCGGCGGAGGCGTTGGTGGCTCCGGCGTTGGCGCCACAGCCGGTGAGTGCAATCAGGGATGCTGCCGCGATGGCGACGGCGATGCGGGAACGGGTTTTCATGGTTCTTCTCCTTTGAAGGGGTGTTGGGGGCAGTACCGGAAGGGGTTTAGGTTTCGGGGTCTTCATTGAGCGCTTTCGGCTTGCGGAGCTTGAGCATTGGGCTGAAGACGATCAGCAATCCCAGGCCGATCAGGACTGCTGAGATGGGGCGGCTGGTGAAGATACTGAAGTCGCCCTGCGAAATTTCGAGGGATTCGCGCAAGGAGCGTTCCATCAGCGGGCCGAGGACCAGGGTCAGCACCATGGGTGCCAGCGGGATGTCCAGGTGCCGGAGGGCGAGGCCCAGGAGCCCGAAGCCGATCATCACGAAGACATCGAAGACGCTGAAGTTGATGGTGTAGGCGCCGATCACCATGAAGAGCAGGATCAGCGCGGTCAGGATCGACGACGGGACACGGAGGATGGAGGTCCAGAGGCCCACCAGCGGAACGTTGAGGACCAGGAGGAGGAGGTTTCCGATGAAGAGGCTGGCGATGATGGCCCAGGCGATTTCGGAATGTTCGGTGAACAGGGTGGGGCCTGGGGTGAGGCCCTGCTGGAGGAAGGCGCCCATCAGGACAGCGATGGTGGGCGACGCCGGAATGCCGAGGGTGAACAGCGGGATCAGGGCGGCGTTGGCATGGGAGTTGTTGGCCGTTTCAGGGCCGGCAACACCTTCGATGGCGCCCTTGCCCAGTTCGCTGCGGTGGCGGGAGAACTTCTTCTCGGCGCCGTAGGCCAGCAGGGACGAAACGGAGCCGGTCATGCCCGGGATGAGTCCCAGGCCGAAGCCGATCCCGGTGCCGCGGGCCATGGCCGGTGCGCTCCGGCGCCATTCCTTGCCGGTGGGAAGCAACGAGCGGAAGTTCGGGGCGTGCACCGTGGGCGTTGCCGTGCCCTTGCGATAGGACAGGAGTTCGGAGAGACCGAAGACGCCCACAATCACGGCAACGAAGCTGACGCCGTCGAGCAAACGGTCCATGCCGAAGGTGAACCGGGGGGCACCGGCGACGGGGTCGATGCCCACCATGGCGATCAGCAGGCCGAGGGCACCTGAGATCACCGCCTTGACCATCGATTTGCCGGCGAGCGCAACAAGCAGGGATATGCCCACCACCATCAGCGCGAAGAATTCCGGCGGCCCCACGAGCAGGCCCAGTTCCCCGAGCGGCTTGGCCGCCGCCACCAGGCCGATGGTGGCCACAGTTCCACCCACAAACGATCCGACGGCGGCGATGGTCAGGGCGGCTCCGGCCTTGCCGATCTTGGTCATTGCGTAGCCGTCAATGGTGGTGATGGCGGAGGCGGCTTCGCCGGGAGTATTCAGCAGCACGCTGGTGATGGTTCCCCCGTAGGCGGTGCCGTAGAAGATGGCACAGAGCATGATGATGGCACCGGTGGCATCCAGGTTCAGGGTGAGCGGGATGAGAAGTGCAACGCCGGCGACGGGACCGATCCCGGGCAGGACCCCGATGATGGTGCCCAGGAGGCAGCCCAGGAAGGCAAAGAGCAGGTTCTGCCAGGTCATGGCGGCGGCAAAGCCGCCCATAAGTTCGTTGAAGATATCCACGACTAGAGTCCGATCGTGTTCAGCAGGGGGAAGGCCGAGACGGGCAATGACACG
Organism: Pseudarthrobacter sp. GA104; assembly: GCF_009741265.1. GTDB lineage: Bacteria > Actinomycetota > Actinomycetes > Actinomycetales > Micrococcaceae > Arthrobacter. The sequence goes on from NZ_WOWL01000001.1 coordinate 2,030,886, forward strand.
TTCAAGCCGTAGTTGAAGGCGTAGAACGCGCCCACGCTGCCAGCGAGCGCTGTGACCAGGGAGGAGACCCAGCCCCGGCGGCCGCGCAGCTTCAGGTGGTACAGGAGGAAGAAGAACATGCTGAGCTGGAAGCCGATCAGGTCCATGACGGCCGCTAGGATCGCTAGGCTCAGGACGACGGCGGCCACCAGTCCGCGGTCAACGCCTTCCGCCGTTTCGCTGGGACTGCGGAGTTCCTGGAGCAGCCACAAGACGGCCATGGCGGCGAGGACCGCGCCCATCGCGAAGGGGAACAGGCCAGGGCCTGGTCCCAGGGAAGTCCAGAGGCCGAGGCCGAGCGAGCTGACCAGGACGTAGACGCCGACGGCGGCGAAAGCGCCGATCCCCACGAGCACGGAGGGGGCCACCCGGCCAGTGCTCGTTGGTTTGGTCATCACTGACTCCGTTGTCATTGGTTCCTTCTTACTGTGCGTCGTTTTCACGCTGCGTCATTGCATTCCACAGAATGAAACTATATTGCGTACAGAGAAATAGTGACAGCAGACACACGCGCTGTCAAGCGCAAGGAACTTACATAGAATGAAAGGATGGCTACGACGACACCCACGCCCGCGGGCAGCCCGGCAGACGAGGGCCCCAAGGCCTCGAACATGCGTTCCCTCTCCCGCGCCATGGAGGTCTTCGCGGAACTGCAGCGCGCCGAGCGCCCCCAGCGGCTTAGCGACCTGGCCAGGAACTGCGGCATGAGCCTGCCCACCACGCTCCGGATCCTGCGGGTGCTGCAGGATTTCGGCATGGTGAGCCAGACAGACAAGTCCTACCGGATCGGGCCGGCCGTGCTACCGGCAGCAAAGAGCTTCCTTGAGAACGATCCCTTGGCGGTTGCCGGACGTCCGGTCCTGCAACAGCTGGCAACGCAGACCGGCATGTCCGTTTCTCTCCATACCCGGCTCGGGAACGAGCGGATCCTGGTGGCGCGGGTTCAAGGCAAGGCGCCCATGCAGTACGACCTTCCCTTGGGTAAACGCCTGCCACTGACCCGCGGCGCGGCAGGGAAAATCCTGATTGCAGACGCTTCTGACGCAGAGCTCGAACAGGTCGTGGCGGCCGCGATCGCCGCCGGCCATGAGGAGCCGGGATTCACGGTTGAGGAACTGCGGTCGCGGCTGCCCGGGCCAGGCCTGGACTACGCGTATTCCGCGAACGAGCGCGTCGTGGGCGTGCTCTCCGTCGGGGTTGCCTTGACCAACAGGGCAGGCCGCGCCAACGAGGCCATGGCGCTGAACTGCCCGGCAGAGGCGACGACCGAAGAGAAAATCAAGGCCAATGTCCCGGAGCTGCGACGCGCCGCCCGCAGGCTGTCGGAACTGCTCGAGGGCTCCGTCTATTAGGAGGCTTGCAACCGGCCCCAGGGCCTGAAGGGGGCGAAACTGCAGGCGAACCTCGGTGGGACGTTTGGTGAACATCCGGCAAAATCCGCCAATTGCGCCGCACGGGGCGTTGATACTGGAGTACATGCCTTTTGTTACCCGCCAGTACGGACAATCGCCCACTCGACGCCAGGTCCTCCGCGCAGGCGGCCTTACCGCGGCCGTCGCCGGAGTGGCGCCCCTCGTCTCGAGCCCTGCCCAGGCGGCTGATCCGCTGTTCGCGCATGGGGTTGCCTCCGGCGATCCGCACCCGGACAGCGTGGTGCTCTGGACCCGGGTGACCCCCAGCCCGGAAGCCACACCCGGCTCGGGACTCGGCCCCGCCGCAACAGTGAACTGGGAAGTGGCGGCCGACCCCGCCTTCACCAGGATCGTCTCGAAGGGCTCGGTGAAGACCGGGCCGGAGCGTGACCACACCGTGAAGGTGGTCGCCGATCGCCTGCAGCCGGGCACCCCCTACTGGTACCGCTTCACAGTGGGCCGCGGGATGTCCGCCACAGGCCGGACCAAGACGGCACCGGCGGCCGGGGCCCAGGTGGAGCAGCTCCGCTTCGGCGTCGTCTCCTGCGCGAACTACCAGGCCGGCTACTTCAGCTCCTACCGCCACCTCGCCCAGCGCGGGGACCTCGACGCCGTGCTCCACCTCGGCGATTACCTCTACGAGTACGCACCCGGGGAATACCAGGCGAGGGACGTCGTCGTACGCCCGCACGATCCCGCCGTCGAAATGACCACCCTCTCGCATTACCGGCGCCGGCACGCCCAGTACAAAACAGACGCCGACCTGCAGGCCCTGCATTCGGCTGCACCCTCCATCGTCACCTGGGACGACCATGAAGCGGCCAACGATGCCTGGAGCGGAGGAGCGGAAAACCACACCGAGGGCGCAGAGGGGCCCTGGGCCGAACGCCGCGCGGCTGCCAACCAGGCCTACGCGGAGTGGATGCCCGTGCGCTACCAGCCCGGAGGTCCGCTGTACCGCCGCCTTGATTTCGGGGCCTTGGCCAGCCTGTCCATGCTGGACCTTCGCTCCTACCGCAGCAAGCAGGCCGCCAACGGGCTCGACCCCGCGGTGGACAGCCCGGACCGGACCATCACGGGAGCTGCGCAGATGGACTGGCTGCTGGGCAACCTTACGTCCGGCGGACCGCAGTGGAAGCTGGTGGGCAACCCGGTGATGATAGCCCCCGTCCGGGTTCCCTCGACGCTCAGCCTGGCCGAACTGGCGGGGGTCCAGAAGCTCATGGGCGGCACCACCGTCGACGGCGTCCCCTACAACGTGGACCAGTGGGACGGTTACGAGGCGGACCGGAGCCGGGTGGTCCGGCACCTGCGGGACCAGGCAATCAAGGACACCGTTTTCCTCACCGGCGATATCCACTCCGGGTGGGCCTGCGACCTCCCCGCCGATCCCCTGACCTACCCCACCACCGGCGATTCGGTGGCGGCGGAACTGGTCTGCACGTCGGTGACCAGCGACAACCTCGACGACATACTGAACGCTCCACCGCGGACCTCCTCCCTGGCGGTGGAGGCGGCCATCAGGACGGCCAACCCCCACGTGAAGTACCTCGACTTCGACTCGCACGGCTACTCCGTCCTGGATGTCACTCCTGCGGGAGTCCGGATGGACTGGTACGTCCTTGCCGACCGGACTGCGCAGGCCTCGGCGGCCACGCTGTCCACCTCCTTCAGGGTCGGTGCCGGCACCGGCAAAGTCGTCGCGGCAACCGGCGGCGCGCTGTGAACCCGGACCGCCGCCAGTTCCTGCGCCTCGCCGGCGCCGGAAGTGCCGCCGTCGTCCTTTCAGCGGCGCCCGGCACGTCGTGGGCCGGCCCGGCGACGAATCCCGGCACCGCCCGGACGCGCACCTATGTCCTTGTGGTGGACGGCTGCCGGCCGGACGAGATCACCCCTGAGCTGACCCCGCGGCTCGCCGCGCTGCGGACGCAGGGCACCAACTTCCCTGCCGCCAGGTCGCTGCCGGTGATGGAGACGATCCCGAACCACGTCATGATGATGACCGGCGTCCGGCCGGACAGGTCCGGAGTCCCCGCCAACTCGGTTTACGATCCCGCCGAGGGGGCAGCCAGGGACATGGACCGCGAAACCGACCTCCGCTTTCCCACGCTGCTTGAACGCCTGCGCGACTCCGGCTTCACCACCGCCTCCGTCCTGAGCAAGAAGTACCTCTACGGAATCTTCGGCACGCGGGCAAGCTACCGCTGGGAGCCTTATCCCCTGCTGCCCGTGACAGGACACGCGCCGGACGCCGCGACCATGGACGCCCTGCTGGCCATCGTTAGCGGCCCCGACCCGGACTTCACGTTCACCAACCTCGGCGACGTTGACCGGATGGGGCACTCGGACCTGACCGGGACCACGCTGCAGGCCGCACGCACGGCTGCCCTCGCGGACACCGACCTGCAGGTGGGCCGGCTGGTGGACCACCTGGTTGATACGGGCAAGTGGGAGTCCAGCGTCCTGGTGGTGCTTGCGGACCACTCCATGGACTGGTCACTGCCCACCAATGTGGTTTCGGTGGACCTGATCCTCCAGGCCCGGCCGGACCTCCGGTCCTCCATCACCGTGGCCCAGAACGGCGGTGCGGACCTGCTGTACTGGACCGGCCCCTCGGAGCAGAAGGCGGCCGGCCTCCAGGCCGTGCGTTCCCTGGTCGAATCACACCCCGGCGTGCTGTCGGTGCAGGCACCTGCCGAGCTGCGGCTGGGGGCGGAGGCCGGCGACCTGGTGGCCTTCTGCCGTGCCGGCTGGCGGTTCTCGGACCCCTACATCGTCTCGAATCCCATACCCGGCAACCACGGGCATCCCGCCACCGAACCCATCCCGTTCTTCATCTCCGGCGGCAGCCCCCGGGTGCTCCGCGGCCGGACGTCCTCTGATCCTGCGCGGACGGTGGACGTGGCCCCGACCGTCGGTGCCCTTTACGGGCTCAAGGCGCCTTCGGGCGGCTACGACGGCGTTGCCAGGACGACGGCGTTCAGCGGCTGAGGAGGCGTGAGGACCGCAGCCGGACCGGAGGAAGGGGTCGCAGCGGCCGAGGTGCCGGGATCATACTGGTGGCATGAGCGATCGCGCCGATTTCCTGGACTGGGTGAGGACCGAGCTGCACGCTGCGGAACTCGCCATTCATAACGGTAATGCCGCCCCGCGCAGGGCACTCTGGTCCCGCAACGAACCCGTGAGCGTCCTTGGTGCATGGCGCAATGCCTTCGGACAGCAGGAACTGGACGACTTGTTCACGGGCCTTGCCAGGCAGTTCTCCAACTGCACTTCGTACAGATTCGAGTTGCAGGCCTACGACATCGTGGGCGACATGGCATATACGGCGGGCCTGGAACACACTTCAGCCTCAGTCGACGGCGAACCGCGCAGCTACGTGCTCCGGGCAACCCAGATTTACCGCCGCGAGGACGGTGCATGGAAGGTCGCCCACCGGCACGGCGACACAGTAACCGGCTGAGGTCCCGCGGCCATTCCGCGGCCATTGCATTCGATGTCGCATGGGGGGAATCTAAAGTTATCCGCGGCCTTGAGCATTGGAGGGATCCTCATGCCTGAACGTCACATCACGGTGCAACGTAGTATTCCCGCGTCCACGGGTTCCCTGTGGGCCCTGTTTGCAGACTTCCCCAATCTCGCGAGTCACTGGAACGGCGTCAGGGCCACCAGACCCCTTGGCAGCAAGACCAGCGGCGTGGGTGCTCGGCGCCGCGTCGACCTGAAGCCGATGGGCAGCATGGATGAAACCGTCACCGTTTGGGAGGAGGGTCGCAGGGTGGATACACGGAATCAACCCAGCGCGTTGGTGCCGTTCAAGCAGGCCGAATCCACGCTTACGCTGGAGCCCGATGGCGGCGGGACGTTGGCCACCTTCGACTACCGGTATGTACCCCGCGGTGGCCCCGTTGGCCGGTTCACCGGGCCGTTGATCGACAAGATGCTGACTGCGACCTTTACCGACATGCTGGCCACCGCGGAGAAGGCTGCCCTCGCGAGGGGCAGCGGGCGCTGAACCTCGCCTGAAGCTGAGTACGCCTGGCCGCCTTCAACCACAGCTTGCAGACGGGAAAGCAGTGCCACCTCCGCCTGCATGGTTTTGGTGCCGCGCCGCTGGAAAGTTCGATGCTCTTGGCCCGGGCACCTAACGGCTGCCGGCCGGGGCCAGCGGCCGGGCCGGGCGGGCGGTGGTGGCCTCGGGCGTTTCGGGCCGGGGCAGCCGGAGCCTTTTGAGCAGCAGGGCGTTGACGGCGACCAGGAAGCTGGAACCTGACATCGACAGGGCCGCGATCTCGGGGCTGAGGACGATCCCGGCGAACGCGAACACCCCTGCCGCGATGGGCAGGGCTATTGCGTTGTATCCGACAGCCCAGCCCAGGTTTTGGCGCATCTTCCGCAGGGTTCCTTTGCCGATGCGTAGGGCGATGGGCACGTCCAGCGGGTCCGAGCGCATCAGCACGACGTCGGCCGTTTCGATGGCCACGTCGGTGCCGGCACCGATGGCGATGCCAAGGTCAGCCTGGGCCAGGGCTGGGGCGTCGTTGACGCCGTCGCCGACCATGGCGACTTTCTTGCCCTCCTGTTGCAGTTCGGCGATCTTCGCTGATTTGTCACCTGGGAGCACTTCCGCGATGACGGTGTCGATGCCGAGCTGGCCGGCGATCCTTTGGGCGGTGGCTTCGTTATCGCCCGTGAGCATAACGACTTCGATCCCGGCCTCGTGCAGGGCAGCTATCGCCGCCGGCGCGGTTTCCCGGGCGGCGTCCGCCAGGGCCACCACGGCCGCGGCACGGCCGTCGACGGCGACGAGCACGGCGGTCCGTCCGGTTCCTGCCAGCTCGCTGCGCACCGCAGCCAACGGCCCCAGTTCGATGTTCTCGTCTGCCATGAGCTTGCGGTTGCCCACCAGGACCTTGCGTCCCCCTACGGTTGCGCCGGCCCCGTGGCCGGGAACGTTCAGGAAGTCGCTGGCGTCCAGGGCGGCGGCGCCGTGTTCCTCGGCGTGCCGAACCACTGCCGCGGCGAGGGGATGTTCGGATTCCTTTTCCACGGCGGCGACCAGGGCCAGCAGTTCTCCTTGGTCAATGCCCTCAACGACGACGTCGGTGACTTCCGGTTCGCCCTTGGTGAGAGTTCCGGTCTTGTCCATCACGACAGTATCGATCCGTGCGGAAACCTCCAGGGCGGTGGCGTTCTTGAACAATACGCCGCGTTTGGCCCCGAGCCCGGTTCCGACCATGATGGCTGTCGGTGTGGCCAGGCCCAGGGCGTCCGGGCAGGTGATGACGACGACGGTGATGGCGAACAGCAGCGCGGCCTGGACCCCCGCGCCGAGGGCGAGCCAGGCCGCGAACGTCACGGTTCCGCCGACCAGGGCGACCAGGACCAGCCAGAACGCGGCCCGGTCGGCCAGCCGCTGGCCGGGGGCCTTGGAGTTCTGGGCTTCCTGGACGAGGGCGACGATCTGGGCCAGGGCGGTATCGGCCCCGACCTTGGTGGCCCGGACCCGCAGGGTGCCGCTGGTGTTGATGGACGCGCCAATCACCTCGGAGCCGGTGGTCTTGGCGACCGGGAGGCTCTCCCCGGTGACCATGGACTCATCAACCTCCGATTGGCCCTCTTCGACCTGCCCGTCGACGGGGATTTTGGATCCTGGCCGGATCAGCAGCAAGTCCCCCACCAGGACTTCGGAGGTGGGGATCTCCACTGTCCCGCCCTCGCGGATGACGACCGCGACCGGAGGTGCGAGTTCGAGCAGGGTCCGGATGGCCTCATTCGCCCCGCCGCGGGCGCGCATTTCAAACCAATGGCCCAGCAGCACGAAGGCGGCCAGGACGGTGGCGGCTTCGTAGAACACTTCCCCGCCGCCGGTGAGTGTAACCCACACGCTGTAGAGCCAGCCCGTGCCGACGGCAATCGCGACCAGGACCATCATGTCCAGGGTGCGGGCCTTCAGTGCCCGGTAGGCGCCGTCGAAGAAGATCCAGGCGGAGTAAAAGATGACGGGCAGGGACAGGATCAGGGCCATGACGTCATCGCGGAGCCCGAACGGTGTCGGGGCGGTGAAGCCGAGCATGTCCCGGCCCATCGGGGACCAGAGCGTCACACCGATGGACAGGACGGCGGCCACCAGGAACCGGTTGCGCATGTCCCTGACCATGTCATCCATCGACATCCCGGCGTGGTGTCCGCCGTGGCCCATCATCTCCTGCGGGGTTCCGTGCATCGCCCCGTGGCCGGCGGGGCCGTGGCCTGCATGTTCGCCGGCCGCCGGATGGGCATGCCCGGCACCCCGGGTCCTGGCCGGGGCGTGCAGGGGCTCGTCCATGGGGTAGCACACGTGATCCGGGACCGATTCGCCCCGGCAGTGGTATCCGCAGTCCCGGACCCATCCGGAGATCTGCTTCACGGACGTCAGTGACGGGTCGAACTTCACGGTGGCGGTCTGGGCGACGGGGTTCGCATCGACGGCGGTGACTCCGGGCCGCTGCAGCAGCACGCGTTCAATGACCGCTTTGGAGGTCGCCCAGTGCAGGCCCCGCACCTCCACGACGGTGCTCTTCAAAGGAGCGTCTACTGCTCCGTCGGCGGTGGCCTTCCTGTCAGCAGTCATCGCGGGTCCTTTCGCAGGGTTGTCCGGGAAGGCAGCGGGCGTTTCACCCGTTGCCGGACCTTCACCGCGTGGGAGCAATGCACCACTGCCCTACCGTTCACTATCGTCCTTGGCGCCGGGAAGCGTCAGAGTCTTTGGTCCCCGGCGTCCGGGGCTGTTCGGCGGGCGGCACATTCATCGCGTCCCGGATCACCGGGCGAGCTGGCGCAGGTGGCAGTGCTGGATCAATTCCACGGCTTCGTCGATGTCGTCGGTGCACCGCAGCAGGCGGATGTCCTGGGCTGCAATGAATCCCTGGCTTTGGAGCTGCTCCCGGATCCAGTCGGTCAGTCCGGTCCAGTGCCTGGTCCCGATCAGGACGACGGGAAACTCGTGGATTTTGCCGGTCTGGACGAGGGTGAGGGCTTCAAAGAGTTCATCAAGTGTGCCGAACCCGCCGGGAAGGACAACAAAGGCCGAGGCGTAGCGGACGAACATGAGTTTTCGGGCGAAGAAGTACCGGAAAGTCATGGACACATCGACATAAGGGTTCAACGCCTGTTCCCTCGGAAGTTCGATACCCAGTCCGACCGAGGTGCCGCCGGCTTCCGTGGCGCCGCGGTTGGCAGCTTCCATCAGTCCCGGCCCGCCCCCGGTAATCACGGCGAACCCGGCCTTTGCGCACCGGGCGCCCAGGGTCCGGGCCACCGCGTAGCGGGGATCCTGGGGGCCGGGGCGTGCTGATCCGAAGACGGCGACTGCTTTGCCGAGCCGGTGTGAGAGGAGGCTGAATCCGGCGTCGATTTCGGTGCTGATCCGTTCCATCCGGGCCGGGTCATCGGCCGGGTCGGCGAGGACTGCGAGCAGTTCTTCATCGGTCATTTTCATGCCGGTGCCGCTTCCGGGTGCATGCTGCAGTAGCGGTTGTGTTCCCCGGCTTCTTCGGCGGTGAGCCGGCCGTCTTCAATGGTGAGGACACGTTTGGCCGCGGTCCGCAGCCGCTGGTCGTGGCTGACGATGATGACGGCCCGATTTTCCCGGCAGGCCGTCCCGCACAGGAGCAGGGTCACGTCCTGGCCTGTTTTCGCGTCCAGGTTGGCGGTGGGTTCGTCGGCGAGGATCAGCCGCGGGTCGTTCGCCAGGGACCGTGCGATGGCCACGCGTTGCTTCTCGCCGCCGGAGAGGTCCCGGGGCAGGTTCGGCAGCCGGTGTCCGAGCTGGAGTTGTTCCAGCGCGGCCCGGGCTTTTGTCCGCGCCGCTTTCCTGGCTGCTCCCGCCGTGATCAGTGGCAGCATGACGTTTTCCTCGGCAGTCAGGGCCGAGAGCAGGTTAAAGGTCTGGAAGACGAAACCGAATTCGCGCAGCCGCAGCCGGGACAGTTGAGCAGGTGAAAGGTTGGAGGTGTCCTGCCCGGCAATGAGGATCCGGCCGCCGGAAGGGGACATGAGCGTGCCGATCATGGACAGCAGGGTTGTTTTCCCGGATCCGGAGGGGCCCATGACGAGCACGATGTCCCCGGGGCCAACGCTCAGGGACACGTGCTCCACCGCGGTCACGGCGGTGTGCCCGGACCCGAAGGTCTTGGACACGTCCTGGACGTCGACAATTCTCATGCCCGGAACACCTCCGCCGGGTCGATCCGTGACAGCCGGCGCACCGGCAGCAGTGAAGCCACAACGGCCATCACCAGTGTGACCGCGAGGATCCAGGCGGCGTCCAGCCAGCGGATTTCCGTGATGAACTCCGGGACATAGAGTCCCGCGGCCCCGCTGACGGCCAAGGCAAGGCCTGCCCCGACGAGGTACCCGAGCACGGCGGCCGTGATGGCCTGTTCGATCACAACGGTGTAGAGCTGGCGGTTGCTTACCCCGATCGCTTTAAGGACACCGTATTCGCGCGCTTTTTCGATGGTTGAGGTGAAGATGGTCAGGCCGATCACGGTCATGCCCACGGCAATCCCGATTAAGAGCAGCACCAGGATGATGGGCAGGAAGGTGTCCCGGACGATGTTTGTGTTGTTCTCCACGAACCTGTCCTTGGTGATCGCGTCCACCGCGGGGTCCGCTTCGATCCGGGATGCGACCGCGCCGGCGTCGGTGCCGTCCTTGACGGTGACAAGGAAGAAGTTGGTGGCTCCGGGGAGCTGCAGGATCCTTTCGGCGTCTTCCTTGGTGGTGAACGCGAAGGAGAAGCTGAGGATGTATCCGCCCTCGGAGTAGCCGGCGACCTTCAGCGTCCTGCCTGCGACGGGGATGGTGTCCCCGATCCTGATGTCCTGGCTGCGCCCTACCACCCGGTCGATGATGATTTCGCCCTTATCGGGCACGGCTTTGCCCTCGACCACCCGGGCGGGTGCGCCGACATTATTCTCCGTGTCATCGGCAATGACGTAGAGGTTGATGTCCTTGCCGTTATGCGCGAACGCCACCCGGCGGCCGCTGAAGGGCTTGGCGCTGGCGACACCGTCAACCCCGCTCAGAAAATCCCTGACGGTCAGGGGCAGCACGGAGGGGGTGTGGAACATGTCCGTCGCGCCCGTCTGGGTGATCCAGTAATCGGCAGGGACGGTGCGGATGTACTCACCGATCTTGTTGCTCCAGCCCTGATACAGGCCCTGGATGCTCATGATCAGCAGCACGCTGAACGCGACCCCGCCCACGCTGATCAGCAGCCGGGTTTTCTCCTGGACGAGGTTCTTTACCGCCAGGAACAGCATGATGCCACCCTTCAGGCCGTCGTCGCCCGCATGGCTGTCACGGGCCTTCCTGCAACTTCTGCCCGGTCCCGGCACGGCCCCGACCGGACCGGGGGACGAAGCCGGGGACCTCCCGGCGGTACGCGGCATAGGCTTCGCCGAACTCGGCCTCCATCATCCGCTCCTCCTTCCGGGCCAGGCGAAGGTACACGATGACCAGGACCGGGAACATCAGCAGTGTCAGCAGCGTGGGCCACTGCAGCAGGAACCCGGCCATGATCGTCAAAAACCCCATGTACTGCGGATGCCGCACCTTTGCGTAGGGGCCCGACGTGGCCAGCCGGTGCTCGCGCTGCGCGGCGAACAGGACCTGCCAGGACAGGTAAAGCAACATGAAACCGGCTGCGATCAGCACATTGCTGAGGAGGTGCAGCGGGCTCAGGTGTGGGTCCCCCTGCCAGCCCGTGAGGTCCTGCCACAAATGACCCGTGTTATGGCTCAGCAGGTCCAGGCCCGGGACCCGGTTCCCCAGCCAGCCCGACAGCAGATAGATGGTCAGGGGAAAACCGTACATCTCGGTAAAGAGCGCCACGATGAAAGCAGAGAAACCGCCCAGGGCGCGCCAGTCCAGCTTCGTCCTGGGCCGGACAAAACTGAACGCGAAAATGATGAACACTGCCGAATTGAGGATAACCAGCCACCACAGGTCATACCCGTAGTCAGTGGGCATGCCCGGCACCCCCTCCGGAGTGCGGCCGGCCCGCACCACGGCCAGCGCCACCGTGACCGGCATGGCCGTGGCCGCCATGCATGAAGAGATGCATCGACATCATCAGCACCACCCACAGGTACGGCAACGCGTCCAGGACATGCAGCCAGTGGTTCGTGACCAGGTACACCGCGGTGGCCGCGATAAGGACCGTCAGCAGCCCCTGCGCCCAAGGCCCCGACGGCCTGGGTATGGGGAGCTGCGGCTCCGGGCTAGTGCTCATACCGGAAAGTATTGGCCGCACCACGGCACGGGGAAAGGGTCAAACGGCCCGAGGAAAACAGATGTTTCCCGGATACCCCACGAGCTGGCGCGCTCACACGAACCCGGACGTTCAGTGGCCGCCGGTATGCCCTCCGGAGTGATCCACGGTGGGCACCGGTCCGGGGGTTATGTCCGTCCCGGTGCCGCTGATCGCGGGACCTATGACAAACGCGGACAGGGAAAACATGGCGGCGAAAACCAGCAGTCCCAGCACCGGTGCGATCCAGCTGCCAAACCGCCGGTAAAGCCGGACCAGCAGGGGAACCGATGCCAGAAGCCCCAGCGCGCCGAAAAGTGCCGTGCCGCCGGACCCTGCCACCAGGGCAGTCCCGGCGAGCAGGCCGATGTGGTGCAGAACGTGCGGCAACAGGCCCATGATCAGGCCGACGGCGCCGACCACAGTGTGCCATAGCGCCTGGATCCTGCCCCGGATGCCCGGTCCGGCAGGAACCGCTCCGCCCCGCGCCCCCGCTCCCCGGTGCATGTGGTGGGAGGAATGGTCAGCGGTCACGGCTATCCTGCTCACCCCGGGCATCCCGGGAGCTGTGCCCGGACGGTGCAGAACCGTCCAAGCCCGCCGCGATCCTGAACACTTCACCGCCTATGACTTATGCCCTTCAGGAGGTGCCTGCCATTGTTGCCCCCAGTGTGATGCCGCCTAAAGTCCACCGCAAGGGCCGAAATCCCTACCCGCCCCGGCCGGCTGACCGGGGTGAAACGGAACCCGCCGCAGGCTCGTTGTACCGGACAGCGTCCCGCCATTGGGCCGATAGTCTTGAACATAAACGTTGTCCGCGAAGGAGGACCCATGACCGAGCCGGCCTGCGCCCCTGCGGTTGCCACGCTTCGCCGCGCAGGACTCCCCGCGGCCGTTCCGGCCCCGATGACCGGATCCTCGGCATGCGTGTTCTGACCACCGGCAGGTCCTCGGCCGCGTTCACCGCCGCTGCCCTCCTGCTTACCCTCTCCGCCTGCGTCCCAGGCGCTACACCCGGTAGTCCGGGCGCCGGCCCTGCCCCGGCAACCGCCACCTCCGGGCTGCCCAGCTCCCATGTCCACGGCCTGACCGTAAACCGCAAAACGGACCAGGTGCTGCTTGCCACCCATGAAGGCCTGTTTGACGTCACCAAACTACCGGGCACCAAAATTGGCGCCACCAACGATCTGATGGGCTTTACCGGCGCGGCTGACCAAGGTGTCTTCTACGCATCCGGACATCCCGGCCCCGGCTCCGATCTGCCCAACCCCATGGGCCTGATCAGGTCCGTCGATGGCGGCAAGACATGGGAACAGCTCTCCCGCCAGGGCGAATCTGATTTTCACGCCCTCGCCGCCACCGCGTCCGGCATCGTCGCCTACGACGGGACGCTTCAAACCAGCCCGGACGGAAAAACCTGGACCCCGGCAAGGGCGGGCTTCGTTCCGGCCGTCCTGGCAGGCACCCCGGAGAGCGACACCGTTCTGGCCACCACCCGCGAAGGGCTCCAGCGCTCCACCGACGGCGGGAAAACCTGGGAACTAAACGCCACAGCCCCCATTGTCCAGTTCGTCGCCTTCGCCGGCGCCACGGAGGTCATCGGCGTCGAACCCGGCGGGACCGTGCATTACTCCGCCGACGCCGGAAGAACCTGGACCCGCACCGGCCAAATCGAGGGTCAGGTCCAGGCAATGACAGCTGTAACCGGCGCTGAAGGCAAGCCACGGATCTGGGCCGCGACCGCCGAAAGGCTCGTCGTTTCCACCGACGGCGGAGCCAGCTTCCGGGCCGCCGATTCCTCCTGAGCCGCCAGGCTCTGCCGCTTCGTTGCCTTGAGGATGGCCAGCCGGCGCTGATGACCACGACTGCGCTACGGGGTTTGGGGTGAGGGTAAACGGCCGGGAACGGCTGCTCTGAGCAGGGGGCGTGGCCTGGCGCCGAATAAGGGGAAGCCCCATCAGCCAGGCTGAAGGGGCTTCGACTGTTTTGATTCCGTTATGACGAACATCATCTCCCGAACTTGCGGGAATCCCGGCGCTTCCTGCCTCGTCACCGGCAGACCACCATGGATCAGATCCACGGCGTGTTCCAAGGTTCCCCTGGTTGTTCGTTCCCGTCCTTCTTTCGAAGAACGTATAACTAGTTTCTCGCCTACTTTCCGGTACCGCAAGGGCAATTCCAGTGGATTCCGGGCGTTCCCGACGACACCTGCGCATCGCTCGAACGCAGGGATTCTGCTTGCAAGCGCCGCGCAAGTCCTTAAGCGCAGAACCTGCAGGTACCTTCGCGATCTCGCTAAGAGAAGGCCCGGACATTCTCATGTCCTGAACGACCCGGCGTCATCTGATGGTTACCTGCAGGCGATTTAAGTCTACGCCCGGACTGCGCCCTACAACAGGGCACGGTCCGCATCGCATCCCGCGGGAACTGCATCTTTGTGCCGGCTGGAAAGGGCATGTCCATTGGGACCAGTGAAGGGAAGCTCCGGGGAGGTCACGCCTTGGAGTGGACCACCAGAACAGGACATTGTGCGTGATTGACGACCTGCGTCGAAACCGAGCCCAGGTGCAACCCGGGAAAACCGCCATGACCCCGGGAACCGACGACGATAAGGTCCGCGTCCTTGGCGGCGTCGAGTATTGCCGAAGCGGGTGAGTTGGTATTGACGAGGTGTCCTGCGGCGGTCACGCCTCCGTCTGCAGCGGTCTTCAGCGCCTCACCCTGAAGCGTCCGCGCGGCTTGCTCTGGAGACTCTTCGGCGGCAATTTCGCCTGCCGCCGTTTCCAGGACAGCCGGATACCACGCCAACGGAGCCTTGTTCCAGGCTGTGACGAGGCGGAGCTGGCCGTGGCGCTGGCGGGCCTCATCCATGGCCCAGTCCAGTGCTGCCCGGGAATGCCCGGAACCGTCAAAACCAACAATAATCAAGAACGAACCGGTGCTGGTCACTTGTCTTTCCTTTCGATCGCCTCGCCGGGCCCTACCGCAATCAGGGTTACGCTTCTGTCTCGAGGCATCGCTTAGAAGCCTGTCGGTTCGGTTTCGAGCTCAGGTTCGCCGGGCAGGTGTTCATGGTGGAGCGGCCGCAGCGCTGTTGTTTGCGGGAACCACAGCAATGCGTCGTAGCGGTGGCCCATGGTCGTGGGGACGTAGTTGCCTTTTTCGCGGTCGGGGTTGTAGACAACCCCGATGGCGCGGTGGCCGCGCCAGGAGGAGAGCCAGTGGCCCGCCCGGTCCGGTCCGAACACGAGAGTGGACGGGCTTTCGAGTGCCGCGTGGAGGAGGTCTTCGTGGCTTCCGGGTACGGCTGCCGGGACGTTCATGACCTCTTCCGGGAGACCCCAGGCCGGCGCGGCAGTGACGGATCCCCCATAGGACGCGAAGCCGACGAGGACTACTGATCCGTGATGGCGCAGGCGCATGAGTTGGCCGATGTTGACCATGCCGTCCAGCGCCATATCCGTTGCCCTGGCGTCGCCTATATGCGTGTTGTGCGCCCAGACCAGTCCCTTGGAGCCGGGGCCGTGGTGGCGTGCCAGCCGGTCTATGGTGTCGCTCATGTGGTGGTCCCGGATGTTCCAGGATTGCCGGTCACCGCGGATCATGGTCCGGTAGTAGCGTTCGGCGTTTGCCGCCACGATGGCGTTCTGCACTGCGTCAAAAGCTGCAGCATCGTCCTCCACCCGGCCGAAGGTCTGCCGGTGCACCTCGGCCAGAAGCATCACCACGTCCGCCTCGCAGGATCGTGGTACCAGGCGGGTGTCCGAGGCATACCGCTGGGGGTCTTCCCGGAACGGTACAAAGCACTGCCAGGCCTTCATTGCTGCCGGCATGGCCTCGGGTGCGTTGGCGTTGAGCCAGCCGAAGATTTCCCTCAGGGAATCCCACAGGGAATAGACATCCAGTCCGTAGAAGCCGGTGCGCTGTTCTTCCGGTCGGGCCAGATTCCATTCGCGCAGCCAGGTGAGGAACTCTGCCACTTCCTGGTTGGCCCACATCCAGGTGGGCCACCGCTCGAAGCCGGCCAATAGTTGCCGGGCATCGAGGTTCTGGTCGGTTTGGCCGCGGACCCAGCGGTTGATGCGCCAACAGTCCGGCCAGTCGCCCTCCACCCCAATCCAGCTGAATTGGTGTTCCTCGATGAGACGACGGCTGAGGGCTGCCCGCCACTGGTAATACTCCTGCGTGCCGTGTGAAGCCTCGCCCAGGCAGACGAAGCGTGCCCGGGCACATAAATCCACCAGGCCGTCCAGGTGTCGGGAAGCCGTTTGCAGCGGCCGGGCCAGGGCCCGGATCTCGTCCAGTTCCGGCCCGTGGGGATGGTGCCGGTCCCCGGTCCCGCGGTTCACAACATCATCCCTCGCACGTCATTGGACTGTTTCCCTGGCAAGCCGGCTGCTTCCCGGGTGCATCGGGATCCGCAGGACAGACGGGCGGATCAGCTGCCGGGCGGATCAGCGCGCTTTCGCTTGGCCGGTACCGCGGCCAAGCAAGATCCCCACGGCGAGCATGACGACTCCCAGAACGACGTGGAGCCAGTTATCTGCCGTGTTCACTGGGATGAAGTTGGCAGACGACGCCTGGTCAATCAGCAGCCCGTAGAGCCAGATCACCAGATAGAGGGCGCCCGCACCGATGAGGTAGTACTTCGACTGGAGTGCGGACCTGCCCATGAGCAGGCCGGCGGCTCCGAAGAGCAGGTGAACAATGTTGTGCAGGATGGACACCTGGAAAATGCCGAGGAGCATCGCGCCGGACTCAGTGCCGGCAAAGGTCATTTCCGCATAGTTCGTGGTGACCCCGGGGATGAAACCGAGGACGCCCACCAGAGCGAAAACTGCTCCAGCGCCCAGGGCTGTGATTTCGAGGGGCGTGCGGTGGTGGCGTGCGCCGATTCCCGGATGTGCTGATGATGCCGACATGGCTTTCTTCCTTGTTTGAAGGGGTGGAATCTTTGGTGCTCGAGTGCGGCCGCCAGCGGGGAGTGGTGCAGCGCCACGCTGGTTATGCTTCCAGCTTCAAGCTACGGTTGCCTGGCTTTCAGAGGCTTAAGTCCTTAGGTCAGTGAAGGTTAGGGATGAAGTGCGAAATCCGCTATTTTCCGGGCTCCGGGCATGAACGCAGACCGTGTGCGAAGGCTCCCGGGAGGAGGGTCTTTTGTCCCTATCTGGACCACATCCGCAGGTGTTAACTGGATTGACACCGGCCCCTCACGCGGCCCTTTGCCTGCATGGAATCTGGAGAACCCGTCATGTCTGATCTGCTCAAATGGTCCCCTTTTGCATCGACCCGGTGGACCTCCCCCTTCAACACCGTATTGCGATCCCCGGCCGAGCTGCTGGACTCCGTAGAGCGCATGTTCGACTCGGCAACAGGCCCCGCCCCCATCCGGGTCGAAGAGTTCGTCGACGGTAAAACGCTTGTGGTGCGTGCTGAGATGCCCGGCGTCGATCCGGACAAAGACGTCGAAGTGACCATGGACGACGGGTTCCTGCGGATTCGCGCCGAGCGCCAGGAAAAAGAAGAGCACAAGGACAAAGGACGCTACCGGTCGGAGTTCCGCTACGGGTCATTCAGCCGGAACATCCCGCTCCCTGAAGGGGTTAAGGAAGAAGACATCAAGGCCACCTACGTCAACGGGGTCCTGGAAGTCCGTGCCCCGCTGCCCGAGCAGGGCCTGCCCGCGGCGCCGAAGAAGCTCCCCATCACCCGCGGGTAACCTGGCAGCGCCCCACAACCACACCGGCACCACCGTTGTGCCCCGCAAAATCACCGCCGAGCTTTGCGGGGTCGTCGGCCAGCCGCTTCCCAGGATTCCCACGGCTGACACCAGGAAGCCTCTGAGCTGAGTGAGGTGTCCGAAGGAGCTGCTATGAGAGAACAGCATCCCCCGACGCTGCGGTTTCTCGGCGCAGCCGACACAGTGACAGGTTCCAGATACCTGATCCGGTCGCAAGGCCACCGGGTCCTTGTAGAGTGCGGCCTGTTCCAGGGCTATAAACACCTTCGCGACCGTAACCGCGTACCTTTCCAGGTCAGTCCCGCGAACATCGATGCCGTTGTCCTCACCCATGCCCATCTGGATCACAGCGGATACATCCCTGCACTGGTGCGCGACGGATTCCACGGCCCCGTCTATGCCACACCGGGCACGGCCGAACTGTGCAAGCTGCTGCTTCCCGACAGCGGATACCTCCAGGAAGAGGAAGCCCGCTACGCAGACCACAGGGCATCATCAACCCATCACCCTCCCGTGCCCCTCTACACAGCCCAGGACGCCGTCCGATCGCTCGACAGTTTCAAAACCCGGGACTTCGACTCTCCGTTCCCCCTGCCCGGGGGCATTGAAGCAACGTTCCTTCCTGCCGGCCACATCCTCGGCGCGGCCCAGGTGCACCTCCAACTTGCCGGCCGGACTATCCACTTCACCGGAGACCTGGGGCGGGCCGATGACCCCCTGATGTACGCGCCGAGAGCGCTGGGGCGCGTCAATGTACTGGTCACCGAATCCACCTACGGCAACCGGACACACCCGCAGGGCAACCCGGAAACTGAACTCGGCGACATCATCACCCGGGTGGCCAAGCGAAACGGCGTCATCATGATTGCCGCGTTCGCCGTCGGCCGGGCCGAAACGGTCCTGCTGCACCTGTCGCGGCTCCTCGCCAAACATGCGATCCCCTCCATCCCCGTCTACCTCAACAGCCCAATGGCAATCGACGCATCCGGCATGTATCAGCGCCATCGCGAAGAACACAGGCTCAAGCAGGACGAATTCGAAGCCATGTACAAAGTGGCCACCCCCGTCCGCAGCCCCGACGAGTCAAAACTGCTCAACCTGCGCGGCGGACCCATGATCATCATCTCCGCCAGCGGCATGCTCACCGGCGGCAGGATCCTGCACCACCTCACGGCCTACGGGCCGGACCGGCGCAACGCCATTATCCTCAGCGGATACCAGGCCGGTGGAACACGGGGCGCATCACTCGCCGCAGGCGAAAAATGCCTACGGATCTACGGACAGGACGTCAGGATCGAAGCAGAAGTCATCCAGATGGAAGGACTGTCCGCCCACGCCGACTCCAGCGAACTGATCCAATGGATGAGGACCGCCCATCAGGCCCCGTCGATGACCTACGTCACGCATGGAGAGCCGGACGCCTCCGACGCCCTCCGGGCCCGCATCAAACGCCAACTGGGATGGAAAGCCCGCATTCCCGAGCACCTGGAAGCCATCTCACTCGAAAACCCGCGCTGAAGAAAACGCGGTCAAGGGGCTGCCGGGACCTGGCCCCGTCATGCCACCTTCTCCTGCCGATTGGCACGGGGTTCCACTCCTTCAAAGTAGCCGCCCTTGAAGAAGAGGAGCGGCTCGGCGCCCTCCCGCGCCCCCAGTGCGCGGACAGCACCCACCACAATGGTGTGGTCGCCGCCGTCGTACTCCTCATGCAGTTCGCAGTCCACCCAGGCGAGCGCCTGGTCCAGTACGGGATTGCCCAGGGGTGACGCAGAGTAGTTGACGCCGGCGTATTTGTCGGTGCCGGAGCGGGCGAACCGGGCTGCCAGGTGCTGGTGTTCCGCGGGCAGGATGTTCACGGTGAACCGGCCCGCGTCGCGCAGCCGCGGCCAGGTGCTGGAGCTTCGTGCAGGGCTGAAGGTGACCAGGGCGGGGTCCAGGGAGAGCGACGAAAACGACTGGCAGGTGAAGCCAACGGGGCCGTTGTCCGTGGCGGCGGTGATGACGGTCAGTCCGGAGGCGAAATGGCCCAGGACGTGGCGCAGGCGCTGCGGCGTGAGGTCAAAGTGTTCCGTCATTGTTCTTTCTTTCCTTTCGAGGCCGGTGGTTCAAACCAACCACCCGTAAGCGTGCTGTTCAATCGGGGGTGAAACGCACTGACTCCCTGGGCAATACGGGGTCACGGCCCGAAGCGTGGAGTAATGAAAGGGGGGGTCAAAGGCTTGGCACCGAAGCCGGCGGCGTAGCGGGTCCGAACCATCTGGCCAGCGCCTCCCTGAGGCCGGCGTCGCTTCCGCCACCCACCCAGGCCACATGCCCGTCCGGCCGGACGAGGACTGCGGCAGGCGCCGGGACCTCCCCGAGCGCGGGCAGCTCCCATGCCCCGCCGTATTCGGCGTCCACCAGCTTCACCCGTGGCGGCCGCGGAAGATTGTCGAAGGCGCCCGGCACCCCGAAGTTCAGGAGCACGGGCCGGGCGTCATGCAGCAGCGAATAGACCGTGCGGGGTCCTTCCCGGGCGGCGAGCTCGACGTCGGGCATCCGCCGCCCGAGCAGCGGGTGTCCCTTGCCGACGTCGTAGTGAACGTCCAGGCCGGACTGCATTGCCGCGAAATGCCGGCGCGGTTCCTCCATCCCCAGGAGTTCGGCAACAACTTCCCCTGCCGCCTCGATCCGCGGGTCCGGGCGGCGCAGTGCACTCTGCGCCATGGTGTTGCGCAGCACGCGGGCAGCCACCGGGTGGCGCTCGGCATGGTAGGTATCCAGGAGCCCGTCCGGGGCTGTTCCATGGACCACCTGCCCCAGCTTCCAGCCCAGGTTCACCGCGTCCTGCACCCCGATGTTCAGGCCCTGTCCGCCGTCCGGGGCATGCACGTGCGCCGCGTCGCCCGCGAGGAGGATCCGCCCCGAACGGTAGGCAGCGGCCTGGCGCGTCATGTCCGTGAACCGGGAAATCCAGGTGGGGCTGTGGGCCCCGTAGTCCGTGCCGCAGGCGGCAATCAGGGCCGCGCTGAGATCAGCCAGCGTGGGTTCCGTTGCGGGACCCACGTGTTCCTCGGCCACCATCACCCCCACCGGCCCGCTGTCCGGGTAAACCACCTTGCCGTCCACGATCTTGTACTCCCGCCGGCCAAAGGAGTGGATGCCAAAAGCGTTCCGGTGCACGCCGAACTCCGGCTGGCCTGTCATCTCCACCTCGGCAATCAGCGCACTGGTGGTGGGCTCCCAGCCGGGGAACCCGATGCCCGCAGCCTTACGGACGAGGCTCCTGCCGCCGTCGCACCCCACCACGTAGTCCCCCCGCAGCTTCCTGCCGTCCTTGAGGTGGAGGCCGACGCCGGTGCCATCCTGCGCCAGGCCGGTCACCTCGCATCCGCGGTAGAACGTTACGGCCAGCTCCGCCACCCAGCCGGCCAGGATGCGTTCGATGTGGTTCTGCCACAGGCCCAGCCCGTAGGGATGGCGGGTGGGAAAGTCGCTGATGTCCAGGCGGGTGCCGGCGAAGCCCGCCACCTGGGCCACCTGGCCCTCGGCGAGGAACCTCCCCGCGATGCCTCGCTGGTCCAGGACTTCAAGGGTCCGCGCATGAAGCCCGCCCGCCCGCGCTCCGGCGAGGTCCTGGTTGGGGCGCCGCTCCACAACGGCCACATCAACCTCCGCCAGCGCCAACTCCCCTGCCAGCATCAGCCCCGTCGGGCCGCCGCCCACAATCACTACCGCATGCCCTGTCATTCCGCTTGCTCCAGTTCTCCTGGTTTCCGGCCCTGCGATTATCCGGCCGCGCCCGGGCCTTGCCGCAAGCCCCACCTGCGGGGATACAGTGGAAATGGAAGGTGTGCACAGGCCTCCGCGCGGGCCGGCCGCCCGTTGCGTCCAAATCGGTCCCGGGAGCACCCGTTCAGGGGACCCATATGGGTCTAGTGTTGGGCGGGTCGGCATTTGCCGCGAATAGCCCTCAGGGAGGGTGCATGAACTCCAGACAGTCCAGCTCCGAGCAATTTATGCAGTACTTGGAAAGCGTTGGGGGCTCGGAGGCGGACGTCGCCGGAGCGTCGTACGTGGTCAGCGACGGGGACACCGTGGAGAACGTGGTTTCAGCGCTGCGGATGGAACAACAGCAGCATGGCAGCACCGCCAAGGACCCGTCCGTCCTCCATGCCTTGGCGCAGGTGATGGTCAGCAGGCGCGATGAGCGGGATCCAGGCCACCATGCCGGAGCCTCCCAGCCCGGGGAGTACCA
This sequence comes from Pseudarthrobacter sp. GA104, assembly GCF_009741265.1. Taxonomy (GTDB): domain Bacteria; phylum Actinomycetota; class Actinomycetes; order Actinomycetales; family Micrococcaceae; genus Arthrobacter. The sequence continues at coordinate 2,052,611 of NZ_WOWL01000001.1, forward strand.
GCTGGACATCCATCTCAGCGCTGGAAACAACACCCGCGAAAGCATCCCGGAAACGGACATCGAAGCCGCCAAGGCCTGGGCACGCAAACGGATCGAAGCCCAAGGCGCCGAGTTTGGGGCCATCTACTTTCCGGCGGGCGGAAGCGGCGCATCAGGCACGGGAGCCTTGGTGTCCAGTTACGACCGTTCCGTGGGCTGGTACCGCTAGCCGGATTCCCCGCGCTGATGTCCGCCAGCAGCCAAGAGGGCATCCAGCTGGGCGGACTGGTGTGCCTGGAAGGCCTTGTCGGCGCTCACGTTCGTGCTGGCCAGCAGCGGTATGTCCAGGCTGGCGTTGCAGCCCCGGCAGCGGATCTCGTCCGTCCACACCCAGCTGTAAGCCGCATGCAATTCCCGCACCCTCTGCATCGCTGAGGTGATTGCTTCCGTCTTGGCCGCAAAGTGCGCTGCGTCCTCATTGCTGAGGCTTGTACCAATCTCGATGTCGATGCTCATCGTGCCTCTTCTCCGTTGTCCCGGATGGTGCTGTCGACAGTAACGGGCGATGCGCCGGGACGGAACGATTGGAAGGTCACGGTTGGCTAACCTTCTGATGCACGGCCGCGCATCAGGAACCGAAGAGAGCAGGAAGGGCCCGGAAACGGCTCCGCAGCACCGGGCACAGCTAAAGCGCCGGTAACGCGGACCGGCCGCCCGGCTACCAGGCCTGGTGTTCGCGGGTGAGGCCGAAGGGGACTGCCTCGCTGAGGGCAACAGTGAACTTGTCGACGCCGAGGCGTGTGACCAGGATGCCGTGGCGCTTGCCGGCGAGTGCCTGGGCCTTGGCGGCCGTCACGGCGGCGTCGAGCTCAGCGTCCATGCTGTGGCGGTCGGCGACGGTCAGGGTGAGGGGGAAGTTCATGGGTCTAGCCTTTGTAGGTCGAGGGACGGGGGGTGAACAGGCACCTGCGCTCCCCAAGGCTGCAGACGAAGCGGGCATCGGTGTGCCCCGCCCAATGTTTCCCGAACGTTAAACTGCCAGCAACTTTAGATAAAAGCCGCAGGTCAGAGAGGGATATGGCTTTCCGTGGACTTGCAACAGTCATCGGGCTCCAAGCGGTTGAATTAGAGTTGGACAGGAGTGGGCGCTGTTTTCGGACGGTTCCCATGCCCCTGAACAACCGCCAGGCGGCAGAACCAAGCAACCAGCGCAGCACCATACGCGTGCCACAAACTGACAAGGATCCCGCCATTTCCACGGACGCTTTCTTCGGCAGACTCACCCGGATCCGCAATGTCATCCTTCCCGCACCCGCCCGGGCGCGGCTGAACACCGGGCGCGGACTGCTGGGCGGATTCATCGTTGTGCACATGGTCTTCCTGGTCTTCGCCGCCTCGGTGTCCCTGCGCGGCGAAGCCTTCAGCGACACCTTCATCTACCGCGACTGGGCCATGGCAGGCTTCAACGACGCCAACCTGACCGGCGGCCCCAGCCCCTGGGTCTACCCCATCCTGGCGCTGATCCCCATGGCCGTCGCGGGCGTCGCCGGCCCCGGACCGTTCTTTTTCCTGTGGGTGCTGATGACCACGCTGCTCAACGGCTGGGCCCTGCTGAAGCTCACCAACCGCGGCCGCGACCGCAACGCGATCCCCGCCGCCTGGTGGTGGCTGGTCTTCACGTTGCTGATGGGCTGGCTCGGCTTCGCCCGCGTGGACGGGCTCACCGCCCCGCTGGTCCTGGTCGCCCTCGCTTACGGCGTGGGCCGGCCGTTCATCGCCTCCGTCCTGCTGGCCATCGGCACCTGGGTGAAGGTCTGGCCGGCAGCGGTCATGCTGGCCCTGTTCGCGGTCGTGCGGAACCGCATCCTGGTGGTCCTGGCAGGAATCACGACGACGGCGGGGGTCGTCGCGCTGGCCGCTGCGGTGGGCAGCGTCCCCAAGCTTTTGAACTTCCTCACCCAGCAGGGTGACCGCGGCATGCAGCTGGAGGCCACCTTCACCACGCCCTGGCTCTGGCTGTCCGTCCTGAACGTGGGCGGTTCCCGGATGTACATGAACACGGACATCAACTCCATGCAGGTGGACGGCCCCGGCACGGCGCTGATGTCAGTGCTGATGCAGCCCCTCCTGGTCCTGGCGGCACTGCTGGTGGCGGCCCTGACGTTCTGGGCGCTCCATAACGGAAAAGTCAGCGGCGGCGTGGACCGCACTGAACTGCTCCTGGCCGGCGCCCTTACGCTGGCCACCGCGTTCGTTGTCTTCAACAAGGTGGGCTCCCCGCAGTTCATGGTGTGGCTCGCCCCCGCCGTCGCCGTCGGTTTGGCCCACAGCTGGCGGGAATGGCGCGTCCCTGCCACCATGCTGATCTTTATCGCCGTGGCCACGTACTTCATCTACCCGCTCTTCTACGACGCCCTGAGCCACAACAACCCCTGGATGGCGCTGGTGCTGACCATCCGCAACGTCCTCCTCGTGGTCCTGTTCCTGTGGAGCGTCCGCCGCCTCTACCTGCTGGGTAAGAAGACGCCCGCAGCGGCTCCCGCGCTGAAGGAGTCCTGACATTTCCGCGAAGTTCTTTGACCGGCTGGTGACCGTCCGCACCAAAGTCCTCCCCGCCAAGGTGGTGGACTGGTTCGCCCGCCCGTCCTCCGTGTGGTGGGGCTTCGCCGTCGTCCATCTCTATTTCCTGGGCTGGATGGCGTCCTTCTTCCTGCACGGCGATACGTTCAGCGACACCGAGCAGTACCGCCAGTGGGCCGTGGACGGCTACAACCCGCAGGACCTGGACGGGAAGATCAGCCCCTGGGTCTACCCGGTACTGGCGCAGCTCCCCATCTTCCTCGCCAACATCGCGGGACCGGACCTGTACCTCCTCGTCTGGTTCCTGATCATCACAGCCCTCAACGCCGTCGGGCTTGCCTTCCTCACCCGCGGACCGCGGAAGGCGGGCGGCATTGCGCCCGCCTGGTGGTGGCTGTTCTTCACCGTCTTCATGGGCTACCTCAGCTTCGCGCGGGTGGAAGGCATCACCGCGCCGATCGTGCTGATCGCGCTGCTGTACGCGGCGCAGCGTCCTGTGGTGGCCGGCATCCTGCTCAGCGTCGCCACCTGGATCAAGGTATGGCCCGCGGCTGTGCTGGTACCCATCGTGATAGCCAGCCGGAAGCGGGTCCAGGTGGTCCTCTCAGGCGTCGCCGTGACCGCCGTCGTTGCGCTGGGAACGTGGATGTCCGGCGGCCTCCGGCACATCATGGACTTCCTCCTGAACCAGGGCGAGCGCGGCATGCAGCTTGAAGCCACCTTCTCCACCCCGTGGGTGTGGCTGAGCGTCTTCAACATCGCCGGTTCCAGGATGGCGGACAACACCGCCATCAACTCCACGGAGGTCTACGGCCCGGGCGCGGGGACTGCGGCTTTCCTGATGCAGCCGCTGCTGATCCTGGCCGCGGTGGTGGCCGCCGTCCTGCTGGTGCGGGCCCTGAACCGCGGCGCCGAACGGGAGGAGCTGTTCCTTGAGGGTTCCCTCATGATGGTCACGGCGTTCATCGTGTTCAACAAGGTGGGTTCGCCGCAGTTCATCATCTGGCTGGCGCCGGTGATCATCGCCGGGCTTACCCACGACTGGAACAGGTGGAAGGTCCCGGCAGCTCTGCTCATGGGCATCGCCATGACCACGTTCGTGATCTATCCCCTGTTCTATACGCCGCTGATCCACGCCCACCCGGTGATGGCGGCGATCCTCACCACGCGCAATGTGCTCCTGGTGGTGCTGCTGTGGTGGTCGGTGAAGCGGACTGCCGAGCTGGGGCGGAAATCCCCTGCCGCGGTGCCTGCCGGCGCCTAGTTGCCGGCCTGGCTCCCCGGCAGCAGGTAGCGCGCAAACCATTCCCTGGCGAGGGTTGCGGCCTGGGTGAGCGTTCCGGGTTCTTCGAACAGGTGGGTTGCCCCCGGCACCACTTCCAGCCGGACCGGCGCCCGCATCCGGTCCATTGCCTGGCGGTTCAGGGCCAGGACCTGGGTGTCGGCGCCCCCTACCACCAGCAGGGTGGGTGCGCGCACCGCCGCCAGCCGCGGCCCGGCGAGGTCCGGGCGGCCGCCGCGGGAAACGACGGCGTCCACTTCCGTGTCAGGATCGGCTGCCGCCCACAAGGCGGCACCCGCGCCGGTGCTGGCGCCGAAGTAGCCCACCTTGCATCCCGCTGTGTCACTCCTGCCGTTCAGCCAGCGGGTTGCCGCGGCCAGCCGCTCCGCCAGCAGGGCGATGTCGAAGACATTCCCGCGGTCCATCTCCTCGGCCGGGGTGAGCAGGTCCAGCAGCAGTGTGCCCAGGCCCGCCCCCTGCAGGACTGAGGCAACGTAGCGGTTGCGGGGGCTGTGCCGGCTGCTCCCGCTGCCGTGGGCGAACACCACCACTGCATTGCAGGGTTCCGGGAGGTGCAGATCGCCGTGGAGCGCCACCCCGTCCACCGCGATCTCCACATCCTGGTCGGTGCCCGCAGCCCCAGCCCCGGCGAGGCGTTCCCGCAGCGCGGCGGCATCGAGCAGCTGCACCACCTCTTCGTCGGTGGTGGGCGAGAAGTCGCGGTAGTAGTACCCCACGGCCTGGAAGTTCCGGGCGCTGATCAGGGAATAGACCTGGTCCGGCTCGGACAGTGTTCCCATCGCGTCCGCCGGGGCCACAGGAACTGCCAGGATCACCTTTGCGGCGCCCAGGTGGCGTGCAACCTGGCAGGCAACACGCGCCGTCGACCCCGTTGCGATGCCGTCGTCCACAACGATGGCAGTGCGCCCGGCAAGGTCCTTCCGGGGCCTCCCCTGGCGGTAGCGCTCCAGCCTGGACTCCAGCCGCACGCGCTCGCGCCGCTCAACGGCCTCAAGGTCATCCTCCGTGACTCCGGCGAGCGAGATGACGCGCTGGTTGAGGACCCGCGCGCCGCCTTCACCTATGGCTCCCATGGCTACTTCAGGCTGGAACGGAAGGCCGAGTTTCCGCACCACGATGACGTCCAGCGGCGCATTCAGGGCCTTCGCAACTTCGGCCGCCACCGGAACCCCTCCGCGGGGCAGCCCCAGGACCAGCACATCTTCCGCCCGGAACCGTTCCAACATGAGCCCCAGTTTCCGGCCGGCGTCAACCCTGTCCAGGAATTCATACATCAGGCCACCCCTTCGCATGGAGCCCAGTTATCTGTTCCGGGAAAACCCTCCCCCGCAGGCCCGCTACTCTTCCTCAAACAGGACCTCCGCTGCGGCCGACCATGACAGCCTCAGGACAAAGTGGCCGTCTGCGGTGTTCCGGGCAATGACCGCCCCTGCCGTCCCTGCCAGTTTCACGCCGAACTCCACTTCGATGTGTTCAGGCCCGATTTCCCGCATGGCGTCCACGGCAGCGGCGGCAGCGGGGCGGACGGCAGCGAGCGCGTCCTCCAGCCGGCGGCCGGCGTCCAGGATCCCCTGCTCGTTCCGGCCGGGATGGTCCACACCGTAGCTGTTGTCATCCACCTCGACCAGGATTGTCCCGGACCCCACTTCATAGCGGACTACTTCAGTCATGGCGGGTGCCTCCAATCACGGGCGGGGAAGGACAGTTGCCGGGTCCCGGTGCGCTTCCAGTAGACACCTGCCCGGAGCGCAGCTGACAGTGCCGAAAGGCCCGGCCGGGCGGCGCCGGTCCGGGTGCCGGCCCTCTTTCCCGGGGGACTTTCTACCCTTGCCCGCATGGGCTGCGGGGCGTCGGATAGGAACATGACGGCAGGAACCGAACGGCCCATGCGCTGGCAGCGAATCCCCAAGGACGTTCAAGGCTTCCCTGTCCGGCCCAACCTGCAGGACTATGAAACCGCCTGCCGCCAGTTCTCCTGGGACGATGCCCGCCGGGCTCTTTCCGGACTCCGGGGCGGCGGCCTGAACATAGCCCATGAAGCAGTGGACCGCCATGCCGCCGGGCCGCGGGCCCACCACGAGGCCTTGCGGTTCGTGCGCGCCGACGGATCCGCTCATTCCCTGACCTATCTGGAGCTTGCCGGCCAGACCAACCGTTTTGCCGCTGTGCTGCGGCAGCTGGGCATCGGCCGCGGGGAGCGGATCTTCTCGCTCACCGGCCGCAGCCCCGAGCTGTACGTTGCGGTGCTGGGCGCCCTCAAGAACGGAAGCGTCTTCTGCCCGTTGTTTTCCGCCTTCGGGCCGGAGCCCGTGAGGCAGCGCCTGCACCTGGGGCACGGGCGGGCGCTGGTCACCACCAGGGCTCTCTACCGCAAGAAAGTGGCCCAGATCCGGGATAGCCTCCCGGATCTCAAGCACGTCTTCCTCATTGACGCGGACGGCGCTCCGGAACCGGGGACCCTCGACCTCGCGGGGCTCCTGGCGGCCGCCCCGGCAGACAGCATCATGGCGCCCACCTCCGGCGAGGACATGGCGCTGCTGCACTTCACCAGCGGCACCACGGGCACCCCGAAAGGCGCCATCCATGTCCACGAGGCCGTCACCGCCCACTATGCGACGGGCCGGTTCGCGCTGGACCTGCACCCCTGCGACACCTACTGGTGCACAGCGGACCCCGGATGGGTCACGGGCACCTCCTACGGTGTCATCGCCCCGCTGGTGCACGGCGTCACCACAGTGGTGGACGAGGAGGAGATGGACGCGGACCGGTGGTACCGGATCCTCGCTGAGCAGCGCGTTACCGTCTGGTACACCGCGCCGACCGCCCTGCGCATGCTGATGAAAGCCGGCGCGGAGAGGGCCGCCGGGCACGATCTTTCGGCGCTGCGGTTCGTGGCCAGCGTGGGCGAGCCGCTCAACCCGGAAGTGGTGGTCTGGGGCCAGGAAGCGTTCGGCCTGCCCGTCCACGACAACTGGTGGCAGACGGAGACCGGCGGAATCATGATCGCCAACTTCGCGGCCACGGAAATCCGGCCCGGTTCCATGGGCCGGCCGCTGCCGGGAGTGGAGGCGGCGCTCGTCGCGCGGGACGGGGACGGCAAGCCGGTGGTCCGTGACGGCGACCCCGTGCTGGTCACGGAACCGGACACCATGGGGGAACTGGCGCTGCGCGCCGGCTGGCCATCAATGTTCAGGGGCTACCTCAATGAGGAGGAGCGCTACCGCAGGTGCTTCGCCGGAGGCTGGTACCTCACCGGAGACGTCGCAAAACGCGATGCGGACGGGTACTACTGGTTCGTGGGCCGCGGCGACGACGTCATCAAGTCCTCCGGCCACCTCATCGGCCCCTTCGAGGTGGAGAGCTCGCTGATGGAGCACCCGGCCGTGGCCCAGGCGGGGGTCATCGGCGTCCCGGACCCGGTGGCCGGCGAGGTGGTCAAGGCGTTTGTCGAGCTCAGGACCGGATGGGAGCCCTCCGAAGAGCTGCGCCTGGACATCATCGGTTTCGCGCGCAAGCGGCTCGGCGCCGCAGTTGCACCGCGCATGGTGGACTTCACCGCGGCGCTGCCGAAAACCCGCAGCGGAAAGATCCTTCGGAGGCTCCTGAAGGCCCGCGAACTGGGGCTCCCCGAGGGGGACACATCCACCGTCGAAACCACCACGGAGGCACCATGACCGGCACACCGGAAAGGATCGGCGCGGACCGGGCCGGCACCGCGAGGCATCTCCTGCACCAGATGCTCCGGGTGCGCCGGCTGGAGGAAAAGTGCATCGAACTCTACAGCGAGGCGAAAATCCGGGGCTTCCTGCACGTCTACATCGGCGAGGAAGCCGTGGCTGCGGGCGTCCTGGACAACCTGGACGCAGGAGACGCCGTGGTGGCAACCTACCGGGAACACGGCCATGCACTGCTGCGGGGCGTGCCCGCCGGGGCCATCCTCGCCGAAATGTATGGCAACGTCCAGGGCTGCTGCCGCGGGCGGGGCGGCTCCATGCACCTGTTCGACGCCGCCACCCGCTTCTACGGCGGCAACGCGATCGTGGCGGGCGGGCTGCCCCTCGCCGTCGGCCTAGCGCTGGCGGACAAGATGGCCGGCCGCGCGCGCGTGACGGCCTGCTTCTTCGGCGAAGGGGCCGTGGCCGAGGGAGAATTCCACGAAAGCCTGAACCTGGCGGCACTGTGGCAGTTGCCCGTGCTCTTCTGCTGCGAGAACAACCTGTATGCGATGGGCACGGCACTGCGCCGCTCCGAGTCGCAGACGGACATTGCGCTGAAGGCTGCCGGCTACGAGCTCGCGGCCTGGGCAGTGGACGGGATGGACGTCCTCGCCGTCCATGAAGCCGCCCGCCGCGCCGTGGATGCCGTGCGGTCGGGCGCGGGTCCGCACTTCCTGGAGCTGCGGACCTACCGCTTCCGTGCCCACTCCATGTTTGATCCGGAGCGCTACCGGGAGAAGGCAGAGGTGGCGCACTGGATCGAGCGGGACCCCATCACCCTCCTGCGCAACGCCCTGGAGGCTGCGGGCCAGCTGAGCGAAGACCAGTTGGCAGGCATCCAGGGTGACGCCGACGCGGAAGTGGCGGCCGCCGTCGAGTTCGCCGAAGCCGGGACTCCGGAGCCGCTGGAGGACCTGGCCCGGTTTGTCTACAGCGAGCGGGGACCGGAATGAAAACCACCTACCGGGAAGCCATCAGGGCCGGGATCCGGGATGCCATGAACCGTGACCCCCGGGTGTTCCTCATGGGCGAGGACGTGGGCGCGTACGGCGGCTGCTTCGCCGTCAGCCTGGGACTGTTCGAGGAGTTCGGGCCGCAACGGATCCGCGACACTCCCCTGTCCGAATCCGGCTTCGTCGGTGCGGGCATCGGCGCGGCGCTGGGCGGCATGCGGCCCATCGTGGAGATCATGACCGTCAACTTCAGCCTGCTGGCCCTGGACCAGATCGTGAACAACGCGGCCACGCTCCTGCACATGTCCGGCGGGCAGTTCAACGTCCCGCTGGTGATCAGGATGACCACCGGCGCGGGACGCCAGCTGGGCGCCCAGCACTCGCACAGCCTGGAGGGCTGGTACGCCCACATTCCGGGCCTGCGCATTCTCGCTCCGGCCACCCTGGAGGATGCACGCGGCATGCTCTGGACCGCGCTGGAGGACCCGGACCCGGTGCTGATTTTCGAGCACGGGACGCTCTACAACATGCCGGGCGAGCTTGATGACGGCGCCGGGCCGGTGAACATCACCGCCGCCGCCGTCCGGCGGCCGGGGACGGACGTCTCGCTCATCACCTACGGCGGCACGCTGCCGGCAGTGCTCGACGCCGCCGGGCAGCTGGCAGCGGAAGGCATCGGTGCCGAGGTACTGGACCTGCGCGTCCTGCGCCCGCTCGATGATGCGGCAATCCTGGCCACGGTGGGCAAGACGCACCGGGCCGTGGTGGTGGATGAAGGGTGGCGCAGCGGCAGCATCTCGGCCGAGATCAGCGCGCGGATCACGGAGGCGGCCTTCTACGACCTCGACGCCCCGGTGGGACGGGTCTGCAGCGCCGAGGTCCCGCTGCCCTACGCCAAGCACCTGGAGCTTGCCGCGCTTCCCTCGGCTGAACGGATCGTGGCGGCGGCGCGGGAGGTGACGGGCGGGCGTGGGTGATTTCCGCATGCCGTCCCTGGGGGCGGATATGGACCACGGCAAGATGGTGGAGTGGCTCGTCAAGCCGGGCGACTACGTCCACCGCGGTGACGTGGTGGCCGTAGTGGACACCGAGAAGACGGTCATGGACATCGAGACCTTCGAAGAGGGGGTTGTGGCCGAACTGCTGGTGGACGTCGGCACCACGGTTCCCATCGGCACCCCGCTCGCGCGGATCACTGCAACGCCCGATGACGGGACGGGAGCCATGCCGCCGGCGGAAACCCACGGGCCCCTCTCGCCCCCGGTGCGGCACCTCGCCCACCAGCTGGGAGTTGATCCGGGCTCCATCCGCGGCACGGGCAGGCACGGGGCGGTGACGCGTTCCGACGTGGAACGCGCTGCAGCGCTGGTGCCGGTGCCGGTGCCGGCAGCTCCGGAGCCCGCGGCGCCTCACGTGGAGGACGACGGCGGCAACCGTGGGCGGGTGCGCTCGTCACCTCTCGCCCGGCGCCTGGCGGCCGAGCACGGAGTTGACCTTGCGGCCGTGGCCGGGACCGGGCCCGGCGGTGCGGTCACGGAAGGCGACGTCCTCCACGCGGCCGCTGCCGCCCCCGCACCGGTGCCACCAGGGGGTGCGGCGCCGGGAGGTCCGGCATCACCGGAGCTGACTGTGCCTGAAGTCCCGGCAACAGCAGAAGAGCCTGCGGCCAGGCCCGCGGAGGACCGGCAGCGCGAGGCAAGCCTGCGCAGGGCGGTCGGGGCGCTGATGTCCCGCTCCAAGAAGACGATTCCGCACTACTACCTCAGCACCACGCTGGACATGGGTGCCGCTGTGGCCTGGATGCAGTCGGTTAACCTCCAGCGCCCCGTTTCCTCCCGGCTGGTTCCCTCTGCACTCCTGCTGAAGGCCGCCGCCCTTGCTGCCAGGGACGTGCCCGAGGTCAACGGCCTGTATGTGGATGACGAGTTCCGGCCCAGCCAGGCAGTGCATCTCGGCGTCGCCGTTGCCCTTCGGAAGGGCGGCATCGTGGCCCCGGCAATCCACGACGCCGACCAGCTCCCGGTGGACACCCTCATGGAGCAGCTGAGGGACCTCGTGTCCCGTGCCCGGGCAGGCAGGCTGCAGCGGGCAGAAATGGCCGATCCCACCATCACCGTGACCAACCTGGGCGACCTGGGCGTGGAGAGCGTGTTCGGGGTGATCTATCCGCCGCAGGTGGCCATGGTGGGCCTGGGCCGGCTGATGGAACAACCGTGGGCGCACGAGGGAATGCTCGGCGTCCGTCCCGTGGTGACGGCCACCCTCTCCGCCGACCACAGGGTGAGTGACGGCCTGCGCGGCGCACGTTATCTGGCGCGGCTGGACGAACTGCTGCAAAAACCGGAGGAACTATGAACGAACAGGACGCCCGCGCGGCAGTGCACCAGGCGATCGGGCAGGTGGCGCCGGACGTGGAGCCGGCGGACCTTACGGACGGTGCACGGCTGCGGCAGGACCTTGAACTCGATTCACTCGACTTCCTGCGGCTTGTGGAGACCATATATTCCGCAACAGGCATAAATATTCCGGAAGGCGACTACCCCCGGGTGGCGACGGTGGGCGGCCTGATCGCGTACATCGCCGGTCACGCCTGACGCCGGGCAGCCCCGCGTCTCGCCTCAATTACGGCCACAGCCCAGCGCCACCCGCGTTTTACCAGGTCAAGCGGCCTGGCCTCGATGAGCAGCCGCCGTGTATGCAGGTCGAGGAATAGAAGGTAGAACGTGAAGGCAAGGGCTGTGACGAACGCCAGCGAGGAGGCGTCGATGGGCAGTGCCACGAAGGACCACACGGAGAGCTGGTCCTGCGCCCCGAACACCACAAAGAACGTCACGCCCACGTACAACGACCTGATCTGCCAGTCGTCCCGGATACCGGTAACGGCCAGGAAAGGCAGGAACCAGAGGATGTACCAGGGCTGGATGATGGGCGAGAGCATCACGACGGCGGTAAACGCCAGCGCCATCCGGCGCACCACCCGCGAGTAGTCACCGCGGAACATCAGGACCAGGACCAGCGCGATCGCCGCCCATTTCATTCCCGTCCGCAGGAGGGTGGCGAACGTGCCGCCGGGGAGCCCCAGCACGTTGCCCAGGAACTCCACCTGCTGGCCCAGGAAGCCCGATGGCGAGTAGCCGGTATAGCCCGGCGTGGGGTCCATGATGGCCCACACCCATCCCATCCCCAGGTTGTACGGGATGCCGCTGAGGGCCAGCACGCCGAAGCTGATGCCCGCCGTCGCGCCCCACATCAGGAACTTGCGGGGCCAGGAAGCCGACGGGCCCGCCCACATCAGGCCAACAAAGGGAAGCAGGAGGACGGTGATCGGCTTGATTCCGATCGACGCGGTCACCAGCAGCACTCCGAGCAGGTACCGGCGCGTGGCCGCGAGGTAGACGCCTGCGACGGCGAGGCCCACCATGAGGGCGTCGTTGTGCGCGCTGGCGATGAAGCTGATCAGGAACAGCGGGTTGGCCACGGAGATCCAGAGTGCACGCGCCCCGTTGATGCCGTGCAGCTCCGCCAGCCTGGGCACATAGATGACGCAAAGCAGGACCCCGACGCCGGCGAGGAGGCGGAACAGGAGGACAGACACATCCGGCTGCGCGCCGGTCAGCCCCACCACCCCGCGCGCCAGCCAGAGGAAGTACGGACCGTAGGGGGTCCTGGCTTCCGCCCAGGCAGGATCGGCGCCGAGCGAGAACCAGTTGCTGAGCGTGGAAATCCCCACCTGGTAAGGGTTCTGGCCCTCCATGACCAGCCGGCCCTGGCCGGTGTAGGCGTAGACGTCGCGGGAAAATACGGGGACACAGAAAAGCAGCGGCAGGGACCAGGCAGAGATGGCGAGGACGACGGACCGCAGCGACGATTTGCCCCAATCCGCCAGGCGCTGGCCCAGCCGGAGCCAGGACCGCATCAGCACCATGGCGCCCACCGTCAGGAGCACGGTGGATACAGTCACTCCCCAGCCCTCGGTGCGGAGGGCGATTACCACCGGCTGGCGGATCATGGGTGAGCCGTTGGCGATCCACCCGGTCCCGATGGAACCGATAAACATCATCAGGGCCCCGACAAAGCCCTCGATGGTGGCCAGGTAGGCGCGGCCGGTGGCCGGGCCGGAGGCTTTAGCCGACGCTGCCGGCTGCGTCTCCGAAGTCCCGAGGTGTGACCCGCCTGCCGTCATGTTTGTCTGGTCCCTCACTTGGTTACGGCGCTGGTTGGACCAGCAATAAGGCCGCCCTGCAACGCCGCTATTTTATCAGCCGGGTTTCCCGCGCCCCTTCCGAGGCTAGAGCATACGGTCGCTGCGGGCGGTCCGGTTCCGGCCGAGCGACTTTGCCCGGTAAAGGGCGGCGTCCGCTGAGGCGATGAGGCGTTCCACATCCGTTGTGGCACCGTCATACGTGGAAATACCGTAACTGACAGTCGGCATGTCCATCCCGTCCACGGTTGCAGCCGCCGCCAGGCGCCGGCTGATCGACTTAGCGATGATTTCCGCCCGTTCCGCGCTGGCACCCGGGATAAGGATCACAAATTCCTCCCCGCCGTAGCGTCCCACCAGGTCGGTGGACCGCACCGTGGCGGCGCAGGCGTCCGCGAACGTCTGCAGGGCCACGTCCCCGGCGGCGTGGCCGTAGGTGTCGTTGACCGCCTTGAAGTGGTCCAGGTCCGCCAGGACCAGGGCGCCGGTGCCTTTGGCGATGGACAGGTCGGCCAACTGTTCGGCCGCCAGGTTCAGGAAGGCCTTGCGGTTGAGGAGGCCGGTGAGGTCATCGCGGGAGGCCACCATGCGCAGCGCCCTGGTCTGCTGTTCATTGCTGAGGGCCGCCATGCTGAAGGAAACCACCACCAGGAGGACCATGGTCACCAGTGTGGTCACCGCGGAACCAAAAACAGTGACGAAGATGGGGCCGTCCTGCCCCTCCAGCATGAACGCCGCCCAGCGCAGTACATAGAACACGGAGAGTCCGCCTGCCGCCGCCGCCATGGGGATCCGCACGCGCGAGTATCCCGGTTCCAGCCGCCAGAGCTCGCGCGACGCCAGGCCTATGGTGAGGCTCATGGCTGCCAGGAACACGGGGCCGCCGGACCAGGTGTTGGTGGCCGGGTTGTCCAGGACCGAGGCAACCAGGGTCACCAGGGGGATGGCGGCGAACGCCCACGTTGGCGGCGGCACGGTCCGCAGCGACCGGGCGCCCGCCCAGACAGCCACTCCGCCGAGCACCAGGAGCACGTTGCCCAAGGGGTTGCCCCAGACCTGGTGTGCTGTTCCATCCAGGAGGAAACAGCCGGATCCTGACAGGAAAAACAGCAGCGCCAGGCACCACCAGCCGCTGTAGGGCGAGCGCGTGGTCCGGTAGGCGGAGAAGTAGAAGAGGAGCACCAGCACCAGCGCCATCAGGCCAAAGGCGATCCGGAGGGTTGTGGTATCCAGAGCCATGTTTCCGAAGTCCCCCCACTGCCGATACCGCGCCGACCCCAAGTATCGCACCGGTCCGGGAGGTTGTCAGGATGGGATTACGGCTGGCGCAGGGCCTAGTGTTGTCAGGACAGCCAGCAGGACTATTCCGGAAGGCAATCCCCATGCTCCTTCTCTTTGGTTTCAAGACCGTGCTCAAGGCCTTGCCCGGGAAACCGGCCACCTGCCAGTACTGCCGGGCGTTCGCCCACCACCGCCTTGAGGAGCGGGCCACCAAGTTCACGCTCTTCTTCATTCCGGTGTTCACCACGTCGCGTTCCTACCAGATCACGTGCACCAATTGCGGGCACGTCTCGAGCATTTCCGCGCGGCAGAAGCGGGCGTTGGAACTGCAGCGCTAACCAACCCAAACCGCCCATGGAACAAAAGCGGAAAACCATGGACGTTCGTGCCGCCCGTGGCTAGAGTGGGACCCGACTGTGAGCCTCGGCTCCAGGAGTTGGCGGGAAATACCGGGACGTGTCCGTCCTGATGTGGCAAAAGGAGGTGTCTGTGATGACTGTTCAAGCCCTGCGTCCTGCGCGCCCCGCACTTTTCATCCGGACCCTTCCCCTTTTCCGCACCGGCCCCGCCTGACCTCCCGCGGGGCGCCGAACACCAAAGGCCGCAGGCCGGTGCGCGGGGGCCCTCCCGTGAGGTATCACAGTGAACACATCGTCAGGCAGCGGCCTGGAAAGCACCAACCACCCAAGCGACGGTCCGCTCCCCTATGGCTATACCCCCGCCGTCGCCCAGCACTTCGAGGACCATCCGATGCCGGCGGCCACCGGGCGCGGGCGGGTGGTCCGCGTGGACAGGAACCTGCTGCTGGTGGCTGCGGGCTCGGACCTGCTGCACCTGCCCTATCCGCTGAGCGGAAAACCGGCAGTAACCGGAGACTGGGTGTGGATAGGCCCCAACCGGGCCGGCGAGCGCCAGATCCTCAGCGTCCTGCCGCGCCGTTCGGAACTGAGCCGCAAGCGCGCGTTCGAAGCCTCCTCCGAGGCACAGGTCCTGGCCGCCAACATGGACACCGTCGGCGTGGTGGTCCCGGTCGACCGGCCCCTGACTCACAACCGGTTGGAACGCACCCTTGTGGCCGCGTGGGACTCGGGGGCTACTCCCCTGGTGATCATCACCAAGGCGGACCTCGCGGACGTGGCGGACGACGTCGTCGGGAAAGTCATCCTGCAGGCTGCAGGCGTGGATGTGGTCACCACCTCCGCGGAAACCGGCGACGGCATCGATCATCTGCTGGCGCACATCCCGGCGGGCGGAACCATCGTGCTCCTGGGGCCATCGGGTGCCGGAAAGTCCACGCTCATCAATGCGCTGGTGGGCCGCGACATCCAGGACACCGGCGAGGTGCGCTCCGGCGACTTCAGGGGGAGGCACACCACCACCTCCCGGGAACTGGTGCCGCTTGCGAGCGGGACGGTGCTGATGGACACGCCTGGCGTGCGGGGCTTCGGCCTGTTCGACGCCGAGGACGGCATCGGCGAGATGTTCGGCGATGTGGAGGCGCTGGCGGCCGGGTGCAGGTTTTCGGACTGTTCCCACCAGGGCGAACCCGGCTGCGCTGTTCAGGAGGCTCTTGCCACAGGCGTGCTGGAGGAGCGCCGCTGGCACAACTACCTGAAGCTGCAGCGGGAGCTTGCCGCCCTGGCCCGCCGGAGCGACGCCGCGGCGCAGCGTGCCTACCAGCGGGAGTGGCACCAGAAAGTGGTGGCGGCAGGGAAGTCCCAGCGCTGGGCCGAACGCGAGACGGCGGAGAGGAAGGAACGGCCGGGCCGGAAGCGGCGGTGACGGCCGGTGGCTCCGCGGCCCGGGTTTCCGGGGCCGCGGAGCCACCTGATAGTTGTAGTTCCCTTTCTTACTTGGTGGCCGCCATGGTGGTCAGCCACCCTCCGGTGCCGATTTCCGTGACGGCAGCAATCCGCACCTGATACTCCGTTTTTCCGAGAAGTCCCGTGATCTTTGCATCCGTCGCCGTATTGACCCCGTCACCAAAGGTCCGCCAGTTCACTCCGTCGGTAGAGGTCTCAATGACGTAGTCGGTGACCGGGAACCCGCCATCGAAGGCAGGCGCGGTCCAGGACACCAGCAAGGATTTGCCTTGCACCTTTATCACGGCACCGCGGGGTGCGGAGGGTGCCGGGATGGTGGTGGCTGCCACCGGCTGGGAGAACTCGCCGGGCCCTGCTGCCGAGACTGACTGCACCCTGATCTGGTATTCAGTTCCGGGGTTCAGTCCCGGGACCCGGGCTCCCGGCGTGGACGTTACGGAGTCATACACCGGGAGCCACTCCGTGTCACCGGTGGCGCGGTACTGCAGCCGGTAGTCACTGATCGGGGCCGTGCCGGTTACCAGCGGGGCCGCCCAGGCGACATCAATGGCGGAACCGCTGACCGGAGTCAGCTTCACTTCGCTGGGGCTGCCGGGAAGTCCTGAAGGCTCAGGCTCCGGATCAGACCCGCCGCCAAGGGTAAGCCCTGCGAAGGGTGCCTTGACCACCGAGGTGGCCAGGTCGATGGTTGACGGCGATGTGCCCAAGACGTTCCACAGCTCAACCTTCATGGCGCCATCCACCAAAGCTCCAAGCTCGCCCTCGACGGAGGAGAAGCCACGCTCCGCGGTATACCGTTCGTATCCCGTCACCGGGTCGGTGGGGAAATAGTTGTACGTTTCAATCCTGTCGAAGGTGCCGTCTCCGGTCAGGTCATACGAGACCCTGATGCGGGTTCCGTTCCCGACGCCGGCAGTGTCCACGCCGATGTCGAACGCGGTCCTGCTGCCTGCAAAAGTGCCATTCAGGTTATCGGCCGTCAGGGTAAGACCTGTTGCCGGATCACCGACTGCGTCGGGTCCGCTGCGGGGGGCGAGCGTTGCCACCGGCGCGGTGCCGGGCTGGGACAGGAACGATCCGTCGGCACCGAGGTAGAACGTGGTGGTGGTCGGTGCGGGCGGGTCCGTGGGATCCCCGGGTAGTTCCGTGCCGCTCGGCGCGCCGCCGCCGCTCCAGGTTTGCGCACCGGATGTGGTCGTCTTGCCGGCGGCGACGCCAAGCACCGTGCCGTCGGAGAAGGTGACCGTCAGGGGTTCCTGCGTAATGTTGCTCGCCACGTAGGTCCTGGCCCCGTCCTTGGTGAACACAGCCGCCATCGGATCATCGGCTCGGACGCTGCTGTCCAGGGTTCCCAAGGATGCAAGATTGGCGATCCAATGATAGGTGTGGGCCCGGCTCTCGCCTTCCTCCTCCGGGTATTCACGGTCGTTGTCCAGCGCGGCAAGTGCTGCCGGCGCATCCCCGAGGGCCAGGTAGGACCACAGGATGTCCTGCCATACGGTGGGATTGCCGTTGTTCACGTCCACCATTTCGGCGTAGTTGGACACAACGTCATCCGGACGCAGGCCCAGGTAAAGGTGCCCGCCGGTGATCGGCAGGGTATTGATGCCCTGGATCATCTCGGCTTCGGCACTGAACCACGTGGAGTACGTGCCGCCGTCGCCCCAGATCATGCCGGCCGTGCTGTGGCCAAAGGAGTCGGGCATGGCGCCGGATTCGTCGAACCAGTACTGCTGGATAGCGGCGGTCTGGGTTGCGTAGAGGTAGATGCCCGCGTCGCGGGTGGCAGTATCTCCGGTTGCCGTTCCCCATTGGATGAGGCCGTTGGCGAAGTTTTGTCCCTCGGAGCTCGATTCCTGGTTGTTACCGGCGCCGAACGCGCCGTGACCCGACGCCCAGTCGTGGCCGGCGTAGATATCGAAGTCGCGCAGATACGGGTAGCGGGTGTCGGCGCGGTCGAAGTTGTTGGCATCGGCAATCAGTTCATCCACCATGCCCCCGTAGGCAGCGTCTGCCGCCCACTCCGGTTCAAACCGTGCCAGGGTGGCCGCTGCCACCACGAAGTAGCCGTAGTGGAAATGGTGGTCGTTGAGTTCCTTGTCGGAACCGTACGATGCCGGGAACCCGACGAGGGTGCCCCAGTTCGAGTTATAGGCGAAGACCTGTTCGGTCTCGCCGGGCGAGGCGGTGAACCAGTTGGTGAGCGTTTCCTTCATCTGGGCAAGGGCGGTGTCGCGCACAGCCGTACGGTCGAGCTGGTCGGCGATCTCCACGATGCGGGCGGCGCGGCCGAGGGCCTTGCCGGTCCAGTAGGTGTCGTCCTTGTCGATGCTCATGGGGTCGGCGGCGACCTGGTCGAGCAGGGCGTCCAGGCGGGCGTTCGCTTCACCGGCCCCTGTCGCTACGGCCGGGACCTCAGGCAGCACGCCGGTGAAAGGGGTGTTTGTGGTGAAGGAGGTGGCACCGATCAGCGTGGTCATAGCGCCGCGCGGGGACACGTAGGTGCGGTCCAGCTCGGCACCGGCGGAGGGTCCGTCGCCGGTCACGCCGCCGAGGTAAGCGCTCTGGTGCGGGTAGAGCGAGAGCACGGTGCCGGAGTTGGTTCCCTCCCGCACCTCTGTCTCGGCCGAGTAGGTGGTCTCAACCACGCTGCCGGCCTCGTTGTAGACGAAATCGGCCCGTGTTCCAGTGACTTTGGCATAGGCGTACGGCGTGTAGTCGTCAGCGACGGCCGTGCGCGCCGCGTCGGTGTCGGATTGGCCCGTCGGCAGTGCGGCCACGGAGAGATACCCCTTGCCGTTGAGCGTGCTGCTCAGTTTCGTTCCGGAGACGGTCCAGGCAGCGCCGGTGGGTGCGAACGCGACGTAGTCCCCGCCGCCGGAGCTGAACCCGATGCGCTCACCGTCGTTGAGCCAGACGCGCAGGTCGGCTCCGGCGGTGATGACGGCGTCCCCGCCGGCGATGTCGTACCAGCTGAAGGGCAGGCCGTGCCCGATGGTGGCGGTCATTGACCGGGTGCCGTCACTCCAGGAGGGGGTGACGGTCCAGTCGGTCCAGTCGGCGACCTCGACTACGGGGGCGGTCAGCCCGGCGACGCCGACCATCACGTCCTGCGCGTAGGCGTAGTGGAATTCACCGATGCCGCCGGCTGTCCCGCTCATGGTCGGAGTCGTGGTGTTCGAGAGCCCGAGGCCGGCGGCCTGGGGAAGGTAGGAAAGCGGGTGCGCGTGCAGCGGCTCGCTGCCCACGCAGTTGTACTTCTTGAACAGGAGCGAGGACCACCAGTCATTGGTGGGAACCGCTCCGGCCGGGGCGGCATCAGTTACGTAGGCCCGGGCATCGGTCGCAAGTGGCGCGCAGCCCTCGGGTGCAGGCCCGATGGCATCCGTGGTGTAGCTTCCGGTGCCGACAGGAAGGGTTTCCGCGTTCGCCGTCCCTGCCGGAATGAGGCCGCCCAGGACAACCGCGGCCACGCCCAGTGCGGCAAGCCGTGGCGCTGCGGCCCTATCCCTGCTCCGGCTCTTCCGGGGTTCCCGGACCTTATGGTGGATCGTCATGATACTCATCCTGTCTGTTCGTGTCGCCTCGTTGCTCCACGGGCAAGCGGCCCCAACATCTAAACCACTGAGGATGGGTGGGAGCGCTCTCACACAGAGTAGGCAGTAGTGACAGAAACCACAAGGGCCACTTTGGTGCGGTGAAAGCCGGCGCGGCGACGTCCGGGTCAGCGGGCGGTGCTGCCCCGGACCACCAGTTCGGCCGGGTAGATGACCGGTTCCAGCTGCTCTTCCGGGTTTTCGATCGCGCGGATCAGGAGCTGTCCGGCTGTCACGGCCATATCCACCATCGGCTGCGTCACAGTGGTCAGGCCCATGCCATTGGCCGCCAGGAGGGAATGGTTGTCGAACCCCACAACAGCAACGTCCTCCGGAACCCTCCGGCCCCCGCCCCGCACAGTTTCAATGACACCCAGGGCCATCAGGTCCGAGGCGGCGAAAACGCCGTCGAGCTCCGGCGCCTCGGAGAACAGGTTCCTTGCCGCTTCGGCGCCGCCCGCCGTCGTGAAGTCCCCATGGATGACGGGGCCGGGCTGCAGCCCGGCCTCCCGGACACCCTGCATCCATCCGTCCAGGCGGTCGACTGCCGCTGTCATGTCGGCGGGTCCTGCCACGGTTCCAAGCCGGGTGCACCCGGTGGCGGCCAGGTGGCGGGCGGCAAGCCGGCCGCCCTCGAAGTTGTCCAGGTCCACATAAGGGACGCCGAAGCCCGCGGCCCAGGGCCTGCCGATGAAGACAGTGGGCAGGCCGGTTGTGCCAAGGGTCTCCGCCCAGTCGTCCGCCTTGTGGAACGAGACCACGATCGCGCCGTCCACGTGCCCGCCCCGCAGGTACCGCATGGTCCGGGCGGAGTCATCCCCAGCCCGGGACATCAGCAGCACCAGCTGCATGTCGGTGCCCCGGAGTGCCTCGTTGACGCCGGTGATGACGGCGGCGAAGAAGGGGTCCATCATCACCCGTGCGTCCGGCTCCGGGATGACCAGCGCAATGGATCCGGTGCGCCTGGTCACCAGGCTCCGGGCCGCACGGTTCGGCGTGTAGCCGAGCGCCACGATCGCAGCGTCGACGGCGGCCTGGGCCTCCGGACTGACCTTCAGCCCGCCGTTGATCGCCCTGGACGCGGTGGAGCGGGACACTCCGGCGGCCGTGGCGAGGTCCTCGAGCGTCGGGCTGGGCCGCCCGGCGTGCAGGAGGCCGGGCCGGCGGGACTTTTCGTTCATTACACAGACAATACGACACCTGGCTCCGTAGACGGCACGGGGCTGCTGCCGGCCGGAATGGCATTGGATGCGGCCACCGCCGAGTACCACCAGGCACTGGCTTTCGGGATGCGCTCCTGGGTTGCATAATCAACCCGGACCAGGCCAAAGCGCTGGTGGTAGCCGAAGGACCACTCGAAGTTGTCCAGCAGGGACCACGCCAGGTATCCGCGGACGTCCACGCCGTCAGCTATGGCATCATGCACCGCCTGGAGGTGTGCCGCGAAGAACCCCAGCCGGTCCTGGTCGTCCACGAAGCCCGCCTCGTCCGGGACATCGTCGTACGCTGCACCGTTTTCGGTGATGTAGATGGGGATCCCGGCAGGACCCGTGTACTCAGCCTGCAGCCGGTTGAGCAGGCGCCGCAGCCCCTCCGGCTGGACCTCCCAGCCCATTCCCGTCACCGGCAGGCCGCGGGATACCGATCGGGCGCCGTCGGCTGCCACGAACGGGGAGGACACCGGGCGGGCTGCCTGCCCCGGAGCCGCCGTCGTCTCCTGCCCCGCCAGTTCCCCGGGGTCCGCCGGATCCTTCGTGAGGGATTCCCCGTGGTAGTAGTTGACGCCCAGCAGGTCCAGCGGCGTGGATATGATCTCCAGGTCCCCGTCCTGCACCAGGTCAGCCATTCCAAGGTGCGCCACGTCTGCCAGCAGGTCAGCCGGGTACTCGCCCCTGAACAGCGGATCCAGGAAGATCCTGTTGAACTGGCCGTCGATCCGCCTGGCTGCGTCCCGGTCACCCTCGCTGCCGGGATCCCGCGGATCCGGGACCGTCAGGTTCAGGGTGATGCCCACAGAGGCGTCCGGATCCTCGCGGCGCAGCGCACGGGCTGCCAGGCCGTGGCCGAGCAGCAGGTGGTGGGCGGCGGCAAGTCCGGCCTGCGGGTCCTGCCTTCCCGGCGCGTGGATACCGGCGGCGTAGCCGAGGAACGCCGAGCACCACGGCTCGTTGAGGGTGGTCCAGATCCGGACCCTGTCCCCCAGGACGCCGTGCATGAGCGCCGCGTACTCGGCGAAACGGTAGGCCGTGTCCCGGTTGGCCCAGCCGCCCTTGTCTTCAAGTGCCTGCGGCAGGTCCCAGTGGTAGAGGGTCAGCCACGGCGTGATTCCGGCAGCAAGCAGTTCATCCACCAGGCGGGAGTAGAAGGCGATGCCTTCGGGATTGGGCGTGACGCCGTCGGGCATGCAGCGGGCCCAGGACGTGGAGAAGCGGTAGGCCTTCATGTGCAGCCGGCCCATGAGCGCCACGTCCTGCTTGTAGCGCCGGTAGTGGTCGCAGGCCACGTCGCCGTTGTGGCCGTCCGCCACGGCGCCGGGAACCCGGGCGAACACGTCCCAGATGGAGTCCTGCCGGCCCCCGGTGTGTGCTGCGCCTTCGATCTGGTAGGCAGCGGTTGCCGCGCCCCAGAGAAAGCCCTCCGGAAACGGAAGTTGGGTGGAACTCATCCTTTGACTGCTCCTTGCATAATTCCGGATACGAGTTGGCGGCCTGCCGCGATAAACAGGAGCAGGAGCGGGACGGTGGCCAGGACGGCTCCGGCCAGGACCACGGAGTAGTCCACGAAGTGGGCGGCCTGCAACAGCTGCAGCGCCACCGGAAGGGTGGGGTTCGACGGGTCAAGGACAATGAACGGCCAGAAGAAGTTCGTCCAGGTGGCCACGAAAGTGAACAGGGCGAGCATGGCGGCCGCCGGCCGCGCGGCCGGGAATCCGATGTACCAGAAGGCCTGGATCATGGAAGCCCCGTCCATCCGCACGGCCTCGATGAGTTCATCCGGGAGGGCGTCACGCAGGTATTGGGTCATCCAAAACACGCCGAAGGCGGTAACAACGCCCGGAATGATCACAGCCCAAAGCGAGCCGGTCCACCCCAGCCTGGACATCACGATAAACAGCGGGACGACGCCGAGCTGGGTGGGAACCGCCATGGTGGCGATGACGAACACCAGCAGCCCCTTGCTGCCGCGGAAGCGGAGCTTGGCGAAGGCGAATCCGGCAAGGGTGGAGAATACGACGACGGAAGCCGCGGTCACGCACGAGACGATGAGGCTGTTGCCCATCGCCTTCCAGAACGGGATGCTGTCAAAGACTTTGGCGGCGTTGGCCAGGAAGTTCCCGCCCGGCAGCAGCGGGATGCCGCGGCTCAGGACGGTGTTGTCATGGCTGCCCACCAGGAAGGACCAATACAACGGAAAGAGTGACGCCAGCAGGACGGCACCCAGGAAGCCGTAGGTGAGGAAGCCTGGCCTGCGGGCACCGCCGTGGCCAGCCCCGGGACCCCTGGCACCTGGCCGGCGCCGCGCTGCTGCCCGGGCGGCCCCCTTCCCGGCAGTCTGTTCAATCATGGGGATGGAGCTCACTTACGGCCTCCCTGGCTTGCGATGCGCGTGGTAATGAGGAAGTTGAGCAGGGCAATCAGCACGATGATCAGGAAGAGCAGCCAGGCAACGGCAGAGGCCCTGCCGAAGTTGCGCTGGCCCCAGCCGAGTTCCCAGATGTACATGGTCAGCGTCTGCCACTGCCGGTCCGCTCCGCCCAGGCCGGACTGGTCAAAGACCCGCGGCTCGTCGAAGATCTGCAGGCCGCCGATGGTGGAGGTGATCACCACGAAGATCACCGTGGGCCGCAGCATGGGGACGGTCACGGAGAAGAACTGCCGCAGCCTGCCGGCCCCGTCGATGGTTGCCGCTTCAAACACATCCCGCGGGATGGCCTGCATGGCTGCGAGGAAGATCAGCGCGTTGTAGCCGGTCCAGCGGAAGTTCACCATGGTGGCGATTGCCAGATGGCTTGCCAGCGGGTCGGAATGCCACCGGACCGGGTCCAGCCCTGCCCCCGCCAACATCCCGTTGATCAGCCCGAACTGGTCCGCGAAGAGGTTGTTGAAGATCAGGCCCACCGCCACCGGTGCAACGACGAAGGGCACCAGGACCCCCATCCGCCAGAATGTCCTTGCCCTCAGGTTCGCGTCCAGCACCGCTGCTATCACCAGGGCGATGACAACCTGGGGGACTGAAGACAGGATGAAGATGCTGAAGGTGTTGCCCACGGCGTTCCAGAAGTAGGGCTGGGCCACAACGAAGGCATAGTTTTCCAGGCCCGTGAACTTCCCCTGTCCGCCGATCAGGTTCCAGTTGTGCAGGGAAACCCACGCTGTGTAGACGAGCGGGAAGAGCCCGGTGACGGCGAACAGGATAAAGAACGGCGAGATGTAGAGGTAGGGGGATAACTTGACGTCCCACCTGGAGACCTGTTGCGAGAAGGCCAGGCGCCGGACGCCCTTCGTATCTTCCGGGGGAACCTGCGCCCCTCCGCTCCGTGGCCGGACCCGGTCGGTGACAGCCATGCTTAGAGGGACTTCACTGCGGTGACGAACTTCTCCCAGGAGGAGGCGGCGTCGTCCGACTTGTCAACGTCCACGCGGGTAAGGGCCTGCTGCATGGCATCGTTGATGGCGAAGTACTTGGTTCCCTTGAACGGGGTCACGTCAACAGCCTTGGCGCGTTCGGCGAAGATCTGGCCGGTGGGCGCGCCGTTGAAGAACGCGTTCGTCTGGCCCAGCAGATCGCTGCTTTCAAGCGCCTCCTTCTGGCTGGGGAAGGTGCCCTTGGCGGTGAAGGCCTTGATCTGCTGCTCAGGGGCGGTCAGCCAGCCTGCCAGCTTCTTGGCCTCGGCCTGGTGTTCGCCCTGGGTGGGAACCGTCAGGTAGGAACCACCCCAGTTTCCCCCGCCGCCGGGGAAGACGTTGGCAACATCCCAGCCGGTGACCCCGGCCGCGTTGCCCTCGATGACCCCCAGCATCCAGCCCGGGCAGAGGGTTGTTGCGAAGGCGCCCGTCTGGAAGCCGGAGGCCCAGTCGTCGCTCCACTGGCTAAGGTGGGCGGACAGCCCGTCCCTGGTGGAGGCCTCCAGGACCTGGTTGTAGGTGTCCTTGACCTTCGGGTTCTCCGTGGCGATGACGGTGCCGTCCTCTTCCTCATAGACCTTCTCGAGCTGGTTGCTCATGCCCTGGTAGATCGCCCCCGCCGAGTCGAACCATGCGGAATCCGGGCTTGCGGCCTTGAAGGCCTTGCCGGCCTCGAAGTAGCTGTCCCAGGTGGTCCCCAGCATCTTGGCAACTTCCCCGCGTTCGGTGGGCATGCCGGCCTTCTTGAGCAGCTCGGCGTTGTAGCAGACTGCTTCAGGGCCGGAGTCGGTCCCGTAGCCAAGCAGCTTGCCGTCGGCGGTCGTGGCGGCCTCGGCCTTCCAGTCCAGCCAGCGGCCTTCCACAGCGGGGTCCTTCAGGTCTGCAAAGCGGTCCGGGTACTGCAGCAGTTCCGGAAGCCAGTCCACCTCAACGGCCTCGATATCGGACAGGCCGGAGCCGGCGGCCAGGCGCGTGGTGAGGTTGTCCCGTGCCTCGTTGGTGGTTGCCGCCTTCTTGTGCTCAATGGTCACGTTCGGGTTCAGCGCTTCGTACTCTTCAAAGAGTTTTTCGTACCCGAATTCGTTGAAGGTACCCACCGTGAGCGTGACGGGATCGGAGCCGGTGGCGCCGTCGACGCCGCCTGATTCAGGAGCGGACGAGCCGCAGGCCGTCAGCGACAGGGCCAGGCAGGCGGCCGCAGCCGACAACACAGAGAACTTGGTTGGGTTTTTCACAGGAAAGACTCCTTCGTCAGAAAAAATGCCCTGTCGACCCACATGACGGTCGGAGGCGGAGAGGTGGTGCGGTGGAACTGCCCCGCGGCAGTGGCCGAGCGTGGGAGCGCTCTCACCACATGGTGTCCCACCTCACAACCCCTTGTCAAGAGGCGGTAGGAGCGCTTCCACGCGACCCTTGCCGGTACTCCCCCGCGGTGTTACGCTTCCCCGACGAGAGCGCTCCCACGGCTGCAGCTTTTCCTGTCGCCCACGCTCGACGATTCCCGCCAACGAACAGGACAAGCAATGCCGCTAGCCCACGTCCCCCATCCTCCGCGCGCCGGCAGACCCCAGAACCCGCAGCAGGGGCGCACCCAGGCCCGGCGCCGGCACGTCGCCGGCACTGTCGCCGGCGCCGTCGCCCTCCTCGCCGGCCTGGTCGCCAGCGGAGGAAGCATGGCCGCTGCTGCGCCGGCCGCTCCCGCCGTTTCAAAGGCATCGGCTTCAAAGTCATTAGCGCAACAGGCTCCCGCACCGGCTGCTCCCCCTGCCCTTCCCCAGGTTGCAGAGCCTGACTTCGGACCCAACGTCCGGATCTTCGACCCCGGCATGCCGGTGGCCGAAATCCAGGCCACGGTTGATTCCATCGCCGCTGAACAGGTGGACGATGAGATGGGTTCCAAACGCTACTCACTGCTGTTCAAGCCGGGAACCTACGGCAGTGCCGAAGAGCCGCTCATCGTCCAGGTGGGCTACTCCACCGAGGTGGCGGGGCTGGGCGCTTCCCCCACGGATGTCACCATCAACGGGCACGTGGACGTCTACAACCGGTGCCTCGCCGCGGACAACTGCATCGCCCTGAACAACTTCTGGCGGTCCCTGTCCAACCTCACCATCAATGTCACCGGCCTCGAAGGCTGCCGCAGCTCCGCCAATTTCTGGGCGGCCTCGCAGGCGTCCCCCATGCGGCGGATCAACATCACCGGCGGCAACCTCTCCCTCATGGACTACTGCACCGCCGGACCGCAATACGCCAGCGGCGGCTTCATCGCCGATTCCAAGACGGGCGATGTCATCAACGGCTCACAGCAGCAGTACTTCGTGCGTGACAGCAGCATCGGCAACTGGTCCAACGGCGTCTGGAACCAGGTCTTCTCCGGAGTGGACGGGGCACCGGCGCAGTCCTTCCCGAACCCGCCGTACACCACTTTGGCGAGCACGCCTATCAGCCGCGAAAAGCCTTATCTCACGCTGGATGCCGCCGGCCAGTACAGCGTGTTCGTTCCCGCCGTCCGCACGGACTCCGCCGGGACCACGTGGGAAAACGGCCCGACGGCGGGGCGCAGCATCCCGCTGTCAGATTTCTATGTGGCCCGCCCCTCGGATTCGGTCAAGACCATCAATTCCCAGCTGGCACGCGGCAAGAACCTCCTGCTCACCCCGGGGGTCTACGGCATTGATGAGAGCATCGAGGTCAAGAGGGCCAACACCATCGTCCTGGGGCTGGGGATCGCCACCCTCACCGCCATCAACGGCGCCGTCCCGCTGACCGTCGCGGATGTGCCCGGCGTGGACATTGCCGCCGTCACGATTGATGCCGGCGAGGTGAATTCACCGGCACTCATGCGGATCGGGAAGGCCACGCAGGGCGGCGGCGGCGCCGCCAACCCGGCTGTCCGCACGGACCCCGGCAACCCCACCGTGCTCCATGACGTGTTCTTCCGCATCGGCGGACCTCACGTGGGCAAAGCCTCGGTCAGCCTGGAGGTCAACAGCGACAACGTTCTCCTGGACCACATCTGGGCCTGGCGCGCCGACCACGGCAACGGGGTGGGCTGGACCACCAACACCGGCAGGAACGGCGTGATCATCAACGGTAACAACGTCACCGCCACCGGCCTGTTTGTCGAGCACTACCAGGAGTACAACGTCATCTGGAACGGCGAAAACGGCAGGACCGTCTTCTTCCAGAACGAGCTGCCCTATGACGCGCCGAACCAGGCCGCCTGGCAGCACGACGGGGTCCTCGGCTGGGCGGGCTACAAAGTCGCCGATTCGGTCAAGACCCACGAACTCTGGGGCGGCGGCAGTTACGTCTACAACAACGTGGACCCCACCATCCACGCCACCCGCGGCTTCGAGGTACCTGTGACACCGGGCGTGACACTGCACAGCCTGCTGACCGTCAACCTGGGTGCCGGCACCCTGGACCACGTCATCAACGACACCGGCGCACCCGTGTCGACGGACGCCGTCGGGGTACCCAGCTACGTCCCCAGTTTCCCCTAGGCGGGATGCGCGCGGACGGGCGTTTCCCACCCCCGTCCGCGCCGGCTGCCAGGGGCGGCCGCATGACCGTAAGGGGACTTGTCCCCGGTCTGCGTGGGCCGGGTGGGAATCTGTTCCGGAAGAAACATTTGACTTGGATGGCCGGACCCTTTACGCGCGCGTATTCAGATGTAAGCGCTTACATGTGTCCCGCGAACTGGCTTTGGGGTGCATGGAAACATACTTGCGCCTGGTTCCCGCCTCTCCCTACGGTGGGTGCGGCCGGGAGCCCACAAAGTCTCCTGGCCTTTGAACCGGCGGTCCTACGCCGGTTCGCCTCCGAACAACGGCGTCCCTGATGACGCCTGCGGAATCGGGGCCGCCGGAGTATCGGGAAATGAGGGCAGATGCCCGTCTTCCACGAACAGTTACAACTCCGCGAGAAGAGCAATAATGCACAAGCACCCCCAAACCCCCCGGATGCCGCGGTGGCGGTCCGCCGCCGCGGCACTGGCTACAGCCGTGGCTGCCTCGACCTTCCTTGCCGTGCCGTCGGCGCAGGCCAACGAGCCTGCCGATCCGCCGGCCGCAGAGCAGATGCCGGCGCCGACCCCCGGTTTCCCGCTCCCCACGGAACACACCCAGGAAGCCTTCGACCCGGCGTCGGACTTCACCTCCAAGTGGACCCGCGCCGATGCCAGCCAGATCATGGCGCAGAGCGACACCACGGTGGCTCCCGGACAGAACTCCATGAGCCCCGACGTCACCATGCCGGAAATCCCCGAGGATTTCCCCACCATGAATGAGGACGTCTGGGTCTGGGACACCTGGTCCCTGACGGACGAGAATGCCAACCAGATCAGCTACAAGGGCTACGACGTCATCTTCTCGCTCGTCGCTGACCGCCACGCCGGCTACAACTTCGACCAGCGCCACTGGAACGCCCGCATCGGCTTCTTCTTCCGCAAGACCAATGCGGACCCGGCCAAGGACAAGTGGAACTACGGCGGGCACCTCTTCGTCGACGGATCTTCCATCGGCAACACCGAGTGGTCCGGCTCCACCCGCCTGATGCAGGGCAACCATGTGAACGTGTTCTACACGGCCACCACTTTCCACGACGTGGCTGAGCGGAATGCCGGCGGCGGCGGCATCGCCCCGGACGCGGCAATTGCCAAGGCCCTCGGCAACATCCATGCCAACGAGGAACGCGTCTGGTTCGACGGCTTCGAGCACACCAAGCTGCTCGAGCCGGACGGCACGATGTACCAGACCAAGGAGCAGAATCCGGGCTTTGCATTCCGCGACCCGTTCACCTTCGCCGACCCGGCGCACCCCGGCAAGACCTTCATGGTCTTCGAAGGCAATACGGCCGGCAACCGCGGCGAGTACCAGTGCACCGAGGAAGACCTCGGCTACCGTGAGGGCGATGCCAACGCAGAATCCCTCGACGAAGTGAACAGCA
Organism: Pseudarthrobacter sp. GA104; assembly: GCF_009741265.1. Lineage (GTDB taxonomy): Bacteria > Actinomycetota > Actinomycetes > Actinomycetales > Micrococcaceae > Arthrobacter. The sequence goes on from NZ_WOWL01000001.1 coordinate 2,081,618, forward strand.
GCGGCGCCTTCTACCAGACCGGCAATGTGGGCCTCGCCGTGGCTGACAACAAGGACCTGACCAAGTGGTCCTTCCTGCCTCCGATCCTCTCCGCGAACTGCGTCAACGACCAGACTGAACGTCCCCAGATCTTCATCCAGAACGAGGACGGCAAGAACAAGTACTACCTGTACACGATCAGTCACCAGTTCACGTACGCGGCCGGCATGCGCGGCCCCGACGGCGTCTACGGCTTCGTGGGCGACGGCGTGCGCTCCGACTACCAGCCCGTCAACAACTCCGGCCTGGCACTCGGTTCGCCCACCGACCTGAACCTGCCGGCCAACAACCCGAGCGGCACTATCTCGGGCCAGCAGAACGGCCGGCAGTTCCAGGCCTACTCGCACTACGTGCAGCCCAATGGACTCGTGCAGTCGTTCATCGACAACGTCAACGGCGTCCGCGGCGGCTCCCTGTCCCCGACCGTGAAGATCAACTTCAAGAACGGCGTCACGCAGGTTGACCGCAGCTTCGGCGAGAACGGCCTTGGCCCGTTCGGCTACCTGCCCACCAACGTCCGTGTCGGCGGCGAGGGACACTACAAGTAACCAGCACCTCGACGACACATCCTGCTTGCAGGCGGCGCACCGGCAGTTCCCTGCCTGTGCGGTAGCCGGCACCAGTGCGGAGCGGGGCGCCATCCCAGGCGTCCCGCTCCGTTGCCGTGGCGCACCGGCGCCGGACAAGCAGCCCCAACTGAAATGGTCACCATGTCGGAAAAACCTGATCTCCGTACTCCCGCCAGCCGGCGCACCGCCTGGGCAATAGCGGCAGCCCTCGCAATCCTGGCCGCCATTGTCTCCACCGTTGTCCGGATCGAGGGGTCGAGCGCCAAAGTGCGGGCAGAAGAGGCCCTTCGGAGTGTTGCGACAGCCCAGTCCGCATCCAAGGATGCGGCGGGCGTTTATGCCTCCTATTGGCTGACTGGCGGTGACCACAGCCTCTCTGCCGCCCATCCGGTCCAGGCGGAAGGGGTAGCGGACCTCAGGAGCATCAGTTGCGACGACGGCTGGGTAGCAGCAGCCCGGGTTGACGGCGAAATCTACGTGCGATCAAACCTCGAGGAAGGCGCTGTTGCGGCAGGAGCCGGGGAAATCCGCCGGCCCGGCTGCGTCACTGATGAGGCCCTCCGGCGAATGCTTTCCGACGTTGGCCTGCAGGAACAGCCAGCGGAGCCCGGGTCAATCGCCGACCGGCCGCAGGACTCATCGAAGTACCGCCCGAACTACCACATCACTCCCGAACGCAACTGGATGAATGATCCGCAGCGGCCCTTTTTCCTCAATGGGCTCTGGCATTACTACTACCTGTACAACTCCGACTATCCGGAGGGAAACGGAACCGAGTGGTACCACCTCACCAGTGAAGACCTGCTGACCTGGAAGGACGAAGGGGTGGCCATTGAGAAGTACAAAAACGGGCTGGGGGACATTGAAACCGGCAGCGCGCTGGTGGACTACGAAAACACTGCCGGATTTGGGCACGGCGCCGTCATCTCAGTACTGACGCAGCAGGACCAGGGCGTCCAGCGCCAGTCCCTGTTCTACTCAACCGACGGCGGATACACCTTCAACGCGTACGAGGGCAATCCCGTGATGGACAACCCCGGAGCGGAGCACTGGCGGGACCCGAAAATTGTCTGGGACGGGGAACGCAGCCAGTGGCTCATGGTCCTTGCCGAGGGACACAAGATCGGCATGTATACCTCCTCCAACCTCAAGGATTGGCGCTACGTTTCAGGTTTCGAGCGGACCGGCCTGGGGACACTGGAATGTCCCGACCTGTTCCAGCTGGATCTGGACGGGGATCCTGCCAAGAGAACCTGGGTGCTCGCGGCAAGCGCCAATGGAACAGAAGAGGGAAGAACCACCGGCGTCGCCTATTGGACCGGAAGCTGGGACGGAACCCGCTTCACGCCCCGGGACGAGGACCATCAGTGGCTGGACGCCGGATCCGACTTCTACGCAGCCGTGACCTGGGACGACCCCCGGCTCACCGAAGGCCAGAAAATGCAGTCCCGGCAGGCAATCGGGTGGATGAACAACTGGGACTATGCCCGGAAGCTCCCAACCGCGGACTGGCACGGCGGCATGGACACCCTCATCCGGGACATCCGCCTCAAAACCGTCCAGGACCGCCCGACCCTTGTCTCTGCTCCTGCGAAAACCTTGGGCCGGCTCGGGGGCCAGACGTTGGATCTCCAAGGGTCCACACCCGACGGCATCAAGAAGCTTCCGTCCTCCCAGGGAGGGGCGTACCGGCTGGACGTGACGCTTGAGCGGCCCGGACCCCATGACGGATCCGAGGCACGGATTTCCATGGAAAGCGGCGGCTCGGCGTTTGCAGCCATCGGTTACAACTTCCAGGACGGCACCGTGTTCCTGGACCGGCAGCAGCCCGCCGACAGAGACCTGGGCCCGCTCTTCACCCAGCGGCGGGCTGCAACAGCCCCGGCGAAGGACGGCCTTGTGAAGCTGGCTGTCTTCGTTGACTACTCTTCCGTCGAAGTGTTCGTCAACGACGGCGAGCAAACACTGACGTCGCTCGTCTTCCCGCGCTCGGAACAGCACGCCATCAAAACGGTCACGGACAAGGGGCCGCTCCCGCTTAAATCACTGGACTACACGCCCCTGTCACCGGCCCGCCAATTGCCGCTGCACAAGCTCCCCTGACGCTACCCACGCCTGCCGCAACAAGTTAGGGTTCCAGCATGGACATCATCCTGGTACCCGGTTTCTGGTTGGATGCCTCTTCGTGGCAGGAGGTGGTCCCGGCACTGGAGGCCGCGGGACACCGGCCGCATCCACTCACGCTGCCCGGCCTTGAATCCCTTGACGCGGACCGGTCAGGCATCAGCCTCCAGGACCACATCGACTTTGTGGTTGCCGCCATTGACGCCCTCGAGGGCAAGGTGGTCCTGGTGGGCCACTCCGGGGGCGGCGCCGTCATCCACGGCGCGCTGGACGCGCGCCCGGACCGGGTGGAACGAGCCATTTACGTGGACAGCGGTCCTCTGGGTGAAGGCGACGTGATCAACAACGAACTGCCGGCCGATGGCGACGACATTCCGCTGCCGCCGTGGGAAGGCTTCGACGATGCCGACCTCATTGACCTCGACGACGGACTGCGGGAAGCATTCCGCGCACGTGCCATCCCGCAACCCAAGGGAGTGGCCTACGGCAGGCAGCACCTGCACGATACCCGCCGCTATGACGTCCCGGCCACCGTGATTGCGTGCGAATTCCCCTCCTCGCTGCTCTGCGAATGGATCGACGCCGGCCACCCCTTTGTCGCCGAACTGGCGCGGGTCCGCGACGTGGAGTTCGTGGACCTTCCCACGGGGCACTGGCCCCAGTTCACCAAGCCGGCGGAACTGGCACGGGTGATCCTCGCAGCAGTTGACCGGAAGGGCGACGACACGAGCCAGTAACGGCTGCACCTTGCTTAGCCCATCATTCAGGAGTTTCTTCCCAACCCCTTGCGCGGCAGCAGCACCGTCTCCATAATAAATGAATGCCATTCATTTATTCATCAGCTTTTCCGCCTGCCGTCCCAGCATTGACGCTCGACGCAGCACCCGCCCGCATGCCCGCCGAATGGGAAACCCACCAGGGCACCTGGATGGCCTTCCCGCCGCCCAACCACACCTTCGGCCCATCCGGGAGCCCCACCCTTGACCGCGCCCGTGGGGCCTGGGCGCGCGTTGCGCGCACCATCAGCCGCTATGAACCGGTGACCGTGCTGGCTGACCCCCGTGACACGACGGCCGCCAGGGAGTGGCTCGGGGAGGGCATCACCGTCCTTGGGGTTCCGCTCGATGACGCCTGGCTGCGTGACAGCGGGCCAACCTTCACCCGCCGTCCGGACGGTACCGTGGCCGCCGTCGACTGGGTGTTCAACGGCTGGGGCGCCCAGCAGTGGGCCCAATGGGGCAACGACCGGAACGTGGGCCGGGTGCTGGCGGCGCACGCAGGAGTGCCGGTCAATCCGAGTTCCCTGGTCAACGAGGGCGGCGGCTTCCACGTGGACGGCGAGGGAACGGTCCTTCTCACCGAAACGGTGCAGCTGGATCCCCAGCGAAACCCGGGCGCCACCAAGGAATCGGTGGAAGCCGCGATCCACGAGGCCTTGGGAACCACCAAGGCCATCTGGCTGCCCCGCGGACTCACCCGTGATTACGGTGAATTCGGCACCCGCGGGCACGTGGACATCGTAGCTGCCTTCGCCGGCCCGGGCACTGTCCTGCTGCACCGCCAGGACAATCCCGCCCACCCCGACCATGAGGTCTACCAGGAACTCCATTCCACCCTGGCCGGGCAGACCGACGCCCAGGGCAGGCCACTGCGCATCATCGATGTGCCCGCCCCTGCCGCCCTTGAAGACGATGAGGGGTTCGTGGACTGGTCCTACATCAACCATTACGTGGCCAACAACGCAGTAATCCTCTGCAGCTTCGATGACCCGAACGACGCCGTTGCCGCAGGAATACTCGGACGCGCCTATCCGGGCCGCACCATAGAACTGGTGGACGCGCGGGACATCTTCGCCTTTGGCGGCGGCATCCATTGCATCACCCAGCAGCAGCCGGTGCCGGCCGGGCGGCAGGAGGCGGCAGCGTGAGCCCGTTCACCGTGGTGGAAGCAGGTATCAGGCAACTCCGGGAAGCACTGGAAGCGGGGCGGGTCTCAAGCGAGGAGCTGGTCCGCGAGTACCTGCAGCGGATCGAGGCCTACGACAGGTCCGGCATCCGCCTGAACTCGGTGGTGGTACTGAACCCCGAGGCCATTGCGGAGGCGAGGGCCTCCGACGAACGGCGGGCGCGGAACTCCACCCTGGGCCCACTGGACGGCATCCCCTACACCGCCAAGGACAGTTACCAGGTGGCGGGACTGACGGTAGCGGCCGGTTCACCGGCCTTCAAGGACCTTGTGGCCCGGCGCGATGCCTTCACCATCGAGCGGCTCCGGTCCGGCGGGGCGGTCCTGATCGGCCTCACCAACATGCCGCCCATGGCCAACGGCGGCATGCAGCGCGGCGTGTACGGCCGGGCGGAAAGCCCCTACAACGCGGAATACCTGACCGCGGCGTTTGCCTCCGGATCCTCGAACGGCTCCGGAACCGCCACGGCTGCCAGCTTCGCAGCCTTCGGCCTCGCGGAGGAGACCTGGTCTTCCGGCCGGGCGCCGGCGTCGAACAATGCACTCTGCGCCTATACCCCCTCGCGCGGCGTGATCTCGGTCCGCGGCAACTGGCCGCTGGTTCCCACCATGGACGTGGTGGTTCCGCATACCCGCACCATGGATGACCTCCTGGAGGTGCTGGACGTGGTGGTGGCCGACGACGCCGAAACCCGCGGCGACTTCTGGCGGATGCAGCCATGGGTTGACGTGCCAAAGGCGTCCGAGGTGCGCCCCGCCTCCTATCTGGAGCTGGCCGTCACGGACCCCGCAGCTGCGGCGAACGTGCTGGCCGGCAAGCGCCTGGGGGTCCCGCGGATGTACATCAACGCCGATGCGGAGGCCGGCACGGCTCCCGCCCCGGGGATTGGCGGGCCCACCGGGCAGCGCATCCGGACCAGGGCTTCCATCATGGATCTGTGGGATGCTGCCCGCCGCGCGCTGGAGGCGGCCGGGGCGGAAGTAGTGGAGGTGGATTTCCCGGTGGTCTCCAACTATGAGGAAGACCGGCCAGGCGCACCCACCATTGCCACGAGGGGCCTGGTATCCCCCGAATACCTCCGCAGGGAGATCGTGGACCTCTCGGCCTGGGCCTGGCACGACTTCCTGGACGCCAACGGGGACCCGAACCTCTCCCGACTGTCCGACGTCGACGGCGCCAGCATCTTCCCTGCCCCGGACGGTTCGCTGCCGGACCGGTACCACGGGTTTGAGGACGACATCAGCGACTACCCCGCGTGGATACGGGACAACGGGGTGCCTGTCCTGTCCGGGATTCCCCATCTGGCCGAAGGGCTGCGCGGCCTGGAGAAAACTCGCCGGATTGACCTGGAAGAATGGATGGACGGCCTGGTCCTTGATGCGGTGGTGTTCCCGGCCGCCGCGGATGTCGGGCCTGCCGACGCCGACCGCAACGAGCACTCGGCAGAGCAGGCCTGGCGCAACGGCGTCTGGGTGTCCAACGGCAACCTGGTCCCCCGGCATCTGGGCATCCCCACGGTAACGGTCCCGATGGGACTGGCTGCGGACATCGCCATGCCGGTGGGACTGACCTTTGCAGGCAGGGCCTACAGTGACACCTGCCTGCTGGAGCTTGCAGCCGCTTTCGAAGCCACCGGCCGCCGTCGGGTCCCGCCGCCGCGCACCAGCTCCGCCGCCCGGCAGGAGGGGAACGGACGCGCCTTGACAGCCTGATTGTTAGCGCTGACAGTTGAGGGAGCCATTTCCACCACCGACCGGAAAGCCGACTCAATGAAGAACTGGGCAGGGAACCTCGAGTACGCCTCATCGGAGGTCCGGCAGCCGTCGTCAGTGGAAGAACTGGCAGACATCGTGGCCGGGGCCCGCCGGGTCAAAGCCCTGGGGTCCCGCCACTCGTTCAACCGGGTGGGCGACACCGACGGCGTCCACGTGCTCCTGGACGGCCTGCCCCGGGAGATCGAACTGGACCCGGAGCGCCGGACCGTCCGTGTCAGCGGCGGGGTCAGCTACGGAACGCTGTGCCGCTCGCTGGAACAGTCCGGGGTGGCCATCCACAACCTGGCGTCCCTTCCGCATATCTCCGTGGCGGGTGCGGTCCAGACTGGAACGCACGGATCGGGGGTGGACAACCAGTCCCTGGCCGGTGCCGTCGAAGCGATCCACCTCGTGCGGCCCTCCGGTGAACAGGCGTCCCTCTCCCGCGCGGACGGCGACGAATTCCTGGGCAGCGTGGTGGGTCTCGGCGCCCTGGGCATCATCACCGGCCTGGAACTCAGCGTCCAGCCGAGCTTCCGCATGCGCCAGCGCGTCCTGGAGAACCTGCCATGGGACCGCGCGCTGGCCAACTTTCCGGAAATCGTGTCCAGCGCCTACAGCGTCAGCCTCTTCACGGACTACGCCGGCGGTTCCATCAGCCAGGTGTGGCTCAAGGCACTGGATTCGGAGCCGCCGCTGGGTGAGCTGTTCGGTGCCACAGCCGCCCGCACCCCCAGGCACCCGCTGCCGGACATGTCCGCCGAGAATTGCACGCTCCAGATGGACGAGCCGGGCCAGTGGCTGGACCGCCTGCCCCATTTCCGCCATGAGTTCACACCCAGCAAGGGTGAGGAACTGCAAAGCGAATTCATCCTGCCCCTGGAGCACGCCCCGGCCGCCATCGAGGCGGTGCGGGGGCTCGCGCCCAAGCTCGCGCCGCTGCTGTTTGTCTCCGAGATCCGCACCGGTGCTGCCGATGAATTTTGGCTCAGCCCCTTCTACCGGCAGCAGAGCGTGGCCCTCCACTTCACGTGGAAGCCGCTGCAGCCTGAGGTGGAGGCGGTCCTGCCGGAACTTGAGGAAGTACTTCGGCCCTTCGGAACCCGACCGCACTGGGGCAAACTGTTCTCCCCGGCCGGCCATGACTGGGAGTCGCTCTACCCGCGTTTCGCCGACTTCCGCTCGCTGGCATCGGCCCACGATCCTGACGGGAAGTTCCGGAACGCGCTGCTGGACAGCATCCTCGGCGTTCCGGCGGCGAGCAGGCGCTAATCAGCAGGAATTGAGCAGGGGTCCTGCCGGGATGCCCTGTTCCGGCACGGGTTTGCCTCGGACCGATAGGCTGGGCTGATGAAACGCCGCCTTGCCGCCCTGTCCGCCGCTCCCCTTTTCCTGCTCCTCGCCGGCTGTGGTGCCGTTGAGGAGGCTGCCGGCAATGCCGCCAGCGACGCCGCCTCCAAGGTAGCCGCCGCAGGCGCTGCCGAAGTGAAACGGCAGGTCTGCGCGGTGGTGCAGGACGGCCTGGTCAGCGTGGAGGACAAGCAGGCGCTGGCCGGCCTGGTCTCCGCCGCACGTACAGCCGGAGTCCCCGCAGAGATCACGACGCCGTTAGGCCAGATCGCCGCGGCCGGAGACGAAGTGCCGGGCGAATCCGTCCAGGCACTCAAGGACGCCTGCGCGGCTTAGCTACGCTGCCTGGCCGCACACGTGGCAGCCCGCCCGGCGTCGGACAAGCGCCTCAGGGGCGGGGCTGGTCCACGCCGCGGAGGCCGCTGCCGCGGCCGCCTTGGGGGCGCCTCACCGTGCGGTGTTCAGTGGCGGCAAAGGGGACTACGCCGCCATGCTCCCGGTCCGCAGGCAAGGCACTCACAAACTTTGCCAGTTCCTCGCTGAGGACCTTCCAGCCAATACCTGGATCATCCGGATATGCGTTGATTTCCGCCCGGCGCGCAGCTTCCAGGGCCGCGGCGCCGGATTCCGTTAATTCAACTTTGAACTGCCTGCGGTCGGTGGACTGGCGGGTCCTGGTGATATGCCCGGCGCCCTCCAGCCGGATTAATACGCGTCCCAAGGTCTGGCTCTGGACGCGGATGGCCTCCGCGAGCTGCTCCTGGTTAAGGGGCCCGGCGGCCAAGTTTTCCAAAGCTATGACGGCAGCCCGTGTCAGGCCCAAGTGCGCCAAGGCATCGTCCTGCCGCCTTTGCACCAGCCGGGCTGCCAACGTAATCAGGCGATAGCTGGTCCGGGCATCTGGATCAAGGTTGCTGGTCATCGGGCCGTGGCCTTCCTGTGGGTGGCGAAGTGCAGGGTGTGATCACCTCTTCTTGCGTCGCTACATTCTCTACAATAAGCATGCTTAGCATCCGATTCGCAAGTAGGCTTACTATCACTGCGGCCAAAGACGCTGCCCGGCAGCCATATATTCGGCAGCCCTTGCGCTTCAAAAGGGAAGTGTGCTTAGTATCTAATTAGTAACCATGCTTACTACTAGCCAGCACTGCTGGTTCTTGATCGCCAGCTGACCCTTCATGAAAGAGAGCCCGATGACAGAGAACCAATGGCCCCAGACATCCAGCCCTGCTACCACCGATACTTTCGGTGCACCGGACACAGGCGCTGAAGAACGCTACGGCACCTCCCCCGCCGCAGGTTCCGCCGGAGGCTCCAAGAGCCAGGCGGCAAAGGAAGAAGCTTCGCAGGTTGCCGGCCAGGCCGCCTCCGCAGCCCAGGGCGTTGCCCAGACCGCCAAGGAGGAAGCCGCGCATGTGGCCTCCGAGGCGAAGACCAGTGCGCAGGATCTTTTGCACCAGGCGAAGTCGGGCCTGACAAGCCAGGCGGGAACCCAGCAGCAGAAGGCAGCGGAAGGCATCCGCTCCATTTCCAGCCAGCTGCAGAGCATGGCCGCTGCACCGGACCAGCAGGGCGTGGCCAGCGACCTGATCCGCCAGGCTGCCAGCACCACCGAAACGGTAGCCTCCTGGCTTGAGACCAAGCAGCCGGGAGACCTTCTCGGCGAAGTCCAGAGGTTCGCCCGCAACCGCCCCGGCACGTTCCTGCTGGTCGCAGCCGGCGCAGGCGTCCTGGCCGGACGGCTCACCCGTGGCCTCACGGCGGGAGCACCCGAGGCACAGGCGGCAGTCCAGGGCGTTTCCCCGCAGCGGTCGGTTCAGCCCCAGCCGGTTGCGCCCCTTCACCCGGAGACTGTCTATGCCGCCGGCACTGACGACCTCTTTGACGAGCCGGCAGTAGGCACGAGGGCTCCGGTGTCCACCTCAACCCTCCCCGGGGGGACTGCAGTAGACAGCCCCCTGCGGTACGAGGATGACCCCTACCGCGATGAGGACGGCAGCTACAGCGCTGCCGACGGCACTTACCGTTCGACGGAAGGACGCCAGCTGTGAGTAGTTCTATTCCGGAGATGCCGCCGAGTGAGGCGCACCTGAAGGCTGATAACGCCTCGCTGGGTGAGCTGCTCGGGGACGTGACCCGCGACCTGTCCACGCTGATGCGCCAGGAAGTGGAACTCGCCAAGGCCGAACTCAAACAATCCGCGACCAAGGCCGGCAAGGGCTCGGGCATGCTCGCCGGCGCAGGCGTGGCCGGGCACTTCGTGCTCGTCTTCCTGTCCCTGGCCCTGATGTTCGCCCTCGGCGCCCTGATGCCCCTGGGCTGGGCCGCCCTGATCGTCGCCGTGGTCTGGGGCATCACCGCCGCGGTCCTGGCCTCGATCGGGCGCAAGGAACTCAAACAGATCAAGGGCCTGCCCCAGACCGGCGAGACCCTGTCCGAAATTCCCCCAACCCTAAAACCAGGTGAGGTAAACCGATGAGCGATAACCCGGACGCAATCCGTTCAGACATAGAAGCCACCCGCGCCCGCCTGGGCACCAACGTTGACGCGGTCGCCGACAAAGTCACCCCGTCCAACATCGTCCACCGCCAAACCGACAAAGTAAAAGACGCGGTCACCGGCGTGAAGGAGAAAATCATGGGCACAGCAGACTCAGCCACCAACACCGTCAACGACCGGATGCACTCCGGCGCCGGGCACACCAGCAACGCGATGCACTCCACCGGGGACACCCTGCACGGGGCCAGGGACAACGTGGCCTCCACGCTGTCCGACGCCGGCACCGCGATCTCCAACGCCCCGGACCAGGTCAAAGCCAAAACCCAGGGCAACCCCCTGGCCGCGGGCCTGATCGCGTTCGGCGCCGGGATGCTCATCTCCTCCCTGATCCCCGCCAGCGACAAGGAACGCGAGGCAGCCCAGCAGCTCAAGACCGCCGCCGAGCCCCTCGCCACCCAGGTCACCGACGCCGCCAAGGACATGGCCCAGGACCTCAAGGAACCCGCCCAGCAAGCCATGGAAAACGTCAAAGCCACCGCCGCCGACGCCGCCCAAAACGTCAAAACCGAAGGCCAACACGCCGCCACCGACGTCAAAGACCGCGCCACAGACGCCACAGACCACGTCAAAAACACCTAGGCCAAACACCTAGGACGTGACAGCAGGGAAGGCCGGCTCCGCACGGAGCCGGCCTTCCCTGCGTTTGTGCAGTACAGGCTAGCGCTTGCCCTTTTTCCGGGAGCCCTTGCCCCGGCCCTTGTCCGGGTTCGGGGCGTACCGCTGGGCAACCTTGGGCGCCTTCTTGGCTCCGGTTCCGCGCCGGTCCGGCTTGGGATCCTTCTTTACCTTCGTTGGCTGCGCCGAAGGCTGGCGGGAACTCTGCGCCGTCCGGCCGCGTACGATCCCGATGAATTCCTCGATCACTTCGTCCGTGGAATCCGCGGGCCACACCAAGGCGATTTCCGTGCCTGGGGCGCCTGTCAGCCGCCGCGCCACGGTGTCCTTGACGTTGAAATGCCGGGCAACGGACATCGGCAGGATCACCAGGCCGGCCCCTGAGGCCACCACCTGAAGGGCAGCTTCGGGCCCGCCCATTTCCGCCACGTCCAGGAAGGTTTCTTCGCCAAGGTCCGCGAGGGCCACCTCTTCAAAGACCGAAATTTCGTGGCCCTTGGGCGCCACCACCACCGGCTGCTCCTCATAGAGCGGAATGACGTTCAGGCCCTCGCGCTCCACGGGAAGCCGGACAAAGCTGAGCTCGGCGGAACCGTTGCGCAGCACTTCAACCTGCGCGCCGTCGTCGGACATAAAAGACTCCAGCGGGACATCCAGAACGCGCTCTTCCCAGCGGCGGATCCACTTCCCGGGCGTCACGCCGGCCACGTAGGCGAACCGGAGCACGCGGGGTGCCTCCTGCTCCGGAGATTCAGCGGGGGCAGGGCTGTGGGGGATGTTGTCGGAGGGCACGTCTTCACAGTACCGTCCGCCCGGATACCCTTGAAGCATGACCTCTGCAAACTCCCAGTCCATGAAGCCGGCCACCGTTGCCAAGAAACTTGGCATCTATCTGCCCGCAACACCGCAGGAGTTCCAGGATTCAACCATCACGCGTGCCGAGTTCGCCGAGCTCCAGGCCAACCCGCCGGAGTGGCTCGCCGAGCTGCGACGCAACGGCCCGCATCCGCGCCCGGTGGTGGCGCAGAAGCTGAACGTTTCCATCAGCGGGCTGGCCCGTGGCGGCGTCGAGGAAGCGCTGACGACGGCGGAAATCACCGCGCTGCTCCAGGCTCCCCCGCAGTGGCTGGTCACCGAGCGCGCCACGCACGCCGCCGTCCGGGCCGAGGCCCAGCGCGTCAAGGAAGAAGCTTCCAAGAAGGAAGCCAAGAAGGCCCGCGCCAAGGCCGAATAACCGCCCAAAACCTAGGCTTGTCAGGGCAGGCCTGCCTCACGGCTACCCCGCCAGGAGGCGTCAGTCCTGGTGCAGCTGGACGAAGTTCCCGCAGCCGTCGTCGAACACGGCGCTGATCCCGGAAGGATCTTCCGTGGGGCCGCTCTTGAAGCTGACCCCGGCCGCGAGCAGGCGCTCGTACTCAGCCTGCACATCCGGGACGCCGAACACTATGGCGGGGAGCCCGGCGTCATGCACTGCATTCATGTACGTGGCGCCGATGGGGTTGTCGCTGGGCTCCAGCAGCAGCCCGACAGATCCGCTGCCGGCGCCCGGGTCCTTGATGATGTAAAGGTTGTACTCCGGCATGGCCATCAGGGTCTCAAAGCCCAGGGTCCCTGTGTAGAAGGCGTGGGCGGCGGCCGGGTCCTTGACGTGGATGCTGCACATTTTGATTCTCATGGTCCCACGGTACGGTGCCTTGCCCCGGGCAGAAAGGGACTTCCGGGCGTGCCCTGAACCCGGGGTTCCGGCCATTGACCGGGCGGCCGGAAAACGTTGCAATGGAAGAACCACCCGGGCTTGTTTGTCCGGGCCTTCAATGCCGGAGGTGCAAGATGTCAGACATGGCGGAAGCCGCAGTGCAGGGCGTGCTGCAGGGGACAGGTGCGGTGGTTTTGTGCGGCCTGGTGCTGGTGGCCAGCGTGGCGGCCACGGTCTTTGTCATCCGGCGCCGTTCCCTCCTCGCGCGGGAGGACAATGCTGAACGGTCGGACCAGCTCTTCTGGGATCTGTTCCTGGGCGCATGCGTGGCTGTTCCCGCCTTGCTGATCCCGGCGTTCATATCCCCTTGGGCAGGACTGTTCCTTGGCGGTGCTGGTGTGGCTGCCGGAGTGGCTGCGTACCGGAGCAGCCCGCGGTACTTCGCGTGGCGCAGCGGCCGCCGGGAATCCCTGCAGCAGGTGGCCGCGCACCAGGAAGCGCAGGCGCGCCACGACGAACTGATCGCGCGGTGGCGCCGGTACGAGCTGGATCCGGCCTGCCTGATCGATTACCCGGCACTGACCGATGTCCGGACACCGGAAACCTCCGCCCTCATCAAGGCAATGCGGCAGGCTGAGGCGCTGCGCATGGCCCCCCAACAGGGGTATCCCGACGCCGTCACCAGCCTCGGTGCCACCCTCGCCGCCGCCGAGAGGGCAGCAGGCATCCCCGCCGAGCAGGCTTAGGGCCGGACGTTACCCGTTGTGTCGCTTCCATGGAACGGAGCGCGCAGCGGCGATAGCATCCGAAGATGGATCCTCAGGAATTGCCAACCCGTGACCAGTTCGGCCGGCTGCTGGAAGACCGCGGGGTCTGGCGGCAGGCCACGACGCTTGCGGCCGCCGGCGAACTGACCGCCCGGTGGCTGGAAGGGGCAAGCCAGTACCAGCCGGGCACGTTCGCGCCCGGCTTCGACGATGAAACCCGGCCGCTTGCTGCTGCCCTCGCCGAGCTGAACCGAAACGGGATTTTCACGAAGGAGTCCCAGCCCGGCATCAGGACCGAATCGGCTGCGCAGCGGCAGTACGTAACAGGATTCTGCTCCGCCGCCGCGGCCACTGCGCTGCTGGCCCTGTCCACCCGCACGGAACTGGTGACGGTGGCCCATGCTCCCGGTGAGGCCAGCAGCGCAGCAATACCTGTGACCCTGGCCGGGACAGAAGTGACCACGGTCCTCGGGTCAAGCGAAAATCCGGTGGAGGAGGAGCAGGTCCAGGACTGGGCGGACGAAACCAACGATGCCCTGGCCCTGCTGCTGTCCGACTCCTGGTACGTGGAGGTCTTCGATCCCGCCTGGGGACGGAATGATCTCCTGCTGCCGGAGGTTCTCGCAGCGCTGCAAAGGGTGGAGCTGGACTAAAGCTCCACCGTGCCGCTCTCGCCGACACTCATCCGGCTGTTGGTGACCTTGGACTTGGCCCACTGGAGCACCGTGGCGCCCGTTCCGCCAGGGCTGGTCCAGTATTCGGCTGAGTCGGAGTCGATCCGGAGCAGGCACACCTCGGGGGTGTCCGGTCCGTCGGGGAACCACGCTTCGACAGCCTGGTTCCACATTTCACGGATCTTTGCCCGGTCCGTCACCACCTCCGCGGTCCCCGCGACGGAAACCCACTCGGTGTTCTTGCCAAAGGAAACGTTAACGCGCGGGTCAGCCCGGACATGCGCAACCTGTGAGGTGCCGAGGCCCGTGAAGAACCACATGTCGCCGTCGTCCTTAACATCCTGGACGGCGAGCGGCCGGCTGACGAGTGCGCCTTCCTCGTTGATGGTAGTCAACATCCCGATGTGGGAGTGGTTGATGATGTCCGTAACCTTGCTGATGCTCCCGGTGTCGGTCATGTCTCACCTCATTCGTCTGCGTGCGGGGACGCTCCCCACCGCCAGCCTATTGGTAAGCATGCTTACATTCCAGCCGGGCCGGTCCCGCTTTAGGCCGGAACGGGCAACTTCGCTGCTTCGCGGATGCTGGCAGCGGTGCGGAGCCCCATCCGGATTGCGCCGTCCACGTGCTGGTAGCCTTCCGCGGCGAGGTCGGAGGAGGACCAGTAGATGGGTCCGACCGGCACGTGCTGGTCCTTGCCGTAGCGGTGAAGCCCGCCGAGGTCGTAGCTGGAGGCATAGGCGCCGCGGGTCCATTCCTCCGAGCCCCAGTCGGACTCGTAGTAGACCTCGGGCTCAAGCGCTTCAGCGCCGAGGAAGCCGGCGATCGACTCCAGGATGGCACGCTGGCGTTCGTCGGCACCCAACTCGAAGACGGCGTCGGCCTTTTCATCGGAGACGAAGCCCACCAGGGTGCCCCTGGTATCGCCGAAGTTGGTGTTGTCGTAAACCTCCTGGACTAGGGACCCGGCGCCGAAGCAGGTGCCGGAGAGGCCGGAGTTCCGCCAGAACGGGCGGCTGTAGACGGCATGGACCTTGATGACCAGGCCCAGGGACTGGTGCTGGTGCATCTGGTGCTGGCGGCGCGGCAGCGGCGGGTTGAAGGAGACCCGCGAGTAGAGGTTGGGCGGCACCGCCATGATCACGAACCGGGCGTTGACGGTGGCACGGTCCGATTCGACGGTGACGCGGTGGCCGCCGTCGGCGTCCGGCTCCCAGTTGATGGTACGCACCGGAGAGTTAAGGACGACGTCGTCCCCCAGCTCCTGCGCCAGCAGCAGCGAGACCTGCTGCATGCCGCCCACAACACGCCGGTCCAGGATGAAGTCCTCGTCCGTGAGGTGGGTGAAGGACCCCGCGGAGGCGGCCATCAGCACAGCCTGCAGGGCGGAGAAGGCGTGGGCCGGCTTGGTGAGCATGCCGCCGGCGATGAAGAGGCCGATGTTGCTGCAGGCCTCTTCATTCGCGGAGTGCCGGCGCAGCCAGTGGTGGAAGGAGACGGTGTCCAGTTCCCGGGCCTTGGGGTGGGCCCAGGGCTCGGTGGGGCCGATCTCGGCGGCGAGGCCATCCAGCAGGCCGATGAGCTTGTTCATTTCGACTTCGGTGTCCGGGTCCACGGGGAAGGTGTCGCCGGCGTAGCGGACCGGGATGCCATCCTTGCCGATGTACATGGAATCGCCCTCCCGGTAGCGCGGGTAGGTCCGGAGGCCGAGTTCCTGGAGGAGGTCCAGGAGCACGGTTTGGTCCGGGGAAACCCACTGGCCGCCGATTTCGAGCATGGCCCCGTCCACGGTGTCGGTCCAGGTGCGGCCGCCTACGCGGTCGCGGGCCTCCAGCACGGCGACGCTGAGGCCGGCCTTCTTCAGTTCGCGGGCTGCGGTGAGTCCCGAGGGCCCGGCTCCGACGACCACGACGTCGCGGTTCAGGTTCAGCATGATGTCCTCTCTTGGGTTCCTTTGCCGGGAACCAGTAAATGAATGACGTTCATTTATGAGAACTATAGCTGTTTGGCTCCGGGACCGGAAGTGCCGGATGGAATAATGCTGGAGACCACCGACGAAAGGCCAGTGATGCCGGCAGGACCAGCTGTACAGGGACGCTCCGTGGGGAATTCCGGGACCCCCGCTGGAAATGCGGGGGCCAGGAGGCGGGCGGGACGGCCGTCCGCCGCACTGCTGGACAAGGCGGGGATCACGGCGGCGGCGCTGGAACTCATCAACCGCAAGGGCTACGACGGCCTCACCATGGCGGGCCTGGCCAAGGAACTGGACGTGGCGCCGTCGGCCCTTTACAACCATGTGGCCTCGAAAAGGGACGTCCTGCTCCTGGTGGAGGACCATTTGACCTCACTGGTGGATGTGTCCGATTTTGGCTCGGCTCCCTGGGAAGAGGCGGTACGAAGCTGGGCGTGGAGCTACCGGAATGTCTTCGCCCGGCATACGCCGCTCATTCCGGTCATTGCCGTGCTTCCGGTGACGGACGCGCCGCAGACGCTGGCGATGTACGAGACCGTGAGCAAGGGATTTCTCGACGCCGGATTCCCGCAGGATCGGGTGGTGTCCTCGATCGTGGCACTGGAGTCCTTTATTTTCGGCTCCGCATACGACGTCACGGCACCGGCGGATATTTTCGATTCGGGCACGATGGCCGGCTCGACGCCTCATTTCACCGCCGCCGTGCGGAGTGCGGCGAATAACGACCGGTCCCCCGCGGATGCGGCTTTCAGTCTGGGGCTCGAGGCGCTGATTTC
Source organism: Pseudarthrobacter sp. GA104 (assembly GCF_009741265.1). GTDB lineage: Bacteria > Actinomycetota > Actinomycetes > Actinomycetales > Micrococcaceae > Arthrobacter. The sequence continues at coordinate 2,098,479 of NZ_WOWL01000001.1, forward strand.
GGGGCTGGGTGCGCTGCGGGGGTAGGAGCTGCGGTGACGCTGAGCAGTCAGCTAGGAAAGACTCCGGCCGCATCCGCTCGATGTAGAGCTCCAGTCCGATCTTGTCTTGGTGCGCCAGTGGCCGCACCGCACTCTCGAACAGATGGAGACCGGCGGTCCAGTCATCCCAAAGCCCGTCGCTCATGACGAGGTCCGTTCTCGATCTCAGCGCCCGGACGGCAGCGGCTATCAAGACCGCTGTAACTACCTCGTCCTAAGGCCGGTTCCAAGTCTTACTAGACCCAGTCATCCTTGGATATCCGAGCTTCCTGGCGCTCCGCAGATGGAATGTTTCGAATGCTTTGCCGGCAGCCTTGAGGCCGTTCAACCGGATAGCCTAATGCTCAGGGATGATGGAAAGTCCTTGGCCGTTCGGGCCGCAGATGGTTACGGCCTGATGCTGCCACGATCATGCGCGCATCAGCGATTACCTCGGCAGTCGCCCTCAGGCCAGGAAAGTAGTAGCGGGTATAGCCCATGGCGCTCCCTGTTCACGTCATACTGCACAAACGGCCTGGCGAATGCTCCACCCCAAGCGAGGCGTCGGCCATCTCACTTCGGGATGGCTCCAATAGGGTTCTCGGAACACCTTCCATTTTGAATGCCGATAACCTACGTTATGTAAAGCTACGCAGGGGAGCGGGATCGCCGTGTGCTCGAAACCAGACTCTTGGCAGGCACTTCACCCGACACAGCCCAATCATTGCGAGGCCTAGCCTTTGAGATCTGTCTGCCCGCCTTATGGTGTGAATGTGCTGGGCAGCGACTTGGATTCATAATGCCCGACTCCCTGATAACTGATGACGATTGAGGACTAAATGAGCTTGCGGGAAAAATGGGCCGATCAGGAGCGGGAACGCCAGGCGGCCAATGAGGAACGCGTCCGGGTGCGCGAAGCAGAACGGGCTAAAGAAGCGTACAAAAACAGCCCTGTGGGCCTCGCAGAGACGGCATACCAAAATGGAGACCAGTTCTTTCAGGTCGAGATGGAAGTAAGTTCTCTGGCTGGCTCACACTCTTCGTTCGGGTCCTCCGAAAACCGCCTGGTCCAGGCTGCTTCGACTGCTGTAACCCTGGGGCAGATCGAAGCCCTTGGCTGGCATCTTGAGCACGCCGGTTATGTCTTCGTGGAAACCGGGTCGACTTCTACCAACCGTGTGCTGGCAACTGGGCAGGGCGTAGTCACCAAGGGTCATGTCGCAGGAATCTATCTGTTCAGGCGTGCCGGGCAAAAGAAGATCTGAGTCAGCTGAAGGGCAAGAGAGGTGCTTCGACCCATGAGGCCAGCCCGGCCGGAGTGTCTACAAGGGGTCAACCGCTCCCCCTACTCAAATTTGGTCAGGCCGATAGCCACGTTATGTAAACTAGAGGGCTGCGTATGGCATGTGATGCATCATCTGCGCGTGTGTTCCCCGCCGCGGCCGAAACTCGCCTACTCACAGGTAGCGCCCTCGGTAGCAGAGCTGACTCTTGACGCTCCTCCCGGATGTTTGGACAATTCCACGCAACTAAGAGTTGGAGGCGGTCATGGTTGGTCAGCGTATCGGTTACGTCCGGGTCAGCACCCTTGATCAGAACGAGAAACGCCAACTCGAGGGGCAGGTTCTCGACCGAGTCTTCACGGACAAAGCTTCCGGCAGGGACACTGCGCGGCCGCAGCTGACAGAACTGCTTCGGTTCGCCCGCGACGGGGACACAGTCGTGGTGCACAGCATGGACCGGCTTGCCCGCAACCTGGATGACCTTCGTGCCCTCGTTCAAGGGCTTACGAAACGAGGGGTACGTGTCGAGTTCATCAAGGAGCACCTCGTCTTCACTGGTGAGGACTCCCCCATGGCTAACCTCATGCTCTCGGTCATGGGAGCCTTCGCCGAATTCGAACGCTCCCTCATTCGAGAGCGTCAGCGGGAAGGCATCGCCTTGGCCCAGCAACGCGGCGTGTACAAGGGAAGAAAGAAGACGCTGACACCGGAACGGGCAGCCGAGCTGGTCCAACGCGCGGGCAGCGGAATCCCGAAAGTTGTCCTCGCCCGTGACTACGGAATCAGCAGGGAAACGGTCTATCAATATCTCCGCCACGCCAACGGAATGCATCCGAAGCAGCTTCCTCCCACGCAGCTCATTTAGAGGGCCTACCATCGCGTCCATCCACTCACTGCAAGAATGGCAAGGACTCAGGACACCTTTGTTCTGAGCGTAAAAACTAGTCGAGAAAATAGGCGTGAACCTTCTCGTCGGAGTCCAAAATTTCGTCTGCAGGCACATCCAGCCGTCGTGCGAGTTCGGCTGATCCAATGAGTGCGACCTGCACGTCAGGCGAGAAGGCTCGTTCGAGTAAGCCGAGATAGTCGGACATGCCTCGATCCAATTTCTCTATGAGCTCCTGGTACTCGCCGGCGAGCTGATCGTCGAGCACGCGCTGCTCGCTGAGATAGCGTTCGATCAGCTCGGCCTCTCGCTTCGAGAGGGATGATGCGGCCGCCTTGTACATTATTGTGCCGACCGTGTTGCCGATAACGGCGCCGAGTACTGGAACTGGGATGAGCGCCTGGCCGACAAAAGACGACAGTGCGCTCACCGCGGCTTCCAAGGCGACGAGCTCGGAGTTCTCGATGAACTCGAGCTGGTCGATCTCGCCACAGCGGAGCTTATTCGCTTGGTCTGCGATACCGAAGGCGACGGTGACAATTGAGCTTGCGACGGCCGCTGATGTGGCAGTGAAGTTCGTCAGCGTGTAGATGCTGAGGCCGCGTACTCCGCCTTTGACGAAGCTGAAGCCGGTCTCTCCTGCGATGTCGATCCAGTCCTGCTCGCTGAACTCTTTGAGCCTCTTGCCTTCGCGACGCTTGGCGGCCACGGCCAGCACGAAAGCTGTACCGCCCTCAACCGCGGCGGCTGCGAGTGTGGCTTTTGCTCCTTCTTGCAGGTTTGGCAGGCTCTCCTGATAGGCGTTGTCACGAAGTGCCTGGTCGGTAGAACGGAGGGAGGTTTCCTCGGCCGCCATGGTCGACTCGTAAGCGCCCCTCTGTACCTCGTGGTACTTGAGCGTCGATGGTTCGAGTGTTTCAATACCGATCGATCCGTCTTGGAAGAACGCATCGATTCGTTGCCAGTCCTTAAAGGAGGGTCCGTCTCCGCTGCGCGACAGGAGCTTTCCGGCTTCCTCGGGCGGCGTGGAGTACATCTCCTTAATCACCTCGAAGTAATCAGCGGGTATCTGGTACTTCCCGCCGTTCTGGACGAAGTCGGGATACTTCTGGAGGTGTTCGATAATTGCTCCTAGGGAGAAGCGGCCACCTGCTGCGACGAACTTTTGCTGGATCTCCACCCCGCTGCGGATTAGGTCCACGGGCCCGTTATCGTTCACCCATTGGTAGACCTGCGCTTGGCCCAGGATCTGTTGCCGGGCATTGGAGATACCCACCTCCGCGATCTCCGCGATGAAGCCGTGCATTCCGTGCTGTCCGCCGCGATTGGCGGTGACCACCTCAAGGTCAATCTTCCGAATAGCTTCATCGATGCTGGTGAGTGCGTTCAGCAGGTTCTCGTCCTGCTGCCTGAAAGAGCTCAGCAGGTCGTCAATGCGGAGTTGGTTGAGGTAGTTCACCCATGAAGCGACTGCCTGCTTCTGATTGCTCCTGACCAACTTCGGCAGGTCATCCATCAGTCACATCCCGCTCGATGCGTCTGCTCAGCAGTGCTGCACACGACTTCGTATTGTTCACGAGGACGCCGAGTTCCTGCTGCTGGGAATCGGAGAGGGAACGGAAGTCGGCACCAAAGTACGGCAGTGCCTGGCCGTAGCACTTCACCAGCTCTACGCGAAGCGTGGTGGTCTTCTGGAGGAGGTCGTCGATCTTTGCATCATCGCTTTTGACCGACGCGGTGTTGCGCTTTACAGCAGCAAGCGCCTCCTCCTTTGCCGCGAGGTTGTCGAACTTTTTCTTTGCGAACAACGCGATTGAGGCGAGGAGGGTGGCTCCTGCAACCGTCCATCCGACGGGGCCGGCCAGCGCCAGTATTGCGCCGCCTGCCGCGGTGCCTCCACCTCCGGCAGCCAATGCGCCGCCCCCAAGCCATGCAAGAGCGGCGTTGCTCGCAGCGGCTCCGGAGAGAGCTGAGATTGCGGTACCAGTTGAGGCAGTGCCGAAAGTGGTGGCGACCCACATCGCGGCCGTTGGCGCCACGCTCGCGACTGCAGCTCCCGCGGCAAACCCAGCGCCGGCGCCGGCAGCAGACCGTTGCGCAGCTTCCAGGTCCTTCCGGGCGAACTCCTCCGCATCCAAAAACTCGGCCTTGTAGTCGCCGATCTCGCCGAAGGAGGTCTCGAACGACTTCGGGGTGTTGGCGATGCTGTTCACCAACAGCTCGACAAACTCGATCAGGTCCGCCGACCGTTCGCGCTGGCGCAGGAGCGAAAGCCCCTTGTCGCTCATCCCAGCGAAGGCTGCGTTGTAATCCGCTATCGCCTCCTCGTAGGCGTCCGGCGCCTTCACGGCCATTTTATCGACTGTCTCTTTGGCGGCTTCCTTGACGCTTTCAACCTGCTCGATGAGCTGCGCCGACGCACTCCGAAAGACCTTGCCAATGCCTTCTACGGCCTTACTCACGTCGACTTGTTCAGCCATCGTCTTCCCCTCAACTGGATTGCGGTTCGCTTCCGAGAAAAGATTATCGATTTGCCGCTGACAAATCGGGCGTTCACGTGCGCTGTTGTTTATGCCTTCCTGGATGTACTGTCGCGTGAACTCATGGCAAGGGACTCGACCAGATCCATAATTTCCTGTTGCACAAGCACGGGAATATCCATACCCTCGATGTTTCGTCCTCGAAGCCATGCCAAGCACTCTTCGGTAGTCCAGCTATCGGCAGTGACGTACCCGGCTATGGCTACCGTTGCCGTCCGGGACAACCCCAGGGACATCATTACTACTTCACTTGCGCGCGAAACACCGAGTTCCAGCAACATGGTTATGTCGGGGCCGTCGGCGATATCATGAACTCCTCGTTCTGCTGCGTAGACCTTGAGGATGTCGTTGTAGCACGACAGATACTTAGGCGCTTGAAACCGTGCCACAGTTTCAATATCGGCCATGACGTCCCGAATTGCCTTGGCTATGGGCACGTTCCGTCCCGATCGTTGTTCGATAAGTCTTGCGAGCGGAAATCCATGCATCCAATTCACCACTAAATTCGCGAGCTGCCACTTGCGTTTGTCTTCTCCGTTTGCTGGTGGCAGGCCAAAGGCCGTTGTCATCATTTGTCCAAGAATCACAAAAGCCGCCTGATAACGCGGCTTTGCGTCGCCTTCTTCCGGCAAGGCCAGGACTAGGTCGTGAGGGTCTTTTGCGTCGTTGCGGAACTTGGTCAGCAGACGTTGCATGGATACTGGGGAGATACCGGCGTGACGAGCAATCAGCTCCTGTGGGAACTCTGCGTCGTTGACGACCTGCTCAACGGCCTGACGTAGCTCGGCCCTATCGGCATGCGAGGGAAGTTGACTCAGGAGTCCCTCAATGTCGGCTCCTGCTGCATGCTTGGCCGCTAAGTACGAAAAGAGGTTCTCGGAAGGTGAGTTCGACGATTTCAGTGCAAAATCATTGCGCACATAGTCGAGAATTGGCTCAGGTCGGAGTACACCCTGCTGCGTAGCAAGACTGAGCTGGGAACGACGACGCGTCGTTGGGAGATTTGGCCATAGATCAGGGTCGTCAGTATCGATGCACACAATGTTCCCTTGAAACTCTTTCCCCCAGCGCCCCGCTCTTCCTGCCAGGTTCCAGAAGTCGGCCTCGGACATGGGATTCCCTCTGCCCTTCTGGGGATTCCTGACGAATATCGTCCTGCAAGGTAAGTTCACGCCCTCAAGAAGAGTGGATGTACAGACCAGGAACTTGATCTTTCCTAAGCCAAACAGCCGTTCTATCTCCGCTCTAATAGCCAGTGGCATGTTGCCGTAGTGAAAGGCGACTCCCTTTTCCAGAACGTCTGCGAGGCTATACCGCGGATGAACAGCAGTTCTGACGAGCTCTTGTAGGTTTCGGATGTCTTCGTCCGCATCCACGGATACTGACAAATCAGCTATATTTTGGGCAACCTTCTCGGCCTCATCGGCGCCGTTGACGTAAACAATGTTTCCTCCCTCCTCGCCGCCCAGAGCCTGCGCGACATAGGCAAGCCTCATTGGAACCCTGGTGGCCCGCTGTAGGAGTTCGAACTTTCCGATGGGGATTATTTCTCCGTCGTGGACTAGAGAAACTCTTCGCTTGGCTGGGGAACGATGCACTCCCTCGACTCTGAGCAGGTTTTGGTTCACGGTTATGGCTTCAGACACGATGGCGTGGGAATCCACCCCGGCGGGCCGACTCGAAAGCAACAATTCAGGGTTGGAGCTTAGCGGACTGGCGAAGATGACCTGGGCCCGGGGATTGTCATTCGTGGTCCGGTCAATGACCTGCTGGAGCAAGATACCTCTTTCGGCCCCACCAAGCCCTTGCGCCTCGTCAACGAAGAGAAAATCAATCTCAAATGGGTGTTGAGATTCTTGGATGAGGTGCAGGCGTTCTTGCGTCAGAACAAGGACTCGATTGTGAATCTTGTTGAGGTCGGGGTCCCAAGGCATGACAATGACTCCAGTGCCAGCGGGGACCTCGTTACGGAAGTCTGCGGACACTTTCCTCTACTAGAGCCCTAGTGGGTGCAAGATACACAGCAGTGATTCGCTCCCGTTGACGGATCTGCTCCAGGAACCATTCCCGAACAATCCTGGACTTTCCAGCGGAGGTGGGTGCTGAAACACTTAGCCACTCATTCGCTTTTGCTCCCGCCCATAGCTGTTCTTGAAAAGTATTCACCTCTAGGTTTTCACCTGTTGATAGTGGAATGGAGAGGCGCAGCTTGGTACGGATAATTTCCAGCCGTAGCAGTGGTGGAAGCTTCGTCCAGACCTCCGGGTCGACCATGTTCCTTGATTCGGCGAGCTGAACAGCCCGATGATTTCCCACCCGCTCCAGCAGTGCTGCAGCTGCGTGCTTGTGGCCGGCCTCAGTCTCTACGTCCTCTGACAAGCAGCCTGAAGCGATGCGCAGTACTGCATTCTGTGCTCGCTCCGTACTCGTCGAAGCGAGTATGCTGGCGCCGAATAGCGTGAAGTTCCAGTCAATTTGATCAGGTTCCGCGTCCATCGTGATGACTGGAAACTCTTTACTCAGTGAGTGAAGCCTGATCGATTTCAGCGCAGTGGTGAACTTTCCGGAGTCGAAAACTCGGGCTGAAGCGTCGCTCATGAGACTCCCAACTTCGCTCGTACGGCTTTCCGCAAGGCATCGACATCAGGTACGGGAATGCAAAAAACATCAATCCCGACTTGCACCAAGTTATGCTGGGTCAGGCGGCGCCCGACGGCCGCCCTCCATCTTTGGACCGCATTGCTCAGCTGCTTGGATTGCGCCGCTTCAAGGGAATCTAGATTCGGGTAGTCCCCGTGGTCGAAGCCGACCAGGCACGCACCATTCCATCTGACCTTTAGGCGGCGCGGACTGCTCTCGTCGAAGTACTCAAGAAGGTGACTCGCGAGATCGGCGTGCTGAACATTGAGGTTGTCCCTAACGAGCAGTAGATCCCGTTTGCGAGTCTCCGCTCCGTCCGCGGCGAGGAAGGGAGCGATGCTATCAAAGCAATCAGTGAAGGCATCAGAACTAGACTTGTATAGTTTTGACTCACCCCAGTACACGTCAAGAATGCCATCTTCACCAAGAGACGCGTGAACGCCGTCGGAACCATGGACATGCACGTTACTGCTGGTCTTCAGCGACATTTTGGCGAGCAATTGCGGAAGACCCAGTAACCGCTCCATGAGGAGGAAGAGTAGTAGTTCTCCCCCCTCCCCCGTCCCGTCTGCGTCCACGAATAGCTCCCGGGCCTGTTGCTCAAGTCTAGAGAAGTGGCTTGTGGATCGGGTGCGTTGGAGGTACTCAACAGCCTCTTCCACCCGTGCCCGTGGAATGCAGAAGTCCATTGCCGCCCTAGCCATCGCTGAAGCCAAGAGGTCAACAGCGGGTGCTCCGCCCGCATCTACAGCTAAGAAGTGTGTGCGTACTACGGTTCGAGTTCCGTCGAGTGTGGTTGGTATTTCATACTCTTTCAGCAGGTGCAAAAACTCGTTTGGGTCGCCCCTTACTAGTCCTGCTAAGAGGTCGGAAAAGGACCCCTCAACGGGTGCGGAACTCATCGTGGCTTTCCCCCAAAAAATGACCTTGAGGCCAACACTGAAGGCAGTATCGGCCGTGAGTGACAGACTTCTTTACATTCTGGAGCCACTCATAAAAAGACGCCCATTGTGACACGGCGCGCACCGAGATCAAGGTTGCGGCGGGTCGTTCGCTCGGCTCAGTGACAGTCCCTTCTTCTGTTACTAGATGCGGCCACTGTCACTGTTGAGAAGGTCCAGACAGGAGTAGGACCTGAGGAGAGCTCGAGTAGCTGGATAGCAGCCTCCGGTTGCCGAGAGAGTCGTTCGGTTATCAATCCGTGGACGGCACCGTCGATCTAACTGACGCGGTCGTGGTTAGGAACCGCGGTGTCCCGACTCGGCAGCTTGACAGAATCTTTATTATCGGCCCTTTGGGGTAGGTGGGGGAGAACCCTAAAGGGGCCCTTTTCCAGGCACCATCGGTAGTGTCTCTCCCAGCATTCGTACTCGGAGCAGCTTGGCCAGGGCCAGGTTCACGGCGGTGAGGTCCAGGACGGCCGGGTCGAAACGCTCATCGGAGCCGTCGCGTCGGCCGCCCATGCGGCGTGTACGGGGTGGCGAGGATGCGAAGGGTTGGCCAAGGCACCCACGATCTCTTCATAGCCGGGAAGTCCTCCTGGGTCTTCGAGCCTGCCGCGCCGGAGGACTGTCGTCGCCCGCAGGGCCGCGGGAAACCAGCGCGAGCCGGTGCAGCCGGCTGTCGCCGAAGTCGTGTTCTTAGAGCGCTCCGCTGGAGCCCAGCGCGAGCAGCTGTTCCAGGAAGCAATCCTCATCAGGCCGGAACACCCGACGGGACGGTTCAGCGCCAGGAACGCCCGGAATAGCAACCGAGGCGCGTCCGCAGGGACGGCCCGCCAGGAATGCGACAGCTAGTACTGAGGTGCGCCCAGGCGTCCCAGCCTTGCGTTGCGGGTGGCAACACTTAGGGCAAACCTGACGAGGTAGTCATTGAGCTGTATGGATGCCCGCTGGGCGGCTTCTGCGTCTCGAGCCAGGATTGCGCGCAGCAGCTGCAGGTGCATCCCCTTCCCTGCCCGCACTTCTTCAACGGCATCAACAACATGGGCCAGCCAGAACCGTCTGGACAGACCCTGCAGCGGGGTCATGGCATCACCCAGGTACTCGTTATGGGCTGCTTCACAAAGCATGCGGTGTGTCGCCCGGACGGCCCGGACGTAATCCTCGAGGTCGTGGATGTCTGCCAGCTCCTCGGCGAGTGCCTCAATGCCGGCGAGTTGGGCAGTGGTCGCCCTTTCACAGGCCAACGCCACCGCAAGAGCCTCCATGGCCCTGCGGACCTCGAGCCGCCGGAGTTGTTCATCCACCGAATTCGCCGGGATCTCGATCCCCCGACCCGGCCTGATGCGGACCAAGTGGTCCCGATCCAGACGCTGGAGAGCCTCACGCAGGGGCGTCCGCCCAAGCCCGACCTCCTCCACCAATCCCGCTTCCGTATGAAAGGTGCCCGGCTCCAGCCGTCCGGTTTCGATCATTTCGGCAAGCAATAAATACGCGTCGTCAGCCTTCGTCATCCCACTCCCCTTCCATTCCAGACTACACAATAGACGGCCGCATACTCTTGATATATTCCGCATATATGCTCTACGCTGAGGGTGTAGCAGTGATCCCCACCACATGGAGAATGTCGTGAAGTACAACCCGGCCACCGAGCCCAGCCCCTTGCCTTACTCCCCTTTCAAGAGCTGCACTGTCCCCCGTCCCATCGGCTGGCTCTCCAGCGTGAGCACGACCGGCGTGGAGAACATCGCGCCCTACAGCCAGTGGCAGAACTTGACCTTCGACCCGCCGATGGTGATGTTTTCAGCCAACCAATACCCGGACGGGCGCCGGAAAGACACAGTCATCAACGCTGAGAACACCGGCTGGTTCGTCTGGAACATGGCGACCTACCCGCTGCGTGAAGCTGTGAACAAGTCCGCCATGGCCCTCGGTCCGGAGGAAAGTGAATTCGAACATCTGGGACTCACGCGCACCTACGCAGAGAACTTCCCGGTCCCGATGGTCCAGGAGAGCCCGGTTAAGTTCGAATGCAAGTACCACTCCACCCACCGCATCCCCGGAGCCTCCGCGGTCGGAACCGTCGATATCATCTTCGCCACTGTCGAAACGGTGCACATCGACGATGAAGTCATCACGGTTGACGGCAGGCTGGACATCAAAAAAATTGAGCCCATCGCCCGTCTGGGATACTTCGATTACACCGTGGTGCGCGAGACCTTTGAGATGCGCGTACCCGGAGCGGACCAGGACGCCCAAATGGGTCTGGAAGGACGGGCAGCATGACCAACCACAGCAGCTCCACCCGGGCGGCCGCGGAACCGCTGCCTGACACCACCGCAGCGGATAAGAGCAAAAGGTTCAGGGACCTCATCGCCGTCAACTTCGGCAACACCCTGGAATGGTACGACTGGACGATCTATTCGATCTTCGCCCCCTACTTCGCCGTCCAGTTCTTCCAGCCCGACAACCCCACCTCCGCGCTGCTGTCGACACTTGCCGTGTTCGCCGTCGGCTTCGTGACCCGGCCCCTGGGCGGGTTCCTCTTCGGCGCGTATGCCGACCGCGCCGGCCGCCGCAAGAGCCTGACCGTCGCCATGATGCTCACAGCCTTCGGCAGCATCGCCATCGCCATCGCACCAACCTACGGCTCCGTTGGGGTCCTGGCGTCCGTGCTCCTGCTCGTCGCCCGTCTTCTGCAAGGCCTGGCCCACGGCGGCGAAATGGGCACCTCCGTGACCTACCTGGTCGAACGCGCCCCCCAGGGGCGACGGGCACTTTTCGGCAGCACGTCCTGGGTCAGCGTCGTCCTCGGAACCATACTCGCCACCATCACCGGCCTGATCCTGAACTCCAGCCTCCCCTCGGACGACATGAAAACCTGGGGCTGGCGGATCGCCTTCGCCATTGGCGGCGTGCTCGGTCTTTACGCCCTTTACCTCCGCCGGCGGCTGACCGAGACCGACGCATTCGAGAAAGCCTCGCACTCCGACGGAAACCAGCCCGATGCCGAGTCACTCCTGCCCGGCCAATCAGGTTCGGCCGGGCAGGCAAAGCGCGGCCTGCTTCACTACTGGCGCTCAATCCTCATCGTCTTCGGCCTGTCAGCAGGCGGCTCAGTCATGTTCTACACCTGGCTGATCTACATGCCCACCTACGCACAAGTCCACTACAAACAGGATGCTTCCAGCGCACTGGTCGCCAGCCTCATCGCCCAGGTATTCTTCCTCGGGGCCGTCCTGGGCGCAGGGTGGCTCGGAGACCGCATCGGACGCAAACCCCTGGTCATCGCCTTCGGCGCAGCGTTCGTCCTGCTGACCATTCCGATCTACAACCTCGTCGACGGGACCTTCGGAACCCTGCTCCTGGCCATGCTGGCATCGCTGACAGCCATGGCCCTGCTCTTCGGAGTCAACGGCGCAGTCTGGGCAGAAGTATTCCCCACCAAAGTCCGCGCCGCCGGAGTCGCGGGCCCCCTCTCCTTCGCCACAGCCATATTCGGCGGAACCGCACCCTACGTAAACACAGCCCTCGGCCAGGCAGGCCACCAGGACTGGTTCCTCTTCTACCTCGTAGGAGTAGCCGCCATCACCCTGATCACCGGCCTACTCATGCGCGAAACCAAAAACAACAGCCTCGTCCGCGGGGCCTGACACAGTCCTCAAACCGGCCTTACCAGAAAGCGCTGGGGACGTGCAGACGTCCCCAGCGCTCTCCACAACTCTCCGCCTGTGAAGACACCAAACTCGGGCGCGGCGGAGTTTGCAGGTCCAACGCCTCCTCGAGGTCCACCTTCTCGATCTCCAATTTCGGACGCTTCCGCAGAGGCAAATCAATCTCCCTAAACGCTGCGACCGTCATCACTCTTGGTTCCGCTACCACCAACAAGTCAAACAATCAGGTGAACCACAATGAAGCAGCGAACTGATCCCCTGCCTGAGCGCATGTGTGCCTCTTCCCGTGGCAGCCGTTGGCAGGAGGCACCTCCCATGACACAGGACCTTGTACCAACCAGCTATGACGGTGCCCTGTTCCCCGACATGGAGGAATAACTTCCCGCACCGGGTGGACGGCCATTTGGGTTGGCACTCCCGCACTTTCCCTGAGTCCCTGACATCACACCCGGTGAAGGCGGTTCAGTCCCCCGCGTCCAAAAACAAAAGTCACAAGTCAGTTCACTTTATTTCCTTAAGGAGCCATCATGGCACCCGCCGATTTCACCACCGGTGCCCGCCCGGTCAAAGCTGCCCGCGGCACCGTGCTCACCGCCAAGTCCTGGCAGACGGAGGCCCCGCTGCGCATGCTGATGAACAACCTGGACCCCGAAGTGGCCGAACGCCCCGATGACCTGGTGGTCTACGGCGGCACGGGCCGGGCCGTCCGGTCCTGGGCAGCGTTCGACGCCATCACCCGCACCCTGGAAACCATGGAAAAGGACGAGACCCTCCTGGTCCAGTCCGGCAAGCCCGTGGGCGTGTTCCGCACCAACGAGTGGGCCCCGCGCGTCCTGCTGGCCAACTCCAACCTGGTGGGGGACTGGGCCACTTGGCCCGAGTTCCGCCGGCTCGAGGCCGAGGGCCTGATGATGTACGGGCAGATGACGGCGGGATCGTGGATCTACATCGGCACCCAGGGCATCCTGCAGGGCACGTTCGAGACCTTCGCCGCGATCGCCCGCAAGCTCACCGGGGACGTGAACGGCACCCTCGCCGGGACCCTGACCCTGACCGGCGGCTGCGGCGGCATGGGCGGCGCACAGCCGCTGGCCGTCACTCTCAATGAGGGCGCGTGCCTGATCGTCGACGTCGACGAGACCCGCCTGCGCCGCCGCGCCGGCAAGCGCTACCTCGACGAGGTGGAAACCGACCTCGACGCCGCCATCGCCAAGGTCCTGGCGGCCAAGGAAGAGCGCCGCGGCTGGTCCGTGGGCTACGTCGGCAACGCCGCCGAAGTGTTCCCCGAAATCCTGCGCCGGCACAACGCCGGCGAGCTCACCGTCGACATCGTCACCGACCAGACCTCCGCGCACGACCCGCTGTCCTACCTGCCCGAGGACATCACCATTGAGAATGTCAATCTGAATTGAGCCCAGGTTGGCGGTAAATCGCAATCCCATCTGGACCCACGTCATAGCGGGCCGGATCGCAGCGAGGAGTGGTTCGAACGCTGCCGTCGGGGCTTTGGGCGATGGCGGGCAGCGGTTCCGACAATAGACATTGTGTCGGTCAGTGGTGCACCTTGATCCGGCGCCAGGAGTCTGGCGAATCAAGGGCTGATTTCGGAGGAACGGCGAATGGCGTATCCGGATGGTTTCTCCGGCCCTGGCGCCATCCGGTCCCCTTGTTGACAAAACTGTAGAGCACTTTACAGGGCGCCCTGTTGGGCACCATTGAGTTGCGGCATGAAGCAGCGCAGCAGCGCGGCCGGACCGCAACTATCAGCAGCTTGTTTCCGGGGATTCTTTCGGCAGGTCTTGCCGTGTCTCGGACTCTTCGCGCCGGGCGTTCGACGCTCCTTGGCTTGTCATACCGAACGTATAAGGGCAGGGCCGGCGCCGACATTTGCTGCTGGTTCGGGAAATCATTTACTCCAATCGCTTGCCTAAGCATTCCAGATGGGCTGATGATCATCCTGTGCTCACTGGGGGGCGCGAAGCGGCTCACTGGGGAGCACAAATGTTGGGGGCGCAGCATGGCTGCAGCACGGTCTTTTCTGTCCGGTCTCGTTCTCTCCGCCGTGGTTCTGACCGGGCTCGCTGTCCCGGCGGGCGGGTCATCTCGATCGACTATGGCAGCGACGGGCGGATGGCATCCATCACGGACGCCACCGGGACTACCACCGAGCTGGGATACACCAACGGCAAGCTCACCCTCGTCCGTGACGGCATGGGAACGCGGAACGAATTCGCCTACGACGCCAACGGCAAAGCCGCCAAGATCATTTACGCATCTGCAGCAGCTGGTCTAACCGGCACCGCTACCTGGGATTGGACAGGCACCTCGGCCAAAGCCGCCGGCGCTTGGCGGACAGCTCTCAAACCCGCCGGCACACCCCTGATTGCCCGCCGCAGCTCCAGCACCGCAGCCACCGACACCGCAACGACCACGGTCTCCATCCCGGCCCCGACCGGCAGGACGGCCGGCGATGTGCTGATCGCGTCCTTTACCGCTGACAGGAACCCCACGGCTGCGGTCCCGGCCGGGTGGACCGCGATCGTCGACGCCCTGGGCATCAACAGCTCCAGCACCACCGGCGCCCGCGTCTTCGCCTACTACCGGATAGTCGGTTCCACCGACCCCGCGAACTACACCTGGACGTTGAGTACGGCGGTTAAGTGGGCCGGCGGGATCAGCGCCTACACCGGGGTGAATACCACCACGCCGTTGGACAGCACCGTCGCGACCGCCGTGGATGCCACCTATGCGGCGACCAGCATCACCGTCGCCAGCATCACCACCGCCACCGACGCGGCCCTGCTGATCGGTGGCCTCGGATTCGACAGCTCCAACCCCGCCACCAACCCGCCCACGGGCTGGACCGAGCGGTTCGAAACGACCGGCGGCCAGGTCGCCGAACAGGCCGACCGGATCCAGGACCCGGCCCTGTCCACCACCCACACCCTGACCGCCGTCGATGCGACCACCTCCACCCTGGCCGACACCGCCGGCCGGGTCACGACATACAAGTTCAACGCATCCCGCCAGATCACCACCATCACCGACCCGCTCGGCAACGTAACCACCGACACGTACGACGCCCACGACAACCGGCTCAGCCGACTCGATGACCTGGGCAACCTTTCCACCGCGACCTACAACCCGAACAACACACTCAGCACCATCACCTCCGCGGCCGGGGCGAGTGGCGGGACCGGCAAACAGGTCACCTACACCTACCCCACCCCCACCGCGGGTGAGGACTGGCTGGAGTTCCAGCCCATCTCCTCCACCGACAGCGAAGGCCAAGTCACCAACTACACCTACGACAGCGTGCTTGGCCTGCCCTACCAGACCATCACCCCAGGAGGGGCGTCCGGGGCAGGGACGAAGGTCAACCACTACCAGGGCGACGCCGCGGGCACCACCTGCGGGGGCGGCCGCGGCCAGCTCTGCAAAACCATCGACGGGAAAGGCAACACCACCACCATCACCTACGACGCCGCCCGTAACCCCGCCACCATCACCCCGCCCGCCCCGCTCGGTGCCACCACAAGGACGTTCGATGCCGCCGGCCGGGTCGCAACCAAAACGGACGGGAAGAACCAGACCGCCGCCTACTCCTACGACGGCAACGACCGGCTCACCCAGACCCGCTTCGGCGTATCGTGCGTCCCGGCGACCTGCGTGACCTACAGCTACGACGCCAACGGCAACCTGAAGACCCGTGTCGACGGTTCCGGGACCACGAGCTACGCCTATGACGTCCAGAACCGGCCCACCGCCAAAACCACCGGCGGGGTGACCACGTCCCTGGCCTACGACCAGGAATCCAACGTCACCAGCTTCACCGACACCACCGGCACCGTGGGCTACCGCTACGACAACGCCAACCGTCTCACCGCCCTGGCCGAGCCCGGCGGCTCCTGCCCCGCGACCCCGACCTTCCCCAACAGCACCAAATGCACCGGCTTCACCTATGACGACAACAACCGCCGCACGGTCACCTCCTACCCCAATGGCGTGAAAAACTCCACCGTCTACGACAACGCCGGCAGGGTCACGTCCATCACGGCGACCAACACCAGCAACGCGGTGCTGGCCAAACGCGCCTACACCTACACCACCTGGGGAACCGCCCCCGTCCGCGACGGCACCCTGCGGAAAACCATGACCACCGAAACCGGAGCCGTCACCACCTACGCCTACGACGCGGTGAAGCGGCTGACCTCAGCCGTCACCGGCGCAGTCACCGAATCCTGGACCTATGACCTCAACGGCAACCGTCTCACCGCCGCCAAAACCGGGACCGGCACCATCTATTCCGCCTACAACGCCGCGGACCAGCTCTGCTGGTACGGCAGCAGCGCCGGGAACTGCTCGACCCCGCCGTCCGGGGCCACCAATTACTCCTGGGACGCCAACGGCAACTTCACCGGCGGAGGCTCCGCCTCGAACCTGACGTACAACGAATTCGACCAATTCACCTCCGGAACCAACGGCACCACCACTACGAACTACACCTACGCCGGAACCCGCAACGACGAGCGCCTGACCGCCGGGTCAGCCTCGTTCCTTAATGGCTCTCTTGGCATCACGCAGCTGACCAGGACTGGCGGGACAACCTCGTTTATCCGCGATCCCGGGGGTAACCTCATCAGTATGCGCGACGCTTCCGGGGCCAGCTTCTACTACACCACCGACGCGCTCGGCTCCGTCATCCTGCTCACCGACAGCGCCCAAGCCAAAGCCGCCACCTACAGCTACGATTCCTGGGGAGACGACGCCGGAACCACCGGAACCAAAGCAGCCACCAACCCCTGGACCTATGCCGGCGGCTACAACGACACCACCAGCAACCGCATCAAATTCGGCGCCCGCTACTACCACCCCGCCCGCGGCCGCTTCACCCAACCCGACCCCTCGGGACAAGAAGCCAACCGCTACGCCTACGTCAACTGCAACCCCATCAATGCAACAGACCCAAGTGGACTCGATAGCTTCACAGACGACGGCGGTTGGGGTTGCGTAGCCTCCTGGACAGGGACCGTATTCGCTACGGGAGCGCTTATCGCTGCTCCGTTTACCGGAGGTTCGACGCTTCTGCTCTTCGCTGCCGTTTCATACGGCGTCTCCGTCTGGGGAACATCGCTATCGTGCTATTGAAAGGAAGCTAAATGAAGGGCTGGACTCTAGCGTTTTCTCTTCTAGGAGTCATTAGCATCATCACTTTCGCCGTAACTGATATCACGCCTGTTCGGGTCTTGAATGTGGTTCTTCTCGTAATCTGTATCGCCGCGGTCGTATGGCTGCAGCGGACGAAAAAAAACACGTGAGGGACTCACGGCGCAACGCACTTCATCGGAGCAATCTGCATCTACATAGCCGTGTCAATCGTTATTCTGATGGTGCAGCATCGGAGAAGAAAGCAGAACGCAGAATAGTTAGATGATGCGCTGCCGGACGGTTCACAGTCCTTCATGACCAGGTTCTTCGATATCTCTGAGAGCACTGCGGTTGTAGAAAAAGTCCGACGATATGCCTTCCACACAGCTCCTGGCATGGCATATCCTTTCGACATTCAGGTGCAACCGGAGACAACTCACAACTTCACAGGAACCAGCACAGTCACCTCGGTAGCTACTGCCACTTATGGCGCCGGAGCGTACAGTCAGATTGATTTTGGATCAGCCAATATCGACGCGCCCTCCTCAGACCCGAACGGACACGTCTACATGGATCGAAAAGGTTGCGTCGTCATCGACTACAAACTGCCCTCCGGTTGGACAACGGGCTGCTGATGGTGATGCCAACGAAACTTCAGGTATTGGAAACAATTGGCATCGGATTAATGCTACTTGCGCTTTATCTCGCGGCGATTTTTGTAGTGATGCTCCTTTCGTTGGCAACCGGATCAGAACCAATTTCAACGCTGCCCATAACGGCTATAGGGGCACTGGTAGCAGCAGCTGTTTCATTGGCTCTCCGTGGATATACCAAGCGGCTTCGGAACAGTTCGTGACAGACTCATAAATCCCGAGCTATTTGAAGAGGGTGGCGTTGCCACTACTCAAGGTAAAGTGCTGAGCAATTCAGCAGAGGCGCTCGGCTGGCACTTCCCAGCCGAGCGTCTCTGTGTACGGATAGGCACTGGAGTCAGAGCCATCAAGACTTCGACACATGTCTCACCCCGTTTGTGCTTTGAGATCACTTTTTGGCTTGATCGTATTAAACGGGACCCACCTCTAGCTGGCGGTTTGATGGTTTCTTGTGTGGGCGAGGCGGTAGGAGTCGGTGCCGGTCTCGATGATGGTGCCTTTAAAAGTGAGGCGGTCCACGATGGCGGCGCAGAGGCGGGGGTCGGTGAAGGTTTTGGTCCAGCCGGAGAATGATTCGTTGGTTGCGATGGCCACGGATGCTTTTTCTTCTCGTTCGGTGAGGACTTGGAAGAGGAGCTCGGCGCCGCGTTTGTCCAGTTCCATATAGCCAAGCTCGTCGATGCAGAGTAAATCCACGCGCCCGTAGCGGGCGATGGTTTTGGCGAGCATTTTCTCGTCTTCTGCTTCGACGAGTTCGTTCACGAGCCGGGTGGCCAGGATGTATCTGACGCGGAAGCCTTTCTCAGCGGCCGCCGTGCCGAGTCCGATGAGCAGATGTGATTTCCCGGTCCCGGAATCGCCGATCAGACACAGGGGCTGGCCTTTGCGGATCCAGTCCCCGGTGGCCAGGGTATTGATCGTTGCCTGGTTGATGTTCGGGTTCGCGTCGTAGTCGAAGTCCCCAAGCCATTTGTCCCGGGGGAAGTTCGCTGATTTCACCCTGCGGAGGGAGGAGCGCCGGTCCCGGTCATCACACTCGGCCAACAGGATCTCGGCCAGGAACCCTTGGTAAGAGAGTTGCTCTTTTCCGGCGACGGTCAGGGCTTCGTCCAGGACTGCGCGGATCGTGGGCAGACGCAGCCGGCGGCAGGCCTGATCCACGGCCGCGACCGCGGCCTGTTCGGTCAGGCCGCGACGGCGCCGGAGGGTCTGGGAAACAACAACGGGCGCGGTGGGACTCATGAAACCTGCTCCTTAGACGGCGGGGTGGAGGATGACTGGGCACGGAATTTGAGTAAGTCGTCGTAGCCGGCCACCGAGGGCAGCGGGCGTTTGTCCGGCGGGAGACCTGCAATCACCGCTGCAGGGTCCGCCAGGCGGCGCTGGGTGAGACTGACAACGCGGTGCTCGAGAACATTCTCATTTGCGCCGGGATGGCAATCGGGCCGGACCCACCCTGTGTTGCTTTCGGATGCTACACGCCTGGCTTCCACCGCGACGACGTCTGCGCTCACGGCACCGATACGAAGCGCCGCGTTGATCCCTTCGATGACGTCACCCGCGTCCATGCTCCGGTGGAGCAGTAGAACATCGATAAGTTCTCGGGTGGCCTCAGCATCACCATCGGTTTTCCTGGCCGCAGCCCAGAAAGCGTCATGGGCGGGGGTGAATGCCCCGGATTCGCGGGCCTGCGCCAGGGCCGTGGACCCGGGCAAGGCGCCCGGCTTTATCCTGAGTGCTTCAAGATAGTGGTCCAGCTGCACGCACTGCCCGCCGCGGGCCACGGTCCGTGGATGTTTGGCGATCAGGGTTCCGCCATCGAAGATCCTTACCTCGGTCGCGCGCAGGGACACTCTGACTTTTCGGTTGATGAACCGCACCGGAACGGAATACTTCGCCGAGCGGACCGTCACCAGGGATGATCGGTCCACCCGTGGTGTCAGGATCAGGCCCGGGTCGAAGTCCTCGACCGGCAACGGTGCCAGCAATGGGTGCTCAACAGCGAAGTCCTGCCCGACCGTTCGGAGCCGCTGGGAAATCCGGCGGCGGTCCTCAGCCTCGTCCCAGACCCGGATCCGGTCGTTGAGCTCCACTAAGCTATCCACGGCCGGGACGGGGGTCAGGAAGTTCCGGCGAAACCGTCCCACTTCTCCTTCGACCCCGCCCTTCTCATGGGCCCCTTCGATGCCCGGGATGCAAAAAATGAGTCGAACCCATAGTGGGATTTGAACAGCACCCATCGCTCGTTCTCCACGCGCTGCCGGCCGCCACCGTAGATGACCTTCGTGACCGCGGACGTGAGGTTGTCGTACCGGATGTGCTTCGTGGGGACCCCGCCCAAAGCATTGAACGCTTCGATATGGCCTTCCAGGAATGCCTCCTGTGCGCATGTAGGGTACACGCGGTGGACAGCCTTGCCCGAGTGGGAAAGCCGATAAGCGAACATGTAACAACGTGTGCGGACGCCGGCGACGTCCACCCACACATCACCGAAATCGACCTCAGCCTCCGCGCCAGGGGCATGTTCCTGAGGCACGAAGACTTCCACCGGGGCCCGGCCGGCCTCGATGGCAATCTGGGCCCTGCGGGCCTTCACATACTGGCGTACCGTCGAATACGAAATCACCGCCTGATGCTCATCGACCAGACGGTCAAAGATCCTTTGAGCGGTATGGCGCTGCTTCCTTGGAGCATCAAGATCAGCCGTAAGCATCTGATCGATCACAGCCCTGATCCTGTCCAGTTTCGGTGCCGTGCGGACGGGAATTCTGCGGGCCGGCGGCTCAGCAGCTGCGAGGGCTTGCCGGACAGTCCTTCGGGAAACATGATGCTCCCTGGCAAGCGTGCGGATCGACCATCCCTTGACGCGTGCGTCTCGCCGGATCCTTGCAAAAAGCTCCACCCTCAACCCCATCACTGCCTTCCACCATTGGAAAAACAACCCTGATGAAATCAACGGTGGGGTGGGCTCAGTTCAAACTGCGATTCCTCGACCGGCGAGCCGCAAGTGGGCTCAATTCAAACTGCAGAAGTGGTCTCCATTCAAGCTGCCATAATCACACCATTGAGGAATGGCACCGCGAAGCCGAAGCTGACCCGGAAGGCTTCACCAAGAAAGCCCAGGCCTCGATGGCCAAGCACGTCCAGGCCATGGTCGAGTTCCAGGACGCCGGCGCCGAGGTCTTCGACTACGGCAACTCCATCCGCGACGAAGCCCGCAAGGGCGGGTACACCCGCGCCTTCGAATTCCCCGGCTTCGTCCCGGCCTACATCCGCCCGCTGTTCTGCGAGGGCCTCGGCCCGTTCCGCTGGGTTGCCCTGTCCGGCGACCCCGAAGACATCCGCGTCACGGACGAAGCCATCAAGGAACTGTTCCCGGAGAACAAGCACCTGCACCGCTGGATCGACGCCGCCCAGGAACGCGTCGAGTTCGAAGGCCTGCCGGCCCGCATCTGCTGGCTCGGCTACGGCGACCGCGCCAAGGCCGGCCTGCTCTTCAACCAGCTCGTGAAGGACGGCAAGGTCAAGGCCCCCATCGTCATCGGCCGCGACCACCTCGACTCCGGCTCCGTCGCCTCGCCGTACCGCGAAACCGAGTCCATGGCCGACGGTTCCGACGCGATCGCTGACTGGCCGCTGCTCAACGCCCTGCTCAACACCGCTTCCGGCGCCACCTGGGTCTCAATCCACCACGGCGGAGGGGTAGGCATCGGCCGCTCCATCCACGCCGGCCAGGTCTCCGTCGCCGACGGCACCGACCTCGCCGCGCAGAAGCTCGAACGCCTCCTCACCAACGACCCCGGCATGGGCGTCATCCGCCACGCCGACGCCGGGTACGACCGCGCCCTCAAAGTCGCCAATGAACGCGGCGTCCGCATCCCCATGAATGAAAGCAGGTAAGGGATGAAGGACCGGGATTTTCCGGGCTCGCCTTACGAAGCCTTGTTTGCATCATCGGGAACAGATGAGAAAGCAACCCCGAGCAATCCGGGAAGGCGGACAGGATGGTACCGAGCGCCCGCCAAGGAGCAACAATTGAACGGTCGGAGTCAGACCATGATGCGGTATCGAGGCCAGGGTGAAGAAACGCATTCTTTACGAGCAGAACCCGAAGTGAACTTTACTGAAGCCCCGGAGCGAGGACCGGGGAGCACTGCCCGATGGAGGGATGGCGGGCTCATGTCGGCCGGACAGCTGCCTGGCAAGGCATCGCGAAGGGCAGCGTCATGCAGACGGACAACAGCACATGTGTGAGTTGATGCTGGTCGCAAGCGAATCCAGGCACCCTCGGCCCAAGGACGGCCATTCTTTCCCAGGAGATTCCATTGGCAGCTTCTAGCCCACCAGTCATTCAGCGCGCTGGACGAAACCCGCAGCTTCCCCCGGGGGATAAACCCTGGCAAGCCCCCCCCCCGCATCGACAATCCCGAGACCGGATTCCGTCCTTCCGGCCGCCCCGCCTTATTGTGACGACGGCTGCCATTACTGCGAGGGACCGGAGACCGACTAGCCCCCAGTAGAAGCGCCCGACAACGGTGTGCTTAGCCTCTCAACAGAAAGAACCGCCATGAAATCCTACCGATGCGATGACTGGGGCCGCTTTGTGGGCGCTGAAGTCGAGATCCGCAGGCGCGGCCGGTTAGTGCGGGCCGGAGTCGTTGATGCCGTCGCCGCCGACGTCGCAATGCTGTGGCTGGCGGCGGACGGCGCAGAAAGCCGAAGGATCTTCGAAGCAGCAGAAGGATTCGAAGTGTGGGCTGATTCCCACGACCTGCCGGACAGGCGCCGTCCCGCGGCGATCAGCCAACAGGCGACAATGCCGGCGCCTGAGGCTGCGAGGACCAAATGTCCAAGCAGATGATGACGAGCAACAGCACAAGCCACTGCCGCCGGGTTGCCACGACATGACTTACACCTACAGGAGCAAAGCAGGTTCCGAGCAACGGGCGGTGCGCGACAGGCAGAAACTCCACCAAGGACTCATCATCCAGGGCCAAGGCCTAGTAGCCCGCATCTCCAGCAGACTTAACAGTTTGCGAGGCGAGCTGGACTCTGGAATTGCACAAGCGATTTGGGACGATGTGCCGGTGCACGTAGTCGCTTGCGCAGCAGGTGTAACCCCCGCCAAAGCAAGATCCCTCGCGTTGGCCTGGGAAGAACTCCCCCACTCCCGCGTCACGGCCAAAGCCCACGTTCAAAGCCTCAGCGCCGTTAGCCAGCAGGCCAACAAACTCGAGGCCGCACGAGGGGAATTACAAAAGCAACAGGAACAGCTCATCGTCAGAGCGCTTGAAACGGGACTGCTCGACCCAGCACAGCTGGCGGCGGCTTCAGGCCTCACCCTCGAACAGATCAGCATCCTGGCCCGCGCAACACGCCACAACAAGCCTCTCTCGCGACCCGCCCCGGGTCCTGAAAATTTGGCGCATGCGGTCCTCACACAGAACCTCATGGAAAACCTAGGAGACGAGAAGAACCAGTGACAACGACCTCAGCTTCTCCCGAGGCACCGCAACACAGCCCTTCCGCGTTGGATTCGACCGCGTCAGCAGATCCCCGTGCCAAAGCGGTGAGGGCCGGTGCAGGTGAGCTTCCCGCTTCTCAGCTGACCAAATCCGCAGGACACGTCATCGTCGATTCGCTCGTTGCCCATGGCGTCACGCGCGCTTACGTCGTTCCCGGTGAGCTTCCTCGACGTCCTCGACGGGCTCCACGATTCCCCCATAGACACAGTCGTGTGCAGGCATGAGGGCGGTGCCCCGGCATCACCAAACGCTACGCGGAGCTCTCCCCCACACCCAGGGTCGCCGAAAGCCCAGTCCATTTCGAATGCAAATACCTCTCCACGCACCGAATGACGGGAAACTCGAACGTCGGTACGATCGACATCGTCTTCGCCCAAGTCGAACGGATCCACATCAACGTCGAGGTCCTCACCCTCGACGGCCGACTCGACATCCAGAAAATCCAGCCCCTGGCCCGGATGGGGTACCACGACTACACGGAGACCTTCGAGATGAAGATCCCCCAGGCGTCCGACGACGAAGCTTACGGCCTCGCAAGCCAGCCCGCCTGACACCCCCCAAATCCCCCGTAGCCTCTGCTCGCCCCCCCTGGGCAGGGGCTACGGGCCACCGGGCCAGGCTGAGGAAACTTCAGGGCGGGCAGGAAACGAAATAGAAGCAAATGCGACCGTATATGCCGGTCGACCCAACAGAGGAGGACGTGTGTCCCACAATTCGCCTTTATCGTTAGCCAGTGCTGCCGTTCCGATGATGGGCGGCGACCATTTACCGAGCCAGCCGCTTCCTCTCTCCCTTGAAGTCATCACTATTGAGGAGCCCTGGAGCAGGGACGAAAAGCTCAACCGTGCCGTGAACGCACTCATACCCGCTGCTTTGGAACGCAATCAGGGAATCCTTGTCATCCAACGCAATCACGGCAAGTACACCGTCCGCGTCGATCAAGAAGTGCCATGTGGCGTGACCCACGAATCCATCCAACCCGGCAAAGCTGAACCGCTGAACAAGATACGCACACGCCTTTCTGAATGAGCTACACCTCAACCTGACGTCCTTCCTTATGCTCACGCATGTCAGCTTTACGGAAGGCTCCTTATCGGCAGTCGAAAATAGTCGGGGTAGGCCCGAAGTGGACGTCCTTGGCCTGTCGATGATGGATGTGTCAGCCGACGGTGCGACAGCTGGCCAGTATTCTCGCTTTCATGGTTAGTAGGCCATGGGGACTATCTGGCCAAACGTTCCGTCTTCGTCGAGTCTTACGCCGTTGTATTTGAACGTGCGGAGCACTATGCGGCGGTCCTCGATCGTAAGGCCGTCAACGGACTGGAGGAGCTGCCGTTCAACCTGGAGCAGGTCCATCGGGTTGTTTAGCCAGACGACCATGTGGATGTTGTTGGCCCCGGTGACAGATGACATCAGGCGCAGGGCCGGTACCCGGTCGTGGAGCCCTTCACCCAGAGTCGGGACCCGGTCCGGCTGTATTGAGCCCCATAGGATGGCGCTGTAGCTGCGTCCTGATCCTCGTCGGGTGACGTCGCAGCGCACGGTGATGTATTTTCCGCCGACCAGGCGGGCCACGCGCCGTGCGGCTGCGACTGGGGATATGCCGGCGACTGCGGCGAGTTCGCGAAGACTGGCGCGGCCATCAACACCCAGTGCACGCATCAGCGCCTGGTTGGTGGTATCCATCCTTAATGCGGCTCCTTCGCCGGCATTAAATGCTTGCTTATGCAGTTGGGACAGGCTGCGCAGCTTCGCTGCCGGCAGTGCGTGGAAGTGCCACCGGCCGGCGTCGAGGATCTGGCTGGTGACGGAACGCACTGAGTAGTGCAGCACCCCGTCAAGGTTGCCGATGGTAGTGAGCAGGAAAGTGGAGAGGCTGTGCTCTGCCGCAGCGACCGTCAGCAAAAGATGTGCCGGGCCGGCGATGAACTGGATGGACATGAGCCGCTGATCCGGAATGAGTTTCTCGACCACGTCCAGAACGCGGTTGTTCTGGCAGGTCAGTTCGACGAACGCCACGTCCATTACGCGCAGAAGTTCCGGACCGGGTGTGATCGAGACACGGGCGAGCCCAGCATCGGTCAACCGCGCCCATCGTCGCGAAAGCGTAGTGGGGTGAACGCCCAGGACCTCGGCCAGGTCCTCCCATGGGGCACGCGGTGCCACCTGGAGGGCGTTGACCAACTCGATGTCCCGTTCCGCCAAGGGAGAACTATCCTGCACTATTTCTTCCATGGGACTATTTTCCTGCATTTTGGGACGCATTTTTTCATAGACCGTAGAGTTTTTCTTCGTCCATATGACCCACGCCACATCGGAGAACCAATGGCACCCCCATCTTCATTCAAGAAAGTCAGAAAAGCCGCGCTGACTGCCAGTTTCGGCTCACGGGCCGTCGGCGAGCACCAGAGGTTAGCGGCAGTGATGGACCGGGCCGGCAAGGTAGCCCTTTGCTTCCCGCCCGCCGGGGCAGCATCGTGATTACTATGCAGACTCCCACCGAGCCGCGCCGCAAACTAGGGGCCCGGATTATCGACGGTGTAGAACGCGCTGGAAACAAGCTGCCTGAGCCTTTCGCCTTGTTCCTCTACTTGCTGCTGGGAGTCGGCATCGTCTCAACGGTAGCGTCATGGTTCGGCGTAGCCACAGAGGTTCCCGGCAGCGGCAAGTTGACCCCTGTCAAGGGACTGTTCACCGGTGAGGGCATCGCCTGGCTGATGACCACAGCGGTCGATAACTTTATCTCCTTTCCCCCTCTCGGTGTCGTGGTCACCCTGCTGCTTGCCGTCGGCGTAGCCGAACGCACGGGCCTGCTGCTCACGCTCGTGAAGTCGACTCTGGGCCGGGCACCGCGTTGGGCCCTGCCGTACGTGATCGCGCTCGTGGCGTTGTGCGCACACATCATGTCTGACGCCTCGATCCTGGTAATTCCGCCGATCGCGGCGCTGGTGTTCAAGGCTGCAGGACGCAACCCGGTGGCCGGACTGCTGGGATCCTACGCGATCGGCATCGCAGCATTCAGCTGCACGCCTTTCGTCACTTCGACCGACGCCTTACTGGCTGGTATCTCGAACGCGGCGGCCGTACCAGTCGCCGGGATGGTCCTTCCCGTGACGGCGGTGTCCAACCTGGCTCTGAACGTGGTGCTATCGGTCGTTCTGACCGTGGCCGGCGGCCTTGTCATTGACAAGATCCTTGAGCCGCGTTTGAACCGGATGGGCGTCGGTACCGGCAAGGCGGCCGAGCACGAAAGTGATGCCGCGGCATCCGCAGCAGTCACCGCACAGGAACGCAGCGCCCTGCGCTGGGCCGGGCTGGCGCTGGTGCTCGTAGTCGCCGGCGTGCTGGCACTGACCCTGCCCGAAGGCTCCCCGCTGCGCAACGAGCAAGGCGGCTTCCTGCCGAAATCCCCTCTGCTGAGTTCAGTCATCTTCCTTGTGTTCACCGTCCTGATCGTTCCCTCAATCGTGTATGGGGCCCGGTTGCGCAAGATCACCGGCGTCCAATCCGTGGTTGAGATGATGGGTCAGTCCGTCAAAGACGCCGTTTCCTTCATCGTTGTGGCCTTCGTCATGGCTCAGTTCCTGGCCCTGTTTACCTGGAGCGGTCTGGCTTCCTGGGTCGCGGTCAACGGGGCCCGCACTCTGCAGGACGTCAACTTCACCGGCTTCGGTGCCGTGATCGCATTTATTGTGGTCGTCTCGTTGCTGAACCTGCTCATCGCGTCCGGTTCCTCGCTGTGGACCCTCATCGCCGCTGTATTCATTCCGATGTTCGCCCTGATCGGCTACGAAGCCGGATTTATCCAAGCCGCCTTCCGCGTCGGCGACTCCGCCACCCAGGCCCTCACGCCACTAAACCCCTACCTCGTCATCATCCTCGCCTTCCTCCGAAAATATGAGCCCGACGCCGGCATCGGTTCGATCATCGCCCGGATGCTCCCCTTCACCATCGTGTTCTGGATCCTCTGGGTACTCGTGCTCAGCGCATTCTTCTTCACCGGCACCGGAACGGGGCCGGGCATGGGGGTCCTGGTCCGCTGATCCTCAGAAACGAACGGGCACGGCCCGGCATGTTGCAACTTCATGCTGGGACAGAAAACTCCGCCCCTGACGCCAAGAACACCAACCCCCTAACTATGCGACGTAAGGCAGTACTGTGATGCACGAAGCACGGCTTCCCTTGACCCCCTCTCCCACCGGCGCCGTCCTGAGGCTCACGGGAGCCCGACTCATCGACGGCACCGGCGCAGCACCTGTCGATGACGCAGAAGTCATTATTGACGGTGATCGCATCCTCTATGCCGGCCCACCGGTTGACACCGATGACCATGCTGAAGCAACGACCGTGGACCTCAAAGGAAAAACGCTCCTGCCGGGGTTCATCGATACTCACGTGCACCTGTCGCTATCGTTGGAAACACCCCCGGCACAGCGCGCCGCACGGTTCGAGTCCGAAAACGTCCTGGCCGCCGCAGGGATCATCCACGACACCCTTATGGCCGGCATCACCACGGCCAGGGACCTCGGCGGTCTCGACGCCGGCTACCGCAGAGCGATAGAGGGCGGTGCCATCCTCGGCCCGCGACTTCATTTGGCTGTTGCTGCGCTCTCCCCCACCGGGGGACACGCCGACACGTGCATGCCCAACGGTGCAAGGAGCATGTCACTCGCGGCCTTGATGACTGTAGATTCGGACGACGAAATGCGCCATGCCGTTCGGACACTGATTCGCTCCGAGGCTGATGTCATCAAGATCTGCACCACAGGCGGCGTATCAAGCCCTTCGGACACGCCCCACGATCTTGGCGTTCCTGAACACCAAGTCCGGCTAATAAAGAACGAGACAGCCCGCCGCAGCGGCCAGCCTGTCGCGGCACATGCCCAGGGCGCCGCCGGCATTCTCGAAGCTCTGCGTGGAGGGGTGACGAGCATCGAACACGGATATGAGATCGATGATGAAGGTATCGCGCTCATGCACGAGCAGGAAGCTTTCCTTGTCCCGACCCTAAGCTCCGCACTGCGCGTCCCCGACCCCGCGAACGTCCCGGCGTACCTGTACGAGAAAAAGGTGCTGTGGTCCCGCATCGCCCGCGAACATCTCGGCAAGGCTCTCAAAGCGGGTGTGAAGGTTGCCATGGGCACAGACGCTGGCGTTTGTCCCCACGGTGAGAACTTGAAAGAGCTCGCGTACATGGTCGAACTGGGCCTGTCCCCCATGGAAGCCATCGTCGCAGCCACCAAGAACGCGGCTGAACTGATGAGATTGGACGACCACCTTGGCACCCTGCAGGCCGGCAAACTCGCCGACCTGGTCATAACGGATATCGATCCCCTGACGGACATCGCCCTGATGTCGGACCCGTCCAACATTGGAGCCATCATCCAAGGCGGACGATGCGTAAAGGACCTCAAAGGCTGGCTCCCACTGGCCGCGGCCTCTACGTGCAACGCCTCCTGAAACCAAGGGAACCACATCAAAGGACTGGACAGGCTCTCATGAAAGTTTTCACAGACCGCCGCCATGGCTCGACGACCACCGCAGCGACCGGACACCTTGCGCCCAGCAGTGGCTGGTGGCGACCAGACGACTGTCCGATGCCCTTCCGCTACATTCAGCGTGGGGAAATCATGCCAGCCCTCGACGGCTCGCAGACGATCTGGACGTTATTTTATGAACTTGACCCTTCTCAGAAGGTCCTCCGGAGAAGGCGCCCTCAGAACTGAGGCCCGGCTCGTTCACTTCACCGGCTGATCTCTGTAACTCGTCCAAGAACAAGAAGGCTATGAAACGCAGAACGCTTGTGCGCAACAAGAACTACAGTCGACGCGTCGGATCTCCGGAGCCAACCCGGCAGGCCGAGACCAAGATGCAGCAGTCAACGGAAGGTAGAGGGCATCCCGACCAGGGGAACCCGGATCGGCGATCGAGCGAACTGTTCATAACACTGCAGGCGTCAAACCCGACTTCTTAAAAGGCTGGCTCAACCGCTAACCGCACCATCGACGGACTACTGAGAATGCCCGGTGCCGCTCCCCCATCAGAACGGGACGGATAGTGCTGACGCTGTCTGCACTACGTTGCTCGAGTACTGCCCTCCCCGCACTGCCCCCGGGACCATAAGATGGGCCGCGCTAGTTGACGAAAGGGGTGAAGAGCAGCATCCGGCCGATCACGGAGCCAATGCCAGCGTCTGATTCGTACTTGCGCAGGTAGCCGAGCAACCTCACTTTCGCGGGGCGCCGATATCGACTGATACGACTTCTTGCGGGCTCATCGAGGGCGGTCAGCATGCTGGACCTCCTTGCACCACTTCCTTGGCATAGGCCCACGCCGAGTTTACTCACCCAGAAGCCGGAACCGTTTTCGGCGAGCCGCGCTTAGCCGGCAGTGGTGCCGACAATCACTTCGCCGGTTGCGGTGGAGTCCTCGTTCAGCATCCATCCTGTGCGCTTGTGGGTACGGACCCCGACATCGGACTCGATGACCTGTACTCCTGGCGCCGCCTTCTGGAGCCCGGTTTCCACGTCGACAATGGCGCCAGGGGTCCGCAGCCAAAGATAGAACGTCAGGTTGGCATCTCCCGTGGTAGCGGCGCACAGCCGCAGAGTCCGGTGGGACTGCAGATAGCTGACCGCAGCCTCCAGCTGCGAGGGCGGAACGCGCACATACCACTGACATCCGATGGGGTAGCCCGAGTAATCCTGGGCGAGTTCGCAGCGCAATGCCACCAGGCCCGTTTCCAGGGCCTGGCGCAGGTGCCGGGCCACGGTCGTCGGATGGGTACCGGTTGCAGCTGCGATCTCGGTTGCCGAGGCCCGTCCGTTCCCGGCCAGCACAGTCATCAGCTGGGGCAGTGTCGGAGGCGTGGCTCCGGGAGGACGCACCACGCCAGAATGTAAGGCAGCAATGCGGCGCTGCTGCTCGGGGGACAGGACATCCAGGCGCCAGTTGTTTCCGGCCGAGTAAAGCCTGGTCGCCAGGGTCACTTGGCTGCGCAGAATGTCCGGATTGGTGCGCACCAGGGGCAGCACGTCCCTGGTCACCTGCTCCCAGCTGCGCGCCAGGACGGTCAATCGCAGGTCCCAGGCCCGGGCCGCTTCCTCGATGGTTCCGATCTCAGGGACCGCGCATACGCGTTCCAGTACCTTCTTCCGGTGCCCGGGGCGGCATTGGAGGCCGACGAAGGTGACGCACCCCTGGCCTTCGGCGGTTCCGATATGGCAGGTGACCCAGGCCTGGCCGTTCGAGCGCAGTCGCTCCCATCGCGCGGCCAGGGTTGGGGGATGCCGGCCCAGCACGGATCCGAGCTGGGCCCAGGTGGCGCGTGGAGAGAGCTGGAGTGCGTGAATCAGTTCGAGGTCCTCGGCGGGTAGCTCCATACAGGATCCTTCGGTTTAGTGGCACAGTCATGCAATTTTCTCACTTTATTGTCATCAAGTGAGCGGGGGCACGTCACACTCAAGGGATCTGTTTTCCAGTGAAAGGGACTGCTTTGGCTTTACCCGCATCGTCCGCCGACCTGACCGTCGCCCTGCGTGAAGACGCCGCGGCCTTGGCCGGCGATATCGCCGACCTGCGCCATCGCCTGCACCGTGAGCCGGAGATCGGTCTGGATCTTCCGCGCACCCAGGAGAAGGTCCTCACCGCCCTCGACGGTCTGGGCTATGAGATCTCCACGGGCACGGACACCACCTCCGTGACGGCGATACTGCGAGGAACTGCGGGAACACCTGACAGCGGAATGCAGCGCCCGGTAGTGCTGCTGCGCGGCGACATGGACGCCCTGCCGGTACAGGAGAAGACGGGCCTTGAGTACGCATCCGAGATCCCCGGGGCCATGCACGGGTGCGGCCACGACCTGCACACGGCGATGCTCGTCGGTGCGGCGACCCTGCTCGCGACCCGGCGGGACCAGCTGGGGGGCGACGTTGTCCTGATGTTTCAGCCCGGCGAAGAGGGCTTCGATGGAGCCGGTGTCATGATCCGCGAAGGCGTCCTCGATGCCGCCGGGACCCGCCCGGATGCCGCCTACGCGCTGCACGTCATGAGCGCCCTCAGTGACAGCGGGGCCTTCCTCTCCCGACCGGGCGCCGTGATGAGCTCTTCGGACGGGCTGGTCGTGACCGTCCACGGGGCAGGTGGACACGGCTCTGCGCCCTTCGCCGCCAAGGACCCTGTGACGGTGGCCGCAGAAATGGTCATGGCGCTGCAGTCCATGGTCACCCGGCAGTTCGATGTGTTCGACCCGGTCGTGATTTCCGTCGGCATGCTGCAGGCGGGCACCAAGCGCAACGTCATCCCCGACACGGCCCGCTTCGAAGCGACCATCCGTTCCTTCTCCGCGGAGGCCAAGGCGCGGCTGAAGACCTCGATTCCGCGGCTGCTGGGCGCCATCGCCCAAGGCCACGGACTGGAGGTCACGGTCGACTACATCGAAGAGTATCCGCTGACCCTCAACGACGGCGCCGAGTCCGAGTTCGCGCGGCACGCCGTCGACGAACTGTTCGGCCCGGAGCGCTACCGGGAGCTGGCCAATCCGCTGGCCGGATCGGAGGACTTTTCCCGTGTCCTGGCCGAGGTGCCGGGGGCGTTCCTGTTCCTCTCCGCCGTGCCGGAAGGCACCAACTCCACCGAGGCCGCTTACAACCACTCGCCGTTCGCCGTCTTCGACGACGCAGTGCTGGCCGACGGCAGCGCGCTATACGCACGTCTGGCGCTCGAACGCCTCGCGGCCGCCTGATCAAACTTTCCCTTTCCCTATCCCCCTCTTTCCAGGAGACTTCGATGTCCTTCCCCCGCCCCCACACCGCCAAGCAGGCCGACGCGTCCGCCCCAGAGATCCGGCCGCCCCGCTCCAAAGTCATCAAGACGCTGATTGGAACCGGTGCCGGCAACGCCGTCGAATGGTACGACTGGGCCATCTATGCCACCTTCGCTTCCTTCATCGCTTCCCAGCTGTTCAGCAAACAGGACCCCTCCAGCGCTTTCCTCGCAACGCTCGCGATCTTCGCGGTCGGCTTCGTGGCCCGCCCGCTCGGCGGATTCATCTTCGGCTGGATCGGCGACAAGGTCGGCCGGAAGGCATCGCTGACGCTCTGCGTCGGCCTGGCCTCGGTCGGCTCGCTGGTGATCGGCCTGACCCCCACGTACGACTCGATCGGCGCCGGCGCGTCCCTCATGCTGCTCATCGCACGGCTCATCCAGGGCCTCGCGCACGGCGGCGAGCTGCCGAGCGCCCAGACCTACCTGTCGGAAATGGCGCCGCCCTCCCGGCGCGGCTACTGGGCATCGCTGATCTACGCTTCGGGAACGGTCGGCATCCTGTTCGGCACCCTGCTGGGCGCAGTCCTCTCCAGCGCCATCCCGGAATCCGCCATGTCCGCCTACGGCTGGCGCATCCCCTTCCTCCTCGGCGCGGTCTTCGGGCTGGTCGCCCTGGTCATGCGCTCCCGCATGGAAGAGTCCGAACTCTTCAAATCCGAAGCGGCCGCCCATGACGCCGTCGTCCCCGGCCACCCCGCCCCGGCTCGTGGTGGCCTGTTCGCCGATCTGGCCCGACACTGGCGCCAGGCCTTACAGGTCATCGGCCTCACCGTCGGGCTGACCGTCGCCTACTACGTCTGGGGCGTCTCCACCCCCGCCTACGCCATAAACGTGCTCAAGATTGACGCGGCGGAGGCCCTCTGGGCCGGCGTGGCCGCCAACCTGGTGTTCATCATGGCCCTGCCGCTCTGGGGCCGGCTCTCGGATCGGATCGGCCGCAAACCGGTCCTGCTCATCAGCGGCATCGGCAGTGCCCTGATCTTCTTCCCCGCCACCTGGCACGTCCGGGACTCGCCCGTGCAGCTGGGTCTGGCCATGTCTGCCATGCTGGTCTTCATCGCCGGATCCGCCTCGATCATGCCAGCGGTGTACGCGGAGCTCTTCCCCACCGCCGTCCGCACCATCGGCGTGGCCATCCCGTACGCCCTCTGCGTCGCGGCCTTCGGCGGCACGGCAGCCTACCTGCAGGCCGGATTCGGCGTCTGGTTTGGCGACGCCGGCCCGGCCGCTTTCGCACTGTACACGATCGCCCTGCTGCTCGTCGGCGCCGCGACGGTGCTCTCGCTGCGCGAAGGCCGCGGCGTCGACCTCAGCAACCGGTAGCCCGCACCAGATGACCGCGAACTGCCGGAAGTGGCGCCATTCTGCTTCGTATGTGATTCCGTAAGGCACCTGTGCTGTAAGTCCGGACGGCCAAGGTTCCAGGTCCTGTCTTCCTGACGAGGATGCCGCAGCGTATCTCCTGACGTGCTACCTGCTGTTCCTATAGTTAGTCGAAGGGTGAGGACGAGAACGACCGCTGTCCGCCTCAGCGAAGTTAGAGATATGGAAGACGTTCTTTGGTTTCCTGACGGGAGCGGCTGCGCCAGACTTCCCGGAAGACAGCAAGACATTGGTATAAGCCACCAGGTGTGTCTAGCCCGAACACGCTGTTATCTACACAGTTCCCAACTAATCCAATAGGGCGGCTCAAAGCAGGTGTACGAATAGACTCCTGGCGCAGGGAGTGCATGCAGCTTTCACAACGTGATCTCCAGTGTGCGGATGGAGTACACCCAAAGCTGACACACGGTTCCTTGCCTGGTCCTCCGAGCAACCGGAATTGATCTACGTTTGACCGAGAAGTCCGGTCCGCCCGTCCACAGCCGGGGACAATTCTCCTAGGTTATCCACCGCTACTGCTGTCAGGGAGCTACCCCAATGGCTCCCAATTCCAGCCGTGGATAACCTGAATTGACCCCAGCCATGGACGGACTAAAGTCGCAACCAGTTCCGGCCGCGTGATCAGCAAGCACGGGTTCGCCCAGCTGCGGCAAGTTGACGGAATATCCACTATCGGCTCTTTAGGCCCGGATCCAGAAGGGGCTATATTGAGCCCTGTCTCATGGAGAATCTGGGCGCTGACCGGCCTTTCATTGCCTGCAGCGAAGAGAGCTCGCCCCGGCAGCAGCATCACTTCACGAGACGGCTGCGGTCGCGCTAAGCTGCACGTTCCATGCATGTAATAGGTGATTCCAGACCTACCTGCCACCCTTCCTGCGGAGCCTAGACGTTCGAGGGGCTTGAAAACAAGATTCTAAGCATGCTTATTATGTTTGTAGCCGAATGCGAACGGCTGCCAACCAGAGGAGGAAACACCATGGGATTGGGCGACAAGATTGAAAACGCTGCCGAGAAGGCCGGCGGTAAGGGCAAGGAAGCG
Source organism: Pseudarthrobacter sp. GA104 (assembly GCF_009741265.1). GTDB lineage: Bacteria > Actinomycetota > Actinomycetes > Actinomycetales > Micrococcaceae > Arthrobacter. The sequence continues at coordinate 2,133,035 of NZ_WOWL01000001.1, forward strand.
GCTGGCGCCGCTACGGGCGATGAGAGCCTGCGGACCGAGGGTCAGGCCGACCAGGCTAAAGGCGATTTGAAGCAGGCCGGCGAGAAGGTCAAGGACGCTTTTAAGAAGGACTGACCCAGACCACACCAAAGGGCGTGCTCAGCGAACGGGGCGCGCCCTTTGCTGTGCCCCGGGGGATTCCGAAGTGGGAGCCGGAAACGTGCCGCTTGTGGCTGATGAACACCAATCTGGCACCAAGCTATTTGACGAAATCTCCATTGTCGGCATTTAGATTGGGGTGGGAGCCCGTAGACTGCACCGACTCGATCGTCCTACTGGCGAATGCAGCAGGCCCCGGTACCGTTTACCGGTTGAGGCTTATCTTAACGCCATCAACGTTGCTGAGTAAGTGTCGCGTACCGACGTCGCTTCGTCTTACCCAGATGATGTCAGCTTCCTCGGTCATGGTCTCGATCCGAGCTTGGTACACGAACCCGGACCTGTCGGTGACATTCACCGGGTCGCCAATCTGGAGGTATGTCCATTTTTGTCGCCCAGTTCGGGGATCCTGGCTGATGTTCTGTTTCAAAGGTCTATTCCTTCCCGGAGAGCGTTCTTGGGTCCTCGCAGTGGCAACAGCGAGGCGGGATTCTTCCTTCCCGTGAAAATGGCCGTGCACCGAACCCACGAATGCTGTCACCGTCGGGAATTCTGTGACACCGACCACGGTCGTTGAGTCAGCTGAGGGAAGGTAGGAACAGCGTCGAGCCTGGCGGGTGCAGCGGCGAAGTCAACTCGTTTTCCACGGTGCGACATACACGCATCAGAATCAACCGCCGGCGGCGGTGGGTTGGAACTGGCGGTGGTTATGGAGGAGATGCAGGGTCTTGAATTTGCTTGTTGCGCAAATGTTGCCTCCCGGTGCCAACACAACCCGGGTCACGGCACCTAGGCCGTGACCAGGGTTGTGGGCTGTGCGACTAAAACATCGTGGGCAGCACGAGCGTAGTGACGGTGAGGATTGGCGCGATGATGATCATGGAGAAGCCCCAGCGCATGTAGATCTTTGTCATGCGCGGCCGCTCCTCCTCGGGGGCGCTGGCGACTGCAGTTGCACCTGCAGTGGAGAAGGGGGTGGTGTCTACGAGGCTGGCTGAAAGGGCGAGTGCAACGATCAGTCCGTACCCGACGAAGTTGCCGGTGGCCATGAGTGGAAGCGAGAGCGGAATGAGGGCTCCGAGGATGCCGGTCGTGGATGCAAAGGCTGAGATGAATGCCCCCACCAGGCAGATGACGAAGGCTGCCAGCAACGGCTGGTTGACCGACGCCGCTGCATGTCCGAGCAGTTCCATGGCGCCGACCCGCTCGAGAACTCCAACGTAGGTGACGATGCCGCCGACGAGCAGAATAGTGGACCAGTCGATGCCCCGGAGTGCCGGCTTGGTCCGCGAGGGAAAGAGGATCGAAACGAGGACGGCCAGGCCAAGGGCGAGGACTCCGACGTCGGTTGGGAGGTTCAGGGCCGACAGAACGACCACCAAAGTCACCAGGCAGGCCAATGATATTAGGGACACCTTCTGGAAGATGTTGAGCTTGGGCGTTGTTGTCGGTATGAGTGAATCGGTTGCTGTCACGGTGGTGCGTTCGAGGGTAGACGCGCGGGTTCCGCTCACTGCGCCGGATTCACTTCCCGGCGTTGGTGAAGGCGCGGGGATGCCGTGTCCGGCAGAAGCGAGCTCATCGTCGGTCCCGGTGTCCTTCAGGAGCTTTCGGCCACCAAAGACCAGGAATGCAAAGGCCATGAGCACGGTGTTGAAGGCGATGCCGGCGGCGAAGAGCATGAGGGGGTTTGGCTCGATGCCGCTCTCGGCGGCGATGCGGTTCGTGATCAGACCGTACAGGCTTGTAGGCGCGAAGCCTCCGGCGGTTCCGCCCAAGGTAACAGCCAAGCCCATAAGTACGGGGTCAATCTTGTGTCTGGCAACGAAAATCATGGCAACCGGCGTCAGGGCAACACAGGTCAGCGGCGAGCCCATCGATGCCAGAAGTACGGCCAAAGCAAAGAAGACTAAGGGAATCAGGGCGACTTTGCCCCTAATGAGCCTGAGGGCCCGGTGGATGATCCAATCGACGACACCGGCTTCACGGGCGATGGCGAAGAGGTAGGTAACTCCGACCAGCAGCACGAGAATGCCCACGGGGAAACCGCTCATGGTTTCCTTGAAGGTCTCGCCGGCGAGGAAGAAGCCCACGCCAAATGCCGCAGTCAGGCTTAGTAGTCCGAGATGGATTGGTTTCCATGTCCCGATGATGAAGATGAGCGCCAGGATGGCCAAGGCGGCGATTTGGATAGCCACGTGATGGTCCTTTCGGTGAATAAGTACGGTTGAGAAGGATGTCCCAGTAGCGATGGCCTTCGGTCCGGAACGGCCGAACTACGGTTTTTATCCTTGCGGCATGGGAGCAGTCCTCACTGAGGCCCTCCATGGGCGGAATGTTTTTGCACATGATGCCTAGATCGCGCCTTGTTCAGCCGGCGCCTTGGCTCCCGTGCGGGCTGGGCAATCCGCACCCGGAGTGTGGGATTGGAGGCTTCCGCATCCACCCTGTAGTCGTGCGACGCAATTGACCCAGGGGCAGGGCGTTTAACCAGGCACGTGTTGTTCAAAACCTTCGATAAGCGGCGCATGAACGTTTTTGAGTTCGAACTTTTCGCTTCCCCTGAAGCTTCCATCAGCAAGCCGAAAGAGCCAGGGGTCTCGGGGCGACGATGCCGTCGAGTGTTTCGAAATGCATGCATGTGACTGCTCTCGAATGTTGTGAGGGAAGTCATACAAGCTTGGGGTACAAATAGTCCATGTGTCAAGCGGTACACAAAACGAATAGTACGCAATGCGTATCAATAGGAGGTGGTCGCTAGCCGACGCCCATGGCAGTTCCGACGCTCGCCGAGCCGCATCGCCCCGGACTGCTGTTCGGGAAGATGTGAGAATATCCCCGGTTGTAGGACCTGGGCGATCAGCGGTGCGCCACTACCAACCCTGTTTTGGAGTACAGCCGTCGTCTTCCCTCGTGGCCACGATGCGTTGACGTGAAGGTCGTTCTGATGTCTCGGCCTCAAACGCAATACCTGGTCCGCCTCTGCTACTCGTGGGCGAGTCGGGAGGCGATCATGTCCGGGTGAAGTCCCCGGCGCCCTTATCGACGTTGAAAAATGGTTTCAGCTTCACTGGGTCCGGAAGGCTGCCGCCTCGGTACCCCGCTCCCCCGGGTCACAGTAGGTGCTTATTTACTGTGAGTCTCGCCAATCCTCGCCTGATCATGTTGTTTGGAAAACCTGATCACGTGCTGGTGAATAAGCGGCTGCCCTGCTGAAATTGCAGGCGAAACTATCCCCAGAGCCGCTTCCAAGGGAATTTCCTCCCCTGCGTCAGGAAGGGAAGGAGGCCGGATCTATCGAGGTAATCGATAAGGCTCTTGGTGCGACGGGCAGGTACGCAGGAGCGGCTGGACGGCGTGCGCCTCGTTGCACATCAGAGGCTGCTGAAGCGGGATCAAGGTCCTGGAGCTCCTGACATGCGCTGCAAGGAATCCGGGTGACTGGGGAGGGGCTGTCGAGGCCGACAGGCCAGGAGTCCCCTTGGCGCCTGGCACTGTTTCACAAGGGGGGAAGAATTCAGCGACGAACCCTCCTGAACGCAACACTCACGTCTAACTAGGGATTGGCTCCGGAAAGAGGGCCGCGGGGTTCCCCGGTGTTCGAACGGAGTTTCAGTACCGGCAGCTCACGCCCGCTGATGGTCAGTCAGCGTCCATTCCTGCACCACTGAAGCGGCAACGGCACTATACGTCATCTGGTGAAGTTGCCGTCACCGTTTGGAGTAATTCCCGCAGCTGGTCCAGCTGTTCTTCGGACAGGCGCGAGAAGAAATTCTGCGTCACGCGCTCTGAGATTTGTTCCGCCTCAGCCAGAACCTGATAGCCCTTCTTGGTGAGGAATAGCGCGTAGGCGCGGCGGTCATTTGGGTTTGGCCGTCGTTCGGCCAGGCCAAGTTCCGTGACGTAGTCAAGGAGGCTAACTACAGAACTCGAGTCAGACCAGAGTCCTTCCACGAGGTCTCGCTGTGACGCGCCCTCCCGCAAGGACACGTAGCGGAGGACGGACACATGGCGCGGTTTGAGCTGAAGATCCTCCAACGCCTCTGCGAACATTTTCGTGCACTGCCGGCCGAGTCTACTGAGGAGGTAGAGGGGGTCATTCCAAGACGCTTGAGTCCAAGCCGTGATGCTTTTCGGTGCAGGGGAACCGTTCTTAAGGGGCATGCTGAACATTATTTCATATCGAGTAGTACGTATAGCGTACTATTTCTTCTAGGTACTACTTGACTTACGTACTCATGGACGCTCAAACTGTTAAAACAAGAGACTTCCCCAAGCGGGAGGAACACTGAAGGCCGAGCGCGAAAACGTGCCGTTGCGATTAGTTGCCCGCCTTCGATTCCGATCTCGCGTCCCACACGGGCGCATCGATGATTTTCCGGATCACCAGGAGAAAAGACCATGACTGTAAAAGGACGCGTCGCGCTCGTTACGGGTGCAGCACAAGGGCTCGGGTATACCATCGCCGCCAACCTAGCTCGCGCCGGGGCCATCGTCGTTATCGCAGACCTTCAGGACGACGAAGTCGAGAAGGCCGCCGCAAGAATCGCTGCGGAAGCCAGTGCTGAGGTCTTCGCCGTCTCTGGGGACGTGAGCTCCGCTGAGGACTCGCGCCGCTGGGTCGATACGGCAGTTGAGCGCTATGGCCGTTTGGACATCCTTGTCAACAACGCGGGTATTGCGCGGGACAAAACCATCCGGAAGATGACCGAAGAACAATGGGACGCCGTCATCAGGGTCAACCTTAAGGGCCCCTTCCTCTGCTCGCAGGCCGCTTTGACGCCCATGCTGGAACAACGGCATGGACGCATCATCAGCATTGGTTCTCGCGCTTGGCTGGGCGGCTTCGGCCAGGCCAACTACGCCGCCTCGAAAGGGGGGCTGATCAGTTTCACTCGTACCCTGGCGCTCGAGGGTGCGCGCCATGGTGTCACCGCCAACTGCGTAGTGCCTGCGCTGATGAAGACACCACTGTTTGAGAACGACCTAAGCAAAGAGCGCCAGGAGGAATTGGCTGCCACCGTTCCCATGGGTCGCGTCGGTGAGCCCGAGGAAATCGCTTGGGCCGTGCAGAGCCTCGCCGCTGATGAAGCCGGGTACATCACCGGCCAGCACCTTAACGTTTGCGGTGGTCGTAGCCTGTGACCCCCTCCACCACTCAAGGAAGAAGTGACAAGTGGAACATGAACCGGTAATCGCCGGCGTTGGTGTCACCGCGCAGGGCAAACTCCCCGGCGAAACGAATCTCACCGTCGCTATTGACGCCTTCAAACGCGCGCTGGACGACTGTGGCTTGCAACGCGACGACATCGACGGACTACTCACCGAACCGGGCACAACCGAATTCGGATATGCCTTGGATTACTTGCGCTTGGGCGAGGCGTTAGGCATAAACCCTGCCTCTACCGGGACCATGATGCAGGGTGGGGCCTCAGCAGGAAACCTCATCCAACTTGCCGCCATGGCGGTACAAACCGGCGCCGCGACCGCAGTTGCGTGCGTCTTCGGCGACGTGCCGCGCACCGGGGAGTCCGTTCGCATTAGCGACCAGGCCCACGGCAGTGAAGAGGACTCTTGGGACGCATGGGGAGCCACCGGCGCCATCGCTTGGAGCGCATTGTCAGCAAGCCGCCACATGTCGCTCTATGGCACCACTGAGAGACAACTCGCGCAAGTGGCGGTCGCAGCCCGGGCACATGCTGCCCGGAACCCCGACGCAGTTATGCGGGAGCCGATCTCAGTGGAAGATCACCTCTCCTCCCGTTGGATCGCCGAACCTCTCCGCCTGCTGGACTGCTGCCTCATCACGGACGGCGGCGCCTGCGTCATCGTTACCTCGGCCGAGCGCGCGAAAGACCTGCGTCAGCGGCCCGTGAAGATCGCAGGCATGGGGCAGGCCTTCACTGCACAAAAACTGGGTCACCCAGACTGGTGGTACGGGCCCCACCAACGAACGGCGGTCCAACGCGCGTACAAGACGGCGGGAATCGGCCCTGAGGATGTCCAGGTCGCACAACTTTACGACAACTTCACCATCAGCACGGTCATGTGGGCGGAGCACGCAGGGTTCTGCGCGGTGGGTGAAGGCGGGTCTTTCGTCGATGTTGACAGAATCGGACCGGGTGGATCCCTTCCGATCAACACTCACGGCGGACACCTTTCGGCAGCCCACCCGGAAGGGTGGCTCACTGTCATCGAGGGCGTACATCAGGTCCGCGGCACCGCTGGCGAGCGACAGGTTCCCAAGGCGGATGTATGTCTGGTCACCGGCCGCGGCATGCTCCTTAACTGCGCCAGCGCCCTGGTCCTTACAAAGTAGGAAGGAAAAGGAGAATGTCAGATTCTACGTTTGCCTGGCCCTCACCGACCGTAACCCCCCTTAACGCCCCTTTCTGGAAGGCAGCGGGCCAAGGCCGCCTAGTGCTGCAGCGCTGCCGCTCATGCGACCATCTGCGCTATCCCATCGCCCCGGTCTGCCCGTCCTGCCTTTCGACCCAGACCCAATGGAGCGAAGTATCCGGAAACGGAGAAATATTCGCGCGAACCGTCTATAGGAAAGCGTTCGGAAAGCAGCTGCAGGATGCGGTCCCATACGCGGTCGCCATCGTCCAACTCGACGAGGGCCCACGAATGATCAGCAACATTGCATGCACCGATCTTGAACGCGTCATCGTAGGCGGTCGGGTGAAAGTCTACTTCGATGATGCCGGAGCCGATCTGGGCGTACCGCGGTTTCGACTACTGGAGGAAAAATGAGCGTGCTCGATAACATCCGGGTGCTCGACATATCGCAGGGTGCCGCAGGTCCTACTGCCGCGACAATCCTTGGCGACCACGGGGCCAAGATCACAAAGATAGAGCCCCAGAACGGCGAATGGGGCCGGACCCTCGGTCCCCCATTTTGGCATGATGGCACCGCTGTGGCCGCCGTCCCGATGAACCGGAACAAGCGCAGCCTCGCCCTTGACCTCCGGCGGCCCGACGCCCAGGCTCTTGTCCGGGACATGATAGGCAAAAGTGATGTTTTGGTAGAGAGCTTCCGGCCCGGGGTGATGGCCCGGTTCGGGCTGGACTACGAGGCCGCCCGCCAGATCAATCCACAGCTTATCTACTGTTCCATCACGGCCTTCGGGCCCAGCGGGCCACGTCGGGATGAGCCCGGGGTCGACGGTATCGCGCAGGCGATCGGAGGACTCATGAGCATCACCGGGGTTGAGAACGGCGAACGCGTCAAAGTCGGAGTACCGGTGGCTGACATGTCGGCCGCCCTGCAGGCGGTTCAGGGGATACTGCTGGCCCTGCTGGCTCGTGGAGATATCGGCCGCGGCCAGCATGTGGAAGTATCGCTTTTCGATTCCCTGCTGGCGCTGCAGATGATCCCGCTTTCTATGTACATGCACACAGGGACTGTCCCCACTCCGAAGGGCAGCGGGGCGGCTTACAGCACGCCGAACGAAACTTACAGAACCAGCGACGGCGCGATCATGGTTGCGGCGTATACCCCCGAGCGGTGGCCGAAGTTCTGCAGGACCATCGGCCGGCCCGAACTCGTGGATGATCCAAGGTTCGCCACCAACTCCGAGAGGTTGGCGCACCGATCCGAACTCCGCGAGAACATTGAACGAGCAACCATCAGCGACACCACTTCCTCCTGGCTCGCGAAGCTGCAAGCCAGCGACCTGATGTGCGCTCCTGTCGTCGAATACGACCAACTGGTCATGGACCCCCAAATTCAGGCCAATGACATGATCATTCCCCTGCAGCACCCCAAGGGCGTCGTGAAAACAGTCGGCATTCCTATCAAGCTCTCGGAAACCCCCGGCGCGGTCCAGGGACCGGCGCCGTTGGTAGGCGAAAACTCCCGAGAGATCCTCCGTGAGAACGGCCATTCCGATGTGGAAATCGACTCTCTGATCCGCAACGGCGCTGTTATCGACACTGCTGAGACCCTTTCCACTACCTGAATTCATCAAGTAAGCAATGAGGAGACCAATGACAACCATCGACACCGCCGAAATCACCGGCCTGCGGGTGGAGCGCGAAAACCACATCGCACTCCTGATCCTGGACCGCCCCGACGCCGGCAACTCCCTGAACCCGCCAATGGTCCAGGCCCTGACTCAGGCATGGCAGGACTTTGCTTCCGATGATGATGTTTGGGTGGTCGTCATCACGGGTGCGGGGGATAGGTTCTTTTGCACGGGCAGTGACCTCAAGCAGACCCCGCCGCCCAGCGAGTCCTTTGCCTCCAGCGTTTTGAACGGGCGCACCATTCGCCTTACCCCGCCGATCGGATTCACGAAGCCTGTCATCGCGGCTATCAACGGCATGGCTGTAGGCGGGGGCCTGGAGATCGCACTTGCCTGCGACCTGCGGATCGCTTCCGACACGGCCCAGTTTGGACTCAGTGAAGTTAAGGTCGGCAGCCTGGCTGGCCAGGGCGGAACCCAGCGACTACCGCGCGCCATCCCGCAAGCCATTGCCATGAAAATGCTGCTGACCGGCGACCGGATAGACGCAGCAGAGGCGTTGCGCGTGGGTCTTGTCAGTGACGTCTACGAGGCATCCGCTCTGCGCGAGGAAGCCCTCAACCTGGCGCGCAGGATTTGCAGTGCAGCTCCACTGTCCGTGCGCGCCGCCAAGATGGCTGCCGTCAGAGGGGCGGGACTGCCTCTCGAAGCGGCCCTGGAACTTGAAAACCAGCTGTGGGGTTCCCTTCGCGACTCCGAGGATCGCCTCGAGGGTCGCAACGCTTTCGCCGCGAAGCGCGCACCACTGTGGAAGGCGCGCTGAGTCCCACCGCGAATGCTGGCCGGGCGGCCGACCAATAGAACAACGATGCGAAAAGGAACCAAACCCATGATCGATCCAACGCAAGGCCCCGAAAGGACAGCCAGACCTACGGCCAGCCCCGGCGTCCACCCTGCAGCGATCTATCGGGGCGGAACCAGCAAAGGCGTCCTCTTTCGGGCCGAGGATGTCCCTCCCCTGCCTGATGACGCTCTGGAGGATTGGGTCCGTGCCGTCATGGGCTCCTCTGACCCCCGCCAGATCGATGGACTCGGGGGCGCTGACCTTCTCACAAGCAAATTCGGTATTGTCGGCCCCTCAAAGGACCCCACCTACGACGTCGACTTCACCTTCTTCCAGGTCGGTTTCAGGGAAGCCACCATCGCCCGTGACAGCGCCTGTGGAAATCTTTCGTCCGCAGCGGCCCTCTTCAGCATCGACGAGGGTATCGTCCGCCGCGGTGGGGACGGGCGCACCTTTGTGCGTATCCGGGACGTTAACACCGAAGCCCTGATCCTCGCCGAGGTAGATGACAGGCAAACCCCAGGTCTGAATGGTGAAACCGGCACTGCAGTCTGGCTGGACTTCGCTTCTACCGCTGGCAGCACCACCGGAAGCCTGTTGCCCACCGGCAACGCATGCGACACGATCGATGTTGATGGGTTAGGACAGATCGAAGTCACAATTGTGGATTTGGCCAACCTCGTGGCCTACGTCCGAGCACAGGACGTAGGAGTCGGTGCCCATATGACGCCCGACGCCATCGAATCAGACCCCGTTCTGATGAACACCCTCGAAAAGGTCAGGGGCACGGTAGCAGCCCACCTCGGCATGTGCCCCGACTGGCGGGGTGCGGCCAGCCAGGCGCCAGGAGTTCCGTTCCTCGCACTCATCTCCAACCCCTCGGATGCCCCCGGAAACGAAGCGACCTCTTTGCAGGCTGTGGGATTCGCCATGCGCTCCATACACCGCGCCTACTGGGTCACCGGAGGGGTCTGCACAGCGGTTGCAGCACAAATCAAGGGATCCATTCCCAACAGTGCTGCCCGCATCGACGCCGAACGGCCATTTCGGCTCCGCCATCCTGCCGGCTTCCTTGAAGTGCAGGCCACAGTTACACAGGGCAGCGATGAACATGGTGCGGTGCACCTGACCGTAAACCAGGCCCGGTTGTTCCGCACCGCACGGCGGATCATGACGGGCCATGTTGCCGTCCCAGGCTACTAAGACATTCAGTTGGGCGGACTGGCCATCGACCTAGTAGTCCTATTACCAGGTCTTCGGCACCAGGAAATAGAGTCACCCTGCCTGCTCGTCGTCGGCGAATAGCATCCCTGATAGTCCATGCATTTATGATGCCTAGCTACGCCGGCATCCGCGCCTCCTTCCTCCGCCCGGCCGGACGCTCCGGCAACCCCGCCTGGCAGATCCTCGAAGAACAGGACATGCGGCGACCAGGAGAACAGGATCGTCCACGTCGCCGCCCAAATCGCCTCCGAAGGCAGCAACGGGTGGTCGGCACCGGCCACACCGTACCCGTGCAGGTCACACCGGTCACAGCGGTGTGGGGGTTGGGCCCGTGTCCCCCGCCCTCACCTCCGCCCAAAACTTCAGGGAGTGTCCTTCTGAGTTACACAACCAGGTTCGGCGACCCGGACCCATCCGCCTCGGAGTTCGAACACCTGCCCGACCTCGCCCGAAAATTCGGCCAGCAACTTCCGCCTCCCGTCCGACGTGTTCACCTCGGTGTGGGCACCAACCGGCTGCACGCTATCCAATGGGGAGTCGGCGACCCCGAACTGCTTTACCTGCACGGCGCTGGGCTCCACGCCCACGCCTGGGACGCCGTCCAGCTTCACCTCCGTCGGCCCGGGCTCGCTCTCGACCTGCCCGGACACGGCAGATCCCCATGGCGGGAAGACGCTGACTACACACCCCGTACAATGGCGCATGCCATCTCATCTGCCCTAGACGTCACCTCAAACCTCGTCGTTGTCGGCCACTCGCTCGGGGGCCTCACAGCCATCGCCCTGAGCGCCCTCCGCAGGGAATTGGCGAAGGCTCTGGTGATCATCGACACCGCGCCCGAAAGAGACCCTCAACGACTGCGGAACAATCCAGCACGGGCTCTCCTCGCAGGACCGGGCAGCTATACCGATTACGAGGAACTCCTGGAGCACGCAATCAGGAGTGGAATGGGGAAGGACCGGGAAACTCTCCTTCCCGGGCTTCAACGGAACACCCGCCAGCGCCCAGACGGAAGAATTGAATTCAAGCACCACCTCGCCTCCATCTCCCCGGAACGTCGCCTGCAGTTCGATCCACGAGATTTATGGCCAGACCTTGAGTCGCTCGAGATGCCCGTACTTCTCGTCTACGGAGACACAGGAACGCTGGCCGAGAAGGATATCCACCGACTCTCCTCCAGGGTGAGGCGCTTCTCCTCGCTTCGCCTGCCCGCCGGACACAACGTACACCGGGACCAGCCCGCGGCTCTGGCGCGCGCTATCGCCGCCTTCACCGACAATCCCGACTAGCAACGTAGACGTGATGGTCCGGGTCCCAACGCTGACAGTTGGGGCATAGTTTGTGAAGTGTGTTCCGCCCAAGCCACCATCAAGGGGGCATGGGAAACAGAATACCTAGCCTGAAAGGGTACCTATCCGAGACCGGAGAATGGGGCCCTCATGGATGGCTGACTACACCAAGACGTTTACTGCGGCCGCCATGCACGCAGAGCCGGCATGGCTGGACCCCAAGGGCGGGGTTGAGAGGACGATCTCCTTCGCCGCTGAAGCGGCAAGCAAAGGCGCGGAAGCCGGCTCGTCCGATGCCCGCGCTCGACTGGTTTCGGGAGACGAACCGCGATGTCGTACAGGAGACCCCTGACGAGGGCGGTAGCGCTGAGATGTCCGCCTGGGTACGACCGGAGAAATGCCAACGGGCCGCTTCGCCTCGCCAGATCAGGAGGGCTTTTGTACTCGCCCAAGGCTGCTGTCTATGCCACGCTGACAATAACCAGATTCTTGAGGCGAAAAACGCGTACGACCCTGTAGGGCACTACTCGCGGCCGGACGATTCCAGCTCCCTCTCAACCCGAACCTGGGTCCCCACGGTTGAACAACCGACATTGGCCAGCCAAGCAGCTGCAGTCGAGCCTCTAGGCTGACCAAAGAACAAACCGGTGTCCATGTGCGTGCAGTGGACACCGGTGCCCGACGTGGCGCCGCTTACCACGCAGGCAGCGTCGGCAAGGGCCCGTCAGCCTCGACATTGGCAGTCGCCCCGCGTGCCAGCCACTCGAGCAACCCCTCACGGTCGGAGGAGACGTGCAGCGAGCCGTCGCCGATCACCCACTCGTCACGCTCCTCTGTCACCAGCGTCATGCCCGGAGCCCCTTTGGCACGCATCGTGCGCACGGCGGCTTCGATGGCGTTGAGCACTGAGTCGGGATCTGCTTCCTCGATGGTCCAGGCCGTGTCAAGGTCATGATGGTGAACGATAACCTCGGCGACTCTCAGCGCCACGATTGACGTCGCAGGGATTTGCTTGCCGTGCAGGTGGACCTCCTCGGCCGCAAGATCCCCTGTCAGGCGTTGGGCCTGGTCGGCGAAGTACTCGGCCGACTCACGCACACTGCCAAGAAGCTCCTGACGTGGCAACGCGGCAAGCGCGGAAATCTCCTCGGCCCGTGCCTCCGGGGAGGCGTAAAGCTGTTGTTCCTGGCCGGTGACTGACCAGTCGATGAGCTTGACCAGGGCCCGGCCGTTCCAAGCAATGTGGGCTATGACATCGGCCCGCGTCCATCCCTCACACAGGGAGGCGGCCGTCATTTCATCGTCGGACAGGGACTCAGCGGTGGCCATGAACATGTCGGTTTCTCGGGCGAGGCGGGAAAGGTCAGAGTGAAGCCTTGCAGGATTGATCATCTATTCACCTTAACCGTGGGGGAACGCCGGCGATCGGCGACTTAGCCCCCTGATTCATACTGAAACGGTACCGATTTAGACTTGTTGGGACGCCCTGAACGTCCCTCCCCTAAAAAGAAGGCGCCCCGCCATGGTACGACTGGCATGCGGGGACGGGGCAAACCCGGTGGCTGACGGTGTCGTCTGTCGTGAACTCGGCAATCGCCCAGTCCCCGTTGAACCAGGCAATTCGTGCTGGCCCCGGATAAGTATTGGAACAGTCTTAGTTCAGCCGATTCGGGTTATCATGTGAACTAATCGCGGGTGGCAGGACAGCCTATCCGACGGAGGGATGGCCGGGGTCGTGGAAATCCGCCAGTTGAACTACTTCATTGCTGTAGCTGAAGAACGTCACTTTGGGCGTGCGGCGAAACGGCTTCACATGGCCCAGCCGCCACTGTCCCAGCAAATCCGTCAGCTGGAGGAGCAGTTGGGTGTCCGCCTCTTGAACCGGACAACCCGCAGGGTAGAGCTCACCGCAGCAGGCCAGGAATTGCTTGACCGGGGGCGGCAGATCGTCAACGCTGTCGGGATTCTGAAGGCCGACGTCTTCCAGGTGGGGCAGGGCGCCGCGGGCGTGCTTCGCGTAGGTTTCTCGGGATCGGCAACATACGGCGTTATGCCCCCCATCGTACGGAGGGCCAAGCAGGCCTTGCCGGGGCTTTCGCTGCATATGCAGGGTGAAATGCTTACCCCGGCCATGGAGAACGGGCTGCGGGAGGGCACATTGGATGCGGCGCTTTTGCGCCCGCCGATTGCTGCCCCGGGCATTGACTTCAGGGTGGTGTCCCGTGAGCCGCTCATCGCCGCAGTGCCGGCGTTCAGTGCACTGCCGGCTGGCCGGCCGGTGGCCATGCACGAGCTGCAGGATCAGGACTTTATCGCTTACCCGCCCGATTCGGTATTGCACCGGACGACCGTCAGCGTCTGCCGCCAGGCGGGTTTCCAGCCACGTATCACCCAAGTGCTCAGTGAGACGTCCATGATGCTCTCCTATGTTGCCGCCGGTGGTGGAGTCGCGCTCATGCCGGCCAGCATCCGCGCCCTGCAACTCGAGGGCGACGTGTACTGCGATATCGAAAAAGCTCCCGAGATGGAGTTGGCAGTCGCGTGGCGGAGTGAGGACCGATCAGCGCTCCTCCAAAGCTTCCTGGATATCGTGGTTGCAGCCACAACGTCCCTTCCGCGGCCCCTTTCCACCGGTCTGGCCCCCAGCAGCCAATAGCGATCGGAACGAGGGAGAACGCTTATCGTTGCCCTCTCACTGGCCGAAGACACCCCAATGTTCATTCACCGGTCAGTCCGGAACCCGGAACCTTGCAGCCAGTTCGCTTCTTGACCGGATTCCCAACTTCCCGTAGATCCGGGTCAAGTGGTACTGCACGGTCTTCTCAGCAATGAACAGGCTACGGGCTGCCTCCTTGTTGGTCGTTCCGGTCGCAACGAGTTCGGCCACTGCCTGCTCCTGCGCAGTGAGCTGGGTATGCGGCCGTGCGACGGCAGCGAGGACAGCGTCAGAAGGATCGGGCAGATTGCCGGCATCAAGACCTGTTGCCTTCAGCTCGCGGTCACACCGGTCCACATACGTCACAGCGCCCAAAGAATCGTAGAGATCCCTTGCAACCCGCAGCACTGACGACGCCAAACGCCTCTTCCCGGCGCGCCGCATACTCTGCCCGTAGGCGAAACTTACCCGGGCACGAAGATATGGGCGGTTCAACCCGCGCAGGTGGGCCAGGGACGTCTCGAAATGTTCCCTAGCGCTCTCAGGTTCACCCTGGGCCGCCAGGAGGCGCCCACGGGCCCATGCCATGCGGGCCAAATCTGACGGGACCGCCCGTTCCCTTCGCACGTGCTCGAAGTCAGTCAGGAACGAATCGGCCTCATCCAATTGGTCAGTCATGACCAGGGCATTCACGTACGTGTCCTGCCAAGGCCAGAAGGAAACCCGGTTTTCCGTCCACGGGTCCAGTTCCGTCAAGGGCTGCAACACCGATAACGCGCTCTCGTAATCCGCCCGTGCTTCATGAAAACGGGCCCGGGCCAGGCTGGCCGGTACCTGCATGGCTCGGTAAGTTCCCGGCTGCACTGACGCCTGGGAAACGTAGTACCGGGCTCTGTCCCAATCGCCCCGCATTGACCAAAGTTCGGCTGCTGTCCAGTACAGGAGCGGGCGGATCAGGGGCATCCTTGAGGCTTCGAGGCGAACTGAGCCACGGGCAACGGTCGCGGCAGCGGCGTCCCAGTTGCCGAGTACGAGGTGGGTCCGGGCCAACCATGCCTCCGCCCACAAGGAGATCCGCAAGGAGCCACCCCGGAATTCCGTCGGTGCGGCGGCCTCGAAATGGACCTGCGCGGTTTCAACGTCGTCCATGCGCAGGGCTAGCCAGCCAGCGCCTATCTGCACGCGCTGCTTCTGGGCGTTTTCGGAGGCGTGCTCGAAAGCCTTTCGATAGGATTCCTCCGCCTCGGAAAGCCGCCCCTGGGCATAGAGGCCCAGCCCGTAGATGGCCTCTGATTCGATGTAAGCCGGAGTACCAGGTTCCGTCAGGGACATGGCGCGTTCAGCCCAACGGGTTATGAGCGGGCCATCCCAGGAGGCAACGCCGTGCAAAACCAGGCGTTGGGCCACTTGGGCCGCGGCCGCCGGGTCCCGTTCAGGATTGCTGGTTCTCCACGCCATTTCCAGCTGTTTCTGTGCGCTATGATTCTGCCCTGACGCCGTGGAGAGGTAGCCAAGCACCGAGGAACGGAGCGCGGAGGGCGCCATGGAGTCTACGGCAGCGGCCCACATTTGGGCCCGGGCCATGTTCCCGGAACCTACGAGGGCGTCGACTGCTCTAAGGAGCCGATCATTAGCCGTGCGGACGTCCCCAGAGAGACGTGACGCGGAAAACAGCGCTGTCGAGACGTTATGCCACGCCCCGACCAGAGCCTGTCGGCGGGCGTATGCTTCCAGTTCAGCAGCGAGATCCTCGTCAGCACCTGGCGTCGCGGACACCCAGTGGCCCAAACGGTCGCCCTCAACCTGTACGATCTGCGCGGCCCTGCGATGGAGTTCGATACGCCGGCTCGGGATTATCTGCTCATAAACGGACTCGGTCGTGCCCGTCTCAAAGAACATCACCACCGATCGGGCCTGTTCAACCGACAAGCCCAGCAGTCCGGCTCTATGGCCCTCATCCAGGGCATTTATTACGTCTGTGACTCCGCTGACGTGGGCTATCTCTGCTATTCCTGCGCTTTCCCTCAGCACTGACGCGGCTTCCGCGACAGCTACCAGCTCAGCGGAAGCACCATTGAGAAGGCTTCGCACTTGGGCCCGGACACGGGAGCTCGGCGGCAGGGACGAAAACCACGACTGCCAAATTTCAGGGGGCAGCTCATCGAGGAGCTCTACAACAGGCAGCGGCAATCCGCCCGTATGCTGGATGATGCCGTGGGCCGCTGTGGCGCTCAAATCTATGCCAAACCGGTGCTGGGCGAGATTCTGGACCTCCTGGGGCGACAGTGGCCCCAGCGGGAGACAGGAAACCTGATGCCCTGTAAGGAACGCCAGGACCCCTGCCGGGACAAACTGGGAATGCGTAAGGTCCAGAGAGACAACGAACAGGATTCGTTTGTCGCGCAGCCGCCGCATGGCGAACACGAGGACGTGCAGGGTGTCCGAGTCAAGGTTCTGGATGTCATCGACGGCGACGACCACGGTGCCGTGTGCCTGAAGTCCTTCCAGATGGGCCATGAAGGTTGATGCATGCTTGGCTACCTGACCGGGACTGAGAGCATCCGGGGAATCAGACGGTGGGGCCGCCGCTGGCGCGTCGTTGGCAGCGGCGCGCAGCGGCGGGGTGGACATGAGTTGGGAGTAACCAGCTAACGGGAACTGCGCCTCCCACTCGTCTCCGGTTGCCGACAGCACGCGTACGCCGCGGGCGGCGGAGCGGCAGTACTCCAGGAAGCGGTCGAGAACAACGGTTTTTCCGGAGCCCTGCAGACCACTGAGCACGACGGTTTGTACAGTGCCCTTACGCACCGCGCGCAGTGTCTCCAACAGCTCTTGGTATACATCCCGCCGGCCGAGGAGTGTCAGATCATCCTCCGCGTTACCTTGCTGGGAGCCGGGGATCATGCTGGCTAGCTTACTTGAGTGCACCATGATCCCACTCGGCCCTTGGGGTCACGCCCGGCTCAACCGAGGTCTCCGCCTGCCACTGGGAGGATGCTTCCCGTTACATAGGAGGCTTCGTCGGATGCCATGAAGACAATCGGTGCAGCCTGTTCATCCAGCGTGCCGTACCGCTTCATGAAGGAGGATTCCACGGTTTGGTCCACGATGGTCTTGTACCAGGCCTGCTCTGTGGCGGAGTCAGCGTCGGGGCCCCGCTTCACCTTCCGCGGCGGAGCTTCAGTTCCTCCGGGGGCTGTCGCGACCACGCGCACGCCCCGGCCGGCGACCTCCATCGCCAGGGCCTGGGTCACAGCATTGATGCCTCCCTTGGCCGCGGCATACGGGACACGGTGCAGCCCGCGGGTAGCGACCGAGGAGACGTTGACGATAGTGCCCGAGCCCTGTTCCAGCATGGAGGGCAGCACCGCCCGGCAGGCCCAAAGAGTGGGAAAGAGCGAGCGGCGGACTTCCTTCTCGATCTTTTCCTCGTCGTATTCCTCGTACGGGCGGGCCCAAATGGTGCCCCCAACGTTATTGACCAGCACATCAACCCTGCCATAGGCGCCCAGCGCCGCCTCGACAGCCTGCTGGGCGCCCGCGAACGATTCCAGATCGGCAGTCACGGACATGGCCGAGCCGCCGGATCCGGAAGTTTGTGCAGCACCGTCGATTTCCCGGGCCACCTCATGGACAAGTTCGGCCCGATCCACCAGAACGACGGTCCCGCCCTCTGCAGCAATCCGTTGGGCAACCTTTTGTCCAATGCCCTGGGCTGAGCCCGTCACAATGGCCACTTTGCCGCTGTACCGCCCTGGAGTAACGAACTGTCCGGCGTATGGCGCTACCATCAGCGGGCCGCTGTCTTGGCATCGATCGCTGCGGCCATGGTTTCCTTGGCCGCCTGTCCATGGCCTGTAATGAGTTCGCGGACCCGCGACTTTTCCTCACGCTCAAAGGCGTCCACGATGTCAAGGTGGTCCTGCGTGACCCGCTCGAAGATCGGGGTTCCGGCTTCGAAAGTCGCAGCCATCTGGGCGTGCACGTCGAGCCTCCGGTAGGACTCAAGCAGCGTCGGGTTGTCACAGACCATGAAGAGGTATTCGTGGAACTCTTCATTCGTCCGGGCGAACTCCTCGGGCTCCTGAACCGTCCCGGCCTTCACGGAGCGGGTGGTGGCCTCGGCAAGGCGCCGGAACTGGCGTAACTGCTCCTCACTGAGACGGCCCAGCAGCAGTTCGCTTACGGCGAGCTCAAGGCCCATACGGGCATCGAGCTGCGCGAAGCTGTCTTCCTTGCGGAAATCCAGCCGACCGGTCTGAAGCGACGAGACCGCCTCTGACCGGCTCATGGTATCGCCTTCGGCCTCAATCTTTTCGGCCGGAGCGGGGGCGCCGGTCTCGGCGTCGTCCCCCCTGGTCTCCTTCGGGGCAAAGCGCTCGAAATAGAAGTTGGCAGGATGAATGTTTTCGCTGTCCAGCCACTTGGAGACCGCGTTCACCATAGGAGGCGGGCCGCAAAGGTACACATCGACGTCACCGTCGTTGAGGTGTGAGGGCTGGATGATTTGGGTGACATAGCCGGTGTGCGGGGCGGAGGTGCCCGGTTCGGAGGCGATGTAGTCCCAGGTGAAGTTCGGCAGTTTGGCTTCGTAGGCGCGTAGCCAGTCGAGCCCTACGATGTCGGATTCCCTGGTAACACCATAGATCAGGTGAACCGGGGTGGCGGGAGGGTTCTGGGAGAGCTTTTCCAGGATTGCCAGCAGCGGGGCGAGACCGGTTCCTCCTGCAAGCAGCAGCAGGGGACGCTTGGGTTCGCGAAGGAAGAATGAGCCGTAGGGGCCGGTGAAGGCAATGGAGTCACCAACGGCTGCCCGGTCACGGAGGTACTCCGACATCGCGCCCTGCCGTGTTATGCGCACCATGAAGGATGCTTTCTCAACGTCAGGGCCGTTGCTGAAGGAGTACGAGCGCTCGGCGTCGGTGCCCGGAACTTTGATGTTGACATACTGGCCCGGCAGGAACGCCAGGGCCTCCCGGTTCTGCACCTCCAGGGAGAAGGAGATCGTCGACTCCGAGTGTTTGTCGAGTTCGACGAGGGTGGAGGTGAACGTGGCCGCGGACGTCTTTGCTGACTCCGAGGTAGCCGGGATCTGGAGGGCGAGATCCGACTCCGGGACCGCCTGGCAGGTGAGCAGGTAGCCCTTCTCGAGTTCTTCTTCGGTCATCGCGTCGTCGATGAAGTCCCCGGGGTCGAAGGATCCCGAGTCGCAGAAAGCCTTACAGGTGCCGCAGGCACCGTCACGGCAGTCCGACGGGATGTTGATGCGCGCTTTATACGCTGCGTCCATGACGGTCTCGTAATCGCCGACCTTGATGACCTTGGTGACGCCGTCCTCGAAGCTGAGGGCTACCTGATGGCCCATGATTTCCTCCTGGCTGGGAATCGCGTCTTCACGACCCCGAAAGTTGGTGCTGTTTTCTCGTATGAGGTGATGTCCGGCAGCACGCTTTAGACCGTGACCTCTGCCGCGTAACGGCCGACGGCGCGGACCGTCAGATCATGTAGACATCCACCACGTGGTGGATGTAGTCGTTCTTCAGTACGACCTTCTTCTTGAGGATCACCGGTTCGGCGCCGGAGAGATCGATGGTGTAGAAGCTCGTGCCGAAGTACGTATCCGTGGTGTTGTAGCGGAAGTACAGGGTGAACCAGTTGAAGCGGACCTTCACCTGGTCGCCATCGTGTTCCATAATTTCGATATCGGCGATGTTGTGCCCGGTCCGCGGTTCCGGCAGCGATGTGGCCGACGAGCGGTCGGTCTTGATGCGGAAAACGCGGTCTTCAATGCCGCCGCGGTTGTCGTAGTAGATGAGTGAAATTTCGTTCTGCGGATCCTCGGTGAGGCGGTCGTCGACGTCCCAGGCCGGCATCCAGAACTCGGAGTCCGGGTGGTAGCACTGCAGCCACTCATCGAACTGGCGGTCGTCCAACAGGCGGGCCTCCTTATAAAGGAAGGCACGCACGGTTTCGAGGATGGCGATTTGCTTGGCTGTCTTGAATGAGGTCGCGGGTGTAGTCAGGCTAGTCATGGGTTTGCAACTCTCTCTGGTTCCGGTGGTCTGATCAGGCGGTGACGGGCACGGATTCCAGCGTCGAGCGCTCGTCCTCGGTCAGGGCCTTGTCCATGACTTCCTTCCAGTACCCATGCTGGATCGGGTACAGGCCTTCGTCCTCTGTCCGTACACCGGAGGCGATGACCCGGGTCATGCCCAACGCCTGTGCCTGCTCGTCCGGCCCCTGGATTTCGTGGGTGGAACCGCGGGTCATGTCATTCCACGGTGCAGCCGTAGCCCAGTAGGTCTTGTTGCAGGAACGGAACTCTTCGAGGTCATCAGGAGTGGCCATGCCGGTGGCGTTAAAGAAGTCCTCGTACTGGCGGATGCGCTTGGACCGGTTTTCCTGCGATTCACCTTTAGGGGCGATGCAGTAGATCGTAACTTCGGTCTGGTCGGCGGAGATCGGACGGAAGTGCCGGATCTGCGACGAGAACTGGTCCATGATGTACACATTCGGGTACAGGCACAGGTTCCTCGAGATGTTGATCATAAAGTTCGCCATTTCCTCGCCATACTTCTCGACGAGTTCGTCGCGGCGGTCCCACAGCGGGCGGTCTTCGGGGTTGGTCCATTCCTGCCACAGCAGCAGGTGGCCGTGGTCGTAGGAATAGAACCCGCCTTTGACCTTGCCCCATTTTCCGGCGTCCATGGCTTTGGTCTTGTTGGCTGAGTCGCCGGCGCTGCGGCGTGCCGTTGTTGCTGCGTAGTTCCAGTGAACAGCGGTGACGTGGTAGCCGTCTGCCCCGTTTTCCGCCTGGACCTTCCAGTTACCGTCGTACGTGTAGGTCGAGGATCCGCGCAGGACCTCGAGCCCTTCGGGCGACTGGTCCACGATGGAGTCAATCACCTTGGTGGCGTCTCCCAGGTGATCTTCGAGCGGGAGGACATCGGCATTGAGCGAGCCGAACAGGAATCCGCGGTAGGAGTCGAAGCGGGCCACCTTGGTGAGGTCGTGGGAGCCTTCCTTGTTGAAGTTTTCCGGGTAGCCGGCATTGCGGGAATCCTTGACCTTCAGCAGCTCACCGGAATTCTTGAAGGTCCAGCCATGGAACGGGCACGTGAACGTAGTGCGGTTGTCAGTTTTGCGGCGGCACAGCATCGCGCCCCGGTGGGAGCAGGCATTGACGATGCAGTTGATCTTCTCGTCCTTGTCCCGGGTGATCACAACGGGCGTGCGCCCGATGTAGGTGGTGAAGTAGTCGCCCACGTTGGGAATCTGGGACTCGTGCGCCAGGTAAACCCAGTTGCCCTCGAAGATGTGCTTCATCTCGAGTTCGAAAATTTCTTGATCGGTGAAGATTTCGCGCTTTGCCCGGATGATTCCGTTTACACGATCATCGATCACGGCGTCTGCAAGGACCTCACGGACCCGACTCAGGTTCTCGGTCATGACGTACTCCTTCTTCGGAGAAAATGGGGCTGGCGGGCGGCGTCTCGTAGGTCACGGCTCCTGCCGAAAGAAAAATGTATGCCGTGTAATTCTGCTTGACGGTGACAGCACCCACATCAGGCAAATCCCTAGGTTCCACCAAGGGTGCCTTTGATTACCTAAAGCGACATAATGGTCGGCTAATCAATATTTGTTTCGTCCTTATCATCGGCCTAGCCTGAGATGGACATCACGTGAAGCCGAGGGCCTCCGAGCTCTCGCTGCGCCGGGCGCTTCACCACAAGATGGGAGCCTTTCCCGTCCCCGTTACAAGGATCAGTGGAGATCACCATGACTGAAATTCAGACCGACACCCGCCAGGAAGACGAGGGAACGGCCGTGGAGGCCGGCGCAAAGGCCACCGAGCGCTTCGCGGCCTCGGGCAAGACTGCCAGTGTGGCCGTGCCGAAGGAGCGCGTGAGCCTGCTCGCCGGGGCCCTGATCAAGGCTGCCAATGACATCGTCGTCGAACACCAGGTCACGTACGAGGAGTACAACGCGCTCAAGGCGTGGCTGATCAAGGTCGGAAACGACGGGGAATGGCCCCTGTTCCTCGACGTGTGGCTCGAACACACCGTTGAGGATGTCAACTCCCAGGACCGCCCCGGCACGAGGGGAACCATCGAAGGCCCCTACTATGTGCCCGATTCTCCCCTACTCGAATCGCCGGCCACGGTGGAAATGCGGGATGATGAGGAGGGCACCCCGCTGCGCTTCAGCGGCCGCTTCACTGACACCGACGGCAATCCCATCCAGGGCGCACAGATTGAGATTTGGCATGCCGACGCGGCCGGTTTCTACTCGCAGTACGCCCCCGGTCTTCCGGAGTGGCTCTTCCGCGCAACGGTGAAGGCGAATGACGACGGGCAATTCACCATCCACACCATGCGTCCGGCTCCGTACCAGATCCCTACAGATGGCGCCTGTGGACAGCTCATCGAAGCAGCGGGATGGCACGCCTGGAGGCCCGCCCACATCCACATCAAGGTTTCCGCGCCCGGATTCCAGCCGGTGACCCAGCAGCTCTACTTCCCCGGAGACCCGCATAATGCCGATGACATCGCTTCTGCAGTAAAGCCCGAGCTGATGCTCGACCCCAAACCGCGAACCGATGGCGCGGCCGGCGAGGAAGCTGTATACGACTACGTTCTCGCCCGGGTCGGAGAATCCAAGTAGACAACTAACGCGCCTGACCGTGCCAGCGGCAGGCCGTCCAGATGGGCGCCCCGGAGCGGAAGGCTCCGGGGCGTTTCTCCAGGCGGCGACATGCCGGCCAGCTCCCGCTGTCCGTGGTCGGCCCGTTTGTTGTTGATATCGCTCGGCCCAGTGCAGCAGCTTCACCTCGTCCGTATGACCCGTCCTGAAAGGAACCGCGCCGTTGAGAATCGAACGGATTGAAGTGATTCCCTACTCCATTCCCTATACCCACCCCTTGAAATTCGCCAGCGGTGAGGTGACGAATGCTGATCATGTTCTGGTGCGCCTGTACACGGACGACGGTGTCGTTGGAGTGGCAGACGCACCTCCCCGTCCTTACACCTATGGCGAGACCCAGGTGTCGATCGGGACGATCATTGAAGAAACTTTCGCCCCGCAGCTGGTCGGCCTTGAGATCACGGGCCGGGAGCAGATTCATGCGGTGCTGCGCCGGACCATCCACAACCAGGTGGCGAAAGGTGCAGTCGACATTGCGGTATGGGACGCGATCGGCAAGACACTTGGCACTCCGGTCCACAAGCTGCTGGGAGGATACACGGACCGGATGAGGGTCAGCCACATGCTCGGCTTCCGGCCCGCCCAGGAGCTTCTGGAGGAGGCGCTTCGCTTCGGTGAGGAATACGGCATCACCACATTCAAGCTGAAAGTGGGCCGCCGGCCGCCGTCACTGGACATCGAGGCATGCCGCGTACTGCGCGAGGGCCTCGGTGAGGACGTGGAGATCTACCTTGACGCCAACCGGGGTTGGACCGCCAACGAGGCCCTAGAGGTACTGCGGCGCACCGAGGGCTTGGGACTGACCATGCTCGAGGAACCGTGCGATGCCAAGGAAGCAATGAGCCGCCGGCGTCTGGTCGACAAGTCGCCAATCCCGGTGGTGGGTGACGAATCCGTCCCCACGGCAGGGGACGCGTCCCGTGAGCTTCTTTCAGGCGGTTGCAATGCCATTTGCATCAAGACCGCGCGATCGGGTTTCACTGAGGCCACTGAAATTCTGGGGCTGTGCACCGGGCTCGGGGTCGACGTGACCATGGGCAACCAGATCGATACGCAGGTTGGCTCGCTGGCGACCATCACGTTTGGTGCCGCCCACGAAGCCACCAGCCGCCGGGCAGGGGAACTGTCGAACTTCCTGGACATGTCCGATGATCTGCTGGCCGATCCGCTCCGGATCATCAGCGGGACGATTGCCGTGCGCGATCTGCCGGGCGTCGGCGCTGACATCGACGAAGACAAGCT
The DNA here is from genome assembly GCF_009741265.1 of Pseudarthrobacter sp. GA104. GTDB lineage: Bacteria > Actinomycetota > Actinomycetes > Actinomycetales > Micrococcaceae > Arthrobacter. The sequence goes on from NZ_WOWL01000001.1 coordinate 2,157,101, forward strand.
CGCGAAGTACCGGCTGTCCTAGCCCCGATAAGCAGGAGAACGAAATAGTGTTGTTTTTGGCACGCATGGACGTGCAGTTCCCACCGCATCTTTCCGCCGCGGATATCACCCGCATGCAGGGGCTGGAGAAGGAATACTCCCAGCAGCTGCAACTGGAGGGCCGCCTCGCCTCGATCTGGCGCGTTGTCGGCGAATACGCGAATTACTCGGTGTTCGACGTCGCAACGAACGACGAACTGCACGGTGTCCTCAGTGGCTTCCCGATGTATCCGTACATGAAGATCAAGGTCACACCGTTGGCCAAGCACCCGAACTCCATCCGCTGACGGTCCTCTCCTCATCGATTCAGGAGCAACCATGCATCACTCCTCGAAGGCCGCCCGACCCACAGGCAACAAAGCTGCACCGGACCCGGAACCGGGACCCCAACCGCTCTTCGAGAGACCCGGGGCCCGCCCGGCAGGCTTCCGCGACTTCCTGCGGGACGTCGGCCCGCATTATGCCTCCAACGGGGCAGTCGGACTTGCCTTCTCCGCTTCCGGACCGATTGCGGTCACCCTTACCGTGGGGTCGGTGGGCGGACTGACTCAGGGGCAGCTGGCGTCGTGGGTCTTCGCTATCTTCCTCTCTGCGGGTGCGGCGACGGTGCTCATGTCCATGATCTACCGCCAACCTCTGGGTTTCGCCTGGTCCATTCCGGGCACTGTTCTGCTGGGGCCTTCGTTGCAGCATCTGTCCTTCGCGGAAGTGGTCGGAACGTTCTTCTCAGCCGGGGTGCTGATCCTCGCTCTCGGAGCCACGGGGGTAGTGCGACGGTTAATGGCTGCCATCCCCCTGCCGATCGTGATGGCCATGGTCGCGGCCGTGTTCCTCCGGTTCGGTACGGATATCGTTACCTCGACCCGCGACGACCCCACAGTGGCGGTACCCATGGTGGTTGCGTTCCTCGTGCTCACCGCTGTCCCGGTATTGGGCAAGTATCTCCCTCCCGTACTCGGCACCTTGGCGGTGGGCGTCGTCTCCGTCGCACTCAGCGGCCGGTTCATCGTTGAGGCCGAAGGGCCAGTTTTCGCGTCGCCCGTGTTCACCGCCCCCGCCTTCACCTGGGCAGCCCAACTGGAACTGGTCATTCCTCTGGCTCTCACTGTTTTGGTCGTGCAGAACGGACAGGGCGCGGCTGTGCTCAAAGCCGCAGGCCACAACCCTCCAATCAATCTCTTCGCGATCAGCTCCGGGGCATTTTCCCTGCTCAATGCCTCCTTCGGCGCCGTCTCCGCATGTGTCACCGGTCCCACCAACGCCCTCTTGACCGCCTCCGGGGAGAAAAATCGCCAGTACACCGCCGCGGTGATCTACGGTTTGCTGTCTCTCGTCTGTGCTCTGGTGGCTCCCATGCTGACCCGGCTGATGCTCGCCACCCCGCAGGCATTCATTCTGGCCCTGGGCGGGATCGCCATGCTCCGGGCCCTTCAGCAGGCGTTCGTCGGTGCCTTCGCGACGAAGTTCACGCTCGGTGCCCTCGTCACTTTCGTGGTGACAGTCTCCGGCCTGAATCTTTTCAACATCCACGCCGCGTTCTGGGGCGTCGTCATCGGTTACGCCGTCTCCCGCATGCTCGAGCGACAGGACCATGCAACGACCTGACATCTCGGCCGGCGGGAATGGCTGTCATACGCTCAAACTTATATAGGCGCTGGCTGAGTCGGGTCGGCCGGGACTTCCAGCATCTCCTCGCATCCGGGCAGCCGTCCAGTGGGCCAGGACTTCCGGAAGTTCGTCGTCGAACGGCAGTGGCCCTCGCAGCAGCGTACAAATCCGGACCTACAAGGCCCAACAAAAGGAATGCTTGACAGAGCCTTCCCGTAGACCTATGTTTGTTGCAACCGATCTCAGCAATCGATCTCACTGCTCAATGAATGCAACCGATCTCAAAGGAGAGACTCGATGATTCAGTCGCTCATTCCTGGACCTTCGGTAGCCCCGCGTTTAGCAGGCGTCGTTTTGGATACGGCATGCTCCCGCATTAGCAATCCAGTCCACAGGAGAAATTCATGATCAAAAAGCGATGGGGCCTGGCTCTCGTCTCAGCCGTCGTAGCCAGCCTTGCTCTCAGCGGCTGCTCCCCTTCAACTTCGGAACCGGAGGGGCCGGTGACACTCAGTTACTGGGACTTCCTTGATCCCAGCCAGGACAACCCGAGGTCGAAGGCGTTGAAGGAAAACATCGCAAACTTCGAGGCGGCCAACCCTGACATCAAGATCAATCTCTCGGTAGTTTCGCTGGGCGACATGTTGAACAGGCTGCCGCAGTCAGCAGCGGCTGGCCAGGCGCCAGATGTGTTCAAAATGTTTACCCCGGTCGTCCCCCAAATGGCCGCCGCCGGCGTCTATTCGCCGCTGCCCGATGCTGCGTCCAGTGTCAATGACTGGCTTCGCCCTACCGACACCCTCGCCGGTCCTGACGGCAAGCCGGTGGCGGTGCCTTATGAATACCGCACCTGTGCGCTGTACTACAACCAGAAAATTCTTTCTCAGATCGGCGCGACCACTCCCACCACCTACCAGGAAGTGGTTGACGTTGCGCAGAAAGCTGCCGCAGCTGGATTCACCGGGTTTGGAACCGGGTTCTCGGACACTGACAACTCTGCCATTATCAGCACTTTTTTTAATTGCTTCATGTCGCAGGTTGATCAGGACATTTGGACTAAAGACGGAGAGGCGGATTTCGCAACCCAGAAGGGCGAGGAGTTCGGCAACTTCCTCGCCAAGCTCCGGGATGCGAAAGCGCTGGGCAGCAATGTCGTTTCTGACACGTACGGTACCGTAGCGGACGGCATGGCCAGCGGCACTGTCGCGATGTCGGTCCTGGGCACCGAACGAATCGTCTCGTTCGCAAAGCAGAATCCGGACGTCAAGTGGACCTCCCTGCCGAAGGCAACTACTGGCGACACCACCGGCACCACCATTGGATGGACTTTGGGAATAGGTGCCGGCAGCAAGAATACAGAGGCGGCCTGGAAGTTCATCGAGTACATGACCGGTCCTGAGGCTGGCGCGAAGATGGCCACCGGCGGTGAGGTTCCCACGCGTGCGGAAACTTACAAGCAGCCGTTCTTCTCCACGCCCGAAGCGAAGACGGTGAACGACATCGCCGCCTACGTCAAGAGCAACAGCGAACCTCGCACATATTCCGATAACTGGACCTCGCTGGCCACCGGGCTGTCCCAGGCCGGGCAGAGGCTAACGCTCAACGGTCTGTCGGGCAGCGAGTTTATCCGTTCCGCCCAGGATGCGGCTAACAAGAAATAGCCCCGAACATCCGGAGGGAGCCTGAGTATCAGGCTCCCTCCGGAAGGGAGAGATAATGTCAACAAACAGTCGCACCCGCACTTCATCTCAGACGGCTAATCCACCTGCAGGAGTCCAGGCGTTCCGCCGTGCTCGTAAGGACCGCATGGTCTGGTTGTACGTCGTCCCCGTCACTGCCGTGTTTCTCTTTGTTTTTGTTGGACCGCTCATTTACACGGCATGGACCGCGCTCCACGAGACTTCGTATTACCAGATCGGCAAGTTCTCTGGTCTGAACTCCTTTGCCGAGTTGTTCGCGGACTCGGAGCTGCCCGCCCGCATCTGGACAACGCTGGTATTCTCGCTCGGGGCACTGGTCATCGCATTGCCCGCGGGACTTTTGTCTGCGATTGTGTTGAATAACCTGCACCGATTCAAGCGCTCTGTCCGTAGCCTCTTCCTCTTGCCATGGCTTCTGTCCCAGGCAACAGCAGGAACGATCTGGCTCTGGTTTTTGAATCCCAACTACGGTCCGGCTTCGGCTATCACCAAATCCCTCGGGTTCGGTCCTACTGATGTCTTCTCGTCCCCAAACAGTGCGCTCGTCGCCGTGACACTGATGACGGCTTGGTGGTCCTACCCGCAAGCAATGCTTCTTTTTCTCGGCGCCCTTCAGACCATCCCTGGAGAATTGTACGAAAGCCTCAAGGTGGACGGCGGTGGCATTCGGCACGCGTTTCTCAACGTCACATTGCCTCACCTGCGCAACACGATCGTCTCCGTAGTGATCGTTCTACTCATGCTCTATGTACAGATGGTCACCATCATCCTGGTGACCACACGAGGCGGTCCCATCGGTTCGACCGAGACGCTGTCAATGCGGGTATACAACCAGATGTTCGACAAGTTCGATCTTTCCGGGGCGTCAGCAACCGCAATCCTCCTTTTTGCCGTAAACATTGTCCTCACCCTTGTCGCGATTCGCTTCCGACGGAAGGAAAGCCTGTGAGCACCACAACCTCGCGTCGCCAAGGCCGGTCCGGCGCGGTCCTTCGGGCGGTTCCGGCCTGGGCATACGTCATCCTCTCAGCCGCAGTCGTTCTACCGCCTGTTGCCTGGATCGTCTCCACCTCGCTGAAAACCGCATCGGATACCATCGAGTTCCCGCCACGGTGGATCCCTGACCCGCTTTCATTCGAGGGCTATGTTGGCCTGCTGACCTCAACGAACAGCCGGTTCTTCATCAACTCCCTCATCTACGCTGTGGGCTCCATCGTCCTCGCGTTGGCGATTTCCATTCCTGCGGCATACGTTGCCACCAGGTACCGAAGCCGGCGCATGGAAACCCTGATGACCGGCATACTGGTGCTTTCGATGGTTCCCGCGATCGTGGTCTTCATCGCCCTGTACTCCATGTTCGTCAAGACCGCCTTGATCAACACCTACCCGCTGCTGATCGTCGTCTACACGGCCATCATCTGTGGACAGACCATCCTGTTCCTGCGCAACTTCATCGAGAACATTCCTGTTGAGATTGAGGAAGCGGCCGCCATCGATGGCTGCTCGCGGCTGCAGATCGTATGGCGCATCATTCTGCCGCTCATCCGCCCCGGCATCGCTGCTGTAGCAATCTTCATCTTCGTATTCGTTTGGAACGACTTTCTTGTAGGAACCGTACTGGCTACCACAGAAGACATGAAGACCGTCCAGAACGGCATCGTGCGTTACATAACCACTGGCTTCGGTAGCTTTTGGGGACTCTTTGCTGCATTCATCGTCGTTGCCTTCATCCCCGTTCTCTCAATCTTCCTGGCGTTCCAGCGCTGGTTTGTAGCCGGGATGACGTCCGGCGGTGTAAAGGGATAATTCTTCCCCGAGCCCAAACAGAAAGCACGCCACATGACCGCCTCCAAGCGGTCATGTGGCGTGCCGGTTTAAACCAGCTCTCCGGATCTGCAATCTCTAAACCCTGACAGGCCCTCAGCCCGTGTCACAAGTCATTTCTACCGGATGCGGATAACTCAGGAGTTGTCGCTTGACTGCCAGTCCGGCGGCTGAATTAGCTCCACACGGTTTCCGTCTGGATCGAGCAGGTAGATCAGGAGGCCTCCTGAAACCGGGCCCGACGTGGGTGCGACCGGTTCGGACAAAGCCCTGTAGCCGAGCGCTGTCATTCTGGCGTAAACCTGGCGCAGGTCAATATCGGTGAAGGCAAGATGGGCAGTCCCCGGCTGCGCCTCTGAAGGATTCACGGCCGGTGGCGGATCCTCAACCTGGACCAGCTCCAAGTTGAAGGTCCCGTCACCCGTTGAGAGCATTAGAGCTCTAACCTTGACGTTGGGACGGCCGTAAAGTTCGCCGACGTATGGCCCCGACGTCCACGCTTTCACGCGGGTAAGGCCAAGCCCTTCCACATAGAACCGCGCGCTGCGCTCCATGTCCGTAACGTGCAGGGCAGTGTGATGATGTCGAATTGCAGTTTTCATTTCTCCCGCCTCAACATTCCCGAAGGCTTGAAGGGGATCAAAAGAACAGACATGAGATCTTCTCCTCGTAGTTTTGGACTTGAAATCCGCGGGTGGTTCAGACACAGCTTTGCGGGGTCCGTGCTGGTTTGCCTGGCATAGGGCACGCGTGGTTCCACTCGGCAAAAGGTGCGCCACGGGGCCCTACGATGATTGCGAGGCCCGGTACAGGGTTTAAGTTCCTATTCCCAGGTGCGCTCCGCCGGCCACATCCAGAGACACTCCTGTGATGTAGCGGTTGTCGGGGTCTGTCAGGAACAGGATGGCGCGGGCGACTTCGTCGGGTTCGGCGAACCGGCGCATGGGCAGTTGCGCTGCCCTCTTCGCCCGGTTGGCAGCCGCATCCGGGCCTGAATCTTTGGCAAACTGCGCCCACATAGGTGTGTTCACTGGCCCCGGGGCGATGGCGTTGACGGAGATGCCTTGAGGTCCAAGCAGTTCTGCGAAGGACCACATGATGTGCAGGACTGCGAGTTTGCTCGCGTTGTAGGGCAGGTAGTTCAGGCGTGCTTCCTTGGCCGCAACTGAGGATAAGACCACGATTGAACCGGCCGTGCCGGTCCCGAGCATTGACTTTGCTGTCTCTCGTACCATCGAGAACGTTGCAGAGGCATTGATCCTCAGAATGGAATCAAATTCTTCTGTGGTTGTCTCCATGATGTCAGGGGTGGTGCCGAGCACTCCTGCTGCATGGACCAGGACATCGACGCGGCCGTATTGCGCCGCGATGTCCTGCACAACCGTTGCGCACTGTTGTTCGGAGGTGATGTCGAGGGGGTAGAAGGCGTCCAAGGTTTGGTCGTCTTTAGCGGAACGGTCAGCGCCGATGACAGTGGCGCCGGCAGCCGTAAAGGCGCTGACAGCAGCATCGCCTATTCCTCCGCTTGATCCGGTTACTAGAACCACCTGGTCTTTGAGGCTCATCGGTTCTCTCCGCTCTGGACGCCGCGCGGTTCTCCCGCGGTGGGAACGTGGGTTGCTGGTTTCATGGCTGATTCCTTCGTTAAGGCTGTTTCAATCGACGGTGGCTTGTTGTTCAGGTTTGCGGTGATGCTACGGGGAGCGTGGTTTCGGCGCTGGGTGTTGCCGCTGCCAGAACTGCATCGGCGATTTGCGTGGCGCGGAGTGCCTGGGCGAACGTGACTGGAGGGGTTCCACCGGCGCAGAACTTCAGCGCTGCCTCTGCTTGGCGCAGGAAGAGGTCGGAGGGCTCGAAGGTCTTTTCGTAATGGCCGCCGTCACGCTCCCACACACGAAGGGAATCGTTGGTCCATGACATCCGGCCTTCACTTGCCAGGACATCGATGGTGAGGCTCCAGTCGCCCTGATTGAGACCTTGAGGTTCCTGCCAAGGAGACCAGTAGCTCTGCAGGGTGAAAACGACGCCCTCAGGAAACTCGAGGGTGGACACGACGTGCTCCGGTACCGGCGACCCATACAGGCTGCTGCTGGCGCTGGTGGCAAGTACTTTCGGGTCGCCGTCAAACCATGATGAAACCAATTCGATGGCGTGAATGCCATTCACGACAGCGACGCCGCCCTCTTTCGGATCAGCCCGCCATGAATTGACGTTCTGTTTGTGGGCGACCGAACGGACAGAAACGGCGATCACGTTCTTGCCCCTGATCCATTGAGTGACCTGTGCGGCGGCGGGATGCTGGTGGAGCGTATACCCGACCATAAGTCTCTCGTTCACCCCGGAAGCGGCGGCCAGGACGGCAGCACCTTCGGCATCTGCGGCCACCGGCTTTTCAGTCAACACCCGGAATCCCCGGTTCAGCAGATCTGCGCATATGTCCGGTTGCACCGTGGTGGGCAAAGCCACTACAACCAGGTCCAAATGTTCGGGGTTGAGTTCCGCCGTAGTGGGCATCAATTGTGCGCCGAACTTCTGCGCGAGGGCGACGCCACGCTCGTCCTTCTCCACCAGGACGGCGACTTTGGCACCTGCCGCGGCAAATGCCCGCGCGTGCCGTGATCCGGCCCAGCCGGCAGCTCCTACGACAGCGACGCGAGGAGCAGGTCCCGCCGCGGTCAGCATGTAGTGCCGCCAAAGGTCGGGCCAGGGAGGAACCAGTTGATCATCACATTTCTCCTTAGGGATCGGTTGCAATTAAAGGTCGGTTGCAGGAATGGCCTGTGAGGGGTCTATTTCGGTTCGTGTTTACGGGCCTGGTGATCTCCGCTTTCGGCGAAGAACATTTTGGCTGTGTGATCCGGCGCAGTCGGGCTCTGCCGCAGTTTCTTTAGTGCCTGGCTGTACCACTGGGAAGGCATCCTCGAGAAAACGTGGCTTGTTGACCATCATGGCTCCCGCCAAAAGCACCAGGAGCCAGGCTCCGAGCATGCCGAACGAGGGCAGCCAGCCGTCCCCCGGATGATGCAGCAGACCAAAAAGGAACGGGCCAACGCTTGCCAGGGTGTAGCCGACTCCTTGGGCGAACCCGGAGAGGACCCCCGAACCGGATTGTGTTCGCGTTCGCTTATTGATCATCGTGAACGCGAAGGAGTACACGCCTTGGCCAAGTCCGGCAATGGCGACCCAGACCACTGCAGAGGACAGTGGAGCAAAGATCATGCCCCCGTAGCCGATGGCGAATGCGACGACAAACAGGATTGCGACGGGTAGCGGGCGAGGTGTTCTCACCACTACCAGGGGCACAACCAAGGCGACTGGCAGAGCGAGGATTGAATAGAGCGCCAGCATGGACCCCGCGGTTTCCTGATCCATTCCTCTGTCGATAAGAACAGCGGGAAGCCAAGTGAGCGCAGCGAAAGTATTGCTTGAGCAACCGGCGAAGACTAGTGCGACACCCCAGCCAATCGATGATCTCCAGGGTTTGATCGCACTAGTAGGGGCAGTCGGCTCATCGTTGGCAGGTGATGTCCTGGAGCGGGTCACAGTCCGCTTGCCAGCGAGAACCATCAGCCAAGGTATCGCAGCGACTGCGCTGAAGACCGCCCAGATGCCGATGGAGAACCGCCAGCCATAAAGATGTGCCAAGGGTATGGCCGCTTGGGCCGCCACAGCCGTGCTGACGCCCAGGAGCGTTACGTGGAGTGCTGCGAGGACCCCGATTTTGTCGGGGAAGTACTTCACCAGCAAAGGCGGAATCACGACATTGACCAGCCCGATCCCGAGCATGGCGACCCAGGTGAACACCAAAAATGCCGGGATGTTCCATCCCAGTGCGCGGCCGACCTGACCAAGTGTGGTCAGCAGGATCGAAACCAGGAGCAGGGGTTCCAGGTGGATTCGCCGGAGGAGCGGCAGAGCCAGGAAACCCATTACTGCGAAGCCCGCGGTCGGAAGCATTCCAAGGATCCCTGTCGTTACCGGATCGAGGGGAAGATCCCCCCTGATCGGGTCAAGGAGTGGGGACACCGCCGAAACGGCTTCTCTGGCGCTGAACGCGACTAGCAGGATGCCGGCAAGCGCGGTGATCCGGCCGCGTAACGGTTGTCCCCCCGCTCCCCCGGCTTGTGGTTTGCCCTGACGGAGGCGAAGTAGAGCTATGTCTGCACCTCCTTATTTTCGGCAGGATTGTTCGAGCCACGTTCCACGTGCTCAACGGTTGCGAGTGCCGTGGAGAAGGGCGGGCCCGGTTGGTTGTTAGCTTCCGTTTACTGCATGGCTGGCCCATTCCCGGCCGGCTTGCTCTGCTGTGGGCAAACCGGACGCAGCGAGAATCCGGTCGAGCAAGCGTTGAGTGTGGACTGCTTCCCGGCCTGAAGTCAGTGGCTGCGTCCTGTCAGCAACCCGGTCTAGGAAATGATGAACGGCGGCCGAAAACCCCAGAGTGTCTGTCGCAGTAGCCCAGCCATAGGCCTCGGCGCTGAGTTCCCGTGATGTGGTGACGCCCTTGACCGTGGTCGAGACCGTTTCAGGTGCCCTGACTTCGACGGTCTTTCCGTCGCCGTAGGCGTCGAGTTTTTCGTTCCATGCTCCTGCTGTACGGGCTGCCATCAGCACGCCCGTATTCCCGGTGCTGAAGCGGATGGTTGCTGCAACACCGTCTTCTTCCCAAGGGTCGTCACCGGCGGCGTGGGCGGCGACGTCTACTGGTTCGCCGCCGCAGTACCAGCGGAGGAGATCGACCATGTGAATGGCGTTCTCGAATGTCGCACGGTATTCCGATCCCGGGCGGTTTTTCTGGGCGACGCAGAAGGTGGCGCCTTTGGCGCCGAAGACTTCCCGACCGGCGGTATAGACGGGCGCGTAGCGGCGGTTGAAGTCCACCATCAGGATCCGGCCCCGCTCGTCGGCGAGATCTGCCAGGCGTTCTGCTTCATCGGTTGCCGGGGCCAGGGGTTTTTCGCAGAAGACGTCGACGTCACGGTTCAGGCACAGCTGGACGGCGTGGGCGTGCTCGGAGCGGGGTGTGAGGACGAAGACTGCATCGAGCTCCTGTGCATCCAGCATGTCCTCCACCGTTTTGTAGGCGGTGTTGAACCCCCAGCGCCGGACCAGGCTGCTTGGATCCTCACGCCGGGACACCAGGGCTGCCAGCTCAACGTCATCGCGTTGGACGAGCGTGGGTAATTGGGCGATAGTGGCGATGTTGCCTGCACCGACAACTCCGACGCGGAGACGGGTGGTGTTCATCAGGCGTTCCTCACTTCAGCCAGGCCAGAGAGCATTGAGCGCAGGACGGCGGCGGATTCCCGGAATCCGGTTTCGGGTGCAGGGAGGTCTTGCGGGTGCCAGCGGTACTCGAGCTCGATGCTCAGCACGTCGTCGTAGCCGTGCGTCAGCAACCCGGCGAGGATTTGGGGCCAGGGAACGACGCCGCTTCCGACGACGCGGGACCGGACAGCCCGCTCGGACGCGTTGACCCGAGCCGTTTCCGTGGCGCGGAAGGCCGCGTTGGGATCCGTGAAGACGAGGTCCTTCACGTGGACGTGGCCGATCAGGTCGCCTTGGACAGCGAGGGCTTGTTCATACTTTTCATCGTGCGTGAATGTCAGGTTCGCCTGGTCGTAAAGAACGCGGACGGCAGGGTGGTCTATTTCCCGGACGAGGGCAGCGGTATCCGCTGCGGTCTGGGTCATGGTGCCGAAGTGGTTTTCCACGCAAAGGCGAACCCCGGCCTGTTCTGCAACAGGCGCGAGAGTTTCCAGTGCTTCACGCAGTTTTGCCCAATGCGCTGGGTGGTCGTTGTCCCCGTGATGCCAGGATCCGGCGTAGACGCGGACCCGGTCAGCACCGAGCAGGTGTGCGGTCTCTATGGCGCCGCGGAATTCATCGACTGCTGCGCGCCATTCGAGGCTATCCAGTGAGTTGATGGCGGTGGTGTAAGGCGTCAGACCCACAATGGGTATGCCTGCGCTTTCGGCTGCTCTCAGTGCCTCCATCGCGGCGCTACGGTCACCTAACGGCAATCCTGATTTGTAGTCATTCTGGTAGATGACCTCGGCGGCGTCGAGCCCAGCGGCTCGGAAGAGATCAAGTGCTTGGGGAACCGTGTGGTCCGGGGTGCCTAGGGTATGGCCGGCTAGCCGCATTGTTTATGTCCTTTCTGAAGTGTTTGGAGCTGCTGTCCAGTCCGCAGGACCGACCAGCCGGGGCGGGGCTGCGACGCGGGACCGATCCACGATTTCCATCAGCAATCCCCACGGGGTGACGAAGTAGGTCCAGCGGTTGCCGGCTACGCGCGGGCTGTCGCCAGCGACTTCCTTGCGCTCACCAAGCACGCGTACCCCAGGTGTTTCCTGCAGCACCGCGATCGCTTCATCCACGTCGTCCACGACGAAGCACAGGTGGTGCCCGCCGGCGTCGCAGTGCCTCGGCGGCGTCTCACGCCGCTCAGCGCTGCTCCACTCGAAAAGCTCGATGTTCAGGTTCGGTGGCAGGCGCAGCATCGCAAGTGTGAGCTTGGCATCCGCCGGGACTTCAAAATTTGTGGGCATGAATTCTTCGTCGGGCCCGCGTTCGGAGCGGTACAGCTCTTCAGCTCCGAGGACTTCGACGAAGAACCGGATCCCGTCCTCAAGATTGGGCACCGTCAGGCCGACGTGGTCCGTGTGCTGGAGTCCCGGCAGCCGCCGCAGTGTTCCTCTTGGGGCGCCGTTAGTCTGCGCGGTCATTTGCGCGGTCCCGAGGTGGAGCCGCGAACCAGGAGCTGAGGTTCGAGGACGATATGGTCCACGGAGCCGTCCGCGTTCTGCTTTTCAGCCAGTTCAATGGCGATATGTCCCATGTCGGCGATGGGCTGGCGAACCGTGGTCAGAGGAGGGTTGAACCGGGCGCCGAGAGCGAGACCGTCGAACCCGATGACCGACACGTCCTCGGGTACGCGTACGCCGCGTTGGCCGAGGGCGGAGATTACTGCAAAGGCCACCATGTCGTTTGCGGCGATGATGGCGGTCGGCGGATTGTCCATTTCGAGGAAATGTTCGGCGCCGCGCGTGCCCGCATCCAGATCCGACCCGCTGTCCAGCACGACAGGTGCGCTGCCGCTCTCGGCGGACAGCTCCAGGTACGCGTCCATCCGGTCCTGGGCGGTGTGCGTTCCGGCGATGCCGGAAACGTAGCCGATCGAAGTGTGCCCGAGGCCGTGCAGGTGCTCCAATGCGAGCATGATTCCGCGGCGGCTGTCGACGGTGACGGTTGGGACCGCATCGTCACCTTCCACCCGGTCTATCACCACCACCTTGTGGCCGAAGTCGAAGCGTTTCAGGGCCTCCGTATCGACCTTTGTGGAGGGCGCGACAATTCCGAAGGGGGCATACATGGCCTGCATGGCGGTGAAGTAGCCGTCGGTTTTGGCCGGGTCCCCGTTGGTGACGCAAAGCAGCAGCTGGTAGCCGCGCTCATCCGCCGCCTGCGTCATCGTCTTGGCAAGTTCGGCAAAGAACGGGTTAGTAATGTCAGGAACGATCAGCGGGATGAACGTGCTGCTCTTAGTCCGAAGCGCCTGGGCGAGCGGACTCATCGTGTAGCCGAGTCCCTCGGCGACCCGGAGGATGTGCTCGCGTGTTTCACTCTTCACAGCCTCTGGGCGTGAGAACGCCCGGGAAACCGTAGAGCGGTGGACACCGGCAGCTTTTGCAACGACGTCGATACTCAAGTCAGGCATGTTCTTTTCCTCCGTGCTGGTCGTCATAGGCCTGCCAAATGGGGCGCATGACATTTTCGAGCTGGGCCAGCGTAGTCAGGCCCCGGAAACCATCTTCCAGCGTCCGGGCGACGCTCCGCACGAACGGATCGTAGAGAGGGTCGCTGTCCACATTGATCTTGTCGACCTCCGTGGTGCCGTCCAGTGCCGTGAAAGTGGCTGTGCCGTCCGAATCAACGGAGGCGAATCCTGCCTCACCGACCGAGGTAAAGCTGCAGTAGCGCTTCAGTGGAGAGCCAGGGAATGCGTAGCCGACCTCCACAATGGCTTCGCGTCCTTCCGGTGTCGTGATGATGAGGCTTGCATGATCCTCAACGGACTGGTGGTGAAGAACCGATGAGAGCCGGGAGTCCACATGTGCTGCCGACTCATCGCAGCCCCGGAGGAACAGATCGACAAAATGCGGTGCAAGGTTGGCAAGGCAGCCGCCGCCCGCCTTGACCGGGTCCAGCATCCAGGCATTGCCGTTTTCGAGATACCGGGATGGTGGACCAGCGACAAATGAGGTTCGCTGGTAAGTGGGCCGGCCCGCCTTGGCAAGCCATTTTTCGGTGGGTCCGCCGCGCTGGACCAGGGGTACAGTTACAGGCACGCCAGCTGCCTCGGCGGCCTGACGCACGGCAGAGAGCTCATTGAGGGAAGTGCCCAATGGCTTTTCGACGACGAACGGAATGCCGCGCTCGATCAGGGCAAGACACTTTTCGGCCATACCGTCATGGGGACCAAAGACATAGGCGAGTCCGACGTTGGGGAGATCGACCAGCTTCTGCCAGTCAGCTTCAAGCGGTGCGCCCCAGACTTTGGCCAGCTGCCGCACCTGCACGAGGGAAACATCATCGTCACCGACTCCGATAACGTCGTGCTCTTCGGCAATCGCCTGCGCGCAGAGCGGAACATGCCAATGCGAAGCACCCAGAATAATCGTGCGTACGTTGGTCAACCGCAATACCCCCTTGTATGAGATCGGTTGCTGAGATCGGTTGCAATAACAGTATGGATGGTGGGAGAGTTTGTCAATGGAACTAACACCCATAGGGGCCGGGCTGGTCAAAAAGTTAGGGCAAACCCGGTCAGAGAGAGGTCAGCATGTATAAGAAACTTCGCACCCTGCAAACCATCGACGAGTCCGGGGCAGTCCTCATTGTGCGACTGGAGAACGCCGAGGTTGCCGAGCGTGTTGCCGAAGCTGCCATCGCCGGAGGTTTCCGCGCCCTCGAAATTACGCTTTCCATTCCCGGCGCCGTGGATGTGATCCGTCATCTCGCCGCCAAGCATGGACCCAGCGGCGTGGCGATCGGTGCCGGAACAGTACTGGACGAGCACGCGGCGTACGAGTGCATCCGGGCCGGTGCCCAGTTCCTGGTCAGCCCTCAGTTGAACCCCGCGATGATCCGGACAGCGAACCGGTACCAGGTGCCCACCGTCAGCGGGGCCTACACGCCAACCGAGCTCGTTGAGTCCGCCGAAGCCGGCGCTGACATTCTCAAGCTCTTCCCCACCGAAGCCGGCGGCATCCCGTATGCAAAGTCCGTACTGGCGCCGCTGGCACACCTGCCGATTATGCCGGCAGGCGGCGTCACCCTTGAAAACGTCGGCGACTGGTTCGCGGCGGGCGTGGCCGGCGTCGGCGTAGGCAGCTACGTGACCAAGGCATGGCAACCCGACGGCGACTTCTCCCGTGTCACGGAGGCAGCCCGGGCGTTCCTCACCGCAGTAGCAAAGGCCCGCCTTTAATGTCCCCTCAAGTCTTCATTGTTATCGGCCCTGCCGGATCGGGAAAGACCACCATCGCCCAGCAGACAGCACAACAGCATGAGGCTGCCTACCTGGACAAGGACCGGGTCAGTGGCCGCTTCGTCGAGTTCGCGCTAACCGCTACCGGGCACGATCCCACCGATCGCGAGTCCAACGACTACTATCGCGACCATTTGCTGCCCCTCGAGTACGAAACTCTCATGGATGTCGCGGGGATAAACCTGCGCCTCGGCCGATCCGTGGTCCTTGATGCTCCCTTCGGAGCCTATTTCCGACAACCAGACTATTTGACCCGTGCGGCGAAAGACTTCCAATGGCCGTCCCCCGCGATCACCGTGATACGTGTCCGGGTACCTCAAGACATCCTGCGTACGCGCCTCATCCGGCGCGGACTGGAACGGGACCAGTGGAAACTTGCCCACTGGGATGACTACTGGTCCGTCTACGGCAGCCTGGAGTGCTCCTGGTCCGGAGTGCACTTCCAAGACTTCAACAATGAGGCACCCCTTCCGGCCGAATAAGACGAACCGGGTCTCGGTCAGGCGGCACCGGTTTGCGCACGATGGCCAACCGGGGGTACGGAGAAGCCATAGCCCTGACCCGTGTATCTGCTCCGAAGCAACGGCCTTTCCTCGAAGTTCGCGTCAGGACCTCACAAGACATTGACAAGGATCACATGAGGTCCGTATCGTTACTTGCAACCGATCTCAGCAACCGATCTCACTGAACAAATGTGGAGGGGCTGGATTGCTTTCCTTCCCGCTTGAAGGCAGCAGCGCATAGGCGTTTGCGGCTCGGCTTTTGGCTTTGGCCGGCGGTTGGCCCGTTGAACCGGGTGGCAGCCGGGAGAGAACCGCATACGGTTTCAGGTGGCCGGGAATATTCCAATACCCTCCTCAGTACACGTAAAAATATGGAGAGTTCAATGAAGACCTCACAAGCAGTCCACGGCAGCTCGGGCCCTACCGATCTCAAGGCCCCCGGTCGTGGCTACCGCAACGTCGTGGCGGGCACGATTGGCCACTTTGTCGAGTGGTATGACTGGTACATTTACGGGCTCCTGGCCGCGGTGTTCTCATCCCAGATATTTCCGGGCGATGACCCCTTTGCCTCCCTTGTCGCAGCTCTGCTCACCTACGCGGTGGGGTTTGTTGTCCGGCCGCTCAGCGGCATCATCATCTCCCCACTGGCCGACCGTTTCGGCCGAAGGCTCATCCTGACACTGTCCGTCTCCGGGATGGCGCTCGGCTCGCTCATCATCGGCCTCACACCTTCCTTTGCGGCCATCGGCTATGCAGCGCCTGTTCTCTTCCTTGTTGCACGCATCATCCAGGGCATCTCGGCCGGCAGTGAGGGTCAGAGTGCCATCGCGTTCATGGTCGAACACGCTCCCGCGAACCGGAGGGGCCTGTTCGGTTCGTTCACCAATATGGCGAGCGGTCTCGCAACGCTCGCGGCGACGGGGGCCGCGGCAATGGTGACAGCATCCTTTGCTCCAGCTGACCTTGCCGCTTTTGGTTGGCGCATCCCGTTTGTCATTGGAGGCATCCTCGGTATCGTCGGCCTCATCTTGAGGGCCCGTGCACAGGAAACCCCTGAATTTGAAGCAGAGTCACTGGTCGACCAAAAATCCGCTGGGGCCCGCCTGGTGGACCTGGTACGCGAACACCCCAAGGCGCTGCTGCAGGCAGCTGCGCTGTCCGCCCCGGCCGTGGCCTACTACACCTGGGCGACCTTCCTTCCCACCTACGCCAAGCTCACCACCGGCCGGGACCTGTCCTCCACACTCGCCGGAAGCGTTATCGGACTGGCATTGCTAGTGATCATCGTGCCGGTCTGCGGATACCTTTCCGACCGCCTCGGCCGACGCAAGATCTTCCCCATCGTCGGCGCCATTGGCATGATCGTTCTCTTCTACCCCATGCTCCTGTTGCTGAACCAGCCCGGCTTCGGGGTATATGTTCTGGTCTCGGCATCAGGGTGGGTGGTTCTCGGCATCTGGCAGTCGGTCTACCCAACCATCCAGGCCGAACTGTTCCCCGCCTCAGTCCGTGTATCGGGCATCGGCCTCGCACACCAAATCGTAATCGCTGTCTTCGGTGGCACCGCCCCGCTGATCGCCGCAGCGTTCGTCGGAACCGGACAGCCCATGCTCGTCGCGGTCTACATGATCGCCATTGTCGCCCTCAGCCTCATCGTCTACTTCACTCTCCCGGAGACGGGCAACCGCGGCGACCGCGCCACCGTGGCGCTTGCTGACCCTGAAGTACTCGAAGGCGAACACCTGCTCACGAGCACCTCGCCGGCCACCGGCGGGGTGAAGCGTTCCCGCTAGGCACGCTGTCTCCCTGGGGAGCAGCAGCGGCTCGACCGGGAACAAGGGTCGTGACGGCCCCGCGCCTCGTGGAGCCGCCCGACTCGCGATGGGTGCGATCCCGTGCGCATGATCGAAAGAGCCACTGCCGTATGAGTGAAACAAGTTTTTCATAGGCGCAGAACTAAGAGGATGTTTCTACATGAACCAAATGATTATTAATACGTTCTCCTACCTGTGGTCATCTTCGGCAATTGATGCAATAGCCGAATTGGTCGACAACGGGTATAAAGCTTTCGAGGTACCGGTTAGCTCTCCACATTGCTGGCCGGAGGAAATATCCAGTCCGGAACGTGCGGCAATCCGCGGAAGACTTGATGGATATGGCGCCACAATCAGGTCACTGAACGCCGGCGGGTATGACATCAACCTGGCCAGCCCTGGCGCCAGCATGCGCCGCAAAAGTATCGAGCACATCAAGTCAGTGATCGACCTGGCCGAAGCCTGGGATGTCCCCGAAGTTGTAATCTCCCCCGGCACAAGGCGCCCCATGATCTCACCGTCACTCGAGAAGACTTACGGGTGGATGTACGAGAGCCTGGAGCAACTCATCCCGTTGGCCAAAGAGGCTGGCACGCGACTGCTTTTCGAAAACACGCCCTATTGCTTCACCCCCACCATCCAGGACCTGGCAGGGGTCGTAAACATGATCAACGACGACTCAGTCAAGGTCGTGTACGACGTCGCCAACGCTGCATATATCGGAGAGGATCCCGTAGAAAGCCTGCTCTCCCACTACGGATCAATTGGGTTGGTACATATTTCTGATACGGGCACGGAAACCTGGGGTCACGATCCGATCGGCACGGGAGTGATCGACTGGAGCGGCCTGGGCAAGGCTGTCAGAGAAACGTGTGGAGTCAACAACGTTGTTCTTGAGATCATTCGCGAAGAGAACCCCGTCCAGGAATTCAAGAAGGCAATGCAGGACCTCAAAGATCAGGGCTGGGAACTGGCAAACTAGCCCGATGTCCGGTGACGCGCCGCGGTAGCGAAGATCTGCAGGACAATTTGTAAATAGTTCACATTGCGAATCGATCATCACCAACGTCAAGGAACTTGGACGGTCATGATTCTAATGAGATTTTGCAGCAGCAATTTTTGGCATGTGAACCGCTGATAAAGGAGTATGTGCGATGAGAGCTTTGGTTAGTGGCGGAAGTAGCGGTATAGGAGCAGCGACCTGCCTGAGAATCGCAGAGGGGGCTCTGGCTCGTGGCGTACACCCGATGATCGCAGTGGCAGGACACGATTCGAACGGCAACCAGGAACAAGTCGTTCGTTCAATCCAGTCAATGGGCGGTACCGCTATCGCATTGGCGGGCAACCTTGGCGACCCAGAGGTGCCAGGTAAATTGGTAGAAGCCGCGGTAGCCGAATTTGGCGGGTTGGACGCACTCGTAGCAAACGCGGGGATCGCAAACCCCGGCGCCATCTGTGACGTGTCCCTTGAAGACTGGGACGAGATGTTCGCCGTCAACCTTCGCGGCCCGTGGCTTCTTGCAAAAGCAAGCCACCCGCATTTGAGTCAGAGCCGCGGATCCGCCTGCTTCACCTCTTCCATGTCTGGTCAGGTACCGCACGCTGGATCAGGCGCTTACAGCCCCAGCAAAGCCGCGTTGACGATGCTGGCCCAAACACTCGCGCTGGAATGGGCACCCGAAGGAATTCGCGTCAATGTGGTCTCACCGGGCATGACCCACACACGGATGACCGAAAAAATGTATGCCGATCCCGAAATCAAGAAGGCAAGGGAAAATATCATCCCGTTGGCAAGAATTGGAGATCCCACGGACATTGCGAACGTGATCGAATTTCTCGTTAGCCCGCTATCGGGGTACGTCACGGGGCAAGACATCTGCGTCGATGGTGGCTTCACCAAGTCCATTCTTAGCCACATCCCTGGTCGACCCAGCTCCAAGTCCTGACACCGGTACTCCGGAAAGTGGCTTCTCCGTCTCCCGTAACACTGGCGGCCACGCCGCCGGCGCCAGCCCCAGGCAACTGCCCTGACTCACTATGGCGGGTCAGGGCACCCTTGCGTGTTTGGGTCGGTTTCGCCGGGCCGTCCCGCCGTCGCGCTCGGCTCGACGCTGCCGCAGTGTCGCCCGAACCGGCCGACTACCGCTTCACTCTCGCAAACGCCGTAGTGGCGGTCGCCCCGCGCGCCTCTGACCTGGGGGGTCCCTGCGTTAGAAGACCCGGCGCATAGATGGCAGCGATGCCCGTCAAATTCGCGTACACCCCAACCTGACGTCAGGCGACCAGTCATCCGACGTCAGAAAAGAGCAGGTTCGCCCCTTCCCAGACAGGGTTCTCAACGAGTCTTAGATTTCATCCTGACAGCATTTAGGCTCAGGAGGCTTCGACTGGACGGGGACACCACAGTTGTCCTCTGGTCTTCACCGGCGAAACGCCTCCGTGGCCAACCTGATGCTTTAGATCGTGGGCCTCGTCGAATTCGATGCTGCGGAGGTGGATCGGCGTGCCGCATCCGTTGTTGAGAAGTCCGTCCTGGCCCGCGTGGTACGGAATCACCAGGAATTCGGTCTGCCAGCCCCTTGAGCCAGGCCAAGGACGAGCAGCCTAACAAGGCACCACTTGTAATATAAGTACAGCACTTATATCCTAAGTTGGCGGGCAAAGGAGCCCGGCCCCGCCCAAAGGAGAAACCGTGAGTACCGTCGACCTGATCCGGCACGTCAAACTGTCCACCGCCCGCCTTCCCCTCGCTGTTCCCATCAGCGATGCCAAGGTCTTCACGGGCAGGCAGAAGCCCATGACGGAGGTGGTCTTCCTGTTCGCGGAAATCACCACGGAGCTGGGGCACACCGGCGTCGGATTCAGCTACTCCAAGCGGGCCGGCGGGCCGGCGCAGTATGCACACGCCAAGGAAGTAGCCGAGGGCGTCATCGGCGAGGATCCCAACGACATTGCGAAGATCTACACCAAGCTGCTGTGGGCCGGAGCGTCAGTGGGCCGGTCCGGCGTCGCCACCCAGGCACTGGCCGCCATCGACATCGCCCTCTACGACCTCAAAGCCAAGCGGGCCGGCCTGCCGCTGGCCAAGCTCCTGGGCTCGTACCGCGACTCCGTGCAGACGTACAACACGTCCGGCGGATTCCTGAACGCAACCCTCGAGGAAGTGAAGGCCCGGGCCACCCAGTCACTCGAGGAAGGCATCGGCGGCATCAAGGTCAAAGTGGGCCTCCCCGACAGCAAAGAGGACCTGCGCCGCGTCGCAGGCATCCGCGAACACATCGGCTGGGACGTTCCGCTGATGGTGGACGTCAACCAGCAGTGGGACCGGGCCACCGCCCTGCGGATGGGCCGCCAGCTCGAGGAGTTCAACCTGATCTGGATCGAAGAACCCCTGGACGCCTACGACTTCGAGGGCCACGCCCACCTGGCCAACGTCCTGGACACCCCCATCGCCACCGGTGAAATGCTGGCGTCTGTGGCCGAACACAAGGGCCTCATCAACGCCAACGGCTGCGACATCATCCAGCCGGACGCTCCCCGCGTCGGCGGCATCACCCAGTTCCTCCGCCTGGCCGCCCTGGCCGACGAGCGCGGGCTGGGCCTGGCACCGCATTTCGCCATGGAAATCCATCTCCATCTCGCCGCTGCCTACCCGCGCGAGCCCTGGGTGGAACACTTCGACTGGCTCGACCCGCTGTTCAATGAACGGCTCGAAACCAAGGACGGCCGGATGATCGTCCCGGACCGCCCGGGCCTCGGCGTCACCCTCAGCGACCAGGCACGTGCCTGGACCACCGAGACCGTGGAGTTCGGCGCGTAACCTTGAAGCCATGAGTCGGAACCTCACCGCGGACCTCGCCGCTGACCTTCGCAACCGCATCGTTGACGGCGTCATCCAGCCGGGTGAGAAGCTCCCCAGCGAGAACACCCTCATCAGCGACTTCGGCGTCAGCCGGACGGTTGTCCGCGCGGCGCTGACCCGGCTCCAGGCCGAGGGGCTTGTTGAAACCGAGCGGGGGCGGGGAAGCTTCGCCCTCACGCCGCCGACGGACCGGCCCCAGGCAGCACCCGGGGCCCGTCCGGTGGCCACCATGGAGGACCGGGTCCACCTGCTGGAGTTCCGTATGGGCGTGGAAACCGAAGCCGCCGCGTTGGCCGCACGGAACCACACCGAGCGGCAGCTGCGCGCCGTCACCGCGGCCCTTGAGGAGTTCACCGCCAGCGCGGGGCACCCCGCCCGCGCCATGAAGTCGGATTTCGAGTTCCACCGCGCCGTTGCCGCGGCCTCCGGCAACCCCTACTACTCCGACTGCCTGGCGGCGCTTGGCCAAACGATGATCGCGATGCCGCGCACCCGCCTCATGACCGGCGTCGAGCATTACGCCCGGGACCACTTCGACCAGGTGGTCCAGGAGCACCGCTCCATCTCGGAGGCCATTGCGGACGGTGACGAGGCTGCCGCAGCGGCTGCCATGCGCAGCCACCTGGCCAATTCACGACGCCGGTTCAAGGCTTCCGCGCGGCCGTAACCTGGCGTGGCGCCTGGCTATCGGGCACGAAACCTCAGCTTGTTCGCGGATCCAACCCTTCAGGGCCCGGATTCGCGAACAACTCCAGGGTCGTCGCCTTAACGCAAAAGAGCCCCGGTCTCTCGACCGGAGCTCTTTCATTTGCGTGCGCGAGGGGGGATTTGAACCCCCACACCCTTTCGGATACTGGCACCTGAAGCCAGCGCGTCTGCCGTTCCGCCACTCGCGCGCAACTTCTTTCACCAAGTTCCGGCCGGTTTCCCGGATCCGTTACCTTGTAAAAGCAGCGAGATCAAGCATAACGGAAGGTGGACGGAAAACACCAATTGGCCTCCGCCGGCCCAGGCAAGGCCCGGCAACAGACTGAACTTTTGGCGGCCCCCGGGCGTTGCTGATTAAGGTCATTCACAGCCCTGCCCAGTAGTATCTGATGTAGGAGTGGCTGCTGCAGGCAGGCACACCGCTGACTTGCGAGCTGCACTGCGGGTGAAGTTCCGGAACGAAAACTGCCCCGCGGCTGGGGGGAAAGGAGAAGAACCATGGGTCTGCTCGACAAGGTTGAACGCGGCATTGAAAAGGCTGTCCGGGGCGTCTTCTCTACCGGCTCGCGCGCCCAGGTCGAACCTGTGGAGATCGCCAGCAGGCTGCGCCGGGAAGTTGACCACAAGGCCCTGACTGTGGCCGCCGGCCGGACACTCGCCCCAAACGTTTTCGATGTGCAGCTCAGCGATGACGACTTCAAGCGGGCCCAGGAATGGGGAACCCCGCTGGCCGAGGAACTCTGCGACGTCGTCATCAACCACGTCCGCAGCCAGGGCTACACCCTTCAGGGCTCAGTACGGATTTCCTTCCGCCGGGACGCCGAGTTGCGCGCCGGCAACTTCGAAATCCTCTCTTCAACCGAGAAATCGAAGGGCGCACCCGCAGGCCAGCCACAACGCCCCAACCTGCCGGCCGCTCCGAGCCGCCAGCCGGTACGGCTTCAGCCCGTATTGGATATCGACGGGCAGCGTTACTCCCTCAACGCTCCATCCATCGTCCTTGGCAGGTCGTCCGAAGCCGACATCCATGTCGAAGACACGGGCGTGTCCCGCCGCCACCTGGAAATCCGCACGGCCAACGGCGTGACCAGCGCAGTGGATATGGGTTCCACCAACGGCAGCTATGTCAACGGGCAGAAGGTGTCAGGGAGCACCGAACTCACTGACGGCTCCACCATCACTATGGGACGGACAAAAATCATCTTCCGCCTTTTGCCTGCAAGCACGGGTGGCCGCACATGAGCGACCTCACCATCACCGTCCTGCGGTTCGGCTTCCTCCTGCTCCTCTGGGTGCTGATCTTCAGCATCGTCTCAGCCATGCGCCGGGACCTCATGGTGGGCCGGAAGGCCGCCTCCGGCGCCCCCACCCAGCGCCAGGTCCGCAGGAACCCGGAGCTTGCTGAAGCCCCTCCGCAGCCGGCGAAGCAGCAGGCGCACCAGCTGGTCGTCGTCGAAGGTCCACTCAAGGGAACCACCCTTCCGCTGGCTGCCAGCCCCATCCTCCTGGGCCGCGCCCAGGAAGCCACCCTGGTCCTGGAGGACGACTACGCGTCCGGCCGCCACGCCAGGCTGTTCCCCCAAGGCAGCCGCTGGTTCATCGAGGACCTGGGGTCCACGAACGGAACCTACCTGGCGGACCAGCAACTTACCCGTGCCCTGCCGGTTGAGCCAGGGGTTCCCGTGAGAATCGGCAAGACGGTCATCGAATTGAGGCCATAGCCGTGGCCGTCACGCAAACCCCCGCCAACGGGCCCCGGCCCGCGCAGCGGCCCCTCATCATGCGCTACGCCGCACGTTCCGACGTCGGCCGGATCCGCTCAAAGAACGACGACTCCGCCTACGTGGGACGGCACCTCGCCGTCGTCGCGGACGGCATGGGCGGCCACGCGGGCGGCGACGTAGCCTCCGCCGCCACTGTCCTGGACATGATCCACCTGGACCGCGGCGACTACGACGGCGACGCCGGCACCGTCCTTGCCGACGAAATCCAGACGGCCAATTCCCTGCTTTCCGAACTCGTGCACCAGAACCCCAAACTGGCGGGGATGGGCACCACCGTCACGGCGCTCCTGCTGGCCGGGGGCAAGCTCTACTTTGCACACATCGGCGATTCCCGGGCCTACCTCCTGCGCGACGGCGAATTCAAGCAGGTCAGCGTGGACCACACCTTTGTCCAGCGCCTCATCGACGAAGGCCGGCTCCGCCCTGAGGAGGCCGAAAGCCACCCGCACAAAAACGTCCTGATGCGCGTCCTGGGCGACGTGGACGCCAGCCCGGAACTCGATCTCGACACCCTGGACGTCCGCCCCGGCGACCGCTGGCTGCTCTGCTCCGACGGGCTCAACTACGTTGCCGGCCACGCCGTGGAACGGACGGTGCGGGAAACCAAGGACCTCCGCGAGTGCGTGGAAACCCTCGTGGACCTGACCCTCGAAGCCGGCTCCCCGGACAACGTCACAGTGGTCATGGTGGAAATTGTCGAGGAAACGCCCGACGACGTCAGAACCGCCGCCGTCGAAGTCGTCCCTTCCACAGCCATCACCGCAGCCCCTGCCGCAGCAGTCCAGCCGGCAGCACCGCCCGCCGCAGGGCCGCAGGATCCGGCTGAGGGCACCAAAGCTCCCGGCATGAACACGTCCGGCACGGAAAGCCCCGACAAGGGCCCCGGCGCGGGCAGCGGCCCGGCAGCCAGCGCCGGTCCGGCCGCCGCCGGACCTTCCAAGGAGGGCCCTGCCAAGGACGGCCATGGACAGCGCTCAGTGGAACCGGGCTCCACCGACCCGCACTTGGGGGAACACCTGTCCGCTGAGGTCCTGCGGGACGAACTCGCCTCGCGCCCCCACGAGCTTGTGGGTGCAGCGGCAGCAGCGGCAGAATCCGGGTCCATTCCCACCATCGCCGGACGCACCGTGGCGCGGAGGGCAGCCACCCTCCTCACCCACAGGGCAGAACAGTCCGGCACCGAGGCTGATGACAACGTGGTGCCGCTCAAGCCGCGGCGCTGGATTACCTGGGCGATCGCCGCATCCGTGCTGGTGGCCCTGACAGTGGGCCTCTGGCTGGGGTATGCCTGGACCCAGACGCGCTACTACGTCGGCGAGTACGACTCCCGCGTCGCCATCTTCAACGGCGTCTCCCAGCGCCTTGGCCCCATCGGCCTTTCCAGCCTTGAAACCGTCACAGAAATCCGGATGGATTCCCTGCCCCCGTTCTCGCAGCAGCGCGTGCGCCAGACCGTGCCCGCCAATGACCTCTACGATGCCCAGCGGATCGTGAAGAACCTCGAACTCACCGGGACCACCTCCCCAGAGGAAGGGTGTCCAACAGTTTCCGCGTCACCTGGAGCATCCACACCGGCGCCGGCCCCTACGGACCCGGCCGCACCTGCACCGGCCCCGGAGGCCACCGCCTCTCCGGCAAGCCAGTCCCCCAGCCCCACCGTCACCTGCAAGGCGGTCCCATGAGCCAGCTCAGCACCATTCCCAAGCCACGGCGGAACGTCGAACTCGCACTGCTCCTGCTGGCCCTGGCCGTCGGCATCGGCGCCAACATGCTGGTGGGCGTCGACCAGGAAAAGGCCTTTGACTCGGATTTCTGGTTCCAGTCCAGCCTCCTCGCCGTTGCCTCCCTGGTTTTCCATGCAGTCCTGCGCTTCCGCGCCAAGTATGCCGACCCGGTAATACTTCCACTGGTGGTCGCCCTTAACGGACTCGGGCTGGCCATGATCCACCGCCTGGACGCACCCGGTGACGACACCGGCAACAACCAGCTGCGGTGGACCCTCATTGCAATGGCGGTGGCGATCGCGGTCATCTGGCTGCTCAAGGACCACCGCGTGCTCCGCAGGTTCACCTTCATCTCCCTGGCAGCCAGCGCCGTCCTCCTGCTCCTGCCGCTGATTCCCGGCATCAGCGCGGGCGAGATCCTGGGCGCCCGCGTCTGGATCCGGCTCGGTCCCATGACGTTCCAGCCCGGCGAGGTCGCCAAGATCACCCTCGCCATATTCTTTGCCGGTTACCTTTCATCCAACCGCGACCTGATCCTCCTGGCCGGCCGGAAAGTCGGTCCGCTGCAGTTCCCGCGGTTCAAGGACATGGGCCCCATGATCACGGCCTGGCTGGTCAGCATCGGCGTGCTCATCTTCCAGCGGGACCTTGGTTCATCGGTGCTCTTCTTCGGCCTGTTCATCGTGATGATCTACGTGGCCACAAGCCGCATCAGCTGGGTAGTAATCGGCCTGGCCCTCATCTTTGGCGGCGGCTTCATCGCCGCCCAGGTCTTCTCCCACGTTGCACTCCGGATCGACGGCTGGCTCAACGCCTTCACTCCGGAGGTCTACGACCGCTCACCGGGCGGAAGCGGCCAGATTGTCCAGGGGCTCTTCGGCATGGCCAACGGCGGACTGGTGGGAACCGGACTGGGGCAGGGCCGCCCGGACCTGGTCCCGTTCGCCAACAGCGACATGATCATCGCGTCCCTTGGCGAGGAACTCGGCCTGGTGGGCCTGTTCGCCGTCGTCCTGATGTACCTGCTGCTGTTCACGCGCGGGTTCAGGGCCGCGCTGGGCACCCGGGACGCGTTCGGAAAGCTCCTCGCCTGCGGCCTCTCCTTTGCCGTGGCGCTGCAGTGCTTCGTGGTGATCGGCGGGGTCACGCGGCTCATCCCCCTGACCGGCCTGACAACGCCGTTCCTTGCAGCCGGCGGTTCGTCGCTGCTGGCCAACTGGATCATTGTGGGCCTGCTCCTGATGATTTCCCATACAGCCCGCGGCCCGGTGGACACCACACCGCTGCGGCCGGGCGAGGCAGCAGATTCTATGGGCATTGATACTCCTACTGAGGCGGTGAAGCACTCGTGAACCAGGCAATACGGCATTCATGGGTGGCGGCCGTCGCCATGTTCGCCCTCATCTTCGGCGCCATCAGCTACGTCCAGGTAGTGGGAGCCGATGAGCTCAAGGCCAACCCGTGGAACCAGCGTGCCATCCTGCAGAACTACTGCAACGACCGCGGTGCCATCATCGTGGGCGGCACTCCGGTAGCAGAATCGGTCGAAGGCACGTCGGAGACCTGCAAGTTCCAGCGGACCTACCCGCAGCCGGAACTTTACGCAGGAATCACTGGATACTTCTCGCAGAATTTCGGTGCCACCGGCCTGGAGCAGGCAATGGGTGAAGTACTCACCGGCAACTCGGACCAGCTGTTCCTGGACCGCGTGGGCCAGCTCTTCCTGGGGAACCAGCCCAAGGGCGCGTCGGTGGAGCTCACCATTGACCCCAAAATCCAGCAGCTCGCCTACAGCCTGATCCCGGACGGGCAGCGCGGGTCCATCGTGGTCACCAATCCCAAAACCGGGGCCATCCTTGCCATGGTCTCCAAACCCTCCTACGATCCGAACCTGATCGCCATCCAGGATCCGAACGCCGAGACCGCCAACATCAACGAACTGCTCAAGGTCCCCGGCATCAACCTGAACCAGAACGTCAGCGGACCCACCGGGGAACTGCTGGCTCCCGGTTCGGTCTACAAGCTGGTGGACACCGCCGCGGCGCTTGCATCGGGGAAGTACAACAAGGACAGCGTGCTCCCCAACCCTGCGGAAATGCCGTTCGAGGGAATCCAGTACAAGCTTCCCAACTATGCGGGCGGCAACTGCTACACCCGGGACACGGCGACCTTCGCCTTCGCGCTGCAACAGTCCTGCAACACCCCGTTCGCCAGCATTGCGCTGGACCTGGGCCGGGACGCCATCGCAGAGCAGGCGAAAAAGTTCGGTTTCGGTGAGGACATGGGTGACCAGATCAAGCTCGGCTATGCCCGGGGCAACGGCTTCCCGGATGACCTCGACGCTCCCGGGCTGGCCCAGTCCGCCATCGGCCAGAAGGACGTCCGTGCCACACCGCTGCAGGTTGCGTTGATGACCGCGGCGATTGCCAACGACGGCGTCCAGATGAGGCCCACCCTGGTCAAGACCCTGCGCTCTCCGGACCTGCGGGTCATCGACGAACCCCAGCCCCAGCAGCTGCGGACCTCCACCACCCCGGATATTGCAAACCAGATCACCGAGTGGATGGTCAGTGCCGTCAGTGAAGGCATCGCCAACAGGGCAGCCGTTCCCGGTGTCCAGGTGGCCGGCAAGACGGGAACCGCGGAACTGGGGAACGGCACCAACAACTCCTGGTTCACCGGCTTTGCCCCCGCAAACAACCCGCAGGTGGGTGTCACGATCGTCATGGAAGGCGTGGACATCACCACGGGAGCCCAGCTAACCAGTCCGAACGCGAAGAGAATTTTTGAGGCGGTGTTGAATAAGTGAGGCCTACAACCGGAATCACCCTCGGCGGCAGATTCCAGCTGACCACGCGGATCGCGATCGGCGGCATGGGCGAAGTCTGGAAAGCGAAAGACCTCGTCCTGGGCCGCATCGTCGCCATCAAGGTGCTGAAGGAGGAGTACACCGGCGATCCCGGGTTCCTCCAGCGTTTCCGCGCCGAGGCCCGTCACACCGCACTCCTGAACCACGTGGGCATCGCCAACGTCTTCGACTACGGCGAGGAGGAGGGATCCGCCTACCTGGTCATGGAACTGGTCCCCGGCCAGCCCCTGAGCAACATCATCGAGCACGAGCAGGTCCTGTCCCCGGACCGCACGCTGTCCATCATTGCGCAAACCGCCCGTGCGCTGTCCGTTGCCCACGCGCAGGGCCTGGTGCACCGCGACGTGAAGCCCGGCAACCTCCTGATCACCCCTGACGGACGGGTCAAGGTCACCGACTTCGGCATCGCCCGCCTGGCTGACCAGGTTCCCCTCACCCAGACCGGCCAGGTGATGGGCACCGCCCAGTACCTTGCTCCCGAGCAGGCCACCGGCCAGACCGCCACGGGTTCTTCGGACATCTATGCGCTCGGCGTCATCGGCTACGAGTGCCTGACCGGCCACCGACCCTTCTCCGGCGAGTCCCAGATCGCTATCGCGCTGGCCCAGGTCAACGATGCGCCGCCGCCGCTGCCGGAATCCCTTCCCACCCCGGTGCGCGCCCTGCTGATGTCCATGCTTGCCAAGGATCCAAAGAACCGGCCGGAGAACGCCATCAAGCTGGCAGAGGCAGCCGAGGCCATCCGGAACGGCGACATCAGCGCCGCCCGGGCCGCCGTTCCCGGCATGCTCCTCTTTGACGCGGACAACACGGGCCCCATCACGGCTCCCGTGGACACCGCCACGGCGCCCACCGGCGTCATCGGAGCCCAGCGCGACAGTTCGCCCACCCCCACCTCCGCTTTGCCGGTGCTGGGTGCGGGTGCGGCAGGCGCAGCCGCCGGGGCTGCCGGGGCATCAGCGGCGGAGCCGGACGCTCCCCAGGGCGCACTTGCCCGGGCCAATGCCCTCGCTGCGGAGCGCAGGTGGGTTCCGGAAGAAACAACGTACGACGACGAGCCCGCCGATGAGCCGCAGCGTAAAGGCCGCAGTCCCTGGACATGGCCTCTGATTGCGTTAATCCTGCTGCTCCTGTTCGCGTTGGTGGGTTTCTTCCTCAGCCAGCGGGGCATTCTCTTCCCCTCGAATGACGCCACTTCCGGGGCAACCACAAGCAGCCCGGCGAGCACCACTGCCAGCCCCACCAGGACCACGCAGTCGCCCACGCCCACGGCCACGCGCAGCACGCCTACGCCCACACCCACCCAGGAAACGGTCAATGTCATCCCGGCCGCCTACCTCGGGCAGGACTATCGCAAGGTTCAGGCGGAGCTTGCCGGGCTCGGGTTGGCCGTCACCGTGATTCCGCAGGAGAGTACCGCGGATGGCCCGGGCAAGGTCATAGAATTGAATCCTACGGGCCTGGTGCCCCAGGGCTCGCCCATCACGGTGGTCTATGCCGTAGCACCGCCGGCACCCACAACTTCTGCTCCCGCGCCGGCCCCGTCAGCCACCACGTCGGCGGTGGCGGCGCCCACGGTAGCGACGCCCCTGCCCGCCTGCACCGCCGGCCAATTGCCCGGTACCCCGCCAACCTGCAAGCCGTAACCGCCAGGACAGCCAGTGAACGAGTCAGCGCGCACACCGTTGCACCGCGAGGACAGCCTCCCGGTGGATAACCGCCGTGTCCTCAGCGGCCGGTACGAACTGGGCGGTCTGATCGGGCGGGGAGGCATGGCGGACGTCTACCGGGGAGTGGACACCCGGCTGGGACGGACTGTCGCCGTGAAACTGCTTCGGCCGGACATGGCGCGTGACCCGCAGTTCCAGGCCAGGTTCAAGCGTGAAGCACAGGCGGTTGCTGCCCTCAACCATTCCTCGATTGTTGCCATCTACGACACCGGCGAACACCTGGTCCACGATGGCTCGGAGGACAACGTCCGCGTGCCCTACATCGTGATGGAATTCGTGGAGGGCAAGACCATCCGCGACCTGATCCGTGCCCATGACGTCACCATTGACCAGGCAATCGACTACTGCCTGGGTGTCCTCGGCGCCCTCGAATACAGCCACAAGGCCGGCATCGTGCACCGGGACATCAAGCCGGCCAACGTCATGTACTGCGAAAACACCAACTCGGTGAAGGTGATGGACTTCGGCATCGCCCGCGCCATCGCCGACTCTTCAGCCACCATGACGCAGACACAGGCCGTGGTGGGCACCGCGCAGTACCTGTCCCCCGAGCAGGCCCGCGGCGAAACCGTTGACGCCCGCAGCGACCTGTATTCCGCTGCCTGCCTGTTGTACGAAATGCTCACGTCCAGGCCGCCGTTCGTCGGTGACAGCCCGGTGTCCGTGGCCTACCAGCATGTACGGGAGATTCCCGAGCCTCCCAGCAGCCTCAACCCCGATGTGACTCCTGCCCTGGACAGTGTGCTGGCGAAGGCGCTGCAAAAGAACCGGGATGACCGGTTCCAGGATGCTGCGGCGTTCCGGCGCGCCCTGCGCGCTGCACGGTCCGGCGTCCCGGTCCCGGCGGTTCCGGCCTCCGAAGCGCCCACGGACCCCAACGACCATGTCCCGTCCCCGGCCACCGAGGCCTTCCCCGCCGCAGGGGCAGGCTTCCTCGACGACGCACCTACCGGCCGGCTGCCGGCGGCTATCCCTTCCTCTGCCGAGGACCACGAAACCCTGGTTCCCTTCGCGTCCGGCGTCGATGACCATCGGTCAGCTGATGCGTTGCCGCTGGGCCTGACTCCGGAACGTGAGCGGAGCCCGCGGCAGAAGTCCCGTCGTCGTGCGTGGATTGGCACGCTGGTGGTCTTCACGCTCCTTGTCCTGGCAGGCGGCGCCCTGTGGCTGTACAGCATTATCAACCGCCCTGCTCCGGCAGCGCCCAAGATCACGGTCCCGGCAGTGGCCGCCATGACAGAGTCGGCGGCGCTGCAGGAACTGTATAACGCGGAGCTCCGGCCCCGGATTGTCCGGTCGCAGCACGACACCGTGGCCAAGGGTACGGCGATCGGTACCGATCCCGCGTCCGGTGCTTCGCTGGATCCCGGCGCCGAGGTGATCCTCAATATTTCAGAGGGCCCCAGCGCCGTCATGATCCCTGAGAGCCTTCCGGGCAAAACAGAGGCGGCGGCCCGGGATATCCTGCGTCAAAGCGGACTGGTAGGGGCCCCCACCACCACCACGGCAAACAGCGCCACCGTGCCTGCCGGAATTGTGATCACCACAAGCCCCGCGCCCGGCCAGAAGGTGGGCGTCGGAACCAGCGTCGAACTGGTGGTGTCCACCGGCAAGGTAGCCATGCCTGAACTGCGGGGACGCACCCGCGAAGAGGCGGAAGCGGCGTTGAAGGAACTGAGCCTGGTGCCCAACGTCGTTGAGGCCGAAAATGCCCAGGTTGAGCCGGGCAGGGTGACGGAGCAAAGCGACCCCGTGAACGCGGCCGTGGACCAGGGCAAGACCGTCACTATCGTGGTGGCCAAAGCCCCGCCGCCCCCGCCAAGCCCCACACCCACGCCTACTCCGACGCCGACCTCCACCAAAAAGGGCTAAGCCCGGCACAGCGCTGCATCAGTAGGATTCAGTGCTGAACGGGCCGGCTCAGCGCTGGATGAGCGGGCTCAGTTTGGCTGCCCGGGCAGCCGCGCCCTTCATTCCCAGCGACTCAAGCCAGTTGCCCAGCATCTGGTAGCCGCCCTCTGTGAGCACGGATTCCGGGTGGAACTGCACGCCGCACAGAGGTGCCGTCCGGTGCTGGAGGCCCATCACCACGCCCGTTGCTGTCTCAGCAGTGATTTCCAGGACGTCCGGAATCGATTCCCGCACGGCCGCCAGCGAGTGGTACCGCGTGGCGGTGACGGGGGAGGGGAGCCCGGAAAACACGCTGGTTCCCACGTGCTGCACCAGGGATGTTTTGCCGTGCATGAGTTCGGGGGCGTGCGTCACCTTGCCGCCGAAGGCCTCGGCAAGCGCCTGGTGGCCCAGGCAGACGCCGAACATGGGCACGCTGTTCTCACCGCACCACTTGATCAGTTCGATGCAGACTCCTGCTTCAGCCGGGTTACCGGGGCCGGGCGAGATCAGTACGCCGTCGCGGGTGCCCGCCAGTTCAATGGCCTCCGCCAGGGTGACGTCGTCATTGCGGACAACGGTGGTTTCGGCGCCGAGTTCCTGGAGGTAGCCCACCAGGGTGTAGACAAAGCTGTCGTAGTTATCCACCACGAGGATCTTGGTTGTGGTCATGGCTGGCTTGCTGCACCAATCGTTGAGTCGGTGAACTGGGTGTAGTGGGACATCCAGGGGAAAAGGAACTGAACCATCAATACCAGTGCGGCGGCAATGAGCACCAATGAGGTGACAATCCGCAGCCAAAGCGGCCCTGGGAGATGGCGGAATATCCAGCCGTACATGATCAGCCCTTTCCGATCGCCGAAGCCACCTGGTCCGCGATTTCCGCGGGCGGACCAGCTGATGCAGGGCGCCAACTGTCCAGCAGCGCGTAGGCGATGATGCGTTCTTCAGCGCCGAAGCGCGGGTTGCAGCTTGTCATGGTCAGGTATCTTTCGGTGGGGGTAACCCCAGGAAGCGTCGGCACCGGTTCCAGGACGTCGGTGCGGGACGGCATGACGATCTGGTTGTTGCGGAAGACGTAGACGTAATAGCCGTCTTTCGTCTGGACGTAAATTTTGTCCCCCGGAACCAGCGTGTGGATGTTGTCCAGCACTGCGCCATGGGTCTGGCGGTGCCCCGCGACAGCGAAGTTGCCCACCGCGCCGGGCATGGCCGTGGTCCCGTAATGTCCCAGGCCCAGGGTGTCCAGCACATCGCTGCTGGTTCCCTGGACAATCGGCCGCGTGTAGTTCGCCCCGAACCGGGGAATGTACATGATGCCGATCGTGCCGGCGTGGGCCGGCGCGGCAGCCACGGCCGGCTCGCCGAAGTCTTCACCGGCGGCAGGAGGATCAGCAGCGGCCGGCGCGGAAGGGGCGGCGCCGGCAATATCCTGCGCGAATTCCTTGATCACTTCGCTCTGCCTGGCGTCTGATTCCACGTTGGTCCACCACAGCTGCCAGGCCACGAACAACAGGAGGATGATGCCGGCGGTGATGAGCAGCTCGCCAATAACCTGGACCGTTCCGCGCAGTATAACGACGCCGGCAGGCGGCGCAGCGGCTTGCCTCGCCTTCTCCTGCAATACCACGCGTTCTCCTCCGGGCGGTTCCGACGGGCACCGGCGGCCCCTGAACTACGGCTAGAATTGGCTGCTAGTAAGAATCCAGATTTGACCAAGATCGCGCAGACCGCTGGCAATTTCCTTCTTGCAGGATATCAAGGCCGGACCGCCGATCTTGCCTCAGCCCGCCAAGGAGAGCCAGTGCCCGAGTCAAAGCCGCGCAAGAAGACCGCCAGCACCCCGCAGCAGACTGCTTCCCAGGCGTACAAGCCCAACCCGGTATGGTTCAAGCCCGTTATGTTCGGCCTGATGATCATCGGGCTCTTCTGGATCATCACGTTCTACATCAGCGAAGGCCGCTTTCCCGTCCAGGCCTGGGAATCGTGGAACATCGTAGCCGGGTTCGGCATCGCCATCGTAGGCTTCCTCATGACCACCCGCTGGCGCTCCTAGGCCCCTTCAAGGACGAGATCCACTCCCGGCCGGCCGGCCCGGCAGGTAATCCTAAAGGAGAAAAGCGTGACTCCTGACGCTGCCGGTGTCCTGGTAGGTGACGACGGCCTCGCCCGTCCCGCGTGGGCGTCCACGGACCCGCTCATGCGCGACTACTACGACACCGAGTGGGGCCTGCCGGTCAGGGACGAACAAGGCCTCTACGAACGCATCTGCCTGGAGGGCTTCCAGGCAGGGCTTTCCTGGGCCACGATCCTTCGCAAGCGCCCCGCGTTCCGTGACGCCTTCGCCGGTTTCAGCCCGGATGCGGTTGCGCTGTTCACCGACGCCGACGTTGAGCGGCTCATGCAGGATGCAGGCATCGTCCGGAACCGGTTGAAAATCCGTGCTGCCATCAACAACGCCCAAGCCACCCTCGCGCTGCGCCAGGACGGCGGGCTGGTGGACTTCGTGTGGCAGTTCCAGCCCGCTTCCACTCCGCACCCCGCCGTCCATGCGGACATCCCCACCCAGTCGGCCGAATCCGTTGCGCTCTCCAAGGCCCTGAGGAAAAAGGGATTCTCCTTCGTCGGCCCCACCACCATGTTTGCCCTGATGGAAGCGATCGGCATGGTGGACACCCACCTGGTGGGGAGCCACCGGCGCGGGTCCTCCGGGATCTGGCCCGCTCCTGCCCGCTAAGGGTTTTGTTTTTATCCCCAGCTGTTGGGAAAGTTATCCACAATGGGGATAAACGGCCGCATTGCCGACGCATGTACGTGCGTGGCCGCCTTTCACACGGCGGCCACGGCCGATCCCCACTGCACATGCGTTTATTAACAGTGTGGAATACCTGTGGATAATCCCAAGGACAAGGCGGTGCCCTACCGCTTACGCCGGACCGGGTGGTGGCTGGTGATGGAAACCCGGTTGAAGGCGTTCATCGTGATGGCCAGCCAGCTCACCACGGAGAACTCTTCCTCGGTGAGGTGCTCCCGGGCGTAAGACTCCTCGTGCTCCTGTGGACCGTGACCAGGCAATTCCGTGATGCTCTCGGTCAACGCCAGTGCAGCACGTTCCTTCTCCGTGAAAAGTGCTGTGTCGCGCCATGCAGGAAGTACCGCCAGCCTCTGCGGGGTCTCGCCCGCCTCGACAGCTTCTCTGACGTGGAGGTCCAGGCAGAAGGCGCAGCCGTTCAGCTGCGAAATGCGTACATTAAGCAGCTCCATGGTCCGGACCTCGATGCCGGCTTCCTGGGCCGCCTCCTTGACCTTGAGCCCCAATCCGTTCAGGGCCCGCCACAATGCAGGATGCTGCTTGTCCAGGAAAACGTGCTGGGCAGTGGCGGTCATAAATTCTCCTGTCGGGAAGGGGCTCAGGCGCAAAGGTAGGCACCTGAAGCTTATCCACTTACCAACATCGGGATACCCACAAGTTATCCACAGGTGTGGAAACAGGCCGGGACTCATGGGAAGGTCAGTGGCCCGCACATTGCGATGCAGCGGCGCAAACAGCCAAAAACTACACCGCTGTTCTTTATTAACAATGTGCATAACCCTGTTGATGGGACGTCCCTGACCCGGGGAGAACCAGTGGTGCCAGGGGGTTTTCACCGCGTTATCCACAGAACGGCTTTTTACGGGCTGTTTGTCCACTTAAGCACACCCCTATCCCCAACAGTTATCCACAGATGTGGAGAAGAATGGAACCTGCACCGCAAAATCCCTGCTACTCCGCGGTAGCTGAAGGGCCGAACGGAGAACTACAGGGATGTAAGTTACCAACAATGTGGATAACTGCTGTGGATAAGCAGAAACCCTGGCGTCCTTTCGGAGGCCAGGGTTTTTCTGCTCGGGCCGGCTTGGCAGCCGTGGCGGGGACTAGACGGAAATCCTCACCCAGCTGACGGCTATCAGCAGGGCCAGCACGGCCATCAGTCCGGCGGCCTGGAGGAAGCCCTGCCGGGGCCCGCGGGGAGTGTAGGCAAGGACTGCTGCGCACAGCGCGCCCGTAATGAGCCCGCCCAAATGGGCTTGCCAGGCAATCTGGGGAATCAGGAAACCTATGACTCCATTAATAGCTATGAGGACCCACAGCTGCCGGGTGTCCCCGCCACGCTGGCGCTGGACCAACAGCATGGCGCCGAACAGGCCGAAGATCGCGCCGGATGCGCCCACTACTCCCACCAGCCCCTGGCCGGGCACAAGGACAGGGTTCAGGAGCAGGTAGCCGACGCTACCCCCCACGGCCGACAACAGGTAGAGGGCCAGGAAACGCACGCGGCCAAGGAGCGGTTCCAGGACCTGGCCGAAGATCCACAGCGTGTACATGTTCAGCAGGATGTGCAGCAGTGAATCGGGTGAGTGCAGGAAAGCCGCCGTCAACATGCGCCACGGCTCGAACGCCCCGTACTGGGGGGTGGCAAAGACATTGTTGTAGGCAAACTGTTCGTACACAGCCTGGCCCGGGATGAGCCACTGCAGCGCGTACACCACAGCACATACGGCGATTATTCCGAACGTCACCAAAGGCTTGCCAGCAGCGGCGACGCCGCCATAGACCGTCCGGACCTCCGGCGTCGAACGTTTTGTTTCGTTGACGCAGTCAATGCATTGGAATCCGACGGCGGCCGCCCGCTGGCAGTCAGGGCATGCGGGGCGACCGCAACGCTGGCAGCGCACATAGGAGGGCCGGTCCGGGTGCCGCGGGCATACCGGAACCTGCGCGGACGGCTCAGCCGACGGAATTCCGTAACTCATGGTTCGGTGTTACAGCTGTTCGATGTCGATGCTGTTGATGGTGACGTCCTCTACGGGACGGTCACCCATGCCGGTACGGACGCCTTCGATTGCGTCAACAACCTTCTTGGATTCTTCGTCAGCCACTTCACCGAAGATCGTGTGCTTCCCCTGGAGCCAGTCCGTGGGGATGGTGGTGATGAAGAACTGCGAACCGTTGGTTCCCTTGCCCATGCGGATGCCTGCGTTGGCCATGGCCAGCTTGTAAGGCTGGTTGAAGCTCAGTTCCGGGTGGATCTCGTCATCGAACTGGTAGCCCGGGCCGCCCACACCACGGCCCAGCGGATCGCCGGCCTGGATCATGAAGTCCTTGATGATGCGGTGGAAGATGGTCCCGTTGTAGAGCGGGGTGCCGGTCTTGTCCTCACCCGTCTCCGGGTGGGTCCACGCCTGCTCGCCGGTGGCAAGGCCGACGAAGTTCTTGACGGTCTTGGGAGCGTGGTTGCCGAAGAGGTTCACGGCGATGTCGCCGAGGCTCGTGTGGATGGTTGCTTTTGCGGTTGCGATGGCAGTCATAGCCTCCATTCTTCCATGGCCCATCCGGGCCGTTGCGGCTGCGGCGGCAGTTCCGCGCTGGGTGAAATCCGCCTAAAATCCGCAGTGGGAATAGCCGGTGAACACCAAGCAACGTAGGCTAACCACAGAACCGTCACCTAACCGGGAGGTAGTTGTGAAGAAGTCGGACCGTATTGCCCGTGACCTTGAGCTGCAAGTCGCCAGCGCCGTAGAGAACGCCAAGGATTGGGCAGCCCCCCGTGTGGAAGCAGCTGTTGACCGTCTCCAGCACGGCCTGGACACTGCGTCGCCAAAGATCCAGGAAGGCTTGAAATCCGCTGCCCACAACCTGGCGGACGGCGTGGCCACCGTGACCCCACGCATCCAGGACGGCCTGGCGCAGCTCGCGCCCAAGATCAACGAAGCTGTGGAAGGAGCCTCTCCCCGTCTTCATGAGGCCCTGGACAAGGCCACCCCGGTGATCCTCAACGCCCGTGACCGGGTTGTCGTTGAATACCTGCCGCGCCTGTCAGACCAGATCGGCCACGCCTCGGAGGCCGTGCACCGCACCCTGGAGAACACTCCCGCGCACGTTGACGCCGTTGCGCAGAAGCTTGGGGATGTGGGAATCATCCACGCCATCCAGGAGCAGGCCCAGGCCACCGGCACACAGCTCAAGGCAGCAGCAACGGAGGCGGGCCGGACCGTAGGGATCCAGCTTGCCGAGCCGGAGAAGCCGAAGAAGCGCGGCTGGCTCGTTTTCGGCGTCATTGCGGCGGCGGTTGCGGCTGCAGTAGCTGCCTGGAAGGCATCCAAGCCGGTTGAGGATCCGTGGAAGACCCCTTCCCCGGTGACACCCACGCCCGCACCGGTTCCGGCCACCACAGTGAACGAGGTCCAGGAAAAGGCAGCCGACGCCGCTGAACCTGCGGCAGCGCCGGTTTCCCCTTCGACCGACGCCGCCACGGCGGACAAGGCCGAGGACGCCGGGGAAAAGGCAAAGCACGTGGCTGAAGACGCCTCGGAAAGCGCGGCTCCAGCTACCGATGCCAAGACTGCCACCAAGAACATCGCAGCCAACATCAGCAACGGGAACAAGGGCACTACACAGTCCTGATCAGCTGTCCGCTGTGTCGTCCGGCCAAGGCCGGAGAGCTCAGCCGGAAAGGGCTCCGCCGCCGGCGGGGCCCTTTTCCCGTCTCCCGTGGTTTCCGCCATCCGGGAGCGGCTGCGGTTGGATGCTAGATTTGAACTGATGCCAGCCCAACAACCCTCTGGGGATGCCTTGAACGACGCAGCAAACCTGCCCCGCGTATCCATTGTCATCCCGGCCTACAACGAGGAGGGCGTTATCAGGCAGTGCCTGATAGCTGCCATCTACCAGTCGGTCCCGGCCCACGAGATCGTGGTGGTGGACAACCTTTCCAAGGACCGGACCGCTGACATCGTGCGCCAAATGCAGCTCGAATACCCGGAAAGCCCGCTGGTGCTGTTGAGCCAGGATCAGCAGCAGGGCCTTATTCCCACCCGGAACTTCGGGCTGGACAACGCCACGGGAGATGTCCTGGGCCGGATCGATGCCGATTCGGTAGTGGAGCCCGACTGGGTGGAGCAGGTGCAGAGGGCGTTCGTGGACCAGTCAGTCCAGGCGGCCACGGGTCCGGTGGTCTATTACGACATGCCCATGCGCCGGTTCGGGCTCAAAGCCGATGACAAAATGCGCCAGCTGATGCTGAAGCTGGCTAAACACCAGTACCACTTCCTGTTCGGCTCCAACATGGCCCTCCGCTCCTCCGCCTGGGACGCCATCCGGGCAGAGACCTGCCTTGATGAAAAGGACGAGATGCATGAGGACATCGATCTGTCCCTGCACCTCGCCGAACACGACCTGAAAATCCAGTACTGCCCGCAGATGGTCTCCGGCATGTCCGCCCGGCGGCTGGAGGACTCACCGCGGGACTACCGCTATTACGTCACGCGGTTCGACCGTACCTACAAGGCCCACAACGTAAAGAAGATGGCGCTAAAGGCTCCCATGGTGGTGTTCTTTTCGGTGTACTTCCCCGCAAAGCTCCTCCGGGCCATCCACACGGTCAACACGGCCCAGCCTGTGCGCCGCGGCGGCCAGTAGGCCGCCGGACAGGGCGCCCTCAGTCCGTTCCCAGCTCTGCAAGCGGGCGGTCCGACGGCGGTTCCTCCTGCCCGTTCCGCGCTGGCCTTCCCCGGCGCCCGGACCTGCCCGACCTTTGGCCCGTCACGACGACGGCGAGTCCGGCCAGAATCAGGCCCAGCCCGGCATAGGTTCCGGCCGGGAGCGTCTCCTTGAGGAAGACCGCGGCGAGCAGCGCAGCCCCCGGAATTTCCAGAAGGATGATCATGGACACCAGCAGCGGGCTCATGGTGGCCAGCAGGTGATTGAACGCTGTGTGGCCCACAAGCTGCGCGCAGACTGTGATCGCCAGGATCCCCAGCCAGCCCGCCGCTTCGAAGCCCGCCAGCGGTTGCCCGGCCAGCAGAGCCATGACGGCCACGAATGCTGCACACATCCCGTAGCAGAGGGTGGTGTAGGTGCCCGTCGTCATGCTTTGCCGGGCCTTACCGCCTGCCAGTGTGTAAAGGCCGGCCAGCGCGCCGCCGGCCACGGCCAGGAGGTCACCCAGCAGGGCCTGCGGGGAGGACCCCATGTCAAACCCGGTGATGGCTACAACACCGCCGAAAGCAATGCCCAGCCCGGCCAGCACCTGCCAACGGTGGCGGGTCCCGCGGAAGAGTTGAAACACCGCGATCCACGCCGACTGCAGGCACACCAGCGCAGTAGCTGCCGCGACAGAGGTGAGCTGCAGCGAGGTGATGAAGCAGGCAAAGTGGAATGCCAGGGCAATGGCGGCCAGCAGGCACCAGCGAAACTCACGTTTGGTGATCCTGCCGAATTGCCGGGGCTCCCGGACGAGAGTGGGGGAGGCCATCACGGCCGCGCCGATCGCATTGCGCCAAAAGGCAATGGCGAGTGCACTCACAGTGGTGGCGCCCAGGGTGGCAGCAATCAGCGGACCGGATGACGCGACGCCCAGGACGCCGAGGGCTGCAAGAAAGAAGTTCACTGACCAACCCTAATGCGCAGTTCGACTGCTGTTTGAGCTCATGCCGCGGACAAAGCAAAAGTCCCGGCCGGCGTTTCCGCTGACCGGGACTTTCCTATGGTGGAGGCACGGGGACTCGAACCCCGAACCCCCTGCTTGCAAAGCAGGTGCGCTACCAATTGCGCCATGCCCCCATAAGAAGCAACCCGTCAATCATACCCTAGAACCTGGAGGCCTTTGACCAGCTCCAGTCCGGGTCCCGGCGCTAGTCCACCGAGTCGGTTGACTTGCTCCAGGCATCTTTCCGGGCTTCGGATTCCTGTGCTTTCCGGTAGAGCAGGACGCCTGCGATCGCCGCTGCCAGTACAAGCAACTTCTTCACATGCTCCCCGTTCCGGTCCGGCTGCGGGTTACGCGAACCAGACCTGCTTGAACCTGCACAGGTTCCGTGGGCGTACCAGGACTTGAACCTGGGACCTCTTCGTTATCAGCGAAGCGCTCTAACCGCCTGAGCTATACGCCCCGATGCCTCATCGGGCCGAGACATGACTTTACAGCACATCCCGGCCCGATCTCAAATCGGGCGTTTTCGCCGGTATCTGGCCGGCGAAAACAGGGAACTAGTCGTCCGTGAGGGTGACGCCAATGCCGCCCACAAGGGTGGCAGAGATGTTGTAGAGCACGGCGGAAAGCATGGAGAGCGCGGTCAGCAGGACCACGTTCACTACCGCGATGATGGTGGCGAAGGATGCCACCTGGCCCAGGGAAGCCACCTTCTTCAGCTCGAAGCCGCCGCCTTCGGAGCCGGCCAGGGTACCCAACAGGCTGTCCACTTGGTCGAAGATTCCGGTGAGGTCAAGAACAGTCCACAGCACAATGGCGGCCACCACGGTGACAATTCCCAGTGCCACGGACAGCAGGAAAGCCATCTTGAGGACGGACCACGGGTCCACCTTGCTGATCAGCAGCCGTGCACGCCGGACCTTCGCTTTCGGAGCAGGCTTGACGAGGCCCGGGGTGCCTTGCCCTGGACCGGCCGACGGCGGTCGCTGGCCGGGTGCCGGGCGCTGGCCGGGCTGTCCCACGGGACGCTGGGCCGGCGGTCCCGCCGGCCGGTCGCCCTGGGCCGGACGCTGGCCGGGGACTGCCGGGCGCTGCCCCTGGGCGGCGGCAGGGGCGGCAGGGCGCTGTTGCGGACGAACGGGGGCGTTTACCCGTGGAGCGGCTGAGGGCCGGCTGCCGTCGGGAACCGTACTGTTCGACTTGGGAAATGAGTCGGGATTACTCACTCGTTACCTCCGTGTAGTCTTCGTTCTGCTCAGCGTTGCCCGAGGCGTCCTCTGACTCAACGGCCGGTGGTTCTTCTGCCAATGCTGGGCTGGCTGATTCCTCGAGGGATCCGCCGTCTTCAGCCAACGTTACGTCATCCTCCGGTGATTCCTCGCCCTCGAGGCCGCGTTCGCTGTTGCGTGCCACCTCGATAATCCGGTCGTTTTTGTCCGGCTTGGCAAAGATCACGCCCATGGTGTCACGACCCTTGGCGGGGACGCCGGCAACGGAGGACCGGACCACTTTGCCGCCCTCCATGACCACCAGCACCTCATCCTCTTCCTGGACGATCAGCGCGCCCACGAGGTCGCCGCGTTCTTCGGCAAGCTTGGCTACCTTGATGCCCAGCCCGCCGCGTCCCTGGAGCCGGTATTCCTCCACCGCTGTCCGTTTGGCGTACCCGCCCTCGGTCACGATGAAGACGTAGGAGCCGTCAGTCACCACATTGGCGGCCAGCAGCTCATCCTCCTCGCGGAACTTCATTCCGGTGACTCCGGAGGTTGCCCGGCCCATGGGCCGGAGGGCATCCTCGGTGGCGGTGAAACGGATGGACTGGCCCTTGCGGGACACCAGCAGGAGGTCGTCGGTTTCCGAAACCAGCTGCGCGGACACCAGCTCGTCGCCGTCGCGCAGGTTGATGGCAATCACGCCGGCGGAACGGTTGGTGTCGTAATCCTCGAGCCGGGTCTTCTTGACCAGCCCTCGCTTGGTGGCCAGGACCAGGTACGGCGCCTGCTGGTAGTCCTTCAGGTCCAGGACCTGGGCGATGTGTTCGTCCGGCTGGAACGCCATGAGGTTGGCCACGTGCTGGCCCTTGGCATCGCGGCCCGCCTCCATCAGCTCATAGGCCTTGGCGCGGTAGACGCGGCCCAGGTTGGTGAAGAAGAGCAGCCAGTGGTGGGTGGTGGTGACGAAGAAGTGCTCCACCACGTCGTCGCCGCGGAGCTGGGCACCCTTGATGCCCTTGCCGCCGCGCTGCTGCGAACGGTAGTTGTCGCTGCGGGTGCGCTTGACGTAGCCGCCGCGCGTAATGGTGACCACCATCTCCTCTTCGGGAATGAGGTCTTCCATGGACATGTCGCCGTCGAATCCCATGAGGATCCGGGTACGGCGATCGTCCCCGTGCTTGTCCACGATCTCGCCGAGCTCGGTGCTGATGATCTCGCGCTGGCGCTGCTCCGAGCCAAGGATTTCGTTGTACTCGGCGATCAACGCTTCAAGCTCGGAGTGCCGGTCCTGGATCTTTTGCCGTTCCAGGGCGGCGAGGCGGCGCAGCTGCATGTCAAGGATGGCGCGGGCCTGGAGCTCGTCGATGTCGAGCAGTTCCATCAGTCCGTCGCGTGCCGCTTCGGTGGTGTTGGACGCGCGGATGAGGGCGATCACCTCGTCCAGCATGTCCAGTGCCTTCAGGAGCGCCCGCAGGATGTGGGCCTCTTCCTCGGCCTTGCGCAGCCGGTACCGTGTGCGGCGGGCAATGACATCCATCTGGTGGGTCACCCAGTGCCGGATGAAGGCGTCCAGGCTCAGGGTGCGGGGGACGCCGTCAACAATGGCCAGCATGTTGGCGGAGAAGTTGCTTTGCAGTTCGGTGTGCTTGTAAAGGTTGTTCAG
This sequence comes from Pseudarthrobacter sp. GA104, assembly GCF_009741265.1. Classification (GTDB taxonomy): domain Bacteria; phylum Actinomycetota; class Actinomycetes; order Actinomycetales; family Micrococcaceae; genus Arthrobacter. Next base: position 2,200,057 of record NZ_WOWL01000001.1, read on the forward strand.
CACCACCTTGGCCACGGCATCGCGCTTGAGCACGATGACCAGGCGCTGGCCCGTGCGTCCGGAGGTCTCGTCGCGGAGGTCCGCAATGCCCTGGATCTTGCCGTCCTTGACCAGTTCGGCGATCTTGATGGCCAGGTTGTCCGGGTTTGCCTGGTACGGCAGCTCGGTGACCACCAGGCAGGTGCGTCCCTGCAGCTCTTCGACATTTACCACTGCGCGCATGGTGACGGAGCCGCGGCCGGTCCGGTAGGCATCCTCGATGCCCTTGTGGCCCAGGATGGTGGCGCCGGTGGGGAAATCGGGACCCTTGATCCGCAGCAGGAGTTCTTCCAGCAGTTCTTCGCGGCTGGCGCCGGGGTTGGCCAGGTACCACTGCACGCCGTCCGCCACTTCGCGCAGGTTGTGCGGCGGAATGTTGGTGGCCATGCCGACGGCGATGCCGGAGGACCCGTTCACCAGCAGGTTGGGGAACCTTGCAGGCAGGATCGTGGGTTCCTGGTTCTTGCCGTCGTAGTTGTCCTGGAAATCGACGGTTTCCTCGTCGATGTCCCTGACCATTTCCATGGCAAGCGGGGCCATCTTCGTTTCGGTGTACCGGGGTGCCGCAGCGCCATCATTGCCCGGGGAGCCGAAGTTGCCCTGGCCGAGGGCCAGGGGGTAGCGCATGGTCCAGTCCTGGATGAGGCGGACCAAAGCGTCGTAGATCGCCGTATCGCCGTGCGGGTGGTACTGGCCCATGACCTCGCCCACCACACGGGCACACTTGTTGAAGGAACGGTCAGGCCGGTAGCCGCCGTCGAACATCGCGTAAAGGACCCGGCGGTGGACCGGCTTCAGGCCGTCCCGGACGTCCGGGAGGGCACGGCCAACAATGACAGCCATGGCGTAGTCCAGGTAGGACCGCTGCATTTCTGTCTGGAGGTCCACCTGCTCCACGCGGTCGATCAGCACGTCGCCTTCAAGAACGGTGTCCGGAGTGCCGGCGTCGGAGGCCGGGTTCTCGGGTGTTTCGTCGCTCATTAATTAATTTCCGTTTCAGGTATATGTGAGATTCCGAATATTAGGACAGCGTGCTTCCTAGATATCGAGGAACCTGACGTCCTTGGCGTTCTGCTGAATGAAGTTGCGGCGTGATTCAACGTCCTCGCCCATCAGGACCGAGAAGATCTGGTCCGCCGCGAGGGCATCGTCCATCGTCACCTGCAGCAGGGTGCGGTGGTCCGGATCCATGGTGGTGTCCCACAGTTCGGTGTAGTCCATTTCGCCGAGGCCCTTGTAGCGCTGGATGCCGTTGTCCTTGGGGATCCGGCGTCCGGCCGCCTGGCCGGCCACGAGTTTCGCGTCGCGTTCGCGGTCGCTGTAGACGTAATCATGGGCTGCGTTGGACCACTTGATGCGGTACAGCGGCGGCTGGGCAAGGTAGACATAGCCGTTCTCAATGAGGGGGCGCATGTAGCGGAACAGCAGCGTCATCAGCAGGGTGGTGATGTGCTGTCCGTCCACGTCGGCATCCGCCATCAGGACGATCTTGTGGTAGCGGAGCTTGGAGAGGTCGAAATCCTCTCCAATACCGGTTCCAAAGGCGGTGATCATGGACTGGACTTCGGCATTGCCCAACGCTTTGTCCAGGCGTGCGCGCTCCACGTTCAGGATCTTTCCGCGCAAGGGCAGGATGGCCTGGGTCTCCGGATTGCGGCCGCGTTTTGCGGAGCCGCCGGCGGAGTCACCCTCGACGATGTAGACCTCGCACTTTTCCGGGTTCTTCGAGGAGCAGTCAGAGAGCTTGCCCGGCATGCCGAAGGATTCCAGCGGGCTCTTCCGGCGGGCGTTGTCCCGTGCCTTGCGTGCGGCCATTCGGGCCTGCGCTGCGGAGATCGCCTTCCGGATGACGTCCCGGGCGGGCCCGGGGTTGCGTTCCAGCCAGTCACCCAGTCCGTCAGTTACCACGCGCTGGACGAAGCCCTTGACCTCGGAGTTGCCGAGTTTGGTCTTGGTCTGGCCTTCGAACTGGGGTTCGGCAAGCTTGACGGAAATGACGGCGGTAAGGCCTTCGCGGATGTCGTCACCGGTGAGGTTGTCGTCTTTTTCCTTGATGATTCCCTTTTCACGCGCGTAGCGGTTGATCAGGGACGTCATGGCAGCGCGGAAGCCTTCTTCGTGGGTTCCGCCTTCATGGGTGTTGATGGTGTTGGCGTACGTGTGCACACTCTCCGAGTAGGCGTTGGTCCACTGCATCGCCATTTCGAGGGCTATCTTGCGTTCTTTGTCCTCGGTTTCGAAGGCGATGACGTCTTCGTGGACCACATCCACCTTTTTGCCGGAGTTCAGGTGCTTGACGTAGTCCAGCAGGCCTTCGTCGTACTGGTACACCACGGTGCGGTGCTCTGCACTGACTTCGCCCTCGGTGACGACGGCGTCCAGGTCCAGGTCGGCGTCGGCATCCGCCTCAGCAGCGGTGCGCTCGTCCGTCAGCGTGATGCGAAGGCCCTTGTTGAGGAAGGCCATCTGCTGGAAGCGGGCGCGCAGCGTCTCAAAGTCGAATTCGGTGCTTTCGAAGATCGCGGGATCCGGGTAGAAGGTCTGGGTGGTACCGGTGAGGTCCGTTTCCTCACCCTTGACCAGGCTGCCCTGCGGCTTGCCGCCGTCCGCGAAGGACATCCGCCAGACATGGCCCTGGCGCCGCACTTCAGTATCCACGCGGCTGGAGAGGGCATTGACCACGGAGATGCCGACGCCGTGGAGGCCGCCGGACACGGCATAACCGCCGCCGCCGAACTTTCCGCCGGCGTGCAGGATGGTCATGACCACTTCAACCGTGGGCTTGTGCTCCGTAGGGTGCATGTCCACGGGAATGCCGCGGCCGTCGTCCACCACTTTCACGCCGCCGTCGGCCTGCAGGACAACCTCGATGTGGGTGCAGTAGCCTGCAAGGGCCTCATCCACCGAGTTATCAACAACTTCGTAGACGAGGTGGTGGAGTCCGCGCGGTCCTGTAGAACCGATGTACATGCCCGGGCGCTTCCGTACCGCCTCCAGGCCTTCAAGGACAGTGATGTCGCTGGCACCGTATTCACGCGGCGTCGCCGATGCGGCCGGGGTGTCAGGCGTACGGGCATCCTCGACTGCGGATTCAGCTGCCAGAATATCTGTATTGTCGTTAGCCACAGGCGCTGTCGACTCCTCTGTTCTCGATGATGGCCGGCCGAGTCCCCTCCTGGATCAGGAAAGTCATCCGCCAACAGGCACAAACTTATAGCGCCGGTGGCCTGCTGACGGTGGGGATCCGCACTCCGCGTGCTGTGAGCGCGCGAAAACGGACTCAGTCAACGTTTCACCCGCGCCCAGTTATCTACACCGATTCTACCGCGCGACAGCCCATTTCCCCGCATTCCAGGGCCGTCGGCGGACAGTGCTGTGCCCATGCGAGGGCATTGGCCGCGCCTAGGGCGCGCTGGAAGTACGGCCTCCGGGTGCCTATACGCCCGGCGTCCCTTACAGCGCTCTACACGCCGTTGGGCGGATTTTCAAGAGTCCGGTGCCGGCACTACCCGTAAGTGTCCCGGGGGCCCCGGCCGTTTACCGAGCGGCCGCCCTTGCGCCAGCTCGGTGCCGCAGGGCCGAGCACCTTGATGCTGGTTACCACTCCGTCGCCCAGCTCCACCCGGAACTTCTCCAGGAGGCTGGTGCTTAGCAGGCGCAGCTGGGTGGCCCAGGCGGTTGAGTCGCACCGGACGTGCAGGGTGGTGTCGGTGAAACTTTCCGGGACGCAGTGGGCCGAGATTTCAGGACCAACCAGGGTTGCCCATTCAGCCATCACGGACCCCACCGCCACCGGGGAGGTCCAGCCGCGTTCCGCCACCAGGCGTCCCACCACCTTGCCCAGGCCAAGGGGGTCGCGGCCCGTGGCGTGGAACTGGCTGAAGCCTCGGGTGTCGCGGGTGCCCTTTTTCGCCTTTGAGGTGCCCGGGCGGTGCGCTGCCCTGCGGATTTCGCCGCGGGCTGCGGCTGCTTCCCGCATCCGGTTCAGGGCAACCTGCGGGGCATCGATGTTGTCGGGATCGCGGCCGGGCTGGAGCCCGCCGCCCTTCTCATTGTCCCTGCTCATCAATACCTCCCGGGATGACCTTCACCCGCCGTCCGGACAGCTCTTCCGGGATGTCGGCGTCGACGGCGGCGGTCACCAGGACCTGCTCCGCGCCGGAGACTATTGCGGCCAGTTTACGCCGCCGCTGGACGTCCAGCTCGGCAAAAACGTCGTCGAGGATCAGGATGGGAGCAGACCCTCCGGTACGGGCGTCGTCCAGCATCACATAGTAGGAGGCGAGCCGCAGCGAGAGGCACATGGACCATGTTTCGCCATGCGAGGCATAACCCTTGGCCGGCGCCTGGCCCAGGATGAGTTCCAGCTCGTCGCGGTGCGGTCCCACGAGCGAAATGCCCCGTTCGATTTCCTTCCGGCGGGATTCGGCGAAGGCGCGGACGTACCGCTCCGCCAACTCGTCCACAGAGAACCGGCGCAGGTCTTCCACGTCCGGCGAAGTACCTCCGGCCGCGGTGCCCGCGGCGGGAGGGAGCGCTGCGCCGTCGTCGTCCATCTGGCTCTGGAGGGTGGAGCGGTAGACGGCGTCTGCCGGTTTTGACGCGTCGGTGAGGTCCGCATATGCCCGCGCCAGATGCGGGCGCAGCCGCTCCACCAGTTCAAGCCTGGCGTGGAGCAGTTCGGCGCCGGCCTTCGCCATGTGCTGGTCCCACACGTCGAGGGTTGCCTCATGGGCAGGAGTGAATTTGCCCGCCCGGGCAGACTTCAGCAGCGCGTTGCGCTGCTTCAACACGCGGTCGTAGTCGCTGCGGGTCGCGGCATGATGCGGAATAAGGCTCGCGAGCAGCTCATCCAGGAAGCGGCGCCGGTTCGAGGGATCTCCCTTGACCAGGGCCAGGTCCTCCGGAGCGAAGAGGACCGTTTGGCATATGCCGAGCAGGTCACGGGCGCGCACCGGATTACTGCGGTTGATCCGGCCGCGGTTTGCCCGCCCTGCGTTGATTTCAAGTTCCAGGACCGTAGTCTGCCCGCCCCGGACCAGGCGGGCCCGCACCAACGCCCGGTCCGTTCCAAACCGCAGGAGGGGTGCATCCGAGCTGACGCGGTGGGAGCTGAGGGTGGCCAGGTAGCCGATGGCCTCCATCAGGTTGGTCTTGCCGATGCCGTTGTATCCCACCAGGACTGTGACGCCCGGAGCCAGGGCAAGGTCAACCTGGGCGTAGCTGCGGAAGTCGGTCAGGGAGAGGTGTTCGAGGTACACGCGGTTTTCGGCAATTCTGGGAACCTCGCGGTTCCCGGCTGGATGCTACTTGGCGGGGCGGGTGGCGTGGCCGCCGAACTGGTGGCGCAGTGCGGATACCATCTTCATGGCCGGTGAGCTGTCCTCGCGCGATTCGAAGCGGGCGAACAGTGCCGCAGTGATGGCCGGGGCGGGAATTGCGTTGGCAATGGCCTCTTCCACCGTCCACCTGCCCTCGCCCGAATCCTCGACGTAGTCGTCAATGTTCTTCAATCCCGGGTCTTCATCCAGCGCCTTGACCAACAGGTCCAGCAGCCAGGACCGGACCACCGTGCCTTTTTGCCAGGCGCGGAAGGTTCCGGGAAGGTCGTTGATGATGTCTTTGGAAGCCAGCAGCTGGTATCCCTCGGCGTATGCCTGCATCAGGCCGTATTCGATCCCGTTGTGGACCATCTTGGCGTAATGCCCTGCGCCGATCCCGCCCACGTGCACAAAGCTGTCCTCACGTTCGCCCTCCGGGCGCAGGGCATCAAACACCGGAAGGGCGCGTTCGATATCCGCAGCATCTCCGCCCGCCATCAGGCCGTAACCGTTCTGCAGGCCCCAGACTCCGCCGGAGACGCCACAGTCCGCAAAGCGGATGCCCTTGGCGGCGAGGAGTTCACCGTGTTTCTGGTCCTCCGTGAACCGCGAGTTTCCGCCGTCGATCACCAGGTCGCCCTCGGCGAGTTTGTCGCCAAGTTCCTTGATGACGGCGTCCGTGATCTCACCGGCGGGAACCATGACCCAGATCAACCGCGGCACCGGGACTGCGGCAAGGAGTTCATCAAGGGTGGCGACGTCGGTGATGTCCGGGTTCCGGTCGAAACCGGTGACCTCCACGCCGCCCTTGCGCAGGCGTTCGCGCATGTTGAATCCCATTTTGCCAAGGCCGATCAGTCCAATGTGCATTCTGGAACTCGTTTCTGCGCTAGAGGTGTGGCTGCGGGACCGTGTTCCCAACTAGGTAGCGCTAAGTGTCGTTTTGAACCTCCAAAACGACACTTGGCGCTACCTAGTTGGAGGGGGCTAGTTGGGCAGGCGGACCGGCATCACCAGGTAGCGGTAGTCATCCTGGTCCTCGCCGTCGGCGTCCGCCTGGGCTGTGATCATGGCCGGCTTGGGCGCAGTGGTGAACGAGAACCGGACGAACTTGGTCTCGATCACGCTGAGTCCTTCCACCAGGTAGTGGGGGTTGAAGGCCACGGTGATGTCGTCACCGGAAAGCTGGGCCTCAAGTTCCTCGGAAGCCTGGGCGTCCTCGCCGGTACCGGCGTCCAGGTTCAGGAGCCCCTGGGTGAAGGCGAGCCGAACGGGGGTGTTGCGTTCAGCTACCAGGGAGACACGGCGCACCGCTTCAACAAGCTCCTGGGTCTGAACCGTGGCATGGATGGGAGTCGAGTCCGGGAACAGCGAGCGGATCTTGGGGTAGTCCCCGTCCACCAGCAATGAGGTGGTGGTTCGTCCGCCGCTTTCGAAACCGATCAGCCTGCTGTCGTCGTCGGCGAGGGCAAGGTTGATGTCACCGCTGTTGCCGAGGGTCTTGGCAACTTCGTTCAGGGTTTTTGCCTTGACCAGGGCGCTGGTGGAGATGCCCGGGGTGACCGGCTTCCACGGCACTTCACGCATGGCAAGGCGGTACCGGTCAGTGGCGAGCAGCGTGATGAGGTCGTCCTCGATTTCCATCCGCACGCCGGTGAGGATGGGCAGCGTGTCATCCTTGCTGGCGGCAATGATGACCTGTGACACCGCCTGGGCGAAGGAATCACCGGGGACAGTTCCGCTGATGGGCGGGAGTGCGGGAAGCGGCGGGTACTCGGCCTCGGGCATCGTGGCGAGATGGAAGCTGCTTCGGCGGCAGGTCAGCGTGACTTTGTTGCCGTCGGTTTCGACGTCGACCGGTGCCGAGGGGAGGCTGCGGCAGATGTCGGCCAGGAGCCGGCCGGATACCAGGATGGTGCCTTCGTCCCGGATGTCCGCTGTGATTTCCAGCCGGGCGGAGGTCTCGTAGTCAAAGCTGGAGAGGCTCACGGTGCCCGCTTCGGCCTTCAACAGCAGGCCGGACAGGACGGGCACCGGCGGCCGCGGAGACAACGACCGGGCTGTCCAGGTGACGGCTTCTGCCAGGACGTCCCGATCGACTCTGAACTTCACGGAAGGGTGCCGCCTTTCATTGCTGCTGCCATAAGACCTGGAACTTCCCGCAGGCAGTTCCAAAAAGTGGGGTGCCCCACCACCTGAACCTGCATGGTCCGTGCTGCAGGAACCACACGAAAACCCAAGGATGGGAGCGCTGCTGACAGCTTAGCCGGAAGATCGGGGATTAACCCATCCCCGATGGTCCCGACTGCCCGGAGGGCCGCCCGGCCCGGTGTGGTCTGGACGAGCGCACAGGTCTTGTTGTTTGAGGGATTTCAATTTTTTGGGATTAGTAGTGTTAATAACTGCTGTGGAAACTGTGGATAACCTTCCCCTGCCGCGGGTTCCAGCGGTTAAGCCCTGTTCATCCACTGTGGGCGGCGCAGGTTTTAAACAGGGTGTGGATGGGGACAAGATTTTTTGCGGTTTTGCGAATCCACAGGCGCCTTAAGGGTTTTAAGCCCATTAACCGCGGTTGTCCCCTTAAGTATCCACAGGCTTATCCACATGCACCTGTTAATAAGGTATGGGTGCGGCCGGCTAGGAGTCGCGCTGCTGCTGCTTGATCCGGTTGGTCAGCTCAGTTACCTGGTTGTAGATCACACGCCGCTCGGCCATCAGTTCGCGGATCTTCCTGTCAGCGTGGATCACTGTGGTGTGGTCGCGGCCGCCAAGTTCCTGGCCGATCTTCGGCAGCGACATGTCCGTGAGCTCGCGGCAGAGGTACATGGCAATCTGGCGCGCCGTCACCAGGGTCCTGGTCCGCGACTTGCTGCACAGCTCTTCCATGCTCAGCTTGAAGTACTCGGCCGTCTGCTGGAGGATCTGGCCGGACGTGATCTCCTGGGCGCCGTCGTCGGTAATTAGGTCCTTGAGGACCATCTCCGCAAGTGCCACATCCACGGGCTGCCGGTTGAGGCTTGCAAAGGCAGTGACCCGGATCAGTGCACCCTCAAGTTCACGGATGTTGCTGGAAATCTTGGATGCGATGTATTCCAGTGCGTCATCGGGAGCAGAGAGACCTTCGCTCAGGGCCTTCTTGCGGAGGATGGCGATGCGGGTTTCGAGTTCCGGCGGCTGGATGTCCGTGAGGAGGCCCCACTCGAAGCGGGACTTCATGCGGTCCTCGAATCCTGCCAGCAGCTTGGGCGGCTGGTCCGAAGTGATGACCACCTGCTTGTTGTTGTTGTGCAGGGAATTGAAAGTGTGGAAGAACTCCTCCAACGTCCGGTCCTTGCCCGCGAGGAACTGGATGTCATCGATGAGCAGAACATCCACGTTGCGGTAGGTGGTCTTGAAGCTGGCGCCCTCATCGTCACGGATGGAGTTGATGAAGTCGTTGGTGAACTCTTCCGAGTTGACGTAGCGGACGCGGATGCCGCTGTAGAGCCGGCGGGCATAGTGGCCGATGGCGTGCAGCAGGTGCGTCTTGCCCAGCCCCGAATCACCGTAAATGAACAGCGGGTTGTAGGCCTTTGCCGGCGCTTCAGCGACGGCGACGGCCGCAGCGTGGGCGAAGCGGTTGGAGGAACCAATGACGAAGGTGTCGAAGACGTACTTCGGGTTCAGGCGGCCGAACTCGTGCGAAGTGCTGGGCAGCATGGGCTGCGGCTTCTGTTCGATGAGCTGGTCCGGGGAGAAGGACGGCTCGACGACGACGGGCTCGGGTTCTTTGTGGATGGGAACCAGGTCCGTGTCCACGTCGATGGCGCACCGGATGTCCTCGGAGAAAACGTTGTGCAGTGCGTCATCCAGGGCGTCCTTGACCTGCGTCTGGAGCACTTCGCGGGTGAGTTCGTTGGGAACTGCCACCAGGAGCGTGGACCCGATCAGGCCCTGCGCCTGGGCAAGGATGACAAAGCCACGCTGCCGTGGTGAGACACGGTGGTCCTGTTCCAGCAGGCTGACAACGCGCCGCCAGGAACTTCCGACAGTATTGGCGTGGTTGGCTTCGTCTACTGTCATCAATCGGTTCCCTCAAAACTTGCTTTGCCTGCATTGCCTGCAGCCGCGAGTCTTGAACCAGGATGGGTTCAGCTTCATCCACAGGGTTATGCACAGCACGTGGATAATCGGCTACTGGGCCACTCTAGGGGATGAAAAGCCTAGAAGATAGCTGGCAAGGGGCTTGTGGATAATTACATGGATGTGGTTTCCAAAACGGCCCTGTGAGCCACTTCATCCACAGCCTCGGAGGGCAGGTTAAGCACAGTTGGGGATAGCCCGCACGTGGAGCCTCAGTTTGACTCAGGGGTTCAGGTTGCCCTAACGTTGTGAAGTCCTTTGTGTCCGCTTTTTGGCCCCATCTGAATCTCTTAGGCGCAGTGCGCTTGAGCAGCCGGGGGAAGCGTGCATATACAAAACTTAGCGTCGGCCAGTTCTTCCCCATACGGTGGGCGCACCTTTGATCCACTGGAGTAACTAACGTGAGCAAGCGGACTTTTCAGCCGAATAACCGCCGTCGAGCCAAGAAGCACGGCTTCCGCCTTCGTATGCGTACCCGTGCCGGCCGCGCCATCCTGGCGGCCCGTCGTGGCAAGGGCCGTACCGAGCTGTCGGCGTAAATAACTGACTTGTCGGTAGACATTTCTTTGCGAGTTTAAGGTGCTGGCCACCCGTAACCGTTTGAGGACTGCAGCCGATTTTTCAACAACTGTACGTTCCGGTGTCCGCAATGGACGCCGGAACGTAGTGTTATATACGGCAGCTATTGCTGCCGACGAACCCAGCCGGATCGGGTTCATCGTTTCCAAGAGTGTAGGGAACGCTGTGGCCAGGAACCTCGTTAAGAGGAGACTGAGAGAAGCAGGTGCTGCCTCGCTGCGCGAGTACGGCACCGGGTTTGCCATAGTGGTCCGGGCGCTTCCTGCGTCCGCAACTGCCAGCTGGGACCAGCTGCTGTCGGATTACAATGCCGCATTGGAATCAACGATGACCCGGCTGGCCGGCCGCCCTGCAAGGGCTGCCGCCAACAGTTCGGCCGGTACTACACAGGAGGGGACACTGCGTGCGTAACGCCACCGCCGTCGTCGTTACCTGTCTCCGACGTAGTGCCGCAGCAGTTGCGCTGTTCCTCTGGAACCTGCCCCGCAACATACTCATTCTTTTATTGAAGGCCTACCGCAAGGTGATTTCACCCTTGTACGGCCAGGTCTGCCGCTTCTTTCCTTCGTGCTCGGCCTATGCCCTCGAGGCGATAACGGTGCACGGCGCCGTCAAAGGAAGCTGGCTGGCAGCCCGGCGCCTGGCGCGCTGCCATCCCTGGAACGCCGGCGGTGTGGACCACGTCCCCGCCGGCCACCGCCACTGGCCTGAAAACCAGACCCCCACAATTGTTGTACTGAACAACCCGGACCAATACCTGGCTGCGCAGTCTGATGGAGAAGGCCGCACTGCGGCCTGACGAATAGGGATATCGTATGGACTTCTTTGAAACAATCATGTTTCCGTTCAAGTGGCTTGTTTCCATCATCATGGTGGGCTTCCACGAAGGGCTGAGCAGCATCGGCCTGCCGGAAGCCTCCGGCTGGACGTGGACGCTGTCCATTATCGGGCTGGTACTGGTGATCCGTGCCGCCTTGATTCCCGTGTTCGTCAAGCAGATCAAGGCCCAGCGCGGAATGCAGCTGCTGCAACCTGACCTGAAGAAGCTCCAGGACAAGTACAAGGGCAAGACCGACCAGCTGTCCCGCCAGGCCATGGCCCAGGAACAGATGGCCATGTATAAGAAGCACGGCACCAACCCGTTCTCTGCCTGCCTCCCCATGCTGATCCAGATGCCGTTCTTCTTCGCACTGTTCCAGGTGCTCTCCGGCATCACATCCGCGAAAACGCAGGGCAAAGGCATCGGCGCCATGAGCCACGAGCAGGTGGTGCAGTTCGATGAATCCAGCATCTTCGGGGCGCCCCTTTCGGCCTCCTTGCTGCACGGCGGAGGGCTCGGCAACCAGACCGCCGTCTGGATCCTCTCCATCCTCATGATCCTTGCCATGACGGCCTCGCAGTTCATTACGCAGAAGCAGATCATGGCCAAGAACATGTCCGAAGAGGCCATGGCCAGCCCGTTCATGCGCCAGCAGAAAATGATGCTCTACATCCTGCCCATCGTCTTTGGCGTCGGCGGCATCAACTTCCCCATCGGTGTCCTGATCTACTGGACCACCACCAACCTTTGGACCATGGCACAGCAGTTCTTCGTCATCCGCCGCATGCCGACGCCGGGATCCCCCGCCGCCAAGGCCCTCGCCGAGCGCCGTGCCGCTAAGGGCCTTCCGGCCTTGCCCATCCTGGGCGGTAAGAAGGACGAGGCGGCAGCCGAGGCTGCTGCCGCCGCGGCCGTGGCGCAGGCCAAAGCCCAGCGCATCCAGCCACAACGCAAGAACAGGAAGAAGAAGTAATGTCTGCCGAGAGCACCGAACACGCCCTTTCCGAGGACATCATCGAGAGCCGGGACGCGTCCGCGAATGGGGAATCCACGGGAACTGACGTACCCAAGGGATCGTCAGCCAGCCGCCTGGAGGAAGAGGGCGACGTGGCAGCGGACTACTTGGAGGAGCTGCTGGACATTGCCGACATCGACGGCGATATCGACATTGAAGTCCGCAACGGGCGCACCTACATCTCCATCGTGACAGAGGAAGAGTCCGATGCCCTGGACAATCTGGTGGGTGAAGACGGAGAAGTCCTTGAGGCACTCCAGGAGCTCACCAGGCTCTCCGTTCTCTCGGCGACTGACAACCGGTCCAGGCTGGTCCTGGATATCAACGGCTACCGCCAGGAGCGTACCGGCCACCTGCAGAAGATCGCGGAAGATGCGGCAGCTTCAGTGAGGGAAAACGGCGAGCCGGTGGCACTGGAACCGATGAGCGCCTATGAACGCAAGATTGTTCATGACGCTGTTGCAGACCTGGGACTGGTCAGTGAGTCCGAGGGCGAAGGCGCCGGACGCCACATTGTTGTGTCCGCAGACTAGAGAATTGCTGATCCGCTAATCATGGTTGACATCACGGCAGCTGAACTCGTGGCCGCTGAGAAAATATTCGGCGACCGGTTGGACCTGGCTAAGCGCTATGTGGAGCACTTGGCTACCTCCGGAACGGAGCGCGGCCTTATTGGGCCGCGGGAGATTCCCCGGCTCTGGAGCCGTCATGTGCTCAATTGCGCTGTCATTGAGAGCGAGATTCCCGAGGGCAGCCATGTGGCCGACGTCGGCAGTGGTGCAGGCCTGCCGGGCCTCTGCCTCGCGATTGCCCGTCCGGACCTGGAACTGACCTTGATCGAGCCACTGGAGCGCAGGGTTATCTGGCTTCAGGAAGTGGTTGACGATCTTGGCCTGGACAACGTCACCGTAATGCGGACCCGGGCCGAGTTGGCAGTGGGACATGTGGAGGCTGACGTGGTGACAGCCCGGGCGGTCTCTGCCCTCAGCAACCTCGCCGGCCTCACGATTCCGCTCCTCGCCGGTAAGGGCGAGGTGGTGGCCATCAAGGGGCGCAGTGCGGCTGAGGAAATCGAAAAGGCCGCCAAGACCATCCGCAAACTGGGCGGCATTGAAACGTCTGTTCTGACTGTGGGCGAGAGCCTGCTGGAGGAACCTACTACTGTGGTGCGCATCGTTGTAAACAAGTCCCAAAAGAAAGCCTAGTTCAGGCCCGGTGACCCAACTCTGCCGGGTCCAGCGGTTAGGCTAGACAACGGCAGCAAATTTGGCCGAACGAGAGTGAGTGTGCCCCAGTGACCAGTAGCGAAGCCTCCACGCAACGGATACCGCCGTTCGTGTCCTTGGGGTCAGCACGTTCCGTCGCTGGTCCCATTGTGCCCCCGGCCAGGGGTGGAATTCATCCGGAAAGGGTTGCGGCAGGCGCCAACGCCATGGCCGTTTCACGTGAAACAACCGTCTCCGGTAGATCCAACATCATCGACGCCATTGATGATTCCAGCCCAATCGCCCGCGAATTGGCACATGAGACCAAACGCCGTGAACGGCTGGTGGGCCGGAAGCTTCCCCGTCCGGAGAACACGCGCGTTTTTACTGTCTCGAACCAGAAGGGTGGGGTAGGAAAGACCACCACCACCGTCAACATTGCTGCCGCCCTTGCCGCGGCCGGATTGAATGTCCTGGTCATTGATATCGACCCTCAGGGCAATGCGTCCACCGCCCTGGGAATCGAGCACCATGCCGACGTGGACAGCATCTACGATGTCCTGATAAACGACGTCCCGCTCGCGGACGTAGTGGCGCCCTGCCCGGACATCAACAATCTGATCTGTGCACCCGCCACCATCCACCTTGCCGGCGCGGAGATTGAACTCGTTTCTTTGGTGGCCCGTGAGCAGCGACTGCGCCGGGCAATTGACGTCTATGCAAAGGCGCGGGAAAAGAACGGCGAGCAGCGGCTCGACTACATCTTTATCGATTGCCCGCCAAGCCTTGGACTGCTGACGGTCAATGCCTTCTGTGCAGCCAACGAGGTGCTGATCCCCATACAGTGCGAGTACTACGCACTTGAAGGACTGAGCCAGCTTCTCAAGAACATTGAGATGATCCAGAAGCACCTCAACGCGGACCTTGTGGTTTCCACCATCCTTTTGACGATGTACGACGGACGGACGAATCTTGCCGCCCAGGTCGCGGCCGAGGTCCGCCAGCATTTTCCGGACCAGGTGCTGTCTGCTGTTGTTCCGCGTTCCGTGCGGATATCAGAGGCACCGAGCTACCAGCAGACTGTCATGACGTACGACCCTTCCTCCAGTGGAGCCCTGTCTTATCTGGAAGCCGCTGCTGAAATAGCAGAGCGCTGAATCTTCAAACTGCAACGACCGGAGCACGGCATGGCCGGGATCTACCACTGGAGGGATTACCAATGAGCGAGAAGCGACGTGGCCTGGGCCGCGGTCTTGGCGCGCTGATTCCAAGTTCCGCCGCCGCCAACGGTTCGGGCAACGGTACAGCCGCCTCCCGTCCGGTAGACCTCTTCTTCCCTGAGGGACGAAGGAAGACGGAACCAGCCGAAGAGGCCGCGGCCAACCAGTCCTCGGACAAGGCAGCAAGCGAAGGGACCGCTGCTCCGTCCACTAAGCAGCCGTCCACCGCATCTCCCGCAGACAAGAGCACTGCCGGAAGAAGCGCCGCCGCAAAGCCCCGTTCTTCCGGCAGTGTTTCCGCGAAAACGGAAAAGGGCAGTGAATCCCCTGCCAAGGGTGAGGCCGCTCCCGATCTGCAGGAGGAGCAGCCAGGGGTGGCTGCTACGGCGTCGGCATCTGGTGATTCCGCTGAACGGGAGGACGAGCCCACCTGGACTGACTCAGGCGTGGAGCTGGTAGAGGTGCCGGGCGTTCGCTTCGCAGAAATTTCAGTCACGGACATCCACCCCAACCGCAAACAGCCGCGATCGGTCTTCGATGAAGACGATATGGCTGAGCTCGTTCACTCCGTTCGTGAAATAGGCGTCCTCCAGCCAATCGTTGTCCGCAAATCAACCGAACCCGGTGGTGAACCCTTTGAGCTCGTCATGGGTGAGCGTCGATGGCGGGCGGTTCAGGCTGCCGGCCTCGAGACCATCCCTGCAATTGTCAGGGACACCACCGACGACGATCTTCTGCGGGACGCCCTGCTGGAGAACCTGCACCGGAGCCAGCTGAACCCCCTCGAAGAGGCGGCGGCCTACCAGCAGCTCCTCGAAGACTTCGGAACCACCCATGAGCAGCTGGCGGATCGTATCGGGCGTTCGCGTCCCCAGGTGTCGAACACCCTTCGGCTGCTCAAACTGCCCCCTTTGGTACAGCGCCGGGTCGCGGCAGGTGTATTGTCCGCAGGCCACGCCCGTGCACTGTTGGCCCTGCCCGACGCTGCAGCGATGGAGCGACTGGCCCAGAAGATCGTGGCTGAGGGGATGTCAGTGCGAGCCACTGAAGAGGCCGTAACGATGTACCAGGATCCCGCCAAGCCGGCGAAGAACAATATCCCCCGTCCTGGTGCCCGCCACGAGCGGCTCGATTACTTGGCGTCCTCCCTTTCTGACCGGCTTGATACCAACGTCAAGATTTCCCTTGGTGTCCGCAAGGGCAAGGTGAGTATCGAATTCGCAAGCGTCGAGGATCTCAACCGGATTATGGATGTCCTCGCGCCTGGTTCGAACAACTAAAGCGCATCGTTCCGCAGAAGGAAGGCCTGATTCCGTGTGAATCAGGCCTTCTTCTTTGAGCTGGGGCTACTTCCGCTTAGTGGTCATTGTCTGGGTTTTGGGGTGCCAGGATGCTGGATCTCTTCGTTTCCTGACCATCTAGTCTGTTAAGACTTTCACGCGAAGGCTGAGTGGAGTTGCTGCGTCTTAGGCAGATCGGGTTTCTATTCGGACTGCCCCGGAAGTCCAGGTTTCCGGCACTGATGATCTCCCGCTCGCTATCGTCACTCCCATGGAGCTGCGGTCTCGGACTCTCCCTATACCCGCCCGAGAGCCGAATAATTGAGGTGCCGGAACGAAATCGGTGCTCTTCCATGGTGGAACTCTCTGTATGTAGTCCTTATGCGCCGCCATCCGCAGCGTTCCCAAATGTGTTTCACGTGAAACCCCCTATTACCAGGCTCTGTTGCCGCTCATCCGTGTCCCCGCCTGCCTTCGGCGGGCACACTAGAGTAGCCCAGAGAATCTCTGTCGCGGGGCCGCGGCGCCCACTCACCTTGTCCGCTGTCCACTTGCCGCTGATAGATACTCGAATCATTTCCGATCGTGGTCGGGGTTGAGGTTGGGTTGTATGTCGGCGGCCGATTCTTTTCTCGTCGTCCTAGGAAAGTTGCCCGAGAACTCGAATGCCACCTTCTAAGTTTTTGGTGGCAGTACCTACGTGATAACAACTACCAAGCAAGTAGCACTCGGGGCTTTCCCTATACCCGCGTAGAGCCGAACAATTGAGGTTCTGGAACGAAATGGGCGTTTCTCCTGGTGGGACTTCCCGCATCGGACCCTATCTGAGCCGCAATCCTTAGTGATTCCACGCGTGTTTCACGTGAAACCCCTGGTAACAGGCAATGTTGCCGATCATCCACGTCTCCTTCGGGCTGGATAGAAGGGTTAGCCCAGCGGACCCAGCGGTTGCCCAGAGTGTCACGGGCCGCGGTGCCCACTCGCTGCTGATAGTTAGTCGGAGTCTTTCCGATCGTCATTGGTTCGGCGTCGGTATGTCGGCGGCCGTCTGTTGTCCCGTCCTGCAAGGCAAGCTTCCCGTGTGGTCGCATGGTCACGTTCTTAGTCCTATCGGAGGCCCCTACCCCGTAACGACTACAGTGCCGGTAGCACGAGTGTCAGGCGCACTGTTTCACGTGGAACATGTGCCCTTGAGGCAAAGAGCTGGTAACTCGGGTTAAAGCCGTCCACTTAGGCTTCAAAGTTCGCGGGCCGTATATCCCGATCCGGCGCACATACATGCACTTTTCGCAGCCGCCACTCCCGGGGCGTGCGAACCAAGGCGCACACACGCCTAGGCACATCGTTCCTGGTTCTGGATGCAACTCGGCCCAGGAGATTCTGCGCGGTGGGCGTGAGTGGTGGCCTGCATTGCAGATACACCCAGGCAGGTTTTGACTGAACGTACGGCATCGTACGGCAGTGTCCGTGGGGCACATTGCCGGACGGACCCCTGCTTGTTTCACGTGAAACGATTGCTAACCCCTAGCGCTCTTGGTTTCCGCAAAGGCACAGCACGAGCAGTCGTCGAGTTTGCGCCTGCAGTAGCTCGATGATTGGCTTCGAGGAGTATGGATGAGAGGGCTACTGACAGGTGTAGGCTCATGACCGGCGAGTGAGCGATGAAGCACCAGACTCATAATCGGGTGCACGCCACTGACGGCTCAAAAGGGGCAACGCGGAGGCCGGATGCTCGGAAGGATAACCACCAGCGGTCAAGCTCTGGGATCCAATCTTGCGTTCTGGAATAGTGAGGCGGATCCCCGCGCGAGCAGACCTGTGGTGGGCGGGTTGTTGTCATCACTCCCCTGGACCGTCATAGCGCCATAGCACCGGGCCGGAGAACTCCACAACGGCTGGTTAGGGGTCGTGTAGTCCGCACGGGTTCAGTCAAGAAGATACGGGCGGCTGGACGTGCCTGCAGTCTCTCACGTGGAACAACGCGGGCTGTCGCGTCCTGCTACTAGGGGATGCCGTCCCGGCTAGCAAAGAGCCGTGCTGCGATCCAGCACGAAAGGGGCTCTCGAACCGCGGTGCAACGCACGATGCGCAGAGGCCGTCCACTGGCCGTTCACTACGGTGTCACCACCCTCTGCGGGGCGGTAAGGTCGTTGCTGTTCTCTGTCGGGGCCCTTCCGCCTTCCTGTTCCTCATATCCCCGGGGTGCCCAACATAGCGGTTTTGGGGCCGGCCGCCTTGCCATTTGAGGTGTCCCTGCCGGCAGTGGTCTTCCACACACCCTTCGGGTGTAGTGGACATGGCTGTGGATTGCGCTGTGGATAACTTTGTGGACAGTGGGCCTCACGGAACGGGAGGTTGAACCGGTACGTCGCCAGAGGGCAGTTCCTCTGGGGCATCCCCAGCCCTACGGTGCGGATTGATTCACTGCCTCGTTTCACGTGAAACAAACTAGGAGTGCAGAACGATGCTGTTTCTGCGCCTGTATCTACTAACTATGGTTTATTCAGGGACTGGGAAGGGCTTGGAATCTTGAGAGCAGGCTCGCCGGGAGACCGCAGACCGACCATAGCTTGCCACACTCGGCTGCAACTGGGGGTTGGGGCTGTCGTGGCGGATCAGCAAGCGGCGCGGGCTCTTGGCTAGGTGGCTGTGGATAAGGCTGTGGATAGGAGCGAACTGCTGGTGTGGATAACTTGTGGATAGACTAGCGGGCTGCTTGGGATCATGAGGCCCAGGTGTGGCCCATGGATGGGGTGCACATTGAGGACCTGGCTGGATTTATGGCGTTGAGGGTCCACCGGGCAGACAGCGGATTGGTTAACTGCGGCCGGCTGGTTGGATGGTCCTGACGTGACGGTTGTGAGATGGGGCCGCCGGTACGCACGCATTGAAAGAGTAGGAGGCAAGTAGTTGGCCCCCTAGATTACGTGCACCCTGCTCCCGACTCTGTTTTGGTGAAGAACCAAGGGGTGCCGGTAAGTGCACGGCCCAAGACAGAATCGGCTGGCTATAGACTCGTGGATTGTCGAGTCCGGCTCCTGCCGAGAGGTTCATACTCGGCGGTGTGCGCGCCTGGTGGTCACACCGATGTGGAGCTGTAGGCGTCAGGTACAGCAAGCTACCCTAAAATCCACATCGCAAGGCACAGGCAAGACGCCAGACGAAGGTGGGAACGTCCTAGCCAATGAGAGGAGAGGTCCCAGTCATCATGCGGTGCCTGCACTCTGGGGCCACCACGTAGGGGGCTGCAGCTTCACCAGGAGGTTTGCAGTCGCACCGCAAACTCTCCCATGCGGCGACCGCGGTGTTTCACGTGAAACGGTTCTGTACAAAGGTCGGTTCTAGGCGCGCGCTCCCCCGGGCTGAAACGGGAGGGGTGGTGCCCCCAAACTCGACCGGGGCCCCGGCGAACTGCCGGGGTGTGCTGTCAGCGTTCATGCCACCTGAGAGTTCGAGCCTCCAGAACCTAGAACCAAGCGGCAGCCCGGGAGGAGCAGATCCACCAGCCATCGCCGACGGTCTCATTAAGCGGGCGGTCTCGTAGTCGCCGTGTCATGAGTATGAGTATGGGGAACGACCAACCTGCTCAGGCAGGAGAGGGACACAGACCGGTTGGACAGGCTCCGTTGGATCTAGCCGCCGCAGCCAAGTTGAGCACCCCGGTTGAACTTCAATGACCACCAGATGACAGCAGAACAGGGTGAAGTCCGTACAGGAGACCAGGTGGCTCCCCCGGAGAAATTCATGGCTATTAGCTCCAATGTCCCTTGGCCGCCTGTCGGGCCAAGTCTGCGGGGTGCGATTGGGGCGCACGGTTTTTGGTTGCCTCGCCAGTGTCGCGCACCGCTGGCGTGCAGTGATTGTCCGCGGGTCGTGGGAAGGCACTTAGAGACGAGGTGCACTGCAGTTAGAGCGAGCCTTCGGAAGAAGGACTGCGCGTTGACCTTGAGCCCGGCATCGCGCGGCCAGTAGGGCGGCTGTCCTTGGCTGCGCTCACCCCAACTTAGCTGTGCGTTGTGGAAAGGCCCGTGAGGCATCATTTGTCTTCTGCTTCACCTAACGGCTAGGTAGCGATTTCAATCTTGGTGCCGCGCTGGCGGCGTGTTTCACGTGAAACACGCCGCCCCCGCACCGCAGCATTCAGTCACGAGGTGTACCACTCACCACGTACGGATAGAAGCAATTCCTGTCCCGGCGCAGGTGTAAGTACGGTTCCTGTGCGATTGCCTACCGGAGCGGGAGGAATCCGCAGGGCGGGGCCGCAGGGCGGGGCCGCATGGTGGGGCCTTCTCAGCACGAGATTAACCCAACCAAATAGGGCGGAGCTACGTGGATTGCAGTGCGTCATCCCTAATATGGAGCTCCCCTTAGCAGTGCGGGTGAAGTGCGGGTGACCCGGTCCTCTTATAGAGGCGGTGTACCGCGACTGCCGGACGGCCACGTTTCACGTGAAACAGCGGACCGCAGGGACTGACGGCGCTCACGAGCGGATGCGCGCACAGCCCCCGCAGTCTCACGAGCCTCACAGTTGCTCGTGTCCAGTTCCTGAAACAAAAGTGGCCACCGCCGGAAGGCGGTGGCCACTCGAGAAACTGCAGAAACCGCAGAACCTAGGACAGGACGTCAGCGAATTCCTTTTCGAAGAACTGCTTCGGCTTAGCGCCAATAACCGTGCTCTTCACTTCACCACCCTGGAACAGGTAGACAGCCGGGATGGAGGTGATGCCGTATTCGGCTGCGATGGATGGGTTGTCGTCCACGTTTACCTTGACGACATCAACCTTCTCGCTGTATTCCACCGAAATCTCGTCCAGGATCGGACCGAGCTTGCGGCAGGGCCCGCACCATTCGGCCCAGAAATCCACAATAACCGGCTTGTCGGAGGACAGAACGTCCGTGCTGAAGCTAGCGTCTGTTACGTCTTTGGCGTTACTCATAACCCTTGTCTCTCTCTTCGGATATTGGTTGCGGTGATTATGCGGGCAAGTCAGCGAGGTAATGCTCTACATCGATTGCGGCTACACAACCCGAACCGGATGCCGTGATGGCTTGGCGGTACGTGGGGTCCACAACGTCGCCGGCGGCGAAAACGCCGGGGATACTTGTCTTCGAGCTGCGGCCTTCGACGGCAATGGTCCCCTCGGGTGTCAGGTCAAGGACATCCTTGATCAGGTCAGTCCTGGGATCGTTGCCGATGGCCACGAACACGCCGGTCACCGAAAGATCGGAAACTGTTCCGTCAACGAGGTTCTTCAGCTTCAGGCCGCTGACTTTGTCCTCGCCTACAACATCGTCCACGGTGCTGTTCCAGATGAAGTTGATCTTTTCGTGGGCCAAAGCGCGGTCGGCCATGATCTTGGATGCCTTCAAGGTGTCGCGCCGATGGACAACTGTCACGGATTTCGCGAACTTGGTGAGGAAGAGTGCTTCCTCCATAGCGGAGTCTCCCCCGCCGATCACCGCAATGTCCTGGTCCTTGAAAAAGAAACCGTCACAGGTTGCACACCAGCTAACGCCGTGGCCTGACAGGCGCTTTTCGTTCGGCAGCCCGAGCTCCCGGTAGGCGGACCCTGTAGAAAGAATGATTGCCTTCGCACGGAAGCTCTCGCCCGTGGCAATGGTCACCGTCTTTACAGGACCTTCGAGGTCAAGGGAGGTCACATCCTCGAACTGGATCTCCGTGCCAAAGCGTGAGGCCTGCTTTTCGAAGTTCTCCATCAGGTCCGGGCCCATGATCCCTTCCGGGAAACCGGGATAGTTCTCGACGTCGGTGGTGTTCATCAGCTCACCGCCGGCGGTAACGGAGCCTGCAAGCAAAAGCGGCTTGAGGTTGGCACGGGCGGTGTATACAGCTGCCGTGTAACCAGCCGGGCCAGAGCCCACAATGATGACATCACGTACGTCGGACGCGGTGTTTTCTGCGATGGTCACTGAACGGTGAACCTCTTCCTTATTTGACGCGCCTCCCCGTGGAGGCCGGCCACATGGCACAACTGTTACTTGATCCTGAATATTCCGGCGCCTGGACGTGCTGAAACACAGGTAGACAGCAGACAACCGTCACCGCAGGCGCTCTTCCAAGGTTACAGTCCCACCAGGCAGGCGCTGCGCCTCCCCCGGCCACCGGCAGCGGCAACCGCCCGACAGCCCACATCACGGCGGCAGCCGCGCTTCAAGTAGCGGGAGGTTACTGCACCTTGATCTCGGCGAGCCGGACGCCGTAACCATAGCGCGTCTTAGGAGCGGCAAGCCGTGGCAGGGAGTTGATGGAGACAATAACGTACTGGGCCTGGACCGGCTCGGCCAAGGGCATTGTCAGGTCGGTTGACGTGAAACTGTTGGTCCCTACGGCTTTGGCACCATCCAGTGCAGGCCGGTCGTTGGTGTACACCGTGATGTTGCCACCGGATCCCCCCAACTGCGAAAGCGTGATGGATGAAACCTTGGCAGGGTTCTTGAGCTTTACCACCAGCGGGACGCCCTGGGGTGCCAGGCCGCCCCAGTTTTCGGTTGCGAACTCCATGTCCGACCAGTAGCTGGCAGCGTTGCCGTCATAGGCCTTCACCAAGTCACCATCGAAGGTGGCGGCGAAATCGAAGCTCCCCTGCCTGCTGATATTTTCAATTGCCGGCGGGGCGGCGGGAGCAGCGGAGGTCGGCGCCTGCGTTCCGGGTGCCGTGGTCTCCGGGGCACCACCATTGGTGGCAGGGGCGGTGGGAACCGCCTGCGGCTGCGGGGAGAAAAGGCTGCCCAGGTTTGTTACGGCGAAAACAAGCCCGGCAATGAGGACTACAGCGAGCAACCCGCCAACGAGCCATCGCATGGACCTGGGCTCGCGGCCGCCCTCGTCACGGTCGTCGTCATACCCGCTTTGGCTGTCAAATGAAGCACCTGCAGCGGCAGGCGCGGCAGAGCGCGCAAACAAGGAGGACTTATTGTTCTCCGTTTGAGGTTCGTCTTCAACCGGCGCGCCGGAAGGCTGGTCCTCGGCATAGGCGTAATCGGCGTCGGACCACAGGGACACTTTCGGCTTTCCCCCCGGGGTGCCCTCCCCGCTTCCGGGAACCGGTACCGGCTGGTGGTCCCGTCCCTGGCCAGCGCTCAGCGGAGTGGCGCGGGTTTCTGCTTCGCTGCCGCTACGGGTTCCGGAGCCGGCTTCAGCAGCAGCCGCAGCACCTGCCGCACCGCCCACTGCTGCTGCCCCGCCCACTGCTGCTGCCCCGCCCATTGCGGAGGCACCGGTGGAGTTGCGGGCGGAGGAAGGCGACGCCGCCGGCCGGGCAGGCGGTTTCGGCGGCACAACCGGTGCCTGCCGGTAGGGATCCACCTGGCTTGGGTGTGCATCGGAGTACTTGATGTAGCCCGCTTCAATGTGGTCTTCGTCGTCGTAGGGTTCGGGCTCGTTCGACCTTGGCTGGCCAAAGATCTCGCTGCCCAGGGTGTCGGTGAAGAAGGGTTCCACATAGGGCGGATTCGACGCGACCACCAGGTCCAGCAGATCCGCAGCCGACGTGTGGTTGGTGATGAGGTAGGTGGCAGCCTCGGTCATGCCAAGGTCCAGGACCTGGACGGTGCCGGGCCGCTCACCGGTAGCCACTTCCCGGGCGCTCTGGGCAACCTGCTCGGTGTTGCCGGGGCCGGCAACCAGGATGCTGACGGGACGGTTCAGGACCTGGTCCACACCGTCCAGCACCAGATCGTGGTCGTGCGAGGCCAATACAGTGGCGGTGACCTTGTAACGGCCGCCCAGTACTGATCCGACATCGATCGGGTTGGACACGTGTTCCTCCTAGACTGTCCGGGAGTGCCGGCTTGAATGATGCAACCGCCATCCAGGAGCCGCCGGGCGGCTGGCCCTGGATGCAACTACCCCTGTACCTTCTCGATCCTAGCCGATTGCGTCCCTTGCGCCCTGGATAAAGGCGGCGGCGGCCGGCTCGAAAGTCACTTTTTTCGGGGGCGCCGTGGCTTGAAGTAGGGGTTCTCGCCGGGCTTCCCCTGGAAGGTACGGCGTCCTGGCAGCGGAATCTGTTCCCGCAGCAAACCTCCCCGGGCCGTACTGGGCTGGTCCTCCGCGGGAAGGTAGTCCTCGTCGGACGAAGCCGGGCCGTCGCCGTCGCGCGCCTGCCTCCGCCGTGTCCCGTGTTCCGCGTCCTCCTGTTCCGGAGCCGGCCCGGCCCTGAAGGAAACGGCGTCGAACTCGCCGGAAATCCGGGGAATGAGCCCGGTGTCCACGGAGGTGGTGGCACGCTCCGGCGCGGGCCGCCGTGGTCCACCGGAGGCTCCGCCGGGGGGAGAGTCCGACGGCGGGGTCCCGGCTTCCGCGGAAGGTGACGGCGGTGCGCCGCGGCCCAGCCGTCCCAAGAGGGGGCGGAGCAGGTCGCGCAGTTCGGCAACGCGGAACAGCTTGAGCAGGAAGAAGTAGGCCACCAGCATGACCGGGCCCACCACGACGAGCGTTATGAGGGCTGTAATCCGGTCGCGCCAGGCGAAACCGTCCGGGCTGTAGCTGCCCATCAGCCAGAGCGCACCTGCACCTGCAATGGCCGAACCAAGCGCTGCATACCCCATGCGGATGTAGGAGTTGGCGATCCTTGGCCCGTCCAGGTGACCCAACAGGCGCCGCAGGAAGTACGCACTGATGACCACCGACAGGATGTTGCCCACCATATAGAGGACGGCGATGGCGTAGATGATCTGGGTGACCGGCAAGAACTGGATGGCGAACGCGCCCGCCACGTAGACAACGGCCAGGAGCAGCTGGATGAAGAACGGCGTCCGGGCGTCCTCATTCGCGTAAAACACCCGGGACATCATGAAGTTGGCGCTCATGAACGGCGTGCTCAGCGCCAGGATGGTGAGCGTCTGGGCCAGCATCACGCCGTCCTGGCGAAGCCCTCCGGAGAAGAACATGCCCAGGGGACCGGCGAGGGCAAAGAGGGCCAGGGCACCAAACACAGTGGCAACCGCCATGGTCCGCAGGCCGTGGGAGAGTGCATCGCGCAGCTCGTCATGGTTCCCGTCCTGCGAAGCCCGGGTCATCCGGTTGAACAGCACCGTGGCCAGTGACAGCGCGATGATGGAGTGCGGCAGCAGGTAGAGCTGGCTGGCAACCTCGAGCACGGCGTTGCCGGGCAGCATGTTCGCTGCAGGGTCTCCCGCCTGCTGCAGCCGGATGCGTTCCGCCCCGGGGATGGTGGCGATGCGCATGACGTACAGGAAGGCGAGCTGCCCGACGGCGGCAGTCAGCAAGGTCCAGACGCTCAGCCTGGCTGCCTGGCCCAGTCCTACTCCCCGCCAGCCGAATCGGGGCCGGAGGCCCAGCCGCAGCCGGATCACCGGAATCATCAGGATGGCGGTCTGGGATATCACGCCGATGGTGGAAAAGCCCGCCACCAGCAGGGTTTGGGTGCTGCCCCAGTTGTCCAGGGTGTGCGGATTCAGCTCGTTCGCACCGAAGATCCAGATGAACATGCCGAGGCCGGCGATGGCCACCACGTTATTAAGGATGGGCGCCCACATGGCAGGGCCGAATGCGCCGTTTGCGTTCAGTACCTGGGTGAGGAGGGCGTAAAGGCCGTAGAAGAAGATTTGGGGCAGGCACCAGAACGCGAAGGTGACGGCCAGGGCCTTCTGCTGGGGACTGTATCCCTGGGTGGTGAGCTCAATGACCCCCGGGGCCGCCAGCGTTACCAGGGCTGTCAGCCCCAGCAGGAGGAGCACAGCCAGCGTCAGCAGCCGGCTGATGTAGTCCGCTCCCCTGTCCGGAGCCTTGCTTGCCTTGATGATCTGCGGCACCAGGACCGCGTTGAACACGCCCCCGGCAACCAGCAGGAAGATCAGGTTGGGCAGGTTGTTGGCGTTGATGAAGGTGTCATTGACGGTGGAGCCAAGACCCAGGGCAGTGCCCAGCATCCAGGTCTTTCCAAAACCCAGGAACCGCGAAACGAGCGTCCCGGCAGCCATGATGGCGCTGGACCTGGTTTCGCTGGCAACCGTGCCGCCAGGGGAACTGTCCGCGCCGGCCGGCGCGGGGGGAACGCCGTCAGGGGCGGCGTCACCGGGCGGGCCGGCTTTATCGGAAGGAAAGTTGGTAGCTGACATCGAGTTCATCGTCTCACCCGAAGGCAGTTAAAGCCGCAATGCAGGCACCGGCTGCCCGGGGCGGCTGCAGCCCTAAAGGTGCCCGGGAAGGACTTCCCGGGCCAGATCGGCGATCCGGCGCTCGTTGGGGAAGGACAGCTTGCGCGCCAGTTCCTGGATGGGGACCCAGGCCACGTCCACGGCTTCCTGGTCCGGATCGTTCTCGATGGTGAGCTCGCCGCCCGTGGCCCGCAGGAGGTAGTGATGGACCGTTTTGTGGACCCGATGGCCGCTGACGGTAAACCAGTAGTCGATGCTTCCCAGCGGTGCGAGGATGTCGCCTTCAATGCCGGTTTCCTCGGCAATTTCTCGGACGGCGGCCTGCTCGTTGTTTTCTTTTCCCTCCGGGTGGCCTTTGGGAAGGCACCACTCCAGGCGTCCGCCGCGATTAAGGCGGGCGATAATCGCAACCCTCAACTCGGCGTCGGACGTGTCCACCACGACGCCGCCGGCGGAGACCTCCTCCACCGTGGGCAGCGATGCCGGTGCCGAATGCTGGGCAGGCGCAACGTGCGCACCAATTGCCGATGGCAATGGCGCGTTCGTCCTCCTGCCGGGAGCGCTCGGTACTGGATGGGCCATGGAGTCCACTCTAACGACTGTTGCCCGTTCGTGATGACCGGAACATGACACCAACATGGACGGCATATGACGCACTTTGCCGTGCACTGAGCGATTCCGCGCGATCTTGACCCTAATTTGGCCTGCCGACACGCTGGTTTCTGCCAAGCTTAAGTAACTATGGCGCACGCACATCACAAGACTGATTCCCAGACCGTTGATTTCCAGGTGGACCCGGTGGTCCTGGAGCTCGGCCGGCGCTTCGTGGACGCCGGCCACGAACTGTCCCTGGTGGGCGGACCGGTGCGTGACCTTTTCCTGGGCCGGACGTCCCCCGACCTGGACTTCACCACCGACGCCACCCCGGACCAGACCGTGGCACTCATCAAGAAGTGGGCGGACAACTACTGGGAGATCGGCCGCGCCTTTGGCACGATCGGCATGCGCAAGGCCGGCTTCCAGATCGAAATCACCACCTACCGGGCAGAGGCCTACGATCCTGATTCCCGGAAGCCGGTGGTGGCGTTCGGTTCGTCCTTGACCGATGACCTGCTTCGGCGGGACTTCACCATCAACGCCATGGCCCTGAAGCTGCCCTCCCTGGAACTGGTGGATCCCTTCGGCGGGGTCCGTGACCTTCATGCTTCCGTCCTGGCCACGCCGGGGGCACCCGAGCTGTCTTTCTCCGACGATCCGCTGAGGATGATGCGGGCGGCACGGTTCGCTGCCCAGCTGGGTGTATCCGTGCACGAAGACGTCCGCCGGGCCATGACGGAGATGGCCGAGCGGATCACCATCATTTCCGCGGAACGCGTGCGGGACGAACTGGTCAAGCTCATCTGCGGTGCCCGCCCGCGCGTCGGCGTGGACCTGCTGGTGGATACCGGCCTCGCCGAGTTCGTGCTGCCTGAGGTTTCCGCGCTCCGCCTGGAATCGGACGAGCACCACCGGCACAAGGACGTCTACCAGCACTCCCTGCAGGTCCTTGAGCAGGCAGCGGAGCTGGAGACGGATGGTGAAGGCTCCGTGCCGGGGCCGGACTTCGTGCTGCGCTTCGCAGCATTAATGCACGACGTCGGCAAGCCGGCTACGCGCCGCTTTGAACCGGGCGGCGCGGTGAGCTTCCGCCACCACGACATGGTGGGAGCCAAACTCACCTCCAAGCGGATGAAGGCGTTGCGCTTCGACAACGACACCACCAAGGCTGTTGCCCGCCTCGTGGAACTCCACATGCGCTTCTACGGCTACGGGGACGCCGGCTGGAGCGATTCTGCAGTCCGCCGCTACGTGACCGATGCCGGGCCACTGCTGGAACGGCTGCACCGGCTTACGCGCTCGGACGTCACCACCCGCAATCAGCGGAAGGCCGAACGGCTCGCTTTCGCCTATGACGACCTGGAAGCCCGCATCGCCGCACTGCGCGAACAGGAGTCGCTGGACGCTGTGCGCCCCGACCTTGACGGGGCCCGGATCATGGCCCTGCTGGGGCTCAAACCAGGGCCCGTGGTGGGCCGCGCCTACAAGTTCCTGCTGAATGAGCGGATGGAGAGCGGGCCCCTGCCTACGGACGAAGCGGAAGCACGGCTGCTCCGCTGGTGGGCGGAACAGCCGGAATCCGCCCCGGATGAAGCTGGACGCCCGCCTGTTGAAGCCGATCCCGCACCCGCACCTGCCGCACCCGCACCCGCACCTGCCGCGGCCGAGGCCGGAACGCCTCCCGCCGCCGTCGAGCCTTCCCCTTCTGAGGAGTCCAAGTGACCATTCCCGCCCTTGCCCCGCGCCCCCAGCTGTGGATCCTCCGCCACGGCGAGACCGAATGGTCCAAAAGCGGCCAGTACACCGGGCTGACGGATCTGCCGTTGACGGTCGAGGGAGAACAGCAGGCCGTGGAGGCCCGCAAGGTGCTGGATCCCGTCGACTTCGACTTGGTGCTCACGTCTCCCCTGCGGCGGGCACGGCGGACAGCAGAGCTGGCCGGCTTCCCTGACGCCCAGCATGAACCCCTGGCCGTCGAATGGAACTACGGCGACTACGAAGGCATCAGCTCTGACCTGATCCGAAAGGACAACCCCGAATACCTGATCTGGACGCACGGGGTTCCCAACGGCGAAACGCTGGACGAGGTCGCGGCCAGGGCGGACAAAATCATTGGCCGGGTGCTGGAATCCGGCATGGACAATGTGCTGATTGTGGCCCACGGCCACTTCTCGAGGATCCTCACGGCACGCTGGCTGGAATTGCCGCCCATGGAAGGCCGCCATTTCATTCTGGGCACTGCCAAGGTCTGCACGCTGGGCTGGGACAAAAGAACACCCGCTATTGTCCGCTGGGGCCTTTAAAGGCTTTCCGGGATTTGTTTGATTTATTTTTGCTTTCTTACTGGCGGATATCCTTCGCCGTAGTGTAGTTTTATTCCTGACCCCAGAGCGTCTGCCGGGGTATCGGCGCATGTTGCACGGCCCTTGGCCTGAGCAATGGCAGAGCAGAAAAGGAGGTTGGGAAAATGATTACTTTGACTAGCGGACGGAAGATGAACGTCACCGCAGCCCCGGCCTCTGATGCCTTTGCGCGCCCGTTTTGGGGACACACCGGCTCCTAGCCTTGCTCCGCTTGGGTGGAACGCAGCCTCCCACGTGCAACGCCATAGCCAGAACCCCTGAGTAGACCCGTAAGCCGGAGCCACGCTCTTTCCTTGGGGCCTTTCCCCTGCCTTGCCGATCAAACAGTCTGAGCGCTGTTTGTTCCGGCAATTCTGACAAATCCCGGTTATTCCTGGGTGCGCTTTCCTGCGCCCTAATTCCAGTCCCGATTGCATTTCGCAAAAGGGATTAATTGCCGCGCCCGGTTTGCGGGCCAGCCAGTACAAAAGGAGGTGATACCCATGAGAAAGTTCCGGAAACTGGCTCTTCGCGGTTGGTGGTGAAACGGGTTCCGTGTCTTGAAAGCTGAAGGGCTCGTAGCCCTGCTGTGATGGATGTTCTCTACGCATTCATCAAGAGTCAGGAGCTACGAGCCTTGATCGAGCCTACTTCGCCGCGCCCCGATGCTGCCACCGCCATTTTCAACCTGCCCGACTACCGAGTCACCGGCACCGAGGTCCTCTCCTTCGGCCAGCGGCGGATCCGGGTCGTGGCCACCACAGAGGCCGGTTGCCCGTCGTGTGGCGTGATCAGCACCCGGGCTCATTCCCGTCGGCCACAACGGTTGCGGGACATTCCTGTCGCCGGGCCGGTCGAAGTAGTCTGGGCCAAGCGGAGATTCTTCTGCGATGAGTACCTGTGCCCCCGCCGGACATTCACTGAAGAGACCACCCAGGTCCCGCGCCGGGCACGGTCCACCCGCCGGCTCCGTGAGGCCCTGGTGGCTGCCGTCATCGGCTCCGGCAGGGCCGCCGCGGAGGCCGCCGCTTCGTTCGGTGTCTCGTGGTGGCTGGTCCAGCGGGCTCTGGATTCGGCGGCGCTGACGCTGCCTGATGTAGATGCCCTGGCCCCGCGGATGCTCGGCATCGATGAACACCGCTACCGGTCCGTGCGGTTCTTCCGCGACCCCGCCACCAAGGCCTGGAAACGCTACGAACCCTGGATGACCACCATTGTCGATCTCGACACCGGACAAGTCCTTGGCATCGTGGATGGCCGCGACAGTGAGTGCGTCGGGGACTGGCTGTTCGCCCGTCCGCTTCAGTGGCGCCTGGGCGTGCAGGTCGTTGCCATCGACCCCTCGGCGGCGTTCCGCAAGGCCCTGCGGATGTGGCTGCCACGCACCGCTGTCTCGGTCGACGCGTTCCACCTGGTCAAGCTCGGCAACGACATGCTCACCGAAGTCCGTCAACGACTCACCCAGCAGACCCATGGTCGGCGGGGGCGCTCCGTTGACCCGGTCTGGGCCAACCGGCGACTGCTCCTGCGCGCCGGGGACACACTCTCGGACCGGGCACGGGACAGGCTCAGCACCGTGTTCGCAACCGACGATGCCACCGGGAAATTGCAGGCAGCGTGGCTTGTCAAGGAACAGCTCCGGGCCCTGCTGACTACCGGCTCTCTTGCCGACGCAGCCGCCGCGAAAGACCGGTTGCAGGTCCTGGTCGAGCGAGCCGCGCAGCCGGAGACGAACCGGCTCTGGCGCACGGTCTGCAGGTGGTGGAAAGAGATCGAAGTCCTCATTGTCACCGGTGCGACAACCGCGAAAGTGGAAGCCAACAACACCGCGATCAAACACATAAAAAGGACTGGCCGGGGATTCACCAACGCACGCAACTACAAAACGCGTATCCTGTTGCGCAGTGCCGCCAGAACAGCGGCATGAACATCCCTCACGGCAGAACGTTCACCACGAACCGTGAAGAGCCCGGAAACTCCTGCTGCCGGCACAAGGCCGGCGCAGCGGCAGGAGGCTGATCAACGAACCCCTGCTGGAGAAGCAGCGCGAAGACGTCTTCGTCCTGATGCACCAGCAGATCGGCGGTACGCGGTAGGCGGAGCAGCAGGCACGTGGACCGCCGCCCGTCCGCGGGAACGGTGCCGGCCATCAGCGAGCAGGCCGAATGGACGTGGGTCACCTTCTGGCTGGAGCCCATGCGGCGACGCGGGGGCTCCAGCTCGCGGGTGGCCCCTGTACCCGGCCGCTGCGGCGGTAAGCTCAAGCCATGCAGGAGTCCCAGCCGCCGGAGCACCAAGAAAGGTTGCGCCTGGTGGTTCCCAGCCGGAGCGATGTCCTGCTGAGGAATTTCACGGAAGTGGTGGGCGGCCCCCTTGGATTCCGGGCCGCTCCGGGCGTTGTCTCCCCCGGCATCTTCACTGTGGAGCGGGTACTGATCCTGCTGACGGTGCTGGCGGCACTCGCGGGCACCTTGCTCAAGGGCTACTGCCGAGCCAACGGTTGGGAATCCCCCACCCAGTTCTACGCCACCTGCTACTCCGACTTCCCGGAACTCTTCCGGAACCGCGGGCTCGCGGAGGGACAGTTTCCCATCGTGGCCAGTGGAAGCCAGTTTGAGTACCCGGTCCTCACCGCCCTGATCGCGGGGGTAACGGCGTGGCTGGTTCCCGGTACCGGAGTGACGAACGCCCGGATCCTCGCCTATTTCGATATCAATGTTGCGCTTCTGGCCGCAGCCACGGTGGTTGCCGTCCTGGCTACGGCCCGGATGACCAGCCGCCGCCCTTGGGATGCGGCCATGGTGGCGCTGGCGCCAGGCATCGTCCTGGCCGGCACCATTAATTGGGATCTCTGGGCGGTGGCACTGCTTGCCGTGGGGATGTATTTTTTTTCGCGGGAACGCCTGGTGCTTGCCGGAATCTTCATCGGGTTGGCCACGGCTGTGAAGCTGTATCCGCTGCTCATCCTGGGCGCCATGCTCCTTCTCGCCCTGCGGACCGGCCGCTTCCGGCCCCTGCTGACGACGGCGGTGGCCACCGGGGCCGCGTGGTTGGCAGTCAACCTGCCGTTCGCCGTCGCAAATCCCTCCGGGTGGGCCTACTTCTTCCAGTACTCAGCCGACCGCGGCGCCGGGTACGGCTCACCGTGGTTTGCGTACAACCTGCTGCTGAACAGGTTAAGGGGCCAGGAGCTGGGCGCCGACGCGGTGAACCTTCTGTCCTTCGGCCTGTTTGCGGCGGCCTGCGCCCTGATCGCACTCATTGCCTTCACGGCGCCACGCCGCCCGCGCCTGGCCCAATTGGCGTTCCTGATAGTGGCGGCGTTCATCCTCACCAGTAAGGTCTACTCACCGCAGTATGTTGTCTGGCTGATTCCGCTGCTCGCGCTGGCCAGGCCGCGGTGGCGGGACTTCCTGGTCTGGCAGGGCATCGAAGGCCTGCATTGGGCCGCTGTGTGGATGTACCTTGGACAGGTGACCAGCGCGGGTTCCTCCCAGCACAACCTGGATATGCCCTACTACGTCCTGGCCGTGGCGGCGCACATGGTGGCCGTCGCCTACCTGATGGCCCGGGTGACGTGGGACATCTACGACCCCACCTACGATCCCGTCCGGCGGCACCATCTGGACGATCCCCACGGCGGACCCTTCACCGGCGCCCCGGACCGGTTCCGTCTGAACCTGCGCACCCCGGCGGACCCGGGCGCCCGGCGGAAGGCCGCATCCGATGCCTGACGTTGCGGTAGTGGGCGCCGGACCAAACGGACTGGCGGCCGCAGCGGTGATGGCGCGGGCAGGGCTCTCCGTAGAGGTTTTCGAGGCTGCGGCCGAAATCGGCGGCGGGACGCGCACTGCGGAACTCATGCAGCCGGGACACTTCCACGATGTCTGCTCGGCCGTCCACCCCATGGCCCTGGCATCGCCCTTCTTCCGCGCCTTCGAGCTGTCCCGGCGGGTGCAACTCGTGACTCCCGTGCTGTCCTACGGCTCTCCCCTGGACGGCGGCCGGTCCGCCCTTGCCTACCGGTCCCTAGACCGGACGGCAGCGGGACTCGGGCGGGACGGGGCCGCCTACCGGCGCCTCATGGGACCCTTGGTCCGCACCGTCGACGACGTCATGGACTTCACGCAGAACCAGCTCTTCCGTGTCCCCCGGAATCCCGTCGCTGCGGGCATCTTCGGCCTGCGGACCCTGGAGCAGGGCTCGGGACTGTGGAACACCCGGTTCCGCGAAGAACTTGCCCCTGCCCTCCTCAGCGGCGTCGCTGCCCACGCCGTGTCCCACCTGCCGTCACTGGCCGCGTCCGGGGCGGGACTGATGCTGGGGGCGCTGGGCCATGCTGAAGGTTGGCCCATTCCCCTGGGTGGTTCCGCCGCCATTGCCGCCGCCCTGGCGGAGGACATCAGGGCACACGGCGGGGTCCTCCACACGAACGCCCCGATAAACCGGCTGCAGGACCTCCCGGTCGCCCGGGCCACCCTGCTTGATGTAGCGCCGCGGGGACTGGCAGACATGGCCGGGGATTCCCTTCCCCACCGGTACCGCAAAGCGCTGGAGTCCTTCCGCTACGGGAATGGCTCGTGCAAGGTGGACTTCATTCTTTCCGGCCCCGTGCCGTGGACAGCTGCGGAACTGGCAGACGCCGGAACAGTCCACGTGGGCGGTACCAGGGCCGAACTCGCGCATGCGGAAAACGAGGTCAGCGCGGGCCGACACCCCGAGCGGCCGTATGTGCTGGTGGCCCAGCCTTCGCGCTTCGATCCCGGCCGGGCTCCCGCCGGACGCCACACGCTGTGGACCTATTGCCACGTTCCTGCCGGTTCAACCAAGGACATGGCCGGGGCCATCACCGCCCAGCTGGAACGGTTTGCCCCCGGATTCCGGGACCTGGTGCTGGACACGAACGTGGTTACCGCGGCGCAGCTGGCAGAGTACAACCGGAATTACATCGGCGGGGACTTCAGTGCCGGGACCATGGACCTCCGCGGCCTGGTCCAGCGGCCGGTGGTGTCGCGGCATCCGTGGCGAACCCCGCTCCGGGGCGTCTACCTTTGCTCCTCCTCCACGCCGCCCGGCCCTGGGGTTACGGGCATGCCCGGCCTCCACGCGGCAACGCATGCGCTAAAGGACATATTCCAACTGCCCGTTCCAGCGCTGGGCCTGAACACGCCCTAGGACGCGGACCGCCTGCGAAGGGCCGCTGAATGGCCAATGGCCCCGGGCACAACGGGTGATAATGGCCGGATGGGGAAATCAACAAAACTTTCTGTGGCCGTCGCTGTGCTGATTCTGGGAACGTCGCTGGCGGCCTGCGACGACGGCAGGAGCGGGGCCGAAACGGCAGTACAACAGTTCGCCGCAGGCCTTTCGTCACTGGACGTGGGGACTGTGGCCTTTGAGGGCAAAGACGCGGCAGCTGCCAATGACCAGCTGAGAAGCGTGTTTGCGGCACTGGACCCACAGAAGCCGGCGGTTGAACCGGGTGAAGTAACCCTTGACGGTGACAATGCCTCCGCGCCGCTGGACTACACGTGGAAATTCGGTGAGGCGGAGTGGAAGTACACAGTCCAGGCAAAGTTCAGGAAGTCCGGGGA
This sequence comes from Pseudarthrobacter sp. GA104, assembly GCF_009741265.1. Classification (GTDB taxonomy): domain Bacteria; phylum Actinomycetota; class Actinomycetes; order Actinomycetales; family Micrococcaceae; genus Arthrobacter. The sequence goes on from NZ_WOWL01000001.1 coordinate 2,234,334, forward strand.
CAAGTGGCTGGCGGTCTGGGACCCCGCCACGCTGGCACCCGGCCTCGCCGACAGCGAGATCCTGTCCAAGGGCTCCCAGTCCCCGCAGCGTGCGGACATCCTCGGAGCCGGTGATGTCCCGCTGGTCACGTACAGGCCGGTGGTGAACGTCGGTATCGACAAGCCCCAGCTGGTGGGTGCCGATCCCGCAGACTCGGCCGCCAGGCTCGCCGCCCTCGTCGGCGTTGACCCCGCCGGCTATGTCCAGCAGGTGCAGGCCTCCGGCGCCGAAGCCTTCGTTTCCGCGATCACCCTGCGGGAAGAGGGCCGGACCATCACCAACGAGCAGATTGCCGCCATTCCCGGTGCCCGCGCCATTCCCGCCTCGGTGCCCCTGGCGCCCAGCCGGACCTTCGCCCGTGCCGTCCTCGGTACGGTCGGCGAGGCCACCGCCGAGCAGATTGACGCCTCTGGCGGCGCGCTGACCGCGGGGGACACGACCGGCATCGGCGGGCTGCAGCAGCAGTACGACGAACAGCTCCGGGGGACGGACGCCGTCGTGATCCGTGCCCAGCGCGCGGACCTGACCCGCGAACAAATCCAATCGGCGGCAACAGACCCCCGGCGGGTGCTCTTCGAAGTGGCGCCCACGCCGGGAACGCCGCTGAAGACAACGATCGACCCGAGGCTGCAGTCGCTGGCCGAAAGCACCCTGCAAGGCGTCGCTCCGGCCTCGGCCATCGTGGCGCTGCGCCCTTCCAGCGGCGCCGTCCTGGCCGTGGCATCGGGCCCGGGAAGCAACGGCTACAACACCGCCATGCTGGGCCAGTACGCGCCCGGATCGATCTTCAAGATGGTGGACTCCCTGGCGATGTTCCGCAACGGCTTGACCCCTGACTCCAAGGTTGAATGCACACCCACGCTGACAGTGGACGGGCGGACCTTCAAGAACGCCGAAGGCTACCCGGAGGGCTCCCTCGGCTCCGTTAGCCTGCGCGACGCTTTCGCGCACTCGTGCAACACGGCGTTCATCGCCGCCAGGGACACCGTGTCGCAGGGACAGCTCGAGGCAGCCGCCCTGGCCATGGGCATCGCCGTCGAAGCACCTTCACTGGGGGCCGAAGCGTTCCTCGGTTCCGTTCCGGGCGAGGCGGCCGGGACGGAACACGCCGCCTCCATGATTGGCCAGGGCAAGGTGCTGCTCTCGCCGTTGGCAGCGGCCATGATGGCCGGCTCCGTGGCCAAGGGGGCCCCCGTCTCGCCCCAGCTGGTGCTGAATCCCGACGGCGGCGCCCCATCGGCCGGGACAACCAGCGGATCCACGGCACCCGCCGCCCAGCCTTCGGCCACTGCAACGGCTGAGGCTCCTGTGACGGCCTCAGGCGAGCCGATCACGGCAGCGGAGGCCGCCTCCTTGGCGGACATGATGCGTGCCGTGGTCACCTCCGGGCATGCCGGCTTCCTTTCGAGCGTTCCCGGCGCTCCGGTAGGGGCCAAGACCGGCACGGCGGAATTCGGCAACGAGAATCCCCCGAAGACGCATGCCTGGATCGTGGCTGTCCACGGCGACCTGGCCGTGGCCGTCTTCGTGGAGGATGGCGGGTTGGGCGCGACCACCTCGGGGCCGCTGCTGAAGGAGTTCCTCACCGCCGCCGGGTGACGCGGGGAAAGAACCCGCCGGGCCTGCCGTGGGAGGATGGAACACGTGGCCCATATTGACGTTTCCGGTATCGATTACTTCCTCTCCGATGGCACGCAGCTGCTCAACGGAGTGACCTTCAAGGTTCCGGACGGCACCAAGACTGCCCTGATCGGCCCCAACGGCACCGGCAAAACCACCCTTTTCCGGATTATTGCCGGGGATTTGCTGCCGGACGAAGGCGTCATCGGCCGCTCCGGATCCATGGGCATCATGCGCCAGTTCGTGGGCCAGGTCCGGGACGGCTCCACGGTCCGCGACCTCCTGGTGTCCGCAGCTCCGCCGGCCCTGGCCGCAGCGGCGCGCGAGGTGGACGATGCGGAGCTCGCCATGGTGGAGAACGACGACGAACCCAGCCAGATGCGCTACGCCCAGGCCATTGTTGATTGGGGTGACGCGGGCGGGTATGACGTTGAGACAGTCTGGGACGAGGTCTGCATGGCCGCGCTGGGACTTCCCTTTGACCGCGCGCAGCACCGCCCGGCGTCGAGCCTTTCCGGCGGCGAGCAGAAGCGCCTGGTGCTTGAAGCCCTCTTTGCCGGCCCCGACGACCTGCTGCTGCTCGACGAACCGGACAACTACCTGGACGTTCCCGGCAAGCGCTGGCTCGAGGACAAACTGAACGAATCCAAAAAGACAGTCTTCTTCATCAGCCACGACCGTGAACTGCTGAACAACGCCGCGGGACGCATCGTGACGCTGGAACCCGGCATCAACGGCGCCGGCGCCTGGATCCACGGCGGCGGCTTCGGCTCGTACGTGGAGGCACGGGCGGACCGGAATGCCCGTTTCGAGGAACTGCGCAAGCGCTGGGACGAGGAGCACATCAAGCTCAAGGAACTCGTCAACATGTACAAGAACAAGGCAGCCTTCCGCTCGGACATGGCCAACCGGTACCACGCAGCACAGACCCGCCTGGCAAAGTTCCTGGAGATCGGCCCGCCCGAGGCACTGCCGATCGAGCAGAACGTCCAGATGCGGCTCAAGGGCGGACGAACCGCCAAGCGTGCCATCGTTGCCGAGACACTGGAACTGACAGGCTTGATGAAGCCGTTCTCCACCGAAGTGTGGTTCGGTGACCGGGTGGGCGTCCTCGGATCCAACGGTTCAGGAAAATCGCACTTCCTACGGCTGCTCGCCACCGGCGGCACCGATCCGGAGCGCGAGCACCTGCCCGTCTCCGACGTGGAAATCGCCGAAGTGCCGCACGAGGGCACGGTCAAGCTTGGAGCCCGCATCCGCCCCGGGTTCTTTGCCCAGACCCATGTCCGGCCGGACCTCCTGGGCAAGACGCTGCTGGAAATCCTGCACCGCGGAGACGAGCACCGCTCCGGCCTGGGCCGCGAGGCAGCGGCCGGGGCGCTGGACGGCTACGGCCTGGCAGGACAGTCGGAACAGAAGTACGAGTCACTCTCCGGCGGCCAGCAGGCCCGGTTCCAGATCCTCCTGCTGCAGTTGAGCGGTGCGACTCTGCTGCTCCTGGACGAACCCACGGACAACCTGGACCTGCACTCCGCGGAGGCACTGGAGCGGGCCATCGACCACTTCGAAGGCACCGTCCTCGCCGTGACGCACGACCGCTGGTTTGCCCGGACCTTCGACAGGTTCCTGGTGTTCGGGTCCGACGGCAAGGTGTACGAGTCGCCGGAACCGGTGTGGGACGAGAAACGCGTGGAGCGCGCCCGCTGACCCCGACGCTCTCTCACTTTCTGCGGCTTTTTTGCCATCGCTCTCTCACCGGTGAGAGAGCGATGGGGAATTTCCCGCATTAAGTGAGAGAGCGTCTGATGATCAAATGATCATCGGTTGCTAACATTTGATCATGAAGACGGATGATCGGCATCGCACCATTGCCGAAATGCTCCGGCGGCGCCACGAGGTAACAGTGGAGGAGCTGACGGTTGCCTGCGACGCGTCGGGGGCGACGATCCGGCGTGACCTTGAGATCCTGGCAGCGAACGGCGTTCTCCGCCGGGTCCACGGCGGAGCGCGCAGCCTCATTGTGCGCGGCGAAAATCCAGGTTACGGCCAGCGCGAGCTGGAGGACCGGGACTCCAAGAAGCGCATCGCAGCCGCCGTGGCAGGCCTGCTGGTTGACCGTGAACATGTCTGGCTGGACAGCGGCAGCACCGCCACGGAGGTTGCCCGCGCCTTGTCCGCGAGGGAACTGACCATCATGCCGATGTCACTCCGGTCCCTCAACGTCCTCGCCGGTGCCGACGCCGCAGGTACCCGCCCTGCCTTGCTGCTGCCCGGCGGCAGCCTGGTCCCGGGCGAGCTGAGCTTCCGCGGCCCCATGGCTGAATCCAATATCCGTTCCCTGCGCTTTGACACGGCCGTCATAACACCCTGCGCGGTGGACCTCAAGGACGGTCTCCTGGCCCACGACATCGATGACGCAGCCGTGAAACGCGCTGGCCTGGAATCCGCCGGACGCGTGGTGGTGGCTGCCTCCGCATCCAAATGGGATGCGCAGGCGAGGGCGCTGGTCTCCGGACTGGAACGGGTGGACGTTCTGGTGACAGACAAGAAATTCAGCGCCGACGAGCGCGCACAACTCGACCAAGGTTCCCTGGAAGTAGTGACTGTATGAGCATCAATATCCGTACCTCGGAGGACTCCGGACTAAAGGCTGCCGCGGCCGCCACCTTCGTGGTCTTTGGCATTAACGGCCTTGTCTTCGCCAGCTGGGCCGCCAGGATCCCTGCCGTCACGGAGATCCTGGCCATCACCTCCGGGCAGATGGGCACGCTGCTGCTGTGCACCGCCGTGGGATCACTGCTGGCACTGCCCACCGCGGGACTGGTGGTGGGCAAGATCGGAACCGCCAACACGGTACGGTTTGGCGGGCTCCTGGCCGCCCTCGCGGGGGTGGGCATCGCCTTGTCGCTCTCCGTGGCATCGCTCCCCGGCACGGCAATCGCGCTGTTCTTCTTCGGCATAGCCATCGGCCTGTGGGACGTGTCCCAGAACATTGAAGGTGCCGACGTCGAGCATAAACTGCGGCGCACCATCATGCCCCAGTTCCACGCGGCATTCAGCGGCGGCGCCTTTGTGGGCGCCCTGATCGGCGCCGGCCTTTCCAACCTCGGCATCGGCCTGCCCCTGCACCTGCTGGTCATCGCCGGCATCGTGGTTCTGGTGACGCTGACCGCGCCCCGCTACTTCCTTCCGCACATCTCAACGTCCACCCCGGACGGTGAACCGAAGCCGGCAAAGGGCCCGTCAGCATGGCGTGACAGCCGGACCCTGCTCATCGGCGTGGTGGTCCTGGGAGCCACGCTGACGGAGGGCGCGGGCAATGACTGGATTGCGAAAGCCTCCGTGGACGGGCTGGGCACCTCCGAGTCCACCGGTGCCTTGATGTTTTCCCTCTTCGTCCTGGCGATGACGGCCATGCGGTTCCTCGGCGGCCGGGTCATCGACAAGTACGGGCGGACTGCCGTGCTGCGGGCCAGCATGGGTGCTGCAGCATTGGGGCTGTGCCTCTTTGTGCTCGCCGGAAACGTTTGGCTTGCGGCCGTGGGGGCGGCATTGTGGGGTGTTGGGGCCGCGCTGGCCTTCCCCATGGGGATGTCGGCGGCGGCGGATGATCCGAAACATGCTGCAGCCAGGGTCTCCGTTGTATCAACCCTTGGCTATATCTCGTTCCTGGCAGGACCTCCCCTGCTGGGATACCTCGGCGACCTCACCGGCATCCACCTCGCGCTCCTGGCCATCCTTGCGCCGATCCTCCTGGCCCTGCTCCTTGCGGGGGCAGCCAAACCCCTCAAGGCGGAGTAGCAAAACTTCCAGCGCGTGCCGCGGACCCGCGTGCAGCAGCGCGATAGGGTGAGTGGATGCAGAGCAACTGGCGCCGAAGCCATCGTTGGATCAGTCGGCTTGATAGATACCTGCTAAGGCATATTTCGGACCTCCCTGGCGGAAACCACGACGACTTCTTCCGGCGCCTCTCCGCCTCCGCCAACCACGGCAAGCTCTGGATAGGCGCCGCGGCGGTGATGGCGGCCTTTCCGGGGCGGACGCGCCGCGCGGCACTGCATGGACTCATAGCCCAGGCTGTGGCATCCGCCGTCACGAACGGCATCTTCAAGACCTTGCTCCCCCGAACCCGGCCGCTGCCGGAGCACCTTCCGGTGTTCCGGTTCGTCCACCCCCAGCCCACGAGCTCGTCCATGCCGTCCGGACACTCGGCGTCGGCGGTCGCGTTTGCCGTAGGGGCAGGGCTGGTCCGGCCCGCCGTTGGCGCAGTGCTGGCTCCCGTAGCTGCAGGGGTGGCGTACTCACGCATACACACCGGAGCCCACTGGCCCTCCGATGTCCTTTTCGGCTCTGCGCTTGGCGCCGGGGCTGCACTCGTGACCCGACACTGGTGGCCGGTGCGGCCGCCCTTTCCCCAGGTTGGGCGCACCTGGACTGAGGCGCCGGAACTGCCGGGCGGCCAAGGGCTGAGCATAGTAGTGAATACCCTGGGCGGATCCTTCACCGAGGAAACAGCCGCGGCGCTGCAGGAAGTATTCCCTGAAGCGCATATAAACACCGTCCATCCGGAGGAGAACCTGGTCGAGGAGATCCGGAAAACAGCGGAGTACCCCGGCACCCGGGCGCTCGGTGTGTGGGGCGGGGACGGCACGGTTGGAGCGGCCGCCGCTGCCGCCGTCGAAAGATCCCTCCCCCTGCTTGTCCTCCCTGGCGGGACGCTGAACCACTTCGCCCGGGACGCCGGAACCGGGAGCCTCAAGGAGGCCGTCGCCGCGGCGTCGAGGGGCGAGGCCGCCATGGCCGACGTCGGGATCGTCACCGTTGAAAGAGGCCTCGCCGGCAATCCGGAAACGGCCCAGCTGACCATGCTGAACACGTCCAGCGTGGGCCTGTACCCGAACTTTGTCCGGCGCCGAGAGCAGCTGCAGCCCGCCCTTGGAAAACCGCTGGCCGGCGTGGTGGCAATGTTCCGCACGTTCGCCGCCGGCACTCCCACCACCCTGACTGTCGACGGGAGGCAGCATAAAGTGTGGATCGCCTACGTGGGGCGGGGCCGATACTATCCGCGGGACCACGCGCCCCTGCTCCGGCCCGTGATGGATGACGGCGTCCTGGACGTCCGCATGATCACGGCGGACGAGTCCTTCGCCCGGCTGCGGCTGCTGTGGGCAGTGCTGACCGGTACCGTCGCAACCTCGCGCATCACCCACCTATCGGAAGGCACACGGTTGCGAATCGACGCAGGCGGGTCACCCATGGCCCTGGCAGTGGACGGCGAAGCGCTGGCCGGCGTGCGCAGCGCGGAGTACACCGTCCGGCCCCAGGCGCTTGCCTACTACTCTCCCCACCCCTAGTCATTCCTGGGCCGGTCATCCAACGGGACTACCCTGATCTGCCCCTGAATCATCCCTGAGACGGGCGAAATCCAGCCGTGCCGTGGGTAGCGTGGTGCCTACCAGTCTTCTGAAGCGCATCCCGCAGTGCACAGCTGCCGTCCTAAGGAACATCCATGATTGAGGCAACAGGGCTGACCAAGGTCTACGGCGACAAAACCGCCGTTGACAGGGTCAGCTTCACAGTCCAGGCAGGCCGCGTTACCGGCTTCCTGGGCCCCAACGGAGCCGGCAAGTCGACCACCATGAGAATGATCATGGGGCTTGACCGGCCGACGTCGGGATCGGTCACCGTGAACGGCCTGCCCTACGTCCAGCACAAGGCACCCCTCCGTGAAGTGGGGGCGCTGCTCGATGCCAAGGCGGTCCACACCAGCCGCAGCGCCTACAACCACCTGCTGGCCATGGCTGCGACGCACAGCATTCCCAAAACCCGGGTACACGAGGTTATTGAGATGACGGGACTGGACGCCGTGGCACGGAAGAAGGCCGGTGGCTTCTCCTTGGGGATGGGCCAGCGGCTGGGCATAGCGGCAGCCTTGCTGGGGGATCCGCAGACCCTCATCCTGGACGAACCCGTCAACGGCCTGGACCCGGAGGGCGTGGTCTGGGTGCGGAACCTGGTCCGCTACCTCGCAGGGCAGGGACGCACGGTGTTCCTTTCGAGCCACCTGATGAGTGAGATGGCGCAGACCGCCGACCACCTGATTGTCATTGGGCGCGGCCGCGTGATTGCCGACGCACCCATCCGTGACATCATCACCGGCAAGGGGCAGGCGCGGGTCCGGGTGCGCACCGATGAACCCGACCGTCTCTCCCAGCTGCTCGCCGGCCGGGGCGCGTCCATCGACGTCCCGGAGCGGGAACTGCTCGAAGTAACGGGCCTCGAGCCCAGGACCATCGCGGCCGCCGCCCTGGAAAACCAGGTCATGGTCTACGAACTCACGCCGCTCGTCGCCAGCCTCGAGGAGGCGTACATGGAACTGACCAAGGACGACGTCGAATACCACTCCCTGCCCGCCGCGGAGGTAAGCAAGTAATGAGCGTAACCACCACTGAACCAACGTCTTCGCCTGACCCCTCATCGTCCGCCGGAGGCCGCAACGTCCGCGCCGGCGGACGGTCCCAGCCCGGCCCCACGTTCTTCCGGGTGCTCAACTCGGAAGTCATCAAATTCCGCAGCCTCCTTTCCACGCTGATCCTGCTCGCTTCCACCTCGGTGGTCATGGTCGGGTTCGGCGCGCTGTCCGCATGGGGGACGGGCCAGTTCGCTGACGCGGCCACAAGGGATCCGCAGGCTGCGGCGCGGATGGCATCCCAGGGCGGCGACCTGGCGGTCAGCGTGCCAACTTCCGGCATCGCCTTCGCCCAGCTGATCCTTGGTTCCCTCGGTGTGCTCCTGATGAGCTCGGAATTCACCACCGGAATGGCGCGGTCCACCTTCGCGGCCGTGCCCAGGCGGCTTCCCGCGTTCGCTGCAAAGCTCGTGGTGGTCATGGTGACGTCGTTCGTGGTTACCGCCGTATCCACCTGGGTGGCAGGGCTGGTGGCTGTGCCCATCCTGGACAACTACGCCCTCACGCTGGACCTTGGCAGTTCCCAGTCGGTGAAGCTCCTGCTGGTCAACAGCATCTATGTGGCCGCCGTGGCCGCCATCGGAACGGCCCTGGGCACGCTGATCAGGAATTCCGCCGGCGGCATCATGAGCCTGGTGGGCATCTTCTTCGTGGCACCCATTGCCTTCCAGCTCATTCCCGGGGACTTCTTCAAGGAGGCCCGCAAGTACCTGCCTGGCAACACCGTTGAGCCCCTGACGGCCGCCCAGCATGTTCCCGACACCCTGGAAGCCTGGCATGCGGCACTGGTCCTTGGCGCGTGGGTTGTCATCCCCGTCCTGCTCGCTGCAGTCCTGCTGAAGCGGCGGGACGTTTAGCGGCCAACCAATGCTCACCCCGAAGACAGGGACAGCGCGTGGTTTCGGGCACATTACAAAAGTGCATGGCAGGAAACTTTGTTTGCCCCTGATGGTTCCTGCTTGGAGGCACGTCCTGTTGGAAGCAATAAGATCTGTTGGAGTGCACAAAGCAAGGTGCACAATGGCCGACCTAGGGTGAAACGACGATGTGGTGCATCACACGGTCCCCCGGTGGTCCACCAAGGCGCATCGCTCAACCCATGCTATTTCCCAACAGGACGGCGCTTCCATGCATGCTGACCAGCAACTCTCAAAGTCCCTGAAACCCAGGCACCTGTCCATGATCGCCATCGCCGGCGTCATTGGTGCAGGTCTCTTCGTCGGTTCGGGTGCCGCCATCCAGCAGGCCGGCCCCGGTATCCTCGTCGCGTATGCTGCCGCGGGCCTGGTGGTCATCCTGGTAATGCGCATGCTGGGGGAGATGGCCGCGGCAAACCCGGAAACGGGCTCATTCTCCACCTATGCGGACAAGGCACTGGGCCGGTGGGCAGGGTTCAGCATCGGCTGGCTCTACGCGTGGTTCTGGATCATCGTCCTGGGCATCGAGGCCACCGCAGGCGCAGCCATCATGCACCGCTGGGTGCCGGGCATTGACCAGTGGGTCTGGGCCCTGGTCCTCATGGTGCTGCTGACGCTCACCAACCTGGGCTCGGTGAAGTCCTTCGGCGAGTTCGAGTTCTGGTTCGCGTCCATCAAGGTGGCGGCGATCGTCCTCTTCCTGGTCTTCGGCGCCGCGGCCATCCTGGGGCTCATCCCCGGTGTCCCGGCTCCCGGCCTGAGCAACCTGATCAACAACGGCGGCTTCATGCCCAACGGTCCGGGTGCTGTTCTGGCTGGAATCCTCGTGGTGGTCTTTTCCTTCTTCGGCGCCGAGATCGCCACCATTGCCGCCGGTGAATCCGAAAACCCCGTGGACGCCGTGAAGAAGGCCGTGAAGTCCACCGTATGGCGCATCCTGGTCTTCTACATCGGCTCCATCGCCGTTGTGGTCACCCTGCTTCCATGGAACTCTGCCTCCGTGGCCAAGAGCCCCTACGTAGCGGTCATCGAACTGTTCGGCATCCCGGGCGCCGGAACCATCATGGACGTCGTGGTGCTGACCTCCGTTCTGTCCTGCCTGAACTCCGGGCTCTACACCGCCAGCCGCATGCTGTTCTCACTCTCCACCCGCGGTGACGCACCGCGGGCATGGACCCGCATCTCCCGCCGGGGCGTTCCCGCTGCCGCGGTCCTGGCCTCCACCGTGGTCGGCTTCATCACGGTGGGCCTGAACTACATTGCCCCGGACACGGTGTTCCTCTTCCTGGTTAACACCTCCGGAGCCATCGCGCTGTTCGTCTGGCTGGTCATCTCCGCCTCGCAGCTGGTCCTCCGCAGGCGCATGGGAGCCGCAGCAAAGGACCTGCAGCTGAAGATGTGGCTTTTCCCCTACCTCACGTGGGCAGCGATCATCAGCATCGTGGCCCTGCTGATCGGCATGGTGATCGTGGAGTCCACCCGGGAATCCCTGCTGCTTTCGATTGCGCTGGCCGCCGTTGTGGTGGCGGTGGGCGTGCTGCGCTACCGTCGGAAGGGCCCGGCCACCGCAGGCCGGCCGGACGTGGCAACCGAGGCCGAGCCGGCACCTGCCGAGGAGGCCCGGCGCTAGAATCGGGACCATGCCTTTGCCTCCCTCTGCTGCAGCCCACATCCAGGACCTTGGCGCCTACGTCGGCGCATCGCCGTCGAGCTTCCATGCTGCGCATGAGGGCGGTCGGCGACTGGAGGAAGCCGGGTTCACCCGCCTGGATGAGCTGCAGCCGTGGGAGGCCGGGCCCGGTTCCTTCTTCATCATCCGCGACGGCGCCCTGATCGCGTGGGTGGTCCCCGAAGACGCCGGACCGGCCACCGGGTTCAATATCCTGGGCGCACACACCGATTCGCCCACCTTCAAGCTCAAGCCCAAGGCCACCACCGGCGCCCACGGCTGGCTCCAGGCCGGTGTGGAGATCTACGGCGGGCCGCTGCTGAACTCGTGGCTTGACCGTGAGCTGCAGCTGGCTGGCCGCCTGGTGATGCTGGACGGGACCGAGCATTTGGCCGCCACCGGGCCCATGCTCCGGTTCCCGCAGTTGGCCATCCACCTGGACCGGGCAGTCAACGACGGGCTCACCCTGGACAAGCAGCGGCATATGAATCCCGTGTGGGGGCTGGGAAATCCTTCAGACTCCGACCTGCTGGGCGTGCTGGCGGCGTCGGTTGCCGGCGCATCCCTCGATCCGGGGCAGATTGGCGGGTACGACGTCGTCATTGCGGACACGCAGGCCCCCTCTCTTTTCGGGGGCAACAGTGAGTTCTTCGCCTCCGGGCGGCTCGACAACCTTTCGTCAACGCACGCGGGGCTCGCCGCGCTGATCGCGCATGCCTCCGCGCCCGCCGGCGACGGCGCTGGCGCGCCCATCGCTGTCCTGGCGGCGTTCGACCACGAGGAGATCGGCTCCAACTCCCGCTCGGGTGCCTGCGGACCCGTCCTTGAAGACGTCCTGGTGCGGATCTCTGACGGCCTCGGCGCCACGGTGAGCCAGCGGCGGCAGGCGCTGGCGTCGTCGTCCTGTGTGTCCGCCGATGCCGGCCACGCCGTGCACCCCAACTATGCGGAGCGGCATGACCCCGCCAACCACCCCGTGCTCAACGGCGGCCCGCTGCTGAAGATCAATGCCAACCAGCGCTACGCCACGGATGCGCCCGGCGCGGCTTTGTGGGCCCGGCTCTGCGCGGAGGCCGGGGTGCCGTACCAGGAATTCGTATCCAACAACGCGATCCCCTGCGGCTCCACCATCGGGCCGTTGACGGCTACCCGGCTGGGCATCCGGACTGTCGACGTGGGCGTGCCGCTGCTTTCCATGCACTCCGCGCGCGAGATGTGCGGCGTGGAGGACCCCAGGCGGCTGGCCGCGGTGACGGAATTGTTCTTCAGGACGGCTCTTTAGCCAACCCCCTACCTATTAACATTCACGGGATGGACAACCCCTATACCTAACGAATTCACCATTCGTTAACCCCGTTACTTACTGATCGGCCGAAAGATGGCCACGCAAAAGCGAGTACTCACTACTGGTGATACCCGGGTGGACCAAAAGTAGGCTCTTCGTCACGGGCAGAGTCCTTGGCTGATGAGTTGCTGGGGCCAGAGACAAGACCTTGACCGGATAAAGCGCTAGTGGCGCACTTGCTTCAAGCTGAGTGCGGCATTGTCCAGTTTCCGTCGATGTCATGAAGTGGTGAGGCATTTGTCCATTTCCACCCAGCTTCCGTACACGCTATCCGAGCCAACGTTGTCGATAGCGAGAGCGTCAGTAAGCGTAGTAATCCCGACACTGAATGAGGCGAAGAACCTGCCTTGGGTGCTTCGTCGAATGCCCTCGTACGTGGACGAGGTAGTGATCGTGGACGGCCGATCCCAGGACAACACAGTGGGGGTTGCTCGGGCCCTCCGCGAGGATGTCGTGATCGTGGAGGAAAAACGCAAGGGAAAGGGCGTAGCCCTCCGGTCAGGATTCGCCGCAGCCGCCGGCGACATCATCGTCATGCTCGATGCCGACGGCAGCATGGACCCTCAGGAAATCGGCTGGTTCGTTGCCCCCCTCCAGCACGACTATGACTTTGTCAAAGGTTCCCGGCACGTAACCGGAGGCGGGTCCGAGGACCTCACCTGGCTGCGGCGCACGGGCAACCGGGCACTGACGGCCTTGGCGAATGCGGTGCTGCACAGCAATTATTCGGATCTCTGCTACGGCTACATTGCCTTCAGGCGTGAATGCCTGGAAGTCCTCCAGCTTGAATCCGACGGGTTTGAGATTGAGACGGAGTTGATCGTCAGGGCAGCCAAAGCGGGGCTTCGGATCGCAGAAGTGCCGAGTATCGAACTGGAGCGCATCTCGGGGGCTTCGAACCTGCAGACGTTCCGGGACGGCTGGCGTGTGCTGGGGACAATGGCCCGAGAGTGTGCCTTGTGGGAGGCGCCCACGGCCGGCGCCCGTCCTGAGGCTCTGCGACGCGTCAAATACGCATATGCAAACGTTAGTTTCCCCCGGACCCCCACCGACCCCCAGAGCCTCCTTTCCTTACGGGAAGCAGCCTGAGATGACGACTTTTCGCAGGCCCACCGTTACTGTCGTCATCTGCACTTACACCGAGGACCGCTGGGCGAACCTGCTGGATGTCATCGAATCCGTCAGGGCACAGACCGTCAGTCCGCAGGAGGTGCTCCTGGTAATCGACCACAACATTGATCTTTATGAACGCCTTCTTTCGGTGGTTGATGACGTCACGGTCGTCCAGAACACGGGGCCGCAGGGTCTGTCCGGGGCACGCAACACCGGCGTAGGCCTGGCTGATACGGACATCGTCGCCTTCCTGGATGATGACGCCGAAGCGGCACCGAACTGGCTTGAGCTTTTGCTGGCCATGTACGACGATCCTGACGTCCTTGCCGTCGGTGGCCGGGTGGAGCCTATTTGGGAAACCGGCCGCCCCGGCTATTTCGGCGAGGAGCTGGACTGGATCGTTGGATGCAGCCACCTGGGGATGCCACGGGTTGCCTGCGAGGTCAGGAACGTTATTGGCGCAAACATGTCATTCCGGCTTGAGGTACTCCGCCAGGTGGGGGTTTTAACCTTGCCTTAGGCCGCCAGGGTGCCATTCCCCTGGGATGCGAGGAAACAGAGATCTGCATTCGCTCAAAGATGGGCTCGCCTGGTTCCCGAATTGTGTACGAACCGGCCGCAGTGGTGCGCCACCATGTCCCGGCCAACAGGGGCACGTTCCGCTACATGCTGTCCCGGTCATGGTCTGAAGGCCTGTCAAAGGCCCAGGTGAGCCAGGTGGTCGGCCACAAAAGGGCGCTCGGACCCGAAAGGCGGTATGTGCGTAGGGTCCTGCCACGCGCCGTTGTTTCCGGGCTTTATGACTGGGGCAGAAACGGGGATCCGGGAGGACTCGGACGGGCCGGTGCCGTGCTTTCGGTTCTGGCCTTCACAGCCGCAGGCTACCTGCGCGGCCGGCGCTTGGCCCACGTTACGCCCCGCGTGGGAAGCACGGCTGGCATAGAGGCAGCCTGGAGGGACGTCCAGTGAGTGAAAGCGTGAAAGCGGAACCGTCAGAATTTCACAGCGCGAATGAGTCGGAGGGATGAAGAAATGAACCACTGTTTTGCGCGCGGAGGCGCGGTCGTGCACGATTCCTCCGATGTAGCTGGCTTCGGTCCACCCGCTTCGCGGAATCTGCGGCTCTTTGCACTGCTGACAGCACTGCTGGTTGCGGTGGGTGCCCTGGTGGCCCCGGTTGCGGCGTCGGCTGCTGCGGGTGATGTCGGGGTAGAGGGTCCGTCACATTCGGGGACGGGCACGCCGACGGGCACGAAGCGGGCGGAGAGTGCGTTGTGGTTCAACGACGGGCTCTGGTGGGGAAACCTGTGGGACACCGCCAGCTCGGATTTCCATATCTTCAGGCTCAATGCCGCGACGGGCTCGTGGGTCAATACGGGCGTGGCGACGGAGACGCGGGCGAACACCCATCATGACGTGTTGTGGGACGGGACGACGTTGTATGTGGCGAGCCACATGTTCGTCAACGACGGTCTGCCTGCTGAGGCCAACTTCCCGACTTTGATGCGGCGTTACAGCTACAACTCAAGTACGAAGACTTACTCGCTGCTGAGTTCCACACAGATCAACAACTACAAAGTTGAGGTCCTGACCATCGATAAGGACTCGACTGGTCGGGTGTGGGCCACGTGGCAGCAGGGGAACAAGATCTATCTGAACGCCACTGGCACGGATGGCAAGACCTGGGGAACGCCGTTCCAGCATCCTGCGTCTCTAAGCAATGTGTCTGTGGACGACACATCGGCTCTGATCGCATTCGGACCCGGCAAGATGGGGCTGATGTGGAGCCGGCAGGTCGGTGACGCCACAGACGGCATGTACTGGAGCTACCGTGCTGACAGTGCAAGCGGAGCCCCGAACACCGGATGGAGCACTCCTGTGGCGGCGGTTTCGGGGCAGCGCAGCGCTGATGACCATATGAACTTGAAGTGGCTGGACTCCTCGGGTGACCGGGTTTTCGCCGCCGTCAAGACGTCGTTCACGTCGGCGCCCCAGCCGTTGATCCAGCTCCTGGAATTGAGCGGTACGACGTGGTCGCACCACACGATCGCGCCGGTGTCAGAGTGCCCGAACCGGGTGATCGTCCTGATTGACGAGAGCACGCAGATGCTGCGCACCTTCGCCACGTATCCGAAGCCGAACGGCACGACGAACGCGGGCGTCTGCACCACCTCCGGGGGCGCGATCTACGAGAAGTCAACGCCGCTAAACAAGATCGACTTCACAGCAGCGAAGACAGCCCGCATCGTGGACGCCGACCAGTATGTCCACAACGTGACGTCAACGAAACAGAACCTCAACAGTGCGGCGCGGGGCACGGCGAAAAGCGGTCTGCTGGTGCTCGCCGACGTCAACGCAACAAGCCGGTACTGGCACTTCTACGATCCCAGCAGTGGCGCTGATACGACGGCTCCGACCGTGACGGGTACGTCTCCGGCTGATGGTGCGACCGGTGTGGCGGTGACGGCGAACGCGACGGGTACGTTCTCGGAGGCGATGGATTCCTCGACGGTCACGTCGAGCACGTTCGAGTTGTACGAGGGGACGGCGCCGGTTCCGCCAAATGCGACGCCTGTGTCCGCGGTTGTGTCGTATACGGGCAACGTTGCGACGTTGAACCCGAACGCTGACCTGAAGGCGGGTACGACGTACACGGCGGTCATCAAGGGCGGCTCCGGTGGCGTGAAGGATGTTGCCGGTAACGCGTTGGCGCAGGACAAGACCTGGTCCTTCACCACGGCTGCCGCGGGCGGCGGCGATACGACGGCTCCGACGGTGACGGGTACGTCTCCGGCCGCTGGTGCGACCGGTGTGGCGGTGACGGCGAACGCGACGGGGACGTTCTCGGAGGCGATGGATGCCTCGACGGTCACGTCGAGCACGTTCACGTTGCAGACGGGGACGACGACGGTGCCGGCGACTGTGTCTTACAGCAGCACGGATAGGGTTGCGACGTTGAACCCTGGCGCGGATCTGGCCGCGGGTACGACGTACACGGCGACGATCAAGGGCGGCTCCGGTGGCGTGAAGGATGTTGCCGGTAACGCGTTGGCGCAGGACAAGACCTGGACGTTCACCACGGCTGCCGCGGGCGGGGGCACGTCGGAAACGGTTACGCTCACGGCCATAGCTGACAGCTATGTGACGAGCGGGGCGACCGGGACGAACTATGGCACGAGCACCCTGCTGGGTGTGGACAACAGTCCGGTGGAGGTCACGTACCTGAAATTCGACCTGTCAGCCTATGCGGGCAGGACCCTGGTCAGCGCGACCCTGCAGTTGCGTAGTGCCGGGAGCGGGTCCACGGGT
The DNA here is from genome assembly GCF_009741265.1 of Pseudarthrobacter sp. GA104. Classification (GTDB taxonomy): domain Bacteria; phylum Actinomycetota; class Actinomycetes; order Actinomycetales; family Micrococcaceae; genus Arthrobacter. Next base: position 2,250,816 of record NZ_WOWL01000001.1, read on the forward strand.
ACGCAGAACGTCAAGCTGGTCGCTGATGACAGCTGGACCGAGGGCGGGATCACTTACGGCAGCCGTCCGGCGCTCGGCACCAGCATCGGCACACTCGGCCCGACGACGACCAACACCACGTATAACGTTCCGTTGACCGTCAGCGGCCTGACCGGTGAGCTGGGCCAACAACTCTCACTGGGCATGGACACCAGCAGCAGTGACGGCCTGGACCTGAACTCCAAGGAGGCCGGCAGCACGAACGCACCCAAGCTCATCCTCACGGTGAGCGGCGGCACTGGCGGCCCTGGTGATACGACGGCTCCGACGGTGACGAGTACGTCTCCGGCCGCTGGTGCGACCGGTGTGGCGGTGACGGCGAACGCGACGGGGACGTTCTCGGAGGCGATGGATGCCTCGACGGTCACGTCGAGCACGTTCGAGTTGTACGAGGGGACGGCGCCGGTTCCGCCAAATGCGACGCCTGTGTCCGCGGTTGTGTCGTATACGGGCAACGTTGCGACGTTGAACCCGAACGCTGACCTGAAGGCGGGTACGACGTACACGGCGGTCATCAAGGGCGGCTCCAACGGCGTGAAGGATGTTGCCGGTAACGCGTTGGCGCAGGACAAGACCTGGTCCTTCACCACGGCTGCCGCGGGCGGCGGCGATACGACGGCTCCGACGGTGACGGGTACGTCTCCGGCCGCTGGTGCGACCGGTGTGGCGGTGACGGCGAACGCGACGGGGACGTTCTCGGAGGCGATGGATGCCTCGACGGTCACGTCGAGCACGTTCACGTTGCAGACGGGGACGACGACGGTGCCGGCGACTGTGTCTTACAGCAGCGCGGATAGGGTTGCGACGTTGAACCCTGGTGCGGATCTGGCCGCGGGTACGACGTACACGGCGACGATCAAGGGCGGCTCCGGTGGCGTGAAGGATGTTGCCGGTAACGCGTTGGCGCAGGACAAGACGTGGACGTTTACTACGGCTGCCGCTGGCGGGGGAACGTCGGAAACGGTTACGCTCACGGCCATAGCTGACAGCTATGTGACGGGCGGGGCGACCGGGACGAACTATGGCACGAGCACCCTGCTGAGTGTGGACAACAGTCCGGTGGAGGTCTCGTACCTGAAATTCGACCTGTCAGCCTATGCGGGCAGGACCCTGGTCAGCGCGACCCTGCAGTTGCGTAGTGCCGGGAGCGGGTCCTCGGGTACGCAGAACGTCAAGCTGGTCGCTGATGACAGCTGGACCGAGGGTGGGATCACTTACGGCAGCCGTCCGGCGCTCGGTACCAGCATCGGCACACTCGGGCCGACGACGACCAACACCACGTATAACGTTCCGTTGACCGTCAGCGGCCTGACCGGTGAGCTGGGCCAACAACTCTCACTGGGCATGGACACCAGCAGCAGTGACGGACTGGACCTGAACTCCAAGGAGGCCGGCAGCACGAACGCACCCAAGCTCATCCTCACGGTGAGCGGCGGCACTGGCGGCCCTGGTGATACGACGGCTCCGGCGGTGACGGGTACGTCGCCGGTTGCTGGTGCCACTGGTGTGGCGGTGTCGGCGGATGTGACGGGGACGTTCTCGGAGGCGATGGATGCCTCGACGGTCACGTCGAGCACGTTCACGTTGCAGACGGGTACGTCGCCGGGGGCGGCGACGGTGCCGGCCGTTGTGACCTACAGCAGCGCGGATAGGGTTGCGACGTTGAACCCTGGTGCGGATCTGTCCGCGGGCACGACGTACACGGCGACGATCAAGGGCGGCTCCAACGGCGTGAAGGATGTTGCCGGTAACGCGTTGGCGCAGGACAAGACGTGGACGTTTACTACGGCTGCCGCTGGCGGGGGAACGTCGGAAACGGTTACGCTCACGGCCATAGCTGACAGCTATGTGACGGGCGGGGCGACCGGGACGAACTATGGCACGAGCACCCTGCTGAGTGTGGACAACAGTCCGGTGGAGGTCTCGTACCTGAAATTCGACCTGTCAGCCTATGCGGGCAGGACCCTGGTCAGCGCGACCCTGCAGTTGCGTAGTGCCGGGAGCGGGTCCTCGGGTACGCAGAACGTCAAGCTGGTCGCTGATGACAGCTGGACCGAGGGTGGGATCACTTACGGCAGCCGTCCGGCGCTCGGTACCAGCATCGGCACACTCGGGCCGACGACGACCAACACCACGTATAACGTTCCGTTGACCGTCAGCGGCCTGACCGGTGAGCTGGGCCAACAACTCTCACTGGGCATGGACACCAGCAGCAGTGACGGACTGGACCTGAACTCCAAGGAGGCCGGCAGCACGAACGCACCCAAGCTCATCCTCACGCTGACGAATTAGGCGGACGCCGGCCGACATGCCCGGCGCCGTCCACATCAGCAACATCACGATCGGACACCACTAGACAGGGGACACCATGTACAGGCAGACCAAGTCCAAGACCAAGGCCTTGCACTTCGACATTCACGGCCGCGTCGCGATCCGCGTCGACGCAGAATCACCGGCAGCGCCGCAGCTCAAGAGCATGTTGGCGTGTTTCGCCACAGACACCGAACTGCCGGCCAACATTGTGGTCGATGACCGGCCGGAGCCGATGCCGGATGCTGGCCTACTTGAGCATGAGCTCGCGTACACGGAAAACAGTGTGCGTTTCCAGGCCGAACGACTCCAGATCGTGAGGGACGGGGAGCAGTGGCGCATTCACGGACCGGGCGAGCTGTTGACCTCCGTGGTCCCTGTTCTCGATGCCGCAATGGTCGGCCGCGGAGCTGGCATGATCCACGCCGCAACCATGGCGTACCGGGGTCACGCGATCGCGCTTCCGGCCGCCGGAGGGACCGGAAAGACGAGCACCGCGGCCAAGCTGATGCGGCGCGAGGGTTGGTCGTTCATGGGCGATGACTGGGCCTTTCTCGCCGAGGACGCCACGCTGCTCGGCTACGCGAAGCCGATGTTCATTAAGCCGCACCACCGGAAAATCTACCCGCACCTGTTTGAAGGGGTCCGGAAGCCGCTCGTCCCGCCTCAGCTCTCGAAGAGTGTCGGCCGCCTCACCACGGTGGTGCATCCGTACGTCATCCGTTACCCGCGCCTCGCGGACTTCTCCCGGCGTTGGTCGCCGGAGCACCGCATGGTTGATGCCGGGACTGCGTTTCCCGGCCGGGAAGTGACGACGACGGCTCCGCTTGCGGCGGCCATCTACATCGAGCGCTATGAGGGCTCCAGGTCCCGGATTGTGGAGCGGACAACCGAGTGGATGGTCGACCGCATGATCGGCAACTTCCACATCGAGATGGCAAGCTTCTCGCAGCATGTCGTGACAGGCCTGGCCGCTACATCCGTCGTCCCCTGGCGCGAGCACTTCGCCGCAAAAGGCGTAGTCCTGAACAAAGCGCTCGACGGACGGCCCTGCCACCTGCTGCAGGTGCCCTCCGCGTACACGGCAGACGAAGCGTCTGACGATATCGTCCGGTATCTCGAGGAGCTGCTGCCGTCGGTCCTGGACGAGCAGATCTGAGGGGGTGGGCACAGTGGGTCACAGCCCTTCCGAGGTCACCGCGGTCGTTCCGGCCCGCAACGCGGAGCACATGCTCCCACGCTGCCTGGAGGCCCTTCGTCAGTCCGGCGTAGCGGAGATCATCGTGGTGGACGGATGCTCCACCGATCGTACGGTCGACCTCGCACTCGCGGCAGGTGCCCGGGTCCTCAGTGATGAAGGCCGCGGCTTGCCGTGGGCGCGAACGCTCGGTGTGCAGAGCAGCAGGACCCCTTGGGTCCTGCTCGTCGACTCTGACGTCGTGTTCGGGCCACACGGAGTCGCCGACCTGCTCGCTGAGCTGGTCGAGGGCGATTACGACGCGCTCCAGGCCGGTTTGGAAAGTGTCGCTGGACCGGGCTACTGGGGGCAGGCGCTGGCACATCACCATCGCACCGGCCGCAGCCGCAACTGGTTCGGGCTCGTAGCGACGATGGTCGACCGAGACCTGATGCTGGGTGTGGGTTTCGACGACTCGTTCAAGTCGGGCGAGGACATCGAGCTCCGTTGGCGGATGCGGCAGTCAGGGCTGCGGACGGCGGTGTCACAGCGGGTAGTCGTCGAACATCGTTTTGCCGCCGACGACTTTGACTTCGCCCTGGACCAGTTCCTGATGGACGGAACGGGACTGGGACGGATGATCCGCAAGCACGGCTGGCGCGGTGCGAGGTTGGCGTTGCTTCCTGCCGCCGCGGCTATCCGGGGCAGCGTCTTGAGCCTCGCCTCGGGCCAGCCCAGGTGGCTGCGCTACTACATCGCTTTCTGCTGGTACAACTATGCGGGCCTGGCGAAAGGTCTGGCGTCATGACCGCTGAACTAGGGACCGCGGTCACGGACCCCTCAACTGTCCGGCACTCCGCCCTGCGCAGTTCGATCGGCCTCATTGTGGGCAAGGCCGCCCAGATTGGCTGGGGTTTTGCCTTCTGGGTCGTGGCCGCACGCGCGACGTCAGACCGTGAGGTCGGGCTCGCCATGGCCGCGGTCGCGGCAGTGATGATCTGCACGCAGCTCGCGGTTCTGGGTGCCGGGTCCGCTGTCATCGTTGCGGTGGGACGAGGGGAGCCGCCCGCGCGGGTGCTGGACGCGGCGTTCGCCATCGTGGGGGCAGCCGGCACCGTGCTGGCCCTCGGCTATCTCGTGCTGCAGTCGGCTGTGGCGCCGGACACGGCGTCGGCATCGGTTCTCTTCTGGTTAACGTTCCTTGCGGCTGCCGTCACCGGCACCCTGGTGATTGTGCTGGACCAAGCGCTGGTGGCGCTGGGACGCGGGGCCAGCGCGACCCTGAGGTATGCGTTGGGCGGCGGGGTTTCCCTCGGCGCTGCAGCGCTCGTGGCCTGGCAGGCGCATGGCGCCTCCGCCGACGTGGTAATGGCCTGCTGGACCCTCGGGAATACAGTGGCGTGCGTCGTCGGTGTGATCCAGCTGCGAAAACTGATTGGCTATCGGCCGCGACCATCCTTGCGTTCGACGCGCGGCCGTCCACTGCTGGCGGTGGGTATTCCGTACCAGCTCCTCACCCTCACCGAGCGCGCCCCCGGGCTGGTGCTGCCGCTCCTGCTGGCCCACACGGTGGCGCCTGAGATCGCTGCCTACTGGTATCCCGCATGGATGATGGCCTGGGCTGCCTACTCCGCTCCGATGCTGATGGGCATCGTCCAGTTTTCCGAAGGTGTCCGCGACCCTCACCGCCTGGTGGCTACAACCTGGGCGAGTCTCCGTTGGTCGCTCGCCATAGGAGGTCTGGCGGCAGTCGTCCTCGTCCTCCTCGCTCACCCGCTGCTCAGTCTGCTGGGGGAGCGGTACGCTGACGCATCCGCTGACGCTCTGCGGTGGTTGGCGGCCGGACTGGTGCCGTACGCGGTGCTGCAGGCCTACAACGCCGTGTGCCGGGCTCTCGGCCGTTACACAGAGCCGATCGTGGTCGGCGTGACGCTCGGGGTGGCCCTCTGCGCGTCAGCGCTGTTGGAGGCCGAAGCGGGCCCCGGCGCCATGGCCCTTGCGTGGCTGGTGGTGCTCTCCATTGGAGCTGTTGCTGCCGGCCTCCGGTTAATCGCCGTTCTCCGGCGTGTCACGAAGGAGTCACGATGACAACCACGATTGATGCGCCCAGCCGCATCCGAGGACGCTGGAAGGCCCGTGACGCGTGGTGCGCACTGGCGGGGGTCGTGTCGCTGGCGCTTGCCGTGTGGGCCGCTTCCACGGTCGCCGTTCCCGTGAACAGCGACCTGGGGCTCGTTGCCGTGCTCCCCTACCCGTTCTGGGCAGGGGTCCTGATTCTGAACGTCGCCTTCGTTGTGGCCCTGCGAGGGGATGCCTCAGGTCCGGCAGGCCGGGCGGTCTTGATGTGGCTGGTGCTGGTGTTGGTGCTCGTGCTCTTCGGGACGGCAGCCTTCGTCACGGACGTACCGCGTGGTGAGGTCGCGTTCCGTCATCTCGGCATTGCCGACGCCCTCTCGCGCAGCCAGGGGATCGACCCCGACATTGACGCCTACTTTAACTGGCCGGGTTTCTTCGCCCTCCTGGCGACAGTACTGAAGGCAACCGGCCTCGACCCGGTAGCCCTTGCCCTGTGGGCGCCGGTGCTCAACGTGGGTCTGTGGCTCGCTGCCCTGGGCGTGCTGATGCGCTACCTTACGCAGGATCCGCGACGGCGCTGGCTCGTGCTCTGGCTCTTCTGCCTCGGCAACTGGCAGGACCAGGACTACCTGTCTCCCCAAGCCTTCGGCTTCTTCCTGTACCTCGTCGTGATCGCACTTGTCGTCGGCCCGCTGGCCGCGCGGCCCCCCAAGTTCCGCGGCTTCCGAGACGTCGACGTGGCGGCGTGGTGGCAAGGGCGGTCCCCGGCTGAGCCCCGGCCAGGGTACCGGGTGAGCGCCCTCGCGGTGGCTCTCGTGCTCATCGCGGTCATCTGCGCGAGCCATCAACTGACGCCTTTCCTGTTGCTCATTTCCCTCACCGCTCTCACCCTGAGCGGACATGTCTGGCCCGGCCGGCTGCCCCTGATCACCGCGGTCCTGCTGGCACTCTGGCTCGCCTACCCCGCCAGTGCATACCTCGCCGGGAACCCGCCCCTGGCGGAAGGAGGTGTGCTGGCCGCAATCAATGCCAACGTCGTCGACCGCGTGAGCGGGACCGCCGGGCACGTGCTCGTGGTGCAGGCCAGGGTCGTTCTCACCCTCCTGCTGTGGGCGCTTGCCGCGGCGGGCGCGGTGCGCGACTGGCGCAGGGGGCGGTTCGACATCCGGGTAGTCCTCCTTGCCGTCACCCCCCTGCTGCTCTTCCCCGTGCAGCTGTACGGCGGGGAAATGCTCATCCGCGTCTCGCTTTTCGCCCTGCCCTTCATCGCTTTGCAGGCATGCTCGATCCTGCTTCCCACTGAAGGCAGGACACAGCCCTCACTCCGTGCCGCGGGGGGCCTCGCGCTGACGTTCTGCCTGTTGGGCCTGCTGACAGTGACAGGCCGGTTCGGGAACGCCCAGTTTGACGTCTTCACCGACAACGAGATCGCTGCCGTCGCCGCCGTACAGCGCCTCGCGCCGCCCGGCTCAACGATCATCTCGGCTTCCCCCCCGACGCCGTGGCGCAGCGAGGCCTACCTCGAGCACCCGTATCGGACCATGGACTACATGTGCCGGTCCGACTTGTCTACGGCGGCGTGCGGCCCAGTCGTTTACGACAATGCCCGGAAAAACCCTGCCGGTGCCGTCTTGTTGCTCACCCGCTCGTCGGAAGCGAGTCTTGTGCTTCGGGGCGCCAGCAGCGCCGGCGGCTTCGCCGAGCTGGAGGCGTGGCTAAGCGCGCAGGATGGAGTGGAACTAGTGTTCAGCAATGCAGACGCCCGCGCCTACCGGGTGACGCCATGAGCCGCCCCATCAGCCGCCCTATCAGCCGCCCCATCAGCCGGCCGACCTTGGTCCTCGGTCTCGCGGCCCTCGCCTTGTCACTGGTGACGCTCGTAGGGCTGCCGACGCCGCTGCAGGTGGTCGCCGCGACAGCCGTCCTTATCCTGCTGCCAGGGCAGGCACTGGTCCGACTCACGTCGGTTACCGACCCTGCCCTTCGCGGGCTGCTTGTTCTGGCTCTCGGCCTCGCCACGCTAACCGCGGTGTCCACCGCGATGTTCTACCTCGCTGTGTGGTCGTGGCAGGCGTGTGTCGTCACGATGGGCGTCATCACCATTGGCGCGTGCATGGCACGCGCACGACAGGAGGTTGTGTCATGATCGATCTGGCGGGACTGCTCGCGATTGCCGCCCTGCTCATCACCATCGCCCTGCTCGTTACCCTTGTCGCGCTTGAGATCCGACGCGCGGGACCGGACGCCGAACGGCCCACGAGGCTCCTCGGCCTGACGATGAGCCGTAGGGTGGTCGGCGTCATGTGGGCGATGTATCTCGTCCTCTTCCTTCCGCGCGTCGTGGGACTGCTCACGTGAACGGTGCGGCGCGGTGGTGGCTCCTCAGCGACCTCCACCTGGGCGTATCGGATGACGACCCCCGCCGCCCAAGCGCAGTGCTTCCAGGGTTCCTGCGCCGCGAGGTCCTTGCGGTAGCCGGTACGCAGCGGCACGTCGCATTCGTGGGTGACACGTTCGAGCTGGTCGGCCTGGCCGAAGACGAGAGCCTTGCCCGGCTCGAGTCGATCCTCGCCCGGCACCTTGACACGTTCCGGGCGCTGGAAGCGTGTGCGGCCCGCGGCGTGCAGCTGCACTTCGTATGCGGCAACCACGACGTCGAGCTGGCCCGGCCGTCGGTCGCCGCCCGCCTGTCAGCGCTGCTGTCACCCGGCGAGCCCACACGGGTCCGGGTGCACCCGTGGTTCTTGCACGTGCCCCACGTGCTCGTGGCCGAGCACGGGCACCAGCACCACGCGCTGCACCGGATTCCTGAGGTGCTCCGCTCGGCGGTCAACGGGACCGACGAGTTGAACCTGCCACCGCTCGCCGCCTGGAACGCCCACCCGTCGAACTCGCGCCTGAGCCGGGCCGGGGCCGTTGCCCGGTCCTGCCTGGCGTCCGAACTGGCGGAACGTCGCATCCGGGAGCCCGCGTACGACGAAATGTTGCAGTCCGAGTCATTCCGCCTTGCGCTCGACGAGGCGGCCGTTCGGGACCTGGCACGCCTGTCCCGGTTCCGGACGGTGTCGGCGCTCCCGCGCGCCGCTACTCGCATGGTGCTCGCGGCAGCCGGGCGCAGGACCGCAGGCGAGGAGCCTCCTGCAGCAGCGGGTCGGGTCGCGCGCACCCTCGAAGAGCATGGTTCCGGGGTGGCCTGGTACGTATCGGGCCACACCCACCGTGCCCTCGAATCGGAGCTGGAGGCGTGCACAACCCGGTACGTCAACACAGGCACGTGGTGTTCGGACGTCCGCGGTCGCGGACCTGACCGGCGGGATCGTCGGGCATTCCCCTACGCCGTGATAGACGTCGCCCGCGACGGCTCCACGAACGGCGGCTTGCGGTATTGGCGTCCGGACGGCGGTTCAGCCGTACCGGTGTCAGAGTACTGACCGGGCGGGGTGCACACCCACGTGGCGAGGTCCCGGCCCACCTACCCTGGCGTTGAATCAGCCCCCGCTTCGTGACCCGCTGTCAGTCTGCATTCCGCCGGAAACAGCACGGAATTCCCATGTATAAGAGCCGTCAGCCTTGAGGCTCATTCTTAGGTGACCCCATGTGTCGCTAAACCTCTTCTGCACATAAGAGGGGCTGCCGGTGAATTCCCGGAGGCCGATTCCACCAGTGGACACCTGGAATTGCTGCATCCCGTCCGCAACGCACTGGTCCGCGTTGTTCAGGGGGCACGTTCGCTCATAATTGTGTTGGCTGCCCGAAAGCAGTATCCGGACCCGGTTTGTCCAGAACACATCAATCCACGGTTTGGCCTCAGCGAAGCGGTCATGGCTGGATGTGTCAGAAGTGAAGTAGGGGTCATGGTAAACGACGGCCAGATGCTTGCCGGCCGCCCTGGCTGCCTTGAGGTCGGCATCCATTTCACGCGTCATGGCCCGCGCGCGCGTCGCGTCATACCGCCAGGTGGCGGTAGGGGCTACCAGGAAATGCCAGTTGCCCTTATCGAATGAGTACCATTCGAGGGCGTCCACGAATCGGCCAAGGTGGCTGTTGGTTGCGCTTTTCGTGGCGGACACGCACTCACCGTTCATATACTTGTCCAGCTCATCGTTCGTGCCGGGCTTGACGTCGTGGTTCGGTCCAGCCGCCCAGTATGTTTTGGACTTGGCCGGTCCCCACAGCTGGTCATAAGCGCCGAGCGCGGAGCACACTGACTTGTCGTACTGAAAGTCACCCAAAGCGATGAAGTTGTCCAGCGTGCCGTCGTTCAGGCCGGCGACAATGGACGCGGCGTTCCTGCCACTGGGCGACGCCGCGGACGTGTTCCCTTCCGGGTTGATGTCCCCTGCTGCGGCGAAATCGAAAACGTCAGTGGACGCTTGCTGGGTGGTCCCTCCGCCGTCGGTTGTGGCCGGGGTGGTTGCTGCGTCGTCCGCTGGCGCAGTCACCGTTGCTGTCGGGGGCAGAGGTGGAGGTGGAGGGGCCGAGCAGCCGCCCAGGAAAATTGCCGCTGCGCCAAGGGCGACCAAATGTTTACCCATACGTCAGATGATAGGGGCTTCCCGGCCGTGGGAGTTTTCCACATCGCCGCACCAGCGCTTTCCGGGCCGTTGCCGGCCGCCTAGCCTTGGGTCAGGAGCAAATCGCCTATCCGGGCCACATGCACTAAGATGGTGAAGTCTGTGCTGCGCCCTGCCTCCCTTCTGGCGGGGCATCGCACGGAATCGCAAATGAACCTCCTGTTACGGAAATGCCGTAACCGCTTAGCCCAAAGGAGGTGGGTTCACATATGCGTCCTTACGAATTGATGGTAATCATCGACCCCGAGGTCGAAGAGCGTACCGTTGAGCCGTCGCTTCAGAAGTTCCTGAACGTCATCACCAACGATGGTGGAACCATCGAGAAGGTTGACATTTGGGGCCGACGCCGCCTGGCTTACGAAATCAAGAAAAAGTCCGAAGGAATCTACGCCGTGGTGAACTTCACCGCCAAGCCGGAAACCGCCAAGGAACTTGACCGCCAGTTGTCTCTTAACGAGACCATCATGCGCACCAAGATCACCCGCCCCGAAGAGCAGAAGGTTGTTGCTGAGTAATTTCAGCACTGATCTTCATTCTTCACCCGCAGGAACGCACTCTTCACAGGATCGAACAAGGAGGCAGTAGATGGCAGGCGAAACCACCATTACGGTCATCGGTAATCTCACCAATGACCCGGAATTGCGGTTCACACCGTCAGGTTCGGCAGTAGCGAACTTCACCATCGCTTCCACCCCGCGTACCTTTGACCGCCAGTCCAACGAGTGGAAGGACGGGGAAACCCTGTTCCTCCGCGCGGCTGTCTGGCGTGAAGCAGCCGAGAACGTCGCCGAGTCCCTCACCAAGGGCATGCGCGTGATCGTTACCGGCCGCCTGAAGAGCCGTTCCTACGAAACCAAAGAAGGCGAAAAGCGCACCGTTATCGAGCTTGAGGTCGATGAAATCGGCCCCAGCCTGCGCTATGCCAATGCCAAGGTCAACCGCACCCAGCGCTCCGGCGCGGGTGGCCAGGGCGGCTTCGGCGGCGGCAACAGCGGCGGTGGCTTCGGAGGCGGCAACTCTGGTGGAAACCAGGGCGGCAACTCCGGTGGAGGCTGGGGCGGCGGCAACCAGCAGGCTGCGCAGGACGATCCCTGGGCTACGCCCGGCGTGTCCAGTGCAGGTGGCTGGGGCAACGGCCCCGATTCCGAACCTCCCTTCTAACACACCCCATTAAGGTCCGACGCCGGGCCCGCCACAGTGCCAACGCGCACCAAGGCGGCTGCCGCCGTAGGACCACCACCATCCCGTGGATCAACATCCACGGGCTCCCTAGAATAGGAGCTCCACGATGGCTAAGGCTGAACTCCGTAAGCCCAAACCAAAGTCCAACCCCTTGAAGGCCGCTGACATCACTGTCATCGACTACAAGGACGTAGCATTGCTGCGCAAGTTCATCTCCGACCGCGGAAAGATCCGCGCCCGTCGCGTCACTGGCGTTACGGTGCAGGAACAGCGCAAGATCGCCCAGGCAATCAAGAACGCCCGCGAAGTTGCTCTGCTGCCTTACTCCGGCGCTGGCCGCGGCTAAGGAAGGGATTAACTAACATGGCAAAGCTCATTCTGACCCACGAAGTAACCGGACTCGGTGCTGCTGGCGACGTTGTCGAGGTCAAGGACGGTTACGCCCGTAACTACCTGCTGCCCCGCAACTTCGCCCTGACCTGGTCGAAGGGCGGCGAAAAGCAGGTTGAGTCCATCAAGGCTGCCCGCGCTGCCCGCGAGCACGCTTCCCTGGAAGACGCTCAGAAGCAGGCTGCTGCACTGCAGTCCAAGCCGGTCAAGCTCGTCGTCAAGGCTGGCGAAACCGGACGCCTGTTCGGCACCGTCAAGCAGGGCGACGTCGCTGACGCTGTTGAGGCCGCTGGCCTTGGCCGCATCGACAAGCGCAAGGTTGAACTGCCGGTCCACATCAAGTCGGTTGGTTCGTACCAGGCCAACGTCCGTCTGCACGAGGATGTTGCCGCTGTCATCGAACTCGATGTAGTGGCAGGCAAGTAGTCATAACGACTCAACAGTCCTGACTGTACAAAGACCCCCGTCGCCGGATCCCGGCAGCGGGGGTCTCTTGTCTTTGGACCGTGGACGGGCCAACCGGGTCAGACGCCCCAGTGAGCCAGGATTGCTTCGCAGAAGTCGTCGTTCGTACCCGTAGAACCGAAGATCAGCTCGTCGCTGATCACGTTGCCCGACGCCTGGTCGATGGTGAGGAGCCTGCGGACCTGGCCGTCGCCCTTGGCGAGGATCTTGCCGTCACTTCCAATCAGCCGATTCTCTCCGGTGAGCAGCACGGTGATGCTGAGAGTCCCGTCCCCGTTGTCGACGATCTTGAGGTCTTTGGCCAGCGTGTTCGGCTGGATGTCGGTCACGGTCATCCCGTTGTACGTGAATGTCTGGACGATCCTGAGCTTCTCCTGAACCCACAGCAGGCTATCCTCGCCGCGGGTCATGGTTGAGCCCGAACCGGTCCGGTCATAGGTGAATGCGACCTGCAGCCCCGAACCGCAGAAGTCGTCGTTTAGTCCGCTGGTCGAAAAATCGAGGCTGTAACGTTCCACGAGCTCCGCGTTGGCGGGGGCAGCTCCGGTGACGGCGAGGCCGCCGAGGAGGAGCGCGGTGACGAATGGGCTGAGTTTACTGAGCATGGTGGTGACTTTCGATCGGGCAGACCCTGCGCAAACATACAGAAGGTGTCGCATCGGACCGCCAGGCACCGGCTGCGACGACGACCCAGCCTGCCGCGATTCTACTCCCCGGCGGGACAAGGGAATAACCTGGCACGTTCCCCGGTTTGCCTGTATGGATGTAAACATGCAAATGCATGTAACTTGTATACGAACTACCGAGCAACAGGAGACCGTCATGGAAACCCGCCGTATCACAGTCCTTTCCGCCGGCTTGGGCGTGCCGTCGTCGAGCCGCCTGCTTGCCGACCAGCTGGCAGCGTCGGCTGAACGTCAGTTGGGCGCGGCCGGCTATGACGTGACCGTGGACGTCGTCGAACTCCGGGACCTTGCCGTGGACATCGCCAACAACTTCGTCACCGGCTACGCTGCTCCGCGCCTCGCAGAGGTCATCGCAGGGGTGGAAGCCGCCGACGGGATCATCGCCGTGACGCCTGTGTTCAGCGCGTCCTACAGTGGCCTGTTCAAATCCTTCATCGACGTCCTCGACCCCAAGTCCTTGGACGGCAAGGCCGTCCTGCTCGGCGCCACCGGCGGCACCGAGCGCCACCAGATGGTCCTGGACTACGCGCTCCGCCCGCTCTTCAGCTACCTGCGCGCCAGGATTGCGCCCACGGGCGTCTTCGCCGGCCCGCAGGACTGGGGAACCGCGGACGACGACGGGTCCTCCCTTGCCGCCCGCATCGACCGCGCTGCCGGCGAATTTACCCGCCTGATGGAGGGGTCCCAGCCGGGCCGGAAGCATGCTCCCATGGAGTCACTGCCATTCGAGCAGCTGCTGGCGGGCATCTCCGGAAACGCCTGAAGTTCCCCGCCGCGAGCGAAGCCAACTTCCAGTAGGCCCCTTCACGAGTCCAGCCGGGCTTAGTCGTCCAGCAGTTCGATGAACTCCCTGGCCTGCTTCATGGAGATATCGGAATGGCGGGTAAGGGCGGTGGCAGCCGCCTCGGTGTCCCCATTGCGGGCCAGGGTGCGGATCCGGCCGTAGATCTCGTCGTTGAGCATATTGCTGCTGACCTCGCGGGTTACGTCGCCTTTACTCGCAATGGCCCGGTAGCGGTAAGGGAACCGCTGCGGCTCATCGTCCTCGTCGTCCTCAGTGGCCGGCGGCACTGCCTCGGGGCCCCGGTAGGGCTGGGGGTGGGCGGCCAGTGCACCGACGGCATCGCGTGACGCGCGCAGCCCATCCCCGGTGACCTCGTAGTAGAGCTTGATGGCGGCCATGGCCTGGCCCTGGGCAATCAGGGCATATAGCCGCCGGTGCTGGTCCTCGGAGAGTTTCGTGGCCGCCTGGCGGGCGAGCTCGGCGGAACTGACGGGCGGCGACGTGGATGCCGCACCGGCGGAAGCCTTTCGCCTGCTGATGGCGCGGGCAGCCAGGGAGACTCCGGCAGCCACGGCCAGGAGGATAAGGACAGGGATCACGAGCGATTCCATTTTCATTGCCGTTCTGTGTACTTCCTGGTGGCAGCCAGATCTGAGTGCATCGCCTGTGCGTTCTGGCTTGGCCGTGTAATGGCCTCAAGGCGGGCCCGCGCGGCGGTGGCCGCCTGGACCTGCGCCGCATAGTGCCGGGCTGAACGTTCGGCGAGGTCCCGCTGGTACTTCTCGGCGTCGGAGACGCCTGAATCGCGTGGGCTGAGGGCCGTGGCAAGCCCCCAAATAAGCGCCGCCAAGACGATCGCCGGCAGCAGAACCAGCAGTAGTTCGCCCATACATAGAGCTTATGCCAGTTCCTGTTTATCCACAGCAATATTCACTGTTGTGCATATGGGGCGGCCTGCCCGACGCCAGACATCCGCAGCGGCATATGACGAAGGCCACGGGTTCGCAGATGAACTGGGTCACTGCCCGCCGCGCGGCGACCTATGGCCACTGGCGGCCATATGGGCTGTGGATGAAATTCCCGGGAAGAAATATTTACTCCACATGCTGGTGCTAATGTTTCCGCAGGTCAAGCGCATATCACCCGGTAAAGTTTTTTGCTGTCCACAACCTTTCCCACAGGCTGTGCACAAGCTATGTCCCTTAGTGCACAGGTTGTCCACAGGGCCCGGGCACCGCTGGCTTTGCAGCTGGACCGGAGGGGGCTAGCGTAGCGGGGTACCTGTTCTTCAGGGTCCTGCTGGTTCCGCTTTAGCTGCTGAAGGCAGCTTGTGGAGCCGCCGGATTCGGAAGAAATCGCCCGCTGTGGAAAACCTGTGGATAGTGGGGATAACTCGCGCCATGCCGTCTCCGGAGGGCGTGGCCCCGCGTTGTCACACCCTGCTGGTAGACCTGAACAGGTAGCGGTGCGCGGTCTTCGGGCAACGCCACACCAGGATGGATCACCGCCGGGACCTCAGGTCCCGGCTCACATGGAGGACGGCAATTTTGTCAATCGCGCATCTTGACCCGGTCGAAACAACCCGCGGATCAGACGCGAGCCGAAAGCCACCGCAGGACATCCCTGCCGAGCAATCCGTCCTGGGCGGCATGATGCTGTCCAAGGATGCCATTGCCGACGTGGTGGAAATTCTCCGGGGACAGGACTTTTACCGCCCCGCCCACGAAACCATCTACGAAGCCATTATCGACCTCTACGGCCGCGGCGAACCGGCGGACGCTGTTACCGTCTCGGACGAACTGACCAAGCGTGCCGAGATCAACCGGATCGGCGGCCCCGCCTACCTGCATGAGTTGATCCAGACCGTCCCCACGGCGGCCAACGCCGGCTACTACGCCGAAATCGTTGCTGAGCGCGCCGTCCTCCGGCGCCTGGTCAATGCCGGAACCAAGATCGTCCAGCTGGGCTACGGCTCGGACGGTGAGGTGGAGGACCTGGTCAACCAGGCCCAGGCCGAGGTCTACGCCGTGGCCGAGCGTCGCACTGCCGAGGATTACGTTGTCCTCAAGGACGTCATGGAGTCCACAGTGGACGAGATCGAGGCCTCCGGGCACCGCGGCGAGGGAATGACCGGCGTCCCCACGGGGTTCTACGAGCTGGATGAGCTCACCCACGGACTGCACCCGGGCCAGATGATCGTCATCGCCGCCCGCCCGGCAGTGGGTAAGTCCACCTTCGCACTGGATTTTGCCCGCTCCGCTGCCATCAAGAACAACCTCTCCACGGTGATGTTCTCCCTCGAAATGGGCCGGAACGAAATCGCCATGCGCCTCCTCTCCGCGGAGGCAACCATCGGTCTGCAGGATCTCCGCAAGGGAACCATCAAGGACGAGCAATGGTCCAAGATCGCCACCACCATGGGCCGGATGAACGACGCCCCGCTGTTCATTGACGACAGCCCCAACATGTCCCTGATGGAGATCCGGGCAAAATGCCGGCGCCTGAAGCAGCAGCATGACCTCAAGCTGGTGATCCTCGACTACCTGCAGCTCATGAGCTCCGGCAAGAAGGTGGAGTCCCGCCAGCAGGAAGTATCCGAGTTTTCGCGCGCGCTGAAGCTCCTGGCCAAGGAACTGCAGGTCCCGGTCATCGCACTGTCCCAGCTGAACCGTGGCTCTGAGCAGCGCCAGGACAAGCGGCCCATGGTTTCGGACCTCCGTGAATCCGGATCCATCGAGCAGGACGCGGACATGGTGATCCTGCTCCACCGCGAAGATGTCTATGACAAGGAGTCGCCGCGCGCCGGCGAAGCCGACATCCTGGTTGCGAAGCACCGTAACGGTCCCACGAAGGACATCGTGGTGGCCTTCCAGGGCCATTACTCCCGGTTTGCCAACATGGCGGCCGACTCCGGCGGCGGGGGCTTCTAGGAGCCACGCGCCGGCGGGTGGGGGCGCTTAGCCCTGCGCCAGCAGGTGGTTCGGCAGGCGGTTGCCCGGGGCGGTGCCCCGGATCTCGAGTAGCTCCCGGGCGTGGGCGTGCAGCCGCTTGTCCTCCTCGCTGACCGGCATCCAGGCAGGGATAGGCACCGAGTTGCCTTCGGCGTCGCGCGCCACCATCACCGTCAGGCAATAGGTGGTGAGGTTCATGTCGCGGCTCCTGGGATCGCCGGAGCGGACGTGGACTGCGATGTGCATGCCCTTCGTCCCCGTGTACACCAGGCGGGCTTCCACCTCCACAACGTGGCCAATCAGCAACGGGCGGTAGAACCGGACGCCGCCGGAGAATACGGCCACTGTGTTCATGCCGCAGTACCGGGAGGCGCAGACGTAGGCTGCTTCGTCGATCCACTTCATGACGATCCCGCCGTGCACTTTTCCGCCCCAGTTCACGTCCGTGGGCGCAGCCATGAAGCGGAGCGTCACCCGTTCGGCCGTGCCCGCGTCAGTATATTCCTGGCGGTTCATGGCTTCGACAATCTGTTCCCGCACCTTGATCCGGGCCAGGGCGTGGTCCCGCTGCTCGATTTCCGCCGGGGTGACGGGTTCGTACTGCTGCACCGGGATGGGTTTCCCGTCTTCCCCGACGGCCACGAAAATCACCATGCACTGGCTTCGCATAGTGGCCGGACCGCCCTTGGGATCCCCGGAGGAAACCACGGTGCGGATGTGCATTGAGGACCGCCCGGTGTAGACGATGGTGGCTTCCACCTCCACCATGTCCCCGCTGTTGACCGGATCGGCGAAATGGATGTTTCCCACATAGGCAGTCACGCAGTAGGACTTCGTCCACCCCACCGCCGCGGCATACGCGGCCTTGTCCACCCACTCCAGGACTGTCCCGGCATCCACCGAGCCGCTGTGTCCCACGTCCATCGGGGCGGCGAGGAAGCGGAGGGTCACGGAGTTGGAGGCAGGGGTGTCGGTCATGGTGCGATCATACTGACGCCATTGGGTTACCCAGCAGTCAGGCCTGTTTCGGGTGATGAAAAGGCCGACGGCGGGTGCGCACCGGAGTGGGCACCCGCCGTCGAGCGGTTCCCGGCCATGGCCGGAGGTTCGGCTTAGGCGAGGACAGACAACTTGGAGTTGCTGCGGCCAAAGAGGGCCCGGTCCACTGAGAGGCGTCCGGCGCCGGTGAGGGCCAGGGCGAAGGCTGCGGCCGCGAGGAGCAGCACCAGTTCGTACCCGCCGTTGGCGGCAAAAACTCCGGCGGAGGCGTGGACCAGGACCAGGGCCCCCAGCATGTCCAGGACCAGGAGGGCTGCAACCACGCGGGTGAGGATGCCCAGGATCAGGGCAATGCCGCCGGCGAACTCCAGGACGGCGATTGCGGGGGCTGCGATTTCCGCTGCCGGAACGCCCATCTTGGCGAACGACGCCTGGGTGCCGGCGATGGTCCATTCGTTGAACTTCTGCCAGCCGTGGGCGGCGAAGAGGAAGCCCAGGATGATGCGGAGGGCAGTAATGGCGGTGGTGGTAAGTCGTGACTGGTTCATGCATTCCAGTCTTCCGGCCCGATGGTTGAAGTGTCAACTAAATCGTCACAATGTGTTCCTTGTCATGCGCACAGGCCCGATCGCGGCCGGCGGATTAGGCTGGCATCGTGCCCCGCTTACCTGCCCCCACCACTGCTGCGCCATCCAGGGGGCAGCGCCGGGAGATCCTCCGGCTTGCCGTCCCCGCTTTTGGTGCGCTTGTGGCCGAGCCGCTGTTCCTGCTCGCCGACTCGGCGATTGTGGGCCACCTGGGCGTGGCCCAGCTGGCCGGCGTCGGACTCGCCTCGGCGGTGCTGCACACCGCCGTCGGCCTGATGGTCTTCCTGGCCTACTCCACTACCCCTGCCGTGGCCCGCGCCATCGGCGACGGCCAGCCGGGCAAGGCCTTGGCAGCCGGCCGCGACGGCGTCTGGCTGGCACTGCTGCTGGGCCTCGTCCTGGCCGTGGCCGGGTTCCTGGCCGCGGACCCGCTGATCGGCCTTCTGGGGGCGGAAGGCGAGGTGCGGGGATTCGCCGTCGATTACCTCCGCTGGTCCATGCCCGGGCTGGTGGCCATGCTCCTGATTTTCGCCGGCACAGGCCTCCTCCGCGGCCTTCAGGACACCCGGACCCCGCTGGTGGTGGCCACGGCGGGCTTTGGCCTCAACATCGTCCTGAACCTGTGGCTGGTCTACGGGCTGGGCTTGTCGGTGACCGGCTCCGCGGTGGGAACCAGCGTGGCCCAGTGGGCGATGGCGGGCGTTTACCTGGTCATCGTCAGGGGGAACGCAGTGAGCAGCGGGGTGAGCCTGCTGCCAAGCTGGCGGGGGATCCGCAGTATGACGCGGGTGGGGTCCTGGCTCATGCTGCGCACACTGAGCCTCCGGATCGCGATCCTGGCCACAGTGCTGGTGGTCACCGCGCAAGGGGCGGTCAACCTGGCAGCCCACCAGCTGGCAATGACGATTTTTTCCTTCCTGGCCTTCGCCCTGGATGCCCTGGCGATCGCCGCCCAGGCCCTGATCGGCAAGGAGCTGGGCGCATCGAATGCCGCCAAGGCGCGCCTCCTGACCAGCACCATGATCCGCTGGGGCCTGGGCTTTGGCGTGGCGACGGGCGTGCTCCTGGCACTGGCGGCCCCCTGGGCGGGTGCCCTTTTCACGTCCGATCCCGAGGTGCAGTCGGTTCTGGCCACTGCCCTCTGGGTCGTCGCGGCGGGCCAGCCCATAGCCGGCTATGTGTTTGTGCTGGACGGGGTGCTGATCGGCGCCGGGGACGCAAAGTACCTTGCCTTGGCCGGGGTCCTGAATCTTGCCGTCTATGTGCCGCTGTTGATTGCCGTGGCGCTGCCCGGCCTATCGGGTGCCGCAGGCCTTGGCTGGCTGTGGGCCGCCTTTGCCCTCGGCTACATGGCTGCGCGCGCCCTGACCCTGGGCCTGCGTGCCCGGTCCGACCGTTGGATGGTGCTCGGTTCGGGGTAGGGGCAGCGGGAACAGGCGCCGAAGTTCTGCCAGCGCACCGCCGCCACTAAACTGGACCGGTGACGCAACCAAGGACACCCGCAGGCACCGCCCCCGGAACCGCCCCCCGGCCAGACCTCTGGCAGCCGGTCCTGCTGCGCTCGGCGGCAGCGCTGGTGTTCGGCGCAGTCACCATCTTCTGGGCCGCGCCCTCCGTGGAGGTCATGGGCTGGGCCGGCGGGCTGTATCTCCTGGCCACCGGCGCGCTCCTCCTCCGGGGTATCCAGGCTGCAGGCTTCCAGCGGGATGGCGCTCCGGGCAAGATGCTCTCGGCGGCAGGCGCAGTGCTGGCCGGCGCGGGACTTTCCCTGGTCCTGCTGCACGGGGACCTGCTGTTTGGCGTGGTGGCCGCAACGGGCCTTGGTGTGGCGGGAGCGCTTGAACTGCTCTGCGGGTTGATGTTGCGCGGCCGCCACGTGCTCTCCCGGGACTGGATCACCTCCGGAGCCATAGGCCTTGGAACCGCAGCCCTGCTGCCGTTCTTCATCGGCCTGGGTGCCCACGCTTTGCTGGGGGTGGCTGGCGGAGGAGCAATTATTTCCGGCGTGCTGTGGGTACTTTCGGGCCTGACGCTTCGGCACGATGCCGGCCACGCCGCCGGAAAGCCGTAAACTAGGAAAGCGCGGTTCTACTCCTTGTAGAAAATTGGCCGGGCAAACCACCGCAATACTTGATCCAGGCCGGCCGGCGTGCCGCCTGCAGGGAGGAATCACCGTGGCAGACCAGCATCCAGGAAAACCGCGCAGGCTGCGGACCTCGGTGAAGGGGCCCCTGATGTTCTCCGCGTTCTGGGCTGTGGTCGCCTTCCTTGCCGTTGTCGTCTTTGCTTCGGGTGGCAGTGCGCGGACTCCCCGCTTCGACCTGGCCTTCACCGCGGCCGGCATCGCCTTCATTGTCACCCTGGTGGTCGCCGCAATGCTCTCCATGAGCTACAAGGAAAATGCCGAGCATCTGGGTAAAGGGTCCGGCGTGAACCTCAGTTCGGCCCGGAAACCCTCCCACGGCTTTGGCGCCCCGGGCCCCCAGGAGCCACCCGCCTCCGCCGACAGCCCTGATCACCCGGACACGCCGGGCGGCCACTAGCCCGAGGCCGCCTGCCGGGCACGGTAGGCGGCGACGTGTGCGCGGTTGGCGCAATTGCCGGTGTCGCAGTAGCGCTTCGACCGGTTCCGGCTCAGGTCCAGCACCGCCGCGTCGCAATCCTCTGCGTCGCAGGTGCGCATTCGGTCCATCTCCTTGCCGCGGATGACATCCGCCAGCGCCATCGCGGCCTCCGTGCTCATCCGGTCCACCAGCGGGGCGTCCGGGGTGGTGGCATGCAGGTGCCAGTCCCAGTCGTCGTGCTTGACCAGCTGGGGGAGCGCGCGCGCCTCGCGCAGGAGGCGGTTCACCGTGCGGACAGCCGCATCTTCATCCGCTGTCCAAAGCTCTGCGAGCTGCCGGCGCAACTGCCGGACGCTTTCCAGTTCCTGCTGATCCCTGGTGCGGGAGCCGGTGAAACCCTCAGCCGCCAGGAAACGGTCCAGGTCCGCCTGCGTGGCAAGGCCTTCGGCCCCATTTGCCGCTGAATTGACCAGATTCACCACCGTCCGCAGCGCCACCTCGGTGTCAGGGGCAAAAACCATCTTGACTCCTTACAGTGCCGTCCCGTACTGTCATGACCATAATCCCACTTTACTCCTGACAGGAGGTGCTCAATGTCCGTTGCGAGCAACCGCGCGCCCGGCCGCCTGTCCGCAGGCAAGCTGAACTTCCTCGCCTCCGGCCTGGGCATAGCCCTGTTCTCCTCCGCCGTCTTCGGCCTCTCCGGGTCCTTCGCCAAGGCGCTCCTGGAGACCGGTTGGTCCCCGGGAGCCGCCGTCACTGCCCGGCTCACGGGTGCCGCCGTGATTCTCGCCGTGCCCGCGGTTCCAGCCCTGCGGGGACGCTGGCACCAGCTGCGGAACAACTGGGTGACCATCCTCCTCTTCGGGCTGATCGGCGTGGCGGCCTGCCAGCTCTTCTACTTCAACGCTGTGGCCAGGCTCTCCGTGGGCGTGGCGCTCCTGCTTGAATACCTGGCTCCGGTCATCATCGTGCTGTGGCTGTGGGCTGCCAGCCGCAGGCGGCCGCGTGTCCTGACTTTCGGCGGTACCCTGCTTTCCCTTGCCGGCCTGGTTCTCGTGCTGGACCTCACAGGCGCCGTGAAGATCGACGTCATTGGTGTCCTCTGGGGAATTGCGGCCGCCGTCTGCCTTGCCATGTACTTCTTCATTACGGCCAAGGAGAACGACTCCCTGCCGCCCATCGTCCTGGCCTCCGGCGGGCTGCTGGTGGGTGCGGCCGCTATGTGGCTCTCCGCCGCCACCGGCCTGCTGCCGATGGCCTTCAGCGCAGCCGATACCAGGCTCGGCCCCTGGACCACCCCGTGGTGGGTCCCGCTGGCGGGCCTCGTAGTCCTGGCGACGGTCCTGGCGTACGTGTCCGGGATCATGGCCGCCCGGGCGCTCGGATCGAAGGTGGCCTCCTTCGTGTCGCTGACAGAGGTACTCTTCGCCGTCATCTGGGCCTGGCTGCTGCTTGGTGAGCTTCCGGGCGCCATCCAGCTCGTCGGCGGAGCGCTGATCGTCGGCGGCGTCATCCTGGTCCGGCTGGACGAACTCCGGGGCCCTGCGCAGGCGTCGGCGGGAGCGGGCGGCAAGGAGCCGCCCAGGGCGGCGTCCCCGCTGGAACACGCGAACGACGTCGAGCCCGTCCCTTAAAAGCAGAGGGCCCGGACTGGTGTCCGGGCCCTCTGTGCGTTAGCTTTCGCAGCCGCGTTGCTAGTTGGAAGCCTGATCCTGCTGATCGGCGTTCCGCTTGGCGCGGGTGCTGGCTTCCTTCAAAGCCTCGGCCACCTTGGTCAACTGGGTGGTGTGGGTTCCGGACCACTCCTCGCGGAACTTGTCCGCGTCCGGCCCCTTCCAGTCGGTGCTGTTCAGCAAGCTGGTGAGATTGGACTTCTGCGTCTCGATCTGTGACGCGCCCTCCTGAAGCTTGCTGCCCAGCTGACGAAGCTGCTGAACGTCTGCACCCCACATGGCCATTGGTTTCTCCTTGTTAGATCGTGGATCCGAACCAGGTCGGCATCCCCCGCGGCCCCCCGGCTCATCCGGAAGATCCATTGCCTAAAACCTACCCCGGTCCGCAAAACAGTGTCGATGGGCAGCCCTGCCCATGCCGGACTCCCCATGGACGGCCGCCCCTGCGGGCCCGCGGAAGGGGTCGATCGCAGGCGTTCCAGAGCCTAGCATGGCTGTATGTGCCGGAATATCCGAACCCTTCACAACTTCGAGCCGCACGCCACGTCCGAGGAGGTCCATGCGGCTGCACTGCAGTATGTGCGGAAGATCAGCGGCAGCACCAAGCCCTCCAGGGCCAACCAGGAAGCCTTTGAGGAGGCGGTCCACGAGATCGCCCACATCACGCAGCATCTCCTTGATTCGCTGGTGTCGCAGGCGCCTCCCAAGGACCGCGAAACCGAGGCGGCCAAGGCCAAGGCCCGCGCCGCCGTCCGGTACGGCGCGGCCTGAACTCCCGGACTACCTGCCTGCGGGCTGCCTGCCGAAGCTCCGCAGCCGCAGCGAGTTGGCCACCACCAGCACCGAACTGGCGGCCATCGCGGCACCTGCGATCATCGGGTTGAGGAGGCCGAGCGCAGCCACGGGAATGCCGACGGCGTTATAGAAGAACGCCCAGAACAGGTTGGTCTTGATGGTGGCCAGGGTCTTCCGCGAGAGCTCGATCGCCTGTGCCACCTGGGCCAGGTCGTTGCCCATCACGGTCAGGTCTGCCGCCTCAATGGCCACGTCCGTGCCGGAGCCCATGGCGATCCCGAGGTCCGCCTGTGCGAGTGCCGCTGCATCATTGACACCGTCTCCGGCCATGGCCACGGTGGCGCCGCCGGCCTGCAGCCTGCGCACCGCCTCGACTTTCCCCTCCGGCAGCACCCCTGAAAAAACGTCTTCCTTGTCAATGCCGACGGCGGCGGCCACCTGGGCGGCGACGGCCGCATTGTCACCCGTGAGGAGGATGGGGCGCAGGCCCAGCGCCTTCAAGCGCGCGACGGCGGCCGCGGAGCCTTCCTTGACGGTGTCGCGCAGGCTGATGATGCCGGCGGGAGTGCCGTCCACAGCAACCCAAATGGCGGTGGCGCCCGTGGCTTCCGCCGCTGACAATGCGGAGCGCTGTTCCTGCGCAATGGTGACGCCGTTCTCCTGCAGCCACCCCGTGCGGCCGGCAGCAACCAGCCTGCCCTCGACGGTTCCCGAAACGCCCCCGCCGGGGGCGGAACGGAAGCCCTGCACGGCCGGGAGGGCGCCGCCGTCGTCCGTTGTGTGGATCCCCTTGGTGCCCCCATGGGCGGCGGCCGCGATAGCCCTGGCCACCGGATGCTCGGACGCCGCCTCCACGGCGCCGGCCAGCCGCAAGACGTCACCCCCCGCGAAGCCCTCGAAGGCCAGCACCGCGTCCACGGCAAGGACGCCGGTGGTGACGGTGCCCGTTTTGTCCAGCAGGATGGTGTCCACCGTCCGGGTGTCCTCCAGGACCTGCGGCCCCTTGATGAGGATGCCCAGCTGGGCCCCGCGCCCGGTTCCGGTCAGCAGGCCAACCGGGGTGGCAAGCCCCAGGGCGCACGGGCATGCGATCACCAGGACGGCGACGGCGGCAGTAAAGGCCGAGCGCAGGTCAGCACTGCTTACGTCGGGTCCCGTAAAGAGGAGCCACAACGCGAACGTCAGCGCGGCGATTCCCAGGACCACGGGAACGAACACGGCGCTGATGCGGTCCGCAAGGCGGGCTATGGGCGCTTTGCCGGTCTGGGCCTGGGACACGAGGCGCGCTATTTGGGCGAGGGTTGTTTCAGAGCCGACACGGGTGGCGCGCACCAGCAGGCGGCCGGACGTGTTGATGGTGGCGCCCGTGACGCGGCTGCCGGGGCCTACCTCCACCGGTACCGATTCGCCGGTCACCAGGGAAGCGTCCACGGCCGAAATCCCGTCTGCCACCACGCCGTCGGTGGCAATCTTTTCACCGGGCCGGACCACCAGGATGTCATCCACCTGGAGCCGGTCGGCCGGGATTCGCTGTTCGGTGCCGCCACGCAGGATGGTGGCATCCTTTGCGCCCAGGTTCAGCAGGGCCTGCAGGGCGTCGCCGGCTTTCTGCTTCGCGTTGGCTTCCAGGTAGCGGCCCAGGAGCAGGAAGGTGGTGACAACGGCCGCCACCTCGAAGTAGAGGCCGCCGGCCTCCATCCCTTCCATCCCCGGGTGTTCCGTCATGCGCGGATCCACCAGCAACTGCCCGGCCGAGAACAGGTACGCGGCCGTCACGCCGATGGAAACCAGGGTATCCATGGTGGACGCCAGGTGCCGCGCATTGATGGCCGCCGCGCGGTGGAACGGCCAGGCCGCCCAGGTCACCACCGGCAGCGCCAGGAGCGCGGCCACCCATCCCCAGTGCGGGAACTGGGCCGCGGGAACCATGGAAATAACGAAGACCGGGACGGTCAGGACTGCTGCCAGGATCAGCCGGGGGCGGAGCTGCGCGGCGCCGCCATGGGCCGCGTGGTCGCCGACGGCGGCCCCGGTTGCGGGCAGCACCTCGGTTCCTCCGCCGGCAGGGTAAGGTGCTTGCGCTGCCGGAGCCTTGCGAAGCGTGGCCTTGTAACCGGCCGCATTGACCGTGTCTACGAGCTGTTGGTCGGTGACCCCGGCCGGAACGGTCACGTGGGCTGATTCGAGGGGGAGGTTCACCGTGGCCTGCACGCCGTCGAGCTTGCCGAGTTTCTTCTCCACCCGGTTGACGCAGGAGGCGCAGGTCATGCCCTCAATATCGAGCTCCACCACCCGGGTGCCGGGCTGGTGGAGAAGGTCCTGGTTGCTCATGCGGATCCCCGTGTCAGTGGTGGTCTTCAGGCTTCATTGGCGACGACCAGGTAGCCGGCCTCCGCCACTGCCTCGCCGATCTCGGAAGGGGAGAGTTCCTTGCTCGAGGTGATGGTCACCGTGGAAATGCCCCCGGCGTTCAGTTCGACGTCCACTTCTTCGACGCCCGCCAGGGCTTCGAGTTCTTCGCTGACTGCGGAGACGCAGTGGCCGCAGGTCATTCCGGACACGCTGACGATGGTGGTGGCGGGGGAGGTGGTGCTCATGGCTTGCTCCTTTGGGGGTGGCCGGCGGTGGCCGGCACGTAATCGGGTAATGGGCGGGTCAGCGAAGCAACCGGCCGATGGCGTCTGCCGCTTCCTTGACCTTGGCGTCTATTGCTTCCGCGCGTGCTGCCGGGTCCGGTTCGGAGGCGGCTCCCACCACGCAGTGGCCGATGTGTTCCTCCATCAGGCCCAGGCTCACCGCATGCAAGGCCTTGGTGACGGCGGATACCTGGGTGAGGATGTCGATGCAGTACTTGTCCTCATCCACCATGCGCGCAATCCCGCGGACCTGGCCCTCAATGCGCCTGAGCCTGCGAAGGTATGCGTCCTTATTGCCGGTGTAGCCGTGCGTCGGCAGGTGCGCCGTCCCGGGCCCGGGCGCAACCGCTTCTTCGATGCTGTCCATGGCATTAGGCTATACCCCTCAGGGGTATTCGATCAAGTACCCCCAGGGGGTATCTTTGCGAAGGTGTCCACGGCCAAAGAAGGCACAAAAAAGCTCCGGAGTGCGTTATTGGGGGATACGCACTCCGGAGCGGCTTTTGGGCAAATCCGGCGCCAATTGCTGTTGGTGCCGGTCTGCTTGAATCAGCTTACTGGCTGGTAGCGCGGACCGCCAGCGCCCCGAATAACTACTTTCGCTTTATTATCCGAGTCACCACGGAGGCCTGATCGGGGCCGGGATGGCGCCGATCACGGCCGGTCTTCATGGGCGGGCATCCGGTAGGGAACCACCAGGACAGGCCTGCTTTGATGATGGCTGAGCCACGCGCCCACCGATCCATTCAGGGCCTCCGCGAGGCGGTGCGAGAACCCCCGCTCCGAGGTGCCCACGATAATCATCGGCGCATTGGTTTCCGCAGCAAGCTGCGAGAGGCCGCGTGCGGGATCTCCGGCCAGTGTCCGCAGTGTCCACTTCACGCTGTCTGCCCCTCCCGGCACGTTTGCCACCGCGGCTTCGATGACTGCTGTGAGTTCCAAGGTCAGGGACCGGATCTCCTGGTCATCCGCCTCCGGATGGAGGGACAGCCGGTGGGCAGAGCGCGCCGGGTCCCACTCCACGAGATAACTGGCCTCGTCCACGTAGGCGCAGACCAGCGGGACGTCCAGCTGCGCAGCGAGGGTTGCAGCAGTCTGCAGGACTTCGGGATGCTGCTTGGGCATGACACCCACCAGGAGCGGGGCCGTGCCGTTGAATCGATCAGACGTCATAGCTCATTGTCCGCCTAGTGAAAGGCCCCTGCACAGGGAGGCGGGCTTCCCGCCGCTAAGAAACCGCAGGTGAGGCGGTGACAACGACGTTTTTCCCCCAGGGATCTTCCGTGTAGCAGCTGATGAGGACCAGGCGGTTGGGCACGATCTCCCAGATGGGGCTGTCCTTCAGGCTGGACTTCACGTAGGTGGTGATGCTGTCCACCTGGTAGGTGATGGTGCCTGAGGCCGTGTCAACCTCGAACCGGTCGCCCACCGCGGCGGCTGAACTCAAGTGATTGAAAGGCGCCTCCGCGCCGTCCCAGCTGTGGCCGATCACATAGGTGGTGTTGGACGAGCCTTTGCCCGGGGTGCCGAAGGGAGTCAGCCAGTAGCCGTCTTTCGTGGCGGGCGGCTCGATGGTCTGGCTCGACTCGGCGGCGCTGTCCGGATCGAGGGGGTGCACGGGCACGTCGAAGCCCGCGGACGGGTACCGGATGCGGCGGGGCTGTGATGCGTCGGGCAGCAGCGGTTCCGGAGCGGCAGCGGCGGGGGATTCCGCAGGTGGCGCAGTTCCTGGTGCGGCAGCGGTTGCGGCGGGCGGCGCCGGCTTGGGGGCCGGAATCCCGGCAGTGGCGGATTCGACGGCACGTCCGGCGAATCCGGAGGCAGGGTGCGGTGGGCTGAACAAGGGCGCGCCAAAGGTAAAGGACAGGAAAGCCAGGACGCCGCACAGGAGAATGGCCAGATCTCCCCGGTCCCAGCCCCGCCGCCGGGGTTTTGTCTCAGCGACGTGCCGGCTTTGGGCCTTTTCCATAATGCTCCCCGATGCTCGAGACGGGACCGGAAGGAAGGCGCCCCGCCGGGCACTGGCGGAACGCCTTCCTTGTCAGGTGGCCGCAATTGCGGCTTGGCCGGCGTCAGCCGCCCAGGGGCTGCGTGCGCGACCTGCGGCGGACCGCGACGGCCGCTCCTGCAGCCATCAGGGCACCCAGTCCAGCCAGCCAGGACGGAGTGCCCTCAGCGCCGCCGACGGCGGTCTGGGCGTTGTAGCCCTGGTTGGTTCCCAGGCTGGTGGCTGCCGGGGCAGCCGCCGGGGCGGCGGCAGGTGCCTGCCGCTGGACGGCAGCCTGGGGTGCGGCTGCCACTGGTGCCGCCGCCGGTGGAACGGCTGCGGGCTGCTCGACGACGGGCGTAACAGCAGGGGGCTCAACCACAGGCTGGTTGACGACCGGTTGTTCGACCACGGGCTGTTCCACCACGATGGGGGGTTCCACGACGATCGGCGGCACAACCACAGGCGGCGTGACCACTACGGGCGCTGCGGGCGCCACGCAATCGTTGGCGTGAACGGCGATTCCCTTCGTGTCCCAGTTCCGTGCGCCCATGCCGTCGTTTGGCGGAACGATGTCATCCAGGTGGAGGTCGTGCCCGTCCAAGGCGCTGACGCCGATGGTGACTGCCTTGTAGAAGCCGCCGCCCTCAGCGTGACAGATGGTGATCTTGTCTTTGGTCTTGTCGCCGGCGGCGGTGGCCGGAGCGGCGACGGTGAACGCCGCGAGCCCCAGCACCCCCAGTGTGGCCATGGTGCGTTTCATGATGATTCTCCCCAGTTCTTTGCCGGAAACGGACCATGCTGAGGAGGAACAGTGCTTGCGCCGAATGCCCCAGCAACACGGTCAGCTTGCTTGAGTTTTCAGGCTAGGCGGGCGCCCCCGGGGCAGTCCTGAGTAGGGGGTACTCGTCTTTTCCCGCCCTCGGCGGGTCCGGTTACTTGCGGGTACCCGCACCACGCAGGGACGACCCGCACCGGCTACCTGCCTTCCAGGGGTGGATCTTGTCCGCGGGTGCCGCCGGGCCTAACGTTGAAGCAGACGAAAGGTGCGTGGAGTCATGGAAATCTTCATGTGGTGGCTGGACCTGGACCTGGCAAGTAAGGAATGGCTGCGGGAAAACCTTCGTGCCGAGGAATTGCCCCTTTCGGTGCTCCAGGGGATTGCGGAAGCAGGCGGTCCGCATCCGGAGAATCCTGCGGCAGTCCTCACCGAGGCTGACTGGGATTTCATTGAGACGCAGTCGGAGTTCGTGGACTAGCAGTCCCGTGTGCCGGCCCGGCAGCAAGAAAACCGTTGCGGGCTGCCTTGGGCGGTGGTTGCATGGTGGGCATGGCAACCACCGAGAGTTTTGTCCTTGCAATCGGGACCAAGAAGGGCTTGTGGCTTGCCACGAGCGGGGACCGGCGCCAATGGTCCTTCACCGGCCCGCATTTCCTGATGAGTGAGATCCCCAGCATCGGGATAGACACCAGGGAAGGCCGGACCCGGATCATGGTGGGCGTCCGCAGCGAACACTGGGGGCCCACCGTAGCCCACTCGGATGACCTCGGAGCCAGCTGGTCGGAGCCGGAGCAGGGCGCCGTCAGGTTTCCGGAGGATACCGGCGCAGCGCTGGAGCGCATCTGGCAGATTTACCCGGACGCGGAGTCCCGCCCCGGCGTCGTCTGGGCGGGGGCGGAGCCCATTTCCGTGTGGAAGTCAACGGATGGCGGTGAACACTTCGAACTGAACCGGGGTCTCTGGGACCATCCCCACCGCAGCGAGTGGGGTGCCGGGTACGGCGGCGCCGCCGCGCACTCCATCGTGGTCCATCCCGCGGGGGAGACGGTCCATGTGGCCATGAGTACCGGAGGTGTTTACAGGTCGCTCGACGGCGGCACCTCCTGGGAGCCGCGCAACCGCGGCATTTCCGCCTACTTCATGCCCGACCCCAACCCGGAGTTCGGCCAGTGCGTGCACAAGATCGCCGCGGATGCCGCCGTCGACGGGCGCCTGTACGCCCAGAACCACCACGGCGTCTACCGCACGGATGACAACGGGGAGAGCTGGAACTCCATTGCGGAGGGGCTGCCCGCCGATTTCGGCTTTGTGATGCTGACCCATCCCCGCCGCGAGGGCACCGCATGGGTTGTTCCCCTGAAGGCTGACGGCGAACGCATCCCGCCGGGCGGCGAACTGGCAGTCCACCGCACGGACGATTCCGGCAGCACCTGGAAGAGGCTCAGTAATGGCCTGCCTACACGGGAGTACAACAGTGTGCTGCGTGATGCTGCGTCCGTGGACACCGCGGAGCCGGCAGGGGTCTACTTCGGGACCCGCGGCGGAAGCGTCTACGCCAGCGCTGACGAGGGTGAGGTGTTCCAGGAGGTGGCGTCCCACCTTCCCGATGTGCTGTGTGTCCGGGCAGCCGTGGTTGCCGGTGGCTGACAATAACGCACGGCACATCACTGTGGTGCTCCCCAGTGTCCTGCATCCGCTGGCCGGCGGGCAGTCGGTCCTGACTGCGCCCGCCGACGGGCCGGTGACGGTGGGAAAGCTGCTGGATGCGGTGACCTCGGACTTCGCGGTGCTCGCCCGGCGGCTCCGCGACGAGACGGGCGCGCTGCGGCGTTTCGTGAATGTCTACGTGGGCGGAGACGAGGTGCGGCGGCTGCAGGGCCTGGACACCGAGGTGGCTCCGGGCCAGGAGGTGCTGGTCATCCAGTCCGTGGCCGGAGGCTGAGCGGGCGGGCAGGGGGCGTCCGTTGCGGCGGGCAGCCCTTACTGGCTACGCCCGCGGCAACGGCATCCGGCTGGGGTCAGGCCACCCGCCAAACACTGCATTCGTCCGTATTGATGGCTTTGCGCAGGCCGGTGAGCCGGTCCAGGATCCAGACGACGCCGATGCCCGGTGCCGTTTCCTGGACGCGGCCGCGGCGGATCACCACGTCGTCGTAGGAGGGCCCGACGGAAAGGCGGGCTTCGATCTCGTCGCCGCGGTGGAGCTGGTCCAGGGCGCGGACTCTGGTCACATGTGGTGTCGCTTTCTGCTTCATGGCGTGGCCTCCTGGCTGGGGCTGGTGCCGGCTCTTGCCTGCAGAATCAAGTGTGCCCAAGCAATGTTGCGCCCGCGTTTCCCCTCGGTTAGGCGCGGGTTAGCTTTTCGCGCCGGAGCTGTTTCCCCTACGGCAGTTCCAGGCTGGTGCGGTAGGCCGCCAGGAACGTGGAGATCCGCCGCACGGCCTCCCGGATATCCAGCACGGACGGAAGGATCACGAACCGGAAGTGGTCCGACGCCGGCCAGTTGAAGGCCGAACCGTGCGAGACAAGGATTTTCTGGTCCTGCAGCAGGTCCAGGACAAATTGCTCGTCGCTGCTGATGGGGTAGAGCTCCGGATCCAGCCGGGGAAACAGGTACATGGCTCCAGCCGCAGGCACGCATGTCACGCCGGGGATGGCCGTCAGCAGTTGGTGGGCAAGGTCCCGCTGTTCGCGGAGCCTGCCGCCGGGCCGCACCAGCGCCTCGATGCTCTGGTAGCCGCCCAGGCAGGTCTGGATGGCGTGCTGGGCCGGGACATTGGCGCACAGGCGCAGGGAGGCAAGCAGTTCCAGTCCCTCCCGGTAGGCGGCGGTTGCGGCGAGCGGTCCGGTGACTGCCACCCAGCCGGCCCGGTAGCCCGGCATCCGGTAGGCCTTGGACAGGCCGCTGAACGTCAGGCAGCAGACGTCCTCCGCCACAGCGGCAGTGTGGATGTGTTTGGCGTCCTCGTACAGCACCTTCTCGTAGATCTCGTCGGAGAACAGGACCAGGTGGTGCTTGCGGGCCAGCTCCGCGAACTGCGCCAGGATGTGGCGCGGGTAGACGGCGCCGGTGGGGTTGTTGGGGTTGATGATCACAATCCCCTTGGTGCGGCTGGTGATCTTGGCTTCCACGTCGGCCATGTCCGGCCACCAGTTCTCCGCCTCGTCGCAGAGGTAGTGCACCGGCTTGCCGCCGGTCAGGGTGACGGCGGCCGTCCAGAGAGGGTAGTCCGGTGCCGGCACCAGGATCTCGTCGCCGTTCTCCATGAACGCCTGCAGGCACATTGAAATGAGCTCGCTGACGCCGTTGCCGATGAAGACGTCCTCCACGCCAATCTGCATCAGGCCGCGGGTCTGGTAGTACTGCGAGATCGCCGTGCGCGCCGTGAAGATGCCCTTCGAGTCGCTGTAGCCCTGGGCACCGCGCAGGTGGTGGATCATGTCCACCACCACGGACTCCGGCGCCTCCAGCCCGAACGGTGCGGTGTCCCCCAGGTTCATCTTGAGGATCCGGTGCCCCTCCGCCTCCATGGCTTTGGCGGCCCGCAGGATGGGCCCGCGGAGTTCGTACCGCACGTTCTGGAGCTTGCTGGAGTGTTGCATGGGGCGCATGGTTGATTTTTTCACAAACGGACGACGCCGGCGCACGGCTAGGGTGCCGGCCGATCGCCCTTGCGGTGCAGGCGGAACCAGCGGTAACCGTAGCGTCCCAGCCCAACCGTGAAGCCGCCGTCGGGATCCAGCGCTGTGTTGTCGCCGTCGAACAGGTCCAGCAGGACAGCGTCCCTGAACGCATTCCGCGGCCCGTCCTCCGCGCCCACCGTGCCCCTGACCTTCACGGGCTCCTCCCCGAAGTTGTGCAGCAGCACCAGGGTGCCGCCGTCCGAGCTGA
Organism: Pseudarthrobacter sp. GA104; assembly: GCF_009741265.1. Classification (GTDB taxonomy): domain Bacteria; phylum Actinomycetota; class Actinomycetes; order Actinomycetales; family Micrococcaceae; genus Arthrobacter. Next base: position 2,283,367 of record NZ_WOWL01000001.1, read on the forward strand.
GCGTGTGGGCGAAGACGGCCGGCTCCGGCTGGTCGATGAGGGCGAACTTGCCCCAGCCCAGCTCCGCCGATTCGCGGTAGCGGCGGATCAGCGTGACCATGAAGTTGAACAGCGAACCGGGGTCCCGCTTGGCTTTGGCGGCATTCAGGTTGTCCGGGCCATACTCGCCCCGGACAACGGGCGCCACGAGTCGGGACACGTTGGCGGTGGAGAACCCGCCATTCTTTTCGTCATTCCATTGCATCGGGGTGCGCACGGCGGCGCGGCTCTTCTGCCGCAGGTCCTCGCCCATCCCGATCTCCTCGCCGTAGAACAGCACCGGTGTGCCGGGCAGGGAGAACATCAGCGAGTACACCATCCTGATGCGTTCCTGGTCGCCGCCGAGCATCGGGGGTAGCCGCCGGCGCAGCCCGCGCCCGTAGATCTGCATGTTCTTCTCGGGCCCGAACGCCGCGAAGACCTCTTCGCGCTCGCCGTCGGTGAGCTTGTCCAGGGTGAGTTCGTCATGGTTGCGGACGAACATGGCCCACTGGTTGTCGGGGTGGAGCGGTGGCCGGCTCTTCAGGGTTTCGGCCAGGGGACGGGCGTCCTGGCGGGCCAGCGACAGGTAGATGTGCTGCATGGACATGAAGTCGAACTGCATGTTCAGCTCGTTGCCCTCGGGGCCGCCGAAGTACTCCACCTGTTCCTTGTAGGGCAGGTTCACCTCGCCCAGCAGGACCGCGCTCCCGTTCCGGCGGCTGACGAAACTCCGCAATGCTGCCAGGTATGCGTGCGGATCCAGGTTGGCGGCCTCGTCCCTGGGCTGGCCCCGGGTTTCCAGGAAGAAAGGCACCGCGTCCAGGCGGAACCCGTCCAGGCCCAGCTCAAGCCACAGGCCCATGGCCTTGGCGATTTCATTCCGCACCGATTCGTTGGTCACGTTCAGGTCAGGCTGGTGTTTGGCGAACATGTGCAGGTACCACTCGCCGGTAGCGTCGTCCTGGGTCCAGAGTGAGTTCTCTTCGCCCGGGAACACTACCTCGGAGGACGTATCCGGGGGAGTGTCGCTCCGCCACACGTAGTAGTCCCGGTACCGGTTGTCCGTGGATTGCCGGGCCTCGACAAACCAAGGGTGCTGGTTCGAGGTGTGGTTCACCACAAAGTCCGCGATGACCCGCATGCCGCGGTCCTTGGCGGCCCTGATGAACTCCACCAGGTCCCCCATGGTGCCCAGCCGCGGATCCACGGTGAAGAAATCCGTGACATCGTAGCCATCGTCCCGGTCCGGCGAGGGGTAGAAGGGCATCAGCCAGATGCAGGTCACGCCCAGGGCGGCCAGGTAGTCCACGCGCTGGGTGAGGCCGGCGAAGTCCCCGGTGCCATCGCCGTCGTCATCAAAGAACGTCTCGACGTCCAGGCAGTACACCACTGCGTTCTTCCACCAGAGGTCCGAGGTTTCGGCGATCCTCATGCCGGAGCCTGTGCCTGCGCCTGGAGCCGCGAGCCGTGCACCTGTGGAAGGACCTCCGCGCCGAACGCATCAATGAACGGCGCCTGCTCCTGCCCCACGAAGTGCAGGTAGAGCTCGTCGAAGCCCAGGTCGGAGTAGCCGGCCAGCCACTCGGCGTGCTGGCCCAGGCTCGCCGAAACGTTGACGGCCTTGCGGACCTGTTCCTCGCCCACCTGCCCGCTGACGCCGTCGAAATGCCCGGCTGTGGGGAGGTCCCACGGGACAGGCGGGGCGAAGGTGTTGGTCCGCCACTGGTCCAGGGCGATCGCTGCCGCATCCTGTTCACGGGGCGCCCAGGACAGATGGACCTGCAGCACGGCTTTGCCGAGGCCGCCGTTGTCCCGGTAGGCGGCCAGCATGTCCTTGAGCTTGGCTGCCGGCTGGTTGACGGTGACCAGGCCGTCCGCCCAGACGGCGGCGCGGCGGGCGGTGTCCACGCTGATGGCAGGGGCGATCAGGGGTGGCGGGGAGTCCGGCACATCCCAGATCCGGGCCTGCTCCACGGTGACCAGGCCGTGGTGCGTTACGTCCTCGCCCCGGTGGAGCCGCCGGATCACCTCAACGCATTCCTCCAGCCGGCGCTGCCGCGTTTCCTTGGGCGGCCACGCGTCGCCGGTGATGTGCTCATTCATGTTCTCGCCGCTGCCGGGTGCCATCCAGAACCGGCCCGGGAACATGCTGGCCAGCGTGGCGGAAGCGTGGGCGATGATGGCCGGGTGGTAGCGCTGGCCAGGCGCCGTCACCACTCCAAACCGGAGGCCGGTGGTGGCCAGCGCGGCCCCCAGCCAGGACCAGGCAAACCCGGAATGCCCCTGCCGGGCAGACCACGGCTCGATATGGTCCGAGCACATGGCGGCATCGAATCCTGCCCGTTCCGCGTGCTGGACGTCTTTAAGCAGTTGCCCGGGACTGATCTGTTCGTGCGAGGCGTGGAAGCCGACAGTAACCATCGTTAACCTCTACCGTCCGGGGAGGTGTTGTGTCGAGGGGTCGCGGGGCTTCCTGTGTCCAGGGGGCGCGGCGCCTTTCCGACCGCCGGTCACTTGTCAGATAACTTTGGACTTGTAGTACTGCGCTGCCCCGGACTCGCGCGCAGGCCGCGGAAACGGAAGGAAGTACCCCTGTGGGCGGTGTGCTGATCGGCCTGGCGGTGATCGGCGTCGTCATTGCGGTGGGGTACATCGCCGCACGGTGCGGCCTGGGCGGTGAGCACACTGTCTCCGCACTGACCCGCACTGCCTTCTTCATCACCAACCCCGTCCTGCTGTTTACCGTGGTGCTGGAATCGGACCTCACCGTGGTGTTCTCGGCCTATGTGCCGCTGGCGCTGATCACGGCAGCCGCCACCGCACTGCTGTACGTGCTGGCCAGCCGGCTGTGGTTCCGGCGGCCGCTGGCGGAAACCGCCGTGGGCGCAATGGCCAGTTCCTATGTCAACGCGAACAACATCGGCATCCCCATCACGCTGTATGCCCTGGGCGATGCGACCCCCGTGGCGCCGGTGCTGCTGGTCCAGCTGCTCCTGTTCGCCCCGCTGGTCCTCACCCTGCTGGACCTATCCGCGGCCGGCCGGGTCTCGCCGCGCCTGCTGCTCACCCAGCCCTTCCGGAACCCCATGATCATCGCATCCCTGCTGGGGGTGGTCCTCGCAGCGTTCCGTGTGGAACTTCCGGAACCCGTGATGGCACCGCTGGCACTCCTGGGCGGAGCCGCCGTCCCCGTGGTGCTGCTGGCCTTCGGCATGTCCCTGCACGGGACCCGGATGCTCCAAAGCGGCGGCCACACTGCGGAAATCCTCACTGCCACCGCGCTGAAGTCCGCGGTGATGCCCGTGGTGGCCTTCGTCGTCGGCCGCTTTCTCTTCAACCTGGACCAGCACATGCTCCTGGGCGTGGTGCTGATGGCGGCGCTGCCTTCGGCCCAGAACGTGTTCCTGTTCGCCGCGAAGTACGGGCGGGGCGTTGCGGTGGCCCGGGAAACCATCCTGCTGTCGACGGCGGCCGCGGCCCCGGCACTGCTCCTCATTGTGTGGCTGCTGGCCGGCTGAGCGCCGGTCTTCCGGAAGCGGCTGCCGCCCGGCAAGATGGGGCACATGGAACTTCCCGTGATGCCGCCGGTCCCGCCCATGCTTGCGAAGGCCGTCAGCGGCATTTATGGTGTTGCAGGAAGCGGGGAGTTCAGTTATGAACCCAAGTGGGACGGGTTCCGGTCCATCATCTTCCGCGACGGCGATGAGCTGGAGATCGGCAGCCGCAACGAAAAGCCCATGACCCGCTACTTCCCGGAACTTGTTGAGGCGCTGAAGGAGAACCTGCCGCCACGCTGCGTGGTGGACGGCGAGATCATCCTGATCGGTTCCTCCGGCGACCGGCTGGATTTCGACACCCTCCAGCAGCGCATCCACCCCGCCGCCAGCCGGGTGAAGCTGCTCGCGGCGCAGACGCCGGCCTCCTTCGTGGCGTTCGACCTGCTGGCCCTGGGAGACGACGACTACACGGGCCGGCCCTTCACGGAACGGCGGGCGGCGCTTGAGAAGGCTCTCGCCGGCAGCAAGGCCCCGGTCCACCTCACCGCCGCCACCACGGACAGGGACACGGCGGAGCAGTGGTTCCGGCAGTTCGAGGGTGCCGGGCTGGACGGCGTGGTGGCCAAGCGCCTGGACGGCAGGTATGAGCCGGACAAGCGTGTGATGTTCAAGACCAAGCACGAGCGCACCGCCGACTGCGTGGTGGCCGGTTACCGGCTGCACAAGAGCGGGCCGGACGCCATCGGATCCCTGCTGCTGGGCTTATACAAGGACGACGGCGGCCTGGCCAGCGTGGGCGTGATCGGCGCCTTCCCCATGAAGCGGCGGCAGGAACTGTTTGAACAGCTCCAGCCGCTGGTCACCGATTTTGACGACCATCCGTGGGCTTGGGCGAAGCAGGAGGAGGGGGAACGGACCCCGCGGAACGCCGAAGGCAGCCGGTGGAGCGCGGGCAAGGACCTGTCCTTCGTCCCGCTGCGCCCGGAACTGGTGGTGGAGGTCCGCTACGACCACATGGAGGGCGAAAGGTTCCGCCACACGGCCCAGTTCAACCGCTGGCGGCCGGACCGGGACCCGGAATCCTGCACCTACGCGCAGCTGGAGGAGCCGGTCAGCTTTGACCTGGCCTCGGTGCTGGAGACCGGCCGGCCGTAGTTGCTGCGAGGTTGCTGCCGAAACAGCCCACTTATAACCAGTAAAGGCCCGCCATTCCGGGGAATGGCGGGCCTTCCGGTCCCAAAACCGGGCTGGTGCGTTACTTCAGGCCGAGCTGCTTGGTGGGGGTCCTGAAGGATTCCTTGGCCGTGAGGGCGGAGACGACCGCGACGGAGCAGATGACGCCGGTAAAGATGCTGATCTGGACCCACCCGCCGGGCTTGATGCCGCCCATGGCCGCGACGATCGCCGGGGCGAAGCCTGCCATCAGGAAGCCCAGCTGGGTGCCGATGGCCAGGCCGGAGAAGCGCACCTTGGTGCTGAACATCTCGGCGTAGAAGGACGGCCAGACGGCGTTGGAGGCTGCGTAGCCGCAGGAGAAGAAGCCGATGGCTGCCAGGAACATCAGCGGCACGCTGCCGGATTCCAGGCTGAGCAGGAACACGGGGGTCAGCGCGGCACTGGCCACGGCACCGTAGATGAACACCGGCTTGCGGCCGATCTTGTCAGCGAGCATGCCGAAGAGCGGCTGGGTGCCCAGTGCCACCAGGTTGGCGCCGACGACGAGCCACAGCGTGGTGGTGCCGTCCACGCCGGCAACCGTCTTGGCGTAGCTGATGGCGAGGGTGCCGAACACGGTGGAGACGGCGGCGATGAAGGCGCAGCAGATGACGCGGAGGACGTCGCGCCAGTGGCCCTTGAGGAGGTCGGCGACGGGGAGCTTGGAGATCTGCGCGGACTTCTGTGCTTCCTCGAAGGCCGGCGGCTCGTGCAGGGTGCGGCGGATGAAGAAGGCAACCACCACGACGACGGCGCTCAGCCAGAAGGGGACGCGCCAGCCGATGCCGTACTTGATCTCGTCCGGAAGCGCGAGCACGGGGATGAAGACGAGGGCGGCGAGGATCTGGCCGCCCTGGGTACCGGTGAGGGTCCAGGAGGTGAAGAAGGAGCGGCGGTTGTCCGGGGCGTGCTCCAGCGTCATGGAGGAGGCGCCTGCCTGCTCGCCGGCGGCGGAGAGGCCCTGGCAAAGCCGGGCCAGGACCAGCAGGGCCGGAGCCCACCAGCCAACGGTGTTGAAGTCCGGAAGGCAGCCGATCAGGAAGGTGGAGGCACCCATCAGCAGGAGGGTGAACATCAGGACCTTCCGGCGGCCCACCCTGTCGCCGAAGTGGCCCAGGATGACGGCGCCAACCGGCCGCGCCACGTAGGCGAAGCCGAAGGTGGCGAAGGACATGATGGCCGCGTTCGCGTCAGCATTGGGGAAGAAGACCGTGGGGAAGATCAGGGCTGCGGCGGAACCGAAGATGAAGAAGTCGTAGTATTCGACGGCGCTGCCCAGGAAGCTGGCGAGGGCTGCCTTCTTCGGCGTCCCGGCCGGGGCGGCGATGCCTGGCTCAGTGGACGGAAGTAACTGGCTCATGGAGTTCCTTAGATGTGACGACTTTGTCGCGGATGGATCAGGGGGCTCGCAGCCGGCGCGGCCTGGGGTAGGGGCTTGGCCCGGCACGGCTGGACGGTTGGGAAAACCCGAACAGTAGCCACATGGTGGGAGCTACTTGTGCGATACAGCAATGATGGCTGTGAGTGGAGTCACTTGTCAAGAAAATAATCATCATCTAGAAATAGCTCTCACTATGTGGCAACATCGAGGTATGAGTGTGAATCAAACCACAGCTGACGACGACGCAGCTGTCGACATCAAAGAGGACGCCAAGGCGGCCAAGGCGGACCGTACGGACATGGTGGGCAAGGCCTTGGGCCTCCTGGTCCTCCTGGGCGACGAGCCCCGCGGCGCGAGTGCCGCGGAAATCTCCCGCCGTGCGAACCTGCCCTTCAGCACCACCTACCGCCTGCTGGGATCGCTGACGCGGGACGGGTTCGTTGATTATGAACCGGACGGGCGCCGGTACCACCTGGGCCTGAGGATCTTCCAGCTGGGCCAGCGGGTCTCGAACCACCACGGCTTCGCAGGAACGGCCATGCCGGTTTTGCGCCGGGTGACCGAGCAGACGGGTGAGGCAACCATCCTGAGTGTCCGGGACGGCCACCACCACCTGACGGTGAACAAGGTGGACGGTCCGCAGATGTTCAGGGTCACCAGCGACCCCGGACACCTGGGCTCCCTCTCCACTACCGCCGTCGGCAAGGCCCTGGTGGCCTTCGCGGAGGATGCCGAGCGGGAAAAGCTGTTGGCGGAGCTTCCGCTGGAGCGGTTGACGGAGAAGTCCATTACGGACCGCGACGCCTTCCGCGCCGAAATCGAGAAGGTCCGGGCCCAGGGGTATGCGGTGATGGATGAGGAGAACGAGGCCGGCATGCGCGCCGTCGCGGTCCCGCTCCTCAACTCCCAGGGCCACGCGTTCGCCTCGCTGGCCACTGCCGTTCCTGTCTTCCGCCTGAGCCTTGAAGGCCTGGAGGCGCACGTTCCCCTGCTGCAGGAGGCCGCGGCGGAACTGGCCGCGCGCCTTCCGCAGCGGTGAGCCAGGGCGTGCCCCATCGCACGAATACCGCAGATTCAGGCCCATCTGTTCGTATGTAGAACAAGAGTGCGAGAAGTGAACATTTGTTATATCGTTATTCCAGTCACCTGCTGGCGGCGTGTGCCCGAGGGCAACGCCGGCCGCCCGGTGCCGTATCAAAGGAGCTGCACGGATGAGTAATCGAACTGAGTCCTACCTCGTGGGACTGGTCGGCGACGGCGTGATGCCGTCACTCACCCCGCCCATGCACGAACGCGAAGGTGATGTGCAGGGACTGCGCTACCTTTACCGGCCCATCGACCTCCTGGAACTGGGCCTTTCCGGGGAATCCGTGGGAGAGCTCCTCAAGAGCGCCCGGAACCTCGGCTTCAATGGCCTGAACATCACCCACCCCTGCAAGCAGCTGGTCCTGCAGCACCTGGATGAGGTTTCTCCGGACGCCCGCCGGCTGGGCGCCGTCAACACCGTGGTGATCGAGGACGGCCGGTTCGTCGGCCACAACACCGACTTTTCCGGCTTTGCCGCCGCACTGGCTTCCGGCCTCCCTGCCGCAAAGCTGGACCGAGTGGTGCAGCTGGGTGCCGGCGGTGCCGGTTCCGCCGTCGCCTACGCCCTGCTCTCCGCCGGTGTCCGCCACCTGGACCTCGTGGACATGGACGCCGCCCGCGGTGCCGCCCGGGCCGCTGAACTGGCCGGCTTCTTTCCGGACAGCACCGTGACGGCACGGACGACGACGGAGCTGCCGCGGCTGATGCCCTTGGCCGACGGCCTGGTGCACTGCACCCCCGTGGGCATGGCCGCCCACCCCGGCGTTCCCCTCGACCTGGACCTGCTGGAGCCCCGGCACTGGGTGGCGGACATCGTCTACCGCCCCATCGAGACCGAACTTGTCCGCGGCGCCCGCGCCAAGGGCTGCGACGTGCTGGACGGCGGCCGCATGGCCGTGGGCCAGGCCGCCGACGCCTTCCGCATCTTTACCGGCCTCGAAGCGGACCCGGACCGCATGCGCAGCCACTTCCTGGAACTTGTGGCCGCAGAGGAGGTGGCTGCCTGATGCGCACCGGAATTGCCACCGTCTGCCTCTCCGGCACGCTGAAGGAAAAGATGCAGGCCTGCGCCATCGCGGGCTTCGACGGCATCGAGATCTTCGAACAGGACCTGGTCACTTCGCCGCTGAGCCCCGAGGATGTGCGGAAGATGGCCGCAGACCTCGGTCTGGGACTGGACCTCTACCAGCCGTTCCGGGATTTCGACGGCGTCACCCCGGACCTGCTGAAGGCCAACCTTCGGCGTGCTGAAGCGAAGTTCAAGCTGATGTCCCGGCTGGGCATGGACACCATCCTCGTCTGCTCGAACGTGGCTACGGCCACCATCGACGACGACGACCTCCGCGCCTCCCAGCTCTCCGAACTCGCGGAGCTGGCAGGGGAGCACGGCATCAGGGTCGCCTACGAGGCCCTGGCCTGGGGCAAGTACGTCAATGACTACGAGCACGCCTACCGCCTGGTGGAGATGGTGGACCACCCCAACTTCGGCACGTGCCTTGACTCCTTCCACATCCTCTCCCGCGACTGGGACACCGCGCCCATCGAGAAGATCAACGCGGAGAAGATCTTCTTTGTCCAGCTGGCGGACGCCCCCAAGCTCTCCATGGACGTCCTGTCCTGGAGCCGCCACTACCGCGTGTTCCCCGGCGAAGGCCAGTTCGAGCTCGCCAAGTTCATGGGCCACGTGGTCCGTGCCGGCTACGCCGGCCTGGTCTCGCTGGAAGTCTTCAACGACGTCTTCCGCCAGTCCGACGTCGACCGCACGGCCGTGGACGCCATGCGGTCGCTGATCTGGCTGGAGGAACAGAGTGCCAAATGGCTGTCAGGCACCGCGGAAGCCGCAGGCGGCAGCAGTGCTGCCTCCCGCCGTCGTTATCCCATGGAACTGGCCACCCTGCCCAAGGTGAACGAACCGGCCGGCTTCAATTTCGCCGAGGTCAAGGCGGACGACACCGTGCAGCTTGAGAAGCTCCTGGGGCAGCTCGGCTTCGAATTCGAGGGCCGGCACCGCACCAAGGACGTCCAGCTGTGGACCATGGGCCAGGCCCGCGTGATCATCAACGAGCAGGCGGCATCACACGCCGAGCCGTCCATCGCCGCGCTGGGTTTCGACGTCGATTCCCCCGTGATTGCCTCGGCCCGCGCGCAGCAGCTGAAGGCGCCCGTGGTGGCCCGCAAGGTCCAGGCGGACGAGGAAGTATTCCAGGGCATTTCCGCCCCGGACTCCACTGAGATCTTCCTGTGCCAGGGTAGTCCCGACGGCACGGCCGCATGGACGCATGAGTTCGGCGAGGGGCTGGAGCACCCGCGGGTGGCGCGGAACGCGGTCATTGACCATGTGAACCTCGCCCAGCCGTGGCAGCACTTCGACGAAGCCGTCCTCTTCTACACCAGCGCCCTGGCACTGGAACCGCAGCCGTTCGCCGAAGTCCCCAGCCCCAGCGGGCTGGTGCGCTCCCAGGTCATGCAGACGTCCGACGGCGCGGTGCGGCTGGTGCTGAACCTGGCGCCGGTGCAGCAGGCCGCCGGGCAAGGTACCCAGAGCGTGCCCAAGACTTACCAGGAGCACATCGCCTTCGCCGTGGACGACCTCGTGGCCGCCGCCAGAGCCGCCCGTGACCGGGGGCTGGAATTCCTGCAGATCCCCGCGAACTACTACGAGGACCTGGACGCCCGCTTCGACCTCGAACCCGGATTCCTGGCCACCCTCAAGGACCTCAACCTCCTGTACGACCACGATGCCGACGGCGAATTCCTCCACTTCTACACGGCCACCGTTGGCAGCGTGTTCTTCGAAATGGTGGAACGCCGCGGCAACTATGACGGCTACGGGGCACCCAACGCCCCGGTCCGCCACGCAGTGCAGTACGACTCGCTGCACCGCACCTGAGCAGCACTGCCTGTACACCTGACAACCGCCCAAACCGAAAACCAGAAAGGAGCCAGCCGTGCCGGAAGACATCAACGCCGAGCTTGAAACGGACGAGTCTGTGCCGCCCGCCGAGCCCAAGGCAGCCCACCTGCCCCTGGACCTCGCCATCGAAACCCAGGCTGACCTCAGTGCGGAGATCAGTGCCCTGGGCGAGGCCTATGCCCGGGCCCTCAAAGACGGTGCGCCCGCCGAGACCCAGCCCCGGCTGGACTACCCGCCCTACCGCTCCAGCATCCTGCGGCATCCCACCAAGAGCCTGCAGCATGCGGACCCGGAGACCATCGAACTGTACTCCCCGGCCTTCGGGCACCAGGACGTCCATGCACTGGAATCGGACCTGACCATCCAGCACAACGGCGAGCCGCAGGGTGAGCGCATCATCGTGTCCGGCCGGGTCCTGGACGGCGACGGCCGCCCGGTGGCCGGCCAGCTGGTGGAGATCTGGCAGGCCAACTCCTCCGGCCGCTACATCCACAAGCGTGACCAGCACCCCGCGCCGATCGATCCCAACTTCACCGGCATCGGCCGCTGCATCACCGGCCCGGACGGCTCCTACCGGTTCATCACCATCAAGCCCGGCGCCTACCCGTGGAAGAACCACCTGAACGCCTGGCGCCCGGCGCACATCCACTTCTCCCTGTTCGGCACGGAGTTCACCCAGCGCATCATCACCCAGATGTACTTCCCCGGTGACCAGCTCTTCCCGCTGGACCCGATCTACCAGACCATCGTGGACCAGGATGCCCGCGACCGGCTGGTGGCCACATACGACCACAGCCTCACCGAGCCCGAGTGGGCCCTGGGCTACAACTGGGACATCGTCCTGACCGGGCCCAAGCGCACCTGGACCGAAAACGAGGCGTTCGGTACCGCAGGCGACAGCAATGAAGAGGCAGGGGAATAGGCAGATGAGCAACCAGACCAAACTTGTTCCGACCCCCGGCCAGACCGTCGGTCCCTTCTACGGCTACGCCCTGCCCTTCGAGAAGGACAACGAGCTGCTGGCCCCGGGTTCACCCGGCTCCATCCGGCTCCAGGGCACGGTGTACGACGGCGCCGGACACACCATCCCCGACGCCATCCTGGAAATCTGGCAGCCCGACGCCCAGGGCAACGTGGTCCAGAAGACCGGGTCCCTGGTCCGCGACGGCTACACCTTCACCGGGTGGGGCCGCGGCGCCGTGGGCAACTCCGGCGTCTTCACCTTCACCACGGTCAACCCCGGTCCCACCAAGCCGGGCGCGGCACCGTTCATCTCCGTGGCGCTCTTTGCCCGCGGCCTGACCAACCGGCTGTTCACCCGCATCTACCTGCCGGAAGACACCGGGGCGCTGGCCAGCGACCCCCTGCTCAGCTCCCTGGATCCGGAGCGCCGCAAGACACTCATCGCCCGCCGCGACCCTGACGGCGGCCTCACCTGGGACATCCGCCTGCAGGGTGAGGGCGAGACCGTCTTCCTGGACTTCCAGTGACCGGAGCCGCCGGCCTGGGAGATACGGCCGCCTTCGGAGGAGAGGGCGACGCCGGACTGCTGAGCCCCGTCTCGGCGTCGCCCCTTGTGGCGGCGCTGACCGGGGACCGCGCAGTCCTGGCAGCGATCCTCGCCGTCGAGTCCGGCTGGGCCGCCGTGCTGGAGAAGGAGGGCCTAGCACCTGCCGGTGCCGCCGCCGTCGTGTCCGCTGCCGCGGAACCCGGCCGGTACAGCGTGGCCGCCATCGCCCGGCGTGCCCAGGGCGGCGGCAACCCGGTCATCCCGCTGCTTGCCGACTTGCGGAAGCAGGTTGCCGCGCTGGATGCCGCCAATCTTGGGGCGGGGGAAGCCGTGCATACCTCCCTGACCAGCCAGGACGTCCTGGACACCGCCCTCATGCTGGTGGCCCGCAACACCGCGGCGGCGCTGCTGGGTGACCTGAAACGCACGACGGCGGCGCTCGCGGCCCTGGCGGAACGGCATGCGGATACGTTGTGCGTGGGCAGGAGCCTGACGCAGCATTCCCTGCCCTTCACGTTCGGACTGCGGGCCGCACAGTGGTTCCAGGGCACGGCTGCCGCAGGCCGGCAGCTGGCGGGCCTGGACTTCCCGGTCCAGTTCGGCGGCGCGGCGGGCACCCTCGCGGCTGCCACTGTACTGACCCGCGGTTCAGCTGCCACCCCCTTCGGGCTCGCCGATGCCCTGGCCTCCCAGCTCGGCCTGGCCACGGCCCCTGCACCGTGGCACACCAACCGGCTGGCCGTGACGTCGCTGGGCAACGCCCTGGCCGCGGTGCTGGACGCCTTCGGCAAGGTCGCGGCGGATGTCCTGTTCCTGAGCCGTCCCGAGGTCGGCGAGCTGGCTGAGCCGCGGGCCGCCGGCCGGGGGGTCTCTTCCGCCATGCCGCAGAAACAGAACCCCGTGTTGTCCGTGCTGGTCCGCAGCGCCGCGCTGCAGGCCCCGGCCCTGGCCGCCCAGCTGCACCTGGCCGCCGCCAACTTCAACGACGAACGCCCGGACGCCGCGTGGCACACCGAGTGGCCCGCCCTTCGGCAGCTCCTGGCCCTGTCCCTCGGGGCCGCCGGCCACGTCCGCGAGCTGGCCGAGGGCCTCCAGGTGTTCCCGGACGCCATGCGCCGGAACCTGGACCTCGCCGGGCCGCTGCTTTTGGCTGAAGGCGTGGGTGCGGCTGTTGCCCCGCTGCTTCCGGACAAGGGCGGGCTCAGCGGAAAGCAGCAGCTCCAGGCCGTGGTGGACCAGACGCTCCAGGCCCCGCCCGCGGAGCAGGCCGCCACGTACCGCAAGCTGCTCCGCGAGGCGGTCCCCGCCGGGGTCCTGAGCGACCTTCGGCTGGAGGAAATCCTCAACCCCGCCAGCTATCTCGGCGAGGCCCCGGAAATCGCGCGGCGGATCCTGGCCGCGTATCCGGACTTTGCCGCCAATCCACCTGCAGACACCGAACCGAATGGAGCTTCCCGTGGCTAAGCCAGCCCTGAAGGCAGCGCTGCTGTCCCCCCAGCGACCCCTCGGAGACCATCCGTTGGTGGTGGCCGGTCCGTCACTGGGCACGTCCACCATTCTTTGGAATCGCACCGCTTCCTTGCTGGGGAACGACTATGACGTGGTGGCCTGGGACCTGCCCGGCCACGGCGTCTCGCCCGCCGCCACCGAAACGTTCGACGTCGGCGCGCTGGCTGACGCCGTGGTGGACCTCGTTGATTCCATCGCCCCCGGCGCATCCTTTCACTACGCCGGCGTCTCGCTGGGCGGCGCCACCGGCCTGCAGCTGGGCATCAAGCACGGGGAACGGCTCAAGAGCCTGTCCGTGCAGTGCAGCGGCGCGAAGCTGGGCACCCCGGAGGGGTGGCTCGAGCGCGCCGAAACCGTGCGCAGCCAGGGCACGCCGGTGATGATCCAGGGATCGGCCGAGCGCTGGTTCGCGCCGGGCTTCATGGAGCGCGAGCCCGAGCTCAGCAGCCGGCTCCTGCACGCCCTGCGCGACGCCGACCGCTTCAGCTATGCGTTCTGCTGCGAGGCGCTCGCGGCTTTTGACGTGCGTGACGAACTGGGCAGCATCCGGGTGCCAACCCAGGTCATAGCCGGCGCGCTGGACGGGGTGGCCCCGCCGTCGTCCGCGGAGGAAGTGGCCGCAGGCATCACCGCCGGCGGCGGCACTGCCACGGCTGTCACGCTGGAGGGCGTGGCGCACCTGGCCCCCGCCGAGGCGCCTGCCCACGTGGCAGACCTGATGCGCAGCCTCATCTCCTGGGCAGAATCGCGGGGAGCAGGCGCATGAGCGGCTTCGAACAGGCGGGCGCGGAGCGTCACGGCGTGGTCCAGCCGGACGCCACCAGCCGGGACATTTACGACGGCGGCATGGTTGTCCGCCGCGAGGTCCTGGGCGATGCGCACGTGGACCGGGCCAACGCCAACAAGGACGAGTTCACCGAGGACTTCCAGGACATGATCACGCGGATCGCGTGGGGCGGCATCTGGACCCGGCCCGGCCTTTCCCGCCAGATGCGCTCCGCCGTCACCATCACCGCGATGGTGGCGCACGGGCACTGGGAAGAGCTGGCCATGCACATCCGGGCCGCCGTCCGGAACGGCCTCAGCAGGGACGAAATCAAGGAAATCCTGCTCCAGACGGCCATTTACTGTGGCGTCCCCTCGGCGAACACGGCCTTCAAGACAGCCCAAGAGGTCTTCCATGCAATGGACAGCACTGCACTGGACAACGCCGCAATGGACAACGCTGCAACGGACAACACACACACCGACGAACCCCAACCCAACTAGGTAGCGCGAAGTGTCGTTTTGACCCCCGAAAACGACACTTAGCGCTACCTAGTTGGGAAACCCAGACGCAAACCAGAGGAACGAGTTATGAACCAGGCTTTTGTGTACGACGCCGTGCGCACCCCGTTCGGTAAGTTCGGGTCCGGCCTCGCGGCCGTCCGCCCGGATGACCTTGCCGCGCACGTGATCAGGGAGTCCGTGAAGCGGGCCCCGGGGCTTGATCCGGAGCGGATTGATGAGGTGGTGTTCGGCAACGCGAACGGCGCCGGCGAGGAGAACCGGAACATCGCCCGGATGGGCACCCTGCTCGCGGGGCTGCCGGTGTCCATCCCGGGCACCACGGTCAACCGGCTCTGCGGGTCCTCACTCGACGCCGCGATTATCGCCTCCCGCCAGGTCAACGCCGGTGATGCCGACCTGATGCTGGTGGGCGGCGCCGAATCGATGTCCCGGGCGCCGTGGGTGCTGCCCAAGACGGAGAAACCCTACCCGGCCGGAGACATGACCCTGGCCTCCACCACCCTGGGCTGGCGGCTGGTGAACAAGGCCATGCCCAAGGAGTGGACCATCTCCCTCGGCGAGGCCACGGAGCGGCTGCGCGAGAAGTACGGCGTGACCCGTGAAGCGCAGGACGAGTTCGCCGCGAACTCGCACAACCTCTCCGCCGCTGCGTGGGATGAGGGGTTCTACGACAACCTGGTGGCACCGGTTCCGGGCACGGACCTGGTGCGGGATGAGGGCATCCGCCCCGGCTCGTCGGCGGAGAAGCTGGCCGGGTTGAAGACGGTGTTCCGGACCGAGGACGGCACGGTCACCGCGGGGAATGCTTCGCCGTTGTCCGACGGCGCCTCCGCGGCCTGGGTGGGGAGCGAGGCCGCCGCCGGGCTGCTGGGGCTGGACCCTTTGGCCCGGATCGCGGGCCGCGGCGCGCACGCGAACGATCCGCAGTACTTCGGGTACGCCCCGGTGGAGGCGGCGAACAAGGCCCTTGCCAAGGCGGGGATCGGCTGGGACCAAGTGGGCGCCGTCGAACTTAACGAAGCGTTCGCCGCGCAGTCCCTGGCGTGCATCAACGCCTGGGGGATCGACCACAAAATCGTGAACCGGCACGGCGGTGCCATCGCGATGGGCCACCCGCTGGGTGCGTCCGGAACCCGGATCCTGGGCACCCTCGCCCGGAGCCTGCAGGCCTCCGGGGAACGCTGGGGCGTGGCCGCGATCTGCATCGGCGTGGGCCAGGGCCTGGCCGTGGTCCTCGAAAACGTGACCGCTGCCGGAACCAACACTGGAAAGGACCAGTAATGCTGACTTTTGTAGATTCTGTCCGGGAGGCCGTGTCCGGCATCAAGGACGGTTCCACCGTAATGATCGGCGGGTTCGGCAACGCCGGCCAGCCGTTCGAACTTATTGACGCGTTGCTGGACTGCGGCGCCACGGACCTGACCGTGGTCAACAACAACGCCGGCCAGGGCGATCAGGGCCTGGCGCTGCTGATCAAGGAGGGCCGGGTGAAGAAGATGATCTGTTCCTTCCCGCGGCAGTCCGATTCCTGGCACTTTGACGCCAAGTACAAGGCCGGCGAGATCGAACTCGAACTCGTGCCGCAGGGCAACCTGGCCGAGCGGATCCGGGCCGCCGGGGCCGGGATCGGCGGGTTCTTCACCCCCACCGGGTACGGCACGATGCTGGCCGAGGGCAAGGAAACCCGCATCATCGACGGCCGCGGCCAGGTGTTCGAAACACCTATCCACGCCGACGTCGCCCTGATCAAGGCACTGAAGGCCGACGGCAAGGGCAACCTTGTGTACCGCAAGACGGCCCGGAACTTCGGTCCGATCATGGCCGCCGCGGCCAGGCAGACCATCGTCCAGGTCTCCGAGATCGTCCCCGTCGGGGGACTGGACCCGGAAAACGTGGTGACCCCCGGCATTTACGTCAACACTGTGGTCCGCGTGCCCGCGGCCAGTACCGCCTCCCCTGCAGGAAAGGTCGCTTGAGATGAGCACCGCAACAACCCTCCAGACCTCCGCCACACCCCTGGGCCGGGACGACCTCGCCCGGCTCGTGGCCAGGGACATCGCCCCGGGATCGTTCGTGAACCTGGGCATCGGCCAGCCCACCCTGGTATCCAACTACCTCACCGGGGAACAGAACATCACGCTCCACACGGAGAACGGGATGCTCGGCATGGGGCCCGAAGCCAAGGGCGACGAGATCGACGAGGACCTCATCAACGCCGGCAAGATCCCGGTCACCGAACTCCCGGGCGCCTCGTACTTCCACCACGCGGACTCGTTCGCGATCATGCGCGGCGGACACCTGGACATCTGTGTCCTGGGCGCGTTCCAGGTCTCCGCCACCGGTGACCTCGCCAACTGGCACACCGGGGCGCCCGGTGCGATCCCCGCCGTCGGCGGCGCCATGGACCTCGCCACCGGCGCCAAAGACGTGTTCGTGATGATGACCCTGCTGACCCGCGAAGGTGCCTCCAAGATCGTGGAGTCCTGCACCTACCCGCTCACCGGCGTCGGCTGCGTCACCCGCGTCTACACAGATAAAGCCGTCTTCCTCACCGGCCCCGACGGGGTCACCGTCCGCGAAACCTTCGGCTGCACCCTCGAGGAGCTGCAGGAGCTGGTCCCCGTCCCGCTGAGGGCCGCGGCGGCAGCGTAAAGGCCCCTAGGATTGGTTACCATGACCGACGCAGCAGCGGGGGCCCCGCAGGCCAGTGACCAGTATGTCCAGTCCCTGGCCCGCGGGCTCGCGGTGATCCGCGCGTTTGATACGGAGCATCCGGTCATGACCCTCACCGCGGTGGCTGCCCGGACCGGCCTCACCCGCGCCACTGCGCGGCGGTTCCTGCACACCCTGGTGGAGCTGGGCTATGTCAGGACCGACGGCAAGACGTTCGCGCTCACGGCCAAGGTGCTCCAGCTGGGGTACGCGTACCTGTCCGGATTGTCACTGCCGCAGCTGGCCCAGCCGCACCTTGAGGAACTGTCGCTGAAGCTTGGTGAGTCCACCTCCGCCGCCGTGCTGGACGGCACCGACATCGCGTACGTCGCGCGCGTGACGACGCGTCGCATCATGACCATAGGCATCACCGTGGGCACCCGTTTCCCCGCCTATGCCACCTCCATGGGGAGGGTGCTGCTGGCCGCGCTGTCCCCTGCCGACCTCAAGGCGTACCTTTCCGCCGCCGACATCAAGCCGCTGACCCCACGCGCGTTGGGGAGCGTCAAAGAGCTCCTGGCTGTCCTGGACACGGTCCGGGCCCAGGGCTGGTGCCTGCTGGACCAGGAACTCGAACTTGGCCTGATGTCCGTGGCCGCGCCGGTCTACGACGGATCCAAGGTGGTGGCGGCAGTGAACGTGTCCCTGCAGGCCCAGTCCGTGGCTGCCAAGCCGGACCCTGACGCCTACCTTTCATCGGTTGCCGAGGAAATCGTCGCCACCGCAAAGCTGATCTCGGCCGACCTCACGGCCCGGGGCTGACCACGCCCCTTCCGTCCTCAAACTGGAAGAGGCCGACGGCGGGTGCTTCCCGCCGTCGGCCTCTTCCTTTTTGTTGCCCGGCACTTACCGTACGTGGTTGCCCAGCTGCCGCAGCGGGGTTTTGCTCGTTTCGCGGGCCCACAGGGCACCGGCTACCGCGAGGACGGAGGAGCCTGCCACGATCCACGCGGCGGGACCCCAGTTGGCCTTGTCCGCGCCCACCAGGGCCGTGCCCAGCAGCGGGGTGAAGCCGGCGCACAGAATACCGATCTGCAGCCCGATGGCCATGCCGGAATACCGGACCTTGACATTGAAGAGCTCGGAGAACCAAGCAGGGTAGATCGCGTTGGACATGGCGTACGTGCCGGCCGTGATCAGCGTGCTGGTCAGGAAGATCATCGGGATGTTTCCGGTGGAAATCACCGAGAAGTAGACGAAGATCATGGCTCCGGATCCGAGGACGCCGGCGATGAACACCGGACGCCGGCCGAACCGGTCCGAGAAATGGGCCATGAGCGGCTGCGTGCCGATGGCCAGGACGTTTCCGAGGATGCTGACCCAGAGCATGGTTGATGCCGGCACGCCCACGGTGACGGCGTACGCGAGGCCGAAGGACTGCATGAACGTGTTCGTGACGGTTTCGAAGGACATCAGGGCCACCTGGAAGAACTGGGCCGGGTGGGTCTTGAACATCTTGGCGAAAGGGAGCTTCACCAGTTCGCCGTGGTCGTGCTTTTCCTCAAAGACTTCAGGTTCCTCCAGCGAGCGGCGGACCAGGTACGCGACGATCAGCACGATGATGGATCCCCAGAAGGGGATTCGCCAGCCCCAGGCGAGGCGGTCCGCCTCGCTCATGGCGGCCACGGGAAGGAAGGCCAAGGATGCCAGGACGATGCCGGCGGAGATGCCGCTCATGGCGAAGCTGGCGAAGAATCCGCGACGGCCTTCGGGAGCTTCCTCGGTGGAAAGGGCAGATGCGCCGGCGGTTTCCGCTCCTGCTGAGAGTCCTTGCATCAGCCGGAGCAGAACCAGCAGCGCGGGTGCCCAGTAGCCGGCGCTATTGAAGTCCGGCAGGATCCCAATGAGGAAGGTGGCAGCGCCCATGAGCACGAGGGTCAGGACCAGTGTGTTCTTGCGGCCGATTTTGTCGCCCAGATGGCCGAAGACGACAGCACCGAAGGGCCGGGCGACATAGGCGACGCCGAAGGTGGCAAACGACGCGATGAGCGCCACCGTGGGGTCTCCAGTGGGAAAGAAGATCTTGGAGAAGATCAGCGACGCTGCGGTCGCGTAGATAAAGAAGTCGTAATACTCGAGTGCCCCGCCAAGGAACGCGGCCAGGGCCGCTTTCCTGGCGCGCTTGAGCTGCCGTTCGGCCTCGGCAGATGTCTGGGCCTCGGTGCCTGCTGCGATGTTCGTCATTCCGGTGATCCTTCCACGCTGAAGGCGTTGGGTTTATCGTGGATTTGTACGCATATCGAACATATGTGCGCAATGCGTTTTATAAGAGCATACTAGGTGGTGAGGCCGATCACAACGCCTCCGCCCGCAGCCCCTCCCGGCAGCGCGATGACACGGACACGAAAGGCATCACATGGAAGACCCCACGCCACCGGCCCGGTTGTTCCTGATCGGCTCCGCTGCCTCAGAGGCAATGTCGCCCCGGGTATGGAATCCCGTGCTCCGCCGGCTCGGCATCCCCTGGGCGTATGAAGCCTGGGACGTGCCACCGCAGGGCGGCATGGACCGAGTGCGGAACCGTCTGCGGCAACCGGACATCATCGCCGCGAACGTGACCATGCCCCACAAGCACTGGGCAGCTGAAGCCGCCGACGAGGCCACGGAAGAAGTCCGACTAAGCGGTGCCTGCAACATGCTGCTGCGGAAGGGGACTGCGCTGTTCGGCCACAACACCGACGTCACGGCGGTGCGGGCTCTTCTGGGCAGCGGGCCCCAGCGGCATGCCCTTCTGATGGGGGCCGGAGGAGCGGCCAGGGCGGCTTTGATCGCACTCCTGGGGCAGGCCGGCACGGTGACCATTACCGACCGGGATCCCCGTGCCACGGCGGAACTGTCCAGCCTTGCCGGGGAGTTCGGGATGGATGCCCGCAGCGTCGGCTGGGAGCAGGCGCCGGGCCTGGCCGCCGAAGCCTCCCTCATTGTCAACGCCACGCCCATCGGTAAAGGCAGGTCCGACCGGCCCGTATGGGGCGAGGGCCCGCTCGCTGCCGATGCCCTGGTCTACGACTTCGTCTACGCCGGCCACGTCACGGGAACTATTGCCCGCGCCCGTGAACTCGGCGCACGGGTGGTGGACGGCTGGGACCACCTGCGTGAGCAGGCCGTCGCGATGGTTCCCCTCCTGGGCCTGGGCGGGCGGGCCAATTCCCTGCTTGCGGAAACGCTCGAGCAGCTGAGGGACGCCCACTGAAGGATATGATCTAACAGGCCTGGCCCGGGCCACAGGCCCACAGGGCCGAGCCAGGGCGGCCAGGGAGGAGCGCGCAGGTCATGGAAGAGCAGGCAGCCTACTTTGTGAAGTCGGTTGAGAAGGCCTTTGACGTCCTGCTCGCCTTCACGCCGGACCATCCGCGGCTCACCGTCTCCCAGGTTGCAGCCCGCACCGACATGACACGGGCCTCCGCGCGGCGCTTCCTCATGACCCTGGCTGACCTCGGTTACCTCCGCGCCGACGGTCCCGCCTATGAGCTGACCGCCCGCTCGCTGGATGTTGGCAGGTCCTACCTGGCCGGCCTGACGCTCCCCGGTGTGGCTGAGCCCCACCTCAAGAACCTGGCCGCCGACCTGAACGAAACAACGGCTTTGTGCATCCTGGAGGGTGCCGACGTCGTCTACGTTGCCTGCGTGCCGTCGCCTCGGCTGCTGAGCGTCACCATCACCGTGGGCACCCGGTTCCCGGCCTGGGCAACCTCCATGGGCAGGGTCCTCCTTGGCGGACTGCCGGAGCCTGAGTTCCAGCGGTACCTCGAAGCGGTCCAGCTGCACCGCTATACCCACCGTTCGGTCGCCAGCGTGGAGCACCTCCGTGCCGAAGTTGAGGCAGCCCGGGACAGGGGATGGTCCATGGTGTCCGAGGAGCTGGAGGAGGGCCTGCGGGGCGTGGCCGTACCTGTCTGGCGCGGCAACGACATTGTTGCCGCAGCCAACGTGTCGCTGCAGACCCACCGGGCCTCCGCCGCCGAAGTCGAAAAGACCGTCGTCCCCCGACTCATGGAGACGGCTCGGCGGATTGCCCTCGACTTTGGCGGGCCCGGCACGGCGCATGAGTCCCCGCACCCAGGCCCTGGGCGGCCTGACAGGCGAATCGTTACCGCAACGCCCGGCAGGCCACTCCCGCCGCCGCGGCTTGAGCCATAGACTCTAGCCAACTACGTGCAGCAGAGCCGCTCCGCGACGTTCCCGCCGGTCAGCCGGCAGGGCGCCACCCGTGAGGCCCTGCCGCGAGCTACTGCAGCGAGGGGAGTTGGCGTCGGGTGAAACTGGGCATACCGCGGGAACGCCGGGAGGGTGAACGGCGTGTGGCGGCCACACCGGAAACGGTGAAGCAACTGGCGGCGCTCGGCGTCGAGGTACTCCTGGAGGAAGATGCCGGTGCGGCGGCAGGGTATCCGGACCTGGCATACACCCAGGCCGGTGTGCACCTCGTCCGTGAACTCGACCTGGCCCAACTGGATGTCCTGGCCCACGTCCGGCCCCTGGACCCGGAAACCGCCCGCTCCCTGAAAAGGGGAGCCGTTACGGTGGGGCTCGCATCGCCGTCGTCCGAACTCCCAACGGTTGAAGCGCTCGCCGAGGCCGGGGTGACCGCCTTTGCCCTGGAACTGGTGCCCCGCATCTCCCGGGCCCAGTCCATGGACGCCCTCAGCTCCCAGGCCCTGGTGGCCGGCTATCGGTGCGTTCTGGAAGCGGCCATCCGGCTGCCCAGGTTTTTTCCGCTATACATGACCGCCGCCGGGACCGTTCCGCCCGCCCGTGTCCTGGTGCTGGGCGCCGGCGTGGCGGGCCTCCAGGCCATCGGCACCGCAAAACGCCTGGGTGCGCGCGTCTTCGCCAACGACATCCGCCCGGCCTCCGCGGACGAGGTGGCATCCATGGGCGGCACCTTCGTCCGGCTGGACCTGGAAGCAGGCGAGGCGGCGGGGGGTTACGCCCGCCAGCTCAGTTCCGACGCCGGCACCCGGCAGCGCCAGCTGCTCGCCCCGCATGTGGCCCAGGCGGACGTGCTGATTACGACGGCGGCCGTCCCGGGCAGGCGCGCCCCGCTCCTGGTCACCACCGAAATGGTGCAGGGCATGCGGGCCGGATCCGTCGTCGTCGACCTCGCCGCAGAGTCCGGCGGCAACGTCGAAGGCGTGGTACCCGGCCAGGACATCCCGGTGCCCACGGCGGACGGCTCCGGCTTCGTCACGCTGGTGGGCCTGAAGGATGCCCCCTCGGCCATGGCTTCGGATGCTTCCCGCCTCTACGCGAAGAACGTTGCCAACCTGATTGCGCTCATGGTCCGGGACGGCGCCCTGGTCCACGACTTCAAGGACGAAGTGCTGGCGGGCGCCTGCCTGACCCATGACGGGGAAGTGCAGCACCAGCCGACGGCGCAACTCCTGGCGGAGCGGGCCGGCAGCCGGCGGGAAGGGGTGCTCTGATGGACGGGATCAGCCTGCTGACCATCACGGTGCTGGCGGTGTTCGTCGGCTTCGAGGTGGTTTCGAAGGTCTCCAGCACCCTGCACACGCCCCTGATGTCCGGCGCCAACGCCATCCACGGGATCATCCTGGTGGGCGCCATCATTGTGGCCGGCCAGGCAGCGGACCCGTGGGTGCTCGCGGTGGCCCTCCTCGCCGTCGTCCTTGCCACCGCCAACCTGGTGGGCGGTTTCGTGGTGACCGACCGGATGCTGCACATGTTCCACGCAAAGAAACCGGCGGGCACAAAAGGGGCAGCGGGGAAGGTGGACGGCAGATGAGCATCCTCGATCCCGTGTGGACCTCGCTCCTGTACCTCATTGCCGCCGTGTTCTTCATCCTGGCGCTGCGCGGGCTCAGCTCCCCGCGGACGGCCCGCCGCGGCAACCTGGTCGGTGCTGCCGGCGCCCTGATCGCTGTCGTCACGGTGTTCCTGTCCGCCAGGCTGGAGAACATCCCCTGGATCCTGGCGGCCATAGCCGTGGGCTCAGCGGTGGCGGCCCCTGTGGCACGCCGGGTCAAAATGACGCAGATGCCGCAGCTCGTGGCGCTTTTCAACGGCGTGGGCGGCGGGGCGGCGGCGCTGGTGGCGCTCCTGGAACTCAGCCATGCCGGCGACCCCTGGATGCGGCTGGCGATTGTCTTCACGCTCCTGGTGGGCGCCGTGTCCTTCGCGGGCTCGGGGGTCACGTTCGCGAAGCTGCAGGAACTCATGACAACGAGGCCGGTGCTGTTCCCGGGCCTCCCCGTGGTGATGGCCGCGGTGCTGCTCGCCGCCGTCGCGGCCGCGGCCGCCGTCGTTTTCAGCGGTTCCCTCCCGCTCGCGGCGCTGCTGCTGGTCCTCGGCCTGGCGGCGGGCATCCTGCTGGTGCTGCCCGTGGGCGGGGCCGACGTCCCGATCGTCATCTCGCTGCTGAACGCCTTTACGGGCCTGGCCGTGGCGGCGTCCGGCGTGGTGCTGGGGAACGTGCTCCTGGTGGTGGCCGGCACGCTGGTGGGCGCCTCGGGCACCATCCTTACCCGGGCCATGGCGGCTGCCATGGGACGGAGCGTGGCCGGCATCCTGTTCGGTGCCTTCCGGGGAGGTTCGACGGCGGGATCCACCGCCGTGAGCGAGCGTCCGGTGCGGTCCTCCAGCGCGGAGGACGTGGCGGTGCTCCTGGGCTACGCGCAGCGGGTGATCATTGTTCCGGGCTATGGCCTGGCGGTGGCGCAGGGCCAGCACACGGCCGCCGAACTGGCGCTGGCCCTTGAAGGGCGGGGCATCGAGGTGGACTTCGCCATCCATCCCGTGGCAGGCCGGATGCCCGGTCACATGAACGTGCTCCTGGCCGAGGCGAACGTGCCGTACGAGTCGCTGAAGGAAATGGGCGAGATCAACCCGCAGTTCAAAACCGCGGATGTTGCCCTGGTGGTGGGAGCGAACGACGTCGTGAACCCCGCGGCCAAGACGTCCCAGGGCTCGCCCATCTACGGCATGCCCATCCTGGAAGTGGCCGACGCCCGGCAGGTGATCTTCCTCAAGCGGTCCATGCGGCCGGGTTTCGCCGGGATCGAGAATGACCTCCTCTACGAGCCCCAGACCTCCCTGCTGTTCGGCGACGCAAAGGATTCACTGGCGCAGGTGCTCGGGGCGGTCAAGGCGCTGTAGCTTCCTGCCTGCTGCCTGCCCGCTTCGAACCCCTCGCGGGGCAGGCTAGTCTTCTTTCAGAAGTAGCCTTTCCATTCGCCACCAAAGGACGCCATGACTGCCAACAGCTCCACTTCACTCCAGCGCGCTGCAATCATCGTCAATCCAGCCAAGCCCGTGGACATCGACGTGCGCGGCCTGGTGGCCAAGCACTGTGTGGAAAACGGCTGGGGCGAGCCGCTGTGGTTCGAAACCACCAAGGAGGATCCCGGCGTCGGGCAGGCCAAGGACGCACTTGCCCAGGGCGCGGACATTGTCATCGCGGCAGGCGGCGACGGAACCGTGCGGTGCGTCGCCGAGGTCCTCTCCGGGGGCGACGTCCCGATGGGCCTGCTCCCGCTCGGCACGGGGAACCTCCTGGCCCGCAACCTGGGAATGGACGTCACGGACTACGACGGCGCCATGGCCGGTGCCCTGATCGGAACCGAGCGGAAGATCGACGTCGTCCGCGCCCGCCGGAGCGATCCGGACAAGGAGCAGCTGTTCCTGGTCATGGCCGGGGTGGGATACGACGCCACCATCATGGCCGACACCAACGAGGACCTGAAGGACAAGGTGGGCTGGCTGGCCTACGTGGACGCCGGCATCCGCAACCTCCCGGGCAAACCGGTGAAGGCCACCATCGTGATTGACGGCAAGACTGCCGTGCACCGCGGGGTCCGCAGCGTCATGGTGGGCAACTGCGGCAAGGTCCAGGGCGGCCTGGAGATCTTCCCGGAAGCCAAGATGGACGATGGCCTGCTGGACGTTGCCGTGCTGGCCCCGCACCACGGAAAGCTGGGCTGGCTGTCCGTGGTTGCGGGGATGATCGGCAAGGGCCGGGGCAAGGACACCGCGGTGGAGTACTACCAGGGCAAGACCGTTGAGATCACCCTGGAGCACAACGACGACTACCAGCTGGACGGCGACCACGAAGGCCAGGGCAAGCACGTCCTGATGACCATGGACCCGTCGGCTTTGACCGTCCGGATGTAGCCGTCGCTAGGCCAGGAGTTTCCCCCACCGCGGATCAAGCAGCGGTGCGCCGGCGAGCCTGAGGGCGTGCCAGAGGGTCACTGCCACGGAATCCAGCACGGGCACGCCGGTGCCTTCCTCGATCCCGGCCGTGATGTTGGCACCGTAGAGGTTGGTGCACAGGTAGACAAGGGCGTCCGGCGCGGTCGAAGCGAGTTCCAGGGAACCGGGCCGCATTTCGTCATCGGTTACCCGGGCGAAGGACTCATTGTCGCTCAGGCCCAGGGCGCGGTGGTCCACCGTCTTGATGCCTTCCCGCTCGTAGGAGGCGATCACCTGGTGGTTCACGTCCTCCGTATAGGGCGTGAACAGCGCTATCCGTTCCGTACCGAAGCTCCGGAAGGCCTCGAGGTAGGCCAGGGTGGACGTGGTGGCAGGGAGGCCGGTGGCGTCGGTGATTTCGTGCACGAGTTCCTGGTCGTGGGCCGAGCCCAGCCAGGAGCCGGAGGTGCCGTTCCACGCGATAACGTCCACGTCCGCCGTCGCCAGCAGCCTGGCAGACTCCCGCATCACGGCGGGATCAAACTGCCGGTCCGAGGAGTCGTCCAGTGCGATCCTGGTGACGGGGATGCGCGTGAAATGGACGGTGACGTCAGTCCGGTCACCGAGGATACGGTAGGTCTGCGGTTCCAGGCAGGTGTTGGAGGACGGCACGATCATGCCGATCCTGTGCGGGCGCGTGGTTGAAGGCATGGGGGGCTCCTAGAGGGCTGCGGCGGCAACGCCGGCGGGGATGGCGGGCTGGTGGTGGCGGAAGCCGTTGCGGGCGACGAAGCGTCCGGCAGCGCCGGGATCATGGAATCCATCGGAATCCAGCACCACGCGGCCGTGGGACACAACGACGGCGGGCCAGCCGGTCAGTGCCATCCCGTGGAAGGGGGAGAAGTCCGTCCCCATGTGCAGGGCGCCGCCGTCGACGGAACGCTCCTCGGCCGGGTCGAAAACCACCAGGTCGGCGTCAAACCCTTCCTCGATGCGGCCCTTGCCGGGAACGGCGTTAATCCGGGCAGGACCGGCGGAAAATACCTCCACGAAGTCCTCCACGCTGGCGCCGGCGGAGGTCATGGCGGTGAAGGTGACAGGCATGCGCGTCTCCACGCCCGGCAGGCCGTGCGGCATGGCCCGGACGTCGTCGGTGCGCTCGCGTTTCTGGGACAGGTCGTAGCAGGAGTGGTCCGAGGACATGGCGTGGATCGCTCCTGAGTTCAGCCGTTCCTTCAGCGCGGCCACCGTTTCGGCATCGCGCATGGGCGGGCAGCAGGCATACCACTCCGGAAACCTTGAGGCGTATACGGAGTCATCGAGGGTGACGTAGTGGGGGCAGGTTTCGGAGAAGGCCGCCAGTCCGCGTGCGCGTGCTTCGGTTACCAGGTCCACCGCCCCCGGCGTTGACTGGTGGACAAAGTACACGGGAGCGGAGGTGTATTCCGCCATGGCGAGCGTTTCCTTGACAGACACTTCCTCGGCAAGTCCGGGCCGGGTCCGATGCAGGTGCCCTATGCCGATCCTGCCGTCCTGTGCGTGTTGTTCCGTGCAGTCGCTGATGATCGGATCATGTTCGGCATGGATATACGTGAGTCCGTCCAACCGGACCATCTCACGCATGACCTTGAGGATAGTGTCCCCGTCCGCCATAGTGGTGCCGCGGTTCGTGGTGTACATCTTCACGGAGCGCACACCCTCCGCGGCGAGCTGTTCGAGCTGCCACGGCACGGTTTCATCCCAGGTGATGACAGCGCCGTGGAGGGCGACGTCGCACCGGGACTCGGTGGCCAGCTCCTTCTTGTGAAGCACGGCTGCGAGCGGCGTTTCCTGGGCGTCCCGGGGAATTCCGAAGTCGATGATGGTGGTGGTGCCGCCCCAGAGGGCCGCGGTGGACGTGGTGCGGTAGTCGTCCAGGGTGCGGAAGCGCCCGGTCACCTGGGCCACGTGGCAGTGTCCGTCCACGCCCCCGGGGATGACCAGCATCCCGGTGGCGTCGATGGTCCGCACGGCCCCGGGCGCGGGTTCAGTGGCGTCGAGGAGTTGCGTGACCACACCGTCCCGGACAACGATATGGGCGATCCGGCGTCCGAAACTGTTGACGACGGTGGCGTTGGTAATGACAAGGTCTGGCTGGGGGACATCGGTGTCCTTCTTCTGATGAAAGCGGTCTAAGTGGCTGGTACCGCCGGAGCGGCGCTGTTCCGGGCTGCGGAGAGGGCGGCGTCGAGGTTTTCACTGAGCCCCTTGCTGTCCTTTGGCGGTGGCGGGGCGAAGGCGCCTGCGCGGTGCGGACCGGACTGGAGCCCCACCACGGCCTCCGCCATCCGGATTCCGGCGGAAATGCCGTCAACAACAGGCACGGGAATCTCCCCCTCGAGTTCCCGGGCCAGTCCTGCGAGGGGAGCCCCGGCCAGGATAACGACGTCGGCTCCGTCCTCCGCGATGGCCTGCCGGCTCAGTGCCAGGAGGGTCTCCTTGAAGTCCTGTTGGACTGAGCCGATGCTGTTGAGTGTTTCGTTGATGGATCGGATGGAAGCGAGCCTTCCGAGGAGGCCGAACCGTTCCACGCAGTCGCGGTACCAGGGCTTGATCCGGTCCGAGATGGCAATGATGGAAAACCGGTGCCCCTGCAGGGCGGCGGCGCAGAGCGCGGCTTCGGTGATGCCGATGACCGGCACGTTGGCCAGTTCCTTGAGGCCAGGCATGCCGGGATCGCCGAACGCAGCCACCACCACTCCGTCTACGGGATCGGCGCCGGGCCGGGTATGTTCGGCGATGATTTCGGCGACGGCGCCGGCGGCGATGAGGGATTCGAAGCGGGTCTCAATATATTCCACGCCGTGGCCGGCGGTACGGACCACCAGTTCGGTGCCCGGTGCAGCAGACCGCAGGGCTTCGGATTCGATCAGGGCAGTGACATCGTCGCTGATGTTGGGGTTGATGACGAGGAGTCTCATTTTTTCTTCCGGTGAAGTTGGGGTTCTGTTTTCTGGAAGTCCTCCGGGAACTGCTCGCGGTACTTGCCGATGTGTGAGGCGGACTGGGCCGCGGCCGTGTCCGGGTCTCCGCTGGCGATCGCGGCATACAGGGCGCGGTGTTCCTGGATGAGTTCGGGCAGGTCGCTGACGTGCCGGAACAGCCAGTGCATGCGCCCCTGGAGCGGTTCAAGCGCGGACTTGAGGAAGTTGTTGTCCGCAATGCGGGTGATGGCGTCGTGGAATTCGCTGTTGGCACGGTGGGCTTCGCGGACGGCGCCCTTCGCGAGGAAACCCTCGGCGTCGTCGAGCAGGCCCTTCAAATATGCCAGGTCCTCCTGGGTTGCCCGCACGGCGGCAAGCCGGCATGCCAGCACTTCAAGGGACTGCCGGACGTCAAAGAGGTCCTCTACGTCCTTGGGGCTCAGGGTGCTGACTTCTGCGCCCCGTGCACCGCGGTCGCTGATGAGGCCCTCCTGGCGGAGCATGCGGAGTGCTTCCCGCACGGGCAGCCTGGAGACGGCGAATTCCGCCGCCAGGTCCCGTTCCACCAGCCGCGTGCCGGGAGCGTAGTGTCCTTCGAAAATCCGGGTGCGGAGGGTATCCCGGACGGCCTCGCGCAGCGGGCGTTCCTTGTCCTGGGTATCTTCTGCGGTAAGCATGGTGCTCCATTCGGATTCTTCGTGTGGCGTTTGCTCCCGGCAGCGGGGGCGTGGATGGAATGTTGCCTTGGATGGCTAGCTTAGACAGGAAGCCGCTTGTTGTAGTTCAGGGTCAGGACGGAGGCGCCCATCACGATCGCGGAGCCTACGAAGTAGAGCAGTGCCCAGGTGTAGGAACCGGTGGCCCCGACGATCAGGCCTACGGCGATGGGAGTGACGAAGCCGGAGATGTTGCCGCTGAAGTTCATGGCACCGCCCAGCACGCCGGCATTGGTACGCCCGCCCAGGATGGAGGGGATGCTCCAGAAGAGGCCCACCCACCGGAGGAAGAACATCACCATCGACAGCAGCACTACAGCGGCTGTGGAATCCGGGACCACCGTGACACCGATGAGGCCGCCGATAACCACGGCGCTGGAGATGCCCAGCAGGGTGCGCATCACACGGTTGGCTGAGGCGCCGGAGGCACGCCACTTGTCGGCGATGGTGCCGCCAATGATTTCGCCCACGAACCCTGCTCCGAAGATCACGAAAGTGGACCAGCCGATGGTCTTGAGGTCAAACCCCTTGGCCTGGGCGAGGTAGAGCGGTCCCCAGGTCAGCAGGCCGTAGAACACGCCGTTGAAGCCCAGCCAGCCGAAGCACATGGCCCAGAAGGAACGGAACCGCAGGTAGGGGAGCAGGGCGCGCTTGCCCTGGCTGCCGTCCAGCTTTGCCTCGGCGTCCTCTGCAGCGTGGGAAGCCTCGATGTACGCCGCTTCTGCCTCGTTGACGCCGCGGTGGTCACGGGGGTTGTCGCGGACGTACCACCAGACGGCGAGGCCCATGAGGACAGTTGCAGCACCGGCGATGACGAAGGCCATGCGCCAGCTGCCCGTTGACGCGATCAGCCCCGCGATGATGATGCCGCCGAGGCCGGCGCCCAGGGGTGCGCCCGCGTCGAGGATGGTTGCGCCGCGGCCACGCTCGGATTTGTGCATCCAGATGGCGTTCAGTTTGCCGCCGGCAGGCATGACCCCGGCCTCGGTGACCCCGATGCCCATGCGGGCAATGAACATGCTGAGGAAACCGCCGGCCATGCCGGAGGCAGCAGTGGCCGCACCCCAGCCGACGCAGGACGCCGTCATGACCTTGCGGGGTCCGAATTTGTCGATGAGCCAGCCAACGGGAATCTGCATCAGGGCGTATGTCCAGAAGAAGGCGGAAAGCAGGAGGCCCACGAGCTCCGGGGCAAGGTTGAATTCTTTCTGGATGATCGGGAGCGCAACGGAAATGGAACCGCGGTCGATGTAGTTGACTGCGACCAGGACCAGCAGCAGCAGGAAGAGCTTCCAGCGGACAGCGGTGCGTCGTTGCACCCCGTCCTTCTGTGGTTCACCTGCGGTGGCGGAATCCAGGCTGCCGTCAGCGGCGGCTGTTTCAGTATTCGGGAAAGACACGGCTTCTCCTTCACGGGGAAGTTTGCGGATAGGGGAGGAACGAACGGGCGGGCGCGGCCGGCATTCGAGGGGCCCGGCCTGCGGGTGGAGGACAAACGAGAGAGTGGGCGATCCGGAGCGCATACCTGCTCTTTGCCATTTTTGGGATCCCAATTTGGGATCCCAAAATCAAAGGTAGAAGTGACCGGGACCACTGTCAAGGCTTTTTTCCGTGCGGGACCGTTGCAGCTCGAAAAACCGCTTTGTGACTGCCGCGAACCCCAACTGAGTAGCGCTAAGTGTCGTTTTGGAGGGTCATAACGACACTTAGCGCTACCTAGTTGGGGAGGCCCGGGGCCGGACGGTGGGCCAGGATTTCGGCCAGCTCGGCAAGCCGGTGGGCGCGGGCCGATTCCGCCGGGGTGAACGGCTCCCCGGGACGCACAAAGGTGATGGGGCCGTGCCAGGCCGTGGGAATCTTGAGCCGCGTTCCGGCGTCGTGCCTTTCCAGGCGCGCCTCGGCCGGGGAAAGAATCCGTGCCCGCAGCAGTTCGGCCACGGCAAGCGGCAGTTCATCCGGCGCGTCGGCGATCCGCGCCGCGAGGCTGAGCGCCTTCGTCTGGCCGTCCGCCATGGCCAGGGCTGTGGTGGGCCAGGCGCGGGACCGGGTGCCGCCGGCCTGCTGCAGCGCCTCGAGCAGCTGGTGTTCGTCCACATCACCGGGCGTCGACAGGACGAACTCGTCCAGCACGCCGCCGGCCACGGGGTGCACGTGGATGCTCAGGATGTTCGTGTCCAGGCGGGCCAGGGCCTTGGTCACCTTCTGCAGCGATCCCGGCTCGTCCCGCAGGACGGTGCGGGCCCGCCACAACGCCGGCGCCACAGCCAGCCGCCGCCGCTGCCGCAGGGCCGGAGCATGCAGCCAGCCGCGGAGCACCCGCGCCGCGGAGGGTTCCGCCACCCAGATGACCAGGACGGTGGCGGTGACGGTCAACACGAGGACCTTGGCCAGGTAGGGGAGCTCGGTGCCCACCACCAGGGCGTGGACCAGGAGTTCGATCGGAAGCATCACGGCCACGTTGGCCAAGGTCAGGCGCGTCCGGGTGGGTTCCGGCATTAGGCCGCAGACCTCGCAGCTCAGTTCAGCCTCGGGAGTGGTCCTTGCGCTGGGCTTCATGGTCCAAGGATTGCGCGGCGCTGTTTCGCGGGTGTTGCCCGGCTGTTCCGATCTCGCGACGCGCGCCGGGCGTAGGATTCTGGAGGAACGTCAGCGCAGCCGCCCCGTCAAACCGGAAACCGGGCCTCCCAGGCACCCTGTCCCGCAGGAAAGGCGCTATTCCACGTGAAGCTGCTCGCTGAAATGTTCAGCATCGCTCCCGGCAACAAGGACCACCACCCGGCCCTGAGGTGCGCGGTGGGCGTCTTCGTTCCGCTCTTCTCCCTGGTGCTGCTGGGCCGGCTGGACCTGGCCATCTTCGCGTCCTTCGGTGCCTTCACCGGGATTTACGGCCGCGGCGAACCCCACGGCACCCGTTTTGCCCTGCAGCTGCGGGCGGGGTCGCTCATGCTGCTGGTTATCCTCCTCGCAGCGCTCGCCGCCCGCGCGGGTGCGGCCTGGGGACTGGATGACGCCGGTGCCACCTGGCTCCTGGTCCTGGCCACCACGCTGGTGGCAGGCGGCTGTTCGGTGGCCATTTCCTGGTTTCGGCTGCGGCCTGCGGGGTCCCTCTTCCACATCTTCGCCTTCGCTGCCATCGCCTCGATCCCCAACCAGCCGCCGCTGTGGGAGGGCATGCTGGTTGCTGCCGCCACCACGGCCTTTTCCCTGCTGGTGGGCTTCTCCTCACGGGTGCTGCCCAGCCACCGCACGGCATGGGTCCGGCCGCGGCCCATCCGCCGCACCCCGGAAGAAAAGCGCGCCGCCTGGCTTGAGGGCCTCGGTTACCTGGTGGCTGCCGGGCTGGCCGGTGCGCTGGCCACCTGGGCCGGCAACAGCCTCGGGTTCGGCCACAACTACTGGGCCATGGTGGCGGCCGTCGTTCCGCTGGTGGGCCACACCACGCGGCACCGTGTCCGCCGCGGCGTGCAGAGGATCATCGGCACCGTGCTCGGGCTGGTGGTGATGGCGGGGATCCTGGTGCTGGGGCTTCAGCCGTGGCAGACCGTGCTGGTCATGGCGCTGTGCCAGTTCGGCGCCGAAATGTTCATCATCCGCCAGTACCTGCTGGCCCAGGTATTCGTCACGCCGCTGGCATTGGTGTCCACCCTCCTGGTGGTCCCGTCCTCGCCCGGGATCCTCCTCCGCGACCGCATTATCGAGACGGTCATCGGAGCCGTCGTCGGCATTGCCGTGGTGCTTGCCCCCGGAGCCGGGCGCCGCTTCCGGAAACGGACGACGACGGCGCCTGCCAGGGGTGCGCCGCCCGCCTGAGATTCCGCCTGGGTAGGCTTGAACCATCCATTCAACGGAAGCGCGGGTGTGCGGTGGCCAATTCTGCCTCGGGTGACTCGGTGGTTGACCGGATCGTCCGGCTGATCTCTGCCTTTCCGGAGGACGTCAGCGCCCTGCAGCTGGCGGAACTCGCTGAACGCGCGGGTTTGCCGCTCACCACCACCCACCGGCTGGTCCGGCAGCTCGCAGGCCACGGCCTGCTGGAGTCCGCTCCTGGAGGCATGGTGCGCCCCGGGCTCCGGCTCTGGGAACTCGTCAACCGCACCGCCCCAACCCTTGCCCTGCGCCAAGCGGCCATGCCGTTCATGGAGGACATCCAGCAGGTCCTTAACCAAAACGTGAACCTGGCGGTGCTGGACGGCTGGGAAGCCCTCTTCGTCGAGCGCCTGTCCCGCCGCGGCTCGGTGGCCAACCGGGCCCGGGTGGCCGGCCGGATGCCCGTGCATACCTCGTCCGCGGGCCTGGCGCTGATGGCGCACCAGGACAAACTGCTCCAAAGCCGGTACCTCGAGCAGTTTGAGGACCCCGACGGGAAGATCGGCACGGACGCTGTCCGGGTGCTGCTCAGCGAAACGTTCCACCAGGGCTATGCGCAGCTGAAGGGCGTTGTGGATCCGGACACCTGGGGCATCGCCGTCCCCGTGCTGGACCTGCGCCAGCGCGCGGTGGCCTCGCTCGGCGTCGTGGTTCCCTTGCAGGAGATGCGCCTGCAGGCCCTGGTGCCCGCCCTGCAGACAGCCGCACGGGGCATTGCGCGGAGGCTCGCGGAACCGTAACCGGAAAGATCTGCCTTCCGTTCAACGGAATTGGAATATCACGGTGCACCGGCCGGCGCGCACACTGGAGGCAGAAGCACCCATCGGCCGGCAGCCGGCCCCGCAACGAAGCGAGAATGCCATGGCACGAACAATCATCACCACCCAGGTGGCCATCATGGGCGCAGGCCCGGCCGGCCTGATGCTGTCCCACCTGCTGGCCAAGGCCGGGATCGACTCCACCGTCATTGAAGTCCGCAGCCACAAGGAGATCTCCGAGACCGTCCGCGCCGGCATCCTGGAGCACGGCACCGTCAACCTGCTGGTGGAAAGCGGCGTCTCGGACCGCGTGCTGCGCGACGGCGACCGGCACGACGGCATTGAACTGCGCTTCAACGGCGAAAGCCACCGGGTGGACTTCAAGGATCTGGTGGGGGAATCCGTATGGCTGTACCCGCAGACTGACGTCTTCCTGGACCTCGCCGCCCGCAGGAAAGCCGACGGCGGCGACGTCCGCTACAGCGTCACGGACACCACGGTGCATGACCTTGAGGGCAAGCCGAAAGTCTGGTTCACGGACTCCGATGGCGTGGAGTACGAAGTCCGGGCCGACTTCCTGGTGGGGGCGGACGGGTCCCGCAGCCACTGCCGGTTCCAGATCCCGGAGGCGCACCGCAAGTGGTACTTCCATGAGTACCCCTTCGCCTGGTTCGGCATCCTGGCCGAAGCCCCCCGCAGTGCCGACGAGCTCATCTATGCCAACTCCGCCAACGGCTTCGCCCTGATCAGCCAGCGCACCGAGACAGTCCAGCGGATGTACTTCCAGTGCGACCCCAAGGAGAACGTGGCCGAGTGGGATGACGAACGGATTTGGGCCGAGTTCCGCAGCCGGGTCAACGGCAACGGCTTCGTGCTCAAGGAAGGCCCCGTCATCGACAAGATGGTCCTGCCCTTCAGGAGCTTCGTCCACACGCCCATGCGCTACGGGAACCTGTTCCTCGCGGGAGATGCCGCCCACACGGTCCCGCCCACCGGCGCCAAGGGCCTGAACCTGGCCATCCACGACGTCAAGATGCTCTTCGAAGGGCTGGACAGCCACTACAACTCCG
The DNA here is from genome assembly GCF_009741265.1 of Pseudarthrobacter sp. GA104. Lineage (GTDB taxonomy): Bacteria > Actinomycetota > Actinomycetes > Actinomycetales > Micrococcaceae > Arthrobacter. Next base: position 2,318,027 of record NZ_WOWL01000001.1, read on the forward strand.
GCTCGGAGCACCTGCTGGAGACGTACAGCGACCGTGCCCTGGAGCGGGTGTGGAAGGCCCAGCAGTTCTCCTACTGGATGACCACCATGCTGCACACCCCTGCCGATGCGGATGACTTCTCCCGCGCCCGCCAGCTAGGGGAACTCAATTCAGTGGTGTCGTCCAGGCACGGCATGGCCTACCTCGCCGAGGCCTACACGGGCTGGCCGGGCACGCCTTAGAAGTACGCGCGCGGAGGTACTCGTGTGGAGGTACGACGGCGGGGCTGGCGCCGCCTCAGGCGGCAGGCCGGCGTCGTGCACGGCAGCGAAAGGCGCGCTCAGGGCGCAAGCAGCCGCCGGACTGCTGCGGCGATGGCTGCAGCATCAGGCTGCCCGTCCCGCCGGACCGTGAGCAGGTGGAGCATCACGCCGTCGCCGTAGTCGGCCACGTCCCGGGCCCGGGCGGCCGCATCGGTTACCCCAAGCGCCGCGAGGGTATTTTCCATGCCGCCCACCAGCCGGAAGTGCCCTGCCTTAACCGCGTCCGGCTGGTCCAGGGACAGGGCAAGGCGGGCGCGGGTGAGGGCCGCATGCTTCCCGGTGAGGGACAGCACCAGCCCGGCCAGCTGGTCTGCCAGTTCCGCAACGGTTCCCGGCGGGCCCGACGGGGCGAGGTCCTGGAGCAGCTGGCCGTCGAGCTGCTCCATGCGGCCCAGCGCGGCCTCCACGAGCGCCGCGCGGGTCCGGTAGTAGTTGGACGTTGTGCCTTCCGCGAGCTGCGCCGCCGCGTCAACGGCCCGGTGCGTGAGGCCCTTCATGCCTTTGTCCGCCACCACCCGGAGGGCGGCGTCCATCAGTTCCGTGCGGCGGTCAGGCATGCGCCCAGTCTAATTGACCGTTTCGCAAATACTACAAAAGTAGTAAAGTCGCCAGCATGGAGACAATTGCGATTGTTGGCGGCGGCATTGCCGGCCTGGCGCTGGCCGCGGGCCTGGACCACAGCCGGTTCCAGGTGACGGTGTACGAGAAACGGCCCGGGCTGCCGGCCGTGGGCAACACGCTGGGGATGTGGCCCAACGCCCAACGTGCCCTTGCGCGTCTGGGAATCCTTGAAGAGGCGCGGGCGGTCAGCCCGGTGCTCGGCAGCGGATCGGTCCGTGACGCCCAGGGAGAGCCCTGGATCACCGTCAACGCGGGGGAGATGTTCGGCATTTCCCGGGCTGACCTGCTGCGGTTGCTGGACGGTGCCGTCCCGGGAACCGTCCGCCGGATCACCAGCACCGTCAGGTCACTTCCCGACGACGGCAGCCTGGTGGTCGGGGCCGACGGCGTGCACAGCGCAGTCCGGCGGGAGGTCTGGGGCGCCGGAAAGGAGGCCCGCCTCACCCCGTACCTTGCCCTCCGCGGGACCCTGCCTGCTCCGGTCAGCCACGACGAGGTGGGCGAATACTGGGGCCGCGGCGACCTGTTCGGCATGGCTGCCGCCCGGGGAGGGTCCTTCTGGTGGGCCAGCTACCGGTCCGCGATGGGCCCGTACGGAATTGACGCAGCATCAGCCCTGGAATACGCCCGGGAGCGCTATTCCAGCCACGCGCCCGCCATCCGCCGCACGCTGGCCGCAGCCACGCCCGAAGCATGCCTGGTCCAGCGGCTCTGGACAGTTCCGCATCTTGGCTCCTACGTCCGTGGACGTGCCGTGCTCATCGGCGATGCCGCACACGCCATGATGCCCACCTTGGGGCGTGGCGCCTGCGAGTCGTTGGTGGATGCCGTAACACTGGCTGGCCTCCTCAACACGCTGCCAGAAGGCCAGGCACTGCATGCCTACAACCGCCAGCGGTGGCTTCGCACGCGGGCTCTGAGCCTGGCATCCGCCGCGCTGGGACGCGTCGCCTTTGCGGACGGTGCCCAGCCGCTGCGTGACGGCCTCCTCAGGCTTGCCCGACGGCGGAACGGACGCACCGCCGTCGTCAGCGGTTCTGCCGGGTGATCACCGGACGGTAGCGGCCGGCTGCGGCGCGTCCGCCCCGGACCCGGCGGCCCCGGGGACCCCGGGGCCAGGGGCGGCAGATGCGGGCGGAAGGGCCGGCAGCCGCTTTTTCCGCGACCCGCCCCGGCTGGAGCGGCCGTACACCAGGTACATGGTCACCCCGGTGATGATCATCAGGAGCACGGTATACACAAAGGTGTTGGCGACGCCGTCCACACCCTCCGCGCCATCCGTGTTCGCCTTGATGACCAGGCCCAGCGGCTGGACCAGGGGGTGGGCCAGGAAGATCGCGGTGTCGTAGTCGTCGAGCAGGCTGTTGAAGTTCAACGCCGTAATGGCGGCGGCAGCCGGGAGCACCAGCGGCAGGAGGATCCGCCGGAAGACATACAGGGTCTTTGCGCCCATGATGGCCGCCGCTTCCTCCAGGGAGGAATTCACGGAAGCAAAGGACGCTTTGAGCATGCGCAGCGTGAACGGGATTTTGACCGTCACGAAAGCGATCAGCAGGATCACGGTGGTGCCGGTGAGCACTGCCCCGCCCACCAGGGGATTGGGGTGGTCGTAGCTGATGATGAGGCCAAGGGCCAGCAGTGCGGACGGCAGGATCCAGGGGATGTGGAGCAGGTATTCGAAGACCGACGCCACCCAGTTTTTGTACTTCTGCAGCAGCCTGGCCACAAACAGCAGCCCGCCCACGGCAATCACGGCGGCCAGGGCGCTGTACAGCACGCTGACGATGAACGGCCGCAGCCCCGACGGCTGGGTGAGGACCCGCTGGTAGTTCTCGAGCGTCAGGCTGCCGAGCGAAAGCTGGCCGGTCTGGATGGCAGCGCCGTCGGCGAACGAGTACAGGACAATCAGCACCACCGGCAGCGTGTAGACGGCAAACAGCAGGTGGGCAACAGCATGGACAGCCGCATTGGCCACCGGATGGGTGATGTCCTGCTTCTGCAGGGCCGAGGACACCTTGGACACCGAGAAGTAGGTGCCGCCCTTTTCCAGCCGCGACATCACGGCGAGCATCAGGATCGTGGCCAGCCCAAGGATCACCGCCAGCAGCGCCGCCAGGTCCCTGGAGGTGGGGCTGTTGGTGAAGGTCAGGATCATGGGGGTGATGGTCTGGAAGTCACGCCCGCCCAGCACCTGAGGAGCGCTCAGGGCGCCCAGCCCGGTGAGGAAGGACAGGATGGTGACGGCGAACAGGGTGGGCTTGAGCATGGGCAGCACGATCCGCCGCAGGATGGTCCAGGTTGATGCCCCCAGGTTCCGGGCCGCTTCAATGGTCTGGTAGTCAATGCCCTTCAGCGCGTTGGCCACGAACAGCATGTGGTTGGTGGTGGTGGCGAACGTCATCACCACCAGGACCGCGAAGAAGCCCGAGAACCAGCCGGGGTCCATGCCGGGGAACACCTTCACCAGCAGGGAGGTGACGATTCCCTTGTCCCCGTAAATGAACTTGTACCCGGCGGCCAGGACAATGCCGCCGTAGATGAAGGTGGATGCATAGCCGAGGAACAGGATCCTGGAGCCGCGGATCCGGAAGTAGTGGGTCACCAGGACAATGAACACGCCTACCAGGTTCACCGTGATGGACAGGGCCACCGCCAGCAGGAAACTGTTGCCGAGCGCCTTCATGGCCCGCTGCGACGTGAAGAGCTTTTCGGCCGCCCTCCCGGAGAAGCTGCCGTCCGGGAAGAACGTGGCGATCAGGACGTTGATGTTGGGCCACACCAGGAACGCCGCAATGAACCAGGTCAGGACCACGCCAACCACCAGCACGAAGGGGGAGCGGGCCATGCCGCGGACCGCAGTGCTGCTCATGGCAGGACTGCTGCCGGGTCCTGCTGCCGAAGGGCAGCCCCCGTCACCGGGTGGTACTGCAGGACGTGCCCGGGCTGGAGGTAGACCGTGGTTTCCGTGCCCCGTTCCGGGTGGGCGCCGCCGTCCTCCTTCACGAGCAACCGGATGTCCGCTCCGTGGCTGCGAACCACATAGCGGCTGTGCAGGCCGTGGTAGGTGCGGGACACCACCATGCCGGAAAGTCCGACGGCGCCGCCTCCTTCAGCCCCGCGGGCCAGGGACGCCTTTTCCACCCGAAGGTAGGACTTGGCGTCCGTGCTGAGCCCTGCCCCCGCAAGCCGGTTCAGTTCCGCCACGAACTCCGGGGTCAGTGCGGAGCTGTCGCCGATGAAGTTGCAGACAAACTCGGACGCAGAGTGGTCGTAGATCTCCTGCGGCGTCCCCACCTGTTCCACCACGCCCTTGTTGAACACGGCCACGCGGTCGCTCATGGCCAGGGCCTCGTCCTGGTCGTGGGTGACGTACACAGTGGTGATGCCGAACTCGCTCTGCAGGTCCTTGAGCTGCTGCCGGAGCTGGTGGCGCAGTTTGGCATCCAGGTTGGACAGCGGTTCGTCCAGCAGGAGGATTTTGGGCCGCAGCACGAGCGCCCGTGCCACGGCAACCCTCTGCTGCTGGCCGCCGGACAGTTCCGCCACATTCTTGGACAACTGTTCATCGCTGAGCTCCACCCGCCGCGCGATGTCCCGGACCAGGCGGTCACTGTCCGCCGGTTTCTCCTTCCGGACCCGGAGGCCGAAGGCGATGTTTTCCCACACGCTCATGCTGGGGAAGAGGGCGTAGTTTTGGAACACCATCCCCACCTGCCTCTTGTCGCTGGGAAGCCGGGTAACGTCCTTGCCGTCAACGTGCACCGTGCCGGTGGAAGGCTGGATGAAGCCCGCCAACGTCCGCAGGGCCGTCGTTTTCCCGCAGCCGGACGGCCCCAGGAGGGTGAAAAACTCCCCCGGACGCACGTGCAGGTCAAGGTTGGGGATGGCGGTGAAATCACCAAAGGAAACTTCGATGTTGTCCAAGCGGATCATGGCAAACCTGTCTGATGAAGCGAAGTTCGGGTTGACGGGGCCGGCAGCGGACCGGTTACGTCATGTACTCGAGCTCGATCTTCTCCACCCAGGCGCCCATGTTCTCCTGCACGAACTCCCAGTCGATGTCCTGCTGCTTGAGGTCAGCGAAGAAGTCCACCACCTCGGGGTTGGCCTGGGCTTCGGCTTCCTTGTTGACCGGCATGGAATTGAACTGCTTTGCGAACTCGCCCTGGACCTCGGAGCTGCCGAACCAGTCGATGAATTTCCTGGCCTGCTCCTCCTTCTTGGTGCCCTTCACCAGGGCGATCTGTTCCACGGCGAGCGGGACACCCACGGAGGGGACCACTGTCTCGATATTCACCTTGAAGGATTTCTCGCGCTCGGCGATGATCGAGGACGGCATCTGGCCCATGTCCACTTCGCCGGACGCGATACGGGCAAAGAGGTCGGTCTTTGCTACCGCCGGGCTGCCGTTCTGGAAGTACTGCTCCACCTGCTTCCAGCCCTCGTCGGAGATGCCAAGGTCGCCCGAATCGTCACGGTAGCGGCTGAGGATTCCCGCGAAAACGAGCTGGGCGGTGGCGGTGCCCAGGCCTGTCACGCGCTCGTAGCGGTCCTTGAACTCGTCCTTGGTCCACAGGTCGGTCCAGTCCTGCGGGGCCTTGTCCTTCGAGATCTTGTCCGAGTTGTAGCCAAGGAGGATTGCCTGCTTTACCAAGGGCCAGTAGGCCTCGCCGTCACCCAGTCCCTTGTCCACTTCGCCGGCCCAGGCCGGCTCGTAGGGCTCCAGGGCGTCTGCGGCCTTGATCTGCGAGAAGTACATGTTGTTCAGCCCGAACGCGACGTCGGCAATCGGGTTGTTTTTCTCGGCAATCAGTTTGTTGGTGGCATCTGCGCCGCCGGCACCGACGATCTCGATTTTGAAGCCCGCTTCAGCGGCCTTGGCGGTCAGCCAGTCCCCGCGGCCCTCGCCGTTGGAGTTGGTGTAGACAACCAGGGTCTCCCCCGAGCCGCCTTCCGGAGCTGGGGAGGACTCCCCTGACGCCGCGGGGGTAGCGGCCCCACCGCCGCATCCGGCAAGAAGCGTGACGGCGACGGCGGCGGCAACCAGGGTCTTCAATTTACGCACGATCTGGACTCATTTCTGGACTGGAATCGGAGCATGTCCGGCAAGCCTAACGCCGGGCATGCGGAATTCACGGCTGTTATGGCTATCGATTCGATAAACAGCCCGGCTGTCCACTCTGGTCCAGGCAGGAGAACGGTCGGAGGCGCGTGGGTGAACGGGCGGCAAAAGCTGCGCAGGGCTCCGCGGCGGGCGGCTGCAACGGCGGCCCGGCGGCGGAACGGACGCGCCGCCGTCGTCAGTCCTGGCTCAACGTCTCCGTGAGGTGGTGCGTGGGGATCCTGTCCCGGTCGTAGGTGATCTCGGTATAGCCGTGCGGCTCCGGCTTGCCGGATGGGTTGAGGTTCACGAAGACGATTTCCTCGATGGTGAGGATGCTTTGGCGGGTGATCATGTTGCGGACCTCGGCGCGCATGGTCAGCGAAGTCCTGCCGAAGCGCGTGGCGGTCAGCCCCATCTCGATGAGGTCGCCCTGCACCGCCGAGCTGACGAAGTTGATTTCCGAAATGTACTTGGTGACGGCACGGCCGTTGCCGAGCTGGAGGATGGCATAGATGGCAGCTTCCTCATCGATCCACTTCAGCAGGCTGCCGCCGAACAGCGTCCCGTTCGCGTTGAGGTCCTCGGGCCGGACCCACTTGCGGGTGCGGAAAGTGATGTCTGCTGTTTCCATAGGGCGAGGTTAGCTGAGAGCGGCGCCGGCGCACCCATGTGACGCCTCCGCGCCCCTGGCGGGGGCGGACTGCCGGGCGCCGGCGGGCCTAGGCCATGGCGGTATGGGCCGCGCTGCGTGCGTTGATGCTCTTCGCGTAGCAGTAGGAGTGCGCAACACCTATGTAGGGTCCAAAGTTGGGAACGGCTTCAAAACCCGAGTTTTCGTAGAAGTTCCGCCCGTCCGGCTGAGCCGATCCTGCTTCCGCCTTGATCCGCGTGATTCCCTGCTTGAAGGCTTCCGCCTCAAGGGCTGCGAGGATGGAACTGGCCACGCCGGAACCCCGGGTGTACGGAACGACGTACAGCCGTTTGATCTCCGCCGTCTCCGCATCGAGCATGCGCAGGCCGCCGCAGCCCACGGGCTGCCCCGAGCCCTTGTCATGGGCAACAAGGAAGACTGCGCAGTCGGCGCCCGACGGCGGCGGCCCGGGTTCGTGGTCCGGGGTGCCAAAGCGGGCGTCCAGTTCGGCCTGCTGGGCGTGGCGCAGAGCGGCGCCCACGGGGTTGGACCAGGGGACCTGCCTGATGTTAAGGCGCGGATTGGTCTGCATTGTGCCTCGATTCGCCGAAGGGTTATGCAAACCCAGAGTAGGAGGCTGCCGTTACGCCGGTGTTTCTTTCCGGTTAGCTCCGGGATAACGTGCCGTTCATGCCGTGGCCAACTCACTTGGCTGTCTAGTTATCAGCTGGTCTAGTATGATTCCATGCGTTCTATGGGTAATGAAGGCTCCGGGTATTGGTACGGGCCGGACGGTCAACTGGACTACGGCGCGGCGGTGCTGAAGTCGTTGCGGGACTACCGGACCGCTGAAACGGCGGTGCGCCGGTCCACCCGCGACTCCATGGGAATGGGTGAAACGGACATTCTTGCCCTGCGCTACCTGCTGCGCGTCCAGGCATCCGGCAAAACGGTGGTACCCAAGGACATCAGCCAGTTCCTGGGCATCACCAGCGCCTCCACTACCTCCCTCATTGACAGGCTTGTGGCGAGCGGGCACGTGCGCCGCGAGGCGCATCCCACGGACAGGCGCTCCGTGGTTGTGGTTCCCACCGTCGAATCGGACAAGGAAGTCCGCGTAACGCTCGGCGCCATGCACCGGCAGATGATGTCGGTGGCCGAAGGGCTGACCGCAGAGGAGGCCCGGGTGGTAGTCAAGTTCCTGGAGCGGATGACCGAGGCACTGCAGCAGGCGCAACACGACGAGAAGTAACTAGCCTAGCTAGCTAGATTGGCTAGCAATATGTATGCTTACGATTATTCCCGTAATCCTTACAGCCGGAGTCGTGAGCGTCTTGGTTACCTTTACTGAGCTTTTGCCCTTGGAATCCCTTGCGTGCAGCGCGCCCTTCAACGCTTCGCCCCAGCAGGGCGGGGCTGCCATCAGTCCCGCCGTCCACTGCGGCTCCGCCATGGAACTCGTCACCCCCGCCGTGGGGCCTGCCGCCGTCGGCTATACCTTCGAACCGGAGGACGGCGGTCCCGTGCACCTGCCGCCCGTGTGGCGGTGCGGGTGCGGTTTCCAGCTGGACGCCTGGATCCAGTCCCCTTATGGCCGCGTGTCCCAGCGCGGGGCAGTTGTAGCGGTTCCGGATCCTGTGGCGCTCTCCGCATGACCGCGCCCGCGCACCTTCGATCAACCGCGGCCCTCAAAGCCGCCGCACCTACAGTGGCGGGGCGCTACCAGCTCAAGGACCTTCTGGGCCGCGGCGCGCTCGCGCAGGTCTTCCGCGCGGCGGACCTGGAAGGCGGGGCCGATGTGGCAGTGAAGGTGGCCGTGGACGTTTCGGCCAAACACTTTGAGCGGATCAGCAACGAAGCCGCCGTCCTGTCGGGCCTGCAGCACCCATCGATCGTCAAATTCATCGGCCAGGGCGTCGTATCCGGGAACTCTGCACTCGCCGGCCGCCCTTTCCTTGTGGAGGAACTTGCATTGGGCCCCAGCCTCGCGGAGGCTGGCCGCACCAGCCAGTACCACCCCGACGTCGTTGCCGGCTGGGCCCGGGGACTCTTCGAGGCCCTGGCCCACCTCCACGGGCAGGGGATGGTGCACCGCGACATCAAGCCCGCCAACCTGATGCTGAGCGGCCTGCGGCGTAGCCCTGTCCGCATCATCGATTTCGGCATCGTGGCGCCCGCCGGCTCGGCCCCGGAACCCGGCATGTCATCCGGAACCGTGCACTACATGAGCCCTGAGCAGGCATCGGGAGGACCGGCGCGCGCCTCCTGGGATGTCTACGCCACGGGGCTGGTCCTGCTGGAGCTGCTTACCGGAGCCAAGGCGTTCCCCGGCACTGCCATCGAGTCCCTCGTGGCCAGGACCCTTCGCAGTCCGCAAGTGCCGGACTCCCTGGGTTCCGGCTGGCGTTCCTTCCTCCGGTCCCTGACGGCCATGGACAGCGCAGAACGTCCGACGGCGGGGGAGGCAGCGGGCATGGCCCCGCGGCTCGTCCCCGTACCCGCCGGCGAAATGGTCAGCCCCTGCCGCGGGAGGGCGGTTTTCCCTGCCCGGCGGATCCGCCAGCTCGCCTAGGCCAGGTCCCGGCCGGTGGGGTCCTCCGCGGTTGGGTCGGCGAGGGCAAGTCCGCCCACGGGGCTTCCGTCCCAGTGGATGAGCTTCCACCCGCGGTCCGGATCCCCTTCCAGCGCCACGATTCCGGTATTTGCCAGCACATGGCGTGCGGCGAATTCGTGGTCCGCGTCCTCCGCCCGGCGTCCAGCCCAGGTGCGGATCGCCGCACCGTGGCTGACCACCGCAGCGGCCTCATGCTGCTGGTCGAGTGCCCGCTCCACGACCCGGCGGATGGCAGCGTCGAAGCGGTCAAAGAACGTGTGCCCGTCCGGACCCGCCGGCATCCGCCGGTCCAGGTCCCCGGCGGCCCAGGAGAAGACGGTCCCCATGTAGCGCTTGTGGGCTTCATGGTCCGTCAGTTTCTCGAGGGAACCGGCTTCGATTTCGTGCAGGCCGTCCAGCACCTCGATATCCAGGCCGTGCAGCCGGCCCAGCGGCGCCGCGGTGATCTGGGCCCTGATCAGCGTGGACGCGTACAGCGCCCCGATGGGCTCGTTCGCCAGCGAGCGGGCCATGGCCTCGGCCTGCCGTTCACCGAGTTCCGTCAGCCCGGGGCCGGGATGCGCCGTATCGAGTTGGCCAAGCACGTTACCGGGAGTCTGTCCGTGGCGGATGAGCAGCAGCTTCATGCTTCCAGTTTCGCACTCCCGGCAAGCCGGGATGACCCGGAAGAAAGGCGCCGGGCCCTTGGGAGCCCGGCGCCGTCGTCGTACTTTTACTTAAGGTGGTCCACCAGCTGGTCCGCGATGCCGGTGTACTTTCCGGGGGTCAGGGCGAGCAGCCGGGCCTCGGCTTCCGGTGACAAGCCAAGGCTTTGCACGAATTCCTGCATGCGGGCCGCGTCCACCCGCTGGCCCCGGGTGAGGTCCTTGAGCCGCTCGTAGGGGTTCTCCATGCCTTCGACGCCGGCGATCGCCTCAGCGCGCATGACCATCTGGATGGCTTCCCCCAGCACTTCCCAGTTGGTGTCCAGGTCGCCGGCCAGGACGTCCTCGGCCACGTCCAGGCGCTCCAGGCCCTTGGCCACGTTGGAGATGGCCAGGAGGGAGTGGCCGAATGCCACACCGATGTTGCGCTGGCTGGAGGAGTCGGTGAGGTCGCGCTGCCAGCGGGACGTCACAAGGGTGGACCCCAGGACGTCCAGCAGGCCCGAGGAGATCTCCAGGTTGGCCTCGGCGTTCTCGAAGCGGATCGGGTTCACCTTGTGCGGCATGGTGGAGGAACCCGTCGCGCCGGCCACCGGGATCTGCGCGAAATAGCCGATGGAGATGTAGCTCCAGATGTCCGTGCAGACGTTGTGGAGGATGCGGTTGAAGCGTGCAACGTCCGCGTACAGCTCTGCCTGCCAGTCGTGGCTCTCGATCTGCGTGGTCAGCGGGTTCCAGGTCAGCCCCAGGGCCTCCACGAAGGACTTGGACACCTGCTGCCAGTCGGCGCCGGGGACCGACGCCACGTGCGCCGCGTACGTGCCGGTGGCGCCGTTGATCTTGCCCAGGTATTCGGTTTTCGCGATCCGGTCCAGCTGGCGCGTGAGGCGGTGCGCGATGACGGCCAGTTCCTTGCCCAGGGTGGTGGGGGTGGCCGGCTGGCCGTGGGTCCGGGACAGCATGGGAACCGCCCGGTTTTCCTGGGCCATCTTGCTGATCTGGGCCACCAGGGCCCGCGCGGCGGGCAGCCACACGTCCTCCACAGCGCCCTTGATGCCCAGGGCGTAGGAGAGGTTGTTGATGTCCTCGGACGTGCAGCCGAAGTGGACCATCGCCGTCAGGTTTTCGATCCCGATGGCGGGCAGTCGCCGGCCGATGTAATACTCCACGGCCTTGACGTCGTGGACGGTGACGGCCTCGATGTCAGCAAGTTCTGCCACGGACGCCGCGTCGAATTCAGTGACGATCGCACGCAGCTGCTCCTGCTGTTCCGGGGTGAGCGGGCCGGCCCCGGGAAGGACGTTGTTGCTGGTCAGGTGGATGAGCCATTCAACTTCCACCGCCACGCGGTCCCGGTTGAGGGCCGCCTCCGAAAGGTAGTCCACCAGGGGTGCGACAGCCGACTGGTACCGGCCGTCCAGCGGGCCGAGCGCAATTCTTTCCGGGGACGCGGCAAGGGCCAGGCGTCCTGAGGGCGTACGGGTGTCAGCTGTGGCGGCAGTTTCAGGCATGTGCTGATTCTTTCATGAAGTCCGGCACCCCCTTAAGCGGCGGCTGTCCACGTTACTTGTCCACATACACCACGAGGGATCTTCAGTCCGGAGCGGCCGCTCCGTAGCGTCGGGAATGGAAAGGCAGCTCCCGGATAGGGCGGGGAGTTTCGGATGCAACGGCAAAGGTGTGGTGGAGGGGCAATGGGCAGAGAACTGGCGGGCCCTGACCTGCAGGCCGACATGCTCCGTGCTGCCCAGGTGGACCAGTTGGCCGATCGCATTGGGGCCTGCCTGGTCCGGGCAGAGGAAGTCCTGGCAGGATTCAGGGATATCCAGTTGCTGCAGTGGGAGTCACCGGCCGGCAGGGCCTACCGGGACTCTGTGTCACTGCAGGCCGTTGCCCTGCGCCGTTCCCTTGAATTGTTGATTGAGGCAAGGGCAGCTGTGGCCAGGCACAGCCAGGAGACCTTGGTGGCTGCCTGCTCCTACAGCGGCAGGCCCTGATGGCCGAGGCCACCCCTTCCGGCAGCGGCGGGCCCATCCGGGTTTCCGGCCCGGCGGACGATGGGCCCCTGGCGATCCGGGGCGGCGTGGGCGGTATCCGCTTCCAACTGGAGGAGCTCGCGGGAGGCGCCGAAAAACTGGACGATCTTGCAGGCAGGTTGGCCGCGATTGAGGTTGAGGTCCGCCGCATCTGGGAGGACCTCACTCCTTTCCAGGATCTGCCCCGGTGGACGGGAACCATGGCCCTGAATGCGGTGGGTGAGGCTGGGCGGAGCGTCCAGGTGGTGCGGACCGAGTTGCAGCACATCAGCAGCAAGGTCCGGGCCTGCAAGCACGAGTACGAAATGGCGGAGCGGCTGGCAGGCGCTGCCCGTGGTCTTGGAGTTCCAAACGTCGAAGGAGAGCTGCAACGCCACACGGACTTCTGGCGGACAGGGTTTCTCAGCCGAAGCGCCACCGAAAACATCATCGGCAATGCCGCCTTTGTCTCCCCCTTCCTCAAGGCGCTGGCGGAGGTCGTGATTCCAGCACTAAAGCCTCGTCCGTTGGCAGTCACCAGGGAGGAAAGTATTCCGATTGTCCTGGATCCTTCTCCGTCCGGCCTGCTGGAACGCGTCCGGGTAATTGATGAACGCGGAGCCGGCTATATCGAGGTCATCGAAGTTGATGGCGGCGGACGTAGAGCCTATGTGGTGGTGATCCCGGGGACCCAGCTGCGTGACGCTGCGGGGGGCGCAAATCCCTTTGACCTGGACGGCATAGTCGAAGGCGTGGGAGACAGCTCGGAAAGTGTCAACAAGGCTGTGCGGGAAGCCCTTGAAGCGGCCGGCGCCAGGAAGGGTGACCCTATAGTGGGCGTCGGTTACAGCCAAGGGGGCATCCACGCGATGAACCTGGCAGCAAGCGACGCCTTCCTGGAGGAATACGACCTCAGGTACGTCCTGACCGCGGGATCGCCCGTAGCCCACATTGCATCAAAGCCGGACGTCAGCAGCCTCCACCTTGAGCACCGGACGGACTGGGTCCCCGGGGCCGACGGTGCACCAAACCCGGACGCCAGAAACCAGGTCACGGTCACCATGACCAATGACTTGTACGTTCAGACGGGAGAGGACGTAGGCATAGGTCCGGGCCATCAGCTAGGCAGCTACCAGGACGGTGCCCGGCTGGTGTCACAAAGCCGCGACCCTTCGCTGGTGGAGTCCACCGCGGCGCTGGGCGCCATACTCGGGACGGGAGGCGCCGCCACGGCCACGCGGTTTTCCCTGTCGAGGACAAAGGCCCCGGCACCTGCTGCGGCGTCGGCGGATTCCCACAAACCGGCACGTGGTTATGCAGGACGTTAGGCCCGGGCAAGGCCGGGCGGGGAAGTGCAGGCTTACCGGCGGACGCCGACGAGCCGGCCGGCCACCAGCGAGATCAGGGTGATGATGATGGCTCCGAGCACTGCAGTCCAGAAGAACGAATTAATGGTGAAGTGGACCGGCGTGAAACTGCTGATCCAGGACGTCACGTACAGCATCGCGGCGCTGATGACGATGGTGAAGAGACCCAGCGTCAGGATGGTGATTGGGAGGGACAGGAAGCTCACTAAAGGGCGGATGAACGCATTGACCAATCCGAAGATCAGGCCGATGAACAAGTACGCCAGGACAGTTCCTGCCACGTCCGTTCCCTCTGCCACGCCGGTCTTGGCTACCGCGTCTGTTGTAGCCGATGTGGTGATATCCAAGCCGGGAAGAACCCAGCTGGCAATCCACAAGGCCAGCGCGTTGATGAGGACCCGGCCGATGAATGAACGCATGGTCCTATGTTTCCATACCTCCCTGTCAGCTGCTTGAGGGAGGGGGCAGCCTGCGCTTCCCTCCTGCATCCAGCGAAGTAGGCTGGTCTGCATGACGTCATCTGAGACAGTGACGGGCGGCGTCCAGCCCCGTCCCGTGGTGGCCCGGTTACCCCGCTACGCCGCCGGAAAACCCCCCGCCGCCGTTGACGGGCTGGCCAGTTACAAGCTGTCTTCCAATGAGAATCCGCTGCCCCCGCTCCCCGCGGTCCTGGATGCCATTGCGCACCAGACCGACTTCAACCGGTACCCGGACCCGCTGAGCAGCAGGCTCCGCGGTGAGCTGTCCGCATTCCTGGGTGTCCCCGCGGAGGACATCGTCACGGGCGCCGGCAGCCTCGGCGCCCTGAACCAGCTCCTGGCAACTTTCGTGGGACGGAACGACGACGGTACGCCGGATGAGGTGGTCTACGCGTGGCGCTCCTTTGAGGCGTACCCCATCAGTGTGGGCCTCTCCGGGGGTGAAGGCGTGCGCATCCCCGTCACTGCCGAGGGCCGGCACGACCTTCCCGCGATGGCCGCCGCCGTGACGCCCCGGACCAAAATGGTCCTCCTCTGCACACCCAACAATCCCACCGGCCCGGCCCTTCGCGCAGCGGAAACCGAGGAATTCATCCGGCTCGTCCCCCCTCACGTGGTGGTAGTGATTGACGAGGCCTACAAGGAGTTCGTGCGGGACGACGAAGCGGTGGATGGACTCGACATGTACCGCAGGTACCCCAACGTGGTGGTGCTCCGGACCTTCTCCAAGGCGCACGGACTGGCCGGGCTGCGGGTTGGTTACAGCGTGTCCAACCCTGCGCTGACGCAGCACCTTAGGGTGGCCGCAACCCCCTTCGCCGTGTCGCAGATTGCCGAAAAGGCCGCGATTGTGTCGCTGCAGAACTTCCCCCAGGTTGTAGAAAGGGTACAAAGCCTGGTTGATGAGCGGGAGCGGGTCACGGCAGGCCTGCGAAGCCTGGGGTGGGCCGTTCCCGACGCCCAAGGGAACTTCGTCTGGCTGGACCTGGGCGAGCACAGTGCCGAGTTCGCCGAGGCGGCCGGGGCACAGGCGCTGTCCGTCCGCGCATTCCCGGGCGAAGGCGTGAGGGTGAGCATCGGCGAGGTCGAGGCGAACTCCCGGTTCCTTCGGCTGTGTGCGAACTATACAAAGGCGCCACGGGGTTCCTAGCGCTTAACAAGTAGCTCTGCGGCTACCTACTGAAGATAAAGTTAGGATCAGTACAGCAATATATATGCCCCGCAGGGAATCTATTCCTTATGAGGCATATATCCCAGCGACATTGCACTGCATCCGCATGCGGCAAGCGAGGAGACGGTATGGGCACACATCTGCCTTCCACCGAGTTCGACGAAACAGCGGTAGACGACCAGCGCGAGGCTGATGCCGAGGCGGTCATGGGGGAACCCCCGGCGCAGATGGTCCAGCTCCTGGGCCCGGACGCAAAGCTTGGGTTCGATCCCGTCTTCACCGAGTACGCGGAGAAGATCACTCCTGAAGCCCTGCGCGGCCTTTATGCAGACATGGCGGCCATTCGCCGGTTCGACGTCGAGGCAACGGCCCTGCAGCGCCAGGGACAGCTTGCACTCTGGGTCCCGCTGACCGGCCAGGAAGCCGCGCAGATCGGCTCCGGCAGGGCCAGCCGGCCGCAGGACTACATCTTCCCCACCTACCGCGAACACGGCGTGGCACTGACCCGCGACGTGGACCTGGCCGAACTCCTCCGGCAGTTCCGCGGAGTGTCGAACGGCGGCTGGAACCCGAAGGACACCAACTTCCACCTCTACACGCTGGTCCTTGCCGCCCAGACGCTCCACGCCGTGGGCTACGCCATGGGCATCCAGCGCGACCAGAAGCTGGCGGCAGCTACGGGAGCCTCCGGTTCAGGGGAGGACGCTGCCGTTATCGCCTATTTCGGTGACGGCGCCAGCTCCGAGGGCGATGTCCACGAGTCCATGGTTTTCGCTTCCTCCTACAACGCCCCGGTGGTGTTCTTCTGCCAGAACAACCACTGGGCCATTTCCGTGCCCACCAACGTTCAGACCCGTGTGCCGCTGTCCAACCGCGCCAAGGGGTACGGCTTCCCGGGCATCCGCGTGGACGGAAACGACGTGATCGCCGTCCATGCCGTCACCGAGTGGGCTCTGGAGCACGCGCGCCAAGGCAAGGGCCCGGTCCTGATCGAGGCCTTCACCTACCGTGTGGGCGCCCACACCACTGCCGATGACCCCACCAAGTACCGCCAGTCGTCAGAAGAAGACGCCTGGCGGGCAAAGGACCCGCTGGCCCGCGTGGAGAAATACCTCCGCTCCGAGGGCCTGGCCGACGACGCCTTCTTCGCGAAGGTGAAGGCCGACGGCGATGAGCTCGCCGCCTACGTCCGGCGCACCACCCACGACCTCGAGACTCCTGACATCCGCTCTGCTTTCGCCAACACCTACGCAGAAGCCCACCCCCTCGTGGCGGAGGAGCTTGCATGGTTCGAGGAATACAGTGCAGGGTTCGCAGCCGGTGAGCATGGCGAAGAATCGGCGCAGGCAGCAGCAAAGGCAGGCCACTGATGACCACAATGACTATCGCCAAGGCCATCAACGAAGGCCTCCGCGCGACGCTCACGCAAAACCCTAAATCACTGCTGATGGGTGAAGACATCGGGCCCCTGGGCGGGGTGTACAGGGTGACCGACGGACTGATCGGCGAGTTCGGCCCGGACCGCGTGGTGGATACACCACTGGCCGAATCCGGGATCATCGGAACCGCGATTGGCCTCGCGCTGCGCGGCTACCGGCCGGTCTGCGAAATCCAGTTCGACGGTTTTGTCTTCCCCGGCTTCAACCAGATCACCACCCAGTTGGCCAAGATGCACGCCCGCAGCAACGGCAACCTCACGGTCCCGGTGGTCATCCGCATCCCGTACGGCGGAGGCATCGGTTCGGTTGAGCACCACTCGGAGTCCCCGGAGGCGCTGTTCGCGCACACCGCAGGCCTGCGTATCATCACGCCGTCCAATGCGCATGACGCGTACTGGATGGTCCAGCAGGCCGTGGAGTGCCAGGATCCTGTCATCATTTTCGAACCCAAGCGCCGGTACTGGCTCAAGGGCGAGGTGGACGTGCAGGCGCCGGGCCGGGCGGGGGACCCCTTCAAGGCCCACGTCCTCCGCAGCGGCACGGATGCGACCCTGGTTGCCTACGGCCCGCTGGTTCCGGTTGCGCTGGCCGCCGCCAACGCAGCCGAGGAGGACGGCCACAGCGTGGAGGTGATCGACCTCCGGTCCATCTCGCCGCTGGACTTCGATACCGTCACGGCCTCCGTTCAGAAGACCGGACGGTTGGTCGTTGCCCATGAGGCACCCACGTTCGGCGGTATCGGCGGTGAAATCGCGGCCCGGATCAGCGAGCGTGCCTTCCATTCACTGGAGGCTCCGGTGATCCGCGTTGGCGGATTCCACATGCCCTATCCGGTTGCCAAGGTGGAGGAAGACTACCTTCCGGACATTGACCGCATCCTGGAGGCGCTGGACCGCGCCCTCTCCTACTGAGGCTTTCCAACCAAGGACACCATGACTCTCAACAAGTTCAACCTGCCCGACGTCGGCGAGGGACTCACCGAGGCCGAAATCGTCTCCTGGAAGGTCAAGCCGGGCGACGCCGTCGCCATTAACGACGTCCTCTGCGAAATCGAAACGGCCAAGTCCCTCGTGGAACTGCCGTCTCCGTTCGCGGGAACCGTCACTGAACTGCTGGTCCCCGAAGGCGTGACCATCGACGTCGGCACCGCGATCATCAGCGTCAGCGATGACGTCGCGGGGGACCCGACCCCCGCGGACGTCCCTGCGCCTGAGATGCCTGTCCAGCCGCTCTACGGAAAGCTTCCGGCGTCCGACGCCGACTCAACGGGAAGTGCCCCCGCCGCCGACAGTGCGTTGGCCGGAGGGCCCCTGGTTGGCTCCGGGCCAAAGGCGGACGCCGTCAAGCGGCGGCCAAGGATTTCGACCAGCTCCACCACCAGGGGCCCGGCGGGTGCACTGTCCGTCAACGCGCCGGAGGTGGAGCCGGTCCAGCCCCGCACGCCGGCCGAGGTGTCCGCAAGGCCGGGGACACCGGCAGGCACTGCCACCCGGCTGCCAGGCGAAACCGCCGTCGACGCCGTGGACAACCGCCCCACGCTGGGCGGCACCATCACCGGCCTGGTCAACAAGGTCCTGGCGAAGCCCCCGGTCCGCAAGATCGCCCGGGACCTGGGCATTGACCTGGCGGACGTGGTGGCAACCGGATCACGCGGCGAGGTCACCCGGGAGGACCTGGTCAGCTACCAGGCCCAGCGGGACGCGGAACTGGACAAGGCGGACGGGTTCTGGGGGAAGGCCGGCAAGCCGCAGGACCAGAGGATCGAACGGATTCCCGTCAAGGGCGTCCGGAAAGCCACGGCGAAGGCCATGGTGGATTCCGCGTTCGCGGCGCCGCACGTCAGTATTTTCGTCGACGTTGATGCCAGCCGCACCATGGAATTCGTCAAGCGGCTCAAGGCGTCCAGGGATTTTGAGGGCATCAAAGTCTCGCCGCTGCTTATCCTTGCCAAGGCCGTGATCTGGGCGGCCGCACGGAACCCCAGCGTCAATGCCACGTGGGTGGACAACGCGGACGGAACCGGCGGCGCCGAGATCCATGTGAAGCATTACATGAACCTGGGCATCGCGGCAGCCACACCCCGCGGGCTGATGGTGCCCAACATCAAGAACGCCCAGGACCTGTCCCTGAAGGAACTGGCGCTGGCGCTCAACAACCTGGCCGTCACCGCCAGGGCCGGCAAAACCCAGCCCGCCGAGATGCAGGGCGGCACGCTCACCATCACCAACATCGGTGCCCTCGGGATTGATACCGGCACGCCCATCATCAATCCGGGCGAGGTTGCCATCGTGGCCTTCGGAACCATCAAGCAGAAGCCCTGGGTCCTGGACGGGGAAGTGATCCCGCGCTGGATCACCACCCTTGGCGGATCATTCGACCACCGCGTGGTGGACGGCGACCTCTCCGCCCGCTTTATGGCCGACGTCGCTGCCATCCTTGAGGAGCCGGCGCTCCTCCTGGACTAGGGCAGCACTGTGGCCGCCGACAGCAGCAGCACCATCCGGCTGAAAAACCGTGCCGCACGATGGCTGACGGAGGTGTTCCAGCCGCCCGTGGTGGTGAGCATCCAGTTGCTGATCAGCCCCATGACGCAGCCGGGGTTCCCCGGAACCATCAGCTACGGAGCGCTGGCCGCCCTGTTCGTCTGCGTGCTACCGCTGTTCCTGCTCCTCCTGCTGGTACGGATGGGGAAGGTGACGGACCACCACGTCAGCGACCGCCGGCAGCGTGCGCCTGTGCTGCTGATGGCGTTGGCCTGCATCCTGGCCGGGCTCCTGGTGCTGGAAGCGGTGGGGGCGCCGCAAAGCGTGGTGGCAATGGTCCTTGCGGTGGTGGCGGGGGTCGTGGTGCTGGCGGCCGTGAGCCCGTTCTGGAAGATCAGCGGGCATGCGGCAGCGGTGTCCTCTTCAGCCGTGATCGCCGTGCTCATGCTTGGGCCGGCCTGGCTTCCGCTGCTGCTCCTGGTACCCGCCGTGGGCTGGTCCCGCGTGGTGCTGCGCGCGCATTCACGGGCACAGGTGATCGCCGGCGCGCTCTTTGGCGGCGTGGTGATGGGCGGCATCTGGTGGGCCCTCGAAGGCTGGATGGTTCCTTAGCCAAGCACCCGGCAGGACGGGTGTCCGCTCCCTAGTAGGAGGTATGCGCGGCCAGCATCTCAAGAGTTGCCGGGTCTGCGGTGGTACCCAGGACCACTGCGGCACCCGTCATGAGTACAGCCATGGCCGCTGCCATGCCGGCCCAGGCCGTCAGGAGCTTCCAATCCTCCCGCAACACGCTGCCCACGGTCTCGGGAAGCCTCAGGCCTGGGGCGATGAGGTTCGGCGCGCTGTCCACGCTGCCGTCGTCCAGCAAGGCGACCACCCGGTCATTGCTGCGGTCAACCCGCATGGAGCAGATGTGGTTGCCGTGGCGGGCAAGGAGGATGTCGTGGCCTGCCAGATGGCGGCGCTGGAGGGTAATCATTGGGGCCCCTTGATGGTGGTGGTAGTGGGTGTCCGCACCGTTGGGGGCTTATCCAATTTTATCGTCGGGGCAGCGCCGGAAAGGCGCTTTCGGGCGTGAGAACGGACACCATGCAGGGGCGTGGCTCCCGCATGGTGTCCGTAAAGCCGCTACTCGGCGTCGTACGTGTTTGCGATGTAAACGTCGCAGGGGGCATTGTGGGCAACGCTGTTTGCTACGCTGCCAAGCACGCGGCCAATACCGTGCATCCTGCGGTTTCCCACCACGATGATCCGGGCTTCCATCCGCAGGGCCTCCTTGATGAGTGCATCGGCCGGCCGGCCGCGGGCGGCGGAGTACGTCACCTTGATGTCCCTCCCCAGCGATTCTGCGACTGTCCGTGCCACGTGCTCGGCGGCATCCGCGTCGGACACGATCCACCGGTCGCTGCCGCTGCCAAACACCTCGGTCTTGTCGCTGTCGAAGGCGGACACCACATGGAGGGAGGCGCCGAGGGCCGCGGCGAGGTCCCGCGCCGCTTCGGCTGCTTTCTTTGCCGTCCCGCTGCCGTCCACCCCTACAACGATGATTCCGCTCATGTGTGCTCCTTTGCTTGGTTTCGGTGGCGCTTGGTCAGGCCAAGGCTACAGCGCGGCGATGGCTTCCTGCAGCACCGGCGCCAGGCGGCGCACGCCTTCGGTGATGGCTTCCGGGGGCACGGCGCTGAACGCCAGGCGCAGCTTGTTGGACGGTTCGTCCGACGGCGTGAAGGCGGCCCCGGGGATGAACACCACTCCGGCGTCGATCGCCTTCTGCAACAGGGGATAAGTGTCCACCCCCTCCGGGAGGGTCACCCATACGAAGAAGCCGCCCTCGGGGCTGGTCCAGGTGGTTCCGGCCGGCATGTGCTCGGCCAGGGCGGCGAGCATGGCGCTGCAGCGTTCGGCGTACAGCTCGCGGTAGGTCTGGATCTGGCCCCTCCAGTCGTAGTCGCGGAGGTACGCCGAGACCAGCATCTGGTTGAAGGCCGGCGGGCAGAGCGTCACGGCCTCGGCTGCCAGGTAATACCGGCGCTGCAGGTGTTCGGGAACCAGGGCCCAGCCGATCCGCAGGCCGGGGGCGAAAATCTTGGAGAAGGAACCCATGTAGATGACGTCGTCCGGGTTTTCTGCGCGGAGCGGCTTAAGTGGCTCACCGCCGAAGCGGAGCAGGCCGTAGGGGTTGTCCTCGATCACCAGGATATTCGCTTTGCGGCATATGTCCACCACCTGCTGGCGGCGCTCCTTGGCCAGCGTTATCCCCGAGGGGTTGTTGAAGTTGGGGATGGTGTACAGGAACTTGACGTTCTTTCCGGCCGTCTGGAGGGCGGCAATCCGCGCCTCCAGCAGTTCCGGCACCAGGCCGGACTGGTCCATCCCTATGGTTTCCACCTGCACCTGGTACGCCTCGAAGGTGTTGAGTGCGCCCACGTAGGTGGGCTCCTCCACGAGGACCACGTCGCCCGGATTGCAGAAGACCTTGGTGGCCACGTCCTGCGCAGACTGCGAACCGGCGGTGATCACCACGTTCTGCGGAAGGGCGTCGAGAATGCCTTCTGCCGCCATCACCTCGCAGATCTGGGCGCGGAGCTCCTCGGATCCTTGCCCGCTGCCGTACTGCAGTGCGGTCAGCCCGTCGTCGGCGATGATTTTCGCGGCCGTCGCGGCGAGCCGGTCCAGCGGGAGGGACTGCAGGTAGGGGCTTCCGCCGGCAAGCGAGACAAGCCCTGGACGCATGGAAATGTCAAAGACATCCCTCACCGCTGACTGTCGGATGTTCGCGGCGCGTGCTGAAAACAGTTCTTCATGGCGGTGGGCGGAGGTTGCCGCCCGCTCGATGGCATCAATGGCTTCGGCCGGCAGCGTCCCTGCTGCGGCGTCAAGTGTTTCGTGGGTCACATCATCAGGATACCGCGGAGTGTTGCCTAAAAAGCAACACCTGTATATCAGTGAGTCACCCGGCCTGTGGGCCCGGCCGTTGGAAGCAGGGCAGCCCTAGTCGAGCTCCAGCGCCTCCGCCAGGCTGCGTCCGTTCACGTAGATCTCTGCCCTGATGGCGCCGGCGGCCGCTACTGCTGTTTGCGTGAGCTGTGCTTCCATGCGGGGCACATCGCAGGTCCCTCCGGGCCTAAGGACGCCGGTGAGGTACACCGTGACGGTGGTGCCGTCGAAGCTGCCGGAAAGGAACTTCAGCCGCGACCCGGACAGGGCGTTGTAGGCCTTCGGTTCATGCTCGGACAGCGCCTCCCCGGGCGGGTCCAGCAGCGCGCCGATGGCAGCAGGAAGCGCCTCCGCGGCAGGGCCGGCGTGGGCTATGCCCACCAGGCTGTCATTGCAGCCAAAGCGCACTCCGTTCCTGCCGCCGTCGTCCACGAGCACGTAGTACGCGGTGACCGTGCCGGCCTCGGATTCGCCATGGATGGTGCCGTCCGGGAGCCCAGCTTGCGCCGCCCCGGCTTCGGAGCTGCCGGTTGCCGGAACGGATGTAGCCCGCGCGTCCGGTCCCGCAGCGGGGCCGGATGAGTCCGGCGGTGCGGCGGGAGCCTCCAGCGGCGCGGCGTCCCGGGGCTGCGGTGCGGGGGTAAGGGACTGCGGGGCTTCTGCCGGCGCGCCCCTGTTGACTGCCAGCGGGGCGGAAGGCGCCTGCCTGGGCTCCTGGGGGGCCTGGACTACGCAGGCGCCGAGCCACAATGGAAGCGTGAGGCTGGCCACTGCTGCTGCCCGCAGCCTGGCCCTGCGTTCTCCTGCATTCCACCCTGCTGGCATGCCTGCACCGCAATCCTTGTCCGGTCCGGTGGATTAACGTTACGGCCGGGGTTTTGGAGCGGGAATGCCGGGAAGGTACCGGTTGGGATAAGAGTTGGTCACGGGAGCGCGGCAGGCAGCGCCGCAGTCAGGACGTCGGCTGGCCCGGCCATACCCTGCCTTCCCATGGATCGTAGTCCGCAATGAGTTCCTCCTGCTCCGGGCGCTCCGCCTCCGGGACGTGCTGCAGGTTCACCCGCACCCGGTACCAGAGCGAGCTCGATCCGCGCATCCCGTCCACCATGACGTCTGCTGGATGGAGGTCTTGGACAAGGCCGGCATGCCGGGACTTCCACTCCCCAAGGGCGGCCAGCGCCTCGGGCTTGGTCCTGGTCCGGGCCACTTCGATGAGCGGCATCACCGATTGCCGGCGGCCGGAGCCGTCCCCGGCACGCGGCGCCTTCTCGGCGGGTCCCAGCTCGGCAGCCAGGGCCAGGAGTGCATCCAGGGTGCCCACGGCGTCGTCGATCCCCGCGTGGGGGTCGCCCATATCAGCGAAGCGCCCGGGCACTGTTAGGACCGTAAACTGTTCGGGCCGGGCGGAGCGGACTTCATCCCACGTCAACGGCGTGGAGACCCGGGCGTCGGGCAGGGGCCGGATCGAGTAGGCCGATGCCACGGTGCGGTCCTTGGCGTTCTGGTTGAAGTCCACAAACACACTCTCACCGCGCTCCTCCTTCCACCACCGCGCGGTGGCCAGGCCCGGAGCGCGGTTCTCAACCTCACGGGCGAGGGTCTCTGCGGCGAGCCGGACGTCACGGTAGGACCACTGCGGCGCGATCCGCACCAGGATGTGGAGCCCGCGCGAGCCGCTGGTTTTTGGCCACCCCGCCAGGCCGACGTCGTCGAGCACCTCCCGCGCCACATAGGCGACGTCGACGATCTGCGACCAGTCCACGCCCGGCATCGGGTCAAGGTCCACGCGGAGCTCATCGGGGTGCTCCAGGTCCTCGGCGCGCACGGGATGCGGGTTAAGGTCCAGGCACCCGAGATTCACCACCCAGGCCAGGCCGGCGGCGTCCCGGATGACCGCCTCTTCGGCCGATGTCCCGGACGCGTAGTGCAGTGTTGCGGTGTCAATGAAGTCCGGGTGGTTTTCCGGCACGCGCTTCTGGAAAAACGGCTCTGCGCCGATGCCCTTGGGGAAGCGCTTGAGGACCATCGGCCGCCCGCCTGCACCGCGCAGTGCGCCCTCCGCGACGGAAAGGTAGTACCGCACCAGGTCCAGCTTCGTCAGCCCCGGTTCCGGGAACACCATCTTGTCGGGGCTTGAGATGCGGACTTCTGTCCCGGCAATGGAAAGGGTCTCGGCCGGGGTCTTCGACGGGCTCATTCCGTCACGCTAGCAACGATCGGATGCGGCAGCCAGAGCGGGAGCGGCCGCCGCGTTAAACCGAAGTGCCCGGCGCAGATCTCTGCACCGGGCACCGCGGACGGCCAGCTGGCTAGGCTGCCGGCCGGGCGGCCGCGAGGGCGTCGAACACACCCTTGATCTGCTCCACCACCTCAGCGTCGTCCTTCGGGTGGATCTCAGCGAAGCGCACCATGGAGCCGGGCACGGCGAGCTTGACGTCCTCGAGAACCCGGGCGCCGGCGATGCCTGCAGCCTTGCGGGCCTCGTCCTGGGCCCAGACCCCGCCGTACTGGCCAAAGGCAGTTCCGACGACGGCGGTGGGCTTGCCGGCGAGGGCGCCGGCGCCGAAGGGGCGGGACAGCCAGTCGATGGCGTTCTTCAGGGCGGCCGGCACCGTGCCGTTGTGCTCCGGAGTGACGAGCAGCAGCGTGTCCGCCCCGTTGGCGGCGGCGCGCAGCGCGGCAGCCGCCTCGGGCACCTGGCCCTCGACGTCGATGTCCTCGTTGTAGAACGGAATGTTGCCCAGGCTCTCGTGGATCACCACGTCCACCTGCTCCGGTGCGTTCAGCTGGATTGCCTCGGCAAGTTTCTGGTTGGTGGAGTCGGCGCGGAGGCTGCCGACGAGGGTGAGGACGGTGCTCTTGGTCATGGGAACTCCTGGATCAGGGCTGCGGGAGGGCCGCTGCCGTTGGAAAGCTGGGGCAGTTACTGCCTTCACCAGAGTAAACGGACCGTAGTCCGTTTATTATTCCCGGGCCTTAGAATAACTGATGTGAGCTTCATCCCACTGCGGCCCGGCCTGACCCCGGAGCCCTCCCCTGAACGCAGCGACGCCGCGCGGAACCGGGAACGCCTGCTGAAGGCTGCGCAGGAACTTATTGAGGAGTGCGGCGCCCAGGGCCTGACCATGGACCGGCTCGCTGAACACGCCGGTGTGGGGAAAGGCACCGTTTTCCGCCGGTTTGGCAGCCGGGCCGGGCTGATGCTTACCCTCCTGAGTGAATCGGAGGCTGCCTTCCAGGCGCGCTTCATGTTTGGACCGCCGCCGCTTGGGCCGGGCGCTCCGGGGCTGGAACGGCTCATCGCGTTCGGTGCCGAAAGAATCGCCTACGTGATGGAATTCGGCGAGCTTGTGCTCGCGGCGGAGAACGCAGCCCGGGGCCGCTTCGAAGCGCCTCCCGCGGCGCTCTGGCACCGCCATATCGAGGTGCTGCTCCGGGACGAGGGATTCGAGCCCGACCCCTGGCTGATGGCGGGATCCTTGAGCGCAACCCTTGATCCGGAGCGGCTGCTGACCCTGGTGAGGGTGCACGGAGTTACCCCCGAACGGTTGGCGGCTTCGTGGCGGGAGCTTGTCACACGGGTGGTCCGCGGCGCGTAGATTACGCCAGTTTCGTGCCGGCCGTCCAGTCACACGAACTTCACAAACTTATTCATAACGATCTGATACGGGCGGGTAGCTTTCCGGGCGTCCGCCCGCATTTTCGCTCGGGGCTTGTGATAGTTTCCTCTGGAATGTGACCCGCGACATAGTCCATCAGGACCTGGCCTGCCAAGGCTGCGGGAGGCCAGCTACCCGCTGGTGGAGGACCCGATGACGCGGCACAACCCCCGCTGAACCGGGGATGACGGAAGGATCCAGCACGTGATTGTTGACAGGGCCAAGAACCCGGCGCACCAGTGGATACTGCTGTGCTCCTTCCCCCGGCCCGTGGCGGCGAAACGGAAATAGCGCCCCATGCTCAGGTACCTCGCCAAGCGCGGCATCACGTACATCTTCATGATCTTCCTGACTACCTCGGCCGGGTATTTCCTGGCGGTCAGTTCCCTGAAGCCCGCGCTGCTTGAGCAGGAACGGATTCCCCGCCCCACCCCCGAGCAGGTGGCAAACTCCATGCGGCTGAAGGGCCTCGATCCAGACCTCAGCCCGTGGGAACGGTACGTCGAATGGCTGACCGGGATCGTGACTCGCTGGGACTGGGGCCGGAGCCCCAACGGCGCCTTCATCAACGCCGAGTTCGGAGACCGTGTCTGGATCTCCACGCGGCTCTTCCTGGCCTCCATCATCCTGACGCTGGTGATCGGCGTGGCCCTGGGGGTCTACTCGGCCGCACGCCAGTACAAGTTCCAGGACCGGGCCATCACTTCGTACAGCTACCTTGCCTACATCGTTCCCGCCCCGATTGCCTACTTCCTGGTGCAGCTGGGTGCCATTAACATCAACGAAACCGTGGGCGAGCGCATCTTCTTCGTCACCGGCATCTCCACACCCGGCATAGAGCCGGGCTGGGCCCAGTTCATCGACATGCTCGCGCACTACGCCGTTCCCACGGTGGCCATCACACTGGTGGGCTGGGGGTCCTACCAGATCGCCCAGCGCCAGTACCTCCTGGACAACGTTAACGCGGACTTCGTCCGGACGGCCCGCGCCAAGGGGCTCACCCGCAACCAGGCCATCTCCCGGCATGCACTGCGTGTCTCCTTCATCCCGGTGGCCCAAAGCATCGCCTTCACCATCCCGGCCATCTTTGCCGGCGGCTTCTTCGCCGAGAAGATCTTCGCGTGGCCGGGCGTGGGTTCGTGGAGCATCGACGCCATCTCGCTCCAGGACGTGAATGCCGCCACCGCCACCCTGGCGTACGGTTCGGTCATCTTCGCCCTGGGCGCCATCCTGGCGGATTTCGCCACCACCCTTGTTGACCCGAGAGTGCGGGTGCAGTAGCCGTGACCAACCTCAATGCAGTGGATCCGGCCGCCGTCGCGCAGGACGCGCACCTGGAGAACGCCGACGTCGTCATTGGCAAGAACACCATCATCTTCCGCCGCTTCATGCGGAACAAGACGGCCGTGGCGGGCCTTGGCATCTTCCTTGCCCTGACCCTCTTTTCCTTTGTGGGCGGATACTTCACCCAATGGGACAAGGAAACCATCGACCCGTTCAACATCGGCATGCCGCCGTCAGCCGAGCACTTCCTGGGGACCTCCCAGGCGGGCATAGACCTCTACGCGATGACGGTGGAAGGCACGCGGATCTCCATCCTGATCGGCCTGATTGTCGGTCTCGTTTCTGTCCTCGTCGCCGCCGTCTATGGCTGCACCATGGCCTACTTCGGCGGCAAGGTGGACAAGGTGATGCTCTTCATCCTGGAAGCGCTCATCATGATGCCGGCCCTCCTGGTAGTGGCGGTGGCCACCAGCGGCGGAGGTGAGGGGCTCAGGCGGAACCTGCCGTCGTGGCTGCTGCTCATCATCGTGCTGCTCGTCTTCAGCTGGATGGGCACGGCACGGCTGATCCGGTCCATGTCCATGTCACTGATGCAGCGGGACTTCGTCAAGGCAGCCCAGTACATGGGCGTCCCGGCGCGCAGGATCGTGTGGCGGCACCTGGTCCCCAACATCGGATCGCTGCTGGTCCTGGACATCACCCGCGGCGTTACCGGTGCCATCCTCGCGGAAGTGGCCTTCTCCTTCATCGGCATCGGCATCAAGGTTCCGGATGTGAGCCTCGGCGTGCTGATCGGCGGCGCAACGTCCCAGGTGCAGACCTTCCCCTGGATGTTCTGGGTGCCGCTGACCGTCATGTTCCTCCTCACCGGGTCCCTGGCCATGATGAACGACGGCCTGCGGGACGCCTTCGACCCCAGCTCAAGTTCATCCGGCAGCGCCAGGAAACGCACCGCCCTGAAAACCCGCGTAAAGGGGAACGCCTCATGAGCAGCGAAACTGCCGCCGGACCGGTTGGACAGCCCCAGTCAGCGGTGGAGCGGCTGCACGTCGCGGGCCTGCACGCGCCCACGGACGCAGTCCTGTCCGTCCGGGACCTGAACGTCCGCTTCAACACCGAGAACGGCGTGGTGCATGCCGTCCGGGGAGTGGACTTCGACCTGATGCCAGGAAGGACGCTGGGCATCGTGGGTGAGTCGGGCTCCGGCAAGTCGGTGACGTCCCTCGCCATCATGGGCCTGCTCCCTGCCACAGCCGAGGTCACCGGTTCGGTCCGGCTCAAGGGCAAGGAACTGCTGGGGCTCAGCGACAAAGCCATGTGCGGGTACCGCGGCAATGAGCTGGCCATGGTCTTCCAGGATCCGCTGTCTTCCCTGACGCCCGTCTACACGGTGGGCACGCAGATCATCGAGGCGCTGACCATCCACAACCCCACCTTGAGCAAGCAGGCGAAGGAGGCGCGCGCCGTCGAACTTCTTGCCATGGTGGGCATCCCCAGCCCCAAGGAGCGGCTCAGGGCCTTCCCGCACGAGTTCTCCGGCGGCATGCGCCAGCGGGTGATGATCGCCATCGCCATCGCCAACAACCCGCGGGTCCTCATCGCGGATGAGCCGACGACGGCCCTGGACGTGACCATCCAGGCCCAGGTGCTGGAGGTGCTGCATACCGCGCAGGAGGAGACCGGCGCCGCCGTCGTCATGATCACGCACGACCTCGGCGTGGTGGCCGGCATGGCTGACGACATCATGGTGATGTATGCCGGCAGGCCGGTGGAGACGGGTGCAGTGGATGACCTCTACTACAACCCGCGGATGCCCTACACCATGGGCCTGCTCGGCGCCGTACCCCGCGTTGATGTCGCGGAAAAGGCATCGCTGGTCCCCATTGAGGGAATGCCGCCCAACCTGGTCCACACACCCACCGGCTGCTCGTTCGCCCCCCGCTGCCCGCTCGCGGAGGACGCGTGCCTCGATGGCGAACCGGCGCTCCTCCCGGTACCGGGCAGCGCGTACCACAGCGCGGCCTGCATCAAATCGGAGTCCCTGGGCGGTGACGTTGATGCCCACGATGTCTTCGCCGCCCCGCCCGTGCCCGTCTCACGTTTCGACGCCATCCCGCGGGAGGAGCGCTCAACAGTCCTGCAGCTCAAGGACGTGCGCAAACACTTCCCGCTGACCCGGGGCGCGCTGCTCAAGAAGCGGATCGGCACCATCAAGGCAGTGGACGGACTGACCTTCGATATCCGCGAAGGGGAGTGCTTCTCCATCGTGGGGGAGTCCGGCTCAGGCAAGACCACCACGCTGCTGGAAATCATGGAATTCCACAAGGACCAGGATGGCGAAGTGGTGATTGGCGGCATCAGCAACAAGCAGGCCGCCGATGCCCGGACCAAGAGCGCCATGCGCCGTGAACTCCAGATGGTGTTCCAGGACCCCACCGGCGCACTGGATCCGCGATTCACGGTCTATGAAGTGCTCGCCGAGCCGCTCCAGAACGCGGGCATGGACCGGCAGGCCATCAAGAAGCGCATCATGGAGCTCATGAAGCTGGTGGGCCTGCAGCCGGACCACGTCAACCGCTTCCCCAACCAGTTCTCCGGCGGCCAGCGCCAGCGCATCGGAATAGCCCGCGCCCTGGCCGTGAACCCGAAGCTCGTTGTCCTGGACGAGCCTGTCTCCGCCCTGGATGTCTCCGTCCAGGCCGGCGTCATCAACCTCCTCGACAAGCTCCGCGCCGAACTGGGCCTCAGCTACCTTCTGGTGGCCCACGACCTCTCCGTGGTCCGGCACATCTCCAACCGGGTAGCCGTGATGTACCTGGGGAAGATCGTGGAGATCGGCGAGGTGGACCGCGTGTTCGACAACCCCCGCCACCCCTACACCCGCGCCCTGCTCTCGGCCATCCCGGTTCCGGACCCGCAGCTGGAACGCACGCGGGAACGCATCATTCTCCGGGGGGAGCTGCCCTCGCCGCTGGACGCCCCCAAGGGCTGCAACTTCGCCACGCGCTGCCCCGTTTTCGCAGCGCTGCCGGCGGCGAAGCAGGAAAAATGCCTGACTCTTGAACCACCCCTGGAGCTTGTACCGCCGTCGCCGGCGGCCCAGGCCTTGGCGGCGCACCCGCTGCCCGCCCTGGACCAACGCTTCGCCTGCTTCTTCCCCGACGGGGAGCTGGACGAGGACATGCTGGTGGTCCATGACGCGGCGGACCACCATGCATCCTAGGTTTTACCGGCCCATCACCAGCACCACCACTCGCACCAACGAAGGGAACACCATGAGGAATCTGAACAGGATCGGCGGAGCGGCGGCAATTGCCGCAGCTCTGGCGCTGACTGCCTGCGGCGGCGGTGGCGGGTCCACCGGGCCGGAAACGGCCAAGGGCCAGGAGGCAGGCAGCGACCTGACCAAGCTCATCAGCATCAATGAGAAGCCTGCGGCCGATCTTAAACAGGGCGGCAAGGTCACCCTTCCGCTGGGCAACATCGGCCCGGACTTCAATGGGTTCTCCAACAACGGCAACAGCGCGGACAACACCGCGCTGCACCGTCCCATCGACCAAGCGGGAACCTGGGGATGCTGGGACATTGCCTTCGACGGAAAAGTGACTCCGAACAAGGACTTCTGCGAGTCCGTGGAAAACAAGGTAGAAGACGGCAAGCAGACCATTACCATCACGGTCAATGAGAAGGCCGCGTACAACGACGGCACGCCGATTGACGTCAAGGCCTTCCAGAACACCTGGAACATCCTCAAGAGCCCGGACGCCGGTTACGACATTGTCAGCTCAGGAAACTACGAGTTCGTTGAATCCGTGGAGGCCGGCAGCAATGACAAGGAAGTCATCGTCAAGACGAGCCGGCCGGTCTACCCCCTGGACTCCCTCTTCACCGGACTGATCCATCCGGCCGTGAACAGCCCCGAAATCTTCAACGAGGGCTTCAACGGCGAACTGCACCCTGAATGGATGGCAGGGCCCTTCAAGGTGGACCAGTACGACGCCGCCGCAAAGACGGTATCCCTGGTTCCCAACGAGAAGTGGTG
Source organism: Pseudarthrobacter sp. GA104 (assembly GCF_009741265.1). GTDB lineage: Bacteria > Actinomycetota > Actinomycetes > Actinomycetales > Micrococcaceae > Arthrobacter. The sequence continues at coordinate 2,348,819 of NZ_WOWL01000001.1, forward strand.
GGGCAACAAGCCGGTGTTGGAGAGTGTCGTGTTCCGACAGCTGGAAACCAGCGCCCAGATCGCAGCCTTCAAGAACGGCGAGATCGACGCCATGTCTGCCAACACCATCTCCCTCTACAAGCAGCTTGACGGCACCAAGGACTCCGAGGTCCGCCGCGGCCAGCGCCTGTTCGCCGGTGGCATGAACCTCAACGCCCAGCGCATCACCGACGTGGCTGTCCGCGAGGCGATATTCGCCGCCGTTGACCGCGAAGCCCTCCGGAAGGTCCGCTTCAACGGCCTTAACTGGGAAGAGCCCAGCTCCGGCTCCATGATGCTGCTGCCCTTCTCCGAGTACTACCAGGACAACTACCCCGTGAAGGAAACCGGTCCGGACGCCGCCAAGAAGGTACTGACCGACGCCGGCTACACCGCGAATGCAAACGGCATCATGGAAAAGGACGGCAAGCCTGCCGCCTTCAAGATCAGCAACTTCGGTGACGACCCCACCACCCTAGCCTTCACCCAGACCCTGCAGAAGCAGCTGCAGGCCGGCGGCATGGATGTTGGAATCGACCAGCGGGCTTCTGCCGATTTCGGCAAGGTGCTGGGTTCCCGGGAGTTCGATATGAGCGTTTCCGGCTACACCGTCAGCGCGGACGCCACTGAAGCCGTCAAGCAGTACTACGACTCCAAGACCAACGAGAACCAGTTGGGCGACGCCGAACTGGACAAGAAGATTGCCGACCTGGCTTCCATCGAGGACAACGCCGAGCGCAACAAGGCGGCCATGGAGGTGGAGAAGGAGCACATGGCGAAGTACTTCTCCATGGGCGTGGTCATGAACGGCCCGCAGATCTCCTTCGTCCGTACCGGCCTGGCCAACTACGGCCCGTCCCTTTTCCGCAGCCTGTCCCAGGTTCCGGACTGGACCGCCATCGGCTGGGAAAAGAAGTAGACCCCACCCGCTCTGTAGCGAAGGCCGACACTCCCTGGGGACAGGGGGTGCCGGCCTTCGCCGTCTGCCCGAACCCTCAACGCTCTCTCACTTAACGTGGGTTTCTTTGGGATGCTCTCTCACCTAAGGCCCCCATTTCGGCGCCTCGCATCCAGGCCTGCGGGAGTAGCGTAGGAATATGACCGGGGACCCAGCTTCGCAGCGCACCATCCGTACCGCCGTCGTGGGTTTCGGGCTTTCGGGAAGTGTGTTCCACGCTCCCCTGATAGCGGCGGACCCCCGTTTTTCGCTGGACCTCATTGCCACCTCCAACGCCGGAAGGGACGCCGCGGCAACCGCCCGGTATCCGGGGGTGAGGACAGTGCCGGACGGCCATGCGGTCCTTGCCCGCGCGGACGAAGTGGACCTCGTGGTCCTGGGAACGCCGCCTGCCACCCACTACCCGTTGGCCAAGGCTGCCTTGGAGGCAGGCCTGGATGTTGTGGTGGACAAGCCGTTCGCCGTGACCAGTGGACAAGGCCGGGAGTTGATCACGCTGGCAGGGGAGCTGGGGCGGGTCTTGACGGTGTTCCAGAACCGGCGGTGGGACGGCGACTTCCTGACGGTGCAAAAACTCCTGTCCGCTGACGCGCTGGGCAAGGTCACGCGGTTCGAGTCCCGCTTCGAGCGGTGGTCCCCGGCCATCGCGAAGGCTTGGAAGGCGCGTGCCACGGCGGCGGAGGGCGGCGGTACCTTGTTCGATCTAGGCAGCCACCTGATCGACCAGGCACTCCAGCTCTTTGGCCCGGCCTCCGTGGTCCACGCAGAGTTGAAGGCACGCAGGTCGGACGAGCGGGCGGACGACGACGTGTTCCTGGTACTTCGGCACGAATCCGGTGTTTTGAGCCACCTGACCATGAACATGATGTGCGCCCAGCAGGGACCGAGGTTCCGGGTGCTGGGTTCCGTTGGCGGATTCACCAAGAAAGGCGTGGACCCGCAGGAGCCGTACATTGCCGCGGGCGGCAGCCCGTTGGACGCCGAGTACGGCGAGGAGGCGCCGGAGTGGGCAGGACTGCTGGGCCGCGATGGCCACCTCGACCCCCTGCCCACCGAACGCGGCGCCTACCCCGAGTTCTACCGGATCCTCGCGGACAAGATCCTCGACGGCGGCACGGCATCAGCCCTGCCGCTTCCGGTGAAGCCGGAAGACGCCGTCGAGGCCCTCAAACTAATAGAAGAAGCACGGAAGCTCGCGCATTAAGCATCGATTGCTCCGTAAGTGTCGTTCAGGGGGTTCAAAACGACGCGTACGGAGCAATCGATGGACTACTTAAGCCGAAACCAGTTCGTGCCAGTCGGCGACGAGCGGCAGGTTGTGTGCCTCGGACACGGAGTGGTGTGCCACGTGGCCGGCGGCGATGTTCAGGCCTGCGGCCAGGGCGGGGTCGCGGTCGAAGGCGGCCTTGACGCCCAGGTTGGCCAGGGACACCGCGTAGCGCAGCGTGACGTTGGTCAGCGCGTACGTGGACGTGTTCGGCACGGCGCCGGGCATGTTGGCCACGCAGTAGAAGATGGTGTTATGCACCTTGTACGTGGGTTCCTGGTGCGTGGTGGGGTGGGTGTCCTCGAAGCAGCCGCCCTGGTCCACGGCGATGTCCACGAGGACTGAGCCGGGCTTCATGCGGGCCACGAGGTCGTTGGTGACCAGCTTGGGGGCCTTGGCGCCAGGGATCAGGACGGACCCGATCACCAGGTCGGCATCCACCACGGATTTCTCGATCTCGTACTTGTTGGACGCCACCGTCTTGAGCCGGCCCTGGTACTGGGCGTCCAGCTCGCGCAGGCGGTTGATGTTGATGTCCATGATGGTGACGTCGGCACCCAGGCCCAGTGCCATGGCTGCGGCATTGGTTCCCGCAACGCCGGCGCCCAGGACAACCACCTTGGCGGGGCGGACCCCGGGAACGCCGCCCAGCAGCACGCCCTTTCCGCCGGCGGGTGCCATCAGGGAAGCGGCGCCCACCTGGACGGACAGCCGGCCGGCTACCTCGGACATGGGGGCCAGCAGCGGGAGGGTCCGGCCTTCCTGGACGGTCTCGTAGGCGATGGCGGTGACGCCGGAGTTGATGAGCTCGCGGGTGAGTTCGGGCTCCGCGGCGAGGTGGAGGTAGGTGAAGAGGATCAGGCCCTTGCGGAAGCGGTGGTACTCGGCCTTGATGGGCTCCTTGACCTTCATGACCATGTCGGCGCGGGCCCAGACGTCGTCAGCCTCATTGACGATCTCGGCACCGGCAATGGCGTATTCCTCGTCGGTGATGCCGGAGCCCAGCCCTGCGCCGCGTTCCACCAGAACGGTGTGGCCGTTGCTGCGGAATTCGTGGACTCCGGCGGCGGTGATGGCCACCCGGAACTCGTTGTTCTTGATTTCTTTGGGGACGCCGATGATCATCGTGGGCTCCAGGTTCTCGGCTTGATAAGCCGGAAAGTGCGGAAGGATTTCGTGTATCAACGATAAATCCGGTTGTGAGCCAGCCGACACGAGACCAAGCAGCCGCCAGCGAAGAAACCGCGTATTTCCGGGAATTTTCCTCCTATCAGCTGGACATTTGTCGAGCCGTGGGGCGGCAGGTGTCGCCTCGTGTCCGTTCGTCCCGGAGGCTGCCCAGGCAGTAATGTTGGCCCATGCAGCAGCAGGGTGTGGAACAGCTGGTTGAACAGGTGGCTCAGAAGTTGGGCCGTGGCCTGTCACTGGAGGACCTGGACGGGGTGCTGCTGGCTTACAGCTCCAACCAGTCCCACGCGGACCGGGTGCGGGTCAACTTCCTGCTGAGCAAGAAAGTCCCGGCCGACGTCAGCGCCTGGCAGCTCTCGCACGGCATCGCCACCGCCGTCCGTCCGGTGGTGGTGCCGGCCAACCAGGACCTGGGCATGCTGGGCCGGGTGTGCGTACCGCTGATGGTGCGCGGCTTCCGGGTGGGGTACCTGTGGGTGCAGCAGGACTCCGCCGATGAGAATCCGACGGCGATCCTCACCCAGTTGCCGGCCGTCAACCACGAGCTTGAAACGCTCTCCGGGCTCCTGCTCGATTCGAACACGGCCGAGTCTGAATTCCGGCGGGGGCGTGAACGGGAGTTCCTGGCCGCCTGCGCCGGCGAGCCCAACGCCGTGGCCGCCATTGCAGGCTGGAAGGAAATCCAGGGCCGCGGTCCCTGGCAGGTGGTGACAGTGCTCGACGCCGATGGCTGGTCCGGCGGATCCGACCCCATCGCCTCCACCCTCATCCACCGCTCTGCCGCGCTCCAGGCGACCATCGGCGTCGACGCTGCCCTGTTCAGCGCCGGCACGGACACCCATTCCGTCGTGCTGTTCCGCGAATTGTCCGGCCGGGCCAACCACGCCCAGGTGCTGGTCCACTACCAGCTGGAGCTTGCCAAGCGCTCCGGCCGTCCGGTGCAGCGCATCATTCTGGGCATCAGCGAGGGCTTCGGCCGGCCGCGTGAGCTCGCCGCGGCGTACCGCCAATCCAAGCTGGCGGCCCAGGCTGCCGCCGTGGACCCGCAGCTCGGGGAACTCGTGGACTGCAGGGCCACGGGCGTCTACCAGCTGCTTGCGTCCGCGGGGGGAGGCGCGAGTGCCTGGGCTGACTCGGCGTCGGTCTACTTCCGCATGCTTGAGGACCAGGACCGGAACGGTGAGCTGCTTCCGGTCCTAGAACTCCTGTACGACAACGACGGCTCCGTCCAGGACGTGGCCACCAAGCTCCACCTGCACCGCAGCAGCATCTACAACCGGCTGGGCCGGATCCGCCAGCTGCTCGGCGTTGATCCGCTCAAGGGGATGCCCCGCCTGGAGCTCCATGCAGCGTTGAAGATGCGACGCTGGGCGGGCCGGCCACGGATCTAGGGCGGGCAGAACCTAGGCGTCCTTCCCGGGACCCTCCGCGTCGTCGCCCTGTTCGGACTTCTTCTGCCCCTCCAGCCAGGCCATGACGGCGGCCCGCGGTATCCGCCGGTGGGTGCCGCGATATTCCACCGGGATCTCCCCGCGGTCCGTCATGTTGCGCAGATACGTGTGGGAAATACCCGCCAGCTCGGCTGCCTTGGACGTGGTGAGCATGTCCTCCACGCTGCTGACGGTCACCGCTTCGCCGCGGCTGAAGCGGTGCAGGAGGTCGACGACGGCGTCCCTCGCCAGTGGCGGCAGCCGATGGACCGTGCCGTCCACGAAGACGGTGATGTCATCGCTGCCCGCAAGCGCCCGGCCCAGCTTCTCAGCATCCTCCGACGGGAGGGCGCCAGTTACCCGGGGAGCTATCAGTGCCATGCACCCAGCCTACCGGCGGCCACCCCGCCCCGGGGGTAAGCTCGGCAAATGGAACTTACTGGCGGCCGGGACGTGGAAGCGGGCGGACTCCGGGGCAGGCTGTACGCCTCAGTCCTCCCCGCGGGAGCCCCGAACCGGCCTGCCTACGTCCTGCTGCACGGCATCGGAGTTTCGCACCGTTACCTGGCCCGGCTCCATCTTGAGCTGGCCGAGGAGGCGGACGTCTATACGTTCGACCTCCCGGGTTTCGGCAAGGCTTCAAGGCCGCCCCGCCAGCTCCAGATCGATGATTTTGCGGAGTTCGTGGGCGCTGTCCTGGCTGACTCCGGCGTTTCCAGCTATGTGGTTGTGGGTCATTCCATGGGCACGCAGTTCGCAGTGGAACTGGCGCTCCGGGAACCTGCCAGGGCGGCCGGTGCCGTCCTGATGGGGCCGGTGGTGGATTCCCCCAGGAAGACCGTCACCAGGCAGGCGCTGGCCCTTACCCGCGATGCACTCCTGCGGGAGAGCCTGACATCGAACGCCCTCGTGTTCAGCGACTACTTCAGGGCGGGACCGCGCTGGTACCTCACGGAACTTCCGGTAATGATGGACTACCCCATGGAGGAAAGGCTGGCCGCCGTCAGCCAGCCCGTCCTGGTCCTTCGCGGCGCCAAGGATCCCATTGCGCGCCGCCCCTGGTGCGAACGCCTCGCCGCCATTGCGCAGCAGGGCACAATGGCTGAAATCCCGGGACAAGGCCACGTTTTGCAGCACACCGCCCCCGGAACGGCGGCCGAGACCATCAGCGGCTGGGTCCGTGCCCTGGATGGCTTCGGCGTGACCGCCTAGGACGGCACGAGCCGGACGGCGCCGCTAGAGCCCGAGTTCCTCCAGGACCGGCAGCTTCTCCCGGACCCAGGCCCGCGCTTCCGTGGCGCTGGGAGCGGACAGTGCCAGCTTGGCCAGCTGCTGGGCTTCCTCGAGTGTGACGGTCTTCAGCACTGCTGCCACGGCAGCAAGGGAGCGGGCCGTCATGGACAGGGTGCTTACGCCCAGGCCGGTAAGGACGACGGCGAGGGCAGGGTCGGCAGCCGCCTCACCGCACACGCCCACGGGTTTGTTGTTCCCTTCCGCGCGGGATCCTTCAACGGTCAGGCCCACGAGGCGCAGGACGGCCGGCTGCCAGGGCGTGTTGAGGTTGGCGAGCGGGCCGAGCTGGCGGTCTGCGGCCATGGCGTACTGGGTGAGGTCATTGGTGCCCAGGCTGGCGAAGGCAACTTCGCGAAGGATGGCCTCGGCGGTCAGGGCGGCGGAGGGGACCTCCACCATCACGCCGGGGGTCTTGATGCCGGCGTCCGCGCACATCGCGGCAAACCGGGCGGCCTCTTCCGCCGTCGAAATCATGGGGGCCATGACCCAGACGTCCGCTTCGGACTGCTTCTCCGCAAGTGCGATCGCCTCCAGCTGGCGGTCCAGAACACCGGGGGTGGTGAAGTCCGTGCGGTAGCCGCGGACACCCAGGGCAGGATTCGGCTCGGTGGAGTCGGTCAGGAACGGGAGCGGCTTGTCGGCCCCGGCGTCGAGGGTGCGCAGGACCACCTTCTTTCCCGGGAAGGCGTCAAATACGCTCTTGTAGGCCGCGGCCTGCTCTTCGACGCTGGGTTCGGTGTCGCGCTCCAGGAAGCAGAACTCGGTGCGGAAGAGGCCTACGCCCTGGGCGCCCAGCTTGGCGGCCGCCTCGGCATCCTTGCCCCCGCCCACGTTGGCGAGCAGCGGCACCAGGTGGCCGTCCGCCGTCGCGCCCGTGCCGCTGAACTCGGCCAGCAGGGAAGCCGTGGCCGCCCACGCCTCCGCTGCTGCGCGCAGGGATTCGTCCGGTTCGGAGGTGATGTTGCCGGCGGCGCCGTCCACATAGACTTCGGTGCCGTCGGGGAGCTCATCAACACCCACGGCGGCAACAACGGCGGGGAGGCCGAGGGACCGGGCGATGATGGCCGTGTGGGACTGCGGGCCGCCGCCTGCGGTGACGAGGGCGAGGACCTTGTTCGGGTCCAGGGTGGCGGTGTCCGCCGGGGCCAGGTCCTCCGCCACCAGGACGAACGGGGTGCTGGATGCCGGGATGCCGGGTGCCGGCACGCCCCGCAGCTCGGCGACAATCCGGGCACGGACATCAAGGACGTCAGTGGCGCGTTCTGCCATGTAGCCGCCCAGGTTGTGGAGCATTTCGGAGACCGACGAGCCGGACTCCCAGATGGCGCGCTCGGCGGATGTGCCGCGGGCAACCAGCTTGGCGGCACCCTTGATCAGCATGGTGTCCTTGGCCATCAGTGCGGTTGCTTCGAGGACGGCCTTGCCGTCACCGGTGGCGTGGGCTGCACGGTGCTTCAGTTCATCGTGCACGGCCTGGGATGCCGCCTTCAGGGCTGCGGTTGCTTCCTCCGCGGTGGTCCCTGCCGCCAGCTGCTCGCCGGCAGGAGGTTCGCTGATGGGTTTGGGCATCTGCCGGATGGTGCCGATGACGCGGCCTGGGCTGACGCCTACTCCTGGGAAGTTCTGCACTGAAGGTCCTCATTCTCTGCCGGTTGCCAGGCCCGCCGATACGTCCGGCGCCATGCCGGTCCGCCGGAGGACTGCTTAGTCCGGAGGCGGGAAACGTGCCTGAAAAAAATTGTATGTGATTCAGTTCATATAGCAATGCTATAGGTGCTAGGGTAGCGGTTATGAGTTTGGATGGCCAGCTTCCCCCCAAAATGCGACTGCTCCGTGCTGCCGCGGAGCTGCTGGCAAACTCAGGGGGCGCTCCCGTCTCCACGCGCCAGATCACGCAGCTGGCGGGGGTTACAGCACCCACCCTGTACCACCACTTCGGTGACAAGGAAGGTCTGTTTGACGCCGTCGTCACCGCAGGGTTTGAAGAATATGTAGCGGGCGAAAGGGACTTCGCCCCCTCCGGGCAGCCGCTTGAGGACATCCGGAGAATGTGGGACAACCACGTGCAGTTCGGGCTGAAACAGCCGGAACTGTACTTGGTCATGTTCGGCAACATCCGACCGGAAAGCCGCCCGGCAATCGTCGCAGATGCCGAGGCGCTCATGGAGGAGATGCTGAACAAGGCAGCGGCGGCAGGCCAGTTGAACGTCCAGCCCAGGGAAGCGGCCAGGTCAATCCTGGCGGCCAACGTGGGGGTGACGCTGATGCTGATTGCGGAGCCCGCCTCCGAACGGAACCTCGAACTGTCCACCATGACCCGGGACGCCATGATCTTTGCGGTGTCAGCCGAGCCCGCCAGCGGCCCGGCCCCGGGCGACGCCGGGAAATCCTCGGTAGTGGTGGCAGCGATCGCCCTGAACGCCGCACTTCAGGCCTCGCACTCTGACCAGCTTTCAAGCTCGGAACTCAAGCTTTTCCTCGAATGGCTCCACCGCATCTCCACCAGCCCGGCCGGCTGAATCCAGGCCGGCACTACGTCGTCGTAAGTATCGGACCATCCTGCGGAGCAGCAGGAATGACGGTTAGGAAATCACATGGCAACAGAGACAGTTGCAAAGCCCCGCACCAGCGCGCGCGTGCACGTCCAAAAGTTCGGGACCTTCCTGTCCGGAATGATCATGCCCAACATCGGCGCTTTCATTGCCTGGGGCCTTATCACCGCCCTGTTCATTGAAAAGGGCTGGCTGCCCGTGCCCCAGCTGGGCGGTTTTGGCGAGACTGGCGGAAAGCCGAACACCGGCCTCGTCGGGCCGATGATCACCTACCTGCTGCCCCTGCTGATTGCGTACACCGGCGGCCGGATGGTCTACGACGTCCGCGGCGGCGTGGTGGGCGCCATCGGCACCATGGGCGTGATTGTGGGTGCCGGCATCCCCATGTTCATCGGGGCCATGATCATGGGCCCGCTGGGCGGCTGGACCATGAAGAAGATCGACTCGATCTGGGACGGCAAGATCCGTCCCGGCTTTGAGATGCTGGTCAATAATTTCTCGGCCGGCATCTGGGGCGCCCTGCTGGCCATGCTTGGCTTCTACGGCATCGCCCCCCTGGTTTCGGCGTTCAGCACAGGCGCCGGAAACGTGGTCCAGTTCCTGGTGGACAACGGCCTGCTGCCGCTTACCAGCATCTTCATCGAACCCGCCAAGGTGCTGTTCCTCAACAACGCCATCAACCACGGCGTGCTCACCCCGCTGGGCGTCCAGCAGTCGCTGGAGCAGGGCAAGTCCATCCTGTTCCTGCTCGAAGCCAACCCGGGCCCCGGCCTGGGCATCCTGCTCGCCTACATGTTCTTTGGCCGTGGAGCCGCAAAGGCTTCCGCCCCGGGTGCCGCAATCATCCACTTCCTGGGCGGCATCCACGAAATCTACTTCCCGTACGTCCTGATGCGCCCGCTGCTGATCCTTGCTGCGATCGCAGGCGGCATGACGGGCATCGCCACGCTGGCCATCACCGGTTCGGGACTGGTGGCGCCGGCCGCCCCCGGTTCCATCTTTGCCGTGCTCGCCCAGACCTCCCGCGACAGCTACCTCGGAGTGATTCTCGCGGTCCTGCTGGCCACGACGGCCTCCTTCCTGGTGGCCTCCATCATCATGAAGACCACCAAGCACAGCGACGAAGTGGACCTCAGTGACGCCACCTCAAAGATGGAACAGATGAAGGGCAAGAAGAGCTCCGTGGCCTCCACCCTGACCGGCGCCGGTGCGGCTGCCGGCGCGGGCGGTGTGGCCGTCCTGGCCGGTCCGGTGCGCAACATCGTGTTCGCGTGCGACGCCGGCATGGGCTCCAGTGCCATGGGCGCCTCGGTGCTGCGGAACAAGATCAAGGCGGCCGGGTTCCCGGACGTCAAGGTCACCAACGCGGCCATCGCCAACCTTCGCGACGACTACGACGTCGTGATCACCCACCAGGACCTGACCGAACGCGCCAAGCCGGCCACGTCCAGTGCCGTCCACTACTCGGTGGACAACTTCATGAGCAGCCCGCGCTACGACGAGATCGTGGAACTGGTGCGGGAGAGCAACACCGAGGGCGGCCAGGCGGGCGGTGCCGAGGCAGCCGAGGCTCCGGTGGCAGCCGCCCCCGGTGCCGGCACCCATGAGATCCTGGCCCGCGAGAGCGTGGTGCTGGAGGGATCGGCCACCACGCGCGACGCCGCCATCGACGAGGCCGGCCGGCTCCTGCTGGACCGCGGTGCCGTGGACGAGGGCTACATCGCAGCCATGCACGAGCGGGAGCAGTCGGTGTCCACGTACATGGGCAGCTTCCTGGCCATCCCGCACGGCACCAATGCCGCCAAGGACCACATCCGGAAGTCTGCGGTGTCCGTGATCCGCTACCCGGAGGGCATCGACTGGAACGGCAAGCAGGTCAAGTTCGTCGTCGGCGTCGCAGGAGTCAACAACGAACACCTGCACATCCTGTCCTCCATCGCAAAGGTCTTCACCAACAAGGAACAGGTTGCCCGGCTTGAGGCTGCCACCTCCGTGGATGAAGTCCTGGAGCTCTTCGGAAAGGTCAACGCATAGTGAAGGCTGTACATTTCGGAGCTGGAAACATCGGCCGCGGCTTTGTTGGGCTGCTCCTGCACGACGCCGGCTATGAGGTGGTGTTCGCGGACGTTGCCGAGGACCTCATCAACCAGCTCGCTGCAGCGGACAGCTACGCGGTCCACGAGGTGGGGGAAAACCCTGCAGTCCGGACAGTCACCAATTTCCGGGCGCTGAACTCCACCACGCAGGAAGCGGAGCTCGTCGCGGAAATCGCGACGGCGGACATCGTCACCACCGCGGTGGGCCCGCACGTCCTGAAGTTCGTGGCACCCGTCATTGCCAGGGGCATCGTGGCACGGGAACCCGGCCTACCGCCGCTGCAGGTCATGGCGTGTGAAAACGCCATCAACGCCACGGACATCCTTGCCAAGGAGGTGGCCTCCCAGCCGGGGGCCGCCGCCGGGGCGCTGGACGGGAAAGCCGTGTTCGCCAACACAGCCGTGGACCGGATCGTGCCCAACCAGGAACCCGGGCAGGGCCTGGACGTCACCGTGGAGACCTTTTACGAATGGGTCATCGACCGCTCCGCCTTCGGTGATTCCGCACCGGTGATCCCGGGCGCCACCTTTGTGGATGACCTCTCGCCGTACATCGAGCGGAAGCTGTTCACCGTCAACACCGGCCACGCCTCGGCCGCCTACTTCGGGTTCGAGGCGGGCCTGGAGAAGATCTCCGACGCCATGGCTGACCAGGACGTGGCCGAGGATGTCCGGGCAGTGCTGGAGGAAACCAAACAGCTCCTGGTCAGCAAGCACGGCTTCAGCAACGACGAGCAGGAAGCCTACGTCCAGAAAATCCTGGTCCGGTTCTCCAACCCCTACCTGCCGGACACCGTCCACCGGGTGGGCCGTGCCCCGCTGCGGAAGCTGAGCCGGCACGAACGGTTCATCGGCCCCGCAGCAGAACTCGCGGAACGTGGCATTGTGCCCGAGGCGCTCCTGGGCGCCATCGCGGCGGCACTGCGCTTCAATGATCCCGCCGACGCCGAAGCGACGGAACTCGAGGGGATCCTGGCGTCCTCCAGCCCGGCGGAGGCCACCGCCCGCATAACCGGCCTGGAACCGGACCATCCGCTGTTCAACGCCGTGGCAACGCTGGTGGAAGAGCGGCAGGCAGAGGCGGCCAACGCCCCGGCCTGAACGCTCTCGCACTTCCTGCGGCCTTTTCGCCAACCCTCTCGCAGATAACGCGGGTTTTCCCCCAACCCTCCTGCAATCACGACGCCGACACTCACCCGAGTGCCGGCGTCGTGATTTGTACTGCCCCCACCTGTGGAATGCTGGTCCGGTGATTCGCAACCCAGGTGCCCAGCCCTTCCTGTTGACCGCCGGCGTCGACGGCGGGACCTTCCGCCTCCGCCCCGCCGCACCCGCAGACCTTCCCGCCATCGTGCAGCTGCTCGCGGATGATTCGCTGGGCGCAGGGCGGGAGCGCCGGGAAGACATGGCGCCTTATGGGCGCGCCATGGAAGCGATCGACGCCGACCCCTGCCACCTGCTGGTCGTGGGGGAGTTCGTGCCGGACGGCGCAGCGGACGGTCCCCTGGTGGCCACCTTCCAGCTGAGTTTCCTCCCGGGTATGTCGCGGCAGGGCGCCTGGCGCTCGCAGATCGAGGGCGTGCGGGTGGCCGCGGGCCTCCGTGGCAAAGGTCTCGGGAACCTGATGGTGCGGTGGGCCATCGATGAATCCCGGCGCCGCGGCTGCACACTCATGCAACTGACCACCCACAAGACGCGGACAGGGGCGCACCGGTTCTACGAGCGCCTCGGCTTTGAAGCCTCCCATGAAGGCATGAAGCTTCCGCTCTGATCGCTGCGCACCCACAAACGGGCATTGCACCCGGGCGTTCCGGGGTGCAATGCCCGTTGAAGGGTGCAGAACGGGGGCGGGCGCTAGGCCTTCTTCGAGCCCTTGGCCACGAACAGGGTCTCCGCCTGCTCCAGGGACATGCCGTTGGTCTCCGGCACCTTGAACATGACAAAGAAGAACGACGCCGCGGCGAACAGCGCGTACATGGCATACGTCAGCGGCAGCGAGCCGGCGGCCATCACGGGGAAGCTGAGCGTGATCACAAAGTTCGCCACCCACTGCGCGGCCGCAGCCAGGCCAAGGGCGCGGGCACGGATCCTGGACGGGAAGATCTCGCCCAGGAGCACCCACACCAGCGGTCCCCAGGACGCGCCGAAGCTCACCACAAAAACATTCGCAGCCACCAGGGCCACCGGACCCCACGCGCCGGGCAGGGAAATCTCGGAACCGGAGCCCACGGCGGTGGAGAAGGCAAGGGCCATGGCGCCCAGTGATACGGCCATGCCCACGGAACCGGCCAGCAGGATGGGCCGGCGGCCGATGCGGTCCACCAGGGCAATGGCCACCAGGGTGACGAGGATGTTGGTGACGGACGTGGCCACCGAGATGGCCAGGGAGTCCTTCTCCTCGAAGCCCACGGCCTTCCACAGGGTGGTGGAGTAGTAGAAAATCACGTTGATGCCCACGAACTGCTGCAAAACAGACAGGACGATGCCCACCCATACCACTGCCTGCAGGCCAAAGGTCCTGCCGCGCAGGGAGCCCTTCTGGCCCGCCAGCTTGTCCTCCTCGATGGCGTCCTGGATCTCCCGGATGTGCCGGTCTGTGTCCTCTGCCGGAGCAATCGAATCAAAGACCGCACGCGCTTCATCCTCCTTGCCCAGGAACACCAGGAAGCGCGGGGACTCGGGAAGGGTGAAGGCGACCCAGCCGTACACCACGGCGGGCAGGGCTGCGGCCAGGAACATCCAGCGCCAGGCCTCGATCCCCAGCCAGTAGGGCTGGTCCGCGCCGCCGGCGCTGGTGGCCAGGAGCGCATCGGACAGCAGCGCTGCGAAGATACCCGTGGTGATGGCCAGTTGCTGCAGCGAGGCCAGCCGGCCCCTGACGTGCCGCGGGGAGATCTCCGAGATGTAGGCGGGGGCGATCACCGAAGCCAGGCCGATTCCGAGCCCGCCCACCAGGCGCCAGAAGATCAGGTCCCAGACGCCGAAGGCAAAGCCGGTGCCCAGTGCGCTGACCAGGAAGAGCAGCGCACCAAGCTTCATGGCGGGGATGCGCCCGTAGTGGTCCGCCACCTTGCCCGCAAGGAACGCGCCGGCAGCGCACCCCAGCAGGGCGATGGCAACCGCGAAGCCGGTCACGGCCTCGGACAGTGCGAACTCGTCCTTCATGGCATCCACCGCGCCGTTGACCACCGACGAATCGAAGCCGAACAGGAATCCGCCCACCGCCCCTGCGAGCGCCAGCCAGATCACCCGCTGCGGTATCCGTGCGGTTGTCTGCTCCTGTGCAGTGGGCATGGTTCTCCCTTGGTCTGGGTTTAGGTGGATGCGGTGCGGACGTCGTCGGCTGCGGTACCGGCCGAGACGGCCGGCGCACACGCGCTACACAGTGTGGCACGTCACCGCCCGCGGTTCCACTTACGGACTGTCGCCCTCCGAAACAGAAGACGACGACGGCGGTGCGCGCCGCCGTCGTCGTCCCCTGTTTGGTGCGGGTCAGCTTAGTGGACCGCCGCGGGCTCCTGCGGGGCAGCCAACTGGTCCGTGAGCTTCTTGTCGGGCAGGGCGAAGCTGATGAGGAACGCGACGCCGGTGAGCACCGCCGCGGTGAGCATCACTGCGTCGATGGCGTAGGCGAAGCCCTCCGTGATGGGACGGGTCAGCGTGCTGTTGGCGGTGTGGAGCCAGCTGGTGTCGTTGAGGGACTCGTTGGACGCGCCGTTCCGGAAGAATTCGTACAGCTTGGCGTTGGCGGGGTCGGCTGCGACGGACGGGTCGCGGAGCACTGCCTGGTAGTCCGGGCTCTCCATGGCGGCCCGCATGCTGTCCGCGATCCGGCTCGCCGCCAGGCTGAACAGCATGGAGATGAACACGGCAGTGCCCACCGCGCCGCCCATGGAGCGGAAAAACGCCGCTGAGGAGGTGCCCACGCCCATGTCGCGGCGCGGCACGGACACCTGCATGGCCAGGGTGAGCGGCTGCATGCAGAAGCCCAGGCCCATGCCGAAGAACACCGCGATCACGCCGGGAACCCACAGTCCGGTGTCCACCCCGAGGGACAGTCCCATGACCGTGGCGGCAGCCGTGAGGATGGCCGTGCCCAGGATGGGGAAGATCCGGTAGGTCCCGGACGAGGAGATGGTGCGCCCGGCCGTGATGGACCCGGTGAGGATGCCCACGGTGAAGGTGATCATCATCAGGCCGGCCTCGGTGGGGGTGAGGCCCTTCACCAGCTGCAGGTACATCGGCAGCATGGCGATGGCGCCGAACATGCCGATGCCGATGATGAAGTTCAGCAGCGAAGACAGGCCAAACGTGGCATTCCGGAAGAGCCGCAGGGGAATCAGGGCGTAGTCGCCGGCACGCTTTTCGGCCAGCAGGAACCAAGCAATGCCCACCACACCCAAGCCGTAGCAAAGGAAGGAGTTGAAGGAAGCCCAACCCCAGCTGCGGCCCTGCTCCGCCACCAGCAGCAGCGGCACGATGGCCAGGGTGATGGCCGCCGCGCCCCAGTAGTCGATCTTCTGCTTCACGTGCTTGGCCGGCAGGTGAAGGAAGAGGAAGACCACTGCCAGCGCTGCCAGGCCGATGGGCAGGTTGATGAAGAACACCCAGCGCCAGCCGTCGAACCCCAGGATGGTGGCGGAACCGGCGAACGCGCCGCCCACCACAGGGCCGAGCACGGAGGAGATGCCGAACACGGACATGAAGTAGCCCTGGTACTTGGCACGGTCCTTGAGGGACACGATGTCGCCGATGATGGTCAGCGCGAGGGCCAGCAGGCCGCCGGCACCCAGGCCTTGGACACCGCGGGCGATGGCCAATTCTGTCATCGAGTGCACTGAGCCGGCGTACAACGAGCCGGCCAGGAAGATCACGATGGCGATCAGGTACAGCGGGCGGCGGCCGAAGATGTCGCTCAGCTTGCCGTACAGCGGGGTGCTGACCGTGGAGGTGATGAGGTAGGCGGTGGTGGCCCAGGCCTGGAGCGAGAGCCCGTCCAGGTCGTTGGCGATGGTGTAGATGGACGTGGACACGATGGTCTGGTCCAGCGACGCCAGGAACATGCCCAGCATCAGGCCCACCATCACAGTGACAATCTGGCGCTGCGTCAGGGTTTCTCCGGCGGCGCGCGCGGCGGGGGTTTTGGACATGGCTGCTCCAAGGGTAAGGAAGAGGATCAAGCATTGATAGTTGCTTTCAGTAACTATCTTACGCCGGGTCCTATTCCTGGCAGCCGAAAAAACTTCCTGCGCCCGGGGCCCGGGACGCTACCGTTCGACCAAAATGCCGTCAGGGTCGCACCAGATCATGGCGCCGGTCCGGATCGTCACGTCGCCGATCTTCACATCCACGTCAACTTCGCCGGCTCCTGCCTTGGCGCTCTTGCGGGGGTTGCTGCCCAGGGCCTTTACGCCGAGGTCCAGCCGGGCGATCGCTTCCCGGTCACGGATTGCCCCGTTGATGACGACGCCGGCCCAGCCGTTGGCCACCGCGCTTTCTGCGATCATGTCCCCCATCAGGGCCGTGCCCAGCGAGCCGCCGCCGTCCACCACCAGCACGCTGCCGTTGCCCGGCGTGGCCAACGTGGATTTCACCAGCGCGTTGTCCTGGAAACAGCGGATGGTCCGCGCCCGGCCACTGAAGTGCGAGCGGCCGCCCAGGGACTGGAACTGCAACGAAATCGATGCCAGTTCGTCGCCGCGTTCGTCGTAGAGGTCTGCGGTGTTGATGGCCTCCGCGGGCGTGGACGCTTTGCTCATGTGGTTCTCTCCCTGATCCTCGGTGAAGCTTGTGGCGCCGTTCCGGTGTAAGGCACGGCCGCACGCTTACGCCCACGATAGTCTGATTCCGTCGCCTGTCAGCCGTCCCCGGGGAGCACGTCATGAGCCTGTCCGATACTCCCGCGCCGCTGGATCAGGGCGCAGGGACGCAGAGTACGACGGCGGCGCTCGCCGAGCCAACCCAAAAGGTCACCGCGCGCTGGGTCGCAGGGCTGGTGCTGGTCAACGTCGGTATCAACGCCGCATTCTTCGGCCCCATTAACGTCTTCATCGGGCAGCAGGCCATCAGCATCGATGCGCCCAGCAAGGAAGCCATCCTTTCCCTGGTCACTGCCTGCGGCGCTGCGGTATCCCTGGTGGCCAATCCGCTCTTCGGCGCGTTGTCGGACCGGACCACGTCGCGGTTCGGCCGCCGTTCACCGTGGATCCTGGCCGGTGCCGTGCTGGCTGCCGCCGCACTCCTGGCCATGTCCGGAGCCCCCACCGTGGCGCTGATGGTGATCTTTTGGTGCCTGGTACAGCTCGGCGCCAACGCCGCGTACGCCGCCATCACCGCCGCTGTGCCGGACCGCGTGCCGGTCACGCAGCGCGGCGGAGTGGGCGGTCTGGCCGCCATGGGCCAGACGCTGGGAATCCTGACCGGCGCCGTCTTCGGAGCTGTTGTGGCCGGCAACTTCATGGTGGGCTACTGGCTGTGCGCTGTGGCATTGCTGCTGTCCGTGCTTCCCTACCTGTTCCACCGGAACGATCCCGCGCTGCCACGGGGGGAGCACCCGGAGTTTCGGCTGCGGCAATTCCTCCGGGGCTTCTGGATCAGCCCGCGGCTGTATCCGGATTTCGCGTGGGCCTGGCTGACCCGCTTCCTGGTGAACGTGGGCAACCAGCTGACCATCGTCTACCTGCTCTTCTTCCTTCGCGACATCATCAGGCACGAGGACCCGGCGGCGGGAGTGCTGGTCCTCACCGGCATCTATGCCGCGATGGTGATAATCACTGCGGTTGTGGCCGGGCCTTGGAGCGACAGGGTTGGCCGGCGCAAGCCGTTTGTCATAGGTTCCTCAGCCGTCATCGCCATGGCCGGCATGATCCTGGCCTTCTTTCCAGTGTGGCCCGGAGCGCTGGTGGGCGCGGCTGTCTTGGGAATTGGCTTCGGAGCGTACCTTGCGGTGGACTTCGCGCTGCTGACCCAGGTCCTGCCCCAAGCGGCCCACCGCGGCAAGGACATGGGAGTCATCAATGTGGCCGCCTCGCTGCCCCAGGTGGTGGCACCGGCGCTGGCGTTCGTGGCGGTACGGTATGCCGGCGGCTACGTCTCGCTGTTCATCACTGCAACCGTCATCGGGCTGCTCGGGGCCGTCTTTGTAGTGAAGATCAAGAGCGTCCGCTGACGTTCTGACGGGCCGGAAGTAAGGCACCTGACTGATTAGGGCATATTGGTGTGCCGTATAGTTGAACCGGACTGCAGGCGGTCCGGCATGGGGAGGACCGCACCATAGGAACACAACCCCGGAATGCTGATGCCCGAGATTCTTCCAGACCATCCGCCCATGGCCCCCAGGCCCACCGCACCGCGCCAGCGGTTCCGCTACGCCAAGATCCTGGAAGCTGCAGGAGGCTTCGCGCGCAAGGGCCTGGACTCGGTTGACCTTCCTGAGGTGGCCGCCAAGGCCGATGTCCCGCTCGGCACGCTTTACCGCTACTTCCCTTCCCCCACCCACCTGATGCTCGCCCTGTACCGCCACCAGCTGGAGGAACTCCAAGGGCCGGCCGGGACCAGCGCCGCCCGTTTCCGCGGCCGGGCGCTCGCCGGGCTGGTGATGGAGATCTTCCACATGCGCGTCATGCAGCCGGCTGTGGAGCAGTGCCTGACCCGCGGCGTCTACCTCCCGGACAGGGACACCACCGGCCTCCTCCGTGAGATCGATGCCTTGGGGGAGAAGGCACTGACTGCGGCGTGCGGTGATGCCACGGCCGCCCGGGTGCTGCTGCTGACTGTCACTGGTCTGGTCCAGTCCGTGCGAAACCGGCGGCTGTCCCTCTTCGAGGCCGAGGAAGACCTCAAAAAAGCCTGTGCACGCCTGTCCGGAACCGGCCAGCCCGGCTACACACTTCACCAAAGCGCGTAACAGGTCTAGACCAATCCGCCATTAAATCAGCCATATTGGCGTGGCGTACCTCACAAAAAGCCGTGCTAAAACGTTGTGGCACTGGTGTCTTGCCGTCAAATCGGATCGGCGTCCCTTCTGTCCCGCCTACCATGGTTCAAACGGAGCAGCAGGGACCATCCCCCAAGCTCCCACGGACCCGCCACCCCTTGGGTTTCCTGCCGCACCATCGCCACTGCCTCGAGCCGTTCCGGACTTGAGCCCCACGTGCCGTGCGCCCACGGCCAGCACCAGGAGACAACGACGTGTCCATTGACGCATTTGCAGCCACTGACAATTCCGCAGCCACCGCCCTGAGCGAAGCCGAGATCTTCGACGCCCACCAGGGCGGCAAGCTCTCCATTGCCAGCACCGTTCCGCTGTCCAACAAACGCGATCTTTCCATCGCCTACACGCCGGGAGTGGCCGAGGTCAGCCGCGCCATCCACGCCAAGCCCGAGCTCGCCCGCACCCTCACCTGGGCCCAGCGCCTGGTGGTGGTAGTCAGTGACGGCACTGCCGTCCTGGGCCTGGGCAACATCGGGGCCAGCGCTTCCCTGCCCGTCATGGAGGGCAAGTCCGCCCTGTTTAAGACCTTCGGCGACCTCGACTCGATCCCCCTGGTCCTCAACACCACCGATGTGGACGAAATCGTGGAGACCCTGGTCCGCCTGCGCCCCAGCTTCGGAGCCGTCAACCTCGAGGACATCTCCGCGCCCCGCTGCTTCGAGCTGGAAGAGAAGCTCATCGAGGCCCTGGACTGCCCCGTCATGCACGATGACCAGCACGGCACCGCCGTCGTCGCCCTTGCTGCCCTGACCAACGCCGCCAAAGTCACAGGCCGCGCCCTGGAGGGCCTGCGCGTTGTGGTCTCCGGCGCAGGGGCAGCCGGCATCGCCGTCGCTGAAATCCTGCTCGCAGCCGGGATCTCGGACGTCGTCCTGCTCGACTCCCGGGGCGTCATCAACAGCGGCCGCGCCGACCTCGCCGCGGACACGGCCAGCAAGAAGGCTGACATCGCGGCCCGCAGCAATCCCCGCGGGGTGGAAGGCGGCCCGGCCGAGGCCCTCGCCGGCGCGGACGTGTTCATCGGCGTCTCCTCCTCCAAGCTGGACGAGGAACACCTGAAGCTCATGAACCAGGACGCCATCGTCTTCGCGCTCTCCAACCCGGACCCCGAAGTCCTGCCCGAGGTGGCAGCCAAGTACGCTGCCGTCGTCGCCACCGGCCGCAGCGACTTCCCCAACCAGATCAACAACGTGCTTGCCTTCCCGGGCATCTTCCGCGGCGCCCTGGATGCCGGCGCCCGGCGCATCACCCCCGCCATGAAGCTGGCCGCGGCGTACGCCATCGCCGAGCTCGCGGCGGAGGACCTGTCGGCCGACTACATCGTGCCCAGCCCGCTGGACCCGCGCGTTGCCCCGGCGGTCACCGCCGCCGTCGCAGCTGCGGTGGAAGCGGAGTAGCAGCCCTTCCGCTGGCAGACCTACCCCTTAGTGGAATGTACGACGGCGGTGCCTCCCCTGCGCGGGAGGCACCGCCGTCGGGGGTTGACAGGGCGCCAACCATAGACTGGAGTCCATGACCTCCGAAACTGTCGTGACCATCCTGTGCGGCCTGGCTATCCTCGTAGGCGTGGCGGGGACAGTCATTCCGGTGCTTCCGGGCAGCATCCTGATTGGCGCAAGCCTGCTGGCCTGGGCAATCTGGGGCGGCGCCGGCACCGCGGGCTGGGTGGTGTTCGCGATTGCCATGATGTTCGTGGTGGCGGGCATGGCTGCCAGCGCTGTCCTTACCGGCAGGAAACTGAAGGAACATTCCATCCCCAGCCGAAGCATCGTGGCCGCGCTGGTGGCCGGCGTGGCGGGAATGTTCATCATCCCCGTGGTGGGACTCTTCGTGGGCTTCGCCGCCGGACTCCTGCTCAGCGAATTCCTCCGCACCCGGAACGTGGGTTCCGCCGCGACCTCCAGCTGGGCAGCCCTCAAGGCCACCGGCCTGGGCATGCTCGCCGAGTTCGGCCTGGCATGCCTGGCGGGCAGCACCTGGGTGATCGGCGTGTGGATCGCTGCCGCAAGCGGCTGAGCGCTTGCGGGCCGGGACTGCGGGGCGTAGAACGGCACCATGACTGAACCAACTTCAGCACGCGAGCACGTGCAGGGCTGGATGGACAAGTACCAGGCCGCCTGGACCAGCAACGAGCCCGAGGACATCCGGGCCCTGTTCACGGAAGATGCGCGGTATGAAACGCGGCCGGGCGATCCGGACCCGTGGCTGGGCCAGGACGGCATTGTGGAGGGCTGGCTCGCCGCCCGGGACCAACCGGGCGACTGGACGTTCAGCTGGGAGCTGGCGGGGGCCGACGCCGACACCGCTTTCGTGCAGGGCGTCACCGTTTATTCGGGCGACCGCCCCAGCTACGACAACCTCTGGGTCATCCGGTTCGACGGGGCAGGCCGCGCCGCTTCCTTCACCGAATGGTACATGGAGCGGGCCTAGGCGCTGGCGGCATCCGCGCGGGGCAGCCGCCGGTTAGCATGGAAAGATGACCGCCGGGGATACTGCACCGATCTACTGGGACAGCCGGGACCTCACCCCCTTCGGACAGCCGCAGCTGCGCACGCCGGTCCATGAACTTGCCGGGGGAGTGGGCGACATTCTCAGCGGCGTGCTGGGTGGACGCCACCCGGCCCTGCTGTCTGTGGACGGGGAGATCCCCCGGCTCAAGCGGATGCTGCCCAAGCCCGCCAAAATAGTTCACGAGGCCATCTTCACCAGCCGGGAGCCCGAACGGCTGATCACCCTGGCGCGTGCCTATCCCGGCTGGGCCGGGATCTGCTACCTGATGTCAGGCCTGCTCGTCTACAAGCACGGCGGCTATCTCCGGGCTTCGGAACTGCTGCAGCGCGGGCTGACCACCAGGAACGACGACGACGCCAACCGCTACTCGTCCACGTACCTGACGCGGATTGTGACCCGGATCGAACTCGCCGAACGCGTGGAGGTGCCGGTCCTCTTCAGCGAGGAGTCGGTGTTCCTGGCACTCGCCCATGCACTGCGCGAGACGGGCCGCGCCGAAGCCGCACTGGACGCACTGGGCGGACTGCCGCCGTCGCTCCCCATGGCATTGGCGCGCTGCTCGCTGGCGCTGAGCCTGGGCCGCAGCCGTACGGTGATCGACTGGACCGAAGGCCTCCTGAACGCGGACGACCTCTCGGCAGCGTTGCTGCTGGTCCGGGCCCGCGCCCTGCGCAGGGAAGGCCGGCTGGAGGCTGCCCACCAGGCGATCGCCGAGGTGCTGCGCCGGCGCAAGACCCATATGGTGCTGCGCAATGACGCCCTCACGGACCGCGCGCTGCTTGTGCTGGATTCCAGCAGGCGCTCGCTCAACCCGCGCGACTGGGGGCGTCGCCGCGAGGACCCGGTGCCGCAGAAGGAGATCGCCGCACCCGTGCCCATCCGCAAGGACGAAGAGATGCGCCGGATCTGGGAACAGGACTGGAAAAGGCTCAGCGACGAGTAGCCCGGCCTAGCCGGCGGCCGGGCCGGCGAGCACCGGCAGCAGCTGTTCACCCAGCAGCACCACGCCCAGGGCCACCATGATCACCCCGCTGGCGAGCGTCACCGTGCGGGCGGCGCCCGGCCGGCTTTGCAGCAGGGTGCGGGACAGCAACGCGACGGCGGTGTACACGAGTCCCGCGAGCAGCACGAAGGTCATGCCCAGCAGGCCGGACTGCACCGGCACGGGCAGCGGCGCCTCTGCGCTCACGAACTGGGGGACGAGCGCCACATAGAAAAGCAGGCCCTTGGGGTTGATGCCGCTGGTGCCCATACCCTGCAGGAAGGTGCGGAGCCGCGTCTGGCCGTCACGGCCCGGCCTGGCCGTGAAACTCGCCCCGCGCCAGGAGCGCAGCGTATTGATGCCCAGCCACATCAGGTAGCCGGCGCCGGCCAGGGTTATCCAGCCCAACACCCCGGGCGCTCCCGTCAGGACGGCAGCCAATCCCGCCACCAGCAGGACCGTGTGGAGCACGTACCCGCCGCACAGCCCTGCCACCGCGGGGACGAAGCTGCGCTGCCGGAGGCCCGCCGCGATGGAGTACGCCCAGTCCACCCCGGGCGTGCAGGCCAAGGCGGCCGCCACCAGCACAAAGGCCAAAAACAGCTCCGGGTTCATTCTTTCTCCTGCCACGAGGTCCGACAGAAGAAACCCTAGATACTTCGGCTCCGGAAGTGCTGTCCTTTTTCGCCCGCTAAAGCACCAAGAATGTAAGATTCTTGCGTGATAGACCATATCGACAGAAATATCTTGCGTTACCTCAAGGAGGACGGCAGGATGACGGCCACCGCGCTCGCCGCCAAGGTGGGCTTGACTGTGGCGCCGTGCCACCGGCGGCTCCGGGACCTGGAAAAATCGGGCGTCATCCGGGGCTACAAGGCGGACATCGATCCTGCCGCCGTGGGGCTGGGGTTTGAAGCGATTGTTTTTGTCACGCTGCGCCAGGTGGACCAGGCCACCATGGCGATTTTCGAGAGCCGCGTGGCGGAGAACCCCAACATCGTGGAGGCCCAGCGCCTCTTCGGCTCGCCTGATTACCTGCTCAAGGTCATCGCCGAGGACCTGCCCGCGTACCAGCGTTTCTACGACGCCGAGCTTACGTCCCTGCCCGGCGTTGAGCGCCTGACGTCCACGCTGGTGATGAAGAACCTGAAGTCCAACGCTGGACCCCCGGTGTAGCGCGCCGGATTGCTGCTAGTCCCTGAGCAGCCCGGTGGTGCGGTAGGGGATGACCTCGCGCAGGAACATGCTGGTGGAGGTGCGCACAATGCCGGGGCAGAGCCTGATTTCCTCCGACACGCGGTAGAGGTCGTCCGGACTGGTGGCCACCACCCGGATGAGGAGGTCGGTGTCGCCGGCCGGCGCGTGGCATTCCAGGACTTCCGGGATTTCACGGAGGGCGGCAATGGCCTCGTTGAGGTGGCTCTGGTCCAGTTCGGCACTGACGGCCGCCGCCACCCCGCGCCCGAGCGCTCCGGGAACCACCCTGCTGCTGTTGGGCCTTAACGCCCCGGATGAGGACATCCGCTCGAGCCGGGACTGCACCGTGCCCCGGGCCAGCCCCAGCCGCTGGGCCAGCACCATGATGGGAACGCGTGGATCCTCGTCCAGGGCCCTCAGGATCCGCTTGTCGGTGGAGTCCAGTTGCTGCAATCTGATCATTTCCTGTCGGTTCGGGGGGCGGCGGGTGGTCAAACTGATCAATAACGCGCCTGCCGGTTGCACCAACTGTAGGTCTGCTGGTCAAATGTTGGCAACGGTCAGGCTACCGCCGGCCCCGTAGGCTACCGCTTCCCGGCACACCACCCGGACGGCGGAACATCGTTTCCCGCAAGGAGACTGCCCTGATTGACTCTTGTTCACACCATGGTCACTCTGCATACACGGCAAGAGCCCCTGAGCTACCGGCGTCGGATTCCCGAAAGTCATCGGTAGCTGAGGGGCTCTTGTGCTGTCCCCGACACCGCGCCGCCCGCATAGTGTGCCGCCCGCATAGTGTTGAGCCATGACCCCAGCCGGCCGCTTTGCCCCCAGTCCCTCCGGCGAGCTGCATGTAGGCAACCTCCGGACGGCCGTCCTTGCGTGGCTGTTTGCCCGCTCCACCGGCCGGAGGTTCCTCCTCCGGGTGGAGGACCTGGACCGTGCGAGGGCAGGTGCGGAGGCGGTGCAGCTGCGCGACCTGACAGCCGTCGGCGTGACCTGGGACGGCGGCATCGTCCACCAGACGGGCCGCGGAACCCTTTATGCCGCGGCGATCTCCAGGCTGCAGGATGCAGGCCTCACCTACGAGTGCTTCTGCACCCGCAGGGAAATACAGGAGGCCCCGTCCGCTCCGCACGCGCCCCAGGGGGCGTACCCGGGGACGTGCCGGAACCTCGGCCCGGCAGAGCGGGAATTCAAGCGCTCCACCCGCCCCGCTGCCATCCGCCTGCGTGCCGACGTCGCGGAGTACCGCGTACATGATGTGCTGCATGGGGAGTTCACCGGAATAGTGGATGATTTCGTGCTGCGCCGCAACGATGGAGTGACCGCCTATAACCTCGCCGTGGTGGTCGACGATGCCGAGCAGGGCATCGACCAGGTGGTCCGCGGCGACGACCTCCTGCCCTCCACTCCCCGCCAGGCGTATCTGGCGTCGCTGCTGAATATTCCTTCTCCGGAATATGCCCACGTGCCGCTGGTGGTGAATAAGGACGGCGCCAGGCTGGCAAAGCGCGACGGTGCGGTTACGCTTGCAGACCTTGCGGCGTTGGGTGAGGATGCGGCCGCCGTGCGGGACCGGCTGCTGGAGTCCCTTGGCCTGCCTTCGGGTCCGCTGTCCACGGCGTTGGCCGCATTTGATCCGGCTGCCCTGCCCAAAGCGCCTTGGGTTTGGTCCGGCCCGTAGGCTGGAGTCATGCCAGAAACCACGGAACAACCGCCCGCCAGCAGTTTCACACCCGAGACGGCCAAGGTGCTGGCCGAGGTGGCGCACAACCGCCAGAAGGACAAACTGAAGCGGCCCTACAAGGACCACGTACTGGCGGTGGGGGACGCTCTAGCTGATTTTGACGACGACATCCGCATCGCAGGCTATCTCCACGACATTGCCGAGGACACCCCAATGACCAGGCAGGCCCTGCTGGACATGGGCGTCTCCGACCGGGCCGTGCAGATCATTGAACGGGTCACCAGCCGCCTGCACAGCAACCCGGACGACTACCAGGCCGTCATCCGCGAGATCGCCGAGGACCATGACGCTGCGTTGGTCAAGATTGCGGATAACGCGCACAACTCGCTGCCTGAGCGCGTCCAGGCGCTGGCCGAGAAGTGGCCGGACAAGCCGCCGGTTACCAAATACCGTGACGCCCGCCCAGTACTCTATGCCGCCGTCGAGGTTGACGAGGTGCGGAAGATCCTGGCCCGGGTGAATCCGTGGCTGCTGGCGGAATTCGACGACCAGTTGGATGAGGAAGACACCACGGACTACGAGAACCTGTCCTATGAGGAGCCGGATGCCGCCGGCGGGGCTGCTCGGCAGGCGGACGCAGGGGAAAGGGAGGCTCCCGGCGCTACGCCCTCCGGGGAGCGGTAGTTCCTGCCTCCAGCTTCTGAAGGGCAAGGTGTAGCCGTTCGGAGCCGTGGCGTTCGTCGATCACGATAGAGGCGCCGAGCGCCAGCACAATCACGAAGAGGCTGACGGGGACTGAGGCGCCCGCCGCGGCCAGGCCAACGGCAGCAGCCATTGCTGCCAGTACGCCGCCGGCCACAGTGATCACGGTGCGGTCTGCTCCCACCATGACGCTGTACAGCCATGTTATGGAGCCCTTGAACAGTGCCACCGGAATGGCAATGCTGGCCACGGCCGCGGCGGCGCTGATCCGGGCCTCGTGGTCAATATAGTAGGCGGCCACGTGGAGGCCGGCGCCGGTGGCTGCGATGGCGGCGAAAACGGGGATGTGGCCGTAGCCGAAGAGGAACGACCGGTGCCGGCGCAGGTGCAGGGCGCGTCCGGCCGGCAGCATGAAGTAGATCCACCACATGGCAAACGCCAGGGCCGTGCCGCCGAAGCCCACCAGCGCCGCATCAACACTCCAGCCGTGGTTGGCCACGATGGCCCGAAGCGTTTCAATGGCGCCGATCAGGCATTCGCCCAAGGCAATGATCGCCAGCAGCCCGTACCGTTCGGCAATGTGGTGTGCGTGCCAAGGGGTCCTGGTTTTCCGTTCGGCGGCGAAGGGGGTGGCCATCTCCAGGGCAACCAGCGGGACGATCATGAGGAACGAGGTCAAAACGTCCGCCTCGATCACGGCCACCGCGATCCACCCCAGCTGCACCAGTGCCAGGTATCTGGCGTACCGCAGGCAGGTGTCGCGGTGGGCAGGATCCTGCCGCGCGGCCCGGAGCCACTGCGACACCAGGGCCAGCCGCATGATCACGTAGCCTCCCACAATCACCGCGTTGTCCACGTGCTTGCCCTCCACCAGCGAATGGAACATGGGCTCAATGCCCATGGCGAGGATCAGGACCCCCACGATCTGGACCATGGTGACCACCCGGAAGATCCAGTCATCGGTGTCGTAGGCGCTGGCAAACCAGGTGAAGTTGATCCATGCCCAGACCACGGCGAACATCGCGAAGGAGAACCCCAACAGGCCGGGGACGACGTGGGCTGCCGCGATCTCGTGGGCAAACTGGCTGCCCGCCACACCGAACGCGATCACAAACGTCAGGTCGAAGAAGAGTTCAAGCGGGGTGGCGGCGCGGTGCTTCTCATGCGGGTCGCGGCCGCCCATCCGCGCCATGGCATGACGGAGGGGGTTGGAGGACATACATAAAAGCTACACGCGCCCCAAAGCGTCGATGTCCTCCAGGAAGTCCTGGTGCACTTCGGCGCTGACGGTGGTCCGGGTGTCGGCGATGGCGTCGAGGTAATCCTGCGTGGAGGGCCCCTTCCGGACCGCCTCGCGGACGGAGGCCGTGCCGCCGGAAGCCAGCCCGCCGTCGTCGTACACTGCTTTTTCCAGCGCACGCTGGGACGCGCTGCGGGCCGCATACTCGATATCCGCGGGGGAGAAGCCTTCGGTTTTGTCCACCAGCAACTCCACGTCCACGGCGTCCACCACGGGGGCAGGGATGAAGCGCTGCCACATGGCTTCGCGGGCCTGCCGGTCCGGCAGCCCGATGGGAATTACGTAGTCGAACCGGCCGTGCCGCAGGAAGGCGGAATCCAGGGCGCGGATAAAGTTGGTGGCGCACACCAGCAGCCGGCCGGGCTGTTCGCGGAAGGCCGGGATGATCTTGAGGAGCTCGTTGGTGACGCCCTGCAGGGGTGACGGCGGCTCGCCCGAGCGCTGGGCGGCGATCTCTTCCACCTCGTCGATGAACACCACGGCGTGCTCCAGCTCGGCGATTTCCAGGAATGTTTCGCGCAGTGCCCCGGCCAGGCCCTGCGGGTCGGCCGCGAGCCGGGAGGGGAACACCTCAACGAAGGGCCATTCCAGGCGGGAGGCGATGGCTTTGGCGAAGGTGGTCTTGCCGGTGCCGGGCGGGCCGAAGAGGACGACGGCGCGCGGCGGCACTACGCCGAATTCATCGGCTAGATCGGCCTCGGCCAGGGGAAGGACCAGGCGGCGTTCCAGCAGTTCCTTCTCCTTGCGCATGCCCGCCACGTTTTCCCACAGGTCCCGGGCCAGCACGCGTCCGCCGAGCTGGCCCAGCGCGCCGAGTTCCTGCCGCTGGACGGGAATGGTGCGCTCGAAGTAGCGCAGGTTCTTCTTCAACGCGAAGCCCCGGCTGAGGAATGCCTCCACCCGGGTTTCCGATTCCGGCATGAGGGCCGAGAGCTTGTTCAGGCCGTGGGGCGCCATCCGGTTTTCGACGGCGGCGAGCAGCGAGGTGCCGATGCCCCGGCCGCGGTACTCGGGCAGCGTTGCCAGGAAGACAATCCAGCCCTGGTCGTGGGCGGCGCGTCCGACCGCGGCGCCCACCACCTGCTCGCCCTGCACCGCCACCACGGCATGGTCCTTCTCACAGGAAGCCAGCACCTCGGAGAGGGCATAGACGGGTTCCACATTGTTCGCTTTGAGGGTCTCCCACAGGTGAAGGATCCCGTCCAGGTCCGCCGAGTGGAAGTCCCTGATCCGCCAGTTGGTCATGCCGTGTCTCCCGGGTGGTTCGTCGTTGAACTGCGTCGCTGGCTTGCACAGAGCAGCAAGGTAAAGCGCTCTGCTGAGCATAGGCGATCAGCCCGCGACGAAGGGTTGCGGGGACGTTGCATTACATGGCGGCCAACGGGCCAGTGGTCAGACCTTGATCGGAACAGGATGTACTTCGTCTGCGGGGTGGCCCGCGCGCTCATGGATACGACGCACAGCGTCAGCAGAGGGGGCTTCTGACAGGCAGTAGACATAACCTGATTCGGGATCGGCCCAGGCCGATTTGAAGTCAACGCTCTCGTCGCCTTGGATGGCAAGGTCCGCGTTGTGGGCCTCCTGGAGGGCCTCCTTGGTGATTCCGACCATATTGTGGTGGACGTCCATGAATTCCGGCATGCTGGCTGTGCTCCTTAACTAGGTTCATCGTTGAAACAGCAGGATGTGCCCGAGGCTAGACCTAAGCCCGCGGGCCGTCAACAGGGTGGACGTGTTGACTCAAAGAATGCCTCTGGCACGAGGGCCTCTTGGAGGACAGGGAGGGGGCAGGCCGGTCAGATCCCTCAGATCCCCAGGGTGCCCAGCGTGTTCCGGAGGGTATCCGCGGAATGCTGCAGGGCCGCCACTTCACCGTCGTCCATGGGCATTTCGAGGACGGTGCGGACGCCGCCGCGTCCCACGATGCTCGGCAGGGAGAGCGCCACCCCTGAGATTCCGTGCTGTCCCGCCAGGACCGTGGACACGGGCAGCACCGCGTTCTCGTCCCGAAGGAGCGCTTCCACGATGCGTGCGCCGGAGAGGCCGATGGCGTAGTTGGTTGCGCCCTTTCCGGCAATGACCTTGTAGGCCGCCTGCGTCACTTCGCGTGCCGTTTCGGCAAGGTAATCGGGGGTGAAGACGCGCTCGCCGTCCACCTTCCAGTCGCGGACCGGGATGGGGCCGATGGTGGCGGTGGACCAGGCCGGGAACTCCGTATCTCCGTGCTCGCCAATAATGCTGGCGTGGACGCTGGCCACGGCCACGCCGGCACGGCGTGCCAGCAGCCACCGCAGTCGGGAGGTGTCCAGGACGGTTCCTGACGAAAAGATGCGTCCCGTTGGAAGTCCGGAGATTTGCTGCGCTGCCACCGTGAGCACATCGCAGGGATTGGTGACCAGGACGTAGACGGCGTCCGGGGAGCGCTCGAGCAGCCGCGGCATGAGGTCTTCCAGGATCCGGACGTTGGTTCCGGCCAGGTCCAGGCGCGTCTGGCCCGGCGCCTGCTTGGCCCCGGCGGTGATGACGACGACGTCCGCACCCTCCGTCACGGCGATGTCACCGCCGCCGGTCACGGACGCAGCGGCAGCAGCGAACTGGGTGCCGTGGGCGAGGTCCAGGACTTCGGCGTCGGCCTTGGCGGCGTTGACGTCGAACAGGGCGATGTTGCCGGCTGAACCGCGGATGAGGGCGGCGTACGCCAGGGAGGTGCCGACGCTCCCCGCGCCGACGATGGCGAGTTTCGATCCTGACATGGAGTACCTCGTCTTCCCCGGCCCTGTGGCGCGCCGGCGCTGATGGTCCTGCTGCCCGCAATGGCTTTCATGCTACCGAGCGCGGCAGCCTGCGGGGCAAGAGCGTGGGCGGCACCGTTGAGAGTGTCATGCCCGAGGAGTAGCGTGTGACCCACCTCACCCACACCCATTCAGGAGCAACCATGCCATATCCGGGACGCCGGCTCGCTGCCGTAACCGCAGCGCTGGCGATGAGCGTGACCACCGGCGCCATCATGAGCCCCGCCGCTTCCGCTGACGAGCGGCAAACCCAAAAACAACCCGTGGCCACCGGCTACGGCGGTGCGGTCAGCACCGTGGACCCTGAAGCCTCGGCGGCGGCCATCGAAGTCCTCCGCGAGGGCGGCAACGCCGTCGACGCCGCCGTCGCGGCAGCAGCCACCCTGGGAGTCACGGAGCCGTACAGTGCCGGTATCGGCGGCGGCGGCTACTTTGTGTACTACGACGCCGACAGCGGCAAAGTCAGCACCATCGACGGCCGCGAGACGGCCCCGGCCGCCATGCCCCGGGATGCATTCATTGACCCTGTCACGGGTGCGGCATACCCGTTCCGCAAGCAGGCCACGAGCGGCATGTCAGTGGGCGTTCCCGGCACGCCTGCCACATGGGAACGCGCACTCGAGCGCTGGGGGAGCGTCAGCCTGGAGGAGGCCCTTGAGCCGGCCATCGAGGTTGCCACCAGGGGCTTTGTTGTAGACGCCACATTCCAGCAGCAGACGCTGGACAACAAGGACCGGTTCCAGCCCTTCACATCCACCAGTGAGCTCTTCCTGCCGGGTGGCGACGCACCGGCCGTGGGGACAATCTTCAAGAATCCCGGCATCGCCGATACCTACCAGCTCCTGGCCAAGAAGGGCATGAAGGCCTTCTATAAAGGTCCCCTTGCGAAGGAGATCGCGGAGACAGTCCAGAACCCGCCGATGGTTCCCGGTTCCGCCCTGCCCGGCCCGGCGGGGGTCATGACCACCAAGGACCTCAAGGACTACGAGGCGCTGGACCAGGAGCCCACCCATGTGAACTACCGCGGCTACGACGTCTATGGGATGGCCCCGTCCAGCAGTGGAGGAACCACGGTGGGTGAGGCGTTGAACATCCTGGAGGTGTTCGATCTTCCGTCCCTGAAGGCTGACGTGCCCAAGGTGCTGCACCACTACCTCGAAGCCAGCGCGCTTGCCTTCGCGGACCGCGCCAAGTACGTCGGCGATCCCGCCTTTGTGGACGTTCCCACGAATGCGCTCCTGGACCCGGTGTTCGGCAAGGAACGGGCCTGCGAGATCAATCCGCTGGCGGCGGCCGTCAAGCCGCTGCAGACCGCCGGAGACGTCACGTCGTACGACGGCGTGTGCCCGGTGAAGCCGGCAGCGCTCGCCGATGAGAAGGACACCGAGAACATCTCCACCACCAACCTGACCGTTTCAGACAAGTGGGGCAACGTGGTGGAGTACACCCTCACCATCGAGCAGACCGGCGGTTCCGGCATCGTGGTTCCCGGCCGGGGATTCATCCTCAACAACGAGCTCACGGACTTCTCGGTGGTGTACAGCGAAACGGATCCCAACCGGATCCAGCCGGGCAAGCGGCCCCGCTCGTCCATGTCGCCCACCATCGTCCTGAAAGAGGGCGAACCTTTCGTGGCACTCGGCTCGCCGGGCGGTTCCACCATCATCACCACCGTCCTGCAGACGCTCATCAACCGTATTGACCTGGGGATGACCATCTCGGAGGCCCTGGCTGCTCCCCGCGGCACCCAGCGGAACACGGAAAATGTTGTGGCTGAACAGGCCTTCATCGATGCGTACGGGCCCGTCCTGGCGTCGACGTACAAGCACAAGCTTGTGGCAGCGGGCGCCCCCGGAACCTCGGCGGCAGAAATTGGCGCCGCCACGGCGATTGAGTTCCTGGATGACGGACTGGTGGTCGCCGCGGCCGAGCCGGCAAGGCGCGGCGGCGGATCGGCGATGGTGGTGGATCCCGCCAAGTAACTGGTCCGCCGGCCGCCTCAAGCGTCGAGCTTTAAACCGCGACGGCGGCACACAGGTTCTGCAGCTCCAGAACCTGCGTGCCGCCGTCGGACGTAAAGGACGGTGGCTTACTTCTTGAAGGCGGCCGCCGGCGGGTTGGCGACCACGGGGGAGAGGCCGGTGAAGCCTTCGCGGGTTTCGGCGATTTCGCGGATGCGGGTGCGGCAGGCGTACCAGCCTGCGACCATGAGGGCGGAGGCGATGGCGGTGACGAGCATGGTGAGGGGGGAGTCGATGAAGACCATCACGAGCACGCCCACGAGGAAGAGCAGGGAGAGGTAGCCGGTGTAGGGGGCGCCGATCATGCGGAAGGTGGGGCGTTCGAGCCAGCCTTTGTCGGCCCAGCGTTTGAGCTGGATTTGGCATAGGACGATGGTTGCCCAGGTCATGATGATGCCCACGGAGGCGACGTTGAGGACGATTTCGAAGGCCTGGGCGGGGACGAGGTAGTTCAGGGGGACGCCCAGGAGGGAGACGGCGGCGGTGATGGCGATGCCGCCGTAGGGGACGCCTGCTTTGTTCATGCGGGAGGCGAAGCGCGGGGCGGAGCCGTTGACGGACATGGAGCGCAGGATGCGTCCGGTGGAGTAGAGGCCGGCGTTGAGGGAGGACAGGGCGGCGGTGAGGACGACGAGGTTCATGATGACGTCCACGCCCTGGATGCCGATGGAGCCGAAGAACGTGACGAAGGGGCTGACGCCCTTTTCGTAGGAGGTGTAGGGCAGCAGCAGGGCCAGGAGGATGACGGAGCCGACGTAGAACACGGCGATGCGGAAGACTACGGAGTTGATGGCTTTGGGCATGATTTTTTCGGGGTTTTCGGTTTCGCCGGCGGCGGTGCCGACGAGTTCGATGGAGGCGTAGGCGAAGAGGACGCCCTGCATGAGGATGATCATGGGGAGCAGGCCGTTGGGGAAGATGCCGCCGTTGTCCGAGAGGAGGCTCAGGCCGACTTGCTGGCCGTCCACGGGGGTGCCGAAGATGACGAAGTAGGTGCCGGCGATGAGGAAGATGACCAGGGCGGCGACCTTGATCAGGGCGAACCAGAATTCCATTTCGCCGAAGACCTTCACGGAGACGAGGTTCAGGGCGAGGACCACGATCAGGGCGGTCAGTGCCCAGGCCCATTGCGGGACGGCTGCCATCCAGGGGATGTAGTTGCCGAAGAAGTTCATGTAGAGGGCGGCGGCGGTGATGTCCACGATGGTGGTGGTGGCCCAGTTGATCCAGTAGAACCAGCCGGACACGAAGGCGGCTTTTTCGCCGAAGAATTCGCGGGCGTAGGAGACGAACGAGCCGGAGGAGGGGCGGTGCAGGACCAGTTCGCCCAGGGCGCGCAGGATCAGGAACGCGAAGAACCCGCAGACGGCGTAGGCGATGACCAGGGACGGGCCCGCGGCGTTGAGCCGGCCGCCGGCGCCGAGGAACAGGCCGGTGCCGATCGCACCGCCGATCGCGATCATCTGGATCTGCCGGGGCTTGAGGTTCTTGTGGTAGCCCTTGTCCTCGGCATGCAGGGCGGTCTCGGAGGCATGGGCGTGCCCGCCGTCAATGATGTGGTCTGGGATGGGGGGATTCGTCATGGGGTGTCCTTAATGGCTACTTGCTGAGGTTGGCGAGGCGTTCGGGGCTGAGGAGCTCCTGGAGCTGCACGTCCGTGAGGAGGCCGTGTTCCAGGACCAGTTCGGCTACGCCCTTGCCTGTTGCCAGGGCTTCCTTGGCGATGGCGGTGGCGGTGGCGTAGCCCAGGTGGGGATTGAGGGCCGTGACCAGGCCGATGGACTGTTCCACCGTGCGGCGGAGGTGTTCGGTGTTGGCGGTGATGCCCCGGATGCAGCGGGCCGTAAGGGTGCGGCACGCGGCTTCCAGGTGGGAGATGCTCTTGTGGAGGCTGTGGACGATGATGGGTTCGAAGGCGTTGAGCTGGAGCTGCCCGGCTTCGGCGGCCATGGTGATGGTGACGTCATTTCCGATGACTTCGTAGGCCACCTGGCTGACCACTTCCGGGATCACCGGGTTGATCTTGCCGGGCATGATGGAGGAGCCGGACTGGACGGCCGGGAGGTTGATTTCGCCGAATCCGGCGCGGGGGCCGGAGGAGAGCAGGCGGAGGTCGTTGCAGATCTTGGACAGCTTCACGGCCACGCGCTTGAGTACACCGGACAGGTGGACGAAGGCGCCCACGTCCTGGGTGGCTTCGATCAGGTCCGGTGCGGTCACCAGCGGCAGGCCGGTGACTTCCGCCAGGTGGCGGCATGCTGCTGCCGCATAGCCGGCGGGGGCATTCAGGCCGGTGCCGATGGCGGTGGCGCCAAGGTTGATCTCGTGAATTAGCAGTTCGGCCTCGGCGAGGCGCAGCCGGTCTTCGCCGATGGTGATGGCGTAGCTGCCGAATTCCTGGCCCAGGGTCATGGGGACCGCGTCCTGCAGCTGGGTGCGGCCCATCTTGACCACGGTGCGGAATTCCAGGGCCTTCGAGGCGCAGGCCTCCTCCAGTTCCGCCAGCGCGTCCAGCAGTTCCCGCGCAGCGAAGATGGTGCCCAGCTTGACCGCCGTGGGGTACACGTCGTTGGTGGACTGGCTGAGGTTGACGTGGTCATTGGGGTGGAGGCGGGCGTAGTCGCCCTTGGGGTGGCCCAGGATTTCGAGGGCGCGGTTGGCGATGACCTCGTTGGCGTTCATGTTCGACGACGTCCCGGCACCTCCCTGGATGACGTCCACCACGAACTGGTCGGCCAGCTGTCCGTCCAGGACATCCTGGCAGGCCTGCTCGATGGCGTCCGCGCGTTCGGCGTCCAGCAGGCCAAGTTCGCGGTTGGTGCGGGCGGCGGCCAGCTTGACCGCTGCCAGTCCGCGGACCAGGTGCATGTTGGACGAGAGCTTTTGGCCGGTGATGGGGAAGTTTTCCACGGCCCGGAGCGTGTGGACGCCCCAATAGGCGTGGGCGGGGATGTCGCGGTCGCCGAGCAGGTCGTGTTCTGAGCGGCTCGGTGCTGGGGCGGTTGTCTCGACGGTGGTCATGTGTCCTTACGGGGCTTCGTTGACGGGTGTGGACAGGAAAGGTTCGGAGAGGAAGCCGGTGGCCTGCAGCAGGCCCACCTGGCGGCCTCCGCCGAGGACCGGGGCGGTTGCGAGGGCAGCCAGCGGAGCGGTGTCCACGCCCAGTGCCTCCAGCAGCTTGACGGTGGCCGGCATCCGGGCGCGGTCGCCGCCGTCGGAAATCTTCACGCCCACGGACCGGCCATCCGCCAGGCCCACCAGCTGGACGCCTTCAAAGCCGTCCTTCGCCACCGCGCCTGGAAGCAGGCGCATCAGTTCGGTGACGTCGCGGCCTTCGCCGGCCACCATCTCCGGGTGCTGCTGCATGGCGAGGCCGACGGCGGCTTCGGCGTCGTGTGCACCAACGCCGGCGTCGTCCTCCGCGGCGGCGCGGGCAATCAGCCCGAAGGCGCGGGCCATGCCGGACAAGGTCAGGGCAAACAGCGGTGTTCCGCAGCCGTCGGTGCTGAGGCCGAGCGGCTCTTCCCCGGCCAGTTCGGTAACGGTCTCCGCAACCAGCCGCTGCAGCGGGTGCGACGGATCCAGGTAGCCCTCGACGGGCCAGCCGTTGATGACGCACGTGGCTGCCATGGCAGCGTGCTTGCCGGAGCAGTTCTGGGTGAGCTGCGTGGAACGGCCCCCGGTGCGCAGCCATTCTTCGCGCTCGCTTGCGCCGTAGGGGAGATCCCTGCTGTTGCCGAAGTCGCTGACGCTGAGCCCGTGCTGTTCGAGGATCCGCAGCGCTCCCTGGCGGTGCATTGCGCCGCCCGAGTGGCTCGCGGCGGCCAGGGCCAGGAGGTCTGCCGGGAGCTCGAGGCCGGCGCGGACCATGGCGACGGCCTGGAGCGGCTTGAGGGAGGACCGGGGGTAGAACGGCGCCGAGGGTGCGCCTGCCGCCGCTGCCATAGTGCCGTCCGCTTCGAGGGCGATGGCCGATCCGTAGTGGATGCTTTCCACCAGTCCGTCACGGGTGGCGGTGACCAGGGGAGCGTGCTGCGGAAGCAGCGCAGCAGCGTCGCGGGCAGCAGAAAGCACAGGGGAGGGCATGGATTCCTTGGGTGGGGTACTTGGTTGTGGCTAGTTGTTGAGGATGGAGTCGAGGGCCTGGCCCACGGCGTGGAGGTGGTAGGCCATTGCCTTGCGCGCCGCTTCCGGGGAGCCGGCCTCTATGGCGGCGAGGATCTCCTGGTGTTCCACGTCGGAGGCGTGCTGCCTGTCTGCCACCATGTTCAAGGTTTCGGACTGATGCGCCAGGGCTCCGCGGATGTCCGCCACCACGCTTGCGAACACCTTGTTTCCGCTGGCGCCGGCGATGGCCGCATGGAAGGTGGAGTCCAGGGCAACCCAGGATTCCGGATCTGTCTCGGTGGCCATGGCGGCCACCAGGTGGCGGAGGGTTTCCAGCTCCTCCTCGGTGCGCCGTTCGGCGGCCAGCCCGGCGGCAGGGACTTCGATGTGCGGCCTGGCTTCGGTCAGGTCGCGGGCGGAGTACTGGCCGAGCATGAGGTCGTTGGCCACCTTGTCCGCGACGACGAACGTCCCCTTCCCGGTCTTGGTGACCGTCAGGCCCAGCGCGGTGCAGGAGCGCAGGGCTTCGCGGATGACCGAGCGGCTTACCCCGTACTGCTGCGAGAGGCTGGCCTCGGAACTGAGCTTGCTGCCCACCGGAACCAGGCCGGACTCGATGTCCTGCCGGATCGCGTTGAACACCGCTTCGGCAGCGCTGAGCCGCGCAAGGGGTGCAGGCTGTCCTGCTGTCCGGCTGTCTGACAGGTTCACGCTTTAAATATGGCAGGGGTCACAGCGCGTGTCAATGTAGGGCCGCCGTCGCTATTCTTTTCCTCTGCCCGGCCCGTTAGCCTCCTGCTATGGACGAATACTCGGAGGAACTCGTCAACCTTGCATTTATGGCACTGGATCACGCCATTGATTCGGTGGTCTCGTCCGGCACGGACCTGGTCCCGTTTGTCATCCGGGAGCATGGGGGGCAGCGCAGCCTGCAGCGTTATCTTGTGGATGGCCAGCTTGAGGCAGGTGTTGCGGCCGCCCGGGAGTCGGTTTTGCAGGAACCGCTGCCAGATCGCGTCGCCCTTGCCTGGGACGGTTTCATGACAACGTCGGAGGGGCGGCAGGAGGCCGTCTTCGTTGAGTCCTACGAGCAGGGCACGCCCGCCGGGTTCATCATGGCGCAGCGGTACCAGCGGGCCGGATTCCTCAGGAAGAAGCGGGAATCGGTAGGCAATCCCGCCCTGGTGGAGAAGAACACCGCACCGCTCTTCTAGCGCTCGTCTATCTCAGGGGTAGGATCGGCACGCTCGTACCGGAAATGCTGTGTACGGGTGCCCTCTGGCCGGAGTAGGCTTCTGGTGACGACTAACCGCCACGTTCGTACCTGAGGAGGCTTCCCACGCGTTCCTTTTCCGAGCAGCTCGCCGCCGAGGTGCGCGCCCGGCGCACGTTCCTCCGCCTGACGCAGCAGGACCTCGCCCACATGGCAGGCGTCTCCGAGCGTTTCGTGCGCTTCGTGGAGCAGGGCAAGCCAAGCGTCCAGCTGGATTCCCTCGTTGCGCTCCTCGAAACCCTTGGGCTGGAGCTGCAGATCGCCACGCGCACCAGCCAAGCCGTACGTGCGGTCGCCGGTCCGGAGAGCAGCGCCGAGCAGTGAGGCACCGCATCGCGGACATCTACAAGGCCGGCGTGCTCGCTGCCCGGCTCGAAAGGCACGACGGCGGCACGCGGTTCAGCTACCTGCCCGCCTACCTCCGAACCGGGGGACCCGCCGTCGCGACTTCCCTGCCGCTCACCAGCGAACCGGTGCTGTCCGCGGCAGGGGCCGCCCCGCCCTACTTCACCGGCCTGCTGCCCGAGGGCCGGCGCCTTAATGCGCTGCGGCGGTCCATCAAGACCAGCGCTGATGACGATCTCTCCCTGCTTATCGCGGCCGGCGCCAATCCTGTGGGTGATGTGCAAATCGTGGGCCACGGGGAGCCGCTGGATCCGGATGACCATGCGGTCCGGGTTGATCCAAAACAAGCCGTGGATTTCGACCAGCTGCTGGGCGACCCCGATCTGATCGACCCGGTGGCACTGGCCGGGGTGCAGGACAAGCTGTCGGCCGGAATGATCTCGGTGCCGGTGGCCGGCGCCGGTCGCCAGTTCATCCTCAAACTCAACGCCCCCGAGTTCCCGCATGTGGTGGAGAACGAGCTGGTGATGTTTCGTTACGCGGCCAAGCTGAGGATTCCGCTGAGCCGCGTCCGGCTGATGCATGATGTTGCGGGCCGCCCGGGGCTGCTGGTGGAGCGCTTCGACCGCGTTCCCGTGCCCGGCGGCGGATCGGATGGGGTGCGGCGGCTGGCCGTCGAAGACGGTGCGCAGGTGCTGAAGCTCTATCCGGCGGACAAGTACAACGTCAGCTATTCACAGGTCTGCCGCGCGCTCGCGGACCACTGCACGGCACCCCTTCCGGCCCTCAGGAACCTTGCCATCCAGGGCGCCTACGCGTGGCTGACGGGAAACGGGGACCTGCATGCCAAGAACGTCTCGATGGTCCAGCTGCCTTCCGGCGAGTGGACCATCGCGCCCGTCTACGACATCCCCTCCACAGTGGTCTACGGCGACAAGACTCTGGCGCTGGCCATGAATGGCAAACGGACCGGGATTTCCCGCCGCCACTTCCTGGGCTGGGCGACGGAGCTCGGACTCACCGGGCGGACGGCTGCCCAAGTGCTGGAGATTGCCTTAAAGGCGTCAGGACCGCTTTTGGCGGACCTGGAATCCGGGACGGCTTTCCGCGGCCTGAACGGGGCCGGACAGAAGAATAACGACGACGGCGGCTCGCCGTTCCCGGACCTCGTCACCAGGGCGTGGGTCAAGGAGTTGAAGCACCGGAGAAGACTGCTGGAAGGCTGATCCGCGCTGCGGGCTGACCAGATGTGGCGCGGGGCCTGAGATCTCAGGAGCCGGACGCATGGTGGGGCCGGACAATGACGAAGACGGCCAGGGCCGCGGCTTGGATGACGGTCAGGGTAACGGCGAGGGCGAATATTGACCGTTCGTACAGAAGTCCGATGAGGACGCTCCCGGCCAGCCATGCGATGCCGTAGCAGGCGGTGAAGATACCGTAGGCACTGCCACGCCGTCCTGTAGGTGCCAGTTCGGAGACGGCTGCACGCATGGTGCTTTCCTGAACGCCCATGGCGGCTCCCCACATCAGCACACCCGCGACCGCCAGTGCGGTGTGGTTGCTGAAACCGAACCACGGGATGGCCGCTGCGAGAAGTGGGAGGGCGATGAGGACCTTCAAGCCGATTTTGTCGTAGAGCCAGCCGGATGCCAGAGCTGCCACGGCATCGACCGCCATGGCTACCGCATAGAGGACAGGCACCACGGCAGGCGGCAGGAGCCCGGTGGCTACGAGGTGGAATGACAGGAGCCCGAACGTTGCATAGCCGAACATAGTCAGGCTGCTGAATGCTGCGTACATCCAGAATTGCCGGGGAATCCTGGACGACGCCTGGGGAGTCGCCACTGCCGGACCCGGGGTGGCTGATCCCGAGTGGCTGACGGAGCCGTCGGGGGGCTGGTGTTGTTCATAGAGGGACGGGTCAGGGACGCGTTTACTGAGCCAGACGAGGAGCAGCATTGCTGCCACTCCGGGAAGAGCAAGCAGGAGGAACCCCGGGCCGTAGCTGCCGGAGAGCGAGAAGGCCACACCGATCAGGAGCGGGCCGAGGAAGGCTCCCGCCTGGTCGAGGGCTTCGTGGAAAGCAAAGGTCTTGCCGCGGCCCAGCCGGGTGCCGGCTTCCGCGAGCATGGTGTCCTTTGCCGGGCTCCGCACGGCTTTGCCCAGGCGCTCCATCAGGACGAGCAGGCAGGCAATCCACAAGGCGCTGGTGATCCCCAGAAGGGGCACCGAGAGCGCGGTGAGTCCGTAGCCCGTGAGCGCCAATGCCCACCTTAGCCGGGGCCGGTCCGCCAAGCGTCCGAAGACCGGGCGCAGAACGAGGGCGACTGCCTCACCGGCGCCCGTGATGACACTGATCAGGAGGGCCGAGGCGCCAAGCGCGCCCAGGAAGGGGCCAGTGACGCTCCTGGCACCTTCGTAGACCATGTCCATCAGAGCGCTGACAACGCCGAAGACCAGAATGAAGCGGAAGGCCGTCAGCGGCGGTCCCGCCACCCTCCGGCTGCCGGCGTTGCCGGTGGTGCTCTTCACGCTGGGAGGCCTGGTCGTGTCAGGTCCTGAATCATTCATGGCGAGCGTCGGCGAGGACTCTCTGGACCTGCCAGGCTAGAGGTGCTGGATCCCGGCCCGTTGCATGGCGTCCTTGTAAACATCCACGTTCTTGGCCAGGAGCTCTTCCTGTTTCGTTTCGGAAACGGCGAAGGCCCGTCCTCCCAAGGCGGTGGCCTTGTATATCTTGATGCCGCTGTTTTTCAGGGACTGGTGGTAGGTCTTCTCGAAGAGGGTGAGGAAGGTCGATGCATCGGTACCGTGGGCGATGATTGCCGAGACCCGGGAGTTGATCTTCAGGAACTGCCGGAACGGGCGCAGACCGTCCGTTTTCTCCTGCACATTCAGGGCGGAGGGCATGTCCGGGTCGCGGACCCAGGGATAGGCGTTCCACGGCATCACATAGCGGGGATCGAGTTCCGCCAGTTCATAGATCTGGGTGGCGCGGCGGGCGGCCTCGTCGTCGTTGTAATGCGAGACGAAGCCGGACTCGGTGCCCTTCCCGGGGCTGACCTGCAGGCTGACAATCCGGCACTCATCCTCGTCATGCACAGGGTCGATATAGGGGACGACAGACCCTGGCTTCTTTTCCATCAGTTCATCGCACAGCTGCGTGACCTTGGCAATGTTCGGTTCCTGTAGCAGGGCCTTTTTCTCGTCCCAATCAATCGTCACGATTTCTCCCTCAGCAGCAAGGCGTCCAGAATCAGGCGTCTTATGCCACTCTACGCTTCCGGGCTGAAGGGTGGGCAGGGGAAGTTCTCTCTCCCTTGTGCGCGGAGCACGCTAAAGAAGGCATTTCCGGTGATCCTTAGCGTGCTATGTCCTCACGCCGTCAGGGATTGCCTGTGGCGGGCGCGCTTGGCTGCTTTGGCCCGTCGGTGGTGTTTTCGGCGATGGCGCCACGGCAGCCCGTCAAGTGCCGGCCCGGATGCCGGCCCCGCGCTCACTTGCGTGCCAACTGTTGCGGTGTCGGCCAGTGCTGTGTCAGATAGGGGGTGTATTAGCCGGGGCGGTGCCCGGCAGCGGCGGCGCTGTGGAGTGGTAGGTGTGGCCGGTGGGGGTTTGGAGTTCCACTGTGTGACGCTGTCCAGGTTTGGTGATTGGTGTGGCGGTCCAGCCGGGTGTTTCCTTGGTGTGGTTGCAGGTTTCGCAGAGGCCTTGGCCGTTGGTGCTGGTGGTGGGTCCGCCCTGGTGCCAGGAGATGATGTGGTCGTGGTGGCGGATCGGGGCGTCGCAGTAGGGGGTGCGGCAGGTGTTGTCGCGGATCTGGAGGAAGCGGCGGATCCCGGGCGGGAAGAGCCGGGCTTTGGAGTCCATGGCCAGGAGGTCCCCGGCGCCGGGGGCGGTGTAGAGCCGGCGGAGCCAGACCTGATATTGGGCATCGTCCGCGCCGCTGGCAGTCTTGGTTGCCGGGCGTGCTGATCCTGAACCCAGAGATCCGGCACCCGTGAATCTTGGACCAGCCGCTCCAAGGCCCGCTAACTTCGAGCCGGCCGCCGAGTCGAGGACTGCTTTTCGGGCCCAGTGGGCGGGGACGGTGCCGTAGCCGGTGAGGCGGGCGGGTTCGCTGTCGCCCTGGAGGAGGGTGCGGTCGGTCATGACGAGCTGGACTTCGATGCCGCTGATCCCGGCCGGGGTGCCGGTGACGCGTTCAACGAGTTCATCGGCCATGATCGCGCCCCGGGACCGGTCATCCCCAGCGGACTTCACCGTGTCCGCGTGGCGGGTCAGGGCCGCGTAGGCGGCGACGCCCTGGCTGACCGGGAGGAGTGCGGTCAGGTAGGTCATGGTGTCAGGCGCCGGCCGCAGGCTGACGCAGCGGTCCGTGACGGCACGGGAAGCGCGTTTAGCCACCGAGTGGGGGTCGCGCCGGTACGCGGCGGCGCGGACGGCGGCGGTGATGGCCCGGTCCCCGGCGCCGACCAGGGCGCCGGTGTCCGCGGCGATCTCCTCGTCCACGGCGCACCGGTCTGCGGCGGAAAGGCAGGCCGTTTCCTTCACGATGAGGGTGGCGCGCCATTCGTTCAGCTGCCCGGACCGCAAAGCGGCCAGGGTGCGGGGCATCTCGGTGGCCAGGGCGTTTGCCAGGCCCAGGAGCCTCGCGCCGCGGGCAGGGGGCTCCCGCCGCGCCAACGCAATTTCCGCCGCCACCCCGGTACCCTGTTCAGCGGCCGGGACACCGGCGGCGGCCTGCTCCCGGCGCCGGGTGAGGTCGAAAGCCGCGGCGATTTCGGCCTGCTTCGCGGTAGCCGCAGATTTCAGGTCCTCGAGTCCGCGGAGCTGGTCGATCATACCCGGGCCGTCAACGGCGGGACGGACGGCAGCCAACGCGCGAAAGGCATCGGCAACGCAAGGCCGCGCAAGGCCACCCGCCTCCAGCCCCGCAGCTGCCTCCAGCCCTGCTTTCGCCGCCAGGCCCGTTGCCGCTGTCGTCGCCGCTTCCATAGACAAAGTCTTCCAGCAGGGTGTGCCAAAATCCGGTCCGCCGGCGCGTATGTGGATAACCAAGGCAAGCCCCGCAGGCCGTACGGGCACAGGCCGTGCTGTTGAATGAGGATATGGAGTTCACCAAGAAGGGCCTGAAAGCGGAGGGCTTCGCCGGCTTCCGGCCAATCGGCGCGCTCGATGCCATGCGGATCCCCCAGGGAACCGGGCTCTTCGCCGTGCTGGCACCGGAAGGGTTCCAACCCCGCTTCCTCCAGAAAAGCACCGCCGGCGTCTTCAAGAAGAAGGACCCGTCGCTCCCCGAAGCAGCCCTGGCCGCCGAATGGGTGGACACCGCCGCGGCTCTTTACCTGGGCAAAGCCGGCCCCGGCAGTAAAGGCAACCGCGGCCTCAGGAGGCAAATCCAGGAGTTCCTGGACTTCGGGCAGGGCAAGCCGCCGGGGCACTGGGACGGCCGCCTGGTCTGGCAGCTCGCAGACGCCGAAATGCTGGTCATCGCCTGGAAGGAACTCCCCGCGGAACAGCTCACCACGGCCGAGGCGGACTATCACTCAGCCTTTGTTGACGTGTACGGCAGGTTGCCCTTCGCAAACCTCGTGAGGGCCCGCGCCAAAGGTTAGAAGGACCCGGAACTAAGCCAATCCGCCGTCGTAGGTAAAACGTCCGGCAAGCATCGTGGCCGCCACCGGCATCGCGACGAACTCCCCGTCCGGCACAGTCAGCGGATCCCCGTCCAGGAGCACCAGGTCAGCGGCGTCGCCAACACACACACGCGAGCGGCCCCGGGCGGAAGCCAGGAGGGCCTCCTCCCGCGTGAT
The DNA here is from genome assembly GCF_009741265.1 of Pseudarthrobacter sp. GA104. Taxonomy (GTDB): domain Bacteria; phylum Actinomycetota; class Actinomycetes; order Actinomycetales; family Micrococcaceae; genus Arthrobacter. Next base: position 2,392,350 of record NZ_WOWL01000001.1, read on the forward strand.
GGCTTCCTGCGGATGCCAGGGCCCGCGCCCGTCGCTGCGTGCCCGCAGGACAGCGGCGGACATCGCCAACCACGGTTCGAGCGGCGCCACCGGTGCATCCGAACCCAGCAGCAGCGAAGCCCCGGCATCGAGCAGTGACCGCAGCGGAAAGGCGCGGTCCGTCCGCCCGGCCCAGTTGGAATCCGCGGCGTCCCGGTCATCCAGTGCGTGGACCGGCTGGACGCTGGCCGCCACCCCCAGCGGCCCGAAACGCGCAAAGTCCTCCCGGCGGACGAACTGGGCGTGCTCGATCCGGCCGCCAACACCTGCACTTTCAAATGCATCAAGGGCCACCTGGTTGGCCGCATCCCCGATGGCGTGGACGGCGGGAACAAACCCCGTGTCCCGCGCCCGCCCCAGCAACGCCGCCAGCTCGCCAGCACTCACCGTTAGCAGCCCGCACCCGCCGAATGGGTAGGGATCCACGCAATAGGCAGTCCTGGTATTAAGGGAACCGTCAATGAGCACCTTAAGCGGTCCCACGCTCAGCAACCCGCCGCCGCCGTCGACCTCCTGCCCCGTCCGCATGCCTTCGGCCACGGCACGCTCAAGGTTCGCCGGATAAACACCGGCCTCCACCCGCAAAGCGTCAAACCCGCCGGCGATGCGCCGCAGCCACGGGTCCCGGTTCCACGTCATCTCAAAATCCACCACGCCCACCACGCCGCGGGCAGCAGCCGCCCGGGCGGCGTCACGGACCCAGCCATCCAGGACCGTGTCCGGCAGCCGCCCCAGCTCCCGGGTCAGGGCAAATGCGGGCTCCTCGCGCAGCAAACCAGAAGCCTCAACCCGCACTCCATACCGGCTGGCCGCGGCCGAGTTGAGCCATACGCTGTGCAGGTCGTGGCTGACCAGCGCCGTCGGCTGGCTGCCGGTGGCGGAATCCAGCAGTGCCAGGGAGGGCTCGTCCGGCCACAGCGCGTCCCGGAAGCCGACGCCGACGGCGGTCACCGACGGGTCGGCTCCGGACAAGAAGGAACGGACGACGGCGGCAGCTTCCCGGGCGGTTCCGGCAGCCGAGAGGTCAATACGGTTGGCGTGCAGCGCCCACTGGGTCATGTGGACGTGCTCATCCCACAGCCCCGGAATCAGGTGGCGCCCTTCCGCATCAATCACGGGGGCGGCGGAGGGGAATTCCGCAGCAGCCCCGATCCGGCTCACGCGGCCGCGGCTGATATGCACGCTGACGGGAGCGTCGTCCCCCGGTATCCGCACGTTCTCCAGGACAAGGTCGCTCATGCGGAACCGCGGAGCCGTTCCATCTCGCGGCGGTCCTTCTTTGTGGGCCTGCCCGCACCCCGGTCGCGCTGCGGCAGGCCAAGTGCCGGGGCAACCGGTCGCGGCGGCGTGTGGTCGGTGAAACAGTGGGAGGCCGCCTCGGCACCAACACGCTTGGCAATCAGCCGGCGCACTTCAAGGATGCGTTCGTAGCCGGACATCCGCACCGTCACGGTGTCGCCCGTGACCAGCGTCGCGGACGCCTTGGCCGGGCTGCCGTTCAGGCGGACATGGCCGGCGCGGCAGGCGGCGGTGGCGGCAGAGCGGGTCTTGTAGGCGCGGATGGCCCACAGCCACGCATCAATGCGGACACTGGCAGGGGAGGAAGGAAGGCTGGTCATGGCTGGCACCGAGTATAGCCCCGGCTCCATGGCGCAGAGGCCAGGCCGGCCAAACGGTTACTCCACGGTCACGCTCACCCGCTGCACCACGTTGTTGCCCAGCCCCTGGTAGTTCCAGTTCTGCTCCAAGGGCTGGGTTGCGCCGGTTTCATCCGTTGCGCGGCAGGAAAGCTCGTGCACGCCCGGGTCCGCCACCCACGGCATGGTCCACTTCCGCCACGCGTATCCGCCGGCCGGCTTCTCCAGGTGCGCGGGCTGCCAGGTGCCGTCGATCCCGACTTCCACGCCGGTGACCGCGCCCTTCCCGGACCAGGCCCTGCCCTGCAGGAGCACCGGCCCGGGCTTCAGGAGCCGCTTGCGGGTGAAGAAGTCCGGGATGCCCGGCGGAACCATCAGCGAACGCACCCTGATCCGCGAAACGGGAGTGCCGGCGTCGTCCGCTGAATCCTGGTAGCGGTACGCAACCTCCTGCTGGTAGCCCCGGAAGGGGGCCGTGACCACCTCAACGGATTCCAGCCACTTCACGCTGGCCATGCCGTACCAGCCGGGCACCACCAGCCGGAGCGGATATCCGTGCTGCGGCGGCAGTTCGCTGCCGTTCATTTTGTACGCGAGGACGACGTCGGGACGCATCGCTTCATGGATGGGCAGGCTCCGCGCGTAGCGCTGGGGGACGCCGCCCTGGACACCCTGGTCCGATCCTGTGAACACCACCTCGACAGCGTGCGGCAGGACGCCCGCCTTGCCCAGGAGATAGGCGAGCGGAACCCCGGTCCAGTGCGCGGTGCCGACGCCCTCCATGATCCACGGCTGGCTAAGCGGCCGCGGATTCAGGAGGGAGCGCCCGTTCCCCGCGCATTCCAAGGTGACCGGCACCGTGATGGCCGGGTCCCTGCGCAGGGCCGCCATGCTCAGTTCCAGGGCCATCTCAACCGCGCCGCCGATCCGGAGGTGCCACGAGGAGGCATCGACGTCAGGGATATCGAAATGCGTCAGCACGTAGTGGAGCCCGGGCGGAGTGATGTCCCGGCGGAGCGCCTCCAGCGGCATGGAGTGGTTGCGCGCACCCAGCTGGAGTTCCTCCGGGGTGAGCGGGCCCGTGGTGGGCGCGGCCGAGGGCGGCGCCGGACGCCCCGCCGCTGTGGCCGGACCGGAAGACTGCTGGTTCGTGTAGGTCTGTTTCATGGCGCTGCGACTCTTTTGACTGGGATTCTGCTCGGCGGGCTGGAAGCGCCCTTGCCTCAGGTCTACGCCCGCCCCGCCCGCCCGTCAACGGAGAGGCGCCGCCCGGGAGCGCAGGGGCTAGAGCTGCGGACGCGCCAGGAACTCGGCCAGGCTGATCGGGTCCTGCCCGGTGAGGCCATGGACATCGGGCGAAATCCCTGCCATCTCCCCGGCGGCAATGGCTGTATACGTGCTCACCCATGCGTCCACCTGCCAAGGCGGGGCGCCGTAGGACGCCCGGGATGCGTGCGCCTCCTCCACAGTCTCCGGATGGTAGGTGATGGTCCGCCCGGTTTGTTCGGTAATGATCCCGGCGGCCTGTGCCAACGTCAGTTCCTCCGGGCCGGTCAGATTGTAGGTGGTCCCCTTGTGGATGGCGGGGTCGCGCAGCACGGCAACGGCGCAGCGGGCAACGTCCTCGCGGGCAACCCCGGAGAAGACCCCGTTGCCGGCCGGACCGCGGATCACGCCGTCCTCCCCGGCCAGCAGCGGCAGGAAATCAAGGTAGAGGTTGTCCCGCAGGAACGTGAACTCCAAACCGGACGCCCTGATGTGCTCCTCAGTGGCGTAATGGTCCCGGGCCAGCGTGAAGGCGGCATCCGGCGCCGCGCCATAAAAGGACGTGTACACCACATGCTCCACGCCGGCGGCGGCAGCCGCATCCACGAAGCCGCGATGCTGCTGCACCCGGTCCTCGGTTTCCGCAGCAGACACCATGAACAGGACTTTCACTCCCTCGAGGGCGCGCCGGGCGGCTGCCGAATCCTCATAGCTGCACACGTCAGCCGTGGCGGCGTCCAGCTCAGGGGCGCGGGCGGCATCGCGGACCAGCAGGCGCTGGGCGGAACCCAGCCCGGCAAGCTGCCGCGCCACCATTCCGCCCAGCCCGCCGGTGGAACCCGTGACGGCTAAGTCCGGGAGTTCGGAAGCCACCGGCCGCCTATGCTTCCCGTTTGGCCGGGGACTTGGTCTGGGCGGGATCGCGCTCGGCCAGCGAACCGATGGCGTCATCGATCTTCTTCAGGACCTCCGGTTCAAGCTTCACGCCTGCAGCGCCCACGCTGTCCGCGATCTGCTCGGGGCGGGAGGCGCCCACGATGGCTGAGGCAACGTTCGGGTTCTGCAGCACCCAGGCCACCGCCAGCTGCGGCATGGACAGCCCGGCTTCCTCGGCAATGGGCTTGAGCTCCTGGACGCCGGCCAGGACGTCGTCGCGCATCCAGCGCTCGATCATCTTGGCTCCGCCCTTCTCATCCGTGGCGCGGCTGCCTTCGGGGGCGGGCCGGCCCGGAAGGTATTTGCCGCTGAGGACGCCCTGGGCCATGGGCGACCAGACTATCTGGGACACGCCCAGCTCCTCCGACGCCGGCACAACCTCCGCCTCGATGACCCGCCACAGCATGGAATACTGCGGCTGGTTGGAGATCAGCTGGAAGCCGAGTTCCTTGGACAGGGCGTGGCCTTCACGCAGCTGCTCCGCGGTCCACTCGCTGACGCCGATATACAGGGCCTTGCCCTGCCGGACAATGTCCGCGAACGCCTGCATGGTCTCTTCAAGCGGGGTTTCGAAGTCGTAGCGGTGGGCCTGGTAGAGGTCCACGTAGTCCGTTTGGAGCCGCCGGAGGGAGCCGTTAATGGACTCCATGATGTGCTTCCGGGACAGGCCAAGGTCATTCTTGCCCTTGGGACCGGTGGGTCCGTAAACCTTGGTGAAGATCTCGAGGGATTCGCGGCGCTCGCCCTTCAGGGCTTCGCCCAGGACGGTTTCCGCAGCCGTATTGGCATAGACGTCGGCGGTGTCGAACGTGCTGATGCCGGCGTCAAGGGCGGCGCGCACACACTGCGAGGCGACGTCGTTTTCAACCTGCGAGCCGTGCGTGAGCCAGTTGCCGAACGTGATTTCCGAGACTTTGAACCCGCTGTTTCCGAGGTATCTGAATTCCATGGGTTTCACGCTAGCCCAGATGGTTGCTCAGGGTAAGGGCTGTCTACCCTTTGAAGCGGAGCCCGTTCCTGGACCCTTGCCTGTTTCCGCTGCCGCCTTGCTGATGTGCGCCGGACCGGACAGGGACAGCAGCGAGCCGGTGTCCAGCGGAGCCAGGGGGCGGGGGACCTGCGGCTTCTTGAAGGACCGCGGCAGCTCGTGGGAAGGGCGGCTGTTATCAAGCGCGGACTCCACCAGCGGCGCCACTTCCGCCACCTTTTCAGCCGGCACTCTTGGATCAGGAAGATCGCGCACCGAGAGTTTTATTTGCGGCTTTGCTGCACGCGCCCTCGCCTTTGCGCGGGCGTCCGCATCCGCGACGGCGGCGGCCCAGTCCTCCGTCAGGACGGGCGGTTCGCGGCGGGCGGCAGCCAGCGCAGGGTGGTGTTCGACGGCGGTGCGCAGCGACGACTTTACGTGGGCGGGTTTCAGCGCGGTGCGCCAACCACGGGGCGTCTTCCCCGGCCGGCGGCGGAAGGCCCGCACGAGCAGTCCGGCGCGTGGCCGGCGCGCTGCGGATGCCGCGCCAGCAGCGTCGTCGGCCGTGCCCGGCCGGCTACCGGCAGGCCCGGTCAAGCGCACCAGCGGGAGTGATTCGTTTCCGGTGCCCCTGCCGAACAGGGCCAACAGCAAAACGGCGGCGAGCCGGCCTAGTCCTGCCAGGACCAAGGTGATGACCCCCAGCAGGAAGAGGACCAGGAACATCAGGAAGGCGACTCCCACGGTGCCCAAAAAAGTCAGGTTGAGGATGAGCGTATCCGGATTTTCCACGTCATCTCTCCTCTCTGCCTGCAGCGGGGCCGGGGGCGGCACCACTCTGCCTGCGCGCCGGCTCCTTCTCCACCTTACGGATTTTTGCGGGGCCGTGCCGCCGGGTGCCCGGCTGCTTCCCTGGTTGTAGCAAAGCTGTTACCCATGTGGCAGCATCGGTTGGATGACCGAGTCCAGGGACCACGAAAACTGCATGTGCCTGTCCGGAGAGCCGTACGCACAGTGTTGCGGGCGGTTCCACCGGGGCGCGGCGGACGCCGCCACCGCGGAGCAGTTGATGCGCTCCCGGTACAGCGCGTTCGTGCTCCTTGACGGTGACTACCTCCGGCGCACCTGGCATCCCCGGACAGCGCCGGCGGAGCTGGAACTGGACCCGGGGATGGAATGGCGGCGCCTGGATATCCTTTCCACGTCCCGGGGCGGGCCGCTGGATACCGAAGGGACCGTGGAGTTCAAGGCCTACTATCGGCACGGCGGCGAACGCGGGGTCCTGCATGAGAACAGCAGGTTCATCCGGGAACATCGGCGGTGGCTCTATCTGGACGGGAAGATGCTGGCCTGACTACTCGTCGTCGTAGTCGTTGTCCGGCGTGAAGCCGGCGCGGTCCACCTTCCGGTGGAAGTGCATGCCCGCGAGTCCGCCCAGTACTGCACCTACCAGGGCCACCAAGGCAACCACCACGGCGGCAATGATGCTGGTGGTGGTCAACTGGCCTTCATTGACGGGGATGCGCGGGAAGCTGTTCAGGTTGGCCAGGACGTTGAACTGCTGTCCGAACACGAGGCCAAGGATGGAAACGAGTACTGCCACGATCAGCGCCCAGATCCACACCATGACGCCCTGCTTGGCGCCGTTGAAGCGCGCCATTCGCCCTGCCACGTAGCCGCCGCAGTAGTAGGACAGGAACAGGATGACCAGCAGGACAATGATGCCCACCAGCCCCACCGTGCCCTGGTTCCGGGCAGCCTGGTTGACTGCCTCGTTGACATCCGTGTTGGTGGCAAGGCCAACAGCGGTTCCGGCCGCCGCCACAAGGGCTGTCAGCAGGACGGCCATGCCGGTGGCCGTGAGCCAGCCGAAGAACGCGGAGCCCACCTTGATGCCGCCGAACCGTTCCTTTTCCCGCGCGACGGCGGTCTGCCGGTCAGTGAGGTTCGGATCAACAGCAGCGGCAGGCGCCGTGGGGACGTAGTCCCGCTCCGCATGGGCGCCGGCCGGTCCTGTGTGTTCCGCGGGCATGCGGTCGTACGTGGAGGTGGGGGCTGCATCGCTTGCCGGCACCTGTTGGTAGGCGCGCGTGGGTTCGCCGCCGGCGGTATCGCCGCGATGGCTTCGGTTCCGGTCAGCGTCCTCCCGGGCTCGCCTCGGGGGCAGGTTGTCTGGGTCTGTTGAGCTGCTCATGGATCAACTCAACCATCGGCCCGGAGGGATAGCAAGGATGCTTACTATTTTGTGACCTGCAGTTCTACCGGTATCTGCGGTGCAGGTTGTCCTTTTGGGAGGGGCCGGGAGAGGCGTCGGCAATCCACGGACCCGTTCCTTCAGACTGGTCCAGCACGCCTTCCTCCAGCCAGGTGTAATCTCCGGCGAGGACCTTCCGCGTGAGGGCATGGTCGCCGTCGTCCGTGTTACGCCACAGCTGGTCGAAGTACTCGTCCACGCGCACCCTGGCCTGCTCGCAGTACGCCTCAGCGAGCTCGTAGGCGCTGGCGGCCTTTTCGGGAGCGGTGTGGAGCAGCATCTCCGCCCTGGCACAGCAGGCCGTCATGGCGAACAGCTCGGCGCCGATGTCCACCACCCTGCCCAGGAACGCCTGCTTCCTTTCGAGCCTGGCCTGCCAGCGGCCCATGGCGTAGAACGTCTGCCGTGCAAGGCGCCGGGACGAGCGCTCCACGAACCGCAGCTGCTTGGCCAGCCGGCCGAAGTCGCTGTACGAACGCGGGTCCATGCCGGCTCCGGCCACCAGCTTGGGGAGCCACTTGGCGTAGAAGCCGGAAGCGCCGACGGCGGCCTTCGCCTTATCGGACAGGCTTGCGTCCAGGGATGCCAGCTCGCCCGCGGCGGCCAGGTGGGCGTCCACCGCTTCCCGGGCGATCAGCAGCCGCATGATCTCCGAGGAACCCTCGAAAATCCGGTTGATCCTCAGGTCCCTCAGCTGCTGCTCGGCCGGGACGGCGCGCTCGCCGCGCGCAGCCAGGGAATCGGCGGTCTCAAAGCCCCGGCCGCCGCGGATCTGCACCAGTTCGTCGGCAATCCGGCAGCTGATTTCAGTGGCCCAGAGCTTGGCCAGGGCGGCTTCAATCCGCACGTCCTTTTGGCCGGCGTCCGCAAGTTCGGCCGAGAGTTCGAACACCGCATCCAGGGCGAAGGCGGAGGCCGCGATGAAGGCGATCTTCTTGCCCACGGCCTCGTGCTCGCCCACCGGCCTGCCCCATTGGGTGCGGGCGTTGGACCATTCCCGGGCAATCTTCAGGCTCCACCGGCCGGAGGCGACGCATAGCGCCGGCAGCGCGAGGCGCCCGGTATTGAGCGTGGTCAGTGCGATCTTCAGGCCCTGGCCTTCGCGCCCCAGCCGGTTGGCAGCCGGCACGCGGACCTGGTGGAACCGGGTGACGCCGTTCTCAATCCCGCGCAGGCCCATGAACGCATTCCGGTTCTCCACGGTGATGCCCGGCGAGTCCATCTCCACCACGAACGCGCTGATGCCGCCCTTGTGCACGGTGCCGTCCGCGTCCGTGTGGGCAGGGACCACGGCCATCACCACCACCAGTTCCGCAACCACCCCGTTGGTGGTCCACAGCTTGACGCCGTCCAGGAGGTACGCCTCGCCGTCGTCCGTTGGCGTCGCCGTGCTGCCCAGCCGGGCGGGATCGCTGCCCACATCCGGTTCCGTCAGCAGGAAGGCGGTGATGGCCCCGGCGGCGCAGCGGGGCAGGTACTCGCGCTTTTGCTCAGGGGTTCCGAAAACCTTGACCGGTTCCGGCACTCCGATGGACTGGTGGGCCGAGAGGAGGGCGCCGAGGCTTGGATGCACGCTGCCCAGGAGCGCCAGGGCACGGCCGTAGTAAACCAGGGAGAGCCCCAGGCCGCCGTATTCCTCCGGGATCTTCATCCCGAAAACGCCGAGGTCCGCCAGGCCCCGGATGTACTCGTCCGGGATCTTGGCCTCGCGCTCGATCACCCGGCCGTCCATGGTGCGGGCGAACCCGGTCAGGCGCTCCATGAATGCTTCGCCCCGCTCCACGGAGGCAGGATCGGGGGTGGGCCAAGGGTGGACCAGCCCGAGGTCGAAGCTGCCCAGGTAGAGTCCCTTCGCGAAGCTTGGGCGCTCCCAGCCGGTTTCCCGGGCGGCCTCTGCCACGGCGCGGGCGTCCTGGGCTGTGGCGCCGGCACCTAGTTTTCCGGCGGGAACGGGGGTCTCCCCGGGGTGCGCGTCCGTTGCCGTTGCGGTGGAAACGGGGAGGCCGGTGGCGGGGCTTGTTGCGGAGGTGCTGTCAGTGGCGGAGCTCATGGGTTATCTCCTTGGCCGGAATGGCCGGGTGTAGCCATGGATCCGCCGGGTTGGAGAACCCTTCAGCTGTCCCTCAAGATTACCCGCGGGTAGGTTCCGGTGCTAGGGGAGTGCTGGGCCTGGAAATCCCCGGAAACATCCACCGTCGTCGCGTGGTGCACCAGCCTGTCCCAGCCTGCGTTGATGCCGTGGACCACGGCCAGGAGGATGGTGGAAACCACGGTCCAGCCCAGCTTTCCGATCCCCAGCAGCACCAGGGCAACCAGTCCTGCTGCCAGGACGAATGCTGCCAGGACAACCGCGAACACCAGGGTGCCCGCGAAGACCAAGGTGGCGGTTTCAACTGAACTGAGATCGAAGTGCATTGAGTCCCCCTGCTGCGACGTTGCTTTGGTTGAGATCAGTAGCAGAAGCGTAGGGTGGGACCTCTCCGGCCAGCCATAGCCGCCGGGCCGGAAGTAGCTGTTGGTATGGGATCGAAACACTACGGCCGGGTAGGTCACGAAGCGGTCGCGGCGCCTGCGTTAACCTTGTAGTTGGCAGTTTTCGATCCAAGCCGCCGCCCCGCCCCCGCAAACAGCCCAAGGAGAGTGTGTGCCCCGCTCCGCCAGGTCATCCGCTGACGCCATCAGCGCCCGGCTCCGGGACCTCGAACTCCTGACCAAAGGACCTGCCTGGGCCTTGACGCGCTCGGCGCCCTGGGTGATCGCGGTGCTGCAGGCATCCTTCACCCGCACCCGCCCCCAGCTTCCGCTCGAGGAGTTCCACGCCGACGTCGACTCCTTCCTTGAGGAGCTGCGCAGGCAGGATCCCGGGCTGGGCGGCGGCGCCAACGGAAAGTCCTTTGGCGACGAGTGGACGCGCCGGCAGTTCCTGACGCGGCGGAACCAGTCCGGCCAGATCGTTTACGAGGTAACGGAACCGGCCGCCCGTGTGCTCGCCTTCCTGGACAGCCTCTCCAGCGAACGCTCCACCCTCAACGGGTCGCGCCTCGGCACGCTGCTGGGCGACGTCGAGAAGCTCGCCAACGAAACCAACCCGGACCAGAGCGCCCGCCTCGAGTCGCTGGAAGAGGAGATTGAAGAACGCCAGCAGCTGATCCAGGACATCAGCTCCGGCGAGTTCGACGGCCTGCTGGACGACGACCAGGCGGTGGAAGCCGCGGGCAACATCCTGGACCTCGCCGCGAGCCTGCCGGCCGACTACAAAAAGATGCGTGACCGGATCGAGGAACTGGTGGGCGGGCTGCGCAACCAGATCATCGAGGAGTCGCTCACCAAGGGCGCCACCATGGCCCAGGTCCTGGAAGCGGACAAGCGCCTCCGCCAGAGCCCCGAGGGCAGGACCTTCCGTTCCTTCACCGCGTTCCTCGAGGACCCGCAGCAGCAGCTGAGGTTCCGGTCCGCGATCGGCGAGGTCCTCAGCCGGCAGTTCGCCGACGACCTCTCGCCCGAGGACCGGGAAACGCTGAAGAACCTGGTGGCCGAGCTTCGCCAGCAGCACAGCCAGATCCAGCGGATCTACGGCAAGCTGAGCGAAAGCCTCAACACGTACGTGCAAAGCGACGACTTCCGCCAGTCGGTCCGGCTCCGCCAGGTCCTCCGGGAAGCCGAGCAGGCCATCCGGTCCCTTCCGTACGAACGGGAACGCCCCGGCCTGGTCCGCGGTCCTGTCCTCTTCAACGCCGGGTTCGAGTCGCTGTCCATGGTCAAGCTCTTCGACCCTGACGAGTTCGCAGCTCCGCCCAAACTTGCGGACCCTATCGCCTTCAGCGATGCCGACCGCGTGCGCTCGCCGAGGACCGGCAAGGCCAAGCCCGAGGTGGTGCGCGCGGCCATGGCCGGCGCCGCCACGCTTTCCGAAGCCTGGCAGCAGCTGCCCCCGGAAGAGCAGCACATCAACACCATCCGGGCGCTCCTCTCCCACGCCCTTCACGCCGGAGCGGGCTTCGACAAGGAAGCCCTCGACGCCCTGGACTTCGAACAGATAGACGGAACCTCACGCAGGGCCTACCTGCCGCTGGTCACGCTTCCAAAGGATTCACGATGACTGAAGAAATGACCACGACGGCGGCCCCGGAGGCAGAGCGCGGCGAAGGGGCGGCGTCCGGTGCGGAGCGGCCTTTCGCCGTCACCCCGCGCGATACGTTCGTCGACGGTGCGGCCCTCTTCCCGGGTGATACTGGCGTTCTCCCGATGAAGGTGCGGCAGGCACTGGTGAAGCTCCTCAAAGGTCCGTATATCGACGGCGGCCGGGACGAGAAGCTCTGGACCGTCCTCCTGGACAACCAGGTGATCCTGCGCAGCCGGTTGTCGGAGCTGTTCCTCACCATGGAACTGGACCACGAACGGAAGATCGCCGTCCTGCGGCCGGTGGACCCGGACGCGATCGGGGGCAGCGCCCGCTCCAGCATCCTCCGGCAGCAGCGTGCGCTCAGCCGGGTGGAGACCATTGTGCTTCTCCGCCTGCGCCTGCTGCTGGACCGGCATGTCACCGCGCAGACGGACCCCACCATCACGCGCGAGGAGATCGCCGACCTCGTGGCGCACTACCAGCCCGCGGGCCAGCAGGACGCGCTCCGGGATTCGGACGTGGTGAACAGGGCCATCACCAAGCTCCTCGCCCGCCAGCTACTCCTGCCCACGGGCCTGGAGGACGTCTACACCATCTCCAACGCCCTGCCCCTGGCCCTCCCCTTCGAGAACATCGGCGACATCCCGGCCCAAATAGAAGCCTTGGTGGCGGCGACCACAGATCCCGCGGGCACCGAGGCATTAATAGAGCTGGACTCGGATCCGGCGGCTGACCCCGCCGGGACCGGGGACGCAACCGAAGTGGAGGATGCCCGGTGAGCATCGCGAGCATGCTGCCGATGGGCGAGCTGACGAACCCCGGCCAGATGCGCCTTGCCCTGGTGCAGGTGGTCAACTGGGGCACGTTCCACGGGGCGCACACGATGCACGTGGACCGGAACGGCACGCTGCTGACCGGCAACTCAGGTGTAGGCAAGTCGACGCTGTTTGATGCCATGCTGCGGGTTTTCGACGCCCGGCCGAGGTCCAACGAGGCCGCCGCCCAGCGGTCCGGCGGTGCCGTGGAGGACAAGCGGACCACGTTTACGTACATGCGCGGCAAGGTGGGCGACAAGGCCGTCGGCGAGGGCTCGGCGAGTGCCTTCCAGCGGCCCGGGGCCACCTGGTCCGCCGTCGCCCTGACGTTCGACAACGCCGCCGGCACGCGGGTTACCGTGTCTGCGCTGTTCGACCTGCCCAAGAACGGCACTGAGTCCAGCGTGGGACGGTTCTACCTGGTCGACCACCAGCCGCTGGACCTGGAGGCGCTGGAGGGCATCGCGGACAAACGGTTCACCAAGGCTGCCCTGGAGGCGATCTTCCCGGACGCCCAGGTTTTCGATGTCCACAAGGCGTTTGCGGAACGGTTCCGCCGGCTGCTCGGCATCAACTCGGACCAGGCCCTACCGCTCCTGCGCGTGATCCAGGCCGGCAAGGGCCTGGGCGGCAGCGTCAACACGTTCTTCCGCGACCAGGTCCTGGACGCCCCGGCCACGCTCGCGGCAGCGGACGACGTCGTGGAGGAATTCAGCAACCTGATGTCCATCCGGCAGCGGCTGGAGGACGTCCGGCAGCAGCGGGACCAGCTCGCCCCGGTTCCCGGGCTCAACAAGGAGTATGCACAGGCACTGCTGGACGCGAACCGGCTGCGGGACCTGGCAGGCGAAGAATTCGAGGCCTACAAGCAGCAGCTGGCCGTCACGGTCCACGAAAAAACGCTGCTCCGCTTCAAAGAGCTGGCGCAGGCGAAGGCCAAGGAGCTCGGCGCCGAACGAACGGTCCGGGACGGGCTGGCCAAGGAGCTGCGCCAGCTGGAGGCGGACTACAACAACCAGGGCGGCAACGCGATTTCCGCCATTGAGCAGTCGCTGGAGAACGCGCGCGTGGGCCTGAAGCTCCGCGAGCAGGTGGAGGAGGCGGCGCGCCAGGCATTGGCCGACGCCGGCCTGCAGCTGGAGTGGACCTCCGGCGGCTGGGAACAGGCGCACGAGCAGGCGGCCGCGAGGTCGGCAGAGCTCAAGGACGATTCCCAGGCCCTGCAGGAGCTGCGCTTCGAAGCGTTCGACGCGCACGCCACGAAGAAGCGGGAGCTGGCCGCAGCCGAGCAGGAGCTCGTCTCGCTGAAGACGCGCAAGTCGCTGCTGCCGCCGTCGAGCATTGAAAACCGCGCAGCGATCGCCGCCGCCACCGGCATACCCGAGGACCGGATGCCGTTCGCCGGCGAGCTGATGGACCTTGCCGAGGGGGAGGAAAAGTGGCGCCCCGCCGCCGAGCGCGCGCTCCGCAACCTCGCCACCACGCTCCTGGTGCCCGGTGCCCACTTCGCTGCCGTGACCCGCTACCTCAACGACCACAACGTGCGCGGAGCATTGCGCGCGGTTGACGTGTCCAGGCCGCTCTCCGGCGGTGCGCTGGCGCTGGAGGACGTGCACGACGGCGACCTGCTCACCAAGCTGGACATCCTCACCACGGGCGTCGCGGCCGAGGCAGGTTCCTGGATCCGTGAGCGGATCGCGCTGGATTTCGCCTATCCCTGCGTAGAGGATCCGGACGAGCTCGCCGGGCTGGACCGTGGCCTCAGCCTGGGCGGCGTGGTGAAGCGCAACCGCCACACGGTGGAAAAGGACGACCGCTTCACCAGCCGGCAGGACTACGTCCTCGGGTTCGACAATGCCGCCAAGCTGGAACTCGTGGCCGGCCAGGTGGAGGACCTGCGGCAGGAGGTTGCCAAGGCGGCTGAGCTGGCGCAAAGCCGGGAAGACTCGCACCAGGGCATGAGCCGGCAGCTGGAGGCCCTGCGCCGGATCGCGGAGGACCACCGTTCGTGGGAACAGGTTTCGGCGGAGGTTGCTGCCGAGGAGCTTGCCCGGATCGAACAGCGCCTCAAGGATGCGCTGGCCGCCCAGGCGGACCTCGAGCCCCTCCGCGCGGCCATCGAAGAAGTGCGGCAGAAGCACCAGTCCAGCACCGAGGCCGCCGCCGTCCTGCAAAGCGAATACAAGTCGCTGGACCGGCAGCTGACCGCGGCGGATTCACTGCTGGAAGCCGCACGCAACCGCCTGGCCCAGGCGCCGCCGTCGGACGCTACCGTCAGCGCGCTGGAACCGTACTTTGCCGGCTTCGGCGACGTTACTGAGATGCACGAGCTGGACAACCTGGCCAACCGGGTGCGGACCGGACTGCTGGGGGAACTGCACGCAGCGGAGTCGCGCGGGCAGGCGACGGCCGAGCGGCTCACGAGGATTTTCGAGGGGTTCGTCCGGGAGTGGGGGAGCGCCATCTCCGCGGACCATGGCACCTCCATTGGCGCCGCGGGTGAGTTCGAGACCCGCTACCACGCGATCGTGAGCGACGGGCTGCCCGCCCAGGAGGCGGAATTCCGGCAGTTCTTCAACCAGCGCACGCACGAATCCTTCAGCACCCTCCTGCACCTGCTGGACGAGGAACGCCGCTCCATCACCAGCCGCATCCTTCCGCTGAACGGCATCCTCTCGCAGGTCAACTTCCACGAGGGCAGCTTCCTGGAGCTGGACATCAAGCAGACGCTGCCGCCCACTGCCAAACAGTTCAAGGACGCCATCCAGAGCGCGCTCAAGGCGCGCCACACCCGGCCCGCCCGCGCGGACGCCTCCAAGGCGGAGGGCCAGGGCCAGGAGAGGGACGACGACGCCGAGCTCACCGCCCGCTACAAGTCCCTGGAAACCCTGGTGAAGCGGCTGGGCTCACAGGCGCCCGAGGACAGGCGCTGGCGGGCCGAGGTGCTGGACGTGCGCGGCCACCTGTTCATCCAGTGCAAGGAACACCGCGAGGTTGCAGGGCCGGCGTCGGGCAAAAAGGGCGGCGCCAAAAAGTCCGAGGTCTTCATGCACGCGGACACAGGATCCATGTCCGGCGGTGAACGGCAGCGTTTCACGGCCTTCATCATGGCCGCGGCCCTGAGCTACCAGCTGGGCATCGCCGAGCAGGGTTTCACCACCTACGGCACCGTGATGATGGACGAGGCATTCGTGCTGGCGTCCGAGGAGTTTGCGGGCGCCGGGATCAAGGCGCTGCACGAGTTCGGGTTCCAGCTGCTGCTGGCTGCGCCGGAGAACGTCATCGACCTCTCCCGGCACCTCGGTTCCGTCACCGAAATCCTCCGCGACAAGCGCACCAACCGCTCCGGCGTGCTCACGGCGCCTGTCATCAAACCGCGGCCGGGCGAAGAAGGCGCCTGGCGCTCCGAAGCGAACCCGGTGGACATCGTCCTGCGCTGACGGCACGCTCTCTCACTTAATGTGCCTTTTCCCCAAACCCTCCATCACCCGGTGATAGAGGGTTTGGGTTTTTCCTGCATTAAGTGAGAGAGCGTCGGGTGGGTGTGTGCTTCGTCACGAAGGGGAATAAGTTACAGAAACCTTGCGTAATGGCGATAAGGGTAGGTTAGCCTTACTTAAGTTCGCTTCATTCACTTAAGGAGTTCTGTGACTTCCCCCCTCTTCTCCGGGCCCGGCACCACCCGCCGCACGCTGTTCAAGTCAGCCGGCAAGGCCACCGCTGTCCTGGCCGCAGCGGCACTTACCCTCTCCGCCTGCTCAACAGGCCCCGCGTCCTCCACCCCGGACGCCGGGGCATCCAGCTCCAGCAGTGCGCAGTTCCCCGTCACCATCGAGCACGTGTACGGCAAGACCACCATCGAGAAGCAGCCCACCCGGGTAGCCACCGTTTCCTGGGTCAATGACGATGTGGCCATTGCCCTGGGCGTTGTCCCGGTGGGCGTTCCCAAGAACGAATGGGGCGGCAACGAGCAGGGCTCCACGCCCTGGAAGGACGCAGCCCTGGAGGAGCTTGGCGCCGGCTTCGGCTCGGACAAGGCCCCGGTCCAGTACTCCGAGGCGGACGGCATCAACTTCACCGAGATCGCCAAGCTCACCCCGGACGTCATCCTGGCCGCCTACTCCGGCCTCACCGAGGAGGACTACAAGAAACTGAGCGAGATCGCCCCGGTTGTGGCCCATCCGGAACTCGCATACGGAACTTCCTGGCAGGACTCCACCTCCATCATCGGCAAGGCACTTGGCAAGGACGCCGAGGCAACCAAGCTGATCTCCGACACCGAGGCCGCCATCAAGGACAAGGTTGCCGAGTACCCGCAGCTGGCCGGCAAGAGCTTCATCTACGGCAACCTCGAGCCGGCCAAGGGCGACGGCGTCAACGTCTACACCGCCATGGACAACCGCCCGCGCTTCCTCAGCGGGATCGGCATGAAGCTGGCCCCGATCGTTGAGGAGAAGTCCAAGGGTTCCAAGGAGTTCTTCCTCCCCTGGTCGGCTGAAAAGGCCAATGAGCTCGAATCGGACATCTTCGTGACTTGGGTGCCGGATGCAGCCACCGCTGACTCCATCAAGTCAGATCCCCTGCTGAGCCAGATCCCGGCCATCAAGAACGGCGCCCTGGTTGCTGATTCGGACAACACCCTGACGCTGTCCATCTCCGCTTCCTCCCCGCTGAGCCTGCCGTGGTCGCTGGATACGTTCCTGCCCCAGCTGGCCACCGCAGCGGATGCCGTGAAGTAAGCACCGCTCAGGTAGGAACAGATAAATGACGGACAGTACGACGACGGCGGCCCGCCAGGAGCCGGCGCCCGGCACCTTCGTGCCGGGCACGGGGCCTGCAGTACATGCCCCCGGCCGCACGTTTGGAGGGCCGCGCGCCGCCTGGCTGCTGGCCGCCGTCGTTGTACTGGCGCTGCTGGCCGGGGCCTCCCTGGCCATTGGCGCGCGGGGCCTTCCCCTCGCCACCGTGTGGCAGGCGCTCACCTCGTTTGATCCCGCCAACGGCGACCACGCCGTGGTCCACGCCCGCATTCCCCGCACCGTCCTTGGCCTGCTGGCCGGCGGTGCGCTGGGCCTTGCGGGCGCAGCCATGCAGGGCGTGGCCCGCAACCCGCTCGCGGACCCGGGCATTTTGGGTGTTAACGCCGGCGCGGCCCTGGCCGTGGTCACCGGCATCTATGTTTTCGGCGTCGGATCCCTCTCCGGCTACATCTGGTTCGCCTTCGTCGGGGCAGCAGCCGCCGCCGTCGTGGTGTACCTCATTGCTTCCCTGGGCCGGGACGGCGCCACCCCGGTGAAGCTCGCCCTGGCAGGCGCGGCACTGAATGCCGGCCTGTACTCGCTGATGAACGTCATCCTGGTCTCCAGCCAGGACACTTTGGACCGGTTCCGCTTCTGGCAGGTGGGCGGCATCGCCGGGCGCGACTGGTCCGCGGTGCTCTCCGGACTTCCATTCCTTGCCGCGGGGGCCTTCATTGTGCTGCTGACCGGCCGCATCCTCAACAGCCTGGCCCTCGGCGACGACATTGCCCGCGGCCTCGGCCAGCGCGTTGGACTGGCAAGGGCCGTCACGGCCCTCGGCATCGTGCTGCTGTGCGGCTCCGCCACTGCCCTTGCCGGACCCGTCGCCTTCGTGGGCCTGGTCATCCCGCATGCGGTCCGCTTCCTCACCGGCCCCGACTACCGCTGGATCCTGCCGTTCTCCCTGGTCCTTGCGCCGGCGCTGCTGCTGGGGGCCGACATCATCGGCCGCGTGGTCCTCCTGCCCGGCGAAGTCCCGGCCGGCATCATGACCGCCCTCGTCGGCGCGCCCGTCTTCGTCTGGCTGATTCGCCGCGGCAAGGGAGCCGGACTGTGAGCATCACCAAAACCCCCGTCGACCTGTCAGATACGGCTCCGACAACCGGCTTTAAGGGACCAAGACTGACAGGGCAACGCCGGGGACGGCTGCGGGTGAACCGGACCGCCGTCCTCGCCGCCGCCGTCGTAATCCTCTTCGCAGTGTCCGTGCTGCTGGGCAGCTATACCGTGACCATCCCGGACTTCTTCAAAATCCTCGTTGGGCACCTGACAGGCGGGGAAAAGGTCCCCGGCGCCAGCTTCATCGTGATGGAGAACAAGCTGCCGCGGGCGGTCCTCGGCACCATGGTGGGCCTGGCGTTCGGCCTGGCCGGTGCCCTGTTCCAGACCATGCTGCGCAACCCGCTGGCCAGCCCGGACGTCATCGGCATCAGCTACGGCGCCAGCGCCGCCGCGGTGGCCGCCATCGTCATTTTCGGTGCGTCCGGTGCCGTGGTTTCCGGGGCAGCGCTTGCCGGCGCGCTCGGCGTCGCGGCGCTGATCTACGCCATCTCCAGCGGCACCGTGGGCGGAACCGGCCGCGGTGATGCCGCCGGCAACCGGCTCATCCTGGCGGGTGTGGGCATCGCCGCCGCGCTGCATGCCGTGGTGAGCTTCCTGATGACCCGCGCAGACATCCGCACCGCAGCGGATGCCCTCGTCTGGCTCAACGGCTCCCTGAACTCCGCCAGCTGGGACCGGGCCGGGGTGCTGGCCCTTGCCCTCGCCGTCCTGATTCCCGCCGTTGCAGCCATCGCCGGGCCGCTGCGCATCCTGGAGCTCGGCCCCGATGCCGCCGCCGGCCTGGGCATCCGCGTCGGTGCCACCCGCCTCGCGCTGGTCACCATCGCTGTCTCGCTCGCGGCAGTGGCGACGGCGGCTGCCGGCCCGGTCTCGTTCGTCGCCTTCCTGGCCGGGCCCATCGCCCGGCGCTTTACCGGCAAGGCCAGCCTCCCGGCGTCGGCCCTGGTGGGCGCCCTCATTGTCCTCGCGGCAGACTACCTCGCCGCCAATCTTGCACCCCTGCTGCTGGACGGCACCGTCCTGCCGGTGGGCGTCATCACCGGTGCGCTCGGTGCCCCGTTCCTGCTGTGGCTCCTGGTCACGGCCAACCGAAAGGAAGCCTGACGTGGCAGTTCTCAACGCCAAGGACCTGACGCTGAAATATGACCAGCGCTGCGTGGTGGACGGGCTCAACGCCGAAATCCCGGAAGGCAAGGTGACCATGATCGTGGGTGCCAACGCCTGCGGGAAGTCCACCCTCCTCCGAGGCCTGTCCCGGCTCCTCAAACCTGCGGCCGGCACCGTCGCCCTGGACGGCAAGGACATCCACTCGCTGCCCGCCCGTCAACTGGCCCGCACCCTGGGCCTCCTCCCGCAGCACCCCACAGCCCCGGACGGCATCACCGTGAGGGACCTGGTGGGCCGCGGACGCTATCCGCACCAGGGCTTCTTCCGGAGCTGGAGCCCGCAGGATGAGGCTGCGGTGCGGCGCGCACTGGAAGCCACCGAGACGCTGGCCCTCGCCGGGCGGAACGTGGACGAACTCTCCGGCGGACAGCGGCAGCGGGTATGGATCGCCATGGCTTTAGCGCAGGAAACCGACGTGCTGCTCCTGGACGAGCCCACCACCTACCTGGACCTCGCGCACCAGGTGGAGGTCCTGGACCTCGTGACAGACCTGAACCGGCAGCGGGGCACCACCGTGGCCATCGTCCTGCATGACCTGAACCTGGCCGCCCGGTACGCGGACACCGTTATCGCCATGAAGGGCGGGGCCGTGGTGGCAGTCGGTTCCCCCGCCGAGGTGGTCACGGAGGGCCTGGTCCGCAATGTCTTTGGCCTCGAGTCCCGCGTTATCCCCGATCCCCTTTCCGGAACACCCCTGGTCATTCCCATCGGCCGCCACCACGTCCCCGCCAACGAACTGGAGCTCGTTTCATGAAAACCCGGGAAACTGCCGCCGCAAAGACGATGAACACCGAGCCCATGACCCTGGCGTTCGAAGTCACCGTGACATCGGTCCAGGAATTGAGCCCCAACTTCCGCAGGATCACGTTCGGCGGGTACTCGCTGCGGGACTTCGGCGTCCACGGCGACACCCTGGACCTCCGGATCAAGCTCATGATCCCGTCCCTCGCGGCGGACGGCAGCCCGCTGCCCCTCCCGGTGTTCGAAATGAGCTCCTCCGGCTGGTACCGCGAATGGCTCGCCATGGATCCTGCCGTCCGGGGCTCGATGCGGACCTACACGGTCCGGCAGTCGCGCCTCGACGCTGTGTACCCGGAAATCGACGTCGACTTCGTGATGCACTTTGACCACTGTGGCAACGGCGGGCCGGCCGCCAACTGGGCCCTCAACGCGAAGCCGGGCAACGCCATCACCATCATCGGGCCCAACAACAGGGCCGCGCACTGCGTCACCGCCGAGACCTACTCAGGCATCGAATGGCGCCCCGGACTGGCGCAGCGCATCCTGCTGGCCGGCGACGAAACAGCCGTCCCGGCCATCTCCGCCATCCTGGAAAGCCTGCCGGAATACATGACCGGGCACGCCTTCCTGGAAGTCCCCGAAGCCGGCGACTTCCTCGAACTGACCTCGCCGGCCGACATCGAAATCACCTGGCTGGCCCGAGGCGCCTCGATCGGCCGCTCCCGCCCGCACGGCGAGCTGCTCCAGCAGGCAGTGCGTTCGGCGGTTCCTGAGCCCGGTTGGGTTGGCATCAAAGCGTCCGACGGCGGCGCCGGCCCGGAGCCCGAAGACGTCAACGTGGATGTGGACATCCTCTGGGAGACCCCCGCGCGGATGGAGACTTCGGACATCCAGGCCACCAAGAACCCCGACAGACCGGCCGGCGCCATGCCCTTCTACGCCTGGATCGCCGGGGAAGCCGCCGTCATCAAGGACATGCGCCGCTACCTGGTCCGGGACGTCGGAATCGACCGGAAACAGGTCGCGTTCATGGGCTACTGGCGCCAGGGCAAGGCCGAGCTGTAGCCTCAGCCGGAAAAGGGCTGCCTTACTTGTAGACGCGGACCCAATCGACCTGCATCTGCGATGGCTTGGTGGCGGAGCCGTCCGGGAACCAATCCAGCTGCACTGTCTGCTTCATTACGGTAGAGGGCTGGTGCGCCGGGTTCGTGTCCGTGAAGGTCTTTACTCCGTCGACGTATCCGCTGATGCCGTCCGGGGTCCACTCCACCGCGTAGTTGTGCCACTGCGTGCCATCGACAGGCGTCGCCGCTGTGGTCTGGAAATCCGCTCCACCACAGGCGTAGTGCAGGAAGAACCTCATCACGGAGGTGACTGAGCTGCCCTCGGCATAATCGATCTCGGCGCAGTTCGGGGCACTGTTGTTGTTGAGGATCAGGACCGGGTGGTATTTCGGGTCCCGCGCATTGGTTTTCATGCGCGTTTCCCAACGGCCATACCTTTGCTCCGCGAACTTTGCCGACATGCCTCCAGTGGTGCCGGCTGCGTCTCCGCTAACGGTGGCTACGCCGTTGGCAACGGACCAGGCCTGGGGGCTGCGCAGGCCTTTGCCTGCATGCCCTGCACTGTTATAGACACTCCATTTCGTCCGGTCCGGTGCGCCGGTGTAGGAGAATTCGTCGCCCGTCAGGACCGGGCCCCAACCGAAGGCGGTAGCTGCCTGCGCACCGTCACCCGTCGTCGCGAGAGCCTGGCTGACCGGCTGGGCGGCCGCAGCCGCAGGCGCGGGTGCCGCGGCAGGCGCCGGCGCAGACGTGACCGGTGTCGCCTCGGTTGCCTCCTCCGCAGCTGGAGTCTGGCTGCTCGAAGCCGTGGCCGCCGGAGATGCTGTGTCCGTGTCAGTGGGGCCTGGAGTGGCAGGCGCGGACGCGCCGTCGGCCGAGGATGGGTCAGCCGCCCCGTTGGTCGTAGGGGCCGGGCCGCATCCTGTCAGGGACAAAGCACCCATGGTCATAACGATGGCTATTTTCTTGAACAAGATACCTCCGGGCTTAGGGCAGGAAGAAACGACTGATGCACTTGAGACGTTGACGAGTGCGGAAAGCATCTTTGGGCCCCCTTTGGCGGGGCCAGAGCTAGCAGGCGCCGAAGGGGCGCAGCGGGGTCCAGTGATCGGGCGCCCGGGGCCCTGCATTGGGGCCAGCCGCCCACGTTACCTGATCGTGACCATCGGTCGCAAAAATACGACAAGGACCAAGTAGCTGCTGATCGGGCCGATCTGGCCCGGCTCGCGGACCCTGCCGGCAGCTGTCGCCCTTCTGCACATCCTGTTGCTGTCCGTTTACCTTGGCGTCTCTTTGGGCGGTTACTTTCGTCGGATGGGTGCTAATCCTTTGCTTCCGGAGCTGGAGGGCCGGCGGGTATTTGTTGCCTTGGGCGATTCGTTTACCGAGGGCGTCGGGGACCGGGATGAGCGGCTGCCCAACGGGGTCCGGGGCTGGGCAGACCGGGTTGCGGAGAAACTGGCCAAGGCCCAGCCGGGTTGGCGGTACGCGAACCTGGCCATCCGGAGCAAACGCCTCCGGCAGATCATCAACGAGCAGCTGGAACCGGCACTGGCAATGAAGCCCGCCCTGGTAACGCTGTACGCGGGCGGCAATGACATCCTGGACCTGAAGACGGACATGGTGGCCCTCATGGCCGACTATGAAAACTTCGTGGCACAGCTGGCGGAGACCGGAGCTACCTTGGTGCTCTTTACCGGTTTCGACGTCAAGGTCTCAGCGCTGTTGGAACCGCTGAAGAAGCGCAACACCTTCTACAACCAGCGGGTTCGGGCGATTGCGGCAAAATATGGCGCAGTCCTGGTGGATTACTGGTCCCTCGATGCCTTCCATGACCGGCGGATGTGGGACTCGGACCGGCTCCACATGTCCAAGGCCGGGCACAAATACCTGGCAGGGCAGGTGCTGGACCGGCTGGGCGTGCCCCACAAGATCACGCCCAAGGACTGGGAACCGCCCTTACGGCCCAGTCTGCGGGAGTGGGAGCGGCAGCAGCGGCGCTGGATCCACGACTGGGTACTGCCGCTCTTCGGCCGCAAACTTCGCGGCGTCACCCTGGGGGACGAGCTCACCCCGCGGTGGCCGGAACCGGTGAAGGTGCCGCGGAAAGGCGGGCTGAAGAAGCTGGCGGCGAAGTCCTACTGCAGTGAAGCCAACTAGCGTCCCCGGCCTGAGCCTTAGGCCTCAGCTGTCCGGCAGATTTAGCTGTCCAGGAGGATTTCGTAGCCCGGCGCCACCCTTGCGGCGTGGAACTCCATGACTTCGAAGTCCGCAACGCCGTTCGTGTAGAACGGGTCCTGCTTCAGGCAGGCATCGAGGGTGGCGCGGTCCGCCTGGGAGAGCAGCAGGCCGCCCGTCCGCGGCACCTTGCGGCCTGCGGCAATAAAGACTCCGTCATCAAAGGCCTTCTGAAGCCAGGAAATGTGGCCCTCATTGTGGAAGTCCACGATGTCCTGCGGAACCCGGTAACTCAGGGAGACAACATACATGGCCCCAGCCTACCGGCCGCCACAGGACCTACTTGAAGGATCAACCAGGCCGCTCTCGTAGAATGAGGGAATGACCGAACCGCGCTGGCTCAACGCCGACGAACGCCGAGCCTGGCTGGCCCTGGTGAGCATCAATACCCTCCTGCCTGCGGCCTTGGACACCAAGCTCCACACAGCGGGAAAGCTTTCGCTTTTCGACTACACCGTCCTGGCCATGCTCTCCGAAGCGGAAGGCAGGTTCTTGCCCATGAGCGAACTCGCTGCCCGCAGCAGCGCGTCGTTGTCCCGGCTCTCGCACGTGGTGACCAAGCTGCAGAAGCGCGGCTGGGTGGAGCGGCGGCCGCATCCCCATGATGCCCGGGTCACCACCGCACACCTCACCGACGAGGGGATGGCAACCATCGTGGGCCTTGCACCCGGCCATGTGGAGGACGTCCGTGACCTGTTCCTTGATGCCCTCACCGAGCAGGACGTCCTTGACCTGGCCCGGATCGGCGAAAAGGTAGTGGGCCGGCTGGATGCGGACCACTGGATCCTGAGGGAAAACTAGGGTCCCTCGCCCGCGGTTGGTTGCTTCCAACAACTGATGGCAAACTATCCGAATGGATTTCACAACCCGGTTCGTTGCCCTTGGCGACTCCTTCACGGAGGGTGTGGGCGACGACGATTCCACCCGCCCCAATGGTGTCCGCGGCTGGGCGGACCGCGTGGCCCAACAGCTGGGAGCCGCTGACCCCGCCTTCGGCTACGCCAACCTCGCCATCCGCGGGAGGAAGCTCCGCCACATCCTGGCTGAGCAGGTGGACGCCGCCGTGGAACTTAAACCCACCCTGGTGAGCATCTACGCGGGGGCCAACGACATCCTGCGCCCCAGGATCGACATCGATGACCTTTTGGTGGAGTACGACGACGCCATCGCCAAGCTGCGTGCCACCGGTGCCGCCGTGGTGATGTTCACGGGATTCGACGCGCGTGGCTCGAAGGTGTTCAGCACCATGCGTGGGCGCACGGCCATCTACAACGAACTGGTCCGCGGCATCGCCGGCGACCACGGCGCGCTGCTGGTGGACTACTGGCGCTTCAGCGAGTACTACGACTGGGGCATGTGGGCGCAGGACCGGATGCACATGTCCGCTGCCGGGCACGCCAACATGGCCAAGCGGGTGCTGGACGTCCTGGAGCACGACCACTCCATCGACATCCCGCCCATGACGCCCGTCCCCGAACTCAGCGGGCTGGACGCCATCCGGGCCAACGCCCGGTGGTTCCGCGAGTACGCCGGGCCGTGGGTGGTCCGCCGGGTCACCGGGAAGTCGTCCGGGGACGGCCTTAGGCCGAGGTACCCACAGCTCACGCACCTCTAACCCCGGGCCTGCTTATACACCCTCCAGCGCCGGATTGGTCTTTAATTGCGCGAACTCGTAGACTTGGTAGGCGCTAAGTGCGCGGAGCGTGCGCAATTGCTCCGGTTGCCCGGTAATTTCTCCAGGGTGGCCGGTAGTTAGGGGCTCAAGTTGCGTGACTAACCGTTGCCCTTCTTCATTTTTGGGTCGCCCTTAGCAGCATGGTCCAGCAGCAGATATGCGGATCATTACTTTCAATTCTTGAGGAGAAGTCATGGCAGCACACTGCCAAGTGACCGGAGCCGAGCCGGGCTTTGGGCACAGCATTTCGCACTCGCACCGCCGCAACAAGCGCCGGTTCGATCCGAACATTCAGAAGAAGCGCTACTGGGTTCCGTCCCTGCGCCGTAACGTCACGCTGCAGGTCTCTGCACGTGGCATCAAGACCATCGACGTACGCGGCATCGACGTAGTCGTCGCCCAGATTCTGGCTCGTGGGGTGAAGCTCTAGTGGCTAAGGACAAGGACGTACGTCCGATCATCAAGCTCAAGTCGACTGCGGGCACGGGTTACACCTACGTAACCCGCAAGAACCGTCGTAACGATCCGGACCGCATGGTCCTGAAGAAGTACGACCCCAAGATCCGCCAGCACGTCGAATTCCGAGAGGAGCGCTAAACATGGCTAAGAAGTCCAAGATTGCTCGCAACGAGCAGCGCAAGGTCATCGTGGAGCGTTACGCTGCAAAGCGCCTCGAGCTGAAGAAGACCCTGGTTGACGAAAACGCAACCGACGAAGCACGCGAAGCGGCCCGCCTGGGCCTGCAGAAGCTGCCCCGCAACGCGTCCCCGATCCGTCTGCGTAACCGCGACATCATCGACGGCCGCCCCCGCGGTACCTTCCAGAAGTTCGGCATCTCCCGTGTCCGCTTCCGCGACATGGCCCACAAGGGCGAACTTCCGGGCATCACCAAGTCTTCCTGGTAATCCAGCACTGCTGATACCAGCTGCTTGAAAAGGGCCGGCAACCTCACGGTTGCCGGCCCTTTTGCTGTTAAGGATTCTCCGGTTGGCGTCCTTCGATCCGGCGGCCAGGCACTGTGCTGCAGCACACAGGAACGGGATACGACGCCGGGTGGGCTCCCGCGGCCGCCCGTGGGCCGCTTTGCCGCGGAAACACGGGGTTCAGAGGGCCTCGCCAGGGGGATTTGCGGAGGCCCCCGGGGAGGTGTATTGTTTTCTAAGTCGCCGCGAGGGAGACAGCGAAGAGCTGGTTACCGCGGGCGGCCAAACCCCCAAAATCAAGACCAAATTCTGGCAGGGCTTTCGAGCGCTCCTGAAGAGGTGGGGACGACTTCCCGCCGATGAGAATCCTGAAACACGGATTTGCATCGGAACGGAGAGTCGGGTAAGTTTGAAAAGTTGCTCCGGAGCGATCCACGGTGGTTTTTTGCTGGTGGTGGTGCCGGGTGTGTCTGTTGTTTGAGAACTCAATAGTGTGCCAAGTTTGTTGATACCAATTGTTTTAGTGATTGGTTGAATTGACCGGGCTGTCCGCCCCTGTGGGTGGTCTGGTTTTTACAGCTGGTTTCAAATTTTGTGCAGCCTTTTTGTCCCGTTTTCCCGGGGCTGGGGGTTGTGTCTGTTTTACTTCAACGGAGAGTTTGATCCTGGCTCAGGATGAACGCTGGCGGCGTGCTTAACACATGCAAGTCGAACGATGAACCTCACTTGTGGGGGGATTAGTGGCGAACGGGTGAGTAACACGTGAGTAACCTGCCCTTAACTCTGGGATAAGCCTGGGAAACTGGGTCTAATACCGGATATGACTCCTCGTCGCATGGTGGGGGGTGGAAAGCTTTTTGTGGTTTTGGATGGACTCGCGGCCTATCAGCTTGTTGGTGAGGTAATGGCTTACCAAGGCGACGACGGGTAGCCGGCCTGAGAGGGTGACCGGCCACACTGGGACTGAGACACGGCCCAGACTCCTACGGGAGGCAGCAGTGGGGAATATTGCACAATGGGCGCAAGCCTGATGCAGCGACGCCGCGTGAGGGATGACGGCCTTCGGGTTGTAAACCTCTTTCAGTAGGGAAGAAGCGAAAGTGACGGTACCTGCAGAAGAAGCGCCGGCTAACTACGTGCCAGCAGCCGCGGTAATACGTAGGGCGCAAGCGTTATCCGGAATTATTGGGCGTAAAGAGCTCGTAGGCGGTTTGTCGCGTCTGCCGTGAAAGTCCGGGGCTCAACTCCGGATCTGCGGTGGGTACGGGCAGACTAGAGTGATGTAGGGGAGACTGGAATTCCTGGTGTAGCGGTGAAATGCGCAGATATCAGGAGGAACACCGATGGCGAAGGCAGGTCTCTGGGCATTAACTGACGCTGAGGAGCGAAAGCATGGGGAGCGAACAGGATTAGATACCCTGGTAGTCCATGCCGTAAACGTTGGGCACTAGGTGTGGGGGACATTCCACGTTTTCCGCGCCGTAGCTAACGCATTAAGTGCCCCGCCTGGGGAGTACGGCCGCAAGGCTAAAACTCAAAGGAATTGACGGGGGCCCGCACAAGCGGCGGAGCATGCGGATTAATTCGATGCAACGCGAAGAACCTTACCAAGGCTTGACATGAACCGGTAATACCTGGAGACAGGTGCCCCGCTTGCGGTCGGTTTACAGGTGGTGCATGGTTGTCGTCAGCTCGTGTCGTGAGATGTTGGGTTAAGTCCCGCAACGAGCGCAACCCTCGTTCTATGTTGCCAGCACGTGATGGTGGGGACTCATAGGAGACTGCCGGGGTCAACTCGGAGGAAGGTGGGGACGACGTCAAATCATCATGCCCCTTATGTCTTGGGCTTCACGCATGCTACAATGGCCGGTACAAAGGGTTGCGATACTGTGAGGTGGAGCTAATCCCAAAAAGCCGGTCTCAGTTCGGATTGGGGTCTGCAACTCGACCCCATGAAGTCGGAGTCGCTAGTAATCGCAGATCAGCAACGCTGCGGTGAATACGTTCCCGGGCCTTGTACACACCGCCCGTCAAGTCACGAAAGTTGGTAACACCCGAAGCCGGTGGCCTAACCCCTTGTGGGAGGGAGCTGTCGAAGGTGGGACTGGCGATTGGGACTAAGTCGTAACAAGGTAGCCGTACCGGAAGGTGCGGCTGGATCACCTCCTTTCTAAGGAGCACCTACAGATTGTTCGTGCCGTGTATGCGGTGCGGGGGTTTGTCAGGAGTACAGCCCGTTGCGCAGACGCAAGTTCTGCGGCGGGTGCTCAAGGGTGGAATATCAACGAATAGCGGCTGCCGGTTCTTTCCGGTGCTTAGTACGGTTCCTCTTTGCGGGGGTTCCTGGAAGGGTGCTGGTGGGTGCGGGTGGTTTCGTGTTTGGCACACTGTTGGGTCCTGAGGCAACAGGGCCGTGGTTCCGTCCCGTTTTGCGGGGCGGGGTTGCGGGTTTGTTTGTTTCTGGTTTCCTGGCTGCACCGATCATGCATGTTGTGTGTGTGGGGTGTGTGGTTTGGGGTTGTTGTTTGAGAACTACATAGTGGACGCGAGCATCTTTTATAAGAAGCAATTTCCAAGAATATGAACCTGGATCTGTTGTGCTGTCTTTCGGGATGGTGCAGTGGTTTTCGTGGTTTTCTCGAAAATTAGCGTTTTTGATCTTTTGTGGTCAAGTTTTTAAGAGCACACGGTGGATGCCTTGGCATTAGGAGCCGAAGAAGGACGTAGGAATCTGCGATAAGCCTGGGGGAGTCGATAACCGGACTGTGATCCCAGGGTGTCCGAATGGGGAAACCCCGCCGAGCGCGCGAGTGACTCGGTGACCCGCATCTGAACACATAGGGTGCGTGGAGGGAACGCGGGGAAGTGAAACATCTCAGTACCCGCAGGAAGAGAAAACAATAGTGATTCCGTTAGTAGTGGCGAGCGAACGCGGATCAGGCTAAACCGTTCCATGTGTGATAGCCGGCGGGCGTTGCATGGTCGGGGTTGTGGGACTTTCCATACCAGTTCTGCCGGGCTGGTGGGGTGTGATGTGCAGGCATAGGTGAACGGTCTTGAAAGGCCGGCCAGAGAGGGTGTTAGCCCCGTAACCGTAATGTTGTGTACCGCCTGTGAGAGTATCCCAAGTAGTACGGGGCCCGAGAAATCCCGTGCGAATCTGTCAGGACCACCTGATAAGCCTAAATACTCCCTAATGACCGATAGCGGACCAGTACCGTGAGGGAAAGGTGAAAAGTACCCCGGGAGGGGAGTGAAACAGTACCTGAAACCGTGTGCTTACAATCCGTCGGAGCCAGTCTGATTCTGGTGACGGCGTGCCTTTTGAAGAATGAGCCTGCGAGTTAGTGTTACGTCGCGAGGTTAACCCGTGTGGGGCAGCCGTAGCGAAAGCGAGTCTGAATAGGGCGTTGCAGTGGCGTGATCTAGACCCGAAGCGAAGTGATCTACCCATGGCCAGGTTGAAGCGACGGTAAGACGTCGTGGAGGACCGAACCCACTTCAGTTGAAAATGGAGGGGATGAGCTGTGGGTAGGGGTGAAAGGCCAATCAAACTTCGTGATAGCTGGTTCTCCCCGAAATGCATTTAGGTGCAGCGTTGCGTGTTTCTTGCTGGAGGTAGAGCTACTGGATGGCTAATGGGCCCTACAAGGTTACTGACGTCAGCCAAACTCCGAATGCCGGTAAGTGAGAGCGCAGCAGTGAGACTGTGGGGGATAAGCTTCATAGTCGAGAGGGAAACAGCCCAGACCACCAACTAAGGCCCCTAAGCGTGTGCTAAGTGGGAAAGGATGTGGAGTTGCGAAGACAACCAGGAGGTTGGCTTAGAAGCAGCCATCCTTAAAAGAGTGCGTAATAGCTCACTGGTCAAGTGATTCCGCGCCGACAATGTAGCGGGGCTCAAGTACACCGCCGAAGTTGTGGCATTCAAATATTAGCTAAGCCCTTGTGGTTCAGGCGTTTGGATGGGTAGGGGAGCGTCGTGTGGGCGGTGAAGTCGCGGTGTAAACCAGCGGTGGAGCCTACACGAGTGAGAATGCAGGCATGAGTAGCGAAAGACGGGTGAGAAACCCGTCCGCCGAATGATCAAGGGTTCCAGGGTCAAGCTAATCTGCCCTGGGTAAGTCGGGACCTAAGGCGAGGCCGACAGGCGTAGTCGATGGACAACGGGTTGATATTCCCGTACCGGCGAAAAACCGCCCATGCTGAACAGGGGATACTAACTGCCCGAGACCTGCCTGACACCCCTTGTGGGTGAAGGGTTTTGGTGGAGCGCAGGACCTGATCCTGGGAGGCAAGCGTATTAACAGGTGTGACGCAGGAAGGTAGCCGAGCCGGGCGATGGTTGTCCCGGTCTAAGGATGTAGGGCGAACGGTAGGCAAATCCGCTGTTCATGATGCCTGAGATCTGATGGGACCCCCGTTTGGGGGGATTCGGTGATCCTATGCTGCCGAGAAAAGCATCGACGCGAGGTTTTAGCCGCCCGTACCCCAAACCGACACAGGTGATCAGGTAGAGAATACTAAGGCGATCGAGAGAATTATGGTTAAGGAACTCGGCAAAATGCCCCCGTAACTTCGGGAGAAGGGGGGCCCCAACCTTGAACACCACTTGCTGGTGGGAGGGGATCGGGGCCGCAGAGACCAGGGGGAAGCGACTGTTTACTAAAAACACAGGTCCGTGCGAAGTCGCAAGACGATGTATACGGACTGACTCCTGCCCGGTGCTGGAAGGTTAAGAGGACCGGTTAGCCGCAAGGCGAAGCTGAGAATTTAAGCCCCAGTAAACGGCGGTGGTAACTATAACCATCCTAAGGTAGCGAAATTCCTTGTCGGGTAAGTTCCGACCTGCACGAATGGAGTAACGACTTCCCCGCTGTCTCAACCATAAACTCGGCGAAATTGCAGTACGAGTAAAGATGCTCGTTACGCGCAGCAGGACGGAAAGACCCCGAGACCTTTACTATAGTTTGGTATTGGTGTTCGGAGTGGCTTGTGTAGGATAGGTGGGAGACGTTGAAGCCCGGACGCCAGTTCGGGTGGAGTCATCGTTGAAATACCACTCTGGTCACTTTGGACATCTAACTTCGGCCCGTAATCCGGGTCAGGGACAGTGCCTGATGGGTAGTTTAACTGGGGCGGTTGCCTCCTAAAAAGTAACGGAGGCGCCCAAAGGTTCCCTCAGCCTGGTTGGCAATCAGGTGTCGAGTGTAAGTGCACAAGGGAGCTTGACTGTGAGAGAGACATCTCGAGCAGGGACGAAAGTCGGGACTAGTGATCCGGCGGTACATTGTGGAATGGCCGTCGCTCAACGGATAAAAGGTACCTCGGGGATAACAGGCTGATCTTGCCCAAGAGTCCATATCGACGGCATGGTTTGGCACCTCGATGTCGGCTCGTCGCATCCTGGGGCTGGAGTAGGTCCCAAGGGTTGGGCTGTTCGCCCATTAAAGCGGTACGCGAGCTGGGTTTAGAACGTCGTGAGACAGTTCGGTCCCTATCCGCTGCGCGCGCAGGAAATTTGAGAAGGGCTGTCCTTAGTACGAGAGGACCGGGACGGACGAACCTCTGGTGTGTCAGTTGTACTGCCAAGTGCACCGCTGATTAGCTACGTTCGGATGGGATAACCGCTGAAAGCATCTAAGCGGGAAGCTCGCTTCAAGATGAGATTTCCATACACCTCGTGTGTGAGAGGCCCCCAGCCAGACCACTGGGTTGATAGGCCGGATGTGGAAGCGAGGACTAACGACTCGTGAAGCTGACCGGTACTAATAGGCCGATAACTTACACCACACACCACACCCGTGAAACCGGTTCAAAAGCGGTTCCACACCAGGGTTGGTAAAAAGATAACAAGACTGCTTGCGTCCACTATGTGGTTCCCGAACAACAAACCATTTGTTGCAGGGAACACCAACTGAATAACAACACCACAATGTTGTAACCACAACACTTCCCACCCCCCGGGACACCCGGGCGGACGGGTAACAAGGTTACGGCGGTCATAGCGTGGGGGAAACGCCCGGTCCCATTCCGAACCCGGAAGCTAAGACCCACAGCGCCGATGGTACTGCACCCGGGAGGGTGTGGGAGAGTAGGTCACCGCCGGACAACCATTAGGTCGAGGCCCCAACCACCAGGTTGGGGCCTCCCGCATTTAAAAACCACACACCACCACACCACCCACAGCCCGCCTAGACTTACCGTCATGACCTCTAGCTCCAGCGGCCCACAGGTCCGCCGCGCCACCATCCTGGACGTGGCGGCCGCCGCCGGAGTATCCCGGCAGACAGTCACCCGGGCCATGAACGACATGCCTGGCATCAGCGCGGCCACCCGTGAACGTGTCAAGGCGCTGGCAACAGAGCTCGGATATTCCCCTAGCCGGTTCGCGAAAGGCCTGGTGCAGGGCGCCCGCACCTCACTGGGTCTGGCCATTCCGGACCTCACCAACCCGTATTTCCCGGCGTTTGCCTCCAGCGTGGTGGAGGAAGCCACGCAGCGGGGCTGGAACGTGGTGATGGATGATTTTGGCCACGGCAGCGGAAGCGGCCTCGACGCCGTGGCCCGGCTCGCGCCCCAGGTCGATGCCCTGATCGGATACCTTGGGGCCAGCTCGCAGAAAGCCCAGTCCTTGATGGGACGGCGTCCTGTGGTGGTCCTGGACTACCCGGCGGGACAGGCCGCCGGCCGGATCTCCTTTGACTACTTCCATGCGGCACGCATGGCGCTGGAGCACCTTCTGGCGGCACAGCGCCGACGGATCGCCTACCTCGATTCGGACGAAGGCGGGCAGGCCACCACCCGCGGGCTCGCTGTTGCGGCAGCGGCCGCCGACGCCGGCATTGACATCATCATCCTCGAGGCGCAGGACACCGCCCCGGCGGCACGGGAGGCAGTCCGCTCCCTGCTCGAGCAGCACGGCACGGTCGACGGGCTCCTGGTGTTCAACGACCTGATGGCGGCGGGAGCGCTTAAAGCCCTCAATGCCGCCGGCAGGGCAGTGCCGCGGGACTGTGCAGTGATCGGCATGGACGGCATACCCCTGGGCGAACTGGTCTCACCCGAGCTGACCACGCTCGCACTGGACCTGCGTGCAGTAGGCCGGGCCGCCGTCGGACTCGTGGCAGACCTGCTGTCCGGCGCAGTGGAGGCTGGGAGCCCGGACGCCTCCTTGATCCTCAAGCATCAGCTGGTGCTTCGCCAGTCGGCCTGACCCTTCTCAAAGCAGACCTGAACGGCTAGGCTTGAGGCGCTGCCGTGAACGTTCACGTACGGCGAGCGAGACACGGTTCCCCGCACCACAGCCGCAGCCTCCCTGAAGCAAGGAAGCCCATGCCAGCCCATTCGCTTGCCGCCATGGCGGACAGCACGCCCGAAATCATCCCCGGTTCAGCAGCCCGACGCCTGGATCTTGGTGCTGGTGGGATCACGGACCTGGAATCTGTTGAACCCGGCAAGGGCACGTTGCCTCCGCGCGCTTACCTGCACAGCGACGCACCACGGTTGTCGCTGAACGGGGACTGGCAGTTTCGCCTCAGTTCCGGAATCCGGACCGCGCCGAAAGCCGGCTGGCAGTGGGGCAGGCACCTTGATGGGTTCGAGAGCCTGCCCGTACCATCGAGCTGGCCGATGCACGGGCATGGGTCCCCCGCCTACACCAATGTCCAGTTTCCCTTCGCCGTGGAGCCGCCGCATGTGCCGGACGCCAATCCCATTGGCGACCACGTAGTCGTCTTTGAGGCCGGCCCCGAGTTCTTCCCCCACGCCCTGCTGCGGTTCGACGGCATCGAGTCCGCGGGAACCGTGTGGCTGAATGGAAGGGAGCTCGGTACTACGCGCGGCAGCAGGCTGGCCCATGAATTCGATGTGTCCGGGATCCTGGTCCACGGGCAGAACACCCTTGCCGTGCGCGTGGCGCAGTTCTCGGCCGCCAGCTACGTGGAGGACCAGGACATGTGGTGGCTCCCCGGCATCTTCCGGGATGTCACGCTCCAGGCAAGGCCTGAGGCCGGCATCGACGACGTCTTCGTCCACGCAGGCTACGATCACGCCACCGGCGAAGGCACCCTCAAGGTCGAGGTGACCCGGGGCGGACAGGCGATTGACGCCGTCGTCCGCGTTCCCGAACTGGATGCGGAACTGCCCGCAGGCGCGGAACTGCGCATCCCCGCCGTCGAACCCTGGTCTGCGGAGGTGCCCCGGCTCTATGAGGCCACAGTCAGCACCCCCGGAGAGTCCGTGGAGCTGCGGCTCGGCTTCCGCAGCATCGCCATCGAGGACGCGCAGTTCAAGGTCAACGGGCGGCGGATCCTGCTGCGCGGCGTCAACCGTCACGAACACCATCCGCGCCTTGGCCGGGTGGTTCCCAGGGACTTAATGGAGGCCGAACTGCGGCTCATGAAGCAGCACAACATCAATGCCATCCGCACCTCCCATTACCCGCCGCACCCGGATTTCCTGGCACTTGCCGACGAGCTCGGCTTCTACGTTGTGCTCGAGTGCGACCTCGAGACCCATGGCTTTGAGAGTGCCGGCTGGGCCCGGAACCCGAGCGACGACCCGCAGTGGGAAACGGCGCTGGTGGACCGCATGCGCCGCACGGTTGAACGGGACAAGAACCACCCCGCGGTGATCATGTGGTCGCTCGGCAACGAGGCGGGGACCGGCAGGAACCTCGCCGCCATGTCCCGCTGGACCAAGGACCGGGACCCTTCCCGCCCCATCCACTACGAGGGCGACTGGTCCTCCGCGCATGTCGACGTCTACTCCCGGATGTATGCCAGCCAGGCAGAAACGGCCCTGATCGGGCAGGGGATTGAGCCGGCGATCGAAAATGCCGCGCTGGATGCCCGGCGCAGGGCGATGCCATTTGTCCTTTGCGAGTATGTCCACGCCATGGGCAACGGCCCCGGCGGCATGAGCGAGTACCAGGAGCTTTTCGAGAAGTACCCGCGCCTGATGGGCGGCTTCGTGTGGGAGTGGCTGGAACACGGCATCACCGTCGCCTCCCCGTACGGTGGCGAGCACTACGCCTACGGCGGGGACTTCGCCGAGGAAGTTCATGACGGCAATTTCGTCACCGACGGCCTGGTTGATGCGGACCGCAGACCCCGGCCCGGCTTGCTGGACTTCAAGAAGGTCATCGAGCCACTGCGCATAGCGGTGGCAGGTGACTGGTCCGGTTTCACGGTGCGCAACGGCCAGGACTTTGCGGACACCGCTGCGTTCAGCTTCCGTTATGCGGTGGAAGCCGGCGGCAGGACCCTCGCCGCCGGCACTTCGGACGTTCCGCCCGTGGCTCCCCGGGCGGAAGCGGTCATTGGGCTGCCCGCCAGTGTCGCCGCCCTCGCCGCTGCGGAACATGACGGCCGGCCTGCGGTGCTCACCGTCAGTGCAGTCCTCGCCGCTGATTCGGCCTGGGCTGCCTCGGGTCACGAGCTTGCCTGGGGGCAGTCTGTCCGGGAGCCTGACGCTCCGGCCGGTCCGGCGCCGGCTGCAGCCGTGGACGTCCGGGACGGTGAACTGACGCTGGGACCTGTTGTCTTCAGCCGGGTGACGGGCATGCCCACCTCCATAGGCGGCATCCCGGTGGAAAAGTTCGCGCTGAATCTGTGGTGGGCCCCCACGGACAACGACCTCGGCCGTGAATGGGGCGGTGCCGACGAGCGTCCCCTGGCCGCCCAGTGGAAGGATGCCGGCCTCAACCGGCTCCACACCCGGCTGCTGGGTATCACTGCGGACCGCGCTGCCGGCCCCGCCCCTGGGTCCACTGCCGGCCTCACTGCCGACGGCGGGCGGAACGGTGGCGAAGTCCTGACCGTCCGGACGCGTGTAGGTGCTGCGGACAAACAGTACGGAGTATTTGTGGACTATGCGTGGACGAGCGACGGTGAAGCTGTCGGGCTTCGGACGTCGGTCCGGCCGGACGGCGCGTGGGCCAATCGAGGCTCCGGCGTGGAATGGGCGCGGATAGGGCTGGAACTTGTGCTGGGAGAAGAGACGGAGCTGGTGAGCTGGTTCGGCCAGGGCCCCCACCAGAGCTACCCGGATACGGGGCAGGGAGCGCGGAGGGGCTGGTTCTCGCTCCCGCTTTCGGACATGGACGTGGACTACGTGCGGCCACAGGAGTCCGGCGCCCGGTCCGGAGTACGGTCCGCTGCTTTGCGGATTGGGGACCGGGCACTGGAGATAGCCGGTGATCCCTTTGCGCTGACTGTCCGGCCCTACAGCCAGGACGTCCTCGACGCTGCAACGCACCGTCCGGACTTGAAGGCGGACGGCCGGAGCTACCTCTATCTGGACCATGCGCTCAGGGGGGTGGGAACCGCTGCTTGTGGTCCCGGCGTGTTGCCGCAGTACCGGCTTGAGCCCCGTCAAGCCGACTTCTCCCTGACCCTGAGGGTGCGCTAGGGGAGCCGCAAAATGTGAGCCAGTCCATACCACCGGAGGTTGCGGCGCAGAGGTGCCGGCTAAGGCCAAAGAGCCCTGAAAACCGCGGATTTCCGGTGTTCCCAGGGGTCTGTCCCACCCGAGGGGGAGGATTTGCAGAGCGGCTTCCCGCCGTGTATTGTTTTCTGAGTCGCCGCCGCTGAAGCGGAAAAATAGCGGCCAAACCCCTTAGCAAACAGCCTGAAAATGGTTCGCCACTTGGCGCGCCAAACGCGGGCGGGGCCGGGTTCGGAGCAACGAAAATCGCGAAAACGCCGATTTGCAAAGCTCCTTGAAACCGGGTAAGTTTGAAAAGTTGCTCCGGAGCGATCCACGGTGGTTTTTTGCTGGTGGTGGTGCCGGGTGTGTCTGTTGTTTGAGAACTCAATAGTGTGCCAAGTTTGTTGATACCAATTGTTTTAGTGATTGGTTGAATTGACCGGGCTGTCCGCCCCTGTGGGTGGTCTGGTTTTTACAGCTGGTTTCAAATTTTGTGCAGCCTTTTTGTCCCGTTTTCCCGGGGCTGGGGGTTGTGTCTGTTTTACTTCAACGGAGAGTTTGATCCTGGCTCAGGATGAACGCTGGCGGCGTGCTTAACACATGCAAGTCGAACGATGAACCTCACTTGTGGGGGATTAGTGGCGAACGGGTGAGTAACACGTGAGTAACCTGCCCTTAACTCTGGGATAAGCCTGGGAAACTGGGTCTAATACCGGATATGACTCCTCGTCGCATGGTGGGGGGTGGAAAGCTTTTTGTGGTTTTGGATGGACTCGCGGCCTATCAGCTTGTTGGTGAGGTAATGGCTTACCAAGGCGACGACGGGTAGCCGGCCTGAGAGGGTGACCGGCCACACTGGGACTGAGACACGGCCCAGACTCCTACGGGAGGCAGCAGTGGGGAATATTGCACAATGGGCGCAAGCCTGATGCAGCGACGCCGCGTGAGGGATGACGGCCTTCGGGTTGTAAACCTCTTTCAGTAGGGAAGAAGCGAAAGTGACGGTACCTGCAGAAGAAGCGCCGGCTAACTACGTGCCAGCAGCCGCGGTAATACGTAGGGCGCAAGCGTTATCCGGAATTATTGGGCGTAAAGAGCTCGTAGGCGGTTTGTCGCGTCTGCCGTGAAAGTCCGGGGCTCAACTCCGGATCTGCGGTGGGTACGGGCAGACTAGAGTGATGTAGGGGAGACTGGAATTCCTGGTGTAGCGGTGAAATGCGCAGATATCAGGAGGAACACCGATGGCGAAGGCAGGTCTCTGGGCATTAACTGACGCTGAGGAGCGAAAGCATGGGGAGCGAACAGGATTAGATACCCTGGTAGTCCATGCCGTAAACGTTGGGCACTAGGTGTGGGGGACATTCCACGTTTTCCGCGCCGTAGCTAACGCATTAAGTGCCCCGCCTGGGGAGTACGGCCGCAAGGCTAAAACTCAAAGGAATTGACGGGGGCCCGCACAAGCGGCGGAGCATGCGGATTAATTCGATGCAACGCGAAGAACCTTACCAAGGCTTGACATGAACCGGTAATACCTGGAGACAGGTGCCCCGCTTGCGGTCGGTTTACAGGTGGTGCATGGTTGTCGTCAGCTCGTGTCGTGAGATGTTGGGTTAAGTCCCGCAACGAGCGCAACCCTCGTTCTATGTTGCCAGCACGTGATGGTGGGGACTCATAGGAGACTGCCGGGGTCAACTCGGAGGAAGGTGGGGACGACGTCAAATCATCATGCCCCTTATGTCTTGGGCTTCACGCATGCTACAATGGCCGGTACAAAGGGTTGCGATACTGTGAGGTGGAGCTAATCCCAAAAAGCCGGTCTCAGTTCGGATTGGGGTCTGCAACTCGACCCCATGAAGTCGGAGTCGCTAGTAATCGCAGATCAGCAACGCTGCGGTGAATACGTTCCCGGGCCTTGTACACACCGCCCGTCAAGTCACGAAAGTTGGTAACACCCGAAGCCGGTGGCCTAACCCCTTGTGGGAGGGAGCTGTCGAAGGTGGGACTGGCGATTGGGACTAAGTCGTAACAAGGTAGCCGTACCGGAAGGTGCGGCTGGATCACCTCCTTTCTAAGGAGCACCTACAGATTGTTCGTGCCGTGTATGCGGTGCGGGGGTTTGTCAGGAGTACAGCCCGTTGCGCAGACGCAAGTTCTGCGGCGGGTGCTCAAGGGTGGAATATCAACGAATAGCGGCTGCCGGTTCTTTCCGGTGCTTAGTACGGTTCCTCTTTGCGGGGGTTCCTGGAAGGGTGCTGGTGGGTGCGGGTGGTTTCGTGTTTGGCACACTGTTGGGTCCTGAGGCAACAGGGCCGTGGTTCCGTCCCGTTTTGCGGGGCGGGGTTGCGGGTTTGTTTGTTTCTGGTTTCCTGGCTGCACCGATCATGCATGTTGTGTGTGTGGGGTGTGTGGTTTGGGGTTGTTGTTTGAGAACTACATAGTGGACGCGAGCATCTTTTATAAGAAGCAATTTCCAAGAATATGAACCTGGATCTGTTGTGCTGTCTTTCGGGATGGTGCAGTGGTTTTCGTGGTTCTCTCGAAAATTAGCGTTTTTGATCTTTTGTGGTCAAGTTTTTAAGAGCACACGGTGGATGCCTTGGCATTAGGAGCCGAAGAAGGACGTAGGAATCTGCGATAAGCCTGGGGGAGTCGATAACCGGACTGTGATCCCAGGGTGTCCGAATGGGGAAACCCCGCCGAGCGCGCGAGTGACTCGGTGACCCGCATCTGAACACATAGGGTGCGTGGAGGGAACGCGGGGAAGTGAAACATCTCAGTACCCGCAGGAAGAGAAAACAATAGTGATTCCGTTAGTAGTGGCGAGCGAACGCGGATCAGGCTAAACCGTTCCATGTGTGATAGCCGGCGGGCGTTGCATGGTCGGGGTTGTGGGACTTTCCATACCAGTTCTGCCGGGCTGGTGGGGTGTGATGTGCAGGCATAGGTGAACGGTCTTGAAAGGCCGGCCAGAGAGGGTGTTAGCCCCGTAACCGTAATGTTGTGTACCGCCTGTGAGAGTATCCCAAGTAGTACGGGGCCCGAGAAATCCCGTGCGAATCTGTCAGGACCACCTGATAAGCCTAAATACTCCCTAATGACCGATAGCGGACCAGTACCGTGAGGGAAAGGTGAAAAGTACCCCGGGAGGGGAGTGAAACAGTACCTGAAACCGTGTGCTTACAATCCGTCGGAGCCAGTCTGATTCTGGTGACGGCGTGCCTTTTGAAGAATGAGCCTGCGAGTTAGTGTTACGTCGCGAGGTTAACCCGTGTGGGGCAGCCGTAGCGAAAGCGAGTCTGAATAGGGCGTTGCAGTGGCGTGATCTAGACCCGAAGCGAAGTGATCTACCCATGGCCAGGTTGAAGCGACGGTAAGACGTCGTGGAGGACCGAACCCACTTCAGTTGAAAATGGAGGGGATGAGCTGTGGGTAGGGGTGAAAGGCCAATCAAACTTCGTGATAGCTGGTTCTCCCCGAAATGCATTTAGGTGCAGCGTTGCGTGTTTCTTGCTGGAGGTAGAGCTACTGGATGGCTAATGGGCCCTACAAGGTTACTGACGTCAGCCAAACTCCGAATGCCGGTAAGTGAGAGCGCAGCAGTGAGACTGTGGGGGATAAGCTTCATAGTCGAGAGGGAAACAGCCCAGACCACCAACTAAGGCCCCTAAGCGTGTGCTAAGTGGGAAAGGATGTGGAGTTGCGAAGACAACCAGGAGGTTGGCTTAGAAGCAGCCATCCTTAAAAGAGTGCGTAATAGCTCACTGGTCAAGTGATTCCGCGCCGACAATGTAGCGGGGCTCAAGTACACCGCCGAAGTTGTGGCATTCAAATATTAGCTAAGCCCTTGTGGTTCAGGCGTTTGGATGGGTAGGGGAGCGTCGTGTGGGCGGTGAAGTCGCGGTGTAAACCAGCGGTGGAGCCTACACGAGTGAGAATGCAGGCATGAGTAGCGAAAGACGGGTGAGAAACCCGTCCGCCGAATGATCAAGGGTTCCAGGGTCAAGCTAATCTGCCCTGGGTAAGTCGGGACCTAAGGCGAGGCCGACAGGCGTAGTCGATGGACAACGGGTTGATATTCCCGTACCGGCGAAAAACCGCCCATGCTGAACAGGGGATACTAACTGCCCGAGACCTGCCTGACACCCCTTGTGGGTGAAGGGTTTTGGTGGAGCGCAGGACCTGATCCTGGGAGGCAAGCGTATTAACAGGTGTGACGCAGGAAGGTAGCCGAGCCGGGCGATGGTTGTCCCGGTCTAAGGATGTAGGGCGAACGGTAGGCAAATCCGCTGTTCATGATGCCTGAGATCTGATGGGACCCCCGTTTGGGGGGATTCGGTGATCCTATGCTGCCGAGAAAAGCATCGACGCGAGGTTTTAGCCGCCCGTACCCCAAACCGACACAGGTGATCAGGTAGAGAATACTAAGGCGATCGAGAGAATTATGGTTAAGGAACTCGGCAAAATGCCCCCGTAACTTCGGGAGAAGGGGGGCCCCAACCTTGAACACCACTTGCTGGTGGGAGGGGATCGGGGCCGCAGAGACCAGGGGGAAGCGACTGTTTACTAAAAACACAGGTCCGTGCGAAGTCGCAAGACGATGTATACGGACTGACTCCTGCCCGGTGCTGGAAGGTTAAGAGGACCGGTTAGCCGCAAGGCGAAGCTGAGAATTTAAGCCCCAGTAAACGGCGGTGGTAACTATAACCATCCTAAGGTAGCGAAATTCCTTGTCGGGTAAGTTCCGACCTGCACGAATGGAGTAACGACTTCCCCGCTGTCTCAACCATAAACTCGGCGAAATTGCAGTACGAGTAAAGATGCTCGTTACGCGCAGCAGGACGGAAAGACCCCGAGACCTTTACTATAGTTTGGTATTGGTGTTCGGAGTGGCTTGTGTAGGATAGGTGGGAGACGTTGAAGCCCGGACGCCAGTTCGGGTGGAGTCATCGTTGAAATACCACTCTGGTCACTTTGGACATCTAACTTCGGCCCGTAATCCGGGTCAGGGACAGTGCCTGATGGGTAGTTTAACTGGGGCGGTTGCCTCCTAAAAAGTAACGGAGGCGCCCAAAGGTTCCCTCAGCCTGGTTGGCAATCAGGTGTCGAGTGTAAGTGCACAAGGGAGCTTGACTGTGAGAGAGACATCTCGAGCAGGGACGAAAGTCGGGACTAGTGATCCGGCGGTACATTGTGGAATGGCCGTCGCTCAACGGATAAAAGGTACCTCGGGGATAACAGGCTGATCTTGCCCAAGAGTCCATATCGACGGCATGGTTTGGCACCTCGATGTCGGCTCGTCGCATCCTGGGGCTGGAGTAGGTCCCAAGGGTTGGGCTGTTCGCCCATTAAAGCGGTACGCGAGCTGGGTTTAGAACGTCGTGAGACAGTTCGGTCCCTATCCGCTGCGCGCGCAGGAAATTTGAGAAGGGCTGTCCTTAGTACGAGAGGACCGGGACGGACGAACCTCTGGTGTGTCAGTTGTACTGCCAAGTGCACCGCTGATTAGCTACGTTCGGATGGGATAACCGCTGAAAGCATCTAAGCGGGAAGCTCGCTTCAAGATGAGATTTCCATACACCTCGTGTGTGAGAGGCCCCCAGCCAGACCACTGGGTTGATAGGCCGGATGTGGAAGCGAGGACTAACGACTCGTGAAGCTGACCGGTACTAATAGGCCGATAACTTACACCACACACCACACCCGTGAAACCGGTTCAAAAGCGGTTCCACACCAGGGTTGGTAAAAAGATAACAAGACTGCTTGCGTCCACTATGTGGTTCCCGAACAACAAACCATTTGTTGCAGGGAACACCAACTGAATAACAACACCACCCTGCCCTCACACGGGCAGGAAAGCATGTTGTAACCACAACACTTCCCACCCCCGGGGATCACACCCGGGCGGACGGGTAACAAGGTTACGGCGGTCATAGCGTGGGGGAAACGCCCGGTCCCATTCCGAACCCGGAAGCTAAGACCCACAGCGCCGATGGTACTGCACCCGGGAGGGTGTGGGAGAGTAGGTCACCGCCGGACAACCATTAGGTCGAGGCCCCAACCACCAGGTTGGGGCCTCCCGCATTTAACGCCCCCGGGGTTCCCTCTCTCACTTAACGCCCGCTCCCGGGGGACCCTCTCTCACTTAACGCGCCCTCCCGGGGACCCTCCCGCACTGCCCGGCCGGCCCGCCGTCGACCACCAGCGCCAAACTGCAAGAGCATCCCAGGAAACCCCACATCAACCGAGAGAGCATCGCCGAAAAACCCGCATCAACTGAGAGAGCGTCCGCTGGCGGCTGAATCCGGGGTGAAAAACCCGAAAAATCCGGTGATTAACCTCAAAAAGTCGCGGAAACACGCGGAATTTGCGGAACGCGGAGGCCCAAGCTGGTAAGTTTTCGAACAGTGGCTTGTACGCATGCCGCGTATAGGCTCCAGAATCATGACCGTCCAGGAGGACATAAATGGCTAAGAACCGTAGTGAACTTGTTGCAGAGGTAGCTGGCAAGGCCGGCACCAGCCAGGCAGCCGTCAACTCCGTCCTCGACGCACTGTTCGAGGTTTTCGAGACTTCTGTCGCAGCGGGCGAGAAGATCACCATTCCGGGCTGGCTCGCCGTCGAGCGTACCGACCGCGCAGCACGCACCGGCCGCAACCCGCAGACGGGTGAGACCATCCAGATCGCGGCAGGCCACAGCGTCAAGCTGACCGCCGGCTCCAAGCTGAAGGCTGCAGTTTCCAACAAGAAGTAGGCTTCTTCCTCCCCGGCGCGCAGCCGGCGCGGAAAAGGAGCGGCAACCACCAGGTTGCCGCTCCTTTTGTCTTTAAGCCGATTCGCGGCCCGGGCAGGCGTAGCGGACAATGGAATGGTGTCTTCTGCCGCAAAACCACGTTCCACCCAGCCCCCGTCCGTTCCCGGCAAGGGAGTTCGGGGCAACGGTGCGCAGGCGGGGGACAGCGGTGCCTTGGGGATCTCCCGGACATGGCAAGTGGCCGGACTGGCCGCCCTCTTCCTGGGCCTGGCAGCTGCGCTCATCTTCTCCGGGGCTGCCGGCGCCAGGGCAGTCTCTGATCCTGGAGCGCTTGTCCGTTGGGGGCTCCCCGTCAGCAAGGCAATCCACAACGTGTCGCTGGCCACCGTCATCGGCGGCCTTGTCTTCGCCGTCGGCATCCTGCCCAGGAATGCGGGGCCCCGCAGCCGGAGCAAAGAGAGCAGTGAGGCACCCGAACACCCTGCCTTCAGCCGCGCCCTGGCCGTAGCGGCCGCAGCAGGTGCGACGTGGACATTGTCGGCCATCGCGGTCCTGGTCCTCACCTACTCTGATGTTGCCGGACAGGGACTCTCCGGCGATGCCGAGTTCACCCAGGCCCTGGTCTACTTCATGACGGATATCGAGACGGGGCGGGCCTGGCTGGCCGTCACCATCATCGCCGCCGTCGTGACAACGGCCCTGTTCGGAGTGCGGTCCCTCGGCGGCCTGGCGCTGACCCTGATCCTCGCCCTGGCCGGCCTGGTACCCACAGCACTGATCGGCCATTCTTCAAGCTCCTCGGACCACGAAGGCGCCATCAACTCCCTGGGCCTGCACCTGGTAGGGGTCAGCACCTGGGTGGGCGGCATCATCATGCTGGCCCTGCTGTCCGGAATCCTGACCGGCCCCAAAGCCGCAACCGCCACCGACATCACCGAGCCGACGCTCCGCCGGTTCTCGTCGCTGGCCGGTTTTGCCTTCGTGCTCGTTCTCGCGTCCGGCATCATCAACGCCAGCATCCGGGTCACCAACTGGGGTGACCTCTTCGGTTCCCCCTATGGCCAGCTCATCCTGGCCAAGGCGATGGCCACGCTGGTCCTGGGCGGGATCGGGTTCATGCACCGGCAGTGGGTGATCCCGCAGCTGAGCCGCAAGGGCTCCACCATGTCCTCGCGGCGGGTCCTCTGGCAGCTGGTCCTGGCGGAATTCCTGGTGATGGGCGCAACGTCGGGCGTCGCCGTCGCCCTGGGCCGGTCCGCCCCGCCGGAGCCCACAGCCTT
Organism: Pseudarthrobacter sp. GA104; assembly: GCF_009741265.1. Lineage (GTDB taxonomy): Bacteria > Actinomycetota > Actinomycetes > Actinomycetales > Micrococcaceae > Arthrobacter. Next base: position 2,436,518 of record NZ_WOWL01000001.1, read on the forward strand.
CGCGCCCGATGCCACGCCCGCCTTCATCCTCACCGGGTATGAGCTTCCCCCGGAGCTGACCCCCGAACGCTGGCTGACAGAGTGGCGCCTGGACTGGCTCTGGATCGCCGCGGCGCTGTTCGGGCTTGTGTCCTACTTCCTTGGCGTGGCCAAGATCTACCGGCGCGGCGACAAGTGGCAGTGGTTCCGCACCGTGAACTGGGTCATTGGCCTGCTGGTGCTCACCTACATCACCTCTGGTCCGCCGTCGGTCTATGGCCGCGTGCTGTTCTCCGCCCACATGGTGGACCACATGGCGCTGACCATGGTGGCGCCGATCTTCCTGGTGCTGGGGGCGCCTGTGACCCTCGCACTGCGGGCCCTGCCTGCCCGTGGAGACGGTTCCCGCGGGGCGCGTGAGTGGCTGCTGGTGTTCGTCCACTCGAAGTTCTCGCAGCTGGTCACGCACCCGCTCTTCGCCGCCGCGAACTTCGCCGGCTCGATTGTGCTGTTCTACTACTCGGACCTGTTCGGCTTCGCCATGCGCGAGCATGTGGGCCACGAGCTGATGACCGTGCACTTCCTGCTGACCGGCTACATCTTCATCCTGAGCATGATCGGCACCGACCCGCTTCCGCTCCGGGCGCCGTACCCCATGCGGCTCGTCCTGCTCCTGGCCACCATGGGCTTCCACGCGTTCTTCGGCGTGGCCATCATGGGCGGGACCAACCTGCTGGCCGCGGACTACTTCGGGAACCTGGGCAGGGCCTGGGGCCAGTCGGCACTCGCAGACCAGCAGACCGGCGGCGCCGTGGCCTGGGGCATCGGCGAGGTGCCCACGCTCCTGGTGGCAATCGGCGTCGCCATCATGTGGTCCCGGTCGGACGCGCGGGAGACCAAACGCGTGGACCGGGCGGCGGACAGGAATAACGACGCCGATCTCACCGCTTACAACGATATGTTTGCCAAGTTGGCTGAACGCGATGCCAAGCTGGCTGAACGAAACAAGCTGGAAGGACGCTGATGAGCGAAACCGTACGCACGCATGCCCGGGTCCGGGCTTCCGAACTGGTGGGCCGTAACTGGTTGAACACCGGCGGCAAATCACTGGACCTTGAAGCCCTCCGCGGCAAGATCGTGCTGCTGGACTTCTGGACCTTCTGCTGCATCAACTGCCTCCACGTCCTGGACGAGCTGCGGCCGCTGGAGGAACAGTACTCCGATGTCCTGGTGACGGTGGGCGTCCACTCGCCCAAGTTCGAGCACGAGGCCGATCCCGTAGCGCTGGCTGCCGCCGTGGAGCGCTACGAGATCCACCACCCGGTCCTGGACGACCCGGAGCTGGAGACCTGGAAGGCCTATACCGCCCGGGCCTGGCCCACCCTGGTGGTCATCGATCCCGAGGGCTACATCGTGGCGCACCTCTCCGGCGAAGGCCACGCGGACGGCCTGGCCGTGCTGATTCCCGAGCTGATCGCACAACATGAGGCCAAGGGGACGCTGCACCGCGGTTCCGGCCCGTACGTGGCGCCCGAGCCCACGTCCGGCACCCTGCGCTTCCCGGGCAAGGCGCTCTTCCTCCCGCCGGGCCGCGGTTCCACCGCCTCGGAGGGAACGTCCGACGGCGGTACCGCGGCGGGTGCCGCGGCCGCCGGTTCCCCAGCAAGTAAGGGCTCGTGGCTGGTCACCGATACCGGCCACCACCGGCTGGTGGAGCTTGCCACCGACTTCCACACTGTCCTGGGCACCTTTGGCTCCGGCAGCCGGGGCTACTCCGACGGCCCGGCCGCCGGTGACACAGCCGCGGCCCGGTTCAACGAACCCCAGGGCCTGGTCCTGCTGCCGGAAGACGTGGCAGCCAAGGCGGGTTACGACGTCGTCATTGCCGACTCCGTCAACCACCGGCTCCGCGGGCTGTCCCTCGCGGACGGCAAGGCCTCAACCCTGGCCGGCAGCGGCGTCCAGCGGCTGCTGGAGGCGGGACCCGCGCGCGTGGATGAGGACGCGGCGGGATTCACCGGCGAGCTCGGCGGGCACCCGCTGGACGTTGCCCTGAGTTCGCCGTGGGATGTTGTCTGGTCGCGCAAGCTCAACGCCGTGGTGATCGCCATGGCCGGGACGCACCAGATCTTCAGCTTCGATCCCATCACCGGCTCTGTTGCCATTGTGGCCGGCAACGGGCTGGAGGGCCTGCTGGACGGCGCCCCGCACGAGGCCTGGTTCGCCCAGCCCTCCGGCCTGGCCGAGGACGCGGACGGGAACATTTGGGTGGCAGACTCCGAGACGTCCGCCCTCCGCAAGTTGGTGATTGACGACGACGGCAGCGTCACGGTGGAGTCCGCCATCGGCAAGGGGCTGTTCGACTTCGGCTTCCGGGACGGCCCCGCCGCAGAGGCCCGGCTGCAGCACCCCCTGGGTGTGACAGTCCTCCCGGACGGATCAGTGGCGATCGCGGACACCTACAACGGTGCCGTCCGCCGCTACGACCCCGCCTCGGGCACGGTGTCAACGCTCGCGCGCGGCCTCCTGGAGCCGTCAGACGTGATTGTGGACCACACGCATTCGGCCGGTTCCGAGCCACTGCTGGTGGTGGTTGAGGCCAACAAGCACCAGGTGGTGTTCGTTCCCATCCCCAAGGAAGCCCAGCAGGTGGATGAGGGAGCGGTCCAGACCCACCGGCCCAAGAGCCCTGTGGCGCCAGGACCCGTTGAACTGGCCGTCCGCTTCACCGCCCCCACCGGGCAGAAGCTCGATGACCGCTGGGGCGATCCCACGCAGCTGAAGATCTCCTCCACCCCGCCGGAGCTTCTGGTGTCCGGCGGCGGAACGTCCGTGGGGCTGCTGCGGACGCTGGAGCTTTCACCTGAGGTGGCCGAGGGCGTCCTGCACATCACGGCCCGGGCTGCTGCCTGTGACGGCCCCGAGACCGAGGACGGCGAAATCCCGGACCACGCCGCCTGCCACCTCTACCAGCAGGACTGGGGCATCCCCGTGGTGCTGCAGCGCGACGGCGACCGTGAGCTGGTCCTGGACCTCCGCGGGATGGACTGACGCGCCGCCGAGTGTCCAACTGGCCCGGTTATTGGCTTGATGCCGCTTGAAACCGGGCCAGTGCCGCACCTTTTGCCCCCAAAACTGGGCCAGCCTGGGCCCAGGGTTCTCCACATAGCTCCCTTGCTGCCTCCCGTCGACCATGGGACTGCCGACAGTCTGGCTTGATGGACCCAACAGAGATCCTCAGGTCGGCCGGGGGAGTCTTGCTGCGGCGGGATGTGCTGGCCGCCGGTGCTACGGATGTGGAGCTTCGCCGGGCGGTCCGCAGCGGCCAGGTGCTACGGCTGGAACGAGGACTCCTGGCCACGGCAGATGCTGATGCGGAACTGGTGGCTGCAGGTCGTGCCCGCGGCATGGTCACGTGTGTTTCCGCGGCACCGTCATACGGCCTCTGGCGGCTCCGACCTGCTGCCAGTCCGCACTACTGGCAGAGCAATGGCCGGATCGCAGTCCGTTGTGTCAGCCATCGTCTTGCCCTGACGCAGCCACCCCGGTATCGGACCCTGGCAGCACTTCCCGATGTCTTGCTTCATGCCCTTCTTTGCCTGCCGGAACTTGAGTCCCTGGTGATGGTGGAGTGTGCCTACAACCGCGGCGACATCGATCTGCCGTATCTGCTGCGCCACCTCGAGGGCAGCCGGTGTGGCAAAGCGCGGAACGTGGTGTCCAAAGTTGACCGTGGTGCGGATTCCCTGCTCGAAACACTGGCCCGGGTATTGTTCCGGGATGCGGGCATTCTTACCGAGACCCAAGTGTGGATCGACGGAATCGGACGAGTGGACTTCCTGCTGGAAGGGTTCCTCATCGTAGAAATTGACGGGCTCGCCTTCCACCTCGAGGCGCGCCAGTTCAAAAAGGACCGGCGGCGGGATAACTCGGCAATACTGCAGGGCTTGCCCGTGCTCAGGTTCTTCTACGACGACGTGGTTCACGGGCCGGAATCCGTCCTGGCGCAGGTCCGTGAGGTTCTTGCCCGGGGTTCGCTGCGGTGGCCGCAACCACACCGGCCCGGTTATTCGCCCAGCTGGCGCCACAAAGGCCGGTAAACCTGGCATTAGGCAACTAAAACTGGGCTGTTGTGGCAGGGGCTAGAAGCTTAGCACCGGCGTGACCTTGACTGTGTCTCCTGAGACGTCCAGCCGGGTGGTGAAGCTGAAGTCCACCTCTTCACTGAGGGGGTACCAGGCGCCGGTGAACAGGTTCTGCTGGAGGGCCTCAACCTTGGCCTTGCCGTCGAGCGGAGCCACCACCCAGCGCCCGTCGAAGGGCTCGATGGACACGTTGGGGTACTCCGTCACGGTCCACTTGATGGTGCCGTCCTGCACCCTGTTGTTGCTGGCGTAGTAGAACGGGCAGTCGGGCTGGAGCTTCTGCTCCTTGGCTGCTTCGGCTGCGCAGCTGTCCAGGAATTCCTTGACCTTCGCCGAGACGTCCTTCTTCAGGGTGTCCGTGGCCTGGGTGAGGAGGTTGAGCGGCGCTACGGGGGCATCGCGCGCCGTCACCGTGGCCCTGGTGGGTGATGCCGAAAAGTACTGGCCGTTCACGGTGGCCTCGTACTCGCCCGGATAGAACACCGCAAAGGAGTTCCGGCCGTTCGGCATGTTCACCGGCACGCCGTTGACGGTGGCCTCGCTGGCGTTGACCACCGTGATGTCAAGAGTGGGAAGCCTCGACGGAACAAAGGCCCACGTGTTGAAGAAGAGCCACTCGGTTCCGGTTTTCTCCAGCAGAAACTCGGTGCGGAGCCGGCTGCCGTCAATGGTGTATTGCATGGGCACCATGACCTGGTTGTCCGGGAGCTCCACCGCGTCACCGATATCCACGTTCGTGAACCGGGACGTTGCAGTCTGCAGGGCGGTTCCGTCCAGCATGGCGGCGTTGCTGGGCGGCACGGTTGCCCTAAGCAGCCCCAGTGCCTTGCCGCCGTCGCCGCTTTGCAGTGCCTCCAGATACTCCCGGACCGGCTGCTGCGGGCCAGCCACCGTATTGTTGACCAGGTTCACCGCAACGACGGCTCCGGCGACGGCAAGCATGAGTCCCAGCAGCCATCCGGCCGCGATCCTCACCAACGCTTGACTCATCTGCACTGTCATTACGTTACCTGCCAAGCGGCCGACGACGGCAGTCGGGCATGGCGGATGCGGTACCTGGTCAGCGGCGGCGCCGCCGGGACGACGTGCCGAACACCCCGCGCAGCAGCTCCCGCCCAAGCTGCGTGCCGATGGACCTCGCCATGCTCTTCAGCCCGCCGCCCAGGGCTCCGCCCAGCACGCCACCCAGATCCCCCATCATCGAATCACGCGGTTCTTCCGTCCGGGAGCGGCGCGTTCCATCCCCGGAAGCTGCCGGCCGGCTGCTGGGGCGGCCGAGGATCTCCTCCTCGATCCGGCGTGCCTCGGCGTCGATGTCGGTAGTGTCGCCGGCAGCCCTGCCGGGGACGGCCACCCGGCCATCGGCGGCCGGCCCCGTGGGAGCGGCAGCCTTCCCGGAAAGCTTTTCGAAGGCCGACGGATTGTCCACCGCCGTTCCGTACCTGGCCAGCAGGGCTGAAGCCGCCACGGTGCTGCGGACCAAAGCCTCGTCGCTCGGACCCATCACGGACTCGGGCGCCCGCAGGCGGGTCAGCGCCACGGGGGTGGGGGCACCCTTCTCATTCATGACGGTGATGACGGCCTCGCCGATGCCGGCGGACGTCAGGGTTTCCTCCAGGTCGTAGTCGCTGAGCGGAAAGGTGGAGACCGTGGCCTTCAATGCCTTGGCGTCCTCCGGGGTGAACGCGCGGAGGGCATGCTGCACCCGGTTGGCGAGCTGGCCCAGGACCTCGGCCGGGACGTCCTTGGGGGTCTGGGTGACGAAGAAGATTCCCACGCCCTTGGAGCGGATGAGCCGGACCGTGGTGGTGATGGCCTCCAGGAACGCCTTGGAGGCGTCGTTGAAGAGCAGGTGGGCTTCATCGAGGAAGAACACCAGCTTGGGTTTGTCCAGGTCGCCGGCCTCGGGGAGGTCCTCGAACAGGTCGGCCAGCAGCCACATCAGGAAGGTGGAGAACAGCATGGGCTTGGTCTGCAGCGTGGGCAGCTCCAGGCACGTGATGACCCCGCGGCCGTCCGGGGCGGTCCGCAGCAGCTCCGCGGTATCGAATTCGGGTTCCCCGAAAAACCTCTCCAGTCCCTGCGCCTCGAGGCTCACAAGCTCGCGCAGGATCACCCCGGCGGTCGCCTTGGACAGGCCGCCGAGTTCCTCGAGCTGGTCTTTGCCCTCGTCCGAGGTGAGGAACTGGATGACGGCACGGAGGTCCTTCAGGTCAATGAGTTCCAGGCCGTTCTTGTCCGCAAAATAGAAGACCAGCTGCAGGCTCGATTCCTGCGTGTCGTTCAGTTCCATGATCCGCGAGAGCAGGATGGGCCCGAAGGAGGACACCGTGGCCCGCACGGGGACGCCGTTGCCATCGCCGCCCAGGGCCAGGAACTCCACCGGGAACGTCTTGCCCTGCCATGGCTGCCCGATGCCCTCCGTGCGTGCGGTGAGTTTTTCACTGCCGACGGCGGCGGTGGCCAGCCCGGAGAGGTCGCCTTTGATGTCCGCCAGGAAGACCGGCACGCCGGCGGTGGAGAGCTGTTCGGCCATCATGTGCAGTGTGACGGTCTTGCCCGTGCCGGTGGCACCTGCCACGAGGCCGTGCCGGTTCATCATGGAAAGCGGCAGCCGCACCGGCGCGTCCTTGTGGAGCTCGCCGTCCACGATCGCGGCTCCCAGCTCTATGGTGGCGCCTTCCAGCGTGTAGCCCTTCTGGAGGGTGGCAAGCTTCTCTGCTGTGGTTTTGTTGGCCATGGCGTTAGCTTAGCGGCGGCCGCAACCCCGCACCGGTCCGCGCGTCGTGACTAAGGACCGCTTGGGCGGGTGGCAGCTTCGTTGGAAGGGCCGACGGCGGCGTGGTGAGTGCCGCCGTCGGCCCTTTTTGGGGACGGTTTCGTCGGGTGCCCTCAGGCTGCAGCTGCCTGCAGGGCAGCACCCACGACGCCCGCAGAGTTTTCCAGGCTGGCCGGGATGACCGGGGTGCGCAGTGACAGGCGAGGCAGGTATTCGTTGCTGCATTCCGAAATTCCCCCACCGATGATGATCAGGTCGGGCGAGAAGAGGAACTCCACATGTGACAGGTACAGCTGGAGCCGGTCCGCGTACTCAATCCAGTCCAGGCCTGCATTTTCGCGGGCGACGGCCGATGCCCGGGATTCTGCCTTGTGCCCGTCGATTTCCAGATGCCCCAGCTCGAAATTGGGTATCAGCTTTCCATCAACGATGAGTGCTGATCCGATGCCCGTTCCCAACGTGAGGACCAGGACAACGCCGCGTTTGTCCTTCCCGACGCCGTAATGGGCCTCTGCCATACCAGCGGCGTCGGCGTCATTCACCACGCAAACGGGCCGGCCAAGCCGTTCCCGCAAGTAGGCTTGAACATCCAGTCCGATCCAGCCGGCGTCCATGTTTGCTGCCGACCTGGCCACTCCGTGCTGGACTATCGAGGGGATGGCGACGCCGACAGCAGGGGCGCTATGGCCGGGGCTTTCGGATTCGAGCTCATCGATGAGCTGGTCCAGGGTGTTTGCGACTTCATCAACCGTGCCGCAGGCAGGTGTCCGGAGGCGACGGACGCCGCCGACCGGGGTGCCGCTGCCCATGTTGATGATTGCGCCCTTGATCCACGTCCCGCCGACATCGATGCCGATCCCGAAATCCAGTCCGGATGGCACGTCCGTGGTATTGGCCGAGGGTCCTGTCATCACGCTTCCTGGAGCCAGGCCGTGGCCGCTCCGGGCAGGGAACCTGCCGGGAGGGGCGAACTGGAGACCAGTACCTTGCCGGCGGGCAGTTCGAAGGCTTCCGTGCCGAAGTTCGTTACGGAGGTCCAGCCGTTGGGGCGCCGGAAGGCCAGGACGTCAGGCCGGCCGGTTTCCAGCCATTCCAGCGCTTCAGTGGTCTGCAGCCGTGACCGCAGGGCAAGCGCCCTGCGGTAGAGGGACAGGGTTGACTCTTCCCGGGCCTCCTGGGCTTCCACTGAGTAGCCTGCGAACCATTCCGGTTGCGGCAGGTGGGCGCCGCCCGTCCCGAAACCGAACGAGGTGCCCGAGCCTGTCCAGGGCAGCGGCACGCGGCAGCCGTCGCGGCCGATTTCCACGCCTTTGTTGCGGAAGAAGGCCGGGTCCTGGCGTTCTGCGTCGGGGATTTCGCTGCCGACTTCCTGCAGGCCCAGTTCCTCGCCCTGGTAGAGGTACGCGGAGCCTGGAAGGGCGAACATCAGCAACGATGCGGCACGGGCGCGGCGCAGGCCGAGTTCCACGTCGACGTCTTCCTGCTTGCCGCCGGCCAGCAGCCACTGCTTGCCGGCCTCGCCGGCCATGATCCCGCCCTCGGCCGAAGGTCCGGAGACTGGCAGCCCGTAGCGTGTGGCGTGCCGTACGACGTCGTGGTTGGAGAAAACCCACGTGGAGGAAGCGCCGGAAGCCTGGGCCTCGGCGAGGTTCTTGGTGATGATCTTCCGGTACTGGGCGCCGTCAAAGTCTGCCTGCAGCAGGTCGAAATTGAAGGCCTGGCCAAGGCCCTCCGGGCTGGCGTAGCGGGCCCGGCGGTCCGAGTGCACCCAGGCTTCGGCGACGGCGGTGCGCGGCGGGTTGTACTCGTTGAAGAGCTTGCGCCACTCGGCGTAGATCTCGTGGACTTCGTCGCGGTCCCAGTACGGATGCGCACCGGCAAGGTACAGCGCCTCGCCCTGGGTTTCGAGGTCTGCCTTGGTGGGCAGGGACTCTTCGAGGTTCTTGGTCAGGGCATGGGCGACGTCAATCCGGAAACCGTCCACGCCCCGGTCGGACCAGAAGCGCAAGGTCTTCAGGAAGTCTTCGCGAACCTCGCGGTTGTCCCAGTTGAAGTCCGGCTGTTCCTTGGCGAAGATGTGCATGTACCACTGGCCCGGAGTTCCGTCGGGTTCTGTGATGCGTTCCCAGGCGGGACCGCCGAACACGGAGTCCCAGTCTGACGGCGGAAGTTCACCGTTGTCGCCGAGTCCGTCACGGAAGATGTAGCGGTCGCGGGCGGGGGATCCCTTCGGGGAGGCGAGGGCTTCCTGGAACCACTCGTGGCGGTTCGAGGAGTGGTTGGGCACGATGTCCACGATCAGCTTGATGCCGGCGGCGTGCAGGGCGGAGGCCATGTCGTTGAAGTCCTCGAGAGTGCCGAGCCGCGGGTCAACGTTACGGTAGTCGTCCACGTCATAGCCCCCGTCGGCGAGGGCTGAAGGGTAGAACGGGCTCAGCCAGACCGCATCGATTCCCAGAGCCTTCAGGTAAGGGACCTTGGCGGTGATGCCGTTGATGTCACCGATACCGTCGCCGTTGGAGTCGGCGAAGCTGCGGGGGTATATCTGGTAGACCGAGGCCTGGCGCCACCAGTCGGGGTCGGTCATCTGCTTGGGCCCGGTGCTGGTTGCCTTGGTGGCGATGGAGGGCAAGACTTTGTCCTTTACTTTTGTGTCTGTGGTCGGTTTGGCGGCTGGCGTCACTTGACTGCGCCCTGGGTCAGGCCGGACATTACCCAGCGCTGGGTAAAGAGGTAGACGACGATCGCCGGCGCCATCGCCATCAGGTACGAGGCGAAGGCGACGTTGTAGCTGTTGCTGAACTGCGTCTGGAAGATCTTCTGCAGCACCGGGATCGTCTGCAGTTCCGGGTCGGAAATGATGAGTGACGGCATCATGAAGTCGTTCCATGACGCGATGAAGGCGAAGATGCCCACCGTTGCACTCATCGGCCCGAGCAGGGGGAAGATGAGCTTCCAGAACACCTGCCACGTGCCGGCGCCGTCAATGCGCATGCTTTCCTCCAGCTCCAGCGGGATGGAGCGCAGGAAGGCCGTAAAAAGCATCGTGTTGAACGCCAGGGCAAACACGATGTGCAGGATCGCGACGCCGAGTGGATTGTCCAGTCCGACAAGGCCCGTGAGCTGGATCTGCGGCAGCGCCACCACGGGGAACGGGATGAACATCGCCGCGAGCAGGTAGAAGAAGGACCAGCGGAAGAGCCGGCGGTCCCAGTTGCGGACGATCGCGTAGGCTGCCAGCGCCGACACGATGATCTCCCCCGCAACGGCGGTCACGGACACGAACACCGAGATTCCGAAGCCGCGCGGGAAGTTCGTGAGCGTCCATGCCTGGACGAAACTGTCGAAGGTCAGGGGGCTTGGCAGCGAGAAGGCGTTGCCGTCCACCGCCTGGCCGGTGGTTTTGAAGGCCATGCTGATGGTGACGTACAGCGGGACGAGCACGCTGAGCGTGCAGACGATAAGGATGATGGTCGCAGGCCAGTTGCTGCGTTTTTTGCCGGCGCGGATCGGATGTTTCTTCCCGGCGGCCGTGGGTCCTGCTGTGATGGTGCTGGGTGCGCTGCTCATGCTGCGACCCCTCCTTTGCCACGAGTGAAGCGAAGCTGGATGAGTGCGATGACGATGCTGATGAGGAAGAAGATCACGGCATTGGCCATCTGGTACGCGTAGTCGCCGCCTTCGAAGCCACGGAAGATCGACATCGCGACGCTGCGTGTGGCGACTCCGGGGCCGCCGTCGGTAAGGCCAACGATGATGTCGTAGGCGTTGAGGTAGTTCTTGAAGCCAAGGACCATATTGATGACCGCATATCCGGCGACCAGCGGCAGGGTGATGTGCCGCAGGTTGTGCCAGGGCGAAGCTCCGTCGATGGAGCTTGCCTCGTAGACCTCGGCAGGAACCGTGAGAAGCCCTGCGATGTAAATCAGCATCGCACTCGGAATGGACTGCCACGCCGCGACGAAGACGATCGCCAGCCACGCCAGATCGGGGTTGGCGAGGATGCTCGTCGCCAGCGGTTCGATTCCCATGCTTTGGCCCACAAGCGGCAGCGAGTTCGAGAAGAGGTACTGGAAGACGAACGCGATGACGATGCCCGAAATCACCATGGGGATAACGAATACCGTGCGCAGTGCAGCGCGGAAGCGGACACGGGACGTGAGTCCCAGCGCCAGGAGGAAGGCCACGGCGTTGACGGCGATGACGGTCACGAGCGCAAAGGCGAGCGTGAAGCCGTAGGCGCTGAGGACCCCTTCATCCTGGAAAACCGCTATGAAGTTCCGGATGCCGATGAAGTCGAAGTCGCCGAAGCCGACGGAGTTCGTGAAGCTGTAGACGAATCCGAGTACAGCCGGCAGCGTGACGGCGACGGTGAAAATCGCCAGCGCCGGGAACAGGAAGAAGTAGTAGATCGGATCGAGGCGGCGCTTTCGCGCAACCGTCGCTCTGGTCGCTGCCGGGGCCGTCACCACCGCTCTAGTGGAAGGCTTAGTCGTCGATGACATGAATGGTCCTCGTTTCGTGCATTAGAACGGAAGTGGTGGTCACGCGCGGAAAGCCAGGCGCGCCCAGTCGGCGTCAAGCCGGCGCAGCGTGCTCTCGACGTCGGCGCCGCCGATGATCGACTGAAGATAGTTCGCGGCGGGAATGGAGTTCGGAATGAACTGTGAGGCTCCCATGTAGAAGCGGCCGTCGTCGTAGTACTTCTGCATCTCAACGATCCGGGGGTCGGTCACCGCTGGCGCGTCCTTGGTGGTGCCAAAGCCCAGGAATTCGGCGTTGTAGGAGTTCTGGATCTCCGGCTCCATGAGGTATTGAAGGAAGTCGCGGGCACCCTCCTGGGCGTTGGCGACTTCGGGAACCCAGAGCGAAAGGTCGATGTTAACGCGGACCTTCAGGTCGGCGGGGTCGCCGGTCATCGGCAGCGGAAAGGTGCCGAGATCCACATCTGTGCCGGCCTTTTCAATCTCTCCGAAGGCCCACGGCCCCTGGAAGTACATCGCTGCCTGCCCCTGCGCCATGGCAGTGTTGCCGTCCCCGTAGCCGCGGCTGGACGCATCGGGGTTGACGTACGACGTCAGCTGGACCATGCGCTTCACTGGCTCAAGCAGCGTTTTCTGGAACGACACCTCGGAATCCGGTCCGACCTTCTCGCCGATCCGGTGCATTGCCTTGTAGAAGTCGCGCACGTCGACCATGCCGCCGACCGTGTAGTCGAACAGGCCCTGGGCAATCGTCCAGGGGTCGCGGAAAGTGCCGTAGATCGGTGTGATGCCGGCTGCCTTGAGCACCTCGCAGACCTCGATCAGTTCATCCCAGGTTGTCGGGACGGACAGCCCGTTCTGTTCGAAGATGCGGCGGTTGTAGATGACTGAGGCAGCCATGACCGAGTAGGGGATGACGCTCGTACGGCCCGGGTAGGTGGGATACCAGTTCGTAAGGTCGAGGACGTCGTCCCGGATGGAAGCTGCTGCCGGAAGATCCGAAAGGTCCGAGAGCGCCCCGCGCTCCATGAACCTGGCCATCTCAAGGTTGTAGTTGAGGCAACCGAGATCCGGCGGACTGCTGCGCACAAAGCTGGCAGAAAGATTTGTCGCCATGTCATGCAGGACGCGGACCTGGTCCTGCGACGCGGAAAACTTTGCCGCCAGATCGCGGAAGTATGGGACAGCTTCAGGTTTGGACTGGTGGAACGTGACGGTGGGGCGTGTGCCTCCCGGTGCACAACCGGCCAGGGCGAAAGCGGCCAGCGCCCCCCGGAAGCGGCAAGGAAGGTGCGACGGGAGACTCGCGTCCCGGCGGACGTCAAAGGTGGCAACATCGGCTCCTAAGTCGAATTTATTTGGATCTTATATTTAGGTCCTATATGAGGATGGGGGATGCGGGCGATATCGTCAAGGGATGAATACGACGTCGGCGAGCTCAACGCAGCTGTTGCGGCAAATCAACTCCGATGCACTGCTTCGCTTCGCCCTCGAGGAACAGGTGTTCACAGCCGGAGAGGCCATGGCCGCGACCGGGCTGACACGCGCCACGGTACTCGGCGTCTGCGACGGTCTGGTCGACATTGGCTGGCTTGAGGAAGTGGAGGACGGGCAGTCCGATGGCCGTACTCACAAAGGCCGGCCGGCCCGCCGCTACCAAGTGCGTGAGGCTGCCGGTGTTGTTGTTGGGCTGGACGCGGGGGAGTCCTACTTCACGGCGATCGTCGCCGACCTGCGCGGCCGCGAGCTGAACACGCGTCGACAAAGTATTGACTCGCATGCGCTGGGGCGTGCCGGCCGCGGTGCGAGTGCACGGGAGATGATCCGTCTGACCCTCCGCGACATCGGACGCACCCTCGACGACGTCTTACTTACCGTCGTCGGCGTTCCCGCGCCGATCGACGCTTATGGCATGTCCCCCGAAGGCGACTTCTGGCATCTGATGAATTCCGGCTTCGCGTCCCATCTGCCGGGCATGGTCATCGTCGAGAATGACGCCAACCTCGCCGCTATCGCCGAACGCGCCCACGACCCGTCAGCTAATCAAGCAACGTTGCTGACAGGCGAGCGATTCGGCGCCGGCCTGATCGTCGATGGGCACTTGCTGAGAGGACCGCGGGGCGGCGCAGGCGAGATGCGATTCCTCGACACTCTTACCGCCGGCAAGTTCGTGCCCGACGAAGGGGGCACGGACGGGTTTGGCGCACTTGCGCGGAAATGGGCACGCTCGCGCGTTCACTCATACGAGGGCAAAACCATGCTGCGGCACATCCCCGAGGGGGAAATCACCGCGGAGGACGTCTTCCAGGCAGCCCGCGAGGGAGATCCGTTCGCGGCGGACATCATCGCCCGGCTCGGGGACCGACTGGCGCGGATTGCGGTTGTGCTCTCCAGCCTTCTGGACGTTGAACGCGTCATCATCGCAGGAGGGATTTCACGGGCCATCGAACCTGTCCTCGAACACGCACGCACCCTGCTGCGCACGGATTCGGACCTGCCGCTGCCGGAACTCGTTGCGAGCACATTGGGAGCGGAGGTGGTGGTCAGAGGCGCCATCGAGTCCGCTTTGACACGGATCAAACACGAACCTGGCGCGTTCCTCCCGCGGCCGCCCGTTCCTGAAGAGCTGCGGGGCAAACTCCAGTGAAACCGGTATGCCGAATGAGGAAGGCGGGGCCGGAGTTTTCCGGCCCCGCCTTGAGATTAGGACTTATGGTTTCAGCCCGACCATGGGAACCACAACGGGTGATGCTGCTTGCCAGTCAAGAACCGCGGCCTGGCTTTGGCCCTCGCGGACAACCACATCCAGGGCATTTGGATCGCTGGTGTCGGTATCCCGTGAAGGTGTGCTGCCGTCGAATACGCCGGCGCCGCCGCCGAAGCGCCACTCCTTGATCCAGGACGGATCTCCGGCCGCCCAGTATCCGCCGTCGTAGACGGGACGTACGTTGCCGATGCCCTCACCTGGTTCGGCGTTTCCAAACATGGCAACGGCGAATTTTGCGGAGGCAGGATTCAGGTTGCCCAAGCCAGCCTTGGGCACCATGGTGACGATCTGGCGGGCTTCCGGCACCGTCAGCAGTGTCACGGCTGACGTGCGGGTTCCGTCAGGAGCATAAACGCCCGCCCCGTCGAAGCGACCGTCGGTGACAACGACGGAATCCCAGGCATCTTCGACGTTCATGTTTGTGCCCGGCAGGGCCGGGGTGGGGGTCGTATCGCCGTTGCTGAGGTAGACGTTGATCCGCTGGTGTGAGATGCCCTGACCGCCCCAGGGGTTGGTGACCTCGCCTGCAATGGTGGTGACAAACGCGTAGTTATCGTCGGCATCATAGACGTCGACGTCAGTGAGGTCGAAGGCGCCGGGGACGTAGGCCGGGTTGCTCGGGTAGGTGTAGCTTCCAGGACCGTTGTCATCTCCAGACGGGTCCTGCAGTCCGCCGATGCGGGTGCCGTAATGCAGGACGGTCCGGTCCTCGACGGCAGTGCCGCCGTCGGCTCCCACGGCGGCTACGGTCACTGTGTTCTTGGTGCCGGTAAGGGATACGTCCAATGAGAACTTGGATGTGCCGTCGCCCGTCGGGGTAAGCGGGGCCTCGGCAACATTACCGTTGACGGAAACGTATACCTTGGCTGCAGCCGTGATGCCAGCGACAGTGGTGCTGGGGGAGTCGGAAGTGCTGAGCTGGGCAGGTGATTCGACCGTAAGTGCGGGTTCGGCGACAGCGCCTGAACCGTACCGCCGAGCAACGTTCTGCGGTGTCTCAACCGGTGATCCGTTTTCCATGCCCGCAGCAAGCCGCACGTACTGTGCCATTGCCCACGAGAGCGGCGAGGCGGAGCCGGTGCTGCGACCCAGTTCGTGGCGGTAAGTTGTCGGTTCATCCTGGTCCCAAACCTGCTCGGGAATCATGAATCCGTCGTTGGCTGCGGAGTGCATGGTTGCCAGGTACGGGAGCGCATCCTGACCGTTAGCCAGCGCGTATTCGCCCCGCTCACCGGTCAGCAGCGGCCAGAGTCGTCCGATTCCGGTCCCGTCCCATGGCGAACCGTCGGCCTTTTCCCCGTAGCCGTCGTACGTGTAGCGATGCCACATGCGGCCGCCTGGGGTGTCCTGTGAAATGGAGGCGTCTGTCTCGGCAAGGGAATCCGCGACGTGCGCATCGGCGGGCGGCTTCACGCCAAGCCGGACAAACTCCAGGAAGCCGGCGTCCAGCACGGCGTTCTCCGGATGGATGCCTGCACCGTTGCCCCAGTCGCGGACAGCGCCATCGTTGGGGTCGCCGCTTCCGCTGATGCGCAAGTAGTAGTTGCCGTCACCTACCGGTCCGTTGGTCGTGAACATCCACTTTTCCGTGTTGCGCTGCCACTCGTCCGCAGTGGCCCGATAAATCGCAGCGGAAGCGGCGTCACCATTCCCTTCTGCTATGTCTCCGGCAGCCGCCAGGGCGGCGATCTGCGACGCCAGGGTCGACGTTGAATATCCGCCTGTTTCCTCCCAGCGTTCCTGCGGGGTCTTGGGGCCGGCGGCAACAAGATAGTCCGCTGCGGGCTTGAGTTCTTTGGCGTAGAAGTCAGCATCTGTGCGTCCAATTTGGCTCGCCAGCAGGATGGGAAACGCTGTTTCATCCAACTGGATCCCGTTCTGGCCCACGGTTCCGTCAACCTTCGACGTCTGCGGGAAATGTCCGTCCGGCAACTGCTGATACTTGAACAGCCACTCAACGCCGCGGCGGGCAGCTTCCTCGTCCCCGGCAGCGAGCAGGGCAGTCACCGATTGGTACATGTCACGTGCCCACACCGCGTGGTATCCCTCACGGTGTTGCTCGGCGTTCGCTACCTGCCCCCACGGCGTGGTCAGCGATGCGATGAAGGCCCCCGGGAAGGTCTTGTCTTCATGGGCTTTGACCGTCATCAGGGAGACGTTGTACTGCGTCAGAAGATCACCGTCCAGGGCCTTGGCCGGCTTGTCCAGGGATTGCAGGTACTGCTTCCATTCTTTGGTGTACTCCTTCGACACTCTGGGGAAGCCTTGCTTCACGCTCGCGTTTGCGGTCTCGAGGGCCTCCTGCGCATTCGCGCCAAAGCCCAGGGCAAGGGAGAATTCCGTCTTTGCTCCCGTCAGCGCGATCGTTCCCGTCTGGGCGATATTCCCGGGCCCGGCGCCGGTGTAGGCGCCGTCGAGTCTGCCATCTGCACCAAGGTCCGTTCCGCCGTCGCTGGTGCCGACATATCCGGTGCTGGTGGCGCTGAATCCTGAGCTTGAAACCACTGCGGAGGCAACCGGGGTGTCCGGAATGGAAAGGTCTTCTGCCACCAGGGCATTACCGACAGTCCTGCCGGAGTCCCCGCCGGAAGTGCCGGCCAGGGAAGGATCGAACAGGGCATGGAGCTGGTAATTCCCGCCGTCGAGCACCTCGAAGGTAACCCCGAGCATCACAGCAGAGCGCTGCGGGTCTGTCACATAGGTTTTCGTCAACCGCCAGCGACTGGCACTGTCTTCAGTGATCTGCCGGTAGCTCAGCGCCTGCGGGTCAGCGAGCTCCACCCGCCGGGTCGTGTCCTCATTCTCACGCTGGGTGCGGGATCCGTCGCTGACGGCAAACTGGAGTTCGCGGGTATTGGGGGTGTCTGCGCGCGGGTAGTACACCTCGCTGAGGGTCCCCTCTGTCAGGGTGTACCAGACCTTCGAAGCTGTGCTGACGGACGAGCCAACGCCCTCCTTGTCGCCTTTTGTCCACGTCGCGGAAGCCCCCGGCGCCCCCGGCGCGGGTTCTGCTTCTGCGCTGGCAGGGGAAAAGGCGACAGTCGACGCCGCAACTGCAAGGGCGACGGCGGCGCAGCCCGTTCTAAGGTGATGCTTCATTGCTCTCCTCGGTTTTTGAGCACCTGGTATCCCCATCAGTGCTCTCGGGACGAATATATAAAAGCCGTTAATAAACGCACCCCTAGTATGGTGAGCAGTACATAAGCCGGTCAAGGGATGGCGTTGAAAAACAGCACAAGAAAAACGGAGGCCACGCTCCCCGTGCTCCGCAAGATCTCCGCCTCGGCCGTGATGGGAGCCCTCGTTTCCGGCGCCAAACTGGATGCCAGCGGCCTCATGGAAGCGACCGGCCTTTCACGGCCTACCGTCCTGGCCGTCTGCGACGAACTGCTCAAGCTGGGATGGCTGACCGAAGACGGGACCCGCCCGGGATTGCCCACGCGAAGCGGACGCCCATCACGACGGTTCGGGCTGAATGCCAGGGCCGGCTACGTGCTGGGGATCGACCTCGGAGCCACAAAACTGCAGCTGTGCTTGTCCGACCTCGCTGGCACCATCGTCGCCGAATGGTCAGAAAAGTGGCGCGACGAGCACCTCGGGGCGCCTGAACGCCTACTGGTCGCACGGAAGGCCACACGGGAAGTCCTGGCCCGGTCCGGCGTGGATCCGTCCAAGGTGATGGCGGCCGGGATGGCAGTGCCTGCCCCCGTCAGGCCAAACGGACATGCGGTTGCGCTGGAGTCATACCTGCCGGGGCTTTCCTCCCTGGACCTCCGCCTAGCCCTCCGACCGGACTTCAACTGGCCACTGATCGTCGACAATGACGCCAACCTCGCTGTCATCGCCGAGCGCTGGATCGGCGTAGCCCAGGACCTCGATGACGTCGTGGTGCTCCTCTCCGGCGAGCGGTTGGGTGCCGGGATCTACATTGGCGGCCGGCTCATTCGCGGCGGAGGGTCAGCCGGTGAAATGCGGTTCCTCGAACTGGTGGAAGGCGTAGGGAATACAGACGCCATTGGCGGCATGTGCCGGGAACTGGGGGCTATTGCTGCCGCAGACATACTGGACGGCGAGCGGCCGGGATCCCCGAACAGCAGCGAGCTGCTGCGTCTCTGCGGCGGAGTTCCGGCCGCGGTGAACGCCGAGATGGTGATCGAGGCGGCCCGGAAGGGCGACCCCGCAGCATCCGAAGTGATCGATATAGTCACGGAGCGCACAGCCCGTGCCATTGCTGTTGTAGCTACCCTCCTGGATCCCCAGCTGATCGTACTCTCCGGCGGCCCGGCAGGGGCGGGGGATGTCCTCATCCCGTCGCTCGACGAAAAGCTGAAAGAGCTTAATTCCGCTCACCCACGCCTCGCCGCCTCGACACTCACTGACCATGCGGCCCTCCGCGGGGCAGTCCGGGTCGCGCTTGACCACGCCTTTGCATTGTTACTGGACTAGGACAGAATCCTGGCAGGGGTAGCGATCCGTGTGACGGTGGTTCGCCTATCAATGGAGGCCTTGGCGGAACGCTAAAGGAAGGGGCGACGGCGGCACTGAGGTGAGTGCCGTCGTCGCCCCTTCCTTGAAGACCGTCAGCTGACGGTTTAGGACACTTGCCCTAATGCACTTTGGCGTCCACCACGTCCAGTTCTTCCGGAGCCGCCGGAACTACCGGACCTGACGACGGGTGCGCCGCGACTGCCGCGGCGTGCTCCGCCAGCACCCCGGTCTGATGGCGGATCTTCAGCCGGTACAGCAGGGCCCCGCCGCCGGCGACCGCCGCCACGAAAAGCACCCCGCCCCACTGCAGGTACCACTCGAACGGCGGCACGGAGTTGTAGATCTCCTGGCGCGGCCACACCAGGTTCACCGTCATGGCGCCGCCCCACAGGACCGCGAGGATGTTCACGGGCAGTCCCCACGTGCCCAGGCTGAAGCCGGGCTCGGAGCCGTCCTCGGCAAGCGGCCACTTCTTCAGGAGCCGGTTGCGCAGCAAGGGAACGGTGACCAGCAGGTAGGACAGGTAGATCAGGACGATGCTGATGCTGGACATGATGGTGAAGATTGCCGGCTGCATCACATTGACCAGCAGCGGGATGACGGCCATAACGCCGATCACGATGGCAGCGACGGTGGGGGTCCGGCGGACCGGGCACACCTTGCCGAGCTGCCGGCTGAACGGCAGGTTGTTGTCCCGCGCCATGGCGAACATCATGCGGATCGCGGCGGCGTGGACGGCGAGGGTACAAACCACCACGGCCACCACGATGCAGGCGAGGAATGCCTTGCCGAAGGGGCCCCCGAGGACGGAGAGCACCAGGTACTGCAGCCCGCCGTCGGCCGCCCCGAGCTTGGGGTCGGCCAGGTCCGGAGCCGCGAGGATGCCAAAGAGCAGGATCAGCCCGCCCAGCACGAAGGATGCCGTGACGGCACGCAGGATGGCCTTGGGTGCCGTGCGTTTGGGGTCCTTGGTTTCCTCTCCGAGGGAGCTGGCTGTGTCGAAACCGTACATAACGTAGCCGGAGGCCATGGCGCCGATCAGGAACACGCCGAAGAAGCCAAGGTCGTGGCTCTCCCCGAAGCCTGCGGTGTCGAAGAAGACCTCAGGCCCACGCATCACGTGCCAGCCCAGTGCGAGGATCAGGAGTACGGCGGCGATCAGTTCCACGAAGACGCCGATGCTGTTGATCCTGGTCATCAGCTTCACGCCGAAGGCGTTGATCATTGTGGAAATACCGATCATGATGCTGGCCAGCACCACACCGTTCATGGCGAAATCGTACGGGCCGGTGCCATCACCGACGAACTGGAAGCCGGACCAGAGCTGGGGCAGGGTGAGCTGCAGGGCAAGGGCCACGGCGCCGAGCGCCACGATGGACGAGATGAGCAGCAGCCAGCCCGCCAGCCAGGACCAGGTCCCGGAGGCGAGCCGCTTGGCCCAGTTATACACCGATCCGGCCACCGGGTAGCGGCCCGCCAGTTCGGCAAAGCACAATGCCACCATCAGCTGGCCCGCGAAGACGAGGGGCCAGGACCAGGCGTACGCCGGGCCGGCCATGGAAAAGCCAAAGTAGAACAGTTGAAATACACCGGTGAGGATGGAGATGTAGCTGACGCCTGCCGCGAAGCTGGCAAACTTGCCGATGCTCCGGTCCAGGGTCTGCGTGTAGCCAAACTCGTCCATGCCGCTTGAATCAATACTCTTGCTGGGTTCCGCCATGTGGACTCCTAAATCAGAAAAGCACGATGATGATGACCGGCCGGCTGTGGCGCATGGAAGGTTGATGCCCGCCGCCGGGACCTTGCCGCTTAGGCGAGGGACGCGGTGAGCTCCATTTCTTCCATGGTCATGGTGTCGCCGGACCGGCCGGCGCGGATGAGGTCCGCGCAGCGCTCGCCGATCATCATGACGGTGATGTTGGGGTTGACGGTGACGTGTTCCGGCATGACCGAGGCATCGGCGACGCGCAGGCCGGTGACGCCCTTGACACGCAGCTCGGGATCCAGCGGTGACATGTCGTCGTCGGAAGGGCCCATCCGGACGGTGCCCACCGGGTGGTAGACGGTGTTGTGGGTCTTGCGGATGTACTCCCGCAGTTCCTCGTCGGTCTGTGCCTCGATGCCGGGCGAAAGCTCACGCCCGGTCCATTCCGCCATGGCGGGCTGCCCGGCGATTTCGCGGGCCTTGCGGATGCCGGCCACCATGACGCGCATGTCGTGGCCGTCGGGGTCCGTGAAATAGCGGGGGTCCACCATCGGCTTGTCGCGGAAGTCGCGGCTGCGCAGCCGGACGGTGCCGCGGGAACGGGCGTGCGTGACGTTCGGGGTGAGGCTGAAGCCGTTCTCCGTGGTGGGGTAGCCGTGCCGCAGGGTGTTCATGTCGAACGGGACGGAGCCGTAGTGCATCATCAGGTCCGGGCGGTCCAGGCCGTCCTCGGTGGGGGTGAAGATGCCGATCTCCCACCACTGCGTGGACGTCTGCACCATCGGCTGTTTGGCCTCGAACTGCACGACGCCTTCGGGGTGGTCCTGCAGGTGCTCACCCACGCCGGGGGAGTCCACCAGGACCTCGATCCCGTGGTGGGCGAGGTGCGCTGCGGGGCCGATGCCGGAGAGCATCAGCAGCTTGGGGGAGTCGATGGCGCCGGTGGACAGGATGACCTCGCGGTGCGCGGAGAGCCGGTGGGTCCGGCCGAACGCCGAGTCCACCACGTCCACGCCGGTGCAGCGCTTGTCCGCGTCGAATACCAGCTGGCGGGCGCGGAGGCCGGTGAGGAGTGTGAAGTTTTCGCGCTCGATAATCGGGTGGATGTAGGAGACCGAGCTGGAGGACCGGGTGCCGTCCGCGCGGCGGTTGATCTGGAAGAAGTTGGCGCCGTTGACCACGGTGGTCCCGGTGTTGAATTTGGCGCGGGGAATGCCAGCCTGTTCGCAGGCATCGAGGAGCGCGACGCCGGCAGGATCCACCGGGGGCACGTTCATCAGGTGCACGGGGCCGGAGTCCCCGTGGTGCGGGGCGTCCGGGCCGGCGTCCTCGTTGGTTTCCAGGCGCCGGTAGAGCGGCCAGGCCGCGTCGGCGTTCCAGCCGGCGGCGCCGTACTTGGACTCCCACTCGTCCAGGTCCTCCCGTGGAGCCCAGAAGGCGATGCACGAGTTGTGGCTGGAGCAGCCGCCCATGACCTTGGCGCGGGCGTGGCGCATGAAGGAGTTGCCGTTTTTCTGCGGTTCCACCGGGTAGTCCCAGTCGTAGCCGGATTCCAGCAGCTCCATCCAGCGGTCCAGCTGCAGGATCTCGGGGATGTTGCGGTCGTCCGGGCCGGCCTCCACGAGGGCCACGGTCACGTCCGGGTCCTCGCTCAGCCGGGCGGCGACGGCGGCTCCGGCGGATCCGCCGCCGATGACGACGTAGTCGAATCCGCGCTCGCTGAGGTCCTCGATGTTGTCGAAGTGCATCTAGTTCTCCTTGCCGTGGCCAGCGAACCAGCCGGTCACCTGGGGGCTGGTGTTCTGGTAGATGTGCTTGGCTTCCTGGTACTCCGCCAGGCCCGTGGGGCCCAGCTCGCGGCCGACGCCGGACTGGCCGAAGCCGCCCCACTCAGCCTGGGGGAGATAGGGGTGGTAGTCGTTGATCCAGATGGTGCCGTGCCGCAGCCGGGACGCCACGCGCTGCGCCTTTCCGGCATCCTGCGTCCAGACGGCGCCGGCCAGTCCGTAGATGGTGTCGTTCGCGGTGGCCACGGCTTCGTCCTCCGTGCGGAAAGTCTCCACGGTCACCACCGGGCCGAAGGCCTCGTCCACGACCACGGACATTCCCCTTGTCACGCGGTCCAGGACGGTGGGCTGGTAGTAGAAGCCGCCGTCGTACTTTTCCCCCGCCGGCGCCGCGCCGCCGCACCGCAGCCGGGCACCCTCCTTGATGCCGCGCTGGACGTAGGCGTGGACCTTGTCCCGGTGGGCTGCGGAGATCAGCGGCCCGGTTTCTGCGGTCTCGTCGAACGGGCCGCCCAGCCGGATGTCCTGTGCGCGCCGGACCAGCTCGTCCACGAAGCGTTCGGCGATGGATTCCTCCACCAGCAGCCGGGCGCCGGCCGAGCAGACCTGCCCGGAGTGGACGAAGGCGCCGTTGAGGGCGTTGTCCACGGCGGCATCGAAGTCCGCGTCAGCAAACACCACGTTGGGGTTCTTGCCGCCCAGCTCCAGCGCCACCTTCTTGACGGTGCCGGCAGCAGCTGCGGCAATCCGCTTGCCGGTTTCCAGGCCGCCGGTGAAGGAGACAAGGTCGACGGCGGGATGGTCCGAAAGCGGTGCACCCGCCTCCGCGCCGGGGCCGGTGACGAGGTTGGCCACGCCGTCCGGCAGGCCGAGGTCCTGCAGCAGCTGCATGGCCAGGATGGCGGTGGACGGCGTCAGCTCGGACGGCTTGAGGACGAAGGTGCAGCCGGCGGCCAGTGCGGGCGCAATCTTCCACGCGGCCTGGAGCAACGGGTAGTTCCACGGAGTGATGAGGCCGCAGACGCCCACGGGCTCGTAGACGATTTTGCTCACGACGGCGGGGTCCCCGGCGTCCACCACGCGGCCGGACTGCTGCCCGGCGAGCCGGCCGAAGTATTCGAAGCAGGCGGCGACATCGTCCATGTCGATGCGGCTTTCAGCGATCCGCTTCCCGGTGTCCAGTGACTCGGCGCGGGCGAACTTCTCCCGCCGCTCACGGAGTTCCGCGGCGACCCGGAGCAGGAAGGTTCCGCGCCCGGGCGCCGGAACACTTGACCAGACTCCGGAGTCGAAGGCTGCCCGGGCCGCCGCGATGGCCCGTTCGGTGTCTTCCCGGCCGGCCTCGGAGACCGTGGCGGCCAGTTCACCGTCGGCGGGGTTGTGGATTTGGCGTACTGCGCCGGAGGCTGCCGGCTCCCACGCGCCGTTGATGAAGAGGGTGGATGCTGTCTCGTCGTTAGACGGTGTGGCGTAAGTCATACGGAGGACAGTAGCGGAGGTTGAACGAGTGTTCAATACCTATCTTGAACAGACGTTCAAGATTACGGAGGAGGCGGAAGCCGCCGGGATGGGATGTGCCTTACTGCCCCTGGAGCGCGTCCCGGCTGCTGCTGGCGTCGCCCGGCGGGGCGAAGGCGATCTGCTCCGTGCGTGCGATGCTCCGCTGGATGGATTCCTTGTCCACGCCAAGGAGCGACGTCAACCACATGCCGTTTTGTATGACCACGATGTCGGATGACCGCGCGCGGCATTCCTCCCAGGAGAGCCCGGGCAGGGCGTTGGACACCAGCGCCGCCAGGCCGTCGATATAGCGGTCGAAGGCGGCAGCATTGATCTGTGCATAGTCCTCGTCTGCCTGGGCGAGGGCCCAAAGGTGCAGGCGCAGGGACAGGTAGCGGGTGGTCAGCAGGTCGGCGCCCGCTACCCGCCGCAGGGACTTGCGCAGCTGCTCGTCCGGGGGAGACGACGGATCCTGTGCAACCAGCAGGAGATCGTGCTCGTCCACCCGGCGCAGGGCCGCGCGGATCAGGCTGGTCTTGTCGTCGTAGTAGTAGTTCACCAGGCCCAGGGCCACCCCGGCTTCACGCGCCACCGCACGCATGCTCACCCCTGAGATACCGTGACGGGACAGCAGATCGAGCGCTGCTTCGAGGATGCGGGACTGCCTGTCGATCTGTTCGCCATTGTTCACGGTGGTTGTCCCCATCTGGCCAGACTATTGCCAAACCCTTCACGAGTGCACTTTGAGGTTCACGCCGTGGGGCTGGCCTGGCCCTTTCTGCGGTCGCCATCGGGCCGGCCGCAGGCCCAAAACCAAGTAGTGCCGGTCAGCGTGCGCTTCAGAAAACGAGTACTCAAAGAGCAAAGACAGGTGTGCGACTACGCGTGTGCTGTTGCCCCCTCAGCCCATACCTTGAAGTACGTTGCGCCCGCAGTGGGCACATGGTCTTAGGGAGACGCACATGATGAATTCGCCAGGTAGGACGACTGCTGCTGGGGATAGGAGCCTGCTGGGGCGGACGGGCACCCGGGTGGCCGCGGCGGTTGCGGCTGCGGGGCTGGTGCTGGCTGGAGGCGGCGTCGCTTGGGCAGACGCGATCGCGAACAGGCTGGATACCACGGTGGACACCGTCGCGGAAGCCATGACGTTGAACCTCGGTGGCTCTAACGGCACAACCCAGCTGTACGTGGTCAAACTCCCGGATTACGGTACGAATGGCTGCACGATCCAGGGCGGGGAAGCCATTAGCCTCAGCCTGGTATCAAGCGATCCGGACGTGGCAACAGTATCTCCGGCCACCGCGACTTTCGGGAGCTGTGGAGCGGAGACCACTCTCACCGTTACGCCCAAGGGACTTGGCACCACCAACATCGTTGCCACGCCCGGGACCAACACTACGGGCGAACCCTACGACGTCACGCCGGTCAACTTTGGCGTGACGGTGGTGGCTCCAGCCCCTTCAAACACAGCTCCTGTCCTCACCATGTCCGGCGTAACGCCCGGTACCTCCTACACGAAGGGGTCAGCCCCCACCGTTGTCTGCCAGGTGGCGGATAAGGAAGATGGCGCCAGTTCCTTCAACGCCACGCTTGGTGCGCTCTCCGGACCGGACGCCGCCAACGGCCTCGGCTCCCAGACAGCGTCCTGCAGCTACACCGACAAGGGTGGGCTCACCGCCGCGAGTTCGGTAACGTACAACATCGTTGACGGCACGGCCCCCGGGATCAGCTATACCCTCGACGCGGCGCAGCCGGACGGCTTGAACGGGTGGTACCGGAACGCCGTCACGCTGAAGTGGACCGTCACCGAGGGCGACTCGACCAGCACCCTGAACAAGGTCGGCTGCAACGACGTGACGGTGGCGCTGGACCAGCTGCCTGCTGACTACTCATGCTCCGCGAGCAGCAGCGGCGGCTCGGCCGGCACAGTCACCGTCCCCATCAAGAAAGACGGCACGGCGCCGACGGTGAGCTACGCCGACGCGACAGGAAAGGCCGGCAACGACAACTGGTACACCTCCGACGTACTGGCCCGCTTCATTGCAACAGATGCCACATCCGGACTGGCCCCGTCCTCCCAGGAGGTGTCCTCCAGCGGCGAGGGTGCCGATGTAAGGGTCCTGAGCCCTGCGTTCACGGACAACGCGGGCAACACCGTGCCCGACGGAACCATTTCCCAGTCGTTCAAGATCGACAAGACAGCCCCCAGCGTCACCTATGACGCTGCAACCGGAACCGCAGGCTTTGGCGGCTGGTACACCTCCGATGTCCAGGCCAGCTTCAAAGGAACGGACCTCACCTCCGGGCCCCTCAGCGCAACGCAGACGGTGACCTCGTCCGGGGAAGGCGAAGCCGTGACTGTCCAGAGTCCTGCATTCTCGGACAACGCCGGCAACACCACACCTGCCGGCGCCGCTTCCCAGCAATTCAAGATCGACAAGACGGCGCCGTCCGTTGGCTACGACGGGGTCGCATCAGGCACGCTGGGGGAGAACAACTGGTACGTGACCGACGTCGGGGCCCGCTTTACGGCAACGGATGCGACGTCGGGACTGCTGACGTCCTCGCAGACGGTGTACTCCAGCGGGGAGGCAGCGGATGTTAAGGTACTGAGCCCGGTATTCGTAGACAACGCAGGCAACATCACGCCTGCGGGCGCCACGTCCCAGTCCTTCAAGATCGACAAGACAGCGCCGACGGTCCGCTATGTGGGCACGAGCCCCGCAGCCAACCACGACGGCTGGTACAACACGGACGTCGAGGTCACCTTCGGCGCCACCGATCTCGTGTCCGGACCGGTTGACGCGACGAAGAGCGTGACAGCGTCGGACGAAGGGGACACGGTGACGGTCCAAAGCCCCGAGTTCAAGGACCGCGCCGGCAACGTCCGTGCTGCGGGCGCAACCTCCACCACGCTCAAGATCGACAAGACGGCCCCCACGGTGACCTTCGATTCGGTCATCGCGGACGGCTACTACGGGTCGACGCCCGCGGAGCCGACCTGCTCGGCCTCCGATTCACTGTCCGGAGTGCTTGGGACCTGCGAGGTTACCGGTTACGGCACGGGAGTTGGGAAATACACCCTCAGGGCCACGGCCACGGACCTCGCCGGCAACACCACCACCGTTACCCACTCCTACGAAGTCAAGGCCTGGACCATGAAGGGCTTCTACCAGCCGATCGACATGGGCGGTGTCTTGAACACGGTCAAGGGCGGCAGCGCTGTGCCGGCCAAGTTCGAGGTTTTTGCGGGCGAAACCGAGATCACGGACCCCAACCTGATGAAGTTCACCATGGGAACCATCGTCTGTGCACCGAACGCCCAGACCGATGCTATCGAGACGACAGCGGCGGCCGGCAGCACCGTTGTCCGCTATGACGCCATCGCCGGCCAGTTCATCTACAACTGGAAGACGCCTGCAAGCCCCGGCAGCTGCTACCAGCTCACGATGACAGCAAAGGACGGTACCTCGATCAGCGCCAACTTCAAGCTGAAGTAGCGCCAACGGCGGCGGCGCCCAAGGACGTGCGCCGCACAGAAGGGGCCCGGTCACCAGACCGGGCCCCTTCTCTGCCTGAAGTGTGGGACTAGCCCAGCGCCTTGATGACTTCCTTGGCCACATCCTCGCTGGACTGCGGGTTCTGGCCCGTGATCAGGTTGCCGTCCCGCACAACATTTGACGTCCAGGCGGCAGCATTTTCGATCACCGCACCCTTGTCCCTCAGGGCGTCCTCCACCAGCCACGGCGTGTTCTCGCCGGTGCCGCCGCCCAGTTCCTCCTCGTTGCTGAACACCGTGAGGCGACGTCCCGCGAAAACGAAAGCGCCGCCGTCGTCCGTTGCACTCAATAGCCCTGCGGGACCGTGGCAGAAGGGAGCGATGACCTTGCCGTCCTTGTCCGCCGCCGCCAGGAGCCGGCCGAGGTCGGCGTCCTGGTACAGGTCGGCCATGGGCCCGTGCCCGCCGGGCATCACAACGGCGTCGTAGCCGGACGGGTCGACGTCGGCCAGCACCAGCGGGCGCGAGAGCTCGCCGTCGATTGAGTCGAGGTAGTCGCGGAAACCTTGCGCCCGTTCCTCGCCGCCTGCTGACTCGGGAGCCAGGCTCACCTGGTCCACGGTGGGCTTCGCACCCCCGGGGGTCGCGATGTGGACAGTGTGGCCGGCGTCCAGCAGGGTCTGGTGTGCCACCACCAGTTCCTCCGCCCAGAAGCCGGTGGGGTGTTGGCTGCCGTCCTTCATGGTGAGCGAATCGGCGGCCGATACGACCATCAGAATGTTTGCCATAGTGCTGCTCCTGTCTGTGCTTCTCTACTCGCCTGCTGCTTCAAGTTCAGCGTAGGTTTCCTCGTCCAGGGTGACGCCGGCCGCGGCCATGTTTTCCTCCAGGTGCTGCACTGACCCGGTGCCGGGGATCGGCATCATCACGGGAGAGCGGCGCAGCAGCCAGGCCAGTGCAACCTGGGAAGTGGTGGCACCCAAACGCTTGGCGGCCTCGTCCAGCGGCCCTCCCGGCTGCGCCAGCTCACCCGCGGAAATGGGAGCCCACGGGATGAAGCCGATGCCGTTCTCCTCCGAGTAGCGCAGGACGTCCTCGGAGCTCCGGTCCGTCAGGTTGTACCGGTTCTGGACCGTGGAAACGGTGAAGTGCTTCCCGGCCGCCTCGAGCTCCTCCACGCTCACCTGCGAGAGGCCCAGCGCCCGGACCTTGCCCTCGTCCTGGAGCTCGCGCAGCACGCCGAACTGCTCCTCGGCGTCCACCTTGGGGTCGATCCGGTGCAGCTGGAGCAGGTCCAGGGTGTCCACCTTCAGCTTCCGCAGGCTCAGTTCTGTTTGCTGGCGCAGGTACTCCGGGCGGCCCACGGGGATCCACTTGCCTGGCCCGGTGCGGGTGAAGCCCACCTTCGTGGCGATCTTCAGCCCGTCCTTGAACGGGTACAGCGCCTCGGCGAGGATTTCCTCGCTGATGTTGGGGCCGTAGGAATCTGCGGTATCGATGAAGTCAACGCCGAGTTCGACGGCGCGGCGCACCACCGCCACCGCCGCCCGGCGGTCCGCGGGCTCACCCCAGACGCCGTCACCCACGATGCGCATGGCACCGAAGCCGAGCCGGTTCACGGTTCCCAGATCCTTCAAATCGATCGTTTCGGACAGTTCCAACTGGTTCGTTGTCTCTAGGCTCATAGGGGCGGCAACGTCATAAGTTTGCTGAGTATTCCGCAGGTTCCAGAAATAAGCCGGGCGCCGCCGTCGTTATGCCTATCGTGCCCGCCGCGACCCGGCGGGCACATCCCTGCGAAACGTTCCCGAAAGGCCGGCACCTACCGTGACTCTCCCCCTCTCCATCCTTGACCTGGCAACCATCGGCAAGGGCCAGACGGCGGCGGAGAGCTTCGCGGGCAGCGTGGCCATGGCGCAGAGCGCGGAGAAGCTCGGGTACCGGCGGGTCTGGTACGCCGAGCACCACAACATGTCCTCCATCGCGTCCTCCGCCACGAGCGTGCTGATTGCCCATGTGGCCGCCCACACCGAAAGCATCCGGCTGGGTGCCGGCGGCGTCATGCTGCCCAACCACTCGCCGCTGACCATCGCGGAACAGTTCGGAACCCTGGAGACCCTGCACCCGGGCCGCATCGACCTCGGCCTGGGCCGCGCCCCCGGCAGCGACCAGAACACCATGCGCGCGCTGCGGCGGGATCCCATGTCCGCGGACAGCTTCCCGCAGGACGTGCTGGAACTCCAGGGCTACCTCACCGGTCCCACCCGCATCCAGGGCGTTGAGGCCACGCCAGGCAAGGGCACCAACGTGCCGCTGTACATCCTGGGATCCTCCCTGTTCGGCGCGCGCCTCGCCGCCCAGCTGGGACTGCCGTACGCGTTTGCCTCCCACTTTGCACCGAACGCCCTGCAGGATGCCGTGGCCCTGTACCGCCGCGAGTTCAAGCCCTCCGCGCAGCTGGATGCCCCGCACGTCATTGCCGGCGTCAACGTCATCGCGGCGGATTCCGCCTCGGAAGCGCAGGCCATGCTGCAGGCCACCAAGCGCGCCCGCGTGTCCCTGTTCTTCGGCGGCGGCCGCGAGTTCACCGACGACGAAGCGGACATGATCCTCGACTCCCCGCAGGGCCAGCACGTGAGCCAGATGATGACGTACTCCGCGGTGGGAACGCCCGACGTGGTCCTTGATTACCTGGACGGTTTCGGGCGGCACGCCGACGCCGACGAACTCATTGTGGCCCACCAGAGCACCGGCACCGAGGCGCGGCTGCGCTCCGTGGAACTCCTGGCAGAGGCAGCCGGGCTGGTCCGGGTGTAGCGGGCGGGGTCCTGCGCGTCACGCCCAGCACCCTTTTGGGAATGCACGACGGCGGGTTCCCCGGTTCCGGGCGGCAGGCGCCGGCGTCGTGGTCCAGAAAGCTGCCCTGCGTGACGCCGGCTCTCCATGACAACGGCGCTGTCCGTCGGACTTTTACACATACGCAATAAAGGGGACTTTCGGGGGAAACGGCCGGGGCTGAGCATGGGAACTGCCCCCTCGGGAATTACTGGGATTCCCGGGAGGGGCACCAACCGGTAGTCCGCAGGCGATCCAGCGGCTGTAGTCCCGGCCTGGTCCGGCCTCAAAGGGGTACCTGCATGCCTACGCCGTTGAACCAAAGCGTGGCGGATTCCGCACTGCTCACCCGGTCCCTTCCGCTGGATATGCTCCGCGCCTTCATCCAGTCGGATGCGGCGGACAACGGCCTGACGCCTGCGCTGCTGGCCGAACTGAAAGTGCTGGCACGGGTTCCGGGATTGCTGGTGGCCTGCAACTACGGCGGGACCCTGTGCGACGCCGAAGGCATCTCCACCGAGATCCTGCCCCTGGGCAATGCGGCGATAGCCCTGCGCGCCCTGGCTGCCCTACCCAATACCCACGCCGCCATCATTTCGGGACGCTCGCTCCGCGACCTTGCGGCGGTGTCGCGGCTGCCCGTTGAGGTGCACCTGATCGGTTCGCATGGCGCAGAGTCGGATATGGGCTTCGCGCACGCGCAGACCCTGGCCACCGAATCAGTCCTGCAGAAGGTCAACGCGGCGCTCAATGAAGCCGTGGGGTTCCAGGAGGGCATCTGGATTGAACGCAAACCGGTGGCCGTTTCCGTCCACACCCGCCCGGCGCCGCCGGACGTGGTGGAATCCGTGACGGAAACCGCCCGGGAGATTGCCCGCGCCCACGGACTGTTCTTCATTGTGGACGGTTCCGTGCTGGACCTCTCCGTCGTGGAACCGTCCAAGGCCGAGGCGCTGGAAACCCTCCGGTCCCGGCTCGGAGCCAGCGCCGCGATGTTCGCCGGGGACGCCCACAGTGACGAACTGGCCATCGCCACCCTGCGCGGGCCGGACCTCGGACTCAAGGTCGGCCCGGGGGAGACCGCCGCGGCGCACCGCGTCCGCGACCCCGAAGCCTTCGCCCGGGTCCTGGCCCTCCTCTTCGAGCTGCGGCGGGCCTGGCTGTTCGGCGAGGACGCGGTGGGCCTTGAACGGCACACGATGATCGGCAACGGATCCTCCACCGCACTGCTGACGCCGGACGCGAAGATCTGCTGGATGAGCCATCCGCTGCCGGATTCCGGGTCACTTTTCGCCCACATCCTGGGCGGAGACGCGGCCGGCCACTTTTCCGTGGAGCCGGTCAAAGCCTCCCAGGTGCTGGGACAGCGGTACGTGGACAGCACCATGATTGTTGAGACCCGGTGGGCGGACGTCACGGTCACGGACTACCTTGAGCCCGCGCCCGAGGGCATCACCAGTTTGGTCCGGGTGCTGACCGGCCATGGTGCCGCCCGGATTACTTTTGCTCCCAGGCCGGACTACGCCAACGCCCCGTTCAGCATGGAGGCCCGCGGCGGGGAACTGCACGTGGTGGGGACCTCGGAGCCCATCATCCTGTTCGCGCCGGGCGCCACCTTCAGCATCACCTCGGACGGGCGCCACGCCACGGCTACGGCGGCGGTGAACCTGCAGGACGGTCCGGTGGTGCTCAACCTGCGCTGCGGCGATACCGAACCGCAGCCTGCGGACCCCGGCGGGGAGACGGAGCGGCGGGCCGGGGTGGCCCTGCATGCCCGCCAGTGGGTGCAGAAACTTGCCCTGCCCTCCGTCAAACCCTCCCTGGTGCGGCGGTCAGCCCTGGTGCTCCGCGCCCTGGTCCATGAGCCCACCGGCGCCGTCCTCGCGGCCCCCACCACGTCGCTGCCGGAGGGAATCGGCGGCACAAGGAACTGGGACTACCGGTACTGCTGGCTGCGGGACGGGTCCATGACGGTCAACGCGCTGGTGGACCTCGGCTCCACGGCGGAGGCCGCCGGCTTCCTGGCATGGCTGGGGCGGATCCTCGAACATGCGCCCGGCCCCGAGTGGCTGCACCCCCTGTACTCGGTGACCGGCGCGCCGCTTTCCACGGAGGCCGTCGTCGACAGCCTCCCGGGGTACGCGGGCTCCCGTCCGGTCAGGATCGGCAACGCCGCGGACCACCAGGTCCAGTTGGACGTTTTTGGCCCGGTTGCCGAACTGATCCATGCCCTGAGTGAGCGGGAGGGCGCGCTGGCCGACGACCACTGGGAGCTGATGGTCCAAATGGCCTCGGCCGTCCTGGCCCGCTGGCACGAGCCGGACCACGGCATCTGGGAGGCCCGGCGCGCAGCGCGCCACCACGTCTATTCCAAGGTGATGTGCTGGGTGACGCTGGACCGGGCGCTGCGGACGGCTGCCCGCCACGGCCGGGAGCCGGACCCGGCCTGGGCACCCATGGCAGGCACCATCCGCGAGGAGGTGCTGCGCGAGGGCTGGGACGAGTCGGCGAGGTCCTACACCGTTGCCTACGACAGCCCGGACCTCGACGCCGCCGTCCTGCACATCGGCCTCTCCGGCCTGCTGGACGTTTCGGACCAGCGCTTCCTGGACACCGTCACCGCGGTGGAGCGGGAACTGCGCGTGGGTCCCACCGTTTTCCGGTACAGGTACGACGACGGCCTGCCGGGCCTGGAGGGCGGGTTCCACATCTGCACCACCTGGCTGATCGAAGCGTATGTGGCCGTGGGCCGCATCGATGAGGCCTGGGACCTGTTCGACCAGCTGGTGAACCTCTTCGGTCCCACCGGGCTGCTGCCGGAGGAGTACGACCCCGGCACGGAGACACACCTGGGGAACCATCCGCAGGCGTACTCGCACCTGGGCTTCATCCGCTGCGCGCGGCTCCTGGACGCACACCAGGGCAGGCGATAGTCGGGGTCGGCCGCGGGTACCTAGAGTGGAGGTAGCAGGGACCCAAAAAGACTGAAACGAGACTCATGAAGACCGCGCGCGCCCAAGGGGTGGGGTTCCGCTCCGAACGGGGCCCCATCCTCATTGCCCTGATGCTGTCCACCGGCCTGGTGGCCATCGATTCCACGATCGTGGCCACCGCCGTCCCGTCGATCGTCCGGGATGTGGGCGGTTTCGAGTCCTTCCCCTGGCTGTTTTCCGCGTACCTGCTGGCCCAGGCCGTCTCGGTGCCCATCTACGGCAAACTGTCCGACATGCTTGGCCGGAAGCCCATCATCCTGGCGGGCATCGGGCTGTTCCTGCTCGGATCCGTCCTCTGCGGCATCGCCTGGAGCATGCCCGCACTGATCGCGTTCCGCGCCCTGCAGGGCCTCGGTGCGGGGGCCGTCCTGCCGGTTTCCATCACCATCGCCGGGGACATCTACTCGCTGGAGGAACGGGCAAAGGTCCAGGGCTACCTGGCCAGCGTCTGGGCTGTCTCCTCGGTGGTGGGCCCGAGCCTCGGAGGCATCTTCTCCTCGCTGGGAATCTGGCGCGGGATCTTCCTGGTCAACATTCCGCTGTGCCTCCTTGCCGGGTGGATGCTGTTCAGGACCCTGCACGAAAATGTTGAACGCGCCAAGCACCGGGTGGACTACGCCGGGGCTGCCCTGCTGGCTGTGTCACTGGGCCTGCTGATCCTTGGTGCCCTCCAGGGCGGCCAGGGCTGGGCGTGGAATTCCCCGATCAGCATCGGCATCTTTGTTGTGGGCGCCGTGCTGCTGGCGGTGTTCCTGATGGTGGAACGGCGGGCTGCGGAGCCGGTCCTGCCGTCCTGGGTGGTTTCGCGCCGGCTGTTGGGCACCACCACGCTGGTGTCCTTCGGCGTCGGGGCGGTGATGATCGGGCTGACCTCCTATGTGCCCACGTTCCTGGAGGGGGCGCTGGACACTTCGCCCTTTATGGCCGGCCTGGCGCTCGCGGCCCTGACCCTTGGCTGGCCCCTCAGTGCCTCGCAGGCGGGCCGGTTCTACCTGCGGATCGGGTTCAAGGCCACGGCCTTGATCGGGATCTCCGTTACCGTGGCGGGACTCCTGGTCCTGGCCCTCACGGCCGCCACCCCCAATGTGGCACTGGTGGCCGCCAGCTGTTTCGTGGTGGGGCTCGGCCTCGGGCTGGTTGCCACTCCCACCCTGATCTCTGCCCAGTCCAGTGTTGAGTGGAATGAGCGCGGCGTGGTCACCAGCAGCAACATGTTCGCGCGGTCCATTGGGAGCGCGCTGGGTGTGGCGGTCTTCGGCGCGGTGGCCAACGCGGTCTACGCCACCACGGCCGGCGAAGGCGCGGCACCCGCCGTCGTGGCTGCGTCCGGCGCCGTGTTCCTGGCCGCGCTGGTGGGCGGCATCCTCACCGTGGCGGCCGTGCTGGCAATGCCGGCGGTGAAGGCGGGCGCCTCCCGAAAGGACGACGACGGCGGCACGGGCGGGGAGCCGGCCCTCGCCGAAGCAGAGGACAAGACGCGGTAGGCGCTTTTAGCGGGAAGCGCGGAAGATCTCCGGCGCCGGACGGGTGCCTGTGGCGAGGTCGGCGAGGATGCGGCCAATCACGGGGGTGAACTTGAACCCGTGCCCGGAGAACCCGGCGCCGATCACCACGGGGCCGATCCGGTCCAGGATAAAGTCCTCGTCCGGGGTGGTGGTGTAGGTGCAGCTGATGGCCTCGAAGGAATCGGCGTCCACCCCGGGCAGCCACGTCCGCGCGTAGTCCTGCAGGGCGGCGAGCTGCCGGGGTTCGGGCTGGAAGGAGCGCCGGTCAGGATCAACGAGCGGTCCCACGCCGTGCCAGCCGGCCTTGATTCCCTCACCGGGCGTCTCCATGCCGTACACGGGGGAATACCAGCCCTGGTAGTCCGTACCGGTGCCGGGGCAGTGGTTGAAGCCGGGCCACACTGCGCCCGCGTCCGCCACCCGGAAGTGCGCCGGCTGCTCCTGCGTGACCCGCAGCCTGGGAATCTGCAGCCCCGTACCGGTGCTGTTGCTGAACACCGGGCCCAGGAGCTTGTCCGTCCAGCCGCCGGCCGTGACCACAACCTGCGCAGCGGTGACCACCTCGATGCCGGCGCCGGACTCCAGGCCCAGCCGGACGCCGTCGTCCATCACCTGCAGGTCCACCACCTTGGTGTGGTGCCGGATCTCGGCGCCGCGGGCTGCGGCGAGGCGCTGGAATGCAGGAAGCGCCGCTTCGGGGTTGAGCTGGCCGCCGTCGGGCATGTGCAGTGCCTGCTGGTCGAAGCGGATGCCGCGCCAGCGCTCCCCGGCCTCCGCCGGGGGCAGGAGCTCCGCGCGGATGCCCGCCTGCGTCAATGCCTCGGCGATGTCCGGAAGCCGGGGGTCCGGGCCGTGGTTCACAACCCCCGTCCGCGCCAGCAGCGTCTCACCGCTTTCCTGCTCAAGCTCATCCCACAGGGCCAGCCCCTCTGCCAGCATGGCCACATATTCGGGGCGGTGGTAACCGGGGTTCAGGTTGCGGGTGGTGCCGTGCGAGGCCCCGATCTTGTGCCCCGGCCCGAACTGCTCCACCAAAGTCACATGCCGGCCCCGGCGGGACAGCGCCCACGCGGCGGCCGAGCCCATGGCGCCGCCGCCGATCACCACGGTGTCCAGAACAGTATTCATCAGCCCTCCAAACTCGGGTCAGGTCAGCAGCAGTGCCACGCCGATCATCGCCGGCACGGCCACAACGGTTGTGATCAGCACGGTGTCTTTCGCCACGGTGAGGCCGGTCTTGTACCGGCTGGCAGCCACAAAAACATTCTGCGCTGTGGGCAGGGCGGCGGTGACCACCACGGCGAACAGGACATGGCCTTCAAGCCCCAGCACGAACCGGGCAAAGAGATAGGCCAGTGCGGGCTGGACGGCCAGTTTGAAGCCGCTGGCCAGCAGCGTGTCCAGGCGCCGGCAGGCCGAGGCCTGGAGCGGGCGGGTGCCGTTCAGGCTCATGCCAAAAGCGATCAGCATGGCCGGAATCGCCGCACCGCCGATCAGGTGGATGGGCTCCATCACCAGTTGCGGGACCTGCCAGCCCGTCCCGGCGACGGCCAGGCCCAGGGCCGAACCCACGATCATGGGGTTCCGGAGGATCATCACGATGAAGTTCAGCGGCGTGGTGCGGTGGGAGCTGGTGCTTGAATCCAGGAGCATCAGGAACAGCGGCGTGAAGAAGGCGAGCTGGAAGATGAGCAGCGGTGCCACGTAGCTTGCGTCGCCCAGGACGTACACCGCAATGGGGATGCCCAGGTTGGCGGAGTTCACCAGTGAGGCCGCCATGGAGGACATCAGGGACTCGGGCAGCGAGCGTTTGAGCCAGAACCTGGCGATGGCGAAGAAAATGGCCGCGGTGGCCACTGCCGAGACCGCAGCGACCAGCAGTGGCGCCGCGAAAACCTCGGCGAGGCGGGCTTTGCTCAGCGTTTCGAAAAGCAGGGCCGGGCTGGCCACAAAGAAGGTGAGGGAGCTGAGGACCTGCCGGGCGTTGTCGCCCAGGATCTTCTGCCGGCCCACGAACCAGCCCACCAGGATGATGCACCAGACCACAAAGAACCCGGCGAGGACCCCTAGCAAGGGACAATCCGCAGGGAATCAGCCCGGGGGGTGCGGGGGAGCGGTCTGCCGGAAAGCACTCTCCGGTTACAGGGTGGCGTTGTTAAGCGCGAAAGGGGGCCGCATCATTCCCGGCGTGAGGCCCTCGGCCGGGTCGTTGCCCAGCTGGATCACCCGGTTGTTTTCATCCACGTGGACCACCCGCGGTTCATAGGCCTTGGCCTCTTCGGTGGTCATCTGGGCGTAGGTGATCAGGATGACGACGTCGTTCTCGTGCATGAGGTGCGCCGCTGCACCGTTGATGCCGATCACGCCCGAGCCGCGCTCGCCGGCGATGGTGTAGGTCTCAAGCCGCGAGCCGTTGGTCACGTCCACGATGGAGACGAGCTCGCCGGGAAGGATGTCGGCGGCCTCGAGCAGGTCCAGGTCGACGGTGACCGACCCTACGTAGTGCAGGTCGGCGTGCGTGACGGTGGCCCGGTGGATTTTGGACTTGAACATTGTGCGATTCATAACGGCATCAGTCTAGCGTTGGGGGCCCGCCGGCGCAGTGACGCAGGGAACAGTGACGCCGGGGCGGCTCCTGCGCAGTGACGGGGCCCGTCGTTGCGCTGGCCGGTACCCCTGGACGGACACGCTGGAAGGCCACGCACGACGGCGGCTGGTCACCCGCCGTCGTGCTGTGCCACAGCCGCTGCGGTCGCCGCAAGGGTCTCCCGCGCGGCGAGGATCGCGGGCCGCTGGGCGCTGGAGCGGCGGACGGAGGTGAACACCGTGCGGTGCGGCTTGCCTGGCAGGTCAAGGAGCCGGGCGGTGGTGCCGCGCCCCGTCCACACCAGGTCCGGCATCAGCGCCACGGCGTTCCCGGACTCGATGAGGCGGATCTGTGCCTGAAGGTCCGCGGTTTCAAAACGCACGTCGGGCTCGAACCCCGCGCTCCGGCAGGCCTGCTCGGCCCAGTGGCGGGATGCCGCCCCGCGTGGTTCCATGACCCAGGCGAGTTCCGCGGTGTCCTCGATCGAGGAGATGGCGGGACCGCCGTCGGACGCGGGGGGAACGGCGAGCCGGATGGCGTCGGTGGTGAGCTTGACGCGGTCCAGTTCGGGATAGCGCGGGGCGGCGTGCCCGGGGTACTGCTCGGCGATGACAAGGTCGAAGTCGCGTGCCCACGTCTCGTGCAGCGCCGTTTCCGGCTCACGCTGGATCATCTCGATGCGAACTTCGGGATACGTACTGGCCATGCGCGTCAGGGTCTCGGGCATGAGCGCCAGCGCGGCCGACTGGAACACTGCGATCCGCACTGTGCCGGTCACGGTGGTCAGGGACGCCGCAAGGTCCGCCTCGGCCTGTTCCATGGTCTGCAGCAGGCTTGCGGTGTGGGCCACCAGGACCTCCGCCTGCGGGGTGAGCTGCACCCGGCGTCCCGTCTTGCGCAGCAGCTCCACGCCCACTTCCTTTTCCAGCAGCGCCAGCTGCTGGGAGACTGACGACGGGCTGTACTGGAGTGCTTCAGCCACCTCCGCGAGCGTCCCCCGGATGCTCAATTCCCGGAGCAGGCGCAGCCGGCGGACGTCAAGCATGAGGAAATCCTTACCGAAACTAACGAATATAGGTTAGAAGTAGTCACTTTATCTAATGCAAGCCCCCTTGCATACTGTTGGGACCGAGTTACCCCCGTCACAAGCGATTTTTCGCGCGCCGTGGCGGGGTCGCACCCCCCAAGCAGGAGTTCCTGATGAGCACACGAGACATGACCCAGTCGATCATGCGGCGCAAGCCGATTGACGACATTGAAGAAGAGAACAAACATAGTGGCCTCTTTAAGTCACTCGGGCTTTGGCAGCTGACGGCAATCGGCGTTGGCGGCATTATCGGCGTCGGCATCTTCTCCCTCGCGGGGCTGGTGGCCGCCGGTAGCGAAACCACACCCGGGGTGGGGCCCGCGGTACTGATTTCGTTCCTGATTGCCGGCCTCGCGTCGGCAGCGGCAGCACTGTCCTACGCGGAGTTCGCGGGCATGATTCCGCGCGCCGGGTCCGCCTACACCTACGGGTACGTGGCCTTGGGCGAGATCATCGGCTGGTTCATCGGATGGGACCTGCTGCTGGAATACATCGCCATTGTGGCCGTGGTGGCCATCGGCATCTCCGGCTACTTTGATGCCTTCCTCTCCGGAATCGGCATCCACATGCCGGTCTGGATGACATCCACCCCGGATGAGGGCAAGGGCGGAATCGTCAACATCCCCGCCATCGTGGTCTGCCTGATCGTGACCTGGATCCTGTCGCGCGGAACCAAGGCGTTCGGCCGGTTCGAACTGGTGGCAGTGGCCATCAAGGTGGTCCTGATCCTCTTCATCATCGGCCTTGGTGTCTTCTACATCGACACCAACAACTACAACCCGTTCATGCCGTCCGGCTTCGGCCCGGTTCTTGCCGGTTCCGCCACCGTATTCTTCGCGGTCTTCGGCTACGACGCCATGAGTACCGCAGCGGAGGAGGCCACCGACGGCAAGAAGCACATGCCCAAGGCGATCATCCTGTCGCTCATCATCGCCATGCTGCTCTATGTGGCAGCCACCCTGGTCCTCACGGGCATGCAGAACTACAAGGACATCGACCCGAAGGCCGGGTTCGCGTCAGCCTTCACCAGCGTGGGGCTGCCGGTCATTGCCACCATCATTTCCGTCTTCGCGGTGCTGTCCATCCTCACCGTGATGCTGACGTTCCTGCTCGGCGTTACCCGCGTCTGGTTCTCCATGAGCCGCGACGGGCTGCTGCCCGGCTGGTTCTCCAAGACCGACCGGCACGGCACGCCGCAGCGCGTGACCTGGATCGCGGGCGTCGCCTCCGCGCTCCTGGCGGGTGTGTTCCCGATCAAGGCAGTCGCCGACCTGACCAACATCGGCATCCTGGCGGCGTTCGTCGTCGTCTGTTTCTCGGTCATCGTGTTCCGCTACAAGAAGCCCGATGCCCCGCGCGCGTTCCGGCTGCCGTTCATGCCGCTCGTCCCGGCCTTCGGGGTGCTGGCCTCCGCATTCCTGATGTTCCAGCTGCACTGGGAAACGTGGGCGCGGTTCGGCGTCTGGCTCGTCATCGGCCTTGCCATCTACTTCTTCTATGGCAAGAAGAACTCGCTGATGAATCCCGACAGCCCCCGGCATGAGGAGATTGTGGAGATGCACCGCCCCGTCGGCTGACGCTCTATCACTTAACGTCGCTTAAACACGGACGCTCTCTCACTTAACGTCGCTAAACCTCGGACGCTCTATCACCTTCCTGTGGAGGGTGAACTGGTCCCCGGAAGTTGGACTGGCCAAATAGGATCCTAAGCTGCGAGGGCCTGGGCACGGTATTGGACCGGGCTCAGGCCCTTGAGCTTTGTTGAGATTCTTTTGGTGTTGTACCAGTGGATGTATTCCTCGACGGCGGTTGCCAGGGCGTCGGTGTTGAGGAACCGGACGCGGTGGAAGAATTCTGACTTGAGGTGGCCGAAGAAGTTCTCCATGACCGCGTTGTCGTAGCAATTTCCCTTGCGGGACATTGATTGGACCGCGCCGGCGCCCGCGATCAGGGTGCGCCAGGAGGCGTGCCGGTATTGGAAGCCTTGGTCCGAGTGCACCAGCGGTTGCTGACCGGGCTGCAGGCAGGTCAGGGCCTCACGCAGGGAATCGTTGGTGAGCGCAAGGTTCGGGGATGAGCCCAGCGAGTAGGAAATGATCTGCCGGTCGAAGAGGTCCATGACCGGTGAGAGGTAGAGCTTCCGGTCCCCGACGCTGAATTCCGTCACATCAGTTACCCACTTCTGGTTCGGTGCATCAGCGTCGAACTCGCGGTTCAGCACGTTGGGCGCGACCGCGCCCTGTTCGCCTTGGTAGGAGTTGTAGCGCTTCCGGCGCCGGACCTTGCAGACCAGCCCGAGTTCCTGCATCAGCTTCAGCACAGTCTTCTTCGCGACCGTCCACCCTTGTTTGACCAGCTCGCTGTGGATGCGGCGGTGCCCGTACCGGCCATGGTTCGTTTCGAAGATCTCCGTGACCGCGGCTTTGAGTTTCTCTGTCGGGTCCGGCGCCTGCAGCCGGGGCTGGTGATAGAAGAACGTGGACCTGGCCAGCCCGGCGATGTCCAGCAGGACACCAAGCGGATAGTCAGCCTTGAGGGAAACGACGGCTTGAACCTTTACCGTCGTCCCTGTTCCCTCAAGGCCCGCAGTTTTCCCAGGTACGCCACCTCAGCGCGCAGCCGTTCGTTCTCCCGCCGCAACCGCTCAAGCTCGGGCAAATCCGCAGGCGGCGGGGAATCGGGTTTCCGCGGCCGGCCTTTGGGCTTCGGCCGCAACCCGTCCTCGCCTTCGAGCCGGTACGCCCGGACCCACTTTTGCAGCAGCTCACGGGAGGCCAGACCTGCCTCGACTGCCAGATCCGGGCCGGACTCGCCCGCGAGGAAGCGCTCGACCAGGGCACGTTTGAACTCAAACGAGTACGACCTCACCGCCCTGCCCACCAGCACTGCTTGCCCATGAATCCTCCACCGCCCATACAGTGCCCTGACCGGCACACGAGGCGCATCCAGCACC
This sequence comes from Pseudarthrobacter sp. GA104, assembly GCF_009741265.1. Lineage (GTDB taxonomy): Bacteria > Actinomycetota > Actinomycetes > Actinomycetales > Micrococcaceae > Arthrobacter. The sequence continues at coordinate 2,477,611 of NZ_WOWL01000001.1, forward strand.
CGGGCCGCCGACCCATACCCGACACCCTTCTCAAACAACGCTACAGCCGCCTCGCGCTGCGCCTCAGACAATGAACTACGTGCATGCATAAAACTGCTCCCCGGAAGTCGGAACTGAATTTCTCAGTCCAACTTCCGGGGAGCAGTTCAGGGTGATAGAGCGTTTCGGTTTTTCCCGCATTAAGTGAGAGAGGGTGGCAAGTACGGTTCGCCGCGTGAGGGACGGGCCGGTGGGGGAAGGGCAATCCTGCCGGGTTCAATGGTTCATTTTTTCTAACCGGTATTGCTTAGAAAAGATCGCTTTATCTTATGTGACTGGAAGCTCATACTGGTTGATAAGACCTCCTTGAACCCCAGAAAGATCGGGAAAACAATGACCCACATTGCAATGGAACCCGCAGCTGCCGCCGGAACTGCGCCCCGGACCGTCGACGTCGACGTGCCCCAGGCCAAGGCCCTGGCAGCCGACGCCGTGGCGCTGGTCCGCCACTGGCTGACCGAGGCCTCGAAGGTGCCCGTGGACGCTTCGGCCCAGCAGCTCGCCGGCGTCCTGAAGGACCCCAACGGCCTGGAATTCACCGTTGGCTTCGTGGACGGCGTGGTCCGCCCCGAGGACCTGAACGTTGCCGCCCGCAACCTCGCGGCACTGGCGCCCAAGGTCCCCGCGTTCCTGCCCTGGTACATGCGCAGCGCCGTAGCGCTGGGCGGAACCATGGCTCCGGTCATGCCGCAGGTGGTCATCCCCATTGCCCGCAAGGTCCTGCGCGAAATGGTGGGCCACCTGATCGTTGACGCGACCGACGCCAAGCTCGGGCCCGCGATTGCCAAGATCCGCAAGGACGGCATCAAGCTCAACGTCAACCTCCTCGGCGAGGCTGTCCTTGGCGAGCACGAGGCCTCCCGCCGGCTCGAAGGAACGCACGCCCTGCTGGCGCGCCCCGACGTCGACTACGTCTCCATCAAGGTCTCCTCCACCGTTGCCCCGCACTCCGCCTGGGCCTTCGACGAAGCCGTGGAGCACGTGGTGGAAAAGCTCACCCCGCTGTTCACCCGCGCAGCTTCGTTTCCCAAAGCCAAGTTCATCAACCTCGACATGGAGGAGTACAAGGACCTGGACATGACCATCGCGGTCTTCACCAGGATCCTGGACAAGCCCGAATTCAAGGACCTGGAAGCGGGCATTGTGCTCCAGGCCTACCTCCCGGATGCCCTGTCCGCGATGATCCGGCTGCAGGACTGGGCGGCTGAACGGCGTGCCAACGGCGGCGCCGCCATCAAGGTGCGTGTGGTCAAGGGCGCAAACCTGCCCATGGAGCAGGTGGAATCCTCCCTGCACGACTGGCCGCTGGCAACCTGGGGCAGCAAGCAGGACTCGGACACCAGCTACAAGAGTGTCATCAACTACTCCCTGCACCCCGAGCGGATCAAGAACATCCGGATCGGCGTGGCCGGCCACAACCTGTTCGACATCGCCTTCGCCTGGCTCCTTGCCAAGCAGCGCGGCATCGCGGATAGCGCACAGCAGAGTATCGAGTTCGAGATGCTCCTGGGCATGGCCCAGGGCCAGGCCGAAGCCGTCAAGAAGGACGTCGGCTCCCTGCTGCTCTACACGCCGGTGGTGCACCCGGCCGAGTTCGACGTCGCCATTGCCTACCTGATCCGCCGCCTCGAAGAGGGCGCCAGCCAGGACAACTTCATGTCCGCCGTGTTCGAGCTGGATAAGAATGAAGTCCTGTTCGAGCGCGAGAAGCAGCGCTTCCTCGCCTCCCTCGCCGAACTGGACAACCGTGTCCCGGCGCCCAACCGAAAGCAGAACCGGAGCCTGCCGCCCGTCCCCAGGCCGCACGACCACTTCGAGAACACCCCGGACACGGACCCGTCCCTGCCCGCCAACCGCGACTGGGGCCGGGCCATCCTGGACCGCGTCCCGTCCTCCACCCTGGGCAGCGCCTCCGTGAAAGCCGCCTTCATCAATGACGAAGCAACCTTGAACGGCGCCATCCAGGCCGCCGTGGAGAAGGGCAAGGCCTGGGGTGCCCTGTCCGGCGCCGAGCGCGCCGAAATCCTGCACCGCGCCGGCGACGTCCTGGAGGCGCGCCGCGCCGACCTGCTTGAGGTCATGGCCAGCGAAACCGGCAAGACCATTGACCAGGGCGACCCCGAGGTCAGCGAAGCCGTGGACTTTGCCCACTACTACGCCGAGTCCGCACGCAAGCTGGACGCGGTCGACGGCGCCACGTTCGTCCCGGCGAAGCTCACCGTCGTAACCCCGCCCTGGAACTTCCCGGTTGCCATCCCCGCCGGGTCCACCCTCGCGGCACTCGCCGCCGGCTCCGCCGTCGTGATCAAGCCTGCCAAGCAGGCCGCCCGCAGCGGCGCCGTCATGGTCGAAGCCCTCTGGGAGGCAGGCGTCCCGAAGGACGTCCTGACCATGGTGCAGCTGGGCGAGCGGGAACTGGGCAAGCAGCTCATCAGCCACCCGGCCGTGGACCGCGTGATCCTCACCGGCGGCTACGAGACCGCCGAACTGTTCCGGTCCTTCCGCCAGGACCTGCCGCTGCTGGCCGAGACGAGCGGCAAGAACGCCATCATCGTCACCCCCAGCGCGGACCTGGACCTGGCAGCCAAGGACGTGGCGTACTCCGCGTTCGGGCACGCCGGCCAGAAGTGCTCGGCCGCGTCGCTGGTGATCCTGGTGGGATCGGTCGCCAAGTCCAAGCGGTTCCACAACCAGCTCATCGACGCCGTGACCTCCCTCAAGGTGGGCTACCCCGAGGACCCCACCAGCCAGATGGGCCCGATCATCGAACCCGCCAAGGGCAAGCTCCTCAACGCCCTCACCACCCTGGGCGAGGGCGAGAACTGGGCCGTGGAACCGAAAAAGCTGGACAACACCGGCCGGCTCTGGAGCCCGGGTGTGCGCTACGGCGTCAAGCGCGGCTCCTACTTCCACCTGACCGAATTCTTCGGACCGGTCCTGGGCGTAATGACCGCCGACACCCTTGAGGAAGCCATCGCCATCCAGAACCAGATCGAGTACGGCCTCACCGCAGGCCTGCACTCCCTGAACTCCGAGGAACTGGGCGTCTGGCTGGACAGCATCCAGGCCGGAAACCTGTACGTGAACCGAGGCATCACCGGCGCCATCGTGCAGCGCCAGCCGTTCGGCGGATGGAAGAAGTCCGCCGTTGGCGCTGGCACCAAGGCCGGCGGGCCAAACTACCTGGCAGGGCTCGGCGATTGGGCGCCCGCCACGGCCTCGGCGCATGCCGCTGTCACCAACCCCGGCGTGCGGCGCATCCTCAACGCTGCCGGCGCTGCCCTGCAGCCCGCCGAGCTCGAGTCCGTGCACCGGGCCCTGGCGTCCGACGCCCAGGCGTGGACGGAGGAGTTCGGCACAGCGAAGGACGTCTCCGGCCTCAGCGCGGAGCGCAACATCTTCCGCTACCGCAGCCTGCCCGTGACGGTCCGCCTGTCCGAAGGCGCGCCGCTGGGCCACCTGGTACGGACTGTGGCAGCCGGTGTGCTGGCGGGTTCTGCGCTCACGGTGTCCTCCGCCGTCGAACTTCCCGCCCAGCTGCGCACCGTGCTCACCGCGCTGGACATCGAAGTAACGGTAGAGTCCGACGCCGAATGGCTGGCTTCCGCGGGCCGGCTCGCCGCGGCGGGGAAGCTTTCCGGCGCACGGGTCCGCCTCATCGGCGGCGATGCGGCAGGCCTTGCCAAGGCCACGGGCGGCCGTCCCGACCTGGCAATCTATGCCCACCCGGTCACCGAAGCCGGCCGCGTGGAACTGCTGCCCTTCCTGCACGAGCAGGCCGTCAGCATCACCGCCCACAGGTTCGGAACGCCCAACCATCTTTCGGACGCCCTGATCTAGAGCCCTGATCCAGGAGTTGCCGGCGCAAGCGTGCCGGCACAAAGAGGGCCGGACGCTCACCTTGCGGTGACCGTCCGGCCCTCTTCGGCCTGCGGATACTAGCCCAGGTACCACCCGGGCGGCGTCCACGTGACTGGAACGCTGTGGGCCGAGAAATCCTCGCACCGGGTGCAGGTGTAGGCGACTTCACCCAGGGTGCCTACCGAACCGTCGCGGCGGTAGGTGGGCGGAATGTAAGACTCAAGGTAGACAAACTCGTCAGTGCGGCATCTGTCACAGGTAGGTTTGCCGACGTATCCGGAGTCGGTGGTGGCAATGCCTGCACCGAGCCTGGAATTGCGGGTTCCAAGCGGCCGCGCAGGGGCGTGTGAGCGGGCATGGGCCGGGCTGTAATGGGGGTTCTTGGCTGTCGTCATTGGCTGCCTGTCCCGAGCCGGAATCCTGGCATGCAGGAGCGGCCTCGTGTTTGGATGACGGCCGGCTGCTTGACCCTGGAAAATTCAGCATAAGCGATGCGGCCTTCCGCAATCAATGGAAACACCGGCTTGGCTTCGTCTGCGGAACACCTTGGGGCGTTATGCTGGTCGGTTAATGGTCCTGCCCACAATTGACTGCGTCAGGGCGTCAATGACTTCGGCGTTGGCCAGCGGGTTGCGGATCAGGGTGAAGTCCACGTCGCCCACCGCGGGCAGGTCGAAGCGCCGGGTAATGATCTTCAGGTCCTCCGGGACGAGCGACGACGGCATGACGGCGACGCCGATCCCCGCCCGTACCGCCGCCAGCACACCGCTGATTTGCCGTGTTGTGCAGGTGATCCGCCAGGTCCTGCCATGGGACTCGAGGGCGTCGATGGCCAGTTTGCGGCTCAGGCTGGGGGACGGGTAGGCGATGAGCGGAACGGGGGCTGACGGGTCCAGCGTTGTCTGCTCCAGGCCCACCCAGGAAAAGGAATCGTGCTGCACCACCGTTCCGTCCTTGGCTCCGGCCACCCATTTCACGAACACAAGGTCCAGTTGCCCCGCGTTGAGCTTCCGGTACAGCTGGTCGCTTTGGCCCACCGTGAGTTCAAGGTTGATCTGCGGGTAGATCTGCCGGAACTCCCGCAGGATCCGCGGCAGGCCTGTAATGGCAAGGTCGTCAGCAGTACCGAACCGCAGCCGTCCGCGCATCGCGGAACCGGAAAAGTACCGTGAAGCGGAGTCGTGCGCAGCGAGGATGTTCCGGGCGAACCCCGCCATGGCGTCCCCGTTGTCAGTGAGCCGGACGTCCCGCGTGTCCCGGCTGACCAGTACCCGCTTGGCGGCCGCCTCCAGCTTGCGGACATGCTGGCTGACCGTGGGCTGGGCCAGTCCGAGCCGCTCGGCGGCCTTTGTGAAACTGAGTGTTTCCGCCACGGCCAGGAAAGAGCGCAGCTGGGCTGGTTCGAACACTATGGACTCCGGGGGCGTCGGGGTGGACGTTGCTGTATTGCAGTCTGCAATAGGAGTTATAGGGACGATACGTCTCCATAATCCGGTGCCTCCAGCCTAGCGTTAAGGACATCCCGGACCGCACGCACTGTGAGGACACACCTGTGGCACCCCCACCGCCTTCATCGGCAACCGTCACCCAGCCCGTCATCGACACCGCACACTCCGCCCCGCCAGATAGCCAAACCCGGCGCGACCAAACCCAACCCAACCAAACCCAGCCCATCGCCGTCGTCAGCGAACGCCTGCCATGGAAGCACACGTTCATCTCCCTCAGGGTTCCCAACTTCCGCATCTTCGCGATCGGCCACTTCATCGCCGTAGTCGCCATCTGGATGCAGCGGATCGCCCAGGACTGGCTGGTGCTGGAACTCTCCGGCTCCGTGACCGCAGTTGGCATCACCGTGGCGCTGCAGTTCCTGCCGTCCCTGCTCCTCGGGCCTTGGGGAGGGATGATTGCGGACCGGTTCGCCAAGCGGAAGATCCTGATCCTGTGCCAGGGCATGGCCGCGGTCCTGGCCGCCGCTCTGGCAGCCCTTGCACTCAGCGGCGCCATTGAGGTGTGGCACGTCTACCTCATCGCACTGGTGCTTGGCCTGGTGACCGTCCTCGACCAGCCGGCACGCCAGGTGTTCGTCAACGAACTGGTGGGGCCCAACTACCTGCGCAACGCCATCAGCGTCAACTCCACCACCTTCCAGCTGGGCGGCCTGATTGGCCCCGCCCTGGCAGGATGGCTGCTGACCGCCGTGGGGGCGGGCTGGGCCTTCGCCGGCAACGCCTTCGCCTGCTGCACTACGGTGGCCATGCTGCTCATCCTGCGCAAGGACCAGTTGTTCGTCAGTGCGCCCACCCCGAAGAGCAAGGGCATGCTGCGCGAGGGGCTGCGGTACGCGTTGGGCAAGCCCACCATCTACTGGCCGTGGCTGATGGCCGGCTTTATTGCGGTCTTCGCCATGGGGCTGCCGGTGGTGCTCGCTGCCTACGCGGACCACGTCTTCAACGTGGGTGCCGGCGGCTATGGCCTCCTGAACGCCCTGGTGGCGCTCGGCGCGCTGGCCGGGGCTGTGGCGTCCACCCGGCGCCGCCACCTCCGGCTGCGGTCCGTGGTGTTCTGCGCGGGAATGTACGGCGCCATGCTCTGCCTGGCCGCCCTGGCCCCGTCCATGCCGGTGTTCGGCGCAGTGATGGTGCTGTCCGGGTTCTGGTGCCTCATGTTCCTCACCGGGTCCAACCAGCTGGTCCAGGTCAGCTCCAACATGGGCATCAGGGGCAGGGTGATGAGCCTGTACATCATGGTGCTGATCGGCGGCCAGGCCATTGGTGGCCCCATGCTCGGCTGGGTCGCTGAACATGCCGATCCGCATGTGGCGCTGATGGTGTCCGGCGGGGTGCCGGCCCTCGCGGCCGTGACCGTCGCACTGATCCTGGCACGCAAGGGTTCGCTGCTGCTGCGGGTGGACCTCAAGGACCGTCGGCAGCCCGTGAGGATTGTCCGGCGGGCGGCGGCGTAGCCTGCGGCTAAAGCGCCCGGTGCGGGTAAGCCTCTTCCCGTTTCTGGAATTCGAGCACGTCCTTGTTGCGGACCACGCCGTCGCGGATCTCGATGGCGCGGGAAATGGTTTCGTTGCCGTCCCATGCCTCGGGGCCGCTGACCACAGTTTCCAGGAACGGCAGCAGGGCCTGGCTGATTTCCCAGCTGGCGGAGTTCCAGAGGTAGGACGGGCTGTGGTCAACGGCGTAGTAGTTGATATGGTCGCCCACCGTGAACATGGGGTCCGCGAAGGTGGTGGACCGTGCCCAGCTGAAACCCATTCCCTCGTCGCATGACACGTCCACGATGAGGCTGCCCGGGTTGAACGCGGCGAGGTCCTCCGTGCGCAGATAGGTCAGCGGGTTGTTGGGATCCTGCAGGGTGCAGTTGACCACGATGTCGCTCTCGGCCAGGAACGGCGCCAGCGGCACCCTGCCCCGTTCAGTGATGACCTGACTGAGGAAGGGTGCTTCGGCGTCGTGATCGAACTGGACGATGTTGACCGAGTGGATGGGGGCGCCGACGGCGGCCACCCCGCGGTTGGTGAGCACCTGGACGTCGTGGATGCCATGGGCATTCAAGGCCGTAACGGCGCCGCGTGCCGTAGCGCCGAAACCGATGACTGTGGCGCTGAGCCGGCGTCCGTAGTCGCCGGTTGAGCCGGTCAGTGCCAGTGCGTGGAGCACTGAGCAGTACCCTGCGAGCTCGTTGTTCTTGTGGAAGACGTGCAGCCCGAAGCCGCCATCGCTGGCCCAGTGGTTCATGGCCTCGAAAGCGATCAGCGTGAGCTTCTTGTCAATGGCCAGCTGCGTAATGGCGCGGTCCTGGACACAGTGCGGCCAGCCCCAGAGGACCTGGCCGTCCCGCAGGTCGGACAAATCCTCCGCTTGCGGCTTCGGCAGGAGGACGACGTCGGCCTCCGCCAGGAGGGCCTCCCTGCCGGCCATCCTGCCCACCAGGGTGGAGAGGTGCGCGTCCGAAACGCCGAAGCGTTCCCCGTAGCCGTGCTCAAGGATGATGTGCTGGCGGATCTCCGGCGCAATGCGCTCGAAATGAAGGGGATGGATGGGGAGGCGGCGTTCGTCCGGTTTCCTGGTGGACGCCAGCACGCCAAGGGTGAGTTGGCTCTGTTGGCCGGTCACTTCTTTTTGGCGGCCTTGCTCGAGGTGATATCCAGGGAACTCGCCGGCGCTGCGGCGGCCCGCTTATCTGCGCGCTTTTCCTTGATGGACTTGCCGGATTTCTTGGATGCTGCTTGACGGGGGGACTTGTCAGCCATGATCGCTCCTGTAGTGGAACCGAATAGGTTCCTGACTACTGACGATACAGGGCGGTACCTAATGGCCCGGCGGGTGCTGGCGGCCCCCCTGAAAACATGGAGCGGCTGACGGGAATCGAACCCGCGTATCAAGCTTGGGAAGCTAGCGCTCTACCATTGAGCTACAGCCGCAATGCCCCGCCGAGGAGGGGCAGAACATAGCTTAGCGCAGATGTGTGCCTGCCCTGCCCATTCGAGGCGCCGGGCGCCGTGTCCTGGCCGGCCCGCGCGTCATCCAGTAACTCTTGAATAACGTCCGCGGCCGTGGCTAGGTGGGCACGCGGAGCGCTGGCTAACCTGAACCGGGTAGCTGCGGTGCCGGGGGGCGCAGCTGCTGCGGCCAGCCGACGTCCACACAGAAAGATCCCCATGGCATTTGCGGAGCATGAGGTCCTGATCAGTCGTGACGCCATGGCCGTATACCTGTACCTGCTGGATGCCACCAATCTTCCGCTCTGGTGCGACTCGGTCCGCAGCGTCACGCTGCTGCAGGGCGCTTCCGCCGCCAAGGGCGCGGTCTACCGGAAGATGGTGGCCGGGCGGTCCGGACTGAGCATTCCAGCGGAACTGGAAATTACCACGGCCCGGCCCGGCGCGGAGATCGAGTTCCAGGTCGTCTCCGGACCTGCGCACCGTTCGGGCGGGTATTACCTCAGTACGGAATCCGGGGGAACGCGTGTCCGGTTTGCCCTGGAAGCCCGGGCGAAGGAGGCCATCGGGTTCCTGAACCGGCCCGGTTTCCTGAACAAGCTCGGCTTTACCAGCAGGATGTTCCAACGGAACCTCCGTTCCGAAGTGGCCCAGCTGGAACGCCTCAAGGACGTCCTGGAGCTCCAGCCGGCCATCTAGTGCCTACTGCGCCAGCCGCTGCCCGGTCCAAGGTCCTGGAATGTTCGACGGCGCCGCCAGGCTTCCCGAGGTCAGGTCCCAGTACTGGACAACATCGGTTGCCCGCCGCAGCGCCAGCCCCGTGGAGTTCAGTCCGGTGACGTCCCTCAGAGCCCTGATGCCTGTTACGTCTCCCCAGCCGGTGGCGACCGTAGGCCTTGTTTCGGCGCGCAGCGCGGGGGTGCCCCAGCCGCGGTGGAGCTGGACCGATCCGTCGGCCCGCAGCGCGAGGACATCCTGGAACCCGTCGGCGTCGTAGTCCACCATGGACAGCTTCCGGGCAGCGCCGACAGAGCCTACGAACGCACGCTCTGAAAGGTCGCCCAGGCCCTTGTTCGGGTACAGGAAGAGACTCCCGGCTCCGTCCAGCGCAAGCAGCTGCGGCATCCGGTTGTTGGCGCACCAGCCACCCACGGCAAGGGTGAGGGGCTCCCATCCCCCTCTCCCGAGGGTGGCAGCGGCCTGGAACCCGCCTGTGGCGATGCCCCGGTGCAGGGTCAGGGTGCCGTCGGTCCACTGGGTCAGGAGATCGTAGGCACCATCCCGGTCCCAGTCGGTCACGAACACCTCCTTGGCGCCCGTGAAGCCTGAACCGATGACCCTGGCGGCGGCATAGGTGCGCGCGCCGGTGGCAGCGCGGGCAAGGAGCTGTCCGGCGGAATCGACGGTCACGAGGTCACCCGGCCCCTTGACCGCTGCGGCTGAGAGGTCCAGCGTGGGCGGCATATGTTTGACGGGTGCGTCGCACACGCTGGCTGCCGCCGGTGGGAAGGCGTTGCCGGACCCGGCACCGCCGGGAGCATCGAGGGTGCCGGCTGGAAGAGTGGTATAGCCGAAGAAGTTCACCACTCCCCAGATCTGGTACGTGCGGTCCGTGTACGAGATGCCGGCGCCCATGACGTTGAAGCGCGGATCGAGCAGCATGGCGTTATGGCCGGCGGAGCTCTTCCACCATTCCACGAGCAGCGCGGCATCGCGGTCAGTTCGGATAGCGATGACCTCGCCGGCGCCGTTGGTCGGACTGAGGGCACGCGGATCGGTCCAGAAACTGGCGCGGTGCTCAATTACCTCGCGGGACGCGATGCTGTCCGACCACTCCTGCGCCAGCCCGGCCACCGTTGGGTGGTATTTCACCGGATTAAGGCCCTTGGACGCCCGGTACTCATTGATTTTGGTGAAGACTGTGAGAATCGCTGCGGCATTGCTGTCCGGAACCAGGGCCTCCGTCGAAGGCAGTGCGGTGGCCGACTCGGGAGCCGCCAAGCGGGAGGGCGCCGGTGAGGCCAGTTCTTCATCCGGGGCCCAGAGCGGCGGAATCCAGGGGACCTCGGGGGCCGGTTCCGCAGTGGCCGTACTCGGCGCCGGTGCCGCCTGCACGCCAGGTGACGGCGCAGCGGGTGCAGGCTCCGGTGCCACTGCGACGGCAGCGCCCGCGGGCGACGCCGGACGGATGCCAGGTTCCACGGCGGGGGTGAGCCCCGACGCAGCCGGGCTTTCGCCCGCGGAGGTACCGCCGTCGTCGTTCACGGTGGCCGTGGCCAGGACGACGCTGGACGGACCCGCCGCTCCCGTTGTCACCCCAGGCGACAGCGGCAGGGGAGGCGTGCCGGCCGACGAGGAGACCAGCGCCAAAGCGCAGAGCGCGCCAATGAAGGCGGGCGCCACCAATTTATTCACAACAACCCCAGCTCTGTTGGGCCATCCGGGAGACCATCCGGCGCCTGAATCACTGAGGCAACATTAGCCCCAGCAGACGCCAGCAACAACGAAAGAATGCGGTTGTGGATAACAGGTACTGATAGGCCATGCGGTAATTTGGGACGGTGCTGATCTCTGACCGCGACATTCGTGCCGAAATAGACTCCCAGCGGATCGTGCTTGAGCCGTACGAACCGGCGATGGTCCAGCCGTCCTCCGTGGACGTGAGGATCGACAAATTCTTCCGCCTGTTCGATAACCACAAGTACGCACACATCGACCCGGCGGAGGAACAGCCGGAGCTCACCCGCCTGGTGGAGGTGGAACAGAACGAGCCGTTCATCCTGCATCCGGGCGAGTTCGTGCTGGGTTCCACCTATGAAACCGTCACGCTGCCGGACGACATCGCCGCCCGGCTGGAGGGCAAGTCCTCCCTGGGCCGGCTGGGGCTGCTGACACACTCCACCGCGGGCTTCATCGACCCCGGTTTTTCGGGCCACGTCACCCTGGAGCTTTCCAACATGGCCACGCTGCCTATCAAGCTGTGGCCCGGCATGAAGATCGGCCAGCTGTGCTTCTTCCGGCTGTCCTCCGCGGCGGAGCACCCCTACGGATCGGGCGAGTACGGCAACCGCTACCAGGGCCAGCGCGGCCCCACGGCGAGCCGCAGCCACCTGAACTTCCACCGCACGTCGATCTAGGCGCGCGCGGTTGGCATCAGGCCCGCGTTCCTAGGCTTTGGCGGCCACGCTCCGGGGCCGCAGCAATGGCCTCACCAGCGGCTCAACATAGCGGGCAGCCAGCGGACCGATGACGGCCATGAGCAGGACGTACGCAGTGGCAAGGGCTGCCAGTTCATCCGAAACCGCTCCTGACGCCACTGCCAGGCCGGCGATGACGATGGAGAACTCGCCGCGCGCAACGAGCGTGGCGCCGGCGCGAAACCGTCCGGGCCTGGCGATCCCTGCGCGCTTGGCCGCCCAGATCCCGGTGGCCATCTTGGTGGCCGCTGTGATGACAGCCAGCACCAGTGCCCAGCCGAGCACCGGCGGGATGGATGAAGGATCGGTGTTGAGCCCGAAAGCCACGAAGAAGATGGCGGCGAAGAGGTCCCGGAGCGGTTCCAGGATGCGGGTGGCGTTGTGGGCCGTTGCCCCTGAGATGGCGATGCCGAGCATGAAGGCACCCACCGCCGCGGAAACCTGCATGGCGGAGGCCAGGCCGGCCACCAGCAGGGCGGCGCCCAGCACGTTCAGGAGGAACACTTCCGAGTTCTCGCTATGGACGGCCTTGGACACGTGATGCCCGTGGCGCAGGGCCACCATCAGCACCACGCTCACAACGGCAAGGGCAATGCCCACGGTGGTGAGGCCGCCGAGGAAGCTGACCCCGGCAAGGATGGTGGTGAGGACCGGAAGATAGACGGCCATGGCCAGGTCCTCGAACACCAGGATGGACAGGACCACCGGCGTTTCCCGGTTGCCCAGCCGGCCCAGGTCCGTGATGACCTTGGCCGCGATCCCCGATGAGGAGATGTAGGTGACCCCGCCCATCACCATGGCGCCGACGCCGCCCCAGCCCAGCAGGTAGGCAAGGGCCGCGCCGGGCAGGAAGTTCAGGACCAGGTCCAGGACACCGGCCTGCCAGGACCGACGCAGGCCAGTAAACAGCTCCGCTGCCGTATATTCCAGTCCGAGCATAAGAAGCAGCAGGATCACGCCGATTTCCCCGGAGAGATGCGCGAACTCCTGCATCCCCTCCAGCTTGACGATGCCGCCGGCGCCGAAGGCCAGCCCGCCCAGGAGGTAGAGCGGGATGGGTGACATTCCGATCCGTCCGGCCAGCCTGGCCAGGAGGCCGAGGCAGAACACAACGGCCCCCAGTTCAACGAGGGTCAGGGCCAGCGGATCCACGGCGTTTATCCGTGACGCAGGATATCGGCTGCCGCGTCGAGGCCTTCCTGGGTGCCCACCGCCACCAGCAGGTCGCCTGTGTGAAGGACGACGTCGGGTCCCGGCGAGGGGAGCACCTCGCCTTCGCGCATGATGGCCACGATGGAGACGCCGCACCTGGTGCGGATGCAGGCCTTGCCCATGGGCTGGTTCTGGAACGGGGAGTCCGGGGCGATGGAGAACTGGCGGGTCACAATTCCCGGAACGTCCTTGTGCTCTTCCGTCAGTTTCATGGCCAGGTGCTGCCCGCCGAGGAGATTGCCCAGGGTTGCGGCCTCCTCGCTGGTAAGGGGTATGGATGCCTGGCAGGTATCGGGATCATCCCAGGTGGAAACAATCAGTTCCGTCTGGCCCTCACGCAGCTCCACCACGCCGATCCGGCGGCCGGAGGCCGTCATGAAATCCTTGCGCCGGCCCAGGCCGGGAAGGTTCGTTTCGTCCACGTTCATGCTTCCAGCCTAGTCTGCCAAGGCCCTGTTGGCGTGGGGGCGGCCACGGGTCCGGGAGGTACCGCAGGACCAGCCGGCATCCCGTGAATCCGCCGCGCCTAGGCGGCCGGAACCACCGCGATGGGGGCCTTGTCCGGAGACTTCACCGGCAGCAGGACCAGCAGCCCGGCCAGGAGCACCACCATGATGCCCAGGATGCCCCAGCGCTGCGCCTCGCCCGGGGCCACGAAGGGAGTGGCCAGGGCGATGCTCAGGGTGAAGAGCGCCGGCGCCAGGAAGCTGACGGCGCGGCCGGTGGTGGCGTAGAGGCCAAAGAGCTCGCCGGATTCCCCATGCGGGGCAAGCCGGGCAAGGTAGGCCCGTGATGAGGACTGGGCGGGCCCCACGAACAGGCAAAGGAAGAGCCCGAACACCCAGAAGGTGGTGCTGCCGGCCCAGGCCATGCCCAGGAACACGTAGTCGCCGTTGCCGAGCACCAGGATGACGGTGCCGGCAACCAGGAGGCCCGCCAGCGATCCGATGATCACCCGCTTCGGGCCGATCCGGTCGTCCAGGAACCCGCCGATGACCGCGCCCACAGCCGCCACCACATTCCCGAAGATGGCGAAGAAGATCACCTGGGACAGCTCAAAGCCGAAGGTGCCCGCGGCGATGATCCCGCCGAAGGTGAAGACGGCGGCCAGCCCGTCGCGGAACACGGCGCTGGCCAGCAGGAAGTAGATGGTGTGCGGGCTGGTGGCGTAGATCGCCTTGATCCGCCGGACCAGCAGCCCATAGCTGGCCAGGAAGCCGAGCCGCCGTGCCTGGGCAGCGCGGGGGAGTTCGGGAACGGCGAAGAGCACGGGAAGGGCGAAGATGAAGAACCAGAGCGCCGAAAAGACGGCCACCAGGCGGATGTTCAGGCTGTCCTGCGTGGACGCCCCGAACCAGTCAAAGCGGGGCTGGACGAACAGCTGGAGCACGATCAGCAGGGCCACGATGCCGCCAAGGTAGCCCGCGCCCCAGCCGAGGCCGCTGACCTTGCCGATGTTCCGCGGCGTGGAGATCTGCGCGAGCATGGCGTTGTAGTTGACGCCGGCGAACTCGAAGAACACGTTGCCCAGCGCAATGAGGGTCACGCCCAACAGCAGGAATTCCGGCTGCGGGAACACGAAGAAACACAGCGCCGTAAGGATGGCGACGGCGGCCGTGTTGACTCCCAGCCACAGCTTGCGCCGGCCGCCGGCGTCAGAGCGCTGGCCCGTGACCGGTGCCAGCAGGGCAATGGCCAGGCCTGCGACTGCCAGTGCAGCTCCAAGGACCGCCGAGGCCCGGTCTTCGCCGCCGAAGGCGTTGGAGGTGAGGTAGACGGTGAAGACGAATGTGGTCATCACCGCGTTGAAGGCCGCTGATCCCCAGTCCCAGGACGCCCACGCCAGGATGCGGCCCTTGCTGGTGGCCTGGGTCCCGGATTCAAGTTCCGAGGACGACTGCGTTGCCCCGGGAGCGCTGGCGCTGTTCATAGGATGCATCGTATCCGCCTGCGGCGAACAGGACGCGGAGCGAACCCCGGGACGCCGGTGTCGGCGGGCGGCCCGCCGGCAAAGACGGGGAAGGCGGCACCGCGGCCTTGATAAACTGAACCTTCCCGGACCCAACGAATGAACCGCCTGCTCCAACTTTTGACAATCGAATCCCTGACGTTGCGGAGATACCAGTGATCACAGTCCTTGCCGTGCACTTTTCGGTGGCTGTCCTCGCGCCACTCCTGTTCAGGGCCTGGGGCCGCAACGCGTTCTACGCACTGGCCGCCGCTCCCGCGGCCTCCTTCGGTTGGCTGCTGCTGCAGCACGGTCCTATCTATTCCGGAACAGGATCCGTCAGCGAAGCAGTCCCCTGGATCCCCGGACTCAAGCTTGAGCTTGCCTTCCGGATGGACGCACTGGCCTGGGTCATGTCGCTGCTGGTGCTGGGTGTGGGTTCCCTTGTCCTGGTCTATTGCGCCCGGTATTTCAAGAAGAAGGACCAGGACCTTGGCGCTTTCGGTGCGCAGCTCCTGGCCTTTGCCGGCGCCATGTTCGGGCTGGTGGTTGCCGATGACCTGCTGCTGCTGTTCATCTTCTGGGAACTCACCACCATCCTGTCCTACCTCCTGATCGGATTCGCGCGGACCAGGCTGGCCGCACGGCGGTCCGCCCTGCAGGCGCTGATCGTCACCACGGCCGGCGGGCTTGCCATGCTGGTGGGCCTCATCATGCTGGGCCACGCGGCCGGAACCTACCGCATCTCCGGCATCTTGGACCAGGCGCCCGCCCTCGCCGGCGGAGACTCCGGCTCGCTGGTGACCGCCGCCGTCGTGCTCATCCTGGTGGGCGCCATCACCAAATCCGCGCTTGTCCCCTTCCACTTCTGGCTTCCCGGCGCCATGGCGGCGCCAACTCCTGTCAGCGCCTACCTGCACGCCGCGGCGATGGTCAAAGCCGGCGTCTACCTGGTGGCCCGGCTCGCTCCGGGCTTTTCCGAGACGGCTTACTGGCAGCCCTTGGTGCTGGGACTTGGCCTGGCCACCATGCTGGTGGGCGGCTACCGGGCGCTGCGGCAGAGCGATATCAAGCTCATCCTTGCCCACGGCACCGTCAGCCAGCTGGGTTTCCTCACCGTGGTGGTGGGCCTTGGCACGCCGGATGCCGCCCTGGCGGGCCTGGCGATGCTCCTTGCGCACGGCCTGTTCAAGGCCACCCTGTTCCTTGTGGTGGGCATCATCGACCACCAGTCGGGGACACGCGATGTCCGGAAGCTGTCCGGGGTGTTCCGGAGTTCCCGCGCGCTCGGGGTAGTCGCCGCCATTGGAGCCGCGTCCATGGCGGGGCTCCCGCTGCTGGCCGGCTTCGTGGCCAAGGAGTCGGTGCTCGAGGCTTTTGTCCACCATGCCAGCGACCCGGCTGCCGGGCCGTGGGGCATGGTGGTCCTTGCCGGCCTGGTCCTGGGCTCCATCCTCACTTTCGCCTACAGTGCGCGCTTCATGTGGGGGGCTTTCGCCGTCAAGCCAGGGGTGGAGCCCACGCCCTTCAAGGCCATCAGGCCGTCGTTCCTGGCCGCACCGGCCATCCTCAGCCTCCTGACCGTCGCCTATGGACTGTGGCCGGCCCCCGTAGATGCGTGGATCCAGCCGTACGCGGCCCTCTTTGCGTCCACCGCGGCCGACGCCGGATCAGCCGCCGGGCAGGCCGGCCACCTGGCGCTGTGGCACGGCTTCACTCCTGCGCTGGGCCTGACGGCCCTCACGTTCGCACTCGGCCTGGCGATGTACTTTGGCCGCAACGCGGTCTCGCGGGCGCAGGCCCTGGTACCGCCGTGGGTGGACGGGGACAAGGCTTACCAGAACACCATCGGTGCGCTGGATGACGTGGCGGTGTGGATCACCGGCCGCACGCAGCGCGGTTCGCTGTACTACTACCTGGCCGTCATTCTCAGCGTCGCGTTCGTGTTGCCCTTGTCCGCCATCCTGCTGGCCGGCAAGCCGTTGCCGGACGGAATCTACCTTGTGGACCCCGGTTCCCCGCTCCAGCTGGTGGTGGGCGCGGGCATCGTGATCGGCGCCCTGGCCGCAGTGAAAGCCAACAAACGGTTCCTGGCGGTCCTGATGGTGTCCGTGACCGGGTACGGCATTGCCCTGATGTTCGCGCTGCAGGGCGCCCCGGACCTGGCCCTGACGCAGATGCTCGTGGAAACCATCATCCTGGTGGCCTTCGTCCTGGCGATGCGCAGCCTGCCGGCCGAGCTCCGGGACCGCACCGGCGGCAAGTACAGGGTGGTGCGCGTAATCATCGGCCTGGGCTTTGGCGCCACCATGGTGTTCGCCGCGATCTACGCCATGGGCGCACGGATCGCCACCCCCGTCTCCCTGGAGTTCCCGCGCCTGGCCTACGAGGGCGGTGGCGGACTCAATATCGTCAACGTCACCCTCGTGGATATCCGTGCCTGGGACACGTTCGGTGAAATCACGGTCCTTGCGCTGGCGGCCACCGGCGTGGCGAGCCTCATCTTCGTCCGCGGCCGCGGCGACCGGATCCTGAAGTCCGCCACGGTTGCCGAGGGCACGGTGGGCCGCCACCGCGGCGTCGACCCCGGCACCCGGGACGCGGCAGCCCTGGCCGTCAGCCGGAAGTTCGCCGCGTCCGCGCGGGACGCGTGGATCGTTGCCGGCCGGACCCTGGCGCCGGAGCGCCGGTCCATCATCTTCGAGGTGGTCACCCGGCTGATCTTCCACTCCATGGTCATCTTCTCGCTCTACCTCCTGCTGGCCGGCCACAACCTGCCCGGCGGCGGATTCGCAGGCGGCCTCACGGCGGGCCTCGCCCTGACCATCCGGTACCTGGCCGGGGGACGGTTCGAGCTCCGCGAAGCCACACCGGTGAGTGCCGGCGCCCTGCTGGGGATCGGGCTCGCCGTGGCTGCGGCTTCGGGCGTGGTGCCGCTGCTGCTGGGCGGCCAGGTCTTCCAGACGGCCATCATCGAACTGTGGCTGCCGGTGTTCGGCGACATCAAGTTCGTCACCTCCACCATCTTTGACATCGGCGTCTACATCGTGGTGGTGGGCCTGGTCCTGGACGTCCTGCGCAGCCTCGGGGCCGAGATCGACGAACACTTTGAAGAGCGCTCCGCGGCTGCAGGCGGAACGCCGGCCGAAGGACAGGACTCCACCTTGGAGGCGCCGGCACCAGCTCCCGACTGGGAGCACGAGCCCGAAGGCTTGGCTCCCGAAACCACCGCAAGGGGCCAAGCATGAGTGTGAACCTGACCCTCCTGATCATCATGGGAGCCCTGTACGCCTGCGGCATCTACCTGATCCTGGAACGCAGCCTGACGCGTGTCCTGCTGGGGCTGATGCTCCTGGCCAATGCAACCAACCTCCTGATCCTGGCGACGGGAGGGTACGCGGGGCTCGCGCCGCTGTACTCAAAGGACATTGCGGCCGGGGACTACAGCGATCCACTTCCGCAGGCGCTGATCCTCACGTCCATCGTCATTTCCTTTGCCGTCACCGCCTTTATGCTCGGCATCATCTACCGCACCTGGGTCCTGGCCCGCCGGGATGAGATCCAGGCCGACATCGAGGACCTCCGGGTTGCGGAAACACCAAGCTTCGACGCCGAGGACGACGCCGAGGTCCCCGCAGAGACATCCGAGTTCCCGATGGCCACGGTCCTGGCCGGCGGCCGCGAAATACCCGCGGAGCAGGCAGCAGCGGAAGAAAAGCCCGGCTCGGAAAACATCACCCCCGGCCCGGAAGAAGGCGGAAAGTGAACCTCGCAAGCCTCGCGCCGCTCGCCGTCGTACTGCCCATCGTGGGCGCCGCCCTGACCTTCCTGCTGATCCGCCACTCACGGGCCCAGCGGGTGGTCAGCATCCTCCTGCTGTCCCTCACGCTCCTGCTCGAATGCCTCCTGCTGGCCTCCGTGTGGGACGGCGGCACGGCGGCGGTGAGCATCGGCGGCTGGCTGCCGCCGTGGGGCATTGTGATGGTGGTGGACCAGTTCTCGTCCCTGATGCTGGTGGTCTCCTCGGCGGTGAGCCTGGCCGTGCTGGTCTACGCCACCGGGCAGGGCATGGCCGACGGCGACCAGGACGCGCCCGTCTCGATCTTCCACCCCACGTACCTGATCCTGGTGGCCGGGGTGTCCAATGCGTTCCTTTCCGGCGACCTCTTCAACCTTTACGTCGGTTTCGAGATCCTGCTGACGGCAAGCTACGTGCTGATGACGCTGGGCGGCACGGGGCCCCGCATCCGGGCGGGCGTCACCTATGTGGTGGTGTCCGTGGTGTCGTCGGTGCTGTTCCTGATCTCGATCGCCATGGTCTACGGGGCCACCGGAACGGTCAACATGGCCGATCTTGCCATGAAGCTCGGTGAGCTGGACCAGGGCACCAGGACCCTCCTGCACGTGATGCTGCTGGTGGCGTTCGGCATCAAGGCGGCCGTGTTCCCGCTGTCGTTCTGGCTGCCCGACTCCTACCCCACCGCCCCGGCGCCGGTCACGGCCGTGTTCGCCGGCCTGCTCACCAAGGTTGGCGTCTATGCCATGGTGCGGACCGAGACGCTCCTCTTTCCCGGGGATTCCCTGAATACTCCCCTCATGGTGGCCGCCCTGCTGACCATGGTGGTGGGGATCCTGGGTGCCCTGGCGCAGAGCGACATCAAACGTCTGCTTTCCTTCACCCTGGTGAGCCACATCGGGTACATGGTGTTTGGCTTGGCGATGTCCTCCGCGGCAGGGCTGGGAGCCGCAGTCTTCTATGTGGCGCACCACATCACCATCCAGACCAGCCTCTTCCTGGTGACGGGGCTGATCGAACGCCGCGGCGGGAGCTCCTCGGTGGACCGGCTGGGCGGCCTCGCCAAGCTGTCCCCGCTGCTGGCACTGCTGTTCTTCATTCCCGCAATGAACCTGGCCGGAATTCCGCCGTTCTCCGGCTTCCTGGGGAAGGTGGGGCTCATGCAGGCCGGGATTGAACTGGGGACGCCGCTCGCGTACGTGCTGGTGATCGGCGGGGTGCTTACCAGCCTGCTGACCCTGCTTGCCGTAGCCAGGGTGTGGAACCGTGCGTTCTGGCGCCGGCCCTCGGACGCCGAGCACCCGGATCCGGTGCTGCTTGCCCCGGCCGCCGGGCGGGCCGACGGTCCTGGCGCCAAACGGAACACCGTCACCCTGCTTCCGCGCACCATGGTGGGCTCGACAGTGGGGCTGGTGGTCCTCGGCCTTGCCCTGACGGTTTTCGCGGGGCCGCTGTTCACGGTCTCGGACCAGGCTGCGCGCGACATGCTGGACCGGACCTCCTACATCCACGCTGTCCTGGGCGGAAACATCGACGTTCCGATGGTTGCCACGCCGGGAGGGGGAAAATGAGCCGCCGCCGTATTTCCCTCCGCCAGGAGCTGCCGCTCCTGGTCTGGCTGGTCATTGTGTGGGGTGCCCTGTGGCAGGACTTCAGCCCCGGCAACCTCCTGTTCGGGGCGTTGCTGGCCGTGGCGGTTGCGCGTCTGTTCTACCTTCCGCCGGTGGAACTCAGCGGCCGGTTCAACATCCTGTACGCCGTTCCCTTCGCGCTCGTCTTCCTGGCCAAGGTGGCGGCTGCCAGCGCGCAGCTCCTGTACCTCGCCATCGCCAAGGGGCCGAAGGTGACCAACGCCGTCGTCGCCGTCCCGCTCCGCAGCCGCCAGGACCTGATGGTCACGGCCACGGGGCACGTGATTTCCCTGATTCCGGGCTCGCTGGTGGTGGAGGTGGACCGCTCCACGTCCACCCTCTACCTGCATGCGCTCAACATCAGTTCCCCGCAGGAAGTCGAAAACCTGAAAAACGAGGTGCGGTCCATCGAGGCGGGGCTGATCAGGATCATGGGCACCAAGGAAGAACTCGAAACCGTGCGAATGGAGGCCGGCGCATGATGCAGACCGTCCTGGCTATTACTGCCGTAATTTTCTCGGTGGCCGCCGCCGGTGCCATCATCAGGATCTCCCGGGGGCCTTCACTGCTGGACCGGGTGCTGGCCACGGACGTCCTGTTGGCCATCCTGGGCGGTGCCCTGTGCGTGGACATGGCCGTCAACAGGCACCTGAACAACCTGATGCTGGTGGTGGCCATTTCCATCATCGGCTTTATCGGGTCCGTGACGGTGGCAAGGTTCGTGGCGGACCGGAGGGAGCAGCCCAATGAGTCCTGATTCCACTGGCCTGGACGCCTGGGTGGATGTGCTGTCCGCCGTGTTCATGATCGTCGGGGCCATCATGTCCCTCGGCGCGGCCATCGGCTTGCTGCGGTTCCCCGACCTGCTCAGCCGCATGCATGCCGCCACCAAGCCGCAGGTGCTGGGGCTGTTCCTGCTCCTGGCGTCCATCGGCCTGCAGCTGCGCACCTGGTGGGTGTGGCCTGTGCTGTTGGTGGCGTGGATTTTCCAGCTGCTCACCGTGCCCGTTTCGGCACACATGGTGGGCCGGGCCGGCTACCGCACCAAGCACCTGCACCGCGAGCTCCTCACCTCCGATGAGCTCGAGGCCGTGGTGCAGAAAGCCGCCGCCAAAGCCGCCCGTGAGGACGGTTCCAGCGACGGCTGAACACCGTTCGGCGTGCTGCTAGACGATGTCCTGGCTCTTGGCGAACCGGGTGATGGCGCGCTGGGTGCCACGGTTGGCCA
This sequence comes from Pseudarthrobacter sp. GA104, assembly GCF_009741265.1. Taxonomy (GTDB): domain Bacteria; phylum Actinomycetota; class Actinomycetes; order Actinomycetales; family Micrococcaceae; genus Arthrobacter. Next base: position 2,498,973 of record NZ_WOWL01000001.1, read on the forward strand.
AGACCTGGATGATGGTGCTCACCGAGGCAGAGATCAGGGCGAACGTCAGCGCCGAGTGAAGGCTCGTGGGGACGTCCTCGTGCTTGCCGGTGGGGGGCTTCCGGCCGGTGGTCTTTTCCCAGATGGCGTTGACGAGCTTCGTGCCGACAAAGCCTGCGCCGAGGCTCACGCCAGTGCCGAGCAGCTTGATGAAGAGGTTCATTCCTAGTACTCCTTGCGGGCGGAAAACGGGCTGTCCCTAGCCTAACCGGCGATGGCGGCCGGCCGGTGCAGGCCTTGCTCAGGTTGCCGGAGGTTCCGTCCGGAACTTGATCATCTTGTGCGTCCCATCGCAATAGGGCTTGATGGCTGACGCCCCGCAGCGGCACAGTGCCACGGTTTTCCGTTCACGGGGCAACGGTTCGCCGGAGGGCGTGACGATCTCGAAGTCGCCGCGCACGATCAGCGGACCGTCGGGGCACACCACGATGGAGCTATCGGCGGGTTCCTGGTTCATTCTTGCTCCTGCTTAGGTAGCCGGGGTGACGGACGACGGCGGGGGACTGGCGCCGCTCATGCTGCCGCCGGGACTGCCGCCCTTAGTGACGTCCCGCCGTTCTCCCAGGACTGCAGGAGATGGGCAGACAGCCTGCCGTCCACCGCCATGGCTGCCGTGGCACCAAACAATACGTCTCCAAGAAGTCCTGGTTCGGCCTCGACAAGGCCGCCGGCCAGGTCGCGGCCGGCGATCTGCTCGTGGACGGCGTCTGCTTCCACGTGTTCATCGAAATAGTGGGTGACGGCGGCATCGAATCCATGCCGCCGGAAACCGCTCCCGTATAAGCGGTTGGGCTGGGAGGAGGTCATCTCATAGATGGCAAGGTGCCCGGTGATGGCACCCCGCAGCCGGCGGTTCAGCGCGAACAGGGACATCAGGTTCACTGCGGCGAGGGAGACGGCCGGGACGGAATCGGCGTAGGCGCCGTATTCGTCCGCCATTCCCAGGCCTCGCAGGGTGCGGGCGAAAAGTGCGCTGTGCATCCGTTCGGGACGTCCGCCGCCGTACTCATCCGCCTGGATTTCCACCAGCGCGGCCTTGGGGCGCCCGGCCAGCCGGGGAATGGCAAAGGTATGGGGATCCGCCTCCTTCAGCTGGTAGATGGACTTATGGATCAGGAATTCCTTGAGCTGGTCCAGGCTGGCCTTCTTTGCCACGTACCGTGAGAGGCTGGGGCCGGTGTCGCGGGCTGCGAGGCTGAACAGGACATCGGCCACGGCATCGCTGGTGGGACGCGAGGCCGCGGGAAGCTCCAGTTCGCCGGCTGCTTCCCGGGCGGCCAGCCTGAGCGCTGACTCGAACGGTTTTTCCAGCAGGTGGCGGACCTGGATCAGTCCCGGCGCCCATTCCCACTCATCGCTGACGCCTTCGAGTCCGCTGTAGTGGAGCTCGTAGAGGCAGAAGAGCGTCAGCTGGAGATCGTCGTCGCCAATGATGTCCGGGGTGGCAGCCAACTGGCCGGTGACCGCCCGGTGCAGCGCCGCTGTTCCGTCGTCCAGGGTTCGGTCATCGGCGGTGCGGCCGCAGGGGCGGGTGCCAAGGGTGCCGGGCGCCTCCGTGAGAAGGGCGAACAAGGCGGTGCTGGCAGGACCGCGCGCTTCAGGGATTTTCATAGTGCTCCTTCAGGTGCGGCGTTGGTGCCGGTTCCGTGACGTCGTCGCTGAGGCTTCCTGACCGGTTGCCGCTGTTGCCGCTGTCGCCGCTGTTGCTGCCGTCGCTGCCGGCAACGCCTGCGGGAACGGCGGGGCCTCGGGCGGCCAGGATGATGGCCAGCGCAATCATGGCCAGGCCGAGGGCCAGGTGCAGCCAGTCGTCTGCGTTGTTCGCGGGGAGGAAATTGGCAGGCGTGGTGTCGCCCGCAAGGAAGCCGTACAACCACAGGAGCAGGTAGGTTACGCCCCCGTAGATGAGGAAGTTCCTGGCCTGGGGATGCGTCCGCGCCATCAGGACCCCTGCAATCCCGAAGAGCAGGTGGAGCGCGTTAAGGAGAATGGACACTTGGAAGACGCTCAATAGCAGCGCCCCTGAACCAGGTCCGGCAAAGCCCAACGAGCCATAGTTGGAGGTAACGCCCGGGATGAAGCCCAGGACGCCGAAAAGGACGAAGACTATTCCCGTTCCGAGGGCGGCCTTTTGCAGGCGTGTTCGTGGGCCCGCCAGGCGGGTGCTTGCTGCCATGTCCTGTTCTCCTCAAAACCCGGAAGACAACATAGTAAGCATGATTACTAATAAATGCTAAGCAGCCTTTGTATTTCTGCTGCCGGTGGACGTGCGTGCAGTGTGGGTCAGTCCGCCAGCTTTGGCATCAGTCCGCCCCCGCGGAGTGGAGCATTTCGCGCAGGGCTTCGACCACCAGGTCGTGATCCTGCACTTGGGGAAGCCCTGAAACCGTGACGGTGGCCACGGCGCCCACTCCGGTGACGTACAGCGGGAAGGAGCCGCCGTGCGCCGCGTACCGGCCCTGGTCGAACCATCCCTGGTCCTCGATCCGGCCGCCGCGAAGCCGGCCGCGCAATCCCACCAGCAGTGAGGGGACCTCATACCGTGCCGCCGTGCGCTGCTTCGCCCGGATCCAGTGATCGTTATCCGGCGTCGCACCGGGCAGCGCCGCATGGAACAGCACCTGCCCGCCCTTCGTGATGTCAATCGCGATGGGCAGCCCGCGCTCCTTGCCCAGCTCCACGAGGAGCAGTCCCAGGTTCAGGGAGTCGTCGAGGGAGAAGCCTGGAAACTGCAGTTCCCGGACTTCGCCTTCAATCCGGGCGATCAGTGCCGCCAGCGATCCCTCCGGCTGGATGGCATCGGAATCCGGGTCGAAGTCGGTCACATGCGGGGAATTGGCAGCCATGGCCCACAATCTACCCCCGCCGCGGTGTAAACTGGACAACGCCCAACAGGGTATTTCTGCAACGAATCATTTCAAGCAAAAGCAACATTCAACGACAGGGGAGCGCCGCCGTCGGGCATCACTGGCAATGCCAGGATCCGCAGGTGGGCGCTGAGAGTGCGGGCAGCCGCAGACCCTCGAACCTGATCCGGTTAGTACCGGCGCAAGGGAGTCGAGTTCTCGAAGTGCGCGCAGCGGCAGCAGTGCCGGCAGCAGCGTCCACTTTCCCCTCCTGTTCCTCAGGAGGATCACATGGCAACAACAGCAGTCAAGAAGACCAGCAGCAAGTCCTGGCGCGTCGTGGACATCGTGGTGGCGGCCCTCATTGCCATCGCCGGCGGTGTCATTTTCTGGGCCTGGTCCCAGGGCGCGGCCGCAGTGTCCGGCCCCATGAACGCCACCTACCCGCCACTGACCGGCCTGATCGCCGGCGGCTGGATGATCCCGGCCGTGCTGGGCATGCTCATCATTCGCAAGCCCGGCGCCGCGCTGTTCTGCGAGACGGTAGCCGCCACCGGTGAGCTGCTCATGGGGTCCCAGTACGGGGCTTCCGTGCTGTTCTCCGGCTTCGTCCAGGGCCTCGGCGCCGAGATCATCTTCGCCATCTTCGTGTACCGGAAGTTCAACCTGCCCGTGGCACTGCTGGCCGGTGCCGCCGCCGGTCTCTTCTGCGGCCTCAACGACTCCTTCGCTCCGTGGGGCTGGAACATCGCCTACTCCGGCGGGGACAAGCTGGTGTACATCGTCTTCACCGCCATCTCCGGCGCGATCATCGCCGGCGCCCTGTCCTGGATCGCCACCCGGGGGCTGGCCAGGACCGGGGTCCTGAGCTCGTTCGCGTCGCGGAAGGCAGCTACGGAGCCTGTTTTCTCCTGATGTCCGCACCTTCCCGCCAGGGCGCGCCCACCGCAGTGCGTCCCGCCGCCGTCACGGCCCGCGGCTGGGGCTGGCGGCATGCCGGGCGCGCCAGGCCGGCGGTCCATGCCCTCGACCTGGACATCCGTCCGGGAGAGCGGGTGCTGCTTTTGGGGCCTTCCGGCGCCGGCAAGTCCACCCTCCTCCATGCTTTGGCGGGGGTCCTGGGGGATGTGGACGACGACGGCGGCGCGGCCGGCGATTCCGACGAGTCGGGTTCGCTGCTGGTTGACGGAGCCTCCCCCCGCGAACAGCGCGGGCGCGCCGGCCTTATGCAGCAGGATCCCGAGACGCAGGTGGTCCTGTCGCGCGTGGGTGACGACGCCGCCTTCGGCGCCGAGAACCTCGCCGTGCCCCGCCACGCCATCTGGAGCCGCGTGCACGAGGCGCTGGACGACGTCGGACTTTCCCACCTCCCGCTGGACCATCCGACGTCGGTACTCTCCGGCGGGCAGAAACAGCGGCTGGCGCTCGCAGGCATCCTTGCCATGCGTCCCGGCCTGATCCTGCTGGACGAGCCGACGGCCAACCTGGACCCGGCGGGCGTGCTGGAGGTCCGCGACGCCGTGGCGCGGTGCCTGGACAAGACCGGCGCCACCCTGGTGGTGGTGGAGCACAGGGTGTCCGTGTGGAAGGACCTGGTGGACCGGATCGTGGTGCTGCAGCCCGGCACCGACGCGAAGGACGCCGTGCTGCTGGACGGTCCGCCGGACCAGGTGCTCAGGGAAGCCCGGAGCATGCTGATTGCTGCCGGGGTGTGGGTGCCCGGCTATGTTCCGGACACCCGGCTGCGGGCGGCGGATCCAGCCAGCGGGACGGGTGGCCTCCTGCTCGCTGCCGAGGAACTGGCGGTGTCCCGTGAACGGGCGCGGCGCAGCGGCTTCCGGAAGGTTCCGCCGGTACCCGTGCAGGCAGGTATTTCCGCGCAGGTCCGGGCCGGGCACGCCTTGGCCGTCACGGGGCCGAACGGGGCCGGGAAGTCCACGTTTGCCCTGACGCTTGCCGGGCTCCTGGAGCCCGTGGCCGGCAAGGTTTCGGCCACGCTGGACCTGAGCCGCGGCGCCGGAATAGACCCGTACAAGTGGAAGGCCGATCAGCTCATCGAGCGGATCGGCACAGTGTTCCAGGAACCCGAACACCAGTTCGTCACAGGGAAGGTGCTGGACGAACTGCTGTTCGGCCCCCGGCACCTTGGCCATGGTGAGGAGCGCGTGGACGAACTGCTGGAGCGCCTGCGGCTTACCCATCTTGTGGATGCCAACCCCTACACGCTTTCGGGCGGGGAGAAGCGGCGGCTGTCCGTGGCAACGGTCCTGGCCGCGCATCCCCAGGTGCTGGTCCTGGACGAGCCTACGTTCGGCCAGGACGCCAACACGTGGGCGGAGCTGGCATCGTTCCTGTCCGAGCTGCTGGATGCCGGCACCGCCGTGGTCTCCGTGACCCATGACGCCGAATTCACGGCGGCGCTGGGTGGAACGGAACTGCGGATGGCCGCGGCGGAACCGGCGGCACCATGAGGCAGGAGCTGAACCTTCGCGGCAACAACGCGCTGCTGACCCGGGCGAACCCGCTCAGCAAGTTCGCCGCCGTCTTCCTCATCACGGCCGTGCTTGCGCTCTCCATAGACTGGGTGTCCGCATCGGTGGCGCTGGTCTTTGAGGTCCTGCTGTTTCCGCTGGCCGGCCTGACGCTCGCACTGCTGTGGCAGCGCGGCTGGCCGCTGATCCTCGCCGCCGCAGTGGGAGGCTGGAGCACCTCCATCCTGGCGCCGGACAGCGGAAAGACGCTGATCGACGTCGGCATCTGGACCATGAGCGAAGGCTCACTGGAGCTGGGCGTGGGCTTCATGCTGCGGGGGCTGGCGATTGCCCTGCCGGCAGTGCTGCTGATGAGCTGCACCGACCCCACAGACCTCGCTGATGCGCTGGCGCAGAAGGCGCGCCTCCCGCACCGCTTCGTGCTGGGAACCCTCGCGGCCATGCGGCTGGTGGGCCTGATGGCAGAAGAGTGGCAGACCATCGGGATGGCCCGCCGCGCGCGCGGGGTGGGTGCCCGCGGCAGCGCCCTGCAGCGCGTGAAGGCGACGCTGGGGCAGAGTTTCGGGCTGCTGGTCCAGGCGATCCGCCGGGCATCGCGGCTCGCGGTGACGATGGAAGCCCGCGGCTTTGGCGGCGGCCGCCGGACGTGGGCCCGCGAATCGACCTACAGTGTGTTGGATGCGTGGGTGCTTGCCGGCGGTGTGGTGATGGCGGCAACAGCGGTTTTTGCCGCAGTCTCGCTGGGCACCTGGAACATGGTGTGGCTGGGGACCTGAAAGCGGGCCAGGCTTACGGGCACGAATAGTTGTAGTCGAAACCCCGCGATACGAACTGGGTCAACTCCACCTCGCCGCCGCCGGTGAGGGGCGCATGCGAACAGGCCATCGCTGCTCCTGACGCGTTCCGGGATCCTGCCAGCCAGCTCGGGAGTGAGTAAAGGTTGCTCGACCCGCTGACAGTTCCAACAATCTGGTCCCACTGCCGGCCCGAGGAGTAAATCCCCACCTGCGCGCCAATGCTGTGGAAGAAATCGGTCATGCCTTCCAGGACTGTCCGGTTGGCATCCTTGTCGGTGTAGGACCAGCTGTTTTCGGTCTCCACATCCAGCCACCAGACGTACGAGCCCGGGTTGCTGATGCCGCGGTGGTGGGCGTCATCGTATGCCTTGGCGAAGCCGTACATGTAGGCGCACGCCTTGCCGTAATCCCCGTCCTTGCAGGGGCCGTACGGGTTGTGCACCGCCCGGCCTGCCGGGTACTCGTCCTCCGCCGGCCACCACGATCCCGCGGCGCCCGGGTTGGCAGTATTGACGTACAGGGACACCGTGGGCCGGCCAGGGTGGCCCGCGGAACCTTCCGCCCAGTCAAGCTGCTCGGCCAGGCAGGGATTGGTGGTGTTGGCCAAACCGTTGTTGACGCCCACAATGGCAAAAGCCTGTCCCGTGGGGAAAGCCGTGTTGCATTGCGGCCAGGAGATGTCGTTCCCCAGGAGCGACTGCACTCCCTCTCCCGGGGAGGGCACCGCGTAGGCAGGCGAGCCGCAGATGAGGAGCAGGGCCGCGAGTAACGGTGCTGCCATTCCCGGCACGCTCCGTGTGCTGCGGGCCGGTGCCCGGCTGACTGGCATCGGCGTGGCTGGTGTCCGGCGCATACTGCCTCCGTTGCCGCTGGACGAACGGGTGCCTTCAGTCTCCCGCCCTTGGAAGGTGCGGTCAAGGAGTCCGTCCCCCTTCGATCGCATCGTTCGGGTAAACGCTCTCCAGCGGCCGCGTTTCAGACTGCCGTGACGGGACCTTTAACTCATTTATGATATAAAGTTGTGTATGACGCAGGAAACCGCTGAACACGTTGCCGCCATGCTGAGGGATGCCCGGGCTGAGAAGGGCTGGACCCAAGGCCAGTTGGCTGCCGAGCTGGGAACGAGCCAGAGCGCCGTTGCCCGCATGGAACAGGGCAAGCAGAACCTGAGCCTGAAAATGATCCAGCGCCTCGAAGTGATCTTCGACCGGAGCATCGTGAACGTGGGCAGGCCGCAGATGACCCACCTGCGCGTTGAAGGCGGGCGCACCCTTTCGGGGTCCGTGGACGTCAACAGCAGCAAGAACGCCGGAGTGGCTTTGCTGTGCGCCAGCCTCATTAACCGGGGGACCACCATTCTTCGCCGCCTCGCACGCATCGAAGAAGTGAACCGGATCGTTGAAGTCCTGACCAGCATCGGTGTGGAGTGCACCTGGCTCAACGACACCGACCTGCTGCTCCGCCGCCCGGCGGTCCTGGACCTGGGCGCGATGGACGTGGACGCCGCGCGCCGCACCCGGAGCGTCATCATGTTGCTGGGACCCCTGCTCGATGAGTCGGCCAGGTACAAGCTTCCCTATGCGGGCGGCTGTGACCTTGGTACCCGGACGGTTGAGCCGCACATGCAGGCACTGCGCCAGTTCGGACTCTCGGTGGAAGCGACAGCAGGCTTCTACGACGTGCAGGCCCCGTCCGCAGACACCCGGGACCGCTCCTTTGTCCTGACTGAGCGCGGCGACACTGTCACCGAGAACGCCATCATGGCCGCGGCCCACCGTGAGGGCACCACCGTTATCCGGAATGCCAGCCCCAACTACATGGTGCAGGACCTCTGCTTCTACCTGGAGATGCTTGGAGTGGTTATCGAGGGGGTGGGAACCACCACCCTGAAGATCACCGGACGCCGGTCAATCGATGCCGACATTGAGTACTACCCCTCGGAGGATCCTATCGAGGCCATGAGCCTGATTACCGCGGGCATTGTCACCAACTCGGAGGTGACCATCCGGCGGGTGCCCATCGAGTTCATGGAAATCGAGCTGGCAACCTTGGGGCAAATGGGCCAGCAGTTGGAGATCTCGGGCGAATATATGGCCCGGAACGGCCGGACGCGGCTGGTGGACGTCACCACGAAGCCTTCCGAGTTGCGCGCTCCGGAGGACAAGATCCACCCAATGCCGTTCCCCGGGCTGAACATCGACAACCTGCCCTTCTTTGCGGTCATCGCAGCGAACGCGCATGGCCAGACCATGATCCACGACTGGGTGTACGAAAACCGGGCCATCTACCTGACCGAGCTGAACCGGTTGGGCGCCCAGGTGCAGCTCCTTGACCCGCACCGGATCTACGTCAACGGCCCCACCAAGTGGCGCGCCGCGGAGGTTGGCTGTCCGCCCGCGCTCCGCCCGGCAGCGTGCCTGCTGTTGGCAATGCTTGCCGCGCGGGGAGTGTCCGAGCTGCGGAACATCTATGTCATCGAGCGTGGCTACGAAGACCTGGCGGAACGGCTTAATACCATCGGGGCGAAAGTGGAGTACTTCCAGGACTAACCATTCACGCTTCGTCATGAACTGCTGTTGACCCTCAATTTCGTCCCTGTTGTCGGAGAATGTCGGTATGCGAACTTTCGGCGTCGAGGAAGAGCTCCTGATCGTTGATCCGGAGAGCGGGGAGCCGCTTGCCCTGGCGGATGCGCTGCTGTCCGGCCGCCGAATGGCCGCCGACGACTCGCCGGATGCACCCCGCCTCCTGGAGACGGAAGACAAAACCGTTTACGACGACGAGATGGGCCTGAGTGCCGAGCTCAAGCTGGAACAGATCGAAACCCAGACGCGGCCCTGCCTGGAGTACCGTGAGCTCCTGGAACAGATCCGGGCCGGGCGGGCACTGGCAGATAAGGCTGCCAAGAAAAACCACGCACGGGTGGCCGCCCTTGCCACCTCGCCGCTGGGCTTGGCCAGCCACACCACTCCGGATCCCCGCTACGCGCGGATGCTTGAGCGCTTCGGCCTGACTGCCCAGGAGCAGCTGACGTGCGGCTTCCATGTCCATACCTACATTGAGTCGCACGACGAAGGCGTGGCTGTCCTGGACCGCATCCGGGACAAGCTCGCCGTCCTTACCGCCTTGAGTGCCAATTCCCCCTTCTGGAACGGCATCCAGACCGGCTTTGAGAGCTACCGGACCCAGGCCTGGAACCGTTGGCCGACGGCCGGGCCCACGGGCATCTATGGCACGTACTCCGCGTACCGGCGGGTGGTCACGCGGCTCCTGGACAGCGGGGTAATGCTGGATGAGGGCATGTTGTATTTTGACGCCCGGCTCTCCCGCAACCATCCCACGGTGGAGGTCCGCGTAGCCGATGTCTGCCTCCGTGCTGAGGACGCCGCACTTATAGCTGTCCTGGTCCGCGCCTTGGTGGAGACTGCGAGCCGCGAGTGGCAGGACGGCGTAGATCCTGCCCCCGTGCCCACGGTGCTTTTGCGCATGGCGTCCTGGCAGGCGAGCAGTGCGGGCCTCAGCGGGGAGCTGCTCGACTTTGGCACATTCCGCCCGGCGAGGGCCGCTGACGTGGTGCGCTCACTGGTGGACTACCTTGCCCCGGTACTGCAGGAACAGGGTGAACTTGCCCTGGCCCGGCAAGGGGTGGAAGACATCATTGCGCGCGGAACAGGAGCTGCCGAACAGCGGCGGGTCCGGGACAAGGTCCTGTCCTCGTCGCAAGGCGGGGACCTCGGCTTCGATGCAGTGGTAAAGCATGCAGTCGACGTGACCATGCGCGGCGGACTGGATCTTTCAAAGGTGGACGAGGCCCCCGAACTGCTGCGCGTCAGGCAGTCCTAGCGGGCAGGGGGCCTTCAGCGGTTCCCGACAAAGCCGTGCCGCCTGGGGCAGTCATGACAGAGCCGTTCGGCCGGGGTCCGTCCCTACACGGCTGTGGTGCTAGGGGACTCCGAGGGATTCCGTGAGCCAGAGGTGCCATTCCGGAAACGGGTCCTTCGGCAGTTCGTCTTCGGAAGGGCCAGGGTCTTCGGGCACATCGAAATCCGGGAGGTCCAGGTCCTTCACCAGGTCAAACTCTTCCGGCAGTGCAAAGCACGCAGGTACCTCAAAGTCGTCGGGCATGTTGAAGTACGCAGGTAACTCACGGCACCCCGGCAAGCTGAAGTACTCGGGCACGTACAAGTCCTGACCCTTCGGCCTAGCCGCTGAAGATGCGTTCCGTAGTCCCGCATTCCAGTCCGGCCAGTGGGGTGGTTCCCAGTCTTGGTGTTCGCTTGTGTAGTGGCGGCCGGTGGGTGAGGTCCAGCCGGGTGGTGCGGTTGTGGTGGCGGGGGTGGGTTTCCAGCCGCTGGTGTGGCGGAGTTTGTGGTGTTTCGGGCAGGGCTGTCCCAGGTTCGAGACTTCGGTGGTGCCGCCGTTGTGCCAGGCGAGGAGGTGGTCGGCTTCGTTGTCGAGGGAGGGGTTGCTGCAGCCGGGGAAGGGGCATTTGCCGTCCCGCAGCCTGAGCCAGTTCCGCATGGCTTTGGTGACCCGGTAGCTGGTGCGGCCGATTTCCAGGGGCGCGCCGTCCCGCGGGTCCACCAGCACCCGGTAGAAGGAGCTGGCACCGTCGGCGACGAGGTCCCGGGCCATCGAGGCAGGGATGGGGCCGGCCCCGTCCAGCACCGCCGGCTCGTCCGTCAAGCCCATCAGGGAAAACACGGGCACGGTGACCAGCACCTGCGGCCGAATCGACGACGACGGGCCGGGACCTGCCACCTCCCCGCCGCCGGAACTTCCCGCCTCACCGTGCCCGGCACTGGTTGCCTCGCTGTGCCCGGTAACCCGGGAGATGTTCCCGCCGCCCAGGAGCGCCTCGGCGAAATTGTCGGCCCTGAGCTGGGTCAGGGTGCGGGCCTCGTCCGGGCCCTGCAGTCCCCGGGAAATGGCGGTCAGCCGGTTCCAGATCGCGGACGCCTGGTCCGCGGGCAGGTAGGCGGCCACCCAGGCCATCGCATCATTATCCGGCCAGCACTCCACCCGCCGGTCCGCCAGGGACTTGGCGTGCCGCTTCGCCAGGCTCTCCGGATGGTGCCGCTCCCGCCACCCCCGCGCCTTGGCCCTGAACCGGTACGCGGGCATCTCCCCCACAGGGCACCCGCGGACCGCCCCCGGGGCGTCCGGGTCCAGGAAATGGGCCTCCAGGGCCGCCGCCCCGGCCGGGCCAAGGCCGACGGTCTGGTCCACCATGGTCCGGGCATGCGCCCAGGAAATCGTCCCGCCCTGCAGGGCGGCCAGGGTCCGGGGCAGCGACGCGGTCAAGGCATGGGCTTCAGCCAGCAAAGCTCCGGCGGCCCGGTCACCGATGGCCAGCGCACACCCGACCTCCGCCACCAGGCTCCGGTCCTGCGCCGTGGCCTCGTGAGGGGACCCGGGCGGAGGATTCATCGCCTTCGTCGCCCCGGCAAGGGCCGCCGCGGCCACTGCCTTCACCGCCGCCAACTTCGCTTCCGACCGCGCCACCCCACCCAGGACATCCAACGCCGCATCAGCAACCCGCTGCAACGGATCATCAACGCCCCCGCCCCCGCCACGGCCACCGGAAACGGCAGGCCCGCCCGCGGCAAGGCCTCCGCCAGCCAGCGCAGCCATAAACGCCGCGACAGAAGCGTCAACCGCTTCCTCCCCCTGCACCACCGCCGCGTTCGATTCCATACCCCCATCATCGCGAGGGGGTCCGACATTATTAGGCCCTACGACGGCCTTCCGGAAAATACTTTTGAAGTTTTTTGTGCCACCTATTCGAGGAAGCGGTGCCCTCGCCTTCCGGGACAAAAGACGCCGGCCGCAAGTGCGGCAAGCTGTGGCGTCCTGCCAACGTCCCGTGCCATACTCAGCGCGTGGCGGCGTCGTATTCCTTCAAAGCAGGCCTGTGGCGCTATCCCGGGGAAGCCGGTTGGCATTTCCTGACCCTGCCGGCGGACGTCGTGGACGATATCCGCGCGCGCAGTTCCGGCCACAGCAAAGCTTTCGGTTCGGTCAAAGTGGCGGCGGAGATTGCCGGCCACGCGTGGCAAACCTCGCTCTTCGCGGATGCCAGGACCGGCACATACCTCTTGCCCGTCAAGAAGGACATCAGGGCCAAGGCCGAGATTAGCGACGGCGACGAAGTGGCCGTTCACCTTTCCCTGCAGAATCTTTGAGGCCATGGCCCCGGGGTGCCGCGGCCGGAGCGCTAGATCTGCTTAAGTGCCTGCTCCAGGTCGCCAATCAGGTCGTCCACGTCCTCCAGCCCCACCGAAAGCCGCACCACGCCGTCGCTCAGCCCAATGGCGGCCCGGCCCTCGGGTCCCATCGCGCGGTGCGTGGTGGTGGCCGGGTGGGTGATGAGCGACTTGGCATCGCCAAGGTTGTTGGAGATGTCGATGATCCGCAGGCCGTCCAGCAGCGCAAACGCCGCGTCCTTGCCCGAGCGGCCGCCGGAGGGGGCGAGTTCCAAGGTGAGGACAGTGCCGCCGGCGCTCATCTGCTTTACGGCCAGCTCGTACTGCGGGTGCGATTTCAGGAGCGGGTACTTCACCCAGCTGACGGCAGGCTGTTCCTCCAGCCATTCCGCGAGGCGCAGGGCTGACGCCGAGGAGTGGTTGACGCGCAGCGCCATGGTCTCGAGGCCCTTGGTCAGGACCCAGGCGTTGAACGCGGACAGTGCTGGTCCGGTGTGGCGCATCAACTGCTTCACCGGCCCGTCAATGAACTCCTTGGTACCCAGGATGGCGCCACCAAGCACCCGGCCCTGGCCGTCGATGTGCTTGGTGCCCGAGTAGACAATCACATCGGCGCCGAACTGCCCGCACCGCTGCAGCAGGGGGGTGGCAAAAACGTTGTCGACGACGACGGTCGCCCCGGCAGCGTGCGCCAGGTCGCTGACCGCAGCAATGTCCACGATCTCCTGCATGGGATTGGACGGCGATTCGAAGAAGACGGCGGTGGTGGGCTCGGAGAGCGCTTCGCGCCACTGCTCCATGTCAGGGCCGTCCACGAAGACGGTCTCCACGCCCCAGCGCGGCAGGATTTCGTTCAGGATCACAAAGCACGAGCCGAAGAGTGAGCGGGCGGCAACCACCCGGTCCCCGGCCGCCAGCAGCGCACCCAGGGCGGTGAAAACCGCGGACATGCCGGACGCCGTCGCGAAGCACGCCTCGGTCCCCTCAAGCAGGCGGAGGCGTTCCTGGAACGTGGCCACGGACGGGTTGCCGTAGCGCGAGTAGACAAAGCGTTCGTCCTCGCCCGTAAAGGCCCGCTCAGCAGCAGCGGCGGATTCGTACACGAAACCGGAGTTCAGGAAGACAGCCTCGCTGGTCTCCTGGAAGTTGGTGCGGTCCAGCCCGCCGCGGACGGCCTGGGTGTCGGGGCTCCAGCCGGCGGCGTCTTCGTTGAAGGTCACTTAGTTCTTTCCCAGGTTGGTCGGCAGGCCGCGGTTCTTCCAGCCGTTGACGGTACGTTCTCCATAACGGTCCGGTTCACCCTCAAAGCCTTCCAGGACGTTGTAGGAGGTGAAGCCGGCCTGCGTGGCGGCGATAGCGGCCGCGATGGAACGCTGGCCGGAACGGCACAGGAACACCAGTTCGGTTGACTTGTCCTCGGGCGCCTGTTGGCTAAGGTCGGTGATGAAGTCGGGGTTGGGGATTCCGCCCGGGAAGGTCCACTGGATGAACAGCGGATCGTTCTCGGTGGCCTTGGTGTCGGGAATGCCGATGTGGGCCCATTCGCCCTCCGTGCGCACATCCACCAGGATGGCGCCCTGCTCGAGCTTTTCCCAGGCCTCCTGCGGGGTCAGGTCTCCGGCGTAGCTCATGCGTGGCCCTCGCCGCCGAAGTCAAGGTCATCGCCGGCGGACTCGAGGTCGTCAACGGCATCTGCCACGGCAGCGTCCGCGGAAGCGATGGCTGCCGGCAGGACTACCGCCTGCGCCACGATCACGCTGCTGCCGTTGAAGGTTGCCGCCGGGCTGCCGTGGAGGACATAGCCTTCCGCCAGCGCGGCGGAGATCCGCTCGCAAAAGGCGCGGTCATCCGGCCCGCTGATGAGGCGGTACGACAGTTTCTCTTCAGGGGCAGGTGCGTCAGACACGACGATCTCCTTCTCTCACGCTTGCAGCTCGAATGGGTCGATATGCCGAGTGTTCACCTGAGGCACCCCGCCGCGAAAGGAGGGTTGCCGACCGGCCAGTCAGGGCTTGGCGCCGGTACTCATTACTCCCCAAAAACGTAACACTTGCCGCCCGCGGCCGCACCGCCGTCGTCGTCATGTTGCGTAACTGAAGTAGGCCGGGCGCCGCAGTGGAGCCCAGTGCCGTCCGGCACCTTCACCTAAAGTACGACGGCGGCTCCTCCTTGGGTGTCCGGGGGTGGGACCCGCGGGAGCGGCAGGATCAATTGATGCAGTAGCAGGGAGCGCGCCTAAGCGCGCTTAAAGAGGAACGGCGTGGACCCTGTGCCCCCAGGCACGTGGTCCACGCCGTATTCGTTTTGATGCCGTTGCTTAGACGAGGCCCGGGTAGCTTGCCAGGATGTAGTCCGCAGCGGCGGGGCCTTTCATGCGCAGCCCCTTGCGGCCGTGCCTGATGCGGCAATTCATGGCTATCCAGAAATTGGATTCCAGGCCGGGCTTCTGCTGGTTGATGAAGCACCAGCTGGTGTACAGGCCGTAAAGGCGGTCACGGTCGAGGGTGGCGTCCGAGGCCTGGTCAATGTAGGTGGCTTCTTTTAGAAAGAGATCGAACTGCGAATGCGCCATGACGGCTTCCCTTCGCTAAGTGCGGTGGTGCCGCCGTTCGGCTACAGCAGCGAACCTCAATGCCGTGCACGGGGCATGGAGTGTTGATGAAGCCCGCGGAAATCAAGAACTAGTTGAAACCGGGGGCTACTAGTTGAAATCAAGGGCTACAGGGCGGTGTCACTGCCGCATCTACAATGTAGACTTTACTCGTAGACAACGGATTCGGCAAGCGAATGGATTACCTATCCGGGTAAAGGGCTTGCCGCCTTCCAGGACGGAAATCATGGCTTCCCCGAAAGTCCAGTCCCCCACCGGGCCGGCCCAAAAGCAAAAGCTGAGCAGGGAGCTGGTGCTAACCAAGGCGCTCGAAGTTGTTGACGCGGAAGGCTTGGAGGCGCTGACCATGCGCCGCCTTGGCCAGGAACTGGGCCGGGATCCGATGAGCCTCTACCGCTATGCGGAGAACCGCGCCGCGCTGCTGGACGGCGTCACCGAACTGGTGCTTAACGAACTCACCATCCACCCCGACGATCCCGATTGGAAAGCCCAGCTGCGCCGCATCGCACACGACCTTCGGAGCCTTGCGCTCCAGCACCCCAATGTGGTGCCGCTGCTTGTGACCAGGCCGCTCTCCACCCCGCTGGGGCTGCGGCCGCTGGGCACGCTGCGTCCCCTCGAGCAGATCCTGTCCCTGCTGATTGGGGCAGGGTTCAGCCCGTCGGACGCCCTCCACGTCTACCGCGCCTACTACGGCTTCCTCTACGGCCACATCCTGAACGAGCTGCAGGAATTCGTTGTGGACCCGGAGGAAAACGAAGTGCTGCTGCGGCTGGGACTGCACCGGTTGCCTGCCAAGGAGTTCCCGCGGCTGCGTGCGCTGGCCCCCGCCCTGGCGGACTACGAAGGATCCGCGGAACTTGACCAGGGGCTAAGTATCCTGCTCTCCGGCCTTGAAGCCCAACTGTCCCTTCAGGACGCAGAGCCAACCGGCTAGCCTGGCCGGACAGGCATTCCGGCCGGGTTATTCGAAAGAGGCCCGCCGCTTGTCCTGCTGGCGCGTGGCCCAGACGTCCGGCCGGTTCACCTTGAAACGGCGGCCGGTCAAAGCACGGGCTGTCAGCCGGATGTAGTTTGCCTTTTCTCCCGGCTGCCATGGCTCCAGCCCCAGGCTGTCCACGGCGTCCTTGTCCGCCTGGTCCTCGATGATCGCCGTATCGCCGCGCAGCACCACGCTCCAGGCCTCTTCGGTATGGGGATCGTAGCCGTCGATCTCCAAGGCGGCAGGCCTCTCTGTCAGGGCACTCCACAGCTTGGTGACGCCGGCCGTACGGAACGCGATGCTGCGGCGGTGCACCACGTAGTTGATTGGAAAGATCTCGGGGTGGCCGTCAACCACCAGTGCAAGGCGGCCGACAGTGTCATTGGCCAGGAGTTCCCAGCATTCGTCAAAGGTCAGGTTGTCATTCGGCTGCGTCTGCGAGTCCATGAACCAAACCTTACGGCCACTGCCCCCGCCGAACCTAGAGCGCAAAGGCCGGAATCACAGGACCGTTTACTGGATGCCCGCGAACAACTCGTTCAGTTCGGCGGTCAGCTCCTTCTGGACGGAGGGCGTGCCGATTTCCTTGCCGTCGATCCGGTTGACCGGCGCCAGCAAACGGACGCTGGAGATCAGCCACACCGCGTCGGCATCCAGCAGGTCCTGCGGCTCAAGCGGGCCGTAGCCCAGTTCCCAGCCCGCAGCCTTCGCCGCGGTGAACAGCGCGCCCTGCGACGTGCCCGGCAGGATGCCGCTGTCCAGCTGGGGCGTGATGAGGCGCTTGACGGAAGTGCCGTCGTCGGACGTTCCTGCGTGGGCCAGCAGCACGGTGGAGGTGGGCCCTTCCAGTACCCGGCCGTCGGAGGAGATGAAGATGACGTCGTCCGCGCCCTGTTTATGGGCATGGCGCAAAGCGGCCATGTTGACGGCGTAGGACAGCGTCTTCGCGCCGAGCAGCAGCCAGGGGGCGCGCTCGGCGGCGTCGCTGTCGTAGCCCCGGTCAAGGAGGATGACGTCGATTCCCGTCTCCCGCTGGCGGCGCGCCAACGCCCCCGTGGGGGACACCTGGACCCAGGCGGTGGGCGCGGCGGCGCCCTCCACACCGCGGGTCACCACCAGTTTGACCACGAGTTCGTCCTCGGCGGCGGAGGCAGGCGGATACTCGGACCGGTACTCGCTCAGTGCAGTCCCGATGGCCCTGCGCCACTCGTCCTCCGGCGGGATAACCAGGTCAAGGGCGTCCGCGGAGCGGGCCAGGCGGTCCAGGTGGGCCTGGACCTTCCGCACGTTGCCGCCTACAGCCAGCATGGTTTCGAAGATCCCGTCCCCGCGGGTGGCGCCCTGGTCCGTGACCAGGAGCTGGGGCTTGGAGGCATCGGCGAGCCGGCCGTCCGGGAACGCGGGGTCGAGGAAAACGAGAACCACGGAAGCTGGAGAGGTCATGGCTCCAGCTTAGTGCGGCGCCGCACGGATAAGCTGGGCAGAGTGCCCTGGCTGGAAACGGTCCGCCGGGAGCCCATCCTCCGGGGGTTTATTTCGTGTTGTGGCCATTCTCGCTTGCCGGCACCGCGCCAATGTGGGTGGTGGTGCTGCTGGGCGTCGCCGACCTCCTGATCAGGGTGCTGGCTGTGGGCATCATTCCGGGCAACAGGCGTCCCACCACGGCGATGGCGTGGCTGCTGGGCATTTTCTTTGTGCCGTTCGTGGGCATCCTGCTGTTCCTGCTGTTCGGCAACTTCAAGCTGTCCAGCCGCCGGCGGGCGCAGCAGCAGCGGGTCAACGAACGCGTGCGGGCCGGGATCTCCTCGCTTTCCGACGTCGAAAGCGACTACCCCGGACCGGAGTGGGTGAAGTCCGCCGCGGAACTGAACCGCCGGCTCGGGTCCCTGCCCATGGTGGACGGCAACTCCGTTGACCTGATTCCCGGCTATCCGGACTCGATCCTGCAGATGACGGAGGCCGTGCGCAAGGCGAAAGAGTTTATCAACGCCGAGTTCTACATCATGAGCACGGACCACATCACCGACGACCTCCTCACCGCGCTGGAGGAGGCAGCCGAGCGCGGCGTCGAAGTCCGCGTGCTGTTCGACCACATCGGGACCCTGCGGGTGCAGGGCTACCGGAAGCTCCTGAAGCGGCTCCGCGCGGGCAAGATCCAGTGGAAGCGCATGCTTCCGCTCCTGCCCATCCACGGCCAGTGGCGCAGGCCTGACCTGCGGAACCACCGCAAAATCATGGTGATCGACGGCGAGGTTGCCTTCACCGGCTCGCAGAACCTGATCGAGCCCTCCTACAACAACCCCCGGCACCGCAAGGCGGGCCGCGAATGGGTGGAGCTCATGGCGCGCCTGCACGGGCCCATTGTGACCACATTGAATGTCGTCTTTGCCACCGACTGGCTCAGCGAAACCGACGAATCCCTGGAGCACCAGCTGCAGCTCCCGTCCAACCCGCACCCCGGGAACGTGACGGCGCAGGTGGTGCCGAGCGGCCCGGGGTTCATCACCGAGAACAACCTGCGGCTTTTCAACACGCTCATCTACTCCGCCCAGCACCGGATCTCGATCTGCAGCCCGTACTTCGTTCCGGATGATTCCCTGCTCTACGCCATCACCACCGCTGCCCAGCGCGGTGTGGACGTGGAGCTGTTCGTCTCCGAGAAGGGCGACCAGTTCCTGGTCCACCACGCCCAGCGGTCCTATTACGAGGCCCTGCTGGAGGCCGGCGTCCGGATCTACTTGTACAAGGCCCCGTTCGTGCTCCACGCCAAGCACTTCACCATCGACGACGAGGTGGCGGTGCTGGGCTCCAGCAACATGGACATGCGTTCCTTCTCCCTGAACCTTGAGGTGTCCGTGATGCTGCTGGGCGAGGACATCGTCACCAAGATGCGTGCGGTGGAGGACACCTACCGGGACATCTCCCACGAGCTGAAACTGGCGGACTGGATCAACCGGCCCCTGGCGGCCCGCTACGTGGACAACGTGGCGAGGCTGACCGCCACCGTCCAGTAAAAACTCCGGGGGTCAGGCGTCCGGGAAGTCCGCTCCCAGGGTGGAGAGGACGCCGAACGCCTTGGTGCGGATTTCCTCGTATTCGTCCTCCGGGACCGAGTCGGCGGTGATGGCGCCCCCGACGCCGAGCGTCAGTTCCGCCGTTCCGTCGCCGGCGGCGTCGATCACCAGGGTCCGGATGGCGACGGCGAGGTCCGTGGCGCCGTTCAGCGAGAAGTAGCCGATGGCGCCGGAGTAGAGCCCGCGCCCGCCACCTTCGAGCCGGTCCAGGATGGCCATGGTGCTGATCTTGGGGGCGCCGGTCATCGAGCCCGCCGGGAAGCAGGCGGCCACGGCTTCGGCCCGGGAGGATCCCCGCTGCAGCTGCGCATCGATCGTGCTCACCATCTGGTGCACCGTGGCGTAGCTCTCGATGGCGCAGAGCCTGCTGACCGTGACGGAGCCCGGGACCGCGAAATGGCTCAGGTCGTTACGCAGCAGGTCCACGATCATGATGTTCTCGGCGCGGTCCTTCAGCGACGCCGCCAGGTCCGTGCGAAGCTGCGCGTCCTCGTGCGGGTCGGCAGCCCGGCGGCGGGTGCCCTTGATGGGCTCGGCGCGCATGCCGCCGTCGGAGGCTATCTTCAGGAACCGCTCGGGCGAGGTGCTGGCCACCGTGAGTCCGCCGAACGCCAGGTAGCTGGCGAACGGGGCCGGATTCCTCCGGCGCAGGGCCAGGTATGCCTGCCACGGGTCCAGCGTGGCCGCCGGAACTTTCGCTGACAGAGTGGTGGTCAGGCAGACCTCGTAGGTGTTTCCCTCGGCGATTTCGTGCTGGGCGGCAGCGATCTTCTCCCGGTACTGCTTGGCGGTATCACGGCTTTGGAATGTGGGCGCTTCCGGAAGTACGACGCCGTTGCTGCCGCCGGCCCGGGCTGCCACGGCCGCCGGCGCGGCGGGGCCGGACGCTGCCTCGACCGCGGCGCGCGCGCCTTCCAGCCACTCGTCGGCATCCGGGGCGTCGAGAGCCAGGAGCCAGGCCGTGCCTTCCGCATGGTCCAGGACAACCGCCCTGCCTGCGAAGATCAGCGAAGCATCAGGCGTGGGCGCGGAATGATCGGATCCGCCGGTTTCCCGCTTGAGTTCGTAGCCCAGGCATCCCAGCCAGCCAAGGGTGAACTCACCGGGGTAGCCTTCGGGGGTGCTGACTGCCGGGTTGCCCCAGACGGTGTCCAGCCAGCGGAAGAAGGGGCGCGCCACCGTGGCGGTGGCGCAGCCTGCCCTTAGCTCGCTTTGTCCGGAACGGTGCGTCATGGACTGGCCGTGTGTGCCGGCGTCGTCCGCCATGATGCTGAAGCGGCTCCGCCCGGCGGCCTCGGACCCTGCCTGGTCACCGGCCTGGCTCGCATTCGATGAGTCGAGCCAGACGGCGTTGGCCGAGGTGCCGTAGAGGGAATTGAACAGCGCTGCTGGATCCGGCCTGGTGTCCAGCTGTTCGGTGCGGATGCTGAGGCCACGGCGCGCCGAAAGCTCGGGGGACAGCGCCGGGGCCAGGGCGGGGAGATACGGCAGGAGCTGCAGGACGTCCGCCGGGGCGGATCCGTCGGCGCGGTTCAGTACCCGGACGTCGGCGTGCTGCGGCACGT
This sequence comes from Pseudarthrobacter sp. GA104, assembly GCF_009741265.1. Taxonomy (GTDB): domain Bacteria; phylum Actinomycetota; class Actinomycetes; order Actinomycetales; family Micrococcaceae; genus Arthrobacter. The sequence goes on from NZ_WOWL01000001.1 coordinate 2,519,585, forward strand.
CGTCGGTGCGCAGCCATTCCTCCTCCTGCGCAGCCCACTGGTCCCAGTAGGGTTCGTAGGTGCCGCCGTCGCGGTCCAGCGCCCGGGTGCGGCGGACCTCCTCCGGTGAGTCCGCCCAGATGACGGCGCTGAGCAGGCGCCGGGCCGCGGCCGCGGCGGCGCCCACTCCCTCAACGATGACAATCTCGGCCGGCAGCGTGACCCGGGAGTCGCCGTCGTAATGGTTCTGCCAGTCCCAGCTGGTCCAGGTGGCGGCGTCGCCACGGCTCAGGGGCTCCAGAACCGTGGCGACGTAGCGGTCAATGCCGACCATGAGGCCGTTCCAGCCCGGATAAATGTCCTCGAGGTGGAACAGCGACACCCTGTGGTGGGCCCGCAGCCGCGCCGCCAGTTCAACTGCGAGGGTGGTCTTTCCAGCGCCCGAGCGCCCGTCGATGGCAATGATGACGGGGGCTGGGCTCATGAATTAGAGCGTACCGTCATCCCTGCCGCGCTTTCATCCGGGGGTTCTTCCTGTTGATGACGAAGGTCCTCCCGCGCCGCCGGACAACCTGCGCGCCGGGGATCTTTTTCAGTGCGCGGAGTGAATTCCGTACCTTCATGCTGTGCTCCTTGTTTGGTGGTGGTGCAATGCCAGTTCTTCATCGGTGAGCTGGCAGGACATCAGCAGGTTCCCGAGTTCCGCGGCATCAAGGTCCTCGCCCGTCGCTGCTATGACGGAGGCGGCCGGGGCGCCGTGGCCGGCCGGCTGGCTTCCCGCCCCGGGTGCGGCGTGGCCCTCCGGCCAGGCACCGAGGTTCTCCAGCCACACGCGGGGGCCGATGCCCTGGATCGCTATCCGGCAGGCCGGTGCGGACGCTATCCACAGCTGGCCGCGCAGGAGGCAGCATCCTTCTGCCAGGGTTGCCAGTGCGTCCCGGAACCGTCCGGGGTGCAGCGGCCGCTCGATGCGGTGGAACACTGTGGCAAACGGCGACTCCATGCTGCGGGCCGGGGGACCGGGCGGTTGGGCGTTTCCGGGTGCTGTCCTGGCCACCGCGTCGGCGTAGCGGTGCAGTCCCTGCCTGACTGCTGCCGCATCACGGGCCACCTCCGCGTGCGGAGCGAGTTCACGGAGCAGGTGCAGCCCGCGCTCGCGGCCCGGCGGGTCGGGCGGCACAATGTCCGGCTCGGTGAGCAACACGGTGTCCGCGAAGGCGAGTTCGCCCACCAGGAATTCGCCCGGCGTCCGCTCGTCTTCCGGTGCGGGAGTGAAGCCGGATTCAAACAAGGTGTGGGAATCCCAGATGTGGTCCTCCAGGGCATCCGGGGAACACGCGAGGATTACCGTACCCACAGGTGCTGCGCGGGTGAGGCCGCGCCGCAGTGCGGACACCGCGGCTGATGCAGGGACGGCAGGCGGCAGGCCAATGATGATGGCCCCCTTCGTGTTTTCGAGCAGCCGGTCGATGCTCGGGACAAGGTCCAGCCGGACGGCGCAGCTGAGGCAACCGTGTTCCAGCATTGTCTCCTCGCGTTCCAGGAGGATCCGGCCACTGAATATTCGCCGGACCACGAGTCCGTCCTCCATGAGGTCATGAAGGACCACCAGGCTGCCCGGATGGGCTGCCGCAAGGTCTTCGCACGCCTGCTGCCGGCAGAGTGCATCAAGGGAACTGATGACGGTGAGGTTCATGCCATCAATGTAGTTGAGAATCGTTCTCAACTACAAATGGAAGGCCAGCCTTGACGGCCGCCTGCCGCCGTCGTGCCTTCGCTCCGCCTGGCTGTCCTGTTCTGCTGCTTGCCTAAGCCTGGCGCTGGAGCTCGGCGTTCCGGACCGCGGCCACTTTGATGTAATCCAGCAGTCCGGGAAGTGCGGCGTGTACCTGATGCCAGACGGTGTCGAAATCGGCGTGGCCGCCGTACCAGGGGTCTTCGATTCCCTGGTCGAGAAGGTCTTTTTCTGCCAGTTGCGGGTCGAAGCTGCGCAGCATCCGGATCTTGTCCCGGGACTCCTGGTCCGGGGCGGACTCGCTCAACCAGGCGTGGTGGTCGATGTCCAGTGCCAGGATCAGGTCCCGTTCGCGGAACCATTCCGGCTGCCACTGGCGGGCAATGTGCCGGCTGGAGGTAAGTTGTGCCGCTGCCAGCCGCCTGGCCGCCCTCGGGTCGATGGGCCGTCCGGCCTCGTATCCCGTTGTGCCCGCGGATTCCACCGTAACCAAACCGCCCAGCCCTGTGTGTTCCAGCGCCGCGGCGAGCATCAGCTCGGCCATGGGGGACCGGCAGATGTTCCCGGTGCAGACGGCGATCACGCGGTATGGGCTCGGCGGTGAGTTCATGATGCTAAGCATGCGCGCTATTTGCCCCTGTTGGCTAGCGCGTGATTCACAATGCTTGACTGGTTTGTAAAGATTCTGGACTTTCGGTCACATGCTCTTCCGTGGGGCGGCCGGAGCGCGCTGCGTCGTCAGTGGAGGAAGGCCAGCAGGATGCCCACGGCCACAAACAGCACCCCGAAGGCCCGGTTGAGGACAAGTTGGCCGCGGGCGCTGTGGGTGAAGCGCTCAAAGGACCTGGCCGCGGCGGCGAAGAAGAACCACATCACCAGGATGTCAATGGCAACGATGGTTGCCGTCAGTACTGCGTACTGCGCCAGGAGGGGCTGCTCCGGCCGGATGAACTGGGGCATGAAGGCGAGGAAGAAGATGATGGCCTTTGGGTTCAGGAGATTTACCCAGAATCCGCGCCGGAAGATGGACCAGGCGGGCTCGTTCCGAAGGCCGGCAATCTTCTCCTGCCCAAGGTCCGGCTTGCTGAGGAACTGCCGGATGCCCAGATACACCAGGTAGGCGGCGCCCGAATAGCGGATCACGTTGAAGGCGATGGGCGAGCTGGCAACGAGCACCCCCACGCCGAGGGCAACGATCACCACGTGGATCACCAGTGCCGCCTGCTGGCCAAGGATTCCCCACATGGAGCGCCGGAACCCGGCATTCAGCGAGTTGCTCATGGTGTTGATGGCTCCGGCGCCGGGGGTGAAGCTGATCAGGACGCCGGCGCCCGCCAGCGCGAGCCAAAGGGAGAATTGCACCAGTCAATCCTACGTGTGCCCGCCGCGGCGTGGCGGATGGGCGGGCCCTACGCCCGGGCGATCACCTCGCCATTGGGGATCAGGAACCAGCCGTCGTCGGTGGATCCCCAGCGGTGCCAGCCCGCGGAAATCCTTGCCAGGTCCGCCGGGTTGGCGAAGCCATACTCCAGTGCCTGCTCCGCGAAGGCCGAGTGCAGCACGCGTTCGCCCCAGACGCGGGCCTGCCACCGGCGCTGCTGGCCGGTGGCATAGAGCCAGTTGCTGCTGGAGGGCGCGACGTCGGTGAAGCCTGCAGCCTGCGCCCAGCTGACAAGCCGCCGCCCGGCGTCGGGTTCGGCCCCGTTCCTGCGGGCGATGCGCTGGTACAGCTCCATCCATTCGTCAAGCTCCGGAATGGCGGGGTACCAGCTCATGCCGTGGAAGTCGGCGTCGCGCACGGCAACGATCCCGCCGGGCTTGGCCACCCGCCGCATCTCACGCAGGGCCTCCACAGGGTCCGTGAGGTGCTGAAGGACCTGGTGGGCATGGACGACGTCGAACGTCTCGTCCTCGAAGTCCAGGTCGTAGATATTGCCGGCCACGAACTCGACGTTCGGCACCTCCCGCTCCATGGCGAGGGCCTTGGCCTGGGCGATGATGTCCGGTGACCGGTCCAGGCCAGTCACCTTTCCCGGAGCCACCAGAACGGCAAAGTCGCATGTGATGGTGCCCGGGCCGCAGCCGACGTCGAGCACGTTGCAGCCCGGCGTGAGGTGCGGCAGGACGAACGCTGCCGAATTCTGGGCTGTCCTGGCGGCATGGGCGCGGACCACCGATTCGTGGTGGCCGTGCGTATAAACGTCGTCTTCAGGCTGCTGCGCGCTCATAACCAAACGCTACCCCCAACTAGGTAGCGCTAAGTGTCGTTTTGGCCCCTCAAAACGACACTTAGCGCTACCTAGTTGGGTGGGGCGGCTGCGTCCGGCTGGCCTGCGGACGAATCTTCCCGCGCAGCCACCGTTGCTTCCACCATGGCGGCCATGAACCTGCTGACAGTCTCCAGTTCCGCCGGAGTGAAATCGGCCATGGCAGCTCCCATGTGGCGCGCCAGCGGGGCGAAGATGGCGCCGCCGTCCTGGTAGGCCTTGGGCGTCATCTTCAGCTGGACCTGCCGACGGTCCGAGCCGTGCCGCTCGCGGGTCACGTGCCCCGAATGGTCCAGCCGGTCGATCAGGGCGGTTGTCGCGGGGGAGCTCAGGTGCAGTTCCTTGCGCAGGAGCCCGGGCGTGACCACGTTTCCCTTCGCCGTGTGGCGCATGATCGCGGCCAGGGCATTGAGGTCCGTGCGGTGCATGTCCTTCCGCCCGCCTGCTGTATCCACATACCGGTTGGCCTCCAGTGTGAACTCCTGCAGGAGCAGGACCAGCGGGTGCGGCCCCGCGGGCGGACCGGAAGGAGGCCCCTGCAAGGCCGGGCCGGTATTGCCTGCCATGTCCACCTCCTGAATTCGGGGCACCAGTGCATGGCACCGGTGCTTGGCCGTCGGCCGTCCTGACGGATATTACGCCAGCCCGGCCGGCCTGGAGGTACCGGCCGGAGCAAGAAAAGTTAGCCAGGCACTTATCTCTATGATGGAGATACTCTAGTATGGAATCAATCCTACCCGCGTCCCTCCCCTGGAAGGCAAAAAATGAGAACCACATCCAAAGGTTCGGAGCGTGTCCCGTTCTGGTTGCGCTGGCTGCTTCCCGTCATCCTGGTGCTGACCTGGCTGGCGCTGGCGGGCGTCGGAGGGCCAACATTCGGGCGGCTCGAAGAGGTCTCCTCCAACGACCAGGCCTCCTTCCTTCCGGCAGGTGCAGAAGCAACCGAGGCGCAGGACTGGCAGGCCAAGTTCCGTGACTCGGATGAGGTCCCGGGAGTCATCGTGATCGAGAGCAGCGAGGCCTTCACGCCGGCCCAGCTGGGGGAGGTTGCAGGACTGCGGGCGGAGCTCGAGGAACTGCAACTCGGCAGCGCGGTCATTGGACCCATCCCCTCCGAAGACGGCAAAGCCGTCCAGTTCATCGCGCCGATCGATTCCTCGGCCGAGGTCAAGGAAGCCGTGCAGGAGTTGCGGGACACCGTAGCCGGCGCGGCCCCGGAGGGCATGCAGACCTTCGTGACCGGCCCGGCCGGGCTCGCGGCGGACCTCACTGCCGCCTTCGCCGGGATCGACGGGATCCTCCTGCTGGTGGCCCTGGCCGCAGTGTTCGTGATCCTGCTGGTGGTGTACCGCTCCCTCCTGCTGCCCGTCATGGTGCTCCTGACGTCCGTCTTCGCGCTGTGTGCGGCCATCCTGCTGGTGTTCGGCATGGCAAAGGCCGGATGGATCCAGCTGAACGGCCAGAGCCAGGGCATCCTGTCCATCCTGGTCATCGGCGCCGCCACGGATTATGCCCTGCTGTACGTGGCGCGGTTCCGCGAAGCCCTGACCCACACCACCAACCGAACCGCCGCGGTCCTGACCGCGTGGAAAGCGTCCTTCGAGCCCATCCTGGCCTCCGGCGCAACGGTGATCATCGCCCTGCTGTGCCTGCTCTTCTCCGACCTCAACTCCAACAAGGCGCTGGGTCCCGTGGCAGCGGCCGGCATCCTCTGTTCACTGTTTGCCGCGCTGACGCTGCTCCCGGCCCTGATGGCGCTGCTGGGCCGGGCTGCCTTCTGGCCCTTCCGTCCCAAGCTGCTCCCCGCGGACCAGCGCGAACCCGAGCTGGTCACCGGTCTGGAAGGCCAGAAGGGCCTGTGGCGTGCCACCGGGTCCCTGGTTTCCCGGCGGCCCCGCGTGGTGTGGATCGCTTCCGTCCTCCTGCTGCTGGTTGCCTCGGCCGGCGTCCTGCAGCTCAAGGCCAACGGCGTTCCACAAACCGACGTCATCCTCACCGCATCCAACGCCGTTGACGGCCAGGATGCCTTGGCGCGGCATTTCGACGCCGGCAGCGGCAGCCCCGCCGTCGTGGTTGCGGACCAAGGCAGGGCACAGGAAGTACTGGACACCGTGAAAGCGGCCGACGGCGTGGGCGAGGCTTATCTCCTCGCCCGGGGTTCCGTGCCCATCACCGGAGCCCCCGGCGCTCCCGGCGCACCTGACGTCCGCGACGGCAAAGTGCTCATCAACGCCACCCTCAACTCCGCCGCGGACTCCCTTGAAGCCGAGGAAGCGGTCAAGGCGCTGCGCGCCGACGTCAAGTCAGTGGACCCGGAAGCGCTGGTGGGCGGCGTAACCGCGACGGCGCTGGATACCAACACCACCGCACAGCGGGACCTGGTTATCATCATCCCGGTGGTCCTGGTGGTGATCCTCTTCATCCTGATGCTGCTGCTCCGCTCCATCCTGGCGCCGGTGCTGCTGGTGCTCTCGGTGGTGCTGTCCTACGCCGCGGCCATGGGCGTCTCCGCCTTTGTTTTCAACAACATCCTGGGCTTCCCGGGGGCGGATGCCACAGTCCCGCTGTTCGGTTTTGTGTTCCTGGTTGCCCTGGGCGTGGATTACAACATCTTCCTGATGAGCAGGGTCCGCGAGGAGTCCCTCAAGCACGGCACCCGGCCCGGCATCCTTCGCGGGCTGGGCGTCACCGGCGGCGTCATCACCTCCGCCGGCGTGGTTCTTGCGGCCACGTTCGCCGCGCTGGGCGTCATTCCGATCATGTTCCTGGTGCAGCTGGCCTTCATCGTGGCCTTCGGGGTGCTGCTGGACACCGTCCTGGTCCGGTCGCTGCTGGTTCCGGCGCTCGCCTACGACATCGGGCCCCGCATCTGGTGGCCGGGCAAGCTGGGGCGGCCGGAACTGGATGCGGCCATCCAGCGGGAAGCCGGCGGCAGCCCCGAGCGCGTGGTGGAGGGTGCAGGCCGCCGCTAAATCCCGGACCCGGCCAGTGCCGTGCCCCGGATTGCACGTGCCCCCTGAAGGCCGCTGCGCCGCGGCCCTGTTGGCTAAAAGACCCGCTCGATAGACTGCAAATGCGCCCGTATGGACGCGGAACCTCAAGGGAGAGAAGTCATCATGACGGAACATCACGCCGATGAGCAGCCCCGCAAGGGCAGTACAGCGCCGGGACTGGAAGGCGAAGGCGGACAGTATGTGGACGGCGACTACGGCGATGCCGGCACTGTGGGGGACGTCGCCGCGAACCGTGAAGACGGCGAATATGAGGACGGCGATTACGGCGCCGCCGGTACGGCCGGCCGGGCCCGTGAAGCGGATGTGATCGGTGAGGAGCTCACCGACGAACAGGTGAATACCACTGCCGAGGAGCGCCGCCCGGACGGCGACAGGTAACACGGCAGCAAGAAGCAGCGCGGCGGCAGGTTCTCCAGCAGCGAAACGGGGAACCGCCGTCGTCCGCGTTTAAAACCCGGGAACCGCGCCATTGCGCGGGAGTCGCGGCATGTGCGGACCGCCCCGTACCAGAAGTTGAGTGTAGTACGCTCAACTTCGTATTGACATCATCTGTGCGCTGAGTAAAGTTGAGTGCAGAACGCTCAATCAGTGGGCGCCAACCAGTTTCCAAGGAAAGAAGGAAGCAACTCATGTCACGTGCAGTAGGTATTGACCTCGGAACCACCAACTCCGTCGTCTCCGTTCTCGAAGGTGGCGAGCCCACCGTCATTGCCAACGCCGAGGGTGGCCGCACCACGCCGTCCGTCGTTGCGTTCTCCAAGTCCGGCGAGGTCCTGGTGGGCGAGATCGCCAAGCGCCAGGCCGTCAACAACATCGAGCGCACCATCGCCTCGGTCAAGCGCCACATGGGCACCGACTGGACCAAGTCCATCGATGACAAGAAGTACACCCCACAGGAAATTTCCGCGCGTATCCTCATGAAGCTGAAGAACGACGCCGAGTCCTACCTGGGTGAAAAGGTCACCGACGCTGTGATCACCGTCCCGGCGTACTTCAACGACGCCGAGCGCCAGGCAACCAAGGAAGCCGGCGAAATCGCAGGCATGAACGTGCTGCGCATCGTCAACGAGCCCACCGCCGCGGCACTGGCCTACGGCCTGGACAAGGGCAAGGAAGACGAACTCATCCTGGTCTTCGACCTCGGCGGCGGTACCTTCGACGTCTCCCTGCTGGAAGTCGGCAAGGACGAGGACAACTTCTCCACCATCCAGGTCCGCGCCACGGCCGGTGACAACCGCCTCGGCGGCGACGACTGGGACCAGCGCGTTGTTGACTACCTGCTGAACCAGCTCAAGGTCAAGGGCATCGACCTGTCCAAGGACAAGATCGCCCTGCAGCGCCTCCGTGAAGCAGCTGAGCAGGCCAAGAAGGAGCTCTCCTCCTCCACCAGCACCAACGTCTCCCTCCAGTACCTGTCCGTCACCCCCGACGGCCCGGTCCACCTGGACGAGCAGCTGACCCGCGCCAAGTTCCAGGACCTCACCAAGGACCTGCTGGAGCGCACCAAGAAGCCGTTCCACGATGTCATCAAGGAAGCCGGCATCAAGCTCTCCGACATCGACCACATCGTCCTGGTGGGCGGTTCCACCCGTATGCCCGCCGTGTACGAGCTCGTCAAGGAACTCGCCGGCGGCAAGGAGCCGAACAAGGGCGTGAACCCGGACGAGGTTGTGGCCGTTGGCGCAGCCCTCCAGGCAGGTGTCCTGAAGGGTGAGCGCAAGGACGTCCTGCTGATCGACGTCACCCCGCTGTCCCTCGGCATCGAAACCAAGGGTGGCGTGATGACGCACCTGATCGAGCGCAACACCGCCATTCCCACCAAGCGGTCCGAGACCTTCACCACCGCTGACGACAACCAGCCGTCGGTGGCCATCCAGGTCTTCCAGGGTGAGCGCGAATTCACCCGCGACAACAAGCCGCTGGGCACGTTCGAGCTGACCGGCATCGCCCCGGCCCCGCGTGGCATCCCGCAGATCGAGGTCACCTTCGACATCGACGCCAACGGTATTGTCCACGTCTCCGCGAAGGACAAGGGCACCGGCAAGGAACAGTCCATGACCATCACCGGCGGCACCGCGCTCTCCAAGGAAGACATCGACCGCATGGTCCGTGACGCCGAGGAGCACGCAGCCGAGGACAAGGCCCGCCGCGAGGCAACCGACACCCGCAACACTGCCGAGCAGCTCGCCTACTCCGTGGACAAGCTCATCGCGGACAACGCCGACAAGTTGCCTGAAGAGGTCAAGACCGAGGTCCAGGCCGACGTCGACAGCCTCAAGAAGGCACTCGAAGGTACCGACGACGCTGCCGTGAAGGCCGCCTTCGAGAAGCTGCAGGCTTCCCAGGGCAAGCTGGGCGAGGCCATCTACGCCCAGTCCGGTTCCCCGGACGGCGCCACCGGTGCTGCCGGTGCTGAAGGCGCTTCCGCGGGGGCCAAGGCAGGCTCTGCTTCCGATGAGGACATTGTCGACGCCGAGATCATCGACGAAGACGAAGCGAAGAAGTAGCAGCCATGCCCCATCACGGTAACGAGGAAGAGCACACTTCCGCAGGCCAGGAGAACACGGACCAGCGGGGCGACAGCCATGAGCCGGTCATCCGGGACAACCGCAAGGTTGACCCGGTGACCGGGCAGGCCCGCCACCCCGAGGGCGGCCACGCCGCCGCTGCCAAGGATTCCGACGGCGATGCGCTCGCCCAGGCTGAGGAGATCCTGAACGGTGTGGAGGTGCCGGCTGCGGAGTCCGTGGCCCAGGGCGCTGGTTCGGCAGGGACAACCGCAGAGGCCGCCGAGCTGAGGAACGACCTCCTCCGCCTGCAGGCCGAGTACGTCAACTACCGCAAGCGCGTTGAACGCGACCGCGCGGTGGCAGGGGAAATGGCCGTCATCGGCGTCCTGAACTCCCTGCTGCCGGTCCTGGACGACGTCGATGCGGCCCGCCAGCACGGCGACCTCGTTGACGGTCCGTTCGCCGCGATCGCCGCCAAGCTGGAGAACGCGCTGAAGACGTACGGCCTGGTCCGGATCGACGAGACCGGCGTGGAGTTCGATCCCACGATCCACGAGGCCCTGATCCAGCAGCCCGGCGAGGACATCGAGGTTGACACCGTCAGCCAGGTGCTCCGCTCCGGCTACAAGTCAGGCGAACGCGTCCTCCGCGCAGCGCAGGTCATCGTCGCAGTTCCGGCTTAGTCGGGGGTACTTCGGCGCTACGCCGGATAGGGGGCGGTGCCCTCCACACCGCCGCCCCCTATCCGGCCTCCGCGCCGGCGGTCATCTCGCCTAAGGTGAGGTAACCACAAAGCTCGCAGCGGTACAGGGGCCCCGGGAGTGGCATCGGGCCTGCCGGAGCGTGGCGGCTGGGGTCCGCGAGGACCCAGCCGCCACGCGAAGGGGCGGGGGCCCTGTACCGCGGAGAGCTGTTAGTTAGAAGACTTTGAAAGGAAACGCCATTGGCTAGCCAGGATTGGGTGGACAAGGACTTTTACAAGATCCTTGGTGTCGCCAAGGACGCTTCCGACGCCGATATCAAGAAGGCTTATCGGAAGCTGGCCCGGCAGCACCACCCTGATACCAATGCGGGGAACACGGCTTCCGAGAAGAAATTCAAGGACATCTCCGAGGCTTACTCGGTGCTTTCGGATCCCGAGGAGCGCCAGCAGTACGACGCCATCCGGGCCATGGGCGGCGGCGCACGGTTTGCGCCCGGCGGTGCCGGGGCGGGCAACGGCGGCTTCGAGGACATGTTCGGCGGCCTCTTCACCGGCAACACCGGCCGGCATGCCGGCGGCTTCAATCCTTCCGCCGGCGGCATTCCGCCGGAGTTCGCCGACCTGTTCGGCGGCGGCTTTGGCCAGACAGGGTTCCAGCGGACGCCCCAGAAGGGTGCGGACCGTACTGCCTCCACGAGCATTTCCTTCGCCGGCTCCATACGCGGCACCACCATTGGCCTGCGGGAACCGAGCGGTGAAGTCATCGACGTCCGGGTGCCAGCCGGCATCAAGGACGGCCAGAAGGTCCGCGTCCGGGGCAAGGGCCAGCCCGGCGCTGCCGGTTACGGGGACCTGGTGGTGTCCGTCTCGGTCCAGCCGCACGCCTTCTACACGCGCGACGGCGACAACCTCCGTATCCACGTCCCCGTCACCTTCCCCGAGGCTGCTTTAGGTGCGGACATCGAGGTGCCCACTATCGACGGCGAAAAGGTGCGGGTCCGCGTGCCGGCCGGGACGCCGTCGGGCCGCACTCTGCGGGTCAAGGGCAAGGGCGTGAAGACGTCCAAGGGAACCGGCGACCTGCTGGTGACCATCGACGTCGCCGTTCCCAAGAACCTAAACAAGGAAGCCGAAACCGCGGTCAAGGCGTTTGCCGAGGCCACGGCGGGAGCCGATGTCCGTGAGGGCCTGGCCGCCAAGGCCCGGTTGTAGCAGGGAGGTGTGCAGTGGACGTCAGTGCTGACCAGCCCATTTTCGTGATTTCGGTGGCGGCTGAGCTTGCGGACATGCACCCCCAGACGCTGCGGCAGTACGACCGGCTGGGTATCGTCTCGCCTAGCCGCGCTCCCGGAAAGTCCCGCCGCTACTCACAGCGGGACGTGACCATGCTGCGTGAAGTGCAGCGGCTGTCCCAGGAAGGCGTCTCGCTGGAAGGGATCAAGCGGATCCTGGAACTCGAGAACCAGGTGGCCGCCCTGCAGGGCCGGATTGCGGAGCTGACCGAGGAACTCGGCCGGCGCCGGCAGCCCCTGGACGCACGGATCTTCGCGGCCGGCGCGGCCGGCGACGTGGTGAGCCTGGCACGGGGCCAGCGCCCGCGCCCCCGCTCGCAGGCTGTGGTGCTCTGGCGGCCCCGCTCCCTCGGTACATAGCTGCTTTCGCAAGCCGGACCTAAGTACCGCGCCGCCGGTACCGGCCGGAATTAGAGTACTCGCTACTCGTGACCCCGGAGCCCCCGGAAACTTCAATGGAACCACTGCTGGATCAGCAGCAGTGGTTCCAAGGTTTCTGGGGGTTTTCCATGTGTGGTTCCGCTTTTAGCAGCCCTGCCCGTGAGGCGCACCGATGAGCCCGGGGATGGAGTCGGTGGCAGCGTTCAGCGGCTCGCTTCCGGGCCAACTGCTGCTCGCCTTCGGCCAGACGATTGTGGTGGTGTGCGTCTGCTTCGACATGGTGCGCGCGCTGTCCGTCCCGAGGTCCCACCGGCGCTACCTGGCAAGCACTGTCTTCCGGACCCTGGCGGTGCCGTCCATCATCGTCAACGGGCTGACTGTCCTGATCGCCCTGGTGCTGGCGTCCTGGATCGATGTGGTGATGGGAATGTTCGTGCTGATGGCCATCATTTTCCGCCTGCACCACGACAAGGACGAGGACAACTGGTGGAAGGGCAAGGGCAAGAAGCTTGCCCGCTGGGCGCGCCGCCAGTTCTCCGGGCGGACCGCCGTCGCCCCGGCGATGGGGTAACAGGCGTCTCCTGCCGCGGGTGCTAAAGGCTCAGTTGCTTGGCATGGAAGTCGAAGTGCAGCGTGGGGTAGCGGTATACCTCGGCAAGCGTCATCGATGGAGCGAAGAACGGGTCCCACCTGTCCGGAAACGCCATGGAGCGGGACAGCGACGCCTCGCTCTCGCGCTCCAGGCGGCGGGAGAGCGCAGCCAGGGTCCTGTCCAGTTTCCGGCCCATTCTCCGCCTGTCGTAGACGGTCGAAGCCGCCCGCGAGCCCCAGTAATTGACGACGTCGAAAGGCCGGGTTCCGGCGTTGAGCAGCGCCGCGAACGCCTCGCCGGCCGGCTTGGGCAGGCGGCTGACAACGTGGACCAGGGGAATCAGGGCCCGCACCACCATGTACCCGAAGACCATGTGGAAGAGCAGCTGCTCATTGGTCCATCGGGTTCCGTTGCTGCCGCGGCGCAGGTCTTGTGGTGTTGCGCCGTCCAACAGGACCTTGAGCTCGCGGGCCGCACGGGCATACCCGTCCGTGATGTCCTCCTTCGTTGGATCCATCACTGCCTGCCATGCGAAAGCCCGGTGGGAAAGCCCACCAGTACCGGCTCGGGGGCGGTGCAGCAGCCCGCTTCGGAACCCGCCGGGGTGGCGGCCGGGACCTCGCAGCTGGTGCCGGCGTCCGTGGAGCAGACGCCCGTCTCGGGGAGTACCAGCTGGACGGTGTTGGAGGCTTCCTGGTCGCCGGCCAGGGCGGCGACGACGGAGCGGACCTGCTCGTACCCGGTTGCCAGCAGGAAGGTTGGGGCCCGGCCATAGGACTTCATGCCCACGACGTAGAAGTCCTTGTCCGGGTGGGCGAGGAGCTTGGCTCCGTGCGGCGGCACCGTCCCGCACGAGTGGAATTCGGGGTCGATGAGTGGCCCAAGCTGGCGGGGAGCCTCGACGGCAGGGTCGAGGTCAAGCCGGAGCTCGCGCAGCATCGCCAGGTCCGGGCGGAAACCTGTGCAGGGGACGACGACATCGGCATCAAGGGTTCGGCCGTCGACGGATTGCACCGTTACGCCGGAGTCCAGCGCTTTCAGCGAAGCGATGCCAAAGCGGGTGTGCAGTTCGATGGTGCCGGCCTGGACCAGGCGCCGCAGCCGTGAACCCAGTTGCCCGCGCGCCGGCAGGCCGTCTGCGTCCCCGCCGCCATAAACCTTCTCTGCGGACCCGCCACGGACCGCCCACAGGATCCGGGTTGCCGGCTCCTGCCTGGCGAGGTCGGCGAGGCTGATCAGCGTGTTGGCGGCGGAGTGCCCGGCACCGACCACCAGCACCCGCCGTCCCGCGAAGCGGCTCCGCTCCCGGCCGGAAACGTCCGGGAGCGGCGAAGAGATCCTGTCAGCTGCCGCGTTTTCGCCGACGGCCGGCAGCCCTGAGGTGCCCAGCGGGTTCCGGGTGCCCCAGGTGCCGGACGCATCGATCACTGCTGCCACAGTGTGGTCGCGGGTCTCGCCGTTCCCGTGCTGCACCCGCACGGTGAACGGCGTGGTGTCCCGGTCCCGGGAGTGGGTCTTGTCCAGGCCGGCGCGGGTCACCGCCGTGACCCGCGCGCCGGTCTGGAGGCGGGAGCTGATGGCGGGGGTCGCAGCCAGCGGTGCGAGGTAGTTGTCGATGAGTTCCCCGCCGTAGGGCAGCGCGGTGGGGCGGGGGGCTTCCCAGCCGGCGGACTCCAGGAGGCGCACCGCGGCGGCGTCGAGGTTGAACCGCCACGGCGAGAACAGGCGGATGTGCCGCCAATCACCAATGGCCGCGCCCGCCGTCGTGCCTGCCTCAAAGATCAGCGGCTCAAGCCCGCGCTCCAGCAGGTGCGCCGCGGCTGCCAGGCCCACGGGCCCGGCGCCGATTACGGCAACCGGCAGGTTCGTCGTCGAATCCATGTGTCCTCTTTTGTTCTTGGGTGGGCGGGGCGGGTCAGGCGTGGGTTGGTTCCTCGACCAGGGCGGTGGCGATGCTGTCCGCGTCCTCCAGCGCCGCGAGGTAGCGCTCGGCATCCAGGGCGGCGGCGCAGCCGGTGCCGGCCGCGGTGATGGCCTGGCGGTAGCGGTGGTCCACGGCGTCGCCGCAGGCGAAGACGCCGGTGAGGTTGGTGACCGTGGTGGGGGCGTCCACCTTGATGTAGCCCTCGTCGTCCAGGTCCACCTGCCCGGCCACGAGTTCGGTGCGCGGGAGGTGGCCGATGGCGACGAAGATTCCGGTGGCGGACTGCTGGCGGGTTTCCCCGGTGCGGGTGTCCGTCAGCGTGACGCCGGTGACCTTGGTATCGCCGTGGATGGCGGTGACGGCGGAGTTCCAGGCGAAGCTGATCTTGGGGTTGTCCTTGGCACGCTGCGCCATGATGCGGGAGGCCCGCAGTTCGCCCTTGCGCACGACGACGGTGACGGACTTGCCGAACCGGGTCAGGAACATCGCCTCCTCCATGGCCGAGTCGCCGCCGCCTACCACGATGATGTCCTGCTCGCGGAAGAAGAACCCGTCGCAGGTGGCGCACCAGGAAACGCCGTGGCCGCTGAACTTCTTCTCCTCCGGCAGCCCGAGTTCCTTGTAGGCGGAGCCGGTGGCAAGGATGACGGCGGGAGCCTCGTGCACGTCGCCGCCGCCGGTGACCACCCGCTTGAGGTGGCCCGCCAGCGAGACTTCCGTGACGTCGTCGAACACCACCTGCGCGCCGAACTTCTCCGCCTGTTCCTGCAGCCCGTCCATGAGTTCCGGACCCTGGATGCCGCCCGGGAAACCGGGGAAGTTCTCCACTTCAGTGGTGTTCATCAGGGCGCCGCCGGCGGTGACCGAGCCGGCCAGGACCAGGGGCTTGAGCCCTGCCCGGGCGGCGTAGATGGCGGCGGTGTAGCCGGCAGGGCCGGACCCGATGATGATTAACTGTTCTGTGTTCACGGCGTTCACGGTCTCGCTCACGGGAATCTCCTGGGGGTCGGAATCTTGTGGATCTACTTGGCGGCCGGGATGAGGGATTCGATCAGGCCCTCGATGCGGGTCCTGATCTGGTCGCGGATGGGGCGGACGGATTCAACGCCCTTGCCTGCGGGGTCCTCGAGGACCCAGTCCTCGTAGCGCTTGCCGGGGAAGTACGGGCATTCGTCACCGCAGCCCATGGTGATGACGACGTCGGATTCCTTCACGGCCTCCGTGGTCAGGACCTTGGGAACCTCGGCGGACATGTCGATGCCCACCTCGGCCATGGCTTCCACGGCGGACGGGTTGATCTTGTCCGCGGGCTGGGAGCCGGCGGAGCGCACCTCGATGGCGCCCTTGGAAAGGCTGGTGAGGAAGGCAGCGGCCATCTGGGAACGGCCGGCGTTGTGGACGCAGACGAACAGGACGGACGGTTTCTTGGCGGTTTCGGTGCTCATGGTGTTCTCCGGTGGTAACGGTGGTCAGAGGATAGCGGTGGCGGGGCTGAAGAAGCGCTTGCGGGCCCAGAGGGCCGCATACACCAGTGCAACAAGTGCGGGGACTTCTATCAAGGGGCCGACGACGCCGGCAAGGGCCTGGCCGGACGTCACGCCGAAGGTGCCAATCGCCACAGCGATGGCCAGTTCGAAGTTGTTGCCCGCCGCCGTGAAGGCCAGTGTGGTGGTCTTGGCGTAGCCAAGGCCCAGCGACTTGCCGAGCAGCATGCCCGCGCCGAAGACAACCACGAAGTAGACCAGCAGCGGAAGCGCGATGCGGGCTACATCCAGCGGGCGGGCGGTGATGGAGCCTCCCTGCAGGGCGAAGAGGAGGGTGATGGTGAACAGCAGGCCGTAGAGCGCCCAGGGGCCGAGCCTGGGGAGGAATTTTTCCTCGTACCAGTCGCGGCCCCGGGCTTTTTCGCCGAGGGTGCGGGTGAGGAAGCCGGCCAGCAGCGGGACGCCCAGGAAGATCAGCACTGAAAGGGTGATGGCCCAGAAGGAGAAATCGGCGCTGGTGGTGGGAAGGCCCAGCCAGGACGGCAGGAGCTGCAGGTAAAACCAGCCCAGCGCGCCGAACGCAGCCACCTGGAACAGGGAGTTGATGGCAACCAGGACGGCAGCGGATTCCCGGTCCCCGCAGGCGAGGTCGTTCCAGATCATCACCATGGCAATGCACCGGGCCAGGCCCACGATGATCAGGCCGGTCCGGTACTCGGGAAGGTCTGCGAGGAAGAGCCAGGCCAGGACGAACATGAATGCGGGGGCCAGGACCCAGTTGATCACCAGGGACGACACCATGAGTTTCCGGTCGCCCAGCACACGGCGGGTCTGGTCGTAGCGGACCTTCGCAAGCACCGGGTACATCATGACCAGAAGGCCGACGGCGATGGGCAGCGACACTTCGCCCACTTTGACGGCTTCCAGCGCGGTGTCCAGACCGGGGACCAGGTTGCCAAGGAGGAGGCCCAGCACCATGGCAGCGATGATCCACACGGGGAGGAAGCGGTCCAGGGTGGAGAGCTTGCCGGCGACGGCCTCTTCCCCTTGGATGGGCGGTGTCTCGGTCCGGGTGCTCACGGGTCTCCTGTGCTGCTCGGCGATAGATTGATGGAAATCGATATGTGAAGTATCCCCAGCTATATCGATGAATGTCAATCTATTGCATAATGGAAGCCATGAACCCGTTGCAGACTCGTGAACCCGCCGTCGACGCTTCCTGCTGCGTCCCGTCGGGGAGGCCGGTGCTCGGCGCGGAAGATGCCCAGCAGAAAGCCCTGGTTTTCAAGGCACTGGCCGATCCCAACCGCCTGCGCCTGCTGTCGATCGTCAAGGCGGAGGAGTCGGGGGAGTCCTGCGTCTGCGACCTCACGGAGCCACTGGACCTTGGCCAGCCCACCGTCTCCCACCACTTGAAGATCCTGGTGGAAGCCGGGATCCTGCACCGGGAAAAGCGCGGGACGTGGGCCTACTACTCGCTGGTCCCGGGGGCCTTGGACGGCGTCGCCGAAATGCTCGCGGCGCTCTAGGTCACCGCCGCCCTAATACCGCCGGTGGTCTGCGCGGCGCATCCGCACGGCCACCGCGATGCCGGACGCTGCGGTGCTCGCGGCGATCGCCGCGAGCAGGGTGGGGCAGACCATCAGCAGGGACTGCGCCAGGTTCTGGCGCAGTCCCAAAGCGATCGCTGTCATTACTGCTTTGCCTAGTTGCTGGACACGGATTCCCGTGCCTGCTTCCAGGCGCTCCAGCCGGCGTAGCTGCCGTCCAGTTCGACGACGTCGTACCCGGCGCGGCGCAGCGCGCTGGCTGCGACCGAGTTGCGCACCCCGCTCTGGCAGTAGGTCACGATGGTGCCGTTGGCGGGAAGTTCATCCAGGTGCCACATAGCGCGGCCTCCGCTGAGCTGGCGCGATCCGGGGATGTGTCCCGCGGTGTGCTCGGTCCTGTTGCGGACGTCCAGGACCATGGCGGCGTCGAAGTCCTCGAGTTCCTCGGGCTGGATGAGCTTCGGGACGGCGGCGGGGAGGCCTTCAAGGCTTGTGACGTAGCCGGCGACGTTGTCGATGCCGACGCGCACCAGGTGGTCCCACATGTCCTGGGCGGTGTCCTGGTCCGGTGCCAGCAGCACCAGCGGGTTCTTGTCGGTTTCCGGGTTGACTACCCAGGCGCCGTAGCTGGCCACTGATTTGCCGGCAGGGACGTTCAGGGAACGTGCCACCGTGCCTTCGTGGACTTCGCTGTTGGGACGGGTGTCAATGAAGGTCAGGGTGTCCTCCGCCAGGCCTGCAGCGACGATGCCGGGTGCGAGTTCGGGCAGCGGTGCGCGTTCTCCCATGACGGCCGGGCCTTCACGGTTTTCGCGCTTCATGCGGCCGAAGTAGGCGTGGGCGTCCGGCTGGCCGTCGAGGAGCTCGTCGATGAAGCCCTGCTCGTCGTTGGCGGCGAGGTAGGGGCCCCACCAGGCGTAGAGGCGTTCGTAGCCCACCGTGGAGGAGGGGATGGCGCCCAGCGCCTTGCCGCAGGCGCTGCCGGCACCGTGGGCAGGGTGGACCTGGACATAGTCCGGCAGGGTCAGGAACTTGTCCCGGAGGCTGGTGAAGAGCTGCTTGGCCCCCGCGAAGCGGGTGTCGACGCCGCCCGCGGCCTCGTCGAGCAGATCGGGTCGTCCCAGGTCACCGGAGAAGACGAAATCCCCGGAGAGCAGGTAGCCCGGCTGGTCGCTGAACGCGCCGTCCGTCACCAGGAAGGAGAGGTGCTCCGGAGTGTGGCCGGGGGTGTGCAGCGCCTTGATGCTGATGTTCCCCAGGGTGATCGTGTCGCCGTCGAACAGCCGCTCGCCGTCGAATTCGTACTGCCAGTCCGGGCCGCCCTCACCGGAGACATAAATGGTTGCGCCGGTGGCGGCGGCCAGTTCACGGGTGCCGGAAAGGTAGTCCGCATGGATGTGGGTTTCGGTGACGGCCACGATCTTCATGCCGTTCTTCCTGGCGAGGTCCTGGTACACCGCGATGTCGCGGCGGCCGTCGACAACCACGGCTTCGCCCTTTGCCTGGCAACCGATCAGGTAGCTGGCCTGGGCAAGGTCTTCATCGTAAATACGCTCGATAAGCATCTGTTGCTCTCCTTCGTGAAAGCGGTGGAGGGGAAGGTCTAAGGCGTGCTCTGGTATCAATGCTAATACCCCTGGGGGTATACAGCAAGCCTGCTGCTGCCTGTCAGGAATGGCGTGGGGGCAGTCTGCGAGGCGGGCGGGCAGGTCATCCAGCGGGATATTCAGGCTGCCCGGGATGCGGGCGATGGAATACTCCTCCCGGCTCCGGACGTCCACTACCGCGGCGCGGGGCCAGACGCCGGCCAGGCCGTCGGCCGTGATGGTGCGCCACGGTTGCGCCGCCGTCCCCGTTTCAGGCCAGCTGCCGGGCTGCATCCGCGCGGAGCTTGTCCGTGTCCAGCTTCCTTACTTCCTGGATGACTTCTTCGAGGCCGGTGGCGTTGAGGGCTCCAGGCTGAGAGAAGACGAGTGTCCTGTCCTTGAAAGCCATCAGGGTGGGGATGGAGGTGATGTTCGCTGCGGCGGCGAGGGACCGTTCGGCTTCGGTGTCCACTTTGGCGAAGGTGATGTCCGGGTGCCGGTCAGCTGCGGCGCCGTAAGTGGGGGCGAACATGCGGCAGGGGCCGCACCATGCCGCCCAGAAGTCAACGAAGACAATGTCGTTGTTCTCCAGGGTCTCAGCGAAGCTCTGTTCCGTGACGTCGATGGTAGCCATGGAATTTCGTGTCCTTTCGGGCTTTTTGTTGTGGCGGTTCTTGGCGGGATGCAGGAGTCAGGTGGTGGGCAGGCCGGCGCGGGTCCAGGCGACCATGCCGCCGGCCATGGTGTCGGCGGTGAAGCCGGCGCCGTTGAGGGCGTCGGCGACGCGGGCTGAACGGTTGCCGCTACGGCAGACCACTATGACGGGGACGGCAGGGTCCAGTTCGGACAGGCGTGCCTGCAGCTGGCCCATGGGGATGTGCAGGGCGCCGGGGATCATGCCTTCCTCGACCTCGAAGTCCTCGCGGACATCAAGGATGCGGGCGGTGGATAGACGCTGTTCGGCGTCGGTGACGGTGATTTCAGCCATGGGATTCTCCTTCGAAATAGTGGGCTGTTGTCAGCGGACGGGTTCGCCGGCCGAGCGCCAGGCGCCCATGCCGCCGCGCAGGGAGTAGGCCTCGTAGCCCTGCGAAGCGAGGAGCCGCGCCGCTGAAGCGGAGCGGACCCCGGACTGGCACATGGCTATCACTGCCCGGTTCTTGTTGATGCCGGGGGTGCCGGCCTGCAGCCGGTCCAGCGGGATGTGCTTCGCCTGGGGTGCGCGTCCGGAGCGCCATTCCTGGGCGGAGCGGACGTCGATCAGCGCGGCGCCCGAGGACAGGAGGTCCTTGGCCTCAGCTACTGAGACGGTTTTGTAGGGCTTGCTGAAGGCTTTTTTCAGGGAGCTGATGAGGCCCACGGGTTCTCCTTGGGGGGGGTGGTTTGCTAGGCGGTGACGGTACTTGCGGTGACCCATGCCGCGACTGCGAAGATGAGCACCGCGAAAGAAATGCGGACGTGTTTGTCCTTCAGCCGGCGGGCGAGGCGGGCGGCGATGAGGGAGCCAAGGACCGCCGGCACCGCAAAGCTCAGCAGGCCTGGCCAGTCAATGCTGAATCCTGCAGCGTGGGCACCAAAACCGGCGGCTGAATTGATCACGATGATGGCAAGGGCTGAACCCACGGCTTGCTTCATACGCAGGCCCAGGAGCAGGGTGAGGGCGGGTGTAATCAGGAACCCGCCGCCCACCCCGAGCAGCCCCGTGAGGAATCCGACGAGTACGCCAACCCCCACCGCCTTGGGTGCGCAGGAGCGGAAGGCGCGGCTTGGTCCCGTGCTGCAGGATCCGCCGCCGGATTCCTTGGCCTTCATTAGCATGCGTATCCCCGCTGCCACCATGATGACCGCGAAGGCGAGCATCAGTATGTTCGGATCCAGCAGCCGACCCACCGCTGTCCCGCCCCACGCGGCGGGGACGCCGGCTGCGCCGACAATCAGCACTACGGGCCAGTTGATGCCCTCGCGCAGGCGTGGGATCAGCGCTGCCAAGGATGAAGCGCCAACCACCAGGAGGGAAGTGGGGATGGCCTCGGCGGGGGTCATCCCCACGCCATAGACCAGGGCGGGAACAGCAATGATAGAGCCCCCGCCGCCTACTACACCGAGGACGATCCCGACGAAGAGGCCCAGCGACAGGGCCGTAATCATGCTGCCGGCGTCTGCTCGGTGTTGACGGGGAGGGTCAGAATGGCGCTTTCGCGGGTGGGTTCCTTGGCGGCCTTGTTCCACGGCATCGCCGAGAGGGCCTGGCCCATGGCGCAGGTGTTGGTGGCCGCCGAAAACGTGAGGCCGGTGCCGATGGCGCCGGCGAGCATGCGGATCTTCGGCGAGACGAACCTGCCGCCGGCCAGGCCCAGGACCACCAGGGAGCCTGCGGCGAGGCGGACCTGGCGCTCCAGGTCCCAGCGGTCCTTGCCCTTGACGACGTCCCCGCCGGCGGCGGCGAAGCCGGGCGCCCCGCCGGTCAGGACGTAGGCGCCGTCGATCCCGGACTTGCCCAGCCGCTGCCGTGCCTGCTCGGCCCGCGCTCCGGACTGGCAGACCAGGACCACGCGGGAGCCCAGGCGGGCGGCGAGCTCATCGGTGTGCTCGGACAGCAGCGGCAGGGGCACGTTGTAGGAGCCGCGGATGTGCATGGACTCGAATTCTGCGGCGGAGCGCACGTCGATGACGACGAGGTCCTGGTGCTGTTCGATCCAGGTGCGCAGGGTCTCGGGAGCAAGGGCGGTGACGGCCGGTGCCGTGGAAGGGGAAGTCATTGCTGGCCTCTCGTCGGGGGAAGGTGAATACCCCACCGAGTATTACAGATACCCCCGGGGGTAGTCAAAACACCCCGAGGGGTATATAGTTGGAGGCAAGAACCCCACCTACGGAGACCTCATGGAACTCGACTCGACTGAACTGGCCCCAGTGGTCAACCGCCTCAAGCGCGCCCAGGGCCAGCTCGCCGCCGTGACGCGGATGCTGGAGGAAGGCAGGGACTGCAAGGACATCGTCACGCAGCTCGCCGCCGTATCGAAGGCGCTGGACAGGGCCGGCTTCGCGATCATCGCCAGCGGCCTGGAGCAGTGCATTGTCCGCGAGGACGCCACCATGGACAGGAAAGAGCTGGAGAAGCTCTTCCTTTCCCTCGCCTAACCAGGCGGTATTAGAGACTCCGCGCCGGGTGCAGGTCCCCCAAACTGCCCCCGGCGCGGTCCCTTTAGCGCGGGCGTGCTGCTTCTGCAGCTCCTGGTCCGGTGGAGAGCGACGCATCAGGATCGAAGTCCAGCAGGACCTTGCCGGACTCGGCCGAGTCCTTGGCCGTTTCAAAAGCTTCGAGACCGCGTTCCAGCGGGAAGACGTGCGTGGTCACCGGGGCCACGAACAGGGACCCGTCGCCCAGCGCGGCGATGACCTCATCGATCTCGTCGTTGAACCTGAATGATCCCAGCAATTCCAGCTCCCGGGTGATAGCCAGTGAGATCAGTACAGGCTGGGGTCCGGACGGGAGCAAGCCGACCATCACCACTTTGCCGCCACGCACCGCTCCTTTGATGGCCGTCGCCAATCCATAGTGGGAGCCGGAGGACTCGATAACAATGTCTGCCTGGACCGCTGCCAGGGCCTGGGCCTCGCTGGCTTCCAGCACCTCGTCCGCTCCAACTGCCAGTGCAATGTCGAGCGGTTTTCGGTGCAGGTCCGTGGCCACGATGCGGGCCGCACCCGCACGCTTGAGGACGGCGACGGTCAGCGTACCGATAGGGCCGCAGCCCACCACCAGGAACGTCTTGCCCCTGACATCACCGGCGCGGCTCACGGCATGCCACGCCACGCTGGCCGGTTCGATCAGCGCCGCTGCCTTCAGGTCCAGGCCAGGCGGCAGGACCCGCAGCATCCGCGACGGCAGGTTGACGTACCTGCTGAAGGCGCCGTCCGTATGCGGGAACCGTGCGGCACTTCCAAGATAGGTGCAGCCGGGGGACAGGTTGGGCCGGTCTTCGGGATACCTGGCATAGTCCGGACCCTCTCCCGGCCCGGGCGTGGCCGGATGCACGGCGACCGGTGCGCCCTCAGCCGGTCCCGACCCGTCCGCTGCCGCGCGGATGACAGTCCCCACGATCTCGTGGCCAAGCACCATGGGGGCCTTCAGGACCGATTCCCCTGCGGCACCGTGCAGCCAGTAGTGCAGGTCGGAGCCGCAGATTCCGCCGTAGGCAATCTCCACCACGGCCTGGTCGGGCAGGGGTACCGGGAGCGGAATGCTTTCAATGCGCAGGTCGCCTGCAGCATGGGCGACGACGGCGGGACCCGCCGCCGGCAGTTCGGCAACGGTGCGCATCAGACCACCACCGTCATTCCGCCGTCGATGAAGATTGTTTGTCCATTCACGAAATCTGAACCGCTGGAGGCCAGCCAGACTGCCGGTCCGGCGAGGTCCTGGACGGTGCCCCAGCGGTGCGCGGGGGTCCTCCCAAGGATCCAGGTGTTGAACTGCTCATCGTCCACCAGGTTCCGGGTCATTTCGGTGTGGATGTAACCAGGGGCGATGGCGTTGATCTGCAGGCCGGAAGCCGCCCATTCCGCCGTCATGGCGCGGGTGAGGTTTCGCAGGCCGCCCTTGGCAGCGATGTAGGGCGCGATGGTGGGCCGTGCAAGGTCGGCCTGGACGGAGCAGATGTTGATGATCTTGCCACGGCCGCGGGGGATCATGAAGCGGGCGGCCGCCCGGCCCACGAGGAAAGCGCTGGTGAGGTCAGTGGTGATGACCCTTTCCCAGTCTTCGACGTCCAGGTCAACCATGGCGACGCGGTGTTGGATTCCGGCATTGTTGACCAGGATCTCCAGTGGACCTACGTTCTCCTCCACCCAGGCCACGGCACTGGCCACCTCCGCGTCCTTGGTAACGTCGAAGGCGCAGCTGTGGATACGGCCTGGCGGGAAATCGGCGGACATGGAGGTTTCTGCAGCCTTGAGGCGGTCCGCATCCATCCCGTTCAACACCACCGTTGCACCGGCATCGGCCAGGGCACGGGCAAGGGCGTTGCCTATTCCCCGGCTGGAGCCGGTAACTAGCGCCGCACGCCCGGTCAGGTCGAAAAGTGAAGTCATCGTGCAGTCTCCTTGGCCGCTTCGGTCCCGCTGTGGGAAGCGTCTGTGGTGCTGAGGTTCGCAATGGCCTTACGCACCACGGCCAGGTCCAGGTCCCCCAGGCCTTGCGCGAGCAACTGCGCGTAGAGTTCGGTCCCGGCGGACGCCATCGGCGCAGCGGCACCGACGCTTCGTGCACTCTCCACGACAAAAGACAGGTCCTTGTGCATGAACTTAGCCGGTCCTGTGGGCGTGTAGTCCTTTGCTGCCAGGCGGGGACCTACGAGTTCCAGCACCCGGCTTGCAGCGAGCCCGCCGGAGAGCACCTCGAAGAGGGCCGTGACCTCCAGACCGGAGCGTTCCGCAAGCTCGGCTGCTTCGGCGAGGGCCGCCGTCGTGGTGCCGACAACCAGCTGGTTGCATGCTTTGGCCAAGGAGCCCGCCCCGAGCCCGCCGAGCCGCCGGACTGTTGCGCCCATGGCCTGCAGTGCCGGCCGGACCCGCGCGAAGTCCCCTTCCGAGCCGCCTGCCATGATGGCGAGGTCTCCTTGCTTTGCGCCGTGTGTACCGCCGCTGACGGGCGCATCCAGCACTGTGGCGTTCCCGCCGCTTGCCTCGATAACCGCCCGGCCGAAGTCTCTGACGCCCACGGGTGAAACGCTGCTCATGACCACAACGACCGTTCCCGGTTCAGGCGGCGAGGTCCGCCATGCGTCGAGGAGCCCTGCTGCGGCATCTTCAATGAAGGAAAGATCGGGGAGCATAAAAATGATGACCGGCTCGTCCCTCAGGTCCGCCACCGTGGCGGCGCCGCTCCCGCCCAGCCGCAGCAGGTCTTCAACAGCGGCGGGGGAGCGGTTCCATCCCGTGACGGACCATCCCGCCCGCAGCAGGTTGGCGGCCATGGGTGCGCCCATCAGCCCCAGCCCGACAAACCCGGCCCGCGGACGGGTTTGTTCGGCGCCGGAGGGTGGAGCGGCGGAGGTGGTGGCGTTGTTCATGTTCAACCTTTTGGGGACCGGAGGGGCTTGGGGTGCTGACGAACCCGGGGGGCGGCCCCCGCAAGGGGCCGCCCCCCAAGGATCAGGGACTACTACCTGGCGTCCTCAACGAGCACCAGGTCGCGGCCGTTGGTTTCGGGAGTAAAGAACGTGGTGACAAAGGAGATTGCGGCCAGGACCAGTGAGTACAGCGCGGGAACCAGCCAGGAATGGTTGGTTGCAGCGAGCAGCGCAACGCCGATCATGGGTGCGAACCCGCCGGCGAGGACTGCCGAGAGTTCACGGCTGAGGGCCACGCCGGTGAACCGGTGCTGGGAGCCGAAGAGTTCAGGCAGCAGGGCGCATTGCGGACCCAGCATGGACTGCACACCCAGGGCGATGCCTACCGCCATCACTGCCCAAACCAGGGTGACGTTGCCCAGCGTGACCAGGTAGAACGCGGGCAGTGCAATGAGGGCCTGGAATAGTGCCCCGTAGCGGTACACGGGAACCCGGCCGAACCGGTCGGACAGGGCGCCGAAGGTGACCACCATGACTGCTGCGCAGCCGGCGGCGATCAGCAATCCTGTTGGACCAATGAACTTGTCGCCCGGGAATACGCCGGCTGGAAGGCTGATGAATGAGACCAGAAGCGCGGAGTAAACCGACGAGTTGCCGTTTTCACCCATGCGCAGGCCGATTCCGACGAGCACGTTCTTCTTGGAGTGCTTCCAGATTTGACCCACCGGATTCTTGACCACCGCTTTGTGCTTCTCCAGCTCCTGGAAGACCGGTGTTTCCTTCAGTCGGAGCCGGATAAAGACAGCTATAACAATAAGAATGACGCTGGCCAGGAAGGGTACCCGCCACAGCCAGCCCAGCAGGACATCCCGGTCCGCGAGGGCCATCAGGGCGAACGTGCCCGCTCCGAGCAGGGTGCCCAGCTGGATGCCCACGAAGGGCAGGGAGGCAAAGAACCCGCGCCGGCTTCGCGGAGCCACCTCGGAAATCAGCGTGGTTGCCCCGGCCTGCTCGGCGCCGGCGCCAAGGCCCTGGAGGATGCGGAGGGCGACCAGCAGGACGGCACCGAGCATTCCTGCCTGTTCAAAGGTGGGCAGGAGGCCGATGGCGAAGCTTGCCATTCCCATCAGGCCGATGGTGAGGATCAGCACCATCTTCCGGCCGAAGCGGTCTCCGATGTAGCCAAAGACCACCCCGCCGAAGGGCCTCGCGGCAAAGCCGACGCCGTACGTGGCAAACGAGGCGATGACTGCGCCGCTTTCACCCAAGGGGGAAAAGAACAGCGGACCAAAGATCAGTGCTGACGCGAGGCCATAAATGTAAAAGTCGTAGTACTCGAGGGCTGACCCTACAGAGCTGGCAAGCGTTGCCCTTCGCAGCTGCCCCGGTTCGACCACATGGCCGTTCCTGTCGGTCTGCGGTGATTTAGTACGAGTTGTCACAGTAACTCCCTTAAACGCACTCCAGACCCTCGTTGGCCTGGTGGGATAGCAACGACACCTGTTGCATCGATCACTATGCTGAACACAATACAGCAAGTTGAACAGACGGCAAGGGTGAATGCGTTTGTGAAGGAAGCGGCGGCGGTTACCCCATGGGGTTGCCCAGGGAATGGGCGAGTTCCTGGAGTTCCTTGACCATCTGGGCACCCTGCTCAGGCGTGTACGTGGCCTTGAGTGCTGTCACTGACAGGCCGAGGCTGGGACCGTGGGCTCCGCGGGTGGGCACGGCAACGGCCAGGCAGACCACGCCGGTGGTGGATTCCTCGTCCTCAAAGGCGTAGCCCTGTTCGCGGATGGTCTGCAGCTGTGCCTTGAATTCGGCTCCCGTGCGCAGCGACTTCGGCGTCAGCACGGGCAGTTCCGCGTCATCGGGGAAGAGTTCCTCGATGTCATGGTCATGCAGCCGCGCTATCAGTGCCTTGCCCACTGCGCAGAGCGAGACTGGCATTTTGTCGCCGATATTCGACGTCAGTCGTACGGCGGGGTGGCCCTCGTAGCGCGCTAGGTAGATAACGTTCAAGCCGTCGAGCATCGCGATGCGAACGGTCTCGCCGGAGAGTACCGGGGCCTGCTCGCAGTAGCGGTAGAACTCCTGCACCTCATCCAGGCGGCCAAGGTATGCCGCGCCGAGTTCAACCAGCTTGCGGCCAAGGGTGAACTCACTGCCCTGGCGGTTGATAAGCCTGGCTTCCTCCAGCGCCAGCAGCAGGTTCGACGTGGATGATTTGGGGATGCCTACTTCCCGCGAGAGGTCGCTGAGGGTGAGGCGGCCAGTGGCGGAGGAGGCCAGTGCATCCAGGACGGCTGCCGCCCGCGTGACGGCGGGGGCGGGTGAGGCGTTGCCCTGGTTGTCTGGTTGAGGGCCGGAGTTGCGGGAATCGGCCATGATTCTCCTTCGGGTTGCCGCGGCAGGACGAACTGGTGTTCATTTGACTGAACACCATCCATCATAGGGGCGCGCGTCATCGCGTCCCATGCCATGCGTGCTCCGGAAGGCGGGGGAACTCAGGCGACCTTGTTTGTAAGGGTGCCGATTCCCTCGATCACGATGTCCACTTGATCGCCCGGCAGGACTGCCACTGCGGTCCCGGGAGCCCCTGTCATAAGCACGTCGCCGGGTTCCAGCGTCAGCCAGGAAGTTACGTAGACGAGGCACTCCACCACTGAGGAGGGCAGGTTGGACGTCCCGGAGTTCGCCTGGGCCACTCCGTTGACGATGACGTCGATTCCCACAAGGTCCGGATCCGGGATGTCGGTTTCGATCCACGGGCCAAGGGGCGTGTAGTTCACGCCGGCCTTGCCCTGGAAGTTCCGTTCATCCACCAGGCCCTGGTCCACGTTGGTCACGTCATTGACGCACGTATAGCCGAGGACATGCTCCAAGGCGTTGCCGGGCGTCAGCTCCTTCGCTTGTTTCCCGATGACCACTGCGAGTTCGCCTTCCACGTTGACCGTGCCGCGGTCCCGGACGGCGACCACCGGATCGCCGGGATTGGCGAGGGTGTGCACAGACTTATGCCAGGCCTGGATGGGCAGCGGATGGTCGTTCAGCGTCCGGTTGTGTCCGATGCCGAGCACCACAGCCGGCCGGACCGGGGCGAGGAACA
Source organism: Pseudarthrobacter sp. GA104 (assembly GCF_009741265.1). Lineage (GTDB taxonomy): Bacteria > Actinomycetota > Actinomycetes > Actinomycetales > Micrococcaceae > Arthrobacter. Next base: position 2,547,782 of record NZ_WOWL01000001.1, read on the forward strand.
CGGCATCTGCGCCGGAGGTGGTGTGCCCTGTGTAGCTGAAGGGTTCCTCGAACGGATCAACAATGTGGTGCCACATCCCGCTCCGCTCCACGGCGTGCCGGGCTCCCTCTGCCGTCTTGATTCTTGCGATGCGCATGGATTTCTCCTGACCGTGCTTCGAGCCGGGGGGCTTAGTAGAAGTGGACCGTGTCCACGAGGTGGGGGAGGTCGCCGCCGTCGAGGAAGGTCCGCAGGTTGCTGCAGAAGCGCTCGGTGATGAGGCGGTTCTCGGCGGCACTGAGGGCGGATGTGTGCGGGGAGACCATGACCCTGGGGTGCTCCCAGAGGGGGCTGTCCTCCGGAAGGGGCTCGACGGCGAAGACGTCCAGGCAGGCGTAGCCGACCTGGCCGTTGTTGAGGGCTTCCAGCAGGGCCTCTTCGTCGACGACGGTGCCCCGGCCCACGTTGATGAAGACCGTCCCGGGCTTCATGGCGGCGAACGTTTCATGGTTGTAAAGCTTCTCCGTGAAGGCGGTGCCGGGCAGCGTGTTCACTACTGCATCGGCCGTGGCCAGCAGGGCCGGAAGGCCGGCGTTGTCCACCACCTGCTCGATGCCGTCGATGTGTTCCACGGACCGTTTGGTTCCGCTGACCTTCATCCCCAACGCCCTGGCGATCCTTGCGGTCTCCAGCCCGATTTCGCCCAGCCCGGTGACCACCAATGTGGAGCCGTTGACCAGGCGGGTGGGGATCCGCAGTTCAGGCCATGTTTTGGCGGCCTGGTCCTGGGCCAGTTCTGCGCTCCGTTTGAAGCCGTTGAGGATTCCGAGCGCCGCGAACTCGGCGAGGGGCAGGGCGTGGACGCCGGCTGATGTGGTGATCTTGAACTTTTGCAGGATGTCCTGGTCCAGTCCGGAGGCCTTGGCGGCTCCGCCCGCCCCTGCGGCCATTGCGTGGATCCACTGCAGGCGCGGATTCTCGCGGGCTATGCGGGCGAGGCCGGCGGGGCTTTCGTTGGGGAAGCCGTAAAGCACCTGTGCGCTGTTGAGCATGGCCCAGTAGCGCTCTTCCTGGGCTGGAGTGCGCTTGAAGGCCGGGTCGCCGGAGTGGTCGGCCGGGTAACGCTCGGGTGGCAGGAGCTCGGGCTCGTAGAGGACGGTAACTGACGGATCGACGGCGCGGATCTGCTCCACCAGCTCTGCTTCGAGCGGTACAGCAATCGCAAGGGTGATTGTGGAGGTCATTCGTTCACTATACTGGCTTATGGCTAATATGCTGAACAGATGGCCTGCTGGCTGTCTTCACCTCTGCGAGGCGTCACGCGAGGCAGGTGAATGCGGGACGACGTCAGTAGCTGGCGGTGTTGTCGCGATCGGCAGCCTCCGCCGCCTGGATGTACTGCGCTGCCAGGGCTTCGGAGCCCCTTGCCAGGAGGGCGACGTCGGCGCCCACCAGGATGAAGTTGGCACCCTGGTCGAGGTAGTGGCGGGCGGTGTCCGGGTTGAAGGCGTTAACGCCCGCGGGTTTCCCGGCGGCTTTGGCGGCAGCGAGGCAGTGTTCGACGGCGGCGCGCACCTCGGGGTGTTCCTGCTGTCCCAGCAGGCCCATGGAGGCGGCGAGGTCGGACGGGCCCACGAAGATGGCGTCGACGCCGTCGACCGCCAGGATGTTTTCCACGACGGCTACCGCGGCTTCGGATTCGATCTGTACGGTGACGCTGATGGTCTCGTTGGCCCGGGCGAGGTAGTCCGGGACCCGGTTCCAGCGTGCCGCGCGGGCCAGGGCCGAGCCGACCCCGCGGACGCCCTGCGGCGGGTAGCGGGTTGCGGCCACGGCGGCTTCCGCCTCAGCGGCTGAGTTGACCATGGGGATGAGCAGGTTCTGCACGCCCAGGTCCAGGTACTGCTTAATGAGCACGGTATCGTTGGCGGGCGGGCGGACCATGGTGTGGGCGGGGTAGCCGTGGATGGCCTGGAGCTGGGCGAGGATGGATTCGAGGCTGTTAGGGCTGTGCTCTGCGTCCACCAGGAGCCAGTCCAGCCCGGATCCAGCGCACAGCTCGGCGACCAGGGGGCTTCCGGAACAGACCCACATCCCGGCCAGCGGCCGGTCCGCCCCAGCGAGGGCGTCGCGGAAGGTGTCCTCTATTCGAAGCGGCATGTGACACTCCCCAGGGGTCCGTAGTCGGCGTGGACGGTATCTCCCTTGTACACCCAGAGCGGGCGGGTGAAGGAACCGGCGAGGATGATGTCGCCGGCTTTCAGTGAGTCGCCGTGGGCGGCGATCTTGTTGGCCAGCCAGTGGACGCCGTTGGCCGGGTGGTCCAGGACCCCGGCGGCGACTCCGGTCTCTTCAACGGTCTGGTTCTTGTAGAGGATGGCGGAGACCCAGCGGAGGTCCACGGCGTCGGGCTTCACGGGCCGGCCGCCGATCACCATGGCGCCCATCGCCGCGTTGTCCGAGATGGTGTCCACGATGGTCCTGCCTTCCATCTCGATCCGGGAATCCAGGATCTCCAGGGCCGGGACAACGTAGTCGGTGGCTTTCAGGACGTCGAAGATGGTGCAGCCCGGGCCTTTCAGCCCGTCTTTCAGGACGAAGGCCAGCTCCACCTCCACCCGCGGGTGGGTGTACTGGTCCCAGTCCACGGAGCAGCCGGTTTCCAGCACCATGTCATCGAAGATGGCGCCGTAGTCCGGTTCGGTGATGCCGGTGGCGGCCTGCATGGCCTTGGACGTGAGGCCGATCTTGCGCCCCACCAGGCTCCGTCCGGCTTCCTCGTTCCGCCGCCGCCACAACAGCTGCACGGCGTAGGAGTCCTCCACCGTCATGTCCGGGTAGCGTGCGGTCAGGCGCGGCACAGGTTTCCGGTTACGGCCCGCCTCGACCAGTTCGTCCGCGATGGCCTCGATCGTCCTGTCATCCAGCATGATCTAGACCTGCGCCCCCAGCTTGAAGCCGGTCTTCTGTTCAGTGGCACCGGCGCCTTCTCCTTCTGTTTTCCGGGTGTAGGAGAAGCCGTCGGCACCCACGGTGACCGCCATTTCGCTCTTTTCCTCGCGCTCGATGACCGGCTGCGGGTTGCCGTCCAGGTCCAGGACCAGGGAGGCCTCCGTGTACCAGGAGGGGACCACGGGGTTGCCCCACCAGTCGCGGCGCTGGTTGTCGTGGACGTCCCAGGTGATGGTGGGGTTGTCCGGATCGCCGGTGTAGTAGTCCTGGGTGTAGATCTCCACACGGTGGCCGTCCGGGTCCAGGATGTAGAGGTAGAAGGCGTTGGACACGCCGTGCCGGCCGGGGCCGCGTTCGATCCGGTCGCTGATGCGCAGGGCGCCCATCTTGTCGCAGATCTGGATGATGTTGTGCTTCTCGTGCGTGGCAAAGGCAATGTGGTGCATCCGCGGCCCGTTGCCGCCGGTGAGCGCGGTGTCGTGGACGGTCTGCTTGCGGTGCATCCATGCGGCGTACGTGACGCCGTCGGAATCCTGGATGTCCTCCGAGACGCGGAAGCCGAGGTCCTCGAGGTATTTGCGGCCGCGCGGGACGTCGGGGGTGACCTGGTTGAAGTGGTCCAGGCGGACCAGCTCACCGGCGGAGTAGAGGTCGTAGCGCTGGGTAAGGCGCTCCACGTGCTCCACGTCGTAGAAGAACTCGTACGGGAAGCCCAGCGGGTCTTCGACGCGGACGGAGTCTCCGATGCCCTTGGTGAAGCCTTCCTTGCGGCGTTCAACCCGGCAGCCCAACTCGCGGTAGTACGCCTCTGCGGCGTCCACTTCGGCGGGGGACTTCACCCGGTAGGCGAAGGCCGCTACGGCGGCGACGGGTCCCTTGCGCAGCACCAGGTTGTGGTGGATGAACTCCTCCAGGGTACGCAGGTAGATGGCGTTCTCGTCTTCTTCGGTGACGTGCAGGCCGAGCATGTCCACGTAGAACGCGCGGGATTTGGCGAGGTCGGTGACCACGATTTCCATGTAGGCGCAGCGGACGATGTCCGGAGCCGGGACAGTGGGGGTGGGGATAGGGCCGGTGAACGGGTTGCTCATGATGGTCTCTCTTCTTTGAAAGGGGTTGGCTAGGCGCCGAATTTGGGGGTGTGGACGGTGCCGAGGGTGATGTGGACGGCCTGCTGGTCGGTGTAGAAGTCGATGGAGCGGTAGCCGCCCTCGTGGCCCAGCCCCGAGGCCTTGACGCCGCCGAACGGGGTGCGCAGGTCGCGGACGTTGTGGCTGTTCAGCCAGACCATGCCGGCCTCGACGTTCTGCGAGAAGTTGTGGGCGCGGGTGAGGTTCTGCGTCCAGATGTAGGCGGCGAGGCCGTACTTGGTGTTGTTCGCCAGGGCGAGGGCCTCGTCGTCGTTCTCGAACGGGGTGATCGCGACGACGGGGCCGAAGATTTCCTCCTGGAAGATCCGGGCGTCGGGGGCGACGTCGGCAAACACCGTAGGTGCGATGTAGTTGCCGTCGGGGAGTCCTTCGGGCCGGCCGCCGCCGGCCAGGAGCCGGCCTTCGGATTTGCCGATCTCCACGTAGGAGGCCACCTTTTCGTAGTGTTCGGGGTGGACCAGGGCGCCCACCTCGGTCTTGGGGTCATGCGGGTCGCCGACGACGATGTTCTTTGCGCGGGCGGCGTACTTTTCGCAGAACTCGTCGTAGATGGCGCGTTCCACCAGGATGCGGGAGCCGGCGGTGCAGCGCTCGCCGTTGAGGGAGAAGACGCCGAACAGGGCCGAGTCGATGGCGGCGTCCAGGTCGGCGTCGGCGAATACGACGCAGGGGGATTTGCCGCCGAGTTCCATGGACAGGCCCTTGAGGTTGGCTGCGGCGTTGCGGAAGATCGTCTGGCCGGTAGTGGTCTCGCCGGTGAAGGAGATCAGCGGGACGTCCGGGTGCTTGACCAGGGCGTCGCCGGCTTCCTCGCCGAGGCCGTTGACCAGGTTGAACACCCCGTCAGGGAGGCCGGCGTCCTTGAAGATGGTGGCCCACAGCGAGGCGGAGAGCGGGGTGAACTCGGCTGGCTTGAGGACCACGGTGTTGCCGGTGGCCAGGGCCGGGGCGAGCTTCCAGGACTCCAGCATGAACGGGGTGTTCCACGGGGTGATGAGGCCCGCGACGCCGATCGGCTTGCGGTTCACGTAATTGATCTGTGAGCCGGGGACCTTCATGGCGTCGTCGAACTGGGCCACGATCAGGTCGGCGAAGAAGCGGAAGTTCTCCGCCGCGCGGAGGGCCTGGCCCTTGGCCTGGGTGATGGGCAGGCCGGTATCAAACGTCTCGAGCTCGGCAAGCCGGGCTTCCTGCGCCTCGACGGCGTCCGCGATTTTGTTCAGGACGCGGGCGCGTTCTCGGGGCTTCATCTTCGGCCACGGGCCGTTGGTGAACGCTTCCCGGGCGGCGGCGACGGCGAGGTCTATGTCCTCCTTCTGGCCTGCGGCGGCGGTGGCGTAGTTGGTGTTGGATACCGGGTCCAGGACGTCGAAGGTCTTGCCGGAGACGGAGTCGACGAACTCGCCGTTGATGTAGTGCTGGATGTGGTTGGGAAGGTCCTGCGGCACGTAGTGGGTGGCGGACTGTTCTGCAGTGAACGTCATTGTTGTTTCCTTCGTGATAGTTCAACGCGGGGTCACTTCTGGGCCGATTGGGGCCGTTTATTGGGCGTTTAGTGACCCCGCGTTGCTGGTTGCGGGGTGGTCTGGGCGAGGTAGGCGTCCAGGGTGGCGGAGCGGTGCAGGCGGGCGGCCTTCTCGATGGAATCGGGGTCTGCTCCGGATTCGATGAGCTGCAGCAGCCCTTCGTGCTCCTCCACCGATTCGCGGGCACGGCCCGGGACAAAGCGGAACGTGGAGGACCGCAAAGCTGCCAGCCGGTTCCAGCCGCGGTGGACCAGGTCCAGGATGTGCGGGTTGGGGCAGCGCTCGAACAGGATGCTGTGGAAGTCCTGGTTGAGCCGGGTGAAGCGGACGGGGTCAAAATGCTGGAGGCACTCGCGCATCTCCTCATTCACGGCGCGGGCCCGGGCAATCGCCGCGGCATCGACCAGCGGAGCAGACAGCGCGGTGGCGGCACCTTCCACGATGCTCAGGGTCTGCATGGTGTAGAGGTACTCGGTGGGGTCGATCCCGGCCACGGTGGCGCCCACGTTGCGTTCGAACTTCACCAGTCCTTCGGCCTCGAGCCGGCGGATGGCTTCCCGGACCGGGACCACGCTGAACCCGAGGTCCTTGGCGATGCTGCCGAGCACCAGCCGGTACCCGGGGGTGTAGGTTCCTTCCACAATCCGGGCCTTCACTGCGTCGTAGGCCTGTTGCGACTTGCTGCCCGCGGCCAATACTGCCTCAGTCATTGCTCTTGCCCGCTTTCCAGTCCTCGTACCGTGCCTGCCACTGGGCGTTCATGGGGTAGAGGCCGTCAACGCTGTTGCCCTGCTTCACCATCTCGAAGATGAAGGCTTCTTCCTGTTCCTGCCGAATGCAGTCCTCGACGAGTTCCCCGGCGATGGCCGGCGGGATCACCAGGATGCCGTCGGAGTCGGCCACGATGATGTCGCCGGGCTGCACCGTTGTACCGCCGCAGGCGATGGTGATGTCCGTGTCCCACGGAACGTGGCGGCGTCCCAGCACCGCGGGGTGCGGGTTGGCGAAGTAGGTGGGCATCTCCAGTCCGGCCACGGCGGCGTAGTCCCGGACGCCGCCGTCCGTGATGATCGCCGCGGCGCCGCGGACCTGGGCGCGCAGGGCCAGGATGTCACCCACCGTCCCGGTGCCTTTCTCGCCGCGGGCCTCCATCACCAGGATTTCGCCCTCGTTCACGGAATCGATGGCGCGCTTCTGGGCGTTGAAGCCGCCGCCGTGGGACTTGAACAGGTCCTCCCGGTTGGGGACGTAGCGCAGGGTCCGGGCCAGCCCGACGACGCGGCGGTCCGGGCGCGTGGCCTGCAGCCCGTCGATGCTGACGTTATTAAGGCCGCGTTTGCGCAGCTGCGAGGACAGCGTGGCCGTGGCGACGCTCTCGAGTTTGGCTTTCAGTACCGGGGTGAGGACGCTGGCCGGAGCAGGAAGGCCGGCAGCTTCGCGCGAACCCCACGCTTCCTCCCGCTGCACGTCGTCAACCTTGGGGCCGGCACCAAAGTCAGCGAACGGCGTCGTGCCTTCCTCCACCCTGGTGACCAGGCGGCCGGTGGTGGGGCTGCCATCAAGCGTGCCCACCTCCACCTCCAGCACGTCCCCGGGCCTGGCCACGGAGGCGCCGGCGGGGGTGCCGGTGAGGATGATGTCCCCTTCCTCGAGGGTGAGCAGCTGGGAGAGGTCGGCGACCAGGCGGGCGAACGGGAAAAGCAGGTCCTCCGTGGTGTCGTCCTGGACGAGCTGGCCGTTGTGCCAGGTGCGGATGCGCAGCTTGGCGGGGTCGACGGCGTCTGCCGGGATCAGTGCGGGGCCCACGGGAGTGAAGCCGTCGCCGCCCTTGGAACGCAGGTTCGAGCCTTTGTCCGCCCAGCGCAGGTCATACACGCCCAGGTCGTTGCTCGCGGTAACGGCGGCGACGTGGCTCCACGCGTCCTCGAGCCCGACCCGGCGGGCGGCCTTGCCGATGACCAGGGCAATCTCCCCCTCATAGCCGAGGAGCTCGCAGCCGGCAGGCCGTTCCACCGCGCTGCCGCTCAGCGAGAGCGACGAGGACGGCTTGAGGAAGTACGACGGCTGGGCCGGCGTGCGTCCCCGCTGCGCGGCCCGGCTGGGGTAGTTGATGTGCACCGCGATGACCTTGCGTGCCGCTGCAAGGGTGTCCCCGTTGACCTGCTCCAAACCGTCTCCTCATCGAGTACAAAATCGTATACGATCACTATCGCGCTCGCGTCGGCGTTCGTCAACCCCTTTTCCCGAGGGAATCCCGGTCCCTTGTAGTCCCCGTCACAGGTGGCGTACTGTGGTGCTCAATCGCAGGGTTTCTTATATGGAACCTGAAATTCTATTATCGAACAGCTCGTGCAGCTGAAGCGCCACACAACGAAGTGAGGAATCCCGTGCAGTTTCACCACCACGGTTACGTGTCGGGCGACCCCCGGGTCAAGCCTGCGGCAGGCGTCGGCATCAACCGGCCTGCTGACCTTCCGGACGAAGTCGACGTGCTGATTGTGGGCACCGGACCTGCCGGCATGCTTGCAGCCGCGCAGCTTTCCCAGTTCTCGAATGTCACAACGCGCATTGTTGAACGCCGGGAAGGGCGTCTTCCCATCGGCCAGGCGGACGGCATCCAGGCCCGGAGCGTGGAGACGTTCCAGGCCTTCGGTTTTGCCGAGCGGATCATCGCCGAGGCATACAGGATCACCGAAATGGCGTTCTGGAAGCCGGACCCGGCGGACCACTCGCGCATCGTCCGGGCCGCCCGTGCCGTGGACGACGAGATGGGGATCAGTGAATTCCCGCACCTCATCGTGAACCAGGCCCGCGTCCTGGATTACTTCGCCGAGGTCATGGCCAACTCGCCCACCCGCATGAAGCCCGACTACGGCTACGAATTCCGCGGCCTTGAAGTCACGGGCCAGGGGGAGTACCCCGTCACTGTGACCCTCGCCCGCACCTCCGGCCCAAGCGAAGGCCAGGAGCGGGTGGTCCGCGCCAAGTACGTTGTTGGTGCGGACGGCGCCCGCAGCAAGGTGCGGGACGCCATTGGCTGCCACCTCGCCGGCGACGCCGCCAACCACGCCTGGGGCGTTATGGATGTCCTGGCCGTTACCGACTTCCCGGACATCCGCACCAAGTGCGCCATCCAGGGTGAGAAAGGCAGCATCCTGCTGATCCCCCGGGAAGGCGGCTACCTCTTCCGCATGTACGTGGACCTTGGCGAGGTGGATCCGGACACCAAGGGCGCCATCCGCAAAACCACCATCGAGCAGATCATCCACAAGGCCAACGAGATCCTCCACCCTTACACGCTGGACGTGCGCAACGTGGCATGGCACAGCGTCTACGAGGTGGGCCACCGCCTGACGGACAGGTTTGACGACGTCCTTCCGGAGGACCGCGGCACCCGCACACCGCGGGTGTTCATCACCGGCGACGCCTGCCACACCCACAGTGCCAAGGCCGGCCAGGGCATGAATGTCTCCATGCAGGACGGCTTCAACCTGGCCTGGAAGCTGGGGCACGTGCTGGAAGGCCGCAGCCCGGAGAGCCTGCTGTCCACCTACTCCGAGGAGCGCCAGGTTGTGGCGAAGAACCTTATCGATTTCGATAAGGAGTGGTCCACCATGATGGCCAAGAAGCCCGAAGAGTTCGAACACCCCTCGGACCTTGAGGACTTCTACGTGCGCACCGCTGAATTCCCGGCCGGCTTCATGACCCAGTACACGCCGTCGATGGTGACCGGCAGCGACATCCACCAGGACCTGGCCACGGGTTTTCCCGTGGGCAAGCGCCTCAAATCGGCGCCCGTGGTGCGGGTGGGCGATACCAACCCGATGCACCTGGGCCACCACGCTACGGCTGACGGCCGCTGGCGGATCTACGTTTTCGCCGACGCGGCACCGGCCGGCGGGCACTCAGGTGTGGCGGACTTCGCCGAGTGGCTGGCGAACTCGCCGCAGTCACCGCTGGCCGCGACGCCGTCGGACGCTGACCCGGATGCCTGGTTCGACGTGAAAGTGGTTTACCAGCAGCCCCACACCGCCGTTGACATCAACGCGGTACCGGCGGTGTTCAGGCCGCAGGTGGGCCCGTTCAAGCTGACCGACTACGAGAAGGTGTACGCCACCGATCCCAGCGCGGACATCTTCGAGCTGCGGGGCCTGGACCGCGGCGGCGTGGTGGTGGTGGTCCGTCCGGACCAGTACGTGGCCAACGTCCTGCCGCTCGCGGCGACGGCGGAGCTGGCGGAGTTCTTCGCCGGTCTCCTTAAGCCGCGCCATGCAGCGGGTCAGCCGCTGACGGTCTGAGCCGTCCTGTAGTCCGCGGCGGAGTAGACGCCCAGGATCCGCACCTCGGTGGTGAAGAAGTCCAGTTCCTCGAGGGCCAGCTTCAACGGCAGGTCCTCGGGGTGGCCTTCGACGTCGGCCATGAACATGGTGGCGGCGAATTCGTTGCCCACCATGTAGCTTTCCAGCCGGGTCATGTTCACGCCGTTGGTGGCGAAGCCGCCCAGCGCCTTGTACAGGGCCGAGGGGACGTTGCGGACGCGGAACACAAAGCTGGTGACTGCCGGTCCGGGAAGCTCATCCCGCGCCGGCAGCTCCTTTTCCCGGGCCAGGACCACGAAGCGCGTGGTGTTGGAGGGGTCGTCCTCAACCCGTGAGGCCAGCACTTCCAGGCCATAGATCTGGGCCGCGAGCGGGGGAGCGAGGGACAGCTTGCGGGGATCGTTCCATTCGCTGACTTCCCGGGCGGAACCCGCGGTGTCGCCGGCGATGACGGGCTTGAGGCCGTGCTCGCGGATGAGCTTCCGGCACTGGCCCAGGGCGTGGATGTGGCTGTGCACCTCGGTGGCACCTTCGATGGTGCTGCCCGGGATGCCAAGCAGGTCGAAGTGGATGGGCAGGAAGAACTCCCCCACGATCTGCAGGTTGGACTGCGGCAGCAGGATGTGGATGTCCGCCACCCGGCCGGCGATGGAGTTCTCGATCGGGATCATGGCCAGCTCGGCCTCGCCGCTGGACACGAGTTCAAACGCGTCCTCGAAGCTCGCGCAGGGCACGCTTTCCATGTCGGGGAACATCTGCTTGCACGCGATATTGGAGTTGGCGCCGGGCTCACCCTGGTACGCAATCTTCTGGGCCATGATCCGTATGGTTTCACGCCCCGCCCCCGCCCGCCCAACTGGGTAGCGCTAAGTGTCGTTTTGGGCGGCCAAAACGACACTTAGCGCTACCTAGTTGGGATGGGACGGGCCTAAACGGGAGTGACGCGCAGCCAGAGGTACTGGCGGGGGAGGAGCGTGACCCCCTCGTCCAGCTGCAGCGCTGCTTCGGAGAGAAGGTCGACGGCGGCAGGGGAGTACCCGGAGAAGGTTTCGGCGGGCAGGGCCTGGGGCTGGTCGCTGAAGTTGGCGAGCGCCAGGACCCGTGTTTCAGCCGCGGCGCCGGGCCGCTGGTAGGCAAGGACGGAACGGTTGTTGGTGGAAAAATCCACCAGCCTGGTACCGGCCAGTTCAGGCGTGGCCGCCCGGACCTCAACCATCCGCTTCAGGCCGGCGTACACCGCGCCCGCGGGGGTGGACGGGTCGTGGCGGAGCGCGTATTGGCCCGCCGGGTAGTGGGGCCGGTGCACCCAGCGGCTGTCGGCCTCGTGCCCTTCCTCTTCTGCATACCCGTAGTCGTTGACCTGCCCCACCTCGTCGCCCAGGTACAGGAGCGGGATGCCGCCGGTGCTGAAGGCCACCGAGTGGGCAAGGAGGATCCGCTCCACCGCCTCGGCCGGGTCCACCTCCATGCCGCACAGGGACGCCGTGGTACCTGAAATCCGGCAGTCCCCGGTCTTGGGATTGTCCTGGAACGGGACGCCGCGGGCGAAGCTGCCCGGGAACCGGTTGACGTAGAAGGAGTTCAGGAAACGGCGGTGGTCGAAGCCGTTGATGCCAAGCTCTGCCGCGTCCTCGTCGGCGAAGGTCCAGCCGATGTCGTCATGGCTGCGCACGTAATTGACCCAGGACGTGCCGTCCGGGATGTTGTGCCTTCGTTCGAGCGCCTGCGCCAGCAGCGAGACGTCCCGGGTGGCCAGGGATTCCCAGATCAGCGCCATCTGCAGCGGATTGTAGGAGAGCTGGCATTCGGCCGGATCGATGTAGAGGGCCACCTCGTCCGGATGCACGATTGCCTCGGACTTGAACAGCAGCGACGGCGCGGCCAGCCGGCAGACGGCATTGAAGGCCTGGAGGAGGATGTGGGCCTCGGGCAGGTTTTCGCAGGGGGTGCCCAGCTGCTTCCAGATGAACGCCACGGCATCCATGCGCAGGATGTCAACGCCCTGGTTGGCCAGGAAAAGCATCTCCCCGGCCATGGCCCGGAAGACGTCCGGGTTGGAGTAGTTCAGGTCCCATTGGTAGGTGTGGAAGGTTGCCCACACCCAGCGGCCGTCCTCCATTTGGATGAAGGACCCCGGGTGGTTTTCCGGGAAGATTTCACGCACGTTCTGCTCAAAGGCGTCCGGCATGGTGCGGTCGGGGAAGATCCAGTAGTAGTCGCTGTACTCCGGATCCCCCGACGCCGCCTTGCGGGCCCACTCGTGTTCGTCACTCGTGTGGTTGAAGATGAAGTCCACCACCAGACTGATGCCGTGGGTCCGGAACTCGGAGGCAAGCTCACGGAGCTGTTCCATGGTGCCCAGCTTGGGGTTGACTTGGCGGTAGCTGGAGACGGCGTAGCCGCCGTCGGAGTGCGGCTCGGGCGCGAGGAACAGTGGCATGAGGTGCAGGTAAGTGAGGCCCAGTTCCTTGAAGTACGGAATGTGGGTGCGCAGCCCTTCCAGGCTTTCGGCGTACCTGTCCACGTAGCAGACGCCGCCGAGCATGTTGTTGGACAGGAACCAGCCGCTGTTGGCCTCCCGTTCAGCGTCCAGGGCCTTCAGCTCGGCAGGGCGCCCATCCCAGGAGCGTGCACCCTGGACCACCAGGGCGGCCAGCTGGTCCTGCCAGTCCGGCCGGGATCCGTACAGCGTGCGGAAGAGGCGGCACAGGTCGGGGAAGTGTGCGTCGAACCGCTGCTGAAAGGCGCGATCCGGGGCGGTCCCCGCCTGCGCGAGCGCATCGACGACGTGCTGCCGCACTGTTTCGTCCGCACTGACGAACTCCTGCATTGAAGAACCCCTTCCGACCTCCAGCCGGCGGATCCGGCAGAAACTGGTTACGGCAGTATGCCACGGCGGCTAGCGCCGCGGCTCCCGGGGCAGGGCGGCAGCGGTACCGGGCTTATCCGGTGCGCGCCATTCGCCCGCAGGCGGCCGCCGCGCCAGTATCCCCGCGGCAAGGAAGAGAAGTCCCAACAGCCCGGCGGCGCCGGCGGCAACGTGGGCGCTGCGCGGCCAGAGCCCGGCCATTCCCAGGAAGGCCGGCACCGTGGCGGTCACCTGGCTGGCCAGGACCAGTGCCCAGCCCATGAAGGGGTCCAGCCCGCTCCGGCCGCAGGCCAGGGAGGCGAACATCAGGCCCCAGAGCACCGCCCACGCCAGCCACAGCACGGCGAGCAGGGGATCGGCAGGAAGCCAGAAGAAGGCAAGCAGCACGGCAACGAACGCAACCATCCCGCAGAACCAGCCCAGGCCCTTCGCCCCAAGGCCCAGCAGGATGTCCAGGCCCGCATAGGCGTAGGTCAGCCCGAACAGGAGGATCCCTGCTGCGGTCGGCGCCGTGCCGGCCGCACCGCCCAGGGACAGCACGACGACGCCGAGCACCAGCTGCACGATCCCCACCACCAGGCTCAGGACGGCTGCGTCGCGGCGGGGCAGGTGCCCCAGGGTGGCGAGTCCGTTGACCAGCAGTGCCGCACCGGAGAGGAGCAGGCAGGCGTACGGCATCAGGACGCCCCGCCGCCCGCCGGAAGCGCCGACGGAATTATCGCTAAGTGGAATTTTTCTGTCACAATACGGAGGTTAGAGCATTGTGATTGGGGCCGCCTAACAGTGGCTGGTCGCAATCAGTTAAGTTGAAGCGTAAACTATTTGGGACGACGCCGCCCGCCGCGTGGCTGCCCAGTGTTACGCCCACGGTGAGGAAAGATTCATGGATGCACGGCTGGAGGCCATCAGGGACACTGTCCTGGCCAGGAACCCCGGCGAAGCGGAGTTCCATCAGGCAGTAGTTGAGGTCTTTGAAAGCCTGGGGCCCGTCCATGACAGGCATCCCGAACTCCTTGAAGCCGCAATCCTGGAACGGCTCTGCGAACCGGAGCGGCAGATCATCTTCCGCGTGCCGTGGACTGATGACCAGGGCCGGGTGCAGATCAACCGCGGCTTCCGGGTGGAATTCAACTCGGCGCTGGGCCCGTACAAAGGCGGCCTGCGGTTCCACCCCTCGGTCTACCTGGGCATCGTCAAATTCCTGGGCTTTGAACAGATCTTCAAAAACGCCCTCACCGGCATGCCCATCGGCGGCGGCAAGGGCGGCTCGGACTTCGACCCCCGCGGCCGCAGCGATGGCGAGGTGATGCGGTTCTGCCAGTCCTTCATGACCGAGCTGTACCGGCACATTGGTGAATACACCGACGTCCCGGCCGGCGACATTGGTGTGGGCGGCCGCGAAATCGGCTACCTGTTCGGGCAGTACAAGCGCATCACCAACCGCTACGAATCCGGCGTCCTTACCGGAAAAGGCATTTCCTGGGGCGGATCCCTGGTCCGGCCGGAAGCCACCGGCTTCGGAACCGTGATCTTCACCCAGGAAATGCTGAAGACCCGCGGCACGTCCTTCGACGGCCAGCGCGTGGTGGTCTCAGGCTCCGGAAACGTGGCCATCAATGCGATTGCCAATGCGCAGGCGCTGGGTGCCACTGTGGTGGCCTGCTCCGACTCCTCGGGTTACGTGGTGGATGAGGCGGGCATCGACGTCGCCCTTCTTCGCGAAGTGAAGGAAGTGCAACGGGGCCGCCTGAAAGATTATGCCGAACGCCGTGGCGGCGTGTCCTACGTGGACGGCGGCTCCGTCTGGGAGGTCGATGCCACCGTGGCGCTGCCCTGTGCCACCCAGAACGAGCTCGACGGCGGTGCTGCCGCCCGGCTGGTCCGCAACGGGCTCCTTGCCGTCGGCGAAGGCGCCAACATGCCCTCAACCCGCGACGCGGCGGCCGTGTTCCAGCAGGCCGGCGTGCTGTTCGGTCCGGGCAAGGCCGCCAATGCCGGCGGCGTTGCCACGTCGGCGCTGGAGATGCAGCAGAACGCCAGCCGGGATTCCTGGTCCTTCGAACATACCGAGGAGCGGCTCACCGACATCATGGTGGGCATCCACGACCGCTGCGCCTCCACGGCTGACGAGTACGGCGATCCGGGCAACTACGTGCTCGGCGCCAACATCGGCGGGTTCGTGAAGGTAGCGGACGCCATGCTGGCCCAGGGCCTGATCTAGGAGGGCAGGACGGCAGCATTTCCTGCCGTCCTGCGTGGAGCGACGGTTATCTCGGCCACGCGTTCCAGGCGGGGGTTGAGGTTGTCGCCGCCGTCCACCACGCCCCGCTGCCACCACAGCTTCAAGCCCTCCGGCACCACTTCGAGGCAGGCCAGGTTGTTGTCGAACCATGGGCCTTTGATGCCGGACCAGCGGAAGGGCGGATCCGGAACCCTGGCGGAGCGTGCCGCCAACGCCCCGATCGGCGCGGCCAGGCCGTAGGACATCACGGCGCCGAAGGAGCGCATCAGCCGCGGGAGCGGGTTGCGGATGGGAGAGCAGACCGCCTGGATGATGCGGCTTCCCGAGGGCCGCTCCACTTCGGAGACGTAGGAAAAATGCACGTCGCCCGACAGGAAGGTGACAGTCTCCGGCGCCGGACCGCGCGTCCCCTCTGCCACCTCCGCGGCCATGGCGGCCATCCGCCGGAAGCTGTTTTGGAAGGCACCCCAGTGCTCCAGGTCTACCGCCTGGCGCAGTTTCTCGCCGACCCGTGCCGGGAGCCTGCCCCATGCGCCCTCGGAGACTGCCTCGTCCCAGGCTTCAAGGTGGTGCAGGCCCATCGGCAGGAGGAACGGCAAGGACGTTGCCACGAGCAGGTGCCGGAACCCGCCGCGCATCCGGGCGTCCAGCCAGTCCATTTCGGCGTCGTCCAGCAGGGCCCGGCGGTCAGGGTCCAGGTTCCGGGCGGCACGGGAATCAACCACAAGCAGCCGGGTGTCGCCGAAGTCGCGGCAGTAACTCCACCGGTAGGTTTCCGGATCCTGGTCGGCCCGTTCGGCGAAACTGTCCAGCTCAGCGCTGATGTCCGGTTCGCCGTCCCCGCGGCGGGATGTGATCTTTTGCCAGATCACATCCGCGGCGCGCTCCTGCGGGGACAGGTTTCCCAAATGCTGGTAAACCCAGTACGAGGCCAGCCCGGCCACAATGCGCCCCTGCCACCAGGCGGTGGCCTGCATCGCCTCCCGCCAGCTCCTCGACGAGTTCCAGTCGTCCCGGATGTCATGGTCGTCGAAAATCATGGCACTGGGCAGGGTGGACAGCAGCCATCTGTTCGCGGGGTCGGACCATGCCAGGTGGTAGAGGTGCGCGTACTCCTCGTAGTCCTTGAGCTCTTCGCCGGGAGGCGCCTCAATATCACGCCGGGCCTTGATGAATTCCTGCATCTGTTCGCTGGTTAAATCCGCGTAGACCTGGTCCCCGAGAAATGCCACCAGGTCCGGCCACGGCTCCCCGCCGCCGCCGGAACTCATCGCCACTGCGTAGGCCCGCAAAGCGTCCACGCCGTGGCTCCGGTTGCCGGACTCGTCGTGCGGGACGCTGGTGCGGCAGGAACCGAAGGCCAGGCGCAGCGGCTTGCCGGGTTTGAGGGTGGCGATCACCGGCGGCAGGAACCCCGTCCCGGGCTCGGGCCACACTGGCACTCCGTTGACGGCCACCGCGTACGGTGTCACGGATCCGGGCTCCAGCCCGTCCACTTCCACCAGCGCGTAGTGGTGGCCGTGGACGGCGAAGGTCCGGGCTTTCCACTCCCCGGCCCCGGCGCTGACCGTCACGCTGGCGTTGTCCCGGGTTTCCACCCAGATGCTCGCCGAGGTCTGGTCCACGTACCGCATCATGGGGCCTAACACCAGTGCCGGGGTAGTCATCCCTCAGTTGTACCCGCTGGAACCGGCCCCGGCTATGGGAAACCCGCAGCTGCTGTCGCCAGGGTTGCCATGCCGGAGGCCGGCTGCAGCCATCCTTAGCTGAACCAGTCCCGCGCGGGGTTGGTGACCCCTGGGGCCGAGCGGTGCAGGCCCGGCTGGGCCGCCCACTTCACGCCGTTGGCCAGGACCCGCTGGACCTGCGGGTGGTGGTACACCGGGTACTCCTGGTCGCCGGGGCTGAAGTAGAAGATGCGGCCCTTGCCCCGGGTGAAGGTGACGCCGGAACGGAACACCTCGCCGCCCGCGAAGGAGCTGATGAAGATGAGGTCGTCCGGCTCCGGGATATCGAACAGCTCGCCGTACATCTCCTGTTCGGGGATGACGATGGGGCTGTCCACGCCCTCAGCGATCGGGTGCGAGGGCTTCACGGTCCACACGAGCTCGCGCTCGCCGTCGTTCCGCCAGGCGAGCGAGCAGCTGGTGCCCAGCAGCCTGGTGAACACCTTGGCGAAGTGCCCCGAGTGGAGCACGATCAGGCCCATGCCGCCGAGGACGTGCCGGTGGACGCGTTCGACGACGGCGTCGCTCACCTCATGATGGGCCATGTGTCCCCACCACAGCAGGACGTCCGTCTCCGCGAGCACCTCCTCGTCGAGGCCGTGCTCATCGTCCGTGGCGAGGACCGCCGTCGTAATCTCTGCCTCCGGGTAGAAGGAACGGAGCCCGGCGGCGATGGCACCGTGGATGCCGTCAGGGTAGATCTCCCCGATGTGGGGCGGCTCGTTGATGGCCTCGTGGACGCCCTCGTTCCATACCCGGATCTTCAGTTTGCCGTTCATTAGAGCCGAACCTCCCTCTGCTCCAGCGCTGACTGGTAGCACGCGTCGATGATCTGTGCCCGGTAGAGCGCCAGGGAGCCGTCATGCCCGCCCCAGACTGCCTCGCCGCCCCGGACTGCCGTGACGAAATCCTCCACCACTGCATCATGGGCGCGGCCCGGCAGTACCGGCGGGACGTAATCGGCGCTTTCGCCGTCCTTGTCCGTGAACACCCGCAGCTGGCCCACGGGCGGGAAAGGCGCGCCCTGCACCTTGAGCTCCGCGCCGCCGTCCGTTCCGTAAATCGTGAAGTCCAGGAGGTCGTCCGTCTCCCGGTACGTGGCCCAGCTCGCCTCGATCACCAGGGTTCCGCCGCCCTCGAGCCGGAGGAACGCCGAGGCGAAGTCCTCCACGTCGAAGGCGTGGCTGGATGCCAGGGCGGAGTAGGCGCTGCCGCCGCCCCGCCCCTGTGGTCCCAGTTCCGAATGGGTGGCCGCCGAGACGGCCACCACTTTCGGTTCGCCCAGCAGGTGCAGGGCGTAATCCAGGGCGTGGACGCCGATGTCCGCCAGCGGTCCGCCGCCGGCAAGCTCCGGGTTGGTGAACCAGCTGCCCAGGGTGGGGATGCCGGAGCGGCGCAGCCAGGATGCCTTGGCGTAGTACGGCCGGCCGAGCCCGCCCGCATCGATGACGCCCTTCAGCGCCTGGATGTCGCCGCGGCGGCGGTGGTTGAAGGCGACGTCCAGGACGCGCCCGGCTCTGCGGGCAGCGTCAACCATGGCTTGGCCTTCGACGGCGTTGCGGGCGATGGGCTTCTCGCTCAGGACGTGGATTCCCCGTTCCAGGGCGGCGATGGTGATGGGGGCGTGCAGGAAGGTTGGCACTGCCACGCTGACGGCGTCCAGTCCGCCGTGGTCCAGCATGTCCTTCCAGTCCGCGAAGGCGTTCGGAATGGCGTATTCGGCCTGCAGGGAGTCGCGGAGTTCCTGCTCCATGCCGGCAAGCGAAACGATGCTGACGCCGTCAAGGGCGTGGTAGGCCTTCAGGTGCTGCTGGCCGGCCCATCCGATGCCTACCACGCCCACCCGCAACGCTTCTGCCGGTGCTTCTTCGGGAAGGGCGGCGGGCTGCACTGACGGCTGCTGCTCGTTGATCAAAGGGGTGCTTCCTTAACTGGTGGGTGGCGGAGGGGGCTCTGTGAAGCCGGTTGGAATCGATTCCAACCCGTCGCACCGTTGAAGGCTGCCGCAGGTTTGGAATCGATTCCAAAAGTCTTGCAGCCGCCGTCGAGGACTGTCAACCCCCGGTGCTAGCCCTTCGTGGAGTCGCGGACCACGAGCTCGTGGGGGAGGAAGGTGCGGCCTCGGCGGTGTTCGCCTGGCTCAGTCATGCGTGCGAACAGCGCTTCAAAGGCCACCCGGCCCATCTCGTAGGCGGGCTGCCTGATGGTGGTCAGTTCAGGGACACACATTTCCGCCTGGACGGAATCGTCGAAACCTGCCACGGCGATGTCGTCCGGAACCCGCAGGCCGGCGTCGGTAATCTCGCGGACGCATCCGGCGGCCACAGTATCGCTGCCGCAGAAGACGGCATCGGGCAGCGGGTCCAGCAGCAGGAGTTCCCTGGTGAGGCGGCGCCCGGCATGGAAACCGAACTCGCCCTCAGCGAACAACAGGTGCTCCGGCTGCAGACCTGCCTCCCGGACGGCAGCAAGGAATCCTTCCTCCCGCAGCCGGCCGGAGCGTGCCGCCCTGTTGCCGATCATCGCCAGGCGCCGGCTGCCCGTTGCCAGGAGGTGCCGGGTGATGTCCACGGCGGCCCGCCGGTCGTCGATGGAAACACCGAATGCCGCCTCGGAATCGACGATCTCGCACACCTGGACAACGCTCAGTTGCCCTGCCAGTGCCTCAACATCGGCGTCCGGCATGGTGGGCGAAAAGAGGATCAGGCCGTCCACCGAGCCGTTGCGCAGCATGTCCACCAGCTGCTGTTCCCGCTCGAGGTCCCCCGAGGTGGGTGCGATGAGGCTGACATAGCCGGACAGTGCCGCGGCGTCCCCGAAGCCACGGAAGGCTTCGCTGATGACAGGGGAGTCGAGGCTCTTGGCGAGGGCCAGCAGGCGCATGGTGCGGTCGCGGCGCAGGTCGCGGGCAGAAGCCAGCGGCCGGTAGTTGAGTTCGCGGATGGCACCCTTGACCTTTTCCTTGCTCGCAGCGCTGACTGCCGGGCTGCCGTTAAGGACCCGTGAAACTGTCCCGACCGACACTCCTGCCGTTTTGGCGACGTCCTGGACTGTCGCTCGCGCCATTCCCTCTTCCTTCCGCGACCATTGCACCGGGGTCCTCGCTGCCGTGCCCGTGCATGCAGTGCAGTGGCGGTTTTCCCCAGCTTAGCCGCAGAGCCCTCGCGGCCTGCCACCTATGATGGCCGACATGGGCGGCCAGGCCCGCAATGAGGTCGCCGGAACACTCGCACGAGTGATCGCGACCCGGTTGCGGCGCTACCGCACGTCTCCCGTGCCGCAGCAAACCGTCACGGCGGCCCTGGGGGAGGACCCTGCGCTCAGAGGGACGCCTGAAACTCGCTGGCGGATGACCGAAACGATCATTTAACACGCCGGAAACCCACCCCGAAATAGCCGCCATACAGTTGGAACCAGACGGCAACAGCCGCCCCTCCGCTGAACGTGGTCTCTCCATCCGCGTCCCTCCCCCGGAGTGCCTCCACGGAGCGGCTCTGACGGCAACTTACCGTTCTCTCTTCGCATCTTGAAAGGGGTTTCCCATGGATTCGGGAAATGTCGCTTGGATACTGGCCAGCTCGGCGCTGGTCTGCATGATGATCCCCGCCCTCGCCCTGTTCTACGGGGGCATGGTGGGGTCGCGCCGCATTCTCAACATGATGATGATGTGTTTCGGCGGCGCCAGCCTGGTGGCTGTCCTCTGGGCACTGTTCGGGTACTCGATGGCTTTCGGCAACTCGGTTGGGGGGCTGGGGCTGATCGGTGACGTCACCGAATTCCCCGGCATGGGGCAGCTGCTGGCCGCGGATGAGGAGGCGTCCATCCCGGTCATCCTGTTTGCTGCCTTCCAGCTGTTCTTCGCCTGCGTCACCACGGCGCTGGTGGCAGGCGCCGCAGCGGGCCGCATGAAGTTCGGCGCCTGGATGCTGTTTGCCGGCATCTGGGCCACGATCGTCTATTTCCCTATCGCGCACTGGGTCTTCGCCTTCACTTCGGCGGATGGCAGCGTGACCGGCGGCTGGATCGCCAGCGGGATCAAGGCCATCGACTTCGCCGGCGGCACCGCCGTGCACATGAACGCCGGCGCGGCAGCACTGGCCCTGGCCCTGGTGCTCGGCAAGAGCTCCGGCTGGCCGAAAGTGGAGCACGCCAAGCCGCACAGCCGCCCGCTGGTACTGGTTGGCGCCGGCCTCCTCTGGGTGGGCTGGTTCGGCTTCAACGCCGGCTCCGCGCTGTCCGCCGGCCAGTCGGCGTCGGTGGTTCTCCTCAACACCGCCGTAGCTGCCTCGGCCGGCCTCCTGGCCTGGTCCCTGGTGGAACGGCTCCGCCGCGGGGCAGCCACCAGCATGGGCGCAGCGTCCGGCCTGATCTCGGCGCTCGTGGCCATCACCCCCGCCTGTGGCGCGGTAAGCCCGCTGGGCGCGCTGGCCATCGGGGCGATCGCCGGGGCCGTATGCTCGCTGGCCATTGAACTGAAGTACCGCCTCGGCTACGACGACTCGCTCGACGTTGTGGGCGTCCACCTTGTGGGCGGCATCCTGGGCACGCTCCTGATCGGCCTCTTCGCCACCGATGCTGCCCCGAACGGGGTCAGCGGACTCTTCTACGGCGGCGGCGTTGAACTGCTCGGCGTCCAGGCCCTCGCCACTGTCACGGTGCTCGTTTACTCGTTCGGCATCACCTGGATCCTCGCAAAGATCCTGGACAAGACGATTGGCCTGCGGATCAATCCCGAGGACGAGATGCGCGGCATCGACCTCGCAGCACACTCCGAGCTCGCATACCTTACGGATGAGGATCCGGTGGAGCTGGGCTCTCCGCAGCGCGTGTAGGGATTCCCAGGAAGTCCGGGTGCATGCCATCCGGATCACGAGTCAGGCAGGGGGCCAACCTCCGGACCGGTGCCAGCAGCAGCTGGCTTATAGTTCCGGGGACTGGCCCTTTGTCATGCCCGGGCCGGTGTTAACCGTGTGCCTTGTCCTGTCCGCCATGGCGTGCCCGGAAGGCGTAGACCAGCAAGGCAGTGCCCGCCAGGATCATGACGGCAACCACCACGAAGTCCGCGGCGAGGAGCAGCACCGTGGACTGCAGCGCGAAGATCACCCCAAGCACTGCAAGGACAGCGGCGGGAATCAAGGGCCACTTCATCCGCCCGGCCTGACCGGCCGCCGGGACCGGAACGAGGGACAGCACACCAAAGGTGGCAGCCAGGCCCAGGAACAGGACGGCGGCGGTGGGCATGCCCTGCACCTGCGGCGGGAGTGCCACGACGAGTGCCAGCGTGAACATCACTCCGCCCGGGATAACGGCCCACCAGTTGTCCGGCTGGCGAAGGTAGACCGCGGCAAATCCGGCTGCCATGAACAGGAACAGGAAGGCCGCTCCCGCGCCGCCGCCGGTGAGCTGGGTGGCGGCGACAACCGCAGCCAGGCCCAGGAACACCGATCCGGGGATCGCCGCCCACCAGAACTCCCGGCCGCGAACAAAGAGCGATACGAATACAGCCCCCACAGCGGTGAAGATCACTATCGGCACATAGGCCGCGCTCTCGATCACGTCGAGGAGGTCCAGCAGCAACAGCACACCGACCGCTATCAGGATGACGCCGGTAATGATGCTTGCGTTTGCCGATTTCACTATTCGCCTCCAGGAAGCCGGCAGGCGCCCCGGCCGCTCTGCCGGTTTCAGGTTACGGCGCCTCCCCGAAGCGGACGTAGGGCACAAAGCCCCGCCTTCGCCACTACTCCTTGAACAGCCCGGCCAGGTCTTCCGCAGTGATGGCTCCGCCGGCAAGGGCGTCGCCTTCCATGACATCGGAAAACAGCTGCGACTTGCGGGCCTTCAGGGCCATGACCTTTTCCTCGATGGTGTCCTTCGCCACGAGCCGGTAGACCATCACGTTCCGGGCCTGCCCGATCCGGTGGGTCCGGTCCACGGCCTGCGCCTCCGAGGCCGGGTTCCACCAGGGGTCCAGCAGGAACACATAGTCGGCCTCGGTAAGGTTGAGCCCGAACCCGCCGGCCTTCAGCGAAATCAGGAACACCGGAGCGCTGCCGTTCTTGAACTCGTTGACCACGTCCGCGCGGTTGCGGGTGCTGCCGTCGAGGTAGCAATACTCGATCTTTTCCTCGTCCAGCCGATCCCGCACCTTGCCCAGGAAACCGGTGAACTGGCTGAAAATGAGGGCGCGGTGGCCTTCCGCCACCAGGTCCTCCAGCTGCTCGAACAGCACGTCCAGCTTGCTGGAGCGCACGCCCGAGAGCGACGGGTCGATCAGCGAGGCGTCCAGGCTGAGCTGGCGCAGCAGGGTCAGCGACTGGAAGATGGTGAACCGGTTCTTGTTCACGTCCTCGATCAGCCCCAGGATCTTCTGCCGCTCGCGCTGCAGGTGGGTCTGGTACACCTTCTGGTGGCGCGGGTTCAGCACCACTTCCAGGATCTGCTCCTGCTTGGGCGGCAGGTCCTTGATCACCTGGTCCTTGGTGCGGCGCATCATGAGCGGGCGGACCCGGCGGCGGAGCTTGTCCAGCTGCGCCTTGTCACCGTTCTTTTCCACCGGCTTCTGGTAGTACTCCGCGAAGCGCTTGGGGCTGGAAAAGAGCCCCGGCGCAACAATCGATGTCAGGGCCCAGAACTCCATGAGATTGTTTTCCAGGGGCGTGCCCGTGATGGCCAGCTTGAACGCCGCCGGCAGTTTGCGGGCGCACTGGTACGCCTTGGACTGGTGGTTCTTCACGAACTGCGCCTCGTCCAGCACCAGGCCGGACCATGTGCGGGAGGCATAGGACTCGTAATCGATCCGGAACAGGGCGTAGGACGTGATCACGATGTCCGCCCCGGCCAGGACCTCCGCGGCGTCCTGCCCGCTCTTTCCGAACGTCTCGCTGACGGCGTGCACCTTCAGGCCGGGCGCAAAGCGCGCCGCCTCCGCGGCCCAGTTGCCCACCACGCTGGTGGGGGCAACCACCAAAAAGGGAGCACCGGCGTCGGGCTGGCCTGCTGAAGCGATGGCGCCGGTGATGCTGTCACCGCTGCGGCGAGCGCCGGCGTCGGACGCTGGAGTGTCTGCCGCCGCCAGCGCCAGCTCCTTGGCGGCGCACATCAGGGCCAGCGCCTGCACGGTCTTGCCGAGGCCCATGTCATCCGCGAGGATGCCGCCCAGGCTGTGCCGGTACAGGAAGGTGAGCCAGTTGAAGCCTTCCAGCTGGTACGGGCGCAGCTCCGCGTTGAGGGTGGCGGGGAGCGGGAGGCCGTCCATGCCGCCTTCGAGCAGGCCCCCCACCGCGGACCGCCACGCGGCCGCCTGCTCGTCCACGACACCCAGCTGGGCCAGTTCATCCCACAGGCCGGCCTGGAAGCGGCTGATCTGCAGCGGCGCGTCCTTGTTGTCCTGCAGCGAGCGGGCTTCCTCAATGAGCGCGCGCAGCTGGTGCAGCTCGGGCAGGTCCAGGGAGAAGTAGGCGCCGCTGGGCAGCAGCATCTTGGTCTGCCCGGCGGCCAGGGCGGAGAACACCGCGGCGAAGGACACCGGCTGGCCTTCCAGCGAGATCTGGATGCCAAGGTCGAACCAGTCGCGCTGCTCGGTGGCCTTGGTGGAGAGGGACACCACCGGAGCTTCCTCGGCCTCGCGGTAGTCGGCGATGTCGCCCACGGTGTCCACCTCGACGTCGGGGGCTTCGCGCAGGCGCGGCAGGACCTCCTCGGTGAAGGCCAGGGTGTCCAGGCCCGTCAGTTCGGCGGAGGCCGCGAGCCGGGGGGTGCCCCAGCCGCCGGTGGCGGACTCGCCCAGCGCCGGCACCATGTCCCACGGCTGGCCGATGCCTTCCAGGATGCGGGCCTCGGCGGTGTCGTCGCGGTAGCCGTGGTCGCCGGGGTGGCGCCAGAGGGGCTGGGCCGTGACGAGGTTTCCGCTCTTGTAGTGCCACTCCCAGTGCAGCCGCACGCGGTGGTCCGCGCCGTAGTTTGCCAGCAGGGACAGGGTGGGGACTGCGAGCGCCGGCAGCTCGACGGATTCGTCCCTGGCAGTGACCCGGGCAGTCTGCTTCAGCTTCGGATAGAAGCCGGTCAGGAAGCGCGATTCGTCCTTGGCCGGAATGTGCAGGGTGCTGCCGGCCGTCACGAACGCGAGCAGCTCCTCGCTCAGGCCGCTTTCCAGCGGTGCAAGGGTGATGATCCCGTCGGGGTCGGGCACGCCGGGCAACGACGCTTCTCCGGCGGTGAAGAAGATCCCGTGGGCGGGCCGGCCGATGGTGCCCACGGACGCCGGATCAACCTCGGCCCCCTCCACGGTGATGGCGGGCGCCAGTTCCAGCCCGCCGTCGGCAGCTGTTGTGCCTTGGGAACCTGCCCCGGCGGCGGAGGGTCCGGTGCCGGGGGAGCCGTAGCGGCCGAGGTTAAGGCCGACGGCGGCAGGGGCTTCGGCGAGCCGCACAGGCTCAGTGCCGCGCGAGTGCACCAGGGTGAGGCCGATCTTGCGGGCGTCTGCCAGCAGGCTCCACAGGTTCTTGCCGGCGTAGGAGTTCAGGCCGAGCCAGAAGCCGGAGGGGTTGTACGTCCGGCCGGCAGCGGCGGAATGGCCGGCCAGGAACTCCTGCATCCACTCCACATGCGCCGGGTTGCACTCGCGCCGGAAGTTCAGGTAGTTCAGGGTGGTCCAGGAGACGTCACCGCGGATCCACTTGCCCTTGGCGCCCATGATCACCGGCCGGGCCTTGAGCTGGCGCACGCTGCGGAGCGGGTCCCGCCGACCTGTGTAGGAGAAGTGCGGGGCGGGTTCTTCGATCTCAAATTGCAGCGCCAGCGGAACACCCGTGCTGGGAGGTGCGGTTCCCTGCGAGATCAGCGGGCTGAGCGCCTGCTCCCAGTCGGACAGGGCGGGAGCGGACGGGCTGCGGGACAGCTGTGTGGACGTTGACGGCGCCAGCAGCTGCACGCGGATGGCGGGGTTGTCCTCGGCGGCGAAGAGCAGCGCGGCCACGTGCTTGCAGTCCTTGCGGACCGGGCAGCTGCACACGCCCACGGTGCAGCTCCAGCCGCCTGCCTTGCGGACCAGCTTGGCAGTGGTGGAGTAGGGCACGTCCGCCCCGCCGCGGACCTTGCCCAGCATGAGCCCGGTGGCGGCGTCGAACGAAATGCCCGAGACGCGGCTGCCCATGGCATACGCCAGCCCGGCCGCCAGGGAACGGTCGTTGATGGCGGGGGTTTGTATTGCCAGTGCCGTACTTTCGTCCGGTTGGGATGGAATGGTGCGCGCTACTTTCAGCAGGCCGCGGCGGGCCGCGGCCGGTGGGTGGTTATCTGATCCATCTTAGTTCGCCGGCCGGGCGTGGCGTGCCGCCGTTCCCGCGGCTCCCGCCCTTCGCCGGCTGCCCCGGCGCCGGAAACTTCGCGGACCCGGAAACTTCGCCCGACGTTCATTTCTTCCTCAGCAACACGTCGGCCCGCCCGACGTAGCGTGAAAACGTACCCTGCACCACCCGTCAACAGCAGTGAGGATTTCCATGATCACCAGCCAGCAGCCCGTCGTCCTGACCAGCAGCAGCATCGACTCAAGCGACGAGGACGTCGTAGAGGCCAACGTGAGCATCGTGGATGCCATGCACACCGCCCTGCTCCGGACCGAAGAGATGTCACCCGTGGCCGTCCGCAGCTACTACGTGGACTTCTACCTCACCCAGGCGCTGGAGGGCGGTTTCGCGCAGTACGTGTTCACCGCCGTCGACAGGTCCGAAACTGACACGCTGATCCGCGAAGGCATGGCGGGCATGGGCGCCGCCGCCCACCTTGACCTCTTCAACAGGGCAGTTGAGGCGTTCGACGACCTTTCCGAAGAAGACGAGGAGAACTACCTCGACGGCGGCCTGGATGACACGCAGGACACTCCCGAGGGCGTCCTCCGGATGGAGGAGCTCGACGGCGAGTTCGAGGAGCTGCTGGAGAGCGAAAACATCACCGCGCTTAACGCTGCCTGGCTGCGCGGCCAGGCGGAACTGCTGGTGCTCGACGACGAAGAGGTCGGCGCGTACATTGAGCGCCTGGCGTCAATGATCACCGACCTGCCCGAGCGCAAGGCCCAGGCCGAAGCCGAAGCGCTGGAGGAGGCTCCCGACTTTGAGCTCATCATCCGCGAGCTCTGCAGCGTTGCGGGGTATGAGCTCCTCAAGATCACCATGGGCGACCCCAACTACGTCCACGACGGCGAGCGCGTCCTGGCGTGGCACTTCTCCACCGATCACGGCGACTTCCTCATGGTCGAGGAAGAGGACGAGGCCTACATGATCAACCCGGAAACCCGGGAGATCGTGGCCGCGGTGGAGTTCGAAGAGGCCGACACCGAGATGGCCAACGCCTAGGAGCGTTAGCGGCCGGGCATTGACGGCCCGGGCCGCCGTACTCCAGGCGCGCCCGGGTCCCGTGCCTTGGCCTGTCAGCGGTTCTGCTGCAGGGCGGTCACGAGGATGTCCAGCAGATCCTCATCCACCTGGTCCACGGATGTCAGGCGCACCTTCCGGGTGAAGGGGTCGTCCGCCCGGGTCCTGGCTGCCTCGATCCTGCCTTCAGCAGGGCCGTCGAGCCGGAGGGTCACATCCACTGCCGTATTGGTGGTGCGGGTAACCTGGGCAAACTTGCGCCGCGGGCTGTGCAGTGAAACGTAGCCCTTCCGCATCTGGATCTGCACGCCTTCGGTGGCGGACGCCCAGCCCAGGATGGCGTCCGCGATGGGCCGCAGCCGGGGGTGGCCGGCGTACTGGTCGTCGAGCAGCTCATCGGCGTCCCGGAGCATGAACTCCGGGTAGCCGAACATTTCCCATGACACCGCATACCGGGCGTAACCCGTCACCCCGAAGCCGTCCCGCATCCAGGTGCGGAGCCCGTCGTCGTCCTTGATGCCGGCCGCGCGGGCCTGACCTGCCCAGTGCGCGGTGTCTTTGCCTGTCTTCCGCAGAAGCAGCGCCTTATTGTTGTCCACCATTGTTTGCCAGGTGCTGGCCTTCTTTGTGGGTTCCGGATCCGTAGGCATGGGTCGATCGTAGCGCCGCCGGTCCCGGCCGTCCGGCAGCCGGTGCGGCCTCCTGCAGCAGGGCGTGAAAAAAACTTTTGGCCCTCCGTAACCTTTCCGCCTTCCCCTGCGATGTAGGAGGTGATGGGTCCGCCCGCCGGGCCCGAACCAAACGTGTTGTCTAGTTTCTGGAGTCTCTTATGTCGTTGTTCACCGTTCTTGCCACCAGCAAAGTAGCCGCCGGAGTCCTGGCAGCAGGCACCATCGCCGTCGGCGGAACCGGCGCCGCCGCCGTTTCCGGTGTCCTCCCCGCCGAGGCGCAGCAGACCGCCCACGACCTTTTCGGCGCCCCGGCCCCGAAGCTGGCAGCAGAAGCAGCAGGCGACGCGCAGGCAACTGCCGAGGCGGCCGCTGACGCTGCTGCTGACGCCGACGCTTCCGCAGATGCAGACGCCGACGCTGCGGCCGAAGGCGGCGCCACCGTCACCGACGAAAACGTCTCCGCCAAGGCCGCTGCCTCCGCTGGTGCCAACACGGCCGTTGATGCAGCCGGTGCCGCAGCCTTCGGCCTGTGCACCGCCTTCACCAACGGCGGCCTGAACGCTTCCTCCGAGGGCTTCTCCTCGCTGGTGATCGCCGCTGAAGGCGAGGCAAACATCGAAAGCTTCTGCGCCGACGTCGTTGCCGAGGCTGACGCCGCCGCCGAAGCCGGCGCCGCCGCCACAGGGTCTGCAGCTGTTGATGTTGAACTTCCCGAGGCGCCTGCTGTTCCGGCAGTTCCCGCCGTTCCCGGTGTCGACGGCGAACCTGCCGTTCCCGCCGTTCCGGCTGTCCCCGCCGAGGCCGGCAGCGTAGTGGACACCCCCTCCGTTTCGGTCCGCTAGCCGCCAGTCGGTAGTCTGTACTGCGGGAACGGCAGTGGCTCCGTTCCCGCAGTACGGCAGTCCGGGACTGCACGAACGCCAGCCGCACGTGCCGCAACGTGCCCCGGACCAGATGCCGAATGACGGCACGCAACACCATGGAGACTGGCAGTCCGAACCGGAGACCGGGACAGGCGTGAGCCGCGCCCCGGGATGGAGGAGCCGCTGGTGCTAAGCACTTTGGCCCAAGAAGAGACCGACATACTCGAGAGTACGGCCGGAACAGATCCGGCGGTGCTGTTCGGTGCTGCCTACCGGTCCTTCGCCGGCCCCGTCCAGGGGTACCTCCGGGCGCGCGGGGTGGATGATCCGGAGGCGGTGACGCAGGACGTCTTCCTTGCCTTCTACCCGAAAATCGGCGCTCTCACCGGCGGGCTCCAAGGCGCCAAGTCTCTGCTCTTTTCCATTGCACACGCGCGGATGGTTGATTATTACCGCCGGCTGGAGCGCAGGCCCCAGCTGAGCCCCTACGATCCCGCGCAGGACGCCAGGACCACGCCGTCGGCAGAAGAACACGCCGTTGAACTTCAAGGCGGCGCCGCTGCAATGCTGGACGGACTCAGCGAGGAACACCAGGAAGTACTGGCCCTCCGCGTAGTGGCCGACCTGTCCATAGAACAAGTAGCGGACATCATGGGCAAAAGCACCGGAGCCGTCAAACAGCTCCAGCGCAGGGCCCTGCACAACCTCAAGGCACAGACGCTTCAAAGAAACCAGGCGAATCATGAGTGACACCGCAGCATCCCGCAGCGACGCGTTCGTAAACCAGCTGCTCCTGGAGGCAGGCATGGACGACGACGCCCGGCTCCGCCCCGCGCTGCTGGAGCTCCGTGAGCTCGCTGACGCGGCGCCCGAGCCCTCCGCCGCGGTCGCTGCGCTGATGGCGCCGGCCGGGGCAGCGGCCCTTCACCAGACCGCAACCGTGGAGGATGTCCCTCGTGCGGATGAGCTGGCGGCGCGCCGCAGGGCCAAGCGGCGCCTCGCGCTCACCGCGCTGTCCGTGGCAGTTTCGCTGAGTGCCGGCGGCGCTGTTGCCGCGGCGTCGGACCAGGGGATCCGCGAGTCTTTTA
The DNA here is from genome assembly GCF_009741265.1 of Pseudarthrobacter sp. GA104. Lineage (GTDB taxonomy): Bacteria > Actinomycetota > Actinomycetes > Actinomycetales > Micrococcaceae > Arthrobacter. The sequence goes on from NZ_WOWL01000001.1 coordinate 2,577,539, forward strand.
CCCACTTGGGCCACAGCATCACGTCATTCGTGACCGGTTCCGGGGGAGCACCTGCCGGCAACCGGGCCGAGGAACCCGCTGCGCCCCTCCCGGCGACTCCAGCCGGCCCGGCAACAGCCCCGGCCGTACCAGCCCCCGCCCCGGATTCCGTGCCGGCCGGCGGAGTCCCGGCTGTGCCTTCCGAAGAGCCCACAGCCCCGGCAACCGCTCCCGGCCAGGCCGTGCCGGGCAAGCCCGCCGACGTACCGGCAGCCGGCACGCTGCCCACCGCCGTTCCGGAGGACCTCGCGGACGGCCTCAGCCGCCCGCCGGTCCCCGTCCCCGGGCCGTCGGACATCCCGCTGCCCCGGACACTGCCCACCGTCCCGGTGCCCTAAAGCACGGCTCTCAATACGCTGCACCACCTGCCTTGATCATGGCGCCTGACGGGCTGGCCAGATACCAGACATTGTTGACGCCCTGGCCCAGGATGTCGCCGGGCTTGGCGTCCTTGGCGAAGTAGTACAGCGGCAGTCCCTCCAGGGTTACCTGCTTCTTCCCGTCCGGCGTCGCGATGGTGCCCAGCGTCCCGCTGACGCCGTCCGCGGACGGCCGTTCCGAGGTAGTGGTGACCGGCGGCCACGCTGCAAGGCAGGCGTCCGTGCAGGCGCTGGTGCCGGAATCCTTTGAATCCTTCGTGAAGAAGTAGACGCTCATGCCCTTGGCGTCCACAACGATGGTCCCGGCGGTTGAAGAGGCCGTCTTGAGGTCGGCGGCGGTGCTGGCGGTTGCAGTGGCTGCGGGTGATCCCGCAGTGGCCGCGGGACTGGCCGCCGGACTGGTGGTGGCCGGTGCTGTGCCGGTGCTGCCGCCGCAGGCAGCCAGCGCCGCGGAAAGGGCCAGCGCGGCGAGGCCTGCGGCTAAGGTGTGTTTCATGGTTTGCTCCTTGGCTGGGCCCGGCGTCGGATCACCGGACGCTAACCCCTACGACGCACCGGGACGGGCTTTGGTTCACCCCGCCTGCGCATTGAACCTTCCGCCGTCCCATGGCGTCTTTACGGGCGTATAAAGAACTGTGCGAAGAACCCGGCAGGAGGGACGGCATGCCGCTTGACGAGGACGTGGTGAAGTCCATCTACCGCGACCACGGCGCTGCCCTGCGCCGCTTTGTGCTGGGCATTTCCCGCGACCCGCAGCTCGCGGAGGACGTGGTCCAGGAAACCGTGTTGCGCGTCTGGCAGCAAACGCCTGAAATCACCGGGAGCCTCCGCAGCTACCTGTACCGGACGGCCCGGAACATCATTATCGACAACTACCGCAGGGCGCAGCGCCGCCCCGCCGAGATGCTGGAAGGCGACGTTACCGAGCCCGCCGTCGTCATGGAAAGAGTGGACGAGCTCCTCAACCGCGTGCTGGTCGAGGAGGCCCTGGTCCGGCTGAGCAAGGAACACCGGGACGTCCTGGTGGCCCTGCACTACCGGCGCTTCACCGTGAACGAGGCCGCCGTCCAGCTCAACATCCCCAGCGGAACGGTCAAGTCCCGCGCCTATTACGCCGTGCGGGCGCTGCGCACCATCCTGGACGAGATGGGCGTGGAACGGTGAACACCGCGGAACCGCACCAGCTGCTGGGCGCTTACCTCCTGGGCGGCCTCGACGCCAAGGACCTCGAAACGTTCGAGGCCCACCTGCAGGAGTGCGGGAAGTGCCGCGACGAACTTGCCGGCCTGGAGAAGATTCCCGTGCTGCTCGACGCCCTCCCCGTGCCGGACGCAGTGGCGCTCACGGCTGTGCCCGGGAGGCTGCCGGATCCGGTGCCGTCCCCCGATCCGGCGCCGCTGCTGCGCAAACTGGCGCACCGCCGTCGGACATTACGACGGCGGTGGACGGCGCTGGCAGCCGCCGCAGCCGCCGCCTGCCTTGCCCTGGGCCTGGCGGGCGGTCCCCTCCTGGCCCGGCCCCCGCAGCCGGACGCCACCTACTCGGTACAGTCCGGCGGCGGCCTCCAGTTCAGGGTCGACCTCGCCCGGAAGACCTGGGGAACGGAGCTTGCCGTGAACGGCAGCAGCCTCCCGGCCGAGGGGACGCTGTCGCTGTGGGTACGGGACCGTGATGGCGGTGAGGACCGGGCGTGCGCCTGGACGGCGACTCCCAGCGGCAGGGTCAAGGTCACCGGGGCCACGCCGCTTCAGTTGGGGAGCATCTCAAGCGTTGAACTGCGCGATGCCACCGAACGCGCCGTGGCCGTGATCACCGTGCCCTGAGGTGCCGCCCCGTGGGGAAGCGCCACCCTTGGGGTAGCGCCAGCCCCGTGGAACCGCCAAAACAGGCTAGTGGTTCAATTTGCCCAGCTTGGCGCGCACCATCATGAATACGCCGTAACAGATCAGGCCTGCCCCCACCGCGGCCAGGAGGTAGACGCCGAAGGGCTGGTCACGGAGGGCGCGGAGCCCGCCGTCGAGCCCCGTGGAGTCCTCCGGATGGGCCTGGAGGGTGGCGACCATGATCAGCAGTCCCGTCAGCAGCAGCACCGTGCCCTTGGCCACGTACCCCGCGACGCCAAGCACTGTAACGGCAGTCCGGGCTGGCGGGGCAGCCGGCATGACCAGGTGCTTTTCGAAGGATTTCCTGAGGCCGCGGATGCCGTAGATGACTCCGGTGACGGCGATGGCGGCGCCCAGCAGGACCAGCAGGGCCACACCGCCGGGAGCCTTCATCAGGGTGAGGGTGAGGTCGGTGGCGGACTTTTGGTTGTCCGCGCCGGACCCTGTTCCCAGGGCGAAGGACATGAGCGTCAACGCGAGTCCGGTGAAGACGAGCGCCTGGGCGCCCGCCTTGGCCTTCTTTCCGGCTTTTTCCTTGGTGGGCAGGCGGTTGTAGTCAAAGATCGCATCGCTGGTTTGCCACAGTGCCAGCCCCGCGCAGGCCGCGAAGCTTGCCCACAGGAGGAATGGTCCCGCGGGCTGGGTGGCGAGCTCGGCCACCGCGCCGCTGAAATCAGCGTTCCCCGTACCTCCAAACGCCAACCGGATGGCGATTGCGCCGACCAGCAGGTGCAGGATGCCGCTCGCCGCGAACCCTGCCCTCGCCAGCAGTTCCAGCGTCCGGGAGTTGGTCACGTTCTCCGCCGCGTCGACGGCCTGCTTCATTTCCTTTTTGATGGCTGTTCCTTTGTGCATCCGCTGAGCTGGCGTGCGCCCCCTGCACACAGGGCAATCGTGCCACGCGAAGGCGGTGCGGAACAGTGGCCGGGCCCCGGCGGCCGGCGGGAGTGGCGGCAGCAGCGTGGCCTGACGCCGGCTGCGGCCCTGCAGGAAGGTCCTACAGCCGGCGGTAGCAGAGATCGAAGATCAGACGCCCGGCCTCGTGGGCCTTGGCCTCGAAGCTGGTCCGGATCCTTCCTTCGAACCGGGGCGCCCAGCCTCCGGTTTCGTCGATTCCTTCGTTGGGTCCGGTGTGCTCGGTGCTGACGGGGGCGCGGCCCTCCCGGACCGGTGCTCCGCCAACGACGGACTCGACGCCCGACTGCCACACCTGCGTGAGGGGGCTTTCGGGCCCGCGGCGCTCGCCGGTGTGCAGGTTTTCAAAGTCCTTGGAACCTGCCAGGACATCCCGGACGTGGACGGCGTAGTTGGACCAGTCGGTGGCGATCCGCCACAGGCCGCCCGGCTTCAGGGCACGGGCCGCGAGGTCCGCAAACTCCGGCTGGATGAGGCGGCGCTTGTGGTGCCGGGACTTGTGCCACGGATCGGGAAAAAAGACCCAGAGTTCGCTGACGGAGCCCGCCGGGAGCATCGTGGCCAGGACCTCGGGGGCGTTGGCCTCCACCACCCGGACATTGCTGAGGCCGCGGCTGTTGATCTTGATGATGGTATTGGCCAGGCCCGGGGTGTAGACCTCGACTGCCAGGAAGTCGGTGTCCGGGTTCTGCTCGGCGGCGTGGCACACGGCGTCGCCCAGGCCCGAGCCGATCTCCACTATGAGGGGAGCCTTGCGGCCGAACTCGGCTTCGGCGTCGAACGTGTAGTCGGGGTGGACCGAGGTGTTCGCAATGTGGCGGGGGACGTCCACTGCCCACCGTTCCGCATGCTCCTCCCAGGCTGCCTGCCGGCGGCCCTGCAGGCGCGTGCCGCGGCGGACGAAGCTGACCGGCCGGCCGCCGTACGTGCCGAAGGAAGCCTGCGTCCCCGGCGTGACGGGCCTCGGGACATGCGGCTGCTGGGGGTTTTCTGGGGATTCGCTCATCACTTCCAGAATAGCGGCGCACGGCCAATGCGCTGCTCACAGTTTCCCCAACTGGTTCAGCGCAGGCCCCGCGGCCAGGGCAACCACTAAGCCGCCGATGCACAGTGCACCAGCAGCCCGCCGCCGCCCGGGCGATGACTGCGGTTGGCCGTACACGATGGGGACGGACAGTGCCAGGGACGGCAGCGAAAAGAGGAGTGGCAGGCTGAAGAACACCAAAGGCACCAGCCAGGGCGTCTCTGAGGGGCCGTTGGACGGATACGTGGCAAGCATGGCAAACATGGCCAGCGGCGCAGTAATGGTCATGCTGGCAAGGGCAAGGCCGGCCAATATCAGGCTGGCGTTTGCTTTGCGGACGTTGCCGTGGACATGGGGCGCCCTACTCTCAGCCGGGGTTTCCCCAGCCTGCGACAGCCCGTGCCCACGTGGCTCATTCGGTGGCTGAATGCCCATCACTCTCCTGTCGTTTGCGTGATCACTGTGCAACCTGCGGCTGCCGCGGACTGCTGCTGCGGGTTCCAACGTAGGCGCAGGGGCGGAACCGCCGGGAGGTGCCGCGGTCCATATGTGGATAACCAGGCAGCCAACCCATCCTGCAAGAATGGGCGGATGAGGGAAGCGACCAACGCCGAGGCAAGGAACCGCCGGGCAGATGACCCTGCGGTGAAGGGGCAGCCAGGGACGCTGGTGGACGCAGAGGTTGACGAGACGCCCGCGCCCGGGCCCACCCAGGTTGGCAGCCGCCGGCAGCTCGTATACCTGGGGCTGTGCCTGGTCCTGATCGGACTGAACCTGCGGACAGTCTTTTCCAGCTTCTCCGCAGTCTTCCCCGAGGTAACGGCCCAGGCAGCCCTGCCCGGCTGGGCCGTGGTGGTGCTGACCACCGTGCCCGTCACGCTGCTGGGCGTGTTCGCACCCCTGGCCCCCGTACTGGCCAGGCGGTTTGGTGCCGAGCGCGTGCTCCTCGGCGCCATGGCGGTGCTTACGGCAGGGCTGTTGCTGCGTCCCGCTGAACTCGGCCTGCCGGGAACCGGGCAGGCCGCCGGCCACCTGCCCGCGCTCCTGGCCGGGACAGCGGCCTGCGGGGCGGCCATCGCCCTGTGCAACGTGCTGCTGCCCGGGCTGGTCAAGCGCGACTTCCCGCACCGGCTGGGCTTGATGGGCGGGCTCTACACCACGGCCATCTGCGCCTCGGCGGCGTTGGGGGCCGGCTTCACCTACCCGGTCTACACGGCAACGGGCGAGTGGACCCTGGCGCTGTGGTCCTGGGCGGTGCCTGCCGCCGTCGTCCTTCTGTTGTTCCTCCCGGTGGCCCTCCGACAGCCGCGCATCCGGCACCAGGCCGTCCGGGACGGCGTGAACGTGTGGCGCTCCCCGGTGGCCTGGCAGGTGACCATCTTTATGGTGCTGCAGGCCATGATGTCCTTCAGCGTCTTCGCCTGGCTGGCGCCGATCCTCCGGGAACGGGGTGTGGACGGGGCAACGGCGGGGCTGATCGTCTCGATGTCCATCGTGCTGCAGATGCTCGGCTCGTTGTTCGCGCCCGCACTTGCCGCCAGGTTGAAGGACCAGCGTGCCATCAACACCGCCGTGGCCCTCCTGACCGGGGCAGGTTTCGCGCTCAGCATCTTCGGCCCCCTGGACCTGGTCTGGGTGTGGGCGGGCCTGCTGGGGCTGGGCCAGGGGAGCCTGACCGCCGTGGCGCTGACCATGATCATGCTGCGGACCCGTGACGGGCACACCGCCGCACACCTGTCCGGAATGATGCAGGGCGTGGGCTACGGGCTGGGCTCCACCGGCACGCTGATGGTGGGCCAGCTGCACCAGGCCACAGGGTCCTTCACCGCCGCGGGTGTCCTGTTCCTGGTGGTGGGCCTGCTGGCGGGGATCTTCGGATACCGCGCCGGCCGCAACCGGTTCGTCAGTTAGGGGCCGGGCTGCCGTGCAGGATTCCGTTGTTCCAGCCACCCGTCCCGCCGCGGGCATTCTCCGGGGGCCGTACCTCTGGGTGACCGTGGGCACGTGCGCCCTGGTGTTCCTGGCGGCGTTCGAATCCCTGGCCGTCACCACCATCATGCCCCTGGTCAGCCGCGAACTCGACGGCGCAGGACTCTACGCGCTCGCGTTTGCCGGCCCGCTGGCAACAGGGGTGATCGGCATGGTTGCCGCCGGAAACTGGTCCGACCGGCGCGGCCCCACAGCCCCGCTCTATGCCTCCGCGGCCTTGTTTGTGCTGGGCCTGCTGATTGCCGGAACCGCGGTGTCCATGCCCGTGCTGGTTGCAGGCCGCCTGGTGCAGGGCCTGGGCGGGGGAGCCCTGACAGTGGCGCTGTATGTGCTGGTGGCGCGCATCTATCCCGGCGCCCTGCACCCCAAGATCTTTGCCGCGTTCTCCGCGGCGTGGGTGGTCCCGTCCCTGGTGGGGCCCTTTGCGGCCGGGATCGTTGCGCAGGTCTTCAGCTGGCACTGGGTTTTCCTGGGCGTCGTGGGGCTGGTCATCCCCGCCCTGCTGATGATCGCGCCTGTGCTCCGGGGACTGGAACCCCCTCCCGGACCGGCCGGGGAGTCGCATCCGCCGCCACCCTGGGCGCTGGGCCGGTTGGCCTGGGCAACCCTGGCGGCGCTCGCCGTGCTGGGGCTCAACCTGTCACGGGAGATCCGGATCCCCGGCGTTCCCGCCGCTCCGGCACTCCTGGCGGCCGCCGCCGTCGTGATTGCCCTGCTGGCCGTCCGCCCGCTGGTGCCGCGGGGCACCCTCACCGCCCGCCGCGGCTTGCCCAGCGTGATCCTGGTGCGCGGGCTCGCCTCGGCCGCGTTCTTCGGGGCCGAGGTTTACCTGCCATACCTGCTGATCGAGCAGTACGCCTTTTCGCCCACCTTCGCCGGCCTTACGCTTACCGGCGGGGCGCTGGCCTGGGCAGGAGCGGCGGCAGTGCAGGGCCGCCTGGGCAGCAGGCTGTCCCATCGCCGTGCGGCGGGCATCGGCGCGCTGATGGTCCTCGGGGCGGTGATCCTCGCCCTGGCCACCACCGCGCTCCACTGGCCTGCCGCCGTCGCGATTGCCGGCTGGATTTTCGCCGGCGGCGGCATGGGGCTGCTGTATCCGCGGCTCAGTGTCATGACCCTCGCCCTGTCCAGCAAGGAGAACGAGGGCTTCAACAGCTCCGCCATGTCCATCGCGGACTCGCTGGGCGGGGCGCTGGCCCTCGCTGCGACGGGCATCGTCTTCGCAGCGTTTACGACGACGACGGAATCCTTCGCCGGGGTCTTTGGCCTTGCCGCCGTGCTCGCCGTAGCCGCGGCCGCCGTCGCGCCCCGGGTCACCGGCCGCCCGCGCACGTAGCGCGCCCGACGGAGCTCCCGGGCAGGTCTGATTCCTGTGGCTGGCCTGATTCCTGGCGCGGGGTCAGGGCAACCGGGTGGCCCGCAGGACGACGTCGGCGATCGTTGCGTGCTGGCCGTCAGGCCCCGTGACCGGCCGCTCCCGGCTGGTCTGGACCTCCAGCTGCCATTCGGGGCTGTCCAGTCCCAGCTCCCGGACGAGCTCGTCACCGGTGTAGAACATCCCCCTGTGGTCGTGCCCGCCGCCCCACGGCGGCAGCCTGTCCGGGTGGTGGCCCACCACCAGCAGCGTGCCGCCGCGCTTGACTGCCGCCGCGGCGGTGCGGAGCGGGCCCTGCCAGGTGAGCTCCTGCGAGTGCAGGAACTGCGATGTCACCAGGTCGAAGGCGTCCCCGGGATCCCATTGGTCAAGGTCAGCCTGCTGCCAGGTGATCCGGCTTCCGATGGCGCCCTCCGCGGCATGGACGCTTTCGCGGGCCAGCCCGGCCTTTTCATGGGAACGTGCCCGGTCCAGGGCCACCGCGGAGACGTCGACGGCGGTGACTGTCCACCCCTGCCGGGCAAGCCAGATGGCATCAGCTCCTTCGCCGCAGCCGAGGTCCAGCGCTTTCCCGGGACGGAGGCCGCCGGCTTCCCGCACCAGCTGGGGGTTGGGCTTGCCGCTCCACAGCCGGGGTTTGCTGCGGTAGCGGTCGTCCCAGATGGCCGCGGCATCGGCTCCGGCGTGTACTGCCACGCCCTCGGCGAACGTGCCGCCGGAGGGGCCGGCGTCGTGCAGCTTCTGCTGCGGTGCAGGATGCTGCGCTTCATTCCGGTGGGGCGCGTGTTCACTCATGCCTCAAGCCTGCCCCGGCCCCGGGCCCAAGGCAACGCCCAACTAGGTAGCGCTAAGTGTCGTTTTCAGGGGTCAAAACGACACTTGGCGCTACCTAGTTGGGAGGGGCGGAAATGGGGAGCGGTCCCGGGATGCTAGACTGGTGGAACTTGATGTGCAGTGATGCCCAGGTTTTCCGGTGTGAAGGTCCTCCTTCATCCAGGGACTGGGCTTTTTTCATGTGAGAGGCACATCCTGCGTCGATGAACGCGTTCCATTTGGTCCCGGCCGCCGCTTTGCATAAGCGGCAGCAGGCTGGTTGATCACCTGAATTTTCTTCGGCGAACCCTTGAGCCAACCGGCATCGGGGGCCGATATCCGCACGGATACCGCCTGAAAGACCTTTGACTTTGACTACATTTGCTGCCCTCGGCACGCCCAAAGCCCTTGCTGACACCCTCACCGCCCAGGGAATCGAAACCCCGTTCCCCATCCAGGTGAAGACCCTCCCTGACACCCTTGCAGGACGCGACGTCCTGGGCCGAGGCCGCACCGGCTCCGGCAAGACCATCGCTTTCGCCATCCCGCTTGTAGCAAGACTCGCTGAGCGGGAAGCCAAGCACTTCCGCAAGCCCGGCCGCCCCATGGGCCTGGTCCTTGCACCTACCCGCGAACTGGCCACCCAGATCAACGCCACCATCGAGCCGCTGGCCAAGGCCGCCGGCCTGAACACCACCGTGATCTACGGCGGCATCTCCCAGGCCAGGCAGGAAAAGGCCCTGCGTGCCGGCGTCGACATTGTCATCGCCTGCCCCGGCCGCCTGGAGGACCTGATCCGCCAGCGCATCCTCACCCTTGAGGCCGTGGAAATCACCGTGCTGGACGAAGCGGACCACATGGCCGACCTCGGCTTCTTGCCCGTAGTGAAGAAGCTCATGGACATGACCCCCAGCCAGGGCCAGCGCCTGCTCTTCTCCGCCACCCTGGACAACGGTGTGGACAAGATCGTCCAGCGCTACCTGTCCAACCCGCTGACCCATTCCGTGGATGACCCGCAGGCCGCGGTCACCACCATGGAGCACCACGTCCTGGTGGTCAACGACCAGACCGTCAAGAAGCAGCTGATCGTGGAGCTTGCCTCCGGCGCCGGCCGCCGTGTCCTCTTCATGCGGACCAAGCACCACGCCCGCAAGCTTGCCAAGACCCTGACCGACGCCGGCATCCCCGCCGTCGACCTGCACGGCAACCTGTCGCAGAACGCCCGTGACCGCAACCTCGCCGAGTTCTCCAACGGTGACGTCCGCGTCCTGGTGGCCACCGACGTCGCCGCCCGCGGTGTTCACGTGGACGACGTCGAACTGGTCATCCACGTCGATCCGCCCACCGAGCACAAGGCATACCTGCACCGTTCCGGCCGCACCGCCCGTGCCGGCTCCGACGGCACCGTGGTCACGCTGACCCTCCCGGAGCAGCAGTCCGACGTGAAGAAGCTGATGAAGGCCGCCGGCGTCGAGGTCAACTTCGAGCGCGTCACCGCCAACTCACCGCTGGTTGCAGAACTCGTGGGCGAGATGGCCGACAAGATTGATCCGCGCACCCGCGCAGCACTGCTGGCCAAGAAAGCCGCGCAGCAGGGCGGCGGCGCCTCCACCGGTGCCAACGCCGAGCGCAAGCGCGCCCGCCGGCAGGCCGCACCCACCACGGGTGGCCGTGGCGGACGGGGCGGACGGGGCAAGGTTTCGGCCGAGCCCGTCCGCACCGATGTTCCCCGCGCCGAGCGCCGGGCCGTGGCCTTCGAGGGCCGCACCGAAGCCCGCGCAGCATTCGACCGGGTGGCTGAGCAGAACGAGGACCGCGCCATTGCGGCGGCGGCGGCACGGCGCAACAACCGTGGCCGCGTCACCGCTTCCACGCACCGCAACGACGTCCCCGCAGCAGGTGGCCGTGCATCGGCTGGCCGCGGTTCGGACGGCCGTGCAGAATCACGCGTCACCCGCAGCGACGCCCCGCGCGGCGGCACCGGGCGCCCGGCTACCTCGGGTGGCCAGCGCAGTGGTCGCCCGGCAACCGGCCAGCGGGCCGCAGCAGGTGCCGGTGCAGGTACCCGCGGTGGCGGTTCACGCTCCGCTGGTGCAGGTGCGGCCACCGGCGGCAACAAAGCCGTCTGGTCCTCCAACACCGGCGGCACCTCCGGCGGGTCCTACGGCTCAAGCAACGGCGGCGGCTCCGGCCGTCCCGCCCGCAGCGGTCCCCGCCGCGCGTCGGCTCCGGCGTCGAACGAGCGCCGCAGCCGCTAACCTTTCGGACTTTCGCGCCCGAAACGGACGGCCGCTCCCGGGATCCCGGGAGCGGCCGTCCGATTCGGTAGCGGAAAGCGGCGGGGTGCTCACCAGCCGCGGGCGCGCCACTCCTCGAGGTGCGGCCGCTCGGCGCCCAGGGTTGTCGGCTTGCCGTGGCCCGGGTGGACGACGGCGGAGTCCGGGTAGGCGCCGAACAGCCGCTTGGTGACGTCGGACAGCAGCTGGCTGAAGCGCTCCGGATCCTTCTGGGTGTTGCCTACGCCGCCGGGGAACAGCGAGTCGCCGGAGAAAATGTGCGTTGGCCCCTCGGGGTCTTCATACACAAAGGCAGTCGAGCCCGGCGTGTGCCCGCGCAGGTGGACGGCCGTGAGCGAAAAGCCGTCCACGGCAACGGTGTCCCCGTGCCCAAGGGGCCGGTCCACTGCGACAGGCAACGCGCCGGCGTCGTCCGTTCCCGCAACGGTCGAAGCCCCGGTGGCGGCCACCAGCTCCTTCAGCGCCCGGACATGGTCCCAGTGCTGGTGCGTGGTGGCGACTACGACCAGCCGGGCTGGTGCGGACGCGTCAGCGGCGCCGTCCTGCAGCAGCTGCTGGATGGCGGGAAGGTCGTCCGCGGCGTCGATCAGCACCTGCTCGCCGCTGCCTTTGGCTGTCAGCAGGTACACGTTGTTGTCCATTTCGCTGACTGAAATGCGGCGGATGGTCAGGGCGGGCAGGTCATACAGAAGTGAGTCCATGGGCCTGAGTCTATTCACGGCCCTCGGACACCCAGTTGGGGTCCGCTGAGCGGGAACCGACGACGGCGGCCGAGGCCTGGTCCAAAGCGTCCAGTTGGGCCGGGGCGAGGTCCAGGGCCAGGGCGCCCAGGTTTTCGTCGATCCGGTGCCGCTTGCGGGTGCCGGGGATGGGGACCACCGGCAGGCCCAGCCGCCTGCCTTGGGCGAACAGCCAGGCGAGTGCCACCTGCGCGGGCGTTGCGCCCAGCTGGCCTGCCACGGACCGGACGGTGTCCACCACTGCCTGGTTGGCACTTGCAGCATCCAGGGCGAAACGGGGGATCCGGCGTCGGAAGTCCTTCTCGCCCAGGCTCGAGGCGTCCACGGTGCCGGTGAGGAATCCCCGGCCCAGCGGCGAATACGGTACAAAACCCACTCCCAGGGCGGCCGCGGCAGGAACAACGTTGCGTTCCACGTCGCGGCTCCAGATGGACCATTCACTCTGGACCGCCGCAATGGGGTGGACGGCGGAGGCGTCCTCCAACTCCTGGGCCGTCACTTCAGACAGCCCCAGGTGCTTGACCTTGCCCTGCTGCACAAGCTCCGCCATGGCCTCCACGGTTTCCACAATCGGAACGCGGAGGTCACGGCGGTGCATGTAGTAGAGGTCGATCACGTCTGTGCCCAGCCGTTGCAGGCTGCGGTCTACGGCCTGGCGGATGTAGCCGGCGTCGCCGCGGATGTCCGTGTACCCGTCAGCCGGCGTACCCACCAACCCGAATTTGGTGGCCAGCTGGACCTCGTCCCGCCGCTCCTTCAGCAGCCGGGCGATCAGTTCCTCGTTGCTGCCCCCGCCATAGATGTCCGCGGTGTCAATGAAGCTGACACCGGAGTCGACGGCGTGATGCAGCGTCCGGAGCGCATCCTCCGCGTCCACCTCCCCGTAGACCGGCGTGAGCGCCATTCCGCCGAAGCCGAGGGGGCTGACGTTGAGGCCGTCGCCCAGTCCAACTGTGGAAGCCATGGGTTCTCCTGTTCGTTTGCTCTTGTTCAGGTTCAAATATTCACAATCGCGGCACGGCCTAATCCCAGGGGATCACCCGGTCCGCCGCCTGCCGGGTGGCCTGGATCAGCACGGCATTGGCTTCGTCGGGACCGGCTGCCCACGCTTCCGCCGCCTGCCGGTCCATCCCGAACGAGACATGCCTTTCCACGAGCCTGCCCAGCCTCAGCGCCGGCGGCGTGTCCACGAACCACACCTCGTCCAGCCGGGCGCGGATGTCTTTCCAGGGTCCCTGCTCCATCAGCAGGTAGTTGCCCTCCGTGATGACCAGCGGCACCTCCGCCGGCACCGCAATGGAGGCTGCCACGGGTTCATCCAGGGTGCGCCGGAACTCCGGTGCGTAAACCACCGGCTCGTCGCGGCGGGCCAGGCGGTCCAGCAGCGAAAGGTACCCGCCGGCGTCGAACGTGTCCATGGCCCCCTTGCGCTGCCGGAGCGGCGTGCCGTCAATGATGGCGTTGCCCAGGTGGAAGCCGTCCATGGGGACCACCACGGCCTGCCCGGGCCCGAACTGCTGCCGGATCCATGCCGCGAAGGTGGACTTGCCCGAGCCGGGCGCTCCGGCGATGCCCAGGATGATGCGCGTCCCGGGAACCAGCCGGCGCCGGAGGGCGTCCATGGCCTGGGTGATCTCGGGGGAGTCCATGCCAAAAGCCTAGACTGCCCGGGGCCCGGACATGCGCTGAGCCTCCCCGCCTTGGGCTTCGGGGACGGCAACGTTCGACGGCGTTTCGCCGGGACACGCCGTCGTCCGTCCTTGAAGGCGGGGAGGCTCAGCAGCGGGCTCTTCAGCCGGGCTTGCTTGGGGCGGGCTAGCCGGCCTGGAACACCGCTACGGTGCGGGCCGGGACGGTGAAGCTGCCGGTGGCCGGATTGTGGGTGGCCGTCCTGACCACCGGATCGATGCCCGATGCCTGGACCGGGTGCAGGCTGTAGGCGGTACCGGTTGTTCCGGCAACTGCCTGGGTCACAGCCTCATCGGCGGCGTTGAACACCACCACCAGCCCGCTCAGGTCCTTGTCCACGTCCGGACCCACTGAATCGTTGATGTGCATGACCACGACGCCTGGAGCCTGGTCCGGCCCTGCGGCAGGGAAGGAGACCTTCTGCTGCACCAGGCCGGCATCACCCAGGTGGAACAGGGGCGTGCTCTTGCGGATCTGCAGCAGCTCAGCCGCCCGGCCGCGCGCTTCAGCGATCGCGGCGGGTGCTGGCTTCAGTGCGGGGTCCGCCAGCAGCGGGCGCAGGTACTGGTACTTGTCCTCGTTGTCGGCCTTGGGCGGGAGTCCGCGGCCGAAGCCGTTGGTGCCATCCGTGTGGTCAAGGATGTTGAACCAGTCACCCGAGTCGTAGCTGTTGCGGTCCAGCGACTTGCTGCGGAGGGATTCCCCGCCCGCGTGCCAGAAGGAGATCCCCTGGCTGAACGCCGTGGTGCTGAGTGCAAGGGTCTGCATCCGTGTCCGTTCCGCCATGGGAGTGTCCTGCGGCAGCTTCAGGGCGAGGGCATCGAACAGTGTCTCGTTGTCGTGCGCCTCCACATAGGTGACCGCCTCCTGCGGATCGCTGGTGTAGCCCGCCGGTGCCCCGTTGTAGGGCACATCGGAGCCCTTGACGGTGGCTCCGGTGCGGTCAACGAAGGAGTAGTCCTTCAGGTTGCCGGTCAGTCCCACCTTGATCAGGTCCTGGGCAAGGAGGAGCGTTGCCTTCTGCTGCTCCGGCGTGCCGTTGGCCGGGGAGCTGTTGGGGTCGGTGAACAGGCCGGACGCGAAGCCCTGGACCCGGGGGTCGGGATCAAAGGGACCGCCGCCGCGGACGGCGTCACGCAGCCGGTCGTTGAAGGTGCCGATGCCCGTTCCGGCCATGTTCTCCTGGGTGGCCTGGACGAACCTGGCATTGTTGGCCACCTCGCCGAAGTTCCAGCCTTCGCCGTAGAGGGTGATGTTCTTGCCGTCCACGCCGTCCTTGGCGAGGGTCAGCTCATCCAGCGCTGCCCGGACGTCCAGCATGTTCTGCTTCGAATGGTGGCCCATGAGGTCAAAGCGGAAGCCGTCCAGTTTGTAGGTTTTGGCAAGCGTTACCAGGGAATCGATCATGAGCTTGCCCATCATCGTGTTTTCGGTAGCCGTGTTGGCGCAGCAGGTGGAGGTCTCAAGGGATCCGGTGGCGGCGTTCAGGCGGTGGTAGTAGCCGGGGACAATCCGGTCCAGGTTGTTGGAGCCGGACTGGCCGGCGCTCGAGGTGTGGTTGTAGACCACATCCTGGATGACGCGCGCACCGGCAGCGTTGAGGCCGGCCACCATTTCGCGGAACTCGGTGATCCGGGCGGTTCCGTCCGGGCTGGTGGCGTAGGAGCCTTCAGGGGTTGTGTAGTGCAGGGGATCGTAGCCCCAGTTGAACCCGTCCCTGGCCGCCGTTTCCGCGATGCATGCCTGCTGTTCCTCCGAATCCGCGGGGAGGGCCGCGAGGTCGCATCCTGGTTCGAGCTGTTCGCTGCGCTGCTCCTCGATGGTGCCGATGTCGTTGACGGGCAACAGGTGGACGGCGTTCATGCCGGCAGCGGTCAGCTCCCGGATGCGCCGCATGCCGTCGCTGTCCGGGTCTGCGAAGGCCTTGTACGTTCCGCGGTGTGTTTCCGGGACGGAGGAATCCGTGATCGAGAAGTCGCGGACGTGCAGCTCGTAGAGGGAGAGGTCCTCCGGCTTGTTGAGTGCCGGCTTCTGCAGCTTCTTCCAGCCGTCAGGGGCAAGGGACCTGTCCTCCACGTCAACAAAGAGGCTGCGCTCAGAGTTGGCTGAGAGGCCCACGCTGTAGGGATCGGTAACCAGGTTCCGCTCAACCTTGCCGGTTTCCGGCACAAAGACCTCCACCTCGTACAGGTAGTAGGCGCCCTTCCAGTCCTTGTCTCCGCTCACGGACCAGACACCGTCCCGGGACGGTTCCATGGGGCGGCTGGAGACGGGCCCGCCGCCGGAGCCCGAGGCGTAGGTGTGGACGGTGACGCTGCGGGCAGTCGGCGCCCACAGTGACAGCTCCGGGCGGTTGCCCTTCCACGCCAGCCCGAGTTCCCGTTCCGCCGCGCCGCGGTACAGGGTGTCCAGAATGCCGGGAACCTGGACTCCGGTGGCTGCCGTGACCTTCCCGTCGGCACCGACGGCAGCGACGAGCAGCTGGCCCTTGAGCAGTTCGCCGGCGCGGGCCGCGTCACCTTCCGCCATCCGCAGCGAGGCAAAGCCGGCCAAGTGGGGGTACCTGGCCGCCAGCCCTGCCTCCAGTGCGCCGGCCGTTTTTTCCAGTGCTGTGTAGCTGCCGCCGGTGACCTGCCCGTCCGCCACCGCCAGGCCGCCGTCGGGCGCGCTGTAGAGGCGGTAGGTTGTTCCCTCGGCTGCGGGGGCCTGCCAGGCGATGGTGTCCGCTGACAGCCAGTGCGCGCCGGCTTCGGCGCCGAGTGCCTCGGGGACGTCGTCGCTGAGGGTGTGGCTGGCGTGGTCGTAGGTGAAGGTGACAGGGCCGCCGGGGGCGTTGAGGACAAGGTCGCCGCCGCCGGCTGCTCCGCCTGCACCGTAGTTTTCGTCCCACGAATTGTTGAGGGCAACCTTCATGCCGTAGGTGCCGGCGGGGATATCGAAGGTGGCGCGGTAGAGCGTTGCCGAGCCCTCAACGGGCCGGAGCCGGCTGGCCGCGCAGTCCGGCTGCCAGTCCCCGGGGCAGCCGATTTCCGATTGCAGCGAGCCAACGAGTGCCACCGCCTGGGGTACGGCCGTGTGGTCCGCGGATGCCGGGAGGGCGAAGCTCCCCAGGGCCAGAGGCGTGGCACAGGCCGCGGCCAGGGCTGCGGTGAGTTTCCTGTTGAGGGCAGCGGGCGGCCCGGATTTTGTGGAGTGATGAGTCATGGAAGACCTTCCTTGAAGACGCCCCGGCCGTCAGCGGTGAGGAGCGGGGGTATCCACGAGCCTAAGTTTCCTTTCACATAGCGTCAATGTTTTTGCTGAAAATTTCACGTCTCGTTTTCATGATCCGAGCAGCCAATTGTCCGTACACTTGAAAGCACCATGACGTCCGGACTCCTGTTCCGGTGAAGGAGCCACATGAGCATGACCGGGGGCGGGGCGGCACCCGCCGCAACCGAACGTCCAAAATTGGAAGACCTGGCGCGGAAGGTCGGCGTCAGCATCGCCACGGTGTCCCGGGTGGTCAACGGGCGCAAGGGCGTTTCACGGGAAGTCCGGCAGGCAGTGCTGGCCGCCATGGACGACCTCGGCTATGAACGTCCCGACCGGGCCCGCAGTGACGTAAAGGGCCAGGTGGGCATCATCGTCCCGGACCTGGCCAACCCGATCTTTCCCGCCATAGCCCAGGCCGTGGTCTCCCTGCTCTCCCAGGAGGACTTCCTTCCCGTCATTTGCGCCCTGCCCGGCGGAGGGCGTTCCGAGGACGAATACATCGAGATGCTCGTGGCGCAGGGTGCCGCCGGCATCATCTTCATCTGCAGTGCCCACGCTGACGGGCAGGCGAGCCTCGAGCGCTACCACCGCCTTCGCGGCCGGGGAATCCCCTTCGTGCTGGTCAACGGCCCCCGCCCGGAACTCGGAGCGGCCTCGGTGTCCAATGACGATGCAGCCGCGATCAGCACCGCTGTCCAGCACCTTGCCAGCCTTGGACACCGCAAAGTGGGATTGGCCATTGGTCCCCACCGCTTCATCCCCAGCCGGCAGAAACTCGCCGGCTTCCGCTCGGCGCTCGCCGAATTCCTGGGCGTGGACAACCCCGAGGCCCACACGGCCACGAGCATGTTCACCGTGGAAGGCGGCCAGAGCGCGGCCAACGAACTCCTCGACTCTGGCCATACCGCGATTGTGTGTGCTTCCGATGTCATGGCCCTTGGAGCCATCCGTGCCGCCCGGGCAAGGGGCCTGCGCGTGCCCGAAGACGTATCCATCGTCGGTTTCGACGACTCGACGTTGATGGCCCTCACCGATCCGCCGCTGACAACGCTCCGGCAGCCTGCCGCCGCGATTGCCCACGCTGCGGTCCATGCCCTCGCTGCCGAGCTTGCCGGTGAGCAGTCCACGCACTCGCCGGTGGTCCTGGCATCCGACCTGGTGCTGCGCGGTTCTACCGGTCCTGCGGCAAAGCCTTCAGGCCGGCAACGCAGCCAACGATCCCCGCAATAAAGACCACTTTGAGCACGCTGAAGGCTTCCGCGCCGGTGGCCATTGCCCAGCCGACGGTCAGGGCGGCGCCAACCCCCACCCACACGGCGTAGGCGGTGCCCAGGGGGATGTGCCGGATGGCCCAGCCCAGTCCCAGCATGCTGAACGTTGCCGTAACGGCGAAAACTATGGTAGGGAGCGGTTTGCTGAAGCCGTAGGACAGGCCAAGGGCCGTGGCCCACACGGCTTCCAGGGCCGCCGAGGCCAGCAGGACTACCCAGGGAACCCTGCGCTGCAGCATCACGCCACCACCTTCAAGCCCGCCACGCACACGGCGATGCCGGACAGCAGGAGGAGGCGTGCCGCCGTCGGGCGCTCCACCCTGGTGGCAATCGCGTAGGCGGAGGTCAGCACCACGCCCACGCCTACCCACACGGCGTAGGCCGTGCCGGTGGGAATGGACTGCATGGCCAGGGCCAGGCCGCCGGTGCTTGCCGCGGCGGACGCCAGGAAGAGTGCGGCCGGAGCGATGCGGCGGCGTCCGGAAGCCTGGAAGGCGCGGTGCAAGGCTGCCGCCCAGACGGCTTCAAGGGCGCCGGAAAGAATGAGTATCAGCCACGACATACGGGATCCTTTGGCCAGTCTTGTCGTGTGCCGGGTACTGAACCGTCGTCCGGAGGCTCGGGTGCAGAGCCTTGGTTTCCAGCGTAGCAACGCACGACGGCGGCGGGCCACCGGTGGTGCCGAACCTCACCACCGCCTCCCCCCACCCCAACTAGGTAGCGCTAAGTGTCGTTATGACCCTCCAAAACGACACTTAGCGCAACTTAGTTGGGCCGGGCGGGGGTTAGAGCGCGCCGCCCGCCGCTTCGGGAGCGGAAGCATCGCGGCCGCCGTCGCCGATGGTCTCCCGGGCGATGAAGTTCTCGATGTCGAACAGGTTGTCCGCGCGCTCGGCGATGTTCAGGAGCGTGGTCATCGAGGAGACTTCCTCCACCTGTTCCTTGAGGAACCAGAGCATGAACTGCTCGCCCAAAGCGTCATTTTCGCCACGGGCCGCCCGGAACAGGTCCTCGATGTTCTTGGTCACTTCCTTCTCCTGCTGCAGGGCCAGGGCCAGCGGCTCGGTGACGGAGGCGAAGTCGTTGCGGACGGCCGGAACGCCGGGGATGGTGAAGGTGATGTCCCGGTCCAGCATGTACTGGACCATCATCATGGCGTGGTTCCGCTCCTCCACGGACTGGCGGTAGAAGTACCTGGCCAGTTGGGGGAGGTCCTGGTTGGCGAACCAGGTGGCCACGGCAATGTACTGCTGCGACGCAGTGAACTCATTGCCGATCTGGGTGGACAGGAGGGCATTGAAGTTTGAAGTGGTCATAGCCCGAGTCTAGGGACGGCCGAGGGGCGTGGCCAGTGTGGGAAGGCTTCACTTCTCAGCCGGCCCGCTGCACCAGCAACTGTTCAACACGCTCCGGCGCGTAAAGGCTCTCCTCCACCAGCCTGCACAGTCCAATGGCCGTGGCGGTCCTGCTGTCCGCCGGCACAATCTCCAGGTCCACCAAGGAGGGTTCGAAGGCGTCGTCCAGGATCTGCCGGCGGCAGGCGCCCAGGAAGTCCGGGAGCACTCCGACGAGCCCGCCAATGGCGATGCGCCCCGGGTTCAGCGTGCCCACGGTCGCGGCGAGCGCACGTCCCAGCACCCTTCCGGCTTCCGCGACGGCGGAGCGAACGGCGGGATTGCTGTCACAGGCGTCCACAAGCTGCCGCAGCGTCCCATAGCTGGAGAGCTTCGGATCGGCGAGCAGCGCCCGCCCCGAGGCCACCGCGGCGAGGCAGCCGTCCCTGCCGCAGCGGCAGCGCCGGCCCGCGGCCTCGGGAACGCGGACGTGCCCGATGTCCCCGGCGGCGCCGTGGGCGCCACGCACCAGGGCGCCGCCGACGATGATGCCGGAGCCGACGCCGGTGCTGACTTTGACAGCCACGAGGGATTCCAGCGGCTCCCGGACCCCCCCGACGGCCATCGAGCGGGCGTCATTTTCCAGCAGGACCGGGCAGTCCAGCCTTGACTCCATCACCTCCTGCAGGCGCAGGAGGTCCCAGTGGGCAAGGACAGTCCGCTCCAGCCCCAGCCGGTGGAGCGGGTCCACGGGAGCGGGCAGTCCCACTCCCGCCCCCACGGGCTGCCGCCCGTCGAGCAGCCGGAGGGATTCCTTGATGACCTGGCCGGCCACGTCCTCCTGGGACCGCGTGATGTCGATGGGCAGCCGGGCGGAGCCCACGATTTCGCGGCTCAGGGACAGGAGGTGGATCCCCGCATGGGTGTGGCCGATCTCGATGCCGAGGACCAGCTTGTTGCGGTCATCGAAGCGAAGGGCGCGCGGCGGCCTGCCGCGCTGCGCATGGATTGGGGTGGATTCGTAAACCAGGCCCGCGGCGAAAAGCGCGTCGAGCCGTTCATAGAGGGTGGACCGCGCCATGCCCGTGATGTCCAGGAGTTCCGCGCGGCTGTAACCTGCCGCGTTCGAGCGCAGCAGCTGGAGGACATGGCCGGCGCTGGTGGCCAGCCCCACCGGAGGCTGGCCAGAGCCCCCGACGAGCGTCCTCTGCTGGGTCATGCTGCTCGCTCCCTCTGAAGTGGACCAGGCTGTCCTGCAGCCGGGGCGTTGACGTGGTCTGGATCACACAATTATGATCGATCATCAGACAAAAATACTATCTGCCCTTTAAGCAGGAGGCTCCCATGTCCGATCTCGCTCACTTCGACGTCAGCCGGCGGACCTTGTTGAAAGGAGGCCTGCTGGCCCTGGCCACGGGCCCCCTCCTCGCGGCCTGCGGCGTGAATACCAGCGGAAGCGGAGGGGCTGGCTCGGTCAACTTCCTCTCCACCCAGTTCTCCCCGGTGGAGGAGCGGCAGAAGTACGAAGCCACGCTCAAGAAGTTCGCCGGGGATATCAAGGTGGCCTACAACCCCGTTGACACCGGCATCTTCAACACCACCCTGAAGTCCCAGCTTGCCGCAGGGAAGGTGGAGGTGGGAATTGCGGGAGGCCTGCACGGCGACCTCGTTCCCTTCGCCTCACAGCTGGAGGACCTGAGTTCCCTGATGAAGGACCTGTCCTCGGCAGGATACTCAGACGACCTGAAGGAGCTGTCCAAGCTGGGCACGGACGTTCCCCGGTACATTCCGTGGATCCAGGCGACATATGTGCTAGCGATCAACAAGAAGGCGCTTGAGTGGCTGCCGTCGGGAGCCGACGTCAACAAACTCACCTACGATCAATACCTGGCATGGGCGCAGGCCGCCAAGGCGGCCAACGGCCGGCCGGTCTTCGGCATTCCGGCCGGGCCCAAGGGCCTCCACCACCGCTTCTACCAGGGTTTCCTCCTCCCCAGCTTCACTGGCGGACAAATCACCACCTTCCGCAACCCGGATGCCGTCACGGCCTGGACCTATATGCGGGAGCTTTGGGCCAACATGAACCCGGCCTCCGCGAATTACGACTTCATGCAGGAACCGCTCGGCAACGGCGAGGTCCTGGTGGCCTGGGACCATGTGGCCCGCCTTATCACCGCGGTCAAGGACAAGCCCGACGAGTGGCTGATGGTGCCGGCGCCGTCCGGTCCGAAGGGCAAGGGCTACCTGCTGATCGTCGGCGGCATGGCAGTGCCCCAAGGTTCACCCGAGAAGGACAAGGCCTTCGAACTCATCAAGGCCCTGTCCAAGCCCGAGGCGCAGATTGAAACACTGAAATCCAATTCCTTCTTCCCCGTTGTCAAGACGGACGTCGGCGGCGACCTTCCCGGCGGCGTGGCCCTTGAGGCAAAGGCAGTCAAGGCCCAGCAGGAGGCCTCCGATGCGCTGCTCGCACTGCCGCCGGTCGGCCTGGGAGAAAAAGACCCGCAGGTTTCCCAGCTCTTCAAGAACTGCTTCCAGGAAATCTGCCTGAACAACGCCGACGTGAAGGCGACGCTGGACCGGCAGGGTGCGGAACTCGCGAAGATCATGGACAGCCTCAACGTCCCCTGCTGGGCGCCCGATCCCAAACAGACCCCATGTAAGGTCGCCTGATGGCAGCCCCCGACGCTCCGGCGGCCGCCAAGCCCCGGCCTGCAGCGCCGCGGGGCCGGCCGCGCAGGAGCGGAACGTCAGCAGCAATGCTGCTGATTGCCCCGTCCATCATCTTCATGACGCTGCTCTTCGGCTGGCCGATGGTCAGCGGCATCCTTCAGGCGTTCGGCGGCCCCGAAGGCCTTACGACCGCGAACTTCAGCCGGATGGCGCAGGACCCCTACTTCTGGTCCTCCGTGGGCAACACGCTGCTCCTTATCGTGGTGATGATTCCGATCCAGTTCGTTCTGGCGCTCTCCATGGCCCTGCTGATCCGGGCAAACCCGCGGGGCTCGTCGGTGTACTTCTACATCTGGGCCATACCCCTGGCCGTCAGCGACCTTGCCGCCGGCCTGGTGTGGTTGACCGTCTTCACGGACCGGGGATACCTCAATTCCGTGCTGGCTTCCGTAGGCCTTGAACCGGTCTCCTGGCTCGCCTACGACAACTACGCCTCGATGTTCATGGCCGTGCTGATCGCCGAGGTCTGGCGGGCCACGTCCCTCGTGTTCGTGATCGTGGTGGCAGGGCTGCAGTCCATCCCCAAGGACTACGAGGAGGCAGCCGGCGTCTTCGGCGCGGGGTTCTGGGACCGGCTCTGGCACGTGACCCTACCGCTGCTGCGTCCCAGCCTCCAGACGGCCCTGATCCTGAGGACCATCCTCGCGTTCCAGACCTTCGCCGTGGCGCTTGCCCTCACCGGCCAGAACTTTCCGCTGGTGGTCGGTGAAACCTACCGGTGGTACACCGGCCTGCAGGACGCCAACGTGGCCTCGGCCCTGGCCCTGGTGGTCATGGCGGTATCCATGGTGACCGCCGTCGGTTACCTCAAGCTCCTGAGAGACCAATCGGAGGCCGCCCGATGAGCCACGCCACCACCAACAAGACAACGGCTCCGGACTCGCGGCCGCAGCCGGAAGTGGACCGCAGGCCGCTGGCACGGCGGCGCAGGAACCGGGTACTGCTCCAGGTGGGCTGCATCGTCATCACGCTCTTCATGGCGCTCCCCATCTACCTCATCGCGCTGTCCGCCACCTCCAGCAGGGCGGCCCTGCAGACGTTCCCCCTGAGCTTTATTCCGAACAACTTCTCCCTCGAGACCATGCAGACGTTCCTGCAGTCCACGGGCATCCTGCCCGGGCTCATCAACTCCGTCCAGGTGGGCATCTTCACCCTCCTGCTCTCCCTGATCATCGGAGTCCCCGCCGGGTACGCGGTGGCACGTTTCGCCTTCCCCGGCCGGGACCCCTACCAGCTCTTCCTGCTCTTCACCCGTGCGTTGCCCATCGTGGTCCTGTCCGTGCCGCTGGCCCAGTTGTTCCTCCAGACGGGCCTGTACGACAGCGCCCTCGCCGTCGTCCTGCTCCACACCGCACTGGCGCTGCCCACCACCATCCTGATCACGTCCTCGGTATTCCTGGGCGTGCCGCGCGACGTCGAGGAAGCTGCCCGCATCTTCGGCTGCAGCCCCGTGCAGGCCTTCCTCAAGGTGGTCATGCCCATGGCCATCCCCGGCATCGCCGCGGCGTCCATCTTCACCTTCGTCATGTCCTGGAACGAAGTCCTCGGCGCGTCGATCCTCACCCTGAACCAGCGCACCTTGCCGGCCCAGGTCCTCAGTTCCCTCGCCGAGTCGCCGCTGGCCTACCGGTTCGCCGGCGGCTTCCTGCTGGTGATTCCGGCACTGATCTTCATCTTCTTCATGCGCCGCTACCTCACAAACATGTG
The DNA here is from genome assembly GCF_009741265.1 of Pseudarthrobacter sp. GA104. GTDB lineage: Bacteria > Actinomycetota > Actinomycetes > Actinomycetales > Micrococcaceae > Arthrobacter. The sequence continues at coordinate 2,600,983 of NZ_WOWL01000001.1, forward strand.
GGGCTCCACGATCCGCTAGTGCTCTCCAGAGAGGCTGTCCCATGGCTGACATCTCCATCAAGGGTCTCCACAAGACCTACCCCGGCAGCACCGAGCTGGCCACGAACAACGTGTCCCTCGAGGTTGCGGAGGGTGAGTTCATGGTGCTTCTCGGGCCCTCCGGCTGCGGGAAGACCACCCTGCTGCGCATGGTGGCGGGGCTGGACTTCCCGGATGAGGGGAGCATCTCCATCGGCGGCCGGGATGTAACGTACCTGCCCCCGCAGGACAGGAACCTCTCCATGGTGTTCCAGTCCTACGCCGTGTTCCCGCACCGCAAGGTCCGCACCAACATCGGGTTCGGCCTGGTGATGAAGAAGGTGCCCAGGGATGAACTCGAGAAGAAGGTCGCCTGGGCGGCCGACCTGCTCCAGCTCACCCCCTACCTGGACCGCTACCCTGCCCAGCTCTCGGGCGGGCAGCGCCAGCGCGTCGCCGTCGCCAGGGCCATCGTCATGGACGCGGACGTGCTGCTCATGGACGAGCCCCTGTCCAACCTGGACGCCCTCCTGCGGCTCGACTTCCGGGCGGAACTGAAAAAGATCGTCCAGCAGTTGGGTTCCACCACGCTTTACGTGACCCACGACCAGGTGGAAGCGATGAGCCTTTCAGACCGGGTGGCCGTGATGAAGAAAGGGCAGATAGCCCAGCTGGGGCATCCCATCACCGTCTACGAGGAGCCGGCTGACCGCTTCGTCGGGGGATTCATCGGCTCGCCGCCAATGAACTTCCTCGAGGGCCGCGTGACGCAGCAGGGCGCCCTGGAAGTCGCCGGCCAAAGCACCGAGGCGCCTGAATTCCTGGCCCGCTCTGCGGCCCGGTCCGGCGGCCTTCCCGTGATGGTCGGGATCCGCGCGGAAAACATCTACATTGAGCAGCGGGGAGCCCCGGGGACCCTTGGCGCCACCGTGGAAGTGGTGGAACCGCTTGGCCACGCAACGCTGCTGACCGTGGACCTGGGCGGACAGACCATCAAGGTCCAGGTTGCCTCCACCGTACGGGTTTCCCCGGGGGAGAAGGTTGGCCTGAGGTTCGACCAGGCAACTATCCGGTTCTTCGACACGGAAACCCAGCTCGGGCTCACGGCATGAGCCCGGACACGTATCCGATCAGGGACCTCGAGGAGCTCGGGCGCCGTGCCAGGGACGTCCTGGCAGCCAACGACCTCGGCACCATGGTCACGGCTGCACCGAACCTGTATCCGCACATGTGGAGCTGGGACGCCGCGTTCGTCGCCGCCGGACTTTCGACCGTGAGCGTCGAACGGGCCCTCCGGGAGCTCGACTACCTGCTGGCCGCCCAGTGGAAAAGCGGGATGATCCCGCACATCGTCTTCTCGGACGTCCCCGGCTACTTCCCCGACATCGAGCGGTGGGGGACCCGCGGGGCCTCGCCGGAGGGTGTGCAGTCCAGCGGCATCTGCCAGCCGCCGGTGCATGCCACCATGCTGCGCCGCATCGTGGAAAGGGCGACGGCGGCGGGCGGCGAGGATGCCAGGCTCGCCGATGAATTCACCCGCCGGACGCTGCCGGGATGGATCGACTGGCACGCCTGGCTGCGGAGCGCCCGCGGCGGGGACGGCTCGGGCCTGCTGACCATCTACCACGGCTGGGAGTCCGGGATGGACAACTCCCCCCGCTTCGACGGCCCGTATTCCAGGGTCAACCCGGGGGAGATGGAGCCGTTCGTCCGCACGGACACGCAGAAGGTCAAGGACCACAGCCAGCGCCCCAGCGACGAGGAGTACAGCCGCTACCTTTGGCTGGTGCAACAGATGGCAGACGTACGGTTCGACGACGCGCAGTTGCCCCGGGTCATGGCCTTCCAGGTCAAGGACGTTTTTATGTCCGCGATCTACGCCGCGGCCAACGAGGACCTGGCCGTGCTGGCGGAACAGTTCGGACTGCCGGAGGAGGCGCCCCGGTTGCGGGAATGGGCCCGGGAATTCCGCGACGGCGTCGACGCGACGGTGGATGGCAGGACCGGACTCGCCCGCGACCGGGACGTGCTGACCGGGGAGTGGATCGGACCTCCCACCATGGCCGGATTCGCGCCCCTCATTTCCACCAATGACCAGGCCCTCCTCGACCGGCAACTGGAAGTCTTCGAAGGGCCGGACTGGACGGGCGACCCCCGCCTGGCCTTCCCGCTGCCGGCTTCCACGTCCACCACCTACGAAGGGCTGAAGCCCCGCCAGTACTGGCGCGGACCCGTATGGCCCGTGATGAACTGGTACCTGGCCCACTGCCTGCGGAGGCGCGGCGACGAGAAGCGCTACCGCCAGCTGCGGGAGGCCTCCCTCGCCCAGCTGATGGAGGGCCACTTCGGTGAGTACTACGAACCCTTCACCGGCGAACCGCTGGGCAGCATGGACCAGTCGTGGACAGCCGCCGTGGCGCTGGAATGGCTTGCCGATCCCGGGAACGGTTGATCAGTGGGCGCCGTGCCGGCGCAAGGGCACCCGGTGCGGCTCCTCATCGCAGGTGCAGGCGCGAGGGGCGCAGCCTATGCCCGGCTCGCCGTTGCCACGGGACAGGCCGTCATTGCGGGCCTGGCCGAGCCGCGCCCGCTGCTGCGCAACCGCCTGGCGGCCGAATTGAAAGTGCCGGCGGAAGGCGTATTCGAGGACTGGCAGGCAATGCTCAAGAACCGCCTGCCGGCCGACGGCATCATCATCGCCACGCCTGACCGGGAGCACGGGGGTCCGTTCGCGGCGGCCGCAGCCCACGGCTACCCCATCCTCCTGGAGAAGCCCGTCGCCGTCGACCCCGCCGGCTGCGCAGAACTGGAACGCCTGGGCCGTGAAAGCGGCGCCACCGCGACTGTCTGCCACGTGTTGCGCTACACCCCGCTGACAGCGCTCCTCAGGGAGTTGCTGTTGGGCGGGGCGGTGGGCCGGATCATCTCCGTCCAACACCTGGAGCCCGTGGGCTTCTGGCATTTCGCGCATTCGTACGTCCGCGGAAACTGGCGCCGGGAGGAAGACTCGAGCCCGTTCCTCCTTGCCAAGTGCACGCACGACGTCGACTGGCTGTCCTTCATCATCGGGAGCAGGCCACTGAAGGTGTCGTCCTTCGGAACGCTGGCCCATTTCCGCCCCGAAGGGGCGCCGGAGGGTGCGGCCCGCCGCTGCATCGACTGCCCCGCCGAGCCCCGCTGCCCCTATTCCGCGCTGAAGATCTATGGTGCGGGCCGCCCCTTGAACGGGGCTAAGGCTGACCCCGCGAGGGCATACTTCGCGGACGTGGTGGATCCGGGCGGCACGCCAGAGTCGCTGCTGCACGCCCTGGCAACCGGCCCCTATGGCCGCTGCGTCTATTTTTCGGACAACGACGTTGTGGACCACCAGGTGGTGAACATTGAATACGAAAACGGCACAACTGCCGCCTTCACGGCCACGGCCTTCACCGCCGTCGGCCCGCGGCGCACCCGGATCTTCGGCAGCCATGGGGAGATCGACGTGGAAGCCGAAGCCATCTCGGTCTTCGATTTCCTGACCGGGACAACCGCTGTCCACCCGGTCCCCGCTGCCACGCCGCGGGTCCAGGGGGAAAAGCACGAGGGCGGCGACCGCGGCCTGGTGCAGGCCTGGGTGGCTGCGCTGGCCACCGGTGACTGGTCGGCGGTGGTGTCTGGACTGGAGGAGTCCCTGGTCAGCCATGCAGCCGTTTTCGCCGCAGAGGAGGCCCGCCGGAGCAGCACTGTTGTGCAGGTCGGCTCGTTCAGTCTGAGCCAGTGACCTGGTCGATGGACACGACGGCAAGGAAGCCGCGGCCCAGGATCTCCGGGGACGCGCTGTCCGAGCCCACCACGGCGTCGTAGCGGCCCAGGGCCTCGGGTTCATGGCTTGCGTCCGAGGCTGTGGCCTGGCCCTGCAGCAGGATCCCCAACTGGCCGGCAAACAGCGGGTGGGCGCGTTTCTTCGAAATCTCAATGATGGACGTGAAACCCTTGACGCTGCCGGCCCGGGTAATGACGTTGAGGTTCCTGACATCTCCCGTGGGAAGGGCGCAGGAGGTGGCGGCCCCGCCGGGAAAACGGAACGGACGGTACCTCTCCAGGGGATGCTCAGCGCCGTCCACGGTCAGGAGCAGGAGTTCGCCCTCGACCACCGTCAGTACCCGCTCCATGCCAGGGAACGGCGAGAAGTCCCCGGCTTTGGTGACCTCGGCGATGCTGACCCGCCAGTCCCACCCGGCATCCTGGAGGGAGGCGGCGTCGGGATGGCCGGCGATCTGGCGCGTGACCCCGCCGCCGTTGCGCCAGGGCTGGGGCTTGCGGTCTGCGAAGCGGATGATCTCCATCAGCCCAGCCTAGTTGGCCTGCCTGCCGGTATCGGCAGCTCCCATCCATCCCTGCTACTCTCCTGCGGGGGGACAACACGAAAACAGCCTAAGGAGCCGGGAATGTTCGTCAAAGTGTGTGGCCTCAGCACGCCGGAATCCATCCGCGCTGCCGCGGAGGCAGGGGCCGACGCGGTGGGTTTCGTCCTCACGGCCAGTCCCCGCGTGGTCTCGCCCTCCCAGGCCTCCGCGCTGCTGGCCGAAGTGCCGGCCGGGGTTACGCCCATCGGCGTGTTCCGTGACGAGCCGGTTGCCGACGCCCTCGCCATCGCCCGTGCCGCCGGGCTGGAGTGGATCCAGCTGCACGGCCGGCGCTCGCGCGGGGACGTGGCCACGGTGCACGACGCCGGCATGAAGCTGGTCAGGGCCGTCACCATGGGTGCCGCAGCCGAGGAGCTGGAGGACTGGGGGGAAGACCTGCTCCTGATCGACGCCGCCGTCCCCGGCTCCGGCGAGGCCTGGGACTATGCGTCCGTGGCCGAAATCCCCGTGCTGCAGGAACGTAAATGGCTGCTGGCAGGCGGGCTGGACGCCGCCAATGTTGCGCAGGCCGCCACGGCGGCGCACGCTTGGGGCGTCGATGTTTCCTCCGGTGTTGAGGCGTCCCGCGGCGTCAAGGACCTGGCCAAGGTCAGCGCCTTCGTGCAGGCGGCCAAGGGAGCTGCTGCTTCGGTCTAGCCGCGGATTCAGGGGCCGGTCAGGGCAGGCCCCCATCCCGCTGCCCCGGCCCCCGGGGCACAATGGAGGGATGAAGGCACTGCTCAACATCATCTGGCTGGTTTTCGGCGGTTTCTGGCTCGCGCTGGGTTATTTCTTCGCGGGGGTCATCTGCTGCCTGCTGGTCATCACCATTCCCTGGGGCATCGCGTCGTTCCGGATCGCTGCGTACACGCTCTGGCCCTTCGGCCGGACGGTGGTGGACAAACCCGGCGGTGCGGGCGTGTTCTCGCTGCTGGGCAACGTCATCTGGCTGCTGGTGGCAGGCATCTGGATCGCCATTGGACACGTGGTCACGGCCTTTGCGATGGCAGTGACCATCATTGGCATCCCGCTGGCCATCGCAAACCTGAAGCTCATCCCGGTGTCCCTGATGCCGCTGGGCAAGCAGATTGTGCCCACCACCCAGCCCTTCGTGTCCTCCTACCGCTAGGACGCCGGGGCGGAACGGCGCGGAACACAGGCAACGTCAGCGGGGGCTGAACGCCCCGCCCGCCATGATGGCCACGGCGTCGCTGTCGTCCAGTTCCGCGGCGATATCGACGTCGGCACCGTAGCCCGCCCCGGTCAGCTCACGGCCGCTCGAGCAGCCACGCAGCATCTCCCGGAGCCGGGGCTCGGCGGCTTCAAAGACGGCCATCGCAGCCACAGCCTCCGGCGAGTATCCGTGCCTGCCGTCTTCGGCCTCGTAGCCGCCCTTGCCCGCGGCCACCAGGCCCGCGATGAATGCCCCCGCCCCGATCTGGTCCTCCACGGCCGGCCGGAGGGTGCCGTCCGGCCAGCGTTCGCCGGCCGCAACCACTGCGATCACTGCATCTTCCGGGAGGTTGGCCGCCACCCAGTCCGCGGTGGCTGCGGCATTCCGGAGGCACACGGTGGCCAGCAACGGAACTGTGCGCGCCAGTTCGTGGCAGAGCGCGGAACCGTTGGGGGACGGCAGGACCACCCGCTCCAGGGAACCGGCAGCCCTAAGGCTTGCGGGGGAGAGGCTGAGCCCGCCCCCGTCCCTGGGCCCGGCCAGCAGGGCTCGGTGGCGGGCAGCGAAATCCTCCGCGCCGGTGTCCTTCCAGGGAAAAGGAAGGACCGCGGCGCCCCGGTCCAGGGCGACGCTTACGCAGGTGCTGAAGGAGAGGACGTCAACCACCACGGCAAGGTCCGCGCCGGACGTTACGGTGCTCCCGCCGTCGAGCCCCCACTCCACCCGGACCGCGTAGGGCAGTTGCCGGTGCGCGGCACTTGCAGTGAACGTGTGGCGGGAATTCGAGGTGGGTGCGTTCACGCCAGTTCGCCCTTCAAATTGCGGTGCGCGGCAGCCAGCCACAGCTCCCTTGCCCTGCCGCTGTGGAACAGCGGCTCCAGTTCCAGCAGATGGCGCACGACGGCGGCGCGCCCGGCCGCGAAGTCGGCGTCGCCGATGTGCGCGTAATCCTTGCGGACGGCAGCAACGTACCTGGCGTATTCCTCCGGGTCCCCGCCCAGGACGGACAGGTCGGCATCGCACAGGAGGGCGCCGTCGCGGTCCCCCTCTTTCGGGCAGTGGTCGGATGTCAGCCTGACAAGCCGTGCCACCTCGGCCGCCTCCGCTTCCGGAAGGCCGGCGCCGTGCAGGCGCTCCTCGGCGAGGCGCGCGGACTCCTCCTCATCCTGGCCGGCTATGCCGCGGTAGACGGCGTCGTGGAACCAGGCCGCCAGCAGGACTGTCCGCGGCGGGTCGTCGGGATCGGTGAGAAGGTCGAGGGCTTCGAGTACCGCCAGCAGGTGCGTGCAGCCGTGATAGTGGCGGTGGTCCTCGCTCCACCGGTCCAGGAGGTCCAGGAAGAGGGCGTCATGGCCGGGCATGATCGAGTTCCAGCGGTTCAGCAGCGGCACCTTGAGCGACTTGTTCCGTTGCCGGGCAGGAATGCGCAGGCCGCTGGCAATGAGCCTGCGGACCAGGATCCGCCCTTCCACGGGAACGGCGCCGGCCGCCACGAGGTCATCGAAGCGGCGCTCCGGAACGTCGTAGTGGTCCCCGTCAAAGGCCCGTTCGGGGACGCCCGCCGCAGCCGCAAACGCGTGCAGTTCCGCCAAAGATTCGTCGGAAATGAGGTGCGAGAAGTGCGTTCCGTGCGCAGGCCAGAGGGGCGGGTCGATGTAGAGGACCATGGGGGAAGTCTAGTGCTGCGCAGCTGCGCGGGCCGGTTGCTCCTTCCAGGAGGACGAAATCCTGAGAAATGCGGCGCCGAGGAGCTCTTTAATCCGCAAATGCGCATTAGAGTGGGGCTATGCCTACTATCCGCGTTTCGGAGGCCGCCCGTTTCCTGGGCGTCAGTGACGATACCGTCCGGCGATGGACCGAGAACGGGAGCCTGACGCCGCGGAAGGACGACGCGGGCCGGCTCGCCGTGGACGGCCTGGAACTGGCGCGGCACGCACAGAAGCTGGCGCAGCTTCCGGCCGATCCGCACCGCACGGGCAGTTCGGCCCGCAACCGCTTCGTGGGCCTCGTCACCGGCATCAAGGCGGACAGTGTGATGGCCCAGGTGGAGCTGCAGTGCGGGCCCTTCCGCGTGGTGTCCCTGATGAGCAGCGAGGCCGTCAAGGAACTGGGACTGGAACTCGGCTCCGTGGCCACCGCCGTGGTCAAGGCCACCACGGTCATCATCGAAACCCCGCAGGGAAAGGGAGCCGCGTGACGCCGGTTCGGCGGGCCGGAGCCCTGCTGGCGGCAATCCTGCTGGCGGCCCTGCTCGCCGGTTGTGCCGGCACCGGTGCTGCCGGCGACGGCGGCAACGCCGCCCAGGGAACCAGCCGGGAAACACTGACCGTTTTCGCCGCTGCTTCCCTTAAAGCCAGTTTTACCGAGCTCGCGGCACGGTTCGAAAAGGAGAACCCCGGAACCGGCGTCACCCTCAGCTTTGCCGGTTCGTCGGACCTGTCCACCCAGATCAGCCAGGGCGCTCCCGCGGACGTGTTCGCCTCGGCGGACACCAGCAACATGGCCAGGCTGCAGGACGCCGGCCTGGTGGACGGCCAACCGCGGGACTTTGCCATCAATACCCTGGCCATCGCCGTCCCGGCAGGGAACCCGGCAGGAATCGGATCCTTCGCCGACCTGGCCAGGAGCGGAACGAAGCTTGTGATGTGCGCCCGCCAGGTGCCCTGCGGGGCCGCCGCGGCCGCCGTCGAACAGCAGACGGGGACGGACCTCAGCCCGGTCAGCGAGGAAAACTCCGTGGCCGATGTCCTGGGCAAAGTCAGCTCGGGAGAGGCTGACGCCGGACTCGTCTACGTCACCGACGTCCGGGCGGCCGGCGGCAAAGTGGACAGCGTTCCCTTTCCCGAGTCGGCCGCAGCGGTGAACACCTACCCCATCGCAACGCTTGCCGGCAGCCGCAACAAGACCGCTGCCGCAAAGTTCCTGGGGCTTGTGGCAGGCCCCGAAGGCAGGGAAGTCCTCGCAGCCGCCGGGTTTGGGCCGGCAGCGGGCAGCAGATGATGGGCAGCATGTGACCGGCAGGCAGTCCAGCCGGCAGCCGTCCGGCCGGCAGCAGGCCAACGGGCGGCAAAGGGGAGGCGGGCGCCAGGCGTATACGGGCATCCCCCGCTGGCTGTACGCGCTGGCAGTCCTGGCAGCCACGGTGGTGGTCCTGCCGCTGGCGGCCATCGTGGCGCGCGTCAACTGGGCCAACTTCGTTCCGCTGGTCACCTCCGAGTCCTCCCTTGCGGCGCTGGGCCTGAGCCTGCGGACCTCGGCGGCCAGCACTGCCCTGTGCGTCGTGCTCGGCGTGCCGCTGGCGGTGGTCCTTGCCCGCGGCGCGCTCCCGCTGCTGGGGCTCCTGCGCGCGCTGGTGCTGCTCCCGCTGGTCCTGCCGCCCGTGGTGGGCGGCATTGCCCTCCTGTACACCTTCGGCCGGCAGGGCCTCCTGGGCGGCGCGATTGAGGTGCTGGGGCTGCAGATCGCGTTTTCCACCACGGCCGTGGTCCTGGCCCAGACCTTCGTGGCACTGCCGTTCCTGGTGGTCAGCCTGGAAGGCGCGCTGCGCACCGGCGGACACAGGTACGAGGCGGTGGCAGCGACGCTCGGTGCATCGCCCGGGACCGTTTTCCGCCGCGTCACGCTGCCGCTCGTCCTGCCCGGCCTGGCCTCCGGCGCGGTCCTTGCCTTCGCCAGGAGCCTGGGCGAATTCGGTGCCACCCTCACGTTCGCCGGCAGCCTCCAGGGGGTTACCCGGACGCTGCCGCTGGAGATCTACCTGCAGCGGGAGACGGACCCCGACGCCGCCGTCGCGCTTTCCCTGGTGCTGGTGGCCGTGGCAGTCGCAGTGGTGGCACTTGCGTACCGGCGCCCGGCGGGCAGGACGCCCGCCCTCCGGTTGTCCGGAGAGCGGACGACGCCGGCTCCCGCGGCGGGCGGGGATGTTCCGTGACGTTCTCGTTCCAGGCAGCCGTGGCGGAGCGCGGTTTCGACGTCGCCTTCTCCGTGGGGCCCGCTGAAACCGTGGCGGTGATGGGACCTAACGGTGCCGGCAAGTCGACGCTGTTCTCCGTCATTGCGGGGCTGCTGCGGCCGGACAGCGGACGGGCCGAGCTGAACGGCCGGACCCTGTTCCATGTGGGGGACGGACGGAACCAGTGGACCCCGCCCCACCGCCGGGGGACGGCGCTGCTGGCGCAGGAACCGCTGCTTTTCCCGCATCTCAACGCCGCGGACAACGTGGCCTTCGGTCCGCGCAGCGCGGGTGCGCCCAGGCCCGTGGCCAGGGCCAGGGCGTTGCAGTGGCTGGCACAGGTGGAAGCTGAAGGCCTTGCGGCACGCCGTCCCGGGGAGCTTTCGGGCGGGCAGGCCCAGCGCGTTGCCGTGGCCCGGGCGCTCGCCGCGGATCCCGGCCTCCTCCTCCTCGATGAACCGATGGCCGCGCTGGACATCCACTCGGCCCCGCTGCTGCGGCGGCTGCTCAAACATGTCCTCGCGGACCGGCCGGCCCTCATCATCACCCACGATGTCCTGGACGCGCTGATGCTGGCGGACCGGGTGGTGATCCTTGAGAACGGGGGCATCGCAGAGGAGGGCCCCACACGGCAGGTGCTGCAACGGCCCCGGAGCGCCTTCGCGGCCGGGCTGGCAGGGCTCAACTTTGTTCCCGGGACGCTCGCCGGTGACGGCATCCTGACCAGCCGGGGCCGGCACATAGCCGGACACAGCGAGGACCCCATCCCCCCGGGACAGGCAGCTGTGGCCGTGTTCCCGCCGTCGTCCGTTTCGGTGTTCCTCACCGATGCCCACGGAAGCCCGCGGAATTCCTTCGAGGTGGCCGTCACCGATCTTGAACCGCATGGCGACTTCATCCGGGTCAGGGCGGGAAGCCTCGCGGCGGACATCACTCCCGCGGCCTCGGCGGACCTCGGCCTGGTTCCCGGCTTGCCGGTGCACTTCGTGGTGAAGGCGACAGCGGTTTCGGTCTACCCGTTGTAGGAGGAAACTGTGCGCCGCCCTACATGCCGGGAAGGTCCAGGGTTTCGTAGACCTGGATGCTGGCCCCGGGCATCATGAGGTGCGGATGGCCGTCCAGCAGCGCCTGGGCACCGGCAAGATCGTCGGCCTGGATGATCCCGTAACCTGCCACCCCCGCAGGGGCTTCAGCGGCCCCTGTTGCGGTGATTTCCGTTCCGGCGCCCAGCGGACTCCCCATGTCCACGATGCCGTCACCGGCGCGTCCGGCCCATTCCATCCAGGCTTTCATGCCCTCCTGCGCGGCTTCCGGCGAGCTTTCCGCCATCTGGGCCTGGGCTGACTGCTGTGCGACGTAAAGAACCACGAACTTTTTCACGGATTGTCCCCTCTTGACTGCGCCGGCGGCACGCTGCCCCCGGCCACAGGCCGATAGTAGAGTGCGCGGCGGCGGATGTGAACAGCAGCGATGGAGGCAGATAGGGTCGATTGCCCCTTCCGCCGCAGCCCTTGAGCTGTTTCGCTGTAGGCAAACAGTCCCGGAAAAGGATCCCCAAAGGAAAGTTGAGCGTAGTACACTCAACTTAGGAAAACTGCCCCCGGAAGGAGCTCTCTTTGGACGTCAAATTCACCACCAAGAGCCAGGAGGCTCTGTCGGCTGCGGCCATGAACGCCTCCACGGCCGGAAACCCCCAGGTGGAGCCCGCGCACCTGCTCAAGGCCCTGATGGACCAGCACGAAGGAGTCGCCGTTGCTCTGCTGCGCGCCACCGGCGCCGATCCGGACTCGGTCAGCGTCCAGGCAAGCAGCGCCATCAAGGCCCTGCCGGCCACCTCCGGCGGCTCCAGCCAGCAGGCCCAGCTCTCCCGGCCCGCCCTGCAGGCCATCCAGAACGCCAAGAACGAAGCCGACCGGCTGGGCGATACGTTCGTCTCCACCGAGGTGCTCCTGCTCGGGCTCTCCGCGGGCAATGATGCCGCGGCCCGCCTGCTGCGCGACGCCGGCGCCTCCCATGAGGCGCTGCTCGCCGCCCTGCCGGGTGTCCGCGGCGACCGCAAGGTGGACAGCCCGGACCCGGAAAACACCTTCCAGGCGCTTGAGAAGTACGGCACGGACCTTACCGGAATGGCCCGGGCCGGCAAGCTGGACCCTGTGATTGGCCGGGATTCCGAAATTCGGCGGGTCATCCAGGTCCTGTCCCGGCGGACCAAGAACAATCCGGTGCTCATCGGCGAACCGGGAGTGGGCAAGACCGCCGTGGTGGAAGGGTTGGCACAGCGGATGGTGGCGGGCGACGTGCCCGAAAGCCTTCGCGGCAAGACCCTCATCTCCCTGGACCTGGGCTCCATGGTGGCGGGCGCCAAGTACCGCGGGGAGTTCGAGGAGCGGCTGAAGGCGGTCCTTGAAGAGATCAAGGGCTCCGAGGGCCAGGTCGTGACCTTCATCGACGAAATCCACACGGTCGTGGGGGCGGGGGCAACCGGTGATTCCTCGATGGATGCCGGCAACATGCTCAAGCCCATGCTGGCCCGCGGCGAGCTGCGGCTGATCGGCGCGACCACCCTGGACGAGTACCGCGAAAACATCGAGAAGGACGCCGCCCTTGAGCGCCGCTTCCAGCAGGTGTACGTCGGCGAACCCAGCGTGGAGGACACCATCGGCATCCTCCGCGGCCTCAAGGAGCGCTACGAGGCCCACCACAAGGTGTCCATCGCCGACTCCGCCCTCGTGGCGGCAGCCACGCTGTCGAACCGGTACATTTCGGGGCGCCAGCTGCCGGACAAGGCCATCGACCTGGTGGACGAGTCCGCGTCCCGCCTCCGGATGGAGATCGATTCCGCCCCGGAGGAGATAGACAAGCTGCGGCGCCAGGTGGACCGGCTCACCATGGAGGAGCTGGCCCTGACCGGGGAATCGGACCCGGCCTCGGTGGAGCGGCTGGCGGCGCTCCGCGCCGACAAGGCTGACAAGGAAGAGGAACTCTCCGCGCTCAACGCCCGGTGGGAGGCTGAAAAGGCAGGACTCAACCGGGTGGGCGACCTGAAGGCCAAACTCGACGAGCTGCGCTCGGCCGCGGACAAGGCCCAGCGCGAGGGCGACCTGGAGACTGCTTCACGGATTCTCTACGGGGAAATCCCGGCGCTCGAACGCGAGCTGACCGCTGCTGCGGAAGCGGAAGCCGCCGTGGTGGACAAGCCAGCCCAGATGGTGGCCGAGGAAGTGACAGCTGAGGACATCGCCGAGGTCATCTCCGCGTGGACCGGCATACCCGCCGGCCGCATGCTGCAGGGCGAGAGCCAGAAGCTGCTGCACATGGAGGCGGAGCTCGGGAAGCGGCTCATCGGCCAGTCGAAGGCCGTCGCGGCAGTCTCCGACGCCGTCCGGCGCGCGCGTGCCGGGATCAGCGATCCCAACCGCCCCACGGGTTCGTTCCTTTTCCTGGGACCCACCGGCGTGGGCAAGACCGAGCTGGCCAAGGCGCTGGCTGATTTCCTGTTCGACGACGAACGCGCCATGGTGCGGATCGACATGTCCGAGTACGGCGAGAAGCATTCCGTGGCCCGCCTTGTGGGGGCGCCTCCGGGCTACGTCGGCTACGAGGAAGGCGGGCAGCTGACCGAGGCCGTCCGCCGTCGTCCCTACTCAGTGGTGCTGCTGGACGAAGTGGAGAAGGCGCACCCGGAGGTGTTCGACATCCTCCTGCAGGTGCTCGACGACGGCCGCCTCACCGACGGGCAGGGCCGCACGGTGGACTTCCGCAATGTGATCCTGGTGCTGACCTCCAACCTGGGCAGCCAGTTCCTGGTGGACCAGTCCCTGGACGCCGAAGCCAAGCGGAACGCCGTCATGGCCACCGTCAACGCATCCTTCAAGCCCGAGTTCCTGAACCGGCTGGACGAGGTTGTGCTGTTCGATGCACTGACCGTGGAGGAGCTGGCGCGCATCGTGGAGCTGCATGTGGACGAACTCGGACGCCGGCTCCATGAGCGCCGCCTGACCCTCGAAGTCACTGATGGTGCCCGGGCCTGGCTCGCCATCTCCGGGTTCGACCCCGCCTACGGCGCCCGGCCGCTCCGCCGCCTGGTGCAGCGGGAAATCGGCGACAGGCTGGCGAAAGCCATCCTGGCCGGTGAGATCAGCGACGGCGATACGGTGCTGGTGGACACGGCGGCGGACCTTGAGGAACTCACTGCGGCCGGAACGGGCCTCCCGTCCGCGCCGTTGGGCGGCAGCGGCCTGTCCGTCCGGCGCAAGGACTGAGGCCCGCGGGGGCAAAACGCAGGCGTGCTGCCCGGGCGGTTTGGCCGCTAGGGCAGCACGCTTGCGTTGATCACATTGCCGCCCGGGGCAGTCACATAGCAGTCGACCCTGCGGTCGCCGGATTCCCAGCTGGTGGTGCTGGGGAAGCTGCGCTCGAAGTTCAAGTCGTAGTCGTTGGCGGCCGGGCCCAGCCTTGCTGCCTGGCACGCTTCCAGGGCCTTGGCCTTCAGTGCCTCGGCGCCGGGATAGGAGCCGCGCTCCGGGTAGCGGAACAATGCCACGAGCTGGGCTGAGTGCCCGGCATCGCAGGGCACCACGGTGGAGGACAGCGACTCGGGGTCGAAGTCCTTGAAGCAGTCGCCCAGCGCATAGTCGGCCGGCTGGACCCCCTCGCGGGGCAGAGGCGGCGGCGTTGCGGGTGGCGTGACCGTGGTTTCCAGCTCCCCCGGAACCTGGCCCCGGGAAGTGCTGCTGTCCGGGTTGGAGTTCAGCCAGAGGGCAAGCCACACCAGCGAGCCGATAACGGCCAGCAGGACGGCCACAAAGAACGCTATCCACAGGGTTCGCCGCCTCACCCACCCGGACCTCGGCGCCGCACCGTCCTGCGGTTGCATGTGCGGGTGCAGGACCGGCCGGGCAGCAGGGGCAGGCACGCGGGGCAGCCCGGCCGTGGGCGGCGAGGAGGGCTTCGGCGGGACGTCCTGGTGGTTCACGGGGATGGATCCTCCTGCGTTCTCTCCGCGGCGGGCAGCCGGTCTGCGGCCTGTATCAGCAGTTGTCCAAGTGACTCTACCGAAGAAAAAAGCCGGAAACCTGCGGCTCGGGGCCGTGAATGGTAACGCAAACCACCTGCGGGGGCCGTTCGTGGCAAGCGGGGGCAGTCGAAAGCATGTAATCTAGGTGTACGACAAATTGACCAAACATTCCGGGGCCTCACCGATAGCCAAGGTGACCACCTCCGGTCCAAGTACAAAAGGGGGTCACGCCATGGGGCGCGGCCGTCAAAAGGCAAAAGCTACCAAGCAGGCTCGGGATATCAAGTACTACTCCCCGAACACTGACTACTCGGCACTTCAGCGTGAGCTGACGGGCCCAAGCAGTCGTGCCACGAGCCATTACGCGAATGAGCCGGTTGAACCGGACTATTCGGCTTATGTGGATAAGTACGCGGATGATTTGGAAGAAGACGACGACGAGGTAGACACCCGTCGGATCGGCTAGTTGTCGCAAGGTGCTGTTGCCGTTACCGGGCAGCCCTGTGACGCCGCAGCACTAACGGATCAGCTATGGATCCTGGTCCCAGGACCAGTGCGGCGCTTCTTTTTCGGCCCTTTGGAACCTGGTGTCCCAAGGTGCCGACTTCAGTTATTGGGCCCGCTGCCCGCACCTCAACGGTGCAGGCGGCGGGCTTTCTGCTGCCCTCCGCCAGCCAGTCCCACTGCCACTACGGACGCCAGGACCAGTGCGGAGGCGGGTGCCAGGACCGCCCACGGGGCACGCTCAACATAGCCCATGCCCTCGGCCAGGATGAGTCCCCACTCCGGCGAGGGCTGCTGCGGGCCCAGCCCCAGGAATCCGAGAGCCGCCAGCGCGAGTGCCGTTCCGGGCAGCCGGAGCATCGCATGGCGCAGGAGCGGGGCGGCCACCGCCGGGAGGATGTAGCGGAGCATGATGCGTGCCTTGCCCACCCCGAGTACGGGAAGGATGCGCACATACGGCTGCGCCCTTGCTTCCTGGGCCAAAGCCGCAGTGTGCGCCGCCAGGGGCGCCCAGCTCACGGCGGCCACGGCGAGGGCCGCGCCGTGTGCCGAGGGGCCCGTGAGCGCAGCAACAACAAGGCCGGCAAGGATGGGCGGGGCCGCGTTCGTTACCTCCAGGGGTCCCGTGGCGGCAAGAGGAAAGAGTCCGACGGCGATTCCCACGGCCAGGCAGGCCAGCACCACTGCCAGCGCTGTCCCCAGCGTTCCCACGGCCCCGTGCCCCACCCGCGCCAGCAGGTCCCGGCCGCTGGCGTCGGCGCCGAACGGGAGTGTCCAGGCGGGCGGCGCCAGCCTGGCGTGCCCGGAGGCGAGGGGGTCGCGCAGCAGCCCGGCCCCGGCAACCAGGAGCAGGGCCAGGCCGGCCACCGCCGGCGCGGCCAGATGCCGGCGGTTCGCTGACCGCGGGGGCTCGGGAAGCGGAAGCGTTCCGAAGCGGACCGCGGGCCCGATCAGCAGGTGCCGCACCGCCGTCGTCAGCGTTCCCACCAGCAGGGCGAACCCCATCAGTGCCAGCATGCCGGCCTGCAGGGTGGGGACGTCCTGCGCGCTGGCAGCGCCCAGCAGCGCCCGGCCGAGCCCTGGAATGGCGAATACCTTTTCCACTGCCACTGCACCGCCGGTCAGCCCCACCAGGACCAGGCCGGCCTGCGGGAGCACGGCGGGAAGCGCCCGGCGGAGCACCGCTGCGGCCAGCAGCGCAGGCCCGGCCCCGGCCATCCGCCACGTGGCCACCCACTGTTCGGCAAACGCTGCCCGGACGGCGTCGGAGACCAGCAGCCCGATCAGACCGCCGGCCGGGATTCCGAGCGAAAGGGCTGGCAGGACCGCATGCTCCGGGCCCTGCCAGCCGAAGGGCGGAAACCACCGCAGCCAGATGGCACCCGCCACCAGCAGCACGGCGGCCAGCAGGAACTCGGGCAGTGATGTCAGCGCAGCGGACAGGGCGCCCGACGCCGGTCTGCGCCGCCCCCGCAGCCCGTCCACTACCGCCGGCGCGCAGGCTAGCAGCGCCACGAGTGCCGCGGACGCGATGGCGAACGCCATCAGGGTCATCGAGACGCCCAGCGCCGCCGCGATGCCGGGTCCCACGGGTGTGCTGCTGATCCAGGACGTGCCCAGGTCGCCGGCCAAGATCCCCTGTACCCAGGACAGGAGCATGGCCGCCGGGCCCTGCTCCAGGCCGAGCTCGGCGCGGATTGCGGCGAGTGCCTCGGGCGTGGGCTCCCGGTCCGCGTACCTGGCCCGCAGGACGGTGTATTCGGCGCCGCGGCCCGAGAGCCAGGGCATCATCCCGATCAGCACCACCAGGCCAAGCAGGGCGAGGACCCGGGACACGGTGACTTTGACTGCAGCGGACATCCCGGACCTCACTGCGCGCCGCCCGTGATCCCGGTCCGGCTGGTAATCAGGGCCCGTTCCCGCGGATCCCGCTCCACCCCGGCCACCCGTGCCGATTCACCCTGGATGACGCGTTCGTGGAGCAGCGGGATGGCGGCGTCCCGGGCAAGGATGAGGCTTTCGGCGGCGGCAATGGCGGCGCGGCGGTCCGGACCGGCAGGCATGCCCGCGGCCGTGGCCAGGGCTGCGTCTACCCGGGGGTCGCAGAACTGGGAGATGTTGAAGGATCCGGTGCAGGAGAAATCGCTGTAAAGGTAGGCAACCGGGTCGCCCGAATCCAGCACTGTGGCACGCGAGAGGATGAAGGCATCGAACTTCCCTGCCAGCGCGTCAGCCTCGATGTGCTGGTACTCCCGGACATCCTGCTCCACGGAAAATCCTGCGGCTTCCAGCTGCTGCTCAAGCTGGACGGCGACCTCGGGCAGCTCGGCGCGGTCCGTGAAGGTGCCGAGCCGGATGGCGGTCCCCCTGACCGCGGTGGCGGCCGCCCGGGTGGCCAGGGCTGCTGCGTACTCATCGCTTTCCCGCTGCCCGGCTGCCCACGGGAGTGCCGGGCCCAGCAACCCGGCGGCTTTGTCTGCCCGCCCTTCATAGACCCGGTCCACGATGGTGCCGGCGTCAATTGCGGCGCGGGCTGCGGCGCGGACGGCCGGGTCCGCGAAGGGGCCCGACGCCGTGTTGAGGTACAGCGTGTTGGTCCGCGGCATGGGCACCTCGTGCACCAGCCCGGGTTCGATCCGGGCCACCTGGCCCACAGGGATGGCTTCCACAACATCCGCGTCGCCGGTCCGGAGGGCTGCTGCCCGGGCGGTGCCGTCCGGGACGAACTGGACGTCCACGCCGTCGGCCTCCGCCTGCGCGCCCCAGTACGCGTCGAAGCGGTCCAGCCGGGCCGAGGATGTGCCCTCCACCGAAACCAGCCGGTAGGGCCCGGTGCCCGCGTTCACGGGACTGACCACACCGCCGTCCTTATATGCCGAGGCCGCGAGGATGGCCAGTTGCGGGCTTGAGAGCCGCTGGGGCAGGAGCGGATCCGGTGCTGCCGTCGTAATGATGACCGCGTTTGAGCCCTCCGCCCGGGCGGTGAGTTCCACGCCGTCCAGGATCCTGGGCTTGGGGCTGCCCTGCGCCGCGGCAGTCAGCGAGGCAGCGACTTCCACCGGGGTCATGGCGGTTCCATCGTGGAACTCCACGCTGTCCCGCAGGACAAAACGCCAGGAGGTCCGGTCCGCCTGCAGCCACTCCGTTGCCAGGGCAGGTTGCGCCTCGCCCAGCCTGTCCAGTTCCACCAGGGTCTCCGCTGTCTTCCAGCGTGAAAGCTTGAAGGCGTCATCGCTGAGGGGCGACAGTCCCGAACGCGGCGGCTGGAGCATCGCCAGTTTGATGCGGCGCTCGCCGTTTCCGCTGCCTGCTGCATGCCCGCCGCCGGCGAAGCATCCGGTGAGGCTGACCGTGAGGAGGACGGCGGTAAGCGTCATGAGGTGGGTTTCCAGTCGCATTATGGGCACGTTGATACCTGTTTCGATGAGTGGTGGAGGGAACTGGCCGGGGCTGGGCCCGTGTTAGGTGCCAGGGGTTGAGCGTGTGGGTGGCAGGAGCCCGGGAAGTCCGACGGCGGGAATCACCATGAGTGCCGCCATTACCGCCCATGGCAAGGCGGCGGCGCCCGGGTGGGTGGCCGCTGAGTAGAGCGGCCCCAGGACGAGGTTGCCCAGCAGGACAGCGCACCCGCCCATGCTCGCCAGGAATCCGTAATAGATGCCGGAGCGGCGGCCGCGGGCGAAGTCGAGGACCAGCGGCATGGCCACCGGACCGGCGCACATGTGCCCAAGGCAGAGCCCCGCCACCAGCAGCAGTGCCGGCAGGAGCTGCAGTGTGCCGGCGGCAGGGGACTGGGCCAGCAGGGCCATTCCGGCGAAGGCCAGGCCCTTGAGGGTGAAGCCGGTGGTGAGCGCGCGTCCCGGACCCATCCGGACGCTCAACCGGGAGATGGGCAGCTGCAGCGCAATGGTCAGGACCGAGGCGGCGGCGAACAGGCCGGCCAGCGCGCCGGCTCCCGCCCCGGTCCTGGCCAGTTCGACGGGGAGGCCGAAATACAGCTGGTTGTAGGCCAGGAGGCTGACGCTGTACAGGGCCGCGAAAGCCACAAAGCGCCTCTCCCGCAGCATCCCGGTGATTCCATCTGCGCGCGGGACGGCTTCCCGCAGGGGGACCGCGGCCCTGAGCATGTCCGGCGCCGGTCGTGAATCTTCAGCGGGCATGCTGCGCCACAGGACCATGGTCATTACGGCAAACACCGCCGCCCCCGCCAGCGCTGCCCAGCTGAAGGAAATGCCCAGCAGCAGGGCCCCCAGCAGGGGCCCGGCCACCGCTCCGATTTCTCCGCAGATGGCGAGGAGCGCAAAAAGTCCCGCCGCCTTCCCGCCGGTGTTCCGTCGTCGTTCTTCCGCCTTCCCCAGCAGGGACTCCAGCGCCGGCGAGAACAGCGCGCCGCCCATCCCGGTGAGGACTGCCCCCAGGAGGAACAGCGCAAAGCTGCCGGCCATGGCCAGGGTGAGGTAGCCGGAAATGCGCACGAGGCAGCCCGCCACCATGGCCCGCCGCGGGCCCCACCTGTCCATGACCATTCCGCCCACCAGGAAAAGCCCCTGCTGGCAGAAGACCCTGGCGCCGAGGACCACTCCCACGGCCGTGGCGGTCATGCCGAAGTCCCGGGTCAAAACCAGGGCCAGGAACGGCACCACGGCGTAGAAGCCGATATTGAAAACAAGCTGGCTTGCCAGGAGCAGGCCGGGGGACGGGCGAGGCGCTGTGTCCGTCGGCACCGCAGTCCCAAGTGCCGTCACAGGACACCGGCCGGGGCATGGCAGGGGAACTGCAGGGCTGATGAAGCGCGCACCAGTGCAGCGGCTTCGGGGCTGCCTGGGTTTTCCAGCACCTGGTGCGTGGGAGCGTGCTCCACGATGCGGCCCTGCGAAAGGACGGCGGTGGTGGCGCACAACCTGGCAGCAGTGCCGAGGTCATGGGTGACCAGGAGCAGGCCCAGGCCTTCCTCGCGGACCAGCCGGCCCAACAGCGACAGGACGTTATCCCGCAGGGGGAGATCCAGGCCGCTGACGGGTTCATCGGCCAGCAGGTAGGCCGGCCGCACTGCCATGGCCCGGGCAATGGCCACCCTCTGGTTCTGGCCGCCGGACAACTCGCCGGGGCGGCTCTCCATTAGGCCGGCAGGGAGCTCGACCCGTTCCAGTGCGTCGGCCACGAGGCTCCGGTGGTTCCCTTCCACCCATAGCTGCCTTAGTGGTTCCCGCAGCAGCTGCGCAACAGACATCCGGGGGTCGAGGCTACCGGCCGGGTTCTGCGGGATGTACTGCACCGCCTGCCGGTACCAGCGCAGGGACCGGACAGGTCCGGGCCTGACCGCACGGGCACCGAGGGTGACCGTGCCGGCGTCGGGCTTTGCCAGGGCCAGCAGGATCCGCACCAGGGTGGACTTCCCGGAACCGGAGCTCCCCACCAGGGCCGTGCTGGTGCCCGGTGAAAGGTGCAGGCTGATGTTGTGGAGTGTCCCTGCCGGCCTTTTCCTGCGGAAGCCGGGCCTGGGGTAGGTGAAGGAAATGTTGTCGGCAGTGAGCGGCCCCATCATGCTGCGGCCGCCGTTACCAGGCGGCGCGTGTAGGGGTGTTGCGGGTCTTGGAGCAACTCGGCCATGGGTGCCTGCTCCACGATGCGGCCGGCTTCCATCACGATGGCGCGCGTGCAGAGCGCGGCGGCCGCGGTGAGGTCGTGGGTAATGAAGAGCAGGCTGCGGCCGTCGGCTCCCCAGCCGCGAAGGGTCTCAAGTACTTTCAGTTGCGTGACGGCGTCGAGGGCGGTGGTGGGTTCGTCCGCCACCAGGACGGGACTGCCGCAGGCCAGGGCGAGGGCGATGCAGACGCGCTGCAGTTGTCCGCCGGAGAGCTGGCCGGTATAGCACGGAAGGATCCGGGCGGGTTCCCCTATGCCTGCCTGTGACAACAGCCGGGCCGCTTCCGTCCTTGCTTCTGCCCGGCTGGACCCTGCGGCGAGCAGCGGAATGGCGAGCTGCCTGCCGACCGGAACGAGGGGGTTGAGGGCCGTCGCCGGGTCCTGGCTGATGAAGGCTGCCCTGGTTGGCCGTGGCGTCCCCGGCGCAAAAGTGATCGTCCCGGTGGCGGTGATCCCGTCCGGAAGCGAGCCGGCCAGCGCCGATGCCGTGAGGGACTTGCCCGATCCCGAGGCTCCCAGCAGGGCGACGCATTCACCGGCCTCTACTGAAAAGGTCAGGGGATGCACCAATCTCCGCGTGCCGAGCGAGAGGGCAAGATCTGTCACGGACAGGGCTGGTGCAGGCATGGATGCGTCATTTCATGGCAGGACTTTCAAAGGGTCAAGCCACATGCTATCAAGAATCATTCGCATTTAAGGTCTTGTGAGAAGTTCGGGGACTGGCTGCGCACACAAAGGAGCCCCAGCCGATGGCTGGGGCTCCTCGAGTGAAAACCCGGAGGGAGGACGGTGCGCTGAAGGCGCTGAGGCTTGCCCTCTTATCCGGTCCGCTGCGCTGCTAGTTATTGACGATGCGAACCGGGCCGGTGGCGGTATCGCAGACTGTCCGCTCGGTACCGGTGGCGTCTACTGCTTCGCCAAGGACTGCGACCGATCCGATGTCGGCGACGTCGCAGAGGGTTGCTGCGACACTGGCTGCAACATTCACGTCCACGGCATCCTCGACGGTGATGTCGCCGACGGTGACGTTTACAAGGCCGTCATTCAACGTGTTGTTGTCCGCTGCCTGCGAAGGCCCGGCAACGGCGCCCAGCAGGAACAGGCTTCCAGCGGCTGCGGCGGTGGCTTTTTTCAGAACTGACATGATTTTCGCTCCCTTGATATCTGCCCTGGTGCCCCTGTCGGGCAGTCCGCAATTGGGTGTGCTGACTGCCTGATGCCGTGCTGCTGCACGGCGCAGGTACCGGACGTCTTTGTGGTTGCTTCTTTTGGCATCCGCCGGATCGGCGGGGGAAGGCGGTCCAACCGAGCGGGCGATTATCGCCGGACTCGTGCGGGGCGGGCATGGCGCTCTCGAAAACCCCGCGTTGACCTTCTGTGCTGCACTTCCACTTACAAGCCTAAAGCTAAGCATGCTTAGCAGTCAAGGGAACTGAGTGTCTTATCTCAGGTTTCCGGTTCCTGCAGCCTTTCCCGGCGCTGGTTAAAGCAACTTTCCCGGCGCTGGTTAAAGCAAATCGAGTGCTCCGCACCTGCCGTTTTGACGGGTCAAAAGGGCCGGTACGGAGCACTCGATGGGGTTGTCAGGCGTAGGCGTTGACCAAGCGAACCGCGCCGCCGTCCACGCCCTTGGCGCCCTGCACGTAGTCCGGACCGGACTTGAGGATTGCGTCCGAATCCTCGGTGACGGTGCCCATGACCCAGGACGGCAGGCCGCGGTCGTTGAGGCGGGTCACTGCAGCGTCCGCGGCTTCGGGGGACACGATGGCCACCATGCCCACACCCAGGTTCAGGGTGCGTTCCAGGTCCGCCAGCGGCACGTTGCCCAGTTCGGACACCAGCTTGAAGATGGCGGGCAGTTCCCAGGTGCTGCGGTCCACGGTGGCCACGAGGCCCTGGGGGAGCACGCGGGCCAGGTTGGCGGCGAGGCCGCCGCCGGTGACGTGGCTGAAGCCGTGCACGGCGGCCGTGCCGGTGACGGGGAAGGCGCGGGCCAGGTCCAGGCAGTCCGCGGCGTAGACGCGGGTGGGCTCAAGGAGTTCCTCGCCAAGGGTGCGGCCCAGTTCGGAGACCTGGCGGTCCAGTGCCCAGCCGGCGTGGTTGATCACGCGGCGGACCAGGGAATAACCGTTGGAGTGCAGGCCGGAGGAGGCCATGCCGATTACCACGTCACCGGCGCGCACGCGGTCCGGTCCCAGGAGTTGGTCGGCTTCAACCACGCCGGTGGCCGCGCCTGCGACGTCGTACTCGTGCTCGCCCAGCAGGCCGGGGTGTTCGGCGGTTTCGCCGCCCACCAGTGCCGTGCCGGCGACCGAGCAGGCTGCTGCGATGCCGCGGACAATGTCGGCGATGCGCTCCGGTACCACTTTGCCGCAGGCGATGTAGTCGGTCATGTACAGCGGCTCAGCGCCAACCACGACGATGTCGTCCACCACCATGCCGACGAGGTCGAACCCGATGGTGTCGTGGATGTCCATGGCCTGGGCGATGGCAACCTTGGTGCCCACGCCGTCGGTGGACGTGGCCAGCAGCGGCTTCTTGAAGGTCAGGAGCCTGGAGACGTCGTAGAGTCCGGCGAAACCGCCCACCCCGCCGATCACCGAGGAGTTGTGGGTAGCCTTGACGGCGTCCTTCATCAGCTCGACGGCGCGGTCCCCGGCTTCAACGTCAACGCCGGCGGAGGCGTAGGTGATGCCGGCTGCGTTAGCGGGGGTGTTGCCAGGGGCGGGGGCAGCGGAAGTCATACGGACTCTTTCTTGTCAGCGCCGGCGGTGGCGGCGTGTACATCCGGCACAAGGTCGGCGTCGGTGAGCAGGTTTTCAAACTCGGAGTCCGGTCCGGGATCGCAACCGGTGGCGCCGGACTTCTCCGCCGGATCTTCCTGGGAATCAACAGAGAGGGCAGCTGTTGCGCCCGGAAGGGCCGACGGCGAGGGCTTGAGCCCGCCGAGGTCCGTCCGCTCCAGCAGGTTCTTGCCCAGCTTGTCCGCACCCGGAAGTTCGATGGGGTACTTGCCGGTGAAGCAGGCAGTGCAGAGCCGCTCCCGCGGCTGCCGGGTGGCGCCGATCATCCCGTCTTCGGAGATGTAGGCCAGCGAGTCCGCCCCGATGGCCTGCGAGATCTCGTCGATGGTGGCGCCGTTGGCAATCAGCTCGGCCCGGGAGGCGAAGTCGATGCCGTAGAAGCACGGCCACTGCACGGGCGGGGAGGAAATCTTGACGTGGACCGCGGCTGCCCCGGCCTCGCGGAGCATGCGGACGATGGCCCGCTGGGTGTTGCCGCGGACGATGGAATCGTCCACCACCACAACGCGCTTGCCGCGGATCACGGACTCGAGGGCGTTGAGCTTGAGCCGGATGCCCAGCTGGCGGAGGGTCTGCGACGGCTGGATGAACGTACGGCCCACGTACGAGTTCTTGACGAAGCCGTGTGCAAAGGGAATGCCGCTTTCCTCGGCGTAGCCCACAGCAGCCGGCGTGCCGGACTCGGGGACCGGGATGACGATGTCCGCCACCTGCGTGTTCTCGCGGGCCAGCTGGCGGCCCATCTCCACGCGGGATTCATAGACGGAGCGGCCGGCAATGGCGGCGTCCGGACGCGCCAGGTAGACGTACTCGAAAACGCAACCGGCCGGCGTCGGCTCCGCAAAACGCTGGGAACGCACGCCCTGCTCGTCAATGGCGATGAACTCGCCGGGCTCGATCTCGCGGATGAAGCTGGCGCCCACGGTGGCGAGGGCGGACTGCTCGGACGCCACCACCCAACCGCGCTCCAGGCGGCCCAGCACCAGCGGGCGGATGCCGTAGGTGTCGCGCGCCGCGTAGAGGGTGCCTTCGTCCATGAACACGAAGCAGAAGCCGCCCTTGATCTTGGGCAGCAGCTCGGTGGCGGTTTCCTCGAGGCTCTTGCCGGGCTCGCCTTCCAGCAGGGCGGTGACCAAGGCGGTGTCAGAGGTGTTGCCCTGCTTCATTTCGCCGGTGAGCTGGCCGCCGTTCCGTTCCTGGATCATGGCGTTGAGCTCGGCGGTGTTGGTCAGGTTGCCGTTGTGTGCCAGGGCGACGGTGCCGGTGCTGGTGGCGCCGAGGGTGGGCTGCGCGTTGGCCCAGTGGCTTGCGCCGGTGGTGGAGTAGCGGCAGTGTCCCACCGCCAGGTGCCCGGTCAGGGTGTTCAGCGTGGTCTCGTCGAAGACCTGGGAGACGAGTCCCATGTCCTTGTAGACGTTGATCCGCTTGCCGTCGCTGGTGGCAATACCAGCCGACTCCTGACCGCGGTGCTGCAGTGCATACAGCCCGTAATAGGTAAGTTTTGCTACTTCTTCACCTGGTGCCCAGACTCCGAAGACGCCACAAGCGTCCTGCGGGCCTTTTTCGCCAGGGAGAAGATCATGGGAAAGTTTTCCATCGCCGCGTGCCACTGGTCGATTATCTCACGACATGGGGTAGGACTTTTCCGGCCGCCCGTTTGTGACCCGGGCCCGCTGCAGCGGGCCTACGGCTGGGGATCCGTGTCCGGCTCGGAGTCCGGCACGGCTTCCACCACGGCCCGCTGCTGCCGCCTGACACTGCGGCGGTCCAGGATCAGCGCCAGCACGGCCCCGAGGATGGCGCCGCCGCCCGCGAACAGCACCATGAAGAACCCAAAGACGGCGCCGGCGTCGAAGCTGGGGTTCTCAGGAACTGCATACGCCGCCACCGCTGCCGCCGCGATGCCCACCAGTGCGCCGAGGATGAGGAACGGCACATACTTGGGCGCGCGGCGGACGGTAACTTCGCGCCGCTCGGCAGGGGGTTGTTCAGTAGGCATGCATCAAGCCTACATTTTTCGATGGCTTCAGCTGCCGCGGTAGGTGGAGTAGGCGAACGGGCTCAGGAGGAGCGGGACGTGGTAGTGCTCCGGGCCGGTCACCTCGAACACCAGGTCCACTTCAGGGAAGAACGTGGCAGTCTGCAGGCCTGAGTAGTAGTCGCCGGTGGCGAAGTTGAGCTTGTAGTGCCCGGCCTCCAGCCGCTCCGGACCGAGGTCCTTGGCGCGGCCGTCGGCGTCGGTGATGGAATCTGCCACGTGGCGCCAGGTGCCGCCGTCGTTCCGGTAAAGGACGACGGCGACTCCCGCCGCCGGGCGTCCGGCACCAGTGTCCAGGATGTGCGTAGTGATGTGGGAGACGCTCATTCGGTGATCAGTCCTTCAAGCCGGAGTACGGCGATTTCGCGCAGCTGCTGGGCCACGATGGTGTCTTCTTCAGCATGGGAGTTTGTGAGCCGTTCGTTCAGGGCCTGCAGGATTTGCGGGGCGGTTCGGCCGGCGGCGCGGATCAGGAAGACCCTCCCGAACTTCTCCTCGTAGTCCCTGTTGCCGCGGGCCAGGGCTTCCGCGAGGGCCGTGTCCGCAGGATCCACCCCGGCCTGCTCGGAACGGGACATGGACGCTTCGGTGGTGGCCGCCGTCGGACGTTCCCCGATGCGCGGATGGTGCGCCATGGCGGACTCCACCTCGGCGGGGGTGAAGGGGTTGGCAGCCTGCGACGCCCAGGCCAGCAGGGCATCCTTGCTGGCGAACGGGCGGCCCGCGGTGACGGCATCCACCCATCGGTTGACGTCGATGCAGGGCCTCAGGGTTTGGGCGGCCCGGGCCGGGTCCGCGCTGTTGAATTCGGCAAGCTTCATGCTGGCTCGTTCCTTGGGTAAATCTGCTGGCATCCATGGTGACGGCTATGCGGAGGCCGGACTTCCCGGCGCCGGCAACTGGCTGTCGCGCGGCTTCCGCATCATGGAACTGTTATTTCAGCATACGTAATATTGAAGAGCAGCCGGGCTGTGGTGTCAAGAGACTACAACAGAAGCGGTGCTGCCCGATCTTGCGGAAAACCTTGGACCGGCTTGCCCGGACGTTGAGGTGCGGGCGGGACACTCGAAGACAGGCAGCAGCTTCCACCGGACGAGGGTCAAAGACGACCCGCCGGGGAGGCTGAACGGCTCGGAGAAGGTGCAGCCATGGGACAAGTCAAGATCACAGACCAGGCGGGAGTCGGTTCGGCCGCCGGCGCGGCCCTGGACAAGGGCCTGGATAAGGGCCGCGCTTTGTTGCGCGTCTACTTTCACAGGCGGAAGGTCCGCGCAGCGGCCAGCGCGCTGGCCGAAGCCCTGGCGGAATCGAGGGAAGTCTGGAGCTGGCCGGGGGACAGGCTTCCGGTAGGCGCCGAGATGTCCCAGCAGGTGGAGAAGCTGACCCGCCGGCTCAAGTTGGAAACCGAAGCGCACCACAGGCTGGAAGCGCTTTTCAGGACTGCGGACGGGGGCCGTTCCGTACTGGCGTTTTAAGTGCCACACTTATGAGCAATCGAGTGGCTGGGGGTTTACCGAGTCAGGAGATTGCTATGAGTTGGTTTACAGGGTGGGCATACCTAATTGCGGGACTCATGACAGCGGACGCCCTGCTCCTGGCGCTCTGGGCGATCGACGAGGGCTGGCCCGGGAGCTGGTGGAAGAAACCCTGACCCGGCGCCGCAGATTTTAGAGTCGTGTGGGCGGCCCCGGAGGGCCGCCCACACTACTTCGTTTACTGCCGCTAAGGGTTAGAGCCCAAGCACGCGGTTCAGCAGGTTCGCCAGTCCGGCCGTGCCGTTGCCGTCCAGCAGTCCAGCCACTGCGCACAACAGGTTGCCAACCAGGTTGCCGGCGCCCGGCACAGCGGTGATGTCCAGCTGAACCTGGTTGAGATCCACCACGAGGCCCAGGACGTTGAGGTTGAGGGGTCCCAGGTCGAGGTTGATGATGTCGCAGGCCGTGTTGGACTGGCCGGCTTCCACGGTGGTTGTCACGGTCTGGCTGACGGGCGTGGCAACGCCGGCAAGGTCCGTGAACGTACCGTCTACCAGGCCTGTGACAGTCAGGTTCCCGTCCTGGGTACCAAAGCCCGTGGGCGTGAAGGAACCGGCAAAGGTTCCTACCCCGTCAATCGTTTGGTTGATTGTTCCCGTCACGCTGGCCAGGTCGGTGGCGCTCGCCGATGCTGCCGGGACCGGTGCCGGAGGGGCCGCTGACGCGGGCGCTCCTGCGCCGAAGATCATCGCTCCGGAAAGAGCTGCTGCTGCTATAGGTGCTAAGACTCGTGTTCGCATCTCTGATGTTCCTTTCAGTGCCGGGTTGACCGGCGCTTGAACCCCCGGCATTCCAGCCCCCATGCGGGACTGCCGGCGGAACTCTTGATTTGCTTATGAAGGATTCGTTACAACATCCGCAACGGCATTGCATGATCAGCCACACCGTCGTCACGACGCTAATACTAAGCATGCTGATCAGTCAATCACGCGATCAAATTTGACAAAATCTCCTGAGTGGGTGTTCAGCGGGTTTGCGGCCCCAAAAGACCTCCGCAGACGCTCCTAAAGTCCGCAGACGCTCCTAAAGAGCGAGGCGCATCAGCACCCGAGGGAAGCCATTAAGAACGGACCCGGTGTCCGCCGCCTTGGCGAAACCCGCGTCCTCAAACAGTTTCCGGGTGCCCACGTAGGCCATGGTGAGGTCCACTTTCCTGCCGCCGTTGTCCACCGGATAGCCCTCGATGGCCGGGGCACCATAGCTCCGGGCCAGGTCTACGGCGCCTGCCAGCAACTGGTGCGAGATGCCCCTGCCGCGGTACCCGGGCCGCACCCTGATGCACCAGACCGACCAGACATCCGCGCCGTCCACATGCGGGATCTTCCGGTTGCCGGCGAAACTGGTGTCCGCGCGGGGGTGGACCGCTGCCCACCCAACCGGCTCACCGCCGTCGTACGCCAATATCCCCGGCGGCGGATCCTCCGCCACCAACTGCCGCACCAGGTCCCCGCGCTCAGGTCCGCGCAACGCCTGGTTCAGTTTGGACGGGATGCGGTAGCTCAGGCACCAGCACACGTTGGCGTCCGGCCGCTTGGGCCCAACTATGGTTTTGACGTCCTCGAATTGTGTTGCGGGTCGGACCTGGATGTCCATGCGGCCATCCTGTCACCGGGCAGGGAGTCCGGCAACAGCACTCTCGAGGCTTCCCTGGGGCATTGCCGTGCCGCAGAAGGGGGACACTCCGACCGGGCAGCGATAGACTGGGCAGCCAGGTAACGGCAGAAGACATGGCGGGCACAATGAACGATAAGCTGCATCTCACTCCGGACGACCAGTTCCCCGAGGACCTGGAAAAGGTATCGGATAACGAATTGCAGGTCCTGGACAGCCGCATCCAGCGCCAGCTCGACCACGAAATGGTCGTTGATGGCGAATCGGACCGTGAAACCGAGTTCCGCCACTATGAACTGGACGTTGAGTTCAACGACCGCGACAAACGCTGACCTCTGACCCGTCCCGGCCATGTCCATGAGTGCGGGACGTCACTACACTGGGACGCATGACCGAGCAGGAACCGGTCCGGCCGCGCGCCGCATCAGCTTCCGACGGCGGTAAGAGACCCGGCGGGGACCTGGCGGACACGTCCGTCCCGGTAGGGGTAGGGGAGGCCCTGCACCTCACTGATCCGGACGCCGTCGACACTTCCCTGCGCACTCCGGCCCAGCGCTCCC
Organism: Pseudarthrobacter sp. GA104; assembly: GCF_009741265.1. Lineage (GTDB taxonomy): Bacteria > Actinomycetota > Actinomycetes > Actinomycetales > Micrococcaceae > Arthrobacter. Next base: position 2,630,227 of record NZ_WOWL01000001.1, read on the forward strand.
GCACCTTCACCGGGATCCTGGTGAACACCGCCCTCGCCAACGTCACCACCAGCTACCTCTGGTTTGCGCTGACGTTCTGGGTGTACCTGGAAACGCGCAACGTCATAGCAACCGGTGTGGTGGGCGGTGCCTACATGCTGCTGATCGCCCTTTCCAGCATCAGCTTCGGCACCTTCGTGGACCGCTACCGCAAGCTGGCCGTGATGCGCTTCGCCGCGGCCTTCACCCTGGTGATGTTCGTGCTGTCCGGGGTCATGTTCCTGCTGGCCCCCTCGTCGTTGCTGCTGGACCTGGCCCGGCCGTGGTTCTGGGTTTTCGTCATGGTCATCCTGATCGGCGCCGTGGTGGAGAACATGCGGAACATCGCCCTCTCCACCACCGTCACCATCCTCATCGAGCCGGACCGGCGGGCAAACGCCAACGGGCTGGTGGGCATGGTGCAGGGACTGATGTTCATTGTCACCTCAGTGCTCTCCGGGCTCTCGGTGGGGCTGCTGGGCATGGGCTGGACCATCGGAGCCGCCCTGGTGCTTACCGCGCTTGCATTCGCGCACCTGCTCACCCTGCGCATGCCCGAGGAGGTGCGGGCGGCGGCAACGGATGCGCACGGCGGCTTCGACCTGCGCGGCTCCCTCTCCGCGGTACTGGCCATTTCGGGGCTGTTCGCGCTGATCCTCTTCTCCACATTCAACAACTTCATCGGCGGCGTCTACATGGCGTTGATGGACCCGTACGGCCTGGAGATGTTCCCCGTTGAACTGTGGGGGATCTTCTCCGCTGTCGGCTTCACCGGGATCCTGGTGGGCGGGGCGCTGATCGGAAAGTTCGGGCTCGGGGCCAATCCGCTGCGCACCCTCCTCGCCGCCGTGGTGCTGATGGGCGTCCTCGGCGCGGTGTTCACGCTGCGGGAGTGGGCCTGGCTCTACATCGCCGGCATCTGGGCGTACCTGGTCCTGGTGCCTTTTGTGGAGGCGGCGGAGCAGACGGTCATCCAGCAGGTGGTCCCTTTGCAGCGGCAGGGCCGGGTGTTCGGGTTCGCCATGGCGTTCGAGTCCGCTGCTTCGCCGGTCACGGCATTCCTCATTGCGCCGATCGCCCAGTTCTGGATCATCCCCTACGCCCGGTCCGCGGACGGCGCCGCCCGGCTGGCCCCGCTCCTGGGCGAGGGCACCTCCCGCGGCATCGCCCTGGTGTTCCTGATTGCCGGAACCATCATGGTTGTGGCCGCGCTGCTGGCCTTCCTCACGCCGGTCTATCGTCGGATCTCTGCATCCTATGCGCAGGCGGCAGCGGCCGAGGCGAAAGCGGCGGCCAACGGCTCTTAACGCCGGACGCTCCCGCAGTTCTTGAACTGCAGGAGCGTCCGGGGAAAAGCCGCGCTAAGTGCGGGAGCGTCGGGGGAAACCCGACATTAAGTGCGGGAGCGTCCGGGGAAACCCGACATTAAGTGCGGGAGCGTTAGATCCCCAGGGCTTCCTTCAGGGCCGCGACGTGGCCGTCGGCCGTCACCTGGTACTGGGCAAGGGTGACGTTGCCTTCGGGGTCCACCACCACGGTGGAGCGGACGAGGCCCTCGACGATTTCGCCGTTGACGAGCTTCTCGCCCCAGGCGCCGTAGGCCAGGGCAACGGCGTGGTCGGGATCGGAGAGGAGCGGGAAGGTCAGGGAGAAGTCGCCCGTGAAGCCGGCCAGCGCCTCCGGGGCATCGGGGGAGATGCCGATGACCTCGTAGCCCTTGCCCTGCAGGGAGGCCAGGCTGTCGCGGAAGTCGCAGGCCTCGGTGGTGCAGCCGGGGGTGGCGGCCTTGGGGTAGAAGTACACAATGACGTTCTTGCCACGGTAATCGGCCAGGGAAGTCTCGCGGCCCTGGGCGTCCTGGAGGGTGAAATCAGGGGCCTGGGTTCCGGGCTGAAGCTTGGTGGTCAGGGTGGGGCTCATGGCGTTCCTTCGGAAGACTCGTCAGTTACGGGCAAACATCAAGTGAAGCGGGTTCGCGCTTAGTCATACAACTCCGGCGTCATATGCTGTATTCCGCCGGGCCTCGGACGGTGGCGCAGGAACCGGGCACAAACTGGTATCCGCCGCCCCGGACGGTGGCCACGGCATGGCGGGCATTCCCGAGTTTCCGGCGGACCCGGCCCACATAGACATCGATGGCCCGGGCTGAGGCGCCGGGGAACTGCAGCGACTCCAGGAACTCTTGTAGTTCCTCCCTGCTGACAGCCCGGGACAGGTGGGTCACCAGGTACCTGAGCACCTTGAATTCGACGCCGGTCAGCGGCACGGGGCTGCCGTCCAGCAGGACGGTGTCCGCGGCGAGGTCCACGGCGACCCGGCTCACAGGGCCGGCCGACGGCGGCAGGCAGGTGCCGGCGTCGGCCTCGTTGGGCGCCGGGGTATCGCCGGGGTCCTCCGCCGCGGAAGGAGTGCGGGAGGAGTGGTCTGCGGCTCCTTCCGTGGCGGAGACCCCGGACGTGGTGGCTCCGGCGGCAGGCCAATGGACTTCCGCCTCCGGAGCAGTTTCGAGGGCCTTGGCAAGGACAAGCCGGGCGGCGCGGGCCAGGAGCTCGGGGCTTGTGCCTTCCCCGGGAACCACCCACACGGCCAGCCCGCGGGCAGCAGCGCGCTTGGCCTGAACCAGGTGCCGGGGCACCCCGGGCTGGTGTGCTTCCACTGCCATGGCGCGTCCTAGACTCCGCCGCGGCGGATCAGCTTGCCCGTGGGGGTCTGGCCGTCCACCACGGCGCCGCGCAGGAAGGTCTTGCGGACCACGCCGGAAAGAGCCTTGCCGTCGTAGGGGGTGATGGGGTTCTTGTGCTTGAGCTTGGACACGTCCACAACGAACGCCTCGTCCGGGGCAAAGATGGCGAAATCCGCGTCATAGCCGAGCGCCAGCTGGCCCTTGTTGGACAGGCGGGCCAGGGCTGCCGGCTTCTCACCCATCCAGCTGACCACCTGCTCCAGCGGGATGCCGCGGTGCCGTGCCTCGGTCCAGATCAGGGACAGGCCCAGCTGCAGCGACGAGACGCCGCCCCAGGCCACCGCGAAGTCGCCGTTTTCCAGGTCCTTCAGGTCAAGGGTGGAGGGGGAGTGGTCCGAGACGATGCAGTCGATGGTGCCGTCCTGCAGGCCCTGCCACAGCAGTTCCCGGTTGGAGGCCTCACGGATGGGCGGGCAGCACTTGTAGGCAGTGGCGCCGTCCGGGATTTCCTCGGCCATCAGCGTCAGGTAGTGCGGACACGTCTCCACGGTGAGCTTCACGCCGTCGCGCTTTGCGCTGGCGATCATGGGCAGGGCGTCCGACGACGAGAGGTGCAGGATGTGGGCACGCGCACCGGTCCAGCGCGCGCGTTCAATGACCTCGGCGATGGCCTTGTTCTCGGCGCCACGGGGGCGGGAGGCCAGGAACGTGGAGTAGTGGTCGCCGCCGGGGTGGGGTGCGCGGTCGATGGCGTGCGAGTCCTCGGCGTGGACGATCATGAGGGAGTCGAAGGACTTGAGCTCGGCCATGTCCTCCTCCATCTCGTCCGCGTCCAGGTGCGGGAACTCGTCCACGCCCGAGTGCAGGAGGAAGCATTTGAAGCCGAAGACGCCCTCGTCGTGCAGGGGGCGAAGGTCGGCCTTGTTGCCGGGGATGGCGCCGCCCCAGAACCCGACGTCGATGAACGCCTGGTCCTCGGCCACCTCGCGCTTGAGCTTGAGGTTCTCCACGGTGGTGGTGGGCGGGACGGAGTTCAGCGGCATGTCGATGATGGTGGTCACGCCGCCGGCTGCCGCCGCGCGGGTGGCGGAGGCGAAGCCCTCCCACTCGGTGCGGCCGGGCTCGTTGACGTGCACATGGGTGTCCACGAGGCCGGGGATCAGGGTTTCGTCGTCGGCCAGCTCAATGACCTCCGCACCGGCCAGGCCGTTGCCCAGCGGTTCGAGGGCCACGATCTTCCCGCCGCGGACTCCCACTTCGCGGGGTGCCAGCCCGGCCGTGGTGAGGATGCGCTGGCCGCGGATGACCAGGTCAAAACGTTCTTCAGACATGGAGGTCCTCCTTGGTGGTGGCGGAACGGGCCAGCGTATCGCCGGCCAGCCTTCCGCCGATCTGTGTTCCCAGTTGCTCGAGAAGCTGCGCTGCCTCTGTCATGCACCTGTTTATATTGCTTTCAAGCTCGGTCAAAGCGTAGACGTCCTCGAATCCGGCGGCGCTTGCCTGGCCGGTTTCAAGGGTGGTCCGGCCGCACACAGCGATCACCGGGACGCCTTGGGCGGCGGCTGCGCGGGCAACGCCCATGGGTGTCTTGCCCAACAGGCTTTGTTCGTCCAGGCTGCCCTCGCCGGTGATCACGAGGTCGGCGCCGGCCAGCCGGTCCACCAGCCCCGTGAATTCGAGGACGACGTCGATGCCCGGGCGGCGGGTCGCGGCGAGGACGGCGATGGCTGCGTAGCCAACGCCGCCTGCCGCTCCGGCGCCCGGGGCTTCCGCCGCTTTAATTGCGCGGTGACCGATTTCCCTGGCCAGGACTTCGACAAACCTGGCCAGGGCGGCGTCGAGCACGTCGACGTCCTGTTGCGTGGCACCCTTTTGCGGGCCGAAAATCGCCGCGGCGCCCTGGGCGCCCAGCAGGGGATTGTCGACGTCGGATGCCAGCACAAAGCGTGTGTCCTTCAGGCGGGGTTCGAAGCCGCTGAAGTCGATCCGGTCCAGACGGGCCAGGGCGGCGCCGCCGGGCGGAAGTTCGTTGCCCTCGCTGTCGAGGAACCGGGCACCGAGCCCCTGCAGGACTCCGGCGCCGCCGTCGGTGTTGGCGCTGCCGCCAACCCCAAGGATGATGCGGTTGCAGCCGGCGTCCAGGGCGGCGGCGATGAGCTGGCCGGTGCCCAGGCTCGTGGCGGTGCGTGCCGCCGTCGAGCCTGGCCTTCCGCCAACCAATGCCTGGGCGGAGAGCAGTGCCAGGCCCGAGGCGGCCGCCATCTCGATGACTGCCTCATTGCCCCGGACCGCGAACTCGGCCGTGACCGGTTCGCCGGAGGGCCCGGCCACCACGGCGCTGCGGCGGGTGAAGCCTGAGCCGACCGCGGCGTCCAGGGTCCCTTCGCCGCCGTCGGCTACTGGAATCCGGGCCACCTCAAGGTTCCCGCCGGCCGCGGCCTGAAGCCCCTTTTCCAGGTGGCTGCAGACTTCCGGGGCGGACAGGGAGCCCTTGAATTTATCCGGGGCAATGACGATGCGCATGGCAGTGTCTGTCTTTCTCGTTCTAGCCCTGCAGAGCCAGGATGGCGGTGGGGGCGTCTGCTGCCGATTCTGCCAGTTCCTCGAACTCGTTGATGGCGTTGATTTCCAGCCCCATGGAGATGTTGGTGACCTTTTCCAGGATCACTTCCACCACGACAGGAACCTGGAACTCGCCCATGAGGGCCTTGGCCTTGTCGAACGCGGCGGCGAGATCGTTGGGGTCCTCCACGCGCACGGCCTTGCAGCCCAGGCCCTCGGCCACCTTGAGGTGGTCCACGCCGTAGCCGCGGGTTTCCTCGGACAGGTGGGTGCTGTTGATGTTCTCGAAGGCCAGGGACACGTTCTGCTCCATGCTGAAGCCGCGCTGCGACTGGCGGATCAGGCCCAGGTAGGAGTTGTTCACCACCACGTGGATGTACGGCAGGTTGAACTGCGCACCCACGGCCAGTTCCTCGATCATGAACTGGAAGTCGTAGTCTCCGGACAAGGCCACCACGGTCTCGTCCGGCTTGCCGCGGACCACGCCGAGGGCTGCCGGGGCGGTCCAGCCCAGGGGGCCCGCCTGGCCGGCGTTGATCCACTTGCGCGGTCCGAACACGTGCAGCATCTGCGCGCCGGCGATCTGGGACAAGCCGATGGTGGACACGTAGATGGTGTCGCGGCCGAAGGACTTGTTCATCTCCTCGTACACGCGCTGCGGCTTGATGGGGATGTTCTCGAAGTGCGTCTTGCGGTGCAGGGAGGCCTTGCGGTCCTGGCACTCGGCAACCCAGGCGCTGTAATCCGGCAGGGACCCTGCCGCCTTGCGCTCTTTGGCGAGCTCGACCAGCCCTGCCAGCGCGGCGCCGGCGTCGGACGCGATGCCCAGGTCCGGGGAGAACACGCGGCCGATCTGCGTGGGCTCGATGTCGATGTGCACGAACTTGCGGCCGGCCGTGTAGGTGTCCAGTCCGCCGGTGTGGCGGTTGGCCCAGCGGTTGCCGATGCCGATCACGAAGTCGCTCTGCAGGTAGTTCTCGTTGCCGTAGCGGTGGGAGGTCTGCAGGCCCACCATGCCGGCCATCAGCCGGTGGTCGTCCGGGATGGTGCCCCAGCCCATCAGCGTGGGGATGACGGGGACGTCCAGGATCTCGGCCAGCTCAACCAGCTGGGCCGAGGCGCCGGCGTTGATGATGCCGCCGCCGGCCACGATCAGCGGGTGCTTGGCCGCGGTCAGCATGTCCAGGGCCTTTTCGAGCTGCTTGCGGGAGGCCTTGGGCTTTTCGACGGGGAGGGGCTCGTAGGTGTCGATGTCGAACTCGATCTCGGCCATCTGCACGTCGATCGGCAGGTCCAGCAGCACCGGGCCGGGGCGGCCGGAGCGCATCAGCTGGAAGGCCTTCTGGAAGGCGCCGGGAACCTGGCCGGGCTCCAGGATGGTCATGGCCATCTTGGTCACGGGCTTGGCGATGGACTCGATGTCCACGGCCTGGAAGTCTTCCTTGTGCAGCTTGGCCACGGGGGCCTGGCCGGTGATGCAGAGCATCGGGATGGAGTCGGCCCAGGCGGCGTACAGGCCGGTGATCATGTCGGTGCCGGCAGGGCCGGAGGTGCCGATGCAGATGCCGATGTTGCCGTCCTTGGCGCGGCTGTAACCGTCCGCCATGTGGCTTGCGCCTTCAACGTGGCGGGCCAGGGTGTGGCGGATCCCGCCGTGGGCGCGCATTGCGGAATAGAAGGGGTTGATTGCGGCGCCTGGCAGGCCGAACGCCTCGATGGCGCCTTCCTTTTCCAGGATGGCCACCGCTGCATCAACGGTACGCATCTTGCTCATGGGGTGCTCCTTGAAAGCTTGAAAAGTCTGTTTTTGGGTGTGCTGAGGGAGCCGCCGTCGTTTTCATGGACGACGGCGGGTCCCCTGCTGGTGTTTCTTAGGCGCCTGTGGCGCTGGTGCTTATTTCCTGCCGCTGAGTTGCAGGACCTGCTTGAAGAGTCCGGAGTGGTCGAGGCTGCCGTCGCCCTGGTTGACGGTGGCGGCGACGAGCTGGGCGACGACGGCGCCGAGGGGGATGGCGACGTTGGCTTCGCGGGCGGCGGAGGTGACGATGCCGAGGTCCTTGTGGTGCAGGGCGAGGCGGAAGCCGGGGTCGAAGTTGCGGTCCAGCATTTTCTGGCCCTTCTGGTCCAGGACCTTGGAGCCGGCCAGGCCGCCGCCGAGGACCTTGAGGGCGGCGTCGGTGTCCACGCCGTAGGCCTCCAGGAAGGCGATGGCCTCGCCCAGGACCTCGATGTTGACCGCGACGATCAGCTGGTTTGCAGCCTTGACGGTCTGGCCGGAGCCGGAGGGGCCCACGTGCACGATGGTTTTGCCGACGGCGTTCAGGACGTCCTGGGCGTCGTCGAAGTCTTCCTTGTCGCCGCCCACCATGATGGAGAGGACGGCGTCGATGGCGCCCTGTTCGCCGCCGGAAACGGGGGCGTCGAGGGGGCGGATGCCGGCCTCGCGGGCTTCATCGGCGAGGCGCTTGGCCACGTCCGGGCGGATGCTGGAGGCGTCGATCCACAGTGCGCCCTGCTTGGCGTTGGCGAAGACGCCGTCCTTGCCGCTGACCACGCCCTCGACATCGGGGGAGTCCGGCACCATGGTGATGACGACGTCGGCATCCTTGACGGCGTCAGCGATGCCCGTGGCGCCCTTGCCGCCTTCTGAAACCAGTTTGTCGATCTTGTCCTGGCTGCGGTTGAAGCCGGTGACGGTGTGGCCGGCCTTGACCAGGTTGATGGCCATGGGCAGGCCCATGATTCCGAGTCCGATGACTGCAACGTTGCTCATGATGGTTCTCTTTCCTGAAGTCTGTGTGGTGCCGGAGGTGCCGGTGGGGATGCCCGGCCCAACTAGGTAGCGCTAAGTGTCGTTATGAGGGCTCAAAACGACACTTGGCGCTACTCAGTTGGGTGGGGCGGGTGGACTAGCGGGAGGCGTGTTCGCGGATGGCCCAGCTGAAGGCTGTTTCCTGCGGTTCCTTGTATTCGAGTCCGATGTAGCCCGTGTAGCCGAGTTCGCGGCTGCGGGCGATCCATTGGCCCAGCGGGAGCGTGCCCGTTCCCGGGGCGCCGCGGCCGGGGTTGTCGGCGATCTGGATGTGGCCGAAGTCCTTGGCATGGTTTTCGATGACGGACTCGACGTCGTCCCCGTTGACTGCGAGGTGGTAGAAGTCGGCGAGGAGCTTGATGTTTTCGACGCCGGCCTCCGCCTTCACGCGGGCGATGACCTTGAGTGCGTCATCAGCGGTGAGGAGCGGGTATTTGGGTGCGCCGCTGACGGGTTCCAGGAGGACGGTGCCGCCGATGTGGGCGACGCCTTCTGCCGCTGCCGCCAGGTTCCTGACCGCGAGTTCGTCCTGCTCCTTGGGGGTGGAGCCGTCCTGCCGGTTCCCGTAAAGGGCGTTGAAGGCCTTGCAGCCCAGGCGCCCGCCGATGCCGGCAACAACCTCGATGTTGTCCTTGAACTCTGACTCGCGTCCCGTCCAGGACACCAGGCCGCGGTCCCCGCCCGGCATGTTGCCGGCGTTGAAGTTCAGGCCCGTGAGCTGGACGCCGGCGTCCTTGATGGCGTTCTCGAATTCGGTGACCTGGGTGTCGGAGGGAACTGAGGACTCGAAGGGCCACCAGAACTCGACAGCGTCAAAGCCGGCTGCCTTGGCTGCCGCGGGGCGCTCGAGCAGGGGCAGTTCAGTAAGGAGGATGGAGCAGTTCACTGTGTACGTCATCGTAGGTCCTTCCAGGGAGGGCTTTGATCTATCTTCCTTTGCGGCGGGCTTGCTTCAAGTTTTCGCTTTGTGGAATTTAGATTCTGCTTTATGAAAAGTCTAGGGAAGGATGGGCGCCGGAGTCAAGGCGGACCGGTTTGGGAGGGGGAGGAAATTTCCCATTGACTTCAGGTGCTGCAGGGCTACGGTTAGAGATACATCGGCACGGTCCGGTGGAGGGGTGGGCGCCGGGGCAGGGGCGCACGCCGCTACATGGTCTCAATACAACTTCGCCGCTCGTCGGTATCCATTCCATCGCCTGGTCCGCGCCGGGCGTTCTCCACACCACTCATAGGCTGTGACCTCATGACGGCAAATTTCATCAGGGAACTGGCAGTCAAGTCCTTGGATTCACCGGACTCGAAGCGTTGCCCGGACAAGGCGGAATTCGACCTTGTCACCGTTGACGACTACTCCGTGGCGCGCCTGATCCTCGCGCCGGGCTGGCGGTGGTCGGACTCTGCAAGGCCCTCCGAGCTGACCCCCTACTGCGAGCACCACCACCTCGGCTATTGCATATCGGGGCAACTGGAGGTGGAAACGCCCGACGGTGGACGGTCAACGATTCACGCCCATGACACTTATGCGCTGCCTCCCGGGCACGATGAATGGGTGGTTGGCGACGAGCCGTTCGTCGCCGTCGAATTCCTGGGCGCGGCCTCGTTCGGCCGCCCCCGCAGCTTCGGAATGCACGCCAGGATCTAGCACGGCACCAAAAAGTCCCCTGCCGCTCTTGTGAGCGGCAGGGGACCGGTGGTGCGCCGGGGCGGGCGGCCCCAGCTTCCTAGTGGGTCAGGTCCTTGCCCTTCGTCTCGGGAATGGTGAAGACGAACGCGGCACTGATGGCCAGCAGGACCACCGCATACACGTTGAACACCTGCGGGACGCCCAAGGTGGTTCCCAGCCACTGCTGCAGGTACGGGGCCGTTCCGCCGAAGGCTGCCACGCAGATGGAGTACGGGACGCCGACGCCCACGGTGCGGATCGACGTCGGGAACAGCTCGGCATAGACGGCCGGGACAATGGCGGCGCTCGCGGCGATGAAGATCAGCATCACGGACATGCTCACCGCCAGCTGCCACGCAGAGTCCTTCAGCAGCCAGGTCATGGGGAAGTGGAGTACCCCGCCGCCGATCGCGCCGGACCACAGGACCTTCTTGCGTCCGATGCGGTCGGACAGCTTGCCCCAGAAGGGAAGTGCGGCGATGAACACGATGTTGGCGACCACGCCGGCCCACAGCGCCTCGCCGCGGTCGATCTTCAGGGCGGTGGTGGCGTAGCTCGGCGCCACGACGCCCCAGATGTAGTAGATCACCGTGAGGCCCACGGTGAGGCCGATGACCTGCAGCGCCTGCTTGCGGTGGCGGACAATCTGGGGCCAGATCGGAGCGCGCTTTTCGGCGACGGACTCGCCTTCGAAGGCATCGGTCTCGTGCAGCCGTGACCGCATGATCAGCGCGTACAGGCCCATCGCCGCGCCCAGGAGGAACGGAATCCGCCAGCCCCAGGCGTTCATGGCCTCGGTGGTCAGCGTCATGTTCAGGACGGCGCCCAGCAGTGTGCCGAACAGGATGCCCACGGTTCCGGAGGTGTAGATCAGGGTTGCCCAGAACCCGCGGTGCTCCTTGGGTGCCATTTCCGAGAGGTAGGTTTGCGACGACGGCAGCTCGCCGCCGTGCGCCAGGCCCTGGACCAGGCGGGCCACCAGCAGCATGAGCGAGGCCCAGGCGCCGACGCTGGCGAACGTCGGCGCGATGCCGATCATCAGGCTGCCCAGTGAAGCGAGTCCGACGGCGAGCGTCATGGACGTCTTTCGGCCCACCCTGTCGCCAATCCAGCCGAAGAGGAAGCCGCCGAAGGGCCGTGCGACGAAGCCGACGGCGAAGATCGCCAGCGTGGACAGCACGGCCGACGCGGGATCGGCTTTGCTGAAGAGCTGGCTGGCGATGAAGGGCGTGAACGTGGCGTAAATGGCCCAGTCGTACCATTCGACGGCATTGCCGATGCCGGTCCCGACGATGGTTTTAGCGGTGGACACGCGTCCAGTCTGCTGCTTGCTTACTGCGATGGACATGGTTACTTCCTGAGGATTGGGGAGGATGGCGGGGATAGGGATGGGGGAGGCCGACGGCGGCTAGGACGCCGCTGCCAGCGCCGCCAGGCGCGATGTGGCGAGTTCGGTGTAAAGCGCTGCCCCGTCAGCCAGCACGCCGTCGTCGAACGTTGCGTAAGGCGAGTGGTTGAACGGTGAGGTGGCCGGATCGCCGCCGGGGGCGACGGCGCTGAGGCCGACGAAGGTGCCCGGCACCTCGGCCAGCACGCGGGAGAAGTCCTCGGAGCCGCTCAGCGGAGTGGCCCAACGGGAGAGGCGGCGCTCGCCGAAGAGCCCTGCGATGACTTTTTCCGCCGTGTGGGTTTCGTCCTCGTTGGTGATGGTGAGGGGGTATTCCTCCTGGTAGTCGACGTGGACTTCCACCCCGTGCGCGGCAGCGATTCCTTGGAGCAGGCGCGGCACGGCTTCCTTCATCTTCAGGCGGGATTCCTCGGAGAAGGTCCGGACCGTCGCCTCGATGCGCGCCGTTTCGGGAATGACGTTCCGCTTGGTGCCGGCATGGAGCACGCCCACCGAGAGCACCACGGGATCGAACATGTTGAACTGTCGGGTCACCATGACCTGGAGGGCCGTGACCATTTCGGCCGCCACGGTGACGGGATCCTTCGCGGAGTGCGGGGCCGAGCCGTGGCCGCCGGCGCCGAGTACCGTGACCTCAAGCCCGTCCGAGGAGCTGAGCATCACGCCGGACTTTGTGCAAAACGTGCCGTGGGGCTCGAGGGAGGAAAACACGTGCATCCCGTAGGCCGCCTGGACCCGGGTGCCGGCGGCGTCCAGGACGCCTTCGCGGATCATGTAGCTGGCTCCGTCGCAGCCTTCTTCGCCGGGCTGGAACATGAGGACGACGTCGCCCTGCAGCTGGTGCTGCCTCTCGGCGAGGAGCGTTGCGGCCCCGGCGAGCATCGAGGTGTGCAGGTCGTGGCCGCAGGCGTGCATGGCGCCGTCCGTCCGGGATGAGAATTCGACGCCGGTCTTTTCCTGCACCGGGAGGCCGTCCATGTCCGCGCGGAGGAGGACCGCGGGCCGGTTCGTCATGGTGCTTTCCGCTGCAGCCATGCCGCCGCCGCGAAGCACCGCGGTGACGGAGGTGGTGTCCTTGCCCAGGGTGATCTCGAAGGGAAGTCCGTCCAGGGCCTGGAGGACCTTGTCCTGGGTCCGGGGAAGGTGAAGCCCGATTTCCGGGTGCCTGTGCAGGTCCTGGCGGAGGCGGATGAGGTCCCCCTGCAGTTCCTGCGCATCTTCGGTTACGGGCACTTGTCACTCCTCGCATTGGCGTTCCGGGTCTGTGGACTATTCTGGAGTGGCGCAGTTCACATCCTTCGAAACCGCTGGAAATATGCTGCAAGTACGGCCTCTCTGCAGGATTCGTGCAGAAGAAACAAGGGGTGATCCGTGGAACTCAGCGAAGACGACCTGGCGCTCATCCAGGTACTGCAGTCCTCCCCGCGGCTCGGCTGGGCGGATGCGTCAAAGGTGCTGGGCGTCCACGCCACCACGCTTGCTGCCCGGTGGGAGCGGCTGGCATCAAGCGGGGCAGCGTGGGTCACCGCCCACCTGGTGGGGGATCCGCAGCAGATGCTCCTGGCGTTCGTTGCGGTGGACTGCGAGATGCATCTTCGTGACAGTGTCACGGCGCAATTGGCGGCCGTGCCGGAGATCGTCACCGTCGAGGAGGCGGCCAGCAACCGGGACCTGATGCTGACCGTCATCACGAAATCGTTGGACGAGTTCAGCAGCCGGGTTGTTGCCCGGCTGAAGACCGTTGAGGGGCTCACCAAGTACCAGACGGCGCTTTGTACACGGCTTCACACCAGCGCGGACGAGTGGCGCCTGAACGTCCTGGACCGGACCCAGCTGGCAACCCTGAGGACGCTGGGTGCTTCGGCCGGTGCGGGGACGCGGCGGCCGGACCCGCAGGGTGAACTGCCGGCGAGCCACCTGGACCTGTTGCCGTACCTCGCGCGGGACGGACGCGCCACGGCGGCTGACATCGCGCGGGGGCTGGGGCGCCACCCGGCCACAGTGCAGCGGCAGCTGAACCGCGTGCTGGCCAGCGGCATCCTGCTGTTCCGGTGCGAAATTGCGCAGGCCTACTCTTCCTACCCGGTGACCTGCCAATGGTTCGCGAACGTTCCGGCCGGCCGCCATGAGGCTGCCGCCGCCGAAATCCGTACCATCAGCAACGTCCGGCTCAGCGCCTCCACCACAGGCCCCACCAATTTCGTGATCATCATGTGGCTGCAGTCCCTGGCGGACGTGATGAACGCCGAACTGGCACTGCAGCAGAAGGTCCCGGACATCGAACTGGTGGAGAGCGTGGTGATGCTGCGGACCGTCAAACGGGTCGGCTGGATGCTGAAGGAGGATACGACGTCGAGCGGCGCGGTGGTGGTGGAGGCCGGAGGACTGCCGGCTGCGGACTGAGCCGTGGACGTCCCGGCCCGCCTCCTGGAAGGGGGCGGGACCGGGGGCTTCCGGGGCTGCTACTGGGACAGCTCGGCCACCTCGTGCGCCTCGAGACGGCCCCGGCCCGGTGGAACGGGCGCGGCCGCAACCTTGCCGCGGGCGCTCTTGCTGAAGGGCTTCCGGGACTTGGACGGATCAACGGAGATCGGCTCGGGGGAGTCCCCGGCAGGGTTCGCCGGGCGCCGCAGGTGCCAGTCCGTCACGGCCTGGTACGCCGCAGCCACGGCAAGGAGCCGGTCCTCGGCGAAGGGCTGGCCGCCGAGGATGGTGCCGATGGGAACGCCCGCGGAGTCGAAGCCGATGGGCAGGGCGAGTTCCGGCAGGCCGATGGCATCGAACGGGTTGGGGCTGGTCTGCAGCACCACGTCGCACTGCTCGAACAGGTCGTCCAGCACGCGTTCCAGCAGCAGGACCTTGGCACGCTGGCCCAGCACATACTCGTTCGCGCCGAGCATGGAGCCCTGCAGCCAGCCGGTTACCGACACCCCGAAGCTGCGCAGGTCCTTGCGCAGCACCGGCAGGAAGGGCTCGCTGCGTTCCGGCAGCCGGACGTTGTTGAAGGCCGTGCTGGTGAGGGTGTCCCAGTCCTCCGGCAACCGCACGTCGACCACCTGGATGCCTTCAATGCCGGCGAGCTTGTCCAGGAAGGCCCGGCGTGCGGCCGCTGTTTCCGATGAGCCTGCGGTGAAGTCCGGGATGACGCCCACGCGGGTCCCCCAGCGCATGGCCACCTTGTTGCCGCGCTTCACCGGGGTGGCGGCCTGGATCAGGTCCGGAACCGGTGGAAGCCCCAGTGTCCGCGGATCGTTGGGATCCTCGCCGGCCATGGTGCTCAACATGATTGCCGCGTCCTTGGCATCCCTGGCGAGGGGGCCAGGGTGGTCGCGGGTATAGCTCAGGGGGATGATGCCGTACAGCGAGACCCGGCCCATGGTGGGTTTGAGCCCGGTGAGGTTCTGGGCGTTGGAGGGCGCGGTGATGGAACCGCCGGTTTGGGTTCCGACGCTGGACGCCGCCATCCGTGCGGCCACAGCCGTGGCTGAGCCGGACGAGGACCCGCCGGGATTCGTCTGCGGATTCCCCGGCGTCCACGCATTGACGGTGGTGATGCGGCCGTCCGGCGTGGTGGCCCTGGTGGTGGCGAGCGGCCCCATCTGGGTCTTGCCAAGGACGATGCCGCCGGCATTCGCCAGCCTGGAGACCGCCGTCGCGTCAAAAGGGGGAACAAAGTCCTTGAAGATGTAGGAGTTCGCCGTCGTGGGATAGGCACGGGTGTAGTAGTTGTCCTTGATGGCCAGGGGAATGCCGTGCAGGGGACCCTTGTACGCCGCGCCGGCCAGGGCGCGGGCGCTGGCAAGGGCGTCGTCGGCGGCCACGAGGTTGAAAGCCTGGTAGCCCGCATCAAAGGCGCCGATCCGGTCGAGGTAGGCCTCCACCAGGAGTTCCGCACTGAGCCGGCCCTGCCGGATGAGGCTTGCTGCTTCCGCGATGGTCAGTTCGGTGATGTCGGCGAGGGCCTCGGGCCGGACGTCGCCGTAGGCGTCCGGGTTGATGCCCGCGGGCACTGTTGCCGAGGGCGCCGCATGGGCAACGGCGGGAAGCGCCGCCGCGCCCAACGAGGTGGCCGCAGCCAGCACGGCAAACCTGTTGACGAATGACCGGCGGTCGATGGTGCGGTCCATGGGCTGGCTGGTCGAGCTTTCCACCGGGTTCATGCCGTCCTCCGTGCAGTGTCAATCGAGGGGTACAGGGCCGGAGGGGCCGCCTGCTGGGACAAGAGCGCAGGGTCAGCATTGCCTGCCGGGCCGGCGAAAGGCACCTGGTAGGCGCTGAGTTCAGCGACTGTGGTGCGCATGAAGGAGCGCAGGCTGGCCAGGACCGACGCCTGTCCCGGGCTTCCCGTCTCCGGGTCGCTGGCGGTTCCGGCGGGAAGCTGGTTCAGGTCGATGCCGAGCGAGGCGAGGCGGGCCCGGATCATGGTGTCCAGTTCGGCGTCGGTGGGGGGAGTGAGTGGCATGATGCTCCGTTTCTTCGGGGCTGGGGTGCAGCCCGTGCAGCTGAGACAAGGGGATACTTTCACTTCCCCGTGGCGCTGTCATGTCACATAAGTTGCCGGCTCATTTCGCCCCGACGGACCCCGTCGGTTTAATAATTCCGCATTACGGATTTATCTTTCCGGAAACATGCATTCCCTAGCGTTGCTCGTGACCCTGCGGCATCCCGTGTGCCGTCCGTCCTTCAACGAACAGGCACTGGCATGAACTTCACCGCCGACGCAGCACCCTCCCTGCAACCGCCAACCGGGGCGCCCAGGCAGCCGCTCTACAAGTCCCTCTTCTTCCAGATCCTGGTTGCCGTCGTCGCCGGCGTCCTGATCGGCCACTTCTGGCCTGACACCGGCGCGGCGCTTCGCCCCCTGGGTGACGGCTTCATCCAGTTGATCAAGATGATCATCGCGCCGCTGATCTTCCTGGTGATCGTCACCGGCATCGCGGCAGTCAGCGACGTCAAGGCCGTAGGCCGCGTCGGGGTGAAGGCGCTGGCCTATTTCACGGCAGCCACGCTGTTCGCCCTGGTCTTCGGCCTCGTTGTGGGGAACCTTGTCCAGCCCGGCGCGGGCCTGAACATCGATCCGGCGTCGCTCTCCCAGGACGCCCTCAACGCGAAAACCGCCACCGCCCCGCCCAAGGACGCCGGCGCCTTCATCCTGGGAATCATTCCCACGAGCGTGGTGGGCGCCTTTGCCGGCAACAGCCTGCTGCAGGTCCTGTGCTTCGCGGTGTTCTTCGGTGCGGCGATCGTCGTCGTCGGCCGTGAACGCTGCCTGCCGGTCATCACCCTGATGGAAACGGTGCTGGAACTGTTCTTCAAGATCATGGGCTGGGTGATGCGGGTGGCTCCCGTGGGAGCCTTCGGCGCCATGGCCTTCATCATCGGACAATACGGCCTGGGCTCGCTGGGCACCTATGCGCTGCTGATCGCAGCCTGCTATGGCGCGGCAATCGTGTTCATCGGGCTGCTGTTCGTGGTGGCGTGGGCGTATCCGCGGGTGCCGCTGTGGCAGTTCATGAAGTACACCCGGGAGGAATTCCTCCTGGCGCTGGGCACCGCGTCCACCGAGTCCGTGATGCCACGCATCATGACCAAGCTGACCAACGCCGGCTGTTCCCGCGCCACCACCGGCCTGGTGGTCCCCACCGGCTACTCCTTCAACCTGGACGGCGCCGCGCTTTACCTTTCCATCTCGCTGCTGTTCCTGGCGCAGGCCTTTGGCTACAACCTGGACCTGGGCCAGCAACTTGCCGCCCTTGGGGTCCTCATGCTTACGTCCAAAGGAATGGCCGGCGTACCCGGTTCGGCGTTCCTGGCGCTCTCCGCCACCGCGGGAGCGCTGGGGATCTTCCCGGTGGCCGGCGTCGCGCTGCTCCTTGGCGCGGACCGGTTGATGGACTCCATGCGCGTAGTGGTGAACCTGCTGGGGAACTGCGTTGCCACTTTTGTGGTGGCAAAGTGGGAGGGCCAGTTCGACCGTGCCGCCATGCTTCGCGCCTTTGCCGGTGACATCGCCTTTGCCGGTGGCATTACGACGGCGGAGGCAGCGACGGAGCCAGCCAGCAGCAAAGTGCCGGGTGGCCCCGCAGTGGTGCCCGAAGCAGAACCGTCCCGGCCGGCGGAAACCCTGCCCGTGGAGACGTCCCCTGCGAGGGCGCGGTAGCGCCGCGTTCTGTCGTGCCCGTCATGCACACTGTCCCTATGACCTTTGCGAATGTGGGAACCCTCGAGACCAAACCCGGCCAGCGTGACGCCGTCGTTTCCATCCTGGTCCGGCCCATGGCCGGGCTGAAGGAGGCAGGCTGCCTGCTGTATGAGGTCGGCATCAACGATGCCGCGCCGGACACGGTGTTCGTCTGTGAACTGTGGGAATCGCCGGAGGCCCACCGGGCTTCGCTCGAACTGGACAGCGTGCAGGCTGCCATAACCGAGGCCATGCCCCTGCTGTCCGGCGAAATGGGCGGCCACCAGTTCACGGTGCTTGGTTCTCCACTCCGTTAGCCTTCCGCGCCCCATTGCCCTGTGCCCCGCCCGCCCCAGCAAGTAAGCTTCCGGGCAACGGCTGGAGACGGAGCAAAGGGGTAAGGGAGACGCATGAAACCGCTGCCTGCATTGGAACTTGTTACCCGCCTGGAGGATGCCGAGTGGCTGGATCCTGTGGCCAAGAAGGTCCGAAAGGTGGTGAAGCGGGTTATCCGCCCGAAGTGGGCGCGCGACGTCCTCCATGGCGTTCCCATAGGGCACCCCGTGCATCCGCTGGCGGTCCAGGTGCCGCTCGGGGCCTGGATATCGGCCGCTGTACTGGATGCTTTCCCCGGTAATGATCGGGCTGCCGCAGTCCTGATCGGAGTGGGAACCGGCACCGCTGTGCCCTCCGCCGTCGCAGGTTTTACCGATTGGAGCCAGCTGCACCCCCAGCAGCAGCGGGTGGGGCTGGTTCACGCTGCCGCCAACATCACCGCAACGGGCCTTTACCTTGCCTCCTTGGTTGCACGTGCCCGGGGCGGCCGGGGAAGCGGCAAGGTGCTCGCTTACCTGGGCCTTGCCGTGGTGGGTGCGGGCGGTTTCCTGGGTGGCCACCTGACCTACCGGCAGGCGGCCGGCGTTAACCACAGCGAGGAGATCCCGCACCGCTTCCCGAGCGGCTGGCAGCCCCTGGCACCGCTGGCGGAACTGCCGGACGGCAAGCTCCACAAGGTTGTTGTTGCCGAAATCCCGTTGCTTGTTTACCGGGCGGCAGAAGATGTGCACGTTCTGTCCGATGTCTGCAGCCACCTCTCCGGGCCGCTTCACGAAGGCAAGCTGAAGGGCGGCAGGCTTCAGGCCGGGGCGGTTCAGGCTGGCGGGGCTTCTGGCGGTGGTGATGGCAGCGGCGACCCGTGCGTCGTCTGCCCTTGGCACGGAAGCACCTTCTCGCTCCGTACGGGAGAAGTCCAGGCTGGCCCCGCAACGGCACGGCAGCCACTGTTCGAAACCCGTGTGAGCGACGGCCTCGTGGAAGTGTGCCTGCCGGGGGCTGAGTAGGCGCGCTCGCCTGAGGCCTTAGCCGGGCGTGCGCCCGGCCGCAGGGCAGGGCGGTGTCCCGCCCGCGTAGTTGGCACCGTCTATTTGGCCGGGTCTGTATTTGGCCGGGTCTGCGGCGGGCATGTGGTGTCGGCTAGGTCAGCGCCGGGTCGCCGGCCCTTAAAGGGTCGCGGGCCCAAACGGCCGGCAGGGCATAGAAGTCCTCCCATAAGGGGTCGTCCGCCGGCAGATCGTCCGGGTCCAGCAGGTTGTCACCCACAGGTTCCTCGGGAGGAGGTTCCACGTAAGGGAGGTCTCCGGCAGGGCAGCCATGAGTAGTGAACATGGATGGATACGGCAGCAGGCCAGGCGTTTGCCCGGTGTGCTGCTCCTTCGGTTTTGGCCGCGCCGGCACGTCCGGCCAGTGGGGTGGTTCCCAGTCCTGGTGTTCGCTTGTGTAGTGGCGGCCGGTGGGTGAGGTCCAGCCGGGTGGTGCGGTTGTGGTGGCGGGGGTGGGTTTCCAGCCGCTGGTGTGGCGGAGTTTGTGGTGTTTCGGGCAGGGCTGGCCGAGGTTCGATACTCCTGTGGTGCCGCCGTTGTGCCAGGCGAGGAGGTGGTCGGCTTCGTTGTCGAGGGAGGGGTTGTTGCAGCCGGGGAAGGGGCATTTTCCGTCCCTTAGCCTGAGCCAGTTCCGCATGGCTTTGGTGACCCGGTAGCTGGTGCGGTCGATTTCCAGGGGCGCGCCGTCCCGCGGGTCCACCAGCACCCGGTAGAAGGAGCTGGCACCGTCGGCGACGAGGTCCCGGGCCATGGAGGCGGGGATGGGTCCGTACCCGTCCAGCACCGCCGGCTCATCAGTCAGGCCGAGCAGGGCGAACACTGGCACGGTGACCAGCACCTGCGGCCGAATCGACGACGACGGGCCGGGACCTGCCACCTCCCCGCCGCCGGAACTTCCCGCGTCACCGTGCCCGGCACTGGTTGCCTCGCTGTGTCCGGTAACCCGGGAGATGTTCCCGCCGCCCAGGAGCGCCTCGGCGAGATTGTCGGCCCTGAGCTGGGTCAGGGTGCGGGCCTCGTCCGGGCCCTGCAGTCCCCGGGAAATGGCGGTCAGCCGGTTCCAGACCGCGGATGCCTGGTCCGCGGGCAGGTAGGCGGCCACCCAGGCCATCGCGTCGTTATCCGGCCAGTACTCCACCCGCCGGTCCGCCAGGGACTTGGCATGCCGCTTCGCCAGGCTCTCCGGATGGTGCCGCTCCCGCCACCCCCGCGCCTTGGCCCTGAACCGGTACGCCGGCATCTCCCCCACCGGGCACCCGCGGACCGCCCCCGGGGCGTCCGGATCCAGGAAATGGGCCTCCAGGGCCGCCGCCCCGGCCGGGCCAAGGCCGACGGTCTGGTCCACCATGGTCCGGGCATGCGCCCAGGAAATCGTCCCGCCCTGCAGGGCGGCCAGGGTCCGGGGCAGCGACGCGGTCAAGGCATGGGCTTCAGCCAGCAAAGCACCGGCGGCCCGGTCGCCGATGGCCAGCGCACACCCGACCTCGGCCACCAGGCTCCGGTCCTGCGCCGTGGCCTCGTGAGGGGACCCGGGCGGAGGATTCATCGCCTTCGTCGCCCCGGCAAGGGCCGCCGCGGCCACTGCCTTCACCGCCGCCAACTTCGCTTCCGACCGCGCCACCCCACCCAGGACATCCAACGCCGCATCAGCAACCCGCTGTAACGGATCATCATCAGCCCCGCCCGCAAGACCGGAACCGGCGGTACCGGAAACAGCGGTACCGCTGCCATTAAGCACCCCCGCAAAAGCAGCCACAGATGCGTCTACTGCCGCCTCCGCCTCCGCCACCGGGTTGCTTTCCATGAATCCATCTTGGCAGTGGGGTCTGACATTCAACGGCCGGACAACCGAACAGTGCTACCCCGGCGGTGTGACCCACTCGCCGCGCCGCAGCACTCCCTCAAGACGCAGGTCCCGGTCAACGACAACGACGTCGGCCGGCATGCCTTCGCGGAGGTCGCCTGCCTGTGCTGAGAATCCCAGGACGGACGCAGGAACCGCGGTGGCCGCCGTCGTTGCTTCCTGCAGGGTGACGCCAGCCGCCACGGTGGACCGCAGAACGTCGAGCATCGTTGCCGTACCACCGGCGATCGCGCCATTGCCATCCGTCCGGGCCACGCCTCCGTCAACCGTCACCGCAAGGGTGCCCAGCCGGTACTGGCCATCGTGCAGGCCCGTTGCCGCCATGGAGTCCGTGACCAGCGCGATGTTTTCCGCGCCCACCAGTTCGAACACCATTTTGACCGTCTCCGGAGCCAGGTGGACGCCGTCGGCAATCAGTTCCACGACGGCGTTGCCGGCATGGGCCGCACCCAGGCTGGCGGACACCGGACCGGGGGAGCGGTGGTGCAGGCTGGGCATTGCATTGAAGAGGTGCGTGACGGTGGGCCGGATCCGGCCGGTGGTATTGGCCGGCACCGCGAGCCCTTCAGCCGCCCGTTCCAGGAATGCGGAGGCCGTCTGGCTGTCCGCGGCGGTGTGGCCCAGGGAGGGGATGATTCCACGCGCCGTCAGCAGGTCGACCAGCGTGGAGGCGCCCGGCAGTTCGGCCGCCAGCGTCATGGAAACCAGGGAAGCGCCCGCCGCCTCCAACAGCCGGGCCATCAACGCTGCATCGGGTTCCAACAGCAGCCCAGGATCGTGCGCGCCGCACTGCCCGGCCGAGAGGAAGGGACCTTCCAGGTGCGTGCCCGCAACCAGCCCCTCTTCGGCCAAGGCCCGCAGCACCTTCACGTTCCGGAGCAGATCAGCAGGGGCAGCGGTGACCAGGCTGGCCAGCAGCGTGGTGGTTCCGCGGCTGTGCAGGTAGCGGGCCGCTGAACGGCCACCCGCCGCCGAAGCTTCGGAGAAGTCCGAGCCGTGGGCCCCGTGGCAGTGCAGGTCCACCAGCCCGGGCAGCAGGATGCGGCGGGGCTGTGGTTCGCCCGGCCCGCCTTGCCCGGGAAATTGCGACGCCGGCCCGGCATAGGTGACCCGTCCGCCGTCGACCGCTACCAAGCCGTCCGCGACGTCCATGGTTGCGGAGACGAGGCGGCCGCGAAGTATCAGTTCACTGCCCATCATGCAGCCTTTCGAAGAGCAGCTGCCATCCCGGCAGCAAGTGAGGGATCCGCGGCACGAGCCCTGGACCCTGTGGAGGGGTCTACCCCGCGCGCCGAGGTGTGGATGGCGTGGACACCGCTGTGGACCAGCCCGGACATGTGTTCCAGCCGTACTCCGCCCCCGGCCATGATCTGTACCGACGGGGCATGGTCCCGTCCCAGCTGAACCAAATGCGCCAGCATAGGCAGCCCGGTGGCGCAGTCAGGGCTTCCGCCGCTGGTGAGGACCCGGTTGGCGCCGGCCCGTTCCAGACGGGCCAATGCATCAGCAGGGTCCAGGCCCGCTGCGAGGGCAGTATCGAATGCCCGGTGGAAGGTCATCTCTGCGTCCGGGTGGCGGCGGCGGGCCACCCCGGCAAGGCGCTGAAATGCCGGAACGTCCGGGCCGCCGTCGGCCGCCAACACTCCTACGACGACGCCCGCGGCACCGGCGTCCAGCACCGCCGCCACATCGCGCTCAAGTACGTCAAGCTCCTCAGCCGTGTACACGAAGCCGCCGGGCCGCGGCCGGACAAGCACATGGACCGGAAGGCCCACCAGGCACGCCTGCGTCACGGTGCCGATGCTTGGCGTGATGCCGTCCGTTTCCGCGAGTGCGGCGCAGAGCTCAACCCGCGCGGCGCCCACAGACACTGCGAGCCGCACCCCCTCGGCGTCTTCCACCGCCAGCTCAAGTAGCGGCAGTCCCGCCCGGCTCAGGGACCGTGCCATTCTCAGAGACCCTGCCAGGCGGGCTTCCGCCCAAAGGTGTCTTGGTAGTACGCCCGGTGCGCCAGCATGGACGCAGCAGCCTCGTCCACCAGGACCGTGACGTGCGGATGGAGCTGGAGCGCGGACGCAGGGCATAGCGCCGCCACGGGACCTTCCACTGCTGCCGCGACGGCCCCGGCCTTGGCTTCACCCATCGCAAGAAGCAGCAGGTGCCGCGCCTCCAGGATGGTGCCCAGGCCCTGGGTCAGTACATGGTCCGGAACCGCCGCGGGATCCGTAAAGAAGCGGGCGTTGTCCTGCCGGGTCTGCTGGGTGAGGGTCTTGATCCTGGTCCGGGAGGCCAGCGAGGACATCGGTTCGTTGAAGCCCACATGGCCGTCCGAGCCGATTCCCAGGATTTGGATGTCCACTCCACCCGATGCTGCAATGGCCGCCTCATACCGTGCGGCCTCGGCGTCGAGATCCTCCGCCACGCCATCCAGGCCGTGCACCGTCCCTGCCGGGAAGTCCACACTGTCCACGAACTCCCGCCGGATCACCGAGTGGTAGGACTGAGGGTGCGTGCCGGGCAGGCCAACATACTCATCAAGGAGGAAGGCTTGCGTCCCGGCAAAGCTCAGCCCGCCGTTCCGGTGCCGTTGGATGAGCTCGCGGTACGTGCCGAGGGGCGTTGACCCGGTGGCCAGGCCGAGCACTGACGGGCCGCTGAGGACCTGCTGCTCGATGGCGTCCGCGGCCGTGCGGGCCACGTCGGCGGGGGTGCGGAGGATAACGATTTCCATGCGGTTAGGGTGCTTTCGGTTGCTAGTGCCAAGGACAGGATTGCCGGCCTACTTGGCGGCGTCGGTTTCTATGGTGATCTCGTCGTCCTCGCGGCCCGGGGTGCGGAGGTTCCAGCGTTTGATCACGAAGGAGAAGAGGAAATAGTAGATCGCCGCGTAGCCCAGGCCGATGGGGATAAGCAGCCACCCGTTTTGCGCCTTGCCGAAGTTGAGGACGAAGTCGATCAGGCCTGCCGAGAAGGTGAAGCCATGGTGGATGTCCAGCGCATTCACCAAGGCCATGGACGTGCCGGTCAGGGCCGCGTGCACGATGTAGAGCGGGAAGGCGACGAACATGAAGGAGTACTCAAGCGGTTCGGTGATGCCGGTGAAGAACGCGGTCAGGGCTGTGGAGAGCATGATGCCGCCCACCACCTTCTTCTGGCTGGGCTTTGCGTGGCGCCAGATGGCCAGGGCGGCTGCCGGCAGGCCGAACATCATGATGGGGAAGAACCCGGCCATGAAGGCGCCGGCGGCGGGGTCGCCTGCGAAGAAGCGGTTCAGGTCGCCGCGGACCAGCTGACCGGAGGCGTCGGTGTAGTCGCCAATAAGGAACCAAAGCCCGGAGTTGAGGATGTGGTGCAGGCCTGCCGGGAGGAGCATGCGGTTGGCGAAGCCATAGATGCCGCCGCCGAGCTCGGGGTTTCCGGCGACAGCCTGCCCTGCCGCTGACAGGCCGGAGTTGAAGATGGGGTACACCAGCGCCAGACAGACGCCGGCAACCAGGCTGGCGACGGATGTCAGGATGGGCACCAGGCGGCGGCCGCTGAAGAAGCCCAGGAAGTCGGGCAGTTTGGTGCGGTAGAACCGCTGCCACAAGGTGGCGGAAAACAGGCCCACGACAATGCCGGCCAGCACACCGTAGTTGATCACCGATTGCTTGCCGGAAGGATCAACCTGGCCGGCCAGGACCAGCGGCGACATTGCCTTGAAGACGCCGTCGATCACCATGTAGCCCACCACTGCTGCCAGCGCGGTGGATCCGTCCGCCTTCTTGGCCCAGCCGATGGCGATGCCCACAGCGAAGATGAGCGGCAGCCACGTGAAGACGGCGTTGCCGGCGGCCGAAATGACGGCGGCGCCGCCTTCGAATCCGGGAATGGCGCCGAGCAGGTCGGCCTGGCCGATGCGCAGGAGGAGGCCGGCGGCGGGGAGGACGGCGATGGGCAGCATCAGGCAGCGGCCCAGCCGCTGAAGGGTGGCGAAAGCCCTGTTCGGCTTTTTCTCTGGAGCCAGTGCGGCGGTCTCGGATGTTGGCATGATTGCACCTCTGCGGGTTCGGATGGGGGCTTGTGGAGTGGGGGTCACAGCCGGTACTGTCTGGTTATGACCAGTTCAGTGTGATTCATCCCACGGACCCTGTCAAGGCATGAGGAAAACCCCGCGGTTATCCGAATGTCCGGCGGGACAAGCCGTGACTGGTCGCACCTGGGCCGCCGGCCCGGTGCTGAAGAAGTGCCCCCGTGGGCACCGTCAGAAAGGGCAGCCATGTCCAAAGCACAACAAATCATTGAAGGCCTGGGCGGAGCCGGCAACATCGTGGAGGTCGAGGCGTGCATCACGCGCCTCCGCACGGAAGTCAAGGATTCCTCCCTGGTCAATGAGGCATCCTTGAAGGCTGCCGGAGCGCACGGGGTGCTGACCGCCGGCACGGCCGTCCAGGTCATTGTGGGACCCGAGGCCGACATGCTCGCCGAAGACATCGAGGACCTGCTCTGATGCCGTCGCTTGTTGTCCACGCGCCCATTGGCGGCACGGTTGTTCCCCTGGCCGAGGTTCCGGATCCGGTCTTCGCGGGCCAGATGGTGGGCGCGGGTGCGGCGGTCGAGCCGCCGGCCGGGGAAGCGTTCGACGTCGTGTCCCCGGTGTCGGGGAAGGTGGTAAAGCTCCTGCCCCACGCCTTTGTGGTGGTGGAGTCGTCAGGGCGCGGCGTGCTGACCCACGTGGGCATCGATACCGTCAAGCTCAAGGGCGAAGGCTTCAAGCTGCTCATAGCCCAGGGGGACACCGTCGGCGCCGGTGACCCTGTCATGCATGTGGACCCCGCCGCCGCCCTTGCTGCGGGGTATTCGCTGGTGAGTCCCGTCGTCGTGCTTGACTCCAAGCCGGACACCGCAACCCTCGTCGTGTCCGGCGGGGTGGCCGCCGGTTCCGGCCTGTTCCGGATGGACTAACAGCGCCCGAAGTGTCTGTTGGCCCCGGCCGGACGGCGGCTAGAGCCGAACTTCCATGGTGAGGGAGTAGCGGTCGGAACGGTACCAGGACCGCGAATGCTCAATGGCCAGGTGGCCTGAATACGAGACGCGGTCGAAGGCCAGTACCGGCGCCCCGGTTCCCGTGCCGAGGAGCGCCCCGACGTCCGCCGGGGCGCCCTCGGACCGCACGCTTTGCCGTGCCCTGTCGATTTGGTGGCCGAACTGCGCTGCCAGCGCCTTGTAGACGGACCCCGTCAGGTCGATATCCAGCAGCCCCGCCGCGTGCTCCGGGTTGTACCAGGCGTCATCAACGCTTACTGGCCGGCCATCCGCCAGCCGGAGGCGCCGGAGGTGGATCGCTTCCGACCCTGGCTCCAGGCTCAGCGCTTCCGCGGTGTCATCCGGGGCTGCGGCGGCCTCGGCCACAAGCACGACGGTGCTGGGAACGTGGCCCATGGCTTCCATCTCCTGTGTGAAGGAGGCCAGGTGCAGGGTGGACTGCACGGGAGAGTCCGCCACATAGGTGCCCTTCGCCGGGACCCGGACCAGGTGCCCTTCGTTGACCAGGCGGCCGATGGCGGCCCGGACGGTAATCCTGCTGACGCCGTAGGTGTCCATGAGGGTACGCTCGCTGGGCAGGCGGGCGCCCGGTTCCAGTTCGTCCTTGGCCAGCTTCAGGATGATCAGGCGCAGCTGCTCATGCTTGGGGACCTGGGAGTTGTTGATGCCCGGGCCGGCTGGCGCAGCGCTGCCCGCTGGTGGTGCTGTGGCTGGCACGTGTGCCCCCTCCGATCCGTGGAGCGGTCCGGTAAGGACCACTGAAACGGATTATTCCATATGGACGCCTGGCCGGCGGATCCTTTGGCCCGGCGACCTGCCGGACTTGTGCCGGATATTTCCCGCGGAGGTTTGAATCCCTTAGGCTAGGAACACTAAGCATGCTTTCTATTTCTTGTAAGGGGTTGTACCTGATGCGAAAAGTACCTGCGCTTGGAGTGTTGACAGCAGCGATGATTGCGTTGGCCGGTTGTACGGGCGGCGGTGGTGCTGCCAGCCCTTCGGCTTCGGAGACGGCTTCGGCTTCCGCTACGGCTGAGGCGAAGGTTTACAGCGAGGATGAGCTCCGCGACCTGATCTCCGGCTTGACTGATGACGACGGCAATGAGCTGAAGCTGTATTCCAAGGAACAGGTGGACCAGGGCGGAAACATCGCCAGCCTGCTCCTGAGCACCGCAAACGTGGATCCTGCAGACTGCAAGGACATCGCCACGGCCGGGCTGCTGGACAAGGTGGAAAGCGGCGACGTGGCCGTGGCGCTTTCTGAGGGGGACCAGCCCCGCAGCCTGTCCGCCCAGTCAGGCAGCGAGGGGCCGGACGCCGTGAAGGTGCTCAGTGACATCAGCGGCAAGATGGACAAGTGTGCCAAGTTCTCCGTAGAGGCGCTGGGACAAAAGTACGAGGTCACCAGCGAGGAGGTGAAGGCAGAGACTGACGCCGAGAAGACCTTCGCCACGATGAGCACCCGCAGCGGCGAAAACCAGCAGAAGCTGATGCAGGTCTCCGCTGCCCAGGGGCGGCTGCTGGTGGTTGCCACCAAGGGCGGCGCCAACCTCGGCGACCCGGACCGGAAGGAGCTGGAGGACCTCATCAACCAGGTGCTGAAGAAGGCCGACGGCGGCAGCGGGACTTCCAGCCCGACGTCCACCAGCACGTCCCGTTCCACCAGTACGTCCTCGCCGGGCGGTTCGGCCTCACCTACGGCAACGAAGAGCGAGTCGACGGGCAGCGCGACCTCCTCGGCGTCGCCGACTTCATCGCGCTAAGGCGTTGTCGCGCCAGGGCTGCCTTTTGGGGAGGGCGGGCGGACTGTGGGTCCGCCCGCCCTTTGTCCGTGCGGACCCAGTCACCGTGGAGCGCTAGTCACCGTGGAGCGCCGGCTGGGCTGCCGCCGTCGAGGGCGTCAGTTGGCGGATGACGCCCGCCAGACGCTGCGCCAGCTCCGGGGCGGGCACCGACGCGTCAACCTTCAGGAAGCCGGTGAATTCCGGCAGGTGGCGGTACCCGCGGTCGAAGGCCACCAGGTCGTCCAGCGTCTCCGCGTCGGTACCGCGGGAGACGATGCGGTGGTGCGCCAGGAGCGGGTCCACCTCAAGATGCACGACAGCCTCGGGAGCGGGAAGCTTATCCAGCAGCCAGGGGAGTAGGCGGCCGCGTCCCAGTCCTTTCGTTTCCCGGAGGGCCAGCTGGCAATACAGGTGCCGGTCCATCACCACCAGGCCGTTAAAGCGGCTGGCACGCAGGTGGTTCACCAACACGTTCCACACCCGGAACGTGGTTTCCACGGCGTCCGCCACACGGCTGGGCGGGCGGATCCCAAGCTTCGCGGCCAGGACGGACATGCTGCGCCGGCCTGCGTGGTTGTTGAGCAGCAGTACGCGGCCGCCTTCAGCCGCAACGGCTGACACCAGGGC
Organism: Pseudarthrobacter sp. GA104; assembly: GCF_009741265.1. Taxonomy (GTDB): domain Bacteria; phylum Actinomycetota; class Actinomycetes; order Actinomycetales; family Micrococcaceae; genus Arthrobacter. The sequence continues at coordinate 2,658,233 of NZ_WOWL01000001.1, forward strand.
TTGGGCGGCCGTGGACTTTCCCGAACCGTCAATCCCGGTCAGGACAATGATCATGTGGCCTCCTTTCGCCATCGTGTTAACGCAGGGTACGCTCCGGAAGTCCCGGCGGAGTCGCAATTCACAGGATATGGGCGCCATCTCACAGCTTCCGGCGGCCCGAAGAGGCCAGCCCGTAGGGTGGAGAGCGGTACGGGTACATCCCCGCCGAACACCGCAGTTCCCAAGCGAAAGGCAGAACCATGACTGCTAGCAACGACGAGCCGCAGAACACCGCAGACCTTCGGGGCCCGGGAGATCCGGACGAAGCCGGGGAAGCCAGCGCAGCCAAGCAGGCCCCGCAGGGCGGCCAGCACCCGGAACTGCCCGGTGCCGGCAACATCCGGGAAGAGCAGCAGGCACATGCTGCAGGAACCGTGCCGGCGTCCTACACGGGCAGCGGCGAACCGCCCCGGGAACACAAGCCCGAGGATGCCCTGCAGGAGCCGGGAACCTGGGACGACGAGGTCTAAGCGCAGCAATGATTACCCGTGCCGACGTGGAACAGGCAGCACGAAGGATCTCCGGCCTCACCCGCATAACGCCTGTCCTCGAAAGCGACCCTAAAGTCTTCCCCGGCCCGGTGTGGTTCAAATGCGAATATATGCAGCACACCGGAACGTTCAAGGCCCGTGGCGCCCTCAACAGGGTCTTGGCTGCCAGGGAACGCGGCGAGCTTAAGCCGGATGTCGGCATCGTGGTGGCCTCCGGCGGCAACGCCGGACTGGCCAACGCCTACGCAGCCGCACAGCTGGGCGTCCCCGCTGCCGTGTTCGTCCCCGCCGCCGCGCCCGCAGTGAAGGTCCGCAAACTCAAGGCCATCGGCGCGGCAGTGGTGCAGGGCGGGGCGGAGTACGCGGAGGCGTACCAGGCGGCCGTCAAGCACGCCAGGGAAACCGGGGCGGTTTACTGCCATGCCTATGACCAGCCCGAAATAGCCGCCGGAGCCGGAACGGTAGGGCTCGAGCTCCTGGACCAGGTGGGCGGGCTGGATACCGTCCTGGTTGCCGTGGGCGGCGGCGGCCTGATGGCGGGAATCGCGGCGGCAGTCGAGGGCCGGGCCAAAGTGGTGGCGGTGGAGCCGGAGACGGCACCGACGCTGCACTCAGCGTTGGCCGCCGGAGCGCCTGTTGACGTCCCGGTATCAGGCGTGGCGGCGGATTCCCTCGGTGCCCGCCGCATCGGCGACATCGGCTTCTCCGTGGCGGTCCGCGCCGGCGTCGAAAGCGTCCTGGTGTCCGACGCCGACATCATCGAAGCCCGCCAAAAGCTGTGGGAGGACTACCGGATCATCGTGGAACACGGCGCCGCTGCCGGTTATGCCGCGCTGACGTCCGGCGCCTACCTCCCGGGCGTGGGCGAACGCGTGGCGGTCATCCTGTGCGGCGCCAATACGGATCCGGCCACCCTCACGTGACCGGACCCGGGGGAAAGCGCGCGGCAAGCCATCCGGAATCGGCCGGGAATCAGCTGCAGAACTGGCTGTAGGTGGCGCCGGCTTCCTCGTAGCCGGACTGGAGCTCGCCAAGCTTTGCCTCGTCCGGCGTTTCCTTGGCCTGCTCATCCGTGTACGCGAGGATGGATGCAAGGGCACCCTTGAGGTCGTCCGAGGCGACGGCGTGGATCGGACGGATCTGGTTGGCCAGGCGGTTCATGCCGGTCTTGCCGGCGTTGTTGGCCGGGTTCGACACAACGGACTGGATCCGCTCGCAGGTTTCCGCGGTGGTGAGCTGGTTCGAGGCGGTGCAGGCCGTTGCGGAGACAACGAGGCCGGCGGCGATCAGGGCTGTGGCGAGTTTCTTCATCGGTCCCTCAGTAGTTGATTGAGGTTTCGATTGTAAGCAGAACGGGGGCCCCGATGTCTTGGCGGGTTCCCTGCAGGTGCCTAGACTGGCAACACCATCGTGCGGAGCTGCCGCAGATCGGCCCCGCGCAAGAGCCCAAAACCAAGGAAGCATCATGCGCCGAACCGTACAACGCCGTGCCGCCGTCGGAGTTTTTGCATTGGTAGCCCTGATCGTTCCCGCCGCAGTACCGGCAACTGCCTCACCGCCCTCCGGGGACGGCGTCATTGTGTTGGAGGGGGCGACAGGCACCGAAGGCATAGCAGCCGGTGAGGGCACCACCTTCTATGCCGGTGACCGCCTCAATGGAGACATCTACCGCGGCGACATCCGCGACGACACTGCCGGACTGTTTATCGACGCGCCGGACGGCAGGGCGGCAATCGGCATGAAGGCGGACGTCACGCACGACCTCCTCTTTGTTGCCGGCGGCGGTACCGGTGACGCCTACGTTTACAGCACGGACACAGGCGGCACGGTCGGCGTGGTCCACCTGGCTGCCGGGCAGGACGCGTTCATCAACGACGTCACCCTGACCAAGGACGGCGCATGGTTCACCAACTCCTTCGCGGCGGAGCTGTACTTCCTGCCGGTGGACAAGGACGGCGGGCTGGGGGAGGTGGAAACGGTCACCTTGACGGGACCTGCGGCGGACCCTTGGACCGGCTTCGGACCCAACGGCATCGCCGCCGTCAACGGCGGCAAGACCCTGATCCTGGCGCACTCGGCATTTGGGGCGCTGTTCACCGTGGACCCTGACGGCGTGGATTCAGGGACCGCCGCTACAGCCCGGATTGGGGGCTTTGATGTGCCCAACGTGGACGGCATCCTGGTCCAAGGCCGCCAGCTGTGGGCAGTCCAGAACCAGAAGAACCGGATCAGCAGGATCAAGCTCGCCAGTGACCTTTCGTCCGGGGTTGTAGGGGACGTCATCACCAGCCCCGCCTTCAACGTCCCCACCACGATTGCCAAGTTCGGCAACACCCTCGCCGCCGTGAACGCGAAGTTCGGCCAGGCCGCAACCGAGTTCGAGGTAGTCCTCGTCCCCGCGCGGGACTAGCTTCCCGACTGGCTGGCAGTTAACGTCGCCAAAACACGATTTCGCGACGTTTGCTGCCAGCCAGTTTGCGGGTCTTGCGTGCCGTCAGGGGGTCCGGGTCGCCTTGCCCAGGTTTTCCTTCAGCTCGGCGGCGTCCTGCCGGACAACGTACGCGGGGCGGTCCCGCTCCACGCGCCAGCTGTCCTCCAGGAGGCCGATGTTCACGGTATCGAAGCCGAACTCGTCATAAAGGCGGGTGACCAGTTCGGCGGCCTCCGGATGGTCGCTGGCCGTTGCCAGGGCGCGCCGGTCCTCGGCTGCGGAAGGCTTCCCGTCCGTGGTGATCTCGGCGGCCATAATGTGGTTGAAGCCCTTGGCCACCTTCGAGTCGCGCAGGTGTTCCTGGAGCAGCCCGGATGTGGTGGCCTCGCCGTTGTCCAGGGCCGGGATCCGTCCGTCCCGTTCCCAGTAGTAGTTGTTGGCGTCGATCACGATCTTGCCGGCCAGCGGTTCAGCCGGGACGTCCCTGTAGTTCTTCAGCGGAACGGCGACGACGGCGAAATCGCCGGCCGCCGCTGCCTCCGCAGGCGTTGCGGCCCGGGCGTTCGGGCCGAGTTCCGCCACCAGTCCGGCCAGCGTTTCAGGGCCGCGGGAGTTGCTGATGACTACGTCGTAGCCCAGCTCCACCGCCTTCCGGGCAATCTGGCTTCCAATAAGTCCTGCACCGATGATTCCGATTGTTGTCATGTCCCGGGCAACAGCGGCTTGCGCGAAGATATTTCAGGGCTGGTCCGGGAATAAATCGGCGGACCGGCGGTCACTTTCCCAGATAGCGTCCCGGGCGGTGGTTCAGGGCGAGGATGAAGTTCAGGAGGACGGCTCCGGCGGCGGAGAGCAGCACCATCAGGGGAGCCACCACGGCCAGCGCGGCCAGGACGATTGCCACGTCCAGCACCATTTGGACGTACCCGGCGCGCCACTTCAGCTTTTCCTGCAGCAGCAGGGCCAGGATGCTGAAGCCGCCCAGGCTGGACTGGTGCCGGAACAGGATCAGCAGGCCGACGCCGGCCAGCAGATTGCCGCCCAGCACCCCGTACACCGGGTCGATGTGCAGGGCACCGAGGGCCCACGGGTGCAGGCCGGACATGGCCGAGACCAGCCCAATGGCGGCCCCGGTCCGGAGGGCAAAGTTCCAGCCCTTCTTCCAGACCGCCAGGGCAAAGAACGGCGCGTTCACCGCCATGAAGATGACGCCGAAAGAAACCGGGAGGGAGTAGCTGAGCAGCAGGGCCAGGCCCGCCGTGCCGCCCGTGACGGCCTCGCTGGACTTGAGCAGGAACAGTCCCAGCGAGGCGGCGAAGGCGCCCGTGAGGATCCCCAGGACATCTTCGATGGCGGAATGGCGGACGGCCGACGGCGGCACGGGGCTGGGTGCCTCCGGCCCCGCGTCCGGTGTGGTTGGGGCGGTGGTGGTTTCGGGTGTCGCGGTTGGCGTGCTCACTGGGCGGCAAACCGCCCGCGGTCCGCGAGCACGGCGAGCACCCGGTTGTTCGTTTCCCTGTCCGCCAAGGTGACCCGGACGCCGTCGCCCGCGTATCCCCGTGCAAGGATGTCGGCGTCGGCAAGCGCTGCAAGGATCTGTTCCCGCAGCCCGTCAGATGCCCGCAGCCAGTAGAAATTGGCCTGGCTGTCGGGGACAGTCCAGCCGGACTGGCGCAAGGAGGAAACAACCCGGGTGCGCTCCTCCGCCACCGCATCGGTCCTTTCCCGGATCTCAACCTGCGCCTCCAGCGACGCCACCGCGGCGGCCTGCGCCATGCGGTTGACGCCGAATGGAATGGCGGTGCGCCGCAGCCCCTCAGCCACGGCCGGGCGGGCGATGGCGTAGCCAATCCGCAGCCCGGCCAGTCCGTAGGCTTTAGAGAAGGTCCGCAGGACACACAGGTTCGGGTGCCGGCGGTAGAGTTCCAGGGAATCCAAGCCGGGGCCCCGTTGGAATTCGATGTAGGCCTCGTCCAGCACCACCAGGACGTGCGGCGGCACGGCTCCGAGGAATTCCTCCAGCGCGTCCGCCGGGATGGACACGCCGGTGGGGTTGTTGGGGGAACAGAGGATGACCAGCCGCGTCCGCGCGGTGACGGCAGCGGCCATGGCGGGAAGGTCGTGGTGCTCGTCGTCGCGGAGGGGGACGGGGACAGGCACGGCCCCGGCCACCGTCACCAGGATGGGGTAGGCCTCAAAGGAACGCCAGGCGAAAACCACCTCGTCGCCGTGGCCACATACCGCGGAAATGATCTGCTGCAGCACCCCGGAACTTCCCGGCCCGGCAGCAACCTCATCCGCGGACACGGAGAGGTGGGGCGCGATCGCGTCACGGACGTCCACGGCGCCCATGCTGGGGTACCGGTGGATCCTGCCCGCCTCGGCAGAGATCACCTCGACGACCGAGGGCAGGGGATCGAAGTGGCTCTCGTTCGAAGCGAGGGCGGCAGTCAGGGCCGTTTCTGCACTCCTCCCGGCAACGTACGCGGGGAGGTTTGCGACGGCGGAACGCACCTCTGGTGCCGGTGCCTGGGGAAGGATGGTGGCCATGAAGGCATCGTGGGGCAGCGCGGGGCATCTGCGCAACACAGGCTAACCAGGCAGGACAGAAACGGGCGCTGAAGGAGGGGCAACATGACAAAATGCTCACCATGCACCTCATCGATGCCTTGGACGCCGAAATCCTCCTGGCCATGGACGCAGACCCGCAGGCGACGGTCCTGTCCCTGTCGCGGACGTTGGGCGTGGCCCGCAACACCGTGCACGCGCGGCTCCGGCGCCTGGTCAACGACGGCAGCCTTGCCCCGTTCAGCCAGCGCGTCCGCACCGGCGCCCTCGGGCTGCCGCTGATCGCCTTCATCTCGATCTCCATCAGCCAGTCCGCCAGCGATGAGGCCATGGCCGCACTGCGCACCATCCCGGAAATCATCGAGATGCACGCCACCACCGGCGATGCCGACCTGCTCGCGAAAGTCGCCGCGAAGGACCCGGCTGACCTCCATAGGGTCACCCGCAGCATGCTGGCGATTGCCGGCGTCGTACGCACAAGCACGGCCATGTCCCTGGTGGAGGTCATGCCCGCCAGGACGCTGCCGCTCCTGCAGGAGGCAGCGGGCCGGCCGCGCGGCGAGGCCGGCGCGAACTGAACTGAACGGAACAATATCTCCCATTTGCTCCCGTCGAGGCCTTGACCGGGCTTGTAAAGCGCTGATAGAAGTTAAGGGCAGAAAACGCTTTCTACCGGATCCCAAACCTCACCCCCTTTTCGTGAATGGTGGATTTTGGCCTGCAATGAAACGTTCCAAACTGTCGTGCGGCAGACTCAGCTGCCGCCGCATCAAAGGAGATGTACTTTTGGCTTATCCCTCGAAACGTTCCCCTTCAACCCGTGCGGGCCGCGCCTGGAAAGCGGCCCCCAAAGCCGCGGCGGCATCGCTCACGGCCGCCGCCCTGGCGCTCACCGGCGTGCCGCTGGCGCAGGCCAACCCCAATACCGCACCCGGTCAGTCCGGAAAGACTGAACTGAAGCGCCAGGTGGAGAACCTGGACCGGGCGCCCGTCGCCGTGCTCACGGACCAGGGCGTCACGCTGGGCTGGCGCATGCTTGGCCTGGACCAGGACAGTGTGGGCTTCCATGTGATCCGCGACGGCGTCCAGCTCACCGACGAGCCCATCCGCAACACCACCACCTATGTTGATCCGGCCGGCACGGCGGCTTCCAGGTACGTCATCATGACGGTGGGCAACGGCAGCGGGCAGGACAAGCTCAGCGCCGAAGTCACGCCGCTGGCCGAAAACTACCTGGCCATCAAGCTGGACAAGCCCGCCGACGGCGTCAGCAAGGACGGCAAGCCGTACACCTACTCGGCCAACGATTCGAGCGTTGCGGACCTGGACGGCGACGGCACTTACGAAATCATCCAGCTCTGGAACCCGTCCAACGCCCAGGACAACTCCAAGTCCGGCTTCACCGGGAATGTGTACGTGGACGCCTACAAGATGGACGGCACCAGGCTGTGGCGCATCGACCTGGGCCGCAACATCCGTGCCGGCGCCCACTACACCCAGATGCTGGCCTACGACTTCGACGGTGACGGCAAGGGCGAAGTGGCCTTCAAGACTGCGGACGGCACCACGGACGCGGCCGGAACCGTGATCGGGGACCCCGCAGCGGACCACCGGAACAGCGCCGGCTATGTCCTGTCCGGGCCGGAATTCCTCACCGTGTTCAACGGCGCCACCGGCACCATCATGGACACCGTTGCCTACGATCCGCCGCGCGGCAGCGTCTCCGCCTGGGGCGACGGCTACGGCAACCGCGTGGACCGCTTCCTGGCCGGCGTCGCCTACCTCGACGGCGAAAAGCCGTCCCTGATGTTCAGCCGCGGCTACTACACGCGCACGGTCCTGGTCACCTACGACCTCGTGGACGGCAAGCTGGTCAAGCGCTGGACCTTCGACTCGGACATTGCCGGAGCCCAGTACAGGGGCCAGGGCAACCACAACCTCTCCGTGGCTGACGTGGACCAGGACGGCAAGGACGAATTCGTCTTCGGCTCCATGACCATTGACGACGACGGCACGCCCCTTTACAACACCAGGCTGGGCCATGGCGACGCCATCCACACGGGGGACCTTGACCCCTCGCGGCCGGGATTGGAAACGTTCGCCGTGCACGAGAGCATGTCAGCCAGCGGCAACCGCGGCGCCACCTTCCGCGACGCGGGCACCGGTGAAGTGCTCTGGAGCATTCCCGCCGTCAAGGACACCGGCCGCGGCGCCACCGGCGACATCGACCCCCGGTTCCCCGGCTCGGAAAGCTGGGCCGTTGGCGGCGATGCGTCCTGGAACTCCCCGCGCGGCCAGCTCATGTCAGCGAAGGGCGAACTGATCGCCGAAAAGATCCCGGCAGCCAACTTCATGGCCTGGTGGGACGGGGACCTTCTCCGCGAGATCGTGGACCACGACTTTGACGCCACCGCCGGCATGGGCGTGCCCACCATTTCGAAGTGGAACTGGGAGGCCGGGTCCAGCGACAGGCTGCTCACGGCCACCGGCGCCCGGACCAACAACCACACGAAGGGCAACCCGTCGCTCCAGGCGGACCTCCTGGGTGACTGGCGCGAGGAACTGGCCTTCCCGTCGTCGGACAGCACTGAGCTGCGGATCTACACCACCACCTCGCCCACCGGGGTCCGGCTCCGCACCCTGATGCACGATCCGATGTACCGGACCGGGGTGGCCCGCGAGACGGTCGGCTACAACCAGCCGCCGCACCCGAGCTTCTTCATCGGCGAGGGCATGGAGGCTCCGGCAGCGCCCGCCGTGATGTACGCGGGCACGGAGAAGTAGTACCCGGCACCGGCAGGGCAAAAACGCCGCCCGCCTCCGGCAGGAGGCGGGCGGCGCTTTCTGTTGCGCTGCGGCTACACCCGGTTAGTGCTGGCCGAGGTTGCCGCCAACGGGCGGCAGGCCGCCGTCGGGCCGGCGCTCATCCCCGCGCCGTTCGCCCGCGCTCAGGTTCTCGCCCTCAACCGTCTCGTCCGACTCCCCGGTGGTGTCCACGAGGCCGTTGGTCTGGTCGAAGGCGTGGCCGATCCTGTCATCGCCCAGGTCGGCGACCGAACCGGTGGAGCCTGCGGCCGCCGTCGTGCCCGAAACCGTGCCGGCGGCGGTTGGCGCCTCCGTGGTTGTTGTGTCCGTTGGAATCGGCGTGACCGTGACAGGCTCCCCGGAGTCCACCGGGGTGACCGTTACGTCCGCGTCCTCGGCCGTGTCCTTCTTTGAACCGGCCATTGCGGCTGCTGCGCCCGCTGCCGCTGCGACGCCCACGCCCGCGGCCACCTTGCCGGACACTCCGGCCTTGCCGGAATCGCCCAGGGATCCCGCGGCGTCTTCCACGCCGGGCGTGCCGACTGGCGCCCCGGAGCTCACGCGGCCGCGCCAGGCTCCGCTGGCGTAGCCCTCATCCTCGATGAATTCCTTGAACCGCTTGAGGTCCGCCTCGGCCTGGCGGTCCACAACGTTGAGCTTGTCGCCCACCTTTTCGATGATTCCTTCGGGCTCATATTCGAGCGTCAGCTGCAGGGAGGTCTGGCCGCCGCCGACGTCCTCGAACTCGACTGCCCCGGCGTTCGTGGCACCGTCGGTAGCTGCCCAGGCCACCTTGCGGTCCGGGACCTGCTCCAGGATCCTGGCTTCCCACTGCCGGCGGATGCCGGCGATCTCGGCCACCCACTCGAGCCGGTCGTCACTGAGCTGCTTCACGCTCTTGACGCCGCCCATGAAGTGCGGGAACTCCTCGAACTGGGTCCACTGGTTGTAAGCAGTGCTTACCGGTACGTTCACCAGAATGCGTTTTTCCACCTTCGTGCTCATAACGTCTCCTTCGCTGTGTCACCGGAAGCTGACAAGTCGGTAAAAATCATCAGCATGCTTACCAACATACCTTTTGGGTGGCCCGGTTTCCAGAGCACCTCCCCCAACTAGGTAGCGCTAAGTGTCGTTTTGAGGCTCCAAAACGACACTTAGAGCTACTTAGTTGGGAAGGGACGGGTTCAGTGCTGGCCCATGCTCCCATCGATCGGCGGGAGATTACCCCCGCTGCGGCGGGCCCGGCGTTCAGCGGAACTGTGGCTTTCACCCTCGGCCGTCTCATCCGACTCGCCCTCGAGGTCCACCAGGCCGCCGGTCTGGTCGAACGGGTGGGCGAAGCGGTTGTAGGGCGGCTGCTCGGCCGCCGCCTTGGCATCGGCCGGCGCGGTCGTTCCGGCCGGCGCCGTGGTTCCGGTCTGGGCGGCACGGCCCCGGTGTTCGATGTATTCCTTGAAATCCTTCAGGTCGTGTTCCGCCTGGCGGCCCACCACATGCAGCAGGCTGCCCACCCTTTCCACTACCCCGGCCGGCTTGTACTCCAGGGTCAGCGTGAGCTCGGTCCGGTTATTGCCGGCGTCCCTGAAATCGACGGCGCCGGAGTTGGTGACGCCTTCAGTCGCGGCCCAGGCCACCCGCCGGCCGGGAAGTTGCTCAAGGATCTTGGCTTCCCAGTGCCGCCGTACCCCGCCGATGTGGGCCACCCACTTGAGTCGGTCATTGCCGAGGCGGGTCACGCTGTCCACGCCACCCATGAAGCGGGGAAACTCCTCGAACTGGGTCCACTGGTTGTAGGCGGTGCTGACCGGTACATCGACCACAATCCGTTTCTCCACTTTCGTGCTCATCACGTCTCCTTCGACTGAACCGAATTCCATGAAGTAACTGAGGTCATCAGTAGCTATAAGTCTGCTCCGCCTGCAGGCTCCCCACCACCCCTCCCAGACCCCCAACTAGGTAGCGCCAAGTGTCGTTTTGGAGCTTCAAAACGACACTTGGCGCTACCTAGTTGGGATGGGTGGTGGGGCGGTTGTGCGTGGGGGCGGGGGTCAGCCGGGGAGGTGCCTGCCGATCAGCGAAAGGTTCTGGATCACCGCCAGGCCGAACTGGGAGGCGTCGTTGGTGGAGACTGTGGGTGCCTCGTCCACGGGCACAAGCACGTGCGGCGGCTCGATCTTCCGAAGCGTGAACGCCGACCCATGGTTGAGGTGTTCGCCTCCTTCGGCAAAGCTCGCCCAGGCCCGCGCAGCGAGTTCGGGGTCGTCCAGCCGGGCTGCAGCATAGGCGGTCAGCCGACTGTGCGCCTGGGTAAGGTAGATGCCCTCAAGCGGCTGGCCCACGGCTTCCACCTGTTCCTCCTTCGTGGCCAGGAAGAGCCGGCAGTACTGCAGCCACGCCCGCTCGAAGTCCGGATCGGGGACCAGGTCCACCAGTTCGCTGCAGATCTCCACCAGGCCGAACACGGCACTGAGGTGGGAGACCTGGATCAGCTCGCGGCCGGTGTCGAACCGGCCCCTGTCCAGGTCATACAGCGCCTCGCCGGTGAGGAAGCCGTACTTGAGGGCGCCGATGTCCGCCATGGTGCCCAAGAGGCGGTCCCGGGAACGGGGGTTGCCCGTGCGTTCCCAGTCCGTAAGCCACGTGGCGGCGAGCGAGCCCCAGTCCGTGCCGAGCCCCACCCCCAGGGCGCCGCGGTCCGGCCGGTAGCTGTCGGCGTCGGGCCGGACTTTGCGCACGGGATCCAGGCCCAGGAAGTTCCGGTCGCTGTCCACCAGTTCGGTGAGCAGGTCCCCGGTGCGTTCGTCCGCGGTCAGGTAGTAGTAGAAACGGCGGTAGGCAGGCGTGCTGATGCGGAGCTGCTTGGCGCTGCAGCCCCAGTGCTGGACGTTGTGCCGGGAGCCGAGGCCGCGCCAGGGCCCCAGGTGGTAGACGTCCACCTCCCCGGTGTGCCGGGTCATGGCCTCGGCGAACCGGAAGATGTCCGCCCGGCCGGAGCGCAGGTAGGAGTACCAGAGCCAGAGGTCGGGGGAGAGCTCGGAGTTGTCCCACGCGTAGCCGCCCACGTCATACCGCCATACGTGCCGGTCAAAGTCGTAGGTGTGCATCACATCGCCGTAGTTCCAGAACCCGTACCAGCGGCGCTGCTCCACCTGGCCGGCGTAGAAATCGAAGAGGAAGTCCAGCTGGGCCTCAAGCTCCGCGCGGGCAGGAGTGCTGCGGTCCACCGGAGCCCAGTCGCCGAAGACGCCCGCGGAGTGCAAGTGCTCCGGAGTGGCCTGGAGCAGGGCCGGGGTGGAGGCGGCCAGGGCATCGGCCGCCAGGCTGTCCGTTGACGGCGTGCCCTCGTACGCAAACAGGGTCAACTCATGCGTGCGGGCAATTCCCGTGGGATTGCCGAATCCCGGCTCGTAGTCCTCGTATGTGATTTCGAGCCCCTCGAGCTGTTCCTCGAACGTGTCCTGGCCGAGGCCGTCGTGGTAAAAGCGCAGGTCCATCGGCCGGGCCTCGGGGGAGTACAGCCACGCGGTCAGCGTGGCTTCATCAGTGGTGGCGTCCCGGATGTCCAGCTGGCCGGGGTGCGACTGCCAGAAGTCCTTGATGCCCACACCGAAACCGCCCCGGGAGTCGCTCAGCGAGCAGAAACCGGCCGACCTTGTTCCGCCGGAGATGCCCACCCAGGCGTGGCCGGTCGCAGTGCGCTTGCGCAGCTCGAAGCCGTCGGCGCTGAGCTGGCTGAGCGTAAAGTCGTTCCACGCCGGGATCAAATGCAGCCGGTCCGACACCTCCGGGTTCCATGCCGCGGGCGGCGGGGTGGGCCTGCCCTCCACCTGCGCCCGGCGGACGTCCTCGCCGGGGTCCCGCCGCAGGCCGGTCAGGCCGCGGACCCCTTCGGTGAGGAAGCCGCCGTCGGCCCCTGCCATCCGGACGTGGCGGTCATGGAGTCCGGACTCCAGCGGCACGCTGAACCGGACGCCAAGCCCGGCGAGGAAATCCCGCTCCGCGTCGCCGTCCCAGATAAAGGAGTGGACCATCCGGACGCTGCGGGCGTTGGCATGGAAGTAGAACCGGACCACGAACGGGAGCCACTCCCGGCGGCTGCTTCCGGGCGCGTCAGGCCGGTGGTGCCCCTCCAGCCGCACCACGGCGCGGACGGGTCCGCTTTGTTCAAGCGTGACCTCGGTGACCTCGCCGGTGAAGGCTTCCCGGCTGAAGGTGCCGGCACCCTCGGATAGGGCGTCCTGCACGAGGCTGGCCAGGCGGGCGTCCCGTGCCACGTCGGCGCCGTTGCGGGTGAGGCTGCTGAACAGGGTGGAGCCGCTGCGGTTGAGCACCATCCGGAGAGTGCCGGTGTCCACAGTGAGGGAGTCAGCGGTTTCCGTGACGGTGACGTTGGTGCCGCTAGCGACGTTGGTGACGTCCGACGGCGGGAGGTTGCCTTCGCGGGGTGACGCGCCGCCGTCGGACCTTACGAGGTAAGCCGCCGACGGCGAGTCCGTGGCGGGAAGCGCGAGGCCCGCCCACTTGAGGGAACCGTCCGGCCAGGTGGCCAGGGGCCAGGACTGGGCGGCGACCGCGTCCCCACTGGCGTCCATGACCGAAAGGGCCGCTGCGGCGGGGACGGAGCCGCGGGCAAACGGCATTCCCCAGGTGGTTCCGCCGCTGAGCTGTGCAGGCGCCTCGCCGTCGAGCCATCTGATGGGGGTGCTGTCCGTCATGTCATCCAATTCGTCGTGTGATGATGCCGTGGGAAACCGTTTTCTGATTCGTTTCAAAAATAGCTCCGGAGCCGGCGGACCGCAAGGGGCACCCACCAGTCGAAAGGGCGTGCTTGCCGCTCTGGAAGCTCCCGGACTTCTGTGCTGGACTGGTGGGGCAGTGGGCATCACGCGCCGTCCAGCCGCGGCGGCACCTTTCCCAAAAAAACATGGACGGCCGGCGCTGACCGGCCCTTGGAAGGAACACTCATGGCACCGTTCAAAATCGGATACTTCGTGGGGAGCCTCGCCACCGGCTCCATCAACCGGGTCCTCTCCCAGGCTTTGATCAAACTGGCTCCGGAGGAGCTGGAGTTCACCGAGATTCCCATCAGGGACCTACCCCTGTACAGCTATGACTACGACGCCGACTTTCCGCCCGAAGGCCGCGCCCTCAAGGAGGCCATCGAAGCCTCGGACGGAATCCTTTTTGTGTCCCCCGAATACAACCGTTCCATCCCCGGGGCCCTCAAGAACGCCATCGACTGGGGATCCCGGCCCTGGGGGACCAACTCATTCGCCCGCAAGCCCACCGGCATCATTGGAGCGTCCGTGGGCAGCATCGGCACTGCGGTGATGCAGTCCTCGTTCCGCAGCGTCCTCAGCTTCCTGGACGCCCCGCAGCTGAACGCCCCGGAAGCCTACATCCACTACAGCGCTGCCGTGTTCGGTGAGGGCGGCGAGGTCAAGGACGAGGGGACCGCCAAGTTCCTGCGCCACTACATGGAGGAGTACAGCGCCTTCGTTGCCCGCGTCCTGGCCGCGAACGCGCCCGGCCACATCGGCGACCTTGAACTGGATGAGGAGAAGCTCACCAGGTAGGCGGCCCCGAGCCAGTGACGCGCCAATGATTACGGATGCCCGCTGTCCCAGTACGGCGGGCATCCGAGTCTTTAATCGAGCGGCAGCGTCACCGTGACGCTGGTGCCGTGCCCCGGACTGGAGCGGATATCCAACGAGCCGCCCGCTTCGTGCACGGCCACCGCCATGAGCCGCAGTCCGTAGCCGTGGTGCCGCCCGCAGGTGGCGAGCTCGCTGTCAAAGCCCGTGCCGTCGTCGGACACCACCAGGCGGATCCCGTGGTCCACGGCGGCGAGCTGGACGGTCAGGCGGGACGCGTCCGAGTATTTATAGGCGTTGCTCAGGGCCTCGCGGGCCGACTGGTAGAGGAGGGACGCGCAGTCCGCCGGAATCTCGATGCCCCAGTGCGGAGTATCCCAGCGGACCGCGGTCCCGTGCTGGCGGAGGGGGCCGGTGAGCCGGTCAATGCAGCCGGCAAGCCCCAGTGTGCGGAAGTCCACCGGATGCTGATCCGTGAGGACGCCTCCTACGGCAATGACGTCGCCGTCAAAAGCTGTTTGGTCTCCCATGGCTTCCTGCTCTCCCCACAAGCTGGTTGATGCTATGGCTCCAGCGTGGACCCCAAACGTCAACGGCCAGCAAGGTTTAACTCAAGATCCCATCAATTCTTGGTGCCGCGCCCGGTTCCACTACTCTGGCTGTCTCAGCGAGCACGGCTTCCGGACCCGGAACCGGCTTCACTGGGTCGGATGGCTCCCGCGGGGGGAGCGGGAAGTGGTGCACATGCCGCTGTGGTTGCAGGCTTTGTTATGGGGCACGGCCGCCGGAGGGGCGCTGGTCCTGGGGGCGGCGTTGTCCTGGCGCTGGAACCTGCCGCCCAAGCTGGTCTCCTCCGTCATGTCCTTCGGGGCAGGCGTGCTCATCTCGGCCCTGGCCTTCGAACTGGTGGACGAGGCCGTGCAGGGCGGCGGGCTGTGGCCCACGGTGGCCGGCTTCCTGGCAGGCTCCGTGGTGTATGTCGCGGCCAACATGACGCTGTCCCGGGCCGGGGCCAAACACCGGAAACGCTCCGGGAACCAGCAGCCGTCCGAGGCGGAAAATCCCGGCAGCGGCACTGCCATTGCCTTCGGTGCCCTCCTGGACGGCGTCCCGGAATCCGTGGTCCTGGGCGTGGGCATGCTGGCAGGCGGAGCCGTCAGCCCGGCCATGATGGCCGCCGTCTTCATCTCCAACGTCCCCGAGGGCCTCTCCGGAAGTGCCGGCATGAAGAAGGCCGGCCGCAGTGCCCGCTATGTCTTCGGACTGTGGGGCGGCATCGCCGTACTGTGCGGGGTGGCCTCGCTTATTGGCTACGTCGCGCTGGAAAACGCTCCCGGCGCAGTGGTGGCGTTCATTACCGCGGTGGCCGCCGGCGGCATCCTGGCCATGCTGGCGGACACCATGATCCCGGAGGCCTTCGAGGAGCATCACAACCTCACCGGATTAACAGCCTCCCTGGGGTTCCTCGCCGCCTTCACGATCCACCACCTCGGAGAATAGGGCGACGGCGGGACGCGGCTGCCGGGGTGCGCGCCCCTGCATGTTCTCAGGCGCCCGTCAGGACCGGGGCCGTGAGGACGCCGTCCCGCATGGTGGCCACAACGTCGGTCAGCGGCACGAATTCGGTGTCGTGGGTGACCATCACCGTGGCCACGTTGAATTCCGAGGTGACCTCGCGCAGGAGCCGGATGATCGATGTGCTGCGTTCGTGGTCCAGGGCTGCCGTCGGCTCGTCCACCAGCAGGACTTTCGGGTTCCCCATCAGTGCCCGGGCGATGTTCACCCGCTGGCGCTGGCCGCCGGAAAGCTGGTGCGGCAGTTTGCCGGCGCTCGCGGACAGTCCGACGACGTCCAGGAGTTCGGCGGCTTTCCTGCCGGCCGCTTTGGCGGGCTTTCCCCGCAAATGGTCGCTGATGATGAGCTGTTCGGCGGCCGTCAGGGAGGGGAGCAGGTTGGGCTGCTGGAAGATGATGCCCACCTTGCCGCGCCGCAGGGCGGTAAGGTCCCTGTCCCTGAGCCCGGCGGTATCGGTGCCGTCGATGGTCACCTGTCCCCGGGTGGGCCGGACCAGGGTGGCGGCGGTGGCCAGCAGGCTTGATTTGCCGGACCCCGACGGCCCCACCAGGGAGACCAGCTGCCCCGCCTGTACGGTGAGGCTGACCCGGTCCAGGGCCGTTGTTGTTCCGCCCCCGTCCGGGTATTCGAGGGTGACGTCGGCCAGGCTCAGGGGAGCGGGCCCGGAGGCAGGAAACTGCATGGTGTTCATGGTTTGTCCTTTCTAGTTCCCGCCGAGGGCGAGCAGGGGATCGATGGTGGTGACGCGCCGCACCGCGAGGGCCGCGCCGGCGAGTCCCAGGGCAATAATTCCGACGACGGGCACCAGCGTGGTGGCTGCCGTGAGCAGGAACGGGGCAGCCTGGGCGGCAAGGAGCCCGGCGGCCACACCAAGGATCCCGCCGGCGCCCGCCCCCGCCACCAGGACAAGTGCGGCCTGGGTGATGGCGTCCCGAAGGATGTAGGAGCCGGGGGCGCCCATGGCCTTCAGGACGGCAATGTCCCGGGTCCGCTGGATGGTCCATACCGTCAGGAACGCCACGATCACCAGGGACGAGATGCCGTACAGGAAAGCCTGCATCAGGGTCAGGGAGCCGTTCTCGCTCTTGAACGAGCCCAGCGCCTGGAACGAGCCGGTCCGTGAGGCGCTCACTGTGTTGGCCGCGGCGTTGGCTGCGGCTTCATCGGGGGCGGCGCCGTCCGCATGGGTGACGGCGACGACGGTGGCCAGCTGCCCGCCGTCGGACACGTGTGCCAGCGCGGTCCACGCTGGAAGCGCCGTCCACACCACACTCGTGTGGGCGTACCACTGGTCCTCAACAACGGCGCTGACGGAAAGTTCCACGCCGCCGATGTCCAGCGCGTCGCCCTGCCCGAGGGACAGCGCCTCCGCCACCGAAGCGCCCACCACCGCAGTGCCGGCTGACACGTCGGACGGCGCCAGCCCGCTTCCGGGAGCGACACCAAAGACGGCCACATTGGCCGTGCCCGAGCCGGCGGCAGCACCCTGGGCGCGGGTTTGGGTGATGCCCAGCGGTTCGGCGGAGCCAACACCCGGCTGGTGCTTCCAGGTGTCCACCTGGGCGGCGGTGACTGAGCTGTCGGTGTAGGAGGCCGTGGGAACACTGGAACCGGGTGCGCCGAACACCACCGTGTCCACCGGCGAACCGGCAGCAGCACCCAGCTTGCCAATCGCGGAAGTGGACTGCTCGGCCAGCCCGGCAGTCAGGCCGGACAGCATGACCAGCAGCAGGGTGATCAGGGCCACCACGCCGCCCATCATGGCGAACCGGCCCTTGGCGAAACGGATGTCGCGGAGTGCGAGGAACACGTTGTTCTTCTCTCGGTAGGGAGTTGCAGGGAGGGATCTCTGGAAGGAGGTCCCAATCCACTGTCCCGCGCGGCGGCTCCCGGGCAATCGTGCAGCCAGTTGAGCCGCGGAGGAGGAATGGTGGAACCGGGCGTCAACCTTTTGATTGACGCGTCGCCGGCCAGCCCGGCATAAGCTGGTGAAATGCCCGCCGCGCCGCCACTGCCCCCTGTCAGCGCACCCGGGGAGGGTGTGCCGCGGGACCCGCTGAGCGCCGTCGAATCGGCGTCATCCGAAGCGATCCTGCGGGTGCTGAGGGTGGCGCTGCACACCGGGTTCGCAACCTTGCTGGTGGTGGGCGTGGTCCGGCTGCTTGCACCGGGATCCGCGGGATCCTTCCCGCTTCTGTGGGCCGGAGTTGCCCTTCTCCTGGCCGGCGTTTACCTCACCGGGACTGTCCTGGAACACCGCTTTGCCGCAGGCCGGACCACCTTCGACCCCCGGCGTCACGGCATCCAGTGGCTGGCCGCGGTGACGGCACTGTGGGCCCTCCTGCTGATGGGAAGCGCCGAGTTCGCCTGGCTGGCTTTCCCGCTGTTTTTCCTGCACGTCCACCTGCTGCCCCGGCCCGCCGCGCTGCTGACCATTGCGCTGATGACAGCGGCGGTCATTGCCTCCCAGTGGTCCGCCAGCGGTGAGCCGGTTCCGCACGTGGCAGCCGTCGTCGGGCCGCTGTTTGGCGCCGTCTTCGCCGTCATCACCGGCCTTGCCTACGTCGCCCTCTACCGTGAAGCCGAGAACCAGCGGCGGGCCGCGGACGAGCTGCGCCGGACCCGGCAGGAACTGGCAGCATCCCAGCACGAGGCCGGGGTGCTGGCGGAGCGGGAGCGGCTGGCCCGGGAGATCCATGACACGCTGGCGCAGGGCCTTTCCAGCATCGTCCTGCTTGCCCGCGCGGCGGAAAAGTCGCTGGCTGACGGGGACCGGGGCACTGCCGCATCCCGGGTGGCCCTCATGCAGCAGACGGCTGCCGACAACCTGGCCGAAGCGCGCAGCTTTGTCCGCGGCCTGTCCTCGCCGCAACTGCACGAAACAACACTGGTGGAGGCCCTGCGCCGGCTTTGCGAGAACACTGAATCGGGTGCCGCCGCCCGCGGGATGCCTCTCCGCTGCCGGCTGGAAGTGGACGGCGACCCCGTCGAACTGCCGCAGCCGTACCGGGTCACCCTGCTCCGTGCCGCCCAGGCCAGCCTCGCCAACGTCCGCGACCACGCCCGCGCCAGCACCGCCGTCGTCACCCTCACCTTCCTGGGCACTGAGGTGACCATGGACATTTACGACGACGGCATCGGCTTTGACCCGTCCCTTGCTGTCCGTGCAGCGCACGACGGCGGTGCGGACGGCAGCGGCTTCGGCCTGCGCTCGCTGCAGCAACGGGTTAATTCACTCCACGGGTCGCTGGAACTGGAGGCGGCGCCGGGGGAAGGGGCGGTGGTGGCCATCCGGCTGCCGCTCGATGACACCTCCGTGGGAGGCGCCGATGAGTAGCGTGCGGGTTCTGCTGGTCGATGACCATCCGGTGGTCCGGGCCGGCCTGAGGGCCATGCTCACAGAGTTTGAGGGCATCTCCGTCGCTGCGGAAGCGGCCGACGGCACGGCTGCGCTGAAGGAACTGGCGCGGCTCACGGTCCTGGGCGAAGGAGTGGACCTTGTCCTCATGGACCTGCAGATGGGGGCCGGCATGGACGGGGTAGCGGCCACCGCCGAAATCCGGAGGCTGGCGGTGCCGCCGCCCGTCCTGATCCTCACCACCTACGACACGGACGCGGACATCCTGGCCGCCGTGGAGGCAGGGGCCAGCGGTTACATGCTCAAGGACGCGCCGCCGGAACAGATCCGGCAGGCCGTGTTCGCGGCCGCAGCGGGGGAAACCGTCCTTGCACCGCGGGCGGCGGCCCTGCTCATGAAGCGGATCACCAACCCGGCCACCTCCCTCACCCCGCGAGAAGTCCAGCTGCTGGAGCTGTTGGCCACCGGGCTTTCCAACCGCGCTATTGCCAAACAGGTGTTCATTTCGGAGGCGACGGTCAAGACGCACCTGGTCCACATCTACGGGAAACTCGGCGTGGACAACCGGACGGCGGCCATCGCGGCTGCCACCCGGCGCCGGATCATCCGCCCGCCGGGGCAGGGCACGTAACCGCCCGCGGAGCCGAGGGGGGCCACCGCCCCCGTAAACTCGATGTCATCACCGCCCGGACCCGTTCCCCGCCGTCGCTGAACGAAAGGCATCCCATGACGTTCTACCGCCATGACCCGCGGCTCATACTTCCCGCCGCCGTGGAAGTCCGAAAAGCACCATGAGCAGCGGCGATCTCCGTCCCGTCTACTTCCTCTCGGACAGCACCGGCATCACTGCGGAAACGCTCGGCAATACCCTGCTGACGCAGTTTCCCGTGAACAATTTCGACCGTGTAACAATCCCGTTCATCACCAACGCGGGGCAGGCGCGTTCCGTCGTCGAGACCATCGACGGCCTCGCTGCCAAGGGCCTGCAGCCCATTGTCTTTTCCACGGCGGTCAACGGCGAAATACGGCAGATCCTTGGCACCTGCCAGGGCATCGTCGTGGACCTCATCGGGACCCATATTGGAGTCCTGGAACAGGGGCTCGGCACGCCGGCCAGCGGGGAACCGGGCAGGGCGCACGGGCTGGGGAACGCTGCCCGATACCAGTCAAGGATGGCCGCGGTGGAGTACGCCATGGAGCACGACGACGGCCAGAGCCTGCGCGCATTGGAGAAGGCACAGGTCATCCTGGTGGCCCCCTCCCGGTGCGGCAAGACCCCCACCACCATGTACCTGGCCCTGCAGCACGGGATCTTCGCCGCCAACTTTCCCTTGGTGGACGAGGACTTTGAGCGGGAAGGACTGCCGAAACCGCTGAGGCCCTTTGTTTCGAAGTGTTTCGGCCTGACCACGAATCCGCTGCGGCTCAGCCAGGTCCGCACCGAACGGCGGCGCGGCTCCCCCTACGCTTCCCTGCGCCAGTGCGGGTTCGAGCTGCGCAGCGCGGAGCGCCTGTACGAGTCCTACGGGATTCCGTACCTGAATTCGGCCAGCGTGTCCGTTGAGGAAATGGCGGCGACCATCCTCCAGAAGATGAACCTCAAGCATTAGGGAAAAGTTTCACAAGTCCAGTGTGGCGCACGTCATGTGGCAGGACTTTTGGAGACCTGACACTGTGGACAGGAACTGTGCGCACCTACGCGCGTCCGCCGTGCGCGGATGCGGGTAGGTGCGCGACCCTCTGCAAAGGAGCAGCAACTATGACAACAGACATCCTGTGGTTCTCCGAACTCGGGCTCAAGGACCTGGACCGGGTGGGCGGCAAGAATGCCTCCCTCGGCGAAATGGTGCAGAACCTGACCTCCGCCGGCGTACAGGTGCCGGACGGTTTCGCCACCACCGCTGACGCCTACCGCCGCTTCCTGGCAGACTCCGGCCTGGACCAGAAGATCGCCGACCGGCTGGTGGGCCTGGATACTGATGATGTGACGGCCTTGGCCGCAGCAGGCCAGGAGATCCGGTCCCTGGTGCGCGGGACGCCTTTCCTCCCGGACTTCGAAGAACAGATCCGGAACTCCTACCAGCAGCTGGTCGAGAAGCACGGCGGCTCCGCGGACCTCTCCTGGGCGGTGCGGTCCAGTGCGACCGCCGAAGATCTGCCCGACGCCTCCTTCGCCGGGCAGCAGGAAACCTTCCTGAACGTCCGCGGCATCGAGAACATCCTGCAGGCCATCAAGGACGTCTTCGCGTCCCTGTACAACGACCGGGCCATCGCCTACCGCGTCCACCACAAGTTCGAGCACGCCGACGTGGCACTTTCGGCCGGCGTCCAGCGGATGGTGCGCTCCGACGTCGGGTCCTCCGGTGTCATGTTCACCATGGACACCGAATCAGGCTTCCAGGACGCCGTTTTTGTCACCTCATCCTACGGCCTGGGCGAAGCCGTCGTCCAGGGTGCCGTGAACCCGGACGAGTTCTACGTGTACAAGCCGGCCCTGGCGGCGGGCCGCCCCGCCATCCTCAAGCGCGGCCTGGGCGAGAAAGCCCTCCAGATGACCTACACGAACAGCCAGGAAGTGGGCCGCACCATCGACTTCGTGCCGGTGGAGGCTTCCCTGCGCTCGCGCTTCAGCCTCAGCGACGACGACGTCGAGCAGCTCGCCCGGCACGCCGTCGCCATCGAGAAGCACTACGGCCGGCCCATGGACATTGAGTGGGGCAAGGACGGCATTGACGGCGGCCTGTACATCCTGCAGGCACGCCCGGAAACCGTGCAGTCCCGCCGTGCCCCCGGCAGCCAGACCCGCTTCCGCCTCAACGAAACCGGCCCGGTCCTGGCGGAAGGCCGTGCCATTGGCCAGCGCATCGGCGCCGGCAGCGTCCGCATCCTCACCGCACTCGACCAGATGGCGGCATTCCAGACGGGCGACGTCCTCGTCGCGGACATGACCGATCCCGACTGGGAACCGATCATGAAGCGCGCCTCCGCCATCGTCACAAACCGCGGCGGCCGGACCTGCCATGCCGCCATCATCGCCCGCGAGCTGGGGATCCCCGCGGTGGTGGGAACCGGCCACGCAACTGATGCGCTGTCCGACGGCGTCGAGGTCACTGTTTCCTGCGCCGACGGCGAGACCGGGGTCATCTACAAGGGGCTGCTGGACTTCACGGTCGAGGAAACCGGGATCACCCAACTGCCCGAGGCGCCGGTGAAAGTGATGATGAACGTGGGAACGCCGGAACAGGCGTTTACCTTTGCCCAGCTGCCCAACCACGGCGTGGGCCTTGCCCGCCTCGAGTTCATCATCAACCGCCAGATCGGCATCCACCCCAAAGCCTTGCTGAACCTTGAGGACCAGGCGCCGGACGTGGCTGATGAAATCCGGGAACGGATCGCCGCCTATGACAGCCCGCGCGACTACTACATCAAGCGCCTGGCCGAGGGTGTGGCCACCATCGCCGCCGCCTTCGCGCCTGAGCCGGTCATCGTGCGCATGTCCGATTTCAAGTCCAACGAGTATGCCAACCTCATCGGCGGGCCCGCCTACGAACCGCACGAAGAAAACCCGATGCTCGGTTTCCGCGGCGCCTCACGCTACCTCGATCCCTCGTTCCGGGACTGCTTCGACCTCGAGTGCGAGGCGCTGTCCTTCGTCCGCAACGAGATGGGCCTGACCAACGTCAAGCTCATGATCCCCTTCGTGCGGACCCTGGACGAGGCCCGCGGCGTTATCGACCTCCTCGCGGAGAACGGGCTGCGGCGCGGCGAAAATGGCCTCGAGGTCATCATGATGTGCGAACTGCCGTCCAACGCGCTGCTGGCGGACGAGTTCCTGGACTACTTCGACGGTTTCTCCATCGGCTCCAACGACATGACCCAGCTGACCTTGGGCCTTGACCGGGATTCGGCGGTGGTGGCCGGGGGCTTCGATGAGCGCGATCCTGCCGTGAAGAAGCTGTTGGCAATGGCAATTCGGGCTTGCAGGGAGCGCGGTAAGTACGTCGGTATCTGTGGCCAGGGCCCCAGCGACCACCCCGACCTGGCGGAGTGGCTGGTTGACCAGGGCATCGAATCCGTCTCCCTCAACCCGGACACCGTGGTGGACACCTGGATCAGGCTTGCTGAAAGCAGGCAGCTGGCCCCCCAGGGCTGAGGGACCTTCGGCACTTCCGCTCCTGCCAGGTTGAGTCAAAGCTGTTCGCAGGGCCCGTGCCGCGGGTCCTGCGGACGGCGGCCTTGGAGGGAACGATGAAGCCGATCATCGGAGAAATAGTGATCGCCGCCCCGATCGAGGCAGTCTTCGATTTCGTGGCGGACGAAACCAACGAGCCCCTCTACAACCCACGCATGGTGCAGGTGGAGAAGCTCACGCCCGGGCCCGTTGGGCTCGGGACCCGGTACGCCGCCGTCATGAAGGGGCGGCGCCGCACCCGCGTGACCATCGAGTGCACGGGGTTCAACCGTCCCCGTTCGCTGAAATCGCACAGCCGGACTTCCGGCCTGGACATCACCGGCGGACTGACTTTCGCCCCGCAAGGAAACCACTGCAGGCTCCGCTGGGTCTGGAGGCTGGAGCCGCACGGCCCGCTGCGGCTTCTCGGACCCCTGGTGAGGGCCGTGGGCAACCGCCGGGAACAGGCCACCTGGATGGCGCTGAAGGAATACCTGGAGCTGCGCCAGCCTGCCGGGCAAGTCTAGGATCATGGCCATGGGCATGACACAGCCGGGATCGAACACCGAGGTCCTCACTGAAGCGGAGTGCTGGAAGTACCTGCGCTCCTCGTACATCGGCAGGCTGGCGGTCATCAACGGGACCGCCCCCGAGATTTTTCCGGTGAACATCGTGGCGGCAGAGGAGGCACTCTATTTTCGGACTGCCCCTGGCACCAAGTTGCGCTCCTTGCTCGCAGGGGCCGCTGTGGCGCTGGAGACGGACGGGCTGAACGCGTACAGCACCGAGGTGTGGAGCGTGGTGGTCAAAGGCATTCCCGAGCCCGTGGAAGACGGCGTCTTGCCCCTGGAGCTTGCGGACCCGGACCGTGAACCTTGGGAACCAGGCCTCAAGGAGCACCTGGTTCGGATCAACCCCACCGAGGTCACCGGACGCAGGTTCGCTGTCCACACGCGGACGCGGTGGTGGCCGCCGCTGGATTTCTCGTCGGACTGGACGTAGGGCATCAGAGGCGGTTCGATCCAAGGGCACTCTCAGGTTCTGCTCAAGGTTCGATCAATATTCGCGGTGATCTGCCGAATTGGACTTTGGCGGAAGCTATCACCGGATAGATTGCTGTCTGTTTCCACGTTCCCCAACACGGAAGCAAGGGAGCCCCCGCGCTGGAGCTAGACTCGCGCGGGGGTTCCGCCATTCTGCGAGGCGCCCGGACCGCTCACACGATGCCCATCGGTACCAGCAAGGCCCAGGCCAGCAGCGGGCCGGCCAGCACTACCGCGCCGGCGTAGGCCATCAGTTGGCGGTATACGCGCTGCCGGTCATCCTCCCGTGCGTTGGCAACGATCAGCGCACCGTCCGTGGAGAAGGGGGACACATCAACCACTGTGGCGGCGATGGCCAGGGCGGCGACCGTGCCGGAGGCGCTCAGGGAACTGGTGGCCAGCAGCGGGCCCGCCAACGGGATGAACGCAGTCAGCAAAGCTGTTGAGGAGGCAAAGGCCGAGCCAACGCCGATGACATAACAAAGGACGAGGGCAATGACCAGCGGCGCGCCCAATGCCAGGGCATGCCCGGCGAGGGTATCAATCACTCCCACGTGCTGGAGCAGGGAGACATAGGTGATCATGCCCGCCACCAGCAGGACAGTGGACCACGAGATGCCGCCGATGAAGGTCTGGTGTTCCTTGATGTTGATCAGTGCCAGGAGGAGGCCGGCGGAAAGGGCAACAAAACCGATGGGCATGCGGAAGCCCAGCGTGCACACCAGCATCACCACGATCAAGGCCAGGGTGACGATCTGCTGGCCATGCGGGCGCCCGGAAGGTGACGTATCAACGTCCGCGTGCTGGCCACCCTTACTGTCGCGAAGCCTGCCTGTAAGGGCGAACAGCACGATGGTCAGGACTGACAGGATGAGGTTGACGGCAAAGCTCGCGGCGAAAAGCGAGCCTTGGGAAATGGGAAAGCCGTTTTCCGCTGCAATCCCGTGCACCAGGACGCCGGCCACGGACAACGGGGAAAAGCCCCCCGCATGGGCGCCATTGATGATGAAGGCGCCCATCAGCACGGGATGGATGCGGGATTCGTAGGCAAAGCCGATGGCGGCCGGGGCCAGCAGGGCGACGGCGGCGGGGGAAAAGGTTCCCAGTGCCGTCAGTGCAGCGGCCATGAGAAAGAACACCCAGGGAAGCAGCAGGGTCCTTCCCCTCACGAGGCGCACGCACGTCTGGACAATGATGTCGATCGTGCCGTTCCGCTGGGCCATGCTGAAGAAGTAGGTGACCCCAATGATGGTCAGGACGATGCTGGCGGGGAACTCCGCCAGGATCTCCCTATCTGTCATTCCAAGCATGAAGTAGCCGACGCCGAAGGACGCCACCAGCCCCATCACCCCGATGTTCAGCGGCCACTTCGTGGCGACGATAAACATCACCACGAGGATGGCGAGTGGGATGATCTGAACAGCTGTCATGGCAGGCTCCGGTTCCGTGGCGGCTGCCGGGCTGAAGATGGTGTTGCCCGGCGGGAGGGCGCCCAGGATTGTGGTTGCGGCCGCCACCAGCAGGATACGGCTGCGGCGGGCGGTGCCCGGGATAAGCCGTCCCGGGTGTCGGCTTTCACCGGGTCTGCGGTTGGCTGCGCAGCCTCATGGTGGCTGTCCTGATGTTGTTACCGGGCTCAGTTCCGCGGCCGTTGTAGGGTCGTGGCTACCCAGGGGAGGCGGGTATGGCTTTGGTTGCTGTGCCTGGTGATCTGGTAACGGCTGCTCCTGCGGCGGCCTGACGGGCGTGCGTCGGTGAAAGATCGCCGTTATTGCCTTGAGCGAATCTCCCGCGCTGAGGCGACAAGGTCCAGATGGCGCCGCTGATGGCGCCCTAGGAGACGTGGGGAACGGGTGGTGCGGAGTGTCGGGGTGGGCCGCTCGATTGGCGGGGTATGAGTGTTGGCATGGATTTCCGGATCCTGGGTTCTTTTCCGGGGTTCACGATGAGGTCTATCGCGTTGCCTGCGATCTGATCCAGGGGCACTCGCACGGAAGAGAGCGGGATTGAGAGGCGGGACGAGAGTGGTATGTCGTTGTAGCCGACCAGGGCAAGGTCGTCTCCCACGGTGATGCCCAGGCGGTGGGCGGCCGCGATGACCCCCATTGCCAGGTTGTCATTGGCAGCGAACACCGCAGTCGGGCGTTGCCCCGTATCGCTGGCCAGCAATGATTCCGCGGCGGCAACCCCGCTTTCGATGCCGTAACCAGCGGCCATCAGCCAATCTTCACGCGCCTTAAGGCCGGCTCCTTCCAAGGCTTTGCGCGCGCCGGCGAGGCGGCCAATCCCGGTGGAGGTGAATGATGGCCCGGTCACAACGGCTATGTCACGGTGCCCGAGATCAATGAGGTGCCTGACCGCCAGGTATCCGCCCACCTCATCGTCGCCGAGGGCCGAGGGGCTAACCCCATCGGTACGCAGCACCAGCGCATGCGCCACGCCCCGTTCACGCAGATGCCGGGGCAGGTCGTCGTCAAGTCTGGCCGTGGCAAGGATCAGCCCGTCGACATTGCGGTCAAGGAGTGTTTCGGCAGCCCTGCGTTCGTCGTCGGGATCATCGCCGCTGGTAGCAACCATGGCAAAGTACCCGCGGTCCGAGGCTGCCCGCTCGAGTTGCTCAAACATGAGGGCCATGACGGTATCACTGAGCCTCGGCACCAGCACTCCGAGGGTCCGGGTCTCACCCCTGCGCAGGTTGGACGCAAAAGAGTTGCGACGATAGCCAAGCTCCTCGGCTATTTTCCTGACGTGGGCTGCTGAAGCGGAACGCGACGTCATACGTTCATCCAGGGCGCGGCTAGCGGTGGAGATGCTCACGCCGCTGGCCGCAGCAACGTCCTTAAGTGTGACGATCGTGCCGGGGGCGGCCGGTTCCATGGCGGTTCTCCTCTTCAAAAGGGGCGTACCAGACACTCTATTCCTCCTTTTTGCAAACCTTCTCTTGACAGTGAGGTGGAACACGTTGCAATATTGAAAACGTTCCCGCAAACGTTCTCATCACAGCGGGACTGCCGACCATCAAAGAAGACAGAGGTAGCTCAAATGACCATCGATCTCCGTGGGCTGGTCCCCGCACCCGTAACCCCGTTCAACCGCGACGGCAGCGTCGACGTCGACGCGATCCACCGGCTCGGCGGCTGGCTGGCCAGCGTCGAGGGCGTCAAGGGCCTGGTGGTCCTGGGCCACGCGGGGGAAGGAACGTTCCTCACCCAGGACGAGCAGGCGCTCGTCATCCGTGAGTTCAAGAGCGCCGTGAATGGCGAAATCCCGATCATCGCCGGCATTACCGGTGAAGGTAACACCGTCGCTGCCCTGGAAGCCAAGCGTGCCGTTGAAGCCGGCGCCGAGGCCGGCCTCGTCTATCCGTCCCACGGATGGCTCCGCTTCGGCTACCAGAAGGGCGCCCCGCAGACCCGCTACAAGGAAATCTACGAAACCTCCGGCCTGCCACTGATCCTCTTCCAGTACCCGGACGCCACCAAGGCCACCTATGACCTGGAAACCCAGCTCGAGATCGCCGGCCAGGAAGGCGTGTTTGCCACCAAGAACGGCGTCCGCAACATGAAGCGCTGGGACACCGAGATCCCCGTCCTGCGCGCGAACTATCCAGACCTGCAGATCCTCACCTGCCATGATGAGTACCTGCTCCACACCATGTTCGACGTCGACGGGGCACTGGTCGGCTACGGCGGACTCGCCCCGGAGCCGCTGGTCGAACTCATCGCCGCTGGTAAGGCCAAGGACTATGCAGCAGCCCGCGCGATCCACGACCGCCTGCTGCCCGTGACTAAGAACGTCTACCACCGAGGCTCCCACATGGAAGGCACCGTCGCCCTCAAGGAAGGCCTCGTCGCCCGCGGCATCCTCGAGCACGCAACCGTCCGCCCGCCGCTGCTTCCCTTGGCCGAAGGCGCAGGCGACGAAATCGCACTGGCCCTCAAATCCGCGAACCTGGGCAGTGTCACCGCGAGCGTCTGATCCACTCGCCCCGGATCCTTCCGGGTGGCGGGCCTGCGGGCCCGCCACCCGTTCCAAGCCTCAAACTCTCCATCCCGGTCGATGACGACCCCCAGCAACGTCGCTGTAAAAGGAGGACTCGCCGATGCGCGAGCAGAATAAGACCATCACCAGCCCCATAACCAGGGAAGAAAAGATGGCAACCAAGCAAGGAAACCCGGCCCAAGGCACCACAAAGAAGCCCCGTACATTCCTGGGCTACCTCGCCCTTATGGGCCCCGCCTTCGTCGTCGGAGCCTGGCAATTCGGCCCCGGCAACCTCACCACCGCCGTCCAGGCAGGCAGCCGCTTCGACTACAGTCTCGTGTGGGTCATCGCCGTCTCCACCATCCTGATGATCTTCTTCACCGACATGAGCGTACGGCTCGGCATCGCAACACCCACGTCCCTGATCACCTCCATCAAAGAACACCTGGGCAAATGGGTTGGAATCCTTGCGGGCTTCGGCGTTTTTGGCATCACGCTGATGTTCTCCGTCGGCAACGCCGTCGGATCCGGCCTCGGCCTGTCCCTGGTCTTCGGCGGGTCCCCGGTCCTCTGGACCGTTGTCTGCACCGTCGCCGTCGGCCTCGTCCTGGCCCTCAAAAACGTTTACGGCATCGTCGAAAAGGCCCTGCTGGTCATCGTTGTCCTCATGGGCCTGGCCTTCATCGCCAGCACCGTCGTCGCCCAACCCGACTGGTACCGCTCCATGGAAGGCATGGTCCCGACACTTCCGCCCGGAAGCGAAATCCTCATCGTCGCCCTCGTCGGAACCAACTTCTCCATCAACGCCGCCTTCTACACCTCCTACGGCATCAAGGAACACCGCCGCACCCGCGCCGACTACCGCGACATCACCCTCGTTGACACCATCCCCGGCATCGTCGCACCCGGCATCATGACCGCCCTGGTTATCATGGTCGCCGCAGCCGTCCTGGGAAAGACCGGAGCTGAAGCCGGAACCATCAACGCCCTCGCCTCCGTCTTCGCACCCCTGGCGGGCCCCGTTGGAGCCAAGATCTTCGCCCTCGGCCTCTCCGGAGCCGCTTTCTCATCCATGATCGCCAACGCCACCGCGGGCGGCACCATGCTCTCCGACGGCCTGGGCCGCGGGGCCAAAGCAGGCTCACCCACAGCCCGCATCATCACAGGCATCATCCTTGCCTTCGGCCTGATCATCACCCTGACCTTCCAGTCCTCACCGGTGGCCCTGATCGTCATCGCCCAATCCCTCACCGTACTCATCGCCCCCATGCTCGGCGTGCTGATCGTCATCATGGCCAACAGGCGCTCCATCATGGGAGAACTCCGCAACAAATGGTGGCAAAACCTCTTCGGCGCTATCGGCCTCATCGCCATCATCGCCTCCTCCATGCGACTCATCACCACCCTGCTCGGCTAAGGTAGCCGGCGTAAGCCGCAAACCAGCCCATAAGAAGCGCCCCCTGCACACTGAACTGCTCCCCGGAGTTTGGACTGAGGAATTCAGTTCTGACTTCCGGGGAGCAGTTTTTTGCGTGTAGATAGTTCGTTGTCCGAGGCTCAGCGTGAGGCGGCTGTAGCGTGGTTGAGAAAGGTCTTGCAGTTACGGCGACGGCTAATCTGTTGGGCGTGTCTAATTAGGCGCCGAAATTACAGCGGGAACCGGGGCCTCCGGACGGGAATCCTCGTTGACAACATCATTGAGATTCCTTCGTCCGGCGTATCGGAAAAGATGGCCACATAAGGGGAGGCAGGGCCCGGAGATGGCCCTGCCTCCTGTGCGTGCGCGCCGTCCTCCGCGCCCGTCTCTCGGGCTTCCTGTTGCGATGGAGTGCGTGGACGGCGGCACGCGCGCCGGACGGGGGTCCGGCAGGTTGTGCCTGTACTTACAGCCTGTCGGCCCGCACGGCGAGCACGGGGCAAGTGGCGTCCAGGAGGATCCGCTGAACGGTGCTTCCCAAAATGAGCTTGCCCACCATGGAGCGGTGCCGCAGGCCAATGACGACCATTTCGACGTCTCGGTCCTGCGCAATCTGGATCACTGCATCTCCCGGGTCGGCCAAAACGGAGGATTCGACCGTGAGGGCAAGCCCGGCATCGGACAGCTTGCCTTCCAGTTCCGCGATCTCGTGATCGTCGAGGTCATGGTGTCCCCGGCCCACATTGACAATCAGCAGATCCGACTTTCGCAGGTGCGCTTCCTTGATGCCCTCCGTGAGTGCTTCCCGTCCTTCGGGGGCGGGCGCATAGGCCACGAGTACCGTCATTTGTCTTTCTCCAATGGTTTAGGGGGTAGGGACTGCTAGACAAGGGTATTGAGCCAGCCTTGCGGCAGGTCGATCGGCAGCAGGGAGGGGAGCGCCAGGAGGACGACATACAGCACCCCTGTATAGATGACCGCGACCTTGAGGCGGGCCCTTGCGACCACCAGCAGGAACGCGGGAATGAAAACCGTCACGGCCACGAGGTATCCGAATACTGCGGTGAGTGCCAGGAAACCGGTCATCCATGCGAAGGTTTTCAGTGCGAAGCCTGCATCGAGCGTCCAGCCGGCCCGAGCGGCCCTGGTCCGGACCCGTGCCCGAATTTCGGTGAAGAGGAGGATCCCGGAGAAGGCCAGTCCGCCGATGCTCACCAGCTGGGGGACGAGCCTGGCCTCGGGTGAGAAGGACGCCGATGATATGAGGGCTGCGGCAAACGCGACGGCGAAGATGCCGGATGCTGCCAGGGACCAGGTCGAGTTCTTCAGGGGCGCTTCGTCGTCCTCCGGCTGCTCATCCCTGTGCCCGTCGTCGAGGTTGGTCTGGCGGCGGGCGCGGATGAACTTGACGAAGGCCCACATCATCGGAAGGACCAGGATCGCCAGGAAGACCAGGACACCGGGCCGGGCCATCCAGTCGAAGCCTTCGTACAGGCTGTCTGTGAGGAAGTAATAGCGTTCCAGCGGGATTGCCAACACGAAGCCGATGAGGAAGGGCGCCCGCGGGAACCCGGTGGACTTCAGCAGCCAGCCAAA
This sequence comes from Pseudarthrobacter sp. GA104, assembly GCF_009741265.1. GTDB lineage: Bacteria > Actinomycetota > Actinomycetes > Actinomycetales > Micrococcaceae > Arthrobacter. The sequence continues at coordinate 2,689,305 of NZ_WOWL01000001.1, forward strand.
GACGCCCAAAATGATCATCACCCAGAGGTCGCCCAGCTGGCCGCCCTCCTGGAATGAGCCGAGGAGCATAACGGCCACGAGTCCCGCGGCCAGGACGGCGAAGGGGACCTTAGTCAGCTTTGCCAGCTGCTTGACGCTGAGGAAGCAGAAGAGCGCTCCGAGAATGGATGCGATGGCGAAGGACCAGACGATCAGGTACATCAGGTCCAGGTGCTCGGTGATGATCGAAGGACCGGGCTGGATGCCGTATGTGAGGAGCATTCCGAGGAGCATCGCGGAGGGTACGCCGCCGGGGATGCCGAAGAGAAGGGTGGGGATCAGGTCGCCGGCCTCCACGGAGTTGTTGGCGCTTTCGGGGCCGACGATTCCGCGCGGATCGCCCTTGCCGAACTGGCGCTTGTCCTTGGCGGTGGCAACGGCCTGTCCGTAGGCCAGCCAGGTTCCTGCGGTGGCTCCGACGCCGGGGAGGACGCCGGCCCAGATGCCGATGAGCGCTCCGCGGATGACCTGGGTCCAGTGGCTGAGCCATTCCCGGATGCCTTGGCCCCAGCCGCCGCCGAGGGTTATTGTTTCCCTTTGTCCGCGCCGCTGGCTTGCACGTGATGCGATTTCGGCCAGGCCGAAGATTCCCAGGGCAACGGCCACGAGCGACAGGCCGTCGCCGAGGAACAGGCTGCCGAACGTGAAGCGTTCCTCGGCCGTGGTGGGTGAGGTTCCCACCATGCCGAGGACCAGGCCAAGGAGTCCGGCGGAGACACCCTTGATGATGTTTCCCCGCGAAAGGACTGCGGCCAGGGCTACGCCCAGGACGGTCAGCATGAACAGTTCCGGGCTGGCGAAGGAGAGCACGAGAGGCCGGGCAAGCGGTATCGCCAGGGTCAGGCCGATTGCGCCGATGATGCCTCCGGCCATTGACGAGAGGAACGCAAGCGTCAGGGCACGGGCTGCCTGTCCTTTCTTGGCCATGGAGTAACCGTCCAGCATGGTCACGCTCGCAGACGCGGATCCGGGTGCGCCGAGCAGCACGGCGGAAACGGTGTCTGAAGTATGGACGACGGCGAGGGCTCCAATCAGGAGGGCCAGCGCCTGGGGCGGTTCCATGCCGAAAGTGATGGGCAGGAGGATTGCGACGGCGCCGGTGCCGCCCAGCCCCGGGATGAGGCCCATGATGAGGCCGGCTACGGTGCCGATCAGGAGCATGATGAGGAGGGAGGGGTCAGCGAGGGATGCCAGCGCTGCCATTGCGGAGTCAAGCATGATGGTCCTTATTCAACGTGGATGTTGTATTTGTCCGCGAGCAGCCCTGTGACATAGGACCGGACGGAGTTGCTGACGGAGTAGGCGTCCCGGACGCGGTCTGCCACGCCGGTGTCCGCGACGAGGGGGTAGCCGCCGAGGACTTTGGCGGCCTTTTCCTGGAAGCCTTTGTCGGTCCCGAGCTTTTCGCTGGAACTGCGGAGCAGCTCATAGGCTTTTTCGGGTGTCTCCTGCGGAACCCACAGTCCTTTTTGGTAGGTGTAGGTCAGTCCCAGCAGGGTCTTGTACGCTTCGAACTTCTCGCCCGCGGGTTTCTCTCCGTGGAGCGTTTCGTAGGCCTCGGCGACTGTGGGTACATCAGGGAAATTGGGGTCCCGGACAACGTTGCCTGCTCCGTCCAGCTGGCCAAAGGACATGAGCACAACGGCTTTGCCCTCCTTGGCGATGCCGGCAACGGCTGAGCCGTAGGCCGAGGTGGTCTGGTAGTCCAGGTCGATTTCCCCGCGCTGGAGCGCCAGGTTGACCGGTCCCCGGCCTTCAAAGCCGAAGGTGCTTGTCACGTCCGCTTCGAGCAGGTCGAAGGCAACAAGCGTGGTGATGTCCAGGCCCGTGGCGCTGATGCCGCCGAATTCCAGGGGCGTATCCCGGTTTATCAGGTCCTGAAGACCGGACACCCCGGCCTCGGCGCGGGCATAGATGACCCCGCCGGTGCCGTTGACGACGACGGGCTTGAGGTCTTCGAAGGAATACTTCACGGCCGAGCGGCCCAGGACCCAGGGGACAACGGTCGATGCCGTGCCCACCAGGATTTCCGTGCCGTCTGTCTTTGCCGAGCGGGCAAACCTGTTGGTGCCCAGGATGCCTTCGCCGCCGGCCTCGTTCACGGGCGCAAAACCGGGGCGGCCCGCAACATAGTTGGTTAGTTCGGTGCCGATGAAACGTGCCCAGGTATCGGTTCCGCCGCCTGACGCGAGGGGGATCAGGAACTCCAGGGTTTCGCCGCTGAAGTCCCCGTCCTCGGTGCTGGAGGGCGGGTTCAGCAGGCTTCCGCCGAGGACCGTGGTGGCGGTGCCCAGCAACGCGAAGGCGCCGACGGCTGAAAGGATGGTCCGCCGGGAATGCTTGGGCGGCTCTGGCAGGTCCGCTTCTTCGTACTGCCCGGCAAGTGCCTCTTGCGGAGCGGTTCCGGGTGGTTCCAAGGATGACTTGTTGCTCGTCATTGAGATGATCCTTTTGATCGGGTGCCTATCTCGGCGCAGCGCCTTCCAGGAGCGCGCGAGGGGCAGATTGTTGTGGTTGCGCGCTTACCAGGTCTCTGGCAGCAACAGTTCTGCATCGGCCAAGCGGCGGGCACTTCGGAGGGTGCCCACAACCGGGACACCGTCGCGGGTCTCGGCCCAGGTTTGGACGAGGCCCGCAGGAGTCCGCATGGCGAGCCCGGAAGAAGCGTCGGTGGAGATCAGGTCCCGCACCACGGTGCCTTCATGCTGTGCAGCCATAGTCAGGGCGACGCTTCCGGTGATCGCCAGCGCCGGGTGGAGCTTGCCCATTGACAGCATCCGGACCACCAGGTCGGCTCCCTCATCCGAGGACGGCCGGGCCACCAGCGCGAGCTTCGGAATCGCACGCTCGGCTTCGGCCCTCGTGGCGGCCAGGCCCATTCGAACCGCTGCGTCCCGCCGCACGTCGTCCAGGTGCACGAGGAGTTCAGCCTGGCCATCGATCTCCCCGGCTGTCTCATTCCCGGTGAGTCCCACGGAAGCAGCCTCCAGGATGATCAGCGGCGCACCGGCATCAATCAGGGTGGCAGGGATTTCCCGCCCGTCGAACGTTACCTTCTCCACCGGCTCTCCGGTCGGGAAGAGCTTCCCGGTTGTCCGTCCTGCAGGATCGAAGAAACCCATGCCCACGGACAGCCCCGGGAACGGAACGCCCGGAATCATGAGGGTACCGGTCTCCTGGAGCCTGCCGTCCGGGGTGGAAACCTTCTGCAGGATGAGCTGGTCGGTGTTCGTGTTCAGCGTCCGCACGGATGTCGTTTCCTGGCCGGCATCAACCCAGCCCCGATCGATTGCGTACGGTGCCACCACCGCTGAGCAGTTGCCGCAGTTGCTTCCCCAGTCAACCCTGTGCTCCTCGACGGCCACCTGGGCGAAGGTGTAGTCAACGTCTGCCTCGGCGCTGGCTGAGCGGGAAAGGATCACAGCCTTGCTGGTCGTGGAGGTTCCCCCGCCCACGCCGTCAATCTGGCGGTTGTCCGGGCTGCCGAACAGCCGAAGGAGGACTTCGTCAACGCTCTTTCCGGGGACTTGGAGGTTGTCCCATTCGAACACCCAGCACTTACTGGTTCCGCCCCGCATCCACGCTGCTGGGATTCTAAACATGATTGCTTTCACACCTTCCTGGGCCCTGCTGTGGGCCGTTCCGCCTTTCGGCTAGGACCTAGTGTGATCCGCCCCATCATTGAATTACAAACGCTATTTTTTGCAGGGTCTTGCACTTTTACTTCAATCAAATGGCGGCTGGACGGGCATTTCGAAGGTCATGGCAGCCCTTTCCTTGACTCCGACGGCGTGCGGCCCGTCCCCGTTCGGCTGTGGATGAAGGTGCAGGCTAAAATCCTTAAGGGGATGTAAGCAACACTTCAAAGGAGTCCGTGCCGATGCTCAATGTTCGAAGGCTGGAACTGCTGCTGGACGTGGTGGAGCTCGGATCCATCACGGCAGCGGCCGAGAAGCACGTGTACTCGCCGTCAGGCGTGTCCCAGCAGCTGCGGCGACTGGAATCGGAGATCGGCCAGCCGCTTCTTCAGCGACAGACCCGCGGAATGGTACCGACGGATGCCGGCCACGTCCTGGCGGCGCACACGCGCCGCATCCTCAGGCAGATGGCGGCTGCCGAAGCGGACCTCGCCGAAATCGCCGGGCTGAACAGGGGCAGCCTCACCATGGGAACCTTCCCCACGCTGGGAGGTTCGTTTCTTCCCTTGGTCATCAGCAAGTTCAAACGCCAGTACCCTGCCATTGAGCTGCATGTGCGCAGCAGCCGCTTTGAGGACTTGGTCGAGATGCTGGAGAACGGGCAGGTGGGCATGTCCCTCCTCTGGGACTACGAATGGAGCAGGATCAACGCCGAGGACTTTGCCCTCACCACGGTTTTCGAGGACGCAACCGCCCTCGTTGTGGGAAAGGACCACCGGCTGGCCCGGCGCAAGCAGGTTGACATGGCGGACCTTGCCGATGAGGAGTGGATTGTCCGCGAGGAAGCGCACCCGGTGGTGGAGGTGCTCCAACGAAGCGCCCGTGCCGCGGGTTTCACCCCCCGGATCGCCTTCCACGCCAATGACTACCAGGAAGCCCAGGCGATGGTCAGCGTGGGGCTCGGCATCGCCTTGGCGCCTCGAACCGCCGTCGTCAACAAACACCCGGGGGTCAGCATCGTCTCCCTGGGCACTACCGCACCCTCAAGGCGGGTCCTGCTCGCGCACCGTCACGACAGGGTGCGGGCCGCAGCCGAGATTGCCTTCCAAACCACGCTCCTGGAAGTGGCGAAGGAATCAACGGCCGACTTCCGGTGACGGCCCTTAGTGCCCCGCCTGCCGGCGCACCATTTCGTTGATCCACGCGGGGGCGAACGGTGAGGTGCAGCCCGGGGGAGTGGGGTAGTCCTTGAGCACCTCCAGGCGCTCGCCGATCTCCAGCGCGCGGGCCCTGAGCCCGGGGTGCCCAATGCCGATCTGGGCCAGGCAGGTGTTCATGGCCCACTGCAGCCGGTCCGGGGAGTCCTTCATCTCCGCCTCGATGACGTCCAGCAGCCCCTCAAGGTCCAGGCCGTCAGGCGCCTTCACCACGCGCTCGCTTGTCAACGCCCAGCCGGCACTTGCTACTACCGGATCAGGATCGGACAGCCAGGCCACCCGCAGCTCCTCGGCGTGCGGGTTCTTCTTCACCACGTAGTTCACCAGCCAGTCCTGCACCTTGGGCGCCCGCGCCTCCCGCAGCATCGCATCCAGTTCGCCACGCCCGAACGCCTTCGGCCGGCAAACCAGGAGCGCCAGCAGCCGCGCCGCGGTATCGCCCGTGGCCCAGAGGTCACGGGCAAGTTCCTGTTGGGTTTTGAGCCGCTTGGCGATGGCACGCAGTTTGCTGAGGTTCACGCCGTGGTCATCCCCGTGCCTCTCGTTCACCTCGCGCGCCCTCGGGTCCTCGAGCCCGGCCAGTTCGGCCATCAGCTCCGCCACGCCCGCCTTGGCTAACGTCGTCTCAGCCACCGCAGCCTCCTGTCCAGTGTGTCCGAAGTCCAGCCTAGGGCGGGAAGCGCTCCGGCGCAGGCGCCCGGCAGGCGACCAGAGCCTAGTCCTGCCACCAAGCAGCTGCAACCAGTCGAAAGACCCTACTGGACCAGCCGCGCCGCACCTACGGTGGCAGCATGGCTGAGGAGCGTTTTGTCGCGGGGGTGGACGGGCCGGCATCGGATGCAATGCTGAAGCTGGGCAGGTTCTTTACGAAGTGGGACCAGACCGACGACGGCAGGGCAGTTTTCCGGGAGGGTGGCCGCAAGGGGGATATCTTCTACCGCGACCGGTGGAGCCACGACAAGGTGGTCCGCTCCACCCACGGGGTGAACTGCACCGGCTCCTGCTCCTGGAAGGTGTACGTCAAGGACGGCATCATCACCTGGGAATCGCAGCAGACCGACTACCCTTCCGTGGGCCCCGACAGTCCCGAATATGAACCGCGGGGCTGCCCCCGCGGGGCTGCCTTTTCCTGGTACACGTACTCGCCCACCCGGGTCCGTTTCCCCTACGCCCGCGGCGTGCTGGTGGAGATGTACCGCGAGGCCAAGGCCCGGCTGGGAGACCCCGTGCTGGCGTTCGCCGAGATCGCCGCCGACCCGGAGAAGCGCCGCCGCTACCAGCAGGCCCGGGGCAAGGGCGGGCTGGTCCGGGTGTCCTGGCAGGAAGCCATCGAAATCGCGGCCGCGGCGCACGTGAACACCATCAAGACCTACGGCCCGGACCGCTGCGCCGGCTTCTCGCCCATCCCCGCGATGTCCATGGTCTCGCACGCGGTGGGAACCCGCTTCATCCAGCTCATCGGCGGGGTGATGACCTCCTTCTACGACTGGTACGCGGACCTTCCCGTGGCCAGCCCGCAGGTGTTCGGAGACCAGACCGACGTCCCCGAATCCGGCGACTGGTGGGACGCCCGCTACCTCATGATGTGGGGCTCCAACGTTCCGGTCACCCGCACCCCGGACGCGCACTGGATGGCCGAGGTGCGGTACCGCGGCACCAAGGTGGTCACCGTCAGCCCGGACTACGCGGACAACACCAAGTTCGCGGACGAGTGGCTCCCCGCCCAGGCTGGAACCGACGCCGCGCTGGCCATGGCCATGGGGCACGTGATGCTCAAGGAATTCTTCGTGGACCGGCAGGTTCCCTTCTTCACGGACTACGTCAAGCAGTACACGGACCTGCCGTTCCTGGTCAGGCTGGAAAAGCGCGACGACGGCGCGTTGACGCCGTCGAAATTCCTCACCGCGCGTGACATCCCGGCGGAGTCCGGGGCTGAGGACGCGGCGTTCCGCACCGTCCTGTTCGACAAGAAGGCCGGCCGTCCGGCCGTCCCCAACGGCTCCATGGGATTCCGCTACTCCGGCAGCGGAGAGGGCAGATGGAACCTGGACCTTGAAGGGATGGACCCCGCACTGTCCCTGCAGGAGGTCTCGGGTGAAAGCGCCGAGATCCTGCTGCCGTGCTTCGAGCAGGCGGACGGCACCGGCAGCGTGCTCCGGCGCGGGGTGCCCGTGATCGAGGTGGAGGGCCAGCTGGCCACCACGGTGTTCGACCTGATGCTCGCCCAGTACGGCGTGGGCCGCGAAGGGCTGCCCGGAGAGTGGGCCGCGGGGTATGACGACGCCGCCACCCCGTACACCCCGGCCTGGCAGGAGGAGATCACGTCCGTCCCCGCGCAGGCCTGCATCCGGGTGGCCCGCGAGTTCGCCCGGAACGCCGAGCAGTCCAGGGGCCGGTCCATGATCATCATGGGCGCCGGGATCTGCCAGTGGTTCCACGGCGACACCACCTACCGGGCGGTGCTGGCCCTCGTGATGCTGACCGGCTGCATGGGCCGGAACGGGGGCGGCTGGGCGCACTACGTGGGGCAGGAAAAGACCCGCCCCATCACCGGCTGGGTGTCGCTGGCCAACGCCCTGGACTGGTCCCGGCCGCCGCGCACCATGATCGGCACCGGGTACTGGTACATGCACACGGACCAGTGGCGCCAGGACGGCTACTCCGCGGACGCGCTGAAGTCCCCGCTGTCCACCGGCGCCCTGGACGGCCTGCACACCGCGGACGCCATAGCCCAGTCCGCAAGGCTTGGCTGGATGCCGTTCTACCCGCAGTTCGACCGCAATCCCCTGGACCTCGCCGACGAGGCGGAGGCCGCCGTCGCTGCCGGAACCGCCAAGGACACCCCCGGCTACATCGCGGACGCACTGAAGAACCGGACCCTGAACCCGGCCATCGAGGACGTGGATGCCCCGGAGAACTGGCCGCGCACCCTGGTCCTCTGGCGCTCCAACCTCTTCGGGTCCTCGGCGAAGGGCAACGAGTACTTCCTCCGGAACCTGCTGGGCACCCACAACAACGTCCTGGGCGAGGACCACGCGGAGGGGCTGAAACCCACGCACGTGAAATGGCACGAGAAGGCGCCCGAAGGGAAGCTGGACCTGCTGGTCTCCGCCGACTTCCGGATGACCTCCACCACGCTGCTGTCCGACGTCGTGTTTCCCGCCGCCACCTGGTACGAAAAGCACGACCTCTCCTCCACGGACATGCACCCGTTCGTCCACGCGTTCACCCCGGCGATCGACCCGCCCTGGGAAACCAAGACCGACTTTGACACCTTCCACCTGCTGGCCCGCGAGTTCTCCCGGCTGGCCAGGACCCATCTGGGCGTCCGGCGCGACCTGGTGAGCGTGCCGCTGCAGCACGATACCCCTGGCCAGCTGGCCCAGCCCGGCGGGACGGTCCGCGACTGGCGGAAGCCGGACATCCCCGCCGTCCCCGGGCAGAACATGCCCGTCTTTTCCGTGGTGGAGCGGGACTATACGGCCATCGCGGACAAGCTCGCCGCCGTCGGGCCCCTGGCGGACAAGCTGGGCTTCACCGTCAAGAACGTCACCTACAAACTGGACGGCCCGCTGAACCGGCTCAGCCACTCCAACGGCGTGATGCTCGGCGGCGCCGCGGACGGCCGGCCGGCCCTGGACACAGATGCCAAAATGGCGGAGGCCATCCTGGCGTTCTCCGGCACCACCAACGGCATGCTTTCCGTGCAGGGCTTCAAGGACCTGGAAGTCCGGACCGGAAGGAAGCTGGCGGACCTCGCCGAGGGCTCGGAGGAAAAGTTCATCACCTTCGCCCAGACCCAGGCCGCCCCGGTGCCGGTGATCACCTCGCCGGAATGGTCCGGCTCGGAAACCGGCGGACGCCGCTACGCCCCGTTCACCATCAACATCGAACGGCTCAAGCCCTTCCACACCCTCACCGGCCGGATGCACTTCTTCCTGGACCACGACTGGCTCACGGACATCGGCGAAGCCCTTCCCATCTACCGGCCGCCGCTGGACATGCACCGGCTCTTCGGCGAACCCAAACTCGGCCGGAACGGGCAGCTGGAGGTGGTGGTCCGGTACCTGACGCCGCACTCCAAGTGGTCCATCCACTCCGAATACCAGGACAACCTGCTGATGCTCTCGCTGTCCCGCGGCGGGCCCACGGTGTGGATGAGCCCGGCGGACGCCGATTCCATCCAGATCAGGGACAACGACTGGGTGGAATGCCTGAACATCAACGGAGTCCTGGTGGCCCGGGCGATCGTCAGCCACCGGATGCCCGCCGGTGTGGTGTACGTGCACCATGCCCAGGAGCGCACCATCGACGTGCCGAAGTCGGAGGCCACCGGGCGGCGCGGCGGCATCCACAATTCGGTCACCCGGCTGCTGGTGAAACCTTCGCACCTGATCGGGGGCTACGCGCAACTGGCGTACGCGTTCAACTACCTCGGCCCCACCGGAAACCAGCGCGACATGGTGGCCACGGTCCGCCGCCGCTCACAGGAGGTGCAGTACTGATGCGGGTCATGGCTCAAATGGGCATGGTGATGAACCTGGACAAGTGCATCGGCTGCCACACGTGTTCGGTGACCTGCAAGCAGGCCTGGACCAACCGGGCAGGCACCGAGTACGTCTGGTTCAACAACGTGGAAACCCGCCCCGGGCAGGGGTATCCCCGAAGGTACGAGGACCAGGACAAGTGGCGCGGCGGCTGGGCGCTGAACAAGCGGGGCAGGCTGGTGCTCAAGGCCGGCGGCCGGGTGAAGAAAATGTTCGGCATCTTTGCCAGCCCGGTCCAGCCCGAGCTCAAGGACTACTACGAGCCCTGGACCTACGACTATAAAACCCTGGTGGACGCGCCCCTGGGTGACGACTTTCCGGTGGCCCGGCCCAAATCCCTGATCACCGGGGAGGACACCAAGGTCACCTGGTCCGCCAACTGGGACGACAACCTGGGCGGCTCCGCGGAGAACGGGCACCTGGACCCGCTGGTGGAGAAGGTCCGGCGGGAGTCCGAGGACAAGATCAAGTTCGCGTACGAGCAGACGTTCATGTTCTACCTGCCGCGGATCTGCGAGCACTGCCTGAACCCGTCCTGCATGGCCTCCTGCCCCTCCGGCGCCATCTACAAGCGGGTGGAGGACGGGATTGTGCTGGTGGACCAGGACAAGTGCCGCGGCTGGCGGCAGTGCGTCACCGGCTGCCCGTACAAGAAGATCTACTTCAACCACAAGACCGGCAAGGCCGAGAAGTGCACCTTCTGCTACCCCCGGGTGGAGGTGGGGATTCCCACGGTGTGCTCGGAGACCTGCGTGGGCCGGCTGCGGTACCTGGGGCTGTTTTTGTACGACGCCGATGCGGTCACCGCGGCGGCGTCCGTCACCGACCCGAAGGATCTCTACGACGCCCAGATGGACGTCCTGCTGGACCCTAACGATCCCGCCGTCCAGGCCGAAGCCCGGGCGCAGGACATCCCGGAGGACTGGATCGACGCCGCCCGGCGCTCGCCGGTGTACGCCCTCGCCAAGGTCTACAAGGTAGCGCTGCCGCTGCACCCGGAGTACCGGACCATGCCGATGGTCTGGTACGTGCCGCCGCTGTCCCCGGTGGTGGACCTGCTGCGGGACCAGGGGCACGACGGCGAGGACCACGGCAACCTGTTCGGCGCCATAGATGCGCTGCGGATCCCGGTGGAGTACCTCGCCGAGCTCTTCACCGCCGGGGACGCGGACCGGGTCACCGCGGTGCTGAAGAAGCTTGCGGCCATGCGTGCGTTCATGCGAGGCATCAGCCTGGGCAACGATCCGGACGAGTCCATCGCCGAGGCCGTGGGCATGGACGGGCAGGCCATGTACGAGATGTACCGGCTGATGGCCATCGCCAAGTACGACGAGCGGTACGTCATCCCCAAGGCGCACGTGGAGCAGGCGCACGACCTGGAGGAGATGGGCTGCTCGCTGGATTTCGACGGCGGCCCGGGCATGCAGGATTCCTCGCCGTTCGGTGAGGCGAGTGGCAGGCCGGTGCCGGTTGCGATGGACACGTTCAACGCCCTGCGCGACCGGCAGACCAGCGGTGAGGTATCAGCGGGAACCAGCCTGAAGGGCAGGGTGAACCTGCTGAACTGGGACGGCCGGGGGGCACCGCCGGGCCTTTTCCCGGACAAGGGACCGGAGCCGGGCACGTTGGCCGCGGCGGAGGACCAGCCGTGAGCCGCCGCGACCAGGTGGCGTACATGGCCGGCGCGTGGTGCCTGTCCTACCCGGACGAGGACCTCCTGGCCAAGGTCCCGCTCATGCGCGCCGCGCTCGCGGAGTTCCCGGCCGCCGTCGAACCCTTCCAGGAGGTGCTGGACGCACTGGAATCCACGCCGCTGATGGAGAGCCAGGCACACTACGTGCGGGAGTTCGACCTCAGCCGTCGCCACGCCCTGCACCTGAGCTACTGGACGGACGGGGACACCCGGCGCCGCGGCGAGGTGCTGGGCAGCTTCAAGAAGGCCTACCGGCAAAGCGACATTTTGGTGGACACCCAGGGAGAGCTGCCGGACTACCTGCCCATGGTGCTGGAATACACGGCGCTGGTGGACTTCTCCGCGGGGCGGGAGCTGCTGATCCGGTACCGGCCCAGCCTGGAGATGCTGAAGTTCGGCTTGCTGCGGGACAAGCTGCCGCAAGCCAGGATCCTGGCGGCCATCTGCGCCACGCTGCCCGGAAAGTCGCCGGCCGACGAACAGGCCGTGATGCGGATGGCGGGCTACGGGCCACCCACCGAGGCGGTTGGCCTTGACCCCTACGATCCGCGCCTGCTGCCCGTGAAGGGGGCCTGACCATGGTGACCTTTGAAACGCTGCCTTTTGAAACACAGCCCGGAGCCGCCGTCGAACTCTCTGCCCTGGACACTGTGCTGTGGGGTGTCCTGCCCTACGTGATGGTGGTGGTCCTGGCGGGCGGGCTGGTCTGGCGGTACAAGTACGACCAGTTCGGCTGGACCACCCGGTCCTCCCAGCTCTACGAATCCAGGCTGTTGCGGATCGCCTCGCCGCTGTTCCACTTCGGCCTGCTCGCCGTGATCGCCGGGCACTTCTTCGGTCTGGTTATCCCGATGTCCTGGACGGAGGCGGTGGGGATGAGCCAGGACTTCTACCACTTCAACGCCCTGTTCGTGGGCGGGATCGCGGGCGTGGGAACCCTGGGCGGGATCGTCCTGCTGATCTACCGGCGCCGCACCACCGGGCCCGTGTTCATGGCCACCACCAAGAACGATAAAACCATGTACGTGGTCCTCACTGCCGCCATCGTGTTCGGCCTGTGGACCACGCTGGCCAGCGTGTTCGAGGGCGAGCACGCGCACAACTACCGCGAAACCGTGGCTCCGTGGTTCCGTTCGCTGTTCATCTTCCAGCCGGACATCGCAGCCATGGCCGCCGCGCCGTTCTCCTTCCACCTGCACACGCTGGTGGGGATGGCGCTGTTCATCATCTGGCCGTTCACCCGGCTGGTCCACGCCTTCACTGCACCGTTCCACTACCTCTTCCGCCCGTACATCGTGTACCGCTCGCGGGACCGGGTGAAGACAGGTGCTGCGGCCGGTGGACGCCCGGGCCGGAGGGTCGGAACCGGGGCGGGCGGCAAGGCCGCGCAGAATCCCAACGCCCCCAGCGCCCGGCGCGGCTGGTCCGCCGTCGGGACCCAGGACCGGGACACCCGGAACCGGTGAGAGGAGAAGACAATGGCCGCAGCCGCCCAGCCCACTGAAACCTCCCACCCGGGCAAGGGACGGAACCTGGCCCTGGCCACTGCCGCCTCGGTCACCGCCTTCTGGGCGTGGAACATCGTGGCGCCGCTGGGCGCGCGCTACACCCAGGGGATGGGGCTGGACCCAACCTCCACAGCGGTGCTGGTGGCCATGCCCATTTTTGTGGGCGCGCTGGGCCGGATCGTGATGGGCGCCCTCACGGACCGCTACGGCGGCCGGGTCATGTTCACGGTTGTCCTGCTTGGCAGTGTCCCGCCCGTCCTGCTGGTGGCCCTCGGCGGCACCCTCGGTTCCTACGCCGTGGTGCTGGGCGCCGGCCTCTTGCTGGGCATTGCAGGTACCGTGTTCGCCGTCGGAATCCCCTTCGTTTCCGCCTGGTACGAACCCTCACGGCGCGGCTTCGCGACGGGCGTTTTCGGCGCCGGGATGGGCGGGACCGCGCTGGCGGCCTTCCTGACCCCGCGTCTGGTGACCTGGATCGGCTACCTGCCCACGCACCTGCTGATTGCCGGGCTGCTGGTGGTGATGGGGGCCGTGATCTGGTTCAACCTGAAGGAGTCCCCGGACTGGAAGCGGAACACCGCGCCGGTGATCCCGAAACTCAAGGACGCGGCCGGGCTCGCCGTCACCTGGAAGCTGTGTTTCCTCTACGCCATCGTCTTTGGCGGGTTCGTCTCCTTCGCCACGTACCTGCCCACGTACCTCCGGGATATCTACCAGTTCGATCCCACTGCTGCAGGCACCCGAACTGCGGGTTTCGCCCTGGCGGCGGTCCTGTTCCGGCCCATCGGGGGAGCGGTCGCGGACAAAATCGGGTCCAAGCCAGTGGTCCTCACGTCGCTGGCGGGCATCGCGGTCCTGGCTTTCATCGTGAACCTGCGGCCCGACGGCGAGATCCCGGCAGGCCTCACCTTCGTGGCCATGGCGGCATCGCTCGGCCTGGGCGCCGGTGGCGTGTTTGCCTGGGTGGGCAGGCTCGCGCCACAGGGGAAGGTGGGCAGCATCAGCGGCATTGTCAGCGCGGCCGGTGGAATGGGCGGCTACTTCCCGCCGCTGGTCATGGGAGCCACCTACAACGCAGCGGACAACAGCTACTTCATCGGCCTCATGCTGCTGGTGGTCACGGCAGTCATCGCCTTCGTGTTCACCATCGTTGCGGTCCGGTCGCCGAAGCAGCCCGCACCGCAGGGTGCATTGAAGGGGACGTAGATGTCATGAAACGGTCAGCGTGGCCCGGCGCGGCACTACTTCTTTCGCTTTCGCTGCTCACCGCGTGCGGCGGGCAAGCCGGCCAACCGCAGGGGACGTCGTCGGGCGTTACCGCAACGGCAAGCGCCACCCGCACGCAAACGACGACGGCGGCACCCTCGCCGAGTGCCTCCGGTGGCCCCTCTGTTGCCTCGCCGTCGGCTTCCTGGACCACCTACACCACGGCGGCCGGCGACCTGGCGTTCGACCTGCCCTCCACATGGAACATCAAGGACCCGGCGGGGGAGCTGGCCGAGGGCGGCGGGGCATTCGCCGAGGTGACCAGCGAGGATGGGCGGCTGCTGGCGACGCTGCGCACCAACATGGCCACCGGCTCCACGTGCACCGAAAAGTACCCCTACTCGGTCCTCGAATCGCAGGAGATGCCGCAGCTGGCGCAATACGGCACCGTTCCGCGGTACACCTTCGAAACCCGCGGCAACGACATCGCAGCAGGCCCGCCGGATACCCCGGCGGCGGCCTACGGCATCACCACCGCGCCCCTTCCCGAAGGTGACTCTGCCTGCTACATGTTCCACTTCTTCAACTGGCCGCCCAACGCCGCCACGTTCGGGGCGTTCTACAACCCCGAGCTGAACCTGACGCCGGGCGACCCGTCGCTGCCGTACCTGGAGAAGGCGAAGCTGTATGCGGGGACGCCGGAGTATGCGGATATCAAGCGGATGATCACGTCGCTGCGGCCGGCGGGTTAGGAACGGAACGTTCGGCGGAAATGCTCTGCAACCGCGACACATCCAGGGAATTGAATAATTCTTTTTGGGTTCCAGGTGCGCCCTCAAGGGCCTGGGATTGGCGCGGGAGCCCGCCCTGACCAGCCACGATGGGGACTAGGGACCGCGTCGGCCGTTCCCAGGTTCCTCCGGGGTCTTCCCGCAGTTTGCGGAGACCGTAGGCGGACCACCGTTTGAAGCGTAGAGTCCGCAGGTATCGCTCCCTCACAATTTGTCAGGCAGTGCTTTGGGGCGTTTGCCCGCTGGGGGAAGGAACTGCCATGCAACACTGCTCTGCGCAACGACGCGGGTCACAACGACACACCTCGGGGGCATCCCGGCGCCGGCAAACAGCAATGGCAGGGGGTGCAGCCGGAGTTGTTATCCTGGCGGTCGCCTTGGTTTGGCAGCAGTCACCCGCCTTCGCTGCCACGCCGGTGGGTTTGGGCACTGCCACCTCCTACTCCGTGCTCGCCGGCTCCGCAGTGACCAACACCGGCCCATCCACCCTCCAGGGGGACCTGGGCGTCAGCCCCGGGACTGCAATCACAGGCTTTCCGCCAGGGATTACGGCGGGGGCCATCCACGCGGCAGATGCGGTTGCGGTGCAAGCGCAGTCGGACCTGACCACTGCCTATAACGCCGCAGCAGGGCAGCCGTTGACCACCAGCGTTGCAGGGGACCTTGTGGGCATGACGTTGACTGAAGGTGTCTACAGGTCCACCAGTTCGCTGGCCCTCAGCGGACAGCTCACCCTGGACGGGCAGGGCAACCCCAACTCCGTCTTCGTGTTCCAGGTGGCGTCGACTTTGATCACCGCGTCAGCCAGCAGCGTCATCCTCACCAACGGCGCCCAGGCCTGCAATGTGTTTTGGCAGGTAGGCAGTTCGGCCACCCTGGGTACCGCATCGAGTTTCAAAGGTTCCATTCTTGCCCTCACCTCCATAACAGCGGAGACCAACGCCGTTGTGGAGGGCCGGGTTCTCGCCCGTAACGGTCAGGTCTCCCTGGACACAAACGTGATCACCAACCCGGCTTGCACGCCAGCCGCAACCACACCGCCCATTTCGGGCACACCGACGGCCACGGCAACGCCCACGGAGACGGCCTCCCCGACTGAGACGGCGACGGCGACGGCGACTGCGACTGCGACCAGCACACCAACTGCTACGGAGACAGCATCAGGGTCCGCCACAGCGACGCCGACTGCAACAACCGTCGACAGCCCGACGGCGACAGCCGCAGGTGGAGCAGGTGGAGCAGCGGGCAATGGGCCAGGTGCCAACGGCGCCAGTTCCTCCGCCCCTGCAGCAGCTGTCCCGCTGGCCGGTACTGGTGCAGGGGGACGGAACCAGGGCACGAACATTGATACGGCCGCGGGCCTCCCAGTTGGAGGTCAGGAGGCACTCGGAATAGTCATGGCGGCCCTTGCCGTGACCGCGGCCATCGTCTTTGCAGCCAGGCTGGTGCTCGGAAGGCGTCGGAGTAGTTAGGACCAAGGGCTTGCGGCGGAAAGCCGTCCTCTCCCTCGTGGGGGCGGCAGGCTTAGCGGCGGCAATCCTGGGCGGCGGGTCCGCGCAGACCCGGAGTCCAGAGGCCCTGCCGCAATCGTCTCTGTCGGCTGCCGCAGAGGCGCCGTCCCCCTCGGTGGAACATGGTCCACTGCAGGAAGCTGCCGCCTCGCAGCCCGTGCACATCGCTTACCCCGCGGTGGAGATGGACCAAGCCGTCCTGCCGCTCTCTCTTACGGAGCAGGAGGCGAGCCTTGGCTCCCTTGTTCCTCCCCCTACTCCGGACGCTTACTGGCTGACCCCGTACGGCACACCTGGTCCAGGCTCCACCAACACGACGTACATCGTCGGGCACAGCTGGGAGGGGCGTCCTTCCCCCTTCAACGGGATCAGTTCACGCGCGCAGCCGGGCGATCGGCTGACCGTATCCACGGCGCAAGGGCCGCTGGTCTTCACCGTCGATGAGATCACCACGGAGTACAAGGACACCCTGAGGGACAGCGCGATCTGGGACAGGGTCCCGGGCAGGCTTGTCCTGATCACCCGCTTTACCGAGGATCTGTGGGGGACCAACATCATCATCCAGGCCAGCCCCCTGCCCTCGGATTAGCGCAGACCAACGCCTGGAGCATGAACGCGCATCGCGACTTCCAACCGCAGCCCTGTCTTCCGCGGACCGGTTACGCCGTGTCGATCCAGTAGCGGCGTTTGCCGTTGCGGGTGTCCTCGTGAACGCCGCCGTTCTTTTCGATGGTGGCCCGGGAGCCTGCGTTATCCTCATCGCAGGTAAGGAGGACCCGCTGGATTCCAAGTTCCCGGGCGATCGGCAGGGCATCAGCCAGCGCCCTGGCTGCATGGCCGCGGCGCCGTGCAGAGGGCCTGACACTGTAGCCGATGTGCCCGCCCTCGTTGAGGAGGAAGTCCGTCAGCTCGTGCCTGATGGCGAGTGAGCCAAGGAACGTGCCGCCTTCAACGATCCACAGGTAGGTGCAGGGCACATGCCCCGGCTTGCGCGGGGTCTCCGGCAGTGCGTCTCTAAGTAGCGCGTCCACGAAGCGGCCGAAAGTTTGGGGATTTTTTAGTTGCTCCAGGGGCCAGTCCTCTGCGCCTCCGCCGTCACGCCGGGCGCCGTCGAACTCAACGGCTCCTTCCAGCCAGGAGGAGTGGTAAGTAACGTCCGGAGCGATGAGGCGGGCCATCACAAGATCGTATTCGAAATGGCGGGCTGGACGCCGGGCCTGCACGAGTGGGCCCAGCGCCCACCCTTGCCAGTCCATTTCAGCTCACCTGAAGATGCCTGTCCCCGGGGAGAGCCGGTTCAGGGCCAGTGCGCCGACCAGGAGCCCGAAGTCCCGCAATGCCACGTCGTAAAAGCCGCCGAGAACCAGGAGGTTGACGATGATGCCGAGAAGCCAGACGGCCACGAGCAGTGAGCCGAACCGCGGACGCACAGCGACGGCAATGCCGGCTATCACCTCGACGACGCCCACCACATACATGATGGTCTGGGCGGGCAGGGGCACGATGGACGTGGCCACCGGGGCGAGGTAGATCGTCCAGTCGACCAGCAGGTTGGTGAACTTGTCTAACCCAAAAACGATCGGTGCAACCGTGAAGACCGTGCGGAGCAAAAGGAAGGCCTGGTGTTCCCCTCTTTGGTCCTGTGCCTGCGCCGGCGTGTGGGCTGCTCGTGTTGTCATGATGGACTCCTTCTAAAAGTAGATATCTTGATTTTAGAAAGTGCCGTAGATTTAAACAAGAGGAATCTTTTTAGAAAGAGGTGCGGGCATGACCAGGCTTCCGTGGGCACGCCGGGTGGTTGCGCTGTCCTCCCTCGGGGACGAAAAGCGGCGGCAGTTGTACGAGCTGGTGCTCGCTGCTCCTGCCGCGCTGAGCCGGGACGAGGCTGCTGACGCCATGGACCTTCCCCGGAGTACCGTGTCATTCCACCTGGACAGGCTGGTGGCCGACGGGCTGCTTGCCGTGGAGTTCCACAAGCCGGCCGGAAAGTCCGGGCCGGGGTCAGGGCGCCCCTCGAAGGTGTACCGGGCCGTTGCCCGTGAAGTGGGCGTTTCCGTGCCGGACAGGAACTACGACCTCGCCGGGGAGCTGATGGCAGCGGCCATCGACGAGGCGGCGGCAACCAACCAGCCGGTGCGTGACGTTCTCCTCGCCACCGCCTATGCCAAGGGGAAGGTGCTGGCCGCGGACAGCCAGGGCCTGGAGGACTTCCTCGTCGCTTTCGGCTACCGTCCCAATCCCGACGGCAGCGGCGGGTTCACGCTGCCCAACTGCCCCTTCCACCGCCTCTCGGAGGGGCACCCAGGTGTCGTCTGTGCCATGAACGGGGCCTTTCTCAGCGGGGCGGCGGCCGGCAGCGGCGAGCCGGAAGAACGGGTTGCGGCCAACAACAGCCCGGGGCAGTGCTGCGCCACGATCACTCCGCGTGGAGCCTGAAGAACGTCCGACGGCGGGCGGACAGTCCCTGCGGCGGGCGCTCCCTGGGTGCCGCAGGAGTCCCGCGGCATCCGCCCTAAGGGCAGAGCCGGTCGAGGGTCTCCTGCGGGAAGTTTGTCCAGTCTGCTCGGGGCGCGGCTGACTGCATTCACGTGCTGGGTTCCGGGTTTGCCTGACATGCCAACGGCGCCCGTTGCGTTCCGGGCCCATCTCAGGCCAGGGCAGCAGCCAACTGGTCCAGCGCCGGCACGGTGTAGTCCGGAGCCTGGAAATACTTGGGGTACTGGACGCCGGACCGGTTGATCCATGCGGTTCCGAGGCCGGCCTTCGCGGCCCCGTGGATGTCCCAGGGATGAACGGCCACCAGCAGCAGCTCATCGGGCGCTGCGCCGCACGTGGACGCGGCGTACCCGTAGGCTGCCCGTGCCGGTTTCCAGGCCGGCGCGTCCTCTACGGAGAGCAGCAGTTCAAAGCTGTCCCTGATCCCGGCGTCGGTGAACAGTTTCTCGGCAACCCCGGTAGCGCCGTTGGACAAGGTGGCCAGCCGGAACCCCGCAGCTTTGAGTGCCTTCACTCCTTCCGGGACATCCTGGTGCAGGCCAAGCCCTGCCAGTCCTGCCATCACATGCTCCACCGCAGCGTCAGGATCCCTGTCAAGGTCCATGCCGGCGAACAGGCCGCGCAGGGCCTCTGCACCGATCTCGGCGAAAGACCCGTTGCCGCCGGCTGCGGTGAGGGCAAAGCCGTCGCGCAGCAGCGTGGCAAACCACAGCTTGGCCAGGGACGCCGGTGCACCTACCCCTTCGAACCTGCCTGCCAGGGGGGACATGTCCGAGAGGGTTTCATTGACGTCGAAAACAATGGTGGAAGGTTTCACGGGCGCAGCCCTCCTTCAGTTACAGTTTCAGGTGCCCGCCGGGTGTGCCCCGGCTCGAGGCCGAACAGCGGCAGCACCACTTCGTCCACAATCCCCACCAGGAAGTCATCCTCGATGGGGCCGGAGCCGAAGATGAACCGTTGCCGCAGCAGGGCGGGACCGGCCTCGAGCCTGAAGCCAGTCACGAGGTCCGGATCGCATTCGCCCCGTCTTACGGCGCTGGCAAGGATCTCATGCATCATCCTGCTGGCGTTTCCATGCGTGAACTCACGGACTTCTGCGGCAACTTCGGGGTTCTGCAAGGCCTCACCCAACACTCCGCGAACGGCCTGTCCAACGGTCCCTTCCAGCAGCCGGGCAGCCTGCCGCATGACGGTCAAGGTATCCAGCCGCAGGCTGCCGGTGTCCGGGACGGTGTCCGGGCCATGCATAGAGGCGTAGGCGGCGTCCAGTACCAGGGCGGCGCGGCCGGGCCAGCGCCGGTAGAGGGAGGCTTTGCTTGCGCGCGCGCGTTCGGCTACCCGGTCCATAGTCAGCGCAGAGTATCCGGATTCGGCGATCTCTGCCAGGACGGCATCGAAGATCGCGTTGTTCAGGACCGCGCCGCGCCGGCGCGGCAGCTTTCGATGGTCCGGACCGGCTCCGGCGGTCACGACGACGGCTCCGCAACAGCCGCCGTGACCTGTCCGCGGGTGCCGTCCACCAGGACCAGCTGGCCGGTCTGCAGGTCACGGGTCCCCGACCCGGTGGCCATGACGGCGGGGATCCCGTATTCCCGGGCGACGATGGCAGCATGGGAGGCGATTCCGCCGGCGTCAACCACGACGGCGGCCGCGCGCTGGAACAGGGGAGTCCAGGATGGGTTGGTGTAGGGGCAGACAAGGACCTCGCCGCTGCGGAGCAGTCGGAATTCGTCCGGCCCGCGAATGATCCTCACCGTCCCGGTGGCCTGGCCGCGGCTGGCGGGCATGCCGGACACCAGAGTTCCGGGCGCCGGACGCATGTGAGCGAACAGCGTTGCCGTGTCCAGCAGCGGAATGCCTTCCAGTTCCCGGCGTTTCGCGGCCCTGGCCAGCACCAGCCGGCGGTAGCGTTCCCTCTCGGCGGCAGGCAGCGCGCCGCCGTCGTCCATTCCCGCCAGTTCTTCAAAGCGCAGGTGCTGGACATCGGCCGCATCAGCCAGCACCCCGGCATCGCACAGCCGCCGGCCCAGTTCGGACAGCGCGCGCCGGAGCGGCGGCAGCACCATGGTGGCGTAGAAGTGGCTGTCTTCGCGGAAGGCGGTCCCGGCTTTTGCGGCGTCGACGGCGGACAGCAGGTGCCGCCGCAGGGCCGCGATCCGCAGGGCGGGATGACGTTTCAGTTCCGCAAGGGCCTGGCCGGTTTGGTCTGCGGCCGGCCGCCGCTCTCCCATCATGGAGGTGACCAGACCTAGAACCACCTCGGGGGCATCGGACCAGGTCGGTGAACTGGACAAGAGCACGCTGACGGTTTCACGGTGGCCGTATTCTGCCAGGAATGCCTGGAATTGTGTGTGGAACTCCTTGAATTCAGGATCGTGCTCCAGCCGGGAAAGCAGTTCGCCCGGTTCCAGTTCCGTGAAGGCCCGGGCCAGCGTGCCCTGCGACCGGACCTGGTCGGCCAAGGCCTCCAGCGCACGGTTTGCCTGGCTGGTGCGGGTTTCCGCGCCGGCGATGAGTGCCGGGCCAAGGTGCCTCTTGCCCAGCAGCATGAGCATCAGGCGCAGCTTGGCCTGCGGAAGGAAAGCTCCCGGCAGGTACGAGATCCGCAGCTCGGTGATCCCCCGCATCGTGGCGAAGGCGTCCTCCGCGAGCCCGATCACCCCTCGCCAGGCCAAGGTCCGGGGGTCCTGGGCGTTGAGCCGCCGGACGTTCTCCAGGAATGTGGAGAACCTGCTGTCCCGGGTCCACCGGGTTGGATTGAACCGGCGGGCCCGGCGCACCACGGAAACGGGTGCGCCGAGCGTGCGAAGTGTAGGGTGCGGCACCGGAGGAACCAGCCGGACCACCACGCCGTCCTCCTCCGGCAGCAAGTCGTTCACCGACGGGAAGACGACGCCGACGCTTCCGGCCATGCCGTGGAGCATGGCCAGAATGCCGCGCTGCATCCAGCCGGACACGTCCAGGGGATACGGACGTTCCTGGAACATCTCCAGGAAGAACGGACCCATCAGGCGCTGGAACGGGTTCAGGTGTAGTGGCTGCGGCGGCAGGGCGGTCATCGGCCGCGACTGGAGCACGTACAGGCGCCCGCCGGTGATGGCCCATTCCATGTCCTGCGGTCGGCCGAAATGATCCTGGGCACGTATTGCCAGCCGCGCCAGTTCCGCCAACTGCCCTGTGCCGAGGGCAGCCTGCCGGCTGCCCGTGCCGGCGCTCTCCCCGGTGCCCCCGCCGGCAAGGGCCCGGATCACAACCTCATGGGCGCCCGGGATGAACGATTTTGTCCGGCCCGAACGGTCCAGCACGTAGTGTTCCGGCGTGACGCGTCCAGAAACCACGGCCTCGCCCAGGCCGGGGCTGGCATCGACCACGATTTCACCGCGCTCGCCGGTTACCGGGTTCGCGCTGAACAGGACTCCCGCGGTGTCCGCTGGCACCATGTCCTGCACGACGACGGCAATCGACACTTCCCGCGGGTTGATCTCCTGGCGCTGCCGGTAGGCGATGGCGCGGTCCGTCCACAGCGAAGCCCAACATTCCACCACGGCACGGGTCACTGCCTGCTCGCCGACAACGTTCAGGAAAGTGTCCTGTTGCCCGGCAAAGGCGGCTCCTGGCAGGTCTTCGGCGGTGGCACTGGAACGCACGGCCACCGGACCGCCGCCCAGCGCGGCGTAAGCCGCCGCAATATCAGCGGTGACGCACGCCGGCACGTGGGATTCGGCGAACAGCGCGCGGATCCGTGCCCCGGCGTTTTCGGCTTCGAGCAACCCTTCCAGTTCGGCGCCCAGGCCGGTTTCTGCCAGCAGGGTGGCGTAGGCGGCGGTTGTGACCACAAAGCCCGCTGGAACAGGGAAGCCGTGGCGCACGAGCTCACCGAGATTGGCTCCCTTTCCGCCAGCCAACGCCAGGTCCGCGGCGCCGAAGTCGGCGAGCATCCCGGTAAATTTTTCAGTCATCCGGGACTCCCTGGGGACAGAGGGGGGCGGAGCGGCCGTTGGTCCAATGCCCCAGAAGCATCACAGGCAGGATTCCCGGAAGTGCCGCACGAATGGCTGTTGGAAACTGCGGGATTGCGGCGCTGCTTGCGGTCCATTGGGCCCCGGTTTAGAGAACTAATGGTTCTCTATAAGAGTACGTTCGTTGTGCCAAGGCCGACAAGGCTTTGACTCGGCCTCGGCATGAAAGTGGACGTCGAGGCGCCGTCAGGGCCCCGGAACCGGTCGGCCCTGCCCCACAACGCGATGGGTGGCTGGGCCGCCGGTATCCGGGCACTTCCCTCGACGTAGAAGGGCGGCCGGAGCATCCGATCGCCCTTCCACGTGCTGACTGCTATTTGGTGTTCAGCATGTTCCAGAGAATCAAGTCATGTGCGTGCTTGGCTTTGTCATCGCCGCGGAAGTCCGCTTCCTTGATGCTGCCACCCGTGTCGATTCCGATGCTCGAGGTTGACGCGAACCTGCCCATCATCGACTTGTTGGACAGCATCGAGACGGAGCGGATGTTCTTGTAGGGCACGGACACGACGGCAAGTTTGTTTCCGACGAAGCTCTTGTCCTGGAGGATTACGCGCATGTTGGTGATGCCCACGAAGCCGGTACCGACCCCGATGCAGTCGTAAACGGCGTAGACGATTTCTCCCTGCAGGAGCCCGGCCCTGATTTGCTCGAGCTGTTCATACTTGTCGTGAATGATCTCAGTCAAAGTGCAGTCTCCTTCGGCCTAGTTGCGGAGCGGAACGCCGTGGGCGTCCCGCTGGAAGTAGACGGCGCCCGCGAGGATCATGATGCCCTCGATAAGGCCCCACAAGGCGAGGAATCCCAAGCCCAGCACACTCAGGACGATCGCGAGCACGAGCTGGATGATGCCGATCTTTGTATATCCAAGGTAAAAGCGGTGGATACCCAGGCCACCCAGGAATATGCCCAACAAGCCTGCCGCGATCTTCGACTTGGACTGCGGGTAACCGTAACCCGGCTGCGGCATCGGCGGCTGGCCTGAGTATTGCGGCGGCTGGGGCATGGGCGGCTGGCCTGAGTACTGGGGCGGCTGGGGCATGGGCGGCTGGCCTGAGTACTGCGGCGGCTGCGGCATTGGCGGCTGCGCAGAGTACTGCGGGCCGGGGAAGGGCGGCGGGGTTGGAGCTTGGGCGCCGTTGTAAGGAGGGGGCACAGGCGGGCCGTAATTTTCCTGCGGGGCCGAGTTCGCGTCGGGGTGTTGCTGGGTCATGGTTGATGCCTTCCGGAGAATGATGATGCGGCCCCAGGTGACCGGGCGGCGGCAGTCAACGACGGCATCCCCCAGAATCCATAGCCTTCCTTAGTGTGACGGACTGCTGGGCAAATTTCCCTGTAAGCCGCAGTGTTTCCTCCTGAAGACGTCGAGGACGTTCTTAACGAAAGCGGTCGACGGCGGGGAGTCCCGCCGTCGACCGCTTGGCCTTGGGTGCCACTTGCGGTAGCCCGTCCCGCGGCCGCATCCGTTACCCCGCCGCCACGCTTTCACGGGCAAGAGCGGGCTCTGGCGCCTCAATTTCGTCCTTGCGGGTCTCGAGGTCGCCGAGCGACTTGCCCTTGGTGTCGGGGGGACAGGAGGGTAGCGAGCGCTGCGACGGCGCAGATACCCAGCGTGGTCAGCCCGATGACCAGGGGGACGTTGGCGGACCCCGGGGGAGCGACGGCGGTGAAGATGCTTGGGAAGAACGATGCGATCATGAGGCCCACGTTCTGCGACACGGCGAACCCTGTGACGCGGATCCGCATGGGGAACTGCTCCTGGAAGAACGTGGCAAAGGTGGCGTTCCACATCTGGAAGAAGATGCCCTGGACGATCACGATGCAGACGAAGACCAGTGCCAGGCTTCCCTGCTCGATGGCCCGCAGGTATCCGCCGGCCAGCACGCCACCGCCCACGCCGCCGGCCACCATCAGCATCCGCCGGCCGATCCTGTCCGAGAGCGCGCCGAACAGCGGAATGGTGACGACGGCGGCGATGTTGGCCACGAGGGTGACCCACAGGAAGTCGCTGCTGGAGAAGCCGTTGCCGTAGCCCTTCTGCGTGGCGTAGGAGACACCGAAGATGAGCGTTGCCATGCCGATCACGTTGGTGAAGGTCATCAGGATGCAGCGGACCAGGACCCACGGGTAGCCGCGGACCAGGTCAACGAGGGGGAACCGCTGCTTGGCCTTGCCGGCCTCGGACTGCGCAGCATACGCCGGCGGCTCCTGCACCCGGCGGCGGATGATGTAGCCCGCCAGGATCACAAAGGCGCTGAGCAGGAACGGGATGCGCCAGCCCCAGGCCTGGAACTGGTCGGCGGGCAGGATGGCTGCAAGGGGAAGCAGGACGGCGGTGGCCAGGATGGAGCCCACCTGGGTGCCCTGCAGGCTGAAGCTTGCGAAGAAGCCGCGCCTGGCGTCGGGGGAGTGCTCCACGATCATCGCGCTGGCGCCGCCCAGTTCTCCTGCGACGGCGAAGCCCTGGATGAGGCGGAGGATCACCAGCATTATTGGCGCCAGGATGCCCACCTGTCCGTACGTGGGCAATAGTCCGACGGCGAAGGTGGCGAAGCCCATCAGCAGCATGGCGAAGACGAGCACCTGCTTGCGGCCGTGCCGGTCACCGTATGCTCCCAGTACGACGGCGCCTACCGGGCGGGAGACGTAGCCCACCGCGTAGGTGGCGAGCGAGGCGATGATCCCCACGGTCGGGTTTTCGGTGGGGAAGAAGATGGCGGGGAAGATGAGCGTCGCTGCCAGCGAGTACAGTGCGAAGTCGTAGTATTCGAGTGCGCTTCCGATCCAGCCGCTCATCGCCGCCTTCTTCGGGTCCCGCTGGCCAGCGCCGGCTTCCGGGATAGGACGGGTTTCCCCGGGGGTGCTGCTCATTCTGGTGAATTCCTTCGTCGTCATTGGCAAGGAACCGGAACTGTTGTGTTCCGGATGGTCGACGGGGACCTTGAAGGTGCCGGGCTTCGGAAAGCCCTTTCCCTTGAATCGTTTCATCAAGAATAGGATAGTGATGCCGGTTACGTCAACGCGGTAACCGAACAGCATTTGCAGAGGGCCTGACCAGGCCGCTTTCCGCCATCAGGGATCGCGTAGGCGGCGGTTGTGACCACAAAGCCCGCAGTAACAGGGAAGCTAGGAGCACATCCTGCGGGACCACGAGCCCTGGACGCCTTTTCTAGGGGTGGACAACGGACTGGACGACCTCAGTCAAGCGACTCCTGCTTCTCGGCCCAGATGGACGCCCTGCTGGCAGGCGCTGGATCTTTCAAAACCGGAAAAGCGGTTCGATCTGCACGCGCAGGCGCTCGCGGAGTTTCTCCCAGAGATCCTCCGGGCGGAATCCGCGCGCCGGGGTGCGAAGGATCTCATGGATATAGGTTCCGTTGCAGTTCTGCGCAACGATCAGTGAGTCGACGTCGGCGCTGAGGTATCCGGCTTTCCTGGCGTCGTCGAGGATGGCGGCGATCAGGGCGATAACCCTGTCGCCCTGGGAGATGCTCTGGGCCCCAAGCTGGCTTCCGGCCTTGAAGCCGTGGTGCAGGTAGCTCGTGACGTTCTCCGGGTCGGTTGCGTAGAACCGGGCGCGTGCACGGAAGATGGCGTAGATCCGCTCCACATAGTCCCGCGCGGTGGAAGTATTGGCGGCCAGTTCCTTGTCCGCGTCTTCGATGGCCTGGAGCGTCGTATCCATGCGCTCGCCGATAACCAGTAGCAGCAGTTCGTGCTTGTTACTGACGTAACGGAAAAGGGTGGCCTCCCCGACCCCGGCAAGCTCGGCCACTTCCTTGGTGGTGGTGTGCTCGTAGCCCCGCTCGTTGAAGAGCTGTTCTGCTGCAGCGCGGATGTTCTGGTAACGCTCGATCCGGGCCTTCTCGCGCAGCCCGACGGGAGCACCACTTGCGGAGGCCTCCGAAGTCATCGTCTTCATCCTTTATTAACGTTCCTATCAGCGGTGGGGTACCGGGCGGCCGTTCGCAGCTGCCGGGGTTCAGTTCTGGTGCCGATAACTCTCAATTGAACATCACGATCTGGCGGATGGCATTTCCATCGGCGAGTTCATCCATCGCCTCGTTGATGTTGTCCAGGGTGATCACCGACGAAGCCAGTTTTTCGACCGGCAGCCTTCCTTCGCGCCACATCTGGGCGTAGACCGGGATGTCGCGGGCGGGTACTGCGGAGCCCAGGTAGGAACCGACGATGGTGCGGGCCTCGGCTGTGATCCCCAACGGTTCAATGGATGACAGCACTCCCGCAGCCGGCAGTCCGGCAGTCACCGTGGTGCCGCCGGGCGCCGTGGCCTGCACCGCGGTTTCGAAGGCACGGGGGTGGCCGGCCGCCTCGATGACGATGTGGGCCCGGATGCCCAGGTCCGCGGCCTCGGCAGGCGAGTACGTTTCTGTTGCCCCCAGTTCCCGCGCTGTGATCAGTTTGTCCGGGTTCGCATCGACGCCGATGATCCGGGCGGGTTCGGCCCACGCTGAGGAGATTGCGACGGCGGTCAGCAGAGCTGCCATGCCGACTCCTCCGAGGCCGACGATCATGATGTCCTGCCCCTCCTGGGGATTCCCCGCGTTGATGACGGCCCCGCCTCCAGTCAGCACCGCACACCCAAGAAGTGCAGCGACCGACGGCGGCACGTCGCTTCCGACCGGGACAACCGAGCGGCGGCTGAGCACGGCATGGGTCGCGAAGCCGGAGACTCCGAGGTGGTGACGGACAGGCTGGCCGGCACGCGTCAGTCGGGTGGACCCCCCTGGCAGCGTTCCGGCCCCGTTTGATTCTGTACCGACGCTGCACGGCAGCTTGCCCCCGGTGCGGCAGTTGGGGCACTCCTCGCAGCGCGGCAGGAAAACCGTGACCACCCGCTGGCCCGGTTCAAGGTCATCGACATCCGCGCCGACAGCGACGACCGTACCGGCGGCCTCGTGGCCGAGCAGCATGGGCAGCGGACGGGGGCGGTCGCCGTTGACCACGGAGAGGTCCGAGTGGCAGATACCCGCAGCCTCCATCCGTGTCAGGACTTCCTGCGGTCCCGGCCCGGCGAGGTCAAGCTCCGCAACGGAAAGCGGGCGGGACCGGGCGTATGGACGTGGGGAGCCGACGGTCTCCAGGACCGCGCCGGTAATCTTCATTGTTTCCCTTCCAATGATTGTGCTTCGTATCACTCTTATGCTTTTATGAGAGTGTAATCCGCACGGAGTGCACTTTCAATATCGTGTCACTGCCGCGCTGCCTGCACCCGATCGGATTCCCTCATCGTTATCAGTACCGGCCAGTCAAATTCGAAGGGATTGGAATTGAAGATTCATCCAGATGCAAACGAGGGTGCCGTCCACGTCGGGGGCCTTTCGGTTCCTTTCCATGACACGCTTGCACCGGAAGACTCCCGGGACACCGTGGTCCTGGTCCACGGAACGGGCGGAAGCGCCAAGACTCATTTCCGCACCCTCTTTCCCATGCTTGCCGCCCGGTACCGTGTCCTGGCCGTTGACCTGCAGAGCCCTGCCGGGGAACCGACCCTCGACGGATTGTCAGGGCAGGTTGCGGCCGTCATCGACCACCGCGCTCCTGCTCAGCCGGTCCATGTGGTCGGCTACTCACTGGGCGCACTGGTGGCGGCCGACCTCGCCGCTTCCCGCCCCGAAAGCGTGTCAAGCCTGACCCTGGTGGCCGGTTGGGTCAGGGCCGACGCCCAGCAGCGGCTTCGCAACCGGATCTGGAAGCGGCTCTTCGAGTCGGATCAGGACCTCCTGCGCGAGTTCGTCACCTGGACAGCCTATGGACACCCTTTCCTTGCCGGCCGGGGCGACGCTGACATCCAGGCCCTGATTGATGCCCGGACCTTCCCGGAGGGGATTGCCGGTCAGATGCGGCTCAACGCCGTTGCCGATTTGAGCGGCAGGCTTGCAGCGATCACCGCTCCGTCCCTGGTCATTGCCGGCGCCCACGACCAGATGGTGCCCGCCCGGCAGACCCAGCTCCTTTTCGGAGGCCTTCCGAACGCCCGCTACGCGGTCATCGACAGTGGTCACGCCGTCCCGCAGGAGCGCCCGGCCCAGCTGTTCCAGCTCATCAACGAATTTGTGACGGACCCCGCCGCTTCTCCTGCGGGCCGGATCCGGGAAGCACTCTTTGTCTAGCCCGTCGGGACCAGCACGCAACAACACACACATTGGAGGAACAGTGGAAAGTACCCCTATGGGTTATCCGGCGTCCGGTTCGCCGGTCGACGTCATCATCGTCGGCACAGGCTTTGGCGGCCTTGGCATGGGCGCAAAACTGGCCCGCGAGGGCGAACGCTCATTCATCATTCTCGAACGGGCGGAAGACGTGGGCGGAACCTGGCGCGACAACCACTATCCCGGCGCGGCCTGCGATGTGCCGTCGCTGCTGTACTCGTTTTCCTTCCGCCCCAACCCTGAATGGTCCCGGATGTTCGCCCCCCAGGAGGAAATCCTCGGTTACCTGCGCAGCGTCGCCCGGGAAGAGAACCTCCTTGAACGGATCGTGTTCGGCGCCGAACTGACCGACGCCCGCTGGGATGAGGCGGAAGCGCTGTGGAAAGTCAGCACCCCCAAAGGTGAGTTTGCAGCCAAAACCCTGGTGACCGCCGTCGGGCATCTGTCCGAGCCGAAGATGCCCGACATCGAGGGACTGAGCGACTTCTCCGGCGAAGTGTTCCACTCAGCGCAGTGGAATGACGGGATTGACCTGGCGGGCAAGCGGGTGGGCATCGTCGGCTCGGGAGCCACGGCCATCCAGGTCTTGCCCGAGGTGGCAAAGATCGCCGGGGAGGTCGTTGTGTTCCAGCGCTCGGCCCCGTACGTGACGCCGCGACCGGACCGGGCCTACACCGAGGAGGAAAAGGGTCTTTTCCGCAAGATGCCCGAGGTGATGCAGGAACTGCGGGAGGAGATGTTCTGGTCCAATGAGGAGCGCTACGCCCAGCGCCGGGGCACCCCGACGCTGGTCTCCGCTGCAGCGCAGGTCGCCCTGGACCATCTCCACCGGCAGATTGAGGATCCGGAACTGCGCCGGAAGCTAACCCCGGACTACACGTTCGGCTGCAAGAGGGTCCTGAAATCCAGCGATTACTACCCGACGTTCACACAGGAGCACGTCCACCTGGAAACCGGCGGCGTCACGCGTGTGGAGGGCAGCCGTGTTATCGGCGGGGACGGAGGCAGCCGCGAACTGGATGTCATCATCGCCTGCACGGGTTTTGAAGCGACAGACCTGCCCATTGCCTACCGCATCTACGGCCGCGACGGCCAGCCGCTCAGTGAACGCTGGGCCAACGGCATGCAGGCCTACGCCACCACGGCCGTGCATGGGTTCCCGAACCTGTGGATCATCAACGGGCCCAACACCGGGCTGGGCCACAACTCCGCCGTCTACATCGCCGAGGCCCAGATCGACTACATCATGGGCGCGGTGAACTTCCGCGACCAGGCCGCTGTGCCGGCGCTGGAGGTGAGCAGGGAAGCGGAGGATGCCTTCATGGACCGTGTGGACCAGCTGGCGCAGGGCACTGTGTGGCTCGACGGCGGCTGCAGCAGCTGGTACGTTGACCACCGCAACGGGCGGCTGACCACACTGTGGCCGGAACCGGCCTATACCTTCCGCCAAGTCAACGCGCCCTTTGACCCTGAACCCTATCTGGCCGGATCCACGGACCAAGCCAGGGAAGAAGCCCTGGCCGGAGTGCGCTAACGGCCCCACGGGGAGACTGCCGAGAAGAAGGCCGCCTCCCGTTCAACGAGGAACGGACAAAGCATGAGTAACAACCAGCAGCACCACCGAACAGTCGTCGTCACCGGCGCGGCCGGGGGCATCGGCCGCGGCATCGTGGAGTCATTCCTGGCCAGCGGGGACCGGGTGATCGCCGTGGATGCATCAGACTCCGCACTGGCCGGCCTCCGGGCGGACCTGGATCCGCAGGGCGGATCCCTGCAGGCAATGCAGTGTGACGTCACTGAGCCCGGCGACTGGCAACGGATCGCAGAGGCGGTGGAGGCCAGCCCGGAAACCCCTGCGGTGCTGGTCAACAACGCCGGCATCTCCCCGAAGCGGGACGGACAAAAGATCCCGGGTGATGAAGTCCCCTTGGATGAGTGGATGAGTGTCCTGGCGGTGAACCTCACAGGCCCGTTCCTAGGTATCCAGGCCCTGGTACCGCACATGAAGAACACTGGATTCGGCAGGATCGTCAACATGTCCTCCCTGGCAGGACGCGACGGCGGCAGGCTGGGCGGCGTCCACTATGCCGCGACCAAGACGGGCCTGTTGGGCCTGACCCGTTCCTTCGCGCGGGAACTCGCACCGTTCGGTATCACCGTCAACGCCATCGCCCCGGGGCGGATCGACGCCGGCATGGCCGCCGGCGTCTCCGACGAAGTCAACCGGAACTATCTCAGCCGCATCCCGGTGGGCCGGCTGGGCAGCGCCGATGACGTTGCCCAGGCCGTCCAGTACCTGGCCGCCGTTGAAAACGGCTTCGTCACGGGCGTCACGGTTGACGTCAACGGAGGGTCGTACATGGGATGAGATTCCAATCCTTGAATCCTCCGGAGGCGGGCGGGAGCGGGGCGGACCGATTGCGGGGGCCGGACAGGCTGCGGGGCAAGGTGGTACTGGTTACCGGCGGTGCCGGCGGTATCGCCGCGGCCACGGCCCGGCGCCTGGCCGCCGCGGGAGCACACGTATCCCTCGTCGACCGCGACCAGCCAGCCCTGGACCAGCTGGTCTCCACTCTGGGAGAGGGCCATCTGGCCACGGCAGCGGATGTGACGGACCAAATGTCCTTGCAGGCCGCAGCCCGGCGGACAGTTGAGCACTTCGGCCGGCTGGACATCGTCTTTGCCTGCGCCGGGATCGGCAGTGCCTCCACGGTGGCCGTTTCCAGCACCGAGGACCTGCTGCGGATCGTCGACGTCAATCTTGGCGGTGTGATCAGGACCGTCAAGGCCACCTTGGAGGAGATCACCGCAAACCGGGGCTACTACCTGCTCATGAGTTCGGCCGCCGCGTTGAAGAATGTTCCGCGGGCCAACGCGTATGCCGCCTCCAAGGCGGGCGTGGAGGCCTTCGGCGGGGCGCTGCGGCTGGAACTGGCCCATAAGGGCGTTGACGTGGGCGTCGCGCATCCGGCATGGGTGAGCACCGGCATGATTTCCGGGGCGGGAAGCCGGGCCGGAGAGAGCCGCTCCCTTCCGTGGCCGTTCAACGTGGTGTCCAGCACGGAGACCTGCGCCGACCTTCTCGTCGGCGCGATCGCCGCGCGGCGGCGCAAGGTATTCGTCCCGCGCAGCCTGGCCCTGATGGATCCGCTGCGGTGGATCTCAACCGGGCCGCTGTGGGACGCCTTCATGAAACCCCGGGCGGCGCTGAGCGTCTCCCGGCTCGAATCAGCAGCACCCAACGAATGATTTATTTCACCGGAGGCGGTTGTGCCGCCGGTCACAATCCTGTATTACTGAGAGGGCACTCCTTGCGGAGTGCACTCTCAACTTCAGACCGAAACCACCAGAGGTTACCTTGAACAAGACTCGCGTGTTCTTCGCTGCCGTCACTGTCGCCGGCCTTTCGCTTTCCGTCACGGGCTGCTCCGGTGCCTCCAAGGCATCATCCGAAAGCTACCCGACCAAGTCCATTACGTTCGTCATGCCCTATGCCGCCGGAGGGCCTTCGGATACAACGGCGCGTGCCTACGGTGCCTGCCTCGGGAAGCTGCTGGGCGGCACCTTCGTGGTGGAGAACCTTGACAGCGGAGCAGGTGCAGTGGCCATGCAAAAGTTGGCCGGCGCCAAACCCGACGGCTACACCGTAGGGCTCAGCACCAACGGGCCTATGGTCCTGAATCCGATGAGCAACGACCTGGCCTACTCCCAGGACGATTTCCAGGCCCTGGGCACCATGGCAGCCATCCCCACCCTTTTCGCCGTGCCAAAGGACTCCCCGTACAAGAGCCTGCAGGAGTTGTTCGACGCCGCCAAGGCCAACCCCGGGAAGATCTCCATCGGTGTTCCCGGCGCCACCAGCTCGCTGGCCACTGAACTCAAGCGCCTGCAGAAGGAGAGCGGCATCGAGTTCGCCCTGGTTCCCACCTCCGGCAGCGCCGAACTCATCACCAACCTGCTGGGCAGCCACATCGACGCCGGATTCGTCAACGACTACCTCGACGTTGAGGCCCAGGTGAAAGACGGCGCCCTCGTCCCGCTCGCTGCTGCCGGTGAAGCACGCTCGGAGGCCTTCCCCGACGCTCCCACGGCCAAGGAGGCCGGCTTCGACGTCAAGACCACCTCGGTCTACGGGCTCTTCGCCCCCAAGGGCCTGCCGCAGCAGGTTTCGGAGAAACTCGAAAGCGGCGTCGAAACCTGCAGCAAGGACACCGAAGTCATCGGCCAGATCGGCGACCGGTTCGTGCCGAACAGCTTCTCAAATGCGGAAGCGACCCAGCAGGTTTTTGCCGACATGCGCACCCGCTACGAGCCCCTCCTGGCGAAGTAACTAACAACGACTCAACCGCCGGCCAATGACGGCCGGCACGAAGAAGGGTGAACCCAT
The DNA here is from genome assembly GCF_009741265.1 of Pseudarthrobacter sp. GA104. Taxonomy (GTDB): domain Bacteria; phylum Actinomycetota; class Actinomycetes; order Actinomycetales; family Micrococcaceae; genus Arthrobacter. The sequence goes on from NZ_WOWL01000001.1 coordinate 2,722,527, forward strand.
GGTTTCTACTCCCGTGGAAGCGGCCGCCGAAATCCGGGAACCGGAAAGGCCCCGCACCGGCGCCCTGCGCTGGCAGCGCAGAATCGCTCCGCTCGTCCTGCTCGCACTGGGCCTTGGGGCTGCGGCCGGGTCATGGCAGTTGAAGCTGGGCACCCTGCACAATCCTGCCCCTGGCCTCTGGCCGTTCGCCATCTCGCTGGCCATCGTCTTCAGCGCCGCGGCACTGATCGTGTGGCCGGGACATGAGCCGCTGGAGGCTTGGGGCCGCCGGAGCGTGTCGGTAATGGCCGGCATCGCGAGCCTTGCCGCGTTCATAGTGCTCTTCGAACTGGTGGGCTTCTTCATCCCGGCCGTGCTGATGCTCCTGTTGTGGCTTCGGGTGTTCGGCCGGGAGTCGTGGCGCTGGACGGCTGTCTTCGCCGCGGCTGGCCCGGCAGTGCTTTATGTCATCTTCGACCGGCTCCTCGGCGTACCCTTCCCCGCCGACCTGGCGCTTGACGCCTTCGTCTAGAACGGACCCTCACATGGATATCCTGAGCAACCTCGGTGAAGGCTTCTCTGTGGCCTTAGACCCGGTGAACCTGCTGTTCGTCCTGATCGGCGTGGTGGTGGGAACCGCCATCGGCGTCCTGCCCGGCCTGGGCCCCACGGCGACAATTGCGCTGCTGCTGCCCATCACCTACACCATGGATCCGACCGCTTCGATCATCATGCTGGCCGGCATCTACTACGGATCGATGTACGGGGGCACCATCACTTCCGTGCTGCTGCGCCTGCCGGGCGAGGCAGCCTCGGTGGTGACCACCTTCGACGGCTACCAGATGACCAAGCAGGGCCGTGCCGGCGCGGCCCTGGGCATCTCCGCCATAGGTTCTTTCATCGGCGGCACCGTGGCCGTCATCGGCCTGACGTTCATGGCGCCCGCGCTGGGCAAGATCGCCCTGTCGATGGGTCCGGCCGGCTTTGTTGCCCTCATGGTCATGGGCCTGTTCCTGGTCACGTCCCTGGGCACCGGATCCACCATCAAAAGCGTATGCATGGCCGCCGTCGGCCTGCTCCTGTCCACGGTCGGACAGGATCCCGTCAACGGGTCGGCGCGTTTCACATTCGGCCAGGCGCCGCTGCTGGGCGGCCTGGACTTCGTGGCCGTGGCAATGGGCCTGTTCGGCGTCGCTGAACTGCTGCGATCCCTCGAACAGACCGAAAAAGCCCAGGCCATCAAGGCCAAGATCAAAAACATCTGGCCTTCGCGGAAGGACATGAAGGACTCTGCCGGTGCCATCGGCCGAGGATCGGTCCTCGGGTTCTTCATCGGCATCCTTCCCGGCGGCGGCGGAGTCATCTCCTCCCTGGCCTCCTACGCGCTGGAGAAGCGCCGGGCGAAGGATCCCAGCCGGTTCGGAAAGGGTGCCATCGAAGGTGTCGCAGGACCGGAAACGGCGAACAACGCGTCCTCGACCACGGCGTTTATTCCGCTGCTGGTGCTTGGCATTCCCTCCAACGTGGTGCTGGCAATGATCTTCGGCGCCCTGCTGATGCACGGCATCACCCCGGGTCCGCGGCTTATGACCGATCACTCCGGACTCTTCTGGGGCGTTATCGCTTCGATGTACATCGGCAACCTGATGCTGCTCATCCTCAACATTCCGCTCGTGGGCATCTTCATCCAGATGCTGCGCGTGCGCCAAGGCATCCTCGTCGCTTTTTCCCTGCTGATCGTGTTGATCGGCGTTTACTCGATCAACAACAGTTCCTTCGACATGTGGGTTGTGCTGGCCTTCGGCGTCCTCGGGTGGATCATGTCCAAGACAGGTTTCGACGCCGGCCCGCTGGTCCTGGCCTTCGTCCTCGGACCTATCCTGGAAAAATCCTTCCGACAGTCCATGCTGATTTCCGGCGGCAGCCTCGACATCTTTGTCACCGACCCGGCCGCCGCAATCATTTTCAGCCTTATTCTCGCCGTCATTGCCATCAAGGCCGTCAGCGGCTTCCGGCGCCGCTTTGCCGGAGCCAAGGCCTCCTTTCACGTGCCGGTGGCGGAGGAGCAAGCTCCGCAGGCCACGTCCGACGGCGGTGACCCAGCAGTACTCCCCGCCGCCTCTTCAGGACCGGGTGAGGGGGCGCCGGCAGCCCAGCATGCCGACAAGCAACACAGCCCCACCGCCCGCTGATCGCCAACGGAATGCCTGTACGCGGGAAAGGCAGAGCATCGAAGCCCAGGGCTGCCGGCAGGCTCCTTGTACCGGTGCTGTGCCTGTGCGGAACGACCGTCACGCTTCAGCAGGCTACGGTGGTTCCCCTGCTGCCCGACCTGCCGCGCTTGCTCGGGATCTCCGTTGAGGACGCCTCCTGGGTCCTCACCGCCACACTGCTCGCAAGTGCAGTGGCCACCCCGGTGCTGAGCCGTCTGGCAGACATGTTCGGCAAACGCCGGATCATGCTCGTCTGCCTGGTCATGATGACCATCGGCTCAGCACTGGTGGCGTTGAATCTGGGTTTTCCGGCCATGATCGCCGGCCGCGCGCTCCAGGGATCCGCCGCAGCCCTCGTGCCCGTGGGCATCAGCGTCCTGCGCGAGGAGATCCCCGCCATGAAGCTGGGTCCAGCCGTCGCGATGATCAGCGCCACCTTGGGTTTCGGGAGCGCGCTGGGTCTTCCGCTGGCCGGTGTGCTGTATGAGTTCCTCGGCTGGCAGTCAATTTTTTGGAGCGCCGCTGCGGTCGGAATCGTCCTGGTCGCGCTATTGCCGCTGGTCATGCCGGAATCCCGGGTCCGCACGCCGGGCACGTTCGACTACGGAGGGGCCATCCTGCTCTCGACGGCCCTGACCGCCGCACTTCTTGCCTTGTCCAAGGGCGGTACCTGGGGCTGGACCAGTGCCCCGACGCTGATAACGGCACTAACCGCGGTCGCTGCCCTGGCCATGTGGGTCCCGCTCGAACTGAAGATCAGTCAACCAATGCTGGACCTGCGGACATCGGCCCGGAGACCCGTGCTGATCACGAACCTGGTGGCGGTCCTCGTGGGCTACTCCATGTACTCCAACCTGCTCTCCACCACCCAGCAGTTGCAGATGCCTGGCGCGGCCGGATACGGCTTCGGCCTGAGCGTGATGGCTGCCGGCCTTTGCATGGTTCCCATCGGCTTGGCAATGGTGCTCTTCACTCCCGTATCCGCCCTCAGCAGCCGCCGTTACGGCGCCAAAACCGCCCTCATTATGGGCTCCCTCGTTTCTGCCGCCGGCTACGTTGGCCGCCTCTTCCTGACCGAAGAAGTCTGGATGGTGATGCTGGGAGCCGTTGTCATAGGCATCGGCAACGCCATCGCCTATGCAGCGATGCCCATCCTCATCATGGGATCTGTCCCCGTAACCGTCACTGCCGCTGCCAATGGGCTGAACACCGTGCTGCGCGTCATCGGAACCACCATCGGCAGCGCCGCCGTGGCCGTGCTGCTGGCCTCAACCACACTGACGCTTGACGGAACAGAGCACCCATCCTTCCGAGCCTTCGAACACGTCTTCTGGATTGCCGCGGCAGCAGCCCTTACTGCTGCGGTACTGGCGAGCTTCCTGCCCCGGCAACGCCCCTCATTAACCAAAAAGGTCGGCCGAATCGATCAGGGCATCAGGAAACACGGCGCCGGCAATCTGATGGCAGAGCGTCACACTGCCAGCGTGGGGGAGTGGCCAGGCCGGTGATTCCTGTCGATCCGGAGGGGATACCGGACCCGGACTCATCGCAGGTATACCCGCTCCGGATCCAACACGTCCCGCAGCAGTGCCAGTTCCCGGCCGGTCGGCGGCACCGTGGTGACCAGGTTCTTCGAGACCTCCAGGTCCCACCCCGTGGCTGCCCTGACGTCGTCCACCTCGACGCCGGGATGTACAGCGGTAAGGACAAGCTCTTCGTCGATGCCCCGGCGTGTCATGATGCCCAGATCCGTAATGACGGTGGTCACGCCCAGGCCCGCGGGCATCACGCCGCCGCGGGCCGCCGCCGCCCGACGCGGTCCGGGCGTGGTGCAGAAATCGAGGTCCGCCACGAGGGACCGGGGATTGTGCCGGCGCATCACGACGAAGATTTCGCCGGCCCCGGCCATCGCCTCGATGGCGCCCCCGGAGCCTGGGAGCTTACTGGCCGGTGCCGCCCAGTCCTTTCCGATCAGGCTGGAGTTCAGGCTGCCGTATCTGTCCACCTGGGCGGCACCGAGGAATCCGACGTCCACGCGCTGTCCCTGCAGCACGAAGTTGAACAGCTGCGCCATGGGCAGGACCCCCGCCGCGCCGGTGACGAGGACCGAATCCGAAATACTGCGCGGCAGGTCGGCCGGCTGCGCCCCGGTCACGCCTGACTCATAGATTATTTCGACGCCGGGAGAAACCGTCCGCTGCGCCAAGGACACTGCCAGGGTGGGAAGTCCGTGTCCGGCGAACACCACATGCTTTCCTTCCAGCGCACGGGCGGACAGGGTGGTGAGAAGCTCACTGCTGGTCACTTCCGGCTGTGCAGGTTCCGTTTGGCGGCAGGATACGCGTGTCGATGATTTTTCCGATCGTTCCGTGATGCTCATTTGCGGCCTCCGTAGTTGACCGGAACGGAGAATGCCGCCTCGACCTGCAGGCGGTCCCAGTAGTCCGGGCCGAGACGGGCAATATACTCGGCATGGTCCCGGGTGCCGTGGATGTTTTCCTGCAGCCAGTCGCGAAGCCGCCGCGGATCGCGGGCGAGCTCGGACCAGCGGCGGCTGAACCCGTCGTCGCGGTCATAGTAGCCCTGGACCGAATGAGGATGCGCTCCGCGCGGACAGTGGACCACTGCGTCGACTACGTGGGATGGAACGATGGTGCGGTTCGGATCGGAGCGGATGACGCCGTCGTCCACTATTTCCTCGACCGTGACAATGACCCTCCTAGCGGCGAAGGCAGCTTCGGCCTGCACGCCAAGAATGCCCCACGCCTGGATGTTGCCGGCCCGGTCGGCCCGCTGCGCGTGAATGATCGTCACGTCGGGATTCAGCGCTGGGACCACGTGGATTTCCTCCCCGCCGTACGGGTCCTTGACGGACCGTATCTTTCCGTTCAGTGCCACGAGATCGCTGCCCCGGTAGGAGTTGATGGGATAAAACGGAAGCTTCGAGGCACCCGCAAGGTACCGGCAAACCATGCCCCCGTGGCTGTATTCCTCAAGGTCCAACGGAACCGGGTCCGAGTTCTCCACCCGCCGGCGCAGCTCGTGGAGCGAGCCTGCCGAACTGTTTCCGACAAAGGAGCCGATGACCCCCTTCAGGCAACCGGCCGCCAGCAGTTGGTCAATCATCACGTCGCCGGTCATCCGGGCCAGCGTCAGGTCACGGAATCCCTGCCGGATTATTTCGTGGGCAGCCGCCACCGGAACCAGGTGCCCGAATCCCTCGATGGCCACAAGCTGGCCGTCCCGGATGTGCTCCGCCACGGCCTCGCTGAGGGATGTTCTCTTGTCCACCGGCCTGCCGAGGCCCCTCAGCCGACCATCAAGGAGACTGTTTCAGCCACGCAGGCCGGCCGGGCCCCGCCCTCGAGTTGAATCTCATGGCGGATCACCACCTGGCTGCCTTGGGCCGCCGGCGTGACGGAGACGAGGGTGAGGCGGCTCCGGACCCGGGAACCCACCGGGACCGGGCTCGGAAACCGGACCTTGTTCAGCCCGTAGTTCACGATCATCTTCAATCCATTGACCCGGTACACCTCTTGTGCCAAGAATGGGATCATCGACAGGGTCAGGTAGCCGTGGGCAACCGGACGCCCAAACGGGCCGCCGGCCGCCCTCTCCGGATCGACGTGGATCCACTGCTGGTCGCCGGTGGCATCGGCAAAGTCCTGAATCCGGTCCTGTTGGACACTGTGCCAGCCGCTCACACCAAGTTCTGAGCCAATCAGCGGCACAAGCTCCGCCAGGCCATTCAGTTCCCTCACCATGAAAATCTCCCGTTGACTAGGACGACGATTGTTACCCGGCTCACCGGCCGAGGATCGGTTCGTAGAGTGCCTTGATCCGGGCAAAGTTGGCGCCCAGCTCCTCGGCACCAATGAATTCCTTCGGCACAAAGTTCTTTCCGATCTGCTCAACGACCTTGGGGTCGCTAAGGCAGGTTTCGAGTTCGCGTTCGAGGGTGGACACAACAGCGTCCGGCATGCCCTGGGGACCGAACAGGCCGTAGATTGACGTGGCATTCACCAAGTCCGGGAACCCCGATTCGGCCAGCGTCGGTACGTCGGGGAGCCAGCCGAGCCGTTCAGGCGTGGTGGCGGCAACGGGAAGGAAAGACCCCTCGGTAATCCGTGCCTGGACATCAGGATGATCGTTGATGAAAAGTGCATCCACATGCCCGCCCAGCAGATTGGTGGTCATCTCCGCGTTACCCGAGGCCGGCACGGCGGTGATCTCAACCCCGTAGTCGTTCTTCAGCCGCTGCAGTTCAATGGCCGCGGGACTCGTAGCACCAGGAACACCCATCGAGATTGCTCCAGGATCCGCCCTGGCCGCTTCGAAGAGCTCTGCTGCGTCCTTGTAGGGGGAGTTTGTTCCCACAACGATCAGGGTCGGATTGTCGGCCATGACACCTATGGGTTCAACGTCCGCAAGACTGTAGCTCAGCGAGTTGATCATAGGGGCCATGACCAGCGTGCCGGTGGTACCGAGCGCCAGCGTCTGGCCGTCGGGTTTAGAACCCACCAGCTCCTGCATTGCGACGGCTCCGCTGCCGCCGGGTTTGTTTTCGACGACGAAGGCCTCGCCGAGGCTGTTCCCCAAACAGGCGGCAACCGAACGGGCGGTAAGATCCGAGGGGCCGCCGGCGGCATAGGGCATAAGGATGGTGACCGGCTTCGCGGGATAGTCGGATCCGGCATTCCCGGGGCCGGCGGAACCGGCCACACCGCACGCTGCTACGGTCAGGGATGCCAGCGATGCCAAGGCAAGCCCGGCGGTCGTTTGAAGGCGCAAGACGTTCTTCAAGGTGCTCCCTTGTCTTTCTGTCGAATTGTTTTTCGGTCGACTCGCAACCGATGGCGCTCACGGATGGACGCGGCGGCGCGGAATCATTCTTCGGTGCCGGAATCCGGAGTCCCCTCGCGCCTGGCCGAGGCGTGGACGAGCGTATTGCCCTCTTCCGGGCCTGCAGCGGCTGCGCGGCGCGTCCTGCGCTGCCGCCGTCTGCGGCTGATGAAGCCGTAGACGATGAACAGCCCGATCAGGATGAAGATGGTCGCGGACACCGGGTCCGAGGCGAAAATACCGAAGCTTCCTTCGGAGATCAGCATCGTCTGGCGGAAGGATTTCTCCAGGATCGGGCCCAGGATGAAAGCCAGCACCAGGGGGCCTGGGTCAAAGTGAGCCTTGATCATGATCCAGCCGAGAACCCCGAACGCGAGCACCACCCACATGTCGAACGGGTTGTTGTTGATGGAGAACACGCCGACCATGACCACCAGCAGGGCGAAGGTCGAAAGGATCCCCGTCCGTACCCGGAGCATCTGGATGAAGACTCCAACCAGCGGGATATTGAGGATGATGAGCATCAGGTTGCCGATGTACATTGACGCGACGACGCCCCAGAAAACGTTGGGATGCTCGTTGATCAGCTGCGGCCCCGGTGTGATCCCGTGCAGCAGGAGCGCTCCGTAGATCATGGCCAGGACAACGTTGGACGGGATGCCCAGGACGAGCAGCGGAATGAAGGCCGACGTTGATGAGGCGTTATTCGCTGTCTCGGGACCGGCGACGCCTTCGATGGCACCCTTTCCGAACCGGCTGGGATCCTTCGCGCGGCGTTTCTCCATGGCATAGGATGCCAGCGATGAGATGACGCCGCCGCCGCCGGGCAGGACGCCGATGAAGAAGCCCAGCACCGAGCCCCGGGCTATCGCACCGGAGGAGTCACGGAAATCCTTGCGCGAGGGCCAGATGTTCTTGATTTTGGCGGTGACGGCCTGGCCCTTTTCGCTCCGCTCGAGGCTATGGAGCAGTTCTCCCACACCGAAAAGCCCCATGGCGATAGCGACGAAATCCAACCCGCCCAGCAGCGACGTCTGGCCGAACGTGAAGCGTGCGGTTCCGGTGACCGGGTCCTGGCCCACGGTTGAGAGCAGGAGGCCGACTCCTGCCATGAACAGGCTCTTGACCGTTGAACCGGTGCCGAGGGAGGTCACCAGGAACAGGCCCAGGATCATGATGGCGACGTAGCCCGCCGGGCCCACCGCCACGGCCACCTTGGCAAGCAATGGAGCCAGGAAGGTAAGGCCGATGATGGCTACCGTGCCGCCGATAAAGGAACCGACCGCGGAAATGCCGAGCGCCGTTCCGGCCCTGCCCTGCTTGGTCATCTGATAACCGTCAAAGGTGGTGACCACTGATGCGGCCTCGCCGGGAAGACGCAGGAGGACTGAGGTGATCGTTCCGCCGTACATGGAACCGTAGTAGATGCCGGCCAGCATGATCACCGCGCCGACCGGATCCATCGTGTAGGTGATCGGCAGCAGGAGCGCGATGGTGGCGGTCGGTCCCAGTCCCGGCAGGACGCCGATGGCAGTTCCGATGACCACACCGACGAATACGAACAGCAGGTTCATCGGGTCAAAGGCTACAGAGAAGCCTTGGCCCAGGTTGTTCAGGGCGTCCATATCAGAATCCGATCATCGGGAAGAGGCTGGTGACTACGATGTCGTCGGGAAACGGCACCCCAAGCAGGCCTGCGAAAACAACGTGCAGCACGACGGCACCTCCGACAGCCAAGGGGACGGCCCAGCGCCACGGCTCGCGGCCGAAGGCCCGGAGCCAGAGCAGAAGCATCAGGAATGCCGGAACCAGGAAGCCTATGGCTTCAAAAAGCACCACGAACACGCACAGGCTGCCCACGCCGCCCGCAATAGCGGCCGTCCGCCGGGTCCAGGACTCGGGAACCGCCGCGTCCGGGAACAGCACGAGGGCCACCGCCGCGATGGTCACCGCGACGGAGACGATAAAGGGCCAGAGCCCGGGACCGGGGCTGTTCAGCTCTCCCAGCGAGAGCTGCCAGGACCCGATCACGGCCGATACTCCGGCGGCGACCAGGAGAAGGGGGACCAGGCGGCGGAGCCGATGCCGGGGCCTGTCGGGGTGTCCGGCCGCCGGACGGGCATCGTCCACCTCTGCGGGGCCAAGAGCGGGTTTCGTCATATCCATGCCTTTGTTGATTTACTTCCCTAGGAGGGGTTGGTAGAGGTCCTGCATGGCAGTGAATGCGGTGTGCAGCTCTTTGGAACCGGCGAATTCGTCAGGCACAAACCGTTCGCCGACCTGTTCAGCCACGCCCGGATCAGCGGCGCAAGTCTTGAGTTCGCCTTCGAGCTTGGAGACGACGTTCTCCGGCATGCCTTTCGGGCCGACGACGCCGAACACCGAAACTGCGTTAACCAGATCCTTGAAGCCGACTTCGGCCAGCGTCGGAACCTCGGAGTACCAGGCGGCGCGTTCCGGGCTGCTGATGGCAAGCGGCTTGAAGGATCCGTCCGCGATCCGTGCTGCAACGTCGGAATGGTCGGTTATGAACAGTGCGTCGACATGGCCGCCGAGCAGATTCGTGGTCATTTCCGCGTTGCCGGCGGTCGGAACCGCCGTGACCTCGATGCCGTAGTCGGACTTCAACCGCGTCAGCTCGATCGCTGCGGAGGTGGTCGCCCCGGGAACCGCGACGCTGAGCTTCCCGGGACTTGCCTTGGCCGCCGCGAAGAATTCCTTCGCATCGGCAAACGGCGAGTCGGCGCCGACCACGAGCACGGTGGGCATCTCGGCCATGACTCCGACCGAGGTGAAGTCAGCCAGGCTGTAGCCTAATTTGTTCACGATGGGGTTCATGACCAGCGGGCCGTTGGTGCCGAGCCCGAGCGTGTGGCCGTCCGGCTTGGCGCCGGCCAACTCCTGCATGGCTATGCCGCCGCTGCCGCCGGGCTTGTTTTCAACCACGACGGGCTTTCCCAGGCTGCGTTCGAGGCAGGATGCGTAGGCGAGTGCTGTCATGGAGGAGGGGCCACCCGCGGCGAAAGGGACCAGGAACCGCACCGGCTTCTTCGGGTAGTCGGATCCGTCATTGGCACGGGCCGCTCCACCGGCGCCGCAGCCCACCAGTGCCAGCGAGATCCCCACAAGCCCTGCAGAGACTTTCAAATGCATTGCGCTTCGCTTCTTCAAAACGGACCTCATTGTCGTTCGGGTTGGTGGTTGGTCTTGCACATTGTGTTGATCGCCTTTGTGTTAGCTAGATCACTCTCGCAGAGTGTTCAATTCGAATCCAATACCAAATTGAGCACCGATTGATGTGCTTAGGGCATCAATAATCAGTCGGGCATTCGCGGCGGGGAGCGGCGCTGTGAGGTCACCCCTCGCCGTCGTTATTCAGCGGTTTTCAGCAAGGAAACAAGGGGTCAGGCTCGTTCGAGGAGCATCGCGGTACCTTGCCCGAGCCCCACGCACATGGTGGCCAGGCCCCTGGCCGCACCTTCACGCTCCATCCTGCCCAGCAGCGTAACGGCGATCCGGGCACCGGAGGATCCAAGGGGGTGGCCGAGCGCGATTGCGCCGCCGTCCCGGTTCACGATCTCCTCGTTCATTCCCAGCCTGCGCATGCAGGCCAGTGCCTGCACCGCGAAGGCCTCGTTGAGCTCGATCGCCCCCACGTCATCGAGTGACCAGCCGGCCCGCCCAAGCACCTTGAGTGTGGCCGGCACCGGGCCGATGCCCATGATCTCCGGCGGCACGCCCGCGGAGGCGCCGTCGACGATTCGTGCCCGCGCGTGAAGGTTCAGCCGCTCGACGGCATTTTTACTGGCAACAACGACGGCGGAGGCGCCGTCATTGAGTGAACTGGAGTTTCCCGCGGTCACCACGCCGCCGGGGTGCACCACCGAGCGCAGGCCCGCCAGCGCTTCGAGGGTCGTTTCGCGTCGGGGACCCTCGTCCTCCTTGACAGCTCCCCGCTTAGTCTCCACCGGAACGATCTCCGCCAGGAAACGGCCTTCATCCACAGCCGCAAGGGCCCGTTGATGTGAACGGAGCGCGAAGGCATCCGCGTCCTCGCGGGAAATACCGTCCACGCGCGCCAGCTCCTCTGCCGTCTCCGGCATCGAAAAGGTGGATTTGGGGCGTTCGTGGAACTTCGGATTCAGGAAGCGCGAACCAATGGAGGTATCGGCGATTTCTCCCGGGCGTCCGAACGCCTTCTCAGGCTTTGCCAGCACCCAGGGGGCCCGGGACATGGATTCCACTCCGCCGGCCACTACGATATCCGCCGCACCTGACTTGATCATCTGCGATGCGATGATGATGGCGCTGAGCCCGGAGGCGCAAAGCCGGTTCACGGTCATCCCCGGGACACTGTCCGGGAAGCCTGCGAGCAGGGATGCCATCCGCGCCACATTGCGGTTGTCCTCTCCCGCCTGGTTGGTGTTGCCCAGGATCACCTCATCGACGTCGGCAGCCTCGATTCCTGCCCGCCGAACAGCTTCGCCGAGAACGAGTGCCGCCAGGTCATCCGGACGGACCCCGGACAGTGAGCCGCCGTAGCGCCCCACCGGGGTGCGCACCCCGCCCACCAGGAATGCTTCAGCCATCAACGTGCTCCTCCATTGATGTAAAGCGTCTGCCCGGAGACATATGAGGAGTCATCGCTGGCGAAGAAGGCAATGGCGGCGGCCACTTCCTCCGGTTCCCCGACCCGGCCCAATGGGGTGCGCTCGGCCACGGATTTCTGGTGCTCCTCCGGCGTGCTGCCGACCCGTCCAGCTGTCGCAGCGGTCATGGCGGTGGCGATGTAGCCCGGCGCCACCGCGTTGACGTTGATGTTGAACGGACCCAGTTCCAGTGCCAGTGTGGCGGTGAGTCCCTGGATCCCTGCCTTGGCGGCAGCATAGTTAGCCTGCCCGCGGTTGCCCAGCGCGGAGCGGCTGCTCAGGCTGACAATCTTTCCGTACCGGGCCTGCACCATGAACTTCTGCGCTGCCTTGGCGCAAAGGTAGGCGCTGGTCAGGTTGGTGGCCAGGACAGAATCCCAGTCCGGACGGTCCATTTTGAAGAGCATGTTGTCCCGGGTGATGCCGGCGTTGTTGACCAGGATGTCGATGCGTCCGTGGTCGGCGAAGATCTGCCCGAAGACCTCGGCAACCTGTTCCTCGCTCGTGACATCACAGGCGGCACTGACTGCCGAACCTCCGGCCGCCCCGACGGCGGCGTCTGAGCTGATCCCGGCGGCCGTGGCCGCCGCCCGCTCGGCGTTCAGGTCCAGGATGGCAACCGTCGCGCCCTCCGCGGCCAGCCGGAGCGCGGTGGCAGCGCCGATCCCCTGTGCCCCGCCTGTGACGATGGCGGTCTTGTTCTTCAGCCTGTTCATTGGCTCTCCCTCTTGGCTTGTTCTTCGTTTGGTTTGGCTTGTTCCTGGCAAGAAGGACGTCATCCGGAGAATGCGGAGATGCCGGTGATATCGCGGCCGATCAGCAGCGACTGGATGGAGTCCGTTCCCTCGTACGTGTGGACGACTTCCATATCAGTCATGTGGCGCGCTACATGGTTTTCCAGCAGCAGCCCGTTGCCGCCCAGGATGTCGCGGGCTTCCTGGCAGATCCAGCGCGCCTTCTGGGCCGTGTGCATCTTGGCCAGTGACGCCATGGGGCCGGTCATTTTCCCTTGGTCGGCGAGGGCGGCCAGGCGAAAGCAAATCAGCTGCATGGCGGTCAACTCGGCCAGCATGTTGGCGAGCTTGTTCTGCACCAGCTGATAACTGGCAATGGGCTTGCCGAACTGCACGCGTTCCTTCGCGTATTTCACTGCGGCCTCGTACGCGGCGATCCCGTGGCCCACTGATTCCCAGGAGGCACCGCCACGGGTCGCGGTGAGCACACGGGTGACATCGCGGAAGGAATTCGCCTCGGCGAGCTTGTTCTCCGCCGGAATCCGCAGATTTTCAATGGTGATGTCGGGCTGCAGAATCGCCCTTTTGCCGATCTTGCCGGTGATCACCTCGGCCCGGTAGCCCGCCGGGTAGCTGCCGTCGCCGTTCTTTTCCAGAATGAACGCCTTGACCTTGCCGTCCGCTTCATCCCGGGCCCAGAGCACGACGACGTCGGCGAAGCTCGCGTTGCCGATCCAGCGTTTGCGGCCGTTCAGGATGTAGTGGTCACCGTCCCGGCGCGCGCTCGTTTCCAGCCCCACGGAGTCCGAGCCATGGTCCGGCTCGGTGAGTCCGAAGGCCCCGATCTTTTCCAGCCTGGCCATCCCGGGAAGCCACCGCTGCTTCTGCTCCTCGCTGCCGAGCGTATTGATGGTGCCCATCGCCAGGCCGGACTGGACCCCGATGAAGGTGTTGATGGAACCGTCGCCCCGTGCCATCTCCATGGCCACCATTCCGGCCGCCAGGCGGCTCATGCCGGGGCAGCCGTAGCCTTCGATGGTTGTGCCGACGATGCCGAGCGCCGCGATCTTGGGGACGAGGGCGAACGGAAATTCCGCCCGGTCCCAATAGTCGTTGATGACCGGCAGAAGGTCGGTTTCGACAAAATTACGGACCTTCTTCCGGATGATCCGTTCGTCTTCGGAGAGGAAGTCATCGACCATGAAGTAGTCGCTGTTGATCTCTTCTGTAACCACAGTTTTTCCTTTGTCTCTGGACAGCCGGGGTTGCCCGCAGTGTTTGTCCGGTTGTTGTTTGGGTGCCGCTCAGACCGGCACTTCAGCGCGCAGATAGCGCTCCAAGTAGTCTCTTTCCCTGGCGTCGAGCGCCCGGGCCTTCCCGGTCGCGTCGTCGAGGGAAACCATGACTGTTGAGGCGTCCAGGACCAGGTTCCCGTCCTGGTATCCGGCGTAGGCCATGGTGTAGGACCTGTCCCCGATGCGTGCCACCCAGATGTCCACGTCAACGTCCTGGCCGAACTCGATGGGCCGGCGGTAATGCAGCGTCAGGGACGCCACCAGGGTGGTTGTTTCGGCGGCAGCGGCTGCGGAGGCCGCGTGGCGCCGCCACTGAATCCGGGCCTCTTCCAGCAGGGTTGCCACGCGCGCATTGTTTACATGGCCGTTGACGTCCTGGTCGGACCAGCGGACGTACACCTGTGCGCGGAATTCCTCAGCCAACGAGCCGCACCTCCTTGGCGGCCAGCCAGGTGCGGACCAGATCGGAGCTGGCATTGAGTTCCGGCGGGGCCAGTTCATAACTGACCGGGGTTTGCGAGAAGGCAACCGGGTGGCGCACGGAGGGAATCCGGCGTTCGCCGTTTCCGGCCATAACGACCGGTTCCAGTCCCAGTTTCCGGGCGAGTTCAATGCCGCCCTTGACGTCCTGGATGGGCGCGCAGGGCAGGCCTAGTCCGGAAAGGTGCTCAAACCACTCAGCCGCGGAACGCTCGGCCAGGCGCCCCTGGAGGATGGGCCGCAGCTCCTCACGGTTGGCGTTGCGCTCCTGCGGGTTGCCGAAGCGCGGGTCTGCGGCAACTTCGGGAATGCCCAGAGCATCACAGAGTTTGGTGAACTGGCCGTTGTTTCCTGCCACGACGATCAGCATTCCGTCGCCTGTAGGCATCGGTTCATAGGGGTACAGGCTGGGGTGCTCGTTGCCCATGCGGGTGGGTACCAGCCCGCCGGTGACATAGGCCGCCGACTGGTTGACCATTCCGGACAGGGCGGACGAGAGCAGGTTCAGCTCAACAAGCTGCCCCTGGCCGGTGTTGTCCTTGTGGTGGAGTGCCCCAAGAATGCCGATGCTGGCGTGCAGGCCGGTGATCACGTCGAATATGGCCAGTCCGGCACGGTATGGTTCGGTGTCCTGCCCGCCGGTGAGGCTCATCATCCCGGACACCGCCTGGACCAACAGATCGTAGCCCGGCAAGCCCGCGCCCCCGGCGGTGCCGAAACCGGTAATGGACGCGTAGATGACATCCGGGTTCAGTGCGGAAACGCTGTCGTAGTCCAGCTTGAACTGCTCCAGCCCGCCAGGCTTGAAGTTCTCCACGAGGACATCTGCCCTTGCGGCGAGTTCGCGGGCAACTTCAAGATCTGACTCGTCCCTGAAGTCGAGCACAATCGAATGCTTGTTGCGGTTGACGGACAGATAGAACGTGGCTTCATCGTCACGGACGGGCGGCTTCCAGCCGCGGGTGTCGTCTCCCTGCGGGCTCTCGACCTTAATCACCGTCGCTCCCATGTCCGCCAACAGCATGGTGCAATACGGTCCGGCGAGGACGCGGGTGAAGTCCGCAACAACCACGCCGCTCAGCGGCCCGCTGCCGGAGCGGCCGAAAGCCTGGTTCAGCCTTGATGCAGCGTCAGTTTGATTCATGTCATGCCTTCCGGTTTGTGCTCCACATCACCCACTGTGGCAAACCCATTACTTCGCGTCCAATACGTATTCCGGCCCCCTTTGATGCGCAAAGCGCAACAAAGGCCCTGCTCTTGCCGCCGCGCAGCCCCTGGTGGAAAAACAGCATTGATGCGGAAGCCTCACTGACGTTTGACGCTTCTATGTGCCTGACGCATAATTGCCCGCTATGGAGATCCAGCAGATCCGCGCGTTCCTGGCCGTTGCCCAAGAGCTGCATTTCGGGCGGGCCGCCCAGCAGCTGCACATGGCCCAGCCCCCGGTCAGCCGTGCAGTCCAGAACCTGGAACGGGAGCTCGGCGCCCCCCTCTTTGAGCGCAGCACCCGCTCTGTGCGGCTCACCCCGGCGGGCGAGGCCCTGGTCCAGCCGGCGACGGATATTCTCGATGCCTGCCGGCGGGCCAGGACCATGGTTGCCAACGCCGGCAAGGGCGAGACCGGGCGCGTGAGGGTCGCTTTCGCCGGAGCGTCGTCGCACGTCATGGTCGGAAAGCTGGCAAAACTGGTCCGCAAAACACACCCGGGCATCGACTTCGAGCTGTACAGCTCGAATTTCGCCATCCCGGCCCTGGACAAAGTCGCCAACGGCGCCATGGAAATCGGGCTGGGACGGTGGAACTTCATCCCGGCAGCCCTCGACTCCCGGGTCATTGCCAACGAAAAACTCGTCATCGCCGTGCACGCCGGCCACCCACTGGCCGGGCGGGCCTCGGTGCGGATGGCTGACCTGGACGGCGAGCCATTCGTTACCCTGCCCGCGGATCCCGGCGCGGTCCTGCGCGACCATCTCCTCAGGCTTGCCAGCGATGCCGGGTTCCTGCCTTCAATTGTGCAGGTAGCCCCGGATTCACTGACGCTGGTCTCACTGGTGGCCGCTGAAATCGGGGTGGCGATGACGGTCTCCTCCGTTGCGGAGAATCTCCACTATCCGGGCGTGTTGTTCCTTCCCCTGGAGGACCCCGCGGACCCTGTCCTGCTGCGAATGATTTGGCGCAAGGACAACACCAGTCCCGCCCTCCGGGAGGTTCTGAGGCTTTCTGAAATTGCGCTGCCGACACCCGAACTTGACTGAGCGTCTAATGCTCCGAACGAATCAATAGTGCTGCCATTTGGTATTGGATCGGAACATAAATTGCTGTCACAGTGAACGGGGCGAACGCAAACCAACGCCGTTAGGCCGTCACAGTCGGAGGATCAAAGATGAGCGTCACACCAGAAACCCTGTCCGAACCGGAACTGCAGGCCGCTTCCGCCGTTGCCGGCGAGGTCCGCTCGGACGTGCTTGACCTGCAGGGACTGCGCAGCAGTGACGAACTGAAGCTGCGGGACACCGTCCGCCGGTTCGTGCACGAGCGCATCAAGCCGAACATCAAGGACTGGTATGAAGCTGCGCACTTCCCGGTGGAAATTTCCCAAGAGATGGGTGCCCTGGGGCTCCTGGGAATGCACCTGAAGGGCTACGGCTGCCCGGGCCGTTCCGCCGTCGAATACGGTTTGGCGGCGATGGAACTGGAAGCCGGAGACTCCGGGCTGCGGACGTTCGTCTCGGTCCAGGGCTCATTGGCGATGACCGCCATCCACAAATGGGGTTCGGAGGACCAGAAGAACCGCTACCTGCCCGGCATGGCGAAGGGTGAGATCATCGGCTGCTTTGGCCTCACCGAACCCACGGCAGGCTCGGATCCCTCCAGCATGCAGACCTTCGCCCGCCGCGACGGCAACCAATGGGTCATCAGCGGCGCGAAGCGGTGGATCGGGTTGGCCTCCGTGGCGCAGATCGCCGTCATTTGGGCCGCTACGGAGGACGGCGTCCGCGGTTTCCTGGTTCCCACCGACACCCCCGGCTTCACCGCCACACCCATAGAGCCAAAGCTCTCCATGCGGGCATCGATCCAGTGCGATATCACCCTTGAGAACGTCACAGTGGACGACACCGCCAGGCTGCCGGGCGCCGCGGGCCTCCGCGGCCCGTTCTCCTGCCTGAATGAAGCCCGCTACGGCATTATCTGGGGTGCCATGGGGGCGGCCCGGGACAGCTACGAGCAGGCGCTGGCCTACTCGCTGGAGCGGATGCAGTTCGATAAACCGCTGGCTGCGTACCAGATCACGCAGCAGAAGTTGGTGGACATGCTGCTGGAAATCCAGAAGGGCACCCTGCTGGCGATCCACACGGGCCGGCTCAAGGATGCCGGCACCCTTGCACCCGTCCAGATCTCCGTAGGCAAACTCAACAACGTCCGGGAAGCCATCAAGATCTGCCGCGACGCCCGCGCCATCCTGGGCGGCAACGGCATCACCCTGGACTATTCGCCCCTGCGCCACGCCAACAACCTGGAGTCTGTCCGGACCTACGAAGGCACCGACGAGGTCCACACCCTGATCCTGGGTAACCACATCACCGGGATTCCCGCTTTCCGCTGAGCTAGGCGCCGGTCGGGGATCTTCCCGTCGCACCAGGAGAAGAGAATCATGCAGGTCAACAGGATTTTGGTGGTCGGGGCCGGAGCCATGGGCTCACAGATCGGCATGGTGTGCGCACTGGCCGGCTACCAGGTCACCATCCAGGATGTCGCGGCGGACATGCTGGCAGCCGCCCGGAGCCAGCTCACCGACCGGATGAACAGCAGCGTGGCCAAGGGGCGCCGGAGCCGACAGGATGCCGGGGCCGCCCTGGCGCGGCTCACCTTCACCAGCTCGCTGGAGGCCGGCGCCGCGGATGCCGACTTCGTGATCGAGGCCGCCACCGAGAAACTCGAAGTGAAGCGCAGCATCTTCGCGGCGCTGGGACGGGCAGCCCCCACGCACGCCATCCTGGCCACGAATTCCTCCACGCTGGGCTCCTCGAAAGTGGCCGAGGAGACAGGGCGGCCGGAGCAGGTCTGCAACATGCATTTCTTCAACCCGGCCCTGGTCATGAAATGTGTTGAGGTGGTCCGCCACGCCAAGACATCTCCGGACACGGTGGACACCACCATGAATCTGGCGCGCTCATTGGGCAAATCGCCCGTCCTTATCAACCGCGAGATCCCCGGATTTGTGGCCAACAGACTCATGGGCGCCATCCGGGACGAGGCACTCCGGCTTTACGCGGACGGCATCGCCAGTGTCAGCGACATCGACACTGCAGCCAGGACTGCGCTGGGCCACCCCATGGGGCCGTTTGAGCTGATGGACCTGGTGGGCCTTGACGTGAGCTACCTGATCCGGCAAGCGACCTTCGAGGAAACGCAGGACCCGGCGGACCTGCCCCACCCCGCCTTGGCGGAGCTCTACGAACAAGGTAATTACGGCCGGAAAACCGGGCAGGGCTGGTACCGGTATGACCAGCCGGCATGACTAGACCTGCCTTCTATTCGCTCCGGGCCAGCGACTGCCGGCAGGACGCCAGAAGGACATCCACGGCGCGTTCCATCGCACCGCCGTCGAACGTCATGTCCGGGTGGTGGAGTCCGGGTTGGACGTTTGCCCCGACGGCCAGCATGGCCGCCTGAAGCGCAGGGTTCTGCCGGGTGTAGAAGTGGAAGTCGTCCGAGCCTGACGTGACGATCCTGGGACGCAGGTACTCCCTGCCCAATGTCGCCGTGACCGACGAAGCCAGGACGGCCTCGGCCTTGTGCCCTATCACTGCAGCAGGCACCTCATCCCGGAAGTCGAGGCGGATCTCCGCCCCGCTGTTCGCCGCCACCGATCGGCACACCTCCACCAGCCCCGTCCGCAGCGTGGCCATGGCTTCGTTGGTTTGGGCGCGCAGGTCCACCCCGAAGCATCCGCTGCCGGGGATGACGTTGAGGTTTCTTCCGCCGGCGTGCAGCATTGTCATTTTCGCGGAACTCGGGATCTGCGGATCGACCTTGATGCGCTGCAGCCCTGCCGAGATTTCAAGCGCAAGTTCGACGGCGTTCGCTCCGAGGTGGGGCCGTGCCCCATGGTGGTCCTCACCTGTGATGGTGCCGCTGGCGAAGAGGCAGGCCCCGTGGGAGATGGCGGGCGCCAGGCAGGGAGCGGGGAGTTCCTGCTGCGGGCGCAGGTGCACGCCAAAGAGATACTCAAGCCCGTCCGCGGCACCAAGTGACGCCACCAGTTCCGCCCCGTTGCCCGCCTCCTCCGCGGGTTGGAAGATGGCACGGACGGCTCCGTTGAGCGGCTCCGGCTGCTCCGCAAGTTCGAGCATGACGGAAGCGACTATCGCCATGTTGGCATCATGGCCGCACGAATGCACAGCAATCCGTTTCCCGTCCACCTCCTGCACCAAGGCATCCATATCCGCCCTGAGCCCTATCCTGGGAACTCCCTCCCCGGCATCCACGGTGAAACCGGGAAAATCGGAAAATTTCCGTGGTTCGAGGCCCGCTTCCGCGAGCAGGCCGGCAAGGTACGCGGAGGTGGCGAACTCCTCCATGCTCGGTTCCGGGTGATCGTGCAGGTGGTTCCAGATGTCGTGCAGACGGCGGCGCGCTGCCTCATTGATCACGCAGTGACCCCGCACTCGCTGACCGTTAGGTCGGCCAGGACATCGAGGTCCACGTCCACCCCCAGCCCCGGGCCCTCGCCGATCTGGACTTCGGGCAGGACGTACTGAAGGTTTCCGGGTTCCCGGGCGAACTTAACGGGTCCCGAGAGTTCGGTGGAGACAATGTTTGGATGGGACAGGGCCAGATGGAAGCCGGCGGCCGAGGCGATGCTGGTTTCCAGCATGGAACCGATCTGGACCTTGAGGCCGCCGAGTTCGGCTTGGGTGGCCAGCCGGTGGCAGGGCGTGATTCCGCCGCTCTTCATGAGCTTGAGGTTGACCATGTCCACTGAACGGTCCCTGACGAACCGGCCCAGGTCGGCGGCGTCCACCACTGATTCGTCGGCCATCAGGCGGGCGCCGGTGGCCTGGCGCAGCAGCTTGAAACCGTCGATATCGTCGGCGTGGAGCGGTTGTTCCACCCAGTCGATTCCGTAGGGTTCCAAGGCAGCAATCATCTCTCGTGCCGTTGCGGGATCGGCCCACCCCTGGTTGGCGTCCACCCGGATCGCGAGGTCCGTGCCGATTGCTGCGCGGACAGCCCGGACGCGTTCGATGTCCAGGCCATCACCGCCGCCGAGCTTCATCTTGAGGTGGCGGTAGCCCTGGCTCCGGGCCTGGACTGCCTGTTCGGCCAGGGTCTCCGGGGCAAGGATGCTCATGACCCTCGCGATCGTGGGCTGCTCCGGGCGCCGCCCGCCGAGCAGGCTGTAAATGGGGCGGTTGGCTGCTTTGCCGGCCAGGTCCCAACAGGCAATGTCGACGGCGGCCTTTGCGGCTCCGCAGCCCTTGAGCGCCCTGTTGAGCTGCTGGTGGACGGCTGTGATATCGCGGGGATCCAGCCCCAGGACTGCGGGAATCAACTCCGTTCGCAGCGCTTCGACGGTTCCCGTGGGCGTTTCCCCGGTGATGTGCCCGTCCGGGACACTCTCGCCGTAGCCGATCAGGCCGTCGTCTGTTTCGAGGGTGAGGATGACGCTGGGCATTGACGAGTAGCTGTCGTAGGACACCACGAACGGTTCCAGCAAGGGGACATCGATCAGGGTGATGGTGGCGCGGGATATCTTCAATTCAGGCTCACTGTTCAAAGAGGTAGGACGGAAGCGTGCCGTCCTGGCGGTGGGAAGCGGGACTACATCACGCTCTCGAGGAAGGAAATGGTCCTTGGGTTTTGCGGGTTGTCCAGCACGTCTTCGGGGGCGCCGGACTCCACCACCACCCCGCCGTCCATGAACACCACGCTGTCGCCCGCGCCGCGTGCGAAGCCGATCTCGTGCGTGACAACGATCATGGTCATGCCGTCCGCTGCCAGGGTCCGCATGACGTCCAGGACATCGCCCACCAGTTCCGGGTCAAGGGCGCTGGTTGGCTCATCGAACAGGAGGAGCTGGGGATCCATGGCAAGTGCGCGGGCGATGGCGACCCGCTGCTGCTGCCCGCCTGAAAGCTGGGACGGATAGGCCTTGGACAGGTGGGCCAGTCCCACCCTGTCCAGCAGTTCCATCCCGCGCTTGACGGCCTCCGCCTTGGGCACCCTTTTGACGCCGACCGGGGCGGCCCAGATGTTCTCCAGTGCGGTCATGTGGGGAAAGAGGTTGAAGCGCTGGAAGACCATTCCGATGCCCCGGCGCTGTTTGGCAACCTCGCGGGGTCTCATCTCGAAAATTTTGTCCTGGCGTTGCGCGTAGCCAATCAGGTCGCCCGCAACGGAGATCCGGCCGCCGTCGATCCGTTCGAGGTGGTTGATGCAGCGGAGGAAGGTGGATTTACCTGAACCGGACGGACCCAGGAGGCACATGACCTCGCCGGTGTTGACCGTCAGGGAGATGCCTTTCAGCACCTCGACGCCGCCATAGTGCTTCCGTACGTTGCTGGCCACGAGGAGCGGCTGTGCGGCCGGCCGGTGGCCGGTACGCCTGGGGGAGGCCAGTGCCTCGGTCATGACGGTTGTCCTTTCGATGCTTTCGGGGCCGAACCGGGGGACGTTGCCGTACCGGGGGACCGCTGTTTACCTAGCACTGCCCTGATCCTGGCCAGGGGAGTGGGAGCCTGCTGGCGGGCGTTGCCCCTGCCGTAGTGGCGTTCCAGGTAGTACTGGGGAACGGACAGCGCCGAGGTGAGGAAGAGGTACCAACAACTGACAACGATGAGGAGTTCCACCTGGCGCAGGTTCTGGGAAGAGATCTGCGTGGCCACGGTGTAGAGCTCCAGCACCGCGATAACGGAGAGCAAAGACGTGTTTTTGAGCATCGAGATCGTCTCATTGCCCATTGGCGGGATGATGACCCGCATGGCCTGGGGCAGGACCACACGGAACAGGGTGAAGGCCGGGGACATTCCCAGGGAGGATGCAGCTTCGTGCTGCCCGGCGTCGACGGACAGCATCCCGCCGCGAATGATTTCCGCTGAATAGGCGGCCTGGTTCAGGGTCATGGCGAGCAGTCCGGCAGTGAAGGCCGGGACCAGGGTGTTGGTGTCCACGGAGAAGACAGTGAATTCCGTGAAGGGAATGCCCAGCGAGATCTGTGAATACAGCAGTCCCAGGTAGCCCCAAAAGACCACTTGGATCAGCAGGGGAGTGCCCCGGAAGACCCAGACGTAGAACCAGGCGAAGGCGTTCATGACGGGATTCGTGGACAGCCGCATCACGGCGAGGAATACGCCAAAAACCGTGGACACCACCATGGATACAACGGTGAGGACAATCGTCAGGCCCACGCCCCCGAGGATCCGGGGATGGAACACATAGGTGCCAATGGTGCCGTGGTCGATGTTCGGGTTGGTCCACAGTGATGCCGCCAGCGCGGCAGCGCCCAGGGCAAGGAGGGCAGCTCCCACCCAGCGCCAGGGGTGCCGGAGGGGAACGGCTACGACGTCGTCCTGGCTGCTTCCATGGGCAGGCACGGTTCCGGGGCCGGCAGGTTTCTGGCGAGGGGTGGTGACGGCGGTGTTCATGGCTTGGTACCGCCCAGGTTCAGCCCGGTCTCCTTGACCGTGTAGTCGGAGAGGCTGTATTTGGCCAGGATCCGATCGTAGGTGCCGTCTGCGATGACCGACTGGAGGGCGGCCAGCAGCGCCTTCGAAAGCTCAGCGTCCTTCTTGAGAACACCTATACCGGTGTAGACGGGGTTGTATCCGGCCGGGTTGGCAGGGTCTTTTACGAGGTCGAAGATCTTCCCGCCGCCGGCGGTCGTGGCGGCATAGGCTGCCACCGCCGAATCAACGACGTCGGCTGCGGCCTTTCCGGACCGGACGGCTGTTTGGACGTCCGTCTCCAGCGGGAGTTCGGAGATCCTGATGGGCCGGGATCCTTTGTCCAGGCACTGCTGATCATAGGTGCGGAGGATTTCGGCCTGGACGGTGGCCTTCTGCACGGCGACGTCTTTGTCGCACAGGTCCAGGACGGTGGTGATGTTTCCGGGGTTCCCTTCGGGGACCAGGATCGAGAATCCTGCGTGGAAGTAGTCCACGAAATCCAGCGTTTCCTGGCGCTCCGGGGTGTCGTTCATCCCCGACATGATGATGTCGTTCTTGCCCGATTGCAGGGAGGGAATGATGCTGTCGAACGCCTGGGTCCGGAGCTCCAGCCGCACCCCGAGCTTGGCTCCGAGGGCCTGGGCGAGATCGTAGTCCAGGCCCGTGAGCTGCTGGTTTTCGTCGAACATCTCCATGGGTGGATAGGGAATGTCGGAGGCGACGTTGATGACGCCTGCGCTCTTGAAGCGTTCGGGAAGAGCGGCGGCGGCCGCGGCGTCCACGGCGCCTCCCGAAAAGGCGTTCGCATTGCTGGCAGGTGTTGTCTCTGCCGAGCAGGCTGCCAGGCCTGTCGCCAGCGCGAGGCCGGCGGCAAGGACGGCCGTCCGGGCCGTTACTGCACGGGATGTGATGCGCATGGGTTCTCCTCTTGGGGGTGGGTTTAGGCCTGGTCGGGCGCGGTCAGTTTGTACCAGCCGTCTCGCGTGACGCCGGATGCTTGACGCCCCGACGCGAAAGCGGGTTCGAAGATCTCCCGCACGAGCACACGCCACCGGGCTGCGGCGTCGGGGTTCGAGCCGCGGAGTGCCACGATGTCCCGCGGCGCGCGGCACCACAGCGTTCCGCCCGATTCCAGGAGGACAGGCAGCGAGTCGGGGCCGTATTCGAGGACGGCAGCCGAGTGGTCAGGTGGAAGTTCGATCTCCGCATGGATTCCGCGCCCGGCATCCATGCTCCGCTGGGAGGCCAGCGGCCATACCGCCACGAGGCGGTCGCTTTCGTCGTTGGCGTTGATCTCGTCCTGCATCTGGCCATAGAAGTTGCAGGCATACTCTGATGCGTACGCTCCCAGCTTGGTGAGGTTGAAGCGGGCGTTGCGGCTGACCAGCGGGTCAAAGGTCCAGGTCATGGTGTCGATGCCCCGGGCCAGTGACCAAGCCCGCTGGTGTTGTTTGAGGGCGAACCCAACGCCCTTGTCGCCGCTGCCGGGAAGCACGCCGGCAATCAGCGAGTAGGTGGATCGCCCTCCGGGGGAGACGATCCCCACCGCCGCTCCGCACAGTTGCCCGGCGTGGTCGTAAGCGGCGGACACATTGCAGCCGGCATGCGCAATGCTGCGCAGAAGGTCGAAGGGGATAGGTGCGCCGTGCGGTGACATGCCCCAGATGGCAATGAGCAGTGCTTCCACGTCCCGGAGGCGGTCGCGGTCGTGTTCGTCCACCACCAGGACACCGGCCCTGGACGCTGCTGCGGTTGCTGATTCTGCGGCTTGAAGTGCGGCCGGACCGGCATCAAGAGTAAGTGACATGCGTCAACTATCTGCTGTGCCAGCACGCGGCGGCTTCAGTGCAGGCAACGAAGGTTATCGACTCTTCTTGTGTTCCAGCACCATAGGTGTGAAGCTTTAGCCCTATGACCGAGGCCACCCATCGCAATGACAGCATCCACCTGCCCCACCTGCTGAAGATGCTCGAGGACACCGGACTGGTGCTCGGTTCAGGAGCGGTGCCGCCCAGGTTGTCCCTGATGAGTCCGTCGCTCTATGACCCCTTCGTGCCGCTTGAAGGCCTGCGTGGGGGCATTTTGCTCGGGATCGGGCTGCACCCCGCGGACCCGGGCACTGCAGGCGTGGTCCGGGATGCGGCGGA
Organism: Pseudarthrobacter sp. GA104; assembly: GCF_009741265.1. Classification (GTDB taxonomy): domain Bacteria; phylum Actinomycetota; class Actinomycetes; order Actinomycetales; family Micrococcaceae; genus Arthrobacter. The sequence goes on from NZ_WOWL01000001.1 coordinate 2,747,535, forward strand.
AGCCGGCTTTGCCGCAGTGGTGGTCAAGAAGCTCCACCAGGACATCGGACACCTCGCAGCGGTGGCGGACGAAGCCGGCATCGCCCTCCTGGTGGTGGACGACGACGTGAGGTGGCGGCATCTCAATGCACTCCTGGACTCTGCCCTCAACGCCTCGGCAGATGCCGGTAGCACCATCTCACCGCTGGGAGTGGGGGACCTTTTCGCGTTGGCAAACGCCATTGCGGCGATGGTCGGAGGGGCTACCACCATCGAGAACCTGCAGGAACAGGTGTTGGCGTACTCCACGCTTGAGGACCAGCCGATCGATGAGGACCGGCGCAGGGGAATCCTTGGCCGGCAGGTGCCCTACCTGCCCGAAAACGCGGGCCAGTACGCGGCGGTGTTCCGGTCCTCCGGGGCAGTCCGGATCGAGGGCGTCCGGCCCGCCATGGACAGGATGGCGATAGCAGTCCGGGCGGGCAAGGAGCCCCTGGGATCAATCTGGGTTGTTGATGTCCATGGCGATCTGGATGGCGAAGCCGAACAGGCCCTGGAACGCGCCGCGGACATTGCAGCGCTCCACATGCTCCGCGCCCGCAGCAGCCATGATCTCGCACGCCAGCAACGCGCGGAGCTGCTGCGCAGGCTCCTCGAAGGAGGCGACGACGCCATCCTGGTTGCCGAACAGCTGGGGCTGCGGAATTCGGGTCCCTTTGCGGTCGTCGCTTTTCAGGCGGAACCCGGGCAGGCAGCCGAGACTACGCTGGTGAGGATTGCGGACTTGGTGACCACGCAGTGCGAGGCCCACGGCCAAGGCGCTCAATGCGTGCAGGCGGGCTCTACCATTTATGCAATATTCCCGGCGGCGGCTGCGTCGTCCCTGGGGTCAATCGAAGCCCTTGCCCGGAGGCTCAACGATCGTTCCCGGGCATCGCTGGGAGTTGAGCTGCGTGCGGCAGCGGGTCCCGCGGTCGACGCCGTCTCGGACATCAGCCGTTCACGGCATGACGCCGATCTTGTCCTGCTGATGCTCGCCTCGGACGGCTTCCCGGGCACGTACGCCAGCGCAGGGGAGGTCCGCAGCCGCCTCACCCTCCTGGAGTTGGCCGCGGCGTTCCGGGCGGCACCGCACCTTCTGTCCGCTGCCGCCCGGAGAATCCAAGAGTACGACGCCGATTTTGGCACCGGATATGCCCTGACGCTGAGAACCTACCTTGACTGCTCCCGCGATTCCGCAAGGACAGCGGCAGCCTTGTCCCTGCACCAGAACACTCTCCGGTACCGCCTCAAGCGCCTGCGGGACCTCTTCGGCGTGGATTTGGACCAGCCCGAGGACACGCTGGTGCTGTGGCTAAGCTTGCACGTGCTCGAGCTGAACTAGCCGGGCTAGCCGACCGGGGAGAGCGCGCCCACCAGGCCGAAGAGGTCTTTGGGATCCTCCGGGTTTGCGACCAGGTCGATCTCTTCGAAGAAGTCGGATCCCTGGACCGCATCCCGCACATAGCGGAGGGCGGAGAAGTCCTCGATGGCGAAGCCGACAGAGTCGAAGATGGTGACCTGCTCAGGCGTTGACCGCCCGGCAGCCCCTCCGGCCAGGACCTGACAGAACTCGGTCACGGCAAAGTCCGCCGGCATCTGCTGGATCTCGCCTTCGATTCGGGTCTGCGGCGTGTACTCCACGAACACCTCGCCGAGTTCCAGGATGGCGGCGTCAAGTTCGGTCTTTCCCGGGCAGTCCCCGCCGATGGCGTTGATGTGGACGCCGGGGCAGATCATGTCTGCGCTGAGGACAGTGGCGTTGGCCTTGTCCGCGGTACACGTGGTGATGACGTCCGCACCCTGGACGGCGTCGGCCGCAGAAGACGCAATGTGGACATCGAAACCCAGCGGTGCCGCATTGCGCAGCAGCTTCGCCATGGCGGCCTGGTCAGTATCCCAGACCCGGAGGGTGGTGATCCCCAGGGCGGCCTTGAACGCCAAAGCCTGGAACTCCGACTGGCTTCCCGTGCCGATCATGGCCATCACAGAGGAGTCGGGGCGGGCAAGCCTTCTGCCAACCATGCCGGAAGTGGCTGCAGTCCGCAGGGCTGTCAGCAGCGTCATCTCCGTCAGGAACGTGGGGTATCCGTTGTGGACATCTGCCAGCACTCCGAATGCGGTTACTGTCTGGAAGCCTCGGGCGGGGTTCGAGGGGTGACCATTGACGTATTTGAAACCGTAGGTCTCGTGGTCGCTCGTAGGCATGAGTTCAATGACGCCAAACGGAGTGTGGCTGGCAACCCGGGGAGTCTTATCGAAGGATTCCCAGCGGCGGAAGTCGTCCTCAAGGTAGTCCATCATTTCCGAGATGATGGTTTGCGTTCCCGTGCGGGCCACCCAGCGAACCATGTTGTGAACATCCACAAAACGCGTCATTGCGCTCCTTCTTCCGTGTGAACCATTAGTGTCCTCACGGTATTCGGCGCCGATAAGCGCCCACAATGAGCAAAGCGCGTACTTTTCGTCAAAGACATAGACATTCTGCCAGGTCATTTCTGGCATTGTGCAAGATCACGCACTCAGCGCTCCGCTCGGGCCCCTACCTGAGCACCGAACTGAGCAGCAGGCTTGTTTCACTGTTGAGCACGCCATTGACCGCACGGATCCTGCCAAGGACATCGTCGAAGCCGCTGAGGTTTTCGGTGGCCAGTTCCGCTACGAGGTCCCAGCCGCCGTTGGTGGTGTGCAGTGCGCGGATTTCCGGAAAACCGCGTAACTCCCGTATGACGTTCTTGGCAGACCTGCCCTCGACCGCGATCAGCGTGATGGCGCGAATTGTCAGTGGATCTACTTCGTCACGGACCCGTGCCGTAAAGCCCACGATGGTTCCAGAGGCGAGCAGGCGTTCAAGGCGGCTATTCACGGTAGCCCTCGCCACTCCAAGCCGGCGCGACAGGCTGGCCACAGACTCCCGGCCGTCCTCGCGGAGGGCAGACAGCAGCCTGCGATGAAGATCAGTGAGGTCAGTCATGTACAGAACGTATAACGATGGTTTGCAATACGCGCATTCTGGGAGGCAAGACGCAAGCCCTGATGTTGCCTGCAGGATCAGCAAAATACGCCCTCCGAGAACCAGCCCGGATTCTCCTGCATCGGCACGGCCTGTTCCCAGCCTCCGGACGTAAACTGACCTTCGCACCACCTCTTGTGGACACTGTGTCAGGAGCCGCCCATGCTCTGGAAGCTGCTTGTTGAATACCTGCGGCCGCACCGGCCGCTGCTCGCCGCCGTCGTGGTTTTCCAGCTGGCGCAGTCCATCGCGTCCCTGTACCTGCCCACCCTGAACGCGGACATCATTGATGAGGGTGTGGCCAAGGCGAACATCGGCTACATCCTGAGCCTGGGCGGCGTGATGCTGGCGATCACCCTGCTGCAGATCGTGTGCGCGGTGATCGCGGTGTACTTCGCGGCGAAGGCGGCCATGGGCGTGGGCCGGGACCTTCGGGGCGCGATCTTCAAACGGGTGGGGGAGTTCTCCGAGCAGGAAGTCACCAAGTTCGGCGCGCCAAGCCTGATCACACGGTCCACGAACGACGTGCAGCAGGTCCAGCAGCTGGTGCTCATGTCCGCCACCATGCTGGTCACTGCGCCCATGCTCAGCATCGGCGGGGTGATTATGGCCGTGCGGCAGGACGTGCAGCTGTCCTGGCTGATCGCCGTCGCGGTCCCGGTGCTGCTGGTCGCCGTCGGCCTGCTCACCGCCCGGATGGTGCCGCTGTTCCGCAAGATGCAGAAGCGGATCGACACCGTGAACCGCGTCCTCCGCGAGCAGCTCACCGGCATCCGCGTGGTCCGCGCGTTCGTCCGCGAGGACATCGAGACCGCGCGCTTCGCCCAGGCCAACGACGACGTCACGGACACCGCCCTCCGTGCCGGCCGGCTCATGGCCCTCGCGTTCCCGGTGGTGATGCTGGTGCTGAACGTCTCCAGCGTGGCCGTGATCTGGTTCGGCTCGTTCCGCATCCAGGACGGCTCCATGCAGGTGGGCACGCTCATCGCCTTCCTGAGCTACCTGATCCAGATCCTGATGTCCGTCATGATGGCCACGTTCATGGCCGTGATGATCCCGCGCGCCGCCGTCTCCGCGGACCGGATCGGCGAGGTGCTGCGCACCGAGTCCAGCGTCCGCCCGCCACGGAACCCCCTGAGCAGCGAGGTCCGGCGCGGCGAGCTGGAAATGCGCGACGTCGGATTCGCCTACCCGGGTGCCGACCAGCCCGTCCTTTCCGGCATCAGCTTCACCGCCATGGCGGGGCAGACGACGGCGATCATCGGCAGCACCGGCTCCGGCAAGACCACCCTGGTGAACCTCATGCCCCGGCTGTTCGACGCGACCAGCGGGGCCGTAAGGATGGACGGCGTGGACGTGCGCGAGCTGCACCCGGACCTGCTCTGGGGGCACATCGGCCTGGTCCCGCAGCGGCCCTACCTGTTCAGCGGCACCGTGCGCAGCAACCTGCTCTACGGCAAGCCGGACGCCACCGAGGACGAGCTCTGGACCGCCCTGGAAATCGCCCAGGCGCGGGACTTCGTGGAACGGATGGACGGCGGCCTGGACGCGCCCATCAGCCAGGGCGGCACCAACGTCTCCGGCGGGCAGCGGCAGCGGCTGGCCATCGCCCGGGCCCTGGTGAAGCGTCCCGAGCTGTACATCTTCGACGACTCGTTCTCCTCGCTGGACACCGGCACCGACGCCCGCCTCCGCCAGGCCCTCAAGCGCAGCACCGCCGGCGCCACGCTGGTGATCATCGCCCAGCGCGTCTCCAGCATCGTGGACGCGGACCAGATTTTAGTGCTCGACGGCGGCAGGATCGTGGGGCGCGGAACGCATAGTGAACTGCTGGAGACGTCGGAGACGTACCGCGAGATCGTCTCGTCCCAGCTGGCGGCGGAGGAGACGGTATGAGCCGCCAGCCCTCTCCCGCACCCGGCACCCAAGCCGCACCCGCCTCTGCGACCGGCGGCGCCGCCGTCGTACGCATTCCCCGTCCGATGGGCGGGCCGGGACGTGGCGGGCCGTTCGCGGGGATGAACGTCCCGGCGGAGAAGGCGATGAACTTCTGGCCGTCGGCCAAACGGCTGCTGGGGAAGCTGCGGCCGGAGCGGGCGTGGCTGCTGCTGGTGTTCGTGACGGCGGTGGCCGGGGTGGCGCTCTCGGTGACCGGGCCGCGGCTGCTGGGGGAGGGCACCAACCTGATCTTCGCCGGGGTGGTGTCCCGGGAGCTGCCCGCGGGGGTGAGCAAGGAGCAGCTGATCGCGCAGCTGCGGGCGTCCGGGGAGGGGCAGCGCGCGGACATGCTCAGCGCCATGGACCTGGTGCCGGGGCAGGGGATCGACTTCGCCGCGCTGGGGAATGTGCTGGCGTGGGCGCTGGTGCTGTATGTGCTGTCGTCGGCGTTCATGTGGGTGCAGGCGTATGTGCTGAACGGGGTGGTGCAGCGGACGGTGTTCGGGCTGCGCGGGGAGATCGAGGCGAAGATCCACCGGCTGCCGCTGCGGTATTTCGACTCGATCCAGCGCGGCGAGCTGCTCAGCCGGGTGACCAACGACGTGGACAACATCTCCCAGAGCCTGCAGCAGACCATCAGCCAGGCGGTCACGTCGGTGCTGACGGTGCTGGGCGTGCTGGTGATGATGGTGATCCTCTCGCCCACGCTGGCGCTGATCGCGCTGGTGACCATTCCGCTGACGCTGGGGATCACGGCGCTGATTGCCAAGCGCTCGCAGAAGCTGTTTGTGGCGCAGTGGAAGAACACAGGTGAGTTAAATGGGCAGATCGAGGAGACGTACACCGGGCATGCGCTGGTGAAGGTGTTCGGCCGGCAGCGCGAGGTGGAGGAGCGGTTCCGGCAGAAGAACGCGGAGCTGTATGAGGCGAGCTTCGGGGCGCAGTTCATTTCCGGGCTGATCATGCCGGCCATGACGTTCATCGGGAACCTGGTGTACGTGGGGATCGCGGTGGTGGGCGGGCTGCAGGTGGCGTCCGGGGCGATGCAGCTGGGCGATGTGCAGGCGTTCATCCAGTACTCGCGGCAGTTCACCATGCCGCTGGCGCAGCTGGGGTCCATGGCGAACGTGCTGCAGTCGGGGGTTGCCTCGGCGGAGCGGGTGTTCTCGTTGTTGGATGAGGACGAGGAGTCTGAGGAGCCGGCCCCTTCCACCGGGCCGGCGTTCGGGCGGGGGCGACTGGTATTCGAGGATGTGTCGTTCTCGTATTCGCCGGACAAGCCGCTGATTTCCGGGCTGTCTTTGGTGGCGGAGCCGGGGCAGACGGTGGCGATTGTGGGCCCCACCGGGGCGGGCAAGACCACGCTGGTGAACCTGATGATGCGGTTCTACGAGCTGGATGCCGGGCGGATAACGCTCGACGGCGTGGACGTCACCTCGGTGCCGCGGCGCGAGCTGCGCTCGCGGCTGGGGATGGTGCTGCAGGATACGTGGCTGTTCGGCGGGACCATCCGGGACAACATTGCTTATGGGCGGCCTGGGGCTACTGAAGACGAGATTCTGGAGGCGGCGCGGGCGACGTATGTGGACCGGTTCGTGCGGTCGCTGCCGGACGGGTATGACACCGTGCTGGACGACGAGGGCGCCAACGTGTCCGCGGGGGAGAAGCAGCTGCTGACGATTGCGCGGGCGTTCCTGGCGCGGCCCTCTGTGCTGATCCTGGATGAGGCGACGTCTTCGGTGGATACCCGGACCGAGGTGCTGGTGCAGAAGGCGATGAGTGCACTGCGGTCCGACCGGACCTCCTTTGTCATCGCCCACCGCCTGTCCACGATCCGCGACGCCGACCTCATCCTGGTGATGGAGGCCGGCCAGATCGTGGAGCAGGGGACGCACTCTTCACTGCTGGCTGCCGGCGGGGCTTACGCACGGCTGTACGAAGCGCAGTTCGCGGCACCGGTGGCGGAAATTGAGGAATAGAGTTCGCTGATCCGCGAAGAGCCGTATAGCCACAAAAATTTCACAAGGCGCAGTCAAAGTTGCGAAAACCTAGCGTGGGTCTAGGAGGCCTAGTCTGCCGTAGTGGTAGCTCGCCTGATGTTCAAAGTTTATATTGTCCAGCATTACCAAAGTCAATTGCATAGACCTCGCCTTGACGTCTCGCTCATTGACTGCGTAGACCGGTGAAATCAAATGTATGATAAACCCGGGTATCAGCTTTCCTTTGAGGAGGCGAAAGTATTTTGCGCTCTCGTAGACCGAGTCAACCATCCCGCTAATCACGGCAAACTGCTGCTCGGGATCCTCGACAACTGCTGTCTGAATAAGGGCCTGATAGTGACTGCTGTATGCGGCCGAATCATATGCCCCGTAAAGATGTTCGTTGATTTGTGATGGGCGTGAGGGGGTGACCTGACATCTGGAGCGCAATGGCTCGGACGCGATGCAGAGGGTAAGCCAGGCCCGCCAGCGAAGGGCAAGTTCGAATGCGTAATTCGACGCTAAAGCGAACGCTGCATCACTCTCCTCAGAGGTCAATGAGAATACCGTTGCTAGCGCCTTCTTCAAGTCACCTTGGCGGTAAATCTCCGCTTCCACGTCCGGCGCATGCGTGTAAATTATATGAGGATTATCGTGAAGTTTCCCTGAAAACTCATCGAAGTCGCGATCTAGGAAGAAGACCATATGCTTAAGTTGGCTATTGGTCTTCAAGGTCAAGTGATTGGTATTTTTGAAAAACTCAAAGTGACTGAGAACGGCCGACTTTCCGCCGGTGCTAACGGGTTCATCGGATATTTCGGAACTCCGAATGATCCTTACGCCAGCATTTGATATTTCTGGATGGGATGTCAGGAGACGTTCATAGTAGACAGCATCATGGTTCTTGCCCTCAACGAAGACTGTGTACTTTGCGGCGGTGATACGAGCAACGCCCGCGAACCCGGTACGGGAGTATCTGGGAATGCTCATAGTTCAAAAATTTGGTGTTCTGGGACGCGGGCAACAACTTCAGGGGAGTGCGTTGCAAGGATCAACTGGCAGTCTGGGTTCACAGCCTGCATACACGCGACTAATTGACGTTGCCAATCGATGTGCATAGATAGTTCTGGTTCATCAACCATCACTGGACTTGACTCGCCCGCAAGTGTAGTGAGGAGGATGCGAAGTAACTGCTTCTCACCAGAGGATAAACGATCCACGCTGATCGACCTCCGGCCTCCCGCCTGGACCTCGATCCTGCTATATCGGGTGAAACGAATTTTCTTATCACCGGAGTACAGTGCCTCTATTGTTTTTTGAAAGGCAAGCTGGGAACGGGTTGCTTTTTCTATGTCAGCGTTCACGTCGCGGATTCGATGGACGACGCTTTGCAGTTCCTTTTGATTTCGGTATCGCTTCATGAAAGCTGCCCGATCAACATCCAGTTGCATTCCCTGCTGTACCAGGAAGTCAAGGACAAGTCGATAAGCGTCGTCCTCATCAATTGCGGTTTCCGGTAGTTCGCTAGCGCGCACCATGACGCTCTGAAATAGGACTGAAAGAATGTCTGCCAAGCCCTTTTGCTGTATCTCCCTAATTTTGACCAGAGAAACCGAGTTATACTGACGCCAGGCTGTTTCAATGTCGGCTTCGAAATCGAAATCCTCCACATCATAAGTTGATGCGCCAGACAACCTTCCTATTCGCCGGACCTGAATGTCGTTCAACCGGCTGATGGGGAGGAAGCTATGTTGGTAGGGTAGTTCGTAATCGGGCCCTACATCTCCCTCGATAACTCGCGTCACCCATCCTTCCCCTTCAGGGGAATCTTCGAAATGGTCTGACCGGTCGTAATGGGAACGCTGGTCATGTGGGCGTGGTGCTTTGTGAGAAGATCGGTTACCGGGCGCCTCCCGCTTAAGAGTTCGCTCTAACGTTGCGTTATAATTTTCGCTGAAAAAAATGACCCGAGCAAACTCGAATGAAACGTCGGAAATTGCACCTGGGTCGTTGGCAAGCGCAGACTGAAGAATGCGGAGAAAGGAAGTCTTTCCCGAACCGTTAAGACCCCAAAAAACGTTTAATGAATTGTCCAGCTTGAACTTGTGAGTTTTTATCGACCCAGCCAGACCTTGAATCTCTGCCTCAATGATCTTGGTCAACTTCAGTCCTCTGCTATGGATCGTAGGCCCGCGCTGCGGAACCGGCCAACATAGTCGGCCGTCATGATCATAGTGGCTTTTGAAGATGTGCCGAGCAGCAACCAAGAAAGTTTCCGAGCCTTCGGTTCGAAGCGGGTAGTCTTCGAAAGCCTCCATTCGCCCGCACAACCAACGCCCTCGCATGAGACGCGCCGGAGTGCTGCTTCACAAGCGTGGAAGCGACTCTTGGCCTGTGAACGGCAGACTGCTGGTAGCCCACGAGCTGGAGGGTGTCCAGCCCGAAGTTACGCTCGAGAGCCTCTACCTGGACTCGCTGCGGAACTTGTCCCCAGCCAGCAGTGCCACTGTGTTTACCTGAAGTGGTACAGCGGCCTGCAGCCGAGCGCCGCGAGGTCATGAGCCGCTACACCAACGGCACGCACCAAGACCGGCACGGTCACCCTAATCATCAGCGGTAACCGCCCGTTCCAGCACGCAGTAACAGAAGCGGTTCAGCTTCTAGAAAAGCCGCGCCGCCTGACTCACCCTGTGCAGGCCCGCCGAACTCTCGCCGCAGATCATTGACAACTCGACCGCCCTTTCGCTTGTAGGACGTCGTCTTCTGCGGCGGCGAGTAATCGGGAGAAATTACGACTTGGTGCCGCATCTTTGGGCTAGCCAGCCGAACCTCCTGGAGGTTCCCGCCCTCGTAGTACATGGACACACAGCGCAACGTGCCGCCCCCGCACGTAACCTGTTTAGATGCCTCGTTTTGCGCTTGATATTGAGTCCTGCCCCGCCCCTTCCGTGCGCAGGAGCTCCTGGACGCCGTGAACCACCGCGTGGTCATCGCTGACGGCGCGATGGGCACGATGCTGCAGGGCCGGGACCTCTCACTTGAGAAGGACTTCCTGGGCCTCGAAGGCTGCAACGAGATCCTCAATGACACGCGGCCCGATGTCCTCGCGGACATCCACGACGCCTACTTCGCCACGGGCATCGACGCCGTCGAGACCAACACCTTCGGCGCCAACTGGTCCAACCTCTCCGACTACGGCATTGACGACCGGATCGAGGAGCTCGCGCGCAAGGGCGCCCAGATCGCCCGCGAACGCGCCGAAGCGGCAGAACAAACAGACGGACGGATGCGCTGGGTCCTTGGCTCCATGGGCCCGGGCACCAAGCTCCCCAGCCTCGGGCACACCAGCTACGACTACCTCAAGCAGACGTTCGCCCTGCAGGCCGAGGGCCTCATCGACGGCGGCGCGGACGCCTTCCTCATCGAAACCAGCCAGGACCTCCTGCAGACCAAGGCCGCCGTCAACGGCTGCAAGCAGGCCATCGTCACCCGCGGCATCCGCCTCCCCATCTTCGTCGAGGTGACGGTCGAAACCACCGGAACCATGCTCATGGGTTCCGAAATCGGCGCCGCGCTGACCGCCCTCGAGCCGCTCGGCGTCGACGCCATCGGCCTGAACTGCGCCACCGGACCGGACGAAAGACCGAAGAAGTGTCCTCCCGCCATGCGGTATCCAGCTTCCGGGCGCAGTTCAACGCAGTGCCGGTCCTTCTGCACCTGCAGAGGTCGAAAGCTAAGGCCTTTTCAGCGCCTGCTCCGGCTGCTTGCGAGAGAACAGCGGGTGAACCTGAAGGCTTGGGCTGGCAACTATGGATAGTTGGTCACCTGCTTCGTTTGGCACCAAGCCAATGTTCAGGGATCCTATAAACTCCTCGATCGAGTGCCTCCCCCACCGGAGCAATACCAACGCTCTCTCTTCGCTAAGAACTCGTCCTGTCAGTACCCCGCCCCCTTCCATCACGTGCCTGTATGCCAGGTCGTTGAAGAATTGGGGTGCCCAAGCGAAGCCATGGGCGAAACCCGAGCAGAGCTGCCATCGCGAGAAGAAGTCTGTGCCGCGTTCTTTGTCCACTTGGCGTAATGCATCTGATCTGTTCAAAGGGGCCTTGATGGCGGACTTCCTCAAGCCGAGGAACGCCGCACTCCCTAAGAGACTGTCGACTTGCGCTTTGGAGTCTTCGGATGATTTACGCGCATCGGCTTGGACGTTGCCCGGGACGCCAGGGTCAGCAGCCATATGTGAAAAGAACTTTGAGGCATTAAACAGTGAATCATGCGCAACTCTTAGCGCCCGTTCCTGCCTTCCTGCTCGTCCTTTTCCGGTAAGGACCCACATCCCGACGCCCGAAAGTTCCACCGCGCCCCGAACTAACGTCGGGATGCCTGCAGGATGCAGTCTTCCTAATCCGGCAGCGAGACCAAAGGCGGACGTGAGGTCATCAACTGCTGTATCGAGGAGTGAACGGACGATGGCAGCAACAGACGAGCCTTCCGGCATGCCTGTTTCATCTCGGGCCAATAGGCTCGTCGCGTCCGGCGGATAGGACGCTCTGTTAGATGTGCGTTTGTGGGTTTTCTCCAACCACAGGCCCAGGTCGTTCCAGTCACGTGAGTACTCATTTTCATTTGGCATCTTTAAAGTCTGGCAGAAGAGACTTTATGCAGTGCGAAGGCAGTTAGGGGCAGGAAGTGCGGTGGAAACCTATGGACCTGTTAGTCGAGGTTTTCCGCCCTCTCCGCCAAGGCCGGAAGGGCGTTCATAACTCGGAGAAGCGCTAACCGCGCGTTCTCGAACTGTTTGTCAGAAGTTACCTGTGGCGGCCAATTCAGCTGCTTGTTGTTGGGTGGCCAAATTCGGTAGGCCGGCGTTGCTTCGACGGTAGTCATGGCCTTTAGGTCTATGGCTCGTCGAGCTGGTGGTGTCCAGGGAATGTCAGGCTTGAAATACTGCTGAATGAAGTAGACGCCTTGAACTCCTAGAAGTGAGCTCGCTAAATTGCGAGGATTAGTGGCTAAAGCTGTCTGCGGATCGACATCTCGGTTTAGTACCAAAAGGTGTGTTTCGTGCCACATCGAGAATGTGGAGAGGAGGGAATTGGTGATTCCGATATAGATACGGCTGCTTTGCGGCGGACGCTTGGAGTTCTTGAAGGCCACGTAGTCCTCCTCGATGAAGACGCGATCTCGCGGGTCCCGGTATTGGTCATACATAAGAAAACCTTTGTAGGCCCAAGCGGCAAGCTGTGTCTTGGTGCGTGCATCTACCACGTGCGCGTCGGGCCTTGGTGGATTCGCCATTTTCTTGAGGGGTCGCCGAACAGCGTTTTCAAGTGTGGACATCCAGCCGTTATTGCACGCCGCACATACTGTCTTTACGGTGACCTCGTGTAGATTCGGGGTCCTGTTTCCGCGGTGCTCGTCAATCTCGACGAATCTTCCCCGGGCATTCTTTCTTACTACTGTCTGGGGAAAGGGTGCTTGGTAGGAACCTTCCCGTTTTATGTAGGACTGCGGTGCGGAGAACTGTTGCAACCACTGCGGGTATACATGTTCCCGGGTCAGGGGCAGACCCCCGCAGAAAATGCAAACTCTCATGTTCTAAATCTAGGCATCGCGAGGGCTCATGGCCATCGCCGCACCAACATTGCCGCGACTACCTCAACCGGCGCCTCGATCACCGTGATCACCCCTTGATGACTGGAACCGCTACTTCGTAGTGAATGCCGCACGATTGTGGGACCCTTAATCCACAGAGCGAGGAGGCAAGTAATTTGTATTCCTTTCGGGAGCGGTTTCACCTGGGCGACAGGGTGCGAATCGGAGAAACGGGACGAGAACTTGTTCTGACCACCGAGGATGATGCACCCCAGATAGTCTTCATTACAGCATTGAACTCTCCGTCCATATCAGACGCTGCGGACCTAGCTCTCAACGGGGAAGGCTTCGCGAGCGGCGAAGAAGCGGCTGAAGCTGCAGAGAGATGGTCATCCTACCTTCAGCTTGGATTAGCCAGGCGGTACGCGGGAGCAGAATTCAGCCGAGCTGAGCCTGAAGCCGGGCGGTTCATGTTTGAACATGAAGGCAGCCCGGTCCTAAAAGACGCGCCCGGCAAAATCATCTACAAAACGGAGCCTCGACCCGTTTTCTCACACTTCAGTGCAACGGCTTTAGTAAACAAGGACCCAACCAGTATCGCCCAGGCTGTCCGGGCTGCGAAGGAGAAACGTCTCTCCCCGACCCTCAATCACAGAATTGCCTTCGACCTCTTTGGCATGTCTTTTTCGTATGCGAACGTCACTACCCGCTTCGTGACGTTGATGATGGCTGTGGAGACCCTCATCAACCAAAAAACTCATCCTCCCGAAGTCACACAGCTCATAGATGGCTTCCTCGCACAGACAGCTGTGTCTGGGATACCCGTGAATCTGAAAGCTTCACTGTCGGGAGCCTTGCGCCAAATGAAGGAGCAATCAGTGGGGCAGGCCGGCAGGGAGCTCGCAGCCGGAGCGTTATCTGGACGGACATACCAAAATCTTGAACCGGCAGCATTCTTTAGCAAGTGCTACACGTTGCGAAGCAAGCTCGTGCACGGGGAGTCAAGCAGGACCAACCTGGACGAAGTCAATCTCAGGGCGGCGCACTTGGAGCTTTTCGTCGGAGATTTGCTGTCTGCACCACTACTCAACGACGTGCCGGATTCGTAACAAGCAAATGACCAGTCACTGATGCTCGATCGAATCAGCCAGCCCGACCGCTATGACAACAATAGGTTGATAGAAGCAGCCGGCTCGAGGACCAGCGAGTGGAGACCGAAAGCAACATCGCGCGGGCTACGGTTCGACGGAACACAACGAGAAATTTTGCCGACAACCTGTCGAACACCGTTATCAGCCAAATCCAAATCCAGATACGTGGCCGCCTCGCCGCAGTCCGCAGTGAGCCCCTCACCCCAGCACTGCAGTAACCATGGGCAAGGCGGCAGCCAAAGTCTGGAAGTCTCCTACCGGTGCGGTAGTTGCTGCTGAACTTCACCTAGAGCATTCCCTTGTCCCACAAGCTGACCCGATGCTTGAGGCTGTCGATGGTGTTGAGGAACTGGGAGTAGGTCTCGAACGTCGCGTTGTTGGCGTTGTCCACTAGATGTTTCTTGAAGTTTTGAGCCTCTCGGAACGTTGACAACGTCTCGCTGTCGATCATCTTGTTGCGATGTAAATCGGCCAATGCGTGCACGACGCTATTTGGCCGCCTATAGGGATTTGATGATCCGCCTGAGCCCATAAACAAGCGTTGGTGCAAGTTCAGGGAGGTGTCTTCAAGGTCGGCCCAGCTGAACTCTATCTGTGCCTTCGCATTGTTCAGGACGTCGGCCTCATCCGAGTCAATCACGTCAGGTTCAGCTTCAGGTTCCTGAGACGAGGCTGTGGAACCCTCATCTCTCTTTTTCAGCTTTTCGGGAAGCTTGCCCACCTTTTCCGACAACTCACCGGCTTCTTCCCTTAGAGAGACCGATACTCCGGCGAAAGCCGCCTCTTTTAGGCGGACGAAGATGCCGTTAATCTGCTTTCGGAACATACACAAGGCAACCAGGATTACACCGGGCCACGCGAGAACCTTCAGAAATTCCACCACGACCAGAGCGACGTCCCGCGCAACTATTCCGTAATCCATGCCCCACCTTTACGAGATGCTCCCGCGAACGAGGAAGCCGAATTGAGCGTACTAGGGCAATCGGGACACCGGAAATCTGGCAATCTACCTTCCGAACCGCTCCGGCTCTCGTCCACCTGCTTTTGCGGGCAGCCTTCGAGATTGCCTGTCGCTGCCGGAGCTTAGAGTTAGGATATGCAGCAGCTCCTTGACTTCGCTTTTGCGAGATTGCATCACGCCACAGCGAAGCGTAAGGAATTTGGTGAATCTTGGAAAGACTACATCGACCCATCCTTGGGACATCGACATCCGCACCATCAGCCCAACGTCGTTCGAAATCCTAGCGGTCACACGAGAGCAAGCACCGGTACAGATGTCACTGGCGTTCAGTGATTGGCTGGCAACAATTCGTGCAGCGCTAGACAACGGCCTATACGCCTGGGTTGCAACGGCCACCGGCCAGAACCCGCCTCCCCTCGCTGAGCGTATCCAGTATCCGATCTGCTCAACACCTAAGGAATACGCCAGTCAGCGGAAACGCTTGTCCGGCGTTCCCCATGACATTCTCGACAAACTTGAAATGTCTCAGCCCTATCAGGTGGACTCGGGTCCCGAAAGCACCCTGGTCTACTGGGTCCATGAATTAGCCCGCGTCGACCGACACCGGAGCTTGCACATAGGACTTGGTAGGGTCAGTGCGCATCGAATCCGCCTGCTACTACCTGAAGATGTGTCCCCAACTTTTGACGAGTCGGTGAAGCCGTTCCAGCACATTGACGGGGAGCTCTTGATCGGCCATTTCACCACGAGCAAGACAATCTCCCGCTTTGACATGAAGGTGGATTTCAGGGGTGTAGGGAACGACCCGGAAATCCACGCAGGGGCTGGTTCTAAGTTGGATGGACGACCGACATCTCTTGTTGACAGGATGGGTACACAGAGCTTTTCACTCTGAACACAGTCGAAAATATGGCTTACTTCAGTGGTGTCGAGCCACAAGACGGCTTTCTTACCTTCGATCCGCCTGAAGAAAGCTGAGTCCCTTCGATGCGGGTGCAAAGGCAGACGCCCAACAATCCGTTTGATCCTTTGTATCGGTAGAGGTGCTTAATAGCCCCGCGGTGTTCGAGCGTCAGGAAACCAGCCCTCCGGTGCTTTTCGTCTCCAGTTGCAGTTGTCGGTCTTCCGCCAAGACCGGCCACCGAAGACAGGCTCTGATCGAAGGGTCTTGGGAGGAACGTCCACCCACGCCGTCGTAGTACATGGACACACTGCGCAACGTTCCGGCCCCCACACGTAACCTGTTTAGATGCCTCGTTTTGCGCTTGATATTGAGTCCGTGCCCCGCCCTGCCCGTTCGCAGGAGCTTCTGGACGCCGTGAACCACTCCGTGGTTATTGCTGACGGCGCAATGGGCACGATGCTGCAGGGCCGGGACCTCTCACTTGAGAAGGACTTCCTAGGCCTCGAAGGCTGCAACGAGATCCTCAATGACACCCGCCCCGACGTCCTTGCCGACATCCACGACGCCTACTTCGCCACGGGCATCGACGCGGTCGAAACCAACACCTTCGGCGCCAACTGGTCCAACCTCTCCGACTACGGCATTGACGACCGGATCGAGGAGCTCGCGCGCAAGGGCGCCCAGATCGCCCGCGAACGCGCCGAAGCGGCGCAACAAACAGACGGACGGATGCGCTGGGTCCTTGGCTCCATGGGCCCGGGCACCAAGCTCCCCAGCCTCGGCCACACCAGCTACGACTACCTCAAACAGACCTTCGCCCTCCAGGCCGAGGGCCTCATCGACGGCGGCGCGGACGCCTTCCTCATCGAAACCAGCCAGGACCTCCTGCAGACCAAGGCCGCCGTCAACGGCTGCAAGCAGGCCATCGTCACCCGCGGCATCCGCCTCCCCATCTTCGTCGAGGTGACGGTCGAAACCACCGGAACCATGCTCATGGGTTCCGAAATCGGCGCCGCGCTGACCGCCCTCGAGCCGCTCGGCGTCGACGCCATCGGCCTGAACTGCGCCACCGGACCGGACGAGATGAGCGAGCACCTCCGCCATCTCTCCAAGCAGTCCTCCGTCGCCATCGCCTGCATGCCCAACGCAGGCCTGCCCATCCTCGGCGCCAACGGCGCGCACTACCCGCTCACCCCCACCGAACTCGCCACCGCGCACGAGCAGTTCGTCCGCGAGTTCGGCCTCGGCCTGGTGGGCGGCTGCTGCGGTACGACGCCGGAACACATGGCCGCCGTCGTCGAACGCCTTGCGCCCTTCCGCACCCGCGAGACGAAAGCGAGCAGCGGCCCCGCCCGCGTCCCCACCGAACGCGAAGCCGGCGTCGCCTCCCTCTACCAGCACGTCAACTTCGACCAGGACGCCTCCTACCTCGCCATCGGTGAACGCACCAACGCGAACGGTTCCAAGGCGTTCCGCCAGGCGATGCTCGAAGAGCGCTGGGACGACTGCGTGGACATCGCCCGCGAGCAGATCCGCGTCGGCGCCCACCTGCTGGACGTCTGCATCGACTATGTGGGGCGCGACGGCGTTGCGGACATCAAGGAGGTCGTCTCGCGTTTCGCGTCGGCCTCCACCCTCCCGCTCGTCATCGACTCCACGGAACCGCCCGTGCTGCAGGCCGGCCTCGAACACATCGGCGGCCGCCCGGTGGTCAACTCCGTCAACTACGAGGACGGCGACGGCCCGGACAGCCGCTTCGCGCGCATCATGCCCCTCGTGAAGGAACACGGCACCGCCGTGATCGCCCTGACTATCGACGAACAGGGCCAGGCCCGCACCACCGAGGGCAAGGTGGCGATCGCCTCACGCCTCGTCGACGCCCTGGTGGGCGAATGGGGGATGCGCGTCGAGGACATCATCGTGGACGCCCTGACCTTCCCCGTCGCCACCGGCCAGGAAGAGACCCGCCGCGACGGCATCGAAACCATCGAGGCCATCCGCCAGATCACCGCCAAGTACCCGGGCATCAACACCACGCTCGGCGTCTCCAACGTGTCCTTCGGACTGAACCCGGCAGCCCGCGTCGTCCTGAACTCCGTGTTCCTGCACGAGGCCGTGCAGGCGGGCCTGACCAGCGGCATCATCGACGCCGCCAAGATCGTGCCGCTCGCCTCCTTGCCGGAAGAGCAGCGCAAGGTGGCCCTGGACCTCGTCTGGGACAAGCGCGAATACGACGCCGAGGGCAACACCACGTACGACCCCCTGGCCATCATGCTGGACATGTTCGCCGGCGTCGACACCGCAGCGCTCAAGGACCAGCGCGCCGCCGAACTTGCCGCGCTGCCCACGGGCGCGCGCCTGGAACGCCGCATCATCGACGGCGAAGGCAAGGGCCTCGAGGAGGACCTGGACCTGGCGCGCAGCGAGGGCATGACCCCGCTCGGCATCATCAATGACCACCTGCTCGAGGGCATGAAGGTGGTGGGCGAGCGTTTCGGCGCCGGTGAGATGCAGCTGCCGTTCGTGCTGCAGTCCGCCGAGGTGATGAAGAACGCCGTCGCCCTGCTCGAGCCGCACATGGAGAAGTCCGACTCCTCGGGCAAGGGCACCATGGTGATCGCCACCGTCCGCGGCGACGTGCACGACATCGGCAAGAACCTGGTGGACATCATCCTCACCAACAACGGCTACAAAGTGGTCAACATCGGCATCAAGCAGGGCATCGCCGAGATCATCGCCGCGGCCGAGCAGCACAACGCGGACGTGATCGGCATGTCCGGCCTGCTGGTGAAGTCCACCGTGGTGATGAAGGAAAACCTTGCGGAGCTGCAGTCCCGCGGCCTGGCGAAGAAGTGGCCCGTGATTCTCGGCGGCGCAGCCCTGACCCGCGCCTACGTGGAGCAGGACCTGGCGGAGCAGTTTGACGGCGTGGTCCGCTACGCCAAGGACGCCTTCGAGGGCCTGTCCCTCATGGAGCCGCTGGTCCGCGTGGCCCGCGGCGAATCGCCGGAAGACGTCGGCCTGCCGCCGCTGAAGAAGCGCATCCACAAGGGCGGCGCGAAGTTCACGGTCACCGAGCCCGAAGCGATGCCCGGCCGGTCCGACGTCGCCTCCGATAACCCCGTGCCCGCGCCGCCGTTCTGGGGCACGCGCATTGTGCGCGGTGTCTCGCTCCACGACTACTCGGCGTTCCTCGACGAGCGCGCCACGTTCATGGGGCAGTGGGGGCTCAAGCCCGGCCGCGGCGAAGACGGCGCCTCCTATGAGGAACTGGTGGAACGCGAGGGCCGGCCGCGCCTGCGCTACTGGCTGGACCGCATCCTCGGCGAGGGCATGCTGGACGCGTCCGTCGCCTACGGCTACTTCCCGGTGGTTTCCGAAGGGGAACAGGTGGTGGTGCTGCACCACGGCGAGGATCGCGACGGCGTCCTGGGCCCCGCGGGACTGCTCGCCCCGGACGGTGGTTCCGGCGGTCCGATCGGCACCGACCGGCTGCGCTTCGACTTCCCGCGCCAGCGCCGCGACCGGCACCTGTGCCTCGCGGACTTTGTGAAGTCCCGCGAATCCGGCCACATCGACGTGCTGCCGGTGCAGCTGGTCACGGCCGGCTCGAAGATCGAGGAGTTCACCTCCAAGATGTTCGCCGCCAACCAGTACCGCGACTACTACGAACTCAACGGCCTGGTCATGCAGCTCACCGAGGCGCTGGCCGAGTTCTGGCACGCACGGATCCGCAAGGAGCTGGGTTTCGCCGCCGAGGAGCCCAAGGACACAGCGGGGTATTTCAAGCTTGAGTACCGCGGTGCCCGGTTCTCGCTCGGCTACCCCGCGTGCCCGGACATGGAGGACCGCCGCAAGGTGACGGAGCTGCTGAAGCCGGAACGGATGGGCGTGGTCCTCAGCGACGAGCTGATGCTGCACCCCGAACAGTCCACGGACGCGTTTGTGTTCCACCACCCGGAGGCGAAGTACTTCAAGGTGTGAGTGCAATGCCGCTGTGAAAGGCTGCAGTTGTGGACACCTCATCTCGGGAAAATGACCTCGTTCTCTACGGAGCGACGGGTTTCGTTGGCAGACTGATCGCCGCCTACATAGCGGAACATGCACCGGCCGGTGTGCGAGTCGGACTCGCGGGCCGGTCCACGTCCAGACTCGAGGCGGTTCGGTCGCAGTTGCCGGCCGCGGCGCACGGATGGGCCCTCATCGAAGCCGACTCGGAGGATGCGGACTCAATCGCCGCCCTGGCTGCGAACACACGCGTGCTCTTCACCACCGTCGGTCCATACGCAAAACACGGACTACCCGTCGTCGAGGCCTGTGCCCGGGCCGGTACCCACTACGCCGACCTCGCCGGTGAGGTGTCCTTCATCCGGGAGGCGATCGATCGCTACGACGCTCTGGCCAGGACGACCGGGGCACGGATCGTGCACTCCTGCGGCTACGACTCCGTGCCGTCCGACCTCGCCGTACTGCTGCTTCATCAGGCCGCAGAAGCCGATGGCGCTGGCGGTTTAGCCGAGGTCCAACTCGTTGCTAAGGCCAAGGGCGGCATCAGCGGAGGCACGTTCGAATCGATGCGCGGGCAGCTTGACGCGATGCGATCGAGCACCGCCCTGAGGTCACTAGCCGCGGACCCCTTCGCTCTGAGCCCCGACCGCGCCCGGGAGCCGACAACACCCCAGCCACCCGACGCCGGTCCTGTACGCCGTTCG
Organism: Pseudarthrobacter sp. GA104; assembly: GCF_009741265.1. Classification (GTDB taxonomy): domain Bacteria; phylum Actinomycetota; class Actinomycetes; order Actinomycetales; family Micrococcaceae; genus Arthrobacter. The sequence continues at coordinate 2,767,806 of NZ_WOWL01000001.1, forward strand.
GCTGACGGCACCTGGACCGCGCCGTTCATCATGGCCCCCGTCAACACCCGGATAGTGCGCCGCAGCAACGCATTGCAGGGTTGGGCCTACGGCCGCTCCCTTCAGTACGGCGAGGTGATGGGGGTGGCCCCCGGACCGGCAGGAGCGGTCCTCGCCGGGGCAATGGCACTCGGGCTTCGGGCATTCACGGGCGCGATGGCCTTCCCGCCCACCCGGAAGGTCCTCGACCGCTTTCTTCCGGCACCGGGTACGGGTCCGAGCATCAGCACGCAGCGCGCGGGCTGGTTCCACTCCCAGGTGACCGCCCGCACCGAGGACGGCCAGCGTTACCAGGCGATTGCTGCTGGCCCCGGTGATCCCGGCTATGCCGCCACCGCCGTGATGGCAGGGGAGACTGCACTCGCTCTTGCCCTCGACGGTGACCGGCTGCCAACCGCCAAAGGGTCGCTGACACCGGCCACCGCACTCGGCAACGTGCTCATACAGCGACTCCGCGCGGCCGGCCACACCTACCAGGTAACCAAACTCGCCTGAACCCGGATCCTGCAGCTCGCCTGAAATGGGCAATCATTGACTGAACCTGCCTCGACCGGGCAAAACCGGGCGGGGGAGGGGCCAGCGGCGCCTGTCAGGAGCGGGTATCGAGGTAGTGGAGAATCTCCCGGGCCGTTTCCTCCGGGGCGCTGACGTGGGGGCAATGCCCGGTGGCCTGGAGCTGCACCAGGGTGCTGTGTTCCAGATTCTTGTGCAGGTAGGCGCCCACTTCCGGCGGGGCAAGCCGATCGTCGGAGCACTGCAGAATCAGGCAGCTGGTGCGCACCTTCTTCAGTTCAGGGCGGGTGTCGGAGAAAAAGGTTACCTCGGCGAAGTGCCGTGCGATGGTTGGATTTGTCCGGCAGAAGCTGCCACGCAGATCCTCCGCTAGCTCCGGCTCTTGCGGGTTGCCCATAACCATGGGCGCCAGGGCCGCGGCCCAGGCGAAATAGTTGCTGTCCAGGGATGCCAGCAGGCCCTCGATGTCTTCTCTCGAAAACCCGCCCACGTAGCCGTCGTACGGGTCATCCGTATGACGGGGTGAAGGAGCAAGCAGGACTAAGTGGGAGAAAGGGTTGGGGTCCTGCACTGCGGCGATCACGGCGATCATCGTGCTGACACTGTGGCCCACCAGGATGACGTCATCGAGTTCAAGGGCGGCGCAAATCTCCAGCAGGTCCGACGCGTACCCATTCAGGGACCCGTACTTGTCCCAGTCATAGGCGCTGATGTCGGAGTGTCCTGCACCAACATGATCAAAAAGCACCAGCCGGTAATCATCAACAAAATAGGGCAGCAGCTTCCGCCATATAGCCTGATCGCAGCCAAAACCATGGGCGAACATCATCACAGGCCCATCATCCCGGCCGGATATGGTGACATTGTTCCGGCCGATTACCGCAGCAGCTGCTTCGATCACATTCTCCCTGACCCTCCGTAGAGTGGCATCCTGTCCCAGACTATCCACGGGGAATTGCGAATCCTAGGGATCCTCCCACTATGACCTTCACAGCGACATCGATGCAGCCCGCTGCAAAAGCCTGCGCCCCCTTGACCGCCCGAGCTGGAGACCGGCTTCACCCCTATTTACAGGATTTGCGGTTGATGCTCGCTGCGCCACCGTTGGCGCCATGACAGTCAATACCTACCCTTGACCGTTTCGGTCAACCATATCTACTGTGGAGTAACATCGCTCCCTGACGTTGTCACGTTTGAACTGAGCGTCGATCTCGCAGCAAGGGCACACGGCGCCGAAGCCTGTGTTCCGGAGCGCGCCGGGCAGTGCAGCCCGGATCCGAGAAGGAGCATCGATGAACACCCGTGCCCGAGCATCCATCCTGCTGACGCTGTCCCTCGCCTTTGCGGGCCTCAGCGCGTCAGCCGTTCCAGCCAACGCAGAGGCTCCCGCTCCGCCCGGGCAGGTCGCAGAGTCTGCCGGGGCGACGCCGGTACCCACTGTGCAGGGTCCCTTGGCGGCTACCGCCGAGTCGAACCCGTTCGGTGCGGCCAGCCATCAAGAGGTCCCCCAGGATCTATCGAAGCTCGGCTATGACGAGGAGGAGTACCTGGTCAGCGGCACCTCGAATGTCTATAGCTGGCCCGCCGCGGGCCCCGCCCAGATCCGAACCCCCGACGCCCCCTACACCACCCGCGTCCTGGTCCGTAAGCCCGCCGAGGGCCAGAAGTTCAGCGGCAACGTGGTGGTTGAGATGCTCAACCCCAGTAATCTGTTCGACCTCAACATCGGCTGGGCAATGGCCCATGAGCAGATCGTCGCCAACGGAGACGCCTGGGTAGGCATCACCGCCAAGCCGATAGCCGTTGAGGCGCTCAAGAACTTCGATTCGGCGCGGTACGAGGCCTTGTCCTTCGCCAATCCGCTGCCGCTGACCGATCCCCGCAACTGTGCAACGGTGGCCGCTGACTCATCCCGGACGACGGAGAACGGCCTGATCTGGGACATCTACTCGCAAGTCGGCGCTTGGCTCAAGAGCAATGATCCCGCCAACCCGCTGCGCTACGGATCGCCGACCACCCGCGTGGAGCACGCCTACGGCTTCGGCTACTCCCAGACCGGAGGCTTCCTGGTCAACTACATCAACGGCGTCCACCCGCTCGTCGTCGAGTCCGACGGCGAGCCGGTCTATGACGCGTACATGGTCGCTGTGGCCGGTGGCGCGTTCGCTGGCGCGTATCCCATGAACCAGTGCGAGACTGCCCCGCCCGCCAACGACGTCCGCCGCCAGTTCAAGGACGTCGGGGTGCCCATCATGCGGATCATGTCCCAGTCTGACTACCTCCGGGGCATCGGATCCCGGCGCGCCGACAGCGACGCTCCAGGGGACCGGTACCGGCACTACGAGATGGCGGGCGCCGGCCACGCCACACCGGACGAGCTCACCTTCTCGGCCTCGTCCGAAGACATCATCGCCGCGGGCCGGTCTGTCCCGCCCGCGTCCTGCAACGAGGGGCCGCGCAGCAGGTTCCCCAGCTCCATCTTCTTCAACTCCGCCCTGCAAAACCTCGACCTCTGGGTCCGGGAGGGCATCGCGCCGCCGCGCGCTGAACCGATCCTCGTCCGCGACGGCGCGCCGGTGCTGGACGAGTTCGGCAACGTGCAGGGCGGCCTGCGCTCGCCGTTCCTCGACGCTCCGACGAGCACCTGGTACGGCACTGCCACCGGCGCGTCGTTCTGCTTCATCGCCGGCTACGAGCGGCCCCTTGGGCAGGACGTGCTCGATGGCTTGTACGGGAACCACGGCGACTACGTGGCGGCCGTGAAGAGCAGCGTTCGAGCCCTCGAGGACCAGGCATTCCTGACGGACTACGATGCCCGCCGTCTCCTCACGGAGGCCGCGCAAAGCAAGACACCCTGACGAGCCATCGGGTCGGCGCGTTCCATCAGTAGCCTCAAACCCCGATGTGAAGCCGGTCTTTGGCCTGGGCGGAATGAGCCTTTTCGGCTTGACCGCCTGCGCTGGAGACCGGCTTCACCCGCCTTAGTGCGGCGAGGATCGCCCGGCCCACCACCGCGATGCCGATGATGGTGGTGACGGCGCGCAGGGTGTCCCAGCCCGCCGTCGACGTCACCAGCGAGTACAGCAGGAAGCTGCTCAGGTTGGTGCCCAGCGGCGCGCCGGGCACATAGGAGATGCCGGTGCCGGCGCCCACCGCGAAAGGCCAGAACCACAGGTTGGTCAGCAGGCCGAACAGGTAGGACGCCACGACGCCGTAGGCCGCCAGCATCCACAGTTCGGCCTTGCCCCGCACCCGCCGGGGAAGAAGCCCCGCCCCTGCACCCACCCACGCACAGGCGAAGATCTGGAACGGAGTCCACGGCCCGATCCCGCCCCACAGGGCACTTGAGAGGGCGATGGTGGCGGCGCCGAGCAGCATGCCGAACCGCGCGCCGAACGCCCGGCCGGCCAGGATCAGCAGGATGAACACTGCTTCAACGCCCCCGACGCCGGTGCTCGCCACCCGGACTGCCGTACCGACGGCGGCCAGGACGCCGAGCAGCGCCACAGTATGTGCCGAGCGGACCGAGCCGTCCAGGGACACAACGATGGCGACGGCGGCGAGCGGCGCGATTGCCAGCGCTGCGTAGGGGAGGGCGGCGGCTGCATCCTGCGGGAGGGCCGCAGCAAGCAGCGGCCAGCAGAACGCTGCGAGGGCTACGAGGTTTGCGGTTCCGAGGACGGCGAGTTCGACGCCGCGCGGCAGCCGGATGCGGGGCTTCCGTTCCGCGCCCTGGAAGTCCGGTTCGGTGAATGGCTTTGGCCGGGCGCCCGCCTGCCGTGGAATCAGGTCAAGCGGTTCCGGCGCGTCAGTCACCGTTGAGGATGGCGCGACGCCGTCCCGCATCGGGAGGATCCGGGCGCCGAGGCCGTGGGCAAAGTCGTGGTCGTGGGTGGCGATCAGGACTGCAGTGCCAGCCTCCGCCGCGGCCCGGAGCGCGGCCGAGACCGCCGTCCGCGCCGCGGGATCGAGTCCGCGGGTGGGCTCGTCGATCAGGAGAACCGGGGGACTGTCCATGGTCTGCAGCGCAATGGCCAGGATCCGGCGCTCGCCTGCAGAAAGGTCCCGGGGATGCTCGTGGCCAATGGGAATGCTGACGTCTCCCCGCAAACGGGCCAGGCGCGACGCCGCGAAGCCGGGCTCGGGCTGTTGGCCGTTCTTTCGGCGCGCAAGGCGCCGCTCGGCCGCGCGGAGCTCTCCCTCGACCGTATCCCTGGTGAAGAGGTCGTCCGAGGCGTCCGGCACCAGGGCGACGCGGCCGCCGTCGGCCGTTCCGCCGTCGTTGGTTTTTACTCCGCCCTCCCCCTCACCCAAGGCAAGCGCTACGAGCAGGGACGACTTCCCGGCCCCGTTCGGCCCCACCAGGGCCACCACTTCACCGCGGTGCAGGGTGAGGGAGGCGTCGCGCACCAGCGGCGTGCCCTTGCGGTGCACCGCAAGGTTGGTCGCTGTCAGCACGAGCGCTTGATCGGCCGGTTGTGCCGGCGCTGGATGAGAAGCATCGCGGTGTGAAGGCGCCGACGGCGCGGCGCCCGGCACCAGGGCGCCGTCGGCAATGGTCCACCAGGAGTCGGCAACCGGGACGAGCGCCGTGGCCCGGTGCTCCGCCACGATGACGCAGACGCCGTCGCCCGCGAGGGTGTTGAGCACGCCGATGACATGCCTGCGGGCCGTAGTGTCTAGGTCTGCCAGCGGCTCGTCCACCAGGAGCAGGGGAGGCTGCTCCACCACCGCGGCGGCGATGGCCACGAGCGTTGCCTCACCGGCCGAGAGGGTGCTGATGTTCCGGTCCAGCAGCGCCGAGACCCCGATGCGCTGGGCGACCTCCAGCACCCGGGCATTGGCGGCGGCTGATGGCATACCGCGCAACTCAAGGGCGAGGGAGATCTCGTCCCGCACGCGGGTGCTGGCGAAGGCGGCACGGGGATTCTGGAGGACGACGCCGATGAGGCGGGCGGTATCGCGCGGCGGCGTGGCGGCGCGGTCCGTTCCGGCGATGCGCACGGTGCCGGAGATATCGCCGCCGTCGACGTGGGAGAGCAGGCCGGCAATGCCCCGCAGGATGGTGGACTTGCCGGAGCCCGTGGGCCCCGTAATGACGGTGATGGACCCGCTCTGCGGCGTGAACCCGGCAACGCGGACCTGCGCGTCGCCGATGCGGAACCGGGCGTCGCGCACCAGGAGCGGGCCGCCGTCGTCGTTCCCCGGTTGTTGGGCGGCGCGGCTCCCGAAGCCGCGCAGCTCCAGGGCGGCGGCAACCCGGGCCGCGTGTTCAAGGGTGCGCTCGAGGACGGGCACCAGGGCGCGGGGTCCGAAGCGTTCGCCCCGCAACCGGAACGCCAAGCGGACGGAGGTCACGGCGTCGGCCAGCGCGGGGAGTGCCGCCCATGCCACGACGAGCGTGCGGGCCAGGCCCTGCATGGGGCCGCGGCGGGCCAGGTGAACGAAGCCGCGGGCCACGTCCACGAATGCGTTCAGCAGTCCGAAGCCGACAAACAGCCCGGCAATCGGCAGGGCGGACAGGACCGCCGCCCACAGCCCGGGCCCGGTGACCGGACCGAGGAACACCACGTGGGCGTACGGGGCCGGCAGCCGCATGGCCGGCAGGTCGAGCAGGATGGGCGAGCCAAGGCCCGCGCCGTTGAAAAGGACGCGGTAGATGACCCGCGCCGCGATGAACACGACGGCGAGAGCAATGCCGGCGCGCAGCGGCGCGGGTCGGAAGGTCATGCCGCGGGGGCGGCCGGTTCGCCGTCGACGGTGAAGAGCAGTTCCAGGCTCTCGCCGGGGCTGAGCTTGAGGCTGTCCAGGCCTTCCTGCGCGTAGGCCCACGTGCCGGCGGCGGGCTTCACCCAGAGGGCCCAATAAGAGACCGTGTTTTTGTCATCGCACGCTTCGCGGGTAGTGCCGCCCTTGTGCTTGATATCGAAGTCCGCAGCGGGCACGCCGTTGACGCGGCACGCGAAGCTCGTGGGGTACTTGGCGGTGCCCTCGATCTTCACGTCGGCTTTGCCCAGCACGTCCGATGCCAGAGTGGGACCGTCCACGGGCACGCACACGGACTTGTCAGCGGCAGACTGCTTCAGTGCGCCGGAATCGACGATGACCTTCACGCCGTCGCAAGTCCCGGCCGTGCCGGATGCTGTGCTGGGTGCGGCGCTCGACGAAGCGGCGGCGGAGGAGGCCGGCGCGGAAGTGGTGGGCTGGCTGGCGGCCGGCGCGGAACAGGCGGCGAGGGTAAACAGGAGACCGGCGGCGGCGAGGGAGCTCGCGGCGGCGGTTCGCATCTTAGTCAAAGTCACTTGTTAAGGGTAGGGCGTTGCCTGTCCTTATCTGGATGCGGTGGCGTTGTGTGACGTCAGGGGCTGCAGTGATTTCCTGTCCGCCCACGCGCTGACAAGCCGGTGTTTCGCGGTTACTGTCAAGGCATGCACCCGGCGACGCAAAAGCTGGCTCCTGCTGATGAGGCGAACCTGGTGCTCGACCACGCCGGGCAGGTCAACGTGTTCCTGGCCGCCTGCCTGCTCGGGCCGGGCGGTTTCCTGGCTCCGGACGGCACACCGGACATGGCGCGGCTTAGGGCGACGCTCCTCGAGCGGATTGCGGATTTGCCGGCGCTCCGCAAAAGAGTAATCCAAGTGGGCCGCCGACATCACTGGGTTGAATCCGTGCCCGACGTCGAGCACCACATCCGTCTCGTGGAGCCCGTCGATGGCCTGGGGGGACTTCAGGACAAGTGTGCCGAACTGACGGGGGAGCCACTGGCATGGGACCGCCCGATGTGGGAGGTCCTGGTGGTACCGGGCGCCTCAGCGACGGGCGTGGGTGTTGTGCTGCGGATCCATCATGCGGTGGCCGACGGGATGACAGCGGCGGTGATCGTGCAGCAGCTCTTTGATCCCGGGGAACCGGGGGAGCAGCCGGCGGGTGAGGCGCATCTGCGCCTGCCGGAAAAGGCACCGCAGTCCCAGCCCGGGAACGATTTACGCCGCACCGTGCGTCGGGTTACGACCGGCCTGTTTCGTATCCTCAAGACCCTGTGGGGCTCTGGCGTGGGTGGCACGGTGCTGCTCGGTGAGCGCAGCTCGCACCGCGGCGTCGCTTTTCTGCAGACAGATATCGAAGCCCTGGAGACGGCGGTGCGTCCGCGGGGTGCCACGGTAAACGACGCACTCCTCGCCGCGGCCGCGGCCGGCTTCCGGGCGGTCCTGGCGGCTGCCGGCGAGCCGATCGCCGCCCGGTTGCCGGTGTCAGTGCCGGTGGCGCTGCGGCGCCGCGGGGCTGCAGCGAACCAAGTGGGAGTCATGCTTGTGCAGCTGCCGCTCGGCGAGCCCGACCCCGACGTGCGCTTGCGGCTCATCGCCGCCCAGACCCGTGAGGAGAAGCTGCGGGCAAGGGAACAAGGCACCTTGGAGTTTATGCGCGGGCCGATCGGTGCCCGCATCCTGGACCGATTCTCCCGGAAGCAGCGTGTTGTTGCCGGGTTCGTCAGCAACGTGCCGGGTCCGAAAGGAACTTACCGCCTCGCCGGAGCCCCGGTTATCGCCCTCTGGCCCCTTGGGATCCTCCCGGGAAACGTACGGCTCGGTGTCGCGGCTGTCTCTTACGGCGGCAATCTGTGTTGCGGGATCCACTTCGACGCGTTGAACGTGCCGGGCGACGTCTTTGCTTCTGCGATGGGCGAGGAGATGGCGCGCCTGTGCGGGTAAGCGCAGGGCTGGGACGCAGCCTAAAGTGAGCGGTCGACGGCGGGAGGTTCCCGCCGTCGTCGTTGTCAGACCCTCCTGCCATGCTGTGGTTATGGAAGCCGGTGTGGTTGTCAATGCGGAAGTCAGGGCCCAGCTGGTGGCTGCCGTTGACTCGGTGACCGGGCTGGTTGATGAGCTTGCGGGTGTTGTGGCCGGCCCGTCGGCCGCCGCGGATGCGCCCTACCGGCTTCCTGATGCTGATGCTGATCCGCTGCAGGAGCTTTCCGAGGCGTGCCTGGATGGGTTAGGGGTGCTGGCACGGGTTGAGGCCGCGACGGCGGCGGTGAAAGTCCGGCTGGTGGCTGCCTACACGGAGGCCGCAGCGGTGCTGGAGGGCCCGCCGGCCAGCGCCTATGAAGCGTCGGCGCGGGAGGTGAGCCGAGTGGCAGAAGTCGCCTGCGTGCTGACGATCGGTGAACGGGCCGCGTCCGCCCTGCTGGGGGAGGCCCACGCGCTAACCACGTCGTTGCCGGCGGCACTCGATGCGCTGCAAACCGGCACCATCGGCTGGCAGCACGCCCGCATCGTGGTCGACGAAACAACCGGCCTCAGCCCCGCAGCCGCCTCTGCCCTGGAGGCGCACTTCTTCGACCCGGACGCGCCCCGACCGGCCCGCGGTGCCGCACCCGGAGAGCTGGCGCCTGCCCGGTTCCGGCGTAAGGTCCGGGCGTGGCGGGAACGCCACCACCCCGAGTCGCTTGAGGCACGCCACGCAAAGAGCGTGGGGGACCGGCGGATGGAGTTCAGCCCGGACCGGGACGGCATGGCCTGGTTGTCGTTGTACCTTCCCGGAGATACGGCCTTGGCTATCTGGAACAAGTCGACGGCACTGGCCCGCGGCCTTCAAAGCCCGGGCGAACCGCGCAACCTGAGCCAGTTGCGCGCGGACATCGCCGCTGGGCTGCTGCTGGGCAGTGCGAACCAGGACGTCGGAGACGTGCCTTCCCCTAAGGCTGATGTACTGGTTACCGTTCCGGTCTTCTCCCTCCTGGGCCTTACGGACGAACCCGCCGAGGTCGATGGGCTGGGGCCGGTCCCGCCGTCGATTGCACGCAGGCTCGTTGCCGACGGTGCCAACTCGTTCTACCGCGTCCTGGTCGACCCGAGGGATGGAGCGCCGCTGGAAATCGGGCGCACCAGCTACCGGCTCCCGGAAGCGTTGAAGCGGTGGCTCAAGATGAGGGACGGCACGTGCACCTTCCCGGGCTGCAGCAACAACAGCCTGGACAATGAGGCGGACCATCTCACCGCCTGGCAGCGCGGCGGCACCACCGGAATCAGCAACCTTGGGCAGGCATGCCCGAAGCACCACCGGCTCAAACACGGGTCGGGTTGGACACCGATGCAGGCAGGAAAGGATCGGCCGCCCGGCTGGATTTCGCCGACCGGCCGATGCTATCCCGCCGAGCACCCGGACCGGGAACCACCACTCTGGCCGCCGGGCTGCCTGCCAGCAACCGATAGCCCACTGGAACAGGCCATACTGGCGCGCCTCGCCGCCTGACGCCCCGGGCTGTGTTTCCGGTGTCCGCTGGAGCGGGTCCTAGAGTCGGAGCTCCATGAAGACGCTGTTGGGGTCCAGGACGTAGCCGGCGAAAGGCGGGCACTCGGAAAAGCCGTTCCGGGCATACAGGCGCCGGGCGGGGGCGAAGTAGTCCTCGGTACCGGTCTCAAGGTAGAGGCGCTCGAGGTTCCGGGTGCGGGCGTCGTCGAGGATATGGCGGAGCATCAAGGTGGCTACGCCCCGTCCCCGAGCGCCTGCCGCAGTGCGCATGGACTTGATCTCGCCGTGCCTGGGCGGGCCGGCAGGGGCCGCCAGGAGCTTGAGTGCGCCGCACCCCAGCAGGTCGCCGTCCTCACGGGCGGTCCAGAACGTGATTGACGGCGCCGAGAGGGCGGAATGGTCCAGGGCATGGACGCTTTCGGCCGGCGAGGTGGCGAACATGTCCGCCAGGTGTTCGCTGAGGAGTTGATGGACGTCGCCGCGGGCGGGGTCGTCCCGGTCAATGGAAATCATCGGCTCAAATGTACCGGCTGGCGCGGTGGATCCTGCCTAGAACTTGGTTGTGCCGCGGATTTTGCGGGGGCGGCCGTCCGGGTCCACCAGAAGGCGGTAGGCAGGGTCCGCCCAGAGACGCTGAAGGCGCGGCACGGGTTCTGTGGTGTGGTGCCGTGCATGTCCCTTGGGCCGGGGCCCGAGTCGGCCGGTTTCGTACCAATAATCCAGAGCGTCCGCGGTTGCATTCCACAGGGCGAGCCCGTCCGACGGAGCTAGTAGCCGGGGGTCATCCTGGTCCAGGCCCAGGTGTTCAGCCCAGAGCTGGAGCCGGAGCCCCTGGGCCAAAGGCCGGGACGCCCCGGAACCAGTATCAGCACCGGGCGCCTCCCCCTGGCCAGCGGAGTTGTCGATGACCGCGCAGGTGAGCTCGCTGTCCGTGGTCCAGGACCGCCGGTTGAAGTTGTCCGATCCGCACGTAAACCAGGTGTCGTCGATGATGCAGACCTTGGCATGGACATAGATCGGCGTCCCGGCCCTGTTCTCCAGGTTGAACACGCCGAATCTGTCGGGGGCAACGCGGCGCATCTTTTCAATGGCGCGCAGCTGGCCGAGCCGCTTGGGTGGCCCTCCCAGCGGGCCGTCGGAGTCCGGGTAGCGGGGCACCACGGCGATCACGTTTAATGCGGGGTTCTGTTCGAGGGCCGCTGCGATGCCGGCCGCCACCTCAGCCGACCACAGGTACTGGTCCTCGATGTAAATCAAGGAGCGGGCCAGGCCGAAAGCTTTGGTGTAGGCCCGGGCAACGCTCCGCTCACCATCGGGTGCGAACGGGAACGGCGGATGCTTCACGCCGTAGGTGCGCAGCAGCTGCACGGCGTGATGGCCCGCCGGCGGCGGTGGCGGCGCAGTTTCCGGCAGGGGCTCGGGGTGCCGGGGCATATCGGCCAGGCGCTGCAGCAGCATCCGGTAAGGAGTGCGCCGGTCCAGGGGATGGGGGTCATCCCACCGTTCCGCGAACAGTTTCAGCACATCTGCCACAACCGGGCCGCGCAGTTCCAGGGCGGCATCGTGCCAGGGAGGCTGTTTCCCGTACCGGGGATCCATCTCCACCGCCTGCGGGTCTCCCATGTGATCGGCGTCGTCCCGGCGGCTGTGGGAGAGGTCGATCCCGCCGACGAATGCGACGTCCCGGGAAGGGTCATTACGGTTGCGGATGACGAACAGTTTTTGGTGATGGCAGCCGAAGAGGCGCACCCGCTGGTCCAGCAGCACCTCACCGCCGGCGTCGTTGATCTGGCGGCTGAGGTGCTCGTTGGACAGGTTGCTCATGGGTGCAGACACGCGCTCTCCGTGCGATCTCCACACCAGGCCGCGCACTTCCACCCCGTCCCGGGCCAGCCGCGCCAGCAACTCCCCGATGGCCGGCCCGTCCGCCGTAAGCTTTTCGTCGCCGTCGCCTCGCCAGTCGGTGAACCACACGCGGTCTCCCGCTTGCAGAGCGGACAGCTCCTCGTGGAGCCGGGCGAAATAGGTGGCACCGTGAACCAGGGGCCGCACCAGGTTGCCCTCCGACCAGGACGGCGATCCCGCATTGCCCGCATGCACGTCGGCGGCCGCGTTGCCCCACTCGGCGGCACTCAAGAACCAGTAACCAGCACTACTGTCCACTCGTCATTCCCTTCGGGATCCGGGGCCCGTCATTAGGCGTCCGGCCTACCAGTAGCCTACGACTGGGGCGGCCAATGTCATCGGCCCGTTGTGGGGCGTTGGCTGGGAGTAGGGAAAGCCATGTTGTCACCTCAATATCCGCAGCGCGCCCGCGCGGGCAGCCGGAGGGCCGTCCTAAGAAGCGAAGTTCCATGAAAACGCTGTTGGGATCCAGGGCGTAGCCGGCGAACGGCGGGCATTCGGTGAAGCCGTTCCGGGCATACAGGCGCCGTGCCGGAGCGAAGTAGTCCGCGGTCCCGGTCGCAAAGTAGACGATGGATTTGACCTCGCCGTGCAGCGCTGCCCCGGGCGGGGATTCGAGGAGCTTGAGTGCGCCGCACCCCAGCACATCACCGTCCTCGCGGGCGGTCCAGAACGTCATCGACGGCCCGGACAGGGCGGAGTGGTCCAGGGGCGTGGACGCTTTCGGCCGGCGAGGTGGCGTACGTGTTCGCCGAGGAGTTGATGGACATCGCAGCGTGCTGGACCGTCCCGGTCAACGGAGATCATCAGCCTAAACCTACCTGCAGCGCATCACGCTGGATGCCTCCGCGAACGCCACCACCTGCATCCGGTGACGGACGACGGCGGGCGCCTCCCGCCGTCGTCCGCTTACTACTCTTTGTGGTGAGTCTGATGCGTCAGAACCCGACGTTCCCCTTGCCCTTGAGCTGGAGAATTTCGCGTGCTTCGTCCGGCGTCGCAATCTGGAAGTTCAGCGCCTCCAGGATCGTGCGGATGCGCGTTACCTGTTCGGCGTTGGTCTTCGCCAGCTGGCCGGGTCCAATCCACAACGAGTCCTCCAGCCCCACCCTGACGTGTGAGCCCATGGCTGCGCCGATGGTGGCCAGGGGCATCTGGTTCCTGCCCGCTCCCAGGATGGACCACTCGTACTGGTCGCCCAGGAGGCGGTCCGCGGTCCGGCGCATGTGCATCAGATCCTCGGGATGGGCGCCAATACCTCCCAGGAGACCGAAAACGGACTGCACGAACAGGGGACCCCGGGCCAGGCCGCGGGCGTGGAAATGCGCCAGGTTGTTCAGGTGCGATATGTCATAGCACTCGAACTCGAAGCGGGTGCCGTTTCCGTTTCCGATGCCGAGAATGGTCTCGATGTCCTGGAATGTGTTCTTGAAGACGAGGTCCCGGCTCTTCTCGAGGTTCTCGCGTTCCCAGTCGTGCTCGAAGTCGTTGAACCGCTCCAGCATTGGATACAGGCCGAAGTTCATTGAACCCATGTTTAGGGACGCCAGTTCGGGTTTGAAGATGGACGCCGGCCGCATGCGTTCTTCCACCGTCATGTGCGGCGAACCGCCGGTGGTGATGTTGATGACGGCATCGGTATTGGCCTTTAGCTTTTCAAGGATCGGCGCGAAGTGGTCAGGATCCTGGGACGGGCGGCCGTCCCGAGGGTCCCGGGCATGCATATGGACGATCGCCGCGCCCGCTTCCGCCGCCCCGATGGCCGCGTCGGCGATCTCCTCCGGAGAGACAGGAAGGTGCGGCGACATCGACGGCGTGTGGATGGCGCCGGTGACGGCGCTTGTGATGATGACTTTTCGCTGTGCCATGGTGTGTTCCTTGTCCGTTGCGTTTAGTAAAGCTTTTCTGTGTTGCCGTCCACCGCGAGGACCTGGCCGTTCACATTCCGGGCCAGGCTGCTCGCGGAGAAGGCTGCCATGTTGGCGATGTCCTCCGCAGTGACCATGCGTTGCATTGATGACTGGTTGTTGTAGACCGCGGCAACGTCCTCCACGGATCTGCCCAGCATGTCCGCCTTGGCCGAGATAACAGCCTGGATCCGGGGCCCGTCTACGGCTCCGGGACAAATGGCGTTCGCCCGTATCCCCTCGGGTCCAAGCTCGATGGCCAAGGTCTTGGTGAACCCGACGACGGCCCATTTCGAGGCGGAGTAGGCGCTGCGGCCTGCCATCCCGAGGCGGCCTGCCGCTGAGGAAAGGTTCACAATGGCGGGGTCGGTCCCCCTGCGCAGCATCCCGAGGGAGTGTTTCACGCAGTAGAACTGGCCGTGGATGTTGACGTCAAATGTACGGGTCCATGCATCGCTGGTAAGCGTTTCCACCGGCCCTGTGGGGCCGGCCACCCCGGCGTTGTTGACCAGGACATCGAGGCCGCCAAGTTCAGTTTCCACAGAGGACATCAGCCGAATGACGTCTTCCTCGACGGAGGCATCGGAAACGCTGGCCTTGAAGCCGTACTTCCGGGCAGTTTCGACCGCCCGTTGATCGATATCGGTCACGTACACGTGGGCGCCAAGATCCTTGAACTTCTTTGCGATCGCCAGGCCGATTCCGTTGGCGCCGGCGGTGACAAGTACTCTTTTGCCGGAAAAGTCCATTTCTATCTCCTGAAGTGGGTGATGCGGTTACCGAGCCGAGACCGCAACGGCATCGGAGTCGGAGGTTTCATTGTCGAGTTCGCCGTATTTCAGGAAGAACGACAGGAAGGCGCCAACGGCACAGACGGCGACGACGAACCAGAGGCCAGCCAGCTTGCTCCCGGTGGCATCCTGCATGTAGCCCATGACGTACGGGCCGAGGAATCCGCCAAAGAGGCCGATGGTGTTGACGAAGGCGATACCGCCAGCCAGGGTGGAACCGCTGAGACGGCTGGCCGGGAACGTGAAGAGAATGGGCTGCATGGCGAAGAAACAGAAGGCGCCGAGGCAGAACCCGATAAGGCCCACAACCGGGCCGGAGATGGCCCCCAGGGTGAAGCCCACACAAATGCCGATCATCGTGGTGCTCACGAGCTTTTGGGCCTTGGATCCTGTGTTGGCGAAGCGCGGAACGAAATAGGAGCCGAGGGCGGCAAAGATCCATGGAATGGCAGTCAGCAGGCCGATTTCGAATGAGGACAGATCGCCATAGGTGCCGATAATGGACGGCAGGAAGAAGGAAAGTGCGTATACGGCGATTTGCTCGCTGAGGTAGATGCCCACCACCAGGAGAATCTGCTTGTCTTTCCAGACTCCGGACAGCTTATGGGTGCCGGACGCCGCCGAGCCTTCGGCGTCTTCCGCGGCGATCCTTGCCTCAAGATCTGCGGCTTCTTCATAACTAAGGAATTTGGCCTTCGTGGGACGGTCCGGCAGCATCTTCCAGACGATGATGGCAAGGAAACACGCCGGGAGGCCTTCGATCAGGAACATCCACTGCCACCCGTGCAGGCCCCCAATTCCTTCCATATTCAGCAGCGCACCACCAAGCGGGGCGCCGATGATGTTCGCAAAGGAGACGCCCAGGAGAAAGAGGCCATTCGCCTTCGCGCGCTCCTTCCGCACAAACCACTGCGTCAGGAAATACATGATCCCCGGGAACAGGCCGGCTTCGGCGACGCCGAGGAGCATACGCATGATGTAGAAGGACCACTCGTTTGTAACGAACATCATGGCGGCGGATATCAGGCCCCACGAAACCATGATCCGGGTAATCCAAAACCGGGCGCCGACCCTGTGCATGATGAGGTTCGACGGGATTTCGGAGAGTGCATAGGTCAGGAAGAAGAGGCCTGCGCCGATGCCATAGGCGGTCGCCGAAATACCGAGGTCAATTTCCAGCCTGCCTTTGGCAATGCCGATATTTGTCCGGTCCAGGAAGCTCATGATGTACGAAATGATGAGCAAGGGCATGAGCTTGCGCAGAATGAGCGTGCTGACTTCTTTTGGCGATCGCATCGCCGTTTGTCCGGGAAAGGGCATGTTTTTTCCTTAGGTGGATCGGGCAGCAAAAAGGCACACGGCGTCATTGCCACCGAACGTTTGCTGCTATCGACGGGTGATTTAGGGGGGAAGGTCAGAGGACAGCGGCGGGATTGCAGCCGCAGGTTCTGCCGATGTGCAGTTGGTGTGCACACGTCAGCGATTGGTAGAGGGTGGAGGGCTTTTCCATCCGCTTCAGGAGGATGGCAAACGCCTCGTTCGCCATTTCCTGCTGGGGTTGGATGATGGTGGTGAGGTTGATCAGCCCCGAAATGCTGTGGGGGAGACCGTCGGAACCTGTGACTGCGACGTCCTCCGGGATGCGGAGTCCCCGGGAGAGGGCATATTCCATGACCCCGATGGCAATCTCATCGCTGCCGCACACCACAGCACGCGGTTTTTGTCCCGAGGCAAATAGTCTCGCCGCAGCGACGCGTCCGCCGGTGTTGTTGAGGTGGGTGCTGATCTTCCAGCCGCCTCTGATGGTGATGCCTGCCTCCGCCGCTGTTCGGATGAAGCCCTGCTCGCGGGCCAGCGACGCGCTTGAAAGACGGGGACCAATGACGGTGGCAATGTCCTTATACCCATGCGAGATGACGTGCTCCATGATCAGCGACCCGGCAGCGATGTCGTCGATCCCAACAAAATCCCCTTCCAGGTAGGTGGACCTGCGGGACAGATAGACAAAAGGTATCTTTGCTGCCCTCAAAGTGCGCAGCGCGGTGGCGTCCTTCCTGAATGCCGCCGCAATAATGACGCCGTCCACATTCCGGGTAGCCAACGTGGACGTAATCTGGCTCATGATGTCCGCATCGTCCTGCGTGGTGGCAGTAAATACTTCATATCCAGCTTCCGCGGCTGCAGTTATGACCCCCTGCGCCCACCGCGTATACATCGGGTTGACGATGTTGGGCAGGACGAGCCCGATGACGCGCGTGCGCTGCGGATCGAGGCCGGGGCCCGAACTCCGGGGCCGGAAGCCGAGTTCGTTTGCCACGGATATGACATGGCGGCGCGTTTCCGGAGAAACGCCCGTTTTTCCATTGAGCACATACGAGACGGTGGCAGCGGAGACACCCGCGGCGCGGGCCACGGAGGCTGCAGAAACGAACCGGCCCTGTCTTGGCTCGGACAGCGAAAGCTCCACTTCTGGCACCTCCTTGGACAGCAGCGGGTTTGTGTGAACAACGTCACCTTATGAGCCCTTAAAGTCTTAAGCAACGTTAAGTAGGGCAGCAGCCCGCCATCGCCCGCGCCCACCAGACGGAAGCCGACGACGGCAGGAGACTCACGCCGTCGTCCGCGATCCTGAAGGTCTGGACACCGGTGCCCGCCGGACTTATCGTGCAAAAGTGGCGGCTGCCTGACTGGCAGGATGGCAAACTCTGCCGGTCCGCTGTTGCGGCCGTCCCTCATGAGGAGGAAGCAATGGAACACGTTGAAGAGACCGTTGAAGTAGCAGTGCCGCTGCGGACCGCGTACAACCAGTGGACCCAGTTCGAATCCTTTCCGCAGTTCATGTCCGGTGTCGAATCCGTGACCCAGCTGACTGACACCACCAACCATTGGGTTACCAAGGTGGGCGGTGTGCAGCGGGAATTCGATACTGAAATAGTCGACCAGGAGCCTGACGACCGGATCGCCTGGCGCAGCACCGACGGCAAGTCCCATGCCGGCATCATCAGGTTTACGCCCCTGGATGCCAACCACACGAAGGTCAGGGTCCATTTCGAATGGGCACCGGAAACCCTCACTGAAAAAGCAGGTGCGGCACTGAAGATGGACCAGATGCAGGTGAAATCTGACATGCGCAAGTTCAAGGACTTCATCGAATCGCGCGGTACCGAAACCGGCGGCTGGCGCGGCGAAGTCGAGGACACCGGCCCCACCGGGCAGCTCTAGAAGTGCCGGGCGGCGCCGGCTGAGGAAGCGGCGCCTCGCAAACGGAAAGCGGACGACGGCGGGACCTCCCGCCGTTTGTCCGCGTCGGTGGCGCCTGCGCCCTCTTGACGTTCAAATTGGAGGCGAGGAGACTCATCCCACCGCTTTCAAGTCCGTGAAATTAAGGGCAGGAAGATCCATGGAAACCACTCCGGGACAGCTCGATACCGCCGATCTCGAGGACCGTGTCCGCTCCATGTATGAGCTGGTCGCCACTTACCCGCATCAGGAATTCCATTTCGAAACCGGGCGGGCACTCGCCGAACGACTGGGCTATCCCAGCCTGGACCTGGACCGCATTCCCGCTCCTGCCATCGAGTCTTTTGCCGGCGTGGGCTACTTCCACGACCTGGCGGCCCTGCAGCCCGGCGAATCAGTTTTGGACCTTGGAAGTGGCTCGGGCATGGACAGCTTCCTCGCCGCGTTCGCGGTAGGAGACACCGGCGCGGTGATCGGCGTCGACATGACACCTGCGCAGGTGGAGAAAGCCCGCCACCTGGGCGCGGACTTTGCCAACACGGAATTCCGGCAGGGCCGCGTCGAGGCCCCCGACGTCCCGCCGGGCTCGCTGGACTGCATCATCTCCAACGGTGTCATCAACCTGGTTCCGGAGAAAGCGCGCGTGTTGGACGCAGCTGCTCGGGCACTGAAACCCGGAGGCCGCCTGGTGGTTGCGGACATCGTTTCTGCGGTGCCGCTCCCGGAAAATGTCACGTGCGACGCGTCCTTGTGGGCCGCGTGCATTGGCGGAGCCATGCAGCAGGACAGTTTCCTGGCGGCGATCGAGTCGGCCGGGTTCACGGTGGACACCGTCCGCCCCAACGGGGCCTACCGCTTCCTCTCCAGCCGGGCGGTGAAGGCCACCGGCAAATACGGCGTGGCCAGCATCAGTGTGGCCGCACGCCGGGCGTAAGCTCCGGTTCACTGATGCCGACCGCCGCCACGCCGTCGTCCGCTTGCAACCGCCGCCGCTCACCGCCCGACGTAGCGCATGTGCGTATCGTTGTAGCGGTTGCCCTGCACCCCGATCCGGCTGGCGACGGCGTTCAGGTCCGCCACATCATCGGCGGACAGCGCAACGGCTGTCGCTCCGGTGTTCTCCTCGAGGCGCTCCCGGCGGCGTGTGCCGGGGATGGGCACGATCCAGGGATGCTGTGCCAGCAGCCATGCCAGCGCGATCTGTCCGGGGGTGGCGTTCTTGGCGGCAGCGAGTTCCGCGACATGCTTCACCAGCGCCTGGTTGGCGGCGCGGTTCTTCGGGGTGAAACGGGGGATGGTGCCGCGGACGTCGCCTTCCGCGAACTGCGTGGACGTATCCACAGTCCCGGTAAGGAAGCCCTTGCCGAGCGGGCTGAAGGGCACGAACCCGATCCCAAGTTCGGCCAGGGCGGGCAGCACTTCCGGCTCCGGATCCCGGGTCCACAGGGAGTACTCGCTCTGGACGGCCGTCACCGGAAAGACGGCGTGGGCGGCGCGGATGGTCGCGGCCGAGGCCTCGGAGAGCCCGAAGTGGCGGACCTTGCCGGCCTGGACGAGCTCGCCCACGGCGCCGGCCACCTCTTCAATGGGCACATTGGGGTCCACGCGGTGCTGGTAGAACAGGTCCAGCGTGTCCAAGCGCAGCCGGCGCAGCGACTCGTCCGCGACGCGTTTGATCTGCTCGGGTGAGCTGTCCAGCCCCACAGATTTGCCGCCCTCGATCCGCCACCCGAACTTCGTTGCGATCACTACTTCGTCCCGCACCGGCGCGAGTGCTTCCCCGACGATTTCCTCGTTGACGTAGGGGCCGTACACCTCGGCGGTGTCAAAGAAGTTGACTCCCAGGCCGACCGCGTCACGGATCACCCCGATCATCGCCTGGCGGTCCCCGGGGTTGGGGCCGTAGCCCTGCGACATGCCCATGCAGCCGAGGCCGATCGCCGAAACCTGCAGTCCCTGTCCGAGTGTTCGTGTATGCATGATGACTCCTTTGCCCCTGGCAGTCCGTGCCGGCACGCTTGTGCGCGGCCTTCCTCCAGTCAACGGCCTATCGGGCGCGTTAGGGAGTGTCTGCTGAAACAGGTAACAGCAGGCCCCCTTTAGCTGGCTTCAGATCCGCGGGACGCACTTCCCCCTGCCCAACAGCGCAAGGCCGGCACGGTCCCCTTCCCCGAAGTCCACTCGCCCGCTGTTCTCCGCATACATCAGCTGGGTGGGGTCGTCCACATGGTCCAGCCCCACCACATGCGCCAGTTCGTGCATGATGACCGCCCTGACCAAAGCGGGCCCGTCGGGGAAAGCCAGCGTTTCAGCCAGTGCCGGCGCGTCAAGCTGGACCTGGCCGGTGACGTACACGTACGGCTCGCCTGTTACCTGGAGCGAGGAGCTTCCACCGGTTCCCGCAACCCTTCCGGCAAGGTCCGGTGCCTCCTCCGGTGTGGACCATGCAATCAGGATGGGCGCCCACTTCCTGCCGTAACGGTCAGGCTGGTACGCCGCCCGGTCCGTCGACGGGGCCTCCGTGGTAGGTCCGTCATACACAAACTGCAGGCCCGTGGCCGCGGACACGGCAGCGACGGACTGCTGGATAAGCTGGTCCGTGCCCGGCGGCGCAAGGTCCGGCCGCACCACGTAATGGATCGGACGGCACGGGTCGTAGGCAACAAACTGCTGGTCCGGGTCGGGTGGCTCCTGGAGAACGTACGCGGTGGATCCTGTCGTGGCGGCCGGAACGCCGAGGGGAGACGAGGCCGCCTCAAACCCAGGGGGAGGGACATCGGCGCCGGGCAGGTGGGGCAGGGCCGCTGGCAGGACGAACCGGTCGAACAAAGTGGGCGTGAAGTAGAGCCCCGCAACGAGCGCCAGGCCCAGGACGGTGGCTGACACCGATTTCCACCTCAGGGTGCGCCCGGGCCTTGTCCCGCGGTAGCTCCGCCTCTTTGATGCAACCGGGGTGGGAGCGGCGCGCCAAGGTTCAGGATCCTGGAGCTTCCCGAGCGCCTCATCTATGGCCCACTGCGGGATGCGCCCGCTCGGCGAACGGCGGACGCCCGGGATATTCAGCCCGTTGCCAGGCACGTCCGAAGAATCCCTTTTGCCAAAACCTGATACCACCGGCGCCCCCTGTGCCCCCAACCCATCCTCAGGATGGTCCGCTCAGCATAATAGCTGCCGGAGGCAGTGGCCTTGACGGCGGCGCCTTCAATGCGCCTGGATGGATCTCCCCATGTTGGAAGCGGCGTTCTGCTTGTAGTCTGTTCCTGCTGCGCCGGACAGCAGCCGGCAGCACTCGGTAGTTCCGTCCCTTATGGAGAGTGGAGTAGGACATGCAGCTCGGCGCTTTTTCTGTCAGCCTGGCGGTCAAGGACATTGCGGCCTCCGCTGTTTTCTACGAGAAACTCGGCTTCAGCAGGTTCGGCGGCGACATCACGCAGAACTGGCTGATCCTGAAAAATGGTGACACGGTCATCGGCCTCTTCCAGGACATGTTCGAGAAGAACATGCTCACGTTCAACCCGGGCTGGAACCAGGACGCCGAGGCGGTGGACCCGTTCACCGACGTGCGTGATATCCAGCGGGAACTGAAGGCCAAAGGCCTGGAGTTCGTCTCCGAAGCGGACGAGGGAACCAAGGGCCCGGCGAGCTTTATGGTGCTGGATCCGGACGGCAACCCGGTGCTTTTCGACCAGCACGTCTAGGCATCCAGCAGCCCGCCGCTGGCCCACCGGCGAACCGCCAGCTTTTCAGCGGCATCGAACTCCAGCAGCGCCACCCGGCAGAGTTCTTCCACATTCGCCGTCCACGCTGCTGCCAGTTCCGCGGCCGTCGCCTGGTCGCTGAGCTGGAAGTTGGCGTACGCGAGGCCCTGCAGGACGAAACTGACCGCGTTGCGCGACACCGGCTGGCCGGCACTAACGCAGTCGTCCCGCACCTGGCGGCTCAGCTCGGTGCGGTTGACCGGATGTTCACGAAGCCGGGCCGCCAAGGACTGGAAAATCTGCCGGAACTGGGACGCTGAAAGAGCCGGCACATCCGTCACGCGGGTGACCTGCTCTTCGACGCCCGGCTGCTGCTCCGCCGGCACGGGAAGATCCTCGACCGAGAACCGTTTCCCGTCCCAGACCCAGCCGCCCTGGGCTGCCGAATACTCCACGTCCTTGCCGATCTGCGAGACCCAGGTCCCGAACTTTCCGAAGCCGCCCCAGTCCGTCTTCAGGGAAGGGTCTGCCGTGAGCGCCCGGTGGGCCACCATCGCGCCGACCACCGGTCCCGGCGCGGAGCGCACGAACTCCAGGACCTCACGGATTGCCGGGGAGCTTACTTTCGTCTTGGCCTTGGCTGCGGGAGGAACCTGCGGTTGCTTCACAGACGCCATCGCATGAATGGGCTCAACCGTCGTTCCGTTGAGGATCGCAACGAAATCGTGGGACTCCACAACGTGGTCCGCCATCTCCCGGTAAGCGAACGCCACCGCGCCGGCAGCGATGACCGTCGTCATCCGGTCAGCCGCACGGAACCGCTGGATCAGGGACGTGAAGTCGGCGTCGGCCGAGGCGATGAAGAACTCTTCGATCCCGCCGCTTCCGGAGAGCGCGTCCATGGCATCGAGCACCAGGTTGATGTCCGTGCTGCTCTTCCCCCGCTGCGTGAGCGACGGGCAGTCGATCACGCGGAAACCGGCCCGGGTCCAATATGTCCGGTACTTCGAGTACACCATCGGGTTCAGGTAGCAGTTGCGGATCAGGAAGCGGCGGGGCCCCTCCCCGGAACCGCCGGCTGACAATGCGTCCGCCCAATGCTTCGGGTCCTCGGCGAACCGCTTCGCCGCCAGCGGATCCAGTGCCTGCAGGCCGGTAAAGACGTTGTCGAAATCCACAAACATCGCTGCCCGGATGCCAGGCCTGCGGGAGGGGGAGAGTGCCTCGTTCATGGGGCCAGTGTGCCAGCAACGCCGCCCACCGGCGACCCCTCCGGATGCGACACGCAAGCGGACGACGGCGGGACGTCCCGCCGTCGTCCGTTTCCTTCTGCCCGTGGTTCAGGTGGAGAGGTTCCAGTGGACCCGGATGGCCTCGGCAATGGGGCCGTCCTTGACGTCGACCCGGAAGGCAACGGGCGCAGTCCCCGTTTCTTCGATGACTGCGTCACGGTAGACGCGGCCGCAGGAGGGACAGAGCGTGTAGAGGTCCTCATCGGCGGGCCATTCCGCCAATTCCGGCGGGACAGGGGGTTCTCCTGAATGCACGGGGACGCCGCGTGAGTTGGCCTGTATCAATCCGTCCTTGCTGACGGTGTTGCCGCACACGCAGGTGATTGTGGTGACATCATGGTCAACCACTTCGGCAGTTTCGGTGTCCACGGCGACCTCCCCGGCGCTGGAAGAGACGTTACGGTATCAGCTTATGCCTGCCGATCCGCCGGGAAACTAGGTACTTCGGCCGTAGTAGCCGCTGCCAGGCGGGCGCACCATGGTGCTATGGACGCTGAAACACCGAAAGCGATGGAACTGAGCCTTCCCCAGGCGTTCCTGCTGCTGGCCACAAATGACACCACCGGAAAACCCGAAATTCCGGTCTTCGCACTGCGGACCACGCTGGCAGGTGCTGTGCTGGCCGAGCTGGACCTGCTCGGTGCTATCGAGCTGCAGGGCAAGCACGTCAGGGTTGCCGGCACTGCTCCGGACACCCATCTGCAGCACGAGCTGGAGCTCCTCCGCGGCAAGTCACGGCCGCACACTCCACGATGGTGGGTCTCGGCGCTTGAGAGCCGCGCCGAAGTGCAGCGCGTCTACGAGGGGATGGCCTCCCTGGGCATCGTGGAACACGTCGGCGAAAGGCACCTGGGCCTTTTCCGCGCCGTGCGCTACCCGGAAAAGGACCATGCTCCGGAGGCCGCACTCCTGAAAAAGATCGAAGCGGCACTCAGCGGTGCGCCGTCCAACCTCGAGCCACCGGACACAGGGGCCGCCGACGCAACGGCCACCGATGCCGGCACTGCCGCACCCCAGGTACAGGATTCCGCGTCCGCCAAGACCGGCACCAAGGCCCCCGAACCCAGGACCATAGCGCTGATCGCCCTGCTCCAGGCGGCCGGGCTGCTCGGCAAGCTCTTCCCGGAAGCGGACAGGGTCCGGGCCAGTGAGCTGGCCAAGGACTACTGGCCGTCCCGCGCCGTGGAGGACGAACTCCGCATGATCAGGCTGGCGGAGGAAGAAGCCGCGAACCTCTAACACGGCAGGCACCGTTTCACGCCGGCGGAGCCCTCATGCCAGGGCGAGGCCGGCCTTCCTCGCGTCGCGGAATTTGGCATCGATGTGCACCACGTCGCGGCCTGCGCGCTGCAGCAGGCTTGCCGCCACCGCCGAGCGGTACCCGGACCCGCAGTGCACCCACAGCCGCCCGGCGGGCACCTCGTCCATGCGGCGCAGCAGCTCGTGGACCGGGATGTTTGTTGCCTCGCGGATGTGCGACTCTTCGAACTCGTCGGTGCGGCGGACGTCCAGGAGGGGCTCGTCGGTGGGCCTCTGCAGCACTTCCTGCCAGCCAACGCTGCGGTAGGAGGAGGTGGGTGCCCCGGGCGCGAGTTCCCCGGGTCCGCTGCCGATTGCCGCGTCCGGGTTGTCGATCCCGATGCGGGAAAGGTCCCGGATGGCGTTCTCCACGTCCTGGTGCTCACCCACCAGGGTCAGCTGTTCGTCCCAGGGCAGGACCCAGCCCAGGAAGGCGGTGAACTTGGTGCCGTCGCCGTATTCGAAGCTGACGCTGCCGCTGAGGTGGCTGTTGGCAAAGGCAATGCGGTTCCGCAGGTCCACCACCCACTCTCCCCGCTGGAGGCGGGCCGCCAGCTCATCCTGGTCCAGGGAGTCGGGCAGTTCCAGGTCCGGCGCCGTGGGTCCTGCGAGGTTGATCGGGGCCATATGGGCGTAATAGGACGGATAAGCCGTGAGGTTGTGGATGAGCTCCTGGACGAAGTGGTCCTCGTCCGGATCTGTCAGGGCATGGTTTTCCTTCAGCTGCTCGCCGATGGTGGAGGACTCCGCCCCGCTGGCCGGGCCTGAGGAACAGAAGGAGCCGAAGCCATGGGTGGGGTAGAGCCCGGCGTCCTTGCCGGCCTCGTCCACCAGGCGCCGCACCGAGGCGTATTGGTGGTGGGTGAGCGGCACGGTGTCTTCGTCGCTGACCAGGTCGGTGCGGCCCACGGAGCCGTAGAGCAGGCTCCCTCCGGAGAATACGGCCTGGCGCTCGCCGTCCGTGACGATGTAGGAGAGGTGGTGGTGGGTGTGCCCTGGCGTGGCCACCGCCTTGAGGACCATCCTTCCCACCTGCACCGTGTCTCCGTCCGAGATCGGCTGGCGGCGGTAAGGAACGTCGTCCGCGGCGTTGACCAGGTAGGCGGCGTTGTGGTCATTGGCCAGCTGCAGCCCGCCCGTGACGTAGTCGTTGTGGATGTGCGTTTCCGCCACGTGCGTGATCCTCACCCCGGCGTCCGCGACGGCCTTTTCCACCCGGTCGGTGTCCCGCTGGGGATCGATGACGATGCCCACCGCGCCGTCGTGGACCAGGTAGGTGCGGTCGCCAAGCTGGGGCGTTTCGATAGTGACGACTTCCATGCCGGGTTCCTCCTTGGACGGGTATCAGCCTGATCGCCACGTTACCCCCGGCAATGCCGGGCTGGTAGCCCCGCCTGCACCCCTCACGCAGGAGGCGGACGACGGCGGGAGGTCCCGCCGTCGTCCGTCCCGACTGGCGGTAAAATCGTCAGCAGGCCCGCCGTCGGAAGGCGGCCACTCGCTGCCGGCTCTTGCCCGGAAAGTTTGGAAGGGGAGCATTGCGCGCAACGGTCAAGGATGTCGCCCGCCGTGCCGGGGTCTCACCCAAGACTGTCTCGAACGTGATGAACGGCATCGTTCCGGTGAGCGGGGCCACCCGGTCCAAGGTGGAGCAGGCCATCCTCGAACTGGATTACGTCCCCAACCTCTCCGCCCGCGGGCTGCGTAACGGGAGGTCCGGCGTGATTGCGCTGGCCCTGCCTGACCTGGGCACGCCGTACTCGGCAGAAATTGCCCACAATATTGTCGAAGTGGCACACGAGCAGGGCTGGATCGTGCAGATCGAGGAGACCGGCTCGGATCCCCAGCGCGAACACGAACTCATGGTGCGCGCCCGCTCCAACCTGATCGACGGGCTCATCCTTAATCCCGTAGTGCTGGACGAGAGTGCCGTGCAGGTGGGCGTTGCCCTGCCGCCAGTGGTCCTGCTCGGTGAGGTCAAGCAAAAGCTCGCCGACCGCGTGCACGTGGACAGTGTCGGCGCCGCGCGGGACATGACCCTCGCCCTGGCCGCGTCCGGGCGACGCCGGATCGCCGTCCTGGGAACCACCGAGGGCCGGGGATCCGCCGCGGCGATCCAGAGGACGCAAGGTTATGAAGAGGCCCTGGGGATCCTGGGCATTGACCGGGACGAGTCGCTGCTGATCCCCTGCGAAAGATGGACGCCGCAGACCGCCGCCGATGCGCTTACGGCCTACCTGGACACGCATCCTGTTCCGGAAGCGTTGTTCTGCTTCACCGATTCCATGGCAATCGGCGCCCTGAGCGTGCTCTGGAAGAGGTGCCTGCGGATACCGGACGACATTGCCGTGGCGGGCTTCGATGACATTGCCGACGGCCGCTACGCCGTGCCTTCCTTGACCACTGTCTCCTTCGACAAGCGCGCCATTGCCAGCGAAGCCCTACGCCTCCTGACGGAGCGGATGGCGGACCGCGGCCAGGAACAGCGCGTGGTCTCCATCGACTACACGATCGTGGAGCGGGATAGCAGCCGCGGCTGAAACGAGAGCATTCCACCAAGTTGTTTGCGCTAACAGTTTTTCCTTGCGGCAGCCATTACATCGATGTAACGTGAGACCTGCGTCACTTCCCCCAAGACATCTGCCGGGGACGGAGCGCGCCGGAACCGGAACTTTAGGCAACAGTAGGAACCTTTCAGCGGACCCATCCAAAGGAGTGATTGGTGAAGCAGTTTGAATTTTTGCCCGGGAAACAGTTGTCCCGCCGGCAGTTACTGACAGGAACGGCCGCCCTGGGCAGCGTCCTGGCAACAGGCGCACTGACGGGCTGCGGCGGAAACGCCCAGGCTGCCGGCGTGCGGGACATCGGGTTCTGGCATTTGCTGTCCGGTGGCGACGGCATCAAGATGCAGGCGATGATCAACGGCGCCAACCAGGCCAACCCTGCGTTCAAGGTGCATCCCACCGTGCTGGCGTGGGGGCCGCCGTACTACACCAAACTGGCCATGGCCTCTGCGGGCGGACGTCCGCCGGAGCTGGCGATCATGCATGCCAGCCGGGTGCCGGGCTACGCCCCCGGCGGCCTGATCGACCCCTGGGACCTCTCGCTGCTGGCAGAGCACGGCGTCACGGGCGACAACTTCGCCCCGCGCATTTGGGAGAAGAGCCAGCAGAACGGCAAGGTGTTCTCCATCGCCCTGGATTCGCATCCGTTCGTCATGTTCTACAACACGGACGTCGCCGGGAAGGCTGGAGTCCTGGCCGGAAACGGACAACTGCAGGAAGTGGCCTCCCCGCAGGAGTTCCTGGCCATGGCCAGGGAGATGCAGAAGGTCACCCAGGCCCACGGATTGTCCTTTGGCTACCTTGGCAGCGGATCCCAGATGTGGCGGCTTTTCTACACGCTCTACAAACAGCACGGCGCGGACATCACCCTGACGCCGGGCCGGCCGATGAAGGTCGACCGGGACGCAGCCATTGAGTCGCTGGACTTCATGGCATCGCTTTTCGACGACACCATCGCGGCCAAGAGCGGCGACATCAGCACGGGCATCGCGGAATTCGCCCGCGGCGGCTCGGGA
Source organism: Pseudarthrobacter sp. GA104 (assembly GCF_009741265.1). GTDB lineage: Bacteria > Actinomycetota > Actinomycetes > Actinomycetales > Micrococcaceae > Arthrobacter. The sequence continues at coordinate 2,795,322 of NZ_WOWL01000001.1, forward strand.
ATGCTGTTCAGCGGTGTCTGGGAGCTGCCGACGCTCAAGAAGGCGGGCCTGCCGGTGGATGCGGCCACCATTCCCACGCTCTACGGCACCCCGGCTGCCTACGCAGACTCGCATTCCTTCGTCCTTCCGCGGCAGCTGAACGTGGACGACACGAAGCGCCGCGACGTCTACAAGTTCGTCAGCGACGTCCTCAAGGGATCACTGTCCTGGGCAGAAGCGGGCCACATTCCCGCGTACCAGCCGGTGGTCCAGTCCCAGGCCTATAAGGACCTCACACCGCAGGCGCACTATGCCAATGCGGCCGACGTCATCGCCTACGACCCCGAAGCCTGGTTCAGCGGCTCGGGATCTGACTGGCAGACCTACTTCGCGGAGAACGTCCAGAACGTCCTCCTTGGCCGCGACAAAGCGGCCGCCGGCTGGGACGCCTTCGAAGAGCGCACCAACCACCTGCTTTCCCGGCCCAACCCCGTCTAAACCCACCGAGCGACAAAGGAGTCCTTCATGAGTTCTTCACTAGCAGCCCGGCGGAGCCCCGGGAGCCTCACCAGGAGCAACCTCAGCGGCTGGGGGTTCGCCGCGCCCTTCCTGGTTTTCTTCCTCGTTTTCCTTGTGTGGCCCCTTCTCTACGGCGTCTACATGAGCCTCACCGGCAAGTCCCTGACCGGAGCCAATGACAGCCTGATCGGCTTTGCGAACTACGCCGAAGCCTTGTCCGACGCCGGCATGTGGCGCTCACTCGGCAACACCCTGTACTTCACCGTGATCAGCACGGTCCCGCTGGTGCTGGTGGCCCTGGTGATGGCGGCACTGCTCAATGTCGGTTTGCCGGCCCAGTGGCTGTGGCGGCTCTCCTACTTTGCCCCGTACCTGCTCGCGTCCACCGTGGTTTCACTGTTCTTCACGTGGATGTACAACCCGCAGCTTGGCCTCATCAACGATTCCCTGTCCAAGATCGGAATCCCCAAGGTCGCCTGGCTCAACGACCCCAACGTGGCCATGTGGGCGATCGTCATTGCCACCCTCTGGTGGACGGTGGGGTTCAACTTCCTGCTCTACCTGGCGGCGATGCAGAACATCCCGCACCAGCACTATGAGGCAGCATCCCTCGACGGTGCCGGGGCCTGGCGCCAGTTCTTCTCCATCACCCTGCCGCAGCTGACCCCCACCACCGTGATGATCGTGCTCCTCCAGATCCTCGCCTCGCTCAAGATCTTCGACCAGGTGTACCAGATGACCGCCGGAGGGCCCGGAGGATCAACCCGGCCCGTGGTGCAGTACATCTTTGAAACCGGATTCACCGGCTACCGGCTGGGCTATTCCGCAGCCATCTCCTACATCTTCTTCGGACTGATAGTGCTCGTCTCGGTCATGCAGTTCGTCATCACCCGCCGCAGGAGTGCATAACCATGGCAATTCAGACCCTCGACCGCCCCGAGTCAGGCATCAGCACCAGCCAGGACCTCCGCCAGCCACGCAAGAAAATGACGGCAGGCAAGATCGCCGCCGTCGCGGTTGCCGCGCTGATCGCAGTCCTCTGGCTGGTCCCCTTCGCCTGGGCAACCGCCACCGCCTTCAAGACCGAGACGGATGCCGCGGCTCCGAAGATCAGCTGGGTGCCGCCGTCGGGCTTTACGCCCGAAGCGTTCGTGAAAGTGTTCCAGGACGGCAACATCCCGCTGTGGACGTGGAACTCGCTGTACACCTCGGCGGCCATCACGGCCATCACCCTGGTGATCTCTGCGCTCGTGGCCTACGCACTGTCCCGGATCAACTTCAAGGGCAAGAAGGTGCTGATGACGGTGATCATCGCCTCCATCATCGTCCCGCCGCCGGTCCTGATCATCCCGCTTTTCTACCAGATGCTCGCCCTGCACATGATCGACACCTCCTGGGCCATCATCCTGCCGCAGGTCATCCACCCGGCGATGGTGTTCGTGCTCAAGAAGTTCTTCGACCAGATTCCCCGCGAACTTGAAGAAGCGGCGGTGATGGACGGCGCCAGCCGCATGCGGATCTTCACCCAAATCGTCCTGCCGCTGTCCCGGCCCATCCTTGCCGCCGTCGCCATCTTCGTGTTCATCGGCGCCTGGAACAACTTCCTGTGGCCCTTCATCGCCACCAACGACGGCGCGCTCCTCACCCTGCCGGTGGGGCTGCAGACCATCAAGAGCGCCTACGGCATCCAGTACGCGCAGAACATGGCGTCCGCCCTGCTCGCTGCGCTGCCGCTCATCCTCGTCTTCCTCTTCTTCCAGCGCCAGATCATCAAGGGCGTTGCGACGACGGGCCTCGCCGGAACCTGAACCGGCACCTTCCGCCTGCAAACCAACGCCACGAAACAGACCTGAACAACGACCAAGGAGTGCTGTACATGTCCCGCGCACGGATCACCCTCGACCGCGACTTCACCATCGGCGAAGTTCCCCGCCGCCTCTTTGGCTCCTTCGTGGAGCACATGGGCCGCTGCGTCTACACCGGCATCTACGAACCGGGCCACCCCGAAGCCGATGCCAAAGGCTTCCGGCAAGACGTCCTCAAGCTCGTCAAGGAACTCGGGGCCACCGTCATCCGGTATCCGGGCGGCAACTTCGTCTCCGGTTACAACTGGGAGGACGGCATCGGCCCGCGCGAGAACCGTCCGCGCCGGCTGGACGGCGCCTGGCACACCGTGGAGACCAACGCGTTCGGCCTGCATGAATTCGTCGACTGGTCCCGCCAGGCCGGCACGGAAATCATGGAAGCCATCAACCTGGGCACCAAGGGCGTGGAGGCGGCCCGCGAGATCGTGGAATACGCCAACCACCCCGGCGGCAGCTACTGGTCCGACCTCCGCGCCAAGAACGGCCACAAGGATCCGTTCAACATCAAGCTCTGGTGCCTGGGCAACGAGATGGACGGCCCCTGGCAGATCGGCCACAAGACTGCCGAGGAATACGGCCGCCTGGCGCAGGAGGCCGCCAAGGCCATGCGCTTCGTGGACCCGGACATCGAACTGGTGGCCTGCGGAAGTTCCAACTCGGGCATGCCCACCTTCGGCGCCTGGGAACAGACTGTCCTGACGCACGCCTACGACGAGGTGGACTACGTGTCCCTCCACGCCTACTACCAGGAGCACGACGGCGACGCCGGCAGCTTCCTGGCCAGCGCAGTGGACACGGACTACTTCATCGAATCAGTCATCGCGACTGCCGACGCCGTCCGGGCGAAGGGCAAGCACAAGAAGCACATCAACCTGTCCTTCGACGAGTGGAACGTCTGGTACCAGCGCGGCCGGGACACCGAGGACCAGCTGCGCAACGTCGCCAAGGCCGGCTGGCGCGAGCACCCCCGGCTCATCGAGGACAAGTACAACGTGACGGATGCCGTGGTGGTGGGAACCCTGCTGAACTCGCTGCTCCGCCACGGCGACCGCGTCAAGATCGCCAACCAGGCGCAGCTGGTCAATGTCATCGCCCCGATCCTCAGCGAGGAAAACGGCCCGGCCTGGCGCCAGACCATCTTCCACCCGTTCGCCCGCATGGCCGAGCTGGCCACGGGACAGATCCTGCGCCTGTCCGTTGACTCGGACAAGTACGAAAACGCGCGCTTCGGCGGCACCGACCTGGTGGATGTCAGCGCGACGTGGAACGAGGAGACGGGCCGCGTGGCGCTCTTCCTGGCAAACCGCGGCCTGGAGGAAGCGGCGGACATCGACGTCTCACTGCGCGGGTTTGATGCCCGCCAGGTGGTCCGCGCGGAGGTCCTGGAGATCCCTGAGGGCGGGGACCGTTTCACCGCCAACAGCCAGGACCGCCCGGACCAGGTGGGACTCAAGCCGCTGCAAGGGGCGAAGGCCAGCGGCTCCGAGCTCCGGGCAACGCTTCCGGCGCTGTCCTGGGCCGTGATTGAGCTGGACGTCGCCAAGAACTGACCGGGGCGGCCCACAAGGGAGCGGACGACGGCGGGAACCTCCCGGCGTCGTCCGCTCTGCTAGTGCTCGATGGTCACGCCCCGCCAGAAGGCGATGCGGTCCTCGATCTGCTTGGCGCGCGGCTTCGGCTCCGGGTAGAACCAGGCCGCGTCCACGTTCAGTTTCCCGTCCACTTCCAGCGTGTGGTAGCTGGCCCTGCCTTTCCATGGGCAGACCGAATAGAGGTCGCTGTCCCGCAGGTAGCCGGCGTTGACGGCGTCGCGCGGGAAGTAGTGGTTGCCCTCCACCACCACGGTGTCCGCGGATTCGGCGATGACTTTTCCGTTCCAGATAGCCCTGACCATGTGGTTCCGTTCTGTTGGGTGCCGGCTGGACGCAGGCGGCATGCTCGTAGCGATGCCAACGGAATAAGGGGCGCAGTTGTTCCCGGCGGTCTCTGGGAATCCTTGGACCGCTAGTCTGGAAACGGGGCCCGAACACGCTAGGGGATGACCACATGACGCCTGAGCAGAAGCTCGCCGGTGCTGGATTGGTGCTGCCGCCACCGCACCCGCTGGTTGGAACCTTTGCCCTCATCACCCGGCATGCGGATGTCCTCCATGTTTCCGGGCACGGGGCCTTCGCGGACGGAGAGCCGATCCACCGCGGCAAGCTGGGAGCGGACCTTACAACGGCGGAGGGAAAGGAGGCGGCCCGGGCCGTCATGCTTTCCCTGCTCAGCACTGTGCGCGACCACCTCGGCGGGCTGGACCGGGTGGCCCGCGTCCTGAAGGCCGTCATTTTTGTGAACAGCACGCCCGGGTTCACCGAGCACCATCTTGTTGCCAACGGCGCCACCGAGGTGCTGGCCCTAGCGTTCGGCACGGAGCGGCTGCCGGCCCGGACGGCTATCGGGGTCAGCTCCCTTCCGCTGGGCTTCGCGGTGGAAATAGAGGCAACTGTCCAAATCGCCGATTAAAGAAGCGGACGTCTTAAAGAAGCGGACGACGGCGGGAACCTCCCGCCGTCGTCCGCTTCCGGCCGCCTACCGCACCTGGGCAGCAGACTCCTGAAGGGCCCGCTGGTGGTGCAGGTACTCGAACAGCTGCCGCAGCCCGAACGACCATTCCGGCAATTCCTCGGCGCGGCCCACCGGGTTGACCAGCGCACCGAGGTGCCGGCTGCGGATGGTCACGGTGTCGCCCATCTTGTGCGTGAAGCCCTGCCCCGGCTGGTCGCGGTCCTGCGTCGGGGCGAACAGGGTGCCGGTGAACAGTGCGAAGCCGTCCGGGTACTGGTGGTGGCGCCCCCGGGTCGCGGCCACCAGTTCTTCGAACGGCCGGCTGATCCGGGCCACCGAGTTGCGGCCCTCAAGGCAGAAGCCGTCCGTGCCATCGACCCGCAGCAGGATCTCCTCCTCGCGGAGCGTGTCCAGGGTGAAGCCGCCGTCGAACAGCCGGATGAAGGGGCCCAGCGCGCAGGAGGCGTTGTTGTCCTTCGCCTTGCCCAGGAGCAGGGCGCTGCGGCCCTCCACGTCCCGAAGGTTGACGTCGTTGCCGAGCGTGGCGCCCACAACGGAACCCGCCGAGGTGGCGATCAGCACCAGCTCCGGCTCGGGGTTGTTCCAGTGGGAAAACGACGGGATCCCCACCTGCGCGCCAAGGCCCACCGACGCAAGCACCGGGGCCTTGGTGAACACCTCGGGGTCCGGCCCGATGCCCACCTCCAGGTACTGCGACCACAGCCCTTCCGCGATCAGCACCTTCTTGGCCTCGGCGGCTTCGGGCGAGCCAGGCCGGACCGCGGCGATGCTGCCGCCCAGCGCCTTCGCCACCAGCTCCCGGGTCTGCCTGGCGCGGCTGGCGTCGCCGCCGCAGCGCTCTTCAATCACCCGCTCGATCATGCTGTCCACGAACGTCACGCCGCAGGCCTTGACGACCTGGAGGTCCACCGGGGCCAGGAGATGCGGCCGGGTTGTATCGCGGGCCAGGGACGCCTCGATGATCTCCGACGCCGACCATCGGGGCACGGTCATGGCGCCCCGGACGGCTGCCACCAGGTCCGGGCGTTCGAGGAGTGCGGAGACCGTTTCGGCCAGGGGCTGGAGGTCATAGACGTCCCCGCCCTGGACCGCCACGACGCGCGGGCCGGACGCTTCGACGTCCCAGATCCTGCCGATCATGAGCGCGCCGGCTGCATCCTCCGGAAGGACCGACGACGGTCCGGTGGGCCTTGGCGTGTTCACTGGCCGCCGCCCGCCGTCGCCGGCGCAGCTTCCGGCCGCTGCCACTCGCCGTCGATGCGCTGCGGCACCCGCCAGGGGTTGGCATCCTGCACCGGTTCCGGCAGCCGGTCCGCCGGGAAGGACTGGAAGGCCACGGGCCGGAGGAAACGCCGGATGGCAGCCGTCCCCACGGACGTGGTGTTGGACGACGTCGCCGGGTAAGGCCCGCCGTGGTGCTGCGCGTAGCTGACGGTGACGCCCGTGGGCCAGCCGTTCCACAGCACCCTGCCGCTGATGTCGGTGAGCCGGGCGGCAAGGTCGGAGACGTCGTCGTCCGCTTCCGCCTGCAGGGTGGTGGTGAGCTGCCCCTCGAGGAGTCCGGCCAGTGCCGGGAGCTCGGACTCGTCCCCGTACTCCACGATCAGGCTCGCCGGCCCGAACATCTCCTGACGGAGGATGGACGGATCCTTGCGCACCGCGGACGCCGAGGTGTGCAGCACGGTGGGGGACGGCGCCTCCGCAAAGTCGCCCTCCACCAGCACCTCCACGCCCTGCGTTCCACGGAGACCGCCGACGGCGCCCGCGAACCCCTCATGCAGACGCTCGCTGAGCAGCGGCGCGGCAATGAAATCCTTGAGCGCTTCGTTCAGCGCCGCGCGGACGGCGTCGGTGTGCCCGCGGGGAATGAACAGCAGGCCCGGTTTGGTGCAGAACTGGCCCATGCCCAGGGTGAAGGAGCCCGCGTAGCCGGCGACGATCCCGTCGCGGCGTGCGGCCCAGGCTTTCTCCGTCACGAAGACGGCGTTGATCCCGCCGAGCTCGCCGAAGAAGGGGATGGGCTCGGGCCGCGCTGCGGCACGGTTGAACAGGGCGCGGCCGCCCGCCGTCGAGCCGGTGAAGCCGATGGCCTTTGTCAGGGGGTGGTCCACGAGGGCCTCCGCGGCGGACCTTCCGGTCACCAGGGCAAAGAGGCCCGACGGCGCGCCGGCGGCGTCGAGTGCGGCCACCGCAACCTCTGCGGTGCGCAGGGCAAGCTGCAGGTGCCCGTCGTGCGCCTTGTGCACCACGGCGCAGCCGGCGGCAAGCGCCGAGGCACTGTCGCCGCCCATCACGCTGAAGGCAAACGGGAAGTTGGAGGCGCCGAAGACGCCCACCACCCCGAGCGGCACGTTGTAGCGGCGCAGGTCGGGCCGCGGCCCCATGCCCCATTCCGGATCCGCGTGGTCGATCGTGGCATCGAAGTGCTCGCCGCGCCGGATCTCGTCCGCGAAGAGCCGGAGCTGGAAGGTGCTGCGCTTCAGTTCGCCGCGGAGACGCGCCTCCGCCAGGTGGGTTTCCTGTTCCCCGAGGGCCACCAGCACGTCAGCGTCTGCGTCCAGCGCTGTTGCCACCGCGTCCAGCCATGACGCCCGGGTGAAGGGATCCGCCGTCCGGGCCTTTTCGAAGGCGGCGTGGGCCGCTTCGACGACGGCGTCCAGCTCTTCCACGCTGGTGGTCATCGGACGCCTCCCGCCGGGGCGAGCCGGGCCCCGGTGACGGCGGCGCGGTTGCCTACTTCGGCCCAGCCGGCACCGCCCGGGAATTCCCAGCGGGACCGCGAGGCGCTGAGCATTTCGGCGCCGGTGCCGGGCAGCTGCGGGGCAGCGTAGCGGCCGTTAACGATCCGGACCGGCTCGGCGAAGTGCTCGTGCAGGTGGTCCACATACTCGATCATGCGCCCGTCCTGGCTGCCGGTGATTGCCGCATAGTCGAAGAAGGAGAAATGCTGGACGAGCTCGCAGAGCCCCACGCCGCCGGCGTGCGGACAGACCGGGACGCCGAACTTGGCGGCGAGCAGCAGGTTGGCGATGTTCTCGTTGACGCCGGCCACGCGGGTGGAGTCAAGCTGGAGGACGTCGATGGAGCCTGCCTGCAGCAGCTGCTTGAACACAATGCGGCTGGCAACGGCCTCACCGGTGGCAACGCGGACCGGGGCCACGCCCCTGCGGATGTCCGCGTGGCCCAGGATGTCATCGGTGCTGGTGGGCTCTTCAATCCAGTACGGGTTGAACTCTGCAAGCTGGTTCACCCATTCGATGGCTTCGGAGACCTCCCAGCGCTGGTTGGCGTCGATGGCGATGGGAAGTTCACCCACGGCCTGCCGCGCCAGGGCCATGCGGCGGCGGTCATCGTTGATGTCTCCGCCCACTTTGAGCTTGATCATGGAGAAGCCGTCCGCTGCCGCCTGCTTGCTGAGCCGGACCAGCTTTTCGTCGCTGTAGCCCAGCCAGCCGGGGGAGGTGGTGTAGGCGGGGTAGCCGTCCACCTTGAGGGCGGCGATCCGTGCGGCCTTCCCGTCCTCGCCGGCGCGCAGGATGTCCAGGGCCTGCTGGGGGTTGAGGGCATCCCGGATGTGGGTGAAGTCGACGACGTCGACGATCTCCTCGGCGGGCATTTCGCTGAGCAGGAGCCACAGCGGCTTGTTTTCGCGCCGGGCCCGGATGTCCCAGAGCGCACTGACCAGGGCGCCGGCCGCCATCTGGGTCACGCCCTTTTCCGGGCCGAGCCAGCGCAGCTGGGAATCGTGGATGAGCCGCTTGGAGGCGTTGCCAAGGTCGTAGATGAGCTCGTCGATGTCCCGGCCCACCAGGAGGGCTGCATAGGAATCGATGGCGTGGGTGATGACCTCGTTGCCGCGGCCGCAGCTGAACACAAAACCGTGGCCTTCGTCGCCCGCGTCGGTGCGGATGACCACGTACGCGGCGGAGTAGTCGGGGTCGACGTTGACTGCGTCGGAGCCGTCAAGTTCCAGGGACGTCGGGAAGCGGACGTCCTGGGTACGGATGGAAGAAATGGAAGGCATGCTGGTCTTCTCTCTGCACTGGGAGGAGTTCGTGGGCTATTCCTATATGAAGTTTGATAATCATATAGGAAGTGTGAGGCAGGTCAAGTTTTCCGGCGGCCCTGGCGCACAAAAAAAGAAGCCCGGCAGGTTGCCGGGCTTCCCTGTGATTGCTGGCCTGGAGTCACACGATGCGGGTCCTGGGCGGGCCGCCTTCCTCAAGGGGCTCGAGCTCCACTGTTCCCTCGAACGCCTGGGCGAAGCGGGTGAAGGAATTCCTGATGTGCTGTGCCATCGCCGCCTCCGCCTCCTCCGGCCGGCAGGCCTGGATGGCTTCCCGGACGGCGGAATGCTCGGCCATGGTGCTGGCCCCGTCAACGTCTGCCGGGTAGAGGCGGAAGGTATGCAGGTGGCAGTGCGTCTGGGCGAAGGCGTGCCGGACCACAGGGTTCCCGGCTGCGGCAAGGATGGTGTCGTGGAAGCGCGTGTCATGCGCAACGAGGTCCTGCCGCAGGTCACCTCCGCCCCTCATCACGCCCTGGAAGGCGGCCAGTTCTTTCTCCAGCGCCCTGGCGGGGTTTGCGAGCCGGTCCACTGCTGCCGCGCGGGCGGCCCACGGCTCCACCAGCAGCCGGAATTCAAACAGTGACCGCAGTTCGTCCAGGCCCAGCAGGGGAGTGGTGCTGTAGCCGCGCCCGGGGGTGTAGACCACCAGGTTGTCGCCCTCGAGCCGCTGGAGCACTTCCCGGACCGGCGTCTGGGATACGCCCATGGTGCGGGAAACGGCGTCGATGTTGATCCGGGTGCCCGGTTCGATTTCCCCGTTGAGGATTGACGCGCGCATCGCGGAGTAGACGTCGGTGACGGCTGCTTTGATGCGGGAAGTCTCGGACGGTTGACGTGGTGGCACGCGTTTACCTCTTTGCAGTGTGTTGCCGGAGTCGCTGTGGGAATCATAAGCCACCGGCCGGTTCCGGGTGCTCGCGGAAGTTTTTTGGGCGGGGGACTTGTCTTGGATCACTTTCTATATATGATTAACCGCATTCCTATATGATCGTTTCCCCAACAAGCGCGCCCCGGCCCTCCCTGTGCCGTGTCGCCCGAAGCCCATGTTTACGTCAAAGGAGACCGCATGACTGCTCTAGGCAGTAGGCTTGCCCCCAAAACTTCCCCCAAGGCTCCCCGCACCATGACCCGAAAACGCTGGATGATCATCTGGCTCGCCTTCATTGGCCTGAGCATCAACTACCTTGACCGCTCCAGCCTTAGTGTCGCGCTGCCGTTCATGGGCAAGGACTTCGAGCTCTCGGCAACCCAGCAGGGCCTGATCTTCGCGGCCTTCTTCTGGGCCTACGACTTCTGCCAGCTGGCTGCCGGCTGGTACGTGGACAAAGTGGGTCCGCGCAGGTCGTTCTCCCTCGCGGCCGTATGGTGGTCCATCTTCACCATGGTCACCGCTGCGGCGACGAACTTCTGGTCCCTTTTCGCCGCCCGGTTCCTGCTGGGCGTTGGCGAAAGCCCCGCCCCCAGCACCGCGGCCAAGGTGGTGGCCACCTGGTTCCCGGTCCGGGAGCGTGCGTTTGCCACGAGCATCTGGGACTCCGGCTCCCGTGTCGGCGCGGTGATCGCCCTGCCGATCGTGACCCTGATTGTTGCCTTCACGTCATGGCACGCCGTGTTCATCATCATCGGCATTGCCGGCATCATCTGGGCCGCGGTCTGGTGGAAGGTGTACCGCAGCCCCGAAGAGCACCCGACGGCGGACGCCGCCGAGATTGCCTACATCCAGGAAGGCGGTGCGCGCAGCGCCGCAAGCGATGACGAGGGCGCCGCCAAGCTTCCGTGGCGCTCGCTGTTCAAGTACCGGACCGTGCTGAGCATGATGTTCGGCTTCTTCTGCCTCAACAGTGCCATCTACTTCTTCATCACCTTCTTCCCGAGCTACCTGGTGAAGGAGCGCGGCTTCGACCTGCTCAAGCTCGGCTTCTTCGGAGCCATCCCCGGAATCTGCGCCGTGCTGTTCGGCTGGCTGGCGGGGTACGTTGCAGACCGCGCCGTCCAGCGCGGCGTCTCGGTGACCCGGGTCCGCAAGACCGCCATCGCCGGCGGCTTGACCGGCGGCTCGGTCATCATGTTCGCTGCGCTGGTGCCCGAGGCCTGGATGGCGCTGGCCCTGCTGTCGGTGGCGTATTCCAGCCTGACGGTCGCAGCAACCGGCATCTGGTCGCTTCCGGCAGATGTTGCCCCCAGCTCACGCCACGTGGGCTCCATCGGCGGCCTCCAGAACTTCGCCTCCAACCTGGCCGGCATCTTCACCCCGATCCTGATCGGCGTCCTGGTGGACCAGACAGGCTCCTTCGTGGCCCCGCTTGCCGTCATCGGTGGGGTGGCCCTGGTCGGCGCCGCCAACTACCTCTTCGTGATGGGCAAGATCGAGCCCCTGAAGGTGGCTGAACCCGCAAAGGTCTAGCGGGAGGATCGCAAAACATCAGCGGACGACGGCGGGAGGTTCCCGCCGTCGTCCGCTTTGCTTTCTCCGTCCGGAAAGCATCAGGGACAGCGCGTGGGTCAGGCGGCCGGTTCCGCAAGGACAACCAAACCGTCGGCGACGAGCCTGCCGGCGTGGATGACGGTACGGTCCGTGCCGCGGTCCATGACGGTGCTGGTGACGGTTTCGCCGTCCACAATGACGATGTCTGCCGCATCTCCAACAGCGAGGCCGGGCCGGTCATCCGGGCCGGTGAGGCGTTGAACCGTCCGGTCCATGATGGCGGCGCCGCCAATGGTGGCGATCGCCGCGCAGTGCTCAATCAGGCGGTCCTGGCGCAGCCGGTGGGTGAAGGCCAATTGCCAGGTGCGGTCCAGCATGTCGCAGTTGCCGTATGGGCTCCAGTAGTCCCGTTGGCCATCCTCGCCAAGACCCACGCGGATCCCGGCCGCGGTCATCTGGACCAGGTCGAACTGGGTGCCGGCGGTTGCCGGGGCCACTGTCGCCCAGGCTACGTCCAGTTCGGCCATCTGCTCCATGAGGCGGGCAGTCACATCCGGGTGGACGTTGGCCAGATCGTAAGCGTGGGAAAGCGACACGCGTCCCTGCATGCCCAGCGCCCGGGTGCGTTCGAAGACAAGTTCGGCGCTGAAGACGCCAAGGTGCCCGGGTTCGTGAAGGTGAATATCGACGTCGGCCCCGTACTTCTCCGCCAGGCCGAACACGATTTCCAGATGGCGGGCGGGATCGCGGTCCAGTTGGCAGGGGTCGATGCCTCCGATGGTCGTGGCCCCCGCACGCAGTGCCTCCTCGAGCAGCGGGACAGTGCCTTCCTCCTGCAGGAGGCCGGCCTGGGGAAACGCCATGATCTCCACGTCTGCAGCATGGGCAAAGCGCTCCTTCGCGGCCATGACTGCCTCGAAGCGTTCAAGCTTGCAGTCCACATCGATCTGGGCATAGGAGCGGACGCGCGTGGTGCCGCGTGCAATCATCCGTTCCAGCGTCCCCGCCACAACATCGGGGTAGGGGATGGGGGTGTCGCGCCAGTTCTTCCGGTCATTGCACATCATGTTCCACACCCCCGGCGAACCGGTGTGCTCACGGAAGGGCAGCCCGATCCGGGTCGAGTCAAGGTGGACGTGCACATCCGTGAATGCAGGGAGGGCAATCCGGCCGCGCCCGTCCAGCTTCCGGCCGGAAGCGTCACCAGTTACGGCGCCGGTCCCCACCGCACGGATGGCCGCGATCCGCCCCGCGCTAATTTCCAGGTCTACGGCGTCCCCGCCCCACGGGCGGACATTGGTGATGAGCATGGTTCGATCCTTTTGCAGTGCTGTCCCGGTTAAGGGTCTGTGGTGTTAACGGCGGGGGGAAGGCACCGGGCCCGGAGGCCCGCCGCCTTCCCCGCAGTATGGACTAGAAATGGAAGGCGACCTGCGCGATCACTGCGGCGGCAACGAAGCTCGCGGTGAAGGTCATCAGGGCGACGATGATGATCTTCCAGCTCAATGAGCGGAGTGCCTTCACATCACGGCCCAGTGACATGCCGATCAGGGCGATCATTGGCAGGCCTGCGAAGAGGACGTTGATGTTCTGCGTGGTGGAGGCGATGAAGGGGCCGATGGGCAGGAACGTCGCGGACGCAATCGTTGCAAGGGCAAGGACCCAGATGCTGGACGGAACCGCCGGAACGAGCCTGGCCAGGACCAGGGCGATGGCAGTAAGGACCAGCAGGATGGTCACGCCGACCACATCCAGCGGTCGCATTGAACCCGTGCCCAGCGTGTTCAGCAGGATGCCTGCCACTCCCGTCGCGGCGAAGGCGGTGAGCCACGTCCTGGGGGAACGGAGAACAGTGGGGTCCGCTTCGATGCCGTTGACGTCCACGGTGTCAGTGACGGCCGGCTCATCCGCTTCCACAGCGGCCGCGCCGGAGCGCGCGTGGGCGGATCCGCCTGTTTTGCCACCAGCTGCGGAACCAAGGAGAGCGCCGCCGCGGACACGGCGGCCCAGATCGTCCCGCCCGAAAATGCGGGACCACATCGTGTAAAGCTTCTGGCACATAGGCAGCGCGATGAAAACGCCGGCGTAGAAGCCGACGATGTTGGTCACCAGATTGGACAGGGCAGCAAGGGCCATGATCTCGCCCGCCATCTCCGGATACAGGATGGACAGGGCACCCACGCCGCCGAGCATCATGGAGGCGGACCCGAGTCCAAGACCCAGCGCGAGGGCCCGCGGGTCAAAGAAGTCCAGTCCACCCAGAAGGCCCGCCAACAGCGAGATGAACACGGCACCGAATACACTGCCCAAAACCCACACCGCGAATACGCCGCGGTACTCGGGGGAACGGACGCCAAAGCGCTGGATCGCGAAAGCAAGGTAGGACTCGCGGTCAATCGACCACGTGGCACCGATGGCTGTGCGGCCCAGGCCAAGCGCAACCGCGACCGGCAGTGCCAGGATCACTGTGCCCAACACATGGCCCACCTCCTGCAGCAGGATCGCGGGACCGATGTTCGTGAACTTCGTCAAGGACGGCCCGATCTGCGTGCCGAGGCCCGCGAGGAAGAACACGATGGAGACATCCATGAGGTGGGTGGACACCGCACGGGCACGCCCGCCGATTGGTTTCCATCTCTGGACTCCTAGGAAGCCGCCGATGAGCACGGTCCACAGGCATCAGGACAATCGCGGCGGGGCCGAGGTGGAATTTATGGGTTCCGATCATGATGGCCGCGGCACAAACGGCGGTGGATAGCGCGATCATTGCGAACCACAGGGCGGGGCGGGCACGGAAAGTATGCGACGGTACCGCGTCCACTAGGACGGATGCGGTGCCGCCTGTGGTCTTCGCTTCATTGCGCATGACGCAGGCCTTTCGAGGGGGAACGGGGAGGAGCGAGCGATATACAGCCCAGGTTTCGGGAATGTCGCTCTGGTATACCAAAAGACTGTATACTCGTACCCAGTGAGAGGCAAGTCACATTTTTGTAGGCGCCCGGAACCCACGCCCGGCGCCCAGGTGCAAGGAGGCACGATGTACACGAAAATCTCCGCCCGGTACGTTCTGGGTTTTGATGGAAAACAGCACACCCTCATTGAGCACGGCGAAGTCGTGTTCGAAGGTGCTGTCATCGTCTTTGTCGGCCGCGGCTATGACGGTCCCGTGGATGAGGAACGCGACTACGGCAAGAGCCTGGTCATCCCCGGACTGATTGACCTGGATGCGCTCGCCGACATCGACCACCTCATCCTCGACTCGTGGCCTTCGCCTGAAGTTGCCGCCGGCCACTTGTGGTCCGAGAACTACTTTGCCAACAACCGCCGGGATGTGTTCAGCCCGGCTGAACGCGCCAAGGTGCGGGAGTTCGCGCTGGCGCAACTGGCACTGCACGGCATTACCACCTATATGCCGATTGGCTCGGAGATCCACAGCTCCTGGGCCGAAGGGCTCGATGAACTGGTGGACATGGCGCGGACCAGCCGTCGGATCGGACTCCGGGGCTACCTCGGGCCGGCCTACCGGTCGGGGGTCCACGTCACCACTGCGGCGGGGGACCGCGAAGTCCACTTCGATGAGGCCCGCGGGGTTGCCGGGCTGCAGGACGCACAGGATTTCCTGGACTTCGCGGCTGACCTCGCGGACCCGCTTATCACGGGCGTCCTGCTCCCGTGCCGGATTGAGACCTTGTCCGAAAACCTCATGCGGGAGACTGCCCGGATTGCCCGTGAGCGGGACGCCCTCGTGCGGCTGCACTGTCTGCAATCTCCCCTGGAAGACGGGCTGTTGCTGCGCTCTGCCGGGCGCAGCGTGCTGGAACTTCTGGAATCCACGGGCCTTTTCGGCACCCGCCTCCTCATTCCTCACGGCGTGGTGATTGACGCCAGGAATCCTGCTGCGGCGGCCGCCGGAGGCCCGTTGGACCTGCTGGCCAGGCACGGCGTCAGCATTGTCCACTGCCCCTTGACGTCCTTCCGTTACCAGAAGCAGCTTGTGTCATTCGACCGTTTCCGCGAGGCCGGCGTCAATCTCTGCCTGGGCACCGATTCCTTCCCTCCGGACCTGGTTCGGGGCATCGACGTGGGGATGCACCTGACCCGGCTGGTCGAGGAAAGGCCCGACGCAGGCGCCCTGGCTGACTACTTCGACGCCGCCACCCTCGGCGGGGCCACGGCCCTTGGGCGGCCGGACCTGGGAAGGCTTGCGCCCGGTATGCAGGCGGACATTACGGTAGTCTCGCTGGCCGGCTTCGCAGATGGTGTCGTCGAGGACCCGCTGCGCACACTCGTGCTGAACGGCACGGCCCGCCAGGTGACCGATACCTTCGTGGCCGGGCGTGCCGTCGTCGTCGACGGCGCCCTGCCCGGCCTGGACCTCGAGTCCCTGCGGGCCGAGGGGCAGCAACTGTTCGACCGGATGCGGGCAGCCTACTCCGAGCGGGACAGCCGGCGCCGGGACCCTGATGAGCTGTTTCCGCCCACGTATCCGCCAGCGGACATCGTCGCTCCGGCAGGCGTTTCCTAACCTGGCTCCGGCAATTCGCATTCCCGCCCACGCTAGTCCTTGGTATACCAGTGGGGCTATTGTGAACGCATTCGGGGCCACCAGTACGTAGGGGGCGAAGCTCGACCGCCCCCGCCAATCGCTTGACATTGACCCGTCCACGGACCCCGCGCTTCCGCCGCAGGGCTCATCCCTTTGGAGAAACCATGTGCCTGCACGACCACACCCCCGCCGCCCTCCCTTCCCCGGCCGTTCCGCGCCGCGGGATCCTCGCCGGAGCAGCCGCCCTCGCCGGGATCTCGGTGGCCAGCCTTGCCGCCCAGCTGGGAAATGCCCCGGCGGCGAAAGCGGAGGGCAACACGGCAGGCCCCGGCCGCCGTGGGCGTCCCGCTTCGCCGCCGCCGATGATCATCGAAGGCGGCACCATCGTGGATCCCCAGACCGGCGACGCTGTCTATGACGGCGTCCTGGTGCTGGAAGGAGGAAAGGTCAGTGCGGTCGGTACCCGGGAGGAAACGCGACGTGCAGTGGCCGCGCTTGCCGGGCGGGCACACGTGGTGGACGCCTCCGGCCGCTGGGTCATTCCAGGACTCATCGACGTGCATGTCCATGCGAACGCGCTGTCGGATGCGCGCGCCATTCTGCAGGGCGGAGCAACCAGCGTCAGGAGCGGCTCGAGCAGCTTTTACCAGGACGTCGCCTTGGCCGCCCTGCCTGCCTGGGCCGCCGGAGCCTCGCCCCGGATGAGCCCTGCCGGGCTGTTCGTCTCACCCGAGCTGGGGGACTCGCTCCTCGCCGACCCTGACCTTGCACCCCTTGCCTCCCTGGCTGGCGGAGTCAGGGAAACGGGCGATCTCGCCTACCTCACGCGCGTGAACCTGAACCGCGGCGCGCAGGTGATTAAGACAAGGGCCAACCCCCGGGCGGGCCTGCCGGAGCAGGATCCCCGTGAGCTGGTCTACAACTACGATCAGCTCTCCGCCGTGGTCAAGGCGGCAGGCAAAGCGGGTGTGCTGTGCCATGCCTACAGTGCCGAAGGGATAGACGGCGCGGTCCGGGCAGGGGTGCGCAGCATCGAGCACGGAGTCTTCGTCACCGAAGAGACCATCTCCCGCATGTCCAGGCAGGGGACGTACTTCACACCCACCATGGATGCCATCACCAGCATGGCGGGCTCGTCCAACCCAATCCTTGCCGCCCGCGGCAAGGAGTACACACCCATCATCAAAGCAGCCGTGAAAGCCGCCCATGATGCCGGCGTGACCGTCGTTGCGGGGACGGACTCGTTCGGATCCGACGTGACTCCGATCGGCACGGAAGTCCGCCTGTTGAGTGAGGCCGGGCTTTCCCCCCTGGAAGCCCTGAGGGCCGCCACGGTCAATGCCGCCGCGCTGCTGGGCTGGAGTGAAAACGCCGGCCGGCTGGTGCCCGGTTCCTTCGCGGACGCCGTCATTGTGGACTCTGATCCCCTGTCCAGCGGCTCCGCCTTGGAAGGAATCCGGGCCGTGGTGGCGCAGGGAGTCCTTGTCAGGAACAGCCTCTGAGCCACCGTGCCTCTCAGGGCGGGGTTTCCCCGCCAACCCTGACCGCCCAAGCTAACGCCCCCTTCCATTCCGAAAGCGACCCCCATGACCCTGATCCTTAAAGCCTCCGAGCTCGAAACCCTGGCCGATATGCCCGGAACCATTGCCGCCGTCGAACGCGTCTTTGCCGGCCTGAGCCGAGGTACCGCTGTCCAGCCCGCGCCGGATTCGCTCCTCCTGCCGTCGTCGGATGCCCGGTTCCTGCCGATGGCGGCGCTGTCCGGGCCGGAGGAGCTGGCATCCGTGAAACTACTGGCGGACATCCCGTCCAACGGCGGGGCCGGCCTGCCCTCGCAGCGGTCCACCATCATGCTCGTAAGCCAGCTGACCGGTGAAACACTGGCCATCCTGGACGGTAAGGTCCCCACCCGGGTCCGTACGGCCGCTGCCAGCGCGGTGGCGACGAAGCTGCTTGCCAGGCCCGGGAGTGCCACCTTGGGGTTGGTGGGGGCGGGGGCCCTGGCGGTGGCACATGTGGAAGCCATGCTGGCCGTCCTGCCGATCAGAAATGTCCTGGTGTGGTCCCGTTCCACTGAGACGGTCGCTGCGTTCTGTGACCGGATTTCCTCATACGGGCTGCACATCACGCGGGCCGCCAGTGTGCAGGAAGTTGTTGAGAACTCGGACGTGCTGTGCACCCTCACGCCAGCGGTTGAGCCGCTGGTCAAGGGGGAGTGGTTCCAGCCCGGACTGCACGTCAACGCCGTCGGATCCCGTCCGCGGCCTGACCACCGGGAGATTGACTCAGCGGGTATGGCGCGGGCGCGGGTCTTCGTGGACAGCCTGGCCACGGCCCAAGCGAAGTCAGGGGGACTGATCGTCCCTGTGGCTGAAGGCGTCATGGGCTTTGACGATGTGGAAGCCGAACTTGGTGACGTGGCGGCCGGGATAAAAGCAGGCCGTCTGGGGGATGAGGACATAACCTTGTTCAATTCGGTGGGTATCGGCCTGCAGGACCTTGCCATCGGGAGGCTCCTGTATGACGCTGCACTCAACCAGGGGGTCGGCACCCGCGTGGAGCTGAATAACTGAGGCAGCCCGGAAGCAGGGCACTGGAACCAACAGGAGGCATCTTTGAGTACCCAGGCGGACGCACCCGCGTCTTCGGCTGATGCTACCCGTGCACGGATCCGGGAGTTGATCATCTCGGGTGACTTCGCGCCCGGTTCACGGCTCAGGGAACGCGAGCTGTCACAGGCCCTGGACGTTTCCCGGGTCCCCGTCCGCGAAGCCCTCCAGCAGCTGGAAGCCGAAGGTTTCATTGACACCTCGCCACGGCGCGGGGCCACCGTCAAGCAGATCACCCTGAGGGACGTCAATGAACTCTTTGATGTCCGGCTCAGCCTCGAGGTCCTCGCAGCGCGGCTCGCCGCCCAGGCCGCCGCCCGGGGTGAGTCCACAGCGCGCCTGCAGCACATGATGGACAAGGCCGAAGAAGCAACCCTGCGCCACGACCACACGGAGATCCCGCTCATCAACACGGCCCTGCACGCGGAGATCGTCTCGATGGGAGGCAACTCGCTGCTGGAGTACTCCATGAAGCCTCTGCTGGGCAGGATGCAGTGGCTCTTCACCCTGACCGGGCACCGTGATCCCCAGGTCCAGTGCGCGGAGCACCTGAGCCTGTGCCGGGCCATCTATGACGGCAAGGCCGAACTTGCGGCGGCGCTGGCGTTCGCCCATGTGGAGCTGGGCCGGGAACCATCACTGCAGGGGCTGGCCGGGCAACTGCCTGAAAACTGACCCGGCCGGAAGTTCAAGGTTCGACGGCGGGGCTACCGCGGACTTTTGTCAACGACGCAGAACCTGTTGCCGTCGGGGTCGGCGAGGACCACGAAATCGGGGTTCTCCGGGTACAGGTCCCAGTCGACGCGCTGGGCGCCGAGTGAAACCAGCCGTTGCACCTCGGCGCCCTGATCGTCCGCATACAGGTCCAGGTGAATGCGCGGGTGCTCCTGGACCGGCGTTTCGCTCAGCATGAGGGCGAGCTGCGCTCCCGGGCCCGAAGCCGGCACCAGGATCACCCAGGTTTCGTCCCCGGGCTCCTGCGGGACGTAGCCGAGGGCGGCGTGCCAAAAGGCGGTTGCGCGGGCGACGTCGTTGACGCCGAGGACGGTGCTGCCTATGGTCAACATCCGCCCAGCCTAAACCCGCTGCCCGGAGCCTGTCTTGCCCCGGAGCCGGACCCCTGAGCCGGACGCCGGGGGCGGCCCGGCTAGACTCGCCTGCATGGGGGACAACAACGCACCTGAAGACCGCAAAACTCCGCCGCCTGCCCGGGTTCTTGCCGCCGTCGTTCCCATCGCTGGCTTTGTGACGGTAGTGGCGGGGTGCCTCGTCGCATGGAGCAACGCAGACGCCAGCTTCGGCTGGTTCGCCTACGCGCCGCTGAGCAACCGGCTTTTCAGCGGCAGCGGCATCGCCTTGGTTACCCAAGGTACACAGATCGGCCTGGCCGTCGCCGTCGTCGGACTGCTCGTCCTGGCGTTCTGGGCGGGGTACCGGCTGGGCAGGGAAGCCTCCCGCTAGAACTTCCGGAAGCTTCCTAATTGCACTGTCTCCGTGCACCTGATGCCTTCGACCACGTCCGGCGCGTCCCGCCGTCGTAAGCCTGCCTTGGAAAGACGCGGATTTTGCATCCAGCCCCATAACCCGGTAAGGTGTGAGCCGTGTCACCGACAAGTGGCACGTGCTTATGATCTGCGGCGGGAGAGTCCTGCCGGTACGTTCTGCAGGCGCCGTAGGAGCAAATCCTCCCCAGGAATCTCTCAGGCCCACGTACCGCCGCGGCAAGGCAACTCTGGAAAGCAGTCCGGGCAACCGGGCTCACCGACGGTGCAAGTGGCGCCCCGCTGAACAGCAGGGCAACGCAAAACTCTCAGGTCCAATACAGAGCGGGGAGGAACCCGAATCAAAGTGGCACCGGTTGCCACCTGAATTATGGAGTTCCTCTCATGACGGTTCAATCGTCCCCAACCACCTTCGCAGACCGCCATATCGGCGCGCGCCGCCAGTCCGACATCGACACCATGCTCAAGGCCGTCGGCTACGACACCCTTGATGGCCTCGTGGACAGCGCAGTTCCGGATTCCATCCGCCAGGACAAGCCGCTCACCCTTGAGGGCGCCCTCAGCGAAGTGCAGGTCCTCGCCGAGCTCCGCAAGCTGGCCGGCAAGAACAAGATGGCCGTGCAGATGATCGGCCAGGGCTACTACGACACCGTGACCCCGCCGGTGATCCGCCGCAACATCCTTGAAGCCCCCGCCTGGTACACCGCCTACACCCCGTACCAGCCCGAGATTTCCCAGGGCCGGCTCGAGGCGCTGCTGAACTTCCAGACCATGGTCCAGGACCTCACCGCGCTCCCGGTGGCCAACGCCTCCCTCCTCGACGAAGCCACCGCCGTCGCCGAAGCCGTGCTGCTGATGCGCCGCGCCAACAAGTCCAAGACTGCGAAGGACGGCAAGACCGTCCTCGACGCCGACCTCCTGCCGCAGACCATCGCCATCGTGCTGGGCCGCGCCGAAGCCCTGGGCTTCGAGGTGGAAATCGCAGACCTCACCAACGGACTTCCCGACGGCGACATCAACGGCGTCGTCCTGCAGCAGCCCGGCGTCTCCGGCCGCGTCTGGGACCAGTCCGCCGTCATCGCCGAAGCCAAGGAGCGCGGCGCGCTGGTCACCGTCGCTGCCGACCTCCTGGCACTCACCCTCATCACCCCGCCGGGCGAGCAGGGCGCGGACATCGCCGTCGGCTCCACCCAGCGCTTTGGCGTGCCGTTGTTCTTTGGCGGACCGCACGCCGCCTACATGGCCGTCCGCGACGGCATGGAACGCACCCTCCCCGGCCGCATCGTGGGCGTTTCCAAGGACAACGCCGGCGTCCCCGCCTACCGCCTGGCACTGCAGACCCGCGAGCAGCACATCCGCCGCGAGAAGGCCACGTCCAACATCTGCACCGCCCAGGCGCTGCTGGCCATCGTCTCCTCCTTCTACGCCGTCTACCACGGCCCCGACGGCCTGAAGGCGATCGCCGAGACTGTCCACAACAACGCCCGCGCCCTGGCCGCCACGCTGAAGACCGCCGGCCGCGAACTGGTGTCCGACACCTTCTTCGACACCCTCACGGTCAGTGTTCCCGGCAAGGCCGCCAAGGTGATCACCGCCGCCGAAGCCCGCGGCATCAACCTGCGCCTCATCGACGCGGACACCGTTGGCGTGTCCGTTGATGAAACCACGACGCCGGAGGTCCTCGCCGCGGTTGCCGTCGCCTTTGGCGCCGGTCCGGTTGTGTCCGGTGAGGGCTTCGAGCTGCCCGAATCGGTGCTGCGCACCTCCAGCTACCTGCAGCACCCGGTGTTCAACACGCACCGTTCCGAGACCCAGCTGCTGCGCTACATCCGCCGCCTCTCCGACCGGGACCTGGCACTGGACCGCACCATGATCCCGCTGGGCTCCTGCACCATGAAGCTGAACGCCACCGCCGAGATGGAAGCCATCTCCTGGCCGGAGTTCGCCTCCATCCACCCGTTCGCCCCCGACTCCCAGACCGAGGGCTGGCGCGAACTGATTGCGGGCCTGGAAGCCGACCTCGCCGAAATCACCGGCTACGACCAGGTATCCATCCAGCCCAACGCCGGCTCCCAGGGCGAGCTCGCCGGCCTGCTGGCGATCCGCGGCTACCACCACTCCCGCGGGGACCAGCAGCGCAACGTCTGCCTGATCCCGGCATCGGCGCACGGCACCAACGCCGCCTCCGCCGTGCTCGCGGGCATGAAGGTTGTGGTTGTTGCCACCGCTGCAGACGGCACCATCGACCACGCCGACCTGCAGGCCAAGATCGAGGCCCACAAGGACGTCCTCTCGGCCATCATGATCACGTACCCGTCCACGCACGGCGTGTACGACTCCGATGTCCGCGAGGTGTGCGACGCGATCCACGCCGCCGGCGGCCAGGTGTACGTTGACGGCGCCAACCTGAACGCACTTGTAGGCCTCGCCCAGCCGGGCAAGTTCGGCGGCGACGTCTCCCACCTGAACCTGCACAAGACCTTCTGCATCCCGCACGGCGGCGGCGGACCCGGCGTCGGCCCGGTTGCTGCCAAGGCACACCTGGCACCGTTCATGCCGGGCGACGCGAACAAGGCCGCCCATGAAGCCGGGCATGGCGTCGCGATTTCCGCTTCGCGCTTCGGCTCCGCCGGTGTGCTCCCGATCTCCTGGGCCTACGTGAAGCTGATGGGCGGGCAGGGCCTGACCGAGGCCACCAAGTCCGCGCTCCTGGCTGCGAACTACGTCGCAGCCCGCCTGGACGAGCACTTCCCGGTCCTCTACACCGGTGAAAGCGGCCTCGTTGCGCACGAGTGCATCCTTGACCTGCGCGAGCTGACCGCCCGCACGGGTGTCACGGCCGAGGACGTGGCCAAGCGGCTCATCGACTTCGGCTTCCACGCCCCCACGCTGTCCTTCCCGGTGGCGGGCACCCTGATGGTGGAGCCCACCGAGTCCGAGGACCTCGCGGAGATCGACCGCTTCATCGAAGCCATGATCACCATCCGCAAGGAAATCGACCAGGTGGCCGCCGGCGACTTCACCGTTGAGAAGTCCCCGCTGCGCAACGCACCCCACACGGCCGCCGCCGTCGTCTCCTCTGAATGGGACCGGACGTACCCGCGCGAACAGGCCGCCTTCCCGGTGGCATCGCTCCGGCAGGACAAGTACTTCCCGCCCGTCGGCCGCATCGACGGCGCGGCAGGGGACCGCAACCTGGTCTGCTCCTGCCCGCCTCTTTCCGAGTTTGAGAACTAAGGATTCCGTGATGACTGAGAACTACACCGCGCTCTATGAGCAGCACAAGATTGCCGGCGCATCCTTCACCGACTTCGGCGGCTGGCAGATGCCCCTGAAGTACAGCTCCGAGCTGGCCGAACACCACGCTGTCCGCAACGCCGCCGGACTGTTCGACCTCTCCCACATGGGCGAAGTTTGGGTTACCGGCCCGGATGCCGCAGCCTTCCTGGACTACGCCCTGGCCGGCAAGCTGTCCGCGGTTGCCGTGGGCAAGGCCAAGTACTCGCTGATCTGCCAGGAAGACGGCGGCATCATCGACGACCTCATTTCCTACCGGCGGAGTGAAGACAAGTACCTTGTGGTGCCCAACGCCGGCAACGCTGCGGTGGTTGCCGCAGCGCTGGCTGAGCGGGCTGCCGGCTTCGAAGTCACAGTGAAAGACGTTTCCGCCGAGACCTCCCTCATCGCGGTGCAGGGACCGAACGCCGAGGCCATCCTGCTGACGCTCGTTCCTGCGGATCAACACTCCCTGGTGACGGAGCTGAAGTATTACGCGGCCGTCGAGGTGGAAATTAACGGGCAGGACCTGCTGCTGGCCCGCACCGGGTACACCGGCGAGGACGGCTTCGAGATCTACATCCCCAATGAGGACGCCGCCGGTCTGTGGGACGCGCTGCTGGAAGTTGGTGCCGGCCACGGGCTCATCCCCGCAGGCCTGGCCTGCCGCGACTCGCTCCGCCTCGAAGCGGGCATGCCGCTCTACGGCAACGAGCTCTCCCGCGAAGGCAACCCCTACGCAGCCGGCCTGGGCCCCGTGGTTTCGCTGGCCAAGGAATCCGACTTCGTGGGCAAGGCCGTGCTCGCCGAACTCAAAGCACTCGGCGCAGGCTCCACGTCCGGCCGCAAGCTCGTGGGACTCAAGGGCCTGGGCCGCCGCGCCGGCCGCAGCCACTACCCGGTCCTCAAGGACGGCAACGTCGTGGGCGAGGTGACGTCCGGCCAGCCTTCACCCACCCTCGGGTACCCGATCGCGATGGCCTACGTCGACGTCGAACACTCCGAACCCGGCACCGCCCTGGACATCGACCTCCGCGGCAAGCCGGAGCCCTTCGAAGTAGTAGCACTCCCGTTCTACAAGCGCCAGAAGTAACGCCCGCCCCGGCGGGGCTGACATCCTCTGCATGCTGCTCCTTCGTCGCTTTGACGCATGCTGCCGGATGCCAGCCTCGCCGGCCCTCGACGCTCTCTCACTTGATGCGGGTTTTGGGCCGCCGCTCTCTCACTTGATGCGGGTTTTGGGCCGACGCTCTCTCACTTTCTCAAACACGAACCTAAGGAAAAACACATGGCAAAAGTTGCTGCTGAACTGAAGTACTCCGCCGAGCACGAATGGGTTGCTGCTGACGGATCCGGGCCCACCGGCGTCGGGATCTCGGCTGTGGCTGCCGAAGCCCTCGGCGACATCGTGTACGTGGACCTCCCCGAGGTTGGCTCCACCGTGACCGCGGGGGAGACCTGCGGCGAGGTGGAGTCCACCAAGTCCGTCTCCGACCTCTACGCTCCCGTCACCGGCGAAGTTGTCGAGATCAACGACGAAGTGGTCTCCGACCCCGCCCTGATCAACAACGATCCCTACGGCGCCGGCTGGCTCTTCAAGGTGGCCGTCACCGAAGAAGGCCCGCTGATGTCCGCTGAGGAATACGCGGCAGCCAACGGCGGCGAACTGTGAGCAGCGCGGCAGCAGGCACCGGTACAGTGACGGCCTTCGAGCAGGTGGTTTCGCCGAGTCTCGACGCGGACCTCTCCACCCTGGACCCGGAGATCGCCGCGAAGATCGACGACGAACTCACCCGCCAGCGCGACGGCCTGGAGATGATCGCCTCCGAGAACCACACCGCCGTGGCCGTCATGCAGGCGCAGGGCTCGGTGCTGACCAACAAGTACGCCGAGGGCTACCCGGGCAAGCGCTACTACGGCGGCTGCGAACACGTGGACGTCATCGAACAGCTCGCCATCGACCGGATCAAGGCGCTCTTCGGCGCGGGGTTCGCCAATGTGCAGCCGCACTCCGGCGCCCAGGCCAATGCCTCGGTGATGCACGCGCTGATCAAGCCGGGCGACACCATCATGGGCCTGAACCTTGCCCACGGCGGGCACCTCACCCACGGCATGAAGATCAACTTCTCCGGCAAGCTCTACAACGTGGTCCCCTACGGCGTCCGCGAGGACACCCACACAGTGGACATGGCCGAGGTGGAGCGCCTGGCCCAGGAGACCAGGCCGGCGCTGATCGTGGCCGGCTGGTCCGCCTACGCCCGGCAGCTGGACTTCGCCGAGTTCCGCCGCATCGCTGATTCCGTGGGCGCCTACCTCATGGTGGACATGGCGCACTTCGCCGGGCTCGTGGCCGCCGGCCTGCACCCGTCGCCGGTGCCCCACGCGCACGTGACCACGTCCACCACGCACAAGACCCTCGCCGGTCCGCGCGGCGGCATCATCCTGACGAACGACGCCGACATCGCCAAGAAGATCAACTCGGCTGTGTTCCCCGGACAGCAGGGCGGACCGCTGGAGCACGTGATTGCGGGCAAGGCCGTGGCGTTCAAGATCGCCGCGTCCGCCGAGTTCAAGGAGCGCCAGCAGCGCGTCCTTGCCGGCGCCCGGATCCTCGCCGAGCGCCTGGTCCAGCCGGACGTCACGGCCAAGGGCATCAGCGTGGTCTCCGGCGGCACCGATGTGCACCTGGTCCTGGTCGACCTGCGCAACTGCGAGCTCGACGGGCAGCAGGCCGAGGACCGCCTCGCGGCCATCGACATCACCGTCAACCGCAACGCCGTCCCCTTCGACCCGCGGCCGCCGATGGTGACCTCCGGCCTCCGGATCGGCACGCCTGCCCTGGCCACCCGCGGGTTCGGCGAGGACGCCTTCCGCGAGGTCGCGGACATCATCGCCGAGGCATTGACGGCCGACGCCGACGCCGACCTTTCGGGGCTGCGTCACCGCGTCGAAGCCCTCGCCAAAGCCCACCCGCTCTACCCGGGCGTCGCACCACTGTCCTGACCTCGGTTGCGTCCGCGACGGCGGACCGGACTTTTCACGCGTGCTGGCTCGTTCCTCGCCTCTGACGCACGCTTCCGAAAAGCCCGGCTCCGCCGGCGCTCGTGCCCATGTCACCTTGGTGACGCTCCACCCACCCATTACACGTCTCGTTAGGAATCCCACCATGGCCGTTGGCGTCTTTGATCTGTTTTCCATTGGGATCGGACCCTCGAGTTCTCATACTGTGGGGCCGATGCGGGCTGCTGCTGTTTTTGCTGAGGAGCTCAAGGGTTCCGGGGTGCTGGCGGAGGTGGCGTCGTTGCGGGTGGATTTGTATGGGTCGTTGGCGGCGACGGGCCACGGGCATGGGACGATGACGGCCATTTTGCTGGGTTTGGAGGGGTTTCATCCGGAGTTGATTTTGCCGGAGGAGGTGGAGGAGCGGCTGGCGGCGATCGCGGAGACGGGGTTGCTGCAGCTGGCCGGTGCGGTGGCGTTGCCGTACGGGGTGAAGGATATGGTGCTGCGGCCGTTGACTGTCCTGCCGCGGCACACGAACGGGATGACGTTCACGGTCTCCGACGCGGCCGGGAAGGTTTTGCATGCGGCGACGTTCTTTTCGGTGGGCGGCGGGTTCATTGTCCGTGAGGGCGAGGAGGACGCGGCCCAGCTGGAGCTGGAGGAGTCCAAGAAGGAGCTGCCGTTGCCGTTCCGGACCGCGGCGGAGTTGCTGGAGCATTGCCGGGAGACCGGGCTGGGCATCAGTGATGTGATGCGGGTGAACGAGGAGGACAGCCGCACCCCGGGGGAGATCCGGGCGGGCCTGCTGCACATCTATTCGGTGATGGAGGGGTGTGTGGCCGCGTCGCTGAAGCGTGAGGGGGTGCTGCCGGGCGGGTTGAAGGTCCGCCGCCGGGCCCCGGACTGGTATGACCGGCTGCGGAAGGAAAGCGCCCGGCCGGCCGGGTCCGAGGACGAAGGCGACGGGGCCGGGGAGTTTCATGATCCGAAGTATTGGCAGGAGTGGGTTAATTTGATCGCTCTGGCGGTCAATGAGGAGAACGCCTCGGGCGGGCGGGTGGTCACGGCGCCGACGAACGGGGCGGCGGGGATCATCCCGGCGGTGCTGTATTACGCGCTGCATTTCGCGCCGGGGATGGAGAACGCGTCCCGGGTGGACCGGGAGGATGTGGTGGTGAAGTTCCTGCTCGCCGCGGGCGCGGTGGGGGTCCTGTACAAGGAGCAGGCGTCGATTTCGGGGGCTGAGGTGGGCTGCCAGGGCGAGGTGGGCTCGGCGTCGTCGATGGCCGCCGCCGGGCTGGCGGAGGTGATGGGCGGGACTCCGGCGCAGGTGGAGAACGCCGCGGAGATCGCGATGGAGCACAACCTGGGCCTGACCTGTGATCCGATCGGGGGCCTGGTGCAGGTGCCCTGCATTGAACGGAACGCGATCGCGGCGGCGAAGGCGATCAACGCGGCGAAGATGGCGCTCTGGGGCGACGGTTCGCACCGGGTTTCGCTCGATGAGGTCATCGTGACCATGCGGGAGACCGGCAAGGACATGAGCTCCAAATACAAGGAAACGGCCATGGGCGGCCTCGCCGTCAACGTCGTCGAATGCTAGTCGAATGCAAAAGGAAGAACACTAATGACATTGGCACCTGAAGGCCGGAAGCTTTTGCGCGTTGAACAGCGCAACTCGGCTGTCCCGGTGGAGCGGAAGCCGGACTGGATCAAGGCCAAGGTCCAGATGGGCCCGGAGTTCGTCCAGCTCAAGAACCTGGTCAAGAAGGAAGGCCTGCACACGGTGTGTGAGGAGGCCGGCTGCCCCAACATCTTCGAGTGCTGGGAGGACAAGGAAGCCACGTTCCTGATCGGCGGGTCCGAGTGCACCCGGCGGTGTGACTTCTGCCAGATCGATACCGGCAAGCCCTCCCCGGTGGACAGGTTCGAGCCCACCAAGGTGGCCCGCTCCGTCCAGGCCATGCAGCTGCGCTACGCCACCGTCACCGGGGTGGCCCGTGACGACCTTGAGGACGAGGGCGTGTGGCTGTACGCCGAAACGGTCCGCAAGATCCACGAACTGAACCCCGGCACCGGGGTGGAGCTGCTGATCCCGGACTTTTCCGGCAAACCCGAACACATCGAAGCGATCTGCGACTCCAGGCCCGAGGTCTTCGCCCACAACGTGGAGACGGTGCCGAGGATTTTCAAGCGGATCCGGCCCGCGTTCCGCTACGAGCGGTCCCTGGACGTGATCACGCAGGGCCGGAACCTGGGCATGGTGACCAAGTCCAACCTGATCCTGGGCATGGGCGAGACCCGGGAAGAGATCTCCGAGGCGCTGCGGGACCTGCACGAGGCCGGCTGCGACCTGATCACCATCACCCAGTACCTGCGCCCGTCCGAGCGGCACCTGCCGGTGGACCGCTGGGTCAAGCCGCAGGAATTCGTGGACCTCCAGGACGAGGCCAACGAGATCGGCTTCCTCGGCGTCATGTCCGGACCACTGGTCCGTTCCTCCTACCGCGCCGGCCGGCTCTGGGCCACCGCGATGCGGAAGAAGGGCCGGGACATCCCCGCCGAACTCGCCCACATCGCCGACGGCATCCAGGACTCCGGCACCACCCGCCAGGAAGCCAGCTCACTGCTCGCCGCCACGGCCTGATGCGGGACCTGCCCAAGGCTGAAGCTTTCCGTACCTGATGACCAGACAGGACCAATGATGTTCCCCATCAGAATCGAAATCATCCCTTCCGAAGGAATCGTTGAGCAGGTCCAGGCCCTGGTGCCCCGGAGCACCACGCTCAGCGTCACCTGCCTGCCGCACCACGGCATCGAGCGGACCATGCGCACCGCGGTGGAGGCGGCCGACCTCGGTTATACCGTGGTCCCGCACCTGGCTGCGCGGAGCATCCGCAGCCGCGCCGAGCTCACCGAGATCATCCGGGGCTGCAACGCCGCCGGCATCGGCGAGGTGTTCGTCATCGGCGGCGACCGGAAACAGCCGGCAGGCACGTACGACTCCGCCCTTCCGGTACTGGAAGACATCGCCCAGTACACCGGCGGGACCATGCGGGCCGGAGTTGCCGGCTATCCCGAGGGCCATCCGGTGGCCAGCCCCCTGGACCTGCTGGACGGCTTGCTGGCCAAGCAGCACCTGGCCTCGCATGTGGTCACCCAAATGTGCTTCGACCCGGGAAGAATCCATGACTACGCGGCACTTTTGCGCCGCGAAGGCGTACGCCTGCCCGTCTGGGCGGGCGTGGCGGGGTCCGTCCCGCGGACGAAACTGGTGGCACTCGCCACGCAGATCGGCGTCGGAAGTTCCCTGAAATTCCTCAGCCGCAAGGGCCCGCTGGCCCGCAAACTCCTGAGCGGGGACCGCTACTCGCCGGACAGCCTGATCACCGGGCTGGCAACACAGCCGGGCAACATTGCCGGCATCCACCTTTACAGCTTCAACAGCCTTGCTTCGGCGCCGGACTATGGCGTCCACCCAGCGCCGGAACAGGCATCCCCTTCCGCAGCACTCCACCCAGCATTGATTCGAGGAGCAGCACGTGACCACTAAATCCACTACTTCCCACCAGGAGCCGCATCTCGAGCGGCAACTCACCAACAGGCACATCCAGCTGATCGCCATTGGCGGCGCCATCGGCACCGGCCTGTTCATGGGCTCCGGCAAAACCATCTCCGCGGCCGGGCCGTCCGTCATCTTCGTCTACATGATCATCGGCTTCATGCTGTTCTTCGTCATGCGGGCCATGGGCGAACTGCTGCTGAGCAACCTGAACTACAAATCCTTCAGTGACTTCGCCGCGGACCTCCTCGGCCCCTGGGCGGGTTTTTTCACCGGCTGGACCTACTGGTTCTGCTGGGTGATCACCGGAATCGCGGACGTCATCGCGATCGCCGGCTACTCCAAGGAGCTCTGGCCGGGGCTGCCGCTCTGGATCCCGGGCCTGGCCACCGTGGCCATCCTGCTGCTCCTGAACCTCGTCACCGTGAAGGCGTTCGGCGAGACCGAGTTCTGGTTTGCCCTGATCAAGATCATCGCCATCGCGGCGCTGATCATCGTGGGCATGTTCATGATCTTCACGGGCTTCCAGTCCGACGCCGGCCCTGCCACCTTCACGAACCTGTGGAGCCACGGCGGCATGTTCCCGAACGAGTTCATGGGTTTCGTGGCCGGCTTCCAGATTGCGGTGTTCGCGTTTGTGGGCATTGAACTGGTGGGCACCACGGCAGCCGAGGCCAAGGACCCGGAGAAGAACCTGCCCAAGGCCATCAACTCCATCCCCATCCGCGTGCTGCTCTTCTACGTTGGCGCCCTCATCGTCCTGATGTCCGTCACCCCGTGGACCCAGTTCCAGGCAGGCCACAGCCCGTTCATCGCCATGTTCTCCCTGGCCGGCCTCGGCGCTGCAGCCACCGTGGTGAACCTGGTGGTGCTCAGCTCCGCCATGTCCTCGGCCAACTCCGGCATCTACTCCACCTCCCGCATGGTGTACGGGCTGGCCCAGGAGGGCGACGCGCCGTCGGCGTTCGGTGCCCTGTCACGCCGCAAGGTCCCGCAGAACGCGCTGTTCCTCTCCTGCGTCCTGCTGCTCTCCGGGGTGGTGCTGATGTACGCAGGCCAGGACATCGGCAAGGCCTTCGACATGGTGACCACCGTGTCCGCCGTCTGCTTCGTGTTCGTCTGGTCCATCATCCTGGCCAGCTACCTGGCGTTCCGCCGCCGCCGCCCGCACCTGCATGAGGCATCGAAGTACCGGATGCCCGGCGGCGTGCCGATGGTCTGGGTGGTCTTCGCGTTCTTCGCCTTTGTCCTGTGGGCCCTGACCACGCAGCCGGACACGCTCCTGGCGCTGCTGGCCACACCGTTGTGGTTCGTCATCCTCGGCGTTGCCTGGCTGGCCATCCGCCGCCGCCCGGCCCACCTGGCAAGGTACGCGGAGTTCCAGTCAGATCTTGCCCGGGAAGCGGAAACGTCCAAGGCCCGGGAACTTGAGAAGGTGCAGAAATGAGCACGGCCACCACGCTCACCCCCAACATTCCCGCAGCCGCCCCTGCACACGATGCCGCGGACCCGGCCGCCGCCGTCGAACATGTCCTGACGGTTGACTGCGTGGAATCACCCGGGATTGTCCACGCGATCTCCGCGTTCCTGCTGGAGCAGGGGTGCGACATCATCGACATCAAGCAGTACGGTGACAAGGCACAGGGGCACTTCTTCATGCGCGTGCACTTCTCCTCCGGGTCTCCGGCCGCCCGGCAGCCCGCCGGCACTGAAGAGCTGCGCAGCGGCTTCGCCCCGGTTGCGGAGAAGTGGCAGATGAACTGGCAGCTCGAACCGCACGGCCGGAAACGCCGGGTGCTGGTGATGGTGTCCAAGATGGGGCACTGCCTCAACGACCTGCTGTTCCGGGCGCGGACGGGCGATATCCCGGTGGAGATCGTGGCCGTCGTCTCCAACCACCGCGACCAGGAGGGCCTGGTCCAGTGGCACGGCATCCCGTTCTTCCACGTACCGGTCACCAAGGACACCAAGGCCGACGCCGAGGCCCGGCTCCTGGAGCTCGTGGACGCGTTAGACGTGGAACTGGTGGTCCTGGCCCGCTACATGCAGGTCCTGAGCGACGACCTTTCAGCCAAGCTGGCGGGGAAAACCATCAACATCCACCACTCGTTCCTGCCCAGCTTCAAAGGCGCGAAGCCCTACCACCAGGCGTATGAGCGCGGCGTCAAGACCGTGGGCGCCACCGCCCACTACGTCAATGCAGAACTGGACGAGGGCCCGATCATCTCGCAGCAGGTCATCGAGGTGGACCACACGTACACTGCCGATGACCTGGTGGCCGTGGGCCGGGACGCCGAGTGCGTGGCGCTGCGGAACGCCGTTCGCTGGCACTGCGAGGGCCGGATCCTGCTGCTGGGCAACCGCACCGTCGTCCTGCGGTAGGGGAGTTCCTCCGCCGAAACAGGCCAAGGCGGAAGGCTGACGGAAGCGGACGACGGCGGGACCTCCCGCCGTCGTCCGCTTTCCTTTGGCAGGGGGATCGGTGGTTGACCTGCCCGCCCGCAAACGGCAACGATGGGTATGGCGGACTTCGGTGCGGGCCGGAAACGGCGGATAACAACCTGGATTAGTGCGCTGGCCGTGTTGGGCGCATGGCTTTCGAAGTCATACCGGTGATTCAGGTGGCCCGCACTTTTCGAGCTGTGGGGCCCGGGTCCTGCTGGAGGTTGCTAGGGCCAGTCGGCAAGGCGGAACTGTAGGGGCTGCCTGATTCCGATCAGGAGTTCGCCCGTCCATTCGGCCACACTGCGCTGGCGGTCATCGGGCGGGTCTGGAATCAGGGGCTGCCGGGGGTCCTCAAACGCGTTGTCCCCTGGAGTGTCATTTGAGCTTTTCATGGTTTCCCTTTGGTGTGCCTGTGAAGCAACCCTAGGCAGGCAGCCATACCAGGGGAAGGGGGTTTATCTAGCGACAAGATAAACTTCGCAAATCTTGAGGAAAGCTCCCTTAAAGCAAACGGGCGACGGGCGGGAGGTCCCGTCGTCGCCCGTTTGCTGGCCGCTGGTCCCGGTACCTTGGCTGGCCCCGGCGGTGTTGCCTAGTCTTCGTACGTGTTGGCGATGTAGACATCGCAGGGGGCGTTGTGCGCCACACTGTTGGCCACGCTGCCCAGGAGACGGCCGATGCCGCGCATCCTCCGGTTGCCCACCACGATCAGCCGGGCGTCCAGGCGCATGGCTTCCTTGATGAGGGAATCGGCGGGTTTTCCGCGGGCGGCGAAGTGGGTGACCTCCACCCCCGGCCGCGTGTCGGCCAGTGACTTCGCGACGTTTTCGGAGGCATCGGAGTTCCAGACCCTCACCTCGTCCGAGCCGACGCCGAAGGTCTCGGAACGGTCGACGTCGAATGCGGTCACCACGTGAAGCGAAGCTCCCAACGCCTTTGCAAGGTCCAGCGCCTTCTCGGCGGCCTTCAATGCCGAGGGGCTGCCGTCCACCCCTACTACCACTACTCCACTCATGCTTGGCTCCTTTGCTCGTGTACTTCCAGCGTTCACTGCCCAGTCTAGGGAAGTTCGGGCTGACGCCCCCATGCCAATTTGCGGATGGCACGCGCGACTTGTTGGTTCAGGGGACGCTAGGGCCCGGCACAGCCGAACACTTTGCCAAAGAACGCCCCCGGCACGTCCGCGGCCGCTTGGGTTTCCGCTTCGGACGCAGGCCGCTGCAGGGCAGGTCTCCGCCCGGCGGCAGGTCAGGGACGGGCATGCAAGAACTTGTCTATTGCATCTTCCGCTGGGGACTGGCCGATGTAAGCAATTTCCGGAGGGCAACAAGGTGGGCCACCGCGCACAGCCTGCAGTTGAGCCGGGTTCCCTGGCCACTGTGGTGGTTCCCAGTCGTGGTGTTCGGGCTTGTAGTGGCGGCCGGTGGGTGAGGTCCAGCCGGGTGGCTGGGTTTTGGTGCCGGGGGTGGGTTTCCAGCGGCTGTTGTGTTTGAGGCGGTGGTGTTTGGGGCAGAGTTGGGCCAGGTTGCTGATTCCGGTGGTTCCGCCGTGGTGCCAGGCGGTGAGGTGGTCTGCCTCGTTGTCCGAAGTCCGGTTGTTGCAGCCGGGGAAGGTGCATTTTCCGTCGCGGAGGCGGAGTGCTTGTTTCATGGCTTTGGTGAGGCGGTAGCTGGTGCGGCCGATTTCCAGTGGTGCACCGTCGCGCGGGTCCACCAGGACGCGGTGGAACGAGGTGGCGCCGTCGGCGACGAGTTTGCGGGCCGTAGAGGCGGGGATGGGCCCGTAGCCGTCCAGCATTGCGGGTTCATCGGTGAGACCGAGGAGGGCGAACACCGGGACGGTGACGAGGACGTCCGCCTTGGGCGCCGGGACCTTGCCCAGACGCGCAGCGTCCCCTTCTGCCGGGGCCGCGTTTGCAGGCGCAGCGTCCTCGTCTGCTGTGTCCCTGGTGCTGGTGTTGGTGCTGCGCGTGTCCGGTGTGCTGAGCAGCAGGGCTGCGGCGGTGTCGGGGCGGAGTTGGGTGAGGGTGCGGGATTCGTTGGGGCCTTGGAGTCCGCGGGCGAGGGCGGTGGTGCGGTTCCAGATGGCGGATGCGGTGTCACCGGGGAGGTACAGCGAGAGCCAGGCCATGCCGTCGCGGTCCGGGGAATATTCCATCCGCCGGTCCGTTGCTGCCTTGGCGTGGCGCTTTTCGAGGGATTCGGGGTGGTGGCGTTCGCGCCAGGCCCGCACCTTTGCCCGGAACCGGGAGGGCACAAGGTCACCGGGTGCGGCTCCGCGGGCCGGGTGGGGCGCGTCCGCGTCCAGGAAATGGACGGCCATGGCGGCGGCGCCCGCGGGGCCGAGGCTGTGGGTTTCGTCGGCGAGGATTTTGGCGTGCTGCCAGGAGATGGTCCCGGCGGACAGGGCGTCCAGGGCCAGCGGGAGGGAGCGCAGCTGCCGGGCCTGGCTGATGAGCGCCCCGGCAGCCGGGGAGCTCACGGTCAGGACGCCGGCGATTTCCTCGATAATGGACATCTCCTGGTAGGACCTGTCCTGCAGGGAGGCGTTCGGCGGGATCATGGCGTGCTGGAGTTCGAGGATCTCCGCCCCGTCCCGGGCCTTGGCCGCGGCCAGTTGTGCTTCCAGCCGCGCTACAACCGCCAGGCGCTCCAGCCGGTTATCGATCTTCCGCTGCAGGACATCCACAACAGGGTCCGGGCCGGCGGGAGCAGCAGGACCAGCATCCAGCCGGGCTTCCTCGAGAAACAGGGCGTCAAGGGCGCCAACAGAGGCATGAATACCCTCCATCACCACCGCAGCCCCCGCGTTAGTCCCCGCGCCGTTTCCCATACCTATATCGTCGCGGGAGGGTCTGACATTTTTCTGCGCGTGCGTTGTTAAGCAGGCGCCAACGTGGGCAGCCGCTCTCAGAACAGCTAGCGCCGGGAACCCGCATTGGCCAGCGGGATGACCTCCAGCCGCGCCGCGGGGCCCAGGATTACCAGGACGTGCCGGGACGCGACGCCTTCCAACGCCGCAGCGATGCGCGGAATGACGTCGCTGGCCGGAGTCGAAGTTTCAGCCGCAGCAGAATCACCCGCAGCAATGTCACCCGCCGCGGTACCAGCCCCGCCGGAGGCCGGACCTGACGCCGGAAGGGCGGAGCCGCCGTCGTCCGCCCGCAGCCATAAGGTGACCCTGGCGCCGCCGGTGGCTTCAGCGATGCCCGCTGCCAAAGCCTCCGCGTCCGCCTGGGGCGCAGTGACAACCGTGACTGCGTCGACGGTGCGTTTCCTGGCGGGCCGCGCGGCGGCGAGGAGGGCACGGTCGTGCCGCCACAGCGCGAAGTGATAACCCGCTACCAGTCCGGCGGCCACCAGGAGCCCGAACGGTGCACGGATGCGGTCAAGGAGGCTGCCGCCGGTGACGTCCCCGAGCAGGAATTCGAAGAGCCGGTAGCCGATCACCAGGAGCGTGATGAGTGCAACCACCGCGCTGACTCCAAAGAATGCGATGAGGTAGACGCGGCGTCCGGGCGGAATGTCCTCGGCAGCCCGCGGCTGCTTCAGGGGCTTCCACGCCAGCCACCAGACAGGCCCGCCCACCACGAGGGAACTGAGACCGCCAAGCAGCAGGGTCCGCGTGGCCCCTCCCGCCAGCGGCGACACTGCCGCAGCCAGCAGCGCGTTGACCACAACGCCCACCCCGGACGCGGCGGCAGCGAGGGCCACGGCCGACGTGACCAGCAGGCTTGCCCGCATGGTGCCGGGGGAACGGCGGATCGAGGCCGTGCGGTGATACCGCCACACCAGCGCCCCCACGAGCGCCGCGGCAATGGCCGGGGCCAATGGCTCAAGCAGTTCGTTCATGGGATTGTTCCGGTCGAACGCCAGGCGCAGGAGCACAAACAGGACCACGCCCGCGCCGCCAAGGGCCGTGATGCCGGCAGCAAAGATCCCGACGGCGATCATGATGACGTCAACGAGGCCCGTCTGGAAGCGGCGCCCGCCCTCCCTGAACCAGTGCCACCACCACACGATGGCTCCGCCGGCCGCCCACACCAGCGAACGGAGCACGGAGTACCACCAGGGTTCAACGGTGACGGTCAGCGGGAAGCCGCGGATTGCGACGTCCAGGAGCCCGCCGAGGGCTGCGATCCCGGCGCCGGCACCGAGCAGCAGGCCGAACACGGACCCGACGACGGCACGCACGTCCTCGAGGTGCACCGTGGGTTTCTTCGGGTGCTTCCACATCCAGCGGTGCCAGGCCCAGATGGCCGCCCAAACAATGGTGTTGGCCAGCGTGGGCGCCCAGTCGTTGCCCCGCTGTCCGATGAATGACGTGGCCAGCCCCAGGAAGGAGGTGGTGAAGATGATGAGCGAGACGCCGTACATGGCGGTGATGTAGAGGCCCCACCCGGCTGAGGTGCGTTCCGCCTCGTCGTCGAGCCGCCGCCAGACAAACCACCACAGAAGCAGGGCGAGCGGGCCGCCAATCAGGGTGAATGCAAGCGACCGGGCAAGCCCGGCCACGTCCGTGGAGGCCAGGACTGCCCCCGATGTGAACAGGCGTTCCAGCAGTCCGCTGAGGCCGGACGCCGCGATCAGCACCAAGGCGAAGAGCAGGGCGTACTGGATCAGACGGCGCAGGGTGGTCTGGGCGTGTCCCGCCGTCGGGGCCGTCAGCTGCGCGGGGGAAGTCATGGCTTCACCGGCGTTCCCGAGCAGGCCATCAGCATGTAGGGGGCCTGGCTGATCTTCCAGTTCCCGTCCTCCTTGACCAGGGTGAAGATGTCCTCCATCTCGTACTCGGAGGGGCCGAAGGGGCCGTCCTGGTACGAGTTGACCATGGAGACCTTCACGGTGGCGGACTGGTCCCGCTCCGTCGTCGACACCAGGACAACCCGCGCGGGGCGGGGCTCGCCGGAGAAGGAGCCTCGGCAAACCGTCCGGGCAGAATCGGTGAGGTAGGTCTCTGCGGTGGCGATATCGCCGTCGATCACCGCCGTGCTGTACCGCTGGACAACGCCGGCCGGGCTGGCTTCATCCAGCGGCGCGGGGTCGCCGCGGGAAAACACCACGGCAAGGGCCACCACCACCAGCACGCCGATGATGCCAAGCAGCACGAGGATGATCCGGTCCGGTTTTCGCGCTGCATCGGTCATGGCGCCAGTATGCCGTTTTTGGGCTGGTTCCGCTGGTGTCTTTAGGCCCGACTCTTCCTGTTCACTTTTCCGCAACCGTGGGGTCCTCGGGTGTTATTGCGCGCCAACAATCCTTGTCACGCACACACTGCCCCATCCCAACAGCCGGGCAGTGAATCCCCGCAGCTGTATCAAGGAGAACTCCGTGTTCGTGAAAAGCGCCGTCACCGCCCTCGTTGCCCTGGCTTCCCTGACAGGGACTGCCGCAGCCCCCGCGGCCATTGCCCAGTCTTCCAGCCCTTCACCGGTCCTGGGTCAGCCGCTGGCCGCCGCCCATGCCCACAATGACTATGAGCATGAGCGGCCGCTGTTCGATGCGCTGGAGCACGGCTTCACCAGTGTTGAAGCCGACGTCTGGCTGGTGGACGGTGAACTGCTGGTGGCGCACGACCTCGAGGATGTGAAGGCCGGCGTCACGCTCGAAAGCCTCTACCTTGACCCGCTGGAAGACCTGGTCCGCGGCCAGGAGGGCCACAGCGTGTACCCGGGGTGGGACGGCAGCCTGCAGCTCCTCATCGACATCAAGAGCGAAGGCGAAGCCACCTACGCCGCCGTCGAACAGGAGCTCGCCGAGCACCGCGACATCATGAGCCGCT
Organism: Pseudarthrobacter sp. GA104; assembly: GCF_009741265.1. GTDB lineage: Bacteria > Actinomycetota > Actinomycetes > Actinomycetales > Micrococcaceae > Arthrobacter. The sequence continues at coordinate 2,833,474 of NZ_WOWL01000001.1, forward strand.
ACAGCGAGGGCAAAACCAAGACCGGCCCGGTCACCGCAGTGATCAGCGGAAACCGTCCCCTGGCCACCATGCAGGCGCAGGACCAGAGGTTCGGATTCTATGACGGCCGCGCCGCCGACCTCACCTCCGGCATGCCGGCCGAGCTCATGCCCCTGGTCAGCAACAACTGGACCAAGCTCTTCACCTGGCAGGGCGTGGGACCCATGCCGGAGGCCGAACGCGCCAAGCTGCACGCCTACGTTGCCGAAGCCCACTCCAACGGCTACCGCGTCCGCTTCTGGGCCACCCCGGACCAGGCCGGCCCGGCCCGGGACGCCATGTGGAACGAGCTTGTCGACGCCGGAGTGGACCACATCAACACGGACGACCTCGCGGGGCTGCAGCAGTTCCTGACGGCCCGCACGCAGTAACCACCCCGAGCCAGCAGACAGGAAACACCGTGGCTATGAAGACCCTTGCTACAACCGCGACGACGGCGGCCCTCCTTGCGTTCGGCCTCCTTGCCTCCCAGCCGGCATACGCCGCCGACAACACTCCCAAAGATGCGGACGGGCAGGACGCCTTCAGCTTCGGCGTCATCGGCGACATTCCCTACGGCGAACAGGAAATCGCGAAATTCCCTGCCCGCATCCAGGACCTCAACGCGGACCGCAGCCTTGATTTCGTGGCCCACGTCGGTGACATCAAGAACGGATCGTCCGTCTGCTCGGACGGGTATTTTGCCTTCATCCGGGAACAGTTCGACACATTCGAGCTCCCGTTGGTGTTCACCCCGGGCGACAACGAGTGGGTGGACTGCCACCGCGCCAACAACGGCGCCTACAACCCGCTCGAACGGCTGGCCAAGCTGAGGGAAGTGTTCTTCAACGAACCCGGCAAGACCCTCGGTGCCACCATGCCGGTCAAATCCCAGGAGGCCCTCGGTCTTCCGGAGAATGTCCGCTTCACCGAGAACCGGGTTGCCTTTTCGGTGGTGAACGTCCAGGGCAGCAACAACTCGCTCCAGCCGTGGAGCGGCCTCGGCGAAACCGCAGTGACGCCCGAACAGCAGGCCGAAGTGGAGTACCGCACCGAGGCTGTCCTGGACCAGATCCGTGCCACCTTCAGTGACGCCGCCCGGCGCAACGACAGGGCAGTGGTGCTGATGGCCCAGGCCGACATGTTCGACCCCTCGCTGCTCGCTGCCGCGTCCGCCAACCCGGCGGTCGTCTCCGGCTTCCGCGAGATCGTGGACACCATCGTTGAGGAAACCAACCGGTTCGACGCCCCGGTTTACCTCATCAACGGCGACAGCCACGTGTTCGCCGAGAACCAGCCGCTGGCGCCGGGCTCGCCGTGGCTGGACATCTACGGCCAGGAGGCAGCGGCTGACGATCTCCAGCGCATCACTGTGGACGGCTCTGCCAATGCCACCAACTATGTCCGGTTCACCGCGTCAGGGAACAGCGCGGGCGGCCCGGTCCTGTCATGGGAAAAGGTGCCCTTCACCCGGTAGCCCCACGCCTTCCAAACGGACGACGGCGGGAGGTCCCGCCGTCGTCCGCTTGCTTTGTGGAGGCATTCAGTGAGGGAGCAGGGCGCCCTATCCTGGCGCCCCGTTCAATGCCCTTGTTTCAGGTGGTTCTGCAGGACATAGACGGTCCGCTGGGCGCACTGCTTGATCCGCCGGAGGTGGTCCGCCGCGATGAGGGGCAGGGTGACGGCCGGGTCCCCGCTCCCGGCCTGGCGGCGCAGCGCCTGTTCGAGTTCGGCGGCATAGGCTGCCAGCCGTTCGGCACCCACCATCTGGCTTGACGTTTTCAGGCTCAGCACGGCGTCCATGGAGCCGGCCACGTCGCCGGTGGTGAGCGAAAGCCGTACTTTTTGCAGCCGCTGGGGCATGTGCGCGATGAAGTTCTCCACGAAAACCTTCCACACGCCCTCGTCATCCTCGAGATCGTCGCGCAGCCGTTCGAGCACTGCGGGGTCCAGGAGCGGCCGGGCATAGGCGTCCGGCTGAGTCATGGCAGGGCCTCCGTGCCATTCATGACCGCCCCCTTCACAGTCGGAACACCCGCGGGGTTTGTGCGCAGGGCTTTTGAAGGACGGTACGTGCAGAGCGGGTGGAGGGCACGAGTGGTGGGTACTCGATTTTTTTCGCGGGTACTGCTCGCGCCCGCCGCCATCGTCCGACCTTGCATCCCTCCGGTAGCCTGTTGCAATGGTGAGTGGAATTGCCGATCTGGGCGCGGAGGCGATCCTGCTTGCCGGAGCAGGGCGGGCCATCCTGCTGCAGCTTGCCGAGCCGGGGGTGGGGCGGGGCGTCGCCGAGCACAGCACGTTCACGGACCGGCCCATCAACAGGCTCAAGGGCACCCTGACCTACGTCTACGCCGTGGTTTACGGCACCGACGAGCAGGTGAAGGAGGTCCGCCGCAGGGTCAACCGCGCCCACGCGCCTGTGCGCCGGGCTGCCGATGACGAATCGCCGGGGTACAACGCGTACGACGCCGGGCTGCAGCTGTGGGTGGCAGCGACGCTCTACGACACCGCGCTGACCATCATCGAGAAAATCTACGGTCCACTCGACGACGAGTCCGCCGACGCCATGTACCGCGATTACGCGAAGCTGGGCACGGCCCTGCAACTGCCCGGGCATATGTGGCCGGAGGACAGGGCCGCGTTTGGACGCTACTGGGATGGGAAGATGCGTGCATTGCGGGCTGATGAGAATGCCGTGCGCTTTGGCCGGGGACTCCTGTATCCAAAGCGGGCGGCGCTGTGGTACCTCGCCATCATGCCCTTCGCCAGGTTCCTCACCGCAGGCCTCCTGCCGGACCAGTTGCGCCAAGACTTCGGCCTGGCTTGGAGCCACCGCCATGAGCGCCGCTTCAACCGCACCTTCAAGATCCTGGCGGTGACCTACCCGAAGCTGCCCCAGGGCATCCGGCACTGGTTCAAGGACTACTGCCTGAACCAGCTCGACATCAGCTCCCGCCGGGCAGTGACCGCGTAGTTCCAACCTGCTGACGCGCCGGCAGAACAAGGTAAGGTTGCTTACTAACTTGATCTCCGGCAGCGAAGGGCCAAAAGACATGGTTGCAGGCAACAATCCGCCCCACCCGGCGGCGGCCCAAACCGGGGTCAAAGGCGAAGTCCACCAGGACCGCTTTGTTGGCGGGCAGGACCTCACCAGGTGGGATACCAGGCCGGGCCGGCTCCTGGCGTCCGTCGCCAAACGCATCAGCGGCCTTTTCGGGTCCCACGCGGTATTGATCATCACCTTGGCCGTCGGGGCAGCGCTGGCGGTTTCGCTGGCTGCGGTTTTCGCGCAGGTCTACGAATCCGTCGTCGAAGCCGATGGAGTTGCCGGACTTGACCATCCCGTCCTGGACGGCGCAAAAACGCTCAGGTCCCCGGGATTGGACATCCTCGTCACCACCTATACGGACGTGGGCGGGACCGTCGGGATGCCGGTGCTGGCTTTGGCCGTCATGGCCGGCCTGGCGTTCAAGCGCCGGTCCGTGACCCCTGTCATCCTCATGCTCGTTGCCGGGCTCGGTTCGCTGCTGATGACTATCGCGGGCAAGGAGCTGGTGGGCAGGACCAGGCCGGACCTGGCCGATGCCGTGCCGCCCTACGAGTACTCAGCTTCATTCCCCAGTGGCCACTCCCTGAATTCCGTGGTGATCGCGGGCATCGTGGCCTACCTGATCATCCTCCGCCTCACCACGGCCCGCGCCCGGATACTCACGGGAGTGGCGGCGGCGGTTTTTGCGGCAACCATGGGGCTAAGCCGGGTCTACCTCGGCCACCACTGGCTTACGGACGTGCTGGGCGCCTGGGCACTCGGAGCGGCCTGGCTGGCTCTGGTCATCACTGCCCACCGGCTCTACCTCACCACGCGGGTGCACCCGGCCGCGCCGGTGTCCGGGCCCGCCAGGCCCTGACCCGCAGCGTGCCCCGGACGTACGCCGTCAGCTGATGAGGACCTGGGTGGAGCTTTCCTTGAGCTTGGCGTTGGCCCACTTTGCCTGGCGGAGAGTCTCCGGGTGGCACCTCTTCGCCACGTCAAGCAGGTCCGTGTGCTTGATTCCCTGTGCGGCCTGGGCCAGCATCTCCCAGTCCAGGGATACCCCCGAGGCCTTGAGGTAGATTTCCCGCAGGTCCTGCAGCAGGAGCAGCCCGGCGTCCTTGTTGCGTCCAAGGAGTTCGCTGCCCTTCTCCCGCAGCTTCATGCCCACGCTGGATTCGTCCGCCGGCTCCGGGTCAAGGTCCTGGCCGTAAACCTTTGCGACGGCGGCGAGCTCACGGAGGTGCTCCCGCGACCAGCCTGCCAGGTCCCGTGCCAGGTAAAAGACTTCATGGTCCACCTTGTGCCGTTCCGAAACGTGCAGCAGCGCGTGCACCAGTTCCGTTTCGGAACGGTGCAGTTCTTTCAGGACCAGCCCGATCTTCACTGTGCACCCCCGGCTGCCGGTGCCTCAACAGGCGCTGATGCGGTGATGGCAGGTGCAGGCGCCGGGCCGTCCCCTGGCCCGACGCGGACGAGCCGGGCCGCCGCCGTCTTGAAGACGGGCTGTTTGGAGGCTGCATCCCAGTCCGTGATGGTGAGCTCGTTGGCTGCCCGTCCGTGGCCTGCCGGTTCCTTCCCGTCCGCCGTGTCCCAGTAGCCGTAATGGAACGGCAGGAAGACCACCCCGCGCCGGATTCCGCTGACCCTGGCCTGGGCACGCACGGTGCCCCGGGGAGTGGTGATGTCCACGATGTCTCCTTCCGAGACTCCATGCGTGCCGGCGTCGGCCGTTGAAACCTCAACCCAGACCTCCGGCGCCGCTGACTGAAGCTCGGGCGCACGTCCCGTCTTAGTCCTCGTGTGGAAGTGGTAGAGGGTGCGGCCGGTAATCAGCTGCAGCGGGAAGTCCCCGCTGGGCAGTTCGTGGGCCGGCAGGTACTTGGCGGCCTTAATGACGGCTTTCCCTTCGGGGTTCAACGCCTTGTATTCGTCCGGCTCCACCGGCGCTCCGGTGACCAGGTCCCGGCCATACGTCTCGCAGTAGTCCGGGTGGGCCCAGAATTTGCCGTCTGCGTAGAGCCGTTCTGTGCCCTCGGGGTTGGCGGAATTGCAGGGCCATTGGATTCCGCTGGGTCCGCGCAGCTTCGCGTAACTCAGCCCGGTGTAGTCGCAGGGGCGCCCGCGGCTGCATTCCTTCCAGGCTTCGAAGGCCGCTTCCGGGTTGTCCCATTTCACCAGCGGCAGGCCGTCCTTGTCCTTGAGTTCCATCCGCTGCGCGTAGTCCAGGAAGATGTCCAGGTCCGGCTTCGCTTCGCCGGGCGGGTCCACTGCCTTCTCCGAGAGGTGGACCGTGCGGTCTGCGTTGGTGAAGGTTCCGGTCTTTTCACCCCATGTGGCGGCCGGAAGGACCACATCGGCCAGTTGCGCGGTTTCGGACAGGAAGATGTCCTGGACCACCAGGAACAGCCGGTCCTGCGACAGGATGGACCGGATGCGTGCCAGTTCGGGCAGCGACACAGCGGGGTTGGTGCCGCTGACCCACAGCATCCGGATGGAGCCGTCCTCGGCGTAGCGCATCATCTGCATCACGTGCGTGGGCGGCGACTGGTGCGGGATGGCCATCGGGTCGACGTTCCACACCCGGGCCAGGTCCTTCACGTGGGCGTCGTTTGACCAGTTCCGGAAGGCGGGAAAGTCCCCGTCCGCACCGCATTCGCGGGTGTTTTCTGCGCTGGGCTGCCCGTTCATCTGGAGGACGCCGCATCCTGGTTTGCCCAGCATGCCCCGGATGATGTGCAGGTTGTTTACCTGGACCGCGGCAGCCGTCGCCTGGTGGGACTGGTAAAAACCCTGCAGCACGGTGGAGAGCAGGCGTTCCGCCTGGCCAAGGATCCGGGCAGCCTCACGGAGGTCCGCTTCCGGCACGTCACAGATTCCAGCCACGACGGCGGGGGAGTAGTTCTTCACCCGCTCCTCCAGGTTGGAGTACCCCACCGAGTGCTCCTCGATGTAGGAGGCGTCCGCCCACCCGTTGGCGATGACCTCGTGCAGGAGGGCATTCATCAGGGCCACGTTCGTCCCTGGCCGCGGTGCCAGGTGAACGGTTGCGGCCCTCGCCACCGGGGTGGGCCGGGGATCAACACAGATGATCTGCGGCGGGTTCGGCCCGGCGAGGCGGTCCAGGATCCGGGTCCAGAGCACGCTCTGCGTTTCCGCCATGTTGTGGCCGAAGAGCGCTATGACGTCCGCGTGGTCAATGTCCGTATAGCTTCCGGGCTGCCCGTCGCAGCCGAAGGATTCCTTCAACGCCTCCGCCGCCGTCGCCGTGCACAACCGCGTGTTGCCGTCCACATGGCTGGTTCCCAGGCCGCCGTGCGCAACCAGGCCCAGCGTGTAGTACTCCTCCGCGAAGAGCTGGCCCGTGGTGTAGAAGCCGATGGCGCTCCCGCCCTGCTCCGCCAGCAGTTCCTTGCTCCTGGCCACAACCCTGTCCATGGCCGTGTCCCAGTCAGTTTCCACCAAGCGGCCGTTCTCACGGATCAAGGGCGTGGTAAGCCGGTCCGGCGACGCATTCGCCTGCCACCCGTATAGGTCCTTGGGCCCCAGCCTGCCGCGGTTCACCCGGTCCCCGGCGCGGCCCCGGACCCCGGCAATCTTCCCGTCCTTCACGGCGATGTCCATCGCGTCACCGTTGGAGTGGAGCAAGGATGCCGCCTGGACCCAGCGGTCCACGTCGGAGGGTTCCAGGCCCTCGGCAAGATGTGAATCCACCCGCGCCGGCCACTCCTGGCCCGGTCCATACGGGGTCCGGGTTCCCCACGGTTCGGCGATCCTGTCCACTCGGGCCACAGCAGTCCTCCGGTCATCCAGCTGGAAACACTGGTCCCCGGCGGCGCCGGAGCCACGTGTGCCCGACTTTACGGAGGCCGCCACCGCATCACAAGAGCCCGGGCGCGGAGCCCCAGCGAAGAACACTGCACCAGCGTGGCCGCCTCAGCGGGCTGTGCCGGCCCATCAGAATGCCGCTCCGATCGAGGCCAGCTCCGGCGCAACAGCGCCGGCGAAGCGGTTGGCCGGGCGGTCCAGGCCGTAGTGCTCGCGCAGGGTGGTGCCCGCGTAGCCGGTCCGGAAGAGGCCGCGCTCCTGCAGGATGGGCACCACCTGGTCCACGAATGCCTCCAGGCCGGAGGGGAGCACCGGCGGCATGATGTTGAAGCCGTCCGCCGCGCCGCCGTCGAACCATTCCTGGATGGCGTCCGCCACCTGCACCGGGGTGCCCGTGAAGGTGCGGTGCCCGCGGCCGCCGCCCAGGCGGCCGATCAGCTGGCGCACCGTGAGCTGCTCCCTGCGGGCGAGCTGGACGATCAGGGTGTAGCGGCTCTTGGCGCCCTCGATCTCGTCCTCGCCGGGCAGGTCCTCGGGCAGCTGGCGGTCCAGGGGCAGGTCCTCCGGCGCCACCCGGAGCGTCTTGGCCAGCTGGATCCTGGCGTACTCGGGCTTGATCAGCCGGTCCAGTTCCCGCTCCAGCTCCAGGGCCTCTTCCTCCGTGGCACCGATGACCGGCACGATGCCCGGCAGGATCTTGATGGTCTCCGGGGCGCGGCCGGCAGCAGCGGTTCGGGCCTTCAAATCCTGGTAGAACTCCTGCGCATCGGCAAGGGTCTGGTGCGCGGTGAAGACGGCGTCGGCGTACCGGGCGGCGAGATCCTTGCCGTCCTCGGAGGATCCCGCCTGCACAATCAGCGGGTGCCCCTGCGGCGAGCGGGGGACGTTGAGGGGACCGCGGACCCTGAAGTGCTTGCCCTCGTGGTCGATCACGCGGATCTTTTCGGCGGCGCCCCAGACGCCCTCGGCCTTGTCCGCGAGCACGGCGTCATCCTGCCAGCTGTCCCACAGCTTCCGGGCCACCTCGATGAACTCGGCGGCACGCTCGTACCGGACAGCATGGGCGGGCTGGTCATCCACGCCGAAGTTGCGGGCGGCGTCCGGGCCGGCGGTGGTGACCACATTCCAGCCGGCGCGGCCACCGCTCACCCAGTCCACGGAGGCGAAGCGGCGGGCCAGGTTGAAGGGATCGTTGTAGGTGGTGGAGGCCGTGGCGATCAGCCCGATGCGTTCCGTGGCGCCGGCGATGGCGGTCAGCAGCACGGTGGGCTCGAGCTTGCCGGCCGGGCGGCGGCCCACCTCGCCGAAAAGGACGGGGGAGTCGGCGAAGAAGATGGAGTCCAGCTTGCCGCGCTCGGCGGTGCGGGCCAGCTGCTTGTAATGCTCCACGTTGGTGCTGGAGTGCGGGTCGCTTTCGGGCAGCCGCCACGAGGCCTCGTGGTGGCCGGTGCTCATGAGGAAGGCGTTGAGGTGGAGTTGGCGGTAAGGACGATTGGTGGCAGTCATGGGTTAATCCTTCGGGTCTGGAGGTTTAGTGGCTGGCGCCGACGACGCCAAGATCGGTGAGGAGGTCGCGGCGGAGGGTTTCGTGGCCGGCTGCGTCTTTTGCCGTTCCGACGTCGGGCGCAACAGTGCGGACGGTGGCAACGCGGCCGCTGTCGAGGACAACGATCCGGTCCGCGAGGGCGATGGCCTCGTCCACGTCGTGCGTCACGAGCAGGACAGCCGGCCGGTGGGCGGCAACGAGGTCCCGGAGGAGTCCGTGCATCCTGATCCGGGTCAGCGCGTCCAGCGCGCCGAACGGTTCGTCTGCCAGGAGCAGCTGCGGCTCACGGACCAGCGAGCGGGCCAGCGCCACGCGCTGCTGTTCGCCGCCGGACAGCTCGTGCGGCCAGGACTTCTCGCGGCCGGCGAGCCCCACCTCGGCGAGGGCCTTGCGTGCCCGGGCCTCGGCGTCGTGCTCCCGCAGCCCCAGGGTGACGTTGCCCAGCACGCTGTCCCACGGCAGCAGCCGGGAGTCCTGGAACACCACGGACACGCGCTCGGGGACAGTGATCACACCGCTGCCGCGCACGTCGTGGTCCAGCCCGGCGAGTGCCCGCAGCAGGGTGCTCTTGCCGCAGCCACTGGGACCGAGCAGGGCCACGAACTCGCCGGGGGCGATGTCCAGGTCCACGCCGTTCAGGACGCCTTTGGGGCCAAAGCTGCGGATCAGGCCGCGGACCGAAACTGCAGTGACAGTGCCGGGAGGGGCGACGCCGGAAGGGGCGACGGCGGTCAGCCCGCCAGTGTGCGCTGCCATGAGAGGGCCTTTCGTTCGAAGAAGCGGACGGCGCCGTCGGACAGCAGGCCGAGAAGGCCGTAGACGGCCAGTCCGAGGACGATGATGTTGGTTTGGCCATAGGTGCGGGCGAGCTCCATCATGTAGCCGATGCCGCTGGTGGCGTTGATCTGTTCCACCACCACCAGCGACACCCAGGCGCCCGTGACCGCGAAGCGCAGGCCCAGGAAGAAGCCGGGGAGGGCGCCGGGGAGGACCACCTTGCGGATGAAGGCGGCGCGGCCCAGGCCCACGGTCTGGGCGAGCTCCACGTAGCGCAGGTCGATCCCGCGCAGCCCGGCGTGGGTCTGCAGGTAGATCGGGACAAAGACACCGAGGGTGATGGTGAGGACCTTCATGGTCTCGTCGATTCCGAACCACAGGATGAGCAGCGGGATCAGGGCCAGGCCGGGGATGGCCCGCTTGATCTGCACCGGGCCGTCGATGAGCGCCTCACCCGCGCGGCTCAGCCCGGACAGCAGGGCCAGCAGGGCGCCCACGACGATGCCGAAGAAGAGCCCCAGGCCAGCCCGCTGGGCGGAGATGGCGAGGTTCTCCTGGAGCCGGCCGTCGGCGAGGAGTTCCCCGGCGGTGGCCACTACCGTCCAGGGCTCGGAGAGGATGCGCGGATCCAGCAGCCCGGTGGCCGAGGAGGCGGCCCACAACAACAGCAGCACCGAGGGGCCCAGCAGCCAAGCCAGCTGCCGCCGCTTTCCCGGTCCCAGCCGGCGGCCGGTGGGCCGCACGTCCTCGCGCGCGGCGAGCGTCGGGTCCAGGTGCGGTTCGACGGCGGGACGTTCCAGTACGGCGCTCATGCGGTGCCTCCCTTGCCCGCCGCGGCGAAGGCGGTGCCCGCGATGGCCTCGAAACGGGTGTCGTAGAGGTCGTCCGCTTTCAACTGCGGCTTCTTCTGTTCCCGGGCCAGCAGGTCGATGGTCTGCTGGTGGCGTCCGATGGCCTCGGTCCAGGACGTGGGAACGTCCCGCTTGCCCGCGGCGTCGATCAGGTACTGCCCGTCCTCGGCGGAAAGCCCCTGATCCTTGACGTAGTAGCCTTCCAGCCATTCCTTGGGGTGGTCCTCGATCCAGCGCTGCGCTTTGCCCCAGGCCTCAACGTACTTGGCCAGGGCGGCGGCCTTGGCGGGATCTGCCAGGACGTTGGCGGGGGAGTAGAGGTGTCCCGGATCATCCCGCAGGCCGTGCCGGAGGGTGGTGGCGCCGTCGGCCCTGTACTTGGCGAGGTAGCGCTTGATCTGCACGCCGCCCAGCGGCGCCGCATCCACCTGCTTGCCGGACAGCGCCGAAGAGTAGGCGTCACCGGTGCTGGGCAGCTCCACCAGCTTGACGTCCTCCTGCTTGAGCCCGGCCTTCTCAAGGATCCGCAGGACCAGGGCGCCCTGTGCCTGTCCGGGGCTGTACGCCACTTTTTTGCCGCGCAGGTCTTCCAGCCTGCTGATGCCGGCGCCGGGAGCGACGCCCAGTTCGTACAGCGGGTGGTTCACGGCGTCCTGGCGGTAGGCGCTCGCGATGATCCGCACGTCCAGGCCGGTCCAGGTTGCGTGGATGGGCGGAATGTCCGCCACGGAGCCGACGTCCAGGGCGTTGGCCCTGAAGGCCTCCGTGGTCTGCGGACCGCCCGAGATGTTGGCGAATTCCACGTTGATGCCGTCCAGGTCCTTGACCAGGCCGGACAGCTCAAGCGCCACGCGGATGCTGGGATCGCCCACCTTGATGGTGGTCCCTCCGGGGACTGAGGTGGCGAGCGGGGCAAACGACGCCTGGCTGGCCGGGTTGCCGGCTGTGGCGGTGCCGCCGCAGGCGGTCAGGAGGCCGACGGCGGGAATCGCCAGGAGTGCGCCCAGCGCCTTGCGGCGGGTGAACGGCCGGACGGAGGGCGGCCGGGGCGGGGAAAATGCGGGGAAGGTCATGGGATGCCTTTCGAAGGGTGGAGTGGCGGGTATCCGGGCGCGACGAATCGCCCGGTGACCGGGAAGACGAAACGGGATGGAGGAGGGTGCCGGCGTCGGACGAATGCGCCCGACGCGCCGGAACTCAGCGCTGGGGACCTGTGGAACTGCTGCCGAAGCTAGCGCCGGTGTGCTGCCATTCGGCGGGACGGAATCATTCGGAAGCTGCAACAGCACGGACCCCACGTGGCGGCGCTGTCCGCGCGGCTGGAGATGTCAGGCATCGGGTCCTCCTTCTCGTAGCAGGTGCTGTTTTTACGGGCCTGGCCGGTGCCGTTGAAACACCTAAGCACGCCTGGCGAGGCCTTGGCCAGCGGCCCGAAACGGAAGCTCAACAGGACGAAACGGCGCTACTTACTCCGCCATTCCCGGGTCAAAACGGGCAACGCGGCGCCATGATCCGCAATGCGGGTTAATGTGACTGGAAGGGTTGTGGGATGCGGTTGACGGGAGAAACACATGGATCGCCGGGTCCTCGCCGCGGCAGCCGCGGGAACATGCATCCTACTGGCAGGCTGCACCGCCGCCCCGTCACCCGCGCCGGCAACCACGTCCCCTGCACCGGCGACCTCCTCCACGCCTCCATCCGCTCCGGCGTCCTCCGTCCCCGCAACTGATCCCGCGCCCGCAGCGGCAGCCGCCATCGCCGGCACGCCCCAGCCGGTGGCCACGGGCCTCAACGCTCCGTGGTCGGTGGTCTTCCGCGACGGGACGCCGCTGGTCAGCGAGCGGAACAGCGGGCAGGTCCTGGAACTTTCCCCTGAGGGCTCGGCGCGGTCCATCGGAACCGTCCAGGGTGTAGCTGCACGGGGAGAATCAGGGCTGTTGGGCCTTGCCGTGAGCAGCCAGGGCGACCTGTACGTGTATTCGACGGCGGCGGACGGCAACCGGGTCCAACGTTTCCCGGTCAACGGCGAACCGGGCTCACTGTCGCTGGGGCAGCCGGACACGCTCCTCGAACGCATCCCGTCCGCGAGCATCCACGACGGCGGCCGGATCGCCTTCGGTCCCGACGGCATGCTCTACGTGACGGCCGGTGATGCGAGCCGGCGCGACAGCGCCCAGGACCGGGATTCGCTCGCCGGAAAGATCCTGCGGATGACTCCCGACGGCGGTGTCCCGGCGGACAACCCCTTCCCGGGATCGCTGGTCTACAGCTATGGGCACCGCAACCCGCAGGGCCTGGCGTGGGCGGACGACGGAACCATGTTCGCCACCGAGTTCGGCCAGAACACGTGGGACGAGCTGAACATCATCACGCCCGGCGCCAACTACGGCTGGCCAACGGTGGAGGGCATCGCGGGCAGGCCGGGCTTCGTGGACCCGGTGCAGCAGTGGCAGCCAGGAGCCGCAAGCCCCAGCGGCATGGCCCACGCGGGCGGAACACTGTTCCTGGCCAACCTGCGCGGACAGGTCCTGCGGTCCGTCCCCGTCTCCGACCCCGCCACATCCACGGAGCATTTCAGCCGCGAGTACGGCCGGATCCGGGACGTGGCGCTGGCCCCGGACGGCCGGCTGTGGTTCCTGACCAACAACACCGACGGCCGCGGCGATCCCCGCCCCGGGGACGACCGGATCCTCGCCGTCGACCTCGAAAGATGAGCAGGCGCTTCGTCAGCCCCGTGCGCCGGCCTGGGCCAGTTCCACGATGTTCTCGGTGGCGGCCCAGGAGGCGAGGAGCTTGAGGGCCTCATCGGAGGGGCTGCCGGGTGTGGCCGGGTAGACGGTCAGGGAATGCCCCGGGTCCTCCTCCAGCCCCAGCACCTGGTAGTTCAGTTCCAGGAGCCCCACCACGGGATGCTGGAAGAGTTTCGTTCCCGCGTAGTGGCGGCGGACGTTGTGCGCAGCCCAGCGCGTCCGGAACTCGTCGCTGCGCATGGACAGCTCCCCAATGAGTTCGGCAATCCCCTTGTCGTGCGGATTCCGGCCCGCCTCGCGCCGCAGGATGGCAACGTTGGTGTTCGCTGCCCGCTCCCAGTCGATATAGAAGTTGTGGGCCCGGGGATCCAGGAAAATGAACCGCGAGTGGTTCGCGGGCCTGGCGGTGCTGCGGTACATGTCGGAGTACAGCGCGTAGCCCAGGGTGTTGGCGGCCACGATGTCCATCCGGTTGTTCCCGATGAATGCCGGCGCGCCGGTGATGGTGTCCAGCAGGAACTGCAGCTCCGGCCGGACCCCGGACGGCACCGGGGGCGCCGCCCGCTTGCGTCCCGATGTGTTGGCTGTCCGGGCGAGGTCGTAAAGATGGTCGTGCTCGGCGCGGTCCAGCTCCAGTGCGCGGGCGATGGCGTCAAGGACGCTGTCCGAGACGCCCGTGAGGTTGCCGCGCTCCAGCCGGGTGTAGTAGTCAACGCTGACGCCGGCAAGCCTGGCCACTTCTTCCCTGCGGAGCCCGGGGACGCGGCGGCGCCCGCCGTAGGGTTCAATTCCTGCCTGCTCCGGCGTGATGCGTCCACGGCGGGTGGACAGGAACTGTCGTACCTCGGCTCGGTTATCCATAAAGGACACGTTACGACGAATCGGGAAACCGTAAGGAGGGTCTGCCAAAACCCGTTTCAGCAGGGCCCTCGCTACGCCTGCGGGCGGCCGGTTTGATGGAGAAGACCCCTCAGCCAGCAACCGGATGGAGCATCAAACCATGCTGCCTACTACCATGCGTGCGCCGGCGGTGAGCGCCCTCCCGGCGACGCTGGTGGCCACGGTCATCTTCCTGACGGCCGTGGCGCCGCTGGCAACGGACATGTATGTTCCGGCCTTTCCCCGCGTTTCGGCGGAGTTCAGCACCACGGCGTCCGCCGTGCAGCTGACCCTGACCACGTTCTTCGCCGGGATGGGGCTGGGACAGCTGGTGGGCGGGCCGTTCAGCGACCAGCGCGGGCGGCGGTTGCCGCTGGTGGCCGGCACCCTCCTGATGACGGCGGCGTCGGTTGCGTGTGCCGTGTCGCCGGACATCGGAATCCTGATGCTGGCCCGGTTCCTGCAGGGCTTTGGCGGCGGCTGGGCCATGGTCATCGGCCGCGCCGTCATTGTGGACCTGGCCCACGGTCCACAGCTGGTCCGGGTACTCAACATAGTCATGGGGATTGGCGGTGTTGCGCCCATTATCAGCCCGCTGCTCGGTGCGGTCATCCTGCAGCTGACCGGGTGGCGGGTGACGTTCTGGACGCTCGCAGCCCTTGGCATCCTCATGACGCTCTGTGCCCTGTTCGTCGTTCCGGAATCGCTCCCGCCGGAGAAGCGCCACCCGGGCGGGCTGGCTGAATTCGGCCGCGCGGCCAAGTCCGTGCTCTCAAACCGCCGTTTTGTTGGCTACGTCATGGTGGCGTCGTCGGCCTTCATTGCCTTGTTCGCGTATGTGGCGACGTCCGCGTTCATCCTGCAGGGCATGAATGGCCTGTCTCCGGTCATGTATTCGATCGTGTTCGCCGCGAACGCCGGCGGCATGACCATCGCCGCCCTGCTGTCTGCCCGCCTGGCAGGCCGTGTGTCGACGAGGAAAGTCATCTTTGCGGGCCAGCTCCTCGCCCTTGCCGCGGGGGTGGCCATGCTGGCCGGGGCGCTGTGGTGGGCCACTCCGCTGCTGGTGGCCATGGGCAGCTTCTTTGCCCTCATGGTGGCCCAAGGCCTGATCAACACCAACGGCGGCGCCCTCGCCTCGGCGGAGGTACCCGGGCACCCGGGGACCAGTTCGGCGGTCCTGGGGCTCGTGCAGTGGACCACCGCCGGAATTGTGGCGCCCCTAGCGGGCCTGGGCGGCGAGGACACAGCCGTTCCCATGGCGCTGCTGATGATTGGCGGGGCACTGCTTTCCATTGCGGGGCTCCTTGTCCTGGCCCGCCCGCACAACCGCCAAGGGTAGGACTGCCAGAACCAGTTACAACAGGGCCACCTCTACGGGCCTCGGAACCCGGTGTGACGGCATTGCACGCCTGTAGCATTTCAATATCCCCCAAACAGACCTCAGGAGACCCATGACCACCGTCAAGGCTTACGCATCCCCGTCCTCGACTGAGGACCTCATTCCCACCACCATCGAACGCCGCGAAGTCGGCCCCAACGACGTCCTGATCGAGATCAAGTTCGCCGGCATCTGCCACTCGGACATCCACACGGTCCGCGGCGACTGGGGCCCGCAGCAGTACCCGCTGGTTCCCGGCCATGAGATCGCGGGCGTCGTCACCCAGGTAGGGCCCGCCGTCACCCGGCACGCCGTGGGCGACCGCGTCGGCGTCGGCTGCATGGTCAACTCCTGCAAGGAGTGCGCCAACTGCCTGAAGGGCGAGGAGCAGTACTGCCTCAAGGGCAACGTCGGCACCTATGGGGCCGTGGACCGCGACGGCACCGTCACCCAGGGCGGCTACTCCACCCACGTCGTGGTGACCGAAGACTTCGTGGTCCGGATTCCCGAGGGAATCGAACTCGACGCCGCCGCGCCGCTGCTCTGCGCCGGCATCACCACCTACTCGCCACTGCGCCACTGGGGTGCGGGACCCGGCAAGAAGGTTGCCGTCGTCGGGCTCGGCGGGCTCGGCCACATGGCCGTCAAGCTTGCCCACGCGATGGGCGCCGAAGTGACGGTGCTGTCCCAGTCGCTCAAGAAGCAGGAGGACGGCCTCAAGCTGGGCGCCGACCACTACTACGCCACCAGCGATGAGAACACCTTCGCCGACCTGGCCGGCAGCTTCGACCTGATCATCAACACCGTCAGCGCCTCGATCGACATCAGCTCCTACCTGCAGCTGCTCACCCTCGACGGCGCGCTGGTGAACGTCGGCGCCCCCGCGGAGCCGCTCCCGGTCAACGCGTTCGCGCTCATCATGGGCCGCCGCTCCTTTGCCGGTTCCATGATCGGCGGCATCCGCGAAACGCAGGAGATGCTGGACTTCTGCGCCGAGCACGGCCTCGGCGCGGAGATCGAGGTCATCCCCGCGGAGAAGATCAACGAGGCCTACGAGCGCGTCCTCGCCTCGGACGTCCGCTACCGCTTCGTGATCGACACCGCCACCCTCTAACAGCACAACGCATTCGACGGCGGCCGGTCCCGGAAAGGGGCCGGCCGCCGTGGTGCGTGCGGGAGCCTTCTCCTGCAATCCCCTGCCGGGGACGCAACGAATAACCGGCATGAACTACTACACCCCGGCGGCGCAGGACCGGGCCCGGGACGCCGCATCCGATGCCATCGAGAAAGTGCTCAACGGCATGTCCGAACCGTTGAGCAGGCACGCCCTGAACGCCCGCTGGAAAAGGGCGTGCGAAGCCATGGACAGATACCTGGAAGCGCAGGACACGGGCGAGGAATAGGCCCGCTCCGGTCAGGGCCGCAGGACTGCGAGGATTCTTGCCGCGGGGCCTTCGACCGTGTGCCTAAAACCCGTTCCCGCCCACAGGCTCATGGAATCCGGATCCCCGGCAGCAGCGGCCGCGGCGCGCAGGGGAGCGGTGAGGTGGTGGATCTCCGGATATCCGTAAGGGGCCTCGCCATCGTGGCGGCGCATGAATTCGTTGTAGAGTCCGCGGGCGTTCCGCCCCGAGAAGGAGCGGGTGACCGAGGTGGTGGTGAAGCGCCCGGAGGCCAGGGCCGTCCGGTGGGCTGCCTTGGTGCCGGCCTCGTCGGCGCGCAGGAAGGCTGTTCCGGCCTGGACCGCCACAGCTCCGCGGGCGAGTGCGGCCCGGGCGTCGTCTCCCGTGGCGATTCCGCCGGCCGCTATCAGTGGCACCCGGAGATCCGCCAACTCCTCAAGCAGGCCGTGCAGGGATTCATCCTCAGGCCGCCTGGCGGTGTCAAAGGTGCCGCGGTGTCCGCCGGCTTCGGGCCCCTGGACGCAGAGTGCATCAATGCCTGCATCAACTGCCCGGAGTGCCTCAGGCCGTGAGGTCACTGTGCCGATGACGCAGACGCCCCGCTCCTGCAGGGCGGCGACCACGGCTGGGTCCGGAAGATCGAAAGTGAAGGAGACGACGGCGGGCGCCTCCTCCAGCAGGACGTCCAACTTGGCGTCCCAATCGTCGTCGTCGTGACGCGGATCGCCGAGGGCGGCGCCCAGGCGTTCCGCCTCCGGCGCCAGGGACAGTGTGTACCGGTCCAGTGCCTGGGGACTGATCATCGAGGGCTGCGGGACGAACACGTTGACGCCGAAGGGACCGTCGGTCAGCTGACGGGTGGTCCCGATCTCCGCCTTCACGGCTGCGGCGGTTTTGTAGCCTGCCGCAAGGAAGCCAAGTCCTCCTGCCGTACTTACCGCCGCGGCCAGTTCCGGGGTGGACGGCCCGCCTGCCATCGGCGCCTGGACCACGGGCAACAGCAGGGAAGCGACACTGAAACGGGGTGTGCTGGGGATGGAGGAATCCAAGATGTCAGGCCGCTTTCTGGCTGGGGAGTTCAGTACAGGAAAATGCTGATCCACTCGCGGTTGTGCGCGTGGATCAGCACCAGGAACAGGACAAAGTCGAACAGCAGGTGGACGCTCACAATGTAGGACAGCGACTTGGTGACCGTGAACAGCCGGGCCTGCAGCAGGGCAAACGGGAAGATGAAGAAGGGTGCCCAGGCGTGGAAGCCCAGTTCCCAGAGGAAGGACGTGAACAGTACCGCCTGCAGCAGGTTTGCCTGCCAGTCCGGGAGGTGCCGGCGCAGCAGGGTGAACGCGGTGCAGATGAAGAAGAGCTCGTCCCAGATGCCCAGCACGTTCGTCCCCAGGAAGAGCCGGATAATGCCGTCCGGGTCGCTCACTGCGGGCCAGTTGTTGTAGACGCCGGTGCGGATCATGTACACGGGCATCAGGGCATAGCCGATCACCAGGACAGCCGGCAGGTACCATTTTTCGGCGCGCGTCCACGGCGTTCCGGTCCTGATCGGGAACCGGATGGCGTGGTCCCTGGTGACGAACCTCGAGACAGAATAGGGGATGCCGACGGCCAGGACCATGGCCGTTCCCATCACCGCCATGTGCTCAGTGCTGATGTCCGTGGTGATGGGGACCAGGCTCATGGCCGTCAGCCCGACTCCGATCAGGGCAAGGTCAACCAGGAGGCGGCGGCTGATGAAGCCGGCCACGGCCAGCGCGGCCGCCAAAAGCAGGAATCCGGAAAGGCGGTCCTGCCATGCGAAGAGCAGGAAGCCCGACGCCGACACAAGGGCCGCCGGGAGCAAGGAAAGTGACGCCGCGGCCGGCTGTCCAGCGCCCGCCACAGCGGCGTCCGCTTGCGCTTGTGGTTGCTGCCTCATGGTTACCTTTGTTGCTCGGGCGGCGCTCCGGCCTGGATGCCACACAGTCTACTTGCCGCCCACCAGAGCAGGGAAAGGCCAGCGTCAACCCCTCGCCGGGCGGGCGGTTAACGCAAGCGGACGACGGCGGGAGGTCCCGGCGTCGTCCGCTTGCGTCTTGGTGTGGCCGCCTAGGCGGAGGCCAGCGCCTTGCCCTCGCCGCGCAGGCTCAGGGTGAAGGTGTTGGGGCCGCTGCAGGTGACGGCGACGCGGCAGGTGGTGGTGTTGTGCCGCGCGGAAAGGTCGCTGACCGCAGAGTCAAGGGTGTGGTGGAGCGTGGACCGGTCCCAGATTTTGAGGGTCACGGAGTCATTGGCATCGAACGTCATTATTCAACTTCCATTTCTTGCGGTTGGCGGCCTGGAATCTTCATTGCCCGGGCCGTGTCCTCGTCTATGAGGACGGACTGCAGGTGGGAAAGCGCATTCCCGTACTTCAATAGTGGCGGCTGCCGAAAGGGTTGGCAACCGAATCCGGGCCGATGTGACCAAGCACACCGGCCGCCGGCGGGCTGCGGTCTTCTTTGGGTGCAGGCCCGGCCGACATCTTCCATAGTGCCCAGCCGGCAGCATCGCCCTCAACATTGTTGCGAGTGAATCTCATCACGTCCGCCGGCGCAGGCCGATGCCCGCGCCGGGGTGTTAGGCGTCGAAGTAGGTCTTGATTTCCTTCTCGCCGGAGATGGAGGCGATGACCGCCGCCGCCACCTCGCGGAGCTTGATGTTGCGCGTGCTGGAGGCCTTGGTGAGGATTTCGAACGCCGTTTCCCGGCTGCACCGGTTCTCGGCCATGACGGCTCCGACGGCCATGTCGATGATGGTGCGCGACTGCAGGGCGGTGGAGAGGTCGGCTTTCGCCTCGCTGAGCTGTGTGATGCGAAGGACCAGCCTCAGTGATCCGGCTGCCTGGCGGGCGAAGGATTCCACGGTGGAGATGTCTTCAGCCGAAAAACCGTGGCTGCGGTTGGAGTAGAGGTTCAGGACGGCCTCTGCATCGCCGGCCAAATCCAGCGGCACGGCAAGGATGGAGGCAACGCCTTGCGCCTGGGCCACTTTCATGTACGGCGCCCAGCGGTGCTCGCCAGCCAGGTCGGGGACCAGCAGCGGACTTTTCGTGCGCAGGGCAGTAAGGCACGGGCCTTCACCGAATCCGTTCTGCAGTTCGTCCAGGGCCCGCGCTTCGTCGTCACTGCTTGCCACGGCCTTGGGCCTTTTGTGGCGGATCACGGTGATGCCGGCGTGGACCGTGCTGCCTGGCGTGGACAGCCGGTCAGCGGCAACCACGGCAAGGTCGGTGAGGAAGCCGGCGATGTCCTGGCTGTCCAGGACCAGTTCCTGCAGCCTCGTGTCCATACCGGGGGTTTCGTGGCTTCCCGTGCCGGAGCTGCCGGTGAAGTGTTCCGGGTTTGTCATGGCGGCTCCTCCTCGTCCATCATCTCCATCATTGCTGTGTCAATCAGGTGTACTTGCGCGGCCGGTATGTCCAGGGCGTCGTGGAGGTAGGCGTCAAGCGACACTTCATCGAGGTCGCCGCCGATGCCGTAATAGTAAATCCAGAGCTTTTCCAAGGGCAGGTCTGTGGTCCGGTAGCGCCGGGCAGCCCCCTTGCGTTCCTGGGCTGCCCGATCCGGCAGTTCGGGCCCGTCGGCCCCGAAGGGATACATCCCTACACTCGGTCATTGGGGAGTGCAGGGAGCTCGGCTCCTCGCACGATGTTCTGGGCGATCACGTGGATTTTGCGGTTGCTGGATTTCGCCGCCAGGCGGAGGATCTCCAGGGCGCCGTCCCGCCCGCCCCTGTGCTGGAGCATGATGAGGGACACGGCCGCGTCCACAGTTGCCCTGGATTTGAGGGCCGCCCTGAGGTGCTCAGGGTGGACGTCCGCCCCATGAAGACGCAGCGCGATGCGGAGGACCCTGGACATGGATGCTGCATGCTGCTCCAGGAGGACCACGGTGCCCTCATTGAATGCACTGGTCGTCCCTGCGTAGCAGTTAAGGCTCGCCCGTGATGACGCGTCTGTGGAAATGGGGACAGCAAGGACGGACCGGACGCCCTCCTGGGCTGCCGCCTCGGCATAGGCGCTCCAGCGCTCGTCACCCGCCAGGTCCGGAACCCACACGAGGCGCTGGAGCCGGGCTGCGGTGAGGCAGGGGCCCTCGCCGAACGAATACTGGGTTTCGTCCAGCCGCCGGCCCTCTTCGCTGCTGCTGGCAACTGTTGACAATCCGCCGTCCCGCTCCAGTGTGATGGTGCACGTGACTTGACCGTCGGCACCCGCCATGGATGCGGAAAGGGTGGCCAGTCCCAGGAGGAATTCAGGGAAACCCGGACTTTCGAGCAGCAGGTCCTGCATCTGGTCTGAAGCGGTGAGCGTGCTTTCCTTGGCCATTAGGCCTCGATCCCTGGGTGCACCAGAAGCCCGTCCTCTGGTTGGCGGCCGCTGCTCTCTACGCTGGCTGGCCCGAGTGTTCAACCTCCGGAGCGTTTCTGTCCCGAAGATCTCCTACTACTGACATTACGCCCCTGCGGGAGCTATTGATACGCGGCGGCCGATGGGGCTACTCGTCCCGGTCCGGTTGCCGGCTGGTGCTGTCTTCGGTGCCTGGCTGCCCCTCGCCTGCCGAGTCGGGAACGCCGGAAGCGGGGCCGCTGTCGAAGTCGTCAGAGTAGGGCGCCCGTGGCCGCGGGAGATCGTCAATCAGTTCGTTTGCCGCCAGCGCCAACAGGTCGCGCTGGACCGGGGGCAGGGAAAGGAGCCCCTGAAGATAGGCTTCCACCTCATATTCCCCTGCGTCTCCCGACAGGCTGAAGTATTTCAGCCACAGCTCTGACACCGGGATATCCGCTGCCTTCATGGCTGCCCGGAGCCGGCGCCGCTGTTCCGGTTCGTTGGGATCAAAGCCCATTTGCAGGTCCTAGGCTCCGGGAGGCAGCGTCCCGGCGAGGACGCGTTCGCTGACGTGCTGCAATGCTGTGTTCTCGCTGCGGGCAAATTTCATCAGCTGCTGCAGGGCAGCTTCATGGGTCAGGCCGGATCGCTCCATCAGCACTCCGCAGGCGCGGTTCACCAGGTCCCGCGTGTAGAGGGATGCCTGCAGGCCCTCGGTCATTCGGTGCGGAGCCTCGCTGGCCTGGATGTGGGCAAGCAACGTGGCTGCCGGGGCCGCGAAGAGCTGGAGCAGGGCCGCGCTGGATGCGTCATAGACGCCGGGGGCGGCGGCGTACAACTTCAATGCGCCGAGGGATTCACGGCCGGCGATCAGGGGAGCGCTGACCACTGACGCTATGGGCAGCCCCCTGACGGCCTTCCGCCACTCGGGCCACCGGGACTCACCTTCCAGGTCCCTGACCAGCACGGGTTCCTCTGCCGCCCACGCGGTCAGGCAGGGTCCTTCCCCGCACTCGTACTGGATGGCATCCGCCTGGCTCACAATCCCGTCGGTATAGCCGCTGCTGGTGCGGCGCCCGCGGGCGTCCATGAGCGAGACGCCGGCCCCTATGGTGCCGGCAACCGACTCCTTGGCGGCCTGGGCCAGGAGCCGGACAGCCGTAGTGGCCTTTTCCTCCGTCAGCAGCAGCCCTTGAATCCGAGCAACGACAGTGCTGAGCTCGTCAAGGGGAAGTCGCTGCGCCATACTCTCAGCATAGAGCCAAGCCCCGGAGGTCTTCCCTTCCGGTATCAGGCATTTCCCGTGGCCGGGCGAGCCCCACCTTCAGCTGTGGTCCGCGCAGCCTGGGGTTTCCGGAGGCGGAATGCCTGCTGCCCGACAGCAGGCGGGACAGTAAGATGGGCCCATGTCGAGTTCACCGGATAGAGAACAGATAGAAGAGCTTCAGAGCATCCTGGTGGGCGCAGAAAACGTTGTTGAGTTCCTCACCGGACTCGCCGGCCTGGCTGCAGCATCTGTCTCTGACGTTGCGGGGGACCACGTCGAATGTGCAGTCACCCTCAAACTGCGGCGAAAGCCCACTACCGTGGCCGGCAGCAGCCAGCGCGCAGTCGAACTGGACCAGGTTGAGCAGGCCGTGGGGGACGGTCCGTGCATCAAAGCGCTGCGGGAGATGTCCCCGGTGATCGTGGACGATGTTGCCACGGACTCCCGGTGGCCGGAGCTGACCCGACAGCTGGCGGAAGCAAACGTCCGCAGTTCCCTGGGCGTGCCGCTGGAGATCAGCGACGAGGCCAGCGTTGCCTTGAATTTCTTTGCGTCGAAGCCGGGCATGTTCACGGCCAATGTCTACGACAAGGCCCTGGGCTTCGCTGCAGCGGCGCACAACACGCTCCACCTCTCGGTCCGCCTCGATACTGCGCAAAGCCGGGCGGACAACCTGGAAGCGGCCATGCAAAGCAGGACCGCGATCAATCTGGCTTGCGGAGTCATCATGGCCCAGAACCGGTGTTCCCAGGCAGAAGCGATGGACATCCTCACCAAAGTCTCCAGCAACCGCAACAGGAAGCTGCGGGACGTCGCAGCGGAACTCATTGAACAACTAAGCGGCGACAGCGTCCAGACGCACTTCGACGCCTAAGGGCTGCCCGCAGCCTGCCGTCCCGCTACTCAGGCCGCACGCAGGACGGAGACGCTGCAGCCTGTCCCGGACCTGCGGACGTCCCAGCAAGTGCCCCTGCCCAGCACCTCAAAGCCGTCATTTTCCGGTGCCGCCAGGACCAGGGCGGTGTCCTCATCGATCGCTACAGCCCTGTCCACCAGGCCTCCGGCCACGGCACCCACGGCCCGGCTGAGCGTGCCCGCCTGGGCCGCATGCACATCCACGGCGAACGGGGCCAGGCCCAGTCCGTCCCGGATCTCGACTTCCGCCAGGCCCTCCGAGCATTCCCCGCCGCACACTTCGACGCCGTGAATCAGATGACCCCCTATCAGTGCCCTGCGGGGCGCCACCATGGCCCCCGCGGAAAAGCCGAGGTACGGCGTACCGGCGCCAACCACCCGTGAGATGGCGGCCGCCGCGGCGCTGAGCCCATCCCAGTAGGCCGGCGTCAGCCCGCCGCCCACCACCACGCCGTGGACGCCGTCGAATACGGCCGGATCCGCCGGATACGCCGAACTGAGCAGGACCGGCACCAGCTCAACCGGTGCGCGGGCGAGGAGTGGTTCCGCGTACTCCGGCAGGGCTTCCTCAGGGTTCCCGCTGCGGTGGTGTAGCGCCGCGGCAATCCGGACGGGACCTTCCCCGCCGCTGTGTTCCTGGACGTCACGGACGAAGCGGTCGAACAACTCGGGGAAGGCTGCAGGGTCGGGACCGGCGCCCGCCAGGAAGATGCTCATGGCCTTCAAGATACCCGGATGCAGGGGCTTTGCGGCGCAAAGTGAACGGGGTCCCGGCTTCCATTGACACCGGGGTCCCGCGGGGCTATCGTACAACCAAATGGTTGTAGATCAGCTCAGTGATGCGGACGTCGATCGCCTGTTCCAGGCGCTGGCGGACGCCACCCGGCGGGACATTGTCCGCCGCGTAACAGCCGGGGAGTATTCCGTCTCCGGCCTTGCTGCCCTCTACGACATGAGCTTCGCCGCCGTCCAGAAGCATGTGGCGGTGCTGGAGCGCGCGTCCCTGGTCACCAAGGAAAAGCGCGGAAGGGAGCAGATGGTGCGGGGTAACCATGAAGGCCTGCAAAAAGCCCGGCGGCTGCTCGATGAGTACGAGGCGATCTGGCGGCAGCGCGTCGACCGGATCGCGGACATTCTGGCTGAAGGATAGGAAGGTTGCGCAATGCCTGTTATCAGTTCCACCAAGAATCTCGAGGCCCTCAGCCTCACGCTCGTGGCGGAGTTCGACGCCGGCGTCGAGCGCGTCTGGCAGATCTGGGAAGACCCGCGCCAGCTGGAGCGCTGGTGGGGTCCGCCCAACTATCCGGCCACGTTTGACCGGTTCGACTTCCAGCCCGGCGGGAAGGCCGGGTATTACATGACCACCCCGGAAGGCGAGAAGCCCCGAGGGTGGTGGAAATTCAGGACCATCGAGCCGCCGCGGAAGCTCGAATTCGATGACGGCTTCGCTGACGAAACCGGAGCGCCCTTGGATGCCATGGGCAGTGCCCATGCCGCGGTAGACCTGGAGGACATCGGCGGCCGCACCCGCATGACCATCATGTCTATCTTCGATTCCGAAGAACAGATGGAAGAGATGGTCAAGATGGGCATGGAGGAGGGCATGAAGGAGGCTTTGGGCCAGATCGACGCGATCCTGGCCGAGCATGCCAACGCCGGCTAAGCCTCGCGGCACTCGGGAGAGCGTACGACGGCGGGACGTTCCGGCGTCGTACGCTTTCCTTTGTCCACGGGCTGGCTGCGCCCGGCAGGCGTTGAACAGGGCGAAAAGCTTCTGAATACTGGAAGGAAGCAGCATTCCCAGGCGAGGCGGTGGCAGCGGTGAGCGGCGGTGCGAAGGATATCCGGAGGCGCCTGGAACGCGCCGCTGAGGTCCGGTCCTACCGCGGAGCCGGAATCAGCGCCGAGGAAGAAGCCGCGCTCGACGCCCTCGAAGCGCAGGAACGCGAGAAGCGCAAGAAAGTGAGCGACGCCGCCCGGGCGGAATACCTGGTCCGCGATGCCATGGCCCAGGGCAAATTCGACAACCTCAAATACGCGGGCAAACCGATTCCGGGGCTGGGGGAGCGGTACGATCCCGACTGGTGGGTCAAAGGGCTCATCCAGCGGGAGAACCTCAGCGGGCTCGGCCCCGCCGCGATCCTGCTCCGTAGCGAGGATGCGGAGCTTGATGCCCGGCTGGATGCCCAGTACACCGAGCAGCAGGTACGGGACATCCTGCAGGACTTCAACCGGCGGGTCATCGATGCCCGGCGCCAGCTCCAGGGTGGCCCGCCGGTGGTCACCAAGACCCGTGACGTGGACGAAGCGGTGGCGCGGTGGCGCGAACGCCGTGCCGCCCGTCCCGTAGAGGCGCCGCCGGAACCGGAACCGCGGCACTCGTGGTGGCAGCGGCTGTGGAAGGGGACCGGCTAGCGGCTTGCTTCTTCCCGGTCCGCCGCGCCGCCGCTGCCGGGCACGGCATGGCGCATTCCGGACGGCGGGAAGCGCCGTCGTCGTAATTCCCACGCGAATGGCCCGGTGCTTACGGCCGCGGGCTCGGCGAGGGGCTCGGGCCAATCATCGATGGCGGAGGAGGCGGGAACGGGCCGGCGGGATAGAGCGGCACCACGTTAAGCATGTAGTAGGCCCATTGGGGTCCGGCGATCATGTAGCCGTCAAGGCGGGGGTAGAAGGTTCCGTTGATGGTGACGTTCTGCCCGGCTCGCTTCTGCCCCTCAAGTGCGTCACCGAAGAAGGACGCGGTGGCCAGGCCGGTGGTGTAGCCGACGATCCACGTGGACCCGTTGGTGTTCGAGGTGCCCGTCTTGGCCGCCACAGGGAACTTGTCATGGGTTTTGGGGTTGATCCAGACGCCCGAGCCCTTCTTAAGCACGTCCTGCAACACACTGTTGACGCCGCGGGCCACGTCCGGCTTCACTGCGTCCCGGCACTCGACCGTCTGGGCAGGCAGGTTACCGCCGGTTGCGTCCTTGACGTCCGCCAGCGCAATCGGTGTGCAATAGCGGCCGTCGTTGGCAAAAGTGGCAAAGGCATTGGCCAGATGAAGGGGAGCAACTCCGATCGCGCCCAGGAGGTTGCCCAGCTGGTGCATGTTGATCGGGGTCCCGTCGAGTCCGCTGTGGAGGCCCACAGCGTCCACCATCTTCTGGATGCCACAGAAATCCAGCTGTGCGGCTGTCGCAAACGTGGCAGTGTTGATCGAGTTGTAGAGCCCGTAATTGATGGGCATCTTCCGGTAGAAGCCCTCCTCGGCGTTCTGCAAGTCATCAGCGGCGCCCAGCTCCGGGTTATTCTGGGCGGTGCTGTAGGCGCCCAGCACCTTTCCGCAACTGGACCTCCAAGGGAATCCCAGCGGATACACGCGCCGGGACGCGTCCACTTCCGCTGTCAGCGACTTGCCCTCGTTGAGCCACTCGGCAAAGGTGAACGGCTTCATGGTGGACCCGGGCTGGAAACCGCCGGCTCCGTTCAGGTCGTTCCCCTGCGGATCCTTGGCGTCCACGTTGAAGTTCAGTTGCGTGTCGAACTTCCCCGGTTCGGGAAGGAACACGGTGTTCTGGGCCATGGCCAGGATCTTGCCGGTACCGGGCTGTACCGTCACCAGTGCCGCACCCCACCGGTCCGGATTGGGCCCGGCCGTACCGTCCACCTGCGCCTGGGCGGCAGCCTGGAGCCTGCTGTCCAGGGTAGTGACGATGGTGAGGCCCCCACGGTACAGCTTCCTCTGCCGTTCCATCAGGCTCGCCCCGTAGGCAGGGTTGTTCAGGATGAGATGCGAGATGTAGTCGCAGAAATAGGGCGCCATCGAGGCGTTGGCGCAACCTTGCCGTTCCGGGCTGATTTTAAGTTCAATGGGCGTAGCCACGGCTTCGTCGTGCTGGGCCTGGGTGATCATGCCTTGGCGGAGCATCTCCGAGAGCACCTGGTTCCGGCGGACAATCGACTTGTCAGGGTTGACCGCCGGGTTGTAGAACGTCGGGCTGTTGACCAGTCCGGCCAGCAGGGCTGCCTGCGGAAGGCTGAGGTCCTTGGCGGTGGTGCTGAAGAAGTAGTGCGAGGCTGCCTCGATGCCGTAGGCGTCGCTGTTGAAGAACACAATGTTCAGGTATCCCTCGAGGATCTGCTCCTTGGTGAACTTCTTCTCCAGCGCAATGGCCAGTTTCATCTCGCGCAGCTTGTCGCCGACGTTCTTTTGCCCGCTCAGGATCACTTCATCCGGCCTGTTCTCCGAGAGGCGGGCCTCATTTATCACGTTGGTGACATATTGCTGCGTGATGGTGGAGGCGCCCTGCTGGCTGCCCTTGGTCAGGTTCGATACCAAGGCCCGCACGATCCCTTGGGGATCAATGCCGGCATGCTCGTAGAACCTGCTGTCCTCAATCGCGACGATGGCACCCCTGATATAGGGCGACATCTGGTCCAGGGGGATCCTGACGCGGTTCTCCGCATAGAAGATGGCGATCGGCTGGCCGTCGGAGGTGAGGACCTTGGTGGATTGCGACGGCGGCTGGACTGTCAGTTCTTCCGGCAGGCTGTCGAAAAAGCCAATGGAGTTGCTGACGCCGAGGCCAGCGGCCGCCACGGCCGGAACCACCAGGCTGGCGGCCAGGACGCCGCACAGGGCACTCGTTGCCAGGAACCCGAGGAACCTTCCCAAGGCAAGGCTGAAACCGCGCCCGCGCTTCCTCTTCGTCGCCATTCTTCAGCCCTCAAGCCTAGGGGGTGCCAAAAGACTACGCCGGTGGGAGGGGGCGATCCACACCTCGGAGATCAGGATTTGGTCACTCTTGAACCCCTTGACCGGTCGATAGATAGCGACATATCGTTAACTATCGCTGATAAATCCAGCGAAGACTACGGAAGCAAGAGGAGGATGGCATGAAAGGCATTCCTGAAGGAAGGTTTCCAGGGCCGGAATTCGGCAGGGGACGGTTTGAGCGCGGGCGGGGCCGGAGGGGGCCGCACGGGCACCGGGGTGGCGGGTTTGGCCCCGGCTTTGGACCAGGCTTTGGACCAGGCTTCGGCCCGGGATTCGGGCCGGGATTTGGCCCTGGCTTCGGTCCGGGGCTGGGCCGAAGCCCGCGAAGGGCCAGCAGGGGCGATGTCCGTGCCGCCATCCTCTCGCTCCTGGCGGAAGCGCCCTCGAACGGTTACGGATTGATCAAGACGATCGCCGAAAAGACGGGGGGAGCGTGGCGGCCCAGCCCCGGGTCCATTTATCCAACCCTTCAGCAACTCGTTGACGAGGACCTGATCTCAGCGCTCAGTGAGGGCCGCGGGACGGAGTTCACCCTAACCGACGCGGGCCGGGCCTACGTTGCCGAGCATGCAGAGGAGATGGAAAACGCCTGGAACGCCGGGCAGGACAGTCCGGATCGGGACTTCCACCAGAGCATCGGGAAGCTGATGGGCGCCATTCACCAGTTCCGCAGCGGGGTCACCGAGGAACAGCGCGCCGCCGCTATGGAAAAGATGGATGAGACCCGCCGGGCGCTGTACAAGATCCTGGCTGACTGATCAGGCGAAAGAGTCTTCCTTGCGGTGCTGTGCAGCCGCGCCGGACTCCGCGTCGGCGGACATGCCAGCGGCGGACGCTGCGGCAGGGAAGGGGGATGCGGTGTGCGGCAGCGGATTGAAGCCCGCTCCTATCTCCCCGAACGCATAGGCGCTCTCGGCATGTTCGGCCAGGTCCACACCCGCAGTTTCCGCCTCGTGGCTGACCCGGAAGCCGATGGCCTTGTTGATGGCACGGCCAATGACAAGGGTTCCGACGCCGGAAAGCAGCAGGGTGATCACGACGGCCGCGGTCTGCGCGATGAGCTGCTGGACGCCGCCGCCGTAGAAGAGGCCGCCGCCCAGGCCGTCTGCCGGGAGGGCGATGAAGCCCAGCGCGAGGGTTCCGATGAGCCCGGCGCCGAGGTGGACGCCCACCACGTCCAGGGAGTCATCCAGGCCGAACCGGTACTTGAGGTCCACGAAGACCGCGCAGGCAGCTCCCGCCACCAGGCCCAGGCCCACGGCAGCCAGCGGGCTGATGTTGGCGCAGGACGGCGTGATGGCCACAAGCCCGGCCACCACGCCGGACGCCGCGCCGAGGGAGGTGGGGTGGCCGTGGCGGAGCTTCTCCGTCACCAGCCAGCTCAGCATGGCCGCGGCGGGAGCAACCAGCGTGTTCACCCAGATGAGGCCGGCCTGTTCCGCCGTTGTTGCGGCGCCGCCGTTGAAGCCGAACCAGCCAAACCACAGGATGGCGGCGCCCAGCATGATGAAGGGGACGTTGTGCGGGCGGTGGTTGGGGTCTTTCGCGAACCCGTGGCGCTGTCCCACGATCAGGGCCAGGACCAAGGCGGCCGTTCCGGAGCTGATCTCCACCACGGCGCCGCCGGCGAAGTCGATGACCTGGCCGAACACGGCGGTGACTGCGCCGCCGGAGCTCATCAGCCCGCCGCCCCACACCATGTAGGCGAGCGGGCAGTACACAACTGTGATCCATACGGGGACGAACAGGGCCCAGGCGCCGAACTTGGCGCGGTCCGCAATGGCGCCACTGATCAGGGCAACAGTGATGATGGCGAAGGTGGCGCTGTATCCGGCCTTGATCAGGTCGGGGGAACCCATGAGGTTCTGCAGGCCGAAGTTGGCGAACGGGTTGCCGAAGAGGCCCAGCACGCCGTCGCCCGTTGTCATGGAGTAGCCCCACAGGACCCAGACAACCCCGACGATCCCGGCGGAGATGAAGCTCATCATGATCATGTTCAGCGCGGCCTTGGCCCGCGTCATGCCGCCATAGAAAAGGCCAAGCCCGGGCGTCATCAGCAGTACCATCGCGGCTGAAATCATCAGCCAGACATGTTGGGCAGAAATCTCCACCTGCGGGTCCCTTCGCGTTGCGCCTCGAAGCGGGGCACTCTTCCAGGCCCTCGCATTTCCCCCGCAGTCCATCTTTCGCGTTTTGTGTTTCGGGAAATGCGCCTCAAAGTTGCGTCCGCGTTACAGAAACGGCCGGTGTGTGAAGTCCCCGTGTCCGTTATGTTTCGGCTGTGTAAACAGCCGCCATCCCGAAGGGGGCGGGGCCGCCGGGCTTTGCTCCGCAGGCCGCGCGGTAAAAGGGCGGGCCGGATGCGGAAGGTGAGAAGCGCCGTCGCACGCTGGAAATGGGGAGATTACGGCGCGGTGAACGGAAGCTCACCGCACCGGCGCGCTGAAAAGCCCCGCTTAGAACTGACGGGCGTTGGCCAACACCGGAAGCTTGCTGCGCACATCGTCCACCAGGGACGGGTCGATATCGACGACGGCGAGTTCCGGCTTTCCGCCCAGAGTTGCCACGGCGGTGCCGAAGGGAGTGATTACGGCGCTGTGGCCGATGCCCGTGGGGGCTGTGCCTGCAGGGCCGGCGCCTATGGTTTCGGGATCGCCCTGGCCGCAGGCAACCACGAAGGTGGTGCTGTCCAAGGCCCGTGCCCGCACCAGGAGGTCCCACTGCTCCGCCTTGCCCTCGCCGGCGCCCCACGACGCGCACACGATGTTGACCTGTGCTCCCCGGCGGGCGTTGGCGGTGAAAAGGGCGGGAAAGCGGACGTCGTAGCAGGTGGCAAGTCCGAACACCGTGCCATTAAGTTCAAAGGTCACCGGAGCCTGGCCCGCGTCCACTGTCCTGGATTCGGCGAAACCGAAGGCGTCGAAGAGGTGCACCTTGTCGTATGAAGTGTCCAGCCCGGGGCCGGTGACCAGGAGGGTGTTGCGGACCCGGCCGTCCTTTCCGGGGGTGAACATCCCGGCCACGATCGCTATGCCCAGTTCCCTGGAAATGGCCCGGACTTCCCCGGCCCACGGGCCGTCCAGCGGCTCAGCGACATCTCGGAGGGAATGGCCAAAGGCGCGCATGGCGGCCTCGGGGAACACCACCAGCTCGGCGCCGGCGGCCTTGGCCTGTGCAGCGTAGTCCCGGATCAGCTCCAGGTTGGCTGCGGGGTCAGCGCTGCTGATGATCTGCGCGACTGCAAGGCGCATGGAACTCCAATCTCTTCACGGCGGGGAGCGGCACGGGTGCAACGATGCCGTGCAGCTACTGCTTGTAGCCCTCGACTTCGTTGACCGGACGGACTTCGGCGTCATCGGGGTCCTCGCCGGAACCGGCTTTGGCCCTGCGCTGGCGCAACAGGTCCCAGCATTGGTCCAGGCTTTCTTCCACCTGCTTCAGCCGCGCCTTGTCCGGCATCTGGCCGTCTCCGGAGGCCTCGCGAAGGGAGTGCTCCTCTTCCACAAGGGACCGGATGCGCGTGAGGAGATCTTCATCGTTCATGTCTACCCCTTAGGCCGGAACGGTTTTCCCCCAGCGTACGCCTGTACCATCGGAATCATGCCCACTGTGCTTGATATGGCAGGTCCAATCCTCGAGATGCTCACCTGGTTGTGCCTGCCCGCAGGGCTCGGATTGCTCTTCTATACCGGGTTCCTCCGCCGCTTCGTTCATCCCTGGGCAGTAGCCGAGGCCGTGGTGTATTCCGACACCACAGGGGTGGGCTTTCGGTGGTTCGACCGCAAATACCAGGTGCACCACGCGCCCATGTCGCCCCATGACATCAGGGACCTGGCGGTGGGCGACACCCTCCCCATCTACTATCACCCCAAGCGCCCCACCCAGTGGCAGACCACGGCGCCGGAAGAAGCAGGGAGGACAGCATCCGTGTTGGGCCGCTGCCTCACCGCCATCGGCGCTGTGGCCTTGCTTGCCGGCTTTGTCCTGCCGATGTTCTAGGGGTCCTGCGCCGCAGCTTCAGCCGGCAAGGACAACGCCAATGCCCAGGCAGCCCAAGGCGACCCCTGCGAAAGCCGTCCAAAGCACCGCGGTGATGTCGGCGTCGAGCCGTTCCCTGGAGAGTCCCCGGGACCGGACACGGTACCGGCGGCGTTGGGTCAGGTAGATGGCCAGCGCTGCGGCGGATGAGACGGCGAACAGCATCAGGATGGGGAGCCCGTGCTGCGGGAGCCAGCGCAGGAAGATGGCGCTGACCGTCACCAGGGCCAGCATGGTCCGGCCCCAGGCGAGCGAGGTCCGCTCCGGCTGCAGGCCCGGGTCGCCATGGCCGCCGGCGGTGCGGGACGCCGCCACCTGGTCAGCGCCAGAGGACAAAGATGAGGACGACGGCGGCCGCCAGCGCGCCTGCCCCGGCCAACAGCGGGACAACGAGCGGCAGCGGAAGCGGCGCGTTGTTCCGCATGCTGCGCTCCACCCGGAGCCACCGCACGGCTGATCCCGCACTCAGCAGCATTCCCAGCAGGAGCAGCAGCACCGCCAAACCCTTGCGGACCGGTTCCAGGAAGAGGCCGGCGGTGAATGCCTCGATGGCGATCCCTCCGGCCAGCAGTGCGAGCGACGTGCGGATCCATGCAAGGAAGGTGCGTTCGTTGGCGAGGGTGAACCGCGGGTCAGGTTCTTCTCCGCCCGGCAACAGGCGCTCGGCGATTTTCCCGCGCGACGGCGGGACGGAAGCGCTGGCGGGCTGGTCGCTGTTGGTCACGCTGCCAGTCTAGCCACGCCGCCGGGCTTCACTGGGCGGCAGCACGGAATAGGCCCAGGGCAGTCCGGACCGTCGGGAATGCCCGCGGTGTCCGTGCAGTTGGGGCAGGTATGGAGCGCATCGGATTTCTTTCCTTCGGCCACTGGGGTCCCGGACAGGGCTCCCGCACCAGGACCGCCGGCGACGCCCTCCTCCAGGCCATTGACCTTTCGGTGGCCGCGGAAGAGCTTGGGCTGGACGGGGCGTTCTTCCGCGTGCACCACTTCGCCCGGCAGCAGGCCTCGCCGTTCCCGCTGCTTTCCGCGATAGCCGCCCGGACCAGCAGGATCGAGATCGGTACCGGCGTCATTGACATGCGGTACGAAACCCCCCTCTACATGGCCGAGGAGGCCGCAGCCACAGACCTGATCAGCGGCGGCAGGCTTCAGCTCGGCATCAGCCGTGGTTCACCCGAGCCCGCCCGCCAGGGTGCGGCAGCTTTCGGGCACGTGCCCGAAGCTGGGGAGACCGACGCCGACATGGCCCGCCGGCACACCGCCCTCTTCCGTAAGGCAATCACCGGCGCCGGTGTGGCGGAAGCGGACCCGCGGTATGCAGGCGGAACCAGGGGACTGCTGCCCGTCCAGCCCCAGTCGCCGGGGCTCGCGGAGCGCATTTGGTGGGGAGCCGGAACCAGGAAGACGGCGGTCTGGGCCGCGGATCTCGGCATGAACCTGATGAGTTCCACCCTGCTCACTGAAGATACCGGTGTTCCCTTCCACGAACTGCAGGCCGAGCAGATCCAGCTGTTCAGGGATGCCTGGGCCGCAGCAGGCCATGCCCGCCGGCCGCGGGTTTCGGTGAGCCGCAGTGTCCTCCCCATCGTGGACGCCGAGGACAACATGTACTTTGCCGGCAGCGCCCTGCGCGACAGCCGGGACCAGGTGGGAATCATCGACGGGCTTACTGCCAGGTTCGGGAAAAGCTATGCAGGCGCACCGGACGTCCTGGCGGAGCAGTTGGCTGCCGACACCGCGGTGCAGGCCGCGGACACCCTCCTGCTCACTGTCCCCAACCAGCTGGGCGTGGACTTCAACGCCAAGCTTTTGGGCAACGTCGCCCGGTATATCGCACCGGCACTTGGCTGGCAGGCGGCACGCCCCTGACCCGTAGCTGCCGGCCGTAACCTTGCCGTCTTCCCCGTAAATATCCGCCTGCCCACACGCGGTGAGGGTAAACTAAGTATGCTTAGTGAAGACTGGGGAACCTTCTGCACACCGCAGCCGTTAGACTTATAGTGCGGCTTTGGGGGCTTAGCGCCCTCATTATTACAGCGTGACTGCGGAACGGTCATATAACGAAGAGAGAGAAATATGGCCCGCGCCGTTTTAGGCTTTACCCTATGATCCGGCTACGTCAGCTGGCCCAGGCGGCCTCTGTCCTCACCACGCCCTTGGCGCCGGAGGATATCCTCGCGCTGTTCAACCCCGTCTATTCTGCCCGGCAGCTTCGCGGCGTGGTTACGCGCGTGGTCCAGGAGACCGCGCAGTCCGCCACGATCTTTTTCCGGCCCGGCCGCGGTTGGCACTCCCACCTGGCAGGCCAGTGGGCGCGCATCGGCGTCGAACTCGATGGCGTCCGCCACTGGCGGTCCTACTCCCTGAGCGCCCCGGCAGGCAAGGACCCGGCTATCACCGTCACGGACGTCGGCGCAGTCTCCGGCACGCTGGTGCGCACCACCCGTCCGGGCGACGTCCTGTTCCTTGCCCCGCCGCAGGGCGACTTCGTGCTTCCCGAGCACCCCCGGCCCCTGCTGATGGTCACGGCGGGCAGCGGCATCACTCCGGTGATGTCCATGATCCGCACCCTTGTTCCGCGGCGTCCGGATGCCGACGTCGTGCTGGTCCACTCGGCCCGCACGCCCGGGGACAGCCTGTTCCGCGAGGAACTTGCCGAGCTCGCGGACCAGTTCCCCAACTTCCGGCTGGCCCACTGGTACACCGGCGAACAAGGCCGGATGGACCTCACCAACACCGACCAGCTGGACGAGATCTGCCCGGACTGGAAGGAACGCGCGGCGTATGCCTGCGGTCCGGACAGCTTCCTGGACGACGCCGAAGCCCTCTGGAAGCGGGCGGCGCTGACTACCGCAGCTCCGGGCTCGGACGTCGCGGTGGCCGGTGACCCCGGGAACCTCATGATTGAACGGTTCAACACCACGTTCAATGCCGGCGTGGGGCACGACGGCGGCCTGGTCACCTTTGAAGCGTCTGATCGGGAAGTGGAAGCCGACGGCGACACCCCCATTCTGGACGTCGGTGAGGACGCCGGCGTGCTGATGCCCAGCGGTTGCCGGATGGGCATTTGCCACAGCTGCCTCACACCCCTCCTGGCCGGACAGGTCCGCGACCTCCGCACCGGGGAAATCCATGGCGAGCCCGGCCAATTGATCCAAACGTGTGTCTCGGCAGCCGCCGGACCCGTCAACCTCGAAATCTGAGGAGCACAACGGTATGTCTGTAGTTACACCCAGCAAAACCACCGCCGGAGATGCCTCCAACCAGGAGAAACCTGCGGCGGGAAGCAGGACGCGCCCCGGGAAGCTGGCCGAATCCGGCAGCCCCACGGTGCGGCCGCCGGCCGCCGCCCACCTGAGTGATGAACAAGTGGCGGAACTCGGGCGCGAACTGGACGCCATCCGCGACGAGATCCTGGCCAAGCGCGGGGCGTCGGACGCCGCCTACATCCGCCGCGTGATCAAGATCCAGCGCGGCCTGGAGATTTCGGGCCGTGCCGCGCTGCTGGTCAGCAAGAACAAGGCAGCCTGGGTCACCGGCACCACGCTGCTGAGCCTGGCCAAGATCCTGGAAAACATGGAGATCGGGCACAACGTCCTGCACGGCCAGTGGGACTGGATGCGGGACCCGGACATCCACTCCACCACCTGGGAATGGGACTTCGTCACGCCGTCGCGCTCCTGGCAGCACACCCACAACGACCTCCACCACCGCTGGACCAACGTGGTGGGCAAGGACAACGACGTCGGATACAACCTCCTGCGCATGGACGAGAACCAGCCGTGGAAGCCCTTCAACCTGGGCAACCCGCTGTACAACGCGATCCTGGCTCCCCTTTTCGAGTGGGGCATCGCCATCTATGACCTTGAGCTGACCGAGTACCAGGAAGGCAAGAAGTCCAAGGAAGCGCTGCTCAAGGACCTCAAGGCCCTTGGCAAGAAGGTTGTCACCCAGTTCACCAAGGACTATGCCGCAACCCCCGCGGTGGCCATGCTGACCGGCTCCGGCAAGCAGGCGCTCTACGGAACCCTGACAGCCAATGCCGTCCGCAACGTCTGGGCCCACGCGGTCATCTTCTGCGGCCACTTCCCCGAAGGCACTGACACCTTCACGGAGGAAATGGCCGAAGGCGAAACCCGCGGCGACTGGTACATCCGCCAGATGATCGGCTCCGCCAACATCTCCGGGTCAAAGTTCATGCACATCATGACCGGTAACCTCTCGCACCAGATCGAGCACCACCTCTTCCCGGACCTGCCTTCCAACCGGTACGCCGAGGTGGCGCCCAAGGTCCGTGAAATCTGCCAGCGCTACGGTCTGAACTACACCACCGGACCGCTGCTGAAGCAGGTTGGCTCAACCTGGGGCAAGATCTTCAGGCTGGCCCTGCCCGGCAAGGCCGCCAAGGCCTGACCCGACACCTTTGCAATGCATCGACATGCACCTCCGGTTCCGGATCATCCTGGAACCGGGGGTGCATTTGTGTTTCCCCGTGCTCTCGCATTTTTCGAGGTCAACGGCGCATAATTGACCCACACCCGCCGCCGTGGCCAATGGAGGACTCATGCGGATTGTCGGAGCACTGATTGTCATCTGGCTGATCATCGGCGGCGTTGCTGCCTGGCAGCGGGGCTACTTCGGGGGAGCGCCCGGAAACTGCGCAGAGGCGGGCACCATTGCCATCACCATTGCCGCCGGCCCGTTGAACTACATGGGAGCCAACCCCCAGATCAACTGCGAGCTTCCGCAACCTTCCCAGTAAGCGGTAGCGTAACGGGACCTGGCACCAGCCGGGCCTCACGGTTGGGCTGTACTGGATGGCGGACCGTCCTAGAGTGGGTATTGCGCGGGCATTGCACTGCGGCCCGCTCCGCATCGATCCCACAGTCTCGAAAGGACCCGCCGCGATGGCTTTCATCACCGTTGGAACCGAAAACAGCACTGACATCGAGCTTTACTACGAAGACCACGGCTCCGGCCAGCCCGTCGTGCTGATCCACGGCTACCCCCTGGACGGCTCCTCCTGGGAGAAGCAGGCCGCTGCCCTGCTGGGCGCCGGGTACCGTGTCATCACCTATGACCGCCGCGGCTTTGGGAAATCGAGCAAGACCACCGAGGGCTACGACTACGACACGTTCGCGGCGGACCTCAACACCGTACTGACAACCCTGGACCTGAATGACGCCGTCCTGGTGGGCTTCTCCATGGGCACCGGCGAGGTGGCCCGATACCTGGGCACCTACGGCTCCGCCCGGGTGGCACGGGCAGCCTTCCTTGGTTCCCTTCAGCCCTTCCTGCTCAAGACCGGGGACAACCCCGACGGCGTTCCACAGGAGGTCTTCGACGGGCTGAAGGAATCCGTCACGGCTGACCGGTACGCCTTCTTCACCGGCTTCTTCAAGAACTTCTACAACAGTGACACGTTCCTCGGTACGCCCCGACTAAGCCAGGAAGCCGTCAATGCCAGCTGGAACCTTGCGGCCAGCGCCGGAGCAACGGCATCTGTCGCTGCCCAGCCCACCTGGCTCACCGATTTCCGCGCGGATATCCCGAAGATCGACGTTCCGGCACTCATCCTCCACGGCACGGCGGACAACATCCTGCCCATCGACTCCACCGGCCGGCTGTTCGCCAAGGCCCTGCCCAGCGCTGAATACGTGGAGGTTGAAGGTGCCCCGCACGGCCTTCTGTGGACACACGCCGCCGAAGTCAACGAAGCGCTGCTGCGTTTCCTCGCCAAGTAAGGCGCACACGGGAAACTTCCGGCGACGGCGGGAGTCCGCCGTCGCCGGAAGTGCGAGACCGTTGGGTGAAAAGCCGCGTTAAGTGAGAGAGCGTCGGGCCGGGGAGCGTCGCCGAGCCAGGCGCTGACTGTTGCCGTGCCGCCTGTGAAAGCTATCCGTCGTAATGGGTCCGTGCAGGCCC
This sequence comes from Pseudarthrobacter sp. GA104, assembly GCF_009741265.1. Taxonomy (GTDB): domain Bacteria; phylum Actinomycetota; class Actinomycetes; order Actinomycetales; family Micrococcaceae; genus Arthrobacter. Next base: position 2,871,202 of record NZ_WOWL01000001.1, read on the forward strand.
CTGCCCCAGCGAATTGACCACAACGGCGGCCACGTCATGCAGCTTTGAATTGCGGGTGCTCGACGCCGTCTTCAGGATCTCGAAGGCGTCGTGCTGGCTGCACCGGTTCTGGGCCATGATGATGCCCACGGCCATGTCGATGACGGTGCGTGATTCCAGGGTGGCGCGGAGGTTCGCCGCGGTCTCGCTGTAATGGGCAAAGCGGACCGCAAGCCGCAGGGCAAGGGACGTCTGGCCCACGAAGTCCTCGGCGAACTCAAGGATGCGTGACTCAAAGCGGCGCGGCCGGGGCGAGTACAGCAGCAGCGCCGCCTTTGTTTCGCCCTCCAGCCGGAAGGGCAGGGCAAGGACGGAACGGACGCCCTGGGCCAGGACGGCAGAAGAGTATTCAGGCCAGCGGCCGTCATGCTGCGCGTCCGGAACGCTGATGGTCTCCCGGGTGGTGGAAGCTGCCAGGCTGGGCGTCTCGCTGAACTCGTACTCAAGCTGCGCGATGGCCTTCGCCTCCGGGCTGCTGCTGGCCACCGTTGCGGCCTTGCGCTGCCGCAGCAGGGTGATGGCGCACATGATTTCGTCGCCGGGCTCGGAAAGGTTGCGTGCCGACACCTGTGCCAGTTCATTAAGGAAGTCCTCAACGTCAGGGCTGCTGAGGACCAGTTCATGCAGGTGCTCGGTTATGGATGTATCGGGTTTTGCTGTTGACTCGCTGGCCACGGTTTTTTGGTGCCATTCGCTCAGGACAACCCGGCGCCTTCGAGCATCCCGCCGCAATGCCGGCAGGTTATGAAGGTCGCTGGATCGAAGAACTCTCCAACGGCCTGCTGCTAAACCGATATCCAGAAGTATATACATCCTCCGGCTGGGGGCGGCGTCACTTTGACACGCGTGAAGGCGGGGTTCTCTGGCGCCTGCCGGGAAGTTACCGCAGAATGAAGCAGGCGCCGGTGCCCCGGCGGCAGGGCCCCGAAGCGGCGGCCGGCACGCCCCTACGGGGCAGGAAGTGGGACAGGAACATGACCAGGCTGCTCATCATCGGCCCGCCGGGTTCCGGCAAAGGCACACAGGCGGAACAGTTGGCACGGCACTTCGGCGTCCCGGCAGTCTCCACCGGAGAAATCTTCCGAAGCAACGTCAGCCAGGAGACGGAGCTGGGAAACCAGGCTGCCAGCTACCTCGACGGCGGCGATTTTGTCCCGGACCACCTCACCAACGCGCTGGTCAAGGACCGCCTCCTGGAGAGCGACCTGCAGGCGGGGTTCCTGCTGGACGGCTATCCGCGTACAGCCCCCCAGGTGACGGAGCTGGACAACATGCTCGCCTCGCAGGGGTACGCCCTGGACGCGGTCATCGAATTGTCCGCCCCGGACGCCGTGCTGGAAGAACGGATGCGGCGGCGCGCGGCGGACCAGGGGCGCACGGACGACACCGTGGAGGTGTTCCGGCGCCGCCTGGACCTCTATCACCGCGAGACGCATGAAGTAGTCTCGGTCTACGCCGGTCGCGGAATCCTCGTGTCCGTGAACGGCAGCGGGGATCCCGGTGAGATTACCGGACTGGCGATCGCCGCCGTCGAGAAGTTCCTTGGAACGCCGCGCCGCGGCAACTGACCCCCGACCGACCTGGCGGCTAACCTGGCGCAAAGCCACAAACATGAAGGAAACCTGATGAGAATTGCGGTAACCGGCGGTAGCGGAAAACTCGGGCGGCACGTGGTCCGCAGGCTCACGGAGGACGGCCACCAGGTCCTCAACCTGGACCGTGAGGGCAGCCGCAGCCCCGGCCTGGTGGTGGTGGACCTGAGGAACTACGGCCAGGTCCTGGATGTCCTGCTGGGGCTGGATGACAGGCACGAAGGTTTCGACGCCGTGGTGCACCTTGGCGCCATCCCTGCCCCGGGCATCATTCCTGACGCCGCCACGTTCGAGAACAACATGCTTTCCACCTACAACGTGTTCCAGGCGGCACGCAGGGCCGGCATCAAGAAGGTGGTGTACGCCTCCAGCGAGACCGTGCTGGGACTGCCGTTCGACGTCGACCCGCCGTACATTCCGGTGGATGAGGAATACCCCGCCCGGCCTGAAAGCACCTACTCCCTGGTGAAGCACCTGGAGGAGCAGATGGCGGTGGAGCTGACCCGCTGGGATCCGGAGCTGAGCATTGTGGGGCTGCGGTTTTCCAACGTCATGGACGTGGCGGACTACGAGAGGTTTCCTTCCTTCGACTCGGACGCGACACTCCGGAAATGGAACCTCTGGGGATACATCGACGGCCGGGACGGTGCCCAGGCGGTGGCCCGGGCACTGGAGAACGGGAAGCCGGGATTCGAGGCCTTCATCATCGCCAACGCGGACACTGTCATGAGCCGCTCAAGTGCAAGCCTTGCCGCGGAAGTTTTCCCGGGGTCAGGGTGGTCAAGGACCTGGGCGAACACGAGACCATGCTGTCCATCGACAAGGCGCGGCGGCTGCTGGGATTCGAGCCGGAACACACGTGGCGGACGCACGTTTCCCCCAGTGTCGGCGGTGCCAAAACCGGCTGAACCGGCCCGGGCTCAGGAATCGCCAAGGGTTGCCGAAGGATCCCGCAAGGACCACGTCGCGGTGCGTTGCGGGCTCCTATTCTTTTGGTAGGGCGGGGACACAAACCCCTGTCCACGCAGCCCGAAAACGCCGAACGAGGACCCAAAATTCGCACTTCATTCTTTGCGCTGCCCGCCGCCGCAGTGCTGGTCTCAGCAGTCCTGTCCGCCGCCGCCGTTCCCGCCGCTGCCGTTGCGCCGGCTGATCCCGGAGCTACCGGGCGCTACATCGTCCAGTACGCGCCCGGTACCGACGTAGCCGCCGAGGCGGCCGGGCTGCGGGCCCAGGGCCTCGCCGTCGGCCGGACCTTCACCCACGCCATCCGCGGCGCCCTGGTCACCGCCAGCCCTGCCCAGGCGGCGGCGCTCGCGAAGTCCGGCCGGGTGGTGTCCGTTGAAGCCGACGCCCTGGTGGGCATCTCCGATACCCAGCAGCCCGCGCCGTGGGGCCTTGACCGGGTGGACCAGAGGCCGCTGCCGCTTTCCGGCTCCTACTCCTGGGCGTCCTCGGGAACAGGCGTGACCGCATACGTGGTGGACACCGGCGTCCTGGCCTCGCACACCGAGTTCGCCGGGCGGATCACCTCCGGCTGGACCGCCGTGGCTGACGGAAGGGGCTCCAGCGACTGCAACGGCCACGGCACGCATGTTGCCGGAACCGTTGCCGGGACCACCTACGGGGTGGCCAAGAGCGCCACGATCGTTCCCGTCCGGGTGCTGGACTGCAACGGATCCGGCTACAACTCGGATGTAGTGGCAGGCCTGGACTGGGTGGCAGCGAACCACGCAGCAGGGGCTCCGGCGGTGGTGAACCTCAGCCTGGGCGGCGCCGCCAGTTCAACCGTGGACACTGCCATCCAGTCCGTGGTGAACGACGGCGTTACCGCTGTGGTGGCCGCCGGCAACTCCGCCGTGGACGCGTGCGGCAGTTCGCCGGCACGGGTCCCGGCGGCGGTGACAGTGGCTGCCAGCGACTCCGCCGACAGGCAGGCATCCTTCTCGAACTTCGGTTCCTGCGTGGACCTCTACGCACCGGGCGTGGGCATCAGCTCGGCGTACCACACGTCTTCCACCGCCACCGCGTCAATGTCCGGCACCTCAATGGCCGCACCGCACGTGGCCGGGGCAGCAGCCGTCCTGCTCTCCCAGAACCCGGCACTCACCCCTGCCCAGGTCTCCGGCGCGCTCACCTCCAACGCGACGGCAGGGGTGGTGGCGGGGGCCACCAGCGGCACGCCCAACCGCCTGCTGTACTCTGCTGCGGCCGCTCCTGCTCCCGCACCTGCTCCGGCCCCTGCCCCCGCTCCCACGGTGACAGCCGTGACGCCTGCCGCGAATGCCACTGCCGTCGCGGCAGGAACCAACGTCACTGCCACCTTCAGCACCGCCGTCCAGGGCGTCACCGGCGGGACCTTCGTGCTCAGGAACTCCGCCGGCGCCACCATCCCTGCCGCCGTCTCCTACAACGCGACCACCCGTACGGCAACCCTGGACCCTGCGGCCGGACTTGCCGCCGACACCACCTTCACGGCCACGCTGGTGGGCGGTACGTCCGCCATCCGGGACAGCGCCGGCACCCCGCTTGCCTCCGTCAGCTGGAGCTTCCTCACCGGCCCCGCGCCCGCCATCACCGGGTACACGCCCGGCAGCAACGCCTTGCTGGTGCGCCGTGGCAACAACGTCAGCGTCACTTTCAGCGAAGCGGTCCAGGGCGTCAACGGAACCACGTTTACCGTGAAGAATGCCGCCACCGGCGCCCAGGTTCCGGCCAACGTGTTCCGGAACGGCACCACCAACCAGTGGATCCTGGATCCCTCGCAGCCGCTGGCCGCCAAAACCAAGTACACCGTGACGGTCACCGGCGGCGGAACTGCGGTCCGGGACCTTGCTGGCAACCAGCTCACCGGCCGGACCTGGCAGTTCACCACCGGTTCCTACTAAGCGGTTTCGAGCACGAACTCCGCGTGCCCGTGCACGGCGCCGTTGACTTGGAGTTCCAGGGCGTGCATGCCGGGATGGTGCACCCTGGTGGTCATCTGCCGGAAGGCGTGGCGTTTGGACAGGCTCCTGCACTCGCCTGGTGCAAGGGTGAGGGTTGAGGCCTTGAAAACCTTGGCCGACTGGCTGCCGTTCGCCTTGCGGTAGTGGATGAGGTAGTCCACCGCCAGGGCCACATCTTCTGTACCCAGGTTGGTGATGTCGAATGAAAACGTCAGTTCGCCGGGCACCCTCAGGATCTTCCGGTCAAGGCGGGGCCCGGCCACCGCTACCTGCGCCGGCGTGAAGCCCAGGAGCGCCAGGGCGCCAGGATGCCCCTTCTTGACGAGCGTGCGGAGGCCGTGGCTGACCACCCGTCCCGTGTTGGCATCAGCCGCGGAGAGCCACTCCCGGGCGGTGGCCACCACGGCCGAAGGCGCGTGCCGGGCAAGATCGTTCAGGTGGTTGGCAACGGACCGCCGCACGTATTCGGACGGGTCGCGGTACAGGGAACTGAGGATGGGAAGGGTGGCTTCCGGCCGCTGGACGAGGGCGGGGATCCGAACTGCCCACGGCAAATAAGGGCGGGTTCCCTCGCTGGCCAGGCGGCGGACATGCTCATCCGGATGGGAGGTCCACGCCTGGATGATGGCCAGCGCCCGGTCCGGGTCCTGGCGGAGGAGGCGGCGAATGGCGAACTCACCGGTAAGCCTGGGCGTCAGTTCCGCCAGCAGGGCCATGGCGTCGTCGAAGTCCCTGCCGGAGCCGGAAGCGACGGCAAGTGCGGCGGCAGCTTCCGAAACCGGCCACAAGATCCAGCCCGTGAACTCCTCGAACCCAAGTGCGGCGCGGAAGCTGCCCGCCGCCGTCGGATATCCCGCCCCCGGGACTTTTCCAATGTCAGCCTGCAATGCCTGGGCCACCAGGTCAGTCCTGGCGCGCAGGTTGAGGTCGCTCAGCAGGTGGGCGGCGGCTGCCGTGCTGTCCCACTGCACATTCGGAGCGGATTCCGCCAGGATGGCGGCAACGGAATCCACGGCAGGCGCGTCAATCAGTTCGTTCATGGCACCCATGCAGACAGGCTACCCCGGGTCTGGCGGTGGGTGGCCGGCAGGGCGTCACTGCATGGAAAATGCGGGCAAACGGCGCCAACGCGGCCCGTGCGGGATAATCTTCACCCTAGGTTAAACTTCACGGCGCAGGGACGGGTATGACAGTGGGACAACAGGGATCAGCAGGCTCGGGAACCAAGCATCCTACCGGCAAGTGGCGTGCCTTCCACGACAAGTTCGTGGTTGAGGAACGCTACCTGGATCCGGCCGACCGGCGCGGGCTGTACCGGGCAGCCATTATTTTGGCGGCGGCGGGAATCCTTCTGTTCATTGCCACCCTGGTCAGCGTGCTGCAGGCCGACGGCCTGTCCGCAGCCGACGTGCCCGTCCGCGATTGGCTGCTCGGGCTGAGGTCACAGACGCTGACAGTCATCATGATTTTCCTGGCTGTGGTCTTCGGCCCGATTGCCCTGCCCATCATCGTCCTGGTGGTGATCCTGGCGTGGGGTTTCGCGGCGAAGCATGCCTGGCGCCCCATCCTGCTGGCGTCCGCGATGATCACCGGGGTGATCGTTTCCCAGATCATCCTCCAGATCGTGCGGCGCTCGCGGCCGCCCGTGGAGCAGATGCTGTTCGGGATCGACCACACCTTCTCGTTCCCCTCAGGGCATGTCCTGGGAGCCTGCGACTTCCTCCTGGTGGGGGCCTTCCTGATCTTCTCCCGGCGCCGCAATCCCCGCGCCGCCGTCCTGGGTTTCGTGGGGGCGGGGATTGGTATCTTCCTTGCGGCGGTAAGCCGGCTGTACCTGGGGTACCACTGGCTCAGCGACGCCCTCGCGTCGTTGTCCCTTTCACTGATCATCCTCGGCGGGGTCATAGCCCTGGACACCTGGCGCACGGCCCGGATCCCGGGGGAGCGGATCACCGGGGAACTGTCCAAGGCCGACTCGCCCAAGGACTGAGCCGGAACCACCTAGCCCGGCGGCCGCGACCGGGCACGCTTCAGCGCCCGGTGCAGCTTGACGTTGGCGGCCTCAAGTTCCAGTACTTTGGCCACGCCTGCGAGGTTATGGCCCTGTTCAAGCAGTTCGCCGATCCGCAGCAGGACGGCGATGTCGTCGTCACTGTACTGCCGTGTTCCGCCGGACGTCCGCGACGGGGTCAGCAGGCCCTTGGTCTCGTAGAGCCGGATGTTCTGCTGGCCGGTTCCCGCCAGCTTGGCCGCAACGGAGATGGCGTACAGTGCGCGGTTGCTGCCATTGGGGCCGGGCGGCCGCCCGGTTTCCTGCGGTGCCATAAGTTCTCCAAAATCCGTCCGGTAGCCTTGCCTCAGTTTCCCACGAGTGCTATAAAAAATCTATATCCATCACCATAGATTACGGAGGATGGATATGACACGGATAAACACCTACAGAGCTGAAGGAGTGGGAAATGATGTTGATGCGCACGGACCCGTTCCGTGAGTTGGACCGGCTCACGCAGCAGGTCTTTGGGACCGCCGCCCGCCCGGCTGCCATGCCGATGGACGCCTGGCAGGAGGACGGCGAGTTTGTGGTGGCGTTCGACCTTCCCGGCGTGAAGATTGATTCACTGGACCTGAACGTTGAACGCAACGTCCTCACGGTCCGGGCGGAGCGCAAGGACCCCACGCAGCCCAATGTGGAATTGGTGGCTTCCGAGCGCCCCCGCGGTGTCTTCAGCCGGCAGTTGATCCTCGGCGACACCCTGGACACTGACAACATCAAGGCCAGCTACGACCAGGGCGTCCTGACCCTGCGGATCCCGGTGGCAGAGCAAGCGAAGCCGCGCAAGATCGAGATCCAGACACAGCATAGCGAGAAGCACGAGATCGGAACCTAGCCACGGGCGGCGGGCACGGGCAACCCTTGGCGTTGCCCGTGCCCGGAACAGGGCAGCACATGACGAACACCCCCGACTACTACGCAATCCTGCGGGTCCAGCCACACGCCACCCAACAGGAGATTTCCCGCGCCTACCGGGCACTCATGCGCAGCCACCATCCGGACGTCGACGGCGGGGCCACCCCGCAGGGGGAGCTCCTGGAGATCATGCAGGCGTTCAATGTACTGCGCGATCCGCAACGGCGTGCCGCCTATGACCAGCAACGGGCAGCAGCCGCTGCCCAGGCCATCCCCGTCCGCAAGGTGCGCAGCCAGGCCGGTTCTTCCGGACCCGCCATCAGGGTCACCCCGGTGCGGTGGGAGAGCGGGCCCTGGGCCTGACGCAGGGCTGATGGAGTACAACGACAACCGCGAGGAGGCGGAGAACCGAATGAGCGAATGGCGCCGCTACGACTCACCCCTGATCCCGGCGTTCCACGAGCGCTTCGAACAGCGATGGGGCCCCGGCACTGCCCCCTTCCTGGACCCCGAGGCGCATGAGCAGCCGCTGCCCCGTGCCCAGTGGATCAATCCGGCCACCGGCGCTGCCCTGGCCGTTGTGCCGGTCTGGACCGCCGATGAAAAGCAGCAGCGGTCCTTCGGGGTCTTCTACCTTCCGCCCGCGGGGGACATCTGGGTATTGCGCCCCGGCTACACCGGTTACCTGGAACCTGCCGACGGTGAATCGGAGCATCTGGTGACCCTTCGGAATGACGCGTTCCGCAAGGCCGTGGCGCATGCCAAGGAGTTTCTGTTCGGTTCCCAGTAGCGGCCGCAGGTTCCGCTCGTCAGTTGCCCCCAGCTGTGCCATCCTGAGACGTACTCACACGCTCCGTCACAAAAGGCCCGCCGATGCACATCACCGCCAAAGACCTCGCCGCACTCATCCCGCCCGGGTTTACGCTTGGCGTTGCCACCGCAGCCTTCCAGATCGAGGGCGCGCTGGACGAGGATGGCCGCGGGCCGGCAGGCTGGGATGTCTTTGCGGCCAAGGAAGGCGCCATCGTCGAAAACCACAGCCCGGTGACGGCCTGCGACCATTACCACCGCATGCCCCAGGACGTTGCCCTGATGAAACAGCTGGGCGTGGACTCCTACCGGTTCTCCTTCGCCTGGCCGCGGATCCAGCCCACCGGGCGCGGGCCGGCCAACCAGGCGGGCCTGGACTTCTACGACCGACTCCTGGACGAGCTGCTGGCCAACGGCATTTCCCCCATGGCCACCATCTACCACTGGGACACGCCGCTGGCCCTGGACGAAGCCGGCGGCTGGCTGAACCGCGACACCGCCTACCGGCTGGGGGAGTACGCAGGCATCCTGGCAGAGGCATTCGGTGACAGGGTGGCCAGATGGGTGACCATCAACGAACCCGCGACTGTCAGCACCAACGGCTACTCCCTCGGCCTGCATTCGCCCGGCAAGGAACTGCTCCTGGCCGCCTTTCCCACCGTCCACCACCAGTTGCTGGGGCACGGACTGGCGGTGCAGGCACTGCGCGCTGCCAAGGTGCCTGGCGAAATCGGCATGACAAACGTCTACTCGCCCATGGTTCCGAATTCCATCAACCCGCTGGACTACGTCAGCGCCGGGCTGATGGACCTGGCCCAGAACCGGCTCTACGCCGATCCCGTGCTGACCGGAAAATATCCGGACCTTATCCGGGCCGCCAAGTTCTTCAGCTCGTTCGAGCACCCGGAGGAGGACATGGAGCTCATCTCCCAGCCCCTGGACTTCTATGGGCTCAACTACTACATGCCCACCAAGGTGGCTGTTGGCCCGGGTGGCGGTGCAGTGCCGGCGAGCATGGCCGAGGCCATGGGCAGCGACCTCAGTGCTGCCGGCAACGGCGGAACACCCTTCCATGTGGAGACCTGGCCGGAAGCGGACATCACCTCCTACGGCTGGCCCGTGAAGCCGGAATACATGGCAGTGGCCCTGAAGGAGATGGGCGAGCGGTACCCCAACCTCCCGCCGGTCATCCTCACCGAGGGCGGTGCCAGCTTCGAGGACATCATCGTGCGGGACAAGTCCACCAACACCAGGTTCATCCCGGATGAGCGCAGGCTGAAGTACCTCTCCGACCACCTTGAGGCCGCCCTCAGGGCAACAGCCCCGGGCGGAGTGGCGGAAAAGGTGGACCTGCGCGGCTATTACGTCTGGTCGCTCATGGACAACTTCGAATGGTCCGCCGGCTACAACCAGCCCTTCGGGCTCCTGCACGTGGACTTCGAAACCCTGGAGCGGACGCCCAAAGCCTCCTACTTCTGGCTCCAGGAACTCGTCGAGGAGCGCGACCTCGCCGCGGCGGCGGGTACCGCAATCGCGGAGGCCATGGCTTCCGACGCTTTTGACGTTGAGGTCATAGGCACCGACGTTGTTGGTGCTGATGCGCCGGACGACGACGACGTCACGGCTTTGGGTGCCAGCGCCTAGGACAGGTTCAGAGCAGGTCCAGGGCGGCGAGCTGCTTGGCTATCCCCGCCCCGTCGGGTGAGTAGATCCACGGAACCCGGGATGCCGTGTGGTCCCCGTCCTCCGAATGGCCGCCTGCGAACACCGATTCGCTGATGGACAGCTGGCGGATGGCGATTGCGGCTACCTTGTCCGGGTTCTCCTGCGCGAATTCGGAATAGATGGCTTCGTCATGCTGGCCGTTATCGCCGATCAGGAGCCAGCGCATGTCAGGGAATTCCTTGGCGAGCCGTTCCAGGTTGCGGTGCTTGTGGTCCTGGCCGCTGCGGAACCACCGGTCCTGGGTCAGGCCCCAGTCGGTCAGGAGCAGGGCACCGGACGGGTACATGTTCCGGGTCAGGAAGCGGGCCAGGGTGGGGGCGGCGTTCCACGGCCCCGTGGACAGGTAGATCACCGGCGCGTCCGGGTGTTCGACGGTCAGCCGGTCCAGCAGGACCGCCATGCCGGGCGTGGCCATGCGGGCCCGCTCGCTCAGGACGAACGTGTTCCACAGCGCCAGGAAAGGCCGGGGCAGGGCCGTCACCATCACGGTGTCATCAATGTCGGAAACGATGCCGAACTTTACGTCCGGGGCAATGACCCGGATCTTCGCCTCAACAGGTTCGGTGCCTTCGCCCCGCAGGACGGCAGTGTGCCAGCCGGGCGTGAGCTGAACATCCACTTCGGTGTCAATCAGCCCGCCCCGGTCAGCCCGGACGTGGGTGACAACATCGCCGATGGTGATTTCGACGTCGGTGAACTGCAACGGCACGCTGGTGAAGGCGCGCCAGCCGCGGACGTTCTGGTTGCCGTTCCGGGCTGCATGTTCTGCCTTGCTGCCCGGCGACGGCTTCTGGGTCAGGAGGACCCGTCCCAGCACGCGCACCATGCTGGTTGAGCCATAGCCCTGGTAGGCGATCGTCTGGGGAACGAACTTCCAGCGTTTGGCCAACTGGATGCGAACGGTGTTAACGGCATCCGAAATCCGGTGCGCAAACCTGAACACCTGGTTTCCGTAGAGCTGGGTGTGGTCCGTCCCGCCGTGGTCTGTGGGTGTTGCTGCATGCTCTGGCGGGGTCTGGGGAGCCGTGTCCATGGAACCACTCTGCCACAGGCTGCACCGCGCGGGGCCACTTCCGGCGCTTGCCCTCACTCCGTGACGTCACCCTTCCCCCAGGATCCAGCGCAGGGTCTCGGCGTTGCGCACGGCGTTGCCGCCGCCGTCGTTATTGAAATAGGCATACACGTCCAGGCCGTTGCCGGACCACTCGCGGATGCGGTCCGCCCACCAGTGCAGGTCGGTGTCCGAGTAGGAGCCCGCGTAGAGGTGCTCGTGGTCCGGGCCGTGCAGCCGGACATACGTGAACGGGGCGGTGGTCCGCAGGATGCAGGGAAGGTTGGCCCCGCTCATGATGCAGTAGGCTGCCTGGTGCCTTTCCAGCAGGGCGTACACCTCCGGGCTGTCCCAGCTCGCATGCCGGAACTCGACGGACACCCGGATCCACTCCGGAACCATGGCCAGGAAGTACTCCAGCCGGGCGTCATCGCGTTCCATGCCGGGTGGCAACTGGACCAGGAGGACTGCCCGTTTGTCACCGAGTTCGTGCCAGCACCGCTCGATCCGCTCCAGCCACACCTCCGGCTGGTACAGCTTCCGGGCGTGGGTCAGGCCGCGGGGAGCCTTGACGGACATGGTGAAGCCGTGCGGCAGCCGCCGGTTCCAGCCCGCGAAGGTGGTGTCCCGGGGCCAGCGGTAGAAGCTGGCATTGAGCTCAACGGTGCTGAAGCGGGAGACATAGTGGGCAAGCCTGTCCCTCACCGGCAATTTGGGCGGGTAGAGGACGTTTTCCCAGTGGTCGTAGCTCCAGCCGGAGGTTCCGATGTGGATTGCCATTGTTCCTCCCAACCGGCCGGCATTCCTTCAGGCTACACCGGCGGATGCCCTTCCTTTTCGGGACGGCTGTGGCAGGGTAAGGACATGGCGCGAATTGAAGATTACGCGGTGGTCGGCGACCTTCAAACCGGGGCCCTGATCAGCAAGGACGGCTCCATCGACTGGCTGTGCCTTCCCCGGTTCGATTCCCCGGCCTGCTTCAACTCGCTGCTTGATACGCCGGAGGCCGGCCGTTGGCTGCTGGCGCCCAAGAGCGGCGGGCCGTGCACCCGGAGGGCCTACCGCGACGGCACGCTGGTGCTGGAGACGGAGTGGGAAACCCCCGACGGCACCGTGCGGGTCATCGACTTCATGCCGCCCCGCGACTCCGTGGCGGACATCGTTCGCATCGTCGAGGGGGTGAGCGGCAGCGTGCCGATGCACGGTGAGCTTGTCCTCCGCTTTGATTACGGCCACATCATCCCGTGGGTCCGCCGGGACAAGCTGGGGCTCCACGCCATCGCAGGCCCGGATGCTGTCTATTTCGTCACGCCCGCGCCGCTTCAGAGCGAGAACATGCACACCGTCAGCGACTTCACGGTCAACGCCGGGGACCGCGTCCCGTTCGTGCTCACCTGGGCGCCAAGCCATGTGGCCCGGCCGCACACGGTGGACGCGGAGGAAGTCCTGGGCAGCACGTCCGCCTTCTGGCGCGGCTGGGCTTCCCAGTGCACCGTCAAGGGGAAGTACCAGGACGCGGTTGTGCGCTCGCTTGTGACGCTGAAGGCGCTGACCTACGCCCCCACCGGCGGCATCGTGGCGGCCGTGACCACGTCCCTGCCGGAGCAACTGGGCGGCCCCCGCAACTGGGACTACCGCTACTGTTGGCTGCGGGACGCCACCATGACGCTCCAGGCCCTCCTGGCGGCCGGTTACACAGCGGAGGCGGCCGCCTGGCGGGACTGGCTGCTCCGGGCGGTGGCCGGCGACCCCGCGGACCTGCAGATCATGTACGGCATCCACGGCGAGCGCCGCCTGCCGGAGATGGAGCTGCCCTGGCTGAAGGGCTATGAGAATTCGTCTCCGGTGCGCATTGGCAACGGAGCGGCGGAGCAGCTGCAGCTGGACGTCTGGGGCGAAGTGCTGGACTGCCTCGCGCTGACCCGGAATTCGCTGCTGACGCATCCGGACGAGGCCTGGGACGTCCAGCTGGCCCTCATGGAACACCTGGAGACGATCTGGGACCAGCCGGACAACGGCCTCTGGGAAATGCGGGGCCCGCGCCGCCACTTCACCCACTCTAAGGTGATGGCCTGGGTGGCGGCGGACCGGATGGTGAAAGGCGTCCGGGAGTCCGGGCTGCCGGGTCCGGCCGAGCGGTGGGAAAGGCTGCGGGAGACCATCCGCCAGGACGTCATGGCCAATGGCTTCGACGCTGCCCGCAATACTTTCGTGCAGTCCTACGGCCGGTCCGAGCTGGACGCCAGCCTCCTCCTGATTCCGCGCGTAGGGTTCCTGCCGCCCGATGATCCCCGGGTGATTGGAACCATCGAGGCGATCCAGCGTGACCTTACGCAGGACGGGTTCGTCCTGCGGTACCGCCCTGAAGAGAGCGACGACGGCCTGCCGGGGGACGAGGGCGTCTTCCTTGCGTGCTCCTTCTGGCTGGTGGAGGCACTGCTGGGCGCGGGACGGCACGAGGAATCGCGGGAGCTTTTCGAGCGGCTGCTGGACCTGCGGAACGACGTCGGCCTGCTGAGCGAGGAATGGGCCGTGAAAGCCGGCCGGCAGTTGGGCAATACGCCGCAGGCCTTCAGTCACTTCGCGCTTGTGACTAGCGCTTTGGAGCTCCATCAGGATACGGTTCGGCGGAGTGACACCCCCATTCCGCCGGAGGCGGCGGAACCGTGCTGAGGCGGCGCGGCCCGGGGTCTCTTCTCCTTCGCGCAATAGATAAGTATACTTACTAACACCTCATGGAGTGCTCCAACAAAGCACAACGCGGTGACTGACGGAGGAGTGATTTGCATGGCCGGGTATTTTGAGCTCGTGGATGCGCCTGACGGCGGCTACAGGATCCGGATGCTGGACGGAGCAGGGAGCCTGATGGCCATCTCGGTCACCTTTCCCACCAAAAGGGCCGCGGTTGCCGGCGTGGCACTGGCGCGGGAGATTGCCGGTACCGGCCTGATCCGGGATAAGAGCCACGACGGCGCCGGGACGGTTCTCCGGGAACGCGTTCGCCCCGTGAACTCCGCCAAGGAGGAAGCAGCCCGCCGAAAGAAGGCCCCTGCGGCCAAACGGGCAGCGGTAGGCTGATGGCACCCCAAGGCGCCACACCCCCTGGCGTGCGACGCCGGGGGGTTCTTTTTGACGTTGACGGGACCCTGATCGACTCGTCCTACATCCACACCATTGCCTGGTGGGGAGCCTTCCGAGAGCACGGCTATGACATCCCCATGGCCTCCATCCACCACTATGTGGGCATGGGTGGCGACCGGTTGGTGGACAGCCTCCTGCCCGAGGGGCGGGACCGGTCCGCGGACCCGGAGGTGATGGCCAGCCATGGTGCGCTCTATGCGTCCCACTGGCCCGCGCTCCGCGCCTTCAAGGGGGCAAAGGACCTGCTGGGCCAATGCCATGCCGGCGGCCTGGCCGTTGCGCTGGCCTCATCCGCCCGCAAGAAGGACCTTGCGGTCATGGGGTCCGTCCTCGACGCCGATGCCTTCATTGACAGCGCCACCAGCGCCAACGACGCCAAGGAGAGCAAGCCCGCCCCGGACATCCTGGTGGCGGCACTCGACGCGATCGGCGTGGAGGCCGCGGACGCCGTCTTCATTGGAGACGCCGTTTGGGACATGCTGGCCGCGGGGGCATTGGGGATTCCCGCCATCGGTGTTACCTGCGGCGGAGTCAGCGCCGCCGAACTCCGGGAGGCCGGGGCGGTGGAAGTCTATGAAGGGCCGCAGGACCTGCTGCAAAACCTGACGTCAAGTGCCATCGGCCGGCTGCTCGCGCGGCCTTGAAGCCGCATTGCGCAGGCTTGGTAACACGCCGGGTCAGGGCGCCTGCCCGCCCGCCACGGCATCCTCATCGCCTGCATTCGCGGCCTTGTTCCATACCACCGCAACCCTGACCGATCCGTCGTCGTTCCGCTCAACGTCCGTGAGCACTTCCGCCATGTTGGCTCCCATCTCCATGATGCGGGTCCGGTAGCTGTTGACGAGCGCCTCCAGGCTTTCCTCGCTCCACTCGCCGGGCCGCATGCGCGTGGAGATCTCAACGGGTTCCGGCTGGTAGAGCGACATGGCGTTCCTCTTTCATACGTAGCTGCGGAGCTGGCCCTTCCCACGCTAGGAGCCCGGGGCCGGGACGGCAAGTATTTAGTCAGCCTACTTACCTTTTCTGTTGGAAGCCGATAGCGTCGAATGACGGGCTGCGGTCCGGACTGAAGGCAGAACCTCCAGAAAGGCGAATCGTGAAAGCACTGACCTGGCAAGGAAAGCGCTCGGTAAGCGTGGAAGAAGTACCCGATCCCGTGATCCAGGAGCCCACCGATGCCATTGTCCGCATCACCTCTACGGCAATCTGCGGCTCGGACCTGCACCTGTACGAGGTCCTGGGACCCTACATGCACAAGGGCGACGTGATCGGCCACGAACCGATGGGCATCGTGGAGGAGGTGGGCAGCGCCGTCACCAACCTGCGCAAGGGCGACCGCGTGGTGATACCTTTCAACATCTCCTGTGGCCACTGCTTCATGTGCGGGCTGGGCCTGCAGTCCCAGTGCGAAACCACGCAGGTCAGGAGCAAGGGCTCAGGCGCAGCCCTCTTCGGCTACTCAGAGCTTTATGGGTCGGTTCCCGGCGGCCAGGCCGAGTACCTGCGCGTGCCGCACGCCGATTACGGCCCGGTGAAAGTGGGAACTGAGCTTCCGGACGAGCGGTACCTGTTCCTCTCGGACATCCTTCCCACCGCCTGGCAGGCAGTGGAGTACGCGGATACCCCAGCCGGCGGCACCCTCGCCGTATTTGGTCTGGGCCCGGTAGGCCAGTTCGCCGGCAGGATCGGCGTGCAGCGGGGCCTCCGCGTAATTGGCGTGGACCCCGTTCCGGAGCGCCGCGCGATGGCGGAGCGGCACGGCGTGGAAACCCTCGACTACGGCAAGGACGTGGCGGACCAGCTGCGGGAGATGACAGCCGGAAGGGGCCCTGACGCGGTGGTTGACGCCGTCGGAATGGAAGCCCACGGTTCCCCTGTCGCGGGCTTCGCCCACCAGGCCCTCGGGCTCCTGGCTGACAAGCTGGCGCAGAAGGCGATGGAGACCGCCGGGGTGGACCGCCTCGCCGCACTCCACACCTCCATTGACGCCGTGCGGCGCGGCGGCACGCTGTCCCTGAGCGGCGTCTACGGCGGCCAGGCCAGCCCCATGCCGGTGCTGGCCATGTTCGACAAGCAGATCCAGGTGCGGATGGGGCAATGCAATGTCCGGCGCTGGACCGAGGACATCCTGCCGCTGGTGGAGGACGACGCCGATCCGCTGGGTGTGATGGACCTGGTCACCCACCGTTCGGGGCTGGAGGGGGCGCCGGCCCTGTATGAGAAGTTCCAGAAGAAAGAGGACGGCTGCATCAAGGTGGTCCTCAACCCCGGCGCCTGAACCCGGAGTGAAACCCCGTCACGAAGCCCTCAGCACAGCGTGTTGAGGGCTTCCTGGGCCACGTCCTGCATCTCAAGGATCAGGGGGTTGAGTTCGAGGGTGGGCGGTGCGGGAGGGTAGGCGACCGCCAGCGCCAGCTGGCTCCGGCCGTCCTCGCTGGTCATGGCAACCGTGCCGTAGCCGTCGGTATCACCGGGAAGGCCATAGTAGAACCGGTTGTTGCAGGTGTTGTTCCAGCGGCGCAGGGCAAAACCGTAGTACTGCGAGTAGCCGCCCTTCATGGCCGTCACGCTGTCCGGAGGAAGCAGCCTGCCCTCCAGCAGCGCGGCGTAGAAACTGTTCACTTCCTCCACGGTGGACACGGCCCCGGTTGAAGGGGACTCCGCCTGCCAGGCCGGCATGCTGACGTCCGTGCGCCTGCCTTCAAGGGCGACGTAGCCGTGGATCATTCCCAGGGGCGGGGAGCCGCCAAGCCGGGTTTTCGCCAGGCCCAGGGGCCTGGCCGTGTCATCGGCGAGGACCTGCTCGATAGTTTCGCCGCGGAGCCGCTCGACAATCAGTGCCAGGGCTGCATAGTTCGAGCGGGAATAGTCAAAGATCCGTGCCAGCCGGCCGTCCCACGGCAAGGTGGCGGCCAGGGCCAGTTGCTGTTCAAGGCTGAGCGGCCGGTTCATGGTGTCCGCCCAATTGCCGGACGCCAGCAGGGGGACCGAGAAGTCGGGAAGTCCTGATTCGTGCGTCAAAAGCTGGCGGACAGTCACAGGGCCGGGTGGACGGAGGACGCTGCCGAACTCGGGTAGGTAGCGGTTTACTTCGGCGTCCAGGTCAAGCTTCCCTTCCGCCGCCAGCTTCATCACCGAAACCGCGATGAAGGATTCAGTGATGCCGCCTACGCGGACAGGATCGGAAACCGTGGCCGGCTCGCCCGTTTCCAGGCTCCGCACGCCGGCGGCATGCGTCCAGGTGGTGCCCCGGGTCCGGACGGAGACCAGGACTGCGGGAGCGCCTTCCGCGAGCATCCGGGCACTGAAGTCCTCCAGGAGGGCGAAGGCGGCAGGCTTGTCCGGCTCGGGCTCCGGAGGTTGCGGCTCCCCGGTACAGCCGGGCAGGGACGCTGCCAGCAGGGCTGCGCACAGGACAGCCGCGACCCGCTTCGACCCGCGGCCCCGGCTTGTGCCCATGCCACCAATTTTCCTCCAACTAAGTAGCGCCAAGTGTCGTTTTGGAGCCTCAAAACGACACTTGGCGCTACCTAGTTGGGAGGGGATCAGGTGAGGCGCACCTGGCGGTTCATGTCCTTGTAGAGCAGGTAGCGGAACTCGCCCGGGCCGCCGGCGTAGCAGGCCTGGGGGCAGAACGCGCGCAGCCACATGAAGTCCCCGGCCTCCACCTCCACCCAGTCATTGTTCAACAGGTACATGGCCTTGCCCTCCAGGACGTACAGGCCGTGCTCCATGACGTGGGTTTCGGGGAACGGGATGACGCCGCCGGGCTGGAACGTCACGATGTTCACCTGCATGTCATGGGCGAGGTCGTTGGAGTCCGTGAAACGGGTGGTCTTCCAGACGTCGTTGGTGTCCGGCATGGACGTGGGCTCCACGTCCTTTTCGTTGGTGACGAAGGACTTGGCTTCGTAGCCCTCAAGGCGTTCGTAGGCCTTGCGGATCCAGTGGAAGGACACGACGTCGTCCGAAACGTTCTCCAGGCCCCACTCAGCACCGGCGGCCAGGTAGGCGTAGCCGCCTTCCTCCATTTGGTGCAGTTCGCCGTTGAGCCTGAGGTTGAGCCTGCCGCGCGTCACGAAAATGACGCCTTCGACGCCGGCCTCGAACTCTGCCTTGGGAGCACCGCCGCCCGGGGCGATTTCCACGATCAGCTGCGAGAAAGTGGTGGCGAAGCCGGAAATGGGCCGCGCGATGATCCAGGAGCGGGTGTTGGAAAAGCCCGGGAGGTTGGACGTGACGATGTCCGTCATCACGCCCTTGGGGATCACCGTGTAGGCCTCGGTGACGATGGCCCGTTCGGTGGTCAGGTGGGTCTGCGGCGGCAGTCCGCCGGCGGGGGAGTAGTACTTGCCCATGAAGAGAAGGTCCTTACCTAGGAGTTGGAAGTGGTGGCGAGACGCGGGTGGGCCAGGGCAGTGAGCTGCGGAAGTCCGACGCCGGCAAGCGCCTGGACTTCATCTGCACCGACTGCGCCGCACTGGACGCCGCGCAGGACGAAGGCGGCCAGTGCCCGGGCGGTGGCGGGTTCATCCATGACGCCGCCTGCGGTCTGCTCAACGTAGTTCCGCAGCCGGGCTGCGGCTGCGGGCAGTCCCTGCCGGTAGAAGGCATAGGTGGCGGCGAAGCGGCTGGGGAGCTGTACCGGGTGCAGGTCCCAGCCCTGGTAGTAGCCGCGTTCAAGTGAACGCCTGACCAGCCTGCCGTGCAGCTGCCAGGCGTTTTCCACGTTGTCGCCCACCGGGATGATGTTCGTGGATCCGTCGGAGAGCCGGATGCCGGTGCCGGCCACCGCCAGCTGCATGACCTCCTTGGCGAAATCCGCCACGGGGTGCTCCATGGACTGGTATTCGGCGGAGATCTGCAGTGACGCCGAGTAGTCGTACGTGCCGTAGTGCAGGCCGCTGATCCGGCCCGGGACAGCATGCGGGAGCTGCGCTACCGGCGACGTTCCGTCCGGCCCCAGGATGAGCTGCGGTGTTTCCACCTGCACCTCGAAACGGAGCCGTCCGGCCGGGAGGGAGTGCACGTCCTCCAGCCGGGAGACGGCGTAGTCCATAGCCTTGACCTGGGCCACGGTGGTCACCTTGGGCAGGGTCAGGACCAGCCCTTCGGGGAGTTCCCCGGCGGAGGCCAGGGCGGAGACAAACAGGTCCAGGGTCCGCAGCCCGCGGGAGCGGGTGGCCGCCTCGAAGCACTTGAACCGGATGCCGATGAACGGCGGAGCAGACCCGGCCGCGACTGCGGCGGCCACGGCGGAAGCCGCGGCAACAGCGGCGGTGTCCTCGGCGTCGTCGCCCCTGTCCCCGAAGCCGTCCTCAAAATCGAGGCGCAGGTCCTCGATGGGCTCGCTGGAGAGCTTGGCTTGCACGCGCGGGGCAACGGCCTCCGCAAGTGCGGTGTCCTGGCCCAGGAGCGACCCCAGCCTTTCGAAGCCGCCGTGGGCCTTGGCCGCAGCCAGTGCTTCGGCGCCCCACTCGGCAGCGAACGACGGCGTGAACCGGTCCGCAGGGACGTACACCGTGTGGACGGGCTGGCGTGAGCCGTCGTCGCCCGGGTAGTTCTGCTCCAGCAGCCGGTCCGTGGCGGCCAGTTGCCGGTCAATGTCGGCCAGGTCTCCGGCGGACAGCGACGGCACGGGTGATGCTGCCATGCCTCAGCCCACCAGTTCGTAGGCCGGGATGGTGAGGAAGTCCGTGTAGTCCTCGGAGAGGCAGATTTCCCCGATCAGTTCGCTGGCCGGCTTGTAGTAGCGGCGGAAGGCTTCGTCGCCGAATTCGATACGCAGCCGCTCGGTTTCCTCGCCCAGGATCCGCTCCACGAGTTCGCGGGTGACGGTGTTGCCGGTGTCCGCGAGGACCGACTTGTTGCGGATCTGCTGCCACACCTGGGAACGGGAGATTTCCGCGGTGGCGGCGTCCTCCATCAGGTTATGGATGGCCACGGCGCCGTTCCCGGACAGCCATACCGCCGTGTAGGCGATGGCCACGTACAGGTTCAGGCGGAGCCCGGCTTCGGTGACCTGCCCGTCGGCGGAGGAAACGTCCAGCAGCTGCCCGGCCGTGACGTTGACCTCCGGGCGCTGCTTGTCCAGCTGGTTGGGCCTGTCACCGAGCACGGAGTCGAAGACTTCCCGGCAGGTGGGAACAAGGTCCGGGTGCGCCACCCAGGAGCCGTCGAAGCCGTCGTTCGCCTCGCGGGTCTTGTCCGCCCGGACCTTTGCAAACGCAGCCTCCGTGACCTCGGGGTGGCGGCGGTTGGGGATGACTGCCGCCATGCCGCCCATGGCGAAGGCGCCGCGCTTGTGGCAGGTCTTGACCAGCAGTTCGGTGTAGGCGCGCATGAACGGCGCGGTCATGGCAACGCTGGCGCGGTCCGGGAGTACAAACTCCTCGCCGGCGTCCCTGAAGTACTTGATGATGCTGAACAGGTAGTCCCAGCGGCCGGCGTTCAGGCCGGACGCGTGGTCCCTCAGTTCATACAGGATCTCGTCCATCTCGAAGGCGGCCGGGATGGTCTCGATCAGCACGGTGGCCCGGACGGTGCCCTGGGGCAGCCCCAGGTAGTCCTGGGCGAAGACAAAAACGTCGTTCCACAGCCGGGCCTCGAGGTGGCTTTCCATCTTGGGCAGGTAGTAGTACGGTCCCTGACCGTTGAGCACCAGCTGCTTGGCGATGTGGAAGAAGTGCAGGCCGAAGTCCACCAGGGCGCCCACGGCGGGTTCGCCGTCGAGCAGCAGGTGCTTTTCCTGCATGTGCCAGCCGCGGGGGCGGGCCACCACGACGGCGAGGGGCGCGTCCGTACGGAGCCTGTACTCCTTGCCTTCCTCCGAGGTGTAGCTGAGGGTGCCCTGGGCGGCGTCGCGGAGGTTCAGGATGGCATCGATGACGTTGCCCCACGTGGGGGTGCTGGCATCTTCGAGGTCCGCAAGCCATACCTTCGCGCCCGAGTTAAGGGCATTAATGGCCATCTTTGCCGGCGAGGCGGGCCCGGTCATCTCAACCCGGCGGTCCTGCAAAGCTGCCGGTGCCGGCGCAACCTTCCAGTCGCCGTCGCGCACGTCCTTGGTTTCCGGCAGGAAGTCCAGTTTGCCGGTTTCGGCCACGCGCTGCCGCTTGGCGGCACGGGCTTGCAGGAGTTCGTTGCGGGTGCCGGCGAAACGGTTGTGGAGCTCCTCCACGAAGGCCAGTGCCTTGGGGGTGAGGATTTCCTCCGCGCGGTTGATGGGCCGGGGGTCCGTGACAGTGATGGCCATTTCTGGTCCTTTCCTTGTGCTGAAGTCGGGCGGTGAATCAGGCGCCGGCCAGGGCGGCAACGGGAGCCGCGGTTTCCGGAACAGCTGCGTTTGCCACGTTGGCGGCGTGGGCTGCGGCGGCAACGGCTGTTGCGACATCAGCGGCGACATGGGGATCGAAGACGCTGGGGATAATGTAGCTGGCATTCAGCTCGTCGTCAGCAACCCGGTTGGCGATGGCCTCCGCGGCCGCCACCAGCATCTCCGGGGTGATGTCCGAGGCTCCGGCATCGAGCAGGCCCCGGAAGAAGCCCGGGAAGGCCAGGACGTTGTTGATCTGGTTGGGGAAGTCGCTGCGGCCGGTGGCTACGACGGCGGCGTGCTTCGAAGCAACGACAGGGTCGATTTCCGGCGTCGGGTTGGCCATGGCAAACACGATGGCCTTCTCCGCCATGGCGGCCACCTGTTCCTCGCCGATCACGTGCGGGGCGCTGACGCCGATGAACACGTCCGCGCCCACGAGGGCTTCGTGCAGGGTTCCGGCGAAGCCTTCTTCGTTGGTGTTCGAGGCGATCCAGCTGCGGTGCTCGTCCCCGTACGTTTCACCCGAGTGGATGGCACCGGAGCGGCCGGCGGCGACGATGTGCTGCGCGCCCTGTGCCTTGAGGAGCTGGATGATTGCCGAGCCCGCGGCGCCCACACCCGAGACCACGATCTTCACCTCGTCCAGCTTCTTGCCCACCACGCGCAGTGCGTTGACCAGGGCGGCGAGGGTGACGATGGCGGTGCCGTGCTGGTCGTCGTGGAACACCGGGATGTCCAGTTCCTCGCGGAGCCGGTTCTCGATTTCGAAGCAGCGCGGGGCGGCGATGTCCTCCAGGTTGATGCCGCCGTAGACCGGGGCCATTGCCTTGGCGATCATGATGATTTCCTCGGTGTCCTGGGTGTCCAGGCAGACGGGCCAGGCGTCCACGTTGGCGAACTGCTTGAAAAGCGCGGCCTTGCCTTCCATCACCGGAAGGGCGGCGGCCGGGCCGATGTTGCCGAGGCCCAGGACGGCCGAACCGTCGGTAAGGACGGCGATGGTGTTCCGCTTGACAGTGAGGTTACGGGCCGCTGCGGGGTCCTCGGCGATGGCGAGGCAGACGCGGGCGACGCCGGGAGTGTAGGCGCGGGAGAGGTCGTCGCGGTTGCGGAGGGCTACCTTGGGGACGACTTCGAGCTTGCCGCCCAGGTGCATGAGGAAGGTGCGGTCCGAGACGTGCTGGACCCTGACGCCGTCGAGCGCGTTGAGGGCATCCTTGACGCGGGCTGCGTGTTCGTCGTCGGTGGTGTTGCAGGTGACGTCCACGACCAGGGTTTCATGGTGGGATTCGCTGACGTCCAGGGCGGTGATGGCGGCGCCTGCCGCGCCGACGGCTGCTGCGAGCTCGCTGGTGGCGCTGAAGCTGGACGGCGCTTCCACGCGCAGGGTGATCGAATTTCCGGGGCTGGGGTTCGCCATTGAATGTCCTCCTGTTGGGCCCGGGAACGGGCATCTACTCAATCAAATGTTTTCGTATTATGGATATTATTATCTGCAAGATGGAAATACAAGCTCCGCATATATGACCGGCCAAGGCTCATCGCGGAGTGAACCGGCGTGCTGTATGTTGGGTGTTCCAAGCAACTCTTTTCACGATGCGGATAAGAGTTGTCGGATTCCGAACCGTAGGAGACAACGGAATGGCAGAAAAAGCGTCGGGCGGCGTGCAGTCAGTGGAGCGTGTCTTCGAACTGCTCGAGCTCATCACGGACGCCGGCGGCGACGTCACGCTCAGCGAACTGTCTGCGTCAACGGACCTTCCCCTGCCCACCATCCACCGCCTGCTGCGGACGCTGGTGGCCCTTGGCTACATCCGGCAGCTGCCGAACCGGCGCTACGCGCTGGGGCCCCGGCTGATCCGCCTGGGCGAGGGGGCCAACAAGCAGTTGGGCGCAGTGGCGCGTCCGCAGCTTAAAACGCTGGTGGACCGGCTGGGGGAGACCTCCAATATGGCGGTACTGGACTCGGACATGGTGATCTACGTGGCACAGGTTCCCTCGCTGCATTCGATGCGTATGTTCACGGAAGTGGGCCGGCGCGCCCATACCCACGCCACCGGCGTCGGGAAGGCGATCCTTGCCCAGCTGGATGACGAGGTGGTCCGCGGCATCGTGACCCGCGCCGGCATGCCCACCCCAACCCCCAAGAGCATCGGTGACGTGGACGAACTCCTGGCCGACCTCAAGCTCATCCGGGAGCGTGGCTACTCCATTGACGAGGAGGAGCAGGAACTGGGTGTACGGTGCTTCGCCATGGCAGTACCGAATGCGCCCACTCCAGCGGCAATCTCTGTTTCCGGCCCGGTATCCCGCGTGGACGAGCACTTCGCCGACAAGGCCGTACCCGTCCTCCGGGAGGCGGCCGAGGCCATCTCCCGTGAGCTGAACCGCACCTGAGGCACCAAAGCGGCAAGCCGCCGTCGTGCTTAACCGCCGGAATGGCAGTTCGCAGCAATGTTCCTGGGGAACACTGCCGTGAACTGCCATTTCGCGTTTGCCCCTAGTGCTCCGACGCTTTCTCGGACGACTCGACCTTCACTTCCTTGCCTTCACAGTCGATGAGCTTGCCGCCCTCGAAACGGTCGCCTTCCGCCAGGCACTTGAGGTCTTCCTCCCGCACCACGCGGCCCGTCCCCGCCACGAATACCGACTGGTTCTCCGAGTTGCCGGCTTTGAGGTGGTTGAAGAGGAGGTTCAGCAGGATCGCCATGACCGCTGCCGAGCTGATGCCGGAGTGGAAGATTGTCCCGAACCAGGAAGGGAACTTGTCATAGAATGTCGGCGCGGCGATCGGAATCATGCCGAACCCGATGGACGCGGCCACGATGATCAGGTTCATGTTGTTCTTGTATTCGACCTTCGCAAGGGTCCTGATGCCGCTGGCGGCGACCGTGCCGAAGAGTACGATTCCCGCGCCGCCCAGGACGGCGGTGGGGACGGCGGCCACGACGCGGCCCATGACCGGGAGCAGGCCGAGCAGGACCAGGATCACGCCTCCCGCTGCCACGACATAGCGGCTCTTGATCTTTGTGACTGCCACGAGGCCCACGTTTTGGGCGAAGGCGCTCTGCGTAAAGGAACCAAACACCGGTGCGATGAGGCTGGAGCCCATGTCGGCGCGCAGTCCTGCGGCGATGCGCTTGGAGTCGGTCCGGGTTCCCACGATTTCGCCGACGGCAAGGATGTCAGCCATGGTTTCGGTCAGGATCACCAGTACAACAATGAGCATGGAGATGATCGCCGCAATCTCGAACGTGGGGGCGCCGAGGTGGAAGGGAGTCGGAAAGGCGACAATCGGCCCCTGGCCCACCTTGGAGAAGTCCGCCATCCCGGTGGCCGCGGCGATGGCCGTGCCCACGACCATCGCCAGAAGGATCGACAGGCGTGAAATAGTGGCGCTGCCGACCTTGCTCAGGAGCAGCACCAGGGCCAAAGTGGCGGCGGCGAGGCCGATGTTCGCCATGCTGCCGTAGTTTTCGGCCTTTCGGTTGCCGCCCATGGCCCAGTTTGCAGCGACGGGCATCAGGGTCAGGCCGATGGTGGTGATGACGGTGCCGGTCACCACCGGGGGGAAGAACCTGACGATCTTGGAAAAGATCGGGGCGATCAAGAGGCCGATGGCCGCCGAGACCATGACCGCGCCGAAGACGGCGGGCAGCCCGCCTCCACCGCTGACGATCGCGACCATGGTGGCCACGCTCGCAAAGGAAACGCCCTGCACCAGGGGAAGCTGGGATCCGAAGAAAGGGATGCCGATGGTCTGCAGGAGGGTGGCCAGGCCGCCCATGAATAGGGCCGCTGCGATCAGGATGCCGATATCGGCAGGAGATAGGCCTGCGGCCTGGCCCACAATCAGGGGAACGGCAATGATGCCGCCATACATGGTCAGGACATGCTGGAAACCGTAGGCGAAGCTGCTCCCGATTGAGAGCCGTTCATCCTCGGGCCTGGTGGAGGTGGCGCGTTTCAGGCGCTGTTTGGCGTCGGCTTTGAGGGGGTTCTTGATGTTCATGGCAGACTTTCTGGTTCATGGCAGACGTCTTCGTCTGGCTAACGTTGTCTGGCTAACGGTGTGGCTGAAAGGCTAGGGGCGTGGGCCCGGAGCTGCCGCCCAGGTCACGGGCGCTTAGAAGCGCCATGGGATGACCAATGGAAAGAAACCCCGGGCCCGGATGGGTTGACGGCGCTGCGGTTCAGCAGAACCCGGCGATGCCCGACCAGGCGATGTCCGCAGGGGTGGCGTCCTCGCGCTGGACCGTGGCCTCGATCAGGCCGTAGGGACGGTCGGCCGCGAAGAAGACCTCGTTGGGGTTGTCCAGGCCGAACGGCGAGAGGTCCACCAGGAAGTGGTGCTTGTTCGGCATGGAGAACTTGATCTCGTCGATCTCGCTGTGTGCTTCAAGCACTTTGGTGCCCATGTCGAAGAGTGTCTGCTGGAGGGCGTGGGAGTACTTTTCCGTGAAGCCTTCGAGCAGGAGGCCCTTGACGTCGTCGTAGCTCTTGTTGAAGTCCAGCGTGCTGAAATCGGTGCCGGTCTTGAAACGCCAGCGGGCAGAGACATCGGTCGCCAGGATGCGGTCGGTGGTCTCCTGCAGGGTGGTGTACTTGTCCTTCGGGTAGCCCACGAAGCCGGATTCGGTCGACTTGAGGACGGTCAGGTCCTTGAGCCCGGAAATCAGGTGCGTGGTGGCGCCATCGCGCACCACGACTGCAGTGCGGACTTCCTGGCCATTGCGCACGAAGGAATGGTCGTGTTCGGTGCCGTGGGCCTGGATCCGGTTCCAGCTGTAGGACTCGGCCTCCCAGCGGCCTCCGGCCACCCAGTCGAAACTGGAGGTGAAGTGCTCACCGAGGCGAAGCAGGAACGCTTCGGGGGAGCCGATGCCTTCACGGGCGAAGGCGTACACGGTGTTCTTCTGGGTGTCAGTGGGCACCACGCGGGCGTTGTCGCCTTCGAGGTGGGCGGCCGTGAAATCCCCCCGCAGCTGCGAGGTGACGTTGAGGTCTTCGATTTCGTGGCGGTCGGTATCGCGGGTGATCTTGACGACCCGGACCTCGGCCTTTCCGTACTGGTTGTCGCCGAGGATGATCTTGCTGCTCATGGTCTGTTCCCAACTTCCGGTAAGTGGAACCTAGGTTCCGTCACTGAAATTAAGCGCGCATTTCAAGCGCGTTTCCGGTGGTGCCGACCCAACAAAAAAGAGCCGGCATCCATTGATGCCAGCTCATTAACAACCCTGCCTGCTGCTCCCAGGTTACGTGACATGCGCCACGAATTAACATCCAGCGTACCCGCGGAAGCCGGTGGTGTACATCACAAGCCGAAAATTCATTTTGTGACCGGGCCACCTCCGGACCATTGACGAAGCTGCCGACGGCATCCTAAGCTATTCCACATAGCAAAAGTTGTTTTCCATTTTGTGGAACTACCCCAAGCCCTCGAAGGAGGATCAGATGTACCAGCAGGACAGCACGCCGGTCTCACCGGCACCCACGGCGGCACCCT
This sequence comes from Pseudarthrobacter sp. GA104, assembly GCF_009741265.1. Classification (GTDB taxonomy): domain Bacteria; phylum Actinomycetota; class Actinomycetes; order Actinomycetales; family Micrococcaceae; genus Arthrobacter. The sequence continues at coordinate 2,898,240 of NZ_WOWL01000001.1, forward strand.
CAGTCCAGGAGTTCTACCTCCCCCTCGGCGGCGGCACCGACCCGGACTTCTACCTCCCGCCTGACCGGGAGCACGTTCCCGGGCCTATCTCACGCTGGATCCATGCACTCCCAGGGTTCGGACGGCGCGCTTAGCGGGCCCGGGCCGGGCTACCCGTTCACCAGCCGGCGGGCAGCAGCGGAGTGCTCCGCAATAAGGCCGGCAATATCGAGGTCCGGGATCTGCCCGTCCACCACGCGCCACTGTCCGCCCACCATGACCCGGTCCGCCCGGTCTGCACCGCACAGCAGCAAGGCGGCCACTGGATCGTGGCTGCCGGAGAAGCGCAGGCTGTCCAGCCGGAAAAGTGCCAGGTCCGCCTGCATTCCCGGAGCCAGCTGGCCTAATCCGGTCCGGCCCAGGACGGCTGCCGAACCGCGCGTGGCCCAGCCGAGCGCGCGCTCCACCGGGACATGCGCCCCGTACCGCAGCCGCTGCAAATAAAGCGCCTGCCGCGCTTCCAGGATCATGTTGGAAGCATCGTTCGACGCCGAGCCGTCCACTCCCAGCCCCACGGGAACTCCCGCATCCTCCAGTTCCAGGACCCTCGCGGTCCCCGATGCCAGGCGCATGTTCGACGTGGGGCAGTGTGCGACGGCGGTGCCCGCGGCACCCAGCCTGGCGATCTCCCCGTCGCTGAAGTGGATGCCGTGCCCCAGCCAGGTGCGGTCCGTCAGCCAGCCGACGCTTTCCAGGTAGTCAACGGTCCGGAGTCCGAACGTTTCCCGGCAGAAGTCCTCCTCGTCCAGGGTCTCCGCCAGGTGGGTGTGCAGCCGGACATCCAGCCGTTCGGCGAGCGCGGAGCTTTCGGCCATGAGTTCTTTCGTGACCGAAAACGGCGAGCAGGGCGCCAGGGCAATCTGGATCACCGCGTCCTCGCCGCGCTCGTGGTATGAGCCAACCAGGCGCTCGCTGTCGGCCGGGACCACCTCCGCCGCCTGCACTGTCGCCTGCGGCGGCAGGCCGCCGTCGTCCGATCCCAAGGTCATGGACCCGCGCGTGAGGGTTGCGCGCATTCCCAGCCGGCGTACCGCGTCCACCTGGATATCGATGGCATCCTCAAGGCCCGCGGTGAAGAGGTAGTGGTGGTCGGCCGCCGTGGTGCAGCCGGAAAGCAGCAGCTCCGCCAACGCCGCCGTGGTGGCGAGCTCAAGGTCCCGCGGGGTGAGCCTGGCCCATACCGGGTACAGGTTCTGCAGCCAGGGAAAGAGGGGGGCGTTCGCAGCCGGGCCCCAGGCGCGCGTGAGGTTCTGGTAGAAGTGGTGGTGCGTGTTGACCAGGCCTGGAAGCAGTACGTGGTTCCGCGCGTCGAAGATTGCGGAGCACGGTTCGGCGGGCCCTTGCCCCGCCGTGAGAACCTCCTCGATCTTCCCGCCGCCTACCACCACTCCGCCTGAGGCGTCGAGCTGGTTGGCGGTAAACGCCGCTTGCGGGTTCCGGATCCAGAGGCGGGCGGGTGCGGTGGCTGGCGTCATGGCTGACCTTCCTGAGCGCGGTCGATATGCCAGCTCAGTGGCGCCCTGTCTGCTGATCCAGGCGGCCGCGCCCGCGAAGGCGGGCGGTGCCCGGCCGGGGCTCGGCTGGGACCTAGGCTAGAGGCGGCCGGGCGGTGCGTCAACGCCGGCGGATTGTGACCGGAGAACGTGAAACCTCCGAAACATGGATTTCACATTGCGAAATTAAATTTCCAGAAAACTATGGCGCGGACCACAATCCGGTGCTAATCTCGATTCTGCCAAAGGCGGGCACCCGGTCCCCGGGAAGCTATCTACCAGGCGCAACTTAACCTTCACAGCACATGCTGAAGCCTGGTAACCGTCGCACCTGGTTCTACTGGTCCTGCAAGCGGCATCAGGCTTCCCGGCAAAAGGAAGTCGCATCATGAGTACTACCGTCACGGCCGAACAGTTCCTGGCCAGATCCATCAGGTTGGCTACGGCCAACGTCCTGAACAGCGGGGGCCCCTTCGGAGCCATGATCGTCACGGCGGACGGCCGCACGTTCGACGGCGTCAACCGCGTCACCGCGGACAACGATCCCACCGCCCACGCCGAGGTCACCGCGATCCGCACGGCCTGCCGCGAACTGGGCACCTTCGACCTTAGCGGCGCCGCCCTTTACACCAGCTGCGAGCCATGCCCCATGTGCCTGGCCTCCGCGCTCTGGGCCCGGGTGGACCGGGTCATCTTCGCCGCCGACCGGCATGACGCCGCGTCCGTCGGCTTCGACGACGCCGTTTTCTACGAGTACTTCGACAACAAGGACCGGAACTCCCTGATGCCGGTCTCGAAGCTGGTGTTAGACGATCCGGAGGCCCCGGCCCCGCTGGAACCGTTCAACACCTGGAACGCACTCGAAACCAGGATCGACTACTAGGCGGCCGGGATGACCATCCTGGACAATTCCCACGAGGAGCATTCGGCTCCAAGCACCCGCATCCCACGTCCGGCGAACAGCACTCCCAAGCCCCCGGCGCCGGGCTCCTTCCTTGACCGGTTCTTCCAGATCACCCGGCGCGGCTCCACGCTTGCGCGGGAATTCCGCGGCGGCCTGGTCACCTTCTTCACCATGGCGTACATCGTCATCCTCAACCCGCTGATCCTGGGAGGATTCAGCGCGGACAACGCGCCTACCGACGTCGCCGGGGGCTGGCTGTCCGCAGCGCAGGTGGGCGCCGTCACCGGGCTCACCGCCGGCGTCATGACCATCCTCTTCGGGCTGGTCGCCAACCTGCCCTTCGGCCTAGCCGCCGGGCTGGGCATCAATTCGTTCCTGGCCGTTTCCGTCATCCAGGAAGTCACGTGGGCCGAGGCCATGGGCCTGGTGGTGATCAACGGCATCCTGATCGTCCTGTTCGGAATCACCGGTGCCCGCACCGCTATCTTCCGGGCCGTGCCCAAGGAACTGAAAGCCGCCATCACGGTGGGCATCGGCCTGTTCATCGCCTTCATCGGGTTCGTGGACTCCGGCTTTGTCAAGGCGTCGGCCGGCGGACCCCCCGTCCAGCTGGGCAACGGCGGCTCCATCACGTCGGTTCCCACCCTAGTGTTCATCATCGGCCTGCTGGCCATGGGCATCCTGGTGGCACGCAAGGTCCAGGGCGGGCTGCTGATCGGCATCGTGGGTACCACTTTCCTGGCCGCCGTCGTCGAGGCAGCCATGAAGATCGGCCCGGCCACCGAAACCAACCCCGGCGGGTGGCACCTGAACACCCCGGTCCTCTCCGGCCAGCTGGTCTCGGCACCGGATCTTGGCCTGGTGGGACACTTTGACCTGTTCGGCGCCTTCGGCCGGATCGGAGCCCTGGCCGCCACCATGCTGGTGTTCACCCTGGTGTTCACCAACTTTTTCGACGCCATGGGCACCATGACCGGCCTGGCCAAGAGCGCCGGCGTCGCGCACAAGGACGGAACGTTCCCGCGGCTGAAATCCGCCTTCATCGTGGAAGGCTTCGGCGCCGTGGCCGGCGGGGCAACCTCGGGCTCGTCCAACACGGTGTACATCGACTCCGCCGCCGGCATCGGTGAAGGCGCCCGCACAGGCCTGGCGTCCGTGGTGACCGGCGTCCTGTTCCTGGGCTCGATGTTCCTGACCCCGCTCACCAGCGTGGTTCCGCTCGAAGTGGCCGCCGCCGCACTGGTGGTGGTGGGCGCAATGATGATGGCGCAGATCCGCGAGATCAAGTTCAGCAAGTTCAGCGTGGCCCTGCCTGCCTTCCTCACCATTGTCACCATGCCGCTGAGCTACTCGATCGCCAATGGCATCGGCGTGGGCTTCATCAGCTGGGCCGTTATCGGGGCCGCGTCCGGCAAGGCCAGGAAGGTCCATCCGCTCATGTGGGTGGTCAGCGCAGGGTTCCTTGTGTACTTCGCCCGCGGACCCATCAACCTGCTGCTCGGCGCCTGAGCGCACCGGTTCCGGACATCCGCCCCCGCGACCCGGGGAGCGGATGTCCGGAACGGCAGCGCATTTTCCGACCCACACGCTTCCAGGACCACATGCTTTCCGAACCAGCCCGCAGCAACGACAATATGGACACCACCGCAGCGCGGAAGAAGGAGTGCCGCCATGCTTGACCTGATCCCGTCACTGGGCACCTGGGCGCCGGCCCTGGCCGGACAGCCCTTCGCAGTGGCCACCATCGTGCGCGCCAGCGGTTCCGTCCCCCGGCCCGTGGGCACCTCCATGCTGGTGTCCGCGGACGGCGCGGTCCTGGGCAGCCTCTCCGGAGGCTGCGTCGAAGGCGCCGTCGTGGCGGCAGCGCTGGAAGCAATGGACGACGGCGTCGCCCGGCTTGAGACCTTCGGCTTCAGCGCCGCCGATGCCTTCGCCGCCGGGCTCACCTGCGGCGGAGAGCTGGATGTGTACATCGAGCCGGCCAACCTGGACCGCACGTGTCCCCTGGGTGAGGCGGTGCGGCAGCTGGCTGCCTACGGACCGAACGAGCCGGTGGCTCTGGTCCGCAGGCTGGACGGCCGCGCTGGCGGCGGCAGCAGCGCCGTCGTTCTTCCTGATCCCGGCGCCATCGAGGCAGCCGGACACCGCGGACTGGCCACGCTGCTGGAAAGCCGCGACTGTACCGGCGGCAGCGAACCAACCTGGCGGGCCAGCGCCGCGCAGCTCGAGTCGATGCTCCGTGCCGGCACCACCGCTGTGCTGGATTTGGGCTCAGCAGGGCTGTGCACCAGTAACGCCGCCGTCCTGGTGGAAACCAGGCTCGCACCGCCGCGCCTGCTGGTCTTCGGTGCCAATGACTTCAGCGCAGCGCTGCTGCCGGCCGCCAAACCGCTCGGCTGCCGCGTGACCCTGGTGGACGCCCGCCCGGCTTTTGCCTCCCAGGCACGGTTCAGCTCGGCGGACGAGGTGGTCACCGCGTGGCCGCACCAGTACCTCGCAGCAGAGGCCGCCGCGGGCCGCGTGGATTCCCGGACCGTGATCTGCGTCCTCACCCACGACCCTAAGTTCGACATTCCGCTGCTCGAAACCGCACTTGGCCTCAGAGTGGCCTTCATCGGAGCACTCGGGTCCCGGCGCAGCCACGCCCAACGGGTCGATTCCCTCCTGGACCGGGGAGTGCGCCCGGAGCGGATCGCCCAGCTCCACTCACCGCTCGGCCTGGACATCGGAGCAGTGACCCCCGCCGAGGTGGCGGTCTCCGTCCTCGCCGAAATCATCGCCGCCCGCAATCCGGCGGCGTCACATCAGCCGTTGAGGGAGACCTCCGGCCCCATCCACCGGACCGCCGCGCCGTCAGCACCCGCACCAGCCAAGGCGCCGGCCCCTACAGACCTTTTGCAACAGGAGATCGCATGGACATGAACACCATCGAGGCGGTGGTCCCCACCACCGACCCCGCGGAATGGCGCGACGGCGACGCGTGGCTGGCCGGCGGCACCGTGCTGTTCTCCTACGGCAGCCTGGCGTTCGGGCCGCAGCCGTTGAAGCGGCTGCTCGACCTCGGCAGCGCAGGCTGGACCCCGGTGGCCATGAGTGACGCAGGAATCGAACTCGCCGCCACCTGCACCGTCGCCGAGCTGTATGGACTCCCCGGTTCAGCGGAGGCAGCAGGCCGTGCCTGGCCGGCCCTTGACCTGGTCCGCCCCTGCTGCGATTCCTTCGTGGCCTCCTTCAAGGTGTGGAACATGTCCACCGTGGGCGGCAACCTGTGCACGTCCCTGCCCGCCGGCCCCATGATCTCGCTCTGCGCCGCGCTGGACGGAACGGCCACCATCCTCGGCCCGGGCGGCACCAGCCGCACCGTTCCGGTGGCCGACTTCGTCACGGGCGACGCAAGGAACTGCCTGGCACCCGGCGAGCTCCTGCGCAGCGTCCGCCTTCCGGCGTCGGCCCTCGCCGCCCGGGTGGCGTTCCGCCGGCTCTCCCTGAGCAACCTCGGCAGGTCGGGGGTGCTGCTGATCGGGAGGCTCGACGGCGGCGCCTCCTTTGTCCTCACCGTCACCGCCGCCACCAAACGGCCCGTCCAGCTCCGCTTCGACGCCCTGCCGGAGACGGACGCGCTGGCGGGGGCACTCGACGAGGCGATCCCCGCCGGCCTTTACCACGACGACATCCACGGGCTGCCGGCCTGGCGCCGGGACATGACGTACCGCCTGGCCGAGGAGGTCCGCGCCGAGCTCGCCGCCCCGGAGGGAGCGCCCGGGCTCCGGGTTTCCGGCGACTTCTGGCCAGCCTCCGGCCATGGACATCATGCACAGGGAATTTACGCGCAGGGACTTCGCGCACGGCAGGAAGGGGCCTGAACATGGCCATCGAGATCAACGGAACGCCGGCCGGGACAGCACCGCGCCCCGGGCAGTGCCTGCGGACCTTCCTGCGGGAGCAGGGCAGCCTCGGCGTGAAGAAGGGCTGCGACGGCGGAGACTGCGGTGCGTGCACCGTGCACGTGGACGGCACCCCGGTGCACAGCTGCATCTACCCGGCCGTGAGGGCCGAGGGCCACGCCGTCACCACCATCGAGGGACTGGCGTCCACTGCCGGCGACGGTGCAGACCTCCACCCCGTCCAGCAGCAGTTCATGGAGCGCCAGGGTTTTCAGTGCGGGTTCTGCACGGCCGGCATGGTGATGACGGCCGCTGCGTTCGACGACGAACAGAAGGAGAACCTGCCACGGAACCTCAAGGGCAACCTCTGCCGCTGCACCGGATACCGGGCCATTTCCGACGCCGTCTGCGGACACGCCGGCCACCCCGATCCCAAGGGACAGGGCTCCGGAATTGCGGGGGAGGGGCAGCCGGATCCCGAGCCGGGACAGCTGGGTGACGACGTTCCGGCACCCGCCAGCCGCGCCGTGGTGACCGGCACCGCCCGCTACACGCTGGACGTTCCCGCGGACCAGTTGCAGGGACTGCTCCACCTCAAGCTCCTGCGCTCGCCGCACGCGCATGCCCGGGTGCGCTCCATCAACACTGGACAGGCGTTGAAGGTACCGGGCGTGATGGCCGTCTTCACGCACAAGGACGCACCGGAACAGCTGTTCTCCACTGCCCAGCACGAACTGTTCACCGATGACCCGGACGATACCCGCGTGTTGGATGACGTGCTGCGCTTCAGGGGCCAGCGGGTTGCCGCGGTGGTGGCCGAAACGGTGGCCGCCGCAGAGGCCGGGGTCCGCGCACTGGAGGTGGAGTACCAGGAACTCCCTGCAGTCTTCTCACCCCGGGATGCACTGCAGCCGGGTGCTCCCCTGGTGCACGGGGACAAGGATGGAACTGTGGCGCGCATTTCCCGGCCCGACCGCAATGTGGTGGCCGAGCTGCACTCCGAACTGGGGAGCGTGGCCGAGGGCTTCGCCGCCGCGGACTTCATCCATGAACAGACCTACCGCACCCAGCGGGTCCAGCACGTGGCACTGGAAACACATGCGGCCATCGCATCAGTGGACGGCGACGGGAGGCTGCAGGTCCGCACGTCCAGCCAGGTCCCGTTCCTGGTCCGGCGGACGTTGTGCCGGGTCTTTGGGCTCCCGGAGGAGCAGGTGCATGTGGTGGCCGGCCGCGTAGGCGGCGGGTTCGGCGGAAAACAGGAAGTCCTCACCGAGGACATCGTGGCCCTCGCAGCCCTGAAACTGGGCAGGCCGGTCCAGCTGGAACTGACCAGGACCGAGCAGTTCACGGCCACCACCACCCGTCATCCGTTCACCATCAAGCTCAAGGCCGGCACCAGCAATGACGGACGGCTCACCGCCCTGGAACTGGACGTCCTGACCAACACGGGCGCCTACGGCAACCACGGACCCGGCGTGATGTTCCACGGCTGCGGCGAATCCCTGAGCGTCTACAACTGCGCCAACAAAAAAGTGGACGCCCATGCGGTGTACACCAACACGGTCCCCGCCGGGGCGTTCCGCGGCTACGGGCTGAGCCAGATGATCTTCGCCATCGAGTCGGCCATGGACGAGCTCGCAGCCGGCATCGGCATGGACCCGTTCGAGTTCCGCCGCCGGAACATGGTGCGCGAAGGCGACCGGATGCTGTCCACCCAGCCGGAGCCCGACGAGGACGTCCATTACGGCAGCTACGGCCTGGACCAGTGCCTGAGCCTGGTCCGCGAAGCCCTGGCCCGGGGCCGGGAACGCTATCGCGCCGCCGGCCTGGACGAACTGGGCCCGGACTGGCTCACCGGCGAGGGCACGGCGCTCTCCATGATCGACACCGTGCCCCCGCGCGGCCACTTTGCCCACTCCCGCCTCCGGCTCCTGCCGGACGGGACGTACCAGGCCGACGTCGGAACCGCCGAGTTCGGCAATGGCACCACCACCGTCCACGCCCAGCTGGCCGCCACGGCGCTGTCCACGGAGGCCGCCAGGGTGGTGGTGCGGCAGTCCGATACCGACCTCGTTGAGCACGATACCGGGGCCTTCGGCTCGGCCGGAACCGTGGTGGCCGGCAAGGCAACGCTCGCCGCCGCGGAGGAACTCGCCGTCCGGATCCGCGCCTTCGCAGCCGGCATCCGCCAGACCCAGGCCTCGGCCTGCGTCCTCGCCGGAAGCTCGGTGGTCATTGACGGAACGTCCGTGCCGCTGGCCGAACTGGCACAGGCGGCCGCTGACGCCGGCGTCGAACTCGCGGCGGAGGGACGCTGGGGCGGGACGCCGCGTTCCGTGGCGTTCAACGTGCACGGCTTCCGAGTTGCGGTGAACCGCGGCACGGGAGAGCTGAAAATCCTGCAGAGCGTGCAGGCCGCGGACGCCGGCGTGGTGGTTAATCCGCGCCAGTGCCGCGGCCAGATCGAAGGCGGGATTGCCCAGGCCTTGGGTGCCGCGCTGTATGAGGAGGTGGTGGTTGACGACGCCGGCCGGGTCACCACGGACATCCTCCGGCAGTACCACATCCCCACCTTTGCCGACGTTCCCCGCAGTGAGGTGTACTTTGCCGACACGAACGACAAACTGGGGCCGCTGGGGGCAAAATCCATGAGCGAGAGCCCGTTCAACCCGGTTGCACCGGCGCTGGCCAACGCAATCCGCAACGCCACCGGGGTGCGCTTTACCTCATTGCCCATTGCGCGCGACAAAATCTACCTGGGCCTGAAGGAAGCGGGGCTGGTGCCCAACCTGCAGCGCTCGGCCATCTGAGGATCCGGCGTGGCGGGTGCCGTAAAATTCCGGTGGCTGCGCAGCCTCGGCCTATAGTCGAGGGATGGAACAGCGGATTTTAGGCAAGACCGGACGGAACGTCTCCATCGTCGGGCTGGGAACCTGGCAGCTTGGCGCTGACTGGGGCAACGTTGACCCGGCACAGGCGCAGGCCGTCCTGGCAGCCTCCGCGGAAGCAGGGGTGAACTTCTTCGACACCGCCGACGTCTACGGTGACGGCAAGAGCGAGCAGGCCATCGGAAAGTTCCTGGCTGACAATCCCGGCCTGGATATCACGGTGGCCACAAAGATGGGCCGCCGCGTGGACCAGCAGCCGGAGAACTACACCCTGGCCAACTTCCGCCAGTGGGTGGACCGGTCCCGTAAGAACCTGGGGACGGACACCCTGGACCTGGTTCAGCTGCACTGCCCGCCCACGCCCGTGTACAGCAACGCCGAGGTGTACGACGCGCTGGACACCCTGGTCTCCGAGGGCGCCATCCGCAACTACGGCGTCAGCGTGGAGCGCACGGATGAGGCGCTGGAAGCGATCCGGCACCCGGGCACCGCCTCCGTCCAGATCATCCTGAACGCCTTCCGGCTCAAGCCCCTCGACGAAGTCCTGCCCGCAGCGAAAGCTGCCAACGTCGGGATCATTGCCCGGGTGCCGCTGGCTTCGGGGCTGCTCTCGGGCAAATACACCAAGGAAACCACCTTCGCGGAGAACGATCACAGGAACTACAACCGCAACGGTGGCTCCTTCGACGTCGGCGAGACCTTCTCCGGCGTGGACTATGAGCTGGGGCTGAAGGCCGTGGCCGAGTTCGAGCAGCTTGTGCCTGCCGGTGCAACCACGGCCCAGGCAGCCATCGCCTGGATTGCCGCGCAGGACGGCGTCACCACCGTGATCCCCGGGGCGCGGAACGTGGACCAGGCAGCGGCGAACGCTGCCGCGGCTTCCGTGGCCGTCAGCGAAGAGTTCGACGCCGGGGTCCGCTGGATTTACGACCACTACTTCCGCGAAGCCATCCACCCGCGCTGGTAGCGTGCAGGACTCCTGGGGGTTCCGGGAACACTGCAGATGAAAGCGCCTTCCGCCGATGGCTTCGTGGAACGGCTCGCAGCCGTGCCCACGGTTCCGGGACTCAACAACTTCTTTGACCGCAGTGTCCCGGAGAACGCCGTACGCCGGCGCAACCTGGAGCTTTACCTGGAGGAGATGCGGGACCGCTCGCCGAAGGTGCTCCTGTTGGGCGAAGCCCCGGGCTTCAGGGGAATGCGGATCACCGGTGTCCCCTTCACCAACCGCACCATGTTCCAGGGGCCGGCCAACTCCTTCGGCCTGTTCGGGCCGGGCAAGGGCTACTCATTGCCGCCGGACGCGGCGGACGTTGCCGCCGAGCCCACCGCAACGGTGATGTGGGGAGTCCTGGCGGAGCTGCAGTTCCTTCCCCTGCTGTGGAGCGCGTGCCCTTGGCATACCCATGTTCCGGGGAAGCCGCAGTCCAACCGGACGCCAACGGCTGCCGAAGCCCGGCTGGGAACTCTGTTTTGGCAGGAGCTGGCGGAACTGTTCGCCATCCAAACCGTGGTGGCCGTGGGAAACGTCGCGCACCGAAGCCTGCTGGCCAGCGGAATGGATGCGCCCAAGGTCCGGCATCCGGCCCACGGCGGACGCTCGGGCTTCAAGCGCGGCCTGGAGGAGTTGCTCCTGGCCGGAAGCATCACCACCCAGCCCAGCACGTAGGGCTAGTCCAGCAGGTAGAGCTGCTCCGGCGTATCAACATCCAGGCCGCTGGAGAGATCACTGCAATCCACCTCGTCCACCAGTTCCGGGTGGTTACGCAGGAAAGCGCGCGCCCCGGCATCGCCCGTCACGGTTGCAGCCACGGCCTGGCGCAGGGAGGCATCGATCACCAGGGGGTGGCCGCGGCGGAGCCCGCCGTCCCCACCCTGCGCTGCGGCAGCGCCGTCGTCGTACGCCGCTGCGGTGACCCGGCCCGGACGGTGGGACGCAAGCAGCCGCGCCACCGCCAGGGAAGACAGGCCGGGCTGGTCCACGAGGGCAATCATCAGGTGGTCCCGGGGATCGGCGGCGGCGTTGCCCAGCAGCAGGGAACTCCCCATCCCTGACTGCCATTCATGGTTCACCACCGTGCGGCAGCCGTCCAGCCTGGCGGCGGCCAGGACTTCGTGGGCACCCGCGCCGAGCACCACCACAACCTCGCGGCAGCCTCCGTCGAACAGCGCTTCAGCGACCGCTTCCACCAGGGGCCGGCCGCGGTAGGGGAGCAGCGCCTTGGGACCGCGTCCCAGCCTGGCGCCGCCGCCGGCCGCGAGCACAACGCCGGTGGTGCCCGCCGCCTCCGTGTTCCGCATAGCCACACCCTAACCCTTGTTGTCTCAGGCGTCGCCGCCGGCCCCTCCGGTGGTTCCGGCGCTGACGTCCAGGAGTTTGTAGCGGTCCATGGCGTACGACGGCGCCCCGTCCTCGACCTCGCCCCTCGCCGCGAGCATTTGCAGCGTCTTCACCACGATGGAGTGGGTGTCGTTCTTGAAGAAGCGGCGGGCGGCGGCGCGGGTGTCGGAGAAGCCGAAGCCGTCCGCGCCGAGCGATGCGAACTGGTTCGGGAGGAATTGGCGGATCTGGTCCGGGACGGCTTTCATGTAGTCGGACACGGCGACGACGGGTCCGGTGGCTCCTTCGAGCTGCCGGGTGACGAAGGGGACGCGGGCGGGTTCGCCGGGGTTGAGGAAGGCTTCCTCTTCGGCGGCGAGGCCGTCGCGGCGCAGTTCGTTCCAGGAGGTCACGGACCAGACGTCGGCGGAGACTGACCAGTCTTCGGCGAGGATCCGCTGGGCTTCGAGGGCCCAGGGGACGGAGACTCCGGAGGCGAGGATCTGGGCCTTCGGTCCTGCAAGGTCCGACGCCGATACCCGGTAGATGCCTTTCAATACACCGTTGACGTCGAGGTTCTCAGGCTCGGCGGGCTGGGTAATCGGCTCATTGTAGACGGTGAGGTAGTACATCAGGTTTGGATCGGATGCAGCTCCGGTTCCATCGCCGCTTGCGGCCGGCCCGTACATGCGTTCGATGCCGTCGCGGATGATGTGGCCCATTTCGTAGCCGTAGGCGGGGTCGTAGGTGACGACGGCGGGGTTGGTGGAGGCGAGCAGGGGGGAGTGGCCGTCGGCGTGCTGGAGGCCTTCGCCGGTGAGGGTGGTCCGTCCTGCGGTGGCGCCGATGATGAAGCCGCGGGTCATTTGGTCGGCTGCGGCCCAGAAGGCGTCGCCGGTGCGCTGGAAGCCGAACATGGAGTAGAACACGTAGACCGGGACCAGGGGCACGCCGTGGGTGGCGTAGGCGGTGCCGGCGGCGGTGAAGGCTGCGACGGCGCCGGCTTCGTTGATGCCGGGGTGGATCAGCTGGCCCTGGGCGGATTCCTTGTAAGCCAGGACCAGGTCGCGGTCTACGGAGAGGTAGTTCTGGCCGCCCGGGTTGTAGGTCTTGGCCGTGGGGAAGAATGCGTCCATGCCGAACGTCCTCGATTCGTCCGGGACGATGGGCACAATCCTGTGCCCGAAGTTCCTGTCCCGGATGAGGTCTTTCAGGAGCCTGACAAAGGCCATGGTGGTGGCGGCCTGCTGTTTGCCCGAGCCGCGTTTGGCAACATCAAACGTCTTGGGATCCGGCAGCGCAACGGCATCATGGGAGGACCGGCGTTCAGGGACGGCGCCGCCCAGCGCCTTCCGCCGTTCATGGAGGTACACGATCTCCGGTGCATCATGCCCGGGGTGGAAGTACGGCGGGGAATAGGGATCCGCTTCCAGTTGCGCATCGGTAATGGGGATCCGCAGGTGGTCGCGGAACTTCTTCAGGTCATCCAGGGTGAGTTTCTTCATCTGGTGGGTCGCGTTGCGGCCCTCGAAGTGCGGTCCGAGGCCGTAGCCCTTGACGGTCTTGGCCAGGATGACGGTGGGCTTGCCCTTGAATTCGGTGGCTGCCTTGTAGGCGGCGTAGACCTTGCGGTAGTCGTGGCCGCCGCGCTTGAGGTTCCAGATCTGGTCATCGGTGAGGTCCGCGACCATGTCCTTGGTCTGCGGGGTCTTGCCGAAGAAGTGTTCGCGGACGAACCCGCCGGATTCGGCCTTGTAGGTCTGGTAGTCCCCGTCGGGGGTTTCGTTCATGATCTTCACCAGCGACCCGTCGGTGTCCTTGGTGAGGAGGTCGTCCCATTCCCGGCCCCAGACGACCTTGATGACGTTCCAGCCCGCACCGCGGAAGAACGCTTCGAGTTCCTGCATGATCTTGCCGTTGCCCCGCACGGGCCCGTCCAGGCGCTGGAGGTTGCAGTTGATCACGAAGTTGAGGTTGTCCAGGTTCTCGTTCGCGGCGAGCTGGAGCAGGCCGCGGGACTCGGGCTCGTCCATTTCGCCGTCGCCGAGGAACGCCCAGACCTGCTGGTCACTGGTGTCCTTCAGGCCGCGGTTGTGCAGGTACCGGTTGGACTGGGCCTGGTAGATCGCGTTCATCGGCCCGATGCCCATGGACACGGTGGGGAATTCCCAGAAGTGCGGCATCAGGCGCGGGTGCGGGTAGGAGGACAGGGCGTGGCCCTCGCGGGACTTTTCCTGCCGGAACCCGTCCAGGTCCTCCTCGGAGAGCCGGCCTTCCATGAACGCCCGGGCGTACATGCCGGGGGAGGCGTGGCCCTGGAAGAAGACCTGGTCCCCGCCGCCGGGGTGGTCCTTGCCCCGGAAGAAGTGGTTGAACCCGACCTCGTACAGGGTCGCGGCCCCGGCATAGGTGGAGATGTGTCCGCCCACCCCGATGTTCGCCCGCTGGGCCCGGTGGACCATCACCGCAGCGTTCCAGCGCATGTACGCCCGGTAACGGCGCTCGAATTCCTCGTTGCCCGGGAATTCCGCCTCCTGGTCCACCGGGATGGTGTTCACGTAATCGGTGGTGGTCACCATCGGCACCCCGACGCTCTGCGCGCCGGCACGCTGCAGCAGGCTCCGCATGATGAATTGGGCACGCTCGGTGCCCTGTTCCCTGATCAATGCATCCAGGGACTCAACCCACTCGGCAGTCTCTTCGGGATCACGATCAGGCAGCTGGTTAGTCAACCCGCTGAGGATATGGGAGGTATCTTCTCCTGCGGCCACGGAAGCCTCTTTCATCTTTGAATGCTCGGCACTTATTTTCGTAATGTGAGAAAACATTATTGCTATACGAGATTAGTGAGCCGGTCGCGGCCGGTCAAACGTTCCCGCCCTTCGCTCAGGGAAGAAGGCCGCCCGGAGGTGAAGATCGCGTTTGTGACTGGCGCCGTTCGCTGGGCATTTTGACGACAGGTGATCCACGTCATAACCTTTTTTCACCATTCAATATCAAGATTTCGCAGCGCGGAATAACAGAACCGGCCTGTCCAGCCAGGGCTCACCGCAGCGAAACCTTTCCAGAACTGGAGTTCCCCATGCAGACCCCTCCCCCGACGGGCGTTGATATGGCTCCTGACCTGACAACGCCGTCAGATTCCTCAGCCCACTCCGCCGAACGTGTCGAATCCCTGTGCGAATCAGCCAGCGCAGCATCAGGGCAGGCCATCAGCCCCACCCTTTACAACGCAGACCTTGCCCCCACCAAGCGTGCCGGCCGCAGTTGGTCCGGCTACAGCATCTTCACCCTGTGGGCCAATGATGTCCACAGCCTCGGAAACTACGCCTTTGCCATCGGACTCTTCGCCCTGGGCCTTGGCGGCTGGCAGATACTGCTGGCACTCGGCATCGGAGCCGCCCTGCTCTTCGGCCTCCTGAACCTCTCCGGATTCATGGGCGTCAAAACCGGAGTCCCATTCCCGGTGATGAGCAGGATCAGCTTCGGCATCCGCGGCGCCCAAATCGCCAGCCTGCTCCGCGGCGCCGTCGCCGTGGCCTGGTTCGGCATCCAGACCTACCTGGCCTCGGTGGTCTTCCGGGTGATGCTCGTGGCCGTGTTCCCGCCCCTCGGCGAGCTGGACAAGGACTCCATCCTGGGGCTGTCCACCCTGGGATGGATCGCGTTCATCATCCTCTGGGTTGTCCAACTGGTCATCGTGAGCTTCGGCATGGAAATGATCCGCAAGTATGAGGCCTTCGCAGGCCCGATCATCCTGGTCACCATGGCCGCCATCGCCGTCTGGATCTTCATGGAAGCGGGCGGCGCCATTGCCTGGTCCTCGGACAACGCCCTCGAAGGGCCGCAAATGTGGCTGACCATCTTCGCCGGCGGCGCCCTCTGGGTCTCCATCTACGGGACATTCGTCCTGAACTTCTGCGACTTTACCCGGTCTGCCGTCTCCAAGAAGGCCGTGGTCCGCGGAAACTTCTGGGGCATTCCCATCAACATGCTCGTCTTCGGCGCCATCGTCGTCGTGATGGCGGGAGGGCAGTTCAAAATCAACGGCACCATCATCGAGAGCCCCTCGGACATCGTCCAGACCATCCCCAACACGCTCTTCCTGGTCCTGGCATGCCTGGCCCTGCTGATCCTGACCATCGCGGTGAACCTCATGGCCAACTTCGTGGCTCCGGTCTATGCCCTCACCAACCTGTTCCCCAAACACCTGGACTTCCGCAAGGCTGCCATCGTCAGCGCCGTCATCGGCCTGGTCATCCTGCCCTGGAACCTCTACAACAACCCGCTGGTGATCGTGTACTTCCTCGGGGGCCTCGGCGCCCTGCTTGGCCCGCTGTTCGGCGTCGTGATGGCTGACTACTGGCTGATCCGCCGCGGCAAGGTCAACGTTCCCGAGCTGTACACCGCATCTGCTGCCGGCGCCTACTACTACAAGAACGGCGTCAACCCCAGGGCCATCATCGCCATGGTGCCGGCCGCCGTCCTGGCGCTCCTCATCGCCTTCATCCCGGCGCTGGCGGCGGCAGCACCGTTCGCCTGGTTCTTCGCCGCCGGCATCGCAGCCGTTGTGTACTTCTTCATCGCGGACCGCTCGCAGCGGCTCGAAGACCGCGACGGCGAGGCCATCGCCGTCGCCAGCAAACACTAAGGATCCCCTGATGCGCATACTCGTTGCGAACGTCAACACCACCCAGTCCATGACGGATTCCATTGCGGCCCAGGCCCGCAGCATCGCGGCACCGGGCACGGAGATCGTTGGCATCACGCCGCGGTTCGGGGCGGACTCCTGCGAAGGCAACTTCGAGAGCTACCTGGCAGCCATCGCTGTGATGGACGCCGTGACTTCCTACCCGGAACCGTTCGACGCCGTCGTCCAGGCAGGCTACGGCGAGCACGGACGGGAGGGGCTGCAGGAGCTGCTGGACGTCCCGGTGGTGGACATCACCGAAGCCGCAGCCAGCACGGCGATGTTCCTGGGCCACAAGTACTCCGTGGTCACCACCCTGGACCGTACCGTTCCGCTCATTGAAGACCGGCTCAAGCTGGCGGGGCTGGATGCCAGGTGCGCCTCGGTGCGGGCCAGCGGCATGGCGGTCCTGGAACTTGAGGAGGAACCGGAACGGGCCGTGGAAGCCATCATCAGCCAGGCCATGCAGGCCGTCACGCAGGACAAGGCCGAAGTGATTGTCCTCGGCTGCGGCGGCATGGCCGGCCTGGACGAGCAGATCCGGCAGCGGGCGGGAGTGCCCGTGGTGGACGGTGTCGCGTCGGCCGTGGCCATCGCTGAATCCCTGGTCCGCATGCGGCTGTCCACTTCCAAGGTGCGGACCTACGCTGCGCCCCGGCCCAAGACCGTCATAGGCTGGCCGCTGAACAGCGCGGGAGTCGCGGCACCTCTCGAGGCTGCAGCGTCCACCGACGCGTAGCGACCGGCAGTACAGGAGAAGACTTTGAACCAGTTCCAGCAACCGGGGCGCGTAGCAGTCGTCACCGGAGCGGGTTCCGGAATTGGCCGTGCAGTGGCGCGCCTTCTCCTGGCCGACGGCTACGCCGTCGCCCTCGCCGGGCGGCGGGAACAACAGCTTGCCGAGACGGCGGACGGCCATCCGAACGCCCTGCCGGTCACCTGTGACGTCACCCGGCCCCACGACGTCGAGAATCTTTTCGAGGCCACCCGCCAAAAGTGGGGCCGGGTGGACGTTCTGTTCAACAATGCCGGGGTGTTCGGCCCGGCGGCCAGCGTGGACGAAATCTCGCTGGAGGACTGGAACGCCACCCTGGCAGTGAACCTCACAGGCTCCATGCTGTGCGCCGCAGCCGCTGTGAGGGCCATGAAGGCGCAGGATCCGCAGGGCGGGCGGATCATCAACAACGGCTCCATCTCCGCGCACTCGCCACGGCCCAAAACGGTAGCCTACGCCGTCACCAAGCATGCCATGACAGGGTTGACCAAGAGCATCGAGCTGGACGGGCGGGGCTTCGGGATCACGTGCGGGCAGATCGACATCGGCAACACGGCCACGGAGATCATGGACACCATCGGCGTGGGTGCCGGGGCGCTCCAGGCTGACGGCAGCCGGCGGGTTGAACCCACCTTCCCCGTGGAGGACGCCGCCCGTGCCGTCCTGATGATGGCCAACATGCCGCCCACAGCCAATGTGGGGTCCGTGGTGGTCACCGCTGCCGGCATGCCGTTCATCGGCCGCGGCTGAGCCCGGCTACAGCGGGAGCAGTGCCGAGAGGTCAGCCCGGAGTCCGGAGGCAGCAACCTTGTGCGCGGCCACCGCATCCGCCCAGCCCAACCGGCCTGTAACCATCGCAAGCCAGGTGGCGGCGTCGCACTCTATGACGTTGGGCGGCGTGCCGCGCGTATGCCGCGGACCTTCCACGCACTGGGTGACGCCGAACGGCGGCACCCGCACCTCCACGGAATTGCCCGGTGCCCGCGCTGTGACCTCCTCAAGCGTGTAGCGCACCGCAGTGGCCAGGATGCTTCGCGGGACAGGAACGTCCGACGACGGGCCGGCGGCTTCCTGCCAGGCGGCGAGGGCGGCGGCGCCTTCCTCCGGGTCGATACGACGGCGGGCAACAGCCATGGATCCGGCTTCCTTCACGTTGGGGTTGGCGATAAGGAGAACTTCGAGCGGCAGGAGCCTAGTCCAGCAGCGCCGACACTGCGGGACCCAGCCGAATTTTGCCAACAGGTTTTCCGCCGCCCAGCACAGGGTCAACCACTTTTTCCAACACGCTGGCAACCCCGGGAATCTCCACTGCACCGGCCGCGGCCAGGAGGGTCAAGGCCACCAGCGAGGTGGCACGGACGTTCCCGTCCAGGATCTTCACGGCTACGGAAACACCCTGTGGGGTGGCCATGGCCAGGACGCCTTCCGCACCGATCTTCGCGATGATCTCCAGCTCGTCCATGACCAGTGTGTTGGCCTCGCCCCGTCCCTGGACCGCCCAGGGGTAGTCCAGCATGGACGTTGCAATGGTGGCAGCCCGGGCGCTGAAGCTCTGGTCGCCCGGGGCTTTCGCCAGCAGCGAGTACCCCCTGGCCAGTCCCTTGAGGGAAACTGCCGCCACCGGAGCGCCGCAGCCATCGATGCCCAGGTGGGCGATCTTCTCGCCCGTGTATTCCTCGATGACGGTGCGCACCCGCTGCTGCAGCGGGTGGTTGGGCTCAAGGTAGCTGTGGGTATCCCAGCCGTTTTCGGTGCATGCCCAGAGGAAGGCCGCGTGCTTGCCGGAACAGTTGCAGGCAAGCCTGGATTTTCCCCGCTCTGACCGCACCAGCCAGTTGCGGGCCGTCTCGTCCTGGGGCCAGGCCTCCGGGCATTGGAGCTGGTCCTCGCGGACCCCGGCTGCCTTGAGCATTCCTTCCACGACATCCATGTGGTCCAGGGAACCGGTATGGCTGCCACAGGCCACCGCCACCTGCGCGCCCCGCAGCGGGACGCCGGACTGCATGGATGCCAGGGCCTGGAACGGCTTCAGCGTGGACCTGGCGAAAATCGGGGTGTTGATGTCGCCCAGCTCAGTAACCACGGACCCGTCCGCAGCCAGGAGCACGGCAGAACCGATGTGCCGCGACTCCACAAAACCGCTCCGTTCGATCACGGCCAGTTCCACTGCGGAGTCCACGGTAAAGGTGGCATGCGGGTTGTGCGGCATGGTGCCAGTCTAGGGGCCGCCTGATGGAATGCGGCGGAAGGCCGCCCTACTCGACCGTGACCATCACGGACTGCCAGCCGGACGCGCCGTCGGGAACGGGGTCCGCGCGCCGGTCCGTCTGCACTTCGCCGGACCCGTCGGTGGCACGGACTTTGATGTAGTGCGGGCCGGGGGTCGCGTCCCACTGGTAGGACCACTGGCGCCAGGTAACCAGGGAAGCCTCTGCGGAAAGATCCGCGGCCGCCCAATCGCCGTCGTCCACCTGGATTTCCACTTTGGTGATGCCGCGCGTCTGGGCCCAGGCGGTGCCGCCCACGGCCACTCTTCCTGCGGGGACCTTGGCGAAGGACTTGGGGACGTCCACGCGGGCCATGGTCTTGATGGGGCCGCGTTCGGACCAGCCTCGCTCGGTCCAGTAGGCCTTGCTGTCGGCGAACCGGGTCACTTCGAGGTCCACCACCCACTTGGTGGCGGAGACAAAGCCGTACAGGCCCGGAACCACCATCCGCACGGGATAGCCGTGCTCCAGCGGCAGGGGCTCGCCATTCATGCCGATGGCCAGCATCGCGTCCCGGTCGTCCTGCAGCACCTCCAGCGGCGTGGAGGCGCTGAAGCCGTCAACGGACGTGGACAGCACCATGTCTGCGCCGTCCTTGGGCCTTGCCCGCTTCAGGACCTCCCGCAGCGGCAGGCCCAGCCATTTCGCGTTGCCGGCCAGGTTTCCGCCCACGGGATTGGACACGCAGGTGAGGGTGACGTGGGACTCGATCAGGTCGGCGTCGAGCAGGTCCTGGAAGGTGAGGCGGACCTCCTCCTCCACCAGGCCGTGGACCCGGAGCTCCCAGCTGTCCACGTCGATTTCGGGGATGCTCAGCGCTGTATCAATGCGGTAAAACTCCCCGTTGGGCGTCAGCCACGGCGCAACTCCGGCTACCGGTGACTGGACGCCGGCGGGAACGGCCGGCGCCGCCTTGGCCGGGGCGGGCAGCTTCAGGGCGTCCCGTGCCTGGAGGATGTTGCTGCGGGCCGCGCCCAGCAGCCGGCCTCCGGTGGCGGCCAAACCGGCAGCAGCCGCGGTGATCCCGGCTGCCGCGAAGAACCGCCGACGGCTGGTCCCCGGGTGTCCGTCAGGCTCAGCGGCCTTCGCGGGGGCTTCGGGCCACGCCGCCTGCCGCGGCATGCGGTTCATCAGCAGCCGCAGGGCGGCCAGGCCGGCAAAGGTGCCCGCTACCGAGGGAAGGGCATCAGCCGGCGCGACGCCTGCCCGGGTCACCACGCTGGCGACGATGACCGCTCCCATGGCCAGGACCCCCAGCACGCCCAATGCCCAGCGCCGGTAGGCCACCACGCCCAGGACGCATGCCAGCACGGCAATGGTCAGGCCCATGCCCGCGAACAGTGCAGCTTTGTCATTGGTGCCGAAAGTAGCGATGGCGAAGTCCTTCAGCCAGGGCGGCGTGAAGTCGATGAAGGTCGATCCCAGGGCGATCAGCGGTGTGGCGCGGGCGGTGAAGAACGCGCCGAGCAGTTCGGCCACGGCGAGGACGACGGCGGCTGCCACCGCGCCTGCCAGCGCGGCCATGGCAGTGGGTCCTTTGGGCGAGTTCCTCAGCTTCTTCATGATGAGGATTCGGAGCGGCGCGGGCCGCGGATTGTCGCGGCGGCCCTCTACCGGAAAGAACCGCCGAATTGATCCGCCGACACAGCTTAGGAACGGGCAGGGTGCACGAAGTACCCTTGGAGACTGTGAAGGTACTCGTCATCGGCCCCGGAGGCCGCGAACACGCCATTGTCCGCTCCCTGCTCGCCGATCCCAACGTGTCCGAGGTCCACTCAGCTCCCGGCAACGCCGGCATCAGCAAGCTGGTCCCGACCCACAGCATCAACGCCAACGATCCCGACGCCGTCGCCGCCCTGGCCACCAAGCTCGCCGTGGACCTGGTGGTGGTGGGTCCCGAGGCGCCGCTCGCAGCAGGTGTGTCCGATGCTGTCCGCGAGGCCGGGATCCCCGTGTTCGGCCCCAGCAAGGCGGCCGCACAGCTTGAGGCCTCCAAGGCTTTCGCCAAGGAAATCATGGCGGAAGCCGGAGTGCCCACGGCCATGGCCATGGTGGCCACCAACGCGGAGGAAGCCGCCTCGGCCCTGGACACCTTCGGCGCCCCCTACGTGGTGAAGGATGACGGCCTGGCCGCGGGCAAGGGCGTGGTTGTCACCACGAACCGCGAGGAAGCCCTGGCTCACGCGCAGTCCTGCTTCGAAGCCGGCGGCTCGGTTGTCATCGAGGAGTTCCTGGACGGGCCCGAGGTGTCCCTGTTCGTTCTTTGCGACGGACACAACACCGTGGCACTTTCCCCGGCACAGGACTTCAAGCGGATCTTCGACAACGACGAAGGCCCCAACACCGGGGGCATGGGCGCGTACACTCCGCTGGAATGGGCGCCCGAGGGCCTGGTCCAGGAGGTTCTCGACCGCGTTGCCCAGCCCACCGTCAACGAAATGGCCAGCCGCGGCACCCCGTTTGTCGGCGTACTGTTCGTGGGGCTGGCCCTCACCTCGCGCGGCACCCGCGTCATCGAATTCAACGTCCGTTTCGGCGACCCGGAGACCCAGGCCGTCCTGGCCCGGCTGAAGACGCCCCTTGGCGCCCTGCTGCTGGCAGCCGCCAAGGGCGAACTGGACAAGGCAGAAGAGCTGCGGTGGGCGAAGGAAACTGCCGTCGCCGTCGTCATTGCGTCCGAAAACTACCCGGACACTCCGCGCACCGGGGACCGAATCCGCGGGCTCAAGAAGGCGGAGGAACTGGAAGGCGTACACATCATCCACGCCGGCACCTCCTTCGACGAGGACGGTAAAGTGGTGTCCGCCGGCGGACGCGTGCTCGCCGTCGTCGCGCTGGGCAGCGACCTGGTGGAGGCGCGTGAAAGAGCGTACGACGGCGTGGAACTGATTCAGCTCGATGGCGCGCAGTTCCGTACGGACATCGGCGGCAAGGCCGCCCGCGGGGAAGTGAAGGTCCCCTTTAATGCCAGTGCATCCCTCCACAGGACCGAGACGAAGGCCTAGCATGAGCAACGTTCCAGCATCCCGCGGTTTCAGCACCACGGCCCCCGAACTGCCCGGATGGACCCATGTCTACTCGGGGAAAGTCAGGGACCTGTACGAGCCGGCGGACGAGTCCATCCTGCAGCGCGTCGGCCAGGACTGTGTGCTGGTGGTGGCCAGCGACCGGATCAGCGCGTTTGACCATGTCCTGTCCAGCGGGATTCCGGACAAGGGGCGCATCCTCACCCAGTTGAGCCTGTGGTGGTTTGACCAGTTGGACGTGGAACACCACGTACTGGGATCCACCGTGGAGGACGGCGTCCCCGCCGCGGTGGAGGGCCGGGCCATGATCTGCAAGAAGCTGGACATGTTTCCGGTGGAATGCATCGCCCGCGGCTATCTCACCGGCTCCGGCCTGGAGGAATACAAAGCTTCGGGGACCGTGTGCAGCATTCCGCTGCCGGAGGGACTGGTGGACGGTTCGCGCCTGGACCACGCCATCTTCACACCCTCGGCCAAGGCGGAGGTGGGGAAGCACGACGAGAACATCACCTACGACGCCGTGGTGGCCATGGTGGGCGACGACATCGCTGGACGCCTGAGCGAGCTCACCTTGAAGATCTACTCCACGGCCGAAAAGATCGCCCGGGAGCGTGGCATCATCCTGGCAGACACCAAAGTGGAATTCGGCTACGACGCCGTTTCGGGGTCGATCACGCTTGGCGACGAGGTCCTGACACCGGATTCCTCACGGTTCTGGGACGCCGCAACATACCAGCCGGGCAGTGCGCAGCCTTCCTTTGACAAGCAGTACGTCCGGGATTGGCTCACATCGGACGAATCGGGCTGGGACAGGTCCTCGGACACCCCTCCGCCGGCCCTGCCGGCCGAGGTCATCGAGCGCACCCGCAGCCGCTACGTTGAGGCGTACGAGAAACTCACGGGGAAAACCTTCGCCTGACGGAGCCCCAGCGGCTCCCGGCGAACGGCGTGCCGGCTAGCTTGCCTTGGCAGCGGCCGCGGCGCGCCGCTGGGCCAGCTTTATTTCCAGGACCGCGTCCATTGCCTGCTGGACGCGGTCAGCGGCTCCGGCGGCGCTGAAGGCTTTCTGCGCTTCTTCGAGGTGGACCAGGGCTTCTTCTGCTTCGCCCGCGGCCTTAAGGGACTTCCCCAGCAGCAAAGACACTTCCCCGGCGGTGTGCTTCGCAAGGTTGTCCCGCTCGGCATGGATTTCCCGGAGCTTCTCGACGGCGGCAACGATGTCCCCGGTCAGGTACAGCCACCGGGCGCGGATGAAGGCAACTTCCAGCTCATCACTCTTGGTGCCGCTGACGATTGAAAAAGCAAGCTCGGCCCGCTCAATGGATGACAGCGTTTCAGGCTCCACAATTCCGGAGGACAGCCGTACCGCGGCGGACGCTTTATTGAAACGGGCCCACAGCTCGATGTCATTTGCCGGTGACAGCAGTTTCGCTGCCCGTTCGTGGTGTTTGACGCCCTCCACATAGTCGTGGCGCATAAACGCCACATTGCCGATGACCCAGGCCACCTCGCCGGCCAGCTGGGACATCGCGTGCTCATCCACCTGGGCGAGCAATTCCTGGCAGTACTTCCACGCCTCATTGAGGCGGCCGCTTTCGGCCAACGCACCAATCAGTGCCCGGAGCGCGCCGATGGTGATCACTGAGCCCCTGGGCAACTGCTCCGCGAAGGCCACTGCCTCCGTTGCATGCTCCACGGCAGCCGTCAGCTGGCCCTGGCGCTGGCACACAACCGCGAGCATCTGCCGGGCGCGCGCGCCCAGCCCCACGGATTCCCTGGCCATCGGGTGCTCGAGCAGCCTTTCCACAAGCTCCCTGCACTCCAGCAGGTCGCCATGCTTCAGCAGGCACTCGGCCTGCATGTAGCTCATGTTCCACCAGGCGCTGGTGTTTCGTCCGTCCAGGGCTATCTGCGCTGCTGAAGCCGCATGGCTGGCGGCGAGGGGATAGTCCCTCAGGTCCCAGGCCTGGCGGGCGTAGAGCCCTGCAAGGACGTACTCGGCGTCACTGACCGAGATGGGCTGGCTCCATGCCTCCAAGGCCTTCGGTGCAAGCTCCAGCCTGCGTGCCAGTTCTTCAATGACCTCCGCAGTTGGTTCCCTGCGGCCTGTTTCGAGTAGGGAAATGTAGCTGGGTGAATACAGGTCCTTGCCCAGTTCCGCCTGTGTCAGCCCCCGATCGAGCCTCTCCGCCCGGAGCTTCTCCCCGAATCCGTTGCCCACAGGACTCCTCCTTTCTCCACAGGTTTCCCATTGGCGCTTGACAGCCGCTGTGGAAAACATTTTACAATGTATGTCAACAAGGACAGTGCTGGCTTTGTAACGAATCCGACTCGTATTGAGGAACTTATATGTTGAAGAAGATTGCAGCTGCAGCCGCCTTGGCTGGGGCCTTAGCGTTTTCTGCGGCGGCTCCGGCTGTCCTGTCTGCAGGTTCCATTGCCGACACCGAACGAGTGGCTGTAGCCGGAACCGGAAACTGGCCGGATCCCGTCTCCACGGAGACCAAGGGCAAGAAGGCCAACAGCACCGAAACCAGCTACACCACCTACACGGGCAACTGGCCTGACCCGGTGTAAACAGCTTCCTCACAACAGGAGGCGAGGAAAGCCCCGGAGCATCCGCTCCGGGGCTTTTCCTTTACCAAAAAGTTACCGATGCGCCGGATTCCAGGCAACAAAAAAGAGGGCCTCCGTAAGGAGACCCTCTTCAGTTGTGGTCGGGATGACAGGATTTGAACCTGCGACCTCTTCGTCCCGAACGAAGCGCGCTACCAAGCTGCGCTACATCCCGATCCGCTGCAAAAGCAACTTTACAAGGATAGCCGATGCCGGGTCCCGATGCGAAATCCTCAGCCCGGACAGGAAGGCCGGCCGGGCAGGGGCAGGGGACCGGGATCAGACCAGTGAGTCCTTCCACGCTCCATGCAGGTCCGCAAAGCGTCCGCCGCCGCCAATGAGATCGGCCGGGCTGCCGTCCTCCACGATGCGGCCGTCCTGCACCACCAGCACCCTGTCCGCGGTTTCCACTGTGGACAGGCGGTGGGCGATGATCAGGGCCGTCCGGCGGGCCGCCTCCGTGCCCGCGAGGAGGCGGGCCAGGCCCTGCTGCACCAGCCGTTCGGAGGGGATGTCCAGCGAGGAGGTCGCCTCGTCCAGGATCAGTACTGCCGGGCGGGCCAGGAAAGCCCTGGCAAAGCTGATGAGCTGCCGCTGGCCGGATGACACCCGCCCGCCGCGCTTGTTGACATCGGTGTCATAGCCCTCGGGAAGTTCCCTGATGAAGTCGTGGGCGCCCACTGCCTTGGCTGCTTCCTCGATCTCGGAGCGGGAGGCTTCCGGGCGGCCCAATGCGATGTTGTCCGCCACCGAGCCGCTGAACAGGAACGACTCTTGGGTGACCATGACAATGTTGCGGCGCAGGTCGGTGGTGCCGAGGCTCCGGAGGTCGATGCCGTCGAGCGTGATCGAACCCGACGTGACGTCGTAGAAACGGGCTATCAGCTTGGCCAGGGTGGATTTCCCTGCTCCCGTCTGGCCCACCAAGGCTACGGCTTGCCCCGCAGGGATGCGCAGGTTCAGGTTGGGGACGATGACAGGACCGTCTCCGTACCGGAATTCGACGTCCGTGAAGTCAATTGCACCCTTGGCGTCCTTCAGTGCGACGGGATTCTTCGGCGGCCGGACAGTAGGCACCTCCTCGAGGAGCCCCGAGACCTTTTCGAGCGCGGCCTGGGCACTCTGGAACGAGTTGTAGAACATGGCCATCTGGTCCACCGGCTGGAAGAACCGTTTGGTGGAGAGGATGAGTGCCAGGAGAACCCCGACTTCCAGGTCCCCGCCGAGGACGCGGAAGCCTCCGAAGAGCAGGACCACTGCCACGCACACGTTGCCGATCAGCACCAGCCCGGGCTGGAAGATGCCGTTCAGGTTGATGGAGCGCACGGTGACCCGCCGGTATTCCTCGGCGAGCCGGCTGTAAAGCCCGGAGTTTTCCTGCTCCTTCCGGAAGGCCTTGACTGCGCGGATGCCTGTCATGGTTTCCACGAAATGCACAATCAGCCGGGCGGAGACCACCCGCGATTCCCGGAAGACGATCTGGGAGTGTTTCTGGTACCAGCGTGCCAGGAGGAACATGGGAACGCCCGCGGCCAGCACCAGCAGCCCGCTCCGCCAGTCCAGTGCGAACACGGTGGCTGCAGTAAAAACCATGAACAGCACGCCTGAGGCGAGCGAACTGACCCCCGAGTCCAGGAGCTCCCGGAGGGCCTCCAGGTCCGACGTCTGCCGGGCTATGATCCGGCCGGAGGTGTACTTCTCGTGGAACTCCAGGCTCAGCCGCTGGGTGTGGCGGAACACCCGGAGGCGCAGGTCCAGCAGCATGGCCTGGCTCAGCCTGGCGGTGGACGTGACATACAAGGCCGTGAGCCCCGCCGTCGCCATGGCCGCGAGGAGGTAGGCGACGCCGGTGAGCACCAGGGGCGCGTTGTCCCCGGCCTGGAGGGCGGGCAGTGCGCGGTCGATGCCGTAGGCGATCAGCGCCGGGCCCGCCACGCGTGCCGCCTGGGACAGGACCACCATGGCGATGGTCAGCCAGAAGCGCAGGCGCACCGGCCGGATCAGTGACCGCAGCAGCGCCAGCGAGCGCCGTCGTACCGCCCTGCTGTCGCTCTTGCTGAGGTGGGCGTTGTCTTCGTTGGCGGTGCCGAATGTCGTGGCGCTCATCGGGTGGCCTCGGCTTCCTGGATATCGGCATCTTCCTCGAGGTCCGACAATTCCGAATCCAGGTCCCGGGGGTCCTGGTCCAGGCTGGCGATGACGTAACGGTAATGGTCGTTGCCTGCCAGCAGTTCCGTATGCGTTCCGACGGCGGCGATCCTGCCTTGTTCGAGCAGGGCCACCCGGTCCGCGAGGGCAACAGTGGATGGCCGGTGCGCGACGATCAGCGTGGTGGTGTCCTTCAGGACGGTCCGGAGCCGGTTCTCCACCAGCTCCTCCGTGTGGACGTCCAAGGCGGACAGCGGGTCATCCAGTACCAGCACCCGCGGCCGGGCGGCAATGGCGCGGGCCAGCGCAATCCGTTGGCGCTGCCCGCCGGACAGGCTGAGGCCCTCCTCGCCGATCAGCGTGTCCACGCCGTCCGGGAGGGAGTACGCGAAGTGGGCCTGCGCCACGTCCAGCGCCTCGTCCAGGGCCTCGTCGGTGCGCTCCGGTGCGCCGAGGAGAACGTTGTCGCGGACGGAGTTGGAGAACAGGGTGGTGTCCTCGAAGGCTACGCCCACGATGCGGCGGAGCTCCTCCACGTCGAAGTCGCGCAGGTCCACGCCGTCGATGCTGATGGAACCGCCGGTGACATCGTAGAGGCGGGGCACCAGCTGGATCAGGGCGCTCTTGCCGCTTCCTGTGATGCCCACCAGGGCCATGGTCTCACCGGGCCGGAGTTCCAGGTTGACGTCCTTGAGGATGGGCTTGTCCGGGGCGTCCTCGAAGGCGAAAGTGGCGTTGTTGAAACGGAGCGCGCCCGCGGGCTGGCGCGGGCTCCGCGGTTCCGGGGGACTGGTAATGCTGTTGGCAGTATCCATCACTTCGTAGTGGCGGTCGACGGCGGTCTTGGCGGTAAGTGCCATGGCCAGCAGCATGCCGGAAAATTCAACGGGTGTGGCAATGACCGCCGCGGTGGCGAAGAAGGCCACCAACGCGCCGATGCTCAGCTGCCCGGTGGAGCACAGCAGGATACCCGCCACCAGGCCGGCGCCCAGGGCGAGTTCCGGCAGGAGCGTGACCACCAAGGTGAACGTGGCCTGGTGGCGCGCCTTGGCGATTTCCGTCTGGCGGAGCTCTTCGGCCTGTAACTCGAAGGTTTCGAGTGCTTCCCGGCTGCGGCCAAATGCCTTGAGCACGCGGATGCCGTGGACGGATTCCTCCACCGTGGTGGCCAGGTCGCCTGCCTGGTCCTGGCTGAGGCGTGCCACTTTGCTGAAGCGGGTCCGGAACCGGAAGCTGTACGCCATGATGGGCACGGCCGCGGCCAGGAAGATCAGGGCAAGCTGCCAGCTCATGGCGAACATGACGGCAATACCGATGATCACGGTGAGGGTGGTGACCACCAGCATGATGGCGCCGAACGCCATCCAGCGGCGCAGGAAGTTCAGGTCGGTCATGGCGCGGGACAGGAGCTGGCCGGAGCCCCAGCGGTCATGGAAGGAGACCGTCAGTTCCTGGAGATGGTCATAAAGGGAGACGCGCATCCGGGTCTCCACAGTGGTGGCCGGGTTGATGACGAACTGCCGGCGGAGCGCAACCAGGCCCGCTTCAGCGATGCCCAGAACCAGGATGATGCCGGCCGACATCCAGATCGCCTCAGTGTTGCCGCCCGGCTGCAGTGATTCGTTGACCAGGACCCTCAGGACCTGGGGGATGGCCAGGGCTACAACGCTGGCAAACAGCGCGCAGAGGAGTCCCAGCACGAGCCGCGGGATAATGGGCCGGACATGGGGGTAGAGACGACTGATCGACCGAAAAAATGGAGTTTGCCTGGCCATGCCCGCTTCTCAAGCTCTAAAACGAATGTAGTTTCCCGTAGCAACTACCCTATGCCATGGCGTGAGCCGATTCACAGGGTCGTGGTTCCGGAAAGAGCCTGGCCGGTTGTTACGAACGGCAATAGGCGCGCGTACCCGGTCAGGCGGGCGAAGTCAGGGTCAGCAGGACAGCTTCCGGACGGCAGGCGATCCTTACCGGGGCGAAGCGCGAGGTGCCGATGCCGCCCGACACGTTGACCGGCGTCGTGCGTCCATTGCTGCTCCAGTCATGCAGGCCTTTTGCCCGCCAGGTGGGAAGGTCGCAGTTGGCCACGAGGGCGCCGTAGCCCGGGATGCAAAGCTGCCCGCCATGGGTGTGGCCGGCGAGCAGGAGATCCGCGCCGTCCTCCGTGAAGTGGTCCAGCACCCGCTGGTAGGGCGCGTGGATGACGGCCACTTTGAGGTGGTCTGCGGCGTCCTGGTTCACGGTCCCGCGCGGCCATCCGGCGTACCGTTCGCGTTGCAGGTGGGGATCGTCCACTCCGGAGAAGTCGAAGCGCATGCCGTTCATGACCAGGGACTGGTGGCGGTTGGTCAGGTCCACCCAGCCGCCCATCCCGAAGCCTGAACGCAGCCGCGGCCAGTCAAGCGCCGTCGGCTTGGGCTTGGCCTTGGACGGTCCCAGCAGGTAGGAGGCGGGATTCTTCAGGCTCGGGGCGAAGTAGTCATTGGAGCCGGGGACAAAGACGCCGGGGAATTCCAGCAGCGGACGGAGCGCGGCCAGGAGGGGATCCACCGCTTTGGCGTGGCTGAGGTTGTCGCCGGTGTTCACTACCAGGTCCGGTTTGAGTTCGGCCAGTGACTGCAGCCACGCAGCCTTCTTTTTCTGGCCGGGAACGAAGTGGATGTCGCTCAGGTGCAGGATGCGGAAGGGGTTTTTCCCCGGGGGCAGGATGGCCAGGGTCTCTTCACGGAGGACAAACTGGTTTTTCTCCCACAGGCCGTACCCGAAGGCGGCCATCCCGGCGGCAGCCCCGGTTCCGGCGGTGACGGCAAAGCCGCGCCCGATGGTCCGGGCGCGGCTGGCCAACTCGCTGGATGAAATCATCGGCGGCTAGTTCTTCTTGTCGCTGTTGCCCGGCGCGGGTGCGGGGGCGGGCTGGGTGGCGGGTGCCGGGGCCGGTGCCTGGGTTGCCTGCGGTGCCGTCGTGGCGGGCGTGCGGGTGTTCGTGCCGCCGTTCAGGAGGTTGCTGGGCGGGGCCGGGAACGGATTGGTGCCGTAGGCCGGCGCGATCCGGGACATGAAGTTCGAGAACATCGGGCCGGCAATCATGTAACCGTCGATGCCGGGGTAGAACTTTCCGTTGACCGTGATGTTCTGGCCGGACCGGTCCTGGGCGCCGAGTGCGTCACCGAACCAGGCAGCCGTGGCCAGGCCGGTGGTGTGGCCCACCACCCACGTGGATCCGTTGTTGTTGGACGTACCGGTCTTGGCGCCGATCGGGAAGCTGGTGCGCGTTGAAATCCGGGGCTGGATCAGTGAGCCGGAGCCGCGGTTCAGGACTTCCTGGAGGGCGTAGTTCACGCCACGGGCAACGTCCGGCTTGATCGCGTCCCGGCAGCTGCTGGACTGTGCCGGGAGGGTGGCCCCGGTCTGGTCGGTCACCGCAGTGATGGCGATGGGTTCGCAATACTTGCCGTCGTTGGCGAACGTGGCGAAGGCGCTGGCCATGGTCAGCGGTGCCGTCTGGGTGGAACCGAGCAGGTTGCCCAGCGTGGACATGTTGATCTTCGGGTTAGGGTCTCCCTCCGCAGGGAGGCCGCCGTGAAGACCGGTGGCGTCCACGATCTTTTGGATTCCGCAGAAGTCAAGCTGCGCGGCCGACGCGAAGGTCACGGTGTTGATGGAGTTGTACAGGCCTTCGAGGACCGAGAGGGGCCGGTACCACTGCGGTTCGGCGTTCTGCAGGTCGTCGGCAGCGCCGAGCGACTTCTCGGCAGTGTTGTAGGCGCCCGCGACCTTGCCGCAGGTGTTGCGCCACGGGAAGTTCAGCGGGTAGCGGCGCTGTGCTGCGTTGACCACGGTGTTCATGGACTTGCCCTCGTTGAGCCACTCCGCGAAGGTGAACGGCTTCATGGTGGAGCCGGGCTGGGCACCGCCAAGGCCATTGAGGTCGTTGCCGTCCTTGTCCAGCTTGTCCACGTTGAAGTTCACCTGGGAATCGAAGGCGCCTTCCGCGGGCAGGAAGGAGGTGTTCTGGGCCATCGAGACGATCTTGCCCGAGTTGGGCTGCACCGAGACCATGGCCGCACCCCACTTGTCCGGGTTGGCGCCGGCGGAGGCGTTGACCTGCTCCTGCGCGACTGCCTGGGCGTTCGGGTCCAGCGTGGTGGTGATGGTCAGGCCGCCACCGTAGATGAGGCGCAGGCGCTCTTCGCGGTCCGCACCGTACGCCGGGTTGTTCTCCAGCAGGTGCAGCACGTAGTCGCAGAAGTAGGGAGCGGTGGACGCGTAGGCGCAGCCCTGCTTCGGCTGCGTGACCTTGGTCTCCACGGGGGTGGCCACCGCGGCGTCGTGCTCGGCCTGGGTGATCTTGCCCTGGTTCAGCATCAGGCCCAGTACCAGGTCGCGGCGCTGCTTGGCGTTCTCCGGGTTGTTGATGGGGTCAAACGCGGACGGGCTGTTGACGAGTCCGGCCAGCAACGCCGCCTGAGGGAGCGTGAGGTCCTTGGCGCTGGTGCTGAAGAAGAAGCGGGACGCGGCCTCGATGCCGTATGCGTCGCGGTTGAAGAAGACGATGTTTAGGTAGCCCTCAAGGATCTGCTCCTTGCTGAACTCCTTTTCCAGGGCGATGGCAAGCTTCATCTCGCGGAGCTTGTCGCCCACGCCCTTGTTGACACCGTTGAGCTTGATCTGGTCCTCGTTGCCCTCGGCGGCGAGGTTGGCGTTGAGGACGTTGTTTACGTACTGCTGCGTGATGGTGGACGCGCCCTGCTTGTTGCCGCGGGCGGTGCTGACCAGCGCGCGGAGGATGCCTGTGGTGTCCACGCCCCCGTGGTCATAGAAACGGCTGTCCTCGACGGCGATGACAGCTTTCTTAACGAAGGGCGAGATCTGGTCCAAGGCGACTTTGGTGCGGTTCTCGGTGTAGACGCTGGCGATCTCGCTTCCGTCCGCAGCCAGGATCCTGGTGGTCTGGTTGGGCGGGTCAACCTTCAGCTCGGCCGGAAGGGTGTCGAAGAACTCGATGGAACCGCTCGCTGCGCTGCCTGAAACGGCCGCTGCGGGAACCAGCAGGCCTGCTACCAGGACACCGCAAATAGCACTCACGCCAAGGAAAACGAGGATCTTACCGAGGGTGGTGGCAGTGTCGAATAATGGGTTCGTACGAGTCGCCATGTTTTCCACTTTACCGGCAAGGACTAGTCTTTCTCTCATGACCAAATGGGAGTACGCGACGATTCCGCTCATTATTCACGCCACCAAGCAGATCCTGGACCAGTGGGGAGACGACGGCTGGGAGCTGGTGCAGGTGGTCCCCGGACCGGACGGAAACGGCCTGGTGGCCTACCTCAAGAGGGAGAAGCAGTAGCATGGGCACCTCCGCAGAGGCCAAGCCCGGCGCAGCAGCGGCGCCTGTTTCGGCTGTTGAGCAGCGGCTCGCAGACCTTGGGCTCACCCTTCCCGAGGTCGCTCCGCCTGTGGCCGCCTATGTCCCCGCCGTGATTTCCGGCAGCCACGTGTACACCTCGGGACAGCTGCCGTTCATTAACGGCAAACTCCCGGCAACCGGCAAAGTGTCGGCCGGAACCGAAGGCTACGCTGACGAGCCCACGGTGTCCCCCGAAGACGCCCAGCGGTTCGCGGCCATCTGCGCCGTCAACGCCCTGGCAGCCGTCAAGAGCGTCATTGGTGACCTTGACCGGATCACCCGCATCGTCAAGGTTGTGGGCTTCGTCTCGTCCGATCCGTCCTTCACAGGACAGCCTGGTGTCATCAACGGCGCGTCGGAACTGCTGGGGCGCGTCCTCGGTGACGCGGGCCAGCACGCCCGTTCCGCCGTCGGCGTCTCCGTGCTGCCGCTCGATTCTCCTGTTGAGGTCGAACTCATAGCGGAATTCAGCTAGGACCGGTAGGTTTCCCTTGCCTCAGCTAGCTCGACGGCTCTTTGCTCTTCCCCAGGACCTTGAAGGGGCCGCCCAGAGCTGGCTCGAACACGGCGAACGGACGCCCCGCGCGGCGCGCCTTGCGTCCTCGGTGGTCCTCCTGCGCGATTCCCCCACAGGCCTGGAAACCTGGCTGGCCTACCGGCCGGGGTCCTCGCCGTTGGGCGTCCTCGCTTTCCCCGGCGGATCGCTGGACGCCGCCGACGACGATCCCGTGGGCTGGCTCGGCCCCCCGCCCCAGCATTGGGCTGAGCAGATGGGAACGGACGACGTCGGGCTGGCGCGGCGCCACGTGCTGGGCGCCATCCGCGAACTCTTCGAGGAAACCGGCGTGCTGCTGGCCGGCCCGGACATGGCCAGTACGGTGGAAGCGACGTCGACCCCGGAGTGGATGCGCGCCCGCATTGCCGTGGCTGAGCAGGAGAAGACCTTCCCGGAGATCCTGGCAAAGCGGGGACTGTCCGTCCGGGCGGACCTGCTGAAGTCACTGGTCAACTGGCGCAGCCCGGACTTCGCGCACCGTCGGTTCGACACCCGCTACTTCGCCGCCACCGTGCCCCTGAACCAGCAGCCCACCCTGCTGGACGGGAAGGGCGTCTGGGGGCGCTGGGTCAATGCTGCCGACGTGATCGCCGAGCGCGATACCACCGCCCTGGGCGACGAGGTTGGCCAGGAGAATACAGTGGGCCGAACCTTGGGTGAGCTCCTGGTCCCCGGCTCTGAAATCATGCTCGAAAAGATGGCCATGGCCAACGGCTGCATCGCCTACCTGAGCTACAAGCGCAAGGCCCACGTGTACCAGCCGGTCCTGGTTGAAGAGGACGGCAGGCTCATGCTCGAGGTCGAGGCCGCCAAGACGACCCCGGACGATCCCCAGCGCGAACGGTAGGTCCGCGGCGGGTTTCGGTCCGGTTGGCGGGCTGCCGCCCACATGAAACGCTCTCTCACTTGATGTTGCTTTTCCACCGACGCTCTCTCGCTTTCCTTAGGAAAGTGAGAGAGCGTCGGCCGTTTTAGCGCATCAAGTGAGAGAGCGTTCGCGGGGAAACAGGGGCCCGGGGCCGGAGGCGGCGGGTTGCTAGCGGGAGCGCTGGCGGAGGCGCTGCATGTCCAAAATGACGACGGCGCGGGCTTCCAGCCGGAGCCAGCCGCGCTGGACGAATTCGGCGAGGGCCTTGTTGACGGTTTCGCGGGATGCGCCGACGAGCTGGGCGAGCTCTTCCTGGGTGAGCTCGTGGGCTACCAGGACACCGTCCGTCGCCGGCCGCCCGAAACGGTCTGCCAGGTCAAGCAGCGCCTTGGCAACGCGGCCCGGAACGTCGGAGAACACCAGGTCGGACAGCGAATCATTGGTGCGGCGCAGGCGGCGGGCCAGGGCCTGCAGCAGCTGCGCGGAGACCTCGGGACGGGTGCGGAGCAGTGTGTTCAAGCTCTCGTTCCGGAGGCCGGCAAGCCGGGTCTCGGAGACGGCGGTTGCCGTCGCGGTCCGCGGGCTGGGATCGAAGAGGGCCATTTCGCCGAAGAGTTCACCCGGGCCCAGGATGGCCAGGAGGGATTCACGGCCATCGGGAGAGGTCCGGCCGAGCTTCACCTTGCCGGAGACGATGAAGTACAGCTGGTCGCCTTGGTCGCCTTCACGGAACACCGAAGCGCCGCGGGACAGGTCCACCTCGGTGAGCTCGTCCGTCAGCAGACGGAATGCGTCGTCGTCGAGCGTGGCGAAAAGGGGTGCTCGGCGCAGTACCTCGATGTCCATGAAATCTCCTGAATAAAAGTGTCGGCTGTGGCGCTTGTGCCATTGTTTCAGAATTTTCAAGGTTCTGTGACGAACTTGGCAGGCAAAACGCCCCGATGCAGGG
Organism: Pseudarthrobacter sp. GA104; assembly: GCF_009741265.1. Taxonomy (GTDB): domain Bacteria; phylum Actinomycetota; class Actinomycetes; order Actinomycetales; family Micrococcaceae; genus Arthrobacter. The sequence continues at coordinate 2,933,073 of NZ_WOWL01000001.1, forward strand.
CTCCAACGGCCGGTCGGGACCTATTTCGGGCGGCCGTGAAGGCGGCGGGCAGCGGGACTCCACACGGCCCGCAGGGCGGGGAGCTGTCCAGAATATTGTCAGCATCCAACATTAGAATGAAGGTTCAACTGCTTAATAAGGAGCCTCATTGGTCGGCTTGACTGTCTTGGACCTGGTCCTGATCCTGGCGCTGCTGTCCTATCTGGTTTACGGCCTGCGCAATGGTTTCCTGGTGACAGTCGGCGGCATTGCGGGATTCGCTGCCGGAGCAGTGGCAGCCTTTTTTGCAGTCCCCCTGGTGAGCGGCTTTGTCCAGGACTCCGGATGGAGGCTGACCGCCATCGTGGCAGCCGCCGTCGTCCTGGTGGTCCTGGGGCACGGCCTGGGGACGATGGCAGGCCGGCAAATCCGCGGCGCCGTGCGGATCCGGCCCTTGCGTGCGGTGGACCGGCTGGTGGGCGGGGCCGTGAACGTGGTGGTATCCGCGCTGGTGATGTCCATGCTGGCCTTCAGCATCGGCTCCCTGGGCGTGCCGCTTGTGTCCCAGCAGCTGGCCGAATCCAAGGTCATCCGCTTTATCGACGGCCTGACCCCGGACCCCGTCAAAGCAACCATGGCGCAGCTTCGCTCCACGGTGATCGGCAACGGCATCCCTACCCTGCTCGAGGGACTGGAGCAGGGCCCGGCAGTGCCGGTACCGAACGCCAGCACCGATACGCCGGCCCTGAACCGTGCCGCCGATTCCGTGCTCAGGATCGCGGGGACCGCCTACCAGTGCGGCCAGAACCAGACAGGCACCGGGTTCGTGGTCTCTGCGGACCGTGTGATCACCAACGCGCATGTCGTGGCGGGCGTGTCGGAGCCGGTGGTGGAACTGCCTGACGGCGGGGCGATGCCCGGGCGCGTCGTCTACTTCGACACCAAGCACGACCTCGCGGTGCTGGCCGTGGACAACCTCCCCGCTGATGCGCTGGCGCTTAGCCCCGACCTGCCCAACGGCAGCCCCGCCGCTTTTGCCGGCTACCCCCACGGCGGACCGTTCCAGTCCAAGCCGGCCACGGTCCAGGACATCACCACCGTGATGGTGCCGGACATCTACGGCAACAATGCCTCCCCCGAGGAGATCTACCGCCTGGCCGGCGACGTGCAGCCCGGGAACTCCGGCGGGCCGCTGCTGACCATGGAGGGGGATGTGGCAGGGGTGATTTTCGCCAAGGCGACCGCAGACACGGAAATGGGATTCGCCATCACCATGGATGACCTCAACCCGGTGGCCTCTCAGGCGGCGTCGTTGAGCGCTCCGGTTTCCTCCGGGCAGTGCATCCAGAAGTAGCGGTTAGAGGACCTCTGCGAGGTAGTCAATCGCCAGCCGGTACCCCACAACGCCTGCGCCCACGATGACCGCCGAGCAGACGGGGGACAGGAACGAGTGGTGCCGGAACTCTTCCCGCTGGTGCACATTGGTGATGTGGACCTCGACGGCGGGCAGCTGCACGGCAGCGAGGGCGTCACGGAGAGCCACTGAGGTGTGGGTGAACGCCCCCGCGTTGATGACGATGCCCGCGGCGTTGCTCCGGGCGGCGTGGATGACGTCGAGCAGGACGCCTTCGTGGTTGGACTGGACGCATTCGACCGTAAAACCGTGGGCCTCGGCGGCTGCGGCCGCCAGCTGCTCTACATCCGCCAGGGTGGACGTGCCATACTTTTCCGGCTCCCGGGTTCCCAGCAGGTTCAGGTTGGGCCCGTTGATTACCAGGATGGTACGGCGGGCGGCAGGGTCGGTGGAGGCTTCAGTCATGAATGACAATCTATCGGCTGGCTTCGGGTGCCGTGCATTCTTACGCCGGCACCCCCATCGATCGCTCCGTAAATGCCGTTTTGAAGCGTGAAAACGACGTTTACGGAGCAATCGACGGTCATTAGAGTGCGGTGAACCGCACGAGCAGCCCGTGCTCGGGGTTGAGGTTGGGCATGGGCAGGCCCACCTCGGCGAAGAAGCGTCCGGTTGCCTCCGCCCCGTCCGCCAGCCAGGCCGGCGGCTGCACCTGGGTGTAGGTGTGGCCGTAGTCGGAGTCATCCGGAGTGGGGAAGATTGCCTCCGCGCGGTAGCTGCGCTCAGGGTCCAGCCCCGGGATGCCCAGCCGGCCCGGTACCTCGGCGGCGGAGGTGCGCGTGCTCACCAGGGCGAACAGGGCCGCCGTCGTGCCTTCAGCCGCAGGGGCCCCGGTGACGACGCCGTGCAGCAGCAGGGCATCGCCGGCAACGTCCGCGTGGACGCGGCGGCCGCTGTGGATCAGCGCGCGGTGTTCCTTGAACAGGGCGATGAAGCGCTTGAGCTCCTCACGCTCAGCCCCGGTGACCTGCCGGACATCCCACTCCATGCCGAAGTGGCCGAACAGCGCGGAAATGGCCCGGAAGGAGAGATCGTGCGTGCGGGCGGTGGTGTGCGAGGTGGTGGGGCCGATGTGGCTGCCCACCAGTTCCGGCGGGACCACCGCGCCCGTCCAGCGCTGGATGGTCTGCCGCTCCAGCGCATCGTTGCAGTCGGACCCCCAGATCCGGTCCGTCCGCTCCAGGATGCCCAGGTCCACGCGTGCCCCGCCGGAGGAGCAGGATTCAATTTCGACGCCGGGGTGCGCCTTCCGGAGCTCGTCGAACAGCCGGTAGGCGGCCAGGGTCTGCTCGTGGACGGAGGAGCGGCCGGCATGGCCGTGCTCCGTGAGGTCCCGGTTCTGGTCCCACTTCAGGTAGCTGATGTTGTTCTCGCGCAGGAGAGCATCGATGCGGCTGAAGATGTACTGCCAGGCTTCAGGATTCACCAGGTCGATGATGTGCTGGTTGCGCCATTCCAGGGGAAGCCGTCCGCCGTCCTTGTGCTGGACGGCGGACGGGCCAACGATCCAGTCAGGATGTGCCCGGGCGATGTCTGAATCGAGGTTGACCATTTCCGGCTCCACCCACAGCCCGAATTCCATGCCGCGGGAGGTGGCCGCCTCAATGAGCGGCGTCAGCCCCTGGGGCCACAGGCTTTCATCCACGTACCAGTCGCCGAGGCCGGCGTGGTCGTCGCGGCGGCCGCGGAACCAGCCGTCGTCGAGTACGAAGCGCTCCACGCCAAGATCGGCCGCGGACTCGGCCAGCTCAATCAGCGTGTCCAGGTTGTGGTCAAAGTAGACGGCCTCCCAGGTGTTGAGCACCACCGGGCGCGGCTTGCCGGCGGGCCGGCCTGTGGAAGCGGCGGGCAGCACGTGGTGCGGACGGGACCGGAACCAGCTGTAGAAGGCTTCGGTGATCCCGTCCAGTCCCTTGTCCGAATAGGCGGCGAACAGCGCGGGCGTTGTGTAGCTGCCGCCGGCTTCAAGGATGACTTCGGCAGGTCCCAGGAGCTCTGAACCGCCGATCATGGTGCGGCCATCACCGATGGTGTCGGCGAACTGCTCGTGGTTGCCGCTCCAGGCCAGGTGCGTGGCCCAGACTTTCCCGTGCCGGTTGCCGAAACCGGCGGTGCCGGCGGCGAACAGCAGGGAGGAATCATGGCCGGTGCGGCCGTGCCGGCCCGTCCGGACCCAGGTCCCCTGCTGGATGGCCCGGCGCTGCGGGTGGCGCTCGCGGCACCAGCGGCCGGTGAGGTCGAGGAGCTCGACGGCGTCAGGCGCCACGGGGAGGACGGTCGCCAGTTCGTCGAGCTGGTAGGGGGTAGTGCCGTCATTGGTGACGGTGTGCCGCAGTTCCAGCAGGCCGCCGTCGTGCAGGGCCAGGGTGGATTCCACCGTGAGGCCGGCATCCGGGTCCGACTGGACGATGACGGCAGAACCGCCGTTGGCGCTGGCTGTGGCAACGCGGAGGCGGGCCGAGAAATCCAACCCGGAGACGCCGTCGGCCATTCGGGAACCGCGCAGGGCGGCCCTGCCGCGCCACGACGACGAAGCCTGGGGGAGGAGGCCCGCCGGAACGCGCGCATCGATGGCGGAGTGCGGGACCGGGGCGGTGAGGATGGCGAGGTCCGGCAAGGTGGTGCCCAGGTCCGCGCCCCAATGGATGACCTCGGCCTCTCCGCTGTCGAAGCTGATCACCAGGCTGGTGCCGGCGGAACGGAGGTGGAGGGGGTCCATAGAGATCTCTTTCGGTTTTGTGGGGTGATGCTAAGCAGGGTGGTGGATGCCGCCGCCGCGAGGAGGGGACGGCGGCATCCAGCCGGGTGGCTGCGACCACATACGCAGCCACGAATTGGGGGCGTTGCCGAAGCAGGGGCCTACTTGAAGAGGGCGTTGACCTGTTCGTTGGCCTGGGTGAGGGAGCTCGCCGGCGCCTTGCCGGAAACCACCGCGTCCATGGCGGGTTCCATGATGCCCTTGACCTTGGCAGTGTTGTCCGTGATCGGGTACAGGAAGGTGGTCTTGTTCCTGACGTGCTCGGTGAAGGCGGTGACGTCCACGCCCTTGGCCTTGAAGGCCTCCGACGCCTTCTCGGACGAGGCCTTCAGGGCCGGGAAGACAACAGCCTTGGACGCGACGACGTCCTGGCAGTCAGCCGAGGCGAGGTACTCCACCCACTTGATGGACGCGTCCTTCTTCTTGGTACCCGCCCAGATGGAATCGGCCAGGCCGTTGAACATGGAGGCGCGCTTGCCTTCGGGGCCCACCGGGGTAGGCGCGATGCCCACCTCGACGCCCTTGTAGCCGGTGTACTGGCCGATCATCCACGAGCCGTGGGCGTTGATGGCGGACTTGCCCGCTGCGAAAGTGTCAGCCATGGCCGCACCGACGGTGGTCTCCAGCTTGGGCATGTAGCCCTTGTCGGCCAGCCCGGAGAACCAGTCCATGCTCGCCTGGAACTTGGGGTCGTCGTAGTTGTAGCGGGTGCCCCACGGGTTTTTGTCCGTGTGGGACCAGCCGGTGGTGTTGGTGAGGTAGCTCCACTCGGTCTGGCCCGAGGAGTCGCCGCCGCCGTTCAGGCCCAGCCCGTAGACCTGGACGTTGTTCTTGTCGAAACCTGGCTCGTCGCCTCGCTTCCCGCTCTTGTCCACGGTGAGGTGGGCGATGACCTTTTCATAGGTGCCGCCGTCTTCCGGGTTCCAGGTGAGGTCCTTCATCTGCTCCTCGGTGATCCCCGCGCTGGCGAGCATGGCCTTGTTGTAGAAGAGGCCGATGGTGTCCCAGTCCTTGGGCAGGCCGTAGCGCTTGCCGTCCTGGCCCACCCAGAGATCGGCGAGGCCTTCGTTGTAGGCGGTCAGGTCGATGTTGTCCTTCTTGACGGCGTCGTCGATGGCCAGCAGCTGCTTGTTTTCTGCCAGTTCGCCGTAGCGTCCCAGGTGGTTGGTGAACACGTCCGGGGCGGTGCCGCCAACAAAGCCGTTGGTGAGGGTGCTCCAGTAGTCATCCCAGCCGCGCTGGGTGATCTTAACCTTGATGTCCGGGTTGGCCTTGGTGAAGTCATCGGCGCACTGCTGGTAGGCGGGGAGCTGGTTGGCGTCCCAGAGCCAGTAGCTGATCTCGCCCTTGGCTGATTCAGCCGAGGAGGAGGATCCGCTGCAGGCGGAGAGGGAGAGCGCCACAGCGGCGGCAACGGCAACGGCGCCGAGGGATTTCTTCATGGTTCTACTTTCCTTTTGGGGATGGGAGGGAGGCGGTGAATGGGGTTCTTATTTGATGCCGGAGAAGCCGATGGAATTGACGATCTTCTTGCCGAAGACGGCGAAGAGGACCAGCACCGGCAGGGCCGAGATGAGGGTCGCCGCCATCAGGCCGGACCAGTCCGGTGCCCCCTGGGGTGACTGGGACTTGAAGACGCCGAGCCCCACCTGCAGGACGCGGACATCGTCCTGCGACCCCACCAGCAGGGGCCAGAAGTATTCGTTCCACTGGCCGATGAAGGTGAGCAGCGCCAGGGTGGCGATCGGGGCGGCGGCGTTGGGAAGCACAATCTGGAAGAAGATGCGCAGGTGCTTGGCGCCGTCGAGCATGGCCGCCTCCTCCACCTCCCGGGACATGTTCAGGAAGAACTGCCGGAGGAAGAAGATGGCGAACGGCGTCATGAAGATGTACGGGAGGACCATGCCGAGCATGGTGTTGAGCAGGTCCAGGTTCTTGATCAGCAGGAAGTTGGGCAGTGCGGTGAAGATCGGCGGGACCAGCATGGTCCCCAGGAAGAGGCTGAAGACCGCATTCCGGCCCTTCCAGCGCAGCCGGGCAAAGGCGTAGGCGGCCATCGCGCTGAAGAACACGGCGCCTGCCGTAGTGATGGAGGAAAAGATGATCGAGTTCCGCAGGTAGAGCCAGAAGCTGATGGCTGCACCGGAACCGCCCTCTGCGACGGCGTCGGCCGGGCTCTGCAGGCCGAAGACCCGCAGGAACGCGCCGAAGCTGAACTCAGCGGGAAGGAGGCTGGTTGCGTTGGCGGCAAGCGCGTTGTTGGTGGACAGCGCCGTGCGCAGGACCCAGAAGAACGGGAGGACGGAGACGGCGATGGCGAGGACAATGAGGGCCCAGGCGCCTGCGCGGCGGGCGTTGAACGGACGACGGCGGCGGGCTGGCGCCGGCAGCGTTGCGCGGCTGGTGGTGGTGGTCATGCGGGAGGCTCCTTAGTCCAGGTCCGACTCGTTGCCCTTGAGGAACTTCATCTGGATGAAGGCCACCAGGGCGAGGATGAGGAAGAGAATGACGGCGATGGCTGATCCGTAGCCGAAGTCCGACTCGGTGAAGGCCCGCTGGTAGATGTAGTACTGGATGACGCGGGTGGCGTTGACCGGCCCGCCGCCGGTGGTCACTGCGACAGTGTCGAAGACCTGGAAGGAGCCGATCACCGTTACGACGAGGACGAGGACCAGGACCGGCCGCAGCAGCGGAAGGGTGATCTTGGTGAACGTCTGGAAAGGTGAAGCGCCGTCGAGTTTGGCAACTTCATAGACGTGGCCCGGGATGGCCTGCATGCCGGCGAAGATGAGCAGGGCGGTGTAGCCCATGTGGCGCCAGGTGTTGATCAGGGCCTGGGTGGGGATGGCCCACTCCTCGCTGCCGAAGAACGCGACGCGGGGGAGGCCGGCCCACTCGATGAACTGGTTGACCACGCCAATCTGGTAGTCCAGCATCCAGAACCACAGCAGTGCCGCGATGATGTTGGACATCATCCAGGGCAGCAGCAGGGCTCCCCGGATGAGGGTGGACTTGGCGACCCTGTTCATCAACAGTGCCAGGCCCAGGGCCAGGGCGGTCTGGAGGACGATATTGAGGAAAACGTACTGGCCTGTGACGGCCAGGGAGTTCCAGAAGAGTGGATCCTTGGCGATCGCCGTGTAATTGTCCACCCCCACCCACGTGGGGTCTCCCAGGATGTTGTACTCCGTGAAGCTGAGGTAGACACCGCGGATGGTGGGCACCACGTAGAAGACGACGAAACCGATCATTGCCGGGGCGATGAACAGCAGTGCGATCTTGAGATCGCCGAACCGGCGGAGGCTGCCCCGCGTCTTGGCTGCAGACACCGCTGCGCCGGTGGCGGATCTCGGGTTTTTGGCAAGGGTGGTCATCTTCGACCCTTTCCTGACTGTGATGGGGGTAACAACTAGGGAAGAATCTACACGAGTAGATTTGAGTGGGCAAGGGGCTAAATTTTTCTTTTTGTCGGTAGGCATTAATCCATTCACCGGACTGTTGACTCGAGTAGATTGCAATGAAACACTGGGAATCCTCCGGAGAGCGCTTGCCGCGCCCCTGCAATCCTCGAAAGGCAGACGATGACGTTTTCGATCGGCGTAGTAGGAGCCGGCCAGTTCGGCAGCCAGTTCGCGCACCTGTTCAATCTCCACCCGGGCGTCAGCAGCGTCTTCGCTGTTGACGACGTTGCCCATCGCGCAGCCGAGGCCGCCGGGCGCTACCATTTGGCCGGCACGATGGCGACTTTTGAAGACCTTCTGGCTTCCGACGTCGACGCCGTTGCCATCTTCACGCAGCGCTGGACGCATGGTCCGCTCGTGGAGCAGGCGCTCCGGGCGGGCAAGCACGTCTACTCAGCCGTTCCCATGGCGATTTCAGAAGAGGAAATAGCGCGGATCATCGAGGCCGTCCGGGAAACCGGCCTGGTGTACATGATGGGGGAGACCAGCTACTACAACCCCGCCACAGTCTTTGCCCGCAAACAGCTGGCCGAGGGTAAATTCGGTCGGATCTTCTACGCCGAAGGCGACTACGTCCACGACATGGACCTGGGCTTCTACGAGGCCTACCAGTACAGCGGCGGCGAGCGTTGGAAGGAAACCGCCAGCTACCCGCCCATGCTGTATCCCACCCACGCCGTGGGCGGCGTGCTGGGAGCAGTCCCGGCCCACGCAGTCAGCGTCAGCTGCGTGGGCGTCAGGGATGACCGCAACGACGGCGTCTTCGACAAGGACGTCAGCATGTTCGGCAATGACTTCTCCAACGCCACCGCGCTGTTCGAGCTGAACGACGGCGGCGTCATGCGCACTAACGAGATGCGCCGGGTGGGCTATCCCTCGCACATCCGCGAATCGCGGTTCCGGTTCTTCGGGACGGAGGCCAGCTTCGAGCAGCTCGCCACGGTGTCCGTCTGGCAGGACAAACAGAACGTCCACGACATCTCCGAGCAGATGGAGACCCGGCCCAGCATCCCCCTCGATGACCCTTCCCTTGCGAACGTTGCGCCGGAACTGAGGGATGCCTTCGTCTCAGGCCTGGCTCCGGTCCATGATCCCGGGCGGCTTCCGGAGGAGTTCCTGGGCGCGCCCAATGGCCACGAGGGCAGCCACCACTTCCTGGTGGACGACTTCGTGACTGCCGTGAACAACCGCACCCTGCCTCCGGTGAACGCCTGGGTGGCCGCGCGGTTCACCCTTCCGGGGATCGTTGCCCACCAGTCCGCCCTCAAGAACGGCGAACGGCTCCCCATCCGTGACTTTGGCGATGCGCCGGGTACAGGTACCTAATATGGACAGCATGACTACTCCGGCAGTGCAGACTGCGCGCGGCGGCCCCGTGACCCGCAAGGACGTTGCACGCTACGCCGGCGTGAGCACCGCCGTCGTCAGCTATGTGGTCAACGGCGGCCCCAAGAAAGTTGCTCCAGCCACAGAAGCGAAGGTCCAGCACGCCATCCGCGTCCTGGGGTACCGGCCCAACGCGGCGGCCCGGGCTCTCAAGCTGGGCTCCAGCGAGACGCTGGGCCTGGTGATTCCGGACATCTCCAATCCGTTCTTCGCCCAGTTCTCCCACGCCGTTGAAGACGCGGCCGCAGCCCTGGGCTACGCCCTGGTGCTGGGCAACTCGGACGGAAACCTTGCCAAGGAACGGCGCAACATCCGCAACCTCGCCGCCAGGCAGGTGGACGGCGTGCTGTTGGCCAGCGTCCTTTTTGAACCCGACCTGGAGGTCCTGGAAACCGCGGACATCCCGTCGGTGCTGCTGAACCAGGAACGCGACGCGCCGGGCTTCAACAGCATCGGCGTTGACCTCGCCGCCGGCGCCAGGATCGCCGTCGAACACCTGATTGGCCACGGCCATACAAACATCGGCCTGGCCATGGGAACCAACGTTTCCGGCAGCACTGACGGTCGCGAGGTGGGCTGGCGCCAGGCACTGCAGGAGGCAGGTTTGCCGGAGGGGCCGATTGCGTACAGCGGATTCACGTGGCCCGGCGGTTATCTCGCCGGTCAGCGCCTGGTTGCGTCAGTCAACAGGCCGACTGCCATCTTTGCCACCTCGGACACCCAGGCAGTGGGCCTGTTGCGAGCAGTGCATGAGGCAGGTCTGGCTGTGCCGGGCGAAATTGCGGTGGTGTCTTTCGACGGATCCATCGAAGCTGAGTACTCGTGGCCGCCTCTGACCACGGTGGAGCAGCCGGTGGCTGCCATGGCGGAAGCGGCGGTGGCCGCACTGGTGGGAGCCACTCGCGGGGAAACGCCACAGCATCGGATCTTCCCCACCAAACTTCACATCCGGCAGTCCTGCGGCTGCCCGTGGACGCCGTCCGCCGGGGCGCCGCAAGGCGGATAATGCATTAAGGACTGGCCGCCACCTCTGCTGAAAGCGGAGGTGGCGGCCAGTCCTGCCAGAAAGCAATCCCTGGGGGTTGAGGCTACTCCTTCACAGGAATCGACTGTGACTTCAGGGAATCGATAGTCTTTTTCTCGCCTGTCTTGAGCGCGTCCAAGAGGGTGCCGTCGCCTCCCGCGGCCTTGCCGAACCCGTCAGAGACGTCGGTGTACGTCTGGGTCATGGTCGGGCCCCAGGTGAAGTTGGGATCGACGTTTGATGATGCCTCGGCGAAAACTTCGTAGATCTTCTGGCCGCCGAAGTAGTCCACGCCGCCGGTGAACGCAGGGAGGTCCTTGGCCGACTTCGCAGCCGGGTAGAGCCCGCCGAGTTCATTTGCCAGTGCCAGAGCCTCAGGATCCGTGTTCAACCACAGAGCGAATTTCGATGCCTCGTAGGGGTGCTTGGAGCCCTTCAGGACTGCGGTGGAGGAACCGCCCCAGTTGCCGGCGGGCTTTCCACCGTCTTCCCACTGAGGCATCGGGGCGACAGCCCACTTGCCGGCGGTATCTGGGGCACCGCTGGCCAGCGTTGAGGCGCCCCAGACCGCGGAGACCCAGGTCCACTGCTGACCGGTATTGAACGAGGCATTCCACTCATCGGAGAAGGACGGCAGCGTGGATACCTGGTTCTTGTCCAGCAGGTCCTGCCAGTAGTTCGCCACCTTCTCGGATTCGGCGCCGGTCAGGTTGACCTCCCACTGGTCGTTGGCGCTTGAGAACCACTGCCCGCCTGCCTGCCATACGTTGCCGGCGAACCAGTTGACATCGCTGCGGGGGAAATTGGTGATGTACGAACCGCGGGCTTTGATCTGCTCGGCAGCCGCGGCGTATTCGTCCCAGGTGGTGGGAACCTTGATGCCTGCCTCCTTGAAGAGATCCGCCCGGTAGAACATCGCCATCGGTCCGCTGTCCTGCGGGATGGCATAGACGGAGCCTTCCTCGCCGAAGGTGACCTGGCCCCACGTCCAGTCAACGAACTTGTCCCGGGCGTCGGACACTCCTTCGCAGGCGGCGATGTTCTCGAGGCCGTCCTGGACGCGGAAGTTGGGCAGGGCGTCGTATTCGATCTGGCCGAGGTCCGGGGCGTTGCCGGCCTGCAGCTGGTTGAAGAAGTTCTGGTACGTGCCGGAGTTGCCGTTGGGGCCGGTCTGTACCTTGACCTGGATATTTTCGTTTTCTTTGTTCCACAGATCCACCACCTTTTCCATGCCGGGGACCCAGGTGGTAAAGGTCAGCTCGACCGGACCGGATGAGGGTTCGCAGGATCCGGCGGCCTTGGTTTCCGTGGTGCCTCCGCCGCCTGAGCAGCCGGCGAGGGCCAGCGCTGAAACAAGGGCAAAGGCTGCAGTGGCTTTTCCGTAATGCGCGCGCATTTCTATTCCTATCAGTGGGGGTGCTGTACCGGGGCGGAAGCCGCGGGACGGTTTGCGTGGGAAGGATGGAAGCTATTTGACGCTTCCGGCGCCGAGCCCGCTGCTCCAGAAGCGTTGAAGCGCAAGGAACGTTCCGATAAGCGGGAGGATTGAGACAAGTGCGCCGACGATCACCAGGACGCGGAGCTCGGGAATCTGGCTGATTTGGCTGTTCCAGGCGTAGAGGCCGAGCGTGACCGGAAACAGGACCTGGTCGCGGAGCATAATCAGGGGCAGGAAGAAGTTGTTCCAGATTGCGACGAACTGGAACAGGAAGATGGTTACCAGCGCCGGGGCCATGAGGCGCGTTGAGACCGTGAAAAACGTCCTGACTTCGGAGGACCCGTCGAGCCGCGCAGCTTCCAGGAGCTCGGTGGGCACGCTGGCCGCGGCATAGATGCGGGCAAGGTATACGCCGAAGGGGCTGACCAGGCTCGGAAGGAAGACGGCCCACAGGGTGTTGGTCAGTTTCACTTCGCTGAAAATCAGGAACAACGGAAGCGCGAGAGCCGTCGCCGGGACCAGCACCCCGCTGAGCACGATATTGAAGAGAGCTTCCCGCCCCCGGAATTCGTATTTTGCCAGCGCGTAGCCGCACATAGCCGCGATGACGGTGCCCATGAGGGCGCCCAGTCCGGCATAGAGGGCGCTGTTGGCGAGCCAGCGGCCGAAGACACCGTCACTGTACGTGAACAGGTTGCCCAGGTTTGCCAGGAAGGTAGGGGCCGAATCCATGGTGAACCATAGCGGAGCGGTACTGGTGATCTCTCCGCCCGTCTTGGAGGAGGACACCAGAAGCCACCAAATGGGGGTGAGGAAGTAGAGCGTGAAGACGCCCATGATGAGCATCGCCGCGCTGCGCGACATCACGCTGTGACGGGGCCCGCGGGCATTGGCCGCCCCGTGGGTGGACTTGGGTCCTGCTGCCGTGACCGTTGCTGCACTCACTGGGAGACCTTCCGCTGGGTTGCCTTGAGGAAGACGAAGGAAAGAACGAATGTTGCCAGCGCCAGCACCACCGAGAATGCTGCGGCGAGGTTGTAGTTGGGGACGGAAGCTGTTGTGTACACCGCGAGGTTCGGCGTGAATGTGCTGCTGATCGCCGAGCTGAAGCTCCGCAGCGTCTGTGGTTCCGCGAGCAGCTGGAGGGTGCCGATGATGGAGAACACGCCGGTGAGGATAATGGCCGGGACCACCAGCGGGATTTTGATCCGCCAGGCAATCTGCAGGTTGCTGGCGCCGTCGAGCCGGGCCGCCTCGTATATTTCAGTCGGGATGGCCAGCAGGGATGAGTAGATGATCAGCATGTTGTAGCCGACGTACACCCAGGTGACGATGTTGGCGATCGCCCACAGGACCAGTTCTGCGGAGAGGAAGTTCACCTCTGAAGTGACGGCTTCAAAGGGGGACAGCGACGGCGAGTACAGAAACCCCCACATGATGGCGGCGATGACGCCGGGAACTGCGTAAGGGGCGAAGAATGCTAGCCGGAAGAACTTCTTGCCCTTGAGGAGGGGCGAATCGAGCAGCAGGGCAAACAGCAGGGCCAGGCCCAGCATGATTGGCACCTGGACCACTCCGAAAAGGAGCACCCGTCCAACCGACTCCCAGAATTCGGTGTTCTGGAACACCTGCTGGTACTGGACGAGTCCGCCGAAGACCTGCCGGGGAGGGCCGAAGGTCCCTTTGCGTTCAACAGTCAGCAGGGACTGCACCACCGCGAAGATGATGGGTACGGCGTAGAAAGCGAGGAAGAGGACGCCGAACGGCGCAATGAACAGGAAGACGGCGCGGCGCTGGGCGCCGGTGGTTTTGGCTTTCCGGGTCTTCGGCGTCCCCAGGGCCGCTGCCGGAGCGGTGCTTGGTCTAGTCACTTTCATCATCCTTTTGGCTGGCGCTGGGGCCAGCGGTCTGTGGAACAGGATCGGAGGTGCGGACGACGCGCACGGCGCCCGCGGGAACAACGACGGCATGGGACACGTCCTCGCCCACAATCAGTTCGTGGCCGTGGGCGGCGTACTTGTGGTCCTCGTCGGAGTGGTTGATGAGGAAGACGTAGCTATGGTCGGCGCCGGAGCGGACCACGACTTCAAGGCCGGTGGGGGAGCCCAGGACGTTGATCCCCGCCTCGCCGGCAGCCCCGGTGACGACGTCGCGCAACGAGGCAGGATCAAGGACGGTGCCGAGGTACCAGGCGTTGCCGGCGCCATGGCGGTTGCGCGTGACGGCCGCGGTGCCGGACAGGTGCCCCTCGGTGAAGGTCAGCTGCGCCTCGGCGCCTTCGAGGCGCATCGCTTCACTCCAGAGCGAGGCGGTGGAACCGTTACTCAAAGCCAGGGTCCGTCCGGGCGGCAGGGGGTAGAACTCCTCGGAACGAATGCCAAGCATGGTCCGGAAGGCCCCCGGATAGCCGCCGGCAAGCACCTTCTCGTTTTCATCCACGATGCCGCTGAAGTAGGTCACAAGGGCAGTACCCCCGTTCGCGACGTATTCGGCCACCGCGGCGGAGTCCTTTTCCCGCACAAGGTACAGGCCGGGAACGACGGCCAGCTTGTACCTGGAAAGATCCGCGCCGGGGGCAACGACGTCAACGGTGATGCCTGCCTCCCAGAAAGCGGCGTACATGGCATGGACCTGGTCGAGGTACCCAACATCCGATGACGGGTGTGACTCCTGGTCGTAGGCCCACCACGCTTCCCAGCTGAACACCAGGGCGGCCTCGGCCTTCACCGTGGTCCCGGCGACCTCCGCAAGCGTCTCCAAAATGCTGCCCAGTTCCAGGACCTCCCGCCAAATACGCGAGTCCGTTCCTGCATGGGGAAGCATTGCCGAATGGAACTTTTCACTGCCTTGCACTGAGGCCCGCCACTGGAAAAAGCAGAGCCCATCGGATCCCCTTGCAAGGTGGGCGAGGGAATTGCGGAGCATCTCGCCAGGGCCTTTGGCGATGTTGCGTGGCTGCCAGTTCACGGCCGAGGTGGAGTGTTCCATCAGTAGCCATGGCCGGCCCTGGGCAAGCCCCCGGGTTGCGTCGGCAGCGAAGGCCAGTTCGGTTGCGGGAGCATCAAGCCGGTGGTCCAAATAATGGTCATTGGCGATCACGTCCATATGGGGTGCCCAGGACCAGTAATCCAGGTTGCGGATGTGGGCCGTGACCATGAAGTTGGTGGTGACGGGAACGGTGCTGTGCTGCCGGAGGACTTCAGCTTCGGCCTGGTAGTAGCCAAGCAGTTCATCGGAGCTGAAGCGGTGGAAGTCGAGAACCTGGGTGGGGTTGTTCGTGGAGACGGTGGTCCTGGGCGGAAGGATCTGCTCCCAGCTCGAATACCGTTGGGACCAGAACGTGGTGCCCCAGGCTTTGTTGAGCGCATCCAAAGTGCCGTACCGCGCCTTAAGCCAGCTACGGAAGGCGCCTGCGGAGACGTCGCAGTAGCAGAGGGCGTTATGGCAACCAAGCTCATTGGAGACATGCCACAAGCGGACAGCAGGGTGGGCGCCGTAGCGGCGGACGGTTTCGCCCACGAGCCTGAGGGCGTGTTCCCTGTACTGCGGGGAACTGGGACACCAGGCCTGGCGGCCGCCCGGCCAGGCGCGGGTCCCGGACGCGGACTGGGGAAGAATCCCGGGGTGCAGGGTGGTGAGCCAGGCCGGGGTGGATGACGTGCCTGTTCCGAGGTTGACCCCGATGTTGTTCGCATGGAGGAGGTCCAGGATCTCGTCCAGGCGTTCAAACGAGTATTCCCCCGGGAGTGATTCCAGTTCCGCCCAGCCGAAAATGTTTACTGCGACAAGGTTGACCCCCGCCTGCTTCATCAGCCGGACGTCTTCCCGCCAGATGGCGCTGTCCCACTGTTCGGGGTTGTAATCGCAGCCGTAGACAAGCTTTCCGCTGCCGGACAGTGCCTTGACGGGCGTTCTGGTGGGGCTCAACCCTGCTCCTTCAACTTGCAGCAGACGTGCAAGCCGGGGAGAGACCCTGCGGCATTGGACGCTGTTGTCGAATTTCTGTGAACGTTCCCAGGGATGCGCGCCAAAGTGTGATGCGGGTTATCTGGGAACGTTCACAGAATATCTTCGCCCTGCTGGCATGTCAACGGGCGGGCGGAAGCAGCACCGTCCGTTTGCTCCGCTACAGTACAGATATGTCCCTGACACGCACCCGTGCCCGCCGCGCCACCATCAACGATGTGGCGGACGCTGCCGGGCTCTCGAGGGGTACCGTTTCGAGGGTCGTCAACGGGGAAAAATACGTCTCTGACGAGGCCCGGCAGGCGGTGGAAGAAGCCATCGCCCGCGTGGGTTACGTCCGCAACAGTGCGGCACGGAACCTGGTCAAGCAGGAGTCCCGGGCAATAGGCCTGATCATCCACGAGCCGCATTCGCTGCTTTTTGAGGACCCGAATATCGGCTCTATCCTGCTCGGGGCCAACGAGGTGCTGTCCAAGGCTGACTATCAGCTGGTATCGCTGATCATCGATTCAGACCGCGACAGCCGCCGGGTGGCGGATTACCTGCGCGGAGGCCTCGTTGACGGCGCGGTCATCATTTCTGCCCGCGCCTCGGACCCCATCGCGACCGCCGTCGCCGACATCGGACTGCCCGCTGCTTTTGTGGGCCATCCTGACGGTAATCCGGAGCTCCCGTACGCTGCCATCGACAATGTCGCGGCAGCGCGAAGCATCACCAGCAGGCTGCTGGCTACGGGGCGACAGCGGGTGGGCATGATTGCCAGCGCCCTGGACCGGGACTCCGGCCAGGACCGCCTTGCCGGCTTCCGTGCGGCAATGGGCGGGCGCTTCGACCCCCGGATGGTGGTGGAGTACCCGCTGTATACGTACGCAGCGGGCCTGGAAGGGATGCAGGAACTGCTCCGCCGTGCTCCCGATATCGACGGCGTCTTCGCCGCCTCGGATGCTGTGGCCGCGGGAGCGATGACGGCACTTCAGGAGGCCGGGCGCCAGGTGCCTGAAGACGTTGGCATCGTGGGCTTCGACGACAGCAGCTGGGCCCTAAGGTGCAGGCCCCAGCTGTCGACTGTGCGCCAGCCGGCGGATCTCCTGGGAAGCGCCGCCGCCGAACTGGTGCTTGCGCAGCTCAGCGGCCAGCCCAGTCCGCCGCGGGTCCTGGAAACCGCGATTATGTGGCGCGGCTCAGCCTGAGCGCGGCTTAGGCCGGTACTACCCGGAGCATGGTCCTGTCACTGATGAGGCGCTGCGCTTCCGGCCCTAGCCCGGAATCGCTGATGACCTCATCCACGTCGTCCAGCGCGGCAATGGAACTGATGCCGAGCAGGCCCCACTTGGTGTGGTCCGCCAGCACCACGGTTTTGCGCGCGGCCGCCACGAAGGCACGGTCCGTCTCGGCCTCGAGCAGGTTTGGGGTGGTAAAACCGGCGTCTGCATCCATCCCGTGCACACCCAGGAACAGCACGTCCAGGTGCAGCTGTTTCAGTGCAGCGGTGGCGATGGGTCCCACCAGCGCGTCCGACGGCGTGCGCTCGCCCCCAATCAGGATCACGGTGGAGCTGTACCGGGCGGAGCCGGCCGAAGCGGCGTGATGGAAAAGGTCCGCAATGCGTACCGAGTTGGTGACCACCGTGATCTGCGGTCCGTTGACCAGTTCCCTGGCCAGGGCCCAGGTGGTGGTTCCTGCGCTGAGCCCCACGGCCATGCCTTCGTGGACCTGGGT
Source organism: Pseudarthrobacter sp. GA104 (assembly GCF_009741265.1). Lineage (GTDB taxonomy): Bacteria > Actinomycetota > Actinomycetes > Actinomycetales > Micrococcaceae > Arthrobacter. The sequence continues at coordinate 2,950,218 of NZ_WOWL01000001.1, forward strand.
TGCCGCCTCCACCGCGATGGCGCGCTTCTCCGCCGTCAGCTGCGTGGACTTGAGGTCGAATCCGGGCTCGTGGGTGCTGGTGTCGCCCGGGATCTTCGCGCCGCCATGGATCCGCTCCAGCCGGCCGCCCTCCTCCAGCACCTCGATGTCGCGGCGGACCGTCATCAGGGACACGCCCAGTTGCTGGGCCAGGTCTGACACCCGGACAACCCGCTCCCGCTGGAGAGCGTCCAAAATAGCCTGGTGGCGGGCGACGGCGAGCATCGTAGGAGATCCTTCACTAGGCGGTGGGGCTGGTCCCAGCATACGACGACGGCGACGCCGGGCTGTGAGCCAGGCGCCGCCGTCGTGCGTTGATGCTCTACCTATTTCCTGAGGGATGCCGCGATCTGCTGCATGATGGTGGGGTCCGAGAGGGTGGTGGCGTCTCCGGGATCGCGGCCTTCGGCGACGTCCTTGAGCAGGCGCCGCATGATCTTCCCGGAGCGTGTCTTGGGCAGTTCCGGGACCACCAGGATGGCCTTCGGCTTGGCGATGGGGCCGATTTCCTTGCCCACGTGGTTCCGGAGTTCCTGGACGATGGCGTCGCCGGAATCCACGGCGTCGCCGCGGAGGATGACGAACGCGACGACGGCCTGCCCGGTGGTCTCGTCCGCAGCGCCCACGACGGCGGCCTCGGCCACGGCCGGGTGGGACACCAGAGCGGACTCGATTTCCGTGGTGGAGAGGCGGTGCCCGGAGACGTTCATGACGTCATCCACCCGGCCCAGGAGCCAGATGTCGCCGTCCTCGTCCTTCTTTGCCCCGTCCCCGGCGAAGTACATGGTCTCGAAGCGGGACCAGTAGGTGTCCTTGAAGCGTTCCGGGTCGCCCCAGATGCCGCGGAGCATGGCCGGCCAGGGTTCGCGGATCACGAGGAACCCGCCGTGGCCGTTGGGCACGGATTCGCCCATCTCGTCCACGACGTCCACGGCGATGCCGGGCAGCGGGACCTGCGCCGATCCCGGTTTGGTGGCCGTGACCCCGGGGAGGGGTGCGATCATCTGGGCGCCGGTCTCGGTCTGCCACCAGGTGTCCACGATGGGGGCCTTGTCCCCGCCGATGACCTTCCGGTACCACATCCATGCCTCGGGGTTGATGGGTTCGCCCACGGAGCCGAGGACGCGCAGGGAGGAGAGGTCGTACTTGTCCGGGATCTCCCGGCCCCACTTCATGAACGTGCGGATCGCGGTGGGGGCGGTGTAGAGGATGGAGACCTTGTACTTCTCCACGATCTCCCACCAGCGGCCCTGGTGCGGGGAGTCCGGGGTGCCTTCGTACATCACCTGGGTGGCGCCGTTGATGAGCGGGGCGTAGGCGACGTAGGAGTGGCCGGTGACCCAGCCGACGTCGGCCGTGCACCAGTACACGTCCGTCTCGGGGTGCAGGTCGAACACGGCACGGTGCGTGTAGGCGGTCTGGGTGAGGTACCCGCCGGTGGTGTGCAGGATGCCCTTGGGCTTTCCGGTGGTGCCGGAGGTGTACAGGATGAACAGCGGGTGCTCGGAATCATGCCCGACGGCGGTGTGCTGGTTCGAGGCGGCCCCGACGGTGTCGGCCCACCAGTGGTCCCGGCCCTCGGTCCAGTCCACGTCCTGGCCGTTGCGCTTGACCACCACCACGTTCTGCACGGTGTGGTTGTCCTTCGCGAGAGCCTCATCGACGGCGGGTTTCAGTGCGCTGGGCTTGCCGCGGCGGTAGGTGCCGTCCGCGGTGACCACGAGCTTGGCTTCGGCGTCGTCGATCCGGGAGCGCAGGGCGTCCGCGGAGAAGCCCCCGAACACCACGGAGTGCACCGCGCCGATGCGGGCGCAGGCCAGCAGCGTGATGACGGCCTCGGGGATCATCGGCAGGTAGACGGCAACCCGGTCGCCCTTGGCCACGCCCAGGGACTCGAAGGCGTTGGCGGCCTTTTTCACCTCTTCGGTGAGCTGGGCATAGGTGTAGGTGCTGGTGTCCCCGGGCTCGCCTTCGAAGTGGATGGCCACCCTGTCGCCCAGGCCGTTCTCAACGTGCCGGTCCAGCGCGTTGTACGCGGCATTGACCTCCCCGCCCACAAACCACTTGGCGAACGGCGGGTTGGACCAGTCCAGGGGCTGGTCAAAGTCCTTGCTCCAGGTCAGCAGCTCACGGGCCTTCTTCGCCCAAAAAGCGGGATGGTCGTTGCCCGCTTCCTCATACTCCGCCGCGGTGACCACGGCGCCGGCAGCGAACTCCGGCGTGGGCGGAAAGGCACGGGTCTCATGCAGCAGGTTTTCGAAGGCGTCGCCCTGCTCATCGCTCCCGTGGGGAACCTGCTGCCCTGCGCCTGCGGCAGCGGGTGCAACGGCGCTTGAAGTGTCCTGGGACATGTGAACCTCATCATTCATCGATCTTTGCTGGGCGGGATGTCCGCCGACGTCCGGGCTCCGCCGCCTGCACGACGTCGGGCACCGGCTGGTCACGGACATTCCGCAAAGAGCTGTTCCGGAATCAAGACTAATGCTTGGCCCGCCGCTGATGTGTGCGGTGTCACACGAGAGCCCGTGAACGGCATTTATTAAGCGGTGAATGGTTTGCGGGCCGGCCTTTCCGGCCCGCCGCAGGCTGCGGCCAGCTAGTGATCAGCTGGGCTCTTGACTAGGCTGAGATGGAATTGTGACTTCACTTCGGTCCGCTTCGGCCAGGCAACGCAAGGGCCTGGCAATACCGGAACCGCTGTCAAGACGGCACGATTTCGGGACCATGCAGGCCCCGGTGCCGCCACGCTAAGGAGAGCAGAATGAACCAGCAAGGCTTCGGCCAGAAGACCGGCCCCGACACGGCAGGTTCCGGCCACAGCGCCGGAACAGCCGACGGGCCAGGGTCCCCGGCCACCGCGGGCACCGCCTCCAAGGGAGGCAAGGCTCCGAACGCCAACGAGGCAGTGCTGGGTCCGTTCACCATCCGGGACCTGGCCGTCTTCGCCGGCACGCTCATCCTTTTCGTTGCCTCCCTGCTGCCAATCTTCGGCGCACGGTACAACCTGTGGAACCTCAACAACCTGTTCTTCCTGGGGCTGGGCATCGTCCTGCCCCTGATCGTGAGCGCGCTTTTCGCCGCGCGCAGGCTGGCTCCCGCCACGAAGCTCCGGATTGGCTCCCTGTCCATTGACCAGTTCGCGTCAGTGGTTGCCTCCTTTGCCGTGGCGTTCTTCTTCATCTCCGTGGCCGGCGCCTACGTGCCGAGCCTCCTTGTGGGCCTGATCGGCTCGCTGGTCCTGTTCGCCGCAACCGTGCTGGGCCGCTTCCTGCCCTACGTCTCCGGTGACTTCCAGGGCAGGGCCGAAGTGCCGGCCCACGTGGTGGCCCGGGATGCGGTTGTTCCCGTCCAGAAACCCCGCGCTCCCAAGAAGCCGAAGGACGAGTCCGCCGCCGGTTCGAAAGAGTCGAAGCCGGGCTCGAAGGTGTTCTCGGGCGGAGGGCTGTTCGGCGGTGCCGGTGCAGGTTCATCAGCTGTCCGGCCGGGCTCAAACGGCAAGGCCGGTTCACCGGAACAGCACGGTTCGCCGGAGCAGCCGGTGTCAGCAGGGCAGCCCGGTGCCGCCCCGCAGCCCGCGGCAGTCCATGCCCCCGCCACCGCTGCCATCCCTACCGGGGCATCGCCTGTTTCCACTGCCCCCGAGGTCTCCGAGTGGACTCCAGCAGGCGACCCGGGGCCCGCAACCCAGCCCGCCGACGTCGTCCGTCCTTCTTCCACTCCTGCTCCGGTTCACGACGGCGGCGCCCCGCCGGCTGCCCCGTCCGGCCAGGGTGCTGCCTCCCCGGTCCAGGGCGGGCAGGCGGGCTGGGAGCCGCCGGCCGCCACCGCAGTGCACCAGCAGGTCCGGATCGAGCAGCCCATCGGCGCCACGGTTGATCCGGCCAGCCGGCCCGACGAATCGGAAGAACACCCCATCCACGAGGCCTTCTGGTTTGCCGTGGCACAGCACCGCACTGCCTATGACCCCCAAACCGGCGCGCCGGCGTTCGTTATTGAACCGGGCGGCTGGGTGCTGGCCCTTGAGGACCGCGGCCACGAGTTCCTGGTGCAGCACACTGACGGGCGCCTGGGCGTCCTGCGGGACCTCAGCAACATCGAGCGCGGCTGACGCCTGTGGCCGGGCCCGGGGCCTCGAAGGCCGGCGGAATCAAGGCACTCGCCAGCCAGGCTGCCGGGATGCCGGTGGTCTCTTCCGAATCGGTGCTGGCGCTGAAACGGCGGGCACGGCGGATCAACAGGGCGTTGGCCGAGAAGTATCCATACGCCCACGCCGAGCTCGACTTCCGCAACCCGTTCGAACTGCTCGTGGCCACGGTCCTTTCCGCCCAGACCACTGACGTGACGGTCAACCAGGTCACCCGGGTGCTGTTCGCGCGCTACCCGGACGCCCGGGCCCTGGCCGAGGCGGATCCTGGCGACCTGGAAACGATCCTGAAACCCACGGGGTTCTTCCGGGCCAAGGCCAGGAACGTCATTGCGCTCTGCACCCGCCTTGTGGACGAGTACAACGGCGTTGTACCGGGGCGGCTGGAGGACCTGGTCACCCTGCCGGGCGTGGGCCGCAAGACGGCAAACGTGGTGTTGGGGAACGGCTTCGGCATCCCCGGCATCTCGGTGGACACCCACTTCGCCCGGCTCGCCAACCGCTTTGGCTGGACGCAGTCCGACGACCCCGTGCAGATCGAACGGGACGTGGCCGAGCTGTTCGACCGGAAGGACTGGACCATGCTGTCCCACCGGGTGATCTTCCACGGGCGGCGGGTGTGCCACGCGCGGAAGCCGGCCTGCGGGGCCTGCCCCGTGGCCACGTGGTGCCCCAGCTTCGGGCTGGGCGAAACGGATCCCGCGAAGGCTGCGAAGCTGCTGAAGTACGAGCTCGCTCCCGGCCGCGAGGCACTGCTGGAGCAGCTTTTGGCCGAGACCCACCGCGCCGCCGAAATCCGGATGGAATCCCAGCAGAGGACACCGTGAGCGCGCGCGAAGACCTCCTCGAACTGGTGCGCCGGGCGGAGTCCGGTGCCGACGCGGCGCCGGATCCCCTCTGGGCCGCCCTGACGGTGGACAAGTCGCGGGCGCGGAGGGCGGCCGTCCTGATGCTCTTCGGGGCCCTTGATGACGTCCCCGCAGCTTCCAACAAGCCACTGGCGCCGGCCGATCTTGACGTCCTCCTGCTCGAACGCGCCCATACTTTAGGGTCCCATCCCGGGCAGGTGGCGTTCCCTGGCGGCGCCCTTGACGCCAGGGAAACGCCGGTTCAGGCGGCATTGCGGGAAGCAGAGGAAGAAACCGGCCTCGACTCGGACGGCGTGGAAGTTCTGGGATCCCTTCAGGAACTGGGCCTTGCCCACAGCAATTTCCTGGTTACCCCGGTGCTGGCCTGGTGGCGTTCGCCAACGCCCGTCAGGGTGGTGGACTATGCCGAGTCAGCCCAGGTGTTCCGCGTCCCCGTCCGTGACCTGCTGGACCCGGACAACCGCGTGATGGCAACCGTCCACCGCGCCGGGCGCAGCTTCGACAGCCCCGCCTTCACAGTGAACGGCGTGGTGGTTTGGGGATTTACCGGAATTGTCCTGAACGGGCTGTTCGAACAGCTGGGTTGGGCCGTTCCGTGGGACCGGAGCCGGCTCCACCGCATGGGCGTCTAGCGTCAGGCCTGCTGCTGGCGGAGATCCACCACGATGCCGGTGGCGGCGTTCTCCCGGACTGCCTTGATGCCCTCAAGCAGCGAGTTGAGGGACTTGAACTTGGGTGAGACGGCAACAGTGTTGCCCTCTGCATCAGTGAGCCGCAGTCGGTAGGACTCGTCGCCTACCCGATGAATTTCGAACCTGCCCGCCATAAGCCGGGACCTCCCCTGTGCGTCGTTGCATCAGCTTTTGACCGGTCTGCCTCAGTCGCCGCTATGAACTGTAACGCTGGTCACGGGGGCCGGTCGAGCTACCGCCGGGTAGGTTACTTTGCGGGTCGGCAGGCTGCCAAACGCCCCAATTGCCGCGGACGGGCGGCTATTTCGCATGGTCGTAGGAGTCAACCACTGCAACGCTGACCGGGAACTCAACGGGGATGGGACCGAACAGGAGCTCCCTCGCGGCGCTGGCCGCGTCCTCGATCGCCGCGATGCAGGCGGCCACTGCCTCCACGGGGGCGTGGACCATCACCTCGTCATGCAGGAAGAAGACAAGCTCGGCGTCAAGGTGGCGGTCCTTCCGGAGGGTGCGCAGCCGCCGTCGTAATTCCGCCAGCCAGCAGGCCGCCCAGTCAGCGGCCGAGCCCTGGACAACAAAGTTGCGGGTGAAGCGTCCCCGGGAGCGGGCGATCGATTCGGCGCGGCGCTGCTCCTCGGCGCTGGCCGACCGTTGGCTCTGGAACCATCGCCCGGACGGCGGAGGGCTGCTCCGGCCCAGCCTCGTGGTCACCGTGCCGCCGGACTCGCCCGCCCGCGCAGCCTGCTCCACAAAGTCCACGGCCCGCGGATAAGTCTTCGCCAGCTGCGGCATGAGCCGGCCGGCCTCGCCGGAGGTTGCGCCGTACATTGCGCCCAGCAGCGCCATCTTTGCCTTTGCCCGGTCCCCGCCGAATCCCTTGGCGGCGATGCCCGCGTAGAGGTCCTGGTCGCGGGCAGCCTCGGCCATGGACGAGTCCCGGGCCAGGGCCGCCAGCACGCGAGGTTCCAGCTGTGAGGCATCCGCGACGATCAGCTTGTAGCCGGGATCGGCATGGACAGCGCCGCGGATCTGGCGCGGAATCTGGAGCGCACCGCCGCCGCGGGAGGCCCAGCGGCCGGAAACCACGCCGCCCACCACGTATTCGGGGCGGAACCTGCCGCCGGCCACCCAGGCGTCGAGCCAGGCCCATCCGTTGGCCGTGTGCAGGCGAGACAACTGCTTGTAGGCCAGCAGCGGTTCGATGGCCGGGTGGCTGGATTCCCTCAGCTCCCATTTGCGGGTGCTTTTGACCTCGATCCCGTTCCGGTGCAGGGCACGCATCAGGTCCTGCGGGGAATCGGGATTCAGCGTGGGCGAATTCAGGAGCCGGCGAAGCTCTTGGTTCAGCGCCTCAAGTTTCGCGGGGCGGTGGCCCAGGGGCGGGCGGGGGCCAAGGTGCCCGGCGAGGATCTGTTCGTGCAGGTCTTCCCGCCACGGTACGCCGGCATGCTGCATCTCGGCGGCGATCATGGCACCGGCGGATTCTGCTGCGAGGAGGAGCTGCAGCCGGTTCCGCCGGTTCTCCTCATGGCCGACCGAGGCCAGGGCCCCCTGTTGGGCGGCGTATTCGGCCCGCAGCTCTTCTGGAGTACGGCCAGTGAGGGGCCCGGTCCCGGGATCCTCGAACAGGGCACCCTGGTCCGCCGGGGGAGGCGGCGGCTGCAACGCTTTGGGAGGCAGCAGCGGGTCCTCGACGGCGATCCTGTCCGCGTTCCGTGCGTATTCCGTGTCGGCGGTGAACCGGGAAAAGGCCAGGATGTTCGCGCACAGGCTTAGGTCATGGCACCGCTCCAGTTCGACGCCGGCTGCCAGCAGGGCGGGGTACCAATCCTGGGTGCGGTGCCAGATCCAGCGGGGCGGCTGCCCGTTCGGCCGGCGGTGTTCCAGTTCACGTACGACGGCGGCGAGGTCGCCTGTGCTGATGAGCCTTGGTTCCGGGGTGGACGGCAGCGGGGCTCCCGCCTGCGTGAGTTCCTGCAGTGCCGCGCCGTGGGGGTGGGCGGCGAGCAGCAGGTACATGGTCCCCATTCTGCCTTGTTTCCGGGCTTGCCGGCTCTGGGGCCGGCGCCTGCGCGCGTGGCGCGCCCTGCTTTTCCACATACGGCCCCGGCGCCCTTACCCGCCATCTTTCGGCGGTGGAAAGTGGGTCCATGAGCAGGCATCAGCTGATTCCGTCCCACCCTGAACCGGGCCCCGCCGGCTTCAGCCTTGCAGCAGAGGCTGGTCAGCCATTACGGGCAGCCCTCCCGGTGCACGCCCCGGGAGGAGCCGGGGAAGCCTGGCTGCCGGACAGCGGCGGCGAGGTACTGCTGGTGACCTCGTCCGCTGTCCTCCGGGCCGAGGTGGAGCGGATCGTTGCGGCAGCCGGAGCACAGCTGCGCACGGCAGCCGATGCCGCCGGGGCGGGCAGGCATTGGGACGGGGCGGCGGCAGTCCTGGTGGGCAGCGACATCCGTGAACTGCCTCCCCGGCGACGGGCACCGGCAGTCCTGGTGGGCCTTGACGGTGAAGGCGACAGCCTGTGGCACCTGGCCGCGGTCCTGGGTGCAGAGCGGGTGGCTGTGCTGCCCGACGCCGCCGCCTGGCTTGCGGACCATCTCAGCAGGTCGCGTTCGCCGGGCCCCGGCGGCCTCATCCTGGGCGTGGCCGGCGGCTGCGGCGGCGCGGGTGCCACTACCGCAGCCATCTGGATTGCCCAGGCTGCCGCCGGGCTGGGAGCCCGGGTGCTCCTGGTGGACGGTGACCCGTGGGGCGGCGGGCTGGAGCTCGCCCTCGCCGCCGAAGAAGACCCCGGGCTGCGCTGGCCCGACCTCTCTGAGGCCAGGGGCAGCATCGATCCGGTCCAGCTTGCTGATTCCCTGCCCGTTGCAGGAGGCTTTTCGTTCCTCTCCTGGCCCGCCAGCCGTGAGCAGCCTGTGACTGTTGCCGCCGCTACCTCGGCGGGCGTCCTTGATGCCGCCCGCCGTGGGTATGAGCTGGTGGTGGTGGACATCGGCCGGGGAGCGGAGCCGATCCACACGTTCGCCTGGGACTGCGACCTCATCACCGTGGTGGTTCCGGCGCAGCTGAAGGCTGCCGTCGCGGCGGTGCGGCTGCTTCAGGAATTCCCTCCGGTGGAGGCGTCCCTCCTGGTTCGGGGCAAGCACGGTGCGGCGCTGGACGGCGCCCTTCTTGCCGAAGCCATCGGCCTTCCCGTCCAGGGGCGCGTGCCTGAACTGCGGGGCGTCCCGGCGGCCATGGAGTCGGGCCGGCTCCTTGATCTGGGCAAGCGGCGGAGCGTCAGGCAATTCGCTGCCTCCGTGCTGGATCTCCTCGGAGACGGCCTGCCTGCGGGGGATCTCGGGTGAGGCAGCCGCCAGGCTCAGGTGAACGCAGCGTCGGGGAACGAAGCATCGGGGAACGGCGCATTGCGGAACGCAGTTCCGGCGGGCATGCTTCCGGCGAGGGGCGGCGGCGCGAACGCCGTCCGGCCGTCCGGGACGCCGTGGATGTGGGGCTGCTCGAATCGGTGCGGGAGTCCATGATGGCGGACGCGGCGGCTGTGACACCCTCCCGGGTGGCGGCGGCAGTGCAGGCCACCGGCAAACTGCTGGGCACCGCCGGATCATTGGCGGCGGTGGAGCGGATCAGCGCCGAGCTCAACGGGCTGGGACCTCTCCAAAACCTTACCCGCGACCCCGCGGTGACGGATATCTTCGTGAATGCCCCGGACTCCGTCTGGGTTGACAGGGGCCGCGGGATGGAGCGCGTAGCGGTGGCCTTCGACCATGAAGTCCAGCTGCGGGCATTGGCCTGCCGGCTGGTGGCCGCCGGCGGCCGGCGGCTGGATGACGGCTCACCCTGCGTTGATGTGAGGCTGGCCGGCGGCTACCGCGTCCATGCCGTGCTGCCGCCCGTCTCCACGGCGGGAACGCTGCTGAGCATCAGGATCCGGCGCGAACGGGTCTTCACCATGGATGAGCTCCGCGCCGGCGGAATGTTCAGTTCCGGACTGCAGCGTGTCCTGGAACGGGTGGTGGAGCGCAGGCTGAGCTTCCTTATCAGCGGTGCCACCGGGTCCGGAAAGACCACCCTGCTTTCCACCCTGCTCGGGCTGTGCCCTCCCTCGGAGCGGTTGGTCCTGATCGAGGATGCATCGGAACTGAATCCGGTGCATCCGCACATCGTCTCCCTTGAATCCCGCCACGGAAACCTGGAAGGTGGCGGCGCGGTGGACCTGGGGGACCTGGTCCGGCAGGCCTTGCGCATGCGTCCGGACAGGCTGGTGGTGGGTGAATGCCGGGGCGCCGAAGTGCGGGAGCTGCTGACTGCCATGAACACCGGCCACAGCGGCGGGGGCGGAACCATCCACGCCAATACGGCCACTGCCGTTCCAGCCCGGCTCACAGCTCTCGGTGCCCTGGCGGGACTGAACCCCGACGGGGTGCGGCTCCAGGCAGCGAGCGCCCTGGACGTCATCATCCACGTCGAGCGCACGCAACAGTCCCGGAAAGTGACGTGCGTTGGCCTGGTGGGAGAGGGGCCGGACGGCCTGACGGTTCTGCCTGCCTGGGAAGGTGGTGAAGGCCCGGTGGGCACAGGCCCGGCGTGGCCGATCCTGGCCGAACGGCTGGGGCTGGGCCTGGGAGAGCTGCAATGATCCCCCTTCTTGTCATGGTTTTGGGGCTGGCCGCAGTGCTGCTTGCCCGTCCGCCGCACGGCGCTGCCGCCAGGCTGCGCCGTGCAGGAAATGCCGGCCCTGCAGGAAAACCCGGTCCGGCCCCGGCATTAGGTGCCCTCAGGGCAGGGATCCTTCTGCTGAGCAGGCGCAGGGCCGGGAAGGGAGGCAAACAGTCTGCAGCGCCCATGACCGTCGTTGTGCAGCAACTTGCCGCCCTGCTCAAAGGCGGGCGGACACCGGCCCGGCTTTGGGAGGAGATCTGGTTGGTTTACGGCTCCTCGGGTTCCCGCAGCGATGGCCTCCCAAGCGATGGCCTCCCAACGGGCTCCAGCGCCATGCTGGGATCGGCACGCGCTGCGGCGGCCGGTGGAACTCCGGTCTCGGACGCCATCCGCCGGTCGCTGCCCTCCGCCTTTCCCCGGCGGGATCGGGAATCCCGCATCTGGGCGGAACTTGCCGCGTGCTTTGATGTTGCGGAAGCAAGCGGCTGTCCGCTTGCGGACGTGCTCACCAGGTTCGCCGCGCAGCTCGAAGCGGAGGACGACGCCGATGCCGCCCGGCAGACCGCCCTGGCCGGACCCAAGGCCACCGTAAGCCTCCTCACCTGGCTGCCGCTGCTGGGGTTGGGCCTGGGAATGGCGCTGGGCGTGGATCCGCTGGCCATCCTGTTGGGAACGCCATGGGGACTGGCAGCGCTTGCTGCCGGAATTGGCCTTACAGCTGCCGGAAGGCTGTGGTCCGCCAGGCTGGTGGCCGCGGCGGCGGGGGCTGGCGTGACATGACCTGGCCTTCCCCTTCAGCGCTCGCTCTTTTCCTCGTGCTTGCTGCGGCCGCCGCCCTGGTGTGTGCCGGGAGGGGCAGTCCGGGGAAGAGGTTGCTGGCGCTGTCCGGCAGCCCCTCGATGAGGGGCGCGCCCGCCGGCTCCGGAGGATCCCTGCCGCGCGGGGGACGGGAGGGCCTGACGGACACCGCCATGATGCTGGAGCTCGTGGCCGCCATGCTGGATGCGGGGTCGGGCATCGGCCGTGCGCTGGACCTGGTGTCGGACTCCGCTTCCGACAGGTACAGGGACGCTCTCCGGCCGGTCGTGGCTGCCTTGGCTATCGGGGCCGACTGGGAAACCGCCTGGCGCAGCAGTGCGGTCCGCCTGCCCGACGTCCTGGAACTGCGGGACGCCTTGGGGTTCGCGGCCCTGACCGGCGCGCCGTCGTCCGCGATCCTTTACGCCCAGGCTGCCCGGCTCCGCCGCGAGCGGTTCCGGGCGGCAGAAAAACGCGCGGCGTCACTGGGCGTCAAGCTGGTGGTTCCGCTCGGCGTGTGTTCCCTGCCCGCCTTCATCTGCCTGGGCGTGGTCCCGGTGCTCCTTGCGCTGGTGCCCTCGGGCTAGGGCGCCATGTGCCTTTTCCTGCACTCTTCTCCTCCACAGCGGGGTCCACACCACGGAACCACCCGGCTTTTCCACTTAGGCGTCCGCGGGGCTTACCGCTTCCGGCACGGCCCGGAAGAGTCGAGACAGCCGGCAACACCACCGGCCCAACGGAAGGAAAACCACATGCCCACTCATCACCGCCGCCACTACGCCGACGGGACAGCGGCGCTCGCCGCTGCCCGCTCCGCCTCCCGGGGACACCGCAGCAACAGCCACCACGCGGGCGGGGCCGGAAACGGTTCCCTGCCGGCCAACGTCGTAGAACTGTACCCGGGCGTGAAGGCGCCAACCAGCCCCAGGCGGCGTCTCCGGCTTCGGGGATCCGAGGCGGGAATGGCAACCGCCGAGTACGCCATAGCCACTCTCGCTGCCGTGGGCTTTGCCGGGCTGCTGGTCTTCATCCTCCGCAGCGAGGAGGTCCGTGGCTTCCTGCTGACTCTGATCCGCACGGCGTTGGCCCTGCCATGACCGTCGCGCCGGCCGTGCTTCCACCCGTTCGTCCGTGCCCCACCCTGCTGCCCGGCTCCCGGCCCCAGGGGCCGGGCAGGCCCTACGTCGGTCCCGGACCGGAGGAATCGTGCGGCGCCGTGACCGCCGAGTTCGCCGTCACGCTGCCTGCGGTCCTGCTGCTGCTGGCCATGCTGCTGTCAGGTGCCTCCGCCGGGGTCACCCAGTTGCGGCTGGAGGAGGGAGCACGCGCCGGTGCCCGGGCCCTGGCCCGCGGCGAAGATTCCGCCGCTGTGGAAAGAATCGTCCATACCCTGACGGGCGGGTCCGCGTCGGCGGCGGTTTCGGCCGACGGCGAGTGGCTGGACGTCACCGTCACCGGCCGGGTGGGCGGCCCGCTCGGTTCGGCCATTCCCTGGCTGCTTACTGCCCGGGCCTCCACCCGCGCCGAGACGGCCGGATGATGCGTGCCGGGCCCTGTGGACGGACTCGCATCGTTCAGCCGTGCCGGGCAGGTGCTGCAGACTCAGGCCGGCGCCGGCAGGCTTCCGGCTGCGGCCGGGAGCGCGGGTCCGGGACGGTCCTGGCGGCCGGCCTGGCCTTGGTGGTGATGATGGCCATGGCGCTGATGCTGCTGCTGGCACAGTCGGCCGTCCTGGCAAGCAGGGCCGCGTCCGCTGCCGACCTCGCGGCACTTGCGGCGGCCGATGCCCTCCGCGGCGTCACTGACGGGGACCCCTGCACCGTAGCGTTCCAGGTTGCGGCCCGGCAGGGGGCTGCGGTCCTTGGCTGCACCGAGGGTGCAGGGCAAACGATCGAGGTCAGGACGGAGCTGATGGAACGGACCGTGTTCGGGGCAGCAACCGGGCGTTCCCGCGCGGGGCCGCCGCCCTGAACCTCGCACCTGCCCCGGGTGTGGCCGGCAGGCGCGGCTCCTGTGTTGGCTTCCCGAATGTCTGCCGGGCAGACCCGGACAAGCGGCCGGCACCGTCAGCGCTGCGCTTCCATCCTCAGGGAGCTGCCCTCGGTGGCGTCCTTGAGCAGGACGTCGAGGAGGGAGACCGCGGCAGCCTTGTCCAGGGGGTTGTTCTTGTTGCCGCATTTCGGTGACTGGACGCAGGAGGGACAGCCGGAATCGCACTCGCAGGCCTTGATGGCGTCCCGGGTGGCCGTGAGCCATACCTTCGCCTTGTCGAAACCCCGTTCGGCGAAACCCGCGCCGCCGGGATGCCCGTCGTACACGAAGATGGTGGGCACCCCGGTGTCCGCATGCAAGGCCGTGGATACCCCGCCGATGTCCCACCGATCGCTTGATGCCACCAAGGGCAGCAGGCCAATGGCCGCATGCTCCGCGGCATGCAGGGCCCCGGGAAACTGCGCTTCGATCAGCCCCGCCCCGGTGAGGGAACGGTTGTCCACCACGAACCAGACGGCCTTGGTGAAGAGATCGCGGGCGCCCAGTTCCAACGGCTCCTCGCCAAGGATTTCGTTGGAGATCAGGGCCTTGCGCTGAAAGGACACCACTTGCGTCGTGACTTTGACATCACCGAAGTGCACCGAAACGTCACCCCACTGCACCGTGCGCTGCGTCTCCAGCACCTCGATCTGGGTGATGTCCCGGGCGGTGGTGTAGTAATCGGGATTGGCGCGGCGCACCATCACGCAGTGGTCATCTTCATTCAGGTCCTCCACGACGTAACTGTCACCCTGATGGATGTAAACAGCGCCAGTGTGGGCCTGGTAGTGGGTCTGCGGGGAATCCATGGTTCCAAGGAGGGACCCGGTTTCGGCATCCACGATGCTCACCGGTCCGCCGCCGTCGGCCCGCAGGTTCACCATGGCTGCCGCGCTCTGCGAGTGTGTCCAGAACCAGCCCGCGGGCCTCCGGCGCAGGTACCCCTGGGCCACCAGCCGGTCCAGGAGGGACTCCGCCGTGCTGCCGAAGAGGTCGAGTTCGGCAGGACCAAGCGGAAGTTCCGCTGCCGCGGCGCACAGGTGTGGACCCAGCACGTAGGGGTTTGAGGGGTCGAAGACAGTTGCTTCCACGGACACGTCGAAAATCGCTTCCGGATGGTTCACCAGGAAGGTGTCCAGGGGATCATCGCTGGCAACAAAGGCCGCGATGGCGTCCTGCCCGGCCCTGCCCGCCCGGCCGATCTGCTGGAACAGGGAGGCGCGCGTCCCCGGCCAGCCCGCCACCAGGACCGCGTCCAGTCCTGAAATGTCGATCCCCAGTTCCAGGGCGGAAGTGCTCGAAACACCCAGGAGCCGCCCCGAACGGAGCGCCTTTTCCACGGCGCGGCGTTCCTCGGGAAGGTACCCGGAACGGTATGCAGCCACCCGCTGCGGCAGGCTGGGGTCCACCTCGTCCAGGAGGCGTTTGGTGATGGAGGAGATGGACTCCGCCCCGCGCCGGGATTTGATGAACGCTATGGTGCGGACCTGGGCCGATACCAGGTTCGCCAGCAGGTCTGCGGTTTCAGCCACAGCCGTCCGCCGCTCCTTGGCGCCGTTTTCGCCCCGAACGTCGGTGAGGGCGGGTTCCCAGAAAGCCACCGTGGTGGCACCGTGCGGCGAGCCGTCCCGGGAAACTGCCCTCACTGGAGCCCCGATCAGCCGGGCGAAGGAGACCTCGGGCTCCGAAGCGGTCGCGGAGGCGGCGATGAATACCGGCTCCGGGTAGGCCGTGCCCGCACCGTAGTACGCGCAGATCCGGCGCAGCCGGCGCATCAGGTTGGCCACATGGGAACCGAATACACCTCGGTAGCTGTGGGCCTCGTCAATGACCACGTAGCGCAGGCGGCGGAAGAACCCGGCCCACCAGGCGTGGTTGGGAAGAATCCCAAAGTGCAGCATGTCCGGGTTGGCAAGGATGAAGTTGGCGTGGTCCCTGATCCAGCGGCGCGAGGCGGGGTCGGTGTCCCCGTCGTAGGTTTCCGCCCGCACGGTGGGCAGTTCCAGGCCCCTGATGGCATTGAGCTGGTCCGCGGCGAGGGCCTTCGTGGGGGACAGGTAGAGCGTCACGGCGCCGTCGTCATGGATCTTCCCGGGCTCGGCCATGACCCGCAGTTCGGAACGGTGGATGGCGTCCAGGGCGGGGAGCTGGTAGGCGAGCGACTTTCCCGATGCGGTTCCGGTGGCCACCACAACGTGTTCGCCGGCGTGGGCGATTCCGGCTGCTTCCACCTGGTGCCGGTAGGGCTCCTGGATGCCCAGGGACCCGTACGCCGCAACCAGGTCCGGATGCACCCACGCGGGCCAGGGCTCGTACTCGGCCTCACGGGCCGGGATAGTGCGGACATGACGCAGCTGCTCCGGTTCCGGGCCGCGGCCCAGCAAGGGAATCAGGGAGTCATGGGGGTTCACCCGAACATTGTTTCACCCGGCAGGGACTTGCGGGCCCCGGTTCGCCGTCGGGGTAACAGTGTGGGGGGAACGGTAAGGCTCAGCTGAGGGAAAGGTCTGAGCCGTCGTGCGAAGCGGACAGCATGAGTACCCGGGACACGGTGGTCCAGCCGAGGTGGGAGTAGAGTTTTTGGCCGTCCGCGGAGGCCAGCAGGAGCCCTTCCTGCACGTCGTGCTCGAAGGCCTTGGCTGCAAGGGCACGCATGATGAAACTGCCCAGGCCCCGGCGCTGGAAGGCCGGTTCCGTGATGATCTTGTCGAACACCGCGGTGTCGCCCACCACGTAAACCCGTCCGCTGGCGGCCAGGGTGTCGCCGGAACGGACCTCTGCGTAGTGGACGCCGTTCTGCGCGGACGTGGTCCAGGTCAGTTCGTCGTCGGAAAGCCAGGGATCCTCGGCGTCCTGGGTCTCCATGTCCACAATCATCATCGCCTGCGAGTCAGATGTGACATTCAGCCCGTGCCTTGCGGCCAAGGCCGAGTAGCGGGCTGTGTCATTGGTCAGGATGGTGAGGACCCTGGCCGGAACTTCGGCCGTCTTGGCGGCCAGCGCCGCGAACTCATCGTCCGTGGGCTCGGACGCGAAGAATTCCCATTCGCCGCTGGTATCCGCCCGCAGCACGGCGGGAAAGCGGCCCTCGGTGGATGTCCTGTAGCCGCGGCAACCGGCCCAGCCCGCCACCCACACCTCAAGAAGGCCAGTGATGTCTTCAACCATGGTTTCCGGGGTCATGGGATGAGAATATTCCAGCCCGATCTTAAGCAACAGGGGGTGGCAGAGAGCTTATGCAATCGTGATGAGCCGAAAACGCCACGGACCTTCGCGGAAGCTGGAGCGGACCGGCCGGCACCGTCGCCGCGGACCGTGCCGGTACCCTTAAATACGTGGCTTTGAACCGAATTGTGCTTTTTTACGGCTTTACCCCGATCGCGGACCCCGAGGCGGTACGGCTATGGCAGCGCGCGCTGTGCGAGAAGCTCGGGCTGACCGGACGCATCCTGATCTCCAAGGACGGCATCAACGCGACTGTCGGCGGGGAGATCGGCGCGGTCAAACAGTACGTGAAGACCACCCGCGAGTACAGGGGCTTCCGCGGCATCGACGTGAAATGGTCCGACGGCGGTGCCGAGGACTTCCCCCGGCTCAGCGTCAAGGTCCGGGACGAGATTGTCTCCTTCGGCGCGCCCGGGGAACTCAAAGTGGACGAGAACGGCGTGGTTGGCGGCGGTACGCACCTCAAGCCGGAGGAACTGCACGAGCTGGTGGACAGCAAGAAGGAAGCCGGGGAGGACGTTGTCTTCTTCGACGGCCGGAATGCCTTCGAAGCCCGGATCGGCCGCTTCAAGGACGCGATCGTCCCCGATGTCGCCACGACCCACGACTTCATCCAGGAGCTGGAGTCCGGCAAGTATGACGACCTCAAGGACAAACCCGTGGTCACCTACTGCACCGGCGGCATCCGCTGCGAGGTGCTGTCCAGCCTCATGGTGAACCGGGGTTTCAAGGAGGTGTACCAGCTGGACGGCGGCATTGTCCGCTACGGCGAAACATTCAAGGACCAGGGGCTCTGGGAAGGCTCGCTCTACGTCTTCGACAAGCGCATGCACCTGGAATTCAGCGAGGACGCCAAGACCATCGGCGAATGCACCCGCTGCTCGGCGCCCACCAGCAAGTTCGAGAACTGCTCAAACCCCAGCTGCCGGACCCTCACCCTGTACTGCGCCGACTGCGCATCCAGCCCGGAAACCCTGCGCTGCCCCGACGGGTGCGCAGCCTAGGGAACGGGTGGCGAGAGAAGCCGCAGCCGGTAGGCGTAGTTGGCGCCGGTCCGGGCTTCCACCCTGATGGTGAGGGCTGTCTCCGAGGAAAGATAAATAACGTTCTCCCGGTTGATCCCGCACCGGAGCCCCAGATCCACCAGCGTGAGCGACTCGCTGCGGACGGTGAACGTCACACGCCGCTGGCTGCGGCACGCCAGGGCCAGCGCGTACGTGCCGGTCCCCAGGACGGGCGTCGACTCGGCCCGGATTTCCCCGGCTGCCATGAGCCCTGCCCTGGCGTGGGCCACCGGCTGCCCTGTGTCCGGCAGCGTCCGGGTTACCCAAGCGCCAAGCTCAGCCTCGCTGACGGGGTCGTTCTGCAGCGGGTCGCGCGTGAACACCGGCCCGGGAAGCCGCGTCGGCTCTGCCTCGACGGGCCCCGGAAGGCTGCGGCCGTCGTCGTACGTATACTCGCAGCCGCCCAGCACCATCGCGGCGGCCAGCGCAGCAATGACGACGGCGGCGCCCGGCTTCCGGGCCAGCGGCACCGGCGCTGTGCGCACGCGGGGCGTCCGCACGGTACAAGGCGCGGAGGCGATCCGCACACTGGGCATAGTCAGACTGTATGCCCGCCGCCATCGGCGGGCCAGAGCCGAAGGTACCGTTATCCGGCGGGTTCCAGCCGGTACGCGTAGATGAGGGGCGCGTCCACGCTGGAAGCGCTGATTTCCAGGGTGCCGGCCTTGGGCAGGGTGATTTTGGTTGTCTCCCGGCTGCCGTTGCACGCCGCTCCTGCGTCCGCCAGCATCGCTCCATCAAGTGATACGGCGAAGAAGGCCTTGCCGCCGCCATCGCACGTTGCGGTCAGGATGTAGCGCCCTGCCGGAACATCGGCGGCTTCCTTAATAATGCGGTTCCGGTTGAGGATCTTGCCGGCGTCCTCGATGACGGCGCCCGGCGCCGGGGGCAGCGCGGTTGCCTGCCACTGGGGGACGTCCGCGTTTTCGACGGAAACCACGGGTGAGCAGCCGGCCAGGGCAAGGGCGGCCGCACCTGCCAAGGCTCCGGACCACGGCAACAGGCGGGGGCGCCCCGCCGGCTGGAGCCGGGCGCGCAGAAGGACGGCAAAACTTGAAGGCATGGTTCCACGCTACCGCGTCAACGCAGCCCGCAATGCCCCGCAGCCCGCCGGACTAAACTTGAGCGGTGCCTGAATCCCCGTACGAGTTCACCGCCGGCAACACCCCGGAGGCCCCCCGCAGCGACCAGCCGGAGCTGCTCGCCGCCCTCGCCGCGGACCTGCGCCGGCTCGACTACACGCCCGACGGTGTCGCCCGGTTCCTGGGCCCCGCCGCCTCCGCAGCGCTGGACCGGGACCAGACCATCCCGGCCCTGCTCGCCGCCGACCGCGCCGTGCGGCAGGACGAAGCAAACAAGGCGCTCGCCGCCGTCGTCCGCCTCTGGCTTCTCGCCGAGCCGCAGGCGGCGGAGACGCTCGACGCCGCCCTTCCCGGCATCCGTGCGGAAGGCCTGCTCACGCTGGGGCTGGTTGAACCCGTTCCAGGCCCAGGGCTGCTGGCAGCGAAGGTGGACCTGCGGCCCTACGGCTGGCACGGCACCGCCGGGGACAACGCAGCCGGCGGCGGCACGGAACTCTGGGTGGCCAGCGACCTGGCGGCGCACCAGCAGGAAGGGGTGCTCCGGCACGACCACGTCCTGGGCATCGGCCATGCCTCCACCACGCTGGTGCAGACCACCGCCCGCCGCCGCGCCGAACGCGCCCTGGACCTCGGCACGGGCTGCGGCATCCAGACGTTCCACCTGCTCCAGCACTGCCGGCACGTCACCGCCACGGACATCTCCGAACGCGCCCTGGCCTTCACCCGCTTCAACATCCTCCTCAATGCGCAGGCCCTCTCCGTTGATCCCGCGCGGCTTGCGGACCGGGTCAGCCTGCGCCTGGGCTCACTCCTGGACCCCGTCGAGGGCGAGGAGTTCGGGCTGGTGGTGTCCAACCCTCCGTTCGTGATCACGCCGCGCAGCGCAGGGGAGGACGCCGCAGGGCAGTTCACGTACCGCGACGGCGGCCTGCCGGGCGATGAGATCGTGGCGGCCCTCGTTGCCGGCTTGCCACACGTCCTGACACCCGGCGGAACAGCCCAGCTTTTAGGCAACTGGGAGGTCATTAAGGGAACGTCATGGCAGGAACGGCCGCAAAGCTGGGCCGGTCCGGGCGTTGACGCCTGGTTTATCCAGCGCGAGCAGGTGGGGCCGGAACAGTATGCGGAAACATGGCTGCGCGACGCCTCGGAGGGCCGGGACCGGCAGCACTACCGGGAGGCCTACGCCGCCTACCTCGCAGACTTCGAATCCAGGAACGTGGAGGGCATCGGTTTCGGCATGGTCTGGCTGCGCCGTCCGGTTGAACCGGGCCCTGCCCGCATCAGCCGGTTCGAGGAAATCACGTACCCCATTGAGCAGCCCATCGGACCCCACCTGGGGGCCGCCGTCGAACGCATCGACTGGCTGGCCGTGCACGCCCTGGAGGATGCGCACCTGCTGGTGGCGGACGACGTCACGGAGGAGCGCCACCAGCGGCCGGGCGCCGAGCACCCGGGGGTCATCCTGCTGCGCCAGGGCGCCGGCCTGCGCCGTACCAACCTGCTCAGCACCGAGCTGGCCGGCTTCGTTTCAGCGTGCGACGGCGACCTGACCGCCGGCCAGATCGCCGGGGCGCTGGAGGCGCTGCTGGGCGGCGGAATGGCGGGGGAGGAGGGGTTCGACGCCGGCTCGTTCCGGACCGGGCTGCTCACCGAAGTGGCCAATCTGGTCCGCGACGGTTTCCTGATCCCGGCCGCGGAACAGGGCGCCTAAGACCTGCAGGGGAACCCCCTACTTTTCCACATGGATGCGCACATTTCTGCAAAATATGGTGAACTAGGCCAGTATGGGCGCATCTGCCCGAGCAACCTTTTTCTGTAGGAGCACCGTGCCAAGCAAGGCCAAAACCGGCAAGAAACTCGTGATTGTGGAGTCTCCGGCCAAGAGCAAGACCATCGCCAAGTACCTGGGCGAGGGCTTCATCGTAGAGGCCTCCATTGGTCACATCCGCGACCTTCCCCAGCCGTCCGAACTCCCCGCTGAGCTGAAGAAGACCTCGGTGGGCAAGTTCGCCGTCGACATTGAACACGACTTCAAGCCGTACTACGTGGTCTCCCCGGACAAAAAGAAAAAGGTGACTGAGCTCAAGGCCGCGCTCAAGGACGCCGACGAACTTTACCTCGCAACCGATGGGGACCGCGAGGGCGAAGCCATCGCGTGGCACCTGCTCGAAGTGCTCAAGCCCAAGGTCCCGGTCTACCGGATGACCTTCGGTGAAATCACCAAGGAAGCCATCCAGCGCGCCATGGGCAACCTGCGCGATGTGGACACCGCGCTGGTGGATGCGCAGGAGACCCGCCGCGTCCTGGACCGGCTGTACGGCTACGAGATTTCCCCGGTGCTGTGGCGCAAGGTGGCCCGCGGCTTGTCCGCCGGCCGCGTGCAGTCCGTGGTGACCCGCATGGTGGTGGACCGCGAACGCGAACGGATGGCCTTCAAAGCCGCCTCGTACTGGGACCTCACGGGCCAGTTCGGCGCAGACGCCGGCTCGTTCAAAGCGAAGCTCGCCGCCGTGGACGGCGCCAAGGTAGCCAGCGGCCGGGACTTCAACGACGACGGCGTCCTCACCTCGAAGAACGTCGCCCACCTCAATGAGGAGCTGGCTGCGTCCCTGGCGGCCGGGCTGCAGGATGCTTCGTTCACCGTCCGGTCCGTCGACACCAAGCCGTACACCCGCCGTCCGGCTGCGCCGTTCACCACCTCCACGCTGCAGCAGGAGGCAGGCCGCAAGCTGCGTTTCTCCTCGAAGAGCACCATGCAGGTGGCCCAGCGGCTCTACGAAAACGGCTACATCACCTACATGCGTACGGACTCGTCCGCGCTGAGCGACGAAGCCGTCACCGCTGCCCGCCGCCAGGCCTCGGAGCTGTACGGCCCGGAGTACATCCCGCAGTCCCCGCGTGTGTACACCGGCAAGGCCGCCAACGCCCAGGAAGCGCACGAGGCCATCCGTCCCGCCGGCGACTCGTTCCGCACCCCCGCCCAGGTGGCCAAGCAGCTCTCCGGCGACGAATTCCGGCTCTACGAGCTGATCTGGAAGCGCACCGTCGCCTCCCAGATGGCTGACGCCAAGGGCTCCACGGCCACCATCCGCCTGGGCGCCGTGTCCGCTGACGGGCGGGACGCGGAGTTCTCCGCGTCCGGCACAGTGATTACCTTCCCCGGCTTCCTTGCCGCCTACGAGGAAGGCAAGGACGAGACCCGCGGCGACGACGACTCCGACGAAGCCCGCCGCCTCCCCAATGTGGCCAAGGGCGACGCCCTCAAGGCGTCCGACATCATCGCCGTGGGCCACGAGACCTCGCCGCCGCCGCGCTACACGGAAGCATCGCTGACGGCGGAGCTGGAGAAGAAGGGCATCGGCCGCCCGTCCACTTACGCCTCCACCATCTCCACCATCCAGGACCGCGGCTACGTCCGGAAACAGGGCTCGGCCCTGGTCCCCAGCTGGATCGCCTTCTCCGTCATCAGGTTGCTGGAGCAGCACTTCAGCGACTATGTGGACTATGAGTTCACTGCGGACATGGAAGGCGACCTGGACAAGATCGCCAACGGCCAGGCCGTGGGCGCCTCCTGGCTGCGGCACTTCTACTTCGGCGAGGACTCGGATCCGGGCCTGCTGAGCATCGTGAACAACCTCGGCGAAATCGACGCGCGGGAAATCAACTCCATTCCCATCACGGACCAGATCACGCTCCGGGTGGGCAAGTTCGGCCCGTACCTGGAAAGCTCAGCCGCCACTGTTGACCCGAAGACGGGGGAGATCGTGGAGTCGCCCCGGGCCAACGTGCCGGAGGACCTGGCTCCGGACGAGCTGACCGCTGCCAAGGCCATTGAGCTGATGGAGACCGCTGCCCCCGAGGAACGCGTGCTGGGCACGGACCCGCACACCGGCCACACCGTTGTTGCCAAGAACGGCCGCTACGGCGCCTACGTCACCGAGATCATCCCGGAGATGACCGAGGAGCAAATCGCTGCGCAGCCGGTGGAGTACTACAAGAACGGCAAGCCCAAGCCGCCCAAGAAGCCCGTCAAGGCCAAACCGCGAACGGGCTCGCTGTTCAAGTCCATGACCGTTGAGTCGGTAACGCTGGACGAGGCCCTGCAGCTCATGAGCCTCCCCCGCGTCCTGGGCGAGGACGCCGAAGGCAACCTCATCACGGTGCAGAACGGCCGGTTCGGTCCATACCTGAAGAAGGGAACCGACTCCCGGTCCATCGGCTCGGAGGAGGAGATCTTCACCATCACGCTGGACCAGGCGCTGGAGATCTACTCCCAGCCGAAACAGCGCGGAGCCCGGGCTGCCGTCCCGCCGCTGGCGGAGTTCGGCCCGGACCCCGTGTCGGAGAAGAACATCGTGGTGAAGGAAGGCCGGTTCGGCCCCTACATCACGGACGGGATCACCAACATCACCGTCCCGCGGGCCACCTCCCTGGAGGAACTGACGCGCGAGCAGGCCGTGGAGCTCCTGGCCGAGAAGCGCGCCAAGGGCCCGGTAAAGCGCACGGCCACCCGCAAGGCGCCGGCCAAGAAAAAGGCCACCGCGAAGAAGTAGCCGGGCGTTTGCATGCCGCACGGGATCGTGATCGGGTAGAGGGATGACTGAACAGCCTGCGCACACGGATCTCCAGCCCCTGAACGACCTCGAGGAAAAGCTCGCCAAGGGCGGGCAGCCCGACGCCAGCCCGGTGGACGTCATCCTGTCCTTCCTGAACAGCGAGGTCTACATCATCAGTTCGGACGGCATCGAGGGCGAGGACTCCCAGGTGGAGCCGCTGGTCCTGGGCAATGCCGACGGCGATCCCGTGCTTGCCGTCTTCTCGCACCCCAGCCGCGTGGACCAGCAGTACCTTGACGCTGCGCCGAACGTGCTGGGCACCCAGGGCGCAGCCATCATCGCGAACATCGGCGAGGAGCTGGGCATGGTTATCAACCCGGGCGCCGCCTACGGGTTCGAGATCAACCCTGAGGGCGTGGCCAACATCAAGCGCGACTTCAAGCGGGCTGACGAGCAATAATGTCACCATGCGGCTAGGCGTCCTCGATATCGGGTCCAATACTGTCCATCTCCTCCTGGTGGACGCCCACCCCGGCGCGCGCCCGGTACCTTTCGCCTCGCATAAGCGGCCGCTGTCCCTGGTCCAGTACCTGGAACCGGACGGCAGCATCAACGACGCCGGCCAGCACGAGCTCACCGAATTTGTGCTGGAAGCCTGGGAGTTTGCCGCCAGGCACAAGGCCGAGGACCTCCTGGCGTTCTGTACGTCGGCCATCCGCGAGGCCACCAACGGCCCTGAAGTCCTGGCGCGCGTAAAACACGAAACCACTGTGACGCTGCAGGAGCTCACCGGCAGCGAAGAAGCGTCGATGACCTTTTTTGCCGTCAGGCGCTGGCACGGCTGGGGCGCCGGGCCCATCCTCAACCTGGACATCGGCGGCGGCTCCTTTGAGATGGCTTTCGGCCAGGACGAACTTCCGGAGGTTGCCACCTCCGTGCCGCTGGGTGCCAGCCGGCTCACCAGGGACTGGCTATCCGAGGATCCGCCGTCAGCCAAGAGCGTCAAGGAACTGCGGCGGTACATCCAGGCCACCCTCAAGCCCGCGGTGCGGGAATTCGACGGGCTGGGCCGTGCCAACGTCGTGGCGGGAACATCCAAGACCTTCCGCTCCCTTGCACGGATCGCCGGCGCGGCCCCGAGCGCGGCCGGCCCGTACGTCAAGCGGGAGCTCCGTGCGACGGACCTTGGAGTGTGGGCGCAGCGCATCTCGGCGATGAAGGCCGAGGACCGGCTGCACCTGCCGGGGGTTTCCGAGGCACGTGCCCATCAGCTGCTGGCCGGAGCACTCGTTGCCGAGGCCGCGCTGGAGCTCTTCAGGTTCAAGAAGCTCCGGATCTGCCCCTGGGCCCTGCGTGAAGGCCTGATCCTGCGCCGGCTGGACCAGCTGGTGTTTTCGGGGCCGCTGGAGCCTGCGCCCCACGTGGCGGCGCCGCAGGCTGTCGAAGCCCCGGCCTAGGGCCCTGCCGGACGGTGCCCGCGGCACACGAGCCGGTTAAAAGCGGAAGCACCGGCGTCCACAACAGGAAAATGGGGGAAAACCTGTTGCCGACCGCCGGTGCCCTGGCAGGGATCCCCATCCCTGCCGCATCACTCGCACCCTCAATGAGGTAATAACTACGTTAGGACCCCAAGTTGTGAGGTACCTGCGCCTTACATGTGAGCCACATGTGAGTGCATTTCAGCCGGTTCCCTGGTTACCGGGTTGTCCACCCGGTGGTCATCATTTTCGGCGCCGGCGGGGCCTAACTGTAATGATGGAGCCATGAGCAACCGAATCGCCTTCCTGGGCTGTGGATCCATGAACGAAGCAATTCTGAGTGGCCTGCTGGAAGCGGGGACGGATCCCGCGGACGTCGTCGCAACGGTCCGGCGTGCGGGGCGTGCCGCGGAACTGGCCGAGCGGCACCACGGCGTGACCGCGATTGCCGGTGAGGAGGAGCCGGACAACAACAAACAGGCAACCAAGGGCTCCGGCGTTGTCATCCTTGGCGTCAAGCCTGTTGGCATCCTTGACCTTGCGCGGGAGGTCAGCCGCTCCCTCTCACCAACCGCCGTGGTGGTCAGCGTGGCTGCCGCGGTGTCCATCGCCCAGCTCGAGGCCGCACTGCCGGCGGGGCAGCCGGTAATCCGCGCCATGCCCAATACACCGGCGAAGCTGGGCCGCGGCGTGGTGTCGGTGTCGCCGGGGACGCACTGCACCCCGGAGCAGCTTCAAAAGGTCAAGGACGTCCTGCGGGGTGCGGGAACAGTGGTGGAGGTCCCGGAGGAGCAGGTGGACGCGGTCTCGGCCATCAGCGGCTCCGGACCCGCCTACGCGTTCTACCTGGCGGAAGCAATGGCGGCAGCCGGCCGGGAACTGGGCCTGGATCCGGAACTGTCCGTTCTCCTTGCCAGGGAAACCGTGGCCGGGGCCGGCTTCATGCTGGCCGAGCCCGGGGCGGATCCAACGGCGCTGCGCAAGGCAGTGACCAGCCCGAACGGCACCACTGAACGGGCCATCGCCACCTTTGACGAGCGGGGCCTTCCCGCCATCATTGTGGCCGGTGCCCGCGCGGCTACGGAGCGGGCAGCCGAAATCACCAGGCAGCTCGGCTAGTCCCCACCCGCTCCCTAACCTCGCAAGCTCGGCCAGGGAACCCGGCGGGCGTGGGCCCAGGCGCCCGTGCAATTACGGCCGGGCAGCGAACCGTTCCAGCAGGTCCACGTGGCCGGACACGATCAGCATGTCCCGGGAGGACACCTTGGTCTCCGGGCGGGCATAGGTGAAGTCCTCGCCGGGCGACTTCACGCCCACGATCGTCACGCCGTACTTGGAACGGACCTTTGACTCGTCCAGGGTGAACCCCACCGTTTCGCGCGGCGGGTACATTTTCACGATCGCGAAGTCGTCGTCGAACTCAATGAAGTCCAGCATCCGGCCGGACACCAGGTGGGCTGCGCGGACGCCGGCGTCGGCCTCCGGATAAATCACATGGTTGGCGCCGATCCGGGTGAGGATCTTGCCGTGGGACGGCGTAATCGCCTTGACCCACAGGTGCTCGATGCCAAGGTCCACCAGGTTGACCGTGATCAGCACGGAGGACTCGATGGACGTGCCCACGCCCACGACGGCGGAGCTGAACTCCTGCGCGCCGAGCTGGCGGAGCGCATCGATGTTGGTGGCGTCGGCCTCCACCACGTGGGTCAGCAGCGGTGCCCACTTCTGCACCAGGGACCGGTCCCGTTCAATAGCCAGGACTTCCCGGCCCTGCTTGACCAGCTGTTCTGCCGTGGATGAACCGAAGCGGCCCAGCCCGATCACCAGCACTGGAGCGTTGTGGGCGGGGCGCCGGGGGGCGTCTGGGGAACTAGCCAATGATCGGCCTCTCTTCGGGATAGTGGTACAACTGGCTGCGCTGGCGGAGGGCCAGGGCGGCCGCCAGGGTCACGGTGCCGACGCGGCCGGCGAACATCAGGGCGGCAAGGACGTAAACGCCCGCCGGCGGCACCTCTGCGCTGAGGTTGGTGCTGAGACCCACGGTGGCGAAAGCCGAAATGGTCTCGAACAGCACCCGGTCCAGGGACGCCCCGCTGATGTGCAGCAGGAGGAAGGCGGACACGGACACCAGGGTGGCGCCCGCGACGATCACGGAGATGGCAACGCGCATGGTGCCCTGCGGGATGGTCCTGCCGTAGACCTGCACGTCGGTGTCGCCCCTGGCCTCCGCCACGATCGCCAGGAACATCACGGCGATGGTGGTGACCTTGATGCCGCCGGCCGTGGATGCCGAGCCGCCGCCGGCGAACATGAGCGCGTCGGTCAAGAGCATGGTGGTGGACTCCATCTGGTTCTGGTCCACCAGGTTGAAGCCGCCGGACCGCATCATCACGGAGGCGAACAGGGCATGCGTCACCTTGTCATCGAAATCCATGGTCCCGATGGTCCGCAGGTTGTCCCACTCCATCAAAGCCCACAGGAAAGTGCCGGCAAACAGGAGGATGAAGGATACCTGGATGGTGAGCTTGGTGTGGAGGTTCCACTTCTTCCAGTTCAGCCCGTTCTGCTGGAGGACCATCACCACGGGAAACCCGAGGCTTCCCAGGAAGACGCCGAGCATCAGCGGGACCAGGATCCAAAGGTCCGTTTCGTAAGGCACGATCCCATCCGAATGCGGGGTAAAACCGGCATTGTTGAAGGACGAGATGGAGTAGAAGATCCCGTGCCACACGGACTGCCAGAACGGCTCTCCCAGGGTCAGGAACCGCGGGACAAGGGCAAGCGCCAGCATTCCTTCGATCACCACTGATGTTGTGATGACGATCCGCAGTAGGGTGCCCACCTCGCCCAGGCGGCCTGCGTTGTTCATGGATTCCGCGGCGATGATTTTCCCCCGCACGCCCAGCCGCTTGCTGACCATCAGGGCAAGCAAGGAGGCCAGGGTCAGCGTGCCCAGGCCTCCAATGAAGACGCCCACCAGGATCACCAGCTGCCCGAAGAAGGACCAGTGGACCGCCGTCGACACCACGGTCAGGCCGGTGACGCACACGGCCGAAACTGCCGTGAACAGCGCCTGGTGGACCGGGGTGGGCGTGCCGGCGGCGGACGAGACCGGCAGCGAGAGGATGAGTGTGAAGACCAGGCAGACGGCGGCGAACACCGTCAGGGCAAGCCGGGCCGGGGAGGTGTTTGCGATGTCGTCAATGAAGTCGCGCAGCCGCGTAAGGATCCAGAGGCCTTCCCGCTCCTGCGCTGCGGGATGCCAGCTGGCCGGGTTCCGGGGCCTCGACTGGCTTTGCGTCATGTGTGGCTTTTCCTCGGTAGAAACTGCTTCCCTCAGTAGTAAACCACTAATGCGGCGTTATGGCCGGGCAGGAGGGGCCGCCGGCTCAGGTAGCCTGTGATTGATGACATACCTCCCGGGTCTCAGCCAGCCCGCGCCCCCAACGGTGGTGGCGTGGAGTTCTGACATGACTGCCTACAATTTCGGTCCGGGCCATCCGATGGCGCCGGAGCGGATGGACCTGACAGCCCGCCTGGCCGGCAGCCTGGGTTTGTTCGGCCTGGACCACGTCGTGGTGGAAGCGCCCGAAGTGGCGGACGACGCCGCGCTGGAGTCGGTGCATTCCGCAGACTTTGTTGCGGCGGTCCGCAGGGTCAGCGCCAACCCGGCGGAGCCCGATGAGGCCCGCGGGCTGGGCACGGAAGACGATCCCGCCTTCGCCGGCATGCATGAGGCGGCAGCCCGGCTGGCCGGCGGTTCGCTGCTGTCAGCTTCCCGGATCCTGGACGGCTCCGCGCTGCACGCGGTTAACTTCGGCGGCGGCATGCACCATGCCGCCCGCGAACGGGCCAGCGGGTTCTGCATCTATAACGACGCTGCACTCGCCGTGCAGAAGCTGCTCGACGGCGGCATCAGCAAGGTGGCATATATCGACGTCGACGCCCACCACGGGGACGGGACGGAGAGCATCTTCTGGAATGATCCCCGTGTGCTCACCATTTCGCTGCACGAGAGCGGCCTTACGCTCTTCCCCGGAACCGGATTCGCCAATGAGATCGGCGGTCCGCAGGCCGAGGGGACGGCGGTGAATGTCGCCCTGCCGTCAGGGACGGGGGATGCCGGCTGGCTTCGCGCCTTCCACGCGGTGGTGCCGCAGCTGGTGGCCGCTTTCCAGCCGGAGGTGATCGTCAGCCAGCACGGGTGCGACTCCCACCGCACGGACCCGCTGACACACCTCAACCTCAGCGTTGACGGGCAGCGGGAGGCCGCCTCCGCCGTCGGCAGTCTCGCCGCCCGGCACTGCGACAACCGCTGGATCGCCACCGGGGGCGGCGGGTACAACGTTACGGACGTGGTCCCGCGGTCCTGGAGCCACCTGATTGCCATCGCGTCAGGGCGGCCCGTGCCGCTGCGCACTCCCGTCCCGGAGGACTGGCGCGCCTATGTCCTGGCAAAGTTCGGCAGGGACGCCCCCCTCCTGATGGGCGACGACGTGGAACTGTGGTGGCGGTCCTGGGAAGTGGGCTTCGACCCCAACGATGCCGTGGACAGGACGGTCATGGCCACGAGGAAGGCAGTCTTCCCGCTCCACGGGCTGGACCCCTGGTTCGACTGACCGCGGGTTCGACCAGTGCCGGTTCAACTTCCTTGCGCTGATTGCCTGGTCAGCTGCTCGGCTTTTCCGTCTGGAACACCACCCCGGCAGCGCCGATGAGCCAGCCCAGCAGGGACAAAGCGAAAGCGCCGATCAGGTCCGTTGATGCCGTCCCTTTGGCCAGCCAGAGCAACAGGACGGCCAGGCCCACGGCGAGGTAGACCAGGATCGCTGCAATGATCCGCCCGGACAACCTGGCTGTGATCTCGGCAGGATTGAAGGCCGCGGGCCTGCCCGGCTCCCGCTGAAGCTCGTCCCGACGGACCTCGGCGATGGTAAATCCCAAGGCCGACGCCGTCAGCGAACTCAACGACGTGGCGAGGACTCCGGCCGCCGTGACCAGGGCCCCGTTGAGCGGCGGCGCCACCGTGCGTCCGTCCGGCACCCAGAATCCGACGCGCAGCAGCACCGCGCCCCAGACCGCCACGAAAAAGCCCAGGAACACGAACGCGATGATATTGAACAGTTGCTGGCGAAGGAACTCCATCACCACCCACCCCTCAAACCGTGGTGGCCGCCGCGCGGGAATCCGGGCAGCAGTGACACCGTTCTAGCACTGCCGGGAAACCGGGGCAATGGTGACGGGTACCGGCCGAAATAGTTGATGCCTTTGGGCGTATATGTCGCTAGGGTGGGAGGCATGGTGACAGACGACGTATTTGCCGTCATAGCGGAATCGACCCGGCGGGACATCCTCGTCTCCCTCCGTTCCGGAGACAAGGCCGTGGGCGAACTGGTGGAGGAACTGGCGGCAAGCCAGCCCACCATTTCCAAGCACCTCAAAGTCCTCCGCGAAGCCCAGCTGGTGAGCATGAGGGCCCAGGGGCAGAAGCGCTACTACGCACTGAACCGTAAGCCGCTGGAGGGGATTGCCAGCTGGCTGGAAACGCTCGACGTCGGTTCGGCGGCACCGGCGCCGGCTGCGGCAGCCGGCGCGGCCCCGGCCGCAGCCACTGACGCCAAGCGGGCCGAACCTGCGCCCGCGCAAGCCAGGAAGGCGGCTGCCGCACACAAGGAGGCCGCGACCGCCGGCGCAGTAGCGGCCGAGGCTGTGTCCGCCGGAGTCTTGGCGAGGGACGGTGCGGACCTGAGTCCCGCCGTCGTGATTCCCGGCGGAACCACCGCGCCACTGAGTGATGACAGCGTGCCCCAGCAGATCGGCAGGACCGTGGGGCGCGCCGCCACCAAGGCCGCGGATCTCCTGGCCAACCTCCCCAACCTGCCGAAGTTCGGCCGGAAGAAGTAGCTCTTAATCCAACTGACTCGCAGTTGACGCATTCAAATCCGGATTTCGGTGCGTTAACTGCGAGCCGGTTGGGCGGGGCTTAGTTGTTGAGCAGGCGCACGTGGTCCGGGGTCAGCTCGGAGATCTTGCTGGCGCCCAGCAGCGCCATGGTGCGGGCCATGTCCTTCTCGAGGATCTGCAGGGTGCGGTCAACGCCCGCCCGGCCGCCGGCCATCAGGCCGTACAGGTAAGCGCGGCCGATCAGCGTGAAGTCGGCGCCCAGGGCGAGGGCTGCCACGATGTCCGCGCCGCTCATGATGCCGGTGTCCAGCATGATCGCCGCATCCGTGTTGTCCTTGGTGAAGGCTTCCTTGACCTCGGGGAGCAAATGGAACGGGATGGGGGCCCGGTCCAGCTGGCGGCCGCCGTGGTTGGACAGGATGACGCCGTCCGCTCCATGGCCAACAACCCGGCGGGCATCCTCCACGGTCTGGATGCCCTTGACCACCAGGTTGCCCTTCCAGGTTTCGCGCAGCCAGTCCAGGTCCTCGAACGTCAGGGTGGGGTCGAACATGGAGTTGATCAGGTCCGCCACGGTGCCGGTGTAGCGGGACAGGGAAGCGAAGGTCAGCGGCTCATGCGTGAGGAAGTTGAACCACCAGGCGGGCCGGTAGGACGCATCAAGGACAGTCTTGATGGTCAGCGCCGGCGGGATGGTCATGCCGTTGCGGACATCGCGGAGGCGGGCGCCGGCGACGGCGGTGTCCACGGTGACCATCAGCGTGTCGTTACCCGCCTTGGCGGCGCGCTCGATCAGTTCCAGCGAGCGGTCGCGGTCCGTCCACAGGTACAGCTGGAACCAGTTGCGGCCGTTCGGTGCGGCGGCGGCAACATCCTCGATGGACGCGGTGCCCATGGTGGACAGCGTGTAGGGGATGCCGGCGGCCTCGGCTGCCTGCGAACCGGCGTACTCGCCCTCGGACTGCATCATCCGCGTGAAGCCGGTGGGCGCGATCCCCACCGGAAGGCGGGACGGCTTGCCCAGGATGTCGGTACTGAGGTCGATCGCGGAGACGTTCCGCAGGATGCCGGGCCGGAATTCGATGTCCAGGAAGGCCTGGCGTGCACGCCGAAGGGTGATTTCCGCTTCGGCGGCGCCGTCCGTGTAGTCAAAAGGCGCCTGCGGGGTGCGGCGCTTGGCGATGTCCCGCAGCTCCCAGACCGTGCTGGCCCGCTTGAGCCGGGCTTCCTTGCTGAACTCCGGCTTCTTGAACTGCATCAGCGGAGCCAGGTCCGAGTACTTCGGGATGCGGCGCTTCAGCGCCGCCGGCACGGCAGCGGCGGCCGGGGGAGCGGCCGGTGCCTGGGTAGTGGACGGGGCGGGCGGCGTTGTGGCCGGAATATCCGTCGCGTCCGGTGCGGGAGTTGCTTCCGGATTGTTGGGCTGGATGGTGTGGGTCATGGCGTCCTCCGTTGGCCGGCAGGTCCGCATCCGGGACCTCCTGTGGTCTAACCACACTGTAGGCCATGTGGTCCAACCACATCAAGTACCATTGCCCTATGCGGACGCACCAGCTTGTTTTGTCGTGGATCGAAAATGAGCTTTCGGAGGGCAGGCTGACCGTGGGCGGCCGCCTTCCGGCCGAGCGCACGCTTGCGGAACAGCTGAAGGTCTCGCGAACGTCCGTGCGCGAGGCCATCAGGATCCTTGAGGCGATGGGCGTGGTCCGGGCCGGGGTCGGCTCGGGTCCGGAGGCCGGCACGGTGGTCATTTCGGATCCCACGGCGGCCCTCGGCTCTGCCCTGCGGCTGCACGTTGCAACCCAGCACCTTCCGGTGGCGGACATCGTGGAAACCCGGGTGCTCCTCGAGTCCTGGGCCGCGTCGAAAGCCAGGCCGGACGCGCCGGAGCTGGAGACAGCCGCCGCCTTGCTGGACCAGATGGCCGCGGAAGGGCTTGCCGTCGACGAGTTCCTGGCGCTGGACGTCCGGTTCCACCTTGCCCTGGCCGACGCCGCCGGCAATGCCGTCGTGAGCGCCATGATGGGATCGTTGCGCGAATCCATCCAGAGCTATGCCGCGCAGATCACCTCCAGCCTCCCCGACTGGGAGGACACGGCATCGCGGCTGAAGTCGGAGCACGGCGGCATCCTCGCCGCCATCAGGAATGACGACGGCGAACGGGCGGCAAGGCTCGTTGCCGCCCACATCCAGGGCTACTACAAGGAAGCAGGACTGGATCCGGCGGAGGCCAGGCCAGCCCCGTGAGCGGATGTCAGCCGTGCACCGCGGTGCGGGCGGCCTTGGCCGGGCCCGTGCTGGCCCGCACTTCGAGCCTCGGCTGGTAGCGGCTGCCGGGAGTCTGGCTCGCTTCATTCCGGATGAGGGCCCGCAGCTGGTGCCATGCCTCCGCCCCCAGCTCGGTGATGGGCACCGCTGCCGTGGTGAGCGTCGGCGTCGTGTATTTGGCGAAGGGGATGTCATCAAACCCGGTGACGGAGATGTCGCCGGGAACGTCAAGGCCGCGCTCGTGCAGCCCGCTCATCAGGCCCATGGCCACGAGGTCGTTGAAGGCCAGGATCCCGGTGGCACCGCTCTCCAGCACCGCGTCTACTGACCCATGGCCGGTGTCGAAATCGGAGCCGCCTTCAAGCATGGTGACCTCAACATGCGGATGGGCGGCCTTGAACGCCTCCAGGCCCTGGAGCCGGAGGTTGTTGGACGCGCTGCGGGGAGGCCCTGCCAGGAAGGCGAGGCGGGTATGCCCGAGCTCTACCAAATGTTCGGCGATGTCCTGCACGCCCTGGCCGTAGTCCACCACCAGGCTGGGAACATCGGCGGCTGCCGTGGTGCGGTTGATCAGCACCAGCGGGCGCAGTGACGGGGCCAGCTCTTCCAGCTCGGCGTCGCTCATGCGCGGAGCGCACAGGACCAGGCCATCGCAGCGCCGCCGCGCCTCACCCGCAAGGATGGACTCCTCGCTGGAGACTTCAAAGGAGTCGGCGATGAGGACGCGGTAGCCGTCCTGGGCGGCCGCCCGGCTGAGGCCGCGGAGGATGGCCTGGAAAGTGGGGTTGGCCAGGTCCGGCACCACGATGCCGATGGTGTCGGTCTTGCCGAGGGCCAGGCTTCGTCCCACCGGGTTGGGCTGGTACTTCAGGTCAGCCGCAGCTGCCTTCACGCGGGCGGCGATCTCAGGGTCAACAGTGAAGTTGCCGTTCATGACGCGCGAAACCGTGGCGTGCGAGACGCCCGCCTTGAGGGCAACATCCGCGATGCCGATCCGGCCGGAAGCCGATTTCCTGACCATAAGTGGCCCCTTCCTCAGCGCCGGAGCCGGCAGGCCCGGGCGCAGTCCGCTGGCGGGGGTACCCGGCCAACTCCTTGTCGACGTACTAGTCAGAGCATGTCGTACGTGAAAGCATATAACGGGACGGGAAAGCGATTTCTCTTCTTTTCCCGAATTTTCCCGCACGGTTTTCCCGGCTTTTCCCGTGCGGCCGCCGCGCCGGGGTAGAAAACGCTTTCTCACAACGCTGCCAATGGTTGACGGATGGGCGGTCCGGTTGATAGAACTCATATAACGAATCCGGAAAGCGTTTTCTCACGCCTCGTCAGCATAGAACCGGATCAACCCCGAACAACGGCCCGGCGGGCCGGATTTAAGCCTTCGAAAGGGACCCTCATGGTCAACACAGCCGAGTCGACTTCTGCTTCAGAGGCCCGGTCCGAGTCCGCGGACGGCCTTCACGCCGTTCCCGGCGCCCAAGCTGCTGCCGCCCGCCGGGGCGGAAAGACCCGCATCGCCCTGATCGGGACCGGCGGGCGCTCCGAGATGTACATCCGCGCGATCTTCGGCAAGCACG
Organism: Pseudarthrobacter sp. GA104; assembly: GCF_009741265.1. Classification (GTDB taxonomy): domain Bacteria; phylum Actinomycetota; class Actinomycetes; order Actinomycetales; family Micrococcaceae; genus Arthrobacter. The sequence continues at coordinate 2,984,610 of NZ_WOWL01000001.1, forward strand.
CAGATACCGCCGAACTGGTGGCGTTCTCGGATGTAAACCCCGGCCGGGTGGAGTTCTACCAGCAGCTCATCCAGGAACTCGGCGCCCCGGGACCCGTTGCGTCCTTTGATCCGGCGGACCTCACAGCCTTCATCCAGGCCAACAACATCGACCGGGTCATCGTGACCACGCCGGACTACACCCACGCCGATTACATCGTGGAGGGCCTGCGCGCCGGGGCGGACGTCGTCGTCGAAAAACCCCTCACCATCGACGCCGAGGGCTGCCGCCGCATCACCCAGGCCGTGCACGAGACCGGCCGCAACGTTGTGGTCACCTTCAACTACCGCTATTCGCCGCGCAACACCGCACTGAAGGGGATCATCCAGAGCGGCGTGATCGGCAAGGTCACGTCCGTCGACTTCAGCTGGGTGCTGGACACCGTCCACGGCGCGGACTACTTCCGCCGCTGGCACCGCGAAAAGAAGAACTCCGGCGGCCTGCTCATCCACAAGGCGTCCCACCACTTCGACCTGGTGAACTGGTGGATCGACGACGTCCCCGAGCGCGTGTTCGCCTCCGGCGGGCTGAAGTTCTACGGTGACACGAACGCCGCCGAGCGCGGCCTGGGCCCCCGTCCGGAGCGCGGCACGCCCGACGCCGATGCTTCCGCCGCCGGAACAAGCACCAGCGCGAAGGACCCCTTCGCGCTGGACCTGCGGGAGGACGAGCGGCTCAAGGCGCTGTTCCTGGACAACGAGCACTACGACGGCTACCGCCGCGACCAGGACGTCTTCACCGGCGGCATCACCATCGAGGACAACCTCGCACTCGTGGTGGAGTACCAGGGCGGGCCCCGCCTGAGCTACTCGCTGAACGCCCACAGCCCCTGGGAGGGCTATCGCGTCGCAGTCAACGGCACCGAGGGCCGCGCCGAGCTGGAAGTCGTGGAACGCGCCGCCGTGCTGCACAGCACGGACAAGAAGACTGTGGTGGACCCCAGCGCCACCCCGGTGGAGGAAGAGGACGCCATCCGCCGCAACGGCGAACGCCTGGTGGTCCAGCGCCACTGGGAAGCCGCCTACGAGGTGCCGATCGTCAACGGCGAAGGCGGACACGGCGGCGGCGACGAGCTCCTGCTCTCGGACCTCTTCAACGGTCCGGGCGAGGACCCGCTGGGCCGCCCCTCCGGTTACCTGGACGGGCTGAGGTCGGTGTCCGTGGGCATCGCCGGCAACCGCTCCCTCGAGACCTCCCTGCCCGTACGCATCGCGGACCTGGACCTCGGCATCGACCTCCGCCGCGGCAAGTGACCGGCCCGAGAACCTGAAGGAACAACCATGAGCAGGATCTTTGTCACCGGCGGCTCCGGCCGGCTGGGACGCAGCGTGGTGGCGGGGCTGGCCGGCAAAGGCCACCAGGTCATCTCCGTGGACCGCGACGCCGTCCCGGCGGACCAGCTTCCCGCCGGGGTGGTGCAGGAAACCGCCGACCTCCTGGCGCCGGGCGAGGCGCCGCGCCTCCTCCGGGAAACCACGCCCGACGCCGTCATCCACCTCGCTGCGATCGCGGTGCCTTTCAGCGCGCCCGAGGACGTCATCTTCGCTACGAACACACGCCTCGCCTTCGCCGTGGTCAGCGCCGCGACGGAAGTGGGCGTGCCGAAGATCGTCACCGCCAGCAGCCCCACCGTGCTGGGCTACGGCGCACCTGCGGGCTGGCTGCCGCCGTCGTTCCCGCTGGATGAGCGGACCCCGCCGAAGCCGTGGAACGCGTACGCGCTCTCCAAGCTCATCGCGGAGCAGACCGTCCAGGCCTTCGCGGCAGCCCAGGGCGAAAAGATCCGCTACGCGGCGTTCCGCCCCTGCTACGTGATCTCCCCGGAGGAGTGGGAAGGCGCGCCCACCCAGCAGGGCCACACCCTTGTGGAACGGCTGGCCGACCCCGCCCTCTCCGCACCCGCCCTGTTCAACTACGTGGACGCCCGGGACGTGGCGGACTTCCTCGACCTGCTGCTGGAAAGGATGCCGTTCATCCCCAACGGGGAAACCTTCTTCGTCGGAGCCGCTGACGCCCTCGCCACCGCGCCCCTGGCCGAACTGATGCCAAAATTCCTGCCCGGAAGCGAAGTCCTCAGCGCAGGGCTCACCGGCACCAGCCCGGCCTTCTCCATCGCCAAAGCACAGGAACTCCTGGGCTGGCACCCCGCGCGCAGTTGGCGCACGGAACTCAAGTCCCGTTCCACCCTCAACGACGAGAACTCCGCGCTGGTCAGCACCGGCGGCGGAGCCAAGGAGACACCATGAAATTCGACGGCGTACTGTTCTTCCCCGTCACCCCGTTCACAGCCGTTGGTGCCGTCGACGTGGAACTGCTCAAAGAACACATCAGCTCGCGGCTTCCGTTCGGGCCGGGCGGCGTCTTCCCCGCCTGCGGCACCGGCGAATTCCACGCCCTCAGCATCGACGAGATCCGCATCGTAGTCGCTGCCGCCGTCGAGGTTGTTGCCGGAAAGGTGCCGGTAGTAGCAGGAGCCGGCGGACCCCTGGGCCATGCCCTCGCCGCCGCCCGCGCTGCCGAAGAAGCAGGCGCGGACGCGCTCCTGGTGCTGCCGCCGTACCTGGTCACCGGCCCCACGGACGGTCTGGTTGCCTATGTCGAGGCCGTGGCCAACGCCAGCAGCTTGCCGGTCATCGTGTACCACCGCGGCAACGCCAGGTTCACGGCCGCATCCATGACCAGGCTGGCCGCCAACCCCAAGGTCATCGGCTTCAAGGACGGGCTCGGCGATGTTGGCCTGGCCCAGGAAATTGTGTCCGCGGTCCGCGCCACGGGACGCCGGGACTTTGCGTTCTTCAACGGGCTGCTGACCGCCGAACTGACCCAGGGCGCCTACCGCGGACTGGGGATCCCGCTGTACTCGTCCGCCGCGTTCGCCATGGCGCCGGAAATCGCCACGGCCTACTACCATGCCTACGAAGCGGGCGACGAGGACCGCCGGAACGCCCTGCTGGAAGGCTTCTACGCGCCGCTGGTTCGGCTCCGTGACCAGACTCCGGGCTTCGGCGTTTCACTGATCAAGGCAGGCCTGCGCCTGGGCGGCCTGCCGGTGGGCCCCGTGCGCCCGCCGCTGGTCGACCCCACCGAGGAGCAGTTGGTCCAGCTGAAGGCCATCCTCGCCAGGGGCTACGAGTTGGCCGGCCGCTGATGGGCGCCCCGGCCGCCGAAGCGGTGCGCACCGCACCGCGCATCACGGGCCTCACCACCCGCCTCATCACGGTTCCGCTGCGCCGCAGCTGGGGCGTGGAAGCACCTGAAAACCACGTGATCGTCACGGAGATCCATACGGACGACGGCGGCGCGGGGCACGGTTTCTCCTGGACGCCCACCATCGGCCCCCAGGCGGTTAAGGCACTGCTGGACCATGACATTGCGCCTTTCGTCGCCGGCTTGCCGGCCAACCCCGAGGTGGTGTGGGACGCGCTGTGGAAACGGCTGCATGAGGCCGGCGGCGGGGGACTGACCACCATCGCGATGGCCGGGGTGGACCTTGCCCTCTGGGACCTGCAGGCCTCCCGCGCCGGAACCTCCGTCACCGGATACCTCGGCCAGCGGCAGGAGTCTGCCGAGGTCTACGGCTCCGGGGTGAACCTGCACTACACCCTTGACGAGCTGGTGGCGCAGGCCGAACGCTGGGTCGCGGCCGGGCACCAGGCAGTGAAGATCAAGGTGGGCAAACCCGACCTGCGCGAGGACCGCGAACGTGTTGCCGCGGTCCGCTCCGTGCTGGGGCCGGACCGGAAGCTCATGATCGACGCCAACCAGCGGTGGGACCTGCCCGCCACCTTCCGGGCCCTCGACGTCCTGTCCGAATTCGGGCTGGAGTGGCTCGAGGAACCCATCCGCGCGGACGATCTCTGGGCGTACCGGCGGCTCCGCAAGCATTCACCGGTGCCGATTGCCCTTGGCGAAAACCTGCACACCGTCTACCGGTTCCGCGATTTCATTGAGGCGGAAGCGGTGGACATCATCCAGCCCAACATCGTCCGGGTGGGAGGCATTACCCCGTTCCGGCGGATCGTTGAGCTGGCACGGACCAACAGCATCTGGGTCATGCCGCATCTGCTGCCCGAACTGTCCGGGCAGCTGGCCCTGACCCTGGCGGAGCCCACCATGGTGGAGGACGTCGAAGAGGCATCCTTCGAACAGTTGGGGATCCTGGCAGGCCCGTCGCCGGTCCGGTTCAGCAACAGCCGGGTGACCCTCACGGACCAGCCGGGGCTCGGCTTCCGGTTCACTGACAACCCGCAGACCTAATCACGACGAACAGGATCCCAGTGACTACTGCAACCCTTTCCCTTACCGAGCTCACGGCTGCGGCCACGAAGGCAGCGAAAGCTTCCGCGGCTGCCTCGGATGCCCGGCGCGCTGCCTGGCTCAACGCTGTGGCCGATGCTTTGGACGCCAACGCCGCCGAGCTCGTCGAGATCGCGGATTCCGAGACCAGCCTGGGCGCCGCCCGCCTCACCGGCGAAGTGGCCCGCACCACCGGCCAGCTGCGCCTGTTCGCCCGGGTGATCACCGAGGGCACTTACCTTGAGGCCATCATCGACCACGCGGATCCGGACTCCACCCCGCCCAAGCCGGACCTGCGGCGCATCCTGCGGCCCATCGGACCGGTTGCGGTCTTCTCCGCCTCCAACTTCCCGTTCGCCTTCTCGGTTGCCGGCGGCGACACTGCCTCGGCCCTGGCCGTGGGCTGCTCCGTGATCGTCAAGGCGCACTCGGGCCACCTCCGGCTGTCCGAGCGAACGGCGGAGATTGTGGCAGAGGCGCTGCGCGGCGCGGGCGCTCCGGACGGCCTGTTCGCCCTGGTGAGCGGCCGCGAAGTGGGAACAGCGCTGGTCCAGGACCCCGCCATCAAGGCCGTGGGCTTCACCGGGTCCATCCCCGGCGGCCGCGCCCTCTTCGACCTGGCCACGTCCCGCCCCGATCCCATCCCGTTCTACGGCGAACTGGGCAGCCTCAACCCGGTAGTGGTCACGGAGGCAGCCCTGGCGCAACGCCCGGACCAGCTCGCTGCCGGGCTTGCAGGGTCCTTCACCCTGGGCGCCGGACAGTTCTGCACCAAGCCCGGCCTGGTGTTCATCCCGGCTGGCACAGACTTTGCCGCGAAAGTGGCGGCAGCCAGCAAGGACAAGCCTGCCCTGGGCATGCTCACCAGCCGGATTGCGGAGGCCTACCCGGACGGCCTGCGCAGCTTCGCGTCCGTGGAGGGCGTGAAGGTGGTCAGCGGCACCGTGGACCAGGACGCAGTGTCCGACGGCGCCGCACCCGTGGTCTTTTCCACCTCGGCGGCAAAGGTCCTGGAGCGCCCCGGGGAGCTGCTGGAAGAGTGCTTCGGCCCCACCACCATGCTGATCGAGTACTCGGGCCAGGAGGAGCTGTCCGCGGTCCTGGCCAAGGTGCCGGGCAGCCTCACCGCCACCGTGCACGCCCAGCCGGGCGAGGACGTGTCCGGCCTTGTGGGCCAGTTGTCCGAGCTGGCCGGCCGCGTCCTCTTCGACGGCTGGCCCACCGGTGTGGCCGTCAACTGGGCCCAGCAGCACGGCGGCCCCTACCCGGCCACCACCTCGCTGTTCACCTCGGTGGGCGCGACGGCGGTGCGCCGCTTCCAGCGTCCGGTTGCCTACCAGGATGCGCCCGAAACGGTGCTGCACCCGGCCCTGCACGAAAGCAACCCGCTGGGCATCCCGCGCCGGGTCGACGGGGAACTCGTACTTCCCTGACAACGCTCTCTCACTTAATGTCGGTTTAACCGAAACGCTCTCTCACTTGATGTCGGTTTCACCGAAACGCTCTATCAGTTGGTGCCGGGACTACGGCGTCAACTGATAGAGCGTTTCGGTTTTTTCCGCAGGAACTGAGCGAGCGTTGTGGCTAGAGCTGGAGGGTGGCCGGCCGCTCCAGTCCGTTGACCGCCGTCGAGGGCCAGCGGGGGTCGACGGTGAGGACCCGCAGGCCCGTTGCGGTGAGCTGGACCGTGTCCTCGATCTTGACGCCGGGCCCGGACGGGTTCCAGGTGAAGGCCTGGTCCAGGACCACTGTGTCCGTCGCGGCGGCCGTAACCCGGGGGTCACGGCCCGCGTAGCCGGCGGGACCGCCCTGGTGGTGCTGCTCCCATTGGTCCGCGCCGAAGCCGTGCCGGGCGTAGGAGGCCTGGATCTCGGCGAAGATCCGGTCCAGCCGTGCTCCGGGGACCGTGGCGTCGAAGATGTCTGCTTCCACTGCGGCGATGCGTGCCTCGGCGTCGCGCTCTTCCGCCGTGCCGGCGTCGAACCTTACCCAGCGGGTGATGTTGGCAACCAGGCCGTCCCGACGGGCGCAGAGGACGGCCATCGCGCGGCGGCCCAGGGGCGAGTGCGTGGCCAGCGGGTGCCGGAACCCGCTGCGGCTGCTGCCGTTGCACAGCAGGACCAGGGGCTCCGCGCCGGCGGCGACAACCCGGCCGGCCAAGGCGGACACCAGCTCGAACTCCGTGGTCTCCGGCCGGGCCGTGGAGAGGACGTCCGTCATGATCACGGCAACCTCGGCGCTGAGCCGGGCATAGCGGGTGCTCTCGGCCGGGAGCAGCTGCTGGCGTGCGGCGCGCAGCTCCGACGCCACGTCGGCTTCGGCCAGCGGCGCTGTGCCACGCCCGGCTGTGCCGCCTTGGGCGGCAGTTCCACCCGGGCCAGTTCCAGCCGAGGCAGTACGTCCGACGACGGCAGCGGCCTCGTGCAGGTTGCCGTACCAGGGTACGGAGTGCAGGGCGACGCCGGCCGGCAGCTCCTCGGCGGCGATCCGGCCGGCCTCATTGTTGAAGGTGACGAGGTGGTCGCCCTCGCGGTCCACGAGAAGGGCGGCGATCGGATCGCCGGCCAGGCTGATGTGCACCCGGCTGCCATCCAGGTACCACGTCAGCGCGGTGTTGGTGGTCAGGAGCAGGGATTCCCGCCCTTTGGCGTCAAGGATGTCCAGCACGCGCCGGCGTTTGATGGCGCGGTCCGCCGCGGAGGCCGGGGCCGTCCTGCCCGAATGCAGCGTTTTGTCGGCTGTGGTCTGGCTCATGAACGGTTCCCCTGCTGGTTGATGAGTGCTTCGATGTCGGTGGTGCCCAGGATCCCGTCGGCTACGAAAACGGTGATGCTGCGCTGGACCGGACGGCCCGGTTCGGCGATGACCGGGGTGTCCCAGGCGAGGGATTGGCCGACGCCCGGGTAGCCGTCCACGCGGACGAACCAGGGGTCGGTGGAGCCCTCAGCGGCGACGAAGACGAGCGTGGCGCTGCCGGCGGGTGCCCCGGCGCCTGATGCCCCGCCGACTGGCGCGCCGCCGTCGAACTTTGCAGCCCAGGCGAGCCAGGGCGTCACCGAACCGTGCACCCCGGACTCGCCGGAACCGGCGGACGTCCATACGGTGGCGGCCTCGCACGCGGGCAGCCGCCAGAAGAACCCGCCGTAGCCGCCTTCAAGGCGGCCGTTGGAGCCGGGGCTCCCGAGGCTGACGGGCTGGCCGCCCGCGGGGGAGAGGGCGAAGTCCAGGGACATTCGCCAGATGGACGGGCTGACGCCGGCCCAGGTCCAGGTGCGCTCCTCGACGAGCACCGGCGCGCCGTCGGGACCGTTCCAGCCCAGGAGTTCCTGTAGCTTCCCGTCCCGTCCGCCCGTCCGGGCAGCTGTTTCTTCGACGAGGGTGTCCCGGACCGTGATGCTGCCGTGGTCCGGGCGCCAGACGTACTGGCCGGCTTCACGGGTATAGGTACGGCCGCCCCAGAAGTTGATGCCGTCCACGTCCTGCAGCGCCACCCCGACGCCGAGATGCCACACGTGGTCAAGCGGCTGGTGGTCCGTCACCACCGTGCCCGCCAGGGTCCGGACGGGATGCAGGTAGGGGCGGGGCGAGGACACTGCCCGGATCCGGCTGCCGTCCTGGTACCCGGCAACGGGCTTGCGGTCCACAGTGAGCGTGCGGGCCGGCGGCAGGTCCCGGGCCCAGCGAACACCCAGCTCGGCGAAGGTGGCCTGGGCCTTGAGGGCCCTTTCGATGACGGCTGCGATGCCGTCAACCACGGGGTGGGCGTCGTCGCCTTCGCCCTCCCAGATGACATGTTCCGGCGGGATGGGCTGCGGCGCCGGGGCCGTCCGGATGGCTTCCAGCACTGTAGTGAAGGCGCCGGTGTCCGCCAGCGAACACAGCAGCGGCGTGCCCGTGGAGCGCGCGGCCAACAGGTTCTCCAGCAGGTCCGTACGGCCGAACGTCTCCCGGCGCTCGCCGTCCGCGGTGCTGAAGACCACCTGGTCCTCGGTGTAGAAGAAGGTGATTTCGCCCTGGGTGCCGTGCACCGTCACGGACGGGTTCTGCTGCTCCGGCGCGCACAGCGTCAGCCCGCAGGTGACGGTGGTTCCGCCGGCGGTGCGCACGCGGAGGACGGAGGTGTCGTCGCTCTCGGTATCGTGTGCCCGGTACAGGTCCGTCTCCACCGATTCCACGTCCGCCAGGGTGTGCGCCCCGGCCAGGTGGAGCGCCGTGGCCACGGCGTGGGCCAGGGCGTTGGTTGCCACCCCGTCCACCACGTCGGTGCCGTCCAGGTTGCGCTTTCCGGCCCAGCGGGAGCGCTTGAAGTACGCCTTGCTGCGCACCCATTCGCCCCTTGCGCTCACGCCGAGGATGTCTCCGATGCCGCCTGATGCGACGTGCGCCCGGATGGCGGGAAGCGCGTGGGACCCGAAGCTTTGGAAGCCCACCTGGACCAGGCGTCCCGCGGTTTCGGCTGCGGCCAGCATTTCCCGGAACTGGGCCAGCGAGGCCACCGGCGGCTTTTCCACATAGACGTCCTTGCCCGCTGACAGGGCTGCGAGGGCCAGGGGAGCATGGGTCTGGATGGGGGTGGCGAGAATGACGACGTCGACGCCGGGGTCTGCTGCCAGCAGTTGGGCCAGGTTGTCGAACACAGTTACGGATTTCGCGAGCCGTCCAGGGGCCGGCGGGTTGGGGTCCGCGACGGCGACGAGTTCCACGGTGCCGGCCTGTTCGAGCCTGGCGAGGTTGGCGAGGTGTTGTTCGCCGAAGCCGTGGACGCCCACCAGGGCGATGCGCTGGACGCCCCCGGGGGCGGCACCTCCCGTGGCGTGGCGGCCGCGCTGCGCTGTGGCGGATTGATCAATCATGAGGTGGGTCCTTGGTAGCTGAAGGGAGGAAGGGTTTTAGGGTCTTTGGCGCCGAGCGAGGCGGACAGGAAATCGATCGCTTCCTGTTGCATGCCTGCGGTGAAGACGTGGCCGCCGGGCCAGAAGCTCCCGGTGTAGCTGTCGGGGCTGTGCAGGGACTCCAGTATGCGGTGGGCGCCGCGCATGCCGTCTTCAGGGAAGAGCTGGTCCGCCAGTGCGTACTGCACCAGCAGGCGGCGGGCCGCGGCCCGGGCGGAGAGTTCCGGCCAGTCACCCAGCTTCCACAGCCCCGGCGTCTGCAGCAGCCATGAATGGGCGTCGAGGTAGGCGGGCAGAAGCGACTGGAAAGTGGTCATCATGCACGTCACCACGTAGCTCTTGATGCGGGGGCTCAGCGCGGCGAGGGCCAGGGACCGGCCCCCGCCGCCGGAGAAGCCGATGCAGCCGAGCCTTTGCTGGTCCACGTCCGGCAGCGAGGCGAGGATCTCCAGGGCTGCGAGGTCGTCGTGGGCCACCATTCCGGCGAGGCTGGTGCCCAGCAGGCCGGCGGTCTTGGCCACGGTTTCCTCGTGGAATCCGGCGGCGGCGTTGTACACGTCGGCCTCGGAAGGTACGACGCCGTCCTGCCGCCACTGCGCCTGCCTCGCCTCCAGTGCGTCGGCCGTCCGCCAAGCCGGAACCGATAGGTCAAAACGGCGGTTGCCCCAGCCGAACGTGTCGTGGGCCAGGACGGCGGAACCGGCACGGGCCAGGTCCGTGGCCAGGGCGCGGCCGCCGTAATGGCCGGCCCGGGCGTTTTTCGCGGAGGGATGGGACTTGCGGAGTTCAACCAGCCGGTCCGCGCCGCCGAACTTGTTGCCGCCGTGGCAGTGCAGTGCCAGGATGCCGGGCAGCGGCCCGGAAGCGCCGGCCGGGCGGATCAGCCAGCCCGTACTCCGGGGACCGAAGCCCAACTGCCAGCTGAGCTGGGAGGTGGTGACGCCGTCGTACGTCTCCTCCCACTGGACGGTCACGTCAGGAGACGCCGGCGCCCCGGGCACGCCGAGGGCGTCCGCAAGTTCCTGGGCTGCAATGGTGGCAGCCTGGTAGCGGGGGTGCTGCTGGACATAGGCGGGCCAGTCTTCGTAGCCGGCGATGGCGCTGGGCCTGACGCGCTGGCTGCTACCTGTCATTGGCTGGCCTCCTGTTCGGATGTGGTTTTGATGGCGTGGATCAAACGGGGACCAACCGGGGGTCAGGCCGGCTTGGAGCTGGCTTCTTGAAGCCCCTTTCGCGCCGTCCTGCGGCGAGATCTTCCCGAACAGCACATCCGCGCCAAGACAGATTCCGTGAGACGGAACCGCACTGTTGCGTCCCCTGGGCCCTTCGATTCTATTCGTAGTGACAGACAACGCGGAAAGCGTTTTCTCAAAAACTAGCAAAGGGCTATACACGAGTCAAGAAACCGTTTACTTTGGTACGGAGCCGCTTTTTCAAACCCCCACCTCCCGGCGGCGCGGGGCCTCCCACTGCCAATAATTTGGCGAGGATGCCGCCCCGCAGCGGGATCACACCTCCGCCCAGGGCGGAAACCACCAACGTGGAGGCCACGATGACCAAAGGAGACCACATGGCCGCTAAGCACATACCGGAGGTACCGCGCCCGGCAGGAATGCCGGCAGCAGCGGTGCCATCAAGACGAATGGGGCGCCACCAGTGAGCGCCATCAGCGAACTCAGCTCCATTACCCGGCGAAAGGGCAAACTCACCGCCGCGGAAAAGAAGGCCAACGGCAGGGATAACAAGGCCGCTTATATCTTCCTGCTGCCATGGCTGGTGGGCCTGGTGGCGATCACCATCGGCCCCATGCTGATGTCCCTGTACCTGTCCTTCACCGACTACAACCTCCTCCAGCCTCCGGAATGGGTGGGCCTGGACAACTTCACCCGCATGCTCACGGACGCCCGGCTGCACAACTCGCTTGGCGTGACCTTCACGTACGTGTTCATCGGGGTCCCGCTCCAGCTTGCGGTGGCGCTGCTGATTGCCCTCGTCCTGGACAAAGGCCTGCGAGGCCTGCCGTTCTACCGCTCGGTGTTCTACCTGCCGTCCCTGCTGGGCGGCTCGGTTGCCGTCGCTATCCTCTGGAAGCAGATTTTCGGCACCACCGGCCTGGTGAACCAGGTCCTCGCCATGTTCGGCATCCAGGGGCCCGGCTGGATTTCTGACCCGAGTACGGCGCTGGGCTCGATTATCCTGCTGCACGTCTGGACCTTTGGCGCCCCCATGATCATCTTCCTGGCCGGCCTGCGCCAGATCCCGAACATGTACTACGAGGCAGCCAGGGTTGACGGTGCCACCACCCTCCAGCAGTTCTGGCGGATTACCCTCCCCATGCTGAGCCCGATCATCTTCTTCAACCTCGTGCTGCAGATCATCGGGTCCTTCCAGTCGTTCACCCAGGCGTTCATCGTCTCGGGCGGCAACGGCGGCCCTTCGGACTCCACGATGTTCTTCACCCTGTACCTCTACCAAAAGGGCTTCGGCCAGTTCGACATGGGCTACGCCTCCGCCATGGCGTGGATCCTGCTGGTGATCATCGGTGTGTTCACCGCCATCAACTTCATCGCTTCTAAGTATTGGGTTTTCTATGACGACTAAGCTGGAGACGCTGCCCGCCTCGGACAAGAAGTCCGGAGGTGCCGGCAAGCCTACGAACCATCGCAAGCCCCGCGAGTCCCGCGGAACACTGGCCTTCAGCAAGGCCCAGCGCGGCAAGGCCCTGATGAAGCACGCCGTCCTGATCCTTGCCGGCGGGTTGATGATCTACCCCCTGCTGTGGATGGTGGTTTCATCACTTCGTCCCAACGAGCTGATCTTCCGCGAACCCGGACTCTGGCTCAACAGCCTGGAAATGAGCAACTACACCTCAGGCTGGTCGGCCCTGACGCATCCCTTCGGCCACTACATGATCAACTCCGCGATTGTGGTGATTGGCTCGATCCTCGGCAACCTGGTCTCCTGCTCCATGGCCGCGTACGCCTTCGCCCGTCTTCAGTTCACCGCGAAGAAGCTGCTGTTCGGCATCATGCTGCTGACCATCATGCTGCCGTTCCATGTGGTGATCGTTCCCCAGTACATCCTTTTCTCGCAGATCGGCTGGGTGAATACGTTCTGGCCGCTGATCGTGCCCAAGCTGCTGGCCACCGAAGCGTTCTTTGTCTTCCTTATGGTCCAGTTCATCCGCGGCATTCCCCGGGAGCTGGATGAGGCCGCAAGGATCGACGGCGCAGGCCACCCCCGCATCTTCCTGCGGGTCATCCTGCCGCTGATGGTCCCGGCCCTGGCCACCACCACAATCTTCACGTTCATCTGGACGTGGAACGACTTTTTCGGCGCCCTGATCTACCTGACGGACCCCGACATGTTCACGGTTCCTGTCGCACTGCGCGCCTTCGTGGATTCGCAGTCGGCTACGAGCTGGGGATCGCTGTTCGCGATGTCCATCGTGTCGCTCCTGCCGGTCTTCCTCGTGTTCCTCTTCGGCCAGCGGTTCCTCATCAAGGGCATTGCCACCACAGGCATCAAATAGCAGTCCCGGCTTTTACACGCCTCCCTCGCCGGCCGCGGTACTAACTGCGCTGCAGGAAGCGGCCCGTCCGCCGACGGGCCGCTTCCGAGGTCCATAACATTCTGAAACATCTTGTAATACAAGTTTGCTACTTGTATTCTTAGACTAAGAAAACGGTTTCCCGTTTCGGTGCCACCTCGTTTGAGATTCATCCCCTAACTCCAGCCCCAGCACCAAGATCAAAGAAGATCGGAGCACCAATGCCGCTTTTTTCCCGCTCTGCCCCTGCTGCAGCCAAGCAGCCGGCAGCAACATCCTCCACGGGCGGACGACGCCCCCGACGTAAGACTGGTGTAGCAGCAGCTGCTGCCGCCGTCGTCATGGCTCTGAGCCTCAGTGCCTGTGGCGGGGGATCCGGTCAACAAAACGCTGACGGCCCCGTCGAACTCCGTTTCTCCTGGTGGGGCGGCGACAAGCGGGCCCAGCTGACCCAGGAAGCCATCAAGAAGTTTGAGGCCGAAAACCCCAACATCAAGATCAAGCCGGAATTCGGTGACTGGAGCGGTTATTGGGACAAGCTTGCCACCCAGGTGGCGGCGAACGATGCCCCGGACATTATCCAGATGGACGAAAAGTACATCACCGAGTACTCCAGCCGCGGAGCCCTTCTTGACCTGTCCAAGTACGACATCGACACCTCCAAGCTCGACGAAGCGGCACTGAACGCGGGCAAGGGCGAAGACGGCCTGACTGGCATCGCGGCCGGCATCAACGCCGCCACCATCCTGGCGAACCCGAAGGTTTTTGAGGCTGCCGGTGTTCCGCTGCCTGACGACTCCAAGTGGACCTGGGAGGACTTTGGGCGGATCGCCTCCGAGGTCACTGCCAAGTCCCCGAAGGGCACCTACGGCGCTGCCGCCTACGGGACCGACGAGGCGTCACTCGGAGTCTGGCTACGCCAGAACGGCAAGTCCCTCTACACCTCCGATGGCAAGCTGGGCTTCGAGCCGGGCGACATCGCCGAATGGTGGGCGTTCCTGAAGCAGCTCAGCGAGAACAAGGCCGTTCCGACCGCATCCGAGGTTGTGGAAGCTGAGGCCGCCCCGCTTGACCAGTCCGGACTCGCCACCGGCAAGAACGGCCTGGCATTCTGGTGGTCCAACCAGGCTCCTGCCTTGGAGAAGGCATCCGGCAGCGACTTGAAGATCCTGCGGTTCCCCAGCAAGACCGGGTCATCCGCCGATGCGAAGCTTTGGTACAAGGCTTCCCAGTTCTGGTCCGCGTCCTCACGCACCAAGCACCCTGAGGAGACCGCCAAGTTCATCAACTTCCTGGCCAACGACGTCAAGGCCGGCGAGACCCTGCTGGCTGACCGCGGCGTCTACCCGAACTCCGAGGTCCGTGCGGCCATCGAGTCCAAGCTGACCCCGTCAGACGTGAAGGTGGTCAAGTTCATCGACCAGATCAAGGACGAACTGGGCGAAGCCCCCGCGCCGCCGCCGAAGGGTGCCGGGGCCATCCAGGAAATCATCAAGCGCTACACTTCCGAGGTTCTCTTTGAGAGGCTGTCCACGGAGGAAGCCGGCAAGAAGGCCCACGCCGAAATGAAATCCGCAATCAGCAGCTAGTCTTCACGCCGCCAACACGGCTTGGGACAACGTGGGTGGGCGCCTCCTCCGCCCACCACGTCCGACGGCGGGCGGCAGCTTCGCCCCGGCTGGAACCATCAGGTTCCAGCCGGGGCGGAGCTGCCTAATCTTGTGGCGGCCAGGGAAGGGCGCTTTCCCTGGACCGTGGCCGTCCGACACCTGCTCCTTGCGCATGGACGCGTTCTCCCCGCCTATAGACGCGCGGCGGCATTACCCTTCCCGGGAGTTGGACGGCATCGTGGGGTGGCGACTGTGCGACTGCCGGGGCCCGGGCGGGGCGGGCCGGATGTGCACGAGTGGGGGGCTCCGCTCCCTGGTCCACATGGTGTGGCCCCCTACCGTCTTCCTGAGGTACCGGGAATGTTCCGGGGAGGGGTGGTGCGGTGGAATAGTAGGTGTGGCCGGTTGGGGTGGTGGTTGCCACTGTATGCCGCGGGCCGGGCACGCGTTCTGCCGCCCAGCCGCCGGTTTCCTTGGTGTGGTTACAGGCTTCGCAGAGGCCTTGGCCGTTGCCGGCGCTGGTGGCGCCGCCGCTATGCCAGGAAGCGATGTGATCGTGATGCCTGATGGGGGCGTCGCAGTACGGGGTGCGGCAGGTTTCGTCCCGGACTTGAAGGAAGCGCTTCAGCCCCGCCGGGAAAAGCCGGGCTTTGGCATCCATGGCCAGCAGGTCCCCGCTGCCGGGGGCGGTGTAAAGCCGCCGGACCCACACATCAAGCTCGCGGCGAACAGCAGCGGCGTGGTCGCCCGCGGCACCCTCGCCTCCTGCACCCTCGCCTCCGGCACCGTCGCCGGCGGTGCCGTCAGCGGCAGGAGAACTAGCGCTGCCGGTGCTTGGGTCTGTTGGCGGCATTCCCGCGGCTGATGTACTGGCAAGGGCGATGTTTCTGGCCCAGTCTGCGGGAATGGTGCCGTACCCGGGAAGCCGGGCGGCCTCTGAATCGGCCTGGAGCAAGGCGCGGTCGGTCATAACGAGCTGAATCTCCACCCCGCTGATGCCGGCCGGGGTGCCGCTAACCCTGTCGACGAGGGTGTCGGCCATAACCTGCCCCCGGGACCGTTCGTCTCCTGCAGAGCGGGCGGTATCGGCGTCCCTGGCCAGGGCGGCGTAGGCGGCGACGCCTTGGGCAACGGGGAGCAGCGCGGTCAGGTAGGTCATGGTGTCAGGGGCTGGGCGAAGGCTCACGGTCCGTTCGGTAACCGCTCGTGCGGCCCGCTTTGCGATGGAGCGGGGGTCCCGGCGGTACGCCGCGGCGCGGACTGCGGCGACGATGGCGCGGTCGCCGGCGCCGTCGAGCGTGCCGGTGTCGGCAGCGAGTTCCTCATCCACGCCGGCACGGTCCTCCACCGTGAGGCAGATGGTTTCCTTCACGATCAGGGTGGCGCGCCACTCGTTCAGCTGGCCGCTCCGAAAGGCGGCGAAGGTGCGGGGCATGCCCGTAAGGGCTTTGGCCAGGCCCAGCAACCGGGACCCCCTGGCCGGGGATTCCCGCCGTGCCAGTGCGATCTGCGCCGCGACACCGGCGCCCTGCTCATCCACGGGCACGCCGGCGTCAGCCTGCTCCTGCCGCTGCAATAGATCGAAGGCCACAGCAAGCCGGGCCTGCTGCGCGCCGGCCAGGCATTTCAGGTCCTCCCACTGCCGCATCTGCTCAACCATCCCCGCACTATCGCGGGCCACAGGAATACCAGCCAGAACGGCCAATGCATCAGCGAGGGTCGGCGCGGCAGGCAGGGACGCAGGCGCGCCTCCGGAAGCCGGAACAACAGGCGTTGGGTGGGGTGTACCGGCAGCGGTGGGAATGGCACGCGATGCGTGGGGTTTATCGGCAAAGGTCGGAATGGCAGGGGAGGAGTCCGGCTTATCCCCTTCGATAACCACAGGCGAGGGCTGCGGCACGCTGGCAGCAAGGGGCACCCGAGGCTCCGCCCCCACTGCAACCGTCCCCAATACCGCTTCCATAGCCAAAGTCTTCCACCAGGGTGTGACAACGACAGCCACCCAAAAGCCCTATGTGGAAAACGGGAAAAGCCGCTCCGCCCTGTGCCGCTCCGCCCTGTGCCGCTCCGCCCCAAGCGGCTCCGCCTCCAGGCCGCCCTGTGCAAAGCGGAGCGGCGACGCCAAAGGAGGCGCCGCCGTCGCACGTTCTTAGGCGCGGGTGCCTAGCCCTCCGCAACTACCGCCACGCCGCCCGCCGGGACCCGCCCCGGAAACGGTTCGCCGGTCAGCAAATCCTGGCCGGATGCCTCTACGGCGGCATCCGAACGCGTGTGGTTGATCGCGAAAAGGAAGCCCTGCCCGTCGGCAGAGCGCCGCCGCACCAGTTCCACACCAGGGTCGGCCGCAGCAGCGGGGGCCACACCGGACTCTTCCAACAGCCGGTCCACCACGGAATCAATGCCGTCGGGATCGGGGAACGTGGCCAGGTACCAGGCCGCTCCCGAACCCACGGCCCGTCGCGTGAGGGACGGAACGCCTTCCAGCGGATACTCGGTAAACGCCTGCATGGCTTCCGCGCCGGCCAGGTGGACGTGCTCGCTCCAGATGGAAGAAACGGTCCCGTCGCTCAGCTTCAGCTGCGACCCGGCCAGCAATGGATGGAACTCCTCAACACGAACGCCCAGCAGCTCCCGGAAGGCCCCTGGATAGCCGCCCAGCCGGACGTGGTCCTTCCCGTCCGCGATCCCGCTGAAGTAGCTCACCAGCACAGTGGCGCCGGCGGAGGCCGCGGCGGAAATGTTGGCCGCGGCCTCGTCAGTGACGGTGTACAGGGTGCACACCAGCACGAGGTCGTATCCATCAAGGGAAGCGGAAGGGTGCACGAAATCCACGGACACGCCCCGAAGGAACAGCGAGCGGTGGAACGCCCGCTGCAGGTCCAGGTACCGCACGTCAATGCTCGGTTTGGAGTCGATCTCACTGGCCCACCAGGCCTCGTAGTCGAACACGATCGCAACCCGGGATTCCACTCGCGAACCGCGCACCGGAGCCAACCGCTTCAGGTCCGCCCCCAGTTCCACCACCTCGCGCCACACCCGGGTGTCCCGGCCGCCGTGCGGCACCATGGCCGAGTGGAACTTCTCCGAGCCGGCGAAGCTCTGCCGCCACTGGAAAAACATCACGGCGTCGGCACCGCGGGACACGTGCGCCAGCGAGTTGCGCAGCATTTCCCCGGGCATCTTGGGCCGGTTTCGCGGCTGCCAGTTGACGGCCGACGTCGAATGTTCCATCAGGATCCACGGGTCCCCTTCCGCGATGCCGCGGGTGAGGTCCGCGCTGAACGCGAGTTCGATGTGCCGCTCCGGATCGGCGGCCACGAGGTAGTGGTCGTTGGCGATGACGTCCAGGTCCTTGGCCCAGTCAAAGTAGTCCATGGACTTGGTGGCGCTGGAAGCCATGAGGTTGGTGGTGCACGGCACGCCCGGTGTGACTTCCCGCAGGACCGCCACGAGTTCGCGGTAGTAGTCCATGAGTACCCAGGAGCTGAAGCGCTGGAAGTCCAGTTGCTGCCCCGGATTCAGCGTGGAAGGCGCGGCTGCGGGCGGCAGGATCTCCTCGAATGAGCCGTAGTTCTGGGACCAGAACGCCGTGCCCCAGGCGGCATTCAAGGCCGCGATGCTGCCGTACCGCCGCTCGAGCCACAGGCGGAACGCGGCGGCGTCTTCCTCGCCGTAGAACTCCGAAACGTGGCAGCCCAGTTCGTTGTCCACGTGCCACAGCGCCAGGGCGGGGTGGTCCTTGTAGCGCTCCGCGAGCATCCGGGTGATGCCGCTGGCGTAGCGGCGGTAAACGGCCGACGACGGAGTGTAGTGCCGCCGTGACCCCGGGCCCAGCACGGTTCCGTCAGCCGTGACCGGGAGGATTTCCGGATGCTTCCGTACCAGCCATGCCGGGGGAGCTGCGGTGGCGGTGGCCAGGGCGACCTTGACGCCGATGCCGTGGAGGTTGTCCAGCACCTCATCGAGCCAGCCAAAGTCGTACTTCCCTTCGGCGGGTTCCAGCAGTGCCCAGGAGAAAATTCCCACGCTCAGGAAGTTCACGCCCGCTTCCCTCATCAGCTCCAGGTCCTCCAGGCGGACGCTGACGGGCCACTGCTCTGGGTTGTAGTCCCCGCCGTAGGCGATGCCTCCGATGTTGTTCCAGACGCTGGCCGGCTGGGAGATATCCTGCGAATCCATGGGACTCCTTCATCTAATGAGAGGGCTGTGGCACTGGGAGAAAACGTGTTCTTGGAAAACGCTTGCCCATATTCGTGGAAAACGCTTGCCCGCAGCCGGGAATGCCGATATTGTATCGATTCAGAAGCCGTGTAAGCCAGCTCACTACTCCCGTTGCAGGTGGGCGACAGCATTGCACAGATCGAGCAAGGAGGCTCCCATGATCAACAGAAGGCATTTCCTCACCACCGTGGCCGTCGGCACCGCATCTGCTGCGGCCCTCGCGGCGTGCGGAACGGGCTCCAGCTCTTCCGGAGGGGCCGGCACCGCCGAGAAGCCCGTCACCATCAATTACACCTGGTGGGGCAACGATGACCGTGCGGAGCGCACCCGCAAGGCCATTGCGCTGTTCGAGTCGAAGAACCCGGATATCAAGGTCAACGGCAACTTCACCGACTTCGCCGGGTACTGGCAGAAGCGTGCCACCGAAGCTGCCGGCGGCGGCCTGCCCGACGTTATGCAGTGGGACCTCTCCTACTTGCGGGATTACGGCCAGCGCAACCAGCTCCTGGACCTGGGTACCGTCAAGATCAACACGGATGCCTTTGACAAGTCCCTCCTGCCGTCCGGCCAGATCCGGGGCAAGACCTACGGCATCCCCACCAGCACCAACGCCTTCGCCGTCTACTACGATCCCGCCAAGCTGGCCTCCCTGGGCATTGCCGAGCCGGACGGCACGTGGACCTACAAGGAGTACAACGCCTTCCTCGCCGAAGTAGGCACCAAGGGCAACGGCGCGCTTTTCGGCTCCACCGACTACACCGGCGTCTGGTGGATGTTCAACATCTGGCTGCGCCAGAACAACATCCAAGCGTTCACTGAGGACGGCAAGCTCGGCTTCACCAAGGATGACCTGAAGAAGTGGTGGAACCAGACCGCCGCCCTTCGCGGCACCCCTGCCCTCGTCTCCGAAGAGCGCGTCACCCAGCTCGCCCCCAAGTCCCCCTTTGGCTCGAATGTCACCGCCAGCGAAGTCACCTGGGACAACTTCATGGCTGCCTACCTCGGGGACAGCGGCGCCAAGGAGCTCAAGCTTGTGCCGGTGCCCTCGGATGACCCGGACAACCTGGGCCTGTTCCTCAAGCCGTCCATGCTGATGGTGGCCAGTGCCAAGACCAAGTACAAGGATGCTGCTGCCCGCTTCATCGACTTCATGGTCAACGACCCCGAGGTGGGCAACATCTTCAAGACCTCCCGCGGCGTTCCGGCGTCGAAGACCCAGCGGGACGGCACCACTTTCGAAGGTACTGACAAGCTCGTCGTCGACTACGAAAAGTCGATCGAGCAGTACCTCAAGGACGCTCCCGAGCCACCCATCGTCGGTTTCGGCACCCTCGAGACATCCTTCAAGCGGGTCAGCTCGGACCTGAACTACGGCAAGCTGACCATCGACGGTGCAGCCGATTCCTGGTTCAAGGAAGCCGAAGACCTCATCAAGCAGAACGCCTGACCAGGCAGACTGACTGACCAAGACGTCCACAACTGACGGAATGAACCCGTGACCCAAAGCCCAACCCTGAGCAGGCGTTCGACGTCGTCCGCCTCCCCGCTGCCGCGCAAGTCGCGGCAGCGGGGGGTGGACGCCCGCGCCGGCTATACCTTCCTGCTGCCCTGGCTGCTGGGATTCATCGCCCTCACCATCGGGCCGATGATTTCCTCGCTGTATCTGTCCTTCACCAACTACAACCTGTTTGATCCGCCCAAATGGATCGGTTTCGACAACTACACCACCCTCTTCCAGGACGAGCGGTTCCTGCAGTCGGTGGGCGTGACCGTCAGCTACGTTGTGTTCGGTACCCCGCTCAAGCTCGCCGCCGCACTGGCAGTGGCGATGCTCCTGAACAGCAAGCGCCGCGGCCAGGGGTTCTACAGGTCCGCGTTCTATGCCCCGTCCCTGATCGGCGCCTCGGTGTCCATCGCGATTGTCTGGAAGGCCATGTTCGGCGATTCCGGCCCGGTGGACCAGGGCCTGTCCCTCTTCGGGATCAACCTGGGCGGGTGGGTGGGCAACCCGGCCATGACCATGCCGATGTTCATCCTGCTGACCGTGTGGCAGTTCGGCGCCCCGATGGTGATCTTCCTGGCCGGCCTGAAGCAGATCCCCAACGACCTTTACGAGGCCGCGTCCATGGATGGGGCCGGGCCGGTGCGGAAGTTCCTCAACATCACCTGGCCCATGCTGTCGCCGGTGATCTTCTTCAACCTGCTGATGGAAACCATCCACGCGTTCCAGATCTTCAACTCGGCCTACATCATCTCCAACGGTGAAGGCGGTCCGGCCGGCTCCACCCTTTTCTACACCCTCTACCTTTACCTGCGGGGCTTCAGCGATTTCCGGATGGGCTACGCCTCGGCCATGGCCTGGCTGCTCCTGATCGTGGTGGGCATCCTGACCCTGATCATCTTCCGCACGTCCAAGTCCTGGGTCCATTACAGCGGTGATGCAAAATGACAACCATGGCAACCCCCACCCAGTCCGCCCGCGACGCACAGGTGCCGCACTACAACCCGAAATCCGAATCAGCAGGTGCCAAGCGCGCCAAGAGCACCATTTTCCACGTCGTGGCGCTGGCACTCACGGCCGTGGTCCTGTACCCGGGCCTGTGGATGATCGCCTCCTCGTTCAAGCCCAATGCCGAGATCGGCGGCGCGAACACGTCGCTGTGGTCCAACAACTTCAGCTTCGACAACTTCGTCACAGCCATGGACGGGATCGGCGGGGTCTCCACCCTGCAGTTCTTCACCAACTCCCTGATCCTGGCCGTCGGTGCCGTGGTGGGAACCGTCCTCTCCGCGTCGGTCTCCGCCTACGCGTTCGCCCGGATCAAGTTTCCCGGCCGCAGCGTGTTCTTCGGCATGATGATCGCCACCCTGCTCCTGCCGTTCCACGTGGTGATCATCCCGCAGTACATCGTGTTCCAGCAGCTGGGCCTGGTGGACACGTACGTGCCGCTGCTGATCGGCAAGTTCCTCGCCGCCGACGCGTTCTTCGTGTTCCTCATGGTCCAGTTCATGCGCAACCTCCCCGGTGAGCTGGACGAGGCGGCAAGGATCGACGGCGCCGGCCACGTCCGGATCTTCACGTCCATCATGCTCCCGCTGATGAAGCCGGCCCTGATCTCCACCTCGATCTTCTCCTTCATCTGGAGCTGGAACGACTTCCTGGGCCCGCTGCTCTACCTGAACACCCCGGACAAGTACCCGCTGCCCCTGGCGCTGCGCCTCTTCGTGGACCAGACCCAGTCCTCGGACTACGGCGCCATGATCGCCATGTCCGTCCTGGCCCTCCTGCCCGTGCTGATCTTCTTCCTGGTGTTCCAGCGCTACATCGTCGAAGGCGTCTCCACCCAGGGCCTCAAAGGCTAGTGCCGGGAACCCGAGACAGAAAATGAGCGCCATGGACAGCACCACACCCGCCCCCGACCACCACGAACCCGTCCCGGTGAACCGCTTCGCATTGTTCTCCGAGACCCTCCTGGCCGGGGTGCTGGTCCTGGTGCTCTCCATCCCGCTGGTGACGATTCCCGCCGCGTACGCGGCGGGAATCGCCCACCTGGAACGGCACCTCTCCGGCCGCGACGATTCCGTCCGGGGCCTCTGGGGCACGTTCAAAGCTGCCCTGCCCGGCAGCTGGAAGCTGGGAATCACGACGGCGGCAGCCGCCGTCGTGATTGTCCTCAACCTGCTGCTCGCGTGGGTGGGGCAGCTGCCCGGCCGCGAAGTGGTCCTGCCGGCCACCCTGATCCTTGCCGCCGGGGCGGCCATCCTGCTGCTGCGCACCGCCGCCGGGTGGCCTGACGCCGCAGTCTCTTCAAAGGATGGCAAGAGTGCCTGGCGCTTGGCGCTCGAAAATGCCCAATCGCTGTCCGTCAGGGACTGGACCGGATCGCTCCTGCTGGCTGCCGCACTCTTCGGGGCAGTGGTTTTCGTCTGGATGCTCGCAGCACTCTTCGTGGTGGTTCCCGGCACCCTCATCCTCGCCGCCGCGGCGGTCAAACTGCGTTCCGCCCGCTGAACATTTTTCCTGGTCCTGCCCGCCACTATTGAGTTGAGTCCGACGTGTCTTCCGACCGCCAGCGTTCCGAACAGTCCGTCCATTCCCCGCAGGACCAGCCCCGGTGGTACCAGCCGCTGACGCAGCGGAACTACCGGCTCTTCCTGGCCCTGGTGTTTGCAGGGAGCGTGGGTGTGTGGATGCAGCGGCTCGCCCAGGACTGGCTGGTGCTGCAGCTGACCGGCAGTCCCGCCGCCGTGGGCGTGGCCGTTGCCCTCCAGTTCCTTCCCATGCTGGTGGTGGGGCCCCTGAGCGGCCTGCTGGTGGACATGTTTTCCAAGCGGCGCATCATGCTGGCCTGCCAGGCCGTCGTTGCCGTCCTGGCCCTGGGCCTGGCGGCCTGGGCGGCGACCGGCACCATCACCGTCTGGGCTGTCTACGCCAGTTGCGCTGCGCTCGGCGTGACGTCGGCCATCAACCAGCCTGCCATCCAGGTGTTCGTTAACGAAGTGGTAGGCGACGCCGCCCTCCGGCCCGCTATCGGCCTCAACAATGCAACCGGCCAGCTGGGCGCCATGGCGGGGCCGGCCCTGGCAGGAGTTGTCATTGCGCAGGCAGGAACGGCCGCGGCGTTCGCGGCGAACTCGTTGCTGTGCTTGCTGGTCCTCGGCCTGATCGCGGCCATCCGTCCTGCCGAGCTGCACACAAGCGTTCCGGTGGTTCGCGGGCAGGGCCAGCTCCTGGCCGGGTTCCGCTACGTCCGGGAACGGCCTCCGTTGCTGCTGGTCATTGCCCTGGCCGGGCTGTTGGGTGTGTTCGGCATGAACGGGCCGGTGGTCTTGGCGGCGTTCGCCGAGCGGGTGTGGCACAACGGCGTTGAAGGGTTCGGCCTCTTCAATACCGTCAGCGCCCTCGGTGCCCTGGCCGGAGCGCTCCTGGCAGCCCGGCTGAGAAGCCTGGGCCGGAAGGGGATCGTGGCCGCCGCCGGCCTGTTCGGGCTCTCCCAGTTGGTGGCTGCCCTGATGCCCGACCTCGTCCTCTTCACTGCGATGCTTGCGGTGGTGGGCCTCATGACCCTCCTGTTCCTGACCAGCGCCGCCACCGCGGTCCAGCTTGAAGCCGGGCCGGAAATCCGTGGCCGCGTGATGGCCCTCTACCTTCCGCTCCTGCTCGGCGGCCATGCCCTGGGCGGCCTCCTGGCCGGCTGGTTGACCGAGCAGTTCGGCGTGCGCCTCGGCTTGGTGGCCACCGGCGCCGGAGGCATGCTGTCAGCCGCCGTCATCGGATTCCTGCTCTGGCTGAACTCCCGGAAAACCTAAGCCCGCGTACGGCGCGGGTGCGGATCACCGGGATGGCGAGAACGTCCAGGTGCCGGCAAGGACGCGGAACTCCACCTTGGCTGCACCGCTGGCCGTGCCGCCGTCGGGATGCATGCCCGGTTTCGCGGCACTCGCCGGAGCGGAATGTTCGACGGCGGCATCCGCCGCAGCGTCCTTAGTCCGGGACGTGACCCGGTACCTGCCGGCCGGCAGCCGGACAACTGCGGTGGTTCCGGCCGGAATGGTGCATTCCAGCCGCACCAGCCCGTCTTCCCGGCTCCAGTTGGCCTCCACATATCCGTTCGCCGCAGGCACGGAGCCGCGGGCATGTTCCAGCCGGCACAGCGGTGGCTCGAGCACCAGCCCGCAGCCTCCCGGTGAGCTGTATCGGACGCCCAGCAGGTGTTCAAGGATCTCCTTGGCCACGGATGCCGACCAGGCGTGGGACTGGCTGTAGTCCGTTCCCTCCACCAGGTCCCACGCCTCCCAGGTGAAGGTGGCACCGCGGTCCAAAAGACGTGCCCAGCCGGGCTGGTCCTTGTCCGTCAGAAGGTCCAGCACGGCGTCCGTCAGCCCCTGGGAAAGGAGTGCGCGAACCAGGCGGTGCACGGTCATGGGCCCCTGCATCATGCCCAAGGCGGCGATCCGCCGGGCGTCAGAGGCCGCCAGTTCCGGCTCGGTGATGCCCAAGGACAGCGGAAAGGATGCGGCGTGCTGTGAGGCGTGCGAGCTGGGTGTGCCGTCGGCGTGCAGGCCGTCCACCATCACACCGTCCACGCGCAGGCGGGCGCGGATTGCGCCGGCCAGGTGCCGGGCAGACGAGGCGTAGCGGATGGCGGCCTCGTGGTCGCCCGCCAGGCTGCAGAGCCGGGACGTGGCGACGAGTGCAGAATAGGCCTGGGCGTTGACGGTTGTCTTGGCCGCGCACTCCATGTCGTAGCCGAACCGGCCGGGTTCGGGCCAGTCCACGATGCCGTGCAGGTAGGGGCCGGAACCGCCGCCCAGCCGGGTGACCAGTCCCGCCGTCGGACCATCTGCCGGAATGTGCCGCAGCGCGTAGTCCGCGGTGTTGCGGCAGTGCGGCAGCAGTTCCCGGACCAGGGCGAGGTCCCCGGTGCGCAGATGGTACTCCTCGGCCCACTCGGGAACCATGAGGGAGAAATCCGGGATGTCGCGCTTGCCGTCCCCATTGGGGTATACCGCGTTGTAGCGGCCCCGGTCTTCGCCGTCTGTCCAGTACCGGGCCGCCGACCAGCCGAACTCCCGCAGCGCCTGGGCGGTATAGGCATGTTCCCCGAAGAGCGCCATCGTGGCGTAGGAGATGTTCACGGCGTCCGCCAGGAACTGGCCCTTCTCCCGCGTAGGGGTGTCCACGAACTGCTCCTGGACGCCGAACAGTGCTGAGTCCCGCAGCAGCTTGAAGACATCATTCAGGGCGGGATCCGAACTGCTGAAGCTCCCCTCGCCCGGATGCCGGCCGTGCACCACCAGTGCGCCCAGCCGGTTCACCTCTGCGGTGTCCACGCCGGGAAGCTCAAGGTAGCGGAAGCCCAGGTGCACCGTGGCCCGGAACTGCTGCGGGCCCGCCGACTGCGTATACGGGAAGGACATGTCCGTGTTCTGGCTTGCCGTCCTTCCGGTGTCCACCCGTCCGTCGGCCCGGAGGGTGTAGCCGGTACGGATCATAAGGGTGCGGCCGGGAACGCCGTCCAGGAAGTCCACTTCGGGGCGCCCGGGAAGGACCTGGCCGAAGTCCGCCACCAGCGTGCCGTCGTCAGCCGCCAGAAAGGCCTTGGGCGCCGCGAATTCCTGGGCAAGGAAAGTGCGGCGCGGGTGCAGCCGGGGAAATTCCGGTGCCGGGTGGCCGCCGTAACTGATCGCGGCGGGCAGGTCATCGGCGGCGGAGGGAGCCGCGGCGGCAGCATGCCCGTCCAGGTGTTCCACGGGGTCGCCCTCGTCGTTGCGGTACCCGGACTGCCGGTAGGGCGCCTCGCCTGCGGTCCAGTCCGCTCCGGAGCCGAACACTTCCCGGCGGCCGTCCGTGTACTGCACGCTGATGTGGACCAGCAGGCCGGGCAGTCCGGCGGCGCGGCCTTGGCCCGGGCCGTACCAGTGGAGCAGGGCCGTCAGCGGAACAGCTGTGGCCGGAGGCTGGGCGGCGAGCAGCCCGGTGACGTCTGCGGCGTCGTAGTAGCCTTCGCCCGGATAGCCGAAGGATGTTGTGCTCAAGCAGGCGGTACCGGCCAGGGAGAGCTGCGCGTGGTGGTTCGCGGCCAGGAACACCCGCGCGCGGCGCACTGTACCGGTCAACGTCAGGGTGGTCCGGAACAAGGTCCATTCATCCGGTTGGCGGTGCGCCGTAGTGGAACTCCAGTGGGCCAGGCAGGCGCGGGCGTGGTCCCCGGCGGCGTTGAACTTGTGGTCCAGCAGCAGGGCGCCGGCGGTGGTGATGCGAAGGGACGCGTACTCGGCCTGGGTCCGCGGACCCTGGTGCAGGGCGAGTTTGCCGGCGGACCCGGCAGCGGCCGGCTCATGCACGGCCAAGAGTTCTACACCGTCCAGGGAGACTGTGATGGCCAGCCCGTCATCAGTGACCACCAGGTCCTGCCACGAGCCGGACGCCACGTCCTGGCGCGGCAGCCGGGCCGTGGCCAGCTCGGCGGTCTCCGGGGCGCCCGGGGCGGGAATGTCCCATTCCGGTGCATGCCGCAGGACCACCTCGCCCGCCGAGTTGAGTTCCAGCAGCAGGCCTGTGCCGGGTCCGTTGCTCCGCAGGATCAGTCCCGCCCATCCCATGGCCGGCCGGACGCGGGCTTCAAGGCGGAAGCTGCGGACAGGCGGGCAGGGAACCGGAAGGAACGGCGAGCCCGCCACCCGCAGGGCGTTGTCCAGGATTTCCAGGGGTGCGCGGCCGCCGGGCACCCTCCTGATCCAGTCCGCCTGCCAGGAAGGATCGGCAAGCCCGGTGCTGAAAGGCTGCGCCGCGGACCAGGCCCCGGGCATTCCTGTTGCGTCGCGGACCCGCACGCGCCAGGCATAGTCTGTGTCGTCGTCGAGCGCTGGCCCGCAATAGGGGACGCCCCGCTGGGCGGCGGAGGGGACCGGCCCCGAACTCCAAAACTTCACCCCTTGTGAGTCTTCCACCGTGATTTCAAAGCCGGTCTGCAGTGCGCGCGCCGGGTCTGCGCCCTCCTGCTGGGCAAGTTGCCAGCTGAAGGTGGGGCGCGGCGTGGCCGTCAGGCAGGCCGCGAGGCCGTCGGTCAGGAGGTTGACGGCGTGCAGCTGGCCGGTGGCGGTGGCTGGTGCTTTGCGTGCCGCGGCCTTCCCTGCCCACTGCCGGCGCATCAGGAAACCGGCAGGCTGAAGGCGTGAGGGGCACTGGTTGCCCACGGCAGGCCCAGCTCACTGAACGTGGCGTGCCCGCGGCCGGCACGGTCCAGTGCCGACTCGATGTCAAGGACGACGGCGCGGGCTGCTTCACCTGCCCCCTCCCACCGGACGTGCGCATCACCGATGGGCGCGGGCGGCGGAGCGGTCCGGACCGCTTCCAGGACCAGCATGAATGCGCCGCTGTCCAGCAGCGGGCTGGTCAGCGGGGTTCCGCCGTTCCGGTGCGCCAGGAGGTTCTCGGTGAGGTCGTCGCGGCCATAGGTTTCCTCGGAGGTGCCGGCCTCCGTGGTGACGCTCAGGCGGTCCTCCGTGTAGTGGAACACGGCAGTTCCGGCTGATCCCTGGAGGGTGACGCAGGGCTCCACCGATTCCGCCGCGCAGATGGTGAGGGCGCAGGTGATGGGCAGGCCGGACACCGTGCGGATACGGATCACTGAGGTGTCATCGGACTCGATATCGTTGGCACGGTACAGCTCGGTTTCCACGGACACCACATCAGCCGTGGTCCGTGCCCCGGCGATCCTCAACGCCGTTGCCACGGCATGCGCCAGGGGATTGGTGGCCACACCGTCCACCACGTCCACGCCGTTGATGCTGCGCTTTCCGGCCCACCGTGAGCGTTTGTAGTACGCCCGGTCGCGGACCCAGCGGCCCGTGGCCGAAATGCCCTGGAGCGTGCCGATGGTGCCGTCCGCCAGCAGGTCTTCGATGGCCTGAAGGGCATGCGAACCGAGGCTCTGGAACCCCACCTGGACGCTTCTGCCCGATGCCGCGGCTGCGTCACAGAGCCGGTTGAAGTCCGCCAATGACGCAACGGGAGGCTTCTCCAGATAGAGGTCCGCGTCTGTCCGCAGGGCCGCCAGCGCCAGCGGGGCATGGGTCTGGATGGGGGTTGCCACGATGACCAGGTCCAGCGTCCGGGTGGCGGCGAGCAGCTCGGCCAGCCCCGGATAGACCGCGGCCGACGGCGGGAGGGAACCGGCTTCCGGCGGCTGCGGGTCCGCCACGGCAATGAGTTCGACGGCGCCTGCCGCCTGGAGCCGTTCAAGGTTGCGGAGGTGGTGGGTGCCGAAGCCGTGCACGCCGACGAGGGCCACCCTGGCTGCCCTGCTGCCGTCCATGGCAGGCGCCCAGGCCCCGGCGGACGCTTCGGCGGGCGTTTCGGTGGAACGGGTGCCTCTTGGCGTTCCCATGGTTCTCCGTTCTGCCCGGCGGGCACTGGCCGTTGCGCGAGCAGGATTCAGCAAGCGCTTTCCACCAACCAGTGTGCGGGACGGGAAGGGTTGGAGTCCAGTTATGTAACGATTCAAAAATTGGCTTGACCCGACCGCCTCAGGGGGTCTAGATTTTCGAGAAACCGATTACTGGCGTGACGCGGACCACTACCGCCTTCGCCTCTGCAACGATGGAGAAATGGAGGGAGCTGCGCCATGCCGTCTGGATCCTTCAACGCCCGTGCCTACTCGTTCTTTGACACGCTCCTTTGGATCGCCTGCCTGAACCTGCTGTGGATCTTTTTTGCCCTGGCTGGCGCGGGCATCCTCGGTGCCGGTCCGGCCACCGCGGCCGCCCACATCGCAATACGAAAGCGGGTGCGGGGGAATGAGGCTCCGCTGGCTCGGAGCTTTGCTTCCCACTACTTCAGCAACTTCGGCAGAGCCAATGCCATCGCCCTGCCCGTCATGGGTGTGGCGGTAGTCCTGGCCATGAACTGGAACTACTTTTCGCGCTCCGGCGATGTCATTTCGCAGCTCGTTGCGGCAGGAATCTTCGTGGTGGCCATCTTCCTGGCCGGGGCAGCGTGCTACCTCTTTCCCATGTATGCGCGGTATGAGCTGCCCCTGGCCCAGTACCTGCTCACGTCGTCCCGTTTTGCCTTCCGCCATCTGGCTGGAACGGTCATCCTGCTGTTCATCTCCGCTGCCGCGTTCTATGCAAGCAGCACGATCCCCGGCCTGATCCCGTTCTTCAGCGTCGGCGCCTGGCTGTTCGTTACAGGCTGGCTGTGTGACAGGTTCTTCAGCGCCAATGACGAATCGGTCGCCACGGCGGAAGCGGCCGCCCCCGATGATGCCGTGCCGGTGGCCTCAGTGGCCTGACCCGTCGTACCCGCCAGCAAGTCCTGCGCCGGTGCTCCGGCCCCTTGCCGCCGTCGGCCTCACCGCACTACTGAAACGTATCAAAATCCCTATGCCATGCTCGCCAACCAACCCCGAAGAAGTGGAAAAGGAACAAGATGATTACCAGAAAACTCAGCCTGGCCGCCGCCGTCGTGACCGCCACGGCCCTGACACTGACAGCCTGCGGAGCCGGGGAAACCCAGTCCGCGGACCTGGCCGCCATCAACGTGATGGCCCCCTTCCTCGAGGCGCAGCCGCCCTCCGCGGACGGCGCCGTCCAACAGAAGTTGGAGGAACTCACAGGGAAGGACGTCAACATCGCCTGGACGCCTAACGCCTCCTATGAAGACAAGATGAACATCACGCTGGCTTCGTCCGAGATTCCGCACGTCCTGGTGGTGCAGAGCAAGTCTCCGGGCTTCGTCAAGAACGCCGAAGCGGGTGCCTTCTGGGACCTCACGGATAAGCTCAAGGAGTACCCAAACCTGAAGTCCACCTCCCCGGCGGTGGAGCGGAACGCCAGCATCAACGGCAAGGTCTACGGCGTTTACCGCGCCCGCAACCCGATCCGCTCGGCTGTCATGTTCCGCCAGGACTGGCTGGACAAACTGGGCCTGCAAGCGCCCAAAACCACCGAGGACCTCTACAAGGTGGCCAAGGCCTTCACGGAACAGGACCCGGACGGCAACGGCCAGAACGATACCTGGGGCATCACCATCCCGAAGTGGGGCGCATTGGGGTCCAACAGCCCCTACGACATGATCGAAACCTGGTACGGCGCCGGCAACCGCTGGGCCGAACGTGACGGCAAGCTGGTCCCGAGCTTTGAGACCGAAGAGTTCATCGAAGCCAACCGCTTCGTCAAGAAGATGGTGGATGAGAAGCTCATCAACCCTGACTTTGCCACCTTCGACGGGACCAAGTGGAACGAGCCCTTCTTCAACGGCAAGGGCGGCATCATTATCGACGTCGACTCCCGTGTCAGCGTGCTGATCAACCTGTTCAAGCAGGCCAACCCCAACGACTTTGAAAACAAGGTCGGCTTTGTCGGCGGGCTCGAAGGCCCGGACGGTGAACTGCACACACATCCCACCGACGGTTACTCCGGCTTCCTGGCCATTCCCAAAACCAGCGTCCGGACCGAGGCCGAGCTGAAGACCGTGCTGGAGTTCCTGAACAAGATGAACTCCAAGGAAACCGCTGTCCTGCTGAACAACGGCATCGAGGGCGTGAACTTCACGGTGGAGGACGGCAAGGCCGCCACCATCAAACCCGAGACCCCTGAGGGCAAGGTGGTCAACACCGATATCAAGAGCTACGCCCAGCTGGGAATGAACGTCACGGGCAACAACTTCTACCCGGTCAAGCAGGCCTCGGGCTACGAGCAGGAGGTCTTCGACAAGCGGGTCGAGGTCATGGCCGAGGACCTCAAGAGCGCGGTCTACAACCCGGCAGCAGCCTTCGTCTCACCCACGTATGTGGCCAAGGGCGCGCAGCTGGACAACATTGTGGCCGATGCCCGGATCAAGTACCTGGCCGGCCAGATTGATGAGCAGGGCCTGAAGGACGCCATCAAGCTGTGGAAGAGCAGCGGCGGCGACAAGGTCCAGGAAGAAATCAACAAGCTCTGGCAGGACAGCAAGTAAATGGCAGCCCCTGTCATTGACGCCCAGGCCGGGGAGCGGGCGCAGCCCGTCTCCGCTCCCCGGCCGCGGGGCAGGTTCTCCGTCCACTTCGCGCACTATAAGTGGCTGTACCTCCTGCTGCTGCCCGGCGTGCTCTATTTCGCCGTCTTCCGCTACGCCCCGATGTACGGGGTGTCGATCGCCTTCAAGGACTACGTCCCGTTCCTCGGGGTGAACGGCAGCCCGTGGGTGGGGTTCCAGCATTTCCAGGACTTCTTCGCCAACCCGGACTTCCCCCGGCTGCTGGGCAACACGCTGATCCTGGCGTTCCTGAACCTGGGTATCGCGTTCCCGCTGACCATCGTGCTGGCGCTGCTGCTGAACGAGGTCCGCCTCTCCATCCTCAAGCGCACCGTCCAGACCCTGGTCTACATCCCGCACTTTCTCTCGTGGACCATCGTGGCGTCGCTGAGTTTCCTGCTGTTCGCGCTGGACTTCGGCCCGCTGTTCCTGTTCCTGAACAACGTGATGGGCACGGACATCGACTTCCTGTCCGACCCTGCCTGGTTCCGGCCGCTGATCGTGCTCCAGGAGATCTGGAAGAACACCGGCTGGGGAACCATCATCTTCCTCGCCGCCCTGGCCACCGTGGACCAGGACCAGTACGAGGCCGCCATCATTGACGGCGCCGGACGGTTCCGCCGGGTATGGCACATCACCCTGCCCGGGATCCGCTCCACCATCATCGTGATGCTCATCCTCGCGATCGGGCAGATGCTCAACACCGGCTTCGAGCAGATCTACCTGATGACCAACGCCCTGAACCGCGATGTCGCTGACGTCTTCGACACCTACGTCTACTTCGTGGGCATCACCCAGGGCGCCTACTCCTATTCCACCGCGGTGGGACTGTTCAAATCCCTGGTGGGCATCGTGCTGATCTTCGGCACCAACGCCCTGGCCAAGCGGTTCAACCAGAGCGGACTGTTCTAATGAAGATTCACAACACCACCGGCGGCCGGATTTTCGACGCCGCCAACTACGTCTTCCTGGCCCTGATCGGCATCATCACCCTGCTGCCGTTCATCTATGTTTTCGCCGGTTCCTTCGCCACCGAAGCCGAGATCACCCGGCGGGCCTTCTTCGTCTGGCCCGAACAGTTTTCCCTGGGCTCCTACGAGTACATCTTCTCCACGCCCGCCTTCATCCGCGCCCTGGTCACCACTGTCCTGGTCACCGCCGTGGGCACCGGGGTCCAGCTGATCCTGACCGTCACCATGGCCTACCCGCTGGCCAAACGGAACCTCCGCGGCCGCAAGCTCATCCTGTCCCTGGTGGTCTTCGCCATGGTCTTCTCCGGCGGCATGATTCCCACTTTCCTGCTGGTCAAGGACCTCGGCCTGCTCAACAGCTACTGGGCCCTGATCCTGCCGGCGGCCATCAACCCGTTCAGCCTGATCATCATCAAGAACTTCTTCCAGGAGCTTCCCGCCGAGCTCGAGGAATCCGCCAAGATGGACGGCGCCACCGAGGTCGGGATCCTCTGGCGCATCCTGCTGCCGCTGTCCAAGCCGGTGCTGGCCACGTTCGCGCTGTTCTACGCCGTGGGCATCTGGAACGACTTCATGTCACCCCTGCTCTACCTCTCCGACAACTCCAAATGGACCCTGCAGATGTACCTGCGCCAGGTCACAGCCTCCTCCGACCTGCTCGGCACCGGAAACGTGGACCCCAACTACATCCCCCCGGAACAGGGCATCAAATTCGCGGTCATCGTGGTGGCAACCCTGCCCATCCTGGTCTTCTACCCGTTCCTGCAAAAACACTTCGCCAAAGGCATGCTCATTGGCTCCGTCAAGGGCTGATGGGGGAGCCGGACTACCAGAAAGCACAGCATGAAAATCCTGCTCGCCGGAGATTCCACGGTGGCCAACTGCCCCACGCATGAGTACCCCATGAGCGGCTGGGGAGCGCAGCTTGCGCCGCATGCCTACAGGCGGGCGGCCGTGCACAACTTCGCCAAGGGCGGGGCAAGCACGGAGTCCTTCCGGGAGGAGGGTCTGTGGGGCCGGCTGCTTTCGGAAGCAGCCGAGGGGGACCTGGTGCTGATCCAGTTCGGCCACAACGACCAGAAGAGGCAACACCTCGCGGCCCGCACCGGTTACGCGGCGAACCTGCGCACCATGGCCGGGGACGTGCGGAGCCGCGGGGCGCTTCCCGTCCTGTGCACCCCGGTGGAGCGGCGGCACTTCCTGGACGCGCCGCCGTCGGACGCTGCTGTGGAAGGGATCCTGGAGCCGAGCCTGGAGGACTACCCGGAGGTGGTCCGGGAAATCGGCCTGGAGCTGGGGCTGCCGGTGGTTGACCTGAACGCGTGGACGCGCGGGCTTTACCTTCGCCTGGGACCGGAGGACTCGGCGTCCCTCTTCTGCCACTTTGCGCCGGGCACGCACGCCTACTGGCCGGAAGGGCTGGCGGACAACACCCACTTTTCCCAGCCGGGAGCCGCCCTGGTGGCGGAGCATGTTGCCGCGGAGCTCCAGGAGCTGGGGCTGGTCCCGGACGGTGCGTTAAGTACGACGGCGGGACGCAGCTAAGTGGGCACGCCTGGCTTGGGAACGCCTGGCCCGGGGACGAAGGTGCTCTACAGCAACGCACTGACCGGGCCGGAGGATGTTGCAGACTGGGTGGCGGAAGGGCCGCTGAGCGTGGGCGGTCATGGCGGTGCGCTGGAACTTTCGGGTTCGCTGGACGACGCGGAATTCGGGGACCACGCGCACTGGACGTTCTGGTGCCCGGTGGAGTTCCCGGACGGAGTCCGGATCAGCTGGGAGTTCCTTCCGCTGGAGGAGCCGGGCCTGGCCATGCTCTTCTTCGCCGCCCGGGGGCACGGCGGGCGGGACCTGTTCTCACCCGGGCTCGCACCGCGGACGGGGTACTACCCGCAATACCATTCCGGGGACATCGATGCCCTGCACATCTCCTACTTCCGGCACAAATACGAGTCCGAGCGGGCCTTCCGCACCTGCAACCTGCGCAAGAGCGCCGGTTTTCAGCTGGTGGCTCAGGGTGCCGATCCGTTGCCGCCTGCCGGGGACGCGGTGGACTTCTACCGCCTGGAGGTGGAGAAGGACGGTCCACGCGTGGCTTTTTCCATCAACGGGTTGCCGCTGCTTGAGTGGCAGGATCCGTCCGGCAAGGTGCTTGGGGCCGGCTACCTGGGCTTCCGGCACATGGCCCCGCTCCGGGCGGCCTACCGCAACCTGGTGGTGGAGGAACTCTAGCTAGGGAGCGGGATCCGCCTTGTGTTTCGTCGGCCGGTAACCGGCGAGTTCGGCGCGGACGTCACCTTCCTCGTGCTGGCCCTTCTCCTTGCCGAACGGCAGGGCCTTCAGCAGCGGGTGCAGGACGGCCATCACGGCGAGGCCCCACACGAGTCCCAGGACGGCTGAGCACAGGGTGTTCACGAGCCAGGCCAGGAGGCCGCCAATGCCCGCGATTCCGGCGACCGGGGCCTCCAGGGCATGGACCAGGTCATACGGAAGGTGCCAGCCGAGGTCGTAGGCCCCCTGCAGCATGATGTGGCCGCCAACCCACAGCATGGCGACTGTCCCGATCAGGGTGATTGCAGCCAGCACGGCGGGCATCCCCTTGACCAGCAGCTCGCCGAAGCGTTGCGAGCCCGCAGATTCCTTGGCGGCCAGGTGCAGGCCAATGTCGTCCATCTTGACGATCAGTGCCACCGCACCGTACACGAGCACGGTGATGGCGAGGGCCACGACCACCAGGATGACAGCCCGGGCCCAGATGGATTCGGCCGCCACCTCGTTCATGGAGATGACCATGATCTCGCAGGACAGGATGAAGTCTGTGGTGATGGCGCCCTTGACCACCTTCGCCTCCGCCTCCGGACCCCGCTGGACCGCCGGCGCTTTTTCGTCCGAGTGGTCCCGGCGGAGCTTGTGCCAGACCTTCTCGGCACCCTCGAAGCACAGGTACGTGCCGCCCAGCATGAGGATGAACGGGATGGCCCACGGGAGGAAGGCGCTGATGAGCAGCAGGGCCGGGAGGATGATCAGCAGCTTGTTCCGGAGCGAGCCCCAGAAGATCCGCTTGATCATCGGCAGTTCGCGGGACGGGTCAGCCCCGGACACGTACTGCGGGGTTACAGCGGCGTCGTCGATGACCACACCGGCGGCCTTGGCTCCTGCCTTGGCGGCTCCGGCTGCGACGTCGTCAACCGACGCGGCGGCGATGCGGGCCAGGGCCGCGACGTCGTCCAGCAGGGCGACGAGGCCGCCGCTCACAGACCGCTCCCGCAGTGTTCGCGTTCCGTCGGCTGGGCTTGGCTGCCTGGGTGCAGGCGCGTGATCGGCATGCTGAGATTATACGGGGGGCGGGCAGCCGTACCGGCCCGGCTCCGCTGCGCACGGCCAGCATTCCTTCGACCTTTGTCCCCAGCCGCGGCCGGTCAGGCCCCGGCGACCGGGAGCACCATCAGGTAACCGGTGGGCAGTTCGCTGCTCCAGCGCCGCGGCTCGCGGACCACGAATTGCGTTGCCAGCTCCTCCGGGGTGAGCAGGCTGTTGGGCGCGGGCGACGGGCCCCACTGCCCGCTGCCGTGCGGGTGGAGCGGATCCTGGACCCGGACGCCGGTGACGGAGAAGTCCTGGAACCGGGCGGGATCGCCGATCGACTCGAAACCGCTCATCACCCATGCGTGGCGGCCGCGCCACATGACCAGCCCCACCGGCCGGCCCGTGGCGGCGATGGCGCGCGCCGCCGTCCGGAGCGCGGTCCCGTAGTCGGCGATGCTGACCACCGTGTACGGCCCCATGCCAACCTCCGTCAGCACCTGCGCCCACCCGAGGGGGTTGGCGCCGTTGAACGAGTTGGACGATCGGGCCCGGGCCATCTCCCAGAGTTCTCCCTGCTGGGTGGAATCCGCCCACGTGCCGCCGCCCGTGTCGTCGATGAGGTTGTGGGCCATCTGGATGCTCGCTGCCACACACCAGTCAAAGGTGTACTGCGGCACGAAGTCGCCCTCCTGGTAAAGGTTGAGGGCGAACGGCTGGGGTTCCGGCGGTGCCGCGGGTACCGGCGGCGGGGCGGGCGGAGCCGCTGACGCCGGTGGCGGGGCGGTCAGGGCGGCCGATGCCGGCGCCGGGGAGGCCGGGCTCGCTTGCCCGGTAACGGCGTCGTTGATGCCGACGGCGGGCGTGCAGGCCCCGAGGAAGGCTGCCAGGACGAGGAGCCAGGCCAAGAGACGGGGGCGGGCGCCGGTCATGCTTCAGTCTAGCGCCGCGCGGCGGGGCAGGCCCTGGCCCGAGGCCCGGTTCGCGCCCCGACGCCGGCCAGGAACCCGGGCCCTCAGAAGGCGTACCGGATGCGGCAGTATGGTGCGATCCTCCCAACCAGGGCGGTCAGTTGCCGCACGTAGCCGGCCTTGGTTCCGGAGCGGTAGCGGACGTTGGTGAAGCCGTTGGATGAGACCTTTGCCTCTTGGAGGTCCGGGCGCCACAGCACGCTCTCGGCCTGCGGATGCCAGCCGAGGTTGACCTCGTGGAGCCGTTCATTGTGCGTCAGGAAGATGACTTCCGCCGCCAGCTGGGACTTCGCAGCGGCACTCAGCGTCGCGTCGAGTTGGCAGAGCAGCTCCTCCCAGTCGCTGAGCCAGGTGTCCGTAATGATGACCGGGGAAAAGTTCACATGCACCTCATAGCCGGCAGCGACGAAGTCGTTGATGGCCGCCATGCGTTCGCCCACCGGCGAGGTCCTGACGTCGATCGACTTCGCCAAAGCCGCGGGCATAAGGGAAAAGCGGATCCGGGTGTGGCCGCCGTGGTCCCAGCCCAGCATCGCCGGGTTGACGTACTTGGTGGCAAAGGACAGCTTGGCGGTAGGCAGGTCGCGGAAGAGCGTGACCAGATCTTCCACGTTGTCGCTGACAAGGGCGTCCACGGAGCAGTCGCTGTTCTCACCGATGTCGTAGACCCAGAACTCCGGATCGCACTGGTTGGGCTCAAGCTTGATGCCTTGGCGCGTAACGTGGCGCTCCAGTGACCCCGCGATCTGGTCGATGTTCGCGAACACCGTGACGGGATTGCTGTACCCCTTGTGCCGGGGCACGTAGCAGTAGGCGCACGCCATGGCGCAGCCGTTCGCGGTTGAAGGCGCAATGAAGTCTGCGGACCTGCCGTTCGGCTTGACGGTCAGCGCTTTCTTGACCCCGAGGACCAGCGCCTCCGTTTTGATCCGGGACCAGCGCGGCACGTTCGTTTCATCACCGTGCACTGCCGGGATGTTCCAGTGGTTGTCGACAAGCACGACGTCGGCGTCCGGCCACCGTTCCACGATGTCCCTGCCCCGGGGCAGCTCCAGTGCGGCGGGCTGCGCGTAGATGCGGCGGATCTGCAGCAGCCGGTTGAAGTCCATGATGGCCATTCTTGCAAGTCGCGGGGATGGCCGCGGGCAGTTAAGCCCAGGGCCTCGCCAGGCTATGGTCTCCAGCGCCAGTTCCTCAACAGCCACGGCAAATCCATCCATGTCGAACCAGTCAACCGGCAATGCCTCCTGCGTTGGCACACAAGGCCGGCCGCCGCCTCGGAGGCATACGGCAAGATAGGAAGATCATGGGAGTGCGCCTAGGGAGGGAGGCAGGTTATGGAGCCTGTAATTGTCGACGGCGGCAAGGGAACGGTGGAGCTCCGCTCCGACGGCATCATCCACCTGATTTGGGAACCCAGGGTCCGGATAGAACTGCAGGACGCACGGGCAGCCATGGCTGCCGTCAACCAGATAGCGGGGGACAGCACTTACCCGATGCTGGTGGACATGGCCACCACCGAGGACGTCACCAGGGCAGCCCGTGCTGTCTTTTCCATCCCGTGCGCTGCCAACCGGATCGCGCTGCTGGGAGCAAGCCCGGTAGACCGGATCATCGCAAACTTCTTCCTGGGCGTGCACATCCCGCCCTGCCCCACCCGTTTCTTCACCTCCCGGACAGAGTCCATGAAATGGCTGCAGGAAGGTGACTGACCGGGCGTTGCCTGCCAACCGGGCAATGCCTACTTAACCGGGCGGTGCCACATCAGCCGCCGGCGGAGGTCCCCGTGCTCTGCCGGACCACCAGTTCCGGCGTGAAGACCACCGAACGGTGCGTGGGGTTCCGGGACCCCACTTCTTCGGCGAGAAGTTCGATTGCCGTGCGCCCCAGCGCCTCCGTGGGCTGCCGGATGGAGGACAGCGGAACCACGGCCGAGACGGCGAAGTCAATGTCGTCATAGCCAATCAGCGCAACGTCCTCGGGGATGCGGAACGTGTGGGTCATGGTCAGGGACTGCATGACCCCCAGCGCCAGGAGGTCGTTGGCGCAGAAGATGCCGTCCGGCAGCTTTTCCCGGCCCCGCTCCACCAGTGCGTTCCCCACGCTTCGCCCGGCCAGGACCGTCATGGCGTCCGATGCCAGAACCTCCAGCGACGCGTCGGGTTCTTCCTTGACGGCACGCTGCGCGCCCTGCAGGCGGTCCGCCACCTGCCGGATGGAGGTGGGGCCGCCCACAAAGGCCAGCCGACGGCGGCCGGTGTCCAGCAGGTGCCGCGCGGCCAGGTACCCCCGGCGTCGTCGTCCACTGCTACGGAGCTGAACTTTGCCTCGTCAGCCAGCCGGTCCACCAGTACGGTGGGCACGCCGCGCTCGCGGAGGAGGTCAAGGCGCTCCGTCACGTCACCCACCGGCGAGATCAGCAGTCCCTGGACACGCTGTTCCTGGAAAAGATCGATGTAATTGGCCTCCCGGCCGGCGTCGTGGCCGCTGTCCCCAAGCAGCACCGCACTGCCGTGCAGGGCAGCGGCGTCCTCGGCCGCACGCACCACGGAGGTGAAGAACGGGTTGCCGACGTCCAGGACGATCAGGCCGATGGTGCGGCTGTGGCCGGCGCGCAATTGGCGGGCTGCGTCGTTACGGACGAACCCCAACTCATCGATCGCCTTGAGTACCCGGTCCTTGGTCCGCTGCGAGACCCTGTCAGGGTAATTCAGCACGTTGGAGACCGTGCCCACCGCCACGCTGGCATGGTTGGCGACGTCCTTGATACTGGCTGAGCGGTTCATGATTCTCCGTGCTGCTGCGCGATGTGCCAGGCGTCCGGGCCGCCCCATGGACGGCTTGTCCGGAATGCTTGACACCTACTCCAGTTCAAGAGTACTTTGAATCGTAACAATGAAACGATTCAAAGTTTCCGCGAGTTCAGGAGGGTCCAACATGAGGGTGTGTTTCCGCTCCTCGATACAGCCAGCGCTGATTGACGAATACCGGCGGCGGCATGCGGCCGTGTGGCCGGAGATGCTGCGCGCCCTCAAGGCCGCGGGCTGGAACAACTACTCCCTGTTCCTGGCCGGGGACGGGCTCCTGGTTGGCTACGTGGAATGCGACGATTTCGATGCCGCCCGCGCCCGCATGGCCCTGACCGAGGTCAACGCCCGGTGGCAGGCGGAAATGGCAGCGCTTTTTGAAAACTCTGGCCAGGCTCCCGATGAAGGGTTCCAGGTCCTGGAGGAAGTCTTCAACCTTGACAGCCAGCTGGCCGCGGCACAGGCCTCCACCTCCTAAAGCCGGCGGGCCGGCAAACAACAGGCTCCAGCAGCGGGGCGGCATCCAGCAGACCAACAGCATCACAAGACACCGGAAAGAACCATCATGAATGACGTAGCAACGGCGCTGGGCAGGCTCGGGGAGCTTGCCATCGAGGTCCCTTCGTGGGCTTATGGAAATTCGGGTACGCGGTTCAGGGTGTTCGGCACGCCCGGCACCCCGCGCACTGTGCAGGAGAAGCTGGCGGACGCCGCGAAGGTCCATGAACTGACCGGCCTGGCGCCCACGGTGGCGCTGCACATCCCGTGGGACAAGGTGGATGACTACTCGGCTTTGAAGGAGTACGCGGCGGGTCTGGGTGTTGGCCTGGGCACCATCAATTCCAACACGTTCCAGGATGATGAGTACAAGTTCGGTTCGCTGACCTCGTCCAATGAGTCCGTGCGCCGCCGGGCCATCGACCACCACCTGGACTGCATCGGGATCATGCACGCCACGGGTTCCAAGGACCTGAAGATCTGGCTGGCGGACGGCACCAACTACCCGGGCCAGGACGATATGCGTGGCCGCCAGGACCGCCTGGCGGAGTCCCTGCAGGAGATCTACGCGGCCCTCGGGGACGGGCAGCGCCTGGTGCTGGAGTACAAGTTCTTCGAGCCGGCTTTCTATCACACCGATGTTCCGGACTGGGGCACCTCTTACGCCCAGACCCTCGCGCTCGGGGAGAAGGCGTTTGTGTGCCTGGACACCGGCCACCACGCCCCGGGCACCAATATCGAGTTCATCGTGATGCAACTGCTGCGCCTGGGCAAGCTTGGCTCGTTCGACTTCAACTCCCGCTTCTACGCGGATGATGACCTGATCGTGGGCGCGGCGGACCCGTTCCAGCTGTTCCGCATCATGCATGAGGTGATCAGCGGCGGCGGGTTCGGCAAGGACTCTGGAGTTGCGCTGATGCTGGACCAGTGCCACAACCTGGAGGAGAAGATCCCGGGCCAGATCCGCTCGGTCCTGAACGTCCAGGAAATGACCGCCCGCGCCCTGCTCGTGGACACCGAGGCCCTGGCCGAGGCCCAGCGTGCCGGAGATGTGCTGGCCGCCAACGGCATCTTCAATGATGCGTTCTACACCGACGTCCGGCCGGTCCTGGCCGAGTGGCGTGAATCCCGCGGCCTGCCCGCGGACCCGCTGGCCGCGTTCAAGGCCAGCGGTTACCAGAAGAAGATCAACGAGGACCGCGTGGGCGGCCAGCAAGCCGGATGGGGCGCCTGAAAGGCATGAACATGCAGAACACAGCCAAGACTGTTGAAGACCTGATTTCCCGTTCGAACCGCCTGGGTGCGGATAAGCGGAACACTAACTTTGCCGGGGGCAACACGTCGGCGAAGGGCACGGAGAAGGACCCGGTGACGGGTGAGGACGTCCAGCTGCTGTGGGTCAAGGGTTCCGGCGGGGACCTGGGTACTTTGAGGGCCGGGAACCTTGCGGTGCTGCGCCTTGACCGGCTGAACGCTTTGAAGAACGTGTACCCGGGCGTTGAGCGTGAAGACGAGATGGTGGCCGCGTTCGATTACTGCCTGCATGGCAAAGGCGGCGCGGCCCCATCGATTGACACGGCGATGCACGGGCTGGTGGATGCGGCGCACGTGGACCATCTGCACCCGGACTCCGGGATTGCCATTGCGACGGCGGCCGAGGGTGAGGCGCTGACGGCGAAGATTTTCGGGAACAAGGTGGTGTGGGTGCCATGGCGCCGTCCGGGATTCCAGCTGGGCCTGGACATCGCGGCGATCAAGGACGCAAACCCGCAGGCCATCGGCACTATCCTGGGCGGGCACGGCATCACCGCGTGGGGCGCCACCTCCGAAGAGGCGGAACAGAACTCGCTGTGGATCATCGACCAGGCCGAGAAGTACATCAGGGACAACGGCAAGGCCGAGCCGTTCGGTGCGAAGCTGCCCGGCTACGGCGCCCTGCCCGAGGCCGAGCGGCGCGCCAAAGCCGGGGCCCTGGCGCCGGTGATCCGCGGCCTGGCCTCCACGGACAAGCCGGTCCTGGGGCACTTCAGTGATGACGCCGTCGTGCTGGACTTCCTGGAAGCCGCCGGGCACCCGCGCCTGGGTGCGCTGGGCACGTCCTGCCCGGACCATTTCCTTCGGACCAAGGTCAAGCCGCTGATCCTGGACCTTCCGGCCGACGCCTCCATCGAGGATTCGATTGCCCGGCTGCAGGAGCTCCACGCCGGATACCGCGAGGACTACCAGGCCTACTACGACCGCCACGCGGATGCCGATTCGCCGGCGCTGCGCGGCGCCGACCCGGCCATCGTGCTGGTCCCCGGCGTGGGCATGTTCTCGTACGGCGCCAACAAGCAGACCGCCCGGGTGGCCGGCGAGTTCTACCTCAACGCGATCAACGTGATGCGAGGCGCCGAGGCCATCTCCAGCTACGCCCCGATCGAGGAATCCGAGAAGTTCCGGATCGAATACTGGGCGCTGGAGGAAGCCAAGCTGGCACGGATGCCCAAGCCCAAGTCCCACGCCACCCGGATCGCCCTGGTCACCGGCGCGGCGTCCGGGATCGGCAAGGCCATCGCCACCCGCCTCGCCGCCGAAGGCGCCTGCGTGGTCATCGCGGACCTCAACCTCGAGAACGCGCAGAAGGTGGCCGAAGAGCTTGGCGGGCCGGACGTTGCAGTCGGTGTCCAGGCCGACGTCACGGACGAGGCCCAGGTCGCCGCTGCCATCGACGCCGCGGTGCTGGCGTTCGGCGGGCTGGACCTGGTGGTCAACAACGCCGGCCTGTCCATCTCCAAGCCGCTGCTGGAAACCACCGAAAAGGACTGGGACCTGCAGCACAACGTGATGGCCAAGGGCTCCTTCCTGGTGGCAAAGGCCGCGGCAAAGGTCATGATCGCCCAGGGCATGGGCGGGGACATCATCTACATCTCCTCCAAGAACTCCGTGTTCGCCGGCCCGAACAACATCGCCTACTCCGCCACCAAGGCCGACCAGGCCCACCAGGTCCGCCTCCTCGCCGCGGAACTGGGCGAGCACGGCATCCGCGTCAACGGCATCAACCCCGACGGCGTGGTCCGCGGCTCCGGGATCTTCGCCGGCGGCTGGGGCGCCAAACGCGCCGCCGTTTACGGCGTGGACGAGACGGAACTGGGCAAGTACTACGCCCAGCGCACCCTGCTCAAACGCGAAGTCCTCCCCGAACACGTCGCCAACGCCGCCGCCGTCCTCACCGGCAGCGAACTGTCCCACACCACCGGCCTGCACATCCCCGTGGACGCCGGAGTGGCCGCAGCCTTCCTCCGATGAACACGCCTGTGTTTGCCGCCGTCG
Organism: Pseudarthrobacter sp. GA104; assembly: GCF_009741265.1. GTDB lineage: Bacteria > Actinomycetota > Actinomycetes > Actinomycetales > Micrococcaceae > Arthrobacter. Next base: position 3,027,606 of record NZ_WOWL01000001.1, read on the forward strand.
ATATTGGCGCTTCCTCCGGCCGGGTCATCCTGGGCCGGATCGCAGGAAGCGGCGTGGAGCTGGAGGTGGTCCACCGTTTCTCCAACGGCGTGGTGGAGATCGACGGCGGCCTCCGCTGGGACTTCGACGCCCTCTTCGCGGAGGTGCTGAAGGGCCTGACGGCCGCGGCCACGGTTGCCGCCGTGCAGGGCGAGCGGATCCTCAGCATCGGCATCGACACCTGGGCTGTGGACTACGGCCTGGTCAACGCCGCGGGCGAGCTGACGGCTCCGCCGTTCAGCTACCGCGACGACCGCAGCCGCGCCGCCGTCGAACCCGTGCACCGGAAACTGGACCCCGCCCGCCTCTACGCCACCACCGGGCTGCAGTTCCTGCAGTTCAACACGATCTACCAGCTGGCCAGCGAACCGGACCTGGACGGGCTGCAGGCCCTGCTGATCCCGGACCTCATCGCGTTCCTGCTCACCGGGCAGCGGCGGACCGAGGCCACCAACGCCTCCACCACCGGCCTGTTCGATGCCGTGGCGGGGGAGTGGGCCACCGAGTTCTTCACCGCCCTGGGCCTGCGGAAGGACCTGTTCCCGCCGCTGATCCAGCCCGGTGAAGCGATAGGCACCCTGCTGCCGGAGATCGCCGCCCGGTCGGGACTGCCGCGGGATACAAAGGTGGTGGCGGTCGGCTCGCACGACACCGCATCCGCCGTCGCCGCAGTCCCCGCCAAAGCGGAAGACGGCGAGGAAAACTTCGCGTACATCTCCTCGGGAACCTGGTCCCTGGTGGGGCTGGAACTGAAACACCCCGTCCTCACCGAAGCCAGCCGCGCGGCGAACTTCACCAACGAACGGGGCGTGGACGGCACCATCCGGTACCTCCGGAACATGGGCGGGCTCTGGCTGCTCAGCGAATGCCAGCGGACCTGGGCACAGGAAGGGGTCCGTCCCGAACTGACGGCGCTGCTCACCGCGGCGGCCGCGCTGCCGGCCGGCGGGCCGCAGATCAACCCGGACGACCCCTACTTCATCGCCCCGGACCACATGCCCGAACGCATCCGGGGTGCCGTTCGCCGCACCGGAGAGGTGCTGCCCAACGATCCAGCAGCCATCACACGGTGCATCATGGACAGCCTCGCGGCCGGCTACGCCCGCACCATCCGCGACGCCGAACGCGTCGCCGACCGGATCGTCGACGTGGTGCACATCGTGGGCGGCGGTTCCCAGAACAGGCTGCTGTGCCAGCTCACGGCAGACGCCACGGGCAGGAAAGTGGTGGCAGGACCCGTGGAAGCCACCGCACTGGGCAATGTGCTGGTGCAGGCACGGGCGGCCGGTGCCGTCTGCGGCGGGCTGGCTGAGCTCCGCGCCCTGGTGGTGCAGGGCCATGACCTGCAGGCGTTCGCGCCGGAACTCTCGCGGCTGTAGCCTGACCGCACTGCGACACGTCAACACAGGACAGGATTCGATAACCATGCCGCTCTTCGATCTCCCGCTCGCCCAGCTCCGTACCTACACCTCGGACGTGACGCCGCCGGAGGACCTGCGCGAATTCTGGGACGCAACCATCGCGGAAGCACGGGAGTTCCCCCTGGACCCCGGCTTTGAACCCGTGGAGAACTACCTTTCCGTCATCGACACCTTCGACGTGACCTTTGCCGGCTACGGCGGCGCTCCGGTCAAGGGGTGGCTGCACCTCCCTGCGCACCGGGAACCCGATGCGGCGCTGCCCGTGGTGGTCCAGTACGTCGGATATTCCGGCGGCCGCGGGCTGGTCAACCAGGACACCCGGTGGGCGCAGGCCGGATACGCGCACTTCATCATGGACACCCGGGGCCAGGGCTACGGCGGCTCTCTGGGGGAGACGCCGGACCCGCACCCTTCCGCCGGGGACGTGGCCCACGCCGGCCTTATGACCCGCGGCATCGCCAACCGGGACGGTTATTACTACCGCCGGGTCTACGTGGACGCCTTCCGGGCCGTGGAAGCTGCCCGGTCCCACCCCGCCGTCGACCCGTCCCGCGTGGTGCTGGCCGGCGTCAGCCAGGGCGGCGGCATCGTTGTGGCCGTCGCCGGGCTGGTGGCCGGAAGGCTCGACGGCGTCATCGCCGCCCTGCCCGACGTCCCCTTCCTGCAGGACTTCCCCCGCGCCATCGACATCACCCCGCGCGGGCCGTACCCGGAGATAGCGCAGTTCCTGGCCCGGCACCGGGACCGGTACGACGCCGCCCTCGCGGTGCTGCGCTATTTCGACGGCGTCAACCTGGCACGCTGGGCAACCGCGCCGGCGCTGTATTCGGCGGCGCAGATGGATGACATCTGCCCGCCCTCCACTGTTTTTGCCAGTTTCAACGCGTACGGATGCGGGACGCCCGGCGTTCCGGCCACCGGTGCTGCGAAAGAGATCGAGGTGTACCGGTTCAACAACCACGAGGGCGGCCAGGAGCACCACTGGATCAGGCAGCTGCTGTTCCTCCGGAAGCTGCTGGGGTAGGCCGCCCGTCCCGCGATGCGGCGTAACACTTTGCGGGGGCAACAGGTTGCGGTTATGGTTCAAGGCATGACAAACCGTTGGTATGCGTATTTTTCGTTGGCTCTGGAGGGGCCCGCGTCTAACTGACACGCATCCAACTTTCCTTCAGAGCCAACAGGGCAGAGATTATTCTCTGCCCTTCGCCGTTTCTCCGGCGGGTTCTGATCCGGGCCCGCTTCCCATCTGGAACAGGACCCGAACATGAGCACCGCAACAGCAGAAGCATCCGCCACAGCCCAGACCGCCACCGGCGCCGAAGCCGCAAAATCGACGTCCAACCTGCGTGTCAGCGAATTCACCGCGCTGCCCACGCCCCAGGAAGTCATCGCGGAACTGCCGCTGGACGCACGGGCGGCGGACGTCGTCGAACGCGGACGCGACGAAGTCCGCGCCATCATGGACGGTGTGGACGACCGCCTGCTGGTGATCGTGGGACCCTGCTCCATCCATGATCCGAAGGCGGGACTGGAGTACGCGCGGCGGCTGGTCAGCCAGGCCGAGAAGCACCGGGAAGACCTGCTCATCGTCATGCGGACCTACTTCGAGAAGCCCCGCACCACGGTGGGCTGGAAGGGCCTGATCAACGACCCGCGGCTGGACGGCAGCCACGACATGGTCACCGGCCTGCGGACCGCGCGGCGCTTCCTGCAGCAGGTCACCGCGCTGGGGCTGCCCACGGCCACGGAATTCCTCGAGCCGATCAGCCCGCAGTACATGGCGGATTTGATTTCCTGGGGCGCCATCGGGGCCCGCACCACCGAAAGCCAGATCCACCGGCAGCTTGCCTCGGGCCTGTCCATGCCCATCGGCTTCAAGAACGGGACCGACGGCGACCTCCAGGTAGCCATCGACGCCTGCGGCGCGGCGGCGGCCGCCCAGGCCTTCCTCGGCATTGATGGCGACGGCCGGGCCGCGCTGGTGTCCACCGCCGGAAACCCGGACGCCCATGTCATCCTCCGCGGCGGGCGCAAGGGACCGAACTACTCTGCCGCCGACGTGGAGGCTGCCTCGGCAAAGCTGGCAGGCAAGCAGCTGAACCCCCGCCTCATCGTCGACGCCAGCCACGCCAACAGCGGCAAGAGCCACCACCGCCAGGCCGAAGTGGCCATGGAGATCGGCGCCCAGCTGGAAGACGGCGGCACTTCGGCCCAGGCGATTGCCGGTGTCATGCTGGAAAGCTTCCTGGTGGGCGGCGCACAGAACCTCGATGTTGCCGGGCACGCCGCGGGACGACCGGAGCTGGTGTACGGGCAGAGCGTCACGGACGCCTGCATGGAGTGGGATGTTTCGGTCTCTGTCCTGGACCAGCTGGCCGCCTCCGCCCGCAAGCGGAGGGAGTCGGCTCTCACTAAATAGGGGATGAAATAGGGGACCGTACTACTTTCACTTCTGCCACAGGAACATCTAGAGTATCTAGATAGGTGGTTGGTGGATGGCTCAGCATCGGAACACCGCATTGGCATGAACATGGGGTCACTGTTGTCCATCCGTCAGCAAAGGAATATGGGAAATGTCGCCAGAACAGAACTTCTCAAACGCGAAGTTCCTCACCGTGGCTGAAGTCGCCCAGGTTATGCGGGTCTCCAAGATGACCGTGTACCGGCTGGTCCACTCCGGCGAAATGCCGGCAGTGCGCTTCGGACGCTCCTACCGCGTCCCGGAGCAGGCGGTGGAGCAGTACCTCAAAGGTGCTGTGGTGGACGGCCACACCGAGACCGCCTGACAAGCTTGTCCATAGCCGCCTCCCGGAAGCGGTACCCTGTTAAGGAACGTTTTACGTCATTGTAAGAATCTGTCAGTTGTTCAGTTCGTAGCTCTGTCCACGAACCTTTTCCATCAGACAGGTACTGCATCTAGTTTGTGAGGAACTTTCGTGGGTTCAGTTATTAAGAAGCGTCGCAAGCGTATGGCCAAGAAGAAGCACCGCAAGTTGCTTCGCAAGACCCGTCACCAGCGCCGCAACAAGAAGTAGCAATACTTCGAACTGCGTGGAAATGCCCGCCGCCTTCCGAGGTGGCGGGCATTTCTGTTGGCGCTGCCTAGACGCGGGGGCCCCGGATGCGGGCGAACCCCTTCCAGAGGCCGTAGACGGCGCCGCAGGCCGTTGCCGCTTTGAGCCCGAGCGTGGCTGCGCGGCGGCCTGCGCGGAAGTCGTAGACGGGCCAGTTGTTGTCCCGGGCGTGCCGGCGCAGGCGGGCGTCCGGGTTAATGGCCACGGGGTGGCCCACCAGGGTCAGCAGGGGGATGTCGTTGTAGGAGTCGCTGTAGGCCCAGCAGCGCATCAGGTCCAACTCCTCGGCGTCGGCAATAGCCCGGACGGCAACGGCCTTGGCGGAGCCATGCAGGATGTCCCCCACCAGCCGGCCCGTGTACATGCCGTCATGTATTTCGCCCACCGTTCCCAGGGCCCCGGTCAGTCCCAGCCGGGTGGAAATCACGGTGGCCACTTCGATGGGCGTGGCAGTCACCAGCCACACCCGGCGGCCAACCCGCAGGTGCTGCTCCGCCAAGGCCTTGGCGCCGGGCCAGATCCTCGAGGCGATCATCTCGTCGTAGACCTCTTCGCCCAAGGCCTTTACGTCGTCGACCGTGATCCCGGCGGCCAGGGTCAGGGCGGAGTCGCGCACCGCATGGACGTCGTCGATGTTCTCGCCGCGGGCCACGAACTTGAACTGCTTCCAGGCAAAGCCGGCAGCCTGGGTCATGGTGAAGGCGCCGCGCTGGTGCATCTTCCGTGCAACGTGGAAGAGGCTGGCGCCGCGCATCAGGGTGTTGTCCACATCGAAGAACGCCGCCTCGCCGGGCTGCGGCGCAGCAACCGGCTTGGTGACTACGGCGACGTATTTCTCAACGGGCATGCAGTTGAGTCTAGTCAATCCACTCTTCATTCCACTGCGGTGTCACGCCGGACGTCGCCGCGCCCGGGCAACGGGGATACCGTTAAGGCATGGCCTCACCGCGCGTCCTCCTCATCACCAAAGCAGACTGCCACCTTTGCGAAGACGCGCGCGACGCCGTCGGGCGGGTTACCGCATCGCTGGGACTTGAGTGGGACGAGGAGTTGGTGGACCACCAGCCGGAACTCCGTGAACGCTATGCGGAAGAAATCCCCGTGGTGCTGGTGGACGGGGTGCAGCGCGATTTCTGGAAGATCGACGAAGCCCGCCTTGAACGCGTGCTCCGGCAGGCAATGGCGCAGTAGGGAGCAGCACCTTGTGATGATGCGGACATCGGCGTCACCTGCTTTGTTGGCAATGCTGATGGGGCTCTAGAGTGGTGTCACAACGCAATGCGAGGGAGGAGCTGGTGGCTTCGCTGGATTCAACTCCCCAGGCTGTCCCGGACCTGCCGGGAGCCACGGGCACGGCGGGTAAACAGATTCCGCCCGCTGCGGTGGCACGGCTGACCCTCTACCTGCGCGCCCTCAACACCCTGCTCTCCGAGGGGGTGGAGCGGGTCTCCTCAGAATCCCTCGCCGAGGCCTCGGGCGTCAGCTCCGCAACCCTGCGCAAAGACCTCTCCCACGTTGGTTCGTATGGAACCCGCGGTGTGGGCTACGAGGTGCAGTACTTGAGCCGGCACATCGCGGCCGCCCTGGGACTTACGCACGACTGGAAAGTGGCGATCGTGGGGGCCGGCAACCTGGGCAAGGCCCTGGCCCGGTACGGCGGCTTTGAATCCCGCGGCTTCGACGTAGTTGCCATTTTTGACGCGGACCAGATGGTGGTGGGCAACGAAGTGGGCTGGCTGCGGGTCAGCGACGTGGCCGACCTGGAAGCGGTGTTGCACCGGACCGGGGCCAACATGGTGGTGCTGGCACTGCCGGCCGCCGTGGCCCAGGATGTTTGCGACCGCGTGGTGGCGGCCGGCGTCCGCAGCGTCCTGAGTTTCGCCCCCGTGATGCTCCAGGTGCCGGAGGGGGTCAACCTCCGCAAGGTGGACATGGCAACGGAGCTGCAGATCCTTGCCTACCACGCACAGCGGGCGCAGGCCCCGGGCCAGACCGCCTAGGTTCCTTCGCGGTTCCGGCTGCTTTTTCGGGACCCACGCCCGCAGGGTGGTTGGTGCCTGGACTACCGGCCGTACGGGTTGCCCATGTTGCCGCCGTACGGATTGGCGAACGGCTGCTGCCGCCGGAAATACGGAGCGGCACCAGGCAGGTAGAGCAGCACAATGGCCGCGATCCCCAACAACGTGCCGATGGTCGCGAAACTGGGAGGGCCGAAGAGGCCCAGGACGGAAAGTGCCGCGAAGACGGTGCCCAGGATGCGTGCCCAGTTCTTGCCCTTGCGGACAAAGAATGCCACCAACAAGTACAGGGCCAGACCGATGATGGTGAAAACCACCAGGGTGCCGGCGATGACACCCTTCATATCCTCGTACGTGACTCCGGCGCCGGTGCCCTGGACCTGGCTGTCGAAGACATCGCGGAACCGGGGATCATCCAGCGTGGTGAGGCCGGCAAGCGCGGAGGCAACGAAGATGGCGGCAGAGGCGATCAGCAACCAGAACGAAATGTTGACCAGCTGGGGAACGCCCGTGCTTCCGGACGGCTGCGGCTGCTCCGACGGGTACTGCGCGTAGGGTGACTGCCCGTACGGCTGCTGCCCGTAGCCCGGAGCCGCCGGCGGGTTCTGGCCGTACTGCGGCGCGTTTTGCCCGTACTGGGGCGCGTTTTGCCCGTACTGGGGCGCGCCGGACTGCTGGCCGTACTGCGGGGCGCCGGACTGCTGCCCGTACTGGGGTGCGTTCTGGCCGTACTGCGGGGCGCCGGACTGGGGTGCGTTCTGGCCGTAGCGGGGACCCTGCGTGCCAGGCTCGGAGCCGGACTCGGGATCGTTTGGAACGGGAGGCGGGACAGGGGGAGTACTCATGGGCGTTCCTTTTGCATGTCGGGTTCCAGGTAGGCTGCCGGGAATGGTCCTGTGCCCTACCCCCAGCATGGCTTAAGTCCACCGTACTCCGGGGCGGGCGGCTTGTGGGTCATTCGGAAGAGGTATTCCCGCGCCGTCCTGCTGCGGCAAAGAAGGCCTGCGAACGGGGCAGCCAGAGAAGGACGGTGGCGGCCAGGCTGATGAGGAAGGCAGCCCAGTTGCCAGCCTGGCCCACCCCCATGGCCCCGTTGGCGACGGCCAGGACCAGGGTGATGCCGGTGAGTGCCGTCAGGCCCAGCCGTGCCCGGTGCTTCCCCTCTTTCATGGCGAGGGCGAACACGATCTGGGCCGCCCCCACGCTGGCCGCCAGCAGCATGAGCAGCAGCACCTGGGTTGCGGCTCCCGGCGCAGCAGCGAAGAGCACCAGGGAGGCCAGCATGCCGAGGAGTCCCCCCAGCAGGCCCAGGATGCCGCCCACGAACCAGATCCAGAACGAAACCTTGAGTTCGGTGGGAAGGGCCGCCACCCCGAAGATCCGGGCGAAACCGGTCCGGGGCGCGCTGGGAGAGTTGCTCATGGCCCTCACTGTAAACCCCTCCGGCGAGGGGGAGTGGAGTCGGGAGTTAAAAGGAGGCACCCCGGCACCGGACTGCGGACGTCCAGTGCCGGGGTGCCGGCGGGAACGGCGATTACGCTGCGGGAGCGATGAAAGCCAGTTCCAGGTTGATGGCCACCTTGTCGCTCACCAGGACGCCGCCGGTCTCCAGGACAGCGTTCCAGGTCAGGCCGAAGTCCTTGCGGCTGATGGTGGTCTCAGCGGAAACGCCGGCGCGGGTGTTGCCGAACGGGTCCACGGCCACGCCGTTGAACTCGGTGTCCAGCGTGACGGGGCGGGTGACGCCCTTGATGGTCAGGTCCCCGGTCAGCTCGTAGCTGTTGCCCTTGGCCACCAGGCCGTTGGAGACGAAGGAGATCTCGGGGAACTTCTCCACGTCGAAGAAGTCCTCGCCCTTGACGTGGCCGTCGCGGTTGGCATCGCCGGAATCGAAGCTGGCCGTGTTGATGGTGGCGTTGATCTTCGCGCCGGCCACATCCTCAGGGAGGTCCAGGGTTGCTGCGGCTTCCTTGAACTGGCCGCGGACCTTGCTGATGCCCGCGTGGCGGACGGTGAAGCCGATCTCGCTGTGGGAGTTGTCCAGGGTCCAGGTGCCGGTGGTGACGTCTGCGGGAAGTGCCATGATTTTGCTCCTTGTGTGTGCTGTGAGGGTTCTGCTATTGAAGCTTCATCTGTTGAAGTATCAACTAACTGCTGCATCCAGTATAAACATGCATTTGCATGTTTCATTCCCATCTTCGGAACATTTCTTCAAAAACTTCAGTTCTACTCTGTGTAGAAGATTTCGGATCGCACGCCATCTTTGAGAAACTGGTAAACATGCCCCAAGCCACTGTCCATTTGCTCCGCCACGGCGAGGTCCACAACCCTGACGGCGTTCTGTACGGAAGGCTGCCCGAATTCCACCTCTCCGAGCTGGGGCAGGAGATGGCGCGCATGCTCGCCGAGCACTTCCGCCGCCGCGCCGCAGCCGGCGCCCGCATCACCTACCTGGCAGCGTCGCCGCTGGACCGTGCGCAGGAGACTGCACGGCCGACGTCGGACGCCCTGCACCTGGAAATCCACACGGACGAGCGGATCATCGAGGCGGAGAACTACTTCGAGGGCATGAAGGTCACCAAGGCGGAGCTTCGCCGGCCCAAGCACTGGCCCAGGCTGGTCAACCCGCTGCGGCCTTCGTGGGGCGAGCCCTACAGGAACCAGGCCTCCCGGGTGATGGAAGCGGTGCAGGATGCACGGCTGCGCGCCATCGAACTGGCAGCCGGGGACTTCGGAACGGACGGGCCTGAAGCGATCATGGTCAGCCACCAGCTCCCCATCTGGGCCACCAGGCTGAGCGCCGAGGGCAGGCCCCTGTGGCACGACCCCCGGAAGCGTGAATGCACGCTGACATCCATCACGTCGCTTGTGTTCGACGACGGCGGCGCGCTCCTGCGCGTGCAGTACAGCGAACCGGCGGCTTCCCTACTTCCGGGTGCGGCAAGCACCCCTGGAGCCTAGTAGTGACCGACGGTAATGAAAGGAACGGGCTGCCCCCTGCGCCCGTCACCTCCCGCCGCAGCCTGCTTGCTGCCGGCGGCCTCGCCCTGACCGCCCTGGCCCTGGGGCTGACCGGCTGTGCGCAGGAGGACGCCCTGGCGCAGCAGGCCAAAGCGGGGGACAACAAGAACTATGTGGCCGGGGACGGGTCCGTCACGGAGTTCGCCGCCGGAGACCGCAAGTCCGCCATCCAGGTCAACGGCACCCTGTTCAACGGCACCGCGGTTGCGCCCGCCGACTTCCAGGGCAAAGTGACAGTCCTGAACTTCTGGTTCGCGGCCTGCGCCCCCTGCCGGGTGGAAGCCCCCATCCTGGAAGAGCTCCACCAGGAATTCAAGGACCAGGGCGTGCAGTTCTACGGCGTCAACCTCCGGGACGAGAAAGCCACGGCAGAGGCGTTCGAGAAAAACTTCAACCTGACCTACCCGAGCTTCGACGACAAGGACGGCGGCGTCCTCCTGGCCGTCTCCGGGCTGGTTCCGCCCGGCGCGGTTCCCACCACCCTGGTGCTGGACAAGCAGGGCCGCGTGGCCTCCCGTGTCCTGGGCGAAGTCCAAAAGGGCACCCTGAAGGCCCTCATCGCTGCCGCCGTGGCAGAGTAGCGGCGGCCCGGACCGTGAACAGCCCCTTCGCCGAAGCCATCCTGAACGGCTCGCTCCTCCTTGCCATTCCCGTGGCACTGCTGGCCGGACTGGTTTCCTTCCTCTCGCCCTGCGTCCTGCCCTTGGTTCCCGGGTACCTGGGTTACGTCACCGGGCTGAGCGGCGTGGACCTGGAAAAGCAGAAGCGCGGCCGGATGCTGCTGGGCATTGGACTGTTCGTGCTCGGCTTCTCCGTGATCTTCGTCCTGCTGGGCGGTGCCTTCGGCCAGCTGGGAACCCTCATCACTGGCACGCAGAATGCCTGGATCACCCAACTCCTGGGCATCCTGGTGATCGTCATGGGCGTGGTGTTCATGGGCGGCTTCAGCTGGCTGCAGCGCGACGCCAAGATCCACGCCAAGCCGCCGGCCGGGCTCTGGGGCGCGCCGCTGCTGGGCCTGACCTTCGGGCTGGGCTGGGCGCCGTGCATCGGCCCCACCTACTCCGCCGTCCAGCTGCTGAGCCTCTCCGGCGGCTCCTCCGCCGCCAAGGGCGCCTTCCTGGCCTTTGTCTACAGCCTGGGCCTGGGCATTCCCTTCCTGCTGATCGCTTTGGCACTCCGCCGCGGCATGGGTGTGATGGCGTTCTTCCGCAAGCACCGCCTGGCCATCCAGCGCACCGGCGGGGGCATCCTGGTGGTGCTGGGCCTGCTGATGGCCAGCGGCGTCTGGGGCGCCTGGGTGACCGAACTCCAGTACTGGTTCCAAACCGATGTGAAGTTGCCGATCTGATGAGCGAGCGCGTGAACGTAGACAAGAAATCTTCCGCCCCGGTCACTGGCGCCGGTGCGCCAGGTTCCAAGGCGGACGCCGCGCTGCCGGCCCTGGGCCCCAAAGAGATGCTGCGCTGGGCGTGGACCCAGCTGACCAGCATGCGCACGGCGCTTTTCCTGCTGCTGCTCCTGGCCGTCGCGGCCGTGCCGGGCTCGCTGTTCCCGCAGCGCCCGGCCAATCCCGCCGTCGTCACCCAGTACATCAAGGACAACCCGGACTACGGAAAGCTGCTGGACACCCTGCAGCTGTACGATGTCTACTCTTCGGCCTGGTTCTCGGCCATCTACCTGCTGCTGTTCATCTCGCTGATCGGCTGCGTGGTGCCCCGCGCCATTGCCCACTACAGGGCCATGCGGTCCCAGCCGCCGCGGACCCCCAAACGCCTGTCCCGCCTTCCCGAGTACGGCACCCTGGTCATACCGGCCGACGCCGGGATTCCGGCGCCCGCGGCCATCCACAGTGCCGCCGTGCTGCTGAGGAAGCGCGGCTACCGCGTTGAAGTGAGGGACGACGACGGCGCGCGGCCGTCTTTGGGCGCCGAGCGCGGCTTCCTGAAGGAAGTGGGAAACCTTGTCTTCCACACTTCCCTCATTGGCGTGCTGGTGTCCGTGGCCGCCGGCGGCCTGTTCGGCTACAGCGGCCAGCGCATCCTGGTGGAGGGCGACACCTTCGTGAACACCCTGGTGGGCTATGACCAGTTCAACCCCGGCACCAACTTCCAGTCCAGCCAGCTGCAGCCCTACTCCATCCAGCTGGACAAGTTCGACATCACCTTCGACCGCGAATCCCGGGGCAAGTTCGGCCAGCCCATCGATTTCTCCGCCGCCGTCACCACCAAGGAAAACCCGGACGCACCCGCGCGCCAGGAAACCCTGAAGGTCAACGATCCCATCACCCTCGGCGGCACCAGCATCTACCTGACCGGCAACGGCTACGCTCCCGTGGTGACCATCCGGGACGGCGCCGGCAACGTGGCCATGCAGGGACCCGTGGTGGCCAAGCTGCAGGGGGACAACTACTACTCCTCCGTGGTGATCAAGGTTCCCGACGCCAAGCCAGACCAGCTGGGGTTCGCGGGCTTCTTCCTGCCCACCGCCTTCGTCTCCAACGAGGGGGTCTCCTTCAGCGGGGACCCGGAACTGTTCAACCCGCAGCTGACGCTCAACTCCTACTACGGGGATCTCGGCCTGGATGACGGGGCTCCGCAGAACGTCTTCGAACTGGACGTCAAGGACCTCACACCGCTGAACGCACGGAACCTGGACGCCGGCGGCATTACCCTGGCCCCCGGGACCAGCTACACGCTGCCGGACGGTAAAGGCACCATCAGCTTCGACGGCGTCAAGCGCTACATCGGCGTGGACATCCACCACAATCCCGGGCAGGCCTACGCCCTGGTGTTTGCGCTCCTGGCCGTGGCCGGACTGATCCTCTCGCTTTACGTCAACCGCCGCCGGGTGTGGATCCGCACGGGCACCCACGAGGACGGCCGCACCATGGTTGAGTACGGACTCCTGGCCCGCGGCGAGGACCACCGGCTTGCTGCCGAAGCCGCTGCCCTCCGTCAGCTGCTCGGCGGTGAGTGGCAGCTGGACCCCGGGCCGGACACTGCACAGCCGGGGGATTCCCAGCAAACACCCAGCAGCGTGCGCGAGAATAGCGCCGGCGCTGCCGCAACCGCAGGCCCAGCCACCACCCCAGCCGGCCCCCCAGGGCCCGAAAAGGACCAGTAATGCCGTTTGGAATCAACGAAACCATGGGCCAGTACAGCGAGCTGTTCATGCTCCTGGCGGCCGGCACATACACGGTGGCCTTCATCGCTTTCGCCTGGGACCTGGCCAAGAGCAGCAAGGCCCTGCGCGCCATCGACCTGAAGGCTGCGCAGGCCGGCCTCGACGGCCACGCCCGGGAGGCAGCCAAGGTTCCGGTGGCGGCCGGGGCGGGGGAGCGCGCTGAAACGCACCTGGCGGGGCCTGCCGGCAGGGCCGAGCGGCCGTCGTCGTCCACTGCCAGGACCGCAGGGGCAGGGGCCGGAGGCGTGGCCACCGCCGACGCTGACATGCGGTACGCCGCTGAACGCCGCGCCCCCGCCCGGGTAGCCGTGGCCCTGACCGTCCTCGGCGCACTGATCCATGGTGCCGGTGTCGTGACCCGGGCGCTGGGTGCGGGACGCGTGCCCTGGGGCAACATGTACGAATTCCTCACCACCGGCGCCTTCGTGGCGGTGGCGGTGTTCCTGCTGGTCCTGGTCCGCCGCGACCTCCGCTTCCTGGGTACCTTCGTGGTGGGCCTGGCCATCATCATGCTGGTAGCCGCGTCCGTGGCCTACTGGACCCCGGTGGGCCACCTGGTTCCCGCCCTGCAGAGCTACTGGCTGATCATCCACGTGTCCATCGCCGTACTGTCCTCCGCGCTGTTCACCCTGACATTCGCCATGTCCGCGCTCCAGCTGGTCCAATCGCACCGGCAGAAATCGGTGGCTGCCGGTGGCGCTGACAAGCTCGGCTTCATGCGCCTGGTGCCGTCCGCGCTGAGCCTGGAGAACCTGTCCTACCGCATCAATGCCATCGCTTTCATCGGCTGGACCTTCACCCTCATGTTCGGCGCCATCTGGGCCGAGAAGGCGTGGGGACGGTTCTGGGGCTGGGACACCAAGGAGGTGTGGACCTTCGTCATCTGGGTGGTCTACGCAGGCTACCTCCACGCGCGCGCAACGCGCGGGTGGACGGGCACGCGGGCTGCCTGGCTGTCGATTGTGGGCTACCTTTGCGTCATCTTCAATTTCACCATCGTGAACCAATTCTTCAACGGCCTCCACTCCTATTCAGGGCTCTGAGCAGGGGTTTCTTCCGGAGGCCAAGGCGCCGGGCAGGGAAATAACAATTCGTTTTAGCAATGGGGGTGTTCCCGGTCCGGCCGTAATGCTACCTTGGTGACGTTCGCCAGTGATGAAGCTTGCAGGCGAAACGACAGTATTCCCTGAGGTACCCCATGAGCTACGTTCTCGCCATTGATGTCGGGACCAGCTTCACCGCTGCTGCCGTTGCACGCTTCGATCACGGTACCTCCTCTTCTCCTGAGTGCCTCCCGCTGGGAATCCGCGGAACCTCAGTACCCTCTGTGCTGTTTTACCCGGAGGAAGGCCCCGTCCTGGTGGGGGAAGCCGCGGAACGCCGCGGGCTTGATTCCCCGGCCCGGGTGGTACGGGAATTCAAGCGCCGGATGGGCGACGCCGTGCCGATCTCCGTGGGCACGCTCTCCCTGCCCGCCGAGGACGTCTTCGCCACCATGGCCCGCTGGGTGGCCGCCCGCGCGGAGGAACGCGAGGGGGCGCCGCCGTCGGAGATCATCCTGACCCACCCGGCCGCCTGGGGGAGCCACCGCACCTCGCTCCTTAGGGAAGCCCTGGCCGCCAGGAGCCTGCAGAACGTTGCCCTGGTGACGGAACCGGAGGCCGCAGCCCTGCATTACGCCTCCCAGGTGCGCGTGGAAGAGGGAAGCACCATTGCCGTCTACGACCTTGGCGGCGGAACCTTCGACACGGCCGTCCTCCGGAAGGCCGGCAACAACCGGTTTGAGCTGCTGGGCCGCCCGGAAGGCATCGAAAACCTTGGGGGAGCCGACTTTGATGCGGCGGTCCTGCGCTACGTGGCCGGTAACACCGGCGGCATCCTCTCCAGCCTCGATACCTCCGATCCCGGGGCCCGCGCTGCGCTGGCGAGGCTGAAGCGCGAATGCGTGGAAGCCAAGGAGGCGCTCTCCGCGGACAGCGAAGCCAGCATCTCCGTCCTGCTGCCGGGATTCCACCAGCAGGTGCGCCTGGTCCGTTCCGAATTCGAGGCACTGATCAACGAGCCCATCCGGGACACGGTGGACGCGCTGGAACAGTCCCTGGCCAGCCTGAGGCTGGAACCGGCGGACCTTTCCGCCGTGCTGCTCATTGGCGGATCATCGAGGATCCCCCTGGTTGCGCAGGTGATCTCCGAACAGCTGGACCGGCCCATCGCCGTCGACGCTGATCCCAAGTCCTCCATTTGCCTCGGTGCTGCCGCCGCGGCTGTCCTGGCGCGCGAGGCAGCCGCCGCCGAGGTTGCGGCGCAGGCTGCCGCTGCGGCGGAAGCCGGCCGTGCCGCCGCGGCCCGTGATGCGGCCGCACCGGGTTACGCGCCCGGACGGCTGGCGAGCTGGTCGCGGAAGAGCACGACGGCGGCAGGCGCGATGGCTGGAATCGCAGCCCAGGGTGCCGGGCATGGCCAGCACGGACACCGGGGCGGCGCCCATGCGCCGAAACCTACGGTTCGGCTGACCGCCATCGCGGCAGCTGCGGCCGCGTTCACGGTCCTTTCGGCTACCGCTGCCCAGAGCCCCGAGGGCCTCAGCAGCCTGACATCCATCTTCACCCCCAAGGCGGACGCCGCCCCCGAGAAGGGTTCTTCCTTAGGCGGCTCGGGCGGCGGCGGGGCGGCAGCGGCCGGTGCCGGTGCGGAAGCGCAGGAACCTGCGAGGGGCATCGAAGCCAGTGCCAGCACGAAGGACTCCGCCCCGGGCGGCGCGGGCCTGGACGTGGCCGCCTCACCCACCAGCAGGCCGACGTCCAGCGCCGCCGCGGAGCAGGCTGCCGCGGACTCCGGCGAAACGGGCGCTCTTGACACCGGTACCGGTACAGCTGACTCCGCCGGAACCGGTGCCGGCGGAGTTACGGAGCCCGTCGGCACACCCACTGTCCCTGCCGGAACGGTTGATCCTGCGCCGGGTACAAGCGAACCAGTGCCGGTTGAGACGGGAACGGGGAGCCCTGTCCCCGTGGACCCGCCGCCGACGACTGAGGAGCCGCCCGCGACCGAGGAGCCTCCGCCAGTGACCGAGGAGCCCCCGCCAGCTACCGAGGAGCCTCCGCCCCCGGTGACGGAGGAGCCCACGCCGCCGGCAACCGAGGAGCCGCCGCCTTCCGCGCCCGAACCCACCGCGTCCACGGCCACGGAGTCCGCTCCGGCCACCGATCCGGCCACGGCCACGGAGGCCGCTCCGGCCACCGATCCGGCCACGGCCGCTGAACCGGCGGCTTGAGCATGACCGGGAATGAGATCCGGCCGGTGACCCTGTTGCCCGAGCTGAACCACCACGTGCAGGAGCCCGGTGCCGCAGAACAGATGGCCCGGCAGCTCAAAGGCGAGAACGCTGCCATGCGTGAACTGCTGCTGGCCCTTTCCGTCGGCTTCGTCCTGCCTGGACCACTGCCAGCGGACCTGCAGCGCAGACTTGACACTGGCGACGTGCAAAGCCTTGGCGCCCTTGTGGAACGGGCAGAAGCTGCAGGACTCCTGACGGCGGACGGGACCGTGGCGGGGCCGGCGCAGCAAGCCCTGCTTGCCGTCGTCCCCGCCGCCAAGGTCCATGCGCTTCAGCGGGAGCTCGTTACGGTGTACGCCAGGGACGGCGTGCCCCTCGGCGACGTCGCCCGCGAACTGGCGCGCGGAGGCCTGGCAGATTCCCGCGTGGCGGCTGAACTGGAGCATGCGGCCGACAAGGCTCTTGACCATGATCCTGCGCTGGCGTCCCAACTCTATGGGGAAGCCCTGCTGGCAGGGGCCGACGAAGCAGCGACCGCCGCCCGCCGCGCGCAGGCCGCAGCAGCGAACGGCGACCTGGACGCAGCTACGCGGATCATCGACTCGCTGCTCGTGTGCGACGATCCGCCGGACGTGCGCCGGGGCGTGGACGTGGCCGCAGCAGTCTGGGCCCAGCGAGGCATGCTGGCGCGGGCAGCGGACGTGTACAGCTGGCTGGGTGCCAGCCGGATTGGACCATCAGCCCCCCTCGCGGCAGTGGCCATGATCGGGTGCGGCAACCGGGCCGGCGCGGAAGCACTTTTCCAGCCGGCCGCGCCGCCCGCTTCTCCCACCCTCCTGGCTGCCACGCTGGTCGAGACAGGGAAGGGCATCTACGGATCAGTAAGCGCGGACCCGCAGCAGGCACTCCCCGTGCTGATCCATGCCTCGGACATGTTCAATGCGGCAAACGCGGCGCTTCCCCTTCCGGAGACGCCGGCCGCAATGGCTGCCCTCCTGGCACTGCACAGCGGAGAGCCGCGGCTGGCGGAAACCGTGTGCCGGTCTGCCACCGCTGCCGGCCAGGGCGGCAATGCCGCGAAGCCCAGGCTATTCCTGCTTCAGGCGTGGTCTGCCATGCAGCAGGACAAACTCGAGGATGCCCGGCTCGCGATCAACGAGGCCTCCAAAGCGAACCACTGGCCGCTCGTGCCCAGGGACGAGTTCCTGCGCGCAGCCCTGGAAGTTGGCCTGGCCAGGCGGAACGGCGACGTGCCGGAACTCATCATGGCGTGGGAGTGGGCCCGGGAAGCCATGCTGCACACGTCCGTGGACCTCTACAGCCTCCTGCCATGGGGCGAGCTCATGATCACGGCCGCCCGCCTCAGGGAGACCCGGCGGGTGGCGCACTACCTCACCGAAGCGTGGCAGCTTCTTGACCGGCTGGGCGATCCGCCGCTGTGGGCCGTTCCCTTCCACTGGGCGGCGGTCCAGGCAGCGTTGCTGAGCGAAGACCCCGCGGGCCTCGCGCCCCATGCGGCGGCGCTGGCACGGGCGGCGCGTGACAGCCACCTCGCCGCGGTGCTTGCCGCAGCGGGCAAAGCCTGGGTGTCGGTCCTGGCCGGGAGGATGACGCCCGCTGATGTGGAGGCCGCTGCCCGGGGCCTGGGCAGGGTGGGCATGCCCTGGGAGGGCGCCAGGCTGGCCGGGCATGCAGCGGCGCGGGCAGAGGAGCGTAAGGACATGGTGCGGCTGCTGTCCTGTGCCAGGGACCTGCATCCCCAGGTGAGCCCGGCAGTCAACGGCTCATCCGGCCCCGCGGCCCGCAGCACCCCTGCCGCCGCTGAGGCGGCCGGCAGCCTGCAGCCGGACGGTCCGGGGCTGAGCGAAAGGGAAAAGGAAGTGGCCCGTCTGGTGCTCGAGGGCAAGACGTACCGCGAGATCGGCGAGGCCATCTACATCTCCCCGCGGACCGCTGAACACCACATCGCCAGGATGCGCCGCCGCCTTGGCGCTGAAAACCGCTCCGACCTGCTGGCCCGGCTCCGCCTAGCCTTGGGCCCCGAGGACCCTATGCAGGAATAACCCCTAACGCCCTAACGGCACGGGGCCCGATTCCCCGGCGGAAAGCCATCCGGTAGGGGGAATCGGCCCGATGCCCGGTCCTTGGCCCGAACCATACGTTTGATGCAAGCCCGGTTACGACGCCGAGCGATCCGCAACTCAGAGAAGATTGAGGACAAATCAAATGACGCTCGCAAACGACCTCGTCCAGTTCCTGATGCACCTCTTCGGCAACCGCCAGGCCGCACAGGACTTCCTGGACAATCCCGAGAAGGTTCTGGAAGACCACGGCTTCGGTGAAGTCTGCTCCGCAGATGTGGATGCCGCAATGCCGGTAGTCCTGGACTACGCACCAGTCACCACCTCCCGGTTCGACCGCGAGTACAACACCGGCGGCAACACGTCCTGGACCGGCCACATCGGCGGCGGCGGCGGGGGCGCGGGCGGCACCGGACACACTCCTCCTGCAGGTGGCGGAAGCGGCGGCGGACACCACGACCACGATGACCACGCCCACGCAGTCCAGCAGCTCCACCACGTGGTGAACAATTACTCCTACACCTCAACGGTGGATGACCGGGACAACATCGTTGACCAGTCCGTCAACCAGAACATCTGGGCCGAGGGCGACGTTGAGCAGTGGTTCGACAATGACTCCGTCATCGCCTCGGGGGACCGCTCCGTCGCAGCCGGCGACGACGCATACGTCCGGGACTCCAACAACATCAGCGATTCCAACAACACGGACAATTCCGCGGACAACTCCACGGACAACTCGGTCCACGCCGGCGGCGACGTCAACATCGGCAACGAGAAGACGGACATCGACGACTCCTTCAACACAGACCTGGATGTTGACGTGGCTGATTCGTTCAACGACAACTCGGACAACTCCGTGAACCACGATATGGATGTCGCCGTCGAGGATTCCTTCAACGACAACTCCGACAACTCCGACAACTCGGACAACAGCGTGGACAACACGGACAACTCCACGGACGTTGCCATTGAAGATTCCTTCAACGAAGACAGCTCCACCAACACCGACGTGGACGTCGCACTGGAGGATTCGTTCAACGACAACTCCACCACGGAGACCAACACCACCGAGGTTGCGATCGAGGACTCGTTCCAGGACAACTCCACCGCGGAGACCAACACCACCGAGGTTGCGATCGAGGACTCGTTCCAGGACAACTCCGAGACCGAGATGACCCACACCGAGGACAACTCCACCAACACCGACGTGTACGTGGAAGACATCGAGGTCAACACGGCCATAGACGATTCAGTCGCCGGCTAGGCGGCCCCGGGGGCAGCGGAAGTGCCCGGCAGGAGGTTTCTCCCTCCTGCCGGGCTTTTCGGGGCTCACCCCCCGTTCCATTTCCGAGAATTGAGGCAAAGGACAGACCGTGGCAGAAGCAGGAACGGCAGGACAGCCAACGCCGGCAAGCGCGGGGCAGCTCATCAAGCTGGTGGAGCAAGGCCTTCAGCTGGTGGGCACGGGGGACAGGGCGGATCTCCGCAAACGCCTGCACCAAACCCTGGCAAGGCTGAAGGACCCGAGCATCCGGGTGATCGTCGTCGGCGAATTCAAGCAAGGCAAGAGCAAGCTCATCAATGCCCTGGTCAATGCCCCTGTGTGCCCGGTGGATGACGACATCGCCACCTCCGTCCCCACGGTGGTCCGCTACGGCGATCCCGCCTCGGCGAGCATCCTGGTGCCAAAAGACGGCACGGACGCCCCGGACGAATCCAACGTGGAGCGGCAGCCAGTCAACATTGCCGAACTTGCCGCCTTCGTTTCAGAACGCGGCAACCCTGGCAACAGCAAGAAACTGGTGGCCGCCGAGGTCTGCCTTCCCCGCAGGATACTGACCGGCGGACTCACCGTTATCGACTCCCCGGGCGTTGGCGGCATGGGATCCTCACACACCCTGACCACCCTCACCGCACTGCCCACAGCGGATGCCATGCTGCTGGTCAGCGACGCCTCGCAGGAATACACCGAACCGGAACTGCGCTTCCTCCGGCAGGCCATGCGGATCACCCCCAGTGTAGTGGGGGTCCTGTCCAAGACCGACCTCTACCCGGAATGGCGTCGCGTCGAGGAGCTGGACCGGGCCCACCTGGCCCAGGTTGCGCCGGACATCCCGCTCTACCCCGTCTCCTCCGACCTGCGCCTGGAGGCTTCCCGGCTGCAGGATGCCGAGCTCAACGCCGAATCCGGCTTCCCGGGGCTGATCACGCACCTCCGGAACGAGATCCTGGGCAAGGCGCAGCGCCTCCAGCGGCGTTCGGTGAGCCAGGACCTGCTGTCAGTTACGGAAAACCTGCGGCTCTCGCTGCAGTCCGAGCTTGAAGCCCTCGAGAACCCGCAGGGTACGCCCCAGATGATCGCGGGGCTGGAGCTGGCCAAGGCCGAGGCGGACGACCTGCGGAAACGCTCCGCGCGGTGGCAGGTCACACTCAACGACGGCATCAGCGACCTGATCGCGGACATGGAATACGACCTCCGGGACCGGCTGCGGCGGATCCAGCGGGAAGCCGAGACAGCCATAGACCAGGGCGACCCGGGACCCACGTGGCCGCAGTTCTCCAAGTGGCTCGAGGAATGCGCGGCGGCCGCCATTTCGGACACGTTCGTATGGACCAGTGAACGGGCCCAGTGGCTGGCGGCGCAGGTGGCAGAACACTTCGCTGCCGATGAAGTCACCCTGCCGGTGTTCCGCGTCTCCGACACCGGGGATGCCCTGGACCCCGTGGACGAAATGCCAACGCTCGACGACGGACGCATCAAGCCGGTGCAGAAGGTCCTGATCGGCATGCGCGGATCCTACGGCGGTGTGCTGATGTTTGGCCTCCTGACGGGGATCTTTGGGATGGCTTTGATCAATCCCCTCTCCGTGGGGGCCGGACTGTTGCTGGGACGCAAGGCATTCCGGGAAGACCAGGAAGCGCGGCTCAAGCGCCGGCAGGCCGAAGCCAAGGCGCTGGTACGGCGCCAGCTGGACGATGTCACGTTCCAGGTAGGCAAGCAGCTGAAGGACCGGCTGCGGCTGGTTCAGCGCTCCATCCGTGACCACTTCACGGAGATCGCGGACGAGCACCACCGTTCGCTGACGGACTCTGTAGCGGCAGCGCAACAGGCAGCCACCACATACGCCCTCGAAAAGGACGCCCGCATCCGGGAGATCAAGGCGGAGCTTAAGAAGGTTGACGCGGTGTCCCGCGCCGCCGCAGCTGTTGCCGCAGAGGTATCTGCGGCAACGCCCCGCCAGGCGGGCGGAGGCCAGGACACTGCCCGGCCTTCAGCCGGCCGGCCGGCGGGGGCTTCAACCGTGGCGGCCGTGGGATGAAGAACCCTACGATGGCCGGTGCCAAGGAGCTGGTTGCCGCCGCCCTGGAAGTGTACGGGGATGATCCTGCTGCCTCCGACGCGCTCAAGGGCTATGGGCGCAGGCTGTCCGAGCCCCTGCGGATCGCCATCGCCGGAATGGTGAAAGCCGGAAAGTCCACGCTGCTGAACGCGATTATCGGGGAAGAGATAGCTCCCACGGATACCGGCGAATGCACCCGGATCATCACGTGGTACCGGCACGGGCACACGCCCCGCATCACGCTATACCCGGTGCAGGGCGAACCCAGGAGCCTGCCCCTCAAACGCGTGGACGGGCGGCTGGTGTTCGTCCTGGGGGACGTGCGGGCGGAGGACGTGGAGCGCCTGGACGTCCAGTGGCCCGCGCCGGGCCTGAAAGACATGACGCTGATCGATACCCCCGGCATAGCCTCGCTCTCGGGGGACATATCTGCACGGTCCACCAGCTTCCTGACCCCCTTGGATACCCCGTCGGAGGCTGATGCCATCATCTACCTGATGCGGCACATGCACGCCTCGGACCTAAGGTTCCTGGAATCCTTTGCCGACACCGCCGTGGGCCGCTCAGGCACCGTGAATGCCATTGCCGTCCTGTCCCGGGCCGACGAGGTGGGCGCAGGACGGATCGATTCCCTCCTGTCCGCCGGAGACATCGCCGAAAGGTACCGTCGCGACCACAACCTGAGGAAGCTGGCGCTGGGTGTGGTACCCGTTGCCGGCCTCCTGGCGCAAGGTGCCCGGACCATGCGCCAGCCGGACTTCCGCGCGCTTGAACTGCTGGCCGGCATGGACCGCGCGGCCAGGGAAAAGATGATGCTCTCGGCGGACCGGTTCCTCCGCGCAACGGATCCGGAAGGCATGACGGCTGAGGCCAGGGCCTCGCTGCTGGAGAGATACGGCCTTTTTGGCATCCGCCTGGCGGTGGTCCTGCTCCGGAATGGATTCGACCAGCCAACGCCACTGGCCCACGAGCTTGCCCGGCGCAGCGGCCTGGACCCGCTGCTGGAGACGGTGGGCCGGCAGTTCCAGGCACGGGCAGATGCGTTGAAGGCCCGGACAGCCTTGGTGGGGGTGGAAGCCCTGCTCCGCGCTTCTCCCCGCAAGGGGACCGAGCACCTCGCCGAGGCCCTGGAGAAGCTGCAGGCCAACGCCCATGAGTTCCGGGAACTGCGGCTGTTGTCGACGCTGCGGACCACCGGCGTCGGACTGAACCCCGAGTTTGCCGCCGAAGCAGAGGCACTCATCGGGGGCCTGGGTGCTGCCTCCCATGTACGGCTCGGGCTGGGCCCGGATGCCACCCCCGAACAGTTGGCTGACGAGGCACGGCGTTTGCTGTCCCGCTGGCGTGCACTGGCGGAGAACCCGCTGACGGACCGGGCGGCCCAGGACGCCTGCCGGGTGGTGATCCGCAGCTGCGAAGGCATCGTGGCGGAATGTTCAGTGCGCGAATTCCAGCGTCAGCTCGCCCAACACTCGTCGCGCCAGGCCAAACCGTTACCAGCCTGACCTGAGCCAGGCGGCAGCGGACGGGAAGAAGAACAGGACGAGCCCGATGAATGCCAGCAGGATCTCGATGCCCCAGAGGATGGCCACATAGCTGCCGGCGTCGCCCGGGGGCACCAGGAACGTGGCCGTCACCACCATGACCAGCACGTGCCCCGCCAGCAGCGGGACCAGTGCCAACCGGGCCCAGCCCTGCCGGCCTGCCACCACGCCGAGCATTGCCGCCTCGAGGAGCATTACCAGCAGCAGCGCACCGATGCTTCCCCAAAAGACGATGGCGGTGGCCGTGGTTATGGCGGTCTCGTCGCCGCCGGGAGCCGTTTCCTGCACCACGCTTCGCAGCCGTTCCAAGTGGGAGTCCCGGGTAAGGAAGGAGCCCACCAGGACCGCCAACCCGGCCACGAAGCTGAACAGCCAGAGGTTCCTGGCCACCCGGACGCTCCCCGGTGCCGGCGGGACCACCACGATCGGTGCCGGGGACGAATAGGACAGCCCGGGCCGCGGAGGCGGCGCGGGCTGTGTGCGGGGTGGCCCGTCTGGCGGCGAGGCTGCACCGGCAGGGTTCCGCAGCCGGTCTTCTCCGTCAGCGTCGCGGGCCATCAGACTGGTCCCCTACTTCAGTCCGTCGGTGTCGTGTTCGTCGGTCTCGTGCTTGTCTTTCCCGCCGTCGTCGGTCTTTGCCTTGGCGTCCAGCTCATCCTTGAGCTTCTTCAGGCGTGCGGCCTCGGCTTCCTGCCGGCGGCGCACCTCCAGGTTGCGGAGGAAGTCCGGATCGTCGTCCGGGGCGGTGGGGTGGCTGTAGTTCTGGCGCTGCGGGGGAGCGCCGCGCGGCCGGCCGATCAGGAGCCAGAGGACCGCCCCGATCACCGGCAGGACGATCATGACCACGATCCAGGCAGGTTTGGAGATCCCGCGGGTGAGGCGCGCGTCGGTGCGGATCACGTCGACGAGCCCGTACACGAAGATGGCGAGGACTGCGACGGCCAAAACCACACGGAGGAGCATGCCATTAAGTCTATCGTCAGGAGGCGCAGGGGCCGTGGGCGGGAGGCGGCTAAACTTGAATAGTGGCCTTTTTGAAATATTCCCTGATCCGCCTGGCGCTGTTCGCACCCCTGTTCGTGCTTTTCACCTTCCTGGGCCTGGGCGCCCTGATGTCCGTCATCTGCGCGGCCCTGATTGCCTTCGCCGTGAGCTACCTGTTCTTCCAGAAGCAGCGGGACGAAGCAGCGGCAGCACTGCAGCACCGTTTCTCCGGCAAGGCCAAACCGCTGCGTTCGGCCGGCGAGGTCCAGGACGCCCGCGCCGAGGACGCCCTCCTGGACGCCAACCCGGACGTGGCCATCAGCAATGACGCCAAGGACCGCAAGCGGGCTTAGGACTAGAACCCGTGGCTGAGGACCAGGCCCAGTGAGAACAGCAGGCTGTAGCCGAGGTTGATCAGGCCGGTCTGCTTCAGGACCGGGATCAGGCTCTTGCGCTTGCGGCCGTTGATCATCAGCCATGCCGGCATCAGGCAGGCCGGAATCAGCAGCAGCACAATCAGCATCCACGGCCGGCCGGGAGCCAGGATGACCACCAGCAGGATGGCCACCGCGAGCATCAGCACGTAGCTTTCCCGGGCGTGCTTGTCGCCCAGCCGGACCGCCAGGGTCTTCTTGCCGGCCTGCATGTCCGTGGGAATGTCCCGGACGTTGTTGGCCATGAGCAGCGCGGTGGCGATGAGGCCGGTGCCGATCGCGCCGATGATGGAGGGCAGGTTGATCTGCCCGGCCTGGGTGTAGGTGGTGCCCAGGGTTGCCACCAGTCCGAAGAACACAAACACGAAAACATCGCCCAGGCCCATGTAGCCGTAGGGGTTCTTGCCTCCGGTGTAGCCCCAGGCGGCCATGACGCAGCCCAGTCCCACCAGGATGAGCCACCAGCTCTGGGTGATCACCACCAGGACCAGCCCGAAGACCATGGCTGCGGCGAACGCGCCGAAGGCGGCCCGCTTGACGTGCTCCGGGCTTGCCGCCCCTGATCCCACAAGCCGCAGCGGGCCCACCCGGTCATCGTCGGTGCCGCGGATGCCGTCCGAGTAGTCGTTGGCGAAGTTCACGCCCACCTGCAGCAGGAGTGCCACGAGCGCCGCGAGGATGGCGTTGAACAGGAGGAACGAATCCATCTCGTAGGCGGCGGCGGAGCCGATCAGCACCGGCGCAATCGCGGCGGGCAGCGTCCGGAGTCGGGCGCCTTGGATCCATTGTGCGGCTGTAGCCACGGTCAGTACCTCGTGTGTGGTTGGGGAGGGCGGCAGGCGGGGGCCTGCCGGATGGTGCAGGTCTACTTTACTTTCCCTCGTGGAGGGCATTCAGTTCGGCAGTCATGGCCAGCCGGTCCGGCTTGCCGTTGGGCAGCAGCGGCAGCGAGGATGCGGCCAGGACCGTTTTGGGTGCCAGGATCCCCAATGTCCGGCGCCATTCCTGCTGAAGCACGACGGCGTGGTCCCGGCTGGGCAGGGCGTCGCCGGCTTCGGCGCCCCGTGCGGACTCTGCCAGCGCCACGTAGGCGGCCACGGCCTGGCCCCATTCCGCGGAGGGCACGCCCGCCACGAAAGCCGCCGCGACGCCGTCGGACTTCACCAGCTCGTCCTGGACATGCGCCGCGGAAACCTTCATGCCCCCGGTGATGATCACGTCGTCGGCGCGGCCCAGGACGGTCAGGCGGCCGTCCTCGCCGATGCGGCCCAGGTCGCTGGTGCGGTACCAGCGCACGCCGTCCTCCTCGAAGAACGTCTCGGTGCTTTCAGGGGCCTCAAGGTACCCCGCGGCGATGGTGTCACCGCCGAGCAGGATCCGGCCGTCCCCCTCAACCCGGAGGGACACTCCCTCCAGGGGGAAGCCGTCGTAGACGCACCCGCCGGACGTCTCGGCGGAGCCGTAGGTGGTGATGACCCGGACGCCGGCGTCGCGGGCGGCGGCCAGCAGTGAGGCGGGGGCCGGGGCGCCGCCCAGCAGGACGGCGTTGAAGCGGCGGAGCACGGCCAGGGTTTCCGGAGACGGTTCGTCGAGGAGGCGCTGGAGCTGGGTGGGAACCAGGGAGGTGAACCTGATCCTGTCCGTCAGTTCCAGAGCAGCCTCGGTGAATGCTTCGGGCGTGAAACCCCGGGACATGTCCATGACCCACGGGCGGGTGCCGGCGAACAGGGAACGGACCAGGACCTGGATGCCCGCCACGTACTCCACCGGAAGGGCCAGGAGCCACTGGCCTTCGCCATTGAGCGCCAGAGCCGTAGCCATGGAGGAGGCAGCCAGGGATTCCACCGTCAACACCGTCGCCTTGGGGGCGCCGGTGGAGCCGGACGTGCGCACCACGGCCACCGCGTCATCGCAGCCGGGAGTTTCCACATGTCCCACCAGCAGGGCGCCGTCGCTCCCGACGGAGAGTTCGACGGCGGGGCCCTCGCCGTGGAGGGCGGCCGCGAGGGCCTTGAGGGCGGGCTCTACATTGAGTGGGCCGCTGTTCATATGCCGCTCCTGGCTAGAAGTAGTACGGGAAGGAGGACCAGTCGGGTTCGCGTTTTTGCAGGAAGGCTTCCTTGCCCTCCACCGCCTCGTCCGTCATGTACGCCAGCCGCGTGGCCTCGCCGGCGAACACCTGCTGGCCGGCCAGGCCGTCGTCGGCAAGGTTGAAGGCGAACTTGAGCATGCGGATGGCCTGCGGCGACTGCCGGGCAATATCAGCTGCGTACTCCAAGGCAACCTCTTCCAGGCGTTCGTGGTCCACGGCCTCGTTCACCGCACCCATCCGCACCATGTCCCCGGCGGAATATTCGCGGGCCAGGAAGAAGATCTCGCGCGCTGCCTTCTGCCCGATCTGCCGTGCGAGTAGGGCGGAGCCGTAGCCGGCGTCGAAGCTGCCCACGGTGGCATCCGTCTGCTTGAACTTGCCGTGCTGGCGGGAGGCGATGGTCAGGTCCGCCACGACGTGCAGCGAGTGCCCGCCGCCGGCCGCCCAGCCGTTGACGACGGCGATGACCACCTTCGGCATGGTCCGCATCAGCCGCTGGACTTCCAGGATGTGCAGCCTGCCGGCGCGGGCGGGGTCGATGGTTTCCTGCGACTCGCCGTCTGCTGTGTCTTGTACTACGTACCGGTAGCCGTCCCGGCCCCGGATCCGCTGGTCCCCGCCGGAGCAGAAGGAGTGGCCGCCGTCCTTGGGGGAGGGGCCGTTGCCGGTGAGCAGCACGGTGGCAACGTCCGGGGTCATGCGGGCGTGGTCCATGGCACGGTAGAGCTCGTCGACAGTGCCGGGCCGGAACGCGTTCCGCACTTCCGGCCGGTTGAAGGCGATCCGCACCGCGGGCAGGTCACGCACCCACCCGCCGTCGGAATCCCTTTCCACCTGCCGGTGGTACGTCATGTCCTGGAAGTCCTCGAAACCGGCCACGGTCCGCCAGCGGATGGGGTCGAAGACGTCTGACACTTGGGCGGGAATCTGTTTGCTCACCGTCCAAGTCTAGTAATCGGCCTTAGCTGATGCAGAACTCGTTGCCTTCCGGATCTGCCATGGTGTGCCAGGAATGCGGACCCTGGCTGGCGGTCCAGAGGAAAGTGGCGCCCCTGGCCTCAAGCTCCCGGCGGACCTCATCCTTGTCCCGGCCGGCCAGGTTCACGTCCCAGTGCACGCGGTTCTTCACGGTTTTCCCCTCGGGTGCCGTCTGGAAGAGGACACGCCTTGCGGGTTGTTTGGACTCCAGTTCCTCCGGCGGCCGGATGGCGCAGCCCTCACGCCAGACCAGGTTGCCCCGGTGCGTCATGGTCTGGTCCTCCGTGGCGAAGCCCTGCTCGATCATGGAGCGGATGAACGCCGCGTCCTGGGGCTCCACGGACCACTGCAGGGTTTCAGCCCACCAGTCCGCGAGCTCGTGCGGCTTGCTGCAATCGACGACGATCTGGATGTTCAGTCCCATCCCACCAAGGTACGGGGGTCGATGGAGCCGCGGTAGGGCCTACGGCTGCACCTGCTGGAGCTGTTCGAAGACCTCCGGCGGGATGGCATAGATGAACACCACGGCCAGCAGGTTCTTCGCAGCATGGACGAAGTAGGAAAACATCAGGTTCTTCCCTGTCCAGACGTACACGAAGACCAGGGTGGCGCCCATGGCCAGGTAGGGGAGCAGGGCAGCCAGGGTGATGGCTTCCCGGCCCACGATGTGCATGGCGGCGAACAGGACCACCGAGACGGCGCAGCAGATCCAGATGTTCACCCGCCGGCTCAGCTTGCCTATGAGCAGGTGGCGGAAGATGTACTCCTCCACGAACGGTCCCACCACTACCACCAGCGGAACCATGAGCC
Source organism: Pseudarthrobacter sp. GA104 (assembly GCF_009741265.1). Classification (GTDB taxonomy): domain Bacteria; phylum Actinomycetota; class Actinomycetes; order Actinomycetales; family Micrococcaceae; genus Arthrobacter. The sequence goes on from NZ_WOWL01000001.1 coordinate 3,055,906, forward strand.
AGGCCGGCACCTGCTGCATCAGTTCCTGCAGGCCCGCCTGGTTCTCTGACGTCTGTGCCTCGCCGCCGGCGGCCACCACGATGGCGGTCAGGATCAGCATGGCAATCACCGCGGCGGGCACCATCATGAGCGTGAACCACGGGCGCGTGGCGAGGACCTTCAGGTCGCGGCCCACCACCTTCCGGGCCGCCAGGAGCGCCAGGATGCCCACTGTGGCGTAAAAAAGCAGGTTCGCCGCGTAGGAAGCCGCCGCCGGGGAAGGAGCAACCTGCCGCAGGAACGGGGCCAGGAGTTCCCCCGCCACGGCGAAGAACCCGGCGATGGCCACGTACACAATCAGGGTTGCCCCGTCCAACGGCGAGAAGCGGTACAGCTGCGGCTGCGGAGCAGGGGGTATTCGGTGGGCGGTCGCCATGGCTTCAGCCTATCCCCCAACTAGGTAGCGCTAAGTGTCGTTCTGGGGCTCCAAAACGACACTTAGCGCTACCTAGTTGGGCGGGAACGGGAGGAGGTGGGCCGGCCGCGTTGCTGGGGGAAACGCGCGTCCCCTAGAATATTCGGTATGCCTAAATTTACGTTTCGGTGCGCCAAAGAAGCTGCCCCGATTGGCGCCCGCAGGACCGTGCGCTTCAGGGCGGCGGCCGCTGCCGCCGCCGTGCTTTCCCTTGTGCTGACCGCCTGCGGCGGCGGGGCTTCGGGGAACGGGGACAGCAAGCCCGTGGTGCTGACCACGTTCACGGTGCTGGCGGATATCGCCCGGAACGTCGCGGGGGACAAGCTCATCGTGGAGTCCATCACAAAGGCCGGCGCGGAAATCCACGGCTACGAACCCACTCCCGGCGACATCCGGAAAGCCTCCAAGGCCGACCTCATCCTGGACAACGGCCTGAACCTGGAAGCCTGGTTCGCGCAGTTCGTGGACGGGCTGGACGTTCCCCACGCCGTGGTGAGCGAGGGCGTGGAGCCGATGCCCATCAGCGAGGACTCCTACCAGGGCAAGCCCAACCCGCACGCCTGGATGTCGCCGGTGAACGTCCAGGCCTACGTGGACAACATGGTGCGGGCCTTCAGCGACCTTGACCCCGGCAACGCCGCTGCCTTCAAAGCCAACGGGGACGCCTACAAAGCCGAACTCCAGGCCGTGCAGGACCAGATGACCACCAGCCTTGCCGCGGTTCCGGAAGCCCAGCGGGCCCTGGTGACCTGCGAAGGCGCGTTCTCCTACCTGGCCCGCGACACCGGGCTCAAGGAGGTGTACATCTGGGCCGTGAACGCCGAACAGCAGGCCACGCCCCAGCAGATCACCCGTGCCATCGAGTACGTGAAGGCCAACAAAGTCCCGGCCGTCTTCTGCGAATCCACGGTTTCCAACGCCCCCATGCAGCAGGTGGTGGAAGCCACGGGCGCACGGTTCGGCGGCACCCTGTACGTGGACTCCCTTTCCGAAGCGGACGGGCCCGTCCCCACCTACCTGGACCTGATCAGGCACGACGCCGACATCATCACCAAAGCACTCACAGCAGGGGTGGGGCAATGACCTCCCCGGCCATCCAGGTGGACAACGTCACCGTCCACTACGGCGAAGTCCTGGCACTCGACTCGGCGTCGCTGTCCCTTGACCCGGCGCGGATCTGCGGCCTGGTGGGCATGAACGGCTCCGGGAAGTCCACGCTGTTCAAGGTGATCATGGGCATGATCAAGCCCGACGCCGGCACGGTGCGGATCGGAGGAGAGCCACCTTCCAAGGCGCGCAGGGAAGGGGGCATCGGCTACGTGCCGCAAAGCGAGGAAGTGGACTGGCAGTTCCCGCTGTCCGTGCGCGACGTGGTGATGATGGGCCGCTACGGCCACCAGGGCTTCACCCGCCGGGCATCGAAGGCCGACCGGGCTGCCGTGGACGAGGCACTGGACCGGGTGGAACTGGGGGAGTACGCCGGGCGGCAGATCGGCCAACTCTCCGGCGGGCAGAAGAAGCGTGCCTTTGTTGCCCGCGGGATAGCGCAGGGTGCCACCACCATGCTGCTGGACGAACCATTCGCCGGCGTGGACAAGAGGTCGGAAGCCACCATCACCAGGCTCCTGCGCGAGCTCGCCGCGGACGGCTGCACCATCCTGGTCTCCACCCACGACCTGCATGCGCTCCCGCAGCTCTGCGACGAAGCCGTGCTGCTGATGCACCGTGTCCTCATGCACGGCCCGCCGCAGGTGGTGCTGCAGCCCGAAAACCTGGCCATGGCGTTCGGCCTGGACGTGCTCAACCGGGAAGGGCGGAGCTGACCCGTGGAACTCCTCCTCGAACCCCTCAGCTACGACTTCATGGTCCGGGCCATCGTCACCACGGCGCTCGCCGCCGTCGTCTGCGCCGTCCTCAGCTGCTGGCTGGTGCTGATCGGCTGGTCCCTCATGGGCGACGCCGTCTCCCACGCGGTGCTGCCCGGCGTCGTCCTGGCCTACATTGTGGGCGCCCCCTTCGCGCTCGGCGCTCTGGTGTTCGCCCTGATCGCCGTGACCCTGATCGGGGTGGTCCGCAATACCAGCCGGGTGAAGGAGGACGCGGCGATCGGCATCGTGTTCTCCTCGCTGTTCGCCCTTGGCCTGGTGCTGATTTCAGTGACGCCCAGCCAGACGGACCTGAACCACATCATCTTCGGCAACCTGCTGGGCGTCAGCATTCCGGACCTCATCCAGGTGCTGGTGCTGGGCGTGGTGGCCTTCGCCATCCTGATCCTCAAGCGCCGCGACCTCACGCTCTACGCCTTCGATCCCACGCATGCGCACGCCATCGGACTGTCCCCGCGGAGGCTCGGGGCGCTGCTGCTGGGCCTCCTGGCCCTGACGTCGGTGGTGGCGCTGCAGACCGTGGGCGTTGTCCTGGTGGTGGCCATGCTCATCATCCCCGGCGCCACGGCCTACCTGCTCACGGACCGGTTCTCCCGAATGCTGGTGATCGCCCCGGTGGTCTCGGCGCTCTGTTCGATCACCGGCATCTACGTCAGCTACTACCTGGACACGGCCTCGGGCGCCATGGTGGTGCTGACGCAGGGAGTGGTGTTCGCCGTCGTCTACCTTTTCAGCCCGCGCCAGGGCCTGATCGGCACCCGCCTGGCGAAGGCCCGGCGCAGGAAGGCGGCGGCCCTCGCTGCAGCTTGACTCGTGGCTTCACGCGGGGCAGTCTGGAGCGATGAAGTCCTGACCAGCAGCCCCGGCCCTGCGCCAGGCTGTTCTCCCAAACCAAGGCCGCCGTCGAGCGCTGGATGAAACGTCCCGTTCAGCTCCGGCGGCCACACTGCGGAACTTTGCGAGGACTTCCCTTGACTGAACACCTTAACCTTTCGGACGTCTCCCATGGCTATGGCGACCGCCGGCTGCTGGAGCGCATCAGCCTGGTGATTACGGCCGGCGAGCACGTTGCCGTGGTGGGCGAAAACGGTGCCGGCAAATCCACCCTGCTCCGGATCCTGGCCGGCCTCGAAGCGCCTGACGAAGGCGCCGTGGTGATCCAAGGCAGGGTGGGCTACCTGGCCCAGACCCATGGCCTGCCCGAGTCCTTCACCGTGGGCGCCGCCGTCGACGCTTCCCTTGCCTCGCTGCGTGCCCTCGAAGCGGAGCTTGACCGGCTGGAGGCCAACCTCGCCGACGCCGGGGACGACGAACTGGACACCTACGGCCGGCTGCAGACGGAGTACCAGCTGCGCGAAGGCTACGCCGCGGAACACCGGGTGGAAGCCGCCCTGGACCGGCTGGGCCTGGGCGGCCTGGACCGGAACCGGGTGCTGGGATCCCTGTCCGGCGGGGAACAGGAACGCGTGGCCTTGGCCTGTGTCCTGGCCGATCCGGCGGACATCCTGCTCCTGGACGAACCCACCAACCATCTGGACGCCCGCGGAACCGCCTGGCTGGAGGACCGGCTGGCGGCCCACCGCGGCACGGTGGTGGTGGTGTCCCACGACCGCGTGCTCCTCCGCAAGGTGGCGGCCACCATCATTGAGGTGGATGCCGAGCGCCGCGCCGTGACCCGTTACGGCAACGGCTACGACGGCTACCTCCGGGAGAAGGCAGCCGAACGCGCGCGCTGGGTCCAGCAGTACCACACCTGGATTGATGCAATGGAGTCCGAAAAGCGGCAGGCAGAAACTGTTGCCGGGACCATGGGCTACGGCCGCAAGCGCGACGGCGACAAGATGGGCTTCGACTTCAAGGCCGGCACCTGGCAGAAGGCCGCCAGCAGCCAGGTCCGGAACGCCCAGGAGCGGCTGCGCCGGCTCGAAGCCAGCCCCGTGGACCGGCCGCCGGTACCCCTGCGGCTGAACGTCGATCTGGCCGCGGACTCAGGTGCCGCGCCTTCCGGGGCAGCGCAGGAGGGTACGCCGGTGCTGGCACTGCGCGGGGTGAGCGTGCCCGGCAGGCTGGAAACCACAGACTTCCAGGCGGGCGCCGGCGAGAAGATCCTGATCACCGGGCCCAACGGCGCGGGCAAGTCCACGCTGCTCTCCATCCTTGCCGGAACCCTGGAACCAGCTGCCGGCTCCGTCACCCGGCCCGAACGCGTCGGCTACCTGCAGCAGGAACTGGAGCTGCCGCAACGGCCCGCCTTGCGCCTGCTGCCGGCCTTCGCCGCGGGCCTCGGCGGCAACATCGACGAGCACGCCGAGGCCCTCCTCCGCCTCGGCCTCTTCCGCACCAGCGAGTTCCACGTGCCCGTCGGCAGCCTGTCCGCCGGCCAGCAACGAAGGCTGGCCCTGGCCCGGCTGCTGTTGGGCGGCTACGGCACCCTGGTGGTGGACGAGCCGACCAACCACTTGGCGCCCGTGCTGGTGGAACAGCTGGAGGCGGCACTGGCGGACTTTGCCGGGACCCTGGTGATGGTCAGCCATGACAGGGCGCTTCGGGAGTGGTTCGCGGCGTGCGCGCGGCGGAGCCGTGGTGGGGCCGGCGCCCCGGAAGGCACCCGGGCCGGGAACACCGCCGTCGGACGTTGGACCCGGTATTCCATGGACAAGGGCGTGCTCGCACCGGTTTAGGGGATTGCCTGGGGCAACCAAGGGGCAATCCCGACCGGAATGCGTCACTTTTGGCCCCGCAGCGGCGCAGTTGGTCCGGATTGGCAGGCTTTCCTCCCGCCTGGCAGGGCATAAGTCACGCATTTGGGGCAGCAGCCTGGCCCTGAAACCGGTGAGATTCGCGTAAAGCAGTCTTTACCGGGGGACCGGCGGCCGGAAACATCGGCGGCGGAAAATGGGGCCCATGCCCGTCTTTCCGCCGGCCGAAAGGATCTGTCCGTGATCGCCAAGAACCTTTTCCTGCAAGGCATCTACCACTTCCAGGGCGTGGGCCTGGAGAAGCCCGTCCCGCTGCACAGCGAGCTCTCGCACTATGTTCCCGACGGCGTGATCAACCAGGCGCTGTACTTCCGCGGCGGCAACTCGAGCAGTGAGCTGATCGCCGTGGTGCTCATGCGCAACGGCGTTCCCATGCGCTACTTCCCCATCGGCGCCAAGAGCGAGGTCCATGTTCCGCTGCGCGTGGTGGAGGATATCGACGGCGGCTCGGTGATCGAGCTGTACCTGGCGGCTCCGGAGGGCCTCCACGGGTCCGTGGTGATCGACCTGGGGATGGTGGAACACTGATGGGCAGCGTGGCGGAGCAGATGCAAGCCGGGGCCCAGGCCAGGCCGCGCTCCCGGTCCGGCGGCCGGGACAGCCGGCGGCGCCTCGTGGTCATCGGCAACGGCATGGCCGGCGCCCGGGCGGTCGAGGAGATCCTGGCCCGGGGCGGTGCGGAGCAGTTCAGCATCACCATGTTCGGGGACGAGCCGTACGGAAACTACAACCGGATCATGCTCAGCCACGTCCTTTCGGGTGAGGAGAGCGACGCAGACATCTTCCTCAACCCCCTGTCCTGGTACCAGGACAACGGCATCACGCTGCACGCGGGCGTCCGGGCCGACCGGATCGACCGGTTCGCCAAACACGTGTTTTCCAGCGACGGCCGGGTGACGCCCTACGACACGCTGATCATCGCCACGGGAAGCCGCTCCCACCTTCCTCCCATGGACGGCCTCTACACACCCGGCGGGTCGGTCAAGCAGGGCGTCTTCGGCTTCCGCACCATCGACGACACCCTCAAAATGGCTGCCCACGCGCAGCAGGAACACCACCGGCACGCCGTGGTGATCGGCGGGGGCCTGCTGGGGCTGGAGGCCGCTGCCGGGCTGCGCAGCTTCGGGCTGGGCGTGGACGTGGTCCACTCCGGCGGCCACCTGATGAGCGCACAGATGGGGCCCGACGGCGGTGCGGTGCTCCGCCGGAGCGTAGAGGCACTGGGCATCGGGGTACTGACCGGCTGCCGGACCACGGCCGTCCTTGGCAGGGACAGGGTGACCGGCGTCAGCCTCCGCGGCCGGCCGGACATCGGGTGCGACATGGTGGTGGTGGCGGCCGGGATCCGTCCCAACGTGGACCTGGCCGTCCTCAGCGGGCTCCCGGTGGAGCGGGCCATTGTGGTGGATGACAGCCTGCGGGTCCAGGACGAGGAGGACATCTACGCGGTGGGGGAGTGCGTCCAGCACCGCGGCGAGGTGTACGGGCTGGTGGCCCCGCTGTGGGAACAGGCGGTGGTGCTGGCCAACCATGTGACGGGCACGGACACCGGCTCCGCGTACCTGGGCTCGCGCACCGCCACCAAGCTGAAGGTGGCCGGCGTCGAAGTGGCCTCCATGGGCCTGCACGGGCCGGAACTTGAGACGGACGAACACATCGTCTTCTCGGAGCCCAGCCGCGGGGTCTTCAAGTCCATCGTGGTCCGGGACAACAAGATGGTGGGCGCCACCCTCCTGGGCGACAGCCGCAAGGTGGCGTACCTGACCCAGGCGTTCGACCGCGGGCTGCCGCTGCCCGAGGAACGGCTCGGGCTGATGTTCGATCTCGGCACGCCCGGGGAGGAGGCCGGGGTTGCCGAGCTCGACGACGAGGCACAGGTCTGCAACTGCAACGGCGTCAGCAAGAAGGACCTGGTGGGCGCGGTGAAGGGCGGCTGCAGCTCGGTATCCGGGGCCATGGACGCCACCCGCGCCGGCAAAGGGTGCGGCTCCTGCAAGCTCCTGGTGAAACAGGTGGTGGAGTGGGCGGCGGACGGGGCCGTGGAGGAGGATCCGGCTGCCGCTTACTACGTCCCCGGCATTCCACTGGACAAGCAGGCTCTGATGGCAGAGGTCCGGGCCCGCGGCCTGCGGTCGGTTTCGGCGGTGTTCCAGGCGCTGGCCCCGGGCGGCGCCGAGGACGCAAAGTCCAAGATGGGGCTCGCCTCGCTGCTCAAGATGATGCTGGGGGACCGCTACATCGACGAACGCGACGCGCGCTTCATCAACGACCGCGTCCACGCCAACATCCAGCGGGACGGCACCTTCTCCGTGGTGCCCCAGATGAAGGGCGGCGTGACATCGGTCCAGCAGCTGCGCCGGATCGCTGACGTGGCGGAGAAGCACAACGTTCCGCTGATCAAGCTCACCGGGGGGCAGCGCATCGACCTGCTGGGGATCCGCAAGGAGGACCTGCCGCAGGTCTGGGCGGACCTGGACATGCCCTCCGGCTATGCCTACGGCAAGAGCTTCCGGACGGTGAAGACGTGCGTGGGAAAGGACTTTTGCCGCTACGGCACCGGTGACTCCACCAAGCTGGGGATCGAGATCGAATCCCGCTTCCAGGGCCTTGAGGCGCCCGCCAAGCTGAAGCTCGCGGTCTCGGGCTGTCCCCGGAACTGCGCCGAATCGCTGGTGAAGGATGTGGGCGTGGTGGCCGTGGAGGGCGGCCGCTGGGAGATCTACGTGGGCGGAGCCGCCGGTGCCCACATCCGCAAGGGAGACCTGCTGGCCACCGTGGACGATCCGGACGAGGTGAAAGTCCTCACCGGCCGGTTCATGCAGTACTACCGGGAACAGGCCGGCTGGCTGGAACGGACCTACGCTTTCGTCCCGAGGGTGGGCATCGAGCACCTGCGGGCCGTGATCGTGGAGGATTCGGAGGGGATCGCGGGCCGGCTGGACGAGGCGATGCAGGCCTCCGTGGACAGCTACGTTGACCCGTGGCGGGAACGCGATGACCCGCAAACGCCCGGGCAGTTCAGGACGTCGCTGCCCCTGACCGTCCTCCCGCAGGTGCCGGTCCGATGAGCAGCACCGGATCAGGTGCCAACGCCCATGTCCTGGGCCCGGTGGACCAGATTCCGCTGGGCGAGGGGCGGGCCTTCGGGGTCGGCGGCGAGCAGGTGGCCGTCTTCCGGCTGCGGGACGGTTCACTGCGGGCGGTCTCCGGCGTCTGTCCCCACCGCGGCGGGCCGGTTGCGGACGGCACCGTGGACCGGCAGGTGGTCATTTGTCCGCTGCACCAGCACGCTTTTGACCTCACCTCCGGGTGCTCCACTACCGGTGCGGAACCCCTGCGGACCTACCGGATTTCCTTGGACGGGGAGCAGAATATGGTGCTTGAGACGGCCGCTGTGTAGCGCGCGTCACGTAGCACCCCTCAGCGTCTTGTAGGATGGACGAGCCGCGCGAAGCTTCGGCTTTACGGAGGATTGCGCTCACAAACGGTCGCCCCAACGGCGTAAGCCCGAATTTTGTGAGCTGGATCATGCTGTAGTCCGGATGCGGCCAACCCCCAACCCACAAGGAATCGTTGTGCCTCAAATTACCCCCACAGATCTCGAGAACCGTACGGCCCCATCCGTCGCCGTCGACCCCACCCTCAGCGCCGAGGGCTACAGCAAGACCCTGGGCCGGCGCCATGTCACCATGATCGCCATGGGCGGCGCCATCGGCGTCGGCCTCTTCATGGGTGCCGGCGGCCGGCTGGCCTCCACCGGCCCGGCCCTGATCTTCTCCTACGCCATCGCGGGCGTCATCGCCTACCTGCTCATGCGGGCCCTGGGCGAACTCATCATGTACCGCCAGACCTCCGGCTCCTTCGTGAGCTACGCCGGCGAAATGTTCGGCAAGAAAGGCGCGTTCCTGTCCGGCTGGATGTACTTCATCAACTGGGGTATGACCGGCATCGCCGAACTGATTGCCATCGGCCTGTACTTCCAGTTCTTCTTCCCCAATGTCCCCGTGGAAGCCTCGGCCATCGCCGCCCTGGCCATCCTGGTGGCAGTGAACCTGCTCAGCGTCAAGGCGTTCGGCGAGTTCGAATTCTGGGCCTCCTGCCTCAAGGTGGGCGCCATCCTGATCTTCCTGGCGGTGGGCACCTTCATGGTGGTCACCAACGCCCGGGTGGGCGACGGCAACGCCTCGGTTGCCAACCTCTTCGCGGCCGAAGGCGGCATGTTCCCCAAGGGCGCCCTGGTGATGGTCCTGGTGCTCAACGCCGTCATCTTCGCCTACAACGGCATCGAACTGGTGGGCATCACCGCCGGTGAAATGCAGGATCCGGAACGCGAAGTGCCCAAGGCGATCCGCGCCGTCGTCCTCCGCATTGTGGTGTTCTACGTCGGCTCGGTGACCCTGCTCGCGATGCTGCTGCCGTCCGACCAGTACGTTGCCGGAACGTCCCCGTTCGTCACCGTCTTCGGCCAGATGGGCCTCGCCTGGGTGGGCGACGTGATGAACATGATCGTCATCACCGCCGCGCTGTCCTCCTGCAACTCCGGCCTGTACTCCATCGGCCGCGTGTTCCGCACCATGGCCAACAACGGCCACGCCCCGCAGTGGCTCACCAAGATGTCCAAGCGGCACGTCCCGTACGCGGCCATCCTGGCCATCGCTGCCTTCTACGCGGTAGGCATCCTGCTGAACATCTGGCTGGGCGGATCGCACGCGTTCGACCTCGCCCTCAACACCGCCTCCATCGGCGTGATCTTCTGCTGGGGCTCCATCTTCGCCAGCCAGATCGTGCTGCGCCGCCGCAAGGGCGTCACCTCCGGCCTGCCGATGCCCGGTTCGCCGTGGACCAGCTGGGCCGGACTGGTGGGCCTGCTGGCCATCACCGTCCTGATCGGCTTCGACACCATGACCAGCAAGAGCGGTGAGGTGTTCTACCTGGGCCTCTGGACCCTGGCCACCATCCCGTTCTTCGCCGTGGTCCTGTGGCTGGGCTGGCAGAAGGTCAAGAACAACGAGCCGAAGAGCGCGCTCTACAGCTAACGGCTCACCCAAGCAGTGCATACGACGGCGGGACGCCCCTTGGGAGGGGAGTCCCGCCGTCGGCGTTTCCCTGCATCGATTGCTCCGCAACTGCCGTTTTGGGGCCTCAAAAGGACCGCTACGGAGCAATCGATGGTGCCGGAGCGGTGGTGCGGAGCGCGCCGCCGGGGCAGACTGGGGCTTGTGGGCGAACCCTGGGTGCTGCATGTGGACCTTGACCAGTTCATCGCGGCCGTCGAAGTGCTCCGCCGGCCCGAGCTTGCGGGCAAGGCGGTGATTGTCGGCGGCCGCGGCGATCCCACCGAACGGGCGGTGGTGTCCACGGCATCCTACGAAGCCAGGGCGTACGGCGTCGGCTCGGGGATGCCGCTGCGCATCGCCGCGCGGAAAGTGCCCGATGCCGTCATCCTGCCGGTCGACCATGAAGCCTACCTGGAGGCGTCCGAACAGGTCATGGCGGTGCTGCGCTCGCAGCCGGGCGCTACCGTCCAGGTGCTCGGCTGGGACGAGGCGTTTGTTGGCGTGCAGACGGATGATCCGGACGCCTACGCCCGGCAACTGCAGCAGGCCGTGCTCGGGGCGACCCGGCTGCACTGCAGCGTGGGTATCGGCGACACCCTTCTCCGCGCCAAGGTGGCGACGACGTTCGGCAAGCCGGCCGGCGTCTTCCGGCTCACGGCAGGCAATTGGCTGGACGTCATGGGGAGCCGGCCCACCATCGAGCTGTGGGGCGTGGGAACGAAAGTGTCCCAGCGGCTCGCCAAGCTTGGCATCCGGACGGTGGCCGAGCTGGCAGCGTCCAACCCTGACGACCTTGTCCCCGAGTTCGGCCCGAAGATGGGTCCCTGGTATGCGCAGCTGGGCCGCGGCGACGGCGGACGGACAGTTGATGACACACCCTGGGTGGCGCGCGGGCACAGCCGTGAAACCACCTTCCAGCGCGACCTGACCGGGCCGGGGCAGATTGACGGTGCCGTCAGGGAGCTGGCGGCGCACGTGCTGGAGGATGTCGCGGCAGAGGGCCGGCCGGTGGTCGGGCTGACGCTCAAGGTCCGCTATGCACCGTTCATCACCAAGACGTATGCCCGGAAGATCCCCGAGACCTCGGACCCGGCGGAAGTGCTCGCCCGGGTCCTGGACCTGGTGGCGAAGATCGAGCCGGGCCGCCCCATCAGGCTCCTGGGGCTGCGGGCCGAAATGACGATGCCGGACGACTCCCGGCAGGGGCACACCCCCACCCGCAGCGGCTGGTGACGGGCCCCTGATCGCTCAGGTACCGCGCAAACAGAACGGCGGCGGATCCCGTGGGATCCACCGCCGTGTCGCTCTGTTGCAGCCGCCCGGTCCGGCCGGGCCTGCCGCATGCAGGGGCTAGTCGCGCTTGAACTCGTCCTTGACGCTTTCGCCGACCTTCTTGGCGTCAGCCTTGACCTGGTCCGCCTGGCCTTCAGCCTTCAGGCGGTCATTGTCGGTGGCGTTGCCGGCCGCTTCCTTGGCCTTGCCGCCCATGTCTTCCGCTGCGTTACTGATCTTGTCTCCGAGGCCCATGGTGTGTGGCCTCCTTTCGTTTCCGTTGACCAAAACAATGCATTTTCACACTAACACGAAGCATGCTTACTAATTCAAGCCTTTGGGCGCCTGCTGCGGGCAGCGCCTGTTGATTCTCCGTACCCGCCGCTAGGCTCGAAACCATGGACCACAGCCTCAGCCTCACCCAGCACATCCAGGCGCCACCCGAGAAAGTCTGGTCCGTCATCACGGACATCCCGGGCTCCGCGGCCACCCTCTCCGGAGTGGACTCGATCCAGCTCCTGACAGATGGCCCCTACGGTGAGGGGACCCGCTGGAAGGAGACCCGGAAGATGCTGGGCAAAGCGGAAACGGTGGAGATGTGGGTGGCCGAGGCTGAGCGGAACCGCAGCACCACCGTCAAGGCAGTCCAGGGCGGCGCGGACTACACCACGCGGTTCAGCCTGGCCCCGCGCGACGGCGGAACGGACCTCACCCTCACCTTCGGGGCCGAGGTCATCAAGCCCACCCTGGCCAGCAGGATCATGATGCTGCTGTTCGGCAGGATGGGCATGGCTGCCACCCGCAAAGCCCTGGCCAAGGACCTCACGGAAATAGCGGCGAAGGCGGAAACGCTGTAGTGGCCGCGCGCATCCCGCGGAAGGGCGGCCCCGACGCGGCTGCGCCGCGGCTCACTCCCGTGCGGCTCGAGAACCTCACGGACATCGCCGTGCCGGACTTCCGGCGCGGCGGGAGGTACGACGGCGAGCGGTACAGCCGCGTGGCTGCCGACGGGCTGGAGCTGGGCGGCACCGACTTCGCCGGATGCGAGTTCCGGGGCGCGTCCTTCAATGAGGCGCAGCTCCGCGGCTCCACCTTCCGTGACTGCATCCTCGCGGAGCTGTACGCCCCGGTTTTCCGGGCGGCGCGGTCAACCTGGCGGGAGGTGGAGATCCGCAATCCCCGGCTGGGGTCCGCCGAACTGCATGAGAGCGGCTGGCAGTCGGTCCACATCGACGGCGGCAAGCTGGATTTCCTCAACCTGCGGGGCGCAAAGCTCACGGACGTCCTGATCACCGGCTGCATCATCAACGAGCTGGACCTGGGCTCGGCCGCCGCAACCCGGGTGGCGCTGAAGGACTGCACCATCGGATCCCTGGATGTCAGCGGGGCCAGGCTGAAGGACTTTGACGTTCGCGGCACGGAATTCCGGAGCATCAGCGGACTCGGCAGCGTGGCCGGCATGGTCATAGATGAGTACCAGCTGGGCCTCCTCGCGCCGCTGCTGGCAGCCCATCTGGGCCTCACTGTCCGCTAGGCCTTATCCGGTATCCACGGATCAGCCCTCCCGTGTACTATTTACAGAACGAACGGTCGGTAAGTGGGGGAGCTGCCGGCTGCAGATGACAGTGCCGTTTATCGCGTGAAGGGTGTTTCCATGGCTGCAACCGCAGGTCCGCAGGCTTTCCTTGTTGGCGGGGTCCGAACGCCGGTGGGCAGATACGGCGGGGCGCTCTCGTCGGTCCGCCCCGATGACCTGGCAGCCCTGGTTCTCCGGGAGGCGGTGGCCCGGGCGGGACTGGATCCGGACAGCATTGACGAGGTCATCCTGGGCAATGCCAACGGGGCCGGCGAAGAGAACCGCAACGTGGCCCGCATGGCAACCCTGCTGGCCGGACTTCCCCTCCACATCCCCGGGATCACAGTGAACCGGCTCTGCGCCTCCGGCCTGAGCGCCATCATCCAGGCCAGCCACATGATCAAGGCCGGAGCCGCGGATATCGTGATCGCCGGCGGCGTGGAATCGATGAGCCGGGCGCCGTGGGTCCAGGAAAAGCCCACCGCCGCCTTCGCGAAGCCCGGGCAGATTTTCGACACCTCCATCGGCTGGCGCTTCACCAACCCGCTGTTCCACAAGGGCGGGCTGTCCCGGGACGGCAAGATGACCTACTCCATGCCGGAGACTGCCGAAGAGGTGGCCCGTGTGGACAACATTTCCCGTGAGGACGCCGACGCCTTCGCCGTCCGCTCCCACCAGCGGGCCCTGGACGCCATCGCAGCCGGGCGGTTCAAGGACGAAATCGTTCCCGTCACCGTCAGGACCCGCAAGTCCGAGAACGTCGTGGACACCGATGAAGGGCCCCGTGAGGGCACCACCCTGGACGTCCTCGCAGGACTGAAACCGGTAACCCACGGCGGATCCGTGGTCACTGCAGGCAACTCCTCCTCCCTCAACGACGGAGCCTCAGCGATCATCGTCGCCTCGGAAGCAGCCATCGAGCGGCTGGGCCTGACGCCCCGCGCGCGGATCATCGACGGCGCCTCCGCAGGCTGTGAACCCGAGATCATGGGCATCGGCCCGGTGCCGGCCACGCAGAAGGTCCTCAAGCGCAGCGGACTCAGCGTAGGCGACCTTGCCGCCGTCGAACTTAACGAGGCCTTTGCCACGCAGTCCCTTGCCTGCATCCGGCGCCTTGGCCTGGAACAGGACATTGTGAACAACGACGGCGGCGCGATCGCCCTGGGGCACCCGCTCGGTTCCAGCGGGGCACGGATCGCCATCACCCTGCTGGGGCGCATGGAGCGCGAGGACGCCAGGATCGGCCTGGCCACCATGTGCATCGGCGTGGGCCAGGGCACTGCGATGCTGCTGGAGAAGGTCTGATGCCCGCGGCTGTGGACCTGGCCGCGGAGAAGTTCCACGCCCTCCTGGTGGAGGAACGCGGCGACCGGGTGGTGGTGCTGCTCAACCGGCCCGAGGTGCGCAACGCCATCGACCAGCAGATGGTGGACGAGCTGCATGTGGTCTGCACGGCGCTGGAACAGAACCCCAAGGTGCTGATCATTGCCGGCGTGGACGGGGTGTTTGCCTCCGGCGCGGACATCGGCCAGCTGCGCGAGCGGCGCCGGGACGATGCCCTGCAGGGCATCAACTCCACCATCTTCGTCCGGATCGCCAAGCTGCCCATGCCGGTCATCGCGGCACTTGACGGCTACTGCCTGGGCGGCGGGGCGGAACTCGCGTACGCCGCCGACTTCCGGATCGGAACCCCCGGTGTCCGCATCGGCAACCCCGAAACCGGGCTGGGAATCCTCGCCGCTGCCGGCGCCAGCTGGCGGCTGAAGGAACTGGTGGGCGAACCGGTGGCCAAGCAGATCCTCCTGGCCGGCAGGATCCTGGGCGCCGACGAAGCCCTGGCCGTTAACCTCATTACCGAGGTCCACGAGCCGGCGGGGCTCCTGGACGCCGCGCACAACCTGGCGGACAGGATCGGACGGCAGGATCCGCTGGCCGTGCGCATCACCAAGTCCGTGTTCCACGCCCCTGCGGAAGCACACCCCCTGATCGACCAGCTGGCCCAGGGCATCCTCTTCGAATCCGAGGCCAAGTTCGACCGGATGCAGGCGTTCCTGGACAAGAACGCAGCCAAGAAGGCCCGGAAGGCCGACAAGAACGCAGCCGGGAGCGCCGCTGCCGAGACCGGAGAAAAGAACTGATGAACACATCGAGACCTGCCCCCGGCCTGCCATCTGGTCTTCCCGTCTTCGTCGGTGTCCTGGGCGGCGGCCGCATGGGCGCCGGCATTGCCCATGCCTTCCTGGTCAAGGGTGCCGACGTGCTGGTGGTGGAGCGCGATGACCAGTCCGCGGAGGCTGCCCGGGAACGGGTGGAATCGGCTGCTGCCAAGAGCATCGAGCGGGGCATGACGGACGCGAACCTCGATGAGATGGCGTCCCGGCTCACCGTGGGCGTGGACTACGACGCGTTCGCGGACCGGCAGCTGGTGGTGGAAGCCGTTCCCGAGGACTGGGACCTGAAAGTCACCTCACTGCGCGGAATCGAGGAGCGGCTGGCCGATGACGCCTATCTCGCCTCCAACACGTCATCGCTTTCCGTCAACGGACTGGCCGGTGAACTGAAGCGGCCAGGGAACTTCCTGGGCCTCCACTTCTTCAACCCGGTCCCGGCGTCCACCCTCATCGAAGTGGTGCTGGGGGAGCGCACGTCCCCCGAACTTGCCGCCGCCGCGAAAAGGTGGGTCGAGGCACTCGGCAAGACCGCCGTCGTGGTCAATGACGCCCCGGGATTCGCGTCCTCACGGCTGGGCGTGGCCATCGCCCTCGAGGCGATGCGCATGGTGGAGGAGGGCGTAGCCAGCGCCGAGGACATCGACAACGCCATGGTCCTGGGCTACAAGCACCCCACCGGACCGCTGCGGACCACGGACATCGTGGGGCTGGATGTCCGGCTGGGCATCGCCGAGTACCTGCACTCCACGCTCGGTGAGCGCTTCGCCCCGCCCCGGATCCTCAAGGAGAAGGTGGCCCGGGGGAGCTGGGACGGAAGTCCGGCAAGGGTTTCTTTGACTGGCCCAGCCAGGGGACCGCGGGTTAGTCGAAAAGCCCGACGATATAGCCGATGAAATACAGGAGGAACAGCAGCACGCCGGCTCCGATGGCTCCAAGCCAGAAGACCTGCTGTCCCTTCCCGGACCCCTTCTGCCGGGGCTCCTGGGTGCCTGCCACCGACCCTTCACCGGGAGGCGTTTCGCCCGGCGGCACGCCACCGCCGGGCTCCAGGCCTGTGATCTTGTCGTCCTCCGGGTCCGGATTGGTTCCTGACACGTAAACTCCCTTGCTCGCCGTCCTGGGTGTTTCCCCAGCGTAACCGTGGCGTGGTGGTTGCACCTAGGCTGGTGCCGTGACTTTCCTGGAACCCCTTACCCTCACTGGCAGGTATGTAACCCTGGAACCCTTGTCCGGGGATCACCACGACGGCCTGGTGGACGCGGCCCGGGACGGTGAGCTGTGGCGGCTCTGGTACACCTCGGTGCCGTCGCCGGAGCAGATGGCCGAGGAGATCGAGCGGCGGCTCGCCCTGCAGGAGCAGGGCTCCATGCTGCCCTTCACCACCCGGCTGACCGATCCGGCCACCGGAGGCCCCGGGCGGATCCTCGGCATGACCACCTACATGAATATCGACGCCGGTACTCCCCGCGTGGAGATCGGCTCCACCTGGAACGCCGCGTCCGTCCACGGCACCGGCACGAACCCCGAGTCCAAGCTGTTGCTCCTGCGGCACGCGTTCGAGGCTGTTGGCTGCCCTGCCGTGGAGTTTCGGACGCACTGGCTCAACCACCAGTCGCGGGAGGCCATCGCCCGGCTCGGGGCCAAGCAGGACGGCGTGCTCCGCAGCCATTCCCGGACCCGCGACGGGCTTCTCCGTGACACGGTGGTGTACTCCATCCTGGAGCACGAATGGCCCATGGTCCGGGCCGGCCTCGAGTACAGGCTGGCCCGGCGTGGGCAGGGGCTTGGCTGAACTACGTTATGACGTGCGTCTCCTGTGGCCAGTGTGATTAACTTTGCCAATGAGGAAACCGGGCGGATCCATGGACTGGCATGGTGCTGTCAACGCGTGGCATGTGGCCGGCGGGGTGTACCGGATGGGGCGGCGGGAATGGCTCACGGAAGCGGGCTGGCAGCAGGCGTACGACGACGGCATCCGCACCGTGATCGATCTCCGCAACGCTGCGGAGGCGCGGCGCCGCAGCACGGACCCGGTGGTGGGCGGGGCGGCCTGGTCCGGCATGACTGTCGTTTCGGCGCCCACGGAGGAGCCGAACCATCCGCAGTTCACCGCGGTGGCCGGGCCCTACCTCAACGATCCTGCCCACTACGCGGAGAACGCCCGGCTCTTTCCGGGCAAGCTGGTGGGCGTCTTCAAGGAGCTGGCCGCCGCCTCCGTCCGGGGCGGCGCGGTGCTGCACTGCGCGGCCGGGCGTGACCGCAGCGGCATGGTGGCCGCCATGGTCCAGGACCTCGCGGGGGACTCCCGCCAGGACATTGCCGACGGCTACCGGCGCGCAGCCCGCGGCATCAATGAGCGCTACCGCACCCATGGGCCGCCCCATGCACGGGAACGCTACTTGCCCGAGGATGAACTTGGCCCCCTCCTCCAGTCGCGCGGAGAAGCCGTGGCCCACTTCGTGCGGACCCTGGACACGCGCGCTTTCCTGCTGGCCAACGGACTGAGTGTCCCCGAGCTGGATGCGGTGCTGTCCCTCTGCGGAGCCGCCCGCGTCAAGGAACCACAATGAGAACCGGTGCAGCGTTCCGCCGGGGCAAACGCGGTGTTGCCCTGGGCGCCGCCGCCGGCGTCCTCGCCGCATCCGTCCTGGGTTACGCTCCCGGCTGGGCCATGACGGAGGCGGAGGACGCGGCGCCGCCGGCTCCGGCTGCAACGTCCGGCCCTGCTGCCACTGCACCCGCCGCGGAAACGGGGAGCGCCGGGCTTTCGGAGGAGGGCCTCGCCGACGCGGTCCGGCGGGACCTGGGCCTCACCCCTGAGCAGTTCAATGCGGCAGGGGAGCTGGGCAGCCGGGCAGCTGCTGCCGCCAGCCGGCTGCGCGGCGTTCCCGGCTATACAGGCATCAGGCTGCAGGACAACAGAATCATCGTGAGTGGTACGGGGGCCGAGCTGCAGTCGGCCGTCGACCGGCTGTCCGGCAGCCTGGCTGGCCTCAACCTTGAAGCGCCCGGCAGTTCAGCGTCGCAGCCCGCACCTGCTCCGGTTCCTGCGGCGACGGCCGCTCCCGGATCCCAAATCGCCGTGAGCACCGAACAGCTGTTCCACGCCTATCTGCGCGAGGTCGGAACCGCCGGCCTGCAGGCAGTGGTCTATTCCGGCGGCAAATTCGTCATCCGGACGGGCAGCATCGCCGCAGCCCAGGCAACGCAGGGCACGGGCGGGGCGCCCTCCACCCCGCCTGGCACGCTGGACACCACTGCCGCCCCCGGCAAGATATCGCCGTCGGAATTCGTCGCGAGGTACGCCAACGTAGTGCTCGACGGCGGCGCGCCCCTTAAGCCTGAGGCGGAGGTCCCGGGCGGGGTGGGTTACCAAACGGACAAAGGCGAAATCTGCTCCACGGGATTTTCCGCGTTTGATCCCTCGGGCCTGCCCGCGGTCCTCACGGCCGGGCACTGCACAGGTGACGGCGCGGCCACAACCGCGGACCTGTTGCTTCAGGGCGTGCCTGCCGGGCCCTTGGGTGCCTTCGAATTCAGCCAGCTGGGCGGGCCCGGCAATTCGAGGGTGCTGGACCCGAATATTCCCACGAACCAGGACGGCGCGGCACTTGAGGACCCCGGCAACGTGGGAACCGACATTGCGGTCGTCGGAGCGCTCAGCCCTGAACAGGACCCGGTGCCGGCCGCCAGCACGCACGGTGACACGCTGCAGCCGGGACCGGACGTCAAAATCATCGGCACCGCCAGTCCGGTGGTTGGCATGGAGGTCTGCCGTTCGGGCTGGCGGACGGGATGGTCCTGCGGAACCGTGAGCGCCGTGGGGATCTTTTTGGTGGGAGGACCCGCCTATCCCGCGGACCCTGCCGATGTCCGCGCCTTCAACGGTTTCCTGTCCTACGACGTGCAATCCAGCGGCGGTGACTCCGGCGGTCCGTGGATCAGCGGAAACTACGCGGTAGGGACGCACAGCGCCGGCGACGACCCCCAGCCCAACGAACCCCCGCCGCCCAACTTCGCCGTCGCGGCTACCTTGGAGGGATCCCTGAAGGTCCTGCCCGGCTACCAACTGGAGCTCTTCCTCAACAAGCCGCTGGTTTCCTCGCCCGCGCCCGGCGGCGCCTATGAACCCGGACAGGTCGTCAGCGGAACCGTTCCAGCCGCCCCGGCCTCGGCCGTTGCCGCCGGGTCCGCCGTGCGGATTACCCTCCAGGGGCAGGAGCCGTTCGAGGTCCCGGTGAATGCTGACGGAAGCTGGAGTTTCACGGCACCGGACGGCAGGCAGACGCTCCGGTTCACCGCGGAGACGGTCAACGGCTTCAGCGTCTCGGGCGCCGCGGATTTCGGGTTTGCCCCTGTTGCACCGGCCCAACCCGCGCCGGCAGAACCCGTTCCGGCAGCGCCTGCCGACCCGGCTCCCGTCCCGGAGCCTCCGGCAGCCGCTGGTCCGGTACCGGCCGAACCTGCCCCTACAAATCCAGTCCCGGCAAATCCAGCCCCGGCGGACCCGGCCCCGTCCCCAACAGCTCCAGCCCCGGGGGACGACGGCGCCGCCGTCGTCCCCGGTCCGGCGTCCACCCCTCCTGCTGGCCTGGCGGACACGGGCGGCAACGCCAGGGACGCGGCGGACGGGGGCAACCTCGCCTATACCGGCGCCAATGCCCTCCCGGCGGCGGGCGCGGCCGCGGCGGCCATCGCGGCCGGCGCGGTGCTCATGCTGCTGGTCCGGCGCCGGAGGCAGCGCACCCGGGACTAGGCTTCGGCGGCGGGCTTCTTGTGCCGCCTCATCAGCAGGTTGGTGATGCGCAGGGTGCAGAGCCGCTGGCCGGCCTCGTTGGTGATCAGTACCTCGTGGGTGGTGAGCGTGCCGCCCAGGTGGATGGGCGTGGCGGTGATGGTGATCTGCCCCTCGCGTGCGGAGCGGTGGTGGGTGGCCGAGACGTCCACGCCCACCGCGGTCTTGCCCAGGGTGCTCGCGTGGATCACCGCCGCCCAGGACCCGACGGCCTCGCCCACGGCAAGGGAGGCGCCGCCGTGGAGCAGTCCGAACGACTGCCGGTTGCCCTCCACCGGCATGGTGGCCACCACGCGCTGGACGGACTCCTCGACGATCTTCACGCCCATCTTCTCGTCCAGCTCCCCGAGCGTGATCTTCCACAGCTCGTGCGCGGAGGGCTGGTTCTCGGCAGCATCCATGGGTGACGGGGCGCTCATACATTCTCCTTTGGGTGGCCGGATTCAGTCCCGGCCTTCTAGTGTGCAGCACGGCACTTCATGTATGGTGAATATATTACCGAACGGACGGTCAGTAATCATTGGCCGATTCTGCCTGCCCCCTTGTTGGAAGGACCCGTCAACGATGACCACCACCGCCACAGCTCCCCAGGCCACGGTCGACACCGTGGAGACAGTGCCCAGCTTCATCATGGATTCCTGGTGGACTCCCGACGCCGGATCGGCCGGGTCCGCGACGCCCGTCAGGGACGCAAGCACGGGGGAGATCCTGGCCAAGGTGAGCACTGAAGGGCTGGACCTGGCTGCGGTCGTGGACTACGGCCGCACCACCGGCCAGCAGGAGCTCGGCCGGTTCACCTTCCACCAGCGTGCCCTCAAGCTGAAGGAGCTCGCCCAGTACCTCAATGCCCGGCGCGAGCACTTCTACACGTTCTCGGCCCAGACGGGCGCCACCAAGGTGGACTCCATGATCGATATCGACGGCGGCATCGGCGTGCTCTTCACGTTCGGTTCCAAGGGCCGGCGCGAACTGCCCAACTCGCAGGTGGTGGTGGACGGCCCCATGGAGGTCCTGTCCAAGGACGGCTCCTTCGCCGGCGAACACATCTACACCCGCATCCCCGGCGTCGCCGTGCAGATCAACGCCTTCAACTTCCCGGTCTGGGGCATGCTGGAAAAGTTCGCCCCGGCCTTCCTCGCCGGCGTCCCCACCATCGTCAAGCCCGCAACGCCCACCGGCTACGTGGCGGCCGCAGTGGTCAAGGCCATCGTCGAATCGAACATCCTGCCCAAGGGCTCGCTGCAGCTGATCTCCGGCTCCGTCCGCGGGCTGCTGGACGTCCTGGACTACCGCGACCTGGTGGCCTTCACCGGCTCCGCATCCACCGCGCTTTCCCTGAAGGCCCACCCCAACGTGGTCCAGGGCGGGGTCCGCTTCACTTCCGAAACGGACTCCCTGAACGCCGCCATCCTCGGCCCGGACGCGGTGGAAGGGACGCCTGAATTCGATGCCTTCGTAAAATCGGTGGTCACGGAAATGACGGCGAAGGCAGGGCAGAAGTGCACCGCCATCCGCCGTGCCATCGTGCCGCAGGAGCTGGTTGCCGCAGTCTCAGCGGCCATCGGCAAGCGGATCTCCGAGCGCGTTGTCCTGGGCGATCCCCGGGCCGACGGCGTCACCATGGGTGCGCTCGCTTCAGTGGAGCAGCTCCGGGACGTCCGCGCCGCCGTCCAGTCGATGCTCGACGCCGGCGGTGAGCTTGCGTACGGAACCCTCGATTCGCCGTCGGTCACCTCCGCAGACGGAACCACCGGCGTGGTGGACGGCGGGGCGTTCATGGCTCCCGTCGTCTTGAACTGGCAGGACCCTGAGGCCGAGGAAGTGCACTCGCTCGAGGCGTTCGGTCCCGTTTCGTCCGTGATCGGGTACAAGGACATTCCCGACGCCGTCCGCCTCGCCGCCCGCGGCGGCGGCTCCCTGGTGGCCTCGGTCTGCACCAACGATCCTTCCGTGGCCCGCGAACTTGTCACGGGGATCGCGGCGCACCACGGACGTGTCCTGATGCTCAACCGCGAGGACGCGCGTTCGTCAACGGGCCACGGTTCGCCCGTGCCGCACCTGGTCCACGGTGGTCCCGGCCGTGCGGGCGGCGGCGAGGAACTGGGCGGCATCCGGTCGGTGATGCACCACATGCAGCGCACGGCCATCCAGGGCTCGCCGAACATGCTCACCGCCGTCACCGGACTGTGGCACGCCGGCGCGGACCGCAACTTCACCCTGGAAACCGAGGGGACCCACCCGTTCCGGAAATCGCTGGAGACGCTGCGGATCGGTGACGCCGTCCGCTCGGACCTGCGCCAGGTCACGCTGGAGGACATCACCGCGTTTGCCAACTCCACCGGCGACACGTTCTACGCCCACACCAACCAGGAGGCCGCGGAAGCCAACCCGTTCTTCCCGGGCATCGTGGCCCACGGCTACCTCCTGCTTGCCTGGGGCGCCGGACTGTTCGTGGAGCCTGCCCCGGGCCCGGTCCTGGCCAACTACGGGCTGGAGAACCTGCGCTTCATCACCCCTGTGGCCGCAGGTGATTCGATTCGGGTGACCCTCACGGCCAAGAAGATCACCCCCCGCGAAACCGACGAATACGGCGAGGTGGCCTGGGACGCCGTGCTCACCAACCAGGACGACGAGATCGTGGCCACCTACGACGTCCTCACCCTCGTCGCCAAGTAGCCCACGCCCCCCCCGGACGCTCTATCACTTAACGCGGGTTTCCCCCGGACGCTCTCTCACTTAACGCGGGTTTCCCCCGGACGCTCTATCACCTGCCGGCGACAGGTGATAGAGCGTTGGCGCTTAAGCCGCATTAAGTGAGAGAGGGTGTGGGTCTTCCTGCGGGAAGTGAGGGAGCGCGGGGATCTTTTTGGCTGGCGGAAGCGTAAAATTCTGCCCGTAGGAGGTGGCCCTTATGAGCCTAAGAATGAACACAGCCACGACGGTCCTGCCAGTCGACGATCCAGCACGCGCCCGTAGGTTCTACACCGAAAAGCTCGGACTCCCGCTCCGCGGCAAGGCAGACGATGGAAGCGAATTGCTCGGCAGCGACGGCGGCCCGATGCTGCAGTTGTTGCCGGTTTCGGACGGTAAGCACTCCGAGCACACCGCCCTGAGCTTTGAGGTGACGGACATCGAGAGGACAGTCCGGGACATGGAGGCCAGGGGCGTCAGGTTCCAGGATTATGACCTGCCGAACCTGAGGACCGAGAACCATATCTGCACAACCGACTCGGAAAAATGTGCCTGGTTCATGGACACCGAGCACAACATCCTCTGCGTCCACGAGAAGCTGGGCGTCCAGGCCGAGTACGAGCTCTAGCGGCACAGCGAACGCCCCCAAAACACAGAAGGGCGCCCCGGGTTTCCGGGGCGCCCTGCTGCCGTTTCGGCAGGAAGCGGGGTCAGGATTCGGCGCCGCCATGCAGGCCGTCGTCGCTGCTGTCATCCTCGCGGCCGGTGCCGTGCCCGCTTTCGCTTTGATCGGAAAGGTCCATGTTGCCCCGGGCCTCCGCCATAGTGGGGCCGCCGGAGGGGACGCTGTAGGTGTCCGGGCGGATGCCGTGGGACTGTTCCTCGATCAGTGCCTGCTCTTCGCTGAAGCGGATGGCGTTGGCTTCGTCTCCGGCGTCGCCGGTTAGGTCTTCGCGGATCTTTGAGGGGTCCGGAATGATGTATCCGGCCTCTGCGTCGTCCTTGGGGTGGCTCATGTTCTTACCTTCCTATCGGGTGTTACTTGTGGGCCGGGCGATGAGGTCCGCCTTGACGTCAAGGCTCTGACCTCCCCGCTTGACCTTGAAGCCTACGGTATCGCCGGGGTTGCGGCCGCGGAGTTCCGCCAGGAGCTTCTCCGGTGCGTTCAGTTCCACGCCTTCCATCGACTCCAGCACGTCGCCCGGCCGGATGCCCGCACGTGCCGCCGGACCGCCGTCGTCCACTGCCAGGACCACGACGCCGGTACTGGCGTCAATGCCCAGCTGCTCGGCGATCTGGGCCGTAAGTTCGCCGGGCGTGAGGCCCAGGTAGGCGTGCTCGGCAGTGCCGTCCGCCAGCAGCTCCTCGGCCACCTCCACGGCCGTCGCGGCGGGAATGGCGAATCCCAAAGCCACGGCGCCTGCAGACGGCGGGATGTAGGCCTCGCTGATGCCAATGATTTCGCCGCGCATGTTGATGACGGCGCCGCCGGAGTTGCCGGGGCTGATGGGGGCATCGGTCTGGATCAGGTCCACGAGGGACAGGCTGTTGGAGGCGGAGCCCGGGATGGAGCGGTGCAGTCCCGAGATGATGCCGGCCGTGGCGGTGTTCTCGAAGCCCAGGGGAGAGCCCAGCACCACGGCCCCCTCACCAACGCGCGGCAGGTTGGCCTGGTAGACGGGTTTGGGCAGGCCGGTGCGCTTTGCCTGCACCAGGGCGAGGTCGGTGACAGGATCCGTGGCCTTGACCGTTCCCTCCACCCGCTGGCCGTCGGCAAAGGCAACTTCCACCGTGGTGTTGCCCCGGATCACGTGTTCGTTCGTGAGGATGAGGCCGTCCTCGGAATAGACAACGCCGCTGCCCAGGCCGCCCTCGGTGAAGATGGTCACCACGGACGGCGCGAGGTTCTCCACGAGCTGGGGGATGTCGCCCGCCGCGGCCGGTGCCGGGGCCGGCGAAGAGCTGCCCGGCGTGGCGGTGGAGGTGGAAGTGGGAGTGGCGGTTGTGGTGTCGCTGGGCGCCGGGGGACTTGGCGTCCCGGTGCAGCCGCTGAGGGCCAGTGCGGCCGCGAGGGCGGTGGTTCCAAGTACTGTCCGCAGGCGGTCTGTACGCCGCGGACCGCTGGCTTGGCTCATTGGTACCTCCCTGCGGATGCTGGTTTTCTACCACGGTAGCCGGGGAGCGGGCCAAATACCAAGCACGCTTATTATCCGCGTTCCGTCGCGCGCGGCGGCGCCCGGATAACGTCACCGGCGAGACGGGGCCGGGCCGTAGCCGGCGGACGCGGGGCTGCCCGGAAGGCACTGCCGAAGGGCCCTATCTGCGCTCCTGGGGCGGTGCTAGCCTTCGGGCATCCAGCCCGGCCGGGAGGGACAATTAATCGGAAGAAGAGGCGCTTCATGCGTACTGCAAACTCGAATCCAAGAACCCGCATCGCAGCGATAGCGGGCCTGGCAGCTGCTTTGGGAAGCGCCTTGGTCGCAGCACCACCAGCACAGGCCGCTGACGTCTTCAGGATGCAGTACACCTCCGAGTACGCGCAGGCGTATACAAGCACGATGTCTGAGGACGGATGCGCCTTCAGCTCCATATCGGCTGCCGCGGGAACCGCATTCGGCGGCGGCACCACCATGTTCTACTCTTCGTCCAGCTTCAACGTCTGCACCGGGGAGGGCTACTCAGTCTACGGCGAAGCCCCGACAGAGGTGTTCACTTTCGAACGCACTTCGGTACATGCCACCGCCACAGTGCCGCTTTCCGACGGGACCGACATCGGCTTGGACCTCACGTGGCAGGGTACGGGAACGATCGAACGCGGCGGCAGCACGTCGAGGGACATCCTGCCCGGACAGTTCGTGCAGCGAACCACCAACCACGGCACTATCCAGGAGGCAGTGGTCAGCGGGACGCTCTCGTTCGAGAACGCCTACATCTCAGCCTCGAAGGGCTCTTCGATGACGGTGGTCATCGCCAGCCAGTGAGGGGGGCGGCGTAGGCCAGTGCCGCGAGACCCGTACTGCAGGCTGCTAGGGTTCCGCGTGCAGGCCGTCGAACGCCATGGTGATCACGTCGTCCGCCAGCCGTTCGGGCGAGAGGGAGCCGCCCGGTTTGTACCACTCAACGATGGAGTTGATCATGCCGAACAGCAGGCGGGTGACGGTTCGCGGATCGATGTCCTGGCGCAGCGAGCCCTCGTCCCGGGCGGCGGAGATCAGCCCGGCAACCTTGTGGTCGAACGCGCGACGGCGTTCCAGGGCGTCCCGCTCTATCTCGGTGTTGCCGCGCAGGCGCAGGAGCAGCGTGACGAACGGCAGCCGGTCCACCAGCACCGCCACGGTTTGCCGCAGCACAAACTCCAGGCGCGCATCCGCCGCGCCGGACACAGCCGCGGGTTCTTCCAGGATGGCCTCGAGCCCGCCGAGCGCGTGGTCCAGTGCGAGTTTGAGGAGGTCGCCCTTGGAGGGGACGTGGTGGTAGATGGCAGACTTTGAAATGCCGAGGTTGTCCGCCAGGATCCCCATTGAGGTGGCGTCGTAGCCGTGCCGGTTGAAGACGTCGACGGCGATGCGGAGCACCGATTGCTGGTCGTACCCCGGGCGGCCGCGCTTGGTGGGCGCATCAGTTGTGGACATACCGGCCATTTTCTCATGAACGTTCGGTTATTTAGGCCGTTATCGGGGAGGGACCTTGGACCCTGTGGCGGTTTGTGCGGGAGGACCACGCTGGTAGGGCAGGCAACCCAGCTGCATTACTCCAGGAAGGCCGGACAGGCATGAGGCCCAGCACACCCCAGCCCACAGCCGTCGCGGACGGCGTGTACCAGCTGCCCACCGGGAGCGGCCGGTTCGCCTCCCACGTCTATTTTGTCCGCTCCGGGCAGGGCTGGGTGCTGGTGGATGCCGGCTGGCCGAAGGCGGACGACGCGATTGCGGCCGCTGCGGAGTCCCTCTTTGGAAAAAGCAGCACGCCCGCAGCGATTATCCTGACGCATATCCACCCGGACCACACCGGCGCCGTCCCCGGCCTGGCCCGCCGATGGGACGTGCCGGTCTTCGTTCATCCGGATGAACTGCCGCAGGCGTCCGGGAAGCTGCTGGATGAATACGCCAACCCCCTCGACCGCCGGGTGCTGCGTCCCTTGCAGCGGGTCCTGCCGCAGGGGACCATGCCCGCGACGGACCTGACCGCCGTCGTGCGGCCTTTCGATCCGGCGGCCGGCGTCCCGGGGCTTCCGGACTGGAAGTGCGTGCCCACCCCGGGGCACACACCCGGGCACATTGCCCTCTTTCGGGAGGCCGACGGCGTGCTGCTCACCGGCGACGCGGTACTGACCACTGACGTGAACTCGCTGCGCGGCCTCCTGGGCCGGACGCGCAGGGTCAGCGGCCCGCCCCGGATTGCCACCTGGGACTGGCCGACGGCGGAGGCTTCCATCGGTGCGCTGGCCCGGCTTCGGCCTCGGGTTCTGGCCAGCGGGCACGGGCGTGCGGTTTCCGGGCCGGCGGCATCCCGCCAGTTGGAAGAACTGGCCGCCAGGGCCGGTGCTGCGGACAATGCCGCCGCTTCAACCGCGGCGCCGGAGGCGCCTTTGGAGTACCGCTGCGTGGCCGCTGTCCGGATGGGCGGGCCGGAAGTGCTGGAGGTTGTACGACGGCGGCTGCGGACGCCGCGACGGGACGAGGCCAGGGTGCGGGTTGAGGCGTGCAGCGTGAGCGCCGTTGACGTGCAGGCCCGCAGCGGGCTCTCCACCTACCCGCCGACGTTCCCCTTTGTGCCCGGCTACGCCGTGGTGGGCGTGGTGGATGCGACGGGGGCGGGCGTCACCGCGGTTGCGCCGGGGGACCGGGTGGTGGTGATGACCGAGAAGGGCGGGTACGCCGAGTACATCTTCGCCAGCTCGCACCCCATGATGCGGATTCCCGATGAACTGGACGCGGGCGAGGTGGTGGTTGTTGCGCTGAACTACCTGGTGGCCCACCAGGCCCTCTCCCGCGTGGCCCGGATCCGGCGGGGGCAGGCCGTCCTTGTCACCGGCGCCGCCGGCGGGATCGGTACGGCGATCGTCCAGCTCGGCCGGTTGCTGCGGCTCAGGATGTACGGGGTGGACATCCCGGCCAAACACCGCTGGCTCGTTGAGCACAGGGTGGTGCCCCTGGACACGCAGCGGGACCACGTGGTCAAGGCCCTCCGCAGGCTGGAGCCCTCCGGCGTCGATGCAGTCCTGGACGGGGCGGGCGGGGATTGGGCCGATACCGGCCTTGCCGTGCTGCGGCCCGGCGGGGTGCTGGTGGAGTACGCCAACCCCGGCAGCCCGGCCTCCACCCTGCGCCTCCTGGCCCGGGCCGCAGGGCAGAACCTGATCCCGAAGGGCAAGAGGATCCGGCTGTACGGGACGACGTCCTGGCGGCTGGACCGCCGGCCGCTGATGGAGGCGTGGGCCACGCTCTATGGACTGCTCGGGGCGCGGAAAATCATCCCGGTGATCGCGGACCGGTTCCCGCTGGCTGAGGCGCGGCAGGCGCACGCCCGGCTGGAGCGCGGGGACATTGCGGGAAACCTCGTCCTCATGGTGCCGGGAGAAGACCGGCCCTGAGCACGGCGGCTACCCCTTGGGCTGCTACCCCTTGGGGCGCAGGTCGTAGATCCTCCGCAGCTTGCCGTTGGACCGCTCAAGCGAGCCCGGCTCCACGACGTCAACCGCGCAGGAAGAACCCACGTGGATCTTGATCTGTTCCTTCAAGGTGCGTGCCGCCGTCGTGCTCTGCTCAACGGTGACGCTGTCCCGGCGCTCGATCTTGACCGTCATCTGGTCCATCCTCTGGCCCTCGGGGCGGGTGAGCTCCAGCTGGAAGTGCGGGCTGAGCTCGGGGATCCGGAGGGCGATTTCCTCGATCTGGGACGGGAAGACGTTCACGCCGCGGAGGATGATCATGTCGTCGCTGCGGCCGGTGATGCGCCCCATCCGGCGGTGCGCGGGGCGGGCCGTGCCGGGGAGCAGGCGGGTGAGGTCCTTGGTGCGGTACCGGATGATGGGCAGCGCTTCCTTGGTCAGCGAGGTGAAGACGAGTTCGCCGTGCTCGCCGTCGCCCAGGACGTTTTCCTTGCCCACCACCGGGTTGAAGGCGTCGATGATTTCGGGGCGGAAGTGGTCCTCCCAGATGTGGCTGCCGTCCTGTGTTTCCACCGCTTCGCCGGCCACGCCCGGGCCCATCACCTCGGACAGCCCGTAGATGTCGCAGGCCTTGAGGTTCATGGTGACCTCGAGCTCGTGCCGCATCTCTTCGGTCCACGGCTCGGCGCCCAGCACCGCATACTTCAGCGACGTGGAGGCGGGGTCGATGCCCATGTGGGCCATGGCGTCGGCGATGGTCAGCAGGTACGTGGGCGTGGCCAGGATGGCGTCGGGCTTGAAGTCCTGGATCAGCTGGATCTGGCGTTCGGTCTGGCCGCCGGAGATGGGGATGACGGTGCAGCCCAGGGCTTCGGCGCCGGCGTGGGCACCCAGGCCTCCAGTGAACAGGCCGTACCCGTAGGCGTTGTGGACCTTCATGCCAGGGCGGATGCCGGAGGCGCGGAAGCTGCGGGCCACAAGCTTTGCCCAGTCCGCCAGGTCCTGCTTGGTGTAGCCGACGACGGTGGGCCGGCCCGTGGTGCCCGAGCTGGCATGGATGCGGGCTACTTCGTGCTGCGGCACCGCGAACATGCCGAACGGGTATTCCTCGCGCAGATCGTCCTTGGTGGTGAACGGGAAGTTGCCCAGGTCGCTCAGTTCACGCAGGTCGTTGGGGTGGATGCCGGCGTCGTCGAACTTGCGCTTGTAGAGGGGCACGCGCTCGTAGGCGTAGGCAACGGTGTGCTGCAGCCGGCTGAGCTGGAGGGCCTCGAGCTCGTCGCGGGAGATGGTCTCCTCGCGGTCCAGTCCGGCTGCTGTGGTGGCTGCGGGGGATTCGGGGGCATGCAGGGTCATGGTTTCCTACTTCTTGGGGATGGTGCGGCTGCGTCCGCGGAACTCGGCAATGAGCTCGCCTGGCTGGTTCGGGGTGGGCTCGCCCGGCTGGCCGGCGTCGGCGGGCGGGGCGTCGGCGGCGAAAATCTGGATGTCGTACAGGCCGCTGCGTCCGGCGCTGGAGCGGCGGTCCGCCACCGCGGTGAGCACCTGGCCGCGGAAGGCGGGCTTGAGGAAATTGATGTCGACGCCGGAGGCCACGGTGATGCTGTTTTCCTCGCCGGGTGCCGGCACGGCGGGGTTGCACGCGAGGGCGAACGCCGTATCCCCGAAGGCGAAGATCATTCCGCCGTGGGCCATGCCGAAGCCGTTGAGCATTTCCTGCCGGAGGGTCATCCGGATGGTGGCGTGCCCGTCGCTGATGGCGAGGACCTGGATGCCCATCCACTCGGAGGCGTAGTCGTTCTCCAGGATCTGGTGCGTGGGCCCGGAAAGGGTGGTTTCAGCCATGCGTCATTGCCTCCAGCTTTATTTACCGAATGTTCATTAGGTAATCCCATCGAGGGGTCCTGTGTCAAGGGGAGGGCGGCCGGACCAGCCCAGTTTTGGAGGGTCCAGGCCAGCAGTCTGTGGGGGCAGTCCAGGGAGGCGTTCGAAAACTGGGCTGGAAGGGACGACGGCGGCCGGCAACTGGGCGGGAACGTACAGCGGCGGCGCGGGAGGGTTGGAAGTGCAAGGATGGAGGGACCGGCACCAGCACAGCAAAGGGCGGACCATGGCCAAAGGCATTTACGTCAGCGCAACCACCCCCGGCTCGGGCAAGTCACTTGTTGCCCTGGGCCTGGCGGACACCCTGCACCGGCACGCGGACAGGATCGGCTTCTTCAAACCCGTGGTCCACGGCCCGGATGCCACGGCCGATCCGATGGTGGCGCTGATGAAATCGCGCTTCGCGCTGGAGGACGAGCGGTGCCGCGGCGGCCTGACCTACACCGAAGTCCGTGATCTGCTGGCGGAAGGCAACCGCGCCGAGATCGATGCCCGCTGCGTGGAAATTTTCGCGGACATTTCGCGGCACTGCGACGTGGTGATCGTGGAGGGAACCGACCTGGTGGGCCAGGACTCCGCCGTCGAATTCGACCTCAACGCCCGCCTGGCGAACAACCTGGCCACGCCCGTGGTGGCCGTGGTGGGCGCCAAGGGGCGCACCGTTGCAGAAGCCGTGGCCGCCGTCGAGGTTGCCCGGAAGGAACTTGCCGCAGAACGGTGCGCGCTCCTGGCCATCCTGGTGAACCGTGCGGACCCGGAGGACGTGGAAGCGATCGGGGCGGCGGTAAAGCCCGGCGCGTCCAAACGGCCCGTGTACGTCCTGCCGGAACTGGAGGAGATAGCCCGGCCCACCACCGGTGAAGTGGCCACGGCGCTCGGGGTCCGGCAGATCGCCGGCCGGCGGGACATGGAGCGCGACGTCAAGGACATCAAGGTGGCGGCCATGAACGTGGGCAACTTCCTGAACGTGCTGGACGAGGGCGCGCTGGTGATCGTTCCCGGGGACCGCGCCGACGTGATGGTGGCCTGCCTGGCCTCATCCTTCTCGCCGGAATTTCCGGTGGCATCCGCGCTCATCCTCACCGGCGGGCTCGCACCGGACGCCAACATCTACCCGCTCCTGGCGCAGGCGCCGTTCCCCGTGTTCGCCACGAAGGAGGACACCTACACCACCGCGCGCCGGGTCTCCGAAGTCCGCAGCGAGATCTGGTCCGGGCACCGCCGCAAGGTTGCCTCCGCCCTGGGGCTGTGGTCCCGCCGGGTGGACGAAACCGAACTTGTGGAGCGCCTGCACCTGCCAAGGGCCGAGCGGATGACGCCGCTGCGCTTCCTGCACGACCTCATCGAACGCGCCCGCTCGCAGCGCCGGCACGTGGTGCTGCCGGAAGGAACGGACGTGAGGATCCTGCGCGCGGCGGAGATCCTGCACCGGCGCGACGTCTGCGACCTCACCGTGCTTGGGCCGGAGCCTGACGTCCGCGAACTGGCCGCAGCGAACGGCATCGACCTCACCGGCATCAGCATCGTGGACCCCGCCACCTCGGACCTCCGGCAGAAGTTTGCCGAGAAGTACGCCGAGCTGAGGGCGCACAAGGGGGTGGACCTGGCCAAGGCGCTGGAGATCATGCAGGACGTCAGCTACTTCGGCACCATGATGGTCCAGTTGGGCGTGGTGGACGGCATGGTGTCCGGGGCCGCGCACACCACGGCCCACACCATCCGGCCGGCCCTGGAGTTCGTGAAGACGCGCCCGGGCGTGAAGATCGTGTCCTCGGTGTTCCTCATGCTCATGCCGGACCGGGTGCTGGTGTACGGCGACTGCGCGGTGAACCCTGACCCGAACGTGGAGCAGCTGGCGGACATTGCGCTGGCTTCGGCGGAGACCGCCGCCCAGTTCGGGGTGGAGCCGCGGGTGGCCATGCTGTCCTACTCAACGGGCGGCTCCGGCTCCGGGGAGGCGGTGGACGAGGTGCGGCAGGCCACCGAGCTGGTCCGTGAGCGCCGGCCGGACCTCGCCGTCGAAGGCCCCATCCAGTACGACGCCGCGGTGGACGCCTCCATCGCCGAGTCCAAGATGCCGGGGTCCTCGGTTGCCGGGCAGGCCACCGTGTTCATCTTCCCGGACCTCAACACCGGCAACAACACGTACAAGGCGGTGCAGCAGAGCTCGGGGGCGGTCGCCGTCGGGCCTGTCCTGCAGGGGCTCCGGAAGCCTGTCAATGACCTCTCCCGCGGCTGCACCGTGGAGGACATCGTCAACACCGTAGCCATCACGGCCATCCAGGCCCAGGCGCAGGCGTGAACAGGTAGGGTAGCGGAAAATACTCCTGGTCCGGCCTGCGCCGGGCCAGACGCCCCGGGGGAGGCCACGATGAAGGTTTCGGTTATTGGCTGCGGTTATCTCGGTGCGGTCCATTCGGCCGCGCTGGCCCGGCTCGGGCATGACGTCGTGGGCATCGATGTCGACGCCGGGAAGGTGCAGGCTTTGGCCGCTGGCCGGCCTTCCTTCTTCGAACCCGGCCTGCCGGAGCTCCTGGCCGCCGGCGCCGAGGCCGGCACCTTGCACTATTCCACCAACATCGCCGACGCGGCAGGGTGCGCCGTCCACTTCATCACGGTCGGAACTCCGCAGCAGCCGAACGGGTATGCGGCTGACCTCAGGTACGTCCATGCAGCTGTTGCTGCGCTCATTCCGCATCTCAGGCCAGGCGACATCGTGGCTGGGAAGTCCACTGTTCCTGTAGGGACGGCGCGGCAGATCGCCGCGACACTCAGCGCCGGAGCTGCCGGATCCCTGCTGGTGTGGAATCCCGAATTCCTCCGCGAGGGCCACGCCGTGCAGGACACGCTGTCTCCGGATCGGCTGGTTTACGGCCTGCCCGGCCCTGCGGGCTGCGACGGCCTGGGGGCCGCAGACGGGCAGGTGCCCCATCCCCAGCGTGTGCTGGACGAGGTGTACCGGCAGCTTTTGGCGGACGGGTGCCCCCGCCTGGTCATGGATTATGAGACGGCGGAGATGGTCAAGGTCTCGGCGAATGCCTTCCTGGCCACCAAGATCTCCTTCATTAACGCGATTTCCGATGTCTGTGAGGCTGCCGGGGCGGACGTTGCCCTGCTGGCGGACGCCATTGGCTACGACGCCCGGATCGGCCGGAGCTTCCTCAACGCGGGCCTGGGGTTCGGTGGCGGCTGTCTCCCGAAGGATATCCGGGCATTCATGGCCCGTGCCGGGGAACTGGGCGCCAGCCAGGCCCAGGCGCTCCTGCGGGAGGTTGATGCCATCAACGCGGGCCGCCGCTCCAGGATGGTGGACCTCGCCAGTGAGGTGTGCGGCGGTTCGCTTGCGGGTCAACGGGTGGCTGTCCTTGGCCTGGCGTTCAAGCCCCAGTCCGACGACGTCAGGGAGTCGCCCGCCCTCAGCGTCGCTGCAGAACTGCAGGACAAGGGTGCGATCGTGACGGCGACCGATCCCCAGGCGGTCCGTAACGCGGCGCTGATTCTGCCGGCGCTGAACTGCGTGGAGACCGTGGAGGAGGCAGTCCAGGGCTCGCATGCCGTGCTGGTCCTGACTGACTGGGACGAATACCGGTCCCTGGATCCAACCTGGCTGGCCGGGCTGGTCTCGGGCATGGGGGTGGTAGACGGGCGCAGTTGCCTTGACGCAGATGCCTGGCGCGCAGCGGGCTGGACCTATCGGGCTCTCGGACGGCCCGGACTCCCTGCGGCCGTGCCGGCCACCGTCTAGGCGAAGTCCGCCAGCCGGGAATGCCCGCCCCGCTGCCCCAGCCTTCCCAAAATGTGCGCGAACCAGTCATGGGCGAGGGGCCGGTACGGGGGCCGGAACGCGTAGACGCAGGCAATCCTGACGGCGGCAGCCACGCGGTAGGCCTGCAGCCGGGCCGGGTCCACGCACAGGCTGTCCGCGGCCTCAAGTATCCGCCCTTCAGCGTGGGTTGCAGCGGCCCGAAGGAGTAGCCCCTGCCAGTACCGGAACTCCACATGTGCCAGCAGGTTTCCAAGGTCCAGTGCGGGTTCTGCCGTGGAGAGTGTGTCGAAGTCGATCAGCCCGAGGCCCCCTTCCCGGGAGCCGACGAGAATCTGTTTGTCGTGAAGGTCACGGTGGCACAGGACAGGAGCCTGCGCGGGCGTGGCCAGCAGCATCAGGTTCACCCTTTCGACGGCGTCTCCAAGAGACGTGCCCGCGGCCTGTAGGGCGCCATGTGCGTCTGCGTGTCCAGCCCATTGCGCCACCGTCCGGCACTCGTCTTCCGCTGTATGGAAGGGCAGTGCCCCTCGGGGCGCTTCGGCGAAGTGCGGCCACGTCCCCGGGAACAGCCGCCAAGCGGCTTCCCAGCCGGCCTGCGCGGCACTGCCGGTCCCGGGCATGTCCGCAGCAGCGGCGCGGCCAAGGCGGTGCAGGTCCGTGCCGGGAACAGCGGAAAGCGTAATGCTGCCCGAATCCTGCCGCAGGAGCCGGGGAACGGTGATACCCGTTGTTTCCGGGAGTTTTTCCGCGAGGCTGTGCGTTCGGGCCAGGGCCGGGGCCTTGCCCTGGCGCACCACCTTGGTGAAAGTGGACTGCCCGTCCGGGTGCACGTGCCGGAGCACCGCCCGCCGCCCGTATCGGTGGATCAGCAATTGGCTGCCGCGTGCAGCGTCCCTGAGGCTTTCCAGGGCGGGGTCACACCCGTACGGTGTGGCCCGGATGCAACCATCACCGGATACGCTGCCGGCGCGGATGCGTCCCGTGTCGGTTTCCCTGGCCTCAAATGTCAGGCTGCCGTTGGCACCGGGCCAGACCTTCCGGACGGTCACGCCGGTTCCCATGGCCCGCGGGACCGCGGGCCCGTGCAGCACAGCCAGGGCGGAGGAGATCCGGCCCGTCACAGGATCTGCTCTATTGTTGCCAGCCGGTCTGCCATTTCCTGATGCCAGTGGTCCCTGCAGTTTCGGAACGGCTCATGCAGCCTGCCCAGCAGGTGGAAGGCTGTCCAGGCAACCACCTCGGCGTCGCTGACCGGCTGGCCCGTTGACCGGTAGCCCTCCAGCAGGGCCGCAGTGAGGGACGGCCTGCCCGCACCGGCAGCCGCAGCAAGGAGTTCAACGGCCGCGAAGCTCCCCAGGTCCGATGCTCCACGGCCGTGGGAGCAGCGGTCAAAGTCGATCAGGCGGATCCGGGTCCCGTCCACGAGCACCTGGTCCGCGGAGAAGTCACCGTGGATGAGGGTCTGGCCTGAGTTGATGTCCACCACCGGTTGCAGTCTTCCATGTATCCGGTCCAGCCGGGCGGCCAGTGCCGGGGCAAGCCTCGCATGGTGCCGCACCGAGGCGGAAAGCCTCGCCGCCGGGCTGCCCTGCATTGCCTGTGCCCCGGGCAGCGGTCCCAGCGAGTGAAGCCGTGCCAGTGCCCTTCCGGTTTCATGGGTCAGTTCAGTGAGCCGCGTCGCCGTGCTCTCTCCGGGGGAGCCGAGGTGGCCCATGCCGAACCACGGGTAGTAGCGAAGGCTCCGCGAGCGGGGAATGCCCGGGGGCAGGGCCTCCGGGAGGCATTCCGGCACCACCGGGACGCCGGCGCCGCCCAGCCGGACCAGCAGGGCTGCCGTTCCGGGGAAAGGCGTGGACGTGGCCTTGCAGACGAGCTCCCCCGTATCAGTCCCCACCGTGAATACGACGCGCCGAAACGGGTTGTAGTTCAGGATCCGGCTCCCGGCCATGCCCCCGGGTAAGCCGGAACGGGTGAAGTGGGCCAGGGGTTTGTGCAGCTTCCCGTCCATCTGCAGGGGCCCCGTAAGCACCTGGTACCCCGGAAAGCCTGGCATTCCTATCTGCACCACGCGGGAGGCCCCGGTGGACCATTGCCTGCTTCGGTGCAGGATCTTTTCGGCCTTCTCGACGGCGGACGGGTGGTACGCGGCAATCCATTGCGGCGTGTCCTGCCCGTCCTGGAGCCGCGCCACCGCCGAGACGCCCGGCTTATGCCGCATGCGGTCCGCCCGGGCCGGCCGTCCCAAGGCGTGGCTCAGGCGGGAGGCATCGAAGAAGAGGTCGAGAACGGGCAGGCCCTTGTCCACGGGAGGCCCGGCAGGACCGGCAGCGGTGCCGGGGAAAGTCCCTGTGTTGCTCATGCTGTCTCCGTCCTTGCCGGGGCCTCGCGGGCGGCTGCGAGCTGCTGCGCGAGCCAGGAGGCGAACAGCGGATAGCCGACGAGCTCATCGGGCGGCCCGTCCAGCAGAACCTGCCCGTCCTGCAGCCAGACCACCCTGTCACAGGCCAGGGCCACCGAGGCCTCATGGGTGATCCACACCGTGGTGCGCCCCCTGGTCAAGGTGTCCAGGCCCGCCATCACCTCGGCACGGGATGCCTGGTCCAGTCCGGTGGTCACCTCATCGAGAACCACCACCGGTGAATCCCGGAGCAGGGCCCGTGCAATTGACAGGCGCTGCCGCTGGCCGCCCGAAAGAGTGCCGCCCCGC
Organism: Pseudarthrobacter sp. GA104; assembly: GCF_009741265.1. Classification (GTDB taxonomy): domain Bacteria; phylum Actinomycetota; class Actinomycetes; order Actinomycetales; family Micrococcaceae; genus Arthrobacter. Next base: position 3,092,535 of record NZ_WOWL01000001.1, read on the forward strand.
TCGCCGACCACGGTGTCGTAGCCTTCCGGCAACGCTGCGATGAACCCGTGGGCATGGGCGAGGCGGGCCGCCTGCTCCACCTCGCGGTCAGAGGCGTCCAGCCGGCCGTAGCGGATATTTTCCCTTATGGTTCCTGCGAACAGCACCGCCTCCTGCAGGACGACACCCAGGGCCGAGCGGACCGAACCCAACGTGGCGTCCCTGAGGTCCCGCCCGTCGATCCGCACCGAACCCTCCACCGGGTCGAGCATGCGCGCCAGCAGGGACACGAGCGTGGACTTCCCGGATCCGGATGGTCCGATGATGGCGGTCTTGCGACCCGCCGGGATGGTGAGGTCCACCCCGCGCAGCACTGGCCGGCCAGCGATGTAGGCGGCGGTAACTCCCCGGAATTCAATCGCTCCGCGCACTGTGCCAAGGGGAGTGGCGCCGGGTGCATCGGTGATCTCCACGTGTTCCTCGAGGAGTTCAGCCACCCGCTCCCCGGATGCCGCGGCGCGGGCTATGCGCCCGGTATGTTTTGCCAGGTCCCGCAGGGGCTTCATCGCCGTCTTGAGGTACATGAGGAACAACACCAGGTCCCCCGGAGTCATGGCGCCTTGAGTCACGCGCCAGCCCCCGACCGTCAAGACCACCGCGCCCGCCAGGCCGACTATGACATCGGTTCGGCGCTCCAGTGCGGCGGCAAGGCGCCGGGACTGCACCCCGTCCTTCAGCGTCCTGGCGTTGCTGCCTTTGAAGCGGACTGCGAGCGCGCTTTCCAAACCGTACGCCTGGACGACACGGATGGCTCCCAGGCTCTCCTGCGCGGTATTGGCGAGTGAGCTTTCACCCTTGCGGGTGCGGCGGGCCGCCGTCGTTATTCTTCCCGTGCTCCCCCTGGAGACGGCCACGAATGCTGCACAGGCGGCGAGCACGGTGAGAGCCAGCAGCGGGTCCAGCCAGAACATGACCCCGGCCATCGCCACGAGCGTGATGCAGTTCGCCAGCAGGGGCAGGCCGGCGCTGACGGCAACTTCCTGGAGCCGGCCCACGTCGCCCACGAGCCGCTGCACCGTGTCACCGGTCCGTGATGTCGCGTGGTAGCGGGCAGAGAGGGACTGGACATGGTCGAAAACGCGTGCCCTCAGCTCCGTGGCGACGCGTGAACCGGCCAAGGCAAACGCCACAGTGGCCAGGAAATTGCTGAGTGCGCGCAATACCGTGATCAGCAGCACCGCAGCCCCGCAGGCGAGGAGAAGACCCGGACCTGCCGCAGGCCCGGGACCGCCAAGGTCCGCACCAAGGCTCCGGGTGACCGCGTCCACCACAAATTTCACCGGCCAAGGTTCCAGGATCCGGAAGGCCACCTCGAAGAGCAGCGCCGTCACACCTCCCGCCATCAGCCACTTGTGCCCGGCAAGGTGGGGACGCACCATGGCGAGCGTGCGCCGCAATGGCCGTTCCCGCGGTCTGCTCACAGGGCTGCGCCTTCTGTGATGCGCGCCAGCACACTGTCCCAGCTGTGCCGCTCCAGGACAACGCGCCGGGCGGCTGCCGACATCGCAGCCCGGGTGCCTGGAGCCTCAACGAGGGAATCGATGGCACCTGCCAGCCGGCCGGCATTGGAAGGATCCACGAGCAGGCCGGTGACCCCGTGCTCGATGATTCCGGGAACCTGGCCCACCCTTGAGGCCACGACCGGAAGGCCGGCCGCGCAGTACTCGTAGATCTTCAAAGGAGAAAAGTAGTGTTCCGCGTCATCGTCCAGGGCAGGATAGGGGGCCACCCCGATTGCACAGCCGGCCAGGGCGGCGGGGATATCGTCCGGCGGAACAGCACCGGTGAACTCGACGTCCAGCTCCAGGTCCGCAGCGAGGGCGCGCAGCGCTGGCCCCTCGGGTCCGTCGCCTACGATCTTCAGTGCCCAAACGCGTGAGGCAGCAGCCTGGGCTTCCAGCAGCGTCCGCACACCGTGCCATGGCTTCAGTGTCCCGACAAACACCACAACCGGCCTGCCCGCGGTCTCGGGTGACGGCCTGATGCGGTGGCCGTTCACACCGTTCGGGGTGACGATCACGTGCCGCGCGCCAGGGCCGGTACGGTCCAGCACCCAGTCACGGACGGGTGCCGAAACGCAGGCAACCGTGCTGGCGGCCCGGACCTGGCCGCGCAGGCAGTCAAGGGCTGCTTCCTCGTCGTGGATCTCCCGGTACTTGCGCTGTTCGTCAATGAGCGGTGCGTTGACCTCCAGGAAGCCGGGAATCCGCAATGCCTCCGTGACGCGCTGGAGTGCGTCGCTGAACAGGGAGTAGCGCTCGTAGACGGCATCGGCGCCATCCCGAATCACCTGCGCAGCAAGGCTTTCCGCAGCCCGCACCTGTGCCCGCTCACGATTCCCGCCTGTGGCGGCCTTGATGGGGTGCACCACGACAGGGACGTCTGCCAGGTCGGGAGGAACGTCCGTCCCGTTCCGTGTGCAGTAGATCGTCACCTCGGCCCCGCGGTTGCGCCAGCTGCGGACAATTTCCTGGACGTGGACGGACGCGCCTTTGCTCCCGAACACAGGAACGCCGGGATCGACGGAAAGATAAGCCACCCGTCTTCCAGCCATTGCCGCCACCCCAGCTGATACCCCGCCGGCCATTGCTCAGCGGCCTGCGGATTGTGTCAGGACAGGGCTCAGGGCCGCATCAGCTGGTGCGAAGTCCACAGGGGTGGCCCGCCCGGGCTGAGACCTGGAATGGACAGCGGTGCTCTGGTACTGCAGATCCCTCAGGGCCGCTGACTGGATGGCCGCATCGAAGTTCCGTTCCACGAGCCTCCTGGCGGCGCCAGCCATGCCGATCCGGTCGAAACCCGGCCGGGTGACCTCCTGCAAGGCGGCGACGAGCTCGCCGGTGCTGCCCGGGACCGTAAGAATACCGGTCTGTCTCCCGCCGTCGTCGTGCCCCACCACCTCGGGGATGCCGGTGACGGCGCTGGCCACCACCGGGACCCCCAAAGCCATGGCTTCGAGCAGTACGGTGGGAAGCCCGTCGGTGTTGCCGTCAGCACCCACAACACAGGGCGCCACGAACACATCGGCCCACCGCAGCAGCTCGATCACCTCGTTCTGCGTGCGGGGTCCCAGCAGTTCCACGCTGCGTTCAAGCCCGAGCCGCGCAATCCGGCCTGCCAGGTCTTCCTCCAGTTCTCCGCCGCCCGCGATCCGCGTCACGGTGCTGACCCCCGCGGCCTGCAGGGCAGCCACTGCATCAATGAGGTGCCGGAAGCCCTTTTTCTCCACCAGGCGGCCCACGGCCGCAATCCGCAGGGGTGAATGCAGGGCGGACGGCGGCAGGTAGGGAAACCGTCCCAGTTCGAGGCCGTTGTAGATGCGCCGCACTTTGCCGGCGGAGTCCGGCGCAATGGCCCGCAGGAAGCCGGCATTGAAGTCGCTGACGGTCACCACGTGCGAGGCCGATGCCATCAGTGACCGCAGAACGTCCTCGTCAACAGCTTCATGGAAGAGATCCTTGGCATGGGCCGTGAACGAAAAACGTATGCCGGCCAGTGCAGCGGCGATCGCCGCCGTCCGGGCAGCGAGGCTCCCAAAGTGCGCGTGCAGGTGCGTGATTCCCCGGCGGGTTGCCTGAACCGCCAATTCAATGCCCTGGTGCACTTCCCCTGCATCTGCCCTGGCAAGCTCGGGCAGCATGCGGGCGAAGGATGCGCCGAACCCGGGAACAGTCCTCTCCGCCTCGGCGATGACCATCCATCCTTCTGCGAGCCTGGCGGGCCTGCCGAGGTATGTCACAGGGGCCTGCACGCGGGCGAGTTCCGGGTGGAAACGGGGATCCGAGGCCTGGCGGAGCGAAAAAATGTGGATGTCTTCCCCCGCCGCTTCCCTTGCGAGGATCTCGGTAACGATAAAGGTCTCCGAAAACCTGGGGTAAACCTTCAGCACATATCCGGTGCGAACCTGCTCAGACAGCTGCACGGTTCCTCCAGTCCGAGCGGATCCCAGGGTGCTGGATTACTGCCGGGGCCGATCTCCGGCGTGTTACCGGGCTAGCGAGCAGCCCGGCAGCAAGGCCGCACACCGTCTCCAGCCCGCTCAGCGAAATGCCGGTGCGGGTGGTGGAGGAGCCCGCTGCGGAGCGGAACCATGCACCCAAGGCCTCGGGGGTGAACGCTTCGGGCCGGCAAAGATCAATGAGCCCCCGGTCGGCCAGGGCCTTGGCCCGTATCAGCTGCTCCCGGCGGGGACTGGTGCGGGGGACAATCAGCGCCGGGGTTGTGGTGCTCATGATCTCGCAGACGCTGTTGTACCCTCCCATGGAGACCACCGCAGCCGCGTCCCTGATCTCCGGCAGGGCGTCCCGCACTGAGCCTACGACTGTCACGGAGGCGCCGGCAGCGCGCTCCACTTCGGCCCGGTGTCCCATCGGCATGTTCGGCCCGGTCACCACCAGGTGCTCATAGCCGGCCGGTACTTCCGCTCGGGCGGCCGTGAGCGTAACCTCCAGGCCGTCGCCGCCCCCGCCTGCGAGCGTCAGCACGTAGGGGCTGCGGGATTCGGGGCCTGGCTGGGCTGAGTGCCGGTTCGCGGCGAGGTAGCCGGTAAACCGGACGAGGTCCTCCAGTTCCTGCGGCACCTCCCCGGTGCTCAGGGGATCGTGGACGGCCGGGTCCCCATAGACCCAGACTTCATCAAAGGCCTCACGCACCCGCGAAAGATCGCCCAAAGCCCGCCATTCCCGCCGGGCGGCAGAGGGAGAGTCCAGGACTTCCCGAAGGCCAAGCACCACCCGGCAGTTGGGCTTTGCCGTCCGGAGCCGGCCGAGGGCACGGGCCAGTTCGTTGTCAACACCGAAGGCGTGCCGGTCTACGATGACCAGATGCGGCTTGAACTGTTTGGTGACGGCGGCCAGGATCCGCGAACGGATCCGCACGAGTTTGGGCTGTCCAACCTGGAGGTGGCGGGGCTCGTAGCCGTTCGGACCCTTCTGGATTCCGGGCAGCAGGACCCAGTCCCAGCCAACGGGCGCGCAGAAACGCGGGGCGTTCGGCTCGCCCGTGATCAGCAGGCCGCTCACGGGACGGCCGGTCAGCCCCGGCAACCCGCGCGAGAGCGCATGCGCCAAGGCCAGGTTGCGGCGGCTATGGCCAAGGCCCTGCGAATCGTGGGAGTAGAGCACCACCCTCAGCGGCTTCGGTGTCTTGGCGGCCTTCATTTTTCCGGAAATTTCATTCAAGCCGGTTGTCACACTCCCTGAGCTGACGTTACAAGCCCAGTATTGCCCGTGACCGCACGGGTAGCAACATATTCAGGGATAAAACGACGGCGGCACCCGCCAGGGTGCCGCCGTCGCCATTGCTGCCAGCCGTCGAGCGGCCCGGCAATGAGGTGCTGTTCAGCTGTTGTCCGGCTTGGCCAGGCTTTCCTGGTCCTCCTGCTTGGCGGGTTCGTCCGACAGGCCCTGCGGGGTGAGGTCCAGGTCCTCCGTGTTCTCCGGGGCCTCGGGGGCTTCGCCGGTTTCGGCGGCCTTGAGGTTGCCGGTGTCGTCCAGGGCCGGGTTGGCGCCCTCCACCACCGTGGGGTCCTTCTTTCCGGAGCCCGGCCGGGCATCCGAATCCGCCTGGGCATTCAGGGGAGGGGTGCTGCTGGATCCCGTGTTGGTGGGATCATTCTCGTCAATCGACGCGGGTTCGTTCGTCATGGAAGTGTCCTCTCGGGCGTGGTCCAGCCTGTCCGCCCCGACTCTAGGCGCAGCCGGGCCCATCCGCAAGGAATCGGCCGCCGCGCCCACCTATAGTGGGGTTTGAACCGCAGAAGCAAGGCTCAGGAGGCCCCTCATGCTCGTGCTCGTCATCAACTCCGGATCGTCGTCGCTCAAATACCAGGTGCGCGATGTCGCGGCCGGGAGCGTCCTGACCGAGGGGCTGATCGAGAAGATCGGCATGGGCAACGGCGGTGACGGGGACGGCGAGATTGAGGGCCCGCGGGACCACGCCGAGGCGCTGGAGCAGGTGGACGCCGCCATCCACCAGGAACTCGGCGGCTTGGAGCTGGCGGCAGTGGGCCACCGGGTGGTGCACGGCGGCGAGCGGTTCGCCGAACCCGTGCTGATTGACAACGAGATCACCCGCGCCATCGAGCGCCTGAACCCGCTGGCACCGCTGCACAACCCGGCCAACGTGCTGGGGATCCGCGCCATCACCAGGAAGTGGCCGGACATGCCGCAGGTTGCCGTGTTCGACACCGCCTTCCACCGCACCCTCCCGGAGCACGCCTGGCGCTACGCTGTCCCGGATGAGCTGTACACCAACCACGGCATCCGCCGCTACGGCTTCCACGGCACTTCCCACGAGTACGTGGCGCGGCGCGCGGCAGCGCTGCTGGACCTGCCCATGAAAGAGTTCGACGGCGTGATTGCCCACCTGGGCAACGGCGCCTCCGTCACCGCCATCCGGGGCGGCCACTCCGTGGACACGTCCATGGGCTTCACGCCCCTCGAAGGCCTGGTGATGGGGACCCGATCGGGCGACCTGGACCCGTCCATCCTGGTGTTCCTGGGCCGGGCAGGCTGGACGCCGGAAGACCTGGACACCATGCTCAACCGGGAATCCGGGTTGAAAGGCCTGGCCGGCAACAACGACATGCGCTCCGTGGTGGAGGCCTCGGAATCCGGCGACGCGCGGGCTGCGACGGCGCTCGCCGTCACCTCCTACCGGCTGGCCAAGTACATCGGCGGGTACCACGTCGCCGTGGGCGGGGCGAAGGCACTGGTGTTCACTGCAGGGATCGGCGAGAACTCCCACCAGTTCCGTGCCCTGGTGGCGGACAGGCTGGGCGCGCTGGGCATAGAGCTCGACGCCGGCCTGAACGCCGAGCGGTCAAAGGAGCCGCGCGTCATTTCCACGGCGCGGTCCGCCATTCCCGTCCTGGTGGTTCCCACGGACGAGGAGCGGGCCATCGCGGAGGCGACTGCCGCCGTCGTGACTTCCGCGGCCGGGTAACCGACGCTCTATCACTTAACGCGGGGTTTCCCCGGACGCTCTCTCACTTAACGCGGGGTTTCCCCGGACGCTCTCTCACTTAAGCCCTGCCCTTGAGGATTAGGTTCCAGTAGACCTGCGGGAAGATGTCCCGGTCCACCACCCAGGACAGCCTGCTCTCGTTCCAGGTTGGCACCCGGGGAATGGTGGGCATGGCCCGGTACCGGTCGTCGAACTCGGCGAACACCACGGTGTCGCGTGACACCGTGAAGGGGCACACCGAGTAGCCGTTGTACTTTGCCCGCAGGGCCTTGCCTTTCCGCGCGGCCACCAGGTTTTTGGCCAGGACCTTCGTCTGCTTCCGCAGGGCGCCCCCCGACTTGGAATTGGTGGTTCCGGCCGCGTCCCCCAGCGACCAGACGTTCTGGAACCGGATATGCCGGAGCGTCTGCCGGTCCACCTCCACGAAGCCGCCGGCGTCACCGGCTGCAGGCAGGTCGGTCGCCTTGAGCCAGTCCGGGGCGGACTGCGGCGGAACGGCGTTGAGGACGTCGTAGTGCAGGTTCTCTTCGGTACCGGCGGCCAGGTCCCGGATAGTGGCTGTCTGGCCGGCCGCGTCCACGGCAACCAGTTCGCTGTTGGTCCGCAGCTCGATGCCGTACTCGGCGATCTTGCGGTCAAGTTCCCGGTCCACCTCCGGGACACCGAACACGGTGGGGTAGGGCTGCACCATCACCACGCGGATCCGGTCCAGGACACCCTGTTCCCGCCAGTAGTCGCAGGCCAGGTACATGGGTTTCTGGCTTGCGCCGCCGCATTTGACGGGACCGGCGGGCATGGTGAAGACGGCCGTGCCGGACGTGAGGCCGCTCAACAGGGTCCAGGCCTTGGACGCCAGTTCGAACTCGTAGTGCGAGGCGCCGGCGGGCGAGTGCACGGCCTCGGCCAGGCCGGGCACGGCATCCCAGTCATACTGCAGGCCGGGGCACACCACCAGCTGTCCGTAGGACACGGTGGAACCGGACGCCAGGGTGACGGTGTTCGCGTCCGTGTCCACACCGGCGGCGGCGTCGTGGATCCACGTCACGCCCTGGGGGATCACGGACTCCTGCGACCGGACGGCCTCCGTTGCCTGCGCCCGGCCGCCGGCGATGTGGGAGAACAGCGGCTGGTAGAAGTGGTGGTCCTTGGGCTCCACGACGGCCACGTCCTTGACCCCGTAGCGCTCCAGGCGGGCGGCAAGTGACACGCCGGCGTTGCCGCCGCCGATGATGACCACCTCGTGCTGCGCGGCCACCGTGCTACTTCTTTTCGGTCAGGGCGGAAGCCTTGTGCGCGGCCCGGGCTCCGGTCTTGGCCGACTCCACCACATACTGCGGCTCGTCCTCGCTGGCACGGTGGGTGTTCCCGTCCAGTTCAAAGTCACTGGTCTTCTTTTCCACGATCCTGCCGTGCGTCTTGCCCTGCGGGGTGTTCCATTCCACGGACGTTCCCTTGCCCAATGACATCTGTGCTCCTAGGTGGGGTTTGTGGTGGGAAGCGGCTCGGCTGCGGGAGCCGTGCCCCCAGTATCCGCCGTTGGGAGCGGTGTCTCAACGGGGGCGTACGACGGCGGCGCGTCGCCTGGCGCCGGCTGGGTCGCCGGGGCGGTGGCGGGCGCTGTCCCTGCCGGAGCGGTTGCGCCGGTTCCCGTGCCGGATGAGGCCGGGGCCGTTGGTGCCTGGGCTGGGCCTGGTTCCCCGGAAGGAGCAGGAGTGGCTTCCTGGGCGGAACTTTGTGTGGCGCTGGGATCCGCCTGGACGATGGCCATGATCTGTGCCTTGTAGGAGGACAGGGTGGCCTGGATTTCGGAAAGCGGCACGTTCTGGATATTCCGGCCGTACTCGGCGATTTCTGCCCACAGCGCCTGAAGGGAGGCCATGCCCGCTTCGCTAAGCGGGCCATCCAAGGTGAGGACCAGCTGGCTGGCCAGTGCATAGGTAAGGCACTCTAAGCAGTTGTAGTTCGCCGCGGCGGAGAGGTTCTCCGGCACCACAACGTCGGCCTGGCCCACGATGAGGACCACCTGGAAGCCCACGGCCACGGCGGCGCACCCGCTGCAGCTGGCAAAGGCGTAGGCCTCATTCCTGGTATCAACGGGTTCACCGTCCTCGGCCCACACCAGAGCGAAGGCGACGCTGTAGGTCACGGACCCGTCGGTGGTGTTGACGGCCAGGGCCTGGTTGCCGCCCTCCTCGGGAGCTGCCGGTCTGTCAAAGGGGAACACCCAGGACGGAGCCTCTGAATTGGCGGTTCCTGCCGGACCAGCCCCCGCGGGAGCGTCCACCGGCACCAGCACCATGCTCAACTGAGGGTTCTCCCGGGTGGGCTTTGCGGCGCCTTCGGGCCACAGGGCCACGGTCCGTCCGCTGCCGCCTTCCCGCAGCGCTGTGCCCGAGGCAGGCAGGACCGAAGCCGTCGCATCGGCCAACGTCCCGCGTTCGTACGGCTGCACCGGACGGTACGTGCCGCCGTCGGGCCACCACGCCCACGCAAGCCCCGCCAGCAGTGCCGCCACTGCGCCCATCGCGGCAGTCCGCCGAAGTGCGTGTCCGCTCGTTTTCCGCCAGAGGCGGGTGACCAGCTGCCGCAGCAGCCGCACCAGGATGTAAAGCATGCCAACCATGGGAAGGGCCACGGCCGCAATGGCCAGGACGCGCACGGCGGCGCCGGCCAGGTCCCCGGCGCCAAGGCTCCCGGCGAGCAGCTCCTGCTGTTTGGCCGCACTGCTCCAGGCGGTGGCCAGGAGCCGGGGCAGGGCCAGCACCATCATGGCAAGGCTGAACAGCAGCAGCGGCACGGTGACCAGCACCCACAGGGTCACGACGGCGCGCGCCCACGGCTTGAGGACCCGGTTTTCCGGCCGTCCCCAGCGCCAGGGAAGCAGGCCCAGCAGGACGGGCCTGATGCGCTGGAAGAGGTCCGGCACGCCGGTAGCGTCGGCCAAAATGTGGTACCCGTCAAAGCGGACCAGAGGCAGCAGCTGCCTGACCATCTGCAGGATCTGGGTGACCACCACCAGCAGCAGGGCATCGAAGCCGGTAGCCCACCACAGTCCCATGATGCCTACGGCAACAACGGCGTTGAAGTAAAGGCCGCCAAGGTCCGTGCGGATTCTGCCGCCGCGGCCCAGCCGGTAGGAATCCGTGACGTCCGTGAAGAACGCCGGCCAGATAAGGTACAGGCCTGCACCCATGGCGCCGGGCGTGGCCCCGCCCCTGCGGGCAGCGGCGGCGTGCCCGAATTCGTGGAACCCCGCGGAAAGGATGGTGACGGCAAAAATCAACAGGAGCAGGACCGGGTTCTCAAACGCCTCGTGGGTGGCAGATCCCAGGCCCTTGACCATCAGCACCCACCAACAGGCAGCCAGGAATGCCAGGGTTACCAATACGACCACCAGCGGGTTGAACAGAACCGTGAAGGGTGCCGTGATTCTGCGGGTGCGTTCCGGGTCGGTCACTGTGTAGCGGAAGCGCATGCCCAGCAGCGGATCAGCCTTCCGGACCTCGGGCTGGGATCCGTCCGCAAGCCGCAGCAGGCCCAGCGGCAGCAGCTGTGAGTCCATCAATGTGCGGACGTTGTCCGCGCTGATCAGCCTTCCGGACGCCTCGCTGGCGTGCCGGGCAACCTCCTCCTCCGTCCGTGTCCCGTCCACTGCCTCCAGCACCGCGAACAGCAGCGGCGTCAGTTGCAGGGTCTGGCCGTCGGCGCGGCGGACCAGCGATGGCGGCTCCCGGTAGCCGGATCCCTCGGAAGGCCCGATGAGCTGGACGCCGTCGGCCCGGGCGGGAGTGTGCAGCGGGTGGTCGCCGGTGGGCGCAGCGGACGACGGCGGGCCCGCCTGGGTGCGTGGCCCGCCGCTTGTGTGGGTCATGGGTGCTTACTGCCGGAGGTCGGACTGCTGGTCGGCAGTGGCGTTGGCTTCGCCCTCGATGTGCTGGGAGATGATGGCATCCTGTTCGGCCACGGCGTATGCCTGGCTGTCGATGGAGCCGATGTTCGCGGCAACCGCGGCATCGATGGGCGCGGCCACGTTGGCGTTGGCGGCCACTGCGCCGTTGATCGGGGCCGCGATGTCCGCGTCGGCGGCAAGGTCCACGTTGACGTTGAGCAGGTCGCCGTCGAGTGCGGCGGCCGGGTCCACCGGCAGCGCGCCGACGTCCGGCAGGGCGGTGCCGGCCTCCGTAGTCCCGGTGCCCGCCGCGCCGTCCTCCACCGTGCCGTCGCCGACGGTGTCGTCCGACTGGTCGATGGTGCTGTCCTGGGCGGAAGCCGCATTGGCGTCAGCCACAATGCCCTGCTCGATCATCACCCCCTGGTCGGCCAGCGCCTGGGCCTCGGAGCCGTAGGAGAGGATGTTGGCGGACGCCGCGGCGTCGATCGGCGCGGCCACGTTGGCATTGGCGGCCACGGCGAGATCGATGGGTGCCGCCGCATCGATGCCAAGATCCAGGTCCGCATTCAGGTCAAGGACAGAGGCAACTTCCTTGTCCGGCAAAGCGGTTCCCTGTTCCGCCATTAGTTCGTCGTCGGTCAGGGGACGCATTTCTTCCATGCTCACAGAAACCTCCACGTACGGCGCTGGTTGGCCTGCCCCCAGCGGGCAGCCAGCGCCAGACAATAGTAAGCATGATTAGTGTTATTGGATACATCCGTGTCCAGCGCCGCCCATGGTGCGGCTTGGCGCAAGGTGACGGGCGACGGCGGAGGAGGGCCGCCGTCGTCCGCTCAGGTCCGTGCGCGCAAACGCTGGGCGGCGCCGGCAACCCTGTTGCACAAGGCCCAGTAGGCCACGCCTGCCGCCAGGGAGGCAGCCAGTGCGAGCGGAAGGCCCAGGCCCGCCAGCGGCGGGTAGACCAGCCAGTGGACGAGGTAGATGTGCATGGAGGCGCTGGCCAGCAGGACCGTCACGCGGCCCAGGGCCCGCGGCATGGGGAGGGCGGGCAGCCAGGCAAGCAGCAGGATGCCGGCAATCACCGTGACGTCGCGGTTGGCGTCCTCGAAGAACCCCGGAACCGTGAGGACGGCCAGGGCGGAGACAATGCAGCGCTGGGCGAGGTTGCGGGACCGGGCCACCGCCCATCCGAGCGCGAAGAGCCACAGTGCGGGGACGGTGTACGGCACACCCGGCTCCACGAGTTCGTACCGGGTCAGGAGGCCGCCGCCGAACAGGATGAGCGGGAAAATGAACGGGAATCGGCGTTCCGCGCGGTGCAGCCACGGGATGGAGAGCAGGGCCGTCATGGCCAGCAGGATGTAGACGATCACCTCGATGAACCAGAAATGCCACTGCGTGGTCACCTGCTCCGGCCCCAGGATGGCGTTGAGGAGCACGATGTTGACCAGGCCGTAGTGGTCGGTGACCAGGTAGGCGAAGGCGATGAACACCATGCTGGGCACGGCGATCCGGGCCACGCTGGTGAGCTGCCGGCGCAGGCGGGGCAGCCTTTCGCCGGAGAGCTGGAAGCGTGCGAAGTTGAACCCGGCCGCGGCAATCAGCACGTGGGCCATGCCCTGCCAGTTGAACAGGCCGATGTGCGTGCCGGCGATCAGGAAGATTCCCACGGCCCGGAGGACCAGGCTGGTGTCCGTGGGGGCAAAGAGCCGTGCGAGCCGGGTCCGGGCGGGCCGGCCCGGCCGGCGCGGCTCCAGGTCGCGGACCGGCGTGACATGCCAGTCCGGGGGCAGGTGGCCCAGGGCCTGCTCGAGCCGGACCGAGGCCGCCACGAAGGACAGGGAGTCGCCGCCGAGCGAGACGAACGTGTCCGTGTCCGCGATGTCCGTCTGCTCCAGCGTGTCCTCGTAGATGCGCCTGACGGTGTCCGGCCCGGCCCCGGTGCCCTGCGGCTCCTGCGGGGAGCGACTGTCAGGGGTGCGGTTGTGCGGGGCCGCTTTGTCCGCGGCTGTTGCCGGGGCAGCCGCGTTGCCCGCGGCTTTTGCGGAGAGCGCTGCCACTGCCGGGTAGTCCACCTTGCCGGTGGCCAGGCGGGGAAGTTCCGCCACGGCATGGATGTCGACGGCGGCGCGCGGCAGGCCGAGGCCCTGGGCGAGGACTTTGGTGAGCAGCCGGGTGTCGTGGGTTCCCTCCACGGCGACGACGAGCCCCTGGTCCGTTCCGGCGCTCGCTGCGTGCACGCCGAGGTCCGCCAGGAGGCGTTCCACCTGGCCCAGGTCCACGCGCAGTCCCACGATCTTGACGAACCGGCTGCGCCGCCCGCGCACCTCGTAGAGGCCTGCGGCGTTCTTCACGGCGAGGTCGCCGGTGCGGAGCTCGGTGACGGTGCGGCCCTGTGCCAGGTCCTCCGGGGTCTCGGCATATCCCAGCATGACGTTGGGCCCGGTGTACACGAGCTCGCCGTCGGCCAGTCCGGGCACGGGTTCGATGAGGAAGTCTCCGCCGGGGACGGGCACGCCGATGGCGCCGGGATGGGCGGCGGCAAGGTCGGGCGGCAGGTACGCCATCCGGGCCGTGGCCTCCGTCTGGCCGTACATGACGAAGAGTTCCCAGCCCTGCCGGCGGCCCAGTTCCGCGTAGTGCCGGACGCTCTCCGGGGCGAGCCGGCCGCCGGCCTGGGTGACGTAGCGCAGGCTGGGCAGGTCCATGTCCGCGAAGCCCACGCGCTCCAGCAGCTCAAAGGTGTAGGGAACGGCGGCGAACGCCGTGGCACCTTCCCGCCGGAACAGCTCCCAGAAGCACGGATCCACCACCGACAGTCCGGTCAGGACCAGGCCGGCGCCGCGCAGCAGATGGCTGTTGATGACCGAGAGGCCGTAGCAGTAGGACATCGGCAAGGTGGTGGCGGCCCGGTCTTCAGCCGTGATTCGCAGGTACGTAGCGATGGACTCGGCGTTGGCCTGCAGGTTGGCGTGGGAGAGGCGCACCAGTTTGGGGGAGCCCGTGGAGCCGGACGTGCTGAGCAGGAGGGCAAGGTCCGGATGCAGGGTGTGGCCGGTTCCGGGCCGGCGTTCGTCCAGGACGCACTCGCCGTTCGCGGAGCGGACCACGACGTCGGGGTCGTAGGCCGCCACCAGGGATTCGAGGGCAGCCGGCTTGTCTTCCGGGAGGAGGATCAGCGGGTGGCCGGACGCCAGGGCGGCAAGGTAGGCCACCAGCGATTCGACGTCGTTGGACGCCGCAAGGGCGATGAGGCGCCGTTCAGTGCCCAGCCTCCGGGCAAAGCTGTCGACGCGGGCGGCCAGCTCCCGGTAGGTCAGCGTCAGCCCGTCGGCAAGGATGGCAGGCCGGTTTCCGTAGCGCGCAAGATCGGCAGCGAAAGAAACCCGCGCGAAATCAAGCTGCGTGGTCATCCGGCAATCTTATTAGTACAGCCTTACCTTACTAAAATCGGGCGTTAAGAAAAGCGGATGGAGAAATAAAAGGGGAGTGCCTGCTTCCGCGGAAATGCCCATCGACTGCTCCAATAACGTCGTTCCGGGGGCTCAAAAGGGCTTTATTGGAGCAGTCGATGAACCACGAGGGTGAGCTTTCCGGCAGCGTCTTGACAGCCCAAAGCCGTCGGGCCAAGCTGGCGCTGTGCCTACCTGCCGGCCGAGCCGGGCCGGCACCAGGCCGTTGTCCAAGGAGAATCCAATGCCTGTTGTGGAAGAAACCGTCGTCATTCCCCGGCCGCAGCAGGAGGTCTTTGACTTCCTGTCGAAATTCGAGAACATCGCCGTCTACGATTCCTCGGTCACCTCGTCCGGGCAGATCGGTGACGGCCCGCTGGGCGTGGGTTCACGGGGCCGCGGAACCAGCAAGATCATGGGGCGGCAGTTCGACTGGACCGCCGAAATCACTGAGTTTGATCCGCCCCGGCGCATGGTGTCCCGTTCCGTCGAGGGCAAGCTGGACTTCACCATTACCATCACGCTCGAACCGGCCGACGGCGGCACCCGCGTCACCGAGCGCATCGAGGCCGCGTCCGGCCTGGGCGGCATCTTTGGCAAGCTGGCCGACCCGCTGGTGGAACGGGCCCAGGGAAGGACCGTCCGCGCCAATCTCGAAACGCTGGCCGAGTGGCTGGCGGAGCATCCACAGTCCTGAGCGGTTTCCCCATCGATTGCTCCGAAAACGCCGTTTTGGAGGCTCTAAACGGCAATATCGGAGCAGTCGATGGCGTACGGCGTCGTCCTACTTCAGGCCGGCGCCGGGCAGCAGCTCGGTGGCGCCAAGGGAATCGGCGATGAAGGCGTAGTCCCAGGCCCGTTCCCGCCACTGCACGTAGCGGCCGGACGCGCCGCCGTGCCCGCCATCCATCTCGATCTTCATCAGGATGGGCTCGGTGCCGGTGGTTTTGCTCCGCAGCTCCTGCACCCACTTGGCCGGTTCCACGTACAGGACCCGGGTGTCGTTGAAGGAGGTGACGGCGGCGATCTTGGGATACGCCGCCTCCCTGACGTTCTCGTAGGGGGAGTAGGACTTCATATAGGCGTAGGCCGCGGGATCGGTGATGGGGTTGCCCCACTCCTCCCACTCCAGGGCGGATAGCGGCAGCTCGGGATCGAGGATGCTGGTCAGGGGGTCCACGAACGGCACCTGCGCCACGATCACTGCGTACTTTTCCGGCGCCATGTTCGCCACGGCCCCCATCAGCAGGCCGCCGGCCGATCCGCCCAGGGCGGCGATCCGCGCAGGATCCACCCAGCCGGAACCGGCCAGCCAGTCTGTGGCGTCGATGAAGTCGGTGAACGTGTTCTTCTTGGTGAGCTTCTTGCCGTCCTCGTACCAGTGCCGGCCCAGCTCCCCGCCGCCGCGGATGTGGGCGATCACGAACACCACGCCGCGGTCCAGCAGCGACAGCCGCGCGATCCCGAAGCCCGGATCCATGCTCAGCTCATAGGAGCCGTACCCGTACACCAGGCCGGCCGCCGTCGAGTCCTGCTTCACGGCCTTGTGCCGCAGTACGGAGAGCGGAATCCTGGTGCCGTCCGCGGCGTCTGCCCACTCCCGGGTGGCGACGTAGTCGCTGCCGTCGTAGCCGCCCAGGACCGGGCTTTCCTTCCGCAGCAGCAGCTCACCCGCGGGCTGCTGCGGGGTGGGCAGCACGAAGTCGTACACGCGCGACGGCGTGAAGTAGGACGTATAGCCCAGCCGGATGACCGGGGCCTCGTAGTCCGACCCGCCTACGCCCGCAGTGTAGAGCTCCTCATCGAAGGCCGGCTCCACGGGTTCTTCCTGGGCGGGCGTCCCCAGCCCTGCCAGACCGATGAACTGCACGCGCTCGATGGTGTCCTTGCGGATGGAAACGACCAGGTGCGTGGAGGTGACTCCCGCGCCGTTGATGCGGACGTCGTCGGAATGTTCGACGACGGTGACCCAGGCCTGCTCTGCCAGCGGCTTGGCGAGCTCCGCCGGGTCCGCCAGGGAGACCATGGAGTTGACCGCACCGCGGTTGTGCGTCAGCAGGATGCGCTCGCGTTTTTCGCCGTCCGGCCCGGCAAGCAGGAACGGCTCGGCCTCATAGAGCACGCGGTCGTTCCGGGAGATCACGGTAATGAGTTCTTGGGCGGGGTCGTCAAAGCGGAGCAGGCGGGTTTCGCTGTACTCCGAGCACCCGATGCCCAGCACGAGGTGGCGCCGGTCAGCTGAGAGCTCGAAGCCCAGCCACATGGCGGCGTCGTCCTCCTGGTAGATGACCACATCGTCGGCCACAGGCGTGCCCAGGACGTGCGCCTTCACCTGGTACGGGCGCCAGGAATCATCCACCATTGTGTAGAAAATCCGGGTGCCGTCGGGGGAGAAGGCAACGCCGTAGAAGATATTCTCGATGACGTCCGGCAGCAGCTCGCCGGTGCTGAGGTCCTTGATGCGGAGGGTGAAGCGCTCGTCCCCCGAGTTGTCCACGGCATAGGCGTAGAGGGTGCCGTCCACGGTTACGGCCGAGCCGCCCACCGAGAAGAACGGCTTGCCCTCCGCCTCCACGTTGCCGTCCAGCAGGACTTCCTCGCCGGGGATTTCGACGCCGGGCTGGACGGCGGGCGGGGTCCAGTCGGCAACCTTGTCCCCGGTGTCCGCGGCCCTGACCCGGCACTGGATGCCGTATTCCTTGCCCTCCACGGAGCGGCTGAAGTACCACCAGCCGTCCTTGCGGTGCGGCACGGACAGGTCCGTTTCCTGCGTGCGGCCCTTGATCTCCTGGAAAATGGCCTCGCGCAGCGGCTCCTGGTGTGCGGTGACCGCTTCCTGGTAGGCATTCTCGGCCTTCAGGTGCGCCACCACTTCGGCGGATTCCTTGTCCCGCAGCCACTCGTAGTTATCCACGAAAACGTCCCCGTGGTGGACACGTTCGGACGGGATCTTCTTGGCAACCGGCGGTGTGGGAGCGGCAGTGGCGGCGGAGTCCCGCAGCGGAGTCTGGGTCATTCCTTCAATATATAGATCCGCGCCGACAATTATCCGGCCGTTCGCTACCGGGGGATCGCCGCCTCCCGGCGCGGGAGTAAAGGGCGTCCGACGGCGGTGCGCGCGGCAGCGGTGCGGGGTGAAAAGGGCCAAAGACCCTAGGGGCGGGGACCGGTGTGCGGGACGGTGGAGGGAGTGGAGGGACAGAGCGGACGGACACCAGGGGGCGCGGAAGGAGAGCGGCAATGTCCAGCGAACAAGGTCCGGCCCCCAGGGCCCAGGCCTGGCGGGCGGTGGCCGGGTGTGTGGGCAGGAGCTTCGTGATGCTGGCCCGGCGGCAGGTCCACCTGCCCGGGGAAAACGTGGGACGCGTCCTGCAGTTCGCGGACGGCAGCACGTCGCGGGTGTACCGGGAAACGGCCGTCAGAGCCGTGCCCAGGGAGCCGTGCATACTCGTTGTCGCCTTCAGGCTCAGGCTGGTGCGGGGCAGGGCGCACCGCCTGTTCGAAGCCGAAAGCCTGCTCAACACGCCGCTCTTCGTCGGGTTTCCTGGTTTCGTGTCAAAGCTCTGGTGCGCGCATGACGACCGCGGAGTGTATCGGGGCTTCTACGAATGGGATGGCGCGGAAAGGGCCCACCATTACGCGGCATCCCTGTGGCGGGTCCTGGAACTGGTGAGCGTCCCGGGCTCGATCAGCTACAAAGTTTTGCCCGGGCTGCGCCGGGATGAGGCGCTCGCTGATCCGGCCCGGATGGAAACTGCCGCCGCCGGCGCCGGCCAGGCCTGGTGGCGGCTCCTGGGCCACCCATGACGGTCCACAGCGACGTCCTGGTGGTGGGCGCCGGTCCCGCAGGCCTGGCAACGGCGCTCCAGGCGCATGCCCACGGAGCTACCGTCCGCATTGTCGACCGGCGGGCGGAACGGGTGCGCCCCTCCCGGGCAATGATGCTCCACGCCCGTGCACTCGAGGGCCTCCGGCCGCTGGGTGTCACGGACGAACTGCTCAGCCGGGCGGACACCACCCCGGAGGCACGCATCCACCTCGGCAAGCGGGTGGTGCAGGCCAGGCTTGGCCACGCCGACCTTCCGGACACGGCCTTCCCGCACCTGACGCTGGTCCGTCAGGCCGACGTCGAAGACGTTCTGTGGCGCGCGCTCAAAGCCCGGGACGTGCCGGTGGACTGGGGCGTTGAGTTCCGTGGCCTCGCCGCCTTCCCGGGCAGGGGCGGAGCGTTGCGCGCCGACCTGCGGCTGGCGGACGGCAACTTCCCCGGGGCGAACCGGACCCTTGGCAACGCGCACGAACAGGGCCTGGAGCAGCACGAATGCCGCTTCCTCGCCGGATGCGACGGGCAATCCAGTACCGTGCGCGGGCTCGTCGGTGCCGAGTGGAGCGGGGCGCCGTACCGGGTGGAGGCAGTCCTGGCCGACCTGGAGCTCGATGGCCCGCTGGACCCCGGGCTCCTCCATGTCGCTGTGGGAAGCGCGGGGCTTGCGTTCCTTTTGGCCCTGGGCGAGGGCGCCACGTGGCGGCTGCTCGCCACCCGCACGGCAGACCCGCATGCCTCCGGCCCGTTCGGGCAGCTGGGGCCGGCAGTCCCGGCGGGGGAAGTGGCCCGGCTCGTCCAGGGGTCGGGGCTGGAGGCGACGGTGCGGGACGTGCGGTGGTCCGCGCAGGTCCGCCTGCAGCACCGAGTGGCCAGCAGGTTCCGCAGCGGGAACCTGTTCCTGGCCGGAGACGCCGCGCACGCCCATTCGCCGGCGGGCGGCCAGGGGATGAACAACGGCATCCTTGATGCGCTGAATCTTGGCTGGAAGCTTGGATTCGCTTCCGACGGCGGGACGCACCCGGAACTGCTCGGCTCCTACGACTACGAGCGCCGCCTCGCTGCCCGGCGCGTGCTGGCCCTGACCCACCTCATCTTTTTCGGGGAAGCGTCACCCCACCCCCTTGCGCGCCTGCTCCGCGGCCTCCTTCCGGTTTCCGCGCCGTTGCTGCCGGTGCTGCTGCGCCGGCGGCGCCTCACGTCTGCCGGCATCAGGCTGCTGGCACAGCCTTTTGTCCGCTACCGGAACAGCGGCATCTCGTTGGAGGGCACCCCGCCCGCAGCGCGGTGGCCGCGGCCGGGGGACCGGCTGCCGGACGCGCCGGCAGCCACCGGCGGGCAGCCCGCCCGCCTTCACGAGCTGACGGCCGCGCCGGGCGTCCACATTCTGCTGGAGCATGATGCCGGCTGGGATGTGGCGGGCGCGGAGCTCGCGTTTTCAGGGCGCAAGGTCCATGTGCATCGGCTCAGCAGCCATCCCGGCCGCGGCATCGTTGCGGTGCGCCCGGACGGCCATGTCGGTTTCCGCTGCGGGGAGTCGGACCTGCACCAGTTGCGCGCCTGGCTCCGGCTGGTGGGTGCCGTCCCGGACTGACGGGAACGGCGGGCCGCCGGCCTAGTGGGCTTGAGGCGGCGGGCGTATCCTGTTCACGCCAAGGCACGTCCATCAAACGTGAGAGGGGAACGTCACATGACCATCCCGCCAGTGCACGAGCCCGAGCCGTTCCCGCCGGAACCAGGCCCGGACCAGCCAGATCCAGCCCATCCCGGCCACCCGGGCCCGCCGGCTCCCAATCCGTTCCCCGCACCGGAACCCCCGGGCCCGCTGCCGGTGCCGGATCCGGGCCCGGCACCGCTGCGGCCGGACCCGACGCGCAGCTGACAACCAGCATCTGAGGGGCCTTTCGCGTACCGCGATGGGCCCCTCACCCATGTCCCGCGAGGCCGCAAAAAACTTCAAAAATACCCTTCGGAACCCCTTGCAGACCTGATTCCCCAGTGATAAAAAATCTATATCAGCCAATACAGATCGGCTGATGCGGAAAAGTGTTGGACCGTCTCTTACGAGGAGGGAAGCCATGTTGATGCGAACTGATCCGTTCCGCGAGTTGGACAGGCTGGCCCAGCAGGTCCTCGGCACGGCGGCGCGCCCGGCAGCGATGCCGATGGACGCGTGGCGGGAGGACCAGGAATTTGTCGTCGCCTTTGATCTGCCCGGTGTCGCACTGGATTCTGTGGATCTGGATGTGGAACGGAACGTCCTGACGGTACGGGCCGAGCGCCCCGACACTGCAGGCAAGGACACCGAGTTGATCGCCTCCGAGCGGCCGCGCGGCGTGTTCAGCCGCCAGCTGATCCTTGGGGACACCCTGGATACTGACAACGTAAAGGCTACGTACGACGCCGGTGTCCTGACGCTGCGGATTCCTGTCGCCGAAAAGGCCAAGCCGCGCAAGATTGAAATTGAGACGAAGGGGGCCAAGCAAGAGATTGCCGCCTAGCTTCAACACAGGATCGGAAAGTCGGGGATTTGCTGACTGCCTTTAGGGCGGATTGCACAGTATGCACGCCACAGCGCTTAAAGCGCACCGGCAGCCTACACCCGCACTTCCCGGTATGGCGGCCCCCGGCTTCGGCCGGGGGCCGTCTCATGTCCGGAGAAAGCAACGCGGGGTCACCTATCGCGCAAAAAACCCCGTCGGATGGACCGTAAGTGACCCCGCGTTGCTTTTAACCTGGACGGATCAGGTGTTGAGTTCCAGCATCAGCGCGGGCAGCTCGTCCGCGAGTTCGCGCGCCAGGAAGCCCAGGGGTCCCAGCCGGCTGGCAAGCCTGTCCGCAGCAGCCGCATGAAGATGGGTGCCCCAGCACGCAGCCTGCGCTTCACTGGTTCCCCGGGCGCGAAGGCCGGCGATGGCACCGGCCAGGACATCCCCGCTGCCTGAGGTCCCCAGCCCGCCGTACCCCGTGGTGATTTTCCAGAGCTCCGCCTCTTCCGGAGCATCACCCGGCGGCCTCGCGATCAGGCCCTGGCAGCTCACCACCGCCTGGTACCGTTCGGCAATCTCAGCAACATCGGCCGGCAGGTCCTCCAGCCCGCGGCCAAGCAGGATCTCAGCCTCCTTGGGATTGGGCGTCAGGATCAGGCGCCCCTTCCACGGACCGGACTGGTCCTCCACGTTGGCCAAGGCACCCAAAGCGTAGGCATCGAGGACGACGGCGGGACCTCCGCCGTCGTTCCCTTTCCCGGAGGCGGCCTCCCGCCCGAGCAGCGCCCGAAGCAGCTCCTCGGCCAGGTCCAGGTCATCGAGGCCCGGACCCACCAGCACGGCATCTGCCTTGTCCAGGTACGGGGCAATGCGGTCCAGTCCCTCGGCCGTAACGGACCCGCCGGGGGTTTCCGGCAGCCCCACCGCCCCGCATTCCGGCAGCGCGACGCCCACGTGGACGGCCACCGATTCCGCGACGGCCAGGGTGAGTTTCCCGGCGCCGGCCCGAAGGGCGGCAGCACCGGAGAGCAGGGCGGCACCGGGAGTCGCCCGGGCCCCGCCGACCACCAATACCGATCCGCGGGAGTACTTGTCCTCGCCGGCGGCAGGGAGCGGCCAGTCGCGCAGGAGCGACGGCGTCACCAGGGCTGGCTGCGCGGCCCCGGCCGCGCCCGCCTCACCGCGGGTGGACACTGGCGTCCCCGGCATGTTCGGTCACGGCAACGCCCTGCTCGGTCAGGTGGTCCGCGACATTGAAGCTTTCGAGCGTCCAGCGGCCGGCGCCGGAGGGCCGCACATAGCGGGTCAGGGAGGCATTCAGGACCGAGGTGGTGGCCGCCAGGTCCAGGAGTTCTGCTTCACTCAGCCCTTCAAGCACGTACCGGAAGAGCATGATCACGGCGTCGTGGCACACCAGCATCACCCGATGCCCGGTGCCGAGGTTGTTCAGTTCCGCCAGGACGGAGCGCAGCCGGAGGGCCACGTCCGCCCAGGATTCCCCGCCCGGCGGCCGGTAGTACAGCTTGCCCAGCCATTCGCGGCGTTCCACCTCGTCCGGGTAACGCTGCTCCACGCCCAGCCGGGTGAGCCGGTCCAGGATGCCCAGTTCGCGGTCCCGGAGCCGTTCATCGGTGCGCACCTTCACGGGCCAGCCCGCCACCTCCACGGCGATTTCCGCCGTCTGACGGGCACGTGCATAGGGCGAGGAAACCACGGCGTCCGGCCGGAACTCCTCGGCGGTCCGGGCCAAAGCCGCGCCCAGGGCCTTGGCCTGCTCCTGCCCGATGTCGGACAGGTTCACATCGGCGTCGCGGGCCGGCACGGCGATGACCGCCGCCCCTGCCTCCCGGGCCTCGGTGGCGGCAACGTTGCCTTCACTCTCGCCGTGCCGGACCAGTAGCAGTTCCACCGCCCCGGCTTCCTGCACAGCCTCTGTCAGCCCGTCGTCGTTCAAGAGAATCACCCCGTCTGCGTGCCGTTCCGAATGCAGGAACACTACCAGCGGCGTACCCAGCGGGCGGGGAAAATAACGGACGACGGCGGCCGGCATCTCGCGCCCG
Source organism: Pseudarthrobacter sp. GA104 (assembly GCF_009741265.1). Taxonomy (GTDB): domain Bacteria; phylum Actinomycetota; class Actinomycetes; order Actinomycetales; family Micrococcaceae; genus Arthrobacter. The sequence continues at coordinate 3,115,256 of NZ_WOWL01000001.1, forward strand.
CAACCGAAATCCGCGCCCGATTCGGACACCCGCTCCCGGGGCCCGGGGCGCGGCTGTCCGGATCAGGCGCGGAAATGCCCGCCGGCTTACCGCTCCGGCGTCAGCACCTTGGAGAACACCGTGGCGCCATTGGCGTTCCGGAGGCTTGCCGTGAAAGTGTTGTCTTCGCCCAGCTGCACGTGACCGAAGAACTGGTTCTCGCCGTTGCGCGGTGACTCTCCCGCGAACTTGCCCGCCTTGGAGAACACCACCTCGGGCCCGAACGTGCCGTCCATCTTGTTCGGTCCAAATGAACCCGCCGCAATCGGCCCGGCCACGAATTCCCAGAAGGGGTCGAAGTCGGTGAAGGCCGCACGCTCAGGGGAGTAGTGGTGCGCGGCGCAGTAGTGAACGTCGGCGGTCAGCCACACCACGTTCCTAACCTGGTTGCGCTTGAATGCGCTCAATACCCCGGCGATCTCAAGCTCACGGCCCAGGGGTGCACCGGCGTCGCGGTTTGAGACGCTTTCCTGGTTGACCGGCCCGTCGCCCACGATGATGCCCAGCGGCAGGTCGGCAGCGATGACTTTCCAGGTGGCCTTGGACTTGGTCACCTCGCGGATCAGCCAGTCCACCTGCTCCTGGCCCAGGATCGAGGTGGCGTATGGCTCCTTGCCGTCCGTGTTGGGGGACTTGAACGTCCGCATGTCCAGGCAGAAGATGTCCAGCTGCGGGCCGCGGCTGATCTTCCGGTAGATGCGGGCGGGCTGGTACTGGCCGGCGTCGTCGAACGTACCCGGCCGCCACAGGGCCGAGGAATCCGCGATGGGCATGTTCTCCTGCCACGCTTGCCGGCCCCGTGCTGCCAGGGTGTTGACGTCGCGGACGGTGTAGCGGGGATCGTCCAGGATCTCGCCGGGGTACCAGTTATTGGTGGTCTCGTGGTCGTCCCAGTTGGCGATGACGGGGACGTCAGCGAACATGGCCCGCATGTTGGCGTCCATCTGGTTGTAGCGGTGCCGGCCGCGGAATTCCGTGAGCGTCTCGGCCACCTTGGACACCTCCTCCGTGACCAGGTTCCGCCACACCTGCCCGTCCTTCTCCACCACGGTCTCCGTGATGGGGCCGTCGGCGTAGACGGTGTCGCCGGAGTGGATGAAGAAGTCTGGGCGGGTCTGGTGCATGGCGCGGTAGCCGCGCATCCCGCCGATTTCCTCGTTGATGCCCCAGCCCTGGCCGGCGGTGTCGCCCGTCCACACAAAGCTTTGGGCGGACGACGCCGGCACCTCGCCGCCGTTGCTTGTGTCACCGGTGCGGCCGTTGCCGTTATACGTGCCGGCGTCGGGAGCCGTGCGGAAGCTGCCGCTGACAGTCTCGCCGGCCGCGCCGCCGTCGTCCTCGAAGCTGATCTCCAGTGCAAAGCGCGTGTTGGAGGGCAGGTTCCCGGCATGGATCTTGGCGGTGAAGTCGGAGGCCTGGGTGGCGCGGGGCCCGCGGAGGACGCGCTCAAAGGCGCCCCGGCCGTGGAGGACCTCGCCGCCGTCGTCCACGGCCCGCAGCACCGCGGTCATCCGCCCGGCACCGGAAGAACGTGACCACAGGACGGCGGAATCGGAGGTGACGTCGCCGGTGGCGATGCCGCTGGGCAGGGTGAGCCGGTTCCGGACCAGCGCGACGCCGGCCGGCGACTGCACTGTGGCGGCCTGGGCGGCGGCGGGTGTGGCTGCCAGTGCGGCAGCGAGGACGGATCCCTTGACGATGTGCGGCGTGAAATGTCAGTCATGCCGTCCAGCCTCCAGGGGCCGGGCACACAGACGTTTTCCCGCCGGTGAACCCCGGGTGAGCCCCGGTTGAACAGCCAGGTGGCCCCCTAACCGGACGAGCGGCCCTCGACCGCAGGAACGGTGTTGCCCGGCACCGCTCATGCGGGGCAGGGCCGCTCGTCCGCCAATGCCCGCGGCCTCAGCCGGCTACGGAACCGCGAACTCCCCGATCCGCCCCTCCCGCAGCGCAGCCCCAACGGCGTTGATCGCCCCGTAATCCGGGAACAGAACCGACTGGCCCGCGATGAATCCGGAGCCCGCCGTGGGCAGGGTCATGGTGCCGATCGCGTTCACGTCCAGGTTCCGCAGGCTGTAGGCAAGGATGGCAGCCTGCACGGGGTCGAAGCCCCGGTCCACGGTCAGGCAGCAGGACGCGAAATCCACCAGACCGCGCACGGCGTTGACGTCATTCAGGCCGCCCCCGCCGGTCAGGCGGGCCAGGATGGCTTTGAGCAGGATCTGCTGGTTGCGCACGCGCTGGAAGTCGCCGTCGGAAAATGCGTACCGCTCCCGGGCGAACTCCAGCGCGGACTGCCCGTCCAGGTGGTTCACGCCCGGACCGAAGACGTGCCCCGTGTCGTGCGTGGACTGGAACGGAATGGGCACGTTGACGTCGATCCCGCCCAGCCCGTCCACCATGCCCCGGAAGCCGTGGAAGTCCAGCATCACGGTGTGGTCAATGGTGATCCCGAACAGCGACTGAACCGTCTGGGTGGTCATGTCGATGCCGCCGTACTGCAGCCCGGCATTGATCTTTGCGCCGCCGAAGCCCGGGATGTCCACCCACGTATCCCGGTTGATGGAGATGATGTACAGGGTTCTGCGGTCGGCGGGGACGTGGACCAGCATGAGGGTGTCCGACCGGTGGTCCATGGCCTCGCCGGTTGCCGCCGTGTGGGCTGCGGCGTCCCGAGCACTGGCACGGCTGTCGCTGCCGATGACCAGCACGTTCATGGGCGCCGCAGGCAGCTCCGGGATCGGCTCGGGCGGCGGCGGGGGAGCAGGGGCCGGCGGCGGCGTTTCGGAAGGAGTTTCCGAGGGGGTTGCCGACGGGGACGGAGATTCGCTCTGCGTCGCAGCGGGCTGCGCCTCCGTGCCGGAACGGTTGAGGCTGATGACTGCGACGACGGCGGCGGCCACCAGGACCAGCGCCAGCAGTGCGGCTATCCAGCGCCGGCGGCCGTGCGCCACCCAGCTGCCGTTGTGGGGACCGGGGGCGGGCCCGGATGCGTTGGGGCCGGAGGGGTCAGAACCGTCAGGCGTGCTCATTGTGCCTCACCTCTTTGTGAATGGGTGGGATCAGTGTCCGCCAGCCGAGGCCCTGCTGGCTACAAAGTTGTCCAAACTGTCACCTTGCGGCGCCTGACGGGTCAGACGAATCACGCTTGATTACGACGGCGGCAGCGCGGTCAGGCGGGAACGTCGCCGCCGGGAGAAGTGCCGGGGTCGCCGGAGAGGTGCGGGACCGCCCGAACGCTACGGCGACTCCGCACGTGTCCCGCGAGCCGGTGCGTTCAGGCGCGCGTGGCGGAGGATGGAGACGATCGCGGACGCCAGTTCGTCCTCCATCTGCCGGTACACCTCGGGCGCCCGCCGGTAGGGGTCGACGATGTCGTTCTCGGTGGCGTCGGCGGGCAGGGACAGGTGCCGCACCCCCGCGGCCCGTGCCGGGAGGCTCTTCCAGAAGGCGGTGTTGGCGCCCAGCCAGCCGCCGTCGTCGTCATCATCCCTGGCGGGCGCGCTGCCCCCGGATGCTGCTGCGCGCTGGTCCAGGACGTCGAGCATGCGGGCGAACTCGCGGATGGTGAATGTCCGTTTGAGGAGGGAGGCGTCCAGCTGCAGCACCTCGCCGCGGTGTGCGGAGGTCATGGTGAGCACCAGGTCCACGCCGCGGAGGATCTTCGGGGTCAGCTGGCGCGCGGCGAAGTTGTCCGGGTTCCCGCCGAAGGTGCGGACGATGTCCGCGGAGAGGGGCTGCATGGGGTCCCCCACCATGGCCCGGGTGCCCGCGCTGGCCACAACGAAACCGCCCGGCACCGCCTGGTCCAGTCCCGCCTGCAGCAGCCGCTCGGCCACCGGCGAGCGGCAGATGTTGCCTGTGCAGACGGTCAGGATTTTTACTGGTTCGGACGTGTCCAAGGGGATTTTCTCTTTCCAGCCGGTGCGCGGACCGTCCAGCCCGCGGATTTCAACTTAACACGCATCACCCGGACCCTCTCTCACTTGATGCGGGTTTTTGGGGAACCCTCTCTCACCTTTCCGGGCAGGAGGCACGATGATATGACCGTGGAGAAAGTTATCGGGCGTGACTGCGTCATTGCCGGCGGCGGACCGGCCGGGATGGTGCTCGGCTACCTGCTGGCACGCGCGGGGCTGCGCGTTACAGTGCTCGAGAAGCATGGCGACTTCTTTCGTGACTTCCGCGGCGACACCGTGCATCCTTCCACCGTGACACTGCTGGGCGAGCTCGGGCTGCGGGAAAAATTCCTGCAGCTGCCGCTCACGCGCCTGCCCGCGATGGACGTCGTCATGGACGGCCGGCGCTTCACTATCGTGGACTTCAGGACCCTCCCGGAGCCCGACAACTTCCTGGTCCTGGCGCCGCAGTGGGATTTCCTGAACTTCCTGGCCGGCGAGGCGTCGGCGTTTCCCAACTTCGAGCTGCGCATGCTCACCGAAGCCACCGGCCTCATTGTCGAGCAGGACGAGGTTCGCGGCGTACGGGCGGCGACAGAGGACGACGACGACCTTGAGATCCGTGCGACGCTCACCGTAGCTGCGGACGGGCGGGCGTCCGGGCTGCGCGCCGCGGCCGGGATGACTCCCGACGAGTTTGGCGTGCCCATCGACGTTCTCTGGTTCAGCCTGCCCAAACCGCCGGAACCGCCGCCGGCAACCCTCGGCTACATCTCCCGCCAGGGCATGGTCCTGACCATCGACCGCGGCGACAGGTACCAGTCGGGCATGGTCATCCGGAAGGGCGGGTACGACGAGCTTCGTGCGGCAGGGCTGGAGGCGCTCCGGGCCAGGATCAGCCACGCGGCTCCTGTTCTGCGCCCCGTCGTCACCACCCTCGTGGACTGGGACCAGATCAAGCTCCTTTCGGTCCAGATCAACCGGCTCCGCCGCTGGTACCGTCCGGGATTCATCGCGATCGGCGACGCCGCCCATGCGATGTCCCCGATGTTCGGCGTCGGCGTTAACTTCGCCATCCAGGATGCCGTTGCGCTGTTCAACGCCATCTCCGGGGACCTTGCGGCCGGGACCGCGCCGGCCGGAAAGCTCGCGGCGGTGCAGCGGCGCAGGGAGAAGCCGGTGAAGGTGATGCAGTTGCTCCAGCGCAACGGGCACAAGGCCATTGTCCGGGCAACCGCCGGCAACAGTGTCGCGCCGCGCTGGTTCGTCGGGCTCCTCCGGTTCGCCTCGCCCCTGCTGCGCCGGATGACTGCCCGGTTCATCGGCGTCGGAATCCGTCCCGAGCACGTCAGGCCCGGCGCCTGACTGCAACGTGGGCCCGCCCTGCGTCCCGTCCCAAACCGACGCTCTTTCACTTAACGCGGTTTTCCAGCGGATGCTCTCTCACTTAACGCGGTTTTCCAGCGGATGATCTCTCACTTTCGTAAGGAAAGTGAGAGAGCATCGGCCAATTTGGCCCGTTAAGTGAGAGAGGGTCGGGAGGGAGGGGCAGGTTAGAGCGCGGCCAGCATCTCCTTCATCTGGGCGATCTCAGCCTCCTGGGACGTGACGATATCCCGGGAGAGCTGGATGGACCCGGCGTGCTTGCCGGCGGCGATCTCCTGCTTTGCCATGTCGATCGCGCCCTCATGGTGTCCGATCATCTGCTCCAGGAAAAGCCGGACGGCTTCCGTTCCCTGCGCGGCCTTGAGCTTCTCCAGGCCCTGGGAGTCCACCATGCCGCCCATGCCGTGTCCCGAGTGGTCCGACATCATGACGGGCACGTTCCACTCTTTGAGCCAGCCGGTCATCGTCTCGATCTCGGGCGCCTGGGCGTTCTTGATCTTGGTGGCCAGCGCGGTGACCTCCGCGGGCAGGTCCGGCTTGGCGAGCATCATGTCGCTCATCTCCACCGCCTGCGCGTGGTGCGGGATCATCATCTGCGAGAACATGATGTCCGCCTGGTTATGGTCCGCACTGGCGTCCGGCATCATGCTGGCCATGGGGCCGGAGCTGCCGTGGTTCATGGGCATGGTGTTTCCGCCGGAGCTTCCGGAGCCGGCGGCGCACCCGGCAAGGCCGAGCGAGGCCGCCAGGGCAGCGGCGATGGTAAGGGTTTTGAGGTTCGTGTTCATTTTTTGGGGTGTCCTTCAGGGAAGTAATGTGAACTGGGCCAATCGTGCGTGGAGAGCCACGCGGCGCAGTCCGCTTACGTCCGGCTGATGGACAGGTCGCAGGGTGTGGGGCTTGCCGGGATGTACGAGTACCCGACGGCGCCCCGGGCGATGGCTGTGGGCGCGGGCCCGGCGGTGCCGGCCTGGGGCGGGACAACGGCGAGCGAAGCGGTCTTGGCCAGCGGGATGCAGGGTGCGCCGGCTTCCTGCGCGCCCGGGCAGCCGGAGCTGCAGGATTCTGCGGCCGAAAAAGTTGCTCTTGCGGCCTGGTATCCGGCAGCGGCGCCGTGAGCCTGTCCTGAGCCCTGTTCGACGGCGGGGTGCCCGGCCAGGTGCCCGACGGCAGGGTGCCCGCCTGTGTCCCCGGCGAGGGAATGCACGACGGCGGCGTCCCCGGCGGAGTGCCCGCCGGGGAGTTGTGCAGCGGCAGGTTGTGCCGCCTGGGGTTGGACGACGGCGGCGTGCCCCGCGTGCGAGGAGTGGGCGGTCATGACGTGCATTCCGAAGATCCCGGCCACGATGGCCAGGACGGCAGCCAGCAGTCCCGCGCGGAGGAGTGCGGCCGACAGGACGCGGGTGCGTGCGGTCATGCTGCTTCCTCCTTTCTGCTGAACAGGTTGCTGCTGGACTGGTTTCTGCCGGACCGGGTCTTCACCGGGGCCGCTCCTGCACGTTCAACGTACCTCGGACGGGTTGAGTTTCACCCGCCGGAGCAGTTGGACGTTCAAAGCCACCACGATAGTGGATGCGGACATCAGGACCGCGCCCGCGGCCGGGGAGAGGACCACGCCGGCGAACGCCAGGACGCCTGCGGCCAGCGGCACGGACAGGATGTTGTAGCCCGTGGCCCACACCAGGTTCTCCCACATCTTGCGGTAGCTGGCCCGGGACAGGTCCACCATGGACAGGACCGCCCGCGGATCGTTCCCGGCCAGCACCACCCCGGCAGACTCCATGGCCACGTCCGTGCCGGCGCCGATCGCGATGCCCACCTCGGCGCGTGCCAGCGCCGGCGAGTCGTTGACGCCGTCGCCCACCATGGCCACTTTCAGCCCGCGGGCCTGGAGCTCGGCCACCTTCTTGTCCTTGTCCGCCGGCAGGACTTCCGCGAACACCTCGTCGATCTTCAGGTCCGCGGCCACGGCCTGCGCCACCTGCCGGGCATCGCCGGTGATCATGCCGACCTTCACGCCGCGGTTCTGCAGGGCAGCAACCGCCTGCCGCGACTCCGTCCGCACCGCATCCTCGAGGCTGACCGCCCCCAGCACGCGGCCGCCGTCGTCAATGACATGCAGGACGGCAGCGCCGCGGTCCATCCACCCGCGGGTGGACCGCGCCAGGGCGGAGGGTTCGACGGCGCCAAGCTCGCGCAGGAGCGCGGGCCCGCCCACGTGCACCGTGCGCCCGTCCACAGAGGCCCGGACGCCGCGGCCGGTCAGCGAGGTGAAGCCGGCGGCGGCAGGCAGGGCCAGGTTGCGTTCCCGGGCTGCGCGGACGATGGCCCGGGCCACAGGGTGCTCGCTGTCCGACTCGACCGCGGCGGCCAGGGCCAGCAGCTCGTCTGCACCCACCCCGTCAGCGGCCGCAACGTCCACCAGCTGAGGCTCGCCGGTGGTGAGGGTGCCGGTCTTGTCGAAGAGGACCACGTCAATGGTCCGCATCCGCTCCAGCGCCATCCGGTTCTTGATCAGGACCCCGGCGCGGGCAGCCTGCTCCGTGGAGATGGCGATCACCAGCGGGATGGCCAGGCCCAGTGCATGCGGGCAGGCGATGACCAGGACGGTGACGGTGCGGGTCACGGCTTCCGGGATGCTGCCCATCAGGGTCCACGCGGCAAAGGTGATGACGCCTGCGCCGGCAGCGAAGTAGAACAGGAAGGCCGCGGCACGGTCGGCCAGCGCCTGGGCCCGAGAGGACGATGACTGCGCCTCGGCCACCAGGCGCTGGATGCCGGCGAGTGCCGTATCCTCGCCAACCGCCGTCACCCGGACGCGGACGCTGGTATCCGTGGCGACTGTTCCGGCCACCACGGGATCGCCCGGGCCGCGCGGCACGGTCTTCGATTCGCCCGTGATCATCGACTCGTCGAATTCCGCCTGCCCGTCCACCACCGTTCCGTCGGCCGGCATGCGGCCGCCGGAGCGGACCAGGACCAGGTCGTCGGGCCGGAGCTCGGAGACGGGAACGGTTTCCGTTCCGGTGCCTGTGATCCGTTCGGCTTCGTCGGGCAGCAGCGCGGCGAGGGCATCCAGGGCGCCCTGGGCCGCCCCCAGGGCGCGCATCTCGATCCAGTGGCCCAGCAGCATGATGGCCACCAGCAGCGCCAGCTCCCACCAGAAGTCCAGGTCAAACCCGCCCAGGCCCAGGCTGGTGACCCAGGAGGCCGCAAACGCCACGGTGATGGCCATGGCGATCAGGAGCATCATGCCCGGCCGGCGGTCTTTCAGCTCCTGCAGCCCGCCCTTCAGGAACGGCTGGCCGCCGTAGAGGAAGATGACGGTGCCCAGGACGGGCGGGATCCAGGCTGATCCCGGAAAAGCGGGCACCATGTAGCCCAGGATGTGGCCCACCATGGGGCTGAAGTAGACCACGGGGACGGACAGCGCCAGCGTGAGCCAGAACCTGTTCTTGAACATGGCCGTGCTGTGCCCGGCGTGCTGCCCGTGGGTGTGGACGGCGTGGTCGTCGTCGTGGCGGGCATGGCCGCCCGGCCCGCCGGCAGCCGGGGGAGCCTCGGGTTTGGTGAGGGTCCCGCGTGAGGGGCCGTCGTCGTGATGGTGCATGTGCTGGTGATCCTGCAGGTGTTCCATATGTTCCTCCTTGGAGGACGCCGCAGCCGGGGCCATCAGCCCCGGCGGGAATGTCAGTTGGAAGCCAGGGAGTACCCGGCCGAGGTGACGGCCTGCCGGACCGCCGTGTCCGAAACGGTGCCCGTCACGGTGAGGCCGGAACGGCCGCCCGGTACGAGGTCAACGGATGCGGATTCAACGCCGTCGAGGGCGGAGATGGCCTTCTCGACGGTCTGGACGCAGTGGCCGCAGGTGAGGCCTTCAACGGCGAACGTCCGCCGGGAGCCTGTGCCGGCGTCGGAAATTACGACGGCGGCTGGCGCCTTGTGTGCGTGTGCGGCAGGGGAGCAGCAGCTGCAGCCGGCACTGGAGGCCAGGGGGAGCGCGGTCCGGTTTTCAATGTCAAACATGTCAGTTCCATTCCTTGTGAAGGATGATTCCTTGCTGGAGTAGCAGGGTGCTGGGGTTGAACGGCTGTGATGGCGGTGCGGGCACCGGCCGGGACATACCACTTCACTGACAACACCTTGAATATACCCCTAGGGGGTATAGCGGTCAAGCTCTTTGCCTGTTCCCCGGCCGGGGGAAAGGGGCTATGGGCACTATCCGGCGCGTGTCCGGGCGGCAATACTTGGAGCAGTGCGTGCCGACGGCCCGCGGACGACTGCTACAAGGGGGGGTGGCCCGTGACGGAACTCCGTGGCCCTTACACCTACTCAAGCGCACTGGGGGACAGCCCCTGCGGTGCCGGAACCTTCCACGTGGATCTTGCGTCGGGGAAGATCCGCTGGTCCGAGGGCATGTTCCAGCTGCACGGATACCGGCGGGGCGAAGTTGTGCCCACCCTCGAGCTGCTGTTCTCCCACAAGCATCCCGAGGACAGGCCCCGGTGCGAGGAGATTGTTGCGCAGGTTGTCCGGACCGGCGGCTACTTCTGCATGTACCACCGCGTTATCGATGCCCAGAGGCGGACCCGGCGTGTTCTGACCTCCGGCGACGGGATCGTGCACGACGGCAGGGTCACAGCCCTGGAAGGGGTGATGATCGACCTCACCGCGACGCTCCAGCGCGAAACCGAGCAGACGGCGCGGGATGCGGTGGCCGGGGCGACCTCCACCCGCACGGTGATTGACCAGGCACGCGGCATCCTCATGGGCCAGCTGAAGATGGGGTCGGAGGATGCCTTCCAGATGCTGGTCAGCACCAGCAGCCACCGGAACGTGAAGCTGGTGGTGGTCGCCGCGGAGCTCGTGCAGCTGGCCAACTCCGCGGAATCGCGCAACTACCTGGAAACGGCTGTGAAGGCCATTGCGATGGACGGGCAGCGGAGGCCGGTTCGCCAGCAGGCCGGCTAGCAGGTTTCCCGGGACACGCGGCCCGCTGGGATAAAGCGCGCGCCGCTAGTGGTGCTCCACCCAGCACGCCAGGATGGTGGTGGACAGCTGGTAGGCCAGGGCGTTGCGGCTGACGGCATCCGGACCCACGGTTCCCGGCAGGCCTGATGCGTCCACCTGCAGCACGAAGTTGTCCTTCTGGAACACTGCTGAGCCGTCAGCGGTCTCGTAGGCAGGAAAACCGAGGTTGGCCAGTCCATCAATGGGCACGGCGCCGACCGCAAGGGCTTGCATGGCGTCGAAGTACGTCAGCGCCGCCGCCTGGTCCGGCGCCTCCCTGACGGAGATTTCCAGGGCGCCCTCGTCCAGGTGGTAGATGCACGTGAAGGTGCTGTCCGCCCATGTTTCGACAGTATGGGGGTCATCCCCAAGGTCAAGGATCGCGGTGAGCCGGTCCATCGGCTGGTCCCCGCACACCATCCTTGCTGCCTCGCTGGGTCCCCTGCTGGCGTCCCGCGGGGACGCGGGGCCGCCGCCGTGGTGCCCGGCGTGGCCGTCCTGCTGAGGCGAGGGCGAGGCACCCGATGGCGCGGCGGCGGGGGCAGGGGTGTTCGACGACGGCGCTCCCGCCCCGGCTTCCGTCGACCCCGCCGCCGCCGCGCAGCCTGCGAGCAGCAGGGCAGAGAGTGCCAGGGCGGCGAACAGTGGGAAGCGTTTAGTCATGGCTCTTCCGTCCTGGCCGCATCCGTTCCGGATCCTACGGCCGTAGGTGGGTGTTTGCCTGGAAGCGGGTCAGGCTTTGAGCTTGGCATAGATCACGTAGTTGTCGTCGAAGAGCCCGGTGGCGGGATCGTAGCCATCGCAGGTGATCAGCCGCAGTTCGGGGCCGGAGGTGTTTCCGTAGACCTCCAGCGTGGGGAAGCTGTCCTTGCCGTAGAGCGCACCGCGGTCAACGGTGAAGACGGCCGTGCTGCCGTCAGCGCGGGAAACGGCGATGTCCATCCCGGGGACCAGCTTGCGGAGGTCCGCGAAGACGCCGCCGCGTCCGTTGGGCGAGTTGACGTGGCCCAGAATGACGGATGGTCCGCGTTCGCCAGGGGTGGGGGATCCGTTGTACCAGCTGGCCGGGGCACCGTTCCCGCTGTCCTGGGGGACCTCAAGTGATCCGTTCTCCCGCAGGCCGAGTTTCAGGAGGTCGGTCCGCACTCCGATGGCAGGTATTTCCAGGGTAACCGGCTCGGACCGGGCCAGGGCCGCAGGTCCTGCGGCAGGAGGCACGGCCGCTGCGGGGGTGGACACGGAAGGTGCCGCTGCAGCCGGGGCGGGCGGGGGAGAGTCGACGGCCGCGGAAGGTGGGGCGCCGGCGTCGGACGTTCCGGTCATGCCGGAGCCGCAGCCGCCCAGGGCCAAGGCGAGCAGAAGCCCGGCCGCCGTGGAGGCCCCAACGCCCCCGCGGCGGCCGGAATTCGTGTCAGTCACGGTGATCCAGTCAGCCTGTAGTTACGCGGCTGATCCGGAGTTGCGGCGGCGTGCCACGTAGGCGCCGCCGGCGAGGGCAGCCAGGGCGAGGCCACCGCCCGCCGCGAGGGCTGCGGTGCCGGTGCCGGTTTCCTGGGGAATGCCGGTGTCAGCGCCGCCTGACGGCATCTTCATCTGTCCGGCCACCAGGGTCCCGCACAGGGCCGGGGACGTGGCAGCCAGCGGGAGGGTGGGTGCGAGGTCGCTCTTTGCCGCCTGGCCGGCTGCGCTGAGGGTTGCGGGGTCAAGGCCGTGGACCACCACCACGGCGGTGCCTGCCTGGAGGGCCGCCTTGGTCTCGGCATTCAGTTCAAACGTGCGGTCGACGGTGTATGCGGCGCCCTGGCCGCCGACCTTCAGGTCAAGGCCTGCGGCGGGGCTGGTGTCGCCGCTGGTGGAAAGGGTGGTGACGATGCCGCCGTAGGACGGGGCGCCCTCGGTGGTGGAGATGACCTGGTCGCCGTCCTTGTCGGCAGAAGGGCCCGGGCAGGTTCCCTGGGCTCCGCCATGGATGTGCTGAACGTGCGGGTACGGGGCATCCATGAAGGTGGCGGGCAGGCCCGAAACCTTGAGGACAACGTGGGCCTGGTTGCCAGTGACATCAAGGGTGATGCTCCCCGAGCCTGCGCTGCCGTTGATCTGGCCCAGGGTGGACTGGTAGTGGTTAGCGCCGTCCTGGGCCATGGCTGGGGCTCCGGAAAGGGCAAGGGCCCCCAGAGCGAGGGTGGGAACAGCGAGGTAACGAAGTGTCTTGTTCATCGGAAAGCATCTCCTCATACAAGTGACATGGTTGTCCCAGTTGAGGGACAGGAGTGATTCGGCGCCACTCCTGTTTCGGATGGGAAAAAAGTGAAATGGCGCACAGTGCAGCCCCTGTAGGATGGACAAAGGTGCGCCGGGAAGTCTGGTCGGCATGATTTTGTCGAACCCAGATGCCGGGAGCCCCTATGAACCATCCCTCGCCCATTACGCCCCCTTCTCCGACACGGAAGCCCGCGGTCTTTTCCCGCGGCAGCTACGCGGAGGCGCTCCGGATCGGGGAGATTCTCCGCAAGGAAACAGTGGGCGGGGCCCTGCTGGTCTCCGCTGCGCTCATCGCCCTCCTCTGGGCCAACTCGCCGGCGTCGGACAGCTACTTTGCCCTCCGCGATTTCAAGGTGGGCTACGAGCCCTGGCACCTTGACCTCAGCCTCGGCGCCTGGGCAGCGGACGGACTGCTGGCCATCTTCTTCTTCCTGGTGGGCCTGGAGCTGAAACGCGAGTTCGTTGCCGGGGATCTTCGCCAGATCAGCAAATCGATAGTTCCTGTTACCGCAGCCGCGGGCGGCGTGCTGGTTCCGGCGCTCATCTACGCGGCAATCAACTTCACCAGTCCTGAAACCCTGCGCGGCTGGGCCATCCCCACGGCCACGGACATCGCCTTCGCCGTGGCGGTGCTGGCCATTATCGGCTCACACCTGCCCAGCGCACTGCGGATCTTCCTGCTGACGCTGGCTGTGGTGGACGACCTCATCGCCATCACCATCATCGCGTTCTTCTACACCAGCGACCTGCAGCCCGTGCCGCTGCTCCTGGCCCTCATTCCGTTGGCCATCTATGCGTTCCTGGCCCAGAAGTTCCGCTACTTCTTCGGCCGCAAGGTCCTTGCATCCTGGTTTATCCTGCTGCCCCTGGGCGCGGTCACCTGGGCCCTGGTGCATGCCTCAGGCATCCACGCCACCGTCGCCGGGGTCCTGCTGGGCTTCGCCATCCCCGTCATCCGGTCACAGGCCGGCGGCGGCCCGGAGGCAGGGCCAGGCCTGGCGGAAATCTTCGAGCACCGGTTCAGGCCCATTTCCGCGGGCATCGCGGTACCCGTCTTCGCGTTCTTTTCCGCCGGCGTGGCGGTGGGCGGCCTGGAAGGACTGGCTTCAGCGCTCGCGGACCCGGTGGCCCTGGGCATCATCGCGGCGCTTGTACTGGGCAAACCGATCGGCATCCTGGGCACCACGTGGGTCCTGACCAAGGCCACCAGCGCGGAGCTGGACACCTCGTTCAAGTGGATCGATGTCTTCGGCGTGGCACTCCTGGCCGGCATCGGCTTCACGGTATCCCTGCTGGTGGCCGAGCTGAGCTTTGGGCAGGGCACCCTGCAGGACGACCACGCCAAGGTGGGCATCCTGGCCGCGTCCCTGCTCGCCGCCCTGCTGGCCACGGCCGTGCTGAAGACCCGGAACCGGCACTACCGGGTGGCCGAAGAACTGGAAAAGGTGGACGCCGACCAGGACGGCATCCCGGACGTGTACCAGGGCAGGGCCTAACAACAAGGGGTCACTCCGCGCCCAATTGACCGCTCGGTCAGGGCGCGGCGTGACCCCGCGTTGGATATGGCCGTGGGGCAGGCCTCAGCGGCGTACTGAACTCCGGCGGCCGGCCACCGCTTCAGCCGTTCCCACCAGGAGCACCGAGGCGATGACGGCCACGATGAAGCCCAGGAAATTCAGCTCGAAAATGTCCCCGGTGCCCAGGAGCGAAGCCACCACGCCGCCGATGACGGAGCCCGCAAGGCCCAGCAGGAGGGTGGCCAGCAGGCCCAGGTTCTGCTTGCCCGGCTTGATGAGGCGGGCAAGTGCGCCGATGATGAGGCCTGCAACGATGAATCCGATCACGGTGTGCTCCTTCGGGGTGGTTGCGGGCGGGTGACGCCCGTACTGCCGCAGCGGTGCCGCAATGGGTACATTCTATGCACGCGCAGGTGCCGTCCCTTTGGCCGGGACGGCACCGTCAAAAGGGCGGAAATCAGGCCGGGGCCAGCGGCTTGGCCTGCTCCTCCACATGCCGGATCTCCAGCGCCTCAGGGTCCAGCAGCTTCCGCGCGCCCGTCCTCGCGTCCAGGATCCAGAACAGTTCCAGGGCGGGTACGACGTCGGTCACCCGCCCGCGGTGGAATAGCTTGCCGTTGTGCCACGCCTCGATCTGGTCGCCGATCCGAAGCTGAGCGGTGAGAACTTTATGTGCCTCCATGATGCGCCTCCTGCTGTTGTGTCCCCGTATGCACAGCATGCCGTGGCAAGGTTGCTGAATTGTTTCAATCGAGTATTTTTCCTGTGACCTTCGGGGGCCGGGGCGAGTGCCGGCTGGAGGCTTGGCCGGCGGCGTGTAAAGGAACCATTAATAAACGGTCCCTCCGGGCTCCGCCGCTTTTGCCCGGTGCTAGCTTCGGCATGAACCAGTGCAGTGGCAGCGTGGAAGGAAATGCCATGACCACGTTGAGCAGGCCGCCAGCTGATCCCTCCGCGCCGCGGCCGAGGGGAATGCAAGCCTTCAGGCTGTGGCTTCTGTTCGGGCTCCAGGACAGCAAAGGCACACACCTGGGCCCCGGCGTGGCGGCGTCCTCCCACGGGAAGGTCCATCCGTGGTGGCAGGTCATGTGCCTGACGGGTGTCGACTATTTCTCCACCCTTGGCTACCAGCCTGCCATCGCCGCGCTCGCTGCCGGCGTCGTTTCGCCCGTCGCCACAATGGTGCTGGTCGCCGTGACGTTGCTGGGCGCCCTGCCCGTCTACAGGCGGGTCGCCGTCGAAAGCCACCACGGGGAAGGCTCCATCGCCATGCTCGAGCGGTTGCTGCCCAGCTGGGGCGGCAAGCTCCTGGTCCTGGTCCTGCTCGGCTTCGCCGCCACCGACTTCATGATTACCATGACCCTCTCCGCTGCAGACGCCACCGCCCATGTGATTGAGAACCCGGTTGTGCCGGACTGGCTGCACGGACAGAACGTCCTTGTCACCCTGTTCCTCCTGGCGTTGCTGGGCGCCGTCTTCCTGCGCGGTTTCAAGGAAGCCATCGCCGTCGCGGTGGTCCTGGTGGTCCTGTACCTCGGCTTGAATGCCGTGGTGGTGGGCGCCTCGCTGGTTCAAATCTCCACCCAACCGGTCGTCGTCGGCGACTGGTGGGCCACCCTGCTGACTTCCCACGGGGACCCGCTCATGGCGGTGGCAGTCGCCCTGATTGTTTTCCCGAAATTGGCGCTGGGGCTTTCCGGTTTCGAAACCGGCGTTGCGGTCATGCCCCAGGTCAGGGGCGACGAGAACGACACTGAAGAATATCCTGCGGGGCGTATCAAGGGAACGCGGCGGATGCTTACCGGTGCCGCGGCGATCATGAGCGGGTTCCTCATCGCCACCAGCTTCATCACCGTCGTCCTGATTCCGGAGCAGGAATTCCAGCCCGGCGGCCAGGCGAACGGGCGTGCCTTGGCCTACCTTGCCCATGAATACCTCGGCGTCGGCTTCGGGAGCATCTACGACATCAGCACCATCGCCATCCTGTGGTTTGCCGGCGCCTCCGCCATGGCAGGCCTGTTGAACCTGGTTCCCCGGTACCTTCCCCGTTACGGCATGGCCCCGGGGTGGGCCAGGGCCGTGCGCCCGCTTGTGCTCGTGTTCACCCTTGTCAGCTTCCTCATCACTTACCTCTTTGACGCCGACGTCGACGCGCAGGGCGGCGCGTACGCAACCGGCGTCCTGGTGCTCATGACCTCCGCAGCGGTCGCCGTCACGCTGTCCGCGCAGCGAGGGGGCCACCGGGGACGCGCCCTCGGGTTCGGCGCAATCGCCCTGGTTTTCACCTACACCACCATTGCAAACGTCTTCGAACGCCCCGAGGGCATCAGGATCGCCGGGGTTTTCGTTCTCGGCACCATCGTGATTTCCCTGCTGTCCCGCGTCGGGCGCTCCTTTGAGCTGCACGCAACCCGTGTCCACCTGGACCAGCAGGCCCTGGAATTCATGTCCAGCACCCTCGAAGGCCCCATCGCCATCATCGCCCACGAGCCTCTGCGGAAATCGGCAGAGGCTTACCGGCACAAGCTCGCCTCAGCCATCGACGTCAGCCACCTGCCCGTCGAACACGAGCCGCTGTTCCTTGAAGTGATCGTCGATGACTCCTCCGATTTCGAAACGGAACTGTTTGTCCGCGGTGTGACCCGCCACGGCTACAACGTCCTCGAAGTCCACGGGCCCGTGGTCCCGAACACCATCGCCTCCGTCCTGCTCCACATCAGGGACGTCACCGGGCTGATGCCGCACATCTACTTCCGCTGGACGGAGGGCAACCCGATCACCAACCTTCTGCGGTTCCTGTTTCTCGGGGAAGGCGAAATCGCTACAGTCACGAGGGAAGTGCTGCGGGAAGCCGTTCCGGACGTCACCAGGCGCCCCTGGGTCCATGTCGGGTGACGGTACGCGACGCGCGGACTTGCCTGGTGGGGGACGGTTGTCACTCCGGGGTGCCTCGCGGATCAGCTCATTCGCCGCCCCGGCCGGCAGGTCGGGCTCGGTGGACGGGAGGGAAAGAAGGCCCCCCGGTATGCCTGGACCTCATACTCGCTCGACCAGCTTTCCACTGACCTGCACCAAAGAGGCACCGGCCGCCCGAGCGTCCTGGATCAGCTGTTGGAGTGCCTGGTCATGGGTGATGCCGTGGCGTTCCATCAGCACCCCGCAGGCGCGGTTGATGGTGTCCCGGCTGGCCAACGTGGCTTTGAGCTGTTCGGACATCCGAAGCGGCGCCTCGCTGCCTTGGACGTGGGCCACAAGAGTCGCCGCTGCTCCGGCGAACAGGGCCAGGGTGCGGCCGCGGTCTTCGTCATACTGCCCGGGCAGGGCTGAATAGATTTTCAAGGCTCCGATCGAATCCTTTCCTGCCAGCAGCGGCGCGCTGGCCACGGAGCGGACGGGCAGCCCGGCAACGGCCGACGCCCAGCGGGGCCACCGCCCGTCCGTGTGGACGTCGTGCACGATGACCACTTCTTCCGCTGCCCACGCCATGAGGCACGGGCCCTCACGCAGTTCGTACTGCGCGGCGTCGGCCTGCCTCACCACGGCATCCGTGGAGCCGCTGCTGATCAGGCCGCCGGCCGGATCCAGGAGCGAGGCCCCTGTTCCGGGTGCGCCCGGCATGGTTTCCTTGATCGCCTGGGCCAGCAGGCTGACCGCCCTGTCAGCCTTCTCCTGGCTCAAGAGCAACCCGCGGATGCGCGCCACAGCCGCGGTCAGGTCGTCGAGGGGAAGGCGGCTCACTCCGCCACCTCCTGGCTCCGCCCGGGCGGCATCACGTGACAGCGGGGTAGCTGTAGAGGCAGTCGGGGGCCCGGGCAGCCGTCGCTGGACGGATCGAAAACCGCGGCGTGGTCAAGGAACTGCTGGAAGTGCGAGGTTGCCATGGTGGGCCCATTCCGCTTCTGCACCGTGTGCCGCCGGTTTACTACAGCGACTGCTCCGGGGGGCCTGTGCAGGGGGCCGGGAGGGGACTGGAAATGGATCCCGTCACACTCCTGAGATTACGCGTCACAAAAGGGGAAGTACAGGCGAGCCCCGCCCGGTGGCGGCCATGGGGAGTGCACCGGATGCAGCGCCGGGGGCTTGCAGAGGCCTTGATCCCGGGCAAGCCTTCCCGGGCATTGGTAAGTGTGCTTATATATTCTTCTTTGGCGGTAAGCAAAGCCCGTCACCCAGGGTGCTGTTGCCCCGCCGACATAACGGAGGACACTGCCATGAATGATCCTTTGATTGAGGCTATGCACCATCACGAGCCGCTGAGTGACCCGCTCGAAGAGGTCCACCTGCGCCTGGCCGTAGCCGCATCGGACATCGCCGAGTTGCGGGCGGAGATAGCCCGGCTGGACCGGAGCCTGGATGACTCGCGGCGGGTGAACCAGCGGGCCGCTGAGCTGCTGGACCTGGTTTACGAGCGCCTCGCGCAAGGCTGGGGCACGTCGGGCCGGGCGGGCGCGCCGGCCGTTCAGGATTCCTCCCCCCTGTAGGGGCCAGGGCACCGAAGTTCAAAGGACGACGGCGGTGGGCGCCGCGAGCATTGATGGCGCCGCGGAGGCGGCACCACCACCTGGAACCGGCCCGCCTCCAATGCCTTGCAGCAAGGAAAGGTGCGGCTCCACCGGAGCCGCACCTTTCGTTTTCCCTGCCGCTGACGCTACCGTTGAGTGCATAGTCATGCACATATGCACTCAAGGAGTTGGGCCCATTGTTGTCGGTGCTGCGGAACATCACGTACCGCCGGCTGTTTGCCGCGCAGATGGTTGCGCTGATCGGCACGGGCCTGCTGACGGTTGCCCTCGGGCTGCTGGCCTATGACCTTGCCGGCACCAATGCCGGGTCCGTCCTGGGGACTGCGTTGACGGTCAAGATGTTTGCCTACGTGGGCCTGGCGCCGGTGATCAATGCGCTGGCGGCCCGGTGGCCGACGAAGCGGGTCCTCATCGGGGCCGACGTGGTGCGCGCGGCGATGGCGCTGTCCCTGCCGTTCATCACGGACGCCTGGCAGATCTACGTGGCGGTCTTCCTGCTCCAGTCCGCCTCCGCCACCTTCACTCCTGCCTTCCAGTCGCTGATCCCCACCGTCCTGCCGGATGAGCGGGACTACACCCGGGCGCTGTCCCTGTCCCGGCTGGCCTATGACATGGAAGCCCTGGCCAGCCCGGCCATAGCCGCGCTGCTGCTGACCGTGGTGGGCTACAGCAACCTGTTCCTCGGGACGGTTTTCGGCTTCCTGTCCTCCGCCGCCTTGGTGGCCATCAGTGCCCTGCCCAAACCCATGCCAGCTGCGGTGCGGCAGGCCTCGCTGTGGCACCGCACCACCCTGGGCGCCAGGATCTTCTGGCGGAACCGGCGGCTGCGGTCGCTGCTGGCCCTCAACATGGTGGTCGCGGCCCCCACGGCACTGGTGCTGGTCAACACTGTGGTGTACGTACGGGAGGTCCTGCTGCGGCCGGAAACTGACCTGGCCCTGGCGCTGGCCTGCTTCGGCACGGGGTCCATGATTGTGGCATTGTCCGCCCCGCGGGCGCTCGGCCGGTTCGGGGACAGGTCCGTGATGCTCGCTGGCGCCGCCGCCATCCCCTTCGTCCTGGCCTGCGCCGCTGCGCTCTCCGTGCGCCCCGCCGGAGGCGGGTGGTGGCTGCTGCTGGGCCTGTGGCTGCTGCTGGGCGCTGCCAGCGCCACCATCCTCACGCCGTCGTCAAGGCTCCTCCGCCACGCGTCCACCGTGGACACCCGTCCCTACGTTTTTGCGGCGCAGTTCTCCCTCTCGCACGCCTGCTACATCATCACTTATCCGCTGGCCGGGTGGGTGGGCGCCGCGGCGGGCCTGGGCTGGGCTGCGCTGGCCCTGACAATTGTTGCGATGATAGGCAGTGCAGGAGCATTCCTTTCCTGGCCGCGGCATGATGACGCGGAGGCCACGGACCGCGCAGAGAAGGAGCAGGACAGTGAGCAGCCAGCCCGGTAGCAAAGCCATCTCGGCCGCTGACGTGCCGTCCCTGGTCCACCACGTGACCCCGGGGCCGGAACTGCTGGAGGCGGCTTCCGCAACCCTTCGGATGCTCGCTGAGCCGACGCGCCTGCACCTGCTCTGGCAGCTGTCCCAGGGCCCCAGGACCGTTACGGAGCTGACGGCAGCCGTGGGTGTCCCGCGGACAGTGGCAAGCCAGCACCTGGCAAAGCTCCGCCTGAGCGGGCTGGTGGACACCCGCAAGGACGGCCGCCACGTGATCTACTCACTCCACGACGGCCACCTGGCGCGGCTCATCCGTGAAACCATCAACCACGCTGACCACCGCATCACGGGCGAACCCGCCCACGGATAAGGTGCGGCACCGCCCGCCGCGGCCGAAATGATCAGCACCCTTAGTGATTTGTGGTTACGATGGGAAGGTAAGCCGCTGGCGGTACGCCGGCGGGAGCCGACCGTAGGGAGAAACACCATGGGTTTGGACGACAAGATTGGTAACGCAGCCGAGAAGCTTGGCGGCAAGGGTAAAGAGGCCACGGGCGAGGCAACAGGCGACGACCGCCTGAAGGCCGAAGGCCAGGCAGACCAGGCCAAGGGCGACCTGAAGCAGGCCGGCGAAAAGGTCAAGGACGCTTTCAAGAAGGACTGACGTACAGTCCACGCGCCCAGGGTGCGGTTCCATCTGGAGCCGCACCCTTTGCTTGTTGCAAGATGTGTATCGAACCCGGGGCTGGTCTCGGCCTCACCCGGGAGTGGCCGCTTCAGGGGGTTTCCGGTGCCTTTCCGGCCAGTCCTGGAAGTGGTAGTCCCGGAGGAACCAATGGGCGGCGGCAACCATCAGCAGGAAGCCGGCCGCCCCCACAACGACGAGTTCGGTGGCAATCCCCACGATAACGAGTGCGAATGCGGCGATGAAGGCCAGCACTCCGCGCGCCATAGCGGCTGCCTCGCGCGGATGCCCGCCGGGCGCACCAACCTGCAGTTTCTGGTCCAGGCCCGGATCACTGGACGCCAGCTCCTTTTCGAGCATTTCAAGGCGCCTGCGCTCTTCCTCCGACATTCCCATGGGAAGCCCCTCGTCAGCTTTCTGGATCAGGTAAATCGGAATCGCCCTTACCTTTCCCCAATCTCCACGTTAGGCAGGCCTTGACTCCACATCAACGCACGTAATTGATATGCAATGGGTTTCCTGCAAGCGGTGACGTTGCTGTTATCAGACAGAAAAAGCGCACACTGGCAACGTCGGCAGGCAGGCGCACGGGAACTGGTTTTTTGCCGCAGGAAGTACGCCCCCAGGGTGCCGGCCAGGGTGGCGAAGACGGCCACGGAGTAGATCGCCAGATGGACTTGGAGCACGCGGGAGAAGATGCTGGTGCCGGTGATTCCACTGCCGGTGATGGCTGCCATGGCTGGCTCGAAGAGGGAGTCGGCGTAGGAGGCGTGCTCTCCCGTTCAGCTGGCCCAGCGTCCTTGCCCGAGACGCGCAGGACCACCAAGGCCGCATAGGAGACCGAGCCAATGACCAGGACACGGAGAATCTCAAGCCCACGAATCAAACCACATACGCGTCACGCTCCTTCACTAGGGAGTCCGGCCAGCTACAGGGACAGGGGAACTCGTTGACAGTACGCTTAGCATTTCCGGTTCAGCCAGCTTCAGGCCAACCGACGAATGGAAGGGGTGGCATTGATGAACGGGCGCAGCGCACACTGGCTCGATTCCCTGCGGACCCGGTTGTGGCCGCTTCCGCTGCTGGCGGTTACCCTGGCCGTGGTGCTGGGCATGGCCCTGCCGGCGCTGGACGGCAACGTTGACGGCCAGCTGCCCCGGAGCGTCACAGTCTTCCTCTTCAGCGGAGGCCCGGCAGCGGCCAGGTCCGTCCTGCAGGCGATCTCGGGCTCGCTCATCACGGTGACGTCCCTGACGTTTTCGCTCACCGTGGTCACGCTGCAGCTGGCCAGCAGTCAGTTCTCGCCCCGGCTGCTGCGGACCTTTACCTCTGACCGGTTTGTCCACGGAACCCTGGCGCTTTTCCTGGCAGCGTTCGCCTTCGCCCTGACCGTCCTTCGGAGTGTCCGGGACGAAGGCAGTGGAAACACCCCCTTCGTTCCGGAAATCTCCGTCACGCTGGCCTTCGTGCTCGCCATCGCCAGCGTCGTGGGGCTGGTTCTCTTCCTGTCGCATCTCACCCGCGAGATCCGCGTGGAGACCATGATGCGCAGGGTCAACGTGGAAACCCAGGAAACCATTGACAGGGTCTTCCCCGAAGACCGCCCCGGCCGCGGGCCCGAGCCTTGTCCGGGGCCCGGCAGCGTTCCCATCACCTGCGCTTCCTCGGGCTTCCTGACCTCCTTGGACAAGGACGCACTCCTGGAGGCTGCGAAAGACTCCGGGGCTGTTCTGCGAATAGACCGGGAGCCCGGCAGCTCATTGGTGCAGGGCGTCCCCTTCGCCACCGCCTGGCCTGTGGCGCCGGGAGCAACCTTCACCGCCGAAACCCGGGAGAAGCTGGCGAAAGCCACCAATGCCGCCGTCGCCACCGGGTTTGAGCGCACCAACGTCCAGGACGTCGGATTCGGGTTCCGGCAGCTTGTGGATGTTGCCGCGCGTGCGCTCTCCCCGGGTATCAACGATCCCACCACGGCAGTGCACGTCATCGGGCACCTTTCGGCCCTCCTGTGCAGGCTGGCTGAGCGGAACCCCGGACCGGAATTTCTGGTTGACGACGACGGGCGGGTCAGGGTGGTGCTGTCTCTTCCCGGGCTTGGGGACTTCCTGGACATCGCCATGAACCAGCCCCGGCATTATGGGGCCGCGGATTCGGCCGTCGCGGCCCGGCTCCTCAGGCTCCTCCAGGAACTCGCGTGGTGTGATGGGGAGGGCCGGTACCGGGCGGAGATCGTGGACCACCTTGGGCGCATGCGCAACGCCATCGGGAGCGCGGACTATTCAACCGCCGAACGGCAAGGCCTGCTGGACCTGTCTGATTCCATCGCAAAAGTAATACTCATGTGATCTGCGGAACAGGAATCCGAAGCTAGGCTGATAAAAAGCCCTCTACAGGAAGTGGTGATGGCCACACTGGGTTCGTTCGCGCATGGACTGCTTCGCTGCCTCGTTGTGCTGCGGAGCGTTTTCGTGTGGGTGCTCCTGGTCTTGCTCATTGCCGGTGCCGCTTCCTATACAGCCGGCAGCCGGTACGCCCTGGTTCCCGGCTACAGCCCGGTGCAGTCGGCGGGTGGACAGGCAGTTGGGGACCTGCCGCCGCAGGCTGCAACCGCGGCCGGTCCGGCGGAACCTTCAGCCTCCGCGTCGCAGTCCGTCCGCGTCATTCACGAGGCCGGACCGTCCGCAGAGCCTGCGGGACTCGAGAACGAGGGCGAGCGGAAGAAGGCTCCGCGCGGCGAACCGGTCCCGGTGCGGACCGGGGCGGTGGACCCGCCGTCGCTGGTCCAGCGGTTGCCCGGTGGGAGCCTTCATTCCAGTGACATCCCGCCGGAGCCGGAACTGCCCGCGCTCACGGTCGTGGATCTCTCCATCAGCAGGACGTAGGAACGGTTCGCCGTTCCACCCCGTCAAGACCTGCTGCATAGATCTGGAAAGAGAAACCAATGACACATGTACAGTCCATGCTCGATGCCCACCCCAAAGACGTGGGGGGCATCGACAAGGCCAAGCTCGTGGAATGCATCCAGGCGTGTTTCGACTGCGCGCAAACGTGCACGGCGTGCGCGGACGCATGCCTGAACGAGGAAATGGTGGCCGAGCTCGCCAAGTGCATCCGGACCAACCTTGACTGCGTCGACATCTGCGCCGCCACCGGAAAGATCCTTTCCCGCCACGGCAACTACGATGTCGGCATCACCCGGGCAGTCCTGGAAGCATGCCGTACCGTCTGCAAGGCCTGTGCCGAGGAGTGCGGCCAGCACGCGAGCATGCACCGCCACTGTGAGGTGTGCGCCGAAGCCTGCCGCCGCTGTGAGCAGGCCTGCGCCGACCTCCTCTCCTCGCTGGCCTGAGTGGGGAGTGTTGGTTATGACACATTCACAGGTTCCGTTGGCGGTTCGACGCAACTATGGCCGGGGAGCGGCCCGTGCCTGGCGGGCGGAAGACCCGCAGCTGCGGCGGATGCTGGCCACGCACGTCCACTGCGGTGAGCCCATGCAGCTGGTCGGTGGGGACACTTTGCAGGACGAGGGGCTCGCGGTAAGGAACGACGGCGGCCTGCTCACTTACCGCTGCGCCTGCGGGTTCAGCTTCGATCATAGCGAGGGCTGACCGGCCCGTATTAAGCGGCCGGGTTGTCCTTGGTGCTGTTATTGGGGGGGCCGAGGGCAGCCCGCCTGCGCGGATCAGTGCTGCAAAGCGTCAGCCCCGGCCGCTGAGCCGTTCGATGAGCTCGTCGGCCTGGGCCAGGTTGCGGGCCATTTTGGCGCGTTCTGTGACGGCCTTCTCCAGGTACCCCGCGCGTTTGGCCCGCGCGTCGTCGGTGCCTGCTTCCTGCGGGGCGAACAGCTCGAGGATGTCGGCCATTTCCTCCAGCGAGAACCCCAGGGGCTTCATCTGCTTGATCACCATGAGGCGCTCGAAGTCGTCCTCTGAATAGACCCGGAAGCCGCCGTCGGTGCG
Source organism: Pseudarthrobacter sp. GA104 (assembly GCF_009741265.1). Taxonomy (GTDB): domain Bacteria; phylum Actinomycetota; class Actinomycetes; order Actinomycetales; family Micrococcaceae; genus Arthrobacter. The sequence goes on from NZ_WOWL01000001.1 coordinate 3,139,963, forward strand.
GGCCGTGGCTGGAAGCAGCCCCACGTCGTCGTAATGGCGGATGGTGCGCAGGGACAATCCTGTCCGTTCCGCCAACTCTCCGATATGCATGGTGGAAGTACCGGTTCGTGCTGTCATGCGTGGGCCTCCGTAATGTCCGCGTTCAACCCTACCATCACGTTAGGGTAGAGTTGTTTCTGGTCGGTGAGACGCCTGTGCGGACTCCCGGCATCCCGGCGCGAGGCTGCGCCCCTTCATCTTTTCGAAAATGTGAGGGCGCTCCATGCGTGCGCCTTTCTGAGCATGAACGGAGCCAGCAATGGCCGCCACGACCGCCGCGGATGCCCCCGCCTACACGCCGGAACAGCTTCAGTCTGTCCGGGAGACCCTCAAATCGCCCAGAAGGCTCAAAACCGAAGTCCTCGCCGGCCTTGTGGTTGCCCTGGCGCTGATCCCCGAAGCAATCGCCTTTTCGATCATCGCCGGCGTCGATCCCCGGCTGGGTCTCTTCGCATCCTTCACCATGGCCGTCACGATCGCCTTCGTCGGCGGGCGACCGGCCATGATTTCCGCCGCCACCGGCGCCATCGCCCTGGTGATCGCCCCGCTGGTGAAGTCCCACGGCGTGGACTACTTCATCGCCGCCGTCATCCTGGGCGGTATTCTCCAGATCATCCTGGGCCTGTCCGGTGTAGCGAAGCTGATGCGCTTCATTCCGCGTTCGGTGATGGTGGGCTTCGTCAACGCCCTTGCCATCCTGATCTTCATGTCCCAGGTTCCCGAGCTGCTTGGCGTCCCCTGGCTGGTGTACCCGCTGGCGGCGCTGGCCCTGGTTATCGTGTTCGGCCTGCCCCAACTCACCACGGCCGTCCCCGCTCCGCTCGTGGCCATCGTGGTCCTCACCCTCATCACCGTCCTGGCGTCCATCACCGTTCCCACGGTGGGGGACAAGGGCGAGCTGCCGGACTCGCTGCCGTCGCTGTTCATTCCGAACGTTCCGTTCACCCTCGAGACCCTGCAGGTCATCTTTCCCTTCGGCCTGGCCGTGGCGTTCGTGGGGCTCCTTGAGTCCCTCATGACCGCCAAGCTGGTGGATGACATCACGGACACCCGCTCCCACAAGAGCCGCGAGGCCTGGGGGCAGGGCGTGGCCAACATCGTCACCGGCTTCACCGGCGGCATGGGCGGCTGTGCCATGATCGGCCAGACCATGATCAACGTCAAAGCCTCCGGCGCCCGCACCCGGATCTCCACTTTCCTGGCCGGCGTCTTCCTGCTGATCCTGGTGGTGGCGCTCGGCGGCGTCGTTTCCGTCATTCCGATGGCCGCACTGGTCGCCGTGATGATCTTCGTCTCCTGGGCCACGTTCGACTGGCACAGCATCCACCCGCGCACGCTGAAGATGATGCCCAAGAGCGAAACGATGGTCATGGTGGCCACCGTGATCGTCACCGTTGCCACGCACAACCTGGCCATCGGCGTCGGCGTCGGGGTGCTTGTGGCCATGGTCCTCTTCGCCCGCCGCGTGGCCCACTTCGTCACGGTGGAACGGACCGTCACCGCCACGGACGGCCACGAAACCGCCACGTACGCGGTCAACGGTGAGCTGTTCTTCGCCTCGTCCAACGACCTCTACACCCAGTTCCACTACGCGCTGGACCCGGAGCATGTGGTGATCGACATGCACGCCTCGCACCTCTGGGACGCGTCCACCATCGCAGCACTGGATGCCATCACTGAGAAGTACCGGCACCACGGCAAGGACGTGAAGATCATCGGCCTCAACGAGGCCAGCACCACCATGCGCGAGCGCCTCGGCGGGAAGCTCGGTGCCGGGAGCTAGGGTGAGGCCATATCCGTGCTGAGGCTGAGGTCCCGCCACTGCTCCAGTTCCGCGCGCTCGGCTTCGGCGACGGCGGCGAACGCTTCCACTTCCTTGCCGAGTACAGCGAGCGACGGCGGATTGGGGCTTTCGGCGATGGCCACGATCGCTTCGGCTGCTTTGGCGGGGTCGCCCGGCCGCGTGCCGTGGATGGTGTCGTTTTCCTTGCGCCGCTTGCCAGCCGTCTCCGCATAGTCCGCGATCGGCGTCGCCGACTGGGTGAGGGAGCGCCCGGCAAAGTCGGTGCGGAAGGCACCGGGTTCAATGAGCGTGACGCTGATGCCGAGGGGCTGCAGTTCCTTGCGGAGCGATCCGGACAGCCCTTCCAGGGCTGCCTTCGTGGCGGAGTAGCCAGCGTTGTGCCCGTGGGCGAGCACCGCCCGGGCGAGTGCCCGGCCGGGTCCGGTGGAGCAGTGGGGCCTTGACCGGAGGTGCGGCGCCGGGGCCATAATCGGGCTGGGCGCCAAAAGTGGTGCCGCTGGGTAGGGCCGGATCATGCCGCCGAAGCAGAGGAGTCCTCGAATGACGAAGTACCTGATCTCGTTCCCCGGTGAGGCCATGGTGGTCCCCGAGGAGGAGTTCGAAGCGGTGGTGGAAGACTCCCATGCCGTCATTGAGGAGGCCAAAGCGGCGGGAGTGTACGTCTTCGGCGGCGGGATCAACGAGGCCGTTGCCCCGGTGCTCGTGGCCGGTGACGGCACCGTCACCGAGGGCACCTACCCGGGCCACACCGTACCCAACGGCGGTTACACCATCCTCGAGCTGCCCTCGCGGCAGGCAGCCCTGGAGTGGGCCGCAAAGATTGCCGTCGCCTGCCGCTGCGCGCAGGAACTCAGGGAGTTCCAGTACGACCCCGCGAGCTGACGACGGCGGCACCCCACCTCAGCAGGCGCCGCACCTCAGCGGGCGCCCCACCTCAGGGGGCGTCAGGCGTTGCGCTTCAGCCAGCCCCAGACGGCAGTGGCCACGAACAGCACCAGGCCGACGACGGCCAGCCACACCAGGCCCTTAATGACGAAGCCCAGGATGGACAGAACAAGCCAGACAACAAGCAGTGTGATTATTAGTCCCATTCCGGAATCCTAGCCGGAATGTCCGTGCGGGGTTCCCGGGCGGCCAGGCAAATTCCTTCGCCGGGGGCCCCCGGCGGCAAGTATTGACACTCTGCACGCGTGGGGCGCACGCTGATAGCGCTGGGTGCCACTGTTGGCGGTGTTGACGCAGCGCGCGTCGGCCAGCCAACGCCCCCCGGAGCGGTCTGGGCGCCCCGGACGAACAGTCCAAGCCCTCCCTGTCTGGAGAATCGAAATGGCCGGAGTAACAGTAAACGCCCTTGAGGCAAAGTCGTTTGACGAACCCGATGAAAAGCGCCGCCCGCCGAAGACCCAGGTGGACGTGGTCAACCTGGGCGACGCCACGTTGGGACGGTTCACGTTCGAGCCGGGCTGGCGGTGGTCCGAGACCGTAAAAACCGTGGTCCACACGGACACCTGCCAGGTGAACCACGTGGGGATCTGCACCGCCGGAACGCTCACCGTGGAAATGGAGGACGGGACGCGGACCACGGTAAGCCCCGGCCACGCCTACACCATTCCGGCCGGCCACGATGCCTGGGTGGAGGGTGACGAGGCATTCGTAGGCTACGAAGTCATGAGCGCCGCGATCTTCGCAAAGCCCGCCTGATCCCGGGGCCCTCCGCCCGCTTCGCGGACGGGCCACCGCCGGCCCGACGGGGCACTCCCGGGCCGGCTCCTACCCGGCAGGATATGGCGCCGAGGTGAGGTACCTGGCCAGGTGCGCAGCGTTGCGTGCGGCCCCCGCCGTGGCGGCGGCGACCTTCTCGGGCACGCTGTCCAGGTCCTTGTAATCCACTGTCTGCATGGCCTCGCCCACCCAGTAGGTGGCGCCCTGGGCGGGAATGGTGAAGCCGACGTCGTTCAGCCCCTGCTGCGTGTCCGCGACCGTCTTGTGGGCTCCGTCCTCGTTGCCCACCACCGCCACGACCGCCACCTTCCCGTACATGACGGGCCTGCCGTCGTCGTCCGTCTCGGCGAGGTCTGCGTCCAGCCGTTCGAGCACCCTCTGGGTGATGCTGCTGGGGTGGCCCATCCAGATGGGGGTGGCCAGGACCAGGATGTCCGCCGCCAGGATCTTCCCGCGGATCCCGGGCCAGGCGTCGCCGGCGCCCATGTCCACCTGCACGCCGGGCATCACGTTGTGGTCCACCACCCGCACGGAACTCCCGCTTACCCCGTGCGCTGCAAGCTCGTCCAGCACGTGGCGGGCCATGAGTTCGCTGCTCGAGGGCTCGGGCGAGGGGGTCAGGGAGCAGACTAGGGCGAATGCAGTGAGGTCAGCCATCAGTTTTCCTTGCCGTCGGTGGATCTTTCCTGGTGCCGCTTCGTGGTTCGTAGCCGGCGGCGAAAAGGACTGCCGGCCGGTGGTGCTCTCCCGTCTGGTCGGGAGGGGAGGCTGGCGGGACGCCAACCGCGGCAAGGTCATGACCGGGCCCGCGATCAGCGAGGAAGGGCACGAGGTCATCGTCCACGAGGAGCGCTCGTCGTTGAAAAGGAAAACGCACGGGCCGCCCTCCAGCCAAAGGGGGCGGCCCGCGCTTTTTGGTGTCCGGTTCCGTTGGTGTCCGGCAGGTCCTTTACCGCGCAGCTACAACGGATTCGAGCAGGTCGTACGCCGGAGTGGTGAGGAAGTCCGTGTACTCCTCCGAAAGGCAGATCCCGGAAATAATCTGCGATGCGGGCTCGTAATACCGGCTGAACAGGTCTTCACCCACTTCACCGCGGAGTTTTTGGGTTTCCTCGGCCAGCAGGCGCTCCACCAGTTCCCGTGTCACCGTGTTGCCCGTGTCCGCCAGGATGGCTGCGTTCCGGATCTGCTGCCACACCTGTGACCGGGAAATTTCCGCGGTTGCAGCGTCCTCCATCAGGTTGTGGATGGCCACCGCCCCGTTGCCGGACAACCAGACGGCCGTGTAGGCAACGGACACGTAGAGGTTGCCCCGCAGGCCGGCCTCGGTGGCCTCGCCCGGCGCCGATTCAATATCGAGCAGCTGCTCCGCGGTGACCTGGACCTCGGGCCTCGTCCGCTGCACCTGGTTGGGGGCGTCTCCGAGGACCCCGTCGAACACTTCCATGCAGATCGGCACCAGGTCCGGATGCGCAACCCAGGAGCCGTCGAAGCCGTCGTTGGCCTCGCGGGTCTTGTCCGCCCGCACCTTCGCGAAGGCCTCCTCGGTGACTTCCGGCTGGCGGCGGTTGGGGATGACGGCTGCCATGCCGCCCATGGCGAAGGCGCCGCGCTGGTGGCAGGTCTTGACCAGGAGTTCGGTGTAGGCCCGCATGAACGGAACCGTCATGGATACAGCCGCGCGGTCCGGAAGCGTGAACTTCGGGCCGGAATCGCGGAAATACTTGATGATGCTGAAAAGGTAGTCCCAGCGGCCGGCGTTGAGGCCGGACGCATGGTCGCGCAGTTCGTACAGGATTTCATCCATTTCAAAGGCCGCGGGGATGGTTTCCACCAGGACGGTGGCCCGGATGGTCCCCTGCGGCAGCCCGAGGGCATCCTGCGCGTAAACGAAGATGTCGTTCCACAGCCGGGCTTCGAGGTGGCTTTCCATCTTGGGCAGGTAGTAGTAGGGGCCGTGGCCGTTGTCGATGAGCTGCCTGGCGTTGTGGAAGAAGTGCAGCCCAAAGTCCACCAGGGCTCCGACGGCGGGCCGTCCGTCGAACTCCAGGTTCCGCTCCTCCATGTGCCACCCGCGGGGACGCATAATGACGACGGCGGTGGGCTCGTCAGTGCGGAGGGCGTAGGTCTTGCCCTCGGGGGACGAGTAGGCCAGCGTTCCGCGGGCGGCGTCATAGAGCGAGAGCTGGCCGTCGATGACGTTGAACCACGTGGGGGAGCTGGCATCTTCAAGGTCTGCCAGCCATACTTTTGCACCCGAATTCAGGGCATTGATTGCCATCTTGGCGGGGGAGGCGGGGCCGGTGATTTCCACCCGGCGGTCCTGGAGGGCGGCAGGGGCCGGAGCCACTGTCCAGTCACCCTGCCGGACGGCGGCTGTCTCGGGGAGGAAGTCCAGGGTTCCTGTCCGGCTGGCTTCCGCGCGGCGGGCATGCCGCGATTCCAGGCGGGCGTCGCGTTCGGCGGCAAAACGGCTGTGGAGTTCAGCGAGGAACTCCAGGGCTTCCGGCGTAAGGATCTCGGAGGCGCGGTCAAAGGGCGGGTTGGTGATCCGGGTCAGGGTCATTGCGGTCCTTTCGATGAGTTTTCGCATTATGGACAATATGTTCTGCCAGGCGAAAAAACAATGCCTAAAAGTAAATCGGTCAGACCATTGACTAATGGTCTGACCGATCCGTAGTCTCGGATCCACCTGAAGAAATCCTTCTCTCACATCGTGGAACTTCACTGGAACTTCATCCCCGTCCGCGTTTCCTCCACCTTCCTGCTCCAAACACAAAGGAGTTTTTTGTGAGCACTTACCAGCAAGTCGTGGACCCTCTCTGGGGTTCCTTGGGCCTGTCAGCCCTCTGTGCGGCGTTGCCGTTGATCCTCCTGTTTGTCCTGTTGGGCGTTTTCCGCGTGAAAGCCGCCAAAGCTGCGCTGGCCAGCCTGCTGCTGTCCATCGTCCTGGCGGCGGTCGTGTGGCAGATGCCGCTGGACCAGGTGTTCAGCGCCACGGCCGCCGGCGCCTTCTATGGCTTCTTTCCCATCCTGTGGATCCTGATTAATGCCCTTTGGGTCTACAAGCTCACCGTGGCCACGCCGTGGTTTGATGCCCTGGGCCGGACCATCCGGTCCATCTCCAATGACCTGCGCATCCTCTCCATCCTGATCGCCTTCTGCTTCGGCGCACTGCTGGAGTCCCTGGCCGGCTTCGGCGCACCGGTGGCCATCACCGCCGCAATGCTGATGGCGGCGGGCATGAAGCCCTTCAAGTCCGCTGTTGTCTCATTGCTCGCCAACACGGCGCCGGTGGCCTTTGGTGCCATGGCCGCGCCGATCATCGCCCTCAACGGCGTCACCGGCCTGCCGCTGCACGACCTGTCCTCGATGGCCGGCCGCCAGACGCCCTTCATCGCCCTGATCGTGCCCCTGCTGCTCGTCTTCATCGTGGACGGCAAGCGCGGCCTGAAGCAGACCTGGCCCGTTGCCCTGGTGGCCGGCGCCGTGTTTGGAATCTTCCAGTTCATCACCTCGAACTTCTTCGCCGTCGAACTCACGGACGTGGTGGCGGCCGTAGCCACGGTGGCGGCCGTGCTGCTGATGCTCCGTGTGTGGCAGCCCCGTGAAATCATTGAGATGTCCGGGCCGGTCAGCGGTTCGGAGCCGGACGAGGATGAGCTCGCCTCGGGCCCCGTCACGGACGGCCGCAATGGCACAGACGGGGCCAGCGGAACGCACAGGCCCAGCGGAAGCTATGGCTCACAGGGTTCGCCCGCCCGCCCCTCCTCGGGAAGGGTTCCGGCCTCCGCCTCGGTGACCGAGGCCGTCTCCGCAGCAGCAACCACCCGGGTCATGGCGCCTGCCGGCAGCACGGCACAGCGGCCGGGGCAGCGGGAAATCTGGATGGCCGTCGCCCCGTACCTGATCATCATGGCCATCTTCTCAATCGCCCAGATCCCGGCGGTGAAGAGCTGGCTGAGCGTGGCCGGAAGCGTGAGCTTTGCCTGGCCGGGCCTGGATGTTGTGGACGCAGACGGAAAGCACGTCGCGGCGCAGAAGTTCAAGTTCGACCACCTCAAGGCCACCGGCACGCTCCTGCTGATTTCGGGCGTGATCACCATGGCCCTGTACCGCATCCCGGCAGCCGCCGGCTTCCGCATCTACGGGGAAACCCTCAAGCAGCTGCGGTGGACCATCGTGACCGTGATGTCCGTCCTGGGCCTGTCCTTCGTCATGAACCTGTCCGGGCAGACCACCTCCCTGGGCCTGGCACTCGCCTCCGCCGGCGGATTCTTCGCCGTCCTCTCGCCGGTGATCGGCTGGCTCGGCGTCGCCCTGACCGGCTCCGACACGTCGTCCAACTCCCTCTTCGGCCAGCTCCAGGTTTCCGCAGCCGAACAGACCGGACTGCCTCCGGTCCTTATGGCGGCGGCGAACTCCTCCGCCGGCGTCATGGGCAAGATGCTGTCCCTGCAGAACCTGGCAGTGGCAGCGGCCGCGGTGGGCCTGGAGGGATCCGAAGGCACACTCTTCAGGAAGCTCCTGGGCTGGAGCCTTGGGCTCCTGGCCGTGATGATCCTCCTGGTCCTGCTGCAGTCGACACCGGTACTTGGCTGGATGGTTCCCTAAACACCCCGCCGCCCTTACAAATGAAAAAGGGCCGGGGGAGTGCGTCAGCCCCCGGCCCCATGCCCACAGAAACAAAGAGGTTTCCCTTCCATGAGTACATCGGCAGTTGCAACAGCATCAGCGGCGCTTCTCACCGCAAGCGCACATGCTTCCACGGACCTGGACGAACGTGTCCGGGTGAGCACGGACCGCTCCGGCTACGTTCCTCCCAGCCTCCCTGACGGCGTCGTCTACGCCACGAGCACGGAGGAGGTGGTGGCCACCATGAAACTGGCGGCGGCCCACAACGTGCCGGTTGTTCCCCGCGGGGCCGGGACGGGCTTGGCCGCCGGAGCGTCAGCCCGGGCAGGTGAAGTGGTCCTTGACATGGCCCGCATGAACCGGATCCTCCACATCGACCCGGTGGAGCAGCTGGCGGTGGTTGAACCCGGCGTCATCAACGCGGAGGTGAACGCCGCCGCCCGGGAGCACGGACTCTTCTACGCCCCGGATCCGGCCAGCACGGCCATCTGTTCCATCGGCGGCAACATCGCCACCAACGCCGGCGGCATGTGGTGCGCAAAATACGGCGTCACCCGGGAATCCGTCCTGGCGCTGCGTGTTGTCCTGCCCGATGGCCGGGTGCTGCGCACGGGAAGGAACACCATCAAGGGCGTGACGGGGTATGACCTGAACGCCCTGATGATCGGTTCCGAAGGAACACTGGGCGTGGTGGTGGAGGCCACCCTGCGCCTGCGGCCGCGGCCGGTCCAGACCGCCACCGTTGCCGCCTATTTCCCGGATGTGGATGCCGCCGCCCTGGCTGCCTCTGCCATCATCGCCGCGCGCCTGCAGCCCTCGGTGCTGGAACTCATGGACGGCCCCACCCTGGAAGCCGTTGATGCGGCGCACGGCACCAGCCACCGGTCCAAGGGCGGCGCTTTCCTCCTGGCGCAGACCGACGGCTACGGCGCCTTCCTCGAACAGGATGTCCTCCTCCAGGCCATCCAACCGTTCGCCAGCTACATCGAGAAGGCGGAGGACGCGGCGGCAGCGGAGGCGCTCGTGGCCACCCGGCGGGAAGCGATCCCGTCGCTTGAGAAGCTCGGCCGTGTCTCCATCTGCGACATCGGCGTGCCGCGGAACAGGCTGGCGGCAGTCTTCGCCGGCCTGGAAGACATCTCCCGAAAGACCGGCGTCCGGATCTTCAACGTGGCGCACGCGGCAGACGGCAACCTCCACCCGATGATCGTCGTTGAACCGGACGAATCCATCACCGATGGACCCGCCAAAAAAGCCCTTGGCGACATGTTCTACCTGGCACAGCGCCTGGGCGGCACGCTCACGGGCGAGCACGGCGTCGGCCTGCTCAAGCGCGACTGGCTCGAGGACGAGCTGGGCGGAACCTCGCTCGAACTCCAGCGCGCCATCCGCAATGTCTTCGACCCCCAGGGAATCCTCAACCCCGGCAAGGCGATCTAGCAGTCCGGCCGCCGCGGCGGCCGGGGAGGAAAGGGGTGGCGGCGCCGGTTCCGCTACCCCTTTCCGCCGTCCGCGCGCCGGCGCGAACGCAGTGATGTTGGTCCCGTAGGGCAGGATGGAAGCATGGCGGAATCAGCAGCGGAATCTTCACCGAAGCGGACCTACGATGTCCTGTTGGACGACGTCGAAGCGGGCCTCCGCTCCGGGCGCTTCAAGGCAGGGGACCAGCTTCCCGGAGAACGCATCCTGGCGGAAACCTACGGCATCTCCCGCGCCTCCGTCCGCGAAGCCATGCGCCTCCTCGACGCCATGGGGATCCTCCGCAGCTCGAACAAGTCCGGCCCCAAATCCGGCGCCGTCATTGTCTCAGAGCCGTCGGCTGGACTGTCCTCCACCCTCCGCCTGCACGTCGCCAGCAGCCGGCTTCCCGTGGCAGACATCGTCGAGGCCCGCATCCTCCTGGAAACCTGGGCGGCCCGGACCGCGGCCGAAAAGGACAACCCTGAGGGTATCGAGCGGGCCAGGGAACTGCTCCTGGCGATGGATGCCCCGGACATCGATCCGGAAACATTCCACGCCCTGGACGCGCAGTTCCACCTGGCCCTCAGTGCCCTGGCAGGCAACGCGGTGATCGAAACCATCATGGATTCCCTCAGCGGCTCCATCCGCGGCTATATCAAGGACGCCCTTGCGGCCCTGGGCCAGTGGCCGGTGGTCCTCGCCGAGCTGAGGGCGCACCACCACGCAATCTTCAATGCCGTGGAAGCGCGGAACGCGGACCTTGCCGCGGACCTGCTCCGCCGCCACGTTGGCTGGCTCCACGAGCAGACGGCCAGGGCCCGCTCCTGAGCATGCCCGGTGCCTAGCCGGCAGCAGCGTCCGACGGCGGCAGGTCGGCTTCCGGCCCCGGCGTGCCTCCCATGGCGGCCACGAGACGTTCGCGGGCGCGGCCAAGGTGGACGTCCAGCAGCTGCGCGGCTTCGTCCCCGCGGCCGGCCTCGATCAGTTCCAGGAGCTTCTGGTGCTCGGCCTGGATCAGGGCGGTATCCAGGAGGTGCAGCGACTGCACGCGGGACATGCATAGCCGGACTTCGCCCACCAGCGACAGGTACATGCGGCTGATGCGTTGGTTGCCCACCGCGTCAATCAGGCTGGTGTGGAACCGCATGTCCGGTTCCACAACGTCAAGCGGTGCGCCGGTCTTCAATGCCGCAATATCGTTATTGGCCTGCACGGCACTCGCCGGCACCGTTCGGCCGGACGCCAGCCGCCGGAGCACTTCGCTTTCCAGGTATGCCCTGGCCAGGTAGATGTCCCGGACGGATTCCGGCCCCAGGTCCACCACCCGCGCGGTCTTGTGGGTGCCGCGGTCCAGCAGCCCCTCGGCGACGAGCTTCTCGATCGAGGCCTTGGCGGTGGGGCGGGCCACCTCGTAGGAAGACGCCACGTCCGTCTCGGTGAGCGCCACGCCCGAGCCGAGTTCGCCGGAGAAGACGCGGCTCCGCAAATCCGCGGCGATCGCATCCACGATCGAGACTGCTGCAACACGTCCGGCCACTGGCGTTCCTCCCAAAACTGTCCCCGTTTCCTTATTTTGCCAGACAAGTCAGCATCTGCACTTGACCGTCATGTGTACTTGTTAGACAATTTGAGGGCGCCACGGAGTTGTGACGCCTAACACAATCTGGAGACACATGTTTCAGCAGATCCTCGACCCCATCGCCGGGTCCCTACTGATTTCAGCCCTCTGCGCGGCTTTTCCGCTCATCCTGCTCTTCGTCCTTCTGGGCGTCTTCAAGGTCAAGGCCCCCATAGCGGCCCTGGCCAGCCTGGCGCTGTCCCTCGTGCTGGCCGTCGTCGGCTGGCGGATGCCCGCCGGCCAGGCCCTGGCCGCCACCGCCGCCGGCATGTTCTACGGCCTGTTCCCCATCCTGTGGATCCTGGTCAACGCGCTGTGGATCTACCGGCTCACCGTGGCCACGCCGTGGTTTGAAGTGCTGGGCCGGACCATCCGGTCCATTTCCAACGACCTGCGGATCCTCTCGATCCTGATCGCCTTCTGTTTCGGCGCGCTGCTGGAGTCCCTGGCCGGCTTCGGCGCCCCCGTGGCCATCTCGGCGGCAATGCTGATGGCGGCGGGCATGAAGCCGCTGAAGTCGGCCGTGGTCTCGCTGCTGGCCAACACCGCACCGGTGGCCTTTGGTGCCATGGCCGCGCCGATCATCGCCCTGAACGGCGTCACCGGCCTGCCGCTGCATGACCTGTCCTCGATGGCCGGCCGCCAGACGCCCTTCATCGCCCTGATCGTGCCCCTGCTTCTCGTCTTCATCGTGGACGGCAAGCGCGGCCTGAAGCAGACCTGGCCCGTTGCCCTGGTGGCCGGCGCTGCCTTCGGGGCCGCGCAGTTCGTCACCTCCAACTACCTCGCCGTCGAACTGACGGACGTGGTGGCCGCCGTCGTCACCGTGGCCGCCGTCCTGCTGATGCTGAAGGTCTGGCAGCCGGCAGAAAACGTTGGCATCGGAGGTGCCGTGGAGGCTGCTCCGGAAGCCGCGCATGCTGGGGCCGGCGCCCGCGCGGGTGCCCGCTCCGCCGGGTCAACAAGCGGACCGGCTGCCCCGGCCGCAGGAACCGCCGCCGCAGCCGGCGCCAGCATTCCCACTGACAACTCCCGGCCCGCGCCGCGCCAGATCTGGATGGCGATCGCCCCCTACCTGATCATCATCGCGGTCTTCTCGGTGGCCCAGATTCCCGCGGTCAAGGCATGGCTGAGCCAGGTTGGCAGCGTGACGTTCGCCTGGCCCGGCCTGGACATCACCGATTCCGCCGGCAAGCCCGTGGCGGCCACAAAGTTCAAGCTGGACCACCTCAAGGCCACCGGCACCCTGCTCCTGCTCTCCGGCATCATCACCATGGCGCTCTACAAGATCACCGCATCGCAGGGCCTGCGCATTTACCGGGACACCCTGGTGCAGCTCCGGTGGACCATCGTCACCGTGACCGCCGTCCTTGGACTGTCCTTCGTCATGAACCTGTCCGGCCAGACCACCACGCTGGGCTTCGCCCTCGCCTCGGCCGGCGGCTTCTTCGCCCTGCTCTCGCCGCTGATCGGCTGGATCGGTGTTGCCCTGACCGGCTCGGACACCTCCTCCAACTCGCTGTTCGGGCAGATGCAGGCCACCGCCGCCCAGCAGACCGGACTGTCGCCGGTGCTGATGGCAGCTTCCAACTCCTCCGCGGGCGTGATGGGCAAGATGCTGTCGCTGCAGAACCTGGCTGTCGCCTCGGCAGCGGTGGGCCTTGACGGCGCCGAGGGGACCCTCTTCCGCAAGCTCGTCGGCTGGAGCCTGGGCCTCCTGGCCCTCATCACCGTGCTGATCTTCCTGCAGTCCACCCCCGTCCTGGGCTGGATGGTTCCCTGATGGTGTCCCTGGACCTCGCCGGCCTCCGCGCGGCAGTCAATGATCCCGCCCAGGTCAAAACCCGGGCCATCGACCTCCATGCCAATGCCCATGACGCCTCGCACTTCCTGCTCATCCCGCAGGCCGTGGTGACGGCCGGCAGCGCGGCGGACGTGGGCGGGCTCCTGCGCGCGAGCGCTGAGCAGGGCGTCCCGCTGACGTTCCGCTCGGGCGGCACCAGCCTCAGCGGCCAGGCGGTCACCGACGGCGTGCTGGTGGACGTGCGGCGCAACTTCAGGGACGTTGAAGTGCTCGACGGCGGCGCGCGGGTCCGCGTGCAGCCGGGCGTCACCGTGCGGGCGCTGAACGCGCGGCTGGCACCGTACGGGCGCAAGTTCGGCCCGGATCCGGCCAGCGAGGCGGCCTGCACGGTGGGCGGGGTGGTGGCCAACAACTCGTCCGGGATGAACTGCGGCACCGTGGACAACGCCTACCGGACGCTGGAGTCCCTGACGGTGGTGCTGCCCTCGGGCACGGTCATCGACACCGGGGCGCCGGACGCGGACCAGAAGCTGCGGACGCTGGAGCCGGAACTGTACGAAGGCCTGGCGCAGCTGGCCGCCCGGGTGCGCGGCAACAGCGAGTCCGTGCGCCGGATCCGGCAGCAGTTCTCCATGAAGAACACCATGGGCTACGGCCTGAACTCGCTGCTGGACCACAGCACCCCGGTGGACATCATGGCCCACCTGATCGTGGGCAGCGAAGGCACGCTGGGCTTCGTGGCGGAGGCGGTGTTCCGCACCATCCCGCGGCTGCAGCACGCCGCCACGGGCCTGCTGGTCTTCCCGGACCTGCAGGCCGCGAACGCGGCGCTGCCGGAACTGGTGGGGACCGGCGCGGCCACGGTGGAACTCATGGACGCCCTGTCCCTGAAGGTGGGCCAGGCGCTGAAGGGGACTCCCGCCGTCGTACGCGATCTTGTGGTGCGGGACCACGCCGCGCTGCTGGTTGAATACTCGGCCGAAGGGCCGGACGAACTGGCCGCCCTGCGGCTGGGCGGCGAGGGCGTCCTGGCGGGGCTGAACCTCTCGGCCGAGGCCCGGTTCACCGGTGACGCCGCGGCGCGGGCCGGGCTCTGGCACCTCCGCAAGGGCCTGTACGCCTCGGTGGCCGGCGCCCGCCCGCAGGGGACCACGGCCCTCCTGGAGGACATTGTGGTGCCCGTGCCGGCGCTGGGCCGGACGTGCCGGGAACTGATCGGGCTGTTCGACAAGTACAGCTACAGCAACAGCGTGATCTTCGGCCACGCGAAGGACGGCAACGTCCACTTCATGCTCACGGACGGGTTCGCCACGGCCGAGGAGCTGGACAGGTACAGCTCGTTCACGGAGGACATGGTGGATTTGGTCCTGGGCGAAGGCGGCTCGCTCAAGGCCGAGCACGGCACCGGCCGGGTGATGGCGCCCTACGTCCGGCGGCAGTACGGGGACGAACTGTACGGCGTGATGCGCAGGATCAAGCAGCTGTTCGATCCGGCCGGGATGCTGAACCCGGGCGTCATCATGGACGACGATCCGCAGGCGCACCTGCGCCACATCAAGACGGCGCCGCCGGTGGCGGAGGAGGTGGACCGCTGCGTCTCCTGCGGCTACTGCGAGCCGGTGTGCCCCAGCAAGGACCTGACGCTGACGCCGCGGCAGCGGATCGTCACCCTGCGCGCCATCGAATCCGCGCGCCTGGCCGGGGACACGGCGCTGGTGAAGCAGCTGGAAAAGGACTACGACTACGAGTCCGTGCAGACCTGCGCGGTGGACGGCATGTGCCAGACCGCCTGTCCCGTGGACATCAACACCGGCCTGCTGGTGAAGCGGATCAGGCGTTCGGATGCCGGGCCCGTGGCGAACGGCGCCTGGAACGCCGCGGCGAAGCACTGGGAAGGCGTCACCCGCGGCGCCTCGCTGGCCCTGACCGTGGTGGACAAGCTGCCCGCTGCGGCCGTGGCCGCGCCCAACAAGGCCGCCCGGGCGGTCCTGGGGACGGACACGGTGCCGCTGCACTCGCCGGAGCTGCCGGGCGGCGGTTCCGTGCGGAAGCGTCCGACGCCGGACGGGGCGCCGGACGCCGTCTACTTCCCCGCGTGCGTGGGGACGATGTTCGGGCCGGCGGGCCAGGCCGGCCCAGGCCAGGCAGGTTCTGCCGGCGCGTCTGCAGGCCGCGGCGTCCAGTACAGCTTCGAGCAGCTGTGCGGGCGCGCGGGCATCACCCTGCTGGTGCCGGCGGGCATTGACGGGCTCTGCTGCGGCACCCCCTGGTCCTCCAAGGGCATGGTGGCCGGCCAGGCGACCATGCAGGAGAAAACCATCGCCGCGCTCCGGGAGGCCACCCGGGACGGCGAACTGGCCATCGTCTGCGATGCGTCCTCCTGCACCGAGGGCTTGCGCCAGGCCGTGGAGTCGGACGTTCCGCTGGCGGGCCAGCGGCCGCTGCGGATCGTGGACGCCGTGGACTTCGCCGCCGAGCACATCCTGCCCAAGCTGCCGGAGCACGCAAAGCTCGAGTCGCTGGCCCTGCACCCCACCTGCTCCTCCACGCGCATGGGGATCAACGGCTCCCTGGATGCGGTGGCGGCTGCGGTGGCGGAGAAGGTGGATGTTCCGGTGAACTGGGGCTGCTGCGCGTTCGCGGGGGACCGGGGCATGCTCCACCCCGAGCTCACCGCGTCCGCCACCCGGAAGCAGGGGGAGGAAGTCGCGGAAATGGGGGCGGCGGCCCATGCCTCCTGCAACCGGACCTGCGAACTGGGCATGACCCGGGCAACCGGCGAACAGTACCGGCATGTGCTGGAGCTGCTGGAAGAGGTGACCCGGTAACCCCCACCCACCCCCGCCCGGGACGCTCTCTCACTTGACGTGTGTTTTTGACCGACCCTCTATCACTTGACGTGTGTTTTTGACCGACCCTCTATCAGTCGCCGTGCGGGAGGTGAAAAAGCGTTCGGGAAAAAGCCGCAGTAAGTGATCGAGCGTTTGGCGGCCAGCCGTACCTTCCTGCCCAGTTGCATTCGGGGAGACACCCTCCAAAAGCGGGACACGCCGTCGTTCGCGGCGCGTTGCACGGGGGCGGGGAGGGCGCCCGGGCAGGAACGCACGACGACGGCGCGCGGCTGCCGCGTCAGCCGGGCGGAGCGGTGACGTTTCACGCAGGGCTGCCGACTTGGTATTCTCTGAGAGGTCATGCAGCGGCCTCTCAGAGTTTCCCGGGGGTCCCGTCTGTGACCGCGCCGCTGTCCGCATGGCCACGACTGCCCTCCACCCCCCGCCAATAGGCACCTCGCCATCGTGCGCAGGTATGCCGGCGCCATGGGATCCACTGTGCAGAAAACAACGTTTTCGCGCCCCTGCAGGGACCCACGGACCGGCGGGGATATGGCCTCGGAATCCTATTGGGGGTTGGGCCATATCCTTCGCCCCGCCGTACGGGTTTGGCATTTGATTTGAATAAACCCCGGACCTATGCTTTTTCCAGGCGCCCCGATGTATCCCCCAATAACATCGGGGCGCTTCCATGTCCGCAGGAATACCGGCGTCAGCTGGCTCATTCGCCAAGCTGCAGCGTAGACTGTAACGCCCCCGTAACGCGTCCCAGAACCTGAGGGCTGCACTCGGGGGGCTTGCTACGAAGTATGGATGAAGCCGCGTGGGCGCGTTCCTGCCCAGTTGCTGTCTGGCGAGGGGCGGTCCAGAGGTGCGACGCGCCGCCGTCGTCCTCGGCGCGCCGCACCCCGTGCCAGGAAGGTAACCGGGCAGGAACGCACGACGGCGGTGCGCGCCGGTGCGGGGGAAGTACCGGATTGGCCGGATTGATAGAGCGCGTCAGGCGCCTGCCCAGCGACGCAGCGTGCTGTTGATGAGGCCGATGAGCACTGCAGTCCACCAGCAGGTCTGGGAAACGGTCAGTGCGATCAGGAGTCGAAGCCGCAGCCTCTTTGTCAGCTCGCTGAAGCGTGTGCTCGGCGGGAGCGCAAGCAGCCGGTGCATGGCCGGTGCGATGCTGAGGCCGTTGAGCATCAGCACTAGGACGGCCACGAGTTTGACCACTGTGACCGTGCTGGTCAGGTCAGGGCTGATCAGGGCGCCTGAAACCAGCAGCAGGGCGAGGCCGCCCCAAATGAGCGGCTTTGCGGCGGCCTCAAGCTTCCCGGACTCGTGCATTTCCATCTTGCCAAGCAGCCACAGCAGTCCCAGCCAGTCGACCACCAGGATGGTGCCGAACGACAGCACCAGGGCGAGGATGTGAACGGCAAGGCCGATCCGGTGGAGTTCCGGCCCGCAGTCCACGTAATGCCCCACGAGCACCGAAGCCAGCCATCCGGCCGTGCACAGCACCCCGAGGAGGACCAGTCGCTGCCTGTGGCGGCGTGACAACGGTGCCGGCGGGCGCGCCGGTCCTGTTTCCGGGGCGCCCGCCTCCGGCGTGCCCGGCCGGAGCGCCACGCCTGTCATCGCCGAACCCGGCTTCGCCGCCCGCCGAAGCGCCGCGAACGGGTGGAAAGTGACATGTGGAACCTAGCTCAGCTCGACGTCTTTGAACTCCACGGTGGTGCCCTCAATCAGGGGCGGCGTGTCGGACTCTTCGCCGTGGCGGTTGAACGCGGGGACGCCGAGGGTGGCGCGCACTGTATAGGTCCCTGCTTCCGGCACGGTGAAGTTGTTGGCGTAGTGATAGAAGGTGGAGTAGTAGAAATTCAGTTCCATCGACTGGACCACCTTGTCCTGGGCGTCTACCACCTCCAGCGTGATCGGCACGTCGGGGACGATCCTGCCGGTCGAGGCCTCGACAGGAATGATCTCGATGTGGTGGGTCTCGCCGGCTTCCGGCGCACGGAAATGCGTACCGTGCTCGTCAAACCACGGCTCGGCCGCCTCGGTGATCAGATTGACGGTCCATTCCCCGGACTCGACGGTCTTGCCCTTTTCGGCAAGCTCATCGGCCAGTACCTGGTACTGCTCCTGAACGCCGGCGGGAACCGTGAACGCATCTTCCTTTGCGGCTTGGGTGTTGGCGGCGGCTTGGGTGCCGCAACCGGTCAGGGCGAGGAGGACAAGGGGGGTGACCACTGCGGCCAGGGCATGACGAAGCAACGTAAGTCCTTTGGTTGGGGTGCTGTAACAAGTGCGGACGCTAATAAGGCCCGCATGGGGAGGGTAGGCAGGGGCAGCGGGCCTTGCCGCGTACGCCAAGGTTAGCCTTACCTAATTAGGAAGATTACCCGTCCCAGTGAATTATGCAAACTTTCCATGCGCTAATTCGGCTAAGTGTTACGGCGGGGTGCAGGAGCGTTGGGCGAAAGGCCGCATCAAGTGAGAGAGCGTTGCTTCCGCAGGCAGCGGGCCTTGCCTACTCGCCCGGCAAGGCCCGCTACCTCAGCACCTCCAACTATCCGTCCCTGAACTCGGCGGACATGGGTGCCGTCAGTTGGCCACCGTGAAGGGAATCACCGTCACGCCGGAGTTGGTTGAACCCAGCGTGTTGTCGCGGCACGATGTGCGCAGGTGCAGCTTGTGCACGCCGTTGGCCAGGGTCCGGGTGTCAATGGACAGGGGAGCGGCCCCAAAAGGTTCGGGCCCGTAGGGGCCGGCGGCGTCCCGCAGTACGGTTCCGGGGCGTGCCGGGGACGCATGGAAGTCCGGGTCGATCGCGATGAATGAGCGGGTGGCCGGGAGTGAGCCGTCAGGATGGGTGGTGAGCCCCACTACTGGCGTCCAGATGCCTGAAACCGGGCCGTCGGGAAGGGGGAGGCTGCGGACCGAGGCCTCGCAGTACTCGGCGTGCGTGTACCAGCCCTTGCCGCGCAGGAAGGCGTACCTCGAGACGTTCGACGGGGACTTTCCGTTTTGGATGCCCACCTGCCAGTTGAAGCTGGCGACCATTTGCTTGCTGTCCGGCTCCGGGACGAACGCGCGGAAGCGGACTTCCTGCAGGCCGGAATGGTTGAACGAAGAGATCGGCTGCGAGAACGTCAGCCACCGCTCACAGGTGCCGGAGCACACAAAATCGCCTTTGCCGTTGCTTGCAGGCCCCGGGCAGCTGAAGTTTGCCGCGGTGGCCCGCAAGTAGCATTTTTGGACGGTTGTTTCATTGTCTGAGGTTTTGAACACCATGGAGACGTAGTTCGCCTTGCCGGGGTTGTCGTGGAGAACCACCCTCACTTTGACGGTGAGGTTGCCCGAACTGATCGTTTCGCGCTCAGGTATGCACGCCCCCAGGTGCAGGTGGCCGGAGTTGGTGGTGGTGTTGTTTGCTTGATCCGCTTCCGGCACCCACCATGCCTGGGTGTCCACGAACTGCCGCGTTTCGGCGTAGCTCGTCCCGTCGGCTGCAGGTGCGCCTATGCACGGCCCCGGTGCGGCCTGGGCCGTACCAGGAACCAGCGCTGGCATGCCAAGGCAGGCCAGCGCAACAGCACTCATCAATACCAGGAACCGTCTCATGATCATCCGTTCTTAGAAGTCGGCATCCGACGTCCGTGCAAACACCGGTTTCATGGAGGCCCGGCGTCGAGCGATGCAGGAAAACTGTGTGCGGGCTGGGAGCAGTCGGCGGCGCCCAAACGCCGACGTGAGGAGACCTTAGGCTGTCATTAGGCCCGGTAGGGCGTGGCCAGTATATGTGCGCGGTGTAGGCCGGGCGGGACATTTCGTAGACATTACAGACCGTGGCCGAGCACCTTTCGCAGGAGGTGATGGGGTGCTGGCTTCGGGAGCCGACGCTGTTCGCTACTACCCGGGAGTAGGTTACCTTTGACAGCAACTGTTTATGGGTATGGGAGGATACGTGGACGGTCATGCAGCGGCTGTTCGCCCGGATATTTCGGCTCAGAGGATCTTTGAGCTGGCCAGGTGCGCAATTCTTGTTCTGGAACGCAAAAGCGGTGTCATTATCTCGGCCAATCCTTTCGCGGGGGCGTTGTTCGGGCGTAGTTCCGGAAGCCTTGAGGGAATACCCATAACGTCGTTGCTTCCGGAGTGGCACACCCGGATAACGGCTGATGTGTGCCCGGCGGCTGGTCCCGCCGGGGACGCCGGAGTATTCCATACGCGGGGACAGTGGGTAGGGGGCCACAGCTTTTCTGTGGAAGTCGGTTTTGCCGGGACGGGGCAGGAACCCTGTGTTGTTTTGACCATCCGCGAACTGCGGGAGAACGAGGGCGGAACGGCCGACCTGCAGAACCTGGTTTCCCTTCTAAATGCGACGTTGGAGTCCACCGCTGACGGGTTGCTGGTGGTCGGGCTGGATGGCCGCATTACCGGCATCAACGCCAATTTCGCTTCCATGTGGAGGATCCCGCGCACCATTCTGGCTACCCATGACGACCAGGCAGTCATCGGCCTGGTCGTTGACCAACTGCAGGAGCCGGAGGCGTTCCTGGCAAAGGTGCGTGAGCTGTACGACCGCCCGCAGGCCGAAAGTCTGGACATCCTGGAGTTCAAAGACGGCAGGGTGTTCGAGCGGTTTTCGCGTCCGCAGATGATCGCGGACCGGATCGTCGGGCGCGTTTGGAGTTTCCGGGACATCACTGCCCGGCGCCAGGCCGAAATCAAAGCCGACCGGGCCCTTGAAGATCTTGCCAGCAGGGCCGATGAACTGCGGAAGCTAGCGTTCACGGATGCCCTGACAGGACTCGGCAACCGGGCACTCTTCAACGACGAGCTGAGGAAGGCCGCTGCGGCAGGCGCCCAGGAATTATCCCTGCTGCTGCTGGACCTGGACGACTTCAAGGAAATCAATGATGTCCACGGTCACCAGTGCGGGGACGGGATGCTCATCGAGCTGGCACGGCGCATCCGCGGCGTGGTTCGCAGGGAGGACATTGTTGCCAGGATTGGCGGAGATGAGTTCGTGGTGCTCCTCCCTGGCGGGAGTGACGCGGAAGCGGTCGCGGGCAGGCTCGTTGACCTGGCCCAGCGTCCCATTGACGTGGGCGGGGTCCAACTTGCCGTCAGCCTGAGCGTCGGAATTGCGGGATGTGGTTCAAATTGTTCCGATCAGGACGGTGGAGTGGACCTTCTGAGGCGAGCGGATATCGCTATGTATGCTGCAAAGTCTGCAGGCAAGAACCGTTTCGTCCGCTTCGACCCCGGGATGATGAGCAAACTCGTCGAACGCGCGGCCCTGCAGGACAATCTCCGGAAGGCAATTGCCGGCGACGCGATCGTGCCCTTCTACCAAATTGTGGTGGCGCGGACCGGGGAGGTCTGCCAAGTGGAGGCGCTGGCCCGCTGGCAGCATGAGGGTGGGATACGGCTGCCGTCTGACTTCATACCCCATGCAGAAGCGACCGGCCTGATCCGGGACCTGGGGACCATGATGCTGACCAAGGTGTCCGCGGACATGGCCGCCTGGCTTGGCGCTGACGCCGAGCGCAGCATCGCCGTCAACGTCTCCGGGCTGGAGCTCCGCGATGTGGACTACGCGGAATCGGTGTTGGAAATTCTGCGGACCGCCGGGATCAACCCCGGGCAACTTGTCCTTGAGGTCACGGAGAGCGTCTTCCTGGAAGAGGAGTGCGGGGTCATTGCCCAGTTGGCGGAACTGCGCCGGCATGGCGTGAGGATTGCCGTTGACGATTTCGGCACCGGTTACTCATCTTTCGGACGCCTGCAGGAATTGCCCGTGGACGCGGTCAAACTCGATAAATCGTTTACGCACCGCATTGCCGGGCCGGACGCGCACTCACCAATCATCATCTCGATGGTGGACATGGCCCACAACCTCGGCATGACGGTAACCGCCGAAGGAATTGAAACCCGGGAGCAGGCTGATTACCTGAACAGCATCGGCTGCGACCACCAGCAGGGGTATCTCTACGGCCGGCCCCAGCCGGCCGGCAACCTCCCCGCGGCCACCCTGGACACGTTGGAACCCTAGTCCCCGATCCACGCGAAGCTGCCGGCGCACCGCATGCCCGGCGCTTGACGGGGTCCGGCGCTCCCGCATATCCTGAACGAACGGTCGGTAAATAATTCCGACCGCCCCCGAAGGTCTTTGCATAGGAGCAACCATGGCAGCGCAGAACTTGCAGTCAGTGCCGGCTGAGCGAACGGCTGGAACCAGCGAAACGGCAGACGCGGCGGGCCAGGCCAACTTCGACCGCGTTATCGCCGAGGACTCGCGCATCGAGCCCCGGGACTGGATGCCTGCGGCCTACCGCAAGACCCTGCTGCGCCAGATCTCCCAGCACGCCCACTCCGAGATCATCGGCATGCAGCCGGAGGCCAACTGGATTTCCCGCGCCCCCAGCCTGAAGCGCAAGGCCATCCTCATGGCCAAGGTCCAGGACGAGGCCGGCCACGGGCTGTACCTCTACTCCGCCGCCGAGACCCTGGGCCAGAACCGGGACGAGATGACGGACGCGCTGATCGCCGGCAAGGCCCGCTACTCGAGCATCTTCAACTACCCCGCGCTGACCTGGGCGGACATGGGCGCCATCGGCTGGCTGGTGGACGGCGCTGCCATCTGCAACCAGGTCCCGCTGTGCCGCGCCTCCTACGGCCCCTACGGCCGCGCCATGGTGCGCATCTGCAAGGAAGAGTCCTTCCACCAGCGCCAGGGCTTCGAGATCCTGCTGGAACTCTCCAACGGCACCCCCGCGCAGAAGCAGATGGCCCAGGACGCCGTGAACCGCTGGTACGCCCCGGCCCTGATGATGTTCGGCCCGCCGGATGACGATTCGCCCAACTCCAAGCAGTCCATGGCCTGGAACATCAAGCGCTTCAGCAACGACGAACTCCGCAGCCGCTTCGTGGGCATGATGGTGGAGCAGGTCAGGGTCCTGGGCCTCACCCTCCCGGATGACCAGATCCGCTACAACGAGGACACGAAGAAGTGGGAGCACGGCCCGCTGGACTGGCACGAGTTCCACGAAGTGCTCGCCGGCCGCGGCCCCTGCAACTCCCAGCGGCTTGAGCGCCGCAGGCAGGCGCACGACGACGGCGCGTGGGTCCGCGAGGCAGCGGCCGCCTATGCAGCAAAACAGGCAGCAAAGCAGTCAATGACGACGAAGGAATACGCAGCATGACCCCCCACGGCAACCCCGAAGCCCCCGCCAGCTCGGCAACGGAAATCAACCGCGACGCCCCGAAGGCATCCCCGGCTCCGCAGGAGCACCACGACCGCTCCGCCTGGGGCCTCTGGGAGGTCTTCGTCCGGTCCAGCCGCGGCCTGAGCCACGTCCACGCCGGCTCCCTGCACGCACCGGATGCCGCCATGGCCCTGCGCAATGCCCGGGACCTCTACACCCGCCGCAACGAGGGCGTGTCCATCTGGGTTGTCCCCGCGGATGCCATCGCCGCCAGCGATCCGGACGCCAAGGGCTCGTTCTTCGAATCGCCCCAGGGCAAGGACTACCGCCACGCCACGTACTACACCAAGAGCGAAGGGGTGAAGCACCTGTGAGCGGCCACGGCGACATCTCCACCGGCGTGGCCGGCGACAGCAACGCCTCCGCCACCCGCATCACCCCAGGCAACGCGCTCCGCCCGGAGGATATCGCGCTCGAGGTCCGCACCGGCCTGGCCAAGCCGTCCGAAGACACCGCCGAGTACGCGCTGCGCCTGGGCGACGACGCCCTGATCCTGGCCCAGCGCCTGGGCCACTGGATTTCCCGCGCACCCGAGCTGGAGGAGGACATCGCCCTGGGCAACATCGCCCTGGACCAGCTGGGCCACGCCCGCTCCTTCCTCAGCTACGCCGGCGGCGCCCTCACAAAAGAGGACGGAACGCCCAAGTCCGAGGATGACCTCGCCTACTTCCGCCGCGAGCACGAGTTCCGCAGCGTCCAGCTGTTCGAGCAGCCCAACGGCGACTTCGCGGCCACGATTGCCCGCCAGTTCGTGGTGAGCTACTACCAGTTCCTCCTCTACGGCAAGCTGACCGAATCAAAGGACGCCACCCTGGCCGCCATCGCCGCGAAGGCCGTGAAGGAAGTGGACTACCACCGCGACCACGCCGCCCAGTGGATCCTGCGCCTGGCCGGCGGCACGGAGGAATCCCGTACCCGGATGATCCACGGCCTGCGCATCATGTGGCCGTACGTTGAGGAACTCTTCCGCGACGACGACCTGACGGGCCGCCTCACGGAGGCGGGCATCGCCGTCGCGCCTTCCTCGCTCAAGGAGGACTTTGACCGGCTGACCGGCGAAGTCCTGGCCGAGGCCGGGCTGGAGGTCCCGGACGTTCCCGCTGCACCCGGCGGCGGCCGGCAGGGCAGGCATTCCGAGTACCTCGGCTACATCCTGGCCGAGATGCAGGTGCTGGCCCGCGAACACCCCGGAGCAAGCTGGTGACCGTCATGGACATGTACATTTCCGATTTCGAGTCGAGGACCCAGACGCCGCGGCAGAAGGCCTGGGACATCGCGGCCACGGTTGTGGACCCGGAAATCCCGGTGCTCAGCATCGAGGACCTGGGGATCCTGCGGAATGTCGCAGTGACGAAGGAACACGGGACTGACCACGTAAAAGTCACCATTACGCCCACGTACTCGGGCTGCCCGGCCATGGACGCCATCCGCGACGACCTGAAGACCGCGTTCGCCCAGGAAGGCTACGCGGACGTGGAGGTGGACCTGGTCCTCGCCCCGGCCTGGACCACGGACTGGATGACGGAAGCCGGCAAGCAGAAGCTGCGGGAATACGGCATCGCACCGCCCACGGGCATGAGCCACGCGGCACGCCACGCCGGGCCCATCCGCCTGAAAATGGCCGTCAAGTGCCCGCAGTGCGCCAGCCTGAACACCAAAGAGCTCACCCGCTTCGGCTCCACCTCCTGCAAGGCGCTGTACGTCTGCCAGGACTGCAAGGAACCGTTCGACTACTTCAAAGTGCTGTAAGGAAGCCCCATGCCTGTTGTCCGCCAGACCGCCGCCGAAGAGGCGCAGGCCACCGGCCGCCGTCGTCCGTCCTTCCACACGCTCGCCGTGAAGGAGGTGCGCCGGCTCACCGAGGATGCCATCGAGGTCTCCTTCCACGTGCCTGCGGAGCTCGCCGGCCAGTTCGACTACCTGCCCGGCCAGTACGTGGCGCTGCGCACCACGCTGCCGGACGAGACCGGCGAGCCCAAGGAAATCCGCCGCAGCTACTCCATCTGCGCCGAGCCGCGCAGCTTCGAGGACGGCACCAGCGAGATCCGGGTGGCCATCAAGAAGGACCTGGGCGGGCTGTTCTCCACCTGGGCCAATGCCGAGCTGAAGGCCGGGGACACCCTGGACGTGATGAGTCCCATGGGCGCGTTCGTGTCCCGGCACGGCCGCGACGGCCAGGCCGTGGAGCAGAACCGGATGAACTCCATGAACAACCCGGAGGAGCTGGCGGGGGACGTGGCCTCCCAAGGGGAAGCCAACTTCGTGGCCATCGCCGCCGGTTCCGGCATCACCCCGGTGATCGCCATCGCCCGCACGCTGCTGGCCGCCAACCCGGAGTGCCGGTTCGATCTCATCTACGCCAACAAGGCGGCCATGGACGTGATGTTCCTGGAGGAGCTCGCGGACCTGAAGGACAAGTATCCGCAGCGGCTGGCCATCCACCATGTGCTGTCCCGCGAGCAGCGGATCGCCCCGCTGCTGTCCGGCCGGATCGATTCGGAGAAGCTCCGGCAGCTGCTGGGCACCGCCATCCACGCGGACGATGTGGACGAGTGGTTCCTGTGCGGGCCGTTCGAGCTGGTGCAGCTGTGCCGGGATACCCTGGCCGAGCGCGGGGTGAAGCCGGAGAACGTCCGGTTCGAGCTGTTCACCTCCGGCAAGCCGGACAAGCCGGAGGGCAATGCGGGCCGTCCTGTGCTGGTGGACGAGTCCAAGGAGACGTACAAGATCACGTTCAAGCTGGACGGCCTGCAGGGCGAGGTAGCCAGCCCCACCCACGCCCGCGAGTCCATCCTCAACGCCGCGCTGCGGGTCCGCCCGGACGTGCCGTTCGCGTGCGCCGGGGGAGTGTGCGGCACGTGCCGGGCCAAGGTGGTCACCGGCAGCGTCACCATGGACGAAAACTACGCGCTGGAGCAGGATGAGCTGGACAAGGGCTATGTGCTGACCTGCCAGAGCCACCCCACCAGCAAGGAAGTCACCGTCGACTTCGACGTCTGAGTCCGCGGTCCCACCGTTGCCCGTCTGAACCATAGGAGCCCCATGATTTCCCTCTCCATCACCAACGGCGTTGCCGAGGTTGTGCTGGACGCCCCCTACAAGCTGAACTCGCTTGACGAGCAGGCGCTGGCGGAGCTGTCCCAGGCGTACGACGACGCTGCTGCCGCCGCCTCGCGCGGTGAGGTGCGGGCGCTGCTGCTGAGGGGAGAGGGCCGCGCCTTCTGCGCGGGCCGCGACATCCAGAACGTGACGCCGGAGAGCGACGACGCCGCCGCGTACCTGGGCGGGCTGGTGGAGCCGCTGCTGAAGAAGATGGCGGCCTTCCCGGCGCCCACGTTCGCGGCCGCCCACGGTGCCTGCCTGGGCGTGGGGCTGGGGCTGCTGCTGGCCACGGACGTGGTGTACGTGGCGGAGAACGCCAAGTTCGGCTCGCCGTTCGCCAAGCTGGGGGCTACTTTGGACTCGGGCGGGCACTGGTACTTCACCGAGCGGCTGGGGATGCACCGGACGCTGGACCTGATCTACACGGCGGACCTGATCTCCGGCGCCGAAGCCGTGGCGCAGGGGCTGTTCAGCCGGGCCATGCCGGCGGAGTCGTTGCTGGACAGCACCCGGGAGATCGTGGCCAAGGTGGCTTTGGGTGCCACCGGCGCCTTCGTGGCCAGCAAGGAGCTGGTGGCCCACATCCGGGACCAGCGCCTGGGCCTGTGGGAGGCCATGGCGGAGGAAAACACCGAGCAGGCACGGCTCTGCAAGACCGATGACTACGCCGAGGGGTTCCGGGCGTTCCAGGAGAAGCGCGAGCCGCAGTTTCGGGGTTAGGCGCCTGTGGAGCCAAGCCCGGTGGGGGCTTAGGTAGGGAGCGGTTCCCTGGACTTGGGTAAGTACGGTTGCCCCCTTGTAAACGGGTATCGCCTACTCGTGTCACCCGCGCGGCCTGGTTGTTCAATGGAAGTGCCGGCGAGGCGAGGGCTTAGTGGCCACGGCTCCCACCGCAGCATTCGCCGGCACCACCCTCGCGGCGGTTGGATGAATGAGTCTCCTGGTGAACCGGGACGATTCAGGAACGGCGGGAACCATGCGCACCAGAATGTCTACCGGGGATGGAGTCAAACTCGCGGCCTGCCCCCACCAGTTTGTTGGCCGGTGCGATGACTGTTCCGCGTCGGCGGCGCTCAGGGAATCGGACCAGATGGTGACGGATGAAGGCGGAACCACGTTCGCGGCCGAGTCCGGGCCTTCCCCGTCCGCATAGGTGGTCCGCCCGGCTCTGCAAGAAACGGCTGGCCAAGACCTGGGGTCTCGTGGTTTTCCGGCACCGCCATCCACGCGGACGATGTGGATGAGTGAATCCTGTGCGGGCCGTTCGAGTTGGTGCAGCTGTGCCGGGACACCCTGGCCGAGGCGCGGCGTGGAGCCAGAGAATGTCCGGTTCGAGCTGTTCACCTCGGGCAAGCCGGACAAGCCGGACAAGCCGGAGGGCAACGCGGCCGTCCCTTGCTGGTGGACGAGTCCAAGGAGACGTTCACCGAGCCGCTGGGCATGCACCGGCCGCTGGACGTAATCTACACCGCGGAATATGCCGAAGGGTTCCGGGCGTTCCACGAGAAGCGGGCGCCCAAGGTCACCGGTCTTGGTGGTTGAGCCTGTTCATCGCGGGATTCGGCACAGGCGCCCTGTCTGTAGAGTTCCGTGAACTATTCGTTCACACAAAATGCTCTAGTCTGGTTGCCGACCCATTCAGACTTGGAGAACCTACCGCATGGCCGCCTCGGAACCCTTACCTCCAGACTCTTCCGCACGAGAGCGGGGCATGAGATCAACGCAAGGCCGTCTTGCCTGGCTGGTGGCCGCCATAACTGCGCTACTGATTGTGACTCTCGTCGTCGTTCTTGTCCCCATGATGCAGTCCGGAAACCCGGGAAGCGCCGCGCCGGTGCCTGCGTCACCAACTTCACTCGCTCCCACTCCGGAACAGCCACTGCCCCCCGCTCCCGCTGTGACCTACTACAGCCAGGCGGGTCCTCCCTCCGGGTCTCCGCAAGTACCGGTCGAGGCGTTAAGCGTCACGGTGGGGAGGGATAGGACCGGAACGTCCCTGCCGGAGGGGATCGTGGGTCTGTCCCTTGAAGCCACCGATTTGGCGGACACGAGTTTGCGCGGGGATAACCCGGAGATGGTTGGACTGCTAACCGGACTTGGAAAGGCCCACATCAGGTTCGGTGGCAGTTCGGTGGACCGGCGCATGTTCTGGACGTCTACGGGTGAACCTGTGCCGTCCAATCTCAAGGGCGATAAACCGCGGCCGGTCCGCGCCGTCACCCCGGCAGACTTCCAACGCGTCAATACTTTGCTTGTTGCTGCCGACGCGCAGATCAGCCTGACGGTAGACCTGGGGAACTTCGATCCCGCCCGGGCTGGGGACATGGCCAAATATGGCGCTGAGATATTCGGCGCAAGGCTTGTAAGTATCACCGTCGGCAATGAGCCGAACGGCTTTCCCACCAGCGGCGTCCGGCCCTCCGGATGGGGGTTGAAGGACTACTTGGGTGAGCTGGAACAATACGCCGACGCGATCCATAAAATGGCCCCCGATGTTCCGCTGCTGGGGCCCGGTGCATACTCCGAAGCTTGGTGGGAGCCTTTCGTCAAGACCTCCACGCCCCAGCAGAAGATTCTGTCCCTCCACCATTATCCGCTGACAAGCTGCGACTCCAAGGACCCGGACAGCGCGCCAACGATGGCCAACCTGGTATCCGCCAGGATGCACGAACGGACCCTGGCCTATCAACGAGCTGCTTTGGATGTCGCGCGGCAAGCCGGAATGCAAGTTTGGATACCAGAGACGGGAGTCTCAGCCTGCGACGGGGCGAATCCGACCAGCCGTACGCACGCATCCGCGCTCTGGAGTGTCGATTATGTGCTGAGTTCTGCCCAGAACGGCATTCAGCGGCTCGGATTCCACAGCTCACTCCTGACCTGCACCGGCGGCCCGCCCCTGTCCCCGATTTGCTCCGGCGGGGCCTATCTAAAGCCCAACGGCACCATGACTAAGCGCGCGCCCTATCTTGGTTTGGCGATGGCCGCTTCCCTGGGCTCAGGTGATTTCTTGAAAGTGGAACAAAGCGGTGGAGGGCTGACCTACGCCTATGCCTTGGAGCAAGCCGACGGCAGCACCAGCATTATCATCGTGAATGAAAACGACCCCGAGTCGAGCGCCCAGGTTGAGGTGAACCTGACGCTGCCTGGTAGGGCACGGACGGGTACCATG
This sequence comes from Pseudarthrobacter sp. GA104, assembly GCF_009741265.1. Lineage (GTDB taxonomy): Bacteria > Actinomycetota > Actinomycetes > Actinomycetales > Micrococcaceae > Arthrobacter. Next base: position 3,169,416 of record NZ_WOWL01000001.1, read on the forward strand.
ACGCGGCTAACCGGTTCGAGTTTTGGCAGTCAGGACGGGACCAGGATTGACGGCGCAGAGGCTATTCCGGCTCCAGTTGCCGCTCGAGCCACGGTAGAAGGGTTTAACTATGGCTCGCCAACACAAAAGTTCAAGCTGACGGCTGGTACGGCCACGGTCCTCAACTTTAAGTACTGATCCATCACGGCTTCGACTCATGTGTCCGAAGCAGGAAATCGGTCCGAGGAGTTGGGTTAGGACAGGCGTGGAGCGTGGGCATGAACGCCTCACGTACACTATTGATGTTAAGCTGCCTGATTTCGGCTGCTTGACGTTCTCACGAGTCGGACCTTGCATCAGGCTTTGGCGATGAGTTCGAACAAAATTTACATGGGGGGCAGGAACGTCTTGGGGTCAAAAGAAATGGTCATGGTGCGCAGGCAGCGTGTGAAAGCGGTGTCCGCATTGCTTCTCCTGTCTGTCTCAGCGCTTTCCCCCCTTCAGCCGGCGTTCGCCGACGATGTGCCTTTGCCGCCGGATTCCTCCATATCAGTCCCTCCGGTACTCGGCCCTGAACCGACCACTGAAGCGCCGGTGGCTCCCACTCAGGAGCCCGTTCCTACGGAAGGTCCCGTGCCCGACCCCGTCGGGACGGCTCCTGTCCCCGCCCCGGGCGAGCCTTCTGGCGAACCTGCCGCCCCGCCAGTCGTTCCTGCCGAAGGTGTCCCTCTTCCTCCTGCGGCAGTAGAATTGCCTGCCGCGGGACAGCCCGCGCCGGCGCAAACGGCTCCAGTCGGAGACCCCCTCACCATGCCGGTTCCAGTCGAATCGCCAGTTGTTGAACAGACGGCGGAGCCGTCCGCAGACGGAGGGCAAACAATCGCAGCTGCCGTTCCCTCTGCTACACCCTCGGTTACGCCAGTGCAGGAGGAGCCGGACCAAGGGAGCCCTGTCCAGGCCGTTGTGTCGGTGGCCACTGGCAGTCCCTTGGGAGTCCAGCTGCTGACGATTGCAATACTTCTGGGCGCTGGCATTTTGTATTTCAGAGCCCTCGGTTCCAAGGGTCTGCGCACCCCCTCCAGGTCCGCTAAGTAACCGCGAGCCAAATTGAATATTGAAGATCACCCTGACGAGGTGCGCCAAAAAATAGCGGTTCTCCTCCTGACCCATTCGTACTGGCCAGAGAGCAGCCCGCCGCAGCGCAGGTGGAGCGCAATCGTGAGTGAGTTTCGCAAGCAAAGCTGGGACGTCGACGTTGTGACTCCCGTCGCGCATTCGCCTGCGGAAAGCCGCAAGGCTTTTGCAGGCATAGGGGGGAAGGTTTTTCGTTCCCAACCAGGGCCCAACGGTGAACGAATCCACCGTGTGCCTTTTTTGCCGCATGGAAAACGGCATTTATGGCGGCTCGTAGATCAGTGTTTTTCAGCGCTGTGGACGGTTCCTGCGGGTATGTTCACCCGACGAGCGGACGTGGTGATCGTGACCGTACCAAGTCTTCCCATGATGGCGGCCGGTTACTTGCTCGCACGTCTTCGCCGATTGCCTCTGGTTCTGGAAATGCGGGACGCATGGCCTGATCTGGCCCGCGACGCCCGACTGGTCCAGGGAAGTGTTAAGAGCGGATTCGAGATCTTCGCCGACTTCGTGCAACGGCGCGCCGACCTCGTCGTAACAGTCACGGATGGCTTCGCGGATGTGCTTCGCAGCCGGGGAATATCGAACGTTGCAACCATTTCCAACGGCCTGCACGTGAGCTCCCTGCCGGCTCTGCCTGCACCGCCCCTGAAGCGCGAGGTTTTCGAGGCGCTGTACCTTGGAAACCACGGCGAGAGCCAGAATCTGGAAACGTCGATCCGTGCGAGTGCTATTGTCGGCGACCGCATGCAGCTCCACATGGTGGGCTCGGGTTCCCGCAAGCCGCTACTGCAGAAGCTTGCTCGCGAGCTGGGCGCACCGGTGACTTTCCACCCTTCCCTGCACGGGCAGGATGTACTGGACCGTTATGCTTCGGCGGACACGTGCATCGTGTCACTCAGGGATGACTGGAAGTCGTTTGAGACCACAATCCCGTCCAAAACGTACGAGGTCCTCGCCCTAGGACGGCATACCACTGCCATGGTCCTGGGCGAGGCGGCGCGCGTGATAAGCGAAGCCGACGCCGGCGATATCGTCCCAAACGACCCCCAGGCTCTGGCCGGTCTGTGGCGGGGGCTCGCGGAGGACCGGACACGACTGGTCCGGAACGGAACAAGTCGTGCCTGGGTGCAGAACCATGCGGACTACGGTGTCCTTTCCCGCCGCTACATGGACCTCATCCGGGACCTGCTTGCACTGAATGGCCGGGCAACGTGAGATCAATGTGGCGGAATCTCCGCCTGACGTTTCGAACTGTGGCCGACAATCTTGTTGATGACCCCTTTCAGCTGTACCTCCAGGTCTCCCGTAGGCTTCCGGCAAAATATGTCATATTAGCCGCACGCCTGCTCCTCGCTACTTTCCCGGCGAACTCAACCGCCATCCCCCTCGTGATGGCCGAGTTGCTCAGGGGTGATCATGCTGGGATGACACGACGTCTGCAGCTCGCCCTTGAGGGGTCTGTATCGTCCGGCAAGGCGGCGAAATTAGCGGAGCTTGCGTTAGCCGCCAATAATCTCGCTGTAGCGGATCAGTTCCTCAAGATTTCCGTCGGCGCCAGAGGCCATGCTGCTGCTCTTAGCCGGCGCTATTGGCACGTCGGCGCTGTCAGTAAAGCCATCGCCGCGCTCGGCGCCGGCTCGTCCAGGACCAGACCAGGCAGGCAACGGGCGCGGCTGGAGTCGGAACAAGCCCTGCTTCGCGGATGGGCGCCTGACCTTTCGCCGGTGCGGACGGAACCAGTTCCCAACCGCGTGCTGCACCTGCTCACTAATTCCATGCCTCACACCCAAAGCGGTTACGCCCAGCGGTCCCACTCGATTCTGATGGCACAGCAGGAAGCCGGCTGGGAGACGCTTGCCGTCACGCGTCTCGGCTATCCAGTCCTGGTAGGAAAGCTGGGTGCCAGCCAGGAAGACCTGGTGGACGGAGTGTGTTATCGGCGGCTGCTGCCAGCCCGCCTCGAGGCCACCGCCACAGGGCGTCTCCAACAGCAGGCAGAGGAAACCCTGCGGGTGGCTCAAGAGTTCCGCCCCAGCATCATTCACACAACCACGCACTATGTTAACGGGGTGGTCGCGCGGGCGGTTGCCGAGTCCCTAGGGATTCCGTGGGTCTATGAGGTCCGAGGGCAGTTAGCTGATACTTGGGCGTCCACTAGGGGCATTGATGCCAAGGAGAGCGAACGTTACAGGCTTTTTCAGGAGCGCGAGACCGAAATCATGAGGTCCGCTGACAGAGTGATCACCCTAGGACAGGCCATGAAGGAGAACATCTTGGCCGCCAAGGTGCCAGAGGGCAATGTTCTTGTAGCCCCCAACGCCATCGGTGGGGACTACCTGCTGAAGCCCCGGGAAGTGAGTGAGGCCCGCGGCCGGCTCGGGCTTGAGCAGGACGCGCAGATTATTGGGACAATCAGCAGCCTCGTGCCGTATGAAGGGCTCGACGATCTGATTGCAGCCTTCGCGCTCCTTGCACCTTCCAACCCGCAGTTGCGGCTGCTGGTCGTCGGTACGGGCGTGGCACTCCCGTCGTTGCAGGAGCAGGCGCGGAGGAGCGGGTTCGGGCATCGCATCACCTTTACTGGTTTGGTGCCCCGGGCGCGCGCTTCGCTCTACCACCAGGCCTTGGATGTCTTCGTTGTTCCGCGCAAGAACCTCGATGTAACCCGTTCGGTGACACCATTGAAGCCGGTTGAAGCATTGGCGAGCGCGCGGCCGGTGGTTGCAAGCGCGCTTCCAGCGCTGGCCGAAATCGTCGACGACGGCCGGACTGGCCTGCTCGTCCCTCCGGAAGACCCGGCAGCGCTGGCAGACGCCTTAGCCTCCCTCCTTGCTCACCCCTCCCTGAGGCGGAGCATGGGAACTTCCGGGCGGGAACGCATGTTGGCCACTCGGACCTGGGAAGCTAACGCTGCGGTTTGTGTGCAGGTCTACAGTACTTTAGCGACAGAAAATCAAGGAGAGTCCGCTAGTGTCCGCAAAAAGGGCTAAATTGCCGGCCCCCGCCGCCATCCAGCCATTGTCCGTGGATATGCGAAAGCTTACCCGTGTCGGTTCCCGGCCGGGCTTTCTTGACTATCTGGTTCAGCTGTGGGATTTCCGGCAATTTATTTTTTATGACGCCCGCGCGAGAGTACAGAGTGGCACCCGGCGGGACCGGCTCGGAAGCGCCTGGCTGCTGCTGAATCCAATTTTCAACGGCCTAACCTATTACCTCATTTTCGGGGTACTACTGCAGACCAGCCGAGGTATCGATAACTTCATTGGCTATCTTGTGGTCGGCATCTTCCTTTTCCAGTTCAGCTCCGGAGCAATTACTGCTGGTGCCCGCTCCATACGCAGCGGGAAGTCCGTGGTTCAGGCGTTCAACTTTCCCCGTGCGGCGCTTCCCCTGGGCGCGAACATTAGGGAAGTGCTGTCCGCGGTTCCATTGATTCTCGGAATGCTGCTGATCATAGTTGTGTTTCCCCCGGCGGAAACCATCTCTTGGCTGTGGCTCCTGGTTGTCCCCGCAGTGCTCCTGCAGGCGGTGTTCAACTTGGGCGTAGGGATGATCCTGGCGCGAGTCATATCCAAGGTCCACGATGTCACACACCTGCTGCCCTTTTTCCTTCGGGCTTGGATGTATGCTTCGGCAGTCTTTTATTCTTACGAGCGTTTTATCACCGACCAGGCCCTCCTTGAGGTAATGACTCTGAACCCCCTGTTCAACGTCATTGACATCGTCCGGGACTGCGTACTCTATGACACGGTCCCTGCCTGGGAATCCTGGGCAAGCCTTGCCTGCGTGGCACTGGCGGCCCTGATGATAGGCCTCGTCTTTTTCTGGAAGGGAGAAGAAACCTATGGTCGCGATTGATGAAGCCCAGTTCCTCGACGGTCCGCCGTGCGTCGTGATCGACAAAGTCGAAATGACCTATCGCGTCGAGTCCTCGGATGACAGGTCAGCCTCCTCCCGAGGACCCAGGGGTGTTCTCCGGAAGCTCCTTCGAAGGCGCAACCTGGTGACAGTGCACGCCTTGAAAGAAATATCTTTGGTAGTCGAGCGCCGCGAATCAGTAGGAATCATCGGGCGCAACGGGTCCGGAAAGAGCACCATGATGAAGCTCATAAGCGGGCAGGCGGCGCCCACAAAGGGGGGTGTGTTTGCCTCAAGCACACCCATCCTGCTGGGCGTCAACGCAGCGCTTGTCCCTGAGCTTTCGGGAGATCAAAATGTGGTGCTCGGCTGCCTCGCCATGGGCATGGATATGGCGGAAATCGACGAGCAGTTCGAAAGCATCGTTGAACTTTCAGGCCTGGACTCAGCCATCTACCTGCCTATGAAGTCGTACTCATCAGGCATGGCCTCGCGGCTTCGTTTCGCGATTGCAGCCGCTGTCAATCCGGAAATTCTCTTGGTGGACGAGGCACTCAACACCGGAGACGCCCAGTTCAGCAATCGCAGCAAGGCGCGAATGGACGAGCTCAGGGCTCAGGCTGGCTGTGTATTCATCGTCAGCCACAGCCTGGATACCATCCGCGACATGTGCAGCCGGGTGATCTGGCTGGATAAAGGCGAACTCATCATGGATGGGACGCCTGAAGAAACCACGAAGCTGTACCAGGATTTTTCGTCTCACCTGTCCAAGGGGAACAACATCAGCGCTGAGCGGATCAAAACCGAAGCCCGGGCAAAGCTCGTAGCCACGCAAGTCCTGGAGCGCGCCAGCGGCCGCCGGACGGAGGGACGCTGATGACCCTTCTGAAGGATACCCGGACAGCCCTATGGCATCTGCGCGACGGCGGACCCGCCCAATTCAAGGAGTGGCTGCGGCGTCGGGACGGTGCTAACCAGGGCGGCGGCCGTTCCGTTGTCCGGCGCGGCCGCACCAAGGCGCGACGGGATCAGGAGCAGCCGCTGTCGTTTGCCCCGCACCGTATCCCCGACCGTCCCCCCAGGCGACGCGATCTCACAGTCGCCGTTATCCTGGACGATTTCTCTGCCTCGGCGTTCTCCTTCGAATGGAACCTCGTGCTCCTTCGCAAGGATGCGTGGCTGCAGCAACTGACGGAGACCAAGATCGATTTCCTGTTCGTCGAATCGGCGTGGAACGGGAATGCAGGTTCCTGGAAGTTCCAGCTGACGGGGACGTCCGGGCCCAAACCGGATTTCCTGGCCCTCATGGACTGGTGCCGTGAGCACTCCGTTCCTACCGTCTTCTGGAACAAGGAGGACCCACCGCACTATGACGACTTCCTGCCGGCCGCGCGGCGGTTCGATGTCGTGTTCACCAGTGATTCAGGCCGGATTCCCTCCTATCTGGCGGATCTGGGGCATGACCGGGTAGCTGTGCTGCCGTTCGCAGCCCAACCGGCCATTCACAATCCCATCCGGGCCGGTGAGGACCGGCATTCCCGCGGCGTTGCTTTCGCAGGAATGTACTTTGCCCACAAGTATCCCGAGCGGCGCCAGCAGATGGACATGCTCCTGACGGCGGCGCGAAGGGCTGGCAGCCACTCAGGACCGGAATTGGAAATTTTTTCCCGCCAACTCGGAGGTGACTCCAATTATCAGTTTCCTGTGCCGTTCAGCGAGAACGTGGTTGGGTCGCTGGACTATGCACGGATGCTCACGGCTTACCGGAACTACAAAGTGTTCCTCAACGTCAACTCGGTGGTCGACTCGCCCAGCATGTGTGCCCGCAGGATTTTTGAAATCACCGCGTCCGGGACGCCGGTGGTCTCCGCCCCCAGCACGGCGATTGGCCGCTTCTTTGGGCCGGACGAAGTGCTTGTGGCCCGCTCAGAGGAGCAGGGGGAACACCAGATCCGTATGCTTGCACGCAGCCCTGAACTCAGCGACCGCGTGGTCCATAAAGGGCAGCGCCGAATTTGGGCCGGGAATACCTACGCCCACCGCGCAGAGACAGTCGTAGCCTCTGTCCTGCCCGAACGCAGTCAGCCAGTGGCACTGCCTTCCGCCAGCGCCTTGGTACCAACCATCCGGCCTCATCAGCTGGAACACGTCTTCGCCACCGTGGGCAGTCAGGTGGGGGTCGACCTGGAACTGGTGTTGCTCACCCACGGCTTTGAGGCCGACGAAACCCGGCTGCGGCTGATGGCCAACCAGCACGGTGTCCGGCGCTACCAGGTCCTGACTGCTCCTCGAGACTTATCCCTCGGGGAGTGCCTGAATTTGTGCGTCACTGCCGCTACAGGGGAGGTGCTGACGAAGATGGACGACGACGACCACTACGGACCGAATTACCTCGCGGACCTGCTCTACGCGCTGGACTACTCCAAGGCCGAGGTAGTTGGGAAGCTTGCCCATCACATGCACTTCGCCTCGAACAAGGCCACAGTTCTGCGCATGCCGCATCTGGAGCATACTTATACCCGGATCGTTATGGGTCCCACGATCACCGCCCGAAGGGAAGTCTTTGAGGCCCACCCTTTCGAGCCGCTAAACCGGGGAGAAGACACAGCCTTCCTAAGAGCTGTCACGACGGCGGGCGGGTCCATCTATTCAGCCGACAGGTTCAACTTCTGCCAAATGCGGAGCACCGAGGGTCATACCTGGGACGTCTCCGACGAGGAGTTGGCCGCATCCGGCGAAATCAAGTTCTTTGGGGATCCCAAAGAACACATCACCGTCTAAAAAGGGGAAAAGGAAATTGACAGCTATTGAGACCGTTGCGGTCATCGGCCTGGGCTATATCGGGTTGCCTACCGCGGCGATTTTGGCCACGAATGGCATCGACGTTATTGGCGTTGACGTCAACCAGGGCACCGTAGATGCCGTGAACCGTGGCGAGGTCCCCTTTGTAGAGCCGGACCTGGCGGTGCACGTTGCCGGCGCGGTGAGCCAGGGCCAGTTGAAGGCCACCACGGATACTCCCGCGGCGCAGGCCTATATCGTTGCTGTTCCCACGCCGTTCCTTGCTGACCGCTCGGCCGACCTCAGTTACATTGAGGCGGCGGCTCGAGGAATCGCGCCACAGCTGCAGGGCGGCGAATTGGTCATCCTTGAGTCGACGTCCCCGCCCGGTGCAACACGGCACTTGGCCGACTTTATCTTGGCGCTGCGCCCGGATCTGTCCCTCGATGGTGCAGACGATGCCCCGGTGGTGCACTTCGCGCACTGTCCCGAACGCGTGCTGCCGGGCCGGGTCATGATCGAACTGGTCACGAACGACCGGATCGTGGGCGGCATAACGGCGGAGGCAGCCACTTTGGCTCAGGAGCTCTACTCGGTCTTCTGCCAGGGAGAGATCCTGGTCACGGACGACGTGACCGCTGAGATGGCCAAGCTCGTGGAAAACTCTTACCGCGACGTCAACATCGCTTTCGCAAACGAGCTGTCTATCATCAGCGAGAAGATCGGCATTGACGTGTGGGAACTCATTCGCCTGGCAAACCACCACCCCAGGGTGAACATTCTTCAGCCCGGCCCAGGTGTCGGCGGCCACTGCATTGCGGTTGATCCGTGGTTCATTGTGGCAGCAGCGCCCGACGAGTCTCGCCTGATTCGAACCGCCCGTGAGGTCAACGATGCGAAGCCCGAGTGGGTCTTCCAGCAGATCATTTCGGCGCTGGAAGGCCTTCCCGCCACCGCCGAGATCGCCGTTCTTGGCCTGGCTTTCAAGGCCAACATCGATGACCTCCGTGAGTCACCAGCGATCGAGATTGCCGTCCACCTGGCTGAGTCCATGCAGGGCCGGAAGATCAACGTCGCCGAGCCGCATATCGAAGAACTGCCCAGGCAACTGGCGGGCCGCAGCAATGTGGAACTGTTGTCCCTGGATGAATCGATCCAGCGTTCCGAAGTGGTGGTGGTTCTTGTGGACCATGACGATGTCAAGGCGGTCACATCGGACTCCCTGGCAGGCAAGACGGTTATCGACACCCGGGGGGCGATACTGGCATGACGTTCTCCTTCGATAACCTCACCCTTGGCACGGACAGGATCCTTGGTCTTGATGCGGCCGCAGATCTGACGGCGGACGAACCAGTTCCGGGCCCGGCGCTGATAATTGCCGGCGCTTCCACCCCGGCGCCAGAAGTGCGCCACACTCTCTCAGACGCCGTGATTGCGCGAAGCGTGGAGGACTTCCGTTCCATTCGTTTCGTTGAAGTTCAACATTTTGTGGTCACTGCGGATGGGTTCAGCCTCGCGCTGGACCTCTTGGAATCGGGCGACTTGGACCCCGGTTCCCCCGTCGCCTGGAACCTGGGTCTGCCCCTGACCGAGACCCTGGAGCGGCTGAATGCCGTTGGCTTTCCGGAAGGTGTCGCTGTGCGAAGGATCAGCGGTGACGCGGAGAATTCGGTTGTCACCACGGCTGGTGGCTCGGGCCTCCAGTTGGACTTTGCAAGCTTTAGTGCCGGTCTGGAAGTGGCTGCTGCATTGCTTGGGCATGGTGGCCGGGCGACCAGCCCGTACTACCAAGAAGGGACAGTCCAGGCTCTCGCTCTACTGCGACAAAAACACCTCAGCGTGCTTGAGAGTTTGTCGCACGTCGACATCGAAAGTCCGGCGGCTGCTGTGGGTCCAGATGCACCCGCCGCGGACGGTTCCCGGCTCGAGAATGATTTGATTCTCCTCAAGAGGCGCTATGACGCCCTGGACCGGAAATACACCGCCCTCTCTAACTCGCGTCTGGGTGCGCTTACCCTCCGACTCTGGGCGCGTAAGAACCCGCGCCAGCACAAGGCCATCTCAGCAAAGGACGGCGAGAAGTGAAACAACGGCCCAACGAAGCAATAACCCATCCCGTTTTTGACGTGGACTACGGTTCAACGATGCTGCTAGACAAAGACGCCCGCGAAGCAGAGATCCTGGTTCTCCGGGAGTCGCTGAAGGACGTCGCTCCTGCCATCGCCCGGTCCTCCACGGAGCTCGCGCATGGTGTCAGCGTAGTGATCCCGAGTTTCCGTGGCCGGGACCGTATCGCCTCTTGCCTGCAGTCCCTGATCGAGCAAACCCTGGACCCTGATAGGTTCGAGATTGTTCTTGTCATCAATGGGGAGGATGACGGCACCTATGCCCTTGCCGGTTCCATGCGGGATGCCAATCCGGCCCACCAGTTCAGGATCCTCTATCAGGCCGTGCCGAGCGCAGGTGCCGCTCGCAACCTCGGCATAACGGCGGCGCGGTTCCAGTACCTGACCTTTGTGGACGATGATGACTATGTGGGGCCGGCCTTCCTCTCCGAGCTGCTGGCAGCTGCCGCTCCGGACTGCGTGGCGATCGCGCCGATCATCAATGTTTCCAGCCTTGGGGACGAGGATCCTCTGAATGCGCTGAACGCCCAGATATCCGCCCGTGGGAAGAAGAAATTCAGCTTCAATGCTGTCAGCAGCATCTTGGGCTTCAATGCCTGCAAGCTGATCCCTACGTCCGCGGCCAAGGAGATTGCGTACTCCGAGAGCCTCAGGAGCGGCGAGGACATCTGCTTCATGGCTCGTCTGGCCGTGGGAAATACCTTCGAAGCCATTGTTGCTTCCAACGACGCCTCAGCAGCGTACTTCCGGGTTTTGCGGGACGAGTCCATTTCCAGGCAGCCGCTGGATTTCGACTTCGCAGTTCAGCAGAGACTGGAAGTGATTCGGGAGCTCGAATCGATGCGAAGCTGGGACTCTGCGGCGAACGACCTCCTGCTGACCGGGCTGATGCGGTCCCAGGCGAATTTCATCAGGCGCTACCTGGACGCGAACCCGGCAGACCGCCAACGGGTTGTCCAGACAATAGAATCCTTCGGACTCAAGGACTTTCCTTGGTCCCGGATCAATCAGGGGACAGCCCGCGATCTCGTCGTCAGCTACTGTTTTGCCCCGTACTCTGACACCAGTGCCGTTATCGCTTCAAAGGCAATCGTCGAACGGGGACGGGTTGTTGATGTCATTTACAACGACATGTCTTCCGTGCGAAAAAAAGACGCCAACCTTGAAACAATCGCCGGCCGCCTCATTGACACTGCTACCGAGATACACGCGCCGGCGTCCTTCTCCGGCTGGACCCAGATCTGCGAGTTTGTCAGTAAGGGCATTAGCGTTGCCGACAGGAGGGATGCACTGATCGGCGGCTATGAAACCGTCTACAGCCGCGTGCTCTGGCCAGGTTCGCATTTCCTCGCCGCACTGTTCAAGATCAGGCACTCCGGCGTCAAGTGGACGGCGGAATTCTCCGACCCCCTGAGTACCGACGCAAACGGAATGCCGCGGTCGGGGGACCTCGTCAGGGATGACATGTTCGATGCCTTCAATCGGGCAGTCGCTGCCAAGGGCTTTGCCCCCCTTGAAACGGACAGTCTCTTTGCCTGGTGCGAGTACCTGACCTACATCCTCGCGGACGAACTGATTTTTACGAATGAAAACCAGCTGAGCTATATGCGCGACCACGTTCCAGACAAGCGGCTAAGGCGGATCATCGAAGGCAAGGCAGTAGTGCGGGTTCACCCCACACCGCCTGCACGGAGCTACGAGGTGCTGCCGTCAAAATACGCGCTGTCCCGATCTGTGGTGAACGTTGGGTACTTTGGCGCCTTTTACGAAAACCGTGGCCTTCATGAGGTCCTGACGGCGCTCTCCAACGTTTCACCCGACGTGCGCCGGAAGTTGCGCCTGCACGTGTTCACCAACAAAGCCGACGACGTCGCCCGCCAGGTTCAGGGATTCGGCCTGGGTGGGGTGGTGAAGGCGCAGGGATACCGGCCATACCTGGAGTTCCTGAACCTGGCTTCGCAGTTCGATGTGCTGTTGGTCAACGATGTGGAGCGGTCCGGGGAGATGCTGATCAACCCCTTCCTCCCGTCAAAGTACTCGGACTACCTGGGCACGGGAAGGCCTGTTTGGGGCCTCCTGGACGAGGGCAGCGCCCTTAGCAGCAAGCCGCTGGCATACAAGTCGGAGGTGGGGAACTCGGTGCAGGCAGTCAATGTCCTGGAAGAAATCCTCAAAGACTGGCTGAATTCAAGATCTGCGCCCGAAACTGCCGGCACCGGGAGCTGAAGACATAATGGAACAGAGCGTTTGGGACAGCCAGCACGGCGTCCCCATCTACACCTGGGACAGTATCGAGTCTTCGATGGTTGTCACCGATGGAAACAGGGGCCACCGGGCCCGCCATATTGTCCGTGCCAAGGGAACGCCGGAAGACTCACTGAACATCAGCTCGCTGTACGTACCTGGCGAATCCAAGGTCCTCATCGTTCCGCTGCACGGCGCGCTGGTTCGAGAAAACGTCACATTGCCCCGGTTCGAATGGCAGGCCGCCCTGGCGCACCGTGCTGACCATCTGCTGTTCCTGGCTGACACCACCCTCGATCACAGCGATGTGTTGACGCTCGCATGGTACATAGGTACCCAGAAGGATGACCTGACCCGCAAGCTCGCCACTTATATTGAGCATGTGGCCAAGCAATTGGGCATAGAAACCGTTGTACTTCTTGGTTCTTCGGGGGGCGGCTACGCTGCGATTTCAATCGGCACGTATCTGGAGAATTCGTGCTCGATTGCGTTCACACCGCAGACGAACGTCTGGGAGTTTACTCCAGGTCATAGCAAGAACCTGATGAACGAGGTATTTCCGGAGTTTGAGTCGCAGGAAGCGCTGAATGATGCGTTTCCGGAGAGGTTCTCGCTACTCGAGCGCTATGCGCGGCTTCCGCACAAGAACCGGTTCATATATTTCCAGAACTCCGGCGACCGTGAGCATGTGGTCAATCATAAAAAACCCTTCGCCGAGTACCTTGGTGTGCGGCTGCCCGACGGTCGAACTTTCGACCAGTCGGGTGTCTTCATCACGATGTATCACGGCGACGGGCATGTCCGGCCCCCTAAGGAGCAGCTCGATCCACTGATCGACCAGGCCGTCAGGTCCACGGCGTCGCCCGTAAAAACGCCGGTGACCCGGGCGGGGCTCAGTGGCAAAGTCCTGGATCATCAATTCCACCGGGGTGCAACTTCTTTTGTCCGCGTACCCCCGGAACTGAACTCCTTCTACCTGGTATCTGCCCAACCTCTTCGGCCGGAGGCAGACAATCTTGCCTACACGGAGGACGGCGTTCCGCTGCGGATAATTGAGGGCACGGAATACGACCATCCGGTGCTCCAGGCCCAGTTCATGCTGAAGCACCTCAATACGCTGCGTAGGACGAAGTCCCAGGAGCACCAGGCGGTGCTCGCAGCTACGGTCCGGCGGTTGATGTCCTACGCCGTGGAATCCCGCGATGCCCTGTATTTTCCCTATGGATTCCCATGGAACCGCGGAAAGCAACAGCCGCCCTGGTACTCGGCGATGGCCCAGGGGCAGGTCCTTTCAGCCGTTGCGCGGCTGTATGAGTTGGATCCAAAGGATGAGTACCGGGACTTTTCACGCAAGGTCTACCAGAGCTTCCTGAACCTGCCCCATGCCCAGGATCCTGCCCAGCCATGGGTGGTGGACATTGATTCTGAGGGATATCTGTGGCTGGAGGAGTATCCGTACCCCGGGCAAGGGAAGTGCGTGATTAACGGGCATCTTTTTGCCGCATGGGGTCTCTACGACTACTGGCGGGTATTCGGAACAGAGGATGCCCTCACGCTTGCCAACGCGGCATTGGAGACTTTCAAGAAGTACATTTGGCAGTCCCGAAATCCGGGTTGGTCGTCTCACTATGACATGACAGAGTTCTTCCTGATACGCAATTACCACCAGACCCATATTTCCCAGCTGGAAACCACGTACAATCTCACCGGCGATCCGTTCTTTCTGGCCATGGCGGATTTACTCGAAAATGACTTCCCCAGTTATCAGCGGAATGGGTCCCTCTATTTGGCGGCGGGCACGCACAATTTGTTCAAGGCCGATAACATCGCCGTTCCAACGAAGCTTACTGAGTCGAAATCCGTCGAGTTTGATGCGGCCGTCGCCAGGAGCTTTGCCGTCAGAACCAAAATCGAGACGGCTGAAGGAATTTGGCTCCGTATCTCCGAAGGTGAGCACGAAAACTGGTGGGTCAGGGAAGAAGCGGGCCGTGCCTTTCCCAGGCTTTGCCTGGACAAGCACCACTACCCAAGGCGCCGCAGGCTGACGGTGGGGCCGGGAAGCCTCATGCACCACGGCTTCAACCAGTGGGCTTCGCCGGTGGATATCCAGAAACTGGAAGTGGCGGATCATGCCGTCATCACAGTGAAGTCGAAGGCCCTGTGGAATGGGGTCTGGTACTACGAGCTAGCGCACGTACCGGGCTCGTCTTCTTCGCTCGAGGGCCGCTGGATCAGGCGTGACGCGGTGTAGTCGTCTGTCGTGAAAAGGCCCGTGGCCCTGCCCGAGAATGAGTGACCGCATTCAACCGGGAACAGGCCCACGGGCCTTCCGCGTATGATGGCTGCCTAGCTAAGCGCTGCCGTCAGGCCGAATTCGCCGATCCGATGTCCGACGCCCAACAGTTCGGCCACGGCGGCGACTGTGCGCTTCGCCGCCAACCCGTCGCCATAGGGGTTCACTGCGTTAGCCATGGCATCGAAGTGCTCCTGGTCATTCAGCAGGCGGTCCACCTCGTTGACGATGCGCTCTTCGTCCGTGCCGATCAGGGATACGGTGCCGGCATGTACTGCCTCGGGCCGTTCGGTGTTGTCCCGCATGACCAGGACTGGCTTTCCCAGGCTGGGTGCTTCTTCCTGCACCCCGCCAGAGTCGGTCAACACGATGTGTGATAGGGCCAACATCCGGGTGAATTCACCGTAAGCCAGGGGCTCCGTGACGATTACGTTGGTCTTCCCCGCGAGCGCGGGAAGGACCGCTTCCCGGACGACGGGGTTCCTGTGCGCGGGGAGGACGATCGTCACATCCGGTTCGGCATCGGCGATCCGCGCCAGGGCCCGTCCCACACCACGCATCGCATCGCCCTGGTTTTCGCGCCGGTGGGTGGTCACCAGCAGGATCCGGCGTCCGCTGGCAGCCAGCTCCTCCAGCTGGGGGTCAGAGAAGGGGATGTGCTTGTTAACAGTGGTCAGCAGGGCATCGATGACGGTGTTGCCGGTGACCACTATGTCCCTCTCGGCGACACCCTCTGCAAGGAGGTTGGCCCTGCTGGTGTCCGTGGGTGCCAGATGGAGGCTGGCGATCTGGCTGGTGATCTTCCGGTTCGCTTCTTCCGGGAAGGGCGAAAAGAGATTGCCGCTGCGCAGTCCGGCTTCGACGTGAATAACAGGAATACCGTGATAGAAAGCGGCGATGGCGCCTGCCGTCGACGTTGTGGTGTCGCCCTGGACGATGACGGCGTCGGGCCTGCTGGCCGTGAAGAGCTTGTCCAGCCCGTCCATGGTGCGGGTCATAATCGCCGAAAGCGATTGCCGCTGTTGCAAAATGTTGAGGTCATGGTCTGGGATGATGCCGAACAAATCGTTGACTTGGTCCAGCATTTCGCGGTGCTGGCCGGTCACGGTGACGATGCACTCGAAGTCGGCGGACTCCTGCAAGGCTATGACGATGGGTGCCATCTTGATGGCCTCCGGACGGGTGCCGAAAATCGGCATGACGCTAGGCATGGTTTCCCCCAAAAAAGGCAGTCAGTAACCCCCCGATGCTACAGCAACCCACCCAGGACTTCTGATTTCTCTAACCCTGGGCTGCGGTCAGTGGGCAAGCATCAGGATCAGCGCAAGGGAAGGGATGCTGAGGGAGACCAGAACCACAGCGGCCAGCGCCACCAGGCGCTTGGCGCGATGGCTAGCTCGCCGCTGTACCTTCCTAACCGCAGAAGCAGGGTCCGGGGCGGGGGCAGGGGGCAGCATTGCCGCCGGAACGTCCTTGCGGAAGCGCTGCTTGCGCATGTGCCGGGGCGAGGGCGGAAGGGATCCCGAGGGCGGCATTGTGTCCATCGATCCTCACTCCTTTCCGGCTCGGCAGATGAAGCGTGCCTGTTGAAATTCTCGCATTGTGCATAGTTATCTGGCGCATTCCGGCCGGAGTGCTGAATCCAGCAGGCCGCCGGTCTCGACGACGAACCTGTCCAACCACTCCTTTGGATTGAAGTCCGGCATGGAGTCGGCCAAGGCGACGTCCGCCGTCGTGCATTGACGGATCAGCATCCCTGCGCGGGTCACGTGGTAGCGCGAGGTGACCACGGTGACGCTCCTCCAGCCTTCGGCGGCCACCAGGCCGCCGATGGCGCGGGCCTCACCGCGCGTGTCCTTCTGGTCCAGGCTGAGACAGAGCAAAGCGCCCTCGGGGCGGGGCTCGGTGCCTTGGCACAAAGCATCAGCACTGGCATTTCCGGGGGTGTCGGTGTGTGACAGCACCAGGACCGGAATGCCGAGGGATTCCTGCAACCGTTGTGCTACTGGAAGCCGCTCCGTGCTCGCGCCTCCGAGCATGATCACCGCATCGGTTCGCTCTAGCGGCGGGTGGTGAACATTGAAGAACAGTTGGAAAGCCACGATGAGCCAAAGTACCAGGACGATAAGGATCGTGTTGAGCAACCGACGCACGAACAGCACAGTGGCAACGGAATAAGGCACGGTCCAGTCTGGCACGGTTTATCCTTCCAAGTACTCAGCCCCGCAAAATGCGAGTACTCCCTACCGTTAACTACCCGCAGCGAAGGTTCGATTATTGGTTGATGACTACGTATACGGTTGTACTTCAGGCCCTGGAACACCGCTGCCAATGTTGTGGGGAATTGGTGGAAAGTGTCTTTTGCGACGCATGCCAAATGCATGGGGACACTTCTGCGGAATCGCCTGCGACTTAATGCCGTAACTGACCGCCCGGCGGCAAGGGTCTCGCCTGCTGCTGATAGTGTACGCACGTGTTTATGAGACTTAAGAGGTTCCTTTCTGACCTGTCATCTGAAGTGGCCGAGTTGCGAGAACAAGCCGACCGTGTGGAAATGACCATCGGCGATCTGCGGGCGGAACTGGATTTGCTTCGTGATGCGCAGCTAGGGGGCTCTCCGGCCATGAAGCTCGCCGAGTTCCCGCTCAGCAAGCACCCCTATGTGACCCTTGAAGAGGGCGCAAGCATCGCCCCCGGGGTACGCATCATGGCACCCAGTCCGGAGTATGCCGTCCACCTGGGCAAGCATGTAAAGATCTACCGCGGCAATGAGATTCTTGGGCCGGTAGTGATCGGTGACCGCTCGTTCATCAACAGGGACGGTTATGTGAGGTCGCAGGTGACTATTGGTTCGCGAGTTGCCATCGGCGCTTATTGCCGCCTGGTGACAGACAACCATGAGCTTGGCGGTCCGGCCCAGCGGGCCGGAAAGCTGATTCTCGCCCCCATCAATATCGGGGACGGCGTCTTCATCGGGGCGAATGTCACGGTCATTGGAGGCGTTAACATCGGCGCAGGCTCGATCGTTGGGGCAGGGGCGGTTGTTACGAAGGATGTTCCGCCCAACTCGGTTGTTGTTGGAGTGCCGGCGCGCGTTATCCGGACGCTGGAAGGATAGGAACAGCCCGGCGGCAGACGCAGGGGCGCCTAGCCGGCAACGGTTCCCAGCGATTTCCAGATGCCCGGTTTGCCAGCTGCCACGCATATCCAGCCGACTGTTCCTCCGGCTGTGGGGGTCCGGTTGTAAGCGACGTCCCCCCGATTGTGGGTCATGCCGGGTTGCTCCGTGGAAGGGATTGCAGTTGTCCAGAAGACATCTCCCGACCCCGTGCCGGAAGACCCACGATTCATCGAAACAACCATGTCGTCGTACGCCTCGGCATAGACACCTGCGCCACCGTTCAGGGACGCGTTGCCGCGGTACACAGACCCCTTGCTGGTCAATGTGGCCCGGACGCAGCCACCAGTCCCGGACGTGGCGGCGTTCACGTTATCGCGGACATGCGCTCCAGGGGAATCGTTCTGGATCATCCAGATCCGTGCCACTCCATTTGCGACGTTACCTGCTATCACCATGCGGGAGCAGCTTGAAAGAATCCGCATCCCGTTACCAGCGGGTTCGATTCCTTTGAGAATGTTGGAGATGATGTTCATGTCGCTTGAGCCCGTCATGCATACCGCAGTGGAACCACCTTCGACGGTGTTCCCCTGCACCTGGCTGTGGACGACGTTCTCCAAATAGATTCCGGGCTTGGTAGTACCCGAGCGGACCACATTATCGATGATCTGCACCCCCGCGCTTTTCAGGGGCTGCCCCACTGCCTGAATGCCGGTGAAGTACGCTGCGTCCAAAACATTTCCCGCGACCAAAACCCGATCTGAATGGATCACGTCAATGAGGGCGGCCGCGGTTCCGGACGGGGCCGGTCCCAAATGCTTGTACGTATTATCCGTGACTGAGCAGTCCGCACCCTGCACTTTGATTGCCCGCCGCGAAACCGTCTCGATGAGGTTGCCGGAAACCATAGCGCGGGCGGTGAGAAACGGGGAAAGTCCAAAGAGGATCTGAATGGCATCGCCCTCTTCGCCCAGTATGTTGGAGATTCTGTTATGCCGGACCACAGTGCTTCCGGAAGCGGCGGACTGGCTGGTCACAAGCACCGCTCGTGCGGCACCCACGGAGTTTCCCGGGACCTGGTCTCCCACTGCTGTCACGTTAGCAATGACATTGCGTTCAATCAGGACGCCGCCGTCCGTTTCCACCCGCACAGCAATGGCCCCGCCGGTTACGGACCGGAAGTTCTCAAGTCTCCCGTCGACTACCTCGCAGGCCGGTGAACTAATCCGCATGCCTACAGCGGCCTTGTCCGCTCCGTCAAGGTGGACCGATGCCCTTGTCCCGGACCCGGTCAGAGTCAGCATCGTCATCTCGGCTGTAGCAGCGCGGATGATGCCGGTGCCGACGAGGCGGACTTGGGGCACGGCGGAGCTGAGAGTGGAAACAAGGCGGTACGTGCCGGGCGGGAAGAAGACTGTGCAGCCCGCCGATGCCGCGTTCAGGGCTGCTTGCAGGCCCGGGGAGTCATCAGCTATGCCGTCCCCCACGGCGCCGTAGTCCTTGACGTTGATGAACAGTTCGCCTTTGCGGACGGGCTGCCTGCCCTGCGGGTCCAGGGTCGCGTATTTTGTGGAAAGGTCCGGCAGTTGGAGCGCCGGGACTTTCGATTCGAGGTCCAGTGTTGCTACCCCTGACGGTGCCCCCTTCTCCGCCAGGGGCACATACGTGTTGTTGTTGTTGCCAGTTGCGGCGGCGGCGCCGCTGGCTCCCAAAACAGAAACACCGGTGAAAGCCGTGATGAGTGTTCCAAAGTTGAGGAGCTGGCGCCGCCTTAGCCCGTCACTGGTCCCGCGGCCGGGCTGTCCTTCGTTCCGCCGCGCGCTAGCCACGGGTCCGCGCCCACTCGATCGACCTGGCAACACCAGGGATTAACGTTCCAAGAGTCAACATTTTGTGCCCCTCCAACTCACAATTGCCGTCTCTAGAAGTTAGGGTCGTGGAAATTCCCAAACCACAGTGGAGGGTACGTGTTTAATTCGGCAGGGAGTACTTGGACCAGCACTATGGAGCAGGTAGTCGCGGCGGCGCCACACCTGTTCCAGGCGGGTTGGCAGGAGCCTACAAGGCGGGTCTAACCGGGGCCAGAGTGCTGGCGTGCGCACCTAACTCACTGCGGGGAGGCCGGGCCCTGAAGCTGATCTACACGGCAGAGCTGATCAGCAGCACCGAGGCCGCGGCGACGGGCTGTTCAGCCGGGCCATGCCGGCTGGCGAGCTGCTGGAGAACAGGCGGGGCATCATGGACCGCCTACTTCGGGTGCCCGGCCCTTCAGGGCAGGCAAGGAACTGGGGGCCCACAGGACCAGCGTCTGGGCCCGAGGGAGGCCATGGTCGAGGACAACACCGAGCAGGCACGCCTTTGGAAAACCGATGACTATGCCGAAGGCTTCCCGGCGTTCCATGAGAAGCGCGAGCCGAAGTTCAACCGGCGTCGTGAGCCTAAGGAGCTTCATTATCTCATATCACCGCAGGTGAGACCGCTTTCCGGGGATAAATCTCCCTGATCGACCCAGTCTTGCAGGGTGGTTGCACCAAATCTCTATTCGCGTTAGCAAGAGAGATCGCAGCCGGGAAGAAGCGCGGCCACAGCACGGTGGCGGGCCTCAATGGCTGAGCAGCAGCTGAACTCCGACACGGGGGCACACTTGCAACAGCCATCGCCGCACCGGCCGCGGCCGCATCTCCAGTTCCCGCGTCCGTGGTGTGGGGTTGTTGGTGCAGCGTTCGCCACGGGAAACTCCGGTTCACTGACGGTCCAGGCGCCCACCACCTTCGATATTCATACCGGACCGCGTTTGCGGGATCATCAATCTCGTACACCATCACAATTCTTGCCGATAAATCCGAGCAGAATTCAAAGGTCGAAATGGCTTCAGCTTCCCCTGGCACCGGCACTTCCTCGATCGGGCAGGGCATCGACAAAGCTACGACCCTTCGCGGGGACATTGCCCACCACGCCAGTCAGCCACTTGCTTCGTGTAGCCTCTGCCCAACACCACCGCACTGGAGTGGTCGGGCCAGTCAATGGAATGGCGCAACCGGTTGATGGCCAGGAAACCGGGGAGTGCGCGGCTCGTGGCAATCGTCCAGGCCCCGTGGCGGGAAGAAGCCAGGGATGCTGTGGCGCGCTGTTTTCCCTCGGCCCGAGGACTTCCTGAGCGGGAACATCTACGCCTACGTGTTCTCCTGGGACGGCTCGTGCAGCACCGGGCCAGGCGGGCAAGATTCCTCCGTTCAACTCCGCGGCTCGTGCGCGATCTCCGCGGACTTCGGTAAGCCCTTTAGGCGGAGAAGTTGGCTTTGTCTGCTGCTGATTTGTAAGGTTCAGCTATGACTAAGGGGAAAGCTATCACCAAAGCCGTCATTCCTGCTGCTGGATTGGGGACTCGCTTCCTGCCCGCCACCAAGGCAATGCCGAAGGAAATGCTGCCGGTTGTCGATCGGCCGGCCATCCAGTACGTCGTTGAGGAAGCCGTCAACTCGGGTCTCACGGATGTGCTGATGATCACGGGGCGCAACAAGCGCTCGCTGGAAGACCACTTCGACCGCGAGCCGGGCCTGGAACGTGCACTGGAAGCCAAGGGCGACAAGGCAAAGCTGGAGTCGGTGGAGCACGCCTCCGAACTGGGGCCCATTCACTACGTCCGCCAGGGCGAGGCTAAGGGGCTGGGCCACGCAGTGCTGTGCGCCAGCCAGCACGTAGGCAACGAGCCTTTCGCCGTGTTGTTAGGCGACGACCTCATCGATGAGGCCGAAAACCTGCTCACCACCATGATGGAAGTGCAGCAGAAGACCGGCGGTTCAGTGATTGCCCTGATCGAAGTAGATCCGTCCCAGATCAGCGCCTATGGCTGCGCGGACATCACGGCCGTCGACGGCCAGGATTACGTCCGTGTCAACAGCTTGGTGGAGAAGCCTGCCGTGGGGGAGGCCCCCTCCAACCTGGCAGTGATCGGCCGCTACGTGCTGCACCCGTCCGTGTTCGGTGTCCTGGAGAAGACCGAGCCGGGCCGCGGCGGCGAGATCCAGCTGACCGACGCGTTGCAGACCCTGGCCGCTGGAGAGGGCGAAGGCTCGGGCGTCTACGGCGTTGTCTTCAAGGGCCGCCGCTTCGACACCGGCGACAAGCTGAGCTACCTCAAGGCCGTGATCACGCTCGCGTCCGAGCGCGTTGAGTTTGGCGAGGACCTGAAGACCTGGATGAAGGGTTTCGTGAACTGATTCCGCGCTTCGACTGACTTACTGGAGGTCCGCCGCCGAAAGGTGGCGGGCCTTCAGGTTTTTTGAAACGCGGACGCGAGCAGGGCGCCCACTACGGCGCCTGACGTGTTTGTTACAAGATCCAGTGGACTTGCAAACCTGTTGTGAAGAAACAGGAGCTGGCCCAACTCCATGCAGCCGGAAATCAGCAGGCCAAATGCTCCGACCCGCCACCATGACTTTTCTGGAAACGAAAACTGACTGACAAAACCAAGCGGTACGAAGAGCAGGATGTTCGCACAGACTTCGACGAAGCTGTAATTGAACCAGGCAGGAATTCCGTGGCGCTGCAGGAACTGCAGGATGCCCGCCAGCTGGCCTTGAATTGGCTGGTCGACAGGGCTCGGCCAAAAAGCGACAAAGGCAAGAGAGACTAGCATGGCGGTGAGGACAATCTGCCAGAATAGCTGGTTCTGAAGGTATTTCAACATCAACCTTACGAGGTTTTCAGAAGGACAAAGAACCAACTAAGACGGCAAGGCATGAAATCTTAAGAAGACGCCGTGGAGTACCCGCGGCCCGGGCAAAGGGAACGGGGAGGTCGTACCGTTGGGTATGCATCGCCAATCTCGTCCGTAGGCTCGACTAGATACAAAAATATCCGAAGACTGGGGCATGCAGAATAGGTTTTCGCGTCCGCTGCCTTCCAGCCGTCTTATACGGTATTGCTGGCGCGGCGCTTCGCGGCAACCACGCTGCCCGCGCCGAAAACAAGGGCACCCAGGCCAGCCGCTCCCCAGATGAGAACGCCGGAGCTCAGGCCGGTGTTGGCGAGGGCGGCGCCAACTTTGGCGGCCGGCCCGTCCGCAACAACGACGGCGGCGGCTTCGGAGTGAACAACAACCTGTGAGGTGACCACGTGGCCGGACTGGAGGCCGGTGGCTTCCAAGGTGTAGAGGCCGTTCTCATTCAGGCCGAAAGGGTGGGAGAAGTTCCCGGCGGCATCCGCCGTGGTGGTCGCGCTGGCAACCTTTTCCAAGGGCACTATCATGCCGGCAGGGGAAGCAGCGGAGGGGCCGCCTCCCGTACCGGAGGCTCCGGCGGCGGAAGGCACCGCATCTTCCCGGGAAACGTCTATTGCGATGGGTTCGCCTGGGTTGAAGCCGGTTCCGCTGAAGATGAAGGACTCGCCGGGAGCGACAGTACCGTCGCTGACGGTTCCGGTCACTGGCGCGGACGGGTAGTCCGTGTCATGGTTTGCCTGTGCCCCTCCTGCGCCAAGGAATGCGAGTGAGCCGGCGAGGGCCAGGGCGGAAACGGTCTTCTTCATGTCTGATTCCCCAAAATCATGTGTGTATCGAATTAGCAGGCCCCCACAGGATTTTCGCGCGCGTAGATAGCCGCAAAGCTTCGTTGGGATTAGTAACAATCTTAACAGGGCGATGCGAGGGAAACCGCAGGAACAACCCAGTTTTCCGGCAGGCTACCCAAAGGATTCACCGGGATCGCAGGACCGCTAATGGGCCGGGCATGATTCCGCCCGTACCGGAGGCCGGACCACATCCTCCAAGGGCTGGATGGTCGGCGTGACATTGAGATCAAGATCACTTTGCGCGGCCACCCGGGAAAAATCGATTTCCACGGTTTCAGTCTCGCCCGGCCCCATTTCAGCCGTAAGAACAGCAACCGGCCTCTGGTCCTGGCGGAACGAGGACAGCTCCGCAGCGCCGCCGCCAGCCCTGGCTTTCTCCAGGTGGGATCTGCCAGGACCATACGCAATGATGTTGGTCCGTACCCGCCCGGCCTCCACCCCAAAAACGCCCTGGCCGGTGACATATTTCGGCAGCGACGCGGCGGCATCGGCGGGGGCAGTATTCGTTAAGGTGACACGCAGCGTAACGGCCGATCCGCCGTCGGGCATGCATGCCTGTACCAGCTGCGCCGTCCGCCGCACGTAGTAGTCCATCTTTGCGCCGGTGCTGTCGTTGAAGTACAGGCCAAAGGAGGCCCGTTCCTGCGCGGACCCGGCAATCATGCCTGATACCGGGGTTGTGCTGATGGCCCGCTGTTCGTCTGGCCGCGCGGACCAGACGTACAGCCGGTTCTGTTCCGAGCTCCGGACCAGTTCCTCGACCAGCCTCTTGCCATCGCCCTGACCGTCGGCAACGGCGGTGAACACTTCGCTGGCCATGCGGGCGAAGTAGTCGTCCTGCAATCCGGGGTCCGGCAAGGCGGCATAGGAATCGGACAGGAGCGTTTTCACCGCGTTGTCTGCCGTCAGAGTGGCGGGAAGCCCTGTGGGCTTCACCATCGCCAGCAGCGCGGGGTCCTTCAAGGCAACAGGGCCGGTGGCGCGCAGTACATTTGCCAGCACCAAGGGATCCAGGGCAATGACTCCGTCAATTTTGGCACCCGGGTTTCTCTTTTCCCACATGCTGCTTGCAGTGGACGCTGCGGTGGGAAAATCCGGGGTCAGGTTAACGTTCTGCAACTGGGTTCCCATCCGGGTTGTGAAGATCCGCTCCTGGTCCTCAGGGACGTCAAGGGGCGGATCAAAGACACCGACATCGCCCGCGCTTGCCTGGCCGGCGAGCTTAATGGTGCCCCTGTCAGCACTGATGACGGCCACGGCGCCGGGGATACCGCCGGTGGCCCGCACCTCGGCACTGTTCTGAATGAGGATGAGGTAATTCCGCGGCCCGTCCATGCCCAGCATGGGCGGCAGGACTTTGGCGGTAGCAGCGGCGGCGTTGAGTGCGCCGCGGGCTTCATTAAGGGGCGTTATGGCTTGGCCGAGGGGCCCGGCGATTTGGGGCAGGAGGGCCGATTGGTCGATGGCCGTCAAACGTTCATAGGAGAGCTGGACTGTCCTCGCGGCTGTCCCGAGTGTTGGGGAGGCGTCGCGAAGGGCTGCAGCGTCGATCTTCCCACCTTTCGGCGCCAGTTCCTCCCACGCGGTCGAACCGAACTCGCCGACCAGCGGCGCAACAGCTCCCTGGACGACGTCGTCCGCGGACTGGGCAACAGCGGTCACCGCTGAGAAATTGGCACCAAGCCGGGGGACCGACGACGCTGCCTTCCAGAGCGGGTCGGTTCCGGCTTCGCGGGCTGCTGTTGAGTGATCCTGCAGTTCTTCAAGGACGGCTTTTCCGCCTTCCACGTCACCGGCCAGGAGTTTTTGTTCGACGGCGGGAAGCAGGACAGCGGTCGCCTCAAGATGGGTTTTGACCTGGTCCGCGCGGTGGGCGAGCCAGGCCGCGCAGGCCCCGCCCGTCAAAGCAAGGATGCCTATTGCGACTGCCAGCCGGACCAGCCGTCTGCGGAGCCTTCGCCGGGCGTGGCTCCGACTTTTCTTCCGGACCTTAACGGGCTGGCCCGGATGCTGCTGTGCCTCGGCGGTTTCGATTCCTGTCACGCAGCAACCCTTTCGTGTTGCGGGCGGGCGCCGCGGCTAATAGGCGCCATGGCGACTTACCACGGCGCGGAAAGTCCGCAGCAGGATGGAGATATCGCCGGACACGGACCAGTTTTCCACGTAGTAAAGGTCCAGGCGCACAGTGTCCTCCCATGACAGCAGGGAGCGCCCGCTCACCTGCCACAGCCCGGTAAGTCCGGGCCGCACCAGCAGGCGCCTGTGCACATGGTTCTCGTACTGCTCAACCTCCGACGGCAGCGGGGGGCGTGGTCCCACAAGGCTCATGGAGCCGCTGAGGACGTTGAACAGCTGGGGAAGTTCATCCAGGCTGTAGCGGCGGATGAACCGGCCCACCCTGGTGACCCGCGGATCATCCTTGATCTTGAACAAAACCCCGCTGCCTTGGTTCATGAGCTGAAGTTCGCGCAGCTGCTTCTCGGCGTCCACCACCATGGAACGGAACTTGAGCATGTGGAACCTCGTCCCCTGGGTTCCCACCCGCTCCTGCCGGAAAAGTACGGGCCCGGGACTGTCAAGGCGGACCACGAGGGCAAGCGCCAGGAGCAAAGGGGAGAAGGCCAGTATGAGTGATCCTGCTCCCGCCACATCGAAAGCGCGCTTCACAAACCGCTGGGCGGGCGCCAGGTTAGGGGTGGAAACGTGAATGAGCGGCAGGCCCGCAACCGGCTGCGTGTGGATCCGCGGACCTGCAACATCCGTCAAGGCAGGAGCCATGATCATGCGGACATCCATGTCGGCCAGCGCCCAGCCCAGGGCACGGATAGCCCGGGGCTGAAGGTTGACACCGCCGGACAGGGCCACTGCGTCGGGCTTGAACTCCCTGATGGTGCTGGCAATGCTTTCCGGGTCCGTCGCGTGGCCGAGTGTGGGAAGGTTCAAATCCGCGGCAACAGTCGTTCCCTCCGGGCTGCCCGGCAGGTACGTGGCGGCAGGAACATAACCGGCCATGGGCTGGAGGGCCAGGGAACGGGCAAGATGCTCCGCGCTGCCGGGGCCACCAATGATGAGCACCCTGGACATGCTCTTTCCGGCATGGCGTTCAAGCTGCAGGAACTGACGGATCAGGTACCGGGACATGAGCAGGATGCCCAGCCCGGCAGGGAGCGCGATTCCGACGTAGCCGCGCGCTGTGTCGAACTGGAAGGTGTAGGAGACAATTGCGATAATTCCGAACAGCCACAGCGAGGAACTGACTACCCTTTTGTATTCCTCGGTCCCGTGTCCCAAAATGCGTGAATCCCTGGTACCCCAGGCCGAAAGCATGAGCCACCAGCTGCAGGCCAGGACGAGGGAAATTGAAATATAGGGCATTCCCTCTTTGCTGATGATGCTGCCGCTGTCCGGGCTGCCGAATCGAAAGACGAGAGCGCCCAGCGTAGCCCAGAGCACCGCAGCGGCATCCGTCACGGCCAGGCGCCGTGCATAACGCGACTGCCAATTAGGGTCTTCACGCATGGCCATAAGCACCTTTCGGCAGGAATGGTGAACCGGTTCCTAGCGGTCAACGGGCGGCATGGTCACGGGACGGCTCAATAGAATCAAGTGCAGGCGGACGCGAATTTTTCCTATCCGCCGCTTTTTTGTTTCTCTTCTTTGCCTTGGGCTGGTCGGTTTCATAGCTGTAGTAGCTATAGGCGTATGCGTCCGGGCCTTTAACAGGCAGGAAATTAAGCACCACGCCCAGCACGTCGGCCTCGACCATGTCCAAGGCATTCAGGGACTTTTCGAGATCTGGGAGCTTCACTCGGGAGGACCCGACCATCAGGACGACGCCGCCCACGTGCTGTGCCAGCACGGCTGCGTCCGTCACGGGAAGCAGCGGAGGGGCATCGATGATGACCGCGTCAAAATCCTGCTCCAGTCGAAGGATTAGGTTCTTCATGGCTTCCGTCCCCAGCAGTTCGCTGGGATTGTGCGGCGTCTGCCCCGCCGTCAGCACATAAAGTTCGTCCTGGCCCCAGTGCTGCAGCAGCTCGCTTAGATCGGCCTTTCCGAGGAGGGCGGTGGTCAGGCCCGCGTTCTTTTCAAGTCCCAGGTACTCTCCCACCCGGGACCGCCTCAAGTCGGCGTCCACCAACGCTACGGACTGCCCGCCTTGCGCCACGGCGATGGCAAGGTTGATGGCGGTTGTGCTTTTGCCTTCTCCTGGAAGCGACGACGTCACCAGGACGGCCTTGGAACCGTGGCTAACGTGGGCGAACTGCAGGTTGGTCCTTATCTGGCGGAACGACTCTGCCCGTGTGCCCTGGGAGGGAGCCTGGGTAAGAAGGGGCTTTTTGGTGGCGTCGCCATCGAACGCGATTCCTCCCAGGACGGGCGCATCGGTGACCCTTTGCAGGTCAGTCTCGCCGCGCACCTTCGTATCAAGCACGTTCCGAAGGAGGGCCAGGCCCGTGCCAAGGGCCAGTCCGATCGCCCCGCCGAGGGCAATGTTAAGCCGGTTGTTCGGGGCGGACGGCTCAGCCGGCGGCGCCGCCGGGGTGACCACCGAAAGCCGGACCGGCGAGGACCCTGTGCCATTGGTGGGTTTTTCGAGTTCATCGATCACTTCGATGAGGCTCTCACCGACCGCTTGGGCAATCGCCGCCGCCTGCACCGCCGAACTGTCGGTGGCAACTATCGAAATGATCACTGTGTTCGGGCCGGCGCTGGCTGTCACCTTGCCCACCAGTTCATCCACTGGCTTTCCCAAGCTTTCAGCCGCAGGCTCCAAAACCGCAGGAGTCATGGCGGCTTCGACGTAGGACTGGACGCGCGCCTGGATAAAGGTATTTCCCTGCTGCAGGTCACCCACCGATCCGGAGCTTTGGGTTGCCAGGAAAAGCTTTGTCTGGGCCGTATAGGTGGGTTTGATACTGAGCGTATAGGCCGTGGCGGCAACCAGCCCAAGAAGCGTGAAGGCCACCACCATAATCCAATTGCGGCGAAGGATTCGCAGATAGGTGCTGAGCTCCACGGGTGAAACCTTTCTGACCTCGAAAGAGACCTCCCCATTACGGGGCAAGTTCTTCGATTCTATACACGCACTCCTTCAGGTCGAGGTTCATGGAGAGGATAATAAGCAAACTTGTCAACTTTTAAAGCAGAAATTCGACCTGCATGGTCATTAAAATTCTGTTCATAGTATGTTGGAAGTGCAGGTGTTGTGGGGCGCGGTAAATCCCACGTCGGAACGTCTCATCCGGCGGCCCTAGCAACGCTGGCAAACAGCAGGGGGGAAATGATGGTTGTTCTTTGCGGTTCCACCGAAAGTGGCAGGGGCCATGAGTGAAGAACCGATGACGCCTGTCACCGTCGTCGTTCCCCACTATGGAGACCCACGGCCTGCTTCTGCCCTCATCAAAGCCCTCCAAATGCAGGAAGGCGCCGGGCCTTTGCAGCTGGTGGTCGTCGATGACTGCTCCCCGGTTCCCTTTCCTGACAGTGCAGGCGCGGCAGTTGTGCGCAGGCCAGTGAACGGGGGATTCGGCTCCGCGGTTAACTCGGGTGCCGCCCTGGCTGAGCACCCCCTGCTGCTGATCCTGAACAGCGACCTTGAGATCAGTCCCACTTTCGTTGCGGATCTCCTGCGTGCCGCCGCTCCCTGGCAGCCTGCCGTGGTGAGTCCCCAGGTCCTGGGGCACAACGGCGTGCCGCAGTGGGTGGGCAGGCATTTCCCGGCAGTGCGGCACCAGGTTACTGAGTGGCTCACGCCGCTCGCGCGCTGGCGCCATCTACCCCTCCTGCACGAAATGGTGGGGCACGATACCCGCTGCGTGGAAGGCGCGGTGGTTCCCGTTGACTGGGTGATGGGGGCCGCCATGCTGGTGCCCACAGGCGAATTCCGGGCCGTTGGCGGCTTCGACGAAAAATTCTTCATGAACTCGGAGGAAGTGGACCTGCAACGCCGGCTCCGAGACCGCGGCGTTCCGTCCGTCTTTATTGGAACGGTCGCCGTCACCCATGAAGGCGGAGGATCCTCGGATTCCACCAGGCGCCGCCAGTGGCTGGTGGACTCGCGGAAGCTCTACGCAGAGAAGTGGGGGCGCCCCCGGACCCTGCAGGCCGGCCTGGCTGCCGCCACTGTGGTGAATCTTGCCGTCAATACTGTGCGCCGCCTGGCCGGCACTCCTGTGCGGCCGTTGGGAGTTGCGCGGACTGAATGGCACCTCCTCAAGGACGGCGAACCGGACGGACGCTCAATGAATGAGGCCGTCCGATGACCCGGAAGCCTAAACTCCTGCTCATCAGCCCGTCTTTTCACGGCTACCACGAATCCATCGGACGGGCCTTCAGCGATGCCGGCTACAACGTGGCCATCCACCGCTACGACGCCTTCGACGGTGTGCGCGCGAAGCTCCGCAACAAACTGGTTCACGAACTTCCGGCCAAGGTGGGCCTGGACGGCAGCGCCTCAGCCGAGCGGTGGCTCACGGAGCGGACACTGCGGGTCCTCCGGGAATCACGTCCGGACCGGCTGGTGGTTATCAAGGGTGACATCCTGGGCCCGTCGTTCTGGGCTGAGGTGGACACCCTGGCAGTCCCCCGGATCCTGTGGCTCTACGATGACCTTTCCCGCCACCGCTTCAGCATGGATTTCCTTCGGAGGATCGGCCCCGTGGCCAGCTACAGCCGTGAGGAAGCCGCGAGGTTGCATTCCGAGGGAGTCAACGCCGCGTTCCTGCCGAATGCCTTTGATCCCCACCTGGCGGAGCGGGCCGGCAAGCGCAGGGATGAAGTGGTCTTCGTGGGGTCGAAGTACCCCAACCGCGTCGCCCTGCTGTCCGGCCTGGTCAAGGCCGGTGTTCCCGTCCGGGCCTACGGCAGGCAGTGGTCCCATCATCCTTTTGACCGGCTCCGCACGTGGGAGTTATCACGCCCGGACATTCCGGCCGAACGGGACATCCCGCTGTCCGAGGCGTACCGGGTCCAGGCTGCAGCCGCGGCAGCGATCAACATCCACGGACTCCAGTCCGGCCTGGCAATGCGGACGTTTGAGGTGCCGGGAATGGGAGGCCTGCAGCTGGTTGACCGTCCGGATGTTGCTGAGTTCTACGAGGTCGGCACTGAGTCCCTCGTCTTCTCGTCCCTGGAGGAGCTGAAGGAACACTCCGAAAGGGCGCTGTCTGACGAACGCTGGGCAGAACGTATCCGGGAGGCCGGGCGGCGGCGGTCCCTCGCGGAACACACCTTCGCGCACCGGATTGCTGTATTGGAGGAACTGTGGGCCTGAACATCCCCCGTGACCTTGCCAAGTGGCGCAGCTGGCAGCGCAACCGGCATCCGCTGCGGAGGCTTAGGAGCATAATGCGCCCGGCGATGGAGCCAAGCTTCGTAGCGGCGGTCCGCGGCGATGCCCCGCACGTGCTGGTGGCGCTCGACGCCGACACACCCACCCAGCGCATGTCTCTGTTGGAGCCGCTCAAGGCCCTCGGGGACAGGCCTGCAGCAGTCCTGGCACCTGCCGGGCTTCCCCGGCTCTGCCAAGCGCTGCCCGGCGGACCCTGGGAACTGATACCCGTGCGCGGTGCGGGCCTTCCCGGGTATCTTCAGGAGGTTTCCATCGTCATGGCCGTGGGTCATTACCTGCCGTCAGGTGCCTTGGCGCATGCATGGTCTCGAGAGTTGGGCGCCCGCTTCGACGTAGTACAGCACGGGCTGCTGACACCGCATGCGCCCCCGCTGCCAGAGGATGCACACCTGCTTGCGTTCAGCGACGCGGATGCAGAATTTTGGCGCTCCGGCCGCGGGGACATCACCTCGGAAGTGATTGGCTCGCAGTTACTGTGGACGGCAAGCGCGGGAGCGTCGTGGTCGATAGATGACAGCCGGCCCCCCGTGTTTCTCGGCCAGTTGCATGGTGCGGAACTTCCACGGTCCGGTTTTGCGCGGGCGGCATCAGAGTTTTGCGTTAGCACGGGGGCTACATACCGGCCCCATCCGTCGGAGACAGACAAGGTCTCGCGCCTTCAGCACGCTCTCTGGGAACGCCGAGGCATAACCATCGATTCGTCGGGAATACC
This sequence comes from Pseudarthrobacter sp. GA104, assembly GCF_009741265.1. Classification (GTDB taxonomy): domain Bacteria; phylum Actinomycetota; class Actinomycetes; order Actinomycetales; family Micrococcaceae; genus Arthrobacter. The sequence goes on from NZ_WOWL01000001.1 coordinate 3,200,589, forward strand.
GCTGGCGGACCTGCATGCTCCCATTGCCTCCGTCTTCTCCACCGGAGTGTTGGAAGCCGCCGCCCGCGGCATCCCCGCCTGGGTCACTTATCCCTCACCTCCCGCTTGGCTGGAGGAGTTCTGGGAACGGTACGGCATGTCCCGTTGGGGAACTGAACCGACACCCGCTCCCGCCCGTCCGGATCTGGAACCGGCCCGCGCTATTGCCGCAATCATCAGCAACCAAGTGAGGGAAGTTTCGTGAATATCCTGTGTGTGATTCCGGTCCGCGGCGGCTCCAAGGGGATTCCCCGTAAGAATATCCGCGACTTGGGAGGCAAGCCGCTGGTCAGCTGGACCATTGAGCAGGCGCTGGCTGCGGATTGCAGACTGGACGTCCTAGTGTCCACCGATGACCGCGAGATCGCGGAAGTGGCCCTGCAAGCCGGCGCCGACGTGCCGTTCCTGCGGCCGGAGGAACTCGCGCGGGATGAAACAGCAACGGAACCCGTGGTGCAGCACGCCATCGAATACCGCACAGCGCAAGGCAGGGAACCCGACGCCGTCATGCTGCTGCAGGCAACCTCGCCCATCCGCCATCCCGGCACCCTTGACCGCGCCGTTGCGCAGTTCCTTGACTCGCGCGTGGACTCGCTGGTCGGCGTCGTGCCCCAAACCCCGTTCCTCTGGACGGCAGGGGACCCGCCCAGGGCCCAATACGCCGTCGACCGCCGGCCCCGCCGCCAGGACCTGGCCGAGGGGGACTACCGGTACAGGGAAACAGGTTCCCTCTACCTGACCCGCACGGAGATTTACCGCAAGTTCTCCAATCGGCTCGGCGGACGCATTGGTCTCTTCGTCATGGAGGAGGCGGAAGGCGTGGACATAGACACCGAACTGGATTTCAGCACCGTGGAGCAGCAGATGCTCGGATCCAGGCAGATGCAGGGGACAGAAAAGGAAGCCCGCAGATGATCATTGAACGCAATACCCTGCCCTACATTGTCTTTTCCGAAGATCCTGTGCTCACCGGCCTGCAGAAAATCACGGCGAACCAGGAACGCATCGTCTTCTGCGTGGACGAGCACGGCGTGCTCCAAGGGTCGCTGTCCGACGGCGACTTCCGCCGGTGGATTGTTGAAAACCCTGCTGAAGGACTGAACGTCAGCTGCCTTGCTGTCGCAAACCGCGCCGTCCGCAGCGCAAGCCACACCACCAGCCCGGCGGACCTGGCCGTGCTGATGCCCCGCAATGTCAGCCATCTTCCCCTGGTGGACGCGCGCGGGCACCTGCGTGCCATTGCCGTTGACCGGGCTGACGAAATGCGCATCGGCCGGCACCACATCGGGCCAGGCCACCCTGCCTTCCTCATCGCCGAAATCGGGAACAACCACAACGGTTCGGTGGACCTGGCCAAGCGGCTGGTGGACCTCGCGCAGGAGGCCGGAGCCGATGCCGTGAAGTTCCAACTCCGGGACATGAAGTCGCTCTACCGCCAGTCCAGCGGCAGCTCCGCCGGCGAGGACCTGGGCACGCAATACACGCTGGATCTCCTCTCCCGGTTCTCACTGCGCGCTGATGACCTGTTCACGGTATTTGACCACTGCCGGGACCAGGGCATTGATGTGCTCTGCACGCCCTGGGACATTGCCAGCACCCAGTCGCTGGTTGATTACGGGCTACCGGCGCTCAAGATCGCATCCGCGGACCTTACCAATCACGAGCTCCTGCGGAACGTGGCTGACCGAGGCGTCCCGCTGATCGCCAGCACGGGGATGTCCCGGGAAGACGAGATCCGGGAGAGCGCTGCTTTGCTGCGTTCGGCAGGCGCCGCGTTCGCCCTGCTGCACACACAATCGACGTACCCCGCGCCCTTCAAGGACGTGAACCTTGCGTACCTGGACCGCTTGGCAGAGATCGGCCAGTGCATCGTTGGGTACTCGGGCCATGAGCGCGGCTACCACGTGCCCATTGCCGCCGTCGCCCGCGGGGCAAGGATCATCGAGAAGCACTTCACGGTTGACACCACCATGGAAGGCAACGACCACACGGTCTCCCTCCTTCCCGAAGAGTTCGCCCGGATGGTCACCCGGATCCGGGAGGTGGAGGAGTCCATCGGCGGCAAGTCGCCGCGCACCGTCTCCCCGGGCGAGATGATGAACCGCATTAACCTGGCCAAATCGCTCGTGGCTGCCCGTCCCATCGCCAAGGGGCAGGTGATCGGCAGCGCCGACGTCGACGTCAAGAGCCCCGGGCGCGGCCTGCAGCCCAATGCCCTGCCGCTGCTGCTGGGCAGGACCGCGCCAAGGGATGTGGCCGAAGGGGACTTTTTCTACGAGGGCGACCTCCGGGATCACGCACCGAAGGGGAGAGACTTTGACTTCCGCCGCCCGTGGGGGCTGCCGGTCAGGTATCACGACCACGAGACGCTGATCAAGGACTGCTCGCCCGACTTCCTGGAGTTCCACTTTTCCTACAAAGACCTGGAGATCGACCCCGACTCCGTGTTCACGGCGCCGCTGGATATGGGCTTCACCACCCACCTGCCGGACCTTTTCGCGGGCGACTTCCTGGTTGACCTGGCCTCGGAGGATGGCGCGCACTGGGAGCGGTCCATTGCCGAAGTTCAGCGGACCATTGACATCACCCGCTCGCTGACCCGCTGGTTCAAGCAGGAGGACGAACCCATCATGGTGGTGACCATGGGCGGGTTCACCAAGGACAGGCACATTCCGGCGCAGGAACGGGCACGGAAGTACGCGCGCGTGGCGCAGGCCCTGCAACGGCTGGACACCGACGGCGTCCGGATTGCGGCCCAGACCCTGCCGCCCTATCCCTGGCTTATGGGCGGACAGCAATTCCACAACCTATTCCTTGACCCACACGACACCGCCGAATTCGCGGCACAAACGGGCACCAGACTTTGCCTGGACGTCTCGCACACCAAGCTGGCCGCGAACTTCCTGGGCATGCCCTTTTCCGAGGCCGTTGAAGCTCTCGCCCCGCACACCATCCACCTGCACATGGTTGACGCCACCGGCGTTGACGGCGAGGGCGTGCAGGTAGGCGAAGGCGAGGTGGACTTCGCTGCGCTGGCCAAACAACTGGACAGGCTGAGCCCTGAAGCCGGTTTCATCCCCGAGATCTGGCAGGGGCACGTCAACGACGGTGCCGCATTCTGGACCGCTCTGGAACGGCTCGAGGCATGGTACTGAGCGGGCAGGAAAGGACGACGGCGGCGCCCACGGCTTTGTGGGTGGTTCCCGTGGCGGACCTCGGGGGCGTGGCACGTCACGTCCTTGACGTCGCCAGGGCCGGGCTGCCGGGGTGGCGCCTGGTGGTCCTCTGCCCGGAAGGTCCGCTCGCAGCGCTGCTGAGGGAAAGCGGCACCGCCGTCGTCACCGGGCCGTTCGGCCCGGCGGCCGGCTTCCGCGCATCACTGCGGACCATGGGGCGGACTGTGCGCACCCTGCGGCCGTCCGTTGTGCACAGCCACCTCTCCTACGCGGACGTGGTGGCTGCGTGTGCCTTGGCGGGGGACAGACGGACCCGGCTAGTCACCACCGAACACGGAATCGCAGCCGACGACCTCGTCTACCACGGGTCGGTTGCCAAGTCCCGGATCAAAGCGGCGATGCATGCCCTGCGCCTGCGCCGTGCCGACGGGATTATTGCGGTTTCGGAGGCGACGCGACGGGCAATGGAGGCAAAATGGAACCCCGGCAAGTCCATTACCGTCATACCGAACGGCGTGGACCGCTCAGCCGGCGGAGGATCCGCTGACGCCTTCTTCATGCCGGCGGCGGTGAGGCCGCGCGTGCTCTCCCTCTCCCGCCTCTCTCCGGAAAAACGCCTCCCGGACCTGCTGAATGCCTTCGCGAAACTGCATGCGGACCTCCCCGGGGCCACCCTGACCGTGGCAGGCGAAGGGCCCCTGCGCAACGAACTCCAAGAGCTTGCCGGGCAGCTCGGCATTGGGCAGGCCGTCCGGTTTCCGGGTTTCCTCGACGCGGGCGAAGCAATGGCCGCGGCCGACGTTCTGGTACAGCTCTCCGTCTGGGAAAACTGCTCCTACACCCTGCTGGACGCTGTCAACGCGGGCCTTGGCGTGGTGGCGACCCCCGTTGGGGGCAACCCGGAAATCTTGCCGGCGGAGTGCCTGGTGTATGCCGGGGACGTGGACGGCATTGTGGAGGCGGTCAAGCGGCAGGTGCAAGCAAAGGCCGACCGTCCGTTGCTGTCAGAAAGTTGGCCCACAACTTCTCAGATGACGCTCAGCATTGTGATGCTTTACATAAACGGTGACGAAAGTCCTTCACGGATGAACGTTAGCTGAAATGGGCATGGATCGGACGGCGGTACCCAGAGCCAGCCTTACAAAGAAGAAAACAAGCCGCTTCAAGCATGCAACCTCGACGCGACAAACGCCTGAAATATTCATGTTCGCGCTTTTGCCGATGGAAGCATTTACCATTGCAGGATTTCCAGTCTCGGAACTCGTAGCGGTGCTGATCGTAGTCCGGGGACTCTTCCGTGTACGTCTGGTGCGAATCAGTTACGGATGGATTACGCTACTTCTTGCCATAGTAATTTGGTGTCTTACGAGCTCGTTGTTAGCAGACTCTGCCCTAGATTTCAGGCGACTGGGCCACATAGCCCTCTGGGCTCTGTTGATATTCGTAATTTCGTCGGGGCGAATACAATACGCTTCTATGGTTCAAGGGCTAGGGCTTGGGGTAGCAGCGGCGGCGCTCAGTGGACTTCTAGGATTCCGGATACTCAGCGGATATGAAGGACGCCTCACGGGACTTTTCGGTGAGCCTAATGTGGCTGGCCTGGTCTTACTCGCCTATGGACTCGTGGCCATCACCACCATCCAGAATCGCGGTTGGACCCTTATTCTCGTTCTTCTAGCCATCGCGGCACTTGGCATGACTTTTTCTCGAACATCTTGGCTTGCACTGATTATCGGCGTTGTGTGGTTTGTCATTGGGAGCCGCGTTACGCCTTTACTGGGTATTCCAATCACAACGGCTTTCTACTGGCTCGCCGCGACAACAGCTGAGTCTTTTCAAAATTGGGGTCCTTTCGCATCGCGCACTGGAAGCGATATGCTTCGTGAACGTATTATCAAGCAGGAATTGGCCTACATCGACCAGAGCCCATTGATCGGTCACGGTGCAGGGACGGCGCATGTACTAGTTGATGGATTGAGTTTCTTCTTTCATAATTCATTGTATGCGATACAGGCAGAGTTCGGATTAGTGGGCCTGGTTCTCATCTCAGCGCTTGTGTCTTTAATATTTCTAAAACTACTTGTCCTTCCGCGCACCCAACGCAATCGTGTCTTGGAAATGTCGATCATCGGTGTAATGATTTGCGCACTCCACCTAGGGGAAGTGTTGCTGTCCCTTGAAGTAGCAGTAGTAATTGGAGCTGCCCTGTATTGGGTGAGTTCTACCCATATGCCATTCGTCACGAATGAAGTCCCGAGATTTCGAAGGATAGCTGAGCGCAATGAGCGATGATTCGTCAGATAAGTCACGGCTATCCCGGGATCTATCCCTTGATGCTCTTCGGGGCGCATTGGTCTTCTTCGTACTGGTACTCCACGCCGAGATGATTTCGGGGATCGGCAGAACGTCCGTTGTCGGCTACCTAAATATGTCTGTGGGGCCGGTCCTTATGCCGCTCTTCTTTGTAATTTCCGGATATCTGGCGCGGAATGGCCTTCGACGTGATTGGACTGACTTTCTATACTCGCAGGTTCTTCGCCTCTTATGGCCCTTTCTAATTTGGGGCGTCATATATTCATGCTTTGTCTCACTGGTAGAGGAAAAGCTACCTCTTAACGCGGGACTTCTTGTGAAGTTGGTCCTGCAACCGACTGAGCTCGGTCCCATTTGGTATCTCCACTTCCTCCTTACTTTCTTAGTTCTTGCAAGAATTACCCGGGGCGTCTCTGCGGTCGCAATGACCGCGCTCTTCGTCATCAGTGCTGTAGCGACAACTGCCGCCGTCGGAAGTTCGCCAACAATATTGATTCATGCATCGAGTTTTTTTCTGGGGTTATCCCTCGCGCGTTATCCAGAACTGCTGCACTGGCTTGGAGAGCGACACGTAGGGCGAAGTACCTTCCTTGCCGCAACGTTCGCATTCCTGGCATCTTCACCGCTTGTGGCTGCAGACTCCTTGCGTGACAATGCCTGGGCACTACCGTTGGTTCTGCTGACGTGTATTGTTCTTATCAGCTGCAGGCGCGTGCTGGAAAACGCGGTCGGCTCCAAATGGATGATATGGATCGGCGTAAACTCACTACCAATTTACTTAATACACTGGCCTGTGATGTTGATCGTTTGGCGCATCACCACTGGGACGTCTTCTCTGCAATCTCCGGAGGTGTTCTGGTTAGCGCTGACGATGGCCATGGTCGTCGGAAGTCTAGTGGCAGATCTTGCAAACAGACGCTCTACTGTTGCTATTTTATTTGCGCCCCCGCAAATCTTCTCAAAAGCAAAACTGCGAAGCTATGCGTTTAGGGGGAGATCGGCACGATGAATGTCAACGCGCGGAAAGCGGAGCGGAAAGTTTCTAAGCAGAACCACAGCGTATGGCTTGCCACCAATAATGGTGAAATGGGTGGAGGGGAGGTCATGCTCTTGGCCCTTGCCAGACAGTTACAGGACCTGGGTGTATCTGTGGAAGTCGTGGGACCGGCCCACCCATCAGGCTTGGTCGACGCTGCCCAAGCTGCCGGACACGCCACCGTTGTGCTGTCAGCCTCCGGCCGTAGTGGCTACATGCTCGAACTTCGGCACTGGCGGCTCCGACACCCGGATGGACTACTGTGGTGCAACGGGCTGGTGCCGTCCGTCGCCACCGCCCTGATGGGCCATCGCGTCGTCCACCTTCACCAGCTGCCGCGAGGCCTGCAGTCCGTCCTCGTGGGGCTTGCCAGAAGACGCGCGGTAGCCACGCTTGTTCCGTCCCGGTCTATGGCTGCGCGCCTTGCGGGCTCGCATGTCCTGGAGAACTGGGCGGAAGAGGTTCGCCCGGTGGCCCAGCAGCCCCGGGAAGGAACGGTTCGTCTCGGTTTCCTTGGCCGGCCCTCTCTTGAAAAAGGCGTGGGTGTACTTGCCGCAGCCCTGCAGCAGCTCGACCGGCAGGCCCCTGGAAGATACCGGCTAGTGCTTGCGGGAGAGCCCCGATTTACCTCGGAAGCCGCCCAACGCGAGCTGGAACAGGCGTTGGTACCCGTAAGTCATTTGATAGACCGCCCAGGGTGGATGGCGACTGACGAATTTTTTGGCTCGATCGACCTCATGGTGTGCCCGTCGCTGGTATCGGAAAGTTTCGGTCTCGTTGTGGCAGAGGCCATGTCCGCGCGTATCCCATTTGTCATAAGTGATGCGGGAGCGCTGCCTGAAGTAGCCGGTCCGGAACACCCGTGGGTCGCTCCGGCAGGGGATGTGGAGCAGTTGGCCCAAGCCATTAGGGGAGCGGTGGACGGCAATACAGGCAACTTCGCGGAAAAGGCCTATGAACGCTGGCTGTCGCGCTATTCGCCCCCTGCCGGAGGGGAACGCCTTGAAGCATTGCTAAAACTGTGGGGGGTTATACCAAGCCCTTCCTGTTCGGGAGGAAAAGCATGAATTCCCAAGTGGGAGCATCCGTCGTCGTACCTTCCCGTGGCGGTGCGCTTCGCCTGCCGGTCCTGCTCTCAGCGCTGGCGCGACAGGACTCCGATGACTTCGAGGTGATTGTCGTTGTGGACGGCGACATCGACAACAGCGCAGGCACGCTCCAACGCCTGGCTACAGAGCATCCCGGGGTGGGATTGCGGACTATTATTTTTCCCGAGAATCGAGGCAGGGCAGCTGCCCTGAATGCCGGGGCGGCGGCCGCGCTAGGACGGGTCCTCATCAGGTCTGATGACGACCTTGAACCCAGCACGGATTATGTGCGAAACCACGTGGCAGCGCACGAGGGGGACCCTGTCGGCGTCGTAGGTCTTTGCCGGAACGTTTTCCCGGAAACTGCATATGCACGCGTCTACGGTCGGGCAGCTGACGAGCGTTTCCGGTCTGATGCCCTGGCAAGCGATGGCGACGACCAGTGGCGGTACTGGGCCGGCAACGTTTCCGTACTGAGGGAAGTTCACGAACGGCTGGGCGGCTATGACGAGCGGTACCGCGCTTACGGCTGGGAGGATGTCGATTACGGCTATCGCCTTAGGAAAACGGGTATCCCCGTTCGCATCCAGCCCTCACTCACCACGGCACATCACGTAGCGGCGACGACGACGGATGTTAGGGCGATGCGTGCCCTCCATTCGGGTGCAGCCAGGGAGATCTTCATAGCCAAACACGGTCCCGAGCCGCTGATGGCAATCCGTCAAAGAACGAGTCTCTGGTCAACTCTGGTGGCTGCGACCAGCATGATCACGAACGAGCGGACCATCAAGGTGGGCGGACGGGCTATAGACGAGGCCTCCCCGGTTCTTCCGCGGTGGCTAGCGGAAAAGCTGGTGGCGCTGGCGGTGGAATCAGCGGGGCGGGCCGGAATAGTCCATCCCGACCGCGCCAGAACGCATTTCTGACCAGACGCTATGACGAGCTTCGACTAGGGAGGGGTGACGAGTGAATATCGAAACTGACCGGGCACCGCTTGATAAGAAACAGTCCGCGAAGCCTAGACCCAAAATTGCGATAGCACACGACTACCTCACCCAGCGGGGTGGAGCCGAACGCGTAGTGCTTGCCATTCTCCGGGCTTTTCCGGAGGCGACCATCTACACAACGCTCTATGATCCGGATGGTACCTATCCGGAGTTCCGGAATGCCAAGATCGTTGTTTCACCGCTAAATCGCTTCTCGATTTTTCGGCGTCACCACAGGATAGCCTTGCCCTTCCTGCCCATAGCAGCATCGACTCTCAAAGTGCCTGCTGACGTCGTCGTGGTCTCCAGCACGGGTTGGGCGCACGGCTTTAACATGAGTGGCCGGGTCTTTGTTTACTGTCACTCGCCAGCGAGATGGCTATATCTAACGGAACAGTATCTCGGGGCACCAGCGTGGGGTTCACTGGCGGGGTGGGCCATAGCCCTGCTCAAGCCTCTCCTGCGCCGCTGGGACCAAAAGGCAGCACACCGCGCGAATAAGTACGTCGCTAATTCCAGTGTTGTTCGGCAGCGCATCATGGATGTCTACGGAATCAACGCCTCTGTGTTCCATCCGCCCCACAGTGTAGACACGAGCGGCGAACGTGAGCCAATCTCCGGACTGGAGCATTTTATCCTTGATGGCGGCCATTTTCTTGTCGTGTCCCGGTTGCTTCCTTACAAGAACGTGGACCAAGCTATCGAGGCCTTTCAAGGCCTGGACGAACGCCTGTTGATCATCGGCGAAGGGCCGCTATCCGACCGACTCCAGGCTTCGCTCCCGAAAAATGTTCGGCTTGTTTCTGGCCTTACCGACGCGCAGATGCGCTGGGCTTACGCTACATGTGCCGCAGTTATTGCCCCTTCACATGAAGATTTTGGCCTGACGCCACTCGAGGCTGCTGCCTGGGGGAAACCGACGATTGCCCTGCGCGCTGGTGGCTACTTGGACACGATCGTAGAGGGTGCAACCGGAATATTCATTGAGAAGCCTGAAGCGGCACAGATCCGAGAGTCGGTGCTTCAATTTCAAGCCGAAGAATGGGACGTTGATAGCATTCGATCTCACGCAGCCAAGTTTTCAGAGGAAGGGTTCAGGGCACGTCTTCACCGTGAGATTGCTGCAGTAGCAAATCGTGAGCCGAACTCCGTTGGCCGCAGTTGACAAGACCAAGCTCTTCGCAGTCCTGTGCCTGATCTACGCTGTGGCCTCGTTGGGTATTGGCTCTGTTCTATGTACTCCTGGCGGTTTTGCGGGGAGTACCACATGGGAGAGACAGGTTCACCGCCGGACCATTCTGGCGGTCTCATATAGCGTCCGATAATCCTGGCGAACCCAAGGAAGGAACGCCATCAAAGCGAATCCCATGAGGTGCACGACTATTGCCAACGGCACAGTAACAACAGAAGACCACCCGGCCGTGACAGAAACCACGCACCACGTTCCGACGGCGGGTACAGCACAAACCAATATGGATCGCAGAGCCGCACGTATCATGACCCCTGTGGGTAGACGCGATACGCGCCCTATCCACCACAGTGACACCGGCCATAAAACACATTGGGCAACAGCGAAGCCAGCCGCTACACCGATGGGACCGAAGCTCGCTCCGGCGGTGAGAAACAGGAGGCGAACGAAGGCAGAAAACAAAGTGAAGCGTAGGAGCGCGAGGCCCAGACCCTTACTGGCGTAGATCCACCCCCCGGCGGACGCCAAGGAATTCATGGCTTCTCCCAACGCTATGAGCTGAACATAAACTGCCGCCCCTGCCCACCGCGGCCCCAGCGCGAGGTCTATCACGACGGGCGCTGCGGCTATCAGTCCGCCCGCAAGGGCTAACAAGGGGTAAATCATTACGATATGCCCACGTCGTACGAAGCTGAGAAAGCGCTCGGGAGAGTCCGTTACTTTCGACAAGACTGACAAAGAAAGAGTGTCTAGGGGCCCCCGGACCTGGGTCATCGGAACCCGGACCAGTTGAAGGCCCCGGTTATAAAGACCGACTGGTACAGGTCCAAAGAATCGCCCGATGATTACGGAATCTGCATTGCTTGCGATGTAAGTTACAATCTGCGTAACGAAGAGTGGAATGCCAACCCCGAACAAGGGGCGCATTGGCTCACGCCACCGGTACAAGCCCGGTATCCATCCGGCAAAAAGCCCGAATAATATAAAGCCTGCAACGCCCCCGACGAGTTGCTGAGCAATCAACGCTCCTGGTCCCCAGCCCATAAACGCGGTCACAACCCCCGCGGCGAAACCAAGAGCAGTAGAGGAAAGTTCTGCAATGGCTGCCCGGCCCAGCCTTAGGCGGCGAGCCAGGTCGGCTCGATACTGGGTAGTCATCCCTGCTAGTAGCAAGGACGGCGCGAGCCATAAGACGATAACGCCGACGTCTTCCCGCCCGTAGAAAGACATCACTAATGGCGCACAGGCAGCAGCGAGCCCTGCCATGACGAGCCCGGCACCGGCGTTGAGCCAGAACAGATTGTCGCGTTGGCTACGAGTCAGGTCGCGTGCCTGGATCGCGGCGGAAGCGAGGCCAAAATCTTTGATGATATGGCCGATGCCGATTATCGCTAAGACCATGCCAACAAGGCCGAAATCCTCTTCAGAAAGCAGGCGTGCCAGAACAACGACCGAAGCCAACTGCAGGGTGAACTTTGCCGCTTGGCCGCCGAGCGTGTGGGCAGCATTCCTTGCAGCGGATCTCCCAAGGTCTGCAGTCTCGCTTACTTGCTCTTGCACCTGAAACCTGTACTTCCTTCGATTGTCCACCCAAGTTGGTTTGGATGCGGCCGAGCATCCAAAGCGTCCGGTTCGATCTGCCTCCGGAAACGCTGGACGGGCGGCTTTTACGAGTTGTGAACGATCCAATTCCGAATGGAAGTGCGAAAGACCGGCCTATTGAATTTTTGGGTTTGTCGGCGACAGTCCTTTGGGGTAATCGATTCCAAGGCCTCCGCCGCTGCCCTCATCTCCGACCGTGAAAAACTTTCCAGGAGAAATCCGGAAACGCCGTGGGCGACCGATTCGGCGGCGCCACCTACCGAGTTTGCTATGACGGGAGTTCCCGTGGCGTTCGCCTCCACGGGCATGATGCCGAAATCTTCGACGGCAGGAAAGATGAAGGCCCAGGCTCTCGCATACAACTCGCGGAGCAGCGGCTGCGACGGTCGGACCACGAGCTGCACCGGAACGGTTGCAGATTCTGCCAACTCCCGGAGTGCGGACTCAAGCGGCCCGGAGCCGGCGAGTACGACAGGAATCTGGTTGGCCTCCCCGAAAGCAATGGCACGGTCCAGCCTCTTGTAAGGAACGAACCGTGAAGCTCCGAGGACAAACGTGTCCGGCAACGACTCGAGCAGGTCACATTCAGCTGGCGTAAGGAATTCAGCTTTGCTGGTGCTGTAGTAATCGACATCGACAGGCGGGTGGATGACCTTACAGTCGCGCAGCCACGCGTTCTGTATCCTCTCACGCACGTAACTACTTACGGCTGCGATCGACGTGGCCTCTTGGGCACGTGCACGGTCGATGGCCTGCAGCGGCTTCGAAACGGCCCGGGCTGCAAGTGAATTGCCCCGATCATCCAGTTCAGGATTCCACACATATCTTGCCGGCGTGTAGGCATAGACGTACTTCGGAATTGGTCTTCCAAGACCGGATAGTTTCGCGTGGTGCGCGAACAGGTGCGAACTGCAGATCATCCAGTCGGGAGCTTCTGGAACGTTTATAGACCGCCACGTCGGCAGCGTGAGAGGGAGAGCGAGGCTCTTCCGCCGGCGAAGCGGGGTCTTGGACAACCAGGATTCGGTGACGGTCCGCCCGGCAAACCGTTCCGGATAGTCATCCCACAGGCACGCGATGGCTGCATCCGGGAAGATCGCCGCGAACTCCTCGGCGACTTTCTCGGCGCCACCGTATTGCTCGATCCATTCGTGAACAATCAATCCAGGCACTTGGATGTCCTCTCCGTTTCCCGGCTCAGACCAGGTGTTTCTGGTTGGCCAGGTCGTGTTCCACCATCATCGAGACCAGACTCCTAAAATCCACCTCCGGTTTCCAGCCCAGGGTGGCATGGGCTTTGCTGGCATCGCCTATAAGCGATTCCACTTCAGCCGGACGGATCAACGTTGAATCCTGCGTTACGTAGCGTGACCAGTCGGAAATTCCGACGGCGGCAAAGGCGACATCCAGCAGGTCACGGATGGAGTGCGATTTGCCGGTCGCAATGACGTAGTCGTCCGGTTCAGGCTGCTGGAGCATCCGCCACATGGCGTCAACGTAGTCACCGGCAAATCCCCAGTCCCTGCGGGCGTCCAGGTTTCCCAACGCCAAAGTTTCCTGCAGCCCGAGTCTGATCCGGGCAACTGCCAAGGTGACTTTGCGGGTAACGAACTCCGGTCCGCGCCGGGGCGATTCGTGATTGAACAGGATGCCGCTGGAAGCATGCATTCCATATGATTCCCGGTAATTGATGGTCATGTGATGGCCGAAGGCCTTAGCCACGCCGTATGGAGAGCGGGGCCACAGCAGGGTCCGCTCAGTTTGGGGCACTTCCTGGGCCTTGCCGTACATCTCGGACGAAGACGCCTGATAGAAGCGGACCTTCCCCATGTCACTTCCGGCGTAAAGCCTTGTTGCTTCGAGCATGTTCAAGACACCCAAAGCCGTCACATCGCTGGTTAAGGCCGCGTTCTCCCACGAGTACCCGACGAAGGAAATGGCGCCCAGGTTGTACACTTCGTGCGGCCCGGCAATGCTCAGGACACGGATGAGGCTGGAGACGTCAGTCAGGTCTCCGGTCAATACCTTGACCTCCGGGATGATCCGGTGAAGAAGTTCACGTTTTGGGTTGCTCTGCCCGCGGACCAGGCCAAAGACAACATAGCCTTTGCTGAGCAGGAGTTCGGCAAGGTAGAGACCGTCCTGGCCAGTGATGCCAGTAATCAGGGCCCGCCTGGGGAAATCCATTCCGTGCATATCCGTCAATTTTGCTCCCCAGCCAAACTCGGAATTCATGGTCCCTTTTTCCAGCTTTCACTCTACGCTCTGATCTTGGTAGAAGACCAAAAACTAAGTCGGGGGACGTTTCAATTTCCTGATCTGAGCATAGAGTGAATCCTATGAAGGTACTGGTCACTGGGGGTGCCGGGTACATCGGATCGCACACCTCACTTTGTTTGCTTGAAGCAGGACATGAAGTGGTTGTTATTGACAACCTGTCAAATTCACAAGTCAAATCCCTCGATCGGGTGCAGCAGCTTACCGGAAGTAACATCACCTTCCGCAAAGTGGATTTGCTGGATGAACGAGCCGTGGAAACGGTTGTTGGGCAATCTGGAGGGGACGCCGTCATTCATTTCGCCGGGCTCAAAGCGGTTGGCGAGTCGGTGGAAAAGCCGCTGAAGTACTACCAAAACAACGTAGTAGGAACCCTGAACCTCCTGCACGCCATGGACAGGGCGGGCATCCGAACGCTCGTTTTCAGTTCCTCTGCCACCGTATACGGAGCCTCCGAGGAAGTGCCTCTGACGGAAAAAGCGCCCATGGATGCCACCAACCCCTACGGCAGGACCAAGGAGCAAATAGAAGACATACTTTCTGACCTTAGCTCGGCGGACCGTCGCTGGAGCATCGCCCTCCTGCGTTATTTCAATCCGGTCGGGGCCCACGAATCCGGTTTGATCGGGGAAGACCCGCGCGGCGTTCCGAACAATTTACTGCCCTTTGTGGCCCAGGTAGCAGTGGGACGGCACGAGAGGGTGCTGGTCTACGGCAATGATTACCCGACGCCGGACGGCACCGGAGTGCGCGACTACATCCACGTCATGGACTTGGCAGCCGGCCACTTGGCCGCGCTCGATTTCCTGAAGTCCAAGGTGGGGACGTTCCGATGGAACCTGGGCACCGGCCGGGGATCCTCCGTGCTTGAGGTTATCCACGCCTTCGCCGACGCGGCCGGACGTGAAATACCCTATGAGTTCGCCCCGCGGCGTCCCGGGGACGCTGCAGTCAGCTATGCGGACCCCTCCTCCGCGCTGGCCGATCTGGGTTGGTCGGCCCGCCGAAATCTCGCACAGATGTGCGAGGACCAGTGGCGATGGCAGAGGGATAACCCCCTCGGCTACGGTGAGTCGAACTGACGGCTGCTTGCCGATTTACCTTGTGTCCATATTCGACGGACTCACCGATCGTTGGTCAATTCGACCATACTCTCCTGGTGCCCGGCATCCTCGCAGTCCGTTTCTCCAGGATAGGGCTTAAGTAAGCCCCGCTGGATTGCCGGATCACCAGGCGCTTTTGTTTTTGTCGCGTTGCAGGAGCAGCGGGGGAGTTCCACTGGGGCCTGGCAAGGTCAGTCGGTGCAGGCGGACGAACTGATTGCCAAGGTCGGAACCACAGGTGCGTCCACCGGCTGCCACCTCCACTTCTAAACTGTCTTGAACGGCAGCCACGCCGATCCTGCGCGTTGGGCACTCCAGCCTCTGACCCTCGCGGAGTGCCCGGCTGACACCACCATGACTGATTTCCGCGATTCAGCGGCGACGCCTCCGGCCTGGGCGGTCTCCGCTGGGCGGGCCAGATAACAGCACCGTCCGTACCCTGAGGGTGTTTCAGCGTCCCGGTAACTCCAAGCACCGTGGGTAGACTCTAGGCCAGGCAGACGCAGCTGCTTGCCAAAGGTATGGAGAAACATTGTCGGAATGGCTCGAAGTCGGCGCGGACAGCTTTCCGCTGGTCACTCAAGGTTCGTTGCTGAACACTTGCCGTGTTAGTGGACCCGAGCGGGCGGTGTGGTCATGAACGTCTCGCGAGCACCTGTGAGCGATGGCCTTGCCTGGTTGCCGGCGCACAGGTTTTTTCATGAGCTTTCCCCCCGGGCGCGGGTGGTGCTGAGCCAGTTGCCGCTCACGGTGACGATGGTCCTGGTGACGGGCATAGTGCTGGTCTTCCATCCCGCACTGCTGCTGGATCCGGTGTTCAAGGCCGGGCTAATGCTCCATGCGGTGATGTTCATCCTGGCCTTGGCCGTCCCGTGGCAGCGACTCCCGCCGGCAGCTTCCCTTGCCGTCCCTGTCCTGGACTTTGTCCCGATCGGAATGATCCGCGAGTCAGGCGTGGAAACCGTTCCCGCCCTCGGGGCCATGGCTGTCCTTCCGGTGGTCTGGTTGACCAGCTCGCAGCTGTACCCGCGGTTTGGCCTGGTAACGAGTTTCCTCGGCCCGCTGCTGGCGGTCTGGGTCCCGCTGCTTCTCCGTGGCTCTGCCGCCGGAGAAGAGTACAGCGTGGTGGTGCTGTTGCCGGTTCTGATGTTCGCCACGGGCTTCGCCGTCCATACCCTGAGCTCCAGCAGGGACCACCAGCAGCACACCGTGGAGGAGGCGAGGCGCCAGCTGCAGGCGGCGCTGGAAAGTTCGGCGCGCAAGGAACGGCTGATCAACACCGTGGTTGACGCAGTGGGAGTCGGTGTCCTGGCCTTGGACGCCGGAGGCAGCATCACCCTCAGAAACCAGCAGCAGAAGCGCAACTACGCACTTGCATATCCTTCTCCGGCTCCCGGCAGGGAGCCGGAGGTGCACGTCTATGGCCGTGGGGGAAAGGAACTGCTTGCTCCCGAGACGCGCCCGGAAAGGCGGGCAGCCAACGGCGAGGACTTTTCCGACTACCTTGTGTGGATCGGCGAAAACGGCAAGCAGCGTGTATTCTCCACCTCCGCCAGGGCCATCCGGGACGATGGCAGGTTCGACGGGTCGGTGGTCACCTTCACCGACGTCACGGCACTGGTCGAGGCCATGACAGCCAAGGACGCGTTCCTTTCCAACGTCACCCACGAACTGCGGGCCCCCTTGACCTCGATTCTGGGGTACACCGAGGTGCTGGCTGCCAGGGAAGACCTGCCGGCGGACGCCGGCGCCATGCTGCAGGTCGTATGGCGGAACGGCCAGCGGCTGCAGAGGCTGGTCACGGATTTGCTCACAGCAGCATCGGGCTCGGTGGATGTGCGTCCGGAGCCGGCGGACCTGGCCGAAGTCATCGGGTTCAGCCTGGCCACGGCGGTGCCGCTGGCCGGCGCTGCGGGCGTGAACCTGGTCAACGAATCAGACCCTGAGGTGCCGGCCCTGATAGATACGACACGAATGGGCCAGGTTCTGGACAACCTGCTCTCCAACGCGATCAAGTACTCGCCCGACGGCGGGAAAGTGACGGTGCGTGCCAGCGCTACCGCGCAAGGTGTGTTCTGTTCGGTGACGGACACTGGGATTGGGATGAGGCAGGAGGAGCTGAAGGAACTCTTCACCAAGTTCTTCCGGTCCGAGACCGCACGGAAATCCGGGATCCCGGGAATCGGCCTGGGGCTGGCAATCACCAAAACCATCGTGGACAACCACGGCGGCAGCATCAGATGCACCAGCACACCCGGTCATGGATCAACGTTCACCGTGACCATCCCCGCCATTCGCTGATTCCACGAGATACCTTAATAAGAAAAGGTGGTGCCGTCCATGCGGAAAACGGCTGTGATCATTGACGACGATTTGGACGTCCGGGGTCTCATCCAGGGCATCCTCGTTAACGCTGGCCTGGAAGTGCATGCAGCCGATTCGGGTGCCGCCGGCGTGGAGGCAGTCCGGCGGCATGGGCCGGACATCATCGTCCTCGACTTCGGCTTGCCGGACTTCAACGGGGTGGAAGCCGCCCGGCGCATCAGGGGCTTCAGCAGCGCGCCGATCCTGATGCTTACCGGTCACGAGGATCTCGCCGACACCCCATTCGCTGCCGGCATCCATGACCTGATGGCCAAACCATTCAGCCCTCGGGAACTGCGTTTGCGGGTGGAGAAACTGCTCTCAAGCGACGAACAAACCGGCATGCAACCGGACTGACTGTGCTCCAGCGTCAGGTGTCATGCGCCCTGCCCGGCTCCCCGGGAAGCATAGCTGATCGAGATGCAGCCATCGGCATCGTCGTCTGAGGAGATATAAGCTGTGAAGTCGGCCAGTGACATGAAGCAATAGAAATCGCTGTAGCGGTAGTTTGATTTTTCTGCCCTGGTTGCCACTTTGATTACCTTCATTCTCGTTGTAGGGATATTCTCTGCCTTCTGACTAAATGATGGGTGGCTTCGATCAAGGTTCCCGATGGTTACCTGCACAGTCCTCATAGGACTGGGACAAAGTTCGCGCAGGAAGCGTAGGGTTCCGCCGGCCTCCCGCCCAGCGGGCAGCGCCGGACAACATTACCTCTGGCCTTGGTGCGCCTGCTGCGGAAGCCGGACCGCCGCCGTCGGCCGCTCCGGCTGAACCTCCCCCTTTCTGCCGTGTCCGGCCTGCTGTTGCCGACAGCATTGCGGAGAGCCCGATGCCGATCTCGTCAGCTCGCCAGGTTTGTTCGTGAAGGAACAGAAGCCGCGGCCCGTGGGTGGGTTCGGCGGTGCTGCCCTATACGGCCTGACCGGCGGGGCCTGGGACTCCCATCGACGCCAACCCGGACTCCGGGGACCTGGTGGAACGCGCCCTGGGGAGGGTATTTTTACCAGCAGTCCAGTCCGCGCACCATCACGGACCTGCTGGAGAACATCGAGTCCGTCGACTCGCTCACGGCGGGCCCGGTACATTTACCATGCCGGCAGGCTGCACCTGATCGCGGGGGAGCAGGACCCCGAAGTCTCGGACTCGCTCTCGGCGGCTGAGTACCTGCGGATCGGCAAGTCACCTACAGCTACTCCTCGGCGGCGCTCACGGACTGCGGTACCGGCGTGACCCACAAGGCGACGAGCGGGATCCTGCAGTCTGCGGACAACGTGGTGAACGCCGCAGGCTATGCAGTGAGCGGTGGCAAGCGTGCGCGCAGCACGCTGCACTGGCTGGCCAGCCACGGGTACGAGGAGCTGGCCTGGAACGCCATTGTGGTGACTACGGACAAGGACGAGGTCTCTTCCCGGGTGGACAAGGACGCCATCGAGGAATACCTCGCCGGGATCTGCCGCGAGCTCATTGCCGTCCCGCACGGCCGCGGAGTGGCCGATGGCGACCTGGTCCCCTGGACGTGCTCGAGCCCGAGGCTCGCCGTGCCTACAAAGCAATCGTGGACGGGTACCGGCAGAGTCACGGCCTGCACCGATCTTGATCAAACCCTCGCCGCACCTGCGGCCAATGCTGAGCCTCCGGGCGTAGCTTGGGCGCATCAGGGCAGGACATCAGAAGGGGTGGCGGGAATGACTATCACCGAATACGCCGCGGCGCTGGGCGGCATGCTGGCACAACTCGCGGGCATGGGGCTCCTGGCCGCAGGACTGATCAAAGCAAAAGCCCGCCAAAAGGTACTCCTGCGAATGCGCTGCGACCTGTCGAGTGCTCCACGACGTTTAGAAGCCACTGGCGGCAGCGGCGGTGAAGGTAGCGGTTCTGATTGGATAGCGGTCGCACCGAGACACAGGTAGCGCCGCAAAGGCGGTTTGCCGCAGGCTGGATGTAGGCGGCGCACCCAAAGTCTAGTGGGTTACGGGGCATCCAAGTCTTTGAAAACCGGGAACGTCCGGGTATTCCACTCCGGGCATGAACTGTAGCTGATCGAAGATGACGCGGATGCAGGTCGATGTTGTCCACGGTGGGGAACAGAAGAATCTTGTCGGAGTCGACTCTAATCAGGGCCACGTGATGCACCTCCGGGAGGGCGCTGAGCTGGTCACGGTGGTTCAGGGCTCCCGAGCTCTATCATGCCGGGGGCCTCGCCGCCGTCCTATGGGCTGGCGGCGAGCCTGCTTGCCCAAACCTGCTGCAAATCTTTATTCGGACTGCGGATAATCGCCGGAGTCCTTGAGGATGGCGGGCCACTCTTGTTCCAGGGGCTTACCGGCCGGATAAATCACCCAAACAAGAGACCGCAAGCATGCAGGGAAGCAGGGAAAATCGTGAGCCACGCAATAGCACTGGATGGGGACAGAACCCAAGACGCAACCGCCGATGAACTCATCGCTGCGTTCCGCACGTGGGGACTGGCCGGCAGCATTGACAGGTTGACCGTGCCGCTCCGCCGGCAGGGTGTTTGTGTACGGATGGAAACTCCCCACCACGGCCTCGAGATTCCGGCGGCCTGCGCTATCCTGCTCTACCGCGCCGGGCAGGAAATTCTCACCAATGCGTTCAGGCACTCCAATGCAACCGAAATGGCCGTCCGGCTCGAGGCCGTCTACCACGGCATCCGCCTGACCATCACTGACAACGGCATTGGCTTCAGCCCGGAAAGCCAGGCCGAGGCCTCCCGGAACCACCGATACGGGGTGTGCTTGATGACGATGGCCGTCAACGAAGCCCACGGCTTCGTGAGCGTTGACTCTGCTCCGGGCAGGGGAACCAAGGTCGCCGTCACCATTCCCCTGGATTAGATTTCAATCCCCGGTCTTGGACATGATAGGCAGTCGTCCTGGCCGCTGCGCGGCGCGGTTATTACTCAGCTTTCTGTGAAGACCGGCCCAGTTTGGCAAGGCCTGCCTGAGGGTTTGCATAGCTTATTCACATATGCGGCCTTATCCCTCAAATCGCCCTGTCCTCCGTGTTCCCATAGTTACAACACCCGCCACTCATCACCATCCAGGCGGCTCTTCACGGGGGAAATCCATTTTGGCAAAACATCTGGCGCGGGCCGCTGCCCGCCGCAGCCGGCAGCACCGGCGGCATGCCGGCCGGCTGGCCATCAGCGGAGGTACAGGCGTGCTGGCCGTGCTCGCTATGGGACTTCAGGCAAACGGCTCGGTTCCTGCTGCCGAACCTGCGCCCGGGCACCCTTCCGGCAGCTTTGCAGCCACAGCCCGCCAGGGCTTCACGGCGGGGACGGCGAGTGCCCGGGCAGCCGGTTCAACCCCGGACGTTGTCTCGGCCCGGGCCGACGCCTTGCTGACCTACAGCCGTTCCATCGTCCGTACCGAAGCGAAGAAGGCGACCGGGAAACTCAGTGCCGCCTCAACCGCCTCGGAGCGACCGGCGGACGGAACCCTGATGGCACCGCTGGAGGCACTTCTCCCCAATTCGCCCTATGGACTCCGGACGAGTCCGATCACCGGAAGAGCGGGGGAATTCCACTGGGGCCTCGATTTCTCCGCATCCTGCGGCACGCGCGTCCACTCGGCGGATGCCGGCGTCGTACGGGCAGTGGGTTGGCACCAGTGGGGCGGCGGCAACCGGGTTGAAGTGGACCATGGCAACGGGCTGATCACCACCTACAACCACCTCGAAGGCATAGCTGTCCGGACGGGCCAGTCCGTCCAGGCCGGCGACGTTATCGCCAAGGTCGGCACAACCGGCGCCTCAACGGGATGCCATCTCCATTTCGAAACGGTCTTGAACGGCAGCCACACCGACCCTGCTAAATGGACGACGGTGCCGCTGCATTCTCCCGATCCCAAGGCCGATATCACGATGGCCGACTACCGGAGCGCCGACGGAACGAAACCTGCGCCGGCATGGGTAGTCTCCGCTGAACAGAGCCGTAGCCATGAATCGGCTGGCCACGGCCACGGTCCCGCGGAAGACGGATCGGCGGCCATGACTTCATCGCCCCGAGTCGACGCCTCGGCGCCACCGGCACTTGCACCCGCCCCGACGACGTCGCCGACTGTGGCGCCCGCCCCGCCAGCTACAGCATCCCCGACGGCGATCCCTTCCGCCACCGCGACGGCGGCCACCCCTTCGCCGACGATCACCGCGGCACCGTAGGTGCATTCACGTTGATTTGCCTGCTTTTGCGTACCTTTTCAAGGATTTCCACAGATTAGTCCAAAGATGGGACTTACCCTGGTGCGGCCCTGTTAGCCTACCTTTGGCCGCGGCCAGTCAGGATGACCGGACTCAAACGCGGGGTGCAATGGGGGAACAGGGCATGGCCAGGTACGGAAAAACGACTATTCGGTCATTTGTCGGCAGCCACCTGCTGCTCTGCGTCCTAAGCGTGCAGGCCGCATTTGCCCTGGCCGTCGCCGCAGGTTGGCCCTCCTTGGCCCACAGCTTTCCGCAGCCACCGGCAGGGCCCGTTCTGGTCTGCGCACTTGCCGGAGGGTTGATCCTCGTTGCCGGGGTCACGGCCGCGCGGGGCGTCCGTGCCCAGGCCCGGGAGCGCGACCGTAGCAGCGCTGTTTCCAACCTCATGGAGACCGTCTCCGACACCAGCAGCGAATGGGTGTGGGCCGTGGACGGCCAGGAGAATTTCAGCTACTCAAGCGGGGCCAGCGCCGCACTCCTCGGGTACGAACCCGGCGAACTGATCGGCAGGCCGGTCAGCACCGTCATCGGTCCGGACGAACTCGCCGGGGCGCGGCAGGCGGTGGCAGACGCCCGCGGCGATCATGGTACGGACTGGAAAGGGGTCCGGATCTCCTACCGCCACCGCAATGGCACATCCGTGTGGATGGAAGTATCCGGCAGGGCACGGCCCACCAGGAACGGGGCCCGCCCCCGCTATGAAGGAACCAGCCGGCCCCTGGCCGCCCAGACAGTGCAACCGCTCATCGAAGGGCACGTCCGGGAACGCATCGAGAGCACCGTCCGGGGCGGAACCATCCTCACCGCCTTTCAACCCATTTACGAACTTGGCACCGGAACCATGACCGGAGTGGAAGCGCTCACCCGGTTCCCCAGTGATGACGGCAGAAGCCCGGAGCACTGGTTCAGCGATGCCGCCAGCGTTGGACTCGGGGGACACCTTGAATTTGCGGCCCTGGAGGCTGCCCTGTTTAGGACCGCGAAGCTCCCCGAACACCTCTATGTGGCGCTGAACCTCTCACCCGATACCTGCCTGGACCCCCGACTGCCGATGCTGCTGGAGCGGTCCGGTCTGGCCGCCCACCGGATAGTTCTGGAACTGACAGAAAGACTGCCAGTGGCTGAGTACACGCCGCTGCTGTCCGCGCTGGCCCCCCTGCGGCGCCGGGGCCTGAAGATTGCCGTCGACGACGCCGGCTCCGGCTTCTCATCAATGCGCCACATCCTCCGGCTCCGGCCCGACATTATTAAGCTCGACCGCAGCCTGGTTGCGGGGCTTGACAGCGACCATGCCCAGCGGGCGCTCGGTGCCGCCATGGTTACGTTCGCCCAGGAAATCGGGGCCCAGATCGTGGCAGAAGGTATTGAGACCATGGCCGAACTGGCTACCGTTACGAGGCTGGGGATGACATCGGCGCAAGGTTACTTCCTGGGCCGTCCCAGCCTCCATCCCGGCGAATGGGAGAGCTGGAAGGAAGCCCGCATCAGCGGCGCCGCGTGATACCTGCGCCAAGCGATCGGTCCTCCACAGACGGCGCAGCCCCCAGCAGCCATAATTGACACGTTTGTCAATTATCCCGACGCGAGGGTAGCGTCCTTCCTAGCTTGACTTGGGAATATTGCCATCGACGGAGGTTTGCATGATGCTGGACTGCTACGCCACAGCGCTGCGGCGAGGTAACCGCCGCTAGCCATGCCCTACGTTGACATCAACCCCCACAAAAACCGTCCCAGATGGCAGGGCTACGCTGCCCTGGCCGTTCTCTTAATACTGACCGCAGCCGTAGTTGCCGCCGCACTGGCCCATCGCTGAGTCCGGGCTGACACTCGAAAGCATCGTAGACTTACGGTTTGAACCAGAGTGCTGCTGAACTTCTTGCCGAACGTCCTGGGGGATAAACATGTCCGATCCGGCGGATCAGAATGCGCGCGCCAATGCAGAAGATGCAGGACAGCCGCCACTGCGACGACGCCGCGACCTCCGTCGCGCCGACGGCGGGCCGGCGGATGTCCGGACAGGAACCATGCCAGCCGTACCGCCCGCACCGTCCAGCCCGCCTGAAGCCGGAGGGCCGCTGACACGCCGGACCTCGTGGGCAGAAGCTGCCGCGGCCGCCGATGCCGCGCAGCCAGCCTCTGCCGTCCCGCCTCCCACCCGGCCACCTGCAGCCGCCCTGACGGCCGCGCAGGACACCCCCACCTCCGTCGCCGGTGCGCCTGCTGCGGAAGCCCCGCAGCCGCCGTCGGCCGCCCCTGCTGAAGCTCCCGCCTTCCGCCGCGTCCGGCCTACCGTTGCAGACAGCATTGCTGAGAGCCCAATGCCGGACTTCATCAGCTCGCCGGGGCTGTTCGTGAAGGAGCAGAAGCCGCGTCCCGTGGGCGGCCTCCGCGGAGCCATCTACAGCATGACCGGCGGCGCCTGGAACCTGGGCCCCAGCGCCAAGCAGCGCCAGGAGGACGAGCTGGGCCGACGCATCTCGCGACAGTTGCAGGGCAGCTACAACACGGCTGTGCTCAGCCTCAAAGGCGGCATCGGCAAGACCTCCACCACCGTGGGCGTGGGCCTGACGCTGGCCGAATACCGCGGGGACGCCCCCTGCGCCATCGATGCGAACCCCGACTCCGGCGACCTCGTGGAACGGGCACTGGGCGAGGGCATCTACCAGCAGTCCAGCCCGCGCACCATCACAGACCTCCTGAAAAACATCGACTCCATCGACTCGCTGACAGCCCTGGCCCGGTACATGCATCACGCCGGCCGGCTGCACCTGATCGCGGGGGAGCAGGACCCGGAGGTCTCGGATTCACTCACGGCTGCTGAGTACCTGCGGATCCGCAAACTCATTTCCAACTACTACTCTGTGGCGCTGACCGACTGCGGCACGGGCGTGACGCACAACGCCATGAGCGGGATCCTGCAGTCTGCGGACAACCTGGTCATTGCCGCAGGCTATGCAGTGAGCGGTGCCAAACGTGCCCGCAGCACCCTTCACTGGCTGGCCAGCCACGGGTACGAGGAACTGGCCCGGAACGCCGTCGTCGTTATTACGGACAAGGACGAGGTCTCCTCCCGGGTAGACAAGGACGCCATCGAGGAACACCTCGCCGGGATCTGCCGCGAGCTCATCGCCGTCCCGCACGACCGCGGCGTGGCTGACGGCGACCTCGTCACCCTCGATGTCCTCAAACCTGAGACCCGTCGTGCCTACAAAGAGATCGCCGCTGCAATCGTGGACGGTTACCGGTAGAACGCCTCCGCTTAGTGCCCTCCGCATTGACCGTTTTGGCAGGACGCGCAGGCAAGTAGGGAGAGGGGTGCCGCAGGTACCCGGCGGGGGAAACTCAGGTACCGCCTACTGGTGCCCCAGCCACGATGCTGGGCTAATTTCGGCCCATGGGTGGATACGAGGAAGACCGGCAGGCCATTCCCCTTCCGTGGGCGCCTGTGCCGGCCGCAATGTTCGGGTTTCGGGACGGTGCGGCCTGGGTAGCGGACGATGTGTTCGTCACACGCGACGGCCGCGGCGACGTGCTGGTGGAGCGCTGGGACGGAAGCGGTGTACGGTCTGCAGTCGTTCGCAGGGACTGCGAAGGTTTCACGAGGTCGATGTGGATCAAGCTCATGGAAATAGCTGTGGACGGGACCCCGAAATCGGCGCCCTAGTTTCCAGTCGCCGCCAATTCCGGGCCCGGCCGCAGTCAATGCCGGAATTTGTTTCTGGACATTAGGGATTTAGGTTCTGTCCGGCTGTACCCTTTGTTCAGGCCGGGGTTGCGCGCTGCAGTCAATCAGTGTTGCGGCCGAGGCCTGGTGCCGGGCTCAGCCGGCGCCTACAGCCGATAAAGGAATAGCCGATGTCACGGGACGAGTTCACTCTCCTCTCAGTCACCGGCGCAGGGGAAACGGCAGGTCCGGGGGGACCTGCACTGCCGCAGCAGGCGGCGAAAGATGGTTCCCTGCGCGATCAGGTGATGGAGCTGATCAATGATGTCCTCACTGATCCTGATCCCAAAGCGGAGTGGGCCAGGGCGCAGCTGCGGAAGCACCTTGCGTCCCACCCGGACAACCCCGAACGTGCGTTTCTTGAGCATCTTGCCGGGACACGGAAACAGGGCGCGCGGCAGCAACCACGTCCTGAGGGTGTGGACGGTACCACTGCCGGTCCCCTTGATGAGCGCAGGGCCCCTGATACCGGGCTTACGAAGAGAATTGAATCGGTTTTGGGCAGCAGGCTGTTGCTGACGGCGTTTCAGCCAATCCACGAATTGCCGGAGCGGCGCGTCGCCGGGGTTGAAGCCCTTACACGTTTTGTCAGCAGCGACGGATCAGACGCCGACACGTGGTTCCGGGAAGCCGAGGCCGTGGGCCTCGGAACCGAGTTGGAGATCGCTGCGCTGCAGTGTGCAGTGTCCGCGGCGCGGATGGTCCCCTCGCATCTCTTCGTCGCGTTCAACCTGACTCCGGCAGCGTTTACGGAGACCCGTGCCCAAGACCTGCTGCAGAACTCCGGGCTGGCGATGGACAAGATCGTCGTTGAATTTCGGGGCGGGGCCAATGACATGCAGTGGAGTAGGGTAATCCGATCCGCGAAACCGCTTCGTGAACGCGGGTTGAGGGTAGCAGTGGATGGTTCCGGGCAAGGCTATACCTCTGCCGAACGGATTCTCAGCTTCCGTCCGGACATCATCAAGGTCGATCGCACTTTCATTGACGGGATTCTTGAGGAGCCAGGCCTGGACAAGCCGGCAGTGATTAGCCTTGCCCAGGAGGTCGGGGCCGTCCTGGCAGCCGAAGGTATTGAAACGGATGCGGAGCTTGCCGCAGTCATCGATGCCGGCCTCACTGCCGGCCAAGGGTATCTGCTGGGCCGGCCGTCGGTGCATCCGCTGGACTGGTCGTCGTGGGTCATCCAAACGACTGTAGGCGTAGCCACGGAGTCCTAGTTGGAATGGATTGAGGATAACGCGGGGGATCAATGGCGGGGGAACAACAGGATGATCTGCTAACACAGGCCTTGCTGCTCGACGAGATCGGCCAGTCTGTGATCGGGATGGACAGCAGCTGGCGGGTCACGTACTGGAACCGTGCCTCCGAACGATTGTATGGTTTCGCTGCCTCGGAGGTGATCGGATTGACGCCTCTTGATCTGGGCATCGTCAATAGTTTCCCGATCCCCGGGCCAGGGCCTGCGAATGAGGAGATCGCGGAGCGGTTAGCCCTTGGCCAGGACTGGTCCGGGGAATTGGGGATGCAGGATCGGTCCGGCAGGCAGTTTCCAGTCCATGCGACGATCAGCCCGATCAGGGGCCGGCACACGGTGGCAGTGGACATCGTGGCCATTTCAAAGGACATTACTGACCGGAAACTCCGGGAGGCGGCCTTGGGCCGGCTCTCCGCGATGGTGGAGTCCTCGGGGGATGCGATCATCGGCGCTGACATGGACGGGAAGATCACCAGCTGGAACGCAGGTGCCGTACGGATGTTCGGCTGGAGCATGGCGGAAGCCGTCGGCCAAACGCACGCGCTGTTCACCACCCGGAATGCGGAGGACTTGGATGTTCGCGTCGCTGAGCGGATCCGCGCCGGGGCTTCCGTCTCAGGGGTAGAGGCCCGGTGGCGGCGCAAAGACGGCTCGGTCATTGACGTGGACCTGACGCTGTCACCGGTGTATGGGCAGGACGGAAAGCTCGCCGGCGCTTCCGCCATTGCCAGGGACATCACGGAGATTAAGCGGTTGCGGTCCGAAGCCGATGCCGAGCGGCGCCGGTTGCTTGCATCTCAGGAAATGGCGCATGTGGGAAGTCTTGAGTACTCGGGGGCCACGGGGGAGACCTGGCACTCACAGGAATTCGCGCGCATCGTGGGCCTGGCGCCAGGGGAGTCCCTATCAAGGGAATGGCTGCTGGAGCGGACACACCCGGAGGACCGTGACCGGGTCCGGCAGGTGTGGCGGGACCTGCATTCGGGGGCGCGATTCGCTGATATAGAGTACCGGCTCCTCCGGCCGGATGGCGGGCAGCGATGGCTTCATTCACGGATACTGAACGTCGACGGCACTCACGGGCAACCAGCTCAATTCCTTGACACGGTACTGGACATCACTGAGCGCAAGAAAGCCGAGCAGGTCCTGGAATGGCAAGCCCGTCACGATGCCCTGACAGGCCTGCCCAACCGGTACCTGATAACCGAGGTGCTGCAGGGTTTCCTTGACGATGGTTCCCGGCCAGTGGTCATGTTCGTCGACATCGACCGCTTCAAACTCGTCAATGACGGTATCGGCCATGGCGGCGGTGACAGAATTCTGACGCTCCTGAGTGACCGTTTGACGAAGACGGTGAGGGCCGGCGACACGGTAGGGCGTTTCGGGGGCGATGAATTCATTATTGTCTGCGAGAACATGGGCATGCGTGCCGCCAAGGTGATGGCCGGGCGAATCCGTGAATGCATCAGGGCTCCGTTCGAGGTGGAGGACCGGCAGATTTTCCTCAACGTCAGTGTTGGTATCGCCCTGGCCGGACCTGATGACACAGCACAATCCATGCTGGGCGGCGCGGATACTGCAATGTATAGGGCCAAATCGGCTGGCGGGGATGCATCGGTGGTTTACCACTCCAGAATGACTCAAAGGGCCAGTGGACGGTTGGACATGGAGTCGGACCTATGGCTAGCCCTGGATCGGGGAGAACTGCGGCTGAATTATCAGCCGATCATGGAGCTCGCCACTGAAACGCCACTCGGTTTCGAGGCTCTCCTGCGGTGGGAGCATCCCGACCATGGCCTCATTCCACCGGAATCATTCATCCCGGTCGCTGAAGAGACCGGCCTGATCGTTCCGATTGGAACCTGGGTGCTGCAAGAAACCCTGCGCCAGGTGCAGCAGTGGCGTCAGGAGGTGGAGGGAGCCGGAGACCTCACGGCAGCAGTGAACATCTCCGGACGCCAGTTCGTGGCGAAGGACTTTCCGGACATCGTGGAGGCAGCAATCCAGGTGTCCGGCATTGATGCTGGAGCCGTTCATTTGGAGATCACTGAAACCGTTCTCATGGACGAACCGGACCTGCCCAAGGAAACCCTGCAACGTCTTTCCCGCCTGGACGTCGGCCTTTCCATTGATGATTTCGGCACCGGCTACTCCTCCCTGGGCTATCTGAGGTGGCTTACTGCTAAGACTCTGAAGATCGATCGCACTTTCATTCAGGAACTGGGAGACCGCCCGCATGGGGGCACCGTCATAGAGCTTGTCCTGGGCATGGCGAAAAGCCTCAAACTCGACGTCATCGCTGAAGGCGTCGAAACCCACGCCCAGCTCAACGAACTTCGGCGGATGGGCGTCACCCGCGCCCAGGGATACCTCTGGAGCAAGCCGATTCCCCCGGAACGCGTCCCCGGGTGGTTGAACGGCCGGCTGAGGAAAACCCGTACGCCGGCAGCGCTGACGCCGGGCTGACGGCGCTCACACACACTCTCAAGCAACTTTGGGCGCGCGATGCCTCTGGCATTGCTGGACACCGGAGGCCAGGGCGTACTCTGCCGGACAGCCACGTGGGGAAGCCCGCCGATTGGGGGGGAAATGTGGCGGGCCTCCCCGTAGCGCCCCAAGCCGCTGAATCTTGATCTCGTCAGGACAATCAATTTCCGGGGGATACGGCAAGTGGAACGGTGTTTCACAGTGCAACTACTGTAGTGCCGCGATAGCTTGGCGGCACTACCGGAAATCTTCGCTTGCGCCACTCAAGACTAAATCAAGATTTCCGCAAGAACGGGCGAGTGTTCTGGAAGTGGCTGTTGCCTCCGGCCCCATCGATGGGGCGGAACACGCACCTACCGCGTATCCAAATCCTCGAACACCAAAAACGTCTGGGTGTCCAACACCCCGGGCATGGACTGCAGCTGGTCGAAGATGACCCGCCGCAGGTCGATGTTGTCCACGGCGCGGACCAGGAGGATCACGTCGAAGTCGCCGCCCACCAGGGCCACGTGGTGCACCTCGGGGATCACGGCGAGCTGGTCCCGCAGCTCGCGCCAGGCGTCCTGCTTCAGCTTCAGGGTCACGTAGGCGGAGGAGCGGAGCCCCGCCTTGATCGGGTCCACCAGCGCCGTGAACTTGGACAGCACCCCTTCAGAAGTGAGCCGGCCGATCCGCGTATACGCGTGCGCCCGGGAGATGTGGACGTTCTCCGCCACCTGCGTGACTGACATCCGGCCGTCCCGGGTCAGCTCGGAAATGATCCTGCGGTCGATCTCGTCCAGCGGGACGGGTTCCGTCCCGGCATCCCTGCCTGCCACTTGCTCCACGGCCCCCGTCAGTAATCCGGCCCACACTTACAATTCGTCTTCCAGTGTAGGCAGAATCGGGCACGATCGTTTCAGTTCACGGGATGCCGGATGCGAAACCCCGGCCAAAGGCCCGGCTACGGAGACTTGCGGCTATTGGCATCCTGCAGCTGCGACGCGGTTCGGAGGAAGTCGCAGTCACTGGGGGAGAGGGAACTTTCCCCGTGCCTGTCCTGTTCAACCTGCACCCCGGTGGCCTTGGTGATCGCCGCCACGACGGTCCGGGGAAGGATCCTGCATCCGGGATTCTCCACCAGCCACTGCCGCGTTTCCGGTTCGAGCCGGTCCCACAACTTCTCAATGTCCATTCCAGCTGCCCCCACTTTTGTAATTCCTCGGTGTAAGAGATGCCGCCTTGCCCACAGCGGTTCCGGGGCAGAAAGGACTGCGCTGTCCCTCCGCACCCTGCGCACCTTCCGAGTGTGGTCCCGCATGAAGGAGAGGTCAAGGGACTTTTGGCACGGGCTCTCAGCACCGGACCTGGTCCTGCAAGGGGCGTGGTCACCGGGGCCCCGGCGTCCCTGGCTGCCATTTTGTCCACACACCCTGTCAGTAATCTGGCTCACACTTACAGTTTGTCTCCCACAGCAGGCAGAATCGCGCAGCTTCTCCACGATTCCTCCGGGAGCTGGATACGAAACCTGCCCGGGGCGGATACTGGGAAGGAATAGTGGCAACAGAAGGACGGAACAATGACGATCTCCGCAGACCACACCGCGCCGGAGCGCACCGGCACGGCACCCGCCGGGAATGACCTCTCGGAAACGGCCAAGAAGTTCGGCATCAGCGCCGAGGACTACATGCTCCCGGCCCGGCACCAGATCCAGATGGTGGACCCGGCCGGCCGGCTCCTGCCGGACAGTGAGCAGGGCACCGAACCCGGCCACGAGTACCCCGTGCCCGGCGACGGCGAACTGCTGGCAGCGTACGAGCAGCTCGTCGTCGGCCGCCGCGTCAATGACCAGAACTCCGCGCTGGTCCGGCAGGGCCGCATGGCCGTCTACCCGTCCAGCCACGGGCAGGAGGCCTGCCAGGTGGCCGCCGCCCTCTGCCTCTCCGACGGCGACTGGATGTTCCCCACCTACCGCGATGCCGTCGCCGTGATGACCCGTGGCGTGGACCCCGTGCAGGTGATGACCATCTTCCGCGGCGACTGGCACAGCGGGTTCAACCCCCTCCAGCACAAGGTGGGCATTCAGTGCACCCCGCTCACCACCCAACTGCTGCACGCCGTGGGCGTGGCCCACGCCGCCAAGCTCCGCGGCGAGGACACCGTGGTGCTGGCCATGTGCGGTGACGGCGCCACCAGCGAAGGCGACTTCCACGAGGCCCTGAACTTCGCCGCCGTCTTCCACCTGCCCGTCATCTTCTTCGTCCAGAACAACAAGTACGCCATCTCGGTGCCGCTGGCGCACCAGTCCGTGGCGCCGTCGCTCGCGCACAAGGCCGTGGGTTACGGCATGGCCGGCGAACGCGTGGACGGCAACGACGTCGTGGCCCTCCTCGCCGTCCTGGACCGGGCCGTGAAACTGGCCCGCGAAGGCTCCGGCCCCCTGCTGGTGGAAGCCAACACCTACCGCATGCAGGCCCACACCAACGCCGACGACGACACCCGCTACCGCGAAAGCAGCGAGGTTGCGGAATGGCGGGCTAAGGACCCGGTGAACCGGATGCGGACCTACCTGACGGACCGCGGCCTGCTGGACCCCTCCGTGGAAGCGCGGATCGCCGGGCACGCCGAAGCCGTGGCCACGCAGCTGCGCGACGGCCTCAGCGAGGACGTCCCGGTGGACCCGCAGGAGCTCTTCCGCCACGTCTTCGAAGAGACCACGCCCCAGCTGAAGGAACAGTCCGCCCTGCTCGCCGACGAACTCGCCCGCGACGCAGCATCATCACAGGAGGCCGGCAAGTGAGCCCCACCATCACCACCTCATCCGAGGCCAACGGCAACGTTTCTGCTGCAACCGCCCGGGCAGCAGCCTCCGCCGCCGCCACCGCGGAAGCCGCCGGCCCGCAGCCGGTCACCATGGCCAAGGCCCTCAACACCGCCCTGGCCGACGCCATGCACGCCGATCCGTCCGTGCTGGTGTTCGGCGAGGACGTGGGCATGCTGGGCGGGGTGTTCCGCATCACCGACGGCCTCACCGCCACCTTCGGGGAGCAGCGCTGCTTCGACACCCCGCTGGCCGAGTCCGGCATCGTGGGCATGGCCGTGGGCATGGCCATCAACGGGATGCGCCCGGTGATCGAGATGCAGTTCGACGCGTTCGCCTACCCGGCGTTCGAGCAGATCGTCAGCCACGTGGCCAAGATGCACAACCGCACCAAGGGTGCCGTGAAGCTGCCCATGGTGATCCGGGTGCCCTACGGCGGCGGCATCGGGGGAGTGGAGCACCACTGCGACTCCTCCGAGTCCTACTACGCCCACACCGCCGGCCTGAAGGTGTTCACCCCGGCCACCGTGGCGGACGGGTACCGGATGCTCCGCGAGGCCATCGACTCGGACGATCCCGTGATGTTCATGGAGCCCAAGAAGCTCTACTGGTCCAAGGACCTCGTGGACCTGGACGAGCTCCGCCGCCTTCACGCGGAAGGCACGACGGCGGGACGCACCACCGAAGGCCGCGCCGCCGTCGCCCGTCCCGGCACGGACGCCACGCTGATCGCCTACGGCCCGTCCGTCCCCACCGCGCTCGCCGCCGCCGAGGCGGCAGCGCTGGAAGGGCGCTCGCTGGAAGTCATCGATGTGCGCACCATTGTCCCGTTCGACGACGAGACAGTCAGCGCGTCCGTGCGGAAGACCGGCCGGGCCGTGGTGATCGCCGAAGCCCACGGCTTCGCATCCGTGTCCTCGGAAATCGTGGCCCGGGTGCAGGAGCGCTGCTTCCACCACCTGGCCGCCCCCATCCGCCGCGTCACCGGGTTCGACATCCCGTACCCGGCGCCCAAGCTTGAGAAGTACTACCTGCCCGGCGTGGACCGCATCCTCGACGCCGTCGACGACCTTCAGTGGGAGAACTGACCATGAGTGAAACGCGTGTGTTTTTGTTGCCGGACCTGGGTGAGGGCCTGACCGAAGCCGAGCTGGTGTCCTGGCACGTTGCTGTTGGTGACGAGATTTCCGTGGACCAGCCGATTGCCGAGGTGGAGACTGCGAAGTCCACGGTTGAGGTGCCCTCCCCGTATGCCGGGATCGTGGCCGAGCTGCATGGGCAGCCGGGCGAGACCCTGGACGTGGGGAAGCCGCTGATCTCGGTGACGCCTGTCTCCGTGGCTGGCACCGCCGCGGATGATGCCGCCCCCGCCGAGCCTGCCGGACCGGTGGTGGAGCCTGCCGAAACCGAGCTGGGCGAGCCCGCGGCCGAGCCCGCCAAAGCCCACCCGGAGGCGGAGGCATACCGCGAGGAGGAAAAGGCCGGGTCGGGCAACGTGCTGATCGGCTACGGAACCCCGGGCGGTCACGGCGTTGCCCGGCGGACCCGCGCCCGCAGGTCATCCGTTGCCTTGGCTGAGCCTGTCGACACCACGCCCGCCGAAACTCCCGCCGAGGACGACCTCACCCTGCTGCGCACCCGCGTCCCCGGCAGGCTTGGTGCCGTGATCTCCCCGCTGGTCCGGCGCATGGCGCGGGAGCACGGCGTGGACCTCGGCGAGCTCCCCGGCTCGGGCGAGGGCGGGCTGATCATGCGCCGCGACGTGGAGAAGGCCATCCATGCGCCGGTGGTCGAGCCTGCCGAAACCAGGCCCGTCCAAACCCCCAAGGCCCCGGCTGAACCCGCCAAAACCACAGCGTCTCCGGAGGGCGTCGACGCCCGAACCGGGCTGCCCATCGCTGCCCGTACACCGGTCAGGGGAGTGCGCAAGGCCGTTGCCGCCAACATGGCGCGCAGCCGTTCCGAGATCCCCGAGGCGACAGTCTGGGTGGACGTGGACGCCACCGGTCTGTTGGAGCTTCGCGAAGGGCTCAAGGCCGGCGGCGCCCAGGTGCCGGGCCTGCTCGCGTTCATCGCGCGATTTGTCACAGCTGGGCTAAAAAAGTACCCGGAACTGAACACGCGGATCGAGACTGCGTCCGATGGGTCCCAGGAGATTGTCTCGTTCGACGGCGTCAACCTCGGGATCGCCGCCCAGACCGACCGCGGCCTGGTGGTCCCGTCCGTCCGGGCAGCCGAGAAGCTGACTGCCCGCGAACTGGACGCCGAGATCCGCCGGCTCACCGACGTCGCACGCCAGGGCAAGGCGACCCCAAGCGAGCTTGGCAGCGGCACCTTCACGCTCAACAACTACGGCGTGTTCGGCGTGGACGGCTCCGCGGCGATCATCAACCACCCCGAGGTGGCCATCCTGGGCGTGGGCCGGATCATCGACAAGCCCTGGGTGGTGGACGGTGAGCTCGCCGTCCGCAAGGTCACCGAGCTGACCCTGACCTTCGACCACCGGGTCTGCGACGGCGGCACGGCCGCCGGCTTCCTCCGCTTCGTGGCCGACGCAATCGAAAACCCAACCACCCTCCTCGCCGACATCTAACCCCCACCCGACGCTCTCTCACTTAACGTCGGTTAAATTCCAACCGTCTCTCACTTGATGTGGGTTTAACCCAAACCCTTTCCCACTCGATGCGGGGACCAGCCTCGAAAAGGCAAAGCGAACGACGGCGGCCGCGTGCCGCCGTCGTTCGTGTTCCGTGCAAAGGGCCAAGGCGCCAGTGCGGCAGCCGATGCGTGCAGGTCCCCCCTACTTCTTATTCAAGCCCCCTATTTCGCCTTTAGTGCTTCACAAGCCCGGAATCAGCGGACTAACATCCTGCCATCTGGTGATCGTCATTCAGTCGATACAGAAGCCGAACTTACTCACTAAGTAAGAAATTATGCGGAGATAACCCCGGCACTTTGCGCCGCGCCCGCAATCCGTCCGCGGAGTCACCTAATGTGGCTGCCGCGGATGCTGAACATTCAACGCCGAGTATCAGCATGGTCCATTGCGCGCATTTGTTTTGAATATATCTTCCCCCTGCGCGCCCACCTGAATTCTTGAATGGAGTTTCCGATGAAGAAACTGCTAGTCCTGTGCGCCCTGTTCTTTGCCTTTTTTGCCAGTGCCAGCCCCGCTACTGCTGCCCCGGGTGGTGACGTCCTCCTGGATGTGACCTTCAAGGCCAACCAGCTTTGCAAGTACCCGGTGCAGTTGGTGGTTACCGGTAAATCAAAGTTTATTGACCTTCCCGGCGACCGATTCTTCATAGCATCTCCGGGGCAGGAGGTAACCATCACCAACCTGAAGACTGGAGAGGAAGCAACCTTTCTCATTACGGGCAGCACGCATGCACAGGTAGAGGCTGACGGCACAACGGAAGTCACCGTGACCGGATTGAACGTGGTGCTTAATCCGCGGGAGTCAAACTCAGAATTGCCGGGAATCTATCTGTTGGAGGGAAACTTCAATTTTGCCCTCAAAGCGGATGGGACTGAAGAAAGAGTGTTCAGCGGTACTGGAGATGTAACGGACATCTGCGCACTGCTGGCATAAAACCAGGCCAACGGCCCTCCCTGCGGCGCCGCCTGGAGGGCCAGCGGTGGTGATCGCACGGGGCAGCAGGGCTCGGGAGGCGCAGGGGCCGACGGCTTCTTTGCGAATCGACGCTGATCCGCCGCCTCCGCCATCGGCCCCGGTCTGTTTTTCAACACTTTGGACCCGGCGGCTCAAGAACAGGCGGGCATTGCGTCAAGAATTCCTCAAGACTGCACCGACACCGCAGCGGCCCCTGCGGTCCCGAGGGGGATGACGTGCGGGCGGCCTTCCGTGGGTTCGGGCACCACATGCGCGTCCAGGCCGAACACCTCCAGCAGGCGGGCCGGCGTGATGACCTCCGCGGGGGTTCCCTGCGCCATGACGGCGCCGTCCTTCATGGCAATGATGTGGTCCGAGTACCGGGCCGCGAGCGAGATGTCGTGCAGGACCATCACCACTGTGCGCCGGTGGTCGCGGTTCAGCCTGCGGACGAGTTCCAGCACGTCCACCTGGTGCGCCAGGTCCAGGTAGGTGGTGGGTTCATCCAGGAGCAGGATCCCCGTTTCCTGCGCCAGGGTCATCGAGATCCAGGCGCGCTGCCGCTGCCCGCCGGAGAGGTCGTCCAGCGGTGTATCGGCCAGCTCCAGGATGTCGGTGGCAGCCAGGGCCGCCTCCACCACTGACTCATCGGACGCCGAAAACTGCTGGTACCACTTCTGCCGGGGGTGCCTGCCCCGGGACACGAGGTCCGCCACCGTGAGCCCCGACGGCGCCGTGGGCGTCTGCGGCAGCAGGCTGATCCGGGTGGCAATATGGCGGGTGGAATGCTGCCTCAGCGGGGCGCCGTCGAGGAACACCTCGCCGCCCCGCGGCGCCAGGAGCCTGCCCAGCCCCCGCAGCAGCGTGGACTTGCCGCAGCCGTTGGGGCCGATGATCGAGGTGACCTGCGCATTGGGGATCTCAAGCGAGAGGTTGCTGATGATGTCGGCCCCCTCGTAGCCGAGGCTGAGGCTGCTGGCGCGGAGGCCCTCCTGCTGCCCTGTGGACGTGTTCAACTCAGCCTCCGCTGGTACTTGAGGATCAGGTGGATCAGGAAAGGCGCGCCCACTACGGCCGTGGCCACGCCCACGGGCAGGGGAGCAGCAAGGACGTTCGCGGACACCGTGTCAGCCGCGAGCACGAAAATGGCGCCCACCAGGGCGGACACACCAACGGGCGGAACCACCGTGGCGGCCAGGGCGCGGGCAATCCGTGGGCTGGCCAGCGCGACGAATGCCACCGGCCCGGCTGCCACCGTGGCCACCGAGGCGAGCAGGACGGCGATAGTGAGCACAACCAGCCGGACGGTGCCGATGCGGGCGCCGAGCCCGACGGCGGTGTCCTCACCCAGGCTGGTCAGCAGCAGCCACCTGCCGCTGGCAATGCCCGCCACGAGCAGCACGGCCGCGCTGAGCGCCAAGGGCTGCACGGTCTCCCACTCCTTCCCGTTCAGGGAACCCATCATCCAGGTGAGGGCCTGGGCGGCACTGGTCACGTCGCCCAGCGTGAGGATCCAGGTGGTGAGGCTTGCCGCCAGGCCGGAGATGCCCAGGCCGGCCAGCACCAGGCGGTAGCTGTCCAGGCCCCGCCGGTAGGAGAGCACGTACACGGCGATGCCGCTGAGGATGCCGGCGCCGAAGGCCGCCGCCGGCATGCCCACCGTTGCCGCCACGCCGCTGAGGCCGGCATGCCCGCCGCCGGCGATCACCAGCACGCTGACGGCGCCCAGGGATGCCCCCGCCGTCACGCCCAGCAGGTCCGGGCTGGCCAGCGGGTTGCGTGCCACGGTTTGGGTGATGGCGCCTGCCGCGGCGAGGCAGGCACCGACGACGACGGCGGCAACCATGCGGGGTGCGCGGAACTCCGTCACGGCAAGGTGGATGCGGGCATTGGAGTCATCGCCGAGCAGGGCCCGCAGGACATCCGGGTATGCCAGGGGAGTGCCCCCGAAGGCGACGTGCAGCGCCATGGCCGCCACGGTGCCGAGGACGAGCAGCCCCGCAACAACCATGGCGCGGACGTTGACGCGGACGGATACCGGCCCGGCGCGCAGCGCCCTGATGCCGGTGGCACCCGGGCCGGGCTTGTGGGGCTGTGTTTCCTGCAGGACGGTCATAGCGTAGCCAGCCTCCGGCGCCGGGCCAGATAGACGAAGAACGGGGCGCCCGCCACGGCCAGGACCACGGCGACGGACAGTTCCCCGGGGCGGGCGATGAGCCGGCCCGCCGTGTCCGCAAGGAGCACCAGGGTTGCCCCGGTGAACAGGGACAACGGAACGAGCCACCGGTAGTCCGGGCCCGTGATGGCGCGGGTGAGGTGGGGGACCAGCAGTCCAGCGAAGGCGATGGGGCCGGCCAGCGTGACGGCGGTCCCGGCCAGCAGGGTGACGGCGCCGATCCCCACCGCACGGGCGCGCAGCACGGAGATGCCCAGGGAAACTGCGGTGTCTGATCCCAGGGCGAGGGCGTTCAGGGCGCGGATGTTCGCCAGGGCCAGCGCCACCCCGGCGACGATGAACGGCCAGACCAGGTCAAGGGCGCCTGAGCGCCCCGCCAGGGATCCCACCTGCCAGAACCGCAGGGTGTCCAGCGCCTGGTCGTTGAGCAGCACGATTCCCGCCACCAGCCCGGAACACAGGGCGGTGACGGCGGCGCCGGCCAGGACCAGGGTGACCGGGGTGGCGCCGTAGCGGGCCGCCGAACCGATCATGAACACCAGGACACTCGCCGCCAGCGCTCCGGCGAAGGCCAGTCCCGCCTGGGTAAGGGCGGGGAGCTCGCCTGCAACCGCCGTCGCGGCAACAATGGCCAAGGCCGCGCCCTGGTTGATGCCGAGCAGGCCGGGGTCCGCCACCGGATTGCGGGTGTGCCCCTGCACCAGGGTCCCGGCGAGGCCCAGGCAGATCCCGGCGCAGACGCCCAGTACGGTCCGGGGCCAGCGCAGTTCACGGACGGTCACG
This sequence comes from Pseudarthrobacter sp. GA104, assembly GCF_009741265.1. GTDB lineage: Bacteria > Actinomycetota > Actinomycetes > Actinomycetales > Micrococcaceae > Arthrobacter. The sequence goes on from NZ_WOWL01000001.1 coordinate 3,238,830, forward strand.
TCCATCACGTCCCCGGTAGGGGTGAAGACCGCGTGCCAGACCTCCTGCAGGGATGAGGGCTGGCCGCCGATGCACAGGCTGAGTACACAGGCCGCGAACAAGGCGAGGGCCGAAGCCAAGAGCCACGCCGTGCGGTTTCGGGGCGGCTTCCTGCCGGGGACGCCTGCGGGGCCGGCGGAGGGATGCGCCTCCCGGGCCACGGGCGGCCCCGGCGCCGGTCCAGCATTAAGCGTTTTCACATGCGGCTTTCTATTACGTCACGGGTTTGTGAGCTAATCCCCGAAGTCCTGCTACAGTCTACGGCAGGCACAGGTAAGCCTTACCTAACGCCCCGCATCCCCCGTAATCTTTCGAAGGCATCCCCGTGAAAATTCGCATCACCCGGCAGCTCACCGCTGCCGCCGCAGGCCTGGTGCTGCTGGTGCTGGCCGCCGCCGGCTGCGCCTCCCCGGCGGCCAGCACCAGCAGCACCACCTCCACCGCTGCGGAAGCGGCCGGCTTCCCGCTGACCATGGACCACACCATGGGTTCCACCACCATCGAATCCGCCCCCAAGCGCGTCGTTGCGCTGGACCCCAGCTACATCGACGCAGCCCTCCTGCTCGAGGCTGACCTGGTGGGCTACGTGCAGTACCGGCAGGACCCCAAAGCGCCTTTCGCCCCTTACCTCGGCGACGTCGCCGAGGCCACCAAGGACTCCGTGAACGTGGGGACCCTGGCCGAACCCAACCTGGAAAAAATCCTCGAACTGCAGCCGGACCTGATCGTCTCCGCGAAGGTCCGCCACGAGGCCCTGTACACGCAGCTGTCCAGGATCGCGCCCACCATCTTCTCCGTGAGCACCGGCCCCACCTGGAAGGAGAACGTCGTCTTCCTCGGCGAGGCCCTGGGCAAGAAGGCCAAGGCCGAGGAACTGGTCAAGGCCTATGAGGACCGTGCCGCCAAGGTCGGCGCTGAGATCCTGGCCAAGAAACCGGACGCCACCTACTCCCTGGTCCGCTTTACCGGCGGCGACACCGCCCGCCTGTACTCCTCCAAATCCTTCATCGGCGAGATCATGGCCGACATGAACATTCCGCGTCCCAAGGACCAGCCGGACAGCGAGAAGGAAATCTTCGTGCCGCTGTCCGCGGAGCAGATCCTGCAGGGTGACGCCGGCCTGGTCATGGTCAGTGCTTTCACCCCGGCCGGAGCCGAAGGGGACAAGGCCCGCGCCCAGCGGGAGGCCTTCACGTCCAACCCGCTGTGGCAGCGGCTCCAGGGCGAGGTCATCAATGTGGACGACGCCACGTTCCTGGCCTCGGTCAGCATCCAGGGCGCCCACGCGGTGATCACCGACCTGGCCAAGCACTACGGCGTGGATCCGCAGCTGCCCTAATGCTGCGGACGGCTGCTTCACCATCGGTGTCCCGGCACCCTGTCCGGGTCTTCGAGGCAGTAGTGGCGGAAGTGCGGGACCTGGGCCCGCACTTCCGCCGCATCACCCTGGCCGGTCCGTCACTGCGGGGGTTCGGGGTGCCGGGCCCCACCCTGGACCTCCGCGTCAAGCTGATCCTGCCCGCCCCGGGTCACCCCCTCACACCCCCCGGTGCCCCCGACGGCACCCTCCAGCCGGGCTGGTACCAGGCCTGGCTCCGGCAGGAGCAGCCGGGCCGGGGCTTCATCCGCAGCTACACCGTCCGCGCCTTCCGCCAGGGCCCCGGCGGACCGCACATCGACATCGACGTTGTGCTCCATGACGGCCCCGCCGCCCACGCAGGGCCCGGTTCGGCCTGGGCGCGGGACGCCGCGCCCGGGCAGCCGGCATGGTTCGTTGGGCCCGATGCCGCCGCGGTCACCGCCGCCACGCCCCTGCCGGAGGCCGGCATCAACTGGAACCCGGGCAGTGCGCGGCACGTCCTGCTCGCCGGCGACGAAACCGCCGTCCCGGCCGTCAGCTCCATCCTTGAGGCCTTGCCCGAACACCTCTCCGGAGACGCCTACCTGGAAGTCCCTGATGCCCGCGGCGTCCTGCCGATCACTACCCGCAGCGGCGTGGGGATCACGTGGCTGGACCGCGACAGCGGCGCCGTCCCCCGGGGCCGGCGCCTGGAGCAGGCCGTCGGGGACGCCGTCGCCCGTAACGGCGTCGGCCCGGGCACTTACGCCTGGGTGGGCGCCGAAACGGGAACCGTCGGGGCCCTCCGCCGCTGCCTTGTTGGCGCCGGGCTTGATCCCCGAACGTCAGAGTTCCGCGGCTACTGGAGCCGGGGCAAGGCCGGCTCCGGGGCCAACGGCATTCCGCTGGCAGCTACCTAGGCAGGTACCCGGGCGGGAGTTGAATCCCAAATATGAGTACTCAGTACTCGTGACCGGCTGCGGCGTCGCACCTAGGCTGGACGGAAGGGGATGAGACCGGGGCGCTGCGTTCTTGCCCGCAGTCCCCTGTGGACCACGCTGGGAGGACACATGGCAGACAGGCCCCGCAACGGCCTCTTCGCCTGGATGGGTGCGCCACGGACGCCGCGGCGTCCTGGCCCTGAGGATGGAACGTCACCGGCGGAGTCGATCAAGCAGCCTGCGCGGACCGGCGGCGCCGTCCTGATGATAGTTTCCCTGGCGCTCACGATCGGCTCGCTGAGCGTTGCCGCGAATACGCCTGGACCCCAGCCTCCAGAAGGGAAAGACACAGAGCCGGTGACCCAGGCGACTGGCTCGGCGCAGCCCGCTACGGGTGCTGCTTCCCCGGAGCCAACTACTTCTGATCCTGGGCCGCCGCAGCCAATTGCCGAGGCCGGCTCTCCGGAGCCCACGGCGGAAACCTCATCCCCGGAGCCAACCCAGGACGGCGGGTCCGGGCCGGCTGCCAATACCGAGTCCTCGCCCTCCCTTGAGGCCCTGCCGGTGGGCGACCTGCCCGGCTGGAGGCAGATCTTTGTTGAGGATTTTACCGACGGGGACGTGCCCCTGGGCGGTTTTCCCGGCATCTACGGGTCGAGATGGAGCGAGACCTACAAGGACGGCACGCCAGACACCCATGCCAAGACGCAAGAAAAGGCCGCCAGAACGTCCGGCTATTTTCCATCCAAGGTTTTGAGCGTCCATGACGGCCTCCTGGATATGTACCTGCACTCGGAAAACGGCGTCTCCATGGGTGCGGCACCCTCCCCGAGATTCGACGGCGCTACCCAGCCGCCGTACAACAGCCAGCTCTACGGACGCTACTCCGTGCGATTCAAGGCCGATTCCCTGCCGGGTTTCAAGGTGGCCTGGCTGCTCTGGCCCGTCAGTAAGCAGTGGCCGCAGGACGGGGAGGTCGATTTCCCGGAAGGGGACCTGTCCAAAGTCATCTATGCTGCCTTGCACGGCATCGGCCCGGACGGGCACAGATTCGACGTCTTCCGTCCCAACGTTCCGTTTACGGACTGGCATGTGGCAACCACCGAGTGGAGCCCCGGGCGCATCGAATTCTTCCTTGACGGCAAGTCCATCGGCGTTGCCACGTCAATGGTCCCGGACAAGCCAATGCGCTACCTCCTGCAGACCGAGTCCTGCCTGACAGGCTGCCCGGCACCCGAGACCAGCGGCCACGTGTACGTCGACTGGGTGGCCATCTGGGCCAGGAACTAGGCACGGCCCGCCCGGGTTTTCCGGCAGGCCCGGCCACCGGCATGCGTGCGGGTCCCGGGAACTTCAAGTGCCGGTAGGTACAATCAACGCCTAGAGGAACGCACACTGCTTTGCCGGAGGTACGGAGAAACAATGTCGGAATGGCTCGAAGTCGGCGCGAACAACTATGTGCTGGTCACCGAAGGATCGCTGCTGAACACCGGACTGGTGGTGGGATCCGAGCGGGCCATGGTGATCGATACCGGCTGCGGCCCCCGGCAGGGCCAGGAAATTCTGGACGCGGTGCGGGACAAGACCCAGCTGCCGCTCGTCGTGGTCAACACCCACGCGCATTACGACCATTTCTTCGGCAACGCGGTGTTTGCGGAGGCCGGCGCCACCGAGTTCTGGGCGCACCAGAACTGCGCCACCGAAATCGAAGAGCGCGGGGACCTCCAGCGCCGCTTCGTGGGGACGCTGGAGCCGGAGATGTCCACCGGGGAGGGCGAAAACGTGGAGCTCGTGGTCCCCAACGCCATCGTCAAGGACCAGCCGGTGCTGGTTGACCTCGGCGGGCTGACCGCCACCCTGTTCTACCTGGGCCGCGGCCACACGGACGGCGACCTGCTGGTGGGCACCCCCACCACGCTGTATGTGGGGGACCTGGTGGAGCAGGGCGCGCACCCGTCCTTCGAGGACTCCTACCCGGAGGAGTGGGCGGACGTGCTCCGCCACATCTCGGCGCTCCGCCACCGCTACGAGTTCCTGATCCCCGGGCACGGGAAGCCGTGCAGCGACCAGTTCGTCAAGACCATGGCCCACACGCTGACCACCGCGGTCCGCCAAGCGCGCCAGTCCATCCGCGACACCCCGGACGACGCCACCAAGGCCATCCCGGTCCTGCCCTACGGGCCGGAACAGTCCCGCTGGTTCATCAAGCGGCTGCAGGAGACCCGCCGCGAGCACTAGCCAAAGTAGAACGTACGACGGCGGCCGCGTGCCGCCGTCGTTCGCCTTGTGTTTCGCAGGGGGGACCTTCAGCCCGGCAGCCCGGCGTTTTCCCAGCCCGCCCCGCCTAGGATGTTCCCCATGAAGGTTGCCCGAGAGGCGAACTCCGCTGCCGTGGTGATAAACGCCGGGGCGCGCCTGGGAGCGGCGGCGCCCGAGCTGGCGGTGGACACCCTGCAGAGGGCCGGCCTGCCCGTCTCCTCCGTGCACCACGTGCTGTCCGGCGCGGAGCTGCCCGGAATCCTTGACCGGGTGGTGGCCGACGGACACGACCTGGTGGTGGTTGGCGGCGGTGACGGAACGGTGTCCTGTGCCGCCGGCCGGCTCGCCGGGACCGGAATCGTGCTCGGCGTCCTGCCGCTGGGCACCGCAAACGACCTTGCCCGCACGCTGGAGATCCCGGGCGATCTTGCCGGCGCCTGCGCCGCGCTCGCCGGCGGCAAGGTGGTGGACATCGACCTGGGGCGGGCGAACGGCCAGCCCTTCCTGAACGTCGCGTCCGTTGGCCTGTCGGTCGGGGTCACCGAGACCCTCAGCCCCCGCCTGAAGCGGTACCTCGGTCCGGCCGCCTACGCCGTGGCCGCCGTGCGCGCCTACGCCCGCCACCGGCCGTTCCGGGCCCGGCTCGAGTTCCCGGAGGGGGACCATGGCACGCTGGAGCTCGAGGACATGCTGCAGGTGGCGGTGGGCAACGGCCGCCACTACGGCGGCGGCAACACGGTCTCGCCGACGGCCGGGATTGACGACCACCTCCTGGATATCTACGCCATCCCCGGGGCGCCGCTCCGCGAGCACGTGCGGATCGCACGGCTGCTGAAGGACGGCAGCTTTGTGGAGCGCCACGGCGTGCACCACCTGACCACCCGGCGGGTCCGGCTGGTTACCGAGCCGCCCATGCCCGTGAATCTCGACGGCGAGATCGCCACGGCCACGCCCGCCGACTTCACCATCGAGCGCAATGCCGTGCACGTTGTGGTGCCGGAAAGCAGCACCAGTGCCCGGTTCGATGGCTAGCGGGCCGCGCCGGCCGGCCGGCGGTGCCTTCAGGTCCAGGCAGGAATGGCTCAAGTACGGCGGACTTTTTGTGCTGGCCGTGCTGGCGTTCGGGGTGGCTGCCATTGCCCTGATGGGACCCCCGAACCCGGACGAAGCGGGCCCGGCGGCCGCAAGCCCCGCGGCCGCCGCGCCGACAATTACAGCTTCCGTGGCGCCGACACCCAGCGGTACCGCCGCGCCTGCAACGGGCGGAACGCCGGGAATTGAGCTGCCCGCCGAGCCCGTCCTGCTGATTCTTGGCGATTCGTACACGGCCGGGGTGGGTGCGGACCAGCCGGACCAGGGGTGGGCGTACCTGGTTGCCGCGGAGCTCGGCTACCCCGCCACGGTGGACGGCGCGGGCGGAACCGGGTTCGCCTGGGGCGGCGGGGCGCAGGACGACGGGGGTGAAGAGTACGAAGTCCGGCTGCGGAAGATCGCCGGCAATGCCGCCTTCGTGCCCAACGTCCTGGTGCTGCAGGGCGGACAGAACGATTCCGCCGTCGCTAATCCGGCTGAAGTGGAAGCCGCCACTGCCCAGACCATCGAGGCGGCCCGGAGGTTCTGGCCGGGTGTCCAGGTGGTGGTGCTCGGGCCGTCGGCTCCGCAGCCCCTGGCGGAGGGACTGCGCGGCGTGAACAGCGCCGTCCGGGCCGGTGCCGCGGCAGCCAACGCACCCTTTATCGACGCCGTCGAGGGCAACTGGTTCACGGGCGCCAACAGTCCGGGCTTCGACGCCGACGGCGCCCACCCCAACACCGCCGGCCACGCCTACATCGCCGGGAAGTTCCTGGAGTCCTGGGCGGGCCTGACGCGGTAAGCCGGGCGGGTGCCGCCAGGGCTGCCGACGCCGCCCCGAACCACGTGGTGCGGAATTTGTAAAACGAGTAGGAAATACGCAGGCGCCGAAGCGTGGGGATGCGTAGAGTCTGCGCATGGCCAATGTAATTGAACGAAAGCACGGTCGCCGCAGGGGGCCGGGTCCGGCCAAAGGTGGTCGCCAGCCGCTGTTTATCTTTGGTGTCGTCCTGGCGGTGGTCCTGGTTCTGGCCGCCTACGTCCTGATGCGTGGCTGAGCCGATGCATGTCCCAACCACGGCATAACCCGCTTGGGATTCTCCTGCGACGGTCCTTACTTACCGGAGATCGGCCTCTGCAGGCTGACTTGAGCCTGCTTCAGCAGATCCGGGGCCGCGCAGAAGAGGCGCTCAAGCTTCGGGCCGAGCTTCGAGGCTTCCACCCGTGCTTTGGCAGTGCACCCTGCACGCACCAGCAATTCCAGCTCCCGGCAGTGCGTTTCTGCCTCCAAGGCGCCCGTCATAGACGAGGTGATCCTCAAACTGACCAGGGCATCCAAGACCACGTCCGGGTCTTCGTCGTCCAGGGCCAGGAGGATGCGGGACCAGCGGCCAGGAATCATGCTCAGGTAGTCAGACAGAAATCTGAGCGCGATTTCCGGGCTGAGATCGTCGCCAATTTCCATGATCGGCGCGAGGTCGAACGCTGGCGCGTGCCCAGCCGTTCGTGCCCCCAGGCCTGAGCTGCCCGCATTAACCGTCTGCGGGACCTGGAGCTCACCGGACACGATTTTCACGTCGATAACCATGAGGTTTACCCCGTTCAAGTGACGGGCCGAGCCACAGCGGCTCGGCCGAACCACTTGATTCTGGCGGTCCACCGTCAAGAAAGCTCTGCTCCAGAATCAACATTTCATCAATTCTTGGCCGATCGGTGGTGCGGCGCCCCGTCAGTTGCTGAGGGCGGGGATTTTCGCTTCGCGGAGGATGGCGTCAGCGTAGCCCAGGGCGTAGCCGGTGGCATTCGGGTGGAAGCTCATGCCGCTGAAGGGGTCGGCCGGGTCGAAAAAGAACCAGGAGCCGGGCAGGCCGACGCCGTGTCCCCCGAACTCGTCGGTGACGCTGACGTAGACGGTTCCGGGGGACTTCTTGGCCGCGTCCTTGATGGCCTTGTTCAGGGTGTCCGTGCCTTTGTTGAAGACCTTCGCCGCTTCGTTGGTGATGTAGCCGTTGGCTCCGACTTCCGGGGAGAACAGGTGCGGATAGCCCAGTGCCACGATTCTGGCATTCGGTGCCTGGGCGCGGATGGCTGCGTAGGCAGCGGTCAGGGCCGGGAGGACCACGGCCTGGGCAACGGCTTCCGCGGCCTTCACCTCCGCCGCGCAAACCTCCAGGGGGCGCAGCATGCAGGCCCCGAGCAGGTTCCCGAACCCGACGTCGTTCCCGCCGGCTGTGATGGTCACCAGGTCCGTTTCCGCGTTCAGGACGCCGGCGGCGGATGCCACCTGGACCTGCAGGGGCACCATGGCGGCGGTCCAGCCGGCGCAGGCTGCGTTGGCCGTGAGCTGCACGTGGTCCTGGGTGTCCAGCACATCGGCGTAGCCAGGCGATGACTGGTAGCACGGCTGCAGCTCGGCGGGGTAGAGGGGAGAGACGGTGACAGACGGGGAAGCGCCGATGCCGGAGGTATAGGAATCCCCCAGGGCGACGTAGTCCAGCGGTGCCGCGTCCTGGGCGGCTGCCGGCGCAGCGACGGAGCCGGCCAGCAGTCCGGCGATGACGGCGGCCAGCAAACCCATGCGCCCCGCACTGCCCCTTCGGGTGCGGGCGCGTGGGCTTGCCCCTGGCTCAGAATGCGTGATCCGGATTTCCCTAGGCGATGTGTTCTTCACGGTTCTTCTCCCTGGCGTATTGCCAGGTGCCGTGGCTCCTGGCTTCTGGCTTGTGTGTCGAGCGGTCCGCCCGGCCCTACCTCCATGGCGTTACTACAGCGTTACGGGCACAGGCATGCCGTCAGGCTATATTGAGTTACTAAACATGTTTGGTAATTGGTCTCCGGGGGGAACCATGGCTCCAGTCAGCAGTGTCCGCGTTTCGACCTTTCAGTCATTCCGGTACGTCTACGGTGCCAAAGCGGGACCGGCCAATCCTGAGGCCGGCACGGGGAAACCCTGAGGTGCCCTGATGCGGAAGCCCCCGCCGGCCGGCAGTCCCCGACCGGCGAAGAATGATTCTTCCCGCTCCCCGGTCCCCGGCGGGCAGGCACAGCTTCGGCCCTCCCCGTTGCGGCCATGGATGTTGTACTCCTGCTTCCTGGCCGGCCTGATCCTCGCGCTTGGCGTCTCGGCGGTCCTGCTCAGGGAACCGTGGGGAGTGGTTGTGCTCGCCGCCGTGATTGCGCCGGTTGCTGTCTACTTGGTGTGGGCGCTGCTGCGCATACAGAGCAGGAAATCCTCCGCCGCGTCCGGAGCGTCCCATCTCCTGGAAGCTGTGCTGGCCACCAGCAGGGAATGGCTGTGGACCATCGGCCCGGACGGCAGGTTCACCTTTTCCGGGCCAATGTCCCGGGAGCTCCTCGGGTATGACCCCTCCGAACTCATCGGCCAGCACTACAGCCAGATCATCGAACCCGATGACCTGGCCCGGGCGCTGCAGGACAGGGTGGGTCTGGAGGGCCCTGACGCTTCATGGTGCGGTCTCGTGACCACCTGCCGGCACCGGGACGGCCGCCGGGTCCTTGTTGAGGTTTCCGGCAGGTCGATCTTTGACGGGCAGGGGCAAGTGTGCGGCTTCGAGGGGACCACGCGAGCCCTGGACACGCCCCCGGCCCATGACGCTGCGGCCGAAGAAGCCTTCGCCGGGGTAGAAGCCATGCTTTCCTCCCGCACTTTGTTGACGGCCTTCCAGCCCATCCGCGCTTCGGACTCCGGCGCTGTGATCGGGGCGGAGGCGCTGACGAGGTTCCTGAGCGCTGACGATCCCGGGATGTCCCCGGAGGCCTGGTTTGCTGAGGCCGCCTCTGTGGGGCTGGGTGTTGACCTGGAAATAATTGCGCTTCAGTCGGCCCTGATTGCCGCGGAGTCCCTGCCGGAAGACCTCTACGTGGCCGTCAACCTTTCCCCCGGGGCGTGCCTTGATAATCGGGTGGCCGGTCTCCTGCTGGGCTGCGGCATTCCACTGGGGCGCATTGTGCTGGAACTGACGGAGCACCACGAAGTGGCCGACTACGGCCAACTTGGAGGAGTGCTGGCTCCACTGCGGAGCGCGGGTTTGAGGATTGCTATAGATGACGCCGGTGCAGGGTTCGCTTCCATGCGCCACATCGTTGAACTCAGGCCAGACCTGATTAAGCTCGACCGGAAGGTCATCACCGGCATCAACGCCGACGCGGGCCTGCAGGCTTTGGGCGCCGCCATGGTCGGCTTCGCCCGGGAGATCGGTGCTTCCCTCGTTGCCGAAGGGATTGAAACCGAGGCTGAACTTGCGGCCGTGCGGAAGCTGGGCATGGGTGCAGGCCAAGGTTACCTGCTGGGCAGGCCCACTGTGGCCACGGAGGAATGGAAACAGTGGTCCAGGGCGGGCTCAAACCGCAACCCCTCCACCCGCCCGGCGGGACGGCACGAACGTCCGTAACCTTCGGGGACCACCCATCCCTGAGCCATGGTGGTGCGAATCACAGGAAGACCACCGAACCTCCTCGGTGGTCCCTGGTAGGGAGCAGAAAATGAACAGAAATTCCAAGCTGGCTATTGGCGGCGCGGCAGCAGCTGTACTCACAGTGGTATCCCTTGGTGCAGGCCCGGTTCTGGCCAATAACGGAAAGTCACCGGACAAGTCCGTCACGCTCACGGCTGTGCTCAGCGAACTGAACGGTTCCGGCGCATCCGGCACCGCGACGGCCGTGGTGAAGAACCAGAAAATCGAACACATCGAGGTCCACGCCGAGGGCCTGACACCGGACGCACCCCACGCCCAGCACATCCATTACGGCAATGACGCACTGAACGAGTGCCCCACCCTTGCCCAGGACTCGAACCGGGACGGGCGCATCAACACTGTTGAAGGGATACCGGCCTACGGCCCGGTGGTGGTATCGCTGAACACCACGGGGGACACCACCCCGGCCAGCTTCCTCGATGTGGCCCGCTTCCCTGTCTCCAGCGACGGGATCTTCAGCTACAGCCGGGACAATATCGAATTCACCGATGTGGCCGGAACGGGCTACCCCGGTGCCGGCGGGCTCGGCACGGCCAAGCAGATCGCGGATTCCATCCGGGAAGGCGAAGGCGTCCTGGTCATCCACGGGCTGGACTACGACGGCAACGGAACTTACAACTTCAGCGACCCCGAAGGCGCAAGCGAGCTGAACGGTGCCTTGCCTGCCGAAGCCACCGATCCGGCGGTGTGCGGCGTCCTGCGCTGATCCCCTGACCGGACTGGCCGCTGCTGGGGGCGGCCAGATCCAGAAAGACCCCTTTCGGCAAACTCCGTATCCCCGGGAAATTCACCCTGCGTCGTTGGCCCGGAAAGCTCTTAGCGCATCGTCTCTAATCCATTTCCTGGTCAGGAAGACGTCCAAAGAACAGGCCGCCAGGAGAGTGGCCCAGGAGACCCATAAAGGTGCAAGGCCCGCAAAAACCAATGCCATGACTGCAAGGACCAAGGCACCGGACGCATAGTTGTAAATTCGCCGTCTCGAAGTGGCATCAAGGGCATCTTGCCGCTCGCGAAAATAGTTCAGCATTGAGTTCCTCCGGGGAATCTAACGGCAATATCTGTCATCGTAACGGCACACTCCAGGCACGGGTCCGGGGAGCATACTTGAGATTGGGGGGACAGCAGGATTTCTCAGTGAGGAGAAGCCATGTTGCAGGCTCTGATGTGCAGATTGAACCTCCGCCACGAGTGGCACGTCGAACACACCGAGGACGGCGGCTTGTACAAACGATGCCTTTGCTGCGGAAAGGATGACGACCGTGGCGGAGGCGGGACCGGCGCTCCCGGCGCCTGGGCGGGGCCGGCGGGAATGGGCTGAGGGCACTTCATGGGTCCTCAAATTCGGACGCCGGGTCACGTCGCAGTCGTAGCCGTGGCCGTGGCTGTCCTGATCGGCGCGTGCACGTCCCCCAACCCGGCCGCTTCCAATCCTGCGCCCCCGGCTGCCCCCACGTCCGAGCTGGAAGCCTTTGCCAGCCGGGCGGTAGGGGCCGGCGCGCCGGCCGTGGTCCTCCATGTGCGGAACGGCAGCCAGGAGGAAGCGAAGGCCTCCGGGGCCAGGAACCTGAATTCACGGGAGCCGGCCGAGGCAGGGGACAGGCTGTGGATTTCCGGCGCCGGGGCGCCGATGGTGGCCGTGGCCGTGCTGAAGCTCGTGGAGAAGGGCGCCATCCGCCTGGACGATCCCGTTTCCGACCACCTGCCCGAATTCGGGGCCATCCTGCCGGGCTGGCAGCGGACCACAATCCGGGAGCTGCTCGGCAGCCGCTCGGGACTCCCGGACTACATTCCGTCCTTGCTCGAATCCCGGACGGTGGAAGAGCTGCAGGTCAGCGTGCTGACCTTTGAGGAGAGGCTCAGGATCGCGGCAGGAACCCACGCCTCGCCGGGACCGCTGTCCCGGGCGGCATGGTCGGCAACCGACTGGGAAGTGCTGGCATGGCTGCTGGAACGGGTCCATGGCCGTGTGCTCGCCGATGTCCTCCTGGCGGACGTCTTTAGGCCCGCTGGCATGGCGGACACCCTGGTGGCAGCTCCGGGACCGCCGCCGGAGCCCATGCTCCACGGCTACGTGCTGGACGGAGGTAACAGGCTGGACTTCACACGCACGGACATCGTAGCGGGATCGGGCGATGCCGGGATCATCTCCACCGTTGCAGACCTGAACAGATTCTTCGCCGCCCTTCCGGCAGGACGGCTGGTCAGCATGGAGACGTGGAAGTCAATGGTGGAGGGAGACCCATACGATCTGGGTGGACTCCAACAGACGGACGGGATCTGCCCCGGCCAGCGCCACGTTTTTGTGCGCGGCGGGGGAGGGGCATACAACGTGCAGTCCATTTCCTCACTGGACGGGCGGCAGCAGGTCTCCGTTGGGATGGCGCTGCCGCCGGCAGAACTGGATGTCTCCACCGTCCCGCCGCTCATCACCCGGATGGAGGAGGCTGCCCGCTCTACGGCTGCCAGCATGTGTGCAAGCGCGCAGTAGGCCAGGCCGGATGCAGGTTTCCCGGTGAAGGGGCACGCGCGGCGGGTCGCGCTTGGCGGTGCCCCCCTGGCACCGCCAAGCGCTGAGACCCATCGGTTGCCCGACTCAAGGCTGCGATATTACTGGACCCAGTTCCAGCCGCACCCCCATGCGCCGCTGCCTTTCACTGACTACTGTGGACTCCCATCCTCAAGGGAGGCGGCAGATAGCGTCAAGAACTTCCCAAGACTTCCTCAAATTCGGGCCCATCGTCCTGCTGAGGCCGGCGTCAGGTGACCGACTGCTCTACGGGGAGCCCTGCCGCCTTCCACTCAGGGAAGCCCTCCTCAAGCCTTGCGGCCGTGCGTCCTTCGTCCGTGAGAATCCGTACGGCCTCGTCCGCAAACAGGCAGTACGGTCCGCGGCAGTAGGCGACCACTTCGCCCCCGCGGGGAACCTCCCGCAACCGGGACTTGACGTCCGAGAGTGGCACGGAGATCGCACCGGGGATATGTCCGGCGTCGTATTCCGGCTGTGGCCGCACATCCAGCACTACCACGTCGCCCTGCCGCAGCCGCAGCAGCAGATCGTCGCGCGTGATGGTGCTCAGGTCGGCGCGGTCGCCGACGTAGGCGCGGACCAGTTCGCCCAGTTCCCCGGCGTGGGTTTCGGCTGTCTCCCGAAGTGCCCGCCATAGCCGTTCCACGGCCGGGCTGGCGAGCGAGTAGTAGATCCGCGTCCCCGAGCGCCGTGAGGAGGCGAGGCCGGCCCGCAGCAGGCGCTGCAGGTGCTGGGATGTGTTGGCCATGCTCTGGTGGATCTCTGCGGCGAGCTCTTCAACCGGCCGCTCGCCCTGGGCGAGGACATCGATGAGCTGGGCCCGCCGGCCATTCCCTATCGCCTTGGCAGCCTCCACGAGGACGTCGTAGAGCGCGTCCTTGTCCTGCTGGTCGCCCATATGTGCCTCCTATTCAAGATATCTCTTGACAAGCCTACCTGCGCGGGTTTCTTATTCAAGTATCTACTTGAATAAGAGAGGGGGCGGTGGCCGTGTCCACCATCCAAACGCCACATCAGCAGGAGTCCCGCCTTCGGACAGGAGCGGGCCTCATGACGCTGGCCGGGCTGGCCTTCGTGGGGTACGCCGTGATCTTTTTGATAATGAACTTCACGGACGCCTTCCTTGAACTGGGCATCGGACCCGAGCAAGTGGACAAGGGGAAGGCAGAGATCGAGGCGTTCAGCCCGCAGCTGTACCACTACATCAGCCATCTGCACATCGCGGTCAGCGGCTTCATTGCGGCAACCGGCCTGGCAGTCGCAGGGCTGTCCTGGTTCGGGGTGCGCCGCGGAGAACGGTGGGCCTTCGCCACCGCAGTCATCGTCCCTGTCGTTGGACTCGCAGTGGCCCTCCCCGCACATTACCCCTGGGGCCTGGCCACGCTGGGACACCTCGGCCTGATCTACCTCGCCGTCCTCATTTTCCTCGTGGGGGTCGTGGCGGCCTACACCGGAATGCGGAGCGCCGCGGCTACACACCACTGACGCCGGCCCAAAAGTGAACGTACGACGGCGGCCGCGGGCCGCCGTCGTACGTTTCAGTCCCTTTCCACGCGGCGGCTCACGCGGTGGCGTGCATTTCCCCGGCCGGCATCCTGTCCGAACCGGATTCCTCGGCGGCCGGGGCCGGGCGCCGCTCCTGGCCGTTCGTCGTCACGCTTCCGTCCATGGTGCCGGTTGGCATCTCGACGGTTTGGGGGACGACGCCGGCGGAGGGCATGTCCGCGCCCGTCGCCTCGGTCATGGCCGCAGCACCGGACGAACCCGTGGACTCCTCGGTCAGGAACGGCATGTTTTGCCACTTGTGCCACAGGGCATTGTCCGTGCCGCGGACGAAGACCTCAAGCCGGCCGTCGGCGTTGCTGCCCACCGTGATGTTGGAGGTGAGGACGCCGCCCAGGGAGTGCCAGCCGGACCAGCCGCTGTTGGGGGCTGTCTGCCACATGTGCCACAGGGCGTTGTCCGTGCCGCGGACAAACACCTCCAGCCGGCCGCTCGCATTCTTGCCTGCGGCAATCTCGGAGGTGAGCAGGCCGCCCAGGGACTGCCAGCCGGACCAGTTGCCGTTGGGGGCCGTCTGCCACATGTGCCACAGGGCGTTGTCCGTGCCCCGGACGAAGGCTTCCAGGCGGCCGTCGGCGTTGCTGCCCACCGTGATGTTGGAGGTGAGGACGCCGCCCAGGGAGTTCCAGCCGGACCAGTTGCCGTTGGGGGCTGTCTGCCACAAGTGCCACAGGGCGTTGTCCGTGCCCCGGGCGAACACCTCCAGGCGGCCGTCCTTGTTCTTGCCCACCCCGATTTCCGACGTGATCACGCCGCCCAGGGAATGCCAGCCGGACCAGTTGCCGTTCGGAGCCGTCTGCCACCGGTGCCACACGGCGCCGTCGGTTCCGCGGGCGAAGACCTCCAGGCGGCCATCGGCGTTGCGGCCTGTGGCCGACGGCCCGGTGATCACCCCGCCCAGGGAGTTCCAGCCGGACCAGCCGCTGTTGGGCGCGGTCTGCCATTTGTGCCACAGGGCGTTGTCCGTGCCCCGGGCGAAGATTTCCAGCCGGCCGTCCAGGTTGCTTGCCGCCGCGATGTCGGTGGTGATGACGCCGCCCAGGGAGTTCCAGCCGGACCAGCTGCCGTTGGGGGTGTTCTGCCATCTGTGCCACACGGCGCCATCGGTGCCCCGGGCAAAGGCTTCCAGCCGGCCGTCCTTGTTGTTGGCCACGGAGGCGTCCGTTGTGATGATCCCGCCCAGGGAATCCCACCCGGACCATGCCTGCGGCGCGGCCGGATACAGTGCCCGGAATCCGTCGAGGTCGTCCTGGGTGAGGGCCCGTTTGGTGAAGTTGGACGCCACGGTGGGGGCCATCACGGCGTTCGCGACGCTGGAGTGGGCCAGCCCCACGATATGGCCAAACTCGTGCAGCGCCACTGTTTCGATATCGAAGGCGTTGGCCGCGGCGCCAACGCTCCACACGTGTTCGCTGTCATCAAAGTGGACCGGCTTGGGCAGCGTGTTGGTGACCACGCTGCAGCCGGGAGGGAAGTCGGCGTGGGCCAGGACGCCGCCCACCATTGAATGGTCCGGGTCCGCCGCCGGGCGCCATCCGATGCGGATGTCCGGACTGGAGCCGAGGGCCACCTCGGTGAAGGTCAGTCCGCCCACGGTCTGCCAGGTCTGGATGGCGCGCCGGATGGCGTCGAATTCGGCGGTGCCCGCGACGTCGTCGGTCCCGGTGTCGAAGGCGTAGGTCAGGGTCCGGTCCGCCCATGCGCACGCAGTGGCGAAGGCGATTTCGCCGGCCCGCATGTCCGGAAGCCCGCAGCGCGGCCGCATCATTGCTTCGCGCGTGGCATCGTCGAAGACGCCGGTGACCGGCAGGTGGAAAAACTCCTGGAAATTCCGAAGCGCCCCTTCGGTGGGATCGTCCAGGACGCCGATTTCCCTGGGGGTGGATTCCCCCAGGTAGCCGAAGCGCTCGAGATACGTTTGCACCTTGCTGAAGCCCGGCGTTCGCCCACCCGGGGCGGTGTTTTCGACTGCGGCAAGGTACGGTGCCGCAGGGTACAGTTCGTCAGTCATTTGGCTCTCCTTGATCGGTTCTGATGCTTCGCAGGATCTGCAGCGCGACGTCCCGCTCGGCGTCCGCAGGCAGATGGACGACGGCGGTGGCGCGCCCTGGAATATTCACGGCGGCGGTGCGGATGCCCTCTTCTTCAAACAGCACGAAGTCCGCGATGTGGTTGCCCAGGGCTTCCCGCCAACGCTCGTAGCCAGGTTTGTTTGCATAGCGGGTGAGCGGGTCGGCGAACGGGCTTGCGTCGACGGTCAGGCGCATGCCGCCACCCTCCAGGACGGCAGCGCCGCCCTCGATGCCGTGCTCATGTGAGGGTGCAAGCTGGTCCGGCACGTCCAGCACCAGGCCTGACACTCGGAAGGAATTCCACGGCTGCCCCATAAGACCGTCCTCACATGCGAGGGAACACGGGAACAGTGGACCATTCTCCGCGTTACTGCACCGTTACTGCCGGGCCGGCTATTGACTGCCGGCGCCGTTCTGGTAACGATGAAGTTCCCGTTGACATTGAGAGGGCCTGTCATGAAATCCACGAAAGCACTGGGCGCGGCCGGAGCCGCTGCGGCTGCATCAGCACTGCTGCTGCTTGCTGCCGCCGGGCCGGCAGCAGCTGACCACACCCACGTCAAAGTCGTTGGCAGCGGAGGCTGCGTGGTGATGGCTGAGGGTGCGGGGGAGGAAGCGGTGGACCTTCCCGCTGCCGTCTTCGAGCACAACGTCCACGCCGCCGACCTGCCACAAACGGACGGCCGGACCCACCCCCTCCACGTGCTGGTGCACCAGGGCGTTCCCGGAGAAAACAACACGCTCTACGTCCTCGGAAGCGACGCCGAGAAGGCAGCCTGCGGCGGGGTCTACGTCAACCGGTAACTGACTGACAGCGGTCCAAAAACTGAAGGCGTACGACGGCGGCGCGCACCGCCGTCGTACGCCTTCTGCGTGGCTGCGTGCAGCCTGCGTCCAGCCTGCACCCAGCGAAGTTATGGAAACGTTATATATGCTGGGTGAGTGGTTTTTAGGTCAAGCAGCGGAAATTTGTCAGCCCCCGAACGTAACGCAGTACCAGGAACAAGCCTCATCGCCGGGCGGAAGCATGCCCTGGACGGGCTCCGGACTGTTGCCGTGGCGGGGGTGTTTTTCTTCCACGCGGCAACCGCCCTGGTGCCGGGCGGCTCCATTGGCGTGGACGTCTTTTTCACGCTCAGCGGCTTTGTGATCACCCTCCTGATCATGAAGGAGCACCTGGCCACCGGCCGGCTGCGGCTGGGCATCTTCTACGCCAAGCGGCTGGCCAGGCTGTGGCCGGCGCTGCTGGCGCTGTGCGGGGTGATCGTCGCCGTGGGCCTGGCCTTCCCGGCGTCGAAGTGGGCCGGCCAGGAAGGGTTTGTCCTCCCGGCCGCCGCGTACGTGATGAACCTGGCCCGCTTCGGGATGTTCGGCGACTCCGTGGCGGGGGAAACCCTTGGCCCCACCTGGACCCTGGCCGTCGAGGAGCAGTTCTACCTGGTGTGGCCGCTCCTGCTGCTGGTGCTGCTGCGGTTCTGGAAGGTCCGCACGGTCACCTGGATCACCGCCGGCCTGGCCGCGGCGTTCCTGCTGGAACGGTTCGTCCTGGTGCTGCTCGGGGCGCCGCTGAACCGCCTCTACAACGGGCCGGACACCCGGGCCGACGAGCTGCTGATCGGATGCACCCTGGCGCTCGTGTTCACGGCAGTCACCCCCGGTTCCCGGTTCCACGCAGCCCTCCGGACGGCGGCGCGCCGGGCCGGACCGGCCGCCGGGCTCATCCTCCTGGCCGCCGTGTTCCTGCTGAAGGAGCCGGACACCCCCGGCCCCTGGTTCAGCGCCTTCTGGACCGTTGGGCCCGCCGTGCTTTCCCTGCTGGCGGCCGCCCTGATCGGATCACTGGTCCTGCAGCCCGCCGGCTTCGCCGCCCGAGTCCTCAGCCACCCCTGGCTTGCCGGGCCGGGCCGAGATCTGTCCTACGCCTTCTACCTCTGGCACCTGCCCGTCTACCTGTTGCTGATGCCGCTGATCCCTTCGCTGTGGCTCCGTGTGCCGCTGGCCGCAGCACTAACCGTCCTGCTGGCCTATGCGTCCCACCGCCTGGTGGAGACGCCCGTCCGCCGCTGGGCAAACAGAAGGCTGGAGCCCGCCGTCGTCCGCTCATCTCCGGAAGCGGCGCAAAAGTCTGCAGCGGCACCTGACCGCGGGCCCGAACTGGTGTCCGCAGGCCGCGAATCCTAGCGGGCGGCGTCAGTGCGGGCGTTGATGTTGTTCTGGACGATGGTGGCCAAGGTGCGGAGCACCTGCTGGTCCGAGGCGCTGAACGCCCGGGGGCGGTGGTCAATGACGCACAGCGTTCCGATGTTCCAGCCGCGCGGCCCGTGCAGGGGGTAACCGGCGTAGAAGCGGATGAAGGGTTCCCCGACGACTAGCGGATTGGTGGCGAACCGGTCATCGGTGAGGGTGTCGTTGATGATGAGCATCGTGTTCAGCCGCACCGTATGCGTGCAGAGCGCGATCTCCCGGGGCGTCTCCTGGCGAAGGGGGCCGACCACGGACTTGAGGAACTGGGAATTTTCGGCGATCAGGGACAGTGATGCAGCACCGACGCCAAAATAGTCCCTGGCGGTTTCCACCACCTGGTCAAAGATGTCCACTGTGCCTGTGTGGAGCAGGTCGGTCTCCCGAAGCGACTGCAGCCGTTCCTCCTCCGCCCGTTCAGGCGTCAGGAGGAACCTGCCCGCGGCTCCCAGGCCGGCCAGCGCATCCTCGCCGGCACGTCCCCTCCGGTGCTGGCGTCCCTCGCCCTGCGGCTGCGCAGGCATGGGCTCCGTGCCGGCACTGTAACCGCGTTCAAATTCGGGCAAGGCCAGTGCGCCGTGAAGGTAGGCATGCAGCTCAAAATCGGAAAAGCGCGGCCCGCCAAAGTAGGTCGGCCAGATGTCCGCCGGGTCCAGCCCGGCAACAACCATGGCTGCAAGCTCAAGCCGCCGCTCTGACTCGTCGCTCATGATGTCCGCCCGGGCAAGGCATAGGGTGCATCCAGCCCATACGCATGTGCTGATTTACCGGCCATGCTAATCAGTCTACTTACTAATTTCGCCTGCCCCTAACCCGGCGGAGGGTTATTACGTTTGCGGCCGCAGCAGAGAGCGGTTCGCGCCAAGCCGGGACCTGGCAGCGGCACCTGGGAGGTCAGGCCGCGGGCTCAGCCGCCTGCGTCAGCCGCACGGCCTGGTACTGCTCGCTGCAGACCGCCGCTTCGTGGTGCTCAGCACACTGGACCTCGGCAACCAGCGAGCCGCCGACGTCATCCTTCTTATAGTGCGTCACGTGCTTGGTGCTCCTGCCGCACGTGACGCAAAGGGCCTGGTGCTGTTTAGTCCACATGCATGAATAATACGGTCGGGCCTGTTTCGCGCAAGTAAAAGTTCCGAAACGTGCGGAAATCCGCAGCGGGAGCGCGCGGACTTTTAATTTGGTGTTTACTTCCTGGGCGCAGGTTATTAAAGTCAGGTCTTGTCATAGTCCAGATGGGCGCCGGGGGGCGTCTGGGAGGGGGTAGCGCATCACCACTGACCGTAACTCGAAGACAATTGACCACTACGTTGAAAGCCCCTCCTAGGAGGGGCTTTCCCCTTGCCCGGCCGGCCCGGCCGCTCCGTTGGGCCGGGGCCCTGCCTCAGGATTCGAATCTGGCCGCCGGAGCGCCGCTGGGCAGCGCCTTGAGGATGTTCTCGGCCACACTGCGGACCTTGAGGTTCCGCTGGCGGGACGCGCTGGCCAGCTTGATGAAGGCTTCGGGGTACGTACAGCGGTTCTGCGCCATGATCACCCCGCACGCCACGTCGATGGAGGTGCGGCTTTCCAGCACAGCCTTGAGGTTGTCCCCGGCGGACCGGACGCTGCGCACCTCAAGGGCCAGCCGCATGCTGTGCGTCGCCACCCCGGCAAACCATTTGGCCTCGGCGAGCAGGCCCTCGAACCCGGGGCCGGTGCGCGCCAGGAACACCAGGGCGCAGGACGTGCCGCCGTTCAACCCCAGCGGAACGGCCACCGCGCCGCCATACCCGGCAGCTGCCAGCCGCCGCTGGTACGTTCGCCACCGCACTGACATGTCGCCGTCGACCGTCACCGCACCGGCAGTGCTCAGTGCCTGCATCAGGGGCCCGTCCCCGTACCGGTCCTCCGATGCCGCCAGTTCGGATGCCGTGAGGCTGCTGCCGGCAGTGAGCGGGGCAGAGCCTCCGCGCGCAAGGACCGCGGCGCAGTCCGGCCCTGGCCCGTCCGGGCCGATGACCGCCTTCGCAGCGGCCTCGGTCAGCCGCTGGAGGGAGTCCAGTTCTGTTTCGGTCCCGGTGATCAGGTCCAGCAGGAACCCGGGCCGGTCCTGGCGCCTGCCGTCAGTCGCCGGATGTGCTGCCACGCTTTTGCCCCCGTCCACGTACGTCCCGCGCCTTGCCGGTGCGCGGGCTTTCCCTGAACTTAATGGAGCGGCGCGGAAAGGGCACGAGTAGCAGGTACTCTACTTTTCCTGCCCGGCGCGGGGACTACTTGCCTGCTTCCAGCCACTGCTGGAACGTTTGGCGTCCGACGGCGGCGCCCGGCGCCGGGATCAGCGCGCCGCTGCGCATGGCTTTGCCCATGCGGCCCGGCAGCACTGCCTCCAGGACCTTCTTGCGCTCACCGGTCTTCGCGAGATAGGTGCGGACCAGGTCTGCGAGCTCCTCGGTCCGCGGCCCGCCGAGGTCATTGATCCGTCCCTGCGGTCCCGCCTCCGCCGCATCCACCAGGGCCTCGGCCACCTCGCGGGCAGCGACGGGCCGGGTGACCATCTTTGGAACGGCCACCAGCGGGCCCACCGTCCCGATCTTCACGGTCAGCGGGACGAACTCGTGGAACTGGGTGGAGCGCAGCAGGGTCCACGGGACGCCGCCGTGACGGACCTCGTCCTCCTGCACCAGCTTTCCCGCGTACAGGCCGGACGTGGCGCCGTCGATCCCCACGATGGAGAGTGCCACGTGGTGCCGCACGCCCGCTTCCTGTTCCGCGGCCAGAAGGTTCTGGGTGGCGTTGGTGTAGAAGTCCACGGCCTGCTTGGTGGAGGTGGTCTGGATCCCGGAGACGTCTATCACGGTATCCAGGCCGGCGAGGGCCTGGGCCAGGCCGCGCCCGTTCACCAGGTCCACGCCCTCGGCACGGCTCAGGCTGACAACGTGGTGGCCGCGCTCCTTCGCTACGGCTACCACGTGGCGTCCGACGGTACCGGTTCCCCCTGCGACGGCGATCCTCATGGGGAAATCCTACGTATCCCGGCCGATTCCAGTCCATGACGAAGGCCCGCCGGTGCAGGAGGGGCGGGCCTTCATTGTTCAAATCCCTACTTGGTTAGCAGGTGAGCGGCACGTCACCGGTCAGCCGGGTACCGGTGGCCTCGCAGGTGAAGATGACTGTTCCTACGGGCTGTTCAATGACCAACTTAACGGAGGTCACGGACAGAACGGGGTTGACGCCCGTCCAGTTGGAGTTGGCGCAGCCAGCTTCAGCGGCAGTGACTGTTCTTGGCGCGGAAAGGACCGCGGGGTCGGTGTGGAGGGTGAGATTTCCGTTCTTGATGGCGTCCTTGGGGACCAATTTAGGCGCCGTCACAGGGCCCACCAGGACCTTGTTCTGCCCGGGCGCGACGTTGCCGCCCTGGTTCTGGCACTGGTAGACGGCGGAACCGGAAACGGTCACCGTAGCGAGCAGATCCTCGCCCCCCAGGCCCGCGAGCACTGTGTGGCAAGTGACTGAGGCTGATGACCCGGTGTAGGTAACGGTACAGACCGGTTCGCCGTTCTTTTTGAAATGCGGGCTGGCGGCCTGCGCTGCAGACAACCCCGTTGTGAAAACGAGCAGCAGGGCCGCGAACAGCATGAGTAATGGGCGGAGATGGGATTTCATGATTTGCCTCTAAAGAGCACTGTCAGTCCATTCGGAGGATGGACACAATATTCCCTTGGCCGCAGCCAACGTTTCCGTTGGCTCGGCGCAGATGGCCGATCCGTTGCCCCAGCTGCGTGGGCCGAAACGGGGCGCGCAGCCCAGTTACGCACGCCCTCACCATGCACAGCCGCAGCAGCCTGATCGCGCGCAGGCCTGCAGTTGCAAGCCCTAGACTACACCTGCAGGGGCCCTCCGTCATGCCTTAGCGGGACCAGCGCGCAGGGCCGGAACGTGCCTTTTAATCGGAAGGATATTTCCGGTTTTGGCCCATCGGCGACTTTGCGGGGGAGACTGCTTTCCTTTCTGCAATATCTTGCGGTTTTCCTTGTTCTGGTGGATTGTGGCAGGAGCAAGCGTGTTAATCGGCAATATCCTGCGGAAAGGGAACGATGGAAGACGTGGCGGCCATTGGGGAGATGATCCGGCGCGCGCGGAAGGAGTCCGGAATTACCCAGGCCACGCTGGCGGACCTTGCGGGTACCTCCGCCCGCACCATCCATGCCATTGAAACAGGCACGGGCAACCCGTCCCTGGTTACGGTGGCCGCCGCCGCCAACGCGGTGGGGCTCCACCTCCGGGCTACCGATGAGTGAGGACCTGCGGCGCCTCAAATTCGTCCGCGGGGCGGATGTGTACAAGGCAGGCATCCTGGCAGGGCACCTGACCCGCACGGAACGCGGCAGCGTGACCTTCTCCTATGCTGAGCACTACCTCCGTGCCGGTGCGCGGCCCGTGGCAACCACCCTGCCCGTCACTGCCGAACCCGTGGAATCGCCCAGCGGCGCACTGCCCGCCTTCTTCTCCGGCCTCCTGCCGGAAGGCCACCGGCTCACCGTGCTCAAGGACGCCGTTAAGACGAGCCTGGGCGATGAGCTGAGCCTGCTCCTCGCCGTCGGCGCGGATGTGCCCGGCGATGTGCAGGTTGTCCCGGCAGGCGAACCCCTGGTGGAGCAGCAGCCGCTGGCGGATACATCCCGGCCGGAGGACCTGGACTTCGCGTACCTGGCGGACGCGGTGGACCCGCACGGACTCCCCGGCGTGCAGCACAAAGCCAGTGCCTCAATGATGACCACGCCGCTGGCCCTCGCCAACCGGCGCTACCTCCTCAAACTGGACCCTCCCCAGTACCCGCACCTTGTGGTGAACGAGGCTGCCCACCTCGCCGGGGCCAAAGCCCTCAAGATACCGGTGGCCAAACACAGCGTGGTCACTGACAGGAAAGGCAGGCCGGGGCTCCTTGTGGAGCGGTTCGACCGCGTCCACGCTGACGGGCCGGTCCGGCTGGCGCTCGAGGACGGGGCGCAGGTGCTGAACCTTCCTCCGGCGTCGAAATACGCGGTCAGCTCCGAGCGCCTGGTCCTGGCGCTGGCCGGACTGTGCAAGGCCAAGGCCGTGGCCGCCAGGAACCTCTACCTGCAGTTCGCCTTCGCCTGGCTGACCGGCAACGGGGACCTCCACGCCAAGAACGCCGCCATCCTTGCGGGCCGGAACGGCGGCTGGGCCGTTTCCCCGATGTACGACATCCCGTGCACACTGCTCTACGGCGACGACACCATGGCGCTGCCCATCGCCGGCAAGGTCAAGGGACTCAAAGCCAGGCACTGGCAGGAGTTCGCAGCCGCCATCGCGCTGCCCCCGAGGGCAGCGGCTGCCGCCAATGCCCTCGCCCTCAGAGCAGCCGAGGGCATCGACCTGGACGCCTTGCCCTTTACGGGATCACCCCTCAACGGCGCACGCAGGGAGCTCCGGTTCCGCAGGGCCCAACTGGTTTCCTGATCCGTTCCGGGCACCACCCTCCGCGAGGCCCTGCTCCGGATCGATTGACTTTCGATAGTTAGTGGTCGAAACTCGATACATGAAAATCACCCGCCTGGCCGTCACTGCTCTTAGGGTGGTGCTCGTTGCCGCGTTCCTCCTCCTGGTCCTGTTCCAGGTCATGTCCATTCCCGGCCAGTTCGCCCATATGGCGCAGGAGAACCCTGAGCGGGCGTACCTGCAGTGGCCGCTGACCATGTTCTTCATTCTGGAGGTGGCCTGCGTCCAAGTGGTGATCGTGAGCACCTGGAAGCTGCTGACGCTTGTCAGGCAGGACAGGATCTTCAGCCGCGGCGCCCTGGTGTGGGTGAACGCGATCGTGTGGGCCATCGCGGCCGGCTGGGCCATGCTCGCCGCGCTCGCCGCCGTGGTGGTCCTCAACGCCGACGATCCAGGACTGCCGCTCCTGCTGCTGCTGGTCCTGGTGGCCGGCGCCGCCGTGGGCCTTGTGGTGGTGGTGCTCCGCGCCCTGCTCCGGCAGGCTGCGGACCTCCGCGCGGACATGGAAGCCGTCATCTGATGCCCATCGTGGTGCGCATCGACGTCGAACTGGCCAAACGGAAGATGAGCGTGGGGGAGTTTGCCGAACGTGTGGGCCTCACGCCCGCCAATGTGGCGGTCCTGAAAAACGGCCGTGCCAAGGCGGTCCGCTTCAGCACGCTGGAAGCGATGTGCCGGGTCCTCGAGTGCCAGCCCGGCGACCTGCTGGAGTTCGTGGAGGACTAGTGCCGCGCCGCGATGCCGTCCAGGGATCCTAGGATTCGTGGACGTCCCGCCGATAGTATCTGATCCAGGAATAAGGTCAGCCTCCTTACGTTTGGTAAAGAAATGGTCGAAGCGGCACCTGCAACTGATTCGCCGGTTATCCGCCGGAACAACGTCACCCTGTCCGGCCGCCCTGATGGGCCGGTGATGCTGTTCGCGCATGGTTTCGGCTGCGACCAGGACATGTGGCGCAGGCTCCTGCCGCATTTCGCCGAGGACCACCGGCTGATCCTCTTCGACCACGTGGGCGCCGGACGCTCGGATGCCTCTGCCTACGACCGCACCAAATACGGATCCCTCGACGGCTATGCGGCCGACCTGCTGGAAATCTGCGCGGCCCTTGACCTGAGGGACGTCACCGTCGTCGGCCACAGCGTCAGCGCCATGATTTCCGTGCTGGCGGCAGTCAAGGAGCCCGGCCGCTTTGCGCATCTGATCTTGGTGGCGCCGTCGCCCCGCTACACCAACGACCCGTCCAGCGGCTACGTGGGCGGGTTCTCGCGGGAGGACATCGAGAGCCTGCTGGACTCTCTGGACAGCAACTACTTTGCCTGGGCCGCAGCCCTCGCGCCGATGGTGATGGGCAACCCGGACGAACCCGAACTGGCCGAGGATCTCCGCGGCAGCTTCTGCCGGACCAACCCCTCCATCGCGCGGCACTTCGCCAGGGTCACCTTCCTCTCCGACACCCGGAACGAACTCGGCAAAGTACGCACCAGCAGCCTGATCCTGCAGTGCTCCGACGATCTGCTCGCGCCGCCCGAAGTGGGCACGTACCTGAACCGGCAGTTGGAACGCAGTTCGCTGGTGCACCTCAAGGCCGCCGGCCATTGCCCGCACGTCAGCGCACCGGAGGCAACAGCGGCGGCCATCCGGCAGTACCTTGCCGCCGGCCCGTGACAGGCGCCCAGGCCGGCGGGCCGACGGACTTCGAGTCACTGTTCCACAAGGCGCCGTGCGGCTACCTGGTAACGGACGACGGCGGGAAAATCACCGCGGTCAACGACACCTTTGCGCACTGGTCGGGTTATGCCCGCGCGGAACTCCTGGGAACCCGGCTGCAGTCCCTGATGCCCATCGGCGACCAAATGCTGTACTCCACGCACTGCATTCCGCAGCTCGGCATCACCGGGGCTGTTTCGGAAATAGCCATAGAGATTGTTGCCGCTGACGGACGGCGCCGCGCCGCGCTGCTTTCGGCCTCGAGATCTCCCGGCTCCCCGCAGCAGGCCGCGAGTGTCCGCGTCATCATCTTCAGCGCCCACGAACGCCGGATGTACGAAAAAGAACTGGTGTCCGCCCTGCGGGAGGCCGAGGAATCCGAAGCCCGGCGGGTGCAGGCCGAAACCGAACTGCAGCACCTTGCGGCCCACGACGCCTTGACCGGCCTCCCCAACAGGGCGGGGCTGAGAGCCCGGCTCAGTCCGATCCTGGCGGATCGCCCTAACGGCACTGGCACCCTGGCCGCCCTCTTCATTGACCTTGACCATTTCAAGGCGGTCAATGACAGCCTGGGCCATGCCGCAGGGGACGAACTCCTGAAGTCCGTGGCGCAGCGGCTGGTGCCGGCGGCCGGGGAGGCCCGCACCGTGGCCCGGCTTTCCGGGGACGAGTTTCTCGTGGTGGACGTGTTTGGGTCCGCCGAGGAAGCAACAGCGCTCGCGGCCAGGCTCCTGGACGTCCTCAGCGCCCCGATCCTGCTCGAGGGCCTGGAGATCGTGACCTCCGCCAGCATCGGAGTGGCCGTATCCGGGGACGAGCCCGAAACCCTGGACGACCTTGTCCGCCGCGCAGACATCGCCATGTTCCGGGCAAAGGCGCTCGGCCGCAACCGCTGGGAGATTCACCGGCACGCGGAATCCGACCCCACCGTGGACCGGCTCCGGTCCCTCGGCGAGCTGCGCCGGGGGATCAGCGACGGCGACCTGCGGGTGCATTACCAGCCCCGCGTGGACCTGCGCACCGGCCTCGCCAGCGGGGTGGAAGCCCTGGTCAGGTGGCAGCACCCGACCCGCGGGCTGCTGCCGCCGTCGGAATTCATTACCATGGCCGAGGAATCAGGCCTGGTGCGGCCCCTGGGTGCGTGGGTCCTGGATGAAACCCTCAGGCAGGCAGCCAGTTGGCGCCGCGAGGGCCGCCGTGCCGCGGAGCTCGAAGTTGCGGTCAACCTGTCAACCCGGCAGCTGAATGACCCCGGGCTGGTGCCGATGGTGGAAGAGGCCCTCCGGCTTCGGCGGATGGACCCCGCGGTGCTGCTCCTGGAGATCACCGAAACAGCCTTGATGGCGGATCCCGGCGCGGCCCTCGAGTCCTTGACCGCCCTCAAGAACCTGGGCGTGGGCCTTGCTGTTGACGACTTCGGCACGGGATACTCCAGCCTGACTTACCTGAAGAAATTCCCGATTGACGAGTTGAAGATCGACCGTTCCTTCATCGGCGGACTGGACTCGGACAAGGGGGACGCCGCAATCGTGGGCAGCTGCATCGAGCTGGCACACGCGGTGGGCCTGCGGGCCGTTGCCGAAGGCGTGGAAACGTCCGGCCAGCTGCGAACCCTCAAGGAGATGGGCTGCGATCTTGCCCAGGGTTACCACTTCACCCGTCCGCTTCCGGCCCCCCTCCTCAAGGAATGGCTGGAGGCGCACTCCAGCAGTTAGCCGGTTCCAAGGTCGAAAGACTCTGTGGGCCGGGGAGCCCCGGCCGGAAACTGGGGTATGGGCGCTGATGCGGTGGTGCAGCTGGTGGACCTCCGAAAGAGCTTCGGGAAGACCACCGCACTGGACGGCGTGAGCTTCACTATTGGCGAGGGCGAAGTCTTCGGCTACCTCGGGCCCAACGGGGCGGGAAAGACGACGACGATCCGCGTCCTGATGGGCATGCTGCGCCCGACTGCGGGGCGTGCGGAAATCCTGGGTCGGGACTCGTGGCGGCAGTCCGTGGAGGTGCGGCAGCTGGTGGGTTACGTCCCCGGTGAACCGGCACTCTATGACCGGCTCACCGGCCGCGACCACATTGCCTTCTGCTCCCATCTCCGCCGCCACGATGCCTCGGCACGGGCCACAGAGCTGGCCGCCGGGATGGACCTTGACCTGGACCGCCCGGCAAAGACGCTCTCACGGGGGAACCGGCAAAAGCTGGCGGTGGTTCTGGCCATGATGTCCAGCCCACGGCTGCTGGTGCTCGACGAACCCACCAGCGGCATGGACCCCCTGGTACAGCAGGTTTTCCATTCGTTTCTCCGCGAGCACACCGCGGCCGGCGGTTCCGTGCTGCTTTCCTCCCACGTGCTCGGCGAGGTGGAACGGGTGGCGGACCGGATCGGCGTGGTGCGCGAAGGGCGCCTCGTTGCCGTGGAGCGCCTGCAGGAGCTCGCTGCCCGGTCTTTGCACCGGGTCCGTGCCAGTTTCGCCGAAGACATAGCCCACTCGGACTACGACGACCTGCCCGGCCTTCGCGACCTCGTGGTGAACAAGCGGACCATGACCTGCAATGCGCCGCAGGCCTCCCTCGACGCTTTGCTGAAAAGGGTCAGCGCGCACCGGGTAGTGGACTTCGAGTGCGCGGAAGCGCCACTGGAGGATACCTTCCTCACCTATTACGGGCCGCAGCACGCCGGAACAGAAGGTCCCGATGCTCACTAACGTTCTGGCCAAGGCACTCCGGGACCAGGGCCGCGCGCTCCTCGGCTGGTGCATTTCGGTTGCGCTGCTTATTGCCATGTACGTGGCGTTCTGGCCCACAGTGCGGGACCAGCCCTCCATGAGCGACCTCTTGGACCAGATGCCCGAAGCGTTCAGGGCCCTGTTCGCTTCCTCCGGCGCGGACATGTCCACCCCCACGGGCTACGTCCAGGTGGAACTGCTTGCCTTTATGGGACCGGCCGCGGTTTTGATGTACGCCGTCGGCTCGGGTGCCGGGGCAATCGCCGGCGAGGAAGACCGCCACACTCTGGACCTGCTGCTTTCCAACCCGGTCAGCAGGAGCCGTGTGGTCCTGGACAAATTCCTGGCCATGACCGCAGGGACCTTCCTGATCGCTGCCGTCATGGGTGTGGCCCTGGTGGCGGAGGGGAACCTCGTGGACCTCGACCTGCCAGCCGGCAAGGTGGCCGCCGCCATGCTGCACCTGGCCCTCCTGGGCGTGGTCTTTGGAACGTTGGCCCTGATGCTGTCCGCCTCCACGGGGCGGACCGGAATCAGCAAGGGTGTGCCCGCGCTGGTGGCCGTGGTCGCCTACGTTGTCAACGGCCTGGCGCCCCTGGTGGACTGGCTGGCAGACATCCAGGAGTTTTCGCCCTTCTACCAGTACATCGGCCACGATCCGTTGCGGAACGGACTCGACGGCGGAAGCGTGGCAATTTCTGCCGCGACCGCCGTCGTGCTCCTTGCAATGGCTGTGCTGGGATTCCGGCGGCGCGACGTCGATGCCTGAATGGCTTGCGGCAGGCCCGGAGCGCAGCTACCCGTCCATTCGGATACAACTGCGCTCACAGGCCGTGGAAACCACGAAGAAAAAGGTTGCGGCTGGCTCCCTGGCCCGATGATTGGGCGCTTCGGGTGCCGTTGCCTTGGGTGCCTAGGCGGCGATGAGGGCCGGCGAATAAGCGCGGCGCCCGGCGTCTGCGCGCGGTGCAAGGACGCTGATGGTGCAGGGTGCCTGCTCCGGATCGATCCTGGCCGGCAGGTGGTGTGTTGCAGAGGACGTATGGAGCATTTCCAGCGCTTCCGGGTCCACCCGGGCGTGGGAAATGTCCAGTTCGAGGTCGAGGCCATTCCGCAGGGAATTGGCGCGTTTAACTACTACATAAAGGGCGTTGACGCTGTGGACGGTGACGTGCCCCTTGGCAATCACGAGGGCCCTGGCGTGGTCGAGATCTACACGGACAACAATGTTCAGCTTGGAATTCAAGTTGTAAAGCCTTCCCCGGCATTGGCTGCGACGCTGCAGCTTCTTGCTATGGCCTGTTTCTTAAGCCTCAATCAGAGTAGGGGCTGAATGTGACGGACGCAACATCAGGCCAATTATTACAACGGTTAGGGTTTCCCCGTTGCCGGAAGCTTCGTGCGGCCCTCAAGCCCCGCCAGGCCCAGGGCCGCTTCCTTCAAGGCCCGTGGAAGGAAAGGCTTGGTGATGTAGGCGGCGGCTCCTGACGCCATTCCGGAAAGGACGTCCTCTTCCTCAGACCTGGCGGTGAGGAACAGCAGCGGAGTCTGGGTCACTTCCCGCAGGGCCCGGGCAACCTCATGACCGTCCATGTCCGGCAGGCCGAGGTCAAGGGTGATCAGGGACAGGGAGGAGCCGGCGGCTGTGCACGCGGCAATTCCCTCGGCCCCGGATTCTGCGGTCAGCACCTTGAATCCTGCACGGCCCAGCACGACAGTAATCAATCCACGGATGTCCGGGTCATCTTCTATGACCAGGCAAACGCCTTGTTCTTCCACTTGGCCCCCCGGCTCTTGCACCTGCCAAAAGTCTAAGGCTGGCACGCAGGTCACGGCCAAAAAGAAGGGATATTTCTTTCCTGCCACCGCCCTGGCCGTGGCAAGGGCTGCCCTGCAGCCAGCCCTTGCCAGGCTGCTATTCAGTGTTACTATGTACCGGTAGTCAGTATTACTAGGTAGCTGGAGGGCGGCCACATGGGCAAGCAGATGACCGAGATGCTCAAGGGAACACTCGAGGGCATCATCCTGGCCATCCTGGCCGTGCAGCCGGCCTATGGCTACGACATCACGGCGCGGCTGCGGGAGCAGGGCTTCTCCGATATTGCCGAGGGGACTGTCTACGCCCTGCTGGTCAGGATCGAGCAGCGCGGCCTGGTGGACGTGGCAAAAGTCCCGTCCGAGAAGGGGCCGCCGCGCAAGGTCTATTCGCTGAACGCGCAGGGCAGGGAGTACCTCGAAGAGTTCTGGAGGTCCTGGAGCTTCCTCGAAAAGCGGATCGGACAACTTCACCGTCACGTCAATAACCCCCAGGAACAAGGAGAGTAACCATGGCCCCAGGATGGATCGAGCGGGTTACAGGCCCTTTCGAGGACAAGAAGCGCTGGCGCCGGTACAAGGCCCGCAAGGAAGAACTCCCCAAGAGCTACCGGACGGCGATCGATGGACTTGAGCGCTACTTCATGTATGCCGGGTCCATCGTCAAGGGTGAGGTCCTCATGCAGATGCTTGAGGACCTCGCAGACCTGATTGAGCGGGCGGCCGTTGACGGCACGCCCATCCGCGACATCGTGGGGGAGGACCCCGTGGAGTTCGCCGACACCTTTATCCAGAACTACGCGGACGGGCAATGGATCAACAAGGAACGCAAGCGCCTGGCTGACTCCATTGACGAAGCATCCGGGGACGGCGCGTAACCGCGCCGCTAAGGAAGGAACGGAAATGACCGCAGACCAGGCCGTGCAACCCGCCATCCGGGTGCACGGCATCGAGAAGTCGTTCAAGGACCTGCACGTGCTGCGGGGCGTCGACTTCGACGTGAAGGCGGGAAGTATCTTCGCGCTGCTCGGCTCGAACGGAGCCGGGAAGACCACCCTCGTGCGGATCCTGTCAACGCTGCTGAAGGCCGACGCAGGCACTGCCACCGTGCACGGTTTCGACGTCGCCACGCACCCCGGCGACGTGCGCGGGGCGATCAGCCTGACAGGCCAGTTCGCCGCCGTCGACGAAGTGCTTACCGGCCGGGAGAACCTGGTGCTGGTGGCCAGGTTGCGGCACCTGAAGGACCCCGGAGCTATCGCCGACGACCTGCTGGCCCGGTTCTCGCTCACCGAAGCCGGAGACCGGAAAGCATCAACATACTCCGGTGGCATGCGCCGCCGGCTGGACATTGCCATGAGCCTGATCGGCAACCCGCCGGTCATCTTCCTCGACGAACCGACCACCGGGCTGGACCCGCAGGCGCGCCTCGAGGTCTGGCAGACCGTCAAGAGGCTGGCAGGCCAGGGCACCACAGTCCTGCTCACCACGCAGCACCTCGAGGAAGCCGAACAACTCGCCGACCGCATTGCGATCCTGCACGAGGGGACCATCATCCAGAACGGAACCCTCGCCGAACTCAAGCAACTCCTCCCGCCCGCCCGGGTGGAATACATCGAGAAGCAGCCCTCCCTGGAGGATGTCTTCCTCACCCTGGTCGGCGGGGCACGAAAGGACCTCCGATGACAACCCGCGTCCTCGGCGACACCGGCGTCCTCACCGGCCGCTCGCTGCGCCACATCCTGCGCAGCCCGGACACCATCATGACCACCGCGGTCACCCCGATCGCGCTGATGCTGCTGTTCGTGTACGTGTTCGGCGGCGCCATCAACACCGGATCCGACGAGTCCTATGTCAACTACATGCTCCCCGGCATCCTGCTCATCACCATCGCATCCGGCGTCGCGTACACTGCCTACCGGCTGTTCCTCGACTTGCAGGGCGGCATCTTCGAACGCTTCCAGTCCATGCCGATCGCGAGGCCGAGCGTCCTCTGGGCCCATGTGCTCACCTCCCTGGTGGCGAACCTGGCCTCCGTGGCGATCGTCATCGGCGTCGCGCTCATCATGGGTTTCCGCACCGGGGCCTCCCCGGCCGCCTGGCTCGCCGTCGCCGGCATCCTGGTCCTTTTCACCCTCGCACTGACCTGGATCGCCGTGATCGCCGGCCTTTCCGCGAGGACCGTGGACGGGGCGAGCGCGTTCAGCTACCCGCTGATCTTCCTTCCGTTCATCAGCTCGGCGTTCGTGCCTACCGGATCCATGCCCGGCCCGGTCGCGTGGTTCGCAGAGAACCAGCCCGTGACCTCCGTCGTGGATACCCTCCGGGCCCTGCTGGCCCAGGAACCCGTGGGCAGTGACGCCTGGACCGCCGTCGCCTGGCTGGCAGGCCTCCTCGCCCTGGCCTACGGCTTCGCCATCGCAGCCTACCGGCGCAGGATCCGCTGAGCAGGGTTCCCTGAAGCAGGGTTCCCTGCGGACGGGGCCCGTCGCGGCGGAACGCCTTTGTACCGGCCCTGGCGGAGGTCAGCCGATGATGGGCCGTTCCTCCGGCAGCCGGAAGAGGCGCGGGCGGGCCGCCAGGGCGAGTGCTGACGCCACCGCCACCGTTCCGATGCGGCCGGTGAACATGAGCGCCATAAGCACCCATTTCGCTGCCGGGGGGAGGTCGTACGTGATGCCGGTGCTCATGCCCACCGTGGCGAATGCGGAGATGGATTCGAAAAGGACCTTTTCCAGGCTGTAGTCCGTGAACATCAGCAGGAGCATGGTTCCAATGACGACGGCGGCGATCCCCAGCAGTGCGACGGACAGGGCCTGCCGCTGGGAGGACGAGCTGATGGAGCGGTGGGCGATGGTCACCTGGTCGCGGCCGCGGACCTCATTCCAGATGGCGAAGCCCAGCACCAGGAACGTCGTGATCTTGATACCACCGGCGGTGCCGGCGCTGCCGCCGCCGATGAACATCAGGATGTTGGTGACCATCAGCGTTTCGGGGGCAGCGGCACCGTAGTCAATGCTGTTGAAGCCGGCGGTGCGGGGAAAGACGCTGCCGGCGAAGGAGCCCAGGATTTTGCCCGTCAGGGAAAGCGGGCCCAGGGTTTGGTGCCTGTTCCACTCGAAGGCCGCGAACAGTGCGAAGCCGGCCACCAGGAGCAGCAGCGTTCCGTAGACGGTCAGGCGCAGGTGGACGGTCCAGTTCTTCGGCGCCACCTCAGCGCGGGTGAGCTGGATGAGCACCGGGAAACCGAGCCCGCCGGCAATCACGGCGAGGCAGATCGGAACGATGATCCACGGGTCTTCGGCGAAGCCGATCAGGTTGTCGCTGAAGAGGGAAAAGCCCGCGTTGTTGAACGCTGAGATGGCATGGAACAGCCCGTGCCACAGGGCGGTGGCAGGGTTCTGGTCGTAAGCGATCCAGAACCGGGCGGTCAGGATCAAGGCTGTTGCTGCCTCGAAGCCGAGCATGATCTTGGCCACCCGGAGCAGCACGGCCCGGACGTCCCCCAGGTTCAGGGTGTGGGTCTCGGACTGGGCCACAAGCTGGCCGCGAAGGCCGATGCTCTTGCGGACCAGCAGCGCCAGCAGCGTTGCCAGGGTCATGATGCCGAACCCGCCCACCTGGATGAGGCCCAGGATGATTCCCTGCCCGAACGGTGTCCAGTAGGTGGCGGTGTCTACGGTGATCAGGCCCGTGACGCAGACGGCGGAGACGGAGGTGAACAGCGCGTCGATGAACTCCGCGGAGCCCCCGTCCTGCCGGGCTGCCGGGATCATCAGCAGGGCGCCGCCCGTGATGATGACCAGCAGGAAGGCCACCGGGACGGCCCTGACGGGGTGGGTCAGCAGGCGGCGGACAAAGTTGTCCTTTTTGCTTTCCTTCCCGCTTTTGGCGTCCCGGAGCATCTTCTGGATTGCGGCGACATTGGCCGGTTCCGTGCCGGGGTTCCCGGCATTCGGCGAATCCGACGGCGGCGGGCCGCTCCTGCGCAGGCTCATCCCACGTGGATGCCCGGGCGGCGGTCCGGGTCGGGTTCGTTTTCGCGGATGATTTCCCGGACCACCGGGGCAGTGTCGCCGCGGCCCAGGAGGAGGTAGCGCATCAGGTGGGCCAGCGGGTTACCTTCGGACCACTCGAAGTAGGCGTGCGGTTTGACACCCGTGCCGTCCCGCAGCGCAAGGAGGATCGCGGCGATGGCATTGGGTGCCGCCGGGCTGTTTGCCCGCAGGATCCTGTGGCCGTCCACTTCCACGCCCCGGACTTCCAGGGTCTCGCTGAACTCGGAGGGGTCGGTGATGTCGATTTCCAGGAAGATGACATCCGCGGTGCCGGGCACGGGGTTGTTTTCCCGCTGCACCGCTTCCTTGTCCCTGTACTCGGCGCCGTCCCGGTCCTGCGGACGGTTGGCGATCAGGTTGATCCGGCCGTCGTACTCCAGCGTGTCCCTGATGAAGCGGCGTGCGCCGTCGTCGAACTCTATTTTGTCCACGCGCAGCTCAGTGGTGCGGCTGACGCGGGAGACGAGGGAGATGGCAATGATGCCAAGGATGAAGAACGCGGAGATGGTGATGCCGTCCGGTTTCTCGATCACGTTGGCGGCCAGCGCGTAGAGCATCACCAGCGTGAGCACGGTGAAACCGATGGACGCCGCGCGCTGCTTCCGGCGGATGGCGGAAATGGTGACGGCGATGGCGCCGGAAACCATCATGGCCAGGACGCCTGTGGCGTAGGCACCGGCCTGGGCGTTGACGTCGGCGTTGAAGCCGATGGTGATCAGGACGCTGATGGCCGTGTAGACCAGCACCACCGGGCGGACGGCGCGGGACCAGTCCGGGGCCATGCCGTAGGAGGGCAGGTAGCGCGGCACGATGTTGATCAG
The DNA here is from genome assembly GCF_009741265.1 of Pseudarthrobacter sp. GA104. Classification (GTDB taxonomy): domain Bacteria; phylum Actinomycetota; class Actinomycetes; order Actinomycetales; family Micrococcaceae; genus Arthrobacter. The sequence continues at coordinate 3,273,998 of NZ_WOWL01000001.1, forward strand.
GCCGGCCATCGCCGAGGCGCCGGCGAACCAGAGGATGAGGATGCTGCTGATGTCATAGACGGAGCCGAAGCCGTTGCCGAGCTTTTCGTGGGCAAGGTATGCCAGGGCGCGGCCGTTCGCTTCGCCGCCGTCCTGGAACTGTTCAGCAGGGATCAGGACCGTGGTGACGAAGCTGCTGCCGATCAGGTACACGCTCATGATGACCGCGGCTGCGGTCAGGAGTTTGCGGGTGTTCTTGATCTTGGCGGCGAGCTTCTCCTCGGCAGTGGCGCCTTCGGAGGCCACCAGGGGCATCATGCTGACGCCGGTCTCGAAGCCTGACAGCCCCAGCACCAGCAGGGGGAAAGCCATCAGGGCCGGGCCGACGACCCCGCCCAAGCCTCCGCCGGAGGACGTGAGGGCGGAGGTCCAGCCGTTCAGGGCGCCGGGGGTAGTGAAGATCTCCATGACTCCTGCCCCGATGATCACCGCATTCATCAGCAGGAAGACCGCTACCAGCGGGATGGCCACGGCCACGGCTTCGGAGAAGCCCATCAGGAACACCCCGCCCAGGATCAGGAGCAGGACCACGGTGATCGTGACGGCCTGGCCTTCCAGGAAGTGCGGCAGGAACGGGTTCTCGAGCAGGTGCACGGAGGCGTCGGCGGCTGACAGGGTGATGGTGACGATCCAGGACGTGGCCACGAAGCCGAGCAGGATCAGCACGAAGACCTTGCCTCGCCAGAACGGCAGGAGCCGTTCGAGCATGGCCACGGACCCCTGCCCGTGGGGGCTTTCCTTGGCCACCCGCCGGTACATGGGCAGCATTCCGAGCAGCGTCAGGGCCACGATCAGCAGGGTGGCGAGCGGGGACAGCGCACCGGCGGCCAGGGCCGCGATGCCCGGAAGGTAGGACAGGGTTGAGAAGTAGTCCACCCCGGTGAGGCACATGACCTTCCACCAGCTCTGCTGCGGGGCATGGGCTTCGGCGGCTTCCGGGCCGACGGGCTGGTGCACCCGGTGTTCAAGCAGCCACCGGGTGAAGGCGCTGCCGGGCACTATTTCACGTTCAGGGTTGGGAACGGTGGCGGGAAGGGAGAACTGGGCGGGAGCCGTCAAGGGACGTGTCTTTCTTTTCTGCCGGATGAGGACACACCGGCCCCCGTTTCCAGGCGCGGCACTGTGCTGTAACCACCGGAGCCTAGCACCGGGCAGTTCCTGTCCAACGGGCGTTTCCGGGGATCTTAATGCTTTCTTAACGCCTCTGCCGCAGCAGCGCAGGGTGTAGCGGCGCAGGGATTCACCGGGTCCGGAGGGTCACTCCTGGAAGCGGTACCCCAGGCCGGTTTCAGTGAGCAGGTGCCGGGGGTTGGCCGGGTCCAGTTCAAGCTTCCGCCGCAGCTGTGCCAGGTAGACCCGCAGGTAGGCGGTCTCGTCCGCGTAACCCGGGCCCCACACCCGGGTAAGGATGTCCTCGTGGGTGACCAGGGCGCCGCTGTTCCTGACCAGCAGTTCCAGGATGTTCCACTCGGTGGGCGTCAGCCGCACAGGCACTCCGCGGCGGGTCACCTGTTTGGCGGGCAGATTAACAGTGAACACATCCGTCTTCACAACCGGGGCGTCCCCCGGGGCCCCGCGGCGCAGGGCGGCGCGGAGCCGGGCAAGGAGTTCATCCATCCCGAACGGCTTGGTTACGTAGTCATCCGCGCCGGCGTCCAGGGCCAGGATCTTGTCCTCGGAGCCGTGCCGTGCCGAGAGGACCAGGATGGGCACTTTGTTCCAACGCCTGAGGCGGCGGATGACCTCGACGCCGTCCAGGTCGGGAAGCCCCAGGTCCAGGATGATGATGTCCACCGGGTGCTGCGCAGCCTGCTCCAGCGCGCTCTGGCCGGTGAACGCGGTCACGGTGGAATAGCCCCTGGCGTTCAGGTTGATCTGGAGCGCACGGAGGATCTGGACCTCGTCGTCAACAATCAGGACTGTTGCCATGATGCCCCCCTTATGCCGGGTTCCGGCGCGGCGCCGGTGGAGAGCGGCAGCCGGACCACCATGGTCAGGCCCCCGCCAGGAGTGGGTTCAGCCAGTAGGACCCCGCCCATGGCCTCGGTGAACCCCTTTGCGACAGCCAGGCCAAGGCCGATCCCCGTCCCCGGAGTGGTGTCATCCGCGCGCTGGAAGGGCCGGAACATGGCCAGGACCTCATCGGCGGGGATGCCCGAGCCGTGATCAACCACGGTGAGCTCACTGGCGGGAACATCCCCAATTCTCGCACTGCCCGCACCTCCCACCGCGCCGGCAATCACCACATCGGAATCCGGGGCGTACTTGAGTGCGTTCTCCACGAGGTTGGCGATGACGCGCTCCAGCATCCCCGGGTCCGCATCTACGGGGGGCATGTTGTCCGGCAGCAGCACCCGGAGGCGCTCCGAGTCCGTTCCCCGCAGTGCCTCGCCCACCACATCCACCCAGTAGACCGGGCGGATGAGGGGCGCCACCGAATCGGCCGTGATCCTGGACATGTCCAGGAGGTTGCTGACCAGCCGGTCCAGCCTGTCCGCGCCGTACTCGATGGTGGCCAGGAGTTCTTCCTGCTCATCGGGCCCGAAGGTGATGCTCTTGTCCCGCAGGCTGCTGGAGGCCAGCTTGATGCCGGCCAGGGGGGTGCGCAGGTCATGGGACACCGCCCGCAGGATGGAGGTCCGCATGGTGTTGCCCTCGGCCAGGCGCAGGTTTTCACGCTGGCTGGCAGAGAGTTCCTCGCGCTGCACCATGGCCAGCAGGTGTGCGCCGAAGGCGGCCAGCAGCCGCCTTTCGTCCTGCGAGAGTTCCCTTCCCGTCAGGGTGAGCATCCTGTCCCCGTTCAGCTGCTCCACCGTGTCCGCCTCCGATACTTCAGCGGGGCGGGGTTCGCCGGAGAATTCCCGGAGCTCCCAGACCGCGGACCTGCCGGTCCCGCGCCTGGCCCACAGCCCGGCACCCTTCACCTGGAAATGTTCCCTGACCTGGTCCAGGAAGGCGGGGATGCTGTTGCCTTCGGCGACGGCCCGGCGGCTCAGTTCGCCCAGGACGGCGGCCTCCGCGCCGGCTATGTGTGCTTCCTTGCTGAGCTTGGCCGAGCGGTCCACCACCAGCGAGACGGCCACCGCCACCAGGACAAAGATGAGCAGCGCCAGGACGTTTTCCGGATCGAGGACTGACAGGGACCCGACCGGCCGGACACTGAAGTAGTTGACGATGAGCCCTGCGAGGACGGCCGCCGCCACGGCCGGCCAAAGCCCCCCGAGCAGGGCGACGCCCACAATGCCGGTCAGGTGGACCAGCATGTCCGTTGACAGCTGGTTGTGGGGGAGGAGGTCCAGGATGAACTGCAGGGCAGGGGGAAGCCCCACCGCCAGGGCAAACGCGGGGATCTCCCGGCGCCGGCCCAGCCGGGGAGGCGTCCGCCTCTGGCCGCCGGAGGGGCCGGGAAGGTGGTTGATGAGGTGGACATCCATGGCGCCCGCATCCCTCAGCACACCGGCTGCCACCCCGCTCCGGCCCCGGAAGGGGGACCGGCGCGAGGGGGCCCCCACCATGATCTGGGTGGCGTTGATGCTCCGGGCGAAGTCCACCAGGGCCTGCCCGACGTCCCGCCCGCCGATGGCGTGGAATACGCCGCCGAATTCCGCCGTGAGCCTGCGCAGCATCTCCAGGTCCTTGCCGGACTCCGCGGCTCCCTCCGTGCCGGTACGGACGTGGATTACGTGGAGCTCCCCGCCGGTGGCCGCGGCGAGCATCCTTGCGGCACGGCGGACCAGGACCTGGTCGCGGCTCTTCCCGCCCACCCCGACGGCGATCTTTTCCCGGGCCGGCCAGCTCTCCCGGACCCTCTTCAATTCCTTGTAGTCGGACAGGTCTGCGTCGACGCGCTCAGCCAGCCACAACAGTGCGAGCTCCCGCAGGGCGGCGAGCGTGCCGATGCGGAAAACGCCGGCAAGCGCGGCGTCGGCCTCTTCCCGGGTGCCGTAGATCTTTCCGTCGGCAAGCCGCTGGCGCAGCAGCTCAGGCGAGGCGTCCACCAGTTCGATCTGGCCGGCGCCCCGCACCACGGTGTCCGGGACAGTGAGTGATTCCTGCTCTCCCGTGACCTCCCGGACCGCGTCGGAGAGGGATTCCAGGTTCCTGATGTCCAGGGTGGAGATGACGTTGATCCCGGCGTCGAGCAGGGCGTCCACCTGCTCCCACCGGTGCACACCGCCCGAGGCGGCGGCGTAGTCGTCCACCAGGACAATGTCCGGCGCCCGGTCCTTGACGGCCTGGACGTCCAGCCCGCCTTCCAGGCCCTCGGTCCCCGGTTTCGGGCACAGCTCCAGGCCCTCCAGCATCTCCTCATTGTCGGCACGGCCTTTGGCAGCGACCGCACCGACGACGACGTCGAAGCCCTCCCCGGCCAGCCTGCGGCCTTCTTCCAGCAACGCAAACGTCTTGCCTGCCCCGGGCGCAGCCCCAAGAAAGATGCGCAGATTACCTCGTGCCATGGCTCTATTGTTCCCCCTGCGCGATCGTTCCCCCTGCGCACATGGTGGTTTGGCTAGAGTGATGGGTGGACTGAAGGCAGGGGGCCGCATGGTGGAAGAAACGCAGACGGGTATGGCCGGGACGATCCTGGGCGAACGCTACAGGGTTGGCCAGGTAATTGGCGACGGCGGCATGGGGAGCGTCTACCGGGGAACCGACGTGGTGCTGGGCAGGGAAGTGGCGCTTAAGGTCTTCCGTGCCGACGTCACCGATCCGGACGAACTGCGCAGGCAGCAGGCAGAAGCCCGGATGCTTGCCGGGCTGAACCACCCCGGCCTGGTCACGCTCTTCGACACCGGAACCCTGCTGAGCGGCGGGCGGGAGGTGCCGTTCCTGGTGATGGAACTGGTCAGCGGCGTGGACCTGCGCGGCCAGCTGGCTTCGGGCCCGCTGCCCGGCGCTGAGGTGGCCCGGCTGGGCGCCGAGCTCGCGGGGGCGCTGCAGTACATCCACCACCGGGGTGTGGTCCATCGCGACATCAAACCCGCAAACATCCTCTTGACCCGGTACACGGCGGATTCCCCCCTGCGCCCCAAGCTGGCGGACTTCGGCATCGCACGGATGCTCGACGGCGCCCGGGTCACCGCCACCAACATGGTTCCGGGGACGGCGGCCTACTTGAGTCCGGAGCAGGCCAGCGGGGAGCAGGTTGGACCGCCGGCGGACATCTATGCGCTGGGGCTTGTGCTGCTGGAGGCGCTGACCGGGAAGGTGGCATTCCCCGGGCCGCCGCTTGAGGCCGCAGTGGCCAGGCTCTCGCGGGACCCGGATATTCCCGCTTCCCTGGGCCCGAGCTGGGTGCCGCTTCTCGCCGCCATGACTGCACGGGACCCCCGGGCACGGCCGGAGGCCTCGGCCGTGGCCGCAGAATTCGGCACGGCCGGAGACTGGGGCGGGCTGGCCGATGCAGGCGGCGGGGCAACGGCCGCCACCGCAGCCCTTCCGCAGCCCACCCGCGTCCTTGCTCCCCAACGGCCCGGAAATGCTCCCGAACCGTCCGGGAACTCCGGGCCCGCAGCGCCGGCAGGTACCCGGGGTTCCAGGATTCCCTCCCTTTCCGGCAGCGAAGCAACCAACGCGACGTCATGGCAGCGGGCTCCCCGGTCAGGAATCCCTGAAGCCGGGGCAGGAATCCCTGAAGCGCCGGCCCGCGGGCCATCAATCGCGCGGCGTCCGTGGAAGAAGCCCGGCACAATGGGAGGGCGCCGGCCCTGGGTCCTTGCCGCCGTCGCCGTTCTGGTGCTGGTCCTCGCGGCAGTCCTGCTGGCCGCCATCCAACGGCCCTCTCCGGCCCCCGTGGAAACACCCCAGCCGGTCATCACCGGACCGCTGGGCGAGCACTTCAAGGAACTGGAAGAGAGCGTCACGCCATGAGCCGGACAAAACACGCGGTCCGGATCCTGGCCGCCTGCCTGGGGCTTGTGCTGTTGACGTCCTGCGCCGGTGCGTCGGAGGTGGATGCAGGAACGGCGGAAGGCCTGCAGGCCCGGGTGGCCTCGGCCAAGCAGTTCGCCGCGCAGCAGGACTTTCCGGCGGCGCTCGCCGAGCTTCAACAGCTGGGCCAGGACGTGGCAACCGCAGCGGAAAAGGGCCTGATGTCGGCCGAACGGAAGGCGCGCGCGGAGGCTGCGATCAGCAAGATCAGGGCTGAACTCGAGGCCGCGCAGCAGGCGGCGGAGCCGCAGCCCGCACCTTCCGCGGAACCAACGGCCGCTGAGGACAAGGAGGACGCCCAAAAGGAGGCTGAAAAGCAGCTCGAGGATGCCAAGAAGGACGCCGAGAAGGGCAAGGGCAAAGGTAACGGGTAAAGGCGGAGTAACCTCCGGCCGTTAGTACACGCTTGCCTGAATACATCTGTGGATGTACTTTGAGTCCATGGAATTGCTCACTCAGGCCCCCGTGCTGTCCAGGTTCGGTTATGCGGTGTCGGATGCCACCCGTGCGCGGATTCTCCTGGCCCTCTCGGAAGCGCCTGCTTATCCCTCGGATTTGGCGGACGCCCTGGGGGTCTCGCGGCAGAGCATGTCCAACCACCTGGCCTGCCTGCGCGGCTGTGGACTGGTGGTTGCTGTCCAGGACGGGCGGCGGAGCCGCTACGAACTCGCGGACGCCCGGCTTGGCCACGCCATCAAGGACCTGATCGGCGTTGTCCTTGCCGTGGATCCGGCCTGCTGCGCCCCGGACGGGGAGTGCGTGGCATGACGCTGATCCGCACACCAACCCCGGAACGCCGTGCGGTGTTGAGCCGGAGGATCCGGCTGTTCGCGGCCGCCACCATCAGCTATAACGTCATCGAGGCCGTGGTGGCACTCTGGGCCGGCGGGACCGCGGACTCCTCGGCGCTGGTGGGCTTCGGCCTGGACTCGGTCATAGAGGTGGCATCCGCCCTGGCGCTGTCCTGGCAGTTCACCGCCAAGGATCCGGGCGGCGCGAGCACCTGACCCTGCGGATCATTGCCATTTCCTTCTTTGCCCTGGCCGCGTTCGTGAGCGTGGACGCGGTCCGGTCACTCACGGGCGGGGGAGAAGCCCGGCACTCGGCGCCGGGAATCGCAATCGCAGCCTTGAGCCTGGCGGTCATGCCTGTCCTGTCTTGGGCGCAGCGCCGCGCCGGGCGGGAACTGGGCTCCAGGACCGCCGTGGCCGATTCCAAGCAGACGCTGCTCTGCACGTACCTTTCGGCCGTGCTGCTGGTTGGCCTGGTCCTGAACAGTGCATTGGGCTGGTGGTGGGCCGATGCCGGGGCCGCCCTGGTCATCGCCGGCATCGCCGTCCGTGAAGGAATCGACGCCTGGCGGGGTGAGGCCTGCTGCCCTGTCCTGCACGCCAATGACGGCAACGGCCCTGGTGAAGAAGACGCTGCCTGCTGCACCGGCTGCCAGGCAGACGCCCAGCCGGCTCCGGAAACCCCGGCATCCGGGCCGCCGCCGTCCGGTCGCTGAGCGCCCGCCTCCACCCCGGGGAACGTCCGGACCGCAGTGCGGAACCAGGATCCGGTTTCCGCACTTTCCCTTCCCCCGCCAGTTGGCGCGGGTGGATCATTTAGCCATGGACAAGCGCGCAAGCCGTGGCGGCCATGGCGCCGCCGAGGGCGTGGAGGCCGCGAACGGGCCCGGGCGCCCCGGGCAACCGGGCCGGCCGGACCACGTGGTGGTGTTCGTCCACGGCATGGGGCGGGCCCTCAAGGGCGGCACCCTGCAGGAGTGGGCCCAGCCGCTGATGCTGAGCCTGCACGATCTCTCCCTGGACATGGTGCCGGGCACCGCGCATCCGCACCTGGTGATCACCAAGGCCAACGCGGTGGGCGACGCGCCGGAGGTGCTGGTCAAGGTCCTCCGCGGCGTGGACGGCCACGAACCGGACTACCTGACTGTGCTCATGACCGAGGCGTCCTGGGGCAGGGACTTCGAGCCGGCGTCGGCCGCTTCAACCTACTCGTGGGCGCTGCGCACGGCCCTGCGCGTGTACATGCGGTCCGTGCAGCTGATCAAGTGGAACCTCCATCCCGGCCGGCGGAAGGACATCGGGTGGCTCGGCGCCTGGCTGCGGCAGCTGGTCCTCACGTCGCTGGCCGCGTTCGCCGGGTTCTTCATCCTGCTTGCGGTGCTGGTGGTGCTGCTGCTGATCATCATCCTGGCGTGGATTCCGGGGCCGGGCCGGTGGGTGGGGAGGCTCGTGTCCCTGTTCGCGGACTTCCTGGGCGATCCCCAGGTGTGGAAGCGCAAGCCACTGCAGGCCGCGGCCATGCGGCAGCGGGTGGTGGACACGCTCCAGCGCTGGGACCACAGCCCGGGCACGGAGGTGACCGTGGTGGCGCACAGCCAGGGCGCGGCGATCACCGGGCAGGTCCTGTTCCAGAACCAGGCCCGCGCCACCAACTTTGTCAGCGTGGGCAGCGGGCTGGACCTGCTGGGCTACGCGCAGTGGGGCGGCGGGACGGGGGAGGACCCGGTGACGGACTGGCTGGCCAACCCCCGTCGCCCCCGGTGGATCAACGTGTGGGGGAAGTTCGACTTTGTGCCCGCCGGGCCCATCTCCACGCACGCCAACGGCCCGCTGCCGGTCTTCGGCAAGATCTACGCCCGGGACACCGGGGGCGACGGCGGTCCGGGCCCCGAGGAACATCCCGTGTACAACAGGTCCGCCCTGATCTACGACCACATTGTCTACTCCAAGAACCGCGTTGAGGTGCTGGATCCGCTGGCGCGGCTGGTCCTGGACCCGCCGCCACCGGACACTGCCGGGCTGGCGTTCAGGATGCTCGACGGCGACCGGCGGCTCCGCCCGCACCGCGTCATGGTGAAGAGCCTGGGCGTGACGCGGCTTCTCGCCGTCATCACCTCAGCTTTGAGCGCTCCTGCTGCGCTGGCGTGGCTCGGTTCCCTGGACTGGACGCGGAACCTGGTCCAGTGCGGCCCGCCCGGCGCCGCCGGGGATCCCTGGTGGTCCGCCTGGCTGTGCTCCGGCCCGACCTACCACTGGGCGCACTGGCAGGACCTGGGCGTGCTGGCCGTGACAACCGCCGTGTTCGCCGGCGTGCTGGTGGGACTCCTGAACGGGCCGGTGTGGGGAGTGCTGCACGACCGGCTGCAGCGGCTGCGCAAGCCGTCCTTCCGGCAGTCCAGCGATCCCACGCGGAACCTGCCGGCCAACCCCTGGTGGTACGTCACGTGGTATTTGCTGATCGTGACGGGGGTGGCCGTGGCCGTGCCGTTCATGCTGGCGTGGCCGGACCTGCCCTGGGTGGCCGTGGTGGTGCTGGTGGTTGCGCTCTGGGCGCTCTGCTTCACGCGCACGAGCATAACGGGCCTGCCGGCGCGGACCGGTGAACCCGTGCAGGCGCAAGCGGCTGCCACACCGCAGCGGGCGGCACCCCAGCCGCCGCCCGGCGTCGTCCGCGGCGAAAGGCAACAGGCTCAGCCCACCGGTTCGGCAAGCCTTCCGGCTAACACCGTGACCGGTGCGGCGGACCAGCGCTCGCGCTCGGGCTCATAGGAAATGACGACGGCGGCGTCGCTGTCCCGTGCCTCGTCCATGGCGAGCAGCAGGGCGTCCTCCACGTGCCGGGCGTACTCCAGCCGCTCCGCCAGCGTGCCCTGCAGGTCGGCGTCGTCAATCAGCACATGGCCCTTGCCGTCCACGATGACTTTCAGTGAATACCCCTGGTCCTCGTGCAAGGACCCCCTCGTGGATGAAATTTCGGTGACTCTGTCTGCCCGGACCAGCCCGTTGCCGAGCGTGCGGATCCACACTTCACCCATCGAATGACCTCCCCGTTGGCATGGGCGCGGAACAGCGCCCCATAAAGCGAACGCTACTCCTCCGCGGGGCATTTGTGACCCCCGAATTGCTACATTTACGGGCCTTTTGGCACTTCCGGCCGGGGTTTCCCGTGGGAACGATGTTGGCAGGCGGCGCGCCCAATCATTCCGGCCGTCCACTCGCTTTGGGAGTCACTATGGCGGACAAGACCGTGACCACCCGCGGCGGCAACATTGGCTCCGTGCTGGTTAACGCCGTGCTGCTGTGGGGGATCAATATCTGGCCGGGCTGGAAGGTTGTGCCCTTCCTGACGGCGGACATGGAACGTGTGCTCGGAATGATCAACGCGTCCCTGACCGCGGGCATCATCGCCAACCTCATCTTCGTGGTGATCCGCAACCGGGGCGTCATGGCCCTGGGGAACCTGGCGGTCCTGGGCATCGGGCTTGCGGCTACCCTCCGGATGCTGGAGGTCTTTCCCTTCGACTTTGGGGACAGCTGGTCCGGCTGGCCCGTGGTGGTGCGGGTCCTGCTGGTGCTGGGCATCGTGGGCTCCATCATCGGCATGGTGGTGGAAATCGTGGCCATGTTCAGGTCGCTGGCAGGCTTCGGAGAGCGGGCCCGCCAGTAGTCTCCCGGCGCTGGGGATAGCCGGCTTGGCGTTGTACCGCGCTGCGCACCGAGGCCCGGGTTCGGTGCGCACGGACAGTCCCTGCGCACTGAGCCCTGCCCTCGGTGCGCAGGCCGGCGGCGTGCCGGGGAAAGGGGCGTGCCGGGCGCGGCCATAGGATAAATCTGATGACTTCCCCGGACGACCCCCAGCCCTTCAGCCTGCGCGGCATGGCGGTGGCTGCTTTCGGGCCCACGCTGCTCTACGGGATCGGCACGGGAGCCATCCTGCCCGTGGTGGCCCTCTCCGCCCGCGATCTCGGCGCTTCGGTGGCCGTCGCGGCCCTGGTCGTCACGCTGATCGGCGTGGGGTCCTGGTTCTTCAACCTGCCCGCCTCCCTGGTGACCCTCAAGTTCGGTGAGCGCTGGTCCATCGTGGCTGCCGCCGTCGCCGCCGGGCTCGCGCTCGCGGCGGCCGGGCTGACGTCCGTGGTCCCCAACGGGCTGTGGCTGCTCGCAGTGGCGATGGCCGTCGTCGGGATGTCCGGGGCCGTGTTCGGCCTGGCCCGGCAGAAGTACCTCACCGAGGCCGTGCCCGTGGAATTCCGGGCCCGGGCGCTCTCCACGCTGGGCGGGGTGAACCGCATCGGCGTGTTCATCGGCCCGTTCCTGGGCGCGGCGGTGATGCAGTTCGCCGGGATCAGCGGTGCCTACTGGGTGGGCGTGGTGGCCATGGCGGGAGCCGCGCTGCTGTCCCTCACCATCCCGGACCTGGCCGTTGCGCCAGGGCCCGACGGCGGCCACAAGGGTCCGGAGCCCACCCTCCGGAGCGTTGCGGCGTCCCACGCAGGCGTGTTCCTTTCGCTGGGGGTGGGGATCCTGCTGCTCAGCGCCCTCCGCTCCTCCCGGCAGGTGGTCATCCCGCTGTGGGCGGACAACCTGGGCCTGGATGCCACCTCAGCTTCACTGATCTACGGGCTCTCCGGCGCGATCGACATGCTGGTGTTCTATCCCGCCGGCAAGCTCATGGACCGGAAGGGCCGGCAGTTCGTCGCCGTCCCGTCCACGCTGCTGATGGGCGCGGCCCTGCTGGTGATTCCGCTGACCGGTTCCTTTGCGGGGCTGCTGCTGGCGGCGCTGCTGATCGGGTTCGGCAACGGCATCAGTTCGGGACTGGTGATGACGCTGGGCGCCGACTTCTCGCCGGATCGGGGCCGCGGGCAGTTCCTGGGGCTGTGGCGGTTCATGGCCGACGCAGGCTCCACCGCCGGGCCCGTGCTGCTCTCCGGGGTGACTGCCCTTGCCACCCTTGGCGCGGGGATCTCAGCCACCGGCATACTGGGGTTCGCGGCGGCGGCCGTGTTCGCCGTCGTGATTCCGCGCCTGAAGCACCGCCGCAACTACTGACCGGCGGGAGCGCGGGATATCCTCGACAGATGAGTGAACCGGGCACGCCCATGAGGATCAGTGCGCTGCAAAAAGGTGTCTGGTGGCTGCAGGACTACCTATATGCCGCGGGATGGCAGGTCCGCGGCATGTTCTCGCGCGTCCAGCCCGGGTCCTTCCACCAAGGCCACCGGCGGCCGGTGCTGATCATCCCGGGTGTATACGAAAACTGGCAGTTCATGATGCCGCTCATCCAGTCCATCCACGACGCCGGCCATCCCGTCCACGTGGTCACGGTGCTGCAGCGGAACCAGCTGGACGTCCCCGCGGCGGCCCGGATGGTGGCGCAGCACCTGGAGGAAGCGGGGCTGCGGGACGCCGCGATCGTGGCGCACAGCAAGGGCGGCCTGATCGGAAAGTACGCCATGCTGACGCTGGACCCTGAGCAGCGGATCGACAGGATGGTCACGGTGTGCACGCCGTTCTCCGGTTCGCGCTATGCCAGGTACATGCTGCTGCCGAGCCTGCGCATCTTTTCGCCCCGGCACCCCCTGACCCTCGAACTGGCCCGCGAAGAGGCGATCAACAGCCGGATCACGTCCATCTACGGCCCGTTCGATCCGCACATTCCGGAGGGCAGCGTCCTTCCGGGCGCCACCAACATCGAGCTGCCCACCGCAGGGCACTTCCGGATTTTGGGTGATCCTGAGACGGCGCGGATCATCGTTGAGCAGCTGAACCTCGACGAGCCGTGACCCCCGGGCTGGAAAATCCGGATGTCGGGGACCCGCATATGGGGTCCTCCGACGCGGGGTCCGCGCGGGCGGTTCCGGACGAACCTGACCACTCCCGTTCCAGCAGCGCCGTGGAGCGCCGGCAGAGCAGGTGGGCCACAGTCCTGGCGGTGCTGCAGCGGCTGCTGTACCTGGCGGTCACCGTCGCCGTCGGCTGGGCGGTGTACTTTTTCCTGCTCGCCAGGCTTTCCCGCGGCCCTGAGCAGGCGTGGGTGTTCCTGCCCGTCTGGCTGATCCTGGCCTATGCGCTGCTGCCGCGCGTCCACAAGATCCTGAGCAGCCTGTACATCCCGGACTACTTCATCGGCCGGGCAAGGACGGGCGACGGCGTGCTGGGCGATCCCGTCAATCTCGCCGTAGTGGGGACGGAGGAAGAGCTGCGGCGGGCCATGCTTTCCGCCGGCTGGGTGGAGGCGGATCCCATCACCCCGGCGACCGCCTGGCACACCCTGGTGTCCACCGTCCTGGGCCGCAGCTATCCCGCCGCCCCGGTAAGTTCCCTGTACGTCTTCGGCAACAGGCAGGACCTGGCGTTCCAGCGCGAGATCGACGGGAACCCGCGCAAGCGGCACCATGTCCGGTTCTGGAAGTGCCCGCCCGGTTGGATGCTGCCCGGAGGCCTGTCCGTGGACTGGGTGGGGGCCGGCACGTACGACAGGAGCGTGGGACTGTCCCTGTTCACGTTCCAGATCACGCACAAAATTGCCGACCGTACGGACGAGGAACGCGACTTCATCATCGCCACGCTGCAGGCAGCCGAGGCCGTGCAGTCCGTGCACGTCATCCTCAACTACTCCAGCGGCTACCACCACCGCAACGGCGGCGGCGATGCCATCCGCACCGACGGGCATCTGCCGATCATTGACCTGTACGAGCCGGGCCGGCCGGGTGTTTCCGCCTGACTGCAGGTGCGGGGCGCCCGAACCTCGCATACGCTCCGAGTCCAATCGAAACCAGGATGAGGGCAGTACCTGTGGCCTCGGGCCCGGCCAGCAAGCCCGCGGCCAGGAACCCGCTGTCCATTGCCAGGGCGAGGAAGTGAATCCTCGGCGGTATCCTCATCTGACGCCTCCCCGCCCGGCACGCTTTGCCTGGCCCGCGGATCAGTCGCGTTCAGGCGCGCCCGTGCGCAGGACCTGGAAGTCTGCTCCCAGTTCAACGTCAACTTCGGAGCCGTCGTCAAGAATGATTTCCGCCTCGTAGGCGGCGCCGCCTTCATTCTCCCTTTCGACGTCCCCGATCCGGCCCTTGCCCACGTTCGCCAGTGCGGCTTGTCCTGCCCTGTCGCGGTCTGCAGCGCTCAGCGGCTGCCCTGAATCGTCGTCCCGGCCCTCCGAGACCACCCGGAACGAGCTGTCGAGTTCCACTTCCACCCGGTTGCCGTTGTTCAACTGAACGTTCACTTCGTAGGAAGTATTGGGGTCGTTGTCAGTCTCGGCGCTGATAACGGTGCCGGGACCCGTGCGGGCAATGGCCGCATCGCTGGCCTGCTGCAGGGCGCTTCCGGTCAACGGCTGGTCGTCGCCCGGGGCGGTGCCGGCAGTGGCGACGGACGCTCCGGTGATGGCGGCTGCCGCGGCAGCAACGCCTGTGATCAATAGAATTTTCCGGCCCATGACGGTCTCCTGTTGTGTGGCCCCCAGCAGATCCTGATCGATAAAACCAGTGTGCTGCCAAGGCTTCTGCGCCCACAAATTTCGCCGGGCAAATCTCAGCCAGGGCTCAGTTTGCCTCAGCAGGGGCACAGCCTGGACAAGGGAATCAAAAACAGTTGCCGGGAGGGTTTGTCACAGGCGGCAGCGGGACGCATCCTTGGTTCATGGATGCCGAAAAGCGGCGCCCCCGCTTCGGGAAAACGCGCACCCGACGCTGGGGGGTGCGCAAGCGGGCAACGGCTACGGCGGTCGCCTTTGTGGCGGCCGCGATGCTCGTCGGCGGACTGATTCTCCTGCTGCTGCTGCAGAGGGCCCTGCTGGCGTCCACCGAAAGGCTCACCCGGCTCCAAGCCGAGGATGTGGTGGCCCACATCGCGGAACAGGACCTCGAGGAAGCGGCCAACTACGTCAGGTCTGCGGCGCGTCCGGGCCAGTACATCCAGATCCTGGACCCCAACGGAGCTGTCCTGGCGGCGTCGGTCCCCGCCGCGGCTACCAGGCCCATTACGGCGCTGCGGCCGGAAGCCAAACAAACGCTGTTCGAGAATGTCTCCGTGCAGCAGAGCCTGTTCGATGATGACCTGCTCGTTGCGGCCACGGGCGTCGGCGAGGACGGGAAGGTGTACACCGTAGCCGTTGCCGCCACGGTAACAGTGCAGGCGGAGACCGTGGCCACCGTGGCATGGTTCATCCTTGGCGCCGCGCCACTCCTCCTGGCAGGTGTGGGCTTCGGGGTCTGGATCCTCGTGGGACGGTCACTGCGGCAGGTTGAGCAGATCCGCGACCAGGTTGCGGGCATTAACGCCCGGAGCCTGGACGGCCGGGTGGGGGTGCCCCGGACGTCCGACGAGATCCAGGCCTTGGCGCAGACGATGAACATGATGCTGGACCGGCTGGAGGCCTCGGACCGGGAACAGCGGCGCTTCGTTTCCGATGCGAGCCACGAACTGCGCAGCCCGCTGGCAACCCTCAGCGCCGCGGTGGAGATCGCAGCTGCCGATCCGTCCGGGGCCATGTGGGAGGAGACCAAGGAGGTTGTGGCCGGGGAAACGGCCCGGATGCGCTACCTGGTCCAGGACCTGCTGACCCTGGCCAAGGCCGATGACCAGGGCCTGCGCCTGGAGGCGGCGGACGTGGACCTGGACGACGTCCTCAACGACGAAGTCCGCCGCCTGCGCTGCACCAGCAGGCACGAGATCGAGGCCAGGCTTGAACCGGCCCGGATCACCGGTGATGTCCGGAGCCTCGGCCGGGCCATCAGGAATGTCCTGGACAACGCGGAGCGGTACGCGCGGGCCCGGATCGGCATCCAGGTGCGCAACTCGCCGGACGGCGTGCTGCTCACCATCGATGACGACGGCCCGCCGGTGCCCGTTGCCGAACGAGAGCGGATCTTTGAACGCTTTGTCCGGCTTGACGAAAGCCGGTCGCGCGAAAGCGGCGGCAGCGGCCTGGGTTTGGCCATCACGTCCGCGATCGTCAGCGCCCACGGCGGCCGGATCCTGTGCACGGAAGCTCCCGACGGCGGCTGCCGGTTCGAGCTGGCATTTCCCGCCCAGGCCACCAGGGTTGAGTCCGCCGAGAAGGCCTTGGCCCAGCCGCTCACTCCGCTGAAAGGGCCGGGGAAACCGCTGCGGCAGGGCGGTCGGGGGTGAGCATGTACCCCATTCCCCGGATGGTGGTCAGGGTGTGCAGCCCGAAAGGCGTATCGATTTTCCGCCTCAGGTAGCCCATGTACACCTCGACGACGTTGCCCCCTCCCTCGAAGTCGGAACCCCAGACGTTGTCCAGGATTTCGGACTTGGACACCACCTGGCCGTGCCGGCGCATCAGGTAGTACAGCAGCGCGTATTCCTTGGCGGTGAGCCCGATGGGGGTGTCTCCGCGGCGGACACTGCGGCTCACGGAATCCAGGTTCAGGCTTCCGAGGGCGAGGACCACAGGCCGCTCGGGGGCGCCGCGGCGTGCCAGGGCCCGGATGCGGGCCACCAGCACCAGGAAGCTGAAGGGCTTTGTAAGGTAGTCGTCCGCGCCAAGATCGAAGGCGTCGGTCTGGTCGTACTCACCGTCTTTTGCCGTCAGCATCAGGACCGGCGTCCAGATCCGGTGTTCCCGGATTCCCCTGAGTACGTCGTAGCCGTTCTTCAGGGGCAGCATCAGGTCCAGCAGGATCACGTCATAGGGGTTCTCCACTGCAGCCCGCAGGCCGCTGACGCCGTCGTGTGCGAGGTCCACGACGAACCCTTCATTGCGCAGCCCGCGCCGAACCGTTTCGGCCAGCACCACTTCGTCGTCGACGATCAGGACCCTCATGACCGCGCCTCCCGGTTCATACCGACAGTATCCCTGACCCCGTTGGGCTGCACCACACTCGGCACGGGGTAGGCGGCCGGAAGTCCCGGCGCCGCCTTGGGGGGCATACGGCGCCGGGACGCGGGATACCTGGCGGCGCCCACTTCAAAACGACGCCAGGAGACCGATGGGCGGGGTCAAAGAGCACCAATGTGGTCGAAATCCCCGGCCAAGCACCAGCAAGTATTCACGGGCTGTATCAAAAAAGGGGCCGGAAATTCCTCAAGAAACGGTCAACATTCACCCAGCGGGGGTCAGAGGCGACCGTCAGCGCCCTGGCGGGTCCCGCCGTCGTGCGGCATACGCGAACAGTGAGGTGGTGGCGACGGTGGCCAGGTACCCGGCGATCACGATCAGCGCAATCCCGGCCCAGAAATAGTTCGTGGTGCTGGCCTCCTGCCAGGGGCCGGGCGCGATGCGGGCCAGCGAGTACACCGCCACCGCCGCGGACACCAGCCCGATCGCAACCGGCAGCGTCAGCCAGAGCCGTGCCGAGCCGATGTGCCTGCCGAACCCGTCCCACTCATTCCAGGACCCGCGCCGCATGATGAGCCACCCCGCCGGAATCATGAACGCGCCCACCAGCAGGAACGCGGCCACCACGTCAGCAGGCCGGTGCCACTGGTTGATCAGCGTGGAGACCCCTGAGGCGATGGCGAAGGTGCCGCCCACGAAACCGGCCATCGGACGCCACCGGGGGGAGGCCATGAGGAAGACCGCGGCCGCAGCCGACGCCGCCAGCGTGGTGTGCCCGGACGGCAGCGAGTTCAGCTCCAGCGTCACCACACCCTTGTCCGGACGGGCCGGGAGCAGGTCCTTCAGCATCTGGGTGGCGATGTTCGCCCCGACGCACGCGGCCACGGCGATCCCGGCCTCCGTCCAGTGCTTACGGATCACCGTGACAAACAAAACCACGACGGCGGCCATCACCAGTGAGATGGTGGGCAGCAGGTCCAGGAACCGTGTGCTCGCCTTGCCCGCCGGGCCGTGGATGCCCACGGCCTCCACCAGCGCCGACTCATCGATGAACTGGCCGGTGGTGGTCTGCACGAAGTAGTAGTAGGTGGCGATCAGTCCGGCCACGCAGGCCAGGGTGGCAAGCACGAACAGGAAGCCCGACCCCGGCGCGGGTCGGGCCGGTGTCCTGCTGGGTGCCTGCCGTTGGAAAGTCATCGGTTTAAGGGTGTCACAGAAAGCTGGAAGCCGGCGTCACCCAACTAGGTAGCGCCAAGTGTCGTTTTCAGGGTTCATAACGACACTTGGCGCTACCTAGTTGGGCGGGGGCGGGCCGGCCGGGGCGAGGCGGGGGAGGCTGGCCGCTGCTATCAACAGCGCGAGGGCGCCGAGTCCGAAGGGCAGGGCGGTCAGCGTGGCCACGCCCCCTACCAGCAGCGGCCCGCCGGCGTCGCCGAGTTCGCGCCCGAGTTCGGCGGAGCCCATGGTGCGGCCCATGCGCTCGGGCGGGGTGGTGTCCGCCAGGTGCGCGAAACCCAGCGGCGTGGCCGCCCCAACGCCGACCCCGATTGCCGCAGCGGCAAGGAAGATGGTGACCGGGCCCGGGGCGGCCGCGAGCACGCCGACACCCGCCGCGATGAGGAGGAGCCCCGCCGTCGTGCCCTTGTTGTCGGTGATGCGGTTCCGGTCCCGCAGCCGGCCGACCCGCGGCTGGGTCAGGACGGACCCGAGCGCCAGGAGGCTGACAGCGGCGGTGCCGGCGACGGCGTCCAGGCCGTGCCTCGTGGCCAGCGCCGGGAGGAATCCGACGGCGGCTCCGAGCGCCGCCGTCGATGCCGCCAGGACCAGCGTGGGAACGAGGAAGCGCCGCTCGCCCACCTGCCGTGCGAGGTCCAGCACGGTGTACCGCTGGCGGGGCAGGGGTTCAAGGTGCGGCACGGCCAGCAGGACCCAGACTGCCGTGGCTGCCGCGAGCACGGACAGGGTGCCGAAAAGCAGGGCGAAGCCGCCGGCCCAGATCAGGCCCGCGCCCAGCAGCGGCCCGATGATGTAGCCCAGGCTTTTCCACGACCCGTACCTGCCGAAGTAGGTGCCCGCATTTCCGCCCCGTGCGAGCCGGGCCACCATGGCGGACGACGCCGGCGAGAACGCGGATGCCGCCGCGCCCTGGCCGAGCCGCGCCAGGGCCAGCATCAGCGGGTCCGCCGCCCAGAGCCCGATCAGGGACAGTGCGGCAAAAGCGAGCAGCCCGCCGACGATGACGGGTTTGGCGCCGATCCTGTCGCTCAGGGCGCCGAAGACCGGCTTGAGGAAGACCTCGGAAACGTCGTACAGGGCGAGGAGGATGCCCAGGTTAAGCAGCGTCAGGCCGATGTTCCCGCTGTGCGCGCCCAGGCCCGCCGCGATGCTGTGGGCGCCGAATGCCGTCACGAACCCGGCGGCGTAGAGGGGCGCGGAGACGCTGGCGGCCTTGGCTGCAGCGGTGCGGGCGGCGGTCACGAGTGCACCTCGCCGTAGACGAGGGCGGCAAAACCGTCCAGGGCTGTGGCGCAGTCACCGAGCTTCCGCTCGGCACCCGCCGAAGCCGGGCTGCCGAAGACGTCCTTGGTCCGGAGGGCGCGGAACCAGCGGCGCAGCCGGTCCAGGCTCTGCTCCTCCTCCTCAAGCTCGGCCAGCGTGAACTTCCGCTTGGCGATTTCCTTCGCGATCTCGTCGGTGAACTTGCCGCAGTCGGCAACGAATTCCGCCCACTCCTCCGCGCGTGCAGCGGTGAAGAGTTCACGCAGCCTGGCGGCGTCGTCGTCGGCCGGCGCGGTGGTGAGCAGGAGCACCTCGCCGTTTCCGGCGGCGGCCAGCTCCTTGGCCTTCTTCGCGCCTTCGCGGCAGGCGGGCACGTCGGGCGCCGTCCAGGCGCCCTGCCCGACGGGGACCGCGCCGAAGCGCCGGAGTTCACGCCAGACCGCCACCCGGTGCCGCGAAGGCTCCGAGGGTACCTGCACGAGCATCACCAGCCAGGGCGCTTGTTCAAGGGAAGTCACACCATGAAGTGTAACAACTGTTACAGGATCAGGAGTGCGGGTTGCCTCCCTCCCAAGTAGGTAGCGCTAAGTGTCGTTTTGACGCTCCAGAACGACACTTAGCGCTACCTAGTTGGGAAGGGGCGGGGGTCAGCCGAGCGCAGCCGCCAGCTCCTCGATGATCTCGAACTGTTCCCGCACGCCGCCCTCCATGCCGGACTGCGCGATCATGTCCCGGACTTCCTTGCTGCCCGCGTTGGTGCGGATGCGCACCACGGTCGCGCCGCCGTCGGCCTCCTCAAAGGTGACCGTGGTGACCACGGCACCCTCCTCGCTGTCCGTCCGCGTTCCCGGCGTCTCCATCACCTCGGTGTGGACGATCCGCTCGTTCGGGACGATCTCCCGGTACGTCCCGTGGAAGGCCACCTCGAATTCGCCGTGCGTCACCATGACGTACCGCCAGGCCCCGCCCACACGGAAGTCCATGTCCGCCACGGTCATCCCGCCGCGCCGGCCGGGCCACCACCTCCTGACCAGTTCCGGCGTGGTCCAGGCCTTGTAGACGAGATGCCGGGGTGCGTTGACCGTGCGCGTGATGAGGATTTCCTCGTCGGTGGGGAAGCTGATGTCCAAGGTGTTTGTTGGTGCCATTGCCCTGCTCCCTTATTCTTGCGTGTCTTCCTGTTGAAGATCCTCGAGAACGTCATCGAGCAGCTCGAAGCGCTCGTTCCAGAGATGCTGGTAGCCCGAAACCCAATCGTGGATAGGCTTCAGCGCCTGCGGGTTCAGCCGGTACACCCGCTGCCGCCCTTCGTCGCGGACCACGACGGCGCCCACCTCGCGAAGGACCCGCAGGTGCCGGGACACGTGCGGCTGGGCCAGGCCGAGCAGGTCAACGATCTCGCTGACCGGCCGTTCGCCGGCGGCCAGGGCGTCCAGGATTTCGCGCCGGCGGGGTTCCGCCACCGCGTTGAACGCGTCCGCTGTTGTTGCCGCCCGTGCCATGCCGCGATTATATATCCATATGGATATGGATTGGAAGGGCTGCGCAGCTGAAAGGGCCACTGGAAGGGCTGCGCGGCACCCTCCAAGGGCCGACTTTCGGCCCTTCACAAACGGATGAATCTGAGTAGTGTCCGGACTATGGAAGCCATCATCCACACTGTTGAATTGCACAAGCATTTTGGCCGGGTGCGGGCCCTCGACGAACTCAACCTGGAGGTCCAGCGCGGCGAGATCCACGGGTTCCTTGGCCCCAACGGTGCGGGCAAGTCAACCACCCTCCGCGTCCTGCTGGGCCTGGCCAAGGCCACCTCCGGCACGGCCTCCGTCCTGGGCCTCGACCCGTGGACACAGTCGGTAGAGCTGCACCGCCGCCTCGCCTATGTCCCCGGCGACGTCCGGCTCTGGCCCAACCTGTCCGGCGGCGAGACCATCGACCTCCTCTCCCGCCTCCGCGGCGGCACCTCCGACTCCCGCAGCTACCGGGAGCGCAAGGACCGTCTCTGTGAAGCGTTCGACTTCGACCCGGGAAAGAAGGGCCGCGCCTACTCCAAGGGCAACCGCCAGAAGGTGGCACTGATCGCGGCCCTGGTGACGGACGCCGAGCTCTACCTCTTTGACGAGCCCACGAGCGGCCTTGACCCGCTCATGGAGGCGGTGTTCCGGCGGGAGGCGCTGGCCGCCGTCGGACGCGGTGCAACGGTGCTCCTGTCCAGCCACATCCTCTCCGAGGTGGAAGTGCTATGCCACCGCGTCAGCATCATCCGCGCCGGCAGGATCGTGGACGGCGGCACGCTGGACTCGCTGCGCCACCTCACGCGCACGGAGGTTTCCTTCGCGGCGGACGGGCTGGACACCGGTTCCCTGGCTCAGCTGGGCGCTGTGCATGACCTGACGGCCGACGGCGGCAGGGTCAGGTTTGGTGCCGACTCGGACCGGATTGCGGAGGTGCTTCCGGCCCTGGGAGCCCTGGGCGTCCAGGGGCTGACCATCACGCCGCCGTCCCTGGAGGAGCTGTTCCTGCGCCACTATGGTGACACCTCGGTGCAGGCCAACGCGGAGACTGCGGAGAACGGGCCTGCCCAGCACGCCCGGCGGCGGCACCTGCTCGGCGCGAGGGGCCGTGGCTGAGGTGCGCGAGCTCCGGATCCTGTGGAGCCAGCGGCTGCGGCGTGACCGCTGGCAGCTGGCCATCTGGGTGCTGGGCATCGGCGCCCTCGCCCTGTTCTCGGCAACGGCGATCCAACAGACCTACGGCGACGAATCCAGCCGGGCGGAGCTCCTGCAGATAGCGGTTGCCACACCCGCGATCCTGATGCTCCGCGGCCTGGCGCGCGGGGCGGGCGTCGGCGCCTTCACCTTCTTCCAGATCTACTCCTTCCTCGCACTGCTGGCAGGCCTGATGAGCACCTTCCTCGCTGTCCGGCACGCCCGGGCCGACGAGGAAACCGGCGCCGCGGAACTGGTGGCATCCACCCCCGCCGGGCGCCTGACTCCCGCGGCTGCGACGATCCTGCACGGGACCGCTGCCAACGTCCTCGTGGCGCTCGCGGTGTTCGCCGGCTTCACGGCGGCGGGGCTTGATCCCACAGGTGCCCTGGTTGCGGGAGCCGCCACGGGCGCCGTCGGGCTGGCCTTCCTGGGCATAGGCCTGCTGGTGGCCCAGCTGATGGCCACATCCCGCGGCGCCAACGGGTTCTCCGCGGCGCTCGTTGTCCTGGCGTACATCCTGAGGGGCATCGGGGACGCCACCGGAACGCCGGACCCGGGCGGGACGGTGGTCACAGCGGGGCCCGCCAGTTGGTTTTCCCCGATCGGCTGGGGCCAGCAGACGTTCGCGTACACCGGCGACCGGTGGTGGCCGCTGCTCCTGCCGCTGGCGCTCGCCGTCGCCTGCGGGGGTGCGGTCTGGCTCATCCTGAACCGGCGCGACAGCGGCGCGAGCGTGTGGGGCGCGCTTCCCGGCCGTGCTGCTGCCCGCCCCGGGTTGAACAGCCCTGCGGCCCTGGCGCTGCGGCTGCAGGCAGGGTCGATCATCGGCTGGAGCATCGGCGGGCTGGCGATGGGGCTGCTGGCCGGGTCCATCGGCAGCGCCATCGCCGCCGCGGACACTGTCAACAGCAGTGTCACATCCGCCCTGCGGGCCATGATCCAGGCGCAGGGTGTGTCCCTGACCCAGCTGATGGTGTCAGCCATGTTTTCGGTCGCCGGGATCCTGGCAGCCGCCTGCGCGCTGCAGGCCATCATCAGGATGCGGCAGGAGGAAGCTGCCGGCACGGCCGAACTCCTCCTCGCCACCCCCGTCAGCCGGATGCGCTGGCTGGCCGGCTACCTCCTGCTTGGCGCGGCCTCGGTGGTCCTGGTGATGTTCCTGACGGCGTTCGGGGCCTGGGCCTCGCTGGCGGCAGCCGGCGAGGACTCGATGGACGCCGGCGCCATCTGGGAGACCGCCGCAGCCCAGCTTCCCGCGGCGTTCATCTACCTTGCCGTCCCGGCGCTGGTGTTCGTCCTGTGGCCATCGGCAACCATCGCTGCCAGCTGGGCATTCCTGGGCGCGGGCGTGGTGCTGGGCATCTTTGGCGGGATGCTGGGGCTGGACCAGGCCATCCGCGACCTCTCGCCGTTCACCCACACCCCTGTTCCCGGTGGTTCGACGACGGACTGGAGCGGAGCGTGGTGGATGCTGGCCATTGCCGTGGCCACGGCCGCCGTGGCCGCGGCAGCGATGCGGCGCCGCGAAACCGGGACAGCCTGACGGCGGGGACGGTTCCTGACACCACCGCCGTGCACCTGCCGGAGGAGGACGCAGACACAAAGGAGGCCAGCCGTGACCATCATCGACAACGCCGTATACGTCGACGGGCTGCGGACGGAGGATCCGGGCAGCCTGGACGAAACCTACTTCGTGCTCCGCCAGCGCGAGGGGATGGCGTGGATCGGCCTCTACCGGCCGGACCCCGCGGAACTTCAGTCGGTGGCCGAGGAATTCGACCTCAGCGCGCTCGCCGTCGAGGACGCCCTGGCCGGCCACCAACGCGCCAAACTGGAGCATTACGGCGAGTGCGTCTTCCTGGTGCTGCGGCCGGCCCGCTACCTGGATGATGTGGAGAAGGTGGACTTCGGCGAGATCCACGTCTTTGTCGGCGCCGACTACGTAGTGACCGTGCGGCATGCCGAATCCCCGGACCTGGCCAAAGTGCGCCGGCGGATGGAGGCCATGCCGGAGTTCCTGGCCCTGGGCCCGGATGCGGTCCTTTACGGCATCCTGGACCAGGTGGTGGACGAGTACGAACCCGTGGCGGCGGGGCTTGAAAACGACATTGACGAGATCGAGGACGACCTCTTCGGGGCGGACCCGGAGGTTTCCCGGCGCATCTACGAGCTTTCCCGCCAGGTCATCATGTTCCAGCGCGCCACCAGCCCGCTGGCAGGGATCCTGCAGGTGCTCATGGCCGGGACGCCGGAGCGGGAGCCCGATCCGGAACTCCAGGACCACTTCCGCGACGTGCTGGACCATGTGCTCCGGCTCAATGAACGCGTGGCATCCTTCCGTGTGCTGCTGCAGAACGCACTGGCCGTGAACGCCGCGCTCGTGGCCCAGCGGCAGAACGACGAGATGCGCCGCCTCACGGAATCCAGCATTGCCCAGAGCGAGCAGGTCAAGCGGATTTCCTCCTGGGCGGCCATCCTGTTTGCGCCCACGCTGGTGGGAACCATCTACGGCATGAACTTCCGCTCCATGCCGGAGCTCGACTGGGTGTTCGGCTACCCGTTCGCCCTTGGCCTGATGATTGCCATGGGGCTGGCGCTCTACGGGACCTTCCGCCACAACAGGTGGATCTAGCCCCCGCTTGTACAGTGGGTCCATGCCCACGCCGCTGCCCACCGTGCCCCCGTTCGAGGAACTCCTGGCCGGCGCGCACGTCGTGAGCCTGCCCATGCGGGTCAAGTTCCGCGGCATCATGGAGCGCGAGTCCCTGCTGCTGCACGGCCCCGCCGGCTGGGGCGAGTTCTGCCCGTTCCCCGAGTACGGCGACGCCGAGGCCTCCCGCTGGCTCGCCGCCGCCGTCGAAGCCGGCTGGCATGGCTTCCCCGCCCCGCTGCGGTCCGCGATCCCCGTCAACGCCACGGTTCCCGCCGTACCCGCGGACCGCGTGCCGGACGTCCTGGCACGCTTCGGCCGGGTGGACGCCGTCAAGGTCAAGGTGGCCGAGCAGGGACAAACGCTGGACGACGACGCCGCCCGCCTCGCCGCCGTCCGCTCCGCCCTCCCGGACGCCGCCGTCCGCGTCGACGCCAACGGCGGCTGGGACGTTCCGGCCGCCGTCGAGGCACTCACCCGGCTGGCCGGCGTCGGGCTTGAATACGCCGAGCAGCCGGTGCCCACGGTTGAGGGCCTGGCGGAGGTGCGGCGAGCCCTGCGCGAGGCAGGAACGCCGGTGCTGATCGCGGCCGACGAAAGCGTCCGCAAGGAATCCGACCCCCTGCGGGTTGCCCGCGCCGGCGCGGCGGACCTGATCGTGGTCAAGGTGGCACCGCTCGGGGGAGTGCGGCGCGCCCTGGACATCGTGGCACAGGCCGGGCTGCCCGCCGTCGTCAGTTCCGCCCTGGACACCTCGGTGGGAATCCGCGCGGGACTGGCCCTGGCGGCAGCGCTGCCGGACCTGCCGTATGCGTGCGGTCTGGGGACGGTGTCCCTGTTCGAATCGGACATCACCCGGGATCCGTTAGTGGCCGACGACGGCGCCATCCGCCTGCGTGACGTCGCCGCCGACGCCGGGCTGCTGGAGCGGTACGCGGCTTCCGCGGAACGGCGGGACTGGTGGCTGGACCGGCTCCGCCGCGTCCACGCGCTCCTGGCCGCCCACTAGCCCACCCCGACGCTCTCTCACTTAACGTGCCTTTTGGGCCGACCCTCTCTCACTTAACGTGCCTTTTGGGCCGACCCTCTCGCACTTAACGTGCCTTTTGGGCCGACCCTCTCGCATATGCGCAGGTCATCAGGGGTTACCGGCGGGTTTACCTCCGGTTCACCTCGCTGACGGCTCCCCGTAGGAACCGGCTGGCAGGGTGAGGGCACCGCATCGATTTTTTGGAAGGCAACCATGTCTGAAACTGCCCGCAAGTTCACCCTGCTGCCGATGCTCGGCCACACCAAGGGCAAGCGCAGCGCCGTCACCTGCGCCCTGAAGTGCGACAACGCCTGCGCAGGCGACGTCTGCAACACCAGCTCCAACAGCTACTTCCGCGACATCGCCTCCGCCACCATGTCCCGCCGCGCCGCCCTGGGCTTTGGCGCCGCCGGTGCCCTCGCCGTCGTCCTCGGCAGCGCCGTCACCTCGCCGGACTCCGCACAGGCCGCCGGCCTCTCCAAGGCCGCGAAGGAAGGCTTCGGCGCGTCCAAGCTGCAGTTCACCGCCATTCCCTCGATTGATGCGATGGTGGACGCTGTCACCGTGCCGGAAGGCTTCACCTGGAAGCCGGTCATCCGCTGGGGAGACCCCATCTTCAACGACGCGCCGGAGCTGGACCTGAACAACCAGACGGTTGCAGCCCAGGAAAAGCAGTTCGGGTACAACAACGACTACACGGACATCCTTGAGATTCCGGGCAGCAAGGGCCGCCGCGCCGTTCTGTTCTCCAACCACGAGTACACCAACGACGCCATCATGTTCCCTCCCGCCATGCCGGCCGAGCAGCAGCGCAAAGTGGGAGCAGCCGCGCACGGGCTGACCGTGGTGGAGCTGGAGCGCCACAACAAGAACCAGCCGTGGACCTACGTCAAGGGCGCGGCACTGAACCGCCGCTACCTGAACAGCACGGTCTACGAACTGACCGGCCCCGTTGCCGGATCGGCACTGGTCAAGACCGTTGAGGACAAGGACGGCCGCTTCATCAAGGGCACCCTGGGCAACTGCTCCGGCGGAACCACCCCTTGGGGCACCATCCTCTCCGGTGAGGAAAACTTCCAGGGCTACTTCGTCGGCAACGGCACTTCCGCCGGAGACAAGCGCTACGGCATCACCAGCAAGCCAACCGCCCGCAAGTGGGAACTGGACGAGGACCGCTGGGACACCCGCAAGCCCGGCTACGAGAACGAGGCCAACCGCTTCGGCTGGATCGTGGAAGTCGACCCGTTCGACCCCACCTCCACCCCGAAGAAGCACTCCGCCCTGGGCCGCTTCAAGCACGAGGGCGCCAACGTCATCATCGCCGAGTCCGGCCACGTGGTGGCCTACTCCGGCGACGACGAGCGCTTCGACTACCTGTACAAGTTCGTTTCCAAGGACAAGTACATTGAGGGCGACCGCAAGCACAACATGACGCTGCTCTCCGCCGGCAACCTGTACGTCGCCAAGTTCACCGGCAACTCACCGGCCGCTGAAATCACCGGCACCGGGGCAGTCCCCGCCGACGGTGCGTTCGACGGCATCGGCCAGTGGCTGCCGCTGGTGGTGGACGGCAAGTCCGCTGTTGCGGGCATGACCGTCGAAGAGGTCCTGGTCTACACCCGCCTCGCGGCCGACAAGGTTGGCCCCACCAAGATGGACCGCTGCGAAGACGTGCAGCCCAGCCTCCACACCGGCAAGGTCTACGTGGCGTGCACCAACAACTCCAACCGCGGCACCGGAACGAACGAAGGCGCCACCGAGGTCAACCCGCGCAACCAGAACCGCGACGGCCACATCGTGGAAATCACCGAGACCGGCGACCAGACCTCCACCACCTTCACCTGGAACCTGCTCATGGTCTGCGGCGATCCCAAGCAGGGCGACGTCACCTACTTCTCCGGCTTCCCGGTGGACCAGGTCTCGCCCATCTCCTGCCCGGACAACCTCGCGTTCGACTCCGTGGGCAACCTCTGGATCTCCACCGACGGCGCCCCCTCCGGCATCGGCCGCGCGGACGGGCTCTTCAAGGTCACTCTGGAAGGCGCGGAGCGCGGCAAGGTAGAGCAGTTCCTGGCTGTTCCGCGCGACGCCGAGACCTGTGGCCCCGTCATCCACGATGAGGAGCGCAGCGTGTTCGTCGCCGTGCAGCACCCGGGCGAGGACGGCACGTTCGAGACGCAGGTTTCCTTCTTCCCGGACTACGTCGCGGAAGGCACGACGCCGGCTCCCGGCCAGGTGCGCGCACCCCGCCCGTCCGTGGTCCAGGTGTTCCGCACCGACGCCTGATCCCCGCCCGATGTGAGGCGCTCTCTCACCTTTCGCCCCGTCCGGGCCGAAAGGTGAGAGAGCGCTTGGGTTTAAGCGACGTTAAGTGAGAGAGCGCTTTTAGCCGATCAGGCCCGCGCCGAACTCCTCGTCGGCGATGAGCGGCTTGATGACCGCCTCCACCTCGCCCTGGACGAAGTTGCGGCGGATCACGTCGTTACCGAATACGTTGCCGATCGCACCCAACACCATGGCCTGGTCCAGCGAGAGGTACCGCCGGGCGATGGTTCCGGACTTCACGGCCACGGCATCGAAGAATCCGCCCTGGCCGTAGGCGCCGAGGTCGTTCTCGATCTTCACGAGGTTGTCGTATGCCTCTTGGGGCTCGTACTCCATGGCGAGGAACGCCGCGTGCGGAGTGACCACGCCGTCGCCCCAGGCCGGCGTCGGGTTGGTGGCCGGCCGGCAGCCCTCAAAGCCCACGTCAACGCTGGTGCGTTCGACGTCGGACGGGTAGCCGTCGCTGCTCATGCCCAGGATGTCCACGCCCCATTCGGAGTACCCGCCGTTGGGGTGGCTGGCCGGGGAGAAGCCCCAGTATCCGTACTGGGCCTCGTCCAAGCCGAATTCGCGCTGCGCCCGCACGGTCAGGGGGTGGTTGATGCCCCAGGCCTTCGGCGCCCAGGTGGCTTCGGGGACGAACAGGTCGGGCATCAGAGCCTCAAACATGTCGCCTCCCCAGCTCGGGACGATCCGCATTCCGCGGTACGTGTAGGCGCCTTCGAAGACGTCGATGCCCATGTAGGTCCGGTGTTCGCCGACGGGCTTCTGTTCCTGCCAGGACCAGTCGCAGGTGTCGGGGAAGACGCGCATGGTGGCGAAGTAGTGGGACGGCGGAATCTGGCCCAAGGCTATCCCGATGTACGTGGCGATGCGCGGCTCGGAGTTGGTGATGTCGTAGTGGTTCATCGTGTAGAAGACGTCGGGGCCCTTGCCGAGGTAGTTGCCCTGGACAGTTTCCACCGTCGGTTTGACGTCGTAGAACCCGCCCCGCAGCAGGCCAGCCGCCACACCCGCCCGGGCGTCCTTGTTGTAGAAGATCCCGAAGTCCATCCTGCCAAGGATGGTGTTCGCCAAGCCGGCCACCTTCGGCTCGGCGTTGCGAACCACCATGAGGGCGGCAGCGAACCAGCCATTGTCGACGCTGGACATGAATGGCGCCACGGGGTTCCCGTTCTCCGGCCAGATGGTGATGACCTCGCCGGTGGCCTCGTCGTACCAGTTGTAGAGCATGCCGCTGGGCTCATGGTGCTTGAGCCCGGCCAGCGTGGTGAGGGTGCGCGTCAGCCGTTCCCGGCACTCGCTCGCGCTGATGATGTTCAGCTCGCGGGCCACCACGGTGCTCCACATGTAGCCGCCGATATTGGTGGGCGACGTGAAGCGGCTGCGCTTCGGAGCGGTCGTGGACTCGCCAATGTAGTCTGCCGGCAGGCCTGTTTCGGGATCCGTCATGGCAACCAGGGACTGCCACGTGTCGTGCGCCCAGCGGTTGATGGTTTTCCGGTCGATGCCCTCTTTGTTCCGCGCCCGGGACAGCGGCGCTCCCAGCCCGGATGCAGCGGGTGAGGCGGACCGGGCGGCATGGCCCGGAGTCGCGGATGCCGCAGCGAGGCCCGTCACAGCGAACGCGGCCGCTCCCGCAAGAAGCTGGCGACGCGTGGCGGTGGAGATGCTTGGGTTTGGTCCAAGGTTGCGGCTCATAGTGTGTCTCCTGGCGTTTCCATGGTTGTTGCGGCGGCCGGTTCGGGCAGGGCCAGGCCATGCCCGAACGGGAAGAGTGGATCTGGGGTGTCGCCCGGTACGTCCGGACGGGAAGCACGCACGGCGTCCATGGACCGGGGGATTTCGAACGGCAGGCGGCCCCTGGGCCCGATGCGTCCGAACAGGGCGTCCAGGAGAGCCCCGTCCGAGACCCCGAAGGTGCCCACCAATGCTGTGGCGAAGCCGGCCAGGGGCGTGAGGATGGCAGGCCGGTCCAGCCGCACGTCGATGACCAGCGGAACCTTTTCGGCCAGGGTGCGGAGCCGGGAGATGAGGCCCGGCGGGAAATCCAGGCTTCCGGCGTGGAAATGCTGCTCCAGGAACAGGTCGTCGCGGTGGTCCCAGGGCGAGTGCAGCCGGATCAGGGCAACGTCCGCCTCGGCGGGATCCTGCACCGCGGTCCCGAAGCCGTCGAGGCTTGCGGGATCCATTCCTTCCACGTACACCGCCGGTGAGCCGGACAGCGGCAGGACCGGCCCGGCGTCGGACGTCCCGTTGGTCAGCACGGTGACGGACCGGGACTGCGCCCGGTGGCCCTCACGCCGGAACTCGGCGTTCCCCACAATGGCGTCTGCTGCGTCCTCATCCACGAACGGGTTGTCGAACAGGCCCAGCTGGAACTTGACCAGCAGCAGCCGGCGCGCGGACTCGTCGAGGCGCTCCTCGCTGACCAGGCCGTCGCGGACCAGCCCGATCAGCAGGTCGGTGCACTCCTCGCCGCCGAACTGGTCCACGCCGGCGTTGAGGATCTTCAGCATGCGTTCGGGCGCGGTGAGCTCCTCAACGCCCCAGGCCCGCGCCGGGAGCACCTGGTCGCCCACGATGTTGTCATTGACCAGTTCCCAGTCGCTGAGGACCACGCCGTCATAGCCGAGTTTTTCCCGCAGGAGGTTGGTGATGATCTGCTTGTTGTAACCGAAACCGACTTCCTCAACCGGCTCGCCGTCGAGTTCAACCCCGACCGGCATTCCGTAGTAGGGCATGATGGCGCTGGTCTTTTCGGCAATTGCCGCCCGGAACGGAGCCAGGTGCTCGTCGAAGCGGCCGCCGGGGTAGACCTGCTCGCGGCCGTAGGGGAAGTGCGCGTCCTCGCCGTCGGCCTGTGGACCGCCGCCGGGGAAGTGCTTGGTGGTGCACGCGACGCTGTCCGGTCCCAGCTCCTCGCCCTGGAACCCCTGGAGGTACTCCACCACGTAGGCTGCGCTGATCGCGGAGTCCTGGCCGAACGTCCCGGCCTGCCGGCACCATCGGGGTTCGGTGGCAAGGTCAACGGTTGGGTGCAGCGCCGCGCGGATCCCGACGGCGGTGTATTCCTTGCGCGCGATCTCGGCGAAGCGGCGGATGAGGTCTGTGCTGCCCACGGCCGCGAGGCCGATCGGCTCGGGCCACTGCGAGAAATGGGCGGCCGTGAACGAAACGCCGGAGTTTTCGATGAACGCGTGGCGCGGGTCTGTGGAGATCGTCACGGGAATTCCGTGCGGGGTTTGCGCGGCCAGCTCCTGCAGGGCGTTGCTCCAGCGGGCGGCCTCGCGGGCGCTGCCGAGCGCATGGACATTGAAGTGGTTCATGAACTTGCCCAGGATCACCGTGCTGGTGGGCGATTTGCTGATATTGCCCGGGGTCTCGAGCAGGGTGCCTTGCGGACCGGTCTCGATGACGGTGTGGAACATCAGCCCGGCCTTTTCCTCGAGGCTGAGGCGGCCTACCAGGTCTGCGGCGCGCTCCTGCGGGCTGAGGTCCGGATTTTCGAAGGGATCCATGATCCCGTTGCCGTTGAGGTCCCGGAACGTTTTTCCGTCGGCGACGGGCGTCCCGGGGCGCGGGTGATTCTGGGTTTCAGTCATGGGGACTTTCTGGGGAGGTGGGGGGGGCAGGGGCGGCTATTTGATGCCGGTGGCCGCAACGCCCTGGATGAAGTACCGCTGGAGGGCGACGAAAAGCAGGATGATGGGCGTGATCACCAGCACCGAGCCGGCGAGGAGCAGCCCGTAGTCGGTGGCGTTCTGGCCCGTGGAGTAGAGGGAAAGTGCCACCGGCAGGGTGTACATTTCCTCGCTCTGCGCCACCACCAGCGGCCAAAGGAAGTTGTTCCACGAACCGAGGAAGGTCAGGATGCCGAGCGTGGCCAGCGGCGGCCCGCACAGCGGCATCACGATCCGCAGGAAGGTGCGCAGTTCGCCGGCGCCGTCGATCCGTGCGGCCTCGATAAGGGAATCCGGGATCCCGGCGATGAACTGCCGCATCAGGAACACACCCATCGGTGCCGCGAGGAACGGCAGGATCAGGGCCGGATAGGTGCTGACCATCCCCAGTTTGCTGATCAGGACGAACAGCGGGACGAACGTCACCACGCCCGGGACCATCAGCATGACCATTACCAGCAGGAACAGGAAGCGCTTGCCCGGGAAGTCCATCTTGGCCAAGGCGTAGCCAACCATGGAGCAAAACAGCAAGTTGCCGAGCACGGTGAACACGGCCACCACAACGCTGTTCAGGAAGAAAGTGCCGATCTGCAGCTCGGTGAACCAGACCACGAAGTTCTCCAGCGTGGGCTGTTCCGGCCACCAGGTGATGGGACGGCGGAGCAGCTCTCCCTGGGTCTTGAAGGCGCCAAGGAACATCCACGCGAAGGGCAGCAGTGTGGCAGTGACGGCGACCAGGAGGACTGCGTACGTCAGTGCCCGGTGTGCGGGCGGCCGGCCGGTACGACGGCGGCGGGCCGGGCCGGGCGGGGCGGCCGGCACCCGGGGGCCTCCCGCCGTCGTCCGTTCGGCTTTTTTGCGTTCTGTCAGCATTTTTTCCGTGGGGGTGGGTGCGGTTTCCGGGATTGTCATGGAGCTCAGTCCTTGGATCGCAGGGCTCGGAATTGGATGAGGCTCAACAGGGCAATGGCTATAAAGAGCACATAGCTCGCGGCCGAGGCGAGCCCGTACTTACCGAACCCGAACTGGTTGAAGGTGAAGTAGCTGACCGAGAGGGTGGAGTCCAGGGGCCCGCCCTTGGTCATCACGAACGGCTCCTCGAAAAACTGCAGGAATCCGACCGAGAGAAGGACTGTGCCCAGGAGGAGGGTGGGGCGCAGCATGGGCAGCGTGATCTTCATGAACCGCTGCCAGGCGTTGGCTCCGTCAACCTGGGCCGCCTCGAGGATGTCGCCCGGAACGGCCTGGAGCCCGGCCAGGAAAATGATCATCAGCGTGCCCAGGTTGCGCCAGACAGCAAGCATGATCAGGGCGGGCATGGACCAGGTGGTGCTGTTGAGCCAGTCCGGACCGGCGATGCCCACCCATCCGAGGATCACGTTCAGCAGGCCGTCAGGCTGGAGGATGAACCGCCACACCACGGCCACGGCCACGATGCTGGTGACCACCGGGGTGTAGAAGCCCACGCGGAAGGCGGTGCGGAAGCGCGTGATGCCGCTGTTCAGGGCAACTGCGAGGGCGAGGGCCAGGACGGTGGTGAGGGGAATGCCGGCCAGCACGAAGTAAGCCGTGTTCAGGACCGAGTGCAGGAACTGGGGGTTCCGGAACAGTGCGGCGTACTGGTCAAGCCCCACGAATCCCACGGACAGCGGGTTTTCGATGTCGCGGCTGGTGAAATCCGTGAAGGACATCACGAACGATGACACCAGCGGACCCAGCATGAACACGCCGAAAATGAGGACGAAAGGCAAAGCGAACAGCCATGCCGTCACGGCGTTGCGACGCCGGCGCGAACCGCCAGGCCTGGCCGGACCCCTGCCGGCACCCCGTGAGGTGCCGGCAGACGTCGTGGTGGTGGTTGCAGCCACTGTTACTTCCCGGTGCCGATCGAGTCTGCGGTCTGCTGCAGGGATTTCAGGGCGTCGGCGGGGTCTTTTCCTGCCTTGACGATCTGTTCAATCTCGGAGTCTGCGGCTGCCGAAACCTGGGTCCAGGTCTGGACGGCGGGCGGGTTGTCGGTGGTCTTCAGCTGCTCACCGAAAACGGAGAGCTTGCTGTCGTCGGCCAGGGTCGGGTCTTTCCAGGCAGTCTGCTGGGACGGCAGGTCACCGGTTGCCTTGTACCACTTGAGCTGCACCTCCGGCTTGGACAGCCACTGGAGGAGCTTCCAGGCCGAATCGCGGTTTTCGGACTTCTTGAAGACCACCATGTTGGAGCCGCCCACGAAGGATGTGGCGGTCTTTGCCTTCGGCATCGGAGCCACCTTGTACTTGTCGGCGAATCCCTCGCCGCCGGTCTTGTTCAGCAGACCGACGTGCCACGGGCCGCTGATCATCATCGGCGCGGAACCGTCCACGAACGAGGCCTCGGCCGTGGTCCCGGTGGAGACGGCCTTGGAGGCGATGCCGTCCTTGAAGAACCCCGCGTAGTACTTGAGGGCCTCGGCTGACTCCGGGGTGTCGAGCGTCCATTTGGTGCCGTCGTCGTTCATAAGCTTGGCGCCGTTGGACCACTGGAACGGCAGGGTGGCCTGGTACGAGTCGGCGCCGCCGGTAGGCAGCTGGACGCCGAATTTGGCGCCGGCCTTGGTCTGGAGCGCCTCAGCCAGGGCCCTGAAGTCCTCCCAGGTCGCGGGTGCCTTGGTGATGCCGGCCTTTTCCGCCAGGTCGCTCCGGTAGTAGACCACGCGGGTGTCCACATACCAGGGCACGCCGTACTTGGTTCCTTCGACCTCGGTGGACTTCAAGGAGCCCGGGAAGAAGGAGCTGGTGTCGATTTCGGCCGGGGTCGGGTCGAAGGCGGTGCTGAAGTCACCCATCCAGGTGGTTCCCATCTGGGCCACGTCAGGTGTGGTGCCGCCGGCGATGGCGGTCTGGTACTTGCTCAGCGCGGCATCCCAGGGGATGGCCGTGACATTGACTTTGACGTCGGGGTTCTCGGATTCGAAGTCCTTCAGCAGCGCCGGCAGGGCCTCGCCTTCAGCGCCCTGTGCCCACACTGTGAGGGTGCCGGTCGCTGGACCAGATGCGACGGCTTTGGCCGGAGAGGTTGCTGCCGGACCGGCGGAGTCCCGTCCGCAAGCAGTCAGAAGCAACGCTGCGGCGATGCCGACGGCTGCCGCCTTCTTGGCATTGGCATGGATCATCATTGTTCCTTTCGGGGGTTCCGCGAGCCGGCAGGCCGAACTGAGCGGAGGAGGCAGGAGCAGGGGAGTCATCCCGCCGAAAATTATCTAAGCGCTTTGATTTACGGTGTAAACCAATCTAAGCGCATTGAATGTGAGTTTGGCAACAGCTGCCGCCAACTTTCTCAAAATGGCCGGGCTCCCACGAAGTTGCGCCCCGGCGCGGGCAGGCGTGCTCAGCCCGGGCGGCAGCCGCAGCTTTCGCGAAGGACCATGCGGACCGGCAGGCGAAGCTCCACCGGGGGCTTTTCGGGGTGGTCAAGCCTGTCCAGCAGCAGCTCCACCATGGTCCGCCCCATCCGCTCCATGGGCTGGCGCACTGTGGTCAGCGGCGGCCGGATGACGCGCCCGGCGGCGATGCCGTCGAAGCCAGTGACGGCCACGTGCCGGGGCACGTCAACTCCGGCCTCCGCCAGCATGTCCATTACCACCAGCGCATCCTGGTCGGTGGCGCACACGAAGGCCTGCGGCAGGGTACCGAGCCTGCAGAGGGTCCGGACGGTTTCCGCGACGGCGGTTTCGCTGCCGGCCGGGTAGCAGGGATCGTGGCGCATCCCCACGCCGGCCTCTGCCAGTGCCGCTTGGAAGGCTTCGAGCCGTTCGTCGTTGTCGGAGGACGGCATGGCGCCAATGAACATCAGTTCGGTCAGCCCGTGCACGTCGACCAGGTGCTCCGTCATGGCCCGCATGCCGGCGGCGTTGTCAACGGTCACATGGTCCACGCCGCGGTTGCGCAGGCTCTCCGAAACCTCCACCACGGGAATGCGGCGGGCTATCCGGGTCAGTGCATCGACGGGTACCGACCGCGGAAAGACAGCAAGTCCGTCAACCCGGCCCGCAATGTCGGAGAGCACGGCCTCGTTGTTGGCCGGATTGCCGCCGCCCACCAGCAGCGCCTGCCCCCGGCGCCAGCACTCCAGTTCAACACCGCGCTGGACCTCATCCACATACAAGGGGAACAGGCGGAGGTCCCCGTCCTCGCGGTCGCCCTCCGACGCCGGATCCTGCGGGAGTTCGCCCTGCCCACCGGGACGTGCTGAAGGGTCCAGCAGGTAATCGTAGGCGAACAGGCCCAGGGCGCCGGTCCTGCCGCGCGCCAGGCCGCGGGCGCTCGCGCTGGGGACATAGCCCAGTTCCTGCGCCGCCGCCAGCACCAGTTCGCGGGTCGAGGCCTTGACCTTTTCCGGCTGCCTAAAGGTGAACGAGACGGTGGCTATCGAGACGCCTGCCCGCTCCGCGACGTCGTAAACAGTGGGGCGCTTTGCCATGTGATTCTCCTTCTGGTCAGAGTCTATGCGCTTAGTACAGAACCGGGGGAGCGCCGGACCCGGAACGCACCGGCCGGGTGGCAGACTGGTTTGGTGACTTCGCACAACGATTCCGCTCCCGGCACTTCCCAGACAGGCTCACCGGACGCCGCCCCTTCGCTCAGCGCCATCGCGGCGGCGAGGATCGCCGTCGGGGTTTTGATCGACGGCGGCGTGCAGCACGTGGTGGTTTCACCCGGTTCCCGCTCGGCCCCCATGGCGTACGCGCTGGCCGAAGCGTCAGCTGAAGGCCGCGTGGAACTGCTGGTGCGGATCGACGAGCGCTCCGCCGGGTTCACTGCGCTGGGCCTGGCGCTGTCCACCGGCTCTCCGGCGGCCGTGCTGACAACGTCCGGGACCGCCGTCGGAAACCTGCTGCCCGCCGTCATGGAGGCCAACCACGCCGCGGTTCCCCTGGTTGTGCTGTCCGCCGACCGTCCCGACGAGCTCCGCGGCACGGGCGCCAACCAGACCACCATCCAGCCGGACCTCTTCGGCGACCAGGTGCGCTTCGCCGCCGATGTGCCCGCGGGATCGGACCCCGCGCGCGCTATCCGGACAGGCCTGTCAGCCGCCACCGGCGCCTTCCCGGAACTCCCGCCGGGCCCCGTCCAGCTCAATCTCGCGTTCCGCGATCCACTGGTCCCCTCCCCGGGGGAGGCGCTCCCGCCGGCGGCCGGGCGGCAGCGCTACCGGGTCGGCACCGAGCCCCTCATCATGAACCTGCCGCCGGCTTCAGCAGGGCTGCCGGAGCGGCGGACGGTGGTCCTGGCAGGGCACGACGCCGGGCCCGTCGCCGAGGCGTTCGCCCGCGCCCACGGCCTGCCGCTGCTGGCGGAGCCGTCATCCAACGCACGCTTCGGCCCGAACGCCGTGGGGCCGTACCGGCTTCTGCTGGAGCACTTCGGGCCAGGGTCCGTGATGCCGGTCGAACGCGTGGTGTTGTTCGGCCGCCCCACCCTGTCCCGCCCGGTGGCAGCCCTGCTGGCCCGTGCAGAGGTTCCGTCCGCCCTGTACCAGCCGGTTCCCGTAGCCTGGTTCGAGCCCGGCCGCCGCACCGAACTGCCGCTGGAAAACCTTGCGGACCTGGCGGAATTCGCGGGCCGCGGGACGTCGGAATGGCTGGATACCTGGCTTCTCGCCGGCTCCGCAGCCCAACATGCCCTCGATGGAATACTTTCCGCCGACACCGCCGCCACCGGCCCGTCAGTGGGGTCGCTGGTGTGGAAGCACAGCGGAGGCCAACTGCTGCTGGGATCTTCCAATGGAATCCGGGACGTGGACCTGGCCGGGGTGCCCGCCCCGGAACCAGCCGCCACGGTCTATGCCAACCGCGGGCTGTCAGGCATTGACGGCACCATCTCCACGGCCACCGGCATAGCGCTCGGGGGCCGGCAGGAAACCACCGTCCTGCTGGGGGATGTCACTTTCCTGCACGACGCCGGGGGGCTGTTCCTCGGTTCCGGGGAGGAACAGCCGCAGCTCCGGATCGTGGTCCTGAACGACTCCGGCGGTGCCATCTTCGACCTGCTGGAACATGGTGCGGTGCGCGAGGCCGGAACCTACGGGGACGCCGTCGAGCGCCTCTTCGGTACCCCGCACACAGTGGACCTCTCGGCACTCGCCGCAGCGTACGGCGTCGGGCATTCAGTGGTGGGTACGACGGCGGGACTCGCCGAGGCGCTTGCCCGGCCAGTCGAAGGCCGCACCATCGTGGAGGTCCGCACGGACCGGCACGGCCTGCGCGCCCTGCATGCGCGGATCAAGGAAGCCGTAGCCGCGGCCGTCGGGGGAGTGCTGGCCCGGTGACGGCGGCCGGATCGGGTCTGCGCTACCCGTTCGGACATCGGCCCCCGGGAACCGGGTAGCGGACATCCGAATCGGGCGCGCCACCCTAATCCACATACACGTGATCGGGCATTACGGCGGCGTACACGCCCCGCAATTATGGCTGGATGGACACCAACGCACTCATACTCAGCAGCGATTATGCCCGCCTTGGGAAAGACTCCCGGGAACTTGCACGGAAGTGCGCAGCGGGGGAGCTGCGCCGGATCAGGCAAGGCGTATACGTTGCGGAGCCCGTCTGGAAAGCCCTCAAGCCATGGGACCGGTATCCGCTGCTGATCCTGGCCACAGCCACCACATTGAGGACGCGGAACGTGTTTTGCCTGGAATCGGCGGCAGCCCTTTGGCGCATTCCGCTCCTGGGGGCCCAGAAGGTGGTCCATGCCTGCACCGATGATGCGGCCGGTGGCCGGTCAAAGGCAGGAATCAGCCGCCACCGCATCAGCGTGAGTGGTTCGGAGATTTGCGAGCGTACAGGGCTCCTGGTGACCTCAAGGGAGCGTACTGTTCTGGACCTAGGCGCTCTGCGGCCGTTTGAGCAGGCCGTCATTGCCTTCGACCACGTCCTCAAACCGGACGCCGTTACGGGGCTGCCACCCCTGGACAGGGACGCTTTGAAGGCGATGGCAACCGAAAGATACAGTGCCGCCGCGGCCAGGCGCATCAGTACGGCACTGGACTTCGCCGACCCGAATTCCGGATCACCGGGTGAATCCTTGAGTCGCGCCTACATGTTCCTTGGAGGGTTTTCCATCCCCTTGCTTCAGTGCAGGGTGGCGGACAGGAAAGGCTTTGTGGCCTACCTCGACTTCGAATGGGGCGTGGAAAGAATAGCAGGCGAGTTTGATGGTCTCATCAAGTACCAGAAACCGGAGTTTCTGCGCGGCCGCACTGTCTCCGAGGTGGTGATTGCTGAAAAAAGGAGGGAGGACCGGGTCCGTGCAACTGGACGGAGGGTTGTCCGGTGGACCTGGGCTGAGCTGCGGGATGCGGAGACTTTTGCGGCCTTCCTCATCGCCGAGGGGGTGCCCAAGCTACCGCTTCGCGCCACCATTCCGGGTGTTCGCGCCCGAAAAGGACAGCCGCCATCCGGGGCCGGATAGCGGCTGTCCTTTTCGGGCGCGAAACGCGCTACTCCTCGAGGCCGATGTGCGTCGGATCGAGGACGCGGCGCAGGAACTCCTTGGTGCGGGGCTGGGTGGGGGCGGCAATGACCTGCTCGGCCGCGCCTTCCTCCACCACAACGCCGCCGTCCATGAACACCACGCGGTCCGCCACCTCGCGGGCGAAGCCCATCTCGTGGGTCACCACCAGCATGGTCATGCCTTCCTTCGCGAGGTTCCGCATGACGGAGAGGACATCGCCCACGGTCTCGGGGTCCAGCGCGGAGGTGGGCTCGTCGAAGAGCATCAGCTCCGGGTCCATGCTGAGCGCCCGGGCAATGGCCACACGCTGCTGCTGGCCGCCGGAGAGCTGGTCCGGGAAACGGTCCGCGAGGTGTCCCAGGCCCACGCGCTCAAGGTTGTGCATGGACACCTTGTCCGCCTCGGCCTGGGAGCGCTTCAGGACCTTCGTTTGGGCGATGGAGCAGTTGCGCTTGGCGTCCAGGTGCGGGAACAGGTTGAACTGCTGGAACACCATGCCTACCTTGCGGCGCATCTTGTCGATGTCCACGTCGGGGTCGGTGGCTTCGAATCCGCCCACGTGGATGGCGCCCTCATTGGGCTGCTCCAGCAGGTTCACGCAGCGCAGCAGGGTGGACTTGCCGGAGCCGGACGGGCCGATCAGGCACACCACTTCACCCGGCGCCACGTCCAGGCTGATGCCCTTGAGGACTTCGTTGCTGCCGTAGGACTTGCGCAGGTCCTTGATGGACACGCCGGCCGCGTGGACGGGACCCGTGTGATTGCGGGAGTGAATTACGACGTCGTTCATGGTCTTCCCTGCCTATCGATTGTTCCGCGCGGTGCGGCTTTCGAACTTCCGGGCCAGGAAGCTCAGGGGGATGGTGATCACCAGGTAGAAGGCGCCGGCCACGAGGAGCGGCGTCAGGCCGGCACCGAGGCTTGAGATGCCGTCGCGGCCAAACTTGGTGAGTTCGTACTGGGAGGCGGTGAGGCCCAGGACATAGATCAGGGACGAGTCCTTGGTGAGCAGGATGACCTCGTTGGTCAGCGGCGGCAGGACAATCTTGAAGGCCTGCGGGATGACGATGGTCACCATGGCCCGCCACTGGGGCATGCCCAGCGACCGGGCGGCTTCCAGCTGGCCCTTCGGCACCGCCTGCAGGCCGGCGCGGAGGGTTTCGGCGATGTACGCCGAGGCCACCATGCCGAGGGAAACCATCACGATCACGGTGATGTTCCACGAGACGCCGAACGCCAGCGGCACGCCGTAGCCGAAGGCAATGAAGACCAGCAGCGCGGGGATGCCGCGGAAGAACTCGATGTAGCCGGTGGCGATCCAGCGGTAGAGGGGGAAACTGGAGAGCTTCATCAGGGCCAGCAGCAGACCGCCGGAGAGGCCCACGATGAAGCCGAGGACGGTATAGATCAGGGTGTTGACCAGGCCGGTGACAAAGATGCCCGGGAACATCGGCCCGATCTTGGCGAAGTTGAAGACGCTGTTGCCGATGGTCTTCCAGTCGGTGGCCAGGATCAGCGCGGCGATGGCCACAACAAAGATTCCGGCTTGGACGTACAGGCTTACTCTGGCTCGTTGACGTGCGGTCATTGCCATGGGGTGCTCACATTCGTTGTGCGTGGCAGAGGCCCCGGACGGACTGGGTACAGCTCGTCCGGGGCCCCAACTGCGGAGTTCTCAAGGCGGCGTAGTCCTCAGTGCCGTGCAGGACCCGGGGCGGGGCCTTCGCGGCGACTACAGGGCCGTGGTTACTTGGCGGTTTCGCCGAACCAGGTGGTCTTGAACTTTGCCAGGGAGCCGTCGTCGGTCAGGCGCTTGAGCGTGCCGTTGACCTTCTCCGCCATGGCGGTGTTGCCCTTCTTGATGGAGATGCCCAGCTGCTCGCCGGTGGCAAAGTCCTCAACGCTCTTGAACTTGGGCTGGTCCTTGATCGCGTAGCCCAGGACGGACTGGTTGCCCAGGGCGGCGTCGATGGTGCCGGCCTCGAGGGCCTGCACCAGGAGGCCGGTGTCCTCGAACTGCTGGGCGTCGATGCCCTTTTCCTGGGCGTAGTCGGCGCCGGTGGTGGCCTGCTGGACGCCCACCTTCTTGCCCTTGGCGTCGTCCAGGCCCTTGATGCCGGAGTCATCGCTGGCAACCAGGGCCAGGTCGTCATCCAGGTACGGGGTGGAGAAGTCCATCACGGACTTGCGGGTGTCCGTGATGGAGATCGAGGAGATCCCCAGGTCGCACTGGGTCAGTGCGGTACCGGTCTCGATGGCCTCGAAGGAGCTGTCCACGATGCTCAGTTCTGCACCGAGGTCCTTAGCGACCTCCTTGGCGATGTCGATGTCGAAGCCGACGGTCTGGCCGTCCTTCTCGAACTCGAACGGCTCGTAGGGGATGTCCGAGCAGACCGTGAGCTTGCCGGCGTTGATGAGCTGGATGCCGCCTGCGGAGGCAGCCGGGGTGGAGCTTCCGCCACCGCAGGCCGTGAGGGTGAGGGCGCCGACGGCGAAGAGTGCTGCTGCCTTGGCGGTCATTTTGGCCGTGGCCAGGGACTTGAGCTGCATGTTTTCTTACCTTTTGTTGCGGGGAGTATGTGGTGCTAAATCGGTACATAGTGTAGCGCCGATTATGAGATGTGCATCACAGGAAACTTAGTTTCACTATTGGATAACTAAAGCACAGTGAAAATCAAGCGCGTCGGAGAAGAGCTTGTCTCCGATCCCGGACTTCCTGGGACTGAGGGGTCAGCTGCTGATGCCGAGCGATTCCAGCATCGGCCGGAATTTGGCCCAGGTTTCGGCAAGCTCGGCCTCCGGCTGCGAGCCGTCGACTATGCCGCAGCCGGCATACAACCGCACCGAAGTGGGGGACTCGATGACGGCGCCGCGCAGGGCAATGCCCCATTCGCCGTTTCCGGCGGCGTCAAGCCAGCCCACCGGCCCGGCGTACGGTCCGCGGTCCAGGTGCTCCAGCTTGCGGATGAGCGCACCGGCCACCTCCGTGGGGGTCCCGCAGACGGCGGCGGTGGGGTGCAGGGCGTTGATCAGGGCAAGGCAGGTAGGCACATGGCCTTCGATCTCGGCGAGCTCGGCCTTTACATCGGACGCCAGGTGCCACACGTTGGGCAGTTCCAGGATGAACGGCT
Source organism: Pseudarthrobacter sp. GA104 (assembly GCF_009741265.1). Lineage (GTDB taxonomy): Bacteria > Actinomycetota > Actinomycetes > Actinomycetales > Micrococcaceae > Arthrobacter. The sequence goes on from NZ_WOWL01000001.1 coordinate 3,316,080, forward strand.
CGTCGTGCGCGTTCATGGCTTCCGAGAACGGTGCCAGCTGCGAGGTCAGCGATTGGATGGCGATCTCGTGTTCATGCCGCTGCTTTTCGGATCCTGCCAACACCCTGGTGGCGTAATCCATCGGAAGGCCGTCCTCGCCGTGCGCATCCCGTCGGTCCAGTGTTCCGGCCAGCACGCGGGCCTGGGCAGTGCGGCCCTCAACCTGGATCAGCATCTCCGGAGTCGCCCCCACCAGCCCGTCTACCCCGTACGTCCAGCACTCGCGGTACCGCGCGGCGAGCTCCCTCAGCACCGCCGACGCATGTACGCCCGACGGAATAGTGGCCACCACGTCGCGCGCAAGCACCAGCTTCTCCAGTGCGCCCGTCCGGATTTCCGCCACGCCCGCTTCGACCGCGGCCATCCAGGATTCCTCGCTCAGGGAGCCGGTGTGCAGGGTTGCCGCCGCGGCGAGCGGGAGGGGACGTACGACGGCGCCGCCCGCCTTGGCGCGGGCACCACCCATGGTGCCGTCCCCGGCCGGGTCCGCTGCCGCCGTCGTGCCTGCTGCAACGGGTGCGGCCGCGGCAGCTGCGGGACCGCCGGCAAGCCAGCGGTCCAGTGCGGCGAGGGCACCGTCCTCCGTGAGGAGACCGTCGTCGAACGTCAGCTGGGTGAGCCACACCTGCCCGTCGCGCACGCCCACCACGATTTCGGGCACGATCAGCCGCGATTCGTGCGCCGAGGTCTTGGAAAAGGCAAAGGATCCGAAAGCCACCGGTCCGGTGCCGGGAAGCTCCACGGTATCAATGACTTCGGCCTCGAGGACCAGGTGGCGCCACCAGATGTCTGCCTCAAGGAACCGCTCAGGGCCCGTTGCCGTGAAGCGCGCGATCTCGCCGAATCCTGCCAGTCCGGCCTCGCGGCGGGTCCAGCAGAGGACATCGTCCCGGACCAGAAACGCAGGAAGCCCCCCGGGGAATTCTTTTCCATCCAGGGGGACTGTCAAGGTGCGGAACGTGCTCGTCATGATGAGACAACACTACTCCCGAGCGTGCGGTGGCCCGGGAGGCCTGCTGGAGGTACCCGCGGCGGCGGGGGCGGGCGTACCCTTCAGTCATGGACTCCGAAGTCCGCCAGCTGTTCCTCAGCACCGGGATCCACGTGCCGTGCCTGATCCAGGGGGACGCGTCGGCGCGGCCCCTGCTGCTGCTCCATGCCTGGGGGGAATCGCGCCGGAGCTTTGACCGGCTGGCCCCGCTTCTGGAGGGATTCCGGATCCTCGCGCCTGACCTGCGCGGCCACGGAGACGCGGACAAGCCTGCCAACGGCTACTCGCTGGAGGACCAGGCCCGGGACGTGGCGGCCATCCTCGATGCACTGGCTCTTGAATCGGCCGCCGTCCTGGGCTCCTCAAGCGGGGGCTACGTGGCCCAGCAGCTGGCCGTGATGCAGCCTGAACGTGTTGATGCCCTGATCCTGGTGGGTTCGCCGCTGACCCTTCAAGGCCGGCCCGCGTTCGCCGACGAAGTGGACGCCCTGGCCGACCCGCTCGACGAGGACTGGGTGCGTCAGTCGCTGCTGTGGTTTCCCCTGGGCCAGGCCGTGCCAGGCTGGTATCTCGATGACCGGGTGGCGGATGGGCTTAAGATGCCCGCGCACGTGTGGAAGTCCGTGCTTGCGGGGCTCTGCCTGGCGGCACCGCCCACCGAAACCGGCACCATCCACGCGCCCACGCTGATCCTGTGGGGAGAGGAGGACGGCCTCCTGCCCCGCAGCCAGCAGGAACTTCTGGCAGCCCGCATACCCGGCTCCGTCCTGAAAACGTACGCCGGAACCGGCCACGTGGTCCTCTGGGAATGCCCGGAGCGGGTGGCCGCGGATACCAGGGCATTCCTCGCGAAGCTTTGACTCCATGCCGCCTTGGTCCGGACCTTCCCGAACATTTGAGACAATGGCATGGTGAACCGAGCATCCTTGGATAAGCGTCCGGACGAAGTAGCCACGATGTTTGACGACGTCGCACCGAAATACGACGTCGTCAACGATGTCCTGTCCCTGGGGCAGACCCGGCGCTGGCGCAAGGTTGTGGTGGAAGCCATGGACGTCAGCAAAGGCCAGCGCGTCCTTGACCTGGCAGCCGGTACCGGCACCTCCAGCGAGCCGTATGCCGATGCTGGAATAGACGTTGTGGCCTGCGACTTCTCCCTGGGAATGCTCAAGGTTGGAAAGCGCCGCCGGCCGGACATCAATTTTGTTGCCGGGGATGCCACCAACCTGCCTTTCGCCGACAACTCGTTCGACGCCAGCACGATCTCCTTCGGCCTCCGCAACGTCAACGAGCCGAAGAAGGCGCTGCAGGAGATGCTCCGCGTCACCAAACCGGGCGGCAAGCTGGTCATCGCGGAGTTCTCCCAGCCGGTGATCCCGCTCTGGCGCACCATGTATACCGAATACCTGATGCGCGCCCTGCCGGCCATCGCCACGAAGGTGGCCTCCAACCCGGACGCGTACGTCTACCTCGCTGAGTCCATCCGCGCCTGGCCGGACCAGGACCACCTGGCCGCCTGGCTGCAGGAATCCGGGTGGGAACAGGTCACCTACCGCAACCTTTCCGGCGGGATCGTGGCCGTCCACCGCGCGTTCAAGCCTGCAGGGCCGGCCCCGGACAATGCGGCTGCCGCCATCGCCGCGCACAAGGGCCCGGTGGCCAAGCTGCGCCGCAACATCGTCCGCTGACCTGTGAAGGTACTGATTGTCGGCGCGGGGCCGGCCGGCTCCACCGCCGCGTACTACCTTGCCAAGGCGGGCATCGACGTCACCGTTCTGGAGAAAACGAGCTTCCCGCGCGAGAAGGTCTGCGGCGACGGCCTCACCCCCCGCGCCGTCCGTGAAATCCAGAAGCTGGGCCTGCCCCACCCCGAGGGAGAAGGCTGGCGCCGGAACAAGGGCCTGCGCCTGATCGCCGGCGGCCGCACCATCGAACTGCCCTGGCCCGAGGTGTCCGACTTCCCGCAGTACGGCCTGATCCGCACCCGGCTTGGCTTTGACGAGGAACTGGCCCGGCACGCCCAGGCCGCCGGTGCCACCATCCTTGAGCGGCACAGCGTCACCGAAGCACTGCGCAACGGCGGCGGCCGGGTCACCGGGGTCCGCGCAGCGCTCCTGGACGAGTCCGGACGCAAGGCGGGGGAGACGCGCGACTTCAGTGCCGACGTCGTCCTCGCAGCGGACGGCAACTCCACCCGCACCGCCGTCTCACTCGGTATCCAGAAGCGGGACGACCGCCCGCTCGGCGTGGCCGTGCGCACCTACTTCACCTCGCCGCGCACGGACGACGACTGGATGGAAGGCTGGCTGGAGCTCCCCGGCCGCGACGGCAAACTGCTGCCCGGCTACGGCTGGGTGTTCGGCGTGGGCGACGGCACTTCCAACGTGGGCCTGGGCATCCTGAACTCCTCGAAGGAATTCGGCAAGCTCGACTACAAGCAGGTCCTGCGCGAATGGACCGCCGGCATGCCCGCCGAATGGGGCTTCACGCCGGAAAACCAGGTGGGCGAGATCCGCGGCGCAGCGCTGCCCATGGGCTTCAACCGCACCCCGCACTACTCGCCGGGGCTGCTCCTGCTGGGCGACGCCGGCGGCATGGTGTCCCCGTTCAACGGCGAGGGCATCTCCTACGCCATGGAATCCGCCCGCTTCGCCGCCGAGTTCCTGGTCGACGCCTCCTCCCGCTCGCTGGCAGCGGGAGGAACGTACGACGCCGACGCGCACCTTGCGCGGTACGCGGACTACGTGCGGGACCAGTGGGGCTCGCACTTCACCCTCGGCCGGGCCTTCGCCGCGCTGATCGGCAAGCCGGCCGTCATGAAGCTCGCGCTGCGCACCGGCATGCCCATCCCGGTTCTGATGCGCTTTGTGGTCAGGCTCCTGGCCAACCTCACGGACCCATCCGCGAGGGGCTTTGAGGACCGGGTGATCCGCGTCCTGGAGTCTCTGGTTCCGGCCACATCCAATACAAAGCCCGCCCCGGCAGACTCCAATCAGCGGTATCCGCTACAAAAAGTTAGGGTTAACCCGTGACCAACGCCGCAGACCACAGCTGGACGCACGCCGGGCACGGCCTGCCGGACTCCGAACCCAGCCTCAACACCACCGCCATCGCTACGGGTTTGCAGCTGCCTGCGGGCTTCGCCGCCATTGCCGGAGACGCCGAGCTGGGCCCGGCCATCACCAACAACCTGGCACGCGTGGAGAAAAAACTCCGTGAAGCGATCGCCAACTCTGATCCCCTGGCTGATGCCACGTCGCGGCACCTGGTGGAAGCCGGCGGCAAGCGCATCAGGCCCCTGCTGACACTGCTGTGCGCTCACCTCGGCGACGCTTCCCTGCCCGCCGTGGTGCAGGCCGCCGTCGTGGTGGAACTGACGCACCTGGCCACCCTGTACCACGACGACGTCATGGACTCTGCCCCGTTCCGCCGCGGCGCGCCCACGGCCCATGAGGTCTGGGGCAACTCGGTGGCGGTGCTCACCGGCGACTTGATCTTCGCGCGGGCCTCAATCCTGGTGTCCGAACTCGGTTCGCGGGCCCTCGGCATCCAGGCCCGCACATTCGAGCGGCTGTGCCTGGGCCAGCTGCACGAGACCGTGGGGCCGCGTCCGGATGAAGATCCGATCGAGCACTACCTTTCCGTGATTGCTGACAAGACCGGTTCGCTGGTGGCGGCGTCCGGCCAGCTCGGCGCCATCTTCGCCAACGCCGATCCCGCGTTCGAGCCCGTCCTGGTGGAATATGGCGAGAAGGTGGGTGTGGCCTTCCAGCTCGCGGACGACGTCATCGATGTCACCGGGATCAAGGTCAAGTCCGGCAAGTCCCCGGGCACCGACCTTCGCGAAGGTGTTCCCACCCTGCCCGTGCTGCTCCTGCGCAAGGCTGCCGCGGACGGTGACCAGTCCGCCGTCGGGCTTCTCCGGCTCATTGACGGGGACCTGTCCTCGGATGAGGCGCTTGCGGAGGCCGTCGCCGGGCTGCGCGAGCACCCCGTGACTGCGGAGTCCTGGGTTGTTGCCCGCCGGTGGGCCGATGAAGCCATCGCCGCCCTCGCGCCGCTGCCCGAAGGCGTGGTCAAGGACTCGCTGTCCAACTTCGCGCTTGCTGTGGTGGACCGCGCCAGCTAGCCCGTGCCTGCGTGGAAGCCCGGTTGCCGCAGACGGTGCCGGGCTTTTCCGTGTCATCGATTGCTGTGCAGATGGCGTTTTGGCGCCACATAACGGCAGGTATGGAGCAATCGACGGGTTAAACGGGATAGCCCCGGTTCTCCGCAACGATACGAGTCATACGTTGCTTTGAACCGAGGCTATCTCTCCGTTCGCATCAGACCCGCCGGAGGCGTTTAGCGGATCCGTGAATAGTCTATGACAGCTTTGTCACATCGCGCAAGTAGGTTGTTACCTCTTTTGTCACAGGCGTTGAAGCCATATTGCGGCCGGTGGGTAAATGACCGAAAGGCGCCAGAAGATACGCGTCCGGGACCACCTTCCTTGGGTGACGCTCAGTCTTCGTCCACATAGCTCCTGCCCTGCCTCGCGGATCGGGCCGCCTCGGGTGACGCTGTCGTGGTGGACATCAGCGACTATCTTCAGCGCCGCGGTGGCGTGGCCCGGACATCGCATCTGGAAAAGGCCGGATTTGGACGGGCAGCCGTCAGGGGTGCCGTGGCCAGTGGCCGGATCGTGAAGTCCAGCCGCGGCGTTTACGCCATTCCGGCAGCAAATCCCCTGCAGCAGGCCATGAATCGGGGAGGGCTTCTGACGTGTGTGTCTGCTGCACCCGTATACGGGTTGTGGACCTTGAAGAGTGACCCGGCCTTGCACATCTGCCGCAGTCATCCGGGGCGCACCCCGGGAGTGGTGGAGCATGGGCGGCCCAGATCCGAGGCACGGCTGGCTTCCTGTTGTGGGCCTGGCAGACGTCCTGCTGCATAGCATGCGTTGCCTACCCGAGCTGGAGGCTCTGATAATGATCCAGTCTGCTGCCGGACGCGGCGACATCTCACTCGAGTTCCTCTATGCCAGCTGTAGTGGCAAGCGCAATGGCAAGGCCAGGAAGCTTCTGGACCTGGTGATTCCCAGGGCGGACTCAGTGGTTGAAGTGCTTGCCAATACGCACTTTGCCAGAGCTGGGCTCAGAGTGCGGAGGCACGTGAATATTCCAGGGGTGGGGGAGGTGGACTTCCTTATCGAGGAGTGCCTTGTTGTGGAGACCGACGGCTCAACCCACTTTGAACCACGTTCGGTCAAGAAGGACCAGCGGCGGAACAACCGGAGCATCCTGGGCGGTTACCTGGTGCTCCGCTACTACTACGAGGACGTGGTCCACGCGCCGGAGGCGATGGTCGCAGAGGTCCTGTCTGTCCTCGAGTTGAGGCGCAGAGGTGTCTTTCCGGCGCGTCCTGCCGATGGCGGCTACGAAAATGCGTAACTTTTGGCCCTGCCACGGCTGCCCGTTCCCGGAAACTCAGGGATCTGCCAGAGTGCCGGCTTTATAAGTCACGCATTTCCGGCCGGCGCGTCCGTGTCAAGGTGCCCCGCTTTGGCCGGAACCTAGTCTTCGTCGTCCTCGAAGGCCCACTCGAACATGTCGAACACGAACTCCGAGAAGGTGCCTTCCTCGGACTTCCACTGGCCGCGGGCGTTGTTGCGGCGGTACACGATGGGGTCCGGGACGCTGAGGTCTCCCATGCGGAACCCCCAGGTGTATTCCTCTTCCTCGTCCTCGAGGAACATCAGGAAGCCTTCGTCGTCGACTTCCAGTTCGTCCGGATCCCAGAAGTAGTGGTACGCCTCCATCAGGTCCTCGCAGCCGCCAACGGCCAGGTAGAACTCGCGGAGCACCAGGGGAATCTGGAATTGGTGGTCGGCCAGGGCCTTGTCCAGCTCCTCCGGAGTCAGCCCGTCCTCTGCCTGCCATTCGTCCTCGAGATACTTTGGAACCAGCGCACGGAATTTCTCGAGGAACATGTCAGTCATGGTTCAATCCTAGCTAATCGCGGCCCCGCGATTCGCCGCTGTCGGCCTCAGCCCGGTGCCAGCCGTGGACGGCCAAGGGGATGCGCCAGGACCGCCGCCAGCTTGCCACCCGGAAGGCAAATACGACGGCGGCCACGGCGCATGCGGTGAGCGCATTGAAGGTTCCGGTCACCCAGAGCACTCCGGTCAGCGCGGCCCCGCAAAACGCGGGCACCGCGTACAGGTCCGCGGGGTTGAACAGCTGTGGCACCTCGTTGGCCGTGATGTCCCGGAGCAGCCCGCCGCCCACCGCCGTTGTGACCCCCAGCAGGACCGCTGCCAGGGGGTTCACGCCAAAGGACAGCGCCTTCAGTGTGCCGGTGATGCAGAAGAGGGCCAGCCCGCCGGCGTCGAACAGCACCAGCAGCGACGTGAAGCGCTGGAACGCGGGGAACAGGAAGTACACCAGGACCGTGGCCAGCACCGGCGGGACCAGATATGCGGGGTTGGTGAACGCGGCCGGGATGACGGCGAGGATGATGTCCCTGATCACGCCCCCGCCGAGGGACACCAGCGAGGCCAGCAGGAGCGAGCCCACGATGTCGAACTGCTTCCGGGCCGCCAGCAGCGATCCGGACACGGCGAAGAAGAAGATGCCGGCCAGGTCCAGCCATACCAGGGCGATGTCAAAAGGGAATGTCATGGAGCGTCCCGGCGGTTTAAAGAGGGCGGACAGGGCGGCTCCAACGTTACGCTAGCCCCTATGAACAGCCCCATCATGATCGCCTGCGCCCATGGGACGTCCAACACACAGGGAGCCGCGGAGGTCAACGCCCTGCGCGCCGCCATCGCCGCCCTCCGCCCGGGCCTCGATGTCCGGGAAGCCTATGTGGACGTCCAGCAGCCGGACCTGGTGGATGTGGTGGCCGGCCTGCCCGAGGGGGAGCCCGCCGTCGTGGTTCCGCTGCTGCTCAGCGTCGGCTACCACGTCAAGGTGGACATCGCGCGGGCCGTGAAGAGCCGGCCGGGCAGTGCTGCTGCCGCGCCGCTGGGGCCGGATCCGCGCCTGGCCGCGCTGCTGGACCAGCGGCTGCGGGAGGCCGGCGTCACGGACAACGACGTTATCGTGCTCGCCGCCGCGGGCTCCTCCAACCCCAACGCCGCGGTCAGTGTCGAAGACCTGCTGGGCCAGCTCCGGGAGCTGCGGTCCAACCGGATGGTGGCGGCCTATGGTGCCTCGGCCAAGCCGTCCGTGCCCGACGCCGTTGCAATGCTCCGCGAGGAACTGGAAGGCGGTGCCGGGGCGGGTGAGTCCGCGGGGGCTGTCGACGTCGGCGGGCGCGTGGTGATTGCCTCCTACCTCCTGGCGCCGGGCTTCTTCCACGACCAGCTCGCCAAGGCCGGGGCCGACCTTGTGACCGAACCCCTGCTGCCGTCCCCCGTGCTGGCCGAGATCGCGCTGGAACGGTACGACGCCGCCGTCGCAAAGGCCAGCGAAACCGCGGCCCAGGCGCCGGCCGCCGCCCCGGCCCCCGAGCCCCAGGAAGCCCCCGCAGAACCGGAGCCCGAAACACAGGAGGGTGGCTTCTTCAAGGCTGTCCGGCGTTTCGTGACGAAATATTTCCCTAGGTGACTTAGCGTTTCCGGGCCTTTGTGACGCTCTTCGGGCGGGACCTACAGTCGATGCATGACTGATACAGCTCTAGCCGGAGCGTCCGCGGACTCCGCTGCCGCCAAGCGCCCCGCGCGCACCAACCGCCCCGCCGCGAAGCCGCACGGGCAGTGGAAAGTGGACGGCAAAACGCCCCTGAACGCCAACGAAACCTGGAAACAGGAAGACGACGGCCTCAACGTGCGCGAGCGTATCGAGACCATCTATTCCAAAGAGGGCTTCGACGCCATCCCCGGCCAGGACCTGCACGGCCGGTTCCGCTGGTGGGGCCTGTACACCCAGCGCAAGCCCGGGATCGACGGCGGCAAGACCGCAACCCTGGAGCCGCACGAGCTCGAGGACAAGTACTTCATGCTCCGGGTTCGGATCGACGGCGGGGCGCTCACCACCGAGCAGCTGCGCGTCATCGGCCAGATCTCCGTGGACTTCGCGCGTGACTCCGCTGACCTCACGGACCGCCAGAACATCCAGCTGCACTGGATCCGCGTGGAGGACATCCCCGAGATCTGGACCCGCCTGGAAGGTGTTGGCCTGTCCACCACCGAGGCCTGCGGCGACGTTCCCCGCGTGATCCTGGGTTCGCCCGTGGCCGGCATCGCCAAGGACGAGATCATCGACCCCACGCCGCTGATCGCGGAACTGGGGGAGCGGTTCATCGGCAACCCGCTGCTGTCCAACCTGCCGCGCAAGTACAAGACCGCCATCACCGGCCACCCCAGCCAGGACGTGGTCCACGAGATCAACGACTTCGCCTTGGTGGGTGTCCGCCACCCGGAACTTGGCATCGGCTACGACCTCTGGGCCGGCGGCGCGCTGTCCACCAACCCGATGCTCGGCAAGCGCCTCGGTGCCTTCGTGACGCCGGAGCAGGCTGCCGACGTGTGGCTCGGCGTCACCAGCATCTTCCGCGACTACGGCTACCGCCGCATGCGCACCAAGGCCCGCCTGAAGTTCCTGATGGCCGACTGGGGTCCGGAGAAATTCCGCCAGATCCTCGAGGACGAATACCTCGGCTACAAGCTGGCCGACGGCCCCGCCGCGCCCAAGCCCACCACGCCCGGTGACCACGTCGGCGTGCATGAGCAGAAGGACGGCAAGTTCTTCATTGGTGCCACCCCGCTGGCCGGCCGCCTGTCCGGCGCCGCGCTGGTCAAGCTGGCGGACACCCTCGAGGCCCGCGGCTCCTACCGGCTGCGCACCACCCCGCACCAGAAGCTTGTGGTCCTGGACGTCGAGAAGGAACAGGTTGAGCCCCTGGTGGCTGAACTGGATGCGCTGGGCCTCTCCGCCCGCCCGTCCGTGTTCCGCCGCGGCACCATCGCCTGCACCGGCATCGAGTACTGCAAGCTGGCCATCGTGGAAACCAAGCACACGGCAGCAACCGCAGTTGCCGAGCTGGAACGCCGCCTGGCCGACCTCGCAGAATCCGGCGAGCTGCCGCACGCACTGTCCCTGCACATCAACGGCTGCCCCAACTCCTGCGCCCGCATCCAGACGGCGGACATCGGCCTCAAGGGCATGATGCTTCCCACGCCCGACGGCGACCCCTCCCCGGGTTTCCAGGTCCACCTGGGCGGCGGGCTGGCTTCCAGCGACCGCGAGGAAGCAGGCCTGGGCCGCACCGTCCGCGGCCTCAAGGTCTACGTGGACGATCTCCCCGACTACGTGGAGCGCGTAGTCCGCATCTTCGTAGCCCAGCGCGCCGAAGGCCAGACCTTCGCCGAATGGGCCCACGCAGCAGACGAGGAGGCACTGCAGTAATGGCAAAGCATCTCGCACCCGCACCTGCCAGGCGTCCTGTGGAAGAGCTCAAGGCCCTGGCCGAGGCCGGCGCGGCCGAGCTCGGCTGGGACGCCCCCGCCCGCGATGTTATCGCCTGGGTGGAACGCAACTTCGACCTGCCCGCCGTCGCCGTCGCCTGCTCCATGGCCGACGCCGTCCTGCCGGCCCTCGTCGCTGACCAGATGCCCGGCGTCGACGTCCTGTTCCTGGAGACCGGCTACCACTTCCCGGAAACCTATGCCACGCGCGACGAGGTGGCCGCTAACCTCCGCGTCAACGTGGTGGACGTGCTTCCGGAGAACACCGTGGAACAGCAGGACCGCCTCCTGGGCAAGGACCTCTTCGCCCGCGACGCCGCCCAGTGCTGCGCCCTCCGCAAGGTGGCCCCGCTGCAGCGCACCCTGGCCGGCTACGAACTCTGGTTCACCGGTGTCCGCCGCGACGAGGCGCCCACCCGCACCAACACTCCGCTGGTCAGCTGGGATGACAAGAACGGCCTGGTCAAGGTCAACCCGGTGGCCGCATGGACATTCGACCAGCTGGTCCAGTACTCGGACGACAACCTCCTGCCCGTCAACCCGCTGCTTTCCCAGGGTTACCCCTCCATTGGCTGCCAGCCCTGCACCCGCAAGGTGGCGCCCGGCGACGACCCCCGCGCCGGCCGCTGGGCAGGTACCGACAAGACAGAATGCGGACTACACGTATGAGCACTTTCCTAACCGAGGAGACTACCCAGGTGACCGACTCCGCCGTCTCAACCCGACTGAGCAGCCTGGACACCCTCGAATCCGAGGCCATCCACATCATCCGCGAGGTTGTCGCCGAATTCGAGAAGCCCGCGCTGCTCTTCTCCGGCGGCAAGGACTCCGTGGTGATGCTGCACCTGGCCACCAAGGCCTTCTGGCCGGGCAAGGTCCCCTTCCCCGTGCTGCACGTGGACACCGGCCACAACTTCCCGGAGGTCATCGACTTCCGTGACCGCACCGTTGAGCGCCTCGGCCTGAAGCTCGTCGTCGGCTCCGTCCAGGAGTTCATTGACCGCGGCGAGCTCGCCGAGCGTGCCGACGGCACCCGCAACCCGCTGCAGACCGTCCCCCTGCTGGACGCCATCCAGCAGAACAAGTTCGACGCCGTGTTCGGCGGCGGCCGCCGCGATGAGGACAAGGCCCGCGCCAAGGAGCGCATCCTGAGCCTCCGCGACGAGTTCGGCCAGTGGGACCCGCGCAACCAGCGGCCCGAGCTGTGGAACCTCTACAACGGCCGCCACACCGTGGGCCAGCATGTCCGCGCGTTCCCCATCAGCAACTGGACCGAGCTGGACATCTGGCGCTACATCGAGCGTGAGAACATCGAGCTGCCCGGCCTGTACTACGCCCACGAGCGCGAAGTCTTCGCCCGCGACGGCATGTGGCGCGCGGTGGGCGAGGTGTCCCAGCCGCTGCCGCACGAGGAAGTCATCACCAAGACCGTCCGCTACCGCACTGTGGGGGACATGTCCTGCACCGGCGCTGTCGAGTCCGACGCGTACACGGTGGCCGACGTTGTGGTTGAAGTCGCTGCCTCCACCCTGACCGAACGTGGCGCCACCCGTGCAGATGACCGCATCTCCGAGGCCGCCATGGAAGACCGCAAGAAGGACGGGTATTTCTAAATGAGCACCGACACAGTTTTGTCCGGCGCGGCCGGCGACCTCGAAGCTGCCCTGCCCACAACGCTCTTCCGCTTCGCCACCGCGGGATCGGTCGACGACGGCAAGTCCACTTTGGTGGGCCGCCTCCTTCACGATTCCAAGGCCATCCTGGCTGACACCCTCGACGCCGTTGCCCGCACCTCCGCGGACCGCGGCTTCGGCGGGGCTGCCGGCGGGATCGACCTGGCGCTGCTGACGGACGGCCTGCGTGCCGAGCGCGAGCAGGGCATCACCATCGACGTGGCCTACCGCTACTTCGCCACCGACCGCCGCAGCTTCATCCTGGCCGACTGCCCCGGGCACGTCCAGTACACCAAGAACACGGTGACCGGCGCGTCCACTGCGGATGCCGTCGTCGTCCTCATCGACGCCCGCAAGGGCGTGCTGGAGCAGACCCGCCGGCACCTGTCCGTGCTGCAGCTGCTGCGCGTGGCGCACGTGATCGTGGCCGTGAACAAGATCGACCTGGTGGACTTCAGCGAATCCGTGTTCCGCGGGATCGAAGCCGACGTGCAGCAGGTGGGCCGCGAGCTGGGCCTGGGTTCCGATGGAATCACCGACCTGCTGGTCATCCCCGTGTCCGCCCTCGACGGCGACAACGTGGTGGACCGCTCCGAGCGGACCCCCTGGTACACCGGCCCCGCCCTGCTTGAGGTCCTTGAGACCCTGCCGGCCGCCGACGAACTGGAAAGCCACCTGGAAAGCTTCCGCTTCCCGGTGCAGCTGGTCATCCGGCCGCAGGGCGCCCTGGCACCGGACGCCGTTGCCGCCGGGCTGGACGTGGAGGACTACCGCGACTACCGCGCGTACGCCGGCCAGATCACCGAAGGCTCGGTCAAGGTGGGGGACAAGGTCTCGGTCCTGACCCCCGGCCAGGACCCGCGCACCACAACGGTGGTGGGCATCGACTTCGCCGGCGCCTCGCTGGAGGAAGCCGCCGCCCCGCAGTCCGTGGCCATCCGCCTGGCCGAGGAATTCGACGTCGCACGCGGCGACACCATCGCTGCAGCCGGCACCGTCCGCGAGGCCTCCGCAGACCTGTACGCGTCACTGTGCTGGCTGTCCCCGAAGCCCTTGCGCGAGGGCCAGAAGGTGCTGGTCAAGCACGGCACCCGCACTGTCCAGGCGCTGGTCCGCAACGTTGGAGGCAAGCTGGACCTGGCATCGTTCAAGCTGGAACCGGCGTCCACCCTGGAACTGAACGACATCGGCAACGCGCAGCTCCGGCTCGCCGCGCCGCTGCCGCTGGAGAACTACCTCCACCACCGCCGCACCGGCGCATTCCTGGTGATCGACCCGCTGGACGGCAACACCCTCGCCGCCGGCCTGGTCAAGGACCACCCGGGCGACCACGAGGACGAGCGCTACAGCATCTAGGGACTCCCTTTCGAAGCCGCGGCTTGTTCGCAGATCCGGACCTTCAAGGTCCTGATTCGCGAACAAGCCGCGGTTTTGTCGTCTCGTATGGTTGTTAGGAGGAGGCGGAGCATGGAGACCATCAACCCGAAGCTTCTGAACTGGGCTTCGATCCTGGATGAAAAGACCCGCGAGCAGGCCGTGATGACCTCACAGCTGCCCTTCATCTATCCACACCTGGCCCTGATGCCGGACGCGCACCTGGGCCTGGGCGCCACCGTCGGCTCCGTCATCCCCACGCTCGGCGCCATCATCCCGGCGGCGGTGGGGGTGGACATCGGCTGCGGCATGATCGCGGTCCGGACCCAGTACGTGCTTAAGGACCTTCCCAAGAACCGCAAGACGCTGCGCGAGGACATTGAACGCGCCATCCCGCTTTCGGCCGGTCACAACAACCGGACAGTGCTCCCCACGGCGGAACCCCGGATCGCGGAGCTGAAGAGGCTGGCCGCGAAAGCCGGCTTCAATCCGGACCAGTATGTCGAAAAATGGGAACTGCAGTTGGGCTCCCTGGGCTCGGGCAACCACTTCATCGAGGTCTGCGCAGACGAATCCGACGCGGTCTGGCTCTTCCTGCACTCCGGCTCGCGCGGCGTCGGCAACAAGATCGCCCAGCACCACATCGGCGTCGCGCAGCGCGTGGTGACGAAAAGCAGGGTCCACCTCCCTGACCGGGACCTGGCCTACCTCGAGGAGGGCACGCCCGAGTTCGAGAGGTACATTGCGGAGCTGCGCTGGGCCCAGCATTTCGCGCTGCTGAACCGCGAGGAGATGATGGACCGCGTTACCACCCGGTTCGGCCACTGGGTGCGCGGCCGGGTGCGCGAGCTGGAACGGATCAACTGCCACCACAACTTCACCCAGCAGGAGACGCACTACGGCAAGTCGGTGTGGGTGTCCCGCAAGGGCGCCATCAAAGCCGGGCCCGGCGATCCCGGACTCATTCCCGGGTCCATGGGGACGGCGTCGTACGTAGTGGAAGGCCGCGGCAACCCCGCGTCGCTGAACTCCTCGCCCCACGGGGCCGGCCGTGAGTACTCCCGCAACGCCGCCCGCAAGGCGTTCTCCCTGGAGGAGCTGAAGAAGGCCATGCGGGGGATTGAGTTCCGGGCGTCGGAGGCCTTCATCGACGAGATTCCCGCAGCCTACAAGCCCATTGACCAGGTGATGCACGACGCCGCGGACCTGGTGTCGGTGCGGCACAAGCTGCGGCAGCTGGTCAATGTGAAGGGCAACTGAATCGCGGAAGTCCGGTGGCAGGGCGGCCGAATGTGACGCTAGATGAACGTGCGTGACCCCCCGTTTAGGCTTCATTGAACGGGAATATGACTCTCCCTATGGTGAAACAATGACTAGTTCCAAGCCCGGGATGATCCGCATCGTGGCAGGCGAAAGCGCAGCACCCAAGCGCAAGCGTGCCGTCGAGGCCGCCCTTGCCATCGGACTGGTCCTGCTGATCGCCGTCGGGGCCGTGGTGGCGTCCACCGTTTCGCGGAACACGGAGGCGCAGGCTGCTGAGCCCACGCCCGCCGCCGAGCTGAAGCTCGGGTACTTCGGCAATGTCACCCATGCCCCGGCACTGGTTGGCATCAAGGAGGGGTTCCTCGCCGAAGCCCTGGGCAGCACGTCGCTCAGCACCGAAACCTTCAACGCCGGGCCGGCAGCCATCGAGGCCCTGAACGCCGGCGCCATTGATGCCGCCTACATCGGCCCGAACCCGGCCATCAACTCGTACGTCAAGAGCCGGGGCGAGTCCGTCAGGATCATTGCCGGTGCTGCCGCGGGCGGCGCCCAACTCGTGGTCAAGCCGGAGATCAACTCGGCCGCCGACCTCCAGGGCAAGACCCTCGCCTCCCCGCAGTTGGGCGGCACGCAGGACGTTGCCCTCCGCGCCTGGCTGGCCTCCCAGGGCTACAAGACGAACGTGGACGGCAGCGGCGATGTCGCCATCAACCCCACGGAAAACGCGCAAACGCTGAAGCTGTTCCAGGACGGAAAGCTCGACGGCGCGTGGTTGCCTGAGCCGTGGGCGTCACGCCTGGTGCTCCAGGCCGGAGCCAAGGTGCTGGTGGACGAAAAGGACCTGTGGGACGGGACGGGCACCGGGAAGCCGGGCGAGTTTCCCACAACGGTGCTGATCGTGAACCAGAAGTTCGCCGCGGACCATCCGGACACCGTCAAGGCACTGCTGGCCGGCCATGCGAAGTCGGTGGCCTGGCTGAACGAGGCCCCCGCCGCGGACAAGGCTTCCGTCATCAACTCGGCACTGCAGGAATCCGCGGGCGCGGCCCTTGCCGAGGACGTCCTGGCCCGGTCCCTGGCCAACATCACCTACACGCTGGACCCGCTGGCCGGAAGCTACCCGCGGCTGCTGCGCGACGGCGTCGCGGCCGGCACCACCAAGCAGGCCGAGATCAACGGGCTCTTCGACCTCCGCCCGCTGAATGGCGTGGCCGGCGAAGGCCCCGCCGGCCAGGGCAGCAGCAAGATTTCAGCAGCCGGCCTCGGCCAGGACTGATCCCACCCACCAACTTAAGGACGGCACCATGCCAGTCGTACTGGAACACCTGGGCAAGCGCTTCGGCGACGGCGCCCCGGTACTGGACGACGTCAACGCCACCATCGGGAAGGGCGAGTTCGTTGCCCTCCTCGGCGCCTCCGGCTGCGGCAAATCCACCCTGCTGAACATCATCGCGGGACTGGAGCCGCCGTCGTCGGGCGCCCTGGAGGTGCCCAGCGACGGTGCCGCCTTCATGTTCCAGGACGCCGCGCTGTTCCCGTGGCTGACCGCCCGGGAAAACATCGAGCTGGCCCTGAAACTCCGCGGCGTTGGCAAGGCGGAGCGCAAGGCCAAGGCCCAGGAACTCCTTGAGCTGGTGCACCTGGGTTCGGCCGGGGACAAGCGCCCGCACGAGCTCTCCGGCGGCATGCGCCAGCGCGTGTCACTGGCGCGCTCGCTCGCCCAGGACCGGCAGCTGCTCCTGATGGACGAGCCCTTCGCCGCCCTCGACGCCATCACCCGCGACCTGCTGCACGATGAACTGGAGCGGATCTGGAAGGAAACCGGGCGGACCATCGTCTTCGTGACCCACAACGTCCGCGAGGCCGTCCGGCTGGGCCAGCGCGTGCTGCTGCTGTCCTCGCGGCCGGGCCGGGTGGTCCAGGAGTGGGACGTCACCGAGGAACACCGAACCGACGCCGGGCTCGCCGGCCAGCTGACCGGGGTCATCACTGCCCGGCTCCGGGAGGAGATCCGCCGCCATGCCAAGTAACCCAACGCCCCTGGCCGAAGCTTCCGCCGAACCGGCCGAGCCCCGCCACATCCACGCCGCGCTGACCCGGTCCTCCACCGGGCGCGAGGACCTGCGCGAACTCGAGTCCGGGCTGGACTCCCTGCAGTCCGACGCCGACCGGAAGCGCCGGGTGGACTGGAGCCGCATCCTGCTGCCCATCGCCGCCCTGGTGGTGCTGGTGCTGATCTGGCAGTTTTACGTCTCGCTTGGGTTCAAGCGCCGCGATCAGGTCCCAGGCCCGATGGACGTGTTGGGCCAGATGGGAGTCCTCTGGAGCGAGGGCAAAGTGCAGGAATCCGTATGGACGTCACTGCAGCGAGGGCTGGTGGGCTTCGTCATTTCGGTCGCCATCGCCACGCCCGTGGGCCTCCTGCTCGCACAGGTCGCACCCTTGCGCCGGGCCTTTGGTCCGCTGATTTCCGGGCTTCAGGTGCTGCCGTCGGTTGCGTGGGTCCCGGCGGCCATCATCTGGTTCGGCCTCACCGACGCCACCGTGTATTTCGTGGTGTTCATGGGCGCCATCCCGTCCATCATCAACGGCCTGATTTCCGGTGTGGACCAGATCCCGCCGCAGTACCGGCGCGTGGGCACCGTCCTGGGCGCGTCCCGGCTGGAGATGGCGCTGCAGATCATCCTCCCCGCCGCACTGCCCGGCTACCTGGGCGGACTGAAGCAGGGCTGGGCCTTCTCCTGGCGTTCACTCATGGCGGCGGAAATCATCGCCGTGGGCGGCACCATCGGCTTCGGCCTGGGCTCCCTGCTGGACCAGGGAAGGCAGCTGTCCGACATGGCCGTGGTGATGTCGGCGATCCTGCTGATCCTCGCCGTCGGCATCCTGATAGAGCTGTTGGTCTTCGGGCCCATCGAGAAGCGGCTCCTCCGCAGCCGCGGCCTCCTGGCCGGCAGTACCCGCTAAGCACCCCCGCCTGCGATCACCAGCAAAGCCCGACGGCGACCTCCCGCCGTCGGGCTTTGCCGTGTCCGCCGCCCCAAATGCGTAACTTCTGACCGCCCCGGGCTGCCCCGCCGCGCGATGCCGCGGGCACCATCCTGCATCAGGCCCAAAAGTTACGCATTTGCGGCCGGACCCGGGAGGTGCCGACCCAAAGGACCTGGATGGCAGACTGGCCCCATGACCGCCAATTTTGCGTGCCACACCGAGAGTTCCCTTCCACCGGAGAGGCTGTTCGACCTTGCCCGCAGCGTCGACGCCCACGTGGAATCCCAGAAAGGCTCGGGGGAGCGGGCGGTGGCCGGCGTGACGTCCGGGCTGATCGGTGAGGGCCAGGAAGTCTCCTGGCGGGCACGGCATTTCGGGCTTTCGCTCACGATGACCAGCCGCGTCACCCAGATGGACTACCCGCGGAGCTTCACGGACGAGCAAATCCGCGGCCCGTTCCGGTCCTTCCGCCACGTCCATGAATTCGAGGCCACCCCCGGCGGCTGCATCATGACAGACCGGGTGGAGTTCACGGCGCCGTTCGGGCTCCTTGGCCGTGCAGCCGAAAAGCTGGTCCTGCGGCCCTACCTGCACCGGCTCATCCGGGACCGCGGCCGGTTCCTCGCCGGCATCAGCAGCTGAATCGGGGCACATTGGCACGGACGCGCCGGGGACAACGGCGCAGACGGCCCTGAGCCCCGCCAATGTGCCCCATGAAGGCGCACGACGACGGCCTGGCAGCTTTGTGACGAAGCGTTACCTTGCGTGAACTGGTGTTGCTCGGCCTTTGTGGGCGATTGTGACGCGGCCCTACCGTTGATTCATGGCAATTCAGGATATCTACCCCACCGCGCTGCGCCTCCTCGGCCGCCCGGTGCTGGTGGTGGGCGGGGGCCCCGTTGCTGCCCGCCGCGCCAAGGGGTTGCTCGACGCCGGTGCAGTGGTCACCGTCGTGGCTCCCGTTGCCTCCGCCGCGCTCCAGGACATGGCCGACGCCGGCCACCTCACCTGGGAGCAACGCACCTACCTTCCGTCCGACGTCGACGGCGCCTGGTTCGTCCAGACCGCCACCGGCGATACCGCCGTGGACGCCCAGGTCTCGAACGACGCCGAGGCGCAGCGCATCTGGTGCGTCAACGCCTCCGACCATGAAGCCTCCGCCGCCTGGACCCCGGCAGTCGCCGAGGTGGACGACGTCAAGATCGCCGTGAACGCCGGGGGAGACCCCCGCCGTGCCATGGCAGTGCGCGACGCCGTTGCTACCGCCCTCGAAACGGGTGACCTTCCGTTGCGCCGCCGCCGGGCCCACCGCGGTTCCGTTGCGCTGGTGGGTGGCGGCCCCGGCGATACCGGGCTCATCACCGTCCGCGGCCGCCGGCTCCTGGGCCAGGCCGACGTCGTGGTGGCCGACCGCCTAGGCCCCCGCGAACTCCTGAACGAACTTGCACCCGATGTCCGCGTGATCGAGGTTGGCAAGACGCCCGGCCACCACCCCGTGCCGCAGGCGGAGATCAACCGGATCCTCGTCGAGGAAGCCCTCAAAGGCCACCGGGTGGTCCGGCTCAAGGGCGGCGACCCGTACGTCCTGGGCCGCGGCGGGGAAGAGGCCGAACACTGCCGGCAGCACGGCGTCGAGGTTGAAGTGGTTTCCGGCGTCACGTCGGCGATCTCCGTTCCCGCCGCAGCCGGAATCCCGGTGACGCACCGCGGACTGGCGAAGGGCTTCAGCGTGGTGACCGGCCACGAGGAACTCTCTGAAATCCCCGCCCGCCCCGACCACACCATCGTCCTGCTCATGGGTGTGGGCCAACTTCGCGAGTCCGCGTCCGCCCTCGGCAAAGCCGGGCTGCCTGACGGGACGCCAGTTGGTATCGTGGAAAACGGCTATTTGCCGGACCAGCGCGTGACGATCGGCACCCTTGGTTCCATTGCCGACCAGGCGGAAGCCGCCGGCGTCGCAAATCCTGCCGTGATTGTCATCGGTGACGTGGTGCGCGTGAGCCCTTTCGCGCCGTCGCACTTCAAAACCGCTGACTACAGCACCACCACCCCGAACAGCCCCCGCAAGCCCCGAGTCCTCACAACCTAGTAGCTCCCACCCAACTGAGTAGCGCCAAGTGTCGTTTTGAACCCTCATAACGACACTTAGCGCTACCTAGTTGGGACGGACCGAAGAAAAGGAACACAGCCGTGTCATCAAGCACCACCGTAGGTTCTGCCGAACGTCCGCTGCGCGTCGCCGTCGTGGGCTCCGGCCCGGCCGGCGTTTACGCCGCGGACATCCTCACCAAGAGCGAGGCCGTCAAGAGCGGCGAGCTGACCGTGAGCATCGACCTCTTTGACCGCTACCCGGCACCCTATGGCCTGATCCGCTACGGCGTTGCCCCGGACCACCCCCGCATCAAGGGCATCGTCAACGCCCTGCACAAGGTCCTGGACCGCGGCGACATCCGCTTCTTCGGCAACGTGGACTACGGCACCGACCTCACCATCGAGGACCTCCGCACCCACTACGACGCCGTCATCTTCGCCACCGGCGCCATCAAGGACGCGGACCTGAACATCCCCGGCATCGAGCTCGAAGGCTCCTTCGGCG
This sequence comes from Pseudarthrobacter sp. GA104, assembly GCF_009741265.1. GTDB lineage: Bacteria > Actinomycetota > Actinomycetes > Actinomycetales > Micrococcaceae > Arthrobacter. Next base: position 3,336,458 of record NZ_WOWL01000001.1, read on the forward strand.
GCGCCGACTTCGTCTCCTGGTACGACGGCCACCCGGACGTGCCGCGCGAATGGCCGCTCGAGGCCAAGGAAATCGCCGTGATCGGCAACGGCAACGTGGCACTGGACGTGGCCCGCGTCCTGTCCAAGCACGCCGACGACCTGCTGGTCTCTGAAATCCCGGACAACGTCTACGCCGGCCTGAAGGCTTCCCCGGTCACGGACGTGCACGTCTTTGGCCGCCGCGGCCCCGCCCAGGTGAAGTTCACCCCGCTGGAGCTGCGCGAGCTGTCCCACTCCAAGGACGTGGACATCATCCTGTACCCGGAGGACTTCGAGTTCGACGAGGAATCGGACCGCCAGATCCAGACGAACAACCAGACCAAGACCATGGTGGGCACGCTCACCAACTGGATCGCCGAGCAGCCCGAGGACCTCTCCGAGCTCAAGGCCTCCCGCCGCCTGCACCTGCACTTCCTGCACAGCCCGGTGGAGATCTATGACGACGCCGAGACCCCGGGCAAGGTGGCCGGCATGCGGTTTGAGCGCACCGAGCTGGACGGCACGGGCAACGCCCGCGGCACCGGCGAGTTCGTGGAGTACCCGGTCCAGGCCGTGTACCGCGCCATCGGCTACTTCGGCTCCGCCCTGCCGGAGATCGAGTTCGACCACACCAAGGGCGTCATCCCGAACGACGGCGGCCGCGTCCTGGACGCCTCGGGCACCCACGTGCCGGGCATCTACGCCACCGGCTGGATCAAGCGCGGACCGGTGGGCCTGATCGGCCACACCAAGGGCGACGCCCTCGAGACCGTCACCTACCTGCTGGAGGACCGCGAAAACCTCCCGCTGGCCAGTGTTCCCGCAGAGGACGCCGTCGTGGAACTCCTCGATGCCCGGGGCGTGAAGTTCACCAGCTGGGAAGGCTGGCTGGCGCTGGACGCGCACGAGCTCGCCCTTGGCGCAGCCGCCACGGAGGCCGGCGGCTCCCACGGTGTCGAGGTCAAGCGCGAGCGCATCAAGGTGGTGCCGCGCGAGGACATGGTGGACATCTCCCGCGACGGCGTGGCCGCGCAGGTCTAGTTCGCAGGAACAACGCGGGGTCACTTTCCGCCCGATAATCCGAAGTTATTGGGCGGAAAGTGACCCCGCGTTGCTTTAACCCGTGCGTGCTATCTCCCTGCCCCGCCTGCTGCCATGAGTTCGAGCCGCTTGAGGGTCTCGCGGTTGCGCACTGAGATTGCGGGGTCACGCAGTACCTTGGGCACCCGCTTGCCGGGTCCGCGGATGGCGTCCTCGGCGATGGTCACCAGGCACTGATCGCCCCGGTCCTCAAGGGTGATGGCCACCTTCGCTTCGCCCATGGGCCAGCCGCGGGCCACCAGTTCCAGGGATTTACCGGGTTCGACGCCGGTCACCTGCGTGCTGTCGTTGATCACCAGCGGCCACGCGCCCACGGAATGGTGCAGGCGTGAGCCGGCCTGCGGCCACGTGTCATCCACGGCCCTGATCCGGGAAGCGCCCACCACCCAGCCGGAGTACAGCCAGCCGTCGGCGATGACTTTCCAGATATCGGCGGCGGGGGAGTTGAACAGCTGGGACACGGTGGACATGGTGTTCCTTCCTGTGGTGGTGGAGCGGGCAGGATTTCCCGCCGCAGCGGCGGAGCGTACGACGGCGGCAGGAGCCGGCTGCTGTGCCGCCAGGTAGGAGCGCTCCCGGAGGCGGCGCGCCCAGGCATACGTTTGTGTTCCGGGCGGCTGGTTGGCGAGCGGGTCGAAGCGCAGGGGAGTGTCCCGCGGCTCGGGGGCGGCGCGCAGGCGCAGCTCGCCGCACTCATGCCACTGCCCGGCTGGCCTGGCCCAGTACAGTCCAAGAATCCATTCCCCGGAAGCCAGCGACGCGTCCGGAAGCTGCTCCGTCCGCAGGCCCAGCAGCACCGGACCTTTCCGGCCGCGGTACGGCATGAGGGTGGTCAGGGTGGCGCTTGCGACGTCGAGTTTGGGCTGGAGCAGGAACCGGCCGGGCAGCCGCCAGCCGGTGGACGCGAAGAGGACGTCGGCCGGGCCGGGGCCGGCAAAGCCGGCAGCAGGGCCGCCGGGAGCATGACCGCCGGGCGGGGTGACCCGAAGCGCAAGCCCCAGGATGTCCGGAAGGTTCTGCGGCAGGCCGGCCGAACGGGAAAACCTCGCCTCGACGGTGTCCGTGCCGGGCTGGTCCAGCCAGTCCAGCCCGCTCGGCTCACCGGGGCTGCCGGTCCTCGCCAGGTCCCCGGCCAGTCCCACCCCGTCCGGATGGATGGGCCGGTCAGGCCGGGCCAGCTTGAGGAGGCGGAACATGCCTGCGAAGGCGCCGCCCGCCGTCGTACTTAAGGCCCCGCCCGCCGTCGTACCTATGGGTCCGGCGCGGCCGGCCGCTGGTTGGTCACTCACAAGGTGGTCCGTCATGCTTCCTTCCTACCCCGAAAAGGCGGAACTACATGCGTCCGAACCGCGACCGGACAAGGGCGAAAATCCCATAGGCGATGAATCCGGCACCGATGGCCACCAGGAGGTACGGCCCGAAGGGATGGTCCTGGAGGGCCTTGAGGCTGCCGTCCAGCCCGGTGGATTCGTCCGGGCTGTGCTTGGCGGCGGCGATGACGAAGAGCAGTCCGGTGAGGACCAGCGCTACGCCTTTGGCGATGTGGCCGCCGACGCCCAGGACGTCGATCAGCCTGCCGCGCCGCCTGCCGTCGAAGTAGTACAGCTCCTCCTTGAACCCCCGGCGGACCCCCTTGACCATGAAGTAGATTCCAATCCCAATGATCGTCAGGCCGAGGGCCACCAGCGTCCACAGCCCTGGCGGCGTAGCCATCAGCGAGGCGCTGAAATCCCGGGTGCTGTCACTGGAATCCCCACGCAGCCCGACGGCGAAACCGGCGAAGCTGAACCCCACGCTGCTGTAGGCGATGGCCAGGAAACCGGAGGAAATGAGCTTGGACACGCGCTCCCTGCGGGGGAGCCGGCGTGCCCGCAGGGTGGCCTCGCTTGCCTGCCACAGCCCCAGGCCGAGGCAAGCCAGTACGCAGGCCCACATCACGGCCGGGCCCCAGGCGTTGGCGGCGAGCTGCTCGATCGCCCCGGTGGGTTCGGCCTCGCCGGGCTGGCCGAACGCCACGGCGATGGCAATGGCGCCGATGATCACGTGCAGCAGGGCCATGACGGCGAATCCGGTGCGCGCCAGGACGTCCAGGGCCTTGTGGTTGGAGGCCTCCTCGACAGCGTCCGCGGCCTGGCGGATGGTGGATTCCCCGTCAGACATGGCTCAGCCGTTCATTGGTCCTTCGGCCCGCAGCTTCTCGGCGCCGGGCCCCTCGACGTGCACGGTGCAGCGGACCACGAGCCTTCCGGGGGCGTTGTCCAGTTCCACCAGGGAGTCGTCCGCACTCAGGACCGTGAACACCTGGGAGTCCGGCACCACGGCCACCCCCTTGGCTTTGGCCGTCTCCCGGGCGTTGCCCAGTGCCTCGTTCTGCAGGCCTTCTATGTATGCGTTCTCGTCTTCACGGGCCGGGTCCCCAAAAGCCCAGCCAAACAAAGTCCCTGTGTTTCCCATGGCGACGATGTTACGCGTTCTGCTCTGGGAAGACGGGCTTTCGTAACATTAGTAAGTGTGCTTACCATGGGCGGGCCAAGACCCTGACGGGACACGGCAAGCGAAGACCGCACGAGCGGCATCCCGCAACCACTTCGACGTTAGGAATGCACAACATGGCAGGAAATCTCATTGCCCGGTCAGTTCACGATTTGACGGCAGCGGCGTGGTTCGGCGGATCCCTCATGGGGGCCATCGGCCTCAACGGTGCAGCGGCGGCAGCCAAGGATCCGTCCGAACGCACCCGGCTCTCCAGTGCCGGCTGGATGAAGTGGGCGCCGTTCCAGACGGCGGCCTTCGCCTCCCACCTCGTGGCGGACCTGGCCATCGCCTGGGAGAACAAGGGACGCATTGCCAAGCAGGAGGGCGTGGCCCGGGACACCGTGATCAAGACGGCGGTGACGGTGGTAGGCGCGGCGGTAACGCTGTACTCCGGCATCCTTGGCAAGAAGGTGGAGAAGCTTGCGGACCAGGGCGCCGCGGGTGCCACGGAGCCCCGGCCGGAGGCATCCGACGAACTGAAGGCGGCCCAGCAGCAGCTGAAGGTGCTGCAGTGGGTCATCCCGGCGTTCGCCGGCCTGGTGGTTGTCCTGGGTGCGAAGCACGGCGAGATGCAGCGTCCCAAGAACGTCCTCGCGGGCCTGCGCTCCTAGCCATACGGGTGCCTGCCCCGGGGTAAGGCGGCAACGCACGACGACGGTCCGGCACCTGGGTGCCGGACCGTCGTCGTGCACGGGGCCGGGAAGGTGTCCTTGCCGGCCGGCCTAGATCGGTTTGGTGCCCGCCGGCGGCAGGTTCGGGTTCATGTCCTCGAGGTTCGGGTCCTCGGCAGTCCATACCTGGATGATGGCCCAGGCAACGGCGGCCAGCGGCACGGACAGCACCGCACCCACGATGCCGGCGAGGATGGTTCCGGCCGTCAACGCCATCAGGATCACCAGGGCGTGGAGCTGCAGGGACTTGCCCATGACGATGGGCTGCAGCAGGTCGCCCTCGAGCTGGTTGACGGCGATGACCACGGCCACCACGATCAGGGCGACCACCGGCCCGTTCGCCACCAGCGCCACCAGGGCTGCAAGGATCCCGGCCACGGTGGCGCCAACCAGGGGATGAAGGCGGTGATGAAGACGACGATGGCCAGCGGGATGGCCAGGGGCACCTGCATGATCAGCAGCGCGGCGCCGATGGCCACCGTGTCCACCAGGGCGACGATCGCGGTGCCGCGGACGTAGCCGCCGAGCACCTCAAGGGTGCGGCGGCCCACGCGGCGCAGCTTGGCTTCACGGGCTCCGGTGAACGGGCGGAGGAAGAAGTTCCAGATCTTGGCGCCGTCCTTCAGGAAGAAAAAGAGGATGACGATCATCAGGCCGGCCCCGGCGATGAACTCGGTGACCACGGACAACCCGGTGATCGCGCCGGAGCGGACCTGGCTGCTGGTGGCGAAGTCGATGATGCCCTGCCGGGCCTGGTCCAGCTGTTCCTGCTCGATGGGGACGGGCCCGGTCAGCAGGAACTTCTCCAGCTCATCCAGTCCGGAGGAGGCTTGCTGGGCGAGCTCGCTCCACTGGTTGCGCACCGAGAAGTAGATGACGGTGGACACGCCGCCCAGCACCAGCAAAAGGCCGATGAACGCGATCCCTGTTGCCAGTCCCCCGGGCAGCCCCCGGCGCCGGAGCATGTTCACGAACGGGCCGATGGCCGCGGCCAGGATCAGCGCTATCAGGATTGGAATGACTAAGAGCTTGATCTGCATCAGCGCGTAGACGGATACAACCGCAACGATAAGGATCAGCAGGACCTGGGCGGCGCGGATGCCCACCCTGCCCAGGCTGTCACCCCAGAGCTCGGAGGGGGACCTGGGTTCCTTGGGCTTCCGGGCAGCCGCCGGGCGGTGGCCCTCGCCGCCGGGCTCCCCGTGCGCGGCGGCAGCCGGAACAGCCGGTGATTGTGCCGTGGCCTCCTGCGGGGGTTCGTGGCTCACGTCGTGCTCGGTGAGGCGTGATGATCGCGCCATGGGAACTCCTCATCGTCGGCGGGTGCCTGCCGCGCCGGGATGCCGGACAGGCTTACTACCTTCTCAGGTAGTAAGCCTACTGACGGATTGGGCAAGGGTGAAACCCCGCAGGACTATCCGGCGAGCCATTCGGCGCAGGAGTTCAGGTTCCGGTTCACGGTGGCCACGGCGGCCTCCGCGTCACGGAGTTCAATGGCATCAACCAGCAGGCCGTGCCCCTCATGCGGGCGCCCGTCGAAACCGGGCCGGCCCTGCTGCTTCAGGAGGTCCTGGTGGAAGGCGCCTCCAAAGCTGGCATACAGCTCGTGCAGCAGGGGGTTGCCGGAGGCCTGGGCTACCCGTTCATGGAAACCCCAGTCAGCGCGCGCCCAGGCTTCGTAGTCGCCGGCCACCCAGGCCTCGTCCCGGGCGGCGAGCAGGGCACGCAGGGCCGTGACGTCGTCGTCCGTGGCATTCCTCGCCGCCAGCCGGGCCGCCTGGGTGTCCAGGCCCAGCCTGACTTCCAGGATGTGCTCCTCGGTGTGGTCCTGGTACAGCCGGCGGGCCGCGCCGGAAATTTCACTGGTGGCCCGGACGTAGGTGCCGTCACCGCGCCGGACCTCCAGCATTCCGCTGTGGGCAAGGGCCTTGACGGCCTCGCGGAGGGTGCCGCGGGAGACGCCGAGGCGGGCTATCAGCTCGGTTTCGGACGGGATGCGCCGGTGCAGGGGCCATTCGCCGGAGTGGACCATGCTGCGCAGCTTGGCGGTGACCTCGTCCGCGAGCGGCGGGCGGGAGGATGGGCTTAGGGCCATGGCGTGCTACTTCCTTCCAACGGCGTTGGTCATGGCCCTGCCGGTGATCAGGTGGGCCACCACGATCTGGGCCAGCGCCAGGCCAAGCAGGAGCAGGAGGGGCAGGGTCCAGCCGCCGGTGGCGCTGTGCAGCAGTCCCATCCCGAACGGCCCGGCCGTGGCCAGGAGGTAGCCCGTGGACTGGGCAAGCGTGGACAATGCGGTGGTTTCGGCGGTGCTCGCCCCGCTGCGGCTGATCATCACCATCACCAGCGGGAAGATGCCCAGGCCGAAGCCCAGCAGGGCGGCAGGGACGGCGGCCAGCCCCACCGGGAGCACCAGCAGCAGCACCAGGCCCGCCACCATGGTGACGCTGACCAGGTAGAACGTAGGCCGCAGCATCCGTGGCCGCGAGCCGATCGCGATCAGCACCATGCCTGCCGGCACGGAGACCAGCTGCATCAGCCCGAACATCAGTCCGCTGTCCGAGGCGCTCATGCCCATGGTGGTCAGCATGTAGGGGAACCAGCTCAGCAGGGCATAGGCGAGCAGGGCCTGCAGCGTGAAGATCACTGTAAGGAGCAGCCCTTTGCGGGTCCGCAGCAGCGGCCACGGCGAGACGCGGACCGCCGGCCTCCGGGGACTGTTGCGGTGGGCGTGCAGTGCCACGGGCAGGAAGCCAAGGAGGGCCGCGACGGCGGTGATGCCAATGGCACCGACGGCCGCCGACGGCGAACCGAGGGCGTGGGCCAGCGGAACCACGGCGACGGCGGTCACGGTGGCACCCGTGGTCATGGTCACCGTGTAGACGGCGGTCATGAGCGACGTGCGGTGCGCGAAGTGTTCCCGGATGAAGGAGGGCATGGCCACGTTGCAGACGGCCAGGCCGGACATGCCAAGGACGCTGCCGGCCACCAGCATGCCGGTGGCCGGAATGCCGCGCAGGAGGAGCCCGCTGGCCAGCATGGCCAGGGCCACCAGGATCGCCTTTTCCACGCCAAGGCGCCCGGTTAGCCAGGAGGTGCCGGCGCCCGCCAGCGCAAAGCACAGCGTGGGGATGGACGGGATGACGGCGGCCACCAGCGCCCCATACCCGAGGACTGCCTGGAGGTCATGCAGCAGGGCGGACGCTCCGGTAATGCCCGCGCGCAGGTTCAGTCCGATCAGCACCAGCGCAATCACACCGAAAACGACGGCGGACCGGGGCTTGGTACCCGTCCCGGGCAAAGCGGCGGCCGGGACGGCCGGGGTTGCCGGGGCGGCAGCAGCGGGCGCGTTGGCGGCGGGAGGATACGACTCAGGCATTTCTCGAGTCTAAAGGTTAGACGTTTGACGTCTGCAGTTTTGTGGCGGACCTCTCTCCCGGCCGTTCATCTTCGGGCAATAGAATCCGGTTACGGCACCGGGCCAGCCAGGTCCGGACCCGCCGCAACGACGCGGAAGGACGGCCTGTTTCGGTGAGCCAACAAACGGAGATTGAGAAGAAGTACGACGTCGACGAGGACGCCACAGTGCCTCCGCTGGAGGGGCTCCCCGGAGTCACCAGGGCGGGTCTTCCCCATACTGCTGTGCTTCAGGCCGTCTACTTCGACACGAAGCGCCATACACTGGCGTCCCACCGGATCACCCTCCGCCGCCGCACCGGCGGAACCGACGCCGGCTGGCACCTGAAGCTGCCGCCGCTGGATGACGCTACTTCCGCAACGGAACCGCTGCAGCGGCGGGAACTGCACGCCCCGCTGGGGCAGCCCGATGTGGTGCCTGACAGCCTCTTGGCCTACCTCCAGGCATACCTCCGGGGGGCTGAAGTGGTTCCGGTGGTGCGGCTGGAAACCAGCCGCACCACCCACGCCCTGTACGGCGAGGACGGCGTTCACTTGGCGGACCTCGCCGATGACCGGGTGACGGCCGAGCTCCTGCACCGCGGACAAAAAGGCGGAGCCGGGGGCGGCGGGGAGAAGCAGCATTGGCGTGAATGGGAACTGGAACTCGTCCATGGCGATCCCGGGTTCTTCGGCCCCGCCGAGGAGCTGCTGGCCAAGGCCGGAGCCCGTCCCGCCGGGCACGCCTCGAAGCTTGCCCGTGCGCTGGGCGGCGCCGCCGGCTCCCTCCCGGACGCCGGCCCGTCCCGGAACGGAAGTACCCCTGCCCTGGCTGCCGGCAGGAAAGCCCCCGCAGCCGCCGTCGTCACGGCCTACCTCAGTGGACAGATCGGGGAGATCCTGGCCCGGGACCCGGGAGTCCGGCTGGAGGAGCCCGAGTCGGTGCACGACATGCGGTCCGCGCTCCGCCGGGTCCGCTCCGTGCTTTCTGCCTACTCAAAACTTTATGCAGCCGCTCCGGTGCGCCGGCTGCGCGACGAACTGAAATGGCTGGGCCAGCTGCTCGGCGCGCCACGGGATGCCGAGGTCCTGCTGGCCAGGCTCCGCGGGCACCTCGACGACCTTACGCCGGGGGAGGGCGTGGACGACGTCAGGGCCAAGGTGGAGCACAAAGTGGGCGGCGCCTATGACGACGGTTACCGGCAGCTCCAGGAGGCGCTGCGCTCGGAACGCTACTTCCGGCTCCTGGATGACCTGGAGGCGTTCCGGGACAAACCGCCGGTCCGTCCGGACCCGGTGGTGCCGGGGCGCCGCGTGGCTGCGAAAGCCGTGGCCAAGGCTGCCAGGCGGCTGCGGCGCTCGCACAAGGCCGCGGTGCGGTCCAAGCGCGGAACGGCCCACGAAACCGCCCTCCACCAGGTGCGCAAGGATGCCAAGAAGCTGCGGCACGTGGCGGAATCTGCCGCCCAGGTCTACGGCAAACGTGGGGACAAGGTGGCCAAGGCCGCGCATCGGCAGCAAAAGATCCTGGGCAATTTCCACGACGCCGTGATCGCCCGGGACCTGCTGGCCACGGTGGGCTCACGGCAGGAACCGACGCCGGCTGCGGCAGCCTATGCAGCATTGGAGACGCGGGAGGACGGGCTGATCAGCAGCTCCGAGGCCCAGTACCGGAAAGCCCGCAGGAAGTCCCGGAAACTGCTGCGCCGCGGGCTGGGGTAGCGGCATGTCAGGGCAACGCGGGGTCAGATAACGCCCGATAAATCGCTGATATCGGGCAGGAAGTGACCCCGTGTTGGCGTTATTTCCCCTGCCGCGCGGACAGCCGGGCCACGGCCAGCGCCAGCCAGAGCTGCACGCGGTCCGCAGTGACGGCGGGGTCGTAACCGGTCAGCTCGGTAATCTGCGCCAGCCGGTACCGGACGGTGTTCCGGTGCAGGGTGAGCTCCTCGGCGACGGCGGCCACCGAGCCGTTGTTGTTGAGGTAGCTCTCCAGCGTGGCCATCAGTTCCGAGCCGTGGGCGGCGTCAAAGGTCCGCAGCGGGTCCAGGGACTCGTTGGCCATGTCCGCCAGCGGTACGTCCTCGCTGGCCAGGAGCAGCGACGTCAGGCTGAGGCGCTCCGGCTCATTGACGGGCAGGCCGTGGCTTGCCGCGTCACGGGCCTCAAAGTAGCTCCACCGCAGGCCGTTCGGCTTGGTGTACGCGCCGCCGATCCCGATCGTGGCGTGGATGCCGGCTTCTGCCAGGTGGTCGCTCAGTTTCCGGGCAAGGGCAGGTGCGCCGCCGCCGTCGTCATTAATGACCAGCACCAGGTCCTTGCCCACGACGGCGGCCACCGCCTTTTCCAGTTCGCGCGGCACCGAGGTACTCACCAGTGCCTTGTTGTGGGCGGCCGAAACGGCCAGCAGCACCACGTTCTTCCGGGTGCTGTTGACGCCCACGCCGGCCAGGCGCCGCTGGGCCTCGCTGGTCTCCAGCGCCCCGTGGATCACGTCTTCCAGGACCTGGCCGCAGAGGGCACGCTGGGCCTGGCGCTGCTTGACCATGTTGTTCAGCTCCACGCTGATCAGGCTTTGGGCGTACCCGATGATGCCCGAGTCCTCGAAGGGCTGCCGGACCCAGAGGGTGCAGGCATCCCGCCGGCCGGTGGGGACGGGATAGGAGGACCAGGAGTCCGCGGACGGGGAATCGCTGCTGCTGTTGTAGAGCTGGGCCGTGAACTGGGTGAGGGCCACGTCGGTGCGCAGCATGTTGCCCAGGTGCTTGAGGAGCTCGGCGAGCCCGCCACCGGTGAGCAGTGCCCGGGCCAGAATCTGGTGCCCGGCGATCAGCCGCTCGAGTTTGGCGTAGTGGTCCGCGGACTGGGCGTCGGCCACCAGCTTGCCGATGGCAATGAACGGCGTCTCGTAGGGAACCTCCACCACCGGCAGGCCCCACCGGTTCGCCTCCGCCAGCAGGGCAGGAGGGACCGTCTCGTGCGAGAGCCCCACGCCGAAGCCAATGCCCACGGCACCGGCCCGCTGCACCTGCCGGACAAAGCGCCGCTGCTCCGGCGCGGACCGCAGGCGCAGGCCGGTGGTGAGGATCAGTTCCCCGCCGTTGAGGAACCGGTGCGGATCCTCCAGTTCCGTGACTGCCACCCAGTTGATGTCCTGGTGCCAGGTGGTCTCGGCGACCCCGGCCTTGGACAGCTTCAGGGAGTTAACACCCAGCAGGGCGGCAAGGGAAATGGCCATGGATCAAGGATAAACGGGCGCTGGGCAACCGCACTAAACAGCTCCCGGAAGGGTGTGCAGGTGGCTATTCACTGCACAGGGGCGCTGGCATAGGCTCAAGGCAGTTCAATCCATCCGCCCCGAACTCCGCCCGGGCGCGGGTGGCCCCTACGAAAGAGGTTGCACACCGTGGTCCAAACCTTGCAGAACTTCATCAACGGGAAGTTCGTCACCCCTGCCGGCACCACCCTGCTGGACATCGTGAACCCGGCCAACGGGGAGGTCGTGGCGCACTCGCCCGTCTCGGTGCAGGCCGATGTGGACGCCGCCATGACCGCAGCCAAGGACGCCTTCAGGACCTGGAAGCACGTCACCCCGGGGCAGCGCCAGCTGATGCTCCTCAAGCTCGCCGACGCCGTCGAGGCCAACAGTGACGAACTCGTGGAGGCCCAGCACCGCAACACGGGCCAGGTCCGCTCCCTGATCGCCTCCGAGGAAGTGGCGGCCGGCGCCGACCAGCTCCGTTTCTTTGCCGGCGCAGCCCGCATCCTTGAAGGCAAGTCCGCCGGCGAATACTTAGAGGGGCACACCTCCTACGTCCGCCGCGAACCCATCGGCGTCGTGGCACAGGTTGCACCCTGGAACTATCCCTTCCTGATGGCCATCTGGAAGATCGGCCCGGCGCTCGCCGCCGGCAACACCGTGGTCCTCAAGCCCTCGGACACCACCCCGGAATCCACGCTGGTCCTGGCCCGCCTCGCAGGGGACATCCTGCCCGCCGGCGTCCTGAACGTGGTGCTGGGCACGGGCGAGACCGGTGCCCTGATGGTGGACCACAAGGTTCCCGGCCTGGTGTCCATCACCGGCTCCGTCCGTGCCGGCATCGCTGTGGCGTCCGGTGCGGCCAAGGGCCTCAAGCGTGCCCACCTGGAGCTTGGCGGCAAGGCGCCGGCCATCGTCTTCAAGGACGCCGATATCAAGAAGAGTGCCGCGGCCATCGCCGAGTTCGCGTTCTTCAACGCCGGCCAGGACTGCACCGCGATCACGCGCGTGCTGGTGGAAGACTCGGTGCACGACGACGTCGTCGCCGCCATGGTGGAGCACACCAAAACCCTCCGCACCGGCTCGCAGAACGATGAGGACAACTACTTCGGCCCGCTGAACAACGTCAACCACTTCAACGCCGTCAGCTCGGTGGTGGAGAACCTGCCTGCCAACTGCCGGATCGAAATTGGCGGCCACCGGGCGGGGGAGAAGGGCTACTTCTTCGAACCCACCATCGTCACCGGCGCCAGGCAAAGCGATGACATCGTCCAGAAGGAAACCTTTGGGCCCGTCATCACCGTGCAGAAGTTCAGCACCGAGGAAGAAGCTGTGGAACTGGCGAATGACGTGGACTATGCCCTCGCCTCCAGCGTGTGGACCACCGACCACGGCACGGCCATGCGCCTGAGCCGCGACCTGGACTTCGGCGCCGTCTGGATCAACACCCACATCCTCCTCACCGCCGAAATGCCCCACGGCGGCTTCAAGCAGTCCGGCTACGGCAAGGACCTCTCCATGTACGGCGTTGAGGACTACACGCGCATCAAGCACGTCATGAGTGCACTCGACGCATAACCCCGCCGCCAAACCTCCGCATCAAACCCCAGGCTTTCCAGAAAGGCTCCCCATGACCACCACCGCATCAGACATCACCTTCCGCCTGGAGCAGAAGCGCCGGGTCCAGGCCGACTTCCCCGGGCCCAAGTCGGTGGCACTGGCCGAGCGCCGCAAGGCAGTAGTTGCCGCCGGCGTCGCCTCCGCCGTTCCCGTCTACGTTGCAGACGCCGACGGCGGGATCATCCACGACGTCGACGGCAACTCCTTCATCGACCTCGGCTCAGGCATCGCGGTGACCAGCGTGGGCGCGTCCGATCCCGCCGTCGTCGGTGCCGTCAAGGAAGCCGTGGAGCACTTCACGCACACCTGCTTCATGGTCACCCCGTACGAGGGGTACGTGGCACTGGCCGAGCAGCTCAACCGCCTCACGCCCGGCGACCACGAGAAGCGCACGGTCCTCTTCAATTCAGGCGCTGAGGCGGTGGAGAACGCCGTCAAGGTGGCCCGCCTCGCCACCGGACGCGACGCCGTCGTGGCCTTCGACCACGCCTACCACGGCCGCACCAACCTGACCATGGCGCTCACCGCGAAGGCCATGCCGTACAAGACCAACTTCGGCCCCTTCGCGCCCGAGGTGTACCGCATGCCCATGAGCTACCCGTACCGCGAGGAAAACCCGGAGATCACCGGTGCCGAGGCCGCCAAGCGCGCCATCACCATGATCGAGAAGCAGATCGGCGGGGACCAGGTTGCCGCGATCATCATCGAACCCATCCAAGGCGAAGGCGGGTTCATTGTCCCCGCCGAGGGCTTCCTCCCCGCGCTGGCCGCCTGGGCCAAGGACAAGGGCATCGTGTTCATCGCCGACGAGGTCCAGTCCGGCTTCTGCCGCACCGGTGAATGGTTCGCCGTCAACCACGAGGGTGTTGTCCCGGACATCCTGACCCTGGCCAAGGGGATCGCCGGCGGCATGCCGCTCTCCGCCATCACCGGCCGGGCAGACCTGCTCGACGCCGTGCACCCCGGGGGCCTGGGCGGCACCTACGGCGGCAACCCGGTGGCATGCGCAGCCGCGCTGGCATCCATCGGCTCCATGGAGGAGTACGACCTGAACGGCCGGGCCCGCCACATTGAAGCCCTGGCCACTACCCGCCTCCGCGCGCTGCAGGCCGAGCTTGCCGGTGCCGGAACAGCCGTTATCGGCGATGTCCGCGGGCGCGGCGCCATGCTCGCCGTCGAACTGGTCCAGGCTGGCTCCAAGGAACCGAACCCGGAACTGACCAAGGCCGTGGCGGCCGCGTGCCTGAAGGAAGGTGTCATCATCCTCACCTGCGGCACCTACGGAAACGTGATCCGCCTGCTGCCGCCGCTGGTCATCACCGACGAACTGCTGACCGACGGCCTGGACGTCCTGGCCGCCGCCATCAAAGCCAACGCGTAGCAGTCCACAGAGTTAGCGTCCCCTCGCAACGGCGCGAACACAACCCGAGGCCCCGGAACTACTGTTCCGGGGCCTCGGGGGATTAAGGCGCCGCTACCTCTGGGCTTTGTCCGGTTCTCCGATGACCACCTGCGCGGGACTGTGCAGCACGTAGCCGTTGAGCCAGGAAAACAGGGCGCGGACTTTCTGCTGGAATCCGGACAGCAGGGCAAGGTGCACCAGGAGCCAGGACAGAAAAGCCAGCGGACCCTGGAGCTGGACGCGCCGGCGCCCCAGTTCAGCCACCGCCGCGCCCCGTCCGATCATCGCCATGTATCCCTTGTCCACGTAGCGGAAAGGCTGCCGGGTTCCGCCGTTGAGGTCGGCAAGGATGTTGCGCGCGGCCCACTTCCCGGCCTGCTGGGCCACCGAACCGAGCTGCGGCAGTTTCGCTCCGGTCGAATCGGTGATGTTGGCGGCGTCGCCGATGACATACACGCCTTCCGCACCAGGGGCCGTCAGGTCCGCCTGGACGTCGATCCGGCCGCCCTTTCCCTGCGGCAGCCCCGAGCCGGCGATGAGGTCACCGCCCTTCAGCCCGCCGGCCCAGACAACGATCCCGCCCGGGATGACCGTCCCGTCAGCCAGCGTCACGCCGTCGGCCCTGACTTCGGTGACGCCCACCCCCATATGCATCTGGACACCTATCTTCGCCAGGCGTTGCCGGGTGTATTCCTGGGACCTGGAAGAAAACATGGCGAGCACGCTCGGCACCATGTCCACCAGGTGCACGCGGCACCGGGCCGCCAGTTCCGGGGAGAAGAACTTTGCCACAACGAACTTGATGTTTTCCGCCAGGGCGCCGGCAGTCTCCACCCCTGTGGGACCGCCGCCCACCACCACCATGTCCACTTCGGTTCCAGGCTCGCGGTCGGCCCGGTCCAGCAGCCGGGTCACGCTGGTTCCAAGCCTGGTGGCGTCGGTCACGGAGTACAGCGGGAAGGCATGCTCCTCCGCCCCGGGCGTATTGAAGAAGTTGGGCACGGCGCCCACGGCGATCACCAAAACCTGGGCGCGGAACGTGTCACCCTCGTCGGTGGTGACGGTGCGGTTTCCAACATCAACCGAGGCAACTTCCGCGGTCAGGACCCGCACGTTGCGAATCCGCCGGAACATGGACCGGATGGGGCGGGCAATGGCGGACACGCCGATCTGCGAGGTGGCCACCTGGTACAGCAGCGGCTGGAACTGGTGGTAGTTGTTCGAATCGATAAGCAGGACGCGGACGCCCTTGCGGCCAAGTTCCCTGGCTGCAGCGGTGCCGGCGAATCCGGCCCCGATCACGATGACCTGATATGAGTCCTCCATCCGAGCAACCTACTCCACCGGGGTTCCCGGCAACAGGGGGCTAGGGGGATTTGAGGGCCGCCCGGTTCCGTCTCCGGGCCACGGACGCCTTGCGGGCCGTGCGCAGCATGTCCACGGTCAGGACCAGCAGCGCCACCCACACCACGCCGAAGCCGATCCAGCGGTCCAGGGTCATCGCTTCCCTGAACACCACCAGCGCCAGGATGAACTGCAGGACTGGCGCGAAGTACTGCAGCAGCCCGATGGTTGTCAGGGGAAGGCGGCGGGCCGAGGCTCCAAAGAACAGCAGCGGTACCGCCGTGATCACGCCGGAGGCCAGCAGGAGCCAGAAATGGCCCGGTCCCTGTGTGGTGAGCGTGGCTGTTCCGGCGGCTGCCAGGTAGACCATCGTGGCCGCCGCGAACGGGGCCAGCACCATGCTCTCCACGCTGAGGCTGGTGACGGCGTCCACCCTGGACCCCACCCGCTTCTTGACGAAACCGTAGAGGCCGAAGCTGAAGGCCAGGGTCAGTGCGATCCACGGCAGCTTGCCGTAGGAGTAGGTGAGGACGCCCACCGCCACAAAACCGATGCCGACGGCGGTCCACTGCAGCGGACGCAGCCTCTCCTTCAGGACGAACACGCCCAGCAGGACAGACACCAGCGGGTTGATGAAGTAGCCAAGGGAGGCCTCAACGGCCTGCCCGGTGGTCACCCCGTAGGTGTACGTCAGCCAGTTGACGGCGATCAGGAGGGCGGCCAGGGCCAGCGAACCAAACACGGCCCGGTCCCGCAGGGCCTGCGCCAGCGCGGACCAGGAACGGGTGGCCATGATGAGGAGGGCGCAGAACAGCAGGGACCACACCACCCGGTTGGCCACGATTTCGACGGCGCCCGCCGGCATGAGGACAAAGAAGTACAGCGGCAGCAGCCCCCACAGCCCGTAAGCCCCGATGCCAAAGAGGATTCCCGCCGTCGTCTCCTTATCTACGGCCCTGGGACCGGCGGCTTTGGGGCCGGCTGCCCGGGAAGGACGGGGCGCAGCGGCGGGAGCCGGGGCACTGGCGGGGGAGGATCCATCGGGAGTGGGCACGGAACCCATAACACCACCCCGGGGGCAGGTATTCCAGCAGGCAGGGCACGCAACCGGCAAATAATCAGTAGGCTTGCTTTTATGATCTTCGCCAAGCGGCCGGACACGGCCCCATGAGGCTCCGGCGCAGCAACGCTTCGGGCCGAGGCTACCGCCGTGTTGCTGCCGGTAAAGGCTTCAGCTACCGGGACCTGGACGGCTCCACCTTGCCGCCCGGTCCGGTTCGGGACCGGCTGGAAAGCATCGGCATTCCGCCGGCGTGGACAGATGTATGGATTGCCCCGTTCGAGAACGGGCACATCCAGGCAACCGGTGTGGATGCGGTGGGCCGGCGCCAGTACATCTACCACCCGGAATGGCGGGAACGGAAGGACCGGGTGAAATTCGACCGTTCCCTGCAACTGGCGGAGTCGCTGCCGTCGGCCCGCCGCAGGGTCACCATGGACCTGCGCAGTGAGGGCTTTTCGCGTGACCGGGTCCTCGCCGGGGCCTTCCGGATGCTGGACAGCGGATCGCTGCGGGTGGGGTCTGAGCGGTACACGAACGAGAACGGCAGCCACGGGCTCGCCACCCTGCTCTGCGCCCACGTGACGGTGCGCAAGGACCGTATCCTGCTGAAGTTTCCCGCCAAGAGCGGCAAGGACTGGGAGTCGGAATTCCGCGACGCAGACCTCGCCGTCCTGCTGCGGCTGCTCAAGCGGCGCGGCCCCAATGCCCGGCTCCTGGCGTACAAGGAGGGACGGCAGTGGAAGCCGGTCACCAGTGCCGACATCAACGCCTACGTGAAGGAGCGGACCGGATCCGACTTCACGGCCAAGGACTTCCGGACCCTGCGGGGCACGGTTGCGGCTGCCGGCAGCCTGGCCCGCACAGGCGCCCGGCGGACGGCGGCCAAACGCAAGAGGGCCATCGCCCGGGCCATGATGGAAGCGTCGGAGGTGCTGGGCAACACGCCGTCGATCGCCCGCAAGAGCTACGTCGATCCCCGCATAGTGGATCACTACCACGAGGGCGAAACCATCGATCCCAAACGGCCCGACTCCGCCGAAGCCGAGCTCAGGGCCCTGCTGTACCGCGAAGGTGACGTGGTTCCGCTGGCGAAGAGCGGCTGAGCCCTAGAATAGGGGACTGTGCGCTACCTGTCCGGCGCATTCTCGTCAAGACAGCCAGTTCAGAAGGGCTTCCGGTGTCCAACCACAGCGAATCCGCCTCCTCCCGTCCCCTCCGCGTCGCCATTGTGGGCGCGGGGCCGGCCGGTGTCTACGCTGCGGACATCCTCACGAAGTCCAGCGGGGTCAAGGACGGCGACTTCGCGGTCAGCATCGACCTGTTCGAGGCCTACCCGGCGCCGTACGGCCTGATCCGGTACGGCGTGGCGCCGGACCATCCCCGGATCAAGGGCATTGTCAATGCGCTGCACAAGGTCCTGGACCGCGGCGACATCCGGTTCCTGGGCAACGTAACGTACGGCCGGGACCTCACCCTGCACGACTTCCGGGCCTTCTATGATGCGGTGATCTTTTCCACCGGCGCGGTCAAGGACGCTGACCTGGACATCCCCGGCATCGAGCTGCAGGGCTCCTTCGGCGGCGCTGATTTTGTGTCCTGGTACGACGGCCACCCGGACGTCCCCCGCGAGTGGCCCCTGGAGGCGAAGGAAATCGCGGTGATCGGCAACGGCAACGTGGCACTGGATGTGGCCCGCATGCTGGTCAAGCATCCTGAGGAGCTGTTGAGCACCGAGATTCCGGACAACGTTTACCAGGGGCTGAAGGCTTCGCCGGTCACGGACGTGCACGTCTTCGGCCGCCGGGGCCCGGCCCAGGTGAAGTTCACGCCGCTGGAACTGCGGGAACTGAGCCACATGAACGACGTGGACATTGTGCTCTACCCCGAGGACTTCGAGTTCGACGAAGCCTCCGATGACGCCATCCGCAGCAACAACCAGATCAAGACCATGGTGAACACGCTCACCAACTGGCTGGTGGAGGAGCACACCGAGTCCGAGAACCCGTCCTCCAGGCGGCTCCACCTGCACTTCCTGCACAGCCCCGTAGAGGTGCTCGACGACGGCACGGGCAAGGTGGGCGGGATCAAGTTCGAGCGCATGCAGCTCGACGGGACCGGGAATGCCAAGGGCACGGGGGAGTACATCGAGTACCCGGTCCAGGCCGTTTACCGGGCCATCGGTTACCACGGCTCCGCCCTGGACGAACTCGAGTACGACGCCAAGCGGGGCGTCATCCCCAACGAAGGCGGCCGGGTCCTGGACGCTGAAGGCAACCCCGTTCCCGGCATCTACGCCACCGGCTGGATCAAGCGCGGACCGGTAGGCCTGATCGGCCACACCAAGGGCGACGCCCTGGAAACCATCGGTTTCCTCCTTGAGGACCGGCTGACCCTGCCCCCGGCCAAGAACCCTGACCCCCAGGCGATTATCGACCTGCTGGAAGAGCGCGGCATCGAATACACCACATGGGAGGGCTGGAACAGGCTCGACGCCCACGAAGCAGGCCTCGGTGCTGCCTGGACCGGGCCCGAAGGCCTGGACCACGTGGTCCGCGAACGCATCAAGGTGGTGCCGCGCGAGGAGATGATCCGCATCTCCCGCGGCTGAGGATTCCCTGACCATCCCGGGACCCCTTACCTTGGGGCATATTTCGAGTTAAGCTGATTAACATGAATACGGACGGGATGAAGACCCGGCCCTACGACTCGCCCAAGCGCGCCGCCTCCGCCGCCGAAACGGGGCGCCGGATACTGCAGGCAACTTTGGACCTGTTCAAGGAAGGGCCGCTCGGTGACGTCACCCTGAATGCAGTGGCGGAACGGGCAGGTGTTACCGTCCAAACTGTCATCCGCCGCTTCGGTGACCGCATGGGCCTCATCCACGCCGCCGCTGAATTCGCGTCCGCAGAGGTTGCCGGCCAGCGCGGCGCCGTTCCCCCCGGCGACGTCCCGGCCGCCGTCGACAACCTCCTGGAGCACTACGAAACTACCGGTGCGCTGGCCCTGAAACTGTTGGCTGAGGAGGACACCTCACCCCTCCTGGCGGAAATCACCGAAGGTGCCAGGCGCCTCCACCGGCAGTGGTGTGAGCGGGTTTTCGCCCCCTTCCTTGAGGGCGGGTTCCTCCCGGACGGGCAGGACCGGAACCGGCGCCTGGCCCAGTTCGTCGCCCTCTGCGACGTCTACACCTGGAAGCTGCTCCGCCTGGATGCGGGCCTCAGCCGCGACCAGGTGGCACTTTCCTTACTCGAAATGCTGGAGCCCTTCACCCGGAGGCCGTGATGTCCACCGTTCTTGGCTATACCTCGCCCGCCATAGGCCATCTTTTTCCGATGGTTCCCCTGCTCCTGGAACTGAATGCCCGGGGCCACGATGTCCATGTACGGGCCCTTCCCGGCCAGGTCCCCATGCTGCGGAGCGCGGGCCTGCACGCCGAACCTGTCGACCAACGGCTCCTGGAGTTGGTGCACCGGGACTACCTGGCGAAGTCGGTCAAGGCGAACCTCGCCTCAAGCACCGAGACCTTCACAGCGCGTGCCCGGATTGACGCCCCGGACCTTCGCAGCGCCATTGGCGACGTCAATCCCGACCTGCTGCTGGTGGACATCAACGCGTGGGGTGCCCGCATGGTGGCGGAAGCCAGCGGGCTCCCGTGGGGAGCGTTCAGTCCCTACACCCCGCCGCTCCAGTCCAAGGGGACGCCGCCTTTCGGGCCCGGGCTGGACCCGATGCCGGGGCCGCTGGGAAGGATCCGGGACGCACTGGTACGCCCCCTCGTGACCGGAGCCGTGGAGAAGCTGATGCTGCCCGGCATCAACAGGGTGCGCGCTGACATCTCCGCCGGGAAACTTCCCCCGGTCCGGAGCGTGGACGCTTTCTTCCGCACCGCCCCGCTCACGCTGGTGACCACCTCCGAACCATTTGAGTACCCGCACCCTGACTGGGCGCCGGACGTCAGGATGATCGGGGCGCTGTCATGGGAACCGCCGGCACCGCTGCCCGCCTGGCTTGGTTCCCTCAAGGAACCGGTAATTCTGGTAACGACTTCGTCCGAATACCAGGCCGACGAAGCCATCGTTCACGCGGCACTGCAGGGCCTCGCGGGGGAGCCGTTCACCGTCGTCGCCACGCTGCCGGCCGCGGAGAGTGGCGCCGCAGGAGCGCACCGGGCTTCCAGTGTTGATGGCTTTGGACAGCTTCCCCCGAATGCCCGGCTGGAACATTTCCTGCCGCACGGGCCGGTTTTGGAGCACGCGGCAGTTGCCATCACCCATGGCGGAATGGGTGCCACCCAGAAGGCGCTGGCCAAGGGGGTTCCGGTGGTTGTGGTCCCGTTCGGCCGGGACCAGCATGAGGTGGCGGCGCGGGTTGTGGCGGCAGGCGCGGGTGTGCGCCTCAGCCGCAGGAAGCTCACTCCCGGGACGCTTCGAGCGGCGGTTCACGAGGCCCTTGGCAAGAGGGAAGGGGCCCGCCGGGTGGCCGACGGGTTCAGGGCAGCGGGCGGTGCAGCCGCCGGAGCGGACGCCCTGGAGCAATTGGTCCGCATCCAATACGGCTGACGCGTCCCTGTTTGCGTAACTTTTGCAGGCAGCTGGTCCCCGCAACCGCGCCGTTCCGGGGTCTGCCGCCTGCCACAGGGGCCAAAAGCAACGCATTTGCGGCCGCCGTCCAGCCCGGCTGAGGGGTACAATTGCCGGGCTGGCAGAACGAGTGCCGCGCACCATCATGGGAGTTCGATGACGAACCTGATCCAGCCGGCCGCCGAGCCGCACCAGCGAGCCGCCCTCGCCGGGCATGAGTTCCTGGACGGTGCCGCTGCCGGCACCCCGGAGATACCAGGCCTGCGCAAGCTCATCAAAGAGTCCTGGCAGCGTTCGGCCAGTTTCAAGGCAAACCCGGACAGCCTGGCAGCCCCGCTCGCCATGGACCGGGACGTGCTGGAGGACTACCGCAGCCAGCACCCCCTGGCCGCCATCATGCCTGTCATAAACAAGCTCCTGGTCCAGCCCAGCCACGACAGCGGCCTGCTGGTGGCAGTGGGTGACGAGGTGGGCCGGCTCCTGTGGGTGGACGGGGACCCCGTGCTGCAGCGCCGCGCCGAGGGCATGATGTTCGTCCCGGGTGCCGACTGGTCCGAGGCAACGGTGGGAACAAGTGCCCCCGGAACCGCCCTTGCCCTGGGCCGGGGAATCCAGATCGCCGGGGCCGAGCACTACCAGCGCACCGTCCACCCCTGGAGCTGCACCGCTGTTCCTTTCCACGATCCGGATTCCGGCGCCGTCCTGGGCGTGGTGGACATCACCGGTACGGCCACGGCGGTGGCACCCCACACGTTGTCGCTCGTCGAGGCGACCGTGGCCGCCGCGCAGGCGCAGCTGCGCGTTGAAAGGCTGCAGCTGGCGGCGTCGCTGGCCAGCAGGCCCGCACGACGGCGGAGCCATGGCAGCGCTTCCCGGTCACCGGTGCCGGGGGCGAAGGAGGGCAGCCTGTACCGCAACAGCCTCCAGCTGCTGGGCCGCGACCAGGCCCTGCTCAGCATCGAGGGCAAAACCGTGGTGCTGTCCGCCCGGCACAGCGAAATCCTCGCCCTGCTGAGCTCGCACCCGGACGGACTGAGCGCCGAGGAACTCAGCGTCCTCCTGTACCCGGGCGACGGGTCCACCATGACGCTGCGCGCCGAAATGGTCCGGCTGCGCAAGGTCCTGCAGCAGCTCAACCCGGCCGCCGTTCCCGGCTCGCGGCCGTACCGGCTGCCCCTGGACCTGGTGCCGGACAGCGGCCAGGTCCTTAACTGCCTGCAGCGCGGCGCCCACCGGATCGCGCTGGAGATCTACCGCGGGGCCGTGCTGCCCAAGTCCGAGGCCCCCGGCATCATCGACCTCCGGGACAGGGTCTCGTCCCTCATGCGGGAAGCCGTCCTCACGGACGGCAGCGCCGAAACGCTGCTCAAGTACGCTGAGCTGCCCGAGTCGAGGGACGACGTCGGGGTCCGGCGTGCCGCCCTGAAACTGCTGCCTGCCCGCTCGCCCAAGCGTGCCGCCGTCGTCGCCGACCTCGAGCGGCTGGAAGCCGAACTGCGCGCCTGACAATGAGCCCCTGTGATGTGGGCCACAGGGTTGCAACCTGACTGCAACCTTTGCCCTCCTACGCTGAGTGCAACGGCGGAGGCCATGAGCCGGCCTCCGCCCCATGCACAGCAAAGGAGCTAGCAATGACTGTTTACGCCCAGCCCGGTACCGAGGGTTCGAAGGTCACGTTCAAGGACCGCTACGAGAACTGGATCGGCGGCGAATGGGTGGCCCCGGTGAAGGGCCAGTACTTCGAAAACGTCACCCCGGTCACGGGCAAGGTCTTCTGCGAGGTGGCCCGCGGCACGGCGGAGGACATTGAACTGGCGCTCGACGCCGCGCACAAGGTTGCGCCGTCCTGGGGCAAGACCTCCGTGGCCGAGCGCGCCGCGATCCTGAACAAGATCGCTGACCGGATCGACGAGAACCTGGAAATGCTGGCCGTCGCCGAGTCCTGGGACAACGGCAAGCCCGTCCGTGAAACCCTCAACGCCGACATGCCCCTGGCCGCGGACCACTTCCGCTACTTCGCTTCCGCCGTCCGCGCCCAGGAGGGCCGGCTCTCGCAGCTCGACGAGGACACCACCGCCTATCACTACCACGAGCCGCTCGGCGTCGTCGGCCAGATCATCCCGTGGAACTTCCCCATCCTGATGGCCGTCTGGAAGCTCGCGCCCGCCCTCGCCGCCGGCAACGCCGTGGTGCTCAAGCCCGCCGAGCAGACGCCGGCGTCCATCCTGGTCCTGATGGAGCTCATCGGCGACCTGCTCCCCGCCGGCGTCCTGAACGTGGTCAACGGCTTCGGCGTCGAGGCAGGCAAGCCGCTCGCCTCCAGCCCCCGGATCCGGAAGATCGCCTTCACAGGCGAGACCACCACCGGCAGGCTGATCAGCCAGTACGCCAGCCAGAACCTGATTCCGGTCACCCTGGAGCTCGGCGGCAAGAGCCCGAACATCTTCTTCAATGACGTCGCCCAGGAGAACGACGCGTTCTACGACAAGGCCCAGGAGGGCTTCGCGCTGTTTGCCTTCAACCAGGGCGAAGTCTGCACCTGCCCGTCCCGCGCGCTGGTCCAGGAAGACATCTACGAGTCCTTCATGGCCGACGCCGTGGCCCGGGTGGAAAAGATGGTCCAGGGCAACCCGCTGGACACCGAAACCCAGGTCGGGGCGCAGGCCTCCAACGACCAGCTCGAGAAGATCCTGTCCTACATCGACATCGGCAAGCAGGAAGGCGCCACGGTCCTGACCGGCGGCGCCCGGGCCGAGCTGCCCGGCGACCTTGCCGGCGGTTTCTACGTCCAGCCCACGGTCTTCGAGGGCCACAACAAGATGCGGATCTTCCAGGAGGAGATCTTCGGCCCGGTGGTCGCCGTAACGAAGTTCAGCGACTACAACGACGCCATGGGCATCGCCAACGACACCCTCTACGGCCTCGGCGCCGGCGTCTGGTCCCGCAACGGCAACGTGGCATACCGGGCAGGCCGGGAAATCCAGGCCGGCCGTGTCTGGGTGAACAACTACCACGCCTACCCGGCGGGCGCCGCGTTCGGCGGCTACAAGTCCTCAGGCATCGGGCGCGAGAACCACGCCATGATGCTGGACCACTACCAGCAGACCAAGAACCTGCTGGTCAGCTACAACGAAAACAAGCTCGGCTTCTTCTAGAAGTAGCCGCTGCACCCCAGTTCCAACCCCGCTACAACGACGCAAGGATTTCGCCAATGACGACGAGAATGCAAGCAGCAGTAGTAACCGAATTCGGCAAGGACCTCCAGGTCCAGGACCTCGAGATTCCCGCCCCCGGCCCGGGACAGGCACTGGTCAAGGTCCTGACCACCGGCGTCTGCCACACCGACCTCCACGCGGCGGAAGGTGACTGGCCAGTCAAGCCCTCACCGCCCTTCATCCCCGGCCACGAGGGCGTGGGGGAAGTGGTGGCCCTCGGCGAGGGCGTCACCGACCTGGCCGTCGGTGACCTGGTGGGCAATGCCTGGCTCTGGTCCGCCTGCGGCGACTGCCAGTACTGCCGCACCGGCTGGGAAACACTCTGCGAAGTGCAGAAGAACGCCGGCTACAGTGTTGACGGCTCGTTCGGCGAGTACATGCTGGTGGACTCGCGCTTCGCCGCCCGCATACCGGCGGGATCCGACCCCGTCGAGGTGGCGCCGGTGCTCTGTGCCGGCGTCACCGTCTACAAGGGCCTGAAAATGACCGAAGCAAGGCCGGGGCAGTGGGTCACCATTTCCGGCATCGGCGGCCTTGGTCACATCGCCGTCCAGTATGCCGTCGCCATGGGCCTCCGGGTGGCTGCCGTGGATATTGCCGACGACAAACTCGCCCTGGCGAAGGCGCACGGCGCCGAACTGACGGTCAACGCCCTGCATGAGGACCCGGTGGAAGTCATCCAGCGCGAAACCGGAGGATGCCATGGAGTACTGGTCACCGCGGTGCATCCCTCGGCCTTCGGGCAGGCGATCGGCATGGCACGCCGTGGCGGGACGATCGTGTTCAACGGCCTGCCGCCCGGCGACTTTCCCGCACCGATCTTCGAGATTGTGCTCAAGGGCCTGACAGTCCGCGGTTCAATCGTGGGCACCCGCCAGGACCTGGAGGAGGCGCTGGACTTCTACGCCCAGGGCAAGATCCACCCCACGGTGTCCGTCCGGGAACTCTCGGAGGTCAACGCCGTCCTGGATGAAATGAAGCACGCCAAGATCGACGGCCGCGTAGTCCTGAGGTTCTGATGCCGCTGGACAGGCTTGAGGCCGGGGTGACGCTGCCCGGGGAGGACTTCTCGCGGGTGGCGCTCACCCCGGCGGCCGTGCAGCTGCTGCGGAAACTGTGGCTCCAGCACGGTCCGCTCATGTTCCACCAGTCCGGCGGCTGCTGCGACGGGTCCTCGCCCATGTGCTATCCGGCGGGCGACTTCATCACCGCGGAAGCAGACGTCCTGCTTGGCCTCTTCGACCTCTCCGAGGGACTGGAACCGCAGCCGCTGGAATTCTGGATGTCGCGGGAGCAGTTCAGCTACTGGAGCCACACGCACCTGACGGTGGACGTGGTGCCGGGCAGGGGGAGCGGCTTTTCGGTCGAGGCGCCGGAGGGAAAAAGGTTCCTGATCCGGTCCGCCCTGATGGACTGGCCCGCCTAGGCCGGTTCGACCAACTAGCACTTGGGACCCTTCATCTGAAGGGTCCCAAGTGCTTTGCCGGAATAAAGTTCGGCAGAGTAACCGTCTCACCATTCGGGACAATTGGGCCCGTCCAGTGGATGGACACTACCGTTAATAGGTCTGTTTCCATCCGAAACCAGGATTGTGATCCCCCAATGAACCTTCTCCGGACCAAATCCATCGAGCAGTCGATCGCCGACGCCGATGAGCCCGGGCGCAAGCTGAAGCGCTCCCTCAGTACCTGGGACCTGATGATCATGGGCGTCGCGGTTGCTGTCGGCGCCGGCATCTTCTCCGTTGGCGCCAAGGCTGCGGCCAACTTCTCCGGTCCCGCCGTGACCCTGTCCTTCGCCATCGCCGCCGTAACCTGCGCGCTGGCCATCATGTGCTACGCCGAGTTCGCCACCGCCATCCCGGTGGCAGGTTCCGCGTACGTCTTCACTTACGCCACCATGGGCGAACTCCTGGCCTGGATCATCGGCTGGAACCTGATCCTGGAGCTTTTCACCGCCGCGGCCGTGATCGCCAAGTACTGGGGCATCTACCTCAGCAAGGTATTCGCCCTCATGGGCGCCGATATTCCGCCGGCGATCTCCCTGGGCGGGATTGACCTCTACTGGGGTGCCTTCCTGATCGTGGCCGTCTTCACCGTGCTGCTGGTCCTGGGCACTAAGCTGTCCGCCCGCGTAGGCAACATCTTCACCCTGATCAAGATCGGCGTCGTCCTCTTTGTCATCGTGGTGGGCTTCACCTACGTGAAGGTCGAAAACTACGCCCCGTTCATCCCGGCCGCCCAGCCGACCGGCGGCGCCGGTGGCGCCGACGTCCTGAAGCAGTCGTTCTTCGGCTTCCTCACCGGAGCCGCCCCCGCCCAGTACGGCACCCTTGGCATCTTCGCCGGCGCCGCTCTGGTCTTCTTTGCCTTCATCGGCTTTGACGTGGTGGCCACCTCGGCGGAAGAAGTAAAGAACCCGCAGAAGACGCTGCCGCGCGGCATCTTCGGCGGCCTGGCCCTGGTAACCCTGCTCTACATCCTGGTGTCCCTGGCACTCACGGGCATGGTGTCCTACACGCAGCTGGCCGAGGCCGAGAACCCCACCCTCACCACGGCCTTCGAAGCAGTGGGGGACACCTCGGCGGCCAAGATCATTGCCTTCGGCTCCCTGGTGGGCCTGACCACCGTGATCATGGTGCTCCTCATGGGCCTGTCCCGCGTGGTGCTGGCCATGAGCCGCGACGGGCTACTTCCCCGTGCACTGTCCAAGACCAGCCAGAAGCGTTCGACGCCGGTGCGCCTCCAGATCATCTGCGGGGCCGCCGTCGCCCTGGTCGCCGGGCTGACCAACGTGGACCTGCTGGAAGAAATGATCAACATCGGGACGCTGTCCGCCTTCGTGGTGGTAAGCCTGGGCATCCTGGTGCTCCGCAAGAAGCGCCCGGACCTGAAGCCGGCCTTCCGCGTACCGTTCGGCAAGGTCCTGCCCGTCGTGTCCGCCGTGCTGTGCTTCTACCTGATGACCAACCTCGCGGTGGAGACCTGGATCTTCTTTGCGGTCTGGCTGGTCATCGGCATGGCGATCTACTTCTCCTACGGCCAGCGCCATTCCCGCCTCAACGAGCGCTTCGGCGACGCGAGCGCGGCGGTCAACGGACCGGCTGCTGACAAAGTGCGCGACGGCGAGGACGAGCTCACCCGCGCCTGACACCCCGTGCGAATGCCCGCCCTGGCCTGGCCATGGGCGGGCATTCGCATGTCCGGCTTCTAGGATGGATCACATGGCCCGTCCCACACGATCCGAACGCAAGGCAGAACTCCTGGCCGCGATCCTGGATTACCTGATGGACAAAACGCTTGCCGAGCTCACCTTCCGGAGCCTCGCTGAGGGCCTGGGGATGAGCGCGTATGTGCTGGTGTACCACTTTGGAAGCCGGGACCAGCTGATCAACGACATTGTGGTTTCCATCGAGTCCCGGCTGGACCGGATGCGCAATACCGATGTGCACGACATCGACCGCGCCGCCTGGCGGGACTTCCTGCTCGACTCCTGGCAGTGGACCATGGCCCAGCGGAACCGGCACCTGACGCGCCTGGAATTCGAAGCGACGGCGCAGGACATCGTGGCCGCCGAACCGAGGGGAACGTCGCAGGAGCACTTCCGGATGCTCCACCATAAAACCCGCGACTGGCTCATGGTGCAGGGAATTCCGGAGGAGTTTGCCGACACCGACGCGCGGCTCTTCACGTCCACCTTCTACGGGCTGCAGTTCGACTTCGTGGTCATGAATGAGCCGGAAGCGGCCACCAAGGCCTTCGAGCTGATGCTGGCGGTCTTCTTCAACAACCTGGAAACGCGCCTGGCGCCCGGTGGAGGGCAGGGCTGAGCCGTCCCCGGCGCCGCAGGCCGGGCGTTGGCAGGAACTGCGGAAATCCCAGGCCTGGCCACTGGAAACTGTCCCTTACGGTGCCGTCTCAGAGCTGTAACAATGAGCCGTACACGGATGTGCTGGCAGTCGTACCATGATTGAATCGGATAGTCGAACTTCTGTTCGAATGTCGAACACTGGGCTTGGGGGCGGGTCAGCCCCCGGTCATGGGCACGAAGGAGTGATCATGAAACGTCGTCTTATTTCCATCCTGGCAGTTGCCTCTGTCCTGGGGCTGGCGGCCTGCGGAAGCGGCTCGCCCAGTTCTACCGGCGGCGGAAGCGCACCGGCCACCGGGGGCGGCGGCGCGGGCTTGACCAAGGTCAGCGTCGGCGTCATCCCCATTGTGGACTGTGCCCCCATCTACCTTGGCGACAAGCAGGGATTCTTCAAGGACGAAGGCCTTCAGCTGGACATCCAGACGGCCACGGGCGGCGCGGCGATTGTCCCCGGCGTGGTCAGCGGCAGCTTCGACTTCGCGTTCTCCAACCTGATTTCGGTGATGGTCGCCAAGGACAAAGGGCTGGACCTGAAGTTCGTGGCCAACGGCGCCTCCACCACCGGCGAGAAGGGCAAGGACATCGGCGGCGTCGTGGCCCCGGCCGGCTCGGACATCAAGTCCGCGAAGGACCTGGCCGGCAAAACGGTGTCCGTGAACAACCTCTCCAATATCGGCGACACCACCATCAAGTCGGTGATCGAGAAGGACGGCGGTGATCCAAGTGGGGTGAAGTTCGTGGAGGTAGCCTTCCCGGACGCCCCGGCGGCGCTGGCCAACAAGCAGGTGGACGCCGCCTGGATCCTGGAGCCCTTCCTGTCGAAGGCCGTTGCTGAAGGCGGAACCGTGGTGTCGTCCAACTTTGTGGAGATGAGCCCGGAACTGGACATCGCCGGCTACTTCACCAAGGGCGACACCATCAAAGGCAAAGCGGAGCTGACCGGGAAGTTCACCCGGGCCATGAACAAGTCCCTTGAGTACGCCCAGGAGCATCCGCAGGAAGTCCGCGACATCGTGGGCACCTACACGAAGATCGATGAGGCCACCCGGGCCAGGATGATCCTGCCGCGCTACCGCACTGACTTCGACAAGGATGCCTTCAAGACGCTCGGCGATGCCGCGGCCAAGTACGGCACCCTGAGCAAAGCGCCGAGTGCGGACGACCTCCTCCCGTGAGTTCAGGAACCCTGGCCACCGGCGGGGCCGCTCCACGGGCGGAGCGGCCCCGAAGGAAGGGCGGCAAGGGAGCGGCGAAACAACTGCTCGGAGTCGCGGGGATCATCGGATTCCTGGCCACATGGGAGCTCATTCCCCGCCTCGGCCTGATTGATGAACGGTTCCTCCCGCCCGCCAGTGAAGTGGTTGCCGCCCTGGTTGTTGACTTCGGCCTCACGGCCTTCTGGGTTGCGGCGGGAGAAACCATGAAAGCGTGGTTCCTCGGCCTCCTGATCGCCGTGGCCGCAGCCGTCCTGCTCGGTTTCATCATCGGCTCCAGCGGCTTCCTCCGGAAGGCCACCAACTCCACCATCGAGTTCCTGCGCCCCATCCCGTCGGTGGCCCTTATCCCCTTGGCCGTGCTGCTCTTCGGGGTAAAGATCGAGTCGTCCCTGCTGCTCATCGTGTACGCCTCCTTCTGGCAGGTCCTCATTCAGGTGCTCTACGGCGTGGCCGACGTCGACATGGTCGCCAACAACACTGCCAAGACCTACGGACTGGGCCGGATGGCCCGCATCCGGTACGTCGTGTTTCCGACGGCCCTGCCCTACCTGATGACGGGTGTTCGGCTTGCCGCTGCGGTGGCGCTGGTCCTGGCCATCACGGCGGAACTGGTGATCGGTTCCCCGGGCCTGGGCCGGGAGATTGCCCTCGCCCAGTCCGGCGGCGCCATCTCCGGCATGTACGCCCTGGTGCTGGCCACCG
This sequence comes from Pseudarthrobacter sp. GA104, assembly GCF_009741265.1. Classification (GTDB taxonomy): domain Bacteria; phylum Actinomycetota; class Actinomycetes; order Actinomycetales; family Micrococcaceae; genus Arthrobacter. The sequence goes on from NZ_WOWL01000001.1 coordinate 3,366,453, forward strand.
GCCTGATAGGTGTCCTGATCAACATGGTGATGCGCCAGATCGAGAAGCGGATCCTGGCATGGCACTCGTCTGTGCGCTCGGAGGTGATCGTATGAGGTCGCTGAAAAACCTCGGCTATATCGTGGGCCTGCCGGTCCTGCTGGTCCTGGTCTGGTGGTCCTCCACCCTGGGAGCGGTCAACTTTTTTGTCCCCCGGCCCGCCGACCTTGTGGGGACCTTCGGCAAAGTATGGTTCGGTGACAGGTTCTTTTCCGATGTCCTGCCCAGCCTGGGCAGGCTGGTGGTGGGCGTGGCGGTGGCCATTGCCATCGGAGTTGTGGGCGGGGTCCTGATCGGGTCCATCCGGTGGCTGCGGGCACTGCTGGAACCGACGCTGGAATTCTTCCGTGCCATCCCGCCGCCGGTCCTGGTGCCGGTGCTGATGCTGCTGATGGGCATCACCGACTCCATGAAGGTCATGGTGATCATTTCCGGTTGCGTCTGGCCCGTGCTGCTCAACACCATCGAGGGTGTGCGGGCTGTGGACCCGGTGCTCTCCGACTCGGCACACACGTACGGCATCAGCGGCTGGGCGCGCGTGCGGCACCTGGTGCTTCCTTCCGCCAGCCCGCAGATCATGGCCGGGGTGCGCCAGTCGCTGTCCCTCGGGCTGATCCTCATGGTGATTTCCGAAATGTTTGCCTCGTCCTCCGGGCTGGGCTTCACCATTGTCCAGTTCCAGCGGTCCTTCGCCATCCCGGAAATGTGGTCCGGCATTGTGGTCCTGGGCCTGCTGGGCGTGGCCATGTCTTTCATCTTCCAGTGGGCGGAGCGGAACATCCTGCGCTGGTACCACGGCCAGAAAGAGGTAGAAAATGCAGCCTGAACCCACCCAAGCGACCACGGAGGCCACCCTCTCCGTCCGCGGGCTGAAGAAGGTCTACCAGACCGACGGCGGCGACGTGGAGGCGGTCCGGAACCTCACCTTTGACCTGCGCGCGGGGGAGCTGGCCTGCCTGGTGGGGCCCTCGGGCTCCGGCAAGACCACGCTGCTCAAGTGCATCTCCGGGCTCATGGCGCCGACCGAAGGCGAAGTGCTCCTGGACGGCAAGCGGGTGACCGGTCCACCCAAGAAGATGGCCGTGGTGTTCCAGGAATACGGACGTTCGCTGTTCCCGTGGATGCGGGTCCGCGACAACGTGGAACTGCCGCTGAAAAACCAGGGGGTGCCCAAGGCCGAACGGGACCGGCTGGTGGATGACGCCCTCGAGGCCGTGGGGCTCTCGCATGTGCCACGGTCCTACCCCTGGCAGCTTTCCGGCGGCATGCAGCAGCGCGTGGCTATTGCCCGGGCCATCGCGTACCAGCCCGAGGTCCTGCTGATGGACGAACCGTTCGCGGCCGTGGATGCGCAGACCCGGGCCGATCTTGAGGACCTGATCCGGGTGGTCTGGAGAAAGCTGGGCGTCACGGTGCTCTTCGTGACCCACGACATTGACGAATCCGTCTACCTCGGCGAGCGGGTAATCATCCTTTCCAGCTCGCCTACCGTGATCCAGGAGGATATTACGATCGACCTTCCGGACGAGCGCGACCAACTTAATACCCGTTCCCTGCCGCGCTTCACGGAGCTGCGCCACCACGTGTACGAACAGATCCAGCTGGCGAAGAAGGGGCACCGCCCGGCCGCGGCCTCATCCGGGAAGGAGACCCCGGTCAAGGGGCAGCATGCCGGCTGACCCAGTCAACCAATGGCCGCAGGTCCTCCCACAGCCCGGCGATGTCCTGGACCGCGGCAGGGGTTGCCAGCCAGTCCGGCCGGCCAAGGTTGACGCTGGCGGCGAGGGATTTGTGCTTCAGGAGTTCGGCCCGCGGGTGCTCCCGCGCATACCCGCGCGGCACCGTCTTTAGCTGCTCTCCCTCAACGGCAAAGCCGGCCGCGGCAACAGCCTCCAGGATCCGCCGGAGCGACTCGCCGGTGCCGGAGGCGTCCACGGAATTGCGGTACCTGGCCAGCTGCGCCGGCGTATGCGAGTGGTAGCCGCCGCCCACCAGCAGTCCGTCAGCGCTTATCTGCAGGTAGTAGCCAACCCCTTCCTGGACGGATGCCACCGCACCCTGGGCCGTCTTGTAGGGGGACTTGTCCTCGGAAAACCGGATGTCCCTGTTGGGCCGGAAGAGCTTCGCCGGCCCAAACCTGGGTTCCAGCTCCGCAAGCAGTAACGAAAGCGGTTCCCTGATCAGGGACAGGTAACTGTCCTTGTGTTCCTGCCACCACTCCCGGTTGTTGTTGTCCTGAAGCTCCTCATAGAACCCGAAGGCGCCGGCAGGTATGCCCTGGAAAGTTGTCATGCAGCGATCCTAGGGACGGCGGGCGGCGGCGGCCATGCGCGGAGCCGGGTATGTGGAAAAAAGAAGACCACCCCGCCACACGAACAGCGGCGGGGTGGTCTTCAGCAAGTCAAGACGGAGCTGGATCAGCCGATCTTGTTGGCAGCCTCAGCGTCGGAGGACGGAGCTGACGGAGCAGCCGCGGTACCGAGGTTGGCGCGCAGCTTGGCGCCGAGTTCGGCGTCAACGTTGGTCCAGTACTGGATGGCGCGTTCCTTGATGCCGGGGCTCTTGACGCCGCCCACTGCACCGGTGATGGTCTCGAGGAAGCGGGCCTTCGCAGCTTCGTCGTAGACCTCGCGGTAGAGCGTGCCCGCCTGGACGAAGTCGCCGTCCTCTGCGTGGAGGGAGTGCGCGGCGAGGGTCAGCTCGCCGTCGTTCTCCCAGCCGCCGGCCGGGTTCTGCGGCTCGACTGCGGCCGGGCCGCCAACGGAGTTGGGGGCGTAGACCGGCACGGACGGGGCGTTGAAGTGGTAGCGCCCGGCACCGTCCTGGCTGTAGTTGTTGACCTGGTTCTTGGGCTGGTTCACCGGGATCTGGGCGTGGTTGGTGCCGACGCGGTAGCGGTGGGCGTCCGCGTAGGAGAAGATGCGGGCCTGCAGCATCTTGTCCGGGGAAGCGGCGATGCCCGGCACGAAGTTCGACGGCGCGAAGGTGGCCTGCTCGATCTGCGCGAAGTAGTTCTCCGGGTTCCGGTTCAGCTCCATGGTGCCCACCTTGATCAGCGGGTAGTCGCCGTGCGGCCACACCTTGGTCAGGTCGAACGGGTTGAAGCGGTAGGTCTTGGCGTCCTCGTACGGCATGACCTGGACGTGCAGGTCCCAGGACGGGAAGTTGCCGGCCTCGATGTTCTCGGAGAGGTCGCGGATGTAGAAGTCGGCGTCGGAGCCTGCCAGCTGCTCGGCCTGCTCGCTGCCCATGGAGTTCACGCCCTGGTTGGACTTGAAGTGGTACTTGACCCAGAACCGCTCGCCCTCGGCGTTGATCCACTGGTAGGTGTGCGAGCCGTAGCCCTGCATTTCGCGCCAGGAGGCGGGCAGGCCGCGGTCGCCCATGAGCCAGGTGACCTGGTGTGCGGACTCGGGGGACAGGGTCCAGAAGTCCCACTGCATGTCGGCGTCGCGCAGGTGCGTGCCCGGCAGGCGCTTCTGGGAGTGGATGAAGTCCGGGAACTTGATGCCGTCACGGATGAAGAACACCGGGGTGTTGTTGCCCACGAGGTCGTAGTTGCCCTCGGTGGTGTAGAACTTCACGGCGAAGCCGCGGGGATCGCGCCAGGTGTCCGGGGAGCCGCTTTCGCCGGCCACGGAGGAGAAGCGGATCAGCATTTCGGTTTCGACGCCGGGCTGGAGGAAGGCTGCCTTGGTGTACCTGGACACGTCCTCGGTGGCCTTGAACGTACCGAATGCGCCGCCGCCCTTGGCGTGCACTACGCGCTCCGGCACCCGCTCGCGGTTGAACTGGGCGAGCTTTTCCACCAGGTAGTGGTCAGTCAGGATGATGGCACCGTCGGCACCGACTGACTTCGAGTGCGCGTCCGACGTAACGGGGGCACCTGACTGGGTTGTTGAAATGGCAGTCATTGTTCTCCTATTTCTCTATTTCTTGCGGGGGACGATTGGAAGGAAGTTGTTGGGACTGCTGGCAGTCCTGGCAGATGCCCTGGTACATGACATCGGCGATCTGGATGGTCATCGGCTTGGCGTTTTCATCCCAGTGGGGGGTGAGGCAGGGTGCGTGGCCCACTGCGCAGTCGACGTCCTCCACCCGGCCGCAGCTGATGCAGATGGCGTGGTGGTGGTTGTCGCCCACCCGCGTCTCGTACAGGGCGGGGGAGTGCGGGGGCTCAAACCTGCGGAGCATGTGCAGGTCCGTCAGGTCGCCGAGCACAACATATACGGACTGTGCCGTCAGCTCAGGCAGTTCGGCGCGGGCGGCGGCCAGGATGCTCTCCGCAGGGGAGTGGGGGTGGCGTTCGACGGCGGCCAGGACCGCCAACCGCTGTTTGGTCACCCTGCGGCCGTGGGCACGCAGGGCGGCAGCCCATGCCTCGTGGCCGTCAAAGTGTTCCGTCATGCCACCATTCAAGCACTTATTATGAGCATCTCACAATAAGGCTCGGCTAACACGTTGTGAACGGGAAGAAACCGCCGCCGCTAGGGTTGCGGGGTGGGGAAACTGCTCGCTGACATCACGCCGCTCCGGGAGAGCCCTGCGTTCCGCCGGCTCTGGGTGGGCTCGGCCGTATCCGCCGTCGGCAGCCAGCTCACCCTGGTGGCAGTGAGCCTTGAGGTTTACCGGATAACGGGGGAGAGCCTCTACGTCGGCCTGCTGGCGGTCTTCGCCCTGGTGCCGCTGGTGATCGGCGGGCTGCTGGGCGGATCCCTCGCCGACTCCCATGACAGGCGCCAGGTGGCGCTGCTGGCCTCCACCGTCATGTGGCTGGCCACCGGACTGATCGCGCTGCAGTCCTGGCTGCAGCTGGGCAACGTATGGGTCCTGTACCTCCTGGTGGCGCTGCAGAGCGGCGCGCAGGCCATCAACCAGCCGGCCCGCAGCGCCATCCTCCCCATGCTGATCCGAACCGAACTCCTGCCTGCGGCCAACGCACTGAGCATGATGTCCTTCGGCCTCTCCATGACGGCCGGTCCGCTGCTGGCCGGCGTGCTGGTGGCCTGGGTGGGGTTCGGCTGGACGTACACCCTTGATTTCGCAAGTTTCGCGTTCGTGCTGTGGGCGGTCTACCGGCTGCCGCCCCTGCCGCCGTCAGGGAGCCCGGGCAGGCCCGGACTCCGCTCCGTCGTCGAAGGCTTCCGCTTCCTCGGCACGCGGCCCAACCTCCGGATGACCTTCGTGATCGACCTGGTGGCCATGGTCCTTGCCCAGCCGCGGGCGCTGATGCCGGCCATCGGTGCCGTCATGATCGGCGGCGGCGAAGCGACCGTAGGCGTCCTGCTGGCGTCCAGCGCCGTCGGCGCTTTCCTGGCGGGCCTGTTTTCCGGACCCCTCGGCGGCGTCCGCTGGCAAGGGAGCGCCGTGGTCATCTCGGTAATGGGGTGGGGTGCGTCCATGGCGGCCTTCGGCCTGGTGGTGCTGCTCGCCGGGCGTGCACCGGACGGGGCGGTCACGCCCTGGCTTCTCCCGGCGGCAGTCTGCTGCGCGCTCGCGGGCATTGCCGATTCCATCAGCGGCGTCTTCCGCCACACCATCCTCCAGGCGGCCACACCGGACCACCTCCGCGGGCGGCTCCAGGGCGTCTTCATCGTGGTGGTGGCCGGCGGTCCCAGGATCGGCGACCTGCTGGCCGGCGGCGCCACCAGGCTCGCGGCCGAGGGCTGGGTCCTGCTGCTCGGCGGCGGGCTGTGCATCGCCGGGGCCTGGGCGGCGGCCAGCCTCCAGCCGGGCTTCCGCAGGTACGACGCGCGGAACCCTGCCCCCTAGACAGCCGTTTCCATAGTGAGTAAGGAGGAGACGTGCACAAACACTACAACGGGCTCAAGACCGCGGCGCTCTTCGGGGTGCTGTGGGCGGTGCTGCTGGGCCTCGGGGCGCTGATCGGCACCAGTACCCGCAGCTCCGCGCCGATCTGGATCATGGCCCTCGTGGGCGTGGCCACGACGGCATACGGCTACTGGAACAGCGACAAGATCGCCATCCGCGCCATGGCGGCCTACCCCGTCACGGAACCGCAGGCGCCGCAGCTGTACCAGATGGTCCGGGAACTGTCCGTCCGCGCCAACCAGCCCATGCCGCGCATCTACCTCTCGCCCACCATGAACCCGAACGCCTTCGCCACCGGCCGCAATCCCCGGAACGCCGCCGTGTGCGTGACCGAGGGAATGCTGCAGTTGCTGGACGCCCGGGAGCTCCGCGGAGTCCTGGGCCACGAGCTCATGCACGTCTACAACCGGGACATCCTCACCTCGTCCGTGGCCGCCGCCGTCGCAGGCGTGATCACGTCGGTGGGCCAGATGCTCCTGTTCTTCGGCGGCGGTGACCGGCGCAATTCCAATCCGCTGGCGATGCTGGCCATGGCGCTCCTCGCCCCCTTCGCGGCGTCGCTGATCCAGATGGCCATTTCCCGGACCCGGGAGTACGACGCCGACGAGGACGGTTCGCAGCTGACCGGCGATCCGCTGGCGCTCGCCTCAGCGCTGGCCAAGATCGAGCGGGGCGTCACCATCGCACCGCTGCCGCAGGACCAGCGGCTGGTGAATGCCTCGCACCTGATGATCGCCAACCCCTTCCGCGGCGGTGCGATGACCAAGCTGTTTGCCACGCATCCGCCCATGCGGGACCGGATTTCCCGGCTGGAGCGGATGGCAGGCCGGCCGCTGGGCTGACGTCCGGCGTCTCCGGGACGCGCAAAGAGGCCGGCGCAGCCCTATTCCGGGTGCGCCGGCCTCTTGCGTGTCGGCCGAAATTATGCGCGTCGAGAACGACGGCGGCGGACGGCTAGCTGCGGAAGTTCACGAACTGCAGGTCGGCTTCCTCGAAGTCCTTCAGCAGGGCCATGGTGGCCTGCAGGTCGTCGCGGGACTTGGACGTCACGCGGAGCTCGTCGCCCTGGATCTGGGACTTGACCGACTTGGGGGCTTCATCGCGGATGAGCTTGTTGATCTTCTTGGCGAGGTCCTGTGCGATGCCCTCCTTGATGGAGGCCTCCAGCCGGTACTCCTTGCCGGACGCATAGGGCTCGCCGGCGTCCAGCGACTTCAGCGAGATGCCGCGGCGGATCAGCTTGGACTGGAGCACGTCCAGCACTGCCAGGACCCGTTCCTCGGAGTTCGCCTTCATCAGGATCTTTTCGCCGCTGAAATCCACCTCGGCGCCGACGCCCTTGAAGTCGTAGCGCTGGGCCAGCTCCTTCTGCGCCTGGTTCAGCGCGTTGGCCACTTCCTGCTTGTCTACCTTGCTTACGACGTCGAACGTTGACTCGCCTGCCATGACTCTCCTTTTGCCGGTGGAAGCCCTGTGCGCGGACAGGGGGTGATCACTGCATTCCAGCCTAATACGGATGGCCGCGTTGAGGGGCTCAGGGATTCACAGTTCCCTCCCAGCGGACGCTCTGCAGGAACGAAGGAGGGCGGAGAACAGTTGAACGTGTTGGGAAGTTGTTCGAAGGGAACACCATGCACCGCAAGGCCGTCCGTTACGCCACCCGCACCACCTCGGCAGCAGCGGGGGCGGTGGCAGCAGCGGCGTCGTCGGTGGCCGCAGCAGCGGTGGCTGCGTCCATCATCCTCGCTCCGGTGGCCGATGCTTCATCCCGGATGGAGGGAGTCAGCGAGGACCTGCTGCGTGCAGTCCAGCTGAACCAGATCACTGAGGAGCAGGCCGTGAAGTTCGAGGCCCGGCTTGCCGGAAGGATTCTGGGAGAGGCCTGATTCCGTTCCTTTCCCCGTTGTTTCAAGGGATTTCCGGGCCTCCGCGGCCCGATTCGATTCTTCGGCGGAAGTTCTGTAAAGTTGTCTTGCCCGCGGTTACTGGAAGCGGAACGGCCCGGAAACGGACGTTCTGCAGACTGCATCGGCGGGTACTTCTTTTGAAGTTCGGCAGATTACCCGAGCGGCCAAAGGGGGCTGACTGTAAATCAGCTGGCAACGCCTACGGGGGTTCGAATCCCTCATCTGCCACCCTGTGGTGAGTCGAGACATCCTTCACGGATGAGTCGGGTCATCGGTAACACCCCGGTCTTAGGACCGGGGTGTTTTTCTTTGCCCGGATTCTCTGGGTTGGTAATCCCGCTCGGGGTCGATGGTGAGTTCGCGGATGATCTCTCCTGTGGTGGCGTCGCTGATGGTGACGTCGGCGTCGTGGATGAGCATGAGGACGTGTTTACGGGCGTGGGTCCGGCCGATGCCGATGTGGCGGAGCTGGCCTGCGTGGCGGAGCGTGAGTTTGCCGAATTGGTCGACGCGGTCGATGCGGCGGCGCCAGTGGTCTCCCTGTTTGGCTCCGGACGGGGCTGCTTTGGGTGTTGCGGCGTAGGCGGCGGCGGGTGTGCGGCGGTCCAGGGCCCGGTGTGGGCGTTCGTGGTTGTAGATGTGCCGGAACTTTTCCAGTTGTTCGTTGAGGTCTTCCAGGGTGTGGGCGCGGGGTTGGCCGGTCAGCCAGCGTTTGAGGGTTTGGTGGAAGCGTTCGATTTTGCCTTGGGTCTGCGGGTGGCTGGGGGAGCCGTTTTTCTGGGTGATGCCCAGGGCATGGAGTTGGTGTTCGAAGGCGTTCCGGCCGCCCCTGCCGCCGGCCAGGCGGGTGGTGTAGACCATGCCGTTATCGGTCAGGGTGGAGGCCGGGAGGCCGTGTTCCGCGGCGGTGGTGAGGAAGGTGGCCACGACTGTGGTGACGGTGACGGGTGCGAAGGCGGTGCAGGCGAGCAGGTAGCGGGAGTGGTCATCGAGGAAGTTCAGGATCTCGGTGTCGGTCCCGTCGGCGAGGGCCCAGTGGGTGAAGTCCGATTGCCAGGTTTCGTTGGGCTGGTCGGCCTCGAAGCGGTGCAGGGATGTTTTGGGGCGTTTCTTCGGTTCGGGGGTGATGAGCCCGGCGGTGTGCAGGATCCGGCGGATTGTCGAGGTCGAGGGCGGCCGGAGTCCTTCGCGTTCGAGGTGCCAGGCGATGGTCACGGGCCCGGCGTCCAGTCCGGCGGTGACCAGTTCACCGCGCAGGTCCAGGATCCGGCTGGTGGCGGCCTCGGTGGTTCGGCGCGGGTTGCTTAGCGGGCGTTTGGACCGGGGCTCGACCGCGTCGAGGCCGCCTTCTGCTGCACGCCTGAGCAGTTCGTGGACCCAGCGGCGGCTGACTCCATAGCGGCGGGCTGCGTCCGTGACGCTCAGGCCTTGGTCACGGACGGCGAGGACGATGACTTTCTGCTTCGACATGCATCATGCTCGGCCAACCCCAGTGTGAACGATGTCCCGACTCACCGATGAAGCGTCAAGTGGGAACGATGTCCCGACTCAGGTGTGAAGTATGTCGTGAAACTAGACACCTCATCTGCCACCCAAGCGAAGGCCCGTAGTTTCCTGGAAACTACGGGCCTTTGTCATGCCCGGCCGCTGCGGACCGTCGCCCTGGATCGGCTTCGAATCACGCCAGGTGGGCAGGCTGCCCGATCTTTTTCCAATCCTGTGACAAATCTGGGCGGATCTTGATGATGCCGCAGATAGTGTTCTCACATATTCGCAATTTTTATGGGGGGAAATTGTCGGTGGCCGGCATGTCTGACGATGTTGGGGGACCCTGGCTCGATATCGCCGAGGAGGTCCGCTGGTATCCCTCGCCGCATAATTCCCAGCCGATAAAGCTGAGGCCGATCAGCGAGACCGTGGCAGTCGTCTATTATGACCTTGACCTTGGGCTGCCTGCCGAATCTTTCGGAATCCCTTTCGGCCACGTGTGCGCGGGGGTCTTCCTGGAGTCACTGTCCGTGGTGGCCGCGCCCCTGGGCTACCGCACCGTGGAAAGCCTTGAGCTTTCCGAAATGGATTTCGCTGCCGAGGACCGGCTGCATCTTATTGGCACAGTCCGATTGGAACCTGCTGCAGCTGGCTCCCATTCCCAGCCCTTGGCCGAAAGTGCTTTGGCCGCATTCCGGGCCAGGCGGACGTCGCGCCGGCCGTACGACAAGCGGGTGGTCGATGAGGCGATTTTGACGGCAGCTTCTTCCATTGCCGCCCGCCAAGGATACGCATTTCATTCAACCGCTGACAGCCGCACTGTTTCATCGCTTGTGCGGATCAATCAAAAAACTCTCTTTTCCGACTTGCGCAATAATGCGGTCTACGCCGAGATCATGGAGTGGCTGCGGTTTTCGAAGGACGAGGCTGCAGCCCGGGCAGACGGTCTCAGCGCGGAGACCATGATCATTCCCGGCCGGGTGCTTCGATTCGCGATGAAGCACCGTAATCTTTGGTCCTTCCCAGCCATCGGCGGTTTCATAAAGGCCGTCTATCTACGCACAATGCGTGGCGTGCGGCAGCTTGGATGGTTGGAGGGCCCGTTCGCGGAGCCGGGCCATTTCCTGGAAGCCGGGCGCACGTTCATGCAGGTATGGCTCTTTTTTTCGGAAAAGGGCGTATCCCTCCACCCCTTTGGCACTGTGATCACCAACCCGTCTTCTCACGCAGAATTCGTCGAGGAGGCTGGAATCAACGAGACAGCGAACAGGATGGCGTGGATGCTGTTCAGGTTCGGTTACAGCGACACCCCGCCAAAGTCTCACCGCCGCCCGGCGGCCTCGATGCTGCTCACCGATGACATGTCCTTACAGGAGCCACACCTTGAATAAGAAGCTCATATTTGCGTTCGTCTTTCTTATGGACAGATTCGTCGGGGTCTTTACGCCAAGGGTTTCAACTCACCGGATACTGCTGATGCCGGGCATCGAACCTTTCCGTTGGACTGCCGGACGCTGGAGGGCCTGGCGGACCTTTGAGATGGCGGCTAAACGGGTCCCTGCTTATCGTGAGTTCCTCTCCGAGCACGGCGTCAGTGGAAGGCTTTCCCTTAAACGCAGGACGGTGGCGGAGGCCTTCGCCGCGCTGCCGGAGATGGACAAGGACAGCTACATCAAACGCTGGACCATTCCTGCCCGCAGCGTGGACGGCGTGCTTCCCCGCCACGGAGTGGTTGTCGATGAATCTTCCGGAAGCTCGGGTGTTCCAACCAGCTGGGTGCGTGGCCGCGACGAACGTCTTGCCACAAGGCAGCTGCTCCAAGTTGGCTTTTCGCGCACCGCCGAGACACTGAGGAAGCAGCCGTTCGTGCTCAACTGCTTCTCACTCGGAGCATGGGCAACAGGGATGAACGTCACGACTTCCCTGACAGACGTGACAATGATCAAATCAATCGGCCCGGACCGCGACAAGGTAATCGCCACGATGCTGGAGTTCGGCCCGGATTACACCTACATCATCCTTAGCTATCCGCCCTTCCTGAAAGCCCTGTTCGACGACGATCGGATCATCTGGGAGGACTACGATATCGTGGCGGCATTCGGCGGCGAGGGCATCAGCGAGAACATGCGGGCCCACATCACGAAGTACGCCCACAGTGCCTTCGGCTCGTACGGTGCGTCCGACCTTGAGATCAACATAGCCATCGAAACGGACTACACCGTGGAGCTTCGCCAGGCGATCGCGGCCAACCCGGAACTGTCGTCACGGCTCACCCGGCAGGACGAATACGGCGTGCTCCCGATGATCTTCCAGTTCAACCCGTACGACTACCTCATCGAAACGAACGGGGACGGAGAACTCGTCGTCACGATCGTGCGCAAGGAGAACGTCAACCCGCGGATCCGTTACAACATTCATGACCGCGGACACGTGCTGCGCGTGCGTGAACTCAACGCTGTGCTTCGGGAATTCGGGCTCGAACACGTCATCCGCCAGCAGTTCCTCGATCTGCCCGTGCTCTTCCATTACGGCAGGAGCGACCTGTCCGTAGACTTCAACGGAGCGGTTGTGGCACCGGATGCATTGCGCGACGTCCTTAGCAGTGACCAGAGCCTTCTGTCAGCAGTGGAAAACCATCGGCTTGTCAGTTTTGAGGACGCCTCGGGAAACCGGCAGCTTCATATCGCGCTTCAGCTCACCTCGAAAGCCACCACCGAGGGCACCTTCGAGGCAGCTTCCTACCGGACATACATCCTTGAACGACTAAGAAGCATGAACGGTGACTTCAACAACGCAATCCTTACATCACCTGAGGCAAGCCTCCCGACGATTGCTTTTTATCCGCTGCGCACCGGCCCCTTCACGTCGGACGGTTCAAAGCTAAAGAATGAGTACGTCTGGCAACTTGGCCCTACGGCTCCCCAGGACTGGGAGCTGGACCTCACGTTCCGGGCCCAAAAGAGCCGGGCATCGGCTGACTGACGTGGGCCGTCCAGGGGCCGAAGCTGCCCCGGAACGGTGCCAAACCGCCGTCGACATCGGCACGGCCCGGGCGTAGTCTGGCAGCATCGGCGCATGTGCCCGATGCCCTGCGTCGATACCAATCGATGAAGGAGGACCAATGAGTGCCGTACGTGAATTCATGACTACGGACGCACAGTGTATTAAGGAAAACCAGTCCCTGGCAGATGCCGCCCGGATGATGAAGGACCTGGACTGCGGATCGTTGCCCATCTGCGGCGACGACGGCAAGCTGCACGGCATGATCACCGACCGTGACATCGTGATCAGGTGCGTGGCCGCCGGACGTGATCCGCGCGAAATGATGGCCAGCGAACTCGCCTCAGGCAAGCCGTACTGGATCGATGCCGACGCGAACGTTGACGCCGCCATTGAAATGATGGAAACACACCAGGTCCGCCGGCTCCCCGTGATCGCCGACCACAAGCTGGTTGGCATCATCAGCCAGGGGGACATCGCCCGCAACTACTCGGAACAGCGCGTGGGCGAACTGGTGGAGCATATCTCGGAGCGCAAGCGGATGAACGCATAGCCGGGGTCTTCCTGGCGCAGTTCATGCCCTTGTCCGCGGCTCCCTGCCTTGAAGGCCAGGGACCGCGGACAAGCTATGCCAGGGCAACCTTGGCAGTCAGTTCAGCGCGATCAGGAGCATCTGACTGGTGCCGGGGATGCAGGTCTGCAGGATGGCCCGGGGGAAGCCGCCGAAGACCGCAATTACGTCGTTGGTGGTTCCCGGGTTGGGCACCTGTCCCCGTGCCGAAACCGTGTACGTTCCATAGCCCGGGATGCTCACCGTCTCGCCCACCCCAATGCCGGAGAAACGTGCCCAGCCGCCGCAGAAATCGTGCTCCGTGATGAAGAGCGAATAGCCGTCATTGGGGGTGTAGTGGATGGGACCGATGCAGGCGTCCACCATGGCCTGGCCGCCGGCGCCCGCCACATAAATGGTGCGGACGGCGGGTGCGGCAAAGACAGGTGCCGGAGCGGCGGCTGCGGGTGCCGGGGCGGGAACGGACGCTGCAACGGGGGCGGAAGCGGGGGCCGCCGGCGCCGCAACAGGCGGGCCGGTCAGGACCAGCGTCTGGCCCGGGTAAATGATGCTGAACGGGCCGAGGCCGTTGGCGGCGAGCATCGCGTTCATGTCCACGCCGTGACTGGCCGCGATGGCCCCGACAGTATCTCCGGGCACCACGGTGTAGACGTTCGGATCACCCGCAGGCGCGGGTTCAGGGGCGGGCGCGGGAGCAGGGGCAGGTGCCGGTTCAGCCGGTGGCGCCGTTTCGGGAGCCGCGGGCGCCGGAGCTTCCGCTTCCGGGACTGGCGCTTCTGCCGCCGAAACAGCTTCCGCTGCGGCGGCCGGCACTTCAGGTGCCGCGGCTCCGGCAACCTGGCCGATCGCCGTCGTGCTTTGGGTCAGCGACGCGGGAGGCGCCGCCAGGGCACCGACGCCGACGGCGGCCACCACAGCGGCAGTGGCCATGCCGGCCCACAGCTTGTTGCTGATGGCCGGCCGCACGCCGGTGAGGTCGGTGCGGGGTTCATCGGTGGCAAAGCTCCTGCTGGGGCCTTCGGGAGTGGAGAGGTATGGCTGGTTCATGGGTAGCCCATCCGGGTTCGGTCCAGGCAGGCTGGCGCTGTGCGCTTCAGCAGGCAGGACGGATTTAGGAAATATGCGCCCGGCCGCCCCCAGCTGTTGCCGGGCTGCACAAAAAGGCGCGTGATGGAGCGTCCGCATACCCAGAAAATACGGAGGCCCCGTGAGGAGGCAGGACCCCCGGGAAGCCAGCCCGGGGGACCCGCCCGCACGTGTCAGGTCCTAGGAATCCCGAGTCTAGGAAGGGAGCACGGCGGGCGGCACCAGTAGGAAATACCCGAATATTTGCGCGGGATACCCGATAACGCGGCACCGACTACTCAACCGCCGGCAACCCGATACTTGCCCGCAGCCGGGCGGACTACGGCGTGCGCCGCTCCTGCAGCTCGGCGATCTCGGCCCGGAGCGCGGCAATTTCCGCCACGAGCCCCGCCATTTCGGCACGGACCGGCTCCTCCGCCTCGGACACAGCCTCGGCGGTATCCTCCACCCGCTGGACCAGCCACGACGCAATGGACGCTGTCACCACACCCAGGACGGCAATGCCGCTCATCATCAACGCAGCCGCCACCATGCGGCCGATCGGCGTCACCGGGTACATGTCGCCGTAACCCACGGTGGTGATGGTGGTCATGGCCCACCAAAGGGCATCGCCGAAGGTAATGATCTTCGCGTCCGGCGCGGACTGCTCCGCATCCAGGACTGCGAGGGCTCCAACGAACACCAGCATCGTGGCCGAGCCCACCACGTAGGTGACCACGCGTCCCCTGAGCGTGTCGCCCAGCGTCCGGTGCAGCACGGACAGCAGCGTCACCAGGCGGAGGAGGCGCAGCGGCCGGAAGAACGGCAGGGCCACAATCACCAGTTCATGCAGGTTCCGGATGAACCAGGTGCTGCGGTCGCCCGCGAGCCACAGGTTTGCCAGGTAGTCCACCACGAAGATGCCCCATGTCGCCCACATGACTGCCTCGAGCCAGATGGCCGCACTGCCCTCCAGCCTGCCAATCACCTGCCATGCGTACGCTCCCAGGAAGACGAGCGCAGTCACCGTCAGCGGCCAGTCCGCCAGGTCCCGGTAGCGTTGTTGGGTCATGCAGGAAATCCTACTAACAGCTCCACCGCCGGCTGCAGCCATGCATGTTACTGGCGGGTAGCATAAGGGGATGCACCTGCTCCTGAGAACCCTCCTGATGCTCTTCCGATCCTCGCGCCGCCCGCCGGTGACGGTCTGGGACAGTGCCTCACTCCCGCTGCGGGTGCTGCCCACGGACATCGATATCGCCCTGCATGTCAACAACGGCATGTACCTGTCCCTCATGGACCTGGGCCGGTTCGACCTCATGGTGCGCAGCGGAGTCTGGAAGCGGATGCGCCGGCGCGGATGGGGCCCCGTGGTGGCCGCGGAGACCATCGCCTTCCGGAAGTCCCTCCAGCTGTGGCAGCACTACACCATCGAGACCCGGATCATCGGGCTGGATGCCAAGGCGATCTTCTTCGAGCAGCGCATGGTGGCCGACGGCGAGGTCTATGCCCGCGCGTACATCGCCACCCGGCTGGTGGCCAAGGGCCGGCCGGTCAGCCAGGAGGAGATCCTGCGCGAGTTCGGCGAGCCGCCAGCGGACCTGGTCCTCCCCGACTGGATCCACGAGTGGCGGGCGTCCAGTGCGCTGCCTGGCAGCAGGACGCCGGCGCCGCATGACTGGGAAGCGTAGCGCCTAAGCGCCCACGTCCCGCCGTTCCAGTGCGACGGCGGCCACCGCAACGAGTGCCGCCGAAATGCCCCACAGCCACGCTGCCGCCGCCCAGTCCGCCCCGTTGGCCACCGGCGAATTGCCGTACGCCCAGTGGTAGGGGCTCAGCTCCAGCAGCCACTCCACCTCCTTGCTCTGGCGCCCCACGGCGTTGAACACGTAACCGAGCACGGCCACGGTGGCGCCCGCGGCCAGTCCATAGGTCCGCCGGCCCGTGACAGTGCCGACGCACAGGGCAGCCGTTCCGCTGAGGAGCGCCAGCCCGGCAAACAGGACGGTGGCACCCAGCAGATTGTCCAGCTTGATATCCAGCTGCGCGGGCCCGTTCAGCAGCCAGACGAGCGCACAGACCAGGGCAGCAAGCAGGACCACGCGCAGGAACAGTGCCAGCGCCCGCTCCAGTACCACCTGGCCGCGGGTCACACCGTGGGCCAGGGTCAGTTCCAGCTGACCCGATTCCTCGTCCCCGCCCACGGCCGCGGCGCCCCAGGCGACAGAGGCTATGGTCATCAGCATGAAGCCAAGGAGTCCGTACAGGGTGGCCTGTGCGTAGCCGGGTCCAGTGGCGATCTGGTCATAGTTCAGCGCCTTTGTCATCTCCGGGGGGAGAGCGTTGACCATGTCCTGCATTTCCGCGCTGCCGCCGAGGGACGGGTACAGCGGGAGGTAGAGGAAACAGGCTGCGGCCAGTCCGGCCGCCCAGCCCAGGGTGGAGCGCCACGTGTCGAGGAAGGCGCGGCGGAACAAGGGAAGTGTTGTCACCGCGCGTCCTCCGGCTGGCCTGAGTACATCTTGAGCACGGCTTCCTCCAGGTCAGGCTCATCGAGCACCAGGTCCGTCAGCTCAAGGGAACCCAGCATCCTGACCAGCGGCTGGATGGCGCCCTCCAGTACAGCGGACAGCGTCACGCTGCCGTCCGCCTCAAGCACCTCCACCTGTCCGATGCCGGGCACCCCCGACAGCAGCGCCACGGCGTCGGACGCCGGGATGCCGTGCGTGGTGAAGCGGACGTGGCGCACGGCCCCTTCGCGCAGCCCTTCGACCGACTCGACGGTGATGATCCGGCCATCGCGGAGGATGGCCACCGTGTCCGCCGTCTGCTGCACCTCGCTCAGGACGTGGGAGCTGAGGAAGATGGTCTGTCCGCGGTGTTTCGCCTCCCGCACCATCGCGTGGAACTCCTGCTGGACCAGCGGATCCAGGCCGCTCGTGGGTTCATCGAGGACCAGCAGTTCCGGCTGGTGCATAAACGCCTGGACCAGCCCGAGCTTCTGTTTGTTGCCCTTCGACAGCTGGCGCGTGTGGCGGTCGAGGTCCAGCCCCAGCCGCTCGGCGAGCCAGTCAATGCGCCCCGGCGGAACGGGCCCGCTGATGGCCTGGTAGTGCGCCAGCAGCTTGCGGCCCGTCACCCGGCCTTCGAGGAACAACTCTCCGGGCAGGTAGCCGATGCGGCGGCGAAGCCCGGGTCCGCCCAGCCGCGGATCAATGCCGAGGACGCGGATCTCGCCCCCGCTGGGCCGGATGATGTCCAGCAGGCAGCGCATGGTGGTGGTCTTGCCGGCGCCGTTGGGTCCGATCACGCCGAACACCGTTCCGGTCTCCACCTCGAAATCAATGCCGTGCAGCACTTCCCTGCGGCCGAACCTCTTGGTCAGGGACCGGGCGGAAACAGCGGTGGCCATGAGCCCTCCTGGACGCGAACACAGCGGCTGGTGACCCCCAGACTAGGCTCCGCGGGCGGCCGTGTACATGGAGGGCGCCCGGTTATTCCCGATCACGCGCGGAGCGAACAAGGGCTCCCTGAACAGGACAGGTCCGGGCATCACGCGTACCGTTGACACATGGCTACCCTTGACATCACAGGTGAACAGTTCGCATCCACCATCGAAGGCAACGATATTGTCCTGGTGGATTTCTGGGCGGAATGGTGCGGCCCCTGCAAGCAGTTTGGGCCCACGTACTCAGCGGTCTCAGAGAAGCACCCGGATGTCCTCTTCACCAAGGTGGACACGGAGGCGGAGCAGCAGCTGGCCGCCGAGGCAGGCATCTCGTCCATCCCCACGCTGATGGCCTTCCGCGAAAAGGTGCTGGTGTTCTCGCAGCCCGGTGCGCTGAACGCCCAGCAGCTCGAACAGGTGGTGGATGCCGTGAAGGCGCTGGACATGGAGGAAGTCCATGCCCATGTGGCACGCCAGCGGGAAGAAGCCGCTGCAACGGCCGGCAGGCAGGCCGGCCCCCAGGACGGAACCCAGATCCCGGACGCCTGATCCCCCTTAACTTCGAATGCGGGACCTCCCACTGGGAGGTCCCGCATTCGTTTTAAAGCAGCTGATTCGGACAGGCTAGATCCGTTCCACCTTGACCGGTTCCG
This sequence comes from Pseudarthrobacter sp. GA104, assembly GCF_009741265.1. Classification (GTDB taxonomy): domain Bacteria; phylum Actinomycetota; class Actinomycetes; order Actinomycetales; family Micrococcaceae; genus Arthrobacter. The sequence goes on from NZ_WOWL01000001.1 coordinate 3,384,456, forward strand.
CCAGCAGCGCGCTCAGCGATTCGTTGAGGTCCTGCACCGCGATGCCCTTGGAATGCTTGGCCAGATCCTCCTCCGACGCCCACTGCTCGGTCAGGACCAGCTTCTCTTCGGTGGCTTCGGTCAGCTCGTAACGGATGCAGCCCGGTTCGTTCACCACCTCATCGATGGCTATTTCGAGCGCCAGTTTTACACGGTGGAACTCGCCGTCGTTGGGGATGAACGTTGCCTGCAGGTCAATGGGTGAACTCATGGATTTCACAATACCGGCAGCAGGGGAGGGCTTTGCCTCTGTTGCGCCGGACACCCGGGTGTTGTGGTTCCGCGGTGCTTTTATTGCCGGGGGCCACTTGGTAGCGTGCCACCATGCGCGCTTACACAGCCGGGGACACTGACGTCCCGCTGCTCGAAGAGACCATCGGCACGAACTTTGAGCGGGTGGTGGAGCGGTTCCCCTTCCACGACGCGCTGATTGAGGCAGCGCCTGTTCCCGGGGCGGATGCGCGCCGCTGGAGCTACACAAAAATGAATGACGATGTCGACAGGCTGGCGCGTGCGCTCCTCGCCATGGGCGTCGCCAAAGGGGACCGGGTGGGGATCTGGAGCCCGAACTGCGCCGAGTGGACGCTGCTGCAGTACGCCACGGCCAAGGCCGGCGCCATCCTGGTGAACGTCAACCCGGCCTACCGCAGCCACGAGCTGGAATTCGTGGTGAAGCAGAACGGCATGCGGATGCTGGTCACGGCGCCGTCGGACCGGAACAGCGACTACGTGGGGATGGCCCGCCGGGCGCTCGCAGGGTGCCCCGACCTGCGCCAGCTGGTCTTCCTTCCCTCGCCTGGCGGGGAAGGGCTCGACGCCGGCGTCCCCCTCAGTGACGCGGAACTGACCTACGCAGAGCTGCTTCGGCGGGCGGACGACGTCGGACATTCCGGCCTGAAGGCCCGCATGGCTGAACTCGGACCGCACGATCCCATCAACCTGCAGTACACGTCCGGGACCACGGGATTCCCCAAAGGAGCCACCCTGACGCACCACAACATCCTGAACAACGGGTTTTCCATTGGCGAGCTGCTCGGCTACACGGAACACGACAGGGTAGTGATACCCGTGCCCTTCTACCATTGCTTCGGCATGGTGATCGGCAACCTGAACGCGCTGAGCCACGGTGCGGCCACCATCATCCCCGGCCGCGGTTTCAGCGCGGCTGCCGCCCTGGAAGCTGTCCAGGATTTCGGCGGCACGTCGCTGTACGGCGTGCCCACCATGTTCATCGCCGAACTCGCGCTGCCCGACTTTGCGTCCTACGACCTCTCAACCTTGCGCACCGGCGTTATGGCCGGCTCCCTGTGCCCCATCGAGGTGATGAACCGGGTGATCTCGGAGATGAACATGCATGATGTTGCCATCTGCTACGGGATGACGGAGACATCCCCGGTGTCCACCATGACCCGGCAGGGCGATACCCTGCAGCACCGCACCGAAACCGTGGGACGGACCATGCCGCAGCTGGAGAGCAAGATCGTGGACCCGGGCTCCGGAGATGTCCTGGAGCGCGGGCAAATCGGCGAGTTGTGCACCCGGGGCTACGCGGTGATGGAAGGGTACTGGAACCAGCCGGACAAGACGGCCGAGGCCATCGACGCCGAGGGATGGATGCACACCGGCGACCTCGCCCGCATGGACGGGGACGGCTACGTGGTGATCGAGGGCCGGATCAAGGACATGGTGATCAGGGGCGGAGAGAACATCTATCCCCGGGAAATCGAAGAGTTCCTCTACACCCACCCGTCCATCCGGGACGTGCAGGTCATCGGTGTCCCGGATGCGCAGTACGGCGAGGAACTGATGGCCTGCATCATCCTGGAACCGGGGGCGGAACCACTGGATGCTTCTGCCCTCGCCGACTTCTGCCGCGGCCGTTTGGCCCACTACAAGATCCCGCGCTACGTGGACATCCGGGCCAGCTTCCCCATGACGGTCTCCGGGAAAGTCCGCAAAGTGGAGATGCGCGAGGAAGCAGTGGCCCGGCTGGGTCTGTGATTCGTCCTCCGCTGCAACCTACAGCAACGCGGGGTCACTTTCCGCCCGATAATCCGGGTTTCTCTGGCAGGGAGTGACCCCGCGTTGCCCAGGGAAGGGCGCCCTGTGGATAACGTGAGACGCTGTTCTGCCCGAACGCGCACACTGGGTGGCATGGTTACTGCGAAGCCACTCCCCGAGGAGCTCTCAAAACTGCCATTCACGGTCTATCAGGCGCGGGCCCTTGGTGTTGCGCCGAACCGCTTGCGGGCCAAGGACCTGATGGGCGCAGGACGCCTAATCCGGGTGCACGCCGGCCGCGAGCCTTCCATGGTCGAGCGGGCACGCGTTCTCTGTGCTGCTACGCCGGACGCTTGGGTGTCGCATGAGACTGCCGGTATCTTCTTCGATTTGGGTCTCCCTCCATGGCTTGGCCAGGAGCCGCTCATCCACCTCAGCAAGCCTCACGGATTACCAAGGGTCCGTCGGGCCGGGGTCATCGGTCACCGCGTGCATGTAATTCCCGGTGAAGTCATTGAGATTGACGGGATCAGGGTCAGCGGTCCCGCTCGAACGTGGCTTGACCTGGCCCATAAGCTTCCCTTGCGGTATCTCGTGGCCATGGGTGACCAACTGATCCGCACTCCCCGGCCGGAGTTGGAGTTCCGCAGCCTGCCGTTTGCCTACAAGGAAGGTCTGCGCCTTTTGATACGGCAGCATCCCAACATGAAAGGTGTCGAAAAAGCGCGACTGGCGTTGGATGAGATGCGGGTAGGGTCGGATTCCCTCCCGGAAACGTTCCTGCGGCTGGCGCTCTTGGACGCGCGCCTCCCGGAACCCGAATTGCAGCTCCGTCTCGACCCCGGCGACCCAAGGTCGCCTGCAGCCGACCTTGGGTATCGAAAGCACCGGATCGCGGTGCAGTACGACGGCGCCCATCACCGGTCGAGGGAACAACAGTCGCGCGACAACCGTCGGGACGAATTCTTCATCAACGCGGGTTGGTCCTATTTCAAGCCGAACGCAGATGACCTCGCTAACGGTTTCCAGGACCTCATAGCCAGAATCAAACGGGCCTATTCCCGCCATAACGCGGGGTCACTTTTGGGCCGATGACTGGGGTTTATCGGGCTGTATGTGACCCCGCGTTGCACCGATGAGTCAGTGCCGGCGGTGGTCCTGGATGGTCATCCGGGGGCCGAACGTCGGTTTGCGGAAGCCGCTGGCCTGGATCATCCGCACCACGCGCTGGCGGTGCCCCCGCCATGGTTCCAGCAGCCGGAGCATGCCGGCGTCGTCCGTCCGGCTGCCGGTCAACGCCGCGCCCACGTAGGCAGCCAGGTGGTAGTCACCCACCGAGACCGAGTCCGGGCAGCCGTGGGTGCGCTGCACCACCTCGGCCGCTGTCCACACGCCGATCCCCGGGATTGCCTGCAGCTTTTCGGCGGCCTCCAGCGCCGGAAGCGCGGCCAGCCGTTCAATTGCGACGGCGGAACGCAGCGCCCGCATCACGGTGGCCGAACGTTGCGGCCCCACGCCCGCCCGATGCCACTCCCAGCTGGGGACCTGCAGCCATTGGCCGGCGGTGGGAGCCAGCACCAGGCCGGCCGGAGCCAGCGCGCCGGCCTGGGGAGCGGGGGAGCCGTAGCGATGCAGAAGGTAGCGGTAGGCCCGGCGGGCCTCGATCACCGTCACTTTCTGTTCAAGGATGATCGGGACGAGCTGGTCCACCATGCGGCCGCTGGCGGGAAGCCGGACGTCGCGGCTTCGCCGCCGCGCCTCACGGACCATGCCGGGGAGGGTGGCATGGAAGGAGGGCTCGTCAAACGCCGACCAGTCGTCATCCCCGCCCAGGAGCCGCGGCACTGCCCGCACGGCCGCCGCGGCGCCCGTGCCCCAGGCCTGGACGTCCACGCAGTGCTCCAGGCCCGGGCCGCCGGCGGAGCTGAACCTCACGGCGGCCGGGCCGTCCGTCGTCGTAAACGCATTCCAGATGACGTTTCCCTGGACACTGAAGGACGGATCGCTGTTGCCGCGCAGGAGCGGACTGAGAGTCCGGGCAAGGTGGTAAGGGCCGCCCGGATACCACCGGACAGAGGCGTCCGCCGCGGCTGCCAGCCGGGCGGGAACCTCTGCAATCGTCATACAGCCATCGTCCCACGGCCCAGCGACAACAGGCGGCCGCCACCATCTTTGGCAACCGGACGCACCTGCCAAAGGCCCCTTATCCAGCCGGCATTCCGGGTCTAGAATCCCAGGTGTGGCGCGGGGCATCCGCGCCTTACCTTCGAGATTCCAGGTGAGCGCAATGGGTGGAGTGGTGCATTTCGAGATCCCCGCTGACGATCAGGAGCGGGCCAGGAAGTTCTACCGGGAGGCCCTTGGTTGGCGAATCGACGCCGTCCCGGGAATGGACTACAACATGGTCATCACCACGCCGATGGACGAGGCGACCGGCCAGCCCACGGAAGCGGGCGCCATTAACGGCGGCATGATGGCCCGGGAGGGTGAAATCACCAGTCCCGTCATCACGGTGGACGTTCCGGACATTGACGCCACCCTCAAGACCGTGGAGCGGCTGGGCGGATCGGTCGTGATGCCCAAGAACGAGATCCCCGGAATGGGCTACTTCGCCTACTTCAAGGACTCCGAGAACAACATCATGGGCCTCTGGGAGAACCTGCCACCGGACCAGCAGGCCGAGGCTGCCGGGTAACGGCATGCATGCGGGGGAAGCGGTAGCTTTGTACACATGAAGTACGCCCAGTCCATCCTGGACCTCATCGGCAATACCCCGCTCATCAAGCTCAACCACGTGACAGAAGGCATCAAGGCCACTGTCCTGGTCAAACTCGAGTACCTGAACCCTGGCGGTTCCATCAAGGACCGCATCGCGGCGAAGATGATCGAGGACGCCGAGCGGGAAGGCAAGCTGCAGCCCGGCGGCACCATCGTGGAGCCAACTTCCGGAAATACCGGAGTAGGCCTGGCCCTCGTGGCCCAGCAGAAGGGCTACAAGTGCATCTTTGTGGTCCCGGACAAGGTGGGCGAGGACAAGCGTGCCGTCCTGCAGGCCTACGGCGCCGAGGTTGTGGTGACGCCAACTGCCGTCCCGCCCGACAGCCCGCAGAGCTACTACGGTGTTTCGGACCGGATCGTCCGGGAGACCCCCGGTGCATACAAGCCGGACCAGTTCTCCAACCCCGCCGCTCCCGGCAGCCACTACCAGACCACCGGGCCGGAGATCTGGCGGGATACGGACGGCAAGGTCACCCACTGCGTGATCGGCGCCGGCACCGGCGGCACCATCACCGGCACGGGCCGCTACCTCAAGGAGGTCTCGGCTGACAGGCCGGCGTCCGACGGCGGCGTGGTCCGGATCATCGGCGCGGACCCGGAAGGTTCGGTCTACTCCGGCGGCACCGGGCGCCCGTACTTCGTGGAGGGCGTGGGGGAGGACATGTGGCCCGCGAACTACGACAAGTCCGTGCCCGATCAGGTGATCGCCGTCAGCGACGCCGACTCCTTCGCCATGACCCGGCGGCTGGCCCGCGAGGAGGGCCTGCTGGTGGGCGGGTCCTCGGGCATGGCCGTCGTGGCCGCCCTGCAGGTGGCCCGGGACCTGCCCGAGTCCGCCGTCGTCGTCGTCATCCTTCCCGACTCCGGCCGCGGCTACCTCGCCAAGATCTTCAACGACCAGTGGATGCGCTCCTACGGCTTCCTGTCCGGCGGCGAGGAGACCTCCGTTGGTGAAGTCATCAGCTCCAAGAACGGCGAGCTGCCGGACCTGGTCCACATCCACCCGAACGAGTCCGTCCGCGATGTCATCAACATCATGAACGAGTTCGGCGTCAGCCATATCCCGGTCCTGTCCCAGGAGCCCCCGGTGGTCATGGGCGAGGTGCTGGGTGCTGTGGATGAGCGCACCCTCACGGCCAAGCTGTTCCGCGGCGAAGCCAAGCTCACGGACAAGATCTCCGAGCACATGGGCCCCAAGCTGCCCGTCATCGGCTCCCTGGAAACCATCTCCGCGGCGAGGGAACTGCTCTCGGACGTGGACACCGTCATGGTCACGTTCGTGGGTGCACCCGTGGGCATCCTCACCCGGCACGACCTCCTGGCCTACCTCAGCAACTGAACTGCTTCACCTGACCTGCGCCACCCGTAAAGGAGCACCATGTCCACCCCGCAAAACCAAGGTTTCAACACCCGCGCCGTGCACGCCGGCCAGGCTTTCGAGCCCCGCACCGGCGCGGTGGTGCCGCCGCTGCACTTCAGTTCCACCTACGCCCAGGACGGCATTGGCGGGCTGCGCGGGGGCTATGAGTACGGCCGCGGCGGCAACCCCACCCGCGACGCCCTGCAGGAACAGCTGGCGGCGCTGGAGGGGGGCACGCACGCCTACAGCTTCAGTTCCGGGCTGGCAGCGGAGGACTCGCTGATCCGTGCCCTGGCCCGGCCCGGGGACCACATCGTGCTCGGCAACGACGCCTACGGAGGCACCTACCGGCTGATCAGCCGGGTCCTGGGCGGCTGGGGAATCGGCAATACGCCGGTGGACATGGCCAACCTGGACACCGTGCGCGGGGCGGTTACTGCGAACAAAGCCCGGATCCTCTGGGTGGAAACCCCCTCCAATCCGCTGATGAAGATTACCGACATCGCGGCGCTCGCAGAGATAGCGCACGACGCCGGTGCCCTCCTGGTGGTGGACAACACCTTCGCGTCGCCCTACCTGCAGACCCCGCTCGCCCTGGGTGCCGACGTCGTGGTCCACTCCACCACCAAGTACATCGGCGGCCACTCCGACGTCGTGGGTGGCGCCGTGGTGGTCAAGGACGCGGAACTGGCGGAGAAGATCGGCTTTGTGCAGTTCGCCGTGGGCGCCGTCTCCGGCCCCATGGACGCCTTCCTCACCACCCGCGGGCTGAAGACGCTCGGCGTGCGGATGGACCGCCACAGCCTTAACGGCCAGGCCGTGGCCGAGTGGCTGCTGGAACGTCCCGAGGTGGAGGCCGTCCTCTACCCGGGCCTGCCGTCCCACCCTGGCCACGAGCTCGCCAGGAAGCAGATGCGGAGCTTCGGCGGCATGGTCTCGGTGCAGTTCAAGGGCGGTGAAGCAGCGGCCCGCAAGGTGGCGGAGTCCACGTCCGTGTTCACCCTCGCGGAATCCCTGGGCGGGATCGAGTCGCTCATGAACTACCCCTCCGAGATGACCCACGCTTCGGTCAAGGGCACCGAGCTCGCCGTTCCGGTGAACCTGCTCCGGCTGTCCTGCGGAATCGAGGATGTCGAGGACCTGGTGGCGGACCTGGAGCAGGCGTTCTCGGCCATCCCGTAAACCACGAAGGGGGCTGGCTTTCTTGAAGAAAGCCAGCTAGGGTTTTGCCTATGCCTCTTCGATCCGACTGGTCCCAACGCAGCTGCAGCATGGCCCGCGGCCTTGACGTCCTGGGCGACCCCTGGAGCATCCTGGTGCTGCGCGAAGTCTTCTTCGGGAACGGCCGCTTCGACGCCATGAAAAGCCGGCTGGAAGTGGCGGACTCCGTGCTCACCAAGCGCCTGGCGGGCCTGGTTGAGTCCGGGCTGCTGGCCAGGAAGGCATACGACGACGGCGGCCGCACACGCCAGGAGTACGTGCTCACCCCCAAGGGTGAGGACGCCCTCCCGGTCTTGAACGCCGTCACCATCTGGGCAGAAAAGCACCTGCCGGCGCCCTCGGACCAGGCGCATCTTTACGTGATCCACACCGGCTGCGGGAAACCCACCACCTCGGCGGACACCTGCACCGAATGCGGCGAACGGCTGACGGCGGCCAACACCAGCTGGCACAGCAGGGCCCGTTCAGCGGAACCGGTCCGGCTCGCCACGGCCGCCGCATGAGGGAAACCAACAGCCGCCGCCTGCACCCCGCGTGGATCGTGGCCGCCGTCGCCTTCCTTGCGCTGGTGGGAGCCGCCGGATTCCGCGCCGCCCCCGGTGTCCTGATGGTTCCGCTGCAGCAGGAGTTCGGCTGGTCCACCACGGTGTTGTCCGCGGCCGTGAGCATCAACCTCGTCCTGTTCGGGCTGACGGCACCGTTCGCGGCCGCGCTGATGGAGCGGTTCGGCGTCCGGGCAGTAACAGCCACCGCGCTGGTGCTGATCGGCACCGGCAGCGCCCTGACGGTGCTGGTGAACCAGTCGTGGCAGATCCTGCTGACCTGGGGCCTGCTCATCGGGCTTGGCACCGGATCCATGGCGCTGGTGTTCGCTGCCACGATTGCCAACACCTGGTTCGTCAGGAGCCGCGGGCTGGTGATCGGCATCCTTACCGCCGGCAGTGCGGCCGGCCAGCTGGTCTTCCTCCCGTTCATCGCCTTGCTGGCGCAGGATCCGGGCTGGCGCCAGGCATCATTGCTGATCGCCGCCGGTGCGCTGGCTGTGGTCCCGCTGGTGCTGAAGTTCCTCAAAAACTCGCCGGCCGACGTCGGGGTCCTTCCGTACGGCGAACCCGCGCTGGCAGGGGGAGTCCCCGCACCGGAGCCTCCCTCGCACAGCGGCCCTCGCAGCAATGCCGCCGTGCGTGCCCTTCAGGTCCTCCGGCGGGCCAGCCGCGTCCGGACCTTCTGGGCCCTCGTGGCCGGTTTCGCGATCTGCGGCGCCACCACCAACGGGCTGATCGGCACCCACTTCATCCCCTCCGCCCACGACCACGGCATGGCCGAAACCACCGCCGCCGGCCTGCTTGCCGTCGTCGGAATTTTCGACATTGTGGGCACCATCGCCTCCGGCTGGCTGACCGACCGGTTCAACCCCCGCATCCTGCTGGCCGTGTACTACCAGTTCCGGGGGATCGGCCTGCTGGTGCTGCCCCTCTTGCTGAGTGCCGAAGTCCAGCCGAGCATGATCGTCTTCGTCGTGATCTACGGGCTTGACTGGGTGGCCACCGTGCCGCCAACAGCAGCCATCTGCCGGGAAACGTTCGGCGCGGACGGCAGCGTGGTCTTCGGATGGGTGTTCGCCGCACACCAGCTCGGCGCGGCCGCCGCCGCCCTGGGCGCCGGTGCCGTCCGGGACGCCACCGGCCAGTACACCTACGCCTGGTTCGGCGCCGCCGCGATGTGCACCGTCGCGGCGGTCATCAGCGCCACCATCCGCAGGCACGCGGTCGCCCGCGAGCCCGCCCCGGCCGGAGCGCCTTCCTGACAGCGCCCCGGGACGCCGCCGCTAGGCTGGTCCCATGGAGACCCCACCCGAAGTTCCCGTCCGAAACGTAGCCCTCGTGACGGGCGCGGGCCGCCTTGCCTCCATCGGCGCGGGTATTGCCCGGCAGCTGGCGGCGGAAGGCTGGGACCTGGTGCTGGCTTACTGGCAGGACTACGACGCCCGCATGCCGTGGGGAACTGAACCGGACGACGTCGTCCGCCTGACAGCCGAACTGGAAGCCATCGGAGCCCGGGTCCACACCCTGCCGGCGGACCTGGAGGACCCTGCCACGGCGGAGAAGCTGGTGGCTGACGCCGTTCAGCTCGCGGGCCCGCTGCACGGCATGGTGCTGAGCCACGCCGAGTCAGTCGATTCAGGGATCCTGGATACCAGCCTTGAATCGTTCGAGCGGCACTTCGCCGTCAACGCCCGTGCCAGCTGGCAGCTGATTGCCGCCTTCGCGCGGCAGGCAACGGACGACGGCGGCGCGATCGTTGCGCTGACCAGTGACCATACAGCGTTCAACCTGCCGTACGGCGCCTCGAAGGGCGCGCTGGACAGGATCGTGATTGCCGCCGCCCGGGAGCTTGGGCCGCTGGGCATCTCGGCGAACGTGCTGAACCCGGGGCCGGTGGACACCGGATGGATGGACGACGCGGTCCGCTCGGCTGTCCTGTCCCGGCAGCCCACGGGCCGCCTGGGCACACCGGCCGACGTCGCCGGCACTGTGGCGTTCCTGCTCTCACCCGCCGGCCGCTGGGTCTCCGGCCAGCTCATCAAATCCGACGGCGGCTTCTCGGCATGACCCCTCTGCGCCCTTGGCCCAACTAGGTAGCGCTAAGTGTCGTTTTGACCCCTCAAAACGACACTTGGCGCTACTTACTTGGGGGAAGGGGCGGCGGTTTGGCCTGGGACGTTGGTCCCGGTGAAGTAGCCGCGGGTGGACGGCAGGAAACGGCAGACGACGGCGAGCACCACGCCCAGGGCCAGCAGCAGCACCCCGCTGACGAACGCGCCGCCGACGCCGAAGATCTGGGTGTCGCCGTACGCGGGGTCCCACATCTGGACGGCCGAGACGAAGAAGGCGGCGGTCAGCAGCAGGGCGCCAACGAGCGGAAGGATGCCCCGGAACCACAGATTCCGCGCCGAGTGCCGAAGGGTGCTGCGGAAGTACCAGAAGCAGGCAAAACCGGTCAGGGCGTAATAGAACGCGATGAACAGGCTGATGGCGCTGATGGAGTCGGAGAGCAGGTTTTCGCTCAGGAAGCTCATGGCCACGTAGTACGCGATGGCCGCCGCCCCCATGACCTGGGTGGAAAAGCCGGGCGTCTGGTTCTTCGGATGCACCTCGCCGAACTTGGCCGGCAGTGCGCCGTGGACCCCCATGGAGAGGGTGCCGCGGGCGGTGGGCAGGATGGTGGTCTGGGTGGAGGACAGAACGGAGGCCAGGACCGCGACGACGATCAGCCAGCCCCACGGGCCCAGCACCACGTCCCGCATGGCCAGGAAGACGTCGTCCTGGTTGGCCTCGTTGCCCAAACCGATGCCTTCGGTGCCCACGGTGGCGTACATCATCACCAGCAGCGCGACGGACACATAGATGGCCACCAGGATGAACGCGGAAATCACGGCACCGCGGCCGGGGGTGGTGGAGGGGTTCTCGGTTTCCTCATTCACTGCAAGGCAGGTGTCCCAGCCCCAATAGATGAACAGGGCAAGGAGCACGCCGTGGACCACTGCTCCCGGATCCGCGAACGCACCTGCCGGGTTGAACCACTCGAAATCGAAGGGCTGGATGGTGGTCTCGCCGCCCGCCGAGCCCCGGACAATCCCGACGACGATGGCCAGGGCGAATATGCCCAGCGCAATGTACTGCACATACGTCAGGACCCGCTGGACGTGCTCGCCCAGCCGGATGCCGCGGTAGTTGACCAGGGTCATGACGGCGATGAACAGCACGCCCGTGGCCGTGACCACTGCCTTGTTCTCTGCCAGGGAACCGTCGTCCACCAGGAGCCATAGATACTGTCCGGCCACCTGTGCAAGGTTTGCCAGGACCACAATGCCCGCGAGCGCCACGCCCCAGCCGCCCAGCCAGCCCGCCCAGGGGCCGAAGGTGCGGCGTGACCACGTAAAGGTGGTTCCGCAGTCCGGGATGGCACTGTTCAGCTCGCGGAACGCATAGGCGATGAACAGGACGGGGATGAAGCCCAGCAGCAGGATCAGGGGAGTGTAGTTCCCGTTGACGGCCACGATCAGGCCTAGTGTTGCCGCCAGTGAGTACACCGGCGCCGTGGAGGCAAGGCCAATCATCACGGAGTCGCCGAGATCCAGGATGCCGGCCCGGAGTCCCTTGGCCGGAACTGTGGTCCCGTGCGCGCCGCCCGGGCCTCCCGTCGTCGTAATCTCCGTGCTCATGCTGTCACCGGGTTCATAATGCGATACCTGCTTTGCTGGAGGATGCCCCGGCCGAAAGCGGCGCCGGCGCGTCGATGGTGTTGGGCACGAAGCGGCAAAAATAATCCGTGACCGGCCCGTCAGATTCCCGGATGCCGCAGCCCACGGACTCCCCGTCCACCACCCACAGGCCGAGGACGGGATGGTTGCCGTCGAAGTCGGGCAGTTCCTGGTACTGCTGGTAGCACCAGCCTTCACGGCCGTAGCCGCCGGGCTGCTCCAGGCTGATGCCCTGCGCATGGATCTTGATGTTGTCGCCTTCGCGGCCGTGCAGGGGCTTGGCCACCCATTCCTTCAGCGGCCCCGGCTCGTTGAGGTACGCGGGCAGCAGGTTGGGGTGCTCGGGGTAGAGGTGCCACAGGGCGGCCAGCAGGGCCTTGTTGGAGAGCAGCATCTTCCAGGCCGGCTCGATCCAGCGGGGGTTGTGGGCGCGTTCCAGCAGCCGGTGCCCGAACGGTTCCTTCATCATCAGCTCCCACGGGTAGAGCTTGAAGATGGTGCTGATCATGAAGTTGTCCAGGTCCACGAAGCGGTTGAGGTTGGGGTCCCAGCCGATATCGGACATGTTGATGCCGATGGTGGTCCAGCCCGCCTGGCTGGCCACGTCCCGCATGTAGGCCGCAGTCATCCAGTCCTCGCCGGACTCCTCGACCTCCGAGTGGGCAACGTGCAGGGTGCTCATCCCGGTGCGGTACTGCACCTTCTTCCACTGCCGGATCAGGGCTTCGTGGATGCCGTTCCACTGGTCCTTTTCCGGAAAGACGTCCTGCAGCCAGAACCACTGCGCCACCGCCGCTTCGATCAGGCCCGTGGGGGTGTCCGCGTTGTATTCGAGCATCCTGGCCGGGCCGCCCTGCCCGTCATAGATGAAGTCGAACCGGCCGTAGACGTCCACGTCCCCGGCCTGGAGGGATTCCGCGGCCAGTTCGAGGGCCTGCGGGCCGATGCCGATGTGGCCCATGGCGCCGGTGGCCAGGAACTTGGCCGCTTCCAGGCACATCTTGTGCATGTTTTCGGCCGTCGCCTCGAGGGTTTCCACCTCCTCCATGGTGAATTCGTAGTACGCAGACTCGTTCCAGTACTCGATCCGGCGCCCGTCCTCCATGGTGGTGGTGGAGAACACCAGGCCCTGCTCTTCGATCTTCTGCTTCCAGCCGGGCCGGGGCTCAGACGTCAACCGCTTCACGCTCAGCCCCCCGAGACCTTGCTGCCGCCACCGCTGGTGCCGCTTTTGGCGCTGGTGCCGAAGCCGCCGCGGCTGACCGTTCCGCCCTTGGTGCTGTACCCCGTGGACGCTTTCGCGCCGCTGGGAACAGTTTTGGTGTAGTTGGGGGCTGTGGAGCGGTTCTGGCCGATGGCGGGGACGTACGCGCCTCGGGAAAAGAAGTACCAGGCATAGAGGCCGCCGCCCCTGCCGGCGGAGCTGTTGCAGTTCGTGTCTTCCACGCGCTCGCCAGTTTCGTCGTTGAAACACACCTGCGCGTACTCGGGATCATCCTGGTTGCTGGCCACCACGGCGGTGATGGTGCCGGCGAGCAGCGCCGTCACGCCCAAACCCACGACGACGGTGCGCCGCTGGGAGCGCTTCTTCCGGGAGGCTTCCTCGTTGAGCTGCCGTTCGCGGTCCCGGGCGAACGGGTCCACGGGGGTAACCGGCTCGTTGAGCAGTTCGGGGCGGAGCTCCGGCTTGGGTACCTGCCAGGGAGGAGGCTTGGCGCCGCTGTGCCCGTCTCCGGCCGGCGGGACGCCCTCGCCCGCAGGCCGGTCGCTGCCGGGCCGCCCGGGGTCCGGGTCCTTGTTCGGGTCCATGGTGTCCCCCTCCGTTGTCCACGTGAATTGGGCACAGCGCTGCACCCCCATTGCAATCCTTAAATCAGCGTAGTCCCTGCCGGTGCCCGCTGGCCCAAGCAGCTCGCATTAAACGTCGCGAAACCGCTGTTTGGCGCCATTAAATGCGAGCCGGTTGGGTGTGGGAGCTGGGAAGGGGAGCCATACACTGGAGCCATGGAAACCGCCTCCGTCCTCGCCGTGTGCCGCGTCCACCAGCTCCTGCCGGATGCCTCGAACGTGGGCGTCACCGCCATCGACAAGCGTCCCGTCGAGGGCCCGGTCAAGGTGCACCGGCTGGGCCTCCAGGGCGACATCCAGGCGAACCGCGTCCACCACGGGGGACCGGACCAGGCCCTGTACGCCTACTCCCAGCAGGATGCGGACTACTGGTCCCGTGAACTCGGGCGGGACCTGCCCCCGGGGAGCTTTGGCGAAAACCTGCGGGTGGCCGGGATCGATGTCACCGGCGCCGTGATTGGTGAGCGCTGGCGGATCGGCCTGGACGTCGAAGTGGAGGTGACCTCGCCCCGTACCCCCTGCGCCACCTTCCAGCGCCGGATGCGGGAGCCCCACTTCGTCAAGAGGTTCACGGAGGAGGGCCGGGTGGGAGCCTATCTCCGCGTCATCAGGACCGGGAGCATCCAGGCGGGAGACCATATCCACCGGCTGTATGTCCCGAAGCACGGCATCACCGTGGGCAAGTGGTTCAGCGAGCCGGACCTGGAGGCAATGGAAGCACTGCGCGACGCCGACGCAGACGGGGAGATCCGCCTGCAGCAGCCGGAGTTCGAGCAGAAGTTCGAGGCGCTGGAACGGCAGCTGGGCCGGTAGCCGCAGGCTGAAGCGGCCGGCAGGGAAGCGGTGTGCGCAAGCTCACCGCCGCCGTCGTGCCCTCAATTTCCGCTGGAGCGGGCGCGTGCCCTACACTGGAGATATCCCCCACTCCGGAAATCCCTTATTCCTGCCCAATTTTTGAGGCAGGACTGGCAAGTGTTGGGGCCCGCGCAAGCGATGCGGGCATTTTCATAGGGAGAGCCGGCTAAAGAAAACGCTGTACAGACTGCTGGGATAGCAGCCAAGAGATGCAGCGGGAAGTCCTGCCACGGGATTGCGAAAGCGCCGGACTTCTGTGACCGGCCGGTCAACGTTTGCCCGGCACCTTTGGTCACACGTACTGCGGCTCCGCTCACCTCGGGTAGTGCCGCCTGGCCCCCTATGGATGAGGAATATTCCCCTATGCCCGAAAATCACAACGACGCCGCCGCTGACGCAGCAACAGCCAGCATCGAATTCACCGAGCCCGCTGCTCCCGCAGCCGAGGCCGCAACGGTTCCCGCCGAAGCCCCTGCTGAAGCGCCGGCCGCTCCCGCCGCCCAGGCTGACGAAGCTCCCGCCCCTAAAGCTGAAGATGCTCCCGCTGCCAAGGCTGAGGAAGACGAAGAAGAAGGCGTCAAGTTCGCCGACCTCGGCATCGACGGCCGCGTCCTCGCCGCCCTCCAGGACGTCGGCTACGAGAAGCCGTCCCCCATCCAGGCAGCAACCATCCCGCTGCTGCTCGAAGGCCGCGACGTCGTGGGCCTCGCCCAGACCGGCACCGGTAAGACTGCAGCATTCGCAGTACCGGCACTGTCCCGTCTGGCCGAGCTCCACGACCTCAACGGCCCGTCCCGGAAGACCCAGGCACTGGTCCTGGCTCCCACCCGCGAACTGGCGCTCCAGGTTGCCGAGGCCTTCACCTCGTACGCCAAGCACATTGACGATTTCACCGTCCTCCCCGTCTACGGCGGTTCCGCCTACGGCCCGCAGCTCGCCGGCCTGCGCCGCGGCGCCCAGGTTGTTGTCGGTACCCCCGGCCGCGTGATCGACCACATCTCCAAGGGTTCCCTGGACCTGTCCGAACTCCAGTACCTCGTGCTGGACGAGGCCGACGAAATGCTGCGCATGGGCTTCGCCGAAGACGTGGAGCAGATCTTCCAGCAGACCCCGTCGGACCGCCAGGTGGCACTGTTCTCCGCCACCATGCCGAGCCAGATCCGCCGCATGTCCAAGCAGTACCTGAACAACCCGGCAGAGATCTCCGTCAAGTCCAAGACCACCACCGGCGCCAACACCCGCCAGCGGTACCTGCAGGTCATGGGCCCGCACAAGCTTGATGCCATGACCCGCATCCTCGAGGTCGAAGAGTTCGACGGCGTCATCGCCTTCGTGCGCACCAAGATGGCTACCGAGGACCTGGCTGACAAGCTGAAGTCCCGCGGTTTCCAGGCCGCCGCGATCAACGGTGACATCCCGCAGCAGCAGCGCGAGCGCACCGTTGACGCCCTGAAGGAAGGCCGCATCGACATCCTCGTGGCCACCGACGTCGCCGCCCGTGGCCTTGACGTGGAGCGCATCAGCCACGTCATCAACTACGACATCCCGCACGACACCGAGTCCTACGTGCACCGCATCGGCCGCACCGGCCGTGCAGGCCGTTCCGGCGATGCCATCCTGTTCATGACGCCGCGGGAGAAGTACCTGCTGCGTTCCATCGAGAAGGCCACCCGCCAGCCCGTGGAGCAGATGCACCTGCCCACCGCGGAGACCGTGAACACCCTCCGCCTGGGCAAGTTCGCAGAGCGCATCACGGAGACCCTCGCCTCGGAGGACGTGGCGCCCTTCCGCGACCTCATCGCTTCCTACGAGGAAGAGCACAATGTTCCGGCGTCGGAGATCGCTGCAGCCCTTGCCGTAATGGCCCAGGGCGGACAGCCGCTGCTGGTGAAGGAACTGCCCGCAGCGCCGGAGTTCCAGAAGCGCGAGCGCTCCAAGGACGGCTTCGGTTCCCGCGGACCGACCCGCACGCTCACCGAGGGAAATGCCACCTACCGGATCGCCGTGGGACGCCGCCAGCGCGTCATGCCCGGTTCCATCGTGGGCGCCATTGCCAACGAGGGCGGCATCTCCTCGGCACAGATCGGCGGCATCGACATCCGCTCGGACCACTCCCTGGTGGAACTCCCGGCGGACCTGAGCCCCGAGCAGCTGCGTGCGCTGTCCCGCACCCGGATCGGCGGCGAGCTGATCCACCTCGAGCTGGACAACGGCCGCAAGCCTGCCGGCGACCGCGGCTCCTACCAGGGCAACCGCGGCGGTGACCGGGGAGGCAACTTCAAGGGCAACGGCGGCTTCAAGAAGGAATTCCGCAAGAACGACGGCGAGCGATCCTCCGCTGACCGCGGCGGCCGCTCCTACAGCGAGCGTTCCTTCAGCGCTGACAGCGGTGCCAACCGCGGCCAGGCCAGCGACTCCCGCTTCGGCGGCCACGGTGACGGATCCCGCAAGCCCCGCCACGGCAACGAGGGCGGCCAGCGCGACTTCAACCGCAAGGGCAAGTGGTAACCGTCAGCTAGCCTGACGCAGTTCCCCCGGTGGGCCGGCTTTCGAGCCGGCTCACCGGCGTTTAACGCACGACGGCGGGACCGGCGTGTTCGCTTCGTCACACCTGTTTCACTGCGGGCCCTGCCGGCCCTGCATCGGCGCACCGAAGGCTCATTTAGGCCCGGTTTTCTGCGCTTTTAAGGGGCCAGGGCTGCGTTGGAGCGCCGATTTGTTGGTGGGAAAATCTTCCGGTAGAGTATTTACTCGTTGCCCCCCTAGCTCAGTGGTAGAGCGCGTTCTTGGTAAGAACGAGGTCACCGGATCGATTCCGGTGGGGGGCTCTGGATGAGGGCCTGTGTCAAGGCGGTTTTGACCGGCTTGGCGCAGGTTTTTCTCATTCGTGGCGGTGTAGCTCAGTTGGTTAGAGCGCACGACTCATAATCGTGAGGTCGGGAGATCGAGCCTCCCCACCGCTACAGGCTAAGCCCCTGGAATCCCCAAGATTCCGGGGGCTTTTCTGTGCCCTTTTTGCGTGGCACCCACGGAAGGTCCTTTGGCTCTGGTGCCGTGGGACGGACGGGCCACGATGGAGTCAGAAGCAGCAACGGTGGCGGCAGGGAGGGTTCAGGATGTCCCGAGCAGCAGGGTCCGGCGGGCCCGCCGCTGTGTCCGCCGGGACAGGGCGGCTGGCCTTCGTGGATGTCCTGAGGGTGCTGATTATCTCCATGGTGATCATCCACCATGCAGCCCAGGCGTACGGACCCACCGGCGGCTTCTGGCCGGTGGAAGACCAGGCCACCAGCGACTGGTTCGTGCCGTTCTACACGGTGAACGCGGCCGTGGGCCTGGGCCTGTTGTTCCTGGTGGCCGGCTATTTCCTGCCCGGATCCTATGAGCGCAAAGGTCCGCGCCGGTTCCTCAAGGAACGGTGGGCCCGCATCGGGGTGCCGCTCGTGGTCTTCGTCGCGGCGGTCAACGTTCCACTCGCCTATCTGGCATCCGGAAGTCCCGAGCCGGGGGAGTTCGTCAGGTCGCTGTATGACGACGCCTGGCAGGGTGCCTACTTCCACCTCTGGTTCCTGGCACACCTCCTCCTTTATACGGCCGCCTATGTCCTGCTGGCGGAGCGGGTCCGCTGGTTGCGCCCGGCCTCACCAGGGACCCCGCGGCAGATGCTGCCGCCGCCCGGCCACGGCGCCATCCTGTCTTACGCAGCTGCCCTGATCGTGGTTACGTGGGTTGCCCGGTGGTGGTTTCCCGTCGATGACTGGGTACCACTCTTCTTTGTCATGCCGGCAGAACCCGCAAACCTCACCCAGTATGTGAGCCTGTTTGCCTTGGGCATCCTCGCCTACCGGAACGACTGGTTCCGGCGGATTCAGCGCCGCGTCGGCTTCACCTGGCTGGCTGTGGGCCTTGCGGCGTCCGCGGCCATCTTCTCCCTGCAGGCACTGGGACTCTGGGGCGCTGCCACGGCGACGGGCGGAGTGGACTGGCGTTCGCTGGTGCGGGTCGTCCTGGAGACGTTGGTCTGCGCCGGCCTGGGAGTGGGCCTGCTGGTCACGTTGCGCGAGCTCTTCCGCCGGCCGGTGCGGCTGGTGTCAGCGATGGCCACGGCCAGCTATGCCGCCTATATCCTGCACATCTTCGTCGTCGTGGGCCTCCAGGTGGCGATCCTCCAGGTTGCCTGGCCCGCCGGGGCCAAATTCCTCCTGGTCGCCGTGCTCGGGCTCCTCCTTTCCTTTGGCCTTGGCCACGTTTCCCGCACGGTGCCGGGACTGCGGGTGCTCCTCGGCACGGGCCCGGACCACCGGCGGACAGCCTGACCGCGCCGGGGAACTGCGCGTGGCCCCTGGCGGCTTCCAACTGCCTGCCTTCGCGGCCACAATAGGGACCATGGGCCAGCTCATTTACACCTGCATCACCTCCCTGGACGGATACGTGGCGGACCGCAACGGCAATTTCGACTGGAGCGCCCCCGACGAGGAAGTCCACGCCTTCGTCAACGATCTCGAACGGGACGTCGGGACGTTCCTGCTCGGCCGCAGGATGTACGACGTTATGGCGGTCTGGGAAACCATGGGCGGCCCCGGAGACCCGCCGGTGATCCAGGACTATGCCCGGATCTGGCAGGGGGCAGACAAGGTTGTCTACTCCTCTTCGCTCGCAGTCGCTGAGACGCCCCGGACCCGGATCGAGCGCACCTTCGACCCGGCTGCCGTCCGGGCGATGAAGGACGCAACGGACGGGACGATGAGCATCGGCGGTGCCAACCTGGCAGGACTGGCATTCGCGGCAGGACTGGTGGACGAGTGCGGATTCCTGATCAATCCGGTGGTGGTCGGGGGAGGCCTGCGGGCCCTGCCGGACGGCCTGGAATCAAAGCTTGAGCTCCTCGACCTGCGCCGTTTCGGCAACGGCGTGGCCTACCTGCGCTACCGCGTCCTGCGGTGAAGGGCAGAATGGGGGCATGACGCGAATCGCAATCATCGGCGGCCACGGCAAAGTGGCCCTTCACCTGTCCGCCCTGCTCACGGAAGAAGGCCACAGCGTTACCTCGTTCATCCGCAACCCGGACCATGCAGCCGACGTCGCCGCTACGGGGGCGGTGCCGTCGGTCCTGGACGTTGAGAATGCGACGACGGCGGCACTCGCCGAAGCGTTGAAGGGCCATGACGCGGTGGTCTGGTCCGCCGGTGCGGGCGGCGGCAACCCGGCACGCACCTATGCGGTGGACCGGGACGCGGCCATCCGTTCGATGGATGCGGCCGCCGAAGCCAATGTGGGCCGCTACGTGATGGTGTCCTACCTGGGCGCCGGCAAGGACCACGGCGTGCCGGAGGACCACTCCTTCTTTGCGTACGCCGAGGCGAAGGCCGCCGCCGACGAGTACCTGCGCGGCACCGGCCTTGCCTGGACCATCCTGGGCCCGGGGGCGTTGACGGACAGGCCGGGAACCGGGCTGATCGACGTCGATCCCGCTCCCGGGGGCAGCCGGGAAACCTCGCGGAGCAACACGGCAAGCGTCGCGGCCGCCGTGCTGGACCTGCCGGAAACCGCGGGCAGGACCATCGAATTCTGTGACGGCACGCTGCCCATCGCCGCTGCCCTGCAGCCCTAGCGCGGACTAAGCGCGGGGGACCAGCTGCAAGTCGAGGGAATGCTTCTCCACGTAGTCCAGCGCGCCCCGGACGGCCCCAATGGTCACGATCGAGTCGCCCAGCGGCGAGACCGCAATCCGCGGGGGAGTGGCGGTGAAATCCTTCAGCCGCCGTTTGATCGGTTCGAGCAGGACGCCTGCGGAGTTGGCCACTGCACCGCCGATCACCACAAGCTCCGGGTTGAACACCGTCGCCACCGCGCCAATGACCCGGGCCAGCCGGTCCGCCAGGCGTTCAAGAATGTGCAGGGCCACGGCGTCGCCTTCAGCAGCGGCCGCGAAGACGTGCTCAGCCTCCGCCCCGCCTTGGGCTGCATAATCCCGGAGGGATGTCCGGGTTTTGCCGGCCAGCGCCTCGGCCGCCCACGTCCTGGCGAGGCTTGCAATGCCGAAGGTGTCCCCCACACCCTCGACCTGGTCCAGGAAGGCGAGTTCACCGGCGCCGCCGCGGCTCCCGTGCAGCAGCCGCCCGCCGTCGATCACCCCTGAACCGAAACGCTCACTGGCAAGGATCACCACGACGTCGTCCACTCCCGCCGCCGCACCCCGCCAGCGGTCGCCGAGGGCGGCAAGGTTGGCGTCGTTTTCCAGCAGGACCGTCCAGCCGTGCCGGTCCCGCATGGCTGCCTTCAGGCCGACGTCGAACAATCCCCAGAAATGCTGGGCCACCAGCACGTCACCGTTGCGGTCCACCGGGGCGGCGATGCCGGCGCAGACGGCGAGGACCGACTCCGGGGCGGCGCCCACGCTGCGAAGTGCCGTCATCGCAGCCCGGTCGATGACGGAGATGCGTTCCCCGGCCGAAATTTCGGCTTCCGCGAAGGGCAGCGTGGACCGCCCCAGCACCTGCCCGCGAAGGTCCGACACCACCACCGTGGCCTTGGAAACCCCCACGTCCATGCCCAGTACGTAGCCGGCACGCTCGTTGAGTTCGAAGCGGCGGGCGGGCCGGCCCTTCCGGTACCCGCCGGATGCACGCTGGTTCTCCAGTTCGCGGAGCCAGCCCCGCTCCTTGAGGTCCTCGCAGACGGAGATGGCGGTGGCGCGGGTGAGGCCGGTGGCTTCCATGACTTCGGTGACGGTGACGACGCCGGAGGAGCGCATGAAGTCCAGTACGGCGCCGGCGCTGACACGGCGCAGCAGTTGGGGGGTGGCGGCGGTGGTTTCAGCCATGCTGTTGACCTTTCCGTGCAACGCGCCAGATAATGATCGGGCAGCTAAATTTAGAACCAAAATAAATATAGTCGACAAGCAGCAAAGGATCACCCCTTGTCCACCACCGCCACTCTGGCAACCCTTTCCGATTCCGACCGCCTGGCCGATCCGAACTGGTGGCGCCAAGCCTCTGTGTACCAGATCTATCCGCGCAGCTTCGCGGACTCCAACGGCGACGGCATCGGCGATCTCAAGGGCATCACCGCCAAGGTCCCGTACCTTAAGTCGCTCGGGATCGACGCCGTCTGGCTGAGCCCGTTCTACCCCTCGGCGCTTGCCGACGGCGGCTACGACGTGGACGACTACCGCGACGTTGACCCCAAGCTGGGCACGCTGGCCGATTTTGACGAGATGGCCAAGGCGCTGCACCAGGCCGGCATCAAGCTCATCGCCGACATCGTCCCCAACCACTCCTCCAACCGGCACGAATGGTTCAAGGAAGCGCTCGCCTCGCCCAAGGGATCCCCCGCACGGGACCGGTACATTTTCCGTGACGGCAAGGGCCCCAACGGCGAGTTTCCGCCGTCGGACTGGGACTCCGTCTTCGGTGGGCCCGCCTGGGAGCGCATCACCGAGCCGGACGGCACCCCCGGCCAGTGGTACATGCACATCTTCGCCAAGGAGCAGCCGGACCTGAACTGGTCCAACCGGGAAATCCGCGAGGACTTCCTGAAGACCCTGCGCTTCTGGTCCGACCGCGGCGTGGACGGCTTCCGGGTGGACGTGGCGCACGCGCTCACCAAGGACCTCACCGAACCGCTGCTGTCCAAGCTGGAACTGAGCGCGGCCAACACCGGCGTTGACGGTTTCGACGACGGCACGCACCCCTTCTGGGACCGCGACGAAGTGCATGAGATCTACGCCGAGTGGCGCGAGGTGTTCAATGAGTACAACCCGCCGCGCACCGCCGTCGCCGAGGCATGGGTCCACGCGACCCGCCGGGCCCGCTACGCCAGCCCCGAGGGCCTCGGGCAGGCCTTCAACTTCGACCTCCTGCAGGCCGACTTCGATGCGGCGGAGTTCCGCGAAATCATCACGCGCAACCTCGCCGAGGCAGCTGCCACCGGCGCCTCCTCCACCTGGGTCTTCTCAAACCATGACGTTGTCCGCCACGCCACCCGGTACGGCCTGCCGCAGGTCTCCAAGGGCAAGGAGCGCACGAAGGGCCAGGACGGCAAGGACTGGCTGCTGGCCGGCGGCCCCAAGGAGGAGCTGGACGTGGAGCTCGGCGAACGCCGTGCCCGCGCCGCCACCCTGCTGATGCTCGCCGTCCCGGGCTCCGCCTACCTGTACCAGGGTGAGGAGCTGGGACTCCAGGAAGTGGCGGAGATCCCGGAGTCCGAACGCCAGGACCCCTCGTTCTTCCGTAACAAGGGTGTCGAAATCGGCCGCGACGGCTGCCGGGTGCCCCTGCCCTGGAAGGTCGAGGGAACCTCCTTCGGCTTCGGCGACGGCGGCGCGCACCTGCCGCAGCCTGACTGGTTCAGCAAGTACGCCGTCGAGGCGCAGGACGGGACCGAGGGTTCCACGCTGGAGCTCTACCGCAAGGCCCTGAAGCTCCGCCGCGAGCTGCAGACGGACGAAGCGCTGGAATGGGTGGAAACCGGCAACCCGGAGGTCCTCCACTTCCGCCGCCCCAACGGCTGGCAGTCCGTGACCAACTTCGGGGACACCGCCGTCGACCTCCCGGCAGGCACCGTCCTGGTCAGCAGCGACGTCCTGGAGGACGGCAAGCTGCCCGCCAACACCACGGCATGGCTGCGCTGATGCAGGAACTGATTTATGGCTGCATGGGCCTGGGCGGCAGCTGGTCCGACGAGCCGCATGCCACCGAGCATGTTGACGAGGCCGCTGCCGCCGTCGAGGCTGCCCTGGGCGCGGGAATCACCCTGTTCGACCACGCGGACATCTACCGCAGGGGCAAGTCCGAGGCAGTCTTCGGCGAGGTGCTGGCGTCCACTCCCGGGCTGCGTGACCGCATCCGGCTGCAGACCAAGTGCGGCATCAGGCTCGGCGAACCCGGGCTGCCCGGGCACTACGACCTCAGCCGCGAGGCCATCCTGGAGCGCGTCAACGAAAGCCTGAAGCGGCTGCGGACGGACTACGTGGACATCCTCCTGCTGCACCGCCCGGATCCCTTGGCGGACCCGGCGGACGTGGCCGCCGCCGTCGGGCAGCTGATGGCCGAAGGCAAGGTGCGGCAGCTGGGTGTTTCCAACATGTCCGGGGCGCAGATCGAGGCGCTGCAGGACCGGCTGGAAACCCCGGTGGTGGCGAACCAGCTGGAAATGAGCCTGCTCAAGCGGGCATGGCTGGAGAGCCAGGTGCTGGTCAACCACTCCGAGCACCTGGACTACAGTTTCCCGCACGGCACCCTGGAGTACTGCGTCCGGAACTCCATCACGCTCCAGGCCTACGGCTCGCTCGCCAGGGGCCTGTACACGGGCGCGGAACCGGAGAGCCCGACGTCGGCGGAGGCAGCCACCGTCGAGCTCGTGGCGCAGCTGGCGGGGGAGTACGGCAGCTCCGGGGAATCGGTCCTGCTCGGGTGGCTGATGAAGCACCCGGCCGGCATCGCGCCGGTGATCGGGACCGTCAACCCGGGCCGGATCCGGGCCTGTGCCGACGCCGCCCGCGTGGCCCAGGCGATGACCCGGACGGACTGGTACCGACTCTGGGTGACTGCGCGCGGCAGCAACATCCCCTGACCCACCCCAACTGACTGGCAGCAGGTGTCGTTTTGGCGCCCCGAAACGGCACCTGCTGCTACCTACTTTCGCTGCCCGGCCGTCATATCCCGTTTAGTTCGTATTGAACCTCCCGTGCTGGCCGTTTTTATGCCCCGTGCCCCTGCCCGGGCGGATACGGTAGATACATGACGTCTACCATCGCCACCGAGACCGTAAGGCCGGAACGCAATATCCCAGCAGAGATCGCCCGCTCATGGCTCCTCGTGAATGCCATGAAGACGGAGCTCTTCGACCAGTCGGCAATGTCCCGCGCCGATTCGATCATCCTGGATATTGAAGATGCCGTGGACCCCTCCCAGAAGGACCATGCCCGGAACAACGTCATTGACTGGCTGACCGCCGGCGGCAAGGCCTGGGTCCGCATCAATGACGCCACCAGCCCGTTCTGGGCAGCGGACCTGGCAGGACTCCGCGGCACGCCGGGCTTGCTCGGCATCATGCTGGCGAAGACCGAATCCGCGGACCAGGTCACTGAGAGCTTCCACCGCATGGACGGCAATACGCCCGTGATCCCGCTGGTGGAATCCGCCGTCGGCATCGAGGAAGCCAACAACATTGCCAAGGCGCAGGGCGCCTTCCGGCTGGCCTTCGGTTCCGGCGACTTCCGCCGCGACACCGGCATGGCCGCCACCCCGGAAGCCATGGCCTACCCGCGCGCCAAGCTCGTAGTCGCCAGCCGCGTCGGCAACCTGCCCGGGCCCATCGACGGCCCCACCGTCGGCACCAACCACCCCATCCTGCGGGAGCAGACCGGCATCACCGTGATGATGGGCATGACCGGCAAGCTCTGCCTGGCCATCGACCAGACCCCCGTCATCAACGAGGTCATCAGCCCGACGCCGTCGGACGTCGCCTGGGCCACCGACTTCATGGCCGACTTCGAAGCCAACGGCCGCGTGATCCGTGACGGTTCCGACCTGCCCCGCCTGGGCCGCGCCGAAAAGATCATGAAGCTCGCGGTAGCCTTCGGGGTGCAGCCCGCCCTGTAGGACCTTGCAACGCGCGACGGCGGGCTTCCGCAACAGGTGCGGTCAGCCGCCAAGGCATGGCGCCCCGGGCTGAGCGGCTGAGGTTGCCCGGTAGACTTTCAGGGTGCTGAACGAATTCTGGGCCACCGCGCCTACCCGCTACAAAGTCCTGGTTTTCAGTGCGATGGGACTGATCGCCGTCGGAATTATCCTCAACCTGGTAGGCAACACCAGCGGCAACTCCGGCCTGGTCACGGCCTCCCTCCCGCTGATCGGGCTGGGCCTGGTCCTGCACATCGCCGGGATTGTGGTCCGCGGCCAGGCGATCCGGAAGGGCTACAAGCGGTAGCCGGCGTTACGGCGGACGTGGCTGCGGGCGTGTTCCACTGCGTCCCCGAGGTGCCCGAACAGGTGCTTGTGGTGCCGCAGGGACCGGATCACTCCCACGTTCGTCACCAGCCGCAGGTGGTCCGGCCGGACGCCTTTGAGTAGAACGGTGATTCCCCGGAGCTCAAGCGCGGAGACCACCTCCACCAGTGCATGCGCGCCCGTGGCGTCCAGCATCCTCAGCTGGGAAAGTCTGATGATGGCCACCTGGACGTCCTTGACCTGGCTGATCTCCTGCAGGATCCGTTCGGCGGCGCCGAAGAACATGGCCCCGTCCAGCCGGAGGACGGCGATGTGCTCGTCACCCTCGGCGCGCGGACCGGGGATCTCCTCCCGCTGCACGCTGCTCAGCGAGGCGAACGTGCGCAGGGCAAAGAGGGCTGCCGCCGCGAGCCCTATCTGGATGGCAACGATCAGGTCGAACGCCACCGTGATGATCGCCGTCAGGATGAAGACGGCGGCGTCGGACCTGGTGGAGCGGAGGATCGCCGCAACGGTCCGCCGGGACACCATCCGCACCGCAGTGACCATCAGGACTCCGCCGAGGGCTGCCAGCGGAATCCGGCTGACCATGCCTGAGGCGAGGTAGACAATCGCGAGCAGCACCACGGCGTGGACAGCGGCAGCCAGGCGGGTTTTTGCACCTGAGCGGACGTTCACGGCCGTCCGTGCGATGGCCCCGGTGGCGGGCATGCCGCCGAAGAGGCCCGCAGCGATTGACGCCAGGCCCTGGCCTGTCAGTTCCCGGTCCGGGCTGTACGGTCCACTCGGTCTGCCGTCCGGCCCGGTCATTCCTGCCGCAACCCGGGCGGACAGCAACGACTCGATGGCCGCAAGGCAGGCGATGGCCACCGCGGGCATGGCCAGGCTGCCCAGCAGATCCAGGTCAAAGACGGGAACCGCGGGGGCGGGCAGGGAATGCGGCAGGGGGCCGATCCTGGGGATGTCCAGCCGGAACAGCTCGGCGGCCGCCGTGGCGAGGAGCACCGCGATCAGGCTGGCGGGCAGGGCCTTGAGCAGCTTCTGCACCAGGACCATCACGACGGCGATTCCCGCCACGACCGCGAGGGTCAGCAGGGCAGCCGGAACCGTTGCGGCGGATGCGGCTTCCACTGCAGCGATGAGGGTGTTGTGGCCCGGGACGCCGGATGTTCCGGTGGCGGGCGGAACCTGCTGGAGGAAGATAATGGCGGCGATCCCCAGGGTGAAGCCTTCCACCACGGGCCAGGGGATGAAAGCGACCGCCCGGCCCAGGCCGCTGAATCCCAGGACGCAGACCAGGAGCCCCGCCATGAGTGACAACGGGGCCACGCTGCCGGCGCCGTGGACTGCCACCACAGGGGCCAGCACCACAACCATGGCACCGGTCGGGCCGGACACCTGGACGGGTGATCCGCCCATCACGGCTGCCACCAGGCCGGCGACGATCGCCGTGATGAGCCCGGCCTCCGCACCCACTCCCGAGCTGACGCCGAACGCCAGGGCCAGCGGCAAAGCAACAATGCCCACCGTGATGCCGGCCAGCAGGTCAGTCCGCCACGATGCTCCAAGTCCCGCGTAATCCAGCTTCGAGGGCAGGAACCGGCCGGGGTGCCGCCTGTCAGTGCTTACGCCCGGCTTCACGAGGCGGGCCCGGCAGCGAGGTGCCCCGCAGGCAGCTGCTGCGCCAGCCGGAGCTGTTCGTTTGAATCGGCAAGGTTGTCCAGGAGGAATGTCCGCGCGATGGCAAGCAGTTGGGAAATCCCGGGGTGCGCCAGCCGGTAGGTCACGGCATTGGCGGTGCGCACAGAGGTGACCACCTTGTGCTTGCGCAACGTGGCCAGGTGCTGGGAGAGGTGCGAGGCTTCAAGCCCGGTCTCCGCCAGGAGGTAGCTCACTGCTGCGGTCTCCTGCGGCGACGCTGCCAGCAGCTCAAGGATGCGGATCCTTGCAGGGTGCGCCAGCCCCTTGAAGAGGTTGGCCTTGATTTCGTACAGCGGAGCCTGGGCGGAAGGCAGCACGGGAAGCTCCTCGACGTGACACTGATGGCCAATGCGCCAGCGAATTGATGGATTGATAAATTCATCATATCAAGGTGGTGCAAGTCCCCTGCCAGGCGGGGCAACGATAGGCTGGAACCCATGACTATCAATCCGGACCTGCAGGGCCGAAGCTACCCTGCCGCAGAGGTGTACGACGTTGGCCGTGAGAAAATCCGCGAGTTCGCCCGCGCCGTGAAGGCCACCCATCCCGCGCACTTCGACGTCGACGCCGCCAAGGCCCTGGGCCACGCGGATCTTGTTGCCCCTCCGACGTTTGCCATCATCATCGCCCAGCGCGCCGACGCCCAGCTCATCGAGGATCCGGAAGCGGGCATCGACTTCTCCCGCGTGGTCCATGCAGACCAGCGCTTCACCCACCACCGGCCGATTTTCGCCGGAGACCGCCTCGTGGCGGAACTCCACGTCGACGGCGTCCGGGCCATGGGCGGCGGGGCAATGATCACCACACGTTCGGAGATCTTTGCCCTGGGTGCGGATGATTCCCGTGACCCCGTCACCACCACCACGTCGTCCATCCTGGTCCGCGGAGAGGGACAGTAACCATGAGCCACAGCATTCACGACCTCAGCGCCGGCCAGGAGATCGGCAGCCGCACCATCGAGGTCAGCCGCACCGACCTGGTCAAGTACGCCGGCGCATCCGGCGACTTCAACCCCATCCACTGGAACGAAGCCTTCGCCACCAGCGTGGAACTGCCCGGCGTCATCGCCCACGGCATGTTCACTATGGGCTCGGCCGTGCAGTTGGTCACTGACTGGGCAGGCGACCCGGCCGCCGTCGTCGACTTCCAGACCCGCTTCACCAAGCCCGTCCTGGTCACCGACACCACGGGCACCGACCAGCCCGGCGCCACCATCGAAGTCAGCGGCATCATTGGCAAGCTCGACGCCGAGGCGAACACCGCGCGGGTTGACCTCACCGTTGTTTCCGCGGGACAAAAGGTCCTGATGAAGGCCCAGGCCGTCGTCCGGCTCAGCTGAGCCGGGAAGCGTGTCCCACTTTGCCGATAGGGTTGTCTGGTGACTTCCACCCTGCTTTCCCAGCTCACAACAGCCGCCGTCGGGGGCCCCGCCGGCACCTACATCGAGGCCCGCACCGAGGCTGAGATCATCGAGGCCGTCCGGTCAGCCGACGCTGCCGGGGAGCCCCTGCTGATCATCAGCGGAGGCTCCAACCTGCTGGTTTCCGACGACGGGTTCCCGGGTACGGTGGTGAAGATCGCCTCGGAAGGCTTCACGGTCAACGCGGAGGATTCCTGCGGCGGCGTGGCCGTGGTGGTGCAGGCCGGCCACAACTGGGACAGGCTGGTGGAATACGCTGTTCTGCACGCGTGGTCCGGGATTGAGGCCCTCGCCGGCATCCCGGGCTCCACGGGGGCCACCCCGGTGCAAAACGTCGGCGCCTACGGCTCCGACGTGTCCCAGACCATCGCCGCCGTCCGGACCTGGGACCGCGAGCGGAACGCCGTCAAGACCTTCACGAACTCGGAGCTGAAGTTCGGCTACCGGGACTCCATCCTCAAACAGACCACCACCAATGGCTCGCCGCGTTACGTGGTGCTGACCGTGGAGTTCCAGCTGCCCATCGGCCGGATGAGCGCTCCCATCCGGTATGCGGAGCTGGCCCGCTCGCTGGGCGTGGAGCAGGGCAAGCGGGCCTACTCCACGGACGTGCGCCGGGAAGTGCTGCGGCTGCGGGCATCAAAGGGAATGGTGCTGGACCCGGCGGACAGGGACACCTATTCCACGGGGTCGTTTTTCACCAATCCGATCGTCCCCGCTGAAATCGCCGCAGCCCTTCCGGAAAAGGCACCCCGCTACCCGGCGGGCCATGACGGGATGGTGAAGTTGTCCGCGGCCTGGCTCATCGACCAGGCGGGCTTCGGCAAGGGCTTTGGACTGGAGCCGGGCAGTGTGAGCGGGGGCCGGGCGTCCCTATCCACCAAGCACACCCTCGCCATTACCAACCGCGGCTCTGCCAGCGCTCAAGACGTGCTGGCGGTGGCGCGGGAGGTGCGCGCCGGCGTCGAAAGGCGCTTTGGCATCCGGCTGCACCCGGAACCACTGCTTATCGGCTTGGAGCTTTAGCCCGGGCGGTGTCAGGGTCATCCACCACCCCGGGCCAGGCGCGCGGGCGGGCGGCCCGGAACCGGGCCTAAGATGGGCACATGGCTGTCGACCTGCACCGGCGCAACCCCAAAATCCTGGGCCGCCTGAGGATGGTTTCGCAGGGCCTCGCAGGGGGAACCCACGCGATCGGCCCGGTCGCCGAAGCGGTGCGTTGGATGACAGCCATGCAGGCGCAGGACCTCCAGGCAGCCATGTGGGCTGTGGGCGCCAGGGTGTCCGGATGCGGCCTCACCGATGTCCGATCCGCCATTGATTCAGGTGCCGTGGTGCGGTCCTGGCCGATGCGCGGAACCTTGCACCTGGTAGCTCCGGAGGACCTGCGGTGGATGCTTGACCTCACAGCGGACCGGCTCACCAGGAGTATTGCCGCGCGGCACCGGGAACTGGAGATCACGTGGGCGGACATCGAGAAGTGCCGGGACATCGCGCTGGAGCATATTGCCGGGGCCGGTCCCGCCAGCCGCACCGAACTGTTCGCCGCCTTCGACGCAGCGGGGCAGCCGACCCGGGGCCAACGGGGCATCCACATCCTGGGGGCCCTGTGCCGGCACGCGTGGCTGGTTCAGGGGCCGCTGGCCAAGAACCAGCAGTTGCTGGTGCCCTTCGAGGAATGGATACCCGTTTCGCGCAGCCTGGAGCGGCAGGAAGCCGTCGCGGAGTTACTGCTGCGGTACCTCCGAAGCCACGGCCCTGCCACCCTTCGTGACTTCGCCTGGTGGACCCAGCTTCCCCTCACCGAGGTTCGCGCCGCCTTTGAGGACGCCAAGCATGAGTTGGTTGAGCTGGAATTCCGGGGCACAACCTATTGGCTGTCGGCTGAGACAGCATCTCTCCTTGACGGCGGCCTGCCCGGACAACGGTCCGTCCTCCTGCTGCCCGGCTTCGACGAGTTCCTGCTGGGCTATGCTGACCGGCGCGCGGTCCTGCCGCCCGAGCATTCCGACAGGATCGTGCCCGGCGGCAATGGCGTCTTCAAGAAGACACTGGTGGCCGGGGGAGAGGTGATCGGCACATGGTCCCGCGACGGCGCCGGCCCGCGCGCCGCCGTCGTGCCCGAACTCTTCGACGCCACCAAGCCGCTGGGGCCGGCCGCCAGGGCAGCGTTCGCCAAAGCCGCCCAACGCTACCTCACGTTCCTCACTACCTGACGACAAAGCAACGCGGGGTCACTTAAAGCCCCTCCGCGGGTGCGGATCGGGCGGTAAGTGACCCCGCGTAGCTTTGTCCGGGGGAAGTTACAGGTTCCCGGTGGCGATGTTGAGCATGCGGCGGAGCGGCTCGGCGGCGCCCCAGAGGAGCTGGTCGCCCACGGTGAAGGCGCTGATGTACTGCGGGCCCATTTCCATCTTGCGGATGCGGCCCACCGGGATGTCCAGGGTGCCGGAGGCGGCGACGGGGGTCAGGTCGGCCATGGAGGCTTCCTTGGTGTTCGGAACCACCTTGGCCCACTGGTTGTCCTCGTCGAGCAGCTTCTCGATCTCGGCGACGGACAGGTCCTCGCGGAGCTTCAACGTCAGGGCCTGGGAGTGGGAGCGCATGGCACCGATCCGGACACAAAGGCCGTCCATGATCACGCGGTTTTCCTCGGAGGTGCCCAGGATCTTGTTGGTCTCCGCCCCGGCCTTCCACTCTTCCTTGGACTGGCCGTTGCCCAGGTCCGCGTCGATCCAGGGGATCAGGGAACCGGCCAGCGGCACGCCGAACTGGGTGGCGTCAATGTCAGTCCGCTGGTGGGCCAGGACCTTGCGGTCAATGTCCAGGATGGCCGACGCCGGATCGTCCAGTTCCGTGCTGACCTCGGCGTTGAGCGTGCCGAACTGGCTGAGGAGCTCACGCATGTGCCGTGCGCCGCCGCCAGAGGCAGCCTGGTAGGTCATGGAGGTGCCCCACTCCACCAGGCCGTTCTTGAACAGGCCGCCGAGGCCCATAAGCATGCACGAGACCGTGCAGTTGCCGCCGATGAAGTCCTTGGTGCCGTTCACCAGGCCCTTGTCGATGACGTCCCGGTTGATCGGGTCCAGCACGATGATTGAATCGTCGTTCATGCGCAGGGTGGAGGCGGCGTCGATCCAGAGGCCGTCCCAGCCGCGGCTGCGCAGCTCGCCGTGGACCTGCTTGGTGTAGTCGCCGCCCTGGGCGGTGAGAATAATGGGCAGCTTAGCCAGCGTGTCGACGTCGAACGCGTTTTCGAGCTTGCCGGCGCTGCCTGCTGCTGTTCCAGCAAGCGTCGGCGCGGCACCTCCCGCGTTGGACGTGGAGAAGAACACCGGGTTGATGTTGGCGAAGTCGCCCTCGTCCTGCATGCGCTGCATCAGGACGGAACCGACCATGCCGCGCCATCCGACCAGGCCGACGGAAGGGGTAGCTGCTGTAGTCATTCGTCCAGTTTAGACTTCGGAACCGGGACGGCGCAGTCGGTTACGTCACTGCCCGGTCCGGCAGTCACAACCGGCGGGGTGCTACCTGTCGAACTGGCGGGCAGTGGGCTCGGGGACTCCCCGTTCCGCGCGCAGGCGCTTGGCCCGGGAAGCCACGCTCGCCATCCGCCCGGCGTACAAGACACCGCCGATTCCGGCAACGGTCAGGATCAGGGCGCCCCACAGCGGGTCCTGGCCGCGGCTGGTGGGTCCGGCCACCAGCATGACGGAAAAAACCGCCACGGCCGCGAAGAAAGCCGCCATCAGCAGGAAGCCGCCGGCGGACCGCACCTGCGGGTGCGAGCTCGCCGTGACAACGCCGAGCTCTTCCCTGGCATAGCTGTGAAGCCTGCCCTCCGCGGTGCGGAACAGGATCCGCTTCTCACCCTGCGCCAAGGCCTGGTCGTGGGAGGCGCGGACCTGGTCGTCGGAGCCGGAAACGTTGCCCGGGTTGTTGCTGCCTGGAATGCCGTTCTGCACGCTAGTCCTGTCGGATTGATCGGATGTGGTCCAGCACCTGGCTGTCGGTGAGGCCGTCGATTTCCCGGATGGGCTCCGCAGGGCCATCGATAATGCCGTATCCCACGGCCCAGCCCTGGCCGCTGCGTTTAACCAGCAATTGCTGCCCGGCCCCGTCCACCAGCAGCCGGATGGTGGCGCCGCCGGAGGGGTTCTCTTCGAGGTGCTTGCGCACAATGAAGAAGTTGACTTCCGCCGGCGTGGAATCGGGGCGCTGGGCCATGGCGAACCAGCTAAGGTACGCGCGCGGCTGCAGCAGGATCCGGTAAGCGGGCGACTCCACAGACAGGACGTTGTCCACGGAGTCTGCGGTCAGCAGGTTGATCTGCACCCGTTTGGTTGCCTCCGCCAGTGCGCTGGTGACCGCGGCGACCGGGCCGTCGACGGACAGCTCACCGCCCGGTTCAACGGTGGCCGCACCGCGGGCCACCAGGGAGGAAGCGCCGGCAGAGAGAAGCGGGGCGTCGTCGAGTTCACCCTCCAGCCGGAGCGCTTTCGCGGATGCTTCGGCGCCCGGGCCGCGCCGGAGGTTCAGGAGCACCAGGAGTTCTGCGAAGCCA
The DNA here is from genome assembly GCF_009741265.1 of Pseudarthrobacter sp. GA104. Lineage (GTDB taxonomy): Bacteria > Actinomycetota > Actinomycetes > Actinomycetales > Micrococcaceae > Arthrobacter. Next base: position 3,417,456 of record NZ_WOWL01000001.1, read on the forward strand.
AAGCCGATGGCGTCCGGAAAGCCCTCGGCGGTTGAGGACCTGGCTGTGGTTGTTGTCTCAGTCACTGAATGTTCTCCTCAGTTTTCAGAAGCCAAAGAAATCGCCGACGGCGTCCACTCCGTCGCCGACAGCGTCGCCAACGGCCTCTGCCCCGTCAGCGATCTTATCGCCTACGTAGTTGACGGAGTCGTGGATGACAGGCACGTTGTCGTAGAGGGCCAGCGCGCCGCTGGCCACCATGCAGGCCGTGCCGATGGGAGGCGGAGCGAAGGAACCGGCGCCCAGCAGGGCCTTGGTGGTGGAGTACGCGGCAGAACCATAGTCCCCCTCCTGGAAGTTGTTGAAGGCGTCGAGGGAGTCCAATCCCACGCCCACGACTCCCAGGCCCTTGCTGAAACCATCAAGGTACTTGAACGCGTTGCCTTCCTTGGCAAGGTTGAGTACCTCATGGAACTTGCCCTCGAACAGGTTGTTGGACATGTTGAAGAACGTGCTGAAGGCGTTGGAGTTCTGGAAGGCCCGCCAGGCCACCGGGTCCATGAAGTCACCGATACGTGACTTATGGAGCATCGCGCCAATGTCGAACAGGCCCGCCCGCAGGTTCGGGAAGGCCTTGATGAGGCCGTAGATGTCCCACCCGTCCCGGAACGGGGAATCCGGATCTGCCAGCCAGCCGGGGCCCCAAGGGTTGTTGCTGCCTTGTCCGGGGACAGTCCCGCCCGGACCGCCGCCACCCGGCAGGCCCGCACCCGGGCCTCCTGTCCCGGGCCCGCCGGAACCGCCGGCGCTGCTCGCCCTGTCCTGTTCATCGGCGTTTGTAAGCAGGAGCTTTGATTCCTGCTTCAGGCGCGCCGCCGTCTTCTGCAGGAGCGCCCGGTGGTTGCCGTTCCAGTCGGAACGGAAATGTTCAGCATCCCGGCCCTTCCAGGAGGGCGTGTTGTTGATCTGGCTGCTCAGCTGTGTGGACTGCTGCAGCAGCAGGTCCGCCGTTGTGCCGAACTGCTTCGCGAGCGTCCGCAGCTGCTCAACGTCGGCGCCCCACAAGTTTCCTGCCACCAGGCATCCCCCAATCTCTTGAAACAGCCGTTCCCTGACGCTGCAGGCCCCAGCCTAGTGAACAACCCGGGACGTGCGCGATGGGGTGTCCTCCCCATCGGCGGACAAGGCCACTAGCGAGTGTCGGATTCCTCCCGCACAGCGGCTTTTCGGGCACGCAAGGCGAAGAACGCACCGAACGCGAAAACCTGCGTCACCACCACCAGCACGATGGCTCCGGCGATCTTGTTCCCGCCCAAAATCATGGTGAGCCCAACAATCGCGGACAGGAGAGCCAGGAGGGGGAGAAGCATGTACCCCAGGACAAACAGGGTTTCCGGTTTCTTCAGCATGACCTAGCCCTCGGTCCTTGACCATTTGGTGAACCTATAGCGCGTGCCGTTGGCGGCCGTGAGCCACCCGTCGGGCGGGACGGAGACGGACGCCTCCCAACTGGTGCCAAGCTCCGGGGCGAACGTGTCGCCGTCGGCCTCGACATCGATGGTGGTGACCACCGCAACGTTGGCGAGCTCGGTGGCCTGGCGGAATATCTCGCCGCCGCCCAGGATCCAGACCGTGTCCCCGCCGTCCACGAACTGCGACTCCAGCAGTGCGTCGTCAAGGGAGGGAACCACGACGGCGCCCTTCGCCTCGGGCGTTTCGGCCCAGCTTTTCTGCCGGGTGACCACAATGTTGGTGCGGCCGGGCAGGGGGCGGTATTTGTCCGGGAAGGACAGCCACGTTTTGCGGCCCATGATCACAGGGTGGCCCATGGTCAGCCTGGTGAAGTGCTTGAGGTCCTCCGGCAGGTGCCACGGCATGTCGCCGTCCTTGCCGATGACACCGTCCGGGGTCTGCGCCCAAACCAGGCCAACGCCGGTCACGGAGGCGGCAAGTTCTTCAGTGAAGGACTGCGGGTCAGTGAAGTTCTCGGTGCTCATACGGCGATCGGGGCCTTAATGGTCGGGTGGTGTTTGTAGCCCACCACTTCGAAGTCTTCCAGCGTGTAGTCGAAGATCGACGCCGGCTTGCGGGTGATCCTCAGCTGCGGGTACTCGTACGGCTCCCGTTCCAGCTGCTTGAGGACCTGGTCCATGTGGTTCTCGTAAATGTGGACATCTCCGCCGGTCCAGATGAACTCGCCGGGCTCCAGCCCCACCTGCTGCGCCACCATGCAGGTGAGCAGCGAGTAGGAGGCAATGTTGAAGGGGACGCCCAGGAACATGTCCGCGGAGCGCTGGTACAGCTGGCAGGACAGCTTGCCGTCAGCCACATAGAACTGGAAGAAGGCGTGGCACGGGGGCAGGGCCATGTCCTGGAGCTCGGAGACGTTCCAGGCGGACACGATGTGCCGGCGTGAGTCGGGGTTGGCCTTCAGGTTGTCGATCAGCTCCGCGATCTGGTCAATGTGGCCGCCGTCGGGAGTGGGCCAGCTGCGCCACTGCACACCGTAGACAGGTCCGAGGTCGCCATCGGCGTCGGCCCATTCGTTCCAGATGGTGACGCCCTGGTCCTGCATCCATTTGATGTTCGTCTCACCGCGCAGGAACCACAGGAGCTCTACTGCCACCGACTTGAAGTGCACCCGCTTGGTGGTGATCAGCGGGAAACCCTTCGTCAGGTCGAAGCGTATTTGGCGGCCGAAAACGCTGGTGGTTCCGGTTCCGGTGCGGTCCGATTTGTGCGTGCCGGAAGCCAGGACATCGCGGAGGAGGTCTTCATAAGGCGTTGGGATGCTCACGGCTAAAGTCTACTTGGCCGGTCCGGGGAGCCGCTGCGCGACATTCAGTCGTCGAACGGCTTGAACTGCTCCACGGCCACGACCCGTCCCTGCCCGCCTGGAGCCACGTGGCACACCACCAGTTCGCCGGGGGAGAGGTACGGCTCCTTGGCCGGCAGGAGCGCGCGCAGGTGCGCCGGCATGTGCTGGCCGAGCTGGGTGAACACGGTGGGCAGCGCGGGGCGGTGCGTGCAGATGACCACCGGCCGCTGCTTGTCGAAAAGGCCCTCGATGACGGCGGCCGTTTTCTTGGGGCTGCGCTGGTGCCGGTGCTCCGTGAGCGGCTCCGCGAGCTTCACCTTCGCTCCCGCCGCCTTCGCGTAAGGCGCCACTGTTGCGACGCACCGCAGCCAGGGGCTTGTCACCACGCGGAGCGGCTTCCAAGCGTGCAGCAGCCTGCTGACGGCCTGCGCCTGCCGTGTCCCCGTGGCGGCAAGCGGCCGCTCGCCCTCTGCCTTGCTCCAGGATGAACGCGGCTTGGCCTTGGCATGCCGGAGCACCACGAGCGGCCACGTGTCCAGCTCCCCGCGCCTGTGCGCGTCGTGCAGGTACTGAAGGGGCACGACGTCGGAGGGATTGGACAGCAGCGCAGCCGCCTTCTCGGGGGTGCACCACATGACGCTGTCCACCTCCTTCCCGTCCGGAAGCATCCTGACCCCGTTTGCCTTGACGGCCCAATAGTGGACCACCTTGAGGCCGGAGGCCACGTGGTAGTGGATGGGCGGCAGCGGGATGCCCAGCTGGGCGATGAGCCCGATTTCCTCCTGCACCTCCCGGACCGCGCACTCCGGCACCGTCTCGTCGTCGTCGATCTTGCCCTTGGGCCACGACCAGTCGTCGTAGCGCGGGCGGTGGATCAGCAGGACTTCAAGCTTGTCCTTCACCACGCGCCAGGGCAAAGCGCCGGCAGCCGTTACGGCTACTGGTTCCCCCGGGTGGTCTGTCTGGTCTGCTACAAGTGCATCGCTCGACAAAACAGTGGCCCTTAGCGCCGGCTCAGGCTGCGCTGCCGGGGGCGGGAGGCCAACAGCCAGGACTGGACGTCTTCAAGGGGCGTGCCGTCGTCGGACAGGTGGTGCCGGGTCCAGACCCCTTGGTTGTCGAGGTGCCAGCTTGCGGTTTCGGGATCCATGTAGCGCTTCAGCAGGTCAAGGACGTAGGTGATGTCGTCGGCGCTGGCCAGCTGGACCAGGGCCTCCACCCGGCGGTCCAGGTTGCGGTGCATCATGTCCGCCGAACCGATGTACACCACCGGATCCCCGCCGTTGGCGAAGGCGAACACGCGGGAGTGTTCCAGGAACCTGCCCAGGATGGAGCGGACGGTGATGTTGTCGCTGAGGCCCGGCACTCCCGGGCGGAGGGAGCAGATTCCGCGGACCACCACGTCCACTTTCACGCCGGCCTGCGAGGCCCGGTACAGGGAATCGATGATGGCCTCATCCACCATGGAATTGACCTTGATCTGCACGCGGCCGGGGATTCCGGCACGGGCATTGCGGATTTCGGTTTCAATGCGGTCGATCAGCCCCGAACGCACGGAACGGGGTGCCACCAGCAGCCTCTTGAACGTGGATTTGGGTGCATAGCCGGAGAGCTGGTTGAACAGCTTGGACAGGTCTTCGCCCACCTGCTCGTTGGCGGTCAGCAGGCCCAGGTCCTCGTAGTAGCGGGCAGTCCGGGGGTGGTAGTTGCCGGTGCCGATGTGGCAGTAGCGGCGCAGCCCGTCAACCTCCTGGCGGACCACAAGCGAGAGCTTGCAGTGGGTCTTGAGTCCCACGATGCCGTAGACCACGTGCACGCCGGCCTGTTCCAGCTTGCGCGCCCAGGAGATGTTCGCCTGCTCGTCAAACCGCGCCTTGATCTCCACCAGGGCCAGGACCTGCTTGCCGGCCTCGGCCGCATCGATCAGCGCGTCGACGATGGGGGAGTCGCCGGACGTGCGGTACAGGGTCTGCTTGATGGCCTGGACCTTGGGGTCCGCGGCCGCCTGCTCCAGGAAAGCCTGGACGGAGGTGGAGAACGAGTCGTAAGGGTGGTGGAGCAGGATGTCCCGCCGGCGCATGGCGGCAAACACGTTCGCGGCCTTGGACGTCTCCGACTCGTTGAGGTACCGGGAGGTGTGCGGAACGTGCTTGGGGTAGTGGAGGTCGGCACGGTCGATGCCGGCAATCACGGACAGCCCGCGCAGATCCAGGGGAGCCGGAACGGAGTAGACCTCGGATTCCTCGACCCCCAGCTCGCGGATCAGCAGCGCGCGGATGTTCGGGTTGATGTCGTTGGTGACTTCAAGCCGGACAGGCGGGCCGAAACGGCGGCGCAGGAGTTCCTTTTCGAGGGCCTGCAGGAGGTTCTCGGCGTCGTCCTCCTCCACCTCAACGTCCTCATTTCTGGTGACGCGGAAGGTGTGGTGCTCGAGGACCTCCATCCCCGGGAAGAGCTTGTCCAAGTGGACGGCAATGACTTCCTCAAGGGCGATGAAGCGGGCCACGCGCCCGGCCACCGCGCCGGCACGGGGACCGTCGATGGAGATCAGGCGCGGCAGCTGGTCCGGCACCTTGACGCGGGCGAAGAGCTCCTTGTCGCTGACCGGGTTGCGGACCACCACGGCGAGGTTGAGAGAGAGCCCCGAGATGTAGGGGAAGGGGTGGGCCGGGTCCACCGCCAGGGGCGTAAGGATGGGGAACACCTTCTCGGCGAACATGACACTGAGCTGCTGCTTGGCGGTCTCATCCAGTTCGTCCCAGTGCATGAGGTGGATGTGTTCATAGGCCAGGGCGGGGCGGAGCTGCTCGGCGTAGACCTGCGCGTGCCGCTGCTGCAGCCGGTGGGCCTCTTCGCTGATCCGTTCCAGCACCTCCACGGGGCTGAGGCCCGCGGGGGAGGGGACAGCCAGGCCGGTGGCGATGCGCCGCTTGAGGCCGGCAACCCGCACCATGAAGAACTCGTCCAGGTTGGAGGCGAAGATCGACAGGAAGCTGACGCGCTCCAGCAGGTGGAGCGTGGCGTCCTCGGCCAGTTCCAGCACGCGGGAATTGAAGCTGAGCCAGCTGAGCTCCCGGTCCAGGAAGCGGTCCGGCCGGATGTCGCCCTCCGGCTGCAGGTTCGGCGCGAACTCCGGGATGTCAATGCGGTCCTGGGTGGCGCGCGACGCCGGAACCTCCGAGGAGCCGAAGCGGGCACGCACCGGCACTGCAACATCCTGTGACGTGGCTGATCCGGAAGGTTCCGGGTTCATGGCATCTCCTTTACCTGGCGGTTGATGCTGGCGCTTCCGGCCTGCGCGGTCCTGCTTCAACCTTACAAGCATTCAGCAGGCACAAGACCGCTGATTTCCGGCCCGCACCTGATACTCCGCTTGCAGGACTAGCCCGCTGCCACCGGCCCGTACATGACGTCCATGTCCCAGCGGGTGAACCCCAGCCGCCGGTACAGCGAAACGGCAGGGGCGTTGTCGGCATCTGTGTAGAGCATGACCGCGTGCAGCCCCAGGTCCTGGAGGTACCTGATGCCGGCTACGGTGAGGGCTTTGCCGAGGCCCATGCCCTGGGCAGCAGGCGCAACACCTACTGCGTAAACCTCACCGATGGCGGGGTGGGGGCCGTGCTGGGGGTGGACCTTGGTCCAGTGGAACCCAAGCAGCCTGCCCTGCCGGTCCTCGGCCAGCAGGAAGCCTTCGGGGTTGAACCAGTCCTCGGCCATGCGCGCCTCAAGGTCGGCCCGGGTCAGGCTGCCCTGTTCGGGGTGGTGGGCGAAGGCGGCCCGGTTCACGGCCAGCCAGGCTTCCTCATCCTGGCCGGGAACAAAGGCGCGGATGGACACCCCCTCCGGCAGGACGGCCTCGGGAAGGTCCGCCCCCGCCGTCGTCATCCTCATTTTCCAGAGCTCACGGACGGGCCCAAATCCATAGCGGGCGGCCAGTTCCGCGGCGGCCTCGTGGTTGCCGTGGGACCATGCTTTCAGCCCGTCCAGCCCGCGGCTGTCCTTGAGCGCGCCGACCAGGCGGTCCGCCACGCCCTGGTTCCGGTAGCTGGGGTGGACGGCGATCTCCAGCACTCCGGTGCCGTCAGGGGATTCCACCACCACGGCAAATCCGGCGAGGTCCTGCCCGCTGGCGGGATCGGAGTCCTCGTCCGGGGCATAGAGCGCCAGGGTCAGCACTGAGTGCTCCGCCGAATCGCCGGCCCGCATGGTCACCTGGGTCTGCTCCGAAATGGAGGGATTGCCGTCCGATTCCTCTGCCGCGGCCAGGAGGTCCCGGCAGTCCTTCAGCAGCTGCTGGTCAACCGCGCCCCGTTCAGCATGGACGGGCCACTTCTCTGGGTGCGCTGGAGTCATGAGGCAAGGCTATACGGGAAGCGGCTCGGGCGCTCAGGCCTCGGTGAGCTCATCCTCCTGCTGCCGCACCAACGTCAGGCGGTAGCCCACGTTGCGCACGGTGCTGATGAGGTTCTCGTGATCGGCGCCCAGCTTCGCCCGCAGCCGCCGGACATGGACATCCACGGTGCGGGTGCCGCCGTAGTAGTCATAGCCCCACACTTCGGTGAGCAGCTGCTGGCGGGTGAAAACACGGCCGGGGTGCTGTGCCAGGTATTTGAGCAGCTCAAATTCCTTGAAAGTCAGGTTGAGCGGTGCGCCGTTCACGCGGGCGGTGTAGCTCGCTTCGTCGATGACGACGCCGGCGGCCCGGATCTCCGTTGGCGTGTCCTCCTGCTCGGGGACGGCGCGGGCCACAGAGAGCCTGATGCGGGCTTCCACTTCAGCGGGCCCGGCGGAGTCCAGCACGATGTCGTCCACGGCCCAAGCCGAGGAAACAGCCGCCATGCCGCCTTCGGTCAGGATCAGCACCAGCGGCGCGCTCAGGCCGGTGGCCTTGAGCAGCTGGGTGAGGGAGCGGGCGCCCACCAGGTCCTTGCGGGCATCCAGCAGCACGATGTCGCAGGGATCGGTCTCCAGCAGCGCGGTGGGCTCGGCGGGGAGGATGTGGACCCGGTGGTTCAGCAATTCCAGGGCAGGCAGGATGTCTACCGAAGAGCCAGGGCTGTTCGTCAAGAGCAGGATGTGCGACATTGTTCCTCCAAGGGCCGTCCGCGCATCATTGGGCGACTGAACCGGGTTTCCACCGGCCGGTACTGGCTTCCTGCTCGGGTCTTGGGCCATTGTTCAGGGCGCCGGCCGGCCACCTCAGCAGGGAGCGTAGCTGAGCTTTGAGTATACCCGGCGGGGCCTTCGCGGCCATGGATTCGGCGCGGATGAGGGGACGTTTTGCGACATATGCCGTTCACATAAGGCAGGATTGAGCCAAGGGCCCGACGCCCTCCGCGAAGGGCGGCCCGCCTTTCCAGGTCGACGCCAGGATGGGATTGCAGCGCAGTGAGTGCAGAAACTAAGTCCAGGCCGGGTTCCGCGTGACGGCGGAACTGCAGGCGCCTGCGCGGTCCTTGGGCTCGTGGACCATCGGCGTGGCGGGAATGGCCGGCCTGGCCGCGATCATTGCCGGGGTGTATACCTCCCGCGAGGTGCTCGTAGGCGTTGCGGTGGCGATCGCCGCCGCCATCGGCGTCGGCTGGCCGCACTTCCTCCGTATTCCTGCCAAGAAGACCCTGGCTGCGGTGATTGCCGTGCCGGGCGCCGGAGCCGCGGTTGGCGCCGGCCTGGCTCCTGCTCCCGGGTACCTGGACTGGACCCCCGCCTTCATCGCGCTGGGCATGATCGCCGTCTTCGTGGTGCAGCTGATCCGCGGAACCGGGCAGGCGCAGCGGCTGGAATCCACCCTGGGATGCTGCGCAGGGGTGCTGCTCGCCTGCCTGGGCTCCGGCTGGATAGCGGGCGCTCGGTTCAACGGGGTCCGGGAGATGCTCCTGGTGGCGGCCATCAGTGCCGCGGTTGCCCTGCTGGCCGGGCTGATCCGCTGGCCGGACAGCGTCGTGGCACCCCTAGGAATCGTGATGGCCGGCCTGGCCGGGCCCCTTGCCGGACTGGTGTTCTCGGACATTGCGGTCCTGCCGGCCGCCATCTTCGGCGTCGTAGTCGGGGCGGTGCTGGCAAGCTTCCGGCGGCTCGTAACGCTTCGCGGTGCACCCCTGAACATCCAGGCTGCCCTTAGCATGGGCCTTGCGCCTGTCTCGGCGGTGGGTTCCCTGGCCTACTTCATAGACAAACTACTCATCTACTAACGCGTTAGGATGGCACCATGTCCGTACTTGCATTTGAAATCTTCTTCCTTGTCCTGCTCGGCATCGCCAGCCTCGCCATGGCCTGGTTTGCCGGCTTCGTGGTCTACCGCCTGTTCAAAGGCCAGAAGTAGTCCCCTTTTTCCGGAGCTAGCCGTTTCCCGAGGTAATCGCAGTGCCCATTGAGATTCCTACAGACCTGACTCCCGAACTTGTTCCGCTTTCCTGGCTCATTGGTGAGTGGGAAGGCCGCGGCCGCCTCGGCAGCGGGGACGAGGACTCGGAGCATTTCCTGCAGCACGTGTCCTTCACGCACAACGGGCTGCCGTACCTTCAGTACCGCGCGGAGAGCTGGCTGACGGACGACGACGGCACGCGCCTGCGGCCGCTCACCGTCGAGACCGGCTTCTGGGCGCTGGAGCGCAAACAGCTAGATGCCGACGGCGGCCCGGGCCTGATCCCCGCGGACATCGTTCCGGCGCTGAAGAGTGCCGACGAAGTGGAGGCCCTGCGCAACAGCGAGGGCGGGTTCGACATCTCGGTGTCCATTTCGCACCCCGGCGGCATTTCCGAGCTCTACTACGGGCAGATCAAGGGCCCGCAGATCCAGCTCACCACGGATATGGTCATGCGCGGCAGCCACTCCAAGGACTACAGCGCTGCCACGCGCATCTTCGGCCTGGTGGACGGAAACCTCCTGTGGCGGTGGGACGTCGCCGTTGGCGGCAAGGACGGAAAAGGCCTGGAAGCGCACGCCTCGGCCTTCCTGAAAAAAGTCTCCTGACCCCTCCCCGTCCTTCGGCGCTGAGGGCGCAGGCGGCGGAATCCCGCGTCGATTTGCAAGAATCCGGAATACCGCCGAGCCCCAAGGACTTCTACTACATATGACTACTCCCAGCCCCCTGCTGTCGCGCCCTGGCGCCGTCGAGGCGGCCGGTGCCGACGCCGGCGTTGCCGCCCACTACGGTGAGCCCCTCCGCGAGCAGCGCGCCCTCGCGGCCGGAACCGCCGTCGTCGACCTCTCCTCCCGCGGCGTCGTGACGGTGACGGGTCCGGACCGCCTCAGCTGGCTCAACACCCTCTCCTCGCAGCAGGTCACAGGCCTGCAGCCGGGCGAGTCCAGCGAACTGCTCCTTTTGAGCGTGCAGGGCAGGATCGATTTCGACGCCAGGGTGATTGACGACGGCGGCACCACCTGGCTGATCGTCGAGGCCGCCGAGGCCGCCCCGCTGGCAGAGTTCCTCAACAGGATGAAGTTCATGCTCCGCGTGGACATCGCGGATGTCTCCGCCGACTGGGCCGTCATCGGCAGCACGAAGGCAGTTCCCGAATGGTCCGGCATGCTGGCCTGGCAGGACCCGTGGCCGCACGTGGGCGCGGGGGGTTACTCCTACGCCACTGTCCCGGAGTCGGGCCATCCCGGCCTGGAGCGGCCGTGGTTCGAGTACCTGGTGCCGGCCGACGAGCTGGAGCGGACAGTGGGAGAGCATCCCCTTGCGGGCGTCCTCGCCGCCGAGGCGCTGCGCGTGGCAGCCTGGCGCCCCCGGATCGGGGCCGAGACGGACGACAAGACCATTCCGCACGAACTGGACCTCCTCCGGACCGCCGTGCACCTGGCCAAGGGCTGCTACAAAGGGCAGGAAACCATCGCGCGGGTGCACAATCTGGGCCACCCGCCCCGGCGCCTTGTCTTCCTCCAGCTGGACGGCTCGCAGCACACGTTGCCCCAGGCCGGCAGCCCCGTGCTGGCGGGGGAGCGGAAGGTGGGGACCGTGACGTCAGTGGCGCAGCATTATGAGATGGGCCCGGTCGCCCTGGCAGTCATAAAGCGTTCGGTTGCGCCCGATGAGATACTGACGGTCCTGGATGGCGACGAGCCGTACCCCGCTGTCCAGGAAATCATCGTTGCCCCGGACGCCGGCCAGGTCGTGGGGCGCCAGACCGGATTCCTCAGGGGGCCACGTTCATGACCGAAGACGCCGGAACCAGCGCAGCGCCGTCTGGCACAGCACCACCCGGCCCAGCGCCCGACGACGAGACGCTGGCCTTGGCGCAGACGCTCTTCCAGGCGGCACGGGAGGGGGAGACGGCACTGTTGCGTGCCTACCTCGACGCCGGCGCTCCCGCCACCTTGACCAATGCGGCGGGTGATTCGCTTCTCATGCTGGCCGCCTACCACGGCCACGCGGAGACCGTTCAGCTCCTCCTGAAACACGGTGCCGAGGCCAACTCCGCGAACGACCGGGGTCAGACCCCGCTCGCCGGAGCAGCGTTCAAGGGTTACACCGGCGTTGCCCGGGTACTGCTCGACGCCGGCGCCGATCCGGACGCAGGTTCGCCGTCCGCCCGCGCAGCCGCCCAAATGTTCGCCCGCCAGGAGATCCTGGACCTCCTGGGCTAGCACCACCGGGTCCCGCCCGGCGGATCACAACCTGAGGAAGGATTGCCCAGTGGAAAACGTGGCGAAGCCGTGGGCGGCCCTCTGGTCCCTGGTGATCGGGTTCTTCATGATCCTGATCGATACCACCATTGTGTCCGTGGCCAACCCCCGGATCATGGAGGGCCTGGACGCGGACATCAACTCGGTCATTTGGGTCACCAGCGCCTACCTCCTGGCCTATGCGGTCCCGCTGCTGATTACCGGCAGGCTGGGGGACCGCTTCGGGCCCAAGAAGCTCTACCTTGCCGGCCTGGTGGTCTTTACCCTGGCTTCGCTGTGGTGCGGCCTGTCGGGCCAGGTGGAGGTGCTGATAGCGGCACGCGTGCTGCAGGGCCTCGGCGCGGCCATGATGACGCCCCAGACCATGGCAGTGATCACCCGGATCTTCCCGCCGGACAGGCGCGGTGCCGCCATGGCGATCTGGGGTGCCACCGCAGGCATGGCCACCCTCGTGGGACCCATCCTGGGCGGCGTCCTGGTGGACGGGCTCGGCTGGGAATGGATCTTTTTCATCAACGTGCCCATCGGCATTGCAGGCTTTGTCCTCGCGCTGCGCAACGTTCCGTCCCTCAGCACCCACCCGCACCGGTTCGATATTCCCGGCGTGGTGCTCAGCGCCGTCGGGCTCTTCCTCCTGGTGTTCGGCATCCAGGAGGGCGAAACCTACAACTGGGGCACCATCACCGGTCCCGTCACGGTGTGGGGCCTGATCGTCGCCGGCCTTGCCGTGCTGGCTCTCTTCGTGGTCTGGCAGCGGTTCAACAAGGGTGAGCCGCTGCTGCCCCTGGGGCTCTTCCGCGACCGGAACTTTTCCCTGGCCAACATCGGTATCACCACCGTCGGCTTCACGGTGACGGCCTTCAGTCTGCCGCTCATCTTCTACTACCAGTTGGTCCGTGGCCTCACGCCCACCCAGTCCGCGCTGACGATGGTTCCCATGGCGCTGATCTCCGGCGGCCTTGCTCCAGTGGTGGGAAAGATCATCGACAAAGTCAACCCCAAATTCCTCACTGCCACCGGCCTGGTACTGATGGCCGTGGCCCTGGTGTGGAACTCAGTCCTGATGCAGCCGGACACCCCCATCCTCCTGTTCCTGCTGCCCAGCGCCGTCCTGGGGTTCGCCAACGCAGGCATCTGGGCTCCGCTGGGCACCACCGCCACCCGCAACCTCCCGCCGCGGCAGGCAGGGGCCGGGTCCGGCGTGTACAACACCACGCGGCAGATCGGTGCCGTGCTGGGCAGCGCGGCCATTGCCGTGCTGATCCAGGCCCGGCTCGCAGCCGAGCTTCCGTCCGGCGGACCCGGCGGGGCGGCCGGGGAAGGAACGGGCTTCTCCGGAAGCCTGCCGGAGGCCCTCCACAGCGGGTTTTCGACGGCGATGGGCCAGTCCATCCTGCTGCCCGCCGGGGTGGTCCTGGTCGGGGCCGCCGTGGCGCTGTTCTTTGCGAAGCCGCAGCCGGTTCAGGACTGGGGCGGGCGCGGGGCCGTTCCGGGGTCAGCCAAGGTGGACGCTGGTCTGGATTCCGCCGGCTGACAGGCCGAGCTTCCGGGCCAGCGCAACGGCTCCGGTGTTGCTGACGTCCGTCCGCCATTGCAGCGTAAGCCCTGCGGCCAGCGCCTCGTGCGCCGCGATGGAGGCGGCCAGCGTCCCCAGGCCCCGCCGCCGCCATGCCGGGTCCACCAGGACACCCAGACGGGCCAGCAGGCCCTCCCACTCAGAGTAGGCTCCGCAGGCAAGCGGCACGCGGCGGCCCTCCATTTCGTGGACGATCGTGTAGCGGTTTTCGAGGTCCGACAGGCCCACCTCGTTGACGTCGTCCGGCGGGCAGTTGCCCTCCAGTTCGATGGCCTCCGGGTTGCCGTGCGAAACGGTCATCTCTTCCGGGGGCTGCTTCAGGGGAAGGTCGTCCGCGAAGAACAAGGCCGCGGCACCCAGCCCATGGCCGCCGTGGGACCGCGTCAGCGTCATGAGCGTTACATGCTGGGCCATCTCCTCGTCGGCGATGCCCTCCGCGGCGTCGATGACCCACTGCGGGCCCACCAGCGCAGAGCTGCCAAAGAGCCGGACAAATTCCACTGTGCGGGCGTTGTCGTCGGCGCGGACGATCCGTTCCCCGGACGCCAAAGCGGATCCGAAGGCGTCGTCGTCGAGTCCCAGGTGCCGGGCCCACGCGAGCTGGATGATGGCTGCGGAACCGGGGTCAAGTGTCATGCCTCCAGCCTAGGGCGGGCAGCGCGCACCGCTGAACAGGACGCCGCGGCAGTATGGGAGGACACGGCCTCCCGGCGACAACTCAGCCGAACAGGACGGCGGCCTCGTCGTAGCGTTTCTGCGGGACGGTCTTGAGCTGTCCGAGGGCATCCTGGAAGCCCACGTGCTCGATGTCCGTTCCCTTGAGCGCCACCATGGTGCCCCAGTAGCCTTCCACCACGGAGTCGATGGCCGCCATGCCCAGGCGGGTGGCCAGGACGCGGTCGAACGCGGACGGCACGCCGCCGCGCTGGATGTGGCCCAGGATGGTGGCGCGGGTTTCGATGCCGGTCCGGGCTTCCAGTTCCGGGGCGAGCTGGTCCGCGATGCCGCCCAGGCGGGGGCGGCCGAAGGTGTCCAGGCCGCGCTCGGAATGCGGGGTTTCCATGTGCTCCGGGACGAAACCTTCCGCCACCACCACCAGCGGGGCACGGCCACGGGAATGGGCTTCCTTCACCCATTCGGTGATCTGCTCGATGCTGACCTTCTGCTCCGGGATGAGGATGGCGTGCGCGCCGGCGGCCATGCCGGCGTGAAGGGCGATCCAGCCGACATGCCTGCCCATGACTTCGGCAATCATGCAGCGGTGGTGGGACTCACCGGTGGTGCGGAGCCGGTCGATCGCTTCGGTGGCGATCTGCACAGCGGTGTCGAAGCCGAACGTGTAGTCCGTGGCGTCAAGATCGTTGTCCACCGTCTTGGGGACGCCAACGATCTTCAGGCCCGCGTCCGTGAGTCGCTTTGCCGCAGCGAGGGTACCCTCACCGCCGATGGCGATGATGGCATCAATTCCGAGCCGGTCCATGTGGGCTTTGATGACCTCGGGACCGCCGCCGTTTTCGAACGGATTGGTGCGTGAGGTGCCCAGGATGGTGCCGCCCTGCTTGGCGATGCCGCGGACCATGGTTCGGGGGATGTCGATGATGTCGCCCTCAACGACGCCGCGCCAGCCATCGAGGAAGCCAACGAACTCGTGGCCGTGGATGGCGATACCTTTGAGGACCGCGCCGCGGATGACCGCATTCAGGCCGGGGCAGTCGCCACCGCTGGTAAGAATTCCAATTTTCATGTCTCGCTCAAATCCTGGGGAGAGGGTTTACAGGCAGAGCGCCACGCTGAGCTCACATAGATTCTAGTGGCGTGTGTGGGGTACGACACAAACTGGTTACACAAGGCCCCCGCTCCGGTGCAGCTGGAGCGGGGGCCTTGCGGTGCTTTGTCAGGACGGGTTCAGGGACGGTTCAAGGACCGCCGCTCGAGGAACACCTGGAGCGGGATGACGTCCTTCTGGTCGGGCAGGATCACCCAGGCCAGGAGATAGAAGATGACGGCCGGGCCGGGGAGCAGGCAGAAGACCAGGAACGCGATGCGGACGAAAGCAACGTCCACATTGAGCTTGGCCGCGATTCCTCCAAGCACGCCTCCAAGCCACCGTTCCGGTCCGCGTTTCAGGCCGAGGCCCCTGACGATGCTGAAAAACTTGTCCATGGTTCAAGACTTCCGTGTTGTAGGGCCGTTGTCACGTTTCCGGGCGGAGAGGAGGCCGCCGAGCACCAGGGCCGCGCCTGCCCCAATCATCAGTCCGATCAGGACATAGGTCCCGTTGAGCGTGACGATGCCCAGTTGGGCGATGATGATCAGCGCGGCGAGGGCCACGACGATCAGGCCCCAGACGATGGTTCCCACGCGTGCCCCGGAAGGCGGGGCAGAAGACGCGCCTGCCGCCGTCGTGCCGCCCTGCGCATAGGGATCCGGAATGTACGGGTTTGAGCCCGGAGTTTGGCTGCTCATGTCAGTTGCCTTCCTGGATGGTGACGTTGCTGACGGTGCCGTTGATCTGGATGACCAGGTGGCTGCCGGGCTTGTCGGTGTTGTAGCTGCTCTGCCGGGTGGTGATGCCGCCCCGCTGGTTGCCGCGTTCGTTCAGGTTGCCGAGGGTCATGTCCGCCTTGATGTCCACGGGCACGTCGCCCGGGATGACTACTGTGACGTTGCTGGCCGTGATGTCCAGGGGGACGCGGACCTCCGAGGTGAGCGGGGCATCCAGGGACATGGCCGTAAGGTCAACGGTTCCGCTGCCGGCCGTGATGTCGAATCCGCCGCTGGCCTGCTCGATGCTCGTCGGTGCCCAGTCAACCTGCTGGAAGCGGACGCGGTCTCCGTTGTTGCCCACCACGTTGAAGATTCCTCCTATGATGAGGGCCGCCACGGCGAAGAACGAGAGGATGCCGGGGGTCCGGCCGCGGAGGCCAAGAATGAGGATGCCAATGCCCAGGACGGCTGCCGCGCTTGCCCAGGCAACCGCGTTGGCGGAGTTACCGAGGTCAATGACGTTGGTGAGGTCCAGGGCTTTCACGCCAGCGCCCACCAGCAGGGCACTGCCGGCAGCTATTGCGACGGCGGGAGTGCCGGGACCTGCGGCGCGCACCCTGGGAGCGGGCGGCGGAACCGGCGACGGCCGGCTTCCGGAGTATCCACCGCTGCCCCATCCGCCACTGCCGGAACCGCTGCCAGTGCCCCCGCTACTGCCGCCGTAGGGGTTGCCGGCAAACGGACCGCTGCCTGCGACGTCTGAGTACGGCGGTGTGGTTGGGGTGGACGTCCCGGATGAGTAGGCAGCCGTGCCGGCCGCTGCTGCACTGGTCGGCGTGCCGGCGGCTGTCTTGTTGCGCTGCACCAGGTAGTACACCAGGTAGATGGCGCCGCCGACCCACAGCAGGGACCACAGGAAGGGGCCCACACCCCGGTTGCCCCAGCCCCAGAAGCCGTTGCCGAGCCCGCTGAATCCTGCCACCACCGCGATCAGTGAACCCGTCATGCCGGTGGTCCAGCGTCCCGCGCCGGCTTCCTGGACGTGGATGCGCCCGTCGGGCTCGGGCAGGAACGCCCAGGCAAGCCCGTAAAGAAGCACGCCGATCCCTGCGAAGAGGGCAAGGATGATAAAGACGCCGCGGACAATCAAGGGGTCGACTCCCACACGCTGCGCGATGCCGCTGGAAACGCCGCCCACCCAGCGGTCCTGGCCGCGGCTGATTCCCTGGCTCCGGACCCAGGTGAAGAAATCGGTCTGCTGGCCCGGGACTCCGGCATAGGAGTAACTGCTGCCGGCGCCGGGGGTTTCATGCGCCGGGCCCGGGTTTGCGGAATCCCGCGGCGGCGCGGAGGCAGAAGGAGGCGGCGCCAGGGGCTGGGTGGGGTTTTCCCCCCCGGGGAGGGGCTCCGTGGTGTTCTCAATTTTCGGGCTGGCCGGGGGTTCTTCCGGCGTGCCGTCATGGGGGTTCGGGGTTAGCGAGTTCATACTTCGATCCTGCCGCTCCCGGCCGGGCGGCTCTACCGGGGGACACCCTGAGCCGTCCCTGAGAGGCCCCCGGTTCCCGTGCCAACCCGGTCCGGGAGACCCTGATCCGTGCTTGGATTGGACCATGACATCCGCGCCCGCCCGCCCGCCGCTGGTCCGAAGCAGCGACCGCTTCATTGCCGGGGTCTGTTCGGGCCTCGCCGCGCATCTTGGGCTGCCGGTGAACACTGTGCGTGTGGGAATGGTCCTGGCTTCATTCGCCGGAGGGGCCGGCGTCGTGTTCTACGCCTGGCTCTGGATCATGGTGCCCACCGCCTACGAAAGCGCCCGGCGGCAGGAACGGCGGCCGACGTCGCCCATTGCTCCGGCCGTGATGGGCGGCACCGCTACGGGCACGCCGTCGGCGAACACCGGCCCCGGCATGGTGCCGGGCGCCGGAGTGCCCGCGGAAGCGGCGCCGGCGCCTTGGTTCCGGTTCCGCGAGATGAGGTACGGCAAGGAGATCCTGCTCGGCGTCGGGCTGCTCCTGGTGGCGGGCATCCTCGGCGCCCAGCTGCTGGGGATGGACGTTCCGTTGGGGACCATCATCCCCGCGGCTGCGGTCCTGGGCGGAGCCTCCATCGCCTGGATGCAGCTTGATGAGACCCGTCGGGCCGGGCTGGTGGATAAAACCAAAGCGAACCAGGCAGGCGGCTGGGCACGGCTTGCCGCCGGCCTGGCGTTGGTGGTGGCGGGCGTCCTGGTGATGGTGTCCGGGTCCGGTTCCTGGGAGCAGACCTGGCTGGCGCTGCTGGCGTCCGTGGCCGTCCTCGGCGGCGTGGTACTGGTCCTGCTCCCGTGGGCGCTGAAGTTCTGGCGAGACCTCGAAGCTGAACGCGCCGGCAGGATCCGCGAGACTGAACGAGCGGAAATCGCGGCACACCTTCACGATTCGGTCCTGCAGACGCTGGCACTCATCCAACGGCGCGCCGCCAATGAGCACGACGTTGTCCGCCTCGCCCGTGCGCAGGAGCGCGAACTCCGGGGCTGGCTGTTCGAGGACCCAGGAAAGGACGCCGGGCAGCTCTCGGACCGGATCAAGGCAGTTGCCGCGGAAGTGGAGGACCTGCTCGGGAACGCGGTGGAGGTGGTCAGCGTGGGAGACACCGAGGTCACCGAAGGCCATGAGGCGCTGATCCAGGCCAGCCGCGAGGCCATGCTTAACGCCTCGCGGCACGGCGGCGGTGCGGTATCGGTCTATCTTGAGGTCACCGGCGGGCGCGCCGAAGTGTTCATCAAGGACCGGGGTCCCGGCTTCGAACTCCAGGACGTCCCCGAAGACCGGCTCGGCGTGCGGGAGTCCATCATCGGCCGGATGAACCGGCACGGCGGCACGGCCAACATCATCAGCACCAGTGAAGGCACGGAAGTCCGGCTGGGATTCCCGGCCGCGCAGGCGGAGAAGCAGACGCAGAACACGGAAGGCAAACCATGAACCCAGCACAGGGAGCCGGCAACGGGACCAACCGCGCCACACAGTCTGTCCGGGTGGTGCTCGTGGACGATCACGCGATCTTCCGTTCAGGCCTGAAAGCCGACCTCGATCCCAGCGTCCAGGTTGTGGGCGAGGCCGCCACCGTGGAGCAGGCCATCGCCGTGATCGCGAAGGAGCGGCCGGACGTGGTGCTGCTCGACGTCCACCTTCCGGGCGGCCTCGGCGGCGGCGGCCGTGAAGTGATTGCCGGCTCGGCGGCACTGCTGTCCACTACGAGGTTCCTGGCGCTCAGCGTCTCGGACGCGGCGGAGGACGTTGTCGCGGTCATCCGGGCTGGAGCCCGGGGCTACGTCACCAAGACCATCTCCGGGGCCGAAATCACCGACGCCGTCTACCGGGTGGCCGGAGGGGATGCCGTCTTCTCGCCGCGGCTGGCCGGCTTTGTCCTGGACGCCTTCGGCACGGCCCCGGCGGACATCGCCGATGACGAACTGGACAGGCTCTCCGCGCGGGAGCTCGAGGTGATGCGCCTCATCGCCCGCGGCTACAGCTACAAGGAGGTGGCCAAGGAGCTCTTCATCAGCATCAAGACGGTGGAAACCCACGTCTCGGCAGTGCTCCGCAAACTCCAGCTGTCCAGCCGGCACGAGCTGACCAAGTGGGCCGCCGAACGCCGCCTCCTCTAACCCCGACGCTCTCTCACTTGATGCGCCTTAAACCCGAACGCTCTATCACTCTCCTGAAGGGAGTGAACTGCTCCCCGGAAGTTGGACTGAGAAATTCAGTTCCGACTTCCGGGGAGCAGTTTTATGCATGCACGTAGTTCATTGTCTGAGGCGCAGCGCGAGGCGGCTGTAGCGTTGTTTGAGAAGGGTGTCGGGTATGGGTCGGCGGCCCGGGTGCTGGATGCGCCTCGTGTGCCGGTCAGGGCACTGTATGGGCGGTGGAGGATTCATGGGCAAGCAGTGCTGGTGGGCAGGGCGGTGAGGTCGTACTCGTTTGAGTTCAAACGTGCCCTGGTCGAGCGCTTCCTCGCGGGCGAGTCCGGCCCGGATCTGGCAGTCGAGGCAGGTCTGGCCTCCCGTGAGCTGCTGCAAAAGTGGGTCCGGGCGTACCGGCTCGAAGGCGAGGACGGGTTGCGGCCGAAGCCCAAAGGCCGGCCGCGGAAACCCGATTCCCCGCCGCCTGCGGATTTGCCCGAGCTTGAGCGGTTGCGGCGGGAGAACGAACGGCTGCGCGCTGAGGTGGCGTACCTGGGAAAACTGCGGGCCTTGAGGGAACAGGGACGACGGTAAAGGTTCAAGCCGTCGTTTCCCTCAAGGCTGACTATCCGCTTGGTGTCCTGCTGGACATCGCCGGGCTGGCCAGGTCCACGTTCTTCTATCACCAGCCCCGGCTGCAGGCGCCGGACCCGACAGAGAAACTCAAAGCCGCGGTCACGGAGATCTTCGAAACGAACCATGGCCGGTACGGGCACCGCCGCATCCACAGCGAGCTGGTCAAACAAGGGTGGACGGTCGCGAAGAAGACTGTGCTGAAGCTGATGCAGGAACTCGGGCTGGTCTGCAAGGTCCGGCGCCGGAAGCGCTACAACTCCTACCAAGGCGAACAGGGCGCGGTCGCGCCCAACGTGCTGAACCGCGAGTTCGACGCTGATGCACCGAACCAGAAGTGGGTAACTGATGTGACGGAATTCAGCGTCGGGGACCGGAAGCTCTACCTCTCACCGGTCATGGACCTCTTCGACCGGCAGATCATTTCCTACTCGCTGGGCTCATCCCCGAACCTTGCGCTCACCAACGATTCCCTGCGTGAGGCCCTGACCTGCCTGCAGCCCGGTCAGCAACCGCTGGTGCACTCGGACCAAGGCTTCCAATACCGGCACGCCTCCTGGCGCACCCTGATCGCGGGCGCCGGCGCGGTCCAATCAATGTCCCGCAAGGGAAATTGCTACGACAACGCGGTCATGGAGAACTTCTTCGGCCACCTCAAGTCAGAATTCTTCCACCGCGTCCGGTTCCTCAACACCGACGCCCTGGCAACCGCCGTCGAGGAATACATCCACTGGTACAACACCAAAAGAATCTCAACAAAGCTCAAGGGCCTGAGCCCGGTCCAATACCGTGCCCAGGCCCTCGCAGCTTAGGATCCTATTTGGCCAGTCCAACTTCCGGGGACCAGTTCAGAGTGATAGAGCGTTCCGGTTTTTCCCGCATTAAGTGAGAGAGGGTGCTTATTGGGCCTTGCCCAGGAAGTCCTGCAGGCGCTGGACGCCGGTGGCGAGGTCTTCGTCGCCCAGTGCGTACGAAAGGCGCAGGTAGCCGGAGGGGCCGAAGGCCTCACCCGGAACCACTGCCACCTCGACCTCGTCCAGGATCAGCGCGGCCAGCTCAGCGGACGTCTGCGGCGTGGCCGTGCCGGACGCCGTCGGGAATTCCTTCCCCAGCAGCGCGCGGACGTCCGCGTAGACATAGAAGGCACCTTTCGGCGTCGGGCATTCCACCCCCTCGATGGCGTTCAGGCCAGCAACGATGGCCTTGCGGCGGCGGTCGAACGCCACCTTCATCTCGTCGACGGCGGTCAGCGGGCCGGAAACGGCAGCCAGGGCAGCGATCTGCATGATGTTGGAGACATTGGACGTTGCGTGCGACTGGAGGTTGGTGGCTGCCTTGATGACATCGGCCGGGCCGATCATCCAGCCCACGCGCCAGCCGGTCATGGCGTAGGTCTTCGCGACGCCGTTGAGGATGACGACCTTGTCGCCCAGCTCAGGGGCGGCGGTCGCGATCGAGGTGAAGGGAACGCCGTCGTACGTCAGGTGCTCGTAGATCTCGTCGGTGACCACCCAGAGGCCCTTGGCCGCCGCCCACTTGCCGATCTCGGCCACCTGCTCCGGCGAGTACACCGAGCCGGTGGGGTTGGAGGGCGAGACGAACAGCAGGATCTTCGTTTTGTCCGTGACAGCTGCCTCAAGCTGTTCAACGGTGACGAGGTAGTCCTGCTCCGGGCCGGCGAAGACCTCCACCGGCACGCCGCCTGCGAGCCGGATGGCCTCCGGGTAGGTGGTCCAGAACGGAGTGGGAACAATGACCTCGTCGCCGGGATCCACCAGGGTGGCGAAAGTGTTGTAGACGGCCTGCTTGCCGCCGTTGGTCACCAAAACCTGGGAAGGGTCCACGGCGTAGCCGGAGTCGCGCAGGGTCTTCTCGGCGATGGCCTTCTTCAGTTCGGGCAGCCCGCCGGCGGGGGAGTAGCGGTGGTACTTCGGCTGGCTTGCCGCTTGGATGGCGGCCTGGACGATGTAGTCCGGAGTGGGAAAGTCGGGTTCACCCGCACCGAATCCGATGACCGGCCGGCCTGCAGCCTTCAGCGCCTTCGCCTTGGCATCAACGGCAAGGGTTGCGGATTCGGCAATGGCGGAAATGCGCTGGGAAACGCGGGCGGCAGACATGGCAGGTCCGTTCTTCGCTTGCAGCCTGGCGGCTGGAATGTGGGATTCGACGAGTTCTACTCTATGCTGTTCAGCGGACCCCCCGGGTTGCCCGTTTTGATTTGTGACTGTTCCGGTCAAGGTCAGCCAGGGCAGCAGTCGGGGGCCGGAAACGGGCCGGTTCGACGAACGCGAAGTTGTTGCGTAGACTGGTTCACCGGTGTTGAAACACGGATGATGGCGTGCGCCCCAGTGCAGCTGGCGGTTCGTCATCGGAGAGTGGAATTCAATCCATAGGGTAGTGGCGCAATTGGTAGCGCAGCGGTCTCCAAAACCGCAGGTTGCAGGTTCGAGTCCTGTCTGCCCTGCGCAAGCTGCCCCGGGCGAAAATCCGGGGCAAGCGCAGCAACCATGGTTCTGATCAGGACCGGGTAATCCAACATTGCAAAGATGAGCGAGGACCAGGTGACCGAAACAGCTGCCAGCAGCTCCAAGGGCCGCCCAGCTAAGAAGGACGCCAAGACAAACTTCTTCGCTCGCATTGCACTTTTTGTCCGCCAGATCATCGGCGAACTGAAGAAGGTTGTTGCACCAACCCGCAAGGAACTGATTAATTACACACTCGTGGTGCTGGTGTTCGTGGGCATCATGATGGTCATCGTCAGCCTGCTGGACATTGGCTTCGGATCCGCCGTCGGCTGGCTCTTCGGCGGTAAAGGCCCCACGGACAGCTAAGGCTGTACCGTCCGCAGGCTGTGTGTTCCGTCCGGGAATCCGGAGGGAAACACCGGTGTGCGGAATTGAGCCATTTAAATAGGCATGTTAGGCAATGAGGAAGCAGGAGACCAAGTGTCTGAGCAGGAGCTCGAGGTAACCGAGACTGAGCTGGAAGAGTCCGCGGACATCACGGCAGAAGCCGGTGACGAGTCTGAGGTTGAGTCCTCCGCGCCCGAACCCGACGACGCCGATTCCGATGACTTCGACGCAAAGGCTGATGACGAGGGCGGCTCCGAGGAACAGTCCACCGACGCCCTCGCCGCTGCCGCCGCCAAGGCCGAGGTAGACCCCGCAGAAGAGTTCAAGGCCAAGCTGCGCCGCCAGGAAGGTGACTGGTACGTCATCCACTCCTACGCAGGTTACGAAAACCGCGTGAAGGCCAACCTGGAAACCCGCATCCAGACCCTGGACATGGAAGATTACATCTTCGAGATCCAGGTGCCGATGGAAGAAGTCGTTGAGATCAAGAATGCTCAGCGCAAGGTGATCAACCGCGTCCGCATCCCGGGCTATGTGCTGGTCCGCATGGACCTGACCGACGCCTCCTGGGGCGCCGTCCGGCACACCCCCGGCGTGACCGGCTTCGTGGGCAACGCCCACAACCCGGTGCCGCTGCGCCTCGATGAGGTCTTCTCCATGCTTGCCCCCGTCTTCGAGGAAGAGCAGGCCGAGAAGGGCAAGCCGGTCAACAAGCAGAACCAGGCTCCGGTGGACGTCGACTTCGAGGTCGGCGAGTCGGTCATCGTCAAGGAAGGCCCCTTCGAGACCCTTCCCGCCACGATCTCCGAGATCAAGGTCGAATCCCAGACCCTCGTGGTGCTGGTTTCCATCTTCGAGCGCGAAACGCCGGTCACCCTGGCGTTCAACCAGGTCACCAAGATCTGATTATCCAAAGAATTCGTCCCGGCGCTGCCCGCTTAGCAGCACCGGAACGGCCGGCCGCCTCGCCATGGCGGCCAAAAACCTGAGGCACGCTCCTGTGCCCCAGGACGTTATTGAGAGAAGGACCCTACATTGGCTCCCAAGAAGAAGGTCACCGGCCTCATCAAGCTGCAGATCCAGGCAGGTGCCGCTAACCCGGCTCCGCCGATCGGTCCTGCGCTTGGCCAGCACGGTGTCAACATCATGGAATTCTGCAAGGCGTACAACGCTGCGACGGAAGCCCAGCGCGGAAACGTCATCCCCGTGGAAATCACGGTCTACGAGGACCGTTCCTTCACGTTCATCACCAAGACCCCGCCGGCTGCAGAGCTCATCAAGAAGGCTGCAGGCGTCGCCAAGGGTTCAGCTACCCCGCACACCGTCAAGGTTGCCAAGCTGACCCAGGCCCAGGTCAACGAGATTGCTTCCACCAAGATGGAAGACCTCAACGCCACCAGCCTCGAAGGCGCAGCGAAGATCATCGCCGGCACCGCCCGCTCCATGGGTATCACCGTCGAAGGCTAGTCGCTTCCGTCGCCCTGGCGTCGGGCTCGGGAAACCGATCACGACGACGGGCGGCACCGCCGGGACAACCGGCACCACCTACATAGAAATGTTGGGAACCGGGCACGGATAACGAGTCCGCTCACCAACTGTGGCAGGGCCCAGCGCGGTCCGCAGACCACAACTGCACAAGGAGAAACAAGCAGCATGGCAAAGCGCAGCAAAGCATATGAGGCAGCAGCCGCCAAGATCGACGCGGAGAAGTTCTACGCGCCGTTCGAGGCAGTAACGCTCGCCAAGGACACCAACCCGTCCAAGTTCGACGCCACCGTTGAGGTTGCATTCCGCCTCGGCGTCGACCCCCGTAAGGCTGACCAGATGGTCCGCGGCACGGTCAACCTGCCCCACGGCACCGGCAAGACCGCCCGCGTCCTGGTTTTCGCCACGGGTGACAAGGCTGAAGCAGCAATCGCTGCCGGCGCCGACTTCGTTGGTTCCGATGACCTGATCGAAAAGATCGCCGGCGGCTGGACCGACTTCGACGCCGCCGTCGCCACCCCCGACCTCATGGGCAAGGTTGGCCGCCTCGGTAAGGTCCTGGGTCCGCGTAACCTGATGCCGAACCCCAAGACGGGCACCGTGACCCCTGACGTCACCAAGGCCGTCAACGACATCAAGGGTGGAAAGATCGACTTCCGCGTCGACAAGCACTCCAACCTGCACTTCATCATCGGCAAGGTGTCCTTCGACGCCATCAAGCTGGCCGAGAACTACGCAGCAGCACTGGAAGAGGTGCTTCGCCTGAAGCCGTCCGCTTCCAAGGGCCGCTACATCCAGAAGGCCACCGTTGCCACCACGTTCGGTCCCGGCATCTCCGTTGACCCGAACGTCACCAAGGTTCTGACCGAGGCCTAAATCCTCACTTGAACTTCCGCTGCGGACCCGTCCGCAGCAAACACAACCGCCCGGCACCTGCCGGGCGGTTGTGTTTTAAGCTTCCTGTCCCGGACGGGTGTCAGTTTGCCTAAGCTGTAGAAATGGCCGGACCGGAGTTGGATGGCGTCGCGGGGACGCCCGATGCCCTCACGATTTCCGCCGTGGACGTCCTCCTGGCACCCGGCAGGGGAGCGGTGGCAAGCGCCGGGGACGCAACTGCCGACTTCACGGTGTGCCATGACATGCGCGTGGCCCACGAACTGGAGCTTTGGGGCAACCTGGACCGCTGCCCCACGCTGGCGGAAGCCTTGGAGTTCTGGCAGGGCAATGAGTACGAGGAGCGGCAGCTTTACCTTGCCAGGCTGGGCCGGGAACCGGTGGGCTTCTGCTCTGTGACGCTCCCGCTCCGCGAGAACACGCACACCGCCGGAATCGACGTCCTCATCTCCCCGGCCCACCGGCGCCAGGGATTGGGACGCATCCTCCGGCAACACGCTGAAACCGTAGCCCGGGAGCGGGGCAGGATGTCCCTGGACGCCTATCACGAGGTCCCGCTGGCGCATGCGGACGGAGCTGTGCTGCTGCCCGCCAAATCCGGTGCTGGCGGCCTGCCGCTCACCGCCCCCGCCGTAGCCTTTGCCCTCGCCTCCGGCTACGAGCTGGAGCAGGTGGAGCGCTCCAGCCGCCTCGGGCTGCCGGTGGCCCCGGAACTGCTGGACCAGTTGGAGGCCGAGGCCTCTTCCCGGGCCGCAGGCTACGGACTTACCGGCTGGGACGATCACTGCCCGGAGGCCCTGGTGGACGCCTACGCCCGGCTTAAGGCCACGATGACCGAGGACGTTCCCATCGCCGGCATGGACTGGGAAGGCGAAGACTGGGATGCCGCCCGCGTACGCGACGAAGAGCGGACGCTGTTCCGGGGCGGAGTCCAGTCGGCAGTGACGGCGGCCCTCCACCTAAGTACGGGCGAACTGGTTGCCTACACCGTCCTGAACTGGCGGCCCGGGGTTCCTGACACGATCGCCCAGCAGGACACGCTCGTTGCCGGAGGCCACCGCGGCCACCGCCTCGGGCTCCTGGTGAAACTGGCAAACCTTCGGCGCGCCCAGGGCCGGTGGCCGTCCGTGCGGTCAGTGTTGACGTGGAATGCCATTGAAAACCGACATATGCTGGCCATAAATAATGCCCTTGGATTCAGGCCCGCCGGCTATGAAGGTGAGTGGCAGAAACGGCTGGGATGAAGACGCCAATGGCAAAAGACGTGAAGATCGAACAGCTCTGGATCCCGGACTCACTCGACTCCCCGGACGCCGCAGACTTCCTTGCCGCGGTCGAGGTGGGCCGGAAGGTCCGGATGCAGACCTGGGGGAGCGACGACCTCGCCTACGAGCCGCTGGAAAAGCTCCTGGAATTTGAAGACCCCTATGAGCGGCAGCTCATCCTGGTGGCCAAAGTGGACGGCGAAATCGTGGGCACCGTGGACATCGCGCTGCCCCTCACCGACAACCTGGACCTCGCGGAGTTCACGCTGGACATCCTGCCGGAGTTCCAGCGCCAGGGCGTGGGCAGGCGGCTGCTCCAGGCGGCCGAACAGCTGGCCCGGGCGGAAGGCCGCACCATGATCCTGGTGGACACCAACCATCCGGGCGCGTCCCTTCACGAGTTTGAAAAGGCCCAGCTGGTCCCCGGCTCCGGCCAGGGCTTCGTGCCGCTGGAGAGCCGCGAAGTAGAGTTCGCGCAGAAGACCGGGTACACGCTCCAACACATCGAACAGTTCAGTTCCTGCGCGCTGCCCCTGGATTCGAAGCTGGTTGCGGACCTGCAGGCCGAAGCCGAGGAGGCCAACAACGGCCGCTACCGGCTGCACCACTGGACGGACCGGTGCCCGGACCAGTGGCTCGAAGCTGTCGCCGTCCTTGAGAACCAGGCGGGGGCCGACGTCGATCCCTCCTTGGAAGCGCCCGTTGAGCAGGACATGGTGTTCGACGGCGGCATCCTCCGGGAAGCGGAAGACGTCGCCATCGCGCAGGGGCGGCGGACGGTGGTCACCGCCGTCGAGCACCTCGCCACAGGTGCCCTTGTGGGCCTGACCACCATCACTGTCCTGGCGCACCGCGCCGACGTTGTCTTCCAGGACGACACACTGGTGCTGCAGGAACACCGCGGAAACAAACTCGGCCTGCTGATCAAGGTGGCAAACATGGAACGGCTCACCGAACAGTTTCCGGATGCCCGGATCATCTACACCTGGAATGCGCCGGAAAACCGGTACCTCCTGACGGTCAATAAGCAGCTGGGATTCCAGACGGCCGGGGTCACGGGCATCTGGCAGAAAGAACTCCCGCAGCTGGGCACAAGCACCAGCTGAGGGCGCGATTTGGCGCAGTGATGGCTCTCCCGTAGACTTGAAGGACCAAAGACCGTCGGTTGTTGGAAATCCACTCTCTCGAACATGGCTCAACTCTGCAGTTGTGCGCGGGAGACGCAGTGGGTTTCTGGACGAAGGACCCTCAACGTAGGGCGGCCGGCGCAGGTGAACGAAGCAGCAGCTCCATGGGATATCCGTGTTGAGCCAAGCCCCGTGCATCTGCGCGGGGCGTTTTTTAGTTTTAGCTCACCTTGAGCGGGGACCGTCGAATACCGGCACTATCCCCGGAAGGAGGGTTATGGCAACGCCTACCAAGGTTTCAGCAGTAGCTGAGATCACTAACGATTTCAAGGAATCGAACGCCGCTGTCCTGACCGAATACCGCGGGCTCACCGTTGCACAGCTCAAGCAGCTGCGTGTTTCTCTCGGCCAGGACACCAAGTTCGCGGTCGTCAAGAACACCCTGACCGCCATTGCAGCCAAGGAAGCCGGCGTTGAAGCATTCAACGACCAGCTCTCCGGCCCCACTGCAATCGCGTTCATCAAGGGTGACGCAGTTGCCGCTGCCAAGAGCCTGACGGATTTTGCCAAGACCAACAAGCAGCTTGTCATCAAGACCGGCTACTTCGAGGGCAAGGCTCTGAACGCCAGCGAGGTTGCCGCACTGGCAGCACTCGAGTCCCGTGAGCTGCAGCTCGCCAAGGTTGCAGGCGTCCTCAAGGCCCCTGCCGCCGCCGCTGCACGCATCATTGACGCACTGCGCCTCAAGCTTGAAGAAGAGAACGGTGCACCGGCAGCTGCCGAGGCGCCTGCCGCTGAAGAAGCACCTGCCGCAGAAGCTGAAGCCCCGGCTGACGCTCCCGCAGCTGAAGAGAACTAAGTCTCTTCACCCCACCAGACTCCGGTGTGATGCCCGGCCCCGCGCCGCTGAACACCACAACAGGAAGGACGCCTACCATGGCGAAGCTCAGCAACGAAGAGCTCATTGAAGCTTTCAAGGAACTGACCATCATCGAGCTCTCCGAGTTCGTCAAGCTCTTCGAAGAGACCTTCGAAGTTACCGCTGCTGCTGTTGCAGTTGCCGGCCCCGCCGGTGGCGCAGCTGCTGAAGAGGTTGAAGAGAAGACCGACTTCGACGTCGTCCTCGAAGCAGCCGGCGACAAGAAGATCGCAGTGATCAAGGAAGTTCGCGCCATCACTTCCCTGGGCCTCAAGGAAGCAAAGGACCTGGTTGACAGCGCTCCCAAGGCTGTCCTCGAAGGTGCTACCAAGGAAGCTGCCGAGAAGGCCAAGGAGCAGCTCGAGGCTGCAGGCGCCACCGTTACCCTCAAGTAACAACGCCTTTTCCGCGAAAAGCCCCGTCCACGTCATGTGGGCGGGGCTTTTGCGTTCCCAGCCGCGGTCAGGCCGGGTCGCTGATGTCCGCGACGACGGCACCCAGTGCTGCGGTCAGGGCGTCCGCATCCACGAAGGCGCTGTAGCCGTGGGCGCCTGCGCCCATCGAGATCCTGCGTCCGGTAACGGTGGAGTCCGCATAGACCGGCCAGCTCTTGGTGCTGCCCAGCGGCGTGATGGTGCCGCGTTCATAGCCGGTTGCATCCAGGGCCGCGTCCGCGGGCGGCAGCGACAGCTTGTTGACGCCCACCAGGGTCCGCAGCTTCGGCCACGAGATCTGCCGGTCGCCGGGAATCAGCGCAAACAGGAACGAGCCGTCCTTGTGCTTGACCACCAGCGACTTCACGATGTCCGCCGGCGTGATTCCCAGGATCGCCGCCGCTTCCTCGAGGCTTTTGGCGGCGGGCCTTTCGACGATGTCCACCTGCAGGCCGCGGGCGGCGGCGTCGGCCAGGAAGCGTCCATGTCCGACGCCGTCCGCGTCTTTCACAACTTCGTCCGCCATCAGTCGCGGTACAGCAGGAGCGCTTCGCCCTGCCCGCCGCCGCCGCACAGGGACACCGCCGCCTTGCCTGTTCCGCGGCGCTTGAGTTCATGTGCGGCATGCACGGCCAGGCGCGCGCCGGAGGCCCCGATGGGGTGGCCCAGCGCAATGGCCCCGCCGTGGATATTGCACTTCTCAAGCGGGTAGTCCAGGTCCTTGAGCGACTGCACCGCCACCGATCCGAAGGCTTCGTTGATTTCGATGAAGTCGAGGTCAGCAGTGGTCCATCCCGCCCGTGCCAGCGCGTTCCGGATGGCGTTGGAGGGCTGGGAGTGCAGTGAGTTGTCCGGTCCTGCCACCTGCCCGGGCTTCCCAACGACAGCGAGGTACTCAAGGCCGTGTTTCTCCGCATAGCCGCGGGAGGCCAGCACCAGGGCGGCGGCCCCGTCGGACAGGGGAGATGAGTTGCCGGCGGTGATGGTCCCGTCCGTGACAAAGGCGGCGCGCAGGCCGGCAAGGGAATCCACAGACGTGTTGGGCCGAACCCCCTCGTCAGTGGACACGACGATGGGGTCCCCCTTGCGCTGCTTCACGCTGACCGGGACGATCTCGTCGTCGAACGTTCCATTCTTGGCAGCCAGCGCGGCACGCTGGTGGGACTGCGCAGCGACGTTGTCCTGGGAGGTCCGGTCGATCCCCAGTGCCAGGTTGCGGGTCTCGGTGGAGAGGCCCATGGACTGGCCGTCGAAGGCGTCGGTGAGGCCATCGTGGGCGGCGGCGTCCAATGCCTGGATCGAGCCGTACGTCCACCCCTGCCTGGAACCGGGCAGCAGGTGCGGGGCGCGGGTCATGGATTCCTGGCCGCCGGCCACCACAACGTCCGCCTCCCCGGCCCGGATCAGGCGGGCGGCGTCAATCACCGCGGTGAGCCCGGACAGGCACACCTTGTTGACGGTCACGGCAGGGACGTCCCAGCCGATGCCGGCGCCGATGGAGCTTTGCCGGGCGGGGTTCTGGCCGGCGCCCGCCTGCAGCACCTGTCCCATGATGACGGCGTCCACGTCAGCGGCGTCCACGCCACTGGCTTCCAGGGCAGCCTTGATGGCGCGGGCGCCGAGCTCCACCGCGGTGAAGCTTGCAAGCTGCCCGTTGAGCCGGCCCTGCGGTGTGCGCGCTGCTGCGAGTATGACAACGTCAGTGTTGTCAGGAGAGTTGCCCATGGTTATCTCTTCCGGTCCGTTTTCGGTGTAGGCCACCAAGGGTACCGTGACCCTGGTCACCTAACTATTCAAACGCCTGTCCCGCCAGGTGCATTCCGCAAAGCAAGTTGCATTCCGGAACGCGGGCGGCGCCTTGGGAAGCCTGTTCAGGAAGCCTCTTCAACGTCGCCAGGGAGTCGGGCGGAAATCCGGTGCTTGCAATCCCGCCGGATGTGGGGTAGACATGTAGGTTATTTTGCCGTATCGTAGATATTTGCGTCTTCCCTGTTTACCTTCAGCCTTCATATAGCGGTGGGCTTTGCCTGGCAGCTGACAATCAACGTGCCGTCAACAACGTCACAGCATGGTCAGCACCGGCCCCGGGTCATATAGCGGAACCGGATGGTAGCACTGCGGAGCATTCCGCAGGGTGCACAGCGGGGGAGATCTGAAAACGCCTGAAGGTCTGTGGAAGGATCCCTCTTGGTCGCCTCGAGCACCTCTAATAACGAAACCGCTAACACCGCCGACAGCACTGATGGTGCCACTCGCCGGCTCTCATTCGCAAAGATTCACGAACCTCTTGACGTTCCGAATCTGCTTGCCCTCCAGACGGACAGCTTCGACTGGCTGGTCGGAAATGAGCGCTGGCAGGCACGCGTGGCAAAGGCTGTCGAAGAAAACGATCTCAGCGTCGCCACCACGTCCGGCCTGTCGGACATCTTCGAAGAGATCTCCCCGATCGAGGACTTCCAGGGCACCATGTCCCTGAGCTTCTCCGATCCGGAGTTCGCTGACCCCAAGTACACCATGGCCGAGTGCAAGGACCGGGACGCTACGTACTCGGCTCCGCTGTACGTCAAGGCCGAGTTCATGAACAACAACACGGGCGAAATCAAGCAGCAGACCGTGTTCATGGGTGACTTCCCGCTGATGACCGAGAAGGGCACCTTCGTCGTCAACGGCACCGAGCGTGTCGTCGTCTCCCAGCTGGTCCGTTCCCCGGGCGCCTACTTCGAGCGCGCCGCCGACAAGACCAGCGACAAGGACATCTTCACCGCGAAGATCATCCCGTCCCGCGGCGCCTGGTTCGAGCTCGAAATCGACAAGCGCGACCAGGTCGGCGTCCGCCTCGACCGCAAGCGCAAGCAGTCCGTCACGGTCCTGCTGAAGGCCCTCGGCTGGACCGAAGGCCAGATCCTCGAAGAGTTCGGCCAGTACGACTCCATGCGGGCAACCCTGGAGAAGGACGCCACCGAAACCCGCGAAGACGCGTTGCTGGACATCTACCGGAAGCTGCGACCGGGCGAGCCGCCCACCGTCGAGGCTGCCCAGTCCCTGCTGGACAACCTGTACTTCAACTCCAAGCGCTACGATCTGGCCAAGGTTGGCCGCTACAAGATCAACCGCAAGCTTGGCATCGACCGCTCCCTTGGCGACAAGGAAGCTTCGGTCCTGCACGTTGAAGACATCGTTGCCATGATCAAGTTCCTCGTCGCGCTGCACGCCGGCGAGAAGACCATCAAGGGCACCCGTGACGGCCAGGAAGTGGACCTGCGCGTCGAAATCGACGACATCGACCACTTCGGCAACCGCCGCATCCGCGCCGTCGGCGAGCTCATCGAGAACCAGGTCCGCACCGGCCTGTCCCGCATGGAGCGCGTGGTCCGCGAGCGTATGACCACCCAGGACGTCGAGGCCATCACGCCGCAGACCCTGATCAACATCCGCCCCGTGGTCGCCGCGATCAAGGAGTTCTTCGGAACCTCCCAGCTCTCGCAGTTCATGGACCAGAACAACCCGCTCTCGGGCCTGACCCACAAGCGCCGCCTGTCCGCGCTTGGCCCCGGCGGTCTGTCCCGTGACCGTGCCGGCATGGAAGTCCGTGACGTGCACCCGTCCCACTACGGACGTATGTGCCCCATCGAAACTCCTGAAGGCCCGAACATTGGCCTGATCGGTTCGCTGGCTTCCTACGGACGCATCAACCCGTTCGGCTTCATCGAGACCCCGTACCGCCTGGTCAAGGACGGCGTCGTTTCCGACGACGTCCAGTACCTGACCGCCGACGACGAGGCCGAGGTGCTGATCGCCCAGGCCAACGCGCCGCTGGACGAGAACAAGAAGTTCGCCGAAGACACCGTCCTGGTCCGTGCCCGCGGTGGTGGAGGCGAGCCTGTCCTCGTTCCCGCCGCCGACGTCGAGTTCATGGACGTTTCCCCGCGCCAGATGGTGTCCGTGGCTACCGCCCTGATCCCGTTCCTCGAGCATGACGATGCCAACCGTGCACTCATGGGTGCCAACATGCAGCGCCAGGCCGTGCCGCTGGTCCGTTCCGAGGCCCCCTTCGTGGGCACCGGCATGGAGCGCGCCGCAGCCGTCGACGCCGGTGACGTTGTCATCGCGAAGAAGGCCGGCGTGGTCACCGAGGTTTCCGCCGAGCTCGTCATCATGCTCAACGACGACGGCACCGAGACCAACTACCGCATCAACAAGTTCGCCCGCTCCAACCAGGGCAACTGCTACAACCACCGTGTCCTGGTGAACGAAGGCCAGCGCCTGGAAGTTGGCGGCATCATCGCCGACGGCCCGGCAACGGACCAGGGCGAGCTCGCCCTCGGCAAGAACCTGCTCGTGGCATTCATGTCATGGGAAGGCCATAACTTCGAGGACGCCATCATCCTCTCGCAGCGCATTGTTGCCGAGGACGTCCTTTCCTCCATCCACATCGAGGAGCACGAGATCGATGCCCGCGACACCAAGCTTGGTGCCGAGGAAATCACCCGTGACATCCCCAACGTGTCCGAGGAAGTCCTGGCGGGCCTGGACGAGCGCGGCATCATCCACATCGGTGCCGAGGTTGAAGCAGGGGACATCCTGGTCGGAAAGGTCACCCCGAAGGGTGAAACCGAACTGACCCCGGAAGAGCGCCTGCTGCGCGCCATCTTTGGTGAGAAGTCGCGCGAAGTCCGCGACACCTCCCTGAAGGTTCCCCACGGCGAGTCCGGCACCGTCATCGGCGTTCGCGTCTTCGACCGCGACAACGACGACGAGCTGCCCCCGGGCGTGAACCAGCTGGTCCGCGTCTATGTCGCTGCCAAGCGCAAGATCACCGACGGCGACAAGCTCGCCGGCCGCCACGGCAACAAGGGTGTCATCTCCAAGATCCTCCCCGTTGAGGACATGCCCTTCCTTGCCGACGGCACCCCCGTTGATATCGTCCTGAACCCGCTGGGTGTTCCGGGCCGTATGAACGTCGGCCAGGTGCTCGAAACGCACCTCGGCTGGGTTGCCAAGACCGGTTGGAAGATCGAAGGCGAGCCCGAGTGGGTCAAGCAGCTGCCGAACCTGCCGCGCGAGAGTGGCCAGACCACTGTTGCAACGCCGGTGTTCGACGGCGCCCGCGAAGAGGAAATCACGGGCCTGCTGGACTCCACCAACGTGACGCGTGACGGCGAACGCCTGATCAACTCCTCCGGCAAGACCCGCCTGTTCGACGGCCGCTCCGGCGAGCCGTTCCCGGATCCGATCTCGGTCGGCTACATGTACATCCTGAAGCTCCACCACCTGGTGGACGACAAGATCCACGCGCGCTCCACCGGCCCGTACTCCATGATCACGCAGCAGCCGCTGGGTGGTAAGGCACAGTTCGGTGGCCAGCGCTTCGGTGAAATGGAAGTGTGGGCGCTCGAAGCTTACGGCGCCGCCTACACGCTCCAGGAGCTTCTCACGATCAAGTCTGACGACATCCATGGTCGCGTGAAGGTCTACGAAGCCATCGTCAAGGGCGAGAACATCCCCGAGCCGGGTGTTCCCGAGTCCTTCAAGGTCTTGATCAAGGAAATGCAGTCGCTGTGCCTGAACGTGGAAGTCCTCTCCACGGACGGAACCACAATTGAAATGCGTGACTCTGATGACGCAGTCTTCACGGCTGCGGAGGAACTGGGTATCGATCTGTCCCGTGCAGAGCCCAGTTCCGTAGAAGAGGTTTAGCAGGCGGGCGTACCGGGAAAGCAGCGCGCCACCCGCGCTGCCTTTCCGGTACCTCACCTCCCTCTTTCCGTAACCCAAGACTTCAGAATTTAGAGAACAAGAGAGAACAGGGACCATATGTCCAGCGAATCCTCCTTCGGCCTCATGCAGATCGGCCTCGCCACCGCGGAAGACATCCGCGGCTGGTCTTACGGCGAGGTTAAGAAGCCGGAAACCATCAACTACCGCACGCTCAAGCCCGAGAAGGACGGCCTCTTCTGCGAGAAGATCTTCGGCCCCTCCCGGGACTGGGAATGCTACTGCGGTAAGTACAAGCGCGTGCGCTTCAAGGGCATCATCTGTGAGCGGTGTGGCGTTGAAGTCACCCGCGCAAAGGTCCGCCGCGAACGCATGGGCCACATCGAGCTGGCCGCCCCGGTCACGCACATCTGGTACTTCAAGGGTGTTCCCTCACGCCTGGGCTACCTCCTTGACCTGGCGCCGAAGGACCTCGAAAAGGTCATCTACTTCGCTGCCTACATGATCACCAGCGTTGATGAAGCCGCCCGCCACGAGGAACTGCCCAACCTGCAGGTTGAGCACGACATCGAGAAGAAGCAGCTCATCGACAACCGCGACTCCGACATCGCGGCGATCGCCCGCGACCTCGAAGGCGAAATCGCCCGCCTCGAAGGCGAAGGCGCGAAGGCTGCCGACAAGAAGAAGGCCCGCGACTCCGCCGACCGCCAGATGGCCAACGTGCGCAAGCGTGCCGACGCCGACATCGAGCGCCTCGAGCAGGTCTGGGACCGCTTCAAGAACCTGAAGGTCGCTGACCTCGAGGGTGACGAAGGCCTGTACCGCGAGCTGCGCGACCGCTACGGCATGTACTTCGAAGGCTCCATGGGTGCCGAAGCCATCAAGAAGCGCCTTGAGAGCTTCGACATGCAGGCTGAATCTGACCTGCTGCGCGACATCATCGCCAACGGCAAGGGCCAGCGCAAGACCCGCGCCCTGAAGCGCCTGAAGGTGGTCAACGCGTTCCTGACCACCAACAACAGCCCGCTTGGCATGGTCCTCGACGCCGTTCCGGTGATCCCGCCGGAACTGCGCCCCATGGTCCAGCTGGACGGTGGCCGCTTCGCGACCTCCGACCTCAACGACCTGTACCGCCGCGTGATCAACCGCAACAACCGCCTCAAGCGCCTGCTTGACCTGGGTGCTCCGGAGATCATCGTCAACAACGAGAAGCGCATGCTTCAGGAAGCTGTTGACAGCCTCTTCGACAACGGCCGCCGCGGCCGTCCGGTCACCGGCCCGGGCAACCGTCCGCTGAAGTCCCTGAGCGACATGCTCAAGGGCAAGCAGGGCCGTTTCCGCCAGAACCTCCTGGGCAAGCGCGTCGACTACTCGGGCCGTTCGGTCATCGTCGTCGGCCCGCAGCTGAAGCTGCACCAGTGCGGCCTGCCCAAGCAGATGGCGCTGGAGCTCTTCAAGCCGTTCGTGATGAAGCGCCTGGTTGACCTCAACCACGCCCAGAACATCAAGTCGGCCAAGCGAATGGTTGAGCGTTACCGCCCGCAGGTCTGGGACGTGCTGGAAGAGATCATCACCGAACACCCGGTGCTGCTCAACCGTGCACCTACCCTGCACCGCCTCGGCATCCAGGCCTTCGAGCCGCAGCTTGTTGAAGGCAAGGCAATCCAGCTCCACCCGCTGGTTTGTGGCGCCTTCAACGCCGACTTCGACGGCGACCAGATGGCAGTCCACCTGCCGCTGAGCCCCGAAGCCCAGGCTGAAGCCCGCATCCTGATGCTGTCCTCCAACAACATCCTGAAGCCCTCTGACGGACGCCCGGTCACCCTGCCGTCGCAGGATATGATCATCGGCCTCTACCACCTGACCACCAAGCGGAAGGGTTCGGCCGGTGAAGGCCGCATCTTCGGCTCGGTCGCAGAGGCCATCATGGCGTTCGACGCCCGCGAGCTGCACCTTAACTCGCAGGTCAAGATCCGCCTCGAAGGCTTCGTGCCGTACGCAGGCTGGGAAGCTCCGGAGGGCTGGGAGCCGGGTCAGCCGGCACTCGTCCAGACCTCCCTGGGCCAGGTTCTCTTCAACGAGACGCTGCCCGAGGACTACCCGTGGGTCGAGGCTGTTGCCGACAAGGGCGAACTGTCCCGCATCGTCAACGACCTCGCCGAGCGCTACCCGAAGGTCGTCACCGCGGCAACGCTGGACAACCTCAAGGATGCCGGTTTCTACTGGGCCACCCGCTCGGGCGTTACCGTCGCCATCTCGGACATCGAGGTTCCGGCCGCAAAGCCTGCGATCCTCGCCGGTTACGAGGAACGCGCCGCCAAGATCCAGGGCCAGTACGACAAGGGCCTGATTGACGACGACGAGCGTCGCCAGGAACTGATCGAAATCTGGAACAAGGCAACCAACGAGATCGCCCAGGCAATGCGCGACAGCCTGTCACCGATGAACACCATCAACCGCATGGTGTCCTCCGGTGCACGTGGTAACTGGATGCAGGTCCGCCAGATCGCGGGTATCCGTGGCCTGGTGGCCAACCCTAAGGGTGAAATCATCCCGCGCCCCATCAAGTCCTCCTACCGCGAGGGCCTGTCGGTGCTGGAGTACTTCATCGCCACGCACGGTGCCCGTAAGGGCCTGGCTGACACCGCTCTGCGTACCGCAAACTCGGGTTACCTGACCCGTCGCCTTGTGGACGTGTCCCAGGACGTCATCGTCCGCGAAGAGGACTGCGGCACCGAGCGTGGCCTGGTCACGCCCATCGCCGTCGCCGATTCCAACGGCGAGCTGGTCCTGGACGAGAACGTCGAGAACAGTGCCTACGCACGTACCCTCGCCGTCGACGTCGTGGATTCCGAGGGCAAGGTCCTTGCGGCCGCCGGCACCGACTGCGGCGACGTGGTCATCGACGAGCTGTTCAAGGCAGGCATCACCGAGGTCAAGGTCCGCTCCGTACTCACCTGTGAGTCCAGCGTCGGAACCTGTGCCCTGTGCTACGGCCGTTCACTGGCAACCGGCAAGACCGTGGACATCGGCGAGGCCGTGGGCATCATCGCCGCACAGTCCATCGGTGAGCCCGGTACCCAGCTGACCATGCGTACGTTCCACACCGGTGGTGCAGTCTCCGCCAGCGGCGGCGACGACATCACCCAGGGTCTGCCCCGTATCCAGGAGCTCTTCGAAGCCCGTACTCCGAAGGGTGTTGCACCGATTGCCGAAGCAGCCGGCCGCATCACCATCGAAGAGTCCGAGCGCCAGATGCGCCTGGTCATCACCCCCGATGACGGAACCGAAGAGATCGCCTACCCGGTCCTGCGCCGTTCACGCCTGCTGATCGAGGATGGCGACCACGTCACCGTCGGCCAGAAGCTGATCAACGGACCGGTGGATCCCAAGCAGGTCCTGCGCATCATGGGTCCGCGTGCGGCACAGAAGTTCCTGGTGGACGAGGTCCAGGGCGTGTACCGCAGCCAGGGCATCGGTATCCACGACAAGCACGTCGAGGTTATCGTCCGCCAGATGCTGCGCCGCGTCACGGTCATCGAGTCCGGCGAGTCGGACCTGCTGCCCGGCGAGCTCGCCGAGCGCAGCCGCTTCGAAGATGCCAACCGCCGCGTTGTGTCCGAGGGCAAGACTCCGGCATCCGGACGTCCTGAGCTCATGGGCATCACCAAGGCGTCGCTGGCCACCGAGTCCTGGCTGTCCGCAGCTTCCTTCCAGGAGACCACCCGCGTCCTGACGCAGGCGGCCATGGAAGGAAAGAGCGATCCGCTGCTGGGCCTCAAGGAGAACGTCATCATCGGTAAGCTGATCCCGGCCGGCACGGGCCTCCCGCGCTACACCGAGGTCACCGTGGAGCCCACTGAGGAAGCAAAGGCCAACCTGTTCACCGGCCCCAGCGCCTTCAGTGACTTCTCGTACGACACCCTGGGCGGGGATGGAGCTCCCGAGTTCCACGCCATCCCGCTGGATGACTACGACCTGGGCAACGACTTCCGCTAAAGCGGCAGTCCCGCTCATTGATGGAAGGCCCCGTCCCCGCACCGTGGGGACGGGGCCTTCCCGTTGGGGCGGCATGGCCCTGATTAAGGGGTACGGGCCGTCCATGCTAGACTTGTTACCAATTGTTATTGTGGCAGTGGATGAGTGCGCCGGTACCAGCTGAAAGGCTGAACCAGAGCGACGTTTCCGGTTTGCAGGGTTCTTGTGCAACGTATGCCACATTTTTGCATGCCTAGGGGCCATTGAAGACGTAAGTCAGTTCCTATGGATGCGATCCGACTATTAAGGCTTCGCCTTCGCCGCCATGGAGAACTTCTTCAAGGCCCGGGCGGCGGGGCAACGCAAAGGAGAGTGGCCGGAAGCGGCCACTCCGGATAAAACGGAGAACACGAGAGTGCCTACGATTAACCAGCTGGTCCGCAAGGGCCGCACGCCTAAGGTCTCAAAGACCAAGGCTCCCGCGCTTAAGGGCAGCCCCATGCGCCGCGGTGTCTGCACCCGCGTCTACACCACGACCCCGAAGAAGCCGAACTCGGCTCTGCGTAAGGTGGCACGTGTGCGCCTCAACGGCGGCGTGGAAGTTACCGCCTACATCCCCGGTGTTGGCCACAACCTGCAGGAGCACTCCATTGTGCTCGTTCGCGGTGGTCGTGTGAAGGACCTTCCGGGTGTCCGCTACAAGATCGTCCGTGGTGCCCTCGATACCCAGGGTGTCAAGAACCGTAAGCAGGCACGCAGCCGCTACGGCGCAAAGATGGAGAAGAAGTAATATGCCTCGCAAGGGTCCGGCCCCCAAGCGGCCGCTCGTACTAGATCCCGTTTACGGCTCCCCGCTGGTCACCCAGCTCATCAACAAGGTGCTCGTTGACGGCAAGAAGTCCACTGCAGAGCGCATCGTCTACGGTGCCCTCGAAGGCGCCCGTGCCAAGTCCGGCGGCGACCCCGTAGCAGCCCTCAAGAAGGCCATGGACAACGTCAAGCCTTCCCTCGAGGTCCGCTCCCGCCGTGTTGGTGGCGCAACCTACCAGGTTCCGGTCGAGGTCAAGCCGGGCCGCTCCACCGCCCTCGCCCTGCGTTGGCTGGTTGGCTACTCCAAGGCCCGCCGCGAAAAGACGATGACCGAGCGCCTCCAGAACGAAATCCTGGATGCATCCAACGGTCTCGGTGCCGCTGTGAAGCGTCGCGAAGACACCCACAAGATGGCCGAGTCCAACAAGGCCTTCGCACACTACCGCTGGTAATACTCCCGGGCGCCGCCGGCTCAACCGAGCCGGCGGCGAACGCGTAGTCAATCCCAAAAGGAGACCCCGTGGCACAGGACGTGCTTACCGACCTTAGTAAGGTCCGCAACATCGGCATCATGGCCCACATTGATGCCGGCAAGACCACCACCACCGAGCGCATCCTGTTCTACACGGGTGTGAACCACAAGATCGGCGAAACGCACGACGGCGCTTCGACCACTGACTGGATGGAACAGGAAAAGGAACGCGGCATCACCATCACGTCTGCCGCCGTGACCTGCTTCTGGGAAAACAACCAGATCAACATCATCGACACCCCCGGCCACGTTGACTTCACCGTAGAGGTTGAGCGCTCCCTGCGCGTCCTCGACGGTGCCGTTGCCGTCTTCGATGGCAAGGAAGGCGTTGAGCCCCAGTCTGAGACCGTTTGGCGCCAGGCTGACAAGTACAACGTTCCCCGCATCTGCTTCGTCAACAAGATGGACAAGCTCGGTGCCGACTTCTACTTCACCGTAGACACCATCATCAGCCGCCTCGGCGCCAAGCCGCTGGTCATGCAGCTGCCGATCGGTGCAGAGAACGACTTCATCGGCGTTGTGGACCTGCTCTACATGCGCGCCCTCGTGTGGCCCGGCGATGCCAAGGGCGACGTGACCATGGGTGCCAAGTACGAAATCCGCGAGATCCCGGCCGACCTCCAGGCAAAGGCTGACGAGTACCGCGCGAACCTCGTTGAGACCGTCGCCGAGTCCTCCGAAGAACTCATGGAGAAGTACCTTGAGGGCGAAGAGATCTCGATCGATGAGCTCAAGGCCGGCATCCGCAAGATGACGATCAACTCCGAGCTGTACCCGATCTTCTGCGGTTCCGCATTCAAGAACCGTGGCGTCCAGCCCATGCTCGATGCAGTCGTGGACTACCTGCCGAACCCGCTCGACGTCCCCCCGATGATCGGCCACGATCCTCGCGACGAAGAGAAGGAACTGACCCGCAAGCCTTCCTCCGAAGAGCCGTTCTCCGCTCTCGCGTTCAAGATTGCGGCCCACCCGTTCTTCGGCCAGCTGACCTTCATCCGCGTGTACTCCGGTCACGTGGAAGCAGGCGCGCAGGTGGTTAACTCCACCAAGGGCAAGAAAGAGCGCATCGGCAAGCTGTTCCAGATGCACGCCAACAAGGAAATGCCCGTTGAGGGCGCTACCGCCGGCCACATCTACGCAGCCATTGGCCTGAAGGACACCACCACGGGCGACACCCTGTGTGACTCCGCGAACCAGATCGTCCTCGAGTCCATGAGCTTCCCGGAGCCTGTGATCTCGGTTGCCATCGAGCCGAACACCAAGGGTGACCAGGAGAAGCTCTCCACGGCCATCCAGAAGCTCTCCGCTGAGGACCCCACCTTCCAGGTGTCCCTCAACGAAGACACCGGCCAGACCATCATCGCCGGCATGGGCGAGCTCCACCTGGACATCCTGGTGGACCGCATGCGCCGCGAGTTCAAGGTCGAAGCCAACGTGGGCAAGCCGCAGGTCGCCTACCGCGAAACCATCAAGCGTGCTGTGGAGCGTCACGACTACACGCACAAGAAGCAGACCGGTGGTTCGGGCCAGTTCGCAAAGATCCAGATTGCGATCGAGCCGCTGGACACTGCCGAGGGCGAGCTGTACGAGTTCGAGAACAAGGTCACCGGTGGCCGCGTTCCCCGCGAGTACATCCCGTCGGTTGACGCTGGTATCCAGGATGCGCTGAACGACGGCGTCCTGGCCGGCTACCCGGTTGTTGGCATCAAGGCAACGCTGATTGACGGCGCCTACCACGATGTCGACTCCTCGGAAATGGCGTTCAAGATCGCCGGCCGTATGGCTTTCAAGGAAGCTGCACGCAAGGCGAACCCTGTCCTGCTCGAACCGCTGATGGATGTCGAGGTCCGCACCCCTGAGGAATACATGGGTGAAGTTATTGGTGACCTCAACTCCCGCCGTGGCCAGATGCAGTCCATGGAAGATGCACAGGGCGTCAAGGTCATCCGTGCGCACGTCCCGCTGTCCGGCATGTTCGGCTACATCGGTGACCTGCGCTCCAAGACCCAGGGCCGTGCTGTGTACTCCATGACGTTCAACAGCTACGCCGAGGTCCCGAAGGCTGTTGCCGACGAGATCATCCAGAAGAGCCGCGGCGAATAGTCCCCTGGGACTTTTCTAAGCGAACAACCTCGGGTGCGCCTGCCGGAAGCGGTCAGCGCAGCCGGTGCAGGTGGCCGGGCCGGTCGGATTCATCCGGTCAAGCCGGGTCCCGGCCATCTGCACGAACAGGCTCAAGGCACTAGTATTAGTTCCTGAATCTGCAATTTCACCAATCCAAAGCCCCCCAAGTAGACTTACCTGAGTTTCCGCCGCGACAAGCGCGGCTGAAGGGTACGTCATTTGAAAACGTTCTAGGAGGAACCTGTGGCAAAGGCAAAGTTCGAGCGGACTAAGCCGCACGTTAACATCGGCACCATTGGTCACGTTGACCACGGTAAGACGACGTTGACGGCCGCCATTTCCAAGGTGCTGTACGACAAGTACCCGGATCTCAACGAGAAGCGCGACTTCGCGTCGATCGACTCTGCTCCCGAAGAGCGTCAGCGCGGTATTACCATCAACATCTCCCACGTGGAGTACCAGACCGAGAAGCGCCACTACGCACACGTAGACGCTCCCGGTCACGCTGACTACATCAAGAACATGATCACCGGTGCTGCCCAGATGGACGGCGCAATCCTCGTGGTTGCTGCTACCGATGGCCCCATGGCTCAGACCCGCGAGCACGTTCTGCTCGCCCGCCAGGTTGGTGTTCCCTACCTGCTGGTCGCCCTGAACAAGGCTGACATGGTTGACGATGAGGAACTGCTGGACCTCGTTGAAATGGAAGTTCGTGAGCTCCTCAGCTCGCAGGGCTTCGATGGCGACGAAGCACCGGTTGTCCGCGTTTCAGGCCTCAAGGCCCTGGAAGGCGACCCCGAGTGGGTCAAGTCCGTTGAGGACCTGATGGCTGCTGTGGACGAGTCCGTTCCGGACCCCATCCGCGACCGCGACAAGCCCTTCCTGATGCCGATCGAGGACGTCTTCACCATCACCGGCCGTGGCACCGTTGTTACGGGCCGCGCCGAGCGTGGAACCCTCGCTATCAACTCCGAGGTCGAGATCGTCGGCATCCGCCCGGTCCAGAAGACCACGGTTACCGGTATCGAGATGTTCCACAAGCAGCTCGACGAAGCATGGGCCGGCGAGAACTGTGGCCTCCTGCTCCGCGGTCTGAAGCGCGACGATGTCGAGCGTGGCCAGGTTGTCGTCAAGCCGGGTTCCATCACCCCGCACACCGACTTCGAGGCTAACGTCTACATCCTCTCCAAGGACGAAGGCGGACGTCACAACCCGTTCTACTCCAACTACCGCCCGCAGTTCTACTTCCGTACCACGGACGTAACCGGCGTTATCACCCTGCCCGAGGGCACGGAAATGGTTATGCCCGGCGACAACACTGAGATGACCGTTGCGCTCATCCAGCCGATCGCAATGGAAGAGGGCCTCGGCTTCGCAATCCGCGAAGGCGGCCGCACCGTTGGTTCAGGACGCGTTACCAAGATCATCAAGTAATTCTTGTTGAACTGAAGAACAGCCCCGCTGCTACTGCAGCGGGGCTGTTCTTTTCGGTTAACGCGGCCCTGATACTGTTGCTGGACCGAGAGGAGTTCACCATGGGCTGGCTAATTTTCCTGATCATCGCGGTTGCCGTCGTGGCCGGTGTGTTTTGGGCCAGGCGGTATTTCCGCCACGAGATCGACCGCGCGAAGCGCATCAACAGGGCTAACAAGGAGCTGTAGCTGCTCACGGCGCCCCCGCCGGGAGCACAAACTAGGCCTTGCCCGCTTTCCTTGCGCGGCTGAGTTCCTGGTACCAGTAGAAGGACTGTTTCGGGGTGCGCGCCTGGGTGTCAAAGTCCACATGGACCAGTCCGAAGCGTTGTGAATATCCGGCCGC
Source organism: Pseudarthrobacter sp. GA104 (assembly GCF_009741265.1). GTDB lineage: Bacteria > Actinomycetota > Actinomycetes > Actinomycetales > Micrococcaceae > Arthrobacter. Next base: position 3,461,191 of record NZ_WOWL01000001.1, read on the forward strand.
CCACTCGAAGTTGTCCATGAGGGTCCACACGTAGTAGCCCCGGAGGTCCACGCCGGAAGCGATCCCGCCCGGAGCGGTGGCATCAAGGGCTGCTCCAAGGTGCGTGGCCAGGTAGCGCACCCGCTCCTCGTCCTGCCATGTTCCGGACACGGTCTCGGGCTCAGGGAAGCTGGCGCCGCCCTCGGTGATGAACACCGGCGGCAGTACTTCGCCGTACCGGTCGTGGAGCTCTTTCAGCAGGACACCCAGATGATCCGGGGCCACAGGCCAACCAAACCCGGTGCTGTCGTATTCCGGGTAGCCCACCTCGTGGAAGGGCAGTCGCGCCACCGCTTTGTGGACATCTGCCGGGATTGATGCTGCGCCGCGTCCCAGGGCCACCTTCACGGGGAAGTAGTAATTCAGGCCGTAGAAGTCCAGTGGCTGGTGGATGGTGCGCAGATCGGCGTCGGAGATTCTGCCGATGGAGCGCAGCCATGGCTTGGCATACAGGGGAAGCTTCGGGTAGCGGCCTAGCAGCACGGGATCTGCGTAGATCCGGTTCATCAGCAGGTCATAGAGGTGGGCTACGAGCCGGTCACCTATCTTGCCGCTGGCGGGCCGCACGGGCGCGTGCAGGTTGGTCACCCCGATGCCTCCGGTTACGCCGGCTGCCCGCAGTGCCTGCGCACCAAGGCCGTGGGCCAGCAGTTGGTGGTGAATGGACGGGAGTGCGTCGAACATGAGCGCATGGCCGGGGGCATGCACGCCCAGGGCATAGCCGTTCAGGGTCACCGAGACGGGTTCGTTCAAGGTGACCCACTGCGCCACACGGTCCCCGAAGCGTTCGCCCGCGGCACTGGCATATTCGCCGAAGCGCTCGGCTGTCTCCCGGTTCATCCAGCCGCCGCGGTGTTCCAGCGGCAGCGGGGTATCCCAGTGGTAGAGCGTAGCCATCGGGCTGACCCCGGCCGCAAGCAGCTGATCCAGGAGCCGGTCGTAGAAGTCCAGGCCCTCTTTGTTGAAACCGCCGCGCCCCTCGGGTTGGATCCTCGGCCAGGAGAGTGAGAAGCGGTAGGAGTCCACCCCAAGGTCCTTCAGCAGGGCCACGTCCTCCGGCAGCCTGTTGTAGTGATCGCACGCCACAGCGGGGGAGTGGCCGTCCACGATGGCGCCCGGCTTCTCGGCGAAGGCGTCCCAGCCGGAGGGCCCCCGCCCGCCGTCGGCCAATGCTCCTTCAATCTGGAAGGCAGCAGCGGCTACCCCCAAAGTGAACGACGCCGGCATCCGGCTGGCGAGTTCGGTCGCCGAGTCTGTGCTTTCCAGGGTCATGCCCCTATCATCCATTCGGTTGGGACGGGGGGCAATGGCCCCGGAAGAAGCACCCGCGGCCGGGCGTGAGCGGCGCCGATTCGCTTCTGCCGCCAAATTCCGGCATACTAGATGAGTTGTTCAAGCGCTTCTTCGCGTCCCGATCCGGATAATGCCGGATGCCAGGGTCCAAGTGGAAGACCAAACATAACCCACTCCCCATGGAATAGCGGATTTGTATGCGTGCACAGCGCGACACGCCCGACCGCGGGGGTCGGTTGCGCCGGCAAGGTGAGGAACCCGGATTCATCCGGATTCAGCTTGTGCGGCGGGTGGTAGTTACGACTTCAAATGCTTCGGCAGCCATACAACGAGAAATGAACAGGGCAGCCCTAACCAGGGGAAGCACAGACTGAAAGAGAGTCAGGCGACATGGCGGGACAAAAAATCCGCATCCGGCTGAAGTCATACGACCACGAGGTCATTGACGTTTCAGCACGGAAGATCGTTGAGACGGTCACGCGCGCAGGCGCAACGGTAGTGGGCCCCGTGCCGCTGCCTACGGAGAAGAACGTGTACTGCGTGATCCGCTCTCCGCACAAGTACAAGGACAGCCGCGAGCACTTCGAAATGCGCACGCACAAGCGTCTTATCGACATCATCGATCCCACGCCGAAGGCTGTTGACTCGCTCATGCGTCTCGACCTGCCGGCTGACGTGAACATCGAAATCAAGCTGTAGGGAGGTGCTGAGAGACTATGACCGCAACCCGTAACGTAAAGGGCCTGCTGGGCACGAAGCTCGGCATGACCCAGGTCTGGGACGAGAACAACAAGCTCATCCCCGTCACTGTGGTCCAGGCAGATTCGAACGTCATCACCCAGCTGCGCAACGCAGAAGCTGATGGCTACGTCGCCGTTCAGATCGGCTACGGCCAGATCGATCCCCGCAAGGTCACCAAGCCGCTGGCTGGTCACTTTGAAAAGGCGGGCGTCACGCCTCGCCGCCACGTCGTCGAACTCCGTACCGCAGATGCTGCTGAGTACGAGCTGGGCCAGGAGCTCTCCGTAGAGGTCTTCGAAGCCGGCCAGAAGATCGACGTCATCGGCACCACCAAGGGTAAGGGCTTCGCCGGTGTTATGAAGCGTCACGGCTTCCACGGCGTTGGAGCTTCCCACGGTGCCCACAAGAACCACCGTAAGCCCGGTTCAATCGGTGGCGCATCCACCCCGAGCCGCGTCTTCAAGGGCATGAAAATGGCCGGCCGCATGGGCGCCGTTCGTCACACCACGCTGAACCTCACGGTCCACGCGGTTGACGTCGAGAAGTCGCTGCTCCTTATCAAGGGTGCCGTTCCCGGCGCCCGCGGCCAGGTCGTCCTCGTACGCACCGCCGTGAAGGGAGCCTAGTCCAATGGCTAACACTGTCCAGGTTGACCTGCCTGCAGAGATCTTCGACGTCCAGACCAACGTGCCGTTGCTGCACCAGGTTGTCGTTGCCCAGCTCGCTGCTGCTCGCCAGGGTACCCACAAGACCAAGACCCGCGCTGAAGTTTCCGGTGCAGGACGTAAGCCGTTCAAGCAGAAGGGCACCGGCCGCGCCCGTCAGGGTTCAATCCGTGCTCCTCACATGACCGGCGGTGGCGTTGTCCACGGTCCCACCCCGCGTGACTACAGCCAGCGCACCCCCAAGAAGATGATTGCTGCTGCACTGCGCGGCGCACTGTCTGACCGGGCACGCAACGGGCGCATCCACGTTGTCGCCGAGCTGGTAGAAGGCTCCAAGCCTTCCGCCAAGGCTGCACTTGCAGCGCTGCGCGGCGTCTCCGACCGCAAGAACCTGCTGGTCGTCATCGAGCGCGCCAACGATGTTGCAGCACTGTCCGTGCGCAACCTCGCCGGTGTTCACGTTCTGTACGCAGACCAGCTGAACACCTACGACGTTCTCGTGTCTGATGACGTTGTCTTCACCAAGGCTGCCTACGACGCATTCGTTGCCGGCAAGGCAGTGGCAAAGAATGAGGAGGATGCCAAGTGAGTGCAGCCACCATCAAGGATCCGCGCGACGTCGTGCTTGCACCCGTCGTGTCGGAAAAGAGCTACGGCCTGATCGACGAGGGCAAGTACACCTTCCTGGTGGACCCCCGTTCGAACAAGACCGAGATCAAGCTGGCCGTGGAGAAAATCTTCTCCGTCAAGGTCGACTCGATCAACACCATCAACCGTGCCGGTAAGCGCAAGCGCACCAAATTCGGATGGGGTACCCGCAAGAACACCAAGCGTGCGATTGTCACCCTCAAAGAAGGCACCATCGACATCTTCGGCGGTCCGCTCTCGTAGCGGAGACCACTTTAACGAGGAAATAAATTATGGGAATCCGTAAATACAAGCCGACTACCCCGGGCCGTCGTGGCTCGAGCGTAGCGGACTTCACCGAAATCACGCGGTCGACTCCGGAAAAGTCGTTGGTACGTCCGCTGCCCAAAAAGGGTGGCCGTAACAACACCGGTAAGATCACCACCCGTCACAAGGGTGGCGGACACAAGCGCCAGTACCGTCTGATCGACTTCCGTCGTCACGACAAGGACGGCGTGGACGCCCGCGTTGCTGAAATTGAGTACGATCCGAACCGTACGGCTCGCATCGCCCTCCTGCACTACGTTGATGGCACCAAGCGTTACATCATCGCCCCGAACAAGCTGTCCCAGGGTGACTTCGTAGAGGCCGGCGCCAACGCTGACATCAAGCCTGGCAACAACCTGCCCCTGCGCAACATCCCCGTGGGTACCGTTATCCACGCAGTTGAACTGCGTCCGGGTGGCGGCGCCAAGATGGGCCGCTCCGCCGGTGCATCCATCCAGCTTGTTGCCAAGGAAGGCCGTTTCGCCCAGCTGCGTCTGCCTTCCGGCGAAATCCGCAACGTTGACGTGCGCTGCCGCGCAACCGTCGGCGAGGTCGGCAACGCCGAGCAGTCGAACATCAACTGGGGCAAGGCCGGCCGCATGCGCTGGAAGGGCGTCCGCCCGACCGTCCGTGGTGTCGCCATGAACCCGGTTGACCACCCGCACGGTGGTGGTGAGGGTAAGACGTCCGGTGGACGTAACCCCGTCAACCCCAACGGTCAGCGGGAAGGCCGCACCCGCCGCCCCAACAAAGAGAGCGACAAGCTTATTGTTCGTCGCCGTCGTACTGGCAAGAACAAGCGATAGGAGCCTGGACACATGCCACGCAGCCTGAAAAAAGGTCCTTTCGTCGACCAGCACCTCTTTGTGAAGGTAGCCAGGGAAAACGAAAAGGGCACCAAGAACGTCATCAAGACCTGGTCCCGCCGTTCGATGATCATCCCCGACATGCTCGGACACACGATCGCCGTACACGACGGACGCAAGCACATTCCGGTGTTTGTCACTGAGTCGATGGTCGGGCACAAGCTCGGCGAATTCGCTCCCACGCGGACATTCCGCGGCCATGTCAAGGACGACCGTAAGGGCAAGCGCCGCTAGGCGCCTGCACTTACGTCAAAGACGAGAGAAGGAAAGCAATGGAAGCCAAGGCAATTGCGCGCCACATCCGCGTAACGCCTATGAAGGCCCGGCGCGTCGTCAACCTTGTTCGTGGATTGCAAGCGAATGAGGCTCTGGCAATTCTGAAGTTTGCCCCCCAGGCAGCTTCGGAGCCGGTATTCAAGGTAGTACAGTCGGCAATCTCCAACGCCCGGGTCCTCGCGGACCGCGACGGCGTGGCGTTTGACGAAGGTGACCTCATCATCAGCGAAGCGTTTGTTGATGAAGGCCCGACCATGAAGCGGTTCCAGCCGCGTGCCCAGGGTCGTGCATTTCAGATCAAGAAGCGCACCAGCCACATCACCGTGGTAGTCGCTACCCCGGAGAAAGAGGAGGCTCGCTAAGTGGGACAGAAAGTAAACCCGCACGGGTTCCGACTCGGCATCACCACCGATCACGTATCGCACTGGTTCGCTGACAGCACCAAGGCCGGCCAGCGGTACAAGGACTTCGTTCGCGAAGACATCCGCATCCGCCAGCTCATGTCCACGGGCATGGAGCGCGCCGGTATCGCCAAGGTTGAGATCGAGCGCACCCGTGACCGCGTCCGCGTGGACATCCACACGGCCCGTCCCGGCATCGTCATCGGCCGCCGTGGAGCAGAAGCAGACCGCATCCGCGGCGAGCTCGAAAAGCTCACCGGCAAGCAGGTCCAGCTGAACATCCTCGAGGTCAAGAACCCCGAGATGGAAGCCCAGCTTGTTGCCCAGGGCGTTGCTGAGCAGCTGACTTCACGTGTGGCGTTCCGCCGCGCAATGAAGAAGGCCATGCAGTCTGCGCAGCGTGCAGGTGCCAAGGGCATCCGTATCGCCTGCTCCGGTCGACTGGGTGGCGCTGAAATGTCCCGCTCGGAGTTCTACCGCGAAGGCCGTGTGCCCCTGCACACCCTCCGCGCGAACATCGACTACGGCTTCTACGAAGCCAAGACCACCTTCGGCCGCATCGGCGTGAAGGTCTGGATCTACAAGGGTGACGTCACCGCCAAGGAACTGGCCCAGCAGGCCGCTTCCGCCCCGTCCCGTGGCCGCGGTGCCAGCGACCGTCCGGGCCGCCCGGGTGGCGCTGACCGTGGTGACCGCCGCCGTCGCAACGACCGCCCGGCCGCTGACGCAGCTCCTGCTGCCGAGGCTCCGGCAGCTGAGGCAGCTGCAGCCGCACCGGCACAGGCTGTAGAAGGAGGACAGGCTTAAATGCTTATCCCACGTCGAGTCAAGCACCGTAAGCAGCACCACCCGGGTCGTTCCGGCGCTGCTACGGGCGGCACCAAGGTCTCCTTCGGTGAGTACGGCATCCAGGCCCTGAGCCCGGCATACGTCACCAACCGTCAGATCGAGTCTGCCCGTATCGCGATGACCCGCCACATCAAGCGTGGCGGTAAGGTCTGGATCAACATCTACCCGGACCGTCCCCTGACCAAGAAGCCTGCCGAAACCCGCATGGGTTCCGGTAAGGGTTCACCGGAATGGTGGGTCGCAAACGTCAAGCCGGGCCGGGTTCTCTTCGAGATCTCCGGTGTCGAGGAATCGGTAGCCCGCGAGGCACTGCGCCTGGCAATCCACAAGCTCCCGTTGAAGGCACGCATTCTGCGTCGCGAAGGTGGTGAATAGAAATGGCAGTAGGATCCAAGGATCTGGCTCCCGCACAGCTGGACGGTTTCGACAACGAGCGTCTCGTTGAAGAACTCCGCAAGGCCAAGGAAGAGCTGTTCAACCTGCGTTTCCAGTCCGCCACCGGACAGCTGGAGAACCACGGTCGTCTGCGCGCGGTAAAGAAGGACATCGCCCGCATCTACACCGTTCTCCGTGAGCGCGAGCTGGGCATTCGTGCCGAGGTTGCCGCACCGGTTGTGGAAGCCAAGGAAGAGAAGAAGTCCAAGAAGGCCGCAACCAAGAAGGCCGAGCCGGCTGAAACGGTTGAGACCGAGGAGGATGCCAAGTGAGTGAAAAGGACGAGAACGTGACGGAAACTGCTACCGCAGCCACGGCTGAGCAGCGCGGTTACCGCAAGACGCGTCGCGGCTACGTGGTCTCTGACAAGATGGAAAAGACCATCGTTGTCCAGGTTGAAGACCGCGTGAAGCACGCCCTGTACGGCAAGGTCATCCGCCGTACCTCCAAGGTCAAGGCTCACGACGAGAACAACACCGCCGGCATCGGCGACCTCGTTGTTATCGCCGAGACCCGCCCGCTGTCCGCCACCAAGAACTGGCGGCTCGTGGAAATCCTCGAGAAGGCCAAGTAGCACCTGCTGCTTCGGTAACCGGAAACCCCTGCTCCCCTGGGAGCGGGGGTTTCCGCTTTAACGGCGTGGACGCGTGGTGACCGCACGACGGCGGTGCTGCGGCTTCCCGGGGGAGTGGCACGCAAGGTGGGCCGAAAGACCCCCGCGCATGGCGCCGTCGTGCCCCCCGCGACGCTCTCTCACTTAACGTCGGTTTTTGGCCGATGCTCTCTCACTTTCCTGAGGACAGTGAGAGAGCGATGACCGAAAAGGCGCATTAAGTGAGAGAGCGTCCGACGGCGGGGAGCGGCACCAGAGGTGGGCCGTCAGGCTGCAGTGCGTAACGGCGTCGTCCGCCTTGCGGGGGAGCGCCGGCGGTGATATGGGGACTGGCCGGAACTGTGCTAAGATTTTGAGTTTGTATGGCGCCTTTCGTGCGCCGTCATCAACCTCGTAAACAAGCGTGCCATGGCATAGTGCCCCCTTGCGCCCAGGAGCAGTCCTGGACCGGATGGGAGCAACTGCTTCTGGCACGGGAGTTTAGGCCTGGTCTGGCAAAATCCAGGCAGGTCAAGAGACACCCCGATCAACCGTTCCGCAAGGCTCATTCCGTAGGAAGATTTTCGGTCTGAGAACCGGCGCGACGCAAGGAGTAAATAGTGATTCAGCAGGAGTCGCGACTCAAGGTCGCCGACAACACGGGTGCTAAGGAAATCCTTACCATTCGCGTTCTCGGTGGATCTGGCCGTCGCTACGCAGGCATCGGTGACGTCATTGTCGCCACCGTCAAGGATGCAATCCCGGGCGGCAACGTAAAGAAGGGCGATGTTGTCAAGGCAGTCATCGTCCGTACCAAGAAGGAACGCCGCCGTGCGGATGGTTCCTACATCAAGTTTGACGAGAACGCAGCTGTGATCCTGAAGGGCGACGGTGACCCCCGCGGTACCCGTATCTTCGGACCGGTTGGTCGTGAACTCCGTGACAAGAAGTTCATGAAGATCGTTTCTTTGGCTCCGGAGGTGCTCTAGTCCATGGCTTCTAAGATCAAGAAGGGTGACCTCGTTCAGGTCATCACTGGCGCCAAGGCTGAGCGCGGCGGCGACCGCGGCAAGCAGGGCAAGGTCCTGCGTGTTTTTACCGACACCAACCGCGTGTTGGTTGAAGGCGTTAACCGCGTAACCAAGCACACCAAGGTCGGTCAGTCGCAGCGCGGCACCAAGACCGGTGGCATCGAGGTTGTTGAAGCCCCGATCCACATCTCCAACGTGGCTCTGGTTGACCCGTCCACCAAGAAGCCCACCCGCGTCGGCTTCCGCACTGAGACCGTTGAGCGTAACGGCAAGCAGCGCGAAGTCCGCATCCGCGTGGCCAAGAGCTCAGGGAAGGACATCTAATGACTGAGACTCTCGAGACTCCGGCAACGAAGATCGTTCCTCGTCTGAAGACCAAGTACGCAGAATCCATCAAGAGCACGCTCATTGAGGAATTCAAGTACCAGAACGTCAACCAGGTTCCCCGCCTCGTGAAGGTCGTTGTGAACATGGGTGTTGGAGATGCCGCCAAGGACTCCAAGCTGATCGACGGCGCTGTCCGCGACCTCACCCAGATCACCGGCCAGAAGCCGCAGGTAACCAAGGCCCGCAAGTCGATCGCACAGTTCAAGCTGCGCGAAGGCATGCCCATCGGTGCGCACGCTACCCTGCGTGGCGACCGCATGTGGGAATTCCTGGATCGTCTTGTCACCCTGGCACTGCCCCGTATCCGCGACTTCCGCGGACTGAGCGGCAAGCAGTTCGATGGCAACGGCAACTACACCTTCGGTCTGACCGAGCAGGTTATGTTCCACGAAATCGACCAGGACAAGATCGACCGCGTCCGCGGTATGGACATCACGGTTGTTACCACTGCCAAGACCGATGACGAAGGCCGTGCGCTGCTCAAGGCGCTTGGTTTCCCGTTCAAGGCCGAAGACTAATCTAACTACGTAAAAGGTCCGGCGGCACGGCCCTGACTCCGGTCAGGGAAGCTGCGCCGCGGAAACCGTTACGAGGAAGGGCAAGAGCCCACCATGACAATGACAGATCCTGTCGCAGACATGCTTACGCGTCTGCGCAATGCAAACTCGGCATACCACGACACCGTGACCATGCCGTACAGCAAGCTCAAGGCACGCGTCGCCGACATCCTCAAGGCCGAAGGTTTCATCGCCGGCTGGAAGGAAGAGGACGCTGAGGTTGGCAAGAAGCTGACCATCGAGCTCAAGTTCGGACCGAACCGCGAGCGTTCAATCGCTGGCGTTCGCCGTATCTCCAAGCCGGGCCTGCGTGTTTACGCAAAGTCCACCAACCTGCCGCACGTGCTCGGTGGCCTGGGTGTCGCAATCCTGTCCACCTCTTCCGGCCTCCTGACTGACAAGCAGGCCGGCAAGAAGGGCGTGGGCGGCGAAGTCCTCGCGTACGTCTGGTAACGGGAAAGGAAGAGAATAATGTCACGTATTGGACGTCTCCCCATCACCGTTCCTGCCGGCGTTGAGGTCAAGGTTGACGGCTCTGTCGTCAGCGTCAAGGGATCCAAAGGCGAGCTGAACCACACTGTGGCCAGCCCGATCGAGGTCACCCTGGATGCAGACACCCTGACTGTCGCCCGCCCGAACGACGAGCGCGCCTCCCGTTCACTCCACGGCCTGACCCGCACCCTGATCTCCAACATGATCGAGGGCGTCACCAAGGGCTACGAGAAGAAGCTTGAAATCGTCGGTACCGGTTACCGCGTTCAGGCCAAGGGATCTGACCTTGAGTTCGCTCTCGGTTTCAGCCACCCGGTCAATGTCTCCGCACCGGAGGGCATCACCTTTGCAGTTGAGACCCCGACCAAGCTCTCTGTTTCAGGTATCAACAAGCAGCAGGTCGGCGAGGTTGCTGCCAACATTCGCAAGCTGCGGAAGCCGGACCCCTACAAGGGCAAGGGCATCCGTTACGCCGGCGAAGTCATCCGCCGCAAGGTCGGAAAGGCTGGTAAGTAACCATGGCCATCTCAATTAACAAGAAGCGTACGAACAAGAGCAAGTCTGCTTCGCGCAGCCGCCGCCAGCTTCGTATCCGTAAGCGCATCTCCGGTACGGCTGTACGTCCGCGTCTGGTCGTCAACCGTTCCGCACGCCACGTATTCGTCCAGGTTGTCGATGACACCAAGGGCCAGACCGTAGCGAGCGCCTCCACTCTGGAAGCCGACCTTCGTGCATTCGACGGCGACAAGACTGCCAAGGCCAAGCGCGTTGGCGAACTCGTCGCAGAGCGTGCCAAGGCTGCCGGTATCGAAGCTGTTGTCTTCGACCGCGGTGGTAACAAGTACCACGGCCGGATCGCCGCCGTCGCTGACGGTGCACGTGAAGGTGGGCTGTCACTGTGACGGAAGCAAACAAGGAAAAGGACACTGTGTCTGCAGATCAGAAGGCTACTGAAGCCGTAGCTGCCACTGAGACCACTGCCCCCGCAGCTGCCGATGACCGCCGTGGTGGCGCTCGTCGCGGCGAGCGTGGCGACCGTGGCCAGGGCCGCGGCGACCGTGGTGGCCGTGGCGGCCGCGATGGCGGCCGTGAAGCCGAGAAGAGCCAGTTCGTAGAGCGCGTCGTCACCATCAACCGCGTTTCCAAGGTGGTCAAGGGTGGTCGTCGCTTCAGCTTCACCGCCCTGGTCGTCGTCGGTGACGGCAACGGTATGGTCGGCGTTGGCTACGGCAAGGCTAAGGAAGTTCCTGCCGCAATCGCAAAGGGCGTAGAAGAAGCTAAGAAGTCCTTCTTCCGCGTTCCCCGCGTTGGCAGCACCATCCCGCACCGCGTTCAGGGTGAGGCTGCCGCAGGCGTCGTAATGCTGCGTCCGGCCTCCGCCGGTACCGGTGTTATCGCCGGTGGCCCGGTCCGTGCAGTACTGGAGTGCGTGGGCATCCACGACATCCTCTCCAAGTCGCTCGGTTCCTCCAACGCCATCAACATCGTTCACGCGACTGTTGACGCCCTGAAGCGCCTCGAAGAGCCGGCAGCAGTGGCAGCACGCCGCGGCCTGCCCCTCGACGAGATCGCTCCGCCGGCACTGGTGAAGGCCCTTCTGAACATGAAGGCAGGTGCCTAGTCATGGCTAAGAACCTGATTCCCTCCGACGCGCAGTTGGAGATCACTCAGATCAAGTCCGCCATTGGCGGCAAGCAGAACCAGCGCGACACCCTGCGGTCCCTCGGCCTGAAGCGGATCGGACAGACTGTTGTCCGCACCGCCGATGCCGTGACTGTTGGAATGCTCAACACGGTTCCGCACCTGGTAAAGGTAGAGGAGGCGAAGTAAATGGCAGAGAACACTGCTGATAAGGCACAGGCTGCTGAGAAGCAGAACGCCCTGAAGGTTCACCACCTGCGTCCCGCCCCGGGTGCCAAGACCGCCAAGACCCGTGTTGGTCGTGGTGAAGCATCCAAGGGTAAGACCGCTGGCCGTGGCACGAAGGGTACTGCAGCCCGCTACCAGATCAAGGCTGGCTTTGCCGGCGGCCAGTTGCCGCTGCACATGCGCCTGCCCAAGCTGCGCGGCTTCAAGAACCCGTTCCGGGTCGAGTACCAGGTTGTAAACCTGGACAAGCTCAACGAGCTGTTCCCCGAAGGTGGCGCAGTCACCGTGGAGAACCTGGTCGAAAAGGGTGCCGTTCGCAAGAACCAGCCCGTCAAGGTGCTGGGCACCGGCGACATCACCGTCAAGGTTGACGTCACCGCCCACGCATTCTCGGCCAGCGCCGCTGAAAAGATTGCCGCAGCAGGCGGAAGCACCACCGCTCTCTAGAGCCGGTGGGCGCCAAGCCCGTTGTTGAACTCCCGGTCCCGGGGCTACGGCCCCGGGACCGGGAGTTTTTTCCATCCGCCCGGCGTTTTTTCGCCGCCATCCGGCGCAGCGCCGCTGCCGCGGATTGTTCGCAGGGCGCATACACCCGTTAGACTCGGTTGTTGGGATTCATCGATCCCCATCACACCACTCTTATAGACACCACAGGAGGACGCTTGCTTAGCGCATTTGGCCGGGCCTTTCGCACGCCTGATCTGCGACGCAAGTTGTTGTTCACGCTGGGAATCATCACCATCTTCCGCTTGGGTGCCTTCATTCCCTCGCCTGGTGTGAACTACCAGAACGTGCAGCAATGCTTGCAGGGCGGTCAGACGGCAGGCGGGCTGTACCAGCTCGTGAACCTGTTCAGCGGCGGAGCCCTGCTGCAGGTGTCCATCTTCGCCCTGGGTATCATGCCGTACATCACGGCAAGCATCATCGTCCAGTTGCTCCGGGTGGTCATTCCCCGGTTCCAGGAACTGTACGAGGAAGGCGCGTCCGGCCAGTCGAAACTGACCCAGTACACGCGCTACCTCACCATCGCGCTCGGCCTGCTCAATGCCACCACCCTGGTATCGCTGGCGCGTTCCGGCCAGCTGCTGCCGGGCTGCAACCTGCAGATCATTCCCGACAGCAGCGTGATCACCACCATCCTGATCATCATCACCCTGACGGCCGGCACCGGCCTGATCATGTGGATGGGCGAACTCGTGACCGAGAAGGGCGTGGGCAACGGCATGTCGCTGCTGATCTTCACGTCCATTGCTGCCACCTTCCCCACCTCCCTGGGCGCCATCTGGACCTCGCAGGGTCCCGGCACCTTCTTTATCGTCCTTGCCGTGGGCCTGCTCACCGTGGCCCTGGTGGTCTTCGTTGAGCAATCGCAGCGCCGCGTTCCTGTTCAGTACGCGAAGCGGATGATCGGCCGCCGGACCGTGGGCGGCACCAGCACCTACATCCCCATCAAGGTCAACATGGCCGGTGTCATCCCGGTGATCTTCGCGTCCTCCATGCTGTACCTGCCGGGCCTGGTTGCGCAGTTCAACCAGCCCAAGCAGGGCGAGCAGCTCCAGCCGTGGGTTGAATGGATCAATAACAACCTGACACGCGGTGACCACCCGATCTATATGGTTCTGTACTTCGCCATGATCGTGTTCTTTACCTACTTCTATGTCGCGATCACCTTCAACCCTGAAGAGGTCTCGGACAACATGAAGAAGTACGGCGGCTTTATCCCGGGTATCCGCGCGGGTAAGCCGACCGCTGACTATCTGCAGTACGTGCTCTCCAGGATCACCCTGCCAGGAGCCCTGTACCTGGGCTTCGTGGCGCTGATTCCGCTGGTTGCACTGGTACTGATCAACGCGAACCAGAACTTCCCGTTCGGTGGCACCTCGATCCTGATCATGGTGGGCGTGGGTCTGGAGACCGTCAAGCAGATTGACGCACAGCTACAACAACGTCACTACGAAGGGCTTTTGCGATGACGAGAATGCTGATTATTGGGCCTCCGGGCTCCGGAAAAGGAACGCAGGCGGAACGGATTTCAGAACGCCTCGGCGTTGTGGCCATCTCCACCGGCGACATCTTCCGTGCAAACGTGAAGGGCGAAACGCCGCTTGGCATCGAGGCCAAGAAGTACATGGACAACGGCGACTTCGTTCCGGACAGCGTGACCAACAAGATGGTGCGGGACCGGCTCAGCGAGTCCGACGTCGAAAACGGCTTCCTGCTGGACGGCTACCCCCGCACCACCGCCCAGGTGGACTACCTGGACGAGATCCTCGCCAAGGGTGAGGAAAAGCTCGACGTCGTCCTGCAGCTGACTGCCGACGATGAGGAACTGGTGCACCGGCTGCTCGGCCGGGCCAAGGAAACGGGCCGGAGCGACGACAACGAAGCCGTCATCCGCCACCGCCTTGACCTGTACCACGAGCAGACCGAAGCCGTGGTGGCCAAGTACGCCGAGCGCGGCATCCTCACCCAGGTGGACGGCATCGGCCCCATCGACGAGGTCACCGACCGCGTGATGCAGGCCATCAAGGCAGCGCAGGCAGCCTGATCCAGGCGGCAGTTATCCGAGGCTCCTCCCGTCATCCGGGAGGAGCCTCAGCCATTTGAAAGAAGGAACACCATGGCCTTTGGCCAGCCCCGCATCGAATACAAGACCAATGCCCAGATGCGCATCATGCACGAGGCAGGCCTGGTCCTGAGCCGCGCGCTTGACGCTGCCGTTGCCGCGGCCGTGCCCGGAGTGACCACCAAGCACCTGGACGACGTCTTCGCCGCCGTGCTGAACGAGGCGGGCGCAAAGTCGAACTTCCTCGGCTACCACGGCTTTCCGGCCACGATCTGCACCTCCGTCAATGAGGAAGTGGTGCACGGCATCCCCGGCAGCCGCGTGCTCAAGGACGGGGACATCATCTCGATCGACGGCGGCGCAATCGTGAACGGCTGGCACTCCGACTCCGCCAGGACCGTCATCGTGGGCACCGCCGATCCGGAGGACCAGCGCCTGTCTGACGTGACCAATGCAGCCATGTGGCGCGGAATCGCGGCACTGGCCACCGGCAAGCATGTGGGTGACATCGGGGCCGCCATCGACGACTACGTTTCCGCAGTCCCCGGCAAGCCGTTGGGGATCCTCGAAGATTACGTAGGCCACGGCATCGGCTCGGAAATGCACATGGCCCCGGATGTGCTGAACTACCGCACCAGCCACCGTGGACCCAAGATCCGGCCCGGGCTCTGCCTCGCGATCGAGCCCATGCTGGTGCGCGGCGGCATCGACACCGCTGTCCTTGAGGACGACTGGACCGTGGTGACCACGGACGGCCAGCGCTCCTGCCAGTGGGAGCACTCCGTGGCTGTCCATGAGAAGGGCATCTGGGTGCTGTCAGCGCCCGACGGCGGCGCGGAGCACCTGGTGCCCCTCGGGGTCACCCCGGTGCCGGTCCCGTAGCCCCGCGGCCTTCCTGCCCAGGCAGAAGCGCCGGCTGACGTTGTGATTCCACAACGTCAGCCGGCGCTTCGTCCTTAAGGAGAAACTCAACTGAGCTTCGGCTTGACGTCCTTTTCGTATATGCCCTCCAGCGTCTTCTTGAGGCTGGTCATGGTGGACTTGACGTCCGCCTGCTGGGTAAGGATCGCTGCGGCCGCCTTGGCCAGTTCCTGGTCAGCACCCGGGAGGAACACGCGGGCATTGTCCTGGACCCGCGTAACAGCCAGCTGGTCCACGGCAGTCTGGATCTGCGGCGTCCGGGCCAGGACCGCCTTCATGTCCGCCGACTCGCGGGTGGGCATGTAGCCGGTGGCAGCCGAGAAGGCTGCGCTGTTTTCCGGCTCGGTCATGAACTTGATGAACGTGCCGGCTGCCAGCTGCTCTTCCTTGGTGATGCCGCTGGGGATGCCCAGCCCTGCGCCGCCGGTGGGGCAGACGTTGGTCTCGGCCTTCGGTCCGCCGGGAAGGAAGCCCACACCCACATTGAACGGCGCGGACTTCAGCACACCGAGGAGGGACCCGGTGGAGGAGATCGTGGACGAGGTCAGCCCGGCGGAGAAGTCGTCCGCAGCTTCCTTGGAGGAGACGCCGGCCCACCCGTTCTTGTAGATGGAGTCCTGGGCCCACTGCAGCGCTTCGATGGATTCAGGTGAATCACAGGTGATCTCCCATTCCTTGGACCAGGAGCCACCCCAGCCCCAGAGGTTGTTTTGCAGGGTCCAGCCCGCGTAGCCCGCCAGTGCCGGATAGATGTAGGCGTACTGCGCGCCTGAGCTGGCCTTCAGCTTGGGCGCCCACTCGCCGAACTCCTGCCAGGTCTTGGGTGCCCGGTCCGGCAGCCCGGCCGCCTTGAAGTGGTCCTTGTTGTAATAGAACAGGGGAGTTGAACGCCCGTAAGGGAGCGCCCATTGCTTGTCGTTGTACTTGTAGTCGTCCACGAGTGACTTCCGGAAATCGTCCAGCTTGATGTCCAGCTGCTTGACGAGGGCGTCCACCGGGATGATGCTGCCGTTGGTGAAGTAGCGGAACCACCAGACATCGGAGAGGACCACGACGCCCGGGAGGCCGGATTTTGCCGCCTGCGAGGTCTGGAACTTCTGCGCGATTTCCTCGTAGTTCGCGCCGGCTGTGACCAGGTTGACCCGGATGTCCGGGAACTTGGCGTGGAACTTCTCAATAATGGCCTTTTCGACGTCCTGCGACTTACCCGGGTGGTTGGACCAGAAGTCGATTTTCGCGGCCGGTTTCACTCCACTGAAGTCGAGTTCCGCGGCTTCGCTGGCCTTGGGCGTGCCGCTCGTGGACGGGCCGCCGCAGGCTGCCAGGGCAGCGGCCGACGCCGTGACCCCGGCGAGTCCCAGGAAGTGCCTCCGATCGAGGTGCTGTGTCATGTGCAGGTCCTTTCGTTGGGTGCCGCATTGAGGAGTTGGGTGCTTCTTCTGTGACGAACGACGGCGGCACGGGCTTACCCGGTGACGCTGCCCTGGGTGAGCCCGGCGACGATGTAACGCTGGAGGGCTGCGAAAACGATAAGGATGGGGACGATGACCAGGACGGCGCCGGCCATGAGGATGCCCCATCCGGAGGCGTTGCCCTCGGAGTTCTGGAGCAGTGTCAGGCCCACCGGCAGGGTCATGGTGTCGGGACGGTCCGTGATGATCAGCGGCCAGATGTACTCGTTCCACTCGCTGACAATGGTCACGAGTGCCACCGTGGCGATGGAGGGAACGGAGACCGGCACCACGATCCGCCAGAGGCGGCGCCAGTGGCCGGCGCCATCGATTTCCGCCGACTCAAGGATGGAGGCGGGCAGTGTGAGGAAGTGCTGGCGCAGGAGGAAGGTTCCGAAGGCGGTTCCGAGGCCCGGGAGGATGATGCCCCACAGGGTGTTCTTTCCGCCCATTCCCGAGATCAGGATGTAGTTGGGCAGGATGGACACCTGGGGCGGCACCATAAGGGCCACCAGGATCAGGACGAAAATCGCGTTTTTGAACGGGAAGCGCACGAACACCAGGGCGTAGGCCGTCAGGATGGCCAGGATGACTTTCACGCTGGCGCCCGTCACCGTGACGATGGTGCTGTTCAGGAAGAACTGGCCGAAGGGCACAGTGGTCATCGCGATCTGGTAGTTCTGCAGATCGAGGCCTTCCGGCAGGATCTTCAGGTCCATGGTGATGATCTCACCAGGCTGCTTGAAAGAGCTGAGCACCATCCAGAGCAGCGGCAGGAAGACCACCAGGGTTGCCAGGACCAGCGGGACGTAGCCGCCGAGGACGGCTTGCGCCAGGTTGCGCCGCGAGAAGGGCCGATCGCGGGGAAGAAGCGGTCCGGCTTCCTGCGTTGCCGGGACGGTGGGGTCCGGGTTGACCGGTGACAGGGAGCTCACGAGTAGTGCACCTTCCGCTCCACGAAACGCAGTTGGAACACGGTGATCACCAGGAGGATCGCAAACAGGACCACCGAGATGGCCGCCGAATAGCCTGCGCGGTTGAAGGCACCAAACGCCTGGAGATACGCCTCGTAGATCAGGGTGCTGGTACCGGTTCCCAACGGGGTCATGATGCGGATCAGGTCGAAGGCCTGCAGCGAGGACAGCATGGTGGTGATCAGCAGGAAGAACGTGGTGGGGGACAGGAGGGGCAACGACATGCTGATGAACCGCCGGAACCCGTTCGCGCCATCCAGGGACGCCGCCTCCATGACATCCTGCGGCAGGGACTGCAGCCCGGCCAGGTAGACCACCGCGCAGTACCCCAGGTTCTTCCAGACGTAGACGAGGATGACCATGACCAGGGAAAGCTGCGGGTCATTGATCCACTGCGGGCTCTGCTGGCCGATGCCCCGGAGCAGCCAGGCCAGGACGCCGTAGCCGGGATCGAAAATGAAGAGCCACACCAGGCCCACGCCCACGCCGGACAGGACGTAGGGAGCGAATACCGCTGAACGGGCGAAGGTGGTTCCCGGGACTTTCGCATTCAGCGCCAGGGCGATGAGCAGCCCCAGGATCATGGATCCGCCCACCGTGACTGCAGTGAAGATCGCCGTGGTGCCCAGTACCTTGGAGGCGTCGTCGCTGGTGAAGAAGGTGACGTAGTTATTGATGCCCACCACCGTGGCTGAGGGCGACCCCAGGGTCCAGTCCAGCGTGGAGTAGTAGATGTTGCTGACCAAAGGCCTGTATGTGAAGACGGCGATCAGCACCAGGTTGGGCAAAGCGAGGGCAAGGAACACGAAGAAGTCACGCCGGGTTCGCTGCGTCCAGCGCCGGCGTCCAGGGGCGGCGGCGGGTCCGGGCTTCGTGGGATCGGTGGACGGATGGGGTGCGAGTTGACGGGTCATGCGGTCTCTCACGGGATTCGTGCCTGCTCGTGGCCGGCCGTGGTCGGGGGAGTCTAGCCATTACTTCACCACAAAGTCAGTAGGCGGAAAGCTACGAATGCCCTCGTGAGGGGACTGTTATACGAGGCTTCATTGCCTGTTAACGCTGTGCTGCCTGCAGTCTTGCACAAACTTTGTTTGAAAGTCAGGGACCCGCCGTATTCATCAGTTTGCTGGTCAAAAGGGCAGAATGGATGGCATGGGAGCGATCACCGATGTCCCCGGCATCCGGGTTGGCCACGCGCAAAGGTCCGACGACGGCTGGCTGACCGGGGTGACGGTGGTCCTTCCGCCGCCGGGCACGGTGGGTTCGGTGGATGTCCAGGGAGGCGGACCGGCCACCCATGAGACGGACGCTCTGGATCCCACCACCCTGGTCAGCGCCGTCGACGCCGTGGTCCTCACCGGCGGCAGCGCGTACGGCCTTGCCTCCGCCGCCGGCGCCCAGCGCTGGTGCGAGGAGAACGGCCGCGGGTTCCCGGTGCCCGGGGGAGTAGTCCCTATCGTGCCGGCCGCCGCGATCTTCGACCTGGGCAGGGGCGGGGACTTCTCCGCACGTCCGACGGCGGACATGGGCTACGCGGCAACCGCCGCCGCTGCGTCGCAAACGGAAGGGCACGACGTCGGACGCGGCAACGTGGGCGCCGGCACCGGGGCCCTCATCGGCAGGGGACAGTTCAAAGGCGGCGCAGGCACGGCCTCCATCACGCTGGACAACGGCATCGTTGTCGGAGCCCTTGCCATCGTCAATGCGTTGGGACTCCCCTTTGGGTTCGAGAGGCCCAATCGCCATGATGCAGACGCCCCGCTGAACACCACCCTCGTTGTTGTCGCCACCAATGCGGTGCTCGATGTTGCCGAGTGCAAGCGAACTGCTTCGGCGGCGCACGCCGGGATAGCAAGGGCCCTGAATCCGAGCCACACCCTGGCTGACGGGGACACTGTATTCTGCCTGGCCACCCAGGCTGCGGCACTCGATCGTTCGGACGAAGCTGCCCGGCGGCTCAGCCTCATCACCCTGCAGAGTGCGGCAGCCGACGTCGTACGTTTGGCCATCCTCGACGGCATAGCCAGTGCCCGGGCCGTGAGCACTCCGGCGGGGGAATATGGTGCGTACGGCGGCGGGATGCGCTAGCATGGCTGGATTTAACTTTCGCTGCAAAGTGGCGTAGTGTTGTTTGTTGGTTGTCTGGACTGCCACGCCCTTTTGGGTCTGGAGCCGGCAATCGATCCAACCAAAACGTTCGTGGCCATGCCCGGTGCAATCCGGCAGGGCTGCGGCAACAACAGTTAGCGGAGGGTATGGCCAAGAAGGACGGGGTCATTGAGATCGAAGGCGTTGTGACCGAGGCGCTGCCTAACGCGATGTTTCGCGTTGAGCTCACCAACAAGCACATCGTTCTGGCACACATCTCTGGAAAGATGCGTCAGCACTACATCCGAATCCTCCCAGAGGACCGCGTAGTGGTGGAGCTGAGCCCGTACGACCTCACCCGTGGTCGTATCGTCTACCGCTACAAGTAAATTGCTGGGCGGCTTCAGCGCGAGCTGAGCGCCGCTCCAGTTGACCAACTGTTACACGCAAAGGAATGCCATGAAGGTCAAGCCGAGCGTCAAGCAGATCTGCGAAAAGTGCAAAGTGATCCGCCGTAATGGCCGGGTCATGGTGATCTGCGAGAACCCGCGCCACAAGCAGCGCCAGGGCTAATTTCCCTTCATCGGGAAATCCTGGGTTGCTAACCCACGCAAGTAAATAAAGGCAGCACAAGCTGATCTGGAACATTGAGCTCGAAAGAGTCCGGACAGCTAACCCCCGGTCGGAGGCTGGGGCCGCACAGAACGTGCGGGTGTACTGCCTAGGACCTCCGGTTTATCAAGGAGTACTGCCACTATGGCTCGTCTCGCTGGCGTAGACATTCCCCGCGAAAAGCGGCTGGAAATTGCGCTTACTTACATCTACGGCGTGGGCAAGACCCGTGCACACGAAACCCTGGCTGCCACGGGCATCAGCGCTGACGTTCGCGTCAAGGACCTGACTGACGCCCAGCTGGTTGAGCTGCGTGACTACATTGAAGGCAACTACAAGGTTGAGGGTGACCTTCGCCGCGAAGTAGCAGCAGATATCCGCCGCAAGGTTGAAATCGGCAGCTACGAAGGCCTGCGCCACCGCAAGGGCCTGCCCGTACGCGGACAGCGTACGAAGACCAACGCACGTACCCGCAAGGGCCCGAAGCGTACCGTCGCCGGCAAGAAGAAGGCCCGTTAAAATCCCCGCCGGGACTAACGGACTTTCCCCCGATAACTTTCTGTAGGAGAAAAAATGCCCCCGAAGACTCGTGGCGCGGTTCGCAAGCCGCGTAAGAAGGACAAGAAGAATATCGCGCTGGGCCAGGCGCACATCAAGAGCACTTTTAACAACACCATCGTTTCCATCACGGACCCGAACGGCGCTGTTATCTCTTGGGCTTCCTCAGGTGAGGTTGGCTTCAAGGGCTCGCGTAAGTCCACCCCGTTCGCAGCCCAGATGGCCGCCGAAGCTGCTGCCAAGCGTGCGCAGGAGCACGGCATGCGCAAGGTAGACGTTTTCGTCAAGGGCCCGGGCTCCGGACGCGAGACCGCGATCCGTTCGCTCCAGGCCGCCGGCCTCGAGGTTGGCTCCATCCAGGACGTCACCCCCGCTGCGCACAACGGCTGCCGCCCGCCGAAGCGCCGCCGCGTCTAAGGCTTTTCCGCCGTTTGAGCTTGCCCGGACCGTCGACGGTCCGGGCAAGCCCAGCGCGTTAAGTCTTCAGACCGAATTTCCACCACCTGTGTTGCGTCATATAGCGGATGCTCGCCGAAAGGAAACCTAAGTGCTCATTGCACAGCGCCCCACCCTCTCCGAAGAGGTAGTCTCCGAAAACCGTTCGCGTTTCATCATTGAACCGCTGGAACCGGGCTTCGGCTACACCCTCGGAAACTCCCTCCGCCGTACCCTGCTCTCCTCCATCCCCGGTGCTGCCGTAACCAGCATCCGGATCGATGGCGTGCTGCACGAGTTCACCACGGTTCCGGGTGTCAAGGAAGATGTCACTGAGATCATCCTGAACATCAAGAGCCTCTCGGTCTCCTCCGAGCACGATGAGCCGGTTGTTGCATACCTGCGCAAGCAGGGCCCCGGAGTCGTCACCGCCGCGGACATCGCTCCGCCGGCCGGCGTCGAATTCCACAACCCGGATCTGCACATCGCCACGCTGAACTCGAAGGGCAAGTTCGAACTCGAACTGACCATCGAGCGCGGCCGCGGCTACGTTTCGGCAGCTCAGAACAAGTCCGGCGATGCAGAGATCGGCCGCATCCCGGTCGACTCCATCTACTCGCCGGTGCTGAAGGTTACTTTCCGCGTGGAAGCAACCCGTGTTGAGCAGCGCACCGACTTCGACAAGCTGATTGTCGACGTCGAGACCAAGCAGGCCATCGCCCCGCGCGATGCTGTTGCTTCCGCAGGCACCACCCTGGTGGAGCTCTTCGGTCTGGCACGTGAGCTGAACACCGCAGCTGAAGGTATCGAGATCGGCCCGTCGCCCACCGACGCTGCCCTGGCAGCCGACATGGCACTGCCGATCGAGGATCTGGACCTCACCGTCCGTTCCTACAACTGCCTCAAGCGTGAGGGCATCCACACCGTGGGTGAACTCGTTGCCCGCTCCGAGGCTGACCTGATGGACATCCGCAACTTCGGTGCCAAGTCCATTGACGAGGTCAAGGCAAAGCTGGTTGAACTGGGCCTGTCCCTCAAGGACTCGCCTCCCGGTTTTGACCTCGCAGCACGCGCCGCAGCAATCGAAGAGGACGACGCCGCCTTCGGCGACGACGAACTCTAAACCAGACCTTGGCCGGCGGGCAGGCACCACGGTGTGCAGCGCCCACGGCTTCCATTTGAGGAGAAACAATTATGCCTACCCCCACTAAGGGTCCGCGCCTCGGAGGCGGCCCGGCTCACGAGCGCCTCATGCTCGCGAACCTGGCAGCATCCCTGTTCGAGCACAAGCGGATCACCACCACGGTGACCAAGGCCAAGCGCCTGAAGCCGTACGCAGAGCGCCTGGTCACCTTCGCCAAGCGTGGCGACCTCGCTTCCCGCCGCCGGGTCCTCGGCCTGATCAGCAACAAGGGCGTCGTCCACGAGCTGTTCACCGACATCGCCCAGGCTGTGGAGAACCGCGACGGCGGCTACACCCGCATCACCAAGATCGGCAACCGCAAGGGCGACAACGCTCCCATGGCTGTCATCGAGCTCGTCCTTGAGCCGGTTTCCGCCAAGCAGGCTGTTGTAGCCGAGGCTACCTCCGCTGCGAAGCGCGACGCTGACAAGAAGGAAGCCGCTGCTGCACCCGTTGCAGAAGAGGCTCCCGAGGCAGAGGCTGTTGAAGCCGACGCTGCTGAGGCTCCGGCTGAAGAGGCTGCAACCGAAGAGGCTCCGGCCGCTGAGGAAGCTCCCGAGGCTCCCGCAGCCGAGGAAAAGGACGCGAAGTAATACGCTGACTTCCTTCGCATAGACTTGAGTCTATGAACGACCAAAAACCCGCGGCCCCCGTATTGGGGGGCGGCGGGTTTTTGCGTGTCCGGCTTGATTTGTCGTACGACGGCGGCCCTTTCAGCGGGTGGGCACTGCAGCCTGGCCTGCGCACCGTCCAAGGGGTCCTCGAGGAGGCCCTGCACCTGCTGGTACGGCGGCCGGTCCGCGTCACCGTTGCGGGCCGGACGGACGCGGGAGTGCACGCACGCGGCCAGGTTGTCCACCTGGACCTCACGGAAGCCGAGTGGCGGGGACTGCCCCGCGGGCACGAACTGGATCCCGCCGTCGCCATGCTCCGCAGGATCCGCGGCGCCCTGAGCCGGGTGCTCGGGGACCTCACCGGCGCCGTGGAGGTGCACAGGATTACCCTGGCACCCGAAGGCTTTGACGCCCGTTTCTCGGCCCTGTGGCGGCGCTACAGCTACCGCATCGCGGACGGGCCCGCCCTGTGGGACCCGCTGGGCCGGTACTCCACCCTGTGGCATAAGAACCCGCTGGACGTGGACCTGCTCAACGAGGGTGCCTCCAAGCTCCTGGGGCTGCAGAACTTCCTGTCCTTCTGCAAGCCGCGGGAGGGTGCAACCACTATCCGCGAGCTCCAGCGCTTCGAGTTCACGCGGGCCGAAGACGGCGTCATCGTGGCCACTGTCCAGGCCGACGCTTTTTGCCACAACATGGTGCGCGCCCTGGTCGGCTCTGCCCTTTACGTGGGGGAGGGCGTTGAGGAACCCGGCTGGCTGCACGAGCGCCTGCTGGCCAGGAAGCGGGACGCCAAGTCCGTGCTCGCCGCGCCGCACCCGCTGGTGCTGGAGGAAGTGGCCTACCCGTCCGACGACGAGCTGCTGGCCCGTGCGGAACTGACAAGGGCGCTCCGGGAGCACTGAACCCATCGGTTGCTCCGTAGATGCCGTTTTGAGCCGTCAAAACGGCATCTACGGAGCAGTCGATTCCCTAGAACGACGGCGGGGGCCCGTCCGCCGGTAGTGTCAGCGTGAACGTGCTGCCCTTGCCCTGGCCGCTCTCACAGGTGATGCTGCCGCCGTGGCCCTCCACGATCATCTTGGTGATGGACAGGCCAAGCCCGGCGCCGGCTATGGCCGCTTTCCGTGCAGATTCCGTCCGGAAGAAGCGCTTGAAGACCCTCGCGGTGTCTTCCCGGCTCATCCCCATTCCCGTGTCGCTGACGCTGAGCCGGACCCACTCCTCACTGAAGCTGGCGCTGACGCTGACCGTCCCGCCGTCGGGGGAGTACTTGATGGCGTTGGAGACGAGGTTGTCCAGCGCCTGGCCGATGCGCAGCGGGTCGGCGTAGGCCCAGAGAGGCGAGGGAACGTCGGCCCTGAGCTGGATATGTGCCCGCTCGGCCTGGGCCTGTGCGGAGCCCAGGCTGGTTTCCACCAGGCTGGCCAGGTCTGTCCGCTTGGGGTGCACGTTCAGGGCAACCGAAGCCGACGCCGACAGGTCGGAGACGAGGGCAACCAGCCGTTCCGCGTTCCGCTGGACCACCAGCAGGCGCTGGGCCATCTGTGGCGGCAGTTCAGCGCCGGCGTCATCCAGGACAAGGTCGATGTTTCCGATGATGGAATTCAGGGGCGACTTGAACTCGTGGGAGACGTTCGTGACGAGTTCCTGGTTGGCGGCGAGTGCTTCCACCCAGCCGGTGACATCGCTGTAGACCACCACCGCACCGTTGAAGCTGCCGTCCTCGCTGACCAGGGGCCGGGCGGCCGTGGACACGGCGCGCTGTTCTGTTCCCTCACCGGCCCACACCAGGTAGTCAGCGAAGGACTCACCTGCGATCGCCCGGCTGATGGGACGCTTTTCCGGCGGCAGCAGGGTTCGCCTGTCCTGGCCGAAGATCAGCTGGTGTCCCTGCCCCGGGGCGGCATCGTCGGCGCCGGTGGCCCGGCGGAAGTTCCGCTGCCGGTCGTTGGAGACGAGGAAGCGGCCGGAACGGTCGACGGCGGCAATTCCGACGTCGGTGGCGTCCAGGACCGTCTGGAGCAGCTTTTCCCGTTCCCGGCTTTCGCGCAGCAGCGTCCGGAGCTCCCTGTCCTTCTCCGCGAGTTCACGCTGCTGGAGCCGGACATGGATACTGGCAAACCGGATGGCGAGCGATACCGAGAGCATCATGAGGGGAAAGAGGACAACGGTGGTGATGTCCGTGGCGTTCAGGTTGGGGAAACGTCCCGCAATTGGGGGAAGCATGATGAACATTGGGCCAACAAAGCTCAGCACCAGGCTGGTGCGTGTGAGCATTCCTGAGGCGGAAAGCCAGATCACCGGAAAGACCACCAGGACAGCGAGCCCAGGCAGGAGCGGGGCGGCGCCGTTGCGCAGAAACCCGATGGCCGCGAAGTCCAGGACGGGGACAAACAGATAGGACCGGTGGCCCAGGCGCTCCCACGGCACCAGGAAACAGCCCAGGAAGAGGATCCCATGGAGCAGGATTCCGGCCATATAGAGCGGACTGTGCAGCAATGCTGGCCATGCAAAGGGCGTAGCCGCCGCAAGGCCGGCAACAATCAGCGTCAGCGGAAGCTGGCACAGCACCACCTGGGCCCGGGGTCCGAGACCGCGGAAGAACCGTATAGGTCCACGCTGGAACAAGTGCTCAGCCATGATCGACCACCGTTTCTGGAACTGTCCCGAAGATGGAGCATTCACAGCTGTAATGCATTTCCGCGCGGGTCACCGCGGCCCATCCTTTCGGCTCGTAATCCACATGTCTTGTCATGATAATTGACTTTCCGAAATGAATGGGGAAGTAGATGTGGTCAGTAGAGGTTACGAGTAGCGTATAAATGGTTGGAGCGGATATGGCATTGGCGCTGGGCTGATGGGGGGCCATGTCCGCCTGGCATGGGGATATCAATGGACGAACTTGGCGTGGCTGTGGTAATTGAAGACGATGCCGACGTGCGCAACCTTTTAGAAGGAGTGTTGACGCAGGCAGGGTTTGAAGTGCATACAGCGGCAGACGGACGGGCCGGCGTGGAAGTGGTCCGCGACAAGCAGGCAAATGTTGTGACGCTGGATATCGGGCTTCCCGATATTGACGGTTTTGAAGTTCTGCGGCGGATCCGACATTTCAGTAACGCCTACGTGGTGATGCTGACCGGCAGGACAGAGGAGCCGGACCTGCTGTCCGCACTCAATGCGGGTGCGGACGACTACATCGCCAAGCCTTTCCGGCCCAGGGAACTGCGGGCCCGCGTAGCAGCCATGATGCGCAGGCCTCGGCACGAAATCCAAGGGCAGAAGTCCGCCGGGTCCGCCTGGGGAGCACCTCCCGCGCCGGCCGCCGTCCCGCGGACCCACGACTCCGCCGTCCTGCACCACAATGGACTTACCTTGAACCACCGCACCCGTACGGTGGAGATCAAAGGTCAACCGCTGGGGCTCACCCGCAGCGAGTTCGATTTACTGCATGTGCTGCTGCGCGGCGGCGGTGCAGTGTGCACCCGGGCTGACCTGGTCCGGGCCGTGCGCGGCGAGTTCTATGACCATGACACGTACATCAGCGAGGCGGACGAACGCGCCGTCGAAGTCCACGTGGGCAACCTGCGCCGCAAGCTCAAGGAGGACCAGGTGTCCCCGCGCTGGCTGCAGACAGTCCGCGGCGTGGGCTACCGACTGGCGCCCAGCAGGCCCCCCGAGGGTTAGGTTGGACTCAGTCGTTTTCCAGGATGTAGTTGGCCTGGAGCTCGGACACCGTTTGCCCGCCGTCCTCAGCCACCCGCACCATCAGCACCTGGCCCCGGCGGAAGTCGCCCATGCGGATCACCGCTTCCAGCAGTTCGGCAAGTTTGGCCAGCCGGAGCCCGCCCACCATGGCTGACGTGATCTTCAGGCTGATCACGGCATCAAGGGCTGAGGCCCGGTCCTGGTTCGCAACGGCTGCCGCCAGCCGGGCGTAGCGCTGGTCCCACATGGCGGCGTAGTCGCGGGCGAAGCGCTGGGCCAGGCCGGAGCCGGCGAGCTCGTCTTCCAGCTCTTCGAGGACGGCTGCGTCAACGAGCGGCAAGAGCCCGGCCGCTTCCTGTGAGTGTGGGGTTCCTGCGGCTGAAGCGACCCCGGACGGCAGGGAGCCCGCAGCGGCGGCCTCGCTGCTGAAGCCGGGATCTTGACTGTGCATTGTTCAAGGCTACTTCCTGTAATTCTTCCGGTGTCCTATTTCGGGTGATCCTGTGGAAACCTTGAGCGGATCCTTTGAACCGAGCTGTGGCTTATTGTCCGCTGAAAGTCACGACGGTGTTGATGACGGCCGGTCCAAGAATGGCGATGAAGAGGACCGGGAAAATGAAGAAGAGCAGTGGAAACAGGATCATCACGGGAAGCTTCATCGCCTTTTCTTCCGCGCGCTGCCGCCGCTTTACACGCATCACCTTCGCCTGGATTCGGAGCACCCGGCTGATGGCGATGCCGTAGGTGTCAGCCTGGACTACTGCCTGCACAAAGCTGCGCAGTTCCGGAATGTTGGTCCGTTCTGCCAACGCCTGGTAGGACTCGCGCCGGCTGCGGCCCACCTGCATGTCCTGCAGGGTGCGGACCAGTTCCTCGGCGAGCGGACCCTTGCCGTTTTCCCCTGCACGGGCCATGGCGCCCTCAAAACCGAGGCCGGCCTCCACGGAGATCAGCATTTGGTCCAGCGTGTTGGCCAGTTCCAGCTGCATCGCCTTCTGCCGTTCGGTGCCCTTGCTATAGAGCAGCAGGTCGGGGATGAAGTACCCCAGGAACAGCACGAACAGGCCCGCAAGCTTCATGATGGGCGTACTGCCGATGGCGCTGAGGTAGAGGCCCAGGGACGCCCCCGCTGCGCCGAGCCCGAGCTTGGCGGCGAGGACCTTTGCCAGCGGCATGGACTGGGGCCTGCCGGCCAAGGACAGCAAACGGTCCAGTTTCCGGACATAGGCTGGCGGGGTGAGCCTGTGACCGATGCCCGCCAGAAGGCCTGCCGTATTCTTCTCCGGAGCCTCGGCAGCCCGACGGCCCCGGGTGAGAATGGCAACGGTGGCCGTGCGGGCCTTCCGGTCAACGGAGAGGACGGACCATGCCAGGTAAGCAATGGGCAGGGAAACAAGCATCAGGGAAAACAGCACTGTGGGATTCATGATCATCTCAGAACTTCAGATCAATGATTTTGCGCATCCACAGGCTGCCGATCGTCATCAGCACAGCCGACGCGCCGATCATGCCCCAACCGAGCGGGTGGGTGAACAGCGAGTTCATGTAGCCGGGATTGACGGTCATCAGCATCAGCACAATGCCGAAGGGCATCGCGATGAGGATGTAGGCGGAGAACTTTCCTTCTGCTGCAAGGGATTTGATGTGCCCCTTGATCTCCGCGCGCTCGCGGATGGTTTCATTCACCTGGTCCAGAACCTCTGCCAGGTTTCCGCCCACCTCGCGGTTGATCTGGATAGCCTGGGCAATCCAAACGAAGTCCTCGTTGCGCATGCGCTCCGATGTATCAATGAGGGAGGCCAGCAGATCGCGTCCCAGGCTTGTCTCGGTGATCACCCGCCGCATCTCCTCGGACGTTGGGCTCTGTGATTCGGCTGCTGCGGCATCAATGGCACGAAGGATGCTGTGCCCGGCGCGGAGGCCGCCGGAGAGAAGTTGAAGGGTGTCGCCGAGCTGGCTGTCGAACTTGGCCCGCCGCTTGCCTGCGAGGAATCCGAGCACAAGGTGGCCTACGAAAGGCGCCATGACAAACAAGAGGACGGAGAGCGCAGGAACTCCGATCACCAACCCCACCAAGACGCCGACGGTAGCGCCCGCAATGACCAGCACCATGTATTCGGTCTGCGTGAAGCGCACGCCGGCATTTTCAAGTGCGTCGCGGTTGAAGAGACGGACGTTGCGGGTTGCCAGGAACCGGTCCAGGGCGCCAACCGTCGCGTCGGCCAGACGGGTAAGGTTCGACGGCGGATCTGCCTGAAAGGGCCGCCGCCTTTCGAGCGCGATGTCGGGAGTGCGCGGCAGCACCAGCGCCACGCCCACCATGATGGGGGCGAGGAACAGTAGGGCGGCGCCGATAATGATCAACATGCGGTCCTAGGCCTTTCCTGTGCCGGAAGGGTTTGCACCAGCCGGAGCAGCACCGGCCGGGGTGGCGAACACCGACGGCGACACATGGATCCCAAGGTCCTCGAACCGGTCGATGAACCGTGGCCGGATGCCTGTGGCCACGGGCTTGCCAAGGAAGCGTCCGTGCTGGTCAACGCCGGCAGAGTAATCGAAGACGAATGCATCCTGCAGGGTCACGATGTCCCCTTCCATGCCTTGGACCTCGGTCACATGCGTGATCCGGCGGGACCCATCACGCAAACGGGAAATCTGGACAATCAGGTTCACCGCCGAAGCAATCTGTTCACGGATGGCCCGGAGCGGCAGATCCATGCCGGCCATCAGCACCAGGGTTTCGAGCCGGGCCACGGCGTCGCGGGGTGAATTGGAGTGCACCGTTGACAGGGAGCCGTCGTGGCCGGTGTTCATGGCCTGGAGCATGTCCAGGGATTCCCCGCCGCGGACCTCACCCACCACAATCCGGTCCGGTCGCATACGGAGCGAGTTCCGGAGCAGTTCACGGATGGTCACCTCGCCCTTGCCCTCCGTGTTCGGCGGGCGGCTCTCCAGCCGGACCACGTGCTCCTGCTGGATCTGGAGTTCCACGGCATCCTCGATGGTGACGATCCGCTCGTCCGAGGGCAGGAAGGAGGACAGCACGTTAAGGAGCGTGGTTTTGCCGGTGCCCGTACCACCGGAGACGATGATATTCAGCTTTGCCTTGACGCAGGCGTTAAGCAGCTCGGCCATCTCCGGCGTCAAGGTTCCGAAATCAATCAGGTTCCGGACAGTCAGCGGGGTCTTGCTGAACTTACGGATAGTCAGCGAGGATCCGCCCACCGCCAGGGGCGGGATGACGGCGTTGACACGGGAGCCGTCCTCGAGGCGGGCATCCACCAGGGGTGAGGACTCGTCGATGCGGCGGCCCACCTTGGAAACAATGCGCTCGATGACCTTGCGCAGGTGCTCCTCCGAGCTGAAACGCGAGTCTGCAAGGGTAAGGTGCCCTTTGCGCTCCACGTAGATCTGGTCCATGCGGTTGACCATGATTTCGGTGACGGCCGGATCATCGAGCAACCGCTGCAGCGGGCCGTAGCCCAGAACGTCGTCGGCCACGTCCTGGACCAGCCGTGTGCGTTCCTCAGGCGACAGTGGCACCTGCTCAGCGTCGATGATCCTCGTAAGCTCATCGCGGGCAGCGGTTTTCAGCTCATGCTCCGTGATGCCGGAGTCATTGAACCGGGCGCCCAGATGTTCAAACAATGCGGTCGCGGCCCGCTGCTTAAGTGCTGCGAAAACATCGACGGATTGCTGGAGTTTTGGCTTCGGCTCTTCAAAGAGCGCATTGGGTGCGACGACGGCGGCAGCCGGTGCCGCCGTCGTCCGCTTTTCTCGGGACTGTTCCAGCCACTGCACCCGTTGGGCGGGAACCTCGGGGCGCGGCGCGTCGAGCGTGGGAGCAGAGGCCTTGGCAGGGACGGGCTGGGCAGACGGCTGGGATTTCGCCTGTGCGGCGTTGATGCGTTCTGAAAGTTTCATCTAGACCACTACCCTTCGATGCAGTTTGCGCTGGGATTTTGCCCGCCACGCGGGGTTGAATCGCTCCACGAGGCGGTTAAGCCCTTTGACGGCCGGGTCTTTTACCGGCTCCTGGAGCACCGGGATTCCCCGGTTTGTGGACAGGGCAACCGCGCGGGATCGCGGGATGCTCACGTCAATGGGCGCCCCGATGGTTGATTCGAGGTCCTGGACGGTGAGGCCGGTCTTGGAGTCGGCCATGTTCAGCACTACATGGCGGGTATCGGGGTTGATGTCCAGCTGGCGCAGGATATCCAATCCGGAACGAAGTCCGCGCACGCTCGGGATATCCATGCCGCTGACCCAGACCACATCGGTGCACTTTTCCATGGCTGCCAGCCCAATCTCGGGCAGCCCCGGCGCGGTGTCCACCACCACGTACTGGAACTGCTGTGACAGCTGTTCGATGAGCCGGCCGATCTGGTCCGGCGTGATCTCGTCCGCGTCGACAGGGGTCGGGGGAGCGCAAAGGGCATAGATACTGCTTGGGTGCACTGTGAGGAAAGCCTTGAGGACCAGCGAATCCTGGCTGGCGGCCGGAGACACAGCGTCCGTCACTGTGTGCTCCGGGTCCAGGTAGAGCCCTGAAGCGACATCCCCGAACTGGAGGTCGAGGTCCACAACGACAACGCTCATGGGGGCGATCTTCCCCAGCCCGATGGCAATATTGGTGGCAATGGTGGTTTTGCCCACGCCGCCTTTGGGCGAGAAAACACCGATCACCAGTCCCTTGTTGCTCTCGGCCGCCTGCTGGGGTGCGAGTGTCCGGTGGCGGCTGGCGAAGGACTGGCTGGCACGCTCCAGCAGGACGCGCAGTTGGGCGGCGTCGGAATCGGGGGAGACGATGTCCTTGATGCCTGCCCGCATGGCATGCAGGAGGAAGTCGGGCTCGGGCTCGGCGGCCACAATCACGCCCAGCGCCGGGAAGCTGACATTCAGGACGGTGGCGAACCGAAGCGCTTCGTCCAAGGGAACCTCAGGCCCCAAAATTAGGACCTCAGGCTGCTCCTGGTCCAGGCTCGCGAAGAGCTGGTGCGGGTCAGAAGGCAACATGCTGGTGAAGAAGGTCTGGACTCCGCCCTGAAGGCCACCCGCGACAGCCTGGCGGAGCCGGGAGTCGAAGTCCACGTCGGGAGTGATGAGGACAAAGCGGCTCACTTGTACAGGTCCTGCCGGGTCATGACGCGGGGCCCGCTTTCCTGGGCGTCGACTGGTTCGCGGCTGAGCCAAAGGGAGGCGTATTCTGCAGCAAAAACGATCTTGTTCGAGTTCACATCGTTGACGGCCACCGTGACCATGAGCATCCCCGTGGGCAGGTTCACGTCCTGGGGGTCCGGCTGGGCAGGGTCGGTTGCGGCGGCGGAAGGCTTTGCCGCTGTTGCTTCCGGCGCCCGCTGGACTGCCGTCACCAGGGCTTTGTGGATCGAGAGCTGGACAGTTTCCTTGTCTGGCTTCGCCTCAAGGCCGCCGTTGGGCAGGGAGAT
Organism: Pseudarthrobacter sp. GA104; assembly: GCF_009741265.1. Lineage (GTDB taxonomy): Bacteria > Actinomycetota > Actinomycetes > Actinomycetales > Micrococcaceae > Arthrobacter. The sequence continues at coordinate 3,493,195 of NZ_WOWL01000001.1, forward strand.
GAAGATGCCTACAGTGTCGCCGGGAGCCAAGCGGCCGCCCACAACGCGCTGGGGCTCAAGCTGGAAGGAGACTTCCTGCAGCCCTGCCGGCACGGGTACGGAGCCGGAGGTCTTCAGTTCCTCGGGGGATACCAGCCGCTCTGCTACGAGCTGCTCACCGGGGACAAGGTCCGCGGACGTGACCTTTCCGGCGGACCCTTCGAGGGTGTTCAAGGCGGTCTTTGCGACGGCGGTGCCGGGCAACTGCTGAAGCGCCACGGAGGCCTTCAAAGTTTCGACGGACGAGCCGGCCGGCACCGCTTTGTTGACCACCAGGACTCCCACTGGATCGAGGTTGGCGACGGCCCGCTGGTCTGCACCCTGGGCGTAGGTCACCACAATGACCGCGCCGACGATGGCAAGCAATACCGCCACCACACCGGCCAACAAACGAGACTTCACTGACTGCTCCTGAATATCCTAAAAATCATGGTTTGCCGGCTAACGGAGTTCAACGACGGTTGCGCCATCGGAGTTGACGTCACCCAAGGTGTAACCCTTGGCGAGGGAAACATATTTTACGAACGTTCCGATGATGCCTCGGCAGGGCTCGCGGCACTCAAGAGCGGCCGGAACGTCGGGTGTTCGGTTGCGGAAAGTGTAGGGAAGTCCCGTGTTGCCGACCTTCCATCCGGCCACCTTGAAAGCGGCGAAGGTGGTGAGTCCGTACACAGCGCCCGTGCCGGTTCCTGTGACGGAATTGAATATCGGCAGCAAGATGATGACGTCCTTGCCTGCATTCATGTCCGCCGCCCAGCCATTCAGGAGGGCTTCGCAATTAGAGGGCGGATCAACGCCGGTGGATCCGCCGGCGGTGCCGGTGCTCGCCTTGGTGTCAATGAGTGCACCGCACTGGCCGGAGTCCTGTTTTAGGCCTCCGAACCCGCCTTGCACCGCGGCACCGGACGGTCCGTAGTTGCAGTCTGCGTTGGCGTTCTTCCCGTGCAATTGCAGAAGCTGCATCACCCCGGCCTGGCCGCGGACTTGGCAGATTGACACCGTAATGGGAAAGACGGTGGGTCCCTTGACCGGACTGCCCCAAGCGACTGTTGACGGGGCATTGACCTCGGCGGTGTTGAAGCCCAGGGCCCGGGCAAGGAAGAGGGAAACCTGGTTTGGGGCGTGACCGGCTTCCTGGGATCCGACGGTGGCCGTCACGGTGCGGGTAGCCGTGTTGAGCACTATCGACTTGATATTGCTCAGTCCATCATTCGCGTTGCGGTTCACGAGGCTCTTTGCCAGGGAAGAGGTGTTCGAGCAGTCGACGTCGCCGGCGTTCTTCGCGCACTTTTGGGCCACGGACAAGGCGGCTGCGTCTGCTCCATTCCGGAGTTGAGCGCGTTCTGAATACATCATGGCCACGTCTACGGCCATGGCGCCGAAGCCCAAAAGAACCACCAGCGTAATGGCGACGATCACGCTTACGGCGCCTCGTTCGCCGTCGTAGTCCTTCTTCCCCCGTGTCAGCCGCCGCACAGCATGGCTCCTCTGCCGGTCATCGTGAACGGGCCGGCTATGCCCGTCACGGTGGACAGGGAATAGGTGATGGTGATTGTAGCTTGGGGGCTTGTCCCGGTGCTGACCGTTGAGGGGCATGGCGTACCAAAAACTATGTTGGCGTCCTGCAACCCAGGCTGCAGGGAAACAGCCGTGGTCTTTGCTGCTGACCGTGCTGTCGTTGGGTTGCCGGTGATTGCCATCACGCGCACTCCTTCGCGGGCAGCTGCCGACAGCGAGGCCTGGGCGTTGTAGGCGCGGCTGAATTCCACAATGCCCAAAAGCAGCATGACCAGGACGGGCGCCACGATTGCGAACTCGACCGCAATGGCTCCGCGCTCGGATGCCCTAGACATGGTGGTGCCTTTCAGTGGTGCAGATCTCGTGTGGAACAGCAGAGTGGCGGCGGCTTGAATGCCACCGCCACTCCGTCAACTTGCAGTCAGACGCCAGTGGATTGCTTGTTCCGCGAGCGCACTATGGGGCAGGCGTGCAGGCATCGGCTGCCCAGGTGCCGCCGGACACACGGCACTGGACCTCTTCGAACATGAGGTTCAACGTCCCACCAAGGAGGCTGACGGCGACAATGATGACAACTGCAATAAGGCCAACCATGATGCCGTACTCGACAGCGGTGGCGCCTTTTTCGTTGCGCTGGAGACGGACTGCGAGGTTGGTGTAGAGAGAAAGCATTTGAGACTCCTGAGCGAGTGGGGGGAGGCTGGTCCTGCACCAGCTCTGAAACCAAGGTAGCAACGGACGCTAGCCCTGCGGCCGGATCTTGGAGCATCCTGCGCGAAGGCTTTACGCAGTGTATTTTTCTTGCGCTTATGCTTGGTTTTCGCTGCGCTAACGCTGGGTTTGGAGTTGCCCGGGCACACAAACGGACCCCCTCGGTTCTGGGTGCCGAGGGGGTCCGGTCTATAGGGCGCCGGTGGCGCGTGGGCCATATCTCAGAGAGAGTCATGCCCGAAGGGGGAGATCAGGGAATACCCAGCAGTAGCTTCAAGTGGACTGTAAGTTCGTCGAACCAGCCCTGCAGTGCCAGGCCGAAAAGGGTAATGATGGCAATCGTTGCAACCACGATGAAGCTCATGAGGACGCCATACTCAGTCGAAGTTGCGCCTCTTTCTTCGGTAAGGAAGCCTGGCCACAGGTGCCGGACAAGAGTGCGGGCTGGTCGATGAGTCACAAGGTGCCCCCGGAGAACAGTTCCATGATGCTGATTACAGAGGGTCCAAGGACCACGATGAACAATGTGGGCAAGATGAAGAAGATCAGCGGAAATAGCATTTTTACCGGCATCTTCATGGCGTGTTCTTCGGCACGCTGTTTCCGCTTGATGCGCATATCTGACGCCTGGGCTTTGAGCACGCCCGCAATAGCGACACCATAGGCGTCTGCCTGAACGACCGCTCGGACGAAACTACGCACATCTGGCACGTCGATCCGCTCAGCCATCGCCAAGTAGGCGTCCTTGCGGGACCTTCCCACTTGGATGTCCTGCAGCGTGCGGATCAATTCGTCCGCCAGTGGGCCGCTGCCGTTGTTCCCTGCACGTCCCATAGCCATTTCGAAACCCAGTCCGGCCTGAACTGCGATAAGCATCTGGTCCAAGGCGTTGGGGAGTTCCAAGCGGATCGCCTCGCGGCGCTTTTGGGCCCTGTTCTTGATGAGGATGTCCGGGACGAAATAACACAGCGTTGTGACGGCCAGCATGATCAGGAAATTGGGAGCAGTTGGAGACGACAGGAAGAACAGATAGCCGAGTACGGCACCCGTAAGGGCCAGCAAGGGCTTGATCATAATGATTTTTGCCAGTGGCCATTCCTTAGGGCGCCCGGCGCCGGCCAGCTGCTTGTCCAACCATCCGACGTAGCCTTGCGGAGTCAGTCTCTGGCTCATCTCGGTCAGCGTTTCATTGACGTTAAGGCCTTGGCGCTTCACCTTCGCGGCCTTGCCAAGATTGGCCTGGATGTTGCGCAGCCCAGCCCGGTCGCCGGTAAACACGAGGAACGTCATTAGTGTTACCGGCAGCATGATGGCCAGGATCCCGGCATATGCGAGTACTTGCATTGACAATCACCTGCTTTCTAGAACTTGGGCTTGACGAGGCTCTTCAGCCAGAGACCACCAAGAGTTAGGAGGACAAGGCCGGCGGCAATCATCATGTAGCCGGGCAAAGTGGTGTAAAACGTCCTGGAGTACAGTTCATTGAAGGCAGTCAGGCCCAGGAACATCACCACAGGCAGGGACATTAGGACGAGGGCGGACATACGCCCTTCAGCGCTCAGGGCCCGAATTTGTCCGCGAACCTGGTTACGGTCGCGAACTGTATCTCCCAAGTGATCAAATACTTCCGCCAGGTCTCCACCTACTTCTCGGTGGATTTCAATCGCTTGAGCGATGGCGGCGAAATCCTCGCTCTGTGTGCGCCGAGCCACGTCCGCCAGCGACTCTCCCAGATCCCGCCCGATTCTGGTTTCATTTACAATCCTGCTGAGTTCTTCGGCCATCGGCGGCTGGCTTTCCTGAGCCGCAGCATCGACGGCACGGAGCAAGCTGTGGCCAGCGCGCAAACCGCCAGCCAGCATCTGGAGCGTGTCTGGAACCTGATCATCGAACTGACGCCGCCGTCGAGCAGCCAATACCTTTAGGACCAGGTGAAGCAGTACCGGCGTCACGAGAGTGAGGAGAAGAGCAGGGGCAGGACCGCCGAGGAAGAATCCGATGACGCCCGCCAAGAGGGTAATTACGCCGCCCATGAGCAGGTAGTCGCCCGGATCCTTTTTGAGCCCACATTCGTCCAAGCGGTCACGGCTCAAGAAGCGATTGCCCCGTTCTTTGACGCTCTTGTTGAGGGCTCCAACTGCATGTTCAGTGAGTCGGCTTAACCCTGTTGAGTGCTGAACGACATCCGGCCGGCGCCGGGACATGGGGAGAGCTGCGGTGTTCTTGAAGACAACCCAACCGAACAGGACGAGCGCTAGATAGACCAGGAACAGCCCAGCAATAAAGATCGCCGGTGAGACTTCCTGCAACATGACTACCGCCCCTTTGTTCTGGGGCCGCCGGCCAACTGGGCACCAAATACCGCTGGCGAGATAGGTATTCCCAATTCCGTAAACCGGTCCGTAAACCGCGGCCGTACCCCCGTTGGCACGGGTTTGCCCAAGAACTTGCCATTGGCGTCGATTCCCGCGGAATAGTCGAACACAAACGCATCCTGGAGGGTGACTACATCCCCCTCCATCCCCTGGACTTCGGTGATATGCGTGACCCGACGCGTCCCGTCACGGAGCCTGGAAATGTGAACGATCAGGTTGATGGCAGAGGCCACCTGTTCGCGAACCGCACGGAGCGGGATATCCATCCCGGCCATCAGCACCAGGGTCTCCAGCCGCGCTATGGCATCCCTGGGTGTGTTGGCATGGACAGTCGAGATAGACCCATCATGTCCAGTGTTCATGGCTTGCAGCATGTCCAAACACTCCCCGCCGCGGACCTCGCCCACGACGATCCGGTCGGGTCGCATACGCAGAGAGTTCCGGACCAGGTCCCGAATAGAGACCGCGCCTTTACCCTCAATGTTTTGGGGGCGGCTCTCAAGCCGAATCACATGGTCTTGCTGGAGTTGCAGCTCGACTGCGTCCTCTATGGTGACGATCCTGTCGTCCGAGGGGATGAACGAGGACAGTACATTCAGAAGCGTCGTTTTTCCGGTACCAGTGCCGCCCGAAACGATGATGTTCATTCTCGCAAGGACACAGGCTCTCAATAGTTCCGCCATCTCGGGCGAGAGGCTGCCGAGGGCAATAAGGTTGTTGACTGTGAGCGGGTCCCGGCCGAATTTTCGGATGGTGAGGGCTGGCCCGTTCACAGCGAGCGGAGGGATGATGGCGTTCACGCGCGAACCGTCCGCCAGCCTCGCGTCCACTAGTGGTGAAGATTCATCGATCCGGCGTCCGACCTTTGACACGATCCGCTCGATGACTCTGCGAAGCGCGTCATCTGAAGTGAACTTCGTGTCGGTCAAGAAAAGGTGGCCTTGGCGCTCCACATAAACCTGGTCGAACCGATTGACCATTACTTCCGTTATGGAGGGGTCGTCTAAGTAGCGTTGGATTGGGCCGTGACCGAGCACATCATCGATGATTTCCCGAATCAAGCGTTGGCGTTCGGCGCTTGAAAGGGGCACCTGTTCTTCGTCGACGACAATCTTCAACTCATCCCGTACAAACTGGTGGAGCTCGGCTTCCTCAAGAGACGAATCCGTTATCCGTGAGCCCAGTCGCTCGTACAGGGCCTGGCTGGCTCTTTCCTTGAGGGCAGTGAGGGCGTCACTTGCCACTGCCGCAGTTTGGGGCGCTTCCAAGGTAACCACTGCACTTGCGGCGGCTTCGGCGGTCTTGGCTTCCTGGATTTTGCTCAGCGTGGCCGGGGCGGATGGCGCTTGAAAGGCGCCGTCGAAGGGGCTGCCTGTCTTGGGCTCCTGCGTGGTTTTAGATTCGCCCCGGAGCTGCTGGAACCGATCGGTGAGGCTCACTGTACTACCGCCCTTCTGTGCAGTTGTTTGTGGGTTCGCGATTCCCATTCGGGTTTGAAACGATCAACCAGTTTGCGTAGACCCTTCGTTGCCGGGTCACGGCTACCATCCTGGAGGAGCGGAATTCCTTTATTGGTCGAGTACGGCAGCGTTTTGGATCTTGGAAGTACAACGTCAACCGGTGCATTGATGGTGGCCTCGACGTCCTGGAGGGAAAGACCAGTCCGGCGATCTGCCATATTCAGGACGACATGGCGTTGGGGAGGCATGAGATTCAACTCGTCAAGGATCTGGAACCCCGTACGCAGCCCCCTGATGCTTGGAATATCCATGCCGCAGATCCATACGGCGTCAGATGCATGTTCAAGTGTTGCCAGGACGTGTTCCCCCAAACCCGGAGCCGTGTCCACGATGATGTAGTGGAACTCCTCCTTGAGTTGGGTGAGGAGACGGGAGACATGTTCGCCCGTGATCCTGTCCATTTCCACGGGGTTGCGAGGGGCGCACAGGGCGTAAATGCCCGCCGGATGGACGGTGAGGTAAGTCTTCAGAACCATGGAATCCTGACTGGCCGCTCCAACCACAGCATCCGTAATGGTGTGTTCAGGCTCTAACAACAAGCCGCTGGCTACATCGCCAAATTGAAGATCGAGGTCGACGATGACGACGCCCATGGGTGCTGCCTTGGCCAAGCCGACGGCGAGGTTTGTGGCTACGGTCGTCTTGCCCACGCCTCCCTTAGGAGACATCACTGCGACGACCCGACCGCCCTTACCATGGTCCGCGTGTTCAGAAGTCCCCGGAGCCAAGCCCCGCCGACGGCCAGCAGCCGCCAAGCTGGCTCGTTCCAACATCACGCGGATGGCATCGGGATCGGCTGCTGGATCCAGCAGATCCCGAACCCCGGAGCGCATAGCCTTGATCACGACGTCGGAGGTTTCCGGGACTACCAGCACCACGCTGATTTCAGGGAATTGGAGGTCCATGACCGAGGCCAACTTCAAAGAGTCTTCCACCGGCAGCCCCGGGCCAAGGATCAGGACCTCCGGGGGCTCCCCGACGAGCTGCCGCAGGAAGTCCTGCGGCCCCTCGGGCAGATAGTCGGCTTGGAAGGCCTGCAGGGAACCGTGAATGCCTGCAGTCGCGAGGCGAGCCCTCTGCTCGAAATCTGCATCTGGTGTGATCAGGACGAAGCGACTCATCGGAACAACCTTGTCTTGTCTACGATGCCAACTGTGCCTTCATCGGCATTGCCGGGTTCTTTGGACAGGTAGATTTTGCCGAATTCGGTGGCAAAAATGATTCGTTCTGCGTCAGCCGACGTCCGGGCCAGGGTGATCAGATAGGTTCCGTCTCCAGTGGCTTCCTTCTTAGCGGATGACTCGGAAGACGTTGTTGTAGCAGTAGATTCCGATTTCGCCGCAGCGCCGTTACTGAACTGGGCAGCGGTGACCAGGACTTTGTGGAACGTGAGCTGGGTGCCGCTTGACTTGCTGATGACATCGCCGGTAGCAGCATTCGTGGTGGCATCGTCCAAGGAAACGAATACGCCCACGGTGTCGCCGGCCTTGAGGACGCCACCAACAACCCGTTCGATCGGCAGTTTGAGCGTGATTTCCTGCATCCCCGACGGGACCTGGACCCTTGAAGGGCCCAGGAGTGAGTTGGCATCAACCATGCGCGAGGAAAGCAACTGCTCACCTGGCACTAGGGGGACTGACGTTACTTTGTCCCCGATAGTGTCCAAGCTGGTGACAGTGTCTGAGGCCAGCGCCAGTTTCGGGACTTCCTTCTTTGTAACGGATGCGGCTAGCTTTTCTGCTGCGGTGCCGGCCGCAACGGGCTTTTCTACGACGTAGACGGATTCTGTTTCGGTGTCCGCCAGAGCCCGCCTGTCTGCATTTTGTACGTACATGACCAGCATTACGGTTCCTATGATGGCCACAAGCAGTGCAGCGATGCCTCCCAGTAGGCGTGTTTTCATTTGATCCCCTTAGAAAATGTTGTTAGTGCCTTTGCTAGTTGATGAGGTGAGCGATCGAGGTACCCAGGTAAGCTCCCGGAGGCCCCACGAAGGACGCAACGGACTCAAATTTGACGAACTGCCCGATTACGCAGCGGTCCTGTCCTGCCGAGCACGCCAAGGCGCTCGTCATGTTTGGGTCGGTGGCCTTATTACGAAACTCGTAGGCATGGTTGTTGCCGAACTTCCAGCCCCAGATCTTGAAGGTGGCGTAACCGATAATGTGGAACTGCCCGTTTTGTCCTTGATTCGTGGCGTCGTCGAAAATCGGAAACGCGACCTTCACCTCGCCGCCAGCCAAAATGGTGGCCTTCCAGTCAAGGAGGATCGCCTCGCAACCACTGGGGGGATTATTGCCGGGATCGGATCCAATATCGTTGGTGCCGACCTCAGTTGTTGCCTCGCAAGGTGAACTCTGGTCGAGCCATCCCCAGCCTCCCGGGATCTGTGCCCCTGAAGGCCCTGTACAGGTTCCGCCAGGTTTGTAGGAGATCTTCTGGACTTCTGCGGTTGGGCTCGCCGTTGAGAGGTTGAAGCAATTGTCCGAAATTGCCAGCGGGAATCCGGAGCCGCCTCCCGGAGGGGTTAAGGCGGCAGTCGCGTGGGCACCCACAGTTGCGGGCGGTGCGTTGAGCGCAGCAGAGAACATTTTCTGAAGGAAGCCGGCGCCACTGAGACCGTCGCGCGTTGAGGTCCGAACCGTCACCTGGTTAGCAACGGATTGATCCACCTCAAAAACGGTTGATGACCCATCGTTGGAGTTGCCGTCGGCCATTCCCTGGGCGATGCCTTCAGCTGCCGCCTGGGTGCATCCCGTCTCATTGCAAGCATCGAGGACGGCCAAGGCGCCGGCGTCGGCACCGTTTTGGAGCTGGGCGCGCTCTGCGTAGATTTGCCCGGCATCAACTGCAAGAGCACCAGCACCAATCAGGACCAGCATGATGCCAGCCACTAGTACGCCTGCGGCACCACGCTCAGAATCGGGCTTCGGTTTGGTCAACCTCCGCATCGCATTGCTCCTACTCCTACAAGGGTGACCCCGCTGCCAAAGATGCCGGTCAGGGTGTCTGCGGTATAAGAAATTTCCACGTTGACTGTCCCGTCCGCTACGCAAGCGGTGGGAGTGAACGTATAGGCGAATGTGTCGGTCGCGAGTCCGGGAGCCCCGTTGGCCGCCGCGATCTTTGCTTCGTCCTGGCTGTTGGTGATCGCCATTGTCCGAGCAGCTTCGCGTGCCGCCTGAGTGACGGAAATCTGAAGGTTGAAAGCATGGGCAAACTCGACGATGCCGCCGAGTAGCGCCAAGAGTAGTGGTGCCACGAGTGCGAACTCGACGGCGACGGCGCCGCGGCTCCGTTCTTTGGCACGAGATGCGCTGCGGTTCAATGGGTCCCCCTGATGCGTTGCAGCTGTTGGTGAGAGTGTTTGGGGTTGAGATGTAAGAGTTGTGCCGCGCCCGCGTGGTGCGGACGCGGCACAAGACCTGTTGAACTGCCCTACGTACTAGGGTCCGGTGGTCCAGCCGTCAACTTCCACGCCGAGGTCGGAGAACCAGTTGCTGAGAGCGGTTCCGAAGAGTGCTGCGCCGACGATGATGGCGAAGGCGACGAAGGCGATAAGCAACGAGTACTCGGTTGCTGTTGCGCCCTTTTCGGAGGAGAACCGATCCTTGATGCCGGCGATAAAAGCAGTCATCGAGACCATAAGTGAAGTCATTGTATTTTCCTTTAATTCGGTGAAATGGAGTGATTTGATTTCAACGAATTTCCAGCTGCCCCCGTAATTCTTTAGCGGCTGGACTTCGCTAAGAAAAGATTGTCATTGCGAGGGAGGGGCAACAATGCGTAGTTGTACTCGACTTTTTTCGCACGGCCAAAATGGTCGTACTCAGAACGTGGGACCAGTACTCAGGTGCGCCAGGATTTTCCAGACTCGACTACTTGGATGGTCGCGATCAGGCGGAACGCCAGTGGACAGTTTGGCCTGAACGAGACTAGAGGGTGAGAAGTGAGGCTGCTGCGGCGGCGATGAGCATCGAAGGGCCATGCGCCACTTCCGCCCCGCTAATCCGCCGGTTTCTGGTGACGGCGACAACCGCCACCAGCCCGTTGATAATGAAGCCGAGGAGGCCCCCGTAGAGAAGCTGAGTCCAGCCTAAGTACCCGAGGTAGAGGCCGATGGGCGCAGCGAGCTTAACATCTCCCATTCCGATGCCCGCCGGCGAAATTAAGGCCAGAATCAGGTAGGCAGCGAACAAAATTGCGCAGCCTGCAAGTGCTCGTCCTAGATCGGCAGCCTGTTTATTGAAGAACGCGGGCAGCAGTAGCAGCAAGAGGCCGCCAACAAGAAGTGTTAGGACAAGTGGGTTGGGCAGCAGGTGCCGGGAGATATCAATTCGCCCCAACTGCGTGCCCATAACGGCCAGGAATAGAAAAGCAGGCAAGCTAAAGGTAATTCCCAAGCGAAGGGAAAAGGCCGCGCACGCTGCGAAGGTAATTGCCGCCGTCGTAATTTGGACAGGGATGCTGGGGCGGGTTCCGGCCCTGGGCAGGAAGCGGGCGATGGCAACCTCCGCGGCAGGGGAGAGGATGCCGCCAAGGACGCCGGCTCCGACGACGAAAAGCCACACAGCAGACCCATCGTTGACCCAAGAATGCACTGTGTCCCCCTGCGAACGTCGATCCGGCTCGGCACGCACCAGCGTCCGGCTACCCCATTTTGACCCTGAACCCCTTAACGCGCTAATCTTGGTAGTCGTTGTGCGTGTCCTATTCCGATGGTGCGTGCCCGCTTGAGAATCCGGTTGCAGGATGACTACTCAACGTGCACATTCGGAAGCGAAGGATGACTGGTTACATAGAGCCCTCACCTCTGTTCCGGTAGCGCGCAGATAGTAGGTGCACGAGCTAGTGACACCTAAACAAGAACGCCAGAACAAGAACGAGGCAAACACCGTGCGTACGTACACCCCGAAGCCCGGCGATATCAACCGCCAGTGGCACGTCATTGACGCCACAGACGTTGTCCTTGGTCGTCTCGCGAGCCAGACCGCAATCCTGCTGCGCGGCAAGCACAAGGCCACCTTTGCGTCCCACATGGACATGGGCGACTTCGTCATCATCATCAACGCTGAGAAGGTCGCCCTGACCGGCGCCAAGCTGGAGCAGAAGCGCGCATACCGCCACTCCGGCTACCCGGGCGGCCTGACCTCCGTCAACTACGCGGAACTCCTGGAGTCCAACCCGGTCCGCGCCGTGGAGAAGGCCATCAAGGGCATGCTCCCCAAGAACTCCCTCGCTGCCCAGCAGCTCGGCAAGCTGAAGGTGTACCGCGGTGCTGAGCACCCGCACGCCGCCCAGCAGCCCAAGACTTTCGAAATCACCCAGGTCGCCCAGTAGTCCTGGCCACCAAACAACTTATCTATACAAGGAGAATCGTGGCTCAGAACGAAGAGACCACCGAAGCCGTTGAGGCTGAGGAAACCCTGACCAGCTACACCTCTGAAAGCTCAGCAGCTGACGCTGCTGCGCCGAAGAAGGAGCGCCCGGCACTGACCGTCGCCGGCGCAGCTGTTGGCCGCCGCAAGGAAGCTGTTGCACGCGTTCGCGTTGTCCCCGGCTCCGGCAAGTGGACCATCAACGGACGTGCGCTGGACAACTACTTCCCGAACAAGCTGCACCAGCAGGACGTCAACGAGCCCTTCAAGATCCTTGATCTCGAAGGCGCCTACGACGTCATCGCCCGCATCCACGGCGGCGGCATCTCCGGCCAGGCCGGCGCCCTGCGCCTCGGCATCGCCCGGTCCCTGAACGAGATCGACGTCGAGAACAACCGCGCCACCCTGAAGAAGGCCGGTTACCTCTCCCGTGACGCCCGCGTCATCGAGCGTAAGAAGGCCGGTCTCAAGAAGGCCCGCAAGGCCCAGCAGTACTCCAAGCGCTAAATCCGCTTGTACAGAAGCCCGTCCCGCCTTTGGCGGGGCGGGTTTTCTGGTTTACGGTCTCTGACCTGATAGGTCGTACACGGTTTCAGAGCCGATCGTGGTCTTGGCATAGCTCTGACGAATCCACTGAACGATGGCGTCTGTCTCGTTGCCCAACTTATGCATTTGCAGGAGTTCCGGCTGATCAATGAAGTAGCCGACACGACCCTGCGTTACAAGATCCTTGAACTCGTCCAAGGTGGGGACAGGGTCGAGTCCTAGCCATCCACCGAGCGCTGCCACAGGTCTTTCAGATTCCAGCTGGTACAGAGCTGCGTTTTGGGCAGTCACGGTCATAGCCGCCCAAGTCTCCGTATGTCTCTGGACTCGTAGAAGTTGTACAACTTCCTGGCTTGGCGGAGACCCGAAGGCTAATTGGAGACTACGGACGTCTGCGCCTTGGCGAGCGGCCTCGAACCTCTTGGATAGTGAGCCATCAAATGCCGAAGGCGGACCCGACAGGGGATTGGTTCCGCCTTGCGGTGTGTTGACCGTGTAGAGGTTGGTCATGACGGGCCCCATTAGCAGGGACATGGCAACGGGCAGGAGGATTGCCATCGTAGGGTTTCTTTGCGGCATCAACCACAACAGACTGGCCAATACGCACGCCGCGGGGAGCAGCAGATGCCATCCCGGGGGCCACTCATGGCTGTAGTCAAGGATCTTGTGTGCAAGATAGCCTGTTGCCGCGATGACAACAGATCCGATAACGCGAGTGACGGGCCTGTTGCGGCCCTTCCAGAGCTGGTGAAGGCCAAGGGACATCACAACCGCCATTGGGGCGGCAAAAGAGAATGTGTAGTAGGAGTGAACCATTGTGCCGGCTAGCGAGAGGACTCCCACGACCGTGATGAGCCATGTCGAAGCGATGAGTGCGACTGGTGAGTAGCGCTGTTGAACTGAAGGGTCCCGCAGCACCAGCAGGACCAGCGCGCAGGCAAGAGACGGAAACAACAACCATGCAGCTTCTGGCGCGAAATCGGCGTTGAAAAGTCGTGAGAACCCAGCGATAAATGTGCTTAAAAGAGACTGTGGTTCACTTGGTACGGCCACTCCATCGTGATTCGTGAATTGCGCGAAGCGTGCAATGCCGTTGTAGCCCGTAGTCAACTGCAGCGCGCTGTTGTTGGCGGAACTGCCAACATAGGGGCGTTGTGATGCTGGAATGAGTTCCACGAGCGCCACCCACCATCCTGCTGTGACTAGAAACATGGCACAGGCCCCCACGAGCCGAATTATCCGTATGCCGAGTGGGCTCGTTCCAAGAAACAAGACGGCGAGGATCAGACTCGGTACGACCAGGAGTGCTTGTATCTGTTTGGCCATGAATGCAAACCCGAGGGCTGCGCCGCTCAGCAAGAACCACCGCCAGCGGTCCTCCGAAGTAGCCCTGACTGCGAAGTAGACCGCCGCGACAACGAGTAGTCCCATCAGGGGCTCAGGATTGTTGAATCGGGACATGAGCACGACGACTGGGGTGGTCGCGTAGACTGCGGCTCCAAGGAGGGCCACGTGCGATGTTGAAGTTGTGCGAATGGTCTTGTAAACGAGCCAGGTGGCAATTACGCCCATCACGGCTTGGGGGAGCAAAATGCTCCACGGACTCAGCCCGAAGAGCCGGACTGATAAACCCATGATCCAGACGCTTAGAGGCGTCTTATCGATAGTCACCAGGTTGCCGGCATCAGCTGAGCCGTAGAACCATGCGATCCAGTTGGTGGCGCCCGATTGGGCGGCCGCCGAGTAATAAGGGTTTGCCCAGCCATTCTGATCGAGACGCCACGTATAGAGGAGAGCGGTCATGCTCAGCAAGACCGCCAGTGAAGTCGGCTCTGCAAACCTGGAATTACGAAATGCGTTGATAGTCGCTAATGGTCCGGCAAGCGGCATTGCCCGCAAGACTAGCTCGTCGTTGGGCCCGGGAACAGTCGCCGGCCTAGCAGGCGTAATCAAACGGGCCTCGCTGACGATACGGCTGTTAATCCGTGAGCAGCGCTACGACGTCCTCGGAATACCCACAAACGCAGCAGAACGAACCTCATGAAAGTGGCGAAGATATTAGCCGCCGTCAGGGTCAGCAGTTCCAGATTCGGTGCTGCATCTGGGTTTACGGCGTGCAGAACCAGCAGGGATGACGACGTGATTGTCCAGGCCAGCAGGAACACCATCAAACCCTGGAACTGCTGGGTGAACAGCTTCGCCGGTCCGCTGATGCCGAACGTGAACCGGCGGTTGGCCGCCGTGTTGCCCACGGCTGTCAAAAGCAGGGACAAGAAGTTTGCTTCCTGCGCCCCGAAGGGACCCTGCAGAACCAGGTAAAGCAACGCGAAGGCCAAGGTTGACACCGCGCCGACCATGCCGAACCGCAGCACCTGGCCGAAGAAGCTAGGCCGGCCCTCCGGAACAATGGGACGGCGCCCCAGCTCGGCGTATATCGCTTGAACAGGAATGACGCCTTTCACCAGGGAGCCTGCCACGCGCACCATGCCCCGCAGGTCGTCCAGGGCGGTCTGCTTGATATCCACCCGGCTGTCGGGGTCGTCCACCCAGTCAACAGGGATTTCGTGAATCCGGAGACCAGAACGCTCCGCAATTATCAGGAGCTCGGTGTCGAAGAACCAGCCGTTGTCCTCCACATGCGGCAGGAGGCGCTTGGCTACGTCAGCACGAATGGCCTTGAATCCACACTGCGCATCCGAAAAGCGCACCTGCATTGTCCGGCGCAGCAGAAGATTGTAGGACCTGGATATGAATTCACGCTTGGGCCCCCGGCTTACCCGGGAGCTTTGCCCCAGCCGGGTACCAATGGAAATGTCCGAATGCCCCGACAGCAAGGGAGCAACCAAAGGGGGCAAGGCCGCAAGATCGGTGGACAAGTCCACGTCCAGGTACGCTAAGACCTTTGCTTCAGATGCGCCCCACGCATCCCTGAGGGCGTAGCCGCGTCCCTTGACTTCAAGGCGTCGGTATTCAACGTTCGGCATGTGCTCGCTGAGCCGAGCGGCAATCACCGGAGTTCGATCGGTGCTTGCATTATCGGCGATGGTGATTTTCCACGTCGACGGCATTTCGTGCGTCAGATATTCGGCGAGCCTCGTGATGCTGCTTTCGAGTACCGCTTCTTCGTTGAAGACCGGTACAACAATTTCGAGCGCCAAGCCCCCATAGCTAGGTGTCATGCATGGATCGTAGGGGCGACGAAATGGCCGTGGCGAGGCTTTTGGGCAAAGACAGGTACCGGCCAAATAAACCAAGTAGTCCCAGTAATTGGCCCTGATGGCACTTAGGTACTTGGCCTCCCGCTAACAAGTAGAAACGTCACGCGCGTCCGTCCAGCGCGCCCCGGCCCGAACCCATCCTCTAGACTTGACCGGTGTCTAGATTATTTGGAACTGATGGTGTCCGGGGACTGGCGAACGGCCTGTTGACTGCTGAGCTGGCGCTGCAGCTGGCCCAGGCGGCCGCCGTCGTGCTCGGCCACGACCGCAACTCCAACGGGACGCGGCCGCGCGCCGTGGTGGCGCGTGACCCGCGGGCCAGCGGCGAGTTCATCGCCGCTGCCGTGGAAGCCGGGCTCTCAAGCTCAGGCGTGGACGTCTACGACGCCGGCGTCCTCCCCACGCCCGCGGCGGCCTACCTGGTAGCTGACCTGGACGCCGATTTCGGCGTGATGATCTCCGCCTCCCACAACCCCGCACCGGACAACGGCATCAAGTTCTTCGCCCGCGGCGGCCAGAAACTGCCGGACGACGTTGAGAATGCCATCGAGGCGCAGATGTCCAAGGAAGCGGTGCGGCCCACCGGCGCTGATGTGGGCCGGATCCAGCGCTTCTCCGACGCCGAGGACCGCTACATCGTCCACCTCCTGCGCACGCTGCCGCACAACCTCGAGGGCATCAAGGTGGTCCTGGACTGCGCGCACGGCGCCGCCAGCGGCTGCTCACCCCAGGTCTTCAAGGACGCCGGCGCGGACGTCGTCGTCATCGGTGCCGAGCCCGACGGCCACAACATCAACGACGGCGTCGGCTCCACGCATCTTGGCCCGCTCAAGGAAGCGGTGGTCAAGTACCAGGCCGACCTTGGCATCGCCCACGACGGCGACGCCGACCGCTGCCTCGCGGTGGACCACGAGGGCAACGAGGTGGACGGCGACCAGATCATGGCCATCCTCGCAGTTGCCCTGAAAAAGTCCGGCAAGCTCAAGGACGACGTCCTGGTGGCCACGGTCATGAGCAACCTCGGCCTGAAGATCGCGCTCCGCAACGCGGGCATCAGCATCCGCGAAACAGCCGTGGGGGACCGTTACGTCCTGGAGGAAATGCGCGACGGCGGCTTCAACCTGGGCGGGGAACAGTCCGGGCACGTAATCTTTGCCGACCACGCAACCACGGGCGACGGCGTCCTGACCGGCCTGCAGTTGGCTGCCCAGATCGCCCTGACGGGAAAGCCGCTCAAGGAACTGGCCACCGTGATGACCAAGCTTCCCCAGGTGCTCATCAACGTCAAGGGCGTTGACCGCACACGGGTGGGCAGCAACGAAGTCCTGGCCCAGGCCGTGGCGGCGGCAGAGGCCGCCCTCGGCGATACTGGCCGCGTCCTGCTCCGCCCCTCCGGCACCGAGCCCGTAGTGCGCGTGATGGTGGAGGCAGCTGACGAAGATACAGCCCAGTCCATCGCCGAACACCTGGCCCAGGTGGTGCGCACCGAGCTCGCCCTGGAACTGGTCAGCGAGTAACAAACCGACATAACAAGAAGTGGCCCGTTTCCAAAAGGAAACGGGCCACTTTCGTCTGGAATGTGGCTACGAAGAGCGGGTTTTGAGGGCGTCCCGGATTTCGGTAAGCAACGCGATCTGTGGGTCTTCCGCGGACTCCTTTTTAACGTCCTGGCCGATCCCCAGCCTGCGGTTGCGGCGTTCCACCATGAGGTTCATGGGCATCACCACCACGAAGTAGATGGCGGCCGAGATCAACAGGAAATTGACGATCGCCGTCAGCAGGACGCCAAACTCGATGGCGTTCCCGTTGAAGTCAATCTTGGCGAAGCTGTCAAAGTTGGGTGAACCGGTCAGCCCGGCGATGAACGGCATGAGCACTTTGTTCACCAAAGCAGTCACCACCGCGCCGAAGGCGGTGCCGATAACCACGGCGACGGCAAGGTCAACGACGTTGCCCTTCATGATGAAGTTCTTGAATCCAGTCAGCATAGGAACCAAACTAGCGCAGTTGCCTTATGGGTAGCCCGGCGCCGCCTCCACGCCGAAGTACTCCTCGAGCGTGAAAATCCCGCGCGCAACCATGTCCGTGGCCGCCTCCACGCCGATATACCGCAGGTGCCACGGCTCGTAGTAGTACCCCGTGACGGGGTGGAACATCCACGGGTACCGCACCACGAAGCCGAACCGGTGCCCGTTCGCCTTGGCCCACACGGCGGCGGGCTGGTCGGCAAAGCACGGCTGGAAACTGCACGCGCCCCCGCCGTCGACGATGTCGAACGCCCAGCCCGTCTGGTGTTCCGAGTAGCCAGGGCGCGCACTGGCCGTGTCCGCGTCGGCCTGCCCCCGCGCAGCGACGTAGTTGTTGTAGGTCCCCACCTGCGTGCCGTACGAGCGGTACCCGCTGGCCAGGACCATCGCCACGCCGTCCCGCCCGGCAGCGGCGAACATCGCCTCCGCAGCCGCCGCCGTCGTGCTGTTCAGCAGCGCAGCTTCGCCGGACGCGGTCATTGCGACGGCGGGCGGCACCAAATCAGCCGGGACGTAGTCGGCCGGGACCAGGGGGCGGTGCTTGTTGACCACCAGCCAGGGACTCGCGGGGTCTGTGAGCGAGAACTGCCGCGGCAGGGCTGCGGAGGGCGACGGCGCGGGGGACGGGGCGGCAGGTGCGGCAACCTCGGTGGGGGGCGCCGCCGTCGTGCTTTCCGGGGCGGGCGCGGGTGCACTGCCCGTGGAGGAGGTGGGGGAGGCGGACGACGGCGCCACCGCCGCGGGTGCCTCCGGCGTGCACGCTGCCAGAACAATCAGTCCGGCGCCGGCTGCGAGGAAGCGGGTGAAGCTGCGCCGGCTGGGTGCCTCAGCCGGGGGGACAGCCGCACCGGGGGAGCAGTCGTGGCACACCTGTGTTAAACCTTCCGGAGCAGCATACGGCGGATCGAGTGGTCCGCCTCCTTCGTCAGCACCAGCTGGGCACGGCCCCGGGTGGGAAGGACGTTTTCCTCCAGGTTGGGTTCGTTGATGCGCTTCCAGATCTCCCGCGCGGTGACCTCGGCTTCTTCGTCGGACAACGTGGCGTAGCGGTGGAAGTACGATTCCGGCTGGGCAAACGCCGTGCTCCGCAGCTTGCGGAACCGGTCCACATACCATTCCTCGATGTAGGAAGTCTTGGCATCCACGTAGATGGAGAAGTCGAAGAAGTCGCTCAAGGCCAGGCCCTGCCGGCCGTCGTGCCTCGGCCGCGCCGGGGCCAGCACGTTCAGCCCTTCAACAATCAGGACATCGGGCCGGCGCACCACCACTTCCTTGTCCGGAACGATGTCGTACGTCACGTGGGAATACCACGGGGCGCGCACTTCCTCCGCGCCGCTCTTGATCTCACTCACAAAACGCAGCAGGGCCCGCCGGTCGTACGACTCCGGGAAGCCTTTGCGCTCCAGCAGCTGCCGCCGCTTGAGTTCGGCCAGCGGATAAAGGAAGCCGTCCGTCGTAATGAGTTCCACGTTGGGGGTACCGGGCCAGCGCCGCAGCATCTCCCGGAGCACGCGCGCAATGGTCGACTTGCCCACCGCCACGGACCCCGCCACGCCGATCACAAACGGCGTGCGCTGGGTGTGCTCGCCCAGGAACGTGGTGGTGGCGGCGTGCAGCTGCCCGGCAGCCTCGACGTAGAGGTGCAGGAGCCGCGACAGGGGAAGGTAGACCTCGCGGATCTCCTTCATGTCCAAAGGATCCCCGAGGCCGCGGAGACGGACGATGTCCTCTTGGTTAAGAGGCTGTTCCATCTCATCTGCGAGCCGGGACCAGGTCTGCCGGTCCAGCTCGACGAACGGGGAGACACCCTCTCCGTTCGCCTCGTTGCGTTGCAAAGTCACGTTAGTGATTCTGCCCCTCGCCCGGCACATAGCGAAATGGAGGCGGATTTGAGCGCGGCGGCAGCGGCTGGGAGTGCCACGCACAACCGCCCGGGCAGAGTGTCCCGGTTTAGAGGTAGGGCACCCCTGCCGATAGTCTTGAGCCTATGTGTGGAATCGTGGGTTATGTGGGCCGTTCTGGTAACGGCGGAAGTCACAGTGCGTTGGATGTTGTCCTTGAGGGGCTGCGCCGCCTGGAGTACCGGGGCTACGACTCCGCGGGGGTGGCTGTGGTGTCCAAGGGCGTGATCGAGTCCCGGAAGAAGTCCGGGAAGCTGAGCAACCTGATTGCTGAGCTGGAGGCGCGTCCGCTGCCGGAGACGATGACCGGGATCGGCCACACCCGCTGGGCCACGCACGGCGGGCCGACGGACCGGAATGCGCACCCGCACCTGGCTGATGAGGGCAGGCTTGCCGTGATCCACAACGGCATCATCGAAAACTTTGCCGAGCTCAAGCAGGAGCTGCTGGACAAGGGCGTCACGTTCCTGTCCGAGACGGACACCGAGGTGGCTGCGGCGCTGCTGGGCGACATTTTCCGGAACAAGCTCGGCGGGGACGCGTCCGACGGCGGCCTGACCCGCGCCATGGAGCTCGCCTGCCAGCGCCTTGAGGGTGCGTTCACGCTCCTCGCGGTCCACGCCGACCAGCCCGACGTCGTGGTGGCCGCCCGCCGCAACTCGCCCCTGGTGGTGGGCCTGGGTGAGGGGGAGAACTTCCTCGGCTCGGACGTGTCCGGGTTCATCGACTACACCCGCCGGGCGGTGGAGCTGGGCCAGGACCAGATCGTCACCATCACCGCGGACACGGTGGAGATCACCGACTTCTACGGCAACCCGGCCGCGGGCAAGGAATACCACGTGGACTGGGACCCGGCGTCCGCCGAAAAGGGCGGGTTCAGCTCGTTCATGGAGAAGGAAATCCATGACCAGCCGGACGCCGTGGCGCAGACCCTGCTGGGCCGCTCGGACATCAACCACAAGCTGACCCTGGATGAGCTGCGGATCGACCCGGCGCTGCTGAAGCAGGTCAACAAGATCATCGTGTTGGCCTGCGGCACCGCGGCGTACGCGGGCATGGTGGCGAAGTACGCGATCGAGAACTGGTGCCGGATCCCCACCGAGGTGGAGCTCGCGCACGAGTTCCGCTACCGGGACCCGATCCTGGATGCGAACACCCTGGTGGTGTCCATCAGCCAGTCCGGGGAAACCATGGATACCCTGATGGCCGTCCGCTACGCCCGGGAACAGGGCGCCAAGACCATCTCGATCTGCAACACCAACGGTTCCACCATCCCGCGCGAGTCCGACGCCGTGCTCTACACGCACGCCGGCCCGGAGATCGCGGTGGCCTCCACCAAGGCGTTCCTGGCCCAGATCACCGCCGCGTACCTGCTGGGCCTGTACCTGGCGCAGCTGCGCGGGAACATCTTCTCCGGCCAGATCAAGGACGTCCTCGCGGACCTGAACAAGATCCCGGCGAAGATCCAGAAGATCCTGGACAACGCCGGCCCGCTCCGCGAGCTGGCCCGGAGCATGGCCAACGAGAAGTCGGTGCTGTTCCTGGGCCGCCACGTGGGCTACCCGGTGGCCCTGGAGGGTGCGCTGAAGCTGAAGGAAATCGCGTACATCCACGCCGAGGGCTTCGCCGCAGGTGAGCTCAAGCACGGCCCGATCGCCCTGATCGATGAAGGCCAGCCGGTGTTCGTGGTGGTCCCGTCCCCGCGCGGCCGTGATTCCCTGCACGCCAAGGTGGTCTCCAACATCCAGGAAGTCCGCGCCCGCGGCGCCCGCACCCTGGTCATCGCCGAGGAAGGCGACGAAGCGGTCAAGGCCTACGCCGAGCACGTTTTCTACGTCCCGGAAACCCCGACGCTGCTGATGCCGCTGCTGACCACCGTCCCGCTGCAGATCTTCGCCGCGGAACTGGCCCAGGCAAAGGGCTACGACGTGGACCAGCCCCGCAACCTCGCCAAGAGCGTCACCGTCGAGTAACTGGACCTGATTTAGAGCTGAAGCCCCGGGCACAGAGCCCGGGGCTTCAGCTTTTAAGCATGTGCTCCGGCCCGGCATAGGCGGCAGCCCGGGGGCGTCACCGTAGAATAAGCCGCATGATTGTTGGCATTGGCGTAGACGTTGTAGACATCGAGCGGTTCGGCCGCCAGCTTGAGCGCACCCCCGGCCTCCGGGACCGGCTGTTCGTTCCGGCTGAGCGGGAGCTGAACACCCGGTCCCTCGCCGCGCGGTTTGCCGCGAAGGAGGCTGTGGCCAAGGTCCTGGGCGCGCCGGCCGGCATGAACTGGCAGGACTGCTGGATCGGCCTGGACCACAACGGGCCCACCGTCCAGGTGAAGGGCACCGTGCTGGCCGTGGCAGAGGCGAAGGGCGTCAAGCGCTGGCACCTCTCCATGAGCCACGACGGCGGCATCGCCACTGCGACGGTCCTGGCCGAAGGCTGAGCGGCTCCGGCCGTCACGGGACTGACACGTTGATCAGCGCCTACACCGGCACCCAGGTCCGGCAGGCCGAGGAACCGCTCCTCGCCTCCGGCCTGGGGGACGCCCTCATGCAGCGCGCCGCCCACGGCCTGGCCAACGCGGTCTTCGCCGAGCTCAAAACCCGCGGCCGCCGCGTTTACGGTGCCAGCGTCGCAGTGCTGGCCGGCAAGGGCAACAACGGCGGGGACGGGCTGTACGCGGCCTCGTTCCTTGCGGCCCGGGGCGTGCGGACGACGGCGGTCCTCACCGGGGATTCCGCCCACGCACTGGCGTTGGCTGCCTTTGAGCGCGCCGGCGGCCGGGTCCGCCGCCTCTCCGAAGCGGCACCCGGGAAACTTGCGGCAGAAACGGCCTGCGCCGACGTCGTGATCGATGCCGTGCTGGGCACAGGTGCGCAAGGCGGGCTGCGGGGAAGTGCTGCCGGCCTCGTGGCCGCCCTCGCCGAGCTCAGGGCTGACGGCGCCGGAAAGAACTTTGTTGTGGCCTGCGACCTTCCCAGCGGCGTGGACGCCGACACCGGGGAAGTGTCCCGGCCTGTGCTGCCCGCTGACCTGACCGTCACGTTCGGCGGCGCCAAGGCGGGCCTGCTGGCCGACCCGGGCGCCGACTTTGCCGGCAGGGTGGAGGTAGTGCCGATCGGCATCGAGGAACACCTGCCCGAACCGTTGCTGCGCCGGCTCGAAGAAGTGGACATGGCCAGGATCCTCCCGCGCCCTGCCCGCCGGGCCCACAAGTATTCGCGCGGGGTGCTGGGCGTGGTGGCGGGGTCCGCTGATTATCCGGGCGCCGCCGTCCTGGCCTGCCGGGGTGCGCTCGCCGCCGGGGTGGGGATGGTCCGTTACCTCGGTCCGCCCGAAGTCGCTGACCTGGTGCGGCAGTCCTGCCCCGAAGTGGTTTGCAGTACCGGCACGGTTGCGGAGAACCGCGTCCAGGCCTGGCTGGTGGGCTCGGGCATGGGTCCCGGGGACCATGACCAGCTCCAGCGCGCCCGCGATGCCGTGGACTCCGGGCTCCCTGTCGTGGCAGATGCCGGGGCCCTGCCCGCCCTTCCCGATGTTCTGGCCCCGCAGGTTGTCCTCACCCCGCATGCCGGCGAGCTCGCCGCGCTCCTGCGGCGCCTTGGCCGGGGGGAGGACAGGGAAGCCGTGGAAGCCGGAACCCTGGCCGCCGTCCGCCACGCTTCGCAGCTGACCGGGGCCACAGTGCTCCTCAAGGGCGCAACCACCCTGGTGGCCGCACCCTCCGGCAGCGTGTACAGCCAGGCTGACGGCACACCCTGGCTCGCCACCGCCGGCAGCGGCGACGTCCTGGCCGGCGTCATCGGCGCGCTGCTCGCCCAGGCCGGTTCCGACGTCGGACGCTTCCGTAAGGTGGGCGCTGACGGGGACGCGCGGTGGGCCGCTATTGCCGCGCTGGGAGCCGCCCTGCACGGGAAAGCCGGCACGTCGGCGTCGGACGCGTGCTCCGGTGGTCCGATCGCTGCTGGCGGAATTGCCGACGCCTTACCCGAGGTGTGGGGTAAAGTCAGCAAGCTTAGTAACTCTGGGGCCGGGAAATGTAATAGTCACAGCCAGCCGTTACGGTAGGCATTAGTTCGCACCGGCAGTAGGGGCGCTCCTGCTCCTCTGCTGCCGAATCACAAAGAGGAGCATTATGGAAGTCTGGCCTGGATCGGCTTATCCCCTGGGTGCCACGTTCAACGGAACCGGCACCAACTTTGCCCTGTTCAGCGAACGAGCAGAAAAAGTCGAACTTTGCCTCTTCGATGAGGACGGCAAGGAAACCCGCATCACCCTGGACGAGGTGGACGGATACGTCTGGCACTGCTACATCCCGCAGGTCCAGCCGGGCCAGAAGTACGGCTACCGCGTCCACGGACCCTACGACCCCGCGTCGGGCAACCGCTTCAACCCCAACAAGCTCCTGTTGGACCCCTATGCCAAGGCCGTGCACGGCCAGGTGGACTGGGATCCGTCCCTGTTCACCTACAACCTGGGCGAGCCGGACTCCATCAACAACGAGGACTCCGCCAGCCACATGATGATGGGCGTGGTCATCAACCCCTTCTTCGACTGGGACGGCGACCAGAACCTCCGGATTCCCTACCACCAGTCCGTCATCTACGAAGCCCACGTCAAGGGCCTCACCCAGCTCCACCCGGAAATCCCCGAGGAACAGCGCGGAACCTACGCCGGTGTGGCGCACCCCGCCGTCATCTCCCACCTGCAGAAGCTCGGCGTCACCGCCATCGAGCTGATGCCCGTGCACCAGTTCGTCAATGAAGGCACCCTGCAGGACAAGGGCCTGAACAATTACTGGGGCTACAACACCATCGGCTTCTTTGCGCCGCAGAACACCTACAGCTCCACCGGCGACACCGGCCAGCAGGTCCAGGACTTCAAGGCCATGGTGCGGTCCCTGCACAAGGCCGGCATCGAGGTCATCCTGGACGTCGTCTACAACCACACCGCGGAAGGCAACCACCTGGGCCCCACGCTGTCCTTCAAGGGCATCGACAACGCCGCCTACTACCGCTTGATGGAGGGCGACGAAAAGCACTACATGGACTACACCGGCACCGGCAACTCCCTCAACGTCCGCCAGCCGCACTCCCTGCAGCTGCTGATGGACTCACTGCGCTACTGGGTCAGCGAGATGCACGTGGACGGCTTCCGCTTCGACCTCGCCTCCACCCTGGCCCGCGAGTTCTACGATGTTGACAAGCTGTCCACCTTCTTCGAACTCATCCAGCAGGACCCGGTCGTCTCCCAGGTGAAGCTCATCGCCGAGCCCTGGGACGTTGGCCCCGGCGGCTACCAGGTGGGCAACTTCCCGCCGCAGTGGACTGAATGGAACGGCAAATACCGCGACACCGTGCGGGACTTCTGGCGCGGCGAGCCCGCCACGCTCGGCGAATTCGCCTCCCGCATCACCGGGTCCGCGGACCTGTACGAGCACTCCGGCCGCCGGCCGGTGGCCTCCATCAACTTCGTCACCGCGCATGACGGCTTCACGCTCGCGGACCTGGTGTCCTACAACGAGAAGCACAACGAGGCCAACGGCGAAGGCAACAACGACGGCGAATCCCACAACCGGTCCTGGAACTGTGGCGTCGAAGGTCCCACCGATGACCCCGAAGTCCTTGGCCTGCGCGCCCGGCAGCAACGGAACTTCATTGCCTCGCTGCTGCTTTCCCAGGGAGTCCCCATGCTCCTGCACGGTGACGAAATGGGGCGCACCCAGCAAGGCAACAACAACGGCTACTGCCAGGACTCCGAGCTGACCTGGGTCAACTGGGACACCGTCGACCAGCCGCTGATCGAGTTCACGGCAGCGGTCAACGCGCTGCGGGCCAAGCACCCCACCTTCCGCCGCAGCCGGTTCTTCGACGGACGGCCCGTGCTGCGGGGCGAAGGAGAACGGCTGCCGGACATCGTTTGGCTGGATCCGTCGGGCGAGACCATGAAGCCGGAAGCGTGGGACAGCGGATTCGGGCGGTCCGTGGGCGTCTTCCTGAACGGCCATGGCATCCAGGGCAAGGACAGCCGCGGCCGGAGGATCACCGACGTGAACTTCCTGCTGTACTTCAATGCCCACGATGACACCGTCAAGTTCACCCTGCCTGCGGACGAATACGCACCGGCCTGGGACGTCATCATCGACACTGCCGGGCAGAACGCGGACACCCAGCCGGTCAACGCCGGGGAGCCGCTGCCCGTGGAAGCAAAGTCCCTGGTGGTCCTGCGCGCGCACCAAGTCGAGGAAGTTGAGCCTGACCACTCCGTGGCCGCATCCCTGGCGGCCCTGACGCAGACCTCCACCAGCGAAACCGAGTCGCTCACCACGCCCATGGTGGCCGAACCCGGGAAGACCACCAAGGTCGGCTCGCGGAAGTCTTCCAAAAAATGAGGGTGCCCGCATCCACCTACCGCCTGCAGATCCGGAGCAGCTTCACACTGTTTGATGCTGCCGAAAAGGTGCCGTACCTGAAGTCGCTCGGGGTGGACTGGGTGTATCTTTCACCCATCCTGACGGCGGAGCAGGGCTCGGACCACGGCTATGACGTGACCGATCCCTCCGCCGTGGACCCGGCGCGGGGCGGCCCCGAGGGGCTGGCGGCGCTGTCCAAGGCCGCGCGCGAACACGGCATGGGCGTTTTGGTGGACATTGTGCCCAACCATGTGGGCGTGGCGACGCCGGCCCAGAACCCATGGTGGTGGTCTTTGCTGAAGGAAGGGCAGGGCTCACCGTACGCCGACGCGTTCGATGTCGAGTGGGAGCTTGCCGGCGGGAAGATCCGGCTGCCCATGCTGGGCTCTGACGGGGACCTGGACAAGCTGGAGATCAAGGACGGCGAACTCCGGTACTACGACCACCGCTTCCCGCTCGCCGAGGGCACGTACTCCGACGGCGATTCACCGCAGGAGGTGCACAGCCGCCAGCACTACGAGCTGATGGACTGGCGCCGCGCGGACGCGGAGCTCAACTACCGGCGCTTCTTCGCGGTTACCACGCTCGCGGGGATCCGGGTGGAAACTCCGCGCGTGTTCGAGGAAGCCCATGCCGAGGTGGGCCGGTGGTTCCGTGAGGGCCTGGTGGACGGCCTGCGGGTGGACCACCCTGACGGGCTGGCAGATCCGGTGGGGTACCTGCGCTGGCTGAAGGACCTCAGCGGCGGCGCCTATGTGCTGGTGGAGAAAATCCTCGAACCGGGCGAGGACCTGCCCAGCGAGTTCGCGTGTGAAGGAACCACCGGGTACGACGCCCTGGCGGACGTGGACCGGGTGTTCGTGGACCCGGCCGGAGAACAGGCGCTGGACGCCCTGGACGCGAAGCTCCGGAACTCCGATATTCCCGCGGATTATGCCGGGATGATCCGGGGCACCAAGCGGATGATCGCGGACGGCATCCTGCGTTCCGAGGTGCTGCGGCTGGCCCGGCTGGTTCCCGAGTCCCACGGGCTTACGGTGGACCAGGCAGCCGACGCCATCGCCGAGATCATTGCCGCGTTCCCGGTGTACCGGACCTACCTGCCCACCGGCGCTGAGATCCTCAAAGAGGCGTGCGAGTCCGCCGCTGCCTCGCGGCCCGAGCTGGAGGTTGCCGTGGGAACGCTGCTGCCGCTGCTCCTTGATCCCGCGAACCCCATCGCGGTCCGGTTCCAGCAGACCTCCGGCATGGTGATGGCCAAGGGCGTGGAGGACACCGCGTTCTACCGCTACACCCGTCTGGGCACGCTGACGGAGGTGGGGGCCGAACCGACCGAATTCTCCGTGCCGGTTGAGGAGTTCCACCACAGGATGCTCCGCCGCCAGCAGGAGCTGCCGCTGTCGATGACCACCATGTCCACCCATGACACCAAGCGCAGCGAGGACGCCAGGGCACGGATCTCGGTCATCGCTGAACTTCCCCGGGAGTGGGCGGACACCTTGGACACGCTGCGCGAACTTGCCCCGATCCCGGACGGCCCGTACGAGAACCTGCTCTGGCAGGCGGTCGTCGGAGCGTGGCCCGCCAGCCGGGAACGGCTCCAGGGCTACGCGGAAAAGGCCGCCCGGGAAGCCGGCAACTCCACCACCTGGACGGACCCGGACGGGGACTTCGAGTCCTCAGTCAAGGCAGCCGTGGACGCAATGTTCGACGACGCCCGGGTCGCCAGGGTGGTGGAGGATTTCGTGGCACGGATCGACTCCTACGCCGCGTCCAACTCCGTGTCCGCCAAGCTGGTCCAACTGACCATGCCGGGCGTTCCGGACGTGTACCAGGGCAGCGAGTTCTGGGAACGGTCCCTGACCGACCCCGACAACCGGCGGCCCGTGGACTTCGCCCGCCGGCAGGAGGAGCTGGCAAAGCTCGACGCCGGCACCTTGCCTGAGGCGGGCACCGAAACCAGCAAGCTCCTGGCCACCTCCCGGGCACTCCGGCTCCGCCGCGACCGGCCCGAACTGTTCCAGGGCTACCACCCTGTGACGGCCACAGGTTCCGCGGCAGCGCACCTGCTCGCCTTCCACCGCGGGAGTGACGGTGCCGCGGGCGCCCTGACGCTGGCCACCCGGCTGCCCGCCGGACTGGCGGCCAACGGCGGCTGGCAGGACACCGCCGTCGAACTTTCCGTGACCATGCGGGACGCGCTGACCGGCGCCGGCCACGGGCCGGGCGCCGTTTCGGTGGCAGACGTGCTGGGTACCTACCCTGTGGCTTTGCTGGTACCAGTGGATGGAGAACAGGCATGACCCTCGTGAATGTTGGGCCGGACCGTTTCGATGTCTGGGCCCCGGAGGCCAGGTCGGTAACCCTGCTCGCGGACGGCCGGCAGTACCCCATGGTGAAGAAGGAGACGGCGCCCGGCTCGGACGGCTGGTGGGCCGCTCCGGACGCACCGGGCGAGGGCGAGGTGGACTACGGGTACCTGCTGGACGGGGACGGCCACCCGCTGCCGGATCCGCGGTCGCGGCGGCTGCCTGCCGGAGTGCATGAGCTCTCCAGGACCTTCGACCCCGCCGCCCATGCCTGGCAGGACGGCGGCTGGGAGGGCAAGGAACTGCAGGGCTCGGTCATCTACGAACTCCACGTGGGGACCTTCACGCCCGAGGGAACCCTGGAGGCCGCCGCCGCAAAGCTGGGCTATCTGGCGGACCTCGGCGTAGACTTCGTCGAACTGCTGCCGGTCAACGGCTTCAACGGAACCCACAACTGGGGCTACGACGGCGTCCAGTGGTACGCGGTCCACGAAGGCTACGGCGGCCCGGCGGCCTACCAGCGGTTCGTGGACGCGGCCCATGCTGCCGGCATTGGCGTCATCCAGGACGTTGTCTACAACCACCTCGGCCCCAGCGGGAACTACCTGTCCAGGTTCGGGCCCTACCTGAAGCAGGGCGACGCCAACACGTGGGGCGACTCGGTGAACCTGGACGGCCCCGGCTCGGACGTGGTGCGCGAGTACATCCTGGACAACCTGGCGCTGTGGCTCCGCGACTACCACGTGGACGGGCTCCGGCTGGATGCGGTGCACGCGCTGCGCGATGAGCGGGCCGTGCACATCCTGGAAGAGTTCGGTGCGCTGGGCGACGCCGTCTCGGCCGAAACGGGGCTGCCGAAGACCCTGATTGCGGAATCGGACCTGAACAACCCCCGCCTGCTGTATCCCCGGGACGCCAACGGGTACGGGCTGGCCGGGCAGTGGAGCGACGACTTCCACCACGCGGTGCACGTGAGCGTCAGCGGCGAGACCACCGGGTACTACGAGGACTTCCAGTCGCTGGGGGTCCTGGCGAA
This sequence comes from Pseudarthrobacter sp. GA104, assembly GCF_009741265.1. Taxonomy (GTDB): domain Bacteria; phylum Actinomycetota; class Actinomycetes; order Actinomycetales; family Micrococcaceae; genus Arthrobacter. The sequence continues at coordinate 3,522,179 of NZ_WOWL01000001.1, forward strand.
GGTACTCAAGGACGGCTTCCTGCACGACGGCAGCTACTCCAGCTTCCGCGGCCGGCACCACGGCCGGCCCATCAATGCTTCGCTGGTGCACCCGGCGGCATTGGTGGTGTGCAGCCAGAACCACGACCAGATCGGCAACCGCGCCACGGGGGACAGGCTCTCGCAGTCGCTGTCCCATGGGCAGCTGGCCGTGGCCGCCGTACTCACGCTGACCTCGCCGTTCACGCCCATGCTGTTCATGGGCGAGGAGTTCGCCGCGAGCACGCCCTGGCAGTTCTTCACCTCCCACCCTGAGCCTGAACTCGGCAAGGCCACTGCGGAAGGCCGGATCAAGGAGTTCGAGCGCATGGGGTGGGATCCCGCCGTCGTGCCCGATCCCCAGGACCCGGAGACCTTCCGCCGGTCCAAGCTGAACTGGGACGAGGCCGCCAGGGGTGACCACGCGCGGCTCCTCGAGCTTTACCGCTCCCTGACGGCATTGCGCCGGGAGCACGCGGAACTTGCCGGCCTTGGCTTCACCGAGACGGACGTGACGTTCGACGACGACGCGGGCTGGCTGCGATTCCGGCGGGGGAGCATTGAGGTGCTGCTGAACCTGTCGGACGCCAAGGTCCGGCTGGAAAATGTGCCCGGTGCCGTCCTGCTGGCAACGGACGAGGGGACCGGCCTTGACGGCGAAGCCCTCGCCCTGGCGCCCTGGAGCGCGGCCATTGTGAAGTCCTGATCCCTGGTCAGGCAACGTTTGCGCCGCGGGCTGGAGCTGTCAGCCCGCGGCGTAACTTTTGCGCTCCGGACTGTAGCGCCCGTCACAACTGGCAGGATGGAACGTATGACTTATTCAGCCGCGGAAAACCGCTATGAATCCATGCCCTACCGCCGCGTCGGCCGGAGCGGCCTGAAACTCCCGGCCATCTCGCTGGGCCTCTGGCACAACTTCGGTGACGACAAGCGCTTTGACGAACAGCGCGCCATCCTCCGCCGCGCCTTCGATCTGGGCGTGAACCACTTCGACCTCGCCAACAACTACGGCCCGCCGGACGGCTCCGCCGAAACCAACTTCGGCCGCCACCTGCAGGATGACTTCAAGCCCTACCGGGACGAGCTGGTCATCTCCACCAAGGCCGGCTACTACATGTGGCCTGGCCCGTACGGGGAGTGGGGCTCCCGCAAGTACCTCATCTCCAGCCTGGACCAGTCGCTGCAGCGGATGGGCCTGGACTATGTGGACATCTTCTACAGCCACCGGCCGGACCCCGAGACGCCCATGGAGGAGACCATGGGCGCCCTGGACTACGCCGTCCGCTCCGGCAAGGCGCTGTACGCCGGCATCTCGTCCTACACACCCGAGCAGACCCTTGAAGCCGCCCGCATCCTGAAAGAGCTCGGCACCCCGCTGCTCATCCACCAGCCCAGCTACTCCATGCTCAACCGCTGGACCGAGAACGGAACCCCGAACCTGTACGAGGCGCTCGACCAGGTGGGTGCAGGCTCCATCGCCTTCTCCCCGCTGGCCCAAGGCATGCTCACCGACCGCTACCTGAACGGCATCCCCGCCGATTCCCGGGCGGCCAAGGCACGTTTCCTCTCCGAGGACGCCATCACGGAGGAGAAGCTGGACCGGATCCGGGGCCTGCACAGGATCGCCGAGGGCCGCGGGCAGTCGCTGGCCCAGATGGCCGTTGCCTGGATCCTGCGGGACCAGCCGAAGGGCTCGCCGGTCACCTCCGCCCTCATCGGCGCCTCCAGCGTCCGCCAGCTGGAGGACACCCTGGCCGCCATCAACAACCTCGAGTTCACCGCGGACGAGCTGAACGCCATCGACGAGTTCGCCGTTGAATCGGACATCAACCTCTGGAAGCAGCCTGCCTGATTCCGTTACCGTGATTCCACAGAGTGGGACGGGGGAACAAGCCCCGGTCCCACTCAGTTGGATACTATGAAAACGCGCCGCTTGGCGCAGAGCCTGCCGCGCCGCCGTCGTCCATTCTTCGACGCGATCGCGGCGGGCTGACGTTTGTCCTCAAAGGAGTTCCGTGTCTTCACATCCGATTCGTGTTGCAATCGTCGGCGTAGGTAACTGCGCCGCTTCGCTGGTCCAGGGCGTCCACTACTACAAGGACGCCGACCCCAAGGCCACGGTTCCGGGCCTGATGCACGTTGAGTTCGGCCCGTACCACGTGGGTGACGTTGAGTTCGTCGCCGCGTTCGACGTCGACGGCAAGAAGGTCGGCGTTGACCTTGCCGACGCCATTCTGGCCAGCGAAAACAACACCATCAAGATCGCTGACGTGCCGCCCAGCGGCGTCACCGTCCAGCGCGGCCACACCCTCGACGGCCTGGGCAAGTACTACCTCGAGACCATTGAGCAGTCCACCGAAGAGCCCGTGGACGTCGTCCAGGCGCTCAAGGACGCCGAGGTTGACGTCATGGTCTGCTACCTGCCGGTGGGGTCGCAGGAAGCCGCCGAGTTCTATGCCCAGTGCGCCATCGACGCCGGCGTCGCCTTCGTGAACGCCCTGCCCGTGTTCATTGCCGGGACCAAGGAGTGGGCTGACAAGTTCACCGCCGCCGGCGTACCGATCGTGGGCGACGACATCAAGAGCCAGATCGGTGCCACCATCACGCACCGCGTCATGGCGAAGCTCTTCGAAGACCGCGGCGTCACCCTGGACCGCACCTACCAGCTGAACGTCGGCGGCAACATGGACTTCAAGAACATGCTGGAGCGCGACCGCCTGGAGTCCAAGAAGATCTCCAAGACGCAGGCTGTGACGTCGAACGTCGAAGCCGAACTGGCTGCCAAGGACGTGCACATCGGCCCGTCCGACTACGTCCAGTGGCTTGACGACCGCAAGTGGGCGTTCGTCCGCCTTGAGGGCCGCAACTTCGGCGACGCGCCCGTGTCGCTCGAATACAAGCTGGAGGTCTGGGATTCCCCGAACTCCGCCGGCGTGATCATCGACGCCATCCGCGCCGCCAAGATCGGCCTGGACCGCGGCATCGGCGGACCCCTGCTCTCGGCATCGAGCTACTTCATGAAGTCCCCGCCGGAGCAGTTCAACGACGACCTCGCCCGCGAAAAGGTGGAAGCCTTCATCCGCGGAGACCTCGAGCGCTAACCCTCCAGTCCGGTTTGCCCCTGAGACCGTCTCTCACTTGACGCGGGTTTCTGGACGATCCTCTCTCACTTAACGTGGGCTTTCACGCGGCGCTCTCTCACTTCGGTGGGGGAGCGCCGCGCCTTTAATCCTGGTATCGGCGGATGGCGTGGCTGGCCTGGGCGAGTGCCAGGAGTTTGAGCAGAAGCTGGCTGTGCATATGCATGCCGACGGCGGCAGTAAGTATGAGCCTGTCGGTGCTCTCCGGGGCGGTCGTTGCGGCAATGTCGATTCCGGCCACATCGTCCATCGCCTTGCTGTACGCCTCCAGCACTGTCGCTGAGACGGCAATCTTGAGGCCCGCCATCAGCTCCAGGTGGGCCGTGAGTGCGTTCCGGGCGTCACTTGGGGAATCCGGCCAGCCGCGGAGACGTACGACGGCGGCAGTCGCCTCTGCCGCTTCGCCACCGATCGCCGTGGTGTAGTTTCCGAGATCCAGCACCACCCGCTGGACCGCAGCTAGGAGATCGAGGCGGGGCACGCCGTCGTCGGCCATTTTCACGAGGCCGCGGATTTGCCCGATGTTGAGGCCCACTATCCGGCGGAGCGCCTGGATTAATTCGAGCCGCTCGAGATGACTGGCTGAATACTCGGCACGGGTTGCGTGAACGGCCTCGCCCGGCGGAAGCAGGCCCTCGCGCAGGTAGTACTTGATGCTTGCGGGTGTGACTCCTGACCGCTGGCTCAGTTCATGGAGCTGCATCCCGCCTCTTTTCCTGCCCGTCTGTTTGGATAGTGAATCCGGCCCCGGCTATCCTGATGTACACACTTGGATAGTGGCTCTATCCTAGGCCTATGGAGCCTTGGAATGTCCTACTTGCCAGCCACGTGGTTGCCGCCCTTTTTGTTCTGGCCATCGGGCCCTTGCAGATGCTGCGCCCACGGCGAGACCGCCTCCACCGCACCATGGGCTACTTATGGGTGGCTGCCATGTACTACGTCTGCTTCAGCAGTTTCTGGATTGTGTCCGACGGGCATTTCAGCTGGCTGCACGGGCTCTCGGCCTTCACCATCGTGACCGTTACTCTGGGCCTGGTCAGTGCCGTTCGCGGCAACATCGCATCGCACAGGGGAAACATGATCGGCAGCTATATCGGAATCGCGGTGGCGTTTATCTTTGCCGTCACAGTGCCCGGGCGGGCGATTCCGAAGTTGGTCAGCGAGGACCCCATTTCCGTGGCGTTCGTCTGCGGGCTTGTGGTGCTGACTACGGTGGCGATCTTCGTTTCGCTGAAGCGCGGAGACCGGATGGGCGTGACGTCGCGGACCGTTGTGACCGCACAAGCGTCGGCCGCACGGGTCCCTGACTCGTCGGAAGTGAGAGAGCGTCTGTGGAAAGCCCGCATCAAGTGAGAGAGGATCGCAGGAAAGCCCGCATTAAGTGAGAGAGGATGCGGCTAGGCGAGGCCCACGGGGTTGCCGTCGCCGTCCACGTCCATCCGCATTGCAGCCGGCGCGGCGGGCAGCCCGGGCATGGTCATCACCGCTCCGGTCAGGGCCACAATGAAGCCGGCACCGGTCTTGGGCAGGAGGTCCCTGACGTGGATGGTGAATCCCTTGGGGGCGCCCAGGCGTGAGGCGTCGTCCGTGAACGAGTACTGGGTCTTGGCCATGCATACGGGGAGGCCGCCCCAGCCGTTCCGCTCGATATCGGCCAGCCGTTTCAGGGCCGGTACGGAGAAGTCCACCCCGTCCGCCCCGTAGATTTCCTGGGCGATGGTCCGGATCTTGTCCTCCACCGGCAGCCCCAGCGCGTACAGGTGCCGGAAATTGTTTGGCCCCGCCACCGTCTTCGCCACGAGCGCCGCAAGTTCATCCCCGCCGTCACCTCCGCCGCCGCGTCCCCACACATCGGCGACGGCGGCCGGCACTCCTTCCGCCGCGCACCACGCCAGCAGCCAGTCGAGTTCCTCGGCCGAGTCGGAGGCGAACCTGTTGATGGCCACCACGGGCGGAACCCCAAATTTCTCCACGTTCCGCACGTGCCGGTGCAGGTTGGCCATTCCCGCCTCGAGGGCGGCGAGGTTCGGTGCGGTGAGCTGGTCCTTGGCCACTCCGCCCTGCATCTTCAGGGCCCGCACCGTTGCCACCACCACCACCGCCGAGGGGGCCAGGCCACCGGTCCGTGCCTTGATGTCCATGAACTTCTCGGCACCAAGGTCGGCGCCGAAGCCCGCCTCCGTGACCACAATGTCGGCCAGCCGCCGGGCCGTTTGGGTGGCAATGAGCGAATTGCAGCCGTGGGCAATGTTGGCGAACGGGCCGCCGTGGACCAGGGCGGGGGTACCGGCGATGGTCTGCACGAGGTTGGGCTTGACGGCTTCCTTCAGCAGCAGCGTCAGCGCCCCCTGCACGCCGAGATCCGCCACGGTCACGGGCGACCGGTCAAAGGTGTAACCGAACGTGATCCGGCCCAGTCGGGACCGGAGGTCGGCCAGGTCCGTGGCCAGGCAGAAGACCGCCATGATCTCGGACGCCACGGTGATGTCGAAACCGTCCTGGCGCGGGACGCCCTGCGTGGGCCCGCCCAAACCTATGACCACCTCCCGCAGTGCGCGGTCGTTCATGTCCAGCACCCGCTTGAACGTCATGCGCCGGGGATCGATGTTGAGCTGGTTGCCCTGGTAGATGTGGTTGTCCACCAGGGCCATCAGGGCATTGTTGGCGGCCGTGACGGCATGGAAATCCCCAGTGAAGTGGAGGTTGATTTCGTCCATCGGCAGCACCTGGGAGTAGCCGCCGCCGGTGGCGCCGCCCTTCATGCCCAGCACCGGGCCCAGCGAGGGCTCGCGCAGGGCGATCATTACCTTGTGGCCGGCCCGGGCAAGGGAATCGGCAAGCCCCACCGTGGTGGTGGACTTCCCCTCGCCGGCGGGGGTGGGGGACATCGCGGAGACCAGCACCACCTTCCCTGCCGGGGCCGGAGCCTGCAGCCGCGCGGGGTCGATCTTCGCTTTGTAGCGCCCGTACTGTTCCAGGGCGTCAGCGTTGATGCCGGCCGCAGCTGCGATTTCCTCGATGGGCCGGATCCGTGCCGTCCTGGCGATCTCCAGGTCACTTGGGGTGGAAGGCATCATTGTCCTTTGCTTGGCGGGTCCGGTGGGGTGTAGGGGGTGGTCAGGAGGCCGGAAAGGCCTGTACCAGCCTGCTCCCCGAGTAGCGGTCGACGGCGGCGTGGTAGCTTTCGAGCGTGATGGCGGCGGTGCGGGCCCATCCGGAGTTCTGGGCGCGGATGGCGGCTGCCCGCCCCATGTCCTCGCGGGTGGCGGGATCGTCATAAAGGGCCTCAAGCGCATCAGCCCAGTCGGCGGCGTGGTGCCCGTCCACCAGCAGCCCGGTCCTGCCGTGGAAGATCGCCCGCGACAGCCCGCCCACCCGCGTGGCCACCACCGGCGTGCCGCAGGCCTGCGCTTCGAGCGCCACCAGCCCGAAGGACTCGCTGAAGGAAGGCATCACCACTACGTCCGCCGCCCTGAACCACGCCGCAAGTTCCGGCGCCGTGACCGGCGGAAGCTGCGTGACGACGTCGTCCATGTCCGCCTCGGAGACCAGGCGGCGGAGGTTGAATTCCTTGTTACCGCTCAGCGAGCCAAGGATGGTGACCTGGAGGTCGATGTCCGGGCGGCGCCGCCGGAGCAGCGCGGCGGCCTTGACCAGGACCTGGGGCCCCTTCAGCCGCTGGATGCGGCCGGCGAAAACAAGGTGGAACGTCCCGGGACGGATGCCCCGTTCTGCCCGGGACCGTGCCCGGAAGGCAGGCGTGAAGGTGCTGAGGTCCACGCCGGGCGGGGCGATGTCGATCCGGTCGTACGTGGCGCCGTAATGCGAAACGAGTTCAGCGGCCTCGGCACTGGTATTGGCAATCAGCCGGGCCGCTCCGTCCACGATCCGGTGCTCGCCCAGTTCCCGCCGCCGCGGCTCCGGCTGCTCACCCGATTCCAGGAGCAGGTTCTTGACCTTGGCCATGGTGTGCATGGTGTGGACCAGCGGCACGCCCCAGAGTCCGGACAGCTCCAGCCCCGCGATTCCGGAGACCCAGTAGTGCGAATGGATCACGTCGTAGCGCCCGTGCGGCTGGCGGCGGCGGATCTGCTCGATCTCGGCAACCATGCTGTGCAGGAGGCCAGGAAGTTCTTCCTTGGGAATCTTCTTCAGGGGCCCGGCCAGGACGTTATGGACGCAGACGCCGGGATCCGGGTGCTCGACGGCGGGCTGGTTGGCCGAGGTGGACCGGGTGAAGATCTCCACCTCAACGCCGGCTTCGGCCAGCGCGGATGCGAGTTCGCGGATGTAGACGTTCATCCCGCCGGCGTCGCCGGAGCCCGGCTGCTCCATGGGGGAGGTATGGAGGGAGAGCAAAGCGACCCTGCGGATCAGTGCCATGGGACCTCCTTCCGGCCACCGGCGTGTCCTGGCAGCGCCGGTAGTGTGCGCATCCGATAAAACACTACTCCTCCCTTAACGCCCGCCACGGCGCCACAGGTCCCGGAGCTCGGGGAACTCCCGCTCATAACCCGCCAGCAGCTGCGCGGCCAGCTCCCGGGAATCCACCAGCGGATGGCGCGTGAACGCGTCCAGGGCCGCGTCCCGGTCACCGGCCGTGGCCGCCCGCACCGTCAGCCACTCCACCTCCTTGACCCGCCGGAGGAGTGCCAGTTGCGGCTCCGGGGGAGCCTGCTGGGCCAGCGGCAGCGCGCCGTCGGCCGTCACCGTGCAGGGAACTTCGACGACGGCGTCCGCCGGCAGCCCGGGAATCGCCGGTTCAAGGGCGGCAGGGCCTGCGGTGGCCGGCTCAGGCGTGCTTGTCTCCGCTGGGCGGGAGAGGGAGTTGCGGGTGTTGAGGATCAGCTGCGTGCCGCCTCTTCCGGACAGGGCGTGCATTGCGGCAAGGGCCACCCGCTCGTAGCCGCCGCCCGCCAGGTCGGCCTCGTCCCGCTGCCCGCCCTCATGGCGGGCCTCGGCCAGGTAGCCCTCCTCGCGGGACCGGCGCGCCTCTTCCCACAGCCGGAAGGCATCGGCGCCCGCCGCGGCCAGCCGTGGATAAAGCTCCTGCTGCTGGCTGTGGATGGTTTCTCCGCGGGTCCGGGCCATGGCGCGCATCGCCGTCCGCGCGGCGTCCTGCCGGTAGTAGTAATAGAGGTACTCGTTGGGCAGGGCGCCAAGGCCGGCCAGGAACGGCTGCGGGAAGAGCCGGCCTTCCTCGAACGAGCCCAGCGCCCGCGGGTCCCGGAGCAGCTCCGGCAGCACATCCCGCCCGGCGGACTCCAGCCGGTACAGCCAGCCCAGGTGGTTGAGCCCGTAGTAGCCCACGCCGTCGAGCCGTCCTTCCGGAAGCGCCGCGCCGGCCGCCCGTGCGGCCCGCTGCACCAGGGCCCCTGCGGAGTCGCAGATGCCGATCACCTTCCGGCCCAGCTCAGGGAACAGCGCCTCCGTGACCATGCCCGCTGGATTGGTGAAGTTGATCAGCCAGGCATCCGGGCAATGCTCCCTCATCAGCCGGGCCAGTCGAAGCATGTGCGGGATGGTCCGCAGGGCGTAGGAAATCCCGCCCGCGCCCGTCGTTTCCTGCCCCAGCAGGCCAAGGTCCTGAGCCACCTTTTCGTCCGCCACCCGTCCTGCCGTCCCGCCGGGCCGGATCGCGGCGAACACCATCCCGGCACCGTCCAGCGCCTCGGGAAGGTCGGTGGTGGAATGGACGGGAAGGCGTGCACCGGGTCCTCCCGGCATGCTGCGAAGAACAGCGGTGACAGCCTCGAGGCGGGCGGGGTCGACGTCGTACAGCACAAGGTCGCTGACCATCCCCGCAAAGCGGCCGGAGGCCAGCGCCCGGTATATCAGCGGCACCCGGAAACCCCCGCCGCCGGCAATAAGAAGCCGCATAATCAGCAGTCTAGGCCCGCGCCCGGCAGGCCCCTACCGGATGTCCGCGGCAGGGCGTAGTGTGCGGACATGGACGCGATCCCAGCCCGCCCCTTCGACCCCCTGGAAGCTGTCCGCCCGCCCTCCACTCCCGGATTCGACGTGCTGCTGGCCGGAACAGTTTTCCAGGACATCATTTTCACGGGCCTTCCGCACGCGCCGGAGCCCGGCACCGAAATCTGGAGCGACGGCATGGGCAGCTGCCCCGGCGGGGTTGCCAACCAGGCCATCGCCGCGGCACGGCTGGGACTGAAGACAGGACTGGCCGCCGCGTTCGGCGACGACGGCTACGGGGACTTCAACTGGAAGATTCTCTCCGGCCAGGAGCACGTGGACCTCTCGCTGTCGCAGAAAGTGCCCGGCTGGCACTCACCCGTCACCGTCTCCCTCTGCGTGGAGAAGGACCGGTCGATGGTGACCCACGGCCACGCCGCGCCCATCACCTCCTCCGAGCTGATCGGGGACCCCCCTCCTGCGCTCGCAGGCATCGCGGAAGTGGGCAGGGAGATCGAGCCGTGGGCCAAGGCAGCCCACCACGCGGGGGTCAAGCTGTTCGGCGACGTCGGCTGGGACCCGAGCGGAGAATGGGCGCCCGCCCGGCTGGACAACCTGCAGTACTTCCATGCCTTCCTGCCCAACCAGCGCGAGGCCATGGCCTTCACCGGGAAGGACGATCCCTGGACAGCCCTCTATGCGCTGGCGGACCGGGTCCCGGTGGCCGTGGTGACGCTCGGTGCCCAGGGTGCCATGGCCGTGGACTCCGAAACGGGGGAGGAGGAATGGGTGCCGTCGCTTCCGGTCAAGGCCTACGATCCCACCGGCGCGGGGGACTGCTTCGACGCCGCGTTCATCGTTGGCAGCCTCGCTGGCTGGCCGCTGGGCAACAGGCTGCGTTTTGCCAACCTCTGCGCCTCGCTGGCGGTGCAGGAGGTGGGCGGATCGCTGGCCGCCCCCGGCTGGGGAGATATCGCCGACTGGTGGAAGCGCGCCAACGCCCGTCCCGAGCGCCAGACAAGCCAATGGCTGAGGCGCTTCGGCTTCCTCGCCGACATCATCCAGGACGTCCCGCTCGCCGCCCAGCGCCGGGCTTCGGCAACCATCGCCCACCTCTCGGACGCCTGACGGATTATTCGGCCTGAAGCGCCAGCACTAGAATCACTAGGGTGACTTACCCCGCAACAACCGGAGAATTCAGCGCTGCCCCGGGGCCCGGCCCCCGCTATGAACGGTCGGCCGTGATCGACCTCGACGCGATCCGGCACAACGTCCGGCGCCTGGCCGCCGCCGCCTCCCCTGCGAAAGTCATGGCCGTGGTCAAGGCTGATGCGTACGGGCACGGTGCGGTCCCGGTGGCGCGGGCAGCCCTGGAGGCAGGCGCCGCCTGGTTGGGCGTGGCCCACATTTCCGAGGCCCTGGCGCTGCGCGCTGCCGGTATCGACGCGCCGCTGCTCGCCTGGCTGCACACCACGGAAAGCAACTTCGGTGCTGCCGTGGCGGCCGGCGTCGACATTGGCTGCTCGGGCTGGGAGCTGGAAAGCATCGTGGCCGCGGCCCGGGAGCAGGAGCGCCCCGCCCGCATCCACCTGAAAGTGGACACCGGACTGGGACGGAACGGAGCCGCCCTGGACACCTGGGACCAGCTGGTGGGCGAGGCCATGGAGCACCAGGACCAGGGCCTGCTGCGCGTAGTGGGAATCTTCTCCCACCTTGCGGTTGCCGATGAGCCCGAGCGCCCCGAAACAGACCAGCAGCTGGCCACATTCCGGGAGGTCCTTGCCGTTGCCGAGGACGCCGGGGTGGACCCGGAGGTCCGGCACCTTGCCAATACCCCTGCCACGCTCTCCCGGCCCGACACCCACTTTGACCTGGTCCGGGTGGGCCTTGGCATCTACGGCCTCTCGCCGTTCAGCGGGCAGAGCTCAGCCGAGCTGGGGCTGCGTCCGGCCATGACCCTGCGGACCCTGGTGTCACAGTGCAAGGACGTGCCGGACGGGCAGGGCGTCTCCTACGGCCTCCGCTACCACACCAGCGGCCCCAGCACGCTGGGCCTGATCCCGATGGGGTATGCCGACGGCGTCCCGCGCGTCGCTACCGGCGGCCCTGTCCGGGTGGCAGGCACGACCTATCCCGTGGTGGGCCGGATTGCGATGGACCAGATGGTCATTGACATGGGCGACGCCGGCCCCGCCAGCGCGGACCTGCTGGGCGCGGAGGCGGAACTGTTCGGCGACGGCGCGGACGGCGGCCCCACCGCCGATGACTGGGCGCGGGCGGCCGGCACCATCAACTATGAGATCGTCACCAGGATCAGCCCCAGGGTGCCGCGCTGCTTCGTCAACGAAGAGGACCCGGGCTCCGTGTCCAGCCAGGAGAAGCTCCCGTGAGCACCAATGGCGAGGCTGCCCTGCCCAACTGGGAACAGACTTTCACCGCGACGACGGCGGAGCAGACCCATGCGCTCGCCGTCCGCCTTGCTGCGGTCCTGGAGGCCGGGGACCTGCTGGTGCTGAGCGGCGAGCTGGGTGCCGGGAAGACCACCTTCACCCAGGGGCTGGGAGAGGGGCTGGGCGTCCGCGAGGGCATCATTTCCCCAACGTTCGTCCTGGTCCGCATCCACCCCAACCTGCCGGCGGGACCACGGCCCGGCGGCCCGGACCTGGTCCATGTGGATGCCTACCGGCTGGGATCAGCAGCCGAGATTGACGACATCGACCTTGAAAACACCATGGACTCCTCCGTCACGGTGGTGGAGTGGGGCAAGGAGCGGGTGGAACACCTCAGCGAAAGCAGGCTGGAGATCGACCTGCACCGGGCCATCGGGCTCGGCACTGGCCTGCCCTCGGCCGGCCTGGACTTCGACACGGAAGACGCGGACGAGCCCCGCACCATCGTCATGCGCGGGTACGGTCCCCGCTGGCCTGAAGCCCCGGCGCTCGGCGCCGCGAAGGAAGGCGTCCGCTGATGCTGATCCTCGCCATTGACACCTCCGCCGTAGCCAGCGCCGCCCTGGTTTCAGACCATGTGCCGGAAGGAGTGCTCGCCAGCTTCTCCACAGAGGACACCCGCAGCCACGCCGAGGTCCTTGCCCCCGGGATCGCAGGGATGCTCGCCGACGCCGGCGTTACCGGAAACGACATCGACGCCCTGGTTGTGGGGGTGGGTCCCGGGCCTTTCACCGGGCTGCGGTCCGGAATCGCCACCGCGAGGACCCTGGCCTTTGTCTGGGGCAAGCCCCTCCACGGGCTGATGAGCCTGGATGCCGTGGCCCTGGAAGTGGCGGAATCCTCGGCGGCGGTGAGCGAGTTCCTCGTGGCAACCGACGCGCGCCGCAAAGAGGTCTACTGGGCTCGCTACAGCCTCACGGAAGGCCAGCTTCCAGTCCTGGAAGACGGCCCGCATGTCAGCTTCGCCGCCGACCTGCCCGACCTGCCCGCTTTCGGTGCCGGAGCCGGCCTTTACGCGGACGTACTGAAAGTCCACCCCGACTTCGCGGAGGAACAGCCGGACGCCCTGTACCTGGGGCAGTTCGCGCTGGCCAGGCTGGCGGCCGGCAACGGACTTCCCGACTCCACGCCGCTGTACCTTCGGGAATCCGACGCCCAAGTCCCCGGACCAAGGAAGAGGGCCCTGTGAACGCCACGCCCGGCTCCCGCAGCCAGGACGTCACCGTCCGCGACATGACCCTGGACGACATCCCCGCCGTCAGTGCCCTGGAACAGCGCCTCTTCCCGGTCGATGCCTGGCCCCTGCAGATGTTCCTCGACGAACTGTCCCAGCCGGAAACCCGCCGCTACCTGGTGGCGCAAGGCAGCGACGGCATCGTGGGCTACGCCGGCCTGATGTGCATTGAGCCCATCGCGGACGTCCAGACCATCGCCGTCGTCCCTGAATATGAGGGCCGGGGCATCGGCACCGCGCTGCTCACCAGCCTCCTCGACGAAGCCCGGCGCAGGCGGGCGGCGGACGTCCTGCTGGAGGTCCGGGCGGACAACCCGCGGGCCCAGCAGCTGTATGTCCGCTTCGGCTTCGAACAGATCCACGTCCGCCCCCGGTATTACCGCGACGGGACCGACGCCCTCATCATGCGCCTCCAGCTCACCGGAACCCCGGGAACAGGCACTGAAGACGCGAATCCCATGGAAGGACGCCGGCCATGAACCGCTCGCAGCCACTGGTGCTGGGCATCGAATCGTCCTGCGACGAGACCGGCGTCGGCGTGGTCCGCGGCACAACGCTGCTCACCAACACCGTGTCCTCCTCCATGGACGAGCACGTCCGGTTCGGCGGTGTCATTCCCGAGATCGCCTCCCGGGCCCACCTGGATGCCTTCGTTCCCACCCTGGAACAGGCGCTTTCCGACGCCGGCGTGACCCTCGACGAGGTGGACGCCATCGCCGTCACGTCCGGTCCTGGCCTGGCCGGAGCCCTCATGGTGGGGGTGTGCGCGGCCAAGGCGCTGGCGGTGGCCACCGGCAAGCCCCTGTACGCCATCAACCACCTGGTGGCCCACGTGGGTGTGGGACTGCTGGACGGGGGCGCTCCGGCCGGAACGGCCCCTGGTACCCCGCAGCTGCCCGAGAACCTCGGCGCCCTGCTGGTCTCCGGCGGCCACACTGAAATCCTGAAAATCAACAGCATTACCGACGACGTGGTGCTCCTCGGCTCCACCATCGACGATGCCGCCGGCGAAGCCTACGACAAGGTGGCCCGCATCCTGGGCCTCGGGTATCCGGGCGGACCGGCCATCGACAAGGTGGCCCGCACCGGCAACCCGAAGTCCATCCGGTTTCCCCGCGGCCTCAGCCAGCCCAAGTACATGGGCACGGCCGAGGAGCCCGGCCCGCACCGCTATGACTGGTCCTTCAGCGGCCTCAAGACGGCGGTGGCCCGCTGCGTGGAGCAGTTCGAGGCGCGCGGCGGGGAGATTCCGGTGGCTGACATTGCGGCCGCCTTCCAGGAGGCCGTGGTGGACGTCATCTCTTCCAAGGCCGTCCTGGCCTGCCGTGAGCACGGCATCAAGGACGTGCTCCTGGGCGGCGGCGTGGCGGCCAACTCAAGGCTGCGCGAGCTCACGGGCCAGCGCTGCGCCTCCGCCGGGATCAGGCTGCACGTGCCGCCGCTGGACCTCTGCACGGACAACGGCGCCATGGTGGCGGCACTGGGCGCGCAGCTGGTGATGGCGGGAGTGGAACCCAGCGGCCTCCGCTTCGCCCCGGACTCGTCCATGCCGGTCACCTCGGTGTCCCTCCCGGCGTAAACCGCGGGAAGGGGCCTAAGCGGTGGGGCCGTTGCGCATCTGCTTGACCAGGTCCAGGACCACGGCCCGGAGGTCTCCGCCGTGTTCGGCGGCCACGCGGCGCTGGCGCTGGTAGCCGGCACCGCGGCGGATGATCTTTTCGACGTCGGCCAGCTCGTCCGGGCAGCCCAGCTTGGCGGCCACGGGCTCAAGCCGGTTCAGGGTCTCCAGCAGGTGCTCGGTGACCAGCTGCTCGTGGCCCGCGGCGTCCAGGATGATAATGGCGTCCATGCCGTAGCGGGCTGCGCGCCACTTGTTTTCCTGGATGTGCCAGGGCGGCATGGTGGGGATGGTGCCGCCGTTGTCCAGGATCGTGGAGAACTCGTCCACCAGGCACTGGGTGAGGGCCGCGATGGCGCCCACTTCCTCCAGCGTGGCCAGGCCGTCGCAGATGCGCATCTCAATGGTGCCCAGGTTGGGCACCGGCCGGATGTCCCAGCGGATCTCCGAGAGGGTGTCGATCACGCCGGTGGTGAACATGTCCTGCACGTAGGACTCGTACTCCTCCCAGGACTTGAACTGGAAGGGCAGGCCGGCGGTGGGGAGCTGCTGGAACATCAGCGCCCGCTGTGAAGCGTAGCCGGTGTCCTCTCCGCCCCAGAACGGGCTTGATGCGGAGAGCGCCTGGAAATGCGGGAAGTAGTTGACCAGGCCGTCCAGCACGGGCAGCGCCTTGTCGCGGCGGTCCAGGCCGACGTGGACGTGCACGCCGTAGATGACCATTTGCCGGCCCCACCACTGGGTGCGGTCGATCAGCTTGGCATAACGGGCCTTGTCCGTCACCGGCTGCAGCTGCGGCGGGCTGAACGGGTGGCTTCCGGCACAAAAGAGTTCCACGCCCATGGGATCGGTGATTTCGCGGACGGCGGCCAGGGAACGGCTGAGGTCCTCCTTGGCTTCAGCGGCGGTCTCGCAGATGCCGGTCACCAGTTCAACGGTGTTCAGCAGCAGTTCCTGCTTGATGTGGGGATGCTCGTCGTCATCATTGAGTTCCGGGTGTCGTGAAGAAACGCCGCGAAGCACCTCATTGGCTACGGACGCGAGTTCGCCTGTCCTGCCGTCCACCAGCGCGAGTTCCCACTCAACTCCCAGCGTTGACTGCCTTGAGGGGGCGAAATCGATCTTCACTCATTTCCTAACTGTCCTGTTTGCCGCTGGCTCACGCCGTCACTGACAGGCTGTTGCCGGCAGGCGAACGGATGGTTCAAGTCTAGTGCAGGGGTAGCATCGTATTGATGGCCTTGTTCCAACACCTGCGTGAGAGTCCTAACAAAACCTTCCCCCTCCTGGCGGCAGCCTCCGCCGCAGTAGCCCTGGCGTCCTGTACGGCCGCACCCGGCCCCGTCCCGTCGTCGGCCCCTTCTGCGCCAGCCTCGCCCGCCGCATCGCCGAGTACGACGACGGCGCCCGCCACCTCCTCCCCGCCACCTGATCCGGGTGCCCGGCCACTGGGCTGGGGGCCCCGGCAGCGCGACCAGGACAAGGCCGCCGCGGCGGTGGCGGCGATGACCACCGAGGAGAAAGCCGGGCAGGTCCTCCTTCCGTCCTTCAAGGGCAAGGAGGTGGAGGCCCACGCTGCCGCCATCGAGCGCCTGCACCTTGCCGGGTCCATCATCATGGGCGACAACGTTCCGCTCGACCCCCAGGGCAGGCTGGACGTGTCCGGCATGGCCGCCGTCAACCAGCGGCTGGCCCAGGCTGCAGCCGCCGGCGGCCGGCCCTGGCCCGGGATCATCGCGGTGGACCAGGAAGGCGGCCAGGTTGCCAGGCTGGGGGCACCCCTGACGGAATGGCCCACGCCCATGAGCTACGGGGCCGCCGGGAGCGTGCCACTGGCCAAGGAGGCCGGGCAAGGGCTGGCTGCGGAGCTGGTGCCGCTGGGGTTCAACGTGGACTTCGCTCCCGATACGGACGTCACCGTCGGCCCGAAGGATCCCACCATCGGTGCCCGGTCCATGTCCTCGGACCCGGGCGCTGCCGCTTCGCTCGGCGTGGCATTCTCCCAGGGGATGCTCGCCGCGGGCGTCCTGCCTGCGGTCAAGCACTTCCCGGGGCACGGTTCGGTGGCCGTTGATTCCCATGTCAGCCTCCCCGTGCAGCCCGCCGCCGTTGCGGACCTCGGCGGCCGCGACTGGAAACCGTTCGGGGCCGCCATCGCCGCCGGTTCGCCCATGGTGATGACAGGTCACATCGCTGTCCCGGCGCTGCAACCCGGCGTCCCGGCGTCGCTCTCCGGACCCACGTATGCCGCACTGCGGGGCCTGGGCTTCAACGGGGTGGCGGTGACGGACGCCCTGAACATGGGCGCCGTGGCCAAGCAGTACCCCGGCGGAACCGCCGCCGTGATGGCCCTTGCCGCCGGAGCTGACCTCCTGCTGATGCCGGCCGACGTGGGGCAGGCGCATGCGGCCATCGTCCAGGCCGTCGCCTCCGGCGCCCTGCCGCCTGAGCGCCTGGACGAGGCCGCCCGGCGGGTGGCAACGATGATGGCGTGGCACGGCAGGACCGCTGCGGCGAACGGTGCGCCGGCGGGAAGCGGGGGAGCCCTCTCAGCCCGGGTTTCCGCCTCCGCCGTCACCGTGCTCTCCGGACCGTGCAGCGGACCCCTGGTGCCCGGAGCGGTGCGGGTGGCCGGCGGCGGGCCAGGGGACAGGGCCCGGTTTGAGGCCGCTGCCGCCCGGGCCGGACTGTCCGTGGGCTCCGGGCCGCTGGTCAGCCTCATCGGCTACGGCGGGCGCGGGGCGGACGGGGACATCGCCGTCGCGCTCGATGCTCCCTGGCCGCTGCAGGACTCGCCCGCTCCGGTGAAGATAGCCCTCTATGGCCGCACCGACGGTGCCTTTGACGCCCTGGCCGCCGTCCTGGCAGGGAAGGCGCCCGCCCCCGGGAAGCTGCCCGCCGCCGTCGGAAGCTTCCCGGCCGGCACCGGCTGCCCCTAACCCAACTAGGTAGCGCTAAGTGTCGTTTTGGGGGCTCAAAACGACACTTAGCGCTACCTAGTTGGGCGGGAGCGGGTTAAATGGTGGGGTGCCCATTCTGAATAAAGACATGACCCTCTGCATCTCGCTCTCGGCCCGGCCCAGCAACAACGGGACCCGGTTCCACAACCACCTGTATGAGCAGCTGGACCTCAACTGGATCTACAAGGCCTTCGCCCCCACCAACCTTGAACAGGCCATCGCCGGGGTCCGGGGGCTGGGCATCCGCGGTTGCGCCATCTCCATGCCGTACAAGGAGGACGTCATCGCCCTCGTCGACGAGATGGACCCCTCGGCCAAGGCCATTGATTCAGTGAACACCATCGTGAACACGGACGGGCACCTCAAGGCCTACAACACCGACTACACGGCAATCGAACAGCTTCTGGCCGCCAACAAGGTGCCTACGGGCTATTCCGTCCTGGTCCAGGGCGCGGGCGGGATGGCCAAGGCCACTGTCGCCGCGCTTCGGGACGCCGGCTTTACCGACGTCACGGTCATTGCACGGAACGAAACCACGGGCCGGGCGCTCGCAGAACAGTACGGGTTCCAGTGGCGCGCCGAACTCGACGGCGGGACCGCCGACCTGATCATCAACGTGACGCCGATTGGCATGGCGGGCGGATCCGAGGCAGGTGCCCTGGCCTTCCCGCAGGAAGCCATCGACGCCGCCAAAGTGGTGTTCGACGTGGTTGCGCTGCCCGCCGAGACGCCGCTGGTCAAGGCTGCGCGGGCGGCGGGGAAACCCGTGATTACCGGTGCGGAAGTGGCAACCATCCAGGCCCTGGAGCAGTTCGTGCTGTACACCGGCATCCGGCCCACTGCCGGGCAGGTGCGCGCGGCGGAAGAGTTCATGCGCGCGCAGTAGCCGTTTCTTCGCGGGCAGTGCCCGGCACCGGCTCCACCACGATGGCCACCCGGTCCTCCCCGATACGGGTCAGGACCAGGGTGGCTGTTTTGGTCCCGGCCTTCTTGCCGGAGTTCTTTCCGGCTGCGCTCTTCCCCCCTGGCAGGAGCTGCCTGCGGAGCTCCTCGGGAGTGACGGCGGTGCCGCGCTTTTTGATGTCCAGCACCCCGATGCCCTCTGCCTTCACCCAGGCCTTGAGCGCCTTGACGTTGTAGGGCATCACGTCCAGGACCTTGTAGGCGCGCGCGAACGGTGTATCCACCAGCTCCGGTGCGCACACATAGGCGATGTGCTCATCCACCAGGTGTCCGCCAAGCTGCAGCGCGACGTCGGCCACCAGGCCGGCCCGGATCACCGCGCCGTCCGGTTCGTAGAGGTAGCCCTCCACCGGCCCCACCGGAGCGGCAGGACCGGCGCCGAAGTCTTCTCCGCTGGTCAGCTCCGCCGCGCCCCGGGCGCCGAGCACCAGAGCGGCCCGGCGGACTCCGGGCCGGCGCACTGCGTTGAACCACAGCGCAACCTCGGTGACGTCGCCCGCCACCGAAACCCACTGTGCCTCACAGCCGGCCGGAACGGACTCGTGCGGCATGCCCGGGCCCATCTTGACCCCGACGGCCAGGCCGGACGCGGCCAGGCCCTCAACGAAGGACAAGGGCGGCGAAAAGGCTTCAGGGTCCCAGATCCGCTTGGTGCCCGACGTCGAAGTGACCCGGCGCGCGGGATCCAGCCAGACGCCGTCGACCCCGTCCAGCGGCACCGCCGTGGCGTCTGCGTGGACCACGGTGGCGTTGGGGAACGGAATGAGGTTCACCGTGGCGCAGGCCGCCGTCGTCTCGTCCATCTCCACAGCGGTGACGTTGATGTCCATGGAAGCCAGCGCCAGCGAGTCCGCGGCCAGGCCGCAGCCTAGGTCCGCCACGTGGCGGACTCCGGCCTCGGCGAACCTCTGGGCATGGCGGGCGGCGACGTTCAGCCGGGTTGCCTGTTCCAGCCCTGCCTGGGTGAACAGCATGCTGCGGGCGAACTCACCGAACTTCGCCGCGGCCTTGGTGCGGAGCCGGGACTGGGTCAGGACGGCGGAAACCAGTTCGGGGGAGTGGCCGGCCTTGCGGAGGGCCGAGTTCAGCTCGAAGGACTTCTCTTCCTGGTAGGGGCCCAGGGACGCCAGGAGCTCCCAGCCTTCAGGGGTGAGCAGCGGTGCAATCTGGTCCTGGGGAGCGTGAGCCATGGGTTCCAGCCTAGTGGAGGAGCGGGCCGCCGCTATGCCGATAGTGTTGAAGCCATGAACCAGAGTGCAGGTCCGCAGCAGCCCCGTCAGCACCAACCCGGGGACGGCGGCCCGGCGAGGTTCGCCCGGCCGGCACTGATCGCAGGTTCCGTGGTGGCGGTGGTGTGCCTGGCGCTCCTGGTGATCATCTTCTTCCTGGACACCTTCAACGCCACCGTCTATTCGGTGGGCGGCAACGACATCAAGGACGACACCCAGGAGGCCCGGGATATCCGGGGGCTGTACGACGGAGCCCGGGCCGGCAGCGTCGTCTTCCTTGCCGCGTCGCTGTTGACCGCCCTGGTCTCTGCCTTCCTCCTCTACCGGGGGCGGAACTCCGCAGGCGGGGCCGACGGCGGAGAGGACGTCGACTTCGACGACCTGGGCCGCTGAGGTGGCCTGCCGCCCGCGCTGGTGAGCAGGACCCCGGAAATGACCAGGACGCCGCCCAGGACCTGCGGGACCGTGATGGGCTGGCCAAGGGCCACCGTGATGATCGCGGTGAAGACGGCAATGAGGTTCAGGTAGTTTCCGGCATTGGCAGCCGAGGTGCGCTTGAGTGCAAGGTTCCAGAGCAGGTAGGAACCCAAGGAGGGGAACAGGGCAATGTAGGCCAGCGACCAGCCCTCCGAGGCGGTGGCCGGCAGCCCTGCCCCGGTGGCCACCGCAAAGGGAACCAGGACAATCGCAGCCATGGCCACCTGCACCGCGGTGGACGTAATCGCCGGGACGGAGAGCCTGCGGGCGATGATCGTATAGAAGCCCCAGACGGTGATGGCGGCCACGATCAGCAATTCGCCGGCATCAATCGAGAAAGTCAGCAGCCGCTGCAGGTTGCCTCCGGTGAGGACCAGCAGGACGCCTGCCAGGCCCAGGGCAACGCCCACCCAGCTCAGGGGACCCGGCCTGTCCCGAAGCAGGATGGCGGCCAGGACCATGATCAGGGCCGGGTTCGCAGCCGTCACCAGGGAGGCGTTCAGGGCAGAGGTGTGCCCCAGCGCACTGTAGAGCAGCAGGGTATAGGCGCTCATCCCAAGGCAGCTCAGGAGCAGGAGCATCGGCCAGCGGCGCAGGACAGCGCGCCAGTCCGGCCGGTCCACCGCCTGTGCCAGGGCCAGCAGCGGCACGGCAGCCAGGGCCCAGCGCCAGAAGGTCAGCTGGAGCGGCTGCATGGTTTCCATGGCGGCCTGGCCTACAACGAAGTTACCCGCCCAGAAGAGGGTGGCAAGGGTCAGGTACAGGGCTGCTCGCACCGGTCAAATGTACATGGATTGGTGTCCGCCCATGACGAAACGCTGGCACTCGCCTTGACCGAGTGCTAAGCCTTACATAGAGTCATCATTAGCACTCTCCCTAGGAGGGTGCTAACACATGAAGAGCTGCCAGCCTGGCTGCTGCCGGCACCGCGACGACGGTTTGCCAGCCAGGGCGGAAAGCTTTCCAGTCCACGAATTTGCTGACGAAGAAGGAGAGGTCCGAGTGTCGGTCTCTATTAAGCCTCTTGAGGATCGTATTGTTGTCCGCCCGCTCGAAGCCGAGCAGACCACGGCTTCCGGCCTGGTCATCCCGGACTCCGCACAGGAGAAGCCGCAGGAAGGCGAAGTTGTTGCAGTAGGCCCCGGCCGCTTTGAGGACGGCAACCGCGTTCCTGTCGACGTAGCCGTTGGCGACGTCGTTATCTACTCCAAGTACGGCGGAACCGAAGTCAAGACCGGCGGCACCGAGTACCTCGTGCTGTCCGCCCGCGACGTCCTGGCGATCGTCGTAAAGTAACTCTCCGGATCCCCGTGCCGCTGGTCATGCATTCTGCTGGTCGGCTGCGCGGGGTTCTGTCTTGAAAGGACAAAACCATGGCAAAGCAGCTTGCGTTTAACGACGCTGCCCGCCGGTCTCTTGAAGCCGGCATCGATAAGCTCGCCAACACCGTCAAGGTGACGCTCGGCCCCCGCGGCCGCAACGTCGTCCTGGACAAGAAGTGGGGCGCTCCCACCATCACGAACGACGGCGTCACCATCGCCCGCGAAGTGGAACTGGACGACCCCTACGAGAACCTTGGCGCGCAGCTGGCCAAGGAAGTCGCAACCAAGACCAACGATGTTGCCGGTGACGGCACCACCACGGCAACCGTCCTGGCGCAGGCCCTGGTCAAGGAAGGCCTGCGCAACGTGGCTGCAGGCGCAGCTCCCGGCCAGATCAAGCGGGGCATCGAGGTTGCCGTTGAGGCCGTCGCCGCCCGCCTGCTGGAGAACGCCCGCCCCGTTGAAGGCACCCAGGTGGCCAACGTTGCAGCCATCTCCGCCCAGAGCGACGAGATCGGCGAGCTCCTCGCCGAGGCATTCGGCAAGGTGGGCAAGGATGGTGTGATCACCATCGAGGAGTCCTCCACCACGCAGACCGAACTGGTCCTGACCGAGGGCATGCAGTTCGACAAGGGCTACCTGTCCCCGTACTTCGTCACGGACGCGGAACGCCAGGAAGCAGTCCTCGAGGACGCCCTCATCCTGATCAACCAGGGCAAGATCTCCAGCATCCAGGAATTCCTGCCGCTGCTGGAAAAGGCGCTGCAGGCTTCCAAGCCGCTGTTCATCATTGCCGAAGACGTTGAGGGCGAGGCACTGTCCACGCTGATCGTCAACCGCATCCGCGGCACCCTGAACGTCGTCGCCGTCAAGGCTCCCGGCTTCGGTGACCGCCGCAAGGCCATGCTGCAGGACATCGCCACCCTCACCGGTGCGCAGGTTGTGTCCCCGGAACTGGGCCTCAGCCTGGACACCGTCGGCCTTGAGGTGCT
This sequence comes from Pseudarthrobacter sp. GA104, assembly GCF_009741265.1. Lineage (GTDB taxonomy): Bacteria > Actinomycetota > Actinomycetes > Actinomycetales > Micrococcaceae > Arthrobacter. The sequence continues at coordinate 3,544,495 of NZ_WOWL01000001.1, forward strand.
GGGCACCGCCCGCCGCATCACCGTCACCAAGGACAACACCACCATCGTTGACGGCGCAGGCTCGGCCGAAGACGTGGCAGCGCGCGTGGCCCAGCTCCGCGCCGAGCTGACCCGCACCGATTCCGACTGGGACCGTGAAAAGCTCCAGGAACGCCTGGCCAAGCTGGCCGGCGGCATCGGTGTCATCAAGGTTGGCGCAGCCACCGAGGTTGAGCTCAAGGAGAAGAAGCACCGCATCGAGGATGCTGTTTCCTCCACCCGAGCTGCCCTGGAAGAGGGCATCGTGGCCGGCGGTGGCTCGGCCCTGATCCACGCCTTGAAGGCACTGGATGAGGACCCGGCCGTCAAGGCACTCGAAGGCGACGCCGCCGCTGCCGTGGGCATTGTCCGCCGCGCGCTGGTCCAGCCGCTGCGCTGGATTGCCCAGAACGCCGGTTTCGACGGCTACGTCATCACCGCCAAGGTTGCCGAGCTCGAAACCAACAACGGCTTCAACGCCAAGTCGGGCGAGTACGAGGACCTGATCGCTGCCGGTGTCATCGACCCCGTCAAGGTCACCCGCGCGGCCCTCCGCAACGCGGCTTCCATCGCTGCCCTGGTTCTCACCACCGAGACCCTGGTTGTCGAGAAGCCTGCCGAGGAAGACGAGCACGCGGGACACAGCCACTAGCAAATAGCTGCGCACGGGCAACCGTGTAACGCAAAAAACCGGTCCAGCCTCCGCTGGGCCGGTTTTTTGTTGCCCCGGGGCCGTCCGTTCAGGGCATCCGCTCTACGCTCCCGGCATGTCCTGCGTTTCCACGTCGCCGGTGCGCTCGTAGGCCAGCGACACCGCCCCCTTCGGGAAACTGCGTGCCGGCTCCGCGAGGCGGAAGGACGCAGGGATGGTCCCGGCGTCGAACAGGCGCTTGCCCTGCCCGAGGGTTATCGGATAGAGCCAGAGGTGGAGGCGGTCCAGTACGTTTGCCGCGAGCAGCGAACGGATGAGGACGCCGCTGCCGAACATGTGCACCTGGTCGTATTCCTCCCGCAGCCGGCCCGCGGCCGTGGCATCCGGCAGGACTTTTGTGCCCGCCCAGCCCGGAGAGGTGAGGGTGCCGGAGACAACGTACTTCGGCACCCGGTTGAGCGTGCCCCCGATATCACCGGACTGGCGGGGCCAGTACGAAGCGAAAATGTCGTAGGTTTTCCGGCCGAGAAGCAGGGCGTCGATCTGGCTGATCTCAGCCTCGATGGCCGCTTCAGCCTCGTCGTCGGACACGGGCGCCTGCCAGCCGCCGAAGGCGAAGCCGCCCGCAGTGTCCTCCTCGCGGCCGCCGGGCGCCTGGTAGACGCCGTCGAGGGTGATGAACAGGTTGGCGATAATGATCCCCACCAGCCCATTTTGGGACGGAGTTCCGGCCCTGTCCAGCATCCGCCGCCCGCGGCACAACAGCCGTGGCAGACTGGGGCAATGCTGCTCGACGAGCTCGTGAGTACTTCGGATGCCGTCGCGTCCACCCGGTCCCGGCTGGCGAAAGTGGACGCACTGGCCCACCTGCTGCGCCGCCTCGAGCCCGCGGAGATCGCGACGGCGGTGGGCCTGCTGGCTGCCAGGCCGCGCCAGGGCCGGGTAGGGATTGGCTGGCGCGGCATGTCAGCGGCCATGGGGGAGCCGGCCGCCGAGCCCAGGCTTACTGTCGCAGACCTCGATGCGGCGTTGGACCGGCTGCTCGCAACAGCAGGCGCGGGATCGGCAGCAGAACGTGCTGCGACCCTCAGGACGCTCACAGCGGCAGCTACTGAACGCGAGCAGGCATTCATCGCCGGCGTGCTGCTGGGAGAACTGCGGACCGGTGCGCTCGAAGGCGTCCTGGCGGATGCGGTTGCCCGTGCCTCCGGCCGGCCGGTCGAGGCCGTGCGCCGGGCGGCCATGCTCTCCGGCGACCTGGGCGACACCGCCGTCCTGGCGCTCACGGGAACGCCTGCCGAGCTTGACGCCGTCGGACTCGTCGTGGGACGCCCCGTTCAGCCCATGCTCGCCTCAACCGCGGCCAGCGTCGGCGCGGCGCTGGAGGTCACCGGGGAGGCGTCCGTGGAATACAAGCTCGACGGCGCACGCATCCAGGTGCACCGCACCGGCGACGACGTGCGCATCTACACACGCACCTTGGCGGAAGTGACCCACAGGCTGCCTGAGGTGGTGGAGGTGGTGCGAGGACTTGGGGTGCGGGACGTGATCCTCGACGGCGAGACCCTCGCCCTGGACGAGGACGGCGGCCCCCGGCCGTTCCAGGAAACCATGTCCCGGTTCGGGGCGGACGCTGCACGCGAGACCCTGCTGCATCCGTGGTTCTTCGACGTGCTGCACATTGACGGGCGGGACCTGCTGGATGAACCCTTGTCCACCCGCATCGGCGTGCTTGAAAGCATCGTGCCCGGGCACAGGATCCCCGGGGAGATCACGGCGGACGCGGCTGTTGCCGAAAGGGTGTCGCGCGATGCACTCGCCGCCGGCCATGAGGGCGTGGTGGTGAAGGCCGTGGGGTCCCCTTACGCGGCCGGCCGCCGGGGCTCCAACTGGATCAAGGTGAAGCCGGTGCTCACTTACGACCTGGTGGTGCTCGCCTGCGAATGGGGCTCGGGCCGGCGCACCGGGCTGCTGTCCAACCTGCACCTTGGCGCCTTGGACCCCACGGGTGAGTTTGGTGATCCCGGCGGCTTCGTCATGGTGGGCAAGACCTTCAAAGGCCTCACTGATGAGCTGCTGCGCTGGCAGACCGGGCGGTTCCAGGAACTCGAGGTGCGGCGCACGGCGGGCACCGTCTGGGTAGAGCCGGTCACGGTGGTCGAGATTGCCATCGACGGTGTACAGCAGTCGTCCCGCTATCCAGGCGGTATCGCGCTGAGGTTCGCGCGCGTAAAACGCTACCGGGACGACAAGCCGGCCGCGGAAGCGGACACCATCCAGACCCTGCGGGGGCTGCTGCGGCCGTAGCCGGACCCGCCTCTTCCAGCCGCTTGTGCCCGGTGTGTACCGGGCGTAGCGTGACGCTTAGGTCCCGGGCGTCCGGCGCCCGGGGCGGCGAGGCCGGCGGGGCGGGCAGGTGCCCAAGGAGGTCCGAGTGTCAACTGAAACGGCCATTGACGAGGGCAGGTCAGCCTTCCGGGAGAATCGCTGGACCGATTCCCTCAGGAGCTACACGGACGCGAACCAGCGTGGCGGGCTTCCCGCCGCCGACCTTGAACGGCTGGCCACCGCCGAGATCCTGACCGGAAACACCACAACGGGCCTGGACACACTCACCCGGGCCCACGAAGAGTACCTGGAAATCGGCGATGTGGCAGGGGCCGCCCGGTGCGCAGGCTGGCTCGGGATCCAGTTCATGAACCTCGGCGAGGCGGCGCAGGCCGGGGGATGGTTCGCCCGCGGCCAGCGGCTCCTCGATGAGCTGACCGAGCCCAACGTCGTCGAGGGGTTCCTGCTGGTCCCCGCAGCCCTGGGCAAACTATATGGCGGGGAGCCCGCAGCCGCACTCCAGCTCTTCTCCCAGGCTGCCGAGGTCGGCCGGAGGTTCCAGGATAAGGACCTGTCTGCACTTGGCCTCCTTGGCACCGGCCAGGCCACCCTTATGCTGGGCCGGGCGGACGAGGCGATCAGCTTGTTCGATGAGGCCATGGTCGCTGTGACAACAGGTGAGCTGTCCCCGATCCCTTCCGGCATCATCTACTGCGCGGTCATCGGCAATTGCCATCTGGCCTTCGACCTGAAGAGGGCGCTGGAGTGGACAGCGGCCCTCGACCGCTGGTGTGCTGCCCGCCCGGATATGGTGCCGTTCAGCGGCCAGTGCCAGTCCCACCGGGCCGAACTCTTCCGGCTCCACGGCGCCTGGCATGAAGCACTGGAGGCAGCGGCGGTCGCACAGCAACGGGCCATCCACGGTGATCCCCAGGCGCTGTTCGGCGGCTACTACCAGCAGGGCGAGGTGCAGCGCCTCGCCGGCGACCTTGACGCAGCGGACGCTTCCTACCGCCAGGCGGCCCGGAGCGGCTACGAGCCCCAACCTGGCCTTGCCCTCCTTTGGCTGGCACGGGGTGACCCTCGGCAGGCGCAGTCGATGATCCGCCGGACCGCCGGCGAAGCTGATGAGGCCACCCGCCGGCACCTGCTGCCGGCACTGGTGGAGATCGAGTTGGCAGCAGCCGATGTGGAAGCAGCGGCCCGGGCTGCCGCAGAGCTGGAGTTCTTCGCCCGGGAGTACCCCAAACCAATGGTCCGGGCGGCAGCCAGCCAGGCTGATGGGGCGGTCCGGCTGGCGGAAGGTAATCCTGCCGCGGCGTGCGTGTCTTTGAGGCAGGCCTGGCACCTGTGGGCTGGACTTGGCGTGCCGTACGAGGCTGCCCAGTGCCGTGTGCTGATCGGAATTGCCTGCCGGGCGTTGGGCGATGAAGCCTCTGCGCTGATGGATTTTGAGTCCGCCCATGCTGAATTCCTCGAACTTGGCGCCGCTCCGGCCGCCGCGTGGGCGGCCTCCCTCATGCAGGCAGGCACGGACGACGCCGGCCGGCACCAAGGCCCCTTGACCGAGCGGGAGGTCGAGGTGCTGCGGCTCGTGGCGTCCGGGGAGGGTAACCGCGCCATCGCGGCGCACCTGTTCCTCAGCGAGAAAACCGTGGCCCGGCACATCAGCAACATCTTCCTGAAGCTCGGACTGTCTTCGCGGGCAGCGGCCACCAAGTACGCCTTCGAGCACGGGCTCACCGGCTAGGGGGTACACAAAATTACCCAGCAGGTCCTGCGGCCCAGTTGCATGTTTTGCCCGACGCGCCCGCCCGTTCGCGGCCCATAGCCTTCAAGCATGAACCTTTCAGTCCTTGCCGGCACCCTTTCCACGGTGCTCTTCGCCCTCGGTATGCTGCCGATGCTGGTCAAGGCGGCACGGACCAAGAACCTGTCCTCCTACAGCCTGGGAAACCTGCTGCTGACAAATGTGGCCAATGCGGTCCATTCCGTGTACGTGTTCAACCTCCCGGCCGGGCCCATCTGGGCCCTCCATCTCGCCTACGTCGCGGCTTCCGGCCTGATGCTGGTGTGGTGGCTGCGCTACGGCGGCGCAGGCCGCACTGAGGGAGGCGCCCACGCGTCAGGACAGGAAGGCTCAGAATCAGGCATTCCCATCAGCACAACAGGAGCACAGCCATGAACAGCAGCAACGTGACCGGCATGCTGGACACAATGATCATCGGCGGCGGCCAGGCGGGACTCGCCCTGGGCCACCACCTCAAGGAGCAGCACCGGACCTTCCTCATCCTGGATGCAAATCCGCGCACCGGCGACGCCTGGCGCCAGCGGTGGGATTCGCTCCGGCTGTTCACGCCCGCGAAGTTCGACGGACTTCCCGGAGAACCGTTCCCGGCCGATCCGCTGTCCTTCCCCACGAAGGACGAGGTGGCCGGATATCTGGAAAGCTATGCCGCGGGGAAGGGGCTGCCCATAGTCCACGGCACCCGGGTGGAACGCCTGTGGCGGGAAGCGGACCACTTCGTCGCAGCGTCCAACGGCCGCCGCTGGGAGGCGCGCAACGCCGTCGTGGCTACCGGGGTCAGCCAGGCACCCAAAGTGCCTGCTTTTGCGGCGGAGCTTGCCCCCTCCATACTCCAACTCCACTCCAGCGGCTACCGGAATCCGGGCCAGCTGCAGGACGGGCCGGTCCTGGTGGTGGGGCTCGGCAACTCGGGGGCGGAGATAGCCCTCGAAGTATGCCGGACCCACCCCACTACCGTGGCGGGCAAGCCCGGCGGCGAGCTTCCGGTGAAACACGGCCGGGCCGCTGCCCGCTACGCTCTGCCCCTTGTCCGCTTCCTTGGGCTGCATGTGCTCACGCTTGGCACGCCCATCGGGCGCAAAGCGGCGCCGGTCTTCAAAGCGCACGCCACGCCCCTGATCAGGACCAAGACCAAGGACCTGGCGGCGGCCGGCGTGCGGCTCGCACCGCGGGTGGCCGGCGTGGAGGACGGGAAGCCGGTCCTGGCGGACGGCACCCGGCAGGATGCCGCAAACGTGATCTGGTGCACGGGGTTCCGGGACGATTTCAGCTGGATCGATCCGGACCTGCTCGACGGCGGCGCGCTGCCGCGCCAGCACCGCGGTATCGCCCTGGACACCCCCGGGCTGTTCTTCCTGGGGCAGGAATTCCTGTACGCGGCGGCCTCCGCAACCCTTCCCGGAGTCGGCCGCGACGCGCGGTACCTTGCGGCCAGGATTCCTGCTCCGCTCAACCGCGAGTCCGCCGTAGCTCCCACTTGAGCCGCCGCGTTGTGGCCTCAGGCAGCCGTTTGGAGACAACACGGTAGATGAGGAGGATCGCCACAGCGGCTACAACTATGCCGACGAGGTTCAGCAACAGCTGGAAGGCGGATCCGGCCGCCTTCTGGAACTCGCCCAACACCAGCGCCACGGCAACGTATCCCGCCGCCGGGACGGTGGTGACCGAGATAAAGACGCCGATGAGCGCCGCTGACCGGCGACTGATGACGGACAACATTCCCGCGGCGCCGGCCAGGATGGCGACGATCAGTGAATAGGGTCCTGGATGGTAGATGAATTCGACGGCGGATCCGGTGTCCAGGGCATCGGCGGGAAAGAGCCCGAGCGGGATGGATAGCCAGGCGGTCAGCGCCGCCAGCAGCATCGCCACCGGAAAACCGACGCCAAGCGCGACGGCGGCCTTCCGCCCGAGCCCCCACTGGCCCCGCGCCAGTGCCACGGCCAGCGCAGCCAGGGGACCGAACTCCGGCCCTACGGCCATCGCCCCCACGATGGCGATTGTGGAATTGGTCACGATGCCGATCGCGGCAAGCTGGGTGGCCAGGACCAGGAAGGCCAGATAGCTCCACGATAATTTTGAGTCCTCGCCGGTCTGGTGCGAGACCTCGTCCCAAATCACCGCATCCGCGCCGAATCCAGGGGCAGCTGACTCGGCACTGTCTGCGCGCCGCGACAGTACGAGCTCCGGCATCGAAATGACGATCGATCCCATCTCTTGCGCCTTGAGGACATCAAGTTTCTCAAGCAGCCCCTCGACCGATTCCCGGGCAACCTGGAGTTCGATGACATCGCCCGGGGGCGCCACGGATGCGCCTGGAAAAAAGGCTGCCTCGGCCGTTCCGGGATGGTCCTGACAAGTATTCAGCGTCACTGCCGACAACTCTTCCGGCACACAGATCCGCAGCTGGACAATCACGTCGGCTCCCCTCCCTGGTTGTGGCAAGCATAGTTCGTGGGCTGGGGCGCTGCCGTTTATTGGCCTTGGCCGACGCCGATCCGTAGGCTTGATGTTTTGGCTGGCGGGTCTGGAGGGGTTTTCATGTCGAGTGCGGGGACCTTGGTTGAACCACGCCGTGGACGCCAGGCCCGGTCCGGCCAGCGGAAACCGACCTTCCGTCCCGAAGTCCAAGGGCTCCGGGCGCTCGCCGTCCTGATGGTCGTCGCCTACCATGTGTGGCTTGGCCGGGTATCGGGCGGAGTGGACATCTTCCTGTTGGTCTCCGCCTTCCTGCTGACACTCTCCTTTGTCCGGAAAGCCGAAGCTGGGCGCCCGTTTGGACTCCTGGCCCACTGGCTGCACCTGTTCAAGCGGCTGCTGCCGGCCGCCGTCGTGGTAATCCTCGGCGTCCTCGCCGGCACCTGGCTGATCCTCCCGCAGAGCCGTTGGCCGCAGGTCCTGGAACAGGCCTGGGCCTCGCTGCTTTACGGCCAGAACTGGCTGCTCGCGGACACGGCGGTGGACTACTACGCGCAGGACCACGCAGGCGCCAGCCCGCTTCAGCATTTCTGGTCGCTGTCCATCCAGGGCCAGGTGTTCATCCTGTGGCCACTGATCTTCACCGGCACCGCGGCGCTGCTGGCGTTGCTGCACCGCGTCCCGGCACTGGCCGAGGTCAACTACCGCGGGTTGTTGGGGCTGGCCTTCGGCGCGGTGTTCGCGGCATCGCTGGCATACTCCGTGGATCAGACAGCCACCAACCAGGCCTACGCCTATTTCGACACCAGGACCCGGCTCTGGGAGTTCGCGCTGGGCTCCCTCCTGGCGCTTGCCCTGCCCTGGCTGAGGCCGGCACGGGCCCTCCGCGTGGTGCTGGGCTGGGCAGGGCTGGCTGCCATGGTCTCCTGTGGCCTGCTCCTGACCGTGGACCGCTCGTTTCCCGGGTACGTTGCACTCTGGCCCACCCTGGCCGGCGCCGCGATCATCCTGGCCGGGCAGACCGGCAGCCGGTGGGGCGTGGACCGGCTCCTCGGCAGCAAGCCGCTGGTGGCACTGGGAGACAATTCGTATGCCCTGTACCTGTGGCACTGGCCCGTCCTAGTGCTCTCGCTCGCCGCCACCGGCGTGGAGGCGCCCAATCTCGTCCAGGGCCTGGGGATCGTCGGCGCCTCCATCGTGCTCGCCGTCCTCACCACGCGTTTTGTGGAAAAGCCGCTCCGCGACTGGCGCTGGCCCCAGCTGCGGGCCCGGCGCACCGCCGTCGTCATTGCCGCCTGCGGTGCCGTCCTGGCGGGGCCCGTCGCGGTGTGGCAGACCACGCTCACCGCCGAGGAAAGCGCGACGGCGGCGCAGCCCCGGGAGTTCACGCCCGGTGCCGCCGCACTGAACCTGGAAAACGCCCCGGTGCCGGCCCCGGATGCCAGAATCATTCCCGGGCCTGCCGCGCTGGACAACGACTGGGCCGGGATCCATGCTCCCTGCACGGGGGCCAACGCCACCAGCGACCCCATCCTTGAGGGCTGCCGGCAGGAGCTTCCGGAAGGGGAGGCGGCCAGGCGCATTGTGGTCCTGGGCGACTCCCACTCCCAGCAGTACCTCGGCGCGCTGGCGCCGGTCGCGGCCAGCCGGGGCTGGGAACTGGTGACGCTGCTGATGCCGGCCTGCCGCTTCGGGGCGGAATCGGCCGAAAGGAACGCCGAGTGCAACGCCCACAACAGGGCCAGCACTGCCTACGTCTTGGAGCATCGGCCCGACGCCGTGTTCACGGTGGCCTCGCTGACGCACGAGGAGGCGCCCTACGAGACTGAGGTCCCGGGATACCTTGAGGGCGTCCGCCCGTTCGCGAACGCGGGAATCGATGTGATCGGGATCAGGGACAACCCCCGTTTCACCTTCAACATGCCCGAGTGCGTGCAGCGGAACGGCGCGGACGCCGCGGAATGCAGTGTGCCCCTCGCGGAGTCCCTGGCGGACCCGTCGCCGCTGGACGGCTACCGGGGCAAACTGGAGCGGCTGCACCTGATGGATCTGAGCGACTTCATCTGTGCCCGGGGGATCTGCCCCGGCGTGGTGGGGAACGTCTATGTGTACAAGGACGACAACCACCTCACCCGGACATATGTGGAAAGCATGATCCCCATGTTTGAGGAGCGGTTGCTGGCAGCCACGGGCTGGAGCTGAGGGCCGGGGCTGCTCAGCGGCCGGCCGGGACGTGCAGTTGCTCACATTGCACGCGTGGAATAGGGGGATCGGCGCGGAGGTTCTAATATTTACTCAATACTTTCCGGCCCGCAGGGCGCCGCCCCCGCGGCTGCCCGGCAACATCTCCTGCACAGGCCAGTCCCGTAATGACGGGCTGGTCATCGGCTGCAACCCCTACCCGTCCAGCAACCAAGGTAAGAGGCGCACTCATGACCGAGCCCGAACACAACCCCTTCGGCTTCATAGGCCTGACCTACGATGACGTCCTGCTCCTGCCGGGCCACACCGAGGTCATCCCGTCCGAGGCCGACACGTCCTCCCGGATCTCCAAGCGGATCACTGTGCAGACGCCGTTGCTTTCCGCGGCCATGGACACCGTCACCGAATCCCGCATGGCCATCGCCATGGCGCGGCAGGGCGGCCTGGGCGTGGTGCACCGGAACCTTTCCATCGCGGACCAGGCGGACCAGGTGGACCGGGTCAAGCGCAGCGAATCCGGCATGATCACCAACCCGCTCACCATCCGGCCCGAGGCAACCCTGCGCGAGCTGGACAACCTCTGCGCCCAGTACCGGGTCTCAGGCCTTCCCGTGGTGGATGAGGACAACCGCCTGCTGGGCATTGTCACCAACCGCGACACCCGCTTTGTTCCCGAGTCCGACTTTCCGCTCCGGCTGGTCAGCGACGTCATGACCAAGATGCCGCTGGTCACCGGACACGTGGGAATCAGCCGCGAGGAAGCCTCGCACAAGCTGGCCACCAACAAGATCGAGAAGCTGCCCCTGGTTGACGACCAGGGCCGGCTCAAAGGCCTCATCACCACCAAGGACTTCACCAAGGCGGAGCAGTACCCGCTGGCCACCAAGGACGACGAAGGCCGGCTCCGCGTGGGCGCCGCCATCGGCTTCTTCGGGGACGGCTGGGAGCGCGCCATGGCACTCGTGGACGCCGGCGTCGACGCCCTGTTCGTCGATACCGCCAACGGCCACTCCCAGGGCGTGCTGGACATGATCCGCAGGCTCAAATCCGATCCCGTTGCCGCGCACGTGGACATCATCGGCGGCCAGGCCGCCACCCGCGAAGGCGCCCAGGCGCTGATCGACGCCGGTGCCGACGGCATCAAGGTGGGCGTGGGGCCGGGCTCCATCTGCACCACCCGCGTGGTGGCCGGTGTTGGCGTCCCGCAGATCACCGCCATCTACGAGTCCGCCAAGGCCGCCATCCCGGCCGGCGTTCCGCTGATTGCCGACGGCGGCCTGCAGTATTCGGGCGACATCGGCAAGGCGCTGGTTGCCGGAGCCGACACCGTCATGCTCGGCTCCCTGCTCGCGGGCTGCGACGAGTCCCCGGGTGAACTGATCTTCGTCAACGGCAAGCAGTTCAAGTCCTACCGCGGCATGGGCTCGCTGGGCGCCATGCAGTCGCGCGGCAAGAACACGTCCTACTCCAAGGACCGCTACTTCCAGGCGGACGTCTCCGGTGATGACAAGCTCATCCCCGAAGGCATCGAAGGCCGGGTTGCCTACCGCGGTCCGTTGTCCTCCGTGGCCTACCAGCTGGTGGGCGGCCTCCGCCAGACCATGTTCTACACCGGTGCGCCCACCGTTGCCGAACTGAAGGCCCGCGGCAAGTTCGTCCGGATCACCCCGGCCGGACTGAAGGAATCGCACCCGCACGATATCCAGATGACCGTCGAGGCGCCGAACTACGGCTCCCGCTAAACACCAGGAAGGGATGGGCAGTGCTGCCCATCCCTTCTTTTTGCGCCGTCAAGTACATTCGATGGATCAACATCCGGCAATTGGGGGACGGTTTGAACGGCGGATTCTACGGAGCTGACGTCGCGCAGTTGCAGCAGCTCGCAACAACCATGAGCAGCGCGGGCCGGATGCTGGAGATGCAACGGCTGGCTCTGAACGGCCGGGTGGCTGGCACGCCCTGGCCCGGTCCGGACGCTGAGATATTCCGCCAGGACTGGAAAACCGTCCACAGCCGCTCGCTTGGGGCAGCCGCCATACTCCTGCAGCAGGCAGCTAAGGACCTGATGCGGCAGGCGGATGAACAGCAGCGGGCAAGTGCTGCAGGCGGTGCTTCAGCGATGCTGTCCCTGCCTGGCGTCGAGCGGTCCCCGGAGCCCCGGCCCGAGGACCTTCACGGCAGATCCCCGGCGGAGATAAGGACCTGGTGGTTCGGGCTGGCCGGCCACCAGCAGCAGGCGTTCATCCGCAACCACCCCCACGCGGCGGGAAACACCAACGGGATCCCTTTCGACGCGCGGATCGAGGCCAACCGGCTCAACGCCCGGTTACGGATCGACTGGCTGCAAAACAACGATCCTGAGCCCAGGCTGAATCCCTGGATCCTCGACTCGGGCTATCCCGCACGTTTCGCTGCCGAACATGAGGCGTGGCGCAAGCGTCAAGATGGCATCGGATACCTTCAAAATGTCGTGGAAGACAAGATCCACCTGGCAGCCTACGATCCCGGCCAAAGTTCGATCGTGGAGCTGCTGGGTGAATACAACGCTGCCACGACGACGGTGATCACCTACGTTCCCGGAACCACCACCAACGAGGCGTCTTTTTACGACGGCGGCCCACAGGCTGTGCCCAACCGCCTGGTCCAGGCCGATACCTCCGGGAGCACGGCGGCATTTGTCTACAAGGGATCCGAGTTCCCCGACGGCGACCTCGTGGAGGCTTTCCTGGTGGAGGCCAAAAGCGATGAATTCGTGGCTGCATCGGCACCGGTCCTCGCTGCCTTCCAGGAGGCGGTGGACCTGGAGCTGCCACGCGACGCCCAGACGGTGGGCATGGGCCACAGCTGGGGCCTGCGGAACGTGACGGGCTCCGAAATGGAGGGGGCGTCCTACAGCAAGGTCATCGCGCTCTCGGGTGCCGCCATGCCGCCGGGCTGGACGCCCAGCCCTGGGACCGACTACACCAGCTACACCTACCCCGATATCCTGCTCACGGCAGAGGCCAACGGGCTGGTGGGCGAGAACTACCCCATGCGGGAGCCCGCCTTTGACAAGCACGTCTACGCTCCGCCGGGCGGTCTCAGGCCCTCGGAGATGTACAGCATCGACAACCATTCGCTGATTGCCGAGACTGTTCCCGAAAACGAGGAAGCCCTTGATGACATCGAAGAGGAAATCAGTGGCCGGTAAGTCCAGGCGCGCTTCTGCCTGGCGACTTGCAGGAGCAACAGCACTGCTAGCAATGGTGGCCTCGTGCGGACAGGCCGGAAATGGAAAGAACATGGACATCAGCCTGGAATCAGCCAAGGACAAGGTCATGTCCACCGAGCAGGAGATCGTAGGCCTCCTGCCCCAGGACAAGGTGCTGTCCAGGTTCGCCCACGACACCTCGCCGCTGATGCCCTGTTCCGGGGAACAACGAAAGTGGACCGGCGACGCCGAGGCCGAGCTTGCGGCGGGAGTTGACCGGGATGCATTCCTGGACGATGTCGTGGCATCGATGTCCACCAAGGACGGCTGGACAGTGGATGACGGCAAAACCGCCGGCGGAAAGCGCAGGGTCGACCTGTTGCACAGTGACGGTACCCACTTGCTGGTGTCCTTCCGGGATGCACCCGAGACACTCAGGGTGTCCGGCTACAGCGCCTGCTTCCCCTTCCCCGAGTACGAGTACGGCGAGGAGTACTGACGCCCGCCCGACCCGGGGCGCGGCACTAGGCTGGGACCATGCCCCCAACGCAACATCCGGCGGAGCTTACCCCCAAGCGTGAGCCCTCGCGGCGGCTGGCCCTTCGCCCATACGCACGCGCGGTGGCCCAGGTACTGCGCGTCAGCTTCCATGCCTCGCCTGGCGCTGTGATCATGAAGGTGCTCGGCTCGCTGATCTCGGCCGTGCTTCCCTTGGTGACCACCTACTTCGCCGCGCTCACCACCACGGCGCTGGCGGCGGCCTACGCCGGTGACTCCGGCGCAGGGCAGCTGGCCATCGTCTACGTCATCATCACCGCTGCCCTCGGGCTGTTCTGGGGCGCCTTCAGCAGCGTGGACCGCTACATCCAGCAACTGATGAGCTTCAGGGTGGGCGCCATCGTGGGCGACCAGATGTACGAGCGGTTCCTGGCGCTGGAGTTCTGGCGATACGACGACAAAGAAACCGTTGACCTGTACGACCGTGCCAAGCGTTTCTCCGATTCCTACGCCCGGGTGCTGGATCGGATCGCAGCCATCTTCACCCAGCTCGTATCGGTGATCCTGGCCATCGGGGCGCTGCTCCTGGTCAGCTGGTGGATCGCGGTGATTGTCCTGGTGGCCATCGTGCCCAGCGTCTACCTTCAGTTCAAGCTGTCCCGTGAGCAGATTGCCCACTGGAACACCCAGGTGGACTCGCGCCGGCAGCGCAGGATGATCGAAACGAACCTCCTCCGGCCGCAGCACATCGCGGAGATGCGCCTCTACGGCATCGTGGGATTCCTGATGGGCCTCCGTTCCCGCCTCCGGGACGCGGACGAGCGCCGCCGCCTTGATTTCCAGCGCCGGTATATCCCGAAGCAGCTCGCCGCTGATGCCCTGCAGTACGGCGCGGAAGTGGTGTCCCTGATCTGGGTGGTGGGGCAGATCATCGCCCGGGCCCAGCCCGTGGGCCAGTTCCTCTACGTACAGCAGATTGTCAGCAGGGCACTGTCCACCGCGAACAGCCTCGTATCCTCCCTCAGTTCCATCGATGAGGACCTGGCCAACCTCAAGGACTACGAGCTGTTCATGGCGTTGCCGGTGCACTCGGAACACGCGCCGCCCCTGCTGGAATCCCCGAAAACCGTTGAGCTGAAAGACATCCGCTTCACCTACACGGGCAGCGACATCGAGGTGATCCGCGGCATCAGCATGACCATCCGCGAGGGCCAGCACATCGCCGTCGTGGGGGAGAACGGCGCCGGAAAGTCCACCCTGATACGTATACTCGCCGGACTCTACCGCCCCGACTCCGGGCAGGTGATGCTCGACGGCGTTGACCTCGCCGCCGTCGACGTCACCTCCTGGCACCGGCACCTGGCGGTGCTGAGCCAGGAGTTCCTCAAATACGAGTTCGCCACGGCTGCGGAAAACATCTACTTCGGCGACGTCGACTCGCCGCGGGACGATGCGCGCATCCGCAAGGCTGCTGGAGACGCGGAGGCGCTGGAGTTCATCAACAAACTGCCCAACGGCCTGGAAAACCACGTCAGCAACTGGATGGAGGACCCGCGCGGCCGGAAGGGCAGCGGCCTCTCGGGCGGCCAGTGGCAGCGGCTCGCGATGGCCCGCAACTTCTACCGGAACGCTTCATTCATGGTGATGGACGAGCCGACGTCAGCCATAGACGCCCTCGCCGAGCACCGGATCTTCACCCGCCTCTTCGCCGACCGCGGCAGCACGATCATCGCCATCAGCCACCGCCTGGCCACCATCGAGAAGGCGGACATCGTGTACATGCTGGAGGACGGCAGGATCGTGGAGCAGGGCACGCACAAGGAACTGGTGGCGCTGCGCGGGCGGTACTTCCGGATGTTCGAGTCCCAGCTCAGCGTCCCCACCAGCCCCTGACCC
The DNA here is from genome assembly GCF_009741265.1 of Pseudarthrobacter sp. GA104. Lineage (GTDB taxonomy): Bacteria > Actinomycetota > Actinomycetes > Actinomycetales > Micrococcaceae > Arthrobacter. Next base: position 3,559,504 of record NZ_WOWL01000001.1, read on the forward strand.
CGCTTCGCCTGCCAGGGAACCGGCGGGCGCCGGCCGCAGGCGGCCGGCGGGGCGCGGCCTCAACCACGGTGGTGCGCACGCGGGCGAGGCTTGGCTGCGGCGGAACGCTGCTGAAACCGAAGGTCACCGGCGGGTGGACAGGTGCCAGTGCGCCGGCGTCAGCGCCGTCCCAGCTGACGACGGCGGCACTGATGGTGTGCAGGTCGCTCACCCCGTAGTACTCCCGCCGGCCGCTGCCCGCGGTGCCGGACGTCCGGGAGCCGCCGCTGACAATGCCGGCCACGGGACTGACGGCGCGCAGCCAGCCGGGGTGGACTGCCAGCCGCCGGGGGACGGCCCGCAGCGCGCTGCCAAGGAGGGTCCGGCTGCCCAGGCTGGCGCTGATCCCCAAGGGACCGGCGTCGACCGTCAGGATCCCCTGCTCCAGCCGCGCGGACACGCCGACCACTGCAACGTCATCGAAGGTGTAGGTGGCGGAAATGAAGTCCGCCGCCGCCCCGGTGGGGGCCAGCAGTTGCCGGTGCCCGGAGGGGTGCTGGACCATCACGTCCGCAAACCGTCCGAACGGGGACTCCTGCCAGATGCCCACCACCGCCCGCAGTCCGGAGCCCGTGCCAATGCCGGCAATATGGCCGTCGAATACCCACTGTGAACCCATCAGGCCACTGTAGCCACGGACAGCCGCAGCCGTGGCCAGCACCCCGGCTGGGATAACCTAGAGCAGTGACTTACGAGATCGAGATCGGCCGTGGCAAGCGTGGGCGTCGAGCCTACTCCCTGGATGACATTGCAATCGTCCCTAACCGTCGTACCCGCGACCCCAAGGACGTCTCCGTCTCCTGGCAGATCGACGCCTACCAGTTCAGCATGCCGGTGATCGCGGCGCCGATGGATTCAGCCATGTCGCCCCAGACCGCCATTGCCCTGGGCCGGCTCGGCGGCCTCGGCGTGCTTGACCTCGAAGGCCTGTGGACCCGCTACGAGGACCCGCAGCCCATCCTGGACGAGATCGGCGCGCTGGAGGATGAAACCAACAGCCCCGCTGTGACGGGGCGGATGCAGGAGCTGTACAAGGCGCCCATCCAGCCTGAACTGATTACGTCCCGCCTGGCGGAGATCCGCGAGGCCGGAGTGACCGTTGCGGGGTCGCTCACCCCGCAGCGCACCCAGGAGCACTACAAGACCGTCGTGGCCGCCGGCGTCGACATCTTCGTCATCCGCGGCACCACCGTATCCGCCGAGCACGTCTCCAAGGACCACGAGCCGCTGAACCTCAAGCAGTTCATCTACGAACTCGACGTCCCCGTCATCGTGGGCGGCGCGGCCGGCTACACGCCCGCCCTGCACCTCATGCGCACCGGCGCGGCCGGTGTCCTGGTGGGCTTTGGCGGCGGTGCCACCACCACCACCCGCCGCGCCCTGGGCATCCACTCGCCCATGGCCTCCGCCATTTCCGACGTCGCCGCCGCACGTCGGGACTACATGGACGAATCCGGCGGCCGCTATGTCCACGTGATTGCCGACGGCGGCATGGGCACCTCGGGCGACATCGTCAAGGCGATCGCAATGGGAGCCGACGCCGTGATGCTCGGCAGCGCCCTGGCCCGGGCCGAGGAGGCGCCAGGCAAGGGATGGCACTGGGGCCAGGAAGCCCACCACCTCGAACTTCCCCGCGGCGACCGCGCCAACGTGGGCACTGTAGGCCCGCTGGAGGAAGTGCTGTTCGGGCCGGGCCACCACACCAACGGAACCTCCAACCTCATCGGCGCATTGCGCCGCTCCATGGCGACCACCGGCTACTCGGACCTGAAGGAATTCCAGCGGGTCGACGTCGTGGTTTCCCCTTACGCCGGAAACTGACAGACTCCTGCCCAAGCGTGCCCCAAGCAAGTAGGGTGGTTTTACTACCGGCACGAGAGGCACTGGAGGCGTTCAATGAAGAGATTTCCTGTTAACGGCGGGGCACTCGGCCCGGAAGCCAGGGAAGCATCCATCCAACGGCTGCGTGCAACCTCGGAGCCCGGCCAGGAGCTGGACATCCTCATTGTTGGCGGCGGGATCGTGGGCACCGGAGCCGCGCTGGACGCCGTCACGCGGGGCCTGACGGTGGGCATCGTTGAGGCGAACGACTGGGCGGCAGGCACGTCCTCCAGGTCCTCGAAGCTTATCCATGGCGGCCTCCGCTACCTCGAAATGCTGGATTTCGGCCTGGTGAAGGAGGCCTTGCAGGAGCGGGGGCTGCTGCTCTCGGAACTGGCGCCCCACCTCGCGCGGCCGGTGCCTTTCCTGTATCCGCTGACCAAGCCCTTCATCGAGCGGCCCTACGTGGGTGCCGGCATCGCGCTGTATGACGTCATGTCCATCTCCAGCGGGCACAGCAGGGGAGTGCCGTTCCATAAACACCTCACCCGCCGGGGCACCCTGCGTGCCGCCCCCAGCCTCAAGAACGATGCCTTCGTTGGCTCCATCCGGTACTACGACGGCCAGGTGGACGACGCCAAGTACTGCGCCAACCTGGTGCGGACCGCCGCCTACTATGGCGCCCACGCCGTCAACCAGATGAAGGTGGTGGATTTCCTCCGCGAGGGTGAACGGGTAGTGGGGGCCAAGGTGGTCAACCATGAGGACGGGACGCAGTTCAACATCCGCGCCAAGCAGGTCATCAATGCCACGGGCGTCTGGACGGACGAAACCCAGGCCATGGTGACCGACCGCGGCCAGCTGAAGGTCAGGGCCTCCAAGGGCATCCACCTGGTGGTTCCGCGGGACCGCTTCCAGTCAACGGTGGGGCTGATCCTGCGCACCGAAAAGTCGGTGCTGTTCGTGATTCCCTGGGGCCGGCACTGGATCATCGGCACCACGGACACCGACTGGAACCTGGACAAGGCCCACCCGGCCGCCTCCAGCAAGGACATCGACTACATCCTGGAACACGTCAACAAGGTCCTCAAGCGGCCGCTGACCCGGGAGGATGTGGAGGGCGTCTACGCCGGCCTGCGTCCGCTCCTGGCCGGGGAAAACGACTCCACCGCCAAGCTGTCCCGCGAACACGTGGTGGCCCATCCCGTTCCGGGCCTTGTGGTGGTGGCCGGCGGGAAGTGGACCACCTACCGCGTGATGGCCAAGGACGCGGTGGATGAGGCCACCCGCACCATGGACGAGCGGGTTCCGCCCAGCTGCACGGAGACCATCCCGCTGCTGGGCGCAAGCGGCTTCAGGGCGGCCTGGAACCGGCGCAACCGCACCGCGGAGGAATCCGGCGTGCATGTGGCCCGCATCGAGCACCTGCTGAACCGCTATGGCTCCATGACCGATGAAGTGCTGGCCATCATCGAGGAGAATCCGGCAATGGCTGAGCCGATTCCCGGCGCTGATGACTACCTCCAGGCCGAGGCCGTCTACGCCGCCACCCACGAGGGTGCCCGGCACGTGCACGACGTCCTGACCCGAAGGACCCGGATTTCCATCGAGGCGTGGGACCGCGGCGTGTCCGCCGTGCCGGTTGTCGCTAAACTAATGGGTGACGTTCTTGGCTGGAGTGACGAACAGCGCGAAAACGAGGTCCGGCACTACATCGCACGGGTGGAGGCCGAACGCCTCAGCCAGCAACAGCCGGACGACGAATCCGCAGACGCCGCCCGCCTGGGCGTGGAAGACATCGTGCCCTTGCGCTGAGGGGTCCACGGCAACAGCACTCCTGACCGAAGGGACACGCCTTGGCGGAACCACTTGACCGGTACGATGCCGGGCTCACCACGCCCGAAATGGTGATCCTGGAACTGGAGGCAACGGACAAGGCTGATGCCGCCACGCAACTCGCCAAGCGGCTGTATGCCGCCGGGCGGATTTCGGACCTGGACGGATTCCTCAAGCATGTGAATGCCCGGGAACACCAGCTGGCCACAGGGCTTCCCGGCGGGATTGGCCTTCCGCACGCCCGCAGCGAGTTTGTTTCCCGCACGTCCATTGCCGTCGGCATCGCCAAGTACGGACATGCCCTGGACTTTGGCGCGGCGGACGGTCCCGCTACCGTGATCCTGCTCATCGCCACCCCCGCGAGTTCCTTCTCGGACCATCTCGAAGTCCTGGCAACCTTGGCCCGGTCGCTGTCCAAGGAGTCGTTCCGGGAGTCGCTGCGCCGGGCTTACGATCCTGAGGTGATTGCGGAGCTCATCAACTCGAGCCTGGTGTTCTTCGATCACTAGGCAGCCCCAGCCAACCACCCGGGCCACCGGGACCGACCGTCCGGTGCGGTTCCTGCCGCCGTCCCGGCGTTTAGTTGTTCTACAGCGGCACGAAGTACGGTTAAGACGTGTGGAAAACAGCCCTTAAGCCCCGATGGATCGCCGGTTTTGTCTTCGCGATCGCCATCTCCGGGGTCTTCGTGCTGCTGAGCCAGTGGCAGTTCGGGCGGTCCACCAGGCCCGAAATCCCCGCCAACCCCGCCACCGAACAGGTCCGGCCCCTCACTGAAACCCTGCAGCCCGGCGAGTTCTTCCACGGAACGGATGCCGACCAGATGGTTTCGGCAGAGGGATCCTATGATCCCGCAAAGCAGCTGCTGGTTCCCGGCCGGCTTCACGACGGCAGGCCAGGCTACTGGGTAGTTACCGCCTTTGCCGTCTCCGGCGCACCCACGCTGAGCGGCGTTGCCGCCTCACCCCAGACGTGGATCCCGGTGGCCCGCGGCTGGGTGGCGGACCGTGCGGCTGCTCCAGCGCCGCCGTCGGGCATCCTCCAACTGACGGGGCGGCTCCTGCCGTCCGAGGCGCCCGTGCCGGGAACGGCACCCCGGCCGGGAGAAGCCACCGCGGTTTCCGTGGCTGAGCTGATCAACTACTGGGAGGTCAGCAGCTACCCCGGTTTCCTCGCCGCCACCGCGGAAATAACGGGCGGTGAGGACGTCAGCCCGGCTGCCGTGCCCGGCGAGCTCCTTCCCCTGAACATCGGCCCGCAGCCGCCGGCCCAGCAGATCAACTGGCTAAATCTCTTCTATTCCCTCGAATGGGTGGTCTTCGCCGGCTTTGCCCTCTTCATCTGGTGGCGGCTCGTCAAGGACGACTACCACCGCGACCTCGAGGACAGCCTTGAGGAAGAAGACGAAGACACCCTGCATCCCGAACACAACCAGCAAAAGGTACAGCCATGATCGACCCGAAACCGGCCAACCCCGCCTCTGCCACAGGCAGTAACACAGGCACCAACACCGGCGCCAGCCCGGCAGGAAAGTCCGCCGGCAGGAAGCGGCGCTTCGGCGGGACTGAGGCCCAGATCCGCTCTGCCCTGAAGTTCTACAAGGTGCTCGCCTACCTGACCGGCACCATGCTGCTGCTGCTCTGCGCCGAACTGGCCGCCCGGTACGGCTTCGGGCAGTACCTGTTTGCCGGCGGCACCAACGCCGTTACCGGGCAGCCTTTCGGCTTCGGTTTTGCCGATGCGGAGCCTCCGGGTGTGCTGGGAGGCGTCAACCTGTCCGTGGCCGTCCTGATTGTGCACGGCTGGATGTACGTGGTGTACCTGATCTCCAACTTCCGGCTCTGGTCCCTGATGCGCTGGCCGTTCCTCAAACTGGTCCTGCTGGCACTGGGCGGCGTGGTTCCTTTCCTCTCCTTCATCGTGGAAAAGAAAGTCCACGCCGAGGTTGAGGCGGAGCTGGCCGCCAACCCCCAGGCACCCCGGCGCTACTGACCGGCAATGGCCGGGGCTGCCCGCCGGGGAGTCTGCTCCGTCACAGCACCGCTTCTCAAGGTGCGCCGGCGCAACGGCGCAAAGTAGGCTATGACGGTGACTACTCCCACTGCATCCCAGACTTCCCAGAAGCCGGTGCTGGTTGTTGACTACGGTGCCCAGTACGCGCAGCTGATTGCCCGCCGCGTCCGGGAAGCAAACGTGTATTCGGAAGTGGTTCCGCATACTTACACCACCGAGCAGCTCCTGGCCAAGAACCCCGCCGCCATCATCCTGTCCGGCGGCCCCTCCAGCGTTTACGCTGACGGGGCCCCGAGCGTCGGTGCCGACCTCTTCGAGGCCGGGGTCCCGGTCTTCGGCATCTGCTACGGCTTCCAGGCCATGGCGAACGCCCTCGGCGGCAAGGTGGACAAGACCGGGCTGCGCGAGTACGGCTCAACCCAGACCACCATCATCGGTGAAGGCCGCTCGGTCCTGGAAGGCATGCCCCAGCACCAGAACACCTGGATGAGCCACGGCGACTCCGTCCACGAGGCCCCGGAAGGCTTTGAAGTGCTGGCGACGACGGCGGGCGCCGAAGTGGCTGCCTTCGCCAACGAGGAGAAGGGCCTGTTCGGCGTGCAGTGGCACCCCGAGGTAAAGCACTCCGCCTACGGCCAGCAGGTCCTGGAAAACTTCCTCTTCAAGGGTGCCCGGATCGAGCCCAACTGGACCACCGGGAACATCCTCGAGGAGCAGGTGGAACGGATCCGGAAGCAGATCGGTGATGCGAGGGTCATCTGCGGCCTCTCCGGCGGCGTGGATTCCGCCGTCGCCGCGGCCCTGGTGCAGCGCGCCGTCGGTGACCAGCTGACCTGTGTGTTCGTGGACCACGGACTGCTGCGCGAAGGCGAAGCCGAGCAGGTGGAGCGCGACTTCGTGGCCGCCACCGGCGTGAAGCTGTATGTCGCGAACGAGCAGGAGCGCTTCCTGTCCGCGCTTGCCGGCGTCAGCGATCCCGAAACCAAACGCAAGATCATCGGCCGCGAGTTCATCCGCGCGTTCGAGGAAGCCGAACTGGCCATCATCGCCGAGGCCGCCGCCCACGGCGAGAAGATCAAGTTCCTGGTCCAGGGAACCCTCTACCCGGACGTCGTCGAAAGCGGCGGTGGCGAGGGCGCAGCGAACATCAAGAGCCACCACAACGTGGGCGGCCTGCCCGAGGACCTGCAGTTCGAGCTCGTCGAACCGCTTCGGGCACTCTTCAAGGACGAAGTCCGCGCCGTGGGTGCACAGCTGGGCCTGCCCCAGGAAATCGTGGGTCGCCAGCCCTTCCCCGGCCCCGGCCTCGGGATCCGGATCGTCGGCGAGGTCACCAAGGAGCGCCTTGACCTGCTGCGCAAGGCCGACGCCATCGCGCGCGCCGAGCTGACCGCCGCGGGCCTGGACAACGAGGTCTGGCAGATGCCCGTGGTGCTGCTGGCTGACGTGCGCAGCGTCGGAGTCATGGGTGACGGCCGCACCTACGGCCACCCCATCGTGCTCCGCCCCGTCTCCTCCGAGGACGCCATGACGGCGGACTGGTCCCGGCTTCCGTACGAACTGCTGGCCAGGATCTCCAACCGCATCACCAACGAGGTGGAAGGCGTCAACCGCGTGGTGCTCGACGTCACCAGCAAGCCGCCGGGAACCATCGAGTGGGAGTAGCATCCTGAGTGGCCGGCCTCCGTCAAGGGAGGCCGGCCACTGGTGTTCCGGGGTGAAATCGTCCGGAATTTCGGGGCGCGCAGTGTTGCGGTCTCTCAGTCCCGCCGCCTAAGCGGCTACTCTCGAACCTATGCCCGTATGGTCCAGGACGTCACGTGCAAGCGCAGAAAAGAAGGCAGTAGTGTCAGTTGGTCAAGGCCACCCGGAGGGCTCCGAGGAGCTCCGCAAATGGCTGTCCGGGCTTAAACCCGTCACCGGGGCGGACACAATGCTGCGCTTCACCAAGACTCCCGAAGGTTCCATCGATCTGACACACGCCCACCCGTCCGGGCTGGCCCAGCTCATGGCCGGACGCAAGACGCGGCTGTCCACCCTGATCCGGGACCGCCAGCAGTACGTCGTCGCAGCCAGGGCATCCCGGAACATCAGGTCTAAGATCTTCGAGCTTTCCAATGAGCGCGGCATTGACGCCGGCTACCTCTCCGCAGGCACCGTGGTGTGGACTTCCGCCGTCGGCGGCAAGCCCCAGCGCGTCTCGGCGCCGGTCATGCTCACGGCCATTTCCCTGACCGTCAGGCCGGGGGAGGACGACTACGAACTCCAGCTGACCGAGCAGGCGCACATCAACCCCGCCCTGGTGCGGCACCTGAAGAACATCCACGGCATTGTCTTTGACGTCAACGCCGTCACCCGGCTTGCGTACAGCACGGCCCGCTTCGATCCGCAGCCCGTCCTGGACCGGCTGGGCACGCTGATCAGGCCCATCCACGGCGCAGAAGCCCAGCACAACCTGCTGGTTTCAACCTTCGCGGACCTCTCGGGCAACCTGGATGACCCGTGGATCAACGACTCCAACCCGCTCATCTCCGCGCTGGCCACCGCGGGCGGAGGCGAAATGGTGGACGTCGAGGAGCCGGATCCCTCACGCTTCCCTCCCCTGGACAGCAGGCACCCCCAGGACGAACTGCTCCTGCTGGACGCGGACACGGACCAGCAGTACGTCATAGACGCTGCCCGTGCCGGGGATTCCCTGGTGGTCAGGACCCCGCCGGGCACCGGCCAGACCCAGACCGCCATCAACACCATCGGTGCGTTGGTGGATGCCGGAAAAACCGTCCTGGTGGTGGGGGACCGCCGCGCCAGCCTCAACGAAGTATCCGGCCAGCTGGAGGGCCTGGGCCTGGAGTCCATCCTCTTCCAGCTGTCCGGAAACGTCACCGCCCAGCAGCTGAAAGCCCAGCTGGTCCGGGCCATCGTCCGCAACGAAAAGTCGCTTGAACCCCAGCTGGGAAATCTCCACAACACCCTCACGGAGCACCGCCACGCCCTGATGGACCACGTGGCCTCGCTCCACAACGTCAGGCAGCGGTGGGGCTGCTCCCCGTACCAGGCCATGCAGTCGCTGGCGGAGCTCACCGCCATCCACCCTGCCCCGGCCACCACCGTCCGGCTGAAGCGGAGCGTCCTGGACAGCATCCGGGACCGTGACGAGCTTGCAGGCAGGCTCCGCCGGGCAGCTGAGCTGGGCAGCTTCAGCAAGGCCTCCACCACCAGCCCGTGGCATGGCGCCCGGCTGCTGACGCGCAAAGAGACCGAGGAAGCGCAGGAACTGGTCCGCTCCGTGGAGAAGAGCCTGCCTGCGCTGCGCGACCGCATGGAGGCGGTTGCCGAGCACGCGGAAATCCGGCTGGGTGCCTCCTTTGCGGAGTGGGGCGAGCAGCTTGAGCTCCTGGTGGCGGTGCGGGGCAGCCTGGACAAGTTCACGCCGGACATCTTCGACCGCCCGGTCACGGACCTCATTTCCGCCACCGCGCCCTCGGCCTGGCGCAAGGAGCGCGGCATTGAGATGACCTCCATGCAGCGTTCAAGGCTGCGCAGGGTCGCGAAGGAGTACGTACGGCCCGGGGTTCACATTGCCGACCTTCACACCTCCCTGCTGCTGGTGCAGGAGCAGCGGGCGCTGTGGGCAGGCTATGCGACCACGCAGCGGCATCCCGCCGTGCCGTCCGGGCTCGCCGAGATGAACGCGATGTACCGTTCGCTGGACGGCGACCTGGCCCGCCTGGGTGAGGCCCTGCGGCACACGGAGGCCGGCGGTTCCTTGGCTGCCGTGCGCTACGAAGAGCTCATGGAGCGCCTTGGACGGCTGGTGGCGGATACCGACACACTGAAGACACTGCCCGAGCGCACCCTGCTGGTTGAGAACATGCGCGAGCACGGGCTCGGTGAGCTCCTCGCCGACCTCGCCGAGCGCGAGGTTCCCGCAGGCTCGGTGGGGGCCGAACTTGAGCTGGCATGGTGGCAGTCCGCCCTTGAAGCGATGATCAGCGGCGACGACTATCTGGCCATGTCCGACGGCGACGCGCTGCGGAAGCTGGAGGCCGAGTACCGCCTTGCGGACAACGCCCACATTGCCAGCGGCGCCGCCCGCCTCCGCTGGGACCTCGCCGAGCGGTGGCGCGGCGCCATCGCCGCGCACCCCCGCCAAGCGGATCTCCTCCGGAGCCTGCTCAAGGATGGCAGGGTGTCGCTGCCGTCGCTGACGGCGCAGGCGCCTGAACTGATCGGAACCCTGGTGCCGGTCTGGTCCGTGAGCCCCTATCTCATGACCGGCCTGCTGCCGGCGGAGCAGCGCTTTGACGCGGTGGTCATCCTGGACGCCGAGGCGACGTCGCTCCAGGCGGTGCTGCCGTCCATCGCCCGCGCCAGGCAGGTCATTGCCTTCGGCGACTCCCGCATCGCCAGCCCCCGCACGTTTACTGTCGGCGTCGAGCGCCTGGCGCCTGGCGAATCGGCGCACCAGCGGGTGGAGAGCGCCTTTGGTGCCTTGTCCAGGGTACTTCCGGTGTGGCGGCTCAACTTCGTCTACCGGGCGGTGGACGAGGACCTCGTGCTGCAGCTGAGCAAGAACTTTTACGACGGCGGCCTCCGCAGGCTCCCGGAGGGTCAGTCCGCCACGGGACTGGACCGGTCGCTGCTGGTGGAGTACCTGCCGGACGGCACCGGCTTGCCCAGTGCAGACCATGAGGGCGTGGAATCCGTGGTGGCGGAAGTCAACCGCGTGGTCCAGCTGGTCTTCGAGCACGCCCGGCTGCGCCCGCGTACGTCGCTGGCCGTGGTCACGGCAAGCCTCCGCCATGCGGCCAGGATCGGGGAATCCATCCGGCTCCAGCTGCCCAACTACCCGGCCCTGGCGGGCTTCTTCGGAGCCGGCCCCGAGTCATTCCGTGTTGTCGACCTTGAACGCGCCCAAGGGCTGGTGCGCGACCATGTCATCTTCTCGCCCGGCTTTGGCCGCACACCGCACGGGCGGGCCCTGCACAACTTCGGGCCCCTCTCCGCCGAGGGCGGCCGGGAGAAGTTCGCACTGGCCATGACCCGCGCCCGCAGGTCGATGCACGTTCTCACCTGCTTCCGGCCCGAGGACCTGGACCACACCAGGCTGACGCACGGCGCCGTGGACCTCTACTCGCTCCTTGACCGTGAAATTGCGGGAAACACGGACCTCGGAACTCCGGCCTCGCGGGCCGCGGCCAGCGAGCAGGCCCTTGGGGCCGATCCTCTGGTGGCTGACCTTGGAGACCGCCTGCGCGCCCGGGGCGCCCGGGTGTGGCACCAGTATGACGGCGCCATCGACGTGGTGGCTGCCGCAGATCCGCTGAGCACCATGGGCCAGGAGGACGCCGACCTCCCCTGGCCTGTGGCGATTGAATCGGATGGCACCGAACAGTACCGCGCCCTGAGCGTCCGGGAGCGGAGCCGGCTGCGCCCCCAGCTGCTGGAGCGCCTCGGCTGGCGCTACATGCCGCTGTGGACCATCGAGGTGTTCACGGATCCGTCCGCCTGCGCCGACCGCATCGCAGGATACCTCGGCCTCGAAAAGAACGCGCTCTCCGGGCGGACGTCCACATCCATCGCCTTCCTGGACGATGACGTGGACCAGGCGCTCAACGGAATCGATGCCGTGTCCCGGCGCGCGGCATCGGACCATGAACCAGCACAGGGCGGACGCCTGGACAGCAAGGAGGCGGGTGCCATGGCCCCGGACCACGAGAAGAACGACTCTTCGGACACCGAGCAGTCCGTCGCCGCCGGACCTGCACCCGGGCAGGACCAGGAGGGCGGCCCCGTTCCCGGCAGCGCATCCACCCCGGGCACGGCCGCCCTGCCTGGCACGGCCGCCTTGCCGAACAAGGCGGCCGAAGACGAAGCCCGGGGCTGGGGCGACCGCGAAGACGACGACCACGATGCGTGGCTGAAGGAACAGAAACCCCCGCACTGGGGCTGAGGCAGGATCGCAGCCGGGGCAGGAGCCTGCGTCCGTGGAGGTTGGCGCTGTGGCTGCGCGCCGGCCCGGACCATCGCTCGCAGGGCTACGGCCCCACCAGGACGAAAAACAGCTTTCCCTGGGTGGAGGCGCCGGCGAGCCGAACCGCCTGTTCCGGATTGGCGGCCACCACTATGAGTCCGTCCGTCTCCGCCGTGCCCAGCCACTGGCCGCCTTGCCCGCCCTGACCGGAAGTCCACAACACCGGAACCCCTGAAGCCAGGACCTCCGGTGGCTCCTGCTGGTCGTAGCCGCCGGCTGCCGTTAGCACCACGTTCACGAGCTGCCCCGGGGAGACGAGCTGGATGGACGATGGATCCGCCATGCGAAGGGGAACAGCCGCTGACCCTGGGGGAGTGCCGGCGAGCAGCCCCGGACCAAGCAGTTGGGCATCCGTGAGCAGCTGTCCCTTGCGCAGCGGCGCCGCGAGTTGTTTCCCGGCCGCCTCGCCCGGTCCGTTGAGGAATCCGTCGGCCAGCATGCCCGGCGGTACCTGGACAGAGGCGAGGTCCGCAGCCGCCATGGCTGTGCCGGCGGGAAGGTCGCGGGCTGCGGCGAGCGCAGGCACCGTGTAGACCGGTGCCGGCGTAAGTTGCTGGACGGTGATGGCGGCTGCGGCGCAAAGGAGCAGCGCGGCGGCCAGCCGCCTGTTGCGGCTCAGCCAGGAGGCAAAGCGGGCCGGCGGGCGGCGGCGTGCGTTGTGGCCGGCGGCGCGGCTCCCGCCGTGGGCGCCACTGCGCCGTAAAGCCCCGGGGAGCCCAGGTCCGTGCGACGCGCTTGATACAACCCGGTGTTGCTGTCCGTGTGCAGGCATGTGCCCACGCTAAAGCCGCGCATGGCGGCCGCGGCAGGGGCGCCGGCAGCTATGTGGACAACGCAGTCAGCTGCCAGGCAGCAGCCTGGACCGCGGAACGTGGATCAGCTGGCGGCAGCAGCCGGAGCCGGAGCAGCTGGTGCAGCCGCAGGCGTTGCCGCCGAGGCAGCGGGAGCGGCAGAAGCCGTGCTGCCCTTGGCATCCCGGGAGTCTGTGCGGTAGAAGCCGGAACCCTTGAAGACAACGCCCACGCTGTTGAACTTCTTGCGCAGGGTACCCTGGCACTCAGGGCACGACGACAGAGAGCTGTCCGAGAACGACTGGACGATGTCAAAGGCATGGCCGCAATCCTTGCAGGCGTACGCATACGTTGGCACTGGTGCTCCTCCTCTTGGGCAAACGAGAGGTCCCGGACTGCCTCTGGATTATGGATGTCCATTAGCAGTCGCAGGGCCTGAGTGCTAATTCTACCATCCTCGTACGCGGGGACTTCCCCGGTCAGGCGGCGTCCGCCAGGCTCCGGAACCCGGAGGGAAGCACGACGCCAGGCACCGGCCGGTCGAATGCCTCCACCGGAATCCTGCCGGCAGGCAGCAGTTCCCCGTCGTAGATCACCGCGGCCAGCGGAATGTGCTTCCCGGCTGATTCGAGGTGGCCCAGGAACTTGTCGTAGTAGCCTCCGCCCTGGCCTACCCTGCTGCCCGCGAGGTCAATCGCGGTGGCAGGGATAAAGAGGGCGGCAGCTTCCCCGGCCACCTCAATTTCGTGCCGTGTCCCCACGGGCTCCAGGATGGGGGCATACCTGCTCTTGACCAGATCGACGCCCGGCGCCCAGAAGACCCACTTCAGCTCCCGCCCCGGCTCGCAGACGGGAAGCAGGACTTTGTGGCCGGCGTCGTGGAGGGCCGCGATCAGCGGCAGCGTGGGCGGTTCCGCCCCGACTCCGAGGTAGGCGCAGACCGTCGCTGCCTTCCCCCGGGTTACCGAATCTGCCCACGCTGCCCCGTGCTTCGCCAAGGCTTCCCCGGCATCCTGCCGCTCCTGGAGCGTAAGTAAAGCACGACGGCGGCGATGGGCAGCACGTATCTCGTCCTTGGCCGCCTTTGAATCCTCAAGCGTCATGTGTTTCCTCCGTAGCTGCCGCATGGCGTCGGCCATCCCCTGATTACTGAATGCTTGACGCTGACGTTAGATTAGTCCGGTGACTACCAGTAATCCGAGAGTACGCAAAGCTGTCATTCCTGCCGCCGGACTTGGCACCAGGTTCCTGCCGGCAACCAAGGCGATGCCCAAGGAAATGCTTCCCGTTGTGGACAAGCCTGCCATCCAGTACGTGGTTGAGGAAGCCGTGAACGTCGGCCTCAACGATGTCCTGATGATCACCGGGCGGAACAAGCGGGCGCTGGAAGACCACTTCGATCGTGTGCCGTCCCTGGAGTCCGCCCTTGAAGGCAAGGGGGATACCGAGAAGCTGGCGTCCATCCAGGCTGCGAGCAACCTGGGTGACATCCACTACGTCCGGCAGGGGGACCCGCACGGACTGGGCCATGCCGTACTCCGCGCGAAGCAGCACGTTGGCGACGAAGCCTTCGCCGTGCTGCTGGGCGATGACCTGATCGATGCCCGGGACGAACTGCTCAGCACCATGATTGATGTCCAGGCCAAAACCGGTGGTTCCGTCGTCGCGCTGATCGAAGTGGAACCCTCGCAGATCAGCGCCTACGGCTGCGCTGACATCGAACCGATCGACGGCGAATCATACGTGCGGGTCAACCGGCTCGTGGAGAAGCCGAGCCCGGAGGAAGCGCCCTCCAACCTGGCGCTGATTGGCCGTTACGTACTCCATCCGGCCGTCTTCGACGTCCTTGAGCGCACCGGGCCGGGACGGGGCGGCGAAATCCAGCTGACAGACGCCCTCCAGGAACTGGCCACCGGTGACGGCGAAGGGCACGGTGTCTACGGCGTCGTGTTCCGGGGGCGGCGTTACGACACCGGGGACAAGCTCAGCTACCTCAAGGCCTGCGTCCAGCTGGCCATTGACAGCGAGGACCTCGGCCCCGGCCTGCGGGAATGGCTGCCCGGCTTCACCGCCGGCCTGTCCAAGTAGCGCCATGCGCCCTGGTCCCATCTGGCCCGTGACCCTGGAATGCGGGGATCTGGTCCTGCGGCCCATCCGGTACCGGGACAAGAAGGAATGGACGGAAGTCAGGTCCCGCAACAGCCAGTGGCTGGCGCCGTGGGAAGCATCCAACCCGGATCCATCCGGCGGCCTGCCGGACTACCGGCAGATGGTCCGGTCATTGAAGGCGCAGGCGGCCCAGGCAACGGCTTTGCCCTTCCTCATCACCGAGAGGCGGCCCGGCAGCGTCAAGCCGCCCATTGTTGGCCAGCTGACCGTATCGTCGATCGTTTGGGGCTCGGCCATGATGGCAACCCTCGGCTACTGGGTGGATCAGGCCTGTGCGGGCCGCGGCATCGCGCCCACCGCCGTCGCCATGGTGACGGACCATTGCTTCAAGACCTTGGGCCTGCACCGGATGGAAATCAACATCAGGCCAGAGAACGGACCCAGCCTCCGGGTGGTGGAGAAACTCGGGTTCCGGGACGAAGGCTACCGGCCGCGCTACCTCCACATCAACGGTGAATGGGCCGACCACCGCTCGTTTGCCTTGACGTCTGAAGAGGTCCCGGAGGGACTACTTAGGCCGTGGCTTGCCTCACACCGGTCATAAATCCAGTGAATTGCCGTCTGCGCCACGACACACCGCAGCTAATGCTGCCGCAGCGGGCCGGATGCTCATACGGTTTTGAGTGTGGACTTCCCCCTTAGCAGCTCAGTGATCCTTGTGGTTGCCGTTGTGCTCTGGATTGTGTGGGTTGCGCCCTACGTCCTCCGGAACCGCAGGCACCAGTTCCAGCCCGCCGGCGATTTCCTGGCAGACGCCGCAGCCGATGAAACACCGGAATCGCCAGCCGTTTTGGTTATGAACGTTGCCGCCCAGCAGGAGAAAGCCATGGACACCAGGAAGAGCGCCGGACCCGGGACCGCTGCTGCCGGCACGCCGGCCGGGGCCAAGCTCCGCATACGCTATGGCCGGACGGCACTCGCCCTCATCGGGCTGCTGTCGTTGGCCACCGCATTCGTTTCCGGAGTGCTCCTCCTCTTCGGGCTGGGCGCTCCCGTCCTTCCGTTGGCATGCCTCGGACTTACCGCCGGATCCGTGGTCCTCCTGCGTTGGCTGGCTGTCCGGGACAGGAGAGCCAAGGTCAACGCAGCCTTCCGGTCCGCGATGACCGCACCGCCCCGGCAGTCCAAGGCTGCCGGGAATGTCCCGCCGAGGCCTGAAGCAGCGCCGGCCAGGCCGGACAACCCGCTTTTCGACGCCGAGGCGCACCAGCCAAAGGTAAAGCCGCTGACCGCAGTGGAACTGCGCGAGGCTGCACTTGCGGTCGCGGTCGCCGCGGGGGATCCGAGCGCCGCAGCAGCCGGTGCCGCGGGCGCTGCACCGGCGTCTGCCACGTGGGAGCCCGTAGAGGTCCCCAAGCCCGTTTATGTTGAGGCAGCCAAGGCCGAGCGCCCTGACCCCGAGCCCCTGGAGCTCCCCGAATCGCCCAAGGCTGTTGGCAAGCCGTCCCTGAAGCAAGGTGCGGCCGCCGCGCCGCCGGCGGGTACTGCTGCCGCGGACGGGCCCCAGCTTTCCAAGGCGCAGAGCGCCCTCAGCAATCTCGACGACGTCCTGCAGCGCCGCCGCGCCTGACCCGGGTAGTACGGACAGGCCACCCGCGCGGTTCCCGTGAGCCGGGGTCGGCATGGCGGTTTGGCTTCTTCACGGAAAATTTGTAGCCTAGGGTCACCGGTGCCGCACCTGCAGGGGCGGATGGTTCCGGGGCTATAGCTCAGTTGGTAGAGCGCTTCGTTCGCATCGAAGAGGTCAGGGGTTCGAATCCCCTTAGCTCCACCGTTTGAAGGAGTTTCCTGGCCATCGTGCTGTTTCGATAGGCACTTTCTTGCTCAACCTGGACCTGGGACACGACGCCGAACGCCTGGTCAAGGCTGGAGCACGCCACGCCTTGGGCGCCTGGCTGTAGGCACAGACTTTATTGCGGCAATCTTGTTGCCGCCCCCGTAGCGCAACCGGCCATTATCTGGGCATGCTTCTTCCTGAAGGAAAAGATCAATGGGGAGATCGATGAACAGGAACGCAGCAGTTCTGGCGGCCAGTGGGCTTGCGCTCATGCTCGGCGCCTGTGCCGAAGGCCCCGGTGCCCTGTACGGGCCGGAGGTAACCCCGGCAGCCACCGCCTCCCCCCAGGCCAGCCCGCCGACCGGCCAGGGCGGGGACTCTCCGCTGCAGGTCACCGTCATCCCGCTGGGCAAGAACAACGGCGTCGAGGCCAGGTTTCCTATCAACGGCTACTACGCCGCACCAGGCATGGAGATCACCTTCGACGCCTCCGGGTCCGTCGGTGCGATCAGCAAGTACGAGTGGGACTTCGACGGCGACGGCACTTACGATGCGACGACCACCGGGCCGGCCTACAAGCACACCTATGAGGATGAATTCGAGGGACAACTGGCGCTGCGGGTCTCGAACGCGATCGGCAGCACCCACGTCCTCCGGGTCCCCGTTCACGTCAGCACGAAGCCGTTCCATCAGCAACTGGCCCCGCCGGGAAATGTCCAGGCCGAGGCCCTGACCACGGTGAATGGAATCAGCACAATCAAGGTCACGTGGGAGTCCGATGACCCGGCCGCAGACTCCTGGGCTGTCGCGATCAACGGCATGCCGGTCGGCCGGATCGAAAAGACGGCACGCTCCGTCACGGTCACAGACATCCAAAGGGACGAGGACGTGAGCGTCGAAATCTTCGGCCTGACCGCGGGCATGGAGGTCGGGCGGCGCGCTGGCACCACGCTGCCGGCGGCAAAGTAGCAGGCTCCGGCAGGGAGTTCCCCTGCCTAACTCCCTGAAACGCCCTCAACGGCGATGGCCTCGTCCGATTCAACCCTCCCAAGGCCCGCCAGGAGCCGGTCGATGCCGGCAAGGGAGGCACGCAGCCGGGCGTCCGCGGCGCCAGAGGCGGCGGCCGCCCAGTCCATGGGCCCGGTGCCGACAACAAAAAGCGTCGCATTCCTGGCCGCGAGGACGGCAAGAACGGCGGCGAACTGCTCCCAGGCCTCAGCCCGGGACCCTGCGTCCGCAGGTTCCGGTGCTGGCACGCCGTCAATAACGCACAGCTCCGGACCGGCCGCCAGGACGGAGTAGTCCTCCGCCGACGTGCCCGGCGCGCAGAGTTCGTCAAAGCTGATCCACAGCAGGTCAGGCTCCAGGGCCTTGGCAACGAACGTACGGGAACCGGATGGGAGAGCCCGGTGCCGGTCGGGCTGCGGATGGAACAGGCCGTAGGCAGCCAACTGGCGGCTGCTGCCGGGAACAATAATGCGGCCTTCCCGGAGGGCTGGAGGCTGTGACGGCGATTCCATGCCTTACAGCCAGCCCTTCTTCTTGAAGATGCCGTACATAAGGGCCGCCGTCCCGATCATCAGTCCGATCGCCATCGGGTATCCCAGCTCCCAGTGGAGCTCGGGCATGTGGTCGAAATTCATCCCGTAGATCCCGGCCACGAAGGACGGTGCGAAGAGGATCGCAGCCCAGGAGGATATCTTCTTCACCTGTTCGTTCTGCTCGGCGCTGGCCTCGTTCTGCCGGTTGGCGGTGAGGGTGCCGTCCAGGGTCAGGGCGTTCTGCAGCAGGTCGCGGAAGGAGTCGGCCCGGGAGATGACCCGTTCCACGTGGTCCTCCACGTCACGCAGGCTGTGCCGGAGATCGGTCTCCACGTCGTACTTTTCAAAGCCCTGCTTGAGCTGGCGCATGATGTCCGGCAGGGGGTGGATGGCCCGCTGGAACTGGATGACTTCACGGGCAAGCTCGTAGATGCGCCGGGATACGGCGGTGTCACCGCTGAAAAGCTGGTCTTCAATTTCGTCGATGTCGTTTTCAAGTCCGGCAACCACGGGCCCGTAGTCATCCACAACCCGGTCGAGCAGAGCGTAGAGCACGGCCTCGGGGCCGTGCCGGAGCAGGTCGGGCCGGCCTTCGAGGCGCTGCCTCACCTGTGCCACGCCGGCCGTCTCGGCGTGCCGTACCGTGACCACGAAGTTCTTCCCCGTGAAGATGTGCAGCTCGCCGAATTCAACCGTTTCAGTCGCGTCCAGGTACCGTGCAGGCCGGAGGACAGTGAACAGGTTGTCTTCGTAGCGCTCGATTTTCGGGCGCTGGTGGGCCGAGATGGCGTCCTCCACCGCAAGTGCGTGCAGGCCGAATTCAGCGGCAACGGCAGCCATTTCCTGCTCGGTGGGCCGGTAGAGGCCGATCCAGGCCATTCCTCCGTGCCGGGCCAGTGTTTCGAAGGTCTGTTCCAGGTTTTCGGGCTCCACGTGGCGGACCCCGTTGACGTAGACGGCGTTGTCAATGATGGTCATGGACGCCGGTCTCCCGCCGGGAGGACAGCGGCCACCATCACGACATTCCTCCGATGATGGCGCCGGCCACCGTCATGGCCACGATGTCATGGCCGGAGTCGATCAGCGTGACGGCTGCCGGGCGCCCGGCGAAGCCGTTGTGGATGACGTGGCCGCCTGCCCTGAAGACGAGTCCCGCGACCAAGGCGAAAAAGCCGCCCGCCACGGCACTGTCCAGTCCGAGCCTGGTGATCAGGACAGCGAGCAGGACCGCCGTCAGGGCCGCGGCCGCCATCATCGGGACCCAGATGCCTGCCCCGCCGCTGATGTTCTTGAGATCGTCCTCCGTCTTGCCGATGGCGGCCATCCACCGGTTGCCCAGGACCGAGGGCATGTACCAGACAAAGCCGATGGCCATGGTTGCGACGAAGGCCAGCAGCACGGCGAGCCAGTTGATCTGTGAAACGTACGAGAGCCAGTCCATTCTGGAAATCCTAGCCGCCCGGGCGCGGACGTCAGGTGTTCGACGCCTTGGCCAGGCCGCTGATCAGCGGCTCGGTGCGGTAGGGGATATGGGTATGCAGGGCCAGTACGGTTTCGGTCCGGATCACGCCCTTGATCCTCAGGACCTGCCTCAGGGAGGACTGGAGGTTGTGGGTGTCCGTGGCTGCCACCCGGCACCAGACGTCGCCGCGTCCGGAGATTTCATGAACTTCCAGTACCTGCGGGATCAGTCGCAGTGCGGCCACCACGCCGTCCAGCTCCCGGTGCGAGACCTCGATCGTCACGAAGGCCACAACGTCATAGCCCACAGCCTCCAGGTCCACTTCGCGGCCGCCCGGCCTCAGTACTCCTGCCCGGATGAGGCGGCGCAGCCGCGTCTGGGCCGTGTTGCGGGCGATGCCCAGGGACTCGCTGAGTTCACCGACCTGGATCCGAGGGTCCCGGATGAGGGCCAGCAGGATCTTCAGGTCGGTGGCATCCAGATTGTTCATATTGTCATTCTGCATCACATGGCCGGGAAGATTTTGACGTTTTTGCGCAATAGGTCCGCAGATCTTCGAGCAATGGAGCAGAAGTACCGCATTCTTGTGCCATCGGATATCCATCCCGCGCCGGGCTCCCACAAGGTCCACCTGCCGCGGTAGAACCAAAAGGCGGCGCCACATGACGGTCTTCAGCGAACTCCGGATGCGTCCTGCCCCGGCTGCTGCCAGGGCGGGTTGGGATGCGTCCACCACGGCGCGCCTGGTGATGGCCGGCGCTGTCATTTTCGTCCTGCTGGTGGGCGCCAACCTCGCGACGCCGCTGTATCCGCTCCTGCAGGCGGAACTCGGGCTGTCCACGCTGGGCGTGACCGCCGCGTTTGCCAGCTATGTCCTGTCCCTGGTGGCCACGCTCATGCTGGCCGGGCACTGGTCGGACCACATCGGGCGCCGGGCTGCGCTCATCCTCGCGGTCGTCATCGGGCTGGCAGGCGGCTGGCTCTTTGCCGAGGCACAGACGCTCGCTGCCCTGTGCGCCGGGCGGGCGCTGCAGGGCGCAGCCGTTGCGCTGGCAACCGGGGCCAGTGCCGCAGCCCTCCGCGAGCTCCTCCCGACCCGTCCCGAGTGGGCATCCCGATTCACCTTGCTGGCGTCGTCCGGCGGAGTGGCGGCCGGACCGGTGATTGGCGGACTGCTGTCCCTCCTCCCTGGCCCGACCAGCGCACCCTACTACGTCCATTCGCTGGTCCTGGCCGGCCTCCTGGTGCCGCTGTACCTGCTTCATGCCCGCCCGGCGATCAATCCTCCGGCCTCCGCCAGGCCGCTGCAGGCACTGGCACCCCGCCGCCCTTCCGTATCGCGGGAGGCGAGGGGCGCCTTCTGGCTCGCTGCCGGCGTCGGCTTCCTCAGCTTCGCTGTCTTCGGCTTCTGCCTATCGCTTGCACCCGGCTACTTTGCCCAGGTCCTGGCCACAGACTCCCGTCCCCTGGTCGGCGTGCTGGCCGGCCTGGCCCTGGGGTCCTCGGCGCTGAGCCAGCTGCTGACCCTTCGGGGCCGCTACGTGGTTCCGGCGGGGCTTGGCGTCCTGGGGGTTTCCGTGCTTCTCCTGGGGGCGGCGGGAGCCTGGGGGAATCCGCTGCTGCTCGTGGCAGCCGCCCTTGCGGCCGGGGTAGGGCAGGGCATCGCCTTCCGCACTGTCTTCAACGAGGTGGCGGCCAAGGTGGAGGCATCACGGCACGCCCAGATCGTCAGCACCGTCTATGTCATCACGTACCTGGGAAGCGCTGTGCCGGTCCTTGGCCTGGGCTGGGCCTCCGGCGTGGTCGGTGTGCCGGCCGCCATAGCGGGTTTCGTTCTGTTGTGCGGCGCGGCGGCGCTAATCCTCTCCGCCGTGACTTTCCGCCTCGCGGTCATCGGCCGCGGGGGTGCAGCTTAGTCCGTTCCGCAGGGCACTTACTCAGGCAGCGGCCCGTGATTGCCCTGGATGTGTTCGAACACCAGGGTGGTTTCCGTGTGCCCCACCACCGGATCAGTTGCCAGGTTGTCCAGCACCCAGTCCCGCAGGTCCTCGGTAGTGGCGACGGCGATGTGCAGCAGATAGTCCACGGAGCCTGAGGTGTGGAACGTCGACAGCACCGCGGGCAGGTGTGGCACCCGGGCAGTGAAGCGGTCAATCTGGTCGCGGTCGTGGGCGCGGAGGCGCACGGCAACCAATGCCTGCACGGACCGCCCGATGGCAGAAAGGCTGAGCTTGGCCTCGTAGCCCTGCACGATCCCGCGTTCGGACAGGGCGCGCGTCCGCATCAGGGCAGTGGAAGGGGCAATCCCGACGAGTTCCGCAAGCTGCTTGTTGGAGATCCGGGCATCAGCCACCAGCGCGGCCAGGAGCCGTTCGTCAATCGCATCCAGCGGCTCAAGGTGCGCTCCCGGCCTGGGATTCCTGGCGTTCGTGCTCACTGCAACTCCTCAATGGTCCTCTGTTCATCCTAGACCTGCGAATATGCGCTTTCGCGCTTGTACGGGCCGCGCAGCCGAATTTTTGCGCCGCCGCCTGATTGGCAGGGGCAGATAATTCGTGGCGCTGCCTGTTACGCGCGAGGTCCTTCTGCCCGGGGATGGACGACGGCGACAGCAGCCGCAGTGAGGCAGGCCAGGACCATGACTGCCGCGGCCAGCGCGTTCCAGCCGAGGGACTGGAAGGCCAGTCCGCCCGCCCAGCCGATGATGCTGGACCCCAGGTAGTAGGCGAGGTTGTACAGCGAGGCGGCCTGCGCCCGGCCGGTGCTGGCGAGGGCGCCGGTCCAGCCTGCCCCGATGCTGTGGGCGGCGAAGAAGCCGCCGGTAAACAGCACAAGGCCGGCGAGTATCAGGGGGAGGGCCTGCGTCAGCGTCAGGGCAAGGCCCGCCGTCGAAAGTGCCAGGCCGGCGAGCAGGACATTGCGGCGCCCGAAGCGCAGGGTCAGCCCTGCGGACCAGCGTGAGGTGACGGTCCCGGACAGGTAGGCCAGGAAGATCAGGCTGATCAACGTTGCAGGCAGGCCGAACGGTTCGCCCGAAAGCCGGAACCCCAGGTAGTTGTAGACCGCCACGAACCCGCCCATCATCAGGAAGGCCTGGCCGTAGAGGACCAGCAAGCGGACATTCCGCAGGTGGCCGCCCAAGGTCCGGAAGGCGCCGCGCAGCCCGGATGCAGGGGCGGAGACGAAGCCCCGGGCCCGCGGCACCAGGACCAGGAAGGCGACCGCGGCCAGCGTGGCAAGGATCGAAACAGCCAGTGCGGCGGCCCGCCAGCCCCACAGTTCACCGGCCGGCCCGGCCACCAGCCTGCCGGCAAGCCCGCCCAGCGTGGTGCCGGCAACATAGCTTCCCGCTGCCAGGGCCGTGTGCGCTTTGGTGACCTCCTCGTTGAGGTAGGCGATGGCAATGGCCGGGATGCCGCCCAGTGCCATGCCTTCTATAAGGCGGAGGGTGAGCAGCATGCCAAAGCTGGTGGACAAGGGAACCAGCAGCCCCAGGACGGTGGCCAATGAGATACCCCACGTCATCGCCCGGACCCGCCCTATGCGGTCCGCCAGGAAGGACCACGGGATCACCGTCACCGCAAGGCCCACGGTGGCCAGCGAGATGGTCAGGGCCGCCTCGGCCGCCGTGACCTGCAGGTCCGAGGCCAGGATCGGCAGGACGGCCTGGGTGGAATAGAGCTGCGCAAAGGTGGCAACACCCGCAAAGGAAAGGCCCGCGAGGATCCTGGCGTACGCCGTCGACCCCTTGGCATGACCTTCCCAACGAGGGGAAGGGCTGCTGCCGGCGGAACGGACGATGTGTGCCATCCGGCCAGCCTAGCTTTCACCCAATAGATGCCTCCAATGCATGCTTCGTGTAAAACTGATAGCCGATTTGCATGCTTTCCCAACTGGGTAGCGCTAAGTGTCGTTTTGAACGCCGAAAACGACACTTAGCGCTACCTACTTGGGCTGGCGCGGAGCAGGAAGGAGGCCGGCCCGTGGAACCGGACCAGAAACAGCTGGTGCAGTTGCTTCCGCTGCTGCCCGTGCTGGCCGAGCTGGGGCGGACGGAGCACGTCACGGAAACCGCGGAACTCCTTGGAGTACCCCAGTCCACGGTGAGCCGGGCGCTGGCCCGGGCGAGCGCCGTCGTCGGTACCGAACTCCTGGTCAGGGACGGCAGGGGAGTCCGGCTGACGCCCGCGGCACGGACCCTGCTGCCCTACATTGAGCAGGCGCTGACGGCGTTCCAGGCAGGGTTGGACGTTGTGCGGGACGAGTCGGACGTGGCCCGGGGGAGGGTCTCCCTGTCGTTCCAGCACACTTTCGGTGAGGCGACGTTGCCGCTCCTGATCAGTGCTTTCCGGAGCAGGCACCCGGGCGCAGTTTTCACCCTGAGCCAGGGCGCCCGCAACGCGTGCCTTGACGAACTGGCGTCGGGCGAGTCCGATCTCGCCCTGACCGCACCGGTGGCGCCGCCGGGCCGGAACGTGTCCTCGGCGCCGCTGTACAGGGAGCCGCTCCGCCTGGTTGTGCACCACAGCCATCCCCTTGCCACGCGGCCGGCAGCCCGGCTTGCCGACATCAGGGGAGAGCCTTTTGTGGCGCTCGGGCCCGGATACGGGATGCGGTCGCTCACCGATGCCATGTTCCGCGAGGCCGGCTACCGGCCCCGCATCGCCTTCGAAAGCCAGGATTCTCACACGGTCCGCGGCCTGGTCTCGGCGGGCCTCGGAGTCAGCATCCTGCCGCCAGGCGGGGATGCCCCCGGACGGACGGTCAGCCCCGAAACCGGGAACCTCGGCTGGGTTGAGGTCCCGCTGGAGTCCGGCCTGGCTTTCCGCGAAGTGGGCCTGTCCTGGCGGCGGCGCAAGCCCGGGTCCGAACCCGTGCCGGTCCGGTTGTTCCGGGACATGGTGGTGACCGAAGGGCCCAGGCTCCTGGCCGGGCTGGTCAGGCAGCGGTCCCGCTGAAGCGCGAGCGCCCGAAAGTGAGGCGGCCGGGGTGTCCCGCCGCTCCGGCACCATTACCCTTGTGACGTGACCAACGCTGAAAACTCCTCCGCACTCCCGGCCCCCAGTCCACTCCGCGGCGCCATCATCGGGCTGGATATCGGCGGGACGAAGACCCACGGTGTCCGTTTTGAGGACGGGGCTCCGGTTGCGGATGAGTCGGCCGGCAGTTCCAATGTGCAGAACGTCAGCCGCGACGAGGCGGCCGCCAACCTTGCCGACCTGTTTGCACGCATCGGCGGGGGCCAGGTGTCGCAGGTGTACGCCGGTTCCGGCGGCATTGATACCGACGACGACGCCGCCGCCCTGGCGTCCCTGATCCAGCCGCATGTCCCCGGCGCCCGGGTCACCGTGGTCCACGATTCGCGCCTGCTGCTCGCGGCAGGCTACGCGAGCACCGGTGTTGCGGTGATTGCGGGCACCGGCTCTGCAGCCTGGGGCAGGAATGCGGACGGCGGCGAAGCGCGGGCTGGCGGCTGGGGCTACCTTCTGGGCGATGAAGGCAGCGGATACTGGCTGGGCCGCGAAGCGGTGCGGCACAGCCTCCGGCGGATGAACCAGGGCCTGCCGGTGGACGTCCTGACTGCGTCTCTTTTGCAGTCCTGCGGGGTGGACGATCCCAACCGGCTGATTGCGCTGTTCCATTCACCGAAAACCGGCCGGCGCTTCTGGGCGCAGCAGGCCCGGCTGGTAGTGGAGGCGGCGGCCGGCGGCCACCCGGAGAGCCAGGCCCTGCTGGACCAGGCAGGTGAAGACCTTTCAGCGCTGGCCCTGCAGGTGCTGGGCCTGCTTGGCATCACCGGGCCGGTGATCCTGGGCGGCGGCCTGGGCATGAATGTTGCCCCGCTGCAGCACTCCTTCCGCCGCCGCCTCAAGGACGCGGGCGTGACCGACATCCGGGTGCTGGACCAGGAACCGGTGTTCGGTGTGCTGCAGTTGGTGGCCGAGCAGACCTGAGTGGATCAGTCCCCCCGGAGCCGTTTCCGGGGCGTGAGCCGCACGCCCGGCAGCGGCGGAGCAGGAATGCGGCCCGCCTCCGGTCCAGCGTCAGGACCGTGGCCGTGAACCACGCCGTACCGGGCTGCTGCCTCCTCCGTTTCGGGCAGTCCGGCCTGGGCTTCCCAGTCACTCCGTGCCTGCTCCACTTCGTCGTGGGTACGGCCAACGAAGTTCCACCACATCAGCAGTTCCTCCTGGAACGGCTCGCCTCCAATGAGGAGGAAGCGCGTCCCGGGAAGCGCCTGCACCTGGAGTTCCGTACGCCCGGTGCCCAGGTAGCCCAGCGGGCCGGGCGGAACCTCCTGGCCGTCCACCGCCAGCCCGCCGTCGAGCACCAGGATTCCGTGCTCGAAGCCGGCGTTGAGCGGCAACACCGCTGCGCCGCTGCACGAAACGTCCGCGCCCACGATCGGTGAGTACATCGTTGCCGGCGAGGTGACGCCGGCGAGTTCGCCCACCATGACGGTGGCCGTGAACCCCTGGCCGCCGGCCCGGGGAAGTTCTCGGTGCTGCTCGAAGGCCGGCTGCCGGTGCCGTTCACCCTCAGGCAGGGCCACCCAGAGCTGCAGGCCACGCTGAACCGGCAGGGCCTCCCCGGCAGGCGGCAGCACGGCGAACTCCGAGTGGGAGACGCCGTGGCCGGCCGTCATGATGTTCAGCTCGCCAGGCCGGACCACCACGTCGCTGCCCACGCTGTCGCGGTGCCGGATATGGCCGGCGAGGGGCCAGGTCACGGTCTGGAGGCCGATATGGGGATGCGGGAGCACGGACATCGCCGTCCGGTCAGGGCCGAAGCTGTCCAGGAAACACCACGCCCCGATGGTGGGGAGGCCGCGCTGCGGCAGCGTCCGCTGGACGTTCATGGCCCGGACGCCGCCGAGCGGCACTTCGCGTTGCGGCCACAGCTGCAGGCAAGGCCCGGATGTACCGTCCGCGCCTGCCGGCGGGCACACTTCCTGCTGGGGTGCTATTTCCAAGTTGGTCACGAATCCACTCTAGGCCGGACGAAGCACGTCGGGCACGGTTCCAGGCCCTCCAGTTGTTCCGGCCGAAAATGGGCTCCCATCCGGGCCGCTCCCGGCTCCGAATGGTTACAGTAGGGATTCCTTTGCCCGGATTCGGGACGCTGCAGGGTGTTGCCGGCCCCGGATTGGGTTACCGTAACTATCAGCGTCCTGATGACAATGTCGCGGTGCTTCCAGGAGCCCGTCCCAGAGAACAGGTAAGTCCGCACCATGGACCAGGCGATGATCGAGTTTGAGAGCGTTACCAAGCAGTACCAGGGCGGACAGCCGGCCGTGGACAACCTCTCCATGTCCATCAGCAAAGGCTCCATCACCGTTCTGGTTGGTCCGTCCGGCTGCGGCAAGACGACCACGCTGCGCATGATCAACAGGATGGTGGAGCCCACTTCCGGGACCATCACGGTGGGCGGCAGGGACGTGACCGCCGTCCCGGCAGCTGAACTGCGCCGCTCGATGGGCTACGTGATGCAGTCAGCGGGGCTGTTGCCGCACCGCTCGGTGCTGGACAACATCGCCACCGTTCCCCGGCTGAACGGCGTGTCCAAGTCCGAAGCCCGGCGGCGCGCCGAGGAACTCCTGGACGTTGTGGGCCTGGCCCGCCCGCTCGGCAGGCGCTACCCGTCGCAGCTCTCCGGCGGCCAGCAGCAGCGCGTGGGGGTAGCGCGTGCGCTCGCCGCCGATCCTCCCGTCCTGCTTATGGACGAACCTTTCAGCGCCGTGGACCCGGTGGTCCGCGATGAACTCCAGCAGGAACTGCTGCGGCTCCAGAAGGACCTGGCCAAGACCATCGTGTTCGTCACCCACGACATCGACGAGGCCACCGTCCTGGGGGACAAAGTGGCGGTCTTCGCGGTGGGCGGGAAGCTCGCCCAATACGCCACCCCTGAGGAAATCCTCCGCGCGCCGGCAAATGACTTCGTGGCCTCATTCGTGGGACGGGACCGTGGCTTCCGGCACCTGGGCTTCACCCCGTCCGACGGCGTCACCATCCATCCGGTGCCAACGCTCGTCCGCGGCCGCAGCGTCAACACGGATCCGGGCGCCGCCGACGGCTGGCAGCTGGTGGTGGACGAGGAGATGCGCCCGCTCGGCTGGTCCACTCCCGGCACTGACGAAGGCCTCATCCCCGGCGGTTCCCTGTTCCGCCCGGGGGAAAGCCTGCGCCGCGCGCTTGATGCCGCGCTTTCCTCGCCGTCGGGCCTGGGCGTGGCAGTGGATGGAGAGGGCAAGGTGATGGGCGTGATCCGCGGCGGAGAAGTGCTGGCCCTCATTGAAGAGGCACGCCAGCTCCGGCAGGCTGCACTCTGATGGAGTGGTTCCTCGCCAACAGCGGCATGGTCCTGGAGCGCGCCGGCCAGCATCTGGTGCTGGCCCTCGTCCCCATGGTCCTGGGGCTGGTCATCTCCATCCCCCTCGCGCAGCTGGCGCGGCAGAACCGGGCGCTCCGCTCGGTGCTGCTCACAGCCTCCTCGCTCCTGTACACCATTCCTTCGCTGGCGCTGTTCATCATCCTGCCCACCGTCCTGGGCACCAGGATCCTGGATCCGGTCAACGTGGTGGTGGCCCTGACCATCTATGCCGTTGCCCTGCTGGTCCGGGCCGCCCTGGACGCCTTCGATTCGGTCAGCCAGGACGTGAGCCAGGCCGCCGTCGCCATGGGGTTCAAGCCGTTGGCCCGGTTCCTCCGCGTGGACCTTCCGCTGTCCCTGCCGGTCCTGTTCGCAGGGCTCCGGGTGGTGTCGGTCAGCAACATCTCCCTTGTCAGCGTGGCAGCCCTGCTGGGCATCGGAAACCTGGGGATGCTGTTCACATCAGGACTGCAGCGGGGCTTCGTGACCGAAATCGTGGTGGGCATCATCGCCATCCTCATCCTTGCGCTGCTGATGGATGCGGTCCTGGTCCTGCTGGAACGCATCCTCACTCCATGGGAGCGGGCGGGGAAGCGGCCGGACCGGCAGCCGGAAGCGGGGACCGTTGGCGAGGCACTTGACCCGGCCCTCGGGCTGGCCCGGCCCAAGACGGGAGGCGGAAACGCATGAGCAACGTTTTCGCCGATACCTTCGCCTGGCTGGCCGACCCCCTGCACTGGACAGGAAGCGCCGGGATCCCCGCCCGGCTGGGCGAACACCTCCAGTACACCGGCCTGGTGATGCTGATCGCGGCCGCCATCGCCGTCCCCGTAGGCATGTATGTAGGCCACACCGGCAGGGGACGGGTTGCGGTGGTTGCGCTCGCCGGCGCGCTGCGTGCGCTGCCCACACTGGGCCTGCTGACGCTCTTTGTGCTGCTTGCCGGGATCGGGCTGATGCCCCCCATCTGGGCGCTGGTCATCCTCACTGTCCCGCCCCTGCTCGCGGGCACCTATGCCGGCATCTCCAGCGTGGACCGCAACGTGGTGGACGCCGCGCGTGCCATGGGCATGACCGAACTGCAGGTCCTCTTCCGGGCGGAGCTGCCCAACGCGCTCACCGTAATGTTCGGCGGCTTCCGCACCGGCGTGCTGCAGGTGATCGCCACGGTTTCCGTGGTGGCGTACATCAACCTGGGCGGCCTGGGCCGGTACCTTTTCGACGGACTGGTCCTCAGCGACTTCCCCCAGATGCTCGGCGGTTCCCTGCTCATCGCGGCGCTGGCGATCGCCGTCGACCTTGTCCTCTCCCTTTTCCAGAGGCTGTTCCTGGCAACAGGCGCCTCGGGGCAGTCCCGCCGCAGCCAGCAGGCTACGGCCGATCTCACAGACCCCGTCCTCACGGAGGCTGTGGTACCAGGAGGTAAATCATGAAAGAAAGCCGTCCATACCATCCCGGCAGGCGGGCATTCGGCGGCCTCGCCGCAGGGCTCGGCCTGGCCATGGCGCTGTCTGCCTGCGGCGGATCCTCGGATCCACTGAGCAAGGCGCCGGCCAGCAGCGGAGCGGCCTCCGGGGGAGCAACATCCCTGGTGATTGGCTCAGCCGACTTCACCGAAAGCCAGATCATCGGCGAACTGTACGCCGGGGCGCTGAACGCGGCCGGCGTCACGGCCACCACCAAGCCCAACATCGGCTCCCGCGAGGTGTACTTCAAGGCAGTCCAGGACGGTTCCGTGGACGTCATTCCGGATTACACCGGCAACCTGCTGCTGCACGTGGACAAGGAAGCCTCCGAGGTGTCAGCGGAAGACATCGCCAAGGCGCTGCCGGACAAGCTGCCCGGCGGGCTGGCCATCCTGGAACCGGCCAAGGCAGAAGACAAGGACGCCATGGTGGTCACCAAGGCAACCGCCGAAAAGTACCAGCTGAAGTCCATTGAGGACCTGGCCAAGGTCTGCAGCGAGATCGTGGTTGGAGCTCCGGCCACCTTCGCTGAGCGCGCCTACGGCCTGCCGGGCCTGAAGAAGAACTACAACTGCGAGCCCAAGAAGCTGGAGCCGTTCAGTGACGGCGGCGGTCCCGTGACCCTGAAGGCACTCCTGGAGGACCAGGTGCAGGTGGCGGACATCTACACCACTACCCCGTCCATCGCGGACAACGATCTTGTGGTGCTCGAGGACCCCAAGAACAACTTCATTGCCCAGCAGGTGGTTCCGCTGTACAACGAGGCGAAGATGACGGACAAGGCGAAGGAAGCCCTCAACTCGGTGTCCCGCGTGCTGACCACCGAGGACCTGATCAACCTGAACAGGGCCGTCAGCGGCAGCCAGAAGCAGGGTGCCAAGGAAGCCGCGCAGGCGTGGCTGAAGGAAAAGGGCATCGTGAAGTAGCAACTGCATCGCGCCGCCATCGGTGCGATGGCTCAGCAGTACGACGGCGGCTGCCGGACCTTCGGAGGTCCGGCAGCCGCCGTCGTCCGTCCTGCCTGCCGGAACCCGCCGCACCGTGTGGCTGACGTCTCAGCTGCCGCCCATCCTTCCTGTGGCATATTTGAGGGATGGCAGAATTCAGGCAGTCCACGAAACTCAACAACGTGCTTTACGACATCCGTGGACCGATCCTCCAGGCCGCCCAGCAGATGGAAGCGGAGGGTCACCGGATCCTCAAGCTGAACATCGGAAACCCGGCGCCGTTCGGATTTGAAGCGCCGGACGCCATCCTGGTGGACATGATCCGCCACCTGCCGCATGCCCAGGGCTACAGTGACTCCCGCGGCATCTTTTCCGCCCGGACCGCAGTGTCGCAGTACTACCAGACCCGCGGCATCCAGAACATCCATGTGGACGACATCTACCTGGGCAACGGCGTCAGCGAGCTCATCACCATGTCCCTGATGGCCCTCCTTGACGATGGCGACGAGGTCCTGATCCCCACGCCGGACTACCCCCTCTGGACGGCCTCGGTGGCGCTGGCCAGCGGCAAGCCAGTCCACTACCTCTGCGACGAGGAGTCCGGGTGGCAGCCCGACCTGGAGGACATGGAAGCCAAGATCACGCCCCGCACCAAGGGCATTGTGGTGATCAACCCGAACAACCCCACCGGAGCCGTCTACCCGGAAGAGACGCTGAAGAAGATCGTGGCCCTCGCCGAGAAGCACGGCCTGGTCCTCTTTGCCGACGAAATCTACGAGAAGATCCTCTACGAGGACGCCGTCCACGTAAACCTTGCGGGGCTTACCGGCGACGACGTCCTGTGCCTCACCTTCAGCGGCCTGTCCAAGGCCTACCGGGTGTGCGGGTACCGGGCAGGCTGGATGGCCATTTCGGGGCCGAAGAAGGATGCAGCCGACTACCTGGAAGGCATTAGCCTCCTGGCCAACATGCGCCTCTGCGCCAACGTGCCTGCCCAGCATGCGATCCAGACAGCACTGGGCGGCTACCAGAGCATCAACGACCTGATCCTGCCGGGCGGGCGGCTGCTGGAGCAGCGCAACAAGGCGTACGACATGCTCAACGCCATTCCGGGCGTGAGTACCCAGCAGGCCCGGGGCGCCCTGTACCTCTTCCCGAAGCTCGACCCCGAGGTGTACCACATCCGTGACGACGAGAAGTTCGTCCTGGACCTCCTCAGGGAGCAAAAAATCCTGGTCTCCCACGGCCGGGCGTTCAACTGGGTGCGCCCGGACCACTTCCGCATGGTGACCTTGCCCAACGTCAAGGACATCGAGGAAGCCGTGGGCCGGATGGGGGACTTCCTAAGCAGGTACCAGGGGAACTAGCCTGTGTCCACGGGCACCCCGGACCCGTGGAACTTCGCTGAAAGGATTCCCATGCCCGACGCCGTTGGCTTCGACCAGCACCCCTCTGAAACCCTGCGGGCGGGGAAGGGGTTCCTGTTGAGCAAAGTCGATCCTGACGCCACCCCCGGCTACAGCGGCACCAAGGAGGACGGCCAGGCCCTGCTCGCCGAAATGGACAACGGACTGACGGAACTGCAGGAAAAGCTGTTCGCCGAGTCGCGGTTCGGGGGACGGAAGCGGATCCTGCTGATCCTCCAGGCCATGGACACCGCCGGCAAGGGCGGGATCGTCAACCACGTCATGGCCGCCATGAACCCCCAGGGCGTCCAGTTCAAAGCCTTCAAGGCGCCCACGGAGGAGGAAAAGTCCTACGACTTCCTGTGGCGCATCGAAAAGGAGGTGCCGGCCGCCGGGATGGTGGGTGTTTTTGACCGCTCACACTACGAGGACGTCCTGATCCACCGGGTGCGTGCCTGGGCGACTCCCGCGGAGATCAAACGGCGGTACGTGGCCATCAACGAGTTCGAGACGCGGCTGACCGACTCCGGGACGAAGGTGGTCAAAGTCATGCTGCACATCAGCGGCGAGGAGCAGAAGCAGCGGTTGCTGGCCCGCCTGGACAACCCGGCCAAGCACTGGAAGTACAGCAGGGGAGACCTGGAGGAGCGCGCCTTCTGGGACGACTACATGAGCGCCTACCAGGCGGCAATCGAGGAGACCAGCACCGCTGCAGCTCCCTGGCATGTTGTCCCGGCTAACAAGAAATGGTTTGCCAGGATTGCCGTCCAGCAGCTGCTCTTGGGCGCGCTCACTGACCTTAACCTTGAGTGGCCCAAAGCGGAGTTTGATGTAGCGATGGAACGGGAACTGGCAGCGCGCTCCTGAGCCCTTGCTGTCAGAGCGGCTGGTCGCGGGCGGCTGCCAGCCGCTTCCGGGCACCTTCCAGCCATTCCTCGCACCGGACGGCCAGGGCTTCGCCCCGTTCCCAGAGCGCCAGGGATTCCTCAAGGCTGGCCCCGCCGGCCTCGAGCTTCCCCACCACCGCGATGAGCTGCTCGCGGGCCTCTTCGTAGCTCAGGGCCGCGATTCCGGCCCCTGCCGTCTGCTCAGTCATGTAGTTCTCCGGTTTCGGTAGTGGTCTCTTCAGGTGTTCCGGTGGAGGTTGCGCCGAAGCGGCCCTCCGCCACGCGGATGGACAGCGGGGCGCCGGCGGGAGCCTCAGCCGGGCGGCGGACCACAGCGTGGCCCGCGGCGCCTGACTGCGCAGCGCGCTTCGCGGCGAGTTCGACGACGGCGTACCCCCGGTCCAGGGTTTTCTGCGGCGACAGCGCCCGCACCTGCGCCTTCAGGTGGTCCAGTTGGTCAGCCGCGCGGACCACGGTGGAACTGACTGCGGCCGAAGACCTCCTCAGCAGCCGCTCGATTTCTTCTGAACGGACGGTTACCAGTCCTTCCGGCGCAGCCAGCACGGGCCGTGAATGCAGGGACGCCAGCCGGTCCGATTCCCGGTCCACCAGCCGCTCGATGCACCGGCGCAGCTGCTCCCGGGCCTGGCGGACGCCCGCAAGTTCCTCGGAAACTTCCGGGACAATCCGCTTGGCGGCATCCGTGGGGGTAGAGGCACGCAGGTCTGCGACGTCGTCGAGCAGTGGCCTGTCCGCCTCGTGGCCGATGGCACTCACCACCGGGGTAACGGCTGCTGCGACGGCGCGGATCAGTTCTTCACTGTTGAACGGCAGGAGGTCCTCCAGGGCGCCGCCGCCGCGGGCGATCACAATGACGTCCACCTCCGGCAGGGCGTCCAGGTCGCGCAGGGCACGGACCACCTGGGCGACGGCGGTGTTCCCCTGCACGGCCACCTCCCTGATTTCAAACTCAACCGCGGGCCAGCGCAGGGCGGCGTTGCGCAGGATGTCCTTTTTGGCATCCGAATCGCGCCCCGTGATGAGCCCGATGCGGTGCGGCAGCAGGGGAAGGGGTTTCTTGCGGGAGTCAGCGAAAAGGCCCTCGGCGGAGAGCGCCTGGCGCAGCCGTTCAATCCGGGCAAGGAGATCGCCCAGGCCCACCGGCCTGATGTCACGGACCAGCATGTTCAGCCGTCCGGTCTTGATCCAGAACTCCGGCTTCAGCAGGGCAACCACACGGGATCCGCGCTCCAGCGGCAGGTCCTGGCGTTCCAGTACCTTGGTCCAAACGGAGGCGGGCAGGGAAACTTCGGCGTCCACGTCCCGCAACGTGAGGTAGGCATTGGTGCCCCGGCGGTTCAGCTCGATGACCTGGCCCTCAACCCATGCAGACGGCGTGCGGTCGATGTGGGCCTTGAGCTTCTGCGACAGCAACTGGAGCGGCCACGGATTGTCAGGGGTGGTTTCGGCGGCCGTGGCGGGCAGCGTGGTGGGCGCGGTGGATTGCTGGCCGGTGCCCGGGAGTGACGCCTGTTCAGACATGCGAACGCCCTCGCGGGGCTGGAGCTGCGGGCATGGGGTCCTTCGTCCGGTGTTTGGCTGCCTGGTGTCGGGCTGTGGGCTGAGGTCGGCGGTCATTCAACCTTATCCATAAGCTGTACCACCCGGGGCTGACAAAGAACCGCCGCCAAGCCTGCCTAGGATGGGTTAACCCCACCAACGACGAAGGAACCGCCGTGCGAACTTTTGTTTCTGCTGCCGCCACCGTGCTGGCAGTCCTGCTGGCAGCCGTGGGAGTTCCGGCCATCTGGCTGGACCGCAACATCGTTCAGGAACAGGGCTTCGTGGAGTTGGCGGCCCCGCTCGCAACAAATTCAGCGTTCCAGCAGGAGCTGGCCGTAGCGGCGGTGGGCACCATCGACACCAGCGCCGTTCCCGGTTTCCTCTCCGACCTCGTCCAGCCGGTGCTGGAAGACGCGGCTTCGTCACTGACAGGCCTGCCGGGCTATCCAGCCGCGTGGGAGGAAACGCTGCGCAGGAGCCACCGGCTCAGTTTCGCCCCGGCAACGGACGACGGCGGGGCGGCCTCGGCTTCGTCCCTCACCTTGGACGTCGCCCCCTTGGTGGCGCTGGGCGCGGAGGAGATTTCGCGCACTACCAGGCTGCCCCTGGACCCACCTGAACAAACCCTGATCAACGTGGGCCAGCCGATGTACAAGGAGTGGACTGAACGGCTCACCACCTATGCGCCTGCGGGCTACCTGCTGGCTGGTGGATCCGCCGTAGCGCTGCTCCTTGCCCTGGTGGCTGCACGCCGCCGCTGGACAGTGCTGGCCGGGGCGGGAGCCGGCGCGCTGCTCCTGGCGGCTGCCTGGGCGGCGGGCTCACAGGCGGCGTCCGCCGCCGTCGTGTCCGCGGACAGCGGAAATGAAGTTGCCAACATGTTCCGGGACGAATTTGTGGCCGCCTCCGCGGCGGATTTCCAGGCCTGGACCTTGGCAGCGGCGGTCACCGGCGGCGTGCTGCTGGTGCTGGGCGTCGTGCCCGGGTTCACCTCGCGGAAGCCGCAGCGGGCAAACCGGTAGCATGGAGGAATGACCCCCTCAGCTGTTTCCCTTTCGATGCCCACCATCCCGCGTCGGCGCCGGTCACCTGAGGAAGTAGCTGCCGCAGCCCCGGTGCCGGGAACCAAGAAGGTGCTGCTCGCTGCTCCCCGCGGTTACTGCGCCGGCGTTGACCGCGCCGTCATCGCCGTGGAGAAGGCCCTGGAGCACTACGGTCCGCCGGTCTATGTGCGGAAGCAGATCGTCCACAACGTGCACGTGGTCAGTTCTTTGGAGGAACAGGGAGCCATCTTCGTCGACGAGACAGACGAAGTGCCCGAGGGTGCCCTGGTCATTTTCTCCGCACACGGCGTCTCCCCGGCCGTGGTCCAGTCTGCCGAGGACCGCGGCCTGCGCACGATCGACGCCACCTGCCCCCTCGTTACCAAGGTGCATAAGGAGGCCGTCCGGTTTGCCAAGGACGATTTCGACATCCTGCTGATCGGCCATGACGGCCATGAGGAAGTGGAAGGCACGGCCGGCGAAGCACCGGAACACATCCAGATCATCAATGGTCCCCACGAGGTGGACAAGGTGACGGTCCGGGACCCGGAAAAGGTCATCTGGCTCTCGCAGACCACCCTGAGCGTTGACGAAACCATGGAGACGGTCCGGTTGCTCAAGCAGCGGTTTCCCACCCTGCAGGATCCGCCCAGCGACGACATCTGCTATGCCACCACCAACCGGCAGGTGGCCATCAAGAAGATCTCGCCGCAGGCAGACCTGGTCATCGTGGTGGGCTCGGCCAACTCCTCAAACTCCGTCCGTCTGGTGGAGGTGGCCCTCGAGTACGGGGCGAAGGCGTCCTACCGGGTCGATTTCGCCAACGAGGTCGACGAAACCTGGTTTGAAGGGGTTGCCACCGTGGGCGTGACGTCTGGAGCGTCCGTCCCGGAAGTGCTGGTGCAGGAGGTGCTGCGCCTGCTGGCCGACTACGGCTACGGAACCGTGGAGGAAGTCGTCACGGCGGAGGAAGACCTGCTCTTCTCGCTGCCCAAGGAACTCCGTGCCACCCTCAAGCAGGCCGGCGACGTCAGCCGCGCGCTCGGCGGGCGCCGGGCGCGCAGCTGATCACCGGGAAGCCCGCTGTTCACGCGGCTTCGTCATCGCTTTGGAGTTCCGGTGCAGCAAGGGCGCGCGGGGTGGCTTCCACCACCGGCGGCGCGGCAAGTCCGGACTCTTCCAGTGAGTTCAGTTTCCGGGCGGTAGGAAGGACACGCGCTTCCAGCGTCCCCACCATGGCGTTGTAGCGGTCCACGGATGACTTCAGCGACGACCCGAGTTTGGTGACGTTCTCGCCCAGGGTTCCCATCCGGTCGTACAGCTGCCGCGCCAGTTCGAACAGCTCCCGCGCACTGTCTGTCAGGACATCCTGACGCCACGTGAATGCCACCGACTTCAAGACGGCCAGGAGCGTGCTGGGCGAGGCCAGGACAACGTTCTTCGAGAGTGCGTGGTCGAGGAGGCCGGCATCGGCCATGAGGGCCGCGGCGAGAATTGACTCAGCCGGGATGAAGCAGATCACCAGTTCCGGGGAGTTGCCGGGAATGTCCCAGTACTTCTTATTGCCCAGGGAATCCACGTGTGCCCGCAGCGCTTTGGCATGGGCCTGCAGCAGCGCCTGCTGGCTGCGGTGGCCGTTGCTTGGGGCCGGACCGGCGGGGAAGGCGCTGGAACCACCCGCGGTGCGGACGTCCGGGCCCAGTTCCTGGGCTTCCAGGTAGGAGGACAGCGGAACCTTGGCGTCGACCACCAGCTGCTTTTCACCGGGCAGCTGCACCACCAGGTCCGGCCGCACGCTGGAATCGCCCCCGGGACTGTGGACCTGTTCCACGAAGTCCACGTGCCGGAGCATCCCGGACACTTCCACCACGCGCCGCAGCTGGACTTCGCCCCACTGCCCCCGCGCGCTGTTGGACCGGAGTGCGGACTCCAGCGCATGGGTGGAACGGATCAGCTGTTCATCCGAGAGCCGGGCTTCCTGAAGCTGCTGGGCAAGCTGCCCGTACTGTTCCACCCGGTCACGCTCAAGCAGCGCAACCTGCTGCTGAACGGCCGTCAGTTTCTCCGCCACCGGGGCAAGCGCCCGCAGCACGCTGCCGTCCTGGGACCTGGCTTCACCCAACTCCCTGTTCTGTGCCGCCAAAAGGCGCCGCTCGGCGTCGGCCGCGGCAAACTGCGCACTGACCTCTGAAAGCCGGGACGATACGGCGTCGAAATCCTCCTCCAGGCCCTTGGCGCTTCTCCGAAGCACAAAGAACGCAGCCGCCGCACCCGCGAAGGCGCCCAGCAGCAGCATAAACAAAGCAAGAATTAAGGCGAAAGCATCCATGCCCTCACTGTCGCACGGGGCTGTGACATTTTGCCGAAGCGACATTTCCCCTGGCGTGCACAGGGCTCCCCGGCCGTTACTGTGCGTGGACGCCCTGCGGGTAGAATCAATACTCGTGGCTCTTACTATTGGCATCGTCGGACTGCCCAACGTCGGCAAATCAACTCTCTTCAACGCACTCACCCGCAACCAGGTCCTGGCCGCGAACTACCCGTTCGCCACCATCGAACCCAACGTCGGCGTCGTGAACCTGCCCGACCCCCGCCTTCAGAAGCTGGCCGATATCTTCGGCTCGCAGCGCCTGCTGCCCGCGCCGGTGTCCTTCGTGGACATTGCCGGCATCGTCAAGGGCGCGTCCGAGGGTGAGGGCCTCGGTAACAAGTTCCTGGCCAACATCCGCGAGGCCGAAGCTATCGCCCAGGTGGTGCGCGTGTTCGATGACCCGGATGTCATCCACGTGGACGGCAAGGTGGACCCCCGTTCCGACATGGAAACCATCAACACCGAACTGATCCTCGCCGATCTGCAGACCATCGAGAACGCCATTCCGCGGATCGAAAAGGAAGTCAAGATCAAAAAGCGGGAGGCTGCCGAGCTTGCCGCCATCAAGGCAGCCCAGGTGGTCCTGGAGCGCGGCGACACCATTTTCTCTTCGATCAAGAGCGACAAGCTGGAAATGGAACACCTCAAGGAGCTCGGCCTCCTGACGGCCAAGCCGTTCATTTACGTCTTCAACGCCGACGAAGCCATCCTGGGCAGCCCGGAAAAGCAGGAAGAACTGCGGGCCATGGTTGCCCCGGCCGACGCCGTTTTCCTTGACGCCAAGCTCGAAGCCGACCTCGTGGAGCTCGATGAGGAAGAGGCCCGCGAAATGCTGGAGATGAACGGCCAGGACGAATCCGGCCTGGACCAGTTGGCGCGCGTCGGGTTCCACACCCTGGGATTGCAGACCTACCTCACGGCAGGCCCCAAGGAAACCCGTGCCTGGACCATCCGCCAGGGGGATACTGCACCGCAGGCAGCAGGGGTAATCCACTCCGACTTCCAGCGCGGATTCATCAAGGCCGAGGTGGTGTCCTTCAACGACCTCATCGAGGCCGGATCCATGGCTGAGGCCAAGGCCCGCGGTAAGGTCAGGATTGAGGGCAAGGAATACGTCATGGCCGACGGCGACGTTGTGGAGTTCCGCTTCAACGTCTGATCCGGTGGACGCCTTATCCTGAATAAAGGGCGTGATCCTGGCGATTCCAGGAGCCCCTCCCGCAGAAGCAAACAAGGAGGCGGCATGCCGGTCAGGCGTCTGATGCAGTACATCACCGCGGCGGTAGCGGCTGCCATGGTCCTGTCGGGCTGCTCCGGCAGTCAAGGCAGCGCACCCGTGGTGGTGGGGGAGGCCAAACGCGGCGGCAGCGTCACCGTCGCTGAGGTCAACGCCTTCTCGTCCTTCAACCCGTACAGTGCGGACGGGAACACCGATATCAACTCCAAAATCGGCCACATCACCCATTCGGGCTTCTACTACCTCGATGATGCCGCCAAGGTGGTGCGGAACGAAAAGTTTGGGCGCTTCGAGAAGGTTTCGGACCAGCCGCTCAAGGTGCGGTATACCGTCAACGAGGGCGTCACGTGGTCCGACGGCGAAGCGATCGACGCCGGCGACCTCCTTCTCAGCTGGGCCGCGGGTTCGGGGTATTTTGACGATGCCGACCCCCTGGCGGGGACGGGCACCAAATACTTTTCCACTGCCTCCGACACCAGCGGCCTCGCCGGCACCGTGCTCCCCGAAATCGGGGCGGACGGCCGGTCCATCACCCTGGAGTACACCGTGCCCTTCGCCGACTGGGAAGTGGCGTTCGACGTCGGACTGCCGGCGCACGTCGTTGCAGCCAAAGGTGGCCTCAACGACGAAGAAGACCTGATCGACCTGATCAGGAACTCACCCCGCGGGGACGAGGAAAAGCCGGCCCTGAACGCACCGCTGAAGCAGGTCAGCGACTTCTGGAACTCCGGATTCGACTCCAAGGGCCTTCCCGGGGATCCTGCCGTGTTCCTTTCCAGCGGCCCGTACATCGTGCGTGAGATCATCCCGGAAGTCTCCATGAAACTCGTCCGGAACCGTGACTACGTCTGGGGGCAGGAACCATGGCTGGATGAAATCAACGTGCGCTTCACCGGCTCCGTTCCTACGGCAGTCGATGCGCTCCGGAACAGCCAGGCCGACATCATTTCCCCGCAGCCTTCCGCCGACACCGAGGAGCTCCTTGCAGGACTGGCTGGCCAGGGCATCACCATTGAACGGTACAACCAGTCCGGCTACGACCACCTGGACCTCAACTTCTCCGGGCCTTTCCTGGACGACAACGTCCGCCGCGCGTTTCTCAAAGCGGTTCCCCGGCAGGCCATCGTCGACGCCGTGGTGGGGGACCTGCTGCCAGACGCGAAGCCCTTGGATTCCCACGTTTTCCTGCCTGCCCAGCCCAGGTACAACGACACCGTGAAGAACAACGGCTCGGCCGATTACGCCGAAGTCGACATCGAAGGGGCGAAGGCGCTCCTGGAGGGCGAAACCCCCACCGTCCGGATCCTGTACAACCGCGACAACCCCAACCGCGCGAAAGCGTTTGCCCTGATCCGCGACTCGGCAGCGCGGGCAGGGTTCCAGGTGGTTGACGGCGGGCAGGCAAGTGCGGACTGGGCACGGTCACTCGGGGGCGGGGGTTACGATGCCGCGCTGCTCGGATGGATCGGCACGGGTGCAGGCGTCAGCCGTGTCCCCCAAATCTTCCGCACCGGCGCTGGCAGCAACTTCAACGGTTTCTCCGACGGCGACGCGGACAAGGCGATGGAGCAGCTTGCCGGAACAACCGATCTGGGCAAGCAGGATGAACTCCTGGCGGAGATCGACAGGCAGATCTGGGAGAGCGCCTATGGTCTCCCGCTGTACCAGACGATTGGTACCACTGCCTTCAACGCCCGGGTTGCCGGCGTCAAGACCAGTTCAGGTCCGTTGGGCATCTGGTGGAACGTGTGGGATTGGCGGCTGGCCAACCCGTCATGACGCCGGAGCGCGGGAGAGGCAGCTCCCGGTTGTCCCGATTCGCCGCCGCGGCTACCGGCGAGTAGCATGTGACGTGCACAACTTCTGTTGACCGACTAAGCGTTCAGGGCTGGCCGGTCACGGTTTGGCAACGGAGTACCAGTATCTGGACTTCGTGCAGTTAGGCTACTCGTATATGTAGGCTGCGTCACAGCGGACAGCTGGGTCTCGCCTGCGGGGGAGCACAAGATTCCCCCTCGTTATCTCCCACAACTCATAGGAGGCGGAATGCGTTTTACGCGCACTTCCAAAGCACTGGGCATAGTGGCAATAGCCGCGCTTGCCCTGACCGGCTGCGGCGCTGGAGGCGGCAGCACTGACGGAGCCAGCAACGCCGCCGGCGACCCGAACAAGGTCATCACTGCCTACAGCAACGAACCACAAAATCCGTTGCTGCCGGCGAACACGAACGAAGTCTACGGCGGCCGCGTCGTCGAGCTTCTGTTCGAAGGCCTGCGGACCTACGACGCTGATGGCAAGCCGGTGAACGCGCTGGCAGAATCCATCGAGTCGCCTGATGCCCAGAACTGGACCATCAAGATCAAGCAGGGCCAGAAGTTCACGAACGGTGAAGAGATCACGGCCAAGACGTTCGTGGATTCCTGGAACTTCGCGGCGAACTCGAAGAACCTGCAGAACAACGGGTTCTTCTTTGAATCCATCGCCGGCTATGAGGAAGTCTCGGCGGTTACCAAAGAGAAGTCTGCGGACGGCAAGACCACCACCACTCCCGCACCCACCGCGGAAACCATGTCCGGCCTCGAAGCCAAGGACGACTCCACCCTTACCGTCAAGCTGGCCCAGCCCGAAGCTGACTGGTCCTTGCGACTCGGCTACTCCGCCTTCTTCCCGCTTCCCTCCGCTGCGCTGGCAGACCCGAAGGCATTCGGCGAGAACCCGGTAGGCAACGGCCCGTACAAGATGGAGAAAGAAGGCGCCTGGGTTCACGACCAGTCCATCTCCCTCGTGAAGAACCCGGACTACAGCGGTCCCCGCGAGTCGAAGAACGGTGGCGTGACGTTCAAGTTCTACACGGATCCGGGCCCCGCGTACACCGACCTGCAGTCGGACAACCTGGACGTAACCGACGTCCTCCCGTCGAATGCGCTTAAGACGTACGTTTCGGACTTCCCGGACCGCAATGCCACCAAGCCCGTTGCCACCAACTCCACCCTGAACATCCCGGGTTACAACCCGAACTTCCAGGGTGAAGCCGGCAAGCTCCGCCGCCAGGCACTCTCCTACGCCATCAACCGCGAGGAGATCGCCAAGGTTGTCTTCAACGGCACCCGCACCCCGGCCAAGGCATTCGCCCCGCCGGTCATTGACGGATTCAAGGAAGGCCTCAAGGGCAGCGAAGTCCTGAAGTTCGACGCCGCAAAGGCCAAGGACCTCTGGGCACAGGCTGACAAGATCCAGCCGTACGACAATTCCAAGCCGCTGCAGATCGCATCCAACACCGATGGCGGCAACAAGGAATGGATCGACGCCGTAGCTAACGGCTTCAAGAACAACCTGGGAATCCAGGCTGAAATCCAGCCCTTCGCCAAGTTTGCTGAGGTCCTGAACCTGCGCAAGTCCCAGTCCCTCCCGGGCCTGAGCCGCGCCGGCTGGCAGGGCGACTACCCGTCGCTCTACAACTTCCTGGGGCCGGTCTGGGCCACGGGCGCATCCTCCAACTACGAGAAGTACTCGAACCCCGAGTTCGACAAGCTGCTCAAGGAGGGCCTGGCAGCCAAGACCACGGATGAGGCCAACGCCAAGTTCAACGCGGCACAGGAGATCCTCTTCGAGGACCTTCCCGGCCTGCCGCTCTGGGACCAGGCACGGCCGATCGTGTGGAGCAACAACGTCGCCAAGGCTGAAACCGGCTGGAACGGCAGCATCCTTTACTACGGCATCACCGCAAAGTAGTCCTAGAACTAACTTGTCGGTAAGCACATGGGGGTCCGGCTACCGCCGGGCCCCCATTGGCTTGCACGGCAGGAAGGCACCAATGAACCTGTTTTCTTCCCAACCGGAAGGCTGGTGATCCGGTGGTCCGCTTTATTCTGCGCCGACTCCTTCAAGTGATCCCCGTCTTCATCGGCACCACCCTTTTGGTCTATTACATGGTGTTCGCCCTCCCGGGTGACCCTATCGCTGCGCTTTTCGGGGACCGTCAGCCTCCGCAGGCCGTCATCGACACGTTGCGCAGCCAGTACCACCTTGATGAGCCGTTCTGGGTCCAGTACGGCCTGTTCCTCAAGAACCTCTTTACGTTCAACCTTGGCAACGACTTCACCGGCCAGCCCATTGCGGCAAGCCTGGCCCGCGTCTTCCCGGTCACCGCGATGCTGGCCGTTGAGGCCTTGGCCATCCAGGCGATCTTCGGCGTGGCATTCGGTGTTTTCGCAGGCCTGCGCCGCGGCGGCTGGTTCGACTCCACCGTCCTGGTGGCGTCGCTCGTGGTCATCGCCGTGCCCACATTCGTCCTGGGCTTCGTCTTCCAGCTCGTCTTCGGCGTCAAGCTCGGATGGGCGAAACCCACCGTCGGCGCCAACGCCGACTGGGGGAGCCTGCTGCTGCCCGCCATTGTCCTGGGCCTGGTGTCCTTCGCTTATGTCCTCCGCCTCACCCGCGCCTCGGTCAGCGAAAACATGAATGCCGACTACGTGCGCACTGCAACTGCCAAGGGCCTGTCGCGGCCCCGCGTGGTCCTGGCCCATATCCTGCGCAACTCCCTGATTCCCGTGGTGACCTACCTCGGTGCCAACCTCGGCGGCCTCATGGGTGGCGCGATCGTGACGGAGGGTATCTTCAACGTGCCCGGCGTCGGCAACAAGCTCTACCAGGCGGTCCTCCGCAGCGAGGGTCCCACCATCGTTTCCATCGTCAGCGTGCTGGTGCTGGTCTTCGTAGTGGCCAACCTGCTTGTCGATCTCCTTTACGCCTGGCTTGACCCGAGGATCCGCTATGACCAGTAATAACAGCCACTTTGTGGCGCCCATCGACGAAACCCCGTTGCTGGCAACGGATGCCGTAAAGACTGACCAGGCCCCGCTCAGCCTGTGGTCCGACGCCTGGCGCAAGCTCCGCCGTCGTCCGCTGTTCATCATTTCCGCGCTGCTGATCGTGATGCTGACCGTGATAGCGCTGTTCCCCGGACTCTTTACCTCCGTGGCTCCCAACGAGGGCTGCGAACTGGCCAATTCCGAGGGCGGACCCATGGCCGGCCACCCCTTTGGTTTCACTTTCCAGGGCTGCGACGTGTACTCCCGCGTCATCCACGGGACCCAGGCCTCGCTGTCAG
Organism: Pseudarthrobacter sp. GA104; assembly: GCF_009741265.1. Taxonomy (GTDB): domain Bacteria; phylum Actinomycetota; class Actinomycetes; order Actinomycetales; family Micrococcaceae; genus Arthrobacter. The sequence continues at coordinate 3,603,387 of NZ_WOWL01000001.1, forward strand.
TGGGCCTTCTCTCCGTGCTGTGCGTCCTGGTCATCGGTGTCACCATCGGTGCCCTGGCCGGTTACTACGGCGGCTGGATCGACGCCGTGCTCGCACGCCTGGGTGACATCTTCTTCGCCCTGCCGCTGATCCTTGGCGCGCTGGTCATCACCCAGCTTCCCATGTTCCGCGAGAACAGGGGCGTCTGGACGGTGGTCTTTGTCATCTCGCTGCTGGCGTGGCCGCAGATGGCACGCATCACGCGCGGTGCCGTCATTGAGGTACGCAACGCTGACTTCGTCACTGCGGCGCGGGCCCTGGGCGTCTCCAAATTCGGGGCCCTTGTGCGGCACGTACTGCCGAACGCCCTCGCGCCGATCATCGTCCTTGCCACGCTGGAACTCGGCGTGTTCATCGTGGCAGAAGCCACGCTGTCCTTCCTGGGTATCGGCCTGCCGCAAAGCATCATGTCCTGGGGCAATGACATCGCCGGCGCCCAGGCGTCCATTCGAACCAGGCCGGAAATCATGCTGTATCCGGCCGCGGCCCTGTCCATCACGGTCCTGAGCTTCATCATGCTGGGCGATGCTGTACGTGACGCCCTCGATCCCAAGAGCCGTCAGCGATGAGAGATAACGAGATGACCACTCCACAAATCCGCATCGACGAGGCCGGCGCCACCGGCGTCCAGCCGCTGCTGGAAATCCGCGACCTGGCCATTACGTTCAAGACCGGCGGCGGGGACATCCAGGCAGTCCGGAATGCGCACCTGAGCATCATGCCCGGTGAGACCGTCGCCATCGTGGGGGAGTCGGGTTCCGGCAAGTCCACGACGGCGCTGGCGGCCATCGGGCTGCTGCCCAATAACGGCCGTGTGTCCGGTGGCCAGATCCTGCTGGACGGTGAGGACATTGCCCACGCCACCGAGCAGCGGATGATCGAACTGCGCGGCAACACCATCGGCATGGTGCCGCAGGATCCCATGTCCAACCTCAACCCCGTCTGGAAAATCGGCTACCAGGTCAAGGAGACCCTGCGCGCCAACGGCAGGCCGAGCGGGCCGGAGGACATTGCCAAGGTACTTGCCGAAGCCGGCCTCCCGGATGCGCACAGGCGTGCCAACCAGTATCCGCATGAGTTCTCCGGCGGTATGCGGCAGCGCGCCCTCATTGCCATCGGCCTCTCCTGCCAGCCGCGGCTGCTCATTGCCGACGAGCCGACTTCGGCGCTGGACGTGACCGTGCAGCGGCAGATCCTCGACCATCTGGACACCATGACCACGGAACTGGGCACGTCGGTACTGCTGATCACGCACGACCTGGGCCTGGCTGCGGAACGGGCGGACAAGGTCGTGGTGATGTACCAGGGACAGGTCGTGGAAGCAGGGCCCTCCCTGGAACTGCTGCGAAACCCCCGGCACCCTTACACCAAGAGGCTTGTCGAATCCGCACCTTCCCTTGCCAGCCGGCGGATCCAGGCTGCCAAGGAGCAGGGCGTGGAAACGGCCGATCTCCTGGCCCCGGCCGCAGAGGCGGCAACGGCAGACAACGTCCTGCAGATCCAGGACCTCCGCAAGGTCTACAAGCTCCGGCAGGGTTTCGGGAGAGCTTCGGACTTCGCCGCCGTTGACGGTGTGAGCTTCGACGTCAAACGCGGAACCACGACGGCGATCGTGGGGGAATCGGGTTCCGGCAAGTCCACAGTGGCCAAGATGGTGCTCCAGCTGGAGAAGCCGACCGAGGGCAGGATTCTGTTCGATGGCGTGGACACGTCAGGTCTGAAGCCGGCGGAACTCTTCAAGTTCCGCCGCCGGGTCCAGCCCATCTTCCAGGATCCATACGGTTCCCTGGACCCCATGTACAACATCTTCCGCACTATTGAAGAACCGTTGCGCGTCCACAAGATCGGCGACAAAGCCAGCCGTGAGAAAAAGGTCCGGGAACTCCTGGACCAGGTGGCCCTTCCGCAGTCGGCCATGCAGCGCTACCCCAACGAGCTGTCCGGCGGCCAGCGGCAGCGCGTGGCCATCGCCCGTGCACTGGCGCTGGATCCGGAAGTGATCATCTGTGACGAAGCGGTGTCCGCCCTCGACGTCCTGGTCCAGGCGCAGGTGCTGAACCTGCTGGCGGACCTGCAATCCAAACTCGGACTGACGTACCTCTTCATCACGCACGACCTTGCGGTGGTGCGCCAGATCGCGGACCACGTCTGTGTCATGGAAAAGGGGCGGCTGGTGGAGACCGGATCCACGGACGACGTCTTCGAATCGCCGCAGCAGGAGTACACCAAGGCCCTGCTCAATGCCATTCCCGGTGCCAAGCTGATGTTGCCGCCGGAAGTGGCCTAGCGACGCGGCACCAACGCGCGACGGCCGGCGCCGGGGTATTGGACTCCGGCGCCGGCCGTTGCTGTTTTCAGTCCTGGCCCGCGCCTGCGCCTCCGGTGCGGGCATCCAGGAGCGGGGCAACGTCCGCCGTCGGCGTTCGCTCCAGGCCCAGTTCGCGGAGGCGGCGCTCAAGGAGCGTACCCAGCGCCCGGCGGCCCCCCGGGTTCATGTGCACGGAGTCCGCGAGATCCTGGACCAGGCCGTATTTGGTCAGCCAGTCACCCACGGCTACGAAGGGCAGGCCGTGGTCCGCCGCCACGGATCCCAGCAGGGCGTCCACCTCGCTTCGCCGGCCTCCGCCATGGCCTTCGCCGCGGGCCAGAGTCCCGATCATCGCCAGGCGCGTGCCCGGGTACCGCCTTTGGAGCTCCCCGATCAGCCGCTCAGCGTTGGCAACGATGTCGCTGTCACTGGCTCCGCTGGTGGCATCGTTGCCGCCGCCCTGCACCACGATCAGCGCGGGCGTGCCGGCCGGGAGCAGCCAGTCGCCGCGCAGGAGCGCATCGATGTAGTTGCCCGTGGCACCCTTCGACGTGACAAAACCGGTGCCGCCCCTGCCGCAGAAGTACACCCGGTATCCCGCAGCGGCCAGGCCCAGCCGCGGCCAGCCGTCGGCCGGCTCCGATTGCGAATCGCCGATCAGGAGGACGGTCCTGCCGATCTCCGGGACCACCGCTTCAAGCCGGCCGTTGCCGGGGTTGAGGACACGCGAAACGGCAGGCGCCGCGTCCACCAGGGCCGGACCCTCGCCGGACTGGGCGGGCAAGGCGCAGCCGGAGAGGACAATGGCGCCTGCCACGGCGATAACCGCAACGGCGGCCGCCGCGGTACGGCGGCGGTACCGGGCCGCAGCGGCCAAGGCATTTCGCATCTGGTGTCTTTCCCGCTTGCGCTGTATGTCAGAGCAATCATGTGGCATCGCCGCCGGATCCGCCAGTGATTTTGCCCACAAATAAACATCGTGGCGCGGCGGTTGGCTGGCCACCGGATCCGCGGTCGGCGGAAAAATTTAGGCCAATAAAAGGCACACCGGCTAGACTTGGGGAAGGTGCCCTGTGCTAAGGGCCTGATCCGTCGTGCGTTCCAGTTGGAAATGTCGCGATACATTACAGCTGACCCACTGAATCGAGCAATAACGCATGTCTGAAACCACCACCAACATTGCGGTAGCCACTGCATCGCGCAGTGACCTGCGCAACGTCGCGATTGTGGCCCACGTTGACCACGGCAAGACCACCCTGGTCGACGCCATGCTCAAGCAGACCAACTCCTTTGCCGAGCACAACCACCTCGAAGACCGCGTCATGGACTCCGGTGACCTGGAGCGCGAAAAGGGCATCACCATCCTCGCCAAGAACACCACGGTGGCCTACAACGGTCCGTCCTCCCACGGCGAAACCATCACCATCAACGTCATCGACACCCCGGGCCACGCCGACTTCGGCGGCGAGGTGGAACGCGGCCTGTCCATGGTTGACGGCGTCGTACTCCTCGTTGATGCCTCTGAGGGCCCGCTGCCCCAGACCCGCTTCGTGCTGCGCAAGGCCCTCGCCGCACACCTTCCCGTGATCCTGCTGGTCAACAAGACCGACCGTCCCGATGCCCGCATCGACGAAGTGGTCCACGAGTCCATGGACCTGCTCCTGGGCCTGGCCTCCGACCTTGCCGATGAGGTGCCGGACCTGGACCTGGACAAGGTCCTGGAAGTTCCGGTTGTCTACGCTGCCGCCAAGGTTGGCCGCGCGTCGCTGGAGCAGCCCGCCAACGGTGCAGCCCCGGACAACGAGGACCTTGAGCCGCTGTTCAAGACCATCATCGAGCACATCCCGGCTCCCACCTACAACCCCGACGGTGTCCTGCAGGCGCACGTCACCAACCTGGACGCGTCCCCGTTCCTGGGCCGCCTGGCGCTGCTGCGCATCTACAACGGCACCCTGCGCAAAGGCCAGACAGTTGCCTGGGCCCGCGCCAACGGTGAACTCAAGAACGTCAAGATCACCGAGCTCCTGGCCACCAAGGCGCTGGACCGCGTGCCGGCAGAATCCGCCGGACCGGGCGAGATCGTCGCTGTCGCCGGCATCGAGGAAATCACCATCGGTGAGACGCTGACCGATGCCGAGAACCCGCAGCCGCTGCCGCTGATCACCGTGGACGATCCCGCCATCTCCATGACCATCGGTATCAACACCTCGCCGCTGGCCGGCAAGGTCAAGGGCGCCAAGGTCACGGCCCGCCAGGTGAAGGACCGCCTGGACAAGGAACTGATTGGTAACGTCTCCATCAAGGTTCTGCCCACCGAGCGTCCCGACGCCTGGGAAGTCCAGGGCCGTGGCGAGCTCGCCCTTGCAATCCTGGTTGAGCAGATGCGCCGCGAAGGCTTCGAGCTGACCGTAGGCAAGCCGCAGGTGGTCACCAAGACCATCGACGGCAAGGTCCACGAGCCGATGGAGCACATGACCATCGACGTGCCGGAAGAGTACCTCGGCGCCGTCACGCAGCTCATGGCAGCCCGCAAGGGCCGCATGACCAACATGGCCAACCACGGCACCGGCTGGTGCCGGATGGAGTTCATCGTTCCGGCCCGTGGCCTGATCGGTTTCCGCACCAAGTTCCTCACGGACACCCGTGGCGCCGGCATCGCAGCCTCCATTTCCGAGGGCTACGAGCCTTGGGCCGGCCCCATCGAGTACCGGACCAACGGTTCGATGATCGCTGACCGCGCCGGCGTCGTGACTCCGTTCGCCATGATCAACCTGCAGGAACGCGGCTCCTTCTTCGTGAAGCCCACGTCCGAGGTCTACGAGGGCATGATCGTGGGCGAGAACTCCCGCGCCGACGACATGGACGTCAACATCACCAAGGAAAAGAAGCTCACCAACATGCGTGCAGCCTCCTCCGACACCTTCGAGAACCTGACGCCGCCGCGCGACCTCACCCTCGAAGAGTCCCTGGAATTCGCCCGCGAGGACGAGTGCGTCGAGGTCACCCCGGAAGCCATCCGCATCCGCAAGGTCATCCTGGACACCAACGAGCGTGCCAAGGCCAACCGCGCCCGCGCCAAGGTCTAGCAACTCTAGTTTCTTCCACAGAATGCCACCGGCCCCGTGCCGGTGGCATTCTGCGTTCCGCCCTGCGCAGTCATGTCCCGGTTCGGCGCGCAGGGGCAGTCCCCGTACACTGACCGGTGCCTTCACCGCACCCGGCGGTTTTCCACATGGCCGGCACGGGCCCTGGGTCGGACTCCTCGGACCGGGCAGCATGCACCCATGCGAACTGTCATTGATGCATTGGCGGCATTGGGGGGAGTCGCCAGCGCAAGCTCACTCAGGCAAGCCGGAGTTCCCCGCCGCCTCATTGAAGCCGGTGTGCTTGACGCCTCCGTCCAGAGGGTTGCCAGGGGAATGTACGCGCTGCCGCAGGCAGAACCCGTGCTCATCCATGCCGGCCGCCATTACGCGGTTCCGGGTTGTGTCACGGCCGCCTTGGCAGCGGGGCTGTGGGTAGTCAGGGAACCGGAGAAACCGCATCTGGCCGCCCGGCACGGGAGGCCAGTTCCGGGCTGCGTGGTCCATCGAAGCAGCCTTCCGTTGACGCCCTTGGATTTTGTGTGCCAATCCCTCCGCTGCCTGCCGCCGCTTGAGGCGCTGACCATCGCGGAATCTGCGGTGAAGAAGGGGGTGGTTCAACTTCCGGCGTTGAGGGAACGCTTTCCAGCGGCGCGGGAGAAGAGCGTTCTTGCACTTGTGGGCAGAATCCGGCCGCAATCGGGTTCCATCATTGAAACGATGGCCCGGTACCTGCTGGAAGAAGCGGGGCTAACAGTCGAACTTCAGGTCAATATTCCGGGGATGGGCCACCTGGATCTTCTTGTGGACGGACTGCTGGGCATCGAGACGGATGGCTACACCCACCACAGCAGCCGCGCAGCGTACCGGGAGGACAGGCGGCGCTGGAACGTTACCGTTGTCCGGGGCGTTCCCACCCTTCGCGTGACGTTCGAGATGCTGCTCGCCGAACCCAAGAAGTTCGTGCACATGGTGCATCAGGCACTCGCGACGTACCGCCCTGCGCAGTGAAGCCCGGGTTCGCTGCGCAGGGACTGTCCCTGCGCAGCGTGGATCGCCCTAGGCGCGCGGCCGGCGCCGCTCCGGCGCCGGTGGCACTTCTTTGGCAGCCACCACCAGGTCCAAGGGAATGACGACGTCGGCCTGCCGGGTGCGGATGGTGCACGCACCGGCGTCGCAGGCCAGGAGGTGCCCGAGGGCATCCGTGAGCCCGTCCTCGATGCGGTAGCGCACCACAACCCTCGTTCCAGGCGTTGCGGTGGAGAGGAACCCGGAAGGAGCGGGTATAGGCTGACTCACCAGTTCATACTAGGTGCCCGGCTAGGTTCGCGGGAACGGGCTGGGAGATAATAGGCTCAGATGTCAAGAGTCCGGCCGCAGTTGCCGGATGCAAGAACCGGCGGGTTGCCGGAACCAACGTGGAGAGGCCAGGGACGTGACGTACGTAATCGCGCAGCCGTGTGTAGATGTCAAGGACAAGGCATGTATTGAGGAATGCCCCGTCGACTGCATCTACGAAGGTGAGCGTTCGCTGTACATCCATCCGGACGAGTGCGTGGACTGCGGCGCCTGTGAACCGGTCTGCCCGGTTGAAGCCATTTACTACGAGGATGACACCCCGGAGGAATGGGCGGACTACTACAAGGCCAACGTCGAGTTCTTTGATGACCTCGGTTCCCCCGGAGGTGCCGCGAAGATCGGCAACACGGGCAAGGACCACCCGATGATCGCCGCGCTGCCGCCGCAGAACCAAGACCACTGACCCGGGCAGGGACCGTGACCGCAGCAGCAAGAACCTTTGGCCTGGACCTGCCTGACTACCCGTGGGAGGCCATGGCGCCGTATGTCGCCAAGGCCGGGCAGCACCCGGACGGGGCGGTCAATCTGTCCATTGGCACCCCGGTTGACCCCACCCCCGCCCTGATCCAGGATGCGCTGAAGGCGGCCGCCGACGCCCCGGGGTACCCCACCGTCCATGGCACCCCGGCCCTCCGTGAAGCGATTGCCGGGTGGTTTGAGCGGCGCCGCGGCGTTACCGGCCTCGATCCCCGCAACATCATGCCGACCGTGGGCTCCAAAGAACTCGTGGCATGGCTGCCGCTCCTGCTGGGGCTTAAGCCCGGAGACGTCGTCGTGCGCCCGAAGGTGGCATACCCTACCTATGACATCGGGGCCACCCTCGCCGGTGCCGCGTCCGTGGCGACCGACAACCTGGATGAACTCGACGACGAGACGCGGGCGAGGGTACGGCTCATCTGGGTCAACTCGCCCGGCAACCCCACAGGCAGCGTCCGGGGCGTCGAATCCCTGAAAGCGCTCGTGGAACAGGCCCGTGGGCTGGGCGCCGTGGTGGCCTCGGACGAATGCTACGCGGAGCTGGGATGGGGCGATTGGGACGTCCAGCGCGGCGGCCAGGCCGTTCCCAGTATCCTGGACCCCCGGGTCGCGGGAGGCTCCCATCGGGGGCTCCTGGCCGTCTACTCCCTCAGCAAGCAGTCCAACGTGGCAGGCTACCGTGCAGCGTTTGTGGCCGGAGATCCTGACTTGATGCCCAACCTGGTCAACAGCCGCAAGCACGCAGGCATGATTGTCCCGTACCCGGTCCAGGAGGCCATGCGCGTAGCGCTTGGAGACGACGCCCACGTTGAGGCGCAGAAGGACCTGTACCGCGGACGCCGCGATCGGCTGGTCCCGGCCCTGCTGGACTTCGGCCTGGAGATCAAGGATTCCGACGCCGGACTGTACCTTTGGTCCACGGCGGGGGAGAGCACGTGGGACACAGTGGCACGGCTGGCTGAGCGCGGCATCGTTGTGGGCCCCGGGGTTTTCTACGGCGAGGCGGGCAACGGCTACATCCGCGTGGCTTTGACGGGTTCGGACGAGCGCATCGACGCCGCAGTGTCACGGCTGGCAGCGGCGCGGCAATAAAACAGCACCGTAACAATGGTGTGACTCGCGCCACAAGAGCCCTATTTTAGGGGCTTCAGCCACGTCTTGGATTAGTGACACCCGCCAAGGAGCGGGTACTTTTTAAGTGACTATCAATGGTGGCCCTCTACAAGAAGGCAGCCCGGGTGTTGGAACCTGTGTTCTCAGGGTCAGTGCGCGGCTCACCTGATGTTGGATCAAGCTTTCGACAGAGGCCCAGAAGCCTCATGAAGGGGACTCCATGACTGAGACCAACAACGCAGCGACCCTGCTCCACGCAGGAGGCGAGCTTAAGCTCCCGCGCATCCAGGTTATTGAAGGGAACGAAGGCTACGACGTTTCCAAGCTGCTGAAGCAGACGGGCGCAGTCACCTTCGACCCCGGCTTCATGAACACCGCAGCCACCACCTCGGCCATCACCTACATCGATGGCGATGCGGGCATCCTGCGGTACCGCGGATACCCCATCGAGCAGCTGGCGCAGCACTCCAGCTTTCTCGAAGTGTCCTACCTGCTGATCTACGGCAACCTGCCCACGCCCACGGAACTGGACACGTTCGACCAGAAGATCCGGCGGCACACCCTGCTGCATGAGGAGCTCAAGGGCTTCTTCGGCGGCTTCCCCCGCGACGCGCACCCCATGCCCGTCCTGTCCTCGGCCGTATCCGCGCTGTCCACGTTCTACCAGGACTCGCTGGACCCGTTCAATGCAGAACAGGTGGAAGTTTCCACAATCCGCCTCATGGCCAAGCTCCCGGTCATCGCGGCGTACGCGCACAAGAAGTCCATCGGCCAGCCCATGCTGTACCCGGACAACTCCCACAACCTTGTGGAGAACTTCCTGCGCCTCAGCTTCGGGCTTCCGGCGGAGCAGTACGAGGTGGACCCGGTCGTCGCGAAGGCACTGGACCTGCTGCTCATCCTGCACGCGGACCACGAGCAGAACTGCTCCACCTCCACGGTGCGGCTGGTGGGTTCCTCCAACGCCAACCTCTTCGCCTCAGTGTCCGCAGGCATCAACGCGCTCTTTGGCCCCGCCCACGGCGGCGCCAACGAGGCCGTGCTCAAGATGCTTCGCCAGATCCAGGCCGACGGCACCAAGCCCGAGGACTACATGGAGAAGGTCAAGAACAAGGAAGACGGCGTCCGCCTCATGGGCTTCGGGCACCGCGTCTACAAGAACTACGATCCGCGCGCCAAGATCGTCAAGGCCACGGCCCACGAGATCCTCACCAAGCTCGGCGGCAACGACGAACTGCTGGACATCGCCCTCCGCCTGGAAGAGAAGGCGCTGAACGATGACTACTTCATCCAGCGCAAGCTCTACCCGAACGTGGACTTCTACACCGGCCTGATCTACAAGGCCATGGGGTTCCCGGAGAAGATGTTCACGGTCCTGTTCGCCATCGGCCGCCTTCCGGGCTGGATTGCCCAGTGGCGCGAAATGATCAGCGACCCCAACACCAAGATCGGCCGCCCCCGCCAGCTGTACATCGGTGAGCCCGAGCGCGACTACCCGGTCCGCTAGTCCCCACTCCCTCGCCGGTGCGGGCCCGCCCACCGGCTCCAGTACGACGACGGCCGCCCACCTTCCTGAGGTGGGCGGCCGACGTCGTTAATCCCATCGAGTGCTCCGCAGTTGTCGTTTAGGCGTAACAAAACGACAACTTCGGAGCAATCGGTGGGCAGGTCAGGAGGCGTAGCCCTGGGGGTTGTTTTTCTGCCAGCGCCAGTGGTCCTCGCACATCTGGTCCACTGTCTTGGTGGTGGACCAGCTGAGGTCGGCCAGGGCGGAGGTTGCGTCGGCCCAGAAGGCCGGGAGGTCGCCGGCGCGGCGGCCGGTGATCTCATAGGGGATGGGCCTGCCCACAGCCTTCTCGAACGAGCGGAGGACTTCCAGGACGGAGGAGCCCTTGCCGGAGCCCAGGTTCCAGCGGAACACACCGGCGCGGTCCGCCACGTGGTTCAGTGCGGCCACGTGGCCCTCGGCAAGGTCGACGACGTGGATGTAGTCGCGCAGGCATGTGCCGTCGGGCGTGTCATAGTCGCCGCCGAACACCATGAGCTTTTCGCGGCGGCCCACGGCCACCTGGGCGATGAACGGAACCAGGTTGTTGGGGATCCCTTGGGGGTCCTCGCCGATCCGGCCGGAGGGGTGGGCGCCCACCGGGTTGAAGTAGCGCAACAGGGCAATGTGCCAGCGGGTGTCGGCTGACCCGAGGTCCGAGAGGATGTCCTCGATCTGCTCCTTGGTGCGGCCGTAAGGGTTGTTGGCCCCGATCTCCATCTTTTCGACATAGGGGATGGGGTTGTGCTCGCCGTAGACCGTGGCTGAGGAGCTGAAGACGATGGACCGGACATCGTGGCGGTCCATCACCCGGATGAGGTTCAGGGTCCCTACCAGGTTGTTGTAGTAGTACTTGAGCGGCTCACGGACGGACTCGCCCACGGCTTTCAGCCCTGCAAAGTGGATCACGGCGTCAATGGCGCCGGCGGCGAAGACCTTTTCGACGGCGGCCTCGTCCACGAGGTCGACATTATGGAACTCGGCAGTCTTCCCGCTGAGTTCGGCTACCCGCCGGAGGGACTCTTCACTGGAGTTGACCAGGTTGTCGATGACCACGACGTCATGGCCGGCTTCCTGCAGGGACAAAACAGTGTGGGAACCAATGTAGCCGGTGCCTCCGGTGACGAGAATTTTCATGCCTCAACGCTATCCCAACAACACGTGCCGCCGCCGCTGCGTCCCGGATGCCGGGCAAGAAGGATGCTGCCCGAAGTGCGGCTGCACGGCATGCCGCGCCCCGCGGAAGAACACATCCGTGCTAAATACAAGTAGTGCCCAAAATCGTAGATGCCGAAGCCCGGCGCCAGGACGTGGTCGAAGCCGTTCTCCGGATCATCGCAGGTGACGGGCTGGAGCGGGCCTCGCTGCGGGAAGTCGCCGATGAGGCCGGGCTGGCTGTCGGTTCCGTCCGGCACTACTTCTCCGGGAGCGAGGAACTGCTCTCCTTCTCCTTCGCAGTGGTAGTGGACCGCATCGTGGGCCGCCTTGGAGCATCCCTGCCTGCGGTACACGATGCAGTGCCCGGTTCCGCCGAGCACCGCGAGGCAGTGTTAACCCTGCTGTGCGGAATCCTGCCCCTGGATGAGCAGCGGGCGCTGGAGGCGTGCGCCTGGATGGCGTTCAAGAATGCTGCACGGGTCAGGCCGTTCCTTGCCACTGAGGCAGACCGGAGCCACCGCGAGGTGGCTGTCATCGCGGGGCGGGTGGTTAGCGCCTTAATGCCGCAGGACGAGCCGCAGGACAGCCTCGTGCTGGAGGCGGAGCGCCTCCTGGCGACGCTCGACGGGCTGTGCATGCATGCGCTGCTGCAACCCGGATGGATGACCCGCGAAATGTGCGTTGACGTCCTGGAACGGCACCTCGACGGGATGTGATGCCAGCCACTAACGTGGGCATTGAGGGGAATACACTGATTAGCAGGGGGCGCTGCCCGGTCACCCAACCCCGGTGCGGGCACACCACGGAAGGACGTCGGATGCATCAGACAAGCGGCACCAGGTGGCAAATCACCACGGACACGTCAGGGCCCATGATGATAGCCCTGTACGTCCGGGATACTGCAGGGCTTGACGGGGCAGGTCAGCCATCGTTGTCGCATGCAGCGCCCAAGGTCCGCCGCGCCGACCATTCGCACCTGACCGCCGACGTTGGTGGTTTGAGTGCCCTGAAGACGGAGTGGGAAGCCTGGTGGGAACAGCTGCTCAAAGCCCACCCCCAGACGTCCCCTGAATTGTCACCGCCGAACTTCGAGGCCTTCGGCAATTCGCCCGCGCTGCAGCGGGTGCTGCAGGCACACTTCGGTGCTGCCCTTACCTGGGCGCGGGAGCGCAGGAGTGAGTACGCCGAGATTGAGGCGGAGCGTGCTGCCACTGGAGCTGACCAGATTCTTGAGGACATGGTGGATGACAGGCTGATGGAGGTGGGCCGTGATTCCCGTGACTTCAAGCTGACCATCATCGAGCTGCCGTTGAACGAACAGCGGGCCTGGTACATGGAGCCGGACAAAATCATCATGAGCAACAAGCTGATGGGCGAGCCGGAGCTATTCCGCAGCTACGTCCAGCCAGTGGTGGAGATCCTGGTCTAGGGACCTTCCGCCTCTACCTGCCCGCAGCCCGCCGGTCCTCAGCTGCGGGCGTCTCCCGCCGCCACCGTGATCCGGACCCCGCCCTCCGGACCCGCAGATTCCTGCCAGCCGTCCCGCGATGCACGGTTCCAGCTTCTGCCCGCCACCTCGACCCGGGTGACCTCAAAGTCTTTGGCGTTGGCAACCGCCCATTGGGCCACGGACCACGCCTGGCTTCCCGCGGCCTCGACCACCAGGGTCGCACCGTCGACAGTTGTTTCCAGCGGGCCGTACGCCTGGTCCAGCTCGGCGGACACTGTTGCGGCGTCGCCGCCGGTGCCGGCCGCCCGAAGGGTGCATTGGACGGCCTCGGGCGTCTGGCCGCTCAGGCCGGAGGCAAAAGTCCGTCCCATTTCCTCGTGCTGCGCGTAGGCGGCGGGGTAGGCGGATCGCTGAACACGCTGGGCTGCCTCGGTAATCTCCAGTGACTCATACCCGGGGATTTTTACCAGGGCATCGTAGAAGGCGTTCGCTGCATAGTACGGATCCATGATCTGCGCCTCGGTTCCCCACCCTTGGGAAGGACGCTGCTGGAACAGCCCGCGCGAATCCGGGCCGGCCTGGTCTCCGTGCTCAATGTTCCGCAGCTTGGACTCCTGCATGGCGGTGGCCAGCGCTATGCTTGCTGCCCGCGGCGGAAGTCCGCGCTGCACGGCAACAGCAGTGATCAGCGAGGCATAGACGGCCTGGTCCGGGGCCAGCTCGGATGTCCGTTCATCAATGACGGCCCTGCAGCGTTCCGAAACGAGGGTTTCGGAACGCTGCAGGAAGAACACGGCCGAGTAGATGCCGCCGGCTACGAGTGCCAGGGTGAGCACCAGTACCGCGAGGGTGCGCAGGCTGCGTCTTCGTGCCATGAAGGATCAGTTGGCGTGCAGGGCGTCGTTCAGCTCCACGGTCTGGCCCTGGCGGGGGAGGACCTCCACCGCGCCCGTGGTGGAGTTGCGGCGGAACAGCAGGTTGGGCACGCCGGACAGCTCCGCGGCCTTGACGATCTTGGTGGTGTCTTCACCCACCTCATCCTTTGGTCCCGGGATGCGGACGCGGGTTCCCGCCGTCACGTACAGCCCGGCCTCAACCACCGAATCGTCACCGATGCTGATGCCGACGCCTGAATTGGCGCCCAGCAGGACCCGCTCGCCGATGGTGATTTTTTCCTTGCCCCCGCCGGACAGCGTGCCCATGATGGAGGCTCCGCCGCCGACGTCACTGCCGTTGCCGGTCACTACGCCGGCCGAGATGCGGCCTTCCACCATGGAGGTGCCCAGGGTTCCGGCATTGAAGTTGACGAAACCTTCGTGCATCACGGTGGTGCCTTCGGCCAGGTGGGCACCGAGGCGCACGCGGTCGGCGTCGGCAATCCTTACACCGGTGGGCACCACGTAGTCCACCATCCGCGGGAACTTGTCAATGCCGTAGACAGTGACGGCGCCACGGCGCCGCAGCCGCGCGCGGGTGAGCTCGAAGCCCTCCACCGGGGCGGGGCCGAAGTTGGTCCACACGACGTTGGGCAGGTTGCCGAAGATGCCGTCCAGGTTGATGGTGTTGGGCTTGACCAGGCGGTGCGAGAGGAGATGCAGGCGCAGGTACGCATCGGCGGTATCGGCCGGGGCCTCATCGAGGTGGATCTGGACAAAAACCACTTTCTGTTCCGTGCCGCGGTCCTCATCGGCGCCGTTCTTGGCGATCAGGGTGAGGGACTCATCCGCGTTCTCAACGGAACGCAGGTTTTCGGCGGCAACACCGAGGGCCGGTGCCGGAAACCACACGTCCAGTACGGTGGCGTCACCGGTGGAAATGGTGGCCAGGCCGAACCCGTAGGCAGAGCGTTCGTCGGTGGTTGCGTTCGAGGTTTCGGGCACGGCGGAAGAAGCAGTCTCAGTCATGGCCCCAGTCTATCGAGGGGCAGCGACAGGGTCCGAACTAGACTGGCTTCGTGACTGCCGAAACCACTCCGGACCCTTCCACCTTGACGCTCGACCTCCGCCAGGACGTTGCGCTCCTTACAGCCGCCATTATGGACATCAACAGTGTGTCCGGCAATGAAACGGAACTGGCGGACGCCATAGAAGCCGCGCTGCAGGGAATTCCCCAATTGAGCGTGCTCCGGGACGGGGATTCGATGATCGCCCGGACTGAGTTGGGCTGTGCGGAACGGGTCATCCTGGCGGGGCATCTGGACACCGTCCCGCTGCCCCTGGCGGATGGTGCGAAGGGGACCGTGCCCTCCACCTGGGGATCCGGTGTTCCCGGCAAAGGGATCCTGTACGGCCGCGGCGCGACGGACATGAAGGGCGGCGTCGCGGTGCAGCTTGCGCTGGCCGCCACAATGTTCGACGACGGGGCCTCGCCGAAGCGGGACGTCACCTTTGTCTTTTACGACCACGAGGAAGTCGAGGCCGTCAAGAGCGGCCTTGGGCGGCTGGTGCGGAACCACGGCGACCTGCTGGGCGGCGATTTCGCGATCCTGCTGGAACCAACCCACGGGACGGTGGAAGGCGGCTGCAACGGCACCAGCCGGTTTGAGGTGACGACGGTGGGGGAGTCTGCCCACTCAGCACGCGCGTGGATGGGCCGCAACGCCATCCACGCTGCGGCGCCCGTCCTGGAGAGGCTCGCAGCCTACCGGCCGGCAACAGTCAACGTGGACGGGCTGGAGTACCGGGAGAGCCTCAACGCGGTAAGGATCAACGGCGGCACTGCCGGAAACGTCATTCCGGACCGGTGCGTGGTGGAGATCAACTACCGCTTCGCCCCGGACAAGACGCCGGACCAGGCCGAAGCCGTGGTGCGGGAACTCCTTGAGGGATTCGACGTGGTCCGTACCGATGCCGCCGCCGGGGCCCGGCCCGGCCTCCACCACCCCGCCGCGGCATCCTTCGTTGCGGCGGTGGGGGCCGAGCCGAAGCCCAAGTACGGCTGGACTGACGTCGCGCGCTTCAGCGAGCTGGGGATCCCGGCGGTGAACTTCGGCCCCGGCGACCCGCTGCTGGCGCATAAGGACAACGAGCACGTCGATGCTGAAGCCATTCGTACGTGCCTGCGGGCACTGAAGGACTGGCTGGCAGGCTAGGTCCGCCAGGCCTCGCACCCCGTTAAAAAGCAGTGGCCCGGATCCTACGATCCGGGCCGCTGCTTTTGGTGGGACCGCCTAGGGCGCTCCGGCCTCAACTGCGGCGGGCTCCGCCTTGGCCATTCCGCCCGCGGCCTTCTTGGATCCGCGGCGCTCGATCCACACCGCGAGGCGGGAAACGCCGATGTTGATGGCGATGTAGATGGCGGCGGCGACAAAGAAGATGGGGAACAGGAACTGGG
Organism: Pseudarthrobacter sp. GA104; assembly: GCF_009741265.1. Classification (GTDB taxonomy): domain Bacteria; phylum Actinomycetota; class Actinomycetes; order Actinomycetales; family Micrococcaceae; genus Arthrobacter. Next base: position 3,619,253 of record NZ_WOWL01000001.1, read on the forward strand.
TGCCCAGGAAGTCCGCCATCACCTGCACAGCGCGCAGTAGCTCGCCGTACGCCACGATGTAGCCGAGCGAAGTGTCCTTCAGCAGGACCACCATCTGCGCCACCAGGGAGGGCATCATGCGACGGATCGCCTGCGGAAGCTCGACCTGCATGCGGGACTGGAAGCTCGTCAGGCCAATGGCCAGCCCGGCCTCACGCTGCCCCTTCGGCAGCGACTGGATGCCGGCCCGGATGATTTCGGCGAACACGGCTGAGTTGTAGAGCACCAGGCCGGTGACAACGGCAATGAACGGCGAGGTACCGAAGCCCAGCAGGACGAACAGCATCATCAGGACCACGGGCATGCCGCGGAGGAACTCCAGCACCACGCGGGTGGGGATCCTGATGAAGGCCGCATCAGAGATGCGCAGCAGGCAGAGGAGCAGGCCCAGGGGGAAGGCGATAACCGCCGCCAGGGCTGCTGCGCTCAGGGTGGCGCCGAGGCCGTTGGCCAGGAGGGTCCACACGTCGCCGCGGGTGAAGATCTGCCAGCGTCGGCCTTCGAAAATTCCCTGCTGCGCGAGGGTCATGACAATCCACGCCAGCAGGCCGAGGATCAGCACGGAACCGGCGATCGAAGCTATCAGGGAGACGCGCCGGGCCTTGGGGCCGGGAACGTCATAAAGGACTGAGCTCATCGGGCAATCGCCACCTTTCGTTCCACCGTGCTGGCGAGGATGCCCAGCGGAACGGTGAGGAGCAGATAGAAGAATGCAGTACCCAGCAGCACCGCGATGACGGCGTCACCGTTGGCGTTGGCCAGTTGCCGGCCGTAGCCGAAAAGTTCCAGCACAAAGAACGCACCGGCCACGGACGAGTTTTTCACCAGGGCGATCAGGATGTTGATCAGCGGCGGGATCACCGTCCTCAAGGCCTGCGGCAGGATGATGAGGGACAGCACCTGGCTGAACTTCATGCCAATACTGCGGGCGGCTTCAGCCTGTCCCACCGGGACACTGTTGACACCAGAGCGGACAGCTTCGGCGATGAACGCTGCGGTGTAGGTACTGAGGGCAATGATCGCGGCAATCTCGAACTGCTCAAACTTGACCCCGAGGCGGGGGAGCACGACGGCCGCGAAGAAGAAGGCGATGGTCAAGGGTGTATTCCGGAGAACCTCGACGTAGACGGTGCTGAAGCCGCGCAGGGCAGCAACCGGGGAAACCCTGGCAGCCGCAAGGAGCGTGCCCAACACCAGCGCGATGATCCCGGATACGGCTGAAAGAAAGAGGGTACGGAGAAAACCGTTCCAGTACAGGGGCAGGTTTTCAAGAATGACGTCCATAGGATCCTTCGGCTCTGGGAGTGGACGGAAGTGAAGGCGTGGCGTTGCCGGGACCGGCGGGCCGGTCCCGGCAACGAACGGGCAGCCTAGTAGCGGTTGATTGCGGGCAGGCTGGGCGCAGTCTTGATGACCTCGCCGGCAGTGGCCTCCCAGGCCTTCTTGTAGCTTCCGTCCTTTTCGAAGGACTCCAGCTGGTCATTGATCCAGTTGCGGAACTCGGTGTCGTCCTTCTTCAGGCCGATGCCATAGGGCTCCTTGGTGAACGTTTCGTCGGAGGCCAGCTTGAAGGCGTCCGGTTCCTTGTCCACGAAGCCGGCGAGGATGACGTTGTCGGTGGTGACCGCTTCAACCTGCTTGTTGCGCAGCGGCTCCAGGCATGCGGAGTAGGTTGCGGCGGGGACCAGCTCTGCTCCGTACTTCTCCACGATGGTGGCGGCCGGCGTCGAACCCGTCACCGAGCAGACCTTCTTGCCCTTGACGTCTTCAGGCTTCTTGATGGAGTCGTTGTCCTTGTTCACCATGAGGGCCTGTCCGGCCTCGTAGTACGGTCCGGCGAAGCTGACAACCTGCTTGCGCTTGTCGTTGATGGTGTACGTGGCGATCACCAGGTCCACCTTGCCCTGCTCGATGAAGGGTTCGCGGTTGGCGGAGACGGTCTCTGACCATTCAATCTTGTCCGCGGCGATGCCCAGCTTGGCAGCGATAAGCTTGCCGATTTCAACGTCGAATCCGACGGGCTTGCCGTCCAGGCCGACCTGGCCGAAGAGCGGCTGGTCGAACTTGGTACCGATCTTGATGCTGCCTGCCTTGGAGAGCTTCTCCATGGTGGTGCCCGCAGCGAACGACGGCTTCTCGGCAACAGTGGGATTGGTGGTGGTGCCCGTGCCGCCTCCGCCGCAGGCGCTCAGGGACAGGGCCAGGGCAGCGGTGGCCGCCACGACGAATGATTTCCGCCGGGTCATAAATGCCTTCATGACATTCCTTTCATTGATGGCCGTGGGTCACGGCCTCGGTGCGAACTGGGAGTGTTTGTTCAGGTGTGAATCAGTGCGTCAGGAGCTTGGAAAGGAAGTCCTTGGCACGATCGCTCTTCGGGTTGGTGAAGAATTCTTCCGGGGTTGCGTCTTCGACGATCTGGCCGTCGGCCATGAAGACGACGCGGTCCGCGGCCTTGCGGGCAAAGCCCATCTCGTGCGTGACCACAATCATGGTCATGCCCTCTTTGGCCAGTTGGACCATGACGTCCAGAACCTCGTTGATCATTTCCGGGTCCAGGGCTGACGTGGGCTCATCGAACAGCATTACCTTCGGCTTCATTGCCAAAGCCCGTGCGATGGCCACGCGCTGCTGCTGCCCGCCTGAGAGCTGTGCCGGCAGTTTGGGGGCCTGGTGGCCTACGCCGACGCGTTCAAGCAGGGCCATGGCGTCCTTGTCCGCCGTGGCCTTGGCGACGCCCTTGACCTTAATGGGGCCGAGCGTCACATTCTCCAGGATGGTTTTGTGCGCAAAGAGGTTGAAGGACTGGAAAACCATCCCGACGTCGGCGCGGAGCTGGGCGAGTTCCTTGCCTTCCTCAGGAAGCACTTTCCCGTCGATGCTGATGGTTCCGGCCTCGATGGTCTCCAGGCGGTTAATGGCACGGCAGAGGGTGGACTTACCGGAGCCGGAGGGCCCGATGACCACAACAACCTCGCCCTTGCGGACCTGCAGGTTGATGTCCTTCAAAACGTGCAGCTGGCCGTAGTGCTTATTTACGCCGTTCAGGGAGACAAGCGCATCTCCGGGCACATGAGTAGTCATAGGAAAGAATCTAGCGAACAACAACTGTTTATGACGCGAATCACCGCAACTTCCTGCGGATCGTGATTCAAGAGATACCTCCCGGGGGAGGTTAGCCTTGGTGAATGAGCATCAACGCAGATCCGGCCAGAAATTCCCAGCCGCGCCGTAAGGGCCCCCTTGAACTGCGCCGCAAGCAGGCGGCCGTGGACATGTCTGACCAGCATCTGCTCGACACCAAGGGCCCCGGGCAGTTTGTCCACACTGATCCTTGGCGCGTCCTGCGCATCCAGAGCGAGTTCGTGGAAGGCTTCGGCGCCCTGGCGGACATCGGCAAGGCCGTGAGCGTCTTCGGCTCGGCGCGCACCAAACCCGGCAGCCCCTACTACGAAATGGGTGTGGAAGTGGGGCGGAAACTGGCCGAGGCCGGCGTTGCCGTCATCACCGGCGGCGGTCCCGGGTCCATGGAAGCCGCCAACCGCGGCACCGTTGAAGGCAACGGTGTGTCCGTCGGCCTGGGCATCGAACTTCCTTTTGAGCAGGGCCTGAACCAGTGGGTGGACCTGGGCATCAATTTCAGGTATTTCTTTGCCCGCAAAACCATGTTCGTCAAGTACGCGCAGGGGTTCATTGTCCTGCCGGGCGGCCTGGGCACGCTCGACGAACTTTTTGAGGCAATGGTGCTGGTGCAGACGCGAAAGGTGACCTCGTTCCCCATCGTGCTGCTGGGCGTCGAATTCTGGGGTCCCATGATCGAGTGGATCAGGGGAACCCTGGTGGCGGAAGGCATGGTCTCCGAAAAGGACCTGGACCTGATCCAGGTGGTTGATGATCCAGCAGAGGCGGTGGACAGGGTGCTCCACGTGGCCATTACCCCCTCGCTTAACGGGGAACAGCGGCCGGAGTAGCCCGAGCGTCCGGACGGCGGCGCTCCATCCCGTCTGGCACGATGGAGCGGTGAGCTTTTTTCTGGTTTTCCTGGCCATCGTGCTGATTGGGGTGGTCTTCTGGATCGGCCTGGGGCTGCGTTCCGGCAAAACGGGCGACGGCCTCTTGCCCGGCTTGCCCGGCGGCGGTTTCGAGCAGCCGCCAGCCAACCTTCCTCCGGTCCTGCTGCCCGCACAGGCAGCCCCGGAGGACGTTGACCGCGTGCGTTTCTCCCTTGGCCTCCGTGGCTACCGGATGGACCAGGTGGACCAGGTCCTGGATGAACTGCGGGACCAGCTCGCCTCCAAACAGCAGGAAATCGACGGGCTCCGGGCAGCGCTGGCGGCTATGGAAGCTCCTCTTGGACCGGAACCCGACAAAAAGGGCACTGCGCCTGAAGAGGACCGGCTGTGAGCACAATGGCGCGGCGCCGGGCAGGTCTTGTCCCGTCCCTTCAGGCGTTGGCCGCACAGGCCGGGCGGGCTGTCCAAGGCTGGCCATGGTGGCTGCAGGCCACCGCCGTCTACTTCGCGGCCCGGCTGGTCAGCGCCTGCATCTTCATGGCTGCCGCCCTGCATCAGGGTCCCAACCCCTGGTTGCCGGCCAAGCCGGATTACTGGAACTTCATCAACATCTGGGATGCGCGCTGGTACGGCCAAGTCATCGCCGGTGGCTACCCCTCCGTCCTGCCGACTGATGCCGCCGGCAACGTCCAGGAAAATGCGTGGGCTTTCTATCCGTTGTTTCCTGCCCTGGCCGGAGGCCTCAGCAGACTGACCGGACTTGTTCCCGCCGCCTCACTGACCATCATCGCCATGCTGGCCGGGTGGGGAGCCGCCCTGGTTGTCTACATCCTCTTCCGGCACAAGGCCGCCCCTGCGTCCGCCCTATGGGGAGTGGCCTTCTTCGCCACCTTCCCCGTGTCCGCCATCCTCCAGGTGCCCTATGCCGAGTCGCTGTCGCTGCTGCTGCTCGCGGCGGCGTTGCTGCTGGTGGTGCGCAGGCAGTACCTGTGGGCCATCCCGGTGGTGGTGCTCCTGTGCCTGTCCCGTCCGGTGGGCGTCCCGTTCGCGGCCATGCTCGGGCTGGTTCTGCTGCGCCACCTGTGGGAGCGGTTCGGTGCCCGGCAGGCCGGCAACGGGCAGCGCGAAGGAACGCACTCGAACGGCGACCTCGCGGCGCTGGCTGCCCTCACCGCCGCCGGAGGGGCCATGGCGCTTGCCTGGCCGGCCGCCGCCTGGGCGGCAACGGGCGATATCCAGGCGTACACAAAGACCGAAACCGTGTGGCGGGGCCACGACCTGGTGCCTTTCAAACCCTGGTTCGATACCGGCGTCGACCTCTTTGGCCCCGTCCTGGGCCTGCTGGCGCCGGTCGTTTTCGTGGCGCTTTTCGGCGCCATGCTGTTCCTGCCGCCGGTACGGCAGCTCGGCGTGGAGCTCCGGCTGTGGTGCGCCTGCTACATGGGTTACCTGGTGGTGTTCCTGCACCCGCAGACCAGCACCTTCCGCATGCTCCTGCCGCTGTTTCCGCTCGCGCTGGGTGCTGTTTTGGTGTCCGGCTCGCGGGCCTACCGGTGGACGGTGGTCACCATGTTCCTGCTGCTGCAGATCGTCTGGATCGTCTGGTTGTGGGCCTGGGCCCAATTGCCCGGGGGAGGGGATTATCCACCCTAGCCAATGGGACTTTCGCGCAGGTCAGGACTCAAATGGCAAGACGTTGGAAATGTCCATCGATTAGCTACGGGCGGGTAATTCCGCGATAATGGTAAGTAAGCAAGGACAAAAAGCATTCAGAATACGCTCAGCCTTGGCGGTGTCCATCCACTCCGCCATAGCGGCTTGATCGACATGCGGACACAGCCCGTCCGGGCTGATCAGTCCTGGGACAAAATGGAGGGGAATTCCTCATGGCGGCTATGAAACCACGCACCGGCGACGGCCCAATGGAAGTCACCAAGGAGGGCCGCAGCCTGATCATGCGCGTCCCGCTCGAGGGCGGCGGGCGCCTGGTGGTCGAGCTGAACGCTGCCGAGGCAGCAAACCTCAAGGAATGCCTCGTCGGCGTTACCGAATAATCGTGCCGGGCAGGGCCCGCAGCCAGCAGGCTGCGGGCCCTGCCCGTATCCTGGTGGCTACTTCTTGACCGCTACCAGCAGCCCGTCGCCGGTGGGAAGCATGGCGGACGCAAGCCTCTCGTCGTCGCGGATTGCCTTACCGACCTGGCGCAAGACCACCGTGGTGGCTTCACGGCCGGCGGGGTTGGCAACTTTGTCCTTGTCCAACGCATCATTGATGATCAGCAGCCCGGAGGGCTTCAGGAGCCGGATGGCCTGCTCCACATAGCCCGGGAGTCCTGGTTTGTCGGCGTCGATGAACACCAGGTCATAAGCGTTGTCAGTCAGGCGCGGCAGGACGTCGCCGGCCCGTCCGGAAATCGTGCGGGTGCGGTTGGCCGGGCTCCCTGCCTCGGAAAATGCCTCCCGGGCGGCCTTGAGGTGTTCCACGTCCACATCGATGGTGGTGAGGACGGACTGCGGGCCGAGGCCGCGGAGCAGGCAGACGCCGGACACCCCGGCGCCGGTCCCGATTTCGACGGCGGTCTGGGCTTTGGACGACGCCGCCAGCACGGTCAGGACTGCGCCCACCCCTGGTCCAACCGGTGTAACACCCAGCTCGAAGGAGCGCTCCCGGGCCCGAAGCATGACCTCATCCTCAGCGGGCAGATCTTCTGCATAGGACCAGCTGGTGGACTTGTCGGCGCTCATGGGTTTCGCTTTCTGGGCGGCAGGGGAATGTCCTTTACAGCCTACTGTGTCCGGTGGCAACAGCAGCGGAGGCGGGCGGTTGCGCCCACGGCTGAACTTCCGAACAATCAGGAAATTCCCAGACAAGTTTGAAATGATTATTATCCGCTCATCCGAAAGGTGACCGGCGCCGAATCAGTGATGTCAACAGTATCCGGGCGTTAGCATTCCACGAGGGGAGTGGACGATGTCATCTTCAGTAGTGGCACCTGTCCCTGCAGCAAATCATCCTGATCCGGAGTGGGTCCGTCCCACCTGGGAAGAAGTGGTCACCAACCACTCGGCGAAGGTTTACCGGCTCGCCTACCGCCTGACCGGTAACAAGTACGACGCCGAGGACCTCACCCAGGAGGTGTTTGTCCGTGTCTTCCGCTCGCTGGAAAACTTCAAACCTGGCACCCTTGACGGCTGGCTGCACCGGATCACCACCAACCTCTTCCTGGACCAGGCACGGAGAAAGACGCGGATCAGGTTCGATGCCCTTGCCGAGGACGCAGAGTCACGGCTTCCCGGCCGTGAACCGGGCCCCGAGCAGAGCTTCGAGCTGAACAACCTCGATGTGGACGTCCAGGCTGCGCTGGAGGAACTGCCGCCGGACTTCCGTGCCGCCGTCGTTCTGTGCGACCTTGAAGGGCTGTCCTACGACGAAGTGGCGGAAGCCCTGGGCGTGAAGCTGGGCACCGTCCGTTCACGGATCCACCGCGGACGGACCATGCTGCGGGAAAAGCTGGCCCACCGGGATCCGCGTCCGCAGCAGTCCCGCCGGAAACTGTCCATGCCGCGCATCGCCGGTATCCTCTGAACGGCGCATGAGGTCCCGTAGTCCATTCGGACGCAGGCATCAGCGCACCGGCAGCCACCTTCAGTCCTGCCAGGAATGCCATTCAGCCGTGCGGAGGGAGCGCCAGTACCTGGAGCGGCTCCGTGATGCTCCCATCCCTCCGGCCAGTGATGACCTGACGGCCCGCCTGCTCGCCCGAACGCAGGAACTGGCCGCCATGCCGCCTGCAGGCGCGCACCGGCCAGCATCGTCCCGGAGCGCCGTCCGCGTCCTGGCCCTGGCTGCCGGTGGCAGCATGGCAGCTGCCGGCGTGCTGGCCGTCGGCGCATTTGCCGCGGCAGGAGATCCCCCGCCGGGGGACACTGCAGGCAACCAGGCCGCACTCTCCCACGTCTCATCCCGGACACCTGCGGACGGCAGGCTGCTGACAGGGGAACAGCTCACCCAGCTGCGTTCCGAAGGATGGGCCTGCCCGGAGCTTGAAGCGATGGGCTTCCGTCTCGAGTCGGCGAGGGCCACCGTGCTCGATGGCCAGCCGGCAGTGGAGCTGCGGCTCACCGACGGCACCCACCAGGCAACGGTGACCGAACAGCGGACCGCCCTGCAGGCCGTTCCCGGACAAAGCGCTGCGGGACAGGAAGGTGCCGGGCCGGACATGGCCAGCCAGGACAGCAGCCCCCTGCGGGTGGGGCGGTCCTCGCCATGGTCGGCAACCTACCGGACGCCCGGCCACACTTTTCTCTACGAGTCCGACCTGCCCGCCGAGGAGGCTGACGATGCCCTGCCTATCCTGCAGCGGCTCGGCAACCAGGCTGAGGAAGGCGTTGCGGCCCGAATTCCGGATGCCTCCCCGGAAGCGGCGGAGGAACCAATCATCACCCGGCTGCAACGTGGAGTTAACCGCATCGTTGCCTTTTTCACCCCGTAGAACGCACAGTCTTCCCGGACCCCGGGCGGAAATCGTCACTGGCAGCCCGGAGAGGGTAATCTTCCTAAAGTGTTTGGAATCAACGGCCCGGAGTTCTTTCTTCTGCTGATCATTGGGGTTCTGGTGATCGGTCCCCAGCGGCTGCCCGAATACACCCAGAAACTGGCTAATCTGGTCAAGGAAGTCCGGCGCATGGCATCCGGCGCCCGTGAGCAGATCAAGGAAGAAGTGGGGATCGACATCGACGATGTCGACTGGAAGAAGTACGATCCCCGCCAGTACGATCCGCGGCGCATCATCAAAGAAGCGCTCCTGGATGACGACTCCAAGCCGGTGAGCGCCGGCGCGCCCGCTGCAGTGGCTGCCGTCTCCGGCGCAGCGGCTGTGGCAGCGGAGGCGGCGCCGCGGCGGCCGGAACGGGTGCTCCAGTCCCTGCCCCCCGGCGAGGCCGCGCCTTTCGACACCGAAGCCACCTAGCCGCTTCTTAGCGGGGCTGCAGGCCCAGTTTCATCCCCGCGAGGCCGCGCGGCTTTGCTGCCAGCCGGCCGGCGATGCCGGACAGCGCCGCGGCAGCGGGTGTATCCGGCTGCCCGAGCACTATCGGAACCCCGGAATCGCCGCCCTCCCGCAGCTGGATATCAAGCGGTATCTGCCCCAGCAGCGGCACCTCTGCGCCTACTGTTGCCGTCAGTCGGCCGGCGAGGACTGACCCGCCGCCGCTTCCGAACAATTCCATCCTGCCGCCGTCGGGCATTTCCAGGTAGGACATGTTCTCGATGACGCCGGCCACTTTCTGGCCGGTCTGCGTGGCTATGGCGCCGGCGCGCTCCGCGACGTCGGCCGCGGCGGCCTGCGGTGTGGTGACCACCAGGATTTCGGCTTTCGGCAACAGCTGGGCCACGGAGATCGCGATGTCACCGGTGCCGGGCGGCAGGTCCAGGAAAAGGGCGTCCAGGTCACCGAAGTACACGTCCGTCAGGAACTGCTCAAGGGCGCGGTGAAGCATGGGTCCGCGCCAGGCCACGGGCTGGTTGCCGCTGACGAACATCCCGATGGAGATCACCTTCACCCCATAGGCCACCGGGGGGAGGATCATGTCATCCACGCGGGTGGGCGGCTGGGTGATGCCCATGAGGCCAGGAACCGAGAAGCCGTACACGTCCGCGTCCACGATCCCGACCCGCAGGCCCTGGGCGGCGAGGGCGCAGGCAAGGTTGACCGTCACGGAGGATTTGCCCACCCCGCCCTTGCCGCTCGCCACCGCATACACCTTGGTGAGCGAATCCGGCTGGTTGAACGGGATGCCGCGCTGGCCGCCGGCGCCGCGGAGCAGCTCCTTGAGGGCATCGCGCTGTTCCTGCGTCATCACTTTGAGTTCGACGTCGACGGCGGCCACTCCCGGAACGGCCAGCAGCGCCTTTGTGGCATCGGCCGTGATGGTGTCCCGGAGCGGGCAGCCGGCGATGGTGAGCAGGACAGCAAGGCTGACCCTGCCGTCGTCGGAAATGTCAACGGACTCAACCATGCCCAGCTCCGTGATGGGGCGGCGGAGCTCGGGGTCAATGACCGTGGCCAGGGCAGCGGCGACTGCGTCAGCCAACGCGGTGTTGGCGATCGGTGCGTTCATTAGCGGTCCTGGGTGGAGTGGCCGGGCTTAACCCGGGGAATCTGTTGGGTGCGGGGATTCCGCTGGCGGTCACGCTGTTCCTTCAGTTTTTCCCTGATTTTGTCGCGCGGGGATTCGTGCTGCGCCTGCCCGGCGGGATCATGGGTCCGAAGCTCTTCCTGGGCTTCCAGCATGTCTTCCAGCAGGGAGCGCAGTTCGGCACGGACGTAGTCGCGCGTGGCAACCTCGCGGAGCGCAATCCGCAGGGACGCGAGCTCCCGGGTCAGGTACTCGGTGTCTGACAGGTTGCGTTCGGCCCGCTGGCGGTCCTGCTGGAGCGAGACGCGGTCGCGGTCGTCCTGGCGGTTCTGTGCCAGGAGCAGCAGAGGTGCGGCGTAGGAGGCCTGCAGGGACAACATCAGCGTCAGCAGGGTGAAACCGAGGGCGCGGGAATCGAACTGCCACTCGAGCGGCGCCCAAGTGTTCCAGGCCAGCCAGATCACCACGAAGACGGTCATGTAGACAAGGAACTGCGGCGTGCCCATGAAGCGGGCGAAGCCTTCCGTGGCATGGCCGAAGGCATCGGGGTCCGGGGAGAACTTGGGCAGGATCCGCTGGCGGCCGCTGAGCGGCGTGTCCAGGCTGCCCTTTGACGCGGTCTTGGCCGGCATCCGCTGGTTGGGGTTCTTGGGAGCGCTGCTGTCAGCCAATACGGCCACCAAGCCTTCTTATCGGGGCTTCGCCGTCATGGGCTCGCCAGTCATCCGGCAACAGATGATCCAAAACGTCATCAACAGTCACCGCCCCCACAAGCCGGCCGGCGTCATTGACCACAGGGAGGGAGTTCAGGTTGTAGGTAGCCAGGGTCCTGGCGACTTCACTGATGTGCGCCTGGTCCGACAGCGGCTCGAGGTTCTTGTCCACCAGGTTGCCGAGAGGTTCGAACGGCGGGAACCTGAGCAGCTGCTGGATGTGGACCACGCCCAGGAAACGGCCGGTGGGCGTCTCCAGCGGGGGCCTGGCAATGAAGATGGAGGAGGCCAGCGCGGGGGAGAGTTCCTCGCGCCGGACATGCGCCAGGGCCTCGGCCACAGTGGCTTCGGGCGGCAGGATGACCGGCACCGGGGTCATGAGGCCGCCGGCGGTGTCTTCGTCGTATTCCAGCAGGCGCCGGACGTCCTCTGCGCCTTCGGGCTCCATCAGCTGGAGCAGCTCTTCGGCCTGGGCGGAAGGGAGTTCGCCGAGGAGGTCGGCGGCGTCGTCGGGATCCATCTCCTCCAGCACGTCGGCGGCGCGCTGGACGTCCAGGGCAGACAGGATCTCCACCTGGTCGTCCTCCGGAAGTTCCTGCAGGACGTCTGCCAGGCGCTCATCCTGCAGTTCGCTCGCCACTTCGAAACGGCGTTTATCGCTCATTTCCTGCAGGGCCTCGGCGAAGTCCGCGGGTTTGAGGTCTTCATGGTTGGCCACGAACTGGGTGGCAGCCTGCGGCTCGGTGCGCGCGCCCTGGAGGGCGTCAGCCCAGTCGATGATCAGGGTCTCGTTGCGGCGGAGCCGGCTCAGGGGGGAAAGGGAATGGCCGCGCCGGACAAAGAGCTTGCTGACGAACCAGTCCCCGGAACGGGTCTGGTCCATGGCAATGTCCTCAATCGTGGCATCGCCGCTTCCGTCCCGGAGCGTGACGCGTCGGTCGAACATTTCGGCCACCACCAGGGTTTCGGCGCCGCGCTGCTCAAAGCGGCGGAGGTTGACCAGTCCGGTGCAGATGATCTGCGTCTGGTCGATGGAGGTGATCCGGGTCATGGGCACGAACACGCGCTTCTTGCCGGGAACTTCGACGACGATGCCCACCACGTGCGGAGCGCCCTGGGTTCCACGGGACAGCACAACAACATCGCGCAGCCGGCCCAGCCGGTCGCCCAGCGGGTCGAAGACGTCGAGGCCCAGAAGGCGCGCCACGAAGACGCGGGTAGGAGTTGTGCTCACTCCTACAGGCTACCGAGTCTGCTCTCTTTTAGCTGAATTTACAGGCAGCACACATGCGCATGGGCAAGAATGGGGGTATGGCAAACATATTTGGTGCTCCCAAGGCCGGCGGGCCCGGCGGAATGGACGAGTCCCGGGCCGTCCCCGCCGGCGACACCGTGGGTTCCTACACCTCCTACCTGGATGCCCAGAAGGCCGTGGATTACCTCGCGGACCAGCAGTTCCCGGTGCACATGGTGTCCATCGTGGGCAACGAGCTGAAGATGGTGGAGCGGGTTACCGGGCGCCTGAGCTATCCCCGGGTTGCCCTGTCCGGAGCGCTGAGCGGCATGTGGTTCGGCCTGTTCGTTGGCGTCATGCTCTCCTTCTTCGCACCGTCACCGGGGTACTTCTCCATCCTCACGTCGGTGCTGATGGGCGCGGCGTTCTTTATGCTCTTCGGCATCGTCACCTACGCCATGCAGCGGGGCAAGCGCGACTTCACCTCCACCAGCCAGGTGGTGGCCACCAGCTACGACGTCGTGGTGTCGCCGGAAGCCGCACACGAGGCGCGCCGGCTCCTTCAGCAGCTGCCCATGACGCGCTCGGACGCGGCGGCCGGCGGGGGACCGTACACCCAGCGTGACTTCCAGGGCCAGCCGTACCAGCCCCCGCAGCCGGGCCAGGCGCCCGCCCGTCCCTCGGGATGGAGTGACCCCTATGGCCAGTCTTCCGCAGGTTCATCCGCGCAGGAGCAGGCCGGTGACCACGCCGGCGCCGGGCCGCGCCAGGACGCCGCCGTCCAGGAGCAGCCGGCCCCGGCACGGGCTGTCCGGTACCCGGACCTGCCGGACGGCCGGCCCCAATATGGTGTCCGGCTGCCGCAGGGTCCCGCTGCAGGGACCGGCCAGCCCCAAGACGACCAGCACGGGGATCACGGGCAACCCGCTGACGGGCAGCAAGACGCAGACAAACAGCAGCACCCGGGCGAGACGCGGCAGTAGCGCACGGCCGCCTTGGTGCCACAGGCAAACGCCGGCGCCACAGGCAAAAGCGGGGCTACCGGAAAATTCCTCCGGTAGCCCCGCTTTCTCTTGTCCGGCTAGGACTCTTTGGTTCCCTCGGCTTCGCGGTAGATCCCGGCCATCCAGTCCTCCACGTCCCCGGCCTTGCGCGGCAGGGCGGCGCTCAGGTTGACCGGCCCGTCGGCCGTCATCAGGATGTCGTCCTCGATGCGGACGCCGATCCCGCGGTATTCCTCCGGAATGGCCAGGTCCTCGTTCTTGAAGTACAGGCCGGGTTCGATAGTGAACACCATGCCTTCCGTGAGGATGCCGTCAAGGTAGAGTTCACGCTTGGCCTGGGCGCAGTCGTGGACATCGAGCCCCAGGTGGTGGCTGGTGCCGTGCGGCATCCACCGGCGGTGCTGCTGGCCCTCGGGGCTGATGGCTTCCTTTACCGTGACCGGCAGGAGTCCCCACTCGGCAAGCCGCTCAGCCAGCACCGTGGTTGCCGCAGTGTGGATGTCGCGGAACTTCGCGCCGGGCTGCGCGGCGGCAAACCCGGCGTCGGCAGCATCCAGCACCGCTTCGTAGACCTTGCGCTGGATGTCACTGAACACGCCACTGGCGGGAAGGGTCCGCGTGATGTCTGCCGTGTACAGGGAATCTGCTTCCACTCCGGCGTCCAGGAGGAGGAGCTCGCCGGCGTGGATCTTCCCGGTGTTGCGCGTCCAGTGCAGCACGGTTGCGTTGTTGCCGGAGGCGGCGATGGTGTCGTACCCCAGCTCATTCCCGACTTCGCGCGCACGGGCGAAGAACGCGCCTTCCACCACCCGTTCACCGCGGGCATGAGTGAGGGCGCGGGGAAGGACCTTGACCACTTCCTCGAAACCTTCAACCGTGGCGGCCACCGCGAGTTTCATCTGCTCAATCTCCCAGCTGTCCTTCAGCAGGCGCAGTTCGGACAGGGCTTCGCTTAGCTTTTCGTCGAGGGCATCGAGGACCTCGAGGTCCAGGTTCTCCGGGTCCTTTGCCGTGTTGTAGCGGGCGGTGTCCACCAGCGCGTCGATGTTTTCGTCCACTTTCCGGACCAGGCGGATGGAAATGCCGCCGATCTCCGGGGCGCCCACATCCTTGGTGATTGCCGTCTCGAGCTGGTCGATGTGTGCCGTCGCAAGGCCCAGGCGTGCCTCGAACTCGGCCAGCGTGGGGCGGGCGCCAATCCAGAATTCACCCGACCGGGAGTCTGCATAGAACTGCTCTGTGTCCCTCCCGGCCAAGGGCCGGAAGTACAGCGTGGCACGGTGGTTGCCGCCGTCGTCGCCTTTCCCTTCCTCCACCGGCTCCAGGATCAGCACCGCGTCAGGCTCGTGGTCCAGGCCCAGACCGGTGAGGTGGGCAAAACCGGAGTGGGGGCGGAAACGGTAGTCGCAGTCGTTGGAGCGGACCTTCAGCGGGCCCGCGGGGATAAGCAGGCGTTCACCTTTGAACTGGCTGGAGATGGCCTTGCGCCGGGCCGCGGCGTAACCGGCCACGGCGTCGCGCTCGGGGAGTTCCTGGCGGGAGGGCGCCCAGTTGCTGGCCATGAAGGCCTTGAAGGCGTCGGAACTGGGCCGCTGGGAGCGGTTGTTGACGCGCTCGTCCAAGGGCTGGGAAGCAGAGTTCGGGGTGTTTTCGGCATCGTTCACGGCACCATCGTCTCACCAGCTCCGCGGCTGCGCGAACAGGCGGACCACCGGCCGGGCTGGTTCTGCCGGGGCGTGTCCGCCGACGTGGGTTGCAGCAGGGCATACGCGGGGTGAACTCAAGGTCAACTACTCTGGACAGGTGAGGATCGACCTGCATGCCCACTCCAATGTTTCCGACGGTACCGAGAATCCGGCAGACGTCATGGCATCCGCTGCCCGCGCCGGCCTGGACGTGATAGCGCTGACGGACCATGACTCCACTGCCGGCTGGGACGAAGCCTCCCTGGCAGCTGTTGAACACGGTGTTGCCCTGGTACCCGGGATGGAGGTTTCCTGCCGGACGGAGGAGGGCATCAGCGTGCACCTCCTGAGCTACCTTCACGATCCGAAGCATCCGGGGCTCCTTGAGGAAATCACCAAGGCCAAGGACGCCCGGCACACCCGCGCCGAGCGGATGGTCACCCTCCTTGCCGAGGACTACCCCCTCACCTGGGACGACGTCATCCATCATGTGGCCCCCGGCGCCACCCTCGGCCGGCCCCACATCGCAGACGCCCTCGTGGCTGCCGGCGTCGTGGAGGACCGTTCGGAGGCCTTTGCCTCCATCCTGACCTCACGGTCGCGCTACTTCATCCAGCACTACGCACCCGCGCCGGCCATCGCCGTCGAACTGGTCCGCGCCGCCGGCGGCGTCCCGGTCTTCGCCCACCCCGTGGCGTCCTCCCGCGGACGCATCGTGGGGGAGCGCGTCTACCAGGAGATGATCGACGCCGGCCTGGCGGGCCTGGAAATCGACCACCGGGACAACCCGGAGGAGGGGCGCGGCTTCCTGCGGCGGCTCGCGGCCAAGCATGACCTGCTGATTACCGGTTCCTCGGACTACCACGGCACCGGCAAGCCCAACGTGCTGGGGGAAAACCTCACCTCACCGGACGTCCTCGCCCGGATCGAGGAACTCGGGACGGGCACCAAGGTCGTGCGCGCGGGGAAGTAACTTGCTCCCACGCATTGACTAGCAGGCAGGGCCGAGTAACCTTGCGCGTACTGGGGGAGCGGCGCCAGCCGGTCCAGGTCTCATCGAGTCACTACCAACTGATGACGGAGAGATCGATGCTGAAAAAGTCCCTTGCTGCGGCCGGCCTAGCCACAGCCTTTATGTTCGTTCCCGCAGCAGCCAACGCGCTTGACTGTATCAACGTCAGCCGGCCGCCTGCCGCGTGCGGGTCCACCTGTACTGACGGACCTATTTTGAACGGGAACTGGGCCTGGCTTCCCAGTGTCTTCGAGGGTGCTCCGGAAGTCTGGGCATTTGTCCCGCCCGGAACAGTCCAGGGGTTCGGCCTGCCCGGCGAGAAGGGCAACTTCCAGGGCGGCGAAGGCCATGCCCTACTCGTCAATGCAATCTGCGATTCCCAGGGGTCAGTACTCGTGAGCCGGCAGACGGACCACGGGATCCAGTTGATGGAGGGCTGCCCGTAAAGCCGGTGAGGGTGAAGTAAGTCGCGCTAGGTGTCGTTTTGCTGGGTCAAAACGACACTTGGCGCTACCTAGTTGGGCGGGAACGCGGTGAGCTCCGCGTGGGCACCCAGGCGCCTGGCCATGATGTCGATCGCCGGCTGGTTCTGGTCCACGCACACGAACTTCCGGTCCATCTTGGCCGCCACTGCACCCAGGGTCCCGGAGCCGGCAAAGAAGTCCAGGCACCAGTCTCCGGGCCTGCTTGAGGCGGCAACCACCCGGCGGACCAGGCCCTCGGGCTTTTGCGTCGGGTATCCGGTTTTCTCCTTGCCGGTGGGGGAGACGATGGTGTGCCACCAGACGTCGGTGGGCAGTTTCCCCAGTTCGCGCTTGGCGGGCGTCACAAGGCCCGGTGCCATGTACGGCTCGCGGTCCACCTCCGCGCTGTCGAAGTGGTACTTCGCCGGGTTCTTGACATACACCAGGATGTTGTCGTGCTTGGTGGGCCAGCGGTTCTTGGCGCGGGCTCCGTAGTCGTAGGCCCAGATGATCTCGTTCAGGAAGCACTCGCGGCCAAAGATGGCATCCAGCATCACTTTGGCGTAGTGCACCTCGCGGTAGTCGAGGTGCAGGTAGAGGGTGCCGTCATCGGCCAGCAGGCGCCACGCTTCCACGAGCCGGGGCTCCAGGAAGGACCAGTAGTCGCTGAACGCGTCGTCATACCGGTGGAGCGCGCCCTTGATGGTGTCGTAGGAGCGCCCCTTGAATCCGACGCGGTCGCCGGCGCCGTCCGCATTGGCCACCATGGTGGTCTGCTGGCGCCGTTGGGCCCGGCCGGTGTTGAACGGCGGATCCACGTATATCAGTGTGAAGGCGCCGTCCGGCAGCGAGGGAAGGAAGTCCGCGTTGTCCGCGTGGACCACCAGGCTGCTGCCGTCCGGCGCCCAGACAGTGTCAGTCATGGAGGGGTTTAGGCCTCGGTGCTGCCGGGCTGCGTGGCCTTGTCGGCGCCCACTACCTCGCCGTTGCGGCGGCGGGTGCGCGTGCGGGGGCGGCGGGTGCGGGAGGGCTGCTCTGCTTCGCCTGCACCGGCGTTGGCATCACCGGCAGTGACGGGAGCTGCGGCAGGCTCGGACGTACGACGGCGGCGCTCACCTGTGCGGGCAGCGGAGTCGCCGCTGCGCCCGCCTTCGCGCTTGGCGCCGCGGTCCCGGCTGTCGCGTCCCCGGCCGTCGCGGTCGCGGGAACTGCCGGCGTCGCGGCCCCCGCGGGCGTTCTTTTTGCCCGTTTCGCCCAGGTCTTCCAGGACTTCGGCGTCAACTCCGGCCAGGGTGCGCTTGTCGCGCGGGAGCCGGCCTTTGGTGCCCTCGGGAATGTCCAGGTCTTCAAAGAGGTGCGGGGAAGACGAGTAGGTCTCCACAGGCTCCGGCACGCTCAGGCCCAGGGCCTTGTTGATCAGTCCCCAGCGGGGCATGTCGTCCCAGTCCACGAAGGTGACAGCGGTGCCCTTATTGCCGGCGCGGCCGGTCCGGCCCACGCGGTGCAGGTAGATTTTTTCGTCTTCCACGCACTGGTAGTTGATGACGTGGGTGACGTCGTCGACGTCGATGCCGCGCGCGGCGACGTCGGTTGCCACCAGGACGTCCACCTTGTTGTTGCGGAAGGCCCGGAGGGCCTGCTCGCGGGCGCCCTGGCCGAGGTCGCCGTGGATGGCGGCGGCCGCGAAGCCCCGGTCCACGAGTTCCTCGGCAACCTTGGCGGCAGTGCGTTTGGTCTTGGTGAAGATGATGGTCCGGCCGCGGCCGCGGGCCTGCAGGATGCGGGCGACAACCTCGATCTTGTCCATGCTGTGCGCGCGGTAGATCAGCTGGCGGATATCGCGCTTGGTGAGGCCTTCATCATCCGGATCAGCAGCACGGATGTGGGTGGGCTGGGTCATGTACCGCCGGGCCATGGCAATGACGGGGCCGGGCATGGTGGCGGAGAACAGCAGGGTCTGGCGGACCGCCGGCGTGGCCGCGATCAGGGTCTCGACGTCAGGCAGGAAGCCGAGGTCAAGCATTTCGTCGGCCTCGTCCAGGATGACGACCTTGACGTTCTTCAGGCTCAGGTGCTTCTGCTTGAAGAGGTCGATGAGGCGCCCGGGGGTACCCACCACAACCTCCACGCCGTTCTTCAGGGCTTCCACCTGGGGCTCGTAGGCCCGGCCGCCGTAGATGGTGGCGATGCGCGCGTTCCGCTTGCGGGATGCAGTCTGCAGGTCGTTGGCCACCTGTACCGCCAGTTCACGGGTGGGGACGATGACCAGTGCCTGCGGTGCACCCGGGACGGCAAGCTTTTCGTAGCCGGCGTCGTCCCGGCCCACTACCCGCTGCAGGGCGGGGATGCCGAAGCCCAGGGTCTTGCCTGTGCCGGTCTTGGCCTGGCCGATGATGTCGTGTCCGGAGAGGGCAACCGGCAGGGTCATGGCCTGGATGGGGAAGGGGTGGGTAATGCCGGCGTCGGCCAGGGACTCCACGATGTCGGCGCGGACGTTGAAGTCCGCGAAGGACTTCTCCTCAATCTCGTGCGGCTTCTCGTCGGAGATGATGGTTTCTTCGGGCTCAAGCGTTTCGGTGCCGGAGTCGTCCGTCAGAAGCTGGTGGGTATGCAATTCACTCACGTGGAGTTTCCTTATTCATTTGGGCAATGGCGCTGCCTGCTCAACGGGCCGGCCGGCAGGCCGTTCCGGAGCACGCTCAGGCGCGCAAGCAATTCCAGTGGAAGCCGATCGCGGGCTATCTTTATGCTGGCACTGGTGACCAGCGGGTGGTTCTCAAGATCGCGTAGGGGCGGGCTTGTTGGTTTCAAATCAAGGAAATCAACGACCGGGCATCCATTTCTACCTCTTCAGTCTAGCCGCAAGGGCACCGAAATCCGGCTTTTGCCCGCACTGCGGGCCGGATATGCCACAAAACCGCCCCGGGTCACGGCGCCTTCGGCACCAGCTCGAAATGCACTTCACGGGTAGCGATGTCCGAGGACATGAGGCGCACCCGGACCTTGGTTCCGGCCTCCAACTCACCGGCGCAGCGCGCTGTCACTGCAGGTTCGGCGATCTGGATGATCCCGGAGCCGCCGTTGCCGTTCTTGCCGTTGCCGTTTTTGCCCTTGCCGTTGCCGTTCCGGCTCAGGCCGCCGTTCCCGTTCTCCTTCTGGGGCTTCGACCCTGAAATCACGATCGCGTCGAACTCCTGTCCGATGTGGTTGATCAACAGTGCCGCCTCCACCGTGTCCAGCGCCATTCGCTCCATCCGGGACGCCAGCTGGTCCGAGCCCGCCATGATCTCGGGAAGCGACGGCAGGGCGTCCCGCACCCACGCGGGCACCTCGCCGCCATTGCTCAAGGCCTCGCAGGTGACCAGCACGAAGCGGTCCACCAGGCGGCGAAGCGGGGCGGTGGTATGGGCGTACGCGGCGCCGATGGCGGACTGAACGGCGTCATCCGGGACGGTGCCGTCAAAGGCCGTATAGGCGGCCCCACGGAAGAGCATCCCTGCGGAGTGGAGGATTGCGAGCTGGCGGGGATGGGTGGGGTCCAGGCTGCGGAGGTATTCGCCGTAACTGACTTCGCCGTCCCAGGGCTTTCCGAGGGCCTCTGTCTGCAGCCGGAAATGGTTCAGGGAACGCTCGTCCGGGGCCGGCATGGTGCGCAGGATGCCCACTTTCCCGGCCAGCATGAGCTGTGCGGCTGCCATGCCGGTCATCAGCGATATCTGTGCGTTCCAGTCCTCCACGGGCAGCTGCGGGGCGGCGGCAATCCGGTAGCCGCCGTCGGGAAGCTGGACAATCTCCTGGTCCGGCATGTTCAGGCTGGCACCCTCCCGGGCGCGCTCCAGCTCCACGCGCTTGAGCCCCACCTCTTTAAGGAGGCGCAGCACAGGGGAAGGGCTGCCGGCGTCCAGTTCCGCCTGGGCGCCTTTGTAGCTGAGCTTGGTGCGGCTGCGCATCCGGGCACGCCGCACGGCCACGGCCGTGACCTCCGCGTCAACGTCAAGACGGAAGTCCCACACGAACGCGGAACAGTCCTGTCCCGGCAGGAGGCTTCCCGCCCCCTCGCTGATGACTTCGGGATGCAGCGGTATGCGGCCGTCCGGCGTGTAAAAAGTCTGTCCCCGACGCCGCGTCTCAGCGTCCAGCGGGCCGCCGGGAGTAACAAACGCCGGCACGTCGGCGATGGCGTAGAGAACGTGGTAGCCGTTGCCGTCCCGCTCGATGAACAGCGCCTGGTCCAGGTCGGTGGACGATGCCGGATCGATGGTAATGAATTCAACGAAAGTCAGGTCATGGGACGGCAGCTGCAATGCGGACACGGCGGCCTCGGCGTCCTTCACGGCATCATCAGGGTAGGCGCCCGGCAGCTCAAGCTCACTCCGGAGCGCGCCCAGCGCCGCTTCGAGTGCGTTGGTGTGCTCGTGGACATTGGGGGCCAGCCGATGGTGTGACACGAAAATCAGCGTAGCCCGAATTTCGTCAATAGTGCACGGAAGCGGCCCGGAGAGGCACGGCAGTTCCGGCGCGGGATTATGGGCGGGCGGCGTCCAGGGCGCTGAGGAGCGAAGCGGCGGCCGCGGCCGGATCGTCAGCCTCGGTAATGGCCCGGACCACCACGATCCGGCGTGCGCCGGCTTCCACCACCTCTTCGACGTTGGAGTGGTCGATGCCGCCAATCGCGAACCAGGGGACACCGCCGTCGGGCGTGTCCTCCTCCCCGTCCGCCCCGGCAACAGCCGCGGCGGCGTACCTCACCAGGTCAAGCCCGACGGCGGCCCGTCCGGGCTTGGTGGGTGTTGCCCACAGCGGCCCCACGCAGAAGTAGTCCAGCGCCGAGGGGCCGGCGGCGGCAGCCAGGGCGGCGTCCACCTGCTCCGGGCTGTGGCTGGACAGGCCGATGGCCGCGTTGCCGTTCAACAGCGTCCGGGCCGCCTTGAGGGGCAGGTCCTTTTGGCCGATATGGAACACCGGGGCTCCGGACAGCACGGCGATGTCCGCCCTGTCATTCACCGCCCACAGCCGGCCGTGCCGCACCGCCGATTCCTTGAGTACGGCCAGGAGCTCCAGCTCCTCGGCGGCTTCGATGGACTTGTCCCGCAGCTGGATGATGTCCACCCCGCCCGCGAAGGCGGCATCGACGAACTGCCCGAAATCGCCCCGCTCCCGGCGCGCGTCCGTGCAGAGGTAAAGGCGTGCGGCCTGCACGCCGGAACTGCCTTCGGCGTTGAGAAAGGCGTCGGTAGCCGGGACGGGGGATGCAGCGGCAGGAGGGTGGGACACATTCATGGGTGCCAGCCTAGTTCCTCTACACTGGGCCTCGTACTGCGGGAGCCGCGGCAGCTGTCATAAAGCGCCGGGCTGAGAGGGCGTCAGAGCCGACCGCTTGACCTGATCCGGCTAATACCGGCGTAGGGAAGGAGACACTTATGCCCAATGCGCTCGACGCCCCGTACCGGCCCGCGCCCGGCTCCGCACTGGAGGCCGACGTTGCGGTCATCGGCGGGGGAGTCATCGGCCACGGCATCGCCTGGGAGGCGAGGCGGTCCGGACATTCAGCGGTGGTAATCGATGACGCCCCCGGCTCCGGTGCCAGCTGGGCCGCGGCGGGGATGCTTGCCCCGGTGAGCGAACTGCATTACCAGGAGGAGGACCTCCTGGAGCTCATGCTGGAGGCCTCCGGGCGCTGGCCGGGTTTCGCCGCTGGCCTTGCCGCGGCTGCCGGTTCGGATCCCGGGTATCTTACGACGCCGACCCTCGCCGTGGGTGCCGACGCTGCGGACCGGCAGGCGCTGCTGGACCTGCGCGAGGTGCAGCAGGCCAATGGACTGACGGTTGAGCCCCTCACCATCCGTGAAGCCCGGCGCCGGGAGCCGCTGTTGAGCCCGGCCATTGCCTCGGCGCTGAATACACCGGCGGACCACCAGGTGAACCCCAGGCTGCTGGTCGCCTGCTTCCGCCGTGCCCTGGCCCGGCACGCCGGCGGAACTGGTAGCGGCAGAAGCTTCGTGGCCGGAGCCGCCGAGGGCTACGCCGTGCCGGACCGGGCAGCGGGCCTGCTCTGGCGGGACGGAGCCGTCGCCGGTGTCACGCTGGAGGGCGGAGGAACGGTGGCGGCCAGGGAGACCGTAGTGGCCAATGGACTGCACGCTGCGGCCCTGACCGGGCTGCCGGAAAAGCTGCACCTGCCGTTGCGGCCGGTCCACGGTGACATCCTTCGCCTCGCCGTCCCCGCCCACCTCCAGCCGCTGCTGACCTCCACCGTCCGCGGACTGGTCCGCGGGATCCCTGTGTACATCGTCCCCCGGCAGGACGGCACCGTGGTGATCGGGGCAACGCAGCGTGAGGACGCACTGGGGAAGGACAGCGGAACCAGCGCGGGGGCAGTGTCGGCAGGGGGCGTCTACCAGTTGCTGCGCGACGCCCAGGTCCTGGTGCCTGCGGTGGCGGAACTTGAGCTGCTGGAATGCACAGCCCGGGCCCGTCCCGGCACACCTGACAACGCCCCGCTGCTCGGGCGGGTCCCCCTGAAGGACGGCCCTTCAGGGCAAAGCCACGTGGAAGGGCTCATCATTGCCACCGGCTTCTTCCGCCACGGCGTCCTCCTCACCCCGGCAGCGGCCGCGATATGCCGGGACCTGCTCGAAGGCAGGGAGGACCCCCGCTGGGCACCCTTCAATCCCGGCCGCTTTTCCGGCGTCGCCGTTCGGCCTGCTGCAGCGGCCACCCTACCCAACCCCAAGGAGACAGCATGAACATCACCCTGAACGGAACCGGACATACAGTCGCCGACGGCGCGTCCATCACCACGCTCGTCACCGAGGTCACCGGCCGCGCACTGGCCGCTGACGGCCACGCAACCGACGGCCGGAAATTGGGCGTCGCCGTTGCGCGCAACGCCCAGGTGGTGCCCCGGAGCCAGTGGTTCGCTACCGCACTCTCCGAGGGTGACGACGTCGAACTTGTCACGGCAGTACAGGGAGGCTGAACACCATGACGGAAACCCGCAGCACCCTCGACGGCACCCGGCCGGACCTTCATGATCCCCTGGTGATCGACGGCGTCGCGCTCGCGTCCCGGCTCATCATGGGCACGGGCGGCGCGCCCAGCCTTGACGGCCTCGGCGCCGCGCTCCTGGCCTCCGGCACCTCCCTCACCACCGTGGCCATGCGCCGCTATTCGCCCCAGGAGGCAGGCTCGCTTTTCCAGCTCCTCCTGGACCACGGCATCAAGGTCCTGCCCAACACGGCGGGGTGCTTCACCGCCCGGGACGCCGTCCTCACCGCGGAGCTCGCCAGGGAGGCCCTGGAAACCGACTGGGTGAAGCTGGAAGTCATCGCTGACGAACACACCCTCCTGCCGGATGCCGTGGAACTCGTGGATGCCACCGAACAGCTGGTCAACCGGGGGTTCAAGGTTTTTGCGTACACCAATGACGACCCCGTCCTGGCGCTTCGGCTCGAGAACCTGGGAGCTACCGCGGTCATGCCGCTCGGCTCGCCCATTGGCACCGGCCTGGGCATCCTCAACCCGCACAACATCGAGCTCATCGTGTCCCGGGCCTCGGTTCCGGTGGTGCTGGATGCGGGAATCGGCACGGCGTCCGACGCCGCCCTCGCGATGGAACTCGGATGTGATGCCGTGCTCCTGGCCACGGCGGTGACCCGGGCACAGGACCCGGCCATGATGGGCGCCGCCTTCAAGCACGCCGTCATCGCAGGTAGGCTGGCGAAAGCGGCAGGTCGCATACCTCGCCGTGAACACGCGCTGGCGTCGTCGGCGATGGAAGGCCGGGCCGAGTTCCTGTAGGGCCCGCTTTCCGCCGGCCGGCGCCTTGATTCAAGGAGCAGCAGTGGCCGGCAAAGACGCCCTTCCCCCGGAACGAATCGACGAAGCCTTGGCTGGACTGCCTGATTGGCGGGCCGACAATGGCGGATTGGTCACTGTCTTCAAGATGCCGACGGCGGTTGCCGCACTTGAGCTGATTGCCGCCGTCGGACGTCTGGCCGAGGAACAAAACCACCATCCCGACCTCGACTGGCGTTACAACCGCGTCTTTATCCGCTACACGTCCCACGACGCCGGGGGACAGGTGACTGACCGGGACATCGCGGCAGCTGCGGGAGCAAGTGAAGCTGCGGCAGCGTCGGGGGCCGTGGCCGAGCCGGCGAAGTACGGGCCGGGGCGTTAGTAGCCTCGCCACCAGCCACTGGTCCCTAAGCAGCAGTGGCCGCCACCCCTGGCGGGATGGCGGCCACTGCTGCCGGTTGCCTTGCGCCGGCCCTATGCCCGGAGGATCGCCGTAAGCCTTTCGGCGTCCCGGCGCGCACGCGTGCGGCCAAGATACACGGCTGCTCCTGTTGCGGCGCCGGCGCCCAGCACGATGGGCAGGACCCACGGGATCCAGGTCAGCCCTGGCAGGTAGCCGAAACCGGCCGCCATCAGGACAATCCAGCTCAAAGCCGCCATTGCTACGGCGACCCCGGCGGGCAGGCCTGCGCCATACTTGGCGTGCCGCTTGTCGTTTGCCCAGATGATGAAGCCTGCCGCGGCGGCAGCCAGTACAACGATGGTCAGCGAAAGCATGGATCTCCTTGGGCTTCGGACGCGGTTTTTCGGCCGGCCGCTAGAACTGGCCGAAACCTACGCGCCGTGCCTCTTCTGCGCCGATTTCCACGTAGCCGAGCGCATTTCCGGGAACAATGATCACGCGTCCCTTTTCATCCTTCAGGCGAAGTTCGCTGCCCGCGGTGATGGCTTCCCCCACGACCTTGGCCACAGAAGCCGCGTCCTCGGTTGATTCGAGCACAATTTCGCGGGCAACATTCTGAACGCCGATCTTAATTTCCACAGGGGCCTCCCAGCCAGTCAAAGTTCGTTGGTGATGTCTTATTTGTAGTCTAGGACTCTTTGGGGAAGCGCGAGATTCCGCGCCAAGCTAAACGGTAGATGAGGTCGCTGGCCACATTGATGTCCAGGTTGCCGTCCGTTTCAAGCCAGTACCTGGCACTGACCTGCGCCATCCCGGCCAGTCCCCGGCCCAGCAACTGCGCTTCGAGATGGGGGAGCTTGGTGTCCTCGGCGATGACGCGGGCGATGGCATCGGCAAATGTCCTGTTGAACGTCTCCAGCCGCGAGCTGACGTCGGGATCGTTGATCAGGTCGGACTCAAACACCAGCCGGTGGGCCTGGTCATCGCTGGCGATGAACTGGAAGTAGGCGCGCATGACGGCCTGAACGCGTTCGTCGTTATCGGTGGTGGAGTTCAGCGCACCCAGCATCAGTTCGGTGAGGGAGGCCAGATGGCTTTCAAGCAAGGCGAGGTACAGCTCGCGTTTTGAGGGAAAATGCTGGTAAAGGACGGGTTTGCTGACGTGCGCCGTCTCGGCAATCTCGTCCATGGCCGCGCCGTGGTACCCGTTGGCCACGAAGACTTCCTGGGCTGCGTTGAGGAGCTGCGCGCGCCGCTCGTCACGCGGAAGCCTGGCCGACCGCTGACCCGCGGGACGCGGGGGAGTTTGCGGTTCGGCGGCTGACGGGCGGTCAGCCCGTGCTTCATGGACCACAGTTGTCCTACTTTCCGTTGCAGTTACTTCCACTTTACTGCGGGGTAATATGACCCGGCAGTATCCGGGGGATACATTGAAGTATGGCTTCGACATTCACCGCAAATGTTTCACCCGTGTCATTGGATCCGCTGGTGGAACCGGGCCCGGACCTTACCCCTGCCGAGGTGGAGCGCTATTCCCGGCACCTCATCATCCCCGAGATCGGCTCGGTGGGTCAGCGGCGGCTCAAGAATGCGAAAGTGCTCGTTATCGGTGCCGGCGGGCTCGGCTCCCCGGCACTCCTGTATCTTGCGGCCGCCGGCGTCGGAACGCTGGGAATCATCGACGACGACGACGTTGACCTTAGCAACCTGCAGCGCCAGGTCATCCATGGCGTGGCGGATGTTGGCCGCCCCAAAATCGAGTCCGCCCGGGACGCCATCGCGGCCCTCAACCCGCTGGTGGACGTGCGGCTGCACAATGTCCGGCTGGACGCGTCCAACGCGCTGGAGCTGTTCGCCGGCTACGACCTGATCCTCGACGGCGCGGACAACTTCGCCACCCGCTACCTGGTCAACGACGCCGCCGCCATCCTGGGCAAACCCTACGTCTGGGGTTCCATCTTCCGGTTCGACGGCCAGGTGAGTGTCTTCTGGGAGAAGTTCGGGCCCACCTATCGGGATCTCTACCCTGAGGCGCCGCCGGCAGGCTCGGTGCCCTCGTGCGGCGAGGGCGGCGTGTTCGGCATGCTGTGCGCAGCCGTGGGATCGCTTATGGTGACGGAGGCAGTCAAGCTGATTACCGGCGTCGGACGTTCCCTGTTGGGCCGTGTGGCACTGTTTGACGCCTTGGGCGGAAGCTGGCGCGAGATCCGTGTTTCAAAGGACCCCGCGGCCGCGCCCATCACGGAGCTGACCGACTACGAGGCCTTCTGTGGCGTCACGCCGGCGGCCCCCTCCGACACGGAGCACACCGTCACGGCCACCCAGCTGGCCACCATGCTCGCCGCGCGCAAGGCGGGGCTGAAGGACTTTGAGCTGGTGGACGTCCGCGAATCGGGGGAGTTCGACATCGTCCGGATCGACGGCGCGAAGCTCATCCCGCAGGGCCGGATCCTTGCAGGCGAGGCGTGGAATGAGCTCCCGCAGGACAGGGACATTGTGTTCCACTGCAAGGCCGGGTCGCGTTCGGCCAATGTGCTCGCCGCGGCGCAGAAGGCGGGCTACCAGCGGGTGAGCCATCTCGACGGCGGCATCCTCGCCTGGGTGCGCGAGGTGGAACCCCACAAGCCCGTTTACTGATCCCCGCCCCTTTCAGCCCTCTCTCACTTGACGTCCCTTCTAACACGACGCTCTCGCACTTAATGCGCTGTTTTGAGGGATGCTCTCTCACTTTCCTGAGGCAAGTGAGAGAGCATCGCCGGAAAAGGCGCATTAAGTGAGAGAGCATCGCCGGGAAAGGGGCATTAAGTGAGAGAGGGTCCGCGCGGCGGGAGGCGCGGTCAGGCGGTTTCGAGGCCCCGGTGGTCCACCGGGCATTCGGCCTGCGGCGCCACCGATGCCGGCTGCTCCACGGTGATGCCGTAGAGGGCTTCCAGGGCGGCCACGTAGTCATCCTGCTGGCCGTTGGCGGCAAGTTCGCGGGCCCGCACCGTGGGCACATGGAGAAGCTGCTTGACCATGCGGCGGAGTGCGAACTCCACTTCCTCGGCAGCGGCGGTGCAGCCGTGCCGGGCCCGGACTTTTTCCATTTCGGAGTCCAGGACGCTCATGGTGTGGCGGCGGAGCGCAACGATCGCGGAATCCACGGAGCGGGCCTCGCGTTCCTGCTCGAACGCCTTGGCGGCGCCGCTGACGATTCCGCTGGCCTGGGCAAGCGACTCGGCCTGTTCCTGGGGTGCGGCGAGGCGGACCGATTCCAGGGTGAGCAGCTCCACGCCGTCAAGCTCGCCGACCCCCGGATCGAAGTCGTGGGTGAGCGCAAGGTCGATGGCGATCAGGGGCTGCGGGGAGTCGGCCCGGACTTCGGCCAGCTCGTCGGCCTCCACCCGGGTGTCGGAACCGCTGCAGCCGATCATCACGTCTGCTGCCGCGACCGCCGGCCGGAGTGAATCGGCGTCCAGCGCCGTGCCGCCGCGGGTGGCAACAAATCCTTCGGCGCGGCCGGACGAGGAGAAAACCGAGATGTCGGTGCAGCCGCGTTCACGCAGGAGCGCCATGGTGGCCCCGGCGTAGGCGCCGGTACCGAAGACCACAACCTTCTTGCTGGTCCAGTCCGGGTTTTCGGAAAGATCAGTGGCCAGGTCGAGTGCGACGGAAACGATCGAGAGGCCACGGGAACCGAGGGCAGTCTGTGCTCCCACGTCCTTGGCGGTCTTGGACGCCGCCTGGAAAAGCCGGACCAAACCGGAGCTTGCCGTGCCTTCATGCTGGGCGGTGATCAGTGCGCGCCGTACCTGTCCGGCGATCTCCCGCTCTCCGACCACTGCGGAGTCCAGGCCGGCGCTGACGGCAAAGAGGTGCTGGCTGACTTCAGGACCCGTGCGGGTGCTGAAGGAGCGTGAGACGAGCGGTTCGCTCAGTCCGCTGGTTTCGCTGATCTTGGCCACCAGGGCGGCGCGGGCCGCCTCCACATCGTCAGGCCGGGCGGCTTCGCCGTAGATTTCGTAGCGGTTGCAGGTGGCAAGGACAATCGCACCCGTCACTGCCGTCGATCCGGAGAGGGCGGATGTGGCGATCTCCGAAGAACCGTTGCTCAACTGAGCAACGGTCTCAAGATCGATGTCGGCGTGTGTAGCCACCAATGAAAAAAGAACCACAGCAGGTCAATCATAGCTTTTTCGTTACTCGGTAGAACAACTCCCCGGGCTGCCGGACGGGAGCGCGGGCTGTGATTCCTGCCACGGCGCGGTGGCAGGGCTCCCGCGTGACACTTTGTCGTTATCTTTTGGAGTCATTTTTCGGCACAATCAAAGGCATGACTTCCAGCCCCGCCACATCCGCTGCCGGCGTCCTCGCCGCAGACCACCCGCTGGTGGATGGCCGCACCGCAGACTCACCCCTCATCACGGCCTACCGCGGAGGCAAGCCGTCCCGGCGTCCCGTCTGGTTCATGCGCCAGGCCGGACGTTCACTGCCGGAGTACCTGAAGGTCCGCGAAGGCGTCGCCATGCTGGACTCCTGCCTGCGCCCCGAACTGGCTTCCGAGATCACCCTCCAGCCCGTCCGCCGCCACGACGTTGACGCCGGCATCTTCTTCTCCGACATCGTCATTCCCCTGAAGCTCGCCGGCGTGGGCGTGGACATCGTTCCGGGCGTGGGGCCGGTCCTGGACACCCCGGTCCGCACTGCTGCGGACGTGGCGGCGCTGCCGCAGCTCACCTGGGAATCGCTGGAACCCATCCGTGAAGCGGTCCGCCTCACCGTGGCCGAGCTCGGCAAGACACCGTTGATCGGCTTTGCGGGCGCACCCTTTACCCTTGCCGCTTACATGGTGGAGGGAAAGCCGTCCCGCGACCACCTGGGTCCGCGCACCATGATGCACGCTGATCCGGAAACCTGGCACGCCCTGGCCAACTGGGCCGCGGACGCCTCCGGAATGTTCCTCCAGGCACAGCTTGAGGCCGGTGCCTCGGCGGCCCAGCTCTTTGACTCCTGGGCCGGTTCCCTGGGCCTGGCGGACTACACGAAGTACGTGGCGCCGGCCTCGGGCCGCGCCCTGGACCATGTCCGGCACCTCGGGGCGCCGCTGATCCACTTCGGCACCGGAACGTCAGAGCTCCTGGTGGCAATGCGGGATGTGGGTGTGGACGTTGTGGGCGTGGACTACCGGCTTCCGCTCGATGAGGCGAACCGCCGGCTGGGCGGCACGGTGCCGCTGCAGGGAAACATCGACCCCGCCCTGCTCCCTGCTCCGTGGGAAATCCTTGAGGCCCACGTCCGCGACGTCATAGCCGCAGGCGCGGCTGCTCCCGGGCACGTGGTCAACCTGGGGCACGGCGTCCCGCCGGAGACGGACCCCGCCGTCCTCACCCGCGTGGTTGAACTTATCCACTCCATCTCCCCGGAGTAGGCCGATGGGCAGTACGTCGGCAACAACCGGGACGGCACTGGTGCTGGGCGGCGGCATCTCGGGACTGCTGTCCGCCCGCGGGCTGGCGTCCGCCGGGTACCAGGTGACGCTCCTTGAAGCCGGAGCTGAATGGGGCGGCTGCGTGGGCAGCCACACGGTGGCCGGCCTGACCCTTGACAGCGGCGCCGAATCCTTCGCCACCCGGTCCGACGCTGTCTCAGCGCTGGCCGCTGAGCTGGGACTGTCGGCCAAGATCGTGCCGCCCCGCCCGGGGGGTGCCTGGGTCCAGCTCCCGGACGGCCCGCGCGAGTTGCCGAAGACAGGTGTGCTGGGAATTCCGGCCAACCCGTGGGATCCCGAAGTCCGGCGTTCGCTCGGCCTCATCGGCACCCTCCGGGCCTCCCTTGATAAGTTCCTCCCGGCTTCGGTTGGGACCACAGCGGACGTTATCAGTGTCTCGGCACTGGTCAAGGCGCGCATGGGCACCCGTGTCCTGGAGCGGCTGGTGGCGCCGGTTGTGGGCGGCGTCCACTCGGCGGATCCCGGGATGCTCGACGTCGACATGGTGGCACCCGGGCTGCGCGAGGGGCTGCGGCGGCACGGGTCCCTGGCCGCCGCCGTCTCCGCCCAGCGCCGCATGGGGGCTGCTCCTGCCGCGCAGGGGGACACGCCGGCCCCTGCCGGTCCGGCCAAGGCAGGCTCCGCGGTTGCGGGGCTGGAGGGCGGCATGCACACGCTCATTTCCGCCCTGGTCTCCGACCTCCGCCGCCGGGGAGTCAGGCTGCTGCCCGGCACCCCGGCCGAGTCTGTGATCCGCACCCCTGAAGGCTGGCGCGTCAGGTCGGCAGGAGCAACGTTCGACGCCGGCCTGCTGGTAGTGGCAGTGGACGGTCCGGCCGCCGTCGGACTGCTTGAAGACGCGGTGCCCGGCCTTGCAGGGAAGCGGCCGCCGGCAGGCCCGGACGTCAAGCTTGTCACGCTGGTCCTGGCCGGCCATGAACTTGACCGCCGGCCGCGCGGCTCAGGCGTCCTGGTGGCACCGCAGACTCCCGGTATTGAAGCGAAGGCACTGACGCACGCGACCGGAAAGTGGGACTGGCTGGCCGATGCCGCCGGGCCGGGGCGGCACGTGGTCCGGCTCTCGTACGGGCGCGTGGACGGTGCCGGGGAACAGTCCGGTGGCCCGGACACGGATGAAGGACTCCTGGCCGCGTCGCTGCGAGATGCCCGGGCCCTGCTGGGCGTCCCCATCACCAGGGAAAACCTGCTGGACTGGGACGTGGTCCGCTGGCGCGGGTCGCTGCCCTTCGCCGCCGTAGGCCATAAAGCGCGGGTGGCCGAAATCCGGGAAGCCTGCGCGTCGGCGGGGAACCTGGCCGTGGTGGGAGGCTGGGTGGCCGGCAACGGGCTTGCCGCCGTGGTGTCCGACACGAACGAACAGATCCGGGCCCTGGCCCGCTAAATGTTGCCGCTGGTCAGCGGCGCAGCAGGGCATTACGGCGCCCCACAGGCGTTGCGGCCGGGTACTTCGCCGGTTTCCGTTTCCCCTTCCGATATGGCTAGGGTCGATGACTATGGTTTACATCAGGTCCGAACTTTTCACATCCCGGACCGGTATCCATGGGGGGCTCCGGCGCGGCACTGCGGCTGCGGCAGTCGGAGCGGTACTGGTCCTTGCAACAGGCGTTCCGGCATCCCACGGTGATGACGGGAATCCGCAATCCGGCGTCGATGCCGGCCCGGGCCAGGACGCCACGGGCCAGGGCCGGGATGGGAAGGAAGCGCGGCAGGCGGCCACCCTTTCGGTATTGTCCGTCCCCACAGCGCTCCTGCCGGTGGTCACGACTTCGCTGGCGCCGGCCGTGACCACGGCTCCCACGACAGCTTCCTTGGCACTTCCGGCACCCTTGCCGTCGATACCACTCCCGACGCCGTCGGACGTTCCGCTTCTCCCGGCCGCGACGGCTCCGGCAGTAATCGTTCCGGTGCCATCCTCGCCATCGCCGGAGTCCCAGGCCCAGGAACTTCCCGCAGCCGAGGCTCCTGCCGCCCCCACCCCGGAAACCGCTGCCCAGGCCGCGGCTCCGGGTACGGTGCCCGTGCCGTCGTCGGAATCTGCCGGAGAGGTGAACGGCGCCGCGGCAGCCGGCGGAAACCCGCCCGCGATGGAACTGCCGGCAGGCGAAAGCGGAGCCGGCCAGGCCGGGCCCGGCGGGGAATCCGTGGCCGGGGCTGAAGCGCCGGTACCCGCGGCCGCAACGCAGGCTGCCGCCGCACCACAGGAAGCCGGAGGCCCCGCCCCGCAGGCCGCGGGCGTCCCCCGCAGCGCGGCGCAGAGCGTTGGCGCCATCGTCAAGTCGCAGCCGGAACTGGAAGCCGTGATGGTCGGGCTCGGCGTTGGCCTGGTGGGCCTGGCTGCCGCGGCCGGTGCAGCCTACTTCCGAATGCGGAAGCCGTAGCCGAAACCGGCGGATGCCGCATGCAGTCCCGGCGCCGGCGTGACTTTAATCACTTCTACCGCTTGTAGAAGTCGCTGGTTTCGCCTTGGTGGGCAGAAGGGGGCAAACTTGTAACCATGAGCCACACTTCTGCCGAATCTGTCACTAAAACCGAAGAATCAGCCGAGCAGTTTTTCACCCTCTGGACGGTATTCAAGCGCTCCGAAAACCTGATCCGCAGCGCCGACGCCGCCGCTGACTTCGAGACCCTGCTGGAACGGCTTGCCCACGCCGGGGTGACCCACCGCGGAAGCTACGACGTCTCCGCGATGCGGGCTGACGCCGACGTCATGGTGTGGCTCCACGGCCCGAAGCCGGAAGCCCTGCAGCAGGCCATCCGGGACATCCGCCGCTGCAGCCTGTTTGCCGGCACAGAGATTGTGTGGTCCGCCATGGGCGTGCACCGCGAGGCCGAGTTTGCGAAGAACCACACCCCGGCGTTCTCCCGTGGGGTTGCGCCGGCGGAGTGGCTGTGCGTCTACCCCTTCGTCCGGTCCTACGAGTGGTACATCCTCCCCGAGGACGAGCGTGGCGCCATGCTTCGCGAGCACGGCCTCCTGGGCCGGGAGTTCCCGCAGGTCATCTCCAACACCGTTTCTTCGTTCGCCCTGGGCGACTGGGAATGGATCCTGGGCCTTGAGGCCCCGGAACTGGTGGACCTGGTGGACCTGATGCGCCACCTGCGCAACACCGAGGCCCGCAACCACGTCCGTGAGGAAGTCCCGTTCTACACCGGACGCCGGATCTCCCCGGCCGAAGTGGCGGAGGTGCTCGCATGAACCTGCCGGTTTCCAGCAACGCCGCCGCCGTCAATCCGGTCACCGAAGCCGGGCGGATGGCGCCGAAGAACTACGACGCCGTGCTCCTCGCCTCCTTCGGCGGGCCGGAAGGCCAGGAGGACGTCATCCCCTTCCTCCGCAACGTCACCCGCGGCCGGGGCATCCCGGACGAACGGCTGGAAGAGGTCTCGCACCACTACCGCGCCAACGGCGGCATCAGTCCCATCAACCAGCAGAACCGCGAGCTCAAGGCTGCCCTGGAGGCGGAACTCGCCGCCCGGGGGATCGACCTGCCCGTCCTCTGGGGCAACCGCAACTGGGCACCGTACATCCCGCAGACCCTGCAGGACGCGTACGACGCCGGCCACCGCCGCCTGCTGATGATCACCACGAGTGCCTACTCCTGTTACTCCAGCTGCCGCCAGTACCGCGAGGACATCGGCATGGCCTTGACGGAGACCGGCCTGGACGGCCGGCTGGAAGTGGACAAGGTGCGCCAGTACTTCGACCACCCCGGCTTCGTGGAGCCCTTCATTGAGGGCACCGCTGCAGGCCTCGCCGACGTCCGGGAAAAGCTCGCAGCGGCCGGCACTCCCGATGCGCCCGTCCAGATCCTGTTCGCCACCCACTCCATTCCCACCCGGGACGCGGAAGCGGCCGGCCGGTCCGAAGGCGAACCCCGCGAGTTCGAGGAAGGCTCGGCCTACGTGGCCCAGCACCTTGCCACCGCGGATGCCGTCATCCAGCGCGTCAAGGACGAAACCGGCCTGACCGCCCCCTGGTCCCTGGTGTACCAGTCACGCTCCGGCGCTCCGCACGTGCCATGGCTTGAGCCGGACATCAATGACGCCATCGAGGAGCTGGCCGGCCAGGGCGTCAAGGGCATCGTCATTGTGCCGCTGGGGTTCGTCAGCGACCACATGGAAGTTGTCTGGGACCTTGACACCGAAGCCCTGGAAACCTGCGCCAAGCTTGGACTCGCCGCCACCCGCGTCCCCACGCCGGGCACGCACCGCAAATTCGTCAACGGCCTGGTGGACCTGATCTCCGAACGCACCGTGGCGAACAACATCAGCGGCCGTCCGGCGCTGACGGACCTCGGTCCCTGGTACGACGTCTGCCGGCCGGGATGCTGCCAGAACTTCCGTGGCGAGAAGCCCACCATCGCCGGAGCAGACACCACCGTTGGCACCGGGCACGACCCCTATCCCGGCGAAGCCGGGACGGGGCAGCCGGCCTCTTCCGGGGGAGCGCCGCAGCAGTGACGGTCCGCATCGGCACCCGTGCCAGCAAGCTGGCGCTCACCCAGACGCAGCAGACGGCAGACCAGCTTGCCGCCGTCGGAGGCTTCCCGGTGGAACTCGTCCACATCAGGACCGACGGCGACGTCCTCACCGGCTCGCTCTCGCAGATGGGGGGCACCGGGGTCTTCGTTGCCGCCCTGCGTGATGCGCTGCTGCGCAATGAATGCGACGTTGCGATCCACTCGCTCAAGGACCTGCCCACCGGGGCGGCAGTGGGGCTCAGCCTCGCGGCCACCCCGCGGCGCGTCGATGTCCGCGACGTCCTGTGTGCCCGCGACGGGCTGAAACTGGCTGACCTTCCCGCAGGTGCCAGGGTGGGTACCGGTTCGCCCCGGCGCGCAGCCCAGCTCCGCACCGCCCGCCCGGACCTGGAGATCGTGGACATCCGCGGCAACGTGGACACCCGCCTGGGGCGGGTTCCCGGGTTGCCGGGCAACACCGTCAGCGACGTGGTTCCGGGCAAGTCCTGCGACCTGGATGCCGTGGTTCTCGCAGCCGCAGGCCTGGAACGCATCAGCCGCCTGGATACGGTCAGCGAGTTCCTCGAAACGGACGTTATGCTGCCCGCTGCAGGCCAGGGCGCGCTCGCCATCGAGTGCCGCACCGCGGACGCTCCGCCGAGGCCCGGCTTCGCAGAAGGTTCGAAGGAAGTCCTGGCGCAGGCGCTGGCTGCGCTGGATGATCCGGACACCCGGCTTGCCGTCACGGCGGAACGGGCCCTGCTTGCACGGCTTGAGGCCGGATGCGCGGCGCCCGTCGGCGCCTACGCTTACCGCAAGGGCAGCCTGCTCCACCTGGAGGCGGCGGTATGTGCCGTGGACGGCACCGCCTCGGTCCGGGACAAGCGCGCCACCGACGGCCTGACAGAGGTGGGTGCCACGCTGCTCGGCATCGAACTTGCCGAAGCACTCCTGGCCGCCGGCGCCGCTGACATAGCGGACCTGCAGGCTTCCTGATCCCGGCCATGCCCAAGGCACCGTTGGCGGGGGCGCGGGTACTCATCACCCGCAGCCCGGAGCGCTCGCTGCCCCTCGTGGAGGCGCTGCGGAAGGCTGGAGCCGACGCATTGCTGCTGCCCTTGATCGACTTCGAACGGGCTCCGGACCAGCATTCCCTTGACGTTGCCTGCGATGCCCTGGCCGCCGGGGCCTTCGACTGGCTGGTAGTCAGCAGCGCCACCACGGTCCATGTGCTCGCTGCCAAGGCCGCCGAACGTGGCCTGGCGCTGGCCCGCTGGATCCCGGCTGCCACCCGCATCGCAGCCGTGGGCGCTGCGACCCGCAGGCTCCTGGAGGCCCATGGGGTTGCTGTGGCCCTGGCGCCGGAGGAGGATCAGTCCGCCGCCGGCCTGCTGTCCGTGTGGCCGGACGGGGGCGGCAAGGTCCTGCTGCCGCAGGCGGACATCGCGCCGCCGCGCCTGGCGGAGGGACTTTCAGGGGCCGGCGGCAGCGTCACCGCCGTCACGGCCTACCGCACGGTGGACTACCCGGCGGCAGCGGAGCGCAGGCTCGCCATCCCGGCGGAGGACGGGGCAGGGGAGGGGCAGCCGCCGTCGTACGCTTTGCTGACCCCGGCAACCGCCGCCGCTGAACTCGCCGCGGGACGCATCGACGCCGTGATCGCCGCTTCACCGAGCGCCGCGCGGCGCCTCCATGAGCTGTTTCCCCTGGGCCGCTGCCGGTTCGTGGCGATTGGACGGCCGACGGCGGACCAGGCTTCCGCGCTTGGCTTGCCGGTGGCCGCCATCGCGGCCCGGCCCACGCCGGCCGGGCTTGTTGCCGCCGTGGCGGCAGCCCTCCAGCCGGAACAAGACGCAGGGAAGCCGCCCTGACGCGGGGGACGCCCGCCAACGGACACCCACCACGCTTGAACCAAAGCAAAGGACAGGATCATGACTTTTCCCAGCGACCGCCCCCGCCGCCTCCGCACCACGCCGGCCATGCGCCGGCTTACCGCCGAAACCCGCCTGGCGCCCGCCGAGTTGATTCTTCCGGCGTTCATCCGCGAAGGCCTGGCCGAGCCCAACCCCATCACCTCCATGCCAGGGGTTGTCCAGCACACCACCGACACCCTGAAGCGCGCCGCGGCGGAAGCCGTGGAGCTGGGGCTCGGCGGAATCATGCTGTTCGGCATCCCGGAAACCCGCGACGCCGAGGGAACGGCATCGCTTGACCCGGACGGGGTGCTGAACAAGGCCATCCGGGACGTGCGTGCCGAAGTCGGGGACAGCCTGGTGATCATGAGCGATGTGTGCCTGGACGAGTTCACGGACCACGGGCACTGCGGAGTGCTCGACGCCGACGGCTACGTGGACAACGACCGCACGGTTGGGATCTATGCACGGATGGCCGTGGCCCAGGCAGACGCCGGCGCCCACATGCTGGGGCCCTCCGGAATGATGGACGGCCAGGTTGCCGCGATCCGGTCCGCCCTTGACCAGGCCGGGCACACCAACACCTCCGTCATCGCCTACGCAGCCAAGTACGCGTCGGCGTTCTACGGCCCGTTCCGCGAAGCCGTTGATTCCCAGCTGAAGGGGGACAGGCGGACCTACCAGATGGACGCCGGCAACCGCACCGAGGCCCTGCGCGAAGTGGAACTGGACCTCGCCGAGGGGGCCGACGTCGTCATGGTCAAGCCCGCCATGAGCTACCTGGACATCGTCGCAGACGTCGCCGCCATGAGTCCGGTGCCGGTGGCCGCGTACCAGATCTCCGGAGAGTACGCGATGATCGAGGCCGCGGCCGCCAACGGCTGGATCGACCGGCGCGCCGCCATCACCGAATCGGTACTGGGCATCCGCCGCGCCGGCGCCCACATGGTCCTGACCTACTGGGCCGCCGAACTGGCCGGCTGGCTGAAGGAGTCCTGATGGTTGGCTCACCGACACCCCGGCCCGTCGCTGTTCCGGAGAGTCCCACCGCCCCGGTGGCACCGGACCGGATACTCCTGGGCCTGAACACGTTCGGCGACGTCGGCGAGAATGCGGACGGAAGCCCGCAGCCGCATGCCCGGGTACTCCGCCAGCTGCTTGAAGAGGCTCAGATGGCGGACGCCGTCGGACTCCATGCGTTTGGCGTGGGCGAGCACCACCGCAAGGACTATGCCGTTTCAGCGCCGGAAGTCTTCCTCGCCGCCGCTGCCGCCCGCACCACCCGGATCCGGCTGGGCTCAGCCGTCACGGTCCTGAGCTCCGATGACCCCATCCGCGTGTTCCAGCGTTTCTCCACCGTGGATGCCCTTTCCAACGGCCGCGCTGAAGTCATGCTGGGCCGCGGCTCCTTCATCGAGTCCTTCCCGCTGTTCGGACTGGACCTCGCAGACTACGAGCTCCTGTTCGAGGAAAAACTCGAGCTCTTTGACAAGGTGCGGGCTCAGAAACCAGTGCACTGGGAGGGCCGTACCAGGCCGCCCGTGGCCGGGCTGAGCGTGTACCCGCCGCTCGAGCGGCACCTGCTGCCCACCTGGATCGGCGTCGGCGGCACCCCCGAGTCCGTGCTGAGGTGCGCCCAATACGGCTATCCCATCATCTTCGCGATCATCGGCGGGCAGCCGCGTGGCTTCCGGCCGCTGGTGGACCTGTACCGCGAGGCCATGGCCAAGTACGGCCACCCGATGCAGCAGGTTGCCACGCATTCTCCCGGACACGTGGCGGAGACCGACGAGCAGGCCAGGGAGGAACTCTTCCCGCACTGGCTGAAGCTGCGGAACAAGCTCGGCGCTGAACGGGGCTGGGGGCCTGCCGGACGGGGCGAGTTTGAGGCGCTGTGCGCTCCGGAAGGGGCGCTGTATGTCGGCTCCCCGGAAACGGTGGCGCGCAAGATCGTGCTGCTGAAACAGAACCTGGGCGTGGACCGCTTCGACCTTAAATACAGCAACGGGCCGCTGCCGCACTCTGCAATGATGCGCTCCATCGAGCTGCTGGGTACGGCCGTGGCGCCGCGCGTGGCTGAACTGCTCGGCACCTGACGCACCCGGCGCCGGCCACCTGAGAGAATAGGAACCATGACTGCCAGCAACCCTCGCAACGAGGAACTCTTCGACCGCGCCCGCCAGTTGATGCCGGGCGGGGTCAACTCACCGGTCCGTGCCTTCGGGTCCGTGGGCGGTACCCCGCGCTTCATGGTCTCCGCCAAGGGACCGTACCTCACGGACGCCGACGGCAAGGAATACGTGGACCTTGTCTGCTCCTGGGGTCCGGCGCTGCTGGGCCACGCCCACCCGGCTGTGCTGGAGGCCGTCCACGCCGCCGTGGACCGCGGCCTGTCCTTCGGAGCGTCCACCCCGGACGAGGCCAACCTGGCGGAAATCGTGAAGGACCGCGTACCCGCAGTCGAGCGCCTCCGGATGGTGTCCACCGGCACCGAAGCCACCATGACCGCCGTGCGCCTGGCCCGCGGCTTCACCGGACGCAACCTCATCATCAAGTTTGCCGGCTGCTACCACGGCCACCTGGACGGACTCCTTGCCGCCGCAGGGTCCGGCGTCGCCACCCTCGCCCTGCCGGGTTCCGCCGGCGTCACCGAGGCCACGGCCGCAGAAACGCTGGTGCTTCCCTACAACGACCTCGCCGCCGTCAAGGAAGCCTTCGCCACCCACGGGCCCAACATCGCCGCTGTCATCACGGAGGCAGCGCCGGCGAACATGGGCGTGGTGACACCGGAAGAAGGCTTCAACCTGGGCCTGTCCCGCATCACCCGCGAACACGGGGCGCTGCTCATCGTGGACGAAGTGCTCACCGGGTTCCGCACCGGCTATTCCGGCTACTGGGGCCTGACCGGCGGGGCGCCGGACGCCGCCGAGCCGTGGACGCCGGACCTGCTCACCTTCGGCAAAGTCATCGGTGGAGGGATGCCGACGGCGGCCCTCGGCGGACGTGCCGACGTCATGGACTACCTCGCGCCCACCGGCCCGGTGTACCAGGCGGGAACACTGTCCGGAAACCCTGTGGCGATGGCGGCCGGCGTGGCCACGCTGACTCATGCCACCCGCGATGTCTACTCCTTCATCGACGTCCGTTCGCTGGAACTCTCCTCTGCCCTGTCCGGCGCCCTGGACGCCGCCGGGGTGGACCACTCGATCCAGTTTGCCGGCAACCTCTTCTCGGTGGCCTTCGGCACCTCAGCCAACGGCGTCCACAACTACGCTGACGCCCAGGCGCAGGAGAGCTTCCGCTACGCGCCGTTCTTCCACTCGATGCTGGAGTCCGGGGTGTACCTGCCGCCGTCGGTCTTTGAGGCCTGGTTCCTGTCCGCTGCTCACGACGACGCGGCCATGAACCGGATCTATGATGCACTGCCTGCCGCAGCCAAGGCGGCAGCAGCGGCCCGGGGCTAGAAACTCCGGAACATCCCGGCCACACATAAAGAAATCCCCGGCTGCGGGCTGCAGCCGGGGATTTCTTTATGTGCTTCGGGAACTACAGGACGTCCGAGAGGAAGCCCTTGAGGCGGTCCGTTGCCGGTGCGGTGAAGATCTGCTCCGGCGGCCCGGATTCCACAACCACTCCGGCGTCCATGAACGTCACGGTGTTCGAGACGTTGCGGGAGAAGCCCATTTCGTGGGTCACCACCACCATGGTCATGCCCCCCTTCGCGAGGTCGGCCATCAGCGCCAGGACTCCCTTAACAAGCTCGGGGTCCAGCGCGGAGGTGGCCTCATCAAAGAACATCACCTCCGGCTTCATGGCAAGTGCCCGGGCGATGGCAACGCGCTGCTGCTGGCCTCCGGAAAGGTTTGCCGGGCGGGCATCGGCCTTGTGCCTCAGGCCCACCAGGTCCAACTGCTCCAGGGCCTCGGCGCGTGCCTGCTCCTTGGAGAGTTTGCGCAGCTTCCGCAGCGCGAGGGATACGTTGTCCACCACGGTCTTGTGCGGGAACAGGTTGAACTGCTGGAACACCATGCCGATCCGTTGCCGCAGCTCGTCCGGGTTGTCCTTCAGGACCGAACGGCCATCCAGGAGGATGTCGCCCTGGTCCGGCTCGATCAGCCGGTTCATGACGCGCAGGAGGGTGGACTTGCCCGACCCCGATGGGCCGATCACCGAGGCAGTGGTGCCCTTCTCCACGTGCAGGTCGATGCCGCGGAGAACATGGTTGTGGCCGAAGGAGAGGTGCAGGTTCTTGCCGGTCAGGGTTCCGGAAGCGAATTCCGTCATGCCTGTGCCCCCTTGCCGATAGGTGCTGCCAGCTCATCCGGTTCCTTCTTTTCCGGCTTGCCGGTTCGCAGCCGGTGGTCGATGAAGTTCACGAAGTGGGTGAGCGGGACGGTCAGGATCAGGTACAGCACACCTGCGGCCACCAGCGGAGACAGGTTGCCGGTGTTGGCCATCGCGTCGTTTCCGATCCGGAAGATCTCCCGGTCCGAGGCGGCAAGCCCGAGCATAAACACCAGTGAGGAATCCTTCAGCAGCGAGATGAACTGGTTTACCAGGGCGGGAAGGACCCGCCGGATTCCCTGCGGCACCACCACGAGGCGCATGGAACTGCCGTAGCTGAAGCCAAGGGCCCGGGAGGCCTCCAGCTGGCCCTTCTCCACACTCTGGATGCCCGAGCGGAAGATCTCGCCGATGTAGGCGGCCGCGATCAGCGTCAAGGCCAGGATGCCCAGGGGGTAGGGGTTCCTGGATCCGGTGATTTCCCGGGCGATGGGACTGAGGCCAATGCCGATGACCAGGATCACCAGGATGGCAGGGAGGCCCCGGAAGATATCGGTGTAGATGCGCGCCACCCAACGGGCGCCCGCGTTGCGGGAAATCCCCATCATGGCGAGCCCGAGCCCCAGCAGGGAGCCGAGGATGCCGGAGGCGACGGCCAATATCAGGGTGTTGGGCAGGCCCACCATGAACAGGGCGGGAATGACTTTGGCCATTTCCTCCCAGTTGAAGAAGGTGTCAGCCAGCTGGTCCAAGAGATCCATGAACGTCCCGGCTCAATCAGCTCTGGGGAACCGTGGCGGCCTTGCTGCCCGGCTTCCAGTCAGAGGGCATCTCGCGGTCCGGGTACCATTCCTTGGTCAGCTTGGTCCAGGTTCCGTCGGCGATGACAGCGTCAAGGCCGGAGTTCAGCGCGTCGATCAGCGGCTGGTTGTCCTTGGCCACCGCGTAGGCAGTGAAGTTCTGCGTGTTGACGACGGATTCGACGATCGCGGTGCCGTCGCCTTCCTTCACCTGGCCGCTGGCCTGCTGCGACGGAGCCACCCAGGCGTCCACCTGGCCGTTGCGCACGTTGGCGTAAACCGTGGCGTAGTCCGGGAAGCGGATGGGTTCCATCTTCAGGGTATTGGTCACGTAGTCGTCCTGGACGGTGCCCTGGACGACGCCGATCCGGAGATCGTCCTTAAGGTCGGCAAAGCCCTTGATGCCGCTGTCGGTCTTGGCAACCACGGCCATGAAGCCGAAGTCGTAGCCGTTGGTGAAGCCGACGTTCTGGCGGCGCGCGTCCGTGGTGGAGATGGAGGAGGATCCGACGTCGAACTGCTTGGTGGAAACCTGGGAAAGCAGGGCGGAGAAGTCCGTGGCAACAAACTCGACCTCAAGGCCGAGCTTGCCGGCGATGGCCCGCAGCAGCTCGTTGTCGTAGCCGGTGAACTTGCCCGAGGGGTCAATGAAGATGTTCGGCGGGGCGTCCGACAGGGTGCCCACCTCAAGCTTGCCTTCGGTGTTCAGGCCGAGCTTGGTCTTGTCGATCTGGTCAATCGGGGTGACGGTAGCGGTGGTGTACTTGTCCAGCGTCTGCTGGTCGCTGCCGGCGAGGGCGTCCGTGGGCGTGCCGCTCGGCTGGGCTGATCCTGAACCGCACGCTGCCAGGGAAACCGCGAGGGCGATTGCCACGGGAGCGGTTGTCAGCCACTTCATCGCTTTGATTTTCATCAGTCTGTCGCTTTCATTGAGTCATAAGTCAACCGGGCCGCAAGGCTGCGCTGGTGGCGCCTGGCACCTGCCCGAGGCTGTTCAAGCACTGCATGGCAGGGGTGACCGCAAAACTTTATTGTCTCACTTCAGTGTTTGGCGGCCGTGAGGCGAACAAGTGCTGGCTCTGAAGGCAAATAATCGAAGGAACTTTCGTATAGGCGCTGATGGCCCTCATACTGGAGTCCTGCGGCCCCGTGCGGACGAATCCTTGAGTCCCTCACCGGCCCCGTTGTGTGAGCAGTGCGACTGTGAAATATCTCTCGCCGTGGCCCTGCCGGAGACGGTCCCGGTCAGAAGCCGGCCGTAGTGGCGTCCTGCGGCGGAAGGACCGGCCAGTCACCTTCGATGACGGCAGCGGGCTTCGTCTTGCGGAGATAGTCCTGGAAATCGGCTGCCTGGCTTACTGCCCACTCGACCTGCAGCTGGTGCAGCTGGCTGGCCGGCATGCTGAGTTTGGGAAACTTGCCGGCCATGGCGTCCAGGACCCTCAAGGTGGCCAGGGCATCAGCGGCCGACGTATGGGCGTTGTCCAGGACCACGCCGTATTCCTCGCACAACGCCGTGAGGGTCCGCTTGCCCTTCCGGTAGCGGTCCACCTGCTTGTTCATGATGTACGGGTCCAGGACCGGGAAGCGGGTCAGCTGAGGGACCCCGTACCGGGCCGACTCCGCAGCCAGCACCGTGAAGTCATAGCTGGCATTGAAGGCGATGACGGGGGTCCCGTCGTCGAACAGTCCCTGCAGCACGGCCGCAACCTCCCGGGTCACTTCGTGGGCAGGCCTGCCCTCACGGCGTGCCTGTTCGGTGGTGATGCCGTGCACATCACTGGCCTCGGTGGGTATCTCTACCCCGGGATCCGCCAGCCACTCGTGTTCCTGGATGACGTCGCCCGTGTGGTCCACCACCGTCACCGAGGCGGTGACGATGCGTGCAGCCCGGGAGTTGCGCCCTGTGGTTTCGAGGTCGAAGGCTGCGCGGGGGAGGGTGTTCCAGGTGCTCATGCTTCAACGCTAAAGGGCACCACCGACAATTCCGTGGAACGCCACTGCGGCTAGATTGGATCAATGCGGATTGAGTATGTGGAGGCGGTGCTGGCCATTGTGGAACTGGTGCCCGCCGGATCCGCCGTCGCGTATGGCGACGTCGCCGAGCTGTTGGGTTCAGGCGGGCCAAGGCAGGTCGGCACGGTCATGAGCCGCTACGGGAGCGGAGTCCCCTGGTGGCGGATTCTCAAGGCGAGCGGCCACGCACCGGACGGACACGAGGCTGAGGCCCTCCGCCGCTACCTGGCCGAGGGCACACCCCTGCTGGGCGCCTACCTCGACTTCCAGCGGACCGGCGAGGGGCGCTGGCGGGTGGATCTTTCGGCCGCCCGCTGGGCGCCAAGCGATGCCCAGTTCGACAGGATTGATGTGGTCGCCGGGATGCTGGAGCGGCGGCTGCACAGATTGTCGGCGGCCGATGATGGAATGTCCCTGTGACAGTAACCATGCCCCTCACCGGCCCCCTTGACGAATCCCGGGATGGCTCCGCGGACGGCC
This sequence comes from Pseudarthrobacter sp. GA104, assembly GCF_009741265.1. GTDB lineage: Bacteria > Actinomycetota > Actinomycetes > Actinomycetales > Micrococcaceae > Arthrobacter. The sequence goes on from NZ_WOWL01000001.1 coordinate 3,663,198, forward strand.
CCGCGCGTCATTCCGGTGAACCCGCCGGCCCGGGAGACGGCCGTACGCCCCCGCGGCAGGCCGGAGCTGCAGGAACCGGCCTGCGGCTGCTGCCGCCCCGCCAGGTGCATGTCGTGGCGCCCCTGCTCTCCGCCGACCAGCAGGCGGCCGTCGACGTCCCCCAGGGAACAGGGCCGGTTTTGCTGCCCGGCGCTCCGGGAACTGGCAAGACCACCGTCCTTGTGGAGGCCGCCGTCAGCAGGGTCACCCGTGACGGCGTGGATCCCGAGCGGATACTGATCCTGGCGCCCAGCCGCCTGGCTGCCGATGCCATGCGGGACCGCTTCACGGCCCGGCTGGACAGGAGCCTGAGCACCACTCCCGCGCGGACCTGGGCCTCCTACGCCTTTGACGTGATCCGGCGTGCCAAGGCGGAAGGGATCCTTCCCCTGTCCCGGCCGCCCAGGCTCCTCTCAGGCCCGGAGCAGGACCTCATCATCAAGGAGCTCCTTGAAGGCCATCGCCTGCCCGGCCTGGAGCTTCCCTGGCCCGCCGACATTGAAGGTGCCCTGGAAACCCGGGGCTTCCGGCAGGAAGTCCGGCAGCTGTTCGACCGCATCATCGAGTCGGGCCGTACCCCCGGCGACCTGGTAGGGCTGGGACACGAGTGCCGCAGGCCTGACTGGATCGCCGCTGCGTCCCTGTACGCCGAGTACCGGGACGTCCTGGACCTGCGGATGCCTGAGGCTTTCGATCCGGCCGGCATCATCACGGCAGTACGGCAGATTTTCCAGGACTCTCCCGGCTTCCTGGCGGCGGAACGGGACCGGCTGCAGGTGATCCTGGTGGACGACATCCAGGAAGCCAACCCCGCAGTCTTTGAGCTCTTGGCCGACATCGCCGGCGGGAAGGACTGCTACGTGGCGTTTTCACCGGACACTGTGGTGCAGGGCTTCCGCGGTGCCAGGCCCGACCTCGTGGCAGAACTGCCCGGGCTGCTGTCGCCCGGTGCACCCGTGGCGGAGCGTCCACTGCGGTACGCCCACCGGCAAGCGCCCGCGGTGGCCGAAGCCTGGCTTGGAGTGGCCGGGCGGATTTCACAGCGCGCGGGCGGGCAACTGGCCCGGCGGCTTGACCAACCCGACCCTGATCAACCCGACGACGCCAGGCCCCAAGGGGCAGTGGAAGCACACCTTGTTCCGTCCGCCGTGCACGAACTGCGCTACGTTGCCCAGCGCATCCTGGACCAGCACATCAACCACGGGCGCGACCTTGCCGAACTCGCGGTGATCGTGCGCAACGGCGCCCAGGTGAGCGAGTTCCAGCGTTACCTATCGGGCCAGGGGATTCCTGTGCGGGTCCCGGTGGCGGAGTCCGCGGTCCGGGACGAAGTGGCAGTGCGCCCGCTGCTTGATGCCTTCGCGATTGCACTGGATCCCGCGCTGCTGACCCCGGAAGCCGCAGTATCCCTCCTGACCTCCCGGATCGGCGGTGCCACATCGATCGAGCTCCGCCGGCTGCGGCAGTCGCTGAGGAGGGACGAGATCCTGGGCGGCGGAGGCCGGACCAGCGACGCCCTGCTGGTTGAAGCATTGCTCGAACCCGGCGCACTGGAAACGCTCGGCATCGAAGGCCGTGCCGCACGCCGGGCAGCACGCATGATCCAGGCGGGCCGCCACGCCGCTGCGCAACCTGGCGCCAACGCCGAATCAGTGCTGTGGGCACTCTGGGATGCCACCGGACTCGCCGGTTCCTGGACGGAAACCGCCCTTGCCGGCGGTCCGCACGGCGCGCGTGCGGACCGGGACCTGGATGCCATGATGGCCCTCTTCCACACCGCGGAGCGTTACGTGGACCAGATGCCCGGGGCCGGCCCCGAGCAGTTCCTCGAGTATCTCCTGAACCAGGAGCTTCCCATGGACACCCTCGCTGCCCGTGCCCAGGTGGACGACGCCGTGGAACTGTTGACTCCAGCCAGTGCGGCCGGGCGGGAATGGCCGGTGGTGATAGTGGCGGGCCTCCAGGAAGGTGTGTGGCCCAATACCCGGCTCCGCGGCGAACTTCTGGGAAGTACGCTGTACAGCGACGCGGTGGAACACGGGCCGGGGTACGCCCTGCAGCGTGATCCCCTGAGCCGGCTCCGCGACATCCGGTATGACGAACTGCGAAGCTTTTCCACTGCGGTCTCCCGCGCCCGCGAACTGCTCGTATGCACGGCTGTTTCCTCCGAGGATGACCAGCCGTCCTCCTTCCTGGACTACGTTATGCCCCTGGAACCGGGCCAGGAGGGCCGTCCGTTCACGGCAGTGCAGCGGCCCATGGCGCTGCGGGCCCTTGTTGCCGAACTCCGGCAGCACGCCCAGCTGGACGGCGGGGATGCTCCGCAGGCGGATGAGGCGGCCAGGGTCCTCGCCCGGCTGGCAAAGGCTGACCCGCCGGTGCCCGGCGCGCATCCGCAGAGCTGGTGGGGCCTTCTTCCGCTGACGTCGGCGGCAGCGGTGGTTCCGCCTGGCGGTACCGTCTTTGTCTCACCGTCAAAAGTCGAGACCGTGCAGAAATCCCCGCTTGACTGGTTTATCCAGGCCGCGGGAGGCGAAGCTGCCACTGACTTCGCCCGCAGCCTTGGCACCCTGGTCCACGCCATTGCCCAGGACCTGCCGGATGCGTCCGGCAGTGAGTATGTCGCAGAACTGGTCCGGCGCTGGCCCGCACTGGGAATGAAGGACAACTGGGAGGGCAGGCTGGACTTCCAGCGTGCCGAGTCCATGGTGCGCAAGCTGGCACAGTATGTACTCCTCATGCGAAGCGAAGGCCGAAGCCTGCTCGGAGTGGAACAGGATTTCGACGTCGCCCTCGGAAAGGTTCCTGTCGATGATGCTCCCGCCCGGGACGCTGTCCTGCGCGGCCAGGTGGACAGGCTTGAGGTGGACGCCGAAGGCAGGCTGGTCATCGTGGACCTCAAAACCGGAAAACGCCAGCCCGGTAAGGGGGAACTGTCACGGCATCCCCAGCTCGGCGCCTACCAGGCCGCGGTGCTCGCCGGGGGCTTCCAGGACCGACCGGACAGCCCCGCCGCTCCGCTCCCTGGCGGTGCCGTCCTGGCCCAGCTCGGCACCGGGGCAAAGAATCCCGCCATCCAGCATCAGGACGCAATAGACCCTCAGGAGAACTGGGCGATGGACATGGTGAAGGATGCAGCCGCCGTAATGGGAGGCACCACGTTCGAAGCACGGCACGATCCCTCGAAGGGAAGCCATGGCGGCCACGGCTGCAGGCTCCCCGAGGTGTGTCCGCTGTGCGTGCGCGGAAGGCAAGTGACCGAATGAGGCCGGACATGCAAAACTCCCCGACTGCCCTCTCCGCCCTTGCCCCGGTTTCCGGGCCCGGCGGGGATGCAGGGCCACCCCCGGAGCCCCGCTTCAGCCCCGAGGAGCTTTCGGTGCTCCTCGGGGAGAAGAACGTTCCTACCCCCGAGCAGTCGGCCATCATTTCGTCGCCGCTCGCGCCGAGGCTGGTCATTGCGGGGGCGGGATCCGGCAAGACAGCCACCATGGCGGACCGGGTGGTGTGGCTCGTGGCCAATGGCTGGGTCCGTCCCGAGGAAGTGCTGGGCGTGACGTTCACCCGGAAGGCAGCAGGTGAACTCGCCTCGCGCATCAGGGGAAAACTGGCCGCCCTCCAGCGCGTGGTTGTCCAGGATAGAGGTGTCCAGGACGGCGCCGACGCGGACAGCGGGGGCAGGGTGTTCCAGCACGGGCTGCTCAGCAGTGATGCGCTCGAACCGAAAGTTTCCACCTACCACTCCTTCGCCAGCGGCATCGTCTCTGACTATGGGCTCCGCCTTGGAGTGGAGCGGGACGTGGTCCTGCTGGGCGGCGCGCAGGCCTGGCAGTTGGCCAGCGAGGTCGTGGAGGGTTACGACGGCGAGTACGGGCATTTCCGCGCCGCCAAGTCCACGCTCGTGAAAGCAGTCATCCAACTTGCCGGTGAATGCGCCGAGCACCTCCAGGAACCCGAAGACGTCGAAGCCTGGCTGATGGCGCGGCTGTCCGACTTTGAGTCATTGCCGTATCTCGCCACCAAGAAAAGGAACGCCCCGCAGGCAGCGGCTGACCTCGCCGGCATGTTGAGGACCAGGGCAAGCGTGGCGGACATGGTTGCCCGGTACGCGGCGGCGAAGCGGGCCCGGGGAGCACTTGATTTTGGCGACCTGGTGGCCCTTGCCGCCCGCGTGGCGCAGGACGTGCCTTTGGCCGCCCACATGGAACGGCAGCGCTACAAAGTGGTCCTGCTCGACGAGTTCCAGGACACGTCCCACGCCCAACTGGTCCTGTTCTCCCGGCTCTTCGGCGGCGGGCACGCGGTGACCGCCGTTGGCGACCCCAACCAGTCGATCTACGGTTTTCGCGGTGCGTCGGCAGGCCAGTTGTTCCATTTCGTGCGCGAGTTCCCCGTGTGGAAAGGGAGGCCAGGACATGGGACAGAGCCAACCGGGGCGGAGGGCACCCCGGCAGGGGGAATGGCGGAAGGCGGGGCCAACTGGGCTCCCGCGCCGACGTCGTACCTGACAACGGCGTGGCGGAACGGACGGTCCATCCTGGCCGCTGCCAACGTGATGTCTGAATCCCTGGCCCGGTCAGCGGCGCAGCGCGGACCGGCGGGCGGGGGAGGGCCGGCCGCGCCCAAGGTGCCGCCGCTGCAGCCGAGCCCGTATGCGGCAGCGGGATCTGTGGTGCTGGGGCGGTTCGGAAGCGATGTGGATGAAGCCTCAGCGCTCGCCGATGACGTCCTGAAGTACCGGGTGACGGATTTCGAGCTGAATCCCGACGGTTCGCCGGTTCCGCCCGCCATCGCCGTCCTTTGCCGGCGGCGCGCACAAATGGAGCCCATCCGGCGGCAGTTGGAGGCCCGAGGCATTCCCTACGAGATAGTCGGACTGGGCGGACTCCTTGATACCCCCGAAATCGTGGATCTTGTTGCCACCCTGCGTGTCCTCGCCGACCCCGGCCGTTCCGATGCGCTGATGCGCCTGCTGGCAGGGGCGCGTTGGCGGATCGGCCCCGCAGATCTGATGGCCTTGCGGGACTGGTCCAGCCAGCTTGCCCGGCGTCGGGCCCAGGCTGGACGGGGCGATGACCAGCTTCCGGATGACGGCCCGGCCGTCCTCGAAGGCGACCTTACCGACGGTGCCAGCCTGGTGGAGGCATTGGATTGGCTGCCCCGGGAAGGATGGACCTCATCGAACGGCAGGTCCCTGACCCCCGCTGCGCGGGAGCGGATGGTCCGGTTCTCCGCGGAGCTGCGTCAGCTCCGGGGCTACCTTGGGGATGACCTCACCACCCTGCTCGGGGAGGTGGAAAGGGCCATGCTCCTTGATATCGAGGTTGCCGCCAGGCCCGGCATCAGCATCCATCAGGCGCGCCGGAACCTCGATGCCTTCCAGGATGCCGCTGCCGGGTTCCTGCGGACGTCCCAACGCGTGGACATCCTCGCCTTCCTGTCCTGGCTGGAGGCTGCGTCAGCAGAAGAAAACGGACTGGAAGCACCACCGGGCGACGTCAACCGGGAGGCCGTGCAGCTGCTTACGGTCCATGCTTCCAAGGGGCTGGAATGGGATGTCGTTTTTGTTCCGGGACTGAACGCCAAGGACTTCCCCAGCGACCGCGACTCACGCTGGAGCAGCGGGTCCGCAGCCTTGCCCTGGCCGCTGCGCGGTGACCGGGCAGACCTTCCCCAGTGGGACCTCGACCAGCCTGACCAAAAAGGCTGGCTGGATGCGGAAAAGGACTTCAAGGCAGCTGTCCAGGCCCACGCGGAATCGGAGGAGCGCCGCCTGGCCTACGTGGCGTACACCCGGGCCAAGCATGTCCTGTGGGCGTCCAGCGCCGCCTGGGTGGGGTCCAGGTCGGGACGGGCGGAAATGTCGCCATTCCTGGCAGAGCTTGAAACTCTGGCCGCCGCCGCAAGCGAGGGCACGGCGCCGGCCGTCATCCATCCGCGCTCAGTGGAGGAGTCCGCACTGCCTGAGACCAGTCCGCTGACGCTCGATACTGAGGTGGCCGGCTGGCCGTACGATCCCCTGGAGGGGCCGGTGGACCCCCGCACGGGGGAGCGCCTGCGCTTGGCAGGCGGCCGGAGGCGCGCTATGGAAACCGCGGCTGCCCGGGTGGCGGCGGCGCTGGAGGACGCTCCCCGCGCGCGGACAGCTACCCGGGAGCCCGAACTTACAGGGGTTGCCGCCGGGTGGGCCCGGGAAGCAGCCTTGTTGCTCGAACGCCGGGCGAGGAGGTCTTCAGCCAACGACGTCCACCTTCCCGCCCACATTTCGGCATCCACGCTCGTTGACCTTGGCGAGGACCCGTCAGCCGTGGCCTGGCGGCTGCGCAGGCCCGTGCCCCGGGAACCGGGCATGTCGGCCCGGAAGGGCACGGCATTCCACGCGTGGGTGGAAGAGTACTTTGGCACGGCCGGCATGCTGGACTTCGGTGAAGCGCCGGGCTCGGATGATCACATCGACGCGGCGTACGACCTCGACGCCATGGTGGCCACCTTCCGGTCGTCCCCCTGGGCCCACCGCTCTCCGGCCTTCATTGAGGTGCCGGTGGAGACACGAATAGGGGACGTGGTGGTCCGTGGACGTGTTGACGCAGTGTTCCAGGATCCTGACGGGCGCTGGGACCTGGTGGACTGGAAGACCGGCCGGCGGCCCTCCGGGGACCTGCTCCGGGCCAAGGCCGTCCAGCTGGCGGTGTACCGGCTGGCATGGTCGCGGCTGAAGGGCGTGCCGCTGGAGGACGTGCGCGCAGCGTTCTTCTACGTTGCCGATAACGAGGTGGTGCGGCCCCACGACCTGGGTACAGCAGGCCAGTTGGAGGAGATCGTGGCGGCAGCCCTAGCTTCCCCTAGTCCTTCTTGATGTCGACGATTGAGAGCGCCGCGGTGGAGGTGTCGTCCGGTCCGCCGGTGGACCCTTGGCCGGGGGTCTCCGGCTCCACCGGAAGTGGAGTCACGGCAACCGGAATTTGCGTCACGACGACGGCGGGCTGGGCCGGGACGGGCAGGACGGTGACCGGCGGCACGGCTGCCGGCACGTCGTCGTCGGCCGCCCTGATGCCGGGGACAGCCTCGGGAGCAACGCCCTCATGCCGTACTGCGTCAGGTGCCCCGGCAGCGGGGGCGCCCGGGGCCCCGGCAGCTGCCGCGGGCGGGAGGGGCTCAACGCTGATGGGCTGCCCGCCGTGCTCAGCGATGTCGCTTGCCAGCGTGTCCAGCATTTCTTCTGCCTCGGCAATCATGGAGACATCGCCGGCAGCGATCCCCTTCACCAGGTACTGCGCGAGAGCGAATTCCGCGGAGAGCGCGGCCCGCCGGAGGAGGTGGTTGTCGGGGGTGTCACGGCGGCCGGAGGTGTAGGCCGCCAGGACGGCATCCACAAAATCATGCTCGTTGGAGGCGACCAGCCATGCGAAGTCGTCCGCGGGGTCGCCGATGCGGAGATCGGTCCAGCCGGTCACCGCCGTGACCCGCTGGCCCTCCACCATCAGGTTGTCCTCATGCAGGTCCCCGTGCACGACGCAGGGATTGAAGCGCCACAGGGACACGTCTTCCAGCGCGTGTTCCCAGCGAAGCAGCAGGGCGGGGGGAATCTTCCCGGTGGTGGCTGCCTGGTCCAGCTCATTCAGCCTGCGCTGCCGGAATTCATTCGGGGTGTAGCTGGGCAGGTCCGCGTTGCTGACCAAGGCCCGGGGAAGATCGTGAATGGCCGCCAGCGCGACGCCGATTTCGCGGGCGAGGGCATCCGGTCCAGCCGTGAGTTCTTCGACGCTGCGGGTGCTCCCGCCCAGATGCGAATACACGAAGGTGCTCAGGCTGCCCAGCCGCACACTGCCCGCAACCGTGGGCATCAGAAAAGGCAGCTCAGCCCGAATGCCCGGCGCGAAGGCGCGCAAGACCAGGAACTCGGTTTCCAGCCGTGCGCTGGCCTCGGCATGCCGCGGGGACCTCACCCGCCAGCGCTTCCCCTCCGAATCAAGGAGCAGGGCAGAGTCGAAGTCCGCGGGATCGTCCGGGGCAGAGCTAACGGCCGTCGGGGTCAGTCCGGGGACTGCCGCGGTTGCAACGGCTGCCAGTTCAATCGGTTTTCTTCTCACCATTCCACGGTAGATTGCCTGCCGTCCGGGAGGCCGGTCCGGCGGCGGCGAGTCTTGAGATACCTGCAAATCAGGGGAGGGGAGGTCGGCCGGGAAACGGCCTCGAAATGTCAATTGTCAGCGCCAGTCAGTACGGTGGACCTATGAGCCACGCCGAGTCTGTTACACCGGTCTACCAGGGGCAGCAGGCAATGCTGCCCGCCAACCACCTCAGGGACACGCTGCTCCCTGTCAGGCCGGCGCTGGTGGACCGCGGATCGGCCGAGCGCACGGCTCCCGGAATAGTTGCCAGCCAGCTGGCCAGCCCCGCAACGTTGGCCGTTGTCCTGTCGGGCCGGCAGGGGCTGGTACAGGGCGGCGGGTTGTTTACGGCCGCTGCGGCGCCCCTTCTTGAGGAACTCGCCACGGCAGGCTCAGCCCCGGAACTGGTCATCTTCCTGGGCACCGCCCTCCCGGACTCGGACTTTCCCGCAGGAACCGGGCTGCTGCTGTTTGTCCTGCCGGAGCAGGCGGCTCCGGGAACAGCCGGAATCCCCTCCGACGCCCAGTGGGCCGGTTTCCGCGACGTGGCTGCCGGGCTGACCCCAACCCACACCGCGCTCTTTGTCGAATCAAGTGCCATCGCCAACTGGCATGCCGGCCACACGCATTGTCCGCGCTGCGGGAAGCCCACCGAGGTGGAAGCCGGCGGCTGGGTGCGTCGCTGCCCGGTGGACTTGTCGGAGCACTACCCTCGGACGGATCCCGCCATCATCGTCACGGTCGAGGGCCCTGACGGCCGGCTGCTGCTGGGCGGCGGAGGGCCTGCGGATGCCAGGAACTATTCCACGCTGGCAGGCTTCGTGGAGCCCGGGGAGTCCCTGGAACAGGCAGTAGTCCGCGAGATCTACGAAGAGGTTGGGGTCCGGGTGACCGCGTGCCAGTACCTCGGATCGCAGTCCTGGCCGTTCCCTGCCTCGCTTATGCTTGGATTTACCGCCGTCACCGAAGACTCCGAAGCAACGCCCGACGGCGTCGAGGTCACCAGGGCGCGCTGGTTCAGCCGGGAGGAACTCCAGGAAGCCGTGCTCAGCGGGGAGATCACCATCTCCAGCCGGCTTTCCATTGCCCGCTCGCTGATTGAGCACTGGTACGGCGGACGCATCCAGGACCGGGCCGGGGCCTGACTCCTTTACGTATCCACCAGACTCCAGCACGCGGTAGTCGAGACCAAGAGCAGCAGAAGTGACTACAGAACATATTGACGGGACAGCCTCCCTGGAGGACCGCATCCTTGGCGGCCTGGACGCGGAGCAGCGCGAAGTCGCCAGCACCCTGAACGGCCCGCTGTGTGTCCTGGCAGGCGCAGGGACCGGCAAGACACGCGCCATCACCCACCGCATCGCCTACGGCGTCCACTCCGGCGTCTATTCGCCGCAACGGCTGCTTGCGGTGACGTTCACGGCCCGGGCCGCTGCCGAGATGCGGAGCCGGCTGCGGGATCTCGGGGTGGGCAACGTGCAGGCACGGACATTCCACGCCGCCGCCCTGCGCCAGCTGCAGTTCTTTTGGCCGCAGGCGGTTGGCGGAACGCTGCCCAACCTCCTGGACCACAAGGCACAGATGCTGGCCGAGGCCGCGCGGCGGCTCCGGCTCAGCACGGACAGGGCCTCCATCCGCGATCTCGCCTCCGAAATCGAGTGGGCCAAGGTGTCGATGCTCACGCCGGCCAACTACCTGGAAAATGCCCAGGACAGGGGCGCCCCGGGAGGGTTCGACCTCACCGCCGTGGCCAGGGTCTTCCAGTCGTATGAGGACGTGAAGACGGACCGCAACGTCATTGACTTCGAGGACGTCCTGCTGATCACGGTGGGAATTCTCCAGGAGGACGAGAAGGTCGCTGCCACCGTCCGCGAGCAGTACCGGCACTTTGTGGTGGACGAGTACCAGGACGTCTCCCCGCTGCAGCAGCGGCTCCTGGACCTCTGGCTCGGCGGCCGGGACGAACTCTGCGTCGTCGGTGACGCCAGCCAGACCATCTATTCGTTTACGGGGGCTTCCCCCAAGCACCTCCTGGATTTCAAAGCCCGCTTCCCGCAGGCCAACGTGGTCAAGCTGATCCGGGACTACCGTTCGACGCCCCAGGTGGTCAAGCTCGCCAACGACCTCCTGGCAGGCCGGCGGAGCGGCGGTCCAGTGGCCGACGCCGCCTGGGCAACACCGCTCCAGCTCGTGGCCCAGCGGCCGGCGGGCCCGGCACCCCAGTTCACCGAGTGCGCGGACGATGAAGCAGAGGCAGCCACTGTTGCCCAGAAGATCAAGGCCCTGCTCGACGCCGGCACGCCCGCAAGCGAGGTGGCCGTCCTGTTCCGGACCAACGGCCAGTCCGAGGCGTACGAACAGGCCCTCGCTGCGGCCGGCATCGGGTACCAGCTGCGCGGCGGCGAGCGGTTCTTCGCCCGCAAGGAGGTCCGGGACGCCATCCTGCAGCTTCGGGCCGCAACCCGGGCCGTCGCGGAGACGGATTCCCCCGAGCCGCTGGGGCAACTCGTCCGGGACATTGTCTCGTCCCTCGGCTACACGGACTCCGCCCCCCACAGCGGCGGCGCACTGCGGGAGCGGTGGGAATCGCTGGCGGCCCTGGTGGCGCTCGCCGACGAACTGGTCCAAACCCGGGGTGCCCGGTTTGGCCTGGCCGACTTCGTCAACGAACTACAGGAACGTTCCCTCGCCCAGCACGCCCCCACGGTCCAGGGCGTGACTCTTGCCTCGCTGCACGCGGCCAAGGGCCTCGAATGGGATGCGGTGTTCCTGGTGGGCCTCAGCGAGGGGCTGATGCCCATCTCCTTCGCTGACTCGCCGGAATCGGTGGACGAGGAACGCAGGCTCCTTTACGTGGGAATCACCCGAGCCCGGGAGCACCTGTCGCTGTCCTGGTCCACTGCCCGGACCCCGGGCGGACGGGCAAACAGGAAACCGTCCAGGTTCCTTGACGGGCTGCGCCCGGATTCGGTGGCGACTTCAACCACCCGGGGGAAGGTCACGGTGTCCCGCCGGAAGGCCGCCGCTCCTGCCATGTGCCGGGTCTGTGGAAGCATGCTCGCCACCGGCGCGGAACGCAAGGTGGGCCGGTGCAATTCCTGTCCGCCGAGTTATGAGGAGCAGACCTTCGATGCCCTGCGGAACTGGCGCCGCGAAGTTGCCCTCGCCGCCGAGGTGCCGGCGTTCGTCGTGTTCACCGATGCCACGCTCACGGCCATCGCCGAGGCGCGCCCCGCCTCGCTCGAAGAGCTGGCCGGACTGGCAGGAGTGGGCCCGTCCAAGCTGGAACGGTACGGGGAAGACGTTCTGCGCGTCCTCACGGAAAGCACTTCCCTGTGAGGCCCGGCCAGGGCGCAAAGACGGCCGGAGCGGTTACTGCCCCCTTGACCACTGACGACGGTGCGCCCGTCGTCGTGCGGCGTTCGGCCCGGCGCACCCGCACGGTGGCGGCCTTCTGGGAGAACGGAAGCGCAGTTGTGGCTATCCCGGCGCGGTTTACCGCCGCCCAGGAGGCCGACTGGGTCCACCGGATGGTGGCCAAGCTGCAGCGCCAGGGGGAGCGGCGGGCAGCAGCAGGCAAGCGGCGCCCGGCCACGGACGCCGCCCTCGCCGCCCATGCCGCCCACCTGTCCGCACAGTACCTCGGGGGGCGGGCAGTGCCGACGTCGGTGCGCTGGGTCAGCAACCAGAATTCCCGGTGGGGTTCGGCTACTCCCGCTGAAGGCACCATCAGGCTCTCGGACAAGCTGCGGCCAATGCCGCAGTGGGTCATCGACTATGTCCTGCTCCACGAGCTCGCCCACCTGCTGGTGGCCGCGCACAACGCCGCGTTCTGGAAGCTGCTGGAGGCCTATCCCGAGACCCAGCGGGCCAAAGCGTTCCTGGAAGGTGTCTCCTTCGCCACCGGGCGCGGCATGGCCGATCCGGACGCGGACTGAAGCCGCCCCCGCAACAATGCGGGCCCGGACGTCCTAGCCTTTCGGCTGGCCGTCCCGCCCCTCCTCCGGCCGCCCGCCGTCGCCGTCGTCCTTTGCAGTGCCGCCCTGGTCCTGGCCTTCGGCGCCACCCTGGCCCTCAGCGCCGCTCCTGTCTTCGGGAGCGGCGTCGAAGCCGCCACTGAGGAGTTTCTCCAGGGCGTCGTCCACTTCGCTGTCGCTGGCTTCGGCCAGTTTGCGGCGCCCGCTGAAGCCCTTGGGGTCATCCAGGTCCTCGGCGGTGGGCAGCAGGTCCGGGTGGTGCCAGATGGCGTCGCGGCCTTCGATGCCGCGCTCTTCCTTCAAAGTGGCCCACAGCGTTGCGGCATCCCGCAGCCGGCGGGGCCTCAGCTCCAGGCCCACCAGGGACGCGAAGGCGTGCTCGGCCGGACCGCCGGTTGCCCGGCGGCGGCGCACTGTTTCGCGGAGCGCGCCCGCGGACGGCAGCAGCTTCTCTGTGGCGGCCGCGGTGAGCTCGTCCACCCAGCCTTCCACCAGCGCAAGCGCCGTCTCAAGCTTCTCAAGGGCCTGTTCCTGTGCGGGTGTCCGCTGCGGCATGAACACGCCCTGGGACAGGGCCTCCTGGATGCCCTCGGGGTTGCCGGGATCAAGGTCCCGCGCAAGTTCCTCAATCCGCGAGGTGTCGATATGGATGCCGCGGGCGTAGGCCTCGATGGCGCCCAGCAGATGGCCGCGCAGCCACGGCACCTGGACAAAGAGCCGCGCGTGCGCAGCTTCCCGTACCGCAAGGAAAAGCCGGATGTCATTCTCGGGCAGGGACAGGCCCTCACCGAACGCCGCAACGTTGGCCGGCAGCAGCGCCATCTCGAGGTCGGCCAGCGGAACACCGATATCGGTGGAGCTGACCACGTCAGCGGACAGGGCGCCGATGGCCTGCCCCAACTGCATGCCGAAGATCGCCCCGCCCATGTTCTGGAGCATCGAGGATGCCCCGCCCATCATTGACTTCATCTCTTCGGGCATCTGTTCCGTCATTGCGGAGGACAGGGCGTTCGCGATGCTGTTCGCAACCGGTTCGGTCAGCCGTTTCCACGTGCCAAGGGTGGCTTCCACCCACTCCGCCCGGGACCACGCGTGGCCGATCAGGCCGGTGGCGGGAAGGTCTGTCACGGGGCCAAGCCACAGTTCCGCAAGGCGCAGGGCCTCGTCGACTTCGCGGGACTGCTGGGCAGTGACTGAAGGATCGCTGCTGCTCGCCGCGACCCGGCGGGCGTTGTCATGGGCAAGCTGCCAGTTGACGGGACCCTCGGAAGGCGCACTCATCATTGCCTGCACCTGGGAGAACATCTGCGCGAGCAGGTTGGGGTCGTTGGGCAGCCCGGCAGCCTTGGCCAGCTCGGCGGGGTCGAAATTTTCCATCCCCTTGCCGCCCATGAGGTTCTGCAGCATTTCGGTCAACGGATCCTTGGGGGTGTCATCCCCATTGGACGAATTGAGTGGATTGGAGGCCATGATCCCGCCGATCGTCGGTTTGACTGTCAACCTTCACGGTACCCCGGCCATGCCCGGCTGTCTGCCGGACCGCCGGGCCGTTCGCTCTAGGCAAAGCGCTGGCAGGCACTGGTCACCGCGTAGTCTTGGTTGGGTGACTACAACCCGTGGCGGCCACCCCTCAGAGGACCACGCTCCTGAGCTCTTCACCCGCGGGTTACCTGCGCAGACAGAAGAAGCACCAACAGAAGAAACCAACGACGGCGGTCCGGCCGTCGGCAGGCTGCTGCCGGACCGTGCGCCGCGCGACCCTAAAGTGTCCGCCATGCTGTTGGCCGGCATGTCGGCCCTTGGGCTGGGAATCGCCGTCGGTACCATTCCGGTGCCGTACGTCATCGAGTCACCCGGACCCACGTACAACACCCTGGGTGAGAGCCAGGGGAAGCCGGTTATCAGCATCACGGGCCGGGACGCGTACCCGGCGAAAGGCAACCTGGACCTCACCACGGTCTACGTGGACGGCGGACCCAACGGGCCCGTCAGCATCCTTGATGCCTTTTCCGCCTGGCTTGCCCCCTCCAAGGCCGTCCACCCGGTGGAACTGATCTACCCCACCGGCACAACCAGGGAAGAGGCTGAGGAACAGAGTTCCGTGGCCATGACCACCTCCCAGGAGAACGCCGTGGCGTCGGCCCTCAAGGAGCTGGACATTCCCTTCGGGCAGCAGCTCCAGGCAGCGGGCCTCTCGGAAGGTTCCGCATCCGCCGGAAAGATCGAGCCCGGGGACATCCTCAAAACCATCAACGGCAGGGAGATCACCTCACTGGCCGTTGTCCAGGAGGAACTGGCGGCAGGAAAAGGCGCGCCGGCCACCGTGGTGGTGGAGCGCGGCGGGCAGCCGGTCACGGAGACCATCACCCCCAAGGACAACGGCGAGGGCCGCTTCATCCTCGGCGTGATGCTCAAATACCTGTTCACGTTCCCCTTCACGGTCGACATCTCGCTTGAGAAGGTGGGCGGCCCCAGCGCCGGGCTGATGTTCTCGCTCGGCATTATTGACACCGTCACCCCGGGCGACCTGACGGGCGGCAAGCACATCGCGGGGACCGGCACCATCTCCCCGGACGGCCTCGTGGGACCCATCGGCGGGATCGAGCAGAAAATGCAGGGTGCAAGGGCCGGGGGAGCCACCATGTTCCTCGCGCCGGCCGCCAACTGCCGGGAAGTGGTGGGGCAGATCCCCGACGGGCTGCAGGTGGTCCGGGTGGAGAACCTCGCGGAGGCGCGTGACGCCGTCGAACGCGCCGGCAGCGGCCAGGACACGTCCGGCCTTCCGGCGTGCACAAGCAACTAGACTGGGCGCAACTAGACTCGACAGGAACTAAGCCTTACCGCCACTCGTGGCAATTGTGACGGACGAAACCAGCTGTTTGACCGGTGCCGGACGTCGCTCGCACGCACGCATCGAATAATCTGACGACCAGCTATGAGGTACCCAGTTTGTCCCGTCCCGCCAGCACCATGTCCACAGGCAGGCCCCCTTCACGACGCGGGGCGCTGACGCCCACCCTGATCGTTGTTGCCCTGGTGGTAGTGGGCTTCATCTTCTTCGCCAACGTCTGGACCGACGTCCTCTGGTACCGCCAGCTCGGCTTCATTGAAGTGTTCGTGACAGAGAACCTAGCCCGGATCGGCATCTTCGCGGCCGGTTTCGCGGTTATGTTCCTGGCGGTCTTCTTCGCGATCCGGATCGCCTACCACGCCAGGCCGGTTTACGCGCCCGACTCCGAGATCCGGGACAACCTCAACCGCTACCAGGCGCAGCTGGAACCCGTCCGCCGGGTAGTCATGGTGGGACTGCCCGTCCTGTTCGGCCTCTTCGCCGGCAGCGCAGCCGCCAGCCAGTGGCAGAAAGTCCTCCTGTTCTTCAACCAGGAGCCCTTCGGGCAAGCGGATCCTGAATTCAACATGGACATCAGCTTCTACCTGATGACGCTTCCGTTCTTCGGCTTCGTGACCGGATTCCTGATCAGCGTGGTGGTCATTGCCGGCATCGCAGGAATCCTTACCCACTACCTCTACGGCAGCATCCGGCTGATGGAACGCGGCGTCTTCACCAGCCGGGCGGCGCAGATCCACATCGCTGTCACCGGCGCCTCCTTCCTGGTGCTCCTGGGCATCAACTTCTGGCTTGACCGCTTTACGACAGTGCAAAGCAACAGCGGCCGCTGGGCCGGCGCCCTCTACACGGACGTCAACGCCGTCATCCCCACCAAGGCCATCCTCGCTGTGGCTGCGGTCCTCGTTGCCATCCTGTTCGTCGTCGCCGCGGTGATCGGCAAATGGCGACTGCCCGTCATTGGGACCGCGATGCTGGTCATCACGTCCATCCTCGCCGGGGGCGTCTACCCGTGGGTGATCCAGCAGTTCCAGGTCCGTCCTTCGGAAGAGACGCTGGAAAAGGAATACATCCAGCGCAACATCGACAACACTCGGGCTGCGTATGGCCTGGACAAGATCCAGGTGGACCGGTACAACGCCACCAACACGGCCAGCACCGGAGCCCTCGCGCCTGATGCCCAGACCACCGCGAACATCAGGCTGCTGGACCCGAACCTGATCTCGGACGCGTTCTCGCAGCTGGAACAGTACCGGCCGTACTACCAGTTCCCCGAAGCCCTCAACGTTGACCGCTACGAGGTGGACGGCAAGATCCAGGACACCGTGATCGCGGTCCGTGAACTGAACCCTGCCAACGTCGCAACCAACCAGCAGGGCTGGCTCAACCAGCACGTCGTGTATACACACGGCTACGGCGTGGTGGCAGCCAAGGGCAACAAGTTCACCGTGGACGGCAAGCCGGAGTTCCTGCAGTCGGGCATCCCGTCAACCGGTGTCCTCGGCGACGACTCCACCTATGAACCGCGGATCTACTTTGGCGAGTCCTCGCCGGACTACTCAATTGTTGGCGCGCCGGAAGGTGCTCGTGCTCGCGAGCAGGACAGGCCGTCCGGCCGGGAAGGCGAGGGCGAGACCCAGTACACCTTCCAAGGCAACGGCGGACCCAACGTGGGGACGTTCTTCAACCGCGTGCTGTACTCCATCAAGTTCCAGTCCTCGGACCTGCTGCTCTCGGACGGCGTCAACCAGGAGTCCCAGATCCTGTACGACCGCAACCCCCGGGAGCGCGTGGAAAAGGTAGCCCCCTATCTGACCGTAGACGGCAATGCCTACCCTGCAGTGGTGGACGGCCGGGTCAAGTGGATCGTGGACGGCTACACCACCAGCCAGTACTACCCGTACTCCCAGCAGGAACAGCTCTCGGATGCCACCGCTGACACCCAGACCACGTCCGGCCGGGCGGTTGCCCTGCCCAACAGCACGGTCAACTACATCCGGAACTCCGTCAAGGCAACGGTGGATGCGTACGACGGTTCGGTCACGCTCTACGCATGGGACGACCAGGACCCGCTGCTGAAGTCCTGGCAGAAGGTGTTCCCCTCGACGCTGAAGCCGTACTCGGAAATGTCCGGCGATGTCATGAGCCACGTCCGGTACCCGGAGGACCTGTTCAAGGTCCAGCGCCAGCTCCTGGGCGAGTACCACGTGACCAACCCGTCCACCTTCTACCAGACCAAGGATGTCTGGAGCGTTCCGGCGGATCCCACGGTTGATTCCACCAGCGGCGTCAAGCAGCCGCCGTTCTATATGTCGCTGCAGATGCCGGACCAGGACAAGCCCGCCTTCCAGCTGACGTCGTCGTTCATCCCGCAGATTGTCAATGGAAACGCCCGCAACGTGCTCTACGGCTTCCTTGCTGCTGACTCGGATGCCGGCAACCAGGCAGGGGTTAAGGCGGAGAGCTACGGCAAGCTGCGGCTGCTCCAGATTCCGCCGGAGATCCAGGTCCCCGGTCCGGGCCAGGCGCAGAACAAGTTCAACTCGGACCCCACGGTGTCGCAGGCGCTGAACCTGCTGCGCCAGGGCGCGTCGGAAGTCCTTAACGGCAACCTCCTCACCCTTCCGGTGGGCGGCGGCATCCTGTATGTGCAGCCTGTCTACCTCAAGTCCACCGGCGAGACGTCCTACCCGACGCTGCAGCGCGTCCTGGTGGCGTTCGGCGACAAGGTGGGCTTTGCGCCCACCCTGGATGAGGCGCTGAAGCAGCTGTTCGGTGGAGACTCCGGAGCTGCTGCCGGCGACTCGGACAACAACGGCCAGGCGCCCGCCGGTCCCGGCGCCCCTGCCAGCCCCGCTGGTGCGGATGCCAAGGCGGACCTGAAGGCGGCGCTGGACGAAGCCAACGCGGCCATGCAGGCAGGGCAGGCGGCACTCGCTGCCGGCGACTTCGCGGCGTACGGTGAGGCGCAGAACCGGATCGCCGCTGCCCTCAAGAGGGCCGTCGAGGCGGAGGCCAAGATCCCCGTGGCGGCACCCGAGGCATCTCCCGCTCCGGCGTCCACGGCTACGCCTTCGCCCTCGCCGAGCAAGTGATTGTGACTGGTACCTGACTGATACCGCCCGGTAGCTGATTACGTACGACGGCGGGACGCGGTACCTGCTCCTTCGGGGAGCAGGTACCGCGTCCGTTTTGGCGAGACGGACATCACGCCGCTCCGATTTGGCCTGGAGTTCACGTGCCGGTAAAGTAGATCTTGCGACGCGGGGTGGAGCAGTTCGGTAGCTCGCTGGGCTCATAACCCAGAGGTCACAGGTTCAAATCCTGTCCCCGCAACTGATGGGGAAGTCCGGACACTGGAAACAGTGTCCGGACTTTTTTGTTTCCCCGGCAGGTGGAAATGGGGGCCGGGAAAATAGGGTAGTGTTGTTTCAGCGACGCGGGGTGGAGCAGTTCGGTAGCTCGCTGGGCTCATAACCCAGAGGTCACAGGTTCAAATCCTGTCCCCGCAACTATGAGAAGACCCCGACCGGCATATCAGCCGGCCGGGGTCTTCTTTTTCCTTGGATACGAGTAGTTCCTAGTATTCTCTTTCGCAGAGCCTCACACGTCGTGAGCACTTGGCCAGTCATTCTCGAGAGGAATGTTGTTCGATGTCCACACCCACGAAGAAGCCCGGTACCGCGGCGGGTAAGCGGTCGCGACTCTACTGGGGGGTACCTGCCGCCCTGGGAGGGCTGGTCCTCGTGGTGTTGATCGCCAGGTGGCTGATGGGCCTTCCTGCCGTGGCTTCCTTCGTTGCCGACTATCCGGGACATTCCGGGCTTCCGGCCGCTGCTCCCGTGGGCTTTCCTGCCTGGCTTGCCTGGCAGCACTTCCTCAACGCCTTCTTCCTGCTCCTGATCATCCGGACCGGGTGGCAGGTGCGCACCACCACCCGTCCCAGCGGCCACTGGACGCGGAACAACAAGGGCCTGATCAAGACCAAGAACCCGCCCGCCAAAATCACGCTTGAGCTGTGGTTCCACCTGACACTCGATGCCCTGTGGATCCTCAACGGCCTGGTGTTCGCTGTACTGCTCTTCGCCACCGGGCAGTGGATGCGGATTGTTCCCACGAGCTGGGACGTCTTCCCCAACGCGCTGTCGGCCGCCCTGCAGTATGCCTCGCTGGACTGGCCCACGGAGAACGGCTGGATCAACTACAACGCGCTTCAGCTGCTGACGTACTTCGTGACCGTCTTCATCGCGGCTCCGCTGGCCTTCATCACCGGCCTCCGCATGTCCGGTGCCTGGCCCAAAAAGGCGGCAGGCCTCAACAAGGCCTTCCCCATTGAATGGGCACGGGCTGTGCACTTCCCCGTGATGATCTACTTCGTGGCGTTCATCGTGGTGCACGTGTTCCTGGTGCTCGCCACGGGAGCCCTCCGCAACCTCAACCACATGTACGGTGTGCAGGACAACGACGGGTGGTTCGGTTTCTGGGTCTTCCTCGCTTCGGTGGTGGTCATGGTGGCGGCCTGGTTCCTGGCCCGCCCGCTCTTCCTGCGGCCCGTCGCCTCCCTGATGGGCAAGGTCAGCCGCTGACCCAGGACCGCCTGGGATTTCAGCCGTCCTTAAGCCGCTGGTAGGCCTCGAGTGCCCGTTCCCGGGACTCCGGGAGGTCCACCAGGGGAGCGGGATACCCCCGCAGGTCACCGCCGGCCTTCCACGGCTCGTGGATGCCTTTTCCGTCCAGTCCTGCCAGCTCAGGGATGTAGCGGCGCAGGTAGTTCCCGGCGGCGTCGAACTTCTTGCTCTGGGTCACCGGGTTGAAGATCCGGTAGTACGGGGACGCGTCCGCTCCTGAGCCTGCCACCCACTGCCAGTTGGCGGGGTTGCTCGCGGCGTCGGCGTCCACCAGGGTGTCCCAGAACCAGGCCTCCCCGGTCCGCCAATCCGCCAGGAGGTTCTTGACCAGGAAGGACGCTGCCGCCATCCTCACCCTGTTGTGCATCCAGCCTGTCTCCCAGAGCTGCCGCATCCCGGCATCAACGAACGGATATCCGGTGCGGCCCTGCTGCCAGGCCTTCAGTTCCTCGCTGCCCAGGGACTGCCACTCAAAGCGGTCAAACTCCGCCCGGTAGTTACGGGTGGCCAGTTCCGGGTTGGTGTACAGGAGGTGCCAGCAGAACTCGCGCCAGCCGAGCTCGGAACGGAAGATCCCGACGTCGGCCGGCACCTCCCGCGGAAAGCTGCTGCGGATTTCCCGCCAGATCCTGAAAGGACTGACTTCGCCGAAGCGCAGGTGCGGAGACAGGCGGCTTGTTCCTTCCACCCCCGGCACATTGCGGCCGGTGCCGTAGTCCCGTGCAGGACCGTCCAGGAAATCCTCCAGCCGCCGGTGGGCACCTTCTTCCCCAGGCTCCCAGGTTTCGGCCAGCCCGCCGCTCCAGTCGGGGGAGGAGGGCAGGAGCTGCCAGCCCTCAAGCTCGTCCCCGGCCGGCATGCCACCTGTTCCCTTGGGCGGCGCCGGCAACTTCAGCGGAGCGTCGAGGGGGCCGCGCACATCACCGTTCGCGAGGCAGGCCCGCCAGAACGGTGTGAACACTTTGTAGGGGCCGCCGGCACCGGTGCGGACCGTCCATGGTTCAAACAGGAGGTTCGCCTGGTAGCTGGAGGCTTCAATACCGTTTTCTCCGCACCACGCCTTGACGGCGGCGTCAAGTGTGCGTTCCGGCAGGCTGTAGCGGCGGTTCCAGAACAGGTGGCCTGCGTTGGTCTCGGCGGCGAGTTGCCGGATTACCTCCAGCGCGGGGCCGCGGCGGAGGACCAGTCGGGAGCCGGTGGCCTCGAGCGCCGCCGCCAGGGAGGTGAGGGAGTGATGCAACCACCACCGGGTGGCCCCGCCGAGTGGCCGGACGCCCTCGGACTCCTCGTCGAGGATGAAGACGACCGTCAGGGGCAGGCCCAGCGCAGCCGCTTCCACCAGGGCCGGATTGTCGTCCAGCCGAAGGTCGTCGCGAAGCCAGACGATCGAGGTCACACCGGAGGAGTCCATAGCACCACGCTACACAGGGACAGGGACAGGGACAGGAAGGGCCGGGGCCAATCCGTGGCCCCGGCCCTACTTCTTCACGACGGAAGTGGCGGCATGTCCCGCCTCCGTTCAGAGTTTGTCGAAGTCAGCTTCCTCGACGGTGGATGCCGAGGCCGCGGAACCTGAAGTGCCGAGGGCCGGCTTGGTTGAATTGCCCGACTTCAGGGCGGCCAGGCGCGCTTCGATCTCCACCTGCTCTCCGAGGTCTTCAAGCTGGTTGAACTGGGCGTCCAGGCTGGAAGCTGCGAGCTCCTCGTGGCCGCGGACCTTGGCTTCCTCGCGGCGGATCTTCTCTTCGAACCGGCCAACCTCGCTGGTGGGGTCCATGATGTCGATGCTCTTGATGGCGTCGTGGACCTGGGACTGCGCTGCAGCGGTCTTGGACCGGGCCACCAGTTCGTTGCGCTTGCTGGTCAGCTGGTTGAGCTTGCCCTTCATCTGGTCCAGGCCGGTCTTCAGCTTCTCCACCACTTCGCGCTGGGAAGCAATGCTCGGCTCCGCGCCCTTGGCCTCATTTTCGGCGGCCATCTGCCGCTGCAGGGCTACCTTGGCGAGGTTGTCGAACTTCTCGGCGTCCACCACGTCGCCGCTGGCGCGGAATTCATCAGCCTTGCGCGAGGCCGCGAGTGCCTTGTTGCCCCAGTCGCGGGCGTTCTTGACATCCTCGTTGTAGTCGTCCTCGAGCATCCGGAGGTTGCCGATGGTCTGGGCAACGGCAGACTCTGCTTCTGCGATGTTGTTGGTGTAGTCCCGGACCATCTGGTCCAGCATCCTCTGCGGATCCTCAGCGTTGTCCAGCAACGAGTTGACGTTAGCCTTTGCCAGCTGCGCGATGCGGCCGAAAATGGACTGCTTAACCATGGTGTTACCCTTTCGTCCTGCTCTGTGGTGACCACTGAATCCAGTGAACAATTATGTGGTGCGTGCCCGTGGGCCGGACTGCACAGCCTTTGGGCCAGCCGGGCGTCTAGAAGTCCCCGCCGCCGCCGGAGTCGCCGCCCCAGCCGCCCATGTCTCCGCCGCCGAAATCGCCGCCGCCCCAGCCGCCGCCGTCGCTGTGGCCGCCGCCCCAGCCTGCGCCGCCGCCTCCATGGAGGATGGAGTTGATCAGGATGCCACCTAGGATGGCGCCCCCCAGGCCCCCGCCGCCGCCACCGCCGAACATCCCGCCGCGGCCGTAGCCCTGGTTGGCGTAGCCGCCGAAGTGGTCCACATCCGCCTGCGCCAGCTGGGCGGCCTGCGCCGCCAGCGCGTGGGCCTGCTGGGCGTAGGTGAGGGCCGTGACCGGATCGGTGCGCGAGATGGACAGGGCGTAATCGAGGTTCCGCTGCGACTCGGCAAGCCGGGTGCGTGCCTCAGTGCCCACACCGCCGCGGCGAGCGGTGATGTAGTCCGACGTTGCGCTGATCTGCGCCTGGGCGGACATGATGGTCTGCTGGAGGGAGGCCTGGGCCCGGCGCGCCTGCTCCTGCTGGTCCCTGATGCCGCTGAGGGCCTGGTCCAGCGACTGGTGGGCAGTTTCCACCCGCTGCAATGTGGCGATCGGGTCAATCTTGCCGCCCTGGATTTCCGCCTTGACCTGCGCGAGGGCGCTTTCGACGCCGGCCACCGGTCCGGCCAGTTCCGGGTGTGCCCCGGACTGGACCATGGCCCTTGCCTGGGCGAGGTCCTGCGAGGTGTCCACAACGGCACTCTCGAGGCTGCTCCTGGCCTCGTCGAGGTTGGATGAAACCTTGGCGATGGCATCGAGGAGGACGTTCGTCTGGTGCAGGCTCTCCTCGGCTGCCCGGACAGCTACCGCGGCCAGGCTGTCCTCGCCCTCACCCAGCTTCTGCTGCGCGGTGGCGGTTGCATTCTGAACGAACGCCAGGCGCTCCTTGGCCTGCAGAATGTTGTCCGAGACCTGGGTGAGGGCGCTCTCGGCATACTTTGAGCGCAGCGCAGTGAGTGACTGCTCGGCCGTGTTGATCTTCGCGTCTGCTTCCCGCGCCCCGGCGTTGACCGTGGCCAGGGCCTGCGGAGCGTTCTTCTCGAGTTCGCGCAGGGAATCGAAGTCCGCTTTCTGCTCCTGCAGCGAGGTCAGGGCGGCTTCGGACCGGCGGATGATTTCGACAAGCCAGGTCCGCTGCTGTTCCTCGGTGTCAGGAATATGGTCGTCCAGCTGCTGCTGCAGCTTGAAGGATTCGCTCAGGTGGGCTTTGGCTTCGGCCAGCGCCTTGGTGAAGTTCCCGACGGCGGAATCTCCGTACTGCGCCTGGGCGAAGCCAAGCTCCTGCTCGCTGGACTTGATGGCGTCGTCCGCCTCGATCAGCAGGGAGCCGCTCTTGCGGCGCAGTTCCTCGATGCTCAGCGAGGCCAGAGGATCCGCCGGAGCTTCCTGTCCGCCGTGTCCCGCGCCCGCCGCCTGTCCTGCGGCCTTCTTTCGCTTGTTCCGGAAATAAAGGTAGGCGCCGGCACCACCGGCAGCAACAATTCCGGTTCCCACCAGGACAGCCGCTCCGGCACCATCACCGGGGACATTGCCACTGCCGCCCCCGGCTGCATCACCAATGGCCGCTGCGGCGTTGATCGCCGCCTGCGCGTAGTTGTCGTTCGCGAGCTGCGGGCCGATTGCCTTGCTCTTGATGTTCTCGATCTGGGCGGTGGTGATCTTGCTGCCACCCTTGTTGAGGACGTACTGCCTGGTATCGGTGGCGACCGCGAAAATCAGCGCATTGGATCCGAGGTTGGCCTTTTCGGCCACCGCATCTGACCAGGCTTCACGATCGGCGGGGTTCTCAAACTTCTTGACGATGACGACGTGCAGCACGGTGGCGTGGTCCGCACCAAGCTTCTTGATGGCGTCCTGGACCTCACCCTTTTTCGAACCCAGGACTCCCGACGGATCCACAATTTTCGTTGCGGGATCCAAAGTGACCGGTGGTTCGGCCCAGGCCGCGCCGGCGGGCATCGCCAGGAAAGCGGTTAGGCCGATCACGGCGAGGATACGTTTGAACTTTGACCGCATGTGCAACCCTTCAGCACGCCTGACGCCAGTTCGGGACGAACCGGTCGTCTGAGAATGCACAGCGCCCCCACGCTTGGTGTGAAGCCGCAGGTCGCTGTGGCAATTCATCTTGATTCTATGGTGCACCCCAGAGCCAGTCCATCGGCCCGACTATGCCACCAGCGAAACGCCGGAACCACCGCCGCCGGGGCTGGAAAGTCTTCAGCAAGCTCTCAGCAAACATAAGAGATTGTTCCAGCCGGGGAGTCCATAGTTAATGCAGACGAGGATGAAAGGAAGTCCCATGACTGAGAACCAGACGCCCGGGCAGGGCCCGAGGAACGACGGCCCGGACCGGGATCCCTGGGAGCAGCAGCACCCCGGCCAGCCGGAGGGCAATGCTGCCGGAACCGGTAAACCCGGCCCTCGGGAGTACCCCACCGAGGGGCTGGACCGGCACGGGGACAACCCCACGCAGGAGATCCCCGGCGCTCCGCGTCCGGTCTATCCCCAGCGGCAGCCGTTCTACGGACAGAACACTTCGCAGGAGCCGGCCCCCGGCCAACAGCAGGCACCGCAGCCCGGCCATGGCTTCTACGGCCAAGGCGGCCAGTACGGAGCCGTGGGCCTTGCCCCCAACCCCAAGGACGCGCCGCGGCGGAAGGCCTCGTTCGGCGTCGGTACGCTGGTGGCCAGCATCCTCGCTGCCGGGCTGGTGGGAGGCGGAGTGGCCACGGTCGGTTCCGCGGGACTGGTTAACACCGCTCCCGGCTCGACGGTGACCGGCAACAGCCAGCCGGGCACGGTCATCGTCAACAACAAGGACAACGTGAATGCCATCACGGCTGCTGCCGTTAAGGCGTCGCCCAGCGTGGTGACCATCAGCGCGTCCACCGGCAGCGCCGGCGGCACCGGCTCCGGCATCGTCCTCAACGACCAGGGGCATATCCTCACCAACACCCACGTGGTCACCCTGGACGGCCAAACGGCCAACGCCGCGCTCGAAGTGCGTACCAGTGACGGTCGTGTCCTCGGCGCCAAACTCGTGGGCACCGACCCGCTGTCCGACCTCGCGGTCATCAAGGTGGACAACGCCTCCGGCCTCACCCCGGCGACCTTGGGCGACTCCGGAAAGCTGAACGTGGGTGACACCGCCATTGCCATCGGTTCGCCCCTGGGCCTGACAGGCACCGTGACCGACGGAATCGTCTCCACCCTCAACAGGACCATCAGCGTGGCCTCCGCCGCCGCACCGGAAGGCGACAAGGCCGAGGACGATGGCGGCGGCTTCCAGTTCGCACCTCCCGGCGGCGGCGAAAGCCAGCAGCCGGCCAACCAGGGCGAAATTTCCATCAACGTCATCCAGACAGACGCCGCCATCAACCCCGGCAACTCGGGCGGTGCCCTGGTGAACAGCAGCGGCGAAATCATCGGCGTCAACGTGGCCATCGCATCAGCGGGCTCAAACGCATCGTCCACCAGCGGCAACATCGGCGTCGGCTTCAGCATCCCCATCAACCACGCCAAGCGCGTCGCCCAGGAAATCATTGACACCGGCAAGGCTTCCCATGGCCAGCTGGGCGTCAGCGTTCGGAAGAAGGCGGCATCCAGCACCTCGTCCGAGTTCTCGGTCGGCGCGGACGTGGCCACGGTGGAAGCCAACTCGGCTGCGGCCAAGGCCGGGATCAAGGTGGGCGACGTCATCACGAAGTTCAACGACCTCGCCATCGGTGAACCCAACCAGCTGACCGCGGCTGTCCGCGAACAGCGTGCCGGTGCCACCGTGAAGATCACCGTCCTGCGCAACGGCGCGGAACAGACCTTCGACGTCACCCTCGGCACCGCTGCCGGCTAGCAGCGGCGGCCCGCCAAGGCGTAGTCAGCAATGCCCGACGGCGGCGTCCCCACCTTGGGGGCGCCGCCGTCGGACATTAAACGATGGGCGGGCAGCGGGGGCAGCGGCGCGCATGTCCAGCCCACTGACACAGGCGTTAACGGAAGAGGGCGCCGGGGCGCGCCTATATGGTTAGCTAGGAGCTACCCGTATGCCGGGGCATTCCGCGGCCATGACCTCACCCGGCTGGCTGTCCACAAGCATGGAAGGCTGCTGTAAATACAGTGGAAGATACATTGAAGATCATCGTCCTGGTCAAGCATGTACCGGACGCGCAGTTTGACCGCCACCTCAATGGGGAGGACTACACGACTGACCGCGACGAGAGCATCCTGTCCGAGCTTGACGAATACGCACTCGAGGCAGCCCTGCAGCTGGCCGAAGCCCGCGGGGGAGCCAAGGCAGGCAACCAGGTCATCGCGCTGAGCATGGGCCCTTCGGGCGCCGTCAACGCCATCAAGAAGGCGCTGCAGATCGGGGCGACCGAGGGCGTGCACCTCACGGATGACGCACTGGCCGGTTCGGACGCCGCCGCCACGTCCCTGGCGCTGGCAGCAGCAGTCCGGCACCTGGGCAGCGTGGACCTGGTCATCACCGGCATGGCGTCAACCGACGGTGAAACCTCCCTCGTTCCCGCCCAGCTGGCCGAACGGCTCGGCCTCCCGCAGGTCACCTTCGCCTCCACGTTGGAGGTCGACGGCGGACGCCTCACCGCGCGCCGCGACGCTGACACGTCGTCCGAGACGGTGGAAGCACCGCTCCCGGCCGTCGTCTCCGTGACGGACCAGATCAACGAGCCGCGCTACCCCAACTTCAAGGGCATCATCGCAGCCAAGCGCAAGAGCATCACCACGCTCTCCCTCGCTGACATCGGTGTGGACCCGGCGCAGGTGGGGCACGCCGGTTCCTGGACCCGCGTGCTCAGTGCGGAGGAACGTCCGCCCCGGACCGCCGGGACCATCATCACCGACGAAGGCGATGCCGGCATCAAGCTCGTTGACTTCCTGGCCGCCCAGAAGCTGCTCTAAGAGGGACCACAGACATGGCAAAAGTACTTGTATTCATTGACAACCCCGGGGCTGCGCTCAAGAAGAGCAACCTTGAACTGCTCACTTTGGGCCGCTCACTCGGCGAGACGGCAGTTGCGCTGAACGGGACGCTGCACGACGACGTTGCGGCCACCTTTGCCGAGTACGGCGTCAGCACGGTGCTGTTCCCCTCGGCAGGGGACCTCGATGACTTCCTTGTTGCCCCGAAGGCTGCCTACCTGGCAGCTGCGGCTGAACAGGCCGGGGCCGGCATCGTCCTGCTCGACAATTCGCCTGAGGGCAAGGAGATCGCCGCGCGGGCGGGCATCCGCCTGAACGCCGGCGTCATCACCGACGTGGTAGCCGTGGACGCTGACGGCACCGCGCACAAGTCAGTCCTCGCGGGCTCCTACAACACCGCCTGCAAGGCCTCCACCGCGGTCAGCGTGCTGACCGTGAAGGCCAACAACGTCACCCCGGAGCCGGCTGCGGCGCCAAGCTCACCGGAGACGGCCACGGTGGACGTTCCCGCCGGCAGCACCGCCGCGGCCGCGCGGATCACCGCCCGGGAGCAGAAAGTAGCCAGCGGGCGCCCGGACCTGACCGACGCCCGCATCGTCGTCGCCGGCGGCCGCGGCCTTGATGGCGACTTTGGTCCGGTTGAGGAACTTGCCGACGCGCTGGGCGCAGCCGTGGGTGCCTCCCGTGCCGCCACCGACGCCGGCTGGATCAGCCATGACGCGCAGGTGGGGCAGACCGGCAAGACGGTGTCCCCGCAGCTCTACATCTCGGCGGGAATCTCCGGTGCCATCCAGCAGAAGGCCGGCATGCAGACGGCGAAAGTGATCGTAGCCGTCAATAAGGACGCTGAATCACCGGTTTTCGAGATCGCGGACTTCGGCATCGTGGGCGACCTCTTCGACGTCCTCCCGCAGGCCACAGCCGAGATCAAGAAGCGAAAAGGCTGACTCCTTGACTTCCTCTCCTGCACAGGAACAGGGCCCGTTCAACCCGGACATCCACCGGATTGGGCGGGTGCTCTGTTTTGCGGCACATCCCGACGACATCGACTTCGGTGCTGCGGGCACCATCGCCGGCTGGACGGCGGCCGGAGTCCATGTCAGCTACTGCATCATGACCGACGGCGACGCCGGCGGCTTCGACCCCGCCCACCGGGCGGACATCATCGCCCTGCGCGACGCTGAACAGCGCCGGGCCGCCGAACTGGTGGGGGTCACTGACATCCACTACCTCCACCAGCGTGACGGCTACCTTGAGCCGTCGCACGAGGTGATGAAGGGCGTGGTGAAACTGATTCGGGAAATCCGTCCCGACGTCGTGCTTTCCATGCACCCGGAACGGAACTGGAAGCGCATCCAGAAGAGCCATCCCGACCATCTGGCCGTAGGCGAGGCCGTGACGCGTGCTGTCTACCCGGCAGTGGAGAATCCGTTCGCCTACCCTGAACTGGCGGAAGCCGGCCTGGGGGCCTACAAACTGCCGTGGCTGTGGCTCTATGCCGGGCCGGAAGAACGGGAGAACCATTTTGTGGACGTCACGGAGCACGTGGAGTCCAAGCTTCGGGCAATCCATGTCCACGTCAGCCAGCATCCCGACGTGGAGGCGATGGAGGCAACCGTCCGGCGGGGCATGAAGCTGAATGCCGCACGCGCCGGCCTGCCGGAGGGGCGAAGCGCCGAGGCATTCCATGTGGTTGCGGTCAACGGTCCGGGAACCATCGCGGGCTTCTGACACATTTCCCCGGTGGGAAGACCACAGGCGAAAGCGCCCCGTTCCATGTCCTTCCGGAAGGTGGAACGGGGCGCTTTCAGCTGGTGCGGGAGCGTTCCCCTTAGGCGCCCAAGGGTGCGGCAGCCACCGTGGGCAACGTGGGCGACCGGGACCCGCCCGCCGGCTCCACGGTGATTCCCAGCGCCGCTGCGGAGGAGATCCCTTCCACCACAGCCGGCTTGGAAAGGGCTTCCTCGTCCATCAGGCCCTGGGATACGGGTGCCGAACCATCCTTGGGGATCAGCCACATCTGGTACACCTTGCCGGCGGGCGGCGCAGGAACGCCGTTCATCTTGACAACGGCGGCATCCTCGGAGGACGAAATGAGCAGGGTGGCGGTGCCGCCGCCGGCCACATCCACCGAGGCCTCCCGCAGGTCCCCTGCCCGCACCACCTGGTTGATGGGATCGTTCAGGTCCGCCAGGTATGAACCCACTCCCACGCCGCCGAGGGCGATGGCGGCCGCGGCGGCCACTCCGGCCAGCCAGCGGCGGGTGCCGGAAGGCCGTCGCCGTTCCTCCCGGCGCTGCCGCGCCTTGGCGAGCTCGTCCCCGGCAACCGGCTGCCCTGTTGCCGACGGCCCGGCGGGCGCGGCGGCAGGCCCCGCTGCGGGGGCCGGGCCGTCCGCTTCCGGGTGGTTGTCCTGTGCAGGAAGCTGTGCGACGATGCGGTCGAAAAGGTCGGCCGGCGGCTCTTCCTCGACCCGGAAAGTCCTGGCCAGAGTTTCCCTTGCCTGGCGTACCCGGTCGAAAAAGAGGGTACGTTCCGATTCCGGGGCAGCCGAGATGTACTGCTCGATCGCCCGGCGTTCTTCGTCGGTCACCGCGTCCAGGGCATACAGCTCCGCCAGCTCTACGACCCGGCCGGAAGCCAGGTCCATGGCTACGGTGTCACCAAACGAACCTGGACGGCCGTCGCGGCCATGGTTCATGTCACTCATCTCAACTCACCTCCAGACAGGTCTTCAGCCGGATTAATCCGTCACGGATCCGGGATTTTATGGTCGGTACTGCTGCGTTCAGGCGTTCGGCAACTTCCCGGTACGTGAGGCCGCCGTAGTAGGCCAGCCGCACCGACTCCTGCTGCGTTTCGGTCAGCGTTCCCAGGCAACGGACCACGGCCTCGGCTTCCAGTCTGCTCCCGACCTGGTCCGACACTGTGTCGTGGTCGATGTCCTGGGTGCTGGCGCCGTATTTGGCCTCGCGGTCAGTGGAGGATTGCGAGGACCGGACTCTGTCCACAGCGCGGCGGTGCGAAATGGTCATTAGCCAGGAGAGCGGGCTCCCGGCCTTGGGATCGAACTTCGCCGCGTTCTGCCACACCTGGAGGAAGACCTCCTGCGTGGTGTCTTCGCTGAGTTCGGGGTCGATCAGCACGCGGCGGGCCATACCGAAAACCCGGCGCGACGTGAGTCGGTAGAACTCGGCGAAGGCGGCCTGGTCGCCCCGGCCTATGCCTTCCAGCAGGACTGAAAGCCGGTGGCTGAGATCGGCCGGAGGGTCAGTTACCGCGGCATGGGCCTCGGAATGCGGGGCCTCGGAATGCGGGGCATTGGGGGTTTCCATTACTACCAAGCATAAGTGTCCGGACCGTGAATCCTCAGCAGTGCCGCCCCGGCTGCTGCGGGCGGTCCTGGAACGTGACTCCAGCAATGTCACCTGCAGCTCCTTGAACACGATGGAATGTTGTCGGGAGTGATTCGACGCCGCAGCAGGGGCGGATGGGTTGGCTGGGAAAAATGATACGGCCCGCCCGTTGTGTGCCTGGAACGGAGCGGGTCAGATCCTGGCGCCGGCGAAGCCCTGTTGGCGCCACGCTTCGTACACGGCGATGGAGGCGGCGTTGGCCAGGTTCAGGGAGCGCAGTGCCGGCAGCATGGGCAACCGGACGGTGGAGGTGACATGGGGATCTGCCTTCAGTTCCGCCGGCAGGCCCACGGATTCCCGTCCGAACATCAGGACGTCACCCGGCTGGTAGGAGATGTCCGTGTAGCTGGCGGCTCCGTCCGACGTAAAGGCGTACACCCGTTCCGGCTTCAGGTGCTGCCAGGCGTCCTCGATGCTCGGGTGCACAGTGACGACGGCGAGGTCGTGGTAGTCGAGGCCGGCCCGTCGGAGTTTCGCATCCGAAAAGTCGAAGCCGAGCGGTTCCACGAGGTGCAGTTCGGCCCCGGTGATGGCTGCCAGCCGGATGGCGTTGCCGGTATTGCCGGGGATTTCGGGGGCATGGAAAAGGATGCGGAACACGGTTCCATCCTAGCGACCGTTGCAGGCGCAGGGCGTCCAGGGTCAGTGCATGCCGCGCAGCAGCCTGGCCAGCACCGGAACGTTCACCGTATTGGGGGCCGGCCCGGCGGCAAGGAACTCCTTGAGGCCACGCACCATCCCCGCGGCATTGACCACCTGTACGGCTTCCAACCCGCCTGCCGACCGGCGGTGGTTGTCGATCACCGGCTCATGGAGGTTGCCGCCCGGACTGAGCACGACGGTCCAGCCTGTGACATTCAGTTCCGGGAAGATGTCCTGCATGGCACGCACCACGTGTGCGAGCTGCGGCGGGGGGATGGCACGGCCGCCGTGGTTCAAGGTCCGGCCGTCCCAGGCATAGGCTCCCTTGGGCAACAGCATGGAGCCGATCAGCGCCAGCCGGTACCCGGACAGCACAGCATGGTCGATGTGGCTGTTGTCCGCGGGGGACTGGAGGCCATTAATGAGCCTGGCGGCCGGAATTGCCGGCAGGACCTGTCGGGTGAGGAGCTGGACGGTGCGCATTTCCCGCTGGATGCGTGCCTCGGCGCCGAATATTCCACGCTTCCGGGGCATGCCGTGGACCTGCTGGCTGGCGAGTTCCAGCGGGATAAGGGGAACGTCGCCGGCAGGAACGCTGTCGTACGCCGGGACGTAGACCGGGGGATCTCCGGCGGTGTTGCGGGCGTTGCCTGGCCGGTGCACGGTGGCAGAAGCGCGGCTGCCTGCCGCCGGGGCGTCGAAGTGCGGCTCCCTCCCGGCCTCGTCACCGCGGACAGTGCCGGCGGCGTAGGAGCGGTCGTAGGCTTTCCTGCGAATGGGGTCGATGAGGGTTTCATAGGCCTTTGTCACCCGCCGGAATGCTGCGGCATCTCCCCCGTGATCGGGGTGGGCCGTGCGGGCAGCCCGGCGGTAGGCCACCTTGATTTCCTTCTCCGTGGCTGTCACCGGCACGCGAAGCACCTGGTAATACGAGCCGCTGCTCTCGGTCAAGCACCCATCCTTTGGTTGATTCGGCCAGTCTTCGCAGGTAGCCCGGTCTGCACAGTTTAATGGCCCTGCCTGAACAACGACGTTCCGGCCCCGCCGGGTTCCCTGCAGCCGGCAGGGGCTGGCGTTGCGGGGCGGGGACCAGGGCGTTGGCCCGGGCCCGGATACCTCTAGACTCGTGCATGCGCGGCCGTCCGGCCGCGGCGGGATGCATTGGGGTAGGAATGGAAATGCCGGCGACGGCGGGAACGGCTGGCTGGGCCGGGCGGCGGCCCGTGCCGATACTGGCAGCCGCAATGGCGGCCCTGCTCATGGGCGGCTGCAGCGTTGAGGTACGGGACCCGGCGGCTCCGGAACCTGCGGCCAGCACGCCCGCAGTGGCTACGCCCACCATAACGCCGGGCCACGACGCTGAGGCAGTAGCCGGCCGGGACCTGCCCTTTGCTGCCGGCGGCACCCTGGCCCCGGGGGTGCCGGTTGGAATCTCGGATGGACTCAAGGAAGCTCCGGGCTGGAAGGCCGGGAGCCGCAACGTCGCGGGCGAAAGCCGGTACACCAAGGCCGACGGATGCCTGGTTGCCGCCAAAGCCCGCACCAACCAGAACGCCCTTGCCAGGGCTGATGACCGGGAATCGACCATTGCCCTCTTCGAATACCTTGATCCGTCCATCCTGCCCGGCTACCTGAAAACGGAGACCCTGCAGTGGGGCGCATCCCCGGAAGGGCCAGGGCGCGCGGTGGAGGTGCTGGCCCTGGAGCCGGCACCGCAGCCGGGCGGCAGGGCAACGGCTGTGCTGGCCAGGCTTTTCGGCACGGCCGGTTCGTCGGTCTATGTCTCCATCTCCTGCCCGGACGCCGCCTCGCTCGCGTCGGCCAGGTTCGACGTCGTGCGTTTCCTGCCTCTGGTCCCGCCGGCCGGCTAGCAGCCCCAGGCGCAGCCGCTCCTGCCTCAAGGCATGGACAGTAGAATTGGGAGGTGCCCGTTTACCTGGACCATGCCGCAACCACGCCCCTCTCACCTGAGGCGCTGGCTGCCTTGACGCGTGAGCTCGCGCGCACCGGGAATCCCTCCTCCCTGCACGGCTCCGGCCGACGCGCCCGCCGCGCGGTGGAAGACGCGCGGGAGGCCATTGCGGCTGCAGCGGGGGCCCACCCCTCGGAAGTCATCTTCACCTCGGGGGGCACGGAGTCTGACAACCTGGCCGTCAAGGGCCTCTACTGGTCACGGGTGGCAGAAAACCCTGCCCGTCGCCGCATCCTGTGTTCCGCCGTCGAGCACCATGCCGTCCTGGACACCGTGGAGTGGCTGGAGCGGCACGAAGGCGCCGAGGTGGCATGGCTTCCCGTGGACAGCGAGGGGGTCGTGGAACTGACCGCCCTTGAAAAGGAACTTTCCCGTGACCCGGACACCATTGCCCTGGCAACGGTCATGTGGGCGAACAACGAGGTGGGCACCATCCAGCCCGTCAGCCGGATCGTGGAACTGGCCCACGCCGCAGGGGTGCCCGTGCACTCCGACGCGGTACAGGCATTCGGTTCGCTTCCCGTGGACTTCAAGGCCTCCGGCTTGGACGCCATGTCAATCTCCGGGCACAAAATCGGCGGACCGGTGGGGGTGGGGGCCCTCCTGCTAGGGCGGGCGGTGAAACTGACGCCCGTCCAGCACGGCGGCGGCCAGGAACGTGACGTCCGCTCAGGCACGCTGGACACCGCCTCCATCGCAGCCTTCGCCGCGGCTGCGGAAATGGTTGCGGCCACCCTGGGCCAGGAGTCGGCGCGGATCGCGGCCCTCCGCGACCGGCTGATTGACGGCGTCCATGCACAGGTTCCGGAAGCCGTCCTGCGGGGTGCCCCAGGGAACGGCCGGCTCCCCGGGAACGCGCACTTCACCTTCCCCGGCTGCGAAGGGGACTCCCTGCTGTTCCTCCTGGACCTGGCAGGGGTGGAGTCATCCACGGGTTCTGCCTGCACGGCAGGGGTGCCGAGGCCTTCGCACGTCCTGCTGGCCATGGGCCTGGACGAGGAGACGGCGCGCGGAGCGCAGCGGTTCACCCTGGGCCACGCATCCGTGGAGGCCGACGTCGATGCGCTGCTGGCCGCGCTTCCGGGAGCCTATGCACGGGCGCGGCAGGCGGGCATGGCAGGACACGAGTCCAGTATCCAAACCGCAGGAACCCTGGCCCGCCGGGTGCCGGCCCAGGAATGACGGGAGCTTGCCGCGCCCGTCGAATTGACACCGCCGTAGAATAGATAGGCGAAGATCGTTTCCGGGTGACTGCCCGCCTTTTAAGCCGGCCTCCGGCAGTTCGGCCCCGGAAGTACCCCAACAGAAAGCAAACATGCGAGTTCTAGCAGCCATGAGCGGCGGAGTCGACTCCGCCGTTGCCGCCGCCCGCGCCGTCGAGGCAGGGCACGACGTCGTCGGCGTCCACCTGGCGCTGTCCCGCATGCCCGGAACGTTGCGCACCGGAAGCCGGGGCTGCTGCACCATTGAAGACTCCCGCGATGCATGGCGCGCCTGCGATGTGCTGGGCATTCCGTACTACGTCTGGGATTTCTCCGAGCGGTTCAAGGAAGACGTCGTCCAGGACTTCATCGATGAATACGCCGCCGGCCGCACGCCCAACCCCTGCATGCGCTGCAACGAACGGATCAAGTTCGCGGCACTGCTGGAGAAGGCCATCGCGCTGGGCTTCGACGCCGTGTGCACGGGACACTATGCCAAGGTGATCGAGGACGCTGACGGTAACCGCGAACTCCACCGCGCAGCTGACTGGGCCAAGGATCAGAGCTACGTCCTGGGCGTCCTGACCCACGAGCAGCTCAAGCACTCCATGTTCCCGCTCGCCGATACGCCGTCCAAGGCTGAAGTGCGTGCAGAGGCGGAGCGGCGCGGCTTGTCTGTAGCTAACAAGCCGGACAGCCACGACATCTGCTTCATCCCCGACGGTGACACCGCCGGATGGCTGGCGGAAAAGATCGATATGTCCACCGGTGACATCGTGGATGAAACGGGCACCAAGGTGGGCGAACATCCTGGCGCCAACGCCTTCACCGTGGGCCAGCGCCGCGGACTGAAGCTGGGCACCCCCGCCGCCGACGGCAAGCCGCGGTTTGTCCTTGAGATCCGGCCCAAGGAGAACAAGGTTGTGGTGGGCCCCGAGGCGCTGCTGGCGATTGACGAGATCCGCGGCATCAAAGTCTCCTGGGCCGGAATGCCCATCGCTGAAGTAGGGACGGGCGGGGACTTCGAATGCCACGCGCAGGTCCGTGCCCACGGCGATCCCGTTCCTGCCACTGCACGCATGGAGCCGGCCGGCCGGGATACGGAAGCGGGCGGAGGCCAGCTCGTCGTCCGGCTCGCCACTCCGCTGCGTGGAGTGGCCCCCGGGCAGACGATAGTCCTTTACCAGGGCAGCCGCGTGCTGGGCCAGGCAACGATCGACGCTGCCCGCTCGCTTCAGCGCGCCGCGCTCTAGACCCTTATTTTCGAGCACCGCCCCGGTTCCGCCGGGGCGGTGTTCTTTGTTGTGCGCGCCCTGGCGGGAGGACCGGGGCTCATTCAGGTAAATTTTGTGTCTCAACTCACAAAATCGTCCCGTCTGAGGGTTGACTCTCTGATTGAATCTAGGCATCAGCACCGCGCGCTTCCCGCCTGAGCACATGTACCCGTCAGCGGTCGGCGGGCGCGCACTCATCGAACAGAAAGTTCACAGATGACGAAGAGCAACAAAGCACTGCATGGCGCAATCGCGCTGGCAGGCATCTCCGCAATCGCACTGACAGCCTGCACGGGCCCCTCAGGCGGCGGCGGAACCTCAACCGGCGAGGCAGGAGGCGGTGCCATCACCTACGGCACCACGGACAAGGTGGTCACCCTCGACCCCGCCGGATCCTATGACGGCGGATCCTTCATGGTGATGAACCAGATCTACCCGTTCCTGCTCAACTACAAGCCCGGCACTGCAGACGCCGCGCCGGACATCGCCGAGTCCGCCTCCTTCACCAGCCCCACCGAGTACACGGTGAAGCTGAAGCCCGGCCTGAAGTTCGCCAACGGCAACACGCTGGACTCCTCGGACGTCGTGTTCTCCTTCAAGCGGGTCAAGGCCATTGACGATCCCAACGGCCCGGCCTCACTGCTTTCGAACATGGAAAAGATCGAAGCGACGGACCCCAACACCGTCGTGTTCACCCTTGCGGCCGGAAATGACCAGGTGTTCCCTGGCGTCCTCGCCTCCAACCCCGGGCCGATCGTGGACGAGCAGGTCTTCCCGGCGGACAAGGTCATGGACGACGACGCCATCGTCGCCGCAAAGCCCTTCGCCGGCCAGTACACGATTGAAAGCTACAAGAAGAACGAACTGGTCAGCTTCAAACCCAATCCGGACTACCAGGGCCTGCTTGGCAAGGCGGCCAACGACGGCGCAACCCTCAAGCACTATGCCGACCCGAACAACCTGAAGCTCGACGTGCAGCAGGGCAACATTGACGTTGCCGGCCGCATCCTCACGGCCACGGACGTCGCCGACCTCGAGAAGGATTCCAAGGTCAAGGTCCACAAGGGCCCGGGCGGGGAACTGCGCTACATGGTCTTCAACTTCGACACCATGCCGTTCGGCGCGAAGACGCCCGAAGCCGATCCCGCGAAGTCGCTGGCCGTGCGCCAGGCGATAGCACACCTCGTTGAC
This sequence comes from Pseudarthrobacter sp. GA104, assembly GCF_009741265.1. Lineage (GTDB taxonomy): Bacteria > Actinomycetota > Actinomycetes > Actinomycetales > Micrococcaceae > Arthrobacter. The sequence goes on from NZ_WOWL01000001.1 coordinate 3,699,877, forward strand.
CGCGATGTCATCGCCTCCCAGGTCTTCAAGAACACCTACACTCCGGTCTATTCCTACGTCCCCAAGGAATTCGAAGGAGCAGCGGAGCCGCTGAAGAGCCTGTACGGCGACGGAAACGGCAAGCCAAGCGTGGACAAGGCCAAGAAGGTCCTGGCCGACGCCGGCGTCACCTCCGTGGTTGACCTGAAGCTGCAGTACACGGACCGCTACGGTACGTCAGCTGCCGACGAGTACGCCCTGGTCAAGGAGCAGCTTGAGAAGTCAGGTCTCTTCGCCGTTGACCTGAAGTCCACGGAATGGACCACCTACACCAAGGAGCGCCGCGCGGACGCGTACCCGGTGTACCAGCTGGGCTGGTTCCCGGACTACTCGGACGCGGACAACTACCTGACCCCGTTCTTTATTCCGGGCAACTTCCTCGGCAACCACTACGAGAACCCCGCCGTCACGGAAATCGTGAAGAAACAGCTCGTCACCACGGACAAGGCGGAACGCAGCGATCTCCTGGGCCAGGCCCAGGAAGCCATTGCGAAGGACCTCTCCACGCTCCCGCTGCTGCAGGGCGCCCAGGTAATGGTGGCCGGAACGGATGTCAAGGGAGTCGAGAAGACCCTGGACGCGTCCTTCAAGACCCGTCTTGGCGTGATGTCCAAGTAGGTCCACTGAACAATCCGGCTCTGACCTAAGACGGGGCGGGACGCGGTGCGCCTGCACAGGTGCGCGTGTCCCGCCCCGTCTGCTGGTCGGGAAGCGGTGAACGCCCACCGCGGGCACCGCAAATAACAACCTGAGGCACCATGACTACATTGATCGACGCGCCGCCAACAGACGCGGACGGCCTGCTTCCGGCGGCCAAGAAATCCTCCGGCGGGGGATTGGGACAGTACATCCTGATCCGTTTCCTGCTGATTTTCCCCACAATATTCATCCTGGTGACCATGGTCTTCTTCCTGATGCGGATCACGGGAGACCCCATCACCGCGGCCATGGGCGGACGCCTGCCCGAGGACCAGCTACAGGCGCGGATCCAGGCTGCAGGCTACGACCGGCCCATCCTGGTCCAGTACTTCGAGTACCTCGGCCAGCTGGCCACCGGCAACTTCGGCCGGACGCTCACCGACAACCGGGCCGTCGTCGAAATGCTGACAACCTACGGCTCAGCCACCCTGGAGCTGAGCATCAACGCGCTGCTCGTCGCCCTCCTGGTGGGCATTCCCCTGGGCATGGTGGCGGCCCACCGCCGGGACAAGGCGCCGGACGCCGTCCTGCGGGTCTTTGCCATTCTTTGCTACGCCACCCCCGTCTTCTTCGCCGGCATGCTCCTGAAGCTGACCTTCTCTGTCTGGCTCGGATGGCTGCCGGTGGCCGGGCGGGCCAAGACCTCCAGCGAACTCGCCCTGACCTCCCTCCAGGCCCCCACCGGGATCTATTGGCTCGATGCCCTGCGGAGCGGCAACATGGCCGCACTCGGAGACGTCCTGGCGCACGCGGTCCTGCCTGCGGTGGCGCTGGGACTGCTGACGGCAGGGATTTTCCTCCGCCTCGTCCGGACCAACGTGATCGGCACCCTGGGCCGGGACTACATAGAAGCGGGGCGGTCCAGGGGCGTCAGCGAATACCGACTGGTCACCAAGCACGCCTACAAGCCCGCGCTCATCCCCATCATCACGGTGATGGGCCTGCAGATAGCGGTCATGCTTGGCGGCGCGGTACTGACCGAAAAGACGTTCGAATGGAAAGGCCTGGGGTTCCAGCTGGCCAACTACCTCACGGCGCGCGACTTCGTCGCGGTGCAGGGAATCGTGGTGCTGCTCGCCATCATCGTGGCCATGACCAACTTCATCGTGGACATCATCGCCGCGCTGATCGACCCCCGCGTGAGGTACTGACCATGAGCATCCCCACTGTTCCCGTCCCCATGGAAAATCCCAGGGCGCCCTGGTACCGGCGCCTGCCGGTGGTTTCACATTTCAACAAGAGCGTGGGCCTCCAGCGCGGCATGCTAGTGGCGGGCCTGATCCTCACCGGCCTCTTTGTCCTGACGGCACTTTTCGCGCCGCTGCTGGCACCTTACGGTTTCTCCCAGCTTTCCGACGCCGACGGCAACTTCCCCACGCAGGAGGCCCCCGGAGGCAAGCACCTTCTGGGCACAACGGTGGGCGGTTACGACGTCCTGTCCCGTGTCGTCTGGGGAGCGCAGACGGCCATCCTGGTGATCGTCGTCGCCGTCGCCATGTCCATCGTCCTGGGTGTTGCCCTCGGCCTGGTCAGCGGCTACCTTGGCGGGTGGCTCGACCGGATCCTGGTGGTCATCGCCGACGCCGTGTACGCCTTCCCGTCCCTGCTGGTTGCCATTGTCATGGCCATTGTCATCAGCGGCGGCCAGTCCAGCCTGCTTGGCGGCATCTTTGCCGCCGGCACGGCAATCACACTGGTGTTCATTCCGCAGTATTTCAGGGTGATCAGGGCGGAGACGGTCCGGCTCAAGGCCGAGCCGTTCGTGGAGTCGGCCAAGGTGGTGGGCGCTTCCAACATCCGCATCATGACCCGCCACATCTACCGCAACGCCACCCGCACCCTGCCGTTGATCTTCACCCTCAACGCTTCCGAGGCCATCCTCACCCTTGCCGGGCTGGGCTTCCTTGGCTTCGGCATCGAGCCGAGCTCGGCCGCTGAATGGGGATTCGACCTCAACAAGGCGCTCGCCGACACGACTTCCGGGATCTGGTGGACCGGCCTGTTCCCGGGCCTGGCGATTGTGCTCACCGTGGTGGGCCTGACCTTGGTGGGCGAGAGCATCAACGACCTGAATGATCCGCGGCTCCGGGGCCGCAAGAGCACGGGCGGCGGTTCGCCCGCGCCGGTGGACAACGCCGCCATCGCAACAGAAGTGAGGGCATCATGACCGTCAACATCGATCCGTCGTCCGGGGCCGGCTCCGGCCACGAGTCCGGCGGCGGCCGTCCGGTCCTCGACATCGACCACCTCCAGGTCACCTTCGCCACCGACGGCGGCCCGGTCCATGCCGTCAAGGACGTCAGCCTGGAGGTCCGGAAGGGGGAAGTGCTGGCCATCGTGGGGGAGTCGGGGTCCGGCAAGACGGTCACCGCCAAGACCATTCTGGGCCTGCTTCCGGAAACAGCCAGCAGCTCCGGGGCAGTGGTGATCAACGGCGCTGACGTGATCAGCGTCAGTGCCGCCAAACTGCGCCAGATCCGTGGCCGCGACGTAGCCATGGTGTTCCAGGAGCCGTCAACAGCCCTGAACCCGGTGTTCACCGTGGGCTGGCAGATCGCCGAAGGCATCCGCGCACACGCCGGCAGCGGCGGTAAGCGGGTTTCGGCCAGGGAAGCCAAGTCCCGGGCCGTCGACGCGCTCCGCAAGGTGGGCATCCCCGACCCCGAACACCGCGTCAACTACTACCCCCACCAGTTTTCGGGAGGACAGAAGCAGCGGGTGGTGATCGCCGCCGCGCTGGCCCTGAATCCGGGGCTGATCGTAGCCGACGAGCCAACCACCGCCCTCGATGTCACGGTCCAGGCAGAGATCCTGGAACTGCTGCGGGACCTGCGGGACAAGTACGGCACGTCCATCGTGCTCATCACCCACAACATGGGTGTGGTCGCGGACCTCGCCGACCGCGTGGTGGTCATGTACCAGGGGGACGTGGTGGAGGAGGCGCCGGCCCGCACCTTGTTCGCTGAACCCAAGCAGGACTACACCCGGAAACTGCTCGCAGCAGTGCCGCACCTGGGGCGCAACTCGGCGTCGGAGGGCCTGACCAGCCGGGCCCACCAGGATGAGGAAATCCTGGTGGAGGCCAGGAACCTCACCATCGAGTACCCCGGCAGGCTGGGAACGCCGGCGTTCAAGGCAGTGGATGGCGTCAGCTTCACCGTCTCCAGGGGCGAAGTCTTCGGGCTGGTGGGGGAGTCCGGTTCCGGGAAGACCACCATCGGGCGCGCAATCGCCGGCCTCAACAGGACCACCGGCGGGAGCCTCAAGGTCCTGGGCTACGAGATGCTGAACCTAAAGGAACGCACCTTCAAGCCGCTCCGGAAGGACATTGGCTTCGTGTTCCAGGACCCGGCGGCGTCCTTCAACCCGCAGCTGACCATCGGGGACTGCATTGCCGAACCCATGGTCATCCACACGAAGCCAAGCCCGGCCCAGGCGCGCAAGCGCGTAGGCGAGCTGCTCGAATCAGTCCAGCTGCCGGCGTCGTACGCGGGCCGCTACCCGCACGAACTGTCCGGCGGGCAGCGGCAGCGCGCCTCGTTGGCCCGGGCACTCAGCCTGAACCCCCGCCTGCTGATAGCGGACGAGCCGACGTCGGCCCTGGACGTGTCGGTGCAGGCGAAGGTCCTGGAGCTGTTCAAGGACATCCAGGAGGAGTTCGGTTTTGCCTGCCTGTTCATCAGCCACGACCTGGCCGTCGTGGACACGCTGTCATCCTGGGTGGGCGTGCTCTATAAGGGGAAGCTGGTGGAGCAGGGAATCGGGAGCCAGGTGATGGGAAGCCCGCAGCATGACTACACGCGGCGGCTCATCGCGTCACTGCCGGTGCCGGACCCGCAGGAACAGGCACGGCGCCGGGAGGAGCACCGGGCACTGCTCGGCATCTGATGGGTCGCGGCAAGCCCGGGGTTTGCGGCGCCGGTGCCGGTTGCGGCGCCGGCGCTTAACACCCGGGCTATCCGCGTGCCCTCCCATAGACTTGAGCCATGACGCAGCACAACCCCCACTCTCCTGATTCCGATGACTACGACCCCTCCGCCAGTTCTTTGGCCGGCCAGGTGGACAACTCGGTGATGGCTGAGCTGCTGTCCATCCGTTCCAGCATCGACAACATCGATGCGACCCTGGTCTATCTGCTGGCTGAGCGCTTCAAAGCCACCCAGAAGGTGGGGTTCCTCAAGGCCGCCCACCGGCTCCCCGCCGGCGACCCCGGCCGTGAGGCAGCCCAGATCGCCAGGCTGCGCAGGCTGGCCGAGGATGCGCACTTGGATCCCGCGTTCGCGGAAAAGTTCCTGAATTTCATCATCGGCGAGGTCATCAGGCATCACGAGGCGATTGCCGAAGACCACGAGGCGGCCTCCGGACAGCACCCGCAGGCACCAGCACGCGCGTGAGCCGGGACGAACGGCGCCGCGCCGACTCCAGCACCGGACCGGGGAACGGGGCGCCGACGCGTCAGGTGACGGCCACCGCGCTGGGACCCTGGCCGGGTGAAGATCCGGTGGAAGCGGCAAAAATCATCCGCGGCGAGCTGGGCAGCCCCCACCTGCCGTTCCTCGCCGAGCTGCCGGACCGGGGCGTCGGCTCTGATGCCCTGGGACGCACTGCCTGCCTCCTGGAGGAGCTTGCGGTCGACGTCCAGCCGTATGGCTGGCGGCTCGTGGACCGTCCCGGCAAGGACTTCCGGCGTGCCGCCTCCGCCCTTGCCACGGACATCAATGTCCTGGCCGACGTGGCCGGGACCGAGGAAAATCCGGCAGCCGAAATCAAGGTGCAGCTGGTGGGGCCGCTGAGCCTTGCGGCCGGGCTCCACCTGCACAACGGCGAACGGGCACTCATCGACTACGGGGCCCGCCGGGACCTTGCGGCTTCCCTTGCCGCCGGTGTGGGACGGTACCTCTCGCGGGTTGCCGCTGCCGTGCCGGGTGCCCGGCTGGTGGTCCAGGTGGATGAGCCGGACATCGCCGCGGTGCTGGCCGGCACCATCCCCACCTCCAGCGGCTACCGCACCCTGCGTGCTGTGGCCGCCTCCGAAGTACGGGAATCGTGGCGGGTGGTCCTGGACGCACTGCGCGGGTTCGGCGCAGCCGAAGTCGTCATAGCCGTGCCGGCGATCGAGGCGCCCTTCGAGCAGATCCTCGCGGCAGGAGCCGACGGCATTGCCGTTCCGTTTGACGCCCTGACTTCCCGGCAGTGGGAACAGTTGGCTGGAGCGGTTGAGGCGGACAAGCGCCTGTGGATCGGCGCGCTCGATACTGCGGGACGGTCCCTGCCAAAGGTGTCGGACTGCGTCGAGGGCGTGTGGCGCCCCTGGCGCCAGCTGGGGCTGCCCGCCACAGCGCTTGGCACCGTGCGGATCACTCCCTCGCAGGGGCTGGCCGGCGGCACCCCGGCACAGGCCACGGCGGTCCTCGGACGCCTCACGCAGGTGGCGGATGGGCTGAACCAGCTGGCGCTGGGATAGCGGGACTCAGACCCGGTTTTCCCAACGGTCCGGCTGCGCGTAGCGGGGCAGGAAACTCTGGGCTGAACTGCCGCCGGTGTAGGGGCGCAGCCTGTAGTCGAAGCTGCCGGCATACACCAGCACCAGGCCGATCTGCGGCTGGATCACCTTTACCTGGATGCGGTGCTTGCCCGCGGCGCCGTCGGCCGGGTCCCACCACTGTTCCGCGTATGCTTTGGCATCCAAGGCGGCGGGAAGGGGGATGCGGAGGGGGCCAATGAAGAGCCGGGAGGCTTCGGAGATGCCGCGAAGCCGGCCCTCCGGCGTGACGCTCAGGTTCAGGTCGGTCACCAGCCTCCGGTACCGTCCCACGTAGTCCACCAGCTGGGTGGCGCCGGCCCGGCGGGTCGCACTGGTGGTGTCCTGGAAGATCCGCGTCCGGCCCGGGAACCGGATTTCGCGGCGGGCTGTCAGGCTGGAGCGGCCAAAGGGGTCCTGGTGGGCATGGTTCTCAATCCGGAAAGGAATGTTCTCGCCGTACTCGGGGAAGAATGCTTCCTCCCCGCTGGTAAGCCGCAGCAGGGGGCGCAGCCATTCCTGCCGGCAGCCAACGACGTCGAAGGTCCCTTCCCCCACTCCGTAGCTGCCGGAACCCGGGGCCAGGGAAAAGTATTCCTGGAGCTCCGGCTGGAGCCGGGAAAAGTGCGCGCCGAGCGCCTGCTGGTAAATGGGAATGTTCAATGGGGCCTCCTGCGAAACGGTAGGACAAGATGCTGTGAATTCACAATGTACCGGCGGCCTTGAGCCTGATGTACATGTCGGCCAGCTTCGGCGGCAGCTGGTGCGGTTCGGCGTCCACCACTTCCACGCCGTGCTGCCGGAGCTCGGTACTGATGGCCGCGCGCTGCAGCAGCGCCCGCTCTGCGGCGGCGGCGCGGAATACACCGGTGGCGTCGTCGCGTTCCTTGAGCATGGCACCGAGCTGGGGGTCCCGGACGGCTGCCACCACCACCACGTGCTGCCGGGCCAGCTGTGCCGCGACGGGAAGGAGGCCTTCCTCGGGTGCGCCGCCGTCCAGCGACGTCAGCAGCACCACCAGGGAACGGTGCGCGGAAACGGCGCGGACCTGGGCCGGGACCGCTGGCCAGTCCATCTCGATGAGTTCAGCCTCAAGCGGTGCCATCGCCTGGACCAGCTGGCCCAGGAGGTTCCCCTGCCCGGCAGAGCCCGCCCGGGCGCGGGTGCGGCGGTCAAACGCCACGAAGTCCACGCGGTCCCCGCCCCGCTCGGCCAGCACACCCAGCAGGAGCGCCGCTTCCATGCCCGTGTCCAGGCGGGTTTCGTCGTCGATCCTTGCCGCCGAGGTCCGTGAGGTGTCCAGGACCATGACCACCCTTCGGTCCCGTTCAGGCCGCCACGTGCGCACCACCACCGCTGACCGGCGCGCGGTGGCCCGCCAGTCAATGGACCGGACGTCGTCTCCCCGGACGTAGTCCCGCAGTGAATCGAACTCGGTGCCCGCGCCGCGGATCTGCACCGCAGCCTTGCCGTCGAGCTCACGCAGTTTTCGCAGCTTTGACGGCAGGTGCCGCCGGGAATGGAAGGGAGGCAGCACCCGCAGCGAACCGGGGCAGTCAATGGTCCGCTGCCGCGCGGCCAGCAGCAACGGGCCGAAAGAGCGAAGGGTGACGTGGGGTACTTCCAGGTCGCCCCGCCGGACCGGCCGCAGCCGGACGGTGACGCGCCTGCCTTCCCCGGCCGGGACGTCGATGTCCTGCACCGGATTCTGCGCTCCCGCGGAGGGCTGCCATGCATCGCGGAGGACACCTCGGAGCCGCCGGCCGCCGTCGTTCTGCACCTTTAACACGGCGTCCGTACCCGCATGCAGCGTGACGTTGCCAGGCTCGGAACGCAGGACGTGCACCGGACGCAGGGAAGCCGCCAGCAGGAGGTCGACGGCGGCAAGGGCCGCCAGCGCGGCGGCCACCAGCAGCACCGTTCCCCAGCCCGGCAATGCCAGGACCGGCACGGCGCCCAGCAGCACCAGCAGCACGAAACGCCCGGAGACGGCCATCAGCGGGGAACGGGAACGGACGCCAGGATGCTGCCCAGCACGTCGTCCACGCGTACTCCGTCCATTTGGGCTTCAGGCTGCAGCGCCACGCGGTGCCGGAGGCAGGGGAGGGCCAGGGCCTTGACGTCGTCGGGGGTGACAAAGCTCCTGCCGGAGAGCCAGGCCCAGGACCGCGAAGTGTTCAGCAGGGCAGTGGCGCCGCGGGGCGAGACCCCAAGCAGGAATGAAGGTGCGGAGCGGGTGGCACGCACCAGGTCCACGATGTACGCGATGACTTCAGGGTCCACCGCCACGGAGGCCACCGCCTGCCGCGCCCGTGCCAGGTCCTCCGCACCTGCAACGGCGCGGACGCCGGCGGCGGTAAGGTCCCTCGGATCGAAGCCGGCGGCGTGGCGCCGGATGACTTCCATTTCGTCCTGGCGCCCTGGCAGCGGCATGGTCAGCTTGAGCAGGAACCGGTCAAGCTGCGCCTCAGGCAGCGGATAGGTGCCTTCGTACTCCACCGGGTTTTGGGTGGCAGCGACAAGGAACGGTCCGGGCAGCGGCCGGGACTCGCCGTCCACGGACACCTGCCGCTCCTCCATGGCTTCGAGCAGGGAAGCCTGCGTCTTGGGAGGCGTCCGGTTGATCTCGTCCGCCAGCAGGATGTTGGTGAAGACCGGCCCCTCCCGGAAGGTGAATTCCGAGGTGTGCGAGTCATAAACCAGCGAGCCCGTGATGTCGCCTGGCATCAGGTCCGGAGTGAACTGGACGCGCTTGGTGTCCAGGCTCAATGCGGCGGACAACGCGCGGACCAGCAGGGTTTTCGCGACCCCCGGAACGCCCTCCAGCAGCACGTGCCCCTGTGACAGCAGCGCGATCAACAGGCCGGTAACGGTGGCGTCCTGGCCCACCACGGCCTTTGCCACCTCACTGCGCACGTCCAGGAGTGCCTGCCGGGCGGAATCATGTTCCATGTGGTCCAGGACCCGGGGGCCGCTGCCTTGCTCGCTCATCGCCTTTTGACTTCTTTCTCTAGGTTGTCCAGCTCCCGCGACCAGGCAACAAGCCTTGCCTCGGTCCGCGGATGTTCGTTGACGAGTTCGTGTATCTGCCGGGCCGGCTGGCCGAGGTGCCGTGCTGCGGCGTTGACCACCTGGTCGGCCGTGGCCGCGGCGCCCACCCGCAGGTGCCCTGAAAGCCGAACCAGGGTTCCGGCCCGGAGGTTGTCCCGGGCCTGGTCCACGGCGCGGGAATCGTGGTAGAGCCGGGCCCTGCCCTCTGCTGTCTCCACTGCCTTGACCACCACAGGAAGGGGCTCAAACACCAGAGGGCCAAGGCGCCTGCCCCGCCAGGCTATTGCCGCGGCGGCCACCAGGGCGAGCCACGGCCCGAGGAAACGCACCCAGTCGGGTGCGAGTTCGTCGAGGGTCTGCGGGGAAGCGCCGGTTTCCAGGTCCTCGATGGTCGGGAGGTACCAGACCAGGTCCGGGGAGGTGCCGAGGGTGCGGATGGCCAGCGCAGCGTGGCCGAGATCGTCCAGCCGCCCGTTATTGAGGATGCCGGTGCTTCCCAGGACAGTGAGCCGCCCGTGACCCTCCACGGCAAGCACTCCGGCGGCAGAACCGGCAGGCCGGTAACAGGAGGTCCCGCCGTCGTAAATAAAGCCTGACTCGCCGGACACCGGTCCGGCTGCTTCCGCGTCAGGAAGGCTGCACCCGGGATCCAGCGCGGAGGAGGCGTCCGGGACCACCCCTGCCTGGCGGATGCTGCCGCTGAGCGCGGCCAGGGTCTGCAGCCTGGGCGAAACCAGCACCACCCTCTCCGCGGACGCCGCCAGTTCCTGGAGCCGCGGCTCGTCGAGGAAGCCGCTCCTGTCGTACAACAGAAGGGTCGGGGAGGTTCCCGCCTCCAGCGCCGCCATGGCCGCCTCGAAGTTCCCGACGCCGTGGACCTTGACGCCGTGCCGGCCCAGGATCTGCGTGACGGCCCGGGCACCGTCCGGGCCGGCGTTGTTGAGGGACAGGGGAACGGCGTCACCTTTCGGAGCGAGCTGCGCCCAGAGAACCAGCGCCAGGGCTGCGCCGACGAGGGCCCACAGTGCGGCGAGGGCACGGTGCCGCCCCAGCCACCCCCACAGCCCATTGGCTTTCCCGGTGCCGCTGTCCGGTGCAGCGCCCGGCTCAGGCACCTCGCGGGTTGAGGGTGCCGGAGACACGGCGGTCATGGGCGCGCCGCCGTGTGCGGCAGGGAATCCTGCCGGGCCTGCTCCTGTGGGGCCTGCTCCTGCTGGGCGGGGGTGCGGACGGGCTTCATGGCTTCGAGGCTCTTGTCCAGGCTGGCCATTGCCTGGTAGTCGGCGGCGTCCGCCGCCAAGTTCCCGTACCGGATAGCGTCGAAGGTCCCTGCCGCCTTGCCCAGTCGGTCCGCTTCGGTACGGAACGGTGCAGCAAGCTCACGGACCACCTCGTCAGCCGTCCGTCCCGGCTGCGGATCCAGGATGGTGCGGTCCTCGGCAGAACGGACCAGTGCCCGGAAGCGGTCGACGACGGCGTCCCCCCACTTCCCGGCCGCAGCGGACGTTTCGGCGCGCTGCCGGTAATCCGCTGGCGTCAAGACGCTGTCAGGCTCAAAGACCTCCCTGGCCCGCCGCACTTTCGCATTCAGCCGGGGTTTGGCAATGATCACGGCGGCGGCGATGACCACGGCGATGACGATCCCAATGACCGGGCTGGGCACTGTGCTCCCGTCAGCCGCGGAACCGTCCAGCGACTGGAGCCAGTCCACGAAGTCCTTCCAGAGCTCCTCAAGCCAGCCCGGAGCAGCTTCGCGGTACTCCGGTTTAGCCAGTTCCTCGGCCGCCCACCGCCGGGCTTCCTCTGCCGCGGGCAGGACCGGGGGTTCAGCGGCCATCCGGCCATGCCCCCGCAACGGGTCCGGGTCCGGGGCTCCAGCCAGGCTGGCTCCAGCCTGGCGTGCCCCTTGCGTGGCCCCGGCCCGGAATGCCGTTCGGATCGGCGCCGGACTCCATCTGGCGGAGCAGTGAGATGTCCAGCCCGTCCTTCCTCATCCGGAGGTCCATGTAGACCAGTGCCATCACAGACGTCTGCAAGGCGTAGCCGAGGGCCCCGGCCAGCGCGCCGAGGATTGCTGTGATGACTCCGACTGCCACGGCGAGGGCCACCTCCTGCTCACTGCCGCCGTGCGGGGACAGGAAACTGGCCACCAGCGGGGGCAGCAGGCCTACCGGGATCATGACGATCTGGCTGGCGACGCCCACCAGAATGCCCACCACCAACGTGATCCCCAGGATCCGCCACCAGTTGGCCCGGGTCAGTTCCCATGACCGGCGGAGGCTGTCCAGCGCACCCAGCTCCTCAATCACGACCGCGGCCGGGGCTACCATCAGCTTCACGTAAATCCATACGTACAGGGCAACGAAACCGAGGAACAGGGGGATGAGCAGCAGGATCCCGATCCCTTCCATGCTTGCGATCAGCGCGACGGCCAACGCTGCGGGGACAAGCACCGCCAGCAGGCCGGCGGCCATCAGCAAGGCAGCAAGCCGGACCAGGGCTCCGACCCGCGGGCGGGCAAGCGACCACATCTGCTTGAAGCTGGTGGGCCGGTTGAGGATGGACCGGGCCACCGGCACCACCATGGCGCCCTGCAGGACGGAGGCAATGAAGAGGCTGAGGACGGCCACCAGCAGCATGGCGGCCACGAACCCCAGGCCGAGGGTTGCCAGATCGGCATTACTGGCGCTGTTTGCCCAGCCTTCGATGGAGCCCGCCGAAGTTGCCGTGGCCGCGGTGAGGACAGCGGTAAGGATGGCGGCGAGGGATTGCGCCAGCAGGGAAGCGCCCAGCATGGCCTTCGCGTTCCGCCGGATCACCTGGAAGGACCCATCCATGATTTCCCCGAACATCAGGGGACGCAGCGGGACTATGCCCGGCTTCGGGGGAGCAACATACCGCGGCTGGCCGTAGGGAGGGCCCTGGTTCGGAAAGTGCTGGCTGGGATACCGGGGCTGCGGCAACCCGGGATAGGCAGAACCGGGCTGCCCCCAAGGCTGCTGCGGCGAGGGCTGTTGAAACGGCGGCGGCCCCCAAGGCTGCTGCGCCGAAGGCGGTTGCCACGACGGCGGCCCCCACGGGTTCCGGGCCGGCGGTTGCTGCTCCGGAGGTTGTTGCCCGGACGGCTGTTGTCCCGATCGCTGCGGTCCTGGCGGCTGGTGGCCGGAGGGGTGCCGCCAGGCAGCCTGCCGGTCCTGAGGCTCCTGCGCGTCCGAATCCTGTGGTGACACCGATGTTCCTTCCCCCGTACCAGTGCGCCGTCAGCCAGGCGCCCGCTCCATTGACGCAGGCGCGGCGCGCCAACGCACGGCGTGGCACCAGCCTATAGTTCCGGCGTCGGGCATCCTAGCGCCCCGCCATGCCGGAGGGCGTCCAATAGGACAAAGCCATCCTCATAAGGGAATATATAGCTATGAAGGCACGCATTCTGGTGGTAGATGATGACGAAGCGCTGGCCGAAATGATTGGAATTGTTCTCCGCAACGACGGCTTCGAGCCCGTCTTCTGCGCGGACGGCGCCCAGGCGCTGGACGTTTTCCGGTCATCCCGGCCGGACCTTGTGTTGCTGGACCTCATGCTTCCCGGTGTGGACGGCATCGAGGTCTGCCGGCAGGTCCGCGCGGAGTCGGATGTTCCGATTGTCATGCTCACCGCCAAGTCAGATACGTCCGACGTCGTCCGCGGACTCGAGTCCGGCGCCGATGACTACGTGCCCAAGCCGTTCAAGCCGGCGGAACTCGTGGCCCGCGTCCGTGCACGGCTCCGACCCGGTGACCAGAAAGCGCCCGAAACGTTGCGCATCGCGGACATCACCATTGATGTCGCCGGGCACACCGTCAGCCGGGGCAATGAGCGGATCTCTCTGACGCCCCTGGAGTTTGACCTCCTGGTGGCGCTCGCCCGGAAGCCTTGGCAGGTGTTCACCCGCGAACTGCTGCTCGAGCAGGTCTGGGGCTACCGGCACGCTGCCGATACGCGCCTTGTGAACGTCCATGTCCAGCGGCTTCGTTCCAAGATCGAGCAGGATCCGGAAGCTCCGGAAGTCGTATTGACGGTGCGTGGTGTCGGCTACAAAGCAGGGGCCTGAACCCGCGGCGCAAGGCGGTACACCCGGTACGGGCGTGCCAGCTTCCGCGAACCCCGCTCCGGGGGAAACTTCCGGGCACCACAGCAGCGGCACCGGGCCGCCGCCTCCCCCCGAACACACGGACGCCATCAGCCTGCGGGGCCTGACGTTCCGCGCCCATCTCTGGCAGCGGCGGTCCCTGATCGTCAGCCTGCGCGTTGCGCGGCTGGTCAAGACGGGAGTCCGCCGGTTCCTGCCGGCGCTGCGGTACGTCGGACGTTCCCTCCACCGCCGGTGGCGCCGGTCCCTGCAGTTCCGGACTGTCCTCACCACCCTGCTCCTGGCCGTCACCTCCTTCGCTGTGGTGGGCGCGTACCTGTCCAACCAGATTGCCAACAACCTCTTCCAGGAGCGGTTGACGCAGGCCGAGTCGGAGACCCGCTACAACGTCAAGCAGGTGCAGGACACGTTCGACGGCGCGCAGGTCACCGACCAGGCCAGCGTGATCACCCTCGTTTACGACACCCTGAACGCCGTGGAGGGCCGCGGGTCGGTCATCCAGCGCAGGTACGTCTTCGAGGCCGTGCCTGAACAGACCAAACCGCGGAACCGCTGGGTCGAATCCCGGGCCTCCGACCAGTTGACCGTCAGCGTCATTCCGCCGGCGCTTCGCAAGGCCGTGCAGGAATCCGGGAAGGACCAGTACTGGGCATCCACGGTCATCCCGGTCGGCACCGAGGACCGGCCAGGCATTGCCGTGGGCAACAAAGTGACCTTCAACGGCACCGTCTACGAGCTCTACCTTATTTACGACCTGAATACCGCCCAGAAGACGCTGGACGAGATCCAGAGCGTCCTGTGGGCGGGCGGTGCGGTGCTGGTGCTCCTGATCGGAGCCGTCGCCTGGTATGTCACGCGGAACGTGGTCAGCCCGGTCAGCCACGCCGCCATGGTCTCCGAGAAGCTCGCCGCGGGCCAGCTGCAGGAGCGGATGGTGGTCCGGGGTGAAGATGAAGTGGCCCGCCTCGGCGCCTCCTTCAACCACATGGCAGCCAGCCTCCAGGAACAGATCACCCAGCTGGCAACCCTCTCCCAGATGCAGCAGCGCTTCGTCTCCGACGTCTCCCACGAGTTGCGGACACCGCTGACCACCGTCCGGATGGCTGCGGAGGTCCTGTACGACGCCCGGCACGATTTCGACCCCATCAACAAGCGTTCGGCGGAACTGCTCTACAACCAGGTGGAGCGTTTCCAGTCGCTCCTCTCGGACCTGCTGGAGATCTCCAGGTTCGACGCCGGTGTGGCGGTACTGGATGCGGAAGCGGAGGACATCCTGCAGGTGATCGCCCACGCCATCGAGGGTGCGGCCCCGGTGGCTGCCGAATATGGTTCCGAGATTGTCCTCAGGGCACCGGAGGGTGCCGTCATCGTGGAAATGGATGCCCGCCGTATCGACAGGATCCTGCGGAACCTGATCCTCAACGCCGTGGAACACGGCGAAGGTAAGCCAGTCACTGTCACCGTGGCGGCCAGCCAGACCGCCGTCGGGATTGCCGTCCGGGACCAGGGGATCGGAATGGATCCCGCGGAAGCGGCGCGCGTCTTTGACCGTTTCTGGCGGGCAGACCCTGCGCGGGCGCGCACTACCGGCGGAAGCGGCCTCGGCCTGTCCATCGCCATGGAAGACACCAAACTGCACAACGGCTGGCTCCAGGCGTGGGGCAGGAAGGGAAGCGGCGCCAACTTCCGGCTGACGCTGCCGCTCCGCCAAGGAGAAGAGATCGACAAGTCGCCGGTCCAGCTGGAGCCGGAGGACATCACCCTTCCCGGTGAGCCGCGCTCAGAGAACATACTCGTCCTGGAAACGGGTGCCGCGTCGCTTGCTCCGGCATCGTCCCCGAAGGAGGGAAAATGATCGGTCGCGCCGGCCGCCGGGCCAAGCTGCATGCTTCACTGCTGGTCCTCCTGCTGGTGCTGCTGGCCGGCTGCGCCCGTATTCCCACCTCGGGGCCGGTGGGCAAAAGCAGCGAAGGCAGCGCGGGCAACGTCAGCGCGCCGGTGTTCCTGCCGGCAGCTCCCCAACCGGGTGCCTTGCCGGAAACCATCATCGATTACTTCTACCGGGCCGGCAGCGGCTATGAGGACGACTACGCTGTGGCACGCCAGTACCTGACCCAGGCCGCCTCGGTGTCCTGGAAGCCGGACCAGCGGGCGCTCGTCTACCGGGAGGCGCGGGTGGTGGCAACGGGAAACGAGAACGTCTACAACTACGAGCTGGATGTCGCCTACACCGTGGATGCGGACGGCATCGCCACACAGTCGCCGGAGGGAACAATTGAAAATATCCCGGTGACTCTCACCCAGGTGGATGGTGAATGGCGTATTTCAGGCCTCCCGGACGGCACCGCCATTGCTGAGGAAACCTTCAAGGTGATTTACGGGGCTTACCCCATCTACTTCTACGACCCCACATTCACGTTCGCTGTCCCGGATGTCCGCTGGTTCATCAAGAACAAGACCGTCAAGGCGATGACCAGCGCACTGCTGGCAGGGCCGGCGCCGTACCTGCGCGGGGCGGTGGCGAGTGCCTTTCCGTCCGGCATCAAGCTCGCGCGGGAGTCGGTCCCCGTCGTCTCAGGGGCTGCGCAGGTGGACCTGACGGCCAAGGAACTGATGGAGACGTCCCCGGAGGACCGGCTCCGGATGCAGATGCAGCTGACGCTGACGTTCCGCAGCCAGCCCGACGTCGTCAATGTCGAGCTGCGCGCCAACCAGGACCTGGTGCGGGTGGAAGACAACGGAGCCGTCCTCCCGCCGGTCCAGGACAAGAGCGTGCCGTCCCGCCAGATTGCCATCAGCGGCAACGAGCTGGTGCGGTACGAGAACAACAGGGTTTCGCCGCTTCCGGACATGCAGCCCGTATCATCGTTCGCGCCGCGGTTCCCCGCGGAGTCCCCGGTTTCGCAGACGGCCGCTTTCCTCAACGAAAGCCGCACGACGCTGTACAGCATCAGTCCCGGGCAACCCGCCCGGGCCCTGACCACGAGGAGCACCCTGAGCAGGCCATCCTTCGGCCTCAGTGAATGGGTGTGGTCGGCAGGTCCGGGTGCCACGGGCGGCACTGAAGTTGTGGCGTTCCGCCCGGCCGGGATTGCGGAGGGCGCCGCCGTTCCAACTGTCACCCTGTCGCCCGCATGGCTGGCTGGAAGGACAGTCAAGGAGTTCCGGATTTCCAGGGAAGGGGTCCGGGCGCTGGTGATTTCGGAGCAGAACGGCAAAACCAGGGTTCAGGTAACCGGAATCATCCGGGGCGCCGACGGCACCCCGCGGGAGCTGACACCGCCGGCCACCTTGGCCACCGGCAGCGATCCGGACCAGGGCGTCTGGGTCACGGATACAACTGTTGCCGTGATGAAGGCATCAGCGGGGCAGAACGTCACCCCGGAACTGCTGTCCCTCACCTCCGGGCAGCCGCAGCAGCTGGCACCGTGGCCAGGCCTCGTGGCCCTCAGCGCGGGCAACGGGGCTGAGGAAATCTATGCACAGTCGGCTGAAGGGATTTTCCAGCGGCTTGGTAACGGCTGGTCTCCGCAGATCAAGGGCCCGATCGATCCGGCATTTCCCGGCTGAGAACCGCGGCCGGACATCGTGGCCGGCAGTAGCGCTTCGGGGCACTGTCCACATAGCGCGCCTGCCCGCTGCGCGGCGACGGGGCGCAGGCCGAAGATGGTGGGGTGAGCCGCAGACCCTTAGCCGGCGGGCGGGCCGTGACAGGTGTCCGGCCCGATCCCGACCTTGACCCGCCCGACGGAATTGCCGCCCGGCACCGCTCAGACCACGGCAGCGCCTTCCTCCGGTTCACCGACCAGCTCACGGGAGCGGCGGCGGACCTCCTGTCGCTTGCTGTTCCGGTTGACTGCGTCAGCTGCGGTGCGGAAGACCGGGCGCTCTGCATCCCCTGTGATCGTCGCATCCGGCACCTCACCGCAGCCCCGTTCCGGGCAGAAAGCGGAGCGCCGGCACTCATGGATGTGGACGGGTCGGTGCTGCTTCCGGTGGTGGCTGCCGGCGTCTACCGCGAAGAGCTCGCGCAGGCCCTGCTTTCGTTCAAGAGGCACGGCCAGCAGCAGCTCAAGCGAAGCCTGGGCCGCGCGCTCGCCGGGGCGGTTCGCGCAGCCGCCGAGGGCTCCGGAGAGATCTGCCTCGTCCCCGTGCCCACCAGCACCAAGGCCTACCTGAATCGGGGTTTCAGCCCTGTCCACCTGCTGCTGGCCGGGGCCTCGCAGCAGCTTGCAGGGTGGCCTGTCGCAGATGTCCTCGCCAAGGCCGGCGGGTCCGTCCTGCAGCTGCCGGGCGGCCAAAAAGGCCTGGGCCGGGGCGCCCGGGCGCAGCGGGTGCGCGGTTCCATGCGGGTCTCCACGCGGGGGCGGGCAAAGGTGGCCGGGCGCCGCTGCGTCATCATCGACGACGTCCTGACCACCGGCTCCACGCTGGCCGAAGCAGCCCGCGCGCTCCATGCAGCAGGGGCACAGGTAACGGGTGCCGTCGTCCTCGCTGCGACACGCCCGCCGGACGCCGAGGGCCACGGCGCCCAACTCCCGAAGACCCGCGGAAGCCGCCATGACTTAGAAAAAAATAAACCAAGAAAGGATGAATAACGGGTGCCTATGAACTAACGTCGGTGGTGGGTACCAAGAACAGAATGTACCTTTCGATGGCGGCTCGGAGAGGGGCTCGACTGTCACACAGATCGGCCCAGGGAAGCGCCGCCGTCGTGTCACCGAAGTCATTTGGAGGGCACCATGGAGTTTATGATCAGCGGACGAAATCTGACAGTCTCAGACCGGTTCCGTGAATATGCCGGGGAAAAGATTTCGAAAATCGAGTCGCTTGGGGACAAGGTCCAGCGGGTGGACGCGAAAGTCTCGAAGGAGACCAATGCCCGGCAGACCGGCGACCAGCTGACCGTTGAGGTGACGGTGCTGGGCCGGGGACCCGTGATTCGTGCCGAAGCCAGCGCCGCTGACAAGTTCGCGGCCTTTGATCTTGCCTACAACAAACTGCTTGAACGGCTCCGTCGGGCCAAGGACCGCAAGAAGGTCCACCATGGACGGCACACCCCTAAGGCTGTCCGGGAAGCGACGGCCACCCTGGAACCCGCCAGCACGCAAGAACCGCTTTATGTCGAGGCCAGCCACCGGAATGAGGCCGTCGCCGCCCCCGAGGACAAGTCTCCCTACGATGTTGAAAACGACATCCCGGCCGGCAACTCGCCCGTCCTGATCCGGCGCAAGGTTTTTCCTGCCGCCTCCCTCTCCCTCGACGACGCCGTGGACAACATGGAACTTGTGGGCCATGATTTCTACCTTTTCGTGGACAAGGCCACCAACACGCCGTCGGTCGTGTACCGGCGCCGCGGCTGGACCTACGGGGTCATCACGCTGGATCACGAGTGCGAACCCGGAGACACCGTGGTGGAGGAAAAGGTCATTGCGTACCGTTCGGACGACGCCGCCGCAAACGCGTAGGGTGGTTGACACCATCCACAGAGAGGACTGAAGTGTCAGCGACGCTGAGCCTGGACCAGGCACGGCGGATCGCTTTGGCAGCCCAGGGACTCGACAAAGGACGGCCCACCGGCCCCGTGACCTCACGGGCGGTGGGCCGCACCTTTGCCCGGATCCAGCTCGTCCAGATCGATTCCGTGAACGTCGTCTCCCGGAGCCACCTCCTGCCCTTCTTTTCGCGGCTGGGAAACTACGACCGAACCATCCTCCAGCGAATGACCGCCGTCCATCCGCGGCGCATGGTGGAGTACTGGGCACACGAAGCGAGCTACATCCGCCCGGAGCACTACGCGGACCTCCTCCTGTGGCAGAAGCGCTCCTGGGTCGGCGCCTCCCGCATGGACCCTGACCTTCGCGCCGCAATCGCAGGGAAGATCCTGGACACGCTGGCACGCTCCCGGCCCCTGACCGCGGCCCAGCTGACTGCCAGGATGGGCCACGTCGAGGAGAAGGAGACTGCCAACTGGGGCTGGAACTGGAACGCCGTCAAACGGGTGCTCGAGCACCTGTTCGAGGAAGGCGTGGTCTCCGCGGCAGCGCGGACGGAGCAGTTCGAGCGCAGGTACACGTTGACATCCAGGGTGCTGCCGGAGTTGTCCGGGCCGGCGACAGGCGACGCCGGTCCAGCGGAAGCGATGCACCGGCTGATCGACGCCGCTGCCCAGGCACATGGCATCGGCACCGTACGTTGTTTCGCGGATTACTTCCGCACCCCTCCGAAGGCCGCGGCGGCCGCCGTCGAACATCTGGTGCGGATGGGCAGGCTGGAACGCGTCACAGTTCCGGGCTGGGACCGTGATGTCTTCCGCCATGTCGAAGCGAGGTTGCCTCGGCGCGCCACCGGCCGCGCCTTGCTGAGTCCGTTCGACTCCCTGGTGTTCGAACGCCGGCGGCTTGAGGAACTGTTCGGCTTCCACTACCGGATCGAGATTTACACGCCCGAACACAAGAGGCGCTACGGGTATTACGTCCTTCCCTTCCTCCTCCGCGACAGGATCGTGGCCCGTGTGGACCTGAAGGCGGACCGCCAACGCGGGATCCTGCTGGCGAGGTCCGCCTTCGCGGAGCCTTACGCCCCGCCGGACACCGCCGTCGAACTCGCTGCGGAGCTTCGGCTCATGGCCGACTGGCTCGGCCTGTCCGAAGTGGAAGTCTTCCCGGTTGGAGACCTCGCCGGGAGCCTCGCCGCGGCGGTCAGCGGCAGGGGAGTATCCGCTCTGAGGGAACAAACGGGGCTCGCGGCGGCGTCTCTCCCGTAGACTAAAAACGCCAGAATTCGGCGGCATGAGACTGGGAGCATCTTCACGTGGCATCACTTATCGAAAAACTTCTCCGCACCGGTGACAAAAAAACACTCCGGCAGCTGAGGAACTATGCCGACTCCATCAATGCCCTGGAAGACTCCTTCAAGACCTTCACGGATGCCGAACTCCGGGAAGAAACTGCCCGGCTCCGCGAACGCCACCAGGATGGCGAGGAGCTGGATGACCTGCTTCCGGAGGCTTTTGCCGCAGTCCGCGAAGCTTCGTCACGGACCCTGGGGATGCGCCACTTCGATGTCCAGTTGATGGGTGGTGCCGCCCTGCACCTGGGCAACATCGCGGAAATGAAGACCGGCGAAGGCAAGACCCTGGTGGCGACCGCTCCCGCCTACCTGAACGCGTTGACCGGCAAGGGTGTCCACGTGGTCACCGTTAACGACTACCTCGCCGAATACCAGTCCGACCTCATGGGCCGCGTCTACCGTTTCCTTGGTTTGACCAGCGGGTGCATCCTGGCCAACCAGGACCCGGCGGTCCGGCGCCAGCAGTACGCCGCGGACATCACGTACGGCACCAACAACGAGTTCGGTTTCGACTACCTCCGCGACAACATGGCGTGGGACAGGAACGAGCTCGTCCAGCGCGGGCACAACTTCGCCATCGTTGACGAGGTGGACTCGATCCTCATCGATGAGGCGCGTACCCCGCTCATCATCTCCGGCCCCGCGCAGGGGGACACAAACCGCTGGTACAGCGAATTTGCCAAAGTGGTCCAGCGGCTGCAGCCGGAGAAGGATTACGAGGTCGACGAGAAGAAGCGCACCGTCGGCGTCCTGGAGAGCGGCATCGAAAAGGTGGAGGACTACCTCGGCATCCAGAACCTGTACGAGTCCGCGAACACGCCCCTCATCGGGTTCCTTAACAACGCCATCAAGGCCAAGGAACTGTTCAAGCGGGACAAGGACTACGTCATCCTGGACGGTGAAGTGCTGATTGTCGACGAGCACACCGGCCGCATCCTGGCCGGCCGGCGCTACAACGAGGGCATGCACCAGGCGATCGAGGCCAAGGAAGGCGTCGAGATCAAGGCTGAGAACCAGACCCTGGCCACCGTTACGCTGCAGAACTACTTCCGCATGTACGACAAGCTCTCGGGCATGACCGGCACCGCCGAAACCGAGGCGGCCGAGTTCATGAGCACCTACAAGCTGGGCGTAGTGGCCATTCCGACAAACCGGGACATGCAGCGCATCGACCAGCCGGACCTCGTCTACAAGAATGAAACGGTCAAGTTCGACGCCGTTGTGCGGGACATTGCCGAACGCCACGAAAAGGGCCAGCCTGTCCTGGTGGGCACCACCAGCGTTGAAAAGAGCGAATACCTCTCCCGGCTCCTTGCCAAGGAAGGCATTCGCCACGAGGTCCTCAACGCGAAGAACCATGCACGCGAAGCCGCCATCGTTGCCCAGGCGGGCCGAAAGGGTGCCGTCACGGTGGCAACCAACATGGCCGGCCGCGGTACCGACATCATGCTCGGCGGCAACGCTGAGTTTACCGCCGTCGCCGAGCTCGCGAAGCGCGGACTGGACCCTGAAGAGAACTCCGAGGAGTACGAGTCCCAGTGGCCCGCCGCCCTTGAGGCTGCCAAGCAGTCCGTCAAGGACGAGCATGAGGAAGTCCTGGATCTCGGCGGACTTTACGTCCTTGGCACCGAGCGCCACGAATCACGCCGCATCGACAACCAGCTCCGCGGACGTTCCGGCCGCCAGGGCGATCCCGGCGAGTCCCGGTTCTACCTGTCGTTGACCGATGACCTCATGCGGCTCTTCAACTCAGGGGCGGCGGAACGGCTCATGAACAGCTCCGTGCCCGACGACGTCGCACTGGAATCGAAGCTGGTGTCCCGGGCAATCGCCTCCGCCCAGGGGCAGGTTGAGGGCCGCAACGCCGAACAGCGCAAGAACGTCCTGAAGTACGACGACGTCCTTAACCGCCAGCGAGAAGCGATCTACAGCGACAGGCGCCGGATCCTCGAAGGCGACGACCTGCATGAGAAAGTCCAGTTCTTCGTCGAAGACACCATCACCGCTTTCATCGACGCCGCAACGGCCGAAGGTAACGGGGACGACTGGGACTACAACCTGCTCTGGACCAACCTCAAGACGCTCTACCCTGTCAGCGTTACTCCGGACGAGATCATCGAGGAAGCCGGCGGGAAGTCCAGGCTCACTGTTGAGTTCCTGAAAGAGGAGCTGTTGTCCGACGCACGGCTGGTGTACCAGGCGCGCGAGGAAGCCATCGGCTCCGAAAGCATGCGGGAACTTGAGCGCCGGGTGGTCCTCTCCGTCATTGGACGGAAGTGGCAGGAACACCTGTATGAGATGGACTACCTCAAAGAGGGCATTGGCCTGCGCGCCATGGCACAGCGTGATCCCCTCGTGGAGTACCAGCGTGAAGGCTTCCTCCTGTTCCAGAGCATGATGGAAGCCATCCGCGAAGAGAGCGTGGGGTTCCTGTTCAATCTCGAAGTGGAAGTCACTCCTGCCCAGGACGTGGTGGTGCCGGATGCACAGGGCGGACACACCGAGCATGTCGAACCGCAGGTACGGGCCGCCGGTCTGGAAGCTCCGGAAAAGCCTGCCCAGCTGCAGTACACGGCTCCGAGCGAAACCGGTGGCACGCAGACCAGGGTAGAGACCCGTTCCTCCGGCCGTTCCGGAAATCCGGCCAAGGCGGCCGCGCAGGATGCGGCAAAGCGCCCCGCAAAGAAAAAGCGCCGCTGACCACAGAACGACCTGCCTGCCGGCCGCGGTGCCAGGCAATGAGTGCGGGCAGGGCCGGGAACAGTGGTTCCCGGCCCTGCTTTCTTTCCGCTGCGTCGTCAACCAATGACAAGTTCGGTCACCCGCCACACCTGCTTGCTTTGCTCCAGCCGGACGGCAACGGCACGGGCCCGTACGTCGTCCACCACCACTGCGCTGGCCTCGTAAATGCCGTCGGCGACCTCGCAGACCCGGACCGACCTGACAGTCGAGTTGCGATGGAGCCTTGCCAGGGCCGGACTGCCCGTACGCGTGAGCTCGCGGCGGATAAGGGCGGCCCGGTGTTGCAGGGCCGTCAGGCAACGGGGGTCAAGGCGCCGGGCAAGCTGATGGATCGGCCGGATCCCGGCAAGTACCTCCATGGCCGCCTGCACTGTGGTGCGGGTGACTGCGCGGACCTCCGCCATGTCGTCGACGGGACGCAAAGGCGTGGAAGCTGCCTGGCGGCCCGGAGACAACGGTGGCGTGGTTGGCCGGCGCGGCGCATGTCCTGCCTCCGCTCCCGGGGCCGTCCCTTGGCCCGCCCAGTTTGTGGTCTTGGCCGTGCGTATCGGTGTCACTGCACTCATTGGTTTCCCCTTGGTTGGATTGCCCGTCAGTGGGATGGCGGACGGGATCGGGCTTGGCTCGTAGGGTGTGGCCTGGCTATTCGCGGCCCGGCTATTTGTGGGCGGGTGAAGGTGGCTGAAGAATCTGTCCCGGGAGCAGCACGTCAGGGTTCTGTCCTATGAGTGCCAGGTTGGCCTGGTACCAGCGGGGCCATTGAAGCGCGATGTCCAGGTCCGAAGCACCGTGTCCCAGATGACGGGCAGCGATGTCCCACAGGGTGTCTCCCGCCTGGACGGTGACGCCTTCAACCTCCGCAGGCGCTGCTTCCCGGGTGGCACGGATGGCAGGAGCCGCAAGCAGGCCCGGATTCGCCACCGGCGGGACCGGTTGCCAGCCGGGGTGGACGGGTGGCGGTGGCGCCGTTGTTTCAACGACGGCGTGTTCCTTCCCTGTATGGACCGGCGCCACGTTGCCGGCCGGTGCTTCATTCCCGGATCGGGTCACTGCACCGGCCAGCGTCTCCGTATTGGCCGGCGGGGATTTGGCTGGATCTTGGGCTGTCGCAGTGGCAGGGCCGGCGGGCGCCGAGGATGAGTGGCCTTGCGTGGGTGCCCACACCGGGCCGGGCGCCGGTACCGAGGCGTGGGCCACGGGTCCGGCCAGGAGTTGAACGGACAGCGCGCCGAGCACCAACCGCTGCATGAAAGCGGGGGAAAGCTTCCGCGTGGCTGCTGCGGCCCGGGCTCTGCCTGTTCTGACCAGGACGGCGGTAGCGGCCGCGCACGCCAGCGACACGAACCACCAGGCCACAATGCCCGCTCCTGCAATGCCTGCTGCGGCAGCCAGATGAATCTCCACGCCGGGCAGCTGCTGCCGCGCATACGAATCCTTCCACTGTTCCAGCAGCCCCGAGCCGATGAGGCACAGCAAAAGGCCCAACAGGAGGACAGCTGCCGCTGCCACGGCGTCGGCAGACAACCGCCGTGATCCAGGCCTAGCCACAGAACTGCTCATTTGATGCAGTTTGATGTTGTTTGATACGCATAAGGAAAGTTTGAGCCCGTGCGTGCAGGTTTGTCCATACGCTGGAAAGAATTACTTGATGCATTGACCGGCCGCCCGGCCCGGTCCTACGCTGACGCAATGCGCTGGGATGCACTCTTCAATGACATGGAAAGCCAATTTGCCGAATCGGAGCGGCTTTCCCTGGACGCGGAGATCAACGAACGGACCCGGGCGGAGATGGTGGACGTCGGGCTCGCGGACCGGCTCCGCGGCGCCTTGGGGTGCCGCCTCGCCGTGCATCTCGCGTGTGGCGATGTTGTCCGCGGCGCGCTGAGCCACGCTGGCGCGGACGCCTTGGTTCTCGATGAGGAGCGGCACCAGGTCCTGGTCCCGTATGCCGCCGCTGTACGTTATGTGGGCCTGGGCAGGTTCTCCGTGGCTGAACCGTCGGCGGTGCGCAGGGGGCTGGGACTTGCGCACGCGCTGCGCGCTTTGGCACGGGACCGCGCGGAACTGGCGGTGACGTTGGCGCATGGTGCCGGTGCGGTGAGGCTGGCCGGGGTCATCGACCGGGTGGGGAAGGATTATCTGGACCTGGCGACGTTCACTCCGGGAGAGGTGCGCCGCAGCAACCAAGTCGGCCAGGTGTCAGTCATCCCCTTGGCGGCGTTGGCGGCCGTCAGGTCACGGCGGACTGGCGATTCTTAGCCGGCGGTGCTGTTGGCGCCGAAGTCCCGGACGGAGCTCAGACGGACCTGGACTTGGATTCCTGGATCATCCGGCTGGCCTCGGCGTAGCGCTCCTCGATGTATTGCTCCAGCATCTTTTCTTCAACCCGCCATTGGCCGCGGCCGCCCACCTGGATGGCCTTCAGTTCTCCACTGCGGACCAGCGCGTACGCGGCCGGCGAGTTGATCTGAAGCTGCTCGGCGACATCTGCGAGCGTTAGGAACCTTGGCATGCCTCCATTTTGCCATCGAATGGGACCTTATGCTGCTGTTATCCACAGATTGGCCCTGTTTGGCATCGTGACTTTCGTTCCAGCGTCACGGCGGTAACAATGAGGGTGTTTGGACACGGCGAGCAGGGCCGGCGCACATAGGGGGAGAAATTTTCATGGTTCCTGATTCATCCGCCACGGCGGCCAGGCTGAAACGGCCATCATGGAAGGACCCCCGCCTGCTGGTAGGTGTCCTCCTGGTCCTGGTGTCCGTGGCGGGTGTTGTGTTCCTTGTCGGCAGTGCGGACCGGACCACCGAGGTATATGCGGCCCGTGACGGCATCGCCGTAGGGGAGAGGCTGACCCGGGATAACGTTGTGCGCGCAAAGGTGCGCCTGGGTGAGACGGAGGAGCAGTATATTACGGCCGAATCAGGCATCCCCGAAGGGGTGGTGGCGGTCCAGCGCATCGGCAAGCACCAGTTGGTGCCCCGCGCCAGCCTTGGCTCAGTCGACCAACTCGACCGGAAGCCGGTAGCCCTCACCATCGAGGAAACCCTCCCGGCGCAAGCCGTCGCCGGCGCGAGGGTGGACGTTTGGGTTGCGCAGCCGGATGCCCGCAACGGATTCAGTGAACCGAAACTCCTCCTTCCCGGCGCTGAGATCGCGGAAGTAACTTCCGGCTCGACGGCTCTGGGATCATCAAAAACCACCGTCCTGATGGTGTTGGTGGAGGATGGTCAAATGCCGGCCCTTCTGGGGGCCCAGGCCAACGAGGCGAAAATCTCTGTGGTCTGGAACCCGGGCGGCGGTGCCAGGTGAGCATCCCGGTAGTTACCGTCGGCCAGAGCAGGGACGATCTGGTGGGCGGGCTCGAGCGCCTGCATGGACCGGTAACGGTGGTCAGGAGGTGCACGGAACTTCCCGAACTTCTGGCGGCGTGCCAAAGCGGCCTGGCCAGGGCTGCGGTTGTGGCGGACGGGTCCGAAGGACTGACTTCCTCGCTCGTGGACAGGCTTTCGGCAGTTGGGGTGGCAATCATTGCCCTGACTGACAACGCCGACGAAGCCGCCCGGCTGCGGTCGATAGGGGTAGCTTCAGCGCTGACCGGCGTGGAGTCCGCGGCGCTCTCGGACAGGATCGCGGAGGCGGTAGCCCAACTTACAGGGCGGGGGCCAGGTGTTGCCCGGAGAAGCGGCCCGGCTGACCCCGGGGCTGCACTGAAGTCCGTCCAGGCCGAGCCGCCGGCGGGGCCGGATGAACCGGGTCCGGGCAGGATCATTGCGGTCTGGGGGCCGGCCGGAGCTCCCGGACGGACCACCGTTGCTGCAAATATCGCCGGTGAGTTGGCTGCGGAAGGAACGGCCGTGCTTCTTGTTGACGCCGACAGTTATGGCGCCAGCATCGCGGCTGTCCTGGGCCTCCTCGATGAGTCGGCGGGCCTGGCACAGGCATGCAGGCTCGCGGACCAGGGCCTGCTGGACAGGGAGGCGCTCGAGAAGATCGCCGCGCCAGTGGCAACCAAAGCGGGCACCTTCAGGGTGCTTACCGGGATTACCCGGGCGGACCGCTGGACGGAGCTCCGGGCCTCCGCCCTTGCGCTGGTCCTCGAACGCGCCCGGGAGATTGCGGAAGTCGTTGTGGTGGATGCCGGGTTCTGCCTTGAAGCGGACGAAGAACTCAGTTTCGATACGCTGGCCCCGCGGCGGAACGCAGCCACGCTGCGGTCGCTCGAGCTGGCTGACACGCTCTACGCTGTGGGTGCCGCGGACCCGGTGGGAGTGCCGAGGCTGGTCCGTGGCCTCGCAGAGCTCGAGTTGGCTGTTCCGCAGGCATCACCCATTGTTGTGATGAACCGCGTACGCGCCTCGTCGGTAGGCAGAGGGCCGGAGAGGCAGCTGATGGATGCCTGGGAGCGGTACGGTCCCGCGTCTGAGCTTAAGGCTTTCCTTCCCTACGACGTGTCTGCGGCGGATGCCGCACTGTTGGGCGGGTCCCTGCTGCTTGAGGTTGCTCCAGATTCGTCCCTCCGCCACGCCATCCGCGATTTGGTTTGTGCATCCGACCAGCAAAATCGGAAATCCTCTGTATTTTCTTCCACAGCACGGCGCCGGGCGAAGGACTAGGCTCGCCATAAGAGCTGCAAGGGTGCAGCGAATATCTTGTGATGGAGGCGTTTGTCGATGTCGTCTGGATCCAGCGTGGAGGATCAGCCCCTTTCCCTTGTAGGCGATGAGGGCTTCGTTGGGGACTACTACCAGCACCTAGCCGAAGAGGACGCCCGAACGTACCCCCGGGACGTGCTGGTTGCCCGTGCCGACCATCACCGGGAGATCGCCTCCGTCCGGAGGCCTGGCCAGGCGAAGGTCGCCATTGCGGACGAGGAAGACAGCAGCGTGGTCTTCGTTGTCACAGATGACATGCCCTTCCTGGTGGACTCGGTCAACGCCGAACTCGTCCGGCAGCATGCCGCCATCAAGCTGGTCATCCACCCCCTCTTCGTGGCTACCCGGAACAGGGAGAGCGGCGAGCTCACCAAGGTCAGCAGGGTCCCGGCGCACCTTGGGATTTCCAGCGGCGACACGGCCGCCATGCCCAGCCTGTCCCACCTCATTGCCCAGGGTGAGAACGCCTCGCACATGGAGTCCTGGATCGCCGTCGAGATCAACCGCGTCTCGGAAGACGCGAAAGCCTCCCTCCTCGAAGGCCTTGAACGGGTCCTCAAGGATGTCCGCGCCGCCGTGGAGGACTGGCCAAAGATGCGCCAGAAGGCCATCCAAATCGCGGAAAGCCTTGACCAGACAGCCAACTCCTCGCAAATCGCCGAACTGCGGCAGGCGCAGGACCTCCTTCGCTGGCTCGACGACGGGAACTTCACCTTCCTGGGCTACCGGGAATACGACCTGGTCAACGTTGATGGGGAAGACGTCCTGGAGCTCCGTGAAGACAGCGGCCTTGGGCTGTTGCGGCCCTCCACCGACTCGCCCCACATTCAGCACCTGACGGACACCGGCCGGAAGAAGGCACGGGAAAAACGCGCCCTGGTCATCACGAAGGCAAACTCCCGCTCCACCGTCCACCGCTCGGCCTACCTGGACTACATCGGTGTGAAGAGCTTTGACGCCGCGGGGAATGTCAACGGCGAGCGGCGCTTTATCGGCCTCCTGGCAACCAGCGCCTACACCGGCTCCGTCCGGAATATTCCGATTGTGCGCGAGAAGGTTGACGCGGTGCTTCGTAGCGCCGGCTTTCCCCCGGACTCCCACTCCGGCAAGGACCTGCTGGGCATCCTGGAAACCTATCCCAGGGACGAGCTATTCCAGATTGAGGTCCCGGACCTAGCCGCCACTGCCCTCGGCATCCAGAAACTCCAGGAGCGTCGGCGCACCAGGCTGTTCCTTCGGCCTGACATCTACGGCCGGTTCATGTCCGCCGTCGTCTATCTTCCACGGGACAGGTACACCACGAACGTTCGCCTCCGCATCGAGCAGGAGCTGCGCGAAACGTTCCAGGCCGTCTCCATTGACTACGAAGCCCGCATGACGGAGTCGGCGCTGGCCCGCCTGTTCTTCCGCATCCGGCTGCCCAAGAACGCAGACATCAGCAACGTCAATGCGGAGGAGCTGGAGAAGCGCCTTGTGCGGGCTGCCCGCTCCTGGAGCGAAGGGATCGCGGAGGTCCTGCGCGAGGGGCGGGACGTTTCTGAGGCAAAGGAGCTTGCCGCCATCTGGTCGGAAGCGTTTCCCGCCAGCTACCGGGTGGACTACGAAGTCGAGGACGCACTCGAGGACATTGCACGGTTCGAGAAGTACGGTGCCGCCGCGGAACGGGCTGAAGGTACTGTCCAGGAGCGCCCCGGCGTGCACGTCTATCTCCCGGAAGGTGCGGGGGCAACACTGGAGGAGGACGCGCGGGTCAAGCTCTACATGCTGGAGCCCAAGAGCCTCAGCCAGATCCTGCCGTACTTCCACAACCTCGGACTGGAGGTCCTGGACGAGCGGCCTTTCGAAATCGAAACGGCGGACCGCCGCGACTTCTTCCTGTACGACCTTGGCCTGAAGTACCCGGCAAAGGTGGACCCGGTCTCCACGGGCCAGCTCCTTGCCGAGTCCTTCGGCGCTGCAGTGACGGGTGCAGCCGAGTCGGACAGCTTCGACCGGCTGGTGCTGCGCGAGGGTCTGCAGTGGCGGAAGATCACCGTGCTGCGGGCCTACGCGCGGTACATGCGCCAGATGGGTAACACCAACTCCTTCGGCTTCATGGCCGATACCCTGCTGGCCAACCCCCGCGTGACCAAGGGGCTGACTGCGCTCTTCGCCGCGCGCTTCGATCCTTCCCTCAACGACGAAGAGCGCAATGAGGCCCAGGCGTCCGCCCGCAAGGACCTGGACCTGGCCATTGAAAAGGTGGAGACGCTCGACGCCGACAGGGTCCTCCGCACGTTCGTCAACCTGATCGAGGCGACGCTCCGGACCAACTACTACCAGAACAAGCCTCACCTGAGTTTCAAACTCGATCCCGCCCGGCTTGAGGGCCTGCCCTTCCCGCGCCCCATGTTCGAGATCTGGGTCTACGCGCCGCGGGTGGAGGGGGTCCATCTCCGCTTCGGCAAGGTGGCACGCGGCGGGCTTCGCTGGTCCGACCGCCGCGAGGATTTCCGCACCGAGATCCTGGGGCTGGTGAAAGCGCAGACGGTGAAGAACGCCGTCATCGTGCCTACGGGGGCGAAGGGCGGTTTCTTTGCCAAGCAGCTTCCCGACCCCACGGTTGACCGCGCCGCCTGGATGGCGGAAGGGATCGAAAGCTACAAGACCTTCATCAGGGGCCTGCTGGACATCACAGACAACCTCCTCACCGAGGGTGACAGCGAAAGGCTCGTGCCGCCGTCGGACGTTGTAAGGCACGACGACGACGATTCCTACCTCGTGGTGGCTGCCGACAAGGGCACCGCGACGTTCTCCGACATCGCCAACGGGCTCGCTGCCGAGTACGGTTTCTGGCTCGGGGACGCGTTCGCGTCCGGCGGATCCGTGGGGTACGACCACAAGGCGATGGGCATTACGGCGCGGGGTGCGTGGGAGTCGGTGAAACGCCACTTCAGCGAACTCGACCTGGACACCCAGACCCAGCCGTTCACCGTGGTGGGCGTGGGGGACATGTCAGGGGACGTCTTCGGTAACGGCATGCTGTTGTCCCGCCACATCCGCCTCCTGGCGGCCTTCGACCACCGCCACATTTTCCTCGACCCCAACCCGGACGAGGAAGCCTCGTTTGCGGAGCGGCAGCGTTTGTTCGAGCTGCCGAGGTCCTCGTGGGATGACTACAACAAGTCGCTCATCAGTGAAGGCGGCGGAGTCTTCGCCCGGCAGGCCAAGTCGATCCCGGTTTCGCCCCAGGTCCGCACGGCGCTGGGACTGCCGGCCGAAACCACCGAACTCAGCCCGCCGGAACTCCTCCGCGCAGTCCTCCTTGCCCCCGCCGACCTGCTCTACAACGGCGGCATCGGGACTTACGTCAAGGCGAGCACCGAGACCAACGCCTCGGTGGGGGACAAGGCCAACGACGCGATCCGGGTGGACGGCCGGGACCTGCGCGTCAAGGTGGTGGGCGAAGGCGGAAACCTCGGCATGACACAGCGCGGCCGCATTGAAGCGGCGCTGCAGGGTGTCATCCTCAACACGGACGCCATCGACAACTCCGCCGGCGTGGACTGCTCCGACCACGAAGTCAATATCAAGATCTTCGTGGACCGGATGGTGGCTGCCGGAAAGCTGTCGGCGGAAGAACGCTCCGGCTTCCTTGCATCGATGACCGACGAAGTGGGCCGGCTGGTTCTTGAAGACAACATTGACCAGAACATCCTGCTGCTGAACGACCGGACCAAGGTGGCCGAGTGGAGCCCGAGCTACGAACGGCTGATGGACTGGCTCGAGAAGACGGCCGACTTGAAACGGGACCTTGAGGCGCTTCCCTCCACCGAAGCGCTCCGGGAGCGGCTGCAGCAGGGCCAGGGGCTGACATCTCCTGAACTGTCTGTACTCGCCGCGTATGCCAAGATCGAGCTCGCGACGGCACTGCGGGAAAGCGACCTGGCAGACGACCCCTGGTTCAGGCAGACGCTGCGCGCCTACTTCCCCGCGCAGCTGCGGGAGCGTTTTGACGCTGAACTGGACACCCACCCGCTGCGGCGCGAGATCATTGCCACTGTGGTTGCCAACGACATGATTAACCTCGGCGGCATCACGTTCGCGTTCCGGGTGATGGAGGAAACGTCGGCCAGCGAAGCAGCGGTGGCAAAGGCATTCGTGGCCCTGCGGGAGATCTACGAGCTGGACCGCATGGTGGGGGAGCTGAACAGCCTGCCGGCATCCTTCCCCACCGAGCACTGGAGCGCCGTCCATCTGGACATCAGGCGGTTGCTTGACCGTGCAGTCCGCTGGCTCCTGGGCCAGGGCACGGTCTCCCGGCCGATAGCCGACGTCGTGTCGGAGTTCAAACCCGTGATGGAGCCGATGCGGGCCCACCTGCTGGACTACCTGCGGGGTGATGACCGGGAACGGGTGGCAGGCTGGCTGGAGACAGCGCGTGAATGGGAGCTGCCGGAAGGCCTCGCCCTGCGATGGGCGGAGCTTTTCGAGAGCTTCGTGCTGCTGGACATTGCCAAGATCGCGCATGGGCGCAAAGAGCCCGTGAATGAAATCGCGGCCGTCTACTACACCGTCTTCAACCGGTTCCACGCCGACTCGCTGCTGGAACGGATCAGCAGCCTGCCCCGGCAGGACAGGTGGCAGGCCCTGGCCCGGGCGGCCCTGCGGGATGACCTGTACTCCACCATCTCGGACATGACGATGGCGGTGCTGGACGCCACCGCTGCCAGCGACTCGCCGGAGGCCCGCCTGAAGGACTGGGAGGCTCAAAATGCCGAGCAGCTGAGCCGGGCCAAGTCCATGTTCGACGAGGTCAATTCACTTGAGGCCGACGATATGGCGTCACTGTCGGTAGCATTGAGGCTCTTGAGGTCAATCGTTCGACGCTAGCCAAGCCGGCGTCGCAAATGGAGGTGCAGTGGCAATCTTTACGGACCCTATCAGGGAACATGCTGATTTTGGGCCGGGCGATGCCGAGTGGCTGCACCTCCTGGTGGGGGACTGGCAGATGGTCGCGGACCTGGCGTTCGCGGATCTTGCGCTGTGGTTCCCGCACCCTGACCACGGGTATGTGGCGTTGGCGCATGTCCGGCCCTCCACCACGCACACGGTGTTCCACGGCGACTTCGTGGGCGAGGGCATCCGGTCCGACCTGCAGCCGCTCGTGGACAAGGCATGGAACAGCCGTTCCATCGAACGCTCCAGCGAAACGAACTGGAGCAGTGACATGGCCCTGCGGGTGGAGGCGGTCCCCATGGTCCGCAACGGGCGCACCCTTGCCGTGGTCACCACGCACATGGACCTGTCCAGCTCGCGGATGCCGTCCCGGCTCGAACTGACCTACCGCCAGTGCGCGTATGACCTGCTGCGGATGGGCACGCTGGGGCTCTGGCCGGACTTCGCGTCGCCTACGGGTTCCCGGCGCGGTGCGCCGCGCGTGGGGGACGGGCTGATCAGGCTGGATGCAGAAGGCATCGTGCAGTACGCCAGTCCCAACGGTGTTTCTGCCTTCAGGCGGCTGGGTGACGGGGAATCCCTTGAGGGCCGGTCCCTCGCGGAGGTGACCGCCAGCCTCCTCAAGGACCGCCGCATGGTGGACGAGACGCTCCCCCTCGTAGTGACCGGCCGGATGCCCTGGCGCAGTGAGATCGAGTCCCGGGGGGTGAGCCTGTCCCTGCGCGCGATTCCGCTGCGCGACGAGCAGCAGCGCTTCGGCGCGCTGGTCCTGTGCCGCGATGTGTCCGAGTTGCGCCGGCGGGAAATGGAGCTTGTCACCAAGGACGCCACTATCCGGGAGATCCACCACCGGGTCAAGAACAATCTCCAGACCGTGGCGGCGCTGCTGCGCATGCAGTCCCGGCGCATGGTCAGCGACGAAGCCAAACAGGGCCTGGAGCAGGCGATGCGGCGGGTGGCCACCATCGCGCTCGTCCACGAGACCCTGTCCCAGGGCCTCACCCAGAGCGTGGATTTTGATGAGCTGATCGGACGTCAGTTCCGTCTTTCCGCGGAAGTCGCCTCGCCCTCGCAACAGGTCAGGACGGAACGCTCCGGCACCTTTGGCGAGCTGCCCAGCGACCTCGCCACCCCGTTGGCCCTGGTCATCAACGAACTGGTAACCAATGCCGTGGAGCACGGACTGGAGGGAAGGGCCGGAACGGTCTCGCTGATCGCTGACCGGTCGGAAGGGGATGACGGCGAGGAGCTCACCGTCACCATCGCCGACGACGGCGTGGGGCTTCCTGACACACCCCACGTTGAGGGGCTGGGGCTTCAGATCGTGCGGACCCTCGTGACGAGCGAACTGGGCGGGACCATCCAGTGGCGGTCACGGGAGGGCGGCGGCACTGCCGTCGAGATCCGCCTCAGCCTCGCCGGGAAGTAGGTCGGGAGCCGGGCTACCTTCGCCGGAGCCGGACTACCGAGGAGGAACAACTGAAACAGCCCCGGCTGCAAGCCTTGGAAGGTTGCAGCCGGGGCTGTTTGTGCTTGGAGGTTTCCGGTGGGATCAGGAAGCGCGGCGGGCGCGGGCAGCGCGGCGCTTCAGCGCCCGGCGCTCGTCTTCGCTCATGCCGCCCCAGACGCCGGCGTCCTGGCCGGACTCGAGGGCCCACTGCAGGCAGGTATCCACAACGGGGCACCGGCGGCAGACGCTCTTTGCTTCCTCGATCTGCAGGAGGGCAGGCCCGGTGTTCCCGACGGGGAAGAAGAGTTCAGGGTCCTTTTCGAGGCACGCTGCGCGGTTACGCCAATCCATGCTGATCAGTTGCTCCATTTCTGGGAAGAGCCCTTGTGAAATTATTCACTAGTAGCTACAAAGGAAAAGGGCCCGGCGGGGCCCCCTTGGTCATCTGAATCAAGCCTGTCATGTTAACGCTGTGTAAACAAGGGGTAATAACGCTTGATATCCCCCGAAAGCTGAGCGATACATCACACCGGCGCTGCTGGCCCTCACCACTGTCCGACTATGTCCGGTAGGGTGCCAGTGTGTCAAGACCCCCGGTAAACCCAGCAGAGCCCCCTTCACCCGCACCGGACCCCGGCCAGGGCCGAAACGGCCAGCACGATAAGGGCCCGAGTGGCCGGCCCGCGGCGGTGCTTGTGGTGGCCCTGGTAGTGGCCGCGGAGGCCACTGCCCTCCTGGTCGCGGCGGGGTGGTACGGCTACCAGTTGCTGGCAGGGAGCCCTGTCCTGTCATTCTGGGGAGCTGTGTTCACCCTTGTACTCCTGCTTGCCTTCTCCGCCTGGCTGTATGCGGTGGCCCTTTTCCTGAACCGTGGCTTCCGCTGGACCCGGGCTGCTGCCCTTGTAGCGCAGCTGTTCGTTCTGACCATCGGATTTCCAACGGTCAGCAGCGGCCTCCTGCTTGCCGGGCTGGCTATGCTGGTTCCGGCCGTCACTGCCATCGTCCTTCTGTTCCAAAGCAAGGTGATCAGTTATGCGTCGCGCACCGGTGGGGGGACGCCGGCACTCTAGCAGGTTCTGCCGCCCGGTCCTTTTATTCCATCCCCGCCCAGGCAACCTGGACCGGGGAGGACCGCCCCCGGGATATCAGCATCCCCCTGCCCGCAGGGGGATCCGGCTCGATGTCGAACCGGACCCCGAACAGGTCGCCCTCCGAAGCGGACCGCGGAGACAGCAGGAGTCCCCGTCCGGCGGCCCGGCAATCCATGACCAACGGAACGCGCTGAAGCAGCAAGGGACTGTAATTTGCGGTCAGGACCACAGGGTGGCCGAGGGCGTGCAACTCAGTCAGGTCCTGTAAGGCGCCGGCAGGCAAGAGGTCAATGTCGTCTGCCAGCAGCACCGCCGCCCTCGGCAGTTCCCCCTCCCTGGCCTTGGCCAGCGAACACTTCCAGAATTCCGCCGGATCCGTGCCGCCGTCCGGGCAGGTCCACCGGCCCGCGGCCGGGTTCAGAGCCTGCAGGGTACGCAGGACGTTCGTCTTTCCCGAACCGGCTCCACCGAGGACGGCGAAGACGCCTCCGGCCGGAATCCGAACGGTGACAGGTTGAAGTTCATCGCCACCAAGGCCCAGGAGCAGGTCCCGCGAGTGGGCGTCGCCGTCACTCCGGCGTGGTCCCTTCCCGTTCGCGAGCGGCGCTTCGGGAACCGTCGCTCCGACGTCATCCATCCTGGCAGCCAAAGCCTCAACCTCCGGGACTGATACCAGGGAGGGAAGCGGCTCAACCCGGAAAGGCCGGGTCCCCGCCGCAACGACTTCGTTCGGGCTGGTGCCGTCCTGCGCTGCACTGGCCGAAGCGGGTTCGAAGAGCTGGCAGACGGCTGCTGGGCCGCCGACGATCGGCCCGAAGGCCGCGCCCCTGCCTTTGACCGGGGCCGTGGAAGGCATCTTTGGCCATGCCATTCGGCTGTCCTCATTGGAGCCTGCGGGGAAGTAGATGCGGTTGGGAAGTGATCCGCAGAACCGGGCCGTAACCAGTTCCCTCTCACCGGAGATGAGGACCGTGATTCCGGCGTTGGCGCCGTCGCGGACCAGATCCTGGACAAGGTCTTCGGCCCAGGCCAGCGGTCCTGCCCGAAAAGCCGATACCCAGGACCCCCAGCCGGAGATCACAAGGACAAGCGGAACGCAGCTGTCAGCCCGGTTCAGGCGGCTGGCCAGTTCCTGGGCCAGCCGTTCAAGTATGCGGACGGCACGCCGCAGCTCGTGCAGCCCTGCGTGGGCCCCCGTCCGGGTGTGCGCGGCCAGGCCGAGGAAGGATCCGCCGGCGTCCAGGAAATAACAGTGTGATTCCGCTGTATGACCGGCCACTTCACGGGCGGCCAGGTCAAGGGCCTCCGCCGCGCCGGACGCCGGACCTCCGACAAAGGCGAGGTGGCTGTCCTTTGCGGGTTTCCACAGCAGGGGCGTCACCTCTTGGCGCTCGGGCAAGTCCACCAGGCCCAGATCAATGGTCCACTGGCTGGTGCCGTCCTTCGCCGTTGCCCCGGCGGTCAGGCCGCCACGGGATATCTTCCTTTGGGGGTGAGTGAGCTTCCGGGGCAGGGGAGGGGCAACCGGCGGCCGTGGTGCTGCCCCTGCCTGTGAGGCCCAAAGATTTCGAACCAGCGAGACGAGGGGAGCTGCTGCTTCTGCCGGTGTCAGGTCTGCGGTGCCGGCGGTGGCCGCGGTGTCTTTGCCCACGGCCTCCAGATACTCCGTGGCGAGCTGTACCTCCGTCTCTTCGACTGCCGTGGCACGGCACGCTCCAGTTGCTGCCGCCTGGAATTCCTCCGGCTCCTCCATGCCGCGGGCGATAAAGGCACGCCCCGGAGTTGCCAGCCTGATGCCGGCCGCCGCCGCGGTCCTGATGACGTCGTGGGACTCCATCTCCGACTGGACGCGAAGCGCAATGCTGGACGTGACGTTGGCGCGGATGTCGGCGGTCAGCGCTCCCTGGGGACGCTGGGTTGCCATGACGAGGTGCAGACCGAGCGAGCGCCCGATGGAAGCGATCCGCATGAGTTCGCGGATTACCTCTGGAGCGTCGTCCACGAGCATCCGAAACTCGTCGATGACGATGACCAGATGGGGAAGGGGACAACTAAGGGATGCGCGTGTGGAACGGTAGGCGGTGAGGTCCGGAACCCGGGCAGCGGCGAGGGCTTCCTCCCGGACCCTGATTTCCGCCCGAAGTGATGCGAGGGTCCGTTCGAGTTCGTGGGTGGACAGGTCCGTCAGGACGCCGACGCAGTGGACCAGGCCCGCCAGCGGACCCAGGCCCGATCCGCCTTTGAAATCGACAAAGAGGAAATTGACCCTGTCCGGGGGGTGGGTGAGCGCCAGCGCCAGCGCCAGGCTTCGGAGCAGTTCCGATTTGCCCGAGCCTGTGGTTCCCGCCACCAGCAGGTGGGGACCGTCATTCAGCAGGTCAAGAAGTTGAGGCCCCGTTGCTCCGAGTCCCAGCGGAACGCCTAGACCGCGGATGCCGGCGCTCGCAGCCCAGCGGGCAGCAGTGTCTGCGGGAGTGATCGGCAGCAGTTCGTCCAGTGCGCAGGCAGACGGGACCGGGCGCTCCTGGCCCTCCGGCGGCCTCGGAGAGGCCGCTACCCGCCGACAGAAGCTGCTGAACACGTCCTCGGGTGCCAGGTCCGGGACGAACGCAATGCGGCGCCCCGTTTCCCGCAGGAACGACTGCCGCTCGGCGAGTACCACTTCGGGGACACCCGGAACGGTGTCAGGCTCACAAAACTGGAGCACTTGCCAGCCCAACCCTGCTGCCTTTTCCCGTAGTCCGTCCTCGTCCATGAGTGACGCTTCGATGGACAGGAGGACACCGTGATCATAGGTGGAGCCGAAGCCGTCCGCGAGTGCCTTCATGCCGGCACGCCGGGTTCCTGCGAGGGTCACGCCGGGAAGAAAGCGGGCAGGGAGCGGAAGACTTTCCAGCGGGCCGCAGATGATGATGCGGGTCCTGCTGCCACACGGGTAGCCTGCCAACTGCATGACGAGCGACCTGATCATCGCCTCCGCCACGGTCCGAGGCCCGCGGAACGTGGTGTTGGGGGGATCCGGATCCAGCAGCACGGGGACTTCCCCGACTGACGGAACAATGCGGGGCGCGGTCCCCGACTCGACTTTCAGACAGGCTTCCTGGGCCGCTTGCCCGAGGCGAAGCCACACCCTGCCGTTCCCCTCGGCCCGCGAAGGCGCAACCTGCCCGTGGCGGGCAGCCAGCATCAGCAGCGGGAGGGAGGGCCCCGCCCGCTGCCGCCGCTCCCGGTCCTCCTCCACTGCCGACTGGATCCGTTGTGCGAACTCGCGCGCCTGGCGGCGGCCCGTCGCCAGCGGGATGAGTACGGAGACTGCCGAGACGGCCGCGAAAGCAAGGAACATCCACATTCCTGTGAGGACCGCGAGTCCTATGCCGATGGCCAGGGGGAGCACTGCGGTGAGCAGAAGGATTCCGCGATTGCCGGACTCGGTGAGGCCTGGAACGGTGAGGGGCTCCTTAACTGACGTGCCGGCGTCGGCCAGTGCCTTGTCAGGCAGGTCCAGGAAGACGAGCGACATTGCCGTGTTGCCGCAGCGGATGGTGGAGTCAGTGGTGACGCGCGCATGGCGGACCCGTCCGCCGTCCACATAGGTGCCGTTGGCGCTCTCCAGATCGACGATCATGATGTCCTTCTCGGTGACCACCAGGCGGGCATGTTCGCGGGAGAGTTCAGGATCGGGAACCACGATGCGCGTATTGCTTCTGCCTATCGTGTAGGTGCCGCGCCTCAGGGGGACCAGGATGCCTGCTCCGGCGCCGGTGTGCACAGCCAGCGCGATGGGTGCAGCGGGATCAGGAGCCGGACTCCTCGGCCTTCTTCGGCTGGGGGGCTGGCTCCCGCCGTCGACCAGGATGGCGCCATTCACAAGGGGTGCTTTGCCGAGGCTCATGGAACACAGGTCATCCCCGCCGATAGAGACCGCCCCCGTGCCGAACCTCTCCACCAGCAGGGCGTGGATTTTTGCGCCGGAAGTGCCCGGTGGTGCCGTAATGGAAAGTTCCATGGGCGGCCCGGCCGGAAGCGAGTGGGGGCTGCGGACCAGTGTGCAGTGGAGTGTCATGGGCGTGAATCCTTCGGTGCCTTTGAATCCACGCTAGGCAATTGGCATGGTGTGGAACACGGCCTGAATCTTCTATGTGGACAAGTGGCAGGGGCATTCGATTCGACGGGGCCCGCTATCCCTCGGGTAGGCTAGAGCAGCAGACAATGCGCACAATTGCGCTGCCCGCATTCAATCCAGGAGATTTTGTGACCGCTGACCTCGTCATCGTAGGGTCCGGCTTTTTTGGCCTGACAATCGCAGAACAGGCCGCCACTGAGCTGGGCTTGAAGGTCGTCGTCATCGACCGCCGCCACCACATCGGCGGCAACGCCTACAGCGAAAAAGAAGAGCAGACCGGCATCGAGGTGCACCGCTACGGCGCCCACCTCTTCCACACATCCAACGAGCGGGTGTGGGAGTACGTCAACCGGTTCACGACCTTCACGAACTATGTCCACAAGGTCTATGGCGTGCATAAGGGGGAGGTCTTCTCACTCCCCATCAACCTGGCGACCATAAACCAGTTCTTCCGTGCCAACCTGACACCCGGCCAGGCGCGGGAACTCATCCAGGAGCAGGCCGGCGAGCTCGCCGGGACCGATCCGCAGAACCTCAATGACAAGGGCATCCAGCTGATCGGCCGTCCCCTGTACGAGGCCTTCATCAAGCACTACACCGGCAAGCAGTGGCAGACGGATCCCAAGGACCTGCCGGCCGGCATCATTTCGCGGCTCCCGGTGCGGTACAACTACGACAACCGGTACTTCAACGACAAGTACGAGGGCCTGCCCACGAACGGCTACACGGCGTGGATCGAAAAGATGGCGGAGCACCCGAACATCGAGGTCCGGCTCAACACCGATTTCTTCGATGAGTCGCATGAGTACAGCAAGAACAAGGTGGTCGGGAACATCCCGGTGATCTACACGGGCCCCGTGGACCGCTACTTCGACTTCGCTGAAGGTGACCTGTCCTGGCGCACCATCGACTTCGAGGAAGAAGTGCTGGACATGGAGGACTTCCAGGGCACCTCCGTTGTGAATTACAACGACGACGACGTCCCCTACACCCGGGTCATCGAGCCCCGCCACTTCCACCCCGAGCGTGACTACCAGACGGAAAAGACCGTCATCATGCGAGAGTTCTCACGTTTCGCCGAGAAGGGTGATGAGCCGTACTACCCGGTCAACACGTCCGCTGACCGGGAACGGCTCCTGAAATACCGCGACCTGGCGGCGGCCGAGAAGGACGTCCTCTTCGGCGGGCGTCTCGGGACGTACAAGTACCTGGACATGCACATGGCCATCGGTTCGGCACTGAGCATGTTTGACAACAAGATCCGGCCGCACTTCGAAAGCGGCGTAAAGCTGGAAAGCGGAGGCGTCGACGCATGACTGACACGCCGGGCTGGGCAACGCTCCAGAGGGTCATATTCCCTCCGGAATCAGGGGTGGACACCATGTCCCTCTATGCGGACGCCGGCCCGGCAAGCGGCGTTCGGATGCAGGAGAGCAACGAGTTTGCCCGGAATCCCAAGCCTCTTGGAGAGAGGCTGCACCTTGTTGGGGCAAGCCCGAAGGAGGTGCATTTCGATGACCTCGTGTCCCGTCATTCCATTCGTGTGCGTTCAGGCGAACAGCTTTCGCTCGGAACTTACTTCAATGCCTTCCCGGCCAGTTACTGGCGGCGATGGACCCATGTCAGGCAAATCCGGCTTGTCGTTGAGACCTCCGGACACGGTTCGGTCACCGTCTACAAATCGAATGCCCGCGGAACGATCCAGCGTGTTGAAGGCGCAAGGCTGGATGGCGACACGACGACGGCATTCGAGTTGTCCATCAAACCATTCGGTGATGGCGGTTGGTATTGGTTCGATCTGGCGTCGAGCCGCGGCGACCTCGTCCTAAAGCAGGCACGCTGGGAAGGGCCCCAGCCGCTGAGGTCCGGGGAGCGGGCGACGATCCAGATCACTACTATGGACAAGCCCGACTTCTGCCTCGCCAACATTCGCTCGCTCGTTGAGCATCCGGATGCCCTTGAACTGGCGAAGGAAGTTATCATCGTCGACCAAGGGTCACGAAAAGTGGCGCACCAGCCCGGATTCGCAGAGGTTGCGGAGCTCTTTGGCCCAAAACTCAGGGTGATCGACCAGGCCAACCTTGGGGGTTCAGGAGGTTTCGCGCGGGGAATGTACGAAGCTGTCGAAAACGGCAGCGACTACGTTCTCCTCCTGGACGATGACGTCGTCATGGAGCCGGAGAGCATCATGCGGATGATGGCTTTTTCCGGCAGATGCAAGAATCCCACCATCGTTGGTG
Organism: Pseudarthrobacter sp. GA104; assembly: GCF_009741265.1. Taxonomy (GTDB): domain Bacteria; phylum Actinomycetota; class Actinomycetes; order Actinomycetales; family Micrococcaceae; genus Arthrobacter. The sequence goes on from NZ_WOWL01000001.1 coordinate 3,741,404, forward strand.
GCCATATGTTCGATCTCTACAGCAGGAGCACCTTGTATTCGATGGGCGAGACCATCGACGCCCGCCGCTTCTCGCCAGGCCAGCCGCATCAGGATATGCAGATGCGGCACGACTTTGGCGTTTCCAACCTTCGGCAGACGCCATGGCTTCACCGCCGCGTCGACGTAGATTACAACGGTTGGTGGATGTGCCTGATCCCGACGTCCGTCATCCGGACGATTGGCCTGCCCCTGCCCGTGTTCATTAAGTGGGATGACTCCGAGTATGGTCTTCGGGCCAGAGCTGCCGGAATCCGGACGGTATCCCTTCCAGGGGCGGCACTCTGGCACATCTCCTGGATAGACAAAGACGACCTTGTGGGCTGGCAGGCCTACTTCCACAACCGTAACCGGCTCATTACCGCACTTCTCCATAGTCCCTATCCCAAAGGGGGCAACGTCCTTCGGGAGTCTTTCCAGGAAGACGTCAAACATCTGGTATCCCTGCAGTACTTCACCGCGCACAATCGTTTGGCTGGAAGGGACGACCTCCTGACAGGTCCCGGGCACCTGCATCCCTCCCTGAGTACAAAGCTCGCGGAGATCAACGAACTCCGTGAGTCATACTCCGACGCAACGATGCGCGAGGACGTGGACGATTTTCCTGCGCCTGCACTGGGCGCCGGCCTCTCGGCCGCTGCCGATGTCCAAATGCCCGCCAAGAAGGACATGGTCCAGTGGGGTTTGACCATGGTGGCGCGGCAGCTGATGAAGCAGCCCCCGCCGGAATCGCTGGAACGCCCCCAGGCGTACCTTGCCCACCTTGATAATCGCTGGTTTCGGATAGCCCACTACGACTCCGTCGTAGTTTCAAACGCGGAGGGTACGGCCGCCTCCTGGTATAGGCGCGATCCGAAAAAGCTCAGGGCAATGCTGACACGGTCGACCAGACAGCATGCACGACTGTACAAAGACTGGAATGCGCTGGCTGATAACTACAGGTCGGCGCTGCCGGCCCTTGTTTCGATGGAGGCCTGGCGCGCCACCTTCGATGCCGCCGCCCCGGCGCAGGGCCATAAAAATGACCCTGCCACCAGGAGCGCCGGCGCTTCTAAATGAATCTCCCGCCGCTCATCATCTGCTGAGCGGTGGCTGCAACGGGGCTATAAGCTTCTGCCGTGCCTGTGCCGGCGGCGTAGTCAAGAGGCGGTAGAGGAAACTACCGCAGGTTGCCAACAGCAGGATGTAGATGACCGCGAGCACTTGCCAGGTACCTGGAGGCTGCCACAGCGGTTCAAACATCTCTGTCCAGTTGACGTGATCTTGAATCCCGATGGTGTAGCGGCGCAAGCCTTCCAGGAACACATAGGCGTGCGCCAATCCCCCAAGAACCAACCCCCAGCGGACCATGGACTTAGTCCAAGGCGTAATACGGAACGGGCGGAAGCGCGTTGCGATTCCAGCCGCCAAGATGAGGGTGACAACCATTGCCAGCGTGTATCTTCCCTGCCAAATCCAACCCAGCTGTTCGCTTGAGCTTGCTTGCAGGGCGGTTGGAACTGCGATAACGGTAACCGTCAGCAGCACCATGACCCAGCGCGCCCTGAGAGGGCGGGCCGTGTAGGCAAGGAACAACATGGCCCCAAACCCCAGGACCCAGGCGTAGAGAGCGGCCGGCGGCGGCATAGTGTCGATCCACCCAAGGACACCTACGTACTCCACCATGAAGAAAACCGTTTTGTCGAGCATGGCAACAGCTGCACTCTCCGCAGGAATGGGGGCGCCCGCCAGCAGGCTTTCGAAGCTTTTCGCCGACACGACCCACCACAGTGCAAAAGCGCACGATACGCCGACGATGAGCAGCGCTACCTGGAATCTCCTTTGTGCCAGCGTGCGCAGAGAAGCATTGATGCCAAAACAGAGCACAGCGGCGGTCGCGGCAATTGCCAACCACAAGAGGGAAAGCGGACGGGTATGTGCGAGAACTGAGGCGGACAGGGTGAAGACAACTAAGAGCAGAGTGCTGAGCCTAACCTTGCTGGCCGTTTGCTCGGCGATGGCGCAAAGACTCGCGAATACGGCCCCCGTGGAGGCAATCTCCAGCGCATTCGGGTTGATCGAGCCGGTTAAGAAGAAGACAGCTGGTGTCAGTGCTATTGAAGCCGCGATGACTGGCCGGTGGAACCGACGCAAGGACGCGGTGGCTGCGAAGATTGCAGCCAGGAAGAATGCCACCATCCACGTACTGATCAGCCTCATGGCATATATCGCAGTTTCGCCGCTGAGGCCGCGGCTACCCAGGCCGACAATGCCGTAATACACAGGATTGTAGTTTCCGGCGGATGTCTTGCCGGTTCTCCATCCTCGATCGGAGGAGTCGATCGGAGTCGCGCAGTCAGCGGTTACGTTTGATTTTTGCGCGAAACATACATGTTGGTTAAGATCCGCGATGTAACCGGGCACTTGAACCATCAAGGGGGCACCTTGGACTCCGGAGCTGGTTCCCGACAGTTGTCCACGGGCTACTGCTGCCGCCTTGATGGTGTGAGCGGGTTCGTCAGGAATGGACATGAGGGGCGAAGCGAAACTCCATACGCTTCCGATGCATCCAAAGAGCAGCCAGGCAACTATGAGGACTCGGAAGGATGAGGGGGCGGGTCGGTGGGTCTTTAGGTGGTTGAACTTGGCTAACAGGGGAGGGAGCGTCGAATGTGGCATGATAGCTTTAAGCGTACTTGGAGGCTGGCTGTCAAGAGGCTGAACACTCCGTTCCACTGGAGAGGATCAACCCCACGATGCGAATTCCCGGTTCTGGCATGCCGTCATCCAATAAGTCTTCCGCCGAGGCAGCTCCTCCTGTGCCACGCCTTGCTATGGTCCTTTACCGGCATCCCGTAGTCAGATTTCTGGCGGTTGGTGGTCTTTCATTTGCGCTTGATCTGGGACTGCTGGCGGTGCTTCACGAAGGGTTCGGCGTAGACCTTTGGATTGCCACGCCCATTGCGTTCGTCGTTAGCCTGGTTTTCAATTTTCTGCTCCAGCGAGTATTCACTTTCCAGGCAACGAACAAGGGAAGCGTCAGTGCAGCAAAGTACCTGCTCCTGGTTCTACTGAACATCGTCGTAAGTGATGTGATAGTTACCGGTTTTGATGCTCTTGGCTGGTCGTATGTTTTGGGCAAGACCACTGCAACGACTCTCACCACGGTTTGGAACTATTTCCTCTACCGGCACTGGATCTTCCGGCGTGAACCGCAGGACGTGGAAACGAACTAGTTCTCTGCCCGGTAGGGGGCTTCCGGGGGGGCAACTCGGGCAACAGACAGCCCGGACGAACGACGCCAAACCCTGAAGGGCCTGCTCCCGGGCACCTTTCATTCCGCAGTGAGCACGCCCTGCGGCTGGCCGAACACATCCAAGCCCGGCCCAACGGTCCAGCACGATCGACGGTGTGACCACATCCAGTGCCCCGTTCTGAAGGGGCAGGGAGGGCTATGGCGCCGCCCAGGCTGGGTGGAACGCTTCGGCCACGCCCGGGCTTTACACATGTGCAGAGCCAAAACAGCCTCCGGCGCTCGTTGTGAGTGCCGGAGGCTTGAAGCGTACGCATCACGGCCTGCCGTGCGGCACCTTTGAATTACATGGACGGTTCCCGCGGCGCCCTGGAGACTTCGGGCTCGGGGGAAACGGGGTGGGAGGCCCCGGATGCGGAAATAAGGTCTGCCGCAGCATTCCGCTCCGCGTGGGCGGTGGCTCCCGAAGTGGAGAGCCGGCCCGGCCTTCCAGCTCTCACCGAGCGAGCTATCAAAGGCTGCCCGGTGAAGAGGTAGCGGAACAGGATCAGGCCCGCGAGCGCGGTTATAAGAAGGTAAGCGATGGTCAAGGGGAGCCAACCGAACGGCGGCTGCCAGTCAGGCGAAGAGAAAAGCGTCTGCCAGTTGGCGATCTCACTAATGCCTACAACGTAGCGCCTCAAGACATATGCGAAGGTCAAGGTGTGGCAGAAAACAATGAGCCAGAACATGATCCGCGAAACGTGTAAGGCAACGGGGCCGTCCGGGAATCTGAGTTTCCTCAGTCCAAGACCTACGCTGACGAATAGGACCACAACAAGGGGAAGCGTGTAGCGTCCTTGCCAGATGAACCCCATCCCACGCCATAGCGCGGTCTGCAGCAGCGCAGGAACCAGGTAGAGCATTGCGAGGGCAACCCAGTATCCGGTCCAGTTGCGAAGCGGCCGGACACAGAAAGGGATCAGCAGGCCGGCGATCATCAATCCGCCCCAAACCAGCGTCACCAGTTCGGGTGCAGGGGTGTCGAGCCATCCCATGGTTCCGATGTACTGCGGGAAGAAATCGTACGTCCGGTCGAGCATAATCATGAAACCGCGGTACAGGGGGGCGTCGGGATGTGGATTGGCAATTCCCTCTGGCGCCACGCCGACGTTTGCTGGCCCGTTAGCCGCCAGGTACATCCAAACTAACCCCAACAATGCCCCTGGAACGGCCAAACCCACGGCAGCGAGCACCCGCCTGTCCTTAAAGACGGTGACAGTGCGCCGGAACCGGAAAGAGCAGACACCGACGATCAGGGCGCAGAGAAGCCATATCAACGATATTTGCCGGGCGTTTGCGAGTGCCACCGTGGACACGGCAACAGTGGCCAGCGCGGGGATCACACGTCTTGTGTCCCGCCAGTTGTCGAGGATCACCACGAACCCCGCGAATGCTGCCATGGTGGCCGCAATCTCCAAGGAGTTCGGGTTGATGCCCCCGCCAAGGAACAGGATCATCGGAGTCATTGTCAGGGCCGCAACCAAGACGGGGTACTTCGGACGCCTCAGTTCGGTCAGTGCGGTGAAGCCGGCTGCAAAGAAAGCGGCACAGAGTAGAGCGCTTACCAGCCGCATGGCATAGAGCGCCGGGGCGCCGGACATCAGTAGTGATGGCAACCCGACAACAAAGTAGTACATCGGGTTATAGGAGCCTGCAGAGGTCACAGCAATGTTTGTGAAGGTGTCGTCGGCATAAATGGGAGCTGTGCAATCGGCAGCCTGAGCCCGGTTGAACTTGTAGCAGCTTTGGGCGTGGAGGCTCGCAATATAGTTGGGTACACGTACGTGGACGCCGTGGCCGAACGAGGTACCTTCCTCCACCAGGATCTGGCCGCGAACTACAGCTGCGGCCTTAATGGTATGCGCGGGCTCGTCTGGAGAGCCCATGAGGGGGGTGGCGGCCGACCACAATCCGAACAGCAGAAAGAACAGTGCCGTGAGAAGACCGAAAGTAGGCAGTGGTCGGGGCAACCCACGTCGTCGAACATTTCGGAAAAGCAGGGTCATTGTCCGTCTCCAATGGTGCTGATGAGTGCCAGTCCTTCGCTTGCGGCTTTTTTGCTGGGTGACATGACAAACGCGAATGCGTTGGCGTTCTTCTGGGCATCGCTGCCAAAGACATTTTCGCTGAACGAGCGGCCCAGCCGGCTCAGGGCCGGTTCCGAGTACTCCCTGCAGACGTGCAGGTAAATGACAGTGCCCAGGGCATATCCGGAGCGCCCATCCAACGATTGGACGACTGAGGTTGATGAGGCTTCTACATCGCCCGTACTGACAGCGTCTACCACCGAGGAGGCTTGCAGCCTCCGGGGCTTCCCGTCGAACATCAGTTGGGCTGCAGTAAACCTGTTGCCGATAATGCTTCCATCGAGAATGGAGAGGCCACCATTCGTATCGTCAAGTTTGTCCGCAAGAGCCAGCGGCGGCGACGACGACTGCCCGACTACGTCGGCTGGCCAGCGGTCTTCATGCTCGGGATCCCAATCGGTGCCTGTCCGCTCACTGATGTAGTTGTTGACGGGCCGCACTGTATCCGACGGCCCTTCCGGAACAAGAACAGTGATTGCCAGGTCCGGCAACGCAATTCCAGGGTTCAGCTCAGCCAGCCTCGAATCGTTCCATCGCGTGATTTCCCCGCGCAGTATGGCTGCGAGGGTTCGAGGGTCCAGCACAAGGTCATTTACGCCTTTGATCTTGACCGCAACACCTACCGGCAGGACTCCGGCTGCCAGCGATAATGCGCCCTTATCAGTGCACATACCGCGCACCGCTGCAGCCTCCCGCTCAGGCAGCGGAGCAGAAGTGATTGCAAAGTGCGCTTGTCCGTCCTCGAACGCCTTGAGCCCCGCCGCGGAACCATCGGGCGAGAAGCTGACCGAAGTGCCCTTGACCGCGCTGCCCCATGCCAAACCCCAAGCGCTGACGGCTCCCTGCCCGGCGTTGCTGCCGATGCCGGTAAGAGCGCCCTGGATGGTTCCGGGGGGAGTGGTGGAGCACGAGGTTAGGGTGAAGAGCCCCGACAGTAAAGCGGCGGCCAGGAGACGGGATGTTCGGCGGGAAACAGGAATCACCTGTCCAGCCTAATGCCGACGCGGAGCAGGTACGGGCAGGCTGATGTCTCCCGGCAGTTGCCCATGGTCATGGGCAGGCCGTGATCCGGTAAAGTTTGGCCCCGTCACCTTGTGAATCTACAAGGTCAAGCCCCTGGACGTCACTTATGTCGGTTACACCGGGATAGGTTTCGGATCCCGGCAAATCGATCAGGTACTGCGATCCAAAGTCCAAAACGTATTGCACATTCTTTTTCTTCAACGCGCTGCAGACGGCTTCGTTGTCCGGAGCTTCCTTCAGTTCTCGGTCGATAAGCAATGTGTCAGCGTCCTTCTCCGCAAACAGATGAGCCGTCAGTACCCGCCGGTTCGCATAAGCGTAGGCCAAAGAGCTGCCGTTCCAGGGGTTATCGGCGATGACTGCATCCGGAGGAACCTGACTGGGGATTCGTTTCAACAACGCCAACTCGTCAGGAGTCAACAAGTCGGATCCAGCGTCGAACCGATAGACGGTGGCGGCGCCGGCGATATAGTGCGACAAGGGGCCAGCGACAGTTGCGAGCGCAGCGAAGGCAAAGGCCGTAATGGTTGCCATTGCAGTTGCCCCGGTGTGTGAGCGCCAACGAAACCGGTGTCCGATCACGCGCTGGAGTTTGAAGGCCGCGGCGGAAGCGCGCCAGGAATCCCATATGCGCAGTCCGCCGACCACGGCAAGCGGCGTCGCGAACAGCGGCAGGAGAGCCGCCAGCCGGTAGGTGTCCTGGTACCAGGTCCCCACCAGAGCGTCCCTAAGGGCGCTCTCAGGCAGTGATGCTGCCACGACATAGAGCGCCCCGACGATGGCATAACAGGCGGCGAGCCAACGGAGGCTGCCCATCCGGAAGACCGTGAGCAATCCCGCGATGGACAGGACCGAGACCACCACAGCCGGGATGGCTGACTGCATCGGGCTCATTGTCAGGATCTCACCGACGGCGGCACCCGGCTTAACGGATGGTCCCCAGTTGTCGTACGGAGCAGGGCGGAGCTTGAACCAGAGGGCGGCTGCAACAACAACAACGGCCAACGTCCCGGCAATAAGCAGCCAGGCCCGTCGCGGGTCAGGTTGCCGCAGTTTAGCCCGCTCAGCAAGCCGCCACCACAGCAGGGCAGCGATCGGAAAACCAGCAGCCATAGTGGTGTTAATGGAACTGGTGTGGGCGAAGGCAAGGCCCGCCATCGCGATGGCGAGCGCACAGGTCCAGCTCCGCAGCGGATCCGTACGGGTCCGTCCGAGCCGTGCCAGCCCGGCCAGGGCAGTGATGGCGGCGGGCATCATGCTAATTGCCAGGGCGTAGGGGAACAACGGTCCCCAGACGATCATAAGGAACGGGAACGCCACCTGTGTCCCGGCGACAACGGCTGCAAGGATAAGCGCAGCGGGCCTTCTCGAAACGGTCTTTGCCACCAGAAAAAAGCAGGAAGCGGGCCACAGAACAGCTGCTACGACCAGATTCAGTGCATTTTGCGCTGTAGGGATATCGACGGCGGCCAACTGCACCAGTAAGGCGGCAAAAGAATGCCATGCCGCCGGATAGACAGCATCCAAGCCGCTCACCCCCTGGATAGAAGCAAGGTTCAGCGAGGAAGCATTGCCGGTGTCGAGGATGAACCGGATGGCGTTGAGGTGAAAGACGTTATCGAATACCTGTGAGGGATGCTCAGGTGAGCCGACCAGCTGGATGAAGCGCCAGGTTATCGGAACAGAAGCCAGGGCGATGGCAGCGAAGGGGAGACACTGCCGCCATGACGGGATCCGGGGCATTCGCCACGGAATGCCCCGTGTAATCACCAGTGCGGCCGCGGCAATCAGGGCGCTCACCAGCAGAAACGGCAGGACACTCCAAGGGATCCCCAGTTGTCCGGCAATGACACCCGCAAGGCCTGCGGCCGCCGTCGAATGCAATGGTGCAAGACCAAGGACAGCACCCGGGCGGAATTTCAGGCAGCTGGCAATCAGGGCTCCGGGGACGTACAGCAGGAGGGCTGCCAAAACCACCACCGGGAGGAAGCCGATCCATATCATGGAGTCACTCCCTCCACCTTGTCCTCCGGGGCTTTGGCCCGGATGAGCCGCAAAACGGCTGCGAACTGAATTGCGGTGACCAGGATTTCACCTATCGCCAGGCCAAGGGCCCCGCCTTGGCCGCCCATCAGTCCGGCCAGGACAATCATGGCGGGGAGGCCCACAACGGCACCGGCGATGGTACTGGTGAACACGACCCGCATCTGCTTGGCCGGAACCAGCCAATGGGCGCCAGTAGAGGTTGTGACACATACCAGGAGGAATGACAGGCCAAACCAGAAGCACGTCCAAAAGTCCGCAGCCAGTGCCGCGCCAAAAAGCAGCGTGCTGGCCCAAGGCCCGAGGAGGGCCATGATCAGCCACCCGGCGGTACCAAGTCCGGACAGGGCCACCAGCGAAAACTTCCGCCTCTGACGGTGGTCCGTACCAAACTCGCTGACCCAGCCCTGCAGGCTGTTGCCCAACGCGGCAGTAGCCAGTTGACCGATCCGGTACAGCTTCTCGGCCGACACAAAGGCGGCCAGGCCGGTTGCCGACGCAGCAAACTGAACCACCAGTACAGGCGTTGAAGCGTAAGCTCCGGCGGCTACAGTGATTCCTGCGCCTGCCCGCAATCCCCAGATTTCCCTGAAAACAACCGGTAGGGACAGGCCCCTGTAATCCTGGCGGTCGGAGTGGTTCTTGTTGAACCAAAAAGTTCCTGTCAGGCCCAGCACCAGCAATGCCAGCGGGTAGAGATAGATCTCACCCGTCGCGAAAATCAGCGGTATCACTCCGAGCGTCGCTGCCATCCTCGGCAGGACGTCGTACTTGGCTATCCGGCCGGCGTGTCCGGTCGCGATGCAGTACCAGGCCGGCGTCAGGCCCGCCGCCGCCTGGGCGCAGGCCATCAGGAATGCGACCGGGAACTGGCTGGTGCCGCTAGCGAACCCCAGGGCGAGCGCCATCAGGGGCACAGAGCAAACGAACATGAACGAGCGGGTGACAAAGCTGACGGCATAATGCCGGCGCCGCACGCTTTCCTCGCTGGCTGACGCGACGGCGGCGGGTCCCGTGAGGGGCCAGCCGAGCCCGATGACAATGGCGGCAATGGCGCCTACGGCCTGCCCGACAGCCAAAGAGTTCCACGCCGGAGCGCCGCCCACCCTTGCAATGATTGGCAGGAGGATGAAGGAGGCCAGCGAGGCGAGCAAGGGTAACCCGGCGAACGCCGCGATCCTTTTGATCATGCCGTCGCTGCTCCGGGGTTGGCTGGTTTGCTATAGGTAGTCATACGCGTCCTTGCCAAGCCGGCCGTTCACGAACACGTCTTCAACCTCCCGCTTGAACCGGGAACGTTCATTCAGGATGGTTGCCCGGTAGGTGTCCTGTTTTGCCACTTCAACATCGAAGTTTTCGATGAGCCGTGGCAGCATCCCCACGGCTGTTGCCACCTCTTCGTCGCCGGGGGTGATCTTGTGCTCCCAGGGGATGGGGACGTCGGCATAGAAAGCACCTGAGCCCCGGCGGGCAACGACGGTGAGGGCGCCGGACAACGTGGCTTCGCGGGGCATGCGGTCCTTGCCAGGGTGATGACCCAGGTCCAGGTATACGCCGCAGCCCTGGAGGGTTTCGACGACTTCCGCCCGGGTCATTCCTACGATGGGACGCCATTCCAAGGAAGGAGGGCATTGGGCCTTGACGGCTTCGATGATGTGCCCACCCTTGGCGGGGTTGTACGTGACCATGTTGCGGTTGCGCTGAAGGGCTGTGGTCCCCTGGAACTCGTCCGTTGGTGTGTAATCGGAGATGAGTGAGGGTACGACGTCCAGGCGCGTGGCGATAAAGGCCCAGGCATAGGACGACTGCACCAAATGGACAACGTCACGGTCCTTCCGAAGGGACTCCGGATTAACGCGGTTCTTCCACATCCGGGCATAGGGAAAGGCGGTTTCGCGTGCCTTCTTCAAAAGGCCGGCCTGGTTGCGGTGCCACATCCGTTCGGCCATGAACGTCAGGGAATTGTCGATGCTGAGCCACCAGCACATCCGCCGGGCGTGCTTCACTTTCGACATCTCAAAAACATAGGTTTCCGGGAAAACCACCGTGTTCCCGGGCGCATCCACGATTTCAGGGGCTTCCGGTGCGTCATAGATGTTGTACTGTTCCACCCGCGGGTTCCGGGCCGTGTGGGGATGCGGGACGAGAAAGGCATCCTGGCCAAGCTCGCGCAGCATGTCGACGAGCTGGTGGAGGGCTTCCGGCCCCCCGGTCCTGAGTCCCTTGTGGTAGAGGACGAAGATGGTTCCTGAGTTGGTGGTCATGGGTGTCTTTCGATCTCGGCCGGGCCAGGGGGTTGCCCTGAGTACTGGGATTCTTCCTTAGCGCAGGCGGGCGGCGAGGGCGTCGTCTATCTTGCCCATCTTCTGACGGAGCGCATCGCGGACACCTGCCACGGCCGCGACGAAATGCTTCCGCCTATTGGGGCCAAATCCAAAGCGGACAACGTTGCTTTGGATTTCCATGTAAATCCTGCGAAGCACCCACGTTGGCTGTTTCATCGCATACCGGCGGGCAAGGATGAGTGAATTGCGGGTGATGTAGTAAACACGGAACGGCGCGTGGTAGTAGACGAACAGCTTCTTTGAGCCGACGCGGGCATGCCATCCCAGAATTTTCATGGGGCGCGCACTGCCAAGGCTGTGCTCCAGGTTGCATCCCCGTCCCGCGAGGGCACGGAGTCCATGCTCGCGTAGGCGGGCATTGAATTCAGAGTCCACGCAGTCGATGAAAAAGCCCTCGTCAAAGAACCCAACGACATTGAAGACGCTTGTCCGTACCAAGCTGCCGCTGGTCATGGGGTCGAAGATCTGGGCTTCCTGCCGATCGCCCCAGGTGGGCAGTGGAATATGGTTATGTGACTCCGCGCACACCATGCCCACGCTTCGAGGGTCGCGGGAGGAAGCCGCGGTTTCGAGTGCGGACGTGACGTAATCGCCGGTAAAGCGGGAGTCCTGGTCCATGGTGACGATCCACTCCGGACCCCACCGCTCCACTGCTTCCTTGATTCCAACATTCAGTGCCCGTGCTATGCCGGAGTTAGTGCTCAGCCGTACCACGATTGCGCCGGCGTCCTCCATCTCCGCCAGCGCCTGTGAAACGTCGCCCGGCGAGCCGTCGTCGACGACCACAACGTGGGAGACGAAGCGCAGCAGCCATTTGACGTTGGAGACGTTTTCCGGACCTGGGTTGTATGCGGAAACGACCCCGCACACGTCCTGGTGCGGTTCTTTGGCTTCAAAGTCTGCAGGCGCCATTACTGCGCCGTCCTGGCGTGGCGAAAGCGTCGTCGTACAGCCTCGACAACGTTGCGGAGGAACGCGATACGTGCCCGGACTATCTTTGAGGCGGAGCGGATGCCGTGAGGGGTCAGGTTCCCGCCGTGCAGTCGGTGAAGGATGGTGTCTTCTTCCATGTAGATAATGGAGCGGTTGACATTGCCCACGGTTGCCACCCACTGGTCATGTGATTCAGTCATGTACGAGGGGAAAGGCAATACCTGCTGGAGGATTTCCTGCCGGAGCGCCATGGCACACCCCCAGTGCAACCGGTAGCCCACGACAATGCCGAGGATGTTTCGGAGGTTGTGTGTCGAGTCCTTGGAGCGCAGCCGAATTTCGTGGAACGAGCCCAGCGGACCGTCAAAGTGCCGGCAATTGCTGACAACCATGTTTTTGCCGTCCATGGCGGAGATCATGCGGTCCACCCTGCCAGGGAGCCACACGTCGTCCTGGTCGGAAAGGAATACGAATTCTCCGCGCGCCTCACCAAGGGCCCGTTCGAAAGTGCGGACGTAACCGTTGTTGCGCTCGGCCTGGATGAGCCGGATCCGCGGATCATTGATGCCGGCCACTAGCTGGGATGTCTCGTCGGTGGAGCAATCGTTGACCACTACCAACTCATCGTGCGGGCCAATTTCGCTCAGGATTGAGTCGATTTGTTCCTCTATATGGCGCGCGCCATTGTACGCCGCCATGCACACGCTCACGCGCGGCTTGGGGGCGGTTTCGGGCTCCATCAGTTTTTCTCCTCAGGCCTCCGGGCGGTGCCAGCGGGGCGGGCAGGTCCCAAGCAGTCTAGCAAGCTGTGCCTGCCCGAATGGACGCATGCCAGTCAACTATAATCGAGGGGACGCAGCCGCCGAGCTCTTCGCGCGGAAACCACGGAAGGAACCTCAGGTCCATGACCGTTGACGTAATGTTGCCGTACTACGGCGATGTCCATCAGATGAAGCTTGCAGCCCGCAGCGTAATGAATCAGGAGAACCAGGACTGGCGGCTTGTTGTCATCGACGATGGGTACCCGGATCCTGAACCCGAACGATGGTTTTCGACCATCACGGATCCTCGGGTTACCTACCTCAAGAACGACCAGAACCTGGGCGCAAACGGCAACTACCGCAAGGCGCTGACCCTCGTAGAAGCCCCTTACGTCGTCATTATGGGCGCCGACGACATCATGCTCCCCAACTATCTCGACGTTGTGGTGAGCGCCTTCGAAGAGTACCCAAAGGCAGACGTTGTCCAGCCGGGGGTGCAGGTAATTGATGAGCAGGGCATCGCGTGCACGCCGCTCGTGGATGCTGTAAAGAAGGTCTATGCACCCAAGACCAGTGAGCGCATCGAACTTAAGGGTGAGGCCATGGCGACAAGCCTGGTGCGTGCCGACTGGGCGTACTTCCCGTCCCTGGCATGGCGTTCAGAGACGGTCAAGCGTATCGGGTTCACCGAAGGTCTCGACGTTGTCCAAGACCTCGCCCTCTTGCTCGATATCGCCGCAGAGCACGGTTCGATGATTGTTGATCCCGTGCTGGCCTTCCTGTACCGCAGGCACCAGGCGTCCGACTCGTCGGTGCGTGCGCTGGACGGCAGGCGTTTCGATGAGGAGCGGCGCTTCTTTCAGCAGCAGGCTGAGCGGTTCAGCCGTCTTGGCTGGAAAGGTGCCGCGCGTGCTGCGAGTTTCCACACCACCTCCCGGCTCAACGCTGTGTCGTTAATCTTCAAGTCAGTCGGGAAAGGCAAGTTCGATTCACTGCCCCGGCTTGCGAAGCACGTCGTCAGATAGGGAACAGCGAACAAAAAAGGACGCCTCGGGCGTCCTTTTTTGTTGTTTCACTCACATCCGCGGCCGGGCTCTCCTATTGGCCGTTTTCGGGTTCCTCCCCAGACGTGGAGACCGCTTTCAGGCGGTGTCGAACATCGGCCAGGTCCGCCCTGAGAAGGGCTACTTCCTCGCAAAGGATCCGCACCTCGTCTTCAGCCTGAGACTGCTCCCTCGAGAGGTGCAGGCACACTCCCACCAGGAGGACCAGCGTCATGATGAAGAGGAGGTTTGCCGGTACCTGGATTCCGAGGAGTCCACTGGCTTTCTCCAATACGGAGGGGAAGGCCGAGAGCAGGAGGGTGCCGATACCGATCACGATCCACAGCACAGCGTACTTTTCACGCAGTTTCTGGCGGCGGAGCATTTCGAACACAAAGAACAGGATCGCCACGACGACGATGGAACCCATAAGGAGTGACATGTTGAATTCCTAGTTGGTGGACGGCTCGGTTTTCTTTCGCGTCAGTGCGAACAGCAAAGCCATTCCTGAGCGTCCGAGATAAATGGCGGCTTTGATGGGGTCATGGCTTGGCGTTCCGCCCTGGCGGGCGCGCATTGAAACCCCAACCTGTTTAACCGTGCAGCCGGAACGGATCGCGACAACAAGGGAGTCGATGGTGTCGCCGAGGTATTCCGCAGGATAGTGATCCACGTACTGGCGGATGGCTTTTGTATTTGCGGCCCGGAACCCTGAGGTGACGTCGGTCAAAGTGGTGCCGGCAACACGGGAAACCGTCCACGCCAGTACTTTCATGGCCCATTTCCTGGGTCCACGCACCGTGTAATTGCCCTTGTCGGCGAACCTGGCGCCGATGGCAATGTCGGCATCCTGAAGGCCGTCCAGCACCGTTTTGATATCCCGCGGATCGTGCTGGCCGTCAGCATCGACTTGGATCACTTGGCTGTAGCCATGGTTCTTCGCATATTTGAATCCGGTACGCATTGCGCCGCCGACTCCCATATTGAAAGGAAGCTGGAGGACCATGGCGCCGGCATCACGTGCCACCTGGGCAGTGTTATCGCGGGATCCGTCGTCGACGACCAATACATCGCACAGAGGCCCAAACTCGTACACTTCCCGAATGGTGTTGCCAATGGATTCGGACTCATTCCAGGCAGGCATGATGACCAGTGTTTCGGGCCTGCGGTTGCTTAGTGTCACGGGTTGATCAACTCATTCTTCAAGTATTCGGCCAACCGGTTGCTGGAGGAGGCCGGCTCAAAGCCCGTCGCTTTGATCTTCGTCAAGTCCAACGTGCTTGCGAGGGGGCGGGGCGCGGCGGTTTTACCGCTGAAGTATTCTTCGGTGGTAACTCCGCTCACCGCTTCCCTTGGGCTGCCCGACAGCTCGTAGACGTCGGCGGCAATGTCGGCCCATGACTGCGGCTCACCCTCATTGCTGAGGTTATAGACGCCATATTCAGCTTCGTGCTCCAACAGGTGCTTGATGCCGGCGGCGATGTCCTGGGTAAAGCTCAGCCGGCCGATCTGGTCGTTGACCACTGATGGTGCTACGCCGCGTTCCGCCAGGGAAGCCATGGTCCGGACAAAGTTGTTGCCGGCTCCGATGACCCAGCTCGTCCGCACAATGTAGTGGCGGGGAACAACGCTCACGATGGCGTCGCCGGCGGCCTTGGTCTGGCCGTAGACGCCGAGTGGGGCGAAGGGCTCGTTCTCATCGTGCACGCGGCGGGAGCCGTCAAAAACGTAGTCCGACGAGACGTGCACCAGTGTGAGGTTGTGCTCGACGGCGGTCCTGGCCAATTGCGCGACGGCCGTGACATTTACGTTCCAGGCGGCCGCACGTCCTTCAGCAGTTTCCGCAGCATCGACCGCCGTGTAGGCGGACGCGTTGATGATCGCCGTGTAGTTCTTCCAGTTGCGGCTGCTGAAGGATTCCGCGGTGGTGAGGTCGAACTCGGCCCTGGACGCGAACTCGACGGATGGGTCGCCGTCGTACAGCTTCCGCAGCGCCTTGCCCAACTGCCCGTCTGCACCGATTACGAGGATCTTCCTGGCTGGCATCGGGGTGACGTCAGCCATCACTGGATGCGCCCTGTCCTTGTCGGAAAGCTCCGCCTGTTCCAGCGGAATCGGCCAGCCGATGGCAGCTGTTTCATCCGCGAGGTTCAGGAAGGTGTACTGCCCCTGCGCGTCAGCGGACCAGTGGTCGTTTACGAGGTAGGAGTATGCAGTGTTGTCCTCAAGGGTTTGGAAGGCATTGCCTACGCCGCGGGGAATGAAAATGGCCTGGCTCGGGTCGATTTCCGCCGTGAAGACTGCACCAAAAGTGGGGCCTTCGCGGAGGTCAACCCAGGCACCGAAGATCCGGCCCGTTGCGACCGAGATGAACTTGTCCCATGGTTCTGCGTGGATGCCGCGGGTGGTCCCGGCCTTTTCGTTGAAGGAGATGTTGTTTTGGACCGGCCGGAAATCCGGCAGTCCGATTTCCAGCATCTTCTCCCGCTGCCAGTTTTCCTTGAACCAACCTCTGTTGTCACCGTGGACCGGGAGGTCATAGAGCACGACGCCGGGAATGGGCGTTTCGTGTGCAGCGAGCTTTTTGGAAAATTCGATCGGCATTCGTTTACTGGCCCTGTTCCTTGTACTTCGCTTCGGTCTGGGCCTTCTGGGGGCGCCACCAGTCCTCGTTGTCCCGGTACCAGGCGATGGTGGCTTCGATGCCTTCGTCGAAGTTGGAGAACTCCGGTTCCCAGCCCAGCTCCTCGCGGAGCTTGGTGGAGTCGATGGCGTAGCGCAGGTCATGGCCTGGGCGGTCCACAACGTGGTCGTAGGCGTCCGCCGCCTGGCCCATGTGCTTGAGAATCAGTTCGACGACGTCCTTGTTGTTCTTCTCCCCGTCCGCGCCGATCAGGTAGGTCTCGCCGATCCTGCCCTTGGCGATAATGGCCAGGACCGCGGAGGAATGGTCGTTGGCGTGGATCCAGTCACGGACGTTTTCGCCCTTGCCGTAAAGCTTGGGGCGGATCCCGTCGATGACGTTCGTGATCTGGCGGGGAATGAACTTCTCCACGTGCTGGTACGGCCCGTAGTTGTTGGAGCAGTTGCTGATGGTTGCCTGGAGCCCGAAGGACCGGACCCATGCACGGACCAGCAGGTCTGAGCCTGCCTTGGTGGATGAGTACGGGCTGGAGGGATTGTAGGGTGTCTGTTCGGTAAACCGCTCCGGGTCATCGAGTTCCAGGTCACCGTACACCTCATCCGTGGAGATGTGGTGGAACCGCTTGTTGTGCTGCCTGGCAGCTTCAATGAGCGTGTAGGTGCCGATGATGTTGGTGTCCAGGAAGGGGCGGGGATCGTGCAGGGAGTTGTCGTTGTGTGACTCGGCAGCATAGTGGACCACGACGTCGGTGTCCGCGACAAGGCGGTTCACCAGGGCCGCGTCGCCGATGTCACCGTGGACAAACTCAAAACGATCCTCGGGGAGGCCCCGCAGCGATGCCAGGTTGCCGGCGTAGGTCAGCTTGTCCAGAACAGTGACGTGGGAGTCCGTATTCTCCAGAACGTAGTGGACAAAGTTTGAGCCAATGAAGCCGGCGCCGCCGGTAACAAGAAGTCGCTGCATAATTCCCAAGGGTACCGGATTTGCCGCCGCACTTAGCGAAGGGAAAGATGGGAGCATGCGCGGAATAATACTTGCCGGCGGTACCGGCTCAAGGCTTCACCCCATAACCCTGGGAGTCAGCAAGCAGTTGGTCCCGGTCTACGACAAGCCCATGATCTACTACCCGCTCTCCACCCTCATTCTTGCCGGGATACGGGACATCCTGATTATCACCACTCCGCATGACGCAGAGCAATTCGAACGCCTGCTGGGGGACGGGGCCCGTTTCGGAGTGTCCATCACTTACAAGCAGCAGCCTTCGCCGGACGGCCTTGCCCAGGCATTCGTGCTCGGTGCAGAGCACATCGGTGATGACAGCGTGGCCCTGGTCCTCGGCGACAACATCTTCTATGGCCACGGAATGGGCACACAGTTGCGTCGTTTCGAGAACATCGATGGCGGGGCGGTGTTTGGCTACTGGGTGGCGGACCCCAAGGCCTACGGCGTGGTGGAGTTCGACTCCGAGGGCAAGGCCATCTCGCTGGAGGAAAAGCCGGCAAAACCCAAGAGCCATTACGCCGTCCCCGGACTTTATTTCTATGACAATGACGTTGTGGAGATCGCGAGGAACCTCAAGCCCTCGGCCAGGGGTGAACTGGAGATCACCGACGTCAACCGTACGTACCTGGAGAGGGGAAAGCTGCAGGTTGAGATCCTGCCGCGGGGGACGGCTTGGCTGGACACAGGCACTTTCAACGATCTTAACGATGCCTCGAACTTCGTCCGGACAACCGAAAATCGCCAAGGACTGAAGATCGGTGCACCGGAGGAAATCGCCTGGCGGCTGGGCTTCCTTACCGATGACGAACTGCGGGAGCGGGCCGAGCCTCTGGTAAAGAGCGGCTACGGATCTTATCTAATCGATCTGCTGGAGCACGGCCACTAGAACATAGTCCATAACGAAGAGCGGGACCCGGAGATCCGGGTCCCGCTCTTCGTTATCGCCTGGCTAGTTCAGCCGGATTGTCGCTCCACCGGAGGCGGTCCAGCTGATGCTTCCTCCCTGGAACGTCTGGCTGCAGGATGTCCTGTCGACTGTGCACGTCTGGCTGCTGGTGGGGTAGGCGAGTGTTCCGTTTTCGAAGCCCTGGCTGGCCCAGCTCTGCTGGATCGGGCCCGGCACCATAAGGTGGGCGCCGCTTCCCGAGGACCACATCACCGTGCCCTTCTCGAAGTTCTGGAAGCAGCCGCCGTTCCTCAGGCCGCAGATTGTGGCACTTGTGGGGTAGCCCAATGACCCTGACTCGTAGCCTGTTGCCGCCCACCGCTCCCTGATCGGCGTTGAAGTCATCGCATGTGCCCCGGTTGTGGGCGAGTACATGACCGTTCCCCTGGCGAAGTTCTGGAAGCAGCCGCTGTTCTTGAGCCCGCAAACCAGTGCACTGACAGGGTAACCAAGCTTCCCGCCTTCAAATCCGGAGCCCACCCAAGCATCCCGGACGGGGCCGAACATCACGGCGTTCGCTCCGGTTGCAGGAGACCACATGACGGTCCCGGTGGAGTAGTTCTGGAAGCAGCCGCCGTCAACGAGGCCGCAGATGACGTCGGAGGCAGGGTAGCCCAGTACCCCGTTCTCGAAGCCGGTTTTCTGCCACAGATCCCGGATCGGTCCCCAAATGCTGGGCTGGGCCCCTGTAAGCGGCGAGTACATAAGCGCGCCCTTGGTAAACATCTGGAAGCAGCCGCCGTCCTTGAGCCCGCAATACTGCGGAGATGCGGGGTAGCCGAGGGTTCCTGCGCCCCACCCCAGACGCTCCCAGCCTGCCGCCAGGGGACCGGCAGGAACCGTTTCCGGGGGCGTGCTGGCTGAGTAGCCCACAACGCCCTTTTCAAACGCCTGCCGGCACTCGATCTGCACTCCGCCGCAGCTCGCGGCGCCGGCCGGGTAGCCCAGCCGGCCGTTCTCAAAGCCGGACTTCTGCCAGTAATCCAGCAAGCGGCCGGTAAGGGTAAAGGCACCGCGGGCCGGGGAGAACATAAGTGTCCCGCCCTGGAACAGTTGATAGCAGCCGCCTTCCCGCAGGCCACAGACTTCCCCTGCCACGGGGAACCCGATGGGTTCCCCGTTCGTCCTGGCCGCTTTCCAGGTCTCGCCCATTCCCATGAAGACAGGCCAGGCGCCTGAGGTTGGCGTCCAGGCAATAACGCCACCGCTGAAGTCCTGGGTGCAGGCTGAGCTGCTGCAGGTGGCCTCCGATTTCGGGTAGCCGAGCAGGCCGTTCTCAAATCCCGCCCGGGACCAGGCATCGAGGAGCGGTCCTGTCTTCACCAGGCGGGCACCTGTGGCAGGGCTCCAGAGGACAGATCCAGCCTGGAAGAGCTGGAAGCAGCCGCCGTTCTTGAGCCCACATGTCTGATCGCTTGTGGGGTAGCCCAGAGCGCCATTTTCGTACCCCTGGGCTGCCCAATAGTCTCGGATCGCTCCGAAAGGTACCTGCGATGCCGGCGACGCCGGCGACCACATGATTGATCCACCTTGATAGTTCTGGAAGCAGCCGCCGTTCTTGATCCCGCAAATGACAGCCGAGACCGGATATCCCATCTGGCCGTTCTCGAATCCAGTCCTTGCCCAGGAATCGCGGATTGGCCCGATCATGCTCGGCTGGGCACCTGACAAGGA
This sequence comes from Pseudarthrobacter sp. GA104, assembly GCF_009741265.1. Lineage (GTDB taxonomy): Bacteria > Actinomycetota > Actinomycetes > Actinomycetales > Micrococcaceae > Arthrobacter. Next base: position 3,761,217 of record NZ_WOWL01000001.1, read on the forward strand.
GGACCACATAACGATTCCCGATTGGTAGCCTCTAAAACAGCCTCCATCCCTAAGCCCGCAGATCGTGTCAGAAGTCTGTGCTCCGAGCGACGGCATGGATGACCGGAGCGCATCAATGGCCCTGGTCGCGGCAGGAGGGATGCCGCTTGAGGCAAATGCCTTCAAGCCCGCGTAATCCCCGTTCCAGACATTGGAGTCGCCGGCGAAGGGGCCGGTGCTGCTGTACTGCCACATGCTGTAAGTACCCCAACTGGCGGTGGGTACCGGGCCGGCGTTGTTCGTGGGAGAGCTTGGGTACGCCGCAACCCACAGGGGATAGTCACCAAAACCGGCCGGATTTCCCAGGCACTGGTTCCACCAGCTTGTATTGGTGTAGATAACCGGGAGCCTGCCGGTCAGCGCCTGCATGGTGTTGCCAAAATCCCGAACCCAGGATTGCAGCTGGGCTGGGGCCATGTTGTAGCAGGTATTGCCGAAGTAGAACCCGTTGATGGTGCGTCCCTCGTACGGGTTGAATTCGAAGTCCAGGACGGGCGGCATGGTGTACCCGTCGGCGGACCAGCCCCCGCCGTTTTGCACGAAGTAGCGCGCCTGGTCCGCTCCGGAAGACCAGTTGGGTATGGCGAAGTGATAGGCGCCCCGAATCATTCCAACGTTGCGGGACCCCTGGTACTGGGGGCCGTAGGAGGGGTTCGTGTAGTAATTGCCTTCAGTGGCCTTTACGTAAGCAAAACGAGCGCCCATATTCCACTGCTGCTGCCAGTCCACGCTCGGTTGGTGGCCGCTCACGTCCAGTCCCTGGATGCCAAAAGTGGGCATCCAGGTGCCTTCGGTGGACAGTGACTCCGTGCTCAGCCGCTTGAACGAGTCCGAGGGAGCCGAGGCCGTGACGCGGGCGGACCGCTGCCCCATCTCAGCTCCGCCGACGCCGACTGCTTCCGCCATGGACTGGGTAGCCTCTGCAGTGGGCGGGGCGGCCGGCGCTGCCGCCGGTGCTGTTTCTTCGGGAGAAGGGGGCGGCGTAGAGACCGACGGAGAAGGTGAAACAGTTTGCGACGGATCACTCGTCGGCGAGGAAGTTGTCGGCGTCGGGGCAGGCTCAACGGCGGAGGCAATACCCGCCAGGCCTGGGCCGGCCACCAGGGAAGCGGCCAGCAGAACGATCCCAAGGGACTTCCTGACGGGGCGACGGGACTGAGACAGGTTCCGTTTCATATTGGCTCCGGAGACAATGAGGCGCTCCCACGAGCCCTCATCTGGGTTGCTGTTCCGGCTGGTTCCCCCAGGAACCGGACGGACAGGGGTTTTTGACACTTAACGCGCTCACCATAGCACCGTGTTGCTGGTGGAAACAGTGGTGCTGATGGTGCATGTGTTGATCCTGTGGCTATCTTGCGCTTATCCACAGACAATCCTTATGACTTGGCAGCATGTTGTATGGTCCCTAGTCTTTATCCCAGTTGCACTGCCTCCGCCGGGGGCGGCAGTTGTATTGGGGAACGTATGGACGCGCTTGGAATTGTCGAGGACGAGGTCCGTGAGCTGATCCGTCGTCGAGGGCTGGATCCGCTGCACCAGGCTGGTGAGGTGCGCCGGCTTGTTGAGGCAGCGGTTACGGACTACGACGAGCGAGCGCTCATGGGACCTCTTCCTCCCATAGGTCCACTCGATGCAGCGCGACGGTTCCTCTTCGATGCTGTTGCCGGCTTCGGCGTGCTGCAGCCCCTGCTGGACGATCCCTCAATTGAGGAGATCTGGCTCAATGCGCCCAATGAAATTTTTGTGGCCCGCAACGGCGAATCGGAACTTACCTCCCTGAGCCTCACCGAGCAGCAGGTCCGGGACCTGGTGGAGAGGATGCTCAAGAGCTCAGGGCGCCGCCTGGACATGTCGTCTCCCTTTGTGGACGCAGCACTTCCCGATGGCTCCAGGCTGCACGTCGTCATTCCCGATGTGACCCGCAAGCACTGGGCAGTGAACATCAGGAAGTTCGTGGTGAAGGCCAGCCGCCTTGAACATCTCGTCGAGCTCGGCACGCTCACGCCGCAGTCAGCCCGTTTCCTGGGTGCAGCCGTATCAAGCGGCCTCAACATCCTAGTTTCCGGTGCAACCCAGGCCGGCAAGACCACGATGCTGAACTGCCTGGCAGCGAGCATCGGCAGCCGGGAACGTGTGATCACCGTTGAGGAGATCTTCGAACTGCAGTTTCCCCTGCGCGACGTCGTCGGTCTCCAATGCCGGCAGCCGAACCTGGAGGGTGAAGGCGAGATCCCGCTTCGCCGGTTGGTCAAGGAAGCCCTTCGCATGCGGCCCGACCGGCTGGTGGTGGGCGAGGTCCGTGAGGCGGAGAGCCTGGACATGCTGATCGCCTTAAACAGTGGCCTTCCAGGCATGTGCACCGTCCATGCAAATTCAGCACACGACGCCGTCACGAAGATCTGCACCCTGCCCCTGCTCGCGGGAGAAAACATCTCAAGCGCCTTTGTTGTCCCCACCGTCGCATCCTGCATCGACCTGGTGGTGCACTGCAGCCGGCACGCCAACGGACGCAGGGAGGTCACCGAGATCCTGTCCTTGGGCCGCCGCGTCGAAAACGGCATCATCGAGTCCTCCCCGGTGTTCACCATGATGGATGGCACCCTGCAGGCCAGGGCCAACTCGATGCCTGCCGCTGAAAAGTTCAACCGGGCAGGCTACGACGTCGCGGCGTTGCTGGATCCGCGATGACGTCAGCATTGCTGGGGGTGACGGCAGGGACGGGCCTCTTCCTGATCTGGTGGTCCTGCTGGGAGTCTCCGGCACACGGTCCGCGGGAGCGGAAGGCCAGCCGCCTGGCCGATCTTCTCGCCTCCGCGGGCGTGGACAGAGTATCTCCGGGCGGATTGTTGGGTACGTGCTTGGGCCTGGGGCTCTTCGTGGCCCTGGTGTTCTACGCCATCAGCCGCTCCTGGCCAATCGCTGGCTGCTTCGCGCTGTTCGCGGCATGGCTCCCCGTCAGTGTCCTGCGCTGGAGGGCGAAAAAGAGAAGCGCCCTGTTGCGACAGTTGTGGCCCGACGTCGTCGATCACCTCCGCTCCGCGATACGCGCCGGTTTGCCGCTGCCCGAGGCACTGATTCAGCTGGGGGACAAAGGCCCCGAAGAGTTGCGGCACGTCTTTCGGGAATTCGCCGCCGACTATCGCGCGGGAGGCCAGTTCGATGCGTCGCTGAACAAGCTCAAACACCGGCTCGCCGACCCTGTCGCTGACCGCATTGTCGAGGCCCTGCGCCTCACCCGCGAGGTCGGGGGCTCCGATCTGGGCAAGCTGCTCGGTACGCTGGCCGAATTCCTCCGCGAAAGTGCTCGCACCCGCAGCGAACTTGAAGCGAGGCAGTCCTGGACCGTCAATGCGGCGCGCCTTGCTGTCGCTGCCCCGTGGATCGTCATGATCCTGCTGGCAACGCGGCCGGAAGCGGTGCAGGCTTACAACACGGCTGTAGGCGCGGCAGTCCTGCTCGGGGGACTGGTGGTTTCGCTGGTCTGCTACTCCATCATGCTAAGGATTGGCGCTCTTCCGCAGGATGAGCGGGTGTTGAGGTGATCGGGATTTCGCCGGCGGCAGTTGTATGTGGGGCTGTACTGGGCGTCGGCCTATGGCTCGTCGTGTTTAGATCCCCGCTCATGCGTGCCACCACACTGACAGAACGCATCGAGCCGCAGCTGAGGTCCCAGAACCTCGAATCACGGCTCCTGAACTCCGTGGAGCAGAACCTGACGCCCTTCGGACCGCTCGAAAGGATACTTCGCCCGGTTTTCCGTGACGGCATGGCGGCGCTGGGACGGCTGAACCCCTCGCCGGGAGCCACCGCCCGACGCTTGGCACAGGCAGGCATCAACAAATCTTCCATCGACTTCCGTGCGGAGCAGCTCCTGTGGGCTGCTGCAGGCTTCGTGGTTTCCCTTGGCTTAATCCTCATAGGAGCAGCAGCCGGGAGGTTCAGCCCATTGTTTGCGGCCGTGGCAGTCCTGGGCAGCGCCGTGGGCGGCTTCATGCTGCGTGACTATTGGCTGGGCGCGCAGGTCCGTCGGCGGGAAGCACGAATGATGGCGGAGTTCCCGAGTCTCGCCGAACTGATGGCGCTCGCCGTCAGCGCAGGGGAGAGCGCAACCGGAGCGCTTGAGAGGGTCTGCCGCAGTGCCAGGGGCGAACTGTCCCAAGAGTTCTCGAACATTCTTGCCGAGACCCGGGCCGGCAAACCGTTGGTGACGGCACTGCAGGAATTCTCGGGCAGGACGGATCTGGCGCCACTGGTCAGGTTTGTTGACGGCATCATCGTCGCAGTTGAGCGAGGCACACCGCTCGCGGATGTCCTTCGTGCCCAGGCCCAGGACGTGCGGGACACAGCCAAACGGGACCTCATGGAAGCTGCGGGCAAGAAGGAGATCGCGATGATGGTGCCGCTTGTTTTCGGCGTGCTCCCCCTGACTGTGGTCTTCGCCGTTTTTCCCGGGCTTGCAGCCATCAACCTGGGCTTCTAGGAAGACAAGACACGGAACGCAAGAAGCTCGAAGAATCAAATCAGGAAGAGGACGAGAAATGAAAACCATGGGTAACCGCTGGGCATCCCTGCTCCTGGTGTTGGGTGCCCTGCTGGGCACCGGACTTTGCTCAGGAGGGCGCCACGCTGAGGACCATGAGAGGGGAGACGTCCCCGGGTGGGTCATGATCACCTTGATGTCAGCAGTCCTGGTGGCCGCGCTCCTGGCACTTGCCGGACCGGCGCTCGAAGCAATGTTCAACCAGGCGATGGAAACGGTCGGAAGCTAGCCGATGACGCAGTCCTCCCGTCGCGCCGGCCAGGCCAGCAACAAATGCGGGTTGCCCGGGGCGCGGGAGCAGGGCTCGGCAGTGGTGGATTTTGTCTTGGTGGGAGGCCTCCTCACCATGTTCTTCCTGGCGATTATCCAGCTGACCTTGATCCTGCACGTTCGGAATACCTTGATCGATGCTGCGGCGTCAGGGGCACGCTACGGAACCCTGGCGGACCGGGGAGCCGCGGACGCAGAGGAACGGACCCGCGGGCTGATTGGCGTAGCCCTGACTTCCGGATTCGCCGAACACGTCAGCACGAGCGAAGTGACCGTCCAGGGGCTTCGCACCCTCGAAGTGACAGTCCGGGCTCCAATGCCCGTGATCGGTCTCATCGGTCCCCGGGAGATGCTGGAGGTGAAGGGGCATGCGGCGGTCCAGCCATAAATGCCTCTGGTCCCCGCTCAGGGCCGGCCTGGGCGAAGCCCTTTGCCGGATACCGCGGGAAAGCGATGCGCCGCAGGAACCTGCCCGCAAGCACGAACAGGGGAGCGCGGTGGTCGAATTCACGTTCCTGGCCCTTCTGCTGATGGTGCCGCTGGTCTACTTCGTCATCACCGTGGGGCAGATCCAGGGCGGCTCCTTTGCCGTGGTGGGAGCAGCCGACCAAGCCGCGAAGGTTTATGTGGCCCAGCCTGACGGAACAACCGCCCAGGCTGCAGCAGAACAGGCTGTTGCCGTCGCCCTTGCCGACTTTGGGCACCAGCCTGAGGAGGCGAGCGTTGCCACATCCTGCAATCCGGCAGACTGCCAGGCCGCAGGCACCGCAGTCACCGTTACAGTGACCCTGGCCGTGCCCCTGCCGTTCGTGCCCTTTAACGATGGTTTCCGGCTGGCGGCGAGCGAGGTACAGGCATCCTCGACTCAACTGGTGGGCCGGTTCCGGTGACCAGCAGGACCGTGACCGGCAGGACACGAGGCGAGGACGGCCAGATGATGGTGATGATCCTCGGCTACGTAACCTTGGCGTTGCTGGTGGCAACGGTGGTGGTTGGCATTTCGTCCGTCTACCTGGAGCACAAGCGGCTGCTGTCGCTGGCCGACGGCGCCTCCCTGGCCGCCGCTGACAGCTACACCCTGGGCGAGGTGGAAGGGCAAGGCGGCAGCCCGTCGGCCACCCTCAACCCAGCCCGGGTCCGGAGCGTCGCAGCCGACTTCCTGGCAAGGAGCCCCGCATCGCAGCGTTTCGACGGCCTGGCGGTCACGGGGGCAACAGGCAGTCCCGACGGCGCCACCGCCGTCGTTGTCTTGACCGCAGCAGTCCATCCGCCGGTGGTCAACTTCCTGGTGCCCGACGGCATCAGGATCGAGGCAACGTCGACGGCCCGCTCGCGGCTGACGCGCTGACTTCCCGGACGCGCTGAATGTATGCGCTCCGGGCGCCAATAGCGCACGCCGGTGCGCTGCCCCGGATAGCGTAGGCTTAAACAACCATGGCCAATATTGATTTTTCTGCTGAAATCCGCGCCCTTCGCGCTACCTACGAGTCCATTGAGCGGGTCTCCGACGTAGACGCACTGAAGGAAGACATCGCCGAATTGAGCGAGCGGGCGGGCGAGCCGGACCTGTGGGACGACCCCGCAGCGGCGCAGAAAATCACCTCACGCCTTTCCCACCGACAGTCGGAACTGGAACGCCTCAACAACCTTGCGTCACGGATCGATGACCTCGAGGTCCTGGTGGAGCTGGGGCAGGACGAGGACGACGCCGATTCCATGGGGGAGGCAGCGGCTGAACTCGAGTCCATCAAGAAGGCCCTGAAGGAACTGGAAGTGGTCACCCTGCTTTCCGGTGAGTATGACGAACGGGAGGCAGTGGTTTCCATCCGCGCAGGTGCCGGCGGCGTGGATGCTGCCGATTTCGCCGAGATGCTGATGCGCATGTACCTCCGCTGGGCGGAACGCCACGGTTACCCCACCACGATCATGGACACCTCCTACGCGGAGGAAGCCGGGCTGAAGTCGGCCACCTTCGAAGTCAAGGCACCCTACGCGTTCGGCACGCTCAGCGTCGAGGCCGGCACGCACCGGCTGGTCCGCATCAGCCCCTTCGACAACCAGGGCCGGCGCCAGACGTCCTTCGCCGCCGTCGAAGTAATCCCGCTGATCGAACAGACAGACTCCATCGAAATACCGGACAACGAGATCCGGGTTGACGTGTTCCGCTCATCCGGCCCGGGCGGCCAGTCGGTCAACACGACGGACTCCGCAGTCCGCCTCACGCACATCCCCACCGGCACCGTAGTGTCCATGCAGAACGAAAAGTCGCAGCTGCAGAACCGCGCCGCCGCCATGCGCGTGCTGCAGTCCCGGCTCCTGCTCCTTAAGAAGGAGCAGGAAGACGCCGAAAAGAAGGCACTGGCCGGCGACGTCAAGGCATCCTGGGGTGACCAGATGCGGTCCTACGTCCTGAACCCGTACCAGATGGTCAAGGACCTGCGGACTGAGCACGAGGTGGGCAACACCTCGGCCGTGTTCGACGGGGAGATCGACGACTTCATCGACGCCGGAATCCGCTGGCGCACCGACAACCGCAACGCTGAAAAATAGGCCACGCGGCCGCCAAGGCCCAAGAGCGAATTCGCCGACACGCCCCCGGATAACAGCGTGATACGCAAAGACTCCTGCGTATAGTCGAGGGGCCGGGGCCCTACTTCCCCCAAACGAAAACCCGCGCACCGGCTGCAGAACTGGGCTGCATCAGAATCAGCCATGCCCTGCAGGGTACTTAGGGCCATGATCCGATTCGAAAATGTCACCAAGGTCTACGACCAGAAAGCCCGGCCTGCGCTGGACTCCGTCAACCTTGAGATTGACCGCGGCGAATTTGCCTTCCTGGTGGGCGCATCCGGCTCCGGCAAGTCCACCTTCCTCCGGCTGGTGCTCAAGGAAGACCGGGCGACATCCGGCGCCGTCTACGTCGCCGGCCAGAACGTCGCCAAGATATCAAGCTGGCGCGTGCCCAGGCTCCGCCGCGGAATCGGCGTCGTCTTCCAGGACTTCCGGCTCCTGCCCCAGAAAAACGTCTTCGCCAACGTAGCTTTCGCCATGCAGGTCATCGGCAAGAGCCGCAGCGTCATCAGGGACACCGTCCCCGAGGTCCTGAAGACTGTTGGCCTCGAGGGCAAAGAGCACCGCATGCCGCACGAGCTCTCCGGCGGTGAACAGCAGCGCGTGGCCATTGCCCGCGCAGTGGTCAACAGGCCCGGGATCCTCCTCGCCGACGAGCCCACCGGAAACCTTGACCCCACCACCTCGATGGGCATCATGGGTGTCCTGGACAAGATCAACCAAAACGGAACCACCGTGGTGATGGCCACCCACGATGACGACATCGTCAACGAGATGCGCAAGCGCGTGGTGGAGCTCAAGAACGGCATCGTCATCCGTGACGAAGCCAAGGCGCTCTACACCTCCATGATTCCCGTTGTCGGCCAGTCGCGCAGGCTCAAGGACGCCAGCGGCCGGGAAAACCCCGAAGCGGGCCTGCCCGGCGAAGGCGAGGGACAGCGATGAGGCTAGCGTTTATCCTCGGTGAGATCGGCAGCGGACTCCGCCGCAACCTCTCCATGGTGGTCTCGGTCATCCTGGTCACCTTTGTCTCGCTCACCTTCGTGGGCGCGGCCGGCATGCTGCAGATGCAGATCAACCAGATGAAGGGCTACTGGTACGACAAAGTCCAGGTGGCCGTCTTCCTGTGCAGTGAAGGGTCGACGGCGGCGGGTTGCGCCAGCGGGCCAGTCACCCCCGAGCAGCAGGAGAGCCTCAACGCCTTGCTGGAATCTCCCGCAGTGGCGCAGTACATCAACGACTTCCAGTTCGAGTCCAAGGAAGAGGCCTACAAGCACTTCAAGGACCAGTTCTCGAATTCGCCCATCGTTGACTCGGTCACGCCGGACCAGCTCCCGGCATCCTTCCGCATCAACATGAAGGATCCGGAAAAGTACCAGATCATCAGCGAGACCTTCTCTTCCCAGCCGGGAGTGGAAACGGTGATCGATCAGCGCCAGCTCCTTGAGCGCCTGTTCTCGGTCATGAACGGCGCCTCGCTGGTGGCCGTCAGCATCGCAGGCGTGATGATTGTGTGCGCCATCCTGCTGATCGCCACCACCATCAGGCTCTCCGCCTTCAGCCGCCGCCGCGAAACGGGCATCATGCGCCTGGTGGGGGCCTCCAAGACAGTGATCCAGCTTCCCTTCATCCTGGAAGGTGTCATTGCCGCCGTCATCGGCGCGGCGCTGGCCTCCGCCACGCTCTGGGCCGTGGCCCACTTCTTCCTGGGCGACTACATGGCCCAGCAGTACCCGGACACAGCCTTCATCTCCGCCGGGCAGACGCTGATCCTCGCGCCGGCATTGATAATCCTTGGCGGATCCTTGGCCGGAATTTCGTCTCTCTTGACCTTGCGCAGATACCTTCGCGTCTAGGTATGCAAACCGAACTAGGAATGCCCATGAACTTAACGGACCAAACGTCGCCGCGACACCGGCTCAACAGCCGCCGCACGGCGCACCGCAAAAGCATTTTCAGCGGCGTGCTGGCAGTCGTCCTAGCCGCGGGCCTGGCCTCCTCTTCGGCGCCGGCCTTCGCTGACGAGCTCGAGGACAGGCAGAGGGCACTGGAAGCGGAGGCTGCCCGCGTCCAGCAGTCCCTGGAATTCGTTGATTCGCGCATTGCCAAGGCGGCCAGCGACCTGGTGATCTACCAGGGCCAGTTGCCCGGCGCGCAGCAGGCACTGCTCGAGGCGCAGGGGCGCGTGGCCGGTGCCGTCAAGGAGGTGGAGGCGCTCTCCGCCCGTGTGGACATGGCGCAGCAGAACAAAGCCAAGATCACCCAGCAGCTTGAGACGGACAAACAAAAGATTGCCGACACCAAAAAACTGATCGGCCAGATCGCCACCCAGGCGTACAAATCCGGCGGCGTTCCGTCCAACCTGTCACTTTTCTTCGGGGCCAACAACGGCGGCAGCCTCACCGAAACCATGGACCTGGCGGACCAGGCCATGCGGAGCCAAAACGCCGCCATGGACAAGCTGTCGCAGCAGAACGCGACCAACGTGAACTCCGAAGCCCGCCTGCAGGCCGTGGAAGCCGAGATCAAGGACCTCAAGGCAAAGGCCGACGCAGCCCTTGAGCGGGAGAAGGCCGCCCGTGATGAAGCGGCCGCGAAGAAGGAAGAAGTAGACCGCCTGATCGCCGACACCACCCGCCTAGACGCCGAACTCCAGGCGGCCAAGCCCGGCATCCAGTCCCAGCTCGCCGGCGTGCAGGCCAGCCAGAACGCTGTGGCCGCGGAAATCCAGGAACGCGACAGGAAACTCCGCGAAGCCTGGGAAGCCGAGCAGCGCAGGCTGGCGGCGGAAGCCGCTGCCGCTGCCGCGGCCGCCGCGGCAGCTAGGAACCAGCCGCCGCCCCCGGTGCAGCCTTTTGTGCCCTCTGTAGGATCGCCGTCGGCCTTTGGCCTCCGGCACCCGTTCGACGGCAGCGTTCCCATCACCTCCGGTTTCGGCTGGCGGGCAACCCCGCCGGGCACCATCGACTTCTACGGCCAGGGCGGGTACCTGCACACCGGCATCGACTTCGGCGCCGCCTGCGGCACGCCCGTCTATGCGGCAGCGGCGGGAGAGGTCTTCAGCTCGGGCTGGAGTTCTGCTGACGGCGGCGGCTGGCGGGTCAAGATCTCCCACGGCCTGATCGAGGGCAATACCCTGAACACCATCTACTACCACAACGCCAGCATCGTGGTGTCGAACGGGCAGCGGGTCTCGCAGGGACAGCTGATTGCCTACTCGGGCAACACAGGTAACTCCACGGGCTGCCACGCCCACTTCGAGACCTGGCTGAACGGCGCCGCCGTGGACCCGATGCGCCTGCTGTAGGGCGGCCGTCAGCCTGCCGTAGACTGGTATGACTCCGCGCCGGCCGGGCCGGAGGACATCCGATTCTCGAACTGAGGAGCTTTCCCTTGCCTAAAGAAAGTGGCCGTAAAGTGGTGGCCACCAACCGTAAGGCCCGGCATGACTACCACGTGCTGGACACCTACGAGGCTGGAATCGCGCTCATGGGCACCGAAGTTAAGTCGCTGCGGGAGGGCCACGCGTCCATGGTGGACGGGTTCTGCACCTTCTACAACGACGAGCTGTGGATGGAAGCCATCCACATCCCCGAGTACAACCAGGGGAGCTGGACCAACCACGCCGCCCGCCGCCGCCGCAAGCTGCTGCTGCACCGTGAGGAGCTCATCAAGATTTCCCACAAGGTGCGGGAATCGGGCTACACCATCGTGCCGCTGCAGCTGTACTTCGTTGACGGCAAGGCCAAGGTGGAGATCGGCGTGGCCCGCGGTAAGCGTGAATACGACAAGCGCCAGACCCTCCGCGAGCAGCAGGACAACCGTGAGGCGCAGCGTGAGATGCGGGAACGCAACCGCCGTCGCTAGTGATCCGGCAGCCGGGAATGAATCCCCGGGAACATGCGTTACTATAAGTAGTCCGGAGGGGAAGCCCGCCGGTTTGATAACAAAATACGGGGATGATCGGTTTCGACGATGTTAGTCGCGACAGGTGAAGCGGGCCGAGGATGCAGAATTATCTCGTAAACGCTGTCTGCAAACCAATAAGTGCCAATTCTAAGCGCACTGACTTCGCTCTTGCTGCCTAAGCAGTAAGACAGTCCGTCAGCCCGAGGTTGCTATTGCCCCGGAACCTGGCGTCATTTAGATAGCCACTGCTGCTTACCCCCGTCATCGGGGTGAGCGGGACTCTTAGATGACTGGGCCCGGATCAGCCAGCTGTTTGCAGCATGGCTGGGGCCGAGAAAATCCGACGCAAACTGCGCCCGGAGAAGCCCTGACAACACGACATCGGACGGGGGTTCAATTCCCCCCATCTCCACATTTTGAAAAGCCGCAAGGCACACTGAAAGACCCGGACACCTCGTCCGGGTCTTTCAGTGTTTAAGCGCACGGCCTCAAGAAACGGCTGTTCACCGACGGCGTAGCCGGTCCGGGACTAGCAGCCGCCGTCCATGGGTTGTCCTCTATAAGATCCGGCGTCGCGGCCCCGGCTGGGCCGGAGGCAGCCGGAGCAGCCAGGAGGTGCCCCATGAACCAGACACGCAAGCCCAGCCCGGAAGAGTTCGACGACGGCCCGCTGGACTCATATTCGGAGACGGTCATGCGGGTGGCTGAGACGGTTACGCCGCACGTTGCGGCCATAGAAATGACCAGCACCCGCCGGACCGGCCGGTTCCGCGCGGGAGCAGGTTCTGCAGTCCTGTTTACCGAGGACGGCTATCTCCTGACGAATTCGCACGTGGTGGCCGGCACCACTAAGGGCCATGCCGCGTTTGCCGACGGCAGCCGGACCGATCTCGAACTGGTTGGCGTGGATCCTTTGTCGGATCTCGCCGTGGTCCGCGGCAAGGCGCCTAGGGTGGCCCCTGCCCGGTTCGGCGACGCTGAGACACTGCGTGTGGGCCAGCTGGTCATCGCGGTCGGGAATCCGCTCGGGCTGGCAGGATCAGTCACGGCCGGAGTGGTCAGCGGCCTGGGCCGTTCCATCCCGGTCTGGGCGGGCGGCAACCGGCGGGTGATCGAGGACGTCATCCAGACCGACGCGGCCCTCAACCCAGGCAGTTCCGGCGGCGCCCTGGCAGACGCGCACGGCAGGATCGTGGGCATCAACACCGCAGTGGCCGGCGCCGGGCTTGGCCTCGCCGTGCCCATCAACACCACGACACGGCGGATCATCGCAGCCCTGCTGAAAGATGGCCGGGTCAGGCGGGCCTACCTCGGAGTGGTCAGCACCCCCATTCGGCTAAACGCCAGTGCGGTGATCAGGACGGGCCAGCGGGAGGGGCTCAGGGTGGTGGAGGTGCTGGCCGGATCGCCTGCAGAACGCGCGGGACTACAGGCCGGCGACATCATCCTTACAGCCGGAAGCCGTGCCGTCAGCAACGCTGAAAGCCTGCAGAAACTGCTGTTCGCCGATGCAATCGGCAAGCCGCTGCAGATCAGGGTGCTGAGGCACGGCAGGGATGAGGACCTCGTTGCCGTACCCGACGAGATGCAGGCAAACGGCCAGTAAGGCTACCGGCGCTTCTTCAAGTGCGCCACCGGGTCCTGGGCGCCCTCAGGGTTCTTCGCCTTCTTCTCGGCGCGTTTTTCCTTGATGGTCTTGACCGGCTTCTTTGCCAGGTTCTGGTGGGGTGTTTTGTCCGGCATGGCGTGCTCCTTACAGCAGGGGACGGGCTGCGTCCCACTTCGTAAGTTACGCCTATTCAGCCCCGAATGTAATGGCCTGGATCGACACGAAATCAGTCCGGAACAGGTACGTCGGCGATGCCCACAAAACGCGTCCCGACGCCGTCGAACTCGCTGCGGACGTACCCCTCACGCGTGCGGGGCACCTCTTCGGGATCGTGGTGCCCGCACACCACGTAGGTGAAGTCCGGCCACCATTTCTTGGGGCGGGCGGCTTCCTCGTAACCGCAGACTGCACATTCCAGATGGACCCACACAGGGCGTTTGCCGGTGCGGTTTGCGCGGGACTGGACCAGCCAAGGCGGCGGGTTGTCCAGGATTTCACCCAGCTCGGCCTCGGTCATCCACTTCGGAAGGCCATGGCGCTGTGCCATCTCCATGGGTACATCAAGGGCAATGGCCGCGTCGCGTCTGCTAATCATCACCATCCACGATACGGGAGCCCGCCAAATCAGCGCGCCGTCACCACAGCTGACAAGGCAGCAAACGCTAGGACACCAGGGCGATCCCGGCAGCTGCCGCGCCAAAACCCAGGACCAGGTTGGCCGCAAGATTCACTGCGGCAGCGCCGAATCGTTCCTCGCTGAGCAGCCGCACCGTTGCGGTGGTCCACGAACTGAAGGTGGTCAGCCCTCCGGCCAGGCCCGTGGCCAGGCCGGCCTGCCACTCGGCGCCAAGCCCCAGCGCCGCGGTGGAGCCGTGCGCTGCTCCGATGACGAAGCTGCCTGCCACGTTCACCAGCAGCGTGGCCCAGGGCCAGTGCAGCCTCTCTGCGCTGCCTGTGGCGCGTGTACTGCGGATGGAACTGTGATGCGCAAACCAGCTGTCCACGCCGAAGCGGAGAAGGGCGCCTGCCACGCCGAATATTCCTACCATGACCGCCGCGATCACCGGCGGACCCCGGGGTGCCGGCCAACCAATTTCCCGGCCCGCCACCCCACGCCGGCGGCCGCAAGTCCAAGGAGCAGCGACAGTGCGAGGTAGGCGGACCACACACCATGTTGCCCGGCCCGGGCCAGTTGGTCCACGGAAAAGACCACGGCCGAGAATGTTGTGAAGGAGCCCAGCAGGCCAGGCCCCAGCCCGGCCCGCAGCCAGAAGGCAGTCTGCGGCCGGGCCATCCACATGGTGGTCAGGGCGGCCAGGACAAAGCTGCCGGCCACGTTGATGCCCAGGGTGGTCCAGGGAAAGGCGCCGGGCAGTTCAGGAAACGCAACAGCCAGGCCGTAGCGCAGCTCGGTACCGATCAGGGCGCCGGCCGCCACCGCAAGCCAGGCGCGCAGCCCTACGCCGGAAGTCTTCAGCCGGCTCACACCCTGGGCAAGTCAGCGTCCCCGAGGAGGCAGCCGGGGTGGGGGTGGTCGCTGTGCACCCACAGCGCCGACGTAACCTCGTCAGCGAGGTCGTAGTTCCGTTCGCGGCCCGAATTGCTGATCCGCACCACCAGGGCGCCGCCGAAGGGCCGGCGGCCCACCACCTCAACTTCGGCGTCGAGGTCTATCTCCTCGGCGGCCAGGTAGCGGAGCAGTTCCGGGTTGTCGTCGCTGATCCGGGTAATCCGGCCGGTATGGCCCTCATCAAGTTCACCCATGAGGTGCGCGCGGGGCATGAACACTTTGCCATCGGCGGTGGGGATCGGATCGCCGTGCGGATCCCGCTGCGGGTTGCCCAGCTTGGCTGCCATCCGTTCTATGAAGGTGTCCGAGACGGCATGCTCCAGCAGTTCGGCTTCGTCGTGCACCTCGTCCCAGCTGTACCCCAGCTGCTGGACGAGGTACGTCTCGATCAGCCGGTGGCGCCGCACCATGGAAAGGGCAAGCCGGAGACCGGCGTCCGTGAGCCTGATGGCACTGTACGGTTTGTGGTCCACCAGGCCCTGGTCCTTCAGCTTGCGGACCATTTCCGATACGGAGGAATTGGCCACGCCAAGGCGCTGCGCCAGCTGGGAGGACGTGATGGGCTTGTCCTGCCATTCGGTGAATGAGTAGATGACCTTGACGTAGTCCTCGATGGAGGAGGAGGGCGCGCTGGTCTTCACGGGATCAAGCCTACCGGCTCGCCGCCGCCATGCGGGGACTGGCGGGGCCGGCGGTGGCGGGCACTCATGCCCTCACCGCCCGCCAGGCCAGGGTGAGGTAAGGCAACTCCAGGTCTTCGTCCGGCGCATGTCCCAGGTGCTCATGCAGGTACCAGTCGAGGTTCGCCAGTACCTTCGCCCGGGTGGCCTCACCCGCACGGAGGTAGTAGCTGCGCGACTTTGTCAGCTCCATCAGGTCGGTGGTGGTGACGGAGTCCTGCCAGTGCGTCAGGTGGTCCTCCAAGCCCTCGAACTCAGGCCCCACCAGCGGCCGGAAACCGGGTTTGTAGACGTCCCCGGCATGCATGATCCTCGAGAGCCGGTGGACCCAGGGGACGGACGTGTCCAGCTGGTTCCACACCAGGCCAAGCGTTCCCCCGGGGCGGAGGACGCGGGCCAGTTCCGTGCTTGCCCGCAGCGCATCGCACCAGTGCCAGGCCTGCGCCACGGTGACGACGTCGAACGCTGAGTCAGGCAGGCCGGTGGCCTCCGCGGTGCCCAGGACAGCCGCGGCGCCGGGATAATGTTCCGCCAGCTGTCCGAGCATGTCGGCTGAGGGGTCCACCGCCGTGACGGACAGCCCCAGCCCCAGCAGCAGTTCAGTGAACTTGCCCGTGCCGGCACCAACGTCGAGCGCGTCCCGGGCGCCCGGAGGTACCAGCCACTGTGCTGTCTCAGCGGGATACCCGGGCCGCACCTGCTGGTAGTGTTTGCCGCCATCCTGGAAGCTCTGGCCCAGCTCCCGCCGCCGGCCGTGATCCAGCCTGGGGCCACCCCGTGCCACGCGTGGCCTCCTTCGTCGGGTCTCGTTGCTACCTTCCGAATTTACCGCACCCGCGCCGGTGTGGCGGAGCGGCAGCATGCAGGCGGGCCGCAGGTCAGTCGTCGATGCAGGGGGCGGCGCCGGCCGTTCCCGGAGTGTTGGGAGCCCAGTGGGGGTAGGTGCGGTTGTCGTTGGCGGGAACCCAGCGGCCCGCGTCCACCACGTAGTCCCAGCCGAGCCCCTTGCTCCGCAGGTCACGGATTCCTGCCAGGAGCCGCTCGGCATCGTCAAGCCGGGATCCCACGCCGAAACTGGCACGGAGGGAACCCGACGGCAGCCCCAGCCGCTTGAGCAGCGGGTGGGCGCAGAAGCGGCCGTCACGCAGGCCCACGCCATGCTCTGCCGACAGGTACGCCGCCACCAGTCCGGCGTCGTAGCCTTCGACCGAGAAGTTGACCACGCCGATGGTGTCCGTATCCGGGTTGGTGTCCTGAAAGATCTGGTGGACGGTCACGCCGTCGATTCCCTGCAGGCCCTCCACCAGGTAGGAGCGGATGGCTGATTCGTGCGCGTGCCAGCGGTCCTGGTCCAGCCCCGCGATGACCTGCGTTGCGCGGGCCAGGGTGGCCGCTCCCAGCACGTTCGGTGATCCGCCCTCATGGCGGGCCGGGCCCGTTGCCCAGCTGACGCCGTCGAGCCTTGCCTCCTTGACGGCGCCGCCGCCGGCAAGGTGCGGTGTTCCGGCGTCGAGCCAGTCCGGCCGGCCCACCAGCACACCGGCGCCAAAAGGCGCGTAAAGCTTGTGCCCCGAGAAGGCGATGTAGTCGACGTCGTCAGCGGTGATGTCGATGCGGCGGTGCGGCGCCAGCTGGGCCGCGTCCACCACGATCCTTGCGCCGTGCTCGTGGGCGAGTGCGGCGAGGGCGCGGACGGGAAGGATTTCGCCCGTGACGTTGGACGCGCCGGTGACGGCGAGCAGGCTTACCCCGCCGTGCTGCAGTTCGGCACGCACGGCCTCAATGGTCCCTGCGATGGTGTCGTCCGCCACGATGCTGCGGTGGGGGACGCCCTGCCATGGCAGCAGGTTGGCGTGGTGCTCAATGTCGAGGTACAGGACGTCGCCGTCGGCCCGGCCGTTCGTGACGGGCAGGCAGCCGGCCAGCAGGTTGAGGGAGTCGGTGGTGTTCCGGGTGAAGATCACGGAATCGTCCGGGCGGCCGCCCACGAACTCCCGGACGATGGCCCTGGCATTCTCGTAGACCGAGGTGCTGATCTGGGAGGCGTAGCCGGCTCCGCGGTGCACGCTCGCGTAGAACGGCAGGATTTCATTGAGGTAGGCGGACACCACGGAGAGCGCCGGCGCGGACGCGCCGTAGTCCAGGTTCGCGTACCGGACGTGCCCGCCATGGATCAGGGGAGCCTGGATTTCGGCGCCCGTGACTGCCGCCAGGGGACGGCCGGCTGCGGCGTGGCGCTGGTCGAAGAGGGCGTCCTGTCCGGGCTGTGCTGCGGCGTCAGGCTGGATTGCGGCGTTGGGGGAGACGGTGGCTGTTGTCACAGAGACCTCACTTTGAAACAGGACTCCGCTGGGGGAATCCGCGCTTGCCGCATCCGTTCCGGACCCGCCTGGTCGTCACCCGGGGCACCCCACCGCGAATGGAGGGTTGCCGGCCAGCAAACCGGGGTTTAGCGCTGGCACTCGTGACCTGGTTAAGAGCGTAGGACATAGCCCGCGCAGGCTAAAAGCCGGCCGGAATGTTAAGGCCTTTGTTACGCGCAGTTGAAAAGGTCCGCTTTTGCCGAAGATAACGACGGCGGGCGCCTCCTTTCGGAGGTGCCCGCCGTTGATTGTTCGGAAGAGGAGGGTCAGAGGAGGTCGTCCAGGTCCGGGTTCAACCGGCGCAGCACCTCCGAGTGAAGGATGGAATTCGTGGCCAGTGCGTTGCCGCCGAACGGGCCGTCCTCACCTTCCAGCGATGTGAACCGGCCGCCCGCTTCAACCACGATGGGCACCAGGGCGGCCATGTCGTAGAGGTTGAGCTCGGGCTCGCAGGCGATATCCACCGAGCCTTCCGCCACCATGCAGTACGACCAGAAGTCCCCGAATGCCCTGGTACGCCACACGTCCTCCGTGAGGCCCAGGAATTCGTTGAGGTTACCGCGCTCCTTCCAGCCGCCAAGGCTCGAATACGACAGGGAAGCGTCGGACAGTTTGGACACGTTGGACACGCGGAGGCGGGTTGCGGCTGCCAGGGAACGTCCCATATAGGCGCCCATGCCCTTGGCCGCCCACCAGCGCTTGCCCAGTGCAGGGGCGCTCACCACGCCCACCACCGGCTCGCCTTCGTCCACGAGGGCGATCAGGGTGGCCCACACCGGAACGCCGCGGACGAAATTCTTGGTGCCGTCGATGGGATCGATGATCCACCGCCGCGCACCATGGCCGGTGCTGCCAAACTCCTCGCCGAGTACGGCATCGCGCGGACGGGAACGGGAGAGCTGGCCGCGGATGGCCTCCTCGGCCGCCTTGTCGGCATCGGTGACGGGCGTCAGGTCCGGCTTGGTCTCGATGTGGAGGTCCAGCGCCTTGAAGCGGCTCATTGTCTGGTCGTCCACTGAGTCGGCCAGGACGTGGGCCAGGCGCAGGTCATCGTTGTAGCTCGAAGCGGGTTGGATCATGGTTCCAAACTACCGTCTGCGCGCCGTTCTGCCGGGAACCGGGCCCCGTCAGTTGACGCTGCCCAGCTCCTTGGCCTCCTGGGCTTCCATTCGGGGGTCCGTCCCCAGGAGCCGCCGCAGGGAGGCCAGCCTTGCTGAACCGGTGGGTCCGGCATGGCCTCCCGCTACCCACGCGTCCAGCCCACAGTCCACGGCGGTGGCTGTGTGCTTGCAGCCGCGCTCGCAGTCATCCGTGCCGGGGGAGAGGTCCGGGAAGGAGCGCAGGATCCGGTCCGGGTCCACGTGGGCCAGGCCGAAGGAGCGGATGCCGGGGGTGTCGATGATCCAGCTGCCGGACGGCGCGTCCGCGAGGCGCAGGGCGAGGGCGGACGACGACGTGTGCCTGCCCCGGCCGGTCACCGCGTTCACCCCTCCGGTGGCCCGTTCGGCCCCGGTCAGCGCATTCACCATGGTTGACTTGCCCACGCCGGAATGCCCCAGCATCACGGTCACTTTCCCGCCGAGGTGGGTCCGGAGCTCCGCGACGGCGGCCCTGTCCAGGCGGGCGGAGAGCCCGTCGTCGGAGCGGGCATCCACGCCCGAGGCCTGCGCATCCGCCGTCCGGCTGATGATCACGGGGAAGTCCAGGTGGGTGTAGTTGGCCAGCAGCTCCGCAGGATCCTTGATGTCCGCCTTGGTGACCAGCAGGATCGGCTCGATACCGGCGTCGTAGGCGGCCACCAGGGCGCGGTCGATGAAGCCGGTCCGTGGCTCGGGGTTGGCAGCGGCCACCACAATGACCAGTTGGTCCGCGTTGGCCACCACGGCGCGTTCCACGGGATCAGTGTCATCGGCGCTGCGCCGCAGGAGCGTCTTGCGGTCCTGGATTTTCACCAGCCGCGCCAAGGTGTCCGGCTCGCCGGAGACGTCACCCACGAGTGAAACGAAATCCCCCGCCACCACCGGGTTCCTTCGCAGTTCCCTTGCCCTGGCGGCAATAACCACACGCTCGTTGCCCGAGTCCTCACCCACCACAGCCCTGTAACGGCCCCGGTCAACCGTGATGATCCGGCCGGTGACGGCGTCGTCGTGGCTGGGCCTGTCCTTTGTGCGGGGCCTGGAGCCCTTTTTGCTGGGCCGAATCCGGACGTCGGATTCGTCCCAGGAGTCAGTGCTCCGCGCCACCGCTGGAACCTTCCGCCCCCGCCTCGGGGGTGCCGTCCTGCGCAAGCATGTCCGCCCACAACCGGGGGAAGTCCGGCATGGTCTTGGCGGTGGTGGCGATGTCCTCCACCTCGACGCCCTCCACGGCCAGGCCGAGGATGGCTCCGGCGGTAGCCATGCGGTGGTCCGCGTAACTGTGGACGACACCGGCGTGCAGCCTGGCAGGACGGATCACCAGGCCATCGCTGGTCTCCTCAGCGTCACCGCCGAGCCGGTTGATTTCGGCCACCAGCGCGGCAAGCCGGTCCGTTTCGTGTCCCCGCAGGTGGGCAATGCCGCTCAGCCGCGACGGCCCGTCCGCCAGTGCACACAGGGCGGCTACGGTGGGGGCCAGCTCGCTGGTGTCGGCGAAGTCCGCGCCCTTGATGGCCGGTCCGCCCGTGACTGTCAGGACGCCGTCGTGCAGGGTGACGTCCGCGCCCATCCGGGCGAGGATGCTGCGCCAGAGGTCACCCACCTGCTGCGTTTCCTCGGGCCAGCCGGGGATCCGCACGGTGCCCCGCGAGGCCAGGGCCGCTGCGAGGAACGGCCCGGCGTTGGACAGGTCCTGCTCGATCCGCTGGTCAAACGCCCGGATGGGTCCCGGGCTGACAACCCAGTGGTTGGGAACGGAGTCGTCCACGGCAACACCGGCCCCACGCAGGACGGCCACGGTCATGTTGATGTGGTCGAGGCTGGGCACGGGTTCGCCCGCGTGTTCCAGGTGCAGCCCCTCGGTGAACCGTGCCCCCACCAGGAGCAGCGCCGAAACGAACTGGGAGGAGGCGCTGGCGTCGATTACCAGGTGGCCGCCGCGGACCTCACCCGTGCCATCCACCACAAACGGCAATGACGACGGCGTGCCGCCCTCCGTGGAGGAAACGGCCACTCCCAGCGACTTGAGTGCTTCGATGATGGTTCCCATCGGCCGCTTGCGGGCGTGGGGGTCGCCGTCGAATTCGCCGGCGCCCCTGCGCAGTGCCGCGAGGGGCGGGACGAACCGCATGACCGTGCCGGCGAGGCCGCAGTCAATCCTGGCCAGGGACGGGGCGGCGTCCGGGTTCAGCGGAACAACTTCCAGGTCGGGTCCGAAGGCTCCGTCCCCGGGCACCTCCGTAATGGTGGCCCCCAGCTGGCGAAGTGCTTCGATCATCAGCGCGGAGTCCCTGGAGTGCAGCGGTGCGCGCAGGCGCGACGGTCCGTCAGCCAGGGCTGCAAGGACCAGGTACCTGTTGGTCAGCGACTTGGAACCGGGTACCGTGACGGTGGCATTGACGGGCCGGGACGCGAAGGGAGCGGCCCAGTGGGGGACAGGCGTGCCGGAATCATCCCGGACGGCGGCTGCTGCGGTCATTCGTTGTTATGCCCCCGTGGCCTGCTCCACCGCGCGGCGCACGGCTTTGTCCGCTTTGTGGAGTTTCTTGTTGGTGGTCTTCCTGGCATCCGCCGCGAGGTGGGACGCGCCCTTGCGTGCATCCGCGGCCAGGTGCTCTGCCCGCCAGGCCAGGCCCGGCTTGCCGGCAGTATCCACTGACGCCAGCAGTGCGCCCCCGCTCAACGACAGGTTCTTGAGGAGCTGGTTACGCCGGGTGTCGCGGCCTTCCTTGCTGCTGATGTCTGCGCTGCGCCATTCGACGAACGTGTTGAGCAGGGAAACCACGGTGAGCACAGTGGCCGAAAGCCTGGAGAACTTGCCCAGCCCGAACAGCACGCCGGCACCAACCTGGGTTCCGCCGATGACGCGGGCCAGGGTCTTCTCGTCCGTTTTGAAGGGCAGCGAGGCGGCCGCCTTGCGGAGCAGCGGCGAGAGCTGCTGCGCGGTGTCGTCAGCGTTCTTGAGCTTATCCATTCCAGCAAGGACAAAGCTGGAGGCCAGCATGGGGCGGGCGAGCGTGCGGACAAAGGACATGGATTTCCTCCCGGGTGGACGAACCGCGTCGAATGCGGCGGAGTCCGTCCTAGTCTTGCACTTTTGGGGAATATTTGCCGAGCGCGGGAGGTTATGGATGTCGGATCCGGGAACACCGGTCCGCAGGGAAGTCATGGGTGAAACCATGGAACAGATGGCCGGGCACGGATCGCCAGACGCCGGTCCCCGGCCGGACAAGCAGAGCGGAGTTGGGCCCTTGGCGCGCGTGTTGGACGGAATTGAAGCAGCAGGCCCGGTGGCACTGGACACGTTTAAGTCGGAACCATCAGGGTACGGGCCGCCGCGTGCGCGGAGCCTGACAGTAGACTTGAGGGCAATGAGCACCTTGGATCCGGCCGTTTCGGCCATGTACGAAGCTTCCCATGACGAAGCGAAGAGCAGCCTTGCCGCCGGAACAGAGGCTGCCGATTCCGCAGTTGTCCCGGTGGCCGGGCCTGCCGCGGAAACGGGCGGGGACCTGGTGGATGTTTCCACTGAATCTGTGGAAGAACGCAGGCTGAGGTTCGAGCGCGATGCGATGCAGTATGTCGACCAGCTGTATTCGGCGGCGATGCGCATGGCCCGGAACCCGTCAGATGCCGAGGACCTCGTCCAGGAGGCCTACACCAAGGCTTTCTCCGCGTTCCACCAGTACAAGCCCGGAACCAACCTCAAGGCCTGGCTCTACCGCATCCTGACCAACACGTACATCAATCTGTACCGCAAACGGCAGCGGGAGCCGCTCCAGTCCAACTCGGACACCATCGAGGACTGGCAGTTGGCGAGGGCTGAGTCCCACACCTCCAGCGGTCTCCGGTCCGCCGAGGCCGAAGCGCTGGACCACCTCCCGGATTCCGACGTGAAAAGGGCGCTCCAGGACATTCCCGAGGAATTCCGCCTTGCGGTCTACTTCGCCGATGTCGAAGGGTTCGCCTACAAGGAAATTTCAGACATCATGAACACGCCCATCGGCACGGTGATGTCCCGGCTCCACCGCGGCCGGAGAATGTTGCGGGACATGCTGGGGGAGTACGCCGCAGAGCGCGGATTCAAGACAGCCGCCGAATCACCGGACGCGGCAGGAAGCACACAACAGGAGAGCAGGAAATGAGCGACTGCCAGGGATTGGGCGATTGCGATGACACCCGGATGCAACGGATCTACGAGTACCTCGACGGTGCTTTGACCCGCGAGGACATCACCGAAATCAAGAACCACCTTGATGATTGCCCGGAATGCACGGAGCAGTACGACCTCGAATGCGTGATCCGCAACATGGTTAAGCGCTCCTGCACCGAGGCTGCCCCGGAAAACCTGAAGAACGCCATTCTTGACCGGATCCACACGATCCGGCCGGTAGACGCGTAGGGCGGCCGCACAGCCGCCGCTGACAACAGCAAAGGACCCCGGAAGCCATGTGGCTTCCGGGGTCCTTCGCTTGAACCGTATTTCCTGGCATGTGCCTAGGTGTTGGGGCGCTTCCCGTGGTTCGCGCCGCCACGCTTACGGTCACGACGCTTGCGTGCACGCTTGCTCATAGCTGGCCTCCTTCTTACTGTTGGTACTCAAAAGAGCTGCCCTCAAGTCTCGCACATCAAGTAGCTGCCCGCGAACCAGGGACGGCCGCGTGACCTGCGCTTTGTCAGCTGTAAGGGCGTACAGGCCTAGGGTCTGAGCGAGTTGCGGATCGAGATGCCGGCCTGTTCGAGGACGGTCCTGACTGTTTCCAGTGCCAGGGGGCTGAGCGGCTGCCTGCCTGCGTGCAGCCGCAGTTCCGCCCTGAGATCGTCCCGGAACCGCTGGAGCATCATTTCCGCTTCCTTCAGGGAGCGCTGGCTTTCCGGGGGCAACCTGCCGGGGACCTTGAATTCCGTCGACAGCGCGGTGGCCCGCGCGGCCTCCGCCGTGGCGGCAAGATCCGCGCGCAGGCCCCGCATGTTGCTGCGGATGTCCTCGCGGAGGTTGTCGGCCAGGCGCCGGACGGAGGCGGAGATTTGGCTCTCCACCCCGGCCAGTTCGTCACGGCGCCGGTTCAGCTCAGCCAGTCCGGAAGCGGTGATGCGGTAGTTTGTCCGGCGCCCGGCGGATTCCGTGGCCACCAGACCCTCCTCCTCAAGTTTTCCCAGCCGCGGGTAAATGGTTCCGGCGCTGGGGGAGTAGGTGCCACCAAACCGTTCCTTGAGTTCCTTGATGAGCTCGTAGCCGTGTTTGGGACCTGACTCAAGCAGTGCCAGCAGGTAAAGGCGAAGCGCGCCGTGGGCGAATACCGGGGCCATTAGGAGCCGGCTTCTGCATTTTCAACCGCCGGGCCGTGGAAGATGGAGGTTTTGCCGGACACCGTGTTCGTCCGCACCAGCATGAGCTGTCCGTCCGGGCCCGCAATGGTTTCCACCTTGCCGCCGACCACCGTGTACCGCTGGTCTCCGATCACCACCGCACCGCTGGCAGACTTGGCCACGATGTCCACGCCGACGTCATGGGGCAGGCGGATGGTGAGGTCTCCGGACACCGAGTTGGCCCCGAAATCGTGCGTGAAGCCCAGGAGGTCAAAGCTCATGTCCCCGCTGACGGTGTTGGCGCGGATATTGCTCAGGTGCCCGGATGCGGTCACTTCGCCGGAGACGCTCTTGGCGGTGAGGACACCGGTGTGGTTCCGGGCGGAGACTTCTCCGCTGATGGTGCTGATATGCAGTTCACCCTCGGTACCGTCCGCCATGACCGAGCCGGAAACCGTGTTCAGGCGGGTCTGCCCTTTGATGCCGGACACCAGCCCGTCACCGCTGACTGTTCCCGCCTCCACGCGGACGTGGGCAGGAACGGCAATACTGATGACGGCTGAATTCTCGCTGTTGTGGCTGACGGTCCCCATCAGGTTCTTGAACCAGCCCTGGGGTCCGTGCAACTGGTGGCGGACCTCCAGCCGGCCATCGCTGAGGGATACCGCCACCGGGTCTCCCTGGACGTCCGCGATCTCGATCCGGGCTACGGGTTCCTCGTGCGTGACTACGTCGAAGCGGCCCTGGACCATGCCCAGCTTCAGGGACGCCACGCCGTCGACGTCGATGGTCTGCGGGCTGGTGACAGTCCATTCTTGATCAGTCACGGGGTCCTCCAAAAGGCGATATATCGTGTTGACCCTTCCAAGCTACCCGCCCATGGAAACAGCGTCAAGATATATCGCGAATCGGGCCTACTCCGGGACGTCCATGCCGAGCCACTGGAACCAGCCCCGGTGAAGAACCAGCCATGCCATCAGTCCGTAACCTGCCTGCCCCGGAGTTCCCCCGTTGGCTGCCAGGTCCTGGCGCCACTGTTCGTGGTTCAGGAGAGGGGAGAAGGTGTCAACGTACAGGTGCTTGCGCCGTGTTGTGACGTCGGCGAAGGCCGTGTTCAGCTCATCCAGGCGCCTGTTCCGGTTCGGGTCCAGTGTGGGGGGCGGCCCCACGACGAAGACCTCGATCCGGTTCTGCGACGCCGAATCCAGGATGTTGGCCAGGTTGAGCCTGCTGCGCGCCGTGGAGAGCCCAAACTCGATGTCACGCCCGGAAAGTCCGATGACCAGCCTGTTTTCGGCGTGGTCGCTGAACCGGCGGCCGGCTTCCTCGAGCCACCGCGCGGCCAGGCCTTCCGTGCCTTCCTGCGGGCATGGGAGGGCGTAGCTTTCCAGGAGCATGCTGTCCCGGGGCGTGCGGGCGAGGACGCGTCCCAGCCAGCCGAGCGCCCGGGGATCACCCAGTCCGGCCAGCAGTTCATCTCCTACAGCTGCAATGCGCAGCTTCCTGTCTTCCACACGTTCCTCTTTACGTCAGTGCCTTGCCGCTGCAACCGTGGATTCAACTGCCGGCCACGGAGCGGCGCCTGTGCATTCGTTGGGGCTGTCCATCTCGCGCCGTGCGTTTCATCGGCGCTGTGCACTCCATTAAACAGAACTGCCCGGCCGGAGTCTGGGATTTCGACGTCCGGCCGGGCAGCCTTACTGCTTTACTTCCGTGCAAATGCCTGCTTCAGGAGGACGTCCTGCTCAGCGGCGTGCCGCTTCATGGACCCTGCAGCGGTGGATGCCGAGGCCGGGCGGGAGACCAGCCGGATGCGGCGATCGAGGGCGTCCGGCAGGTTCAGGCCGATGAATGGCCACGGCCCCTGGTTGGCGGGCTCATCCTGGGCCCAGACCACCTCGGCGTTCGGGTACTTGGCCAGCTCCTTTGCGATCTCCTCGTGCGGCAGCGGGTAGAGCTGCTCCACGCGGACAATCGCGGTGGTCTTGTCACCGGTCTTTTGCCGCGTGGACAGGAGGTCGTAGTACAGGCGGCCGGAGACCAGGAGCACGCGTTCGACGGCGCCTCCCGCCAGCTGCTCGTGCTCGCCGATCACAGGGCGGAAGCTGCCGGTGGTGAAGTCCTCCACCGAGGATGCGGCCGCCTTGAGGCGCAGCAGCTGCTTGGGCGTGAAGATGATGAGCGGCTTCCGCGGACGGCTGTAGGCCTGGCGGCGCAGCAGGTGGAAGTGCGAGGCGGCCGTGGTGGGGTTGGCCACGATCATGTTCTCTTCGGCGCACAGCTGCAGGAACCGCTCGATCCTTGCGGAGGAATGGTCCGGTCCCTGGCCTTCGTAGCCGTGGGGCAGCATCAGTACCAGCGAGGAGCGCTGGCCCCACTTCTGCTCAGCGGAGGAGATGAACTCGTCGATGATGGTCTGCGCGCCGTTGACGAAGTCGCCGAACTGCGCTTCCCAAAGGACCAGCGCGTCAGGCCGTTCAACGGAGTAGCCGTATTCGAAGCCCATGGCCGCGTATTCGGAGAGCAGGGAGTCGTAGATCCACAGCTTCGCCTGGTCGTCGGAGAGATGGCCCAGTGGCAGCCATTCCTTGCCGTTGGCGCGGTCGTGGAAGACGGCGTGGCGCTGCACGAACGTGCCGCGGCGGGAGTCCTGGCCGGCAAGGCGTACGGGGACGCCTTCCATGATCAGCGAGCCGAAGGCCGCGATTTCACCGAAGCCCCAGTCGATGCCGCCTTCACGGGACATCTGTTCACGCTTCTCGAGCAGCTGCTTGAGCTTGGCGTGGACGGTAAAGCCCTCGGGGACCTCCACATGGGCCTTGCCGATCCGGGCCAGGGTCTCGGCGGAGATTGCCGTGGAGGCAGGGGCATTGACGCCGGAGTCCGACTGCTGGGAGATGGGACGCTCGATGTCCGAGACGGCGGCAGTATCCGCCGTCACGATCGGGATGGGGGAGGTCTGCGCCGCGTGGGTTTCGGCAAAGACGCGTTCCAGGCGCTCCTGGTAATCGCGGAGCAGCTGTTCGGCCTCTTCCTCGGTGATGTCGCCACGGCCGATGAGGGACTCGGTGTACAGCTTGCGGACTGAGCGCTTGGCCTCGATCAGGTTGTACATCAGCGGCTGCGTCATCGAGGGGTCATCGCCCTCATTGTGCCCGCGGCGGCGGTAGCAGACCATGTCGATGACAACGTCCTTGTGGAACCGCTGGCGGAACTCGTAGGCGAGCTGTCCGATGCGGACCACGGCTTCGGGGTCGTCGCCGTTCACGTGGAACACCGGTGCCTGGATCATCTTGGCAACGTCCGTGGAGTACGTGGACGAGCGGGATGACGAGGGGGCCGTGGTGAAGCCCACCTGGTTGTTGACCACAACGTGGATGGTGCCGCCGGTGCGGTAGCCACGGAGCTGGGACAGGTTGAGTGTTTCGGCAACCACGCCCTGGCCGGCGAAGGCGGCGTCGCCGTGGACCATGATGGGCAGGACCGGGAAGGACTCACCCTGGTCCAGCCGGTCCTGCTTGGCGCGGACGATGCCTTCGAGGACGGGGTCCACGGCTTCCAAGTGGGAGGGGTTGGCGGCCAGGTAGACCTTGGTTTCCTTGCCGTTGTCCGAGGTGAACGTCCCCTCGGTGCCAAGGTGGTACTTTACGTCGCCGGATCCCTGCACGGAGCGCGGGTCCTGGGTGCCTTCGAACTCCCGGAAGACCTGCGCGTAGGTCTTGCCGGCGATGTTGGTGAGCACGTTGAGGCGGCCGCGGTGGGCCATGCCGATGGCAACCTCGTCCAGGCCGTCGTCGGCCGCGTTGGACATGATGGCGTCCAGCAGCGGGATCAGCGATTCGCCGCCCTCGAGGGAGAATCGCTTCTGGCCTACGAACTTGGTCTGGAGGAAGGTTTCGAAGGCCTCGGCTGCGTTCAGCTTGGAAACGATGCGCAGCTGCTCTTCGCGGCTGGGCTTCGAGTAGGGGTGCTCCAGCTGGTCCTGGAACCACTTGCGCTCGGCAGGCTCCTGGATGTGCATGTACTCGATGCCCGTGGTGCGGCAGTATGCATCGCGCAGGACACCCAGGATGTCGCGGAACTTGAGCATGGGCTTGCCGCCGAAGCCGCCCGTGGGCCATTCGCGGTCCAGGTCCCAAAGTGTCAGGCCATAGGTGAGGACGTCGAGGTCGGGGTGCTTGCGCTGGACGTACTCCAGCGGATCGGTGTCCGCCATCAGGTGTCCGCGGACGCGGTAGGAGTGGATCAGCTGCTGGATCCGGGCCACCTTGTTGATTTCGTCGGCCGGGTCCACCTGCTTGTCGGCGCTCCAGCGCACGGGCTCGTAGGGGATGCGGAGGGACTCGAAGATTTCGTCGTAGAAGTCCTGCGCACCCAGCAGCAGCTGGTGGACCAGCTTCAGGAACTCGCCGCTGCCGGCACCCTGGATTACCCGGTGGTCGTAAGTGGACGTCAGCGTGAGGACCTTGCTGATCGCGTTATGGGCGATGATCTTTTCGCTGGCACCCTGGAACTCCGCAGGGTAGTCGAGGGCGCCGACGCCGATGATGGCGGCCTGGCCCTTTGACAGGCGGGGCACCGAGTGGACGGTGCCAATGCCGCCGGGGTTGGTCAGCGACACCGTAGTGCCCTGGTGGTCCTCCGCGGTCAGCTTGCCGTTGCGGGCACGCTTGATGAGGTCCTCGTAGGTGTGCCAGAACTCGGAGAAGTTGAGGGTCTCGGCCTTCTTGATGTTTGGCACCATGAGCAGGCGGGTGCCGTCAGGCTTGGGCATGTCGATGGCGATGCCGAAGTTGACGTGGGCCGGCTGGACCGCAACCGGCTTGCCGTCCACTTCGTCGTAGTACACGTTCATCGACGGGAACTGGGAAAGGGCCCGGATCACGGCATAGCCGATGAGGTGCGTGAAGGAAACCTTGCCACCGCGGGCGCGGGCGAGGTTCGAGTTGATGACCACGCGGTTGTCGATCAGCAGTTTGGCCGGGATGGCGCGGACGCTGGTGGCGGTGGGCACCTGGAGG
Source organism: Pseudarthrobacter sp. GA104 (assembly GCF_009741265.1). Taxonomy (GTDB): domain Bacteria; phylum Actinomycetota; class Actinomycetes; order Actinomycetales; family Micrococcaceae; genus Arthrobacter. Next base: position 3,790,235 of record NZ_WOWL01000001.1, read on the forward strand.
CTGGTGACCATGTTGGTGGCGATCGCCTTTGCCGGTCCGCGAAGGACGGAGACGACGTCCTCTTCGGGGGCGGTGGGGGCCTTGACGTTCTTGGGCAGCTGCGCGGGGATGGGCTGCGAGCCGGTTCCGGTCCCGGTCTTCTTGCCGCCGTCGCGGGCTTCGGTGGCGGGGGCCTTCTTTGCCGGGGCTGCAGCGGACGCCGGCGGCGCGGCAGGAGGTGCCGGAGGCGCGGCGGGGGCAGCGGCCGGCGACGGTGCCGGGGCTGCGGGGGCGGGGTTTACGGCAGGCATTTCCCGGGTGGCAGGGTGGGCTGCGGCATGCGCCGGATGTCCGTTGGAAGAAGAACTGTTGCCCGACCCGAACGATTCAAACAGCGGCCACCACTTGGCATCCACAGCGTTCTTGTCCTGCTGGTACTGCTCGTACAGTTCGTCAACGAGCCACTCGTTTCCGCCAAATTCCTCTGGTAGACGGTGGCTAGGCTGCTCTGGCACTTGAAATACGCCTCTTCCATGAGTTTGATTTCTCTCCGGCCCCACGGTGCCTCAGCAACACGTTCGAACCGATCTCTGCGTCCTCTGAACCCAGACCTTTGCAAGTCTAGTGAGCATCTTGTCTTAACTGCCAATAAGGGTGATTCAAATCATGAAGTGACGCCGGGATCGCTGAATGTGGCGTTATGCACCACGGTCGAGCAGCGCCCTGCCGTGGCAAGAACCAGGCTGCGGGAGCTGCCGGCGGGCCGGCGGCGGCGGGGCGGGGGGTGCTGCTCCTGTAGACTAAAAACCTTATGGACAGTAAATCTAGGTGCCGGCCTGGGGGCTGTCAGCGGAGCATGAAGACCAGCTCCGCGCAGTCCACCCGCAGAGCCGGCAAACCCCGAACACGAGCCCATCATCCGCCGGCAGCCCGGCCGGCCGTAGCCCCCGCGGAAAGAGCGTCGGTCTCTGCCGACCATCCTCCGCCGGGAAGATCGTCCAGTCCCCGGCTTTCCCTTTTAAATGCCACGCCGTCGGCAACCGCCTCCCGGGCGGGATGCTGAATGGAGTGGCTTCTCCTCGCAGCAGGACTGCTGCTCATCGCCGGTACGGGTTTCTTTGTCGCCGTCGAGTTCTCCCTCATCGCCTTGGACCAGGCAACGGTCCAGCGCGCCATTGACGACGGCGACACGGCCGCCGCGCCATTGCTCACCTGCCTGAAGTCGCTGTCTACGCAGCTGTCCAGCTGCCAGCTGGGCATTACCCTGACCACCCTCCTGACCGGCTACGTGATGGAGCCCTCCTTGGGCCGCCTCCTGGAGGCCCCCCTGGCCGCCGTCGGACTTGCCGGCGTCGCGGCCTCCTCCATTTCCCTGGTCCTGGCCATGGTGATCGCCACCCTGCTCTCCATGCTCCTGGGCGAACTGGTGCCCAAGAACATGGCCATTGCGCTGTCCTTCCCCGTAGGGCGGGCCCTGGCGCGGCCGCAGCTGATGTTCACCGCCGTCTTCAGGCCCGCCATCGTGGTGCTCAACGGATTCTCCAACAAGGTGCTGAACGTTTTTGGACTGGAAGCAAAGGAGGAAATCTCCGGCGCCCGGACGCCCGCGGAACTTGCATCCCTGGTGCGCCGTTCGGCGGCGATGGGAACGCTCGACGCCGGCACCGCCAACTTCGTGGCGCGCACCTTGAACTTCTCCACGAGGACAGCGGCGGACGTGATGACGCCGCGCATCCGGGTGGAGACGATCGACGCCGACCAGCCGGTCTCGGACGTGGTGGATGCCGCGCGCCGGACCGGATACTCCCGTTTCCCGGTCATCGGTGACTCCGCGGACGACATCCGGGGGCTGGTGCACGTGAAGAAGGCGGTGGCTGTTCCCTGGGACCGCCGCCCGAACCTGGAAGCCGGGGCCATCATGACGGAGGTCCTGAGGGTTCCCGAGACCATCCACCTTGACGCGCTGCTGGCAGAACTCAGGGACGGCAACCTGCAACTCGCAGTGGTCCTGGATGAGTACGGCGGAACTGCCGGCATCGCCACCCTTGAGGACCTGGTCGAGGAAATCGTGGGGGAGGTGGCGGATGAGCACGACAAGGTCCGCCCGGGACTGCTGCAGAGTGCCTCCGGCGACTGGTACTTCCCGGGCCTGCTTCGCCCGGACGAGTTGTCCGAGCAGATTCCGCGGCTGACCGTCCCCGACGAAGCGGCCTATGAGACCGTGGGCGGGTACGTCATGAGCAAGCTGGGCAGGATTGCCGCCGTGGGGGACACGGTTCCCGTTGGCGGGGGGACACTGAGTGTCACCAGGATGGACGGCCGCCGGATTGACCGGATCTGCTTCCACCCGGCCGTTGAGCCCGAGCCCGCGGCCACCGATGACAAGACGAAGCGCAACGGCAGGTCCAAGCGCAACGACAGGACAGAACAATGAGCGACTGGGCCGGAATCGTCTGGCTGGGGATCCTGCTGCTTGGTAATGCGTTCTTCGTTGCCGCTGAGTTCGCGGTCATGTCCGCGCGGCGAAGCCAGATCGAGCCGCTGGCCGAGGCCGGGTCCAAGCGTGCGCAGACCACCCTCCGCGCCATGGAAAACGTGTCGCTGATGCTGGCATGTGCCCAGCTTGGCATCACCGTGTGTTCGCTGCTGATCCTGCTGGTGGCTGAACCTGCTATCCACCACCTGCTGGCCGTCCCCCTGGAGACGCTTGGCCTGCCGATGGAGATCGCCGACGTGGCGGCCTTTGCCGTTGCCCTGGTGCTGGTGACGTTCCTGCACGTCACGTTCGGCGAGATGGTGCCGAAGAACATTTCGGTAAGCGTGGCAGACAAGGCGGCGCTGCTGCTTGCCCCGCCGCTGATGTTTGTTGCCCGGCTGGTCCACCCCGTGATCTCGGTCCTGAACTGGTCCGCGAACCACATCCTCAAGCTCCTCCGCATTGAGCCCAAGGATGAGGTGAATTCCTCCTTCACCCTTGAGGAGGTGCAGTCGATCGTGCAGGAGTCCACCCGCCACGGCCTGGTGGACGACGACGCCGGGCTGATCACCGGCGCGCTGGAGTTCTCCGAATACACGGCCGCGGACATCATGGTGCCGCTGGACAAGCTGGTCATGCTGAAGGCGTCCACCACACCGGTGGAGTTCGAAAAAGCAGTCAGCCGCACCGGGTTTTCCCGATTCCCCATGCTTGACGAGGACGACATGCTGTACGGCTACCTCCACGTCAAGGACGTGCTCTCCATCCCCGAGGAGGCGTATGGGCTGCCGATAGCCGAAAGCCGCATCCGGTCGTTGGCCAACCTGGCACTGGACGACGAGATTGAAAAGGCGATGTCCGTCATGCAGCGCACTGGCTCGCACCTGGCCCGGGTGATCGGCCCGGACGGCAACACCCGGGGCGTCCTGTTCCTCGAGGACGTGATCGAGCAGCTGGTGGGCGAGATCAGGGACGCCACGCAGGCCACCGGCATCCGCAGGCTGGGACAGCCGAACGGCAGCTGACCCGAAGGCGCCCTTCCCGGCCAGTTCGGGGAAGGCGCCTTTTCTGCCGGCCTTCCGCCCTAAATAGGAATGATTCCCATTTAGGTATAAGCTGGACTGGTTGTTTTCACCTTCCCCTTTGAATGAGGTTCCCGTGCGCCGTACCGCCGCTGCCCGATCGTCCCTGGCCGCCCTTGCCGGGCTAGGCCTCCTGCTCACCGCGTGCAGCCCGCAGGCGGAACCGTCAACGCAGGCTGCCGACGGGATCAACGTGGTGGCGTCAACCAACGTCTATGGGGACATCGCCAAGACAATCGGCGGTGACAAGGTCAGCGTTACGGCCCTCATCACCAAGACCAGCCAGGATCCGCATTCCTACGAAGCCACTGCCCAGGACCGGCTGGCAGTGTCCAAGGCGGACCTTGTCCTGGAAAACGGCGGCGGTTACGACGGCTTCATCCACACCCTGGCACAGGACAGCGGCCTCGACGACGCGAAGGTGCTGAACGCCGTCGAACTTTCCGGCCTTGCCCACCCGGAGGAGGAAAAGCCCTCCGCTGGGGCGACCACGACGGAACCGGCAGCGGGGGATGGCTCCGCGCACGGCCACGGCGAAATGAACGAGCACGTCTGGTACAGCCTGCACGCCATGGAGCGGCTGGCCGACGGCATCGCCGCCAAGCTCGGCGAGCTGGACCCCGCCTCTGCTTCGACCTTCCAGTCGAACGCTTCCGCCTTCAAATCCAGCGTTGAAGAGCTGCACCTAAAGCTCGATGCCCTCAAGCCTGCGTCAGCCGGGGCCCAGGTTGCCGTCACCGAACCCGTGCCCCTCTACCTCCTTGAGGATGCCGGGCTGGTGAACGCCACCCCTGCGGACTACACTGCTGCGATTGAAGAAGGCTCCGACGTGCCGCCTGCAGTCCTCAAGGCGGCAACCGACCTGGTGGCCACGAAGTCGGTGCGGCTCCTCGCCTACAACAGCCAGACCGAAGGCCCGCAGACGGAGTCGCTGAAGAAGGCCGCGGAAACTGCCGGGGTTCCGGTGGTGGATTTCAACGAAACACTGCCTGAGGGCAAGACGTACCTGCAGTGGATGACGGACAATGTGGACAACATCAGCAAAGTTCTGGAGACAAATAGTTGAAACCCCTGGTCAGCCTTACCGGAGCGTCCCTGAAGTTCGGTAAGCGGGCGCTCTGGGAGGACCTGGACCTGGACATTAAGCCCGGCGAGTTCTTCGCCGTGCTTGGTCCCAACGGAAGCGGCAAGACCACATTCCTGAAGGTCCTCCTGGGGCTCCAGGACCTGCACCGCGGCCAGGCCGTCCTGGGCGGCCGCCCCGTGGAGCGCGGGAGCAGCCTGATCGGCTACATCCCGCAGCAAAAATCGTTCGCTCCGGACACTCCCATGCGTGCCAGGGACCTCGTGGGCCTGGGCGTTGACGGCCACCGCTGGGGCCTGCGCCTGAACACCGCCAAGGCCAACCGCAGGATTGACGAACTCCTTGAACTGGTTGGTGCCACGGAATACGCAAAAGTCCCGGTGGGCCAGCTCTCCGGCGGCGAGCAGCAGCGGCTCCGCGTGGCGCAGGCGCTTGCCACGGATCCGCAGGTCCTGCTTTGCGACGAACCCCTGCTTTCCCTGGACTTGCACCACCAGCAGGCGGTCAGCGCCCTGATCAACAAGCAGTGCCGCGACCAGAACAGCGCCGTTGTGTTCGTGACGCACGAAATCAACCCCATCATCGACTACGTGGACCGTGTCCTGTACTTGGCCGGCGGACGCTTCAGGGTGGGAGCCCCGGAGGAAGTCATGACCACGGAAGTCCTCTCCGGCCTCTACGGCAGCCACGTTGAGGTTATCCACGCGAACGGCCGCATCGTGGTGGTGGGCCTCCCTGACGCCACTACCCACCACCATGCGGAGACGCACGCGGCGGGAGAGGCTGCCTGATGGACGCGGACAGCATCCTTGGCGCGATCTTCAGCTTCGAGAACTACGGCGAGCTGCTGGTCCTGGTCCAGAACTCGATTTGGGCAGGTGCCGTCCTGGGCCTGCTGGGCGGGCTGGTTGGCACCTTTGTCATGAAGCGCGACCTGGCCTTCGCGGTCCACGGCATATCCGAACTCTCCTTCGCCGGTGCCGCCTTTGCCCTGCTGGTCGGCGCGAACATCGTCTTTGGATCGCTCATAGGATCGGTTGCCGCCGCCCTGCTTTTGGGCCTGATGGGCGTCCGGGCCAGGGACAAGAATTCAATCATCGGCGTGATCATGCCGTTCGGGCTGGGACTTGGGATCCTGTTCCTGTCCCTTTACGAAGGACGGGCTGCCAACAAGTTCGGCCTGCTGACCGGGCAGATCGTGTCCGTGGACACGGTGCAGCTCCAGGCGCTTGCCGGTACCGCCGTGGTGGTGATGCTGGCCCTGGTGGCCATTTGGCGGCCGCTCAATTTCGCCAGCCTGGATCCGGAACTGGCGGAGGCCCGGGGTGTTCCCGTCCGGACGCTTGCCATCGTATTCATGGTCCTCCTGGGCGTCTCCGTAGCGCTGTCCATCCAGGTGGTGGGCGCGCTCCTGGTCCTCGCCCTGCTGATTACCCCGGCCGCGGCGGCGCTGCGGGTGACGTCGTCACCGGTGGCGGTGGTGGTGCTTAGCGTGCTCTTTGCCATGACGGCCACGGTGGGCGGGATCCTGCTGGCCCTGGGCGGACGCATCCCCATCAGCCCCTACGTCACTACCCTGTCGTTCCTGATCTACGTGGTGTGCCGGGTGATCGGGTCGGTGCGGGCCGCAAGGGGCATCAACGGGCGGGTCCTGGCCGCATCCTGAAAGGCGGCCTGCCTACTGCCTGCCCCCTGCATGGTCGCCTACCTGGCTGCGTGCCTAAGGGATGCCGGCGGCCTGGCGCACCGTGCAGTCAGGGCAGAGCCCGAAAATCTCCACCGTGTGGGCCACGTCGGTATATCCGTGTTCTGCCGCGATGCGCGCCGCCCACGTCTCAACGGCGGGGGCCTCCACTTCCACGGCCTTTCCACAGTTGCGGCACAGCAAGTGGTGATGGTGCCCGGTGACGGCGCAGCGCCTGTACACCGCTTCACCGTCGCCGTTCCGCAGAACGTCCACCAGCCCCTCGTCCGCGAGAGACTGCAGGATCCGGTAGGCGGTTGCCAGCGAGACCGGGGCGCCCTGGTTTTGCAGGATCCGGTACAGCTCCTGCGTGCTGACGAAATCGTCGAGTTCATCCAGGGCGGCGCTTACGGCCCGGCGCTGCTTCGTGACGCGCTGTTCCTTGCCGCCGCCCGGCACGGGGGACGGGGTGGTGGAATCAGCCTTGGCGCCGAAGGGCATGGATGGACTCGCTTCCTCAGGATGGTGGCAAAGATACAGATTACCAGCCGGAGCGTCGTGGACACGGTCCCGCGGCGGACCCTAGGCTGGCGCTATGAAGCTGACCAAATACACCCACTCCTGCGTCCGCCTTGAAAAGGACGGCCGGGTCCTGGTCCTGGATCCGGGCAACTTTTCCGAGTCGGCGGAGGCCCTGGAGGATGCGGAGGCGGTCCTGGTCACGCATGAGCATGCCGACCACATCGACGTTCCGGTTGTGGTGGAGGCGTTGCGCGCAAACGGGGCGCTGGCGGTTTTCGCTCCGGCGCGGGTTGCCGGCCAGCTGCAGGACAAGGCCACGGGCGAAGCCGCGCGCATCCACGCCGTGAACCCTGGCTCAACATTCCAGGCTGCCGGCTTCACCGTCCGCAGCTTCGGAGGCCAGCATGCCCTGATCCACCCGCAGATCCCCGTTGTCGCCAACATCGGATACCTCATCGACGACAACGTCTACCACCCGGGGGACTCCTTCGTCATTCCGGACGGGACCAGCGTCCGGACCCTGTTGGTTCCCCTCCACGCGCCGTGGAGCAAATCCGCCGAGGTGCTGGACTTTGTGATCGGCGTCCGGGCGCCGAAGGCGTTCCAGATCCATGACGGACTGCTCAACGAGAACGGCCTGAAGATCGTGGAAGGCCATGTCCAGAGGATCGGCGCCAAATACGGCACCGAATACACCCATCTGGCTGCCCGGGAGTCGGTGGAAGTTTGAACCCCTTGATCGACGTGGCCGGCCTGCAGGCCCGCCTTGCCGAACACCGGCGCACGGTGCTCCTTGACGTCCGCTGGGTCCTGGGCGATCCGCACGGTTACCGCCACTACCTGCAGGGGCACCTGCCGGGTGCCGTGTTCGTGGACCTCGCCACCGAACTTGCCGCCCCGGCAGTTCCGGAGCGCGGGAGGCACCCGCTGCCGGCCGCCCGGGACTTCCAGGAAAGCGCCAGGCGCTGGGGCATCCGCGACGGCGACGTCGTGGTTGCCTACGATGACAGCGGCAGCATGGCCGCGGCACGCGTGTGGTGGATGCTTCGGAACGCCGGCTTCGCGGACGTTTACCTGCTCGACGGCGGCCTGGCCGCCTGGCGTGCCGCGGGCCTTCCGGTGGAAGCAGGACCGGTTGTCCCGGAGGCGGGAGACGTGACGCTCGCGGACGGAAACATGCCGGTGCTCGACGCCGCTGCCGCGGCCGGCTGGCCGCACGCCGGCCTCTTGCTGGATGCCCGTGCCGGGGAGCGGTACCGCGGGGAGTTTGAGCCTGTTGACCCCCGGGCCGGACATATCCCGGGTGCGGTCAGCGCGCCGACGTCGGAAAACGTGGACAGCAGCGGGCGGTTCCTGCCGTCCGACGCCCTCCGCCGCCGTTTTGAGTCGCTGGGCGTCCGGGACGGAGTGCACGTCGCGGTGTACTGCGGCTCCGGGGTCACTGCGGCCCATGAGGTGGCAGCCCTGGAACTCGCCGGCTTTCAAGCTGCACTGTATCCGGGTTCGTTCTCGGAGTGGTCCAACAACCCGGACCTGCCGGTGGCAACCGGCGCAGAGCCCGGCCGCCCAAGCGGACCGCCGAGTGGAAACACGGCTGCGGTCAAGGGTAGCGTCCCACTATGACTCCAGGACGCCCCGTACCGCCGCCCCTTGCCAAACCAGTCGCCCCGGAACCTGCCGCTCCTGAAGCAATTGTTGTCGACGGCGGCCGCCTCGCTGCCGCGTACGGCGCGACGTCACCGGACAGCGGGCTCGTGCCGCTGACCCTTGCCCGGCGCGCTCCCGGGGCGGACGACGTCGAAATCGCCATCGAGTTCTGCGGGCTGTGCCACTCGGATGTGCATGCAACCCGCGGCGAGTGGGGCGGCAAGGTCTGGCCGCTGGTCCCGGGACACGAAATTGTGGGCACCGTCAGCCGGGTGGGCTCCGCGGTGACGGATTTCGCCGCTGGCGACCGCGTGGGTGTGGGCTGCATGGTGGACTCGTGCCGCGAATGCGAAAGCTGCCTGGACGGCCTGGAACAGTACTGCGAAAACGGCATGACCGGCACGTACGGGGCCGTCGACCGGCGGAACGGCGGCGCCCTGACGCAGGGCGGCTACTCCTCCTCCGTGGTGGTGGACCGCCGCTACGTCCTGCGGGTGCCGGCAGCCCTCGATCCCGCCGCCGCTGCCCCACTGCTGTGCGCCGGCGTCACCACGTTCTCGCCGCTTCGGCACTTCGACGTCGAAGAAGGCGACGTTGTGGGCGTGGTGGGGCTGGGCGGACTCGGCCACATGGCCGTCAAGTTCGCCAAGGCAATGGGAGCGAAGGTAGTGGTGTTCACCACGTCGGAGGCAAAAGTGGCGGCTGCCGTGGAGCTGGGCGCGGATGAGGTTGTCCTGTCCCGCGACGAAGCGGCGATGGCAGCGGCCAACCGCAGCATCGACCTCATCATCGACACCGTGGCGGCCCCGCACGACCTGAAACCGTTCTTCCGGACCCTGCGGGTGGACGGTGCGCTCTTCCAGCTGGGCCTGCCGTCGGAGGCGATGCCGCCGGTGAACCCGGGCGCGCTCATCGGGCGTCGGCTTTCCTACACCGGCTCGCTGATTGGCGGCATCGCCGCAACCCAGGAGATGCTGGACTTCTGCGCCGGGCACGGTGTTGCTGCGGACATCGAGGTGGTGCGGGCAGACCAGCTGAATGAGGCCTACGACCGGATGGTGGCAGGCGATGTGAAATACCGTTTTGTGCTGGACACCAGCACCTTGCAGGGACCCGCCAAGGAGGCAGACGCATGAGCACGCTTTTCACCAGGATCCTGAACGGCGAAATCCCGGGCCGCTTCGTGTGGCGGGAACCGGATGTTTCCGCTTTCCTCACCACCGGTCCGCTGGCTGACGGCCACACCCTGGTGGTACCCACTGAGGAAGTGGACCGGTGGACGGACGCGTCGCCGGAAACGCTGGCGAAGGTCATGGAGGTGGCCCGGCGGATCGGTGCTGTGCAGGTGGAGACCTTCAAGGCCGCGCGGGCCGGGCTGATCGTGGCGGGTTATGAAATCAACCACCTCCACGTGCACGTCTGGCCCTCAAGGAGCATGGCCGAGTTCAATTTCGCGACGGCGGACCAGAACCCCGATCCGGACATCCTCGACGCCAACGCCGAGAAGCTCCGCCAAGGGTTGCGGGCCGCCGGGTACGGCGAGTTCGTCCCGTCCTAGGCAGCCCGTCCCGGTCCCGCTCCCGGTTTCCGCCTAGGCCGGGGCAAGTGCCTTGTTGAGCACGGCGCGGATCCTCTTCTCCGACACCGAATACGCTGTTCCGAGTTCAACGGCGAAGAGGCTCACCCGGAGCTCCTCGAGCATCCAGCGCACCTGGGTTAACTCAGGGCCGGCCTTCCGTCCGGGGAGCAGGGCCGATACGGCGTCGTCGTAGTCGTCCTCGAGCCGCTGCACCGCGGCCATGTTCAGGGCGTCGCGCTGGACGTTGCCCGGCAGGCGTTCCAGCCTCTTCTCAATGGCCGTAAGGTACCGGGGGAGCTGGCTCAGCTGGGCGTAGCCCGTCCGTGCCACAAAGCCGGGGTAGACCAGCTGTTCCAGTTGGCTTTTGATGTCGTTGAGGGCACTGATCAGCGCCAGGCTGGTGGTGCCCTTCAGCTGTTTTTCGATCCGCCGGGTGCTGGCCAGGATGCGTTCCACCACGGCGGTGACGCTGAACACGGTGTCGATCAGTTCGGCCCGGACCACCTCGTACAGCCGGTCAAAGGACTCCCGGTCCCAGGGCAGTTCCGCGGGCGTGAGCTTGTCGATGGCGGCCAGCGCGCAGTCCGCGATCAGGCTTGAGACCGAGCCGTGCGGGTTTTGGCTGAACGTGAGTTTCTCCGTGTTGCTTAGGTGCTCCAGCACGTACCGGTCAGGAGCCGGAACGCGCAGGGCCAGCAGCCTGACCACCCCGCCGCGCATTGCCTCCTGCTGTTCCTCGGCAGTCTGGAAGACACGCAGTGACACCGACGTGCCCTGGTCCACCAGTGCCGGGTAACCCGTCACTGTATGGCCGTTGACCGTGCTGCTGACCTGGCGCCGGACCGTTCCGACCGTCCATTCGGTGAGCCCGTCCTGTTCCCGGAAGCCGGGTGGGGCTGCGGCCCCCGGCACTTCGGCAGGCTGCCGCGCCGCGGATGATCCGGCGTCGTGCGTTTTCCCTGCTTTTTTGCCGTTGCCGGCGCCGGGCGCGGTGGAGGCAGGCGTGGCCCCCAGCGACTCGGCGATGGCCCGCCGCGTTGCCGGGGCCAGCTTCTCCTGGAGCGCGGCGAGGTCCTTGCCCTCGTCCAGGACTTTGCCCTTGCTGTCCACCACCTTGAAGCTCACCCGCAGGTGCGGGGGCACCGCGTCCCAGTTCCACGAACCCGGCGGGATGACGTGTCCCCGGATCCGGCGCAGGGCAAGCTCAAGGGAGGGTTCGAGTTCATCCACGGCGGGATCGAAATCGGCTTCCAGGAGTGCCACCGCCTGCCGGGCAACGTCCGGGGCGGGAACGAAGTTCTTCCGGACCTGCTTGGGCAGGGATTTGATCAGGGCCGTCACCAGCTCAACACGCTGCCCGGGTATGAGCCAGCGGAAGGCCTTGTCATCCAGCTGATTAAGGAACAGCACCGGCACCTCGGCCGTGACGCCGTCGGACGGGTTGGGCGGCGAACCCGGAGCCACCGGGTGGAACTCGTAGCTCAGCGGAAGCTCGAAGCCCTTGTGCAGCCACGTTTTGGGGTAGGCGGAGTCGTCAAGGTCGTCCGCGTCGTCGCTGAGGAGGAGGGATTTGTCGTAGTCCAGGAGGTCCGGGTTCTTCTGCCGCGCTTCCTTCCACCACTTGTCGAAGTGCCTCTCGGACACCACGTCAGGTCCGATCCGCGCATCGTAGAACTCGAACAGCGTCTCGTCATCCACCAGGAGGTCCCGGCGGCGCATCCTGGCCTCCAGTTCCTCCACCTCATTGAGGAGGGCCCGGTTGCGGTGGAAGAACTTGTGGTGGGTTTTCCAGTCGCCTTCCACCAGGGCATGGCGGATGAAGAGTTCCCGGGCGACGACGGGGTCAACCCTGCCGTAGTTGATCCTGCGCTGGGCGATGATGGGCACGCCGTAGAGGGTGACCTTTTCGTAGGCCATCACTGAACCTTGCCGGGTGGACCAGTGCGGTTCGCTGTAGCTGCGCTTCACCAGGTCCGGGGCCACCTGCTCGGCCCATACAGGATCGAACTTCGCAGCCACCCTCGCCCAGAGGCGGCTGGTCTCCACGAGTTCCGCCGCCATCACGAATGTGGGCGACTTCTTGAAGAGGGCAGAGCCGGGGAAGATGGCGAACCGGCTGCCGCGGGCTCCGGCATACTCCCGCTTGCGCTCATCCAGGATGCCGATGTGGCTCAGGAGGCCGGAAAGAAGGCTGATGTGGATGCCCTCGTGGTTGCCCACCGGATCGGCAAGCCGCTTGTTGTCGAGGCTGATGCCCAGGGGCCGGGCCAGCTGGCGCAGCTGGGCAAACAGGTCCTGCCACTCCCGGACCCGGAGGTAATTGATGAACTCGGCCCGGCACATCCGGCGGAAGGCGGACGACGAGAGCTCCTGCTGCTTCTCCTGCAGGTAGTTCCAGAGGTTAAGGAAGCCGGTGAAGTCCGAGTTCTCGTCCTTGAACCGGTTGTGCTTTTCCGCCGCGAGTTGCTGCTTGTCTGTTGGACGCTCGCGCGGGTCCTGGATGGTGAGGGCCGCGGCCAGGACCATCACCTCGCGGACGCAGCCGCGTTTGCCCGCCTCCACGATCATCCGGCCCAGGCGGGGGTCCACCGGCAGCTGGGCGAGCTTCTGCCCGACGGCGGTGAGCCCGCCGCCGCTTTTCGCCCCGTCCGTGCCGTTCTGCGGCCGGGCGGCAGCGAGGGCGCCGAGTTCGCGGAGCAGCGTGACGCCGTCGTTGATGGCCCGTGTTTCGGGCGGCTCCACGAAGGGGAAGTTTTCGACGTCCTTGGGGCCGCGCGCCACTCCCATGGCGGTCATCTGCAGGATGACGGCGGCGAGGTTGGTCCGCAGGATTTCCGGGTCGGTGTACAGCGGCCGCGAATCGAAGTCTTCCTCGGAGTACAGGCGGATGGCGATGCCGTCCGAGACGCGGCCGCACCGCCCCGAACGCTGGTTGGCGGACGCCTGCGAGACCCGCTCGATGGGCAGCCGCTGGACCTTGGTGCGGTGCGAGTACCGGGAGATGCGGGCGGTGCCGGTGTCGATGACGTACTTGATGCCTGGAACCGTGAGCGAGGTTTCGGCGACGTTGGTGGCAAGGACAATCCTGCGCTTGTTGCCCGGGTGGAAGACCTTGTGCTGTTCCTGCAGGCTCAGCCGGGCGAAGAGCGGAAGGACTTCGGTTCCGGCCAGCCGGCGGTTGGACTGGATGCGGGCCTGCAGCGCTTCGGCAGCGTCGCGGATTTCTCGCTCGCCGGAGAAGAACACCAGGATGTCGCCCGGCGCTTCCAGGGCAAGTTCGTCGACGGCATCACACACGGCGTCAAGCGGATCGCGGTCTTCCTCGAGTTCGTCATCGGAACCGTTCTCGTCGTCAGGGCCGGCTCCGCCTGGCGGCTGGGAGAGCGGGCGGTACCGGATTTCCACCGGGTAGGTCCGCCCGGAGACCTCGACAATGGGTGCGGGTTCTTCCGGTGTGCCGAAATGGTTGGCAAAGCGCTGGGGGTCGATGGTGGCGGAGGTGATGATCACCTTGAGGTCCGGCCGCTGCGGCAGGATCCGCTTGAGGTAGCCCAGGATGAAGTCGATATTGAGGCTTCGCTCGTGGGCCTCGTCGATGATGATCGCGTTGTACTTGCGCAGCAGTTTGTCCCGCTGGATTTCTGCAAGCAGGATGCCGTCGGTCATCAGCTTGACCTTCGTGGCGCGGCTGACCTCACCGGTGAAGCGGACCTGGAAGCCCACCTCCTGGCCGATGTCCACGCCAAGTTCCTCGGCGATGCGCTCGGCCACCGTGCGGGCGGCCAGCCTGCGCGGCTGGGTGTGGCCGATCAGCCCGTTTTCGCCCAGGCCAAGTTCGAGGCACATCTTTGGTATCTGGGTGGTCTTACCGGAACCGGTCTCGCCGGCGATGATGGTGACCTGGTTCGCCGCTATGGCTGCCATCAGGTCTTCGCGCCGCTCGGAGACCGGCAGCTCGGCGGGATAGGAGATGTGAAGTGTCATGTCTGCTGACAGTCTACTGCGGGAGCCCGGGCTTCCCGTCTGTACTGCCGGCAGTTGTCCGGCGCCTTTTGGTCCTGCCGGCTAGAAGACGCGGAGCGTGTAGTTGATGCTGGGGAGGTCCAGGGCGGACCAGGCTTCGTGGGATTCGACAGGAGGCGTATGCCCCCGGCCGTCACGCAAAAGCGCTGAAACGGTGGCGGCGGCCACGAGGAGGATCAGGAGGACGAGGAGGGTTATGAGGATTTCCATGACTCCATGCTTCTCCTCCCCGCAGCCAAGAAAAAGTGGCAGAAATGCCCAAAAAGCGATAATTCCTGCCACAATGGAAGCATGCTCAAATCAGTGGCCCTCATCGTGGTTCCCAACTTCTCGATATTCGAGTTCGGTACTGCCTGCGAGGTCTTCGGTATTGACAGATCCGGCCGGGGGAGCGGCGTCCCGGCCTTCGACTTCCGCGTCTGCACGCCGCAGCCTGGTAACGTCCGGCTCAAGTCCGGCCTGTCCCTGAACGTCGGCCTGGGACTTGAGGCAACCGACGATGCGGACCTGGTCATCATGGCGCCCTACGGCAGGGACGACGAGTTGCCCGAATCCGTCCTCGAGGCGCTCCGGGCTGCCGATGCGAGGGGAGCCTGGGTAATGTCCATCTGCTCGGGCGCTTTTGCCTTGGCCCGCGCCGGCTTGCTCGACGGGCGCCGCTGCACCACCCACTGGCACTACTCAGGCCAACTGGCTGCAGAGTATCCGCGCGTACAGGTGGACGAAAACGTCCTCTACGTGCAGGACGGCAACATCATCACTTCCGCAGGCACCGCCGCCGGGATCGATGCGTGCCTGCACCTTGTGCGCGTCGAACTGGGGGCGCAGGTGGCGGCCGCGATCGCCAGGGACATGGTGGTTCCCCCGCACCGTGACGGCGGCCAGGCGCAGTTCATCGACCGGCCAATGCCAGCCTGCGGTTCCGCTCCCTTGGAGGAACTGCTGCGCTGGATGGTGGAGAACCTGGACCGCGAGCACACGGTGAACGAACTGGCGGCACGGGTCCACATGTCGCCGAGGACCTTTGCACGGCGGTTCAGGTCGGAGACCGGAGCGACGCCTGCCGCCTGGCTCAATTCACAGCGTGTTCTACGCGCCCAGGAACTCCTTGAGTCCACCGACCTGAACATCGAAGAAATCGCCAGGGAGTCCGGCTTCGGGCACCCTGTCCTGCTGCGGCACCACTTCGCCAAGGTCCTGGACACCAGCCCGCAGTCATACCGCCGCGCTTTCCGCGGCCAACTGGCTGTGGCGGGATAGCGCCCCTTGCACGCTAACCGGGCGCCGGTCCGTTGCGGCGTTGTTTGGCGCGGATTTCCTCGGCCGCTTCCCGCGTACTGTCCACGAGAATCCGCCAAGGTCCGGTGACGGCCTGCTCAGGCAGGGCTGCCCGGCGCTGCCCTGCCCGGATCGAATAGATGAACCTGTCCGGTTGGGCTTCCGCAAACTGCTCGGAGGCTGCCTTCGGGGTCCTGGGTACTGAATCCCACGGGCATGCCTCCACGATGGGCTGCCACTGGCTGATGGCGCTCTTGGATTGGGCTTCCACAGTCCACACCCGTGGTATCGCGGCGATTCCTCCGGTGCGCTCAACACTGATCTTCATGGCCTGGTCCTTGGGCTTGCCCTACAGCCTGGCTGCCGCCCCGAAGTACGGCAGCCAGGCGTCCGTTAAAGCTTGACCTTCACAGTTTCCCACGCCTTCCGGACGGCGTCATGCTCGGTGGATCCGGAACCGAAGAGCTCCACGGCGGATGCGGCCGTGGCACGCGCAAAGACCCTGAAGGTCGCCGTGGGAGGCAGTGTTCCGCCCGTGAGTGTCTCGTACCAGATGCGCCCGGGCGAGTCCCAGGCGTTTCCCCCGAGGGTCTCCGCCACGAGGTAGAAGGCGCGGTTGGGGATGCCGGAGTTGATGTGGACCCCGCCGTTGTCGGCGCTCGTCTTGACGTACGCGTCCATGGAGTCCGGCTGGGGGTCCTTGCCCAGCACGTCGTCGTCGTACGCCGTGCCGGGGGCCTTCATGGAACGCAAGGCGCTGCCCTGCACTTCGGCTGTGAAGAGGCCCTCGCCGATCAGCCAGCTGGCCTCGGCAGTGGACTGGTTTTTGACATACTGCTCGACCAGTGCGCCAAAGACGTCGGACATGGATTCGTTAAGGGCCCCCGCCTGGTTGCGGTAGGCGAGCGCGGCGGAATACTGGGTGACACCGTGGGCCAGTTCGTGGCCGATGACGCTCAGGGACCGGGTGAACCGTTCGAAGACCTCGCCGTCGCCGTCGCCGAAGACCATCTGTTTGCCGTCCCAAAAGGCGTTGTCGTACAGCTTGCCGAAGTGGACCGTTGCGTCCAGCGGCAGCCCGCGTCCGTCGATGGAGTTGCGTCCGAACACGTCCGCGTACAGGCGGTGCGTGTGGCCCAGCCCGTCGTAGGCCTCATCGACGGCAGGGTCATCCGTGGCGGCTTCACCCTCCTTGCGGACCAGCCTGCCGGGGAGGGTCTCCGAGCCGCCGGCGTCGTAGATGGCCCGGGTTGACGGTCCCGGCTTCGCCTGGCGGACGCCTGCCGGAATGCCCGGCACAGGCTGGGACCGTGCTGAATGGAACGACTCCACATGGCCCAAAGCTTCCTTGGCTGCCCTGGCCGCGGAGGAAAACTCCGGCGCACCCTGTTTGGCCAACCGCCTCAACAGGTATGGCGGAACGATGGAACAGAACGGAACGTGCATGGCGTACCCCCTCGACTTGGTGATTTCAGCCTACGAGGGCGCACCGACAATCCTTCGCAGGCTCACGTACGGAAGCAGGCAGCGTGAACGGGCGTATGGGAGCAGAAAACCCCGCCACTTCATTGAAGTGGCGGGGTTCTTCTGGTGCCCTCGATAGGATTCGAACCTACGACCTTCTGCTCCGGAGGCAGACGCTCTATCCCCTGAGCTACGAGGGCAATCCGGGGTTTCCTGCCGTTGCTGGCGGGACGTCCTAGAGCTTAGCAGGAAGGTGGCCCGCAAGGGAAAATCGCTACCGCCCCGCCACCCCGTGCGCGGTCCCGGGCCGGAATCAGTAGCCGGAGAATGAGTCCACGTGGAGCCGGCGGGCCCCTGCCTGCTTAGCCGCCCGCCGCAGCGAGGCGACGCTGGCCGGTGAGCCCGAGACGTAAACGTCCCGCTCCGCGATGTCCGGGACCAGTGCCCGGAGGGCTTCGCCATCCAGCCGCGTGCCGTCCCAGGAGGCGGCGGCCAGGTCCGGCGGCGGCGCGGAACCATCCGCAGTGCGCACCAGGACGCGGATGCCCGCCGCCCGCAGTTCCTGCGCATAGGCAATCTCGTCGGCGCTCCTGGCAAGGAGGAGGAGGACAGCGTCCCGTTCCCGCAGTCCTCCCGAAGACAAGTGTGAAAGGTAGGGCGTGATGCCGATTCCGGCGGCAATCAGCAGTACCGGCTTCCGGGGATCCCGGGGGAGGACAAAGTCTCCCCCCACGGACGTGGCGGTCACTTTGTCCCCGGGCTTCAGTGCAAGGAGGACCCGCTTCGCCGGGGACACCGGCTCAGCTGTCCGCACGCCAAACTTCACCAGGCGGTCGTCCGGCGAACCTGTCAGGCTGAACACACGACGCCGTCCCTTCCTGTCCGACTTGACCTGCGGCAGGTCCAGCTCCATGTACTGCCCCGGCACAAAGCGGACCGGCCGGGACGGTTCGAAGGAGAACTCCGTAGTGCTGGGTGTCAACGCCCTGGTTCCGGCAAAACGAAGGGACACGCTCCCATGCTGGCCCGCCAGGAAAGCCAGCAGATTGCCCAGCAGGAGCGCCGCCTCCGGAGAGTTGGCCAGGAAACCGACGTTGTAGGGGACCGCGAAAACAACACCTACCACTGCGGCCAACGCCAGCTGCTGCCAGCGCCGCGGCGGCAGCGTCAGCGGCTCGGTAAGCATGAACCCCGCAAAGAACAGCAGCGGCCGCTGGGCAAAGGACTGCCACAAGGCCATGCCCGCTGACAGCCCGGCCTGGATCAGTTCGGAAGTGATGATCGCGGCGGCAACAACGGTGAACACCGAAGCCATGAGGAACTTCCGGGTGCGGTACAGGACCAGCAGGATCCCGGGGACCAGCAGCCACAGCATGGCCGGCGTGGCGGCCCACCAGGTTGCGATATTCAGGCCGGTGAGGCCCGTGACGAACGCGCCGGCTGCGGCGGGGTTGAACACATGCCGGCCGCGCCAGGCGAGGGCGTATTTCGACGCCGATGCCAGCACGCACGCCAAAGCCACTCCCGCCACATCCATGGGGGCGAAGGAGGGCCAGAACAGGAAATAGAGCAGCAGCCCGGTGATCAGCGACGACTCGGAGTGCGGCCGTACCCGGAACAGCACTGCCAGCGCCCTGTTCGACGCGTACGTCAGCCCAAGGCAGAGGACCAGGTGCGCCAGCATCTCCGGAATGCCGAAAGTCAGCCAGCCCAGGGCATCCAGCAGAAGGCTGTATCCGGCGAGGGCCGCCAGGACCAGGAGGATCAGCCGGTACATGGTGAACCGGCCCAGCACGGTATCCAGCAGGCCGGCCACGGACAGGGCCGGTCCGGCCCCCGGCGCTTCAACGGGGCTCATGAAAACAGTGTCCCTTCAAATCCTGCGGAATGGGTGGCGCTTCCGTCCGAGAAGACCGTCAACCAGGAAAAATCGAAAGACCGCTGGAGTTCGTCACCAGGGAGGAAAAAGAGCGCGGTTGCCAGGGCATCGGCCAGCATGGTGGTTTCCGCCAGTGTCCACGTGGCCACGGCGGTCCTGACAGGGCGACCGGTCCTGCCATCCAGGACGTGGTGCAGGCCGTCGCCCCAGGCGCGCCGGTTTGCGGCAGATGCACAGAGTGCCCGGCCTGCCAGCTGCACCACCCCGATGGCCTGGGCTTCGTTGTAGGGGTGTTCCAATGCCACCGGAACGGGATCCGGGCCACGCGCCAGGAGGTCCCCGCCGGCATCGATGATGAAGGCCTCCACGCCTCCCGCCTCAAGCTCCGCCGCCAGCAGATCCACGAGCAGGCCCTTGCCGGCGGCCCCGATGTCCAGGACGGCAGGAGCCTTCGCGGTGAGGGTGGTGCCGGCCCAGTCCAGTACGTCGTCCCAGGCCGGAGCAGGCAGCGGGGAGCCGGACGGCCGAAGCGAGTAGCCGGCGTCGTAGCCCAGGCGCTCCAGGCTGGTGCCGATGAGCGGGGTCATGGCCCCGCCGGTGAGCTGGTAGAGGGTGCGGTAGACCAGCCCGAGCGGTCCGGCCTCGGCGGGAAACTCGTACCGGCCGGGTTCCCTGGCCATCGCGGTGACGCGGGAATCGTCCCGGAAGCGGGACCAGTCGGCGTCGAACCGTTCCACCACGTCCAAGAGGCGGGTCCGCAGGGCCGGACCGAGCAGCCCGGGCGCAGAGACCTGCCAGCGCGTCCCGATCCCCTCAAACGCAAAGTCCTCCCGGTCCCCGTCCGGCACGGCCTACCGGGCCTCCGACTTGATCTGCTCCAGGGCCTTGTTGAAACCGCCGCTGGTGAGGGAAGAGCCCGCAACCTTGGACACATTGAGCTCGTCGATGTTCCTGCCAACCACCTGGGCCGCGATGCCGCCGGCAAACTCGCCCTGGAACTTGCGGGTATTCGGGTTGGACGGATGCTGGGTGATCTGCACGTCCGTGACGGTCCCGGCGGCGAGCGTGAGCTGGACGCCCACTGTCTCCGTACCGTTGGGCGACACATAGGTGCCGTCGGCGCTGTACGTGCCGTCCTTGTATTCCGCCCCGCCGGCCGCCGTTGTCGACGCTCCGGTGGAGGGGGTGGTTGCCGCGGTGCTGCTCCCGGCTGACGGCGCGCAGCCTGCCACCGCTCCCGCCAGGGACAGGCCGGCGACTCCGGCGTAAACACTTTTACGGACTGAGGGTCTCATCAGGGTTCTCGTTTCATCAGGGGACGCAGGAAGGGATCTGCTCAGTGCTTACTGTGTTGTCAACGCAAAAGCCAGCGTATTGGTTCAACCCGTGCGAAGATTTCCGGTTTCCTGTGGATCGACAGGGTGCAGGAAGCGCCCTGGATTCCTTTGCTGTGACCGGCCCCCGGTAGTCTAGAAGGGTGACTCCCGAAGAACTCTCCCTCGCCATATCCGCCTGCCTGAAGGATGCTGTCGCCGCCGGTGACATCGCCCTTGCAGCATCAGCTGTCCCTGATGAGGTGCGCGTGGAGCGACCCAAGAACCGGGACCACGGCGACTGGGCTACCAACATTGCCCTGCAGCTTGCCAAGCAGGCCGGCACCAGCCCGCGTGAATTCGCCACCATCCTCAGTGCCCGGCTGAAGTCCATCGACGGCGTTGCCGCCGTGGACATCGCGGGGCCGGGGTTCCTGAACATTACCGTGGATGCGGCTGCCGCCGGCGCCCTGGCCAAGGTGATTGTCGAAGCCGGAAAGCAGTACGGCACCAACTCCGCGCTCGCCGGCCACACGGTGAACATGGAGTTTGTCTCGGCCAATCCCACCGGTCCGCTGCATATCGGGCACACCCGTTGGGCGGCGTTGGGGGATTCGATCGCGCGCGTGCTGCGTGCGTCCGGGGCGGATGTGACCGCTGAGTATTACATCAATGACGCCGGCACGCAGATGAACGTCTTCGCACACTCCGTCTACAACCGGCTGCACGGCCTCCCCGTGCCCGACGGCGGCTACCCCGGACAGTACATTGCGGACCTTGGGCATGAGGTGCTGACGGAGCACCCGGACATCCGCGAACTGACTGAAGTTGCGGCCCTTCCAGTGATCCGCGCCGCTGCCTACGAGGCGCAGATGAAGGACATCAAGGCCACCCTTGCGGACTTCGGCGTGGAGTTCGACGTGTTCTTCTCCGAGCAGGAGCTGCACGACGCCGGCGCGATCGAGAGTGCAGTGGCGCGCCTGCGCGAGCAGGGCCACGTGTTCGACGACGGCGGCGCGGTCTGGCTGCGGACCACGGACTTTGGCGACGACAAGGACCGGGTGATGATCCGGGCCAACGGCGAGCCGACGTACTTCGCAGCCGACGCCGCCTACTACCTGTCCAAGAAGGACCGCGGCTATACCGAGAAGATCTACCTCCTCGGCGCGGACCACCACGGCTACATCAACCGGCTCAAGGCGATTGCCGCGTGCGCCGGCGACGACCCCGAGGTCCACATCGAGGTGCTGATCGGGCAGCTGGTGTCCGTTAACGGAGCGAAGCTGTCCAAGCGCGCCGGAAACATCATTGAGCTCAAGGACCTGATCGACTGGCTTGGGAAGGACGCCGTCCGCTACTCGCTGGCACGCTTCCCTGCAGATTCGCCCCTGACCCTGGACCCGGAGCTGCTGAAGAAGCACAGCAACGAAAACCCGGTGTTCTACGTCCAGTACGCCCACGCCCGCTCCCGCGGTGCTGCCCGGAACGCCGTGGCGGCCGGAGTGGAGCGCCAGGTGGACGGCAAAGACAGCTTTGACGCCTCGCTGCTGGACCACGCCACCGAGAACGAGCTGCTTTCCTACCTGGGCAGTTACCCCTCGATCGTGGCCAAGGCCGCCGAGCTGCGCGAGCCGCACCGTGTGGCCCGCCACCTCGAGGTCATCGCCGGCGCCTACCACCGCTGGTATGACGCCTGCCGCATTGCGCCCATGGGCGACGAAGCGGTGACGGATGTCAACCGCACCCGGCTGTGGCTCAACGACGCCACGAGCCAGGTGCTGGCCAACGGCCTTGACCTGCTTGGCGTTTCCGCGCCGGAACGGATGTGATCCAATGACTGCACAGGACCCCATTGCCGGTTCTCCGCTAGCCCCGGGCTGGCTGTCTGTCCCTGCGGACCTGAATGCCCTCGAGCCAAAGATGTGGGCACAGGATGCAGCCAGGAACGAGTCCGGTGAACTCACCATCGACGGCATTCCGGTCAGCGAGCTCCAGCGGCAATATGGGACCCCGCTCTTCGTCATGAGCGAGACCGACTTCCGTGCCAGGGCACGCGCCTTCAGCGACGCCTTCAACAATGCGTTCGCCGATATCTGCGGGGGAGTGGACGTCTATTACGCCGGCAAATCGTTCCTGTGCACCGCCGTGGTGCGGTGGGTCGAGGAGGAGGGGCTGCGGCTGGACACTGCGTCCGGCGGCGAGCTGGCCGTCGCGGCAAAGGCCGGGATTCCCGGCGCCGACGTGGCCCTGCACGGCAACAACAAGTCCGACGGCGAGATCCACCGTGCGCTGGACATGAAGCTGGGCCGGATTGTGGTGGACAGCCTCAGCGAACTGGTCCGGGTGGGCGCCATCGCTGAACTGCGGGGGGAAAAGGCCAAGGTCATGCTCCGGCTCACGCCGGGAGTCCACGCGCATACCCACGAATTCATTGCCACGGCCCACGAGGACCAGAAGTTCGGCCTCTCCATGGCGGCGGACACCACCGAACAGGCAGGGCTATCCGCTGCTGAAGAAGCAGTGGCAGCCGCTGCCGCGCACCCGGGCATTGAACTGCTGGGACTGCACTGCCACATCGGATCCCAGATCTTCGAGCCGGACGGCTTCGCGATGGCTGCCGAGAAGCTCCTTCGCTTCCTCGCCGCCATGCAGGAAAAGTACTCCATTGTCCTTCCGGAGCTGGACCTCGGCGGCGGCTACGGCATCGCCTACACCCCGGTGGACACCCCCCGCCCCGCAGCCGAGATCGCGGAGGCGATGGCCGCCGTCGTCCGTTCCACCTGCGCAGCACTGGGCATTGACTCGCCCCGCATCTCCATCGAACCCGGACGCGCCATCGTGGGCAGCACCACCTTCACCCTTTACGAAGCGGGGACGATCAAAACCGTGCGCGTGGACGCGCCGGCCCCCTCCGGAGCCAGTGACGGAGGCAACAACGTTACGTATCCGCGCCGGTATGTTTCGGTGGACGGCGGCATGAGCGACAACGCCCGGCCCGTGCTCTACGACGCCGATTACTCCGCAATTCTGGCCTCCCGCGCGTCCGCGGCGGCTCCGCAGCTGTCCCGCGTGGTGGGCAAACATTGCGAGAGCGGCGACATAGTTGTTAGAGATGTATATCTGCCCGAGGACGTGGCAGCCGGTGATCTGCTTGCTGTACCGGGGACCGGCGCCTACTGCTGGGCCCTGTCAAGCAACTACAACTATCTGGCCCGGCCGGGCGTTGTCGCGGTGCGCGACGGATCTGCCCGGCTGATTGTCCGCGGGGAAACCGAAGAAGATCTGCTGAACCGCGACATGGGAGCCTGAATGACGGAATTGCGAACCCTGAAAGTAGCCCTGCTGGGCTGCGGCAACGTTGGGGCCCAGGTTGCGCGGATCCTCATTGAGGACGCCGACACCCTTGCCGCCCGCACGGGCGCGAAGCTGCAGTTGAGCGGCATCGCCGTGCGCAACGTCAATGCCCCCCGCGACGTGGACCTGCCGCAGGAGCTCTTCACCACCGACGCCGAGACGCTGGTCAAGGACGCGGACCTGGTGATCGAGCTGATGGGCGGCATAGAGCCGGCCCGCACGCTGATCCTTTCTGCCCTTCGCAACGGTGCCTGCGTTGTCACGGGCAACAAGGCGCTCGTGGCGCAGGACGGACCCACCCTGCACGAGGAGGCTGACAAGGCGGGCGTCCAGCTCTCCTATGAGGCCGCCGTCGCCGGTGCCATCCCCATCCTGCGTCCCATCCGCGACAGTCTCGCCGGCGACCGGATCACGCGCGTCCTGGGCATCGTCAACGGAACCACCAATTTCATCCTTGACCAGATGGACAGCACCGGAGCCCAGTTCGCCGATGCCCTCGCCGAAGCGCAGCGCCTTGGCTACGCCGAGGCGGACCCCACTGCCGACGTCGAAGGCCACGATGCCGCCGCCAAGGCCGCCATCCTTGCCTCGCTCTCCTTCCACACCCGGTTTGCCCTGGAAAACGTCCACTGCGAAGGGATCACCTCGGTCACTGCGGCGGATATCGCCGCGGCCAAGGACGCCGGCTTTGTCATCAAGCTGCTGGCGATTGCGGAGAAGCTTCCCGCAGCAGGCACGGATGCCGACGGCGGCGAGGGCGTCTCCGTGCGCGTGCACCCCACGCTGCTTCCCCGGGAGCACCCGCTGGCCGCCGTCCGCGGCGCCTTCAACGCGGTGTTCATCGAAGCCGAGAATGCCGGCGAACTGATGTTCTACGGACAGGGAGCCGGCGGTACCCCCACTGCGTCCGCTGTCCTGGGCGACCTGGTCTCGGCCGCGCGCAGCCTGGTCCTCGGCGGACCCGGCCGGACGGAAACCACCACCGGCCAGGTTTCGGCGCTGCCGATCGACGCGGCCGTTACCAGCTACTACATCGGGCTCGACGTCGCCGACCAGCCGGGCGTGCTGGCCAGGATTGCCCAGCTCTTCGCCGAGCACGGCGTATCCATCGAGATCATGCGGCAGACCATCCACCGTGACGCGGAGTCCAACGTGGAATCCGCCGAGCTGCGGATCGTCACCCACCGCGCGTCAGAGGCTGCCCTAGCGGCCACCGTCGAGGCCGTGAAAGGCCTGGACGTCATCAATTCAGTTACATCCGTTCTGCGGGTAGAAGGAGTCTAAGTGGCTCACCAATGGCGCGGCGTCATCCGCGAATACGCTGACCGTCTGCCCGTGACGGAATCCACCAGGGTCATCACCCTTGGCGAAGGCGGCACACCGCTGGTGCGCGCGCAGAAGCTTTCCGAGCTCACCGGTTCCGAGGTGTACCTGAAGGTTGAGGGCATGAACCCCACGGGTTCCTTCAAGGACCGCGGCATGACCATGGCCATGACCGCCGCCGTCGCCTCCGGGGCAAAGGCTGTAGTCTGCGCCTCCACCGGTAACACCTCCGCCTCTGCTGCCGCCTACGCCACCGCTGCCGGCCTGAAGTGCGCTGTCCTGGTGCCGGAAGGCAAGATTTCCATGGGCAAGCTCAGCCAGGCCATCGCCCACGGCGCCACGCTGCTGCAGGTGGACGGCAACTTCGACAACTGCCTGGACATCGCCCGGAAGCTGGGGGAGTCCTACCCTGTGTTCCTGGTGAACTCAGTCAACCCGGCCCGCATCCAGGGCCAAAAGACCGGTGCCTTCGAAATCGTCGACGCGCTGGGCGACGCTCCGGACATCCACGTCCTGCCGGTCGGCAACGCCGGAAACATCACCGCTTACTGGAAGGGCTACAAGGAGTACTCCGCTCCCTTCGAGTCCGAAACGGCCGGCACCCTTCCCGCCGTCTCCACCAAGACCCCGGCCATGTGGGGTTTCCAGGCGGCTGGCGCGGCCCCCTTCGTCGCCGGCCACCCCATCACCGAACCGGACACCATTGCCACGGCCATCCGGATCGGAAACCCCGCCTCCTGGGACGGCGCCATTGGCGCCCGTGACGAGTCCGGCGGACTGATTGACGCAGTCACGGATGAGGAAATCCTGAATGCGCACCGCTGGCTGTCCGCACGCGAGGGCGTTTTCGTGGAGCCCGGATCCGCCGCAGGCGTGGCCGGGCTGCTGAAAAAGCACGCCGCCGGTGAAGTCCCGTCGGGCAAGACGATCGTCATCACCGTTACGGGCCACGGCCTCAAGGACCCCCAGTGGGCCCTGCGCACCGAGGACGGCAGCGATGTGCAGCCGGTCAAGGTACTCAACGACGTCGTCACGGTTGCAGCCGAACTGGGACTGGAAGACAAATAACCGTGGAAACCACCCTCACTGTGCCCGCCGAGTCCGCAGCAGCTGCGCCGGCAGTCCCGGCCGGCCAGCTGGTGACCGTCCGCGTGCCCGCCACCAGCGCGAACCTGGGCCCCGGGTACGACAGCCTGGGGCTCGCCCTGTCGCTGCACGACACCCTGACGGTGGAAACCCTGGGCAGTGGCGAGCTGCACTTCGACCTCAGCGGCGAGGGGGCTGAAACACTTCCCCGCGATGCCAGCCACCTGGTGGTCAGGGCCCTCACGGAGGCCCTGCACCGCCTGGGCTTCCGGCACGAGGGGCTTCGGATCACGGCGGACAACGTCAACCCTCACGGGCGGGGGCTCGGGTCCTCGGCGTCGGCAGTGGTAGCTGCCGTGACCGCAGCCAATGCCCTGGTTCCTGAGGCTGCCCGCCGCGGGAAGGACTGGATCCTCCAGCTCACGTCCGAGATGGAGGGGCACCCGGACAACGTCGCACCCGCCATTTTCGGCGGACTGGCACTGTCCTGGCAGAACAATGACCAGTACAGCAGCACGCGGGCAACGGTGTCGGAATCGGTCATCCCCGTTGTGGCGGTGCCTGACTTCGAGCTTTCCACGGAGGCGGCCCGGGCCCTCTTGCCGGCCTCGGTGGGCCACCACGCCGCCGCAATGAACGCCGGCCGCGCCGCGCTGCTGATCCACGCACTGACGGCCAAACCAGAATTCCTGCTGGCCGGCACCGAGGACTACCTGCACCAGAGCTACCGGGCGGAGGCCATGCGCCCGTCCGCAGCGCTGATCGGGGCGTTGCGCACGGCAGGATATGCCGCCGTCGTTTCGGGCGCCGGGCCCACTGTGCTGGTCCTGGCTGACGGCGAGGCCGAGGCTGCCGCCGTTGTGGCTTTCATCGAGGACTTCATCGCAGCCAACACGCCGGATATGGCATGGCGGGTGCTGAAGCTGGCAGTGGACGTTGAAGGTGCTAAGGTGGAGATGCACCGGCGGTAATTCCGCCTATCTGATCTCCTCCAGCATTCATTTGCGATTTGATCTCCTACTGCGCAATCTATTCCGGTGCCGCCTGCTTGGTCTGTCGCAGGAATCTGTAGCTATAAAGCTGCCCCTGATGCGTCAGCCCATCCCTCCGCCACGGGCGGAGTGGAAGGTGAATCAGTATCCGGCCCTGCTGGCCGATCTCCAACCGGCAAGGCCGAACAATCCGGCTGCAGATCTGAACTGCAGCCCAGATCAAATCATCGCGTCCAGCTCCTCGTCTGGACGCCGTCGAGGGGGAAGGATCCTTCGTGACCGAAACCACTGAGCTGTCGCCAGCTGTGGAACTATCATCTTCTGCTGCCGAATCGCCGGCCGCACCCGCCAAGAGCAGTGGCCTCGCAGGCCTTAAGCTCGCCCAGCTGCAGGCACTTGCCAGCCAGCTCGGTATTTCCGGCGGTTCCCGGATGCGCAAGGGGGACCTGGTCTCAGCCATTTCCGCCCATCGCGCCGGCACCCCGTTGACCAAGGCTCCTGCCAAGGCAACCGAGAAGCGGGCGGAGAGCATTGCCGCCCCGGCCGTCTCCGCCCCGGCTGCCGCCGCTCCGGCTGAGACTCCGGAAGCGCCCGCTGAAGGCACCCGCGCCCGCCGTGGCCGCAGCCGCCGCGCAGTGAGCGACGGAGTGGTGGCACCGGCCGCCGCTGAGCCCGCTGCTGCCGAAACGGGCCCCGCCGCGCCGGTGGAAGCGCCTGCGGAGGCTCCCGAAGCAACTGAAGGCGCCACCGAGCGCCGCCAGCCGCGCACCCGTAACCGCCGCCGCGGCGAAGCTGCCGCCGCAGCACCCCAGGGTGCGGAGGCCGCCGAGGCTCCTGCCGTGCAGGCCGACGTCGAACAGCGCCCCGCAGCACAGGCCGCGGAACAGCGCACCTCAGAACTGCGGACGTCAGAACAGCGCACCGAAGCTCCGGCTGAGGGCGATGCAGGCCAGCGCACCGACCGCCGTGAAGGCGGCCGCACCCGCGGCCCGCGTGAAGGCACCGAGGGCGGCCGTGACAACGCAGGCAGCCGCGAGGCCGGCCAGCGCGAAGGGTCCCGCCGCGAGGACAGCCGCGACAGTGACGACTCCGACGGCGGCAGCCGCCGCAACCGCCGTAACCGGCGCGACCGGAACGATCGCAATGACCGCTCGGGCGGCCAGGACCGCGACAACTCCCGCAATGACCGCTTCCGCGACCGCAATGACCGCCGCCGCGGCCGCGCCCAGGGTCCGGATGTCGACGACGTTGAGGTCACCGAGGACGATGTCCTCCTGCCGGTAGCCGGCATTTTGGACGTCCTGGAGAACTACGCGTTTATCCGTACCTCCGGTTACCTGCCGGGCCCCAACGACGTCTACGTCTCCCTGGCCCAGGTCAAGAAGTACAACCTGCGCAAGGGTGACGCCGTCGTCGGCGCCATCCGGGCGCCCCGCGATGGCGAAGACCGCAGCCAGCAGTCCGCCCGCCAGAAGTTCAACGCCCTGGTCCGCGTCACTTCCGTCAATGGCAAGACGCCGGAAGAGCTCAAGGACCGCGTCGAGTTCGCCAAGCTGGTTCCGCTCTACCCGTCCGAGCGCCTGCGCCTGGAGACCGATCCCAAGAAGATCGGCCCCCGTGTCATCGACCTCGTGGCGCCGATCGGCAAGGGCCAGCGTGGCCTGATCGTCTCGCCGCCGAAGGCCGGAAAGACGCTCATCCTGCAGTCCATCGCCAACGCGATCACCACCAATAACCCTGAGGTCCACCTCATGATGGTGCTGGTTGACGAACGCCCCGAAGAAGTCACGGACATGCAGCGCACCGTCAAGGGCGAGGTCATTGCCTCCACCTTCGACCGTCCTGCCGACGACCACACCACCGTGGCCGAACTTTCCATCGAACGCGCCAAGCGCCTCGTGGAAATGGGCATGGACGTTGTGGTCCTCCTGGACTCCATGACCCGCCTGGGCCGTGCCTACAACCTGGCGGCACCGGCCTCGGGCCGCATCCTGTCCGGTGGTGTCGACTCCGCGGCACTGTACCCGCCCAAGCGTTTCTTCGGTGCAGCCCGCAATATCGAAAACGGCGGCTCGCTCACCATCCTGGCCACCGCGCTCGTAGAGACCGGTTCCAAGATGGACGAGGTCATCTTCGAAGAGTTCAAGGGCACCGGCAACATGGAGCTCCGCCTGTCCCGCCAGCTGGCTGACAAGCGCATCTTCCCGGCCGTGGACGTCAACGCGTCCGGCACCCGCCGTGAAGAGAACCTGCTCTCGCCCGAGGAAGTCAAGATCATGTGGAAGCTGCGTCGCGTCCTCTCCGGACTCGAGACCCAGCAGAGCCTTGAACTGCTGACTAACAAGATCCGGGAAACCCAGAGCAACGTTGAGTTCCTCATGCAGGTCCAGAAGACGACGCTTGGTGCGAAGTCGGATAACGACAAGTAGCTGAGTCACCGCTCAAAATATGCCGGCCCCGCCCCTACGCCGGGTGGCTTGCGATCTACGATCCCAAGCCACCCGGCTCCGGCAGGCCCGTAAGGGAGATGACGAGGGCCCCGACCTGAGCTTGCGAAGGTTGGGAGTCATCGACTGCTCCTTGGCCGGCATATTTTGAGCGGTTCGTCGTTAACGGTTCCGCACCAAGAGACGCGACGCGGGGTCACTTTTGGCCCTCCGGGAGCCCTGGATTGGGCGTTAACTGACCCCGCGTTGCAGTAACTAGACTTGTACAAGTCGAAAGAGGTTTTAAATGTTTGAGTCCGTACAGGGCCTGCTTGATGAGCATGACTCCATCCAGGCGCAGCTGGGGGATCCTGCTGTTTATGCTGACCAGCGGCTTGCCCGGAAGCTGGGGCGGCGGTCGGCTCAGCTTAATGGCATTGTTGAGGCCTACCACAAGTGGGAGGCTATCCGGGATGACCTGGCTGCTGCCAAGGAGATGGCGGCCGAGGACCCTGAATTTGCTGCCGAGGTTCCCGAGCTTGAGGCCGCTCTGGAAACTGCCGCGGCCAAGCTGCGGCGGCTGCTCATTCCGCGGGATCCTGACGACGCCCGCAACGTCATCCTTGAAGTCAAGGGCGGTGAGGGCGGCGACGAGGCTGCGCTCTTTGCCGGCGACCTGCTGCGCATGTACACCCGGTACGCGGAATCGCGCGGCTGGAAAACCGAAATCATTTCCGCCACGGAATCCGACCTTGGCGGCTACAAGGACGTCCAGGTGGCGGTCAAGGGCAACTCGAACGATCCTGCCGAGGGCGTTTACGCCCGCCTGAAGTTCGAGGGCGGCGTGCACCGCGTCCAGCGCGTTCCCGTCACCGAATCCCAGGGCCGCATCCACACCTCGGCAGCCGGCGTGCTGGTCCTCCCCGAGGTGGACGAGCCCGAAGAGCTTGAGATCAACCAGAACGACCTCAAGATCGATGTCTACCGGTCCTCGGGCCCGGGCGGCCAGTCGGTCAACACCACGGACTCTGCCGTGCGCATTACCCACCTTCCCACCGGAATCGTGGTGGCCATGCAGAACGAGAAGTCGCAGCTGCAGAACCGTGAAGCCGGCATGCGCGTGCTGCGGGCACGCATCCTGGCTCACCAGCAGGAGCAGATCGACGCCGAGAACTCGGCCCAGCGGAAGTCGCAGATCCGCACCATGGACCGCTCGGAGCGCATCCGCACGTACAACTACCCGGAAAACCGCATCGCGGACCACCGCACCGGCTACAAGGCATACAACCTGGACCAGGTGATGAACGGCGACCTGGAACCCGTCATCCAGTCCGCAATTGAGATGGACGAACAGGCTCGCCTGGACGCCATCGGCGATTAGTCCTTCCGGCACATCCCAGACATGACACTTGAGCCAGGCCAGTCGCTTGCGGATGCCGTCGCCGAGGCAACAGCCATCCTCCGGGACGCCGGCGTGCCCAGCCCCCGCGTGGACGCCGAACTGCTCGCCGACCACCTCCTGAATGTCGGGCTCGGCCGCCTCCGTGCCATGATGCTTGGCGATACTCCAGCGCCGGAAGGCTATGCGGCCCTCGTGGCGGAGCGTGCCGGCAGGACGCCGCTGCAGCACATCACCGGTGTGGCGCATTTCCGCTACCTCGAACTGGCCGTGGGGCCGGGGGTCTTCATTCCCCGCCCGGAGACCGAGTCCGTGGTGCAGTTGGTGATCGACCACGTCATCGGCGTGCCGCACCCGCGCATTGTGGACCTTGGTACCGGATCCGGCGCCATCGCCGGCTCCATCGCCCACGAGGTGCCCGCCGCCGAAGTCCACGCGGTGGAGTTCAGCCCCCTCGCCCACGCCTGGGCTGCAAGGAACCTGGCGCCCCTGGGCGTCAACCTCGTCCAGGGGGACCTGCGGGACGCGCTGCCGGAGCTCAACGGAACTTTCGACGTGGTGGTGTCCAACCCGCCCTACATCCCCGCCGAAGCCATCCCCAACGAACCCGAAGTCGCCCTCCACGATCCGCCCGAAGCGCTGTACGGCGGGGGAGCGGACGGGATGGAACTTCCGACGGCGGCCGCTGCCTCCGCGGCCCGCCTCCTGCGGCCCGGCGGCTACTTCGTGATGGAACACGCGGAAGTCCAGGCGGCCTGGATCTCGGCCATGCTGGCCAGGGCAGGGAACTGGACCGGAATCAGGACGCATCTGGACCTCAACGGCAAGGAACGCGCCACCAGCGCCCTGCTCGCGGATCCGGACTACAGGGAATGAAAGAATAGGCGAGTGACCACTACCTACGACTGCACCAGTGACGACGAGCGCGCCAAGGGGCTGGAGCACGCCCAGCGGGCCATCAGCGAGAAGAAGTGCGTGGTCTTTCCCACGGACACTGTTTACGGCATCGCCGCCGACGCCTTTTCGCCCCAGGCCGTGACCATGCTGCTGGTATCCAAGGGACGCAGCCGCACCATGCCACCGCCCGTGCTGATCCCGCGGATCAATGCACTTGATGGACTGGCTACGGATGTGTCCCCGGACGCCCGCAAGCTTGCGGAGGCGTTCTGGCCGGGCGGCCTGACCCTGATCCTGCACGCCCAGCCGTCCCTCGACTGGGACCTGGGCGAGACCAAGGGGACGGTGGCACTGCGCATGCCGGACGACGAGATCGCCCAGGAACTGCTGACCCTCACCGGGCCGCTCGCCGTATCCTCTGCGAACCGCACGGGCCACGCGCCCGGGCAGACGGCCGCCGCCGCGCGCGAGCAGCTTGCCGATTCCGTGGAGGTCTACCTGGAAGGAGGCTTCCGGCCGCAGGAAGGCCAGGACGCCGTGCCCTCCACCATTGTTGACGCCACGGGGCCGCACCTGCGCGTGGTCCGCAACGGTGCCGTAAGCCTTGACCAGCTCCGGGAGCACGTTCCGGGTGTCCTGGGCCTGGGGGAGATCCCCATGGCTGAAGAGGAACCGGTGGATGCAGGACCCGCTGACGCGTCGCCTGCGGTTGCGGCTCCCGTGGCGGAGGAGCAGGCCGCCGCGCCGGTCCAGCCCCCGGCAGGGTCCTCCGCCGTCGAACCCCCCGCTCCCGCAACCCCGGCGCCGGCGCGGGACACTGAATCTTGATGGCACTGGACCGCCAGCAGGTCCCGGTGCTGGATGTTGAAGCAACCCCGCTGCGCGTTCCGGAACTGGTGGCGGAACTCAGCCGCTACGTCCAGGAAGGCTCCACCCGGACGGTGCTGGGCCATAACCTCCACAGCGTCACGCTGACCCTCTCGGATGAGGGCTTCCGCGACCTCTACCAGCGGAGCGACGTGGTCCTGCTGGACGGGGCTCCCGTGCTCTGGCTGTGGGGGAGGACAGGCAAGGCTGAAGGCCCCGTCATGGACTACAGGCTGGGCTCGACTGACTGGCTTCCGGCGCTGGACCAGGTGCGGGGACTGGAGCGGATTGCCGTGCTTGGCGCCGGTGCGGAGGCCAACGCCGGCGCCGTCAGGAAGCTGCAGTCAATCGTCCCCGGCGCAAAGGTTGCAGGCTTTCCGGGGGAGGGCTGGGATGACGGGCTTGAGGATGAAGCTGTGGCCTGGCTCCACCGGCAGCAGCCGCAGCTGGTCCTGATCGGACTTGGCATGCCCCTGCAGGAAAAA
Organism: Pseudarthrobacter sp. GA104; assembly: GCF_009741265.1. Taxonomy (GTDB): domain Bacteria; phylum Actinomycetota; class Actinomycetes; order Actinomycetales; family Micrococcaceae; genus Arthrobacter. The sequence continues at coordinate 3,823,074 of NZ_WOWL01000001.1, forward strand.
GTTTTGCAGCGGCGCCTTGGCGAGATGCCGCCGGCGGTCTACTGCGCCGTAGGCGGAGCGATCGAACAGCTTGCCGGCTTCCAGAAGCTCGCCCCCCGGTGGCTGGGCAGGCTGGGACTGGAGTGGGCGTGGCGCCTGCTGCTTCATCCCCGCCGCGTGGCGTACCGCGTGCTTGGCGAGCCCTGGGTGCTGCTGTGGCTCCTGGCCGCCCGCGGGCTGAAGCGCCAGGGGCTGGCGCGCAGGAGCTAGGAACCGCAGCCTAGAACTTCTGGTCTTCCAGCGGCGCGAACCCCTTGCCCCGGAGGCCGGTGGTGAAGGACCTGGCCCAGCCCAGGAAGCCGGGAAGGTCCCGGCGCTGCAGGAAGTAGCCCAGATAGCCGCCCACATCCGCAACGAAGGACCTGACGCGGAAGTACCGGCGGATCAGATAGCCGCGGTTCCGGTAGTAGTAGTACCGCTTGAAGGCCGATTCCGGAACAATGACGTGCCAGCCGGCGCCGAACACATGCTGGGTCTCCGAAAACGCGTGCGGGTGGGTGATGGCGGTAGTGGTCACCGTGCCGAACCTGATCCCCGCCTTGCGAAGACGGATGGTGAAGTCAACCTCGTCGCCGCGGATAAAGAGCCGCATGTCGGGCAGGCCCACTTTGAAGAAGACGTCGGAACGGATCAGCGCCCCGTTGAAGAAGTGGCCGTCGTTGGGCAGGAAGCCCAGCTTTTCCACCTCGGCGCGGCTGTGCGTGACCTTGCCGTCCAGGCGGAAGAAAAAGGAAAGCCGGTCGGGCTGGCCCGGCGCCGTCACCAGCGGAACCACCGCTTCCAGGTCCCGTGCCTCAGCCTCACGCACCAGCGTTGCAAGGCATTCCGGATCAGCCGGCTCGGCGTCGTCGTCCATCATCCAGATCCATGTGGCACCGCTGGCCACGGCCTTCAGCGCCGCCAGGGCGAATCCGCCTGCTCCACCGAGGTTTGCTTCCGAGCGGACGTAGTCGACATTCGGGTGCTTGGCGGCGACGTCCGCGGCCGGGGCCGTGCCGCTGTCCACCAGGCAGATCGTCTCCACGGGTGCGCTCTGCGCGTTGATCGCATCCAGCAGGACAGCCAGTTCATTGGGCCGGTCGAAGGTCACGGCAGCGACGGCTATGCGGGGGGTCATTGGGGTCCTTTCAGCATGGCTGACAGGGATTTCCCCGCTCGCACTGCGCCGTGTGGCGCGAAGCCATGATGCTGTTGGCGCTAGTATCTTTGACTAGAGTCCACTGTAATACAGCCCTGTAAGGCACTGCGTTCTGTAAGACACTGCGTTTTGTAAGACACTGCGTTCTGTAAGGCACTGCGTTTTGTATGGCACTGCGCATACGGAAATGCGTACTGCCTGCTGCGCGCTCGGCGACGGAGAAGTTTCATTTATCGAAGAACAGATTCCCGGCCAGTGAGCCCCTCGACCAAGGACCAGCTGCCGGCACGGTTGCCCTGCTTCAGCCTCCCCCCTGAAACGGCCCCCGCCCCATGATCATGTACCTGCTGATGGGGCTGACGGCTGCCATCGTGTCCTACGCGGCCACCTGGGCAGCGCGGGTCGTCGGCCACCGGCTGGAACTGCACCTGCCCATCCGCAGCCGCGACATGCATTCGATCCCGGTGTCGCGGCTGGGCGGCGTGGCGATTTTCCTCGGAGTGATGGTTGCGCTGATTGTTGCCAGCCAGTCATTCTTCGTCAAGGACATCTACCGCAATAACTTCTCCCCCTGGGGCGTCCTTGCCGGTGCTGCCGTCATCGTCCTGGTGGGCGTGGCGGACGACCTGCTGGACATCCGCTGGTGGGTGAAACTCATCGGGCAAAGCGCCGCGGGCCTTACGGTGGCCATCTGGGGAGTCCAGATGACCATCGTCCCCTGGGTGCCGGAAGCGATCTACCTCGAAAACGAGACGGTACGGGTGCTCTTGACCGCGGGGCTGATCGTCACCACGATGAACGCCTTCAACTTCATCGATGGCCTGGATGGCCTCGCCGCGGGTGTGGCCATCATCGGCGGGACCGCGTTTTTCTTCACCGCATACTGGGTGCACCGCAACGCCGTGCTGCTGGACTATTCGGACCTCGCCACCCTGATCACCGCCGTCCTGGTGGGCAGTTGCCTGGGCTTCCTCCCGCACAACTGGTTTCCGTCCAAAATCTTCATGGGCGATTCCGGTGCGATGCTGATCGGGCTGCTGATGGCTTCTGCCGGCGTCGTGTCCACCGGACAGATCACGTCGGGGCTGTATGACAGGGCCAACGGTATCTCCACCGTGATTCCCATCCTGCTTCCGTTCGCCGTCCTCTTCCTGCCGCTGCTGGACCTGGGCCTGGCCGTGGTGCGGCGCACCGCCCGCGGCCGCTCGCCCTGGTCCGCGGACAAGGGCCACCTGCACCACAAGTTGCTGGACATCGGCTACTCGCACCGCACCGCGGTGATCCTGATGTACCTCTGGACCGGCATCCTCTCCTTCGGCGGACTGGCCTTCGCCATCTTCCCGTGGCAGGTGGTGCTCGCCGTGGACCTCTTCGCCACCCTTGTCATGGGCCTCGTCACCGCCTGGCCGTACCTTGCCCGGCGCGGCGAAGAGACGCGGGCGTAACCTCGATGCCAATTATTTCTATCTCGTGTAGAATTTAGGGGCAGCCAAAGCTGCCCCTCCAAACCTGCCTGCCGGCGAACCGCCTGTTGGTGCCGACGATTGGGATCGAATGACCTCCAACGCCGAGTCCGGACCTCCGTCCGGCAACGGAAGTGTTGGCGCATCCGGCCCCACTCCGTCGCTCTGGCTGCACCTCCTCAAGCTGAGCTCGATTGCCTCTGCCGCCGGCCTGCTCCTCTGCGCGGCCGCAGCCGTGCTTCTGCAGGGCGTGAACGCCGCCCTGTCCAGTACCGCGGGTGGGCTGCTGGTCATGCTGTTCTTCGGAATCAGCCTCCTGGTGGGACATTTCGTGGGCCGCGGCAACCCTTCGGGCGCCATCGGCATGTTCGTGGCAACCTACTTCGTCAAGGTGGTCGGCTTCGCCGTCGTGCTGTTCGTCGTAGGGGCTCCGCAGTGGCTGCAAGGGCGCTGGTTTGTGGCCGGAGCGGTGACCGCAGTCGTCCTGTGGCAGGCTGCTGAAATCTACGGTTTCAGCAAGGCGCGCCTGCAGATCTACAACGAGCCGGAACAAGGAAAACCATGATGCGTGATCCGAAGAAGCCCAACAAAGGCCGCAACGGGAACAGCGGATCGAGCGGTTCTGCCCCCGGTGTATCGAGCGACGGAACCAGCGGCGGATACAACGCCGGCATGGCCGTATTCAGCTACATCATTGGCGGAATCATCGTCTGGAGTTTGATAGGGTGGGGACTGGATTACGTGTGGGGAACGCGCTGGATCGTGCTCGCAGGCGCCCTGCTTGGAGCCGTCGGAGGTTTCTACCTTTCCCACATGCATGGCCTTACCAGTTCTCGAAACAATGCTGGGGAGCGCCGTGCTTCCAGCGGGCCGTCCCAGGACGGCGACACTAATGCCAAATAATTTCACAGGGGGAACAGCAGGCCTTCCGGCTGCCGGTCCCCGCCCAACGCCCAATGATGGACACTGCAGAGAGGAAACGCGTTGATCGCGCTTGCGCTCCCGGCCCAAGATTCAGGAGAGTTTACTCCTCCTGGTATTAACGAAATGCATTTGCCGGCAATCCTGCCGTGGGGTGCCGCAGAAGGATTCTCCAAGCAGATGCTGCTGGTCCTCCTCTCTGTCGTCTTTATCGCCGTCTTCTTCGTGCTTGCCGCACGCAAGCAGCAGCTGGTACCCGGCAAGCTCCAGTTCGCCGGCGAGGCCGCCTACGGCTTCGTCCGGAACGGAATCGCCAAGGACATCATCGGCGGCAGGGACTTCATGAAGTACGTCCCGCTGCTGTTCAGCCTCTTCTTCTTCATCCTGGTCAACAACATCTACGGGGCCATCCCGTTCTTCCAGCTCCCCACGTTCTCGCACGTGGGCGGCGCCTACGTGCTGGCCGGCATTGTCTACGTCACCTGGATCGCCATCGGCGTCAGGAAGAACGGACTCCGTTACTTCAAGCTGGCCACCGTGCCCTCCGGTGTTCCGTGGTTCATCCTTCCGATCGTCATCCCGATCGAGATCATCTCCAACTTCCTGGTCCGGCCTGTTACGCACAGCCTCCGTCTGTTCGCCACCATGCTCGCAGGCCACCTCATCGTGATGATCGCCGGCTACGGCATCGAGTTCCTCGTCATGCAGGAGAACCTCCTGCTCAAGGGAACCTCGCTCCTGGTCCTGGCCGGGGCGATCGCCATGTACATGCTTGAAGCCCTGATCATGGTCCTGCAGGCCTACGTCTTTACCCTGCTGACTGCGATCTACATCGAAGGCGCACTTCACGCCGACAGCCACTAGGCACCCTGCCTGCCGGCAACCCGCCGCCGGGCACTAAGACTTCCCCTCGCGGGGATAGAGCAAACCAAACAACCTGCCACATGGGTGGCATCTTGAAAGGAATAAAAATGGAAGGCAATCTCAACCTCGTAGGTTACGGTCTGTCCGCAATCGGCGGTGGTATCGGTGTTGGTCTCGTATTCGCTGCCTACATCAACGGCGTTGCACGCCAGCCGGAAGCACAGCGCGTCCTGCAGCCGATCGCATTCCTCGGCCTTGCGCTGACCGAAGCCCTCGCCATCCTCGGCCTGGTCTTCGCCTTCGTTCTCTAGTCCTTAGAGCGAAGCGAACTTACAGAACCGAGTAGATAAGGACGGGTGAAATATGAATCAGCTGATCATCTCAGCCGCCACTGAGGGCGAAGTCAACCCCCTGGTTCCCAATATCTGGGAAATGGGCGTTGTCTTCGTGGGCTTTGCCATCCTCTTTTTCATCGTGGTCAAGTTCGTTGTCCCGATGTTCGAAAAGACCTTCGCCGAGCGTGCCGAGGCCATCGAAGGCGGCATTGCAAAGGCTGAAAAGGCCCAGGCTGAGGCGTCTGCTGCACTCGAAGAGTACAAGCAGCAGCTGACCGACGCCCGCGCCGAAGCCAACCGCATCCGTGAGGAAGCCCGCGCCGAAGGTGCCCAGATCCTCGCGGATCTCAAGGAGAAGGCAGCTGCAGAGTCTGCCCGCATCACGGCCCAGGCCCACGCACAGATCGAGTCCGAGCGCCAGGCGGCCGTTGTGTCCCTGCGTTCTGAGGTCGGCACCCTGGCCACCACCCTGGCGGGCCGGATTGTCGGCGAAGCGCTCAGCGACGACGAGCGTGCAGCACGGGTCGTGGACCGTTTCCTGGCAGATCTGGAGACCCAGAACGCAGGTGCAGCTAAGTAATGGCAGGCGTATCGAGCGAATCGCTGGCAACAGCGCTGGCAGAGTTGGAAGCCAAACTTCCCACCGCGTCGCTGCAGCTGGCAAAGGAACTCTTCGGAATTCTGGGAATGGTGGACAGCTCGGCTGGCTTGCGCCGCGCCCTGACTGACCCGTCCCGCAACGGTGGCGAAAAGTCGGCGCTGGTCAAGCAGCTGGTTGGCGGGAAAGTCTCCGCTGATGCTGCAGAGATCGCGGGCGGACTGGCCAGCTCGCGCTGGGCAACGGCCCGTGACATCGGCGATGCACTCGAGACTCTTGCCGCAACGGTGGTCATTTCCGTTGCTGAAAACAAGTCGGCCGTTTCTGCCTCCGGAATCACTGGCCTGGAAGAACTGGAAAACGATCTGTTCTCCTTCAACCAGGCCGTTGCCTCCAGCCACGAGGTGCAACGTGCTCTGTCCGAACCACAGGCCAGTGCTGCGGCCAAGGCCACACTGGCCGCGAAGCTGGTGCCAGCTGCAAGCGAGGAAGCTAAAGTCCTCATCTCGCAGGCCGTCACCCAGCCCCGCGGCATCAAGCCCACGCGGCTGGTTCAGCGGTTCGCCGAACTGGCGGCCAAGCGGCAGCAGCGCTGGATTGCAACGGTCAGCGTGACCCGTCCCCTGACGCAGACGCAGCTTGACCGCCTCCAGGCGGGCCTGAATGCCATGTACGGGCGGGAACTGAAGGTCAACCTCAATGTTGACCCGTCACTTATTGGCGGCATCCGTGTCCAGGTTGGTGACGAAGTGCTCGACGCTTCGGTCCTCGCCAGGCTGGGCCAATTGCAGCGCCAGCTGGCCGGCTAGCCGGACAAGCACAACCTAACTGATAGAAACCCCGGTCACCGGAAACGGTGATCACAAAACAGGAGAGCAGGGACTGCAGATGGCCGAATTGACCATCAACGCCGACGACGTCCGTATTGCGCTGAACGAGTTCGCGGCGTCCTACGAACCCGGAAACGCAGAACGCGTAGAGGTCGGCCGCGTATCTACCGCTGGTGACGGCATCGCCCGTGTTGAGGGCCTTCCCTCGGTCATGGCGAACGAGCTGCTTCGCTTTGAGGACGGCACGCTGGGCCTGGCCCAGAACCTCGACGTCCGCGAAATCGGCGTCATCATCCTCGGCGACTTCACCGGCATCGAAGAAGGCCAGGAAGTCCACCGCACCGGACAGGTTCTGTCCGTTCCCGTGGGCGACGCCTTCCTTGGCCGCGTTGTCGACCCGCTGGGCATGCCCATCGACGACCTCGGCGAGATCAAGGCCGAAACCACCCGCGCGCTGGAGCTCCAGGCTCCCGGCGTGACCCAGCGCAAATCGGTGCACGAGCCGATGCAGACCGGACTCAAGGCCATCGACGCCATGATCCCGATCGGCCGCGGCCAGCGCCAGCTCATCATTGGCGACCGCCAGACCGGCAAGTCGGCCATTGCGATCGACACCATCATCAACCAGAAGGCCAACTGGGCTTCGGGCGATGTGACCAAGCAGGTCCGCTGCATCTACGTGGCCATCGGTCAGAAGGCGTCCACCATCGCCGCCATCCGCCAGACCCTCGAGGACAATGGCGCACTGGAGTACACCACTATCGTGGCGTCTCCGGCATCCGACCCCGCAGGCTTCAAGTACCTGGCACCGTATGCAGGTTCCGCTATCGGCCAGCACTGGATGTACGGCGGCAAGCACGTCCTCATCGTGTTCGATGACCTCTCCAAGCAGGCCGAGGCCTACCGTGCAGTGTCGCTGCTGCTCCGCCGCCCGCCGGGCCGCGAAGCCTACCCGGGCGACGTGTTCTACCTGCACTCCCGCCTGCTGGAGCGTTGTGCAAAACTGTCCGACGAACTGGGTGCCGGTTCCATGACGGGCCTGCCGCTGATCGAGACCAAGGCGAACGACGTGTCCGCCTACATCCCGACCAACGTCATCTCCATCACCGACGGCCAGATCTTCCTCCAGTCGGACCTCTTCAACGCCAACCAGCGCCCCGCTGTCGACGTTGGTGTGTCCGTTTCCCGCGTGGGCGGCGCCGCACAGGTGAAGTCCATGAAGAAGGTCTCCGGTACGTTGAAGCTGGATCTGGCCCAGTACCGCGACATGCAGGCATTCGCCATGTTCGCGTCGGACCTGGATGCCGCATCCCGCCAGCAGCTGACCCGTGGCGCCCGCCTGATGGAACTGCTCAAGCAGGGCCAGTACTCGCCGTTCCCGGTGGAGAACCAGGTTGTGTCCATCTGGGCCGGCACCAACGGCTACCTGGACGACGTTCCGGTTGAGGACATCAGCCGCTTCGAGTCCGAGTTCCTGGAGCACCTGACGCACAAGTCCTCGATCCTCACCACGCTGGCGCAGACCAATGTGCTGGACGACGACACCGCAGCAGCCCTGAAGTCCGCCATCGTGGACTTCAAGAAGGGTTTCTTCGGCGAGGGCGACGACCGCTTGGTAGGCGCCGGCCACGAGGAGCATGAAGCCATCTCCGAGGGCGAAGTCGACCAGGAAAAAATCGTCAAGCAGAAGCGCTAGTTCCGCTGGCCGGATGTGCCGGGCCCAAGGGCCCGGCGCATCCGGTCTAAGGAATGTTAGGAAAGGATAAGTATGGGAGCCCAGATTCGGGTCTACCGCCAGAAGATCAGCTCGACCACGTCGATGCGCAAGATCTTCAAGGCGATGGAACTGATCGCTACCTCGCGCATCGGCAAGGCCCGTGCGCGCGTAGCAGCTTCACTGCCTTACGCGAACGCGATCACACGCGCCGTTTCTGCTGTCGCAACTCAAAGCGAAATCGACCACCCGTTGACCACCGAGCCGGATCAGATCCGCCGTGCCGCTGTCCTGGTAATTACCGCGGACCGTGGACTGGCAGGTTCGTACTCGGCCAGCGTGCTCAAGCAGGCGGAAGGTCTCATCGAGCTGCTCCACGAAGAAGGCAAGGAAGTCAAGACGTACGTCGTTGGACGTAAGGCCCAGGCCTACTTCGATTTCCGGAACCGTGAATACGCACGGGTCTGGACCGGAGGCACGGACGCACCCGAATTCGCCACCGCGCGCGAAATCGGCGAAGCACTGCTGTCCGAGTTCGCAACCGACTACGAAGAGGGCGGCGTGGACGAGATCCACGTGGTGTACACCCGCTTCAAGTCCATGGTTACCCAGGAGCCCACGGTCATCCGCCTGCTTCCGCTGGAAGTAGTGGAAGAGCAGGCCGCTTCTGAATCGGACCTGTTGCCGCTGTACGAATTCGAGCCGGAAACCGAGCAGGTTCTTGATGCCCTGCTGCCGCGCTACATCGAGTCACGCATCTTCGCGGCCATGCTGCAGGCTGCGGCTTCGGAGCTTGCTGCACGCCAGCGGGCCATGAAGTCCGCCGGCGACAACGCCACGGACCTCATCAAGAAGTACACGCGTCTGCGCAACACGGCCCGCCAGGCTGAAATTACGCAGGAGCTTTCCGAGATTGTTGCCGGCGCCGACGCCCTCGCGTCCTAGCCTGCAGCAGGTCGGATTCCGCAGGACCTGCACCACCACAGATAAACTTAAACCCACGCCATCTACTGAGTGAAGTGAGAGAGATGACTGCCACTGCTACCGAACACGTAGCCGCAACGTCCGGTGCCACCGGCCGCATTGCGCGCGTAATCGGCCCGGTTGTCGACGTCGAATTCCCGGCTGACGCAATCCCGTCCATCTACAATGCCCTCACCACCGAGATTACTCTCAACGGTGTAACCAAGACCATCACGTTCGAGACCGCCCTGCACCTGGGCGACAACCTCATTCGCGCCATCTCCCTGCAGGCTACCGACGGACTGGTCCGCGGCACCAACGTAGTGGACACCGGCGCCCCCATCTCCGTACCCGTTGGCGACGGCGTCAAGGGCCACATCTTCAACGTGCTGGGCCAGCCCCTGGACGTTGCAGAGTCGGAACTGGACATCAGCGAACGCTGGCCGATCCACCGCAAGGCACCGAACTTCGCCTCGCTCGAAGGCTCCACCGAGATGCTGGAAACCGGCATCAAGGTCATCGACCTCCTCACCCCCTACATCAAGGGTGGAAAGATCGGCCTCTTCGGCGGCGCCGGCGTGGGCAAGACCGTTCTGATCCAGGAAATGATCACCCGTGTGGCCCGCAACTTCGGTGGTACCTCGGTATTCGCCGGCGTCGGCGAGCGTACCCGTGAGGGCAACGACCTCTGGGTTGAAATGGAAGAGGCAGGCGTCCTCAAGGACACCGCCCTTGTGTTCGGCCAGATGGATGAGCCGCCGGGAACGCGCCTCCGCGTGGCCCTGTCCGCGCTGACCATGGCGGAGTACTTCCGCGATGTCCAGAACCAGGACGTGCTGCTCTTCATCGACAACATCTTCCGCTTCACGCAGGCAGGTTCCGAGGTCTCCACCCTCCTCGGCCGCATGCCCTCCGCCGTGGGCTACCAGCCGAACCTGGCTGACGAGATGGGCCTCCTGCAGGAGCGCATCACCTCCACCAAGGGCCACTCCATCACCTCGATGCAGGCCATCTACGTCCCCGCGGATGACTACACCGACCCGGCCCCGGCAACTACCTTTGCGCACCTGGACGCGACCACGGAACTTTCCCGTGAAATCGCCTCCCGTGGCCTGTACCCGGCAGTTGACCCGCTGACGTCCACCTCCCGCATCCTGGACCCCCAGTACATCGGCAAGGACCACTACAACACGGCTGTCCGTGTCAAGCAGATCCTGCAGAAGAACAAGGAACTCCAGGACATCATTGCCATCCTCGGCGTTGACGAACTCTCCGAAGAGGACAAGATCGTCGTGTCGCGTGCACGCCGCATCCAGCAGTTCCTCTCGCAGAACACCTACACCGCCAAGCAGTTCACCGGCGTCGAAGGTTCCACGGTTTCCATCAAGGACACCGTCGAAGGCTTCTCCGCCATCTGCGATGGCGAGCTCGACCACATCGCAGAGCAGGCGTTCTTCAACGTCGGCGGCCTGGATGACGTAGAGCGCCAGTGGGCCAAGATCCAGGAACAGACCAAGTAATATGGCTGAGCTTGAGGTTGAGATTGTCGCAGCGGACCACTTTGTGTGGTCCGGAGCGGCCAAGATGGTCAAGGCCCGCACCAGCGATGGTGAAATCGGAATCCTGCCCGGCCACTCGCCCCTGCTGGCGATCCTGGCCGAGGGTGAACTGGCCATCCAGCCGGTTTCGGGAGACCGGATTGCGGTAGAGGTTGACGGCGGGTTCTTCTCCGTCGACAACAACCGTGTGGTTATCGTTGCTGACAACGCCCAGCTGGGCGGCTCGGCTACCGCTGGGATCCGCTAGCATCACTTTGATGGACGCACCGGGTCTGTTCATCGCCTTGGCAGTCGCTTTTGGATTGCTGATATTTGCACTGTGCCTTTCGGGGGTGCGCCGCTTCAATCTGCGGCGTGCCCTCGGCACGGTGGACGCCTCCATTTGCATGGCTGGAAACAGCTGGCAGATGGGGGTTTGCCGTTATCAGGACAACGACCTTGAATGGTTCCGGCTGCTCTCCCTTAGCGTGCGGCCCAAGCACAAGTTCAAACGGCATTCCCTGGAACTGCTCGGCCGGCGGACGCCCACGGAGGCCGAGGCTGTCAAGGTGCAGCCCGACGTCGTCATTGTTGAACTGCGGTACGAAGGCCAGGACATGCGCCTCGCCATGAACTTCGACGCCTACACGGGCCTCTCTTCCTGGCTGGAAGCCGGCCCGGTCATCGGCATTGGGACTTGGCGCTAGCCAACGTGGACTGGTTCTTCGACATCCGGCTCATCGACGGGCCGCTATATTGGGCTTCCCTCGCCCTTGGGGTGGCCGGTGCCGCGTACCTTCTGCTGCCCCCGTCCGCCGTCGCCAGGCGGAGCTGGTTCTTGAAAGTCATTGCGGTTGCGGCTGCCGCCTTCGCCCTCGTGGCTTCCACCCACTGGGCTCTCATCAACGTTTTCTCGATCTTCCCGGAAAACATTCCCGATACCGTCCTCCTGTGGGTGGTGCCCGGCGTGGCCGCCCTGATCCTCCTCCTCCTGAGGATGCCCCGAAACACGTGGCGCCGGCGTGCGGCCGGATTGGTGGCCGCCCTTTTGGTGACGGCACTTTCGGCAGTGCAGATCAACGCCTATTTCGGCCTCAATAAGACGGTCAGCGATCTCTTCGGCACAGCACTCGCGAGGATTCCGACGCTGGAGCAGGAGCTGATGCGGCAGCCGGGACAGTCCGACGGCGCTACCCTCCGCGGGTGGGTGCCGCAAGGGGACGTCCCTGCCGAAGGCGAGCTGCGGAAGGCCTTCATCCCGGGGGAAAAGTCCGGGATGAGCGCCCGGGACGCGTACATCTACCTGCCGCCCGCCTACTTCGCCAAAAACCGGCCAGTCCTGCCGGTGCTGGTCCTGATCGCCGGACAGCCGGGCGGCCCCGCGGACTGGCTGACCGGCGGTGCCCTGGGCGGGCACATGAATTCCTTTGCGGCGGCGCACGGCGGCCTGGCACCGGTGGTGGTGATCCCCGATCCCAACGGCTCGCAGTCTGCCAACACCATGTGCATGGACAGCCAGATAGCGCAGGCTGACACCTACTTGTCACGTGACGTGCCGGCCTGGATCAGTTCCACCCTGGCCGTGGACACCAACCATAGTCAGTGGGCCATTGGCGGCTTTTCCTTTGGCGGCACCTGTGCCCTGCAGATGGGAACCCGGCACCCGGATCTCTTTCCGGCTGTCCTTTCGTTCTCCGGGGAAGCTGAACCGGCCATCGCCAAGGAGCGGCAAAAAACCATTGACGCTGCCTTTCCGGGGAGGCCGGAGGAATTTGAGCGGCAAACCCCCCTGGCCATCATGAAGGAACAGCGCTTCGAATCCAGCGGCCTGTACTTGACTGCCGGACAGAACGACCCAGAATTTGTGGGTTATCTCCGTACCCTGGCCGCCGCGGCACGGGAGGCCGGCTTTGACGTCCGCGCCTACGAGGTGGAACAAACAGGCCACTCCTGGGACACGTCCTCCAAGCGCCTAGCCGATGCCCTGGAGTTCCTGGCCGCCCGGTGGGGGATGGGGCAATGACAACGGGACATAAGGTCCGGACAGGATCGCTCGCCTGGGCAACGGTGGTCCGCCCGACACTCGACCGTGCCATCAGTGCCCTGAAGTCAATGCCCTTCTCCGTGGCGGTCCTGCTCGTGTTCCTCGCCACCGGTGCTGTCACCGGCAGCTTCCTTGCCGGGCCCCCGGAGCAGTTGCTGGACGGGGCAGGCGTCAGCGGGCCGGGGCTGCGGGCCGGCAACTGGTGGTGCCTGTTCACCAGCCTCTTCTTCGCCACGAACCCGCTGGCCTATATTTCCGCGTCGCTGATGATCCTCCTGCTGCTGGGGCTTGCCGAGCGGAAACTGGGAACCGTCGCAGCGGCCGCCTTCTTTTTCGGAGGACAGTTCGGTGCCGTAACGCTCTTCCTGCTGATCACGCAACTGGCGGGATACGTGGGGGACGGGTGGCTCGACCGGATGGCCGACGACATCCTGATCGGACCCTACCCTGCAGTCCTCGCGGCAGGTCTGGCAGCCTCCGGCCGGCTGCCGGTCCTCTGGCAACGCCGGCTCCGGACAGCTGTGCTGTCCATCTCCCTGCTGCTGGTGCTGTACATCGGGCATGCAGAAACGGTGATCGGCCTGATCGGTGCCATCCTGGGACTCCTGGCCGGCTGGTGGATCCAGGGTGATCGCGGCCAGCTCCACCGGCACCGGTCAACCGGCCGCGAAGCACGGAACCTGCTGGCCCTGACGGTGGCAGTCTTTGCGGTGGGGCCCATCCTCACCGGAATCGCCAGGTCACCCACAGGCCCGCTGGCGCTCCTGCGCGACGTAGTCCTCAACCCGATGCCAACCCTGAGCCAACTGGAGTTCAACTGCGGCGCAACCGTGGAGTCGTCCTGCCTTGAAGCGGGCCGGGCAGGCTTTGCCGGGCCCTTCGGACTCGCGCTTGCGGTGGTTCCGGTCATCCTGCTGCTGATCTGTGCGGACGGCATGCGCCGCGGGCGGCGCCTGGCCCTGAACATCGCCATAGTCATCCAGCTTGCGGTCACAGCCCTTGCCGGCGTCTATCTTGCGCTGTTCGCACTGATCCCGTCCAGGCCGCACAGCGCGTCCGCCACACCCATGGCCTCGGCGTTTGCCCATGTGCTTCCCCTGGTGTTCGTCCCCCTGCTCCTGGCGGTCCTTTTGTGGCTCAACCGGCGTCAGTTCCGCGTCCAGACGCGGCCTGCTGCCCGCCGGACGCTGGCCGCAGTCGTGGGAGGAACATGGCTTGTCCTCGCCGGAGCATACGCGGCGGCCTGGTTCTGGGCCGGCGGTCTGCTACGCGACGGCGGCATCCTGGCGCTCTTTGCAGAGCTTGCGCGCCAGTACGTCCCGGTTCCCATCCCGCAGTACTACCACCGGGTGTTCGCGGACCGGAACAACCTGGAAGCGGTGCTCTTTGCCTATTCCGGACCCGTGTTCTGGGTTGTCGCGCTGGTCAGCGTGTGGTGGGCCCTGCTCAGCGGCCACCACGGCAACGACTCCGGACGGCAGGACAGGATCAAAGCACGCGCCCTGCTCCACCAGGGCGGCGGACCCCTGTCCTGGATGGCGCTGTGGGAACCCAACACGTACTGGTTCAGCCCCGACGGCCGCGGCGCCGTGGCGTTCCAGCGGCACGGCAGCGTGGCTCTGACACTGGGCGGGGCTTTCGGGCCGCCAACTGCACAAGGGCGCGTGACCGAGGGTTTCCTTGACTACTGCAGCCACGAAGGCCTCATCCCTGCGCTCTACTCCTGCGATGATTCGCTCTGGCCCATGCTGCGGGAACGCGGTTTTTCCAGGGTTGCCGTTGCCCAGGAGACCCGGCTGGCCGTCCGTGAACTCGAATTCAAGGGCAAGGAGTGGCAGAACGTCCGGACCGCACTGAACAGGGCAGCCAAGCTGGGGGTTCAGGCTGTTTGGGGAACGTACCAGTCCCTGCCGCCGGCGCTGCGGTCCAAGCTGATCGAGGTCTCCGAGGAATGGGCGGCCGGAAAGACCGTTCCCGAAATGGGTTTTACCCTCGGCGGCATCGACGAGCTCGACGACCCGGAGGTGCTGTGCTGCCTTGCCGTGGATGCCGGCGGCACGGTCCACGGGGTGACCAGCTGGTTGCCGGTTTATGACGGCGGGGTCCTGGTCAGTAGGACGCTTGACGTCATGCGCCGCGGCGCCGACGGATTTCCCGGGGTCATGGAATTCCTCATCGCCTCTGCCGTGCTTGAGCTGCGCAGTTCGGTTGAGGTGATTTCGCTCTCGGGCTCACCGCTGGCCAGCCTTCCCGAATCCCCTGCCGGTGACGGATCCCGTTCTGAGGCCCCCGGTGAAGGCGAAGCGGACAACCTGGTCCGGATACTCGACCTCGTGGGGCACGCACTGGAACCCGTCTACGGATTCCGCTCCCTGGCCGCATTCAAGTCGCGCTTCAAACCCGAATACCGTGCGCTTTACCTGTATTACCAGGACGCGTTGTATCTGCCGGCGATCGGCCGGGCATTGACCCGCGCGTACCTGCCCGGGCTTTCCCTTCCGCAGGGCGCCCGCCTCGTGCGCAAATTGGTGAAATAGCTGTCCTGATTAACGACAATGGTCCCCGGCATAATTGCCGGGGACCATTGTTTCGCTGCCCGGCCGCAGCTGCGGCCGGAATGCGGGACTAGACCAGCGTTACGCCGGTAGCCTGGGGACCCTTGGCGCCCTGGCCGATTTCGAACTGAACGCGCTGGTTCTCGTCGAGGGTCTTGAAGCCGCCGGTCTGGATTTCGGAGTAGTGGACAAAAACGTCCCCATCCGAGTCATCCGGGGTAATGAAGCCGAAGCCCTTTTCAGCGTTGAACCACTTGACGGTTCCCTGTGCCATTTATTTCTCCTCATTATGGAACTTTTTAAGATCGGCACACCTCGTGCCGGCCTTGGTCACTCCGCGAGAAGAATCCTGAATTACCGTCCCGGAAAGGGAAGCGGCGTTGCAGGAGCTTCGCGCTCGCAACATGTCTTGCGAGCATGAAAAACACCTACACAAAGACTGAGACAAGAATTTCATGCCCGTTCCCGCAGGTCAACGGTTTGCACGGCGAAACGGACAAATTTTCGGCAAAAGACAGGTTAATGCGCATGTCAGGAGCTTATTCAACCGGGGTTTGAACACCTTGGCCCTGCAGTCAGAAAAGCCGTGACTCGCTGTCGTCAACGCCGCGCATGGCATCGTAGTCCAGGGTCACGCAGTCGATCCCGCGGTCGTTGGCAAGGACCTTTGCCTGCGGCTTGATTTGCTGGGCCGCAAAAATCCCGCGGACCGGGGCAAGGAGGGGGTCGCGGTTGAGCAGTTCGAGGTACCGCGTCAACTGTTCCACCCCGTCGATGTCACCGCGGCGCTTCAGCTCAATGGCCACAGTGGCGCCCTCAGCGTCGCGTGCAAGGATGTCCACCGGGCCGATGGCGGTGAAGTATTCCCGGCGGATGAGGGAGTAGCCGGCTCCCAGTGTTTCAATCTGTTCCGCCAGCAGGCGCTGCAGGTCCGCTTCCACGCCGTCCTTGATCAGCCCGGGGTCCACGCCGAGGTCGTGGGAGGACTCGTCGAGTTTTTCGTGGATGTTGATGATGAGCCGGTCGTCGGTTTTGGCGGACTGGACGGTCCACTGCTCCACCACCCCGAGTTCGAGGTCCACGTCCTCGGGGGAAATCACCCTGAGCGTGGCCGGCGGGCTCATCCAGTTGAGCGGTTTGTAGGAACCGCCGTCGGAGTGGACCAGGACGGAGCCGTCGGCCTTCACCAGCAGGAGCCTGGTGGCAAGCGGGAGATGGGCTTTGAGCCGGCCAACGTAATCAACGGAGCATCGGGCTATGACAAGTCGCACGCCGTACAGACTACCGTCTGCCGGGTGCAGGCTCCGCCGGCGGTCTCCGGGCGGCTGCGGCCGGCTCCGGCCGGTTGAGGAGCCTGCCGGCCCGCCGCTGGGGCAGAATGGATGCATGCCGCGCTCCAACCGCCCCCGCCGTCCCGTTTCCGGAAAGGGTTCCGGGTCCGGAAGAGCGGGCGCCGGAAAGAAGGGCGGCCAGGACGTCCCCGAACTCGACCTCGAACGCGCACGTGCCGGCATCGTGCGGCGGGAGACTGCGCCCGACGGCGAATGGATGGTCCGCACCATGACCGCCAAAAACGCCGAGAAAACCTACATCTGCCCCGAATGCTCCACCGCGGTGCTGCCCGGCGTCGCCCACCTGGTGGTCTGGAAGGATGACCACCTGTTCGGGGCCGCGGCCGGCCTGGCCGAACGGCGGCACTGGCACACCAACTGCTGGATGTCGCGCAGTTACCGCTACCGCTGACGGGCGGGCAAAGATGCGCCCGCTGTCGCTAAGCTGGCAGGCATGACTTTTGATCCGGCGTCGTACGAATTCCACCAGGCCGCAGGGCCCGCTCCCATCCGTGCCTCAACCGTGCTGCCCGCCAAACGCGAGCTGGTGAAGCTGGACACGGAAGACGGACACACCCTGGTGGCCGAGCTGGCGCTGCCGGAATCCGGCCCCGTGAATGCCACGTTGATCACCCTGCATCCCCTTCCAACGCACGGCGGCTTCATGGACTCGCATGTCTACCGCAAGGCGTCCTACCGGCTGCCGGCGCTTGCCGGCATCGCCGTGCTGCGGTTCAATACCCGCGGAACCACGTCCCCGCACGGAACCAGCAGCGGGGCCTTCGACGAGGGCGTCGGGGAACGCCATGACATGGAGGCCGCGGTGCGCTTCGCCGTCGAACGCGGCCTGCCCAACCGCTGGCTGGTGGGATGGTCCTTCGGCACGGAACTCGCCCTGATGTACGGAGCCGTGGAACCCGTGGCGTCCCTGGTTGAGGGCGCGGTCCTGCTCTCGCCCCCGCTGCACCGAGCCACAGATGAGCACCTGCGCCTCTGGGCCGCATCAGGAAAGCCGCTCACGGTCCTGGTGCCGGAGCACGATGACTTCCTCAAGCCGGACGAGGCCGCAGCCCGCTTCAGCCTGGTCCCGCAGGCCCGCGTGGTGGGCGTGGACGGCGCCAAGCACCTGTGGGTGGGGGAGAAGTACGCCTCCCGGGTGCTCAACGAAATTGTGGATGACGTCACCGAGGCGGGATCGGGCGCTGCCGGACTGCCGCACGAATGGAACGGGCCCGCGGCAACAGCGTCAGCCTAGGGAACGGCTGGGGCCGGGTCCGGTGACGCACACTTAGTGCTGGTCCTGCCTGACGATGTAGATCTCCCTGACCAGCAGCAGGACGGCGGCCGCCGTCGGAATGGCGATCAGCGCGCCGAGCACGCCCAGCAGGCTGCCGCCGGCAATGACTGAAATGACGGCCACGGCGCCGGGGACCGCCACGGCCTTCTGCATGATGCGCGGCGAGATGAAGTAGGCCTCGAACTGCAGGTAGGCGAAGTAGCAGATCCCGTACACCGCTGCCGCCTGCCAGCCCTCGGTGAGCGAAACCAGCAGTACCACGATCCCCGCGATCATGCCGCCTACCAGCGGAATGAACGCGAGCAGGGCCACCACGAACGCCAGCAGCAGGGCGAAAGGGATGCCCACGATGGACATCACGATGAAGGCGAAGGTGGCGTTCAGGAGGGCAACCACCGCCTGGCCGATCACGTAGTTTCCCACCGATCGGGTGATTTCCTCGGACAGCGCTTCAACGCGGTGCCGCCGGGAACGCGGCGCCAGCCGGTAGCCCCACTTCTTCATTGCGGGCAGGGCAGCGAGGAAGTACAGGCTCAACACCAGGACGATCAGGGTGCCGAAGAGGCCGTTGGCCACAGTGGAGCCAAAGCCCACCACGCCCCCGAAGATCCCGCCCATCGCGGCGGGGTCGTTGACGAACTTCTCCAGTTCCTCTGTGATCCGGTCGCGCACGCCGAACTGGTCATCCAGGCTGCGGAAAAAGTCGGAGTCTATGAAGTCCCGGATCCACACCGGTGCCTGCTCGACGATCTGGGTGACCTGCTCCACGATGGTGGGAATGAGCGTGGCAAAAAAGCCGACGACGGCGCTTATCAGCACCGTGACGGACACCAGGATTCCGGCGGGGCGGGGGATCTTCCGGCTTTCCAGCCAGCCGACCACAGGTTCCAGCCCCAGCGCGATGAACAGCGCAGCCACAATCCACAGCAGCAGCTGCGTGGTGTTGGAGCCGATCCAGTAGACCAGCAGGGCAAGTCCGACGCCCACCGTGCCCATGAAGCCCAGATAAAGGGGATGCTGCGGCGAGATTCGGGGGCCGGGGCTGCCGAACTGCGGCTGTACCGCGCTGTCCCGGCTGGCGTCTTCCCCGTTCTGGCGGGAGTACTCCGGCGGCATTTCAAACCGGAGCCTGGGTTGGGCGCCGGGGAGTGGCTGGCGCAGGCGGTGAAGCAGCAGCCCGAGGGCGGCCGCGGCGGGCCTCTTCCGGCGGGCAGCTGCGGGACCCTGCGGAGCGGCTGCCGGCGGCTGCCCACCCCCCGGGTTCTCTGGCGCCGCGGAGGATTCGTCCGTCTTGTCAGTCACTGGTTTTAAGGGCCTGTTCCGTTGATGGCACCGCGTCGGCGGGCCGGTGTGATGATCATCGCAAACACTATCAGCAGCCTTGTCAACAGCAGCGGAACGGCCCGGCCGGCGACCCGCTGGCGGTCCTCGCAGAAGCCCCGATCCGGGCCTTCGATAACAAAACGGATACTATTGAAAGGAAACCCCCGCTGATGATAGGTGTTCCCTTGCGTTTAAAGACTGCAGTCGCACTCGTGCTGCTCGGCCTCCTGACACTTCTGGCCGGCATCGGCCAGAGAACCATCTGGGCCCCCTCCGAGACTTTTACGGCCGCCGCTCCGGTGGATGCTGCCGAGGCCCCGCTGACCGTGATCGACCAAAACCTGCGCACCCTTCACGGCGGGACCGTCAAGATCAAGATCGAGGGCGACGGCAACTTCCTCCTGGCAGCGGGCCGGCCGGACGACGTGGAGGCGTGGGTGGGCCAGACTGCGCACAACACCATCACCGGCGTGTCCGGGGACGAGAAGTCGCTGCTGGTTGAGCACGCCGACGGCGAAGCCACCGCGCCCAACCCCGCCGGCTCGGACCTCTGGGTTTCCACCGAGAATGCGAGCAGCGAGCTTGAATACTCGTGGACAGCACCGGCGGACGGCGACTGGACACTCCTGCTCGCCTCCGACGGAACCAAGCCGGCGCCGGCCACCGTTTCCATGACGTTCCCCAACGACACGTCCACCCCGTGGGCCATCCCGCTGATCATCCTCGGCTCGCTGCTGATCCTGGGTGGAATCGCCCTGGCCCTGCTCTCCGCCCGCAGGCGCAACGGCGAAGGCGACGGCAAGGGCAGCGGCTTTGCGCAGCGCGCCCGGGCCCGCAATGAGGCACGGTCCTCGCGGGTAACCATGGCGGCCGCCGGAGTAGTGGCTGTTGCCGTCGTGGCCGGAACCGGTGCCGCCGCCAGCGCCACCTCGCCGGCGCCTTCCCCGGATCCGTCTTCCGCAGCTTCGCCTGCCGCGCAGGGGCAGTCCGGTCCGCCCGTCCTGCTGGATGCCCAGTTCCGCAGGATCCTGGAACAGGTTTCCAGCGCCGTTGACGCCGGCGATGCCGCAAAGGATGCGGCCAAGCTCGCGGACCGCGTGGGCGGCACTGAGCTTGAGGTCCGCACCCAGAATTACAAGATCCGCTCCCAGGTGGGCTCCTACGAGCCCCGCATGCCGGTCCGCTCCACCAAGCTGCTCACCACCGTGGTGACCAGCGACCGCGAGTGGCCGAGGTCCGTTATGGCGGTGACCCAGGGCGACGGCAACGTGGTGCCGCAGCTGCTGACGTTGGTCCAGCCCTCTCCGCGCGAGAACTACAAGCTGGTGGAAACCAACCCGCTGCAGCCCGGAACCACCTTCCCCACCATCAACCGGGACGGCACGGAGACCCTGGCCGCGGGCGACAAGACCGGCCTGCTCTACAGCGGTGAGGAAGCCATGTCCGGCCTTGCCGACCGACTGACCACAGCTGAGTCCGCCTACAAGGACAAGCTCGTGGAAGGGGAGTCCTCGCCGTACATTGCGGACACCCTGTCCTACCAGGCCGAGGTGGTGAAGGCCGGCGAGAACGGCAACTTCTCCTTCACCCACAAGGTGGCTCCGGAAAATACGGTTGTTTTCCGGACGGCTGACGGCGGCGCCCTGGTCCTGGGCCGGATCAACTTCGGCTTCGAGGGAACCCCCAAGGCCGCAGGTGACAAGCTCACCATTGGTGACGATGCCGCAGCCCTGGCCGGCGGCAAGGAAACCACCACCGGCATGGTCCTGACCTTCGCCGAGTCCGTGGCCGTGTACGTGCCGCCGGCAGGGTCAACCGACCCGATGAAGCTCGTCGCGGCGACCCGCGGACTGACGGGGGCCAGCTTCAAGTAACCCCGGTTCCTGCAGTAGCCCCGGCAGCGGCCGGAGTGGCTAGAGTGGAAAGCATGAGTTCGCCAGCTTCCCGCCCAGTCCCTCCTGCCGCTGCCAACCTGCTTAACCTGCGCGGCGCCGTCGACCTTTCCACGCTGAAGCAGCGCCCCGCGTCCCCGGCCGGGACCGGAACGCCGCAGGGCGGAGCCCCCGATGCTCCTGGCTCGCCGGAACTGAAAGTCAACGTCACCGAAGGCAATTTCCAGCAGCTGGTGGAGCTGTCAGCGCAGGTGCCGGTTGTTTTTGCGCTCTGGGCCTCCTACTCGCCGGAGTCCGCAACCATGCTGGACGTCCTGGAGCGGGTGGTGGCAAGCTACGGCGGCCGCCTGGTCCTCGGCGCCGCGGACATCGAGGCGTTCCCGCAGTTGGCCCAGG
Source organism: Pseudarthrobacter sp. GA104 (assembly GCF_009741265.1). Classification (GTDB taxonomy): domain Bacteria; phylum Actinomycetota; class Actinomycetes; order Actinomycetales; family Micrococcaceae; genus Arthrobacter. Next base: position 3,844,315 of record NZ_WOWL01000001.1, read on the forward strand.
CCTTCCAGGTGCAGGCCGTGCCCACCGCGGTGGCCGTCCTCAAGGGCCAACCCGTACCGCTCTTCCAGGGCGGCGCAGACGAACAGCAGGTCCGCAGCCTCTTTGACGAACTGCTGAAGGTGGCTGCGGCAAACGGCGTGACCGGCAGCCTGGGTGCCGGTGCGGCTGAAGACGACACCCCCGCGCCCCTGCCGCCGCTGCACCAGGCGGCTTTTGACGCCATCGAGGCGGGGGACTACGCCGCAGCAGCCGATGCCTACCGCCAGGCACTGACCGAGATGCCCTCGGACCACGAGGCGAAGGCCGGCCTGGCCCAGGTGGAGCTGATGGCCAGGCTGCAGCCGCTCTCCGCGCAGGACAGCGAAGCCCTGCGGGCGCTGGCGGCCAACGAACCGGACAACCTTGAGGCGCAGCTGGGCGTGGCGGACCTGGATGTGGCAGGCGGCCACGTGGAGGATGCGCTGAACCGGCTGGTCACCTTCATCGGCAGGAACTTCGGCCCGGAGCGCGAAACTGCCCGCGTCCGCCTGCTGGAGCTGTTCGACGTGGTGGGGTCTGCGGACGAGCGGGTGGGCAAGGCGCGCCAGGCACTCGCGAGGGTCCTTTTCTAGTGCCGGCACTGTTCCAGCCGCTGAAGCTCCGGGGGCTGGAGCTCCAGCATCGGGGCTGGGTCTCACCCATGTGCCAGTACAGCTGCGATCCCGACGACGCCCCCGGCGTGCCGAACGACTGGCACCTGATGCATTTGGGGTCCTTCGCGGCCGGCGGCGCAGCGCTGATCCTCACCGAGGCGGCGGCCGTCAACGCCGAGGGCAGGATCAGTCCCCGGGACGCCGGGCTCTACAACGACGCACAGGCCGAGGCCTGGCAGCGGATCACGTCCTTCGTGCACCGCCACGGCCCGGCGGAGGCCAAGATCGGCGTGCAGCTCGCCCATGCCGGCAGGAAGGGATCCACCTACTGGCCGTTTTCCGGCAGGCAGGGCAGCGTGCCGGAGTCCGACGGCGGCTGGACCACTGTGGGTCCCTCGGCATCGGCTTTTGACGGCTATGCCGTTGCCGCCGCGATGACGGAGGAACAGATCCGCGGCGTCATCGGCGACTTCGCCGCGGCTGCCGGACGTGCCCTGGACGCAGGCTTCGACACCATGGAAATCCATGCCGCCCACGGGTACCTGCTCCATCAGTTCCAAAGCCCGCTGATCAATACCCGCGACGACCAGTGGGGCGGGGACGAAGCCGGCAGGAACCGACTGATGCTCGCCGTGGTGGACGCGGTACGGGCGGTCATTCCGGAGTCCATGCCGCTGCTCCTGAGGATCTCCGCCAGCGACTGGGCGGACGGCGGCGTGGACCTTGCCGCTTCCGTGCGCCTGGCCCGGCAGGCAGCCGAACACGGAGTGGACCTCATCGACGTTTCCAGCGGGGGTGCCGTGGCTCATCAGCACATCAAGGCCGGCCCCGGCTACCAGACCGGGTTTTCCGCCGCCATCCGCAAGGAAGCCGGAGTGGCCACCGGGACCGTTGGCCTGCTCACCTCCGCCGGGCAGGCAGAACACGCCCTTGCCACGGGACAGGCTGACGGCGTCCTCATTGCCAGGGCAGCGCTGCGGGACCCGCACTGGTGGCTGCGGGCCGCCTTCGAACTGGGCCACGACATTGCGTGGCCGCCGCAATACGAACGGGCCGTTCCCCGGCATTCATTCTGATGTCCGGCTCGATGGAGGCCCGCCGGCAGCACAAAGGCGCAGCTGGATAAGGGGCGTCGCCACGCCTTGTTTACTCCTCCTGCGGGAGGACCCCGAAGGGGTGGGCTGAGGGCTACGCTGGCTTCATGACTGCTCCGCAACCCGAGCCGGCGCTGCCACCGGACCCGGCCGCGCTTCCCGGCCCTGCGGCACACCTGCCTGCCTTGTCCATCAGGGGCCTGGCCAAGCGCTTCGGCGGCAAAATCGCCGTGGACGGCATCAGCCTGGACGTGCCGGCAGGTTCCTTCTACGGGATTGTGGGCCCCAACGGTGCCGGCAAGACCACCACGCTGTCCATGGCCACCGGCCTGCTTCGCCCGGACTTTGGCACAGCGGTGGTCCATGGCGTGGACGTGTGGCAGCGGCCGCTGGAAGCCAAACGGCTAATGGGCATCCTTCCGGACGGCGTGCGGCTGTTTGACAGGCTGACCGGGGAACAGCTGATCACCTACGCCGGGCTGCTGCGGGGAATGGACAAGGATGTCGTGGCCACGCGCGTTGCGGACCTGCTCGCGGCCATGGACCTCCAGGATGACGCCGGCACACTGGTGGTGGACTACTCCGCCGGCATGACCAAGAAGGTCGCGCTGGCCTCCGCCCTGATCCACGCGCCCCGGCTCCTGGTCCTGGATGAACCCTTCGAGGCGGTGGACCCCATCTCCGCGGCCAACATCCGCTCGATCCTGGACAAGTATGTTGCCTCCGGCGGCACCGTCATGGTGTCCAGCCACGTCATGGACCTGGTCCAGCGGATGTGCGACCACGTGGCAGTGGTGGCCGGCGGCCGGCTGCTGGCTGCGGGAACGGTGGACGAGGTGCGCGCCGGGGCAACACTTGAGGACCGGTTCGTCCAGCTGGTTGGCGGCCGCAGCCACACGGAGGGCCTGGAATGGTTGCGCACCTCCTGAGGCTCAAGCTCACCCTGCTGCGCAACGGCCTGCGCCGCAGCCCCTTGCAGCTGGTGGGCATGGCCTTCGCCGGACTGTATGCGCTCGGCCTGGTGGGCATGCTGGTGGTGGTCCTGGTACTGCTGCGCAACGCGCCGCACGATCTCGCCTACGCCGCCGTGGTGCTGGGCGGGTCCGCTGCCATCCTGGGCTGGGGAATCGTGCCGGTGGTTGCGTCGGCAACGGACATGACGCTGGACCCTGCGCGCTTCACAACCTTCGCCATCCCCATGAACCAGATGCTGGCGGGACTGGCCCTGGGCGGCCTGATCGGAATTCCCGGGCTCGCAACGTCCGTCGTTGCCCTGGCCACGGTGGTGACGTGGTCCCGGGCGGTCCTTCCCGCGCTCGCTGCCTTCGCCGGAGCAGTGCTGGGGGTGATGACCTGCGTGGTCATCGCCAAGGTGGTCACAACGGCGACGGCAAGCCTGGCAGCGTCACGGCGCTTCAAGGACATCAGCGCCGTCGCCTTCATGGTGCCCCTGGTCCTGATGGGACCCATCGTGGCCGGGGTAGGCCAGGGCATCTCCTCGTCCGCCGGATTCCTCCCCGGCTTTGCCCGGATGCTGTCCTGGACGCCGCTCGGGGCCCCATGGTCCATTGCCGGTGACGTCGCCGCCGGCGAGCCAGGCGCGGCAGCCCTGAAGCTGCTCCTGTCCGCGGCAACACTTGCCGCCCTGGCGTGGGCCTGGAAGGTCCTGCTGGAGCGGGCGCTGGTGACTCCTCCCTATGCGGGAAGCGGGAAGAGGAAAGGCGGCAAGCTGGGACTTTTGGGGGTCATGCCCGCGGTCCCGGCCGGGGCGGTGATGGCCAGGTGCCTCACGTACTGGTTCCGGGACCCGCGGTATTCGGGCTCGCTTGTGGTGATCCCGTTGCTTCCCGTGGTGCTGCTGTTCCAGGGCAGCCAGACCGGGGATTACACCAGCCTGGCTTTCCTCGCCCCGATGTCCGCGTTCATCCTCGCCTGGTCCATCTCCGCCGATGTGTCCTATGACAACACCGCGTTCGCCCTCCACCTGGCCACGGGCGTCCGGGGCGTGGCGGACCGGCTGGGCCGTGCCCTGGCCTGCCTGGCGTTCGCCCTGCCGGTGGTGCTGGTGTTTGCGCTGGGGTACTCCGCCTTCACGGGGGACTGGGGTGCCCTGCCCGGCCAGCTGGGCCTCAGCCTGGGCGTCCTGTTCACCGGCCTGGGCCTGTCTTCGGTTGTCTCCGCACGCTACACCGTGGCCGTTCCCTTGCCGGGCGACAGCCCGTTCAAAAAACCGCCGGGCAATGTGGGGCAGACCCTCGCGGTCCAGTTCGGCGGACTGGTGCTCCTGATGGTCCTGGTCCTGCCGGAGGCCGGGCTCCTGGCCGCCCAGCTGGTCACCGGCAACCGGATCTTCGGCTGGATCAACCTTGGCGCAGGGACGGCCCTGGGCCTGTGCCTGTTCGTGGCAGGCGTGCGGCTGGGCGGAAAATGGCTGGATGCCCGCGGTCCCGAGCTCTTGGCCCAAGTGGCCGTCAACCGCTGAAAAACTTCGGAAAGGAAGAGCATGGAAGTAGTCATCCTCAACGGCAGCAAACAGATCGGTAAGCTCGCCGCTGACGCCATCGAGGAACTCCTGCGGCGCAAACCGGGTGCTGTCCTGGGCCTGGCAACGGGCTCGTCCCCGCTGCCCGTCTACGATGAGCTGGCCGCCCGGCACGACCGGGACGGCCTGGACTTTAGCCGGGCGCACGCATTTGCCCTGGACGAATACGTGGGCCTTCCTGCCGGCCATCCCGAGTCATACCGCGAAGTCATCCGGCGTGAATTCACCAACCGGGTGAACATCTCCCCGGAGAATGTGCACGGACCGGACGGGACAGCCGAGGACATTCCGGCGTCCTGCCGCGCCTACGAGGAAGCCATCAGCGCCGCCGGCGGAATCGACCTGCAGCTCCTGGGAGTGGGGACGGACGGCCACATCGCGTTCAACGAACCGGGGTCCTCCTTCACCTCCAGGACCCGCATCAAGAGCCTCGTCGAGCAGACACGCCGGGACAACGCCCGGTTCTTCAACAGCCTGGCCGAGGTCCCGCACCATGTCCTCACCCAGGGCCTCGGAACCATCATGGAGGCGCGGCATGTCATCCTGGTGGCAACGGGCGCGCGCAAGGCCCAGGCGGTCCGCGACTTCGTGGAGGGTCCCGTCTCGGCCATCTGCCCGGCGTCGATCCTCCAGTTCCATCCGCACGCCACCGTCCTGCTGGACCAGGCCGCCGCCTCGGCGCTGAAGCTGGCGGATTTCTACCGCCACACCTATGACAACAAGCCCGCCTGGCAGGGCCTCTGACCACCGGCTGGCCGCTGGCTGACCGCGGGCCGGCAGCCAGGGTGCCCGGCGGAAAAGTACGACGGCGGCCGGTTCCGGGCGGCGCGGCGGCAGCGTCCGGCGTCGAACGTGGCCCCGCTCGAACGGCTAAGATGGTTCGCATGACTAGCATGACGGACCCTCTCGAGAACGACCCGATGCGCGAGCTTTCCGGGGCTGGATCGTCCACAGCCACCATTGAGCGCGAGGAACTGCGCCAGGAAGTGGAACCCGGGGACCGGGAGCGCTTTTCGCACTATGTGCGCAAGGAAAAGATCATGGAGTCCGCGCTGACCGGGGAGCCCGTCATCGCCCTGTGCGGCAAGGTCTGGACGCCGGGCCGGGACCCGCAGAAATTCCCGGTGTGCCCGATGTGCAAAGAGGTCTATGACGGCCTCCGCCCGGGCAACGACGGCGGCAAGGGTCCCGGAGGGGACTCGGGCAACAACAAATAGTGACGGAGACGCTCTTTGGCGGCCCCACCCTGCCTCCGGCTTATCCGGAACGCGCAGCCTGGGGAACCGCCCCGAAACTCCGTGCCTGGCAGCAGGAAGCGCTTGACCTCTACCTGAGCAACAGCCCCCGTGATTTCCTCGCGGTAGCAACCCCCGGCGCCGGCAAGACCACCTTTGCCCTCCGGGTGGCCTCCACGCTCATCGACTCCGGCGCCGTGAACAGGGTGACCATCGTGGCGCCCACGGACCACCTCAAGCGGCAATGGGCGGATGCGGCGGCCAGGGTGGGAATCGCCATCGATCCCAACTTCAAGAACTCCGACGGCCAGCACGGCCGCGGCTTCATCGGGGTGGCCGTCACGTATGCCCAGGTGGCCAGCAAGCCGCTGCTGCACCGTGCCAAGACCGAGGCCGCCCGCACCCTGGTGATCCTGGACGAGATCCACCACGGCGGCGAGGCCCTGTCCTGGGGCGACGGCCTGCGCGAGGCGTTCGACCCCGCCGTGAGGCGCCTCTCCCTGACCGGTACGCCGTTCCGCTCGGACACCTCGCCCATCCCGTTCGTCGAGTATGCCGAGGACCGGGACGGGATCCGCCGCTCCAAGGCCGACTACACCTACGGCTACGGCAACGCCCTGCGGGACCACGTTGTCCGCCCGGTGATGTTTATGGCCTATTCGGGGCAGATGCGCTGGCGGACCAGTGCCGGTGAAGAGATGGCGGCGTCGCTGGGGGAGGCCGCGGTGACCAAGGACATCACGTCCCACGCCTGGCGTACCGCCCTAAACCCCGCAGGCGAGTGGATTCCGGCTGTCCTGGCCGGTGCGGACAAGCGCCTCAGCGAGGTCCGGCGGACCGTCCCCGACGCCGGCGGCCTGGTGATTGCCACGGACCACGAGGACGCGCGCGCGTACGCCGGGCAGCTCAAGAGGATCACCGGGGAGTCGCCCACGGTCATCCTTTCCGACGACGCGAAGGCGTCGAGCAAGATCGAGGAATTCACCGCCAGCGAGAAACGCTGGATGGTGGCGGTCCGGATGGTGTCCGAAGGCGTTGACGTGCCCCGGCTTTCCGTGGGCGTGTACGCCACATCGACTTCAACGCCGCTGTTTTTTGCCCAGGCTGTGGGGCGTTTCGTGCGTGCCCGCAAACGCGGGGAAACGGCGTCGGTCTTCCTGCCCTCGGTGCCGCAGCTGATGGCCCTGGCCAACTCCATGGAGGCGGAGCGGGACCATGCCCTGGACCGCCCCGAGAAGGAAGACGGGGACGGCCTGTTCAATCCCGAGGACTCGCTGATGGCCGAGGCCAACCGCGAGGACAAGGCGTCGGACAGCCTGACCAAGGGCAAGTTCGAGGCCCTGGATTCACAGGCGTCCTTTGACCGTGTGCTGTTCGACGGCGGCGAGTTCGGCACGGGCGGCGAAGTGGGGTCCGACGACGAGATGGACTTCCTGGGCATTCCCGGGCTGCTGGACGCGGAGCAGGTGGGCACGCTGCTGCGGCAGCGCCAGCATGAGCAGCTGAACCGCAAGAACCGGAAGGCTCCTGCGGCGGCCGAAACCCCGGCGCCGGCCGTCCCGGACCACCGGATGCTGATGGACCTCCGGAACGAGCTGGCCAAGAACGTGGCCGCCTGGTCAGCCCGGACCGGTACCCCCCACGGCGTGGTGCACACCAAGCTGCGGACGGTGTGCGGCGGACCGCCCGTTGCCCAGGCGAACGAGGAGCAGCTGCAGTCGCGTCTGCGGAAGCTCCAGGACTGGTTCATCGGCCGGAAGTAGCGGCCGAAGCCACCAGGGCCACTCAGGCGACGTCTACCCCGCCGAGTTCCATTTCGGCCACCGCGTCCTCCAGGTCCTCCGCGATCCCCGCGGTCAGGGACCGGAGGACGGTGACCGAGTAGCCTGCCTGGACGGCGTCCAGGGCGGTGGCCATGACGCAGTAGTCGGTGGCGATTCCCACCACCACAACGTCCTCGACGTCGTGGCTTTGCAGCCAGTCATCCAGCCCGATAGCGTCCTCGTCCGGGGCGAATTTTTCCTCGCCTGCCGGTCCGGGCAGGGCCCCGGGCCGGCGTTCCCCGGTGGGTACTGCGTCTTCAGGGGCCAGCAGGCCCTCGAAGCCGGAGTAGGCAGCGGCGAACTGGCCTTTCTGGAAGTACGCCTGGATGTATTCGGTGTCGAGGTCCGGATGGAGTTCGGCGCCCCGGGTCCCGGCCACGCAGTGCGGCGGCCAGCTGTCCTTGAAGTCCGGTGTGTCGGAGAAGTGGGCGCCCGGGTCGATGTGCCAGTCCTGGGTGGCCACGATGTGGTCGAACTCGCCGTGGTGGGCGTCCACGTATTCGCTGATGGCGCCGGCAACGTCCGCACCGCCGGACACGGCGAGCGAGCCGCCTTCACAGAAATCGTTCTGGACGTCGACGATGATCAGTGCGCGGGACATCAGTCCTCCTCAGTTGTCTTCATAGAGAGTCGGGATGGCGGCTTCGCCGCGCTGCAGGCGGTTGACCACCGGGGGGAGTTCCGCCATGGAATCAGCATGGCGCTGGCGTGCGCGAAGCACCCCTTCATGGCCGGTCCAGCCCGGCATCACCTCGCCGTTCTTCATGAACTGCTGGAGCAGCGGGCGGTCATTGCCGTCATCCTCGGGCCGGTGCCCCACGCCCACCACTTCGGCAGTGGCGATGCCGCGTTCATCCAGCTTGCGCAGCGCGTATTTGCGGCCGCCCACACTGGCCTTGTTCTTGGCCGCCTTGGCGACGGAGACGAAGTTTCCGTCATCGTCCGTGCGGCTGACCAGTTTGTAGACCATGCTGGCGGTGGGTGCGCCCGAGCCGGTGACCAGGGAGGTGCCCACCCCGTAGGAATCGACCGGGGCGGACTGCAGGGCCGCAATGGCGTACTCGTCGAGGTCGGACGTGACCACGATCTTGGTGTTCTCGTTGCCGAGGTCGTCCAGGAGGCGGCGCACCCACTGGGCCTGCGCAACCAGGTCCCCGGAATCCAGGCGGACCGCTCCCAGCCGGGGACCGGCAAGGTCCACTGCCGTGCGGACGGCCGCTTCGACGTCGTACGTGTCCACCAGCAGGGACGTATGGTGCCCGAGGGACGCAATCTGCGCCTCGAACGCGTCGCGTTCGGTGTCGTGCAGGAGGGTGAAGGAGTGGGCGGCGGTGCCCACCGTCTTGATCCCGTAGCGGATGCCGGCCTCGAGGTTGGAGGTGCTGTCGAACCCGGCAATGATGGCCGCCCTGGCGGAGGCGGTGGCCGCTTCCTCGTGGGTGCGCCGGGAGCCCATCTCGATGCAGGGCCGGCCTCCGGCGGCACTGACCATGCGGGACGCGGCAGAGGCGATGGCGCTGTCGTGGTTCAGCACGGACAGCAGGTAGGTCTCCAGCATGCAGGCTTCGGCGAAGGTGGCTTCGACGATCAGGATGGGGGAATTGGGAAAGTACGCTTCACCCTCCGGGTAGCCCCAGATATCCCCGGAGAAACGGTAGGAGGCCAGGTATTCGAGGGTCTGGGCATTGACTACCTTGGTGCGCTCCAGGAACTCCAGCTCCGCTTCCCCGAAACGGAAGTTGGCGATGCCCTCAAGCAGCCGTCCGGTGCCGGCCACGATCCCATAGCGCCGGCCGTCCGGCAGGCGGCGGGCGAACGCCTCGAACACAGATTTGCGGTGCGCGGCCCCCGAGTGGAGCGACGCCTGCAGCATGGTCAGCTCGTAGTGGTCGGTGTAGAAAGACGTGCGGGGATGGTCCCAGCCGGCGGAGGTACTCACGAAAGTTACTCTAGTCCCCACCGGCTCCCGCGTCTCGCTCCGCTTCGCCGCGGGGCCCTCGCCGGTGTGGGCCCACCCACCGGCTCCCGCGTCTCGCTCCGCTTCGCCGCGGGGCCCTCGCCGGTGTGGGCCCACCCACCGGCTCCCGCGTCTCGCTCCGCTTCGCCGCGGGGCCCTCGCCGGTGTGGGCCCACCCACCGGCTCCCGCGTCTCGCTCCGCTTCGCCGCGGGGCCCTCGCCGGTGTGGGCCCACCCACCGGCTCCCGCGTCTCGCTCCGCTTCGCCGCGGGGCCCTCGCCGGTGTGGGCCCACCCACCGGCTCCCGCGTCTCGCTCCGCTTCGCCGCGGGGCCCGCCCATCATCCCCATAGAATGGATAGATGACCATAAGCGTTGCGCCCGGCCCCGATACACGGGAGGGCACCCGGACCGGAACAGCGGAATCCACCGATTCCCTGACGGCACCGGACATCCCCTGGAACCTGGTGATCTGGAACGATCCCGTCAACCTCATGAGTTATGTGAGCTACGTTTTCCAGAGCTACTTCGGCTACTCGGAGAGCAAGGCGAACAAGCTCATGATGGAGGTCCACAAAAAGGGCCGGTCCATTGTTGCCTCCGGCAGCAAGGAGCAGGTGGAGCGCCACGCGGTGGCGATGCACGGTTTTGGCCTGTGGGCGACGGTGGAGAAGGCCAGCGGCGGGAACGGCGGCAGCACCCGCAAATCCGGCGGACCGGGCCAGGGCAAGGGGAAACGTGGCTAAGGCATTCAAGTACGGACTCAAGGGCATTACCGGCTATCTTGAGCCTGCGGAGCGGGACCTGCTGCGCAGCCTGATCAGTGACGTCATTTCCATGCTGCAGCCGGAGGAACGGACGGGGCAGGATCCGCTGGCTGCCCTGATCGGCCTGGACATGGACGTCGCCGAGCCTTCGGACCGCGCCGTTAAGCGCCTCCTTCCCAACGTCATGAAGGACGACGCCGGCGCGTCCCTTGAGTTCCGCCAGCTCACCGAGCGGTCGCTGCGGGAGACAAAGATCGGCGCCCTGCAGGCGGCCGCCCTGGACCTGGACAAGGACGAGATTGTGCTGACGCCCGAAGGGGCGAAGCACTGGTCCATGGCGCTGAACGACGTCCGGCTTGTCCTGGCCGAGCGGCTGGACATCCAGGATGAGGAGGATGCCGAACATGTCCACCTCATGCAGGACTGGTCCCAGGCGGAGGACGTGGAAAGCTACCTGGCGCTGGTCTACAACTTCGCCACCTGGCTCCAGGAATCACTGGTCCAGGCCATGCTGCAGTCCCTGGACGCCCGCCGATGAGCGGCGCAGGCCGGTCTCCGTCCCCGTGCTGTGACACACCAGACATGAGCTGCTGGCCACAAGATCACCGCCGGGGCTGCAGGGAAGCCCTATCCTCGAATAATCATGAGTAGAGCCTCGAGCATTGATCCGCCGGCAGGCGCTGCAGCCGGGTCCGCCGCAAGCGACACCCCTGCCGCCGCCGTGGAGTCACGGCCCATCGGTGTCTTTGACTCCGGCGTGGGCGGCCTGACGGTGGCACGGTCCATCATCGACCAGCTGCCCAATGAGTCCATCCTCTACGTGGGGGACACGGCGCACGGGCCCTATGGCCCCCTGCCCATCGCGGAGGTGCGGGCAAACGCCCTCGGTGTGATGGACGAACTCGTGGACTCCGGCGTCAAGCTGCTCACCATCGCCTGCAACTCGGCGTCGGCCGCTGTCCTGCGGGACGCCCGGGAGCGCTACACGGCCAAGTACGGCATCCCGGTCATCGAGGTCATCCAGCCGGCGGTGCGGCGTGCCGTTGCCGCTACCCGCAGCGGACGGGTCGGCGTGATCGGCACCTCCGCCACGGTAGGGTCCCGGGCCTACGAGGACACGTTTGCCGCGGCTCCCGACCTGGCGATCACCTCGGTGGCGTGCCCTGAGTTCGTCAGCTATGTGGAGGCCGGCGTCACCACCGGACCGGCCCTTCTTGCTGTTGCCGAGGAGTACCTTGCACCCCTCAAGGCGGCCGGCGTGGACACGGTGGTCCTGGGCTGCACGCACTACCCGCTGCTCACGGGGGTCATCTCCTACGTCATGGGAGCGGACGTGACCCTCGTGTCCAGCGCCGAAGAGACCGCCAAGGACGTCTACCGCGCCCTGGCCACCCACGGTCTCCAGCGCACGGACGCCACGCCCCCGGAGCACCACTTTGTGGCCACCGGCGACGCCGGCCAGTTCGAGGCCCTGGCCAGGCGGTTCCTTGGCCCGGAAGTGCTCTCCGTCCGGCACGTGGACCATGTGTCCGCGCAGTACCCCACCGGCAGCCTTGCCCGGATCACCCCCGAGATGATCGCTGCCGCCCAGGGCGCCGCCGCCCGTCCGCGGATCTCCAACTTCGTTGGGACGTCAGTGACCGGGGGGCCGGGCCAGTGAAGCTCACCATCGTCGGCTGTACCGGTTCCTTCCCCGGCCCCGGATCGCCCGCATCCTGCTACCTCCTGACCGCGAACGACGGCGAGCGGACCTGGAAAGTGGTCATGGACCTGGGCAGCGGCGCACTGGGTGCCATCCAGCGGTACACGGACCTCGAGGACATCGACGCGATCTTCCTGACCCACCTGCACCCCGACCACTGCATGGACCTCTGCGGCCTGCACGTGGCCGTCCGCTGGAAGCCCGGCGGCTGGGGCCGGGGACGGATTCCGGTCTGGGGACCGGCCGCCACTGCAGACCGGATGGCCACCGCGTACGGGCTGCCGCTGGACCCTGGCATGCATGAGGAATTCGACTTCACCAACTGGGCCGAACGCCAGCCGGTCACCGTGGGTCCCTTCACCGTGACCCCCTATGCCGTGAACCACCCCGTGGAGGAGGCCTACGCCCTGCGGGTGGAAGTGGTGGAACCGGACAAGGAGGGAAACACCGTCTCCCGGACCCTGACGTACTCCGGTGATACCGATTCCTGCGCCGGGCTTGAGGAAGCCGCGAAGGACGCAGACCTCTTCCTGTGCGAAGCTGCATTCGAGGAAGGCCGCGACGACGGAATCAAGGACGTCCACCTCACCGGCAAGCGTGCGGGGGAGGCCGCCGCGGCGGCGGGGGCACGCCGGCTCCTGCTGACGCACATTCCGGTATGGACGTCCCAGACCACCGTGATGGCCGAGGCCCGGCCGGTGTTCGGCGGCGATGTTGCGGTAGCGGTTGCCGGCGTCCACTACACCATCTAGGCCCCGAATCAGGGCCAGGCGTCGGCAGCACCTGCAGTGGATAAGCTAAAGGCATGACTTCTGAAGCAACTGCAGTGCCCATCGTGCGCGCCGACGGCCGCGCTCCCGACCAGCTCCGGCCCATCAGCATCACGCGCGGATGGTCTTCCCAGGCCGAAGGATCGGCCCTGATCGAGTTCGGCAACACCCGGGTCCTGTGCACCGCCTCCCTGACCGCGGGCGTCCCGCGCTGGCTCAAGGGTGAGGGCCGCGGCTGGGTCACCGCCGAGTACGCCATGCTGCCGAGGGCCACCAACACCCGCTCCGACCGCGAATCGGTCAAGGGCAAGATCGGCGGCCGCACCCACGAGATCTCACGGCTGATCGGCCGTTCGCTCCGCTCGATCATCGACACCAAGGCCCTCGGCGAGAACACCATCGTGCTGGACTGCGACGTCCTCCAGGCTGACGGCGGAACCCGCACGGCAGCCATCACCGGCGCCTACGTTGCGCTCGCTGATTCCATCCGCTTCGCCCGGGACAACAAGCTGATCGCAAAGAACGCCCAGCCCCTCATCGACACCATCGCCGCGGTGTCCGTGGGCATCATCGACGGCGTTCCCATGCTGGACCTGCCGTACGTGGAGGACGTCCGGGCCGAAACGGACATGAACGTGGTGGTCACCGGGTCCGGCAAGTTCGTGGAGGTGCAGGGCACGGCTGAGGGCGCACCCTTTGACAGGGCAGAACTGGACCAGCTCCTGGACCTTGCCCTGCTGGGCACCACGCAGCTCGCGGCCATCCAGCGCGAAACCCTGGCAGACACGCTGTGAGCGCGGCCGCCGCCGCCCCGTGGCAAGGTGCTGCCCCCCGCCTGGTCCTCGCCACGCACAACAAGGGCAAACTCCGGGAACTGCGTGAGCTGCTGCGGGGACAGGTGCCCGGGCTCGACGTCGACACGCAGGTGGTGGACGCGGCGGCTGCAGGTGCCCCGGACGTCGTCGAAACAGGCGTGACGTTCGCCGAGAATTCGCTGCTCAAGGCGCGCGCTGTCGCCGAGGCCACCGGCCTGGTGGCCATCGCCGACGACTCCGGCCTCGCCGTGGACGTCATGGGCGGAGCACCCGGGATTTTCTCAGCCCGGTGGGCCGGCAGCCATGGCGACGACGCCGCCAATCTCCGGCTCCTGCTCAGCCAGCTCTCGGACGTTCCGGACCACCATCGGGGCGCCGCCTTCGTCTGCGCGGCGGCCCTCGCGGTCCCGGACGCGGACGGCACCCCCGGACGCGAGGTAGTGGAATACGGGCAACTCGAAGGGATCCTGCTGCGCGAGCCGCGGGGGAACGGCGGCTTCGGCTACGATCCGGTACTCCAGCCCGCGGGGGAGGACCGCAGCTGTGCCGAGCTGTCCGCCGAGGAAAAGAACGCCATCAGCCACCGGGGCAAGGCGTTCCGCGCGCTGCTGCCCGCCATCGTCGAGGCCCTGCAGGCGCCAAAGTCCTGACGCCCGCCGGTGGACGGCTCGCTGGGCAAACAAAAAAGGTGTGCACCCCGCCGGAGCGGGGGCACACCTTTTGCGTAGGATCCCTGGCCGGCTTCCTAGGGCAGGCGCGGCGTCTTCTGCTCGTCCTCGGGGGCGTGCTCTTCGATGAACTCGTCCACCGGATCGGTGCCGTAGGCCTTCGCCTGCCGCTTGGCGGAGATGCCGCGGAGGACCTCCACGCCGATGGGGAGGACCGAAACCAGGACGATGGCGATGAAGATGATGTCCAGGTTCTCGCGGACCCACGGCACGCGGTCACCCAGCAGGTAGCCCAGGAGCGTCACGCCGCCGCCCCAGAGCACTGCACCGATGACGTTGAAGAGGAAGAACTTCTTTTTGCTCATCTGGGCCACGCCCACGATGACGGGAACGAAAGTCCTGATGATGGGGACGAAACGGGCCAGGATCAGTGCCTTACCGCCGTGCTTTTCGAAGAACGCGTGTGCGTTTTCCACGTTCTCGCGCTTGAAGAGGCGTGAGTTTGGCTTGTTGAAGATGGCGGGGCCGGCCTTTGAACCGATGAGGTAGCCGGTCTGGTTTCCCACGATGGCCGAGATGATGATCAGCAGCGCGAACAGCAGCACGTTGAACTTGATGGTGTCCGTGGCCACCAGCAGTCCGGCGGTGAACAGCATGGAATCACCCGGCAGGAAGAAGCCAACCAGCAGGCCGGTTTCCGCGAAGACGATTCCGCAGACCAGGAGGACCACCCAAGGTGCCAGGGCGGGATCGGCCAGGAAGACCTGGGGGTTCAGCCAGTCGGGCAGGAAGGAGGCCAGCTGGGGCTGCACCGGTCCTGCCCCGCCCAGCATGGACACGGCGAGGTCATTCATCACAGGAAAGTTCACCTCTCAAGGGTACTTGACAGAGTTGTGCCTGCACGGAGGGGCGGCATTCCGGCGGTAAGGTGGGGGCCGTGGGTTTGGACTTTACGGCGATCGACTTTGAGACTGCAAACGGCTTTCGGGGCTCGCCCTGTGCAGTCGGCCTGACCAAGGTCAGGGGCGGCCGGGTCGTCGAGGAAGCTTCCTGGCTCATGCGGCCGCCGCAGGACCACGACCACTTTGACTACCACAACGTCCGGATCCACGGCATCCGGGCCGAGGACGTTGCAGGCAAGCCCCGCTTCGGGGACCTCTTCCCCGAGATCGGGGCCTTCATCGGCGACGACATCCTCGCGGCGCACAATGCTGCCTTCGATCTGGGCGTGATCCGTTCCGGCCTGGAGGTCTCGGGCCTGCCGGGGCCCGCTTACGACTACGTCTGCACCGTGATGCTCTCCCGGCGGTGCTATTCCCTGGTGTCCAACTCCCTGCCGTTCGCCGCGGAGGAAGCCGGCGTTCCCCTGGTGAACCATCACGACGCCGCCGAGGACGCGCGGGCGTGCGCGGGGATCCTGATCGACATAGCCCGCAGGAACCAGGCCAACAGCATCGCCGAACTCTACCTCTCCCTGGGACTGGTGATGCCCCGGCAACAGGCTTTCCACCCCGCGACGGATGCGCTCTCCAAACCGAGCCTGGCCGCCCTCTCGGCTGCGTCCGGCAGCACTGCTGCGCCGCTCCGGCCCTTCCAGGCGGGCTGGCCGGAGGAGGGCGCCAACCCGCTGCCCAACCCCGACGCCGAGCCCGGCCATCCCCTGTACGGGCAGACCGTCGTCTTCACCGGGCAGCTGTCCATGGGGCGCCCGGAGGCGAAAAGACGCTCTGCGGACGTCGGCGCCCGGCCCGAAAGCCGCGTAACCGGACGCACCACGGTCCTGGTGGTGGGCGACGGCTTTGTCGCCGCAGACCTTCGGTCCGGCAGGCTGACGGGCAAGGCCCGCCGGGTCCTGGAACTCCATGAGCGGGGGCAGGCCATCGAGGTGCTCTCCGAAGGGGAGTTCCTGCAGATGGTGGGCGGTTTCGCGGCCGCGGGCATCGCCTGAGGTGCCCGCCGGTTCATCCGGCGCAACAAACCTTGGTTGCGGGACAGACCGCTCCTAGCCTTGGCTCATGAGTTCCGTGTTCGCCTTCCCGAATCCCGTCAATGAGTACGCCGCACGCGTGACCGCGGGCCTGGTTGTGCTGCTCGCGGTTGTGACGGCAGCGAGCGGCTCAGTGTGGGGCCTGCTGGCCATCGCCGTCGGGTTCTGGCTGCGCGTGCTGTTCGGGCCGAGGGTTTCGCCGCTGGCGCTCTTGTCCGTGAAGGTCATCACGCCGCGGCTGGGACGGGTGAAGCTGGTCCCCGGACCGCCAAAGCGCTTCGCGCAGGGGATTGGGGCCGCAGTGTCCACCACCGCCCTGGTCCTGTTCGTGGCCGGGGCAGCGCCCGCAGCATGGGCAGCACTGGGCATCCTGGTCGTCGCGGCGTCACTTGAGGCTTTTGCAGGCTTTTGCCTGGGGTGCGTGATCTTCGGGTTCCTGCAGCGGAACGGACTGATTCCGGAGGACGTCTGCGAGGCGTGCAACAACATCAGCCTTCGGCGGTCGTAACCCTCACCAGCAGATCGGCCATGCCGCGGACCGCCTCGGGCGCTTCCAGCGATCCGAGCCAGTCTGCGGGCAGGCACTCCTCGCCGTAGAAGGCCCCCAGGATATTCCCGGCCAGCGAACCGGTGGAATCGCTGTTCCCGCCGTGGTTCACCGCCAATGCCAGCGCCGTCCGGAAGTGCCGGACGGGCAGCGTGCCTGCGCCGGCGTCGTCCGTGCCTTGTTTGTCCCCGCCCGTACCGCCTGTGCCTGGCGCAGTGGCAAGCACCGCGTAAAGCGCGACGGCGAGTGCTTCCGCCGCGGTCCGGCCTTCACCCAGTGCCTCCGTGAGTTCCTCCGGGCTGACTACGCCCTCGCCCGCGAGCCGGAGGGCGGATTCCAGGCGGTCGGGCAGTTCCGGTGCCACCTCGTTGAGCGAACGGGAGCGGGCGGCCACTGCGGCAGCCGCCTCGTGGAGCCCTTCGCCCGTGACGAGCCGGTGGATCAGCAGGCTGAAGATTCCGGCACTCTGGCGCGCCGCCGGGTGCCCGTGCGTCAGGGAGGCGGCGTCTGCACTCAGCTTATAGACGGAGTCGGGCGTGATGTGCGGGACCAGCCCGAACGGCGCCGACCGCACCACCGTTCCGCAGCCCTTCGACACCGGATTTACCGGGCGGAAGACAGTCCCCATCTCACCCGTGGCCAGCCCGGAGATGGACGCCTTGTCCGGACGCCGGCGCTCGTGGAGCACTGACTGGCGGTCGATCCACCGCGGCTGGGGTGCGGGGGCCGCCGCAGGGGCAGACTCTCCCTGCGTGGCCAGCCACCGGAGGTACGCGAGCCACAGGCAGGCGTTGACGTCCGCGCCTACCCCGGAATTCGCCCACTCAAGTGCCTCCACCAGTCCGTCAACCGTGTAAAGGGTCAGCTGGGTCTCGTCCGAAAAGGGGCTCCCGGACAGCTCACGGAAATCGGTAAGGCCGTGCCCGCCGAACCGGCGCCGGATCTCCTCCATCGAGTCCGTGCCGACGGCATAGCCCAGGGCATCGCCCAACGCGCCGCCTAGCAGGCAGCCGTGGATGCGTGATCTCAGTGCGGGCGCGGACGGGCCGGGTTCAATGCTCATGCTGCAAATTTACCGCGGCAGCGGCCGGCTTCCTGACGGGTGCCGGCCATCGCCGTCCGGGTCAACGCGCGGGCGCGGCAAACGCCCGGAAGCAGCTGGAATAATGGAGGGGTTGCCCGGCGGCCGCACCGCCATCTCCTGCCTACCAAAGGGTCCACCATGAGCACCCCCGCCCTTGACCATCACGACGCCTTGCTGCCCCGCGGTCCGGAGGCCTCACGCCCCGGACTGCTGCCGAGGCTGGGGGCCGAGGCCTTCGGCACGCTGTTCATCGTGGTGGCCGGCCTCGGTGTTCCGCTGTTCACCATCCCGGACTCCAGCCCCCTCCCTGCGGCGCTTGCAGCCGGCCTGGCCGTGACCGCCGCGATGCTCGCCTTCTCGCACGTTTCGGGCGGCCACTTCAACCCGGCCATCACCGTGGGGCACCTCCTGGCCGGACGGATCCGGGCCGGCGCCGCAGCCGCCTATGCCGGTGCCCAGCTGGCCGGTGGACTGGCTGGTGCCCTCGCCCTCTTCGGAATCCTGCGCACCCTCCCGGGGATTGCGGACAGCCGCACCGCTTTCGACACCGTCACGGCCGGCTTTGGCGAACACTCCATCATCCAGGCGCCGCTCGCTGCGGTGCTGCTCCTTGAAATGCTCGGCGCCGCAATCGTTGTTGCGGTCTTCCTGGGGACGTCCGGCAGGGACAATTCGCAGGACGGCGGCGGCCGGTCCGCCGCTGCCGTGGCGGTCGGCCTGTCCTTTGCGGTCCTCCTGCAGCTGGGCCAGTCGGTGGGCAACCTGCCGTTTAATCCTGCCCGCGCAGTCTCGTCCGCCCTTTTCAGCTCGGGCTGGGCTGCCGGGCAGCTGTGGGTTTTCCTGGCTGCCCCGGTGGTGGGCGCTGCCCTTGCGGGACTGGTGTTCCGGAGCTTCGGAGCGGCCGCTGGCGGACGCCGGCCGGCTGTCAGCGCGGTCCCCGGGACGCAGGGCGCAGACGTGTCCCCGCCCGCAGTGCCCGCCGTTTCCGGTGCGGACGGACGCCCCGATCCACGCACGGACAAGCCCGGGCCGGGGACCAGCGAAGCCCAGGACTTCTTTGAAGGAACGCGGGGCTGATCCCGGTGCCCGCGGCGGTTGCCGTCGCTGTCAGTGGCAGCCGATAGCTTAGGAACATGCGGTTACTACACACTTCGGACTGGCATTTGGGCCGGTCTTTCCACGGCGTCGGGATGCTGGACGCCCAGCGCGCCTTCGTTGACCAGCTGGTCGGTGCCGTCAAGCAGCACGGCGTGGACGTTGTCCTGGTGGCGGGGGACGTCTATGACCGCGCCCTTCCCGGCGTGGACGTGGTACGCCTGCTTGACGAGGCCCTGGTGCGCCTGACCGCTGCCGGCGCCAAGGTGGTGCTGACCAGCGGCAACCATGATTCCGCCATCCGCCTGGGCTTTGCGTCCCGGCTCCTGGAACGCGGGGGAGTGCACCTCCGCACCAGGATCGAGGACCTGGACGAACCGCTGCTGCTGCCGCTGGGGGACGCGGCTGCCGGGGAAGGTGGCAAGGCCGTGCTGGCCATCTACGGCATTCCGTGGCTCGAACCCCGGCTCGTCGCCGAACAACTCGGTGCGGACACCCCCAGCCACTTTGAAGTTACCCGGGCCGCAACAGGGATGATCCGCGAGGACATCAAGCGGCGTTCAGCATCGGCCACCGTTCATTCCGTGGTCCTGGCCCACACCTTCGCCAGCGGGGGGATCAGCTCGGACAGCGAGCGGGACCTCAGCATCGGCGGCGTCGGGGCCGTACCGCTGGACCTCTTCGAGGGCTTCAGCTACGCCGCACTGGGGCACCTGCACGGACGCCAAACCCTGTCGCCCCAGGTGAGGTATTCGGGCTCGCCGCTCGCTTACTCCTTTTCGGAAGCCACCCACCAGAAAGGCGGCTGGCTCGTGGACCTCGGCGCGGACGGAGTCACCTCAGTGCGGGAAGTCCTGTGGCCGGCGCCGCGCGCACTGGCCGTGCTGCGCGGGCCCCTGGCTGAGCTGCTGGAATCGCCCGCGCACCAGTGGGCCGAAACCGCCTACTGCCAGGTCACCCTGACCGACGCCCAGCGGCCCGCCCGAGCCATGGAGCGGCTCCGTTCCCGGTTCCCGGACACCCTGGTCCTTGGTTTCGATCCGGAGGGCGGAGCCCAGGCCGCCGCCTCAAGCTACAGCAGCAGGCTGGCCGAGGCGCCGGACGACCTGGCGGTGTGCTGCGGCTTCCTGGAACATGTGCGCGGCAGGGAACCCGATGCGGCCGAAAAAGCCGCGGTGGCTGCTGCCCTGGAGAACGTCCGGCTCCTGGAGGCTTCACGATGAGGATCCACCGCCTCCTGATCTCCGCGTTCGGGCCCTTTGCCGGTACCGAGGAGATTGACTTCGACAGGCTCAGCGCCCATGGCCTTTTCCTGCTCAACGGCCCAACAGGCGCAGGAAAGACCAGCGTCCTGGATGCCATCTGCTTTGCCCTGTACGGCTCCGTTCCCGGGGCCCGCCAGGACGGGAAAAGGCTCCGCAGCGACCATGCGGAACCGGCGCAGGAGCCTGCCGTCACCTGTGAGTTCTCGGCCCAGGGCCGCCGCTTCGAAGTGACGCGGTCCCCGGCCTGGGACAAGCCGAGCGCCCGGGGGAAGAACGGCTTCACCACGCAGCAGGCCAAGACGCTGCTGCGTGAACGCGTCAGCGGAACCTGGACGGAAAAGTCCGCCCGCAATGATGAGGCAGGCGCAGAGATTCTGGCCCTGCTTGGCATGGACCGGGAGCAGTTCACCCGGGTGGTGATGCTGCCCCAGGGCGACTTCGCCGCTTTCCTCCGTTCCAAGGCCACCGACCGGCTGGAACTTCTGCAGAAGCTTTTTGGTACCGAGCGGTTCGAATCGGTGGAGCAGGAACTGGCCCGCCAGGCGCAGGCAGCCAAGGAGGAAGTCTCCCTCCTCGCCGGCCAGCTCGAAATCCTGGCGGCGCGGGCGGAGTCGGAGACGGCCCCCCTGGGGCTGGACGGGGCCGGCGCTCCATCCCCGGATGATGCGGTGGCCCGGCTTGAATGGCTTGAAAGCGCGGTAAACGGGCGGCTGGCGGAACTCACGGGCCAAGCGGAACGGGCGGAAGCCGCAAGCACCGAATGCAGGGACGCCGTGGAAGCGGAAGCAGCGCGCGGGGAGCGGCGCCGCAAACTCGATTCCGCCGCGGCCCGGAAAGCGGCCGTGGACCAGGGGGCGCAGTTGCTGGAGGAACAGCTCCTCCGGCTGGCCCGGCACCGGAAAGCCGAGGTCCTGCACGGGCAGCTGCTGAACGTTGATGCAGGTGTCGCGAAGGTCCGGCGGGCCGCTACTGCCGTGGAGTCCGCCTTTACGTTGCTCAGCATGGCCGCAGGGGAAGACCCCGAGTTGTCCCAGCTGGAGTTGGGAATTGGCGCGGTCCCGCCTGCGGACGGGGCAGGAGCCGCTGCCGGCTGCGCCGCCGAACTGGGGCGCCTGCGTTCGCTCCTTGCCGTCGTGGAGGCCCGGGTGCCGGACGAGGACAGGCTGCTGGGCCTCCGGAAGCGCCACAGCGGGCTGGTGAAAAAGCAGGAAGAACTCGCCGCCGTCCTCGTGCAGGCGGGGAGCCGCTCCGAAGAACTCCAGGCCGAGCGGCGCCGCCTCCAGGACGGGCTGCAGGATCTCGAGCAGCGAGCGGGTGCCGAGGCCCTGCGGCGGAAGGAAGCCGCGGCCGCGGAGGAGCTGCTCGACGTCGTCAGGCGCTATGGCGGGGCCGTTGCTGTCCGGGACCAGGTCAAAGTCCGGTACGACGGGTTCCGGGACAGCCAGCTGGAAGCAAAACGCCACTGGCTGGACCTCAGGGAAGAGAGGCTCGCAAACGCGGCTGCTGAGCTGGCCGCCAAGCTGGTACCGGGCGAACACTGTGCCGTCTGTGGCAGCACCGATCATCCCGCCCCCGCCGCAGGCGGTCCGGGTGGTCCAGGGCTCGCGCAGGAGGAGGAGGAAGCGCGGCGTGTCCACGAGGCGGCGGAGGCCGCCTGTGCCGTGGTTGCCCATGAACTGGCAGAAGCCAGCCAATTGGTGGCCGTCCTGGCGGGCCAGGGCGGGGAAACAGCCGCGGAAGAGGCCGAAAACGGCGCGGTCCGCGCGCGCCTGGCAGCTGCCGAGGCAGAGGCCGCGGTCAAGGAACTCAGCGCTGTCCGGTTGCGGCTCGAGAAGCTTGAGGCCGCTGTCGAAGCAGCACAAAAATCGAGGACGGACGCAGAAGCCGAGCTTGCCCGGACTGTGGCCTCGCTGGCCGATGTGACCGAACAGTCCGCCGCCCTTGACCAGGCACTGGCCGGGCTCAGGGGAAGCCACCGGAGCCTGGCCCAGCGGTTGCGCGCGCTGGAAAACGCAGTGGCAGTCCTCAATAAGGCGGTTGAAGCACAGGCCCAGCTGGAACAGGCGGAGGCCCAGGCCGCCGAGGCGCGGGAGCAGCTGGAACAGGCTCTTCCTGCCGCCGGCTTCGCAACCGCCGGCGAGGCCCGGGAACAGCTGCTTGAGGCCGCCGAGGCAACTGCCCTCCAGGCCAGCGTGCGGGCCGCCCAGGACGAGCAGGCAAAGGTAGCGGAACTGTTCGTTTCAGCGGATGTTGTGCTGGCACTGGAAGAAAAGTCGGCCGGTTACGAAGTGGACCCGGCGCGGCTTGCGGGGTTCCGGGAAGCTGCGGCCACCGCAGTGCAGGAAGCCCGGGACGCGGACCTTGCTGCCGGCATGGCGTCCAGGTGCCTGGCCTCGCTCCGGGGTATCCGGGCCGAGTACAGCGATCTGGCAGGATCGGCGCGGCAGCCTGCCGAGCGGGCACAGATGCTCGCGGGCCTGGCGGATGCCGCAGCAGGCCGGGGCGAGAACACATACCGGATGAGCCTGAATAGCTATGTCCTGGCCGCCCGCCTGGAGCAGGTGGCCCTGGCGGCCTCGGAGCGGCTGGTGGCCATGAGCGATGGCCGGTACCTGCTCCAGCACACTGATGCCAAGGCCGCGCGCGGCGCAAAGTCGGGGCTTGGCCTGGAGGTAGTGGACCAGTGGACCGGGTTCCGCCGGGACACCTCCACGCTGTCCGGAGGCGAGTCGTTCATGGCCTCCCTGTCCCTGGCGCTCGGGTTGGCGGACGTGGTCCAGCAGGAGGCCGGCGGAGTGGAGATCGAAACCCTGTTCGTGGACGAAGGGTTCGGCAGCCTGGATGAGCAGTCCCTCGAACAGGTGATGGACGCCCTTGAAGGCCTCCGGGACGGCGGCCGCGTGGTGGGGCTTGTCAGCCACGTGGCAGAGATGAAGCAGCGGATCGGCGCCCAGCTCCAAGTACTGAAAGGCCGGAACGGATCGACGCTGCGGATCTCCGACGCGGTGGATGCTCCCGTGTGACAGCGGCGGCGGTCTCGGGAGCCGGATATAATTGGACAGTTACCGGGTTGCGCGCATCGGGAGGAGGGACGGTGTGCACAACATGAACGAGCCCGGAATTGACTTCATCCACCTCACCTGACAGCCCGCAAGTAACTGTCCCTGCCGGCCAGCCGTCGCCTTCCCCTGCACCCGCCCACGTCCCTGAGCCGCCTGGCGCCGCCAACCAGCCAGCTGCCAACCCGACGTCCGCCAACCCGGCTCTCGGCGGCAGCCGCTTCGCCCGGCTGCCCCGTCTTGCCGGCCGCAGCTTTATTCCGCTGGGGCTGTTTGCGCGGCTTCCGCTGGCCATGCTGACAGTCGGGACACTCACGCTGGTTACGTCAGCCAGCGGTTCCTACGCACTGGGCGGGACGGCTGCCGGTGCGGTCGGGATCGGTTCGGCATTGGGCGCTCCGGCCTTGGGAGCCTTGGCCGACCGGCGCGGACAACGTCCCGTGCTGGTGATCGCGTCCCTCCTTAATACCGCGGCAGTGGTGGCCCTGATGCTTGCGGTGTGGGCCATGGGGGAGTTCGGCGGTGTCACTGCGGCGGTGCTGGCGTCCGCCTTCGTGTCCGGTGCAAGCTGTCCGCAGGTCGGACCGCTGGCCAGGGTGCGGTGGATGGCCCTGGCCTCACGGGGGCCGGCCGCGGACAGGGCGAAGGACCTGCACACTGCCCTTTCCTACGAAAGCACCGCGGACGAGGTGACTTTTGTCCTTGGGCCGGCCCTGGTGGGAATCCTGGCCAGCCTGCTGGCGCCCTGGCTGCCCCTTGCCCTTGCGGCGGCCATGACCATCACCTTCGTTCCGGCCTTCGCGGTGCACCGCACCCATCGTGCCGTTCCGGTCATCAGGGCTGCTCCGGCGGGCAGCGCGGCCCGGACCGCCGCGGACCGGCGTTCGCAGGGTGCAGGAACCGCTGCCGGGCGCCTCCCGGCAGCGGTGGCCCTGCCGGTGTTTGCCATGGTGTGCATGGGAACGTTCTTTGGCTCGACGCAGGCCGCCCTGAGCTCGTTTTCGGGATTGTTTGGAGGCTCGGAGGTTGCCGGCCTGCTGTACGCCTCGATGGGCCTGAGCTCGGCCGCGGCGGCATTGTCGGTTGCCTACTGGCCGCAGGCCTTCAGCCTGTCCGGGCGGTGGGCGCTTTGCGCCGGGCTGATGGCCGCGCTGGCCCTGCTCCTGCTGCTGCCGTCCTCGATGCCCGGGATGGTGGCGGCGCTGCTGGTCCTGGGCCTCCCGGTGGGGCCGGTCATGGTCACGGTCTTTGGCGTCGGCGGTGCCGTCGCTCCGGCTGGCCGGCTCGGCACCGTAATGACGGCGCTGGCCAGCGGCATCGTGGCCGGCACTGCCCTTGGCTCGTCCTTGGGCGGCCAGCTGGCCGAACTGCACGGCTACGCAGCGGCGTTTGTTGTCCCGGTCTGTGCCGCAGCGGTCCTGGCACTCCTGGGTGCCGCGTCCGGCGTTGTTCTTCGCCGCAGGCCCTAAGCCAGTTGCCGCTCGATCCTGGCGGCGCTCTCCACCAGAGCCGCGCCCACCGTCGCGGGGTCATGGGATGAGCGGATATAGACGACGGCGAGGGCGGCCGGGCGGCTGCCGGGTACCCGGACGGGCGCAGCCAGGGACGATACGCCGGCGATGACCTCGTCGTGGCTGGCCGAGTATCCGGCGCGGCGGGCCTCGGCGGCCTCGGGGCGGTAGGGGATTCCCGTGGCCAGCCGGTCCCATTCGGCCTCGGTGAGCGCCGACTGGATGGCGATGCCCGGGGCGCCGGCGTTGACGGGATGGCGGGTGCCGGGGTGCTGGGCCACAGTGGCGCCCGAGTGCCTGGGTTCCACCGTGAGCAGGGTGATGCAGTCGTGGTGGTCCCACACGGCCACGAACGCCGTCATATCCAGGGTATTGGCGAGTTGCGTCAGCTCCGGAAGGGCTGCCGCCTGCAGGTTGCGCGAAACCCCGCGTGCCAGGACAGCCAGCCCCGGCCCCGGCTGGACCCGCCCGGCGTCGTCCCGCACCAGCAGCGAGTGGTCCTCCAGGGTCCGGAGGATGCGGTACGCCACCGACCGGTGCACGCCCATCGCGTCCGCCAGTTCCGCAATGGTCAGCGGGCCGGGCGCTGCCGCGAGGATCTCCAGGGCGCGGATTCCCCGGGACAGGGTTTGCGACGCGGACGCCTGGGCCGGCGCTGCTCCGGCCGGCGCTGCAGCGGTGGGATTCATGGTGACCATCCTAGGTGGCAGGTTCCGGCAGGGGGTGCCGGGGATCCGGCCAGGCGCGCGGTGTCCTCAATTCGAAAGGGCAATTCAAATATAGAACTGGGTGATCGCGGAGCCCAAACGTCAGGTCGGCTTTCCTGCAGGTTCCCGCAGTTCAACCGGCTGCGCATAAAAGTTTGCGCGGGCCGTGTTGTGCCTCACATTTTCGTAGTACCCTACTAACTAACTGACCGTTCTGTCGGTAATCCTGATGGCGTCCCGGCAGCGCTGCTGCCTTGAACAATGGAGTTTCAATGACCACACCTTCCAAGGTGGACACACTCGCCGGTCCCAGCACCCGGCGGGAGGAACGCAAGGTCCTCGCCGGCACCCTCGTCGGAACCACCATCGAGTGGTACGACTTCTTCATTTTTGCCCAGTTGACCGCAACGCTGCTGTCGCCGCTGTTCCTGGCACCGCTGAACCAGTCCAACCCCGGGCTGGCACAGATCCTCTCATTCGCCCTGATCGGCATCAGCTTCCTCTTCCGGCCCCTCGGCGCCGTGGTGGCCGGCCACCTGGGCGACCGCCTGGGCCGCAAGGCGATGCTGGTCTTCACCCTGGTGATGATGGGTGCAGCCACCGCCCTGATCGGCATGCTGCCCACCTACGCCCAGATCGGCGCCTGGGCACCTGTGCTGCTGATCACGCTCCGCATCATCCAGGGCTTCTCAGCCGGCGGCGAGTGGGGCGGCGCGGCGTTGATGGCCGTTGAACACGCGCCCCTGAACAAGCGCGGCCTCTTCGGTGCCTACCCGCAGATCGGCGTGCCCATCGGCATGATCCTGGCCACAGGCCTGCTCTTCTTCCTCAACACCAGCATGTCCAAGGAGGACTTCGCGGCCTGGGGCTGGCGCGTGCCGTTCCTGCTCTCCATCGTCCTTATCGTGGTGGGCTACCTGATCCGGCGGGCGGTGGCCGAAAGCCCCGTCTTCCGGGAGATGGCTGCCCGGAAGCAGGAAAGCAAGGCCCCGCTGGGCGAGCTGGTCCGCAGCCACAAGAAGCCGGTCCTGTACTCCACCATGATCTTCATCGGGAACAATGCGGCCGGCTACCTGCTGATTGCCTTCTTCATCGCCTACGCCACCAGGACCTTGAAGATGCCTACCGCGGAGGTGCTGCTGGCCACCACCCTGGCCTCCTTCGGCTGGCTGATCTTCACCCTTGCAGGCGGCTGGCTCTCGGACCGCATCGGCCGGGTCAAGACCTTCCTGACGGGCTACGCCATCATCTTCGCCTGGATGATCCCGATGTTCGCACTCATCGACACCAAGAACATCTGGTTCTACGGCCTGGCGCTGTTTGTCCTCACCATCGGGCTTGGGCTGTCCTACGGGCCCATGTCAGCAATGTACGCCGAGATGTTCCCCGCGAATGTGCGGTACTCCGGGATTTCCATCGGCTACGCTTTCGGCGCCATCCTGGGCGGGGCATTCGCGGCGACCATCGCTGAAACGCTGCTGCAGTCCACCAAGTGGACCGGATCCATTGGCATCTACATCATGGTCCTGTGCGTCATCTCCGCCATTGGTGTGGTTCTGGCCAAGGAAACCAAGGGGCGGCCGCTCGGCGTCAGCCACCACTAATCCCACCACCGCCCAGTGCAGGACGACGGCGGGCCGGACCATGGCGGTCCGGCCCGCTTCGCCGTCTGGGCCGCCTGTGCCGTGCCGGTTCGTCTCCTTTGCCATACTGCGAAAGGACATGGCCTGCTGTGTTACTGCTCCAGGATGCTGATCGCATCGTCGTCCGACAACTGCTCAAAGTGCCGGTAGAAACTGCCGACCGCGCGGAACTTTCCGGGCAGGTGCAGGCACAGGACGGCGTCGCATGCGCGCTCCACGGAGGCCTCTGCCTCAATGGAGCCGACCGGGGCAGCCGCCACGACGGTTGCCGCGCCGCCGTCGCGCACTGCTTCCACTGCTGCGCGCATGGTGGCTCCCGTCGCCAGGCCGTCATCGACCAGGAGGACGGTCTTTCCGGCGAGGTCGAGGTCCACGCCCGGATAGAGCTCCGCGCGGCGGAGCAGCTCGGCGCGTTCCCGCTGCTCCACGGCGTCGAGCCATTCCTGGCGGACGCCGTGTTCAAGGACGCGGTCCAGCAGGGGCTTGTTGACCAGCCGGACTGTTCGGCCGTGGACCCAGGCCAGGGCGCCGTAGGCTGTTTCTTCATGGCCGGGAATTCCGAGCTTCCGGACCAGGACGGTTCCGAGTGGAAGATGGAGGGCCTTTGCCACCGCGGCTGCCACGGGGATTCCCCCGCGGGCCAAGCCAAGCACAAGGGTGTCGGGCCGCTCCCGGAACTGCGGAAGGATGGCCGCAAGGCGTTCGCCGGCGTCCGTACGGTCTTCGAAGAACGTGCGCATCAGTCCCTCCGCGAAAAGGCTAGACGGCCAGAAAGGAAATGGCAGCCTGCTTGAAGGCCCTGCTCGTCACAGCGTTCGTATGGTTCCTGCCGGGCAGGATAAGCTGCTCGGCCATGGAACCGGCCTTCCGCGCCAGTTCTTCAAGCTGCGGCAGGCTGGCGGCCCGTTCGTCCATTTCCCCCGCCACCAGGAGCATCGGCACGTGGGGAACTGCCTCTGCGGGGTCGTACGGCTCGGCCTTGATGGCCTCCACCAGGGAGAGCAGCGCGAAGATGTTGTTGCTGGGCAGCAGGAGTGCCATCTTGAGCAGCCGGGCCGTGGACTCGTCGGCTATGGGTGTGCCGTCGGCAAGGTAATCCTGCGCGGCGCGAAGGTCGAACTCGGCCAGCGGATCAGAAATGTTGGGGCCGCCAAGGACAAGGCGGTGGGTGATTTCCGGCTGGGTGGCGCCGAATTCCCAGGCGAGCCTGGAGCCCAGCGAGTAGCCCACAATGTCGAGGCCGCTGGAAGGGTCACCCTTCTGCAAAGGCCGCACGCCGGCGTCGAACGCTGTTTGAAGCAGGTCTGCGCGGATCCTGCTGGGGGAGTAGGAGTCCCGGTCCTCCGGGGCGCCGCTGCGGCCGTGGCCGGGCAGGTCCACCGTGATAACCCGCCGGCCGGCGTCCAGCAGCGCGGACACCCACCCGGTGTCCTCCCAGTTGAGCTTGCTGGAGGAGGAGAACCCGTGCACCAGCAGGACCGGGCGGAACCCGGCATCAACCGCAGGATCATGCACCGCCACGTAGAGTTGCGGGTCCGTGCCTTCCACGGTGTGCGTGTGCTGTTGGCCGGTGTGCCTGCCGCTCATGGTGTCAGTCCTCATCAAGTACGGCGCCCAGGCGGACCCGGCGCTTCGGAACCTCGTGCTACTGGTTTTACTCTACCTGCCGGCCGCCCGGCTGTTTCCCCTCACCGGCGGCAGCCTCCGGGCGGCGGGTCCGGGCGGTGAGCCGGGCGCCCGCCGCGCAGGCCAGGGCAATCCCGGCGATAAGGGCAAAGGTGCTGAAGAGCTGGAGGCGGCTCTCTTCCGCGCTGAACCCCACAGCGAAAATGACGGCCAGCAGGACAAGTCCCAGGATGGTCAGCCCGGGGAAACCCTTCATCCGGAGGGGCAGCGGAATTCCTGCCCGGTCCGCCCGCCGCCGCAGGATCAGCTGGGAGACGAGGGCGCTTCCCCAGACCACCAGGCAGGTGGAGCCCACCAGCTGGAACAGGGCCGGAAGGATCCGTTCGGGGAACAGCAGCTCCAGGACGGTGGCGATGAAACCGAAGGCGACCGATACCCCCACCGCGAGCATGGGGACGTTGGCGCCGCCCAGGCGGGTGAGGATGCGGGGCGCTGCGGAGCGCTGTGCGAGGGAGTAGGCCATCCGGGACGCCCCGTAGAGATTGGCGTTCAGTGCGGAGAGGAGTGCGACGACGGCCACCAGGGTGATCGCCGTTCCGGCGCCGGGGATTCGCGCCGCGTCCAGCACGCCGGCGAAGGGTGAGGCGAGGCTTTCCGAGGTGGCCGGAAGGACGGCGGCGATGACGAACACGGAGCCGATATAGAACACCAGGATGCGCCAGACAACAGTGCGGATGGCCTTGGCCACGCTCCGCTCCGGATCCTGTGTTTCGGCCGCGGCAACGGACACAATCTCCGTCCCGCCGAACGCGAAGATGACCACGAAGAGTGCGGACGCAATGCCGCCCAGGCCCTGCGGCGCAAAGTCGCCGGTGATATTGGACAGTCCGGGTGATGTGACGGGCAGCAGGCCCAGGAGGAGGACGGCACCCACGGCCAGGAACAGCACGATCGCGGCAACTTTGAGGATGGCGAACCAGAACTCGAACTCGCCGAAGTTCCGGGCCCCCGCGAGGTTGATGCCGGTAAAAACCACCATGAACACCAGTGCCAGCGCCCACACTGGAATGACCGGCCAGACGGAGAAGAGGAGTGCGGCTGCCCCCAGCGCTTCGGCGGCGATCACCACCACGAGCTGGAGCCACCAGAGCCAGCCGATCGTGGCGCCGGCCGTCTTCCCCAAAGCGCGTTCCGCGTAAACGGAGAAGGCGCCGCTGTTGGGGTTCGCGGCAGCCATTTCGCCCAGGGCCCACATGACCAGGATGATCAGGGTGCCGGCCACCAGGTAGGAAATGAGGACGGCGGGGCCGGCGGCCTGCACTCCCGCGCCCGAGCCCAGGAACAGGCCGGCGCCGATGGCGCTGCCGAGCCCCATCATGGTCAGCTGCCGGGGCTTCATGCTGTGGGGAGGATGCGCGGGCTTTCCGGTGGGCCGGGCTGTGGTGGACTTCATCGTCATGTGCCGTGAACCTTCTTGGGGTTTGGATGGTGCCGCCTTGTGGGACCTCTTGAATTTACCGTTTACGGTCCCGCAGCGGAATTTGATGCCCCCGGGCGGCGGGAACCCCGGGACGGCAAACTTCCGAAATAGTTGGCGTTTATGGAGCGGCAGGCCGTAGAATTAGTTTTGGTCAAAATGACCATAACTCAGTCGGGCGCCTTTGCGGAGGGCGAGCCCCTGGTCCCCGGAAAGGCGGTGGGACATGTACTCCAGTTCTGCCAACGTCTCCGAGCGCCAGGCCGCGCCGCCGTCGCTGGCCATCTCCACGGTCATCTTCGCGCTCCGCCCCAGTGAAAAATCCGGGCGCCCTACGCTCTGGCTGCCGCTGGTGCGAAGGATCCGGGAACCCTTCAAAGGACTATGGGCGCTGCCGGGCGGCCCGCTGAGCCACGCGGAGTCGCTCCAGGACGCGGCCTCACGGAACCTGAGGGAGACAACAGGACTTGCCCCCAGCTACCTGGAGCAGTTGTACGCGTTCGGCGGGCTTCACCGCTCACCCACCCAGCGCGTGGTTTCGATCGTCTACTGGGCCCTGGTCCAGCCGACCGAAGCCGCGCTCGCGGATGAGTCCGAGAACGTCCGGTGGTTCCGTGCGGACCGCCTTGGCGAACTCGCCTTTGACCACAACGCGATCGTGGACTACGCGTTGTGGCGGCTGCGCAACAAGTTGGCCTACGGCTCCGTGGCCTACCACCTGCTGGGGGAATACTTCACCCTTGCCCAGGTGCGGGAGGTTTACGAAGCCGTCCTGGACCGCGAGTTGGATCCGGCGAACTTCCGCAGGCAGCTCAAGTCCACCCCCGAAATAGAGGAAACGGGCGAGTACCTCCAGGGCGGCAAGCACCGTCCACCGCGCCTCTACCGCTTTACCGGCCGGCCCGGCCTTGACCCAGACAACAGGAGCACACCATGAGCAGCGTCAACACGGCAATCCAGCTGATCACGCGCGAGCAGGCCGAAAACGGCGCCACCGCAAAGGGCAGCACCTGCAGCCCGGCCCTGGCCAAGGGCCCCTGGGACTACGACCTTGCCGAGGCGCTCGCCGGCGTTCCCGCCTACGGCCCGGGTGCCTCCAGTGCGGACGTGGCTCCCGCCGCCACCCCCCGCCAGGGCCAGCTGCCCGAGGAATACAAACTGGCCAGCGACGCCGAGCTGGGCGAAAGGATCCTGGCCGCGAAGGCTGCGCTGGGGGACCGGGCCGTCATCCTGGGGCACTTCTACCAGCGCGATGAAGTGATCCAGTACGCCGACTTCGTGGGCGACTCCTTCCAGCTGGCCAACGCCGCACTCACCCGTCCGGACGCAGAGGCGATCGTTTTCTGTGGCGTCCACTTCATGGCCGAAACCGCTGACATCCTCTCCGCCCCCGGGCAGGCCGTCGTCCTGCCCAACCTGGCGGCCGGCTGCTCCATGGCGGACATGGCCGACGCCGACTCCGTGGCTGAGTGCTGGGAGCAGCTTGAGGAGATTTACGGCACGGAGCCCGACGCCGAGGGCCGGGTTCCGGTCATCCCCGTCACCTACATGAATTCCTCCGCCGCGCTGAAGGCCTTCTGCGGCGAGCGCGGCGGCATCGTCTGCACCTCCTCCAACGCCAGGACGGTCCTTGAGTGGGCGTTCCAGCGCGCCCGGCGGGTGCTGTTCTTCCCGGACCAGCACCTGGGCCGCAACACTGCCAAGGCCCTGGGCGTGCCGCTGGAGCAGATGCCCATGTGGAATCCGCGCAAGGACCTGGGCGGCAACGACGAGCAGGCGCTGCTCGATTCCCGCGTCATCCTGTGGCACGGGTTCTGCTCGGTGCACAAGCGCTTCACCGTGGCCCAGATCGAGAAAGCCCGCGCCGACTTCCCCGGCGTCCAGGTGATCGTGCACCCGGAGTGCCCCATGGAGGTGGTGGACGCTGCCGATTCGGCCGGCTCCACCGACTTCATCAGGAAGGCCATCGCCGCGGCCACGGAACCCACCACTTTTGCCATCGGCACAGAGATCAACATGGTGAACCGGCTTGCCGCCGAATACCCGCAGCACACCATCTTCTGCCTGGATCCCGTGATCTGCCCCTGCTCCACCATGTACCGCATCCACCCGGGCTACCTTGCCTGGGTGCTGGAGGAACTGGTGGCCGGGCGGATCGTCAACCGGATCACGGTGGCGGACTCCGTCCAGGACCATGCACGGACCGCGCTCGAGCGCATGCTCGCCGCCAGGCCATAATGTCCGCCGCGCCCATTGTGCCCGGCACGCGCCGGCGGCTGGTCGTCGTCGGCAGCGGTATTGCCGGACTTTACGCCGCACTGCTGGCGGCCGACGCCGGGGCAGACGTGGTGCTGCTGAGCAAGGGCCAGCTTTGCGAGAGCAACACCTGGTACGCCCAGGGCGGCATCTCAGCCGTGCTGGACGAGCCCACCCCCGGGGACACCGTTGCGGCCCACATTGCCGACACCCTCCAGGCAGGTGCGGGACACTGCAACGAAGAGGCAGTCCGGCTCATGTGCACGGAGGCCCGCAGGGACATTGCCGGGCTGGAACGGTTCGGCGTGGTCTTTGATCCCGGTACAGACGGCGGCCCGGCATTGGGGCTGGAAGCCGCCCATTCCGCCCCGCGGATCCTGCACGCGGGCGGCGACGCCACAGGCGCGAAGGTGGCCGCGGCCCTGATCCGTGCAGTGCTGGCCCGGCAGGCAGGCGGTTCCCTGGCACTTCATACCGGCGCCCACGCCACAGCCCTCCGGCAAACGGACGGCCACGTCAAGGGCGTCGAGTTCCTGCAGGACGGCCGGACACTCACACTGCGCGGGGACGCCGTGCTGCTCGCCACCGGCGGAGCGGGCCAGTTGTTTGCCCAGACCACCAACCCCGCGGTGGCCACCGCCGACGGCCTTGCGCTCGCCGTCCGCAGCGGGGCAGCAGTGTCCGACCTGGAATTCTTCCAGTTCCACCCCACCTGCCTGGTGCCCGGCGCCGGCACCCCGGGCCCGGGCACCGCCCGCGGGCTGGACCAGGATCCGCTCCTCATCTCCGAAGCCGTCCGCGGCGAAGGAGCCGTCCTCGTCGATGGCAACGGGAAGCGATTCATGCGGGCCTACCACCCCGGCGCCGAACTCGCCCCCCGCGACGTGGTCTCCCGCAGCATTGCCCTGCACCTTGCCAAGCTCGGCGATCCCAACGGCCACGTCTACCTCGACGCACGCGTCATTGAGCAAGCCAAGGGTCCCGGATTCCTGGCGAAGCGGTTCCCCACCCTCACGCAGAGGACCCTCGACGCCGGCATTGACTGGACCCGCGAACTCGTTCCGGTGGCACCCGCGGCCCACTACTGGATGGGCGGAGTCCTTACCGACCTCCACGGCCGCACCACTGTTCCAGGACTGTATGCGGCCGGGGAAGTTGCGTGCACCGGGGTCCAAGGGGCAAACCGGCTGGCCAGCAACTCCCTCCTGGAGGGACTCGTCTTCGGCCGCCGCGCTGTTGAACACTTCCTGGCAGGTGACGACGGCGGTGCGCCCCCTCGGGGCACCGATGCTCCGCGTGCTGCCTCGGCCGCGGGCGGCCTCCCCTTGACGCACGCTTCCGCACCGCTGCCCCGAGAAGCTATGGACGCCGGCACCTTCCCTGCTGTTTTAGTAGGCGAGCCGGCCGCATCAGCTGCTCCGGGTGGGAGCCGGCCGTCCAACTTCGGTGGGGGGAGTGAGCCGTTCTCCCGTGAGGCCCTGCGCCGGATGATGACTGCCAAGGCCGGGGTGCTTCGCTCCGGGGAGCTGCTCCGGGAAGCGGGGGACACCCTGGGGCGGTGGGCCGCCGTCGTTCGTCCCGGCACTGTTGCCCCTTCTGCGGACGCCCGACTGCATGAGGACCGGAACCTGCTCCTGGCAGCGCAGCTCCTGGTGGCTGCGGCCCAGGAACGCCAGGAGTCCTTGGGCGCCCATTACCGCAGCGATTGCCCGGAGGATGCTTCCGGCATCAGGGAAGAATTCGACACCACGTACCCGAACCGCCCGAAAGTGAGCATCCTCCATGACTGAAACAACCCTGCTTGACCTGGCGCTGCCGTCGGCGCCGGTGCGGGAGATCCTGGAGCGCGCCTTCGCCGAAGACGCTCCGGCGGGGGACATCACCTCCCAGCTGCTCATCCCCGCCGAAGCCCGCGCCACCGCCGTGCTGAACGCCCGCGTGCCCGGCGTCTTCAGCGGCGCCACCGTGTTCCGAGACGCCATGCTGCTGGTGGACCCGGACACGGACGTGGAACTGCTGCGGGGGGACGGCGACAGGTTCGACGCCGGCACGCACCTCGCGAGGGTCAGCGGACGGGCCCGCTCGGTACTGCTTGCCGAACGCGTGGCCCTCAACCTGGTCCAGCGGATGTCCGCGATCGCCACCAGGACCGCGGAATTCGTCGAGCTCACCGAAGGGACGCCCGCCCGCATTACCGACACCCGCAAGACCACCCCAGGACTGCGGATCCTGGAGCGCTTCGCGGTGCGCTGCGGGGGAGGCGCCAACCACCGGTACAGCCTGTCGGACGCGGTTCTCGCCAAGGACAACCACCTGGCCGTCATGACCGGAGGGGACCCCGCCAGGCTCACGGGACTGCTCCTGGCCGCCAAGGCGCAGCTGGGGCACACCACGCACTTCGAGGTCGAGGTGGACCGGATGGACCAGATCGAACCTGTCCTGGCGGCAGGCGTGGACACCATCATGCTGGACAACTTCACCGTGGAGGAGCTGCGCGCCGGCGTTGCCCTGGTTGCAGGCCGGGCACGGGTGGAGGCCAGCGGCAACGTCAACCTCACCACCGTCGCGGGAATTGCCGCCACGGGGGTGGACGTCATCTCCGTTGGCGCGCTCACCCACACGGTGGCCGCGCTGGACCTCGGCCTGGACGTGGAACTGACGGCCGGGTGAATACACCATGATCTTCCTTGATGCTGCCGCCACCACCCCGGTCCGCCGCGAGGTCCTGGACGCCATGTGGCCCTACCTGACCGGCGAGTTCGGAAACCCCTCCAGCCACCACACCCTGGGCGAGGCTGCTGCCAGGGCGCTCGCGGATGCAAGGGCCTCGGTGGCAGCGGTCCTGGGCTGCCGGCCCGGTGAGGTCACCTTCACCTCCGGCGGCACCGAAGCGGACAACCTGGCCGTTAAAGGCATTGCCCTGGCGCGGCAGGCAGCCGACCCCGCGCTGAACCGGGTGGTGATCAGCGGCGTCGAACACCCGGCCGTTGAGGAGTCCGCACGGTACCTGGCACGCTTCCACGCCTTCGAGGTTGACGTGGTGCCGGTGGACGGGACCGGGCAGGTCACTCCCGAGGCGCTCCTCGCAGTACTGCGCCCGGAAACCGCGCTGGTCAGCATCATGTACGCCAACAATGAAGTGGGGACGGTCCAGCCGGTCGCCGAACTGGCCGCCGCAGCACACAGCCATGGGGTTCCCTTCCATACGGATGCAGTGCAGGCGGCGGGCTGGCTGCCCCTTGACACCAGGGCGCTGGGCGTTGACGCGATGAGCCTTTCGGGCCACAAACTGGGGGCACCCAAGGGCTGCGGGGTGCTCTTCGTCCGCGGCCGCACCAGGATCGAGCCGCTGATCCACGGCGGCGGCCAGGAGCGCGGCCGCCGTTCGGGGACGGAGAACGTTGCAGGTGCCGTGGGGCTGGCCGCCGCGCTGGCACTCGCCCAGGCCGGCCAGGAGGAAGAACGACGGCGGGTGGCCGCCCTGCGGGACAGCTTTATTGACGCCGTGCTCACGGGGGTACCGGGGGCGGTGCTGACCGGGCACCCCGCAGAGCGGCTGCCCTCCGTGGCATCGTTCTGCTTCCCCGGAACCAGCGGCGAATCGGTGCTCCTGGAACTGGAGCGCCAAGGGGTGGTGTGCTCGAGCGGCTCCGCCTGCGCAGCCGGGTCCGATGCGCCGTCGCCGGTCCTCACGGCCATGGGGTTCGAGGCTGAGGTGGCCCAGACAGCGGTCAGGTTCAGCTTTGACGCCGCGGTGGCGGGGGAGGACCTGGCGGTTGCCGCCAAAGCTGTCCGGCAGGCAGTGGCAAGCGTGCGGACCCTCGGCTCCTAGCCGTTACGGATGCCCCCGGTGCGACCTGCTAGTAGAGCTCTCCGACGGGGATATCCACGGCCAGCCGGTTTGACGGGCCCGGCAGGGGGCACGCCCAGGCCTCGTTGTAGGCGCAGGACGGGTTGTAGGCAAAGTTGAAGTCCAGGACAAAGGGGGCATCCGGTCCTGTCCCGTGGACGCCGTGGAAGGCTCCCTTGATGGTGTCCAGGAGGTAGCGGCCTGCCCCGTAGCTTCCGCCGGGCTGGCCTGCGGTCGCGTCGCGGAAGGGCACGAAGATGCCGCCGCCGTAGCCCCGCAGCTTCCACACGGCGAGCTGCCCCATCTCGGGGAGGTCGAACGTGCCCATCCTGACGAAGTTCACCACGCCGTCGGTCCCGGTTTCGATGCTCATTTCCCGTCCGGCACCTTCCTTGGTCAGCGGAACGTGGAAACGGAAAATCGGATCATAGTCCGCAGTCTTCAAGCCCCCGAAGCGTGCTTTCTCCTCGGCAGTCAGCGGGGATGCAGGGTGCGTGGCGAACATGAGGTCCCGCTGGTGGCGCCAATACAGATGCGCTTCCGCCGGACTCTCGGCCGAGACTTTGCGGACATTGGCGTACAGGCCAAAGGTCCGGAGGCGCCAGTCGGCGATGTCGACGGCGGAAATGTCCGCCAAATCTTCTTCGGCCGTGCCGTGGTGGGCTTCCATAAGCACCAGCCTAGTCCCCGGCGCCGGAGTTGCGCGTCCGACGACGACACGCATCCCTGCCATACGGCTTCCGCGCATCGGCGCAGGCCGAAACACCGTCCGGGGAAAGGACCCGACGCTGCCGCGTCCCGTTAGGCTGGCTGCATGGAAGGCATGGCAACATCAAGGGCCCTGGCGGGCGCATCAGTGCTCGTGGCCGGCGCGCTCCTGGCAGGATGCTCCACACCGTCAAACAGCGGGCCGGGATGGACAGCGGAGCCTGGCGGGCCGGGCACCGCGGCCGCCTCCACCGCGCCGGCGGAAGCATCAGCGTCAGCAACGGCCTCCGGAAGCGCCAAGCCCGGTGCCACGGAGTCCGCTACGGCCGGGCCCGTGGCCACGGCTTCCGCCTGGAAAACCTTCTCGGACCCTGCAAAGAGCGTGAGTTTCGAGCTGCCGCAGGAGTGGATAGCGCAGTCGGTGGCCCCGGAGGAGGGTGCCCTGCCCGGGGCCTTGAAGGTCGAGGTGAAGAAGCCCGACGGCACCTTCATGGCGGCACTGCGGACGGGACTCCCGCCGTCGTCCGCTGAATGTCCGCAGGACGCGCGGCGGCCCTACACCGTGATCAGCAGCGTGCCGTCGGACATGAAAGCCGAAGGCGGGGAGGGGACCATTCCGCCCAGGGTTGTGTTCAGGGTGATCCAGGGGTACCGGTACTTCGGCTCGTACGGGGTCACGAACCTTGTGGGCGGGGCGGACGGCCAGGCCTGCGAACTGCGCAACGTCATCCGGGGCCCGGCCGGCAAGGGGGACTACTCCTTCGGTGACCTGGTAGCCGTCAGGGCATTCGCGCCAGACGAAAAAGTGGCACCCGCCAAGGCATTCGACACTCTTGGCCAGGCCGCACAGTACGTCGGTGACAGCAGCGACTTCGCCAACGTCCAGCGGATGCTAATGTCTCTGGAGATCAAGAACTAGTCCCCGTTCCCGGCCCACATCAACGGCCGCGACAACCGGCGACTTCCTTCCACTGCCGACACCCCCGGAGAGTCATGGAACGCACTGTTTCCGCACGCCTGGTTTTCAGGACCACAGCCAACACCAAGGTGGCCATGGCCATAGCCGCGGCGAGGAACGACGGCTATTCCTCGTTTGAGGAGAGCCTGTCCATCACAGCCGGCGGCCGGCAGGTTCCCGTGGCCGAGGTGCCGGACCACCACGGCGGCAGGCTGCAGTACATGGAGTTCACCGACCCGGCCGAAGTGACCGTGGAATACTCCGCGACGGTGGGGGGGAAGGCACTGCCCGAGGAAACCGGGCTGGCCGACCGGATCCGGTACGTCCGGCCCAGCCGCTACGCGGAATCTGACCGCCTGTTGCCCACCGCGTATGCCGAGTTCGAAGGACTCTGCGACGGCGAACTGCTGCTCGCCGTCCGGAACTGGGTGAACGGGGAACTCCGGTACATGAGCGGCTCCTCCCGCGGCACGGACGGTGCGGTGGAGACACTCCTCAGCCGCCGCGGGGTGTGCCGCGACTTTGCGCACCTGGCCATTGCGCTGCTGAGGTCCAAGGACATACCCGCACGCCTGGCGGCCGTGTACGCCCCCGGCCTGAGCCCCATGGACTTCCACGCCGTGGCCGAAGCATACGTGGAAGGCGCATGGCACGTCATCGATCCCACCGGGCTGGCCCCGCGGGAGTCGATGCTGCGGATCACGGCGGGCAGGGACTCGGCCGACACGGCGTTCCTGTCCACGGTGGGCGGAAGCCTGACGCTGAACCAGATGCAGGTCACCGCCGTGGTCAACGGAGACCTCCCGGTTGAGGATCCCGCCCGGCTGGTGGCGCTGGGCTAGCCCGGTTCCTGCCGGGGCGGGCGCGGTCCCAGGGAGCTCCTGAGCTTGGTGGTGAGCCTTGTCAGTTCCTTCTGCTCAGCCGGTGTCAGGGCGGGACCCAGGACGGCGGAGATATCGCGCACGTGCTCGCGCCCGATCTCCTTCTGAAGCTCCCGCCCCTCGTCAGTCAGCTTCAGGAGCACGCCACGGCCATCCTCCGGTGCCGGCATCCTGGCCACGAGCCCGCGCTTCTCCAGCCGCTCCACCAGGCGGCTCAGGCTGGACTGGCTCAGCAGGACGTTGTCATTGAGCTCGTTGAGCCGCAGCCAGCCTGACGGGCAGCGGGACAGCGTGAACAGGACGTCGTACTCGTTCACCGCGAGCTTCCGGAACGCAGGCCCGGACTGCAGCTTGCGCATCACCGCCACCTGGGCCCGGAACAGCGACTCCCAGGTCTCTGCTGCGAGGCGGACCGGCGATTCAGGAGCCTTGCCTGCCATCACGCCTCCGCAGCAGACTTCTCGGCATCCTGCGCTGCCAGCAGCGCGGCAACCCGGCCGGCGTGCGTGGGCGGCTCAGGAATGTGCGCGGGCTTGCGGGCGGCGTATTCCTTGCGCAGGACGGGCAGGACTTCCTCGCCGAACAGGTCCAGCTGCTCCAGCACCGTCTTCAGCGGCAGGCCGGCGTGGTCGATCAGGAACAGCTGCCGCTGGTAGTCGCCGAAGTACTCCCGGAACGTCAGCGTCTTTTCGATGACCTCCTGCGGGCTGCCGACGGTCAGCGGCGTCTGGGAGGTGAAGTCCTCCAGTGACGGGCCGTGCCCGTACACAGGGGCATTGTCGAAGTAGGGGCGGAACTCCTTGACGGCGTCCTGGGAGTTCTTCCGCATGAAGAACTGGCCGCCCAGGCCCACAATCGCCTGGTCCGCCTTGCCGTGGCCGTAGTGCTCGTAGCGCTCCCGGTAGAGGCCGATCAGCTG
This sequence comes from Pseudarthrobacter sp. GA104, assembly GCF_009741265.1. Lineage (GTDB taxonomy): Bacteria > Actinomycetota > Actinomycetes > Actinomycetales > Micrococcaceae > Arthrobacter. Next base: position 3,883,892 of record NZ_WOWL01000001.1, read on the forward strand.
CTGGTAGTGCTCCTTGGGCCAGAAGATGTTGTTGGCGAAGAAGCCGTCCCCGAAGTAGGCCGCCACTTCCGCGATCTGCGGCGTGCGGATGGAACCGTGCCACACGAAGGGAGCGACGCCGTCAAGCGGGCGGGGCGTCGACGTAAAGTTCTGCAGCGGGGTCCGGAACTTGCCGGACCAGTTGACGGTGTCCTCGTCCCAGAGCTTGCGCAGCAGGCTGTAGTTCTCGATGGCCAGCTCCACGCCGTCCTGGATGTTCTTGCCGAACCACGGGTACACCGGCGCGGTGTTGCCGCGGCCCAGGACCAGGTCCACCCGGCCGTCGGCCAGGTGCTGGAGCATCGCGAAGTCCTCGGCGATCTTGACCGGGTCGTTGGTGGTGATCAGCGTGGTCGCCGTTGAAAGGGTGATCCGCTCGGTCTGGGCGGCGATGTAGGCAAGGGTGGTGGTGGGGGAGGAGGAGAAGAACGGCCGGTTGTGGTGCTCGCCCAGGGCGTAGACATCCATCCCGATTTCCTCCACCTTTTTGGCGATGGCCACCGAGGCCTTGATGCGTTCGTTCTCGGTGGGGGTCCGGCCCGTCGTGGGGTCCGTGGTGATGTCGCTGACGCTGAAAACACCGATCTGCATGATGTGCCTTTCCGTTCCTGGACTGCTGGCTTGTTCCCAGTGTAGTCCAATTTAGATGCATTTGCATCTATCGACGGGTACAACGCGTCCTGCGGGAAAATATTCCGGGCCTGCCGTCGGCCCTGCCTATTCGGGGCTTCCGGGTGCAGCGCGCCTGCCGCTGGTTTTCCGCACCATGCCGGTGGTCCAGTCCCGGAACTCCTCATCGACGTCAGCCCCGGGGCCGAATTCCGGCCTCGCCTGCAGTTCCCGGAGCAGGGCCTTCCTCTCGCGCCGGCCCTCCACCAGCCTGTACAGGACAGGCACCAGGACCAGGGTGAGGGCCGTGGAGGAGATGAGCCCTCCGATGACCACCACAGCCAGGGGCTGCGAGATAAAGCCGCCGCCGCCCGTGAGGCCCAGCGCCATGGGGGTGAGGGCGAACACGGTTGCAAGGGCTGTCATCAGGATGGGACGCAGGCGCTGGCGCGACCCGTGCGTGATCGCGTCCGCAACGTTCATGCCCGGCCGTCCGTCGCGCGGCTGCCGGTACTGGTTGATGAGGTCGATGAGCACGATCGCGTTGGTGACCACAATGCCCACCAGCATGAGCATGCCGATCAACGAAGGCAGTCCCAGCGGGACCCCGGTGACCAGGAGCAGTGCGACGGCCCCGGTGGCCGCGAACGGCACCGAGACCAGGAGGATCAGCGGCTGGATGAGCGACTTGAAGGTGGCCACCATGATGACGTAGACGATGGCGATTGCCGCCAGCAGCGCGAGCCCGAGCTGCTGGAAGGACTCCTGCTGCTGGGTGGTGGCACCGCCGATTTCGGCAGTGACGCCCGCCGGCAGCTGTACTTCTTCGAGCCGTTTCTGGACCTCCGCGTTGACGGCGCCCAGGTTGGAGCCCGACGGCGTCACGGAGATCCGCGCTGTGCGCTGGCCGTTGCTGGCGGTGATGGATACAGGGACGTCCACCTGTTCAACCGCGGCGATGGTGCCGAGCGTGACAGGGCCCCCGGCTGCCGGCAGGGAAATTTGCCGGACGGCGTCGATGCTGGTGAACCTGGTGCCTTTGCCAATCCGGACCGGGAAGTCATCCGTGTCGATCCGGACGGTTCCGGCGGGGATGGGGCTGATGGTGGATGCGAGCACGCCCGCAACCTGTTCCTCGTTGAGCCCGGCGGCGACGGTCTTCGCCCGGTCAACCTTGACCTGGACCACCGGCTGGCTTGCCGCGAGGTTGGTTGCCACCTCGCTGGTGCCCGGTACGCCGGTCATCGCCGAAACCATCGTGTCGCTGGCCTCGCGGAGGTCGGCGGTGGTGGCGGCCTTGAGCGTGATGTCCACCGTGGACGATGTGCCGAAGCCGCCCTGTTGGGTGCCCACCGAGACCTTCCCGGAATCGGGGACCTTTGCCAGTTCGCTCCGCACCGTCTCCTGCAGCCGTGCCTGGTTCGCCTTTTCGTCCGTGACCACCGTGAACGTGGAGTTCGAGGACCCGGTGGAGGTGAGCGCGGCGAACCCGGCCTGCGCGTTGCCGGACGTCACCTGGACGTCCTTCACGCCGTCGATGCCTCGAAGGACTTCTTCCAGCCGGACGGCCGCTGCGCTGGTGTCGGCCAAACTGGTTCCGGCGGGCAGTACCTGGCGGACCGTGAGGCTGTTCTGGCCCGAGTTACCCAGGAGGTTCGTGGCCAGCAGGGGCGTCATGGCCGCCGTTGCGCCAAGCACCAGGACGGCGGCAACAAGGGTGAGCACCGGATGCTTCTGGGTTTTGGTGAGGATGGGCAGGTACCCGCGCTGGAGCCTGCTCCGCTGTTCCGCTTCCAGCGCCCGTTCCCGCACCTCGTCCGCGTTGCGGCGGGCAGCTGCTGAACCTGCCGCAGCCGCACCGGCCGCGGCGCCGGTGTTCTTCAGGAACCAGTACGCCAGCACCGGGACGATGGTCAGCGAAACCAGCAGGGATGCAAGCAGCGCCATGGTGACCGTGAGGGCAAACGGCCTGAACAGCTCGCCCGCGAGCTCACCCACGAAGGCAATGGGGAGGAAGACCGCAACGGTGGTGAGCGTGGATGCGGTAATGGCCCCCGCCACCTCCCTGATGGCGGTCAGGATGGCGGTGACCTTGTCTTCGCCGTAGCTCAGGTGCCGCTTGATGTTTTCAATGACCACAATGGAGTCGTCCACCACCCGGCCGATGGCGATGGTGAGCGCGCCGAGCGTCAGGATGTTCAGGGAATATCCGGTGGCGGACAGGCCGATAAAGGTGATCAGCAGCGAGAGCGGGATGGAGACTGCCGTGACCAGGGTGGAGCGGGTGGACATCAGGAAGACAAGGATGACCGCCACCGCGAAACCCAGCCCCAGCATGCCCTCGGTAGTGAGGTCCTTGATGGATTTTTCGATGAACGGTGCCTGGTCGAACACCGGGGTGAACTTGGCGTTCGAGCCAAGTTCGGCTTCGAGTTCGTCGAGGGTGTCCCGGACTGCGTGCGAAATGCCCACCGTGTCGCCTTCAGGCTTTTTGGTGATGGACACGGCAAGCGTTTCCGAACCGTTGGTCCGGGTGATGGAGGTGCGTTCGTCATCTTTGAGGGCGACGTCCGCCACGGCGCCGATCGTGGCGGCGTTCCTGGCCCCGGCAAGCGGAAGCGCCTTGATGGCGTCCAATGAATCGACCGGGCTGCCGATCTGCAGTGACAGCGTCTTGCCCTGCTCCTCCAGCGTTCCGGCCGGGATCAGCGCACCGTTGTTGGCCATCGCATCCCGGATGGAGGCGATGGTGGCGCCCGATGCCTCCATCGCGTCGGGCCGGGGAAGGATCTCGATGTGCTGGGTAGCGCCGCCTGTCACGTCGGCGCCCCGGACGCCGTCGATCTTCTGCAGGCGGGGCACGCTCAGCCGCTGGAGGTCGGCGTTGAGTTCGCTGAGGCCCTTGTCCGAGGAAACCGCCAGGAAAACGATGGGAAAATCATTGATGCTGCCGGCGAAGGCCTGCGGTTGGACGTCCTCGGGCAGGGTCCGCTTGGCGTTGGAGATGGCCCGGTCAATCTGGTTCCGTGCCCGGTCCAGGTTGGAACCGTACGTGAACACCATGGTGATCTGGGAGACGCCGTTGCGGGACGTGGAGGAGGTGGATTCCAGCCCCTCCACGCCGTTCAGGGCAGTCTCCAGCGGCCCGCTCACCTGCTTGTCCACCACCTCCGGGGAGGCGCCCGGCATGGCGGTCAGCACGGTGATCTGCGGGAACTCGATCGACGGGATGAGTTCCTGCTTCAGCGACGACATGGTGATCACGCCAAAGACGGACGCGAAGACAGTAACCAGTGCGATCAGGGCCCGGTTCGCAAGTGAGAGTTGTGCCAGCCGGAACATCGCATGGTCTCCTGAGGGGTTGACTGACGGATACGGACCCGGACGTGCCGGCCGCCGGCCCCGGCAGGGTCAGCGGCTGGCGGAAACGCTCTCCAGCTGAAGCGACTTGGCTGTTGCCTTTTCCAGCTCGACGGCAAGCTCCGGGTTCTCGTCCAGCTTGACCCCGTAGCCGGGCATCATGTCCTTCAGCTTGGACTGCCAGCCCTTGAAGTTCCGCGGGAAGGTCTTCTTCAGCAGTTCGATCATGATAGGGACCGCAGTGGATGCTCCGGGCGACGCGCCCAGGAGCGCGCCGATGGAACCGTCACGGCCGGCGATCACTTCAGTTCCGAACTGGAGGATGCCGCCCTTCTGCGGATCTTTCTTGATGATCTGTACACGCTGGCCGGCTGTGATCAGTTCCCAGTCACCATCCTTGGCCTCCGGGTAGTACTCACGCAGCGCTTCGACTTTGTCGCCGTGGCGCTTGGCCACTTCCTTGACCAGGTACGCGGTGAGGTCCATGTTGTCCTTCGCCACCGCCAGCATTGGAATGATGTTGCTCGGCCTGATGGACCGCGGAAGATCGAGGTAGGAACCGTTCTTCAGGAAGTTGGTGGAGAACCCGGCATACGGTCCGAACAGCAGCGAACGCTTTCCGTCCACGTACCGGGTGTCAAGGTGGGGCACCGACATGGGCGGCGCGCCCACCGATGCCTGGCCGTAGACCTTGGCACTGTGCTGGGCGGCGATGGTCTCGTCCGTGCAGCGGAAGAACTGCCCGGAGACCGGGAACCCGCCGTAGCCCTTGCTTTCCGGGATGCCCGAAGCCTGCAGCAGGTGCAGGGCGCCGCCGCCGGCACCCACAAACACGAACTTGGCGTGGATCTTGCCGTGCTCGCCTGACTTGGGGTACTTCAGCGAAAGGTCCCAGCCGCCGTCGGACGCCCTGGAGATGCCCGTGACGTCATGGCCGAAGTTGATTTCGACGCCGTTGTTCCCAAGGTAGGTGGTCAGTTCGCGGGTGAGTGCCCCGAAGTCGACGTCGGTGCCCTCCGCGGCGCGGGTAGCGGCGATGCGCTGCTTGGGATCGCGCCCCTTCACGATCAGCGGCGCCCACTTGGCGATCTGGCCGTGGTCCTCGGAGTACTCCATGCTCCGGAACAGGGTGTGGGGCTTGAGTGCCTCGTACCGGGTCCGCAGGAAGCGCGTGTGGTCCTCGCCGATGACGAAGCTCATGTGCGGCACGGTGTTGATGAAGCCCTTGGGAGAGCCGATCAGGTTCCGGTCCACCAAATGGGACCAGAACTGGCGGGACAACTGGAACTGTTCATTGATCTGCAGTGCCTTGGAGGGGTCCACTGAGCCGTCTTTGGCTGCAGGGGAATAGTTGAGTTCGCAGAGGGCAGCGTGGCCGGTGCCGGCGTTGTTCCACGGGCCGGAGCTTTCCAGCCCGGGCTGGTCCAGCCGTTCGAACAGGGAGATGGTCCAGTCCGGCTCCAGCTGCTTGAGGAATGCCCCCAGTGTGGCGCTCATGATGCCGCCGCCAATCAGGACGACGTCGGCATGTGGGGTCTTGGAAATGAAGGTCACGATCAGTCTCCGATTGCAGCGGCTCTGGCTGTCACAGAATATCCCCGGGCAGCGGACATACTGAAATTGGGCCGCTCCGTCAAGGCTTTAGTTGCACCTTCGTGAAAACTTCATTTAAGACCGGCGACGCCGGATAGCTCAGGACACGGTCGGACAGGGCCAGGGCGGAGATGGGGAAGGCGACGGGGACTGCGGGTACGGTCGCCGCAATCTGGGCGTTGATGGTGTGATATTGCTCATCCCGTTCCTTGCCTTCGGGCAACCCGCGCGCCCGGTTGATCTTCGAAAAGACCTGGGGATCATGGTAGCCAAACTCGCCGTTCTTCTCCCCGAAGAGGGGGCCCACGAAATTATCGGCATCGGAGTAGGAGCCGTTCCAGCCCAGGAGATGGAGCGCGTGGTCGCCGGGGGACTGCACCTTCTGCAGGTAGCCGTCGGACCAGTCCACCGGAACCGGCTGGATGTTGAATCCGACGGCGGTGAGCTGGCGGCTGATCTCGGCATAGACCTTCTCGGGGGTGGGCAGGTAGGGGCGGGTGACGTTCAGGGGGTAGTAGAACTTGAGTTCCTCGCCGGCGTACCCGCCCTCCTTCAGGTACTCCTTGGCCTTGGCGGGGTCGTGGCCCAACTCCGGGGCCTCGTTGTTGAATCCGCTGATCTTGGGCGGGACGAACTGCGTGGCCTTGGCCGTGTTGTCGATGAAGAACCTGCGGATCAGGGTCTCCTTGTCGATCGCCATTTCGATCGCCTGGCGGACCTTCAGGTTCTGGAGCACGGGGACATCCTGGTTGATGCCCACGTACATGACGGAGAAGGGGTCGCGCTGGACGATCTGCTTTCCGCGCTTGACCAGTTGGTCGAAGTTGCCCACCGTTACGGCGTCATAACCGTCGATCTTGCCGTCGAGCAGGGCCTGGAGCCTGGCCTGCGGGTGGTCGTAGGCGACGAAGTTGATGGTGGAAATCTGGCCGCGTTCGCCCCAATAGGACTTGTTGGTGGCCAGCGTAACGCTTCCTTCGTCCCAGGAGGAAAGGCTGAACGGACCGGTTCCCACCGGCTTGGTGCCAAAGGCGGAGACGGGCTGGCCGCCGCGGCTTTGGTCTAGGACGTCGGCCTTGCCCGCGGCGAGGGCGGCAGGGGAGGCCATGGCAAAGGCCGGCAGCGTAAGGGCCTGGAGGAAGGCGGTGAACCGCTGGGTAAGGTCAATCCTCACAGTGTCCGCTGAGAGTGCGGTGCAGCTTTTGAAGATGGAGAGCTCCGGCTCATCCGAATGCGCCTTGAAGACACCCTTGAAGGTTCCGCCCGGAGCCTGCCGCCTCAACTCCGCGGAAAAGGCGAACCAGCGGTTGAAGTTGACGCAGACGGCCTCCGCGTTGAACGGGGTCCCGTCCTGGAAAACGACGTCGGAGCGGAGTTTGAAGGTGTAGGAACGGCCTTCGTTCGATTCAGTCCACTCCGTGGCGAGCAATGGCGTGGGCTTTCCGGTGATTTGGTCCACTCCCACCAGACCTTCGAGGATCTGGCGGGTAATGCGCTGGGACTCGACATCGTTGGACAGGGCAGGATCCAGGCCCAGGGGCTGGGCAGCAGTTCCAAAATTGAAGGTGGCGGCGGGCTCGGCGGCGGTTGTTGCGCTGGGGGAGTCCGACGACGGCGAGGGGGCGGGGACGGCCGTGCAGGAGGTCACGCCCAACGCCAGGAGGACAGCGCCCGTCTTGATGACTGTCCGCCGCGAAGTACTGCTGGGCACTCGTTTATCACCTCTGGATCTGCCGGAGCCGCCGCGTGCGGACCGAAGCCCAGTCTAATAGACGCCACCTGCAGATCCCTGGCGCCGCCGGGTGTTCCGGCCGCGGGGCAGCAGCGGCCTCCGCGGCACAGGGAAGCCGGGGGCCATCCTTTCGGCAGGCCCCCGGCTTCGCTGTTCCCGCGGACACGGTGGGGTGTCCGCACCTGGTGGCTACTTGGGCATCAGCACCGAGTCGATCAGGTAGACGGTGGCGTTCTTGGTCTGGACGCCGCCGCAGACCACGTTGGCGTTATCTACCTTGAGCTGGTCACCGCTGCCCGTGACAGTAACTGAACCGCCCTGGACCGTAGCGTGGGTGCCGGCGATCTTGTCGGGGGTGATCTGGCCGGGAACAACGTGGTAGGTCAGGATCTTGCTCAGGAGGGCGTCGTCCGTCTTCAGGGTTTCGATGGTGGCGGCATCGATCTTGGCGAAGGCGTCATCCACCGGAGCGAAGACCGTGAACTCGCCGCCGTTCAGGGTGTCCACCAGGTCAACCTTGGGGTTCAGCTTTCCGGAAACGGCGGCGGTGAGGGTTGTCAGGATCGGGTTGTTGGACGCTGCAACCGCCACCGGATCGAGGGCCATGCCTTCCACGGAGCCTGCACCTGAGGGGACCTTTTCGGCGTAGCCCGCGCAGCCCGGGCCAACCAGGTTGGCCGCCGGATCCATGGCCGCAGCGGAGGCGGTGGCGGACGGTGAAGGCGCCATGCTCGTAGCCGCCGGCGATTCCGCGGGAGCGGAGGAGCCGGACGTCGATGCCGAACCGCCACAGGCGGTGAGGCTGAGCAGAGCTGCTGCTGCTACGCCTGCGACGGTGAAGGTTGTGCGCTTGATGGTCTGCATTTCGGTTCTCCTTGGATTGTGGCGTCTGCCCGCCGCGGACACACTGTCGGACGGCGTCGTTCGAATCTTGCTGGTGGGCACCTGCCCTTGGCCGGTGTCTCACTGGGTATTCGGCCGGGGGCGGGACGCGGATGGGTGCATTCCAAGGACTTTTTCGGCGGCCTGCGAATTTTGCCGTGCATAAGCGCAGGTGGCGGGCCGGTTAAACGGAGTGGTCCCCCGGCCACAGCCGGGGGACCACATAGTGCGCAAGGGGGGACTTGAACCCCCACGCCCGAAGGCACAGGAACCTAAATCCTGCGTGTCTGCCAATTTCACCACTCGCGCAGGGCTTCCTGCCGCCGTTTCCCTTCGGCAGGGCCCGACGGCGGATGCCAGTGTCCATTGTAGCGTCGCCACGGCAGGGCCTTGGTTAGCGCCGCACGGTCAGGCGTCGAGGTTGAGGTCCCGCCGCAGCTTGGCAACGTGGCCCGTGGCCCTGACGTTGTACTGGGCCAGCGCAACCTTGCCCTCGGGGTCCACCACGATGGTGGAACGGATCAGTCCCTCGTAGGTCTTGCCGTAGTTCTTCTTCTCGCCCCAGGCACCGTACGCCTCCGCAACGGCATGGTCCGCGTCCGAGAGCAAGGGAAAAGTGAGCTCTTCCTTTGCCGCGAACTTCGCCAGTTTTTCCACCGGATCGGGGGAGATGCCCAGCACGTCGTAGCCGGCCGACTGGAGAGAGGCAAGGTTGTCGCGGAAATCGCACGCCTCCTTGGTGCACCCCGGTGTTGCGGCTGCCGGGTAGAAGTACACAATGGTGTGGCGGCCGGGGCGCCCGGACAAACTGACGTCCGCGCCGGAAGAGTCCTTCAGTGTGAAACCGGGCGCGTCGTCGCCGGTTACGAGTCTGTCAGCCAATGTTTTTCTCCTTTTCGCGGGCGGGACACACCAGCCTAGTAAGGGCAGGGAACCAGTGCTAATCGGCACTTGGCTATACTTGCTGCATGCCTGATATGGATCACTGGCCCACGGGGCGCCTCTTGTCCACTGCTGCGCGCCTCGTTGAACACTCCTGGAATGAAAAACTGGGTGCCATCGGCCTCACCCATGCGGGAGTCATTGCCATCGAGGTTCTCGATGCGCAAGGCCCCATGACCCAGGCGCAGCTTGCCCAATACGTTCGTGTCCAGGCGCAGACTATGGGTAAGACGCTCAGCCGCCTTGAGGCCCACGGACACATCGTCCGCGTCCGCAGCACGTCGGACCGCCGGAGCCATGTGGTGTCCCTCACCGAGCAGGGCAAAGAAGCCGTTAAGGCCGCGGTGGAAATGGAACGGTCGGTGCTGGCGTCAGCCTCAATTGATCCGGACTTGCTGCGTCAGGAACTCCAGGCTGTCGTGCGCGAACTGGCCAGCCAGTTCGCCACAACCCCCAGCTCCGCCAACGGCGCGCTGGTGGAGAACACACCCTAGAAGTAAGGCGCCGGGCTAGTCGCCGGCGGGCAGGCGTGACTGCGGCCTCCAAGGGCTGCGGTCACGCCTTTTTTGTTGCCCGAGGACGGCCCCCGGCCACCTTCGCAACGTCGGCGCCATGCAGGTCCCTCCGCGGTGGCCAGGGGCCGAAACAAGTGGGGACACAGCAAAACAGCCTCCTGCTCGCGTTTCCGCGAGCAGGAGGCTGTTTTCCCAATCGTGCACCCCCCGGGACTTGAACCCGGAACCCATTGATTAAGAGTCAATTGCTCTGCCAATTGAGCTAGAGGTGCATCTTTTTGCTGTGATCACCGGCTTTTCTTTCCCGGTTGATCTCCGCAACGACATGAAACTCTACACGAACTTTTTGCGCATGTGAAATCGGGTGGAAAGCAGGGCCCACATCGAGGGGGAGGGGGCAGAACCAGCATAAAATCAGGGTTTTTATTGTCGGGTGGGAGCCGGAATCCGCCCTTCGGCGTCCTGGCGACGTCGCGGATCGTGCCGTACGGGCCTGTGAAATGGGCCACAGGGCAGCAGTGAAACCGATGATGGTGCCGTAGGTGCCGGCGCGGGCCTTACTCGAGCCGTTTCCGGCGGGGAACCCGGAAGCCCGCGGCCTCGGCATGGGCGGCCGACTCAAACCAGACCTCAGCCCGCGCCTGGTCATATTCGGGATGCCCCTCCTCGTAATAGACCATGGTTCCGGCGTCACCCTTGACCGTGTAGCCGGCCGGTCCGCTGCCATCCGCTCCCGCGGCCGCTGAGCCCGCCCCGTAGGGTTCATCCGCCGCCAGGTGTCCTGCGGGTTCCGTCGCTGCTGCGGCCTGGGGCTGTCGGGCGTGGTCGGCTCCGTTTTCAGTCACGGCGGATTCAGTCACGGCGGAAGACTGGGTGCGGTCCGCCGTTTCTGCCGCGGGCGCGCTGTCGGGAACGACGGCAGCTGTCGGCGTTGCGGGCGCGCCGCCACCGGCGGGCTGGCCCGCGGCAGAGGCACTCGCAGCACCACTTGCAGTGCCGTTTTCAGTACCGGCACCCGCCGGCGTGGAAGCCCGGCCCGCCGGACCGGCGTCGTCCAGGTCCTCCACCGCCGCCGTCTCGGCGCCCGGGAGGGTGGGGGCGTGCGGCTCCGTGTATTCAGGGTGATGGACCGGCCGGGATGCCGGCGCCGGCTCTGCCGGCTGGTCCGCGGGAGCCGGGGAAGGAGCCGCCGTGGACGCGCCACCGGTCCCGGCCGGGCTTTCCTGCAGAGGACTTTCCTGCGGCCCGCGGTGGGATGCTCCGCCGGCTGCAACGACGGAGGAGCCCGAGGCCTCGGACCATTTGGTTTCCCACTCGTCCTCGTCCTGGCTGCGGCGCTCGTCCTGGCCGGGTACTGGCGGGACTGCAGCCGGTGCCGCCGTATCTGCGGGTTCCTCTGCGGTGGTCGGCGCTGCAGGTTCGGCGGGACGGCCGAAACCTGCTGCGCCGGGAAGGCCGGTGGTGCCGGCTGCTTCAGCAGAGGCAGCGGCGCTTCCGCCCGAGAGCGCTCCGTCGGTGCGCGTGCCCTCGGCGCCGGACCTCCCGGACGGCTTGGATGCACTGTTGCGGTTCAGCAACCACCACACAACGCCGATGATGACAATGATCAGGATGATCCAGAAAACGAAATCCATGGCAGGCCCTTCAGTCCGGATGGCAAGGTGTCTTTTCCTGACGCTACGTCCGGCGGCCACGACTGTCCAGATTGACGGCAGTGGCTGTTGCGCGGGGCGGGGCATGGAAGACGCCCGTGAGCCAGCGCCGGGCGGGACGGGCCTCGAACGACTCGTCTCACTATGCGAGATGGCAGTCCATGATCCGGCATCGAATTTCAGGCTTTTGGTATTGAGGGGCGTGAACCTGTCGTTCCGGTGTGCAGCCGAGCCCTAGACTTTCCCCTATGAGTGACGCCCAGATCGCAACCGAGAACAAGCCTGACATCAAACCCCGGAGCCGGGTCGTAACGGACGGAATCCACGCGGCGCCCGCCCGCGGCATGTTCCGGGCGGTCGGTATGGGAGATGACGACTTCGCCAAGCCCCAGGTCGGCGTCGCCAGTTCCTGGAACGAAATCACTCCCTGCAACCTCTCCCTGAACCGGCTTGCGCAAGGCGCCAAGGAAGGCGTCCACGCCGGCGGCGGGTTCCCCATGCAGTTCGGCACCATTTCGGTTTCCGACGGCATCTCCATGGGCCATGAGGGCATGCACTTCTCCCTGGTGTCACGCGAAGTCATTGCCGACTCCGTGGAGACCGTTATGCAGGCGGAGCGGATTGACGGTTCGGTCCTGCTGGCCGGCTGCGACAAGTCCCTCCCCGGCATGCTGATGGCAGCTGCCCGCCTGGACCTGTCCAGCGTCTTCCTTTACGCCGGTTCCATCATGCCGGGCTGGGTCAAGCTTGAGGACGGCTCCGAGAAGGAAGTCACCCTCATCGATGCATTCGAGGCCGTTGGTGCCTGCGCCGCGGGCAAGATGAGCATGGAGGACCTGACCCGCATCGAAAAGGCCATCTGCCCCGGCGAAGGTGCCTGCGGCGGGATGTACACGGCCAACACCATGGCCTGCATCGGCGAGGCCCTGGGCATGTCCCTGCCCGGCTCGGCCGCCCCGCCCTCGGCAGACCGCCGTCGTGATGAATTCGCCCGCAAGTCAGGCGAGGCAGTGGTCAACCTGCTCCGCCAGGGCATCACTGCGCGCGACATCATGACCAAGAAAGCGTTCGAGAACGCCATCGCCGTCACCATGGCCTTCGGCGGCTCCACCAACGCCGTGCTGCACCTCCTGGCGATCGCCCGCGAGGCCGAAGTTGAGCTGACGCTGGATGACTTCAACCGCATCGGCGACAAGATCCCCCACCTGGGCGACCTCAAACCGTTCGGCCGCTACGTCATGACCGACGTGGACAGGATCGGCGGCGTGCCGGTGATCATGAAGGCACTGCTCGACGCCGGCCTGCTGCACGGCGACTGCCTCACCGTCACCGGCAAGACCGTGGCCGAAAACCTCGACGCCATCAACCCGCCGGATGTGGACGGCAAGATCCTGCGCGCCCTGGACAACCCCATCCACAAGACCGGCGGCATCACCATCCTGCACGGCTCCATGGCGCCCGAGGGCGCAGTGGTGAAGAGCGCAGGCTTCGATGCCGATGTCTTTGAAGGCACCGCCCGAGTCTTCGAGCGTGAACAGGGAGCCCTGGACGCCCTGGACAACGGCCGGATCCACGCCGGGGACGTCGTCGTTATCCGCTACGAAGGCCCCAAGGGCGGTCCGGGCATGCGCGAGATGCTCGCCATCACGGGCGCCATCAAGGGCGCAGGCCTGGGCAAGGACGTCCTGCTCCTTACCGACGGCCGGTTCTCCGGCGGCACCACAGGCCTGTGCATCGGCCACGTGGCCCCGGAAGCGGTCGACGGCGGCCCCATCGCCTTCGTGAAGGACGGTGACCGTATCCGCGTGGACATCGCAGCCCGCAGCTTCGACCTGCTGGTCGACGAGGCCGAGCTCGAAGCCCGCAAGGTGGGCTGGGAGCCGCTCCCGGCCAGGTACACCAAGGGCGTGCTCGCCAAGTACGCCAAGCTGGTGCACAGTGCCAGCACAGGCGCATACTGCGGCTGATGCCTTCCCCTTGCATGAGGCGCTGAGCGCCTCATGCAAGGGGCCCCTCGGCATCACCCTTGTTAAGCCCTTCCGGGCCAGGGTGATTGGCTGTAGGTTTTGATCCTTCCGCTGGAGGATCAATAAGTGGACAATGGGGTCCACATGGTGAGATCGTGACACGGCTCGTTGACACGCATCTCGCCCAGAGGGAAAACTGAACGCATGACTTTCGTTACCAGCTGCGCTGTTGCAGAAGCAGTCGTCGTCCTTAGCAAGCGCGTGGCCCACTAGCCCCGGCAACGAACTGTCACGCGCGAACCCCTCGAAGAGCCGCCAGGCTGAGGGGTTTTTTTATTTCCCGCAGTTTCCACGAACCACAGATGATCCACAAGGAAGAGTCCGATGAGCAAAGGATCGCCCATCAGCCCCTCGCTGATGGCCACCAAGTCCGCCGGAGCCGCCAAGGCTCCGGACCGCGCCGACCGGACGGCTGAGAACGCCGTCGTCGCCGAGCTTGCCGCCGTCTCTCCTGTCCTTGGGCCGAACAACGTCGTACCCCCGACGGTGATGACCGGCTCGCAAGCAATTGTCCGCTCGCTCGAAGAACTCGGCGTCGACGATATTTTCGGTTTGCCCGGTGGCGCGATCCTGCCCACCTACGACCCCTTGATGGCCTCCAGCATGAACCACGTGCTGGTCCGTCACGAACAGGGAGCCGGCCACGCCGCGCAAGGCTACGCCATGGTGACCGGGCGGGTGGGCGTCTGCATCGCCACCTCGGGCCCGGGCGCCACCAACCTCGTTACCGCCATCATGGATGCCCACATGGACTCCGTTCCGCTGGTGGCCATCACCGGCCAGGTGTCCAGCGGTGTGATCGGCACCGACGCGTTCCAGGAAGCCGACATCGTGGGCATCACCATGCCCATCACCAAGCACTCGTTCCTGGTGACCGACCCCAACGACATCCCGCATGTCATGGCGGAAGCGTTCCACCTCGCTTCCACCGGGCGCCCCGGTCCCGTCCTCGTGGACGTGGCCAAGGACGCCCAGGTAGGCGAGATGACCTTCTCCTGGCCGCCGCGCATCGACCTGCCCGGTTACCGCCCGGTCACCCGAGGGCACAACAAGCAGGTACGCGAGGCCGCCAAGCTGATTGCCGCGGCCAGCAAACCCGTGCTGTACGTGGGCGGCGGTGTCATCAAGGCGCACGCATCCGCTGAGCTGCTGGCACTCGCCGAGGCCACGGGAGCCCCGGTCGTCACCACGCTGATGGCCAAGGGCGCGTTCCCGGACTCACACCCGCAGCACATGGGAATGCCCGGCATGCACGGCACCGTTTCGGCGGTGACTGCCTTGCAGCAGTCGGACCTGTTGATCACCCTCGGTGCCCGGTTTGACGACCGCGTCACCGGCGTGCTGAAGACGTTCGCACCGATGGCCAAGGTCATCCACGCCGACATCGACCCGGCCGAAATCTCCAAGAACCGCACTGCGGATGTGCCGATTGTTGGTTCGGTCAAGGAGATCATTCCGGAGCTCACCGAAGCCGTCCGCACCCAGTTCGAGGCGTCGGGCACCCCGGACCTCACCACCTGGTGGGCCTTCCTCAACAACCTCAAGGAAACCTACCCGCTGGGCTGGACCGAGCCGGACGACGGCCTGACCGCCCCGCAGAAGGTCATCGAGCGGATCGGCGCCCTGACCGGTCCGGAAGGCATCTACGTGGCAGGCGTTGGCCAGCACCAGATGTGGGCAGCTCAGTTCATCAAGTACGAGCGCCCGCATGCGTGGCTCAACTCGGGCGGCGCCGGCACCATGGGCTATGCCGTGCCGGCTGCGATGGGCGCCAAGGTGGGCGAGCCGGACCGGGTGGTCTGGGCCATCGACGGCGACGGCTGCTTCCAGATGACCAACCAGGAACTGGCCACCTGCGCCATTAACAAGATCCCCATCAAGGTTGCCGTCATCAACAACTCCTCCCTGGGCATGGTGCGTCAGTGGCAGACCCTCTTCTATGAAGGCCGCTACTCGAACACCGACCTGAACACCGGCCACGACACCGTCCGCATCCCGGACTTCGTCAAGCTGGGGGAGGCGTACGGCTGCGCCTCGTTCCGCTGTGAACGCGACGAGGACATCGACGCCACCATCCAGAAGGCCCTCGAAATCAATGACCGCCCCGTAGTCATCGACTTCGTGGTGAGCCCCAACTCCATGGTGTGGCCGATGGTGCCCGCCGGCGTGAGCAACGACCAGATCCAGGTTGCCCGCAACATGACCCCGGAATGGGAAGAAGAGGACTGACCATGAGCCGCCACACACTTTCCGTCCTGGTGGAAGACAAGCCGGGCGTCCTGACCCGGGTTGCGAGCCTCTTCGCCCGGCGCGCCTTCAACATCAACTCCCTGGCCGTAGGCCCCACCGAGGTTCCGGGCATTTCCCGGATGACGGTCGTTGTCGACGCCGACGGCGACCTCATCGAGCAGGTCACCAAGCAGCTCAACAAGCTGATCAACGTCATCAAGATCGTTGAGCTGACTTCCGAATCTTCCGTACAGCGCGACCACATCCTGGTCAAGGTACGTGCGGATGCCGCAACACGCCTGCAGGTTACCCAGGCCGCAGACCTGTTCCGTGCCGCCGTCGTCGACGTGTCCACAGACTCGTTGGTGATCGAGGCAACCGGTACCCCGGAGAAGCTCGCAGCGCTGCTTTCAGTGCTGGAGCCCTTCGGCATCCGCGAAATCGTGCAGTCCGGCACCCTGGCCGTTGGACGGGGATCCCGCTCCATGAGTGACAGGGCGCTGCGCTCCGCTTAGGCCCTCAAGGTCCCGCGCGGCAGTACGCAACGCCCGTAACCGCACCACGCAAGACACCTATCTACAATCCACTCAAGAGGAGTTACGCAAGTGACTGAAATGTTCTACGACGACGACGCCGACCTGTCGATTATCCAGGGCCGCAAGGTAGCCATTGTTGGCTACGGTTCCCAGGGCCACGCCCACGCGCTTAACCTGCGCGATTCCGGCGTCGAGGTTGTCATCGCCCTGAAGGACGGCTCCAAGTCCGCACCCAAGGCCGAGGACGCAGGCTTCACGGTCAAGAACGTTGCCGACGCCGCCGAATGGGCCGACGTCATCATGATCCTGGCGCCGGACCAGCACCAGCGCTCGATCTACAACGACTCCATCAAGGACAAGCTGAAGCCCGGCAAGGCCCTTGCCTTCGCCCACGGTTTCAACATCCGCTTCGGCTACATCCAGGCTCCGGAGGGCGTTGACGTCATCCTCGTCGCCCCGAAGGCTCCGGGCCACACCGTGCGCCGCGAATTCGAAGCCGGCCGCGGCATCCCGGACATCATCGCCGTCGAACAGGACGCCACCGGTTCCGCCTGGGAGCTGGCCAAGTCCTACGCCAAGGCCATCGGCGGCACCCGCGCCGGCGTCATCAAGACCACCTTCACCGAAGAAACCGAAACGGACCTCTTCGGCGAGCAGGCCGTCCTGTGCGGCGGCGTGTCCCAGCTGGTCCAGTACGGCTTCGAAACCCTGACCGAAGCCGGCTACCAGCCGCAGATCGCCTACTTCGAGGTTCTCCACGAGCTCAAGCTCATCGTCGACCTCATGTGGGAAGGCGGCATTGCCAAGCAGCGCTGGAGCGTTTCGGACACCGCTGAGTACGGCGACTACGTCTCCGGTCCCCGCGTCATCACCCCGGAGGTGAAGGAAAACATGAAGGCCGTCCTGGCCGACATCCAGTCCGGCGCCTTCGCCAAGCGTTTCATCGAGGACCAGGACAACGGCGGCGTCGAATTCAAGGCCCTGCGTGCCAAGGCTGAGCAGCACCCCATCGAGGCTGTTGGCCGCGAACTGCGCTCCCTCTTCGCCTGGCAGCAGCAGGACGTGGACTACGTCGAAGGTTCCGCAGCCCGCTAAGGCTGGCCCAACGTGCCGTTATAAAGTCAGACTGTGAGGCCGGGTTCACACTTAACAATGTGAGCCCGGCCTTTCCGTCGGCCTAGACTATTTTTATCCCCCGGACTGCAACGCAGAGGATCAGCCGTGTCAAAACCCGTAGTACTGCTCGCCGAAGAACTTTCCCCCGCTACCGTCGAGGCCCTGGGCCCGGACTTCGAGATCCGCCAGACCGACGGCGCCGACCGTTCCCAGCTGCTCTCCGCCATTGGCGACGTTGACGCGATCCTGGTCCGCTCGGCAACGCAGGTGGACGCCGAGGCGATCGCCGCTGCGAAGAACCTCAAGGTCATCGCCCGTGCGGGCGTAGGCCTGGACAACGTGGACATCAAGGCAGCCACGCAGGCCGGTGTCATGGTGGTGAACGCGCCCACCTCCAACATCGTCTCGGCAGCTGAACTCACGGTGGGACACATCCTCAGCCTGGCCCGCCACATCCCGCAGGCCAGCGCCGCCCTCAAGGACGGGGAGTGGAAGCGCTCCAAGTACACGGGCATCGAACTCTTCGAAAAGAAGATCGGCATCATCGGCCTCGGCAGGATCGGCGCCCTCGTCGCTGCCCGCCTGAAGGGCTTTGACACCAAGATCCTCGCCTACGATCCGTACATCACCTCAGCCCGTGCGGCACAGCTCGGCGTCCAGCTGGTGACCCTGGATGAGCTCCTGGCCCAGGCGGACTTCATCACCATCCACATGCCCAAGACGCCGGAGACGGTGGGCATGCTGGGCGCGGACGCCTTCAAGAAGATGAAGAGCACCGCCTACGTTGTCAACGTGGCCCGCGGCGGACTGGTGGACGAGGAAGCACTCTTTACGGCCCTGCAGGACGGCGAAATCGCCGGCGCCGGCGTGGACGTCTTCTCCAAGGAGCCGAGCACCGACCTGCCGTTCTTCAAGCTGGACAACGTGGTGGTCACCCCGCACCTCGGGGCCTCCACCGACGAAGCCCAGGAAAAGGCCGGTGTTTCGGTCGCCAAGTCGGTCCGCCTCGCCCTCGCCGGTGAACTGGTGCCCGACGCCGTGAACGTGGCCGGCGGCGTCATCGCCCCCGACGTCCGCCCCGGCATCCCGCTGATCGAGAAGCTGGGCCGGATCTTCACAGCCCTGACCCATGCCTCCCTGACCCAGTTCGACGTTGAGGTTGCCGGCGAGATTTCATCCCTCGATGTCAAGGTCCTGGAGCTGGCCGCCCTCAAGGGCATCTTCGCCGACGTCGTGACCGAGCAGGTCTCCTATGTCAACGCGCCGGTCATCGCCGAGCAGCGGGGCATCAACGTCCGCCTGATCACCACCCCGGAAACCGAGTCCTACCGGAACGTCCTGACCCTCCGCGGCGCCCTCAGCGACGGCAGCCAGATCTCGGTGGCCGGTACCCTGACCGGACCCAAGCAGATCCAGAAGCTGGTGGGCATCAACGGGTTCGAGGTGGAAATCCCGATCAGCGAACACCTGGTGGTAGTGGCCTACACCGACCGCCCGGGCGTGATCGGAACGATCGGCCATATCCTGGGCATGAACAACATCAACATCGCCGGCATGCAGGTTGCGCGCTCTGACGAGGGCGGCCAGGTGCTCGCGCTCCTGACCATCGACAGCTCGGTGCCGCAGCAGGTCCTCGACGCCATCAAGGCCGGCATCGGCGCCGAAATGGTACGTGAAGTGGACCTGGAGGACTAGTCCACGGCAGCGAAACGCCGTACCCGCCGGACCCGCTTCGGCGAGTCCCCGCAAGGCCACGTATGATTGGCCGGTCTGCTTACAATGGCTTGGTCCTGATTCAGGACCGGGGCCGGCAGGCCGGCCAATTACCTTTTGCACATCAGTCCGTAATAGTCCATGTCCGCCCCGCGCGGACTCGAATGTGCGCACGCATTCCAGGTTTCAGGGAGTTCCATGAACGCCGTCCAGAGGTTCATCAGAAGCAGGGTGCTGCTGTTGACCGCGGCCATCTTGATCGCAGCCATGTGCTTGTCGGTCCTCGTCCAAAGCCAGTCACAGGCTGCACTCAACAGGACCGTGGATGAAAATTCACGGGGACTCTATGACATCCTGGTCCAGGCCAAGGCGCCTTCCGGCGCGCTGATGCAGCCGGAGATCGCCAACGGGACCGGAGGCATCAGCTTTGAACAGCTGGAAGCCATCAAAAAGCTGACCGGAACCTCCGTGGCAGCCCCCATCAGCCTCGTCTCCCGGGTGACCCAGAACCTCGAGTCGCCCCGCCTGGAGGCCATGGACTACCTGGGCTACAACGCCGGGCTGGCCGGCACCGCAACGGCCGACCAGGCCGCCGGGGCAACCGCCCCGGACCAGTGGCCTGCCGCCGAATCCGTGCTGAGCGACGAAAGCAAGAAGTACCGCCTGACCGCCAGCGCCGTCAGCTCCGACGGCGTCTCTGAGCAGACGCTGTTCAAGTCCACTGCCGAAGGCACCCTGGGCAAGGCCAAGCTCGTTGAAGAAAAGGCCGCCGGAGGCAGCAGTATCAGGATCGCTGCACCCAAGGATGAAACGGGCATCAAGTTTCCCGCCCCGGCCGGCGGCTCCGAGCACAACCTCTTCAACCTGTCCGTATCACTGCCCCTCGCCCCTGAGGTAACCGAATCGGTGGTGGCAGTGGACCCGGCCGCCGAGCGGGCCCTGCTGGGCTCGGCGGGCGACTTCCTGGCCCCGCTGGAGAAGGCGCCGCCCGCTGATGCACGCGACGCGGGCGCCGTGGGCCGCTACCTTGAAGGGCTCTTCACCAACGGCATCAGCCTGGACCAGCTTAAGGAAGGGCCGGACTTCCTCGGCGTCAAGCTCAAGTACTGGGCACCGCTGATGACCCAGTACCAGCAGGCCAAGCGGACCGGGCAGCTGACTGCCGACTCCCAGGCCATTCCGCTGATCGTGCGCTCCGGCACGTCGCTGGACCTCAAGTACAACGTCAAGATCGAAGAGATTGACGGCGCCGGCAAGGTCGTCAAGGACGTCGGTACCGTTTCCCGGTCCCTGGACAAGGATTACCTCCCGTTCGTCTCCAAGGACCCCTTCGTCCTTTCCTGGCCGGGCTCCACGGACCACTCATCCCTGCTTGGGAGCACCGGCAACTTCAACCAGGGCCTCTACACCCCGGCCACGTGGAGCACCGACTTTGCCGCCGCACCCAAGTACACGGACGGCGAAACGGCTGCGAACGGCGCCGTGGACAAGGCAGCAGTTCCCGGCGAATGGGTGACCGTCAACCGGCTGCCCGAGAAGAGCGCCAACGGCGCCCCTGTGGACCAGACCCAGCGCGAACCCGTGGACGAACGTTCCTACCGCGAGAACCTCGAAACGGGGTCGCAGGCAGCTGCTCCGCTGGCGATGGTCTACGGCACGTTCGACCCCTCTGCCGTTGCTGCCGCCGCCGGCGACGTCAACAAGCTGCCGCTCGGTGGCTACGACCCCACCCCGTTCACCCTGGTCAAGGACGCTGCCGGAAACGATGTCCCGGCCACGGAGCTGGAACCTTCCCTGAGCGCCACCGGCCTGGCCAGCCAGTCCGCCGGTGCCATCACCGATTACTACGGGCTTGCCGCTGCCCGGGGTTACACCGACAACGCCAGCGTGATCGACGCCGTCCGGGTCCGCGCGAAGGCGCCGGGCAGCTGGAAGCAGGCGCAGCCCGACGTCGAGAAGCTGGCGGGCGAAATCCGCGCGATGGGCCTGGAAGCCACCATTGTGGCCGGTTCCGCACGCGAGGATGCCAGCATCTTCGTTCCCGGCTACTCCAAGGACGGCGCCGGGAAGGAATCCGCCCTGGGCACCGTCCGGCAGTCCTGGGTGCGGCAGAACGCTGCCGAAGCCGTCACCGGATCCTTGTCCGGCACCAACGTCACGCTGCTCTTCCTGACGCTCTGCGGTGCAGCCCTCCTGACGGGGGCATCCACCGTCAGCTACATCCGCAAGCGAAGGAGCGAAGCCGGAACGCTCCGGGCCATGGGCTGGACCCAGCGCCGGGTGCGCCGGTGGGTGCTGGAGGAGTTCGGAGTGGGCGCCGTCCTGCTGGCCGTCGCCGGGACCGTGCTGAGCCTGGTGAGCTGGAGCCTTGCCACGGCCCTCGTGTCCGTGTCCGTCCTTGTGCTCTACGCTGCTGCGGCCTTCTTCGCAGCGCAGCAGCTGCGCCACGGCCACGTCGTGGACCAGGAGCCGCAGCATGACGAGCGGCTCATCCCGGTGGACTCGCCGCTGACTTTCGCCAACCGCCAGCTGAGCACCAACAAATTCAACACGATCTCCCTTGCCCTGGCCGTAGGCGTGTTCGGCGCTGCAGTGGGCGGCCTCATCGCCTTGCTCATTGACATTCCCCGCGCTGCCGGCGCCAGTGCCCTGAGTGGCCTGGCCGCAGCCAGTGTTGCCCTGCCCAGCATCCTCCTCGCCCTTTCGGGCGTGGCTGTCGGGCTGGTGCTCACGCTGGTCACCGGGCGGTTTGAGCTCAACGCCAAGCGCCAGTACCTCGGCATCCTCGAGGCGATGGGTTGGAACCCGGACATGCTGCGCCAGGTCCGGCTGTTCGAGAATGCCCTGGTGGGAACCCTTGCCCTGCCGCTGGGCGTGCTGGGCGCCCTGGGGATAGGCCTGCTGCTGGCGCCGTACGCTGCACTGTGGGCGGGCGTGGCAGGCCTTGTGGCTGTACTTTGCTGGATACCGATTGCAACGAAAGTGGTCCAATGACAAACCCGACGAATGTCCAGCGGAGCCGCCGGTCCGGCTCCGCGGAGGTCCCCCTGCAGACCCGCGCCAACACCATCGTCAAGGCCGCCGACCACGGGACCCCGCTGGAACTGAACGACATCACCATCCGCTACGGCGGGGGCAAGGGCGGTGCCGAAGCCGTCAGCGTGGTGGAAGGCTTCGACCTCACCCTGCACGCCGGCGAGATGCACTGCGTTGCCGGCCGCAGCGGCTCCGGCAAGACCAGCATCCTCACCGTCGGCGCGGGACTGACGCTGCCGACGTCGGGCCGTGTCTACTGGGAAGGCGATTCCCTCGAAAGCATGGGCGACGACGAAATCGCCGACCGCCGTCGTGCCTTGATCGGTTACGTCGACCAGGGCGGTGCACTGATTGACGGGATGAGCGCCCTCGAGAACGTGCTGCTGCCCGCTGTCCCTGACGGCGAAGTGGACCAGCGCCGCGACATGGCCAAGGACCTGCTGGACCTCGTGGGGCTGGGCCGCCGCATGCGGCACCGTCCTGCCCAGCTCTCCGGCGGTGAACGCCAGCGCGTCGCCATTGCCCGGGCACTGATCCTGGGCACGCGCGTCCTGGTGGTGGATGAGCCCACTGCCAGCCTCGACCGTGCCTCTGCCAACCGGATCATCAGCATCCTGAAGGACACCACGTCGGACGGAATCGCCGTCCTGGTGGCCTCGCACGACCACGAACTCGTCCGTCTCAGCGATACCCTGACCGAACTCATCTAGCCCGCCCCTCCGCACCGAAGGTAACGTCCTCTACGTGACTGCTTCAGAGAAAACGCCGTTCTACATCACCACGGCCATCACCTACCCCAACGGGGTGCCGCACATCGGCCACGCCTACGAGTACATTGCCACCGACGCAATGGCCCGCTTCAAGCGGCTGGACGGCTACGACGTGATGTTCCTGACCGGCACGGACGAGCACGGGATGAAGATCGCCCAGACGGCCGAGAAGGAAGGCATCACCCCCAAGGAACTGGTGGACCGGAATGTCGAAGCCTTCAAGGCGGCGCATGCCGCGCTGGGGATCTCGTACGACCGTTTCATCCGGACCACTGACGAGGACCACTACGCCGCGTCGCAGGCCATCTGGAAAAAGATGGAAGCCAACGGGGACATCTACCTGTCCAAGTACGAGGGCTGGTACTCCGTCCGGGACGAAGCCTTCTACGTTGAGGACGACACCGTGGTCAAGGACGACGGCGTGCGCTACTCCAAGGAGACGGACACGGAGGTGACGTGGACGGCGGAGGAGAGCTACTTCTTCCGGCTGTCCGCCTACCAGGACAAGCTCCTGGCGCTCTACGAGTCACATCCGGAGTTCGGTGCCCCGCAGTACCGCTTCAACGAAGTCATCAGCTTCGTGAAGCGCGGCCTGGAGGACCTGTCGATCAGCCGCACCACGTTCGACTGGGGCGTCCCGGTTCCGGGCAACGACAAGCACGTCATGTACGTCTGGGTGGACGCCCTGACGAACTACCTCACGGGAGTTGGCTACCCCGACGTCGAATCTGAAAAGTTCCGGAAGTACTGGCCCGCCGACGTACACATCATCGGCAAGGACATCTCACGCTTCCACGCCATCTACTGGCCCGCCTTCCTCATGAGCGCAGGCCTTGAACTGCCCAGGCGCGTCATGATCCACGGCTTCCTGCAGAACAACGGAGTGAAGATGTCCAAGTCCTTGGGCAACGTGGTGGCTCCATCCGATTTCGTGGACCAGTACGGCGTGGACCAGGTGCGGTTCTTCTTCCTCCGCGAAGTGCCGTTCGGCGCTGACGGCAGCTACAACCACGACGCCATCGTGGGGCGGATGAACGCGGACCTGGCCAACAACTTCGGCAACCTGGCCCAGCGTTCGCTGTCCATGGTCGCCAAGAACTGTGGGGGCACGGTCCCCGTTCCCGGCGCGTTCACTGCGGAGGACAACGCCATCCTGGAGCAGGCCGGCGGCCTCCTCGCCGCGGCCCGGGCAGCCTTTGATAAGCAGGAATTCAGCCGCGCCCTTGAAGCGATCTGGGGAGTCCTCGGCGACACCAACGCCTATTTCGCCGAGCAGGCGCCGTGGGTGCTGCGGAAAACCGACGTTGAGCGGATGAATACCGTGCTCTACGTGACGCTCGAGGTGCTGCGGATCGTGGCCATCCTGGCACAGCCGGTCATGCCCGCCGCAACGGCGGCGCTTCTGCAGACGCTGGGCCAGCCCGAAGGGGAAGCCCGGCAGTTCGCGGCCATTGGCACCCCGATCGTTGCAGGGACGGAGCTGCCGGCCCCTTCGCCGGTGTTCCCGAAGTACGAAGAGCCGGCTGAGGCCAAGTAGTTCCGTATTCCGAAGATAAGTACGTCCTACTGGGGATTCCGGACAGGAAAATCCATAGCCTGAACGTGTTAGCAAACTGACAGTTCGCATCTGGGAGAACCGTCGCCCCGATGCTGTCTGTTTGCCCTTCGACCCGTTACTCCGGGTTGATCCGTCAGGTTGGGGCGGTGCGTTCTCCTTCGCGTCTGGACAGTCTGAAGCAGACTATGGACGGAGACGGAAATGAAACGGATCCTTGCCACCTTGGGGGTCACAAGCCTCGCACTCCTGGGTGCAACAGCCACGGCATTCGCCACAGGCGAATCGGGCGGCGGTGAAAAAATCACCATCTGCCATGCCACGGGATCGGAAACGAACCCCTACGTGCCGATCACCATTGACCTCAATGCGTTGAACGGCCACGCCGGCCACCAGCATGAAGAGGACATCATCCCGGCCAACAACGGGAAGGTCCTGCCTGGCGGCCAGAACCTGGACAAAGTGGATGTGTGGAACGCCGGTTGCGCCAAGCCCGGTGGAAATCCCGCCGGGCCGCCCAAGGACAACGACAAGAAGATCACCATCTGCCACGCCACAGGTTCGGAAAAGAACCCCTACGTGGTCCTTTCAATCGCGTTGCAGGGCCTGAACGGCCACGGTGGTGCCCACCACCAGCACAGCGAGGACATCATTCCGCCGAACAGCGGAAAAGTGATTCCTGCCGGCCAGAACTGGACCGCTGAGGGGCAGGCAACCTTCAACAACAACTGCGTTCCCGTGGAAGTTACCACGACGCCGCCGACTACCCCGCCGACGGTACCGCCGGGTGGAAATGTCGTTCCTCCTGCCGGTGGAGTGGTGCCCGGGACGAATCCGCGCGGCGCTGTTGCCGGAGGCGGAACCGGTGCAGTGGCCTCGCCAAACGAGGGTTTCAACGTGCAGACCGCGGTCTCGGCGCCGTCCGGTTCGGGCGCAGCTCCGTGGCTTGGCGGCCTGGCCGCTGTGATGGTTGCCGGTGCCGCCCTTGCCGTCCGGAAGACGATGGCTAGGACTGCCGTCCGCGGACAGCACCGCGGATAGCACGTGGTAGCCGCCGTTTCGGCGGCATTCGGGTAAAAGGGACGCGAAGCGCCGTGCAGGTGTTGCACGGCGCTTTGCGTCTCCCGGCATTTTTCCCCACGCTGAACCGAAGCATGAGGACAATTCATGGCAGGTAATGACCCGGAGGAAGTACCGGGAAAGGACCCAACATCCGGCACAGCCGGCCACGGTCACGGGCTGTCGACTCTCAGGACCGTTGTTCTGCTGGCCCTGGCCGGAACCGTGGGCTTCCTTGCCGTGGCCCTTCTCCCTGCGCTGGTTGAGTCCGGGGCGCGGACGTCGCCGCCGGGCGGCGCAACTGCGGTGGCATCAGCGCCCGTTCCACTGCAGTCCGCGACGGGCGCCGTTTCAGGTTTCCCTGTTCCGGCCATCACCCCGGAAGTGCCGTCGGCCGCCGCCGGGCCGCCGGCTGCTCCTCCGGAGCGGCTGGTCTATCCAGCTGCGGATATCGACGTCCCTATCCATCAGCTCGATCCAAGCAGCTCGGACGTTGCCTCCCAGACCATAATTCCGCCGCCCACCATGGACGGATACTGGCTGACCCCCTACGGAATGCCGGGGGCGGGCTCCACCAACACCACCTACGTTGTGGGCCACAGCTGGCAGGACCTTGAGGCGCCCTTCAACCGGCTCAGTTCAAAGGCGGCAGCGGGGGACAGGCTCACGGTTGCCACGTCCGCGGGTGAGCTTGAATACCAGGTGGACTCTGTCACCACGTACGTCAAATCGGGACTCAAGGACAGTCCTGTCTGGGAGGTTGCGCCCAACAGGCTGGTCCTCATCTCGTGCTACACGGACGACCTCTGGGGCACGAACGTGGTTGTCAGTGCCTCCCCGGTAGTCCAGTGAGTGCCGCCCAGCGCCTCCTGCCGCCCGGCGCTGCGGCGGCCCTCGGCATCTTCTCGAATATTGAGACAGCTTGACCAGCATATGGATGTTTTGGCTAACCTGAATCCATGAGCGCATCCTCCATTGATCTTGCAGTTATTCCCGGCGACGGCATTGGCCCCGAGGTGATTGCCGAGGCCATTAAGGTCCTCGAGAAGGCCGTGGCAGCGGAGGGCGTGGAGCTCAAGCAGACCCACTACAAGCTCGGTGCAGAGCACTGGCTGGCCACCGGGGAGACCCTGCCGGACGAGGTCCTGGCGGACCTCCGGACCCGGGATGCCATCCTGTTCGGCGCGGTGGGCGCCGCCCCGGGAGACACACGTATCCCGTCGGGACTTATTGAACGCGAAATGCTGCTCAAGCTCCGCTTCAGCCTGGACCACTACGTCAACCTGCGGCCGTCCCGGCTCTATGGAACGGTGGGAAGCCCGCTCGCCACCCCGGGCACCATTGACTTCATCGTGGTCCGCGAGGGCACCGAGGGACCCTACGTGGGCAACGGCGGCACCCTGCGTGCGGGCACGCCCCACGAGGTGGCCACCGAGGTTTCACTGAACACTGCCCACGGCGTGGAACGGGTAGTCCGGGACGCGTTCCGCCGGGCCAGCGCCAGGGAGCGCAAGCACCTCACCCTGGTCCACAAGCACAATGTCCTGGTTTACGCGGGGCACCTGTGGAAGCGCACCGTTGAGGCGGTGGCGCAGGAGTTCCCGGAGGTCACCCACGACTACCTCCACGTGGACGCCGCCACCATCTTCATGGTCACCGACCCGTCCCGCTTCGACGTGATAGTCACTGACAACCTTTTCGGCGACATCCTCACCGACCTCGCCGCCGCGATCACCGGCGGCATCGGGTTGGCGGCATCCGGCAACATCAACATGGACCGCACGGCCCCCTCCATGTTCGAACCCGTGCACGGGTCCGCCCCGGACATTGCCGGCCAGGGCAAGGCAGACCCAACGGCTGCCATCCTCTCCGCTGCGCTCCTGCTGGACCACCTTGGCTACGCCGCAGCGGCCCGCAGGATCGAAGCGGCAGTGGTTGCCGACGTCGAGAAGCGCGACGGCGGTTCACGCACCACAAGCGCCGTGGGCGACGCGATCGCCGCCGGGCTCTGACACCGCGCCAGGGCCTCCGGCATCGGGCGTAAGCTTGTCTCGAATCACCAAATGCCGCCGCGCCGTTCAGTGCTGAACACGGGGCGGCCGATCGTGGAGGAACCATGACCCAGACCGCCCATGGCGTCGAATTCAGCCAGCAGCTTTCGGCCAACCCGAAGTCTGCTGAAGAGCGTGCAGCCATCCTGGCCAACCCGGGATTCGGCAACCACTTCACCGACCACACCGCCGTGGTGGACTACAGCGTCGACGAGAACGGCCACGGCGGCTGGCACAACGCCAGGATTGAACCGTACGGTCCCATCGTCCTGGATCCCTCTGCCGCCGTGCTGCACTACGGCCAGGAGATTTTCGAAGGCCTCAAGGCCTACCGCCATGCCGACGGCTCCATCTGGTCCTTCCGTCCCGAAGCAAACGCGGCCCGCCTGAACAAGTCAGCCCGCAGGCTTGCCCTTCCCGAACTGCCGGCTGAATACTTCCTCGGAGCGATCCGAGCCCTGGTGAACGTGGACAGGGACTGGGTTCCCGGCGGCGACGGCGAGGCCCTCTACCTGCGGCCGTTCATGATCGCCACCGAGGCCTTCCTGGGTGTGCGCGCCGCCCGCGAAGTTTCCTTCCGGGTGATCGCCTCACCGGCCGGCAACTATTTCGGCGGTGAGCTGAAGCCCGTATCCATCTGGATCTCCCGTGAATACGCCCGCGCCGGCCGCGGCGGAACGGGCGATGCCAAATGCGGCGGCAACTACGCCGCGTCGCTGATTGCCCAGCAGGAAGCAGAAGCCAACGGCTGCAAGCAGGTCCTGTTCCTCGACCATTTCAACGACAATGCAGTCGAGGAACTGGGCGGCATGAACGTCTTCTTCGTGATGAAGGACGGCTCGCTGGTCACCCCCGCGCTGACCGGCACCATCCTGGAAGGCATCACCAGGATGTCCGTCATCCAGGTGGCCAAGGACATGGGCCGCCAGGTCACCGAGCGCAAGATCACCCTTGACGAATGGCGCGACGGCGTTGCTTCCGGCGAGATTGCCGAGGTCTTCGCCTGCGGTACCGCAGCCGTCATCACCCCGATCGGAGTCCTCAAGGACGCCACCGAGTTCATCGGCTCCGAGGACGCCAAGGCGGGGGAGACCACCATGGCCATCCGCGAGCAGCTGCTCGGCATCCAGACCGGAACTGTCCCGGACACCCACGGCTGGCTGACCCGCCTGGCCTAGGCGCCCACTTTCCAGACGCGTACGACGGCGCCTGCCGGACTTTGCTCCGGCAGGCGCCTTTCGCGTCTGCAAGGATGGTGTGGTGACTTCAGCTTCCGGCCCCGTCCTGCAGCGCAGCTCGGCCCTGACCCGGTTTCTCCTGGCGCCCAATCCAGGACCCATGAGCCTGGCGGGGACCAACTCCTACGTCCTGCACGCACCCGGTAACCCCGGCGCCGTGGTGGTGGATCCCGGTCCGTTCGACGAGGCCCACCTGGAGGCCCTGGCAGCGGCAGGCCCCGTGGACCTCATCCTCATCACCCACCGCCACGCGGACCACACAGCAGGTTCCGCCCGGCTCCATGGCTTGACCGGCGCCCCCGTGCGTGCCGCCGACGCCGTCCACTGCCACGGGAGCGGCACTCCTTTGCAGGATGGCGAAGTTCTTTCCGCCGCGGGCGTGGACATCCGGGTGGTGGCCACTCCCGGCCACACTTCCGATTCCGTGTGCTTCCACCTCCCCGGCGACGGTGCCCACGGCTCGGTCCTGACCGGGGACACCATCCTGGGCCGCGGCACTACAATGATCGACTACCCTGACGGGACCCTCGCGGACTACCTTGCCTCCCTCGACCGGCTGGAAGCGATTGGCCCCGCCACAGTGCTTCCCGCCCATGGTCCCGTTCTTCCGTCGCTGGCGGAAATTGCGCGCGCCTACCGCAGCCACCGCCTCGAGCGGCTGGAACAGGTCCGCGCTGCGCTGGACACCCTGGGCCGGGACGCAACCGCCCGTGACGTCGCCGGCGCGGTGTATTCCGACGTCGACCCTTCCGTGCGGCGGGCCGCTGAAACGTCCGTGGCGGCGCAGCTCCACTACCTCCGGGGCACTGCGGCCCAGACGTAGCACTGGCAGGCGCGGGGTGGCGAGACGGTAGGGTAGGAGCCATGCGTATTGCCAGGTTTGTCGTTGATTCTGATCCCCTCTACGGCGTTGTCGAAGGTGACACGGGCAGTGAGGAAATCACTGTCATCCACGGAGACCCGTTCTTCAACGGGGTGGAGCGCACCTCCGTCCGCCACAAGCTGGAGGACGTCCGGCTGCTGGCCCCGATCATTCCCCGCAGCAAGGTCATCGGCGTGGGACGAAACTTCGTGGAGCACGCGCATGAACTCGGCAACGAAGTCCCGGCCCAGCCCCTCCTGTTCCTGAAGCCCAACACCGCCGTCGTGGGCCCCAACGATCCTGTAGTGCTGCCGGAGTTCTCCGAGGAAGTCTCCTTCGAAGCTGAACTCTGCGTGGTCATCGGTAGGATCTGCAAGGACGTCCCTGAGGACCGCGTGGACGACGTCATCTTCGGCTACACGTGCGGCAACGACCTCACTGCCCGGGACGTCCAGAAAACCGACCTGCAGTGGACCCGGGCCAAGGGCTTTGACACCTCCGCGCCGCTGGGCCCGTGGATCGAGACAGAGCTGGATACCGAGGACCTGCAGATCCAGGGCAGGCTGAACGGGGAGCTGCGGCAGGACGGCAGCACCAGCCAGATGGTCAGGGGAGTGCGCGAGCTGGTCTCCATTGTGTCCCAGGCTTTCACCCTCCTGCCCGGCGACGTCATCATGACGGGGACTCCGGCCGGCGTAGGACTCGTTAAAGCGGGGGACCGCTTCGAAGTGGAGATTGAGGGCATCGGCCGCCTGTCCAACCCCATCGTGCGCCGCTGACGCCAGGCCCGCCTTCACCCCTGGCGGCAGACGGTAAAGTTGGAGCCACTATGACTACTGCTTCTGCGTCGACTGCTGCCTCCTTGCCCTCCGTTTCTGCCGACACTCCCGTACGGGTCCGGTTCTGCCCGTCACCCACGGGCACCCCGCACGTGGGGCTGATCCGCACGGCACTGTTCAACTGGGCCCATGCCAAGCACACCAAGGGCACCTTCGTCTTCCGCATCGAGGACACGGACGCTGCACGCGACTCGGAGGAGAGCTACCAGCAGCTGCTGGAAGCATTGAAGTGGCTCGGCATCACCTGGGAAGAGGGCGTGGAAGTGGGCGGGCCCCACGAACCGTACCGGCAGTCGCAGCGGCTGGACCTTTACAAGGACGTCGTGGCCAAGCTGATCGAGGCCGGCTACGCCTATGAGTGCTACTCGTCCCCCGAGGAGGTCGAGGCGCGCCACCGCGCGGCCGGCCGCGACCCCAAGCTCGGCTACGACAACTTTGACCGCGAGCTGACCGAAGATCAGGTGGCTGCCTTCAGGTCCGAAGGCCGGCAGCCGGTGCTCCGGGTCCGGATGCCCGATGAAGACGTCACGTTCACCGACCTGGTCCGCGGCGAGATCACCTTCAAAGCCGGCAGTATCCCGGATTACGTCATCGTGCGTGCGGACGGGTCCCCCCTGTACACCCTGGTAAACCCCGTGGACGACGCCCTCATGGGCATTACCCACGTACTGCGCGGCGAGGACCTGCTGTCCTCCACACCGCGCCAGGTTGTCCTCATCCGCGCCCTGATGGAAATCGGTGTTGCCAGCTACATGCCGGAGTTCGGCCACCTGCCCTACGTGATGGGCGAAGGCAACAAAAAGCTGTCCAAGCGTGATCCGCAGTCCAACCTCTTCCTGCTGCGCGACCGCGGCTTCATTCCCGAGGGCCTCCTGAATTACCTGTCCCTGCTGGGCTGGAGCCTGTCCGCGGACGAGGACATCTTCACCGTGGACCAGCTGATCGAAAACTTCGATGTCCACGACGTTCTGGCCAACCCTGCGCGCTTTGACATCAAGAAGGCCGAAGCCATCAACGGGACCCACATCCGGATGCTCGCGCCGGGGGACTTCCGGGAGCGGCTGGTGCCGTACCTGCGCACCGCGGGCTACGTGGGGGAGCAGCTCACGGCGCGGCAGGAGGAAATCCTCACCGAGGCCGCGCCGCTGATCCAGGAACGCATCACGCTCCTGGGCGAGGCGCCCGACATGCTCGGATTCCTGTTCAAGGATGACGACGCCATCGATGTGGCGAACGACGCCCGGAAGGGACTTCCGGAGAACCTTGGGGAGGTCCTCGATGCGGCAATCGCCGCCCTGGACGGCGTGCAGGAGTGGACGGCGGAAGAAATCCAGGCTGCCCTGAAACGGACCCTGGTTGAGGAGCTGGGCCTCAAGCCCCGGCTCGCCTTCGGGCCGGTGCGTACGGCTGTTTCCGGCCGCCGCATCTCGCCGCCGCTCTTCGAGTCCATGGTGATCCTCGGCCGGGAATCCTCACTCCGCAGGCTCCGGGCCTTCCGCGGCTGATGTCAGCTCCCACCGCTGCCTCCACCAGTTTCCTGGACACGCCCTTCGGGGCGGTGCGGGGGATTCTGTTCGACATCGACGACACACTGGTGGACCTCGAGTTCTCGATGACAACCGCGCTGCGGGAAGTCAGCGAACACCTCCTGCCCGGACTGGACCAGGCCGGGTGGGAGAGGTTCGGCCGTATCTTTACGCACGAAACCACCCACTATTACGACCGCTACCTGGCCGGTGAACTCACCTTCAACGAGCAGCGGCTGCTGCGCGGCCGTGCCGCCCTGGGCCACTTCGGTGTCGAGTTGGACGAGGGCGAGCAGTCCCACCAGTGGCTGGCGGCCTACATTGAAAAGCAGCCCGCCTACGTAAAGCCCTTTCCGGATGTCATGCCGCTGCTGGACGTCCTGGACCAGGCAGGCATCCCTTACGGGGCGGTCAGCAACAACGTGCATGATTACCAGCGCGCCAAGCTGGACGGAGCCGGACTGGAACGCGTCCGGCGGCTGGTGGGGACGGACACGCTGGGCGTGGCGAAGCCCGATCCGGCCATCTACCTGGAAGGTGTCCGGCTGCTGGGTACCGCACCGGCCGACACGCTCTATGTGGGCGACAACCGGCTCCTGGACGCGGAGGGCTCGACGGCGGCGGGGCTGGTCGGCGTTTGGCTCAACAGGGTGGGGGAGCCGGTGGCGGAGTTTGAAGGCAACGCCGTGTCCTCGCTGGCAGAGCTGGTCGGCTAGGAAGCGCTCCGGGCAGGGGTCCGGCCGTCCTCCCCGCCCGGGGAAGTTCCGCTCTGCTCGGCCCGTTCACGCAGGCCGGCCAGCATTTTGCGGATCATCCAGAAGTCGGCAACTTCCAGCAGTGCCGAGAACGCAATGGATGCCGGCGACCACCGGATGCGGGAGCGGATCCGGGTGAGGAGCCGGGTGGTTCCGTCCGGTTGCGGGTCAAGCTGCCAAACCCATGTGGTGTCAGCCGGGGTTCCCCAGACCATGGAGCGCGGGTAGTCCATTGAGTAGACGTTGATACCGTGCTTGCCGTCCGGACTCATCGGCAGTGTGTCGCCCGGTTCCAGGGCCTGCCATTCGGGGCGGATCTGCCTGGCGCTGGGACGTCCGAGGTTGTCCAGCAGGTCATAGCTGTACCACCCGGCCCGCCGCACCCCGACCTGGACAAGCCAGGGCCAGATCCGTTCGGGTGGAGCTCCGACTGAGATGGCACGGGTGGCGTTGAAAGTCGGAGACCGCACCAGGTCATCACCCGGCAACGCCCGGGCCACCTCATCAGGGGTTGCGCCCCACGTCAAGTGCCGGGGGCGCCAGGCCCGAGCCCACGCCGCGACCCCGGCCGCACCGAGCAAACCGATGACTGTCCGCGCCCTCCAAGCCATTGCGTCGCCCCTTCCGTCCGTCCATTCACTATGCAAGGCTGTCGTGGCCAGCATCACCCGCGCCGATTTGTGCGAGCCAAGAGTCTCAGGTAAAGTAATTTCTCGTGCTGAGGCGCACGGAGCAGGGTAAAGCCCCTGAAATCCGGCCCGAAAGTATCATTGGGATATGGTGTAATTGGCAACACTACGGTTTCTGGTACCGTCATTCTAGGTTCGAGTCCTGGTATCCCAGCTCTGGTTTGAGCAGCAGTTCGAAGCTCGAAACAGACGGTTTCAGCCGGTCCGCCGATTTGAAACCAAAGCAAAGTGTGTGAAAGAATCACTGAGCTTGATCAGCGGAAACGCTGGCAAAAGTACGGAAATGTACACGGCCCCATCGTATAGCGGCCTAGTACGCCGCCCTCTCACGGCGGTAACGCGGGTTCGAATCCCGCTGGGGTCACCACCGAAATGGTCCCGGGCAAACGCCCGGGGCCATCTTTCTTTAAAGCTTCGGCAAACCTGACATGTTTCTTGGGGAAGCTGCCATACCTTGAACCCAAATCGAAGCCATTTGGGGGAATCTGTGCTGGGAAGCCGGTTTGCCGGAAACAAGAACTCTTTGAACGCCATCCGGCTGCTATTGGCCTCGGCTGTCATCCTGTCCCACTCCTGGTGGCTGGGAGGCTATGGGCCCGAGCCCAGTCCGGGGAGTGTAAAGCTCGGCAGTTGGGCGGTGCTGGGCTTCTTCGGGATTTCTGGATACCTGATAACGCGAAGCAGGACACGGGCGAGTTCAGCCGGCAGTTACTGCCTAGCCAGGTTTCTGCGGATCTTCCCCGGCCTTGCTGCTTGCGTGACCGCTGTAGCTTTTGTGGTTGCCCCTGTTACGGCCGCCTCGACGGGCCGGCATTACTCGCTTTCCGGTGCTGCGGTCTACTTTGTCACAAATCTGTCCGCCGGCACCCCCTTTATCGCAGTCGGGGGCATTCCCGGGTCGCTTGAAGGCCTGCCAGACCCCCGATTGTGGAACGGCCCACTGTGGACGCTGTTCTGGGAGATCGCCTGTTACATCCTGATCGGAATAGTGTTCCGGCTTTTCCGGCCCGACTTAGTACGCCTCGCGCTGCTGACTCTCTTCAGTGTCGCTTCAGCCGCTGCCGTGGCCGTCGACGCCGGTTGGATCGCCGCGCCCGTGCGTAACGACTGGCCGCTTATACCTGTCTTGTCGTTTCTCGCAGGAGCGTTGATCTACCTTTTCCAGGATGTCATTCCCGCGAACCCTACAACCCTCGTGCTTGCCGCCGGCCTGGTGGTCCTGGTGTCATCCTTCGGCTTCGCGTCATCCTTGGTACACCTTCCCCTGAGTCTTTTCCTCATCCTGGGGTCACTGTATCTTCCCCTCTTCGGAGTGGGGTCCCGCTATGACGTTTCGTTTGGTATCTATATCTATGGTTGGCCTGCGCAGCAGTTCCTTGCCGCCCTCGGGCTACACTCCGTTGTGCCTCCTTTGGTGTTTGCGGCTGCCTCGTTACTGCTGGTAGCACCAGTTGCGTGGCTGTCCTGCCGCTACGTGGAGAAGCCGGCCCAGCTATGGCACCGCGCGCAGGGCGTACGGCGAACAGTTCGGGAACTGGCATGATGTTGCTGTGACCTCCCGGAACGAGCAGGATGCCCCGCAGGATCCGCAGCGCAAACCTTCCGGCAGTGCTGCTGCCTCTGCGGCCTTAACGCTGCTCGAAGAGGTGCGCAATGATCTTGCGGCGGCGGAGCTGCCTCTTGCCCTGCCGGATGCTGAGCAGGCGCGCCGCGAGGCCGCCAGCGCCGTGGCCCAGCTCGATGACTACATCCTCCCGCGGTACCGCAGCCTTGACGCTCCGCTCCTGGCCGTCGTCGGAGGTTCAACCGGAGCCGGCAAGTCGACACTCGTGAACGGGATCGTAGGCCACCCGGTAACCCGTGCAGGCGCCATCCGCCCCACTACCCGCCAGCCCATCCTCCTGCACCACCCGTCGGAGGCGGCCTGGTTCGAGGGCCAGCGCGTGCTGCCGAGCTTGAACAGGATCCGCGGTTCCATCGTCAGCAGTCCCGTGCCTGCCAACCGGGCAGGAGCGGTTCCGGACGCCGCTGCAATGTCATCCCTCGTCCTCGTGTCGGACCCCGGGGTGCCCGCAGGAATCGCTGTCCTCGACGCCCCCGATGTGGATTCCATCTCGGATGACAACCGCAAGCTGGCAGCCCAGCTGCTGGCCGCCGCCGACCTGTGGGTCTTCGTCACCACCGCCAACCGTTATGCCGACGCCGTTCCATGGAAACTGCTCCTGAATGCAGCCTCGCGGGACATCATGGTGGGGGTGGTCCTGGACAGGGTCCCTCCGGCGGCGGAGGCAGAAGTCAGCGAGGACCTGCGCGGCCTCCTGGACCGCGAAGGCCTGGGGGCGGCGCAGATGTTCGTGATACCTGAAACCAACCTGGATCCCATGGGCATGCTCCCCGCCGGGGCGGTCCAGCCGCTGCGGACCTGGCTGGCAGGGCTGGCCGCTGACGCCGCCGGCCGGTCCGACATTGCCCGCCGCACGCTGAACGGAACCGTCAGGGCGATGGCGGACCGTGTCTCTGCCGTTGCGCAGGCAGCACGGGAGCAGCAGCATGCTGCCGCGAACCTGGAGGGCGCCGCCGTCTCCGCCTATGAAGCCGCTGCGGACCGCATCCTGGACGCGACAAGGGATGGCGCGCTCCTGAGGGGCGAAGTGCTGGCCCGCTGGCAGGACTTCGTGGGCACGGGAGAATTTTTCCGGGCCCTCGAACAGCATGTGGGCCGCTTCCGTGACCGCATGGGTGCCTTCTTCCGGGGTGAACCGGCGCCCGCGGTAAGGGTGGAAGCAGCCATCGAGACAGGCCTGCAGGCTGTCATCGTTGACGAAGCAGCCAACGCCGCCGAGGACACGGACCAGCACTGGCGCAACGACCCCGCCGGCCGGCAGCTGCTGGGGACTGATGATCTCTCCGGCACGACGCCGGGCTTCGAGGACCGCGCCGCCGCCGAGATCCGGGCGTGGCAGGAAGCACTGATGGAACTGATCCGCACCGAGGGCCAGGGCAAGCGGACCCAGGCGCGCTGGCTGTCCTTCGGCATCAACGGGCTGGGCGCCGCGCTGATGATCGTGGTGTTTTCGATGACGGCGGGACTCACCGGACTGGAGGTGGGCGTAGCAGGAGGCACCGCCGTCGTGGGCCAGCGGCTGCTCGAAGCGGTTTTCGGCGAGGACGCCGTCAGGCGGATGGCCGAACAAGCGCGCAAGGACCTGCACGCCCGCTGCCAGCGGCTGCTGCAGGAGGAGAGACGCAGGTTCCTCGCCCGGCTGCCGGAATACGACGGAAGCGCGCCCGAAGCCCTCGCCGCCC
The DNA here is from genome assembly GCF_009741265.1 of Pseudarthrobacter sp. GA104. Lineage (GTDB taxonomy): Bacteria > Actinomycetota > Actinomycetes > Actinomycetales > Micrococcaceae > Arthrobacter. The sequence continues at coordinate 3,920,523 of NZ_WOWL01000001.1, forward strand.
ACGCCGCATCACTGCTCCGGCTGGCGGACAAGGCATGAGCCGCCACAGCGATACCCGCGAGTCGTCCCGGCTTGACCGGCGGCTCTCAGCCCTCAACGATGCCCGGGAACTTGGCGAAGGAGTCCTTCCGGATGAGTCCCTGCAGGAGGTCTTTAGCGTCCTGGAACGCGCAAGTTCACGGCGCTCCCTCTCCGCCGACCACACCGTGGTGGGCTTCTTTGGCGCCACAGGAAGCGGAAAGTCCTCCCTCTTCAACGCGGTCAGCGGCGCGGAAATTGCGACGGCGGCAGCCCGCCGTCCCACCACATCGGAACCTTTGGCAGGGGTGTGGGGGGCGGAAGGCAGCGAGCCGCTGCTCGACTGGCTCGAAGTCCGCAACCGCCATCACGCCGCCGCCGTCGATGGGTTCGCGGACGAAGGCACCGGCCTGATCCTGCTGGACCTGCCGGACTTTGACTCCACCAAGGCGTCCAACCGCGAAGTGGTGCAGCGGATGGTGGGGCTGGTGGACGTGCTGGTGTGGGTCCTTGACCCCCAGAAGTACGCGGACGCTGCCGTGCACAACGACTTCCTGTCCCGCCTGGCCTCCCACGGAGCCGTGACCCTGGTGGTCCTCAACCAGGTGGACAGGCTGCCGGAGCGCGATGTGCAGCCCGTCCTGGAATCCCTGCGCTCCATCCTTGCCCGGGACGGACTTGGCAAGGTCCAGGTGCTTGCGGCCTCCGCCTTGACGGGGGCCGGGGTGGACCAGGTCCGTGCGGCAATCCGTGGTGTTGCGGTCAAGCGGAAAGCCCAGGCCCAGCGGCTTGCAGCGGATATCTCAAAGGCGTCGGCCGACCTTGGTGCCGTGTCGGGCGAGGGGACTGCTGCCGGTGTCCGGCCTGCAGCCAGGACACGCCTGGCTGATGAGCTGGCCATCGCAGCGAACGTGCCGGTGGTGGTGCAGGCGGTGGCGCAGTCCTACCGGCTGGAGTCAGTGAAGCGCACGGGGTGGCCGGTGACCCGGTGGCTGTCCAGGTTCCGTGCGGATCCGCTGCGCCGGCTCAACCTGCGCAGCGCGGCGCCGTCGGAGTTGAACCGGACGTCGCTGCCGCCGGCAGGGGCGCCGGAACGGGCGCGCACGGACGCAGCGGTGCGGGAGTTCGCCGACGCCGCCAGTGCCGGTGCCCCCGGCCCCTGGCGTGCAGCCATCCGGGGGGCCGCCCGTGAAGGCAGGGAGCGGTTGCCTGATGCCCTGGACCAGGCCATCGCCGGAACGGACCTCGCCGCGAACCGTAAATCCTGGTGGTGGGGAGTCTTCAACGTGGTGCAGTGGCTGGCCCTGCTGACTGTGCTGGGTGGCTTGGGCTGGCTAGGTGTCCTGGCGGCACTGGGATACTTCCAGATGCCCGTGCCGGAGGTGCCCCGGGTCGAAGGATGGCCTGTGCCCACGCTGATGATCGCTTTTGGGGTGGCCTTGGGGATCTTCCTTGCCATCACGGGCCGCTTTATTGCAGCCGCCGCGGCCAATGCACGGGCGGCGAGGGCACGGAAGCGGTTGAATGCCGCCGTGGCCGCGGTGGCGCAGGAACTCGTCGTGGAACCCGTGGAGGTGGAGGTCAGCCGGCTGGCCGGCTTTAACTCCGCGCTCCGGACGGCTGCGGCCGGATAGGGCCTGCGCGGCCGGGCAGGCGAGCTAAGCCCCGCTCGCCGCGAGTTCGGCGGCGGCGTCCCTTACCTTGAGCAGGGTGCGCAGGTTGCGCGTAGTGGTCGCGGCTTTGAATTTGGCTTTCGCGGAAATCTTGCTGAAGGGGCTGTCCAGCGTTCCGCCGGCCGGTGCCAGCCAGGCGAGGGCCTCCGGACCCAGCCTCTCCTGTTCGTTTCCCTCCAGCGCCGCCCCTGCCGCATCGAGTTCATCGAGGACACCCGTGTCCGAGGAGAGCGTGATGTAGCTGTGGGTGGTTTTGTCGTCCTCGGGGTAGGGGCAGGCGGCCACGAGGTCCGACAGCCGGGCTGACTCGAGGACCACCACCCAGGCGTCATAGCCGAACGTGTCCCGCAGGCATTTTTCGCATTCGCGTTTGACGGCGTCCGCGTCCAGGGGGCTGGCCAGGACCACATTTCCGCTGGCAAGCAGGGTGCGGGCGTCAGCAAAGCCTGCGGCCTTGAGCGCCTCCCGCAGATCAGCCATCTTGATGTTGATGCCGCCCACGTTGATGCCGCGAAGAAACACTGCGTAGCTGCCCATGCCGAAAATCCTAGCCCGGCGGCGCCGGTACGGGCCGCCGGTTGGTGTCAGCGCGTCAGTCGTTGTTCTTCCGCAGGGCCTCGGTGAGGATGCGGCCGGCATTGCAGACCACTTCCGCATGCAGCCTGCCGGGCTGGCGGGTGAGCCGCTCGATGGGTCCGGAGATGGAAACTGCCGCGATCACCCGGCCGGACGGCCCGCGCACCGGCGCCGAAACTGAGGCCACCCCGGGCTCGCGTTCGCCGAGGCTCTGGCCCCAGCCCCGCCGTCGTACACCAGCCAGGACGGTAGGCGTAAAGCGGGCTGACTGAAGCCCCTCGAGCAGGCGGTCGTGGTCCTCCCAGGCGAGCAGCACCTGGGCGGCTGATCCTGCCTTCATGGACAGCTGCGTGCCTACGGGAATGGTGTCACGAAGGCCGATGGGCCGTTCGGCCGACGCCACGCATACCCGCCAGTCACCCTGGCGGCGGAAAATCTGGGCGCTTTCGCCGGTGGCGTCGCGCAGCTGCATCAGGACGGGCCCGGCGGAGGCGATCAAGCGGTCCTCGCCCGCGGCGGAGGCCAGTTCAACCAGCCGGCTCCCCAGGACGAACCGGCCTTGGATATCACGGCTTACCAGCCGGTGGTGCACCAGGGCGAGCGCAAGCCGGTGCACAGTGGGGCGGGCCAGGCCGGTGGCCGCCACGAGCTGCGCGAGGGTGGTGGGGCCGGCTTCCAGTGCATCAAGCACCTGGGCCGCTTTATCAATGACACCGACTCCACTAGAATTGTCCATGTAATGATATTGCCGTCTCAATATCTGAGATGCAAATCTTTCGGCTGGCGCAGTGCGGAGCCGTCCTGATTCAGTTGATCTCATCAGCCAAACAGCAGTGAAGGGAGATGGCCATGGCAAAGACATTGGCCGAGAAAGTCTGGGACGCACACGTGGTGCGCAAAGGTGATGGTGATGGAGCCAACGCCCAGCCCGACCTTCTCTTCATCGACCTCCACCTGGTCCACGAGGTCACGTCTCCGCAGGCATTCGAAGGCCTGCGGCTGGCCGGCCGCAAGCTGCGCCGGCCGGACCTGACCATCGCGACGGAGGACCACAACACTCCCACGCTGGACATCGACAAGCCTATCGCCGACCTGACCAGCCGCACCCAGATCCAGACGCTGCGCAACAACTGCGCCGAGTTCGGCGTGCGGCTGCACAGCCTCGGTGACGCCGAGCAGGGCATCGTCCACGTCGTGGGCCCGCAGCTGGGCCTCACCCAGCCGGGCATGACCGTTGTCTGCGGTGACTCGCACACCTCCACCCACGGTGCCTTCGGTGCGCTGGCCATGGGCATCGGCACTTCCGAGGTGGAGCACGTCATGGCCACCCAGACCCTCTCCCTGAAGCCGTTCAAGACGATGGCCATCAATGTCGAGGGAACGCTGCGTCCCGGCGTTACGGCGAAGGACATCATCCTGGCCGTGATCGCCAAGATCGGCACCGGCGGCGGCCAGGGCTACGTCCTGGAATACCGCGGCTCCGCCATCCGGGCGCTATCCATGGACGCGCGCATGACCATCTGCAACATGTCCATCGAAGCGGGTGCCAGGGCCGGCCTCGTTGCGCCGGACCAGACCACCTACGACTACATGAAGGGCCGCCCGCACGCGCCGGAAGGCGCGGACTGGGATGCCGCCGTCGAGTACTGGAACACCCTGCGGACCGACGACGACGCCGTCTTCGATGCCCAGGTGGACCTGGACGCCGACACCCTGGAGCCGTTCGTCACCTGGGGCACCAACCCTGGCCAGGGCGTCTCCCTGTCCGAGTCCGTCCCGTCTCCGGAGGATTTCGGTGACGAGAACGCCAAGGCAGCGGCCGAGCGGGCACTGCAGTACATGGGCCTCAAGGCCGGCACGCCGATGAAGGACATCCGGGTGGACACCGTGTTCCTGGGTTCCTGCACCAACTCCCGGATGGAGGACCTCCGTGCAGCGGCGGACATCATCCGCGGGCGCCGGAAGGATCCCAATATCCGCATGCTCGTGGTGCCGGGGTCGGCACGCGTGCGGCTGGAAGCGGAGGCCGAAGGCCTGGACCGCGTGTTCAAGGATTTCGGCGCTGAATGGCGCTTTGCCGGCTGCTCCATGTGCCTCGGCATGAACCCGGACCAGCTGGACGTGGGGGAGCGCTGCGCGTCCACCTCCAACCGCAACTTCGAAGGGCGCCAGGGCAAAGGCGGCCGCACCCACCTGGTCTCCCCGGTGGTTGCCGCAGCCACTGCCATCCGCGGCACGCTGAGTTCGCCGTCGGACCTCGATCCGGCTCCCGAATCCGCCGCCATCCGCACCGACGCAGCCTAGGACACGCCATGGAAAAGTTCACCACCCACACCGGAATCGGCGTCCCGCTGCGGCAGAGCAACGTGGACACGGACCAGATCATCCCCGCCGTCTACCTCAAGCGGATTACCCGGACCGGCTTTGAGGACGCGCTGTTCTCGGCGTGGCGCAAGGACCCGTCCTTCATCCTGAACAAGGAGCCGTTCAACGCCGGCTCCGTCCTGGTGGCAGGCCCGGACTTCGGAACAGGATCGTCCCGCGAGCACGCCGTCTGGGCGCTGAAGGACTACGGCTTCAAGGCCGTCCTCTCTTCCCGCTTCGCCGACATCTTCCGTGGGAATTCCGGCAAGCAGGGCCTGCTGGCCGCCGAGCTCTCCCAGGATGACATCGAGCTGATCTGGAAAGAACTGGAGAATGCTCCGGGGACCGAAGTCACGGTGGACCTGGTGTCCAAGACCGTGGTGTGCGGAAACATCGTTGCGCCCTTCGAGATTGACGACTACACGCGCTGGCGCCTGCTCGAGGGCCTGGACGACATCGGGCTGACCCTGCAGCATGAGGCGGACATCACGGCCTACGAGGCGACCCGTCCTTCGTTCAAGCCGAAAACCCTGCCGGCACGCCTTTCCTCCAACGGCTGAAGCAGCCGCGCAGGGCCGACGGCGGCACGCCACGCCCTGCCGCCGTCGCCCGCGTATTTCGGTTAGGTAACGCAACCTCCTATGCTTGGTTGGAGCCTTTGCAAGGATTTGGGGGCGAGTGATCGTAAGGAAACCGGTATATGAGTAGTGTTCTGACAATCCGCGGCGGAGTCCCGCTTACAGGCCGCGTCAGCGTCCGGGGAGCAAAGAACCTTGTTCCCAAGGCGATGGTGGCAGCGTTGCTGGGCAACGAACCGTCGGTGTTGCGGAACGTGCCGGAGATCAAGGACGTGGAGGTCGTCACCTCCCTCCTGCAGCTCCATGGCGTGACCGTGGTGAAGGACCCGGTGACCGGCGACCTCACGCTGGACCCCAAGGCCGCCAAGACGGCGTCCAGCACCGCCATCGACGCCCACGCGGGCGACTCCCGGATCCCCATCCTGCTTTGCGGGCCGCTGATCCACGCGATCGGCGAGGCGTTCATCCCCGACCTCGGCGGCTGCAAGATCGGCGACCGGCCCATTGACTACCACCTGGACGTCCTGCGCCAGTTCGGTGCCGTGGTGGAGAAGCGGCCCGGCGGCATCCACATCTCAGCCCCCAAGGGCCTGCACGGCGCCAAGATCTCCCTGCCCTACCCTTCCGTGGGCGCCACCGAGCAGGTGCTGCTGAGCGCCACGCGCGCCGAGGGCATCACCGAGCTGTCCGGTGCTGCAACAGAGCCGGAAATCATCGACCTCATCGCCGTGCTGCAGAAGATGGGCGCCATCATCAGCGTCCAGACTGACCGCACCATCCGCATCGAGGGCGTCCGCGACCTCGGCGGCTACAACCACCGGGCGCTTTCGGACCGCAACGAATCGGCGTCGTGGGCTTCTGCGGCACTGGTGACCAAGGGTGACATCTTCGTTGAAGGCGCCTCCCAGCGGGACATGATGACCTTCCTGAACACCTACCGCAAGGTGGGCGGCGGCATGGACATCGGTGAAGACGGCATCCGTTTCTACCACCGCGGCGGGAAGCTCAATCCGCTGGTGCTGGAGACTGACGTGCACCCCGGCTTCATGACGGACTGGCAGCAGCCGCTGGTGGTGGCCCTGACCCAGGCCGAAGGCGTCTCCATCGTCCACGAGACGGTCTACGAGAACCGCTTCGGCTTCACGGACGCGCTCATCCGGATGGGCGCCAGCATCCAGGTGCACCGCGAGTGCCTGGGCAGCGTGCCGTGCCGTTTTGGCCAGCGCAACTTCCTGCATTCCGCGGTGATCTCCGGACCCACCCAGCTCAAGGGCACCGACATCGATGTTCCGGACCTGCGCGGCGGCTTCAGCCACCTGATTGCCGCCCTCGCGGCCACCGGCACCTCCCGCGTCACGGGGATCGACATCATCAACCGCGGCTACGAGCGCTTCACTGAAAAGCTGGCCGGCCTTGGCGCCGACTTCGACATCACCACAGAGAAGTAGCAGGCAGCCGTGAAGGAACCGGCCAAGAGCCGCGCCACCCTCGCTGTGGTCGCCGGCATAGTCCGCCCCCTGTTCAACCTCATGATGGACAAGAAGTGGGAGGGCACGGAAAAGCTGCCTGCGGGCGGTTTTATCGCCGCGCCCAACCACTGCACCGAGATCGATCCCCTGATCGTCGGCCACCTCCTCTACAACCACAAGATTGCCCCGCACTTCCTTGCCAAGTCAGGGCTCTTCAAGGTTCCGGTGCTGGGCTGGGTCCTGCGGGCAACAAAGCAGATCCCGGTGGAACGTTCGTCCGCGGGGGCGAACCGCTCCCTGCAGCTCGCGCAGGAGATCGTTGCCGAAGGCGGGGCCATCATCATCTACCCCGAAGGCACCCTGACGCGTGATCCGGCGCTGTGGCCCATGAAAGGCCACACGGGTGCTGCGCGGCTTGCCCTGGAGGGCGGCATTCCGGTGGTTCCGATTGCCCATTGGGGCGCCCACGAAGTTTTCCCCCGCTACGGCAAGCGGTTCCACCTGTTCCCGCGCAAGAAGTCGACCGTAGTGGTGGGCGAGCCCGTTGACCTCAGCGCCTTCAGCGGCCGTCCGCTGGACAAGGCAACCCTTGCCGGGGCCACCGACGCGATCATGGATGCGATCACTGGACTCCTGGCCGAAATCAGGGGAGAAGAGCCTCCGGCTGAGCGGTGGGATCCGACCAAGAAGCAGCAGGCCCGGCACGGCAGGTTCGTGGAGCGCGGGCAGCAGCAGACCGGTACCGGAACGGAAGCTCCGTGACCCCTGGGGGAAGGCAGACGGGCTCGGCCCGCTCCGTTGCTGTTCTCGGCGCCGGCTCCTGGGGAACAACCTTTGCGAAAATCCTCGCTGACGCCGCGGCTGCTGCGGGCGAGCCGCGCAGCATCAGGCTGTGGGGCAGGCGTGCTGAAGTGGTGGACCGGATTAATGCGGACCACCGCAACGAGCAGTACCTGAAGGACATCCCGCTGCCGGAGAGCATCTCCGCGTCAACAGACGTCGCCGCTGTCCTGGAGGGCGCTGACCTTGTGGTCATCGCGGTCCCGGCGCAGTCGCTCCGGCCGCAGCTGCGGGAGTGGAAAAGCCTGATCGCTCCGGACGCCATGGTTGTCTCGCTGATGAAGGGCCTGGAGCTCGGTACGGACGCCAGGATGAGCGAGGTCATCAGCGAGGAACTGGGCTTGCCCGCCGAGCGCATAGCCATTGTGTCCGGCCCCAACCTGGCCATGGAAATCGCCCGCGAAGAACCCACTGCCTCTGTGGTTGCCTGCACCGACTCCGCCGCCGCAGGCTGGATCGCCAGGAGCTGCACGGCCCCCTACTTCCGGCCGTACACCACCGCCGACGTCGTGGGCGTGGAGATCGGCGGGATCGTCAAGAACGTTATTGCCCTGGCCGTCGGCATTTGCGAGGGCAGGCAGATGGGGGACAACACCAAGGCGTCCGTCATCACCCGCGGACTCGCGGAAACGTCCCGCCTGGCCCTTGCCCTTGGCGGAGAAGCCAAGACGATGGCAGGCCTCGCAGGCCTGGGCGACCTTGTGGCCACCTGTTCCTCCCCGCTGTCACGCAACCACACCGCCGGGCGGCTCCTGGGGCAGGGCCTCACGCTTGAGGAAGTGGGCCAGAAGATGACACAGACCGCCGAAGGCATAAAATCGGGCCAGGCGGTCCACGAGCTGGCAGGCAAGCTGGGCGTGGAGATGCCCATTACAGCCGCCGTCGTTGCCGTGCTGGCCGGCAAGCTGTCCGTTGACCAACTGGGGCCCGTCCTGCTGTCCCGGGAACTGAAACCTGAAGGCGAATACTGACGATGTCCCATGAAAACCTGGCTGCAGGGGAGCCCGCGCGCAGGGCCAAACCCCGGGTGGCGGTCCTTTTCGGCGGCCGCTCGAGCGAGCACGCCGTGAGCTGCGTGACAGCGGCCGGTGTCCTCGGCGCGATCAACAAGGACAAGTACGAAGTAATTCCCATTGGCATCGCCAAAACCGGGCAATGGGTCCTCGCGTCAGCCGATACGGCCCAGTGGTCCCTCGCGGGAACATCCCTCCCTGAGGTGGCGCCTTCGCCGCAGACCGTGACCCTTGCCGAGATCGGGGGCGAGCACCAGCTGATCGTCACGGCCCCGAACGAGGTACCCCAGGAGCTCGGCACGGTGGACGTGGTTTTCCCGCTTCTCCACGGCCCGTTCGGGGAGGACGGAACCATCCAGGGGCTCCTGGAACTCTCGGATACCCGCTATGTCGGCGCCGGCGTCCTGGCCTCGGCCGTGGGCATGGACAAGCACTTCATGAAGGTGGTGTTCGAGGCTGCCGGGCTGCAGGTCGGTCCGTATGTCGCGGTGACGGACAGGCAGTGGCGCAAGGACCCGGAGTCAGTGCGCAAGCAGGTGGACCGGCTGGGATTTCCCGTCTTCGTCAAGCCGGCGCGGGCAGGATCATCCATGGGTATCTCCAAGGTGGATTCCCTGGAACTCCTCGATGCAGCCATCGAGGAAGCCCGGCGGCACGACCTGAAACTGGTGATCGAGGCCGGCATCACCGGCCGGGAGATCGAATGTGCGGTCCTCGAAGGCAGGGGCACCGAAGCGCCACGCACCTCCATGCCCGGTGAAATTTCCGTGGCAGGCGGAACCCACGAGTTCTACGACTTCAACGCCAAGTATGTGGAGGACGACGCCGCCTCCCTCAGCTGCCCTGCCGACATCCCCGAGGAAGCCATAGCCCGGGTCCGGGAGCTTGCCGCGGCGGCGTTCGACGCCGTGGGGGCCGAGGGCCTGAGCCGGGTGGACTTCTTCTACACGCCCGCCGGGGAACTCATCATCAACGAAATCAACACCATGCCCGGCTTCACGCCCAAGAGCATGTATCCGCAGATGTGGGCGGCTTCCGGCCTGGGTTACGCCGACCTCATCGACGAACTGATCTACCTCGCGCTGAACCGCAAAACCGGGCTGCGCTGAGAGTCAGCCGCCGCGGCCTACTGGCTCGGCGGCAGGTTCTGGAGATCCTCCTGCCCCACGCAGTTCCTGGCGGCCGGCACCTTGCCGGCCGCTGCCGCAAGGTCGGCAAGGACAGTGGCAGAACTGATCTTGTCAGGGTCCAGGAGGATCTCCGTTGCCGGTTCGCGGCCGTAGGTTGTCAGGGTCCACACCGGATCCCCTTCCTTGATGACCCAGTCGATCCCGTTCACGGTCACGCAGCGGTCCGTGGTGGGCCCGGGCACATTCACGCCGCAGCGCAGGATCACCAGGGACGGATCGCCCCACGCGGCCGTGGCCTGGCTGTTTGTCTTTCGCAGCGCGTACTCGCCGATGGCATCAGGCAGGCCCACCATCATGGGCGCGCACGCCGGGTTGGCCGCGTCCTTGGCCGCCGGAACATCCACGGCAGGCGAGCACGAGGTTAAAGAAACGGCCGCAAGGCTCCCAATCAGTGCCAGCCTGGCAACGCGGGCGGGCAGGGAAAGCTGGGGACGGTGCATGTCTCCAGCCTATCGCCGCGGTGGGCTCCGCCCTGACGCGGCACCGTGGGCCGGCAATGTCGGAGTACCGCGATAGCGTAGTGGAGTGCCTGAGAATCCCATCACCCACCACGGGCGGCCCCAGCCTGAAGGCGCTGCCGCCGTCGGGGAGCCGCAGACCGTCTCCGCCCTGACCGTCTCTGCGCTCTCCGAGGCCGGGCTGCTGGCCCGGATCTTTCCGCGCCTGGCCATGGACGGCGCGCACAGCGACGCTACGTTGCTCGGCCCGGGGGACGACGCCGCCATAGTGGCTTCTCCTGACGGCAGGACCGTCATCAGCATCGACACCCAGGTCCAGGACCAGGACTTCAGGCTGCAATGGCCCAACGGCTACCGGACTACCGGCTTCGACGTCGGCTGGAAAGCTGCGGCGCAGAACCTGAGTGACATCAACGCCATGGGTGCGCGCGCCACGTCGATGGTGGTAAGCCTTACCCTTCCGCCCGAAACGGCTGTGGGCTGGGTGGAGGACCTGGCGGACGGCCTCACCGCGGGCATCAGGGAACTGGGCGCGGCATCCTGCTCGGTAGCGGGCGGGGACCTGGGGCGCGGGCGCGAAATCTCCGTCACCGTGGCCGTGCTGGGAACGCTCGACGCCGGCGCGCCGGTCCTCCGGTCCGGGGCCAGGCCGGGGGACGTCCTGGCCCTTGCGGGCACCGCCGGCCATGCTGCCGCAGGCCTCGCACTGTTGGAGTCGGACGTGCCTGTTGATGCCCTCAGCGACGGCCAACGCGCCTTGGTGAAACTGCAGTGCAGGCCACGGCCGCCCCTGGCGTCCGGGCCCGCCGCGCGTGCCGCCGGCGCCACCGCCATGCTGGACATCTCAGACGGGCTGCTGCGCGATGGGCTGAGGCTGGCAACAGCCAGCCGTGTCGCCGTCGACCTCAATCCAGGCCCGCTGAAGCGGCTGGCGGACGCCCTTCGGCCGGCCGCTGAACTGTTGGGCATGGACCCTGGAGAGTGGGTCCTCGGCGGCGGGGAGGACCACGGACTGCTTGCCACCTTCCCTCCTGGTTCGCCGCTGCCTCACGGATTCACTGCGATAGGCTCAGTACAAGCACTGGGAATCAATGAAGGCCCGGGCGTCAAAATTGCGGGCCGGTCCGCGGACACCGGGGGATGGGATCACTTTGCACACTAAGGTTGCCGCTAACGCGCAAGCGATGAAGAGATGGTTGGGCAAGGCTGAGACCGCCCTTGGCAACCACAGCGACCGCCTGAATGCCATCAACATCTTTCCCGTGGCCGACGGCGACACCGGCACCAACCTCTACGTCACCGTGCGCGCCGCAGCCCGTTCCCTCGCTGCCACGGGTGACCACCCCGCGCAGATGGACGTCGGCGCCGTCCTTGCCGCCGCGGGCCAGGCCGCCATGGAGGAAGCGCGGGGCAACTCGGGGACCCTTTTCTCGGTGTTCCTGTGCGCAGCCGCCGAGCCGCTGGCAGGCCACACCCGGCTGACCTCCACCCTGCTGGCGGCAGCCCTCAACCGTGCCCAGATCCGTGCCTGGTCGGCATTGAGCGATCCCGTGCCGGGAACCATGCTGTCCGTCATGGAAGCGGCAGCCCGGGCCGCGGCCGCTGTCGACGCCGGACAGAACGGGGACGACAGCAACCACGCCCTGGGCCTTGCCCTGGACGCCGTTGTGGAGGGCGCCCTCGCCGCGGTGATCCATACCGAAGACCAGTTGGACGTTCTGACGACCGCCCATGTGGTTGATGCGGGCGGAGTGGGCATGCTGCTGATCCTCGATTGCCTTCGCTCAGCGATCCTGGGCGAAGAGCTCCAAAGCGAACTCCTTGACGGCCTGCACGGCTACGACGTGTCGGACCCGCACATCCATACGGCCATGCCGGATGACGACGGCGTGGAAGTCATGTGCACCATCAGCCTGTCACCCCTCAATGCGGCAACCCTCCGCCAGCGGCTGGACGAGGTGGGCGAGTCCGTGATCATGAGCCAGGTTGGCAGCGTGCCCGATTCCGACGGCAACTACCGGTGGCGCGTCCACGTCCATGTCCCCGAGGCGGATCCCGCCGTCCACATCATCCGGTCCCTGGGGGAGCCGGCCAACATCAGCATCAGTGAACTCGCGCTGCCGCGGGACCCGGCAACGGATGCAGTGAACTCCAGTGGGCATGAGCGCTGAACTGGACCTGGCGCTGGAACGGCGGATTGGCAAGCGTTCCGCAGCGGTCATTGAAAAGCATCTGGGCATCACCACAGTCGAGGGGCTGCTGAATTACTACCCGCGCCGCTACATGAGCCGGGGAGAGCTGACGCCCATCAGCGAGATTCCCCGGGACGAAGAAGTCACCCTGATCGCCCGGGTGCTCTCCAGCAACACCCGCCGGATGCAGGCGCGCCGCGGCACCATCACCGACGTCGTGGTTTCCGACGACGACGGAAGACAGGGCCTCCGGGTGGTAGGCGGCACGGAGTACCGGGGCAAAGCGCCGGGTACGCTCAAGATCAGCTTCTTCAACGGCTACAAGGCCCAAGCGGACCTGCTCCCTGGCCGCCGGGCGCTGTTTTCCGGCAAGGTCACGTCCTTCAAGGGATCCCTTGGACTCACCAACCCCGACTACCAGCTGCTGGACGATGATCCGTTCAGCGAGGGCGGCCGGGATCCGGAAAAGCTGGCCGCCATGCCCATTCCCATCTATCCGGCCACCGCCAAGCTTCCCAGCTGGAAGATCCAGAAGGCTGTCTCAACCCTGCTCGAAACTGCTGACCTTGGCTCCCTGCCGGATCCCGTGCCAGCCGCCATCGCGGCCCGGGAGAAGTTCCTGCCGATCGCCGAAGCCTACCGGCTGATCCATGAGCCGGAGTCGGCCACGGACTGGCAGCAGGCACGTCGCCGCTTCCGTTACCAGGAGGCACTGGTGCTGCAGTCCGCCCTGGCCCGCCGCCGTGCACAGCTGGCCTCGGAAGAAGCCACCGCCCGCCGGCCCGCTCCGGAGGGCCTGCTGGCCAGTTTCGACCGGAGCCTTCCGTTCACGCTCACGGCCGGGCAGGCCGCCGTCGGGGAAACCCTGGCGGCAGAACTCTCCCGGGACGTCCCCATGAACCGGCTGCTGCAGGGAGAAGTGGGCTCCGGCAAGACCATCGTGGCGCTCCGTGCCATGCTGCAGGTGGTGGATGCCGGCGGGCAGGCGGCCCTGCTGGCGCCCACGGAGGTCCTCGCTGCCCAGCATTTCGAATCGATCCGCCGGACCCTGGGCCCACTCTCCGGAGACGGCCTGCTGGGCGGGATGGACGGCGCTTCCGTCCAGGTTTCGCTGCTCACTGGCTCCATGCCAACGGCGGCGCGCCGGCAGGCCCTGCTTGATGCCGCCTCGGGGACGGCCGGGATCATCATCGGGACCCATGCCCTGCTGAGCGACAACGTCTCATTCTATGATCTCGGCCTGATCGTGGTGGATGAGCAGCACCGCTTCGGGGTGGAACAGCGCGATGCCCTGCGCGCCAAGGCGCGGAAGCCGCCGCATCTGCTGGTGATGACGGCCACGCCCATCCCGCGGACCGTCGCGATGACAGTTTTCGGCGACCTCGAAACGTCGGTCCTGGACGAACTGCCGGCCGGCCGTGCCCCTATCGCCACCCACCTGGTGGGACTTGCCGAGAACCCGGCCTGGGCAGGCCGGATCTGGGCCCGCGCCCGGGAGGAGATTGACAGGGGCCATCAGGTGTACGTCGTCTGCCCCAGGATCGGAACGGACGACGACGGCGACTTCAGCCCCGGGGAGGCGGAGCTTCCGGCGGGGGATGCGGAAGGGGACGGCGGCCGGGAGCTCGCCTCGGTGACGGCCGTCGTCGAGCATCTGCGGGAAGAGACCACCCTGTCCGGAGTTCCCCTGGCGCCGCTCCACGGACGGCAGGAACCGGACGTGAAGTTCGGCGTCATGGAAGACTTTGCGGCCAACCGCATCAAGCTGCTTGTCTCCACTACGGTGATCGAGGTGGGCGTGGACGTTCACAACGCAACCCTGATGGTCATTCTGGATGCGGACCGGTTCGGTATTTCCCAGTTGCACCAGCTCCGCGGCCGGGTGGGCCGGGGCGGGCTGCCAGGGACCTGCCTGCTGGTCACCGCCCTTGAACCCGAGCATCCCAGCCGCCGCCGGCTGGATGCCGTGGCGGCGACTACCGACGGCTTCGTCCTGTCCGAAGAGGACCTGAAGCTGCGGCGCGAGGGCGACATCCTGGGAGCCTCGCAATCAGGCGGACGCTCCACCCTGAAGCTTCTCCGCGTCCTGGAGCATGGCGACGTCATTGCCCGGGCAAGGGAAGACGCCCAGGAGATTGTGCGCGAGGACCCTGCCCTGTCCGCTCGCCCGGAGCTTGCCGAAGCGATCGACAAATACCTCAATCCCGAGAAGGAGGCGTTCCTTGAACGCGGCTAGCATGGTGGGTGCCGGATATCCTGGCGGCCAAGACAGGAGCGTCGAATGAGCCGGATTATTGCAGGTGCCGCCGGCGGCACTCCTTTGACCGGCGTCCCGGGATCCCTCACCAGGCCCACCACGGACCGCGTCAAGGAAGCGCTTTTTTCCCGCCTTGATGCCTTCAACGTCATTACCGGCGCCCGCGTGCTGGACCTCTATGCGGGTTCCGGCGCCCTGGGGGTCGAGAGCGGCAGCAGGGGCGCCCGGACAGTGGACCTGGTGGAGTCCGATGGCAGGGCCAGCGCCGTTTGCCAGCGCAATGCCGATCTCGTCAACGGCGTCCTGGGCCGGAAAGTGGTAACCGTCCACCGCTCAAAGGTGGAATCCTTCCTGGAACGCGCATCGGAGGCGGCAGTCTGGGACCTTGTTTTCCTGGACCCGCCGTATTTGCTCGAGGAGGTTGGCTTGCAGGCAGTGCTCCTGAAGCTGTCCACCCACCTGTCGCCGGCGGCGGTGGTGGTGGTGGAGCGCTCCTCCCGCTCGCCTGAGCCCCGGTGGCCCGAGGCCCTCACCCGGTTTGCGGAGAAGAAATACGGGGAGACCAGGCTGTGGTTCGCGGAGCCTTTCGTGCCTGATGCAATCGACGATGACGACATTCCCGAGGCGCCGGAACCGGCCGGACGCTAGCCCGGGCGCGGGAACTTTGGCCTCCCGGAGTCATCCTGCAAAGGGGTCGAGGTCCACTCCGGCCAGCACTTTTGCCGGGTGCGGCCCGCGGGCGGTCAGTTCAGTGGTCCATTCCGGCGGCCACGGGGTGAGGGTGCCGGCGAGGATGATGTTGCCGGGGTAGCGGCCTTCGAACATGCCTGTTTCCGCGACGGCGGCCACATCCGCCATGGCCTGCCGCATGGCGGACACCTGGCTTCGGACCAGGGTCAGGCCCGGCTCGTCGCCGACATTGACGATCAGCAGTCCTGCAGGGTTGAGCCGCTCCCTCACCTCCCGGTAGAACGCGCCGGTGGTCAGGTGCGCGGGCGCGTCCGGCCCGGAAAAGATGTCCAGGATGACGACGTCGAACCGGACTTCGGGGTCAATCCGGACAAGTGACTCCCGGGCATCGCCGATGATGGTCTGCAGGTCCGTCCCCTCGGGCAGGGGCAGCTCCCGCAGGACGAAATCGAGCAGCTCACGCTCCAGCTCCACCGCATACTGCACCGACCCGGGCCTGGTGGCCTGGATGTACCGGGCCAGGGTCAGCGCTCCCGCGCCCAGGTGCAGCGCACTGACCGGAACCCCGGGGCTTGCCGCCAGGTCCACCAGGTGTCCGATCCGGCGCAGGTATTCGTAGAAGATCTCCTCGGGCTGCAGCAGGTTCACGTGGGACTGTTCCGCGCCGCCGATGCTGAGGACGTAGCTGCCGGCTGTGAAGGCGTCGGGTTCTATGGACGCGTGCTGTCCGGTGGTGCGCAGGAACCGGGACGCCCGGACTTCCCGCCCGCCGGGCATCAGAGCCTGCCGCTGAGTGCAGCCAGCCGCCCGGCAGCCTCTTCCAGGACCTCGGCCTTCTTGCAGAAGGCGAAACGGAGCAGGCTTCGGGTGCGCTCCGCTCCCTCGGCGTGGCAGAAAACCGGGACAGGGATCGCGGCCACGCCCACCAGTGCCGGAAGCTTCCGGGCCAGGTCCACGGAGTCGCTGATGCCCAAGGGGGCGGTGTCCACATTGACGAAGTACGTGCCCTGCGGCGAGAAGACCTCGAACCCCGCGGCACGCAGGCCTTCACTCAGGATGTCCCGCTTGTGCTCAAGGGACGCCGCGATGCCCTCATAGAAGGAGTCCGGCAGGGCCAGGCCCGTGGCGATGGCCGACTGGAACGGCGTGCCCGAACTGTAGGTGAGGAACTGCTTGACCGTCCGGGCGGCCGACACCAGCTCTTCGGGTCCCGTGAGCCAGCCGACCTTCCAGCCAGTCAGGGAAAAGGTCTTGCCGGCCGAGGAAATGGTGATGGTTCGGTCCGCCGCTCCGGGCAGGGAAGCCACCGGTACGTGCCGGACGCCGAACGTGAGGTGCTCATAGACCTCGTCCGTGATGATGATGCTGTCATGCCTGCGGGCCAGGTCAACGACCCGTTGGAGCACGTCCCGCGGGAAGACCGCCCCGGTGGGGTTGTGGGGGTTGTTCAGCAGCACCACCTTCGTCCGCGCGCTGAAAGCGGCCTCGAGGGCGGCCATATCCGGCATGAAGTCCGGGGCCAGGAGCGGTGCAGTCACGTGCGTCGCACCGGACAGGCCGATCACGGCGCCGTAGGAATCGTAGAAAGGCTCCAGGGTGAGGACCTCGTCGCCGGGACCGGCGAAGGCCAGGAGCGAGGCCGCGATGGCCTCGGTGGCTCCGGTGGTGATGATGACTTCCGTCGCCGGGTCGGGGGAGAGGCCGTAGAACCGCTGCTGGTGGGCCGAGACTGCCTCCCGCAGTTCCGGGATGCCCTTGCCGGGCGCATACTGGTTCGCGCCCGCCAGGATGGCAGACCGGGCGGCCTCCCTGATTTCCGCCGGGCCGTCCTCGTCCGGGAACCCCTGGCCGAGGTTAATGGCGCCTGTCTGCACGGCCAGGGTGGTCATCTCTTCGAAGATGGTGACGCCCAGGCCTCCGTCGGGGGCAAGGAGGTTTGCTCCGAGGGCGGCGCGCTGCCACGGAGCAGGGGCCATGGGGGTGGAAAGTTCCCGTGGTGGATGCATCCAGTCATGGTATCCCGGTGTTCCCATGGGGTAGGTTCGGAGCATGAGACGCGCTGTCTGCCCCGGATCCTTCGACCCTATCCACAACGGCCATCTCGAGGTTATTGCACGTGCCGCCGGCCTCTTTGACGAGGTCATCGTGGCCGTGTCCACCAACCAGGCCAAGCAGTACAGGTTCACCCTCCAGGAGCGCCTGGACATGGCACGGGAAACCCTCGCCTCACTCAAGGGCATCGTGGTGGAACCAGTCGGGGAGGGCCTGCTGGCAGAGTATTGCCGGCAGCGCGGTGTTTCGGCCATCGTCAAGGGACTCAGGTCGTCCTCGGACTTCGACTATGAGCTGCCCATGGCCACCATGAACCGGCAGCTCAGCGGCGTTGAAACGGTCTTCCTGCCTGCAGAGGCCCATTACCTCCACCTTTCCTCCACCCTGATCAAAGAGGTGGCCGGCCTGGGCGGAAATGTGTCCGAATACGTGCCCCGGTCGGTGCTGCGGCGGATGCTTGCGGGCGAGTCGGGCCCCGGCCAGCAGCCGAGGGGGTAGGCTGGTCCGGTACTTCGGCACTCCCTGCCGGCCGGTTTGAGTCCCTGTGGCTCTTCAGGCTAAGATAGTACGTCGGTCATATGTTCAACAGGAGTTCTCATTAAAAGAGATGCTGGTTCGCCCCTGGCGTTCGACGTCAAGGACCTCGGGCGCAGCCCGGGAAGCATGCGGACACTGAAGGAACATGTACCCGCGCCAGGTGATCTTGGCGTGGCGCTCATTGGCGTTCAGGAAGGCTCGGATATCGAGCTGGATCTGAGGCTTGAAGCCGTACACGAAGGAATTTTGGTATCAGGAACCGTGCTCACCGAGGTAACAGGTGAATGCGGCCGATGCCTGGATCCCCTTGCGTATGACCTCGAGGTCAATGTGCAAGAACTTTTCTTCTATGAGGGCGTGGAGCTCTCGGACGGAGAAGATGATGAAGAGCAACGTCGAGTCGAGCACGATGTAATCGATCTTGAACCGGTGTTGCGGGACGCAGTGGTGACCGCGCTGCCGTTCCAGCCGGTGTGCCGGGAAGACTGCCAGGGCCTTTGCTCCGAATGTGGAGTTCGCCTGGAAGACGAGCCGGGGCACCACCACGAGGTCTTGGATCCTCGCTGGGCTGCCCTAGCTGATATGGCTAAGCCTGACCGGCAAAATTGATTTGTACGTGTTTGTCTAGAGAGAAATGAGTTAGCCGTGGCTGTTCCCAAGCGGAAAATGTCTCGCTCGAATACCCGCGCCCGCCGCTCCCAGTGGAAGGCGACCGCCCCCCACCTGGTGAAGACCGTCGAGAACGGCCAGGTCACCTACAGCCTGCCGCACCAGGCAAAGGTCGTCACCGACTCGGCTGGCACTGCGCTGTTCCTTGAGTACAAGGGACGCAAGGTCGCGGACGTCTAATCGGCCCCTGAGGCTGACATGATGTCTTCAACTGAAGAGCTTCTGAAGCGTCTCGGTGTCTCTATAGACGCCGGGACGCTTCGTCTTGCGCTCACACACCGTTCCTACGCCTACGAAAACGGCGGCATCCCCACCAACGAGCGGCTCGAATTCCTGGGTGATTCCATCCTCGGGTTCTCCGTTACCGATGCCCTGTACCGGGACAACCCGGAACTGCCCGAAGGTGAGCTCGCAAAGCGGCGCTCCGCCGTCGTCAGCACCCGTGCGCTTGCCGGCATCGGACGCAGCCTGGGCATCGGGGAGTACATCTACCTTGGCCAGGGCGAAAAGCTCACCCACGGCAACAACAAGGCTTCCATCCTCGCGGACACCATGGAAGCACTGATCGGTGCCACCTACGTGTCCAACGACATCGAGACCGCACGCCAGCTGGTGATGCGCCTGATCGGCCCTTTGCTGAAGGACGCGGCCGCGCTGGGCGCCGGAACGGACTGGAAGACCAACATCCAGGAACTCGCTGCAAGCCGCCAGCTCGGCACCATCCACTACGCAGTGGACGGCTCCGGTCCGGACCATGCCCGCACTTTCACGGCTGTCCTCCATGTGGGCGGAACCGCCTATGGCAAGGGTTCCGGCCACTCCAAAAAGGAAGCGGAGCAGGAAGCCGCCGCGGACGCGTGGCGGGTGCTCTCCGGAGCAGCAGCGGGAGCAAAAAAGTCCGCCGGTTCCGTCCCCGCCAAGTAGCGCCATGCCTGAACTTCCCGAGGTTGAGGTGGTACGCCGCGGCCTGGTGAGCTGGGTCCGCGGCCGGACCATCACCTCGGTGGAGGTCCTTGATCCACGGTCGGTGCGCCGCCACGCCCTGGGCGTGGAGGACTTTACCGGCAACCTGGAAGGCGCCACGGTTGCAGACGTCGTCCGGCGGGGCAAGTTCTTGTGGATGCCGCTGGTGGAAGGCAGCCACGGGGACGGCGTCGCCGGGGACGCGCCGCCGCCGGCCGTGGAACGCCCCCGCATTGCCCTGATGGCCCACCTCGGGATGAGCGGCCAGCTCCTGATGCAGGACCGGGACGTCCCGGACGAAAAGCACCTGAAGGTCCGTTTCCGGCTCAGCCCCGGTGACGGCAAGCCGGAAGAACTGAGGTTCGTGGACCAGCGGATCTTTGGCGGGCTGTTCGTCACGGCGATGGTTCCCACGGACGACGGCGGCCCCGGCGGCCTCGCCGAATCGCCCCTGCCCTTGATAGCTGAGGAAGCGTCACACATTGCACGGGACCCCCTGGACCCCGCCTTCTCCTTCGACGTTTTCTACCGGCGCCTCCGCAAGCGCAAAACCGGCCTGAAGCGGGCGCTGCTGGACCAGGGACTGGTCTCCGGGATCGGAAACATCTACGCGGACGAAGCGTTGTGGAGCGCCCGGCTGCACTATGCCCGGCCCACCGACACCCTGCGCCGTGGCGATGCGGAAAGGGTGCTCGCCAGCGCCCGGCAGGTCATGCTGGATGCCCTCGCGGCCGGCGGAACGAGCTTCGACTCGCTGTATGTGAACGTCAACGGCGCCTCCGGGTACTTTGACCGGTCCCTTAACGCCTATGGCCGGGAAGGTCAGGCCTGCAAACGCTGCGCCGCAGCTGGAATCCACGCCGTCATCCGCCGCGAGCAGTTCATGAACCGGTCCTCGCACACCTGCCCCGTCTGCCAGCCCCGTCCCCGGAACGGGCGCTGGTGACAATGCCCGCGGGAATCCCGGATATTGGGCCCCCACGCAGTAGATTGAGGACAGCGAAGCAGCCGCCTCAGCCACTCAGGAGATCCGAAAAGCCTTGCACCTCAAAAGCCTGACCGTCCGGGGGTTCAAGTCATTCGCGTCCGCCACCACCTTCAATTTCGAGCCAGGGGTCACCGCGGTGGTTGGCCCCAACGGATCCGGGAAGTCCAATGTGGTGGACGCCCTGGCCTGGGTCATGGGCGAACAGGGGGCCAAAACGCTCCGCGGCGGAAAGATGGAGGACGTCATTTTCGCCGGGACGTCAGGCCGGCCGCCCCTTGGCCGGGCCCACGTCTCCCTGACCATAGACAACACTGACGGCGCCCTGCCCATCGAGTACACCGAAGTGACCATTTCGCGGACGCTTTTCCGTACGGGCGGATCGGAATACGCCATCAACGGCGCAGGCTGCCGCCTGCTGGACATCCAGGAACTGCTGTCCGATTCCGGGCTGGGCCGCGAGATGCACGTCATCGTCGGCCAAGGCCAGCTGGACCGCGTCCTCCATGCCACGCCGGAGGACCGGCGGGGCTTCATCGAGGAAGCGGCCGGAATCCTGAAGCACCGCCGGCGCAAAGAACGGACCGTGCGCAAACTGGAGGCCATGCAGGCCAACCTCCAGCGCCTCACGGACCTCACGGGAGAAATCCGGCGCCAGCTCACGCCGCTGGGGAAACAGGCGGAAGTGGCGCGCCGGGCCCAGCGGGTCCAGTTCGATGTCCGCGATGCCCGCGCCCGTTTGCTGGCCGACGATCTGGTCCAGCTCCAGCTGGCACTGGAACAGGACGTGGCGGACGAAGCCGCCCTGAAAGAACGGCGGGCCCTCGCCGGCCGGGAACTTGAGGCCGGCCGCCGCCAACAAGCTGAGCTGGAGCAACTCGCAGCTGAAGCAACCCCCCGGCTGAATGCCGCACGGGACGCCTGGTACCGTCTGTCCGCTGCCAGGGAGCGGCTGCGCTCACTGGGCTCCCTGGCACAGGAACGCAGCCGCCTCCTCGGTTCCGTGGAGGCACCGCCGCCGGGCCGGGACCCGGAACAACTGGAACGCCAGGCAGCCAGGGTCCGCGAGGAGCTGGTTGAACTCGAGCGCAGCATCCTTGACCGGCGCAGCGCCCTGGACACAGCAAGCGCCGCAAAGGCAGAGGCCGAGCGTGCCGCGCTCGAAGAGGACAAACGGCTCACGGCAGAGCTGCGGGCCGCAGCTGACAGGCGCGAAGGCCTGGCCCGGCTGGCAGGCCAGGTTGCGGCGGCGAGGTCCCGTGTTGAGTCCGCCCAGGCGGAACTGGGCAGGCTCCGTGAATCCCTTGCGGCGGGGACCGAACGCCGGGCACGTGCCCAGGCCGAATTCACGGCACTGGAAAACCAGGTGGCCGGTGTGGAGGAGGGAGAGGAATCCCTTGACGCCGACTACGAGGCCGCCAATGAGGCCCTCGACACCGTGGTCCAGGAAATCGCCGGCCTGAAGTCAGCCGTCAGTGAGGGGGTCCGGAAGCGCGACGCCCTGGCGGCGCGCCGTGACGCGTTGAAGCTGGGCCTGGAACGGAAAGACGGGGCGAGGCACGCGCTGCACGCGGGCCTCGATGGAATCCTCGGAACCCTGGCTGCCGGGCTCACGGTGGAAGCCGGCTTCGAGACTGCGATAGCCGCGGCATTGGGGGAGGCCTCCGAGGCAATCGTGGTGCGGGACGCGGAGACGGCAACGGCGGTGCTCCAGCTCCTCAAGGACGACGACGCCGGACGGGCGTCACTGCTCCTCGGATCGGCAGGGGCTGCAGCTGGACCCACAACCGGCACCGACATGTCCCTCCCCCCGGGCGCGCGCTGGGCCGCGGACCTCACCAGCTGCGACGCCTCCTCCGCCAGCCTGGTTGCGGACCTGTTGGCCGGCACTGCCGTTGTCCCGGACATCCAGGCAGCGGCCGCCCTGGTGGCGGGACACCCCGGGCTGACGGCCGTCACCACCGGCGGAGACGTTTTCACCGCAGTGTCGGTCACCGGCGGCTCGGCCAAGGCGCCGTCGCTCCTTGAGGTGCAGGCGGCGGTGGACGACGCCGAGAGCCGGCTTGCGGCGGTCACGGCAGCTTTGGAGCGGAACAGGTTCGCCCTCGCGGCCACCGAGGCAAAGCGCGCGGAGGCGCAGGATCGGGCCGACGCCGCCCTGGAAAGGCTGCACGAATCCGACGCGAAGCTGGCCGCCGTGGCTGAGCGCCTCGGCCACCTGAACTCCGTGCTCCGCAGCGCCGTCGGCGAAAGCGACCGCCTGGCGTCATCGCTGGCCAGGGCGGAGGAGAACGTGGCGGCAGAGGAGGAAGCGCTCGCAGCGGTGGCCGCACGCCTGGCGGCGGCACAGGAAGCGCCCGCGGAGCAGGAGCCGTCAACTGAACACCGCGACGCCCTGGCCCAGGCGGCGGCCCAGGCGCGCGCTGCAGAGGTTGAGGCACGGCTGGCGCTTCGGAGCGCCGAAGAGCAGCTCTCAGCCACCAGGAACCGGGTGGCCTCACTGGAGCGGGCCGCCGCCACTGAGCGCCGGGCCCGGGAGGAAGCCGCCGAGCGCGCCCGTGTCCGCCGCATCCAGGCGCGGCGCGCAGCCGCCGTGTCCGCCGCCGTCGACATGGCGCTCCGCCACGTTGACGTGTCCGTGGATCTGGCACGGCATGAACGTGACCTTGCCGAAGACAACCGTGAGCAGCGCGACCAGGCACTTGGGGAGATCCGGACCGCCAATGAACTCCTGGCGAGTGAACTGGCCGACCTCACGGACAACGTCCACCGCGACGAACTCGCCCGGGCCCGGCAAAGGGCGCAAATCGACGCACTGGAAACCCGCTCCATCGACGAACTGGGCATTACCCCGGACGCCCTGGCAGCCGAGTACGGACCGGACGTTCCCGTTCCGGTTCCGGCCGAAGAAAGCGGCGACAAATGGGCTGCCCTTCGTGCTCCGGTGGACGGCGCCGGCGCGGAAATCGTCGAGGGAAAGCCTTACGTCCGCGAAGAGCAGGAGAAGCGCCTGCGGAAGGCTGAACGCGACCTCGCCAGCCTGGGCCGGGTGAACCCCCTGGCACTGGAGGAATTCGCCGCACTCGAGGAGCGCCATCAGTTCCTCAGCACCCAACTCGAGGACCTGAAGGCCAGCCGGAAGGACCTGCTGGACATCATCAAGGAGGTGGATGACCGCGTCCAGCGCGTCTTCACCGAGGCCTTCGAAGACACCCAGGCCCAGTTCGTCAGGGTCTTCGCCCGGCTCTTCCCGGGCGGGGAGGGGCGGCTGGTGCTCACCGACCCTGCCGACATGCTCACCACCGGTATCGAGGTGGAGGCCCGTCCCGCCGGAAAGAAGATCAAGCGGCTCTCGCTCCTGTCGGGCGGGGAACGCTCGCTGACCGCGGTGGCGCTGCTGGTGGCGATCTTCAAGGCACGGCCCTCGCCCTTCTACGTCATGGACGAGGTGGAAGCTGCCCTGGACGACACCAACCTGGGCCGGCTCATCACCATCTTCGAGGAACTCCGGGAATCCAGCCAGCTCATTGTCATCACCCACCAGAAGCGGACCATGGAAGTGGCGGACGCGCTGTACGGCGTCACCATGCGCGGCGACGGCGTCTCCACGGTGATCAGCCAGCGGCTCGGGGCCGACGTATGACCGGCCGGGTGTAACGGCAGGTCAACTGCACGCCTGCCCCGGAAGGGCGCCCCCGCGCGTATGAGAAGCTAGGGGAGTGAATGACATCCTTCCCATAATCCTGTCCATTCTTGCTGCCCTGGTGGTTATCGGCGGGCTGATTCCGGTCCTGATGAAGACCCGGAAGAACATCACCCGGTACCCTGGCACACGCGGTGCCAACGACCCCGTACTGCCGCAGGGCGGGAGCACTGCCGTTGAGGACAGGCCCGGCGCGGTTGCGGACCGTACGGCCCCGGGCCCGGTGGAGCTGGAGGGGCTGGAAACCGCTGAGGTCCCGGATAACGCCGCGGGGCTGGAGGTCATTCCGGTTGAGACTCCGCTTCCCGTGGCGGGCCGGCTGGTCCGCCTGCGCGAGCGCCTGGTCCGGTCCAACAACATCATGGGCAAGGGACTCCTGGCGCTGCTCTCAAGCGACAAGATCGACGAGAACGTGTGGGACGAGGTGGAGGAGACCCTCCTCCTGGCGGACCTGGGCACCGAACCCACCATGCAGCTCGTGGACGCCCTCCGTGAACGGGTCAAGGTCCTGGGCACCCGGACCCCCGAGCAGGTCAAAGAGCTGCTCCGCGAAGAACTCATCAAGCTCGTGGACCCCACCATGGACCGCTCCCTCAACGTCCAGCGCCACGCGGACAAGCCGGCCGTCATGATGGTGGTGGGCGTCAACGGCGTGGGAAAGACCACCACCGTGGGCAAGCTCGCCCGCGTCCTGGTTGAGGAGGACAAGGATGTCCTCCTCGGCGCTGCGGACACCTTCCGCGCCGCGGCCGCCGAACAGCTGGCCACGTGGGGCCAGCGGGTTGGCGTTCCCACTGTGAAGTCGGACATCGACGGCGCCGATCCTGCCTCCGTTGCCTACGAGGCAGTCAAGGCCGGCATCGACCAGGAAGTGGACGTGGTCATGATCGACACTGCCGGCAGGCTGCAGAACAAAGTGGGCCTCATGGACGAACTGGGCAAGGTCAAGCGCGTCATTGAGAAACTGGCCGAGGTGGACGAGGTCCTCCTGGTGCTGGATGCTACTACCGGCCAGAACGGCCTGAACCAGGCCCGCGTCTTCTCGGAGGTCGTGAACATCACGGGCATTGTCCTGACCAAGCTGGACGGAACCGCCAAGGGCGGCATCGTCGTCGCCATCCAAAAGACCCTCGGAGTCCCGGTCAAACTGATCGGCCTGGGTGAGGGGGCGGACGACCTCGCCCCCTTCGACGCAGAGGCCTTTGTGGACGCGCTGCTGAACTAGCCCGCTGCTGAACTGGCCCGGAGGACTCAGGGCCGGGCTGTCCGCAGGGTTTCCCGGGTGGCGGCCCAGGCCACCGCGGCCACGAGCATGATGCCGCCGGTCACCCCGAAAGCCCAGCCGTAGCCCAGCCGGTCGGCCAGCACACCTGCCAGGACGGGCCCAACGATCGCGCCGACGTCGGACGTCATCTGATATACGGCCAGGACCTTGCCCCCGGACCGGCCGTTGCCGATCACGTCCGCGACGGCGGCCTGCTGGGCCGGGCCGAAGAGGCCGGAGCCGGCCCCGGCCAGGGCCGATGCCGCAAGGAACCAGCCCAGCCCGGACGTAAAACCGATGGCAGCGGTGGCGGCCCCGGCAACAATCAGTCCGGCAATCATCATGGGTTTGCGGCCCAGGGTGTCAGCCAGCCGGCCCGAGAAGGTAAGGGCTGCGGCGTTCCCGGCAGCAAAGACTGCCAGTGCAAACCCGGCCGCCTCGGGTCCGGCTCCGAGGGCCGCCACCGCGAAGAGCGGAACAGTGGCCATCCGGACCCCAAAAGTCGCCCAGCCGTTCACGAAGCTGGACAGCACGGCGGTCCGGTAGGTGCCCATGGCAAGCGCTTCGCCCAGGGGCATGTCCGGTGCGCGGTCCTGCCCGTCCCCGCCGCCCCGGCGCTGGTGGCTGAGCTGTGTCTGGACCACGACGGCGGCCATCACCAGTGCGGCCGCGTACGCCAGGAAGGGAACGCGCAGGCCGAAGCCGGCCAGCAGCCCGCCGACGATCGGGCCGCACACATTTCCGATGAGGAAGGCGGACGCGTAGGCGCCGGAAACGCGGCCCCTGCTCTCCGGCGGCGCAAGCCGCACCACCAGCGCCATCGAAGCGACCGTGAACATTACCGATCCGGCCCCGCCAAGCCCGCGGAAGAGCAGGAGCTGCCAATAGTCCTGGGCGAACGCGCAGGCAGCGGTGGAGGCGGCGACGATCAGCAGGCCCATGACGTAGACGGGCCGTTCGCCGATCCGGCCGATGAGGGCACCGCCGGCGGGCGCGAAGACCAGCCGCATGAACGCGAAGATCGCCACGATCACCGAAGCTTCGGTATTTCCCACGCCGAAGGTTGTGGCGAACTGTGGCAACACGGGCGCAACAAGACCGAATCCAAGGGCAATAAGGAAGGCCGCGGCCAGCATCACCTTGATGTCGCGCGGCAGCTTTTGCCTGCCGGGACGCAGCAGGGAAAAAATCCGCGCTGTGGCGCGGCTCACGCGGGGTTCTGCCGTCATGGTCGAGGGGTCCTTGCGTACTTGTCCGAGGGGCGTCGGCGGGAGAGGTGAAACATAACCGTAACAAGCCAGATATGCACCATTTACTTCCTAGAGGTTGTTGTAACAGCCCCGCAATAAAAAACCTCCGCGGCCGAAACACAGCGCCGACACACTCGTTACAGGACGCAAAAGGCGTTGGCAGGCGGATCATCTCCGCAATTTCGACCAAATCGATAAGAGAGGCGTGCACCATGGAACTTACCGCAGGTCACGTATGGATCATGGTGTCGGCGGCGCTTGTGCTGTTCATGACACCGGGTCTGGCATTTTTCTACGGCGGCATGACCCGGGCCAAGGCCGCGCTGAACATGATGATGATGAGCTTCATCTCCATCGGCATGGTTGGCGTTGTCTGGGTCCTCTGGGGCGCCTCCATGAGCTCCGGCGAGGGCTTCTTCCAGATTGTGGGCAACCCGTTTGCCACGTTCGGCCTTGAGGGCATCGACACCCCGGACGGACTGATCAAGGTCGGCTACGCCGCCACCTTCGCCATCATCACCGTCGCACTCATCAGCGGCGCCATCGCTGACCGCGCCAAGTTCGGCGCCTGGTCTGTCTTCGTGCCCGTCTGGGTCACGCTTGTCTACTGCCCGCTGGCCTTCATGGTGTGGGGCGGCGGACTGTTCGGTCCTGAAGGTGCGGTGGGCCAGGCCCTCGGCCCGGCCATCGACTTCGCCGGCGGCACCGTGGTCCACATCAACGCGGGTGTTGCAGCCCTGGTCCTGGTCCTCATCATCGGCAACCGCAAGGGCTTCGGCAAGGACCCGAACCACCGCCCGCACAACATCCCGTTCGTTATGCTCGGCGCAGCCATCCTCTGGTTCGGCTGGTTCGGCTTCAACGGCGGTGCCGCCACCACCGCTGAGCAGGGCGGCCTCATCTGGGTGAACACCCTTGCCGCCCCGGCTGCCGCGATGCTCGGCTGGCTGGTCACCGAGCGCATCCGCGACGGCCACCCCACCTCCCTGGGTGCCGCCTCCGGTGTTGTTGCCGGCCTTGTCGCCATCACCCCGGCCTGCGCCAACGTGAGCCCCGTCGGTGCCCTCGGCCTGGGCATCGTGGCCGGCGTGGCTTCCGCCCTCGCGGTGGGACTGAAGTTCCGCTGGGGCTTCGATGACTCACTGGACGTTGTCGGTGTCCACCTTGTGTCCGGCATCATCGGCACCGTGGCCCTGGGCTTCATTGCACTGCCCACCGACGGCGTGGGCGGCGGCCTCTTCTACGGCGGCGGCATGACCCAGATGTGGGCGCAGCTCGCAGCGGCCGGCATCGCCATCGCCTACTCCGCCATCCTGACGGCGATCATCGCCCTGGCCATCCACAAGACCATGGGCTTCCGTGTCTCGCAGGAACAGGAAACGGTGGGCGTGGACCTCAGCCTGCACGCCGAGACCGCCTACGAGTTCGGCGTCGGGGGACACGGCGGAAGTTTCCAGCCCCTGCACGACATGATCACCGGCAAGACCCAGCCGGACGCGGCACAGACTTCAGGCGCCGTGAAGACCGAATCAGCAACAGGTAAGGAAAGCGTGGGGGCATGAAACTGATTACTGCGATCGTCCGGCCGGAAAAGCTCGAGGCCATCCGTGAGGGGCTGGAGGCCTACGGCGTACAGGGCCTGACGGTCAGCGCGGCGAGCGGCTACGGCCGGCAGCGCGGCTACACCGAGGTCTACCGCGGCGCGGAGTACAACGTGGACCTGCTGCCCAAGATCCGGGTGGAGGTCCTCGCCACCGACGAGCAGGCAGACGACATCCTGGATGTCATCATCGCCAGCTCAAACACCGGCCGGGCCGGCGACGGCAAGGTCTGGACCGTGGATGTCTCGGAGGCGGTGCGGGTCCGCACCGGTGAACGGGGCGTTGCGGCAATCTAGGCCGGCAAAGCACTAAAACTAAAAAACGGAGCGGGCAGGAAAACCGGAAGGTTTTCCTGCCCGCTCCGCTGTGCTGTCCGATACCCTGCCGCCAGCGTGGATGCAGCTGCGGCGGAAGCTGGCCTTAGTCTCCCGGCACCGTGCCCGGCCAGCCCGCGGGGCCGGCCGATCCGGCGTCGTACTCTTCCAACGGGACAGAATCCTGCTGCCAGGCCTTGAGCACAGGCTCAACAATGCGCCAGCATTCTTCCGCGGTGTCGCCGCGGACGGAAAGCAACGGGTCGCCCGCGAGGACGCCTTCCAGGACTTCACCGTAGGGGAGGAGGTCCGAAGCGCTCAGTTCCGCGCCGAGGGTGATGCGGCCCAGGCTGAAGATGTTGCCGGGACCATTGACATCGACGTCGAACGCCAGGGTGTCCGGCCCGAAGCCGATCCTTAGCTTGTTCGGCGAGTCAACGCCGGTAAAACCGCGGGGAAGGTGGGGCACCGGGCGGAACGTGACCACGGCTTCCTTGCGCTTAACGCCCAGCGCCTTGCCGGAACGGAGGATGAAGGGGACGCCCTTCCAGCGCCAGTTGTCGATGTTCACCTGGATCTCGGCCAGGGTCTCGGTGCCGCGTGCCGCGTCCACACCGTCCTCCCGCGCGTAGTCCGGGACCTCCTTCCCCGCCAGTTCACCCGCCGTGTAGCGCGCCCTGCGGCTGGAACCGGCGTAGGGCTCCGGGACGCTGCTGGCGCGCAGGACCGTGGAAATGGCGTCGCGCAGGTCCCGTTCGCCGATCGTGGCCGGCGGTTCGATGGCCATCAGCGCCATGATCTGCAGGAGGTGGCTCTGGATCATGTCCCGGAGCGCGCCGGCGCCGTCGTAATAACGGGCGCGTCCCTCCAGCGCGAGGTCCTCGTCAAAGATGATTTCCACTTTTTCCACGTGGTGGCGGTCCCAGACGGGTTCCAGGAAGTTGTTGGCGAACCGCAGGCCCAGGATGTTCAGCACGGTGGCCTTGCCCAGGAAATGGTCCACCCGGTGGATGTGGTCTTCCGGGACCAGCCGGACCAGTGTCTGGTTGAGCGACCGGGCAGACTCCTCGCTGGAGCCGAAGGGTTTTTCCATCACCAACCGCGTGCCGGCCGGAACCTGGTCGGGCCTGAGCGCTTCACAGGCGAGCTGGCTGATCTTGGGCGGGAGGGCGAAATAGACGGCCGTTGGGCCGTCCAGCGCGGCAAGGAGCGAGGCCAGGGCGCCGTCGGCGGTGACATCCAGCTGGTGGTAGACCGTCTCCTTTTCAAGGGACTGCAGGGCGTCCTTTCCCTCGGGACCTGCGGGCCCGGCTGCTGCTTCGAAGGAGGTGTGAACCCTTTCCCGCCACTGTTCCGGCGTCCAGGGATCTGACCCGGCACCGACGAGCCGGAGATCCGTGGCGTGGCCCTTCGCCACCAGGCGCGCCAGGCCCGGCAGGAGCAGCCGGCCGGTCAGGTCCCCGGAAGCGCCGAGGATGAGGAGGGTTTTCACAGATGCTTGGCTCGTCATTTTGCCAGCATGCCACCTTGGGGGTCCGACTTGGTACCCTAGATAGTCGAGTCCCGATCATCCACAGCCTTTGATTATTCATAGCCTTTGATCATCCACAGAAAGAAGTGCACGTCGCGTGTTCAATTCACTCTCTGACCGGTTGACAGCAACCTTTAAGAATCTGCGGGGTAAAGGCAGGCTCTCCGAGGCCGACGTCGATGCCACAGTCCGCGAGATCCGCCGTGCCCTCCTGGATGCCGACGTTGCCGTTCCAGTTGTCCGTGAATTCACCGGCCGGGTACGGGAACGCGCCCTGGGTTCCGAGGTGTCCGGTGCGCTGAACCCGAGCCAGCAGATCGTCAAGATCGTCAACGAAGAACTGGTGGAGATCCTCGGCGGTGAAACCCGCCGGATCCGCCTCGCCAAGAACGGCCCCACCATCATCATGCTGGCCGGCCTCCAGGGTGCCGGTAAGACCACCCTCGCCGGCAAGCTGTCCAAGTGGCTGAAGGCCCAGGGCCACAGCCCCATGCTGGTGGCATGCGACCTGCAGCGCCCCAACGCGGTCACCCAGCTCCAGGTGGTGGGCCAGCGCGCCAAGGTGCCGGTGTTCGCGCCGCACCCGGGAGCCACGTCCTCCGAACTCGAGCACCCTGCCGGCGACCCCGTGGCCGTTGCCCGCGCCGGTGTGGAGGAAGCCCGCCAGAAGCTGCACGACGTCGTCATCGTGGACACCGCCGGCCGGCTCGGTGTCGACGCCGACATGATGGAGCAGGCGCGCCAGATCCGCCGCGCCATCGTGCCCAACGAAGTCCTCTTCGTCATCGACTCCATGATCGGCCAGGACGCCGTGAACACGGCGCTCGCCTTCGATGAGGGCGTCAACTTCACGGGCATCGTGCTCTCCAAGCTCGACGGCGACGCCCGCGGCGGTGCCGCGCTCTCGGTGGCGTCCGTCACCGGCAAGCCCGTCATGTTCGCCTCCACCGGCGAAGGCCTTGACGACTTCGAGCTGTTCCACCCGGACCGGATGGCGTCGCGCATCCTGGACATGGGTGACGTCCTGACGCTGATTGAGCAGGCGGAGAAATCCTGGGACAAGGACGAAGCCGCCCGGATGGCGAAGAAATTCGCCGACCAGGAAGACTTCACCCTTGAGGACTTCCTGGCCCAGATGCAGCAGATCCGCAACATGGGCTCGATGAAGAAAATGCTCATGATGATGCCGGGTGCGCAGAACATCCGCCAGCAGCTGGAGCAGTTCGACGAACGCGAGATCGACCGCGTCGAGGCCATCGTCCGGTCCATGACCCCGCACGAGCGTGTTGCGCCCAAGATCATCAACGGCTCCCGCCGCGCCCGTATTGCCCGCGGCTCCGGCGTCCACGTCTCCGAGGTCAACGGCCTCCTGGAGCGCTTCGCCCAGGCCCAGAAGATGATGAAGAAGATGGCCCAGGGCGGCATGCCGGGCATGCCCGGGATGCCAGGCATGCCGGGTGCCGGCGGCGGGGCGCGGAAGAACGCCAAGAACGCCCCCAAGAAGAAGGCGAAGTCCGGCAACCCCGCCAAGGCTGCCCAGGAGCGGAAGGACGCCGAGGCCCGCCGGGCCAACGCGGCCAAGGCTCTGCCGACCGGCGCCGCCTTCGGCCAGCAGCCGGGCGACTTCGATCCGTCCCAGCTGAACCTGCCCAAGGGCTTCGACAAGTTCCTCGGCAAGTAAGCACGCCTGGCCCAACTAAGTAGCGCCAAGTGTCGTTTTGACGGTTCATAACGACACTTGGCGCTACTTAGTTGGGATGTCGGGGCTGTGGAATAGGGTTGGCTCATGTTCAAGCAGAGGGTAGTGTTCGTGCACGGCGCGGGCAGCTTCGGCGCCGCGGCCTGGCCCCGCCAGCATGGCCTGGCACTGTCCTACGACGCACTGTTCCTGCGCCGCCACGGCTACGATCCCGTGGCAGAGCCGGTGGAATCATCCTTCGAAGAGGACGCGGGGATCCTGCTGCGGTCACTGGCCGACGACGGCAGGGGCGCCGTCGGCGGGCACGTCGTGGCACATGCCCAAGGCGCCGTCGCAGCGATGATGGCCGCCGTCGAACGCCCCGACCTTGTCTACTCGCTGACGCTGGTGGAGCCGGCCTGCCTGTCGCTGACCGCGGAACTGCCGGCGACGGCGGCGCACATTGCGCTGATGAAGCCGCTCCTGGACGTCCGGCACCAACTCGGCGACGAGGACTTCCAGCGGGAATTCGTGCGCCGGGTCTACGCCACGGACCTGCAGCACCCGGTCACCGTGGAAGAGAAGCGGTCCGCGCGGCGGCTCCGGCTGCAGGTGCCGTCGTGGGAAGCTCCGCTGCACATCGTGCCGGGCGTGCCTACGCTCGTCCTCACGGGCGGCTGGGAGCCGCTCTACGAAGAGATCGCGGGCTACCTCCGGGAGACCGGCGCCCTCCACCGCACTGCGGCGGGAGGGCACCGGCCCCAGGATTCAGTAGAGGGGGACCGCATCATCCGCTCGTTCATCGGCGATGCCAGCCGGGTCCGGGCACGCGCCTCCTGACGCCCTAGCTTCCGGCGGCAACACGGGGCTCCGGCAGGTACACCTTGCCGCCGGCTGCCCGGAATTCCTCGCTTTTCCCCTTCATCCCCGCGGCCGCCGCCGCCAGGGCCGCCTGCGACTCCGCCGAGCCAAATTCGTCCCGGATGTCCTGGCTGATCCTCATGGAGCAGAACTTGGGACCGCACATGGAACAGAAGTGCGCGGTCTTGGCAGGTTCTGCGGGCAGGGTCTCATCATGGAATGCTTCCGCCGTGACCGGGTCCAGGGACAGCGCGAACTGGTCGCGCCAGCGGAATTCGAAGCGTGCCTTGGACAGCGCATCATCGCGCTCGTGCGCCCCCGGGTGGCCCTTGGCAAGGTCTGCCGCGTGTGCGGCGATCTTGTAGGTGATCACCCCGGTCTTGACGTCGTCCTTGTTGGGCAGCCCCAGGTGTTCCTTCGGGGTGACGTAGCAGAGCATGGCGGTGCCGTAGCGTGCGATCTCCGTGGCACCGATGGCCGAGGTGATGTGGTCGTAGCCCGGTGCAACGTCGGTAACCAGGGGCCCGAGTGTGTAGAACGGCGCACCCTTGCACAGCTCCTGCTGGCGCTCTACGTTCTCGCGGACCAGGTGGAACGGGATGTGCCCCGGACCTTCCACCATCACCTGCACGTCGAATTCCCAGGCGCACGCCGTCAGCTCAGCCAGTGTGTCCAGTTCGGCGAACTGGGCAGCGTCGTTGGCATCCGCCGTCGCCCCTGGCCGCAGCCCGTCACCCAGGGAGAAGGCGACGTCGTACTTCGCGAAGATTTCGCACAGCTCATCGAAGTGCGTGTAGAGGAAGTTCTCCTGGTGGTGGGCCAAGCACCAGCCTGCCATGATCGAACCGCCGCGGGACACGATGCCTGTCACCCGGTTGGCTGTCAGGGGCACGTAACGCAGCAGGACGCCGGCGTGGATGGTCATGTAGTCCACACCCTGCTCGCACTGTTCAATGACGGTGTCGCGGAAGATCTCCCAGGTAAGGGCATTGGCTTCCCCGTTGACCTTCTCGAGGGCCTGGTAGATGGGGACGGTGCCGATGGGGACGGGGGAGTTGCGGAGGATCCATTCGCGGGTGGTGTGGATGTCATCGCCGGTGGAAAGGTCCATGACGGTGTCGGCGCCCCACTGCGTTGCCCACTGCAGTTTGTCCACCTCCTCCGCGATGGAACTGGTCACGGCCGAGTTGCCGATGTTGGCGTTGATCTTCACCAGGAAGGCCTTGCCGATAATCATCGGCTCGGACTCGGGGTGGTTGATGTTGCTGGGGATGATGGCGCGGCCCGCGGCCAGCTCGCTGCGGACCAGTTCAACATCGCAGTTCTCGCGCAGCGCCACGAAGCGCATCTCCGGGGTGATCACGCCCTGCCGCGCATAGTGCATCTGCGTCACGGTCCTGCCGTCGACGGCGCGGCGGGGCACGGGGCGCGCTCCCTTCCACTCGGCGCTGGCGGCGCCGCGGCGGACAGCCGAGCGGCCGTCGTCGAGCAGGTTCCGTTCCCTGCCGCTGTACGCCTCGGTGTC
The DNA here is from genome assembly GCF_009741265.1 of Pseudarthrobacter sp. GA104. Lineage (GTDB taxonomy): Bacteria > Actinomycetota > Actinomycetes > Actinomycetales > Micrococcaceae > Arthrobacter. The sequence continues at coordinate 3,954,773 of NZ_WOWL01000001.1, forward strand.
TCCGCGTGCTTCGATCCAGTCCGTCCGGAAGGCTGGGAGGCCGACGACGGGATCGCTGCCAGGTCCTGCCGTCCGGTAGGTCCGGAACGGCCTGTTCGGCGTCCCGTTCGGGGAAGCTTCCAGCGCAATCTCCGTCACCGGGACCCTGATCCCCGTGCCGGCATCCTCAAGGTAGGCCAGTGAATGGGATTTCAGGGACTGGGTCACCGTTGGCTGGTTGCCGGCTGCTCCCGCGGCCGGACGGTCTTGGGCAGGGTTCAGCTGTGCATTTTGTGTACTCAAGGAATACTCACTTCCTTCGCCGGCATTACCCGGACAGGTTCAACGGTCGCAGGCTGCGTCAGCCCGATCTCAGCCCCTGCAGGGGCACCCGTGTGGTCAAGATGTAAGCTACCACACGCCCCCGGAAGGGCGGCGTCACATTTGCGGGTGCTAGCCTGACCGGGCATCGAAAGGAAGCCCGATGGCAGACATCATTCACTTTCGCGGACCCGTCCTGACCGCCCCGGACGGGGTACGCCATGGACTCTGGTCGGTGGACGGCAGCCTCACGTTCAGCCGGCCCGCTGCCCCTCCGGCGCGGGAGCTCGACGGCTGGGTGCTGCCGGGATTCGCTGACGCCCACTGCCACATCGGACTGGGCCCAGCCGGCCCGGTCGAACCCGCCCTTGCACGGGAACAGGCGCTGGCTGACCTCAACGCCGGAACCCTGCTGGTCCGCGACGCCGGCTCACCTGCCGATACCCGCTGGATGCAGGGCGGCCGGGACTTTCCGGTGCTGATCCGTGCAGGACGGCATGTGGCCCGGACGCGCCGCTACCTGCGCGGCTTTGCGGCGGAGGTCGAACCCGACGGGCTCGTGGAGGCCGTGCGGAAGCAAGCACGCGACGGCGACGGCTGGGTCAAACTGGTGGGCGACTGGATCGACCGGAGCGCCGACGACCTCGCGCCCTCCTTTCCTGCCGCCGTCGTCCGTGACGCTGTCCAGGCTGCCCATGATGAAGGTGCCCGGGTCACGGCGCATTGCTTCGCCGAGGACACCCTGGACAAGATGCTGGACGCCGGCATTGACTGCATTGAGCACGCCACGGGGCTGCTGCCCCGCCACCTGCCCCGGTTCGTGGAGCAGGGCGTGCCGATCGTGCCCACCCTCATCAACATCGCTACCTTTCCTGACATAGCGGAGCAGGCAGACGCCAAGTTTCCGCGCTACGCCGCCCACATGCGTGCCCTGTGGGAACGCAGGCTGGAACGGGTGGCGGAGGCCCATTCCGCCGGCGTACGCATCTTTGCCGGGACGGACGCAGGCAGCGTGGTCCGCCACGGGAGGATCGCAGATGAGATCCTCGCCCTGCACGGGGCCGGCCTGCCCATGCCTGCGGCCCTGGATGCCGCCTGCTGGGCGGCCCGCACGTGGCTGGGAGCGGACAACCTGGAGGAAGGCGCGCGGGCCGACGTCGTGGTGTGCCGCGAAGACCCGCGGACCAACCCGGAAACGATCAGGGAGCTGGAACACGTGGTGCTGGGCGGCCGCATCATCCGCTGAGTTATTTGGGCCCCCACTTGGAATAAATTGAAGCTTCAAGTAATTTAGATATGTGACAGGCCGCCGACGGGACGGCCTCCAATACAAGGAGCCTTCAAATGACCGACGCAGCCGCCCGCCAGGATCTCCTTCCTGCCGACCTCGCCATGGGCACCGTGATGCTCAAGGTGGGCGACATGAAGGTCATGACCGATTACTACCAGCGGGCCCTCGGCCTGGAGGTCGTCGCGGAGCAGGACGGCGGGCTCTACCTCGGCCGGCTGCAGAAACCGCTGGTGCACCTGGCTCCCGCTCCGGGCCTGACGCTTCCGGGCCGGGGAGAGGCCGGCCTCTTCCATACCGCGCTGCTGTTCGAGAACCAGGCAGACCTGGCCGCGACCATCGCCACGGCCGCGCAGTTTGAACCCCGTTCCTTCACCGGCAGCGCAGACCACCTTGTCAGCGAGGCCTTCTACTTCACCGACCCCGAAGGCAACGGGATCGAACTCTACTGGGACCGGCCGCGCAGCAGTTGGTCCTGGAACGGCACTGACGTGGTGATGGACAGCCTGGCCCTTCCGCCGCAGCGCTATTTGGAGCAGCACCTCACTGAGGAGTCCCTGGAACGCCAGCGGGGAACCGTTGCGGGCGTGGGCCATGTGCACCTCCAGGTGGGCGACGTCCAGACCGCCCGCGACTTCTACGTGGGGACCCTCGGCTTCGAAAAGACCGCAGGCTGGCACGGCCAGGCCCTGTTCGTCTCGGCGGGCCGCTACCACCACCACATGGCAATGAACGTATGGAACAGCCGCGGCGCGGGGCCGCGCAAGGACACCCTCGGCCTGGGTGAGGTCCTCATCGAAGTGCCGTCGGGGGACGACGTCGGCGCCCTCGCCGACCGGCTCAAGGTTGCCGGTGTTGCCGCCCACCACACCGGAGCCGAACTCCGGTTCGAGGATCCGTGGCGCAACAGGATCCGGGTGGCAGTCCGCTGACCGGCGCACTCCCGGACAGGGGCTGCGTGCCGCCGCAGGGGTTGTCCGCCGGCTGGTACCGCCGGGAAGGCCCGGCGGTACCTGTACTAGGCTGAAACCGAACTGCCGGGCAGCGCGCGCTGCATCCCGGCGGGCCGCACCGTCAACGGAATGAGGGCACTTCCCATGGGCTTCACCGAAATCTTTGTTGCCACCCACGACGCCGCACTCAAGCGCGGCGGCATCCTGGACAAGGGCGGCAGCGCCCCTGCCGGCGACGCGGTCCGGATCCCGGGAATCAGCGACTTTGAAGTGGAACAGCTGGGCGACCTGGCCGGCACCGCCGTCCATGCCGGCGGGGCAGACTATGAGCTGACCATGGTGGACGTGGCGAGCGATTCGCTCCTTGCGGTTCCGCCCGCGATGGTGCGTGCCCTGGCCGACCTGCTCTCCTATGAAACCGAAGGGGAGGGCGACGTCCTCGACGACGTCGCTGAGCAGTGGGCGGCGCAGGATGACATGCCCTTCGATGCCGCCCAGGCGCGCACCTACGTGCGGCAGCTCGCTGAAATGGCCAGCGGAATCGCCGACTCGGAGCGCACCGGCCTCTACGTCTGGTCCGCCTGAGCCGTTCCTGCCCCGTCTGTCCGGGCGCGGCGGGGCCGCGCCCGGACGTGTCAAGTCGAAATCCGAACGCTGATCTGGCACAATAAACAGGTACTCGATCTGCGTGGCCCCTCTCTCCGCGTCAGGATCCTGTCCTTCGAGCCCGCAAGTATGGCCCGCCCCACGGGTGCAGAAAGCCGGGTTCACCCCCTTTTCTGAAACAGGAGTGACCACAACAGTGGCCGTAAAGATTCGCCTTAAGCGCTTTGGCAAGATGCGCGCACCGTACTACCGCATCGTCGTCGCGGACTCACGCACCAAGCGTGACGGCCGTGCCATCGAAGAAATCGGCAAGTACCACCCCACCGAAGAGCCCTCATTCATCGAGGTCAACTCCGAGCGTGCGCAGTACTGGCTGTCCGTCGGCGCCCAGCCGTCCGAGCAGGTCGCCGCGATCCTCAAGATCACCGGTGACTGGCAGAAGTTCAAGGGCCTGCCGGGCCAGGAAGGCACCCTGAAGACCAAGTCTGAGAAGGCTGCCTTCGTTGCCCCGGAAAAGGGTTCCGTGATCATCCCGGAAGCCATCACCAAGAAGGCATCCAAGTCTGATGCAGCCGAAGCACCCGCCGAGGCCGAAGCAGAGACCACCGAGGCTGAGTAGATTGCTGGCAGAAGCGCTGGAACACCTGGTCCGCGGAATCGTTGATTCCCCGGATGACGTCAAGGTCAGCTCCAAGAACAACCGCCGCGGGGACACCCTCGAAGTGCGTGTTCACCAGGACGACCTCGGACGGGTGATCGGCCGCCAGGGCCGCACGGCGCGTGCACTGCGCACCGTGGTGGCAGCCCTGGCCGGCGGGGAGCCGGTGCGGGTCGACGTCGTCGACACCGACCGCCGCCGCTGAGCGCTCGGCAATATCAGTTTTAGCTCCGGCCCCTCCACCAACGCGGTGGAGGGGCCGGAGTGCTTTCACCAGAACACCGTGGATTAACCACAACCCGAACAGAGGAACACATGCAGCTTCAGGTGGCACGAATCGGCAAACCCCATGGCATCCGCGGGGAAGTAACGGTCCAGGTCCTGACCGATGCCCCTGGGGACCGGTTTGTCCCGGGCGCCGAGTTCACGGTTGAACCGGCGGCCGTGGGCCCGCTCACCGTGAACAGTGCCCGCTGGAACAAGGACATCCTGCTGCTGGGCTTCGACGGGATCGAAACCCGCAATGAAGCGGAAACCCTCCGCGGTGCCAAGCTCTTCATCGAAACCGAGGAGCTGGAGGAGGACGACGACGAGGGCTGGTACGAGCACGAGCTCGTCGGCCTGGAGGCCCGGGTGGGCTCAACGGTTGTGGGCAAGGTTGCCGCCCTCAACACCGGTACCGCGCAGGACCTGCTGATGGTCACCACTCCGGAAGGCGGCGAGATCCTGGTTCCGTTCGTCGAACAGATTGTTCCGGAAGTCAATATCGAGGAGGGCTACATCCTCCTGACGCCGCCGGAGGGTCTTTTCGAGCTGAACGCGGAGGCCGAAGCAGCCCCTTCGGAGCCGGAAGGCAAAGCGTAGATGCGGATCGACGTCGTCAGCATCTTCCCGGAGTACCTGGCACCGCTGGAACTGTCGCTGATCGGCAAAGCCAGGCAGGACGGGATCCTGGACCTGCGTGTCCACGATCTCCGCTCCTTCACCACGGACCGGCACCGGACGGTGGATGACACCCCCTACGGCGGTGGCGCCGGCATGGTCATGAAGCCCGAACCGTGGGCGCAGGCCCTGGCCTCGATTGCCGAAGACCGCCCGGAAGGGGCGGCCCGGCCGGTATTGATAGTTCCCTCGCCCGCCGGGGAGCGCTTCACCCAGGCGCTGGCCTATGAACTGGCGGAACAGGAGCACCTGGCGTTCGCCTGCGGACGCTACGAGGGCATTGACGAACGCGTCATCGAGTGGTCCAGGGAGCATTTCGACGTCCGTCCCGTCAGCCTGGGGGACTACGTCCTGAACGGCGGCGAGGTGGCAGTCCTGGCCATGGTGGAGGCCATCGGCCGCCTCCTGCCGGGCGTGGTGGGCAATCCCGAGTCCCTTGTGGAGGAATCCCACTCCGACGGGCTCCTGGAGTATCCCGTCTATACGAAACCGTCCGTGTGGCGTGACCGTGAAGTGCCGGCCGTCCTGTTGAGCGGCAACCACGGCAAGATCGCGCAGTGGCGCCGGCACGAACAGTTCCGCCGGACGGCGGAGCGCCGGCCGGACCTCCTTGAAACGTTCGACGCCGGAAAGCTGCCGCGCGCGGACCGCGCCGAACTGCAGGAGCTGGGGTACGACGTCGTCGACGGGCGCCTGCGCCGCCGCCCCGGTGCTGAAGGCGCCCAGGCGGACTCATCCAGGTCCTAGGGCGGGCGGCGGGGCAGCCATTTTTCGGCGGCGGCCCCGGGGATTGGCTGTAGCCTCCGCAATGTGGCAAAATTAGTCCTTGTGTCTGCTGGGTCCGCACCTGCCACAGGGGGAGCGCAACCAACAGCCAAGACAACCGGCCCCGTCAACCAGTGAAGCGGCCGGACCACTTAACTTTCGGCAGCAATCTCCGGGTACGCCACCAGCGTCCGGGCTTGCCTGCCGTGACCCAAAGTGAATGACCTGTGGCGTTCACCAGGAGTGCACATTATGCATATTCTCGATTCCGTCGATGCAGCCTCGCTGCGTACCGATGTTCCCGCGTTCCGCGCCGGTGACACCCTCAAGGTTCACGTGAACATCATCGAAGGCAAGAACACCCGTGTCCAGGTATTCCAGGGCTTCGTCCTGGGCCGCCAGGGCGAAGGCGTCCGCGAAACCTTCACCGTCCGCAAGGTGTCCTTCGGTGTCGGCGTGGAGCGTACCTTCCCGGTTCACTCCCCGATCATTGAAAAGATCGAGGTCGTTACCAAGGGTGACGTCCGCCGCGCGAAGCTTTACTACATGCGTGCACTGCGCGGTAAGGCTGCGAAGATCAAGGAAAAGCGCGACTTCAGCACCGCCAAGTAAGTCCCTTCGGACCTACAGAGGCTGGGCCGCAGCCGTATCCGGCCAGCGCCGGAGCCATCCAGCACCAGCGCCCAGGATACGGACCATGGACCAGACAAAACGCCAGCCCCGAAAAATGGGCTGGCGTTTTGCGTTCCTCGCCGTCTTCCTGGCTGTTGCCGTCAGCGGACTGGTCCGCTCATTGTGGCTCGATATTTATTTCATCCCGTCTGCCTCCATGGAGCCCGGGCTGGAAGGCGGGGACCGTATCCTGGTTTCCCGGACCGACTTCCGGGACGAACCGGTCCGGCACGGGGATATCGTCGTCTTTGACGGCCGGGGTACCTTCGCTCCGCTCAAGAGCGGCAACGGCCCCTTCATGGATGCGGCGGCCGCCATTACCCAATGGGCCGGCCTTACGGGCAGCGACACAACCTACGTCAAAAGGGTCATCGGCATGCCGGGCGATTCGGTAGCCTGCTGCGACGCCGGCGGCAATGTGACGGTGAACGGCGAGCCCTTGGAGGAGCCGTACATTTTCAGCGGTGACGCCCCCAGCACCCAGAAGTTCAGCGTCGTGGTCCCGGAGGGGCGCCTCTGGCTGATGGGTGACCACCGCTCGCTGTCCGCCGATTCCCGAAGCCTGCTCGGTGCCCCCGGCGGCGGCATGGTCCCGCTGGACAGGGTTATCGGCAGGCCGGTCCAGATCATCTGGCCCCTTGATAGATTTGCTTCAGTACCACGTCCGCCTGCGGCAGGACCAACAACAGAGAACGGACAGTAGATGCCCGAGAACCACGCGCGGATTCCTGAACCACGTCAGGACGGGGCTTCGGGCACACCCGCCGATGCGGTTCCGGTGACGGCCGCCCGGGATCCCGAGGCGCCTGCCCCCGTCGCCGCCGACAGCCGCTCTGCCGCTAAGGCAGCCGGGAAATCCGCTGGCAGCCCGGTCCTCGCCTGGCTGAAGGAAATCGCCACTGTGGTGGTGATCGCCGTCGTGCTGTCCTTCCTCATCAAGACGTTCCTGTTCCGGGCGTTCTTTATCCCGTCCGAGTCCATGGTCAATACGCTGGACGTCGACGACCGGATTTTCGTCAACCTCCTGGTGCCTGAACCGTTCTCGCTTAGCCGCGGCGACGTGGTGGTTTTCCGGGACACCAAGGGCTGGCTGCCTGCCGCGCCGGAAAAGGAGCAGGGGCCCTTCACCTGGATCCAGGACGGCCTGACATTCGTCGGCCTGCTGCCGGACAACTCTGAACAGCACCTGGTCAAAAGGGTCATCGGACTGCCGGGGGACCATGTGGTCTGCTGCGATGCCGGCGGTAAACTGACCATTAACGGGACGGCAATCAACGAAAGCTACGTCAACCCCGCCGAGGTTCCGCAGATCCGCACCTTCGATGTAGTTGTCCCTGAAGGGAAGGTGTGGGTGATGGGCGACAACCGGAACCACTCCGCCGACTCCCGTGCCCACATGGATTCCGACGGCGGGTTCATCGACCTTGACGACCTCGAAGGCAAGGCGGCGGTCATTGCCTGGCCGCTGAACCGCATCACCACCCTTGGCAATTACCCGGACGTGTTCCGGAACGTGCCGGCGGCGCCCTGACCATGTCCACGGCAATCAAGCCCGGGACGGGTCCCGCCAGGCCGCCCGCGCGCGCAAAGGCCCCTACGTTGAGGCACGAGCGGACCTTCAAGGCACAGGGGATACGGTACCTCGCAGGGGTGGACGAGGTGGGGCGGGGCGCGCTTGCCGGCCCGGTCAGCGTGGGCATTGCCGTGGTGGACCTGGAACGCCAGAAGCCGCTGGCCGGCGTGCGGGACAGCAAGCTCCTGAGCCCCGCCGAACGGGAGCGGCTCGAACCGCTGGTGCGCCGTTGGAGCGTGGCTTCGGCAGTGGGCCATGCCTCCGCCCAGGAAATCGACTCCATCGGCATCATTGCCGCCCTGCGCCTCGCCGGAACACGGGCCTGGCGGGAGGTTCTCGAGGCAGGCATCCGTCCGGAGGCGGTGCTCCTGGACGGCAGCCACAACTGGCTTTCCCCCGCTGAGCAGCTGTCATTGTTCGACGAACCCGTTGTCGAGGCCAGCTGTGACGCCCCCGTGCATACCAAGATCAAAGCTGACATGCAGTGCTTGAGCGTCGCGGCGGCAAGCGTCATCGCCAAAGTTGAACGGGACCGGATGATGCGGGAACTGCACGTCGAGTTCCCCGATTTTGGCTGGGACATCAACAAGGGCTACGCCACGGCCCTGCACCGCGACGTCCTCCGCGCTGCCGGGCCGACGCCCTACCACCGGGTCAGCTGGCGCCTGCTCGGCGGGGACCTGCTCGACGGCGGGCTGCCGGACGGGCAGGATCCGGACGGTGAAGATCCGGATGGCGAGGATCCCGCCGTCGACGCCTGAGTGCTCCGGCGCGGGCAGCGGCGGCCCCGCCGATGGTGCAAGATGGAAGCATGAGTGCTGAGGATCTTGAAAACTACGAAACCGACATGGAGCTCCAGCTCTACCGTGAATACCGGGACGTGGTCGGATTGTTCAGCTATGTTGTCGAAACCGAACGCCGCTTCTACCTGGCCAACCATGTCGACCTGCAGGCGCGCAGCGCCGACGGCGAAGTCTACTTCGACCTCACCCTGCAGGACGCGTGGGTGTGGGACGTCTACCGCTCGGCCAGGTTCGTCAAGAGCGTCAGGGTCCTCACGTTCAAGGACGTCAACGTCGAAGAGCTGCCCCGCAACGAGGAACTTTCCCTTCCCAAGGACGTCGACCTGGGCAACTAGGTCCGTTCCGCCGGACGGACCCTCCCGTAAAGCGGACTCCTCCTGCACAGGGGCACCTGACCGCATTTAATCCACATAGGCGGTCATCGTCCTGTCCTCCGTGCTCCAGACACCACAGGCTGGTTGCGGAGGTAGAAATGAAATCGAAAGACCTGTTGGGCCGGCACGGCGAGGACCTCGCCGCCGGCTATCTTGAAACCCTGGGCATGCTGGTGGTTGAGCGTAACTGGCGCTGCACCGAAGGCGAAATAGACATAGTTGCCCTCGACGGCGACGCCCTGGTCATCGCCGAAGTAAAGACCCGCCGCACCCTGGACTACGGCCATCCCTTCGAAGCCGTGGGCCCGGAAAAACTTGCGCGGCTCCACCGGCTTGGGGCTGCGTGGTGCAGGGACCGGGAGCTGCGGATGCCGCTCCGGCGTGTTGACGTCATCGCGGTGATAGACGACGGCGGCGGGACACCCCTGGTGGAACACCTCAAGGGGGTGGGATAAGTGCCACTGGGCCGCACCTACTCCATTGCCCTGGTGGGGCTGAACGGATACATGGTGGAGGTTGAGGCCGACATCGGCCAGACCCTCCCGGCGTTCGTCCTCCTCGGCCTCCCCGACGCTTCCCTCAACGAGGCGAAGGAGCGCATCCGGTCCGCCGCGAAGAACTCCGGGATTCCCCTGAGCCGGAGGAAAATCACCGCCAACCTTATCCCCGCCTCGTTGCCCAAACGCGGTTCGGGATTCGACCTTGCCGTCACCATGGCAGTGCTCCGCGCCGCCAATGACATCAAACCCACGGGGCGGACCGTGTTCATCGCGGAGCTTGGGCTCGACGGCAGGCTGCGCCCGGTCAGGGGCATCCTGCCGGCCGTGATGGCCTCGGTGCAGGCCGGGTATCCGGACATCGTCGTGGCACAGGCGAACTTCGCGGAGGCGGCCCTGGTCCCCGATGCCAAGGTGCGGGGGTACAGCACGCTGGCCAGGCTGGCACTGGACTTCGGCGCAGACCCCCAGGAGCTCGCGCTGGATTTCGAACCCGAGGACGCGGACAGTGCCGACGAGGCAGCCGGCGAATCGGGGGTGTACCCCGATATGGCCGATGTCTCGGGCCAAGGCGATGCACGGCGTGCGCTGGAGGTGGCGGCCGCCGGGGCGCACCATCTCCTCCTGACGGGTCCGCCGGGCGCCGGGAAAACCATGCTGGCGGAACGCCTGCCCGGGCTCCTGCCCGATCTTGGCGACCATGAGTCCATGGAGGTTACAGCCATCCATTCGCTGTGCGGGCTGCCTTCCTCCTCAGTCCAGCTGCTCCGGAGGCCGCCGTTCGAAAGCCCGCACCACTCGGCAACCGCGGCTGCCATCATCGGCGGCGGCTCCGGGCTTCCCCGGCCGGCGGCGGCTCCGGGCTTCCCCGGCCGGGGGCGGCCTCCCGGGCACATCGGGGCGTCCTGTTCCTTGACGAGGCCCCGGAGTACGAGCGCCGGGTGCTGGACGCGCTGCGCCAACCGCTGGAAAGCGGCGAGCTGGTGATCCACCGGTCAGCCGGAACCGCCGCCTATCCCGCCCGCTTCCAGCTCGTCCTCGCGGCAAATCCCTGCCCCTGCGGCAAAGCTTCCGGAAAGGGACTCGAGTGCACCTGCACACCCATGATGCGTCGGCGGTATCTCGCCAGGATGTCCGGGCCGCTCCTGGACCGCGTGGACATCCAGCTGCAGGTGGAACGGGTCTCCCTGGCCGACTTCGGACAAGCCGGAGCGGAGGAAGATACCGCCACCGTGGCGTGCCGGGTGCGCGGCGCGCGGGGGCGGCAGCTCGAGCGGCTGGCACGCTATGGGCTGGAGACCAATGCACAGGTCCCGGGCCGCATCCTGCGGGGTGAGCTTAGGTTGCCGGCGGCCGTGACCCGCATCCTGGACCATTCGCTGGAACGGGGCGTGCTCACGGCCCGCGGCTACGACCGGGTGCTCCGGCTGGCCTGGACCCTGGCAGACCTCGGGCACCGGGAACAGCCGGACACCAACGACATCGGGCAGGCCCTGGGCCTTCGGCAGGCAGCGGCGGCCGCGGCATGACTCAAGTAGCCAGGGACATCGAACGGCGTTCCCGTGCCGCCCTCTCGCGATTGATGGAGCCGCAGGACGCGGCAGGTCTGGCCCTTGTGCAGGTTGCCGGGGCGGTGGACGCACTGCGGATCGCTACCGGCGAGGTGGCGGCAGGGCCGGATATGGAGCGGGAGATTACCGCACTCCTCACGGACGGCGGTTCGGCCGCGGTCTGGGCCGGGATGGCCAACGCCCTCAAACGCTGGAAGCCCCGCGTCCCCGATCTCGCTCCCGAACGCGACCTTGAAACCATGGCACGGCTCGGCGGGCGCCTGATCATTCCGTCGGACGGGTTATGGCCTGCCCAGCTGGCAGACCTCGGAATCCAGGAGCCTATCTGCCTCTGGTGGCGGGGCCAGGAACAGAGGCTTCCCGATGCGGCCACAGCCGTTGCCATTGTGGGGTCCAGGGACAGCACGAGCTATGGAGCATCGGTCACGGGCGATATGGCCTACTCCCTGGCCCAGCGCGGATTCACCGTGGTGTCCGGCGGCGCCTACGGCATAGACGCGCATGCCCACCGGGCAGCCCTTGCCGGTGCGTCGGATTCCCTGCCGACCATTGCGGTGATGGCCGGGGGAGTGGACCGTTTCTACCCCTCGGGAAACGAGGACCTCCTGCGGGCCGTGTGCAACCAGGGCGCAGTCCTCGCCGAGGTTCCCCCAGGGTCCGCCCCCACCCGCTACAGGTTCCTCCAGCGCAACCGCATTATTGCCGCGCTGTCAGCCGTTACCGTCGTTGTCGAGGCAAGGTGGCGGTCCGGGGCGCTGAACACCGCCCACCACGCCGAGACCCTCGGCCGTGCTGTCGGTGCTGTTCCCGGATCCGTGCACAGCGCCAACTCGGCCGGCTGCCACCGTCTTCTTCGGGATGGCGGGGCCGTTTGCGTGACGGACGCCGCCGAGGTTGCCGAACTGGCTGGACCCAGCGGTTCTGCCCTTCCTGACGCGCGCCAAGGCCAGGCCGCCGTTCAGGACGGACTGACCCTGGAGGATCTGATTCTTCTGGACGCCCTGCCGCTGCGCTCCACCACGTCCGTCGAAAAGCTCTCCACGGTCGCGGGCCTGGGCCAGGAATCCGTCCGGGCCGGCTTGGGCCGGTTGGGTTTACTGGGCTTGGCCGTCTCGGAGCGGGGCGGCTGGAAACGCGGAAAGGCAACCAGCTGATGCGCCTGATCCGCCGTTGTGGGCGTACGGGCGGGGCAGGAGGTGCGTGTCAGCGCTCCTTTCGGCGCTGGAACTGAGACAGTAGGGGGGTGGAAAATGAGGAACTGCCCGCGGAGCTTCGCGCGGCGCTTGAGGCCTTCGCGCGGTACCTGTCCGCCGAGCGCGCCGTTTCTCCACACACGCTCCGAGGGTACCTGGGCGACGTCCGGAGCCTCCTGTCCCACGCCGCGGCGGAAGGGGCCCTCCGCCTTGGGGACCTGGATCTTGGAACGCTCCGTCGCTGGCTCGGGGACCAGAGCCAGGCCGGAGCAGCACGGGCAACCCTCGCCCGTCGGTCCGCCTCCGTAAGGGTCTTCACGGCCTGGGCGCTGGCGGAGGAGCTCATCGTTGCGGATCCCGCCCTGCGTCTCAAGGCTCCCAAGCGGGAACAAGCTTTGCCCGGCGTCCTGCAGGCCGCACAGGTGACCCGGCTGCTGGCCACCCTGGACGATGCGGCGGCCGAGGGCGCGCCGCTTTCCCTGCGGAACCGTGCCATCGTGGAACTGCTCTACGCCACCGGTGTCCGTGTGGGCGAACTGGCAGGGCTCGACATCGATGATTTGGACCCCGACCGCCGCACCCTGCGCGTCATCGGCAAGGGCAACAAGGAACGCACGGTGCCCTACGGTGTTCCCGCTGCCCTGGCCGTGGACGACTGGCTGCGGCGGGGCAGGCCCCTGCTCGCCAAGGGCAGCAGCGGGCCGGCGCTCTTCCTGGGCGCCCGCGGCGGCCGGGTGGACCAGCGCCAGGTCCGCGCCATGGTCCACGACCTCTTCGCAGGGCTTGGCGATACCTCGGCCTCGGGGCCGCATGCCCTGCGGCATTCGGCGGCCACGCATCTGCTGGACGGAGGGGCCGATCTCCGCGCCGTACAGGAAATCCTTGGCCACAGCAGCCTGGCCACCACCCAGATCTACACCCATGTCTCGGTGGACCGGCTCCGGCAGAGCTACCAGCAGGCCCACCCGAGGGCGTGAGCCTGCACCGCCATGAATCGCACTGGCGTAATTTCGTGGGGTACGGCACAATGAGAGTCACGTCCGGTAACTTTCAAGTCCTGCGTGAAGCTTGCGGCTTTTCGCGTCACAGCAAGTCCGGACACAGCTTTATCTGATACATCTGAATAGGCAGGCAGGAACGCCGCCGCAGTGCAGGCACCAGCAGTTCCATCCAGGCAGAGGTCGTTGGGGAAGACGTACCTAGAGCTATGGAGGATGGAATGTCTGATGCAATGACCCGCGGTGTGCTGTTCGTTCACTCGGCCCCTACGGCCCTGTGCCCTCATGTTGAGTGGGCCATCGGATCCGTCGTGGACAAGCGGACGGATCTTGAGTGGACCCCTCAGCCTGCCGCGCCCGGAATGTTCCGGGCAGAGCTGTCCTGGACCGGCGCCCCCGGGACAGGATCCAAGCTTGCGTCGTCCCTGCGCGGGTGGGCGCACCTTCGGTATGAGGTCACGGAGGAGCCAAGCCAGGGCGTTGACGGCGGGCGGTGGTCGCACACCCCTGAGCTTGGGATCTTCCACGCCGTCACCGACGTCCACGGCAACATCATGGTGTCCGAGGACAGGATCCGTTACGCCTACGAGTCGGGCGCCGGTGACCCCGCCGCCGTCTACCACGAACTCTCCCTCGCCCTGGGCGAAGCCTGGGACGAAGAACTCGAACCGTTCCGGCACGCTGCTGAAGGCGCTCCCGTGCGCTGGCTCCACCAGGTGGGCTGACCGCCGTCGAGCTGACGTTTTCCATAGCAAAGAGGAGGCCCCGCCAACCGGCGGGGCCTCCTCTCGTAAACGGATCAAATCCGGGGCGTTAGACGCTGCGGACGGCAATCACGGCGTTGTGGCCGCCAAAGCCGAACGAGTTGCTCAGCGCGACGATGCTGCCGGCGGGCAGGTCCCGGGCGGAGGTGACGACGTCGAGCGGGATTTCCGGGTCCTGGTTTTCCAGGTTGATGGTGACGGGTGCCTTCCGGTCGTACACGGCAAGCACCGTGAGTACGGCCTCGACGGCGCCGGAGGCGCCCAGGAGGTGCCCCATCTGGGACTTCGTGGCGGAGACGGCCACATTGTCCACATGGGATCCGAGGGCGGCGCGGAGGGCGGTGTATTCAGGCTTGTCGCCCACCGGCGTCGACGTGGCGTGCGCGTTGACGTGCACCACATCCTCGGGCTGGATCCTGCCGTCGAACATGGCGGCCTTCAGCGCACGCGTGGCGCCCAGGCCCTGGGGGTCGGGAGCGGTGATGTGGTACGCGTCGGCAGTGACCGACGTTCCGGCCAGTTCGCCATAGATACGCGCACCGCGCGCCAGTGCGTGTTCCTCAGCTTCAAGGACCAGTGCGCCGGCACCCTCGCCCATGACAAACCCGTCACGTGCGGTGTCGTAGGGGCGGGATGCCCCCTGGGGATCGTCGTTCCGGCGGGAAAGTGCCTGCATGGATGCAAATGCCGCCAGGGGCATGGGGTGGATGGCAGCCTCGGCGCCGCCGCACATGACCACATCCGCCTTGCCCGAGCGGATCAAATCCAGGCCCAGGTGCAGCGCCTCGGTACCCGAGGCGCAGGCCGAAACAGGGGTGTGGGCGCCGGCGCGGGCACCGAGGTCCAGGCTGACCGCAGCGGCGACACCGTTGGGCATCAGCATGGGAACGGTCATGGGCAGCACACGGCGGGGGCCCTTCTCCTTGAGCGTGTCCCAGGCGTCCAGCAGTGTCCAGACACCGCCGATGCCGGTGGCGAAGGCAACAGCGAGGCGGTCCTTGTCGAACTCGGTGATGCCGGAATCGGCCCAGGCCTCACGGGCCGCAATGACGCCGAACTGGGTGGAGGGGTCCATGCGCTTGGCTTCGACGCGGCTGAGCACGTCCAGGGCCGGGGTGCTGCAGCGCGCAGCGAAGTGGACAGGCAGCTCGTACTTGGCCACCCAGTCGTCCTCCAGGGTGCGGGCACCGGAGACCCCCTTGAGCGCGTTGTTCCACATCGTGGGTACATCGCCGCCAATGGGCGTGGTGGCACCCAGACCGGTAATGACTACTTTGCGTGTCATGGGATCACTCTTTCGTCGGTGGGGAATCCGTCTTCCGGAGGTCCCGCGTTTTGATGATCGGCACCGTTCCAACGGGCGGAAGGTGCCGGAAAAATGCGGCGGGCTGCCGGTCCGGTCATCCGGACCGGCAGCCCTGCCATGCCGTAACGGCGGAAGCCTTGGCTAGGCCTGCGCTCCGGCAATGAAGCTGACGGCGTCGCCGACGGTCTTGAGGTTCTTGACCTCTTCGTCGGGGATGCGGACGCCAAACTTTTCCTCGGCGTTGACCACGATGGTCATCATGGAGATGGAGTCGATGTCCAGGTCCTCGGTGAAGGACTTGTCCAGCTCCACGGCCTCGGGGGCCAGGCCGGTTTCCTCGTTGACGATTTCAGCCAAGCCGGCCAGGATCTCTTCGTTGCTAGCCATTGATGGCTCCTTTTCTTGTATTGCCGGCAGGTGCTGCCGGAAATGGTCCGGGCCGCGGATGCGGCCCGTTGGGGCGTTCCTAGGGAAGGACAATTACCTGGGCGCCGAAGACCAGCCCCGCGCCGAAACCGATCTGCAGGGCCAGTCCGCCGCTTAGCTCCGGATTTTCCTGCAGCAGGCGGTGCGTGGCGAGCGGGATGGATGCTGCCGAGGTGTTGCCTGCGTCAGCGATGTCCCGTGCCACTGTAACGCTCTCCGGCAGCTTCAGCTTCTTCACCATCTCGTCGATGATGCGCATGTTCGCCTGGTGGGGAATGAAGGCCACCAGGTCCTCCGCCTGGATGCCGGCGGCATCAAGGGCCTGCTGGGCAACCTTGGCCATTTCCCAGACGGCCCAGCGGAAAACGGTCTGGCCGTCCTGGCGAAGGGTGGGGTACAACTCCTGGGCCTCTTCCAGGAGGGCGAGGTCGCCTGTGGAATCGGACTGCCGGGCGGCCATGCCGAGGTCGCGGACATCCAGCATGGAACGGGTCATGCCGATCGCGTCCCATTTGCTGCCGTCGGATCCCCAGACAGAGGGGGCGATTCCGGGGGTGTCGGAGGGGCCGATGACGACGGCGCCGGCTCCGTCTCCGAGCAGGAACGAGATGGTGCGTTCCCTGTTGTCGATGACATCGGACAGCTTTTCGGCGCCGACCACCAGGACGTACTTGGCGGCACCGGAGCGGACCAGGGCGTCACCCTGGGCGATGCCGTAGCAGTATCCTGCGCAGGCGGCCGAAATGTCGAAGGCAGGAGCGGGGGTTGCCCCGAGGCGGTCAGCCAGGCTGGCTGCGGCGGAAGGGGTGGCATACGGGTGGGTCACCGTGGACACAATGACGGCGCCGAGCTGGGAAGGTTCGATGCCGGCCTTTTCCATGGCCTCGCGTGCGGCACCCTCGGCCATGTCGATGACACTGATGTCCGCGGGGGCACGGTGGCGCGTCACGATGCCGGTCCGCTGGCGGATCCACTCGTCGGAGGAATCGATCCACTGGCAGACATCCTCGTTGGTGACGATGACGCTGGGACGGTAGGCGCCCAGTCCAAGGATGCGGGTGTGCTCCTGGATGGGAGCCTGCTTCAGCGTGGGAACGCTCATGCGTCTCCCTCCAGTTCTGCGAAGAGTGCCAGGGCGGCGGAAAGGTCGTCGGGGGTCTTGACGGCTACGGTCTTGACGCCGGGCATGCCCCTCTTGGCGAGGCCAGCCAGGGTGCCGGCGGGGGCAAGTTCAATGACGCCGGTGACGCCCCGGGCTACCATCGCCTCCATGCAGCGGTCCCAGCGGACGGGACGTGACACCTGGGCAATAAGGCTGTCGACGGCGGCGCTCCCGTCAGTGACTTCGCCGCCGTCGTAGTTGGACAGCAGCGGCACCTTCGGTGCCTGCGGCTTCAACTGTGGCTGCAGCGCCTTGAGGGCGCTGACGGCGGGGGCCATGTGGCTGGTGTGGAACGCGCCGGCCACCTTAAGGGGAATGACCCTGGCCTTCGCGGGCGGGTTCGCGGCCAGGGCGTTCAGCTGTTCAAAAGTGCCTGCTGCGACGGTCTGGCCCGCCCCGTTGACGTTGGCGGGGGTGGCGCCCGCGGCCGTGATGGCCGCAAGGACCTCGGCGGGGTCGCCGCCAACTACGGCGCTCATGCCCGTGGGAGTGACGGAGGCAGCCGCTGCCATGCTGTTGGCACGCTCGCGCACGAACGTCATGGCTTCCTGCTCCGTGAGCACTCCGGCGAGGGCGGACGCGGTGATTTCACCTACGGAGTGGCCCGCGAGGATAACCGGAAGGGAACTGAGCTCAACATCAAACAGCGAACCCGCGGCAACAAGGCCGGCTGCGACGATCAGGGGCTGCGCGACCGCGGTGTCCTTGATGGTTTCCTCATCCGAGGTGGTCCCGTGGGCGATCAGGTCAATGCCTGCGATCTCGCTCAAGGAGGCCAGTTGGCCTGCCACCGAGGGCAGTTCCAGCCAAGGGGCCAGAAAACCCGGGGTCTGTGAGCCCTGTCCAGGGCAAACTATTGCAAGCACGTATCCAGCTTTCCAAATTACTGTGTGCTCCAGCGGTGTTTGTCCGCACCAAGCTCACGGGGTCAGGTTGTAGGAAGTCTACAACGCCTTAGGCTTGATTCCGGGACGGCAGGCGCTCCGCGGCAGCTTTAGGCGGGGCGGAAAGACGCCCCACCACGAGCGCAGCCTGCAGGACAAAGGCTTCCCTGGGCAGGAGCGGATCCCAGCCTGTGACGTCACAGACACGCTTGAGCCGGTACCGGACGGTGTTGGCATGGACGAAGAGTTCCCGCGCCGTTGCCTCCAGCGAATGGCCCAATTCCAGGTAGGTTCCCAGGGTCTCCACCAGGCCGTTGGACGCCGCCAGCAACGGGCGGTAGATGTTCTTGACGAGGGAACGGCGCGCGGCGTCGTCCCCGGATATAACTCGTTCCGGGAGCAGATCGTCGGCGGCCACCGGACGCGGCGCGGCGGGCCATGCCCTGGCCGCGGTCAGCCCGGCGAAGGCCGACTGGGCCGATCCGCTGGCTTCCAGCAGGGAACCGGCCTCCGGGCCGTACACCACCGGCCCGGGCGCAAACATTTCGCTGAGCTTCACATACGCGGTTTCCCGGTCCTGGACGCCACCCAGGATGAGGATGAGCCGGTCGCCCTGGATGCCCACCAGGGCGTCCTCCGCATACCGGCCGGCCATCCGGCGCAGTTCGCTGACGTAGCTGGCGCTGGGCTCCGAGGGAGAATTGCCCACCATGACGGTGAAGCGCTCCTGTGCCTTCCAGCCCAGTGCCGCGATCCTGGAGCGCAGGGCGTCCGTGTTTTCCCCGCGCAGGATGGCGTCCACGATGAGGGCTTCGAGCCGGGTGTCCCAGGAACCGCGGGATTCGGCGGCCCGGGCGTAGACGTCGGCGGCAGCGAAAGCGACTTCCCGCGAGTACCTCAACACTGCTTCCCGCAGTGATGGCTGGTCGGCTTCCGGCGCAATCACGGGAACCTGGTCCTCCACCACCTCGACGACGATCCGGATCAGCTGCAGCGCCTTCTGCAGGCTGATGGACCGGGTCAGTTCGGTGGGCGCGGTGCCGAAGACGTCCGTGAGGATCCAGGACGGCGAGCTTGGCCGCTCGTACCAGGTGACAAAAGCGGCGATGCCGTTCTGGGCCACCATGCCCAGGGCCGAGCGTTCGTCCGAGCTGAGCCGGCTGTACCAAGGCAGCGACTTTTCCAGCTCGCGCATGGTGGTGGTGGACAGCTGGCCCACGTTTGCCCGCAGTTTCTTCAGCGTCTCGGATTTCTCCGGCGTGACCCTGGGCGTGGACGGTTTGCGCTTGGCGGACGGGGTGGCAGGTGCTGGCATTCTCTGAGCATACGGGCCCCGCCGCGCAACCTCCATTTGTGCAAAGGCTACAATGCGCATTGGCCTGCGTCACAGGACACTCCTGCCGAAACGGACGACGGCGGCCCCCGCCTTTCGGAGGGAGCCGCCGTCGCGGTTCTACTGCGGGGAGGTGCTAAGCCTCGCCGCCGGCGTTGCCGGTGGTGCCGGCATTGACGTTGTGGAGCCTGTACTTCTCAATCGCCTTGATCGGAGCCTGCGAATCCACTTCACCGCGGCGCGCGAGCATCTCCAGTGAACGCACCACGATGGAGTGGGTGTCGTTCTTGAAGAAGCGGCGGGCGGCGGCGCGGGTGTCGGAGAAGCCGAAGCCGTCGGCGCCGAGGGTGGCGAATTCGTTGGGCACGAATTGCCGGATCTGGTCCGGGACGGCTTTCATGTAGTCGGACACGGCGACGACGGGTCCGGTGGCTCCTTCGAGCTGCCGGGTGACGAAGGGGACGCGGGCGGGTTCGCCGGGGTTGAGGAAGGCTTCCTCTTCGGCGGCGAGGCCGTCGCGGCGCAGTTCGTTCCAGGACGTGACGGACCAGACGTCTGCTGACACGGACCAGTCTTCTGCAAGGATCCGCTGGGCTTCGATGGCCCACGGCACCGACACGCCCGAGGCGAGGATCTGGGTCCGGGGACCGTCGATCTTTGCCGGGGCGAGCAGGTAGATGCCCTTGATGACGCCCTCGACGTCGAGTTCCTCGGGTTCTGCGGGCTGGGTGATCGGCTCGTTGTACACGGTGAGGTAGTACATCAGGTTCCGGTCTTCCGAGTCCGGCCCGTACATGCGTTCGATGCCGTCGCGGATGATGTGGCCCATTTCGTAGCCGTAGGCGGGGTCGTAGGTGACGACGGCGGGGTTGGTGGAGGCGAGCAGGGGGGAGTGGCCGTCGGCGTGCTGGAGGCCTTCGCCGGTGAGGGTGGTCCGTCCTGCGGTGGCGCCGATGATGAAGCCGCGGGTCATTTGGTCGGCTGCGGCCCAGAAGGCGTCGCCGGTGCGCTGGAAGCCGAACATGGAGTAGAACACGTAGACCGGGACCAGGGGCACGCCGTGGGTGGCGTAGGCGGTGCCGGCGGCGGTGAAGGCTGCGACGGCGCCGGCTTCGTTGATGCCGGGGTGGATCAGCTGGCCTTGGGCGGATTCCTTGTAGGCCAGGACGAGGTCCCGGTCCACGGAGAGGTAGTTCTGGCCCTTGGGGTTGTAGATCTTGGCCGTGGGGAAGAACGCGTCCATGCCGAACGTGCGGGCCTCGTCGGGGATGATCGGGGCGATGTGCTTGCCGAAGTTCTTGTCCCGCATCAGGTCCTTGAGCAGGCGCACGAAGGCCATGGTGGTGGCGGCCTGCTGCTTGCCCGAGCCCCGCTTGGCTACCTCGTAGGACTTCGCGTCCGGCAAGGTGATCTCGGCGTGCTTGGACCGTCGTTCCGGGACGGCCCCGCCCAGGGCTGCGCGGCGCTCCATCATGTATTTGATTTCGGGAGCGTCGTTGCCGGGGTGGTAGTACGGGGGCTGGTACAGGTCTTTTTCGAGCTGTTCGTCCGTGATGGGGATCCGCAGGTGGTCGCGGAATTTCTTCAGGTCATCCAGGGTGAGTTTCTTCATCTGGTGGGTCGCGTTGCGGCCCTCGAAGTGCGGTCCGAGGCCGTAGCCCTTGACGGTCTTGGCCAGGATGACGGTGGGCTTGCCCTTGAATTCGGTGGCTGCCTTGTAGGCGGCGTAGACCTTGCGGTAGTCGTGGCCGCCGCGCTTGAGGTTCCAGATCTGGTCATCGGTGAGGTCCGCGACCATGTCCTTGGTCTGCGGGGTCTTGCCGAAGAAGTGTTCGCGGACGAACCCGCCGGATTCGGCCTTGTAGGTCTGGTAGTCCCCGTCGGGGGTTTCGTTCATGATCTTCACCAGCGACCCGTCGGTGTCCTTGGTGAGGAGGTCGTCCCATTCCCGGCCCCAGACGACCTTGATGACGTTCCAGCCCGCACCGCGGAAGAACGCTTCGAGTTCCTGCATGATCTTGCCGTTGCCCCGCACGGGCCCGTCCAGGCGCTGGAGGTTGCAGTTGATCACGAAGTTCAGGTTGTCCAGGTTCTCGTTCGCGGCGAGCTGGAGCAGGCCGCGGGACTCGGGCTCATCCATTTCCCCGTCGCCGAGGAACGCCCAGACCTGCTGGTCACTGGTGTCCTTCAGGCCGCGGTTGTGCAGGTACCGGTTGGACTGGGCCTGGTAGATCGCGTTCATCGGCCCGATGCCCATGGACACGGTGGGGAATTCCCAGAAGTGCGGCATCAGGCGCGGGTGCGGGTAGGAGGACAGGGCGTGGCCCTCGCGGGACTTTTCCTGCCGGAACCCGTCCAGGTCCTCCTCGGAGAGCCGGCCTTCCATGAACGCGCGGGCGTACATGCCGGGGGAGGCGTGGCCCTGGAAGAAGACCTGGTCACCGCCGCCGGGGTGGTCCTTGCCGCGGAAGAAGTGGTTGAACCCGACCTCGTACAGGGTCGCGGCCCCGGCGTAGGTGGAGATGTGTCCGCCCACGCCGATGTTCGCCCGCTGGGCCCGGTGGACCATCACCGCAGCGTTCCAGCGCATGTAGGCCCGGTAACGGCGCTCGAATTCCTCGTTGCCCGGGAATTCCGCTTCCTGGTCCACCGGGATGGTGTTCACGTAATCGGTGGTGGTCACCATCGGCACCCCGACGCTCTGCGCGCCGGCACGCTGCAGCAGGCTCCGCATGATGAATTGGGCACGCTCGGTGCCCTGTTCCCTGATCAATGCATCCAGGGACTCAACCCACTCGGCAGTCTCTTCGGGATCACGATCAGGCAGCTGGTTAGTCAACCCGCTGAGGATATGGGAGGTATCTTCTCCTGCAGCCACGTCCAACCTCTCTTTGCGCGCATTGGTGGCGCACTCAGGCCGGGCAGGGTGACCGCCCGGCGTACGTACGCCGTGTGCGACGTATCGGTTACAACAGCCCGGTCATGTGTGCCGGGCAGGGTCCTAAGTTTTCCTACGTCTGCATTGGAGTTACAGGGTTGTTGCCCCGCAGGCATAGTTGTCACCTGCCACTCTAACTCTGTCCCTTACGCGATGCGTAGCCGCGGCTTGGGCGGCCCAGTTGTATTTCGCCGTCATACTGGTTGTGTGACGAAAAGCCGCTGGGCAGCGGGCTGGACGAACCTGATGTGACGCAGAATATGGCGCATCGCGGGGGCGGCAGCTTGAAGCTCAGGCACAAAGGGTGTTGGCTTGGGAGTAATGGAAATCACTATGCGCACTGCATATATGAGGCATTGGAGGTACACGTGAGCGAGGCCGACGCCGCCACTTCGGTAAATGTGGCGGAAAAATTGGGTTTCAAGAACGGGGATCTGATTCAGGAGTTCGGTTACGACGACGACGTCGATTTCGACTTGCGTGACGATATTGAGGACCTCACCGGTTCTGAGCTGCTGGACGAGGACGACCATGAAGTGGCGGACGCCGTCATCTTCTGGTGGCGCGACGGCGACGGAGACCTCGTTGACAGTCTGATGGATTCGCTGACCACGCTGAGCGAAAACGGCGTGGTGTGGGTGCTGACACCCAAGTCCGGCCGGGCTGGATATGTCTCCCCGGCAGACATCCAGGAGGCAGCGCCGACGGCCGGGCTGCACGTTACCACCTCAGCGGGCGTGTCCAAGGACTGGAGCGCAACGCGGCTGGTGAGCAGGAAGAACAAGTGACGGCAGCGCTTGCCGCTGCCGCCGTAGCTGTCCCCGCGGTCGGTGGGGCCGCACCTGACTTCGAACTCGTTAACCAATACGGTGAGCCGGTCAGGTTGTCCTCCTTCCGGGGCCAGAACGTGGTCCTTGTGTTCTATCCCTTTGCATTCTCCGGTATCTGCACCGGTGAGCTCTGCGAACTGCGGGATAACCTCGCGCTGTTCCAGGATGCGAACGCCACCGTCCTGGCCGTCTCAGTGGACAGCAAATTCAGCCTCAGGGCCTATGCTGCCCAGGAACGGTACAGCTTCGACCTGCTCGCGGACTTCTGGCCGCATGGCGAGGTCGCCAGGCTGTATGGGGTGTTCGACGCCGACAGCGGCATGGCACGGCGGGGCACCTTCATCATCGATGCGGGCGGAACCATCCGGTACAGCGTGGTGAATCCGCGGGGCCAGGCCCGGGACCTCGGGGAATACCGCACGGCACTTGCCGGGCTCGAAAAGGCCTGACTCCACGTGGGCGGGCAGCGGCATGGTGTGGGCCTCACAGGCTTCGCGAGCATGCCGCCAGTGCCTGCCGGACCCCCGTCCGCAGAAGAGCTTGACGTCCTGGTCCGGATCCGGGACGTACTGGCAGGGGACCGTTTCGCGCTGCTCACCGGGGCCGGACTCAGTACCGACTCCGGGATCCCGGACTACCGGGGACCCGGTTCGCCCCCTCGTTCGCCCATGACCTACCAGGAGTTCGTCAAGGCGTCCGCCAACCGCCAGCGATACTGGGCGAGGAACCACATCGGCTGGTCCCACCTGCGGCGCGCGGATCCGAACCAGGGCCACCTCGCCGCGGCGGAGCTTGAACGCAGGGGACACCTCACCGGCCTCATCACCCAGAATGTGGACCGCCTGCACCAGGACGCCGGCAGCGTTAACGTCGTCGACCTCCATGGCAGGTATGACCAGGTTGTCTGCCTGAATTGCCGCCGGACCTATACGCGGCGTCTGCTGGCAGGAATCCTCGAGGAGCTGAACCCGGATTTCCTGGACCGGGCGGCACAGACGGGGCTGGTGGAGATGGCACCGGACGCCGATTCCACGGTGGAAGACCAGGCGTTGATCAGCAGTTTTGTGGTGGCGGCCTGCCCCGCCTGCGGAGGAATGCTGAAGCCCGACTTCGTGTACTTCGGTGAGAACGTGCCCAAGGACCGGGTCGAAATCTCCTACCGGATGGTCGATGATGCCGCAGCCCTGGTTGTTGCGGGATCGTCACTGACGGTAATGAGCGGCCTGCGCTTTGTCAGGCACGCCGCCAAGGAGGGCAAGCCGGTGGTCATTATCAACAGGGGAGCAACCCGCGGGGATGACAAAGCAACCATCAAGCTTGAGGCGGGCGTCAGTGAATCGCTGACCTGGCTGGCGTCGGAGCTCCCGCCCGTCTAAGGGCAGGCCGCAGGCTGCCCTTCAGCGGTCGATTCGCATTCGGGGGCCGATGTCGGGTAGAGTCTATGTTCGTTGGTCAGGGCGCAGCAGTGCCCGGTCCGGCCACTTTGGGTCTTTAGCTCAGCTGGTAGAGCGCCACGTTTACACCGTGGATGTCATCGGTTCGATCCCGGTAGGACCCACACGCAAGCCCCGCAGTTTCCGCCCTCAGGTGGAAGTGGCGGGGCTTTTGCGTTGCCCCGCCCCGCCAGGAATCCGGGCTCTTCCCCGAATGTCCGACCCCTGCCATAGCTTGCAGGAATGGAACACGTGATTGTGCGGACGGGGACGGACGGCAGGCCCGCGGCGGTGCTCTGCAATGGCAGGGAATGGGCTGTGGGCGCGGAACCGGTCCGGTGGTTTGAGCGGGTCAAATGGTGGGAGACGCGCCGCAGGATGCCTAAGGGCCTCAGCCGTGTGGATGTCGAGGTCCTGCAGCTTCAGGTGAGGCTGGGAAGGAACGCCGGCTCCGCCCTGACCACCATGCTCCTTGAGCGGGACGGGCTGGGTGGGGGCTGGCGTCTCAGGGAAGCCCTTGCCGACGCTGCCTAGGCGAATCGCGCCGGCCGGCGGCGGGCTCCGGGCATTGGAAAACCCTCCACCGCGACTATTGGGGGATGCCGCGGTGGAGGGCCTGAGTTGAATATACCGTGAACCTCTGGAAACAAAAAGTCGACGCAGCGGTGTCAGCGCTGCACCGGAATGAAGACGCGGGGTTGCTCGGTCCACGTATCGGACATCTGGGACATGGTCCGCCTCATGATTTTGTCTGACGACTCCCGGGCGGTGGCAGCATCGCCCCGGGCGATTGCCTCCGCCACGTCCATGTGCCACTGGAGCGCGGCCTCGTGCGGATGGTCGGGCATCAGTCCGTGCACGGTCCGGCCCGTCAGGGTCTCCGCCACCTGGCCCATGAGGTTCGCAAACATTTCGTTGCCCGAGCCGGACAGCAGCAGCGAGTGGAACTGGATGTCCAGCTCAAGGAAGCGGGGCACGTCACCCTTGCGGCCGGCGTCGAGCATTGCACGGGCGACGTCCACCAGCTCCAGCCGCAGCGGCGCCGGCGCGTTCTGGGCGGCCAGCTCGGCCGCGGCCGGCTCCACGGCGGACCGCAGCTCAGCAAGTGACCGAAGCTGCGCGCCGCGGGCGTCACTGGCCAGGCGCCACCGAATGACCTGGGGATCGAAGGGATTCCAGCGGCTCGGGGGCAATACCCGGATGCCCACCCGCTTGGTGGTCTCCACCAGGCCGAGGGACTGCAGCACGCGGACGGCCTCGCGGATCACCGACCTGGACACCCCGAGTTCATCCTCAAGGTTTTCGGCGAGCATGATATGGCCGGCAGGCAGCTCCCCTGAGACAATTCGGGTGCCAAGATTCTCAATGGCACGGTGGTGCAGGCTGCTGGTCATGCAGCTAAGCCTAGTGTGAACGGGTTGGCCGGAAGGCGGCCGGCCGGGACCGCAGCGACACAAACGCTTCCACAAGGTGGGCGTTACTTTCCTGTTACCTCCCGAATATATATGCTTTATTAAGACCCTTGGTCTGCAATCGTGCTTCCGACGCAACGGGAGCCCTGCACATCCGCGCAACGTACGAATTGGAGTTTTGATGTCTGCACACATCGGTGTCACCGGCCTCGCGGTGATGGGCGCCAACCTCGCCCGCAACCTCGCCAGGAACGGCTTCACGGTTGCCCTGCACAACCGTTCCGTCGAGAAGACCGACGCCCTGCTGGAAAGGTACGGCTCGGAAGGCGACTTTGTCCGGACGGAAACCCTGCAGGAACTGGTCGATTCCCTGGAGAAGCCGCGCCGCGTGCTGATCATGGTCAAGGCCGGCAAGCCTGTTGACTCAGTCATCGAACAGCTGGAGCCGCTCCTGGAACCGGGCGACATCATCATCGACGCCGGTAACTCCCACTACGAGGACACCCGCCGCCGCGAAGCTGCCCTTGCCAAGAAGGACCTGCACTTCGTGGGCGTCGGTGTCTCGGGCGGCGAAGAGGGCGCGCTCAACGGCCCCTCCATCATGCCCGGCGGTTCCAAGGAGTCCTACAAGGCCCTGGGCCCGCTGCTGGAAAAGATCTCCGCCAAGGTGGACGGCGAACCGTGCTGCGCCTGGGTGGGAACCGACGGCGCCGGCCACTTCGTCAAGATGGTCCACAACGGCATCGAATACGCCGACATGCAGGTCATCGGCGAAGCCTTCGACCTCCTGCGTTCCGGTGCCGGCATTGAGCCTGCCGAGCAGGCCAGGATCTTTGCGGACTGGAACAAGGGCGAGCTTTCCTCCTTCCTGATCGAGATCTCCGCCGAGGTTTTGGGTCACGTGGACGCCAAGACCGGCAAGCCGTTCGTCGACGTCGTGGTGGACGCGGCCGGCCAGAAGGGTACCGGCCGCTGGACCGTCATCTCCGCACTGGAGCTCGGCTCCCCGGTTTCCGGCATCGCCGAATCCGTCTTCGCACGCGCCCTGTCCTCCCAGACGGAGCAGCGCAAGCTGGGCCAGGAGTTGCTGGCCGGCAACGAGGCATCCGTGGAGATCCCGGAGACGTTCGTCGAGGACGTCCGCCAGGCACTGTACGCGTCCAAGCTCGTCTCCTACGCCCAGGGCCTGGACATGCTGACGTCGGCAGCGAAGGAGTACGGCTGGGACCTCAAGCTGGACGAGATCGCCTCCCTGTGGCGGGCCGGCTGCATCATCCGCGCCGAGCTGCTCAAGGACATCACCAAGGCCTACGCAGCGGACGAGAAGCCGGCCAACCTCCTGTTCGCTCCGGCGTTCACGCAGGCCATCGCCGAGGCACTGCCGGCATGGCGCCGGGTCGTCGCTACCGCCGTCCAGCTGGGGATCCCCGTTCCGGTGTTCTCCTCCTCGCTGGCCTACTACGACGGCCTCCGCCGCAAGCGCGTTGCTGCCGCCCTGATCCAGGGCCAGCGTGACCTGTTCGGCGCCCACACCTATGGCCGCGTCGACTCCGAGGGCACTTTCCACACCCTCTGGGGCGAGGACAAGTCCGAGATCGAAGCCGTGGACACGCACTAGCCTCCACCAGCGGTTAAAGCCAAAGGCCGGCAGTTCCTGAAGTTTCAGGAACTGCCGGCCTTTGGCTTTTGCCTGGCGCTGGTGACACGGCCAGGGTTGGCGGCTTCTGTTGTCAGATCCGGTATTCGATGTCGTACTCTGCCGGGTCCACCGCAGGCTTGGTTTCACGCTGGGCATCCCGGTGGCGCCACTTCGCGGGGACGCCGGTGACAATCGATTCCGGCGGCGCGTCCTTGACCACCACCGCGTTGGCGCCCACGGCGCTGTCCCGGCCAATGGTGATTGGCCCCAGGATCTTGGCGCCGGCACCAATGGTTACCCGGTCACCGATGGTGGGGTGGCGTTTGATCCGGGCCAGGGAGCGGCCGCCCAGGGTGACTCCGTGATAGATCATCACATCCTCGCCGATCTCGGCAGTCTCTCCGATCACCACGCCCATCCCATGGTCGATGAAGAAGCGACGGCCGATGGTGGCACCCGGATGGATCTCAATTCCGGTGAGGAACCGGCCCAGCTGCGAGATCAACCGGGCAGGGAAACGCAACCCCGGGTTCTGCCACAGCCAGTGCGTCAGCCGGTGGATCCAGATGGCATGCAGGCCGGAGTATGCGAAAAAGTTCTCAAAAGAACCCCGAGCCGCCGGGTCGTGGGACCGGGCGGCGTCGAGGTCTTCCTTTAGTCTTGCGAAAAAGCCCACAAAGTTCTTTCTACAGGAAACGGGCGAACAGCGGCTGGATCAGCCGCGGATGTCGTCATAGAGGACGGTGGAGATGTAACGCTCACCGAAGTCACAGACAACAGCCACGATCAGCTTCCCCGCGTTTTCGGGACGCTTGGCCAGTTCCAGGGCACCCCAGACAATGGCGCCGGAGGAGATGCCGCCCAGGATGCCTTCCTTGACGCCGAGCTCGCGGGCCACCCGGACGGAATCCTCAAGC
The DNA here is from genome assembly GCF_009741265.1 of Pseudarthrobacter sp. GA104. Lineage (GTDB taxonomy): Bacteria > Actinomycetota > Actinomycetes > Actinomycetales > Micrococcaceae > Arthrobacter. The sequence goes on from NZ_WOWL01000001.1 coordinate 3,983,010, forward strand.
GTGGCGTCCAGGACCTCGTCATAAACGTTGGTGTCCAGGATTTCAGGCACGAAGTTGGCGCCGATGCCCTGGATCTTGTGCGGGCCGGGTGCGCCGCCATTGAGGATGGCGGAGTCCTTGGGCTCGATCGCGACGATCTGGACGCCGGGCTTGCGCTCCTTGAGGACCTGGCCGACGCCGGTGACGGTTCCGCCGGTGCCTACGCCCGCGACGAAGATGTCCACTGCGCCGTCGGTGTCCGCCCAGATTTCCTCCGCCGTGGTGGTGCGGTGGATTTCGGGATTGGCTTCGTTGGCAAACTGCTGTGCCCAGATGGAGTTCTCGGTGTTGGCCACGATTTCCTGGGCCTTCTCCACCGCGCCGCGCATTCCCTCGGAACCCGGAGTCAGGACGATCTCGGCGCCAAAGGCGCGCAGCATGACGCGGCGTTCCGTGGACATGGTCTCCGGCATGGTGAGGATGACCTTGTAGCCGCGGGCAGCACCCACCATTGCCAGGGCGATGCCGGTGTTTCCGGACGTGCCTTCAACAATGGTTCCGCCGGGCTTCAGTGCACCGGACTTCTCGGCGGCATCGACAATGGCAACACCGATACGGTCTTTGACGCTGTTGGCCGGGTTGTAGAACTCAAGCTTGACGGCGACGGTGGCATCCAGGCCCTCGCTGAGCCGGTTGAGCTTGACCAGCGGGGTGCCGCCGACCAGCTGTGTCACATCGTCATAGATCCGTGCCATGTACATACGCCTATCTCTGAGGGGTGAATACTGAGGTCAGCCTAACGAGGCCGCGTAAGCGTGGCTAAGCGTTAAGCCATGCAGAGTAATATTTCCTGGCCTTGGCGAGCTTGGGGTTGATGATCACCTGGCAGTACCCCTGTTCGGGATGCTTGGCGTAATAGTTCTGGTGGAACTCCTCCGCGACATGGAAGCGGGGCAGCCGGCTGACCTCCGTGACAATCGGATGGGCCCACAGCGCCTGGTTCCGGTCGATCGCTTCTTCAAAGAGGATCTTCTCTTCGGTGGTCTCATAGAACATCGACGAACGGTACTGGGTGCCGACGTCGTAGCCCTGGCGGTTCAGCGTGGTGGGATCGTGCAGGGCGAAGAACATGTCCAGGATGACCTCCGCCGGGATGGTCTCCTCGTCGAACGTCACGGCAACAACCTCGGCATGGCCGGTGGTGCCGTTGCAGACCGAGTAGTAGTCCGGTTGCGGATCGTGGCCCCCGGTATAGCCGGACACCACCGAGCTGACGCCCTTGGTCTTCTGGTAAACGGCGTCGAGGCACCAGAAGCAGCCTCCGCCTAAAACAAAAGTTTTCATGACCTCTTCAATGGTTGGGGGCGCGGGAAGATTCCCGGGCCGTCCAGGGGCGGCGGCTGTAAACGTGCGGTCCGGACGGCCCGATGGGGTAAAACTAAGACTATGGAACCTGCGGACACCGACGTTACCGGCCCGGACAACATCGACGGCGGCACTTGCAACGGCGGCGCACCCTCCGGCGGGCCTGGGGCAGCGGAGTCCGCGGAGGCGCCCACCCTGGGTGAACTGCTCCTGGCCGTGGAAGAGCTGTGGCCCGAATCCCTGGCAGAGAACTGGGACGAAGTGGGACTGGTGGCAGGCCATCCCTCCGCGCCCGTCACCAAGGTGATGTTCGCCGTCGACCCAACCCTGGAAGTCATTGAGGAGGCGGTGGAGTGGGGCGCGGAACTCCTGATCACACACCATCCCCTCCTCCTGAAGGGCGTCACCAGCGTCGCCGCCACCACCCCCAAGGGCCGGGCAGTGCACCGGTTGATCGAGTCCGGCACCGCTTTGCTGACCGTCCACACCAACGGTGATTCCGCCGTCGGCGGCGTATCCGACGTCCTCGCCGACGCGCTCGGCCTCCAGGACGCCGCCCCGCTCACGGTGGCCGCAAACGGCCTCCCGGAAGAGGGCATCGGGCGGGTGGGGGACCTGGCGGAGGCCATGACCCTCGGCGATTTTGCGGCCCGCGTGTTCGGGATCCTCCCGTCCGTTGCCGGGGGAGTCCGGGTTTCCGGCGACAAGGACGGCCTGGTCCGGCGCATCGCCGTCTGCGGTGGTGCCGGGGACTCCCTCTTCAATGAGGTCAGAGCCAGCAACGCGGACGTCTATGTCACCGCTGACCTGCGTCACCACCCGGCGTCGGAAGCCCGGGAGGCCGCCCTGAACGGCCGGCCCTACCTGGTGGATGTGTCCCATTTCGCCAGCGAGTGGCTGTGGCTGCCTGCCGCTGCGGCTGCGCTGGGCAATGTCCTCGCCGACCAGGGCCATGACGTTGAAATCCGGGTCAGCACTACCAACAGCGACCCCTGGGACTTCATCCTGACCCCGGGCTAGGCCTTGAGTGCGAGGTCCGGTGGCGACGCAGCGAGGCGGGGGAGCAGGCCACGCGCTAGAGTCTAGGAAGCGCCGATCAGGTGCCCGGCCCCGGCCGGTAGGGATCAAGCGGAGGTAAATGTGGCGAAGGCAGCACCGGCGGAACAGTTGAAGTTGCTTGAGCTGCAGGGGCTGGACGCCAAGCTTAAGTCGCTCGCCAACCGCCGCCGCTCCCTGGAAAACGATCCCCGCATCAAGGACCTTGAGGCGGCCCTGTCTGTTGCCAATGGCGAGCTTGGTGCGGCGAAGGTGGCTGTCCATGACGCCGAGGCCGAACTGAAGCGGGCCGAGGCGGACGTGGAACAGGTCGCCTCGCGGATCCAGCGGGACGAGGCGCGGCTGAACAGCGGCACCGGGTTGTCCAAGGACCTGGTGGCCCTCCAGAAGGACATCGCCTCGCTCAACAAGCGTCGCTCGGACCTTGAGGACATCGAACTCGAGGTAATGGAGCGGCTGGACTCCCTTCGCGCCAGGCAGGCGGCGCAGCAGGGGATTGTGGACGATATCCAGGGATCCTTCGGCACCATCCGCGCCGAGCTGGATGCGGAACTGGCTGAGGTGGAGGCGGAAGCGAGCGGGCTCCGCACCCGGCGCGCCGAATTCGCTGCGGGGCTCGACGCCGGCCTGCTCGCCGTCTACGAAAAAACGCTCGCCAAGCGGGGCGTGGGTGCCGCCCGGCTGTTCCACGGCACGTCCGAAGCGTCAGGCATGAAGCTGAGCCCCGGCGACCTGGCCGAGATCAAGGCAGCCGCCGCTGACGACATCGTCTTCTGCCCGGACTCGGGCGCCATCCTGGTCCGCTCGGAGGAGTGGGCCTGACCCAACTAAGTAGCGCTAAGTGTCGTTTTGGCGGCTCATAACGACACTTAGCGCTACCTAGTTGGGGGAGGGGCGGGGGAATCAGCCCGGCAGGATGATGTTTAGCGCGTGGGGTTTCCTCGCTGACCCGTCCACGAGCTCTGCCTGCCACACTTCCCGGGCGGCCTTTGCAAGGTCCGACGGCGTCGCTGGAGCCTTGCCCCGCCGGGCCAGCAGGTGCCGTGCCAGTTCGCCGCGGGTGTGCTTGGCGAAATGGCTCACCACTTTCCGCACGCCCTGCACTTCGGTGAACACGTTGACCGTAACGGTCTGCGCCGGCGGCGGCGCCCACGCTGCGGCGTAGGTGCTGGACCGGCAGTCAACCAGCAGCTGCCCCTCGGTGAGCGGCGCCAGCGCACTGGACAGGTGCGGCTTCCAGAACGAGGCGAGGCGGCCGACGTCGGGCAGCGCCGTCCCCATTGACAGCCGGTAGGCGGGCACGCTGTCCCCGAAGCGGATGGCGCCCCAGAGGGCGGAGATCACCAGCACCGACTCGTCTGCCTTGCGCCGCTGCACAGGGGTGAGCGTCTTGTAGCCCAGTGCGTCGTACAGCACGCCGGAGTAGATCTGGTGGGCGGGAGCCGCCGGTTCAGCGTGGAGCCGGGTGTTGCGGTCGACGTCGTCCTTCAGCGAGGCCCCGACCCCCAGCAACGCGAGGGCGTCCTGGTGCGCGCTCACCGCCCCCAGTGCGTCGAGCACCTTGGCGCGGCAGGAGTTCAGGTCCGGGAAGCTCAGGGAAGGCCAGTCGACGGCCGAACCACGGACCGCGGGTGTCTTGCCTTCGGAAGGGGGGAGCAGAATCAGCACCGTCCGATCCTACCGGCGCAGGGAAAGCGGCACCGCGCCGGTAGACTGGACCTGGATGGGTTGACCAGGCGGCCGCGCGTCACGCAAGTGGCTCGAGGAACGTCCGGGCTCCGCAGGGCAGGGTGGTGGGTAACGCCCACTCGGGGTAACCCGCAGGCCAGTGCCACAGAGAACAGACCGCCTGGGTCGCGCCGGTTTGAAAGCGGCACGAACCAGGTAAGGGTGAAACGGTGGTGTAAGAGACCACCAGCTTCCCGGGTGACCGGGAAGGCTAGGTAAACCCCACCCGGAGCAAGGCCAGACAGGACACGTTTGAGGGCTGCCCGCCCGAGTGTCCGGGTAGGCCGCTGGAGGGCGCCGGCAACGGCGCTCGTAGATGGATGGCCGCTACTCCCGCACCGGCAACGTGGCGGGAGCACAGAACCCGGCGTATCGGTCAACCCATCCACCCATTCCGGTTTGACCTTGAGAGTTGTGTTGGGGATCCTGAACCGTGCCCGCAAATATTGACCCGCCCTCCGGCTATGGAGCCGCCCAACCGCAGGGTTCCGCCCGCGGACGGCAGGCTGTTGCCCTGGCCGGGTTCCTTGCGCTCTCCGCTGCAGCCTGGGCCTTGGCGTCGGTCCCCATCATCCTGAATTCCGGCGGCTGGTTCGCGGGGTCGGTCAAGGCTCCCTGGATGCCGCCGGGCTGGATGTTCAGGAGCATGTGGATGCTGCTCTACGCGGGGGTGGCGGTTGCCGCCTGGCTCGTCTGGCGGAAAGGGGAGCTGAGGGGAGGCGCCCTGGCCGGGTACCTTGTCCAGCTGGTGCTCAACGCCGCGTGGCCGCTGGCCTTCTTCGGGCTCTTTCCGGTATTTGGAGCCGCTGCACTCTGGGCTGCTTTCCTGGTGATTGCCGGGCTGGCGGCGTCCCTCGCCTTCCTCGTTGTGCGGTTCGGTCCGGTGAGCCCGGCTGCCGGCCTCCTGATGCTGCCCTATTTTTCGTGGGTTGTGTTTTCGGCCAGCCTCAATCTCTATTCGGCCATCCACAACTGATGCCCCGGGCGCAAGGCCGTTCCCTGTGAGTGATTTCACGTGGTTCCGGCCGGTTCAGGGGGGCCGGCCAACTTAGAATGGAGACCGGACGCAGGAGTTCTTCCGCCGGGGTTGCGTTCGCAGCCGGCGGTTTTTCTTTGCACGCGATCCAGGCGCCTGGGGGCCGACCCCTGCAGGCGCGGGTGCCCCTGCACAACATGTGGTGGCCGACATCCGTGTACGAGGACGTACACGGCTGAACCGAGGAAGGTATTTCTGTGAGCCAGACGTCAGATTCTTGTCTTGATACGTGGATGGGCCGGGAGGCCCTCGCCGAGGCCATGATTCCGGTGATCGGCCGGCTGTACCGCGAAAACAACGTGGTCACCAGCATCCATGGCCGGAGTTTGATCAACAAGTCCACCATGAACATCCTCAAGGCGCACCGTTTTGCACGCCGGATGAGCAAGGACGAGCTGCTCCTGGAGGAGACCGCGCCGCTGCTGAACACCCTGGCCGGCCTGGAGCTCGGTGCTGCTGCGATCGACATCGCACGGTTGAACCAGAAGTTCAAGGAAGAGGGCAGCGGCGCCACGCTGGAAGAATTCCTCCGCGCGGAACTTGCCGACGTTGTGGGCAAGCGCGGCGGCGACGACCGCACCAGCACCGACGTGGTGCTTTACGGCTTTGGCCGGATCGGCCGGCTTCTGGCCCGCCTCCTCATCGAAAAGGCCGGCGGCGGCCATGGCCTCCGCCTGCGCGCCATCGTGGTCCGCAAGGGCGCTGACAACGATCTCTCCAAGCGTGCCAGCCTCCTGCGCCGCGACTCCGTCCACGGGTCCTTCGAAGGGACCATCAGGATCGACGAGGAAGCCAACACCATCACGGCCAACGGCGTGCAGGTACAGGTCATCTACTCGGACAACCCTGCCACCATCGACTACACCGCCTTCGGCATCAACAATGCCCTGGTGGTGGACAACACCGGCCGCTGGCGTGACCGGGAAGGGCTGTCCCAGCACCTGCAGAGCAAGGGCGTGGCACGGGTTCTCCTGACCGCGCCGGGCAAGGGCGACCTGAAGAATATCGTCCACGGCATCAACCACGGCACCATAGAGGACACTGACCAGATCGTGTCCGCCGCGTCCTGCACCACCAACGCCATCACGCCGGTGCTGAAGGCCGTCAACGACAAGTTCGGCGTCGTGCACGGCCATGTGGAGACAGTGCACTCCTTCACCAACGACCAGAACCTGATCGACAACTTCCATAAGGGTGACCGACGCGGCCGCTCCGCCGCGCTGAACATGGTCATCACGGAGACCGGTGCCGCCAAAGCCGTGGCCAAGGCACTGCCTGAGCTGCTCGGGAAGCTCACAGGCAGCTCCATCCGGGTCCCCACCCCTGACGTCTCGCTGGCGATCCTGAACCTCCGCCTGGAGAACGGGACCACCAAGGACGAGATCAACAACTACCTCCGCGAGATGTCCCTGCACTCGGACCTGCGGAAGCAGATCGACTACATCGACTCACCCGAAGTTGTCTCCACTGACTTCGTCGGTTCCCGCCGCGCGGGCATCGTGGACGGCTTGGCCACTGTGTCCACAGACAAAAACGTTGTCCTCTACGTCTGGTACGACAACGAGTTCGGCTACAGCTGCCAGGTGGTCCGCGTGATGGAGGAAATGGCAGGGGTCAACCCGCCGTCCTTCCCCGCAAAGGAATCCGCCGCGGCCCTCGCAGCGATCGCCGTTTAGGCCGCGGCCGCCGGTCCCGCGAGTTCCCGGCTGATTCTGCTGGAATCAGCCGGGAAACGGGACCACACTGGTGGCATGGACAAAAATTCGACACTTCAGCACGAAACAACCCTTGAGCACGCCCTCGACGTCGCCAAAGCCAACCACAAGGAGGCCGTCCGGCTGCTTGAGGGCGCCCGCGCCGCCTACAAGACGGGCGACGTCGGCGAGGACCGGGTGCGCCAGCTGGAAGGACTGCTGGCAATCGCCGAGGAGGACCTCCGGAGGGTGATGCGCGAGCAGTAACCCCCGCGCGGACACTTCCTACCAGCGCCGCCACTTGCCCTCCACACTGTGGAAAACAACGGGGCGACCCGGGAGGCGGCCTAGGCTCTTCTGGTGCATGATGTCCGAGAAGGGGCCGGGTCCCCATGACTGTGAGCTGGTCCGCCTACCGGCGTGCCCGCCGTCGCTCGCGGCAGGCGTGGGGCATCCTGGCAGTGGCCGCCGTCGGTGCGCTGGCGGCACTGTCCTGGTTCTTTACTGCCGGCCAGTTTGCCTTGGCGGAGCCCGCGGCCTCCGGCCCCACCGAAGCCCCAGTGTTCGACCCTGCCTGGATGAAGCCCGTTGTGCCGGTGCACCCCGTGCCCTCCGGTACTGCCGTCACCGCGCTGGAACGGCTTCCCGTCAAGGGCCGGGCCGCGAAGGACAAGTACGACCGCGAAGCGTTCGGCCAGGCGTGGCTGGACGTGGACCGGAACGGGTGCGACACCCGCAACGACATGCTCAGGCGTGACCTTACCGCCGTGGTGTTCATGGAAGGTTCCACGTGCCGGGTGGCAGGGGGCTCCTTCCGCGAGCCCTATACCGGGCAGCCCTTGGACTTCCGGCGGGGCTCCGACAGCAGCCGGGCAGTCCAAATAGACCACGTCGTGGCCTTGGGTGACGCGTGGCAGAAGGGTGCCCAGGGATTGACAGCCAAGCAGCGCCAGAGCCTGGCCAACGATCCGCTGAACCTGATCGCGGCGGACGGCCCGGCAAACGTGCAGAAGGGTGCCGGCGATGCCGCAACCTGGCTTCCCAAGAATAAATCCTTCCGCTGCCACTATGTGGCCCGCCAAATATCGGTCAAGGCAGCCTACGGACTATGGGTCACCGAGGCGGAGAAGGGCGCCATGAAGCGCGTGCTGGGGTCCTGCCCGGACCAGCCCACCATTGCGGCGAAGTGACCGGGTGCCCTAGTGGCCGAACGGGTCCGGGTCGACGCCCGGCATCCAGGTCAGTCCGGGAACGCCCCAACCGCTCTTCTTGGCCTGCTTCATGGCTTTGCGCGCATAGCGGTCAATCAGCCGGTTGACGTACAGTTTTCCGTCCAGGTGGTCATATTCGTGCTGGATAACCCTGGCAAACCAGCCGGTGGCTTCGAACCTGACCGGCTGTCCAAAGCCGTCAAACCCTTCAACACGTGCCCACTCGGCGCGCTTCAGGGGATACTGCCCGCCGGGGAAGGACAGGCAGCCTTCTTCTTCCTCGTCCGGGTCCGGTACCGCGCCGGAAATCTTTGACAGGGTCAGCACCGGGTTGACCAGTACGCCCGTGGGCGGAGCGCCGTCGTCGTTGGCGTATTTGTAGACAAAGATCCTCTTGCCCACGCCTATCTGCGGTGCCGCGAGACCCACGCCGTTGGCGGCGTCGTTCGTTTCAAACATGTCCGCTATCAAAGTCCGCAGCTCGTCGTCGAACACTTCCACCTCGGAAGCCCGGCGGTGCAGTACGGGTTCTCCCCAGATGGTGATTGGCAGAACGGTCATCTTCAGCGGTCCTTCAGCGGTGTCTCGTGCCAGGTGCAAGTGTGCAAACGGCGAAAAAAGAAGGAGGCCGCACCGGATCTCCGGTGCGGCCTCCTTCTTGGACGGCTGCACATACCGTCCCGTGAGGGTGAGCTACGGGGGTTGAACCCGCGACCTCCTGGACCACAACCAGGCGCTCTGCCAACTGAGCTAAGCCCACCATGTGCCTGCAGATTTACCGGCGTACCGGCCCTCTGGAAAGGCAACTCATATAGCTTACCTGCTCTTCAGGGGTGCTTTGTCCACTTTTGGGATTTTTGCGGAAAATTCCGTCGAAGGTGGCGCAGATTACCCTTCCTGCTGCCCGGCGTCCCCGGCGGATGTGATGCGGCGGGCAATCTGCAGGGCAGTGGCACTGTCCGGTCCCGGTGCAGGCACGAACACGGCCTCCCGGTAGTAGCGGAGCTCGTCGATGGAGTCCTTGATGTCCCCCAGTGCGCGGTGTCCGCCCTTTTTGGCCGGTGACTGGAAGTACGCCCTCGCGAACCAGCGGCGCGAGAGCTCCTTGATGGTGCTGACGTCGATCACCCGGTAGTGCAGGTGTTCAACCACGGCGGGCATGTCCCGGGACAGGAACACCCGGTCCGTCCCCACGGAATTACCGCCCAGCGGCGCCTTGCGGGGGTCCGGCACCCATGTGGAGATGTATTCCATGACCGCGGCTTCCGCTTCGGCCATCGTCTTGCCGTTCGGCAGTTCCTTGAGGAGTCCCGATTTGGTGTGCATGTCGCGGACGAAATCGTTCATCTGGGCCACCGCGGCATCATCCGGTTTGATGACCACGTCGACGCCGTCGCCGAGGATGTTCAGTTCGGAGTCGGTGACCAGGGCGGCCACCTCGATCAGGGCGTCGTTCTTGATGTCCAGGCCGGTCATTTCGCAGTCGATCCAGACGATGCGTTCGTTAGATATAGGCACCGGACAAGCCTACCGTTACACCTTCAGGGCACCGGCCGATGCTAGGATTTCGAAGACGCGGCGGGTCATCCCGCTCCCGTGAGGATGCGCCTCGGCCGGCCGTTGGCCCGCCGGGCAGAATCGCAGACGAGATAGATTGGACGATCCTGAAATGACGGCGCCTGTGCCTGCGGCGGGGGAGGTGGCGCCCGCCGCCACTGTCGCAGCGGGCGGCGCGGAAGTGGATAATCCCCGGTCCCCGCTCCTTGCCGGCTTCGTGGGCTCCATGTTCATGCTTATCGGATCCTTGGGCGTGGGCTGGCTGGCCCCGGTCTCCGAACTCCGCCGTATGCCGCTGTTCATTTGGATGCGTGCCGAAGCAGTTGGCGTTGCCCTCTCGATTGTCCTGCTGGCCATAGGAGGCATGCTCCTGGTCCGTGCCTGGCTCAGGCTGGGGCAGCGGGTCAGGGTGTGGGGCAGGCAGGCCCGTAAAGCTACGCTGATGGCCGTTGTGGCATGGGGCCTGCCCATGATGTTCAGCGTGCCGCTCTTCAGCCGCGACGTCTACGCCTACATTGGCCAGGGCCGGCTGATGGTTGAAGGGTTCAACCCCTACGAGAACGGCATCTCGGCTCTGTCCAACTACTTCCAGCTGGGCGCGGACAAAATGTGGACGGAAGCCCCCGTTCCCTATGGCCAGCTGTTCCTGTGGATTGAACAGTTCGTTGTGTGGTCCACGAACGTCCAGCCGGAGGCAAGCGTGATGCTGTTCCGGCTGGTTGCCTTGGCCGGAGTCATCCTCTGCGTGATCTATGTTCCGCGGCTCGCCGAGCTGCACGGCATCAATCCGCACCGGGCCCTCTGGCTCACCGCTGCGAACCCGCTGTTCCTGACGAACTTCATCGCCAGCGTCCACAATGACGCACTGATGATCGGTCTGGCGCTGGCCGGACTCTACTACTCCGCGACGCACCGGGTGGTCCGCGGCATTGTGCTGGTAACCCTTTCCGTTGCGGTGAAGCCCATCACCATCGTCTTCCTGCCGTTCATCGGGCTCCTGTGGGCGGGCAGGGACGCGGGCTGGCTCCGCAAATTCGTGTTCTGGGGCCTGACCGGTGCATTGAGCCTCGGCATCCTGGCCTTGATGAGCCTGGTCAATGGTTTCGGCTTCGGCTGGGTCAATGGGTTCTCTGCCCCCGGAAGCATCTCCATCTGGTACGCGCCCGTGGGGCTCATCGGAATGGTGGTTGCCTCCCTGGCCAATTCGTTTGGACTCGACGGCGCCACCTTGGCCGGCTTTGTCTATAACGTGGGCAAGCTTGTTGCCGTGGGCATTGTCGCCTGGCAGATCTTCCGCGGTGACTACGACCGGCTGATGCGCCGCCTCACCCTCGCTCTGGCCGCGATTGTCCTCCTGTCTCCAATCATCCAAGCCTGGTACGTCGTATGGCTGATACCGCTCTTTGCAGTCACCGGGATCAGGAATGACTGGCAGGTCAAGGCGCTCTACTTCGTTGTCTCCTTCTTCATGATCTATGCCATTTCAGACCAGCTGGAAGTCTTCCCGTACCTTCAGACCGAGGACCTCGGCTTCGCACTGGCCCTCGCCCGAGTGGCCGCCGCGGTGACCGGCCTGCTCTTTGGCCTGTACCTGGTTTTCTGGGACCCCCGCACCCGCCGGCTGTTCTGCAAAACGCACGAGGCCGTCGTCGAACGCCCCATCATCTAGGCAGCGCCGCGTGTCGGTCCCGCGTTCGAAGCGACTCTCGACGCTCCCTCGCCGGGCTTAGTGGCCTCCACCATCTCCGGCGCTGATGTCCGGCCCGCTTGACGGGCCTTTGGACCCTGCTGCCGGGGATGCGCTGCCCGTACGGTCGAAGCATCCCCCACTTCAAGGAGGCGCCGGATGCAGAATTCGGGCCACGCGCCGACCGGCAAGGCGCTGCGCACCGTGACGGGCGTCTTTGGGCTGCTGGCGGCCCTGGCCGGCGTGGAGCACGGGCTGGGCGAGATCCTCCAGGGCCCGGTGGCGCCCGACGGTCCGGTGTTCCGTTCCTGGCCCGGGAACGAAGCGTTCGAAATCCTGGACGGAGAGCCGGCCTTCACGGTGTTACCCGATCTGTTGGTTTCGGGCGTTGTGACCGTGGCGGTGGCGGTAGTGTTCGGGGCTTGGGCGGTGGCCGGCGTACACCGCCGGCGGGGGCCCCTGGTGCTGATCGGGCTCGCGCTGCTGCTGTTCGCCGTTGGTGGCGGTTTCGGTCCGCCGCTGCTGGGAATCATCCTGGGCATCGGCGCATCCAGGCCCGCAGTACCTTCGCGGCCGCCGGGACCGGCCGCACGGGTGATGGCGAAGGCATGGCCGTGGGCGATGGGTGCCGGTGTTGCAGGGTACCTGGGATTAGTGCCGGGCACGCTGGTGATGCACGCCCTGAGGGGAACTCCACCCGAATCCGTGGTGTACGGGCTCATGGCGATGGCCTTCGGCGGTGTGCTCCTCGCGCTGGCCGGAGCCCGGGCCAGTAACAGGCTGGAGGCCTGGCATGCCGCACCATCCCCGCGCTCCCGGTCCGGAACGTCAACCTGACTCCAGGTTATTTGCCTGCCACCGCCGTTATGCGTCAGGTGCGGGGGCAGGGAGGCGCCGGAGCGCTTCCCTCCGGGACAACGGACTTAGGGCTGCCTCATGTTCTGCCACGAAGGCCGCCACCCACTCCGGCGCCGTCTTTGAATACTCGCGCAGGGCCCATCCGATCGCTTTCCGGATGAAGAACTCAGGGTCTGCCATGTTTGTTGCCAGGACCTGGGCCAGGAGCACGGTGTCAGTGGCTGCCTTCGCCTTAAGCTGAGAGAGGATGGCAGCCCTCCTTATCCAGGAGTCCGGGTCGGTGCTCCAGCCGAGCAGGACTTCTGACATCTCCTCACGGTTGGCTTGCAGCAGGCCGCACAGGCGCGCCGCTACCGGGTCCACGAAGTCCCACCACGCGCCGCTGCGAATCATTTCCTCGTACACGGGCAGCATCAGCATGTCACCCGCCGCCAGCGGCTCAGCGGTCAGGTCGATGGCTGCATACCGTTCCTCGCGGGCGGCGGCGTTCCGCCAAAGCTCAAGGACAGTGGCGCGCAGCTGGCCGGCCGACGCGAAGGGAGTGCCGCCGGCAGCTTCGGCAGCGATCCGGCGGACTTCGGGGACGCGCACACCGAGGCAGGGCATGGCGGACTTCATGTATGCCTGCGCCCCGGCACCCCGAACCGGATCTGCCCGTTCACGCAGCGCACGACGGACGGCAGAAAGCACCTCGCTGTTCAGCGCATCCGCTTCGGCCATGGGGAAACTCTATCCAGCGGAGGATTTCCTTGTGCCGCGCCAGGACACATGCGCTAGGCTGGTTAGCGCTCACAAGTGTCTCGGCCCCAAAGGGGATTTTCATGCCATCCACGGAACACAGCATTGCCAGCGGCCCCTACACCGCCGTGGTCACAGCCCGCGGGGGCGCCCTCCGGGAACTGCAGCACAACGGCCGGGACCTGGTGGTTGGCTTTGGTCCGGATGGCCGGGTTCCCGACTATCGCGGGGTTATCTGCGTCCCATGGCCGAACCGCCTGGCGGACGGCAGATATGCCTACGCCGGAACCGATTACCAGGCTCCCGTCAACGAGCCCGAGCGGGGTTCGGCGCTCCACGGCCTTGCCACCGAGCAGATCTGGGCGGTGCGGGAGGCGGCTGAGGACCGCGTGGTCCTGGTGTGCACGATCGGCGCAGGCCCGCACTACCCATCGGATCTCAAGGTCTCCGTTTCCTACTCGCTGGGTCCCGGCGGATTGCGCAGCACGGTGAGTGCTGTGAACGCCGGGTCCGCCAGCGCCCCTTACGGCGTGTGTCCCCACCCCTACCTGGTGGCCGGCCCTGGAATGCTGGACGAATGGACGCTGGAAGTGCCGGCGCGCGAATTCCTCGACGTGACGCCTGACCGGCTGCTCCCCATCGGCATGAAGACCGTGGAGGAAGGCGGCTTCGACTTCCGCAGTCCCCGTCGGCTGGGGCCGGTAAGGATTGACCATGCCTTCACTGGAATCACCCGCGACGCCGCCGGGCTGGCCCGGGTCCGCGTAAAGGATCCGGCGGGAACGGGCGTGGAACTGGAATGGGGCGCGGAGTGGCCCTGGGTCCAGATCCACACTGCAGACAAGCCGGTTGGCCCGGACAGGCTGGGGCTGGCGGTTGAACCCATGACCTGCCCGCCTGACGCCTTCAACTCGGGGGCGGACCTTCTTCACCTCAAACCGGGGGAGACGCACTCAGCGTCCTGGACCATCCGGGCCCTGGCCTAGTCCGGACTGCCGGCCCGCAAACACGGGGAGGTCCAGCCGGCTCGCGCGAGCCAGGCTGCGCACAGCCGCGTCCACTGGTCCGGCCCCGGCTCCTCCGCGGCGAGGCCCAATCCATGGCGGCCATGGGGAAAGACATGCAGTTCGGCAGGCACGCCGGCGCCCATAAGCGCCCCGGCGTAGCCCAGGCTGTGGCTGACGTGGACGGCGTCGTCATCCGCGGTGTGCCAGATGAATGCGGGAGGGGTGGCGGCAGTCACCTGCCGTTCCGCGGAAAGTTCCTCAAGGACGTCCGACGACGGCGCGCCGCCAAGGAGGTTGTCCACCGAACCCTGGTGCACTGACGTGGTGTAGGACACCACGGGGTAGCACAACACGGTGAGGTCCGGGACCGCGCCGGGAACGTCGAAGCGCTCGCAGCCCGTTGCCACGGCGGTAGAGAGCGTGGCGGCCAGGTGTCCACCGGCCGAAAATCCGAGGACGCCGACCCGCTGCGGATCGACGGCCAAACCATGGGACCCGCCACGGATATGCAGCATGGCGTCCTTGGCGTCCTCCAGCGGGGCCGGATGCCGGTCCGGGGCCACGCGGTATCTCAGCACGAAGGCGTGGATGCCGAGCGCGGCGAGCCATTCGGCCACCGGCTCCGCTTCGTGGTCCGCCTGGCGGCCGTAGCCGCCGCCGGGCAGGACCAGGACGGCGGGCCCCGGGCCTCCGGCGCCGTCCGTGCCGGCACGTGCAGGAACAGCGGTCAGCACGGACACCATGGTCAGGCCACTGTCTCCGTGCTGCGGCGCAGCGTGACTTCGCCCCTCACGGGCTGCAGGTCGGCGTCCTCCTGGCCATCGCTGCGGCCGGGGCCGCTGGCCGTCGCCCGGGTAGCAAGCCGGCCGATGTCTTCCAGCGGCAGGCGGACCGTGGAGAGGGCGGGGCGGAAATCCCGCAGCGTCTCGATATCGTCAAATCCGGCAATCCTGGCGTCCCGCGGAACCCGGAGCCCTTCAGCCCGCAGCGCTGCCGAGGCCCCGATGGCCATGACGTCGTTGACTGCGAAGATGCACATCTTCGCCGTGGCAGGGGCATCGCCGTCCGCTGTCCGCTGGGCCTTGATCCTGGCAGCCAGCTTGAGGCCCGCGTCGTAGCCTCCGGCACGGTTGAACGAGGTGCGCAGGATCTCCGCCGCGCCCCGGCCGGCCCTGGCCAGGCCTTCCTGGAAGCCCCGGATGCGGTCGTCCGACGTGAAGAGGCCCTCGGGGCCTCCTATGATGACGAAATCGCCAGTCCAGCCGGCAGCAAGTTCAGCTGCGAGGGCGCCGGCGAGTTCCTGGTTCGGCACGGCAACAACGTGGTAGCCCTCAGGAGCGCTGGCACCCACTACCGGATGTCCCACCACCGCCACCCGGCCGCCGTTGCGGCAGTACCGGTCAAGCTCCGCTGCAAGGTCCGCGTTGTCGTCCCGGTCCTCCTCCCGCGACGAGCGGGATCCCGCAATCACGATCGAATCGGCACGCCGTGCAGCGAAGGCAGCCACGGCCTCGCGCTCCTCCGCCGGCGCCCCGCCGGTGGTCGCCAGCAGCACCATCTTGCGCTGTTCACGGGCGGCCTCCTGGACCCCCCGTGCGATGGCGGCGAAATAGGGGTCTGCAATGTCGTGCACGATCAGGCCGATCAGGCCCGAACTGGACTTCGCCAGGCCCTGGGCCTGGGCGTTGGGAATGTATCCAAGCGAGGCCGCAGCCTGCCGGACACGGTCCGCGATGTCCTGCCCCGGCTTGCGTGCGGAACCGTTGAGGACGCGGCTGGCAGTGGCGGGAGATACCCCGGCCAGCCGCGCCACCTCGGTAAGGGTACTTGCGGCCACAGCGTCTCCTGATCGGCTTTGTTGGGTCAATAGGCGTTACCACATTATGGCAGTTGCGGACCGCTACTGGAAAGCGCTTGCCAAGAAGTCTGCGGACGTGCATCATTGACGTAGCGGGAATGCGCTTTCCCGAATCAGCTTCAGTAGGGCTTCAACTTCAGTAGAACTGCTCGCTCACCGTGGAGGACAAATGGGCTTCGAGACAAGAACAATCCGCATTGCCATGAACGGCATCACCGGCCGGATGGGGTACCGCCAGCACCTGCTGCGCTCCATCCTTCCCATCCGGGACGCCGGTGGATTCACGCTGGAAGACGGCACCCGCGTCCAGGTTGAGCCCATCCTGGTGGGCCGCAACGAAGCCAAGATCCGGGAGCTCGCCGAAAAGCACAAGGTCTCCGAGTGGAGCACCGACCTGGACGCCGTCATCAACGACCCCACCGTCGACGTCGTTTTTGATGCCTCCATGACCAGCCTCCGCGCAGCCACCCTCAAGAAGGCCATGCAGGCCGGCAAGCACATCTTCACAGAGAAGCCCACTGCCGAGACGCTTGACGAGGCCATCGAGCTCGCCCGGATCGGCAAGGAATCCGGCGTCACCGCGGGTGTGGTCCACGACAAGCTGTACCTCCCCGGCCTGGTCAAGCTCCGCCGCCTGGTGGACGAGGGCTTCTTCGGCCGAATCCTCTCCATCCGCGGCGAGTTCGGATACTGGGTCTTCGAAGGTGACATCCAGGCCGCCCAGCGCCCGTCCTGGAATTACCGCAAGGAAGACGGCGGTGGAATGACTACGGACATGTTCTGCCACTGGAACTACGTCCTCGAAGGCATCATCGGCAAGGTCAAGAGCGTCAGCGCCAAGACCGCCACCCACATCCCCACCCGGTGGGACGAGGCAGGCAAGGAATACAAGGCCACCGCCGACGACGCCTCCTACGGCATTTTCGAGCTGGAAACCCCGGGCGGCGACGAGGTCATCGGCCAGATCAACTCGTCGTGGGCCGTCCGCGTCTATCGCGACGAACTGGTGGAGTTCCAGGTGGACGGCACGCACGGCTCCGCCGTCGCAGGCCTGAACAAGTGCGTTGCGCAGCAGCGCGCCCACACGCCGAAGCCCGTCTGGAACCCGGACCTGCCCGTCACGGAATCCTTCCGTGACCAGTGGCAGGAAGTCCCTGCCAATGCTGACCTGGACAACGGCTTCAAGCTGCAGTGGGAAGAGTTCCTCCGCGACGTCGTCGCCGGCCGCGAACACCGATTCGGCCTGCTCTCCGCCGCCCGCGGTGTCCAGCTCGCCGAGCTCGGCCTGAAGTCCAACGACGAACGCCGCACCCTCGACATCCCGGAGATTACCCTCTAATGACCTCACTCATCCTGCCCTCCCACGACGGCGGCACCCGGGAATACCGCCTCCAGGGCGGCACGTCCTGGGCCCGGCCAGCGGCGCCGCTCATCGCCCGCCGCGCCTATGCCGCAGCGCATGTGATCCCCGAAGTCCTGGCGGACAACACGCCCGGCGCGCCCGCCCGGCTCGACTGGGACGCCACCATGGCCTACCGGCACGAGCTGTGGTCCTACGGCCTGGGTGTGGCCGACGCCATGGACACTGCCCAGCGCGGCATGGGCCTTGACTGGGCGGCAACCCAGCAGCTCATCAAGCGCACCGGCGTCGAGGCAGCCTCGGTGGTCTCCGCCGGCAACCCGGCAACGGCCGGCAAGTCGGTGCGGGACCTTGTTTCCTGCGGTGCCGGCACCGACCAGCTGGACAGGGCCACCCTGCCGGCCGGGGAGGCCGGCATCAAGGCCGTCCTTGAGGCCTACCGCGAGCAGATCGCGGTGGTCAGCGAGGCCGGGCCCAAGGTGATCCTCATGGCCTCCCGCGCCCTGGCCAAGGTTGCCCGCGGTCCCGAGGATTACCTGCAGGTGTACTCGACGCTGCTGGAGGAGGTGGACCAGCCGGTCATCCTGCACTGGCTCGGCACCATGTTCGATCCCGCCCTGGCCGGTTACTGGGGTTCGGACGATGTAGCAACGGCAACCGGAACCTTCCTCGGCCTTATCAGGGACAA
Organism: Pseudarthrobacter sp. GA104; assembly: GCF_009741265.1. GTDB lineage: Bacteria > Actinomycetota > Actinomycetes > Actinomycetales > Micrococcaceae > Arthrobacter. Next base: position 4,000,832 of record NZ_WOWL01000001.1, read on the forward strand.
CGCGGCCAAGGTGGATGGCGTCAAGGTCTCGCTGCTCGACGCCAGCCATGAGGTTGCCCTTCGGGCGGCCCTGCCCGAAGGCGTCCGCCTCTACACCGGCGACGACTTCAACTACCCCGAACTGATCGACGGCGACGGCAGCCGCCACTCGGACGCCCTGCTGGGCATCTTCGCGGCCATCTACCCCACCGCCTCGGTGGCGCTGCAGAACTACGACGCCGGCAACGCCGCGAAGGCGCGCGAAATCCTCGACTCCACGAGGGAACTGGGGAAGCACATCTTCAGCGCACCCACGTTCTACTACAAGACCGGGATCGCGTTCATGTCCTGGCTCAACGGCAGGCAGCCCGGCTTCCAGATGGTTGGAGGCCTGCACTCCGGCCGCTCGGTATGCCACCTGGCAAGGACCTTTGAACTGGCGGACAAGGCGGGCCTGCTGCGGGATCCGGCTCTGGCCGCTTTCCGGATGTCCGACTACCTGCGGATCAACGGGGTGGGCGTATGACCAGCACGTCAGGAACGGCAGACTTTGCGCGCCTTTCCATCAACAGCGCCACCACCAAGAAATGGACCCTGGCCCAGGTGGTCGAGGGCTGCGTCAACGCCGGCATCCCCGCCATCGGGCCCTGGCGGGACCGAGTGGCGGAAGCCGGCCTGGACAAGGCAGCCCGCCTGATCAAGGACGCCGGGCTCCGCGTCTCCTCGCTCTGCCGCGGGGGGTTCCTCACCGCACCCGACGCCGCAGGGCAGGCCGCAGCCCTGGCTGACAACCGGGCAGCTATCCTGGAAGCCGTCGCGCTCGACACCAGGGAACTGTTCCTCGTGGTCGGCGGGCTGGCCCCGGGGGAGAAGGACGTGGTGGCTGCGCGCCGGCGCGTGGCGGACCGTCTCGCCGACCTGGTCCCCTTCGCCCGGGAGAACGGCGTCCGGCTGGTGCTGGAGCCGCTGCATCCGATGTACGCCGCTGACCGGGCGCTGATCTCCACCCTGGGGCAGGCCCTTGACCTCGCGGCGCCGTTCGACGCGTCGGCAGTGGGCGTCGCCGTCGACACCTTCCACGTGTGGTGGGACCCGGAACTGAAGCCGCAGATCGAGCGCGCCGGCCGGGAGGGGCGACTTGCGTCCTACCAGGTGTGCGACTTCAACATGCCCATCGCCGCGGATCCGCTGCTGTCACGCGGCTACATGGGCGACGGCGTGGTGGACTTTGCCACCATCGGCGCCTGGGTGCGCGATGCCGGGTACACCGGTGACATCGAAGTGGAAATCTTCAATCAGGACATCTGGGGCACGGACGGCAATACCGTCCTGGCCACAGTAAAGGAGCGCTACGCGGAGCTCGTCCTCCCGTACGCCTGACCTGACCCAAGACCGCGGGCTCCTGCCACGTTCCCAACATGACTGGCAGGAGCTGCGCCCCACATGGAAAGGACCCGGACCGCGCAGTGAATTCATCACAGTGCGGTCCGGGCCTTTCGCGTGGAAACGCCAGGCGGGCCCGGCGTCAGGTATCCCGGTGTCAGGTATATAGGGAGGCGCAGCGGCGGTACCGTGCCAGCACCCCGCCGCCGTCCTGCCCGGCAGGGAGGTCGACGGCGTCCAGCGCCCACTGCGGAAATTCCCCGGTGAGTGCCGCTGCGGCCTGGCGGGCGGCGCCGTCGGCCACATACTCACCCGGGCGCGGCACGGTGATGCTGATTCCCAGCAGTTGCGCTGCCGCCTCCTGTACTGCCGCGGACTGCGCTCCGCCGCCCACCAGGATGATGCGCCGCGCCTGCACGCCTTGTTGCTGCAGGGCGGCCAGGCCGTCCGCGAGCGAACAGACCACGCCTTCGACGGCGGCCCGCGCCAGGTTGGCCGGCGTGTAGTTCCCGCGGGTGATGCCGTGCAGGGAGCCGGTGGCGTCGGGCAGGTTCGGCGTGCGCTCGCCGTCGAAATAGGGAACGAGGGTGAGGCCCCCGGCCCCTGGTCCGGCGGACAGCGCCAGCTCATTGAACTCCGCAATGCTGATGTCCAGCAGGGCTGCAGTGGCGTCAAAAACGCGGGTGGCGTTCAGGGTGCACACCAGCGGCAGGTAGTTCCCGGAAGCATCGGCGAACCCGGCCACCAGCCCGGACGGGTCGGCGGCCGGTGTATCGGACACGGCGAAGACCGTCCCCGAGGTGCCCAGCGACATCACCACGTCACCCACGCCGGCGCCCACTCCCAGTGCCGCCGCCGCGTTGTCCCCGGCGCCGGCGGCCAGGAGGGCGCCCTCCGGTGTCTTGCCCACGACCCCCAGCGGGCCCACGACGCCGGGCAGCAGCGGAACGTGCCCCAGCGAGGACTCCAGGAGCCCCGGCAGGTACTCGCCGGTCGCCGTCGAGTAGTAGCCCGTACCGGAGGCGTCGGAACGGTCAGTGGCGAGGGCCTCGAGGTTTCCCGGACCGCTGCCTGGCCCGTGGTCCGCCAGCCGCCAGGTCAGCCAGTCATGCGGCAGGCAGACTGCCGCAACTTTGGCGGCGTTCTCCGGCTCGTTGGCGGCCAGCCAGTGAAGTTTGGTCAGCGTCAGCGAGGCGACCGGGACGGTGCCGGTTGCGCCGGCCCAGTAGCGGGCGCCGGCGGCAGTGTCGCCGTCGCCCGCATTGCTGATCAGTTCCAGTGCCGCGCCGGCACTGCGGGTGTCATTCCACAGCAGCGCCGGCCGGACCACCTGGCCCTCGCTGTCCAGGCACACCATGCCGTGCTGCTGCCCGCCCACCGAGACAGCTGCCACATCGTCCAGGCCGCCGGCCTGGTGTAGTGCGTCCAGCAGGGCGGCCCACCAGTGATCCGGGTGGATCTCGGTCCCGTCCGGGTGGCCCGCCCTGCCCTGCCGGACCAATGCTCCCGTGTCCGCATCGCGGATCACCACTTTGCAGGACTGGGTGGAGCTGTCGATCCCTGCTACGAGTGCCATGATTTACCGGGCGCCCAGGAGGTGTTCGATGGCGAGCTGGTTGAGGCGGACGAAGGCGAAGGAGCGTTCGCCGGCCTTGTCGGCGTCGAAGTCCTCGAAGACGGTGGTGTCCGCGAGCAGGTCCGCGACGGTTTCGCCGGCCGCGAGGGTGCTCTCGCCGAGTTCGAAGACCCCGGAGGTCTTGAGGGCTTCCTGGACTTGGGGGTCTGCGCGGAACGCAAGGGCGCGCTCCTTGAGGAGCAGGTACATGGCCATGTTGGACTTGGCCGATTCCCATACGCCGTCGTAGCCGTCGGTGCGGGAGGGCTTGTAGTCGAAGTGGCGCGGGCCTTCGTAGCGGGGCCCGCCGCCCGGGAAGCCGTTTTCGAGCAGGTCTACGGTGAAGAACGCGCTGGTGAGGTCGCCGTGGCCGAAGACGAGGTCCTGGTCGTACTTGATGCCGCGCTGGCCGTTGAGGTCGATGTGGAAGAGCTTGCCGGCCCACAGGGCCTGCGCGATGCCGTGGGTGAAGTTGAGCCCTGCCATCTGCTCGTGCCCGGTTTCCGGGTTGAGGCCCACGATGTCGCCGTGCTCGAGTTGGGCGATGAACGCCAGGCCGTGGCCGACGGTGGGCAGGAAGATGTCGCCGCGGGGTTCGTTGGGCTTGGGCTCCAGTGCGATGCGCAGGTTGTAGCCCTTGTCCTTGATGTAGGCGGCGGCGGTGTCCACGCCTTCCTTCATCCGGTCCAGGGCCGCGGAGAGGTCCTTCGAGCCGTCGTATTCGCTGCCTTCGCGCCCGCCCCACATTACGAACGTTTCGGCGCCGAACTCCGCGGCGGAGTCGATGTTGCGCAGCACCTTGGACAGGGCGAAGCGGCGGATGGAGCGGTCGTTGGAGGTGAAGCCGCCGTCCTTGAACACCGGGTGGCTGAACAGGTTGGTGGTCACCATCGGGACCTTCAGGCCGGTCTCGGCCAGGGCTGCCTTGAAGTTCTTGAGGATCAGGTCACGTTCCGAGGCGCTGGCGTCGAAGGGGACCAGGTCGTTGTCGTGGAAGGTGATGCCGTAGGCGCCCAGTTCGGCCAGCCGGTGGACCGCCTCCACGGGATCCAGGGCGGCGCGGGTGGCCACACCGAACGGATCGGCGCCCGTCCAGCCCACGGTCCAGAGGCCGAAGGTGAACTTGTCAGCGGGGGTGGGGGAGAGAGTCATGATGCGTCCTTGCACTCGTTGTCGCCGGTTGCGGCACTATTAGTTTAGTGCTTGAACTATATAAGCGAGTCTACGCTAGGGTCAATAGCGAAGGGCCTGTGAGGGACGGCCCCGCTTCCAGCCCGAGGAGAACGGCCATGGCCAGTACCGCACCTGCCACTGCACTGTCCGACGCCGCCAGCCCGGGGAACATGGCGGACGTTCGGCGCAACAACCTCGCCCTGGTCCTTGCCAGGGTGGCGCAGGCACCGGCCGGCACCCATCCGACCCGCGCACAGGTGGCCGCGGCCACAGGGCTGACCAAAGCCTCTGTTTCGAGCATCGTCCTGGACCTTTTGGGCGCCGGCCTCCTGCGCGAGGTCGGCCTGAGCCGGCAGGGGGAGCGGGGCCGGCCGGGGGTCGGGCTGGAACTGAATCCGGCGCGGGGTGTCATGGGTATGGAAATCAACGTCGATTACATTGCGGCCGGAGTGACTGACCTTTCCGGAACCCTGGTGGTGCAGGAAATCCGGGAACGGGACAACCGCGACAGCGACAGCGCCCCCGTGCTGTCCGCACTCGCCGCGCTCGCCGCCGACGTGCGGAAGGCGGCCGCGTCTTCGGGTGTTGAGGTCCTGGGCGGAGGGCTCGCCGTACCCGGCCTCGTTGACGCCGGCAGTTCAACCGTGACCGCCGCCCCGAACCTGGGCTGGCTGGGGACGAAGCTGGACATGGGGCGGCTGCTTCCCGACGTGCCGTTGGGGGTCTCCCTCTTCAACGAGGCCAATGCTGCCGCGCTCGCGGAACTGGCCCACGGCTCCCACGGAAGGCGGGACTTCCTGTTCGTCTCCGGCGAGGTGGGCGTCGGCGGCGGCCTGGTGATCAATTCGGAGCTTTTCACCGGCCCTGAAGGCAACGCCGGGGAGGTCGGCCACATCGTTGTGCAGCCGGAGGGGGGCCGCTGCTCCTGCGGCGGGACGGGGTGCCTGGAGACGATAGCCGGGCAGGATGCAATTTTTTCTGCTGCCGGTATCGCCGCGAAGGGGTGGCCAAGGTCTGAGAGCATGGCCCGTCTGCTGGGCGCCCTCGGCGCTGAGGACCCCGCTGCCCTGCTCGCCGTCCAACGGGCCGGGACTGCGCTGGGCGTGGCGGTGGCGTCGACGTCCCGCGTGGTGGACATCAGGGCTGTGGTGCTTGGCGGACACTTTGCCGTCCTGGACCAGTGGCTCCGCGGGCCGCTTTTGGACAGCCTTGCCAAGTACGCGCCGGGTGCGCTGTCCCCGGCGCACGTCACCATCTCCGCGGTAGGGGATGCGGGGGCCCTGCTGGGCGCTGCCGGCAGCGTGGTTCGCTCTCTGGTGGAAGCGCCGCACCGGCTGCAATCCTGAAACCCTGCCGGCACGTGTGGCCCCAAACGCCCCGGTCCGTGAACCGGGGCGTTTGCCCATGGGTGCCCCAGGAGGGAATCGAACCCCCGACCGGCGGATTAGAAGGCCGCTGCTCTATCCCCTGAGCTACTGAGGCAATGGATTCCGGAGCTGAAGTCCGGCGCCTCAAAAAGTTTACATTGCCCGAAGTCCCGGCGTCGTCAGTGACCTGCGGCGGCTCACTAATCCTCCACAGGCAGCCGCAGCCGCAGGTTATGCACATAGGCGAACCCCTGCCTCCCCGGTGGCCAGCGCCGGCGCCATGCTGGTCTTGCCTGCTAGGGCACCACCATTGACGACAGGACGTGAAGATGAGCGACACAATAACCATTCGGGGCTTCGTTGCCACCGAGATCAAGAGCGCCACAACTCCAGGGGGAGTTGCCACAGCCTCCTTCCGTATCGGTTCCACCTCGCGCCGGTTCGACAAGGAATCCGGCACCTGGACGGATGGCCACACGAACTGGTTCCTGGTCCAGGGCTATCGCCACCTCTCGGGAAGCATGGGCTGCAGCATCAGGAAAGGCCAGCCGGTCATCGTGGTTGGCAAGCTGAAGATCCGCAGTTGGGAAAGGGACGGCAGGGTCTTCTACTCACACACCATTGACGCCGACGCCGTGGGTCACGACCTGACGTGGGGTACGGCCAACTTCATCCGGTCCTCCACAAAACCGCTCCTCTCGCTCGTGGAGCCGGCGCCGCCCCTCGACGCCGAGCACCGGGCCGGCGCTGAGGGAACGTTCGACGAACCGGAGGACGGCGACGACGATCCCGACGGCGGCGATCCTGCCGCAGCGTACATCGAGGACAGCAACGGCAGCCTCGTGTCACTGGACCTGGAGACGGGGGAACTCGCCGAATCCGGAGTCTAGGTTTTCCATATCAGCGTCCCCTATCAACGGTTCCCCCGGTTCCTTGGCGGGCAGTGCCGCGGCACCCCCCGGCCGTGCACTGTCCGCCCAGGTTGCGGAGCCGGGACCAGGCCGCATGGCAGAATGACACCATGCGGCATACCCCTGACCACCGGCAGAACTCAACAGCCGGTGCCTCATCGGCCAGCCCCTCAGCTACCGTTCCCGGAGCTGCCGTTCCTGGAGCTGCCGTTCCTGGAGTTGCCCCGCCCAGCGCCGCGCGCCGGTTGCTGGCGGCCGCAACTGCCACAGTGCTGGCGGCAGGTTTATCGGGCTGCGTCAGCGGAACCTTGTCGGGTGCAACATCCACTGCTGCAGCCTCCGCCGGCCCCGCAGCAACGGAAACACGGGCTGCAGCAACACAGACAAATGCCGCCGGACCGCTGGCGGACACATCCGGGACCGCATCCGCCGCGGCAGCGGCGGCTGCCACTGAAACGGCCAAGAGGACCGTGACAGAGGCGCTGTCCAGGCTGGCGGCGGGATCGCCCAAACCCGCCACCGCACAAGTCACGGAAGCCCTCACGGGCGCGGGAATCGCCCCCGCGGCGTTGGAGGTTTCGCAGAGCCGCACCCCCACCGGCCTTGAAGCGGATGCCATCGAGGCGGCCGTGCTCCAGGGACAGGACTGCGTGATCGGCCAGGTCCGCGACGGCGCCGTGACAGTGACAGTGTTGCCCGTCCTGGCGAGCGGGAAGTGCTTTGTAGGCTCGTAAGCCTGTTGCGCGGAATGTGAGATATGCCTGCCCACCCACTAGATTTGGAACCATGGCGGAATTTATCTACACAATGACCAAGGCCCGCAAAGCCGTTGGCGAAAAACTCATTCTTGACGACGTAAGCATGTCCTTCTTCCCCGGCGCCAAGATCGGTGTTGTGGGCCCGAACGGTGCCGGTAAGTCCACCATCCTCAAAATCATGGCCGGACTGGACACTCCCTCCAACGGTGAGGCCCGGTTAAGCCCCGGCTACACCGTGGGCATCCTGCTCCAGGAGCCCCCGCTCAACGAGGAAAAGACCGTCCTGGGCAACGTCCAGGAGGGTGTGGGCGAGATCTACGGCAAGATCCAGCGCTTCAACGAAATCTCCGAGGAAATGGCCAGCCCCGACGCTGACTACGACACCCTCCTCGAGGAAATGGGCCACCTGCAGGAAGCCATCGATGCCGCGGACGCCTGGGACCTGGACTCACAGCTGGAGCAGGCCATGGACGCCCTCCGCTGCCCGCCCGCGGACGCCGACGTCACCAACCTCTCCGGTGGTGAACGCCGCCGCGTAGCCCTGTGCAAACTCCTGCTGCAGAAGCCGGACCTGCTGCTCCTGGACGAGCCCACCAACCACCTGGACGCCGAAAGCGTGCTGTGGCTCGAACAGCACCTGTCCACCTACGCGGGTGCAGTCCTCGCCGTCACCCACGACCGGTACTTCCTGGACCACGTCGCAGAATGGATCGCCGAAGTGGACCGCGGCCACCTCTACCCCTACGAGGGCAACTACTCCACTTACCTGGAGAAGAAGCGTGCCCGCCTGGAGATCCAGGGCAAGAAGGACGCCAAGCAGGCCAAGCGCCTCAGCGAGGAACTTGAGTGGGTCCGGTCCAACGCCAAGGGCCGCCAGACCAAGTCCAAAGCCCGCCTGGCCCGCTACGAGGAGATGGCCGCGGAGGCGGACCGCACCCGCAAGCTGGACTTCGAAGAGATCCAGATCCCGCCGGGACCCCGCCTGGGCGGCCTGGTGCTGGAAGCGAAGAACCTCCAGAAGGGCTTCGAGGACCGCACCCTCATCGATGGCCTGTCCTTCAGCCTGCCCCGCAACGGCATCGTGGGCGTCATCGGCCCCAACGGCGTCGGCAAGACCACGCTGTTCAAGACCATCGTGGGGCTGGAACCGCTCGACGGCGGTGACCTGAAGATCGGCGACTCCGTCAAGATCTCCTACGCGGACCAGAGCCGCGGCGGCATCGACCCCAACAAGACCCTCTGGGAAGTTGTCTCTGACGGCCTGGACTTCATCCAGGTGGGCCACGTCGAAATGCCGTCCCGCGCCTACGTTGCCGCCTTCGGCTTCAAGGGACCGGACCAGCAGAAGAAGGCCGGTGTGCTCTCCGGCGGTGAGCGCAACCGCCTGAACCTGGCGCTGACCCTCAAGCAGGGCGGCAACCTGCTGCTCCTCGATGAGCCCACCAACGACCTCGACGTCGAAACCCTCAGCAGCCTCGAAAACGCACTGCTCGAGTTCCCCGGCTGCGCCGTGGTGGTCTCCCACGACCGCTGGTTCCTGGACCGGGTGGCCACGCACATCCTGGCCTATGAAGGCGACGAGGAAAACCCCTCCAAGTGGTACTGGTTCGAGGGCAACTTCGAATCCTACGAGGAGAACAAGGTGGAGCGCCTCGGCCCGGACGCCGCCAAGCCGCACCGCGTCACGCACCGCCGCCTCACCCGCGACTGACACCAGGCGCAGAGCGCACAAAGACGAACAGGCCGGCACCCCCACTGGGTGCCGGCCTGTTCGTCTTCCCGCTGAAGGCGGAGTTCCGGGTGGTGCTAGTCCCGCCCGGCCTTGCGGATCTGGTGCTCCATCAGCTTCGACTGGAAAGCGCCCACCACTTTGTTCTTCAGGTCGGTAGGCACGCGGATCATTCCCTCCTGCGCGACGGAGGCAACGTGCTGCCCCGCCTGGTTGAAGATCTTGCCGGTCGCGAGTCCACGGGCACCTTGGGCGCTGGGTGACTCCTGGACATACAGGAGCCATTCGTCCACGCGGGCAGGCCGGTGCCACCACATGGCATGGTCCAGGCTTGCCACGTTCATCCCTGGCGTGATCCAGCTCAGCCCGTGGCGCCGCAGGATGGACTCAAGGAGGGTGTAGTCGCTGGCGTACGCCAGGGCTGCCCGGTGCAGGTTGGGGTTGTCCGGCATCGGCCCGAAGGTCTTCATCCACACAGCATTCCGCGCTTCCCTCTTGCCCTTAGCCGACACGTACAAGGGGGGATCGACGTGCCGGATATCGAACGGCCGCTCGTAGGCCCAGTGCCGTGCCACCGGATGGTCGAACTTGCCGAGCAGGTCGGCGGTGCTTGGCAGTGACTCCGGGTCCGGGATGCCGCCGGGCATCGTGGACTCGTGCTCCACGCCTTCGTCCTCGCCCTGGAAGGACGCGATCATCGACAGGATGGGCACGCCCTCCTGGTACGCATGGACCCGCCGGGCGGAAAAGGACCGGCCGTCCCGCAGGCGCTGGACGCCGAAGGTGATGGGCTTGTTCGCGTCCCCCGGGCGCAGGAAGTAGCCATGCATGGAATGGACAAAACGTTCCGGGTCCACCGTCCTGATGGACGCGATGAGCGACTGTGCCAGCACCTGGCCGCCGAACACGCGGTGGTGGGGCTGCTGCTGGGACGGACCCAGGAAGATGTCCTCGTCCGTCCGGGCACCCTCCAGCTCACCAAGGTCAAGGAGGGAGATGAGCGATGAGGTGGGGTCCCCGCTGGGGAGCGCCAGGATTTCGGCGTCGGCTTCAGTCATGGTTTGACTCTAGACGGCCCCCCGGCACCGCTCAACAAAGGTCCAGCGGGTAGTGTTCTTGGTGTGTCTGATCTACTCACCTCGTCCTTCCGCTTCGCCGATCCCCAGGATCTCGCTGACCTGAAGACTTTCGCTACGCGGGCCAAATCAATTGACGACGGCGCCATCAGGCTTCAGGCTGCAGGTTCCGTCCTCGCCGCGTACGTCTGCGTGCTGCGGCCGAGGCTGCTGGGTGAATCGACTCCCACCATTCTGGGGCTGCGGACCATGGCCCTCGCGGAACCTTCGGCGACGGATGTGACAGTGTCCTTGTCCGCCGTCCTGGACCGCCTGGCGCGGGCGGGGGCGGACGACGTCGAGCTGCCGGTTCCGCCGTCCACCGTCACCGAGTCCTGGACCGGGGTGGGCGCCCCGCGGAGCGGGTGGGAGCTGATGGGTTCACGCAGCGATGCCGCGCTGCGGAAAGCCGCAGAAGCAGGAATCGCGGAAGTGGCGGGAATCGTCCCTGACAAGCCGGGGGCGCTGATCGTCAACAACGCCCGTGCCGCCGTCTGGGGCAGGGAACTGGACGACTCCGGCCTGCCGGCCGGAGCCGCTTTCGCCGCCCTGGCCCTGGGGTTTCTGGCCGACGGCGACCAGAAGCTCTACCGGGCAGGGCGCTGGTTCCGGCTTACAGGCACCCGCGGCCACGTGCTCGCGCGGACCGGAAGCGCGCTGCTCTAACGGCGGTTAGGGCAACATCAGCCGGGGCTGTTCACCATGGACAGCGCGGCCCGCTCCATGTAGTCCCACAGCGTTCCCTCGTAGAGCGGCGGCAGTTCCAGGGCATCCACAGCGGCACGCATGTGGAAGAGCCAGCGGTCCTTGGCCTCGGGCGTCACCTTGAACGGCATGTGCCGCATGCGGAGCCGGGGATGGCCGCGCTCCTCGCCGTAGGTGGTGGGCCCGCCCCAGTACTGTTCCAGGAACATCAGGAACCTGCGCTTCGCCGGCGCCAGGTCTTCTTCCGGATACATGGGGCGGAGGAGCGGATCGGTTGCCACGCCGTCGTAGAAGACGTCGATCAGCTTCACGAAGGTTTCATGCCCGCCCACGGCATCGTAGAAATTGTCGGTGTAGCCGGGCTTGCTGAACGGATCGTTCTGCATCAGCTGCGGCCGCTGGGGATCGCTCGGGATTGTCATTCCTAGTCTCCGGCCTTCTGGTCAGTCTTCTTGGGTTCGGCATGATCCGTGCCCTGGTCCGTGGTGCCGTCCTCCGACTCGTGCAGCGGCACATAGTTGCCTTGCGAACGGTTGCCGACGCGCAGGATCTCGCCGTTGCGCAGGTACCAGATAGCGCCGTCGTCCGAGCGGACGCGCGTGATGCGCAGGCCCATGGACTCCACCACGCCAACAACCTCGCTGGTTTCGATGACGTCGCCGATGCCGTACTGGTCTTCAATGGTAATAAAGATCCCGGCCAGGAAGTCGCGGATCAGCTGCTGGGCACCGAAGCCGATGGCCACACCCAGGATGCCGACGCTCGTCAGGAGCGGTGCGATGTTGATGTCCAGGTTCTGCAGGACGTACATGCCCGTGATGATCACCACGAGCACGCCAACCACGCTGTTCAGCAGCGAGCCGATGGTTTCCGCGCGCTGGACGCGCCGCTCGTGGTCCAGGGCCCTAAACGCCGGGGCGGCCCATTTGAAGGTGGGTTTCTTGAAGAAGTTGCTGCCTGCCGCCACGCGCCTGGTGATCCGGGAAATCACGAACGTGGCCACCAGCCAGATGGCGACGCCGACGCCGAGGCTGATCACGATGCCCGTGACGCTGATGCCGTCCGGCTGGCTGGCGGTGGACGGAAGGATCGACAACGTGCTGACCATAAGGGGGAAGTACTCCTGCTGTTCTTCGGCTGCGCCGGGAAGGGATGCCGCAGCGCCGGTTACGCCCGGCGCGGAAGGCTCTGTTCTTCTTCAACACTATCGCCGTAGCGTCTGAACATGCGCATTCTTGTCCTCGGCGGAACAGCCTTCCTGTCCGCAGAAATTGCCCGCCAGGCGGTGGCGGCGGGACACGACGTCACCTGCCTTGCCCGAGGTTCCGCGGCGGCCCCGCCAGCGGGAACCACGTGGCTGAGGGAGGACCGTTCACTGGGCGCGGACGCCTACGCGGGCGCCGAGGGGGAGTGGGACGAGGTGGTGGACGTGGCCCGGGATCCCGTCCCCGCCGCCGAAGCCCTGGACGCCCTCGCACACCGGGCAGCGCACTGGACGTTCGTCTCCAGTTGCTCCGTCTACGCCGACGCCTCTCATGCAAACGAAACTGAGGATGCAGCGCTCCTGCAGCCCCTGGCGCCGGGAACTCCCTCCACTCCGGAGAACTACGGCGAGTCGAAGGCGGCCATCGAGGCCGCCACCCTCAAAGCGGCAGGCGGAAAAGCCCACCTCTGCCGTGCCGGCCTGATCGGCGGCCCGGGGGACAGCTCGGACCGCTACGGCTACTGGCCGGCCCGCTTCGCCAGGAACAACAAGCCGGTGGTGGTTCCCGCCGTCGACTATCCGACCCAGGTCATCGACGTCCGCGATCTTGCTGCCTGGATCCTCCGGGCGGCCGGGAAGGGCGTGGCCGGAGCGTTGAACGCCCTGGGCGGGCAGGTGGCCTTCGGAACGTATCTTGCCGCCGCCAGGGAAACCGCCGGCCACGACGGCGAGGTTCTTCCGGCGGAAGAAGAGTGGCTTGCGAACCAGGGCGTCAACTACTGGGCAGGCCCGGACTCGCTGCCGCTTTGGCTCCCGCCCGGGCATGAGGGCTTCATGGCGCGGAGCAACCGGGCAGCCGTCGCTGCCGGGCTGCAGCTGCGGCCGTGGCGGGAGACGCTGCAGGACACCTTGCGGGACGAGCGGGCGCGAGGGCTGGACAGGCCCCGGAAGGCCGGGCTGTCCCCCGGAACCGAGGCGCGCCTCGCCGCCAGCCTGCCGTCCTAAGCCGCCACTGTCACCGGTTCATGCTCCACCGGGAAGTTCACGCTGCGGGCGATGAAGCACAGCTGGTTCGCCTCGTGGTGAAGCTGGCCGGCCAGCTCCACCTGCGCCGCATCGGCCACGGTCACGTGCGGTCGGAGCGTCACGCGTTCAAACTGGCCGCTGCCGTCCCGGTTCAGGGTCATCAGCCCGAAGGCCTCGTCCCGGTAGTCCGTGACCACCACGCCGTGCTTTACCGCCACGTGCAGGAAAGAGAGCATATGGCACTGGGCAAGTGCCGCGAGGAGCAGCTGCTCCGGGTTGTACCGCTCCCGGTCTCCGTGGAAGGTGGGGTCCGCGGAGCCCTTGAGGACAGGGAGCCCCGGAATAAGGATGTCGTGGTCGCGTGAGTAGCCGCGGTAGGACGCCGTCCCGCTGCCCGAGTTGCCCGTCCACCGGACCGTCAGCTCATAGCGGTGCTCGTGCAGGCTCATGATGCAGGCACAGCTTCGCCGGGAAGGACATCCGCAGCGCGCGCCCGCAGTGCCCGGGCAACGCCGTCGCGGTTTTCCAGCATCATGCGCCGCAGCGCGGCGCTTGCGGGCGGAAGCGCCGCCAGGAAGCCGTCAGTCCGGTCCACGGTTGCCTGGCTGGTCAGCAGCGCAGGGTAGAGTCCGACGACGATCTGCTGGGCCAGTGCGTGGGTGCGGGTTTCGACGATCCGCGGCACTGCCTCGAAGTACTTTTCGGCGTAGGGCTCCAGCAGGGACCGGTCCAGCACGCGCATGAAGCCGGTGACCGCGGAGCCCTGCAGTGCATTGGAGAGCTCGCCCTTGACCACAATGGAATCCCAGGCGGCTGCCTTCGCCTCCGCCGTGGGGATGGCGGCCTTGGCAAGGGCAGCGGCATTCTGGCCGCTGGAGGTATTGTCCCGCGCAAGTTCCGCGTCGATGCCGTTCTGGCCGAGGCGTCCGCCCACCACAAGTGACGCGACCAGCTCCCAGCGCAGGTCCTGGTCAACACCCAGCCCGTCCAGGACCAGGGAGCCGTCCAGGAGGCCCGCCACCTTGTCCAACTGGGGGGCGCTGCCGGCCAGCAGCGCAAACGACTTCACGAACTGCAGCTGCGCGTCCGAGCCGCCCGGCACCTGGGACGCCAGGTCCCACAGCCGGTCCGCCGCAGCCACCGCAGTCGCCTCGCGGTGTTCCTCGGCCACGTAGAAGTTCAGGGTGGTGGCAAGCTGGCGGAGCTGGACCAGGATCACCGAGGAATCGGATTCGGCGGCCACGTTGGCCAGGATCAGCTCCACGTACCGCCGTGCCGGGGTTTCGCCGTCCCGGGCAGCGTCCCAGGCCGAGTTCCACACGAGCGTCCGCGGCAGGCTCTGGCTGAAGTCCTTCAGGTGGGCGGTCGCCGTCGCAAGCGATTTTTCGTCCAGCCGCACCTTGGCGTAGGCGAGGTCGTCGTCATTGACCAGGACCAGGTCCGGCCGGACCAGCCCCACCAGCGCCGGAACTTCGGTCCGCCCGCCGTCGACATCCAGTTCCTCGCGGTGCACCCGCTCCAGCTTGCCGGCGTCGTTAAGGTTGTAGAACCCCACGGCGAGCCGGTGCGGGCGGATGGTGGGCCAATCGTCCACGGCGGACTGCACGATGGCGAAGGACGTGAGCCGGCCGTCGCCGTCAACCTCGAGCTCCGGCTTCAGGGTGTTGACGCCGGCGGTTTCCAGCCACTGCCGCCCCCAGTCATCCAGGTCGCGGCCGCTGGCCTTCTCCAGTTCCACCAGCAGGTCGCCCAGCTCGGTGTTCTGCCAGGAATGCTTGGCGAAGTACTCGCGCACGCCGGCCATGAACTGGTCCGGGCCCACCCACGCCACCAGCTGGCGGAGCACCGAAGCGCCCTTGGCGTAGGTGATGCCGTCGAAGTTGACCTCCACGTCCTGCAGGTCGTTGATCTCGGCGAAGATGGGGTGCGTCGTGGGCAGCTGGTCCTGGCGGTAGGCCCAGGACTTCTCAACGGACGCGAACGTGGTCCAGGCGCTGGTGAACTTCGTCGCCTCGACGGCTGCCAGATGGGACATGTACTCGGCGAAGGACTCGTTGAGCCACAGGTCGTTCCACCAGCGCATTGTCACCAGGTCGCCGAACCACATATGCGCGAGTTCGTGGAGGACGGTGATGGCCCGGCGTTCCACCTGCGCGTCGGTGACTTTGCCCCGGAAGACGTAGCCCTCCAGGATGGTCACCGCGCCGGCGTTTTCCATGGCGCCGGCGTTGAACTCGGGCACAAAGAGCTGGTCGTACTTCTCGAACGGGTAGGGGCAGCCGAACTGCGCCTCGAAGAACTCAAAGCCCTGCCGGGTGAGTTCGAAGATGTTGTCCGCGTCCAGGTACTGCATCAGGGACTTCCGGGCGAAGACGCCGAGCGGGATGACGCGGCCGTCCGAGCTGGCCACCTCGCTGCGCACCGACTGGTAGGGGCCGGCAACCAGCGCAGTGACGTAAGAGGAGAGCCGGGGAGTGGGGGAGAAAGCCCACACGGAGCGGGCACCGCCGTCGTCCGCGGCGGTGGTTTCCACGGGCGCCGGTGTGGGCGAGTTCGAGATGACGTCCCAGTGGGAGGGGGCCGTGACGGTGAACGTGAAGGTTGCCTTCAGGTCCGGCTGCTCGAAGACGGCGAACATCCTGCGCGAATCAGGAACCTCGAACTGCGTGTAGAGGTAGACCTCGTTGTCCACCGGGTCCACGAAGCGGTGGAGTCCCTCGCCGGTGTTCATATACGGGGCATCGGCCACCACCGTGAGTTCGTTGTGTTCCTTGAGATCCGGGAGCTGGATCCTGACGCCGTCCGCCACTGTGGCCGGATCAAGGCTCCTGCCGTTAAGGGTGACGCTGTGCACCGCGCGTGTGACTGCGTCTATGAATGTTGAGGACCCTGGCGTCGCGCTGAACTTCACCGTGGTGGTGCTGCCAAAGACCTCTCCGCCCCGGGTCAGGTCCAGGCTGACGTCATAGGATTCGACGGCGATCAGTTCGGCACGTTCGCTGGCTTCAGCTCGCGTCAGATTCATACCTGGCAAAGTGGGGCCTCCAGAAAGGTTGCGTCTGCCTGCTGGCGTGCCCAGCGGCGGCATTGTTCATTCTTGCATTCCGCCAGCCTTGGCAAGTAGCACGGCCCGGGATGGCTGCCGCGTGAGGCGGAAAGCCGCCGGCCGGCCGTGGGAGTAGCGTTAAATCATGGGAAAGTTCATGGAGTCGATGGACACGAAAGCCCTTCGGTTTGTGGTGGGGTTCCCGCTGCTGGTGTCGGCGGCCTTCGTGGTGTGCGCCTTCCTGATCCGGCCGGACCTTCCGGAGCCGCTCGCCATCCGGTGGACGGACGACGGCGGCGCCTCCTTCGCGCCCTTCGGCGCCTACGTCACGGCAGGAGCCTTAATGATCCTGGCCGGCGGCTGGCTGGTCCTCTTCCAGGCCGTGCCCGTCAGCAGGCCCGTGCTGATGCGCCGGATCATGATGGGCGCCGGGATGTTCTTCACGCTCTTCGTCACCAGCGCCCTCGCTGCCGGCATCGTGGGACAGGCAGGGCTGGCGGACGCCCGTGAATCCCATGTGGACATGACCGTCCTGGCACTCGGAAGCGGGGCGGCCCTGTCGCTCGGCGTGATTGTTGCCTTTACCTTCAAAGCGGACCAGCAGTGGTCACCGGACGACGACCGGGCCCTTCAACTGGCCATCGCGAGGGAGGCTGACCCCGACCTGACACGGGACGACATCCGGCTCTGGGTCCATGCCCGCAGTTCGGTATTCGTCATGATCGCCATCGCATCGCTGCTTCCGTCTGCCCTCATCGCCGTTGCCGTGCCCTGGCTCGGCGCGCTCCTCGTGCTCCTCGCGGCGACGGGCGCGGCGTTCCTGTTCGCGCGCATCAAAGCCGACCGCCGCGGCCTGAAAGTCCTGCTGGCCGGCATCGTTCCGGTCATGAACGTCCCGGCCGGAGCCATCTCGGGCGCTACCGCCGCCGAGGTGAAGGCCGCAGACTATGGGGGGTGGGGCTACCGGCACCACGGCGGCACTGCCGCCATGCTCGTCAGCAGCGGTCCCGCCGTCGTCGTCAGCAAAACCGACGGCCAGCGCCTCGCGGTGAGCGGGGGCAGTACTGCCTCGGCGGCGAGGCTGGCCGAGGTACTGACGCGGGTTGCTGAAAGGGCCCGGCCCGGCGGCGGGGCGGCGCCGACTCCCGGCCAGCCGGAGTCCTAGTATTCTTGACCGTGTTGTCCTGACCCTGGCCTGCGCCGTCCCGGCCGGCTGCCTGCGCCCCCAACCGAACGGATTCTGCTCGTGACATCATCCCCTGCCTTCCCGCGGGTCCACATCGCCACCGACCATGCGGGCATGGAACTGAGCGCCCACCTGGTGTCCCACCTGACAGCCAAGGGCTATGAGGTGGTGGACCACGGCCCCAAGGCCTACGACGCCCAGGACGACTACCCCTCTTTCTGCATCAATGCCGCCCTTGCCGTGGTTGCCGACCAGCAGGCAGGCATCCACGCCCTGGGCATCGTGCTGGGCGGCTCGGGCAACGGGGAGCAGATCGCCGCCAACAAGGTCAAGGGTGTCAGGGCTGCCCTGGCCTGGAACCACTCGACCGCCACACTCGCCCGCGAGCACAATGACGCCAATGTCGTGGCTGTCGGCGGCCGCCAGCACACGGTGGAGGAAGCGACCCGGCTGGTCGAGGCCTTCCTGACCGAGCCCTTCAGCAATGACGAGCGCCACGTCCGCCGCATCGGCAAGATCGCCGCCTACGAAGCAACCGGCGAGGTCATCGAGTAGTGCCCGAAGGGCATTCCGTCCGCCGCCTGGCGCGGCAGTTCGGGGACGTATTCGGCGGCCGGCGGCTCACTGTGTCCAGCCCGCAGGGCCGGTTCAGCGGAGGCGCCGCGCTCCTGGATGGGCGCACCCTGCTCGTGGCCGAGGCGCACGGCAAGCACCTGTTCCTGCACTTCGACAACACCTTGGTGCTGCATGTGCATCTGGGCCTGTACGGTGCCTGGAGTTTTGGCGGCGACAGCACGTTCGCCGGCTCCTCCAGCATCGGTGCCCCGCGCCGGGTGGGGGAGCGGGAGACGTTCCCGGACGCGAACGACGGCGACGGCGCCGGCACGAACGGAGGCAGCGCCTATGCCGGTCCGCCGGACCCCGTGGGGGCCGTGCGGGTCAGGCTGGCCAGCAGCAACGGGTGGGCCGACCTGAGGGGTGCCACCACCTGCGAGGCGATTACCGCGGCAGAGGCTGACGCTGTCCTCGCCCGGCTGGGGCCGGACCCGCTGCGGAACCTGCGGGGCGACGCCGGACGGTTCGCGGCCAATTTGCAGGGCCGGAAAACTCCGGTGGCTGCACTCCTGATGGACCAAAAGATCATCGCCGGCGTCGGCAACGTCTACCGCGCCGAGGTCCTTTTCCGCCGGCGTATCGATCCCTGGCTGCCGGGAACCGCACTGCCCGACGCCGAGGCACGCAAGTTGTGGCGCGACGTCGTGACCGTCATGAACGACGGCGTTGCCGACGGCCGCATCATCACCACAACGCCCCGGTACTGGTCGGAACACGGCAAGGCAACCGCCGCCGCCTTGAAAAGCGGGACCTTCCCCGCGCGGGACAATGCCCATTACGTCTACAAGCGGGACGGGATGCCGTGCCGGGTCTGCGGCACCACGGTGCTGATTGCTGAACTGGCGGGGCGCAAACTCTATTGGTGCCCCTTCTGCCAGCAGCAGGCGTGAACGGGGGCTGCCGGCAAAGCCCCCACGATGGCTTGCCGGCACTGGGGCCCCAACGGATTAAAAAGACAGGCCCCTCGTCGGAGGGGCCTGTCTGTTTGGAGGGGACGACGGGAATCGAACCCGCGTAATCAGTTTGGAAGACTGAGGCTTTACCATTAAGCTACGTCCCCGGAAGAACTGCATCTGCAATATTAGCAGGCCTGCAACTCCGGGCTGGCTGTTCAAGCCGGATACAACTAAACCTAATCCATGGGCTACGTGTCAAATGTGCAAACTGGGCGCGGATCACCGTAGACTTGCCTGTGCACTAACGGGGTGTAGCTCAGCTTGGCTAGAGCGCCTGCTTTGGGAGCAGGAAGTCGCAGGTTCAAATCCTGTCACCCCGACTCTGCGGCCCGGACCACTCGGCCTGGACAAAACATTGCGTTTGCAGAAACCCATCCCACAATCCCAGGAGTACTTAGACCGTGAAGAGCGCTGTCGAGAACCTCACCCCCACGCGGGTCAAGCTCAATGTTGAGGTCCCCTTTGAGGAATTGAAGCCCAGCATCGACTCGGCCTACAAGACCGTTGCTTCGCAGATCCAGGTCCCGGGCTTCCGTAAGGGCAAAGTCCCCGCCAAGCTCATCGACCAGCGCGTCGGCCGCGGCTACGTCCTGGAGACTGCCATCAACGAAGGCCTCAACGGCTGGTACCAGGCCGCTGTGCAGGAATCCGGCATCCGCCCCCTGAGCCGCCCCGAGGTTGAGATCACCGAGGTCCCGGACCCCTCCGCAACGGACGGCGGACTGAAGTTCGCTGCCGAGGTGGACGTCCGCCCGGAGATCGAGCTCCCGGACTACTCCGGCATCAAGGTTGAAGTTGCTGCGGCCGAGTCCTCCGACGAGGACGTGGACAAGGCCCTCGACGAACTGCGCGGCCGCTTCGGCACGCTCAAGTCCGTGGACCGCCCCGCCGCGGACGGCGATTTCCTCACCATCGACATCACCGCCAGCATCGACGGCGAAGAGGTTGACTCCGCTTCCGGCCTGTCCTACCAGGTGGGTGCCGGCACCATGCTCGACGGGCTCGACGAAGCCGTCACCGGGCTCAGCGCCGAGGAAGACGCCATCTTCGACACCACTCTGGTGGGCGGCGACCACGCCGGCGAAGCCGCCCAGGTCAAGGTCGTCGTCAAGGCCGTCAAGGAGCGCGAACTCCCCGAGGCAAACGATGACTTCGCCCAGCTGGCTTCCGAGTTCGACACCCTCGCCGAACTGCGCGAAGACCTGGCCAAGCAGGCCGCAGACTCCAAGGTTGTGGAGCAGGGCGTCGAGGCCCGCGACAAGGTCCTGGACAAGCTCGTTGAGCTCGTTGAGGTTCCCGTTCCGGACTCCGTCGTTGAAGAGCAGCTCGAGGCCCACTTCAAGGAGGGCAGCGGGCACGGTGAAGGCGAGCACGACACCGAGGAGCACCGCGAAGAGGTTCGTGCCAACACGGCCCGCGCCTTCCAGAACGAAATCATCCTCGACGCCATTGCCGAGAAGGAAGAAGTCAACGTCAGCCAGAACGAGCTGATCGACTACATCGTGACCACCGCCAGCCAGTACGGCATGGACCCGAACCAGTTCGCCCAGATCATCGATCAGAGCGGCCAGGTTCCCATGATGGTTTCCGAGGTCCGCCGCCGCAAGGCGCTGGCCGTCGTCCTGGGCCAGGCTGAGGTCACCGACACCGAGGGCAAGGCCGTGGACCTGAGCGACTTCGTCCGTCCCGGCGGCGAAGAGGAAGCTCCCGCAGCCGAAGCTGTCGAGGCCGAGGCTGAGACCGCCGAGGCAGCCGTCGAGGAAGACACGGCAGAGGCCAAGGCCCAGGCCTAAGAGCCACTGAGTGGACGGCCCCCGGATCATTGGATCCGGGGGCCGTTTGCGTTGGATCCTGCTGCTTCGCACCGGCCCTGCCGATCGTGCGCCGTCAGCGAACAGCCGCGGATGCGCGAACAAAACACCGCTGAAACCGGTTAGTGTCCAAGTAGTGATTTTCAGTGATGTCACCGTCACCAGCGAGAGGTAAGTACACATGTCACAGCACGCAGAGTCCCCCCGGATGGCTACTGTCGATCCCGCAGCCCAGGACAACTACATCTACAACCGTCTCCTGAAAGAGCGGATCATCTGGCTGGGCTCAGAGGTGCGTGACGACAACGCCAACGCCATCTGCTCGCAGCTGCTCCTGCTGTCCGCCGAGAACCCGGACAAGGACATCTACCTCTACATCAACTCCCCGGGCGGCTCGGTGACGGCAGGCATGGCCATCTACGACACCATGCAGTTCATCCCCAACGACGTCGTCACGGTAGCCACCGGCCTGGCCGCCTCGATGGGACAGTTCCTGCTGTCTTCCGGCACCAAGGGCAAGCGCTACGCGACCCCCAACGCCCGCGTCCTGATGCACCAGCCCTCCGGCGGCATCGGCGGCACCGCCTCGGACATCAAGATCCAGGCCGAGCTCATCCTGCACATGAAGAAGGTCATGGCGGAACTGACGGCCGAGCAGACCGGCCAGACCGTCGAGACCATCCTCAAGGACAACGACCGGGACAAGTGGTTCACGGCAACCGAGGCCCTGGAGTACGGCTTCTTCGACAAGATCGCCGCCCACGCCGGCTCTGTATCCGGTGGCGGCGGAACGGCCAACGGGTCTTCCGGCGAGTCAGCGTCCGAACAGTAATCCGGCACAGAGAAAACTTAGATCAGGAGCAACAAAAATGACCTACAACTTCGGATCGACTGCCGGTAACCTTCCGACCAGCCGTTATGTCCTGCCCCAGTTCGAGGAACGCACTCCGTACGGCTTCAAGCGCCAGGACCCCTACACCAAGCTCTTCGAAGACCGCATTATCTTCCTTGGTGTGCAGGTGGATGACGCCTCTGCCGATGACGTCATGGCCCAGCTGCTGGTCCTCGAGTCCACTGACCCGGACCGCGACATCACCCTCTACATCAACTCGCCCGGCGGCTCTTTTACCGCCATGACGGCCATCTACGACACCATGCAGTACATCCGCCCCGAGATCCAGACGGTCTGCCTCGGCCAGGCCGCAAGCGCCGCTGCCGTACTGCTGGCGGCAGGTACTCCCGGAAAGCGCCTGGCCCTCCCGAACGCCCGCGTCCTGATCCACCAGCCGGCGCTGTCCGGCGGCCAGGGCGGACAGGCCTCAGACCTGGAGATCCAGGCAGCCGAAGTCATGCGGATGCGCTCCTGGCTGGAAGACACGCTCGCCCACCACTCGGGACGGACGTCAGAGCAGGTCAACAACGACATCGAGCGCGACAAGATCCTCACCGCGGCAGAAGCGCAGACGTACGGCCTGATCGACCAGGTCCTGGATTCACGGAAGATCAAACCGCAGGCGATCAGCCGGTAACGGTAAAGTAATGGGCCGGTGGGGCCAATCATTTGGCTTCACCGGCCTTTTCCTTCCACCCTGGGAAGCGAATGTGACCTAGAGTGGATGGTGTCACAACCGGTCCGTGCAGGCCCGGTGGAGATTCCAGCAACGGAGCAAGGCTGCCTGGCAGCAGGATACTAAGGGGTTCACATATGGCTCGGATTGGCGAGAGCACGGATCTGCTGAAGTGCTCTTTCTGCGGAAAGAGCCAAAAGCAGGTGCGCAAGCTCATAGCCGGGCCCGGTGTCTACATCTGCGATGAATGCATTGAGCTCTGCAACGAGATCATTGAAGAGGAGCTCGCGGAAGTTGCTGACCTGGGAAGCTTCGAACTTCCCAAACCGCGCGAGATCTTCGATTTCCTGCAGGAGTACGTCATTGGCCAGGAGCCTGCCAAGCGTTCCCTCGCCGTCGCCGTCTACAACCACTACAAGCGGATCCAGGCCGGCCACGCCCCTAAATCCGGAAGCCTTGCCGACGGCGGCCACCACGACGACGTCGAGATTGCCAAGTCCAACATCCTGCTCATCGGCCCCACCGGCTGTGGCAAGACCTACCTCGCCCAGACCCTCGCCCGCCGCCTGAACGTTCCCTTCGCGGTAGCTGACGCCACGGCCCTGACCGAGGCCGGGTACGTCGGTGAAGACGTGGAGAACATCCTCCTCAAGCTCATCCAGGCCGCCGACTACGACGTGAAGAAGGCTGAGCAGGGCATCATCTACATTGATGAGATCGACAAGATTTCCCGCAAGAGCGAGAACCCCTCCATCACCCGCGACGTATCCGGCGAAGGCGTCCAGCAGGCGCTCCTGAAGATCCTGGAAGGCACGGTTGCCTCCGTCCCGCCGCAGGGCGGCCGGAAGCACCCGCACCAGGAATTCATCCAGATTGACACCACCAACGTCCTCTTTATCGTGGCGGGCGCCTTTGCCGGCCTGGAAGAGATCATCGGGTCGCGGTCCGGACGGAAGGGCATAGGCTTCGGCGCCCCCCTGAACGAGGCCAGCAAGAAGGTGGATTCCTACGGTGAAGTGATGCCCGAGGACCTGCTGAAATTCGGCCTGATCCCCGAGTTCATCGGCCGGCTTCCCGTGATCACCACCGTCTCCAACCTGGACCGCGATGCCCTGATCCAGATCCTGTCCACCCCCAAGAACGCCCTTGTGAAGCAGTACCAGAAGATGTTCCAGATAGACGGCGTGGAATTGGTGTTTGACGACACAGCCCTTGACGCCATTGCGGAGCAGGCGCTGGAGCGCGGCACCGGCGCCCGGGGGCTGCGGGCCATCATGGAGGAAGTGCTGCTTCCTGTCATGTTCGATCTCCCCAGCCGCGAAGACGTTGCCAGCGTGATCATCACCGAGGACGTCGTGCTGAGGGGTGCGGAACCGACCATCGTTCCCCACGTCGCCAAGCGCCGTAAGTCTGCCTGACTTCCCGGCACAGCGCCGTTACCCGCAGTAGCCCTTACACGTCGTGGCTGCCCCGCGCCACTGAGACCAGCGAAGGAATTCCCTATGACTGAGCCCGCTAAGAACACGGCCGACTTCTGGTTCGATCCGCTGTGCCCGTTCGCCTGGATCACCTCGCGCTGGATAGGCGAAGTGGAGGGCGTCCGCGACATCGGGACGGAGTGGCACGTGATGAGCCTGGCCGTCCTTAACGAAGGCCGGGACCTGGAACCTGCCTACCGCGAATCGATGGACAACGCCTGGGGTATGGTCCGGGTGATCATCGCGGCCCAGGAGGAACACGGCAGGGGCACGGTCAAGCCACTCTACGACGCCATGGGCTCGTTGATCCATGAACAGGGCGAAAAGGACCGCGACCTGGTGATCGCCAAAGCACTTGCTGAATGCGGCCTTCCCGCTTCACTGGCCGGAGCCGCCGCTACCGACGCCTACGACCGCCAGCTCCGGGCCAGCCACGAGGAAGGCATCTCGCGGGTGGGCCAGGACGTTGGAACGCCGGTTGTGGCCTTCAACGGCACGGCATTCTTCGGTCCCGTGCTCACCCGGATCCCGCGGGGCGAGGAAGCCGGCAAGCTGTGGGATGCCACCACCGCGATTGCTTCCTACCCGCACTTCTTCGAATTAAAGCGGAGCAGGACCGAACGTCCGGAATTCAACTAGGCCCGGCCCCTCCGGAAGCCCCGGCGGGAGTGTCCAGAGCCCCGGCTGAACTACTCGTTTGTAGTTCAGCCGGGGCTCTTGCGCATCGCGGCAGCCGGGACAACAATAGTTCTTACCCACTTCGAAAGAATTGGGACGCAGAAACCAAAGATTCAGTGATATGCATTCGACGCAGCCATCGGCAAAGTCAGGATGCAAGCTACAAGTGACGAACGTAGGAAGACCTGAAGATCGGCGGATTCTGCCAGACCATCAAGACGTCACCGGATGGCCGAAAAGTCGAAGCCCCACCAACGGCAAAACGCTGATGGGGCTTCCCCTTTGCCCGAAAACAGGGCCCAAGGCTGCGGCTATGCTTTCGCCGGCTCCTCCGTGACGGCCAGTTCCACACCGGTGACAGCCAGCTCGCCCTCGCCCACCACTATTGAAATTTCGCGGGCATTGGAGGCTGCCTTCAAGTCGGCCAAGCCGGCATTCAGTTGCCCTGCGAGTCCAGCTGGAGCCGTGATGGTCGCAGTCAGGACTTCCGTGCGCTGCTTCACCTTCGCCTCGGATTTGGCCTTGCGGACACCGCTGAGGGCAACACCAACCGTTGCGAGCATGGTGGTGTCGCCGCCCGGCACCGCCAGGGCGGCCGGCCACGCGGCGCGGTGGACCGAGCCCTTGCGCCACCAGCTCCACACCTCTTCAGTGGCGAACGGCAGGAACGGCGCGAAGAGCCGCAGTAGGGCGTCCAGGGTGGTGGCGAGGGCTGCCAGCACCGAGGCCTGTTCCGCTTCGCCCGCAGCCCCGTAGGCCCTGTCCTTGATGAGCTCCACGTAGTCGTCGGTGAACTGCCAGAAGAAGCTTTCCGTGATCTGCAGCGCCCGAGCGTAGTCGTAGTTCTCGAAGGCCTTCGTGGACTGGGCCACAACGTCGGCGAGCTGTGCCAGGACCGCGCGATCGAGCGGATTGGTGAGGACGGAGAGGTCAGCGGACAGCACCGAGTCCTCCGTGGCGCCCAGGTTCAGGACGAACTTGGAGGCATTGAGCAGCTTGATGGCCAGGCGCCGGCCGATCTTCATCTGGGCGATCTCGTAGGCTGTGTCCGCACCGAGCTTGGCCGAAGCGGCCCAGTACCGGACAGCGTCCGAGCCGTATTCCTCCAGCACGTCGGTGGGTACCACCACGTTGCCCTTGGACTTGGACATCTTCTTGCGGTCCGGGTCCAGGATCCAACCGGAGATGGCGGCGTGCTTCCACGGCGCGCTGTTTTCCAAGGCGTCCGCGCGCACCACGGAGGAGAACAGCCAGGTCCGGATGATGTCGTGGCCCTGAGGCCGGACGTCAAAGGGGAAGACCTTGGCGAAGAGGTCTTCGTCGCGCTTCCAGCCGCCCACGATCTTTGGAGTCAGGGAGGACGTGGCCCAGGTGTCCAGGATGTCCGCGTCACCGGTGAAGCCGCCGGGAACATCGCGCTGGCTTTCGTCGAAGCCGGGAGCGGCGTCCGCTGCCGGGTCCACCGGCAGCTGCCCGTCGGAGGGCACGATGGGGGAGTCGTAGTCCGGGTTGCCGTCGGCGTCCAGGGGGTACCAGACGGGGATGGGCACGCCGAAGAAGCGCTGGCGGGAAACCAGCCAGTCACCGTTCAGGCCGGAAATCCAGTTCTCGTAGCGGGAACGCATGAAGGCAGGATGGAAGTCGATCTCCCGGCCCCGTGCGATGAGCCGCTCCCTGCGGTCCTCGTCGCGTCCACCGTTGCGGATGTACCACTGCCGGGACGTGACCACTTCCAGGGGCTTGTCGCCCTTTTCGTAGAAGTTCACGGGATGCATGATCTTCTTGGGCTCGCCCTCAAGCAGCTCTGCGGCGGTGAGGAGCTTCACCACTTCTTCCTTGGCGCTGAAGACTGTCTTGCCGGCAATCGCGGCGAAGGCCTCGCGGCCGGCATCGGTGGTGATCCACTCGGGAACCTCGCTGATGATCCGGCCGTCCCGGCCAACGATGGCGCGGGTGGGCAGCTGCAGTTCGCGCCACCAGGTGACGTCGGTCAGGTCACCGAACGTACACACCATGGCGATGCCGGAGCCCTTGTCCGCCTTGGCGAGCGGGTGCGCCTTCACCTCAACCTCGACGCCGAAGACGGGCGACGTGACCTTCTTGCCGAACAGCGGCTGGTACCGTTCGTCGTCGGGATTTGCCACCAGTGCGGCGCAGGCAGCCAGCAGCTCGGGACGGGTGGTCTCAATGTGGATCTTCTGTCCGTCCTCGGTGAAGAACGGGTAGCGGTAGTAGGCTCCGGGGACCTCGCGGTCTTCGAGTTCGGCCTGGGCCACTGCGGTACGGAAGGTTACGTCCCAGAGGGTGGGTGCCTCGGCCATGTAGGCGTCGCCCGCCGCCAGGTTGGCCAGGAACGCGCGCTGCGAGACCGCCCGCGAGTTGTCGTCGATGGTCCGGTATGTCAGCTCCCAGTCGACGGACAGGCCCAGTGTCTGGAAGAGGTTTTCGAAGACCTTCTCGTCCTCAACCGCCAGCTCTTCGCAGAGCTCGATGAAGTTCCTTCGGGAGACGACGTCGAAGTCCCGCTGGTTCTTCGCCGGCTGCGCCGGCGGCCGGTAGTCAGGGTTGTACGGGATGGAGGGGTCGCAGCGGACGCCGTAGAAGTTCTGGACCCGGCGCTCGGTGGGCAGGCCGTTGTCGTCCCAGCCCATCGGGTAAAAGACGTTCTTTCCGGTCATGCGCTGGTAGCGCGCCAGCACGTCAGTCTGCGTGTAGGAGAACATGTGCCCCACGTGCAGTGAACCGGAAGCGGTGGGCGGGGGAGTGTCAATCGAGTAGACCTGGTCCCGGGTGGTCTCCCGATTGAACTTGTAGGTCCCCTCGGCCAGCCAGCGCTGCGTGAGCGCAGCTTCGAGGCCCTCGAGGGCCGGCTTGTCCGGAACGTTGATGGGGGTGGTGGTGGGCGTGTCTGTACCCTGTTTGTCTTCAGCCATCTGCCAATTGTTTCATGTCCCGCCGCTTCCGCCCGCCCGGCGTCCATGAGGCACCCCGTGTGCTGCGGTTCATCCGCCGACTCATCGGGAGGCGCCCGTTCGGCAGCCCCGGTTAGGGTGGTGCCATGACTGACATTTCGCAGAAAAAAGCAGCATTGGTGACCGGCGCAAGCAGCGGAATCGGAGAGGCCACCGTCCGTGCCCTCGCGGTGGAGGGTTGGACCGTGTTTGCGGTCGCCCGCCGCGCGGATCGCCTCGCCGCCCTGGCGGAGGAGACCGGCGCCGTCGCAGTCCCTGCCGACATTTCCGAGGACGACGACGTGTCCCGGCTTGTGGCGGAGGTGGCCGAAGCGGGCGGCATCGACACGCTGATCAACATCGCCGGCGGTGCCAGGGGCGCCGACACCATCGCAGCAGCCGACACGGAGGACTGGGAGTGGATGTACCGTGTCAACGTGCTGGGCACCATGAAACTCATCCGGGCGTTCCTGCCGATGCTGCGCGCCAACGGCGAAGGGACGGTGCTCAACCTGACCTCCACGGCGGGGTTGGCAGCCTATGAGGGCGGCGGCGGGTACAACGCGGCGAAATTCGCCCAGCACGCCCTGACCGTGGCCCTTCGGCTGGAGGAAGCCGAGCACAACGTCCGGGTCATCGAGGTGGCACCGGGGCTGGTCCAGACGGAGGAGTTCGCTTTGAACCGGCTCGGTGACCGGCAGGCCGCGGACAAGGTCTACCAAGGGGTGGAGAAGCCGCTCACTGCAGGTGACGTGGCCGGAGTGGTGCGGTACGCAGTGAGCGTTCCGCACCACGTCAACCTCGACCAGATTGTGGTCCGCCCGGTGGCGCAGGCAGCAAACTACAAACTGATCCGGAAGAACTGACCGCAGCAACCCGGCCGGCATCCCCGTGGGCGGCCGGGGCTTCGGGGATCAGCCCGCGGGGACGTCAAGGACCGCCGTGACCGCCGCATGGTCGCTTCCGGCTACCCGGTGCACTACGTAGCCGGAGCTTCCGATGTCCGGGCTTGTCACGACGTGGTCGATGGTGATGCCGGGCAGCAGTTGTCCGTCCATGGGCCAGGTGGGCACCAGCCGTGCGCCGGCCGCGACGCCCACGTCCACAAGGCCAGGACCGTCCCCGCCGCCCAGGAGGTTGCGGAAATCGGCGTGATCGTACGTGGCGTTGAAGTCTCCCATGAGGAGCCTGCTCCCGCCGCCGGCGGCCACCTTTTTGACGGCGGCCAGGTCACTGCGCCATTCCCCTGCCTTGTGTTCAACCGGTGCCCGGGTGTGGACATTGGTCACCTCCAGCACCCCGGCCCGGCCCTGGGACGTAACGGTAATCCGCACGATGGGCATCCGGAACGCAGTGCCGGGAACCTGCCCGGCTTTTTCAAGGGGGAACCGCGAGTACACAGCGCTGCCACCTGCATTATTGGCGGGATCCGTCACCCTATGCTGCAGGAGCGCGTCCAGGCCTTCGGCGGCAAGGCGCTCCTGGAAAGCCTGGGAATGCTCCTGCACGGCGAGCACATCTATCCGGTTCTCCTGCACCAGGCGCACAACCGTGCGGGCATCGGCCCGGCCGAGCTTCGAGTTGAAACTCATCACCCTTAACTCGACTGTTGGTCCGTTGCTGGGCACCCGCTTGC
This sequence comes from Pseudarthrobacter sp. GA104, assembly GCF_009741265.1. Lineage (GTDB taxonomy): Bacteria > Actinomycetota > Actinomycetes > Actinomycetales > Micrococcaceae > Arthrobacter. The sequence continues at coordinate 4,029,722 of NZ_WOWL01000001.1, forward strand.
CGGCCGGGAGCGGGAAGAGCCAGAAGGCGATGCAGGCCAGCAGCGCCGAACTGACGGCAGCCTGCCAGCGGTTTCGGCCCAACAGGGCCAGCAGGAGTGCCGCTCCGGCCGGTGCCGCCAGCCACGGGGTGAAAGCAAGCAGTTGGATTGCGCGCAACGGCCACGCGGCAGGGACGGCGCGAAAAATGGACAGGCCCACCATCGGCACCATAAGGAGGAACCAGAGCCATGCGTATGCCCTGCCCGGACGCAATGCCGGCCGAAGCCGTGCAGAGTTGGCCATGTGCTTGAGTCTAGGCATCGGGCCGCACTTGCGCAGCGGGGAAGTGCACCGGCCCAAGGTGCCGGAATGGCGATGGACCGGCGGCGATAGTAGACTCAGAGATGGCTATGACCCGGCAATCACCGGTGAGCTTCCGGAAGAACACGCATCCTGCCGTTACGGGGTACGCGCCAGTAGAACCGGACGGGTAAGCCCGTCACAGCAGTCAATGAGCGGCCGTCGCGGCGCCAGTTCCCTTCGGGGAACACGCAGCGACGGTAAGTGAGGTGGTACCGCGGTGAGCGTGGGGTCCGGCGGACAACACGGCAAGCCGTCCTCGCATCCTGAACGGAACAGCACGGCGCAGGCCGGCAGTTCGCCAAGCTCAACCCAGGATGTCGACATGACGTATTACCCCAAGGCCTCAGCCTCCACTTCTGCCAGCGCGTCGTCCAGCGGCGGTGCCGCTGTTTCCGCCTCCGTGAAGTTTCCGGAGATCGAAGAGCGCATCCTGAAGTACTGGGACCAGGACGGCACCTTCCAGGCCAGCATCGACCAGCGCAGCGCGGACGCTCCCGGCGGCGAGCCCGGCAGCAACGAGTTCGTCTTCTACGACGGCCCGCCCTTCGCCAACGGCCTGCCGCACTACGGGCACCTGCTGACCGGCTACGCCAAAGACCTGGTGGGCCGCTACCAGACCCAGCGCGGCAAGCGCGTGGAGCGCCGTTTCGGCTGGGACACCCACGGCCTGCCCGCCGAGCTTGAGGCCATGAAGCAGTTGGGCATGACGGACAAGACCCAGATCGAAGCTATGGGCATCGACAAGTTCAATGACGCCTGCCGCGCCTCCGTGATGAAGTACGCCGACGAGTGGCGCAATTACGTCACCCGCCAGGCTCGCTGGGTGGACTTCGACAACGACTACAAGACCCTCAACGTGGAGTACATGGAGTCCGTCCTCTGGGCCTTCAAGCAGCTGCACGAAAAGGGCCTGACCTACAACGGCTACCGGGTTCTTCCCTACTGCTGGAAGGACGAGACACCGCTGTCCAACCATGAGCTGCGAATGGACGACGACGTCTACAAGAACCGTCAGGACCAGACGGTCACGGTGACCTTCCCCATCACCGCGGGGGACTCGGAGCTGTCCCGGCAGCTTGCCGGCGTCCAGGCCCTCGCCTGGACCACCACGCCCTGGACGCTGCCCACCAACGCGGCGCTCGCCGTCGGCCCTTCCATCACTTACGCTGTGCTGCCTGCCGGCCCGAACGGCATCAAGGCTGCCTCCGCGGAGGCGCCCGTCACGGGAAGCTTCCTGTTGGCGGCCGACCTGGTGGGCAACTACGCCAAGGACCTGGGCTATGAGGATTTCGAGGCTGCCCAGGCCGCAGTGGTTTCCACCCACACCGGCACGGAACTCGAAGGGCTTGCGTACCAGCCGCTGTGGCACGACTTCGCAGACAACGAAAAGTACGGCATGGAGAACGCCTGGCGGATCCTGGTTGCCGACTACGTCACCACCAGTGACGGCACCGGCATCGTCCACCAGTCGCCTGCCTACGGCGAGGATGACCAGAAGGTGTGCGAGGAAGCCGGCATTCCGGTGATCCTTTCCGTGGACGAAGGCGCCAGGTTCCTGCCGCTGTTCAAGCACGGGGACCTGCACGACATCGCGGGCCTGCAGGTGTTCGAGGCCAACAAGCCCATCACGCAGGTGCTGCGTGCCCAGGGGCGGCTGGTCAAGCAGGCCAGCTACGAGCACAGCTACCCGCACTGCTGGCGCTGCCGCAACCCGCTGATCTACCGTGCGGTGTCCTCCTGGTACGTGGAAGTCACCAAGTTCAAGGACCGCATGTCCGAGCTGAACCAGGAGATCAACTGGATCCCGGGCAACGTCAAGGACGGCCAGTTCGGCAAGTGGCTGGAGAACGCCCGCGACTGGTCCATCAGCCGCAACCGCTACTGGGGCAGCCCCATCCCCGTGTGGCAGTCCAGCGATCCCGAATACCCCCGCACGGACGTTTACGGCTCGCTCGCCGAGATCGAGGCGGACTTCGGCCGCCTGCCGCTGAACAAAGACGGCCAGGTGGACCTGCACCGCCCGTTCATCGACGAACTGACCAGGCCCAACCCGGACGATCCCCGAACTCCCGAAGAGGGCCAGTCCGTCATGCGCCGCGTGGAGGACGTCCTGGACGTCTGGTTCGACTCCGGCTCCATGCCCTACGGCCAGGTGCACTACCCGTTCCAGAACGAGGCCTGGTTCGACACCCACAACCCCGCCGACTTCATCGTGGAGTACATCGGCCAGACCCGCGGCTGGTTCTACATGCTGCACATCCTCTCCACGGCACTGTTCGACCGGCCGGCCTTCCGCAACGTCATCAGCCACGGCATCGTGCTGGGCTCTGACGGGCAGAAGATGTCCAAGAGCCTGCGCAACTACCCGGACGTGTCGGAGGTCCTGGACCGCGACGGCTCGGACGCCATGCGCTGGTTCCTGATGTCCAGCCCCATCCTCCGCGGCGGCAACCTCGTGGTCACCGAGCAGGGAATCCGCGACGGCGTCCGCCAGGTCATCCTGCCGCTGTGGAACGTGTACAGCTTCTTCACGCTCTACACCAACGCGGCCAATGGCGGGGCGGGCTACGACGCGAAGCTGCGCTATGACGGCTACGCCGACACCCTGGACCAGTACCTGCTCGCCAACACCGGCGAGCTGGTCCGCAATATGACCGCCCAGCTGGACAGCTATGACATCTCCGGCGCCTGCGACGAACTGCGCAGTTACCTGGACATGCTCACCAACTGGTACGTCCGCCGGAGCCGGCAGCGGTTCTTCGACGAGAGCGTCGACGCCTTCGACGCGCTCTACACCGCGCTGGAAACCGTCGCCCGCGTAGCCGCATCCCTGCTGCCGCTGGTTTCCGAGGAGATCTGGCGCGGGCTCACGGGCGGGCGCTCCGTGCACCTGGCCGACTGGCCGGACGCCGGGCTGTTCCCGGCCAACCCGGGGCTGGTCGAGGCGATGGACCGCGTACAGCAGATCTGCTCCACCGGGTCCTCCCTGCGCAAGGCCGCGAACCTGCGCGTGCGCCTCCCGCTGCAGGAACTTACGGTCGTGGCACCCGGTGCAGGCGCGCTGGGAGGCTTTGCCGTCGTCGTCGCCGATGAACTGAACCTGCGCTCGGTCCGCCTGCTCGACGCCGAGGCCGCCTCCCCGGAGGAGTTCGGCATCGAGCAGAAGCTCGTGGTCAACGCACGGGCTGCCGGCCCGCGCCTGGGCAAGAACGTCCAGCAGGCCATCAAGGGCTCCAAGTCCGGTGACTGGTCCGTCAGCGACGCCGGGGTGGTCACCGCCGGCGGCCTCGAGCTCGAGCCTCAGGAATACGTCCTGGAAACCGTCGTGGCTGAAGCCGCAGAGGGTGCCGGGTCACGTGCAGCCGCTGTCCTTCCCGGGGGCGGCTTTGTGGTCCTGAACACCGAGGTCACCCCGGAACTGGAAGCAGAGGGACTGGCCCGGGACATGATCCGCGCCATCCAGCAGGCCCGCAAGGACGCCGGGCTGAACGTCAGCGACCGGATCCGGACCACTGTGGCTGCCCGGCAGAACGTCGTGGACGCCCTGCTCGCCAACGCCGACCTGGTCAAGGGTGAGACCCTCACCGTTGACCTGGCGGCAGAACCTTCGGACGCCGCCGAGCCGGCCGTCGCCGTCGAAAAAGTAGAGGCCTGATCCATGACTGACGAATTTTCCGTAGAGAGCGTCTACGCCGAACTGCTGGGCAGGGCGCCGGAAAACAAGATGGAGCCGCGCCTCGCGCCCCTGTTCCGCGCCATGGACGTGCTGGGGGAGCCCAACAAGGCGTTCCCGATCATCCACGTGACCGGCACCAACGGCAAGACCTCCACCGCCCGCATGATCGAATCGGTGCTGAGGGCCCATGGCCTCAGCACCGGACGGTACACCAGCCCGCACCTGTCCAAGGTCACTGAGCGGATCAGCATCGACGGCCACCCGGTTTCCGACGAGACGTTCGTCCGGATCTGGGACGAAATCCGTCCCTACCTGGAGATCGTGGACTCCGAGCTTGAAGCCGAGGGCCAGCCCCGGCTCACCTACTTCGAATGCCTCACCATCCTTGGCTTCGCAATCTTCGCGGACCAGCCGGTCAACGTGGCCGTCATCGAGGTGGGCCTGGGCGGGATCACCGATGCCACCAACGTGGGCGACGGGCAGGTCTCCGTCATCACGCCCATTTCCCTTGACCACACGGACCTCCTGGGCGACACCACGGAGGACATCGCCCATGAGAAGGCGGGAATCATCAAGCCGGGCGGCTACCTCATCAGCGCCGCCCAGCCCCTGGACGCGGCGCAGGTCCTGCTGGAGAAGGCAAAGGACGTGGGCGTGCCGTTCCGCTTCGAAGGCGTGGAATTCGGCGTTGAGTCCCGGACCGTGGCTGTGGGCGGGCAGATGGTGAGCATCCAGGGCATCGCCGGCCGGTACCCGGAACTCCTGGTCCCGCTGCACGGCGCACACCAGGCGCAGAACGCCGCGGTGGCCGTGGCCGCGATCGAGGCATTCTTCGGGGGCGAAAAGGAACTCGACTTCGACGTGCTGCAGGAAGGCTTCGCCAACGTGACGTCGCCGGGCCGGCTTGAAGTGGTCCGGACCGCGCCCACCATCATTGTGGATGCAGCCCATAACCCGGATGGCATCAAGGCGTCGGCTGCCGCCCTGCAGGAAGCCTTCAACTTCACCAGGCTGGTTCCGGTAGTGGGGGTGCTGAAGGAAAAGGACGCCGAGGAGATCCTCCGGCAGCTCAAGGAGTCGCTGGGCGGGATCGCGGAGGAATTCTGCTTCACCCAGTCGAACTCCCCGCGGGCAGTCCCTGCCGCGGAACTGGCCGAACTCGCGGTTGAGCTTGGCTTCGGCGAGGACAACGTGCACATCGCGGAGAAGCTCGACGACGCCCTTGAGTGGGCAGTGGAACGCGCCGAAGCCAACGACGACCTGTCCGGGGGAGTCCTGGTGACAGGCTCCATCACCCTTGTTGCCGAGGCCCGGATCCTGCTCGGAAAGACGGAGGCCTGAGTGCCCAAGCTGACCAAAGCCCAGCGTGAGTGGCGCCCGGGCATGCCCAGGAAGCGCCGCTCCACCAAGGTGATGTTCGCGTCCACCGTGCTGCTGCTGGAAGCCTTCGTCATGTTCTTCGCCACCCTGGCAGTGTTCGGACTTCGCCGCGGGGAGTTCCCGCCGGCCCTCATCCTCGGTGTGGGGATCGGGCTCAGTGTCGTGATGATCGTGGCCTGCGCGTTCCTCACCAGGCCCTGGGGCATCGGGCTGGGCTGGATCCTGCAGCTCGTCCTGGTCCTGACCGGCATCTTCGAGCCCGCCATGTTCCTGGTCGGCGCCCTGTTCGCAGCGGCCTGGTGGTACGGCATCCGCACCGGAATCCGGCTGGACCGCGAGGCCGGGGAGCGCGCCCGCGAGCAGGCGGAGTGGGAGGCGGCGCACCCGGACCAGGCGGCTGGGCCGGGGCAGCAGCCGCAGTCCCCGTAGGCAAAGTCCCCGTAGACTTGTCCCCGAAACCCATCCCAACGCATTGGAGCAGTCGTGACCACTGAGCGCACCCTCGTCCTGATCAAGCCCGACGGCGTCGCCCGCAACCTCACCGGCGCCATCCTGGCCCGGATCGAAGCCAAGGGCTACACCCTGGCCGAACTCAAGAAGGTCGACGCCTCGCGCGAACTCCTGGAGCAGCACTATGAGGAGCACGTCGGCAAGCCCTTCTACGAGCCCCTCGTGGAATTCATGCTCAGCGGCCCCGTTGTTGCGGCGATCTTCGAGGGCCACCGGGTCATCGAGGGATTCCGTTCCCTTGCCGGCACCACCGATCCCACCACGGCGGCCCCGGGCACCATCCGCGGCGACTTTGGCCGTGACTGGGGCCTGAAGGTCCAGCAGAACCTGGTGCACGGCTCCGACTCCACCGATTCCGCGGAGCGCGAGATCAAGATCTGGTTCCAGGGCTGACCGCCCGGGGACAGCAAAAAGCCCCTGGTTCTTCGGAACCAGGGGCTTTTCCCGTCCGCAGGCCTAGAAGCCTGACGTCCCGGCGAAAACCTGGATAAAGGCGAAGAAGATGGTGGCGATAACTGCCACATAGAGCAGGGCCGTGATGATCCAGCCGGAGTCGCCCAGGATGCGGGCGGCCTTGGCAGGTACCGGGATCACGCCGGCGCTGATGTTCCGGATGGTCACCCACACGAAGAGCGGAATCATTGCCGCCCACACAATCATGCAGAACGGGCACAGGATGTGGATGACGTACAGCGCCTGCGACCATAGCCACACCACAAACGCGAAGCCCAGCGTGACGCCGGCCTGCAGGCCAAGCCAGTACCACCGGGCGAAGTTGGCGCCGGCCAGCAGCGCCATTCCCACCGTGATGGTGATGGCGAACGCCACGATGCCGATGAACATGTTGGGGAAGCCGAACAGCGAGCTTTGCCACGTCTGCATCACCTGGCCGCAGGAGATCCAAGGGTTCACATCGCACACCGTGGTGTGGTTAGGGTCCTTGAGGACCTCCAGCTTCTCCAGGACCAGTGCTCCGGACGCGAGCCAGCCAACCACCCCGGTGACCACCAGCAGCCAGCCGAGGGGCCGGTCGCGGGTCATGGGCGGGCGGGCTCCAGCCGCACTGGTGTCCGGGTCAAGAGTCCGTTCCGGCGCGTGGGTGCCGCTGACGGGGGAAATGCTGGGCATTGGCAAGGCGTCCTTTTCATCGGGTGCTCCTTGCCCGATTGTAACGCCGGCGGCTGGAAAGACCCTTCAGGGAGGGAATATGCAGCGCCTCTTCCGCCGTGGAATAGTCCGGGTATGAGAGAATGAACGTGGCTGGAACCCGATCCACATTCGGATTCCGGTCCGGTGGCTTGTTCGCAAGACCGCCAATGATGAGCAGCGCAGGCTTTGGATTTGTCAATCCGGCCTCCCGCAACTCCATTGGGCGGCACCTGGTTGTGACACGTGGAACAACGGGTTTTTGAACATCCTGCCGGCCCCCACGGGCTGCCGCACCCCACTGCCGGTGCGAACCTGGGGGTATCCACTTGACTTCTGTCAACGCCTGCGGGTTTTGACAATATGTGCCCCAATGGGTGCCGGATGTGGCGGTACGTCAGGGGCAGGAGTGTTGCCACATATGGATAATGAACAAGTTTCAGCCGTTAATGATGAAGCCGCCGCCACGGGTGCCGAGGCCGAGCCGAAGAAGGCCACGAGGACCAGGCGGAAAGCCGCTCCCAAGGCCAGTGACGCCCTGATCGCCGAAACAGACGTTGCGGCAGGCACCGCGGGCGCAGATTCCGTGCAGGCAGGGGCCAGCGCCGCCGAATCCGGCGCGAACGCAGTAAACACAGTGCCGGTTACCGACGCCGCTGAGGCGAAGGCACCCGTCCGCCGGAGCCGCTCCAGGAAGAAGGTTGACCCGGCTGAGCCGCTTCCGGCCTTCGCCGAGGAGGCAGCCGCCCCTGCCGCTGCCGGCGACGACGCCGGCGCGCAGGCTGCGTCGGCCGGCGCGCCTTCTGAAGCCGCCGCGGAGGACGCAAAACCCGTCCGACGCCGGCGGGTTGCCACCCGCAAGACCTCCGCCCCGGTGGCGGAGGCTGCGGCTGCGCAGGCAGAGAGTGCGGCGGCGGGAGCTGCGCCCGCCGAAGCCGCACCTGCCGCGGAAGCTCCAGCCGTCGCTGACCCGGCAGTCGCCGCAGCTGAAGCCGAAGCGGCCGCACCGGAACCTGCGGTCCTGCCTTCCGCAGCCGGGCAGGACAACGGCACTCCCGTGCAGGGCCCGCCCGCCGCCGAGGCAGCCGCCCAGGGCGATGCTGCCGCGGAACCCGTAGCCGCCCCTGCCGCTTCCACCGCCCCGGCAAGCCCTTTCGGCTCCCTCTTTTTGGAGCCAGGTTCCGCCACTTCCGTCCTGTTCCAGGCCCCGGATCTCAGCGCTGTTGTCCGGCCCGCGCCGGCCGCCACGGAAGAAGCTGAAGAAGAGGACACCGAGGACGACTCGGACGATGCCGGTAACCGCAGGAGGCGCCGTGGCCGCGGCCGCCGCGGCCGCAGCAGGACTGGCGAGCGTGACGGCGAAGACGCCGAGGGCTCAGATGCCGAGACCGATGCTGCCGATGACGCCGACGAGGAAGCCGCCGGGCAGGCCGACGAAGGCGTGACGTCCCGCCGTCGGCGCCGCCGCCGCCGTGGCGACCAGGACCTTGAACTGACGGGCGGGGGAGACGACGATCCCCCCAACACGGTGACCCGCGTCCGCGCACCGCGCCCCGTGGGAGAACCCGCGGTCAGCAACCGGGTCACCAGCGTCAAGGGCTCCACCCGCCTGGAGGCCAAGAAGCAGCGCCGCCGCGAATCGCGCGACACGGGCCGCCGCCGCACCGTCATCACCGAAGCCGAGTTCCTGGCCCGCCGGGAGTCCGTGGACCGCCAAATGATCGTGCGCCAGCGCGATGACAGAATCCAGATTGCCGTCCTGGAAGACGGCGTCCTGGCCGAGCACTTTGTCTCCAAGACCCAGCAGGATTCCCTGATCGGCAACGTCTACCTGGGCAAGGTCCAGAACGTGCTGCCGTCCATGGAAGCAGCCTTCGTGGACATCGGACGCGGGCGCAACGCCGTCCTGTACGCTGGCGAAGTCAACTGGGAGGCCGTTAACCTCGAGGGCAAGCAGCGCCGCATTGAAAACGCGCTCAAGTCCGGCGACACCGTCCTGGTCCAGGTCACCAAGGACCCCGTGGGCCATAAGGGCGCGCGCCTGACCAGTCAGATCTCACTGCCGGGCCGCTACCTGGTCTTCGTTCCCGGCGGTTCCATGACCGGCATCTCCCGCAAGCTGCCCGACGTCGAACGCAACCGCCTCAAGCGGATCCTCAAGGACCGCCTCCCCGAGCAGGCCGGCGTTATTGTCCGGACCGCTGCGGAAGGCGCCTCCGAGGAAGAGCTGACCCACGACATCAACCGGCTGCGGGCCCAGTGGGAAGGCATCGAAAGCCAGTCGAAGTCCACCAAGATCCTTGCTCCGGAACTGCTGTACGGCGAACCGGACCTGACCATCAAGGTGGTCCGCGACGTCTTCAACGAGGACTTCTCCAAGCTGATCGTCTCCGGCGAGGAAGCCTGGGACACCATCGAGGCCTACGTCACCTACGTCGCTCCCGATCTGGTGGGGCGCCTCGAGAAGTGGACCAAGGACCAGGACATCTTCAGCGCATGGCGGATCGACGAACAGATCCACAAGGCACTGGAACGGAAGGTCTTCCTGCCCTCCGGCGGCTCGCTGGTGATCGACCGCACCGAGGCCATGACTGTTGTGGATGTCAACACCGGCAAATTCACCGGCAGCGGCGGCAACCTTGAAGAGACGGTCACCAAGAACAACCTGGAAGCTGCGGAGGAAGTGGTACGCCAGCTCCGCCTGCGCGATATCGGCGGCATTATCGTCATCGACTTCATCGACATGGTCCTGGAATCGAACCGCGACCTCGTCCTCCGTCGGATGGTGGAGTGCCTGGGACGCGACCGCACCAAGCACCAGGTTGCCGAAGTCACGTCCCTTGGCCTGGTGCAGATGACCCGCAAGCGGATGGGCACCGGGCTGCTTGAAGTGTTTGGCGAGCAGTGCGAGGCCTGCGCCGGCCGCGGCGTGGTGACCCACGATGACCCCGTGGAGCACCGCCGGGCCAATATCGTGGCGGCCGAACACCACGTTCAGCGCTCGGACGCCCGCCCGGACGTCCGGAATGAAAGCCACCGCGCTGAGGCCCAGCGCGGGGACAGCAGCCAGCCCGGCGTCCGTCCAGACCGGAAGCGCCGCCGCGGCCGCGGCGGCCAGCAGGTGGACGCTGCTCCTGCAGCCGCCCTCCACGTGCACACGGTCCACCCCGACCCCACGGACGCCGAGCGGCACGCAAAGGCCGAAGCCACCAGGCTTGCCCTTGCCAATATTGCTGCGGCAGCACACGCCGCCCACCTGCACGACGATGAGGTAGCCGCGGCCCGGCAGGCTCCGCAGGTCCAGCCGGCGGAACCTGAGAAGCACGACGGCGACGCCTCCCGGCCTGCCGCCGTCCTCACCTTTGGCGGGGAGAAAGTTGCCCTGCCGTTCGTGGAGCACGCGGAGGAGCAGCAGCCGAAGCCGGCCCTGACGCTGGACCGGCTCGCCGAAGCCTTCGCCCACCTCGGTGAGCCTGCCCCTGCCGCGGAAGCCACAGCCGGGCAGCCCGAACGGCGGGCACCGGAAAAGGAGCAGCGGGAACCGGAGCAGGTCCGGGCACCGCAGCACGTCCAGGCACCGCAGGCGGAGTCTCCGCAGGTCCGGCCTGAGCCGCTGCAGGCTGCCCATGCGCTGCGCGAAAAGGACTATTCCGACCACACCCTGGAACAGTCCCGCCCGCGCCGGGCGCGCCGCAACCGCAGCGCCAGCCGTGCCCAGGGTGCGGCCAACGAGACCTCCGTCGAGCAGCACGAGAATGTCCCCGCCGCGGCGGCAGGGCATTCACACTCTGCAAAGGCGCCGGAAGCTGACCAGGCAGGTGCCCCTGCGCCAGGCAACGCCAAGCCTGCCGCGGAGCCCATCATCCTGGGTGTCGGGGTTCCCGCTTCGGAACTCTAGGCCACGGCACGCGACACGCTGGATGCCCGGCCGCCCACCACGTGTGGACGGCCGGGCATCCGGCATTTAAGGCCGCACCAGTCGCACTGCGTCACCTTCGCCCTGCGTACCGCAAAAAAGCTAGGCTGGTGAACCGACACGGGGTGCCGCGCACAGAGCCGGCTGAGATCCACACCCGTTGAACCTGTCCGGCTAGCACCGGCGAAGGGATGTCTCTTGTCTTCAACTCTCGAATTGCCCTCTGCCACCCCTCAGGGCGCCCCTGCCCCTGCAGCACAGTCCGGCCAGCGGCCGGACGTGCCCCGGGTCCTCTCGATCGCGGGCTCGGATCCGTCCGGCGGAGCCGGCGTCCAGGCGGACCTGAAAAGCATCGCGGCCCACGGCGGCTACGGAATGGCCGCCATCACTGCCCTCACCGCACAGAACACCCGCGGCGTACGCGGGGTCCACGTTCCGCCTGCTGACTTCCTCACCCGGCAACTTGACGCGCTCAGTGAGGACATCAGCATCGACGCCGTGAAAATCGGGATGCTGGGTGATGTCGCGGTGATCGAAGCTGTCCGGGCGTGGCTCGAAAAAGTCCGTCCCGGCGTCGTGGTTTTGGACCCTGTCATGGTGGCCACCAGCGGTGACCGGCTCCTGCAGGAATCCGCCGAAGCCGCACTTCGCGAGCTGCTGCCGCTGGCGCACCTCATCACGCCCAACCTGGCTGAACTTGCCATGCTGGTGGGCGGGAACGTGCAGGAGAGCTGGGAAGGCGCCCTGGAACAGGGCCGCGAGCTCTCTTCCGCCACCGGGGCGACGGTGCTTGTGAAGGGCGGACACCTGGCCGGGGACGAATGCCCCGACGCCCTTGTCAACACTGCAGGCACGCTTGGCCAGGACGTGGTGGTGGTCCCGGGCAGGCGGGTGGCAACGCTGAACAGCCACGGCACCGGTTGTTCACTGTCATCAGCCATGGCCACAGTCCAGGTGCGGCTGGGGGACTGGGAGGCAGCCCTCCGGGAGGTCAAGCCCTGGCTGTCCGGCGCGCTGGAGGCCTCGGAGTCGCTGGAGGTGGGTACGGGCAACGGACCAGTCCACCACTTCCACCACCTTCAGCCGGAGCCTGCTGAAGGCAGCTTCGCGGCGCGGCTGTGGGCTGAAGCGGAGGAGCACCTGGAAGCCATCTATTCCCTGGCGTTTATCCGGGACCTGGCCTCCGGCGACCTGGCCGAGAAACAGTTTGGCTACTACCTGGCCCAGGACGCCATCTACCTCAACGGTTATTCACGGGTGCTCGCGCGGACAAGTGCCCTGGCCCCCACCGAGGCAGAGCAACTCTTCTGGGCACGTTCCGCCGCGCAATGCCTGGAGGTCGAGTCTGAACTGCACCGCTCCTGGCTCAGTACCCGGACCGTTGAGCCGCAGCTGGGACCCGTAACCAAGTCCTACGTGGACCACCTGGTGGCGGCATCGGCGTCGGGCAGTTATGCCGTGCTGGCGGCAGCCGTCCTGCCCTGCTTCTGGCTGTACGCGGAGGTGGGCAAAACGCTCCACGCACAGTTCGTGGCTGCCGGGGAGCCGGCGGGCCATCCCTACGCGGAGTGGCTGCGCACATACGCGGATGAGGACTTCGCCGCGGCCACCCGCAGGGCGGTTGCCATTGTGGACAGTGCGGGGCGCACCGCTCCGGCGCATGAGAAGGATGCCATGGCCACGGCATTCAGGCAGTCCTGCCGCCTGGAAGTTGAATTTTTCGACGCGCCGCGCCTTCATTCCTGACGTCCGGACGGCCGCCGCGCCGGTACTATGGTGGGGCACCCCCCGGCCAAGGAAATGTGTTGTGGTACCTATCACAGACAACCCGCCGGAACCAGCCTCATTTGCGGCCGAAGCCAAAACTAGCGTATTCTAGATCTTCGGTGCTTACGCCAACACTTGGGTTATGACCCCACGGCGTTGAGGCACAGCGAGAGCCCAACCAATTATGGAACCGGGTTCCGCACGCAAATTTGTAATAAACGTCGAGAGAAGTGAGTTCCCAAGTGGTGTACGCGATTGTCCGCGCAGGCGGCCGCCAAGAGAAGGTTTCCGTTGGAGACTTCGTTACCCTGAACCGCGTCGCCGGTGGAGCTGGCAGCACCATTCAGCTGCCCGCACTGCTCCTGGTTGATGGTGACAAGGTCACCTCCGCCGCTGCTGACCTGGCCAAGGTAACTGTTACGGCTGAGATCCTCCAGGACCTCCGTGGTCCTAAGATTGTGATCCAGAAGTTCAAGAACAAGACCGGTTACAAGAAGCGCCAGGGTCACCGCCAGGAACTGACCAAGGTCAAGATCACTGGTATCAAGTAACCTTCCGTTACTGTTCAGGTTTTTCAGCAGATTCCCCAGAATTTAGAGGCAGGCATTTCAGATGGCACATAAAAAGGGCGCGAGCTCCACTCGCAACGGTCGTGACTCCAACGCACAGTACCTCGGCGTCAAGCGCTTCGGCGGTCAGGTAGTTTCCGCAGGCGAGATCATCGTCCGCCAGCGCGGCACCCACTTCCACCCGGGCGCCGGCGTTGGCCGCGGCGGCGACGACACCCTGTTCGCCCTGACCCCGGGCGCCGTTGAATTCGGCACCCGCCGCGGTCGTCGCGTCGTCAACATCGTTGCTGCTGCAGCTGCAGAGTAACAACCAGTTCTGAAGCGGTGGAGCGGGCCATGTGGTCCGCTCCACTGTTCTTTTAACCGCATTACAATCGTCTTGGCGCCCTTGGGTGTCCAGGAAACAGCACTGAGGAGATCCACGTGGCCAGCTTTGTAGACCGGGTAGTACTGCACGTATCCGGCGGTACCGGCGGCCACGGGTGCGTCTCCGTCCACCGTGAGAAGTTCAAGCCGCTGGGTGGTCCCGACGGCGGCAACGGCGGCAACGGCGGCGACGTGATCCTTCGCGTGGACCACCAGACCACCACGCTCCTTGACTACCACCACGCGCCCCACCGCCACGCCACCAACGGCGGCCCGGGCATGGGGGACTGGCGCGGCGGAAAGAACGGCGAGACGCTCATCCTGCCCGTTCCGGACGGCACGGTGGTCAAGTCCAAGGACGGCACCGTCCTCGCCGACCTCGTGGGCGAAGGCACCGAGTACGTGGCTGCGGCGGGCGGCATCGGCGGCCTGGGCAACGCCGCGCTCTCTTCGCAAAAGCGCCGCGCTCCCGGCTTTGCCCTCCTCGGCATCGAAGGCGAGTCCAGCGACATTGTGCTGGAACTGAAGTCAATTGCGGATATTGCCCTGGTGGGTTTCCCGTCCGCCGGCAAGTCCAGCCTTATCGCCGCCATGTCCGCGGCGCGGCCCAAGATCGCCGACTACCCCTTCACCACCCTGATTCCCAACCTGGGCGTAGTTCAGGCCGGGGATGTCCGCTTCACCATTGCAGACGTACCGGGGCTGATTGAAGGCGCCAGCGAGGGCAAGGGCCTCGGCCACCACTTCCTCCGCCATGTGGAGCGGTGCGCGGCGCTGGTCCATGTCCTGGACTGCGGCACGCTGGAGGCCGACCGCGACCCCCTCTCGGACCTGGCCGTCATCGAGGCCGAACTCGAAAAGTACGCCGTGGACATGAGCTACGCGGGCCAGGACGGTGAAGTGGTTCCGCTGAACCACCGCCCCCGCCTGGTGGCACTGAACAAGGTGGACCTGCCGGACGGCAAGGACATGGCCGAGTTCGTCCGCCCCGAACTGGAATCCCGCGGCTACCGGGTCTTTGAAATCTCGGCAACTAGCCACGAGGGCCTCCGCCAGCTGGGCTTTGCCATGGCCGAAATCGTCCAGGCGGCCCGGGACGCGGTGGCTGCTGCGCCGCCCAAGGTGCAGCCCGTTGTCATCAAGCCCCGCGCGGTCAATGAAGCAGGCTTCCGGATCCGCCGGGAAGAGAAGGGCCTTGAGCCGCTGTTCCGCGTGCTGGGCGAAAAGCCGGTGCGCTGGGTCAAGCAGACGGACTTCACCAACGAGGAAGCCATCGGCTACCTCGCTGACCGCCTGGCAAAGCTCGGCGTGGAGACGGAGCTGTTCAAGCAGGGCGCCAAGCCCGGCGACACAGTTGTTATTGGCGAGGATGACGGCGTTGTCTTCGACTGGGAGCCCACCATGATGGCCGGTGCGGAACTGCTGGCCTCGCCGCGCGGCACCGACGTCCGGTTTGCCGATATCGGCGACCGCCCCACGCGCGGACAGAAACGTGAAGAGCAGCAGGAACGCAAGGACGCCAGGGCGGCCGCCCGCGCCGAACTTGAAGCCGAGCGCAAGGCCGGCATCTGGACCGAGTCCGTGAGCAGCCGCCGGGTCGCCAAGCCGCTCAAGGAGAGTGGACTGGACGCAGGCGATGAGTTCTAGGGCTGCAGCTGCGGTGCCGCTGGCGCGGTCCGTGGACAGGAGCGTGCTCGCCAGCGCCCGCAGGATCGTGGTGAAGGTTGGCTCGTCGTCGCTGACCAGCATCAAGGGCGGCATCTCGGAAGAGGCGCTGACTGCCCTGGCTGACGCGTTGGCGGCCAAACGCAACACCGGCACCGAAATCATCCTGGTCTCCTCCGGTGCCATCGCCGCGGGCCTGGCACCCCTGGGCCTTGCCAAGCGCCCCCGCGATCTTGCCACCCAGCAGGCAGCTGCCAGCGTGGGGCAGGGCCTCCTGATGGCCCGCTACACCCAGGCCTTCGGGGCGCACGGTGTGACGGTCAGCCAGGTGCTGCTCACCGCCGAAGACCTCATGCGGCGCAGCCAGCACACCAATGCCTTCCGCGCCCTGGATCGGCTGCTCAACCTTGGCGTGGTGCCGGTGGTCAATGAAAACGACACCGTGGCCACGCATGAAATCCGCTTCGGTGACAACGACCGGCTCGCTGCCCTCGTTGCCCACCTGGTCCGGGCCGATGCCCTCGTGCTGCTGTCCGACGTCGACTCCCTCTACGACGGCCCGCCGTCACTTGGCGCGAAGCGGATCCCGCTCGTTGAGGGCCCCGCGGACCTGGATGGCGTCTCCATCGGGAAACCCGGCAAGGCAGGCGTGGGCACCGGCGGGATGCTGACCAAGGTGGAAGCGGCCACCATGGCAGCCGGCTCCGGCATCCATGCCCTTGTCACTTCCACCCCTAACGCGGCGGCTGCCCTTAACGGCGAGGACGTGGGCACCTGGTTCACGGTCAACGGTGCCCGCAAGCCCGTCCGCCTCCTGTGGCTGGCGCACGTCGCCTCCGTCCAAGGGCGGCTGGTGCTGGACGAAGGCGCCGTCAAGGCTGTGCGGCACCACCGCACCTCGCTGCTTCCCGCAGGCATCTCCGCCGTCCACGGTGAATTTGAAGCGGGCGACGCCGTCGAGATAGCAGCTGCCGACGGCACCGTGGTTGCGCGGGGACTGGTGAACTATTCGTCAGCGGAGTTGCCGCAGATGCTTGGCCGGTCCACCAGGGACCTGGGTGAGGCGCTGGGCAGCGGCTATGACCGCGAAGTTGTTCACGTTGATGACCTGGTGCTGGTTTGAGCTTCCCGCTCGCCTAAACTTGGAACATGACTGAGGCCCTGATCCACAACACGACTGCTGAAAATCCCGGAGATACTGCCGCCACCGAGGCGCAGCCGGCTAATTCATCCGTGGCGCAGGTGCCGGCTGACTCCCCGCTGTCTTCGGGCGATATTGAGGCAGCAGTCCATGCCATTGCGGACCGCTCCCGTGACGCCGCGCGCCGTATGGCCATGGCAAACCGGGCCTGGAAGGACCGCGCCCTCCGTACCGTCGGCGCAGCCTTGGAGGAGAACACCGGGGCCATTCTTACGGCCAACGCCATGGACGTGGCGGCAGGAAAAGCCAATGGCACCTCCGCCGCCATGCTGGACCGCCTTACCCTGACGGAAACCCGCATCTCGGGACTCGTGGCAGCTTTGGAAAACCTGGCCAACCTTCCCGATCCCGTGGGTAACGTGGTCCGCGGGCAGACGCTTCCCAACGGCCTGCGCCTCCGGCAGGTGAACGTGCCCATGGGTGTGGTGGCGGCAATCTACGAAGCACGGCCGAACGTCACCGTGGACATTGCGGGGCTGGCACTCAAGAGCGGCAACGCCGTGATCCTGCGCGGCGGCACTGCCGCCCAAGCTACCAACGAGGTGCTGGTGCGGGTACTGCGTGAAGCGCTGGAGTCCGTAGGCCTGCCTGCCGACGCCGTCCAGACAGTCGACCAGTACGGCCGCGCAGGTGCCAACGTCCTCATGAAGGCGCGCGGCAGGGTGGACGTGCTGATTCCCCGCGGCGGCCGGGAGCTCATCCAGACCGTTGTCGTCAACTCGGCCGTGCCTGTGATCGAGACCGGTGAAGGGAACGTGCACATCTTCATCGATGAATCGGCCAGCGAGGATATGGCAGTCGAGATCCTCCTCAACGCCAAGACCCAGCGGCCCAGCGTCTGCAACACGGTGGAGACGCTCCTGGTCCACTCGGGATCCCCCGTTCTTCCTGCCGTGGCAGCCGCGCTCCGCCAGGCAGGGGTCCGGCTGCATGCCGACGAGCGGGTCCGCGCGGCCCTGCCCGCCTCCATCGAGTCCGAACCTGCCACTGAGGAGGACTGGGGCACGGAGTACATGGACCTGGACCTCGCGGTGGCCATGGTGGACAGCCTGGACGAGGCCGTGCAGCACATCCGTACGTGGTCCACGGGCCACACGGAGGCGATCCTCACCAACGATCTCCGTAACGCAGAACGGTTCATCGCCGAGGTTGATTCTGCTGCCGTCATCGTGAATGCCTCCACCCGGTTCACCGACGGCGGGGAGCTTGGCCTCGGCGCCGAGGTGGGCATTTCCACCCAAAAGCTGCACGCGCGGGGCCCCATGGGGCTGACCGAGCTCACTACCACGAAGTGGATCGTGCAGGGCGAGGGCCAGGTGCGCGGGTAGCGCACGGTAACATAGACCAGAAGTCAGAAACGGCGGAGCTTTCCGCTGCCACAATAGTTTGAGCCCAAGGGGAGAAAATGCTGTTCCAGCAGATTGCCACGTCCGTCGCCGAAGGCGGAGAACACGAACTCGCGCCGCTGTGGGCTGAGCCGTGGGTCTTCGGGGTGGTTATTTTCGCCCTCCTGCTGGTGCTGATGTTCATCACCTTGTCCTACTCCAACCTGGGCAACCGCCACGCAGCAACCGAGGAGCACGCGGACCCGCACCGCCAGCACCCCAACAAGCACGATCACGGGCAGGGCCGCTAACATTTCCCGCGCCCTGCACCGCTCGGGTGCCACCGGCAGGCTGCGGCTTGGCGTGATGGGCGGGACGTTCGATCCCATCCATCACGGCCACTTGGTCGCAGCCAGCGAAGTGGCGGCGGAATTCGACCTGGACGAGGTGGTTTTCGTCCCCACCGGCCAGCCGTGGCAGAAGTCCCACCAGCACGTCAGCGAGCCCGAGCACCGCTACCTCATGACAGTCATCGCGACGGCCTCCAATCCGCGCTTCACTGTGAGCAGGGTAGACATTGAGCGGCCAGGTCCCACCTACACCATCGACACCCTCCGGGACCTCCGCGCCCAGCGTCCCGACGCTGACCTGTTCTTCATCACCGGAGCGGACGCACTGGCACAAATCCTTTCCTGGAAGGACATCGACGAACTGTGGTCGCTCGCCCACTTTGTGGGAGTCACCAGGCCGGGCCATGTCCTCGACGGGATGGGACGCGCTGACGTGAGCCTCCTTGAGGTTCCGGCCATGGCCATCTCCTCCACGGACTGCCGCACGCGCGTGGCGGCGAACAACCCGGTCTGGTACCTGGTGCCGGACGGCGTTGTCCAGTACATCGCCAAGTACGGCCTGTACGCCGACGCCGTGGAAGCCGGCGATGTCCCAACTTCCCAAGCACGTGAACCAGCCAGTACTGAATGAGTTCTCAATGAGTCAGGAACAGCCCCCCATCCGCAGCCGCCGGGAACTCCGGAAGGCCAGGGATGCCCAACAGCCCGTGCCCGCCGGCACGGAGCAGCTTTCCCCTGCCGCGAACCCGCCTGCTGCCACCCCTTCGGCCCCCGGGCCCGCTGCTGCTGTGTCCGAGCAAACCTCCACTCAACGGTCGTCCCAGATCCGGGCGCGCGACCGCGCAGCCCTGCGCACCCTTAAGGAGCTGGAGGAAAAAGAGGGCCAGCTCTCTGCCGGAGGGCCACCCACCCGGCGCCAGCTCCGCCTGCAGCAGCTCAAGGAACAGGCGCTGACCGCGGCCAACCCCGTTGTGCCGCCGTCGTCCGTCCAGACCGATGCCGCCGCTCAGGTGCAGGAGGGCCGGGGCGCGGGGGAGCGGGCTGCCCAGGACGGCAAGAAACCCTCCGGTGCGGAGCCGAGTCCTGCAGCCCCTGCGGGCATGACGGTTGAACAGGCCCTGGCGGCACGGGCACTGCTCGCCGAGCAGGCCAAGAACCAGATCGCCAAGATGGAGCACATCGCCTCCCTGGACCCGGAAGCGGTTGACCCGGAGATCCTGGCGGAGCAGATCGCCCTGGCCGAACGTGCGGCCATCCTGAACCGCCGCGCCATTGCCAAGCAGAAGCTGGCCGAGCAGGCCGGAGCCCCGGTTGCGCCGTCGAGGGATCCTGCCAAGAGCCCGGCGCGGGAACCCGGCGCCGGGGACCAGGCCGGCCCGGCAAGCCAGCGCCCGGCGCCATCGACGGCCAGCAACCTTGCCATGGTCACCCCGCTGGAGTTCGTGCAGGTTCCCGGCATCGACCGGCCGGTCATGAAGCCGCCCGCAACCTCACATGTCCCGGTCACCACCCGTCCGGGGTCGAAGGTTACGGCGCCCGGAACCAAGAAACGGCGCCCTGCGGGCCCTCAGCGTCCGGCCGCACCCGATGCCGGTTCGGGCCGCTCCCACGTCATTGCCAGGGCGGAAGCCGCAGCCCGGGCGGCTGCCCGTCCGCGGCCCGTGATGACCGACGCGAACCAGGCGGAGGACCTCTTTGAGGACCTCCCGCGGATCCCCGCCAGGTCGGCCTACGGCCTGGAGCCCCTGGACGCTGCCACGGCCGGACTGGCCCGGGCGCAGCGGAACAGGGTCCTGCAGTTCTGCATCCTGGCATTCGGAATCGTGGCCCTGGTCTCGGGCATCATCCTCATCATCAGCGGCATGTCCCGCTGAGCCGCGTTCCGCCACTTAGAGTTTCCACCCAACAAGGAGTCACGTGACTGCATCAGAATCATCCATCACCATAGCCCGCGCCGCCGCCAAGGCAGCCGCGGACAAGATCGCGCAGGATATCGTTGCCCTGGACGTCAGCGAGCGGCTCGCCCTGGCCGACGTCTTCCTCATTGCCTCCGCACCCAGCGAGCGGCAGGTCAACGCAATCGTGGACGGGATCGAGGAAGAGCTCGCCAAGCAGGATCTGCGGCCTGTCCGCCGTGAAGGCCGTTCCGGCGGCCGCTGGGTACTGCTGGACTACTCGGACGTTGTGATCCATGTCCAGCATGAGGAAGACCGCGTTTTCTACGCCCTGGAGCGCCTCTGGAAGGACTGCCCCGTCGTTGACCTGCAGCTCGGTGACGACACCTCCGTAAAGGCTGTTGCTGCGTCCGAGAGCGAGTAAATCCGCGGAACCACGCGGAATATGCCCGATTTGGAATTTTCGGAATTGCTGTTCTAAGATATTTGAGTTGCTTCGGGGAAAGCCGAAAAGCTTGAAGGAGCGGCAATAGTTCGGGGCTGTGGCGCAGCTGGTAGCGCACCTGCATGGCATGCAGGGGGTCAGGGGTTCGAGTCCCCTCAGCTCCACCGGACGGTCCGCCGGAATCACTGCGATTCCGGCGGATTTTTTTGTGTGCTTTTACCTGCCCCGGCTGGGAGCCGATGCGGCCGCCAAGGCGGACCAGGCCGATTGGCGTGAGCGGCGAAAGTGCATTAAGCTGAACAGGTTGCTTCGAGGTGGTAAACCGGGGGCGGCAAAGTCCGGGGCTGTGGCGCAGCTGGTAGCGCACCTGCATGGCATGCAGGGGGTCAGGGGTTCGAGTCCCCTCAGCTCCACCGGCACAAAAGGGACGATCCCCACGGGATCGTTCCTTTTGCTTAAGGGCCCGGTTCCGGGGGCACGACCCTGTGTCGCCCCACGGCCCAGGCAGTCAAAGCCACGCTGTACGCCGCAGCGGCGGTTCGTCGCCGCCGGGCCGCTGTACCAGGACCTGGTTGACGCCTGTCAGGCCGCTTTCGAAACCCAGTGCGCTTGCAGCCATGTAAAGCCGCCAGACCCGGGCCCTTCCGAGGCCGCTGAGTTTCGCAGCCTGGTCCCAGTTTGCCTCCAGCCTGTGGACCCACGCGCGCAGGGTCAACGCGTAGTGGCGCCGCAGTGCCTCCACATCCAGGATCTCGAAGCCTGCTGCCTCCAGGGCGGAAACCATCTCGCCGAGGCTGATCATCTCCCCGTCCGGAAACACGTAACGGGGGATGAAGGAATTCGGATCGGGTTTGGTGGGACCGGCATTCCAGGAGATCGCGTGGTTTAGCAGCCGCCCGCCCGGCCGGAGCAGGCCGAACAAGGCAGCGGCGTAACCGGGGGTCTGCTCCCGCCCAACGTGCTCGGACATTCCGATCGAACTGATGGCATCGAACGGACCGTCCCCGATGTCCCGGTAATCCTGGACCCGGATGTCCACCCGTTCGGTCAGTCCGGCGTCTGCGGCCCGTTTCCGGGCCAGGATGGCCTGTTCCTTGGACAGCGTCACGCCCACAACGGTTGCGCCGTACTTCCCGGCCGCATGCAGGGAAAAACTGCCCCAGCCGCAGCCGACATCCAGCACGCGCATGCCCGGCCGGAGGCCAAGCTTGCGGCATACCAGGTCCAGCTTGGCCTCCTGCGCGGCGTCCAGGCCGTCGGCGAGCCGGCTCCCGGCATCCGGTTGCTCCGGGTGGTCGCTGTCTTCGGGCCACACGGCGCAGGAGTAGACCATGGACTGTCCCAGCACCAAGGCGTAGAAGTCGTTGCCCACGTCATAGTGATGCGAGATGGCTGCGGAGTCACGGCGGCGCGAGTGCAGGGGACCTCTCCGGGCCACCCTTGCCTCCTCCGGCGGTGGTGCAGGGTTGGGGCCCAGGGCGCCCAGCCGGACCGCGGTGCGCAGCAGCGTCCAGACTTCACCGGCGGTGAGCGGCCGGAACGGACCCGGCTCCGCGAACTTGCCCGCCGAGCTCAGGGCCGCGAACGCTGCGAAAATGTCCCCGGGAGAGTCGATCTCGCCAGCCACATAGGCACGGCTCAGGCCGAGCTGGCCCGGGGACCACAGGATCCGGCGCAGGGCGCGGCGGGATCGGAATTCAAGGACAGGCGCTCCCGCCGGCCCTGCCTCGGAACCGTCCCAAGCGCGGAGGCGCAGGGGTATTTCTTCAGTGCCAAGCACTACTGCCAGGGCCCTGGCGAGCCGCGATGCATTCCCGGTAGCTGTGGTCATGGTGCTCCTCCCGTCTCCATGGGCCAACACTAAGGCCGGAATACCTCGCGCGACTATCATTGGGGAGGTGAATTCTGCCCGAACCGACGTCATCGTCATTGGTGCGGGCCGGCCGGGTTCTCCGCTGCCTGTCACCTTCAGCGCCGTGGCTCCGGCTATGTAATGCTCGACGCCGGGGACGGCCCGGGTGGCGCCCGGCGGGACCGCCGGGAAAGCCTGCGGACGGCTTTGGAATGAGCGGCAGCAGTTCCGGGCAGCGGCACGTGCAACCAGAACAACGGAAAGCAGCGGGAACAGTTGGCATCAAACAGTCTTGGGGATCTCTTTGCAGCACTCCGGCGCAGGCCGGATGTGGAAGCACCCAACCTGCAGGCGTGGGACGCCACGGACCGGCTCCTGCTTGAGGCAGCCGGGGGACTGGTGGCTTCCGGAAGCGCAGTGGCCGTCATCGGGGACCGGTACGGTGCGCTGACGCTCGGGGCCCTCGCCGCGCTCAACCCGGGCTCCGTACGGGTCCACCAGGACCTGATCACCGGGGAGCGCGCCCTGCAGCTCAACGCGGCCGGGCTCCGTAGCGCCGGCCTGCTCCCGGCCGCCCCGGCGGGGATGCCCGCCGGTTCCACGGACGGGGAGCCGGGGTTCACCCAGCTGCCGCTTGGCCCGGAACTCCTGGCCGGGGCGCAGGCAGTACTGCTTCAGTTGCCCAAGACGCTGGCTGAGCTGGACGAGATCGCCGCCGCGGTGGCCCGCTACGCGGCACCGGGCGTTACGCTCCTGGCCGGCGGGCGGGTCAAGCACATGTCACTCGGCATGAACGCCGTGCTGGAACGCCACTTCTCTTCCGTCCAGCCGCAGCTCGCCAGGCAGAAGTCGCGCGTGGTCCTGGCGTGCGGTCCGCAAGGGGGCGGGAAGGGAAACTATCCCGTCGTCGAACACCTCGCCGAGCTCGACCTCGACGTCGCCGCCCATGGGGCAGTGTTCGCCGGCACCAAACTGGACATCGGTACCAGGTTCCTGCTGACGTTCCTCCCGGCCATGAAGGCGGCCCGGCACGCCGTCGACCTGGGCTGCGGCACGGGAATCCTTGCCGCCATGTACGCCCGGCAGCACCCTGGGGCAGCAGTGACCGCCACGGACCAGTCCGCCGCAGCAGTGGCCTCCGCGCAGGCAACGGCACAAGCCAACGGGCTGGAAGGCCGAATCACCGTCCTGCAGGATGACGCCCTCGGCAGCCTGGCGGCAGGCAGCGTGGACCTGGTCCTGCTCAACCCGCCGTTCCACGTCGGCGCCGGGGTCCATGCTGGAGCAGGCCTAAAGATGATTGAGGCAGCGGGACGGGTCCTCGCGCCCGGGGGCGAGCTGTGGACGGTCTTCAACCGCCACCTGCCCTACCTGCCCGCGCTGGAGCGGCACGTTGGGCCTACCGCCGTGAAAGGCAGGAACCCCAAGTTCACGGTGACGTTGAGCACCCGCCGCGGCGATGGATGAGCGGAACAGGCCGGCCCCGCTCCGCCCAGGGGGAGGACCGCCCTTGCCGCGCCGCGCCGTCGTGCCTGCCCTATGGGTCTGTGACCACGCGTAACGTACGATTCAAGCATCACCACAAGTATGTGGCCAAAGACGTTTAGGGGACGCCGTGACTGAGATCCGCCAATCCTCACCGAGGCGCGGAACCAACCTGCCCAAAATGGGGGACTTCAACCTCACGGTGATCCTGGACGCCATCCGAAGGGCTTCCGCCGGGCTGAGCCGGGTGGAGCTGGCCCAGATTGTGGGCCTCTCACCGCAGACCATCTCCAACATCTCCCGGCGCCTCCTTGACCAGAACCTCATCGTGGAGGCGGGCAAGGAAGGCAGCGGACCCGGCAAGCCGCGCACCATCCTGCGGCTCAACCCCGGCGGTGTGTTCGCGCTGGGTGTCCACCTGGATCCCGCTGTCACCACCTTCGTGGTCCTGGATCTGGTGGGCGCAGTGGTGCGGCACTCGAGGATCAAAACCCCCGGCGGCAACGATCCGTCGGCCGTTATTTCCACCATCGCTGAGGAGATCGCCCAGTTGGTGGAGGACTCCGGCGTGGACCGGGAGAGGATCGCCGGACTCGGCGTCGCTGCTCCCGGCCCCATCGACCTTGATAGCGGATCCGTGGTGGATCCGCCCCTGCTCCCCGGCTGGGACCGGGTGGAACTGCGCAGCGCCCTTTCCGAAGCCACGGGCTATTCCGTCCTGATGGACAAGGACGTCACCAGCGCCGCCGTCGCGGAAACGTGGGCCGGCGGCCCCAGCGGCTCCGGCAGCTTCGTCTTCATGTACATGGGCACCGGCATCGGCTGCGGCATTGTCCTCAATGACGAGGTTGTCCGGGGAACTTCCGGAAACGCCGGCGAGATCGGCCATATCGTGGTGGACCCGGACGGACCCCCTTGCGACTGCGGCCTGCGCGGCTGCGTGAAGTCCACCTGCATCCCGCAGGTGTTGGTGGCCGAAGCGGAGGCCGCCGGGATTTTGGACGGCACGCGGTCCGGGAACAGCGGCGCGGAGATCCAGCAAAGCTTTTCCCGGCTGTGCGACCTTGCGGACGAGGGAAACGAACAGGCCCTTGCCATCATCGACAAGTCCGCAGCGCGGGTAGCGCGTGCCGCCTCGGTGGTCACCAACACGCTGGACGTTGAGCGCGTGGTGTTCGGAGGGCCCTTCTGGAGCCGGCTGGCCGGTCGTTACCTCGAGAAGATTCCGGCGCTGCTCGAGGCCAACAGCGACACCCGGCTCATCCATCCCATCGAGGTAGTGGGCACCGGGGTAGGAGAGGACGTCGGAGCCATCGGAGCGGCCTCCCTGGTCCTGGAATATACGCTGGCGCCCCGGGCCCAGCGGCTCCTCCTGGAAAGTTGACCGGTGCGCCGCCGGCGGTGCCTTGCCTGGGTCAGGGCGTCCATCTAGCATTTGCTTATTGCCGCGGCTGGGGGCCCGCTGACAACGGGGACCGCAGCCATTGACCGAATGGAGCACCATGCGTCGCCAGTCGCTGAAGACCATGTCCCTCATCGCTTCGGCAATGATTGTCCTGACGGCGTGCAACCCGGCTGATCCGGCGGGTGCTTCCAAGACCCTGAAGGTGGCTTACCAGAAGACGGACTCCTTCACCGCCCTGGATACCATGCTCCAGGCCGCCAAGCAGGAGTTCGAGGCGGCGAACCAGGGTGTCAAGGTCGAGCTGCAGCCCATCCAGGCGAACGACGACGACTACGGCACCAAACTGGCGCTTGCCCTCCGGTCGCCGTCCACGGCACCGGACGTGTTTTACGAGGACACCTTCAAGGTCCGCTCCGACGTGGACGCCGGTTACCTCCTCAAGCTGGACAGCCACCTTGAGGGCTGGGCGGACTGGGATACGTTCGACGACGGCGCCAAGGCGGCAGGGCGCGCGGACGACGGCGGGACGTACGCGGTGCCGCTGGGCACGGACACCCGCGCCATTTGGTACAACCGGAAGGTCCTGGAAAATGCCGGGATCAGCCTTCCCTGGCAGCCGCGGAGCTGGCAGGACATCCTGGACACCGCCCGGAAGATCAAGGCCAACGACCCCACGGTGATCCCGTTCAACATGTACGCGGGCAAGGGCACCGGCGAGGGCTCTGTGATGCAAAGCTTCTACGAGCTGCTGTACGGGACGGGGTCTGCCCTGTATGACGAAGATGCCGGCAAATGGGTGGTTGGGTCCGCCGGTTTCCGGGACTCGCTGGGATTCCTTGAAACGCTGTATGAAGAGCAACTGGCGGTTTCGCCGGCTGAAGCGCTGGACGCGAATGTCTGGAAAAAGGTCTTTGGTGAATGGTTCCCGAACGCCAAAATGGGGGCCACGGTGGAAGGCTCCTACGCGCCGTCGTTCTGGCAGGATGGCGGTTCCTACGAGTGGCCCGGCTACGAGCAGGAGATCGGCGTGGCCCCTTTCCCCACCCAAAACGGCCAGGCGCCCGGTGCCGTGAGCATGTCGGGCGGCTGGACCCTGGCGCTCGGGGCGGGGACGAAGGAACCGGAACTGGCTTTCAACTTCCTCTCAACGGCGCTCAACAAGAAGAATTCGTTGGCCTTCACCGTGGAGAGCTCGCAGATTGCCGTCCGAAAGGACGTGGCTGCCGAGAAGGAGTACCTGGATGCCAACCCGTTCGTCAGGGATGTATCCGAGCTTGTCTCGGTGACCCGGTACCGGCCGGCAACTGCTGACTACCCCCGGATTTCAGCGGCCGTCCAGGAGGCCACGGAAGCCGTCATCACCGGCAACAAATCCCCCCAGGAGGCAGCGGCGGAGTACGACGCCGCCGTGGCCGGGATCGTGGGCGGCGACAACACCGTCCGGCAGTAGCCCGTTGCAGCTACCCGCCACGGCACGGCAACTGTTTCGGTACCTGCCGGTCCTTCCTGCTGTGCTGCTCCTCCTCGTCTTTCTTGCCGGACCCGTGCTCTGGGCCTTCCACGCGTCCCTCACCAACGCCGGCCTGACCGGGCGCAGCGCCCGCAACCCCTTATGGGTGGGGCTGGACAACTACGGCCGGCTGCTGGCGGACCCGGTGTTCCCGCTCTCGCTTTTCCTCACGGTGGTGTTTGTCGGTGGTTCGGCGGTACTGGGCCAGAACCTGCTGGGGCTCGCCCTGGCGGTGTTGATGCGCCGGGCCCGGCCGGTGGTGTCCACGGTCGTTGGCACCACGGTGGTAGCTGCCTGGGTCCTTCCCGAGATCGTTGCTGCCTTTGCCGCCTATGCCTTTTTCAGCGGCGACGGGACGCTGAACCAGCTCCTGGGGAGCCTGGGGCTTGGCCGGCCGGACTGGCTCTACGCCTTTCCCATGGTGGCCGTAACGCTCGCCAACGTGTGGCGGGGAACCGCGTTTTCCATGCTGGTGTACCGTGCGGCACTGAACGATGTTCCGGCCGAGGTGACAGAGGCGGCCCAGATGGACGGCGCGCATGGCTGGCAGCGGCTCGCCTTCATCACGCTGCCGATGATCCGCGGAAGCATCACCACGAACCTGATGCTGATCACGCTGCAGACACTGGCGGTGTTCACGCTGGTGTGGGTGATGACTGCCGGTGGACCGGCCAACGCTAGCACCACGCTTCCTGTCCTGGCCTACCAGGAGGCCTTCAAATTCGGGGACATTGGCTACGGGACAGCGGTCGCCTCGGTGCTTATCCTCATTGGCGCGGTCTTCGGCCTGGTGTACGTCCGGCTGCTCCGGGAACGGAATCCATGAGCGCTCCCGCCAGGACAGCCCGCACGCGTCCGGCCACCACTGGAAGCCGGCAGCGGCGCCGGGCCGGCAGCACTCCGGCTGACGTGGTGCTGCTCCTGATCGGAGCCGGCTTCCTGTTGCCGCTGCTCTGGCTCATCCTGGCGTCCCTCGATGCCGAAGCCGGACATGAACTAAGGATTCCTGCCGAAGCCGGCGCGGACAATTTCGCCGCCGTCCTGACCCCGGAACTGCTGTTCCGGCCACTGTGGAACAGCGTGGTGTTGTCCGGGGGTACGGCCGCCGTGACCCTGGTTGCAGCCGTCCTGGCTGCCTATCCGCTCTCCCGCTACCAGTCCCGGTTCAACCGGCCGTTCATGTACACCGTCCTCTTCGGAACATGCCTGCCCATCACTGCCATCATGGTCCCGGTGTACGGCCTCTTCGTCCAGTTCGAGCTGCTCGACTCGATGCCCGCCACCATCTTCTTCATGGCCACCACCACCCTGCCCATGGCCATCTGGATGACCAAGAACTTCATGGACGGCGTGCCGGCATCGCTGGAGGAAGCCGCCTGGGTGGACGGTGCAACGCGGATGGCTGCGCTCCGAACCATTGTGCTGCCGCTGATGAGGCAGGGGCTGGGCGTGGTGTTCATCTTTGTGTTCATCCAGGCGTGGGGCAACTTCTTTGTGCCGTTCGTGCTGCTCCTGTCCGAGGCACGGCAGCCCGCCGCGGTATCCATCTTCAGTTTCTTCGGACAGCACGGGGCTGTTGCGTACGGCCAGCTGGCCGCGTTCTCCGTCCTGTATTCCCTGCCGGTGCTGGTGCTCTACGTCATTGTGGCCAGGGGCGCCGACGGTTCCTTTGCCTTGTCCGGAGCCGTCAGGGGGTAGCCGGGCAGCGCGGGTTTCGCATCACCGCCGGCAACGGCTGCAGCCCGGCACGGACCATGGCGGCCCCTGCCAAGCGACTTTCCCGGGGCAGGAGGAGTCAGTCGATGTCCTCGATGACCACTCCGTACGGCAGGCTTTCGTCCAAGTGCGCCTGGTGGCCTGTGGCTCCGGGATTGTAGATGACCCGGACCCCGTGCAGCTTGTCCGCCGCGGACTGCAGCAGGACAGGCCTGACAGTGCTGATGAACATCTCGCTTTTGTCGGCGAGAAACTCCTTGTAACTGGCTGGAAGCTCGCTCATGTCAAAAGGATAGACCCGGGCGCCCTTGATGGGGAGGGCTCCCCATTGCCGAAAGTGCAGCCCCGTTCTTGGATAGGATGGCGGCGGAGTGCAGCCGGTCCGGCAGCAAAGCCCAGTTCAGCCACCAGGGGGAGTCCGAGTGCTTTCAACCAGCGCGTCCGCAAGAATTGAACCCGCGGAACTGGCCCGGGCGCAGCAGGTTGTGGCGAACATCGCCAGAAGCTTCGAGGCCAAGGTGGTGGGGCAGGCAAGGCTGCGGGAATCACTGCTGGTTGGCCTGCTGACCGGCGGCCACATCCTCCTGGAAAGCGTCCCCGGGCTTGCCAAGACCACCGCCGCGCAGACGGTGGCGGAAGCCGTCAGCGCAGAGTTCCGCCGGATCCAGTGCACCCCGGACCTGCTGCCCAGTGACATCGTGGGGACCCAGATCTACGACGCTGCCAAGGGCACCTTCATCACCCAACTGGGACCGGTGCACGCCAACATTGTCCTCCTGGACGAGATCAACCGTTCCAGCGCCAAAACGCAGAGCGCCATGCTCGAAGCGATGCAGGAACGCCAGACCTCCATCGGCGGCCAGGAATACCGGCTGCCCTCGCCCTTCCTTGTCCTGGCCACCCAGAACCCCATCGAGCAGGAAGGCACGTACCAGTTGCCGGAGGCGCAGATGGACCGGTTTATGCTCAAGGACGTGCTGGACTATCCCTCCCCGGCGGAGGAAGCGGAAATCATCCGGCGCATTGATGCGGGGGTGTACACGCCGGAGCAGGCGCCCCCCGCCGCAGCCTCGCTGGAGGCCGTCACGGCGGTCCAGGAACTCGTCCGGCGCGTCTACGTAGACCCTGCCGTCATCAACTACATCGTGGGGCTGGTCTTCGTCACCCGGAACGCCGGGCAGTACATCGACCCGCGGCTGGCCGGGTTCATCGAGTTCGGTGCCAGCCCCCGGGCCAGCATCGCCTTCAGCCAGGCTGCGCGGGCCGTCGCCCTGCTGAACGGCAGGGACCACGTCATTCCAGAGGACGTCAGAACGCTCGCCCACCGGGTCCTCCGCCACCGCCTGATCCTGAACTTTGACGCTGTGGCGGAAGAGGTACGGGTGGAAACGGTGATTGACGCCGTCGTCGCTGCCGTCCAAACCCCCTAGGCCGGCGTGACCAGCCTCCTGCAGCGGGTGAAGTCCAACATGGCCATCTTCGCGCACCGCAAGGCCCGCGGCATGCTCGACGGCGAATACGGCTCGGTGTTCCGCGGGCGCAGCCTGGACTTCGATGACCTCCGTGCCTACGTTCCCGGCGACGAAGTCCGCGACATCGACTGGAAGGCGTCGGCCCGGCACGGCTCGCCGCTGATCAAACGGTACGTGGCGGTCCGCCGGCAGAGCGTCATCCTGGTCACGGACTCGGGCCGCAACATGGCCGCGGCAGCCTACAGTGGGGAAACCAAGAAGGACATCGCTGTGATGGCGCTGGGGGTCATGGGGTACCTTGCCCACCGGCACGGTGACGTGGTGGGACTGGTGTGCGGCGATTCCGGGGGCACAACGTCACTGCCCGCCAAAGCCGGTGAGGCCCATCTGGAACGCCTCCTGCGGCAGGTGCACTCGGCGGCGACGCTGGACGCTGCGCCCAGCAGGATCGAGGACCAGCTCCACCATGTAGCGCGCAAGGTGAAGGGGCGCAACCTGCTGTTCGTCGTTGCCGACGAACTTGCGGCCAGCCCGGCCTTGGGGCAGTTGCTGCGCCGGCTTCGGGCCCAGCACGAGGTCCTCTGGCTCACGGTCCGGGACGCAGGACTGGCCCCTGGGGACCCGCTCCTTCAGCCGGAGCAGGGCCTGCCTGATTCCTACAGCGTCAGCGGTTCCCGCCCCCTTCTTGCGCACCTTGCCCGGGACCCGGCAGTCGCCGCGGCCTATGCCAACGCCGTGGCAGAACGGGACGCCGGGCGTAGGGCCATGCTGCGCCAGGCCGGGATCACGGAAGGCGAAGTGGCCGGAACCGGGGGCGTGATGACGGCCCTGTTCGCCCTCCTGGAAAGGCACCGACGTGCAGGCTGAACCGGAGTTCTACGGACCGCTGGAGTATGCCCCCGTCTGGGGCTGGGCCGGTGCAGGACTGCTGGTGATGGTTGCCGCCTGGTACGCGTTCGTGTTTGCCGCCACCCGCAAGCCACTGGGCGTGCAGGCCCGCCACCGACCTGCACGCCTGACCGAGCTGGCAGGACTCAAGGCGGCGTACCTGCAGAGGATCGATGACGTGGAACGTGACGCCGCCGCCGGAAAGCGGAGCGCCCGGGACTCCCACCAGGAAATCAGCCTCCTGCTGAGGAAATTCATCCGCGACGCCACCGGAGTGGATGCGCCCCGCATGACCCGGACGGACCTCGCGGAACATCCGCTGCCGGCCGCCGCATCCGCCGTCGGGCAGCTGTATCCGGCCGAGTTCGGCCCCGAGCCCCTTCCCTCCGTCGCAGGCTCCGCGGCCGCGGCACGCAAGGCGGTGCAGGCATGGAACTGATGTGGTGGTGGCTGCTGCCGCTGGCCGCCGTGGCAGCCGGCGCTGCCCTATGGGCTGCCCTGCGGCCGGACAGGAATGCCAACGCACGACGCCGGCCGGTGGCCCATGCGGACCGGCTCACCGTGCTGCCGGAGTACCAGTTAGCCGTGCGGCGGTACTGCCGCTGGCTCGCAGTGGCCGCGCTCGCCTGCGCGTCCCTGCTGGTTTCCACGGCTGTGGCGGCGGCACGACCCGCCGAGGTGGCCACCATCCGGCCGGAACAGCACAACCGCGACATCATGCTGTGCCTCGACGTTTCGGGCTCCATGAGCAGTGCCGACGCCGCCGTGGTGGACGTCTTCTCGGAACTGGCCGCCGAATTCGACGGCGAACGCATCGGCCTGACCGTTTTTGACAGCACGGCCATCCAGGTTTTTCCGCTGACCGACGACTACGGCTACGCCCGGGAGCAGCTGCAGCTCGCACGGGACGCCTTCAACGGGAAACCCGGCAGTTCCGGATTCCTCGACGGGACGTGGAGCGGCCGGGGCTCCTCCCTGATCGGCGACGGCCTGGCGTCCTGCCTCACCAGCTTCCCCCGCGGGACGGAACAGGCCGGAAACCGGGACACTGGCATCAACCGCCCATCCGGCCAACCGGCGCGCTCGCGGTCAGTGGTCCTGGCAACGGACAATTTCCTCTCCGGAGACCCCATCATGACCCTCGGGGAAGCGGCCGCCCTTGCCAGGGACAGGGCTGTGCGCGTGTATGCACTGAACCCGGGTGACCTTGACTACGGCCCAGGCCAGGATCAGCCAGGGGAGCAGTTGCGGGCTGCGGCGGAATCCACGGGCGGTGCCTATTACGCCCTGGACAACCCCGAAGCTGTGCCGGGCGTCGTGCGGGGCGTCGAGGAAACGGAAAAGTCGGCTCTTCAGGGCGCGCCGCGGGCGGTCGTCTCGGACGAGCCGGGACTGCCGCTCACCGCGGCCCTCCTCTCCGGGCTGGTCCTCGCCGTCGCCGGCTGGCGGTTGCGGCCATGACCCTGCAACCGATCCTTCCCTGGTGGCTGCTGCTTCCCGTCATGGTGGCGGCCCTCGGGTTCCTGGGATGGCGGCTTTACCGGGGAGCGGGGACTGCTGTGCGGACGGCTGCGGAGCGAAGTGCGGGAGCCAACGTCCGCGCCTGGATGCCCCGAAGCGCACTGGTACTGCTCCTCCTCGGCGCGGCGCTGCGGCCCGGACTGCCGGGCGGCACGGCCCAGGCAGCCACCGCCGACCTCAACGTGTTTTTTGTGGTGGACACCACCACCAGCATGGTCGCGGAGGACTACGGCAACGCCGGACCCAGGATGGAGGGAGTGCGGCAGGACATCGCGGCCATCGCCGAGGAACTGCCCGGCGCCCGCTTTTCCGTCATCACCTTCGACACCAAAGCCCATGTCCGGATGCCGCTGACCACCGATACCCTGGCGCTGGAAACCATCATCTCTGTGCTGGAGCCGCAGGTCACGGCCTATGCCAAAGGAAGCACCATCACCGCAGCCCGGAAGGTGCTGGCCGAACGCCTCACCGCAGCCCGGCAGAGCCACCCTGAGCGGCCCCGGCTCGTCTACTACCTTGGCGATGGCGAGCACACCAGCCCGAAGGAACCGGAAGCCCTGGACCTGGCGGATGGCCTGGTGGCCGGGGGAGCAGTGCTGGGCTACGGCACACCAGGCGGCGGAAGGATGCGCGAAAACACCGGGCGGGAAAGCGCCGGGCAGGAGCACCACGGAGGTTCCACGGAAGGCGAGGACGCCCCCTATGTCCAGGACAGCACCGCCGGTGCCGGCGGGGAGGCGCAGCCTCGGGATGCACTGTCCAGGATTGATGAGCCCCGGCTGCGGGAGCTCGCAGGGCAGCTGGGCGTTCCCTATGTCCACCGGTCGTCCGGCGACCCCGTTGCGCCGATGATGCAGGATGCCCGCCCTGCGGTGCCCGAATCCGGGGGCACGCTCGAACGCCCGGGCAGTGACGGATCCCTGGCGGGGCGGACCGAGCTGTACTGGATCCTCGCGGCCGGTGCCTTCGTGCTGGGGTTGGCGGAGGCCATCGTGATTATTCGCCGGCTCCGTGAAGTGCGGGCCCTTGTCCCGGCCTCGGCCGGCCGGCGATCCCAGGATGGAAAGGCGGAGGACGGGTGACGTCCCTCGAGCGCGACGCGGGCAGCCGGCCGGCACGGCGCCGCCGCCTCCTCGCGTGGTCCGCCTTGCCGGTGGTCCTGGCCGTGTGCATCGCCGTCAAACTGCTCAGCCTTGGATTGCTGGGAGGCCGGGCAGCGGACGCCTTCGACGCCGCCGACGCGGCATCCGTCCGGGCCGCCGCGGACGCCCTGCAGCCGGCAAACCTCATCGAACCCCACAAGGCGCCCTTCGCCGCCGGGGATGCCGATGTCCTTGACGGCAATTTCGCCGCGGCGCGCCTCCGCTTCGAGGAAGCGCTGGACCTTGTTCCCCCGGCCCGGTCCGAGTCGGCCGAAGCCTGCGTCATCAGGGTGAACCTGGTCCTGGCCATCGAGCGCCTCGGCGACGAAAAACTGCAGGCAGGTGAACCCGCGCCGGCGGCCGGCCTGTTCAGGGAGGCACTCGCAGCCGCGGAAGCAGCACCCGACGGATGCTTTTCCGAGGGACAGCCCGGCGGGACGGGGGACCGGCTGGCGGGAGCTGACGCACGCCTGCAGGAAAAACTCTCGGCCGCCGGCAACAAGCCGGCGCCGGACGTAGGACCGGCGGAGGACACACCCGGTGAGGACGGCCAGGCTTCGCCGCTGCAGAGCCAGCTCCAGCAGTTGGAGGACAGCGCCCGGCAGGGCCAGCGCGAACGCAACAGCGGCCGCGAACGGGAGGAATACCTGGGGGACACTGAATATGCGCCCGGCCCGGAGCGCCCCTGGTAGCGCCGGGCGCAACGAACAAAATTCCGAAAAGATCCAAAAGAGGGCGTAAAACTGAGTCTTAATTCGGAGGCCAACTTGAATACGTGCCCGGCCGCTCATAGAGTCTTATACAAGTTACCCCGGTAACGTGTCAGCGATCCTCCGTGTGGAGGGTGTGGGTGCCCCCATGTGGGCCTGACATTTGCTCACGGACAACTTCATTTCAGGGCGTACCAGCCGCGGCTGCGTCCTCGTGGAGTCCTTCCGTGTTCCCCAAACTCAATTCATTGCCGGCCCGCCGTCGCATTTGCCGACAGCAGCCGTCAATGGCCCAAAGCCAAGGACGCAAATGTCGCCACCAAGCCTTATTGAAACGCACCCGAATCTCTCCGACGCCGCTCCGGTGGCGCTTTCCTACGAGCTGTTCCCGCCACGTTCGCCGGCAGCCGCGGAAACGCTCTGGACCACCATCAGGGAACTGGAAACCACCGCACCGGACTACGTTTCCGTCACCTACGGTGCCAGCGGCTCCAACCGGGATACCGCCGTCGAGCTCATCAACCGCCTCCTCCTGGAAACCACGCTCCGGCCCCTGGCCCACCTGACCTGCGTGGGCAACACGCCCCAGGAACTTGCGGGAATCATCGGCGAGCTGCTGGATACCGGCGTGCGCGGCATCCTTGCCCTCCGCGGCGACCTGCCCAGGGACGGCGGCGAACCGGCCGAAGGGTCGCTGCGCTATGCGCAGGACCTGATCGAACTGATCCGCCGGGTTGAACAGCGCCGGTCCGCCCTGCTCTGCGCCGGGAAGATCGCCGTGGGCGTCGCTGCCTACCCCACCCGGCACCCGGAGTCACCGAGCGAAGCGCACGACGTCGAGGTGCTGCTCGCGAAGCAGCGGTCCGGCGCGGACTTCGCCATCACGCAGGTCTTCTTCCACACGGAGCAGTATGCCGACCTCCTGACGAGGGCACGCCGGGCCGGGGTCACCATCCCGATCATCCCCGGTGTCATGCCGCTCACCAGCCTCCGGCGACTGAAGCGGCTCGGCGAGCTGACAGGCGTGGAGCCGGCTCCCGAACTGCTGGAACGCATGGCCGCGGCGGACAGCGACGCGGAACGCATGCGGATCGGCGTCAGCGCCACCGTGGACCTTGCCAACGCAGCACTGGAAGCCGGAGCGCCGGGCATCCACCTCTACACCTTCAACGAACACCAAAGCGCCCTGGACGTGCTGGACAAGCTGGCCCTCCCGCGGCGCACCCGCTCCAGCCGCCGCGAAGCCGTGGCCGGCCAGCTCGCCAGCTGAGCCCGCCAAAGCCCAACGTCTTTTAGCTGAACGCTTTTTAGCTGAACACCCTTCAGCTGTGCGCCCTCCAACGGGCCTTCCGCACACATTCCAACTCCCCAGGAGATTCCCATGACTGACATCAACAACGCCACCACGCCCTTTCCCGCCGCTTCCCTGCTGGGATACCCCCGCATCGGCCGCCGCCGCGAACTCAAGAAAGCCGTCGAGGCCTACTGGGGCGGCAAGATCGACGCCGCCGCCCTGGACACCGCCGCCAAGGACATCCAGCTGTCCATCGCCAGGCGCCTGCAGGAACTCGGCCTCACGGAAGCCGCAGCCGTACCGGGCACCTTCTCCTACTACGACCAGGTCCTGGACACCACTGCCCACCTCGGCGCCGTGCCTGCCCGCTTCGGCAAGCTGCTCAACGCCGAGGGACAGCTGGACATCGACGGCTACTTCACCCTTGCCCGCGGCAACAAGGAACAGCAGCCGCTGGAAATGACCAAGTGGTTCGACACCAACTACCACTACCTGGTGCCGGAAATCGGGCCGGAGACCGGGTTCAGCCTGGCCACCACCGCGAAGGTTGACGAGTTCGCCTTCGCCCTGGCCAACGGCATCGAAACCCGCCCGTACATCGTTGGCCCGGTCACGTACCTGCTGCTGTCCAAGGCTTCCGACGGCGCCCCGGCCGGTTTCGCGCCGCTGTCCCGCCTCGAGGACATCCTGCCCGTCTACGTCCAGCTGCTTGAGAAGCTCGCCGCCGCCGGCGCCAGCTGGGTCCAGCTGGACGAACCCGCACTCGTAGTTGACCAGGACACCCCGGCCGTCGAAATCGAAGCAGCCGTGGCCCGCGCCTACGAGGTCCTCACCGCTGCAGCGAACCGCCCGCAGATCCTCGTCTCCACCCCGTACGGTTCGCTCGACGGCCAGCTCGGCACCCTCGCAGCCACCAACATCGACGCCCTGCACATTGACGTCTTCAAGGGCGCCGTTCCTTCCGCCGCGGCACTCGCCGGGCTGGGCAGCAAGACCCTGGTTGCCGGCGTCGTTGACGGCCACAACATCTGGCGCAACGACCTCGCCGCTTCGGCTGCCAAGCTGGACGCCCTGAAGGCAGCTGCAGGCAAGGTCACCGTCTCCACCTCCACTTCCACGCAGCACGTGCCGCATGACGTTGCCGAGGAGACGCAGCTCTCCGAACAGCTGCGCAGCTGGCTGGCGTTCTCCGACCAGAAGGCGGTTGAGGTCAGGACCCTCGCGTCATACCTGGCCGACCCCGCTTCCGCGAAGGCCGCCATTGACGAGGCAACAGCAGTGATTGCTTCCCGCGCCACCGCCGCAGGGGTCCGCCGCACGGACGTCCGTGCCCGCACCGAGGCGCTCACCGCCGCTGACTTCAGCCGCTCGGAGTACCCGGTCCGCGAGGCCGCCCAGGAACAGGCGCTGCACCTGCCGCCGCTGCCCACCACCACCATCGGCTCCTTCCCGCAGACCTCGGAGATCCGTTCGGCCCGTGCCCGCAACAACAAGGGCGACCTCACCAACGAGCAGTACGAACAGCTCATGAAGGATGAGATCAAACGCGTCGTTGAACTCCAGGAAGAGCTGGGCTACGACGTCCTGGTGCACGGCGAGCCCGAGCGCAACGACATGGTGCAGTACTTCGCCGAGAACCTTGAGGGCTTCGACGTCACGGTCCACGGCTGGGTCCAGTCCTACGGCTCCCGCTGCACCCGGCCGTCCATCCTCTGGGGCGACGTCACCCGCAGCGCCCCCATCACGGTGGAGTGGGCCAAGTACGCACAGTCCCTGACCAGTAAGCCGATGAAGGGCATGCTCACCGGCCCGGTCACGATCCTCGCCTGGTCCTTCGTCCGCGACGACCAGCCGCTGCGCGAAACCGCCAACCAGGTTGGCCTGGCCCTGCGCGACGAAATCGCCGACCTCGAAGCTGCCGGCATCAAGGTCATCCAGGTGGACGAGCCCGCGCTGCGCGAGCTCCTGCCGCTGCGCAAGGCTGACCACGAGGACTACCTGAA
Source organism: Pseudarthrobacter sp. GA104 (assembly GCF_009741265.1). Taxonomy (GTDB): domain Bacteria; phylum Actinomycetota; class Actinomycetes; order Actinomycetales; family Micrococcaceae; genus Arthrobacter. The sequence goes on from NZ_WOWL01000001.1 coordinate 4,067,274, forward strand.
GTGGTCCGTGGATTCCTTCCGCCTGGCAACGGCCGGTGCAGCCGACGCCACCCAGATCCACACCCACCTCTGCTACTCGGAGTTCGGCGTGATCATCGACGCGATCGACGGCCTCGACGCGGACGTGACCTCCATCGAGGCAGCCCGCTCACGCATGGAGGTTGTCCACGACCTCGAGTCCCACGGCTTCGGCCGCGGCGTTGGCCCGGGCGTCTATGACATCCACTCGCCGCGCGTGCCGGGTGAGGGTGAAGTCACCGAACTGCTGGCCACCGCCGTCAAGCACGTTCCGTCCCGCCAGCTCTGGGTCAACCCGGACTGCGGCCTGAAGACCCGGGGCTACGCCGAGACCGAAGAGTCCCTGCGCAACCTGGTCAAGGCAACCCAGGCAGTCCGCGCCGGCTTGCTGGAGTCAGCGAAGTAAGTACATAAAGAACGACGTCGGCTGGTCACTTCAGGTGACCTGCCGACGTCGTTCTTTTGTTTGATGGTCGAGCCCGTCGAAACCTAGGACTCCCACACAATTTCGTCGTCCACCACGCCGTCTTCGTCGGCGGAGGCCACCAGCACCTCGTCGGTGAAATGCTCACCCAGGGTGAAGTCCAGGACGAAGTAGCGTTCGGGCTGTCCGGGGTAGATGCCCACGTGGCCGAGTTTCAGGGCCTTCAGGAACACCTCGTTGGTGAGCTGGCTGCGGTCTGATATCCCGAAGACCTTCTGCAGGTGCTCATCCTTGAGGGCGTTGCAGTGGAAGTGCAGGTACTCCTGCGGGCTGGTGCCTTCCTGCTCCAGTTCTTCCGCGATCATGTCCCGGACCTCGTCCACGAGCTCGGGCAGGAACCGCAGGCGGTAGTCCACCTTGTGCAGCGCGGCCTCGTCGAAGTGGTCGTGGGCGGTCACGTTCAGGTCGAGTTCCAGCGGGTGGCCGCGCAGTTCATGCTTCGCGGCGATCAAGTGATCCCTGCCGTGGTTGAGCTCAATCTCTCCAAAGTGCCGGCTCGCTACCTTGCTCATAGTTTCAACATAGACCCGAACAGCGGTGCATTCCAGCGTTCGGGCCTAATTCACCGCGGTGCGCATCCCGGCGAGCGTCTCGGCCAGGAGGTCGACGAACAGCTGGACCCGGGCGGTCTTCCGCTCATTGATCAGGAGCGCAAAGACGTTCCGGGCCATCCGGATTTCGGGAACGTCCAGCACCACCACGCCCGCCGGCTTGTTCCGCAGCGCGAGTTCCGGCACCAAAGCCGCGCCCAGCCCCGCGGCGGCCATCTCCAGGCTCGCGTGGAAATCGTCACTGTGCGCCACCACCCGCGGATGCAGGTTGCAGCCGGCGAACAGTCGCTCAATCACCATGGCGTCGCTGGTGCCCGGGTGGTGCATGATCCACGGCATCTCGGAGAGATGGTCAGCCGCCACCTTGGCATCGGAGCGGAAGCCCCATCCGGCGGGCAGCACCACCCGGAAGTCGTCGTCGCCGATCCATTGCCGGTTGATGGTGTTCGGCCACGCAAAACCGGTCTGGCCAACCTGAAAGACCACGGCGAGGTCCAGGTCACCGCCGGTGCGCAGCCCCTGGATGGTCTGCCCGGGTTCAGCCACGGACACCTTCAGGTCGATGCCCAGGTTCTTCCACGACGGGTTCTTCAGGATCCGTGGCAGGACATAGGTGGCCAGGCTGGGAAAGATCCCCAGCCTTAGTTCCTGGCTGGCTGAATCCTGCGTCCTGGAAGCAGCGGCCATCAGGGCTTCAATGTCCGTGAGGACCTTGGCAGCGTGGCGGGTCATGACGACGGCGGCTTCCGTGGGCACCACGCGGCGCGCCGAGCGCTGGAACAGGACGACGCCGGTGTCGCGTTCCAGGGCGGACATCTGCTGGGAGACGGCCGAGGCCGTGTAGCCCAGGGTTGCCGCTGCGGCTGCGAATGAACCGAGCCGGGTGACCTCCAGGAGGGTCTTCAGGTGTACCGGGTTTACCACCCGCCCACAGTACTCCGCCGCGGCCGCCGAAAAAACTGCCGCCCATCCCACCCATCCGCGGGGCACCTGGTGCCGAATTGCCCTCTGCATACCCAGCCCAGCGGCAAATGTTCAGCAGAGGAGCATACATTGTCACCTAACCCAGCAGTAAGCGGAGGCGGGCGACGGCGGGTGGCCGTCATTGGCAGCGGCGTGGCCGGCCTGACTGCCGCCTACGTCCTCAACCGGCAGGACGACGTCACGCTGTTCGAAGCGGATTCCCGGCTGGGAGGGCACGCGGACACGCATGACCTGCCGCAGCCGGACGGGTCCTCCCTGGGCGTCGATACCGGCTTCATCGTGCACAATGAACGGACGTACCCCACTCTGCTGCGGCTGTTCGCCGAACTGGGGGTAGAGACGCAGGATTCTGAAATGAGCATGTCCATCCGGTGCGACGGCTGCGGCCTGGAGTACGCCGGGGCCCGCGGGGGCGGACGCGGCATCATCGCCCGCCCCTCCAGCCTCCTGCGGGGCCGTTACCTGCTGATGCTGCTCGAGGTCACCCGCTTCTACCGGAAGGCCCGGGCCCTCCTGGAGACCACACCCGTTTCCGCGGTCAACCCGGAACTGGCCGCACCTGAGCAGACCCTTGGCGAGTTCCTGGAACGCGAAAAATTCAGCTCCTACTTCATCTCGCACTTCATGACCCCGGTGGTCAGCGCCGTGTGGTCCTGCGACCCAACCACCGCGCTGGCGTACCCCGCCCGCTACCTCTTCACGTTCCTGGGCCACCACGGCATGCTGGGCGTCAAAGGCTCGCCGCAGTGGCGGACGGTCAGCGGCGGCTCGGCCAAGTACGTCGAGAAGCTCGCGGCCACGCTGGCAGATGTCCGGCTCAACACGCCGGTGACCGCCGTCCGGCGCCACGAGCTTGGCGTCGAGCTGGTGACGGAACATGGCGTGGAGGATTTCGAGGCGGTTGTCATCGCCACCCATCCTGCGCAGGCCCTCGGGTTCCTGGCCGATGCCACGCCTGCCGAAAAGGAAGCGCTTGGCGGGATGCCGTACTCCGTAAACCACACTGTCTTCCATCGGGACCCGGCCGTCCTGCCCGCCTCGGACAATGCCAAGGCCTCCTGGAACTACCGCCTGCCGTCCTGCGAAGCCCGGCCGGACAAGGTCCTGGTGAGCTACGACCTGACCCGGCTGCAGCGGCTCAGCCCGGCTGACGGCATGCCCTACCTGGTGAGCCTGGGGGAGTCGGAGCTGATTGCGGATGACCGGGTCCTCAAGCGGATGGTGTACGAGCACCCGCAGTACACCCCCGAGTCGCTGCAGGCCCAGCAGGCAATCGCGGGCCTCAGTGACAACCGCATCGCGTACGCCGGTGCCTACCTCGGCTGGGGCTTCCATGAGGACGGCGCGCTTTCCGGCGTGCGGGCCGCCGAGGCGCTGGGCCGTTCCTGGCCCGTTGCCCAGGCTGCCGATCTGCCCGGCTCCCGCGACGGCGGGGAACGGGAGCTGCTGTCCGCGGCGGAACCCGCATGACCACTGCCCCAGCCCTCTACCGCACGTCCATATCGCACGTGCGGCGCACACCGCTGAAGAACGCGTTCACGTACCGCAACTACAGCTGGTTCGTGGATGTGGACCAGCTCCCGCGGCTACCGTTCCTGCTCCGGCCGCTGGCCGTGTTCAAGGCCGGTGACCATCTCGGGGATCCGCATGCCAGCATCCGCAGCAACGTGGAGCGCTACCTGCGCACCCAGGGCATAGAGCCCGACGGCGGCGCTATCCACATGCTGACCAGCGCCAGGGTTTTCGGTTACGTCTTCAACCCCCTGACGCTGTTCTGGTGCTATCGCACCAGCGGTGAGCTCGAGTGCGTGGTGGCCGAGGTCCACAACACGTACGGGGAGCGCCACTGCTACCTGCTCCGGACGGATGCGGCCGGCCGGGCTTCGGTGCCCAAGGCGTTCTATGTCTCACCCTTCAACGACGTAAGCGGGCAGTACCGGATGAAGCTGCCTGCGCCGGGGGAGCGGCTGGCGGTGTCCATCGTGCTGGAGCGCGAAGGCCACCGGCCCTTCGTGGCCAGCATGGACGGCATCCGCCGGCCCGCCACCCTCCGGAACATCCTTGCGGCCGCCCTTGCGGTGCCGGCCGCGCCGCTGCTGGTTTCCGCACTCATCAGGGTGCAGGGCATTACACTCTGGGCAAGACGCCTTCCGGTCGTCGCCCGGCCACACCACCCCTCACAGGAGGCAGTTCAATGACAATGACGGACGACAACCAAGCAACTGCGGCCTATGTCGGAGGCAAGGCAACAGGCACAGCCGCCGATAGGGCTGGACTCATGGCAGCAGGCGACGCTGCCGGCAAGGCCCCCGCGCACTCTCCCGCAGCCTGGACCGCGGCCGGCGTGCCGGCGTCGCCCGCCACCATCGATCCGGACCTGTGGCCGGAAGTGGCCCAGCCGCCGTCGGGCGCCAAGGCTGCCGTGGCCGGCAAAGCCGCCGGCCTCCTGTTCAAAGGAGCCGTGAAGCGGCTGCCGCTGCGGGTGGAGTACCCGGATGGCACCGTGCTGGGCACCGGCGGTCCGGACGCGCCGGTCATGACCATGATGCGGCCGGAGGCGTTCGAAGCCAGGATCGGCGACAACGGCCTGATCGGGCTGGGCGAGTCGTTTATGGCCGGAGACTGGGAAGCCAGCGACCTGGCTGGCGTCCTTGAGGTGTTCGCGGCGTCGGTGGACACGCTCATCCCCACTCCTTTGCAGAAGCTGCGCTCGCTGTACCTGCCGCGCACGCCCCGCCAGGAACGGAACGCAGAACAGAATACGCGCAGCAACATTTCGCGGCACTACGACCTGTCCAACGACCTGTTCTCCAACTTCCTGGACACCACCATGAGCTACTCGGCGGCACTGTTTCCGTCCGACGCCGGGCCGCTCGCCTCGGTTGGCTGGGAGGCGCTGGCCGAAGCCCAGCAGGCAAAGATCGACAGGCTGCTGGACAAGGCCGGCGTCGGAGCCGGGACCAGGCTCCTGGAAATCGGCACCGGCTGGGGTGAATTGGCGCTTCGGGCAGCAGCCCGTGGCGCCACCGTCTACTCCGTGACCCTGTCCAGCGAACAGCAGGCGCTGGCGCAGGAGCGGATCGCGGCGGCCGGCTACGCGGACAGTGTGACCGTGGCCCTCCAGGACTACCGTGCGGTGGAGGGCGAGTACGACGCCGTCGTGTCCGTAGAGATGATCGAGGCGGTGGGCTACGAGTACTGGCCCATCTACTTCCAGACCATCGACCGGGTGCTGGCCCCCGGCGGCAAGGTGGCCATCCAGGCGATCACCATGCCGCACGGCCGCATGCTCGCAACCCGCAACGCGTACACGTGGGTGCACAAGTACATCTTCCCGGGCGGGTTCCTGCCGTCCGTCCGCGCCATCGAGGGCGTGACGCAGCAGCACACCTCGCTGCGCGTGCGGGAGCGGATGGGCATGGGGGACCACTACGCCGCCACCCTGCGGTTGTGGGAGGAACGGTTCCTGGAGCGGTCCCGCGAGGTGGGGGAGCTGGGCTTCGACGCCGTGTTCCAGCGGATGTGGCTGTTCTACCTCTGCTACTCGCGGGCGGGATTCCAGTCCGGCTACCTGGACGTGCAGCAGATCGTGCTGGACCGCCGGGAGGCGCTGCTCTAGCGCTTCATAGATAAGGCGGCGGCCGTCGTCGTGCGTTTCATCACCAGGAGGGGTTCCGAAGGTCACTTCGGGGCCCCTTTCCTGTGCCACGGACCCCTCCAGCACCCCTCGGCAGGGGCCGCGACACGCCGTCTTTCCAGCGACACGCTGGGCGTTAAATGTGGCTAAGTACTCCACAGGGTGTGGATTCAGTCCACGAATTTGGCGGGATTCCGGACATTTTGAGGGACCTTGCCTGTGGATTAACGGTGCATTAAATGACATACTTGTAATACATCATCTTGGGGTTCCGAAGAGGCGTCTGCACTAGATGTAGTATCTACATACAGCTTGGGCGGGAACACCGGACGAGCAAGTTTTTCCAGAAAAGGGGACAGGAATCATGACCGTAACGGTTTACACCAAGCCTGCTTGTGTTCAGTGCAACGCCACCTACCGGGCTCTCGACAAAAAGGGCATCACGTACCAGAGCGTTGACATCTCCCAGGACGCCGAAGCCCTCGAGCGACTGAAGGCACTGGGCTACATGCAGGCACCCGTTGTGGTCACGGACCAGGACCACTGGTCGGGTTTCCGCCCGGACAAGATCGAGGAACTGGCCCTCTCCGCCGTTTCCTCCGTGGCTTAAGGCCTTTCCCTGCCGACAAACAACAACCAGCCGAGGTGACTCTTACGGCAGCACCAGCAGTCCAGGATTTCCACGTGGCTCAGCGCGTGGCATCTTCAGGGCCGGTCCCGGCGGTTGTTACGGAGAGCCAGCTTATCTATTTCTCCTCGGCGTCCGAGAACACCAGCCGCTTTGTCTCCAAGCTTGGCCGCGACGCGGCCCGGATTCCGCTCCTGGCCAAGGACGCACCCCTGCTCGCCACCCGGCCGTTCGTGCTGGTGGTGCCCACCTACGGCGGCACCGGGGGAGAGGGCTCCGTTCCCAAGCAGGTCATCCGGTTCCTGAACAACCCGCAGAACAGGCAACTGCTGCGCGGGGTCATCGGTGCCGGCAACACAAACTTCGGGGACAACTACTGCATGGCGGGGGACATCATCGCCGCCAAATGCCAGGTACCCCACCTCTATAGATTCGAACTTATGGGAACGCCGGAAGACGTCACCCGGGTCAACCAAGGATTGGATACGTTTTGGACACGACTGTCGCAGACACAGAAGTAACCAGGGCCCAGAAGCCCGAGATGCCCGCCGCCTACAAGGGCCTGGGCTACCACGAGCTGAACGCCATGCTGAACCTGTACGGTCCCAGCGGCGAGATCCAGTTCGAGGCCGACCGCGAGGCCGCCCACCAGTACTTCCTGCAGCACGTAAACAACAACACCGTGTTCTTCCACGACCTGGAAGAGAAGCTCGACTACCTGGTGAAGAACCAGTACTACGAGCGCGAGACGCTGGACCAGTACACGATGAACTTCATCCGTGAACTGTTCAACCGTGCCTACAAGAAGAAGTTCCGCTTCGAGACGTTCCTGGGCGCGTTCAAGTTCTACACGTCCTACACACTCAAGACGTTCGACGGCAAGCGCTTCCTGGAGCGCTACGAGGACCGCGTCTGCATGGTTGCCCTGCACCTGGCCCGCGGCAACGAGCAGCTTGCCCTCCAGATGGTGGACGAGATCATCGAGGGCCGCTTCCAGCCGGCCACCCCCACGTTCCTGAACGCGGGCAAGAAGCAGCGCGGCGAGCTGGTCTCCTGCTTCCTGCTCCGCATCGAAGACAACATGGAGTCGATCGGCCGGTCCATCAACTCCGCGCTGCAGCTCTCCAAGCGCGGCGGCGGCGTGGCATTTGCGCTGACCAACATCCGCGAAGTCGGCGCCCCGATCAAGCAGATCGAGAACCAGTCCTCCGGCGTCATCCCCGTGATGAAGCTCCTCGAAGACAGCTTCTCCTACGCCAACCAGCTCGGTGCCCGCCAGGGTGCGGGAGCCGTGTACCTGCACGCGCACCACCCGGACATCTACCGCTTCCTGGACACCAAGCGCGAGAACGCGGACGAGAAGATCCGCATCAAGACCCTCTCCCTCGGCGTCGTCATCCCGGACATTACGTTCGAGCTGGCCAAGCGGGACGAGGACATGTACCTGTTCTCGCCGTACGACGTGGAGCGCGTCTACGGCATGCCGTTCTCCGACGTCTCGGTCACCGAGAAGTACTACGAGATGGTGGACGACTCCCGGATCAAGAAGACCAAGATCAAGGCCCGCGAGTTCTTCCAGACCCTCGCCGAGATCCAGTTCGAGTCCGGCTACCCGTACATCATGTTCGAGGACACCGTGAACCGGGAGAACCCGATCGACGGCAAGATCATCATGTCCAACCTGTGCTCTGAGATCCTCCAGGTTTCCCAGCCCACCACGTACAACGATGACCTGTCCTACGCGGACACCGGCAAGGACATTTCCTGCAACCTGGGCTCGCTGAACATCGCCAAGACCATGGACTCGCCGGACTTCGGCCTGACCATCGAGACGGCCATCCGCTCGCTCTCGGCCGTGTCCGACATGTCCAACATCACCTCGGTGCCGTCCATCGCCAAGGGCAACGACCAGAGCCACGCCATCGGCCTGGGCCAGATGAACCTGCACGGCTACCTGGCGCGTGAGCGGGTCCACTACGGTTCCGAAGAGGGCCTGGACTTCACGAACATCTACTTCTACTCGGTGGTGTACCACGCCATCCGCGCCTCCAACCTGCTGGCCATCGAGACCGGCCAGACGTTCGGCGGCTTTGAAAAGTCCAAGTACGCCTCCGGCGAGTTCTTCGACAAGTACACGGAGCAGGAATGGGTGCCGCAGACCGAGAAGGTCCGTGAGCTCTTCAAGAACGTGCACATCCCCACGCAGGAAGACTGGCGCGCGCTCAAGGCTTCGGTCATGGAGCACGGCATCTACAACCAGAACCTGCAGGCCGTGCCGCCTACCGGCTCGATCTCCTACATCAACAACTCCACCTCCTCGATCCACCCGGTGGCGTCCAAGATCGAGATCCGCAAGGAAGGCAAGCTGGGCCGCGTCTACTACCCGGCGCCGTACCTGACGAACGACAACCTGGAGTACTACCAGGACGCGTACGAGATCGGCTACGAGAAGGTCATCGACACCTACGCCGCCGCCACCCAGCACGTGGACCAGGGCCTGTCGCTGACGCTGTTCTTCAAGGACACCGCCACCACGCGCGATATCAACAAGGCCCAGATCTACGCCTGGAAAAAGGGCATCAAGACCATTTACTACATCCGTCTCCGCCAGCTCGCGCTGGAAGGGACTGAGGTTGAGGGCTGCGTTTCCTGCATGCTTTAATCTTCAACTAAATGTGCCAGTACGACGGCGGGTGCCCGCCCGCCGTCGTACGCTTTAACTTAGAGAAAACCACCCAACGCATAGGGGATGACATGACCGAGAAGGTCAAGCTGCTTAGCCACGTCGAGGCCATCAACTGGAACCGCATCCAGGACGACAAGGACGTCGACGTCTGGAACCGCCTGGTCAACAACTTCTGGCTGCCGGAGAAGGTGCCGCTGTCCAACGACGTGCAGTCCTGGAACACGCTGACGCCGGCCGAGCAGCAGCTCACCATGCGCGTGTTCACCGGGCTGACCCTGCTGGACACCATCCAGGGCACTGTTGGTGCCGTCTCCCTGATCCCGGACGCGCTGACTCCGCACGAAGAGGCCGTGTACACGAACATCGCTTTCATGGAGTCCGTGCACGCCAAGAGCTACTCCTCCATCTTCTCCACGCTGGCCTCCACCAAGGAGATCGACGAGGCTTTCCGCTGGTCCACCGAGAACGAGAACCTTCAGAAGAAGGCGCAGATCGTCATGGACTACTACCAGGGCGATGATCCCCTGAAGCGCAAGGTTGCCTCCACGCTGCTGGAGAGCTTCCTGTTCTACTCGGGCTTCTACCTCCCCATGTACTGGTCCTCACGGGCCAAGCTGACGAACACGGCCGACCTGATCCGCCTGATCATCCGCGATGAGGCCGTGCACGGCTATTACATCGGCTACAAGTTCCAGAAGGGATTGGAGAGGGTTTCCGAGGAGAAGCGCCAGGAAATTAAGGACTACACGTTCGAGCTGCTCTTCGAGCTGTACGAGAACGAGGTCCAGTACACCCACGATCTCTACGACGGCGTGGGCCTGGCCGAGGATGTCAAAAAGTTCCTGCACTACAACGCCAACAAGGCCCTGATGAACCTGGGCTACGAGGCGATGTTCCCGGCTTCCGTCACCGACGTGAACCCGGCCATCCTCTCGGCCCTGTCGCCCAACGCTGACGAGAACCACGACTTCTTCTCGGGATCAGGTTCGTCTTACGTGATCGGGAAGGCTGTTAACACCGAGGACGAGGACTGGGACTTCTAGGACCCCTGTGAGATCGGAAGCTAGTTGGCGGTATGAACTCTAGTTGGCGAAACAGGACTGGAACACTGGCGAAGACTGGTTTTGATGGCGGTAGCCCGACGACGCCGGGTTAGGGACAAAAATCTTGATCGGCTGGGAGTTGACAAGTTAGTTGGCGCCGTAACAAACAGGATGGCGCGGTGCCAACTAACATGTTCAGCGCTGGATCTTGCATGCTTCAAATACTCAGCAAGGTGTGTCCTCTGCTCGGTGTGGCTGGTCAATTCGACGGAATTTCTTGGCACTCAACCCGGAGGTGCGAGATCGCACACAACGTGGGAGCTCCTTCCGGGCCGAAATCACCAAGGAGCAAGTCTGAGTGTCGGCAGATGAATGGGCGCAAGAACCGAACTTGCGGCTGCCACGCAGAGACTGTCCCGCCGTCCAGCACACAGGGGGGACCTCCCCGAGTTATATTGCTATTTCAAGTAAAGCGCGCGGCTGCGCGGCGCACTCGTTTAGAGCGCTAAATCGACCAAGTTCACAAGCGGGCTCTGTCTGAGTTCGTCGCGCAGTTGCGTACCGCTCAAACGCTGCTTGGACTGGGCCTGGCCAGTGAGTCGTAGCGTCCAATGTCCGTCTTCCAAGTCCAAAACGTGGAGCCCACGCTTGAGTCGAATGTCCGTAAACTCGCTTAGGTCCAAGACATAAGCTTCGTACCTAACGCCGCTCTTGTGCTGATCTGAGAGAGACGACTGGACCAAGTGAGCGAATCGCAGGTCCACCAAGAGCGCCAGAAGCTCGTATCCTGGGGAATTCTTCTGCGAAACGTCTATGCGGAAGTATGCGTAGCCCGCACCCTTCACGATCGAGGACAGCTCTTCGAGCGCACCCAGCAATACATCCGCATTCCCCGCAACGTCTTGTTCAAGGTCTCGCTTCTTGCCACGGGCTAGCCGACCGGCCGCCACGGCTACGTCTTCGCGCCCCAGCTCCTTCGCGAGTGTGCGCTTCTCGCGAGCAACCACGAGGGAAGATGCAAAGAGATTTAGATAATCTCGTGGAACCCCGCCAGATGCCAGAACCAAGCGGCCCAGAGCCTCGGACTTGGCGATTGATGACGGGGATTTGATGCCAGCGGTTGTCGTGTACTTGACCAACACTGCCTCCAGGAAGTGTTGCGTGGCCTGAGGATCTTCGAGGGTCATGTCCAAATCGATCTTTGTGGCGTCGTGCGGGATTTCGAGCCCGACACGCGCTGACGGCTCGTACGGCCGTGTCAATCGTTCAATGCTGGCAACTTTTACCCATCCATCGCAGTCGCGAAGCATTCCGGCGACGTAGTCCAGGAACGCAGGCTGGGCATTCAAAGGCAGCAAGTAGAAATCATCGATAAATACATAGAATCGCACCAGCCCAGGGCGCAGGACTGCCCTAAGGACCTGGTTAATTTCCGGCAACCGACGTGCGATGGCACTCTCCACGTTCTGATTATTGTCGACCAGGTCTGCCAGCTCATCCCGAATCGTCCGAAGTCGGGAGAATGCCGTCCCGCCTGAGCTTCCACCCTGCTCTGCCAGGGTGGAAAGGATCATTCCGGCCAGAACTGCAGCTGCGTTGCCCACGGTGTGGTGCCTGAGGACATGAGCGTTCAGCCAGAGGGTTACGTGACCTTCACGCTCCGCGACCCTCTTTGCTTCCAGCAGTAGGGCGGTTTTCCCTACACCTCTTCGTCCGTACACGAGCTGATGACGCGACGCACCCACGGCCGCGAGGCTGGTGCGCGGGTCTTCCACATAGTGGAGACTTGGGAGGGCGTCGGAAGTGCGCGACCGAGCCTCCATTAGTTGAACAAGCTGGTCGACGTCGCGCTCCGCCAAGCGGCCGCGTCTTACGGGCGGGGCCACAGGAGCGTCTGCAACTACTGCGGGGCGGACCACAACTACGAATGAGCTGGAATCTCCATCGACCTGCTTGTTGAGTGTCTGCTCCAACGATCCAGCCAAGCTTTGCGCCGCTACTAAGCTCTCCCCGGCCACGTAGGTAATCAGCCATCGCTCACCAGGGAAACTGCGTTCTTGCACGTCACTGACAGAAATTCCGGCCGTGGCGAGTGTGCTGATGAGCAATTCGACGTGTTCAATGCTGGACATTAGATGTATCCGTTCTGCAGTGCGAAATCCTCGCACGCTTGGCAAAATTCAGATGCTACGACTGACAGCGCCCGAGCGTCCGCTTCCCAGTCCGACTGCTGCGTCGGGTATGGATCGTAATCCGCGAGATTTCTCAGGAGCCTCGCGTCCGTGAGCTCGATTTCGCGCTTTCCTACGTCGACCATCGAGTGGGGAAGGTTTCGCGGGAGCGTGGAATGAGCTTGGTGGTCATCCCCGCCGTGGAAAGCAAAGCTGATGGCTCGCGCTGCGTGATACATGGCGTAGTAATGACGGCTTATAGAGGCCCGATACTGCAGGTCAAAAACTAGTCTGTCTCCGGTCGCCAGTTGTGAGCCGGAAAGAACAAATCGGTCTGAGACGATCTGACTAACCATCTGAGTGAGCGGTAGGGGATACCGCCGACCAGCCGGAAGGTTCAATATATCCACTTTTTTCAAAGTGGCAATGAACAGCAAGAAACTGTCCGCGGTGTTTAGCTGTGGCAAGCCTTCGTACCCCTTCTACCCCCGGACAAGCCAACTCACAGGCAGCCCCAATTTGAGTTGAGTCTTTCACACGCACAGCGAGTATCGGAAGATCGCCATACCCACCTTCCGCGGCGGAAACGGTGAGAGCGTTACGTCTTCGCTTGGAATGAAGCCTGACCCGTGCACTTCGATGAGCTGATGTGGCGGCCGGTGCCGCGCTCGCAGCATCGCGCTGGAGCGTGAGGCTTCATCCGCAGACCGCTCGCGTCTGGTCGCATGGACGATGTTAGTGAAGACAGAGCCATCGTGCTCGTGAACTTCGACCCGAACGGAGTGGCTGCGATGGGCCGACAAGGCATCGAGCAGGTCACCGAATCGAGCACGAGTCCACTCGGTTGTCGATCCTGTGGCGGGAACTCATGCCCGTCGTAGACGACATGCATGACACCGTTCGCGTCGACGCTGATGCTGGCAAACGGAAGGGTGACTGGCAGTTCTGGTGGGGTTTCTCTGGCGTTGCGATTGCTCATGCAAGGTGAGTGCGCGATGCTTCGCAGACTTTCTCGTTGCATCGCCTGTAGATACGACACATATGTTACAGTTACAGCAGTTAAGGGCAGTTGTGGCAATGGAGGCGGCATGGACGGGCAAGAAGAAGACTCGATCGACGTGCTACGCCGCGCGCTCCGAGAAGCTAGCGGTCACGTGCAAGTAACGCTCACGCTCTCGCGCAGAAGCGCAGAGAACATTCTGCGACTCCTTGAAGCGGAGCATGGATCAGGTGCCGTCGTCGTTCCCGTTAAGGAGCAATACACGACCACGGAAGCTTCGAACTTGCTCGGCGTCTCTCGGGCAACGCTCATGAAGCTCATCGAATCAGGCAGCATCGAAGCTGTGAAAGTTGGGACGCACCACCGCATCCCTGCCGACGAATTGGTTGCGTTCCAGCGTGCCCGCCAGGTGAGCCAGGAAAGGGCCGCAGAACTGCTCACAGAGTTCTCTTCTCGTTCGGCCGCCGGCTTCCACAGCAACGTTACGTTCCGCGCTAGCGTTCAAGGGGAGGAGTGAGGTGACGAATCAACGGCCACTGATGCCTGCGACAGGACCTATGCCAACACCACGCCCGCCAATTGGTGAAACCCCGACTCGACGCTCTGCGGAACACCTCGTTGCGTCCGTTCTTGCGCCTGAGGATTTCGTCGAGACCGGCCGCCGACTCTTCATCGATACGAACGTCTTCATGGACACAGACACTGCACGCTCAGCAGGTCTGAAGAGACTCTTCGAGCGTTGCAAGGATGTCGCCATCCGCAATGGCAACGGCATCGTGGTCCCGTCCAAGGTCATCGATGAGCTCTCCAAGCAGAGCGGCCTGGATGTCTCGCTGTTCACTGAGGAGCGCGCGGCCGCAGTGCGTCGTGCTGGCCAGTGGCTCACGGCGTTGGAGTCCGCGGCAGCACACGGACTCGTTCGCAAGGACCTTGGTGACGGATCGAACCCTTATGCAGACGACCTGTTCGTCGATCTCTTCACGCACTTCAGCGACCGGTACGACATGAGCCTGCTGACCAACGACATCACATTGCGGCTGCGCATCCGACTGCTCGCGGCCGAGGCGAAGTGTCAGCTCGTGGCAGGCACAGTAAATGTGGATGGTCGGATTGCAGTAGATTCCGACCAGGACTTGTACCAGCGTGGCGCTGGAAAGCTCGCCCGCATGACGCGGCACGCCGATGAGGGGCTTGCGAAGGCCAAAGACTATGCCGAAGTGGAGACGCTGGCCCCTCTGCTGGACAAGTTCAAGCGCAGGTTTGGCGTCGCCGAAGTCGACGCGAGGCCTGGAGGCAGGCGCGACACCAGTGCGGCAAAGAGGCCTGCTCCGCAACGAGCGGACGGAGCTTTCAAGCGTGTGACAACGCTCAAGCCGAAGGATCAGCTGCTTGAAGATGCAGCCATCCCCATCTCCGGTGACCAGGTGATCGCAGTGTCACTACATTCGCGTCACGCGCTCATCTTGGGCGAACGGGTTGGCGAGGGCGGTGAGGGTTCCGTCTATGCCGTGCGAGACAATCCCAGCAAGGTAGTCAAGATCTTCGACAGGGACCATCGAACCGAACATCGCAAGGCAAAGCTCGAGCTCCTTCTATCGCACGAACTTGAAACGCCAGGCATTGGTTTTCCCTCGCACATCATCACAAATGGTGACGGTGACTTCGTTGGCTACGCCATGCCGCGAGCAACTGGGAAGGAGCTCCAGGCGACGATCATGCGTCCTGCTCGGTTCAAAAGGATGTATCCGACTTGGACCAAAGCAGACCTCGTAGATGTTTGCGTCTCATTCCTGAAAAAGGTTGCCTACCTGCATTCGCTGAACATCCTCCTCGGTGATATAAATCCGAAGAATCTTATGGTTGACGAGCATAAGAACGTTTGGATCATCGATGCCGACTCATGGCAGGTAGAAGGGTACCCCTGCCCCGTGGGGACGGCGATGTTCACCGCGTCTACGATCACGGGCGACTACGCTGACGCGCTGCGCACCGTCGAGGAGGAACGTTTTGCGATCGCAACGATGCTCTTCATGATTCTCATCACGGGTCAGTTCCCCTATGCGCGCGCCGGAGCTGATGGTGGCGACTTTGCAGCCCTAATCAAGGAAGGCAAGTTCGCTTTCCAGTTCCAGGGAGCGTCCGACCAGGACCAGCCCGAGGGGAACTGGAAGTTCATGTGGAGCCACCTCCCTTTTCAAATCAAGCGCCTGTTCTGGCACGCATTTCAGCGCCAGGGCGGCTCACGCTATGATCGTCGCCCGACAGCGAACGAGTGGCTCGCGGCATTCCGCGAATACCGCGACTTCTTCGGTGGCAACGACGATTTCGACCCTATGTCGAACGATGTCTACCCTTTTCGATTCCGTGCATTCCGGCCTGACACACCTATCCGCGACTGTCCGCAGTGTAAGCGGCCGAGCGCAATCGTCGGCAGGTGGGACGAAGAGAACCAGTCCTACTACGAACCCAGCCTTTGCTACGACTGCAATCAGAGCAAATCGAGATGCGCGGACTGCGGCAAACCAAGGCCTGCTGACGCGCTGAACGAAAGTCGTTGCTGGGACTGCAACCGCAAGCGCAACTACGCGACCTGCGAGAACTGCAACAGGGAAGTTGCCCAGACGTACCTGGTCGATGGTCGATGCTCAAACTGTCAACCGGTTCCGTGCAAGGACTGTAAGACGTTGACTGCGAAGACCGAACTCTCTTACGGGCGCTGCGCTGCGTGCGTCAAGAAGGCAGCGGAACTCAACCCGGCGCGGCTTTGTGCCGAGTGTCGCCAGCCCTTCATCACTTTCGATCATGAGCGGTGGTTCCGATCCAAGGGGCTCGATATTCCAAAGTCTCATCAGACCGCGACAAAGCAACCTTGTCCACCGCGCTCGACTGCTTCGCGCCCGCCGCGCACAGCCCCGAGGTCGTCGCCCTCCTCCGCTAACTCAGCCGTGCCGCCGAAGAAGAGCTTCTGGCAGCGTCTCGTCACGTGGCTGAGCTCCTGATCCACTACTAAGCGATCAGATCAAATGAAAGGTAATCCCATGGCACTCAACATCGGCGCCGACGACCTCGTCGAGAACCCGACTCCGCGCGTACCCGTCGCGCTTTGCCTCGACACGAGCGGATCGATGATGGGAGACAACATCCGCGAGCTTGTCAAGGGCGTCAACCTGTTCTACGACGCGATTGACGAAGATGACGACGCCCACGACGCCGCCGAAGTGAGCATCGTCGAGTTCAACTCTGCTGTGAGCCTGATTCAGGACTTCGCTAGTATTGAGCGGCTAAACCGAATCGATGCCATCGATGCGACGGGCGGCACGGCCCTCGGCGAGGGAGTTAACCTCGCCCTCGACACGCTCGAGAAGCGAAAGTCCACTTATTCCAACGCTGGCGTCCTGTACTACCAGCCCTGGCTCGTTCTGATGACCGACGGTAAGCCTAACGGGCGTCCTGACGAACTCGAACGCGCAGTCCACCGCGTGACGGAACTTGTCGCCCAGAAGAAGCTCACAGTATTCCCGATCGGGATCGGGGCTGATGCCGACATGAATGTGCTGGCCCGATTCAGCCCGAACCGTCCGCCGCTTCGGCTCCAAGGCCTGAGCTTTAAGGAGTTCTTCGAGTGGCTGTCGAAGTCTGTTTCCCGTGTCTCCCGGTCCACCCCTGGAGACACGGTCAAGCTTGATCTTGAGGGCTTGGCTGGCTGGGCGGAGTTGTAAGTGTTCAATGAGTTCCATCATCAGGTGCGTGGCCGAGGGCACGAGCTTGACGGAACGCGCGGTCAGGATCGGACTCAGTACCTTTCACGCGGCGGCGTTCAAGCGATCTGTCTAGCTGACGGCGCTGGGTCCGCTTCGCATTCCGAATTTGGCGCGCAAGCGGTGGCAGACGAAGGATGCGCCGCGCTGGTCGAGCAGTTCGAACAGCTTGTCGCGAGCGTCGACGGCGGCCAGATCAAGATCGAGCTCCTAGAGCGACTTCTCGCCAAGGTCAACATGCTCGCCGAACGACACGGTCGTGACGTTCACGATTTTTCCTCGACCTTCCTCGGCGTTGCGGTTTCTGGCGACAAGTTTCTTGGTGCACATGTTGGCGACGGCGTAATTGGATACCTCAAGGACGGTGACCTGCGTGTCATCTCCGCTCCGGATAACAGCGAGTTCGCCAATCAGACCACCTTCGTGACTTCTCACGGTGCCGCCGGGTCGATGCGACTCTTTCGGGGCTCGCTGCAGGGGGTGACCGGATTCATTCTCATGAGTGATGGCGCTGGGGACAGCCTCTTCAACGCTCGCACGCGTCAGCTGGCGGCGGCCTGCGAGAAGCTTATTGTGGCTGTCGGGGCTGCGCCCGCCAGACTGAGTCAGAACTCAAAACACAAGAATCAGTGGCGGAAGTTCATAGACGTCAGAGTGCGCAACGCGACGAAGGATGACTGTTCCATCGGCGTCTTTGGTCGGCCGGTGGCGTCCCAACGCGAACGATCAGGGTCCGCGAAAACGTCATGAATCGTCGAGGGCATGGCGGCTGCCCACCATCCGTCTAGTAGTGTCGAAGAGCTCCAGTTCGCCGGGGTGCAGCTGGTGCTGGCACACGAACGAGCGATCCTTGATGCGCCACAGGCACTGGCCCACGCCAAGCCCGGGGAGTGGCTTCTGTTCGGTTCCGGTGAGTCCCAGCGCTCCGGCTGTGACTCCGAGCTGGTCAGCCTCCTGTCGGTAGATGATCCGGGTTTCGGTGTTAGCCAAGAGGCTGTTTGCCAGCGCACGCATTGCTGAGCCTTGAGCCCCGACATTCTCGAGGTCCGTTAGCTTGTGAAAGATCAGCATGCATGCAATCCCGTAGTGCCGAGCGAGCCGCCAATGCGCATCTATCCGTCGCAGAAGCGCCAGGTGTGACATAAGCCGCCAGGCTTCGTCGTAGATGCACCAGCGTGTTCCAAAGGCGTGAGCGGCCGAGTCAGCACGGTATCCCTCTCGTTCGCCAACTAGGTCTGGGCTGATGTCAGTTACGAGGATGTTCCCAACCGCGGATACTTGGCGTTTCGCATGTGGCGGAAGCCGCCAACTAGGCCTCGGTCTCACAACCCCTGCCGCGATACCTTTCGGATCTGACACAAGGGACTCCGCACGATTTGTGCGTGGTCCCTTGTGCTTTGCCGGCAGTTAGTTGGCACTGAGGTAGGCGCGCAGGAACTGTTCTGCGGCAGATGGCGGTACCTTAAGGTAGTCCACGGTCCCGCCCACGGTGGTGGGCATAGGCGGGTAAAGCCGTTGTGGTTTCCATTCGCCGGCTTCCGGCGCGATCGAACGCGGCCAGTGGGGCGGCTCCCAGTCCTGGTGTTCGCTTTTGTAGTTCCGTCCTGATGGTGAGACCCAGCCGGGCGGCTCATTTTTTGTTGCCGGCGTCGGTCTCCAGCCGCTGGCGTGTTTGAGTCTGTGGTGCCGTGGACAGGGCTGTCCCAGGTTGCTGATCCCGGTGGTTCCGCCGTGATGCCAGGCCAAGAGGTGGTCGGCTTCGTTGTCCAGGGAATGGTTGCTGCACCCGGGGAACGGGCATTTGCCGTCACGCATCCGTAGCCAGTTCCGCATGGCCTTTGTGACCCGGTAACTCGAGCGTCCGATCTCCAAGGGTGCCCCGTCCCGTGGATCCACGAGCACCCGGTGGAACGAGTCCGCTCCATTGGCCACCAGATTCCGTGCCATGGAGGCAGGAATGGGTCCAAACCCGTCGAGCATGGCCGGCTCCTCCGTCGCCCCGAGCAGGGAGAAGACAGGAACGGTAACCAGGATTTCGGCCCGGGGCGTAGGTAGACCGGCAAGACCGCTGGCCCCTGCATCCGGCCCAGCCCCGGTCGCGCCGCTGACGCCGTTGCTGCAGCGGGTGCAGCCGTTGTCGCTGCGCAGGGCTGCCGTTGCGAATACGTCCGCCCGCAACTGGGTGAGCGTCCGGGCCTCGTTAGGCCCCTGCAGGCCCCGGGCGATGGCGGTAATGCGGTTCCAGATCGCAGCCCCCTGGTCCGCCGGCAGGTAGGCAGACACCCGCGCCATGCCGTCCTGCTCCGGGGTGTATTCCAGGCATCTGTCCTGCACTCCTTTGGCATGGCGTTTTTCGATACTGTCGGGGTGGTGCCGTTCGCGCCAGGTCCTGGCCTTCCGCCGGAACCTGAAGGCGGGCATCTCGCCGACAGGACAGCCGCGGGCAGGAGAGGCCGCATCATCCCCGAGGAAGTGGGCTTCAAGTGCCCCCGCTGCGTCGCGGTCGAGGGTGGCGGTTTCGTCCACCATGACCTTGGCGTGTTGCCACGAAACAGTTCCCGCCTGCAAGGCTGACAGGGTCCGGGGTAGGGACGTAGCTAGAGCATGGGATTGTTCCAGCAGCATGCCTGCGGCCCGATCGCCGATGGCCAGGACGCAGCCCACCTCGGCCGCTATTGCCATTTCCTGGGCTGGGCCGGCATGTCTACGGGCGCCGCCGACCGCGCCGAGTCCGCATAGGTAGCTGCTGCCTCCGCCTTCAATGCCGCGATCCGAGCTTCGGCCCGTGCGCTCCCGGCAAGGACGTCCAAGCACTCATCAGCCACGGCGGCCAGAGGGTCGGTGTCCGACGCCGGCCCGCGATGGGGCCGGGCGACTTCGGCGCGAATTATGGCAATCGCGTCGTCGATCGCCCCAAAAGCCTTTTCCACCGCTTCGCTTGCCATGTACCCATTATTGAAGGAGGGTGTGACATTTTTTGTGCACCAGCTTGCGAAGCCCGTAGCGTGATTCCCTCAGAACAGCGGCCAGGGCACCGCCGACATCTCACCGCTCGGAGCCGGGAACCTACCCGCCGAGCGCAACCGGGCGCAGCGCGCGGCGAGCGAGGCGACTTCTTTGGCGCTGAGCAGGTCCGCCAGGTTTCGGCCCAGCTCACCGTCCAGTCCTTCGCCGACACGGTCGATGCCCTCAAGTTCCTCGACGGTCAGGGCATCTCCCAGCCACCCCCACAGCACCGTGCGCAGTTTGTGGTCACGGTGAAAGGTAAGCCCGTGGTCCACGCCGTGCCGGTGGCCGCCCGCCATGGCAAGGATGTGGTCGCCTTTGCGGTCGGCATTGTTTACGACGACGTCGAACACCGCCATGCGTCTGAGCGCCGGAGAGTCCTCATGGATGAGGGCGACCATCCGTCCGTTCTCATCCTGCCCCTCAAGGACGTGTTTCCAACCGACCTCCGGTACGTCGTCCGACGCAATGAGGTCCACGGCGTTCTGGCCGGGGTCTGTCTCCTGCCACAGCTGCACCATCCCTTCGCCGAACGGGCCATCGCGCAGCCAGGTGCGAGGCACCACGTTCCAGCCGAGGACCTCCGAGACCAGGTAGGCGGCGACCTCCCGGTGGGCAAGGACGCCGTCGGGAAAATCCCACAGCGGTTTCTCCCCGGCTATGGGCTTATAGACAACTGTCGTATCGCCGATGCTGCCCACGAAGGTGGCGTTCGACGCCGTCGTAATGCGCCCGGTGAGCGTCAGTTCGGCCGTCACCAGGTCAGGCGCCGGCATCAGGCCTCGGGCAAAGTGCAGACGTGCCCGTCCGCGTCTACGGGGTAACCGCAGAGCGGGCACGCAGGACGCCCGGCGCCCACAACCTCCCGCGTGCGCTTGGCAAATGCGCGGGCGGTGCCAACCGGCATCCGCACCAGTAGCATTTCGGGCACTTCAGCGTCATCCTCATCAAGCAATTCGTCGTCGTTATCAGCGTCGACATCAGTGATCGGGTAGGCCTCTATCACGACCTGCGCTGTCGTCGGGTCCCAGCCCAAACTCATGGCGCCCGTCCGGAACTGCTCCTGAACGGCCTCGAGCTGGTCATTGTCAACCAGTTCAACGGGAGTACTGGTGGGAACGCTGTGGGGGTTGCCCTCGATGTTGAGAAGCTGGTCGAGGATTTCGTCGATCTTCTCCGCAAGCAGGGCCGACTGCTGCTTCTCCATGGCGATACTTACGATCTGAGTCCCTGCCCGCACCTGCAGGTAGAACGTTCGTGCCCCCGGAAGGCCAATGGTGCCAACGACGACCCGATCAGGCCAGTCGAACTCATGAACACGTGTAGGCATAAGAGCATTCTAGGCACAGGCGCTTCATGGCGTCCGTTGCCCTGCACCGCCGCCCACCGGCGCGTCGACGGACTGGATGCCGTTCGACAGCCAGGACAGATCCCCGCCATCGGTGTTGGTCGCGTAGACGCTTGGTCGTGTGGCGCCATAGCGCACGATCGATACCGAGGCAGGGCCCACGTTAATGCGCTGGAACAGGTCGAGGTGCATGCCAAGCGCGTCGGCAACAATTGATTTGATGACGTCACCGTGGCTCACCGCCACCCAAACGGCTCCCGGCCCGTACTCGGCTTCGAAGGCTGCATCGTGGCGCCGAATCGCTGCTACCGCCCGAGCCTGCATCCCGGCCATGGATTCACCGCCGGGAAAGACGACGGCGGACGGCTGCGACTGCACAGCGGACCACAGGTCTTCGGTTGCGAGATCACTGAGCATGCGGCCCTGCCACTGGCCGTAATCGCACTCGGTGAGATCGGGTTCCACCGGCGCGTACGGATTGCCGGCCTGGCGGTCGAGGATGAGCTGGGCAGTTTGCTGGCAACGCTCGAGAGGGCTCGACACCACCCCAACTACGGGCACTGCCGCGAGCCGTTCTCCGGTCAAGGCCGCCTGCTCGCGCCCGATCTGGTCCAGGCTGACACCGGCGGCCCGCCCGGCCAGCAGTCCAGTGGCATTGGCTGTGGTGCGGCCGTGCCGCACGAGAATAACTGTCGCCATCCACCCAGCCTATCTACCCGCTCGACGGCGGTGTCCCCGGACCCATGAAGATTTTGTCCGGCGCTGGCATCGGCCCTTCGGAAGGGAGTAAGCGTGCCCGTCGAGGACCTGGGTAGGCAATAGCCCGCAGCATGACGGTGCGGGTGGAGTCGCTGGTGGATGGCACGCGCTGCCGCCGTCGGCCACCTTTTCATTTGGTCAAGACACAGCATCGCGGCCCGCCGAACTGCCACGGCACCATTTTTGTTGTCCCTTGGGACTTTGGCCGAAGTTTACGGTGTAGCCCCTGCTGCGTTGCCGCAGCGTCACCTGGCGCTGCTTGGCTCGTGCTGTTCCTTTCCCTATCACCCAGGAGCTCACGATGCCGATCCAGTTCCCCGCATCCCACATCAGCCATGGCCAGAGCCGCCGCAGCTTCCTGGGCATGAGTGCCGGTGCGGCCGCCGCTTTCGCCGTCGCCGGGGCCCCAGCAGCAGCCGCAACTACCCGCGGCGCCGAGCCGCCATTGCGGTTCGGAGTCATCGCCGACTGCCAGTACGCTGACAAGCCCGACCGCGGTGTCCGGCTCTACCGGCAGTCCATCAGCAAGCTGCAGGAGGCGGTGGCCACCCTCAATGAGGAAGACCTCCGCTTCGCGCTGCACCTCGGCGACTTCGTCGACGAGTTTCCGGAGAGCTTCGATGCCGTGATGCCCATCTGGGAGCAGCTGCGGATGTCGAAGTACCACGTACTCGGCAACCATGACTTCCAGATGCCCCGCGAGGAGGTGCTGCGCACCATGAACATGCCGGCGTCGTACCACCAGTTTCGCCGCAACGGCTGGCGATTCATCATCGTGGACACGAACGACGTCAGCACCTACGGCAACCCCGAAGGTTCCGCCAACTACGTACTGGCCGAAAAGATGCGGGCCGAACTGCAGGCGGCTGGCAAGCCGAACGGCCAGACCTGGAACGGCGGTGTTGGTCCGGAGCAGCTCGCCTGGATTGAGCAGACCCTTGAACTCGCTCGCCACAACGGCGAAAAGGTTGTGCTCAACGCGCACCACCCTGTCTTCCCCCTTGACCAGCACAATGCCTACAACGACACCACACTGGTGGACCTGGTGACCTCGTACGACAATGTGGTCGCCTGGTTCAACGGCCACAACCATGCAGGCAACTACGGCTTCGCCGGTGGCACCCACTTCATGACTTTCAAGGGCATGCTCGACACGACGGTGAATTCATATGCGACTGTCCAGGCTTACGACGACCGCCTGGTGGTTGAGGGCTTCGGACGCGAGCCGAACCGGATCGTCCCAATAGGCGCGCCTGCATACGAGGTCTGAGCGCGGCGTCACCCACGACGGCGAGGTGCCCTAGACTCGTGCTTGCCGAAGGAAAGTCGAACTCGAGTGGGTGCGGACGAACATGGTGCATCACCAACTGAACAAGCATGATTGTACTGTTCACGCCGCTGACGTGGTCCAGCGTCTGGGACTCCTCATGCCGTGCATCGCGGGGGAGATCTTGGGCCGGTTCGTGCGGCCGAGTTGGTGGACTGGATTGATGTCGCCTTCGAGGTGGAACCCGAGATTTCCGGCCATGGCTGGCAGGTGGGACTGGACGACGAAGTGGGTCTGCTTGTACGTCCCGACTATGACGACCTGGCAGAACTTATGGGAGAGCAGGCCGGTGTCCGCTCGGTTGTCCAGCTCGATCGGGAGGTGTTCGCCGTTGACGCACCCCGGTTGTGCGCCGATGGGTTGCGCGCAGCAGTGATGCAGGCTGTCGCAGCCGCCAACAGGAGAGCACATGACCCGCATTACGCCGGGCAGACTGATGCCCCGGACGTCGACGGCACCGGCCCGTCCAGCCCGTCCGCCACGGCTCAGAAATCTCAGGATGCGGTGGAAGCTCCGGAAAGCGACGACCTATGCCGCCTGGTTTCCGGGGACGCGACCAGCGACGGCCGGCGGGTTCAGGTCTGGGTCAACATGAACGGAATCCTTATCCTGCCCGCCGGAACCATCCCGCACAATCCTCTGGACCACGGCGATAACCCCCGTTTTCAGCGCACCACTGTGACGCCAGTGCGGGCGGTAAGCCTTGCAAAGCAACATGCAGGGAACTGGATCCCGTATGCCTCCCTCGACAAACTCCGCCTGCGCCGGCCCGGGCTGGTGCGACGCCGGTGGGCGGCCATTGTCTTTGAGAAGAGCGGCGCTTCGGTCCCCTTGAACTGGCGAGGAACCCGTCCACACGCGTTGTTGCTCTGGGGGTACGTCGTTGCCCGGCGCGGCCTCGGCGCGGTGGTCGGGCTGCCCTAAGATCCGGCACCTCTCCAACGCAGCCTACGAAGCAGCCCTGGTTTCGAAGCTGCTCAGCGCGGCAGTGGGCACCGCCGTCGACGTCACTGGCATCGTGGAGGTGGTCAGGCTGCAGCAGGATTTCTCGTGGCGGGCGGCCCTAGAAACTGGTCACCAGTTCGCTGAGCACCTCTTCGAGCCTGTTTGGATCGGTGGCGTCATAGTAGTGGGCCCCGCTGGCCTTAGCGATCTCCCTAAGGGTGGGGACATCGGCGTCGGGACCGTAAGCGAGGGTAAAAACCAGGACCGGCGTGGAATGGTTCTGGCGGCTCAACTGTTCCGAGAGACCCTTCAGGTCCCCCGGATGGGTGGTGTCGTTTTTTCCGTCGCTCAAAAGCACGATGGTGTTGATGAAGCTGTCCTTGTATTCCTTCGCTTGTTCGCCCGCGAAGCGGCTCACCGCTTCAAAAAGAGGCGTAGCATCTACGGCCTTAAGTTCAGCGAGCTTGGCCTTGAGGTCGTCCTTGTTGGTTGCAAAGGGAGCTACGGGGCTTACGATGCCCGGTGTCAGGGGACCGTCGCCCACCTGGGAGAAGGCAGCAAGCCCAATCTCATCTTCCCCGACGAAATGATCCAGCGCCTTGAGCACGGCGTCCTTGGCCCGTTGCAGCTTGGTCACTCCGGTTTCCTGCACCATGGACTCGGAGACGTCCAGCAGGAACAGGGCCCTGGCCCGCTTCCGGACATCGGCGAAGCTGTCCTTGATGTCGTTAAGCATCTTGCCCTTGGGAAGCGGCAGCGGCTGGAGCGTCTCAGCGTACCGTCCGGTCGCGGCCACGCCGGCATCCAGCTTCCCCTGGATGCTGCGATACCCGGATGCCTTCACAACGTGTTGGCCCTGTTCCGTTACTGCGAAGGCGAGAAAGTCCTCGGCCGCCATGCGCTGCTGGCGCCCCACCCAGTCACCGTTAAGGATTACTGCGGGGTTGTCCGCTACGTGCACGCCGTCGTCGGGATAAATGGCGCGAAGGGGTTCCTTCGGCGCGGGACCGGATTGCTTCGTTTTGCCGTCCTCGCTGACGACTCCCCGGTTGTAGTCCCAAACAGACTTTTCATCCACGATCACCGCGGAAAGGAACTCCGAGACCCGCCCGGCGTCGTCAGCCTGCCTGGCGTGCCACAGGAAATGCTCGGGAGTGGCCATGTAGTGGCTGGTGCCGAGCTCCACGTCGCGCACCTTCTCCACCAGCGATGGTGCGTTCAGATCCATGCCCTCCAAACCTCCCACGCTGCCGCCGGCGGCACCGTAGGAAGCTGCGAGGGCCATCAAGCCCGACGTCGAGACGAGCGGGCTGGCCTTGCCGAACTTGAACTTTCCCCAGTCGCCATGGCCCTGGCGTTCCCACACATCCTGTTCCCCGGCCATCCGGAAGACCTCAGACCACGACGGCGGGTTGCTGTCCCAGCCGAGCGCGGCGGTCATCGTCTCCGGCATAGCCACCACAATCGCACTCCGGGCGAGGCTGGTTCCTTCATCGGGGACAAGGCTCCCACCGGCACCTTCCCGTGCGATTCTTAACCACGCGGAGGAGTCCGGCAGCCAGATGGCGGGCCTGTCACCTGCCGGCGCACCGGAGAATTGTGCAGCAACCTTGCCGGCAGCGACTCCCGATTTTTCCTGCATCACTGCAGGAGCCACACATTTGCCGTCCACGCTCCGGGGTTTCGCCGTGTACCCGCCGGCCAGGGCACGGACCATGTCCGCGTTTTCCAGCGAAGTGAGGATATTCAAGGGGATGCAGGGAGCGCTCCCGGCGGCGGCGGCAGGGCTGTCCTGCGCCAGGGATTCACTTACCGGAGGCGTGCCTGATGCGCCGCCCCCTCCTGAATCGGCGGGAAAAATCACCGCCCGCAGCACGAATGCGGCGCCTACGATCAGGAGTGCCACGGCTGCCGCTGCGGCAGTCCAGATCCAGCGTGGATAAATCGGGTCAGTTGCTGCGCGTCGGCGGCCCATGCACGTTTCCTTTGGCTTCCGCCGGGTTTCCCCGGTGTGAATACAAACATGAAACCGACCCGCGGTAGTGAAACCGCGATTGCGCCTAGCCCCCGCCCGAATGCCCCCGCAACCGGAGACGCACTTTGAGGATAAACCCGGCGGGCGCGAACTGAGCGTTGTGATTCACATTTTGCCAAGAAAAGGGCCCTGCACGGAATACCGTGCAGGGCCCGCTTGGTGCCGGCACCGGCTTTACGGCCGGGCAGCTCCGGGTTCCAGCGAGAACTGCTTCGGAAGCTTCATGGAGTACTCGGCCATGACGTTGCGAAGGCGGTCCGGGTAGTCGGTGATGATGCCGTCCACTCCGGTGTCGATGAGTGCACGCATGGTGGGCTTGTCGTCCACCGTCCAGGGAATGACCTGCATCCCCTTGGCGTGTGCCCGGCTCACCATGTCCGCCGTGACATACGGGACATAGCCGGGGTCAGTGACGGTTCCGTTCTGGGGCGTGCCGTGGACGGGGGAAACGGCGTCGAAGCCCAGGGACGCGGCCGCGTCCACCAGGTCACCGCCGAAGTCGTCTGAATCAATGCCGCCCAACCAGGGTGAGCTGCCGGGCTTGCCGGCCTGCAGGAAGTCCTTGTTGGTCAGGGCTACGGTGCGGATCTGCGGGTCCATCTCCTGGACGAGCCGGAGTGCGCCCCAGTCGAAGCTTTGGATGGAAACGCGGGACTGCATGTTGGCAGCCTTGATTTCCTTCAGTGCCACGTTTACGAACTGTTCCCGGGGAGCGGTCTGCTCGGGCGCGCCGGCCTCCACCTTCGTCTCGATGTTGAACTTCACCTGGCTTGCCCGGTAGGAGTCCACCAGGGCAAAAACTTCGGCGAGGGTAGGCATCTTGGCGCCTGGGGACGCCTGCTGGCCCGGGAACTGCGGCAGGGTCTTTGAGCCGCAGTCCAGGCTGCGGACCTGGTCGAAGGTGAGGTCCTTGATGTACTTGCCAACGTACGGGAACTGCGGGTCTCCGGGGGTGACGGGGGCGGTGTCGGCGCACTTCTTGTCGCTGATCTTCCGGTCATGCGTGACGACTTCGCGGCCGTCCTTGGTGATCTGCAGGTCCAGTTCAAGGGTGGAGACACCTGTTTCGATGCCCTTGGCGAAGGACGCCAGGGTGGACTCCACGGTCAGTCCCAGCCCGCCGCGGTGCGCCTGGAGGTCAAAGTGGTTGTCCGTGCCGTTGGGGTTGGTGTCGGCGGCCTGGGCCGGAAGGGATGTTCCCAGCGCCATTCCTGTGCATATGGCCGCAGCGGTCAGCAGCTTTGCGTATTTCATCTGTCAATCTCCAAGTTGGGGGGTGCCCGGTGAAAGGGCACACCAAGTCTCGGGATCCAGATGAAACCAAGAACAGCGAACAGGTGGCGGGGACGTTACGCAGGCATGAACTAAGACCGTACTCCCGGAAGGTTCAACGGCCGACGACGTCGAGCACCACGAGGTGCGCCCCCTCACCTTCGGCGAAGATGGCCAGGCCCGTGCTCGCCTCCCCGGGGAACACCAGGTCAGTGAGCGTGGCGAGCCCGTCCTGGGCGAAAACCTCCACCGAGCAGCGGTCCAGGTAGACCCGCAGGCGCAGCCGGCCTCCCTGCAGGGGCACGGCCACGGCTTCGATCGACGGGAAGGTTTCGTGGAAGGCAACCTGCCCGGATTCGCGGCGGTCCAGCCGCAGCATCCCGTCCGAAGTGTCGTAGCGGAGGACCGTCCGCTCATCGTCCCCCGCCCGAAGCACCAGTCCCACTCCCGCCGCGGCGCCCGGCTCCAGCTCAACGTCGATCCGCGCCACGGATGCGGCGGCCGGAACGTCCAGAACGCCGGACGCCAAGGGCTGCGGCCCCAGCCGGACGTGCCCTGTTTCCCGCTCCGGCAACGGATCAATGGCTTGCTGCCGAAGCATCACTTTCCCGTCCACCTGGGTCAGCAACACCTCCCGCGGCAGGGACATGGCGCTGCGCCAGCCGCCGGTGGGCGTCTCGCGGGCGTAGTCCCAGTTGTTCATCCAGCCGATCATGATCCGGCGCCCGTCCGGCACGTTGCTGAACGAAACGGCGGCGTAGTAGTCCCGCCCCCAGTCCAGCCAGCCGTACTCCCGCATCCGGCTGCTGTCCTTCTGGAGGCCCTCGGTGACCGTCGATCCGGAATGGAACGCCACGCCGTCGAACTCTCCCACGAAGTACTGTCCCGCGGAGCCGCCGGCAATGCCGCCCGGGTTGATGTTCACAATGAGGACCCACCGGCTGTCCTCCGGATTCCCGTCCACGGGCAGCTCGAACAGGTCCGGGCATTCCCAGACGCCGCCGGTGGCGTTGGCAGGGCCAAAGGTGCTCAGGTGTTCCCACGCCTTCAGGTCGGCCGACTTGTACAGCACTACCTGGCGCTGCACCGCCTCGACGGCGACCATCACCCAGTAACTTCCGGCGCCGCCGTCGTACCAAAAAACCTTTGGATCGCGGAAGTCCGCGGACGCGCGGTCCAGCACGGGATTGCCGTGGTACTTGGTCCAGGTCCGGCCTTCGTCGAGGCTGTAGGCGAGCGACTGCGCCTGCCGGCCCGGAAGCGGCGCGGCGTCACTGTAGGCACTGGTGTAAATGGCCACCAGCGGGGGATTGGCCGCTGTGCCGAGGCCGCTGGTGTTGTGCTGATCGAATACCGCCGAGCCGGAGAAGATGGCCTCGTGTTCGTCGCACGGAATGGCCACGGGCTGCTCGTCCCAGTGCAGCAGGTCCCGCGAGGTGGCGTGCCCCCAGGACATGTTGCCCCAGTCAGCGCCGAACGGGTTGTGCTGGTAGAAGAGGTGGTAGGTGCCGTTGAGGTACACCAGCCCGTTCGGATCGTTCAGCCAGTTCCGTTCGGCGGTGTAGTGGAACGCGGGCCGGTACTGGTCGGTGGCAGCCAACGTGGCGCCCGCCGCCGTCGTCAATGAATTCATGGTTAGCCCTTTACACCGCTGGAGGCGATGCTGTTGACGAACGAACGCTGGAAGGCGATGAAAAGCACCACCACCGGAACGGTGATCAGGGAAGCGTATGCCATCACCTCGCCCCACGAAACGTTCAGCTGGAAGAAGTACTGGATGCCGATCATCACCGGGCGCAGTTCCTCGGACTGGACCACCATCAGCGGCCAGAGGTAGGAGTTCCAGGCCGGCAGGAAGGTCAGGATCGCCACCGTGGCCGTCGCCGGTCCGGAGAGCGGCATGACCACCTGGCGGTAGATCTTGAACCAGCCGGCCCCGTCAATGCGGGCGGCCTCGTCGAGTTCCTTGGGGATGGACTCGAAGTACTGGTGGAACAGGTAGATGGAGAAGGCGTTGGCGATGAACGGGATGATCTGCACCTGGTAGGTGTCCAGCCAGCCCTTGGAGAATTCAAGGCTGAAGCCGTTCAGTTCAAAGTAGGGGAGCTGGTTGACCCACCACACCAGCGGCAGGGCGAGGGTCTGGAAGGGCACGATCAGCGTGGCCAGGATGGCGGTGAACACGATCTTCTTGCCGCGGACCTGCATCCGGGACAGTGCGAAGGCGCAGAGGCTGTTGACGAAGATGCCCAGGACAACGGTGACGGCGGAGACGCCCACCGAGTTGAGCAGGAAGCGGGCTGCCGGGACGCGGTCGAACACGGCTGCGTAGTTGTCGAAGGAGATGTTGCCGATGGGCAGGAACGCGGCCAGCGAGGACATGTCGCCGAAGATCTGCTGGTCCGGCTTCAGCGAGGACACCAGCATGAAGACGATGGGGAACGCAGCGACGACCGCGAAGAGGATGCGCACCAGCATGGTGCCGGCGCTTCTGAGGAGCAGTTGGTTTTTCATGTCAGTCTTTCTCCCGCGTGAGGTGGCGCTGCACCACGGAGACGATCAGGACGAGGACGAAGAACACCAGTGAGATGGCGGAGGCGTAGGAGGTTTCCTGCTGCCGGTAGCCGGACTGGACTGCCTCGTAAATGATGGTTGTGGTGGAATCCATGGGCCCGCCCTGGGTCATTACGCTGATCTGGTCGAAGAGGCCAAGGGCCTGGATGGTGATGGTCACGAGCACCAGGCTCCGGGTGTGGAAGAGGCCGGGCCAGGTGACGTAGCGGAACTGCTGCCACCGGCTGGTGCCGTCCAGCTGCGCCGCCTCGTAGAGCTCGCCGGAGATGCCCTGCAGTCCGGCCAGCCAGATGATCATGTGGAAGCCGGCGGCCTGCCAGATGGACAGGATGATGATGGCCGGCATTGCGGTGTTGGGATCGCCCAGCCAGTCCGGCCCGTCGATCAGGCCGAAGCTGACGGCGGCGAGGATCTCGTTGACCAGGCCGTCCTTGCGGTACATAAACAGCCACAGCAGCGAGACCACCACCATGGAGGTGACCACAGGCAGGAAGTACACGGTGCGGAAGAAGTTCACTCCGCGGAATTTCTTGTTGATCAGCAGCGCCATCACCAGGGCAAGGCCGGACTGCACCGGAACGATGACCACGGTGAAGTAGGCGACGTTGAGCAGGGCGCGGTAGAACGTGGGGTCGGTGAAGAGCCGGGCGAAGTTGTCCACGCCCACGAATTCCACCGGCCGCGGCGAGATGAGCCGGGCGTTGGTGAAGGCCAGGCCGAAGCCCAGGATGGCCGGAATGAAGATGAAGGCCAGCAGGAGCACCGCCGCGGGGGCGATCATGCCCCAGCCGCTGAGCTGGTCCCGGCGGAAGCCGGGCCGGCGGTGCGCGGCGGGTTTAGCGTTCGACGGCGGCACGGCAGTTGCGGGGGTGGCCGGACGTGGGCGGGTGGGAAGGTGGGAAGTTGCCATGAGGGGTCTCCGTAGGTCGGGCTGCCGGAGGGATGCGGCGCGCTGCGGCGCATCCCTCCGGCGTGCTCCGGCTATTTCTTGTAGCCGCCGTTGGACTTGATGTTGGCGTCTATCGCCTTCACGGCGCTGTCCAGGGTGGACTTCGGGTCTGCGCCGTTCAGGATGTCCTGGACGGCCTTGCCGTATTCAGTGGCGATGAAGGGGTAGGCGGGTGTCTCGGGGCGCATGACGGCGTATTCACGCGAGAAGTCCATGAAGATCCGGTTGGCGCCGCCCTCGGCGAAGGCCGGGATCAGGGCTGCCGCCTCATTGCTGGCGGGGATGGCTCCGGTGGCTTTGGCGACGGCGGCGATGTTCTCCGGCTTCAGGGAGTAGGAGAGGTAGTCCATGGCGGCCTCGGAATTGCTGCAGCCGCTGGTGACGCCCCACTGCCAGGAGGCGCCGCCGATCTTGGGGCCTTCACCCAGGTCAACAGGGGGCATAACCACCAGGTCGTCACCGAGCGCGGCCTTTGCCTTGTCCGCAGCCCATGAACCGGTGTAGACGATGGCGCTCTTGTTGTTCAGGAAGTCCTGGGTGGAATCCTTGCCGCTCTTCTTGGCGATGAATCCCTGGTCGGCCAGGCCGCGGAACCACTCGGCCCACGCCACAGCCTTGTCCCCGTTGAGCTCGCCCTCGGCGCTCTGGAAGCCGTCGCGGTTGACCAGGTCTCCGCCGAAGGACTGCAGGAAGGGGGAGTAGGCGTACGGAAGCCATTCGCCGGTGCCGGCGGTGCCCAGGTCCAGCGGGTGCTCCCACTTGCCGAGGGCCTTGAGCTTTGTCAGGGCGTCCTGGAACTCCTCTTTGGTCCAGGGCTGCTCGATGGTGGCAGCCCGCACCCCGGCGGCCTCCAGGTCTGAGGTGCGTGCCATCATGGCCAGCGCGACGTCGTAGTAGCCCACCGCGTAGGGCTTTCCGTCCCATTCAGCCACTGTGCTGGGGAGCTGCTTGGAAAGGTCGGCATCCAGTTCCAGGGGTTTCAGGTATCCGGCCCACGCCCAGTTCGGCACGTTGGGGCCATCGATGTCCACGATGCAGGGGAGGTTCCCCGCGGCGGCGGCGGAAACGACAGAGTCGTTGTAGGAGTCCTGCGGGAAGGCCTGGACCTTGATCTTCACTTTGTCCTGGCTGCCGTTGTAGGAGTCCACGATCTTCTGGACCGCAGCCAGCTCGTCCGGGTTACCGGCGTTGTGGGTCCAAAGGGCAATCTCCCCGGAACCTTCGCTGGAGGAGGACGCGCTGCCCTTGCCGCAGCCGGCGAGGGTGGCGGTGAGGGCGACGGCGGCTATGCTGGTCGCCAGGACCTTGGTGAGCTTCTTGTTCATGATCAGTCTTTCTGCTTAGACAGGGTGGAGGGGTGTGACGGGGTCCTGCTGGGAACGCGGCCGCTGCAACGGCTGCGTTCCCGATCTTTTTTGGGGGAATTAGGGAAAGCGGATAACAGCACCTGGCCCGGGGGCTCTGCAGGTCAGTTCCTGGGCGGGGCCACGGAGTCCCGCTCGACCAGCGGGCAGGCGATCTTTTCATGCACCCGGGGTGCGCCGGGGTTCTCAAGTTCGTTGAGCAGCTTATGGACCACCCACCGGCCCATTTCATAGTGGGGGAGGGCCATGGTGGATAGCCCCGGCCAGAGGGCGTCGGCAATCAGTTCCAGGTTGTCCACCCCCACAATCGAGACGTCCGCCGGGATGTCCAGGCCAAGATAGCCGGCTGCCTGGTAGGCGCCCATGGCCATCTGGTCGTTGAAACAGAACAACGCGGTGGGCCGTTCCGTTCCGGACAGCAGATCCAGTGCAGCCGCACGCCCGCCGGCAGTGCTCGGATGCCCAGCCACCAGGCGGTCCGCCGGCAGCTCCAGTCCATGGCGGTCCAGGGCAGAACGAAAACCCGCGAGCCGTTCGTGGGCGGCAGGAATGTCGTCCTCATTGTTGATCATGGCGATCCTGCGGTGGCCTGCCGCCACCAGGAGTTCGGCAGCGGACTCGCCGGCCCCGAATTCGTCCGGCACTACCGACGACAGCCCGGGGTTGTCCGTGGTGGCGTCCAGCACGATGGTGGGAACCGCGCTGAGTTCATCGGGTACGGACACCAGCTGGTTGAACATCCGGGCGAAGATGATTCCGTCAACCTGGTGCTGCTGCAGTGCCCGGATCTCCTGGCGCTCCAGTTCATTGTCCAGGCCGGAGTTGACCACCATCAGCAGGTGTCCGTGCTCGGAAGCCGCGTCCTGTGCGCCCTGGATCATGGCGCCGGCGAAGGGGGTGGTGGTGATCTCGTCGCTGACAAGGCCCAGGATCTGGGAGCGCTGGTTCCGCAGTCCGCTCGCCAACCGGTTCGGTGCGTAGCCGAGGTCGCCGGCGACGGCTTTGATGTGCTCGACAGTCCGGGCATTCACCCGGGAGCTGTGCGCTTCGCTCAGGGCGTGGGACACAGTGGTCACGGACACGCCTGCAGCTTTCGCTACGTCCCGGATGTTTACCTTCGTCGCCATCGACCGTTCCTTTGCAAAACGTTTTGTATGTTGCTTGCATCACTATATGCAAAACGTTTTGCAGCCGTCAAGGGGCGAGTTTGGAAAACCTGGGTTTCCTGGGGCCGCGGACAATGTGTGCAAGAGCCGTGCGGGCACCGCTGTTGGCAGGCAGAGCCGCCGTCGAAGGCTTACGCCACCTGCGGTCCGCGCCTGAAAAGGACAGCCAGGAGGACCCCTCCGGCGATCAGCGTCAGCCAGGCGATGCTGATGATGATGATTTCGAAGACGTCCTCCCGGTTCATGCCGCGCAACGCCACCACGACAGCCAGGGAGGCCACTGCCGCGGCGAAGCTGGCCAGGAACAGCCACCGGATACTCCGCTCAAGCCTGGCCCGGGTGGACAACACAGGCACCAGGGAGAGGAAGACCAGGGTCATGAGCAGGTACCCCAGTTCCTCCAAGGCAATGAAGATCCCGTGGGGGTTGTACTGCGTGAAAATGGACCAACCGTCAAGCTGCCCTTTTTCAAGGCTGGTGGGCATGACCACTGCCTGGATGTAGTAGTTGACCAGGAGGACAGTCGCCGCGATCACCTCGAGGCACAGCGCCAGCGAACTGTAGGTCTTGCTTTTATCCGGTGCGTACTGATGAAGCACGGCAACCAACGCCACGAAAAGCAGCATCAGGACCATCGCCGGAAACAGCCAGTAATAGTCACCGGGCCATTGCTGAGGGATTCCGTCGCCAGTGAACGGGTAGGGGACCTTGTCCGGCAGTGCCGTCAGGGCAAGCGCAAATGTCAGGACCGTCACGCCGACAGTAGCCACTGCCACCCGGAACCCGAACCGGCAGGCGGCCCCGGCCGGGCTCAAGGCGCCCGGCCCGCCGTGTGCGGGTGCGCCGGCAGTTCGACTGCTTTTCCGTCTTGTTGGCATGGCTGTTTCCGCTCCTTGCGCCTACAGGTCCCGCGACTAGGATGCGGCTTAGCCGCCGGAGGAAACAGGGCATAAGGTCCCCGGACAGGCTCAGGGACGGCCACCTGGTCAGTCCTGGCGGCCCTCGAGAATCCGCCGGGCGTCATCCTGCGCCTGGAGGGCACGGGGGCTTACCGCCTCGCCCCTCAGATGGCCGGCAGCAGCGATGATGTTCCGGAGTTCCGAAACTGTGCGTGGTTCTGTCACCCCGTGGTGCGCCAGGGCGTGGCAGTTGGGGCACAGCGGAACAAGGTCGACAATGGGATCCAGCTGGTACCCGGCCCCGAGCATTTCCGGCGGCACTACGTGGTGGACGTCGATGTAGCCTGTGCCGGTGTCGCCGTACGAGGCCTCGAAAGAGAACCCGCAGGCAGCGCAGGACGTTCCATGGAAAGCAAGGCACATCCGGCGCGCTTCGGGGTCCCGCTCGTAGCGGTTCACCTCCATACTGCTGACCGCGGCCAGGGGATAGGTCCCGGAAACCACTTGGGCAGGGACAACGGCGGACGGCCCCTGCTCCCGCCACAGCCGGCGAAGGCCAGGCTCCGCCCCTGGTGGAAGGTCCATGCCTGAACGAAAGGTGATGTCGCGCCAGGCCATCCCGGGGACGGCATGGCTGATGGCCTCCGGCGGTATCTGCTCGCCGAGGGGGAGCAGGGCATCGAAAGCGACGCTGACGTGCCAGGCGGCGTCTTCGCGTTCCCCTCGTGGCATGGTTGCGTAGGGTTCGGACACCACCACCCCATGTCCGATGAGCCCGGAACCTGCGTCAGTGCTGCCCTCTACCAGGAGCCAGGCCTCAGCCCCCGGCCGGACATGCAGTGCGTGGCCAATGCTCCAGCGCTGCAGGAACCGCCCGGACTGTTCCACCTGCTCGACGGCGGCACGGTAGTCCCAGCGGTCCCATGCGTTGGGATTCCATCCAAGGAGGACTGCAGCCACTACTCACCTAATCCAGCACGTGCTGTGCGTCGGGTACCACAGCCATCCGAGCGGAACCTAGATAGGTTCCTTGGCCAGCGCCTTGGTCTTTGCGGGTGTTTCGCGGCCCAGACGCTGATCGAGCGTGACGCGCAGCCTGGCGGCCGCAACCTGGACCCGGTGCTCAGCCGGGGTGGCCTTCTTCGGGGCGGGACTGGCGGAAGTGTTCCGCGGAGGATGGACAAACCGGTGTTCAGGCGACGCTGCGCTCATGGTCCAGCCTCCTTGGTTGTGTCTTCATCCGTCGTTCCATTCTCGCCCATGTTGCGGCCGGCGTCCATGAACGGCATCTCCGCGCCGGTGTTTCCTTCCTCCCCAGGGTCGTCCCCGTTCTCATCCCCGGAGACGCTCTTCCACGCGATGTCGAACAACTCGAGTTCCTCGGTGCGCGCGAGTTCGCTGCGGGCCAGCACTTCCAGGGTGGCCAGTCCCAGGGCCTTCGTTCCCTCGTCCTGGTCCAGCGCCCGGTCCAGCGCCCACTGGGTCCGCCGCCACCATTCGGCCCGGCTGTCCGCTTCAGTCTTCTGCATCAGGGCCCGGGCGTCCGCTTCCCGCTTCTGGTCCAGGGCCGTCTTGTCCGCTGTGGTGCGCTGCTTGAGCGTGCGCCAGTTGATGTAGAAGGCGAGCAGGGCGGCGATGAGGACGGCCAACGGCCCGAGGCCGGCAAGGATCACCCACCAGTCAGCCGGTCCGGAATGCACCACGACATCAAGCGTGCTGGGGGTCGGTGCAGGGGTCACCTGGCCAGCATAGGCCGGGGAAGAGCGGCCGGCCCGCCTGACACCCCGCTCCTGCCACACGCCTTCGCGGCCCAGGATCCTTTCCTCCTGGACGGCCGCAACGTCGTCGGACCACGTCCCCTCAAGAATGGTGGATGGGTTTCCGGGCCGAAAGGGTCCCAGGTCCCCGTGTCAGGTCTCCGCGGCGGACCAGCATGACGACGGCGACGACCAGCCAGGCTGTTGCCGCATGGCCCCACGGGTAGACCTGCTGGGGGATCCCGGGCGTCAGGGGGTTCAGGATGAACTGGAACGTCGCGAGGCTGGCGTGCATCAGCATTGCCAGGAGCAGGCTGCCGGTGTGGTCGTAGACCCACACCATGAGCACACGGTAGGCGGTGAGCTGCCCCACGAGCACGGCGACGAACCATAGGGACAGGAAGATCTCCAGCGGTATGCCGCCGTTTGTCCCGCCGCCGCCCCAGTAGCTCACAAAGAAATGCCATACACCCCACAGCACTCCCACCATGATTCCGGTCCAGAGCACGCTGAGGCGCCGGCGCGCCTTCGGGATGGCGAACCCGGTCCAGCCGATTTCTTCGAGGAGCCCGACCACCAGCCCTAGCACAAGCGCCATGACGATGGTGCCGGCCTTGTCTTCTGCCGTGGCGATCCGTGGTGCGTAATCCGCGGAGGACAACCAAAGGCCCAGCACGACGGCGGCCATCGTCACTGGCGCGACCAGCAGGGCGACGGCGTACCAGCGGCCGCCCACGCGCCACTTCTGCAGGCGCGACCATAATTCGCGGTACCCTGCCCGTCCGGACACGACTCCCGTCAGCAGCAGGCCGGCAACAGCCGGCCCGAGCAGCATCGCCGGCACGGTGACCGGGACCGTCAGCTGGAACTCTTCCGGGGTGGGCGACAGGCCGCCGGTGGAGGCCCATACGGCCAGCACAATGCTGCCCCATGACAAGAGGAAAGTAATGCCGTAATACCACCACAGCGGATGCTTCCGGACTGATGTCCGAAGGGCAAGCATGAGATCCTCCCGGTTTACGCCTGATGTACCTTCAGCTTCCCTTCCACGGAACGCACGGCATAGGGCCGTCCGGCCCGATTCGCCTGGAACATAGGGCAGGGGCTCCAGGGCTTGGCTCGGGCCAGGCGCAGGAATGGAGCAGCGGGTCAGACAGTGCCCCGCCGGGAGATCAGGACCGGGCCTCGCGCGTGGTGAAGGACCGCATGGGCGGTGGAACCGATGGTCTCCCGCAAAAAGCCGTGGCCTTTGGTTCCCACGACGAGCATCCGCGCGTCGTCCGAGGCTTTGAGGATGGCATGCGGGACCGACGCGTCGGTGAGTACCCTGCCCTCCACGGCAACGTAGGGTGCGAGCGCCCGGGCACGGTGGAGGGCGGCGTGGAGCACTTCGCCGGCGGCAGCCTCGGCGTCGGGCCCGTTCCGCTGTGCGTACCCGGCAGGCACATGGTGGACGTGGACGATATTGAGCTTTGCCTGCCATGCCGAGGCCAAGGCGCAAGCGTCCTCCAGGGCCGCGGGAGAACCGGATGCGTCAACCGCGACGACGACCGGCCCGCCAGGGTGGAGGTCCGGCCGGATCACAGCTACGGGGCAGGAAGCAGTGGCGGCGAGTTCCAGGCTCACCGAACCCACCAGCAGCCCCAGGAATCCGCCCAGCCCCCGGCTGCCCACAACAACCATCTCCTGGCCGGCAGAGATCTCGGCAAGGTACGAGGCGGGCAGCCCATGCAGCAGGGTGCCCTGGACGTCCAGCCCGGGTGCCGCGGCTTGGGCGCGGCCGACGCCCTCCTCGAGGATCGCCTGTGCTGACCGTTCCAGGCCGCTGTCCGCTACTCCTGGAAC
Source organism: Pseudarthrobacter sp. GA104 (assembly GCF_009741265.1). Taxonomy (GTDB): domain Bacteria; phylum Actinomycetota; class Actinomycetes; order Actinomycetales; family Micrococcaceae; genus Arthrobacter. Next base: position 4,105,480 of record NZ_WOWL01000001.1, read on the forward strand.
GGGGCCCAGTTTGTGGGTCAGCAGCGGCCAGATTGAAACGTGGACGACGTGAAGGGGACAGCCTCGCAGGTCAGCCTGTTGCGCTGCCCACGTGATGGCGGCGGCAGCTTCGGCCGAACCGTCGTATCCGGCGACGATGGTTCCAGGTTCCTCCATTGCTCCTCTCCTTCGCAGGGACCTTCGGCCCTGTGGCGGCTCGCTGTGGGACTCCATGCTGATGGGGTGGGCTTGCTGTGTACCCGCCCTTCCAGCAGAGCACCCGCAGTTGCCGGAAGCAAGAACTGTTGTCCGAGACGAGGAGCACCACATGGCCGCCTGGCAGGAAAACATCACTCCGCACCGGTTCGAGGGCCAGACCGTCATCGTCACCGGCGCAGCCTCCGGCATTGGGCGTGCCACCGCCCTTCGTGTTGCCCGGGAAGGCGGCCGGGTGATTGCCAGCGACCTCAGCGCCGAGGGCCTGGACAGCCTCGCGGCGGAGTACGCCGAACTGGGTTTCGTGCCCGTGGCCGGGGACATCAGCAACGAGGCTGTGGTGCAGAGCGTCGTGGCTGCTGCCGGGGGGCGGGTTGACGCGCTGGCCAATGTCGCCGGGATCATGGACAGCTTCCAGCCGGTGCACGAGCTCGACGACGAAACGTGGGAGCGCGTGCTGAACGTCAACCTGACCGCCGTCATGCGGCTTACCAGGGCAGTGGTGCCGCTGATGCTGGCCGCGGGGTACGGCTCGATTGTGAATGTCTCCTCCGAGGCAGGCCTCCGCGGTTCCGCGGCAGGGGCCGCCTACACCGTGTCCAAGCATGCGGTGAATGGCCTCACCCGCAGCTCAGCCGTCATGTACGGGCGCCGTGGAATCCGCGTCAACGCTGTGGCCCCGGGCGGGACGAGGACCAATATCCACGCCGAGTTCAAGTCCCGGCTGGCTGCCGAGGTGCTGGGGCCGTTTATGCAGGCGAACGTTCCGCCCATCGCCGAGGCAGAGGAGGTCGCGGCGGGGATCGCCTTCCTGCTGAGCAGGGACGGCACGAACATCAACGGCGTGGTGCTGGCCTCGGATAACGGATGGAACGCCATTTGAGCGGCCCGCAGGCCGCGGGACAGGACAGGACAGGAAAGGACAGGACAGGACTGTGCGCAGGATCGTTGGTCTGCTGCTGGCTTTGCTGGTGCTTCTGCCCGGCAGTGCAGGCGTTGCCTTTGCTGTTCGGCCGGCATCCGTCGAGGTCCAGGACATGGCAGGCGTGCTGGACCGGAACACGCTGGTACCGGCCCTTGAACGCATTGAGTTCCACAATCCAACCAAGGTTGTGGTGTACACCTACAACGGCAGTGCGGAGGATAACCTCAACGAGGAGGTCCTGAGGTTCGCCCGGGCCGAGCACCCTGAATGGATCAGCGCGGACGGCCAAAAGTGGGCGGACGGGCTGTTCATTTTTGCCCTCGACCCGGTGGGCCGCCATGTAGGCACATACATGGGCGAGGACCGCAAGGTGTCCCTGGAGCAGCGGACGGACATCCAGGACTCGGCCAAAGAACTTCTGCGGGACGCCCAGTGGACCGACGGAACCATCGCCGGCGTCCGGCGTGCCGCCGAACTCATCAACCAGCCCTGGTACCTCTCGGCTGCCTTCCTGGTCACTGCCTGGGTCACCGCTGGGCTGGCAGCCCTCGGCGCGGGAGCCTGGATCATCGTGCGGGCCGTGACCAGGTCCTCCAGCCGGAAAGAGATTGAGCGCGGGGACCGGAGCTACGCGAACGTCAGCATGGATCTGGAGGTGACCGAGCTGAACGCCGGCACCATTCCCGAGGCGTCCAGGTACGGAAGCCAGGTGCTTGAGAAACACCGCACGTTCCTGAACCGCTATAACGCAACCAGCGAGCTGTCCAACAAAGTGCACGCGTTCTCCGGGCGCGCTTTGAGCCGGCGGAAGAATCTCAAGCTCGCGCGACAGTACGCGGACGCGGCCTCGGAGCTCGACGCGCTGGACGACGTCATCGCGGACAGCAACGCCCTCCTGAACCGCGCCAGCGCCTGGCAGACTGCCTGGGACCGGCAGCTGGCACCCTTCCGCAGCGACCTGGCCGGACTTGAACAGCTCCTCACCAAGCGCCACGGGCAGGGGGATTCGGCCACCGCGGCGGCGCTGCGGTCTTTCCGCGACCAGAGCCTGCGGGAGATCGAGCGCTGGACCGCCGAGCTGGCGGAGGGAAGGGTCGGCCCGGAAGAGGCGCTGGACCGCCTCTACGACGCCCGGACCCGGCTCGCCTCGCTCCTGGAAAGCCACGCGGAAACGGTCATCGGGGGCTTCGCGAAGAATGAACGTGAAGCCGAACTCATGCGGAAGGAAATGCAGGAAGCGCAGGAAGGCCTGGACCACCGGCGCCGTTCCTATGAGCCAAGCATCCTGGGCACCGTCTACCCGTCCTACCACTTCTTCTCCGTGGCCACCTTCAATTCCGGGCTCAACACCGGGGTTAGCAGCGTCAGCTCCGCCCGCGGCGGAGGCGGCAGCACCACCGGCTATGGAAGCAGCGGCGGGAGCTTTTCCGGCTCGGGCAGTTCATCCAGCTTCTAGCGCCGGGACCCGCGCCTTCCGGGCTCCCTGTCCATTGGGTAATTCCAGGGGCTACCGGCGCGTTCCGCGGCGGGCGAGCGGCCACCCGGGGCCGGCACTTACCCTAGGCACATGAGCGAGCGAAGAACTACGTGGCACGCGCGGCACAAGGAGGGCCTAAGCCGGGGTGAGCGGGCGGCGGACGTCCTCCGCAACGGGATGGGCAGCTGGACATTCGTGGGGCTCTTCGTCGCCTTCATGGCGGCATGGGCCGCATTTAACACCTACGTGCTGGCATCGGACGCCTGGGACCCCTACCCCTACATCCTCCTCAACCTCTTCCTCTCCATGCTGGCCGGGCTCCAGGGCGCCATCCTGTTGATTGCCGCAAAGCGCCAGGACGCCATCGCGGCGGCGATGGCCCGCCACGACTACGAGACGGACGTTCAGTCAAAGTCGGAAATCGACCGGCTGATGGCAATCAACAGCCAGCAGGTTGAGCTGCTGGAGGAGCTCCGGGCCATGATCTCCCGGCCAGGCGCGCTTCAACCCGGCCCCCTGCCGCCGGGCGCGCCGCTACAGGGGGAAGATGCAGGCACGGACGACGGCGGCAGTACGGCCGGCCGCCCGGCCGGCGGATAGGCAGGGGTTGCCGGGCGGGGCGCGGCGGAACCGCAGACTGAAGATCAGGCGGCCGCTAGTCTGCCGGGGTGCCGGAGTCCGGACGGCCAGCGGCCTCCAGGCCGGCAGCGATCTCGTCAGCCCAGGCGTCGATGGCCGCCCAATCCCGGAAATCGCCCGCCGGCAGGGCTTCCTTCGCTGCCGGCGCGAGCCGGATGAGGCGCTCACCGATGCCGATGGGAGGGGAATCCGGGTTCCATGCGCCGAAGAAGACCTGTTCTCCGCTGGGCCGGAGCAGTTCCTGCAGTTCGGCGAACTCCTTGGGCCTGGCACTCTTCAAGACATCCTCACCGTCCTTATCGACAGTGTCGTTTCCGAGCGGGCCGCTGCTGAAGAGCCAGACCCTCCTGGCCTGCAGCTCCCGCCGGTGCCGCTTGGCGAAGGCCGTCGCTTCCCTAAGCCAGTGGACCATGTAGGCGGCGCTGCCCAGTACCACGGCTTCATACTGGCCCACGTCATCCACTTCTGCCACGGGCCGGGCCTCGGCCTCGATCCCGTCTTCAGTGATCCGGGCAGCGATGCGTTCGGCAATGCCGGCGGTGGAGCCGTGCCGGCTGGCGTACGCAACGAGAACCTTCATCGGGGACCTCCCTGATTGGCACTTAGGCGACGGGCCAGACAACCCGGGTCTGCCACTTCGCGGGGTCGGGTTCAGTTTCCGGGTCGCTCAGGTAGTACTCCCACATGGTGTCCGACGGGGTGAGTCCTTCGGCTTCCATCTGCCCCAGGATCGCGTGGTAGGTGTTCTCCAGGGTGTCGTACGGCCCGACGTGGAGCGCTTCCAGGGCATCTGTCTCAGGCAGGGTCCCGCTCGCCACCCCGTCAGCCTCCGTGAAGTTGCCGTCGATGGGGAAGCCCGCTTCCACGTCAACTGTCTCGCTGGGCATTCCCCGGTAGAGCGCAAAAGGCGGTCCTGCGGGGCTGGCACCCTGTTTCCGGGCTGCAGCCATCACCGTGCCGAAGGCCCGGCTGAAGAAGTCAGTCAGGGAAGCCATGGGGACGCGTTCGCGGACGACGGCGACGGGCTGCTCTGTAAGGTGGACTTTCCTTGGGTGCTGGGCAGAGTTGTTCATGGCATTAGCGTGCGCCGCAGGCTGCAGGCGTCACAGGGCCTTAGGACTCTAAAAGGTGTCCGGGCCGCCCGGCCTCAGCCGGCAGCCCCATAGGCTTCGCGCATCCAATGCTCCACTTCGGCGTCAAGCTGGCTACTCTCCAGCAGCTCAAGGTGGTGCATCCAGATTCCGGGGGACGGGTGCACGATTTGCTTGAACCGCGGCGATGGCAACTCGTAGGGGAGCGCAAGGGACAGGACAACGGGAACCGAAGATTTCACATAGGTCCCAGGGCGCCAAAGAAACGCGAAGCCGTGCCGGCGGCGGAACGAAACCTGGCTCTTGGAAACCCGGACCTCCATCGGTCCGAGCGCGGATGCCATGCGTTCCGCCGCCCGGTAGATGCCGTAGGCCGTGGCGGAACCTTCAAAAAAACGGTCAAGCGTCCGGGGTTCGCCGCCCTCCACGGGAACGGGCGGGGTCTATTCGAATCCTGCGCGGGTGGCCTCGTCCAGCGGGGTGCGCCAGGTACCGGAGGCGGACAGGGTGAACCTCCTGCCCGTCACAGACTGGGGAACAATCCGGATGAGGTGGTCCTTGCCTACACCCTGCCAGGGAAAGAGCCCCCGTCGCGTCTCGTTCAGTGCCGGCCCCGCGGCATCGTCCTGGACCGCCCTGCCCTTGACTACAACGCTCCAGGCCAGGCCAAACTCGGCGCTGACGCTGTCCGCTTCCAAGGCAACCAGCGGGTTGGCTTCAATGGCCTGCAGCTTGGTTCCACTCCCTGTCCGGAAAACAAGGCCCTGGCCGTCAACCTTGAAGCCCACCGGGAACACATCAGGCTGGCCGTCCACGACGACGCCAAGACGTCCCACGCTGGTGTGTTCCAGTAGTTTCCAGCACTCGTCGGAGTCAAGGATCTCAGCTTCTGGCACCATGTTCTTGTCGGTCATGTCCAGATCCTACGGCGCCGGCCACAGCCCTGAAAGGGCCCAAAGACCTTTGACCTGTCCGCGAGTTCAGGCTTCCCTGTGGCTGCCCTGGTCCTGCAGGCGCGAGAGAAGCGTTTCAGCCCACGCAGCTGCGCGGTCAACCTCCCCTTTGCGAAGAGGGCCTTCGCTGCCCTTGACATGGAAGGCCATGGGGCCGGCGACAATGCTTGCGCCGGCGTCCTTGAGTGCCCGGCTGATTTTCCCGGCCGCATCCCCGTGGATGAAGAGCTTGAGCCTGGTGTCGAACGCGGCGGCCCGGACCCCTGACAGTCCACGGGCCGCAAGATCGGCGAGCGCCTGGGTGATTTTGGGCGTCGGGCGCCAGCCATTGATGGGACTGCCGACCACAAGGAGATCGCCGGACTGGACTGAACCGGGATCGAAACGGTCCACGGGGAAAGCAGCGGCCATGCTGCCCAGGCCCGCCGCCAGGGCTTCGGCGATGGTCCTGGTGTTGCCGTAGGCGGAGTCATAGACGACGAATGCCTTCATGGTCCTGGTCCCTTTCATGGACGGGCGGAAGCCGGGGTTCCCCTTTCAAGAATGCGCGCCGCCGGGCCTGGGCGGCAGGGGCGAAGGTCATACGGGAGGCGGGCTCCGGGCCTAAATGCCCTAGCGGCGGCCGAGGGGTGGCAGTACGTTCAGCTGTATGCTCAACAACTCACCGGAACGGGACGCCTCAGCGGCAGTGGAGGTCCTTGGCGCCAGTGCCTGCTGGGATCTCCTGCGGACAGTATCGGTTGGCCACCTCGCCGTCCTGGTTGACGGCCATCCGGAAATCTTCCCCGTGAACTACAAGGTGGACCATGAGTCGGTGGTCTTCCGCACCGGAGAAGGAACGAAACTTCACGCGGCCGCCGGGCCCGCCGCCGTCGCCCTGGAAGCCGACGGCACCGACCAGGGAACGCGAACCGCGTGGAGCGTCGAGGTGAAGGGCCATGCGGTTGTCCTTGAACCTTCCCCGGACCTGATGACCGGCGTCGGGCTCACCCTTTTTCCGTGGCAGGCGGGGCACAAGGACTACTTCGTGCGGATAACTCCGACGGCGGTGACCGGCCGGCGCTTCAAGATCACTTCGCCGCTGACCTGGTGGAGCCACCTGGATGACCCGGCGCGGGCAGGTTTTGCCTGAGGGTCGGCCGGCCGGTCCGCCCGGCACGTCCCTGGGGCCGCTGCAGGCGGCGAACCCCGAGCAGCCCCGCACGTCCCTGGCGGGCAGGGGCATCGCGTTTGTCCGGCTGTACCCGCTGGTGGCATTGACATGCCTGATGCTCGCGGTGACGGGACTGTTGCTGCAGTCCGGCCTGGGGCAGCCGGCCCGGCTCGGCGCGTCCGCCTATGCCGCCGTCGTCGGCGTGACCCGTGCCGTGTCAATGTTCCGTTCCCTGCGCCAGGGCCGTTGGGGGATCGACGTCCTGGCACTCATGGCCATTGGCAGCACGGTGTGGGTTGGTGAGTACCTTGCTGCCTTGGTGGTCATCCTCATGCTTTCCGGCGGGGAAGCACTTGAAACCTTTGCCCAGGGACGCGCAGCACGGGAGCTGAGGGCGCTCCTGGACAGGGCTCCGCGGTTCGCGCACCGGGAAGCCCCCGGATCAGTCCTGGAGGACACCCCGGTTGGCGGGGTGCTGCCGGGGGACGTGCTGGTAGTGCGTCCCTCCGAGCTCGTACCAGTGGACGGGGAGCTCCTCTCGGACGCTGCCAGCATGGATGAATCCTCGCTGACGGGCGAAAGCCTCCCGGTTGAGCGGGTCCGGGGCGACCTCCTGCTCAGCGGCTCCGTCAACGGCGAGACGGCCATCAGAATGCGGGCCGCCGCGACCGCGGACGATTCACAATACAGCCGCATCATCGCCCTGGTGGAGGAGGCGGCGTCCAGCCGCGCCCCGGTGGTCCGCCTGGCGGACCGCTACGCCGTTCCGTTTACCGCGCTCGCGGTCCTCATGGCTGCAACCGCGTGGCTTCTTTCAGGGGATCCCGTGCGGATCGCCCAGGTCCTGGTGGTGGCAACTCCGTGCCCGCTCCTGATCGCCGCGCCGGTGGCCTTCCTGGCCGGCACCAGCCAGGCCGCCCACAAGGGCATCATCATCAAGAACAGCGGAACCCTCGAGCAGCTGGCCAAGGCCAGGACCGCGGTGTTCGACAAGACAGGAACGCTGACCTCCGGGCGGCCGGTCCTGGATACCGTGCAGGCAGCACCGGGAGGGGAGGGAAGCGGATCGATGAACCCTGCGCGGATCCTGCAGCTTGCCGCCTCCGCAGAGCAATACTCCTCGCACGTCCTGGCAGCCTCCGTCATTGAAGCTGCCGCCCTGCGCGACCTTGAACTCCTGCCGGTAACCCGGGCCACGGAACATGCCACCCAGGGGGTGGAGGCGGTATGCGGCGGGGACACGGTGGTGGTGGGCAAGGCGGGCCTGGTCCGCAGCTCAGCACGGGGTTTCCGGGAAGCCGCCCTGCGCAGCGGGCAGCTGGCGGTCTACGTGGCCGTGAACGGCACGTACGCAGGCGCCCTCATCATGAAGGACCCGCTGCGCGCCGACGCAGGGCAGACGCTTGCCCGGCTGCACCGCCTGGGAATCCGGCACACCATGCTGCTGACCGGTGATGCCCGGGGGACCGCGGCGCACATTGCCGAAGAAGCAGGCATCCGGCACGTGCAGGCGGACTGCCTTCCCGAGGACAAGGTCAACGCGGTGGCCGGCGTGCGGGAGCGACCGGTGCTGATGGTGGGCGACGGCGTCAATGACGCCCCTGTGCTCGCCGCGGCGGACGTCGGGATAGCCATGGGGGCCAAGGGCGCCACAGCCGCGAGTGAGTCGGCAGACGTGGTGATCATGCTCGACGACCTGTCCAAAGTCGCCGTTGCAGTCGAAATCGGGAAACGCACCGTCGCTGTGGCCCTGGTGAGTATCTGGACAGGAATAGGCCTCAGCATCGGGCTCATGGCTGTTGCCATGACCGGGTACATCCCGGCCGTCACGGGGGCACTCCTCCAGGAACTCGTGGACCTGGCCACAATCTTGAACGGGTTGAGGGCGCTGCACGGACCCAGGCCGAAAAAGCCCGTGGGCCGAGGCTGAAACGGCAGGGGGCCGGCATGACCTTCGGCCCTTCCCACGGCCGCCGCCAGTAGGGAATGTGGTGGATATGAAAGCAGAAACAGTGTCCAAGCCCGTCATTGTGGGTGTCGACGGGTCAGAATTCTCATCGGCAGCCCTGAGGTACGCGGGCACCCTCGCGGCCCGCCTTGGCGCCCGGCTGGAGGTCATCACCTGCATCGGCATGCCGGACTACCTGGTGCTGCCCCACCTTGAAGGCGCCGACCGCCAATTTACCGCGAGGCTTGAGGACGCGGCCCGCCGGTTGGTGGACGAAGCCCTGGGGAGGGCATTCTCCGGCGACCGGCCCGAAGATGTCGGGGTAACGGTGAAGTTCGGGCCGCCGGGCAAGGTCCTCGTGGAGGAAAGCCGGCGGGCACAGCTTCTGGTAGTCGGGCGGCACGGTGAGGGAGGGTTCCTCGGAACCAGCATGGGCTCCGTCAGCAAGGCGTGCGCCGCACGGTCCGTGTGCCCGGTGCTCCTGGTGGGCCAGGAGGCGGACGTCGTGTGATGACCGCGGCTGGCCTGACCTCGGTCCAGGCCGCGGATCTCCTGAAGCAGGCAGGCCCCAACCTCCTTCCGGCCGAGAAACCGGTGCCCCAGTGGCGGAAACTCTGGGGGGAGCTGACGCACTTCTTCGCCCTCATGCTGTGGTGCGCGGCGGGCCTTGCCTTCCTCGCGGACATGCCGCAACTGGGCGTGGCGATTATCGTCGTCGTCCTTGTCAACGGCGTCTTTGCCCACATCCAGCAGGAACGCGCCCAGCACGCGGCGGCGAAACTGCGGGGACTGCTGCCCGCTGACGTACTGGTGCGGCGGGACGGGCGCGTCCGGAAAGTCCATGCCAGTGAACTGGTGATCAACGACGTCGTGCTGCTGGCCGCCGGAGACCGCATCCCCGCCGACGTCGTGCTGGTCACCGCTGCGTCCTGCACCGTGGACGAATCCATGCTGACCGGGGAGAGCGAACCGGTGCCGAAAGCCGGCGGCGATCCTGCCTGGGGCGGGACGTTCCTGGTCAACGGCAACGCGGAGGCCGCCGTTTCGGCCACGGGCGCCAGGACCCGGCTGGCCGGGATCGCGCTCCTGACCAGCGGAGCCGTTTCCCCACCCACTCCGCTGTCCTTGGAACTGCGCCGGATCGTCCGCGTGGTGGCATCCGTTGCCCTGGCAATTGCCGCCGTCTTTTTCCTGGTGTCCCTGCTGGTGGGCATCCAGTGGCGGGATTCCTTCCTCTTCGCCATCGGCGTCGCCGTTGCCCTTGTTCCCGAGGGCCTGCTGCCCACGGTGACGCTGTCGCTCGCGATGGGCGCCCAGCGCATGGCTGCCCGCAATGCGCTGGTCCGCAACCTTGAGGCGGTGGAGACCCTTGGGTCCACCACGTTCATCTGTACGGACAAGACGGGCACACTGACCCAGAACAGGATGAACGCCGTCGAGGTCTTCACCTCCCAAGGAGAGGTACACATTGCCGGTGACGGGTACAACCCGGAAGGGACAGTCCTGGGGGAGGGAAAGGACAAAGCCGCCGAAACTGCGCTCGCGGCCCTTGCCGCCTCACAAGGCCGCGCCGAACTGCACGAAGGACAGTGGCGGGCCTCCGGCGACCCAATGGAAGCGGCCATCGACGTGCTGGCACGGCGGCTGACAGGGGCAGCAGGCGACGGCAGGGTGCCTTCGCGCAGGCTCCCCTTCGATCCCGTACGACGGCGGGAATCGGCGATCGTTGGACAGGACCTGTTCTGCAAGGGCGCCCCGGAGGCGGTTCTTCCGCTCTGCGGCGCCGTGCCCGAACCGGTCGGGGAACAAGTCCATCTGATGGCCTCCCGGGGGCTGCGTGTCATCGCCGTGGCGCGGCGGAAGCTGGAGGGCGCGCCGGCGCTCTGGGAGTCCCGCCCCGCCGAGGACATCGAACGCGGCCTCGAGCTGCTGGGCCTGATCGGGCTTCATGATCCGCCCCGGCCGGACGTGGGCGAGGTCATCCGGACCGCCCGTAATGCCGGTCTCAAACTCGCCATGATCACCGGTGACCATCCGGGTACTGCTGCGGCCATCGCGCGTGAGATCGGGTTGATGGGGGTTCCCGAACGGGTGCTGGAAGGCACGGAGCTCCCGGACGACGAGCAGTTGCTCGGCGCGCTCCTGGACCGCGACGGAGTGGTGGTGAGCAGGGTTTCCCCGGAGCAGAAGCTGCGGGTTGCCAGGGCGCTGCAGTCCCGGGGACACGTGGTGGCCATGACCGGAGACGGTGTAAACGACGGCCCGGCCCTGCGCGAAGCGGACATCGGGGTGGCCATGGGCTTAAGCGGCACCGATGTCGCACGCGAAGCGGCCGACCTGGTCCTCCTCGATGACCACTTCGGAACCATCGTGGCCGCCATCGAACAGGGCAGGGCCACCTACGCCAACATCCACAGGTTCCTTACCTACCACCTCACGGACAACGTGGCGGAGCTGACCCCGTTTGTTATCTGGGCGCTCTCCGGCGGGCAGTTTCCGCTGGCCCTCGGCGTCCTGCAGATCCTTGCCCTGGACATCGGAACCGACCTGCTGCCGGCTCTGGCCCTGGGCGCTGAGCAGCCGGGCAAACGCGTGCTTGCGCGGCCCCCGGAACGGCGGCACCTGATGGACCGGAAGCTGATGGTGCGCGTCTTCTGCGTGCTTGGCCCCGTGGAGGCCGTCATCGAAATGGCCGCATTTTCCGCGGTGCTCTTCGGCGGTGGCTGGGACCGCGGCGAGACGCCGGAGCCCGGGCTGCTGATGGCCGCCTCAGGTGCCGCTTTCACAGCGGTGGTGCTGGGTCAGCTGGCCAACGCCTTCGCCTGCCGGAGTGCAACCGTTCCGCCCTGGCGGCTGGGCTGGGGCACGAACAGGCTCCTGGCATGGGCGATCCTGGCTGAGCTGGGTGTGCTCGCGGCTTGCCTGTTTATTCCCCAGCTCGCCGCCGTCCTGGGGCAGGCCCCCCGGCGCCTGCCGGACTCCTCGTGGCATTGTCGGCAGTGCCGGCCGTCCTGGCTGCGGACTGGGCCTACAAGCGCATCAGGGGCCGCTCCAACCACGCATGACCGGCAGCCGCCCCTGGTGCGGGGCCCGGCAAGGGGCGCGTTCCGGGGGCGGGCCGTGCTCGGGACCAAAGACTCTGCCCGGCGTCTTCCGCCACGGCCCAGAATCAAGGCATGACTGCACCCGCAACCCCCCGTGCCGATGTCCATGTCATGTGGATCGCTGACACCGGGATAGGGGACATCGCGTCCGTGGGGGGAAAGAACGCCTCCCTGGGCGAGTTGAGCCGGTCCCTGCGTTCGGCCGGCGTGAGGGTCCCGGAAGGGTTCGCCACCACCGCTGCTGCCTACCGCGCTTTCCTGGAAGCCAACGCCCTGGAGCCGCGCATCCGGGCCTACCTCGGGGAGTACCGCGCGGGGCGGGCCACCCTGCGCCAGGCCGGGGCGGCCATCAGGGAACTGTTTCTGTCAGCCACTTTTCCGGAAAGCACCGGGCAGGCAATCGAGGAACACTACCGCCTCCTTTGCCGCCGCGCCGGCCAGCCCGAGGTTGCGGTTGCGGTCCGCAGCAGTGCCACAGCGGAGGACCTGCCGGACGCCAGTTTCGCGGGCCAGCAGGAGACGTTCCTCAATGTGGCGGGGGAGCGCGCCGTCCTCGAAGCCTGCCGGAACTGCTACGCCTCGCTGTTCACGGACCGCGCCATCAGCTACCGGGAAATGAAGGGCTACGACCACCTGGAGGTGGCGTTGTCCGTGGGTGTCCAGCGCATGGTCCGCTCGGACGTCGGCGCTTCGGGGGTCATGTTCTCCATCGACACGGAGTCCGGGTTCCCGCAGGCCGTGCTTATCAGCGCCGCCTGGGGCCTCGGCGAGACGGTAGTGCAGGGCACCATCAACCCGGACAAATACCAGGTGTTCAAACCGCTGCTCGCCGATGACCGCTTCAGCCCCGTGATTGACAGGGAACGCGGCGCAAAGGAACGCAAGATGGTCTACAGCCTCGGGGGAAACGCGAGGACCCGGATGGTGGAAACGAGCCAACGGGAGCAGGAGATCCTGGTGCTGAACGACCAGGAAGTTGTCCTGCTGGCGCGTTGGGCCGCTGCCGTGGAGGCACACTACGGCAGGCCCATGGACATGGAATGGGCCAAAGACGGCGTAACGGGCGAACTGTTCATGGTGCAGGCCAGGCCGGAGACGGTCCAGGCCCGGCGCAGCAGCTCCACGTTCCGCACCTACCACCTGCGTGAGCCGGGGCGCGTGCTGGCATCAGGGGCGGCGATCGGTGATGCCATAGCCAACGGGCCGGCCTGCGTCATCCGGGATGCGAAGGACATCGAATCGTTCGTGGACGGCTCGGTGCTGGTGACCCGGATGACAGATCCGGACTGGGTGCCGGTGATGCAGCGTGCAGCGGGCATCGTCACGGACCACGGCGGGCCTACCAGCCACGCGGCGATCGTGAGCCGGGAACTGGGCGTACCCGCCGTCGTCGGAACACGCAACGCAACCGAAGCCCTGCCTGACGGTGACCCCATCACCCTGTCCTGCGCGGAAGGCGAAGAAGGCCGGGTGTACGAAGGACTCCTGGAGTACACCGTGGAGGAAGTGGACATGGAGGCTCTTCCCGCCACCGGCACCGACATCATGGTCAACATCGGCAGTCCTGCCGCAGCCTTCAAATGGTGGCGCCTGCCGGCGGCTGGAGTGGGGCTGGCCCGGATGGAATTCATCATCAACAACCTCATCCGCATCCATCCGATGGCCCTGGTGCACCCCGAGCGGGTGGCAGACCCTGAGGAAGCAGCGCTCATCCGCAAACTCACCAGCGGCTACCGGGACCCCCAGGAGTACTTCGTCGACGTGCTGGCCACCGGGATCGCCAAGATCGCGGCGCCGTTCCACCCCAAGCCCGTGATCGTCCGGCTCAGCGACTTCAAGACCAACGAGTACAGCCACCTGATCGGCGGCGGCTATTTTGAACACGCGGAAGAAAACCCCATGCTGGGTTTCCGGGGTGCCTCGCGCTATTACAGCGAGCACTACCGCGAGGGCTTTGCCCTGGAATGCAGGGCCCTTAAGCGCGTCCGCGAGGAAGTGGGTTTCGCCAACGTCATTGTCATGGTTCCCTTCTGCCGGACCTTGCGCGAGGCTGACCTGGTCATAGAGGCCATGGCCGGGCACGGCCTGGTACGGGGCAGCGCCGGGCTGCAGCTCTACATGATGTGCGAGATACCCTCCAACGTGGTGCTGGCGGAACAGTTCGCCCAGCGCTTCGACGGCTTTTCCATTGGCTCCAACGACCTCACCCAGCTGGTCCTGGGCGTGGACCGCGACTCTGAGCAGCTGGCCGGGCTGTTCGACGAAAGGGACCCCGCCGTCAGTTCGATGATTGCCCAGGCCATCGAGAAAGCACACGCGGCCGGCATCAAGATCGGAATCTGCGGGCAGGGCCCGAGCAACCACCCGGACCTTGCCGAGTTCCTGATCAGCAAGGGCATTGATTCCATCTCGCTGAACCCGGACACGTTCCTGAAGGCCCTGCCCGCCATCGCCGCAGCCGAGCAGCGGCTGGGCAGACAGGCCTAACGGCACTGTCACGGGCGGACGGCCTGCTGGTATCCCTGTCATATGACCGCGTCGCCCACTGCTGCTGCCGCCAAGCCGCCCTTTGACGCCGTTATCTTCGACCTGGACGGGGTGGTCACCAACACGGCGCTGGTGCATCAGGCCGCCTGGAAAGAGGCCTTCGAACAGATCCTGCAGGATCCCCGGATACCCGCCACCGCGGACCGGTCCCCCCTCACCAAAGCCGACTACCGCAACTACATTGACGGCCTTCCCCGGGAAGAAGGCGTGCTGAAGTTCCTTGCCTCCAGGGGAGTGAAAGTCGACCGGGGATCTGACCGGGATGAGCCGGGCACCTGGACGGCTTTTGGGCTGGGCGCCCTTAAGAACCGACTGTTCCTCGAGCACCTGAGGGAGGACGGCGTCCAGAGCTATCCGGGGACAATGCAGCTGCTGCAAAGACTTTCCGACGCCGGTGTTCCCACCGGTGTGGTCACGTCCAGCCGCAATGCCTCCTCCGTCCTGGACGCGGCCGGCATTCCGGGCTATTTCAACGTCATCCTGGACGGGACCGCCGCAGCAAACCTGGGACTCCGCGGGAAGCCCGCCCCTGACGTCTTCCTGGCCGCCGCGTTCCGCCTGGGGGTATCGCCGTCCCACGCGGTGGTCATTGAGGACTCGGTCGCGGGGGTACTGGCGGCGCACCGGGGCGGATTCGGGCTGGTGGTGGGAATCGACCGCAACGGCAGCCGGCGGGAACTCGAAGCCGCCGGGGCGCGCTCTGTCCTCAACGACGTTGGCGAACTGGACCTGGGCCTCGTTGTGGGTGATCCCTGGCAACTGATCTATGAGGGCTTCGACGCCGGCCACGAGGGGCACCGCGAAGCGCTTACCACCCTTGGCAATGGCTACTTTGGCGTGCGGGGAGCGGCGCCGGAGGGCGGAAGCTTCCGGTACCCGGGCATGTACCTCGCGGGCGTCTACAACCGGGTGGCCTCCGAGGCGGCCGGCGAAGTGCTCGTGGAAGAGCACATGGTCAATGCCCCTGACTGCCTTCCGGTCGACCTTCGGCTGTCGCCCGGACAGTGGTGGTCGACGGGTGGAATGACAGTCCTCCGCGAGCGCCGCACCCTGGATCTCCAGCGCGCCGTCCTGGAGCGGCGGCTGCTGCTGGAAGCCGCTGACAAGCGGCGCCTGGAAGTTGTCCAGACGCGTTTCGCGTCCATGGCCGAGCCCCACCTCCTTGCCCTGGACATGAAAGTCACCCCGCTGGGCTGGAACGGTGTTGTGGAAGTCCGCAGCGGCGTCAACGCCGGTGTCAGGAATATGAACACTCCCGGCAAGGGGTCCGTTCCCGGGATCCACCTGGTGGACCGGACCAAGGCCGGAAGCGGCGTCGAGCAATCCAATCCGGAAGACATTTCGGTCGTCGAAGCTGAAACGACGCAAAGCCTGGTCCGGATTGCTGCCGCGTTCCGTACGCTGGTATCCGGGGCGGCGGGCGGCGGACATCCCGGCAGGAAGGGTGCCTTTCACTTCCGGACGTTCGAGGTTCCGCTCGTCGACGGGGCACCGTCCAGGATCAGCAAGGCCGTGGCCGTAGTGACCTCCCGTGACCGCGCGATTTCCTCCCCGGCGTCGGCTGCGCGGGCCGTACTGGAGCGGTGCGGTGACGATTTCGAAGCCCTCCTGTCTGCCCACCAGGAGGCCTGGCGGCGTGAACTGGACCCGTTCCGGGTGGATATCGACGCGCCCGTCCAGGTGCGCCTGGTCCTCAACCTGCACATCTTCCACGTGCTGCAGACCCTGACCCGCCATACGGCCGAGCTGGATGCGGGAGTCACTGCCCGCGGTCTCCATGGCGAGGGTTACCGGGGCCACGTCTTCTGGGACGAGCTGTTTGTGCTGCCCCTCCTGACGTCGAGGACGCCCGATCTTGCCCGGTCCCTCATCGACTACCGCTGGCGGAGGCTTCCCGCGGCCCGCCACGCGGCCTCCGTCCTGGGGTTCTCCGGTGCGAAGTTTCCGTGGCAGAGCGGCAGTGACGGGACGGAGGAGACGCCCAAATGGCTCTATAACGACAGGTCCGGGCGGTGGGTCAAAGACAATTCGCACATGCAGTTGCACGCTGGCCTGGCCGTGGCCTTCAACGCCTGGCAGTACTACCAGGCCACCAATGACAAAGCCTGGCTCCTCCGGCGGGGCGCTGAACTGGTCATCGACGTTGCCCGGTTCTTCTCGTCCCGGGCGGAGCGCAGCCAGGACACCGGCCGTTACCACCTCCGCGGCGTCGTGGGGCCGGATGAGTACCACACGGGATATCCGGGCAGCGCCGATCCGGGACTTGATGACAACGCCTACACCAACGTGATGGCTGCCTGGGCATGCCTCCGGGCCGCTGAGCTTGTCTCCATTGTGCAGGGCAACGAATTGGGCGGGCTGATGGACCGCCTCGGCATTACGGATGAGGAAGTTGCCGGCTGGGAGCAGGTGGGCAAGGCATTTTTCGTTCCCTTCCACTCCGACGGCATCATCGGCCAGTTCGCCGGTTACGAAGAGCTGGAGGAACTCGATTGGGAACGCTACCGGGAGGCCTATGACAGCATCGAGCGGCTGGACCTGATCCTGGAGGCTGAGGGGGACGGTACCAACCGCTACAAACTCGCCAAGCAGGCCGATGTCCTGATGCTGCCCTACCTGCTGGGCCAGGAAGGGCTCATCAGCCTTCTTTCCGAACTCGGATACGCCTGCACCGCGGACCAGCTGAACCGGACCATTGAGTATTACCTCGCCCGGACTGCCCATGGATCCACGCTGAGCCGGGTGGCGCATGCATCCGTGCTGGCCGCGGTGGACGCGGACCGCGCATGGGACAGTTTCCGGGAAGCCCTCGACGCCGACCTCGACGACACGCAGCATGGCACAACCCGGGCCGGAATCCATTTGGGCGCCATGGCCGGGACCATCGACGTCATCCAACGCAGTTTCGCCGGGCTGCGGCTCAGCGGCGACACCATTGTGTTCGCGCCCAACCTGCCCACCGGGCTGCGGGCTGTGGCCTTTGAAGTCCGCTACCGAGGACATCACCTCAAGATTGAACTTAAGGACGGGCGCCTGCACATTGCCTCCGCACCAGGAGACGCGGCCCCCATCACGCTGCATGTGAACGGGAGGGACACAGCCCTCCCGGCCGGGCTGGCCAGGAGTTTCCGCCTGCCGGCGAAGGCGCAGGGATCGGCCGCATCATGAAGCAACTCGGAATCCTGACCAGCGGCGGTGACTGCCCGGGGGTGAACGCCGTGATCCGGGGAGCCGTGCTGGGGGGCGATGTTGCCCACGGATTCGGATTCCTGGGCTTCCGCGATGGCTGGCGGGGAGTCCTGGAGCAGGACGTTGTTCCCTTGCCCCGGTCCAGTGTCCGGGGACTTTCCCGGCTTGGCGGAACCATCCTGGGAACCTCCCGCACCAATCCGCTCAAGGACGGCGGCACTGACGCGGTAAGGGAAAGCCTCCGGCGCAACGGCCTGGACGGCCTTATCGCCATTGGCGGTGAAGGAACGCTGGCGGCGGCAAAAGCCCTGTCCGACCAGGGCATCAACGTGGTGGGTGTACCCAAAACGATCGATAACGATCTCGGTGCAACCGACTACACCTTCGGTTTCGATTCAGCAGTGCAAACGGCAACGGAAGCCATCGACAGGCTGCGGACCACCGGGGAATCCCACCACCGGTGCATGATCGCGGAGGTCATGGGCCGCAACGCCGGCTGGATTGCGCTCCACGCGGGAATGGCATCAGGCGCCCACGCCATCCTGCTTCCCGAGCATCCCGTGTCCTTGGAGCAGGTCTCGGCCTGGGTCATGTCGGCACGGGACCGCGGAAGAGCACCCCTGGTGGTGGTGGCGGAGGCGTTTGCGCTGGAGGGACAGGAAGCACCCTATGCGCCCCGGGGCCTTGATACTTTCGGGCGGCCCCGGCTTGGCGGCATCGGCCGCCTGCTGGAACAGCAGTTGCAGGAGCTGACCGGCATTGAAACGCGGGCCACCGTCCTGGGCCATATCCAGCGGGGCGGTGAACCGACGGCCTACGACCGCGTGCTTGCCACGAGGCTCGGGATGGCCGCCGTGGAAGCGGCAGCGAACGGGAGTTGGGGGACCATGGTGTCCCTGCGGGGAACCGACGTTGTCACCGTGGGCCTGGAGCTCGCCCTTGGAACTTTGAAGGTGGTACCCGAGGAGCGGTACCGGGAGGCAGCAGTCCTGTTCGGCTGACCGGAGTGGTGCCTGGCCCCGGCAGTACCAGGCACCAGCCGTCAACCCCTGCTAATCGGGATTTTCGAGGCCGCCGGTCCCTGGCCCTGGTCCGGCAGGGGAGCACGGACTTCCAGGACGCCGTCCTTGTAGGACGCGGTGACGTCGCCCTGCTGGACGCCGCTGGGCAGCGGGAGCCGCCGGACAAAGGAACCGTAACGGAATTCGGACCGGTAACTGTCCTTGTCCTTGTGTTCCTTCTTTTCCTGCCGCTCGGCCTTGATGGACAGCACGCCGTCGGTCACTGTCACGTCAACGTCCTTGTCCGGGTCGATGCCGGGCAGCTCCGCCCGCACCACCAAGGTGTTGCCGTCCACCATCTCCTCTACCCGGATGGCGGCCGTCCCCGTCTCGCCTTCGAACAGTCTTTCGATCAGGTCCATGGGGGAGCGGCGCGACTCGAACCACTTCATCAGCTCAGTCATTATTGCCTCCTGCTCATACTGGTCCGGGACAGCTGGTTGCCCGGCACTACCACCATCCGCTTTACGCGGTGAAGGTTCCAGAGTCCAAGGTCCCACCCTGGCCTGCAGGTGTTTCCGGGCGAACCCGGAGCACGGCGGAACCGGTGATCCTGTCCCCGGCGAGATCGTCCAGCGCGGTAGCGGCTGCATCAAACGGGTAGACGGTGGTGGCCGGTGCCAGCGGAATTTCGGCTGCGAGCGCCAGGAACTCCAGTCCGTCCGCCCGCGTGTTGGCGGTAACGCTGCACACTTGACGCTCGTAGAACAGATGGTCATGGTAGTTCAGGGCAGGTATGTCGCTGAGGTAGATGCCCGCAATCGCCAGCGTTCCGCCACGATCGAGGGCCCGGAGCGCCACCGGCACGAGGTCCCCCACAGGAGCAAAGAGGATGGCGGAATCTAGCGGCACAGGTGGATCGTCGTAGGCGCCGCCGACGTACTCTGCGCCGAGATCCCGGGCAAGGGCACGGGCCTTCGCCGAGCGGGTCATGACGTAGACGGACGCCCCCTGGTGCATCGCCAGCTGCGCGGTCAGGTGGGCGGAACTGCCGAAACCGTAGATGCCAAGGCGGCCCCCGGCCGGCACGCGGGCCCGCTTCAGCGCGCGGTAGCCGATGATGCCCGAGCACAGCAGGGGTGCTGCCTCTTCATCGGTGAACACCTCAGGGATAGGGTAGGCAAAGTCCTGGGCGACAGTGAGCTGCTGGGCGTAGCCGCCGTCCTTGTCCCACCCGGTGAAGACGGGTGCCGTGCACAGGTTTTCGTCCCCGCGGCGGCAGTAGGCGCAGGTACCGCAGACCCCGCCAAGCCAGGCGATGCCTACCCTGTCACCCGGTGCGAACGGGGAATTGCCCGGCCCGGTCCCGGCTACCACGCCCACTGCCTCGTGCCCTGGCACAACACGGGGACGGCGGGGCGGGAGGTCCCCTTCGGCGAGATGCAGGTCCGTGCGGCAGACACCGCACACGCTCACGTCAACCAGGAGTTCGTTGGCCCCGGGCCTGGGGTTTTCGCGGATCCCCATGGTCAGGGGACGGGTAGAGACGGGGCCGGGGCGGCCCACCCACCAAGCGAGCACCGATTCCTCCTCGTGCCATCCGGCTTATCACTGTGGCACGGCCGGCGCAGCCCGGCCAGAGCCGAAAGTCATTTTCCGCCAGCCATTCCTTGGCCGCCGGTCAGGCGCCGTTGAAAACGGCCGATTCCTTCGATAGCCAGGCTTCCTGCCACGGCCACTATGACGGAGGCCGCCAGCAGGTCCGGGGGCGGCCAGTCGAGCCTGAAGAAATCCTTGACCGGAGGGACGGTGAACAAGAGGACCAGGCCGCCGTACATGCCGGCCAAAATGAGGGTTTTGATCCAGTTCAACGGCCGGGATGCCATCACCAGGATCCATGCCGCGATCAGGGCGAGGCTGATGATGGTGGCAGACTGGACCGCCCCGGCGCCGTGCTGGCCGCCCAGCCGCGCGTAGGCGGCGACCGCCAGCACGCACAGTGCGGCGCACATACCGGCCGGTACCGAGAAGACCAGGGAGCGTTTCAGGAAACCAGGTGCATAGCGCTGTGCACTGGGCTGGAGGGCCAGGAAGAATGCGGGCAGGCCGATGGTCAGTCCGTCCAGTACGGAAAGCTGGCGCGGAAGGAACGGGAAGGGCAGCAGCAGCAGGGCGAAAGCCAACGAGGTCAGCGTTATGTACACGGTCTTGCTGAGGAACACCATGGAGACCCGCTCGATGTTGCTGATGGCGCGGCGGCCCTCCGCCACGACCGCGGGCAACCTGTCGAAGCGCCCGTCCAAAAGGACAAGCCGTGCCACGGCCTTGGTGGCCGGTGATGCCGTGTCCATGGCGATGCCCAGGTCCGCATCCTTCAGCGCAAGCACATCATTGACGCCGTCTCCGGTCATTGCCACCGTGTGCCCGCGCCGCTTCAGGGCCTGGACCATGTCCCGCTTCTGGGCAGGGGTGACGCTGCCGAACACGTGGTGGTCCTCCATGGTCTTTTCCAGCAGGACGGGGTCGGCGGGCAGGTTTCGCGCGTCATAGGCCGCACCCTGTCCAAACCCCACTTCGCGCGCCAGGACGGCAACGGTGCGCGGATCGTCCCCGGAGATGATCTTCACGGCGACCCCCTGCTGCCGGAAGTATGCGAGGGTCTTGTGTGCGTCCTTCCGGATGTCCTCACGGAAGGTCAACAGCACCACCGGAACAAGTTCGGGGGGCAGCCGGCCGCTTTCGCCCCATTCGGGCACGGAACCGGGCAGGGAGCCCGGCATGTGGGCGAGTGCCAGGGTCCGCAGCCCGGTGGAGGCCAGTGCCGCGGCGAGCCGGTGGGCCCCGGCACGCCGGGAGGATCCCGCAAGGACAGCGTCAGGAGCTCCCAACACCCAGGTTCCGGGAGCCCCGGACCCGGGCGGGAACGTCACTGCGCTCCATTTCCGGGCGGAAGTGAACGGCACGGACGCGGCTGCCGGCAGGAGGTCGCCCGCCGGAAAAGCGGCGCCGATGGACTTGGTCGTCGTGCTGGCTTCCTCGTTTGCGCCGAACCACTCCAGGGCCCTCCGCCACCCCTCCGCCGGCGGTGTGCCGGCGTCGTGCACGTCGTCGAATTTGATGGAACCGGAGGACAGGGTGCCCGTCTTGTCCAGGCACAGGACGTCGACCCTCGCCAGGACCTCAACGGCCGCCAGCTCCTGCACCAGGACCATGTGGCCGGCAAGCCGGACCCCGCCCACGGCAAACGCAACGCTGGTGAGCAGGACCAGGCCGAGCGGAATCATGGAGATGATGCTGGCCACCAGGCCCAAGGTCCCGGGTATCCAGCGCCCGGAACTGAGGGCGTCCTCCCAGCCGCCGGCATTCTGGATCTGGGCGTTGGCCACGAGTGCTGCGGTGGGCAGGAGCAGCCACGTAATGACGCGGAGGACTTTGTCCAGGCCCGAGCGGATCTCGGACGTGACCAGGGAGAACCGCTTGGCCTCAGCCGTAAGTTTGTAGGCGAACGTGTCCGGTCCTGCCCGGAACACCGCTGCCCGGCCACTGCCCGCCATGATCAGCGACCCGGACAGGAGCACCGCTCCGGGAGCCTTGGACACGGGTTCGGATTCTCCGGTCAGGAAGGACTCGTCCACCTCCACGTACCCTCCGTCCAGGAGGCGCAGGTCCGCGCTGACCTGTTCCCCGGCGCTGAGCAGGACGATGTCGTCCTGAACCAGGGCGTCCGCAGGGATCCGTTGGGGCCTGCCGTCCCGCACAACCTTGCTCTCCGCCGCGTGGAGAATGGCTAACCGGTCAAGGGATTTCTTCGCGCGGTATTCCTGGACGATTCCGATCAGTGAGTTACCAAGGGCCGAAAAGCCAAAGAGCGCGTCCCGCCACTGGTCCAGCACCAACAGCAGGATGAAGCACCCCGCCACGATGCCGTTGAAAAGGGTCAGGACATTCGCCCGGACGATTTCCCAGAGGCTGCGGCTTGTTGTTCCCGGGACGCGGTTGATGCGTCCGGCACTGGTGCGTTCCAGGACATCAGCCGAGGTGAGGCCATCGTGCCACCGCCGGCCCCCGGGCATGCTTGAGGACGGGTGGTGTTCGAGGCTTTCCCCGGCTTCATACATCACGCCGTCAGCAGGTTCCGTCCGTCATTACTCATGCCGGGTCTTCTTCAGCCGTGTGATCACAGTGGGGCAGGGTGGCTGGGTGAGGACGCCGTGCGCCGTCGATCCGAGGAGCAGCCTTCCAAAGCCGCCCCTGCCCCGGCTGCCCAGAACCAGCATCCGTGCGTTGGCAGCTGCCTGGACCAGGGCGTCGGCAGGTTCCAGGACGGTTTCGAGGACTCCGTGCACCACGAGGCCGGGGTAGTCCTGGCGGAGCCCCGCCACGGTCTCTGACAGGACGATCTGTTCCTCTTGCATCACGTGCTCCGCGAAACTGCTGGACGGCAGCCCTGCCTTGATCCAGCGGTTGGGGCCGGTGAAGGCGTAGATGACGGTAAGTTCTTCGCCCAGTGCGTCAGCCTCGGATGCCGCGAAGGCCACGGCTTGGGTGGACTCCCTTGATCCGTCCACGCCCACCACGACGCCTTGCCCGCCGCCGTGGCCTGCGCCGATGACCGCCACCGGACATTCTGCGTGGGCAGCCGCCTGGAGCGCCCGGTCCGTCAGTGCAGCGCGAGAGTGGCCGCTGCTGCCCAGGACCAGCATGGATGCTTTCGTTGAATAGTCGCCAAGGGATCCCCCGACGCTTCCTTCCAGCAGTTCGGTTGTTACCTGAAGGTCAGGTTCTGCTGCGCGGACGCGTTCCCCGGCCTCCTTCAGCATGCCGAGCGCGGAGTTCCGCAGGGCGTCGATATAGGGGAGCGCATCGAGCGCCTCGCCTGCCATCCAGCGGTCATCCAGGACATGAAGGATGGCCAGCGGCAGCCTGAGCCGGCGGGCACGGGCGGCCGCCCACAGCAGGGCGGCGTTCGAGGGGGAGGAGTCGATGATGCCGACGGCGATGGGCTTGCTTGCGTCCATGGGTTTACCTTCCTTGGTTCTCTCAGTGCGGCGGTGAAGATGTGCCTCAGGCCCTGTCGCCCGGCTCCTGCGGGGCCCACCACCGGGTAGGCGGGGCGATCACGAATCGCCGCCCGGTGATCTCCTCGGGTGTAACGCGGATAAGGCTGTTCTTTGGTCCCGCCTGCCAGGGCGAGAGCCCCGCGTCGGCGGCGTCCTGGAATTCCTCGGCGTCGGTAACGACCACAGCGTGGCCCTTCACCACGACGCTCCAGGCGATGGTGCCGTACTGGTTCAGGCCGTCGGCCTCCAGCGCCACCACCCTGCGTTCCGCCACTGCATCCAATTTCGTGCCTTCTCCCGTCCGGATCAGCAGTGTTCCGTTGCTGGGCACGTAGTTCACCGGGAAGATTTCCACCGTGTTGCCACGGGTGAAGGCCATTCGGCAAAGGGAGGTGGACCGAAGGTATCTCCAGCAATCATGTACGCCCAGGCTTTCGGCTTCCGGTTCTGTCGCAGCTGTATCCATGGCCGTAGCCTAAGGCGGGGAATCCCACCCGGCTAGGGAAGAAGGTCCCGCAGCATTTCGTGGCAGTCTGCGGGCATTGCTAAGCGTTTCAATTAGGGCATTTCAGGCCTTGACTTTTTCTTCTAAACTGGCCCCAAGGTATGCCTTCGTGCTCAGGCAAAGGTGACCTTTCCGGGGGAGCAAACCGGCCCGGACGATTGAAGTGCTGCTGGGCCCGCAGCGTCGCGGGTAACTGTCACAGGAGGTCGGACGTGAGTACTGAGCCGTGGCGCTCTCCTATGAAGGAAAGGGCAGAAGACCTCCTGCGGGATTTTGTTGCCCGTGCGGACGAATTGCTGCAGACCCAGGAACGGATGAACGGCCTCCTGGCTTCCGTGGTGGCCCTGGCCGAGGATCTGAGCCTGGAAGCCGTGCTGGACCGACTGGTGCGGTCGGCCTGCGAACTTGTCGGCGCCAGGTACGGTGCGCTGGGGGTCATTGCCGAGGACCGCAGCCTTAGCCATTTCATCACTGTGGGAATTAACGACGACGCGATCGGGTCCATCGGGGACCTGCCGACAGGGCATGGCGTCCTGGGACTGTTGATCCGCGAGCCGCGGCCCCTGCGGCTGCACGACCTCGGCCAGCACCCCATAGCGTCCGGTTTTCCCAGGAACCACCCGCCAATGAAGACTTTCCTTGGCGTACCCGTGCGCGTGAGGGACGAAGTGTTCGGGAATCTTTACTTGACGGAAAAGGACGGCGGCCAGGACTTCACGCCGGAGGATGAGGACCTCGCCGTCGCTTTGGCTGCTGCTGCCGGTGTGGCCATCCAGAATGCCCGCCTTTTCGAAGACAGCAAGCGGCGCCAGAAATGGTTGGAGGCGGGCATGGAGCTGAGCAGCCGGCTGATCATGACCCCGCACCCCGAAACTGAGGACAACCTCGATCTCGTTGCCGAAACCGCATTGAGGGTGTCGGATTCAGCGCTGGCCGTGATTGCCGTTCCCGCTGGTGCCGGCGCCCTAAGATGCAGGGCATCCCTGGGGGTGCAGGGCCTGCAGGCGGGGCAGGAAATTACCGGGTCGGACGAGGTCTCCCGGGTCATTGAAACAGGGGAGTCGCTTGTGGCGCGGGACCCCCGCCTGGTATTTGATGACGAGGTCGTTGAAAAGCTGGGTTCGGTCCTGGTGTGCCCCCTGGGCCACAGCAACAGTGAAAATGGCGTGCTGCTGCTTGCGCGTCCGGTGGGCGCGGCTGCCTATAACCAGGCCGAAATTGAGTCCAGTTCGCTTTTCGGCAGCAGGATCGGGCTGGCACTTGACCTGGCCCGCGTCCATGCCTTGCGCGAACAGAACCTGCTGTTCACCGACCGGGAGCGGATTGCCCGTGACCTGCACGATCTCGTTATCCAGAGGCTGTTTGCTTCCGGGTTGAGCATCCAGAGCCTCCGCCGCTACACCCTGGATCCTGTCGCCCATGAGCGGATCGCGGTCGTCACGTCCGAGCTCGACGACACCATCAGGAAGTTGAGGGACACGATCTACTCCCTCCGCACGGGCGAGCAAGAGCGTGAACCGCTCACGGGCCGCATCCTGAAGGTGGTGCAGGAGACATCCCGGAGCTATGCCGTGGCACCGAAAGTCGCCTTCGCCGGGCCCGTGGACGATGCTGTCAGGGAGAATATCGCCGGCCACCTGCTGTCCGTCCTCTCGGAAGGACTGAGCAATGCGGCCAGGCACTCGGGCGCCGAGGAAATCCGCGTCACCGTTTCCGTCACCCAAAAACAGGTTGAACTGGTGCTCACGGACGACGGCTGCGGTTTTGGCGAGCCTGCCAAGGCCAGCGGCCTCGCGAACATGCGGCACCGCGCAGAGCTGCTGGGCGGCACCTGCATTATTAAAAGCGCCCCGGGGGAAGGCACCCGGATAACCTGGTCCGTCCACCGCCAATGATCTGCGCCGAAAACGACTGAATGTTGTACACCGCCGTGCACAGGGTTACTGGGCGTCCTGTGCATTCCGGGTGACATAGACGGCTGCCTGGGTCCGCCTTTCGAACCCCAATTTCGCCAGGATGGAAGAAACGTAGTTCTTCACGGTTTTCTCCGCCAGGAAAAGTTCCTCACCGATCTGGCGGTTCGTCAGTCCTTGCCCGATCAGCGCCAGTACCTTCTTCTCCTGCGCACTGAGCGCGTCCAACCGCGGGTCTGTGGGGGCTTTGGAAAGGCCGGCGATAATCCGCTCCTTGACTCCGGGCTCGAACAGCGATTCGCCCATGGCGGCCTTGCGGATGCCCTGAAGCAGGTCGTCACTCCTGATCTGCTTGAGGATGTACCCGGACGCGCCTGCCAGGACAGCCCCGCGGATGGCCTGCTCGTCGTCGTAGCTGGTCAGGATCAGGCAGTGCAGGCGGGGGTCGAACGAGCGCACGTCCCTGCAGACCTCGATGCCGGTGCCGTCGGGAAGCCGACCGTCCAGGATCGCAATATCCGGCTGCAATGCCGGGATGCGCCGGGTGGCTTCCGCCGCCGATCCGCTTTCGCCGACCACCACAAACCCCTCACCCTCCAACAGGTCCTTCAGTCCCTGCCTGACGAGTTCATGGTCGTCGAGGATAAAAACGCGCAGGGGCCCGCGGAGACCTGCAGTCCCTTCCGGACCTGACTCATGCATTTGCACCCAACCGCTCCCATTTTCATAAGGACCAAAACTCACTGCTGTGTGAGGCAGCCCTGCCAAGGGCCTAGGACTATTCTTCCTTGCCCACAGATCGGCAGGAAGGGACCAAAGTCTGGAGTCGTGATCATACAACGCACCCTGTGGCCGCGACTGTGCCGGGCCGGCCGGTCCTGCTGCCGGCCGGCATCCCCCTGTGACTTTAGGCCCTATCCCGCAGGCCCGCACCTTCTCCAGTCTTGGAACAGGCCAAAGAGAATGGAGCCCGCATCATGGATGCCCCCGAACGGCACCCCAAAATAATTGTGGGCGTGGACGGTTCCGACGCCTCTGTTTCCGCCCTCCGGACGGCCGCAACCCTGGCCGGGCCGCTCGAAGCAACGGTGGAGGCTTGGGCATGCTGGGATGTTCCGGCCGGCTTCGGGCTCTACCTGGTAGTGGGTGTTGAAGGTTTTCAGTACGCTGCGGAGCAGTCGCTGGAGCAGGCGCTCACGGCTGCGTTCGGCCCGGAGCGGCCGTCATATGTCCATACCCGGCTGATGCGTGGAAAACCCGGCGAGCTCCTGGTTGAGGGGAGCCGCAGCGCCTCGCTCCTCATCGTTGGGCGGCGGGGGCACAGCGGCTTTGTGCCGGGCTCGGTCAGTTCTGCGTGCGTCAGCCACGCCCATTGCCCTGTCCTGGTAGTCCATGCCCCGGACGAAGAACGCGCCCGCGCGAGAGGAGCCGACGGCGGAAAATAGGGACGCCGGGCTGGTCACCGCTGGTGCGCGCCGCCGTCGTGCGTTTCCGCGTGGTGCCCGCTGCCTTCCCCGGTCAATTCGTGGAGTCCCTTGACCGCTGCGGCAAGGGAAAGCTCAGGGGAGCCGGCAACGAAGGGCATCAGGAGGCGGTTTTCCTTCTCCAGGTGCATGGCAAACATCCGCTGGATGGCAGCGCCGGCAACTGCCGCGGACAGTCCCTTGGACGTGCGAAGTTCCTCCACCAGGTCCACGATGACGCGGTGCTCGGCCAGCATTCCCTCCACCAGGAGCCGCCCCTCCGGGGTGTTGCGGGGTCCACTGTACAGGGGCCCCTCTTCTGCCAGGGCGTGGGGAATAAGCTCGTTGTCGCACCAGTCCAACAGCGTTGCATGTGCTGTTCGTTCGGCTTCCGTGTCGCCTGCCTCAACCGCTTCCATCAGCAGGGCCACCAGCCCCTTGAGCTGCCCGAGCATCTTCGCGTGATGCTGTTCGACGGCCTGGAGCGCCTGGGTCTCGGCGGCGGCGTCCTTGGGGTGGTTCATGGTTCTCTCCCTAACTTATATGCCGGCTGTTGGCTGCGGACTGCTGGTAACGGACCGACGCTTGCCTGCCATTAACTATGGGCAGCAGGCGCAGGCCGCAGGCAGAGCCATTGGTCCCGGTCAGGGTGTCAGTCGTTTTTCAGTTTCTCGGCGAGCATCAGGAGGATTCCGCTGGGACCGCGGAGGTACGTGAGTTTGTAGGCATCGCCGTAGGTCGCCACGCCGCGGAGCGGATGGCATCCGTGCCTCGCAGCTGTTTCGAGGGCTTTGTCGATGTCGTCGACCGAGAAGGCCACACGGTGCATGCCGATGTCGTTTGGACGGGTCGGATCCGACTCGATCGCTTCGGGGTGGATGTATTCGAAGAGCTCAAGTTGACCCCGGCCGTCCGGGGTCTGGAGCAGCGCAATCCTGGCATGGTTGCCATCAAGCCCCACGGCAGTGTCGGCCCACCCGCCGCTGACAGTGTCACGGCCGACGAGTATCAGCCCGAGGTCGGTGAAAAAGGCGATGGCCGCTTCGAGGTCGCGAACCGCGATACCGACGTTCTCAAGTTTGATGGCCATGCATTGAAGCTACCAAGGCGGACAGACCGGCTCCAGTGCCACCGCAGGGCCTTTGGCACTGGTGTTCCGCGGCTGCCCGTCCCACTCTGGGGAAGACACCGGAAGGAGGACTGTGACCGGTGGCTAAGGGGCCCGTTGTGACGCGCAGAAACACTTTCTTCGCCCGCTGGGTGGGCTGGGTGAGCCTCGGCGAGAGCCTGGGATTCCTTGCCCCCGTACTCGCCCAGTCCGTCCCGGTTGCCCCGGGGCCCGCGGCGGCGGTTCCGCTGCTGGTGCTGGCCGGCCTCGTTGAAGGAGCGGTCCTGGGGTGGTTCCAGGTGCGGGTGCTCAGGACAACGCTGCCCGGCGTATCGGTTCTGCGGTGGGTCCTGCTGACGGCCGCCGCGGCGGTGGTTGCCTGGACCGTGGCACTGCTGACCTTCAGCAACGAAGGCTGGCAGGGCTGGCCCGCACCCGCCCAGGCCGCTACGGGAGCCGTGGCGGCAGTGGTCATCCTGGTTTCGATCGGCCTTGCGCAGTGGTTTGAGCTGCGGCACCACGTTCCGCGGGCCTGGCGGTGGGTGGCAGGAAGCGCCGCCGCGTGGACGGCAGGACTGGGCGTCTTCATGGCGGTGGCCACGCCGCTGTGGCAGCCCGGCCAGGATGTGTGGCTGGTTGCCGCCATAGGAGCCGGGGCCGCCGTCCTGATGGCGGTGGCCATGGCCGCGGTCACCGGGTTGGTGATGGTCCGGCTCCTGCCGAAGACGTAAGGCACGGCGGGCCGGGCGTTCGCCGCATCGTTGAACGGCCCCTAGAACTCACGGCGCCGGAAGCGCTTTTCCACTGCCACAACCAGGGACGCGAGCAGTGCGATGCCCAGGATCCGCAGCCAGGCTTCCGCCGTGATCGGGGCCGTATGGAAAAGCTCGTTCATCAGCGGCAGGTACGTGATGGCCAGT
Source organism: Pseudarthrobacter sp. GA104 (assembly GCF_009741265.1). Taxonomy (GTDB): domain Bacteria; phylum Actinomycetota; class Actinomycetes; order Actinomycetales; family Micrococcaceae; genus Arthrobacter. The sequence continues at coordinate 4,134,671 of NZ_WOWL01000001.1, forward strand.
TGGCCGGCTGCCTGGACCAGGACGCCAAGGATGACCCAGCGGTTGCTGAAGAAGCCGATTCGCCAGACCGACCTGGTGAGGGAACGGCAGCTGAACAGGTAGAACAGTTCCACCGCAACAAAAAGGTTGACGGCCGCCGTCCGGGCTTCCGCGAGGGACGCGCCGCCAGCGAGCTCAAGTTCGAAGATCCACCAGGTGCCTGCCACGAGGAGGGTGGAGACCAGCAGGATCCGAAGGGTAAGCGTCCAGGTCAGCAGCGGTCGGCCGGGGGCCCGCGGCGGGCGGGACATAAGGCCCGGTTCCTTCGGCTCGAAGGCAAGCATCAGGCCCAGGGCCACAGCGGTGGTCATGTTGATCCACAGAATCTGGGTGGGCAGGACGGGGAGCGTTGCCCCGATCAGGATTGCCACCAGGATCACCAGGCCTTCCCCCATGTTCGTGGGCAAGGTCCAGACGATGAACTTGGTCAGGTTGTCGAAGACGTTCCGGCCTTCCTCAACGGCAGCCTCAATGGTGGCAAAGTCGTCGTCGGTGAGGACGATGTCCGAGGCCTCCTTGGCCACTTCCGTTCCAGAGCGCCCCATGGCTATGCCCACGTTCGCCTGCCTCAGGGCCGGTGCGTCGTTGACGCCATCGCCTGTCATGGCGACGACGTTTCCCCGGGACTGCAGGGCGCCGATCAGGCGAAGCTTCTGTTCGGGGGACACCCGTGCGAAGACCGTTGCCCGCTCGACGGCGTCGGGCAGTCCGTCCGCGGGTATCGCGTCAAGTTCAGTTCCGGTCAGTGCCGTCCCGTCCGCCCGGTCCGCGGTCAGGCCCACCGCCCTGGCAATGGTGGCGGCTGTTCCCACGTGGTCTCCGGTGATCATTTTCACTGCCACGCCCGCCTGGTGGCAGGCCTGCACCGATGCCGCCGCTGCCTCCCGCGGCGGATCGAACATGGCCTGCAGTCCCGTCAGCGTCAGCTGCCCGTGCAGGCTTGACTCGGCCAGGGCGCCGCCGGCAGGAAGGCGCATCATCGCCGTGGCAAGCACCCTCAGCCCGGTGCCGGCGAACCGGTGGGCCTCATCGAGTACTGACTGCCTGGCCAGCGGCGTGGTGCGGCCCTGGTGATCCATCTGCCCCGCGCACAGCTCCAGCACGCGTTCCACCGCGCCCTTGACCAGCACAATGCCGGACCCCGTGCCCCTGCCGTCCTGGAAGGCGGAGGTGTGGAGGGTTGCCATGTATTGGTGCTCCGAGGCGAACGGCAGCGTGCCGGTCCGCGGATGGGAGGAAAGGAACTCCCCGGCCTCCACGCCGCCCTTCCCTGCCGCCACCACCATGGCCGCCTCCGTGGGGTCCCCCCGGGCCTGCCAGTGCTGTCCCTCCCTGATGATCCTGGCGTCATTGCAGGCGCCTCCCGCCAGAAGGGACCAGTACAGTCCCTCGTCCTGCGCCGCCGCCGTCGTCCGGTCCGTGGCGGTTCCGGCCGCCCGGACGCCGGCCCCGGCACGGAGGACCTGCCCCTCCGGGCCGTAACCGGAACCTGTCACCTCGTACCTTGCGGACGGTGTCCAGAGCGCACGCACCGTCATCTGGTTTTCCGTAAAGGTGCCGGTCTTGTCCGAACAGATAACGGTGGTGCTGCCCAACGTCTCAACCACCGGCAACCGCCGGACCACGGCGCGGCGCCGGGCCATGCGGCGGACACCGATGGCGAGGGTTACAGTGACCGCTGCCGGCAGGCCTTCAGGAATCGCCCCCACAGCCAGTGCGACGGCAGCGGTGAACATCTGCGCGGGCTCCTGGCCGCGTGCCACGCCGGCAAGGAAAGCCACGGCGGCCAGGGCAAGGATGGCCACCGTCAGCGTCATGCTGAAGCGTGACAGTTTCTGGGTCAGCGGTGTAGCCACCGGCTGCACCGCACCCATGAGCCGATGGATCTCGCCGAGTTCCGTCTCGCCGCCGATTGCGACGACGACGCCTGCCCCGCTGCCCGCGGTCACCAGGGTGCCGCTGTAGACCATGTTCCGGCGGTCCGCGACGGGGGTGGTCGGGGGCAGTACCACCTCGTCCTTGGCGACTGCGTCGGATTCTCCCGTCAGCGCTGACTCATCCGCGCGCAGGCCGGACAACCTGACCAGCCGGAGGTCCGCCGGCACTTTGTCGCCGGCTTCGAGCAGCACGAGGTCCCCCGGTACCAGCTCCTCGGAGGGAACCTCGCGCCTCTGCCCGTCCCTTGTGACCACGGCACGGGTGCGGACGAGGGAATGCAGCGCATCCAGGGCAGCCTCTGCCCGCACCTCCTGGACGAAGCCGATCGCCGTGTTCACCAGGACGACGGCGAGGATGACGCCCGAGTCCAGGTACTCGCCCAGGGCGAGAGTGACGGCGGCCGCGGCCAACAGGACGTAAACCAGCGGGTTGTTGAACTGCCGCGCCAGTTTCCGGAGAATTCCCGCACCCCGTGAGCGCGGCAGGACATTGGCACCGAACTGTTCCTGCCGGCGGGCCACCTCCGCGGAAGCGAGGCCCCGCACGTGGTCTGTCCCAAGCAGGAGGACCACCTCGTGCAGGGGAAGGCCGTGGTGGGCCGGATCAGGCATACCGTTCGCGGCCGGACCGGATTTTCTGCCTCCAGGCCCTGCCTGCCGGGCCTTAGCCATGGGTCTGGCCCTCCTTGCCTACGGGGCCAGCAGCGCGTCGAGGGTGACGAAGCCATACCCCGCGGCGCTGATCCGGTCGATGATCTGCGGCAGGGCATCGGCGTCCAGGGTAGTGCCGTCGTTGGGATTGGAGCCGATGTGCATCAGGACAATTTCGCCCGGCTGCAGGCCCGCCAGTGTGCGGTCGGCAACGATCTGCGTGTTGATCCCGCCGCTGGTGCCTTTCCAGCCCAGGGTGTCCACAGTCCAGCGGACTGCAACATAGCCCAGGTCGTTGACAGCGGCAATGGTCCGGGCATCGCGTTCCCCGAAGGGAAAGCGGAACAGCGGCGTGGGGTCGGCGCCGGCGGCCAGGATGGCCTGTTCCGCTCCGCGCACCTGCTGCGCAATCCCGGTACCGTCGAGGCCGGTGAAACCAGGATGGGTCATGGAGTGGTTGGCCACCCGGTGCCCCGCGGAAACAATCTGCCCCACCCCTCCGGGATTGGTGTCTGCCCAGTTCCCGGTCAGGAAGAACGTGGCGGCAACCTCTTTTGCGGACAGGGTGGAGAGGATTTTCGGCAGCCCCGCAGCGTTGGCTCCCGCGTCGAAAGTCAGCGCCACGACCTGCCCGGCGCGAGGGATGACCGTGAGGTCCTGGTCACGGAGCGAGGCCGGAAAGGGAGCTGCGGGCGGAACCGGGCCAGGGGTGGCAACGGGCTCCGACGGCGGGGGAACAGGGACGGGAGGTACGGTAACCGGCGGCTGGACGGGATTTTGGCCGGCCTCGGGTGGTTCTGTCGAGGCTTCCGCAGGCTGCGACGCCGAGGGAACGGCGCTGGATGCATCGGGGCTGGGGCTTGACGCCACCGGGGTTGCGGAGGGGCTCGCAGAGCCTGACGGCCCTGCCGCCGGCGGGCCTCCCGGCGCCCTTAGCAAGAGGGCCAGGACTATGGCGAGGGCCAGCAGGGCGAGGGCGGCCGCCACGGCCGCCACCCGCCGTCGTCCGCCCTGCCGCATTGTTGTCAACGGTCTGTACCTGCTGTGCGCCGGCCCAAGCTGCCCTGCCTAGGACGAGGCCGTGTGGGTTTCCGGTGTGTGGACCACCAGCACGGGACAATGGGCGTGGGCCACCAGGGCGGAACTGACTGAGCCAAGCAGCAGCCCGCCAAAGCCGCCGTGGCCGCGCCTCCCCACCACGACCATGTCCGCGTCGCGGCTGGCTTCGATCAGTGATTCCCGGGGATGGCCGCGGACCAGCGTGGAAATGACGTTCGACGGCGTTTCGTCACCGAAGGCGGTCTTGACCGCCTCAGCCAGGATTTCCCCGGCGCGTTCCTCGAAGCCCTCAATGCCCATCATCACGTAGCCTGTGTAGACCTGCGGATAATCCCAGTAGGCGTTGGCCAGGACCTTCGCCCCGAGGGGCACCGCCAGCCGCTGGGCCTGCCGCAGGGCTTCAATGGAAGCCTCCGATCCGTCGACCCCCACCAGTATCCGTGCGAACGGCGCTCCGGAAGTATTCATCTCAGCTCCTCATGCGGCGCGTGCGGCCACACTGGCAATAGTGTCCCGGCGGGCTCCCGCAAAGGTAGGGCCGAAAGTCACTGCAGGCGGCAGTGCCGAGGGGTGGGAAGGGCCAGGCTAGTCGGTGTGCCGGCCCTCCTTCAGCCACAGCGTATCGCCCTCGACCCGGTCCAACTCATCCGATGCGAAGTAGGCATGACCAGCCAACAAGCCGGACCTGTCGACTTTGACATAGCCGATCCGCAGCAGCCTCTCTGCGGTGTGGTGGGGCAACCTGGACGTCGCGGCAAACCCATCGACCGCCGTATTGACGAGGCCTCCCGTTTCAGGGTCTGTTTGGCCGTCAGAGGTCACAGCCTCCGGATCACCCATTTTCAGGTCGTCGACCTTGCCGATTTTCTTCCCGTCCGACGCTACGACGTGCATTCCTTCGCGCACCTGCTCGATGACCGCCATGGCCTTCTCCTCTTGTCCGCAGCCGCTGATTGCAGAACCAGTTTAGGGCGGGCTTGCAGCCTGTAATAGAGGCTGACCGGCAGTCGGCAGGACGCTCCGGCAGCATCAAGGCAGGCCCTCACTCAAGGGGCGGGGTGGCTCCTGGTACGGCGGTCCCGCCAGGGGGCGGCGGTACCTCACGGGCGCCCTGGTCCAGCCGGAACGGAGGGTACTCGTCCCGCATCAGGGCCGCATAGGCCAGGACGCGGTAGATCCATCGGTTGATGCCGAGTATCAGGTCGAACAGCGGGCGCTGGTAGCGGCCGGTGAAGAGCAGGGCCACTACTGCAACCAGGACCAGCAGGCCCAGCAGCGACAGGCCTGTGCTCCGTTGGTAGGTGGTTCCCAAATCATCGGTCTCCGCCTGCCAGGTCCAGGGGGTGCCGGAGAAGGCTGCGACGATGAGCAGGTGCGGGATCGCAAGCAGCCACGACTTGACCAGGACCAGCCCCCGGGAGAGGCGTTCCGGGTAGTCCACCTCGAAATCGGCAGGATAGTTGGTGCGTGCCAGGGTGAACGGCGGGTAGAGGTCCGTTCCTGCAGCGGCGTAGGCGTAGAAAGCCACTCGCCAGTTCCAGCGCAGGACGCCGACGTTGAAGTCAAACAGGGGCCGGGGATAGCGCCCGGTGAACAGGATGGCGAACCACGCCGCGATGGTGGTTACGACGAACGCAAACCAGAGGAAGAACAGCACGATGAAATGCGGGATGGCAAGGAACCACTTGACCAGCCACATTGCTCGCGACAAGGCCGGGTCAAGGTCGCCGAAGAGCCGGGCCGGGTAGGGTGCGCGGTCGGCCCGGTCGCCTTGGCCGGGCTGTTGCAGGGGCGGAGTTCCCGGTGAGCCCGGATAACCGGGATCTCCTGGGGTGCCTTCCGCTCCCGGTGCTCCGCCTGCGTATCCGGGTGGTGGTGCATATCCGGGGGCCGGTCCATAGCCGGGGGGTGGTGCGTATCCGGGGGGCGGTCCGTAGCCGGGTGGTGGCGCGGCCGGCCCGCCGGAGTGCGGCCCAGTGTGCCGGCCGAGTCCGACGGCTCCCAGGATCAGCAACGGAATCCCGATTGCCAGCGCAACGGCGCCTCCCACCAGCAGCCCCGTTGCCGCGGGCCGGATCAGGTCGGAGCGGAAACCGGCCTGCACTTCGGCATTGACCCCGGGGCTGGCATCGGCATTCATGATGACTATCGCCCAATTGCCTGCGGCAAGGTCCCACGTGAGATCCTGCTGGCCGGCCCCGGAGGCAGAGGTGCTCCAGAACGTTTGCTCTCCCGGGGGTGCGGGGGTGCCGGTGCCCGGGATGTCGCGGTATTCGGCCCGGAAGGGCCGGCTGTCGACTTTAATCAGCTCCGAGTGATGCACGCCCGAAAGATATCGCTCGACGTCGGCCTGCGGGGCGACGCCCACGAAGATCTCCTTGCCGGGGTCCAGGGAAGAGGCGCGCAGCCTGAGCGTACCGACGTCGAAGGGAAGGCGGGGCGGTACGCCCCCGCCGACCGCGTCGAGCCTGGGCGAGGTCAGGGCGTGGGATCCAACGGAGAGGCGTTCCGTGCGGGTGGTGAGGTATCCGTCGCCTTGGGCGGTCCCCACTACGGACGCCACGGCACCTCCGGCCAGGATGGTGGCCCCGACGATTGAGATCAGGATCCCGAGGATAAGCATGATTACTGCAGCAGTCTTTTTCATGGTGCCGGCCCGGAACGTAGGGAATGGGACAGGTGTGTGCGGGGGAGTGGGCAGCTGCCAGGGCTTCCTAGGGTGTGTTCTTGATTGCCTGGATCCGGGTGATCACGGTAGGGCACGGCAGGTGCTTGAGGACGCCGTAGGCTGTGGAACCGAGCAGAAGCCGTTTGATTCCGCCCCTTCCGCGGCTGCCCACCACGAGCATCCTGGCCCCGGAGGCAGCATCAACCAACGATTCCACCGGTCCCCTTTCGGTCTCCAGCACGCGATGCACCGTCAGGCTCGGATAGTCCTCGTTGAGACCGGCCACTGTTTCGGACAGGACGATGCGTTCTTCCTCGGTAACAAGGTCGGCCAGGCTGGTGGTCAGCAGGCCCGCATCCGTAACTCGGTCGGGCGCGTTGATGGCATAGACCACAGTGAGGTCGTCCCCCTCACGGTCAGCCTCGGCTGCGGCGAAGGCCACAGCCTGGGTTGCCTCCCTGGAGCCGTCGACTCCCACCACCACGCCGGACCGGCCTTCAAGCTCCTGTGTACCTACCACCGCAACGGGAACCTTTGAAGAAGCCGCAACCTGCAGCGCCCGGTCTGCAAGGGTTCCGCCGAGGTGGCCCGTGCCTGAGCCCACAACCACCATGGATGCCTTGCCGGAATACTTCGCCAGCGAGCCTCCCACGCTTCCGGTAAGAAGCCGGGTGGTAACGCTGATGGGGAAGGCCCCCCGGATACGGCCGGCGGCAGTCTGCAGGAGCTTGTCGCCCGCCTCCTCGAGAACGCCGATCCACGGATACGGATCAGCCGCCCACCGGTCGTCCACGACGTGGAGGATCACCAGTGGCAGGCCGGAACGTTCGGCCCGGCGGGCAGCCCAGAGCACGGCAGCCTGGCTCTGGGGGGAGTCGTTGGTGGCGACTGCGATTGGTTTGCGAGTTGTCATGGCCGGGCTTCCTGTTTCTTCTCGGGCGGGTCCAGTTCAAGACTGGCGCTGTGCCCCCGGGAGATATAGGGCCAAAGGTCACGGCAAGTCGTGCCGGGGGGAAGTTAGCGCCGTCCCTATTTCATCAGTATGCTTACTATTGTTCGCTTTGCCTGTCCAAGAGACATTGGCTGTTCAAGAGAAAGGCATCACCATGACGGAACAGAACCTCCCTGACGACGGCCTTGAGGTTGTCCGGGATGACGACGTGCTCCTTGATGAGACCCCCGGCGCGGCTGCATCATTTGAACTTGACCCGGTGAAGGGCGAACCGGACAGCTATCCGGGAGCGGCCGAAAACAATCCGGACCGCTGGCAGGACGATCCGCTGCTCCAGGACGAGGCGGTCTCCGGGGAAGAAGAGGACTTCATCAGCGACCAGGCATTCCGTGAAGGATCAGCCCAGGCAGGTTACGCAGCGGATGAAGCCCAGGACGGTCCCGTAACGCCCACCTTGGAGGAGGCCGTTGCCGATGTGGATTTCGGCGGGAATCCGAACGGACCAGGGGCTGAGGGCAGTGACGACACGGAAAGCTTTGGCGGCTCCCCTCTCAGTGAGTTCGAACCCGACGATCTGGAGCGCTGAGGGGCCGCGGCTGTCCTGACCTGGCCATTCATCCTGGGGACGAAAGACTCTGGCACCGCACACGGGCCGGATGGATCATCGAACAGGGAGCAGTGGCGGGGCTCCGCGAGGTGAGGATGCAGGGATGATGTGGTGGGACGGGAACATGGGCGCCTGGGGCTACATCCTGATGGTGGTGAGCTTCATCCTCTTTTGGGGTGCAATCATCGTCGCCATCGTGGTTTTTGCCCGCTCGATGTCAGGCGGCAACCGCAGGGACGGCGGAGGCCACAGTCTCGGCAGTGCGGAGCAACTGCTGGCCGAGCGGTTTGCCCGCGGTGAAATAGACGAGACGGAATACTCGGCCCGCCTCTCCGCCCTCCGCCGCGCCCGCGGGGCCTGACGCGCCGCCGCGCCGGCTCTTCCAAGGCCGGATCGCATGGATGTGCGGCTCATAGCCCGGGTGCTCGTTCTTCGGGCTGCCTTGAAGCGGCGGGACCGCTGGAGCCCTGTCCGGATTGCTGCCCACCAGGAATGTGCCCTGCAGAGACTGCGGACGGCCGCCTATGCCGGGTCTGAGTTCTACCGGCGCCGCCATGCAGGGCTCTACGGGGCTCCCCTTGCCCAGTTGCCGCCCGTGACCAAGGCCGACCTCATGGGCCACTTCGACGAGGTCCTTACTACGCGCGACCTGAGCCTGGCCGACCTGGAACAACGTCTCCGGACCCTCGCCGCCGAGGACGGTGATCCCGGCTTGCCGTGGAGGGGGCGCTGGTGGGCTGCGGCGACAGCCGGGACCGCCGGTCCACGCGGAACCTTCGTGTGGAGCCGGCCGGAATGGGCACATGTGCTGGCTTCCTATGCCCGCGCTAATGACTGGGCTGGAATAGCGGCCGGCCTCGGCCGGCCGCTTAAAATGGCGCTGGTAAGCTCGCGCGTCCCCACCCACCAGTCCGCCGTGGTTGGCGCTTCGCTGCGTTCGGGGCTTGTCCCCACGCTCCGGCTGGACGTGACCGCACCCATGCATGAAACAGTGGCGGCGCTGAACGGGTTCCAGCCCCGGGTCCTGGTGGGTTACGCTTCCGCGCTTTTGCCCCTGGCGGCCGAACAGCTGGCCGGGCGCCTGAAAATTTCGCCGCAGGCAGTGATGTCGGCCTCGGAGGTGCTCACCCCGCCCGCTGCCCGGGAATTGGAAAGGGCCTGGGGGAGTGCACCGTTCGATGTCTACGCCGCCACTGAGACGGCCGGCATCGCTTCACCGTGCGTCTACCGGAACCGGCATGTCTACGAGGACCTGCTCATTGTCGAACCAGTGGACAAGGAGGGCGTCCCGGTACCGCCCGGGTCAACGGGCGCGAAGCTTTTGGTCACCGTCCTGTTCTCGCGGACTTTGCCGCTGATTCGCTATGAGCTGTCGGACAGCGTGACGTTGGGGCAGCGCGGATGCCCCTGTGGCCGCTCGTTCATCCGCATGGAGGATATCGAAGGCAGGTTGGAGGACGTGCTTGAGCTGCCAGGCAGGGCAGGCCTTGTCAGCGTCCACCCCATCGTGTTCCACCACGTCCTGGACCAGGCAGCCGCCGCCGGCTGGCAGGTGGTCCAGGAACCCACGGGACTGCGGGTCCTCGTTGCAGGACTGACGGCGGGAAGCACAACAGCAGGCATCCAGGCTTCGGTGGCCGAAGCCCTCGCAGCAGCCGGCGTCGCGCGAACCCCGGTCTCTGTGTCCGTGGTGGACCAGCTGGAGCGGACACCGTTGGGCAAGGCGCCCTTCGTCCGCCGGCTCAGGCCGTGAGCCGTCGGAACGGACCTGGACGCTTCCGGTGAAATGTTCGGCAATGGTGTCCCTTACCGGACGTCGGCCAGCCAGCAGAACGGATCGGGGCTCCTGCGCTTATCGGGCCAAATGCAGGGGGAACTTCTGCTGCTTCCCCTAGTTGCAGCCAAACTACGCTAAAATCATAAGCAGGCTGATGAATATCGGTTGGCAGGATCAATACTGAAGGAGTTTCACATGAACTTGGGAAGCATGATCAGGAATGCCGCTGGACGATTCTCCGGCAGGACCGGGACCGCCGGAACAACGCGCCGGACCGGACTGAATGCCACGGGCCGGGCACCTGGCACGACGGGCCCCGCAGGAGCCCGGACCGGTGGCGTGACCGGCAAAATCATGGGAATGCTCCGGCGGCGCTAAGCCGACCCGGCAACCACAAAAGCAGGTCCCGGACTCCTCCGGAGCCTGCTTTTTGGCACCCACCGCCATGCGCGACCTCACCATCCTCGGTACGGCCTCCCAGGTCCCCACCCGGACCAGGAACCACAACGGCTACCTGCTCCGCTGGGACGGGGAAGGTTTCCTCTTTGACCCGGGCGAGGGCACGCAGCGCCAAATGATCCACGCGGGGATCCCGGCGAGCCAGATAACCCGCATTTGCCTCACCCACGTCCATGGAGACCATTGTTTTGGCCTGCCGGGGGTGTTGTCGCGGATGGCCCTGGACGGGGTGGCGCACCCTATCCATCTTCACTACCCGTTATCCGGGGAAGACGTGGTGCGCGCCCTCGTGTCTGTCAGTTCACCGGGAATCGACCTCAGGCTTCGCCCCCACGGCGGAAGCGGGACGGTGGCCGAAGGCCTTGACGTCCGGCCGCTGAAGCACCGCATTGAGACCTACGGCTACCGGCTGGTGGAACCGGACGGCCGCACGCTGCTGCCTGAACGCCTTGCCGCGGCAGGAATATCGGGCCCCGCGATCGGGCGCCTGCAGCATGAAGGCAGCCTTGCGGGCGTCCGCCTCGATGATGTCAGCATTCCGCGGCCCGGCCAGCGCTTCGCTTTCGTAATGGACACGGCGCCCTGCGAGGGCGCCGAGGAGCTGGCCGACGGCGTCGACCTCCTCGTTGCGGAGTCCACCTTCAGCGATGACGACGGCGGGCTGGCGCGCCAGTACCGTCACCTCACCGCCGGGCAGGCAGGGGAACTGGCAGCGGGGGCAGCCGCCCGAACCCTCGTGCTGACGCACTTCTCCTCACGGTACGGCGAGGACGCCGCGCCGCTCGCGGTCCAGGCCAGGGCCCGTGCGGCGGATACTGACGTCATCGCCGCGCAGGACCTGCAACGCGTCCCCATGCCCCGGCGGCGCCGCTGGCCGGGGCATGGCGTCACGGCACCGGAACGGTCCACTGCACCTGAACGGACCGCTCTGCCAGGCCATGCCATTCCTCGAGCCGGGGAGGTCACCGATGAGCTCATCAACGGCCGGACAAGCGACGGCGATAGGGTTAACCCATGACTGCTGCAGCAGAATCAACTGTCGTCTTCGAGGGCCGCTTTGCCCGTGAACTGGCGGAGCTGGCCGTTCCGTGGCAGGCGGAGGAAGCGCCGGAGCCTGAACTCTTGGTCCTTAACGACGCGCTGGCGACCGAGCTGGGGCTGGCACCCGACTACCTGCGGACGCCGGAAGGCGTGCGCCTCCTGCTGGGCAACTACCTCCCCCCGGGTGCGACCCCCGTAGCCCAGGCGTACGCCGGGCACCAGTTCGGTGGCTACTCACCGCTGCTCGGCGACGGCCGCGCGCTGCTGCTGGGCGAAATAGTTGCCGACGGCGGGCGCTTGCGGGATGTGCACCTGAAGGGTTCCGGCCGTACACCTTTCGCCCGCGCGGGCGACGGCCGGGCCGTCATCGGCCCGATGCTGCGGGAGTACCTTGTGAGCGAGGCCATGCACGCCCTGCACATTCCCACCACGCGGGCCCTGGCCGTCGTAGCCACCGGGCGGCCGGTGCGCCGGGACACGATGCTGCCGGGCGCCGTCCTGGCCCGTGTGGCCAGCAGCCACCTCCGCGTGGGCAGCTTCCAATACGCCCGGGCCACGGAGAACATGGACCTGCTGCGCCGGCTGGCGGACCACGCCATCAGCAGGCACTATCCGGCTGCAGCCCGGTCCGAACAGCCCTACCTGGCGCTGTTTGAAGCAGTGGTCGCCGCCCAGGCGGAGCTCGTGGCCAAGTGGATGCTGGTGGGCTTCGTGCACGGGGTCATGAACACGGACAACATGACCATCTCCGGGGAAACCATCGACTACGGGCCCTGCGCATTCATGGACGCGTTTGATCCCGCCGCCGTGTATAGCTCCATCGATGTAGGCGGCCGCTATGCCTACGCGAACCAGCCCGTGGTAGCCGAGTGGAACCTGGCCCGGCTCGCTGAGGCCATGCTGCCGCTCTTCAACGAAGACCAGGAACAGGCTGTCGGCCCCGCGGTGGAGGCCCTAGGCACGTTCCGCGGCCGGTACAGTGATGCCTGGTTCGAGGGCATGAAGGCCAAGCTCGGCGTGCCTGCCGGCCCTGCGGCAGGCCCGGAACGTGACGAAGCCTCGGACCTTGTGGATGGCGTGATCGGCCTGCTGAAGGACGGACCCGTTGACTACACGCAATTCTTCCGGAACCTTGGACAGGCCGCCCGGGGCAACTCCAGGCCTGCCCGCGGCATGGTGCTGCACCTGGGGACTTTCGATGCCTGGGCCGGACGCTGGGCCGCGCTGAAGCCCGACGCCGAACTCATGGACAGCGTGAACCCCGCGTACATCCCCAGGAACCACCTGGTGGAGGAAGCACTGGCCGCTGCCACCGAGGGCGATCTTGACCCGTTTAACCGCCTCCTTGAGGTTGTCCGGTCCCCGTTCCAGGAGCGTCCGGGGCTGGAACGCTACACGGAAGGACCGCCGGAGGACTTCGGCAAATACCGGACCTTCTGCGGCACCTAGCCGTAATTCCAGCGGAGCCAAGGGAGCCCCAAGGACCCTTAAGAACGTGGAAGGGGCGGCAGCCGGTAAACCCGGCTGCCGCCCCTTCCAGCCCCTTCCACAGGGTGGGACTGCCCCGCTGCGAGCGGACTGCCCCGTCGCCGTTGGTTACGCTACGCGGACGAAGGAAGCGCCGCTCAGCCAGCTGATGGAGTGGACTTCGGTGCTGTAACCGTTCACGCCGCCGCTGACAACCTGGCCGTCGCCGGCGTAAACGCCCACGTGGCCGGCCGTGATCACGAGGTCACCGGGAGCGGGGGAACCCACAACAGTGCCGTACTGGAAGAACTGGGCGGGAGCCAGGTCGCCGACGCTCAGGCCAACGGAACGCAGGGCGTTCTCCACCATCGCGGTGCAGTCCTGGCCGACGCCCACCTGGCTGTAAGCCGAGGCGAGAATTGCTGCTCCGGTGCCCGTGCCGGTGCTGGCAGAGGCGTAGGACAGGTTCATCCCCGTGTTCGCCGGTGCCGTGGCAGCGGCGGTCTGGACGGGTGCCGGGGCGGGTGCGGCGGCCGGAGCTGCCGGGGCGTAGCCTGCACCCGGGATCTGGATCTGGTCGCCGGGGTAGATAACCGCGGAGATTGAAAGCCCGTTGGCTGCCAGGACATCGCCCAGGGCCACGCCGTAAGCGGCCGAGATGGCGCCAAGCGTGTCGCCGGATACAACCGTATGGACGGTTCCGGCCGCGGCGGCGGGGGCTGCAACTGCTGCTGCCGGGGCGGCGGAGGCCTGGATGTTAGTGGTCTCAGTGGTGTCCGGACCTGTCACACCGGCGTGCGCCGGGGCTCCGACGCCGAAGGCAATGCCGGATGCGGCTGCGACGGCGAGCGCCGGACGGCCCAGGGTCCTGGCTTGGGACTTGGCCGAAACAGCCAGTCCTTCCAGGATGATGGAGCGGGCCGGAGTTGCGCGATGACGGGCGGTGGTGGAAATTTTTGACACAGTTGATCGCCTCTCCCATGCCTGCGGGGTGAGCTGTCGGGTTCGGGCTGGAGATACCCGGCCGGGAGCAACTCCGAAAGGAACGGAGGCGCCAGCGACTTAACCCCAAGGCCTCTTGAGAGGCCGTGGAAACTTGGTTCCCCCGTCCCTGCCAGCTGGATAGCGATGGTTCCCGGTTCAGCGGCAGGGCTCGGCAAGCTGAGGGGAATGTCCCGTCTGGGAGGGACACCTTAAGACCATAACCCGCCCCGGCGCCGATTGTCACGTTTGGGTAACATGCGAGGTTCTCCTCTCGGTTTATGCAAACGAATCGACTCTGGGTCGCGGGCACTGCGCGCACGCTCAGGCTTTCACCGTGGAAAGTCGATGGCTTGTCTCTGCTGTATAACGATGCAGGCCCCTCATCCTTGAAGTGAAGGTTGAAGCCGGTAAGCTTCCGAACTATGTCCCGTTCCGTTCTAAATGCCCGGCACCGCCTGCCCGGGATACTGCTGGCCGCCGCCCTCGCCGGCAGCGTTTGGCTGACTCCGGCCGGCGCGGCCGAGGGCGTTCCGCCTGGTGGCTACCCCTCGTGGGAGGACGTGGAGCGGGCCAAGCTGACCGAGGCCGGCACGGAAAAAGAGATCGGTATGATCGCAGGCCTGTTGGACGGGCTGCAGGCGCAGTCGGAGGCCTTGGGCAACGCGGCGGTGGCGTCAGCCGCTGAGTCTGCAGCGGCTGATGCCGCGTTGGCAGCATCCACTGCCCGAGTGGAGTCGCTGGCGGAACAGGCCGGGACCGCCAAAGCCGAACTCATCCGCCACAGGAAGGACATCGGAGCCCTGGCCGCCCAGTCCTACAAAACGGGCGGTACGAACATGGGGTTCTTCGTGGCCCTGGATGCGATCGGGAACAACAATGTCCACGGGCTCAACGTGGTGCATCTGGTGGGCGGCAAAACGGCGGGCCTTGTGGACAAGGCAGCAGCCGCGGGGAAAGTCACGGCTTCACTGGCCGATCAGGAGAAAGCCGCCCGGGCCGAGCGTGAACGGCTGTCCGGCGAGGCGGCGGAAAAGCTTGCGGCGGCCCGATCGGCCCAGGAAGCCATGGCACGCCAGCTTACGGAAGAACAGCAGCGCAGCCGGGAGCTGACCGAGCAGTTGGCGTCCCTGAAGGGCACGACGGCGGCGGTTGAGGGTGAATTCCGGCGTGGACAGGCGGCTCTGGCCGCTTATGAAGCAGCGCAGGAGGCGAAAAGGGCCGCGGCCGGGGAAGAGGCACGACGACGGGCTGCCGCAGCCGCCGCGGCGGCAAAGGCGCAGCCATCTGCTGCTCCCGCCCCCGTGCGTCCGGCTCCTGCCGATCCGGCACCTGAAAATCCTCCGGCCGGCAACCCTGCGCCGGCGGATCCTGCTCCGCCTGTCCCCGCTCCGGCGCCTGCCGCGCCGCCCAGCCCGCCCGCCGTCGTAATTCCCTCTGCTCCTGCGGGTGCGGTCAACGATCCTGCCGGTGCCAAAAGCTACGCCTCGGGGAGGCTGGGGGCCTATGGCTGGGGATCGGACCAGTTCCTCTGCCTTGCCCGGCTTTGGACCAAGGAATCGAACTGGCTGACAACGGCCACCAACCCGTACTCCGGTGCCTACGGCATCCCGCAGGCGCTGCCGCCGGGCAAGTATTCCAGCGCCGGCAGCGATTGGCTGACCAATTACCGGACACAGATCGAGTGGGGCCTTGGATATATCCGCGAACGGTACGGTTCCCCCTGCTCGGCGTGGAACCACTCCGTGGCCAGGAATTGGTACTGACACCGCGCTAGGCTTTTCCCATGCCTGATTTCGAAAGATTCCGCGTCCTCCTCGAGGAGGAGCGGAAGCGGAAGGTGGCACTGCTCCCGGCGCTCCGCGCCGACATTGCCTCGGCAAACTCTGCGCGCCAGGATTCGAACGTCGACGACGAACACGATCCCGAGGGTTCCACCATTGCCTTCGAGCTGTCCCAGGCAGCTGCCCTGCTGCAGCAAAGCACCGCCGGCCTTGACCAGGTGGAGGCCGCCCTGGCCCGGATCGCCGCCGGCACGTACGGCATCTGTGCGGTTTGTGCAGAACCTATCGCGGAGGGAAGGCTGGAGGCCAGGCCGTGGACACCGTTCTGCATCCGGCACGCAGCCGCGGGACGTGGCCGATGAACGGCGGGACCGACTGTGTGGCGGCCGCCGCGGCGTTCATCGACCGCACCCTGCAGAATGAAGGCGCCTGGTACCGGGCGGACGACGTCGAGTCCCGGCTGGGCGGGGCGCTGTCCTCCTACGGCTCTTCGGTGGGCGCCGTCCGGGGAACGGTCCGGGACGCCCTGCGGAAGTTCAAGGAGCTGGACCACGATGCCGTGCTCCAGCTGGCGTCCCGGCTGTGGGGCCAGCCGAAACCTGGCAGCAGGCCGGTTTTTGAGCGCCGCCTGGCCGCCGTGGTGCTCCTGCAGTCAAGGGCCGGCCTCCTGCTGCACTCCGACCTGACCCGGATCGAGGGCTTCCTTCGTTCCGCGGAAAGCCCCGAGTTGGTGGACCCCCTGCTGTCCGACGTAGTGTTGCCGCTATTGGCTGGACTGGCAGGACGCGACCGGCAGCGCGCAGGTGTGGTCCTTGCCAGGTGGAGCCAGGACCCGGACGGGCGGCTGCGCAGGGCTGCGGCCTGCATTGGGCAGCAGTCCGGCACTGAGGCCCCCCACAAAGGAGACAGCTATGAACGATCCCTATGACCTGAAACGCTTCGTGTCAGCCCAGGACAGCGGCGCAGGCGAGGGCGGGACCTTCGGGCAGGCCTTGGCTGAGCTTCAGCTCGGCAACAAGGCCGGCCACTGGATGTGGTTCATCTTTCCGCAGCTCGCCGGCCTTGGGCAAAGCCCGACCTCGCGGAAATATGCCATCACTTCGCTGGCCGAAGCCCGGGCGTACCTGGACCACGAGGTCCTGGGCCCGCGGCTCCTGGAGTGCGCCCTGGCGTTCAGCAACCACGCCGGGCGCACTGCCGAGGAAATCCTGGGCGGCATCGATGCCAGGAAGCTGCACTCGTCCATGACCCTGTTCCTCCGCGCCGCGCCCGGCGAAACAGTGTTCAAGACCGTCCTTGCCCAGTTCTTTGACGGCCAGCCGGACGAGGCCACCGACGCCCTGCTCGCGGAGCAGGACCAGGACTGAAAAGCCAAGCACGTCTACTGTTCCGGCGCAGGCAGTACGCGGCCCCTGTCGACCCCGTCCCTTCCCGCCTCCCGTCAGCCGCGGGAAACCTCCACCAGGCGGACGTCGGCCAGCCGGCCGGCGTCCACGACGGCGGTCATGTAAGTGCAGGCCGGCTGCCGGCGGCGGTCGGTGGGTGAACCCGGGTTCAGCAGGCGCAGGCCGCGCGGGGTGGTGGTGTCCCACGGGATGTGGCTATGCCCGAAGACCAGGACGTCCGCCTCCGGGTACAGCGCTTCGCAGCGTGCCTCACGTCCCTTTGCCTGGCCGGTTTCGTGGACCATCGCAAAGTTGACTCCCTCGAGGGTGGCCGTGGCAACTTCCGGCAACCGCCGGCGCAGCTGCGGCCCGTCATTGTTTCCGTAGACGCCCAGCAGCGAGCGGCTCCGCTGTTCAAACTCATCCAAGAGGGACGCGTCAACCCAGTCGCCGGCGTGCAACACCATGTCGGCGCTTTCGACGGCGGACCACAGCTGTGCGGGGAGGGCCCGGGCGCGCTTCGGGACATGGGTATCGGCAACCAGCACAAGATGCAGCGGCATGGTTAAAATCCTGCCATGGCACGGCTCTTTCCCCACCTCGCCGCCATGCACTCCATTTCCCTCCGCACTTTCTCCTTCGCCCTTTCCCCGCCGGGTAGGCAGTCGTACTCTTGGGCTGGGAGGTGATTGCCATGGAGGCAACGCAAGGCGACCGCATCATCGTCCATGGAAGGACCGTTGGGGCCACAGACCGGCACGGGGTGATCCTGGAGGTGCGGGGCCAGGGCGGGACGCCGCCCTACCTCGTCCGCTTTGATGACGGACACGAAACCATCATGTACCCCGGCGGTGATTTCGCCGTCGAACGCGGCCACGCGAACCAGGCCTGACTGACATCCGGCACGGCAGGTGCACCCCGTCCACGGCACCTGTCAGACTGGAACGATGGATCACTTTTCGGTTTCCACTGCGTCCTCAGCCCCGCCCGTCCGCACCGGTCCCCGGGACCCGGGCGACGCCTGGGTCGAAGGGGACCGCGGCCGCTACTGGGGGCGGTTCGGTGCAGCCGGAGTGCTGGCGTACGATCCGGACAAAGGCGTGCTGCTGCAGCACCGGGCTGTCTGGAGCCACAACGGGGGGACGTGGGGCCTGCCCGGAGGGGCGCTCCATCATGGCGAGGAGCCCGTCACAGGCGCGCTCCGGGAAGCCTTCGAGGAAGCTGCCGTACCCGCCGGCAATGTCGACCTTCTCTTCACGTCCTTCTTTGACGTGGGTTATTGGTCCTACACCACGGTGGTGGTGCTGGTCAGGGAGCCCTTTGATCCGGTGATCAGTGATCCCGAAAGCCTC
This sequence comes from Pseudarthrobacter sp. GA104, assembly GCF_009741265.1. Lineage (GTDB taxonomy): Bacteria > Actinomycetota > Actinomycetes > Actinomycetales > Micrococcaceae > Arthrobacter. The sequence goes on from NZ_WOWL01000001.1 coordinate 4,152,830, forward strand.
GAACTGCGGTGGGTGCCGGTGGCCGATGTGGACTGCCTCGAACTGCACCCGGGCTTCGGGGCATCGTGGCCCGGCCTGCGTGAACGGCTTGGGGCCTAGTAGTCCGGACCGTATTCGGCGGTGACCAGGATCGGGAGGTGGTCCGAGTTCCCGCGTGGAAGCGTTTCGACGCTTTCGATGTCGAGGCCCAGTGACGTTGCAAAATCGAAGTGGCCCTTGAATACCTTGTACCGGGTGTAGGTGCGCCTGTTGCTGAGCGACAGGGCATAGCCGGAGTTCTTCATGTGCAGGTCCAGGTTCTTCGTGAAGAACGGATAGTTGAAGTCGCCCACCATCAGGGTCATCAGGCCTTTGCCCATGCTGAGCAGCTCGGCATGGGCGGCGTGGATCTGCTTCCGCCGCAGCGAGTTCGAAGCCGTGAGGGGCGCGGCGTGGAAGGAGCCGATGACCAGCTCATGCTGCGTCTCGTTGTCCATCACCCGGGTGCCGATCAGCCGCTCATGGGCCGGGGCCAGGACCCGGTCGTGCATTGACTTCTTGAGCGCGAAGGACTGGGTGTCCAGGGCAGTGAAGCGGCTCATCCGGTAATAGATGGCCAGCCCCAGCCGGTTGCCCTTGGTGGCATCCGCCAGGTGCAGCGGCCCCAGCGTCTCGGGGAGGTCACTGGAATCCACCTCCTGGAGGCAGAGCGCATCAATGTCATGGTTCCGCGCCAGGGCGAGGAGTTCACCGCTCGCCTTGTGTTTGCGGAGGTTGTAGCTGATGACACGCATGGAACACCTCTTCCGAGGGTTGCTGACAGGACCAGTTTCCGAGTCTAGTCGGATCAATCCTGTCCGGCTCCAACATTTCGCCGCGTCCGGCCAAGTCTCCCTCGGCAGACCGCCTCTGCCGCCCGTCCGGGGGACGGCGGATAGAGTTAAGGCCAATTCACTGAGTATCACCGGAGGGGCGCGCTTTGACCGCAGACTTGCCTGAACTGGCCGCAGGAAGCTTCTACTACCTGAACCTGGGCGGGGGACGATTCCGTTCCACCATCCATGCCCAGGGTGCCTGGAACGTGCACGAGCAGCACATGGCGCCCGCGTCAGGCCTGATGGCGGACAGCCTGGAACGGCATGAGCCGCGGGCGGACATGCGGATGGCGCGGATCAGCTACGAGATCCTGGGGCTCATCCCGGGCGGCGCCTTCCATATCGAAACCACCACCCTCCGGCCGGGGAAGACCATCGAACTCCTCCAGGCGGAACTGGTGGCCGGCGGGCGGACTGCCATTCGCGCCACCGCCTGGCGGCTGGTCACCAGCGATACCACCGAAGTGGCGGCCATCGAAGACAACCCGATTCCCGGACCGGAGGACTGCAAGCCATACGACGGCGCGTCCGTCTGGCCGGGCGGCTACATCCGCTCCCTTGAAATGAGGGTGGCGGAAGGGCACCGGCCGGGCGCCGGAAAGGTCTGGCTCCGGACAGACCACCCCCTGACGGACCGTGGCGACAGCGGCGACCTTGCCCGGCTCATGGGGCTCGTGGACACCGCCAACGGTATTGCGGCCCGGGTCCCCCCGGGCAAGGACAGTTATGCCTTCCCCAACCTGGACCTCCAGATCCACATGTACCGCCGCCCCGAGGGGGAATGGCTGGGCCTGGACAATGCTGTGTCGTTCGGCGGAGACGGGATTGGCCTGACATCCACCGTGCTGCACGACCTCCAGGGTCCGTTCGGGCGTGCCGAGCAGATTCTCACCATCCGCAGAACCTGACATTGCGCGCGGATTTCGGCCGCAGAGGCCGAAGCCGCGCGCTCATGAAATCTCCCCTGCCCCTAGCTCCGAGCCTGTGTCGTTGAGTATCGTTGTATATCGTTCAGGATTCACAAGGGAGAACATCATGCGTGGTTCATATCAATCCGGCGGATTCGGCGGGACCAACATCGATGGCATGTGGCAGGCCGTCGAGGAACTGCGTTCCCGGTTCGAAAAGCGCGCAGGAACCCGCGCCGGCAAAGGCGAGGTCCGCGCCGCCGTGCTGGCCCTCCTGGCGGAGCGGCCCATGCACGGCTACCAGATCATCCGCGAAATCGAGGAGCGCAGCAACGGCAGCTGGAAGCCAAGCGCCGGCTCGGTCTACCCCACGCTGCAGCTGCTCGCGGACGAGGGGACCATCCGCGCGGAAGAGTCCAACAGCCGCAAGATCTATTCGCTGACAGAGGCCGGCCGTGAGGAAGTGGCCAACGACCATGCCGCGGCGGCCCCCTGGGAATCAGCGGGTTCCCAGGCCGGCGGGTTTACGGCCCTGCCCAAGGCCGGTGTGGAATTGGCCCAGGCTGCAGCCCAGGTTGGCCGCACGGGTTCACCGGAGCAGGTGCGGCAGGCCGTGGCAGTGCTCGATGAGGCGCGGCGCCGGATCTATTCGATCCTCGCCCAGGACTGACGCGGGTGGCGTTCGTCCGCCGGGACCGCCCTGCCCGGGTACCCGGCGCCGGAGGCACCCGCGCCCGCTACCGCCGCATCCTTCGCTTTGCCGCGTGGAACCTGGCTGTGACGTGGTGGTTTGAGCTCTTCCTCCCGCGGATCGGACTTGCGCGCATCGCCGGGCGGACACGTTCGAAGAGAATGCAGGGCTTCGCCCGGAACTTCCACCTGATGGCAGTGGAACTGGGCGGCCTGATGATCAAGGTGGGGCAGTTCCTGTCCTCCAGGCTCGACGTCCTTCCGCCCGAGATCACCAGGGAGCTTGAGGGGCTGCAGGACGAAGTCCCTCCGGTTCCGTTTCCCGCGATCCGCGCCCTTGCGGAGAAGGAACTGGGCGCCCGGCTTGAGCAGGTGTTCGCCTTCGTCGAGGAGGTGCCGGTCGCGGCCGCCTCGCTGGGCCAGGCGCACCGCGCCCGCCTCCTGCCCGCCGACGCCGCCGACACCGGGCTCAGCAACGTGGTCCTGAAGGTGCAGCGTCCGGGCATCGACGGGATTGTCGACGTCGACCTGGCGGCCCTGCGCAAGGTGGGAGGGTGGCTCAGCCGCATCCGCCTGGTTTCCAGCCGTGCGGACGTCCCGGCGCTGGTCGAGGAGTTCGCGCAGACGAGTTTCGAGGAGATCGACTACCTGCACGAGGCGGCAAATGCCGAGCGCTTCGAGGCCGCGTTTGCAGCTGATGACAGGGTCGGCGTGCCGCGCGTCGCGTGGGAGCGGACCACCCGGCGCGTCCTTACCCTTGAAGATGTCACGGCCATCAAGATCACGGAGGCCGGAGCCCTTCGCGCCGCCGGCATCGATCCGGCCGAAGTGGCCCCGGTGTTCGCGTCCGTTATGTTCGACCAGTTGTTCACCACCGGGTTCTTCCACGCGGATCCGCACCCGGGCAACATCTTCGTCACTCCTGTTTCCGCCGGCTCGGGGGGACATCCGTGGAAACTGACGTTCATCGACTTCGGCATGATGGGCGAGGTCACCGACTCCACGCGCAGCGGGCTGAGGAAGCTGCTGATTGCGGCCGCCGCGCGTGACGGCAAGGGGCTGGTGGCGGCGATCAACGACGTCGGCGTGCTGGCGCCGTCGGCGGACATCATGGAGCTGGAAAGGGCCATGACGCACCTCTTCGCCCGCTTCGGCGGGATGGGGTTTGCCGAGCTTCGTGAAGTGGATCCCAAGGAGTTCCGCGATTTCGGCGTGGAATTCGGGGACGTTATCCGCTCTTTGCCGTTCCAGTTCCCGGAGAACTTCCTGCTGATCATCCGGGCGATGTCACTGACGTCCGGTGTCTGCAGCTCGCTTGATGAACGCTTCAACCTGTGGGACTCGGTGGAACCGTATGCGGCCCGGCTGCTGCGGGACGAGCGCGGCAACCTCGTGCAGGACGTGGTTCAGCAGGCCCTCGACGCCGCGGCGATCGCCCTGCGCCTGCCCAAACGCCTGGAGGCACTGGCCGGCCGCCTCGAGGAGGGGTCGCTTGCGGTGGCTAATCCCCGCATTGAGCGGCAGCTCGCCCGGCTGGACCGCAGGGCCCGGCGGTCGGCGTCGGCCCTTGTTTTTGCGGCCCTGCTCATTGCCGGCGCCGTGGTGCGGGCAGACGACCTTGTCCTGGGCAGCGTCCTCATGGCCGGGTCCGTGGTCCCGCTGCTGCACGGGCTGTGGGCGGGCCGCCGCGGCCCGTGACCGCGTCAGCGTCAGGCGCGTCCCTGGAATACAAGCCAGCCGGCAACCGTGGACAGCCCGGTGAGTACGGCGCCCCACAGCATGTCCACCACGATCAGCTGCAGCGGCCACACCTTCAGGGTGGCGGCATTGGTGAGGTCGTAGGTGGCGTAGGCGAAGGCGCCCAATGCCGCGCCGTAACCCAGGGCAGTGAGCCAGCTGCCGCCGTCGAGGGCAGGCCGGAGGGCGAAAAACACAATCCCGGCGATGTAAATGACATAGAAGGCGACGGCGTAACCTAGGTGTGGTTTATCCGCCAGCAGCTCGCCGATGTGGCTGCGGTAAAAGGGATTCATCAGCTTGAGCCAGACGGCGTCAATCGCCGCGAAGGCGGCGGCGACCACCAGGAACTGCAATATGACCATAGGGGAGCATAGCAACATGTACGACGACGGCCCGGGGCCCCGCACGCTAACCGTTGTGCGGCAGGAAAAGTCGCTGGGCGCGGGCCGTGACCTGGAGCTCGGCCTGGAACTCCTGGCACGGGTGAAGAAGGGGGACATTGGCCCCACGCTCCGGCTTTACCGGCCTGCGCCCACCGTGGCCTTCGGCCAGCGTGACACCCGGTTGCCGGGCTTTGAGGCGGCTGCCCGGGCGTGCAGGGCCAACGGCTTCGAGCCCCTGGTCCGCCGGGCAGGGGGGCGGGCGGCCGCCTACCACGAGGGGACCCTGGTGGTGGACCACCTTCAACCGGACGCCGACGCCATCGCAGGCTCCAAAACCAGGTTCGGTTACTTTGGGGAGCTGTTTGCGGAGGTACTGCGCAGCGTCGGCGTTCAGGCGGCCGTGGGCGAGATTCCGGGCGAATACTGCCCCGGCGAGTTCAGCGTGCACGGAACCGACCCGACTGACGGCGGCCACCAGGTGAAGCTGGTGGGCACGGCGCAACGCGTAGTGGCCGGCGGCTGGCTCTTCAGTTCCGTCATTGTGGTGGAAAACTCTGCGCCCATCCGCAAGGTGCTGACCGACAGCTATGCCGCCCTGGGGCTGGACTGGAACCCCGCCACGGCAGGTGCGGTCGAAGACCTGGTCCCTGGCGTGGACGTTGCCGCGGTGGAAAATGCCTTGCTTGCCGCCTACGCGGGCCATGCCGTCCTGAAGGCCGCTTCCTTCAGCAGCCTGGGGGCATGACCCGCGCGATGGCGTTAACGCCTAGGCTGCGAGGCGGGTCTTGACCTCGGCTGCGGACGGATTCGTGGCCGCGGTGCCGTCCGGGAAGAGGACGGTGGGTACCGTGCGGTTGCCCCCGTTAAGCTGCTCCACGAGTTCGGCAGTGCCTTCCACTTCCTCGATGTTGATCTCGGTGTAGCCGATGCCCTGGGCATCCAGCTGCTTCTTCAGCCGGTTGCAGTAGCCGCACCAGGTAGTGGAAAACATGGTGATGGTGCCGGAGTCGGGAGTGAAGTCCACGGAGCTCTCCTCTGTGTCGTTGACGGTTTCGTTCCTGACAACGGTAACGCGGCGGTGCCTATTCCCGGCCAACAGAGGCCGCGGGTCGTTCATATGTCCTTCGGATGACACCATCTGGCGCCGGTGGCATGCTGGAGCCATGTGTGGACGCTATGTCATGGCCCGTGCCGTGGGGGACCTCCTGGCCGAGTTCGACGCCGAACTGGAGGACGAGGTGAACATTCCTCCGTCGTGGAATGTCGCCCCGACGGACGGCGTTCCCATCGTCCTTGAACGCCTGGTGGATGACGGGCCGGCTGCCAGGCAGGTGCGCCAGCTCCATGTTGCCCGGTGGGGGCTGGTCCCGTCCTGGGCCAAGGACCCGGGCATCGGCTCGCGGATGATCAACGCACGCAGTGAGTCCGTGCTTGAGAAGCCGGCGTTCCGCAAGGCCGCCAGGTCGCGCCGCTGCGCGGTCCCGGCAGATGGATACTACGAATGGAAGCAGGGGCCGGGAAAGTCGAAGCAGCCGTACTATGTCCATCCGGACGGGGGTAAGGGCCTGGTCTTCGCAGGGCTCTATGAGTGGTGGAAGGATCCCGCGTGGCCGGCGGGGGAGCCGGGCGGCTGGATGCTCTCCACGGCCATCCTGACCACTGACACCCCGCCGCCCGGCAGCGAGTCAACGGTGTTTGGAAAACTGACGGCCCTGCATGACCGCGTGCCGCTGCCGATGGACAAAGCAACGATGCGGGCATGGCTCGACCCAGCCGCGGACGACGCCGCCGGCCTGGTGGACCTGGTGCGGGCGGGGGTCAAGGACGTGGCGGCGGACTGGCGCGTGGACTCTGTGGGAAAAGAAGTCGGCAACGTCCGGAACAACGGGCCGGAACTCATCCGGCCCGTGGAGGCCCTCTTCTAGCAGTCCGTCGCGGACCCGCGGCAAGCGCTACACGGTGACCGCGCCGTCGTCGTCCACTCTCCAGGCGGGGTTGTAGGCAACCTCCCACCGGAAGCCGTCCGGATCGGCGAAGTATCCGCTGTACCCGCCCCACGGCTGGGTGATGGGCTCCGCGATGATGGCAGCCCCCGCCGCGGCCGCTTCTTCCATGACCCGGTCCACGTCCTCAGTGGACGGAAGGTTGTGGCTAAGCGTGATGCAGGGAACCGGACCGGGCGGACTGACGCCGGCGTCAGCCTGCATCTGGCGCACGTCCCACAGGGACAGCACCAAACCGTGGTTCACCTGGATGAACACAACATCACCCTCAAGTTCACGGTGGACCGGCCAGCCAAGGCCGTCCACATAGAACGCGCGGGAGGCGGAAACGCTGCGGACACCTAGTGAGATGAAGTCGACTCTGGGCTGCATGCTTCGATACTGTCAGACGATGGCGACAATTCAAGGAAATGATCGAGATGCTTTGGCCGACAAGGAACAGCTCGCTGCGGTCCGCATTGCTGTCGACGAGGTGGATGAGCAGATTGTCACCCTCATCGCCCGCCGGGAACGGCTGATCCGGATTGCCGGAACCCTCAAGGGTGATGACGCCGAGGTCCGTGCGCCCGGGCGCGTGGAACGGATCATTGAGCATGTCCGCTCGGCAGCCGAGAAAAAAGACATCGACCCGGACATTGTGGAGTCCACGTACCGGGCAATGATCTCCGGCTTCATCGAACTGGAAATGCGGGTCCACAAAGGGAACAGCTGAACTGCCCGCAAGCCCTTGTTTAGAGGTGTTCCTCCACGGGGACGCCGTGCTGGAATTCCCTGCCCTCGGCCTCGCTGAAGGCTGACATGACATGCCCCTTGCCAAGGCCGTTCAAGGCCGCCAGGGGAAAGCTGCCCGTAATGGTGCTGTCGGAGTGGGTCACACCGGACAGGTCGTAGTCTTCTTCGACTCCCTGTTCACGGTTGAATGAATAAAAGGCAATCGCCTCCCCGTTCATGAACTCAATGCATAGCCGCCGTTGTGTTGAATAGTCCGGAGTAGCCCCTACCAGACCTACCACGTAAGCACCGGACGCCGGGATGGTGCCGTCTATATTGAACGTGGCCACCACGGTGGAGTCCTGGGTTGAGATGCTTGCCTGCTTAAGAAGTGCGTCTTGGGTGCTCATGGCACCATCCTGCTCCCTGTCGATCGGTCCGTCCACCCTTGCGCGCCATTCTCCTCAGTCCTTCCCCTGAACCTTCTTTGCGCACGTTCAGGGCAGGGGTAGACTGGGCTTATTCGAACAAGTATTCGAATAAGCCAGATGAGATCCGGGAGGCGCCATGGGCATGTTCAGCCAATCCGTGGACGTCGAGTGCACCGCCGACGGCGAACCGCAGCGCCTGCTGTGGGCAGGACGTTCCTATGCTGTTTGTGCTGAACCGGTGCGCTGGTACGAACGCCGGCAATGGTGGGCGGAAGAAAGCCGCGCTCCGCTTGGCAGCGGCCGCGGACTGGTGGACCACGAAATCTGGCGGGTCCAGGTGCGGCCTGACCACCCTGTCCGTGGAGTCCAGGAGCCGGAAGAAACCCTGACGCTTGACCTCACCAGGCATATCCAAAGCGGCCGCTGGCGGCTGCTGCGCATCCATGACGCACTCCGGCCCAGGACAGCATGAGCTTCACCCATCTTCACGTCTCCACTGCCTTCAGTGCGCACTACGGCGTCTCCTGGCCAGAGGAACTGGCGCAGGCCGCCGCCGCTGACGGTGCAACAGCCCTTGCCTGCACTGACCGTGACGGCATGTACGGAACCATCAAACACCTCAAGGCATGCATGGGAGCGGGCATCGATCCCATTGTGGGTGTTGACCTTGCGGTATTTGACGACGACGGCGATCACCGCACCCAGCTTGCCGGCAGGGTGGTGGTGCTGGCCCGGGGCAACAACAACGGGGCGGGCTACCGCGCGCTCTGCAGGCTGATATCAGATGCCCATGCCCGCACCTCCGGGAAATCCGGGGGAACAGTTCCAGCCGCCGTGACCAGGGCCGAACTTGCCTCCCGAACCCTCGATCCCCAAACCCTGAAACCGGTGCTGACTGTCCTGGTCGGGCCTGATTCCGACGTCGGCCGCGCCATGGGCGGGCGGCGCTACCTTCGTCCGCGCACCCTCTTCAAGCAATGGTTGGACGCCATGCCCGCAGGCACTTTGGTTGCCGAGATAGTTTCCCAGCTCAGCGCACCCGGAAAGCCCTTGAGTACCGCCCATGCTGTCCGCATGCTCAAGCTGGCAGAAGAGCATCATGTTCCTGCAATCCTGACAAACGCCGTAAGGTACTGCGCTGCAGACGGAGCGCCCACCGCGGATGTGCTCGACTCAGCCCGCACCCTGAAATCCCTGCCGCAACTCGCGGAAGAACCCCTGCTGCAGCCAACAGGCCAAGGCTGGCTTAAATCCTCCGCGGAGATGCTCCGCCTGGGCAAGGAGATCATTTCTGCGGCAGGCTATGGTGCAGCGGACCTCAAGCAGCTGATGGCGCAGACCGAGGCGCTGGCGGACCTCTGCAGGATTGATCCGGTCACGGACATGGGGTGGAAGCAGCCCGTGGTGCCGGAAGCTTCAGTCATCGGGATCAGCCAGGATCCGCACCTTGAACTGGTCCAGCGGTGCCAGGCTGGAATCAGCAGGCGCTTCCCGGGAATTACCGGCACTGCCGGACAAAGGATGCGCTCCCGGCTCGATCACGAACTGGGCATCATCCGCAACCTCGGCTTCTCCTCCTATTTCCTGACAGTTGCCGAGGTCTCCCGCATGATCCAGGAAATGGGAGTGCGGGCAGCAGCCCGTGGATCCGGCGCCTCAAGCCTGGTCAATTACCTGATCGACGTCAGCCAGGTGAACCCCCTGCAGCATGACCTCATTTTCGAACGCTTCCTGTCGCAGGACCGGGCAACCCTTCCGGATATTGACATAGACGTTGAAAGCGCGGAGCGGCACAACGTCTACCACCGGATTTTTGAGCGCTTTGGTGCTGAGCGGGTCACCCTGATGAGCATGCAGAATGGCTACCGGGCCAGGGGCGCAGTGCGGGACGCCGGCATGGCGCTGGGCATGGACGGCGACGAAGTGGGGGAGATTGCCAAGCAGTTGTGGCGCTTTTCTGCCCGCAATTTCCGTGAAGCGCTGCAGGAAAAACCTGAGCTCCGGGAGTTCGCCGGCCGGGTGGAACAGCGGGACCTGGATGGAAACCAGCAGCTTGATCTGCTGGTGGACCTGACGGAACGCCTTGACAGGCTGCCCCGGCATATTTCCATGCATCCCTGCGGCGTGATCCTTGGCGACGCAACCCTGCTGGACCGCACTCCCGTGCAGCCCAGCGGACTTGGCCTCCCCATGAGCCAGTTCGATAAGCACGACATGGATCCCATGGGAATGCTCAAGCTTGATGTCCTTGGGGTCCGGATGCAGAGCGCCATGGCTTTTGCCGTGCGGGAAGTCATCCGCATCCACCCCTCCAAGGAAGAAGTGGTGGCAGCCGGAAAGCATTCACCTGGTCCGGACGGGACCGGTCCCGACTACATTGCCGACAACGGGCGCATCGACCTCAATGCCGTCCCGCTGGACGATGAAGCCACCTTTGAACTGATCAGGAGCACCCACACCCTGGGCTGCTTCCAGATTGAATCGCCCGGGCAGCGTGAGCTCATTGGCAAGATGGCGCCCCGGGAATTCAACGACCTCATCATCGATATTTCACTGTTCCGCCCCGGCCCCATGAAATCGGACATGGTCCGGCCCTTCCTTGAGCACAGGCACGGATTCGCCCCCGAGGTGTACCCCCATCCGGACCTGAAACCGGTGCTCGCGGAGACCCACGGCGTCACCGTTTTCCACGAACAGATCCTGAAGACCTTCGACGTCATGACAGGCTGCGGACTGGCACGTGCGGACGAGTTCCGCCGTGCCCTGGGCAACGAGGTCCTTGAGTTGGGCGTGGAGGAGTTCTTCCGCAAAGCGGCCCGGGAAAGGGGCTACGCGCCCGTTGTGGTGGACAACGTCTGGGGACCTTGAAAGCCTTCGGAAGCTTCGGATTCTGCAAAGCGCATGGTGCTGCCTTTGCAGTCCCCACCTACCAGTCGGCCTGGCTGAAGGCGCACCATCCCGAAGCATTCCTTGCCGGGCTGTGGGAGCACGATCCCGGGATGTACCCCAAAAGGCTGCTGGTAGCGGAAGCACGGCGCCTGGGCATCCCGATCCTCCCGTTGGACATCAACCGCAGCAAGGCAGAATACCGGGTGGAACGGGTAGAGCAAGGCCCGGATGCAGGAAAGCTGGGAATCAGGCTAAGCCTGAACGGCATTTACGGATTGTCCGCAACAGAACTTAAGCGGATCGTTGCCGGCCAGCCCTTTGACTCACTCGCAGACCTGAGGGCACGGTCCAGGGTCAGCAAGCCCAGCATCAAGCGGCTGGCCCAGCTGGGCGCTTTTGATTCCCTTCACCGGGAGGCAGGCGGCAACGCAAACCGTGCGGACCTTGTCCAACACCTGCAAAAACTCCAAGGTGCCGGCAGCGGACGGAAAGGCGTGGAGGTTATCGAGGGTCAGCTCTCCCTGCCTTTGGGGGATGTTGAGCTGCGCAACGTCAAGCCCGGGCTGCCGGCGCCTACCCTGGTGGAAACTGTGCGGGCCGAACTCGACCTGATGGCTGTTGATGTCAGCAGCCACCTGATGGACAGCCACCGGCCGATGCTCAACAGGCTGGGAGTCACCACGGCGGACAAGCTCCTCGGCCTGCGGAACGGGACGGAAGTATTGGTGGCCGGGGTTCGCGTGGCAACCCAGACGCCGCCCATGCGGGGCGGCCGGCGGGTAGTTTTCATCAGCATCGACGACGGCACCGGCTGCATCGATTCGGTCTTCTTCCATGAAGCCCAGGAAAAGGCAGGAATGCTCCTCTTTGGAACCCGGCTGCTCCTGATCCGTGGCACCACCAGGCGGACCGGCCCGCGGGGAATCAGCCTGAGCGCGAGCATGGCCTGGGACCTGAGCCGCACCGAAACCTTGCCGTTCCAGGAGTCCCAGGCGCAGGAACCGGAGGCCCGGCACCCCCTGGACGGAATCACCCGGACCCTCGCCATCACGGGATTCGGCGGCTGATCCTCGGGTGCGCCGCGTTGGTCGGGCCTGAGCTGAACCGATAGCATTGACGATGGCTGGCTGTGGTCCCCGTATGCCACAAGCTATGAAGCCATAACTTTGAATAGGAGACACCCGTGTCAGATGCCCAGCAGATCACCCTTCTCGTCGATGGCGAAGAAACCAAGGTGACTACCGGGACAACCGGTGCGGAACTCTTCTTTGAGCGCCGTGATGTTGTTGTTGCCCGCGTCAACGGCGAGCTTAAGGACCTGGACCAGGAACTGCCTGAAGGCGCCGACGTCGAGGGCGTCACCATCGATTCCCCGGACGGACTGAACGTCCTCCGCCACTCCACCGCCCACGTCATGGCGCAGGCCGTCCAGCAGCTGCGCCCGGACGCCAAACTGGGCATCGGCCCGTACATCACCGACGGCTTCTACTTCGACTTCGATGTTGCCGAACCGTTCACTCCCGAGGACCTCAAGACCCTCGAAAAGATGATGCAGAAGATCATCAACCAGAACCAGAAGTTCGTCCGCCGCGTGGTCAATGAGGACGAGGCCCGCGAAGCCATGAAGGACGAGCCTTACAAGCTTGAACTCCTGGGCAAGAAGAACGAAGCCGCAGAGGCCGGCGAAGGCGTCAATGTCGAGGTCGGTGCCGGCGACATCACCATCTACGACAACGTGGAGCGCAAGGACGGGACCACCGTCTGGTGCGACCTTTGCCGTGGGCCGCACCTGCCCAACACAAAGCTGATCTCCAATGCCTTCGCCCTCACCCGTTCGTCCTCCGCCTACTGGCTGGGCAATCAGAAGAACCAGCAGCTGCAGCGGATCTACGGCACTGCGTGGCCTACCAAGGATGCCCTCAAGGCCTACCAGGAGCGCATCGCCGAGGCCGAACGCCGCGACCACCGCAAGCTTGGCTCTGAACTGGACCTGTTCTCCTTCCCGGACGAACTCGGCTCGGGCCTTCCCGTCTTCCACCCCAAGGGCGGCATCATCCGCAAGGAGATGGAGGACTACTCCCGGCAGCGCCATGTTGAGGCCGGCTATGAGTTCGTGTACACGCCGCACATCACCAAGGGCCACCTGTACGAGGTCTCGGGCCACCTGGACTGGTACAAGGACGGCATGTTCCCGGCCATGCACGTGGACGCCGAACTCAATGAAGACGGCACAGTCCGCAAGCCCGGCCAGGATTACTACCTCAAGCCGATGAACTGCCCCATGCACAACCTGGTCTTCCGGGCCCGCGGACGCTCCTACCGTGAGCTGCCCCTGCGGCTGTTCGAATTCGGGTCGGTGTACCGGTACGAGAAGTCCGGCGTGGTGCACGGCCTGACCCGGGTCCGCGGCATGACACAGGACGACGCCCACATCTACTGCACCCGCGAGCAGATGAAGGATGAGCTCACCAAGACCCTGACGTTCGTGCTGGACCTGCTCAAGGACTACGGCCTGAACGACTTCTACCTGGAGCTCTCCACCAAGGATCCCGAGAAGTTCGTCGGTGACGACGCCGCCTGGGACGAAGCTACCCGGACCCTGGCCGAAGTGGCCGAGGAATCGGGCCTGGAACTTGTCGCTGATCCGGGCGGGGCCGCGTTCTACGGCCCCAAGATTTCCGTGCAGGCGAAGGACGCCCTGGGCCGGACCTGGCAGATGTCCACCATCCAGCTGGACTTCAACCTGCCGGAACGGTTCGAACTGGAGTTCCAGGCGGCAGACGGCACCCGCCAGCGCCCCGTCATGATCCACCGCGCACTGTTCGGATCGATCGAGCGGTTCATGGGAGTGCTCACCGAGCATTACGCCGGCGCCTTCCCCGCCTGGCTTGCCCCGGTGCAGGTGGTGGGCATCCCGGTGGCGGAAACGTTCAACGAGTACATGTTCGACGTCGTCGACCAGCTCAAGGCCGCAGGCATCCGTGCCGAGGTGGACACCTCCTCGGACCGGTTCCCGAAGAAGATCCGCACCGCCAGTAAGGACAAGATCCCGTTCGTGCTGATCGCCGGCGGGGATGACGCCGAGGCAGGCGCAGTGTCGTTCCGCTTCCGGGACGGAAGCCAGGACAACGGCGTGCCCGTGGCAGAGGCAGTCAAGCGGATCACGGAAGCCGTCCGTAACCGGACCAGCTAGCGGAAACGGAACAGCACGGTGCAGGAGAACACAGGCGCAGGGTATCCAGGCGATGCCGGCGTTACCGACGACTTTGACCTCGCCGGTGTCCCGGACGCCTTCCAGCGCCTGTGGACTCCGCACCGCATGGCGTACATCAAAGGCGGGCAGCACCAGTTCAAGAATGAGAACGACTGCCCTTTCTGCGTTGGCCCCGGACGGACTGACGAGGAAGCCCTTATCGTCCACCGCGGAAAGACCTGCTACGTGGTGCTGAACCTCTTTCCCTACAACCCCGGCCATCTCCTGGTATGCCCGTACCGTCACATTCCCGACTACACAGACCTGACCCTCGACGAGACCGCCGAGTTCGCGGAACTCACCCAGACCGCCATGAAGGTCCTGCGGAAAGTGGCCAACCCGGGCGGCTTCAACCTGGGCATGAACCAGGGCGTCGTGGGCGGTGCCGGAATCGCGGCGCACCTCCACCAGCACATCGTTCCCCGCTGGGGCGGTGACGGGAATTTCTTCCCGATCATCGCCCAGACCAAGGCCATTACGCAGACCCTCGACGAGGTCCGCCAGCAGGTGGCCGACGCCTGGCCCGGGGAGACGGATGCTGAATAGGCACGCCCGCGGTTTCTTCACCGCACTGTTCACCCCGCTTGCCCGCTGGCTCCTCAAGATCGGTGTTTCGCCGGATGCGGTAACGGTCGTCGGCACGGCCGGTGTCGTGGTGGGTGCCCTGGTCTTCTATCCGCTCGGCCAGCTTTGGTGGGGAACCCTGTTCATCACCGCGTTCATCTTCTCCGATGTCCTGGACGGCATCATGGCCAGGATGCGGGAGGTGGGCAGCCGGTGGGGCAACTTCCTTGACTCCACGCTTGACCGGATCGCCGACGGCGCCCTGTTCGCCGGCCTGGCCGTGTGGTTCTTCACCGGCGGGGCGAACGTTCCCATCGCCGTGGCAGCCATGGTCTGCCTGGTCCTTGGCATGGTGGTTTCCTATGCCAGGGCAAAGGCCGAGTCGCTGGGGTTCACGGCCAACACCGGGATCGCGGAGCGGGCCGAGCGCCTCGTCTCCGTGCTGGTGGTTACCGGCTTCACGGGCCTTGGACTTCCGGAACTGGTGCTGCTGGTGACGCTCCTGCTGCTGGCCGTGGCCAGCTTCATCACAGTGGTCCAGCGCGTGCTTTCCGTCCGCCGCCAGTCCCTCGCCGAGCCGTCGCCTGCTGATTAACACGAATTAAGCCTGCTGGCCGCGGTGAGACTAGTATTAGGACTGCCCGGTCAATGGATCCGGCAACCCGGTGCGTGTACATCGGCATCTCCGTGCCGCCCTGCACCCCGGCGAAGGTCATCTATCTACCCATAGGGGTTTTTGTGTCTACACCTGATGTAAGCAGCGAAGCCGGTTCGTCCGCGAACAGCGTCACGGGCAGCAACCGCGTGAAGCGCGGTATGGCTGAGATGCTCAAGGGCGGCGTCATCATGGACGTCGTCAACGTCGAACAGGCCCGCATCGCCGAGGACGCCGGTGCCGTTGCTGTGATGGCGCTGGAACGAGTTCCGGCCGATATCCGTGCCCAGGGCGGCGTGTCCCGCATGTCGGATCCGGACATGATCGACCAGATCATCGATGCCGTGTCCATCCCGGTCATGGCCAAGGCCCGGATCGGCCACTTCGTGGAGGCCCAGGTCCTGCAGTCCCTGGGCGTGGACTACATCGACGAGTCCGAGGTCCTGACCCCGGCCGACTATGTCAACCACATCGACAAGTGGAACTTCAAGGTTCCCTTCGTTTGCGGTGCCACCAACCTCGGTGAGGCCCTGCGCCGCATCAACGAGGGTGCGGCCATGATCCGTTCCAAGGGCGAGGCCGGCACCGGCGACGTCTCGAACGCCACCGGGCACATGCGCCAGATCCGTTCCGAGATCGCCAAGCTTGCGGCCCTGCCCGAGGACGAGCTGTACGTTGCGGCGAAGGAACTGCAGGCACCGTACGAACTGGTCAAGGAAGTTGCCGCCGCCGGCAAGCTTCCGGTGGTGCTGTTCACCGCCGGCGGCATCGCCACCCCGGCTGACGCGGCCATGATGATGCAGCTCGGCGCTGACGGCGTGTTCGTCGGCTCGGGCATCTTCAAGTCCGGCAACCCGGCCCAGCGCGCCGCCGCCGTCGTGAAGGCCACCACCTTCTTCGATGACCCCGACGTCATCGCCAAGGCCTCCCGCGGCCTCGGCGAAGCCATGGTGGGCATCAACGTCGACGAGATCCCCCAGCCCCACCGCCTCGCCGAGCGCGGCTGGTAACAGCTTCAAAAGCAGTACGACGGCGGGGGGTCACCCGGGAAGGTGACCCGCCGCCGTCGTTCGTTTATCCCAAGTAGGTAGCGCTAAGTGTCGTTTTGGAGGTTCAAAACGACACTTAGCGCTACCTACTTGGAAACCCTTACTCCAGGCCGCGGCGCTTCAGCAGCGGGTCCAGGCGGGCGTCGCGGCCGCGGAGGCTGCGGAAGGATTCCAGGGGGTCCCGGCTGTTACCCCGTGACAGCAGCTCCTGGCGGAAGCGTTGGCCGTTCGCGCGTGTCAGGCCGCCGTTTTCGGTGAACCAGTCCACCGTTTCCGCGTCCAGGACCTCGCTCCAGATGTAGGAGTAGTAGCCTGCTGCGTACCCTGCGCCTGCGAAGACGTGCTGGAAGTAGCCGGTGCGGTAGCGCGGCGGAATCAGGGGGTGGGCGATTCCCGCGGCAGCGAGGGCCTTGTCTTCGAAAGCCAGGGCGTCTTCCGGAACATCGCCGGCCCCGAGGACATGCCAGGCAAGGTCCAGCAAGGCCGCGCCCAGGTACTCGGTGGTGGCAAAACCCTCGCCCCACAGCCGGGACTCGTTGAGCTTTTCCACGACGGTGGCCGGCAGCGGCTCACCGGTGGCGTGGTGGCGCGCATAATTTTCCAGGACTTCGGGCCACATGATCCACATTTCATTGACCTGGGACGGGTACTCAACGAAGTCGCGGGGAACTGACGTGCCGGAAAACCGCGGGTACGTAACGTTGGAGAAGAGCCCGTGCAGGGCGTGGCCGAATTCGTGGAACGTGGTCCGCAGCTCGTCCAGGGTCAGCAGGGTTGGCTCGCCGGCCGGCGGCTTGGAGATGTTCAGGTTGTTGATGACAACAGGCTTGGTTCCCAGCAGCGCCGACTGTTCAACCAGGGAATTCATCCATGCCCCGCCACGCTTTGACTCGCGGGTGTAGTAGTCGCCCAGGAACAGGCCCAGTCCCTCACCGTCCTCGTCCCGGACCTCCCAAATGCGTACATCGGGGTGGTAGCCGGAGAGGTCGTCCCGCTCGTGGAACGTGATGCCGTACAGGGATGTGGCGGCGAAGAAAACCCCGTCGGCCAGGACCCGGTCAAGTTCGAAATAGGGACGCAGCGCCTGTTCGTCCACCGCATACTTCCCGCGGCGGACCCTGGCGGAGTAGAAGGCCCAGTCCCAGGCCTCCAGCGGATGGCCCGCAGCCTCGGCCAGCGCCGCCGCTTCGGCGTCCGCGTTCCGCACCGCTGCCGGGGCCATGCGGCTAAGCATGGCCTGGACCGATTCGAAGTCCGGAGCAGTTTGGCGGTCCACCACCAGCTCGGCGTAGTTGGCAAAGCCGAGCAGCGATGCCTTCTCGGCGCGGAGCCGCGCCATTGATGTTGCCAGGTCCAGCACGTCGAGGCTGCCGCCGCTGCTGCCCCGGGCTACGGAGGCTTCGAAGAGCCGACGGCGGACGTCGCGGTTTTCGAGGGCGGCCAGGGCAGGCTGGTTGCTGGGCTGGATCAGCGTCAGCAGGAACTTCCCGTCATGGCCGGCCGCGCGGGCGGCCTCGGCAGCGCTGGCAATGTCATCCGCCGGCAGGCCGGCCAGATCCCCGGCATGGTCAAGCAGGATGGCGGCCGACTTCATTCCGTCCTTGACCCGCTGTCCGAACTCCGTGCCCAGCTGTGAGAGTTCGGCGTTGATGGCGCGGAGCCTGTCCTGGCCCGGGCCGTCAAGCTGGATGCCGGACTGCCGGAATTCCCTGAGGTATTCCTCCACCAGCCGGGTGGACTCGGCATCACATTGGGCCGTATCGATGGCGGCAAAGCGCTCGAAAAGTCCACGGTTCAGGAAGATCTCGTCCTGGTGGGCTGAGAAGAGCGGGGAAAGTTTCGTTTCGAGGTCCCGGATCCGCTCCGACGCGTCCGCTGACACCAGTGTGAAGAAGGACGCGGCGGCCCGGTCCAGCAGGCGGCCGGAGCGCTCCATCGCCAGCGCCGTGTTGTCGAAGGTGGCCGGTGCCGGGGTGTCCACGATTCCCTGGATCTCGTCCAGGTGTTCGGCGAGGCCCGCTTCGATGGCTTCCTCGTAGTGGGCGGGTTCGATCCCGGCGAAGGGAGGAAGTCCGTACGGCAGGGGACTGGGCGCCAGAAGGGGGTTGGTCATGAACTAAAACCTTTCACAGCAGGCCACGCTTCTCAATGTGCGCCACGCCACGCCGCCGTCCCTACAATGGCAGCTATGGGGACCATATCCGGCAGGGGGCCGGTGCATATCCGCGCCCATGCTTCCGCGTCGGCCTTGGCCGTTTCGGTGCTCCTGGCAGGGGCCTTGGCAGGCTGCGGCCTGTTGGCGGAGCAGGACGGGTCCACGGCCCGGGCGGGAAACTCCGCTTCCGCCGGGGCGGTTCCGGCAGCGGGCGGTTCCGGCAGTTCTGGTCCCGTGACGGCCACAACCCCTGCTCCGCCGTCCACACCGACACCCACCCCGACCCCAGGCAAAGGGCCTGCCTGCCCCGTGCTCCGCTGCACTTCGGTGCTGGTCACCGGAGACATGCTGGTGCACGCGCAGCTGTGGCAGCAGGGACAGCACGACGCGGCGGCCGCAGGCAAGCCGGGAATGGACTTCGTGCCGCTCCTGGAAGGCCAGCGCAGGTACATCAACAACAGCGACCTCGCCATCTGCCACCTGGAAACTCCCGTATCCGGTCCGGACGGCCCGTTCTCGGCCTATCCCTCCTTCAACGTTCCGCCGCAGATCATTACCGCCTCAAGAGAGGTCGGCTACCAGGCCTGCACAACGGGCAGCAACCACACCATCGACCGCGGGACGGACGGACTGCTGCGAACCCTGGATACCCTGGACGCCGCCGGCCTCAAACACACAGGCTCCTACCGGACCGAAACCGAGTCCCAAAAGATCCTCATTATGCAGACGGCGGCGGCAAAGATCGCTGTTGTCCAGGGAACCTATGGGCTGAACGGGCTGGTTCCGGACCATCCCTGGCAGGTGGACATGCTCGATGCCCCCACCATGATCGCCAAGGCGGAGAAAGCGCGGGCGCAGGGGGCGGACATCGTGCTGGCGGCCATGCATGCGGGGGACGAATACGCCAGTGAACCCAACGTCCAGCAGCAGGAGGTGGCGCGTGCCCTGGCGGACAGCGGCCAGTTCAACCTGGTCTACGGACACCACGCGCACGCCGTGCAGCCCATTGAAAACTACAAGGGCACCTGGATCGTGTACGGGCTGGGCAACGCCATCACGGAACTTTCCCCGTGGTATGTGGTCAACAATGAGGGCCTGCTGGTCAGGGTACAGTTCGGCCAGGACACGTCGGGCAGGTGGTCAGCCACGGACCTGGCCTGGGCTCCTTCGGTTATTGTCCGGGATCCCTACCGCTGGTGTTCGGTGGCCTCCGACGCGCCGCAGGGGCCCTGTGCCGGGCCGGAAGCCGACGCCGCGACCAGGGAGCGTACTCTGGGGGTGGTCGAGTCCATGGACGCCCCGTCCGCCGGCGCCCACGAACTCCTGGTAACGAAGGAGCCGTGATCCGTGGTGAACCCGCAGCCGGAGTCAGGAAGAGTGGCCGGGCATCCCGGCCTCCCCGTGCGGTGGACCGGGCCCGCCGGCATTATGGGCTTTTCCGCGGCCTATGCAGTCCTTTGGTACCTGATGCGGCCCGGAGGGGAGGCTGTGCCGGGCTACCTGGGACAACTCTTTGGTGGCGAGTCCATCCTGCTCTTTTCCATAGCGTTGGTCCTGATCAGTACGCTTCCGCAGGTGGAGCACATCTTCGGTGGCATTGACCACGCCGCCATCTGGCACCGCCGCCTTGCGATTACCGGAAGCCTGCTCCTGGTGCCCCACATCCAACTTGCCGCCAACCCCGCTGCCACCAGCGTGGGCAAGGCGCTGGCCGTCATCGCCGCAACCGGGCTTGCCGCCCTGGTGGTCTGGGCCGTCCTGCCTCGCTGGCGCACCATGCTGCCTGCCCCTGTCCGGCGGATGGTGCTCGACTTCCGCGAAGCCTGGCCTGTGCGGCTTCTTCGGCGCCTGCTTGGAGGCTATGAACGGTGGCGCGGCTTCCACCGCCTGACAGGACTTTTTGTCGCTGCCGGCTTTCTGCATGGCCTTTTGGACGCCAGCGCCTTCGATGCGGTACCAGGATTGCGCTGGAGCTACGTGGCCATCGGCGGCACGGGACTTGCCTTCTACGCCTACCGGGAACTCCTGGCGCGGCACTTCCTGCCCCACCACGATTACCAGGTGGAACGCGTCGACATCGTGGCGCCGGGCCTGGTGGAGGTTAGCCTCCTGCCACTGGGAAGGCCGCTGAAGTTCAAACCAGGCCAGTTCGCCATGATCTACCTGGAGACGAAGCAAGGATGGCAGCGGCATCCGTTTTCGATCTCGGGCTCCGTCCGGGAGCGCCGGATACGCATCACGGTCAAGGCCCTGGGTGATCACACCGCCGGCATGCCCGACGCGGTGCTCCCCGGCATGCCGGCGGTAGTCAGCGGACCCTATGGCCGCTTCGACCGCGACGCCGGGACCGGGCACCAGGTCTGGATAGCAGGAGGCGTGGGGATCACCCCGTTCCTTAGCTGGCTGCGTTCCCTGGAAGGAAAGCTGGAGGGCACCGTCGATCTGTTCGTCACCTCATCAGGCACGTCGCCCTTTGCCCAAGAAATCGCAGGTATCGCCAGGGCCCACCCTGGCCTTACGGTCCATTTCGTGGACACGGATACGGACGGGAGGCTGACTCCTGAGATGGTCCTTGGCTCCGTAGCCGTGGAACCTCGCCGCTTGTCTGTCTTCATGGGAGGTCCGGACAAGATGCTCCGCCAGTTTGGGAAGGCTTTTCGCGCCGCCGGTGTCCGCCGGGCGAACATACACCGTGAGTACTTTAACTGGCGCTGAGCGCTGACTGCCCCGCCCCGGGTCAGCGAGGGCGCCGCGCCGCGTGTTCCCTGGCCAGTTCCGCGTAGTGGTCATCCGGATGGCCCGGAACAAAGCTGCCGTACTTGCGCTCCGCTGCCGTGCGGATCAGGAAGTCCGCGATGGCTGGATTCTTGGGCAGGAGGGAGCCGTGCAGGTAGCTGGCCACTATATTGCGGTAGCGGGCACCCTCGTGGCCGTCACTGCTGTTGTTGCCCATACCCTTCGGGGTGGAGCCCAAAGGCCGCACGCCGCTGCCAAGGGTGGTCTGGCCGCTGTGGTTCTCATAACCCAGGACTTCGCCGAACTCCGGGGTGGAGACCTTGACGTTGCCGATCAGGCGTTCGTCCGTCCCGTGGGTTTCCACGTCCAGGATGCCGATGCCCGGGATCACGGCGCCTGTGCGGGTCTTGAAGAAGTGTCCGAAGAGCTGGTACAGCCCACAGATGACAAGCATCGGCGCACCGTCCTCAGCCAGGTCCTTCAGTACTCCGGCCCGCGACTGCAGGTCGTCCTGGATCACCAGCTGGCCGCTGTCCTGGCCGCCGCCGCCCACGATAATGTCCACGCCGTCGGGGAACGGATCCCCCACGTTGTACTCGACCAGCTCCGGAGTGTAGCCGTGCCACCTGATCCGCTGCTGCAGGACCAGGGCATTGCCCCAGTCGCCGTAGATGTTCATGTCCCGCGGGTAGAGCTGCACCACGCGGAGGGTGCCCTTGCTCGCAGAGTTCTCCTGTGCGGGGTCCGCACCTGCCTGGCTCAAGAGACAACCTCCACGGTGGTGATTTTGGACAGTTCACGGCGGATGGCCAGCATGGCGGTGTAGGTGCAGAAGATGCGCTTCGGCTTTCCCCGGGCTTCCCGGATGAAGGCTGCAAGGGCCGGCGCAATGTCCGTCTGCACACTGCCGACGGGGACGTCGTCGTATTGCAGCCGGAGGGCCATGTCATAGGCGCGGGACCCGGTCAGCTGGTCCACCCCGCCTTCCCGCAGGGAATCGAACTCAACATCCCACAGCCACGACATATCCCGGCCGTCCGCATAGTTGTCATTGATGGCGATCATGGTGGCGTAGCCTCCGGCCGGGAAGGACTTCAGGCCGAGCCGGAAGCCGCTCGGGTTCTTGACCAGGACCAGGTCCAGGGGCTGGCCGTCCACGGTAAGGCTTTCCCCGCGTCCGAATGCCGGTGCCACGTGGGACAGCGCATCCAACAGGGTCTCATGGTTGGCCGTGGCGGCGCCGCTGCCGCAGATGCTCCGCGCGAGCGTCAGCGCCGCGGCCGCATTGAAGATGTTGTAGACACCCCGAAGCTTCATGCCTGTGCTGACCGTGACGCCGTCGTACTCGAACTCGGCCGTGTCCGCGCCCACCTTGCGAAGGACGACGTCGGCAGCGGGCTTCTCCGGCAGGCCCGCCGGGGCGGGACTGCCGGGAGCGGCCCGCATATCGTCGTCGTTGGGGAAGGTGCCCAGGAGCGAATCGTCCAGGCCGAAGTATTTGACGTCCTGGCCGGTCAGCGTTTCGGCGATCCGGGCCACCCTGGGATCCTCACGGTTCAGCACCACCGTCCCGGTGGTCTTGGCAGCGATGTGCTGGAGCAGTTGGGCCGTCTTGTCGATTTCACCAAAGCGGTCCAGCTGGTCGCGGAGGACGTTCAGCAGCAGGCAGTAGCGCGGCGGCACGCTGTTGACGAAGTGCACGGCGTGGGCTTCGTCGAGTTCCAGGACCGCGACGTCGGCGTCGAGCCGGCCGCGCCAATCCACCTCGCCCAGCAGGGCTGCGGCCACACCGCGGGTGAAGTTGCTCCCCGTGCGGTTGGTGAAGACCTTGAGGCCCTGGCTTTCCAGCAGCTCCACCACCATTTTGGTGGTGGTGGTCTTGCCGTTCGTGCCGCTGACAACAGCGACGCCGTGGGGGAGCGTGGTGAGCGTCCGCCGCATGAAGCCGGGGTCGATTTTTTCAACCACCAGCCCGGGCAGGGCGGACCCGCCACCCCTGAGCCGGGAGACGCGGCGCACCAGCTTGCCGAGCGGAACACTGAAGTAGAGCATGTTTTGAATATATCCCAGCAACGGCATGCAACCTCCGCCAGGCGCCTGCCATGAGCCAGGCAGGATGGTTTGGGCGCTTATGCTGGTTGGATGGCAAATTCCCCTTCAGCTGATTCTGCGCGCCCGGGCGCCGGCCTTCGGATCGGTGTGCTGGCGCTCCAGGGCGACTTCCGCGAGCACCTCCGTGCGATCGAACGGACGGGTGCCCAGGCTGTGGGCGTCCGCCGCCCGAAGGAACTGGACGGGTTGGACGGGCTGGTGATTCCGGGCGGCGAGTCCACTGCAATCGACAAGCTGGCGCGCGCCTTTGATCTGGCCGAACCGCTGCGGGAACGCATCGCCGAAGGCCTGCCCGTCTATGGCTCATGTGCGGGGATGATCCTGCTTGCCGACGACATTGCCGATCCCGCGACGGACCTGTCCGGGGCACCGCAGCAGACTTTCGGCGGCCTGGACATCACCGTCCGCCGCAACGCCTTCGGCCGGCAGCGCGAGTCCTTCGAGACGGACCTGGAGTTCAAAGGCCTTGAATTCAGCGCAACGGAAGACGGCGTCCCGCCCGTCCATGCCGTGTTCATCCGGGGGCCCTGGGTGGAGAGGGTGGGTCCCGGCGTCGAAATCCTTGCCCAGGTTGAGCCGGCCGACCCGGAACACGCGTCCCACGCGGTCCCGCTGCCCGGGACGGCTAGAATTGTTGCAGTGCGTTCCGGCCAGTTGCTGGCCACCTCCTTCCACCCGGAAGTGACTGGGGAGAAACGCGTACACGAACTTTTTATCCGCATGATCAGAGGAGAAGCGTAGAGCATGTCAGGCCACTCCAAATGGGCAACGACCAAGCACAAGAAGGCCATCCTCGATAGCCGGCGCGCCAAGTCGTTTGCCAAGCTGATCAAGAATATTGAAGTTGCCGCGCGCATGGGCGGCCCTGACCTGCAAGGCAACCCGGGCCTGGAACTCGCCGTCACCAAAGCGAAGAAGACGTCTGTCCCGGCCGACAATATCGACCGTGCCATCAAGCGCGGAGCCGGGCTCACCGGTGAAGTGGTCGATTACACAGAGATCATGTACGAATGCCGCGGCCCGCAGGGTTCCGCCCTGCTGATCGAATGCCTCACGGACAACAAAAACCGCGCCGCCTCCGAGGTCCGCCTCGCGATCTCCCGCAACGGCGGCACCATTGCCGATCCCGGCTCGGTGAGCTACCTGTTCAGCCGCAAGGGCGTGGTGACGCTGCCCAAGAAGGACCTGACCGAGGACGACGTCCTGATGGCTGTCCTGGACGCCGGAGCCGAGGAAGTCAAGGACAACGGCGAAACCTTCGAGATCCACTCAGACCCCAAGGACCTTCAGGCCGTCCGCGACGCCCTGAAGGAGGCCGGCATCGAGTACGACACTGATGAGGCTGAGTTCGTTCCGTCCATGGAAGTTCCCCTGGATCTGGAAGCAGCCAGGAAGTTCATGAAGCTCGTTGACGCGCTGGAAGACCTCGACGACGTCCAGAACGTCTACAGCAACGCCGACCTCAGCGACGACGTCCAGGCCGCCCTGGAATCTGAGTGACGTACCGCCCGCCCGCCGCACCCGCCCAACCGTGACGCTGCGCGTCCTCGGGGTGGACCCGGGCCTGACCCGATGCGGGATCGGCGTGGTGGACGTGGAACGGAACCGGCGGGCCACCATGGTTGCGGTGGGCGTCGTGGGCACCTCGCCCGACGAAAGCCTCGACCAGCGGCTCCTGGTCATAGCCACCTCGATCGATGAATGGCTGGACCGTTATGAACCGCAGGTCCTCGCCGTCGAACGCGTCTTTTCCCAACTGAACGTCAGCACGGTGATGGGCGTGGCCCAGGCGTCGGGCGTGGTGATCGCCGCCGCTGCCCGGCGGGGGATCCCGGTGGCCCTGCATACGCCGTCGGAGGTCAAGGCGGCCGTCACCGGCAGCGGTTCCGCCAACAAGGATGCCGTGACGAAGCTGGTCACCAAGATCCTTCGCCTCGATGCGCCGCCGCGGCCTGCGGATGCGGCCGACGCCCTGGCGCTGGCCATCACCCACGCCTGGCGGGCCGGCAGCGGCATCTCCAACAACGGCGCAGTCACCACCGGACCCGGCAGTTCATCCCTCACTTCCGCCCAGCGGGCCTGGGCCGAGGCGGAAGCAAAGGCGCGCCGCGCACGCTGATTGTCCCGGCGGCTTGCTAGGGTATTCGTAGATATGTTCGGATGCCGGTCCTGCTCCCTGGAGCCCGGCAATACACCAGGAGCCCGGCCTTGATCAGTTTCCTACGCGGGACGGTAGCGCACGTGGGTCTTTCCACGGCTGTCATTGACCTCAACGGTGCGGGCATGAGCGTCAACGCCACCCCGCAAACCCTGAGCCGGCTTCGCGCCGGGGAAGAGGGCCAGCTCTTCACCTCGTTGATTGTGCGGGAGGATTCGCTCACCCTTTTCGGTTTCGCGTCCGGCGACGAGCGTGAGGTTTTCGATGTCCTGCTCAGCGTGAGCGGGGTTGGCCCCCGGCTGGCGCTGGCTGTCCTGGCCGTGCACGAACCGGAGGCCATCCGGGTGGCCGCGCACACCGGGGACAGCAAGACGTTCACCAAGGTGCCGGGCATCGGTCCCAAGGTGGCCGGGCGGATCGTGCTGGAGCTGGCCGGAAAACTTGTGCCGCACGGCACCGCGGGTGCCGCCGCGGCGTCCACGGCAGCCGAGGCCGCCTGGAAACCGCAGGTGGTAGCCGCGATGACGAGCCTGGGCTGGTCCGAGAAGGACGCCTCGGCAAGCATCGACAAAGCCCTGGCGGACGAGCCCGAGGTTTCCTTCCGCGGCAACGTGCCGGAGATCCTGCGCACTACCCTCCGGTGGCTGGGCCAGGACGGCGCGCGCGCCGGCAACCGGGTAGGCAGCCGTGGCTGAACCGTCCCTCGTGGCCGCGGGCGAGGAACCTGAGGAGCGGGCCATTGAGGCAGCGCTCAGGCCCAAGAACCTCGATGACTTCGTGGGCCAGCACCGGGTGCGGAAACAGCTGTCCCTGGTGCTGAAGGCGTCACGGATGCGCGGCCGCAGCGCGGACCACGTGCTGTTCTCGGGCCCGCCAGGCCTGGGTAAAACGACCCTCGCCATGATCGTTGCATCCGAAATGAGCGCCCCGCTGCGGATCAGCAGCGGTCCCGCTATCCAGCACGCTGGAGACCTCGCCGCCATACTGTCCTCCCTTTCCGAGGGCGAGGTCTTGTTCCTGGACGAGATCCACCGCATGTCCCGGCCGGCGGAAGAGATGCTGTACATGGCCATGGAGGATTTCCGGGTGGACATCGTGGTGGGCAAGGGCGCAGGTGCCACCGCAATCCCGCTCGAGCTGCCGCCTTTCACCCTGGTGGGCGCCACCACCCGCGCCGGCCTGCTGCCCGGGCCCTTGCGCGACCGGTTCGGATTCACCGGCCACCTGGAGTTCTACTCCGTCCCCGAGCTCGAACTCGTGCTGCGCCGTTCTGCCGGGCTGCTGGACCTCAAAGTCAATTCCGCCGGTTTCAGCGAAATAGCGGGACGATCCCGGGGCACCCCCCGTATTGCCAACAGGTTGCTGCGGCGAGTGCGGGACTGGGCCCTGGTCCACGGAATTGAGCAGATTGACGCGCGGGCGGCGTCCGCTGCCCTGGACATGTACGAGGTGGACAAGAAGGGCCTGGACAGGCTTGACCGCGCCGTCCTTGAAGCACTCATCACCAAGTTCGGTGGCGGGCCCGTGGGGCTGTCCACGCTCGCGATCGCCGTCGGCGAAGAAACCGAAACAGTGGAAACGGTCGCGGAGCCCTTCCTGGTACGGGAAGGACTCCTGGGCCGCACCCCCCGGGGCAGGATAGCCATGGCTCCCGCCTGGACGCACCTCGGCTATGCCATTCCGTCAGGAGTCTTCGCGCAGGAGCAGCTGGACCTGTTCGAACCGGCCGGGGACGCCGAACCCGCGGGCGGCTGGGCCCCGGAGGGCCCATAGGCAGGCTGCGTTCAGCTTTTCCCTTTAGACTGGTATGACGCTCGGCACGTTCGGGTCTTTGTTTCGTGGGCGGCCACCGGCCTCCTGCGTCGCTGGGGAAGGGAACCCGACAGGCTTTTGCCTGCCTTACTGTCCTGCCCCGGCCGGAGCGAAGCCGAAGTTGCTGGAAAATCAGCTATGTAAATAAAGGACGGAATTCCCCTTGGATCCAATGTCAATTCTCCTGTTCGTCATGCTCGGCGTCTTCATCTTCATGATGTTCCGCCGCAACAAGAAGACGCAGCAGCAGCAGGCGGAGCTCCAGTCGAAGTTCGGCCCGGGCGTGGAGGTCATGACCAGCTTCGGCCTGTTCGGCCGCATCGTGGCCATCGACGAGGAGGAAAACAAGGTCACCCTGGAACTGTCGCCGGGCAACCTCGCCACCGTGCACCGCCAGGCCGTCACCAAGATTGTGGAACCCGCGGTGGCAGCCGAGCCCGAGGTTGTTTCCCCGGCCGTGCCGGACGATGCTTCTTCCCTGACGGCGTCCGAAGGCGGCAGCACCGCTGCGACGGCGGAGACACCGGACGAAACCCCGCAGCGCCTCAATGACGAGGGCAAGAAGGACAGCTAGTCCCCGCTGCTTCCCAACAACCTCTACCGCTGCGGACCGCCGCCGGTGCAAGCACGGCAGGCACCGGCGGTTCCTCCGTGAATAAGAGAAAGATCGACAATGGCACGAACTGGCCCCAAGAAACCAGGCCTCCGGGTCCTGGTCTGGCTCGGTGTAATCCTCGCCGCACTCACTGCCGTCCTGGCCGGAGGCACCCTTGCCGGACAGGCAAGCTGGGCACCCAAACTGGCCCTGGACCTCGAAGGCGGCACCCAGATGATCCTGGCGCCGAAGGTCGAGGGCGGCTCGGACATCAATGAGGAACAGCTCAACCAGGCCGTGGCGATCATCCGCCAGCGTGTTGACGGTTCAGGTGTTGCCGAGGCCGAGATCAGCACCCAGTCCGGGCGCAACGTGGTGGTCAGCCTTCCCGGCACCCCCTCGAGCCAGACCCGAGACCTGATCCAGGCCTCGGCGGACATGAACTTCCGCCCCGTCCTGCTCGCCGGAGCAGGTGCGCCGGTGCCGGAGGAGCAGCGGGCGCCCGAGGACCAGCTGCCAAAGCCGACGGCGGAACCTGCCAACAGCAGCGACACGAACTGGATCACCCCTGAGGTCTACCGCCAGTTCGAGACGCTGGACTGCGACAACCCTGCCCAGGACAAGCAGGAACGCTCGGACCCGGCCAAGCCGCTGGTGACTTGCGAGCCTGCCACCGACTCCACCCCTGCCATCAAGTACATCCTCGGCCCGGTGGAGGTCAAGGGCAGCAACATCGTCACGTCCTCCTTCCAGCTCCAGCAGGGTGCGCAGGGTGCCGTCACGAACGACTGGGCGGTCAACATCCAGTTCGACGACCAGGGAACAGCCAAGTTCAAGGAGGTCACGGAACGCCTGAACCAGTTCTACGTGGCCGCCGGCGGCGACGCAGGCAACGACCCCAAGGCCCAGTTCGCCATTGTTCTTGATGACCAGGTCATTTCCGCGCCCCGGTCCCTTGCGGTCATCACCGACGGACGCCCGCAGATCACCGGAGGGTTCACCGAACAAAGCGCCAAGGCACTGTCCGACCAACTCCGGTTCGGCGCCCTCCCCATCAGTTTCGAAATCCAAAGCGAACAGCAGATTTCCGCCACCCTGGGCGGGGAACAGCTGCGGATGGGCCTCCTCGCGGGCCTTATCGGACTCCTGCTCGTGGTGGTCTACTCGCTGTTCCAGTACCGGGCGCTTGGCTTCGTGACCATCGCGTCGCTGGTGGTGGCCGGCATCCTCACGTATCTCGCCATCGCCATCCTGGGCTGGACGGAGAACTACCGCCTGTCCCTGGCCGGCGTGGCGGGCATCATCGTGGCCATCGGCCAGACGGCCGACTCGTTCATCGTCTACTTCGAGCGGATCAGGGATGAGCTCCGTGAAGGCCGCGGCCTGGTTTCCGCCGTCGAAAACGGCTGGAAGCGGGCCAAGCGGACAGTCCTGGCCTCCAAGGCCGTCAACCTGCTGGCAGCCCTGGTCCTGTACTTCGTGGCCGTGGGCAACGTGCGCGGGTTCGCCTTCACCCTCGGCCTGACGGCCATCGCCGACCTCATCGTGGTGTTCATGTTCACCCACCCCACGCTGCAGCTCCTGGCCCGCACCAGGTTCTTCGGCGAGGGCCACCCGCTGTCCGGCCTCGATCCCAAGCGACTCGGTGCCGTCCCGCTCTACCGCGGTGCCGGGCGTGTCCGTACCCCGGACGCCAAGCCGGCCCTGGTCCGCGCCAAGAACGCCGGCGCGGCAGCGGAAGCCGAACGCAGGATGACCATTGCGGAACGCCGACTGGCGGAGAAGCAGGAGCAGCTTGCGGGCTCCTCGAAGTCCGCAGCGAAGGAGAACAAGTAATGTCAGGCTTCGCCAACTTCGGCAACGAGCTCTACACCGGAAAACGCTCCTACAACTTTGTCGGCGCCAAGAAACTCTGGTTCATCATTGCGGCGGTGGCTGTTGCGCTGTCCATTCTCATCCCGGCGGCCAAGGGCGGCTTCAACCTTGGCATCGAGTTCCGCGGCGGATCGGAGTTCACGGTCTCCAACGTGCAGACCACGGATGCAGCCGTGGGGGAGAAGGCCGTCACCGATGTGGTGCCCGGCAGCGTCCCCCGCGTGGCGAACGTCGCCGGCACCACCATGCGGATCCAAACGGACAAACTCACCGATGATGAGACGCTTCGCATCAAGGAGGGACTCACCGGCGCGTACGGTGTCACCGAGAACGAGGTGACGTCCACCTTCGTCGGTCCCACCTGGGGCGCCGATGTCACCAAGCAGGCGCTGATCGGCCTGGTGGTCTTCGTGCTCCTCGCGGCCGTGCTGATGGCCCTGTACTTCCGCACGTGGAAGATGTCGCTCTCGGCAATCGCCGGCATGGCGGTGACGATGTTCATCACTGCCGGCGTCTACGCCCTCAGCGACTTCGAGGTTACCCCTTCGGCCATCATCGGTTTCCTGACCGTCCTCAGCTACTCCCTCTACGATACGGTGGTGGTGTTCGACAAGATCCGCGAGAACACCGCGGACCTGGACGCCTCGACCCGCCGGACGTTCGCCGAGGAGGTCAACCTCGCCGTCAACCAGACCCTGGTCCGCTCGATCAACACCATGATGGTGGCAATCCTCCCCGTGGGGGCCATCCTCTTCATCGGCGCCGGACTCCTGGGCGCCGGTACCCTGCGCGACCTTTCCCTTGCGCTGTTCGTCGGAATCCTCATCGGAACGGCGGCCACGATCTTCGTGGCGGCCCCGATGTACGCCTGGCTGCGGCAGAATGAGCCTGACCTCGTCAGGCAGGCCAAGCGCGTTGAGCAGAGGCGTGCCACCGCCGAGCGGAACGCGGCTGCGGAGCCCGCCCAGGCCTGACTTTTCAGCAGGGGCCGGACGGCGCCAGGAACCTGGCGTTGTCCGGCCCGTCGGCGTTTAGTGGGCCGGTTATAAAAGTCACCGCCGCGGGGAATAGACTGAAGTAATTAAAACGGTGGTGAGGGGTACTTCATTGGAAGAACGTTCGGCGTCGGCGCCAACGGCACAAGGAGACAAAAGTCCTGCCCCCGGCATGCAGACCGGGGTGGCCGCCTCCGCGCGCCCCGGGCCGCTCGTTCCGGTCGACAACTCCGGGTCCCGTCCCACATTCCCCGGCCGCAGGGAGCGCACCCGCTCCAGGCTCGCCCGGCTGACGGGGCGCAGCACGGCCACGTACTCACCCATTCTTGAACCACTGTTGAGGACCGTCCGGGCCAACAATCCCAAAGAGGACTTCGACCTTATCCAGCGGGCGTTCGACGTCGCTGAGCAGAGCCACCGCGGGCAGAAGCGCAAAAGCGGCGATCCTTACATCACGCATCCGGTGGCCGTGGCCACCATCCTCGCCGAACTGGGCCTGAGCGGCACAACGCTTGCCGCCGCCCTGCTCCATGACACGGTGGAGGACACCCCCTACACCCTCGCCGACCTCAAGCGGGACTTCGGGCCCGAAGTTGCCATGCTGGTGGACGGCGTGACCAAGCTGGACAAAGTCAGCTTCGGCGAGGCGGCGCAGTCCGAAACCGTCCGCAAGATGGTTGTGGCGATGGCCAAGGACATCCGCGTGCTGATGATCAAACTGGCCGACCGGCTGCACAACGCGCGGACCTGGCGCTTCGTGTCGGCCGAATCCTCAGCCCGCAAGGCCCGCGAAACCCTCGAAATTTTCGCCCCGCTGGCGCACCGGCTGGGCATGAACACCATTAAGTGGGAACTGGAGGATCTTTCCTTCGCTGCGCTGTATCCCAAGGTGTACGAAGAAATTGTCCGCATGGTGGGGGACCGGACCCCCGAGCGGGAGAAGAGCCTGAGCGTCATCCGGGACCAGATCACCGAAGACCTGCGCGCCGCGAAGATCAAGGCGACCATCACTGGCCGTCCGAAGCACTACTATTCCATCTACCAGAAGATGATCGTCCGCGATAAGGACTTCGACGACATCAACGACCTCATGGGTGTCCGGGTGCTGGTGGACTCGGTCAGGGACTGTTACGCCGCACTGGGCACCATGCATTCGCGCTGGAACCCGCTGCCCGGCAGGTTCAAGGACTACATCGCGATGCCCAAGTTCAACATGTACCAGTCGCTGCACACCACGGTGATCGGGCCCGGCGGCAAACCCGTGGAAATCCAGATCCGCACCCATGAAATGCACCGCCGGGCTGAATACGGCGTCGCTGCACACTGGAAGTACAAGGACCAGCCCAACCGCACGGCCGTCGGCCCGGGCAGCCCCCGCGACGGGGACATGGGCTGGCTGCGTTCCCTGGTGGACTGGCAGCAGGAAACCTCCGATCCCGGCGAGTTCCTTGATTCGCTCCGCTTCGAAATCAACGCCCGGGAGGTCTTTGTCTTCACCCCCAAGGGCGAGGTCATGGCACTGCCGGCGGGATCCACCCCCGTGGACTTTGCCTACGCCGTGCACACCGAGGTGGGCCACCGCACCATCGGCGCCAGGGTCAACGGCAAGCTGGTTCCGCTCAATAGTGAACTGAACCACGGTGACTGGGTGGAGATCTTCACCTCGAAGGCTGAGGGGGCAGGGCCGAGCCAGGACTGGCAGCACTTCGTCAAGAGCGCCAGGGCCCGGAACAAGATCCGCCAGTGGTTCAGCAAGGAACGCCGCGAAGAAGCCATTGATCGCGGCAAGGAACTGCTGACCCGTGCAATGCGGAAGCAGAACCTTCCCCTGCAGCGGCTCATGACCCACGAGGCCCTCGCAGCGGTGGCGGAGGAATTCAAGTACGTCGACATCTCCGGCCTGTACGCCGGCGTCGGTGACGGCCACACGTCCGCGCAGTCGGTCATGGAGAAGCTGGTCGAGAGCCTCGGCGGCAATGAAAGCACCGACGACGATATTGCCGAAGTCAGCATTCCCACCCAGGTCACCAAGGCCCGCTTCTCCGACTCGGGCGTGGTGGTCCGTGGCGTGGGCGACGTCTGGGTGAAGCTGGCCCGCTGCTGCACGCCGGTCCCGCCGGATCCCATCCTCGGTTTCGTCACCCGGGGCTCGGGAGTCTCCGTGCACAGGACCGACTGCACCAACATCTCCGACCTGAAGGACCAGCCGGACAGGATTGTTGACGTGGACTGGGCACCGACGCAGTCCAGCGTCTTCCTGGTGGAGATCCAGGTGGAGGCACTGGACCGCAAGTCCCTGCTGTCCGACGTCACCCGGGTCCTGTCCGAGAACCACGTGAACATCCTGGCAGCCAGTGTGCACACCTCCACGGACAGGGTGGCCATCTCAAAGTTTGCCTTCGAGATGGGGGACCCCAAGTACCTGAGCCACGTCCTCAGTGCAGTCCGCAGGATCGACGGGGTGTTTGACGTCTACCGGACCACCGGCAACAAGCGCCGGAGCTAGTGCAGCGAGTTTTTCCAGGGCAGCCTTTTTGTGGGGCACCCGCGGCGTGGCTTCTATTGCCAGGACCAGCAGGCGCAGGCGGACGTCGTTCTGGGGCCGCGCCAGCAGTCTTTCCAGGGTGGGGATGGCGCGCTCGGCGTCCACGTGCAGGGCGATGTCCAGGGCGGTCCGCAACGGGCTTGAGACCATCAGGCCACCGAGGCTGACAACATCGAACGGCCCGAGCCTTACCTCATGGAGGGTGCATCCCCTTGTGGTCCGGAGGCTGGAGACCCTCCGCGTCGCATCCACAAGGAGGGCCAGCCTGTCCGGCTCACTGGCACAGCCGTAGATCCAGGCGGCCGTCATCCGGCCGGCAACCACCCTTTGGCGGACCGAAGCGGGCACCGCCCCCGCCGCCGCCCGTGCCCGCAGCTGCGGAGAGGCCGGGAGCCCTGGCAGTGTATAGCCGCGGTGGTGGATCCTGTCCAGCAGCCCGTCCGCCGCGAGGGACTGCAGCTCGGGCCAGGCGAAGGGCATGTCCGGGGAATAGAGTTCGGGAAAGCGGGGCGCCAAAGCGTCTGCCGCAGCTGCATGATCGGGGCCCGGAGGAGCCGGTGGAATCACCATTCGTCCATCCTGCACCGGGAGCCGTTAACTGGCACAGGCCCGGTTCAGGTTATGTGGATAACCGGAACCGGGCCCGCTGGTCAGGGCAGGTGTATCAGGAAAGCTCGCTGGCCGAGCGCTGGATCTGGTCCAGCCATGCCTGGCGTGCTTCGAGGGCCTCCCGGGCCGTCTTGATCCTGCGCTGGTCGCCGCTCTTCTCCGCCTTGGCGAGATCATCCTGCAGGCCGGCGATCGCGGATTCCAGCTGGGAGAGGGCGCTGTTGGTCCGCGCCTTCCGCTCCGGGTTGGAGCGCTGCCACTGTTCGTCCTCGGCGCTGCGGACGGCGTCTTCGACCTTGCGCAGGCCAGCCTCGATGCGTCCCATGTCGGCCCGCGGAACCTTGCCCGCTTCTTCCCACCGGTCGCGGACGGACTGCAGTGCCTTCTTTGCCGCCGCGAGGTCCTTCACCGGAAGGATGGCGTTGGCCTCTGCCAGGAGCGCTTCCTTGACGGTGAGGTTGGCGGCGTATTCCTGGTCGATTTCGTCGTTGGCGGCCTGGCGGTTCGTGAAGAACACATCCTGCGCCGCACGGAAACGGGCCCACAGCGCGTCATCGTCCTTGCGGCTGGCGCGCGGTGACGCCTTCCACTGATCCATCAGCCTGCGGTACTCGCCGGCGGCGAAACCCCAGTCGGTGGAGCTGGACAGCGCTTCGGCTTCAGCGATCAGCTTTTCCTTGGCCGACTTGGCAGCGGAATTGTTGCTGTCCAGCTGGGAGAAGTAGGCGCGGCGGTGGCGGTCGAAAACCGTGCGGGCGGCGCGGAACCTCTTCCACAGGGCGTCCTCGTTGCTCCGGCCCAGGCGTACGCCGCTCTTCTGGGCTGTTTTCCAGCTCTCAAAGAGTTCGTTCATCCTGGCGCTGGAGGTCTTCCACTGAGTCTGTGCCGGGTCCTGGCCGGAGATCTGCTCGGCCTCCGCCACGATAGCCTCGCGGGCCGCCAGTTCAGAGGCGCGGACGGCGTCGTGCTCTGCCTTCTCGGCTTTCTCCAGCTCAACTACCTGTTCGGAGAGCTTGTCCAGCCGGGCCTCCGCAGAACGCAGGTCGCCCACCATGTTGCGCTCCGCAAGCTGCTCCCGCAGGTGCGTCACGGTCTTCTGCATATCAGTGCTGGGCGCCTTTGAGCTGACGCGCTGTTCGAGCAGCACAATCTGGGCCACGACGTCGTCGTATTTCCGTGCGAAGTACGCGAGGGCTTCGTCGTCGCTCACGCCCGGGTACTGCCCGACGGCGTGCTCGCTGCCGTCAATGGTCAGGAAGACGTACCCGTCGCCTTCAACCCGACCCCACTTCGAGGCTTCCGCAAGGGAGGTGGTTGGGGCTGCCGTTACTGCTGCTGCGGCCGGGGCCGCGGCAGCAGGCTTGGGGCGGGAAGCGAACGCGGCCGGAGACGGCGCTACTGACCTTGGAGATGGCGCAGGTGCAGGTGCAGGTGCGGGTGCAGCGTCAGCCGGCGTTTCGGCCGCTGGAGCCTCGCCGGCGGCTGGTTCTTCTGCAGCGGCCCCGGTTTCGGTTGCCTCCGCAGCGGGGGTGCCGGCCGCTTCGGTGGCCTCACCGCCGGCTGCGGGTGCCGCCGCTTCGGCCAGGTCTGTTGCTGTTTCGTCGGATTTCTGACTGTCTGTCACCGCTAAAAGTCTTTCGCTTGGAGGGAAATACGCACGTACTGCACCGCGGCCGCGCCGGCCGGGCTTCCTACTTCAGAGAAAACGAGTCTATCGTGACTGGTTCAACGGGCGCGCCGTCTGTGACACTGCTGCCCGGGGTGACCCCTGCAGCGGCCACTTTCGACACCAGGTCCAGCCCCGACGTCACCTTTCCGACCACCGTGTAGCCTCCGGCGCTGTCTGCCGGGATCACGGTGTCCTTGTAGACGATGAAGAACTGGGTGCCGTTCCCGTAGGCGTTGTTGCCCGTCCGGGCTACAGCGATGGTTCCCGCCGGATAGCTGTTGTCCGCCGGCGTGTTTTCGAGCGGCCCCCACGTGTAATTCGGGTCTCCCTGCCCGTCGCCCGTGGCCGAGCCGCATTGCAGGACGCCGAATGCCTCACCGGTGGTCAACCGGTGGCAGTTCTTTCCGTTGTAGAAGCCCTCATCGCTGAGGGACTTGAAGACCGCGGCGGCCTGCGGCGCGCTGGTCCCATCCAGCTCCACACCGAGCGGGCTGCCGTTGAGGACGAGTTCGCCCGTGAAGGTCTTGCCGGCGGCGATGCCGGCCGCAGGAATGTTGGGACCGTTCGTTGCCTGGGCCGACGGCGTCGCCGAAGGGCTGGCGGTGGCGGGCGGGCTGGACAACCCGGCTTGCGCCGCAGCGAATTCATCCTCGGTCGGGTTGCCGGCGAAGGCAGTGAGCTGGAGTACGACGGCGAGGGCCACTGCGGTTGCCCCGGCACCGGCGGCGATCAGGTTGTCACGCTTGCGCCGGCCCTCCTGGTCCCGCCGCAGGGCACGCTTGGCTTCCATCTGCTGAATGCGCCGTTTGGTTTCGCGGGCACTGCGTGAACTGGCCGCCAAGGGTCCTCCTTATAGTCGGGCTGCTGCAGGCGCGGCTTTGGGGCCGCGTCAGCAGTTGTTGGCGGCCAAGCCCTGCCGCTCCGCTGCATTAGAGATGCCGGCGGATGACGCATAAACTGACTGCCGCACATAGTTTATGCATGACTGGCTGGACTGCCGCCGTCGCAAGCCCGTTTCGGGCCGATTGCCACGCAGGTTCCGGCAACCGTTCACCAAGAGGAGAAACTCCACCATGGCACGCACCGCCTCCCTGTCCGGATTCCCCGAGTGGCTTCCCGAGGAGCGGCTGGTGGAGCTCCATGTGCTGGATACGCTGCGCCGCGTTTTTGAACTGCACGGGTTTTCCTCCATTGAGACCCGCGCTGTGGAGACGGTGGGCCAGTTGCTGCGCAAGGGCGAAATCGACAAGGAAGTCTACGGGCTCAGCCGGCTGCAGGATGATGAGGGCGCCAGCCCCGTTAAGGAGGGCAAGGCCGATCCGCACGCACTTGCCCTGCACTTCGACCTCACCGTTCCGTTTGCCCGCTACGTCGTAGAAAACGCCGGCTACCTGGCGTTCCCCTTCCGGCGGTACCAGATCCAGAAGGTCTGGCGCGGCGAGCGTCCCCAGGAGGGACGCGCCCGCGAATTCACCCAGGCGGACATTGACGTGGTGGGTGACGGCGACCTGCCGTTCCGCTACGACGTAGAGATCGCGCTGGTGATCGCCGAGGCGCTCAGCGCCCTCCCCATCCCTGACTTCCGGCTGCGCATCAACAACAGGAAGCTTGCCGAAGGCTTTTACCGTGGAATCGGGCTGGATGACACCGCAGGGGTGCTGCGGAGTATCGACAAACTCGAAAAGATCGGTGCGGC
Source organism: Pseudarthrobacter sp. GA104 (assembly GCF_009741265.1). Classification (GTDB taxonomy): domain Bacteria; phylum Actinomycetota; class Actinomycetes; order Actinomycetales; family Micrococcaceae; genus Arthrobacter. The sequence continues at coordinate 4,189,917 of NZ_WOWL01000001.1, forward strand.
GAAGGTTGCCGAACTGCTGAAGACGGAACTGGGCGCCACCGACGAGCAGGCCCGGAAGGCCCTGCAGTTGGCTGGAATCCGCACCGAGGACACCTCGTTCGTGGCACAGGTCCAGGCCTTGGGGGTCAGCAATGAACTCCTCGACGAAGGGCTGAGCGAGCTCGAACAGGTGATCGAGGCGGCTGTCCAGCGTGCCCCCGGCAAGGTGGTGGCTGACCTCAGCATTGCCCGCGGCCTCGACTATTACACCGGAACAGTGGTGGAAACCGTCCTGGTGGGCCACGAACAGCTCGGTTCCATCTGCTCCGGCGGCCGGTATGACGCGTTGGCGTCGAAGGGAAACCGGAAGTTCCCGGGCGTGGGTCTTTCGATCGGCGTCACCCGGCTGGTGTCCCGCATTTTGAGCCAGGACCTGGCGAGGGCGTCACGGTCGGTTCCCACCGCGGTGCTGGTGGCCCTCACCCACGATGACAGCTGGGATGCCGCCCAGGACGTGGCCGCCCAGCTGCGCAGCCGGGGCATTCCTACCGAAGTGGCAGCGAAAGCGGAAAAGTTCGGCAAGCAGATCAAGTTCGCCGACCGCCGCGGCATCCCCTTTGTGTGGTTCACGGACGACGACGGAACGCACCAGGTCAAGGACATCCGCACCGGCGAACAGGTGGTGGCAGCCCCGGAGACCTGGACGCCGCCGTCGGAAGACCTGGCAGTACAGGTGTTGACGGCGGCAGAGGCCGCCGCGTCCGTTTAGCGGCGCAGCCGAAGCATCAGCCACCGCCCCGCCACGCCGGCGGCCAGGACCCCGGCCATGGTCAGTACCGGGATCGGCGGCAGGGTGAAGGCCAGCAACAGGCAGGCCACGAAGCCGACGGCGTTGAGCCACTTGGGCGCATATGCCGGGTGCGTCGGCAACGTGTACGCTGATGCGTTCGCCACAGCGTAGTAGATCAGTACGCCAAAGCTGGAGAAGCCCACCACCGTCATAACGTCCGTGGTGGCAAGCAGCAGGATGACGACGGCGGCCACGGCGAGTTCTGCGGCGTACGGCACGGTGTGCTTTCCCCCGACCCGCGCAAGAAGTACAGGCAGGTCGCGTTCCCTGGCCATGGCGAGGGTGGTGCGACCGACGCCGGTGATGAGTGCCAGGAGCGCGCCCAGGCAGGCCGCCGCGGCTCCTGCCTGGACGGCGGGAGCCCCCGCCGCCAGCCCGGACTGCAGCACGGCGTCGAGCAGCGGCGTCCTGGTGGCAGCGAGCTGCCCGCCGGGAAGGTGGTTCAGCAGGAGCAGCGACAGGGTGAGGTAGATGGCGAAGGCACCCGCAAGGGCCGCAAGGATGGCACGCGGTATGGCGCGGGCAGGATCCTTGACCTCCTCGCCGAGGGTGGCAATCCGGGCGTAGCCGGCAAAGGCGAAAAACATCAGGCCTGCCGCGGGCAACACGCCCCCCGGGGAGGCCATGTCCGCGGATCCGGCAGGTCCCGCATCGGGGTGCGGCCCGACCGCTGCGGCAACAGCCACGAAGCTGAGGGTGGCCAGGACGACGCACAGCAGGACCCTGGTGAGCAGCGCCGTCCGCGTGATGCCCAGCAGGTTCACGCCGGTCAGGGCCACCACGGCAGCCACGGCCACCGGCACGGCGTACTGCGGCGAGATGTAGCTGCCGAATGTCAGGGCCATGGCAGCGCAGGACGCCGTCTTGCCGGTCACAAAGCCCCAGCCGGCAAGGAATCCCGGCCACTTACCCAGCTGTTCGCGCCCATAGACGTACGTCCCCCCGCTGGTGGGGTACTTCGCGGCAAGGGCGGCTGAAGCCACGGCGTTGCAGTAGGCCACCGCCCCGGCGATGACCACCGACAGGGCCAGCAGCTGGCCGGCCAGCGCCGCCGCGGGGGCGAACACCACGAACACCCCTGCTCCCAGCATTGAGCCCAGCCCGATGGCGGTGGCGTCGAACGTGCCGAGCCTGCGTTGAAGTTGCTGGTGTGCGCTCATGCGGTGACAGTCCCTTGGCAGCGGGTAAACTCGAACGGAATCGTTCCTGCAACGATCCTATTGAACTTCCCGATCGACTTCCCGCTGTAACCCCGCAGAAAGGCGTGCTGTGCTGCGCACACATGACCTCGGATCCCTTCGTTCCGAGCACATTGGACAAACCGTAACCCTGGCTGGCTGGGTGGGCCGCCGTCGTGATCACGGTGGTGTGGCCTTCGTGGACCTGCGCGATGCTTCCGGCGTGGCCCAGGTTGTGGTCCGCGAGGAAGAAGTCTTCCACGGCCTGCGCAACGAGTATGTCCTGCAGGTCACCGGCACTGTCTCCAAGCGGCCCGAGGGCAACGAGAACCCTGCCCTGGCCACCGGCGGGATCGAGGTCATGGCGGACAAGGTGGTTATCCTCAACACCTCCGAGCCGCTCCCGTTCCAGATCGACGAGCATGTTGAAGTGGGCGAGGAAGCACGCCTGAAGCACCGTTACCTGGACCTGCGCCGGCCCGGTCCCGCCCGAAACCTCCGGCTGCGTTCCGAGGCAAACCGTGTGGCCCGCGACTTGCTGCACAAGGACGGCTTCGTGGAGGTTGAAACCCCCACCCTCACCCGGTCCACGCCCGAAGGCGCCCGCGACTTCGTGGTCCCGGCCCGCCTGGCACCGGGTTCCTGGTATGCCCTTCCGCAGTCCCCGCAGTTGTTCAAGCAGCTCCTGCAGGTGGGCGGCTTTGAGAAGTATTACCAGATTGCCCGCTGCTACCGCGATGAGGACTTCCGCGCCGACCGGCAGCCGGAGTTCACCCAGCTGGACATCGAAGCAAGCTTCGTGGACCAGGACGACATCATTGCCCTCGGCGAAAACATCCTCAAGGCCCTGTGGAAGCTGATCGACGTCGAGATCCCCACTCCCATCCAGCGGATCACCTACGCCGACGCCATGGCCCGGTACGGCTCGGATAAGCCCGACCTCCGTTTCGGCGTGGAGCTCACCGAACTGACCGGGTTCTTCAAGGACACCAACTTCGGTGTGTTCAAGGCGCCTTACGTCGGTGCCGTGGTGATGCCCGGCGGCGCCTCCCAGCCGCGCCGGACCTTGGATGGCTGGCAGGAATTCGCCAAGCAGCGCGGCCACAAGGGACTTGCCTATGTCCTGTTCAAGGAAGATGGCGAACTTGCCGGTCCGGTGGCCAAGAACCTGACCGACACGGAGCGCGCAGGCCTGGCAGACGCGGTCGGCGCCAAGCCCGGTGACTGCATCTTCTTCGCTGCCGGCGAGAAGCCTGCGGCACGGGCACTGCTCGGCGCTGCCCGGGTGGAAATCGGACATCGCACCGGCCTGATCGATCCCGCCGCCTGGGCCTTCTGCTGGGTGGTCGACGCGCCGATGTTCGAACCTGCGGCCGCGGCCGTTGCTTCAGGTGACGTGGCGGTGGGTGCAGGCAAGTGGACCGCCGTCCACCACGCCTTCACCTCGCCCAAGCCCGAGTTCCTGGAGACCTTTGACAAGGACCCGGAATCAGCGCTGTCGTACGCCTACGACATTGTCTGTAACGGCCACGAAATCGGCGGCGGATCCATCCGTATCCACGAGCGCGACGTCCAGGAACGGGTGTTCGAACTGATGGGCCTCGACCGGGAAGATGCCCAGACCAAGTTTGGGTTCCTGCTGGAGGGCTTCAAGTACGGTGCCCCTCCGCACGGCGGCATCGCCTTTGGCTGGGACCGCGTGGTGGCACTGCTGGCTGGGGTTGAGTCCATCCGCGACGTTATTGCCTTCCCCAAGACCGGCAACGGGTACGATCCCCTGACCGCCGCCCCCGCCCCGATCACGCCCCAGCAGCGCAAGGAAGCCGGTGTCGACTTCAAGCCGGAGTCCAAGCCGGCAGAGGGCAAGTAGGGCATTACCCCGTTTGGCCTGAAGGCCCTCCCGGATGGGAGGGCCTTCAGGCTTATCCGCAGACAGGAACCCCAGTGGTCCACAGCCTCCCGGGTCACCAGACCGGCGCCTTCGAGATACTCATGGATGCCGCCTGGCCTGCCGTTGAGCGCCGGGACACGGGGGAGTGGGTGCTCCGTGCTGCGGCCGGGGTCACGCAGAGGGCGAACTCGGTGTGGCCCCGGAACACTGCCGGGGAGCCCCTGGCAGCATTGCGCGAGGCGATGCAGTGGTACCGGGAGCGGCGGTTGCCGCTCATTTTTCAGATGACGGACACTCCCGCCAACGACGGGCTGAACCAGGTCCTGGACGCCCAAGGCTTCACCCGGCAGTCGGAAACGCTGATCATGTCCCGGCCTTCGGGGAACGGCTTCCCAGGTTCCGGAAGCGGACGGGTGGAGGTTCAGGACGCGCCGGACGAGGAGTGGCTGCACCTCTGGTGGAGCGTGGACGGCCGAGGCGGAGAGGGGGAGCGTGACACGGCGCGCGCCATCCTGACCGGATGCCCGTCGCTGTATGCCCTCGTAAGGGGCGACGACGGTGTCCCCGCCGCGGTAGGGCGCCTCGCCATGGTGCACGGCACGGGAGGAATCTATTGCATGGCCACATCCGCGTCGGGCCGCCGCCGGGGATATGCGACGGCGGTGCTCCAGGCCCTCCTTGCTGAGGGAGGCGCGCACGGAGTGGACAGGTTCTGGCTGCTGGTTACAGCCGCGAACCAAGCTGCCCGGCAGTTGTACAGCAAGGCGGGTTTTACGGAGTCGGGACGGTACATTTACCGCCAGCAGCGGCCGCGCAGGGCTCTCACGGGCTGTTAACTAGGACGGGTCTGAGACCTGGATCCGCACCGCACACGCATCGGCGGCGGTTTTCCTCAGCACCGAGGCCTTGGGATCCGGGACGTCGAGACAGGCCAGCCGGGGCAAGGCGGTATAGCCCTTCAGGGCCGGGTGCTCGAGGACAAGGCCGGCCAGGGTCCTGTCGCCCCCGGGAACCACGTATTCAAAAGATGCACTGCTGAACACGCGGCCGGCATGTTCGGCGACTGCCCCCACCAGAGCGTCTGCCTGGTTGCTCCGCCGGCGTGCGAAGCGCTGCTGCGACTGGCCGCCCGCGGCGGTCCGGGACTGCACATAGGTGGAGCCCACCTTGGAGGCCAGGACCACGCCCTCACTTACTACCGCTACGCCGTATCCTCCGCGCCGGACCAGCAGGAGGCCGAGCCTGCGCGGCTGGGACGCGAGGGACGCGAGCCGTTCAAGGGCATCCGCCCCACGGCCCGGCCTTCCGTCAACCGGCCACGGCGGCTGCAGCAATGCTTCGGTGCCGTCCGCGGCAATCAGCCGCAGTCCGTCGTCGTCATCCGTCATCCGGTACCCGCCGTGCGCAGCACCGAACCGCCCTGCCCATCCGGCCAGCCGGGCGCCGGGGACGAAAGCGGTCCGTACGGACGGCGGCCTGGCTCCGCCGGTGGCATGCACGGACATGGGTCAACCCTTCGCTGACGCGCGTGGCTTCCGGCGAAACCGGAAGGTGAACTGGAAGTAGCCTATCTATGTGGAAGATCTCTTCGGGCACGGGCCCGGCAATGATGACGACGACGGCGACAGTGCTGCACCTGCCGCCGGGCGGCCTGCCGGGGGAGGAGGCAGCGCTTCCCCCCGCGGCCCGCTCGCCGTCCGGATGCGTCCCCGCACCCTCGATGAGGTGGTGGGCCAGCAACACCTGCTGGGTCAGGGGTCACCCTTGCGCCAGCTCGCTGCCGGGGCGGGAGCGGACACAACCGGCCCGGCAGGACCCACGTCGCTCATCCTCTGGGGTCCTCCCGGGACCGGCAAGACCACCCTGGCGCACGTGATCGCCAGGGGACCGGGCCGGAAGTTCGTGGAACTCTCTGCCATCACTGCCGGCGTCAAGGACGTGCGGCGGGTGATGGACGACGCCCTCACCGCGAGGGACCTCTACAAGACCACCACCGTCCTGTTCCTCGACGAGATCCACCGCTTCAACAAAGCGCAGCAGGATGCCCTGCTGCCCGGCGTCGAAAACCGGTGGGTGGTCCTGGTGGCTGCCACCACCGAGAACCCCTCGTTTTCGGTCGTCTCGCCGCTTTTGTCCCGTTCCCTGCTGCTGACCCTCAAACCACTGACCGATGCGGACATCGAGGGACTGATCCAGCGCGCCGTTGCAGATCCTCGCGGCCTGAACGGGAAAGTGGACCTCAATGAGGAAGCACTGGACCACCTCGTAAGGCTTTCCGGGGGTGATGCCCGCCGTGCCTTGACGGCCCTGGAAGCGGCAGCCGGGGTTGCGTTCGGGGATGCGGACGATGCAGGGGAAGGGCCTGTCGTCGTCGAACTCAAGCACACCGAGCGTGCCCTCGATGTTGCCGCCGTCCGTTACGACCGTGCCGGGGACCAGCACTACGACGTCATCAGTGCCTTCATCAAATCGATCCGCGGGTCTGACGTGGACGCAGCCCTCCACTACCTGGCGCGGATGCTGGAAGCGGGGGAGGACCCCCGCTTCGTGGCCCGAAGGATCGTGATCTCTGCGGCCGAGGACGTGGGGATGGCCGATCCCACTGCGCTGCAGACGGCAGTGGCAGCGGCCCAGGCCGTGCAGCTGATCGGGATGCCGGAGGGCCGCATCATCCTTGCCGAGGCCGTGGTGCACCTGGCCACCGCCCCGAAGTCCAACGCCGCCTACATGGGCATCAACAAGGCCATCGCCGACGTCCGGGCAGGCCTGGGGAACGGCATCCCCGCGCACCTGCGGGACGCGCACTATCCGGGTTCCAAACAGCTGGGCCACGGCGTGGGGTACAAATACGCCCACGATGCGCCGCACGGAGTAGCCGCCCAGCAGTATCCCCCGGACGACCTCGTGGGGAGGGACTACTACCAGCCCACGGCCAACGGCGCGGAGCGGGACATTGCGGTGCGCCTGGAGCGGCTGCGGAAGATTGTCCGGGGCAAGTAGCCGCCGTGGTAGGATAGATGTTTGTCTGGCAAGGCACGGACGCACAATCTCCCCAATTTACGTTGAGAAGGTTATGCCCTGTGCCCAGTAGCAAAAGGCAGCGGTTGGCCGATGCTCTCCATCGTGGAGGCCAGTAACACTGACACACCGCAGATATTGGAAGGACACAAGTGGCTAACAACACTCGTGCTCGCCGTCAGGCCCGCCTCTCGCGGTCCCTCGGCATCGCTCTGACCCCCAAGGCCGCCAAGTACATGGAGCGCCGCCCGTACGGCCCCGGTGAGCATGGCCGTGCCCGCAAGAAGCAGGACTCCGACTACGCCGTACGCCTCCGCGAAAAGCAGCGCCTGCGCGCCCAGTACGGCATCCGCGAAGCACAGATGACCCGTGCCTTCGAAGAGGCCCGCCGCACCAAGGGCCTGACCGGTGAAAACCTCATCGAACTGCTCGAAATGCGCCTTGACGCCCTGGTCCTGCGTGCCGGTTTCGCCCGCACCATCGCCCAGGCCCGCCAGCTGGTTGTGCACCGCCACATCATGGTTGACGGCGTCCGCGTTGACCGTCCGTCGTTCCGCGTCGGCGAGGGCCAGCTGGTCCACGTCCACAGCCGCAGCGAAACCATGGTCCCGCTCCAGGTTGCAGCAGCCGGCGCCCACCGCGACGTCCTGCCCGCCGTTCCGGCCTACCTGGACGTCAAGCTGGAGGCCCTGCAGGCACGCCTGGTCCGCCGCCCCAAGCGCTCCGAGGTCCCCGTGACCTGCGAAGAGCAGCTCGTCGTCGAATTCTACGCACGCTAAATTCCGGCAGCGTATCCAAAGAAGCCCGTGGCAAGCGCCGCGGGCTTCTTTGTATGTAAGGTACTTGGGGGACATCTGCGGAAACGCGTTTTGCTGACGCATCCGCTGATGACACGAACCACAGAATTTCGAGGAGATGAAACGTCTATGTCTGGTGGCGATATTGCCGGCCTGATCGCTGCCGGGGTGTTTGCGCTCCTGGTGCTGCTGCTCGCGGTGCCCATCGTGAAGCTGGGCAAGGTGTTTGACGAGGTGCGCACGGCCATCCGGTCCCTGAGCGACGGCGCCACGCCCCTGATGGACGAGGTCACGGCCACCGTGTCCACCACCAACCAGCAGCTGAAGAAAGTGGACGGTATCTCGTCCAACGTTTCGGACGCCTCGGCCAACCTGTCGGCGCTGTCCTCGCTGGTGGCCGCCACAGTCGGATCCCCGCTCATCAAGGTGGCCGCCTTCAGCTACGGTGTCCGCACCGCGTTTGCCAACCGCAAGAAACCCGCTGCCGGCCGCCGCAGCCGCTGAATTCCGGAGAACATAAAATGAAACGACTTGTCTGGATGGGAATCGGCGTGGCGATCGGAGTGATCGCCTTCCGCAAGGTGACCGAAGCGCAGGCCGGCATGCAGTCCGCGCTTGGCCCGGAGGGCCTCAACCGCGCGGTGAACCGGCTCGCTGACGGCGTCTACGACTTCGCCGATGCCGTCCGCGCAGGGATGCGTGAGCGCGAGACCGATCTGCGGGCCGCCCTCGGCGTCGAATCGGAAGACCTGGTCCGCCGCTGACCAGGCCCCGCAGGCCGGCACCACGCCGGCCCGCACCCGCCGACCGCACGATGCGGCGGCACCAAACGTTATAACAACACCGGCGGGAACCGTACAGCTACGGGAACCGCACGCGAAAGAACCTCCGCGCCGGTCAGTGCGCGGAGCAAGAAGGGTACGTAACAGCTCATGAAGTCGCAGGAGATCACAAAGCGCTGGGTGGACTTTTTTGTCAGCAAGGGCCACACCGCGGTTCCCTCCGCATCGTTGGTTTCCAGCGACCCCTCGCTGCTGTTCACGGTTGCCGGCATGGTGCCGTTCATTCCCTACCTGACGGCCAGGGAGGAACCACCCTACTCACGTGCCGTCAGCGTGCAGAAATGCATCCGCACCGGCGATATCGAGGAAGTGGGCAAGACTGCCCGCCACGGAACCTTCTTCCAAATGTGCGGCAACTTCTCCTTCGGAGATTACTTCAAGGAAGACGCCATCAAATTCGCCTGGGAACTGCTCACCACGAGCGTTGACGACGGCGGCTACGGGCTTGCGCCGGAACGCCTCTGGGTGACCGTCTACGAAGAGGACGACGAAGCCAGGGAACTGTGGCTGAAGAACACCGGCGTCCCCGCGGAGCGCATCCAGAAAATGGGCAAGGCGGACAACTACTGGCACACCGGGCAGCCCGGCCCTGCCGGCCCCTGCTCCGAAATCTACTATGACCGCGGCCCCGCATACGGCGTCGAGGGCGGCCCGCTGGCGGACGAAACCCGCTACATCGAGATCTGGAACCTCGTGTTCATGCAGTACCAGATCGAAAACGTGCGTTCGAAGGAAGACTTCGACGTCGTGGGCGAGCTGCCCAAGCGCAACATCGACACCGGCCTGGGCATGGAGCGCCTGGCCATGATCCTGCAGGGCGTCGAGAACATGTACGAGACGGACCAGGTCCGCCCCGTCATCGACAAAGCCGCCGAACTCTCCGGCAGGGAGTACACCTCCGCCGAGTCCGACGACGACCCGCACCACACGGACGACGTGCGCATGCGCGTGGTCGCCGACCACGTCCGCTCGGCGCTGATGCTCATCTCCGACGGCGTGACCCCCTCCAACGAGGGCCGCGGCTACGTCCTGCGCCGGCTCATCCGCCGTGCCGTCCGCTCCATGCGCCTCCTCGGCGTGGAACAGGCATGCCTGCCTGAGCTCCTGCCGGCCTCCCGCGACGCCATGAAGGGCGTCTACCCCGTGGTTGACACCGACTTCGCCCGGATCAGCCGCATCGCCTACGCGGAGGAGAAGGCCTTCCTGCGCACCATCGCTTCCGGCACTGCCCGGCTTGAGGACGCCGTCAAGGTGTCCAAAGCGGCCAACAAGCCGCTGTCCGGCGAGGACGCCTTCACCCTGCACGACACCTACGGGTTCCCCATCGACCTGACCCTGGAAATGGCCGAAGAAGCCGGGCTCAAGGTGGATGAGGCAGCGTTCCGCAGCCTCATGCAGGAACAGCGCCAGCGCGCCCAGGCGGATGCCAAGGGCAAGAAGGGCGGCCACGCCGACCTCAGCGCCTTCCAGGACATCCTGGCCCAGGGCGAGACGGTCTTCACCGGCTACACGGAGCTCGACGGCGAATCCCGGGTCCGCGGCATCCTCACGGGCGGCCGCCCGGTCCAGCAGGCCTCCACGGGCGACGAGATCGAGCTGGTGCTCTCCGAGACCCCGTTCTACGCGGAAGCAGGCGGCCAGGCCGCAGACACGGGCCTCATCACCGGTGACGGATTCGTCGTCGAGGTCCTTGACGTGCAGCGGCCCCTGAAGGGCCTGAGCGTGCACAAGGCGATCGTGCGCGAAGGCGAAATCGGGTCCGACTCGCTGGTCCGCGCCGCCGTCGACCGTGAACGCCGGCACGCCGCCGAACAGGCCCACACCGGCACGCACATCGTGCACGCGGCGCTCCACCAGATCCTCGGCCCCGAAGCCACGCAGCGCGGTTCTTACAACAAGGCCGGCTACCTGCGCTTCGACTTCGCCTGGGGCGAAGGCCTGAGCACGGCCACCCGGTCCGAGATCGAGGAAGTCTCCAACCTGGCCATCCGGAACAATTTCCGGGTGGAGACCAAGGTGATGGGACTGGCGGAGGCCAAGGCCCTGGGCGCCATGGCACTGTTCGGTGAAAACTATGGCAGCGAAGTACGCGTGGTGGAGATCGACGGCGCCTGGTCCCGCGAGCTGTGCGGCGGCACCCACGTGCCCAACACTTCCCTGATCGGCAGCCTTTCGCTGCTGGGCGAGCAGTCCGTGGGGTCGGGAAACCGCCGCGTGGAGGCCTTCGTGGGCATGGATGCGTTCCGCCACCTGGCCGCCGAACGCGCCCTGGTGACCGAGCTGACCGAGCTCCTCAAAGTGCCCTCGGGCCAGCTGGCCGACCGGATTTCCGCCACCCTCGCCAAGCTCAAGGCCACGGAGAAGGAGCTGGACCGCCTCCGCAAGGAGCAGTTGGCCGCCTCGGCCGCACAGCTGGTCAGCAGCGCCAAGGACGCGGCCGGCGTGAGCGTCATCGCCCATGATGCCGGCCAGGTCAGTGGCGCGGACGATCTTCGCGGCCTGGCGCTGGACCTGCGCAACCGTCTCGGCTCGGCAGCGGCGACTGTGGCCGTTGCCGGCGTTGCGAACGACCGTCCCATGATCCTGGTGGCCACCAATGAAGCCGCCAGGGAGGCCGGGGTCAAGGCCGGCGCGCTTGTCCGCCTCGCCGCGGGTGTCCTCGGCGGCGGAGGCGGCGGCAAGGACGACGTCGCCCAGGGCGGCGGCACCGACGCCGGCAAGGTCGGCCCGGCACTGGCGGCGGTTGTTGACGCCATTACGCGGCGCTAACCACCCATGACCAGTCCTGCAGCTGCCGGTGCCTACCCCCACGGCATCAAACTGGGGGTGGACGTCGGCACGGTCCGGGTGGGGGTTGCCATCTGCGACCGCGACTCGATCCTGGCAACGCCCTACAAAACGCTGGACCGCAACGCCAGGAAAAACTCCGACGTCAGGGTCATCGCAAACCTGGTCGAGGAGCTCGGCGCCGTGCAGGTGATCGTGGGGCTGCCCCGCACCCTCAAGGGTGAGGAAAGGGCGTCCGCCAAGATGGCCGTGGACTACGCCCGGCTGCTTGCCGGCGAACTGGCTGCCCGTGCTGTGGACGTCCCGGTTAACCTTGTGGACGAACGGTTGAGCAGCGTGACCGCGCACCGCAACCTGCATGAAGCTGGCATGAGCAGCAGGAATCACCGTAAAGTAGTTGATCAGGTCGCGGCGGCGGGTATCCTTCAGCACGCCATCGACATGCAGAAAGCCAGGGGAGCGGACGTCGGCTCACGCGTGACGCCGCCGCCCCCTTCCGTGGACCTGGGAGGCAGCGGGCAGAATGACACTGTGCGCGCCGCCCCCGGCGAAACGGCCCAATCTTCAGATAATGGAAGGCAACAGTGAGCCCTGCCAACATTGACGACGCTTCCAGCCCACTGGACGCCGGAGCAGCACGACCGCTGACCCGCAAGGAACTCCGTGCAAGGGAAAAAACCTTCAACACCGGAGGCCAGGACGCGGTGCCCGAGCAGGCCTACGAGACCGGCCACGACATTCCGCCGCAGCCTTCGGAACCTCCCGTGGCACCCGAGCCGCACCCCCTGCCTAAGGACGAAGCATTGCGGAACGAAGCTGGACCCCAGGAAGCGGCACCGCAGGAAACACCGGTAGAACAGCCCGTTCCTGCTGCTCCCCTCACTCCGCCGTCCATCCAGGACATCCCCCGGGAAGAGGCACATCACAACGAAGACTTCCGTGGGGACGCCAACTATGAAGAAGCCGGCCTGCATGACGGGCTTCATGCCCACGAGGCACCCGTTTTTTCAGGAGCGCCCGCCTTCGGAGCCCACCAGCACGGAACTGGAACGCATTACGACGACGAGCCGCACTTCCCGGACGGGGCCGCCTACCCTGCAGCGCACCACGCGGATCACTATCACGATGGCCACTACGACCAGGAGCACTACGGTGACGCCCACTACGCCGAGGGGCACGACGACGGCGCGCACCATCACGAATTCCTTCCCGCCCCGTCGACGGCAGCGGTAGTGGCCAAACCGTCCAAGAAGGTGCGCCGCCGCAGGCGGATGCTGGCACTGTTCCTTACCCTTGCTGTCTTCGTCACGGCCGTGGCAGTCGGCGCGCAGTTCCTGAAGCCGTTGCTTGGCAACGACAAGCCCGCCGACTTCCCGGGCCCGGGGACGGGCGAAGTCGTGGTGACCGTCGAGAACGGCGAAGGCACCCGGTCCGTCGCTGCGAAGCTGGAAAACGAACGCGTGGTGGCGAATGCGGACACCTTCCTCCAGAGCTTCAGCGCATCCGGGGGAACACTGGCTCCGGGGGACTACACGTTCAAGAACGAGATGAAGAATTCCGACGCCGTAAACGTCCTGCTGGGCAAGGACCAAACCAAGGTCATCTACTTCGCCCTCAGTGCCGGCCTGCGCGTGGGCGAGTCCCTGCAGGCGATCTCGCAAGGTTCCGGAATATCCATCCAGGACCTGCAGGCGCTCAGCAACCAGCCGGCCCAGTTCGGGCTGCCGGCCACCGCAAAAAACCTTGAGGGCTACCTGGCTCCGGGTGAACACCGTTTCCCCCTTGGTACCCCGGCAAAGGACATCCTCCAGGCCCTGGTCAAGATCACAACCGACGAACTTGTGTCGCAGGGCATCACGGACCCGGCCAAGCAGTACGAGGCCGTGATCGTGGCCAGCATTGTCCAGGCCGAAGGCGGCCAGGCGGAGTACGGGGACGTGGCAGGTGCCATCTACAACCGGCTCAAGCCCAACGACCAGACCGGAGGTTTCCTGCAGGTGGACTCGGCGGTGACGTACGGCCTGGGCACCAAGAGCTACAACTTCACGGACGAACAGCGCCAGGACAAGTCCAACCCGTACAACACCTATGCGAATCCCGGACTGCCCCCGGGACCCATCGGCTCTCCGGGAAAGACGGCCATTGATGCTGCCGCCAGGCCGAAGACGAACGACTACCTGTACTGGGTCACCATCAACCTGGACACCAAAGAGACCAAGTTCTCCAGGACGCTGGCCGAGCACAACGGGTACGTCGAGCAGTACAACGCCTGGTGCGCGGCGAACGCCGGACGCTGCACATGAGCCTTCGGGCTGCCGTCCTGGGCCACCCGATCAGCCACTCGAAGTCGCCGGCACTGCATCTTGCTGCCTACGGCCGGCTGGGCGTCGGCATCAGCTACACGGCGATTGACGTCACCGAGCAGTTGCTGCCGACGCTGATGCGGCAGATCCGCGACCAGCCGGGCTGGCGCGGCCTGTCCGTCACGATGCCCTTGAAGACGGCGATGCTCGGGCAGGTGGATGAGGTCCGCGGCGTTGCCGGGATCCTGGGTGTGGTCAACACGGTGTCCTTCGAGGACCACGACGGCGGCCGGAAGATCGTTGGATCGAACACCGATGTTGCCGGGATCGTCAACGCCCTGCGGCATGCCGGGACGGGGCCAGCCCCCGCCGCCGTCATCCTCGGCGGCGGGGGAACAGCGGCCTCTGCCATCGCGGCGCTGAAGGAGCTTGGGACCGGCCACGTCCAGGTTTTCGTCCGGGACACCTCCAGGACCGGGGAGGTCCGCTCCGCCGCCGCAAGCCTGGGCATGGACCTGGACATCCGCCGCCTGGCTGACGCGGTGCACCCAACGGCTGCCGCCGACGTCGTCATCTCCACCCTGCCACCGCGGGCCGCGGACGGGCTGGCGGCCGAAATAGCTGAGTTGAAAACCGCCACTACCGGCGTGCTGCTGGATGTTGCCTACGATCCCTGGCCCAGCCTGGTCGCCTCGGTGTGGCAGGCAGGCGGCGGCACCGTGGTGCCCGGCCTGGAGATGCTGCTGTACCAGGCAGTGGAACAGGTACGCCTTTTTACCCGTCGCGGCGATGACGTCAATGCCGCCGTCATAGATGTGATGTGCGCCTCAGTCGGCCTTCCCCGACGCGCTTTGTAACCGCCCCCCGTGGCAGGATGGAAGATATGTTGCGTTGGTTGACTGCCGGTGAATCCCATGGTCCGGCTCTGATGGGAATTATTGAAGGCGTCCCCGCCGGTGTGGAAATCACCAGCGGGCACATCGCAGACTCCTTGGCACGCCGCCGGCTGGGCTATGGCCGTGGCGCGCGCATGAAGTTCGAGCAGGACGTCGTCACCATCCTCGGCGGCGTCCGCCACGGCCTCACCCAGGGCGGCCCGGTGGCCATCCAGGTGGGCAATACAGAGTGGCCCAAGTGGGAACAGATCATGTCGGCGGATCCTGTGGATCCGGACCTGCTCGCGGACCAGGCACGCAACGCGCCGCTGACCCGCCCCCGGCCCGGCCACGCCGATTTCACCGGGATGCAGAAGTACGGCTTCGCTGAGGCACGTCCTGTCCTGGAGCGGGCAAGCGCGCGCGAGACCGCCACCCGCGTTGCCATGGGCACCGTTGCGGCACAATTCCTCAAGCACCTCGGCATCGAGCTGGTCAGCCACACAGTCAGCATTGCCACTGTCGCAGTCCCGGAAGGACGTCCCCTTCCGGTGCCCGCGGATGTCATTGCGCTGGACGCCGACCCGCTCCGCTGCTTCGACCGCGAAACCTCCGATGCGATGGTCGCCGAGGTGGACGCCGCCCACAAGGAAGGCGAAACCCTGGGCGGCGTGGTGGAAGTCCTCGCCTACGGACTCCCGCCAGGACTGGGCAGCTACGTGCACTGGGACCGGCGCCTGGATTCCCGCCTTGCCGCCGCACTGATGGGCATCCAGGCCATCAAGGGCGTGGAGGTCGGCGACGGCTTCCTGACGGCTGCGCGCCGCGGCTCCGCCGCCCATGACGAAATCGTCCGGGATGCTGACGGCCGCATTGTCCGCACCAGCAACCGTGCCGGCGGCATCGAGGGCGGCATGAGCATCGGAGACGTCCTGCGCGTCCGGGCCGCCATGAAGCCCATCGCCACGGTGCCGCGCGCCCTCAAGACCATCGACGTCAGCACCGGGGAGCCTGCAAAGGCGCACCACCAGCGTTCGGACGTCTGTGCGGTTCCGGCTGCCGGTGTGGTGGCAGAGGCAATGGTGGCGCTGGTCCTCGCCGAGGCCGTCACCGAAAAGTTCGGCGGCGACTCCGTCGCGGAGACCGCACGCAACATCAAGGGTTACCTGGACAACATTCCGGCGTCCCTGGACTCGATCGGCCAGTAAGTGCCCCACCGCAGCAAAACCGGACCCTCAGGCCGGCCCATTGTCCTGATCGGGCCCATGGCGGTGGGCAAGTCGGCCATCGGGCAGCAGCTTGCCTATCAGCTCGGCGTCCCGTTCGTGGACACCGACGCCGTGATCGTGGCCGGCCATGGATCGATTTCGGATATATTTGCCGGGCGCGGTGAACATGCGTTCCGTGAGATCGAAGCACGGACGGTAGCCGACGTCGTCGAAGCGGCGGACCAGACCGTCGCGGTGATCTCCCTCGGCGGCGGCGCGGTACTGGACTCCGGCACTCAGCAGCTGATCAGCCGCTGTACCGTGGTGTACCTCGAGTGCGACGCGCAAACAGTGGCCGGCCGCATCGCCCGGAACTCCGGGCGCCCGCTGCTGGCCGGGGACGCGATGGGCCGCTGGACCGCAATGTTCGCCACCCGCAAGCCAGTCTATGAGCGGCTGGCTGACCTCACCCTGGACGTGCGCCACGGCTCGGTTTCCGAGCTGGGCGCGCGGCTCGAAGCAGCACTGCGGGACTACGCAGCTGCCAAACAGGAAGTTGAAAAGTGACCACCGAATCAACAGTCATCAGTGTCACAGGCAGTTCCGCCGCCGAGAATTACGACGTCGTCGTGGGGCGGGGGCTGCTGGGTGACCTTCCGGGGCTGCTGGGGGAGCGGGTACGGCGCGTGCTGGTCATCCATCCGCGCGCCTTGCGGCTTACCGGCGACACCGTCCGCGACGAGCTGGCCGCCGCCGGTTTCACCTCCCTGACCGCGGAAATCCCGGACGCCGAAGAAGGCAAGCACATCCAGGTGGCCGCCTTCTGCTGGCAGGTCCTGGGGCAGAACGACTTCACCCGGTCCGACGCCATCGTTGCCGTCGGCGGAGGCGCGGTCACGGATGTCGCCGGCTTCGTTGCAGCCACCTGGCTGCGCGGCGTCAAGGTCATCCACATGCCCACCAGCCTGCTCGCCATGGTGGACGCCTCCGTGGGCGGGAAGACGGGGATCAACACCGCCGAAGGCAAGAACCTGGTGGGCGCGTTCCATCCTCCCGCGGGCGTGCTGGCCGATCTCGACACCCTCAACACGCTGCCCCGCAACGAGATGGTTTCCGGCATGGCGGAGGTCATCAAGTGCGGTTTCATCGCCGATCCCGCCATCCTCGACCTCGTGGAAAAGGACCCGGCCGCTGTGGTGGATCCGCAGTCTGACGTCCTCCGGGAGTTGATCGAGCGGGCCATCGCCGTTAAGGCCAAGGTGGTTTCCGAGGACCTCAAGGAATCCGGTTTGCGGGAAATCCTGAACTACGGGCACACCCTCGGGCATGCCATCGAACTCGTCGAACGCTACTCGTGGCGTCACGGCGCCGCTGTCTCGGTTGGCATGATGTTCGCTGCCGAGCTCGCCCGCAGCGTGGGCCGCCTCAGCGATGCCGACGCCGACCGGCACCGGACCGTCCTTGAGAGCCTCGGCCTCCCGGTTACTTACCGGCGGGACCGTTGGCAAGCCCTCCTTGACGGAATGCGGCGCGACAAGAAGTCACGCGGTGACCTGCTGCGCTTTGTTGTTTTGGACGGCGTGGCAAAGCCCGGAATCCTTGACGTCCCGGACACCTCCCTGCTGTTCGCCGCATATCAGGAAATTGCTTCCTGATGCAGGGGGACATGCAAGGAACAGCAGACTGGCCCGATGCCGGTTTTCCGGGTATCCGGATCAACCCGGAATCGCTGCTGCCGGAGATTGTGAACGAGGACGCCTGCCGGGAGGCGTTGGCGGTATCCAGCGATCCGGCAGACCATATTTTCGTTCTCCTGGTGGAGGGGCACGCCTCCGAAGCCGCCGAACTGCTGGCCGAAGCCCGGTTCAAGGACCCCGAATCCTTCCGGCTGCGGACCTTCGAGGCTGAGGTGCTGCGGGTTTCAAACCGCCTTGACCGTGCCGTGGAGCTGTTCCGCCAGCTCCTGGCCGAAGTGCAGGGGACGCCGCGGGAGGCCCTCGTGTGGCAGTTCCTGGGAAAGACCCAGTACAGTGCCGGCCAGATGTCAGCAGCTGTTGAATCGTTCGCGCGCGCACTCGACCTGCGCGTGGCGCAGTCCGCCGATGCGGCCCAGATCTACTCGTCCACCGTGGCGTTGCAGCGTGCCCGGGATGTCCTGGACCTGGCCTGCTGATACCGGCAGCGGATCGGTGCAGCTGCCCTCCGGCAGCCGCCTGAAGCCGCAGCCGGGAAGCGCACCGGATTAACCCGGTAGAATGGTTCTTGAATTTTTAACCACCCGATTTTTGACAAACACGCGCCGGCAGTCCGTTTGGGTTGCCTGCCCGGCATACAACGTCTGACAACGCGACCAGACAGAGAAACCAGAGGAAACAGTGGCAACCACTAACGACATCAAGAACGGAACGGTCCTGAAGCTCGAGGGCCAGCTCTGGAACATCATCGAATTCCAGCACGTCAAGCCAGGCAAGGGCGGTGCGTTCGTTCGCACCAAGATGCGCAACGTGATGTCCGGCAAGGTCGTGGACAAGACGTTCAACGCCGGGCTGAAGATCGAAACCGCAACGGTTGACCGCCGTGACTACCAGTACCTGTACCAGGACGGCGCCGACTTCGTGTTCATGGACACCTCAGACTTCGACCAGATCACTGTCTCCGGCGCAACGGTAGGCGATGCCACCAACTTCATGCTCGAGAACCAGATGGTCAACATCGCCATTCACGAGGGCACCCCGCTGTACATCGAACTCCCGCCCAGCGTCGTGCTGGAAATCACCTACACCGAGCCGGGCCTGCAGGGCGACCGCTCCTCTGCGGGCACCAAGCCCGCAACCCTGGAAACCGGGTACGAGATCCAGGTTCCGCTGTTCATTGAAAACAACACCAAGGTCAAGGTAGACACCCGCGACGGCAGCTACCTGGGCCGGGTCACTGAGTAGTGAGCGCACGCGGTAAAGCCCGTAACAGGGCACTGGACGTTCTTTTCGAAGCTGAGCAGCGCTCGGTTTCGGCCTTTGACGTGATCCGCTCCCGGCGGGAAAAGACCGACCAGGTAATCAACCCGTACACCATCGAAATCGTTGAGGGCGTGCTGTCCCAGCAAACCGCCATCGACGAGTTCCTGGAGACGTACTCCCAGGGCTGGAGCCTTGAGCGGATGCCGTCGGTGGACCGCATCATTTTGCGCATCGGCACTTGGGAACTCCTGTACAACGACGATATTCCGGACGGCGTGGCGGTGAGCGAAGCGGTGGCGTTGGCCAAGACGCTTTCCACTGACGAGTCGCCCCAATTCATCAACGGCCTCCTGGGCCGGCTTCAGCAGCTGAAGCCTTCCCTGCTCGCATAGCCAAACTGACAAGCCCCGTCCCGGCAAGCCTGGACGGGGCTTTTCGGTGCCTAGCCTGCCCGCGGGGCCGCGGCCGGGTGGCAGGTCCCGGATCGTTGGAACCCTATAGGATCTGAACATGCAGAAAGCCCCCAAGGACAACGGGCCCCGGCCGGAGGACATGGCGACGGCCCGCCGGCCGGGCCGCGCTGTCAACCGCCAGGTGCTCGCCGACCACGTCTACGCGGAACTCCTGGCGTCCCTTATGGACGGCCGCCTGGCGCCGGGAGCCGTGGTCAGCATTGACGGCACCGCCCGGGACCTGGACGTCTCGCCCACGCCTGTCCGCGAGGCGCTGGCGAGGCTGGAGCACACGGGCATGGTCCGGAGGGTGGCCCTCAAGGGGTACCGGGTGGCTCCGGTCTTCACAAGGGAGGACTTCGCCGAGCTCATGGAGGCGCGGCTGGCTATCGAACCCGTGAACGCCAAGCTGGCCTGTGAACGGATCGGCCAGAAGGGCCTGGCCGAACTGGAAACGGCGGTGGAGGACCTGAAGGCCGCTCCACGGGGCCCGTCCTTCGCCGAGTTCAAGGACTACCTGGAAGCGGACGAGCGTTTTCACCAGCTCATCGCCCGGCACACCGGCAACCAGTTCATGGAAGCCGCCTATGCGTCCCTCGGCGGCCAGATCCAGCGGTTCAGGCTCTTCGGGGGAGTGGGAATTACCGACGCCGACAGTGCAATCGCCGAACACCAGGCTGTCCTGAAGGCCCTTGCATCGGGCAACCCCGGCACGGCGGAGGCCGCGATGGCCGAGCATATCCGGCAGGTCCGTGCGCGTGCCATGGCTGATGCCCCGCCAGGCTGAACCAGCCCTCCCGCCCAACTAGGTAGCGCCAAGTGTCGTTTTGAACCCCCAAAACGACACTTGGCGCTACTTAGTTGGGTTGCCCCCGCCTCTGTGTGACCTTGACAACACTCCGTTAATAATAAATCCTATAGGAAAGAGGATCTAGCAAGGGAGCTACACCATGGCGTACACAGCCGACAACTGGCCCATCACTGCAGCACTGCTGCAGTTTCCGGCAACAGACGCCCGGGGTGTGCACGTGAACGACGCCGAAGCCTCCGTCTGGGCCGGTGTCCTGTCCGAGGTGAAGGAGGCCGGCTTCGCCAATGCCGACCTCACGGACAGCTGGGTCCGGCCGGGCGATCTGAGCCAAGGGCGCCTGGCCGAGTTCAAGGAGGCCGCGGACGCTGTTGGAATCGGCGTACCGGTCATCTCGGCTATCCGCCGCAGCGTCATCGAAGAAGGCAGGTGGGAAGAAAACCTGGCCTACAGCCACCGCACCATTGACGCCGCAGCAGCGCTGGGCTGCGAGGTTGTCTCCTTTGGACTCCACCAGGCCATCACGGCGGAGCAGCAGAAGCAGCTGTGGTTCTGGACGGTGGAAGGCTACAAGGACCCCGAAGGCAACAGGGAAGCGTGGAACAACGCCGTGACGCGCCTCCGTGAACTGGGCCGGCACGCGGCCGAGGTGGGCGTCCTGCTGTCCCTGGAAATGTACGAGGACACGTACCTGGGCACCGCCGACTCCTCCGTGAAGATGGTCCAGGACATCGGCCTCGCCAACGTCGGCCTCAACCCGGACCTCGGCAACCTCATCCGGCTGCACCGGCCCATCGAGGACTGGCGCGAGATGGTGGCCAAGACCCTGCCGTACTCCAACTACTGGCACATGAAGAACTACATCCGGGACGAGGACACGGCCCGCGACATGTATGTCGCCATGCCGGCACCCATGGAGAGCGGCCTCATCAACTACCGCGAGGCCTTCAAAGTCGCCTTGTCTGCGGGCTTCCAGGGCATCCTTTGCACCGAGCACTACGGCGGCGACGGACTGAGCGTCACCGCCAGCAACCAGGACTACCTCCGCCGCCACGTCCTCCCCAAGACCGACGGCTACGCACTCGGGCAGAGCCGGGTGGCGCAGGGGAGGCAGCTGCCCGCCGCCCCGGAACTCAGCAGCGTCTGATCCATGGCGCCTGGTGCGGCCGGCATGCATTCGGTGGCGGCCGCACCAATTCAGACTCCCGGCTTTACTTCTCCAACTCGGATTCAATGAGGAAACCATGACCCAGATCTTCGACAACCCCGCTGATTTCGCGGATGAGGCACTGGACGGCTTTGTGGCAGCCAACCGCGGGTACGTCGCCCGGGTGGACGGCGGCGTGGTCCGCTCCACCGAGGTGCCCGCCGGCCAAGTGGCCCTGGTGGTGGGCGGCGGATCCGGCCACTACCCGGCCTTCGCAGGCCTCGTGGGACCGGGCCTCGCCACGGGCTCCGCCTGCGGCAACATGTTCGCTTCCCCGGCAGCCGGCCAGGTCTACCGGGTGGCCAAGGCCGCCAACGCGGGCGGGGGCGTGCTGCTGAGTTACGGCAACTACGCAGGCGACGTGCTCCACTTCGGGCAGGCCCAGCTGCGGCTTAACGCCGAAGGCATCGAAACCCGCACCGTCCTGGTCACGGACGACATCGCCAGCGCTCCGCTGGACCAGATCGAGAAGCGCCGCGGCATTGCCGGGGACCTGACGGTCTTCAAGATTGCCGGCGCCGCGGCCGAAGCAGGACTGGACCTCGGCGCCGTCGAACGCCTGGCCATCCGGACCAACTACCGCACCCGTTCCCTGGGTGTGGCCTTTGACGGCTGCACGCTGCCGGGAGCGGACGCGCCGCTGTTCCACGTGCCCGCCGGGCAGATGTCGCTGGGCCTCGGCATCCACGGCGAGCCGGGCATCTCCGAACACCCCATGCCCACCGCCTCCGAACTCGCCGAACTGCTGGTCTCCAGGCTCCTGGCGGACAAGCCCGACGACGCCGGGAACCGTGTGGTGGCCATCGTCAACGGCCTGGGCACGGTCAAGTACGACGAGCTGTTCCTGCTTTTCGGGAAGATCGAAAAGCTCCTCACCGCCGCCGGCCTGACGGTGGTGGAGCCCGAGTGCGGCGAGCTGGTCACCAGCCTGGACATGTCCGGACTCTCCCTCACCCTGCTCTGGCTGGACGACGAGCTGGAGCGGTACTGGGCCGCACCTGCCGACACCCCCGCCTTCCGCAAGGGCAACCTGGCTCCGCGGGCCCGCCGTGAGCTGGCCGGACCGGAAGACGCCGTGGCCGGTGAAGCGGAGAACACGACGGCGGCAGCAGCCGAGCTGGGCCGGCTGGCCGCCGCCGTGCTCGCCCAGGTGCAGGGCGTCGTCGTCGAGCATGAAGTGGAACTGGGGAACCTGGACGCCATCGCGGGCGACGGCGACCACGGCATCGGCATGCGCCGCGGCGTGGACGCGGCAGCGGCGGCCGCGGCTGAAGCAGCGGCAGCCGGAGTTTCCGTGGAGCGCGTGCTGACGTCGGCCGGGGAGGCCTGGAGTGAACGTGCCGGCGGCACCTCCGGTGCGTTGTGGGGATCAGCCGTGATTGCGGCCGGGCTCGCGCTCGGCAACAAGGACTCGTACCGCGGCGGCGACGCGGCCGCTGCCGTGGCCGCGTTCGTGGATGCCATCACCGGACTGGGCGGGGCTGAACCTGGCGACAAAACCATGGTGGACGCGCTGCTTCCCTACCAGGAGGCTTTCCGGGCAGCGTTCGACGGCGGCACGCAGGTCAAGGGGGCACTGGCGGCAGCGGCCGCTGCTGCCCGGGAGGCGGCCGATGCCACGGCTTCCCTCCGTCCGCTCAAGGGCCGTGCCCGCCCCCTGGCGGAGAAGAGCCTGGGGCATCCCGACCCCGGAGCCGTATCCTTCGGCCTCATCGCCTCCCGTATAGCACGCTATGCCGAATCCGGCACAGCCGACAACCCACTGACTGATTCCCGGCTGGCCGCTTCCGCGGCCGGAAATGGAGCACAAGAATGAGCGCAGGACAGAACACAGGACAGAATCCCGGACAGGGCGCGGCAGCAGGGTGGCGCATCGTCATTGGCAACGATGAAGCCGGGGTCGAGTACAAGAATGCCCTGAGGGCGCTGCTCGAGGCAGACAGCCGTGTGGCGTCCGTCGTCGACATCGGCGTAGGCGCGAACGACTCGACCGCGTACCCGCACGTGGCCGTGGACGCCGCCCGCAAGGTGGCAGACGGCGAGGCAGACCGCGCCCTGCTGATCTGCGGTACCGGCCTGGGGGTGGCCATCGCGGCCAACAAGGTCCCGGGCGTCCGTGCGGTTACGGCCCACGACGGCTACTCCGTGGAACGTTCGGTCCTGAGCAACAACGCCCAGGTCCTCACCATGGGCCAGCGCGTCATCGGCCTCGAACTGGCCAAGAAGCTGGTGGGCGAATGGCTCGACTACCGCTTCGACGAGACTTCAGCCTCCGCCGCCAAGGTGGACGCCATCTGCTCCTATGAGCCCGACTACACGAAGGCAGTCTGACCATGACCGAAACAGCAAGCACCCCGACTCCAACGGACGCCAACAGCGCGCGGAAGATCGCCGTCGTCGGCTCCGGCTACATGGGCGGCGGCATCGCCCAGGTCCTGGCGCTCGGCGGAGCGCGCGTGGCACTGGCGGACGTGTCCGCCGAGGTGGCCCGGGGCAACTACGACCGCCTGCTGGCCGAATCGGACCAGTTCGTGGCCGACGGCCTTTTCCCCGCCGGTTCCACAGAGATCCTGAAGCAGAACCTCTGGGCCGCCAAGGACATCGAGGAAGCGGTGGCGGACGCTGACTTCATCGAAGAAGCCGTCCCCGAGGTCATCGCCATCAAGCATCAGACGCTGGCCCGCATCAGCGCAGCGGCGCGGCCGGATGCCATCATCGGCTCCAACACCTCCACCATTTCCATCGCCGAACTGTCCGGGCCGGTCATCCACCCGGAGCGCTTCCTGGGCGTCCACTTCTCCAACCCGTCGCCGTTCATCCCCGGTGTGGAAATCATTCCCCACGCCGGCACGTCCGCATCAACAGTGGGGACAGCCCGCGACCTGGTCCACGCCGCCGGCAAGCAGACAGCAGTGGTCAAGGACGTCACAGGCTTCGTGCTCAACCGCCTGCAGTATGCGCTGTTCCACGAAGCTGCCCAGCTGGTGGAGCAGGGGATTGCGACGGCGGACGACGTCGACACACTGGTCCGCACCACCTTTGGTTTCCGGCTGCCGTTCTTTGGGCCCTTCGCCATCGCGGACATGGCCGGGCTGGATGTCTACAACTTCTGCTACAAGTCCCTGCAGACCGACTTCCCGGAGAGGTTTGCCACGCCCAGGATCCTCAGCGACCTGGTGGAGGCCGGGAAGCTCGGCACGAAGACCGGCGCCGGCTTCCTCAATGTCCCGGCCGAACGCACCCCCGAGCTCATCGCCTACCGCAACAGGGCCTACGTGGCCATGCAGAAACTGCTTGATGAGCTCGGCCCGGCACCCATCGGCTGACCATCCCTTCCTACTCCCAGGAGCAACCATGAGTGTTTTCCCTGCACGACGCACCGCCATCGTCACCGGGGCGGTCTCTGAGCGCGGCATCGGCCGGGCCACCGCCAACTACCTTGCGGCCCAGGGCTGGAACATCGGCATCATCGACCTCGACGACGCACTGTGCAAGGCCACAGCCAAGGAACTGGCATCCCGCTACGGCGTGCAGGCCCATGGCGCCGGTGCCGATGTGGCTGACGAAGGCTCCGTCCGCGCCGCGGTCGACTCAATCGAAGCCGAGCTGCCGCAGGTGGTGGCCCTGGCCAATATTGCCGGCGTCAGCTCCCCGGTTCCGTACCTGGACCTTGACGCGGCCGAGTGGGACCGCGTGCTGAACATCAACCTGAACGGCGTCCACTACGCCACCCGCCGGGTCGCGGAGTCAATGGTTAAGAACCGGATCGGTCGGATCGTCAATATCTCTTCGGTGTCCGCCCAGCGGGGCGGCGGAACGTTCTCCAAAACGCCCTACTCGGTGGCGAAGGCCGGCGTGATCGGGCTGACCCGCTCCACCGCCCGCGAACTGGGGGAGTACGACATCACCGTGAACGCCATCTCCCCGGGCCCGATCGATACCGACATCATGGGCGGCACCCTCAGCGAGGAACGCAAGGAAGAACTCACCCGCGACCTGGTGGTCAACCGGGTGGGATCCCCCCGCGACATCGCTGCCGCCATCGCCTTCCTCATCAGCGAGGACGCCGGCTATATCTCCGGCCAGACGCTGAATGTGGACGGCGGCCTCTACATGCACTAGGAAAGGACCCCCCATGGGCGCCTGGACCAAGGAACGACGGATCTACCTGGCAATCGGCGTGCTCGCCTGCCTGGCGGGCGTGGTTCTCATCGCCTTCCCGCTGTAACCGGGCATCAACGTGCACCGATTTCCACGCTTACATACTCAAAGAGGAGTTTAGATGTCCCTAACAGCAGCATCCACCAAGGAGCTCCTGGACTCGCCGGTCCTTAAGTCGGCGATCTCCAAGGCCTCCTTCCGGCTCATGCCGATGCTCGTCATCCTGTACATCGTTGCGTTCCTGGACCGTACCAACGTGGGCTTCGCGGAGGCGGCGCTCGGGGTGGACCGCGGGGTCACCGCGGGGGCCTACGCCCTTGGCGCCGGTATCTTCTTCATCGGCTACGCACTGTTCGAAATTCCCAGCAACCTGCTCCTAACCAAGTTCGGCGCAAAGGTGTGGCTGGCCCGCATCGCCATCACCTGGGGCATCGTGTCCGCCTGCTTCGCCTTCGTCCAGGGCGAGACTTCCTTCATCATTCTGCGTTTCCTGCTGGGTGTAACCGAAGCAGGCCTGTTCCCCGGCGTCATCATGTTCCTCGCTGCCTGGTTCCCCAACAAGGTGCGCGTGAAGATGTTCGCCATCTTCTACCTCGCGCAGCCGTTCTCGCAGATGATGGGTGCCCCGCTGTCCGGCTGGCTGATCAACATTGGCGACCAGGTTCCCGGCGTGGCCGGCTGGCAGGTCATGTTCTTCGTGGAAGGCATGCTCGCCGTTGTGGCCGGCATCGCCGCCTACTTCTTCCTGATCAACAGCCCCCAGGACGCCAAATTCCTGGGCCCCGGGGAAAAACAGGCCCTGCTGGATGTCATGGCGCTGGAGGACACCGTCAAGGAAGAAACCGGCCCCCGAGGCGTCGTTGCCGCCATGAAGAACCGCAAGGTCTGGTACTTCACGGCCATCTACTTCTGCCTCCAGGTGGCTGTGTATGGCGTGACGTTCTACCTGCCGCAGCAGGTGTCCCAGCTGACCGGCCAAAAGGTCGGACTGATGGTGGGCCTGCTGGCAGCGATCCCGTGGTTCTTTGGCATCTTCGCCTGCTACTTCATCGGCCGGGCCGCCAACACCATAGTCCGCCGCCGTGTCTGGGGCACCGGCCTGTTCCTCTCCACCGGCCTGTGCATCTTCGGCTCTGCCTGGGCGGGAGCAAACCATATCCCGGCCCTGGGCATCCTCTTCATCACCCTGGCGGTGTGCAGCTTCCTGTCCATCGGCCCCATCGCCTGGTCCTACCCCACGGCCTTCCTCACCGGAACGGCAGCCGCCGCGGGCATTGGCCTGATCAACTCGCTGGGCAACCTGGGCGGCTTCGTGGCCCCGATCCTGCGCACAACGGTCAATCAGGTCACGGCGTCGGACACCGGCACCATGGGGGTCTACGCGCTGGGCGTCCTGCCGTTCGTGGCCGCCATCATGATGTACGCCACCAAGCGGTTCCGCAACAAGGCGGACGACCTGCTCGATCATAAGTGATCGAACCCATGCCCGACTGCAGCACAACGGACCGTCAGGGCACCGAAACGGTGTACGTCGGCGTCAGCACCAAAATGTACCTGGGCTACGCCGACTCCCTTGAGTGGCTCACCGGCATCCGGCACGAAGTGGACACCCGTCCGGCCCTTGCGGCCGGGCGGGTGGTCCCGTTCGTCGTCCCCAGTTTTCCGGTGCTGCCGGCCGCCGGCCGGATCCTCGAAGGGTCGCCGGTCCGCCTCGGCGCGCAGAACTGCGGCTGGGCGGACGGGCCCTGGACGGGGGAAGTGGCTCCGTCCATGCTGGCTGATCTGGGCGTCCTCCTGGTGGAGATCGGCCACGCCGAACGCCGCGCCCACTTCGGCGAAACTGACGGCATTGTGGCGCTCAAGGTCCGGGCAGCGGACGACGCCGGGCTGACGCCGCTGCTCTGCGTGGGAGAAGACTCCTTGGGGGAAAGCTCCCCCCGTCACGCCGCCGTCGTTGTGTACAGGCAGATCCGGGCGGCCGTTGGCGGCGACTGGGCGCTGGCCGCCCGGGTCATCGTGGCCTACGAACCTGTCTGGGCCATCGGGGCAGCAGAGCCGGCGGACACCGGGTACGTGTCCGACGTCGTCAGCCACCTCCGCGCGCTGCTCGCCGGGCATGGGCTAGTGGGGCTCCCGGTCATCTACGGCGGGTCAGCCAAGCCCGGCGTGTTTCCCAGGCTCAGCGGCGTTTCCGGGCTGTTCCTGGGCCGCTTTGCCCACGATGCCGCGAACTTCGGGAAGGTACTGGACGAGGCGCTGGCACTGACTTCGAGGGCGTACCCCGCGAGGTGAGCGGGCGGGGCGTCAGCCGGCCACGGCGGCCCGCA
The DNA here is from genome assembly GCF_009741265.1 of Pseudarthrobacter sp. GA104. Taxonomy (GTDB): domain Bacteria; phylum Actinomycetota; class Actinomycetes; order Actinomycetales; family Micrococcaceae; genus Arthrobacter. Next base: position 4,217,557 of record NZ_WOWL01000001.1, read on the forward strand.
GGGCCAGGATGCGCTGCAGCTGCTGGCGCTCCTCAGCCTGGTGCAGCTGGACATCGCGGCCGCTCAGGATGCGCTGCCGGGTATTCGCCAGATGCGTGGCGGCCTTCAGGAACTCCCTCATCTGCCTTTTCCTGCCATAGCTGCCGGCCCAGTTCAACGCCGTCCGCCGTCCGCCCACGGTGGCCAGGAGCTCCACCTCAGCGGGAGTGAACCAGCCTGCCGCCGAGTACTCGAGCAGCCGCTGCCGGGTCAGCCTCTTCTCCGCGACGCGCAGCAGGATGATGCCGCCTACAGCGAGGAGGAAGATGGGCACCTGGACCAGGATGTAGTCCGCCAGGAAGCCCTGCCCCATGCTGTTCCAGCGGTTGTGCAGGAACATGGCAGGCAGCAGCCCCACCAGGAAAGCGGCCACCGAGGCGCCGGTATGCCAGCGCCGGGCGGCGAACCCCATGACCAGCCCGGTGGTGCCCGTGAAGATCGCATGCGCAAAGGGCGACATGACCCCGCGGAGGAAAAAGACCTGGGCGAAGTCGCCTGCGGGATCTGCCGACTCCGCGATGGCCCTGCCGAAGTACAGGATGTTCTCGGTGAAAGCGAAACCCCCGGCGATGGTGAACGCGAAGACCACGCCGTCCACCGGCCCGTCAAAGTGTTTCCTCGCCAGCAGGAGCAGTATCAGCAGCCCCAGGGATTTGGCGAACTCCTCCACGACGGGCGCCTGCACCGTGGCCATGTAGGTTCGGAGGTCCGCCTCGTCAGAAAACTGGAACGCCAGGACGAAAAACGGCTGGATGAGCAGGGTCACCGCAATGGATACGGCGGCGCCCCACGTGAAGGCGAAGTACAGCAGCCGCTTTGGCTCGGGCTCCCACTTGTCAATGATGTGCACGGCCAGGAGCACCACGGACAGGGGGATCAATGATGCGAGGAACCCCACAACGAACCCGGCCGCCCCCGTGCTGGACAGCAGGAACGGCACCACCAGGAAAAGGCTCAGGAGGGCCAGGACACTGACGCCGACGGTCAAACCCAGCAGGCCGCTGCGGGACCTGGCCGCCTTCACCATGGTTCCCTGGTCCTGCGGCGGCACCACAGTTCCAACCGGTGCCCCCTCATGCCCGGGCGCCGGACGGTAGTTCCCGGGCTGCACGTGCCCCATCCAGCTGGGGTTGGCCTGGGCGGGCAGCGGCGCCGTTCCCCGCCCCCAGGGGTCTTCCGGCCGGCCGGACGCAGGGTTGCTCGGATGCATCGACATACCGAAAAGCCTAGGTGTGAGTCGCCCGGACGCCTAAGACCACGCCTTGCCGGTTCCACTAAGCCGCCTGGGTGTGACCATCACCGCGTCCTCCCGACGCATGTCCAGGGAGGCCGCTGTGGTAATTTTGAGACGCACATGATCCTTTTTTAATTCCGTCCCGTGAGGCGGGGAAAGGGGAGACGAGCGTTGACTTCTGTCACCAGCGCACCGGTTCCAGCCAGGGTTGTCCTCAGCCAGGCGGACATTGACCGGGCGCTCACTCGTATCGCCCATGAGATCCTTGAGGCCAACAAGGGATCGCAGGACCTCGTCCTGCTGGGCATCCCGCGCCGCGGTTTCCCGCTGGCTGTCCGGCTCGCCGAAAAAATCGCCGCCGCGGATCCCACCGTTGACGCAGCGGCCATCGTCGGCCAGCTGGACGTCACCATGTTCCGCGACGACCTCTCCCACCAGGGCACCCGGCCGCCGTACCCCACCAAGCTGCCGCGTACGGGCATCGACAACAAGGTGGTGGTCCTGATCGACGACGTCCTCTACTCCGGCCGCACCATCCGCGCCGCCCTGGACGCCCTCGTGGACCTCGGCCGCCCCCGCATCGTCCGGCTCGCCGTCCTGATCGACCGGGGCCACCGGGAGCTTCCCATCCGGGCCGACCACGTCGGCAAGAACCTGCCGACGTCATCCGCGGAAAAGGTCAGGGTCCGGCTGGAGGAAACCGATACCGCCCCCGGCGGCGTACCCGTCAACGAAGTAGTCATCGAGGGCCGCTCATGAAGCACCTGCTCTCCACCGAGGACCTCAGCCTTGCCAGCGCGATCCGTATCCTCGACACCGCCGAGGAGATGGCTGCCGTGGGCGACCGCGAGGTCAAGAAGCTCCCGGCCCTTCGCGGCCGTACCGTGGTGAACCTCTTCTTCGAAGATTCCACCCGCACCCGCATCTCCTTCGAGGCCGCCGCCAAGCGGCTCTCGGCGGATGTCATCAACTTCGCCGCCAAGGGATCCTCGGTGTCCAAGGGGGAGTCCCTGAAGGACACCGCCCAGACGCTGTCCGCCATGGGCGCGGACGCCGTCGTGATCCGCCACTGGGCCTCCGGTGCGCCGCACCGCCTGGCCGCAACCGACTGGATCGACGCCGCCGTCATCAACGCCGGGGACGGCACCCACGAACACCCGACCCAGGCACTGCTCGATGCGTTCACCATGCGCCGGCACTGGGCCCGCCTGGCCGGCACCGGTTCCGAAGGCGCAGACCTCAAGGGCATGCGGGTGGCCATTGCCGGGGACGTCCTGCACTCGCGGGTGGCGCGCTCCAACGTCTGGCTCCTGCGTACCCTCGGTGCCGACGTCACCCTCGTGGCGCCGCCCACCCTGCTGCCCATCGGCGTCGAAAAGTGGCCCTGCAAGGTCAGCTACAACCTGGACGAGACCCTCGAACAGGGCGTGGACGCGGTCATGATGCTCCGCGTTCAGGGTGAACGCATGAATGCATCCTTCTTCCCCAGTACCCGTGAGTACTCCCGCCGCTGGGGCTTTGATGACAACCGTCTGCGGGCGCTGGACACCCTGGGCATGAAGGACACCATCATCATGCACCCCGGCCCGATGAACCGCGGCCTGGAAATTTCGGCGGCAGCCGCTGATTCACCGCGTTCCACCGTGCTGGCCCAGGTCCGCAACGGCGTCTCGGTGCGCATGGCCGCACTCTACCTGCTGCTCTCCGGGGACACCCGCGGACCAGCCGCCACCCCCGCCCTGGCGTACGCCGGCATCCATCCCACCAAGGAGAGCAACTGATGGCAGCCAACACCGGAACCTACCTGATCCGCGGCGCCTCGATCCTGGGCGGCGAACCGGCGGACCTCCTGATCCGCGACGGGCTGATCGCTGAGCGTGGGACGGGTCTTTCAGCCGACGGAGCCACAGTGGTCGATGCCGCCGGCCTGGTGGCCCTGCCCGGCATGGTGGACGTCCACACCCACCTCCGCGAACCCGGCCGCGAAGACGCCGAAACCGTGGAGACCGGAACCCGGGCCGCCGCGCTGGGCGGTTACACCGCTGTCCATGCGATGGCCAACAGCACTCCCGTGGCAGACACCGCCGGCGTGGTGGAACAGGTCTACACCCTCGGCCAAACGGCCGGCTGGGTGGACGTCCGGCCCGTCGGCGCCGTCACCGTGGGCCTGGCCGGGGAACAGCTCGCCGAGTTGGGCGCCATGGCCGATTCCCGCGCCAGGGTCCGGATGTTCTCCGACGACGGCATCTGCGTCCACGATCCCGTCCTCATGCGCCGTGCGCTGGAATACGTCAAGGCGTTCGACGGCGTGGTGGCCCAGCACGCGCAGGAACCCCGCCTGACAGCCGGCGCCCAGATGAACGAGGGCGAGGTGTCCGCTGTGCTGGGGCTGGCAGGGTGGCCCGCGGTGGCCGAGGAAAGCATCATTGCCCGCGACGTCCTGCTGGCCCGGCATGTCGGGTCCCGGCTCCACGTCTGCCACGTCTCCACCGCCGGTTCGGTGGAAATCATCCGCTGGGCCAAGGAGCGCGGCATCAACGTCACCGCCGAGGTCACCCCGCACCACCTGCTCCTGACCGACGACCTGGTCCGCAGCTACGACCCCGTCTACAAGGTGAACCCGCCCTTGCGGACCGACGCCGATGTCCAGGCCCTGCGCGCCGGCCTCGCGGACGGCACCATCGACGTCGTGGGCACGGACCACGCACCGCACCCCAGTGAGCACAAGGAATGCGAGTGGGCGCAGGCGGCCATGGGAATGACCGGACTGGAAACTGCCCTGTCCGTGGTCCAGCACACCATGATCGAAACCGGCCTGATCACCTGGGCGGATTTTGCCAGGGTGACCTCCACGGCGGCCGCGGCGATCGGCCGCCTCGAGGACCAGGGCCGGCCGCTGGAAGCGGGGGAGCCCGCCAACATCACCTTGGTGGACCCGGCCGCGCGCTGGACCGTGGAGCCCGCAAAGATGGCCACGATGGGACGGAACTCCCCGTTCAAGGGCATGGAACTGCCCGGCAAGGTGGTGGCCACGTTCTTCAAGGGCCACCCCACCGTCCTCAACGGCGAGCTCAACACCCCGTACCCGTACGGGTCGGCCACAACCGCAGGCGCAGCCTGATGGACACCAAGCTGCTTTCGCTGGTCATCACGCTGGGCCTCATCGCCATAGCATTTGCCCTTATCTGGATGGGCTGGCGGAACCGCCTCCGACGCCAGTCCGACGTCGAACGGTTGCCCGTGGTGCCGGAGGCGCCGGGGGAGCCGCTCGCCGCAGCCGAGGGCCAGTACGTAGCGTCCACCACCGCCGGTGACTGGCTGGACCGGATCGCCGTGCATGCGCTGGGCATCCGCACCAATGCCACGCTGGAGGTCTACCCGCACGGCGTCCTCTTTGACCGTTCCGGGGCTCCGGCGCTCTATATCCCGGCGGCGTCCCTGGCCGGCGTGCGGCTGGACAGCGGGATGGCCGGAAAGTTCGTGGAGAAGGACGGCCTCCTGGTCCTTGCCTGGGCGCACGGCAGCCATGTGCTGGACACCGGCTTCCGGACCAGGCGCGCAGAGGACAGGGACGTGCTCATCGCAGCACTTCAGGAATTGATTTCTTCGGCCCCCGCGGCTGATGCCAATAGTGGAAAGTAAGACAGTGACAACAAACACCGCAGTAACCGCCCCAGTTTCCGCTCCCGTGTCCGCTCCAGCTGCGCTGGTGCTCGAAGACGGCCGCATCTTCCGCGGAAGCAGCTACGGCGCCACTGGAACCGCGCTGGGCGAAGCAGTCTTCGCCACCGGCATGACCGGCTACCAGGAAACCATCACGGACCCCTCCTACGCCCGCCAGCTCGTAGTGCAGACCGCTCCGCACATCGGCAACACCGGCGTGAACAATGAGGACGCCGAGTCCCGCCGCATCTGGGTCGCCGGCTACATCGTCCGCGATGCCGCCCGCCGCCCGTCCAACTGGCGCTCCGAGCGTTCGCTGGACGAGGAGCTGGTGGCACAGGGCATCGTCGGCATCCAGGGCGTGGACACCCGCGCCATCACCCGCCACCTGCGCGAGCACAAGACCATGCGCGCCGGCATCTTCTCCGGCGAGGCCGCCCAGGCCACGGACAAGGAACTGCTCGACGCCGTGCTGGCCAGTGCCCCGATGGAAGGCGCCCGGCTGGCCGAGGAAGTCAGTATCGACGAAGCCTACGTGGTGGAACCCAAGGACCACGGCTGGGACGGTGAACCCCGCTTCAGCATCGCCGCCATCGACCTTGGCATCAAGGCCATGACCCCGGTCCGGTTCGCCGAGCGCGGCGTCCGCGTGCACGTGCTTCCGGCCACCGCAACCCTGGCGGACGTCAAAGCCGTCAACCCGGACGGTTTCTTCATGTCCAACGGCCCCGGGGACCCCGCCACAGCCGACGCCCAGGTCAAGCTCCTCCGCTCCGTCCTGGACGAAAAGCTGCCCTACTTCGGCATCTGCTTCGGCAACCAGATCCTGGGCCGTGCGCTCGGCTTCGGCACCTACAAGCTGAAGTACGGCCACCGCGGCATCAACCAGCCAGTCATGGACCGGCGCACCGGCAAGGTGGAGATCACCTCTCAGAACCACGGCTTTGCAGTGGATGCACCGCTCGACGGCGCCACGCAGGCACCGGAGGCACGTTACGGCCGCGTCGAAGTCAGCCACGTCAGCCTGAACGACGATGTGGTGGAAGGCCTCGCCTGCCTGGACATCCCCGCCTTCTCCGTCCAGTACCACCCGGAAGCAGCCGCGGGACCGCACGACGCCGCGTACCTCTTCGACCGCTTCATTGACCTGATGGAGGGCACCCGGAACGGCAAGACCGCCAACCTGTCAAAGGAACCGGTGGACTCCGCCCATCCCGCTGCCGGTACCACTGCTGGTGCCGGCCACAACAACGACAACAAGACTGAGGACAAGAAGTAATGCCGAAACGTACAGATCTCAAAAGCGTCCTCGTCATTGGTTCCGGCCCGATCGTCATCGGCCAGGCCGCCGAGTTCGACTACTCCGGCACGCAGGCGCTGCGCGTCCTGAAGGAGGAGGGCCTGCGGGTCATCCTGGTCAACTCCAACCCGGCCACCATCATGACGGACCCCGAGTTCGCCGATGCCACCTACATCGAGCCCATCACCCCCGAGGTGGTGGAGAAGATCATCGCCAAGGAACGCCCCGACGCCGTGCTGCCCACACTGGGCGGGCAGACCGCGCTGAACACGGCCATCGCGCTGGACAAGAACGGCGTGCTGGAGAAGTACAACGTGGAGTTGATCGGCGCCAACATCGCCGCCATCGAGCTTGGCGAGGACCGCGAGAAGTTCAAGGGCGTGGTGGAGCGCTGCGGCGCCGAGTCCGCCCGCAGCCACATCATCCACACCATGGACGAGGCATTGAAAGCCGCCGAGGACCTCGGCTACCCCATGGTGGTCCGGCCCTCCTTCACCATGGGCGGCCTGGGCTCCGGCCTCGCCTACAACGAGGACGACCTCCGCCGCATCGTGGGACAGGGCCTGCAGTACAGCCCCACCAGCGAGGTGCTGCTCGAAGAGAGCATCCTCGGCTGGAAGGAATACGAGCTAGAGATGATGCGCGACAAGAACGACAACGTCGTGGTGGTCTGCTCCATTGAAAACTTCGATCCCGTGGGCGTCCACACCGGCGACTCCATCACGGTGGCACCGGCCCTCACCCTCACCGACCGGGAATACCAGCGGCTGCGCGACATCTCCATCGCCGTCATCCGTGAAGTTGGCGTGGACACCGGCGGCTGCAACATCCAGTTCGCCATCGACCCCGCCACCGGCCGCGTCGTGGTCATCGAGATGAACCCCCGGGTGTCCCGGTCCTCGGCGCTGGCGTCCAAGGCCACGGGGTTTGCGATCGCCAAGATCGCCACCAAGCTTTCCCTCGGCTACACGCTGGACGAGATCCCCAACGACATCACCCAGAAGACTCCGGCGTCCTTCGAGCCCACGCTCGACTACGTTGTGGTCAAGGTTCCGCGGTTCGCGTTCGAGAAGTTCCCGGCGGCGGACAACACCCTCACCACCACCATGAAGTCCGTGGGCGAGGCCATGGCCATGGGCCGCAACTTCACCGAAGCCCTGCAGAAGGCACTGCGCTCCCTGGAGCAGAAGGGCTCGCAGCTGGACTTCAGCTCCGTCCCGGAATGGGAAGTGCCGGACCTCATCGAGAAGGCAAAGCGCCCGACGACGGAACGGCTCCACCAGGTGCAGCGCGCCCTCCTGGGCGGCGCCACCGTTGAACAGCTCTTCGAAGCCACCAAGATCGACCCCTGGTTCCTTGACCAGCTCCAGCTCCTCAACGAGATCTCCCGGGAAATCCGCCAGGCCGGCGCGCTGACGGCTGACATGCTCAAGCGGGCCAAGCGCCACGGCTTCTCCGACGAGCAGATCGGCTCCCTCACCCACAACTCCGAGGCCGTGGTCCGCGGAGTGCGCCAGGCCCTGGGCATCCGCCCCGTCTACAAGACCGTGGACACCTGCGCCGCCGAGTTCGCCGCGTACACGCCCTACCACTACTCGGCCTACGACGAGGAGGACGAGGTTGCGCTGCACTCCAAGCCGTCCATCCTGATCCTCGGCTCCGGCCCCAACCGCATCGGCCAGGGCATCGAGTTCGACTACTCCTGCGTCCACGCCTCCATGGCGCTGCGCAAGGCCGGCTACGAGACCGTCATGGTCAACTGCAACCCGGAAACCGTCTCCACCGACTACGACATCTCCACCCGCCTGTACTTCGAGCCGCTCACGCTCGAGGACGTGCTGGAGGTCATCGCCGCCGAGGAACGCACCGGCGGCGTGATGGGCGTGTTCGTCCAGCTCGGCGGCCAGACCCCCCTCAAGCTGGCCCAGCAGCTGGCCGACGCCGGCGTCCCCATCCTTGGCACCTCCCCGGAGGCGATCGACCTCGCCGAGCACCGCGGCGCCTTCTCCCGGGTCCTGGACAAGGCCGGCCTCATCTCCCCGAAGAACGGCACCGCCGTATCCTTCGAGGACGCCAAGAAGATCGCCGACGAGATCGGCTACCCGGTCCTGGTCCGCCCGTCCTACGTGCTGGGCGGCCGCGGCATGGAGATCGTCTACGACGAGCCCAACCTGTCCCGCTACATCGCCAACGCCACGGAAATCACCCCGGACCATCCGGTGCTGATCGACCGCTTCCTGGAGGACGCCGTCGAAATCGACGTCGACGCGCTCTTCGACGGGACGGACATGTACCTGGGCGGCATCATGGAGCACATCGAGGAAGCCGGCATCCACTCCGGCGACTCGGCCTGCGTCCTGCCGCCCATCACCCTCGGCACGAATGTCCTGGAACGGGTCCGCACGGCAACCCGCGCCATCGCCGAAGGCGTGGGCGTCCGCGGCCTGATCAACATCCAGTTCGCCCTCGCCTCGGATGTGCTGTACGTCCTGGAAGCCAACCCCCGCGCATCGCGCACGGTGCCGTTCGTCTCCAAGGCCACCGGCGTGCAGATGGCCAAGGCCGCCGCCCTGATCGGCACCGGCGTGACCATCAACCAGCTCCGCAGCGCCTACAAGATGCTGCCGGAGACCGGTGACGGATCCACCCTGCCCCTGGACGCCCCCGTCTCCGTCAAGGAGGCAGTCCTGCCGTTCAGCCGCTTCCGTACGCTGGAAGGCAAGGTTGTGGATTCCCTGCTCGGCCCGGAAATGCGCTCCACCGGCGAGGTGATGGGCATCGACAAGCACTTCGACACCGCCTTCGCGAAGAGCCAGGCCGCCGCCAACAACGCACTGCCCACCGAAGGCAAGATCTTTGTCTCTGTTGCCAACCGGGACAAGCGCTCGGTGATCATGGGCGTCAAGCGGCTCTCCGACCTCGGTTTCGAGATCGTGTCCACCGGCGGCACCGCCGACGTCCTGCGCCGCAACGGCATCCAGGCAACGCCGGTCCGCAAGGTGGCAGAAGGCAGCAGCGCCGAAGGCGAAGGCACCATCGCCGACCTCGTGATCGCGGGTGAGATCGACATGGTCTTCAACACGCCTTCCGGCGGCGAGGCCCGCAGCGACGGCTACGAACTCCGGGCCGCGGCCACGTCCATCGGCATCCCCTGCATCACCACGGTGGCCGAGTTCAACGCCGCAGTGCAGGCCATCGAGGCCATGCGGACCTACGAATGGTCGGTCACCAGCCTGCAGGAGCATGCCGCTGCCCTGGCCGAGTCCCAGAAGGCGGCGCTGCAGCGTGCCTGAGCAGGCACCAGCGTCCCCCGCAGTGCAGGGCCGGGAGCCCTTCGGCTCCCGGCTTGGCGCGGCCATGGCCGCCCGGGGTCCGCTCTGCGTCGGGATCGATCCGCACCCTGCCCTGTTGAAGGCCTGGGGGCTGGCGGACGACGCCGGCGGGCTGAGGCGGTTTTCGCTGACAGTTTTGGAGGCCGTGGGTTCGCTCGCTGCCGCCATCAAGCCGCAGGTGGCGCTGTATGAGCGCCACGGGTCCGCCGGCATGGCTGTCCTGGAGGAGCTTCTTGCCGAAGCGCGCGATGAGTCGGTGCTCACCATCGCCGATGCCAAGCGCGGCGACATCGGATCCACCATGGCCGCCTACGCAGACGCCTGGCTCCGTGACGATTCCCCGCTGGCAGCGGATTCGGTGACACTCAGCCCGTACCTGGGTTTTGAGTCCCTGCGGCCAGCCCTGGACCTCGCTGCCGCGACCGGCCGCGGCGTCTTCGTCCTTGCCCTGACGTCCAATCCGGAGGGCGCCTCGGTCCAGCACGTCGGCGGAACCGATTCGGTGGCCCGGAGGATTACCGAAGCCGCCGCGGCGGAAAACCGGCGCTACCCGGGGAACCTGGGCTCCGTGGGCCTGGTGGTGGGTGCAACCGTGGGCTCGGCCCTCGCTGAACTGGAACTGGACCTTGCCGCGGTCCGCGGCCCGCTCCTGGCGCCGGGCCTCGGGGCCCAGGGCGCCACGCCCGCCGACCTCCGCGCCACGTTCGGTACGGCCTACCCGCAGGTCCTCGGAACATCCAGCCGGGACATCCTGTCCGCCGGGCCGGACCTGCGCGGCCTGCGGGACGCCGCGCAGCGGACCCTGCACGGCCTCCGCAGCGAATAGCGGCGGGTTTCACCGGATGCATTGATTCGGGCAGCACCAAAGGGTAGTTTCAGGACAGGTCCAAGGGCGGCCGCCTTTGGACACAGTCCGCCGAATCCGGGGGTGTCCACATGGTCCTGCGACCGTTATCCGCGTCGGAACGGGCTGACGCGCTGAACAAGGCGGCAGCAGCCAGGGCCACCCGCGCGGCGGCCAAGGAAAGCCTGAAGAACGGTGAGAGGTCCGCGGCGGACATCATCGACTCCGCGCAGCAGGACGACGCCCTTGCGCGGATGAAGGTTTCGGAGCTGCTCGAGGCCCTTCCGGGCATCGGAAAGGTCCGGGCCGCGATCATCATGGGCCAGTTGGGAATCGCCGCTTCCCGCAGGGTCCGCGGCCTGGGCGTTCACCAGCGCCGGGCGCTGGTAGATTTTATAGACGATAACCAGGGCGGGCCCTAAACCCGCCTTAACCCAAACCCCGGCAAAGGAATACGTGAGCAAGAAACCTGGATTGACAGTCCTCGCTGGCCCGACGGCTGTTGGCAAAGGCACCGTGTCCACCTACATCCGGGACAACTATCCCGAGGTCTGGCTGTCCGTATCCGCCACCACCCGCGCACCCCGCCCCGGAGAGCAGGACGGGGTCCACTACTTTTTCAAGTCCAAGGAAGAGTTCGAAAAACTCGTGGCTGACGGTGAACTCCTCGAATGGGCAGTGGTCCACGGCCAGAACACCTATGGGACCTTGAAGAGCACGGTGGACCAGGCCATCGCCGAGGGCCGGTCCGTGCTCCTGGAAATCGACCTGCAGGGTGCCCGGCAGGTCAAGGCCGCTGTCCCGGACGCCCAGTTTGTGTTCCTGGCCCCGCCCAGCTGGGACGAAATGGTGCGCCGCCTGGTGGGCCGCGGCACGGAATCCCCCGAGGAACAGCAGCGACGCCTGGAAACCGCTAAACTGGAACTTGCTGCTGAACCGGAGTTCGACCATACCGTCATCAACGACGACGTTCGCCGGGCAGCGGACGAGCTTGTTTCACTCATGGGGCTGACCCCGCATCCGCACGGTTTGCCGGAACCGTCAACCCGCTAGAACTTTGGAGAATTCGTGTCCACGAACCTTGAAGGCATCATCAACCCGCCGATCGACTCGCTGCTTAAAGCGGCGGATTCCAAGTACGGCCTGGTGATCTTCGGTGCCAAGCGTGCTCGTCAGATCAACGCCTACTACGCCCAGCTGCACGAGGGCCTTTTCGAATACGTCGGCCCGCTGGTTGACACCAAGCTGAACGAGAAGTCCCTCTCGATCGCCCTTCGCGAGATCAACGAAGGCAAGCTGGTCTCCACGCCGATCCAGCCGGCAGAGTAAAACTGCCGCCTGACGTACTGGTGACGGAGGCCACGTGCGCATAGTCCTCGGAGTCGGGGGAGGGATTGCCGCCTACAAGGTGGCGTCGCTCCTCCGGCTTTTTACTGAAGCCGGGCACAACGTGACCGTGATTCCCACGGAGGCGTCCACACGTTTTGTGGGCAGCGCCACCTGGGAGGCGCTATCCGGGAATCCGGTCAGCAACAGCGTCTTTGACGACGTCCACCAGGTCAACCACGTGCGTCTCGGCCACGAGGCAGACCTCGTGGTCGTCGCTCCGGCCACGGCGGACCTCCTGGCGAAGGCTGCAACCGGACAGGCCGGGGACCTCCTGACGAACACGCTGCTGATGGCTCACGGGCCGGTGCTGTTTGCCCCCGCCATGCACACCGAAATGTGGCAGCACGCGGCCACCCGCGCCAATGTCGAGACCCTCCGCGGGCGCGGGGCCGCGGTCCTGGAGCCGGCCACCGGGCGGCTCACGGGTGCAGATTCGGGCCCCGGCAGGCTTCCCGAGCCGGAAGCCATTTTCGCCGCCGCCATGGCCCTGGTGGAGGGCCGGCAGGACTTTCAGCTTCCGCTGGCCGGCCGCACAATCACCATCAGCGCCGGTGGCACCCGCGAGCCCCTGGACCCGGTGCGGTTCCTGGGCAACAGGTCCTCGGGCAAGCAGGGTGTCGCCCTGGCCGTAGCCGCCCGGAATGCAGGGGCAAACGTCCGGCTCCTCGCAGCGCACATGGAAGTTCCGCCGCCGGCTGGCGTCGAGGTTGTCCAAGTGGAGACCGCCCTGCAATTGCGGGAGGCGGCGCTGGCGGCGGCAGCTGATTCCGACGTCGTCATCATGTCCGCGGCAGTGGCGGACTTCCGCCCCGCGGAGGTCTCGGACACCAAGATCAAGAAACGTGATGACCGGACCGATCCCGTGATCACCTTGGTCCGCAACCCGGACATCCTGCTTGAACTGGTGGAACTGCGCAACAGTACCGTCCAAGTGGAGGGGCACCAGCTCATTGTCGGCTTCGCGGCGGAGACCGGAGACAGCGACGGCGATGTCCTGGCCCACGCCGAAGCGAAGCTGCAACGCAAGGGCTGCGACCTGCTGGTGGTCAACCACGTGGGTACGGACAAAGTGTTTGGCCAGGACACCACTTCGGTTGTCATCCTTGCCCGCTCCGGGTCCGAACCACAGGAGGCGTCCGGAACCAAGACCGAGGTGTCAGCGGCCATCATCAGCCGGATCGCCTTTGAACTGAATGCCGTTTCGCCCCGCGCCTGAGTGTTTCAGGCCACGTTTGCTTAGCACGGAGACATCTCCCGGCGTCTCCTGCGGGGCGGGCGTATTCCAACCAGTAAGGTAGTTAAGTGACTTTACCGCTGCACCTTCCCCACACTTCCGGGGCCACGCCTCCCGCGCTTCGGCTCTTCACTTCCGAGTCGGTCACCGAGGGCCACCCGGACAAGATCTGCGACCAGATCAGTGACGCCATCCTGGACGCGCTGCTGGCCGCCGACCCCGAATCCCGGGTCGCGGTGGAGACAATGGCCACTACCGGCCTGGTCCACGTTGCAGGCGAAGTCACCACCGATGCCTACGTGGAGATTCCGCAGATCGTGCGCGAAACCATCCTGGGCATCGGCTACGACTCTTCAGCCAATGGATTCGACGGCGCCCGCTGCGGAGTGTCCGTATCCATCGGCCAGCAGTCCAACGACATCGCCGGGGGCGTGTTCAACTCCCTGGAGGCCCGTGAGGGGCGCCAGGAAGACGATTACGACCTTCAGGGCGCCGGCGACCAAGGGCTCATGTTCGGGTACGCCAGCGATGAAACCCCCTCCTACATGCCCGTGCCCATCTGGCTGGCACACCGGTTGTCCGAGCGCCTCACCGAAGTGCGCAAGTCGGGCCAGTTGGCCTACCTGCGTCCGGACGGCAAGACCCAGGTGACGGTCGGATACGACAAAGACGTTCCGGTCTCGGTGGAAACGGTGGTTATCTCAAGCCAGCACGCCGAAGGTGCAAGTCTTGACCAGCTCCGCGCCGACCTCGCGTCGATCGTCATCGAACCGGTGCTCGCAGGTGCCAACCTGGACCTGTCCCGGGTGCGCAACATCCTCAACCCTGCCGGTGAGTTCGTGATTGGCGGGCCCGTGGGCGACGCCGGCCTCACCGGCCGCAAGATCATCGTGGACACGTACGGTGGCATGGCCAGGCACGGCGGCGGGGCCTTCTCCGGCAAGGACCCGTCCAAGGTGGACCGCTCGGCTGCCTACGCCATGCGGTGGGTTGCCAAGAACGTGGTGGCGGCAGGACTCGCCAAGCGTGCGGAGATCCAGATTGCGTACGCCATTGGCCAGGCCCGTCCCGTAGGTACCTACGTGGAAACCTTCGGGACTGAAACCGTCGATCCGGCCCGGATCAGCGCCGCCATCGCGGAAATTTTCGACTTGCGCCCCCGTGCCATCATCGATGCACTGGACCTGAAGCGCCCCATCTATGCCAAGACGGCAGCCCACGGCCACTTTGGCCGCGACGAGCCGGACTTTACCTGGGAGCGGCTGGACCGCGTTGATGACCTGAAGGCGTTCTTCAACGCCTAAGCCCCGGTGGGTCGCCCTGAGCCTTTTTGCCTTGGGAATCATTGCCTTCGGCGGAATGTCACCGCCCTGTGGTTGGCTGGACATGTCCACACGGGAGCTGAACGGAGGTAACGGCCATCGCTGCTGACAGGACCCTCAAGCCATTCCTGGACATCCCGGACGCCGTGCAGCCTACCCTGCTGCAGGGGTTTCCTTCCGCGTCCCGGCCGCCCGGACCGCAGCTGTCAAAGAACATGCCCGTGGCCAGGGTCCTGGTGGAATCCTCCCTTCCGCACCTGGACCGGCTTTTCGACTACGGGGTTCCGGAGGCCCTCGACGAGTCCGCCAAGCCGGGAGTCCGGGTCAAAGTCAAGTTCAACGGCCAGGACCTCAACGGGTTCATCATGGAGCGGGTGGCAGAGTCCGACGCCGGGCACACCCTGGTGCCGCTGGCGAAGGTTGTGTCCCCGGTGCCGGTGCTGACGCCCGCCGTCCGGGAGCTTGTTTCCTCCGTCGCCGCACGCTACGCCGGGACGGTCAGCGATGTCCTCCGCGTCGCCGTCCCGCCCAGGGTGGCCAGGCTGGAAAAGGAGTTCGCGTCAGCGGAGCCGGAGGGGCCGGCAGTCCCGGACCAGGCAGAACCCCGCGAGGCCACGGCCCTGCAGGCCGGTCCCGCGCAGGACGCCCTGCCGAGTGCCTGGGCGGCCTACCATAACGGCCAGGCCTTCCTGCAGCACCTGGCCGGTGGCGGTTCGCCCAGGGCCGTGCTGAACCCGCTGCAGGGATTCGGTCCGGGTGGGTGGCCCCAGCTGCTGGCGGAGGCCGTGGCCGCCGCGTACGCATCAGGGCGCGGCGCCGTGGTGGTTGTGCCCGATTACCGCGACCTTGACCGCCTTGAAGAGGCGCTCCACTGCCTGCTGCCCGAAGACGCAGTTGCCCGGCTGACTGCCGACGACGGACCCACCCCGCGCTACCGGAGTTTCCTGCGGCTCCTGGCAGGGACTGCCCGGGTTGCCATCGGCACCAGGTCGGCAGCTTTTGCACCCGTCAAGGACCTGGGCCTGGTGGCCTGTTGGGACGACGGCGACGACCTCCACATCGAGCAGCGCGCCCCGTATGCGCACGCCCGCGAGGTGCTGCTCCTGCGGGCTGGGCAGGAGGATGCCGCGTGCCTCCTTGCAGGCCACTCCCGAAGCACGGAAGCCCAGCGGCTGGTAGAAGCGGGCTGGGCACGTGCGGTCGAAGCCGGCCGCCCTGACGTCCGGAGGACAGCTCCGCGCATCGTCAACACTGCTGACAGCTTCGAGCAGGAGCGGGATCCGCTGGCCAGGATCGCCCGCCTGCCCGGCGCCGCGTGGCGGGCCGCCAAGGAGGGGCTGGAGCGCGGACCGGTCCTGGTCCAGGTGGCCCGCGCCGGTTATGCGCCGTCACTGGCCTGTGAGATGTGCCGGGAGCCGGCGCGCTGCGGCAGCTGCCAGGGACCACTGGCCGTGGCAGGCGCCAGCGGCACGTCCGCCATGCCCCAATGCCGCTGGTGCTCCACCCCGGCGCCGGACTGGCACTGCGTGCACTGCGGCGGCAGGCGCCTGCGCAAGGGTGCCACCGGAGTGATCAGGACAGCTGAGGAACTCGGCCGTGCCTTTCCCGGGAAGACCGTCGTTACTTCCTCGGGAGACCAGGTAAAGGCTGAGGTGGGTCCGGGCAAGGCGCTGGTGGTGGCCACGGTGGGTGCCGAACCGGTAGCGGACGGGGGATACGCGGCTGCACTGCTCCTGGACGGTGATTCACTCCTGCGCCGGGAGACGCTGCGCGCCGGCGAGGATACGGTGCGTCGGTGGTTCAATGCAGCCGCTCTGGTGCGTCCGGCGGCGGACGGCGGGCTGGTAGTGGTCACGGCCGCGGATACAGCTGCCGTGGGTGCACTGCTTCGCTGGGACCCCGCCGGTTATGCGGAACGGGAACTTTCCCTGCGCATGGAGCTGCAGCTTCCCCCCGCGGTCCGCCTCGCCTCCGTCACCGGGCCGCGCGCCGCCGTCGAACATTACACCGGTGCCGTGTCAGCGGAACTTGCCTCCAGCGGGATCACCTTACGGACCGCCGGGCCCGCACCCGTGGTGCTCAGCGGTCCGCCGTCGCCCCGCCGTTCAGCGGAGGATGTGCGCACCCTGCTCTTCTTCCCCTACGGACAGGCTGCGTCCGTCACCCGTGTCCTGCGGGTCACCAGGGCCGCGGCCGCTGCGAAACGCTCCAGCGAGCCTTTCCAGCTCCGGCTGGACGGCATCGACGTCCTCTAGGGGCTTCCTCTAACGCCGGCCCCGGCGCCGGGCCATGATTTCGTGTGCCACATCCACCAGCTGGCGGGCCGACTCGTCCCAGGTGAACTCCCGTGCACGCGCAACGCAGCGCCGCGAAAGTTCCTCCCAGTGCCCGTTGTCCTGGAGCGTGCGCACGGCATCGGCAAACTGTTCCGGGGACTCCGGATCCACGTAGAGCGCGGCGTCCCCGCCGACCTCCCGGAAGATGGGGATGTCGCTGGCAACAACAGGGGTGCCGAGCGCCATGGCCTCCACCAGGGGAAGCCCGTAGCCTTCAGCCCGGGACAGGCTGACCAGCGCCGCAGCAGAGCGCAGGAATTCGTGATACTGCTCGTCCGTGACGCCGTTGTGGAATACCACGTGCGCCCCTGGCGGAACCAGGCGTTCCAATTCGGCACGGCGTTGGGGCGTGATGCGGCTGAGCAGGTGGAGGGTGTACCCGGGCAGGCCCGCCATCCCCGCCACCATGGTTTCCACGTTCTTGTACGGCATGAAAGAGCCCATGTAGACGAGCGCGCGGTCTGCACCGGCGCCAGCGGGCCGCGGTCCGTGTTCCTGCTCCGGCTGGGGGGCATTGCTGATGATCCGCACCGGGCGGCGCGTCAGGCGGTACTTTGCGATCAGCGCTTCCGTGGTTGCGCTGATGGTGGCCACAGTGTCGGCGCGGTTGAGGAGGAGCCGCTGCGGCCAGTATGCCTTGTGGTACAGCCGCCACAGCAGGCGCACGGGCGCGGGGAGGAAGCCGGGCGGGGCCGGGTGTTCGTAGTAGATAAGGTCGTGGAGGGTCAGGACCAGGCCGTACTTGCGGCCCCATGTTCCCATCGTCTGCATGGGGCACACCACCACGTCGGCGCCCAGCTTGTTGATGGTCCGCGCCACAAACAGTTCCCTGGGCGACAGCGGGCTGCCGATCAGGGTGTACGGAACGTCCGGGAGCAGGGCGAGTTGCCGGACGTCGGAGACCAGCATGGAGACGTCGGCGATTTTAGCCGTGGCGGCAATCAGGCTGGCGCCGTAGCGGCTGATGCCGTCGTGGTGGTCTGTCCGGGTAAACCGTGCGTCAATGACAATCTTCACGCGGGATGGTCCTTAAGGAAGCTGCGGATGAAAGTGGCTGCCGGTTCAGGTGTTTCGTAGTGGATCAGATGCCCGACGCCGGGAATCACCTGGAGCTCTCCATCCGGCAGCAGCGCAGCCAGGCGGTGTTGGTCGGCCAGGACGGCGATCTCGTCCTTTTCCCCCGCGATCAGCAGGACTGGCAGGGTCAGCCGGCCGGCTACTTCCGCCACATGGCTGCTGACTGATGCCGTAAACGATTCAAGGAGGCTCTCCCGGCTGGCGAAAGCGCTGAAGTAGGCGTGGTGCTGGCCGTGGATGAACCGGCGGAGGTCTTTATCGCCCGTCTTGGCCATGGTTTCACTCATGACCCGGACAATCAGCGGATTCCGCAGCAGGGCCAGTCCCACCGTCCGGGGGAGCCGGGCTGAAAGGCGGTAGTACAGGATCGCCAGCCTGGTCATCACACCCTTTGGCCCTTCCAGTGCCGGTGCCGCAATGGGGTTGATGAGGATGAGCGGATCCACGGTGCCGGGACGATCGGCCACGAAGTGCGCCGCAATGATGGAGCCGAACGAGTGTCCCAGCAGGACCGTGTCCGGGCCGAGGCCCAGGGCTGCCATGAATTGCGTGATGAACAGGCCGTAGCGCTCCACGGAATGCTCGCCCGACCGGAATGCCGCGGACTCACCAAATGCGGGCAGGTCCGGCATGATGATCCGCATCTCGGGAAGCTGGTCTGCCACCCTCAGCAGTCCGTGGTGGTCTCCGCGGAAGCCATGGATGACCAGGATGGTGCGTGTTTCGGGGCTGGCCACCAGCGGTTCGTAGGTCCAATAGGCAACCTTGCCGCCGTCGAGCTCCAGGGTGGAGGCGGACGTGCGTGCGGCCAGGTCGGCGCTGAAGTAGGCGGGCGCGGCGGATCCGGGCTGTGCTGTAGTCATGTGTCCTGCCTCAGTTAACGGTGTCCGGGTGGGACCCGGTGCGGTAACCCCGGTCCAGCCCGGCCAGCGCCGTCATGTCCCGGGCGGAGAGCTCGAAGTCGAAGATGTCCATGTTTTCCCGGATCCGCACCTCCGAGCTCGCCTTGGGGATGGCAATATTTCCCAGCTGGATATGCCAGCGGAGGATCACCTGGGCGGGGGTTTTGCCGTGTTCGGAGGCGCAGGCGCGGACAACGGGGTCGGCGAGGACCTGGCCCCGCCCCAGGGGGCTCCACGCTTCGGTCCGGATACCCAGTCCATCATGCTGTGTCCGGAGTTCTGCCTGCTGCAGCCACGGATGCAGTTCTATCTGGTTGACGGCGGGGACCACTTCCGCGGTCTGCAGCAGCCGGTCAAGGTGGGCGGGCTGGAAATTGCTGACGCCGATGGCACGGACTTTTCCTTCCCGGTACAGGGTTTCCAGTGCACGGTACGTGTCCGGAAATAGGCCGCGGGCGGCGCAAGGCCAGTGGATGAGGTACATGTCAACGTAGTCAAGGCCGAGATTGACCATGGACTCATCAAAGGCACGCAGCGTGGCGTCATAGCCGTGGTCGCTGTTCCACACCTTCGTGGTGACGAAAATGTCTTCCCGGGACAGCGCCGGGAACAGCTCGCCCGAGCCGCCGCTGCCCGCGTCACCGCCCAGTTGGGAACTGATGCCCCGAGCCACACCGGTTTCGTTGCCGTACATCGCCGCCGTGTCGAAGTGGCGGTATCCGGCTGCGAGCGCAGTGGCGACGAGGCCTTCCGCGTCGGCGGCCGGGACCTTGTAGAGCCCGTATCCGAGTTGGTGGATCAGCACGCCGTTGTTCAGGCTGAGCCGCGGTGAAGTTCTCATAGCCACGACTCTACCCACCAGCGGTGGCGAGACCTTCAAAATCCACCAGGCGGCGCGCGGTGGCCTCGTCCAGGATCAGGTCCGTGGCCAGGCCCGCCGCCAGGGCTCCGCGGAGCCCGTTGATCTTGGACACCCCGGACACTACACAGATCCTCCGTCGGACTTGCCGCAACTGCGCGAGTGCGGGTCCGGTGGATCGTTCGTTGAGGACGATCCCGTCGGAGGAGCCATCGCTGCGGAAGAAGACGGTGGCTACGTCGCCCACAACATCCGAGGTTGCCAGGATGTTGAGGTCAGCCTCGTCCAGGTATCCACCGGCATACACGTGGCTGGGATAGTCGGCGTCCACGGAGCCCACGCCGAAAATTGCGATGCTCATCTTCGCCTGGAGTTCGAGGATCCGTTGCACGCTGCGTTCATTCCACATGGCAACCTTGGTGGCTGCGTGGTCAAAGAAGGCAGGCACCGGGAACTGTTCAACCCTGGCCCCGTAGGCGCTTCCAAACCGCCGCATGATGTCGCTGGCATACGTGATACCGGTGGTGTGCATGTTGCCGGCGCCGTTCAACTGCACGATGACGCTGTCATGGGTGATCTTGCGGGTGAGGTGGCGGCTGACGGCGCTCAGGGTGGATCCCCAGGCCACTCCGATGATCGCGTTGGAATCCACCAGCGGTCCGATGGTTCGCGCTGCCTGCATCGCCACCCGGTCCAGTGTTTCCGCCTCATTGAGTATTTCCATGACCGGAACCACGTGGACATCCACGCCGTACCGCCGGCGGATCCTGCCCTCCAGTTCGGGGCCCGTATCCAGCGGATTGCGGATCTGGATTTGCACCAGGCCGGATTCGCGGGCGGAGGACAGGAGGCGGGAAACCGTGGACCGGGACGTCCCCAGCTCCCGGGCTATGGCGTCCATGGTGAGGTCCTGCAGGTAATACATTTGTGCAGCCCGCAGTGCGTCAGAGTGGCGTGAGGGGTCCATCAGTCCTCCAGACTGCACGTTTGTGCATAGTGCTTGACTCCATTTTCCATTACTCCAAAGAATAGTGGTGAAACGGCGGTAAACCCATCCGGTACCGCGTCACACAAAGCCCCAAGGGAGTTGTTTTGGGACCCAAGGATTTTCACGTCCAACCTATTGCTTCAGCGGCGAAGCCAGGAGTGGAGCGCAGCGCAGTGCACCACCTCCGGCGCCGTCCACATGCCAAGGTCCTCGTGGTGGGAGGAGGTATCAACGGCGTGGGAACTTTCCGTGACCTTGCGCTGCAGGGCGTGGACGTCGCCCTCGTGGAACGCGGCGACTACTGCCAGGGGGCCAGCGGCGCCTCCTCCCACATGATCCATGGCGGCATCCGCTACCTGGAAAACGGCGAGTTTCGCCTGGTCCGGGAATCAGTGGTGGAACGTAACCGGTTGCTTCGCATCGCCCCGCACTACGTTAAGCCGCTGCAGACCACCATCCCGATCTTCAGCACCTTCTCCGGCGTCCTTGCGGCACCGCTTCGCTTCCTGACGCACAAGCAGCACGGCAAGCCGAAGGAACGGGGGGCCTTCCTCATCAAGCTCGGCCTGAGCCTGTACGACTCCTTTTCCCGGGATGGCGGCGCCGTCCCGCGTCACCAGTTCCGCAGCGGCCAGCGTGCCCTTGCCGAGCTGCCCAGCCTCCGCCCCGACGTGAAATACACGGCGACCTACTTCGACGCTTCCGTGCACAACCCGGAGCGGCTTACGCTCGATGTCCTCCAGGACGGGGAGAAAGCCGGGCTGGCGGCAACCGGTGCAGGCAACGGACAGGGCAGCACGGCCCGTGCCAGCAACTACGTTTCGCTGCAGTCCGTCACCGGACAGCCCAATCCGGGCACCGGCCGGGGAAGCACCGTGCGGCTGCGGGACGAACTGACGGGGGAGGAATTCGACTTCACTGCAGACGTCATTGTGAACACCACGGGCGCCTGGGTGGACCTCACCAACGCCGCCATGGGCTCTGCCTCCACGTTCATGGGCGGCACCAAGGGCTCCCACATCGTCCTGGACCACCCTGCGCTCCTTGAAGCCTGCCGCGGCAGGGAGATCTTCTTCGAGCACACGGACGGGCGGATCGTCCTGATCTACCCCATGGGTGACCGGGTCCTTGTGGGTACCACGGATGTGGATGCGGACATGGCGGAGGACGCCGTCTGCACAGATGAGGAAATCGAGTACTTCTTCGACCTGATAGGCCACGTGTTCCCGGACATCGCCGTTACCCGTGAGCAGATCGTCTACACCTTCTCCGGAGTGCGGCCGCTGCCGCGCCACGATGCCACCCAGCCCGGCTTCGTTTCCCGCGACTACCGCATCGAGCGCCGGGAAACGGGACTGGACCGGAATGGAAAGGGAGCCGTGGTCTTGAGCCTGGTAGGCGGCAAATGGACAACCTTCCGTGCCCTCGCCGAACACATGACGAACGACGTCCTGGCTGAGATCGGGATGGAGCGCAAAGTCTCCACCGCGCAGTTGCCTATCGGCGGCGGCGCCGGGTTCCCTGCCGATGAGGCCGGTGTCCAGAAGTGGATCAAGGCCCATATGGCCGACAACCGTGACGCGGACCGTACAGCAGGGCTCCTGACCAGGTACGGGACACGTGCGGAAGCGGTCATGGAATACCTTGACGCCGGACCTGACAGGCTGCTGCACTCCACCCGCGAACTGAGCGTCCGTGAACTTGAGTTCATGGCGGCCCATGAGCAGGTGGGGCACCTGGTGGACGTCCTCATCCGCCGGACCTCCCTGGCGTTCCGGGGGCTGGTGACGGGCGAGTTGCTCAACGAAATGGCCGAAGTGCTGTCCGTTCCCTTGGGTTGGAACGCCGCAGCCCGGGCAGCGGAAATCAAGCATGCCCAGGAAGTGCTGCAGAAGTTCCACCGTGTAGAAACCCACAGCCTGGTCGCCTGAGGCCCGGCTGTCGGCCGGGGCGGCAACCCGCCCCGGCCACACGGTCCTTCAACCCGCGAAGGACCTCCATCTGAAAATAAAAGGAGTCAAAGATGTCTCTTGGAATAGTTTTCCTTTCCGAAGTATTCGGAACGGCGATGCTGACCCTTCTGGGTTGCGGCGTCGTCGCCAACGTTGCCCTGAGGGGGACAAAGGGCAACAGCGGCGGGTTCCTGATGGTCACCTGGGGATGGGGCATCGCTGTCTTCGCGGGCGTCTTCGTGGCCGCAAAGTCCGGGGCGCACCTGAATCCTGCCGTGACCTTGGGGCTGCTGATTAACGGAAAGGCCGAATACGCGCCGGATGTACCGGTGGATTTCGCTTCCACCCTGACGTACTTCGGCGGCGAGATGCTCGGCGCCTTCCTCGGCGCCGTGGTGTGCTGGCTCGCCTACAAACAGCACTTTGACGCTGAAGAGGAGGTTGCCAGCAAGCTTGCCGTCTTCTCCACCGGACCGGCCATCCGCTCCAGTTCCTGGAACCTGGTGACCGAAATCATCGGCACCTTCGTCCTGGTGTTTGTCATCCTGACGTTCGGCGGGACCCCCTCCGGCCTGGGCCCGCTGGCTGTCGCACTCCTCGTCGTCGGCATCGGCGTCTCCCTGGGCGGCCCCACCGGCTACGCCATCAACCCTGCCCGCGACCTCGGTCCACGCATTGCCCATGCCCTGCTCCCCATCAAGGGCAAGGGCTCGAGCGACTGGGGCTATTCCTGGATTCCGGTGGTAGGCCCGCTGGTTGGCGGCGCCCTTGGCGGCATCGTCGCCAGGATTGCCCCCATCATCGTCACGGCCGCCTCCTGACCCCCTACCCAACCACTGCTCAACTCCATTACAGACAAGGACGTCAACCATGAACCAGTACGTAATCGCCATCGACCAGGGAACCACCAGCACCCGTGCCATCGTCTTCGACCACAGCGGGAGCATCGTGTCCTCCGGGCAGATGGAGCACGAACAGATCTTCCCGCAGGCCGGCTGGGTGGAGCACAACCCGGCCGAAATCTGGAACAACACCCGGGAGGTCATTGCCTCAGCGCTGTCGAAGGCGAACCTGACACGGCACGATATTGCCGCCGTCGGCATCACCAACCAGCGTGAAACTGCGGTGGTGTGGGACAAGACCACCGGTGAGGCCGTCTACAACGCCATCGTCTGGCAGGATACCCGCACCCAGGACATCGTGGACGAGCTGGCCAAGGATGGCGGGCCGGACCGCTTCAAGCAAAAAGTGGGCCTCCCGCTGGCCACGTACTTCTCCGGAACAAAGATCAAGTGGATCCTGGACAACGTGGAGGGCGCCCGCGCCAGGGCTGAGGCCGGCGACCTGGTCTTTGGCAACACCGACTCTTGGGTCCTGTGGAACCTGACCGGCGGAGTGGACGGCGGGGTTCACGTCACGGACGTCACCAACGCCTCCCGCACGCTGTTCATGGACCTGGATACCCTGCAGTGGGATGAGGAGATCCTTGGCATCTTCGGTGTTCCCCGGACGATGATGCCCGAGATTAAGTCCTCCTCGGAGGTGTACGGCACCGTGCACACCTCCCAACTCCTGCGGGAGGTTCCCGTTGCCGGGATCCTCGGGGACCAGCAGGCCGCCACGTTCGGCCAGGCGGCCTTCGAGGCAGGCGAGGCCAAGAACACGTACGGCACGGGCTGCTTCCTGATCTTCAACACCGGCGAGGAAATCGTCCACTCCAAGAACGGGCTGCTGACGACGGTGGGCTACAAACTCGGTGACGCTGCACCGCACTACGCCCTGGAAGGTTCCATCGCCGTCACCGGCTCGCTCATCCAGTGGCTGCGTGACAACCTGGGCCTGATCAGCAGCGCACCCGAGGTGGAAACCCTGGCTGCGTCCGTGAAGGACAACGGCGGCGTGTACATCGTGCCGGCCTTCTCGGGTCTCTTCGCACCCTACTGGCGGTCCGATGCGCGCGGCGCCATCGTGGGACTGACCAGGTTCGTCAACAGGAACCACATCGCGCGTGCCGCGCTGGAGGCCACCGCCTTCCAGACGCGGGAGGTCCTGGACGCTGTGAACGCGGACTCCGGCGTTCCGCTGACCGAGCTGAAGGTCGACGGCGGCATGGTGGCCAATGATGCGCTGATGCAGTTCCAGGCGGACATCCTGGGCGTCCCCGTCATCCGGCCAAAGGTAGTGGAGACAACCGCGCTGGGTGCCGCCTACGCCGCCGGCCTTGCCGTCGGTTTCTGGAAGGACCTGGGGGAGTGCTCGGCCAACTGGTCCGAGGACAAGCGCTGGGAACCGCAGCTGGACCAGGCGGAGCAGGACCGGCAGATGCGGCTTTGGAAGAAGGCCGTCACCAAGTCCATGGACTGGGTTGACGAGGACGTGCGCTAGGCGCCCCTGCCGGCAGCGGATGGCGAAGAAGGAGGGCGGCACGGGTGCCGCCCTCCTTCTTCTTGCGTCGGCTTAATGCCGGCCAGGAACTTCCTCTGCCTCTCAGTAGTTGAGTTCGGCCCGCGGCGTCTTGGCATAGACGCTCCGGCTGACCTCGTATCCCCTTTCGTCCAGTTCCAGGGCCTGTGCGTTGACGGCCGCGAACTTCTCGGCGTTCAGTTTCCGCACTTTCACCAGATCCATGAATTCCTGGTCTTCACCGCCAACGGCAGTGACCTTTATCAGCCCGGTTCCGGGTGAGTAGAACTTCCGCTGGTGTCCGGCCTCAGGCGGTTCCAGGGGGTTGTATTCGTCGATCACCAGGACGTCGTCGTAACACCCGGTGGGAACGCAGACGTTCTGGTTCGTCTGGAACACGCTCCCGCAGTCGAGGAAATCAACCTTGGGTGCGTAGGCCTGGACGTAGGAGGCCGTGCCTGTCTCGGGCTTTGCCTGCATGGCGATGCCCGCCTGTGCCTTGGCCAAACCGCTGATGAAGGTGCTTGGGGCACCCACGAACTCGCCGTTTTCGTATTCCTCAGGGTATTCGCCAAACAGCCACACATCCCCGGCGCGGGTCTGGGCAAAGAAGGCCAGTTCGGACTCCACCAGTTCACCGTCAGAGTAGTCACGGTCCCACATCACACGGGTGGTCACGCCGTCGATTACCTTCGTCAGACCGGTGACCGTATGGACCACCTTGTGCGCCTGGACGCCGTCAGCCGATGTCACGGTGCCCACCGTGGTGAACTGCATGCCCGGCTTGAGCGGGAACCACTTGTTGTCGATCCGCGGATATTCCGGG
The DNA here is from genome assembly GCF_009741265.1 of Pseudarthrobacter sp. GA104. Taxonomy (GTDB): domain Bacteria; phylum Actinomycetota; class Actinomycetes; order Actinomycetales; family Micrococcaceae; genus Arthrobacter. The sequence goes on from NZ_WOWL01000001.1 coordinate 4,243,257, forward strand.
AAGGCGGACCGGTCGAAATTAATCGCGGACCCGGGGCCGCAGAGTTCTTCGGCTGCCGGCGCGGCCGCCGTTGGTGCCGAGATCACCGTCAGCGACCCGAAGGCCAGCAGCAGCGCGGACCCGTATGCTGTGAGGCGGCGTGCCAAAAGCGTCATCTCAGTGCCTTTCATACTGGTTGGAAGAGGACTACACCGCAGGGGCCGGCTGCAGTTCGGGGGTGCTGCGCCGACCGCGGCCGCCCTTGGCGAAGCGGAGGTACAGCGAGGGGACGATGAACAGGTTGACCAACGTCGACGTGACGAGCCCGCCCAGGATCACCACCGCCATCGGATGCTCGATCTCGTGGCCCGGGATGTTGCCCATGACAACGAGTGGCACCAGGGCCAGCGCGGTGGCCAGCGTGGTCATCAGGATCGGCGACAACCGCTCTGCAGCCCCGCGAAGCACCAGCTCCGGTCCGAAGGGGACGCCTTCGAACTGTTCAAGGTGCTGGCAGTGGTTGATGAGCAGGATGCCGTTGCGTGCCGCGATCCCCATCAGCGTCAGGAAGCCGACCAGGGAACCCAGGGACAGGATTCCGCCGCTGAGGTGCGCAGCGATCACCCCGCCCACAAGCGCCACCGGGAGGGTCAGGATGGCCAGGGTGGCAAGCCGCCAGCTCCTGAAAGCAGCCTGCAGGAGAAGGTAGACAACGATGAGCGCGACGATGGAGTAGAGCATCAGGCGCTGCGATGCGGCCTGCCGTTCCGCGTATTCGCCGAGGACAACGGCGCTGTAGCCGACCGGGAACTGGACTGATTTCATGCCGTCCTGCAGCTTCTCCACCACCTTGGCCAGGTCGCCTTCCTTGACGTTGGCGCTGACATCGATGCGCCTTGACCCTTCGGAACGTTCAACGACGTTGGGTGTCGGCTTGACCGAAACGGCCGCCACGTCAGCCAACCGGATCTTCTGCCCGGACGGCGTATCCAGCACGAGGTTCTCTATGCTTGTGACGCTCGTCCGGACCTCCGGCGGGCTCCAGACCTGGACGTCGTAGGCCTTGCCGTCACGGTAGATGTCGCCGACCTCTTCGCCGGCCACCATGGTGGCCGCCGCCCGGCGCACATCGCCCGGCTTCAGTCCGTAGCGGTTCGCTGCGTCCAGGTTCACCTCCACATCAATCTGCGGAATGTTGGACTGGAGCGCGACCTTGGCACCGATGGCCCCGTCAATGCCGCCGAGGATCTCCTTGATCTTGTCGGCTTCCTGGCGAAGTATCGAAAGGTCGTCGCCGTAGACGCGGACGACGACGGCATAGCCGGTCCCCGTCAGCACCTCACGGATGCGTTCCTTGAGGTAGGTCTGCACGTCCCTTTGGATACCGGGGTAGCCGGCCACTACAGACTCGACCGACTTCAGCGTGGAATCGTAGTCCACGCCCGGGTCTACGCTGATCCAGTTCTCACCAAAGTAGACACCCACCACTTCATCAGCGTTGAAGGCCTGGCCGGTGTGGGATCCGCAGTTGTTCACGCCCTGGATGGTCATGAGTTCCTTGCAGGCCAGCTGGCTGACCCGGACTTCTTCGGCGTTGGACGTACCGGGTTTGGTAAGCCAGTGCATCAGGAAATCGCGTTCCTTGAAGGAAGGGAGCAGGGATTGGCCCAGCAACGGTGCCGCCACTATGCCCACCATGCCGAAGGCGGCCAAGGCGAGGTAACCGGGAATTGGCCGCCGGACGATGGGCCGGAGGGCCTTGCTGTACCAGCGCTTGAGGACCCTGACCACGGGCGGGTCCCTGTCCTCCAGCTTGGCGTTCCGGAGGAAGATGTATGCCAACGCGGGGGTCACCGTAAGGGCCACGAGCATCGACGCGAACACTGCCAACGTGTAGGCCGTGGCCAGCGGCCGGAAGAAGGCCCCCGTCAGCCCGTCCAGGAAGAAGATCGGAACCGTGGCCGCGACGATGATCAGTGTGGCATAAACGATGGGTCCCCGGACCTCCAGGGACGCGTTGACCACAACCCTCGCGGTGCTTCCCGTGCCGCCGGTTGCCCGGTGGTGCCGAAGGCGCCTGACGATGTTTTCGACGTCGATGATGGCATCGTCCACCACCACCCCGACCGCAATCACCAGCCCCGCAAGCACCATGGTGTTGACTGTGCCGCCGGTCCAATAGAGCACAAGGGCAGCCGCCACCAGCGACAAGGGGATGGCCAGCACGCTGACCAGCGCCGTCCGCCACTGGAAGAGGAAGACACTCAACACCATGATGACAAGCAGGCAGCCAAGGAGAAGGGCGACGCCCAGGTTATTGAGGGATTCCTCGATGAACGTTGCCGGCCGGAAAATCGTGGTGTCCACGGCAATTCCGGTCAGGCCGGGTTCGAGTTGCTTCATTGCCTCTTCAACGCCCCGGGTGACTTCAAGGGTGTTTCCCCACGGCAGTTTCTCCACGATCAGCATCAGGCCCGGCCCGCCGTTGATCACTGCGTCACCAATAAGCTGCTGGTGGTCCTCCACGACATTTGCCACGTCGCCCAGCTTCAGTGGTGGCTGCCCCTCCCGGTCCTCCAGCGCCACCTGGGCGAGGTCTTCCGGGGTGGTGATGGGCTGGACGTGGCGGATTCCGATGGATTGGCTGGGCGTGTCCAGGGATCCGCCGGTGCCGATCATGGCACCCGGGGAGTAATGGAGGAGCCCGGCATCCAGCGCATTGGCCGTAGAATTCATCACTGTTTCCAGGCTGACCTTGTGGGTCGCCAGCCTGGCGGGATCCGCCTGGACCTGCAGCATCTGGAGGCGTTCGCCCCAGATTGCCACGTTCGCCACACCCGGAACGCGGAGCAGATGGGCCCTGATGTTCCAGTAGGAGATCATGGACATCTCGATCAGGGACCGCGTGTCGGAGGACAGGCCGATCTTCATCACCCGGCTGGTGGAGGACAGCGGCTGCAGCATCACCGGCGGGGCTGCCCAGGTGGGCAGGGTGGGAATGACTGTCGCCATCCGTTCGGATACCAGCTGGCGTGCAGTCAGCAGATCCGTGCCGTTCTCGAATTCCATGACGATCGAGGACAACTGCGGGACTGACTTGGATCGCATGTGGTCGAGGCCGTCTATGCCGTTGAAGGCCTCCTCCATGGGAACCGATACCAGTGCTTCAACCTCCGCGGCCGTTAGGCCAAGGCATGCTGTCTGGACCTCGACTTTTGGCGGCGCGAATTCAGGGAAGACATCCACTGAGGCGTTGCTGAGCTGGGCGCCGCCAACCATCATCAGAGCCGCCGCCAACGCGATGACGATGGATCTGAAGCGCAGGCTGGCGGCGACTATCCGGCGCATGTCATTTGCCCGTGACGAACTCTGCGCCGAACAACTCAGCGGCGGCCACGGTCACCACTTGGGAACCCGCCGCGGGACCTGCGCTGGCGGTGACAACACCAGCCTCCACTTTCGTCACGGTGACGGCCTGGCGTTCAAACACCCGTGGTTCGGGGTTCCCGTAAACCCAGGTCTTCCCCTCGGCGTCGTAAAGCAGGGCAGCGTAGGGGAGGAGGATGCCTCCATCCGCCGGCTTGACGGTCTCCGTGAGCAGTTCAAGCCGTTCAATGGCCCGCTGGCTGAGCGTTATGCGTGCAATCCCCGTGGTGGCGTTCTTCTCCACCTTGGCAGGCGCTTCGGCTGCAGACTCCGCCTGCGCTGTGGACTGGGCGCAGGCCGGCAGTGAAGACAGCAGGGCGGCGCAGACGGCAGCTGCGACTGGCAGGCGCCGAAGGAGGCTTTTGCTGGTCATGATACTTTCACCTTTTCCGGCATCGACATGACTGGATGTTCTGATTCGTAGACTTCCGACCACTCTTCGGGCTCGGTGCGGGGACCGAACCACAGGGTGAGCAGCGGGAGGATGAAGAGCCCCACGAGCGTTGTGGTCACCAGGCCGCCGGCCAGGATCAGCAGCATCGGCCCTATCAAGGCTTGGCCGACCGTGCCGCCCATGAAGGCGGGCGGTATCAGCACAAGCAGCGTGATGATGGCCGACTTCAGGACTGGCGACACGCGGTCCCGGGCTGCCTGCATGACCACGTCTGTGCGCGAAGCTCCGGCAGTCTCCCGCCAGATCTCGTCGACGCGTGCGGACAACAGGGCTGCGTTGCGCGCGGCGATGGCAAGGACGGCAGCAAACGCTGTCAGTGACAGCCAGGACAGCGACGCCGATCCGAACCAGGCCGCCACCGCTGCCCCGGACATCGCGGCGGGAAGGGCCAGGAAAGTGGCGACAGCCAGTTTCCAGCTCCTCACCGCTGTCTGGAGCAGGAGCAGCACAGCCAGGGCGGCAGCAACTCCGAGCCCGTGCACCAAGGTATCCGCGGCCTGGAGTTCACCATATTTCGTGGGGATCTCGGCGTGGTACTCGAGCGGGAACTCGATTTGCTGGACGGCTGCCTGGATGTCCCGCTGAATATCTTCCAGGGGGCGTCCGCTGATGTCGGCGACAATGTCGATGCGCCGCGACGTAGCATCGTGCTGGACCACGACTTCACTCGGGACCATCCGCACGTCGGCGATCTGCCCCAGTTGGATGTGGCCGCCGTTGGGGGTGTCAAGGAGCAGCTCACGGATGCTTGTCAGGTCATCCCGGACGCCAACGGCCCCCCGGATAACCACTTCGAAAACCTTCTGCTGTTCAAAGAGGTTCCCAACCACGATGCCCTGCATCAGGGTCGCAGCGGCGCGCCTTGCGTCACCGGGCTTGATACCTGCCTTTTGGGCCGCTTCGAGGTTGACCTGGACCTCCACTATCGGGGTCACGGCCGGTGCGTCGATCGTCGGGTTGTTCACCCCGTTGATCTTTTGGAGGGCCTGGCGGACCTCTTCTGCCTTTTTACGCAGCACCGGCATTTCCGTTCCAAAGACCCGGACCGCAAAGTCCGGCTCCATGCTGGAGCGTACATCTCCGATGGTTTGTTGCGAGTAGTTCATCACGTTGTGCGCGATGCCAGGGTAACCCTGGACCACGTCCCGCACGGCACGCTCGGTTTCGCCGAAGTTGGCGCCCCGGTCGATCGACACCCACAGCTCAGCGGAGCTGTTGCCTACCACCTGGTCTGCTGAAATGGCGCGTCCCAGGTGCCCGCCGACTCCGGAGACCCCCGGAAGGGCCCGAAGTTCCTCGGCGGCCTTGGCGGCAACCCGCTGGACTTCATCGTTGGAGGTCCCGGCCATGGTGTCCCACTGAACCAAAAGAGTGCGGTCAGGCAGCGTAGGAACAAGTTGCCTGTTTTGCGTCAGCTGGGAACCGGCTACGATCCCCAGCATTCCCACAACCACCACCACCGCGACGGCAAGGCCTTTCCGGGGACCGATTCCGTCCAGCGCGCGGCCGTAGTAGGCCTTCGCGCGTCCTACAGCGGGAAGTTCCCTGGCCGGAGCAGTCTTCGGCGGAAGCAGGAAGTACGCCAGCACGGGCGTCACGGAGAGGCCAACTATCAGTGCGGCGGCGAGGGTCAGCGCAAGTGACCAGAACAGCGGGGTGAAGAACGAGCCGCCGACCCCGGTCAGAAAGAGCGTGGGAACGAGGACAACCACCATGATGAGCGATGCGTGGAACAGCGGAGTGCGGATTCCCTTCGCGATGAGGCTGATCCTCGACCTTGGGGAAGTTCCCGGCTTCGCCACATCCTGGCCCGAGGCCAGCCGCCGGTGGGCCTGGATGTCTTCCACAATGTCGCCCACGATTACCGATGTGCCGAGCAGAACCCCGAGCAGGATGGCGATGTTGAGTGTTGCATTCTGGGCGAACAGCACAACTGCGGCCGTCGTGACCGTCGTGGCGATGGCCACGAGCGCAATCACAGCCGCACGCCAGGAGCGGAAAAGCAGCCAGAACAGGGCTACGGCAATCAGCAGGCTGATCAGCAGGGAGAGGCCCAGGCTGTCGACGGATTCCTGGACGCCGGTTGCCGGCCGGAAGACGGACGTGTCGATCTGGATCCCGGTGAGGCCCGGCTCCATGTCCTTCAGCGCGGCTTCAACGTTGCGGGTGACTTCCAGTGTGTTGGTGCCCGGGAACTTTTCGACGACCAGCATCAGGCCTGCACCTGAGCCGGCCACGGCGTCCCCGATCAGCGGCTGGTGGCCTTCCTTGACCTGGGCGATGTCGCCCAAGAGCACCGGCGGGTCCGCTTCCTCCACGCTGACCTTTGCCAGGTCGGCCGGGGTGCGGATAGGGAGGACGTGCTGGATGCCAAGGCGCTGGTTGGGTGACTCCACGAAGCCGCCGGTACCCGGCGTGGATGCCTCCAGGAAGCTCAGCGGCGAAACCCAGACGGCGTTGCCCGTGGTCTTGACCAGCTGCTCAAGGGTTATGCCCTTGTCGCGGAGCTGCGTGGGAGTGACTTCAACTTGCAGCTGCTGTTCGCGCTGGCCCCAGATAGACACGTTTGCGACGCCCGGGATGCCTATCAGGCGCGGCTTGATCTTCCACCGGGCCAGGACGGACATGTCGATGCCCGAGAGCTCGGTGGAGTTCATCTTGATCATCATCACGCGGCTCGTGGACGACATCGGCTGCATGATCAGGGGCGGCGAGGAGACGTTGGGCAGCGCGTGGGCCTGCGTCATCCTTTCCGCCACCAGCTGGCGTGCACGCAGGACGTCCGTACCGGGCTCGAAGACGAGTTCGATGGACGACAGGCCGGGAACGGACTTGGAGCGTATCTCGTCCAGCCAGGCCACGCCATTAAGAAGGTCCGCCTCCATGGGGGCGGTGATGAGCTGTTCGACCTCAGCGGCGGAAAGCCCGAGGGCTTCGGTCTGGATCTCGACGTGTGCGGGGGCGAACTCCGGCATGGTGTCCACAGCCATATGTGGAATGTTTACTACGCCAAAAGTAATAAGGCCCGCTGCGATCGCGAGAACCAGAATCCGAAACTGCATGCTGAACCGGGTAACCCAGCCAAACATGGTTCGTCACCCGTTGGATTCTCGGCCGGGGTTAGACGAAGGGTAAGACCCGCGGCTACTTTGCTGCGGGTGTAACTGGCATGAATACATTTCAGGCTCCTACGCCGGAGACCAGTCAGTTTCCCCCTCAGACTTGGTCATTACAATGCACCTGCCCTGCCACTGTTGGCAAGGGGGGAAAGCACACAAGTTCGCAGCTATAGGGGGGTAGGGGAGGGCACGTGGTTTTGCGGGTTGCGGCAGTAGGGGGACACGTAATCCTGCGGGCCGTTCCAGTAGGGGGACTCGTACCCTCGGGGTCCTGACGGAGGCCGTCATTCCCGGCAGGCCCCCGGCGGTGTTCCTTCCCGGGTGCGCTAAAGTGGTTTCATGCGTGCGATCCTTCTGCTTAGCCAGCCGCCCGGTATCCGGACCAACGGATAGCGTGCGGCAGCCCCTCCATGGTGAGGGGCTTTTGTGTGTCCGGGAGCGTCCGGTGACAGCAGGAGGATCAGGCCGTTATGGCAGCACAGATGCCGTAACAGAACAGAAGAGGGCAGCAGTGGGCGTTCAGCCGGAGACAGAGACCGGAACAGCAGCAACAGTGTCAGCGGAGGTGCCCGAGGAGGGCACTTACAGCTTCACGGCGATGGAGGCCAAATGGCCGCAGGTGTGGGAAGACCTCAAGGTCTTCACCCCTGTCGACGACGGGTCCCGGGAGCGGCGCTACGTGCTGGATATGTTCCCGTACCCTTCGGGCGACCTCCACATGGGCCATGCGGAGGCGTTCGCCATGGGTGACGTGGTGGCCCGCTATCTGCGCCAGAAAGGATTCGACGTCCTCCACCCGATCGGCTGGGACTCCTTTGGCCTTCCGGCGGAAAACGCTGCCATCAAGCGCAACGCCCACCCCAGCGAGTGGACCTACGCCAACATCGACACCCAGGCCGCGTCCTTCAAGCGGTACGCCATCTCGGCCGACTGGTCGCGCCGGCTGCATACCTCGGATCCCGAGTACTACCGCTGGACCCAGTGGCTGTTCAAGCGTTTCTACGAGCGCGGGCTGGCTTACCGCAAGGACTCCCCGGTCAACTGGTGCCCCAAGGACCAAACGGTGCTGGCCAACGAACAGGTAGTCAACGGTGCCTGCGAGCGCTGCGGCACCACCGTCACCAAAAAGTCCCTCAACCAGTGGTACTTCAAGATCACCGAATACGCCGACAGGCTGCTTGACGACATGGAGCAGCTCCGCGGCCACTGGCCCGAGCGCGTCCTGGCCATGCAGAAGAACTGGATTGGCCGCTCCGAGGGCGCCCACGTCAACTTCGTGATCGAGGCCGACGGCGGCAAGCCCGCCAAGGAGGTGACTGTCTTCACCACCCGCCCCGATACCCTGTACGGCGCGACGTTCTTTGTGGTGGCCGCGGACGCGCAGCTCGCCGTCGAACTCGTCACCGGGGAGCACGCCGCGGCCCTGGACGAATACCGCGAGCAGGTCAAGGCACTCTCCGAGATTGAACGCCAGTCCACTGAGCGGGAGAAGACCGGCGTCTTCACCGGCCGGTACGCCGTCAACCCGCTGAACGGGGAGAAGCTGCCCGTCTGGGCCGCTGACTACGTCCTGGCCGACTACGGCACCGGCGCGATCATGGCCGTGCCGGCCCACGACCAGCGCGATCTGGACTTCGCCCGCACCTTCGACCTGCCTGTCCGGGCAGTCCTGGACACGGGCGAGGAGGATCCTGCCGTTTCCGGCACGGCTACCACGGGCGAGGGTACCCTGATCAACTCCGGCGACCTCGACGGCCTGCCCAAGGCGGAGGCCATCCCGGCCGCGATCGCCATGCTGGAACGCCAGGGCACCGGTGAGAAGTTCGTGAACTTCCGCCTGCGGGACTGGCTGCTCAGCCGCCAGCGGTTCTGGGGCACCCCGATCCCGATCATCCACTGCCCGTCCTGCGGCGAGGTTCCTGTCCCCGACGAGCAGCTGCCCGTCACGCTGCCGTCCGATTTGCGCGGTGAAGACCTGTCGCCCAAGGGCACCTCTCCGCTGGCTGCTGCCGAAGCATGGGTCAACGTGGATTGCCCTTCCTGCCACGGCCCGGCCAAGCGGGATACCGACACCATGGACACCTTCGTGGACTCGTCGTGGTACTTCCTGCGCTTCGTTTCGCCGCACTACACGGAGGGGCCCTTCGACCCGGAGAAAATCAACGACTGGATGCCGGTGGGCCAGTACGTTGGCGGCGTTGAACACGCGATCCTGCACCTGCTGTACGCCCGGTTCTTCACCAAGGTCATCCACGACCTCGGCATGATCGACGCCGACGAGCCGTTCAGCGCCCTGCTCAACCAGGGGCAGGTGCTCAACGGCGGCAAAGCCATGAGTAAGTCCCTCGGCAACGGTGTGGACCTCGGCGAGCAGCTGGACAAATACGGCGTGGATGCCGTCCGCCTGACCATGATCTTCGCCTCCCCGCCCGAGGACGACGTGGACTGGGCTGACGTTTCGCCCTCCGGTTCCGCCAAGTTCCTGGCGCGGGCGTGGCGCCTGGCCCAGGATGTGGCGAGCGAACCCGGCATCGACGTCACCAGCGGCGACCGCGCACTGCGCTCCGTTACGCACCGGACCATCGCCGACGCCGCCGCGCTGCTGGACGCCAACAAGTTCAACGTGGTGGTGGCGAAACTGATGGAGCTGGTCAACGCCACCCGCAAGACCATAGACGCAGCCTCCGGTGCCGGCGGCGCCGACCCGGCTGTGCGCGAGGCCGCTGAGGCCGTCGCGGTGATCCTGAGCCTGTTCGCGCCGTATACGGCTGAGGACATGTGGAACGTCCTGGGCCACCCGGCCTCCGTCGCGAATGCGGGATGGCCGGCCCATGACGCCTCCCTGCTGGTCCAGGACACCGTCACGGCAGTGGTGCAGGTCCAGGGCAAGGTCCGGGACAGGCTGGAAGTGTCCCCGAACGTCTCCGAGGACCAGCTGCGCGAACTGGCGCTTGCGTCGGAGAATGTCCAGCGGGCACTGGACGGCCGCGGCATCCGCACGGTGATTGTCCGCGCACCTAAACTGGTCAACATCGTCCCGGCCTAGCCGGACCGGGCCGCCGGAACAGCTCCGGCGGCCTGCAGTGACACCAGGAGGCCCCCTTGCCCGACCGCGACACCGCCGCCTGGCCCTGGCTCCGCGCACGCCTGGCGGCCATGCGCGCCAGGCAGGAGGCTGCCAGGCGGGACGATTCCGGAACACGGCCGGGCGCCGTCGTGCGTACTGCCGTGGTCACTGATTCCGCAGCTGCCTTGCCGCCGGAGTGGGTGTCCCCGCTCACGGGCGACGGCGTCCTGACGGTCATTCCGATGCCTGTGATGGTTGGGTCGGAGATCTATGGCGAGGGCGAAGACGACATCTCCGAAACCATCGCCCTGGCGTTGGCCGCCGGGACCTCCGTTAAGACCTCCCGGCCCTCGCCCGGCCAATTCGAGCAGGCCTACTGCGCTGCCCGGCAAAAGGGCTTCGAGGCGGTAGTCTCCATCCATATTTCCGGGGACCTGTCCGGGACGGCGGACGCGGCCCGGCTGGCTGCGGCGAGGGTGGACATCCCGGTGGAGGTCGTGGACTCCCGCACTGTTGGCATGGCTTTGGGCATGGCCGTCCAGGCGGCAGTGGGGGCAGCGGCCGACGGCGGTGGCGCTGCGGCCGTTGCCGCTGCCGCGGCTGGACAGGCAGGACGGACCAAGGTGTATTTCTACGTCCCGAGCCTGGAGCAGCTGCGCCGCGGGGGCCGGATCGGTGCAGCCGCCTCGCTGCTGGGGACGATGCTGGCCATCAAGCCGATCCTGGCGGTGGAGGGCGGCAGGATTGTCCTGCTTGAGAAGGTGCGGTCTGCTGCAAGGGCTGTTGCGCGCCTGGAAGAGATCGTCGCCGCCGATGCTGCCGGCCGGCCGGCATCGGCCGTCCACCTTGCCATCCACCATTTCGGCAATCCCGACGAAGCCAAAAACCTGGCTGCACGCCTGGCCTTGGCCTTGCCGGGGTGCCCGCCGGCCCAGACCAGCCCGCTTCCCGCTGTCCTCGCGGCCCATGCCGGCCTGGGGGTCCTGGCCGTGATCGTGGGGGAAGAGCTGACGGAAACGGGCAGCCGTTCGGCAGGCCTTTCCACATAACGCGTGTCTGCCCTGTTGCCGCGCCTGGACGTTTCCCTAGCGTGAAGCCATGTCACGCCGGGACGCTGGAGAAGCAGGTGGTCCGGCCCGCCATGCCAGGAATCGCCTGCAGGCCGCCCTCGGGGAGGCTCCCGCGGGGCTGCTCCGGAACGGTAACGGGCCTTTTGAGTACCGGGGACCGGCCGGGGACCCGCCGGGGGCCTCCCCGCACTCCCCACCCGCCGGTTCCCGGCAGGACCTGGATCCTTCCGCCACCACTCCCGTGGGATCCGTGCTCCGGTGGCGGCTGGGGCCGCGCCTCGCTGTGCTGCTGGGCATCCTCTCTGTTGCGGCGGGGGCATGGTTCTGGTGGCAGGTGGCATCAGGCCGTCCGGAGATCCTGCCCCTCAGCGGCATCAGCCCCGGTGGTCCGGTGGCGGACGGCGCCCCCGCGGGGGACCAGGGGACCGGAGGTGATCCTGAAGCTGCCAGGGACGCCCGCGGCGATGAATCCCCAGGCTCGGTAGTGGTCCATGTGGCAGGGGCAGTGGCAAGGCCGGGCGTGGTTCGGCTGCCCGCAGGGAGCCGGGTGCACGAGGCCATCGCGGCAGCAGGAGGCGGGGCGCCGGGAGCCGACCTGAACCGCCTGAACCTTGCCCTGGCCGTGGAGGACGGCCAGAAGATCCATGTTCCGCGGGAAGGGGAGGAAGTCCCTGCAGGCGGGCCGGATGGCGCTGGCCAGGATGGCGGCAGCGGTGCAATGCCGCCGGAAGGAAAAGTCAACCTCAACACGGCGGGCGTGGAGGAGCTGGATGCCTTGCCGAAAGTGGGTCCTGTCCTTGCCCAACGAATCGTGGACTGGCGCAAGGAGCACGGGGCATTCAAGAACGTCGAGGAGTTGGACGCCGTGGACGGCGTGGGACCCAAGATGCTTGAAGCATTGCTGCCACTGGTGACGGTGTGAGGCTCTGGCGGTATGGGGAGGCCCGGTATGAGAAGGCCCGGGCGAACCGTGATCCCGATGGGTAGTGGCAGGAAGACCTCCCGGACGAGTCCCTGGAGCCGTTACGTGCAGTCCGCTGTGAAAGTACCGGCTACTCCACCCGGTCCTGGGGGCAGCCGTGAAGCAGGCGCCCGCCTTCCCGGGACCCGTGACAATCCGGCAGTCCGCTCCGGGGATGCTCCTTTCGAGCGCCGGAGGCCGGGGCTTGCAGTGCCCTTCCGGCACCGTGTCCTGGAATATTGGAGCCGGATCCTAAAGGACACCTGGGCGCGGGCAGTGAAGGACGGGGCAGGGACAATCACCGGCACCCCCGGTGAGGCCCCGCGCCGCCGCACGGATGTCCGCCTCACCCTGCCGGCAGCCGCGGTGTGGGCTGCGTCAGTCGCCGGGCTCTGGCTGGCCCCTGCAGCCCTGGCGGTCGTATGTTGCGCAGCGGTGGCCTTGGGGCTGCTCCTGCTGTTCCGCACGGCCCGGCCCTCCTTGCCCGGCCTCCGCCGGCGCAGGCTACGGGCAAACCCGGCAGGGGGAACCTGTACCGGGGGAACGGGGGCATCGGGAGGCGGGGCCTGCGAAGGAGGGGCGCCGGCAGCCAAAAATACTCCGGTTCGGCGGAGTTTCCTGGCCACCAGCGCGGTGGCACTCTTCCTGGCTGCCGCCGCGGCATCGCACTCGGCCGTCGCGTCCAGCCAGAGGTCCGAGGGTCCGCTGGCGGCGGCGATTGCGTCCGGGAAGTCGGTGGTGGCCGTGGTCGAAGTGGCGGGAGCCCCGCGCGCACTGGCGGCACCCGGCCAGGCAGGACCGCCCGAGCGTTGGTCGGTGCCCGTCTGGACACGGGATGTCAGCACCGGCGGCGTCCTGCTCAGGACGCGTGCCCACCTTGTGGTCATGGGCGGCCCGGCCTGGGGAACCCTTGTGCCGGGCCAGCTGGTCCGCACCGCAGGAAAGCTCCGCCCTCCTGATCCGGGCAGGGAGGAGGCCGGCACCCTCACTGCTTCCTCCCCGCCCGGGCGGCCCAACGAATCTCCGCTACTGCAGGGATCGGCCAAGGAACTGCGGGAACGGTTTGTTGCCGCAGCTTCCTTCCTCGCCTCTGATCCGGCGGGCCTGCTTCCCGGCATGGTCACGGGAGACACCAGCGCGCTGGATGAGGGCCTGAAGAACGCCATGAAAGGTGTGGGCATGACGCACCTGACAGCTGTCAGCGGGGCAAACTATGACAATTGATATGGGTCAAATCTCTAATGTTGCGAGGTGGGTAGAGGGGGCAATATACCGAAAATCTCGTTCACAACTCCGCCTCTCCTCACTCGTCCAGAGAAGCTGGGACGCCGTGGATCAGAGATCATGTCCGGATGCTCAGATCTTACGTCCCGGGCCCCATCGCGGCGACCTGCGAGAATTGGATCCATGCCCGACGCGACCTTGACCACCGTCCACCATCTCTACTCCAGACCTGACGACCTCCTTCCCGTCTGTGGCACAGTGCCCGGCCCCGACGGCCCGGAATGGCATACAGGCCATCAGGCTGACGTTCTGCTGGCTTTCTCCGCCAGGGGTTCTGCTTGTTGTTCGCTCTGCCTCGAAAAGGCCGAGACAAAGCTCTGAGCGGCGTTTCATAGGTGGTACATCTGGTACGTTCTGCCATACTGGTAGAGAAAACAGGTATACGAGTGGAAAAGCCGACTCAGCCCAGCTGAGCAGAGAATCCGTCGAGGTGGGCGCGTGGGGACCAGCTTCGGCTCCCGGGCGTGGTTTGGGATCCGGAACTCGGGGATGCTGTGCTGAACTGTGGAGCCGAGACGCTGGACCCTTCGAATAAAACACCACCTGGACACACTGGGTAGAACGAGACGCAAGGGGGAGCGGCTATGAGCGAGAACCAGTCACACGCGCCTGAGCCGCAGACGCGAGAGCAACGCGCAGGCCAGGCAACGAGCGCCGACCAGTGGGCCGCCGCGTTCCAGCAGGAAAACCATCGTAAACCGACCATGGCTGAGTACCAGGAAGCGCTGCGCCTCGGACACGTCGCGGCTGAGCGCCGACCCCGCGATCCCTCGCTGCAGCAGATGGCCGACGGTGCCCGTCAGGTCGCCGCGGGTGCTAAGAGCCTTTACGACACCAAGCTCGCACCCGCTGTCGAGCGCTCCGGTGCCAAGGAATTCTTCAATGAGAAGGTCGCCCCCGCAGCGCAGAATGCTACGCACTCTGCCAGGGCCGCATTCGAAGAGCAGCGCAAGGACCCGCAGGGCAGCCTGCAGCGCTGGATCGCCCGGGCACCGCGGATACTGCCGGTTGCCGCATTCCTGGCCATCATTTCGCTGTTCCTGCCGATCGCCTCGATGTTCGGCGCTTCAGTGAACTTCTTCAGCAAAGAGCTCGACCAGAGCGACGGCGGCTTCATCCTGTTCCTCATGCTCGTCGTCATCGGCTCGTCCATCGCGACCTTCGTCGTGAAGGCGAAGTGGGCCCGTATCGCCGCCGGCGCATCCGGCGTCGTCGCCGGGCTCGTCGGGATGATCAACGGCTTCGGCAACATGGCCTCCGTCAGCAGCCAGTCCGGTGTATCGATCGGCCTCGGCCTGGTCCTGCTGACCATGCTGTCGGTCGTGGTCGCCGGCTGCGGCGTTCTCGTACTGATGTCGCTCCGCCGCACGCCGATCACCGCTCGTGACGAATAACGGCTGAAACCCCCTGTACACCCACATCACCAAACAACACACGACGTAAAGGACAAGATCATGCACACCATCAGGACCGCACACGTGACGCGGACGAAGTTGGCCGCGACCGCTGCGGCCCTGGCTGCCCTGGGCCTCGTGCTCACCGGCTGTGGCGGCGCTGCCGGTGGCAGCAGCAATACCACCAGCAACGCCGACGGCGCGTGGATAGCGACCAAGGGTCCGAACGGCGGCGGCGACGTCCTCGTCGTGGACGGCAGTTCGATCATCTACGCCACCCCGACGAGTGATAAGGGCAGCACCTGCACCAGCACCACTGCGCTTCTCGAAGCTGCGCGGGCCGGCTCGATGGATCTCAATCACCGCAACGACAAAGATGCATACCGCGTCGTCTCGACCGGCACGATCGACGAGGGCCGGACGTCGGTGACATGGGATGACAACAACGGCTCCAACCGAACCGGTGAGGATGCAGGACCCGGATCGATCTCCATCCGAACCGATTCGATCGCATTGAGCTACATCTTCAGTTCCGGTGTCGATGACCCGGAGTTCGCACCTGTCGACGGTGACGAGGGCAAGGCTGTAGCAGCCAAGGCCTGCAGCTGAGGCCAAACCTCAGAGCCACGATCAGTTCAGCCGACCAGAACCCCGTGGACATACCGTCCACGGGGTTCTCTTTTTTCACCCGCTTCGCCCGGAACCGCTGCCACAGGAGAACCAGCATGACCCTCATAGCAAAGACCAGGTACTACCAGGGTCGAGTCGCCTACCCCAGCTCTGAACAGCTGAGGGCCGCGCGTGCCACGTGGGACTTCGATGACGTCCGCCGGCCGACGGAGGACGTCGACTGCACGCATATCCAGCGGATCGAGATCTCGGGTCGCGATGCTCAGGAAGCCCGCCTGATCGAGAAGGAAACGCTGGAGCGGTTCTTCGATTACATCGGACACAGATCCGGTTTCAGAGTGCTGACCCACGAGACGACGACAGGCTCGCATCAAGGTGCGGTGACGGCAATCCACGAAATTGTTTACGTCATCGAGTCGAGACCGACCAAGGGTTACGTGAAGCTGACACTCAAGTCAGAACTGCCACCTGAGCGCCCTGCCGACCTCGTGTCCGGAGTATTCAGTGATCAAAATCTTGACCAGATGAGTCGACTGTTCGAACAACCAAAGAGAGATTGAACCCTGGCAGGACGGTCAACAAAATGAAGACCCAGTGGACATCGCGTCCACGGGGTCTCTTGTTTCCTCCGGCTCTACCGCCGCGCCTTCAGATGATGGGCACGGTACTCATCCACCGTCTCCGGCGGACGACCGTTCTTCGGCAGGTTTGCCTCGATGAAGTCCAGATCCTCCCAGGCCTCCCGGTGTCTGATCCGCGACCTGGCGATAACTGCCAGCGCCGTGACCGACACCGCAATGTTGGCCAGGAACCACAGGATCCCCACCGTCAGCAGAGCCAGGAGGTACCCCTGGACCAACGCGCTGTCCTGCGTCGCCAGGGCAACCATGCACCCAAAGCCTGCCAGGCCCACCAGGAACCCTGCGATCCAACCCTCGACCGGGACACGGCCCTCTGTGAGCTCGCGTGGCGTATCCCGCCCACGTACAAGGTGGAGCGCTTCGCGAGTAAAAAGCCAGGCCCCAACGGCAGCCAGGCAATTCAGCCCCAGCTCCCGCAAGCCAGCAACCCACCAAACTCCTGATCGCCACCAGCCTCGCGGAAACTCGTCGCGCACCTTGGATCTAAGACTCGTCATGCTCTCTTCCTTCGTCTGGCCTGGACGGTGAGAAAGGCGCATCCGGCGGTGATCGGATGCGCCTCTCTCGGCTTCTACAACTGCCGATCAGTCCTTCGACTCATCAGACTCACGCTGTGCAACCGGACCGTCCGTGCGCTTCGGAGCACGGTCTGCCGCGCGGCGCGACCGAGCCGGACTCTGTTGCTGCGGCTGTGCCTCCACCTGGGCGGGCGTCCGAGGGGCCCCTGCGTTGCGAGCCTGACGGCTGTTCACGGTCGGGATCTTCCTCGGATTGCCAGCTGGAGCCGAAACCAGGGCGGACGGCTGCGGGGCTGCGCCCGAAGCCACCGACCGATCAGCCTGTTCCCGACGCTGGCCCTGCTGTGGACGAACAGCCGTCGTCGAGGCGACCTTCCGTCCTCCGTCCTGACGTGGAGCCGGAGCCGGAGCCGACGACGGAGCCTGCGGCTGCGGACGCTTTGCGTCCGGCTGCTGCACGTCCGAACGGCCGGCCGCACGACGTCCGCCCATTGCTTGGATCGGCTGCGCCACCTGGTTCGCCTGCCCCTGGACCGTCGAACCCTGCACAGGGGAGACAGAGCGAGTACCGGAGGCTGCCTGTGGAGCCTTGGTCGAGGCAGTGCCTGCCGCACCCGGAGTGCCCGGAGCGGCCTGATTCGCCGGCGTGCCCGCACGGCCCGGGTTCAGCTGGGCCGGACCGCTGGTGCCAGCGGAGAAGCGCGCACCCTTGGAACCGTGCTGAGCCGGGTTCGAGGAAGCCGAAGCCCCGCCCTGCGGACCGGAGCCGAACTGGGTCGGTCCCGTCTGGTCGGCCCCGTTGGTCCGGCCGCCACTAGTACGCATAGCGTTCTCGGATGCAGCCTGGATTCCACCGTTCCGGCCGTTGCCCTCGCCGGTGCTCTGACCCGACTGCTTCGTGCCCGGAGCACGCTGAACAACGCCGCCGCCAAGTCCAAAGCTGGTCTGACCACCAGTGACCTCGCCGCCGCGGGAAGAGGCGCGCTGAGCGCCCTGTCCACCGGTACCGGCCTGGCCGGTGCCCCCCTGGCCCTGTCCCGCGCCCGGGCGACCGGACTGGCCTTCGGCGCTTCCACGCGAGCCCTGCTGGCTACCGGTGCTGTAACCGAGGTTCGACAGCCCACCCTTGCCACTGAGGCTCTGCGCGGTCTCCTTATCGGAGCGTGAACTGCCAGGGTTACCGCTCGTGAGCTGCAAAGGACCGCCCTTGTCGCCACCGTCAGAGCCCTTCGAGCCCGCAGGGCCGTCGGAGCCGCTACTGGAAGGCAACGCGCGGACGTCGCCGCCACCACCCGAGGGCAGAGGCCGAGGACCATCATCCCCGCCGCCGCTCGACGGGCTGTCCGGATCATTGCCGCCGTCGAGCGCGAGTCCGCCCTTGCCAGCAGGCAGTGCCTGGTGGTCGCTGTTCAGGCCGCCGGCGTTTGTCGACGCAGTCTTGCCGCCGCCCGGGTTGCCGCCGGACGTCGGGGACTTCGAGCCGCCAAGTTTGCTGCCGACTCCCGAGGCAAGCTTGTTGCCCATGGCCATGCCCGCACCGGCTCCGGCCCCGGCGGCCAGCGACGGGAGCAGGCCGCTCTTGTCCGGCTTCGGTGCGGTGTTCGTCTCTAGGAACTTGTCCACGATCTTGGTGAACACTTCGTCCATCGCTTGCAGCACGACCTTGCGCACCCGCAGGAGAGCGACCGTGACACCCATGACCAGAAGTGAGGAGATCAGGGTGAGGACCACCAC
Organism: Pseudarthrobacter sp. GA104; assembly: GCF_009741265.1. Lineage (GTDB taxonomy): Bacteria > Actinomycetota > Actinomycetes > Actinomycetales > Micrococcaceae > Arthrobacter. The sequence goes on from NZ_WOWL01000001.1 coordinate 4,261,534, forward strand.
GATGATTCCGCCGAGCATGCCACTGCCCCAGATGCCATCCTTCGCCATCAGCGCCGACACGGGTCCGGCGATGATGTCAGGGATCGAGATCAGCAGCTCCGAGACGAACTGGTAGATGAACAGCGTTACGAGTACCTCGAGAACCAGCGCGATCGAATAGACGATCACCTTGCTGATGGCTGCCAGCGCACCAATCGTGGCGAACGGAATCGCCGCCACAAGACTGAAGGTGCGCTTGATCGCACCGGCCAGCATGCCGATGGCGTACCAGAAGCCAAGCAGGACGAGTGAGCCGAGAACGGTTGCCGCGTTGGACCAGTACATGAACTTCGCCGGTCCGGTGCCCACCTGGCTGACGGCCATGTGGTCCTCGCGGGTCAGTCCGCTGGTGACGTTGTTCGAACTGAACAGGGTCATGGACGAAGCGTCGAAGCCCGTGTTCAGGTAGTTGTAGGCGGACATCGCCGACATGTTGCATGAAACCGGGGCGTCATTCTCCCAGACCCTGAGCCCGCAACCGTGCTTCGTGCCCAGCGAGGTAAAGACCTTCGAGTCCCCGCCGGGGTTTGACGAGGTCAAGCCGGGGCCGTTCACTGCCAGTATCGGGTGATTGGTCGGGATGTAGTCACCCTCGTCACCGAACCGCTCGCTGTCGCCATAACTCGCCTTGTCGATGAACCATTCCTTCTTGACATCCGAGTCCACAACCAGGGCCATGATCGAGCTCTTGATCGACGACTCGAAATCGGAAGCCGAGGCCTTTTCGCCGACAATGTAGCGGCCGAGCATCCCGTACGTTGCACCGATTGCTGCCGCATCCTGGTCGACGTTGCACTGAGCCGATTCCTTACCGTCCGCACCGATCGTGCAGCCGTCGGGGCGGCCGTAGGACGCGCTGCCATCACGCCATGCCGAGCCGGCGTCTCCGGGCTTCGTCCCGACATTGATGCTGGAGAACAGGGAGCCATGTGCCTGGCGATTGATGGCCAGGGCGCTCGTGCGCACTCCCATCATCGCGTCGTTGCTCGCCTGGTCGCCGTTCCAGGCAACCACAGCGCCCTCAGGTACAGCCAGACGATCATTCATCATCCATGCGTCGAAATCGACGTAGGTCGAGAGGACCACCCTGGTCGGCCCGGCCTGCGAGCCCCATACCGAGTCGTCGAACTTATCGAGGACGCCGGTGTACATGGAGCCCATCAGCGGCAGACCTACGCCGATAAAGACAACGCGGATGACCAGCTTCTTGATCGCGGAACCGCGATCCATCTTCTTGAACAGAACCAGGCCGATGAGCAGGAAGGCGATGAACAGCGGGACCAGCGCTTCCCAGGCGATGGACTGAAGCAAGCTGTACCAACCCGCGATCCAATGCTGCAGACCCGCCAGTGCGCCTCCTCCGGAGTCGCCTCCGGTCATCCCTTCTGCCAGTTCCTGCTGGTGCGAACTGGAGGTGCTCCCGCCCGAATCCGCCGTGACCTTGACCGCCTGGTAGAACCACATGAACGGGTTCACAACCTTCAGCAGCTGGATGACGAGCCAGAAGCACGTACTCACAAGCAGTGCCAGGGAGTAGAGGATCAGCATGATTCCGCCACCGATCAGCGACAGGATCTGCCCGCCGACGCCCGTGGACATGGTGTCCAGTCCGAGGTCGGCGTTCGCCGCGCCGAAGTGGGCGTAGTCGAGCATGCCGGAGTAGACATTCGCGCCGTTGCCGCCGGACACCCTCAACGAGTCATACTTGATCGTCTGCGTGGAACCCGTCGCCTCCGCGTAGAGCCATCCGACGACGTTGAAGAGGTTGAACTCAGGGTCGGCGTAGCCAAGCATGTCGCCACCGGTGGCCGGGTTGCCCGTGATCTCCCTCCATGTCTCGGTCATCCGCTCATCGGGCGCATTGTCGTTGTCCGGAGAGTTCTCCTTGTTGAAGTAGTTTGCAGCGTTGGATGAGAGGTTATACAGCGAGTAGTTGTCGCGCTCCTCTTCTGCGTGTGCCGTTGGCGCGAATACCGTCATCAACAGTGGCAGAACCAGCGCCATAAGCAGCGCCAGGGCAAGGACGCGCGCCAGCGGTCCCCGGGCATCTGCTCCACCCCGGATCCGCGCCACAAGCGTGGTGATCCCGTTCATCTTTTCCTCTCTGTCCGTGATGGCGCTCATGGCTTGCGCAACTTCTGCGGAACCTCGCCGGTCTTCTTCAGGCTCTTCTTTTTCGCCGCTTCCCGAATTGAACTCTTGGATCCGTCCTCCTCGGGCTCGACGTTCTGGCGGGCGCTGGTGAGCTTCGCTCCCGGGGCCGGCTTCTCCTTCATCAGCTGGTCCATCCGGGCCGACTCCTCGGCTTTGGCCGCCTCGAGCCGCACCTGCCTGCGCTGGGCCTCGCGGTAGGGATTGATCCCCAGCGCCAGATCGAGGTGGAAAACCACATTCGAGACGTCGCGGCGCAGGTATGTGAGGTTCTCGCCCTTGGTCGTGATGAGTTGGGCGAGATCCGGCGGGATCTGCTGGTGCAGCTGTTTTTGGTACTCCGCCACCGTGCGGTCGCGCATCGGGCCGAAGAGCGTGTAATCCGCAGCGTCAAACTTGTTGAAACCCGAATCCTCAAGCATCGTGTCGACGTCGTTGTAGCTGTAGACCACACGGCCGCCACGCTCGTGCATGTGATCAAACTGATCGCGCAGGTACTTCTTCACCCGGTCATCGATCTGCTCAGTGCCATGGATTACCAAGGTGTCCCCGAGACCCAATCTGCCGACCGCGAAGCCGACGATGTTGACCAGCTGGGCCATGGCCACACCCTTGCCGCGACGCATCAGCCGGGAGAAGTCATAGACCACACGCTTGGCATCCCGGATCCCGTCGACCGCCGAGGCAGTGTGGTTGTTGAACAGATCACCGTTCGTCGAGAGCATGTTCGATGCGATGCCCTTGAGCACGTTGTATGCACGCAGCTGGTCAGGGTCGGTCTTGCCCGAGTTCAGCAGTGCCTTGTGCGCGGTGTCGAGGTACGACACGAACATCTGCAGCCGCGGTACCTGCTGGTGCGGGATGTTCACCACGCGCAGGCGGCGTCGCTGCTCCTTGGCGTTGTGCCGCCACATGCCCTGCTCGACATAGAAATCCGTTGCGGTGTCTTCCAGCGCGCTGCGGATGATCGAGGCCACAGAGCCATCGGTCGATTCGTAGAGCTGCTCGAACATCAGTTTGAGCTTCTCCATCTGTGCGGCAAAAACGGTAAGCTCGTCGTCCTCTTCACCGAACATCTCGAAAGGGTTCACATCGCCACGGTTCAGGTCCACGCGGGAGGTCAGTCGCTCGAACTTCGGCCCCAGCTTGTCCAGATTCGCCCCATCGAGGACCAGATGAACCACCGCGCCGTTGCCGAGCATGCAGGCCTGCGAGAGCTTCGAGCACCACATATTCGAAACGCGCTGCCGGTCCAGATATCCACTGAGCGTCGTATCGGCTACGACCACGTGATGCTCATACCGGTTCACGTCCATGAGCACAGCTGAATTGTTGACGTCACCGACCATGTAACCGACGTACTCGCCGCCCTTGTCGTTGAGCCCGTTGGTCACCAGTGAGTAAGAGCCTGCCAGCTCCGTCGAGGTGTAATGAAAGCCCTTGCCGCGCTTCTTTTCGTTGGTCTTGAACAGGCTGGAGAGCTCCTGGCGCTGTTCGCCGGCATACGGTTCAGCCTTGAGCGTGCCGAAGCGGTCGATGTAGAGCCGGGTGACCCTGTTGATCGAATCCTCCAGAATCTGCAGATCAGGAGCCTTGAGGAAAAGCCGGTTGTGTACCGAGAGGTAGCTCGCGCCGTCCTGGATTTCGCCGATGGTCACCTCGAGGTCCGAGGTAACCTTCGCGGCCTTTCGCTTCGAGGAAGTCGTGCCCGTCTCCGCCTGCTCGTTCGAGTCCAGCCGGTCCAGCTTCTCTGACTGCTTCGTGAATTGGTCGACCCACTTCTCGTCCATCCGGCGCACCTGCTCCAGGACCACCGCGGTGACTCGGTCGTCGAGACCGTCCGGGATCCTGTCAATGCCCCAGAACGCGGCGAAATTGTCGTGCGCCGCGTCATCGTGGAAGTACGCGAGTACGCAGCCGACCGATCCATCGACCTCAAAGTAATCAGAGCGGAAGAGGTATTTCTCGCGCGGCTTGAGTGCCAACAGGTGCGGATACGAGTCGAACCGCCCCTCCAGCTTCTTCATTTCCTGGCGGCGCTGCCACCAGTTCTTCTTCGGCTCGGCCGGCTCCTCCTCGACAGCTGGAACACCCTCGAGGACCGCCTCCGATTCTTCGACCGACGGTGCGGGAGCCGTGTCCTCGTTCTTGTTCTTCTTTCCCGGGATACCCAACTGCGCCCGGGCCTTTGTCATCAGCGCCATGTCGTCCGTCGTCCTTGTCGTCGTTCGTCTCAGTCGGCCGGTCTCAGCTCAGCGATGCTTTGAGAGAGGGCAGTTCGTCATCAATTCCCTGGTAGAAGACCCGGAGCATGGGTTCGGTCTCCCAGCGGTCGAGGACCGTCGCCTCCTTGATCATCAGCGCCGACCCCTCGACCTCGGCCTGCAGCACCATGTGGGCCCCGCGCAGAGCGTCCGCGCTCTTTCCCCTGAGCAGCAGGTACTGGTGTATCGAGGTGAACTTCCCGCCGACATGTTGAGTGAGAATGTCGTACTGCTCGTTCTGCAACTCGATAAGATCCGGGTCCCGGACCTGGAGCACATGGTTCCGCTCCTCAAGTGAGGCAACCTGGTGGTAGATCCGCTGCGGCTCCTTCGTAGTGATGAAGGACCATTCACAGGTCGACCCGATCTTGCGCCAGAAGGCATCGACCCTGTCCAGGATTCCAATCCGGTCCTCGTCGAAGAGCAGGTAGGACGCCGAACCGACGACCAGGTAGACCTGGCCCTCACCCCCGTCGGAGTAGTGGATCCGGCCGTCCTCCTCGATTCCGTCGATGCCCACTATCGAGTAGAAGTCGCTCGGATCAGAGCTGCGACGGGTGTAAACCGTCCGTGCCCTGGAGGAAAGATAGGCAAGCAGAGCGGGAATAGTCATCGCCCGCAGCTCCTTGGTCTTCGTCATGCCTCCGAAGTAGCCGATCGCCAACAGGGCCCAAATGACGAAGAAGGTGATGAACACCGGCCCCGAGCTCGCCACAAACGTCTGCGTGATGATCCACAGCACAGCCAGCACACCGCCGCCGAAGAAGAGCAGCTGCTTGATGGGGGAGGGTTTCGCCGCCCAGCCGCCCTTGCTCAGCGTGATCTCGTGGTCAAGGAACGACCGGTTGAGGCTCGTCGGCACCTTGTACGACGTCTTGGCCATGAATCTCTCCCTGCTACCCGCGGATTTGTCCGCCCCTGCCCGAATGCCCTCATAGACGAGGGATACATGACTACTCTACCTTAGAGTGACCAGTCGAATCGAGTACGACTGACATGCAAATGGCACCGCCCAATAACAGGGGACTCGCGGTCCGAGGTTATTGGGCGGTGCCACTTTTCCGCTAGATTGCGCAGTATCAGACTATCCGAGCATCTATTGAATGATTACTCAATGACCAGTCGATTGGATCCTTCGCAGAGAATCAGCTGAACGATGGGACGAGCTTCCTCTTCCCGCCCTCGTCCTTCCATGCCAAGGTTGCGTCAAACTTCTTACCCTTACTCGAAGTGAAGCCCTTACCCTTGATCGTCTTACCCGCGGCCAGTGCTGCGAGCTGGTCATCAGTGAACGCCACACCACACCAGCTCTTCGGCGGTGTGTCCAGGGAGGCCTCGAAATCAGGGACGATCTTCTTACCGCCGCCCTTCTTCTCCTCTTTGAAAAAGACCTTGCACTGGAACCGGTTACCCTTCTGCGAAACGAAGTCGCTGGACTCAACGCCCTCGCCGGCCATCAGCCGGTCGATCTCGTCCTGCGTGAAGCTGTACTGGCACCAGGACGCAGGCGGCAGGGCGTTGCCGTTCGCGTCGCGGCGGCCGAACCCCTGCTTCTGGAACCCGACGAACTTCCGCCCCTTGAACGTGCCCTCGCCGAGTACGCCGAAGACCTCGTAGCTGCTCCCTGTGCTGCTGGTGGCTGAGAACTCGATCGTCTCTCCGGACAGCAGCTTGACGACTTCATCATCGGAGAAACGGTGGCCGCCCCATTCGCGAGCAAAGACCACTGATTTGCCGGTTTTCGACCAGGTGCCCTGTGCGCGCTCCTTCTGGACGACAGCCTCCTCCTTCAATCCGAGCTCGGAGCGCATCACGGCGACGTTCTTCTGCATCGTGGCGATGTCCTCGCGTACCCATCCGGCTACGACTGCGAGGCGTTCCTCAGCCGTCGCCGTCCCGGCGGCGATGTCCTTCATGTCCGCGTAGACCTTTTCGGTCAGTGCAAGGTCGCCGATCCGAGTGCCTGGGAGGAGCCGCCAGCTCATGTCCCCGGCCTCGGCGAGAGTGAGCTTGCGTCCCTTCTCGACCAACAGCGGGTACTTCGTCTTGGTACTGGTGACCTCGGAGTAGGTGCTGGTGCGCGTTGCACCGGTGCCCACGTCACGCTTCTCCAGCTGCTTCATCAGCCACTTCATGCTCGGGTGCTCGGCACGCTTGTTTGCCCCCTCGAAGACGAACGGCTCCGCATTGGTGCCCAGGCCCTTGGCCGACTCGTTCTCGTCGCCCTCGGCCGAGTCGTCACCTGCGTCCGGATCGAAGACCGCCTTCCAACCCGCAGAGAGCGGGACGTTTGCGATGCCCGCGAAGTCCGGATACTTCTCGACGTGACCCTTCTGCTGCTCGTAGATATAGTCCTCGGCCACCATCGCCAGGTAGTTCTTGCCCAAGGTTTCGTAGATCAGACGGCCGGCTTTGCCGAAGCGCTGCTCGACGTCGTCCAGCGAGGAAGGCACCTTCGGGCCCGGCCGGTTCGCACCGTGCGCGCCCTGCGGCTTCACGTGCGTCTTCCGCGGCCCGCGGTGCGTAAGCAGCTTCGTGTCCACGCCCACCACCCCGGCGATCCTGTCCACGAGAGGCGCGAGCTCATTGAATTGCTCGGGGGTGATCGTCTTATCCTCGGTACGCGGGTAGCTCACGACCTGCGCCTCATACATCTTCTGGTACGTCGAAAGCACCAGCTGGGCCTTGATGCCCTTGCCGACCAGGAGCGAGGACAACGCTGCAAGGTCCAGCAGCTTCGGCGGAGCAGTCTGCTTTTTCGCCTTGCCGTCGAGCACCACGGGGGAGGGGCCGTACTGATTCGGCACCTGGTCCTTCTTGTCGAACCGCGGCTCCTCCTGGTTCGTGTACATCACGTCGTTCTCATCGCGAAAACGGTTCTGGAAGAACGGCTTCTTGACGTAGTCGTTGTACTCCTTCAGCTGGTCGCCGACCAGCTTGACCATCGCGCTCTTGAGTCGCCCCTGCCGCAACACGGTGTTCTGTCCCGATTGACGGGCCATGTTCGTGGCAATGCGCGTGAACTGCATGGAGAGCAAATCAAACTGGGAGCGGTAGCGCGCCTTCTTGTACTCATCGAAGTCCAACAGCGACGGGATCGTCTTGCGGGCTGCAAACGCCTTCTGCAGTGAAGCGGCGGCCTCGTCCGTGAAGTACATGCGCGACCAGGTCTTCGCTCTGAGGCCCAGCTCGAGGAAGGCGTTCACCGCAATCATGCCGCCCTCGCCCGTGGGATCGACGTCGGTGGCGATCACGATCTCGTCGCATTTGGCCAATGTGCGCTTGACGTCCTGTGCGACCGAGCCTGCATCCTTGATCACCTCGAGCTTCCAGTCGAGGTCGTCCGGATTCCACGGCAGACTACCCAGATCCCAAGTCCGGTACTTATCCGCCAGACCCGGGTCGCCGACCATCTTGTGCGGATCAACGAATTCGTACAGATGCCCCCGTGCATGGGCGATCACGAACTGCTCCCCGTTGTACGTGCCGCTCGTTCCACCAAGGGCCGCAGCGAAGTGCCGCGCCGCGCTCGGCTTCTCCGTAAGGATTCCGACAACCATCATGACTCCTTCTCGTCGATTACTCGTAAATCAGTCATAAGTCTATCGAGTGACCTATCGAATGGCGAGTCAAAGACGAGTCGCATGAGCGTCTGTCAAAACGGAAGTCAGCGATGCCGGCACGTGTTGCGAACCGGGATTTGCTCCTGCTGTACGTCCCTGAACGGGGGTAACGTTTAAAGGGCCGTACGCCCTCGCCCGACCCCAGGAGCACGAACCATGGCCCTCGACCAGACTTTCCTACGCTCGCCCCAGGACTTCCGCAGCATGCTCGTGGACATGCAGGAAGGAAGCTGGCCCCCGGACGAGGCCGACGTCATCCGTATTGCGCAGGCCAGCGCTCTGCTGATCGAGTGCATCGACGCCTGGGAGACCACCACGCACGGCAAGAATGTCTTTGACGTCACCCGCGGGGAGATCACTACTGCAGATGTGCGCCGACTCCTTGCCCAGGAGGTCGCACTGAGCTACGAAGGCGATGTCGCGGTCCTGCTGGTGCCGCCGGGAGACGAACGCGTGCGCGTCGAGATCCGTGCCGACGTAGACGAATACCAAGGGTTACTGAAGCGCCCGGAGATGGTCCTTGACTGGGACGAGGACGGCGAGGAACACCAGCACCACATCTCCCTCAAGCCCAAAGGCCCGCACTGGTACATGCTCTCTCAGCTGCGCGACGACATGAAGGAAGGTCGACTCGTCAGTCAGTCTTGAGCGCTGCTGAACGCTTAGTTCAGGTGTCGGCTCCAGAAGGGATCATCGGCCCAGTCCTCGGGGATGCCCATGCCGCGAAGATTCAGCGCCCGGCCGGCAGTGCCACGCCGAGTCGGACGCGATAGACCTTGAGCACCTTGCCCAGTGTCCTCAGGCCCTCGTGATGGTCAATACCCGTCTCCAGCTCTTTGAGCCGTCTCGGCCGGATTCCTGCGACCTCGGCGACTTGCTTGTGTGTCGCTTTCCCGCGGAGCTTGACCAGCAGGTCCGGAAGATCCTCCCCAAGGTCCTCGAACATCCGGAACTTCTCGGTGGTCCCCATCCTTGTATGGCCGATATGAAGGTGCCCGCAGTGTCCGCAGGAGTACCAGCTCGTCGAAGGATCTCCGCGCAGCCTGTCCGGGATCTCTGACTCGCTGCGATAGCGCCGCTTGAAAACCTCCCTGCCGTCGCGCACCGTCATGCACTCGCGCGGAGCGTCCTGAGGCCGGGCGGCAGGATTCGCCATCCCGGCGCACTTCGATGCACAGAACAAGCCGAGCAGCACCTGATCCTGGGGACGAAGCCCCAGTCCCTTGCCGCACCCCTTGCACCGCTGCCTCTTCGGGAACAGAGTCTCAGCCACCCTTGCTCTCCTTCTTGTTCTTCGTCCTGTCAGCTTCTGCCTTCAAACGCTCACGCCTCGCGCGGGCTGCGGCCTTGATCCTTGTGCGGTATTCCGGGTCATCCCGGTACCGCTGCAGCTGGCGCTGCCTCTTGTGCTCGGCCCGTTGCGGATCGGCGGCGATGTACCGGGCGCTGGCCGCAGACTGCTTCGCCAGGAATCCGGGATCCTGGCGGTACCGGCGAAAATGGTCGCGCTTGCATGGTCGACAGACCCAGGTGCCGTCCTTGGCCCAATAGCCGTTCTCCTCATTCATCGCGTGCCCACGGGCGCAGCTCGTGCTGCCCGGGCGGCGCAATGGCTTCGAGGCCATCTCCATATGCTCCGGATTCACGCAGTCGCTCCGGCTACAGCTCATGCGCAGGATCTGATCCTGTGTCAGCGGCTCAAGACCCAGATCCTCCTGAAGCGCCGCCCACGCGAAGCGGCGAAGCGTGACCGAGGACCGCCCGTGCGCCAGACCGAAGCGGCCTGACGCGGACCAGAGCCAGCAGCCGGTGCCGTCCTGGGCCCCGGCTTCCTTGTCGACTTTCGCCCAGAACCGCTCGGCATCTGCGCTCATACGAGCCTGAATACCACTACTCACCTGATCGGCCGCCCTTCACGCTCCCGTTCGATCCTCGCCTGTTTCTTCGTTTCCTCCCGCACCTTGTCGCGTACGAAGAGCGCATCCTTGTGGATGATCGGGGCGTCATGGATGTTGTGTGAGCCGCGCAGAAAATTGCTCGTGCGGTCCGCAATCGAATAAGCAAGCGCCTGCTCGATAGCGGCACTGGCGTCCTTCACTTCGCCCACCTGCTCGCGCAGACCCGCCAGACCCTCGTTCCGCTCGCGCTCACGCCGTTCGAGGTTCTCCATGCGGGCCGCGATGCTGCCCAGCAACGGATCTCTTGACCGGAACAGCTGCGCCGCCCGGCGCGTAGCCGCGTCGACGTCCAAGCCGAGGTCCAGTTGAGCCAGCAGGAAGGCCGTGACCAGACTTGCCTGGCTCAGACGCTCGGTGAACTCCCTGGCGGCCGCATCGCTTGCGCCAAACTCCCGAACAGCCGCAGAGCGCAGTTGCTCGCGCAGTGTGCCGACCAGGACCTCGGGCAAAGCCCGGACTGCCGGCTGGCTTTTGACACCGGAGAGACGGAATCCGGTCTGGGGGAGCGTCACGCTGTCGCCTTCGTCCCCTCCGTCCGAACCACCTCTCGCCGCCGCGCTCTGAACGGCCTCCTGATGGTCGGTGTGCTGGAGCGGGACCGGGGGTGTGAGGTTCGCCTCCGCATGCGGAGGCATCGGGGGAGCGAGCACGTCGGTCGCGTCGGAGAGATCCTCCGCATCATCGTGCGCCTGAGGGGCTGCTGCCTCTCCCGGCTGGGACGCAGCTGTCCCGGTTGCGCCGGATGAACCGGAGCCGCCGTGTTGTGTGGACGATCCTTCGCGCTCGAGATCACCGGAAGCAGCGTCAGGATTCGGTTGAAGATCCTTACCGGACTCCTCCTGCTCGAGCGCCCTGGCCTGGGCCTTCTTCAGACCATCGCTGCCGCCGGTGCGATAGGCGTCAAGGAATGACGTATCGATGTCCATGCGTTCATCGGTCGAGGGCATGATTTCGTTCAGGTCCTGGCTCACGTCAGTTCCCCATTCTCTTCATCGAGCAGGTAGTTGTCGCCGCGGGTCAAGCCGATGAGGGAGTCGAAGCCCATGGTGACAACCCGCTCCAAATTCGCGGTGTTCGTCGAGACGGCCTTGAGCTCGTCAATGACCTGGTTGATGCGGGCGGTGAGAATGTCCGGGATGTCGAAGTCGAGATTCTCACGTTCGATCTTCTCGGCTACAGCCTCAGCAATATACTCGTTGACCGAGTCGTAATCGCGCCGGTCAGCCCAGTACTCGGCCCGCTGCTTCTCGTCCCTCGACAAACGAGTGAAGGCCCGCTCCCGGCGGTCGTTGCCGTTATGATCGACGCCCGGCCCGCCCCCGGACGGTCGGGCAATACCGGATCGAGCAGCCAACTTTGACTCCTGGGCGACGGTCATGTCTCACCTCTTCTGTCGTATTCGACTGATGTATGAGTCCATTCTATCGCCATTCGACTCGCTGTCACGAGAGGCGACAATGTCGGCATGAGTGATCTTTGCGAATGGACCATTCAGGAGGATAGAGTCATCCACACCACCCGATCAGCGTCTGATCGTGTGCACCCAGGCGGCCTTGGCTTCTCGACCCCAGAGCCAGGGCCGCCAAACATGATTCGCATATCCATCCATGCGAAAAAAGAAGGCCCCGGCGCGCGTAAAGCGCACCGGGGCCTTTTTCTGCCTGCTGTCCGGATTCGAAGCCCTTCGGGTTGCCGCCCAAGCGCCACCTCGGTGGCCTGGATTCCCGCTGGCGTTGTGTGCCGTCTCCGTCCGGGCGTACGATCTACTATCGAACATACGTTCTAAAAGGAAGTGGATATGCAGGCCTCGCAGCCAGAACCCCTGGCGCTCGACGAGCCGCTGATACTTCCGCTCGCGCCGGAAGCGGTGGCCTGCGGCTTCCCCAGCCCTGCAGAGGGATATTGGTCCGGAGACCTTGATCTCATCAAACACATGGTCCGCGACCCGGCCTCCACATTCGTCTGGAAGGCAGCCGGCCATTCCATGACCGGAGCCGGAATCAACGACGGCGACCTGCTGCTCGTGGACCGGGGGATCGATCCCATCCCGGGCAAAATCGTGATCGCTGTCGTCGACGGCGAATACACAGTCAAACGACTCGATGTCATCCAGGGTCGCACGGTTCTCCTCGCCGAGAACCTTGACTACGCAGACATCGTTCTCCATGAATACACGGAGATGACGGTCTGGGGTGTGGTCACATGGATTCTGTCTTCTCCGAAAATCAGACGCGGTGTCAGACCTCGTCGATAGTCTCCGGCCGTGGCAATGACTTCTCTGACCCCAGGACCCGACCAAATCGCTCTCGTGGACTGCGTCTCCTTTTACGCCAACGCTGAGCGGGTCTTCGACCCTACGCTGCACAACCGGCCGACCCTGGTCTTGTCGAACAATGACGGATGCGTGGTCGCTGCATGCCCGCTGGTGAAGGCCCTGGACCCTGACATCATGGGCAAGCCGTGGTTCAAGATCCGCGGCTGGTGCCAGGCCAAAGGCGTTGAGGCGAGGTCATCGAACTACGAGCTGTATGGCTCGCTGAGCGCACGGGTTGCCACCATCCTGGGCCGCTTCAGTGCGTGGCAGGAGGTGTATTCGATTGACGAAAGCTGGCTGAAACTCCGGGGGACTCCTAACGAGCTCGAACCACTGGGCCAAGAGATCCGCCGGACTGTCCTCCAGCTGACCGGCATTCCTGTCCGTGTCGCGATCGCTCCCACGAAAACCTTGGCCAAGGTCGCGGCTCTCGGCATCAAGAAAAACCCTGCTTTCGACGGTGTGCTGGACCTCCGGCGCTTCCCTGAAGAGCGGCTGGACCGGATCCTCGACTCACTCCATGTCACAGACCTCTGGGGCGTCGCCGGCCGTAACGGCAAACGCCTTGCCGGGCTCGGCATCCACACCGCCAAAGAACTGCGCGATGCTGTTGCCAAATGGCTCCGCAAGCGGTTCTCCGTCGTCATGGAGAGAACCATCCTGGAGCTCCGGGGACAAAAATGCATCGAGCTGGAGACTCAGCCGCGCGCCGCCAAAGACCAGCTCATCTACTCCAGGAGCTTCTCCCGCAAGATCACGGACCCCGACGAGATGCACCAGGTGCTCTCGATCTACGCGCAGCGGGTCTCGGCACGTCTGCGGGCTCAGGGTTCTGTCGCCGGTGTCCTGTCGGTCTGGGTTGCGACCGGCTGGGCTGATGAAGGGACCGTCGCCCATTCAGCACACAGGGCTGTTCCGCTGGCTGTGCCGACCGATGACCCGATCGCGCTCACGAAGGCGTCCAGCGCAATCCTGCCTGAACTCTTTCCCGAGCCCGGCATCCGATACGCCCGGGCAGGCGTCGTGCTCACCGGGCTGCGCGCAGCTGACGGCATTCAATTCTTGCCTATGTTCCAGTCCCAATTCGAAGACCGGGGGATAGGCGAGGTACTCGACGAGATCACCAGGAAGCTGGGCAAAGAAGCCGTCGGTGTCGGTCTCGGCGGCATGAAGACACCGCCGGATTGGGAAATGAAACGCGCGATGCTCTCGAAGAGGTGCACGACGCATTGGGATGAACTTCCCGTGGCCGTGGCCTAACCCGGCAACACCGCGGACGCGCGCCGGATCCTGGCCCGGGAAGTCGCCGACAGCTACGAAGGCGACTTTGCGGTACTTGCTACTGCCCGAGGGGGAGCAGCGCGTGCGTGTCGAGCTCAGGGCATTCGTCGACGAAGGCAGCGACCTGCTGCGCCGGCCGGAGCTCGTGCTCGACTGGAGGCACGGCGGCGAAGAGCATGAACACTACGTCTCCCTCAAGCGGAAGGGCGCGCATTGGTCCGATCAGGCCGCCTTTGAATGCGCTCATTAATGTCCTCCGTACTAGATGCATGCTGCTTGCCGTGTGGCACCCCCTTTCAGCCCGGGACAGGGATCTTATCTCAAAGGAAACGAGAGGGCCTTGAATCTAGAAGTCCAATCGGAGCATTATTTGACAATAGTCAGGGCCGCAATCGGTAGGGCGTGAATTCGATGTGGCACAAGTTCAGATTTTTGTTTATAGGCATGTGCCTTTGTTTCGTCGCGGCCAACTCGGGAATCACGGTGATGACGAGTGAACCAACCAGTGCCCATGGGGCAGCGATCGTGTCCACTGAGAGCGTAGGCGGTGTAGCGGCGGCCAAAGTCCAGGGAAATGCCGCTGTATCTCGAACTGGAGCTGCTACTTATACTATTCCGCTCTGGGTCCCTGCCGGACGCCTAGGCCTACAGCCCTCGCTCGCCCTACGTTACTCTTCGGAGAACGGCAACGGTGTGGCTGGCATGGGGTGGTCGGTTTCGGGCTTATCCCGAATTTCGCGGTGTGCTCGCACAGTGGCACGGGATGGATTTGTACAAGGAATCAACTTCAGTGACGGCCCGGCTGGGGACAGATACTGCCTTGACGGAGTGCGACTTCTCTTGCGGACCGGCGAGGAGGGTGCCACCGGAGCTACTTATCACCCGGAGACGCAGGCGGACACGAAAGTCACCATCTCGGAGGCTGACTCTAGAGGACCGTTGACCTTCACGATGCGGACCGGGGACGGGGCCATCGTGACGTTCGGAGGCCGTGGGACCGTAACGTTCCGAGAGCGCGGACTTGAACTTGAAAGTGGGATAACAGAAGGGGAGCGTTTCGGAGTCCCACCTACAAATCCTTTGAGCCTGAGTCCGACCGGCCGGGCATCGGTCCGGCTCACTTGGCCCGCCACCCGAATTCAGGACAGGCACAGCAATTACCTCACCGTCAGCTATTCAAGAATGGATGGCAATGGTATAGAAGTCCTGCCTCAGGTCATAAGATACACGGGCTTCGATTCGCAAAATGATGCACTTCCGCCCGACAAGACTGTGACGTTCACATATGAACCGCGTCCCGATCCCCAAGTTTCCTACGTGGCTGGACTTGAATTGCAGCAGGCATTTCGGCTCAAAGAAATAGGCGTAGCCGTACAAGGACAGTCGGTAATGACCACCGTACTTGGATACAGTCAGTCCCCCGCGACCCGACGAACTCTTCTAAACGATGTCCAGCAGTGTGACCGAGATGGTATTTGCACCAAGCCGACACTCATTGAGTGGCGTGAAACGCGGGAGCCTTCGTTCAGCATTGTTGAGGGCGGGGAGCCTAGAGCGAGCTGGGGAGATCTTAATGCGGATGGACTAGACGACATGCTGGTGCCGCCCAAAGGCGATGCGCCCTATGCGCCGTCTAAAGTGCAGCTCAGCAATGGATCAAGCTTGGGTGTTCCCTTACAGACCAATTTGCCTCTTCTTCCTCAGCTCTACTGCGACAACGGGCGGGGAATAGATAACACGTTTCCACAGTTCGGACCCGCTACAAAGAGTGCGCTGACTGACCTGGACGCCGACGGGAAGGCCGACTTTCTGGGAGCACTATATCGGCTCGTAGTACATAGGAACCCGGATGGTTCAATCAACTCATGCTCCGTTGAGAGGTCACTACAGGTCTTCAGGAATACGACAAGCGATTTCACGAAAATGGTCGAGTTCGAAATGGTGTATTCCGAACCGTTCAGAGCAGCGATCGCTCTCGACGATTACCCAACCTTTGCTGACATGACTGGGGATGGTTTGCCAGACTGGATCGGAAGGATAGACGCAGACCACTACGGATTCCGCAGGAATCTAGGAGGCACTCCGTTTAGGGCGTCGGCCATGTTTGACCATTATCAGTCGTTTGAGGACCTCAGCTCTCTGTGGTCTTCGGGGCCTGGTACCCGCGACCCGCTCTCTTATCTTGTCACCACGAATGATGGAACCGGACGCGCAAGCGTGGTGGGTCGGGGACCGGAAGATTCGTTGACAGTAGCTGACTACAGTAAAGGGTTAGCTTCACGAACAATCGCAACAGGATGGTTCTCTACTCAGATGGGATTGGACTTCACTGCTGCGGACGTCAATGGGGACGGGCTAACCGACATTGTTCGGCGTTTCCATAGCGAAGCGAGTGTGAAGGGTGTCCGTTTCGGGCAGCAGGCCTTGTATGTAAGCCTGAATACGGGGAACGGGTATACGAAGCCGTCCTTGTGGACGGTAGATGGTGTCGATACGGTCTACGCCCACGGTAATCCGATCCTTGTTGACGATTTTGATGGTGATGGTGCCGATGATCTCATATGGAGTGGAGCTTACTTGGATGACAGTTTTTGTCAGCCTCATCCTGGAGGTTGCAGGTCATTCTTCCTCACAAGTCGTTCAAACGGGAAATTTGAAAGCATACGAATCCCGGATGGAAGCCCACCAGTAAGCAAAGGCGACCTTGTCCAGGCCAGCTCAATAGTGTCCCGAGAGTCTTTGGACTTCAATGGAGACGGCCAGACTGATTTCTTTGCGCCCGCGGCCTTACAGCACAGCAGTAAAATTTATGTTCGCGATGTGGACAATTTGGACCTTGTGGTTGGCATAACTGATGGCTTAGGGAAGCAGGACACTTTTCGGTATGGCTCCACTGGGAGCCGTGATGTCTATACTCCCAATCCAACAGGGGTTGAAAAGGGGCAGTCTTCCAGCTTCGGAGGTCAGTGGGTCGTGGACAATCGGACTCTAGCCAGCCATGCTAGCGCTCAAAGCGTGGATTACCGATACGAGAATGGACGGTTTGACCTGCGCGGGAACGGATGGCTCGGATTCGGTTCAGTCATATCGAGAGACCGAAGCACAGGCCTAACCACGGAGCAGACTTATGACGTTTCGAAGAATGTTGCGGGTCATTATCCAGGCCGGGACCAACTGCTTTCGGAAAAGCGAATAGTCTCTGCTGGGCAGATTACTCACGTTTCCTCCACACTCCTTTCGCCAACGTACTTTGCGCGGCTCGATGGAGTGTATGGGCTGACGCGGCTCCAGACAGTGACTGAGGAGAGAGAACTAATCGCAGGCGCTCCTGAAAGAATAGTCAGCAAAGACGTCACAAATCTGAGATTTGACTCCTTTGGCAATCAAGTGTGGCGAGACTCGACGATTACCTGGGCGTCACAAGACGGAAGGATGCATAGCTATTTCACGTCAACCGATACTCGCTATCAAGATAACTTCGATGCTTGGCTAGTGGGCAGATTGCGATCCGCCTCCACAACAAGCCGTGATGACGAAGGACGTTCCCAAACAAGGATTATGGGTTACGAAATCGATGGCGAAACAGGCGACTATACGGCCCAAGTTATAGAACCAGCGAATGGCGACGTCGCGGTCTGGGAGAGAACTGATTACGCCTACGATTCACGCGGTTTGCTCGAAGCAATCAAAAGAACGGACCTCACGGGTAATACGCGTGAGGAGTCATTCCGCTACGACGACTCAGCCAAAACGTTTCCGACTTCTTTTACGAATGCGGTCGGACAATCCGAACTAGTGCAATACGACTCGACTTTTGGAGTCGTGGTCTCGCGCCAAGACGCTAACAACCTTACGAGTCGATGGACTTACGATGGATTTGGCCGCCCGCGTCATGTGTCAATTCCGGGCAGGGCAGGACTTAGTCTGTCATATAGCTCCAATAGCAGCGGCCTCATGCAGCTGCGGGCCACTTATGCCGGTGGGAATGATGTCTTCATAACACTGGATGGGTTAGGCCGCGAGGTTCAACGAAAGTACCCGGGATTTGACGGCAAATGGGTCTTTGAGGACCGCACATACAACACTCAGCTGGGCTTTCCTGAAGCACGGACCATGCCCTATCGGGAGGGTCAGGAGCCGGTAACGATGCGCGTGGAGTATGACCCGCTGGGGCGGCCTGTTCTTTTTGTCGCCGCTGACGGTTCCCAGTCACATCTTTCTTATGCGGGTCTCGCGATCAGCAGCGTAGACGAGGACGGTCATACTACGGCAACTGAAACTGACCCCATTGGCAACGTACTTCAAACCGCTTCCTGGGATGATCAGGGGCGGCGCATCGAGGCTAGATATGTTTACGGGCCATTTGGTCAGTTGTCTAGGACAATCGATCCCGAGGGCAACGAATCGAGTTTGGGTTATGATCTGCGAGGCCGGCAGGAATGGGTCATGGATGCTGACAGGGGCCTCTCACTTTTCCGTTACAACGCGTTCAGCGACTTAGTCGGGACATCCGGACCTTCGGGTGTAATCGAATTTGAATCTGATGCGTTGGGGCGAACGACCAGAGTCGGTTCGCGTGGAACGACGGCTTCGTACGAATGGGATAAGGCTGCGAATGGAATCGGAAGATTAGCTTCCGCCACCTCGCCGGATGGGACGAGAGTGTCATTTAGTTATGATCCCGAGGGCCGGCTGATTGAACAGGCACTCGAATTGGACGGCGAAGCCTTGGCGATGCAGCAGTCGTACGATCAATACGGGAGGCCCTCAATATTGAGGTATCCCAGCGTCGCTGGCCGCCAGTTGGAAGTGGAGACTCTCTACAGCGCTTACGGCGAGGTCAGGGAGCTCCGCAACGCCGCAAGCGGAAAGTCCTACTGGAAAGCAATTACTAAGAGCCTCCGTGGAGAAACGCTCGTCCAAAGTTATGGCAACGGGCTGATCGCCGAACGGACTTATGACGCACGTGGACGTGTCAAAAGTATCTTGAGCCGACTCAACCGTGAGACCGTGCAGAACCTTCGCTATGACTATTCAAACGCGGGTTTGATGCATGAACGAAGCGACGCTATCACCGGGTCAGATGAGACTTTTGAGTATGATGCCTTGGGTCGTCTATCGCATTGGAAACTTTCACAGGGCTCGGTTTTGCTGCACTACGGATACGAATACAGCGATTCTGGCAACCTACTCTCAAGAAACGTACTAGAGGGTCAGGGGTCTGGGCATCAGATTGCCTATTCGGCTCTTGGAGTGAGTCCCCATGCCGCGAAATCTAGGGTTACAGATGCGGGGATCTTTGATTATTACAGCCTTGCGGGCAATCAGTACCAGGCCTATCGGCGGGGTGGGCAAGAGCCACAACTGCTCCGTGAAATCGAATACAACGCTAACGACCTTCCCTCTGAGGTTCGACGTCCCGGTCTCACGAATAACTATCGCTACGATGCTTTCGGTCGCCGAATTATGCAAAGCTCGCGCGCTGAAACCACCTTGGACTTCGGTCGGGAGATGCAACGGCATATTGGGGCTGACGGACGAGAGACGTATGCGTTTAGATTGCAGGCAAGCGGCGAAATAGTTGGAGAAGAAATATGGGAGGTTGGGAATCGAGGAATCGAGACAGAGGATACTCTGTACAGTCATACGGATGTGCATGGGACACCAGCGGAAAGAACAAGCGAATCCGGGCAGTTAGTCCAGCGACAACGCTTCGACCCGTTCGGTGCGGGTCTCAAGTCGGGGAATCTCGGAGAGCTTCCGCCATCGGCATCAACACCGGTATCCGATCTCGGTTTTACAGGTCATCATCTGGAGGATGCATTCGGCATCATAGACATGGGGGGTCGCCTGTATGACCCGCACCTGGGCGGCTTTCTGACACCTGACCCGCTCGTTGCGAGCCTGCCAAGCACCCAGACGCTCAACCCATATTCGTATGTGCTCAATTCGCCACCGAACTTCGTTGATCCTACGGGATTCGAACCAGTCGGGTGGCTCAGCGAATCTTTCTCAACTGGGTCTGGTTCTGGATTCACTTTTGGATTCCACTATTGCTCCTGCGGCGGCTCTCGTTCCCCGGGTCCAGCGACGCCAGCGCCCACGTTTGCAGAAATCGGACGAGGTGGTGAGGTGCCCCGGCCTGAGCCTCGGCCGGCTATAGGCGCTGGTGGGTTCAGGTCCATTCAATCAACTACCGGCAATCTCACATATCGAGTTGGCCGGGTGAACTTGGATGGCTCCAGAGTCCGATACTCCGATCCTTTCGCTGTCGAAGCCGGAGAAAGCACTGGCCTCGCAGCCGCCTACTCTGCGGACGCAGGCTTGGCGGCAAGTGGCGTTGCCCAGGTTCGGGGTCTATTAGTCGGCCTGGTCGGCGCAGGGCGTTCTGGCGCTCGGGCCGTCGTAAATTATGTTGATAAGTTTTTCAATCGCGGTCGCTTGATTCCGCCGACACCCTCGGTTTCTTCAGGGCTAGAGTTCAAGCCCTACATTCCAAGAACCGCCAGCGGTGAGGTTGTGGAACTTAGCATGAATCAACCCAGAGGAGGGATCGACGTACCGCTTCCCGACCCTCGCGCTAACGGATATGCACATACGGTCCTGGGCGGGCGCTACGGTAGTGATGGCAGTGGCCTGTACCGGCAGTCGGCAACTTTTACGGAAGCGGGCAACTACACCGTTTACGGGGGACACCCCGTGCCCTTAGGACGGATCGACTGGACCACCCACAACCGCCCGCTTCAGCATGCGTTCCCTCACATCCATGGATACCATTTTGATGGCCGTACCCTGAGGGAAGCTGAAGAAATCCTTGGATTCCCTCTCCCAAAGCGATGATTTGATGGGCGCTGATTACCGCCCTACTCCTGATGCCTGGGCTGCTGAATCTGTTGACCCGAGGGTCCCCGGTGACTGCAATACTCGCCGATGCACGCGAAACACCAAGGGCCCGTTCTTCTCCACAGCAGCACCGCTCAAACGGACTTGCGGTGCCCCCATGTGGAGCCGGTCCTACAGAGTCTGAGGTGCATGCGAAGCTGGAAAGATCACCGGCGGACAGTGCCCGTCCGGGCCAGCACTGTACGAGGGGGAGTGTGACTTGACTGACATCTATATTTCCGATCCCAACTTCTGGTGGCGCACCGACGCCGGACGAGTCCGCACATTCGTGCCTTTCGACCCTGACGTCGAGGACGGACATCAAACGCTGGGATGACCGCGACGAGCAGCACTGGGATCTGATTGCACAAGCCGTCATCCAGGTCTCCCAAGCGCTGGCAGCCGGCGAGTGGGAACCCGACGACGAGGACGACGACGGCAGGATCAGCTGCCTGATTCGGATCGATGCCGAGGAACTGACCGGCACCGAAACGAAGATCGTCCGAAGGTGGTTCGGCGCGGCCGAGCCCGTGCGCATGGATCCCTGGTTCGAACCCTTGCAGAACGGTCGGCACCGTCTGTGGTCGACGCTGGACTTTTTCGGTAGTGAACTGGTTCCGATCAAGGGCGACGCTCTTGGCTATGCAACGCCCCTGAACACTCAGGAGCTGGGGGAGAACTGGCACAGGCTCTTCAAGATGAACCTCCAGGAACTCGACGCCGTGGACTGGTTCGACACCTCCGACCCTGTCAACATCCGTTTCGCCGATGCTCTGAGGACGGCCGCCCGCGGAGAACACCCTGCCCGTTTCTGATCCGCAGACCAGCTGCGAAAAAAGATGACCCCGGGAAGCCTCAGCCTCCCGGGGTCATTGTCATTATCTGGAACGTTCGCAGCCCTGTAAACAGCGAAAATCCTGGTGCATGTCAGGCTTTACCGTCGTTGCTCTTCCCGGGCGTCACGTTGGCCGTGCAGTCCAGGAGCGCCGTGGTGAAGTCCTTCGACTCCCAAATCCGTTTGTCCTCGTCCTTATGCAGATGATCCGTAATCGAACCGGCACCGATGGGCGCTCCTCCGGCCAGGAAGCGCAGCGTGACCTGTGAGAACCGGGCGTTGAACACGACGCCGGCCAGGCATTCGCCCGCAGCCTGATAGGTCTTTTCCTGCGCCTCGTCCAGAGCGTAGGAGGAGAACATCGAGACCAGCCCGTCGGTCAGCTCCGACGCCGAGTTGATGCTCAGGTCCTCCCTGATTTCGTACTTCGGGTTGAGATTCGGCGCGGCCTCCGCCGTTTCCTCGACTGGCTTCGGCGACTCGTAGCTCTGATCGCCGTCACCGGGAGGAATGACCGCGTCGACACAGGCGTCGAAAAGGTCGCTCAGCTCAGGGGAGAGCAGGATGGCCGTGTCCATCGAGCTGACCTCCCGCAGGCCCTCGGCCACAGCGCCCATGTCGTCGCTGTTCCGCTCGACGATGTAAGCCAGGCCCTCGTTCGAGATGCCCTGCTCCTTCACGGCCTCGACCAGGCAGTCGCCGCCGTCGGCACTCTTCGTGCCCGTGCCATGGAAGACGAGCCTGTGCAGGGCCTTGCCCAGCGCCGTGTCGTTCACAGCAGCCAGGCTGGCGCTCGGGCTGGGCGAGGGCTTCGCCGTCCCGCCTCCTCCCGAGCATCCGGCCAGGAGAACGCCGAGCGTGGCCAGCGCGACGGCAGGAAGTGCCGCCCTCCTCATCATCCGGGTCTTCATAGCTCCGCTCTCTCTTGTCAGATGGACATCCGCTATCAGTCGACTATCTGCTCGTATCCGACTGGTCTTCGAGTACATCCTATCTGACTGAGGCACTAATCATCTATTAGTCACCAGTCAGATGGGGGCTTGAAAACCATTCAGAGAGGAGGGGACGCGCCGAGCTGCGCTCGTGCGCGCCCGGGTCCCCACGGACCTCACGTAGTCCTGGGGTGGCTGGGATCAACGGAGTTGATCCGGAGGAGCTCTCGCCGCGTCTCCCGCGCATCACCGGGGTCCGTGGCGGGCTGGTTGGCCAAACGTCCCGAATCCCGAGGAGCAGAGCCATGCCCGCGCTGGGCTGCGTCGTCACACATAGCCCCACGAGAAGAAGAAGGAGGTCGGCGTCATGGACGTCACCATCGACCACCCGACCTCGAGGGCAATCAGGCCTTAGACACCATCGTCGGCTGCATGACCCTGACCGTCGTCGACGAGCGAAATCACCGTACTGCTTGACCTGCCGCACCTGGAGAAGTACGGACACCAGCGCACCCGTGAGCTGGTTTACGGCTGCAACTTCCCCGTGGCGGTCGGGGACCAGGTGCTCTGCCCGCCGACGCCGCTTTATTCAAAGTGGACCACCGGCGTGATCACAGAGCCCTCGACGGCCGACAGTACCGCGGCCGCGTCAAGTACGTCCGCAAGATCAAAAAGATCCAGCCGGAGGAGGGCGAAGTGCGATGACCAGCCTCCAGCACCACGTCCCGGCCCCGACCAAACCCGGCCCGGTCGTCTATACCGACCGTCAGCTGCTCAACGCGCTGCGTCGGCTGGCACTGAACGAGCCGACCATTGGCCGCCGAACCTTCGATCAGCGCCGCCACAGTTCGGACCCCACGTCGCAGCTCTACGAACGCAGATTCGGCTCCTGGTCCCGCGCGCTCGAAACCGCCGGCTTGACGTCCATCGAGCAGCCCCGGCACTTACAGGGCGCGACGACGAAGTGGACCGAGCCGGCGATACTCGAGGCGCTGAGAAACTGCCAGCGATGCACAGGTTCCACCACGGTCGCTGCCTACGAGGCCTGGCGGACGGACGCCGACTGCCCGCAGACCGATGCCCCGCCGGCGACAACCATCCGCTTCCGGATGCGCAGCTGGTCCCGGGCAACACAGCTGGCCTTTGACTAGGCCCTCTGCCCATACCGCAATCCCATCACGAAGGACCCGGAAGGATCGTTGATCCCATGCCCACCCTCTCTGACCTCTATAACGCCGACCAACGCACACGTGATCCGCAGATCCGCGAGCTGACGAAGAAGAACCTCATCCCGCATCCACTGAACAACGTCCAGTACGCCGACGGCATCTCGAAATGCCGCCATGGCAGGAAACACGATCAGTTCCAGCTCTGCCGCCAGGAGGTGCGCCGCTCATGACACCGGACCCCGAAGAATCCTCCATCGTGACCCTCAGCCGCACTGTTCACGACATGCTCTCCGGCTCCGCGCTGGACGAAGATGCCCGCGCGATCGCACAGCAGATCAGGGACCGGAACCTCTCCATGCTCTTGCCTGAACAAGAGTGGTGCGAGGACTGCTCCCGCGACATCGACGCAGCCGCCGAGCCCGGCATGCCACAGGACGTCGCCGACCGATCCATCGAACCGTTGCCGCTGCCTCCTGACTGGGACCCCGACTGGGGCCCCGCGCCGCTGTATGACGTCGCGTACCTGGCCTGCGGGCACACCCTAGCCCACCTGGCTTCTTGAGCAGGTGGGAATCACAGGCGGTGCTGCTTTTCGTGCGGGTCTGGTGACGTAGGGATCAAGGGCGACCCCGTCGGCGGACCGACGGAGATAGTACTGGATCTCTCACGCAGCGGGGCTGCGTCGGGTCCTGGTCGACATCCAATCTACGAAGGGGTCTTCTCGTGCTCCCCATGACACCTGCCCAGAGCTGGGCATTCCTCGCCCTGGTCATACTCACCATTCTGTGCCTCGTGTGGCTCATGGCCCAGCACCACCGAACAAGCCTGAAGCGCCGGACAGCTTCTGCTGAGGTCACACCCGCCCTCGAAAATACCGTCGAACAGCCCACGCGGCGTCCGGCTCCTCATCTCGTCGAGGGCTCTACGGAGTCTCCGCAAGGTCCCCGCGAGGTCTACGACTGGGCTGTGCAGGGGATCTGAACAGACCTCATCCAGCCCTGGTCCCCATCGGGTCCGGTGCAAGACCTCCAGCGGCCCAGAGCCGCACCACGAACAACCCCCGGTCCGCCGCATGATGCGCCAGACGCGCTTTGCACCCAGCCCAGTCACGTGCAAAGACAGCAGTCCGGTAAAAAGCCACGGCGGCTTGGGGGGGGCACCACGTCGGACCCACCAGGCAATCCCGAAAGCGAGAAGACCATGAACAAGACCAGCGCACCAGCACCCGTCGTCAAGCACGGCATCACCATCGAGTTCAGCGCGATCACACTCAATGGATCGCTGCACCACGACGACGAACGCCGCGCTTTGATGCTGATGACCGAAGAAGGTCCGGAGCGCGTCTCGGTGAACCTTGAGGCGTACGGACTCGTCCCTGCTCCCAGTCACGTCTACGTCAAGGACTGGTCCGAGCACTCGGGCCTTGCCGAGAGCCTCCAACGAGCACGGCTGGCCCGAATCGTCAGATCTATTGAAGTCGGGCCGTTCTCCTCCACGGCATACGAAGTCGAGGTGACACTCTGATGACTCTCGAACCCCAGATAATTGCGCGCCTTGGTTCCATCCGCGAGCACCTCGAAAAGATCGAAGACAGCAACCGCAAGCTGCTCGCCCTCGGCGAAGAGCACCTTGACGTCGAGAGACGTCAGCTCGAAGCCCAGGATACGCAGAACCTGCTGGGCTGGATGCAGCTGCAGCAGGGGGCGGGTCGTGATCCCGATCCGAGCCTTATGGACATCGTTCGCCAACGGCTCCGGTTGTGAGCCCGTGCACCAACTCAAAAAGGAGGGTCGCGCCATGGGTACCGTCATCATCGCCCTCCTGGTCCTCGGAGGAATCGTCTGGTCCACGACCAGAATCCTTCGTTGGATGACGGGGGAGCGCGCGCTCAACGTCGTCGGGCTCGAATCCCGGTACTGGTACGCCAGGGAGATCGGGGATGTGGCAGGTGCGGATCAGATCGAGGCTCAGTTACGCGACACCCTTGGTTCCGGCTGGGGGAGACCCGCAGGTAAGACGCAGGGCATGTGAAAAGCGAGTCAGATCAGCAGAGCTGATGCGGGACTCGTGATGAAGGGCATCTGGATCACCGAAGGCGATCGAAGGAAGAGCTCTGGAAAGAACAGCAGAGCACTCGATCAGCGCAGCTGATTCGGGGCTCCGTTCGAAGATCATCATCTGATCAGCACAGCTGATCCGGATGGGGGTCTGAGAGACAACCGAATACTTCAACTCACCCAATTCGCGCGCGGAAGCAATGACATTGCCCGCGCGCTTCGTGCACAACGAGGAGAAACAATCATGTCGAACCCCCGCAACTCCGGAACCGTCATCGGCCGCCTGACCAAGGACCCCGTCGTCTTCACCAACCAGGACGGCTCCAAGAAGGTCGCCTTCACCCTCATGTCCGACCACGACTACACCGACGCCCAGGGCAACCGCGGCGCAGATGCTGTGCCCGTGGAAGCCTTCGTGCGCGCGACCACCAACGGCACCGGTCCTTTCGCCAGCATCCACAGGGGCGACCTCGTCGCCGTGACCGTGAAGCTGAAGCAGGACCGCTACCAGAAGAACGGCGTCGAGGTCTTCGAGCTCAAGGCAGTCGTCCAGAGCATTACCTTCCTCGAGCCGCGCTCGGTGACCCAGGCCCGTGTGAGCGAACGCGTCGCCGCCGCAGAGGCCCAGAACCAGGCTCTGCAGACCCAGGTCCAGGACCCGGCCCCTGCCGCCGTTGCTGCACCGGCTGTCGCCACCAGCGCTGTCCAGAGCGAAGAGCTGCCCTTCGGAGAGCCGCCCTTCTAAGCCAAGGCGCGCACGCGGCACAGCAAACCATAACTGAATACCCACAACCGAATACAGGTGGCCATGCCACCGCAGATCCCCGTTCCGAGGAGCCTCGCGCTGCTCGGGCGGGGATCTGCTTTTCCACCCCAAAGCACATCAGCACAGCTGATGCGGTTCCGCTGTTGAAAGAACACCCTCGTCCGTAAGAAGGAGACCTGCCATGCCCACCGTCGCAGTTGAAACAACCGACGCCACCGACGTCACCGGCCGCGAGGAGACACTGCGCGCCGAGCTCACCGGCATCGTCGGTGGAGTGATCGAGAACCACCCCGGCCCCGACGTTGAGGCCATGGTCGACGACGTCGTAACGGCACTGGTCGAGAAGCTGCGCTTGCACGCCAGCAAGCTGTTCGTTGCCAAACACGACGACCGGCCGGCGGAGAAGTTCCGCACCGTCACTGGACGGATGGACGTAACCGACTCATGACGGAGCGCAGGCACTACTGAGAGGAACCCGACATGAGCTTGTTGCTTGAACCCCGGCCCACCATCGCGAAAATAGTCGAGCCTGTCGACGCCCGGCCGCCGGCTGTCTCCGACATCCCGGCCCCAGCCCGGATCCTTGCCGAGATGTACCCGCAAATCGTCAACTTTGATGCCACCGGGCTGACGGCCGAGGAAGTCCACTACTTCCTCGGTGGCGAATCACCCGGCATCGCCTACTTCCAGTACCAGGTCCTCGTGGGCCGGTCATAAACCAAACGGCTGGCAGCCTAAGCCCCGATCCGGCTCCAACCATCCCTTCCATCAAAGCTGTCCACACTGGACAGCCCCGGCGCTCTAGCTCAGCGGCAGAGCACTCGGCGTTCTGACTGCCCGCGGTTCGACTCCGCATCAATCCCCGGTCGGGCAGACCCAGGCGACAGGTCCGGTACAGGACGACGCACGAGAGGTCACGGGTTCGATTCCCGTGAGCGCCACCAGATCCCTATCTCCAGTCCCATCAGCCCAGGAGCGCAACCTCATGACTGACATGATCACTCCCGCCTTCCTCGCGATGGCCAGGAACACGGACCCTGCGGCAGGCGGAATCGTCTTCGACTCCGCTGAACGCCACCGTATTCTCGGCGGCAAAAGCGCCAGGCTCCTGCGCCGCGGCGACCGGGTCGCCCTGCGTGACCTGAACCCGGACATCGAAGAGGGCACCGCCGTCATCGACCAGGTGCGCCCACCGGTGGGCACGACAGTTCACGTCCTGACCATCGGTGGAAACGCCTACCTCGTCCGCGGTTCGCGCCTGGTGCTCGTCATCCGCGACGGCGCTGAGGCCTGAAGCCCGGATCCGCTTACCATTGACCTCTTCAACTAGGAGCACCACATGAAGCGCAACGCATCCCGCCTCGTCCTCCGCTGCCTCGTGGCCGCACTGCTGGGCATCAGTACACTGACCGGCTGCGACGACGGCCAACCGATAGTGCCAGGTGTCCCAAGTGACCAAGCACCGTCGACCAGTCAGGCTGCGGATCGGTCCGCGCCACCTCAGTCTCAGGATGGCGAAAAGCCCGTCTCGGTCGAAACCGAGATCATCCGGGTGATCGACGGCGACACCATCGCTGTCCGGGCAGTTGCCGGCGCACTGCAGCCAACCAATGATGCAGGCACCCAGCACACCGTACGCTTGCTGGGCATCGATGCCGCCGAGATGAACTATGGCAAGGACGCCGGCCCCGAATGTGGTGCCCAGGAGGCTACTGACCATCTCAACAAGCTGCTGCCCGAAGGTACCCAGGTAACCATTTCTTACGACTCCCACGCCGACCGCACCGACCGCTACGGCCGGTCGCTTGCCTACGTCCTTGTCTCATCAAGCGATGAGGACGTCAACCTTGCGCAAACCGCCGGCGGTTATGCCGAGGCCTGGATTCCTAAGGGTGAACCCCAGCCTGAGCGCTGGCACGAATACCTGTCCGCCGCCGAGCAAGCGAAGTGGCAACACAAGGGTGCTTACGGCGCGCCTGCGAACTGCCCGACACTCGGCCGCCAGTAATGGCTGACCAATACAGTGTGGAAAGCTCTTGCGCAGAAGGGGCTACTTCGTTTCATGACTGCCGAACCCGCTGCCGCACATGCCACCCCGGCGGTTCAAAAAGACAAGCACCAGACTGGTGTTCTTCCGGGTTACAGCCTTTGAAAGGGCCGTCGACGGAGCAGGATGCCCATGTGGTGGGTTGCGTGGTCGCGCCACCAAACGGTCATTCCGGTGGCCCCATCGAGGCGGAGGTGCTCCCAGGCTCGCCATAGCGCCTCGAGGCGGCTAATCGCTTCGGGGCGGTTCCACCACCGTGGGCACCAAGTAACATCGCCTCCGACGTTGATCTGCCGGCCATGATGGGATCAGACAGTCGCCGGATAGCCTGCGAAGGAGACAAGCTTCACGACCCGTAGTAAGGGATCTCAGCGAAGCTATCTCTTAGCGCTCTTCGCAGCATCCGTTTGAATCTGTAGGATCAGGCCTATCGTGACTTAGAGTACGCGTAGAATTTCGATAATGCCTTTGGCTTCTAGCTCTAAAAGAGGAGCACTGAGTTTAGTGCGCGTGCCCGCGCGTACAACAAGGGTGAAGCGGATCTCATTAGCCCCGGCGAACAGGATAAAATCCTCAAGTTGTTTCGTTAGACTTAGTCGGAGCACATTCTTGACCTCTTCCAGGCCCAGGCTCGTTAATTTGTCCGGTATCCTGAAGCCAGATTTGGAACTGTCTGTTATGGAGATAATCCATTCCTTATCCTCCGGCGAAATACCGCGTGCTTGCTCTCCGGCACGCCCCGTTTGGACAGGTGCGGCTCCGCCACGCTTGGGACCGGCGGATCCGCCTCCTCCCGCTGCTACTGCAAAAGCTGTAGTCGCTTCTACAGCCTTGGCCAGGATGTCGACCTCGCGTAGTGCTACGCTTCCGGCTACGCTGCCTCCAGATACTAAAGCCACGGGCCGTGATGCCCTAGCGACGTTTGCAGCAATCGAGGCGAGACTCTTCGCTAGCGACGCGAGCCCGAGAACTCCGGATACGACCCCGATGTAGTCTCCCAATTTGAGAATTTCGGAGCCTGCTTCGAGGCCGGCTTGCAACCGGTCGAGACGCCATTTTGCTTCCTCCGAATAGGCCTGTGCCACATTTGCCAATCGCCCGTATTCTCCGTGAGTATCATTCAAATCCTCCAATAAATGGAACAATCTGCCGGCGAGATCAATAAGTCCTATCTGAAGCACGTCGTCAGTGAGGTACCAAGGAGCTTCCAGCTCTATGTACTGGGAAAGTTGAATAACAGCCGTGTATGTGCCGATGCCAACGGCGAGAGCCGAAATTCTTTCTACCCACTTCTTCAGGGATTGCTCGTCCGCAGATCCGGTGGCGCTCTTCAATGCTGCGCGTATCCAGACATCAAAACGTGTCATGGACTTCTGCAGAAACTCGATCGCCTTCTGCCAGTCAGGGGTAACGGTTTTGGAGATCGCCTCGAGATTCTCACCTATGACCTTCTCGATTGCTCGGAATCCGATATAGATGCCCGCGTATGCGAACTTCATAACGTTCGAGTCATCTAAGATCCGTTGCTCGTGCAACTTCAGGTCGCCAGTGCTCACCCTTATTAGAGTGCTGCTCCTACTACGCATGGACTCAACGCGAGATTGAAGAAAATAAGACGCCGCAAATTCGTCGGGATACCTTCCAGGTAGAGGATACTTCTTTAGCATGGCTGCTGAAGCCGAGGAGATCAGCTGCAAATCAGAGTTGGGGTCTTTAGCGAGGAGTGAGACCGCGAGTACTGGAATGCAGGAAATCGCTATTGCTTGATGTGCCCCTTCAAGCCATTCCCAATCTTTTGACAATTTGGTCAGCATTACCCCCCAACTTTCATGAATGAGTCGGAAGTAGTCTGATCCGGTGTGCTGCTCACGCGCGTGCCTATGTTCTTTGGCTTCAGGGAATGACTCTATGATCCACCTGAAGTCAGCTGTCGCGCCATCAGGTGCCAAACCTAGTCGGATTCGCGTCGTGAGGCTGTTTCGCGTTGAAGTAACAGCGGCTCGAAGTTCCCCCTGGACAGTGGAGTCGGCAGAAGAAGTGGACCTGAGAAGCCTTTGCATATGAAAAGCCACGTTCGTGATTGATTCATAGTCGGTGTCCGGCAGGGAGATGAACGATGGTCCCACCCAAAGCGCTCCTTTTCGGTGATCCGTGGCGTCGCGCGTTGCGTCTTGCGAGTCAGGGGCACAACATCGGGGGCTCAGCCCCGAGTCTTCGACCTTGCGCAAGGTTAGCGCAAACGCCCTCGTGATGTAACTGATTCGAGTGGTGCGACCGACTAGACATCTCCTCGGGAGGTTGAAGGGGGATCCCGTCGGCGCAAGCTCGGGGCGACGAACAGTGTCTCCCAGGACGAACACGGGTCGCCAAGAGAGGGACAGCAGCAATGTTAGCTCCCAGGCCTCTTGTGATGGGACTGGTTGGAGAGCAAACTGTCAGCAGACATCTTCTCGGGAGGTTGAAGGGGTGTTATGTCCGGAGATAAGGCCGAGGAATCGCCAAATGATGAGGGCAAGATCGAATTAAGTAGCGAATTCAGTAGCCTACATGAGGCAATCTCCTCCCTCCAGGCAGATTCTGATCGCATGACGTACTCGAATGTCTTCGTGCCGCTTCAGATCGAAGAAGGAAGGGGTGCCCCTGCTCTAACGCACTTGCAACTTGACAATCTATCGCGAATCGCTGCATCCCCCCAGCAGCTGGCAACGACGCTGGCTCGAATGGAAATCAAAGATAGGCGTCAACTTCTTTCGATCATCATCGAAAACTGCTTGGATGGAATTGAAGCCCTCGCTCTCGAAGCATCTGGGACTTCTGCAGATTCGGGTAAAGACCTGCATGAGTCAACCGATTCCACGGTTGCCTCCAAAGTTTGGGGCAGGCGTCGTCCGCTTCATAGGAACCGGGTACACATTGCTTCGGGTTCGCCCTTGCGGAGCATTGAAGGCCGTTGGCGAGGGAATATGCCCATGGATCGACTCGTTTCCGCAATTAGGGCGGTTAGCGTAACGTCCGCTGGCAATGACGTCTGGATAGATGCCATTAGTGAGTCCTTGACAAGAAAGAAACTTGTCCTTCCGACTATCCCGTCGATTCAGCAATTCACCCTGGATGGCCCTTCTCAATGGAAGAGTGAAATTGGATCCCTTTTTCTGGATAGAACCAGGGAGAGTCCCTCGGAGATCAGGCTGGGTGAGGATGTTTATGTCTTGCCTCTTGGCCCTGGAGAAGAGGTTGTATTTGAGCAGCGAGCCTTCACGAAGCGACAAATTGCCCTTGAAGACGTGACTGAGGTCGAGCAGCAGAAGGATTTGGAACTGTCCAGTTCACTAAGCACCGAGATGCAGGAGGGGTTGGAGAGGAGCAACGCACGTAACGCCTCGTCTGGAGTGACAGCGGGGGGCCAATTGGGATTAGGCCCACCGGTAGCGAACATTGGCGTCAGTGTGGGCTTTACGAGCAACACCTCTGAAGCGAACAATGAATCTCGTTCATTGTCCGTGAAGAGGGCTAGCGATGCCACCACGAAGCTGGCGGCGAAATACCGCTCCCTTCATCGCCTTGCCTACAAAGTGTCCACGGAATATGGATTTGAGAGCACCTCGAAGAGGATCGTGAAGAACCCGGCAAAGTATTCGGGGATCGACTTGGCGTACTTCAAGATCCTACGACGTGTGCGGCTACGTCAGGAGCGATACGGAATTCGGCTCTGCTGGGCAGCGACAGTGAGAAACCCGGGTGGCGGGTTCCGGGGCCGCATCGACGACGGACGAAGGAAGAGGATCCAGGACGTTACTGACACTGTCTTTTATCCTGCTCCCCCTCCAATACCGGTCCAGAAGACTTCAGCCGTTGAGACAGCTACGGGCCAAAAGAAGATTGTCAACTGGAGCATCGGCGGTGGGACGGATCGCACAGAGGAGATTGTGATTGCCGCGCCATCGGGGAAAGTTTGGGACGGACAAGGGGCCCGCGTAAAGGCGAGCCTGCGGTTCGTGACTAGCATGCATCGCCCTCGGGAGCTGATACCCCTGGATGAACCGCGCTGGGACGGTACTGAAGTGAAGCTCCTTGTCCGCGTCAAGGTCGTTGAGCGAGATCTGATTAGGGATGCCCCCTAACTGGGCGGGAGAATGGAGTGATGTATTTGTTCAAGCGAGCGCCGATTTCATCGAAGATCCTCGATCGGCAGATCAGGCTTATCAAGCAGAGTGGAAAGAATATTCCTCCAAACTAGCCATCTGGCAAGCCGAACATTCCGACTTGGAGCATCGGACTGAAGTCAGAGCACAGGCTTCGGCGGATGCATGGGAGAAGGAATTTCGTGCGTCAACGACTGATCTCGTGGAGCTCACCAGCGTCTTGGTGGAGAATTTGTTTCCGGCCAACTTGCGGGACGAGGCGCACGAAGTAAATCTCTGGCGAGATCTCTTCGAGTGGGATTCGGTGTCTTATGAGCTGTATCCAGGCTGGTGGATTAGCCCAGAGCTGAAACGACCACTAGAACCCCCCGACTCAATCCTTAATGCCAGCTGGGCTCGAATATACCTGCCTGTGACTCCCGGTGCGGAAGATTTGGCGATGCGCTGGTTGTACGGTGGTCGGTTGAGCGAAAAGCGTAGGCAGGAAGTTGTCCGGGATATTGTCGATTTCAGGACGAAGAACTTCGGTTTGGGAGAAGTCGCCTATGGATCAGAATCCAATGCCTTGAAGATGGAACAGAAGTATATGGTTCTCGCTGAGTGGGATGACCTAATGCCTACCGATGGTACTCACGTTGAAATACTACGCAGTAGTACCACTGCCGCAGGCATTTCGGAACTCCGGCAGATGCAAGCTGATGTTCAGCGCAAGTCGGCACTTACATCAGTTGTCCATTCGCTCAAGGGAAAATCAGCCAGAGTCAACGTGGATCTCACTGAGCCTGGGACCAAATAGGAAGTTTCGGTACTTGCGTGTCCTCCGGGAAAGCTGCTGGGGTTGCCCTGATGGTGTTTGCGTGAACGGGAGGGGTAGCTGGAACAAAGAGTCGAAGCTGCCAGCTTTAGCGGTTGGGCGAGGGGGCCCGAGTATGCGGACGTCCTGAGATCAATACCGCCAGGGCGGCCGGCGTCGGGAGAATGTCCTGACGGCAGAGGTCCTTCTGCCGTTGTCGTACCTGCCACGGGATGCGTTCCGGGGGAGGTCCTCCGCAGGGCCCATGGGGCCGAGCGCGCCAGGGAAGCGGCAGCGGGTGGAGGCCGAGCTCGCGAGCATCACGCTGCTGCCCCAGGAAGACACCCTTCCGGGTGGGATTCGGGTCCAGCCCGACGCAGACCTCTCCATGCCCATGAGCTATGTGCTGGTCGAGGCAAAGCGGATCGGCAGGGCGTCCTTCCAGAGAACTCAGCTGGCGAAGGAGTACCTTGCCGTCCGGAAGGCAGCCGTCAGCAGGATTCCGTCCTGCTGCTCATCCTCGGCACTCTGCCGCCCGTAGCGGTGAAGGATACAGGGGCGGTGACGCCGGAAGAGGCCCTGGTGCGGTTCCTTCCGGAGCTGACCGGGGGAGCAGTCCAGGACGCCGAGGCACTCGCTGCCGACGTGCGCGAGGCGATCGCCTGACCTGAGCTGGCCTCCGAAACCAACAGACCCGCGTCGGCCCAGCCGACGCCATGTCCTGCCTTGACCAGGCAGTGCGCCGACCATACAGAGCCCCGACGGGGATGCGCCATGCGCTCTTCGTCGGGGCTCGCTCTTTTCCTTCACTTCTTCGTCGAACACGGGATCAGCGCAGCTGATCCGGAGCAGGAGGTGACAAGACAACCACGCCGGCCACTGGAGGACGACATGAGCATCATCGCCGCACCCGAGCAGGACATACTGCCCCTCGATTTCGATCTGGACCTCCAGTTCCTCGCGCCCGTTTACGACGAGCAAGCTCGTCTGGCCGATCGAAAGCTGTGCCTCGACTACCTGAAGCAGTGGGCCGGTTCCTTCAAGCGCGAAGATGCGACCACCGAAATCAGCAAAGACGACTTCGTAGCGGCTGCCGAACGCCTCGCTACGGCTCGGTCGTCGCAGACGTGGTCGACGGGGAGATGATCGAATTGCGTCTCCCCGTCATTCGAATGGGCGTCATCCTGCCCGTGGAGAACCTGCCCTTCCGCCCCTTGCGGATCCGTGAGGAAGAGCTGGTGATCTGAGGCGTTGTCCGGCGCAGCATCCACGAACCGACGACGCCAACTCGTTGGCATCAAAGGGTGGTTAACTGGGAGCTATGTTTCTTGCCTGGGCGGTTCAGTGGTGCGCAGGAGCGATGAATTCTTGGGGGAGTCTGTCTTGGCGAAGTACGATTTGGATCGTTTGGGCGATGTTGAGTTTGAGCATCTGACCCGAGCATTGGCGATTGCTGTCTTCGGAGCCTCAGCCGAGGTGTTCGGTGTGGGATCTGACGGTGGTCGAGAGGCAACGTTCGAGGGCTCGATGTCCTACCCTGGCGATCGGGGGGCTAAGGACAACTGGAATGGCTACCTTGTCATTCAGGCAAAGTTTTGCGAGGAACCCAAGGGTGTGGCGGACAACTCGAAGTGGCTTCGTAATGCCGTCCAGCGCGAGATCAACGAGTGGAAAGATGAAAAGAAGCGCAGGCGCACCAATGGTCGGCTGCCGGAGTATTTGCTCTTCACCACGAATGTTCAGCTCTCTTCGGTGCCAGGCGTCGGGGGCATTGACGAACTGAACTCACTCCTGGCGAACGAACTACCGTCTCTGGGAATTCGGGGATGGGCACTCTGGCATGGGGATAAGATCCACGCGCTGCTGGACAACTACCCTGGTATCCGGAACCGTTACAACGCCTTTCTCATGGCCGGCGATTTGCTTTCGCAG
The DNA here is from genome assembly GCF_009741265.1 of Pseudarthrobacter sp. GA104. Taxonomy (GTDB): domain Bacteria; phylum Actinomycetota; class Actinomycetes; order Actinomycetales; family Micrococcaceae; genus Arthrobacter. The sequence goes on from NZ_WOWL01000001.1 coordinate 4,296,719, forward strand.
ATACAGAGCCAGCTTCAGCTTGATGGACAAGGACTTGAAGCAATTTATGAGACACACAGCCTGAAGAGTCTCCGACGGGAGCAGTGGGTCCGTCTCGATGAGTCCGGAGCAGACCGGTCCAAGCGCCTTCCGCTTTCGCAAGTCGCTATCGATCTGCCTCACATGGAGGGGTTCCGTGCTGACGGAGGCGATCCGGGCGTACTGCGTAAAATCATTATGCTCGGTGATCGGATGCTACGCCCTGGGGATGAAATGCCTGATCAGCCACATGTGGTCGTCGTCGGTGGTCCGGGTCAAGGCAAGTCGACGCTGGGGTTGCTCCTTTGCCAGGCGTACCGGCTTGCCCTTTTGCAGACGTACCCGGAATCCAAGCTTGCTTCCGCGGATGCCGATGTTTTGAAGACAATGCGTGAGCATCTGGTTCGCGAAATGGGTGTGCCGCTCCCTCTGAATCGTCGCTGGCCGGTTCTTGTCAGGCTGAGCGAGTTAGGCGATGCGCTCACTAGCGGCAAGTCCGGAGGCCTACTGCGTTTTATTGCTGACAGGATGAACGATCTGATCGATGGAGATGCGCCGGTCACCCCGGCGAAGTTGAAGTCATGGCTTCGCATATGGCCATGGATGATTGTGCTCGATGGTCTGGATGAGGTACCCGCTTCGTCCTCCCGCGAGAAGGTCTTTGAAGCGATCGACGACTTCCTCACCGATGCCAGAAGCGTCGAAGCCGATGTGTTCATCGTTGCGACCACCCGGCCGCAGGGCTACGCTCAGGAACTCTCACCTGAGTCCTACGAGCAGCTGACTCTTGCGCCACTCTCGGCCGAGGAAGCCGTGAACTATGTGAGACAGCTCGCCGCCGTTCAGTATTCAGGGGACGACGAGTTGCAAGAGCATGTCGTCCGTCACGCCAAGATTGCTGTTCAGCGTGAAGCGACAAGCCGGCTGATGGTTACACCGTTGCAAGTCACGATCATGAGCTTGTTGCTGGCCAAGCGCGCCAAGCTCCCGGAAAGCCGTCACGAGCTGTTCAGCCAGTACTTTTCGACCATCTACGAGCGTGAGATGAACAAGGAGCCTTCGTACTTGGCTAAGCTCCTTCGAGAACATCGGCGAAACGTTCAGCGGATCCACGAACGTGTAGGGATCGCCCTGCAGCAACGAGCTGAAGACGTCGGGCACGCTGACGCGCTCCTCACAAACAAACAGTTCGAAAGTGTCATCGCCGAACGGCTCAGGGCTGAAGACTTCCCCAACGGTGATGTGCAACGGATTACCTCAGACCTCTCGAAAGCGGCTCTTGACCGGCTCGTCCTCCTTGTTCCGCGGAAGGCCGAGCATGTCGGTTTTGAACTCCGTAGCCTTCAGGAATTCATGGCAGCCTCGTACTTCTTCAGCCTCGGCGACAAGGAGACGTTGGACCCGTTCGAGCGGACTGCCACATCTGCTCACTGGCGGCACACATGGCTGCTCGGGGCAGGTCAGCTTTTCGAAGAGCGCGAGATTCTCCGCGACGGTCTCGTTTCTTTGGTCGGCGACGTCGGCCACCGAGATGAAGCCACCGGCACCAGTCTGCTCGGACCGATGCTCGCAGTCGACCTGCTCGACGACGATATTGCCGCGGACGCACCCAAGTACCTTCGTCGCCTCACCAGATACGCGCTGGAGGCTCTCGGCGAACATCCTGGAAGTCACACAGAGCAGCTGAATAGAGTGCTGAGAGAATCCTCGGAACGCGACACGCAAGCCTGGACCCAGGTGAAAGAACGTATTCAAACGAGTCTGAAGGCTGGCTCCGGGGCGAAGCTCTCCGCGGTATGGCTGCTGGCAAGTCTTTCAACTAGATCAGACAACATCGCCGCACATGCACGCGCCCAGCTCAATACTGCGCTGAAAGGTCTGGACACGGCAGAGTCAGCTGCGCTTGTGTGGTTCCTGCGCGAACGACCAGAACTGATGAAACTGGGAACACTTCGATCTCTGTCCATCGAACTATCTGGAATGCAGAATCTGGGTGACCTCATCGCGCCATACCTGTCGGCGCAGGATGACTTTTCAGGTTCCCCGGGGCAGAAGCCACTGCTCAAAGAGCTCCGCTCCATCAGCGCTACCCGGATCGCGGCAGACGAAATCGTCTTCTACGCCGTCGAAGACATCCCCGATGTGGCCAGGTATGGCCTACTGGACCTTCTCCGTGTGTCGGAGGAAGCCCGTCGGCTGGTTTCCATCGTCATTCAGGTACTACCCATCGAAAATGCGCCGGTTGGTGACTTCCTCCGAACACAACTTCGCGCTGCGATATCCACCAACTCGGCGCAGTGGGGTCCTGGCTGGGCCCAAGATATCAGGGAAAGTATCGAAGACTGATGCGATGTAACGACTGGTCAAACCGGCCCTATGTGAACGCGCTCATTCCATACAGCAACTAACCAGGGAAAGAACTGCAGTACTTGGTGACCAATCAGCGGAGCTCTTCGAGTTGCTGGCTGGCTGAATAAACCCCCTCGCCTAACTTGCCCCTCGCACTCGGCGGGCCTTCGACTCAGAGAACCCCACCAGCTCATAGCTGATGGGGTTCTCTTTTTTTCGATCGCGTCGCGAACCGACTGTTCGCTCTTCTTCCTGCAAAGGATCAGCACAGCTGATCCGGATCTCGTTCTGAATGAGAACTCTCAATGGTTGGCCCTGCACCCGCGGGCCAGCGGACGACGTCTGTAAAGGAGCCTTGCCATGTCTTTCCTCGAACGCATCGGATTCATCGAGACCGAGGGGCAGGAGCGCGAGCGTCTGGCCCAGTCGCCGGAGGGATCCAGCAACCACCACCTGTCCACGCTTCCCATAACGATCCGGGAATGGCCGCAGGACCTGCTAATCGAGCTGCCGGGCTCGACGTTGAACGACCACCGCCTCGTCGTGGTCCCCATCGATTACCGCAAGGACCTCCTGCCCGAGAGGGTCGAGGAGGAGCCGAAGCCCCGCAAGCGGAACTCTGGTTCCTGGACGTGTGCTGTCGTCTCAAGCGACCACCCGAGCTATCCCGTGGGTGGCTACCGCATCGTGATCAGCAGCGCCGAGCTGGCCCGCGGCAGAAAGCTCTCGGTCTGAGGCCAGTCCGACTACCCCGACCCCATGCTTCGGCATCGGGTCGGGGTTTTTCTTTGTCTGGTTCTTCTTTTGTCCTCGGGAAATGCGCTGCAGGGCAGCGCCTGGTGTCTTGCGACAGGAAGACAGCCGTCTCGAACGAAGGAAAAGCCATGACCACCCTGCCCATAACGCGTGTCCCGCTCAAGCAGATGGACCCGGCCATGCTCGTGTTCGAGCTCGACCGCGAGATCCATCGTCTCTTGCCCGGCACCACGAACTCGGAGCTTGTCACCTCCGCAGCTACGATGGCCTCGTTCCTGCACCGGAAGCAGACCCGCTTCGTCAGGGGAGACATGCCACGCGTGCCGTACATTGAGCATCCGCTGCGCGTGGCGTTGCGCCTCATACGGTGGGGCGTCGTCGACGCTGAGCTGATTGCTGCCGCGCTGCTGCATGATGTCGTCGAAGACTGCAGCAAGGAACTCCTCGAAGCTTTCGGCCACCCCAGCGAGAAACCGATGGACTGTCTGTCGCGGATATTCGGCCGGCGCGTCTCGCAGCTGGTGGGAGCGGTGACTAATCCAGCCAACGGCACCAGCTACGAAGAGCACATCACCCTGCTTGCAAACTCCGGCTCCCGGGCGCTGCTCATCAAGGCCAGCGACCTGAAAGACAATGCTGGCTCCATCCGTCACCAACTTGGCCACGGTCAGGACTCCCGGATGTACCGCATGCTGTTCAAGTACATGCCTGCCGTCGAAATTGTGGCCAAAGGTCTGCGCAGCTCACTCTGTTGCCTCACGGCCCAGCCGTGCACCCTGGCCGCCGTCGTCGAGATGGAGGACCTCAGCCACGATCTGGCAGCCTTGTCGGCCGAACACGGCATTGACTGAAAACCAAGCAGACCAGTCAAAAAGTTTAGGAAGGAACTTTGATGGGTACCAGACAAGTAACCCTCACCTCCTGTGATCGTTGCGGAGCTGAGACTGATATTGATGTTACCCACGAGAATTCGGACAACTACGATCCGAATGCCCACGTATGGCGGACCCTGAAATTCCACTACATCCAGCCCTGGTTCTTTCTCTGCCCGGACTGTGTGCAGGCCTTCCTGAAGTTCATCGCCATGGAAGCAGTACTACCTGTCAAAGTGATTCGCAGAGCCGACCGCGCCTCAACCGAATGACCAACAGCACTGCAAAGACCCCACCGCCAGGAGCTCAGGCTCCGACGGTGGGGTCTCTTTTTTCGTCAGTGAGTTACGGCTGCTCGGGATCGTCGGGATTGTCGCTGTCGTCGACGTCCTTCATTCGCTGTTCCAGCCTGGCTGCGTGGACCTGCTTGGCTTTCCGGTAAAGCTTTACGCCACCGGAAACGATGACGACGGTGCCGGCCACGACGCCTGCAATGATCAGGTCCTCCACACGGGTGTCATGACTGCCGTCGTGGTAACCCTTGCCATAGACCGCGCTTCCACGCACGAGTCCCCCCCTTTTGAAATACAAATGACGCCCAAGCCTACCTTAGGGGTCCACCATCAACAGGGCGTCCATCAGGCAACGCCATCGGAGAGAACAACGCCGAGCAGGAACACCAGGGCAGAGAACCCCATCAGGAGCACAGCGAAGACCGCCGGCCGTTCCTCGTACAACTGCCTGAGCCGGGCAACCATACCGGATGGCTTATCTCTGGGTTTGTGCTGGTCCTTCTTGGGTCCGTCGTTGGTCTTGTCGTGATCGGTCATTGTGCTGATGCCTCCTTGGGGCGGTGTATGGACTGCTGCTGGTCGGTCTGTAGTCTCCGTCGGGACGAGTCAGGACCGGGGTTCATTTCCAGGGAGCTGCAACGCTGCGCCCTCGCGCTCCTTATAGACCTCGTAGAGCGTCCGGCCCGTCGAATCGACCTGCAGAAACGCCAGCAGCGCCTGGTCGACGTCGATCATCCTGGCGGCCACGAGCGCAAGCTGCGCTTCGAGCCAGGTCTTCATGACCCGCCAGGCGACGCGTTCTGCCTGGGCCCGGCTGGTCCTCTCGGCCTTGCTGCCTGACTTCAGGCGGCCGGCCTTCTCTTCGCTGCGGAGCAGCGCCTCCATACGGTCGACGCTGGCAGGGAGCGAGAAGCCGCGCTGGCCGTGCGGCGTCTCCAAGACGAAGTCGAGTGCGCTGGGCACACCGGAGGCGTCGTAGTCGACGCTGATCCGGCGTGCTCCATGCGCAGCAAGCAGAGCCTGCATCTCGGCGACAGTCTGTGCCGCCGAGATCTTCGTCGTGTAGTTGACAGGCACTACCATGGCTCAGCCTCCCGCCCCGGCGCTACGGCTCATCACGCCGCAGCCTTGCTCCGCTTGGCCACAGGCTTGGCGCTCTTCGCGACGGCGTTGGCCGCCAGGTAGAGACCCTCGCGGTTCAGGTGCCGCGAGTATGCAGCATCGAGATACAGCACCGGGATCGAGCCGGCTGCCTTCTGCAGGACCGGGCGCAGGATCTCCTTGATCGGACCCGAGCCGCCGCCGTAGACATAGACCACCTCGGTGGTACCGCCGACCTCGGTGAGGACGTCCTCGAACCGCGAGGCGATCTCGTCGCAAAGGTACTCAGCCTCTTCCGAGACGAAGCCGGCCGCCCTGTCGAAGCGACCCTGCAGGAACACGCTCGGCTCCTGCTGCAGGAAATCGGCCAGGGCCTTGCGGTTCTTGAACCGCAAGTCCTTATCACCGCTGGTGCTCATGCGGTCCAGGGCGTTCGTCAGCGCGGTGCCATAGCCCTGCTCGAGGGTCCCAGCAGCTTCAGAGTTGAACGCGCCGTCGGTGAAGACCGGGAAGTTCACGGTGCCCTCGCCGACGTCGACACCAACGGTGTTGCGTACGCCGACCAGCAGGCCTGCGGTGACGCCCTTCAGGCGCGCGGCCTCCTCCGGATCCGAGGCCCGCAGGTCATCAAGCAGAGCCTGTGCCAGCGGCTCGCCCTTGTCGGTGATCGCAAACTGCGCGGACGCACCCTCAGGCAGCACCTGCACGTCCTCGAACGTGAGGCGCACGGTGACCGGAGTGCTGAAGTTCTTGATCGTCACCAGGTGAACCGTCGGATCCGCGCTGCCGAGGCGGCCGATGAACTGGGCGGCGTAAGAACTGCGGCGCTGCACGTACTCGGCGATCGGCAGTGCCAGGCCCGTGCGCACCGAGGCATGCAGCTCGTGATCCGGCAGAGTACCGTGGTCGCGCACGTGGTCGCGCAGTACCTTGGCGGCGAATACACCAAGGACAAGCACGAAGCTCAGCTCCTGATCGGCCTTCGAGCGGGCACCGAGGACCTCAAACTGTGTGAACTTCGAGCCCGGAGTACTCAGCGCCGCGCGGCCGAACGTGCGCAGGTCCGAGTGCCCGACCAGGGGAGTGGTGAATGAGGCTGCGAGGTGATTGTAGAAGTCATCCTCGACGACGATCCTGAGGGCATCTGCATCAGCCTCGGGTACCTTCGGCGTGGCGCGTGAGGTGCTCACCACCGCAGAGGGCAGATCGATTGCGTCGAAGACCTCCTTGCCGTTCACTTCGCCGCGGATGACGCCCTTGACGTAGCCGTTACCGACATCGATGCCGCCGGTGAGCTCAATGGTTTTCTCGGTGGTGCTGTTGCTGCTCATGGTCTGTGTCCTTCTCGTTCAGGTGTTCGTTGTCTCAGGAAGTACGGATCAGTGGGTGAGGAAGGCATCCAACCCGGATGGAGCGGCCTTTACGACTGGAGGCTCGAGGTGCTGCGCGGGCGTCTCGATGAATGGTTCTTCATCAACCTCGGCCGGCTGGGTGCCGACCTGCGCTGCCTGCTCGGTCACAGCCTGCACCTCTGCTCGAGCAGGAACTGGAGCCCCGGTGTTGGCTGTGCCTGCTTCCGGTTCAGCGCCAGTGGCCTGGAGCTCGGACTCGCTCTGCGGCGGTCGGCCCCGGCGGGGCAGCTGCTCGATGGGCCTGTTCACGACGTCGATGTAGCCGTCCCGCTGAATGGACTCGCGGATCAGCAGCTGCAGGGATTGCGAGATGTCGTTCTGCGTATCCAGCCACTGGTTCGTCGACACGTCCACGCGCGGGACGCTCCAGCGCAGGCGGCGCGGCTCAGCAGGCTTCGCCATGATTCACACCCTCTGGCGCAGTCGTGCTGGTGGCCTTGCTTGCAGTCATCACGGACCCCTCTCGTGCGTGGTCCGCGATGGATATCACCATTTGCGGCCCTTTCGACTCATCTATCAGTCATCAGTCTATGGTCTTTCAATGGTCTCTGCAAGGACCAGTGAAAGACCATCGTGAGTCCATGACTGAATGCGGCAGAAATCGAGGCATCGGAGCACTGGGCTGGCTTTGGTTCCGTCAGCGCCACCGGCAGGACCCGAATAAGTCCAGTGCCGGGCCAGCGCGCCCGAAGGCGCTGGACCGGCCGAGGTCTCACCCGGGACCGGCACTCGGTCCCACAGGGGCCACTACTGGACCTCGAAAAGGCCAAGTCACAACACAGGGCGGGTATGGGTCCCCATATGGTGCAGGTGCGCCCACGGAAAGACTGCGATCAGTCCACCCATGAGACCCGGACCAGCAAAAGACCAGTGCAGGACCTGCAATGCGCCAACATGAGTCCCCTGACGCGACGTGGGGTGCTCAATGGGCTGTGAATGCCCTCTCTGGACTCATTCGGGTCCCTACTGCGTCTCTGTCGCGTAAAGGTATGGCCATACAGAGACACCTATCAGTCCGTATCGGGGCCACGTGCTGTCCTGTTGCTTCATTACGATCGGGGCGGTAAACCATGCCCAGGTACCCGCCGGCGATGCCCCAGACAAGCGTTGGAGCCTGGTGGAAAGAGAGTCTGGTCAGATGTCGGTGCAGGGTTGCTGCGCAAGCGGTGCAAGCGGCGTCACCGACTCGTCGTGGGGCCCGCAGGGAGAGCGGATGGAAAAGGCGTGAAGGGGAGTAGGCCCACGCAGTCGGCGAGGGGGCTAAGACTCCCGTTCCTGGAGCGAGGTCATCCGGCTTACGCCTGGAACCGATGGAGGGACCCCGCTCCAGGAACGTCCTCCTGGCAGAAGCCCATGACGACTCGGCGACGCTGGAGGAAGTGACGCTGCGTGGGATCCGGGGCAGACGGTCGCAGCCAGGGGAGTTCTCTTCTTCTGATGCGTCCACGAGACAGTGGCCCGGCGGTGTGCCTCAAAGACTCGCGCAGGCGCTCGTCAGTGGGAGCAACCAAGGTGGGAGTAAGCCGGGCCGGTACGGGCACCGACAAGGAAGCGTCAGAGTGCCCGCCTTTGACGCGGTGCGACATGTGCTGACACAGCAATGGGACACAGCCGGACCAGCACGGCACGGCGACGCAACAGGGCGGTGCTGAAACTGCATCAACCCGTCGATGCAGTGCTGTAGCCACAGGGTTATCCACAGCCTGACGCGACGGGGTCGCGGTGTGGGAAGACCGCTGCGCGCCATGTCTGATGCGCCTGTGGCAGCACAGTGTGACAGTGCAGTGACCGGGCTGCGCCCGTCGTCGCTGGCGCTCCGTGTGAGGACCCGTACGGGTAGCGGCTCGTACCTCGCCATGGAGCTGAAAATGCACCCGTACGGCGTTGCCACGGTCGGCAAAAGGGCTGTACAGCCAAAAGCAGCTATATCCAAGGGAAACGACATGACCCGTACACCCGCTGCGCGGATGAGAGGCGGTGTACGGGTCAAGGGTGTACGGGTCGTTTCCCCTGATATTCCAGGCTTCCGCTAAAGCTCCAGCCGTGGAACAGCGAGACGAACGGCAAGAAGGAAAAGGGCATAAGGGAACCTGGCAACAGCGGTCCTGCGGACCCTCCGCTTCGCTCCGGTCTCTTGCTGCGCTTCGAGACGCTGTTGGTCGGCATAGCCGACGGGTTCCACCGCTCGCTTCGCTCGCTAGTCCGTCAGTCGCTGCGCTCCCTCCGGCTATGCCCAGCGCTGCGCTTGAGTGGTGGATGCCCACCGCCGCCCGCTGCAGTTGTCCACAGGTGGACCCCGCAGCAAAAGGAGGCGACGGCGGTGGATCGTCTGGCGCTGCGCGCCAGGCTCATCCGAGAAGGACGGCCCATCGGCCGGGTCGCTGCGCGACCCAATCGGATCAGATCCCTGGAAGAGGGATCAATGGGCCGTCAGGCCAGCAGAGCTGGCACGGGAGCTGTGCCGAACATCGAGTCCCCGCGGGTCCCACAGGGCCCCGCGTCGATGCCCGACACCTGCATCCCAATGACAGAAGAGGCATCGCCGTAAGCGGGATCATCACGAAGCCAAACATCTGCGACAGGGTCAGAAGGGGAGCCGATCAGCCAAGCCGATGTCAGCCAACAGCTCACCGACAGGCTCGGCCGCGCGATTGATCCCAGTGCCGTCGCGAGGATGTGGAGCCTTGAATGTATTGTGCGCCTCGGACAAGCCGTCGGAGATCACAGTCCTGCCCGGGGTGCAGTTGGGCACCACTCTCTCAGAGTTGGATGGCATCGACAGGAGCATTTGCAGCCCTGGAAGAGAACGTCGATAAAAGGGGATCAACCGCGCACTTGGCGAAACGCGCCACTCGCACAGGGCACGAACGTGCCGATCAACAGCGAGTGCGACCCAATGCTTTCGAAGCTTTCCAAGTCGACCAGGCCTGATGCCTGACCACTCGAATCATTCCGCGAATCATTTCTCTAATGTCACCTGACGCCATAACGCGAGGAGCCCCAACATGACCTCAGTAACTCCTTATGACACCGGCGATCGTTGCGAGGCCAGACCCTGGGTCCCCTCCGGGACAAAGGTCTCCGAAGCGATCCCGGCCGATAGTTTCGGCAAGGTTGACTTCGACAACGATGAAGGCAGCACTGTCTGCGTCGTGCATGTAGAGCGCCGAAAGGACGGCCGTCACATCGTCCACATCCAACCCTTGTGTGACGATACCGAGCTCGATGTAGTCGTTGACGTCGATCGAGCAAATGCACAGGGAACCAATGTCGATGCAACGACCAGCAGAGGCGACCGCCCATGAGTTCAACGTTCTCCCATACCCTGCTGATCACCGGCGCGCACCTGGAGCGACGAGCTTGCTATGCGAGCCGCTTTCAACGAGGCCTGGTGCATCTGGGGAATCTCTAAGGTCGCCCGGCCACTGCTGATCTCTGGGCACTGCCCAAAAGGGGCCGATGCCATGGCCGAGCGGCTGTGGCGCACCGCAGGTTTCGATGTACTTGAGGTCCCTGCCGACTGGGACGCCCACGGTGGAGGGGTAGGATTCAAGCGCAACAGCGAGATGGTGAGGATCGCGCGATCGCTGCGAGAGCAGGGGAGCGAGGTGCTGTGCGCGGCGTTCCTCGACCTGTGCACCAAGCAGAACTGCCCGCAGCTCCGACGTCAGCAGCTCGCACCGATGGTTGCCGGCCATTTCTCGCACGGCACCACGCACTGTAGATCAGAGGCCCGATCTGCCGGGATTCGCACGATCGACGTCCTGCCAGCGGCGCAGCGGCCCGCAAGCTGACTCCGGATGCGCGAAGAGCCCTGCAGCAGATACTGCAGGGCTCTTCGTCGATGAATGGTTGGTGCCCAAACGCCTTTCGGGAAGATGGCCGAAGATGTTGGGAATTCGAACTGACTACTTGGACCGTTCGATGTTGTGTGCCTCGTCATAGGCCTTCTGGACCTTCTTCGGAATGCGCCCGTAAGGCGGTACTTCGAAGTTGTTTTGGCGGCCCCATTCGCGGATCTGCTCCCGTTCCTCGGGCGTGGTCTCGGGTACGAGTCGTTTCTTCTCACCCTTACCTGTGGCCTTTCTGCCCTTGGTTGCATAGCGCTCAAGTGTCTTCTCGAGTTCCTCCCTCTCTTCATCGGTCAGGTCTATCTCAAACCAGGTGTCCTTCAGTCCGAAGGTCACCGTGGCTGCGCCTGCCTTACCACTGATATCTGACTCAATTACTTTTCGCATCGCCATACTTCGCAGGATAAACCATCCACACCCCTATAGAGAAGCCTTTCGGCCTGAGTACCCGATACGCCTGTCGAATGGCCTCGTTATGGCCATAAAACGCTGCTATACGAGCATGAACAACATGCCGCACTGCTAAAATCACACTGCCAGCGGGGGCCACTTTCACCACCGCTGAACCATCACCATCGAACCAATCGAGAGGCCCCGCAATGACCACACTCCAGACCGTCGATGACTACCCCCTGTCTCAGGAAGACGTTGATCTTTTCGCCCTGATGTGCCAGCGTCGCGGTTGGTCCGATGAATACCTCCGCGAGATCGAATCCGCCGAACACGACGAACTCCTGGGCCTGGCCGAAATGGTCGAGGCGCTGGAGGACGCGCGCGCCGCAGGCAGGAAGATCACGATCGCCCCCGACTTCGACATGGACGGCATCTCCTCCGGAATACTCGGCTATGCCGGTCTCTCCGAACTCGGTTTCGATGTGGAGCTGCACGTGCCGGACTACCGCCGCGGCCACGACCTCGCCCCGGAGGACATCGCCGAAATCGCCGCGAAATGGCCGGATACCAGTGTCCTGCTCACCTGCGACGGCGGAGTGAACTCCCATCGCGGGATCGCGGCGGCCCGGGACCTGGGTTGGACGACCCTGGTGACCGACCATCATGAGGAGCTCGCGCCCGGGTCGACCGCCGACATCACCGTTGACCCGTGTCGGATAGATGAGACCTACGCCCACACCGGTATCTGCGGAGCACACGTGCTCTACCAGGTGATCGAGGCCTACGCACGCGTCCATCAGCCAGAAAAGCTTTGGGAAGTCCGCTTGCTGCGCCTCTTCGCCGGCTTGGGTACCGTCTCCGACGTCATGCCTGTCCTATATGAGAACCGACAACTGGTGCGCGACTCACTCTCAATCGCACGCCTGTTGTACGCGCCCGCGCCGCGGACGATCCCCACTCCCTGGGGCTTCGACCCGGACCCTGAAGCAATCGACGTCGAGCAGGCCACGCTGATGCAGCTGCTTCGCATCGACCAGCACCACCCGGTCTTCATCCGGGCCTTCCAGGGTTTCGCGGTCCTCCTGAAAGCTTTCGGACAGGCTGGCAAGGTCCGCGACGTCGACAGCCTCGACGAGGGCTTCTACGGGTTCTACGTCGCGCCGGCGATGAACTGCCCCCGTCGGACAGGTGATCCTCTCGAACCCTGCTTCGAAGTTTTCACCGCGCCCGACCAGAACTCCATGCTGGAGGCTGCGCACAAGGTCATCGCAACCAACGAGAAGCGCAAGCAGCTTGTCGAAGTCCACCTGCAGGAGCTCGCGGGCGATGACCAGCCGCTGGCTCCCTGGGTGTACTTCTCGGAAGCCTATCCGGGCATGTATGGCCTGCTGGCAAATCAAATGATGGAACGCCAGGGCCATCCGGTCGTCGTGCTCAACCGTCCTTCCGGACCGGACGACTTCGTCAGCGGCTCCGGCCGGGCCCCGTCCTGGTTCAACATCATTGACACCCTGGAACCGCAGAACGGCATGCGCGCCATTGGCCACCAGCAGGCGTGCGGCGTCAAGGTCGACCGGGCCGAATTGCTCGATGAGCTCGTCGACACGCTTCAGGCAGCCACGCAGGTAGCTCTGCTGGCAGTCGACCCGAACGAGCGACGCGCCGACCTTGTGCTCGGCCCCGACGCCGACTGCGACGCAGGCCTCGACGACCTTGAACCGTTGGTGGGCTTTGTCCGCCGGATTGAGACTCTGCGGCCCTTCGGCCAGGGATTCGTCGAGCCGGTTGTTGAGATCGCGATCGAGCCTCTGGGTCTGCGCGTGGATCGCATCGGCTCAGACGCCGACTGCGAACACGATCGTGTTGACGCCAACATGATGATGAACGCCCGCGGATACCGTGTGTGCCGACTGTGCAAGAAGCACTTGCGGTTGGTCACCCGCTCGGGACTGTCCTGCCTGTGGTGGAACGTCGCCGAGGAGAAGGAGCCGGAGCTCGTACAGCTGACGAAATCCGCCAGCCGCACGGAGATCGGGACGCTGCGCTTCATCGCGAAGCTGCAACTGAACACCTTCCGTGGCGAGACACGGGTCCAGGCCATCATCGACCAGCAGATCACCGAGTCTGCCTGAACCAAGAAAGGAGGCGGGTATGGCCGCTCCATCAACCAAGTCCCGGCTCCTCGCTGTCGTGTGGTGCTTCCTCATGCCTCTTGGTGTGATCGGCGGATATCTGGGCGTGGGCTTCGCGGTGGTCGCCGCAGTGGGCGAGCCGATCCTCGGGACCATAGTGCTCGGAGGTGTCGTGTTCCTGCTCGTCGGCGCAGCCAGGTTGCTGCGTCCCGGGTGGCTCGCTTACGAGCCGGCCGCCCGGCCGCTGCCCGAGACGCCGCGCTTGACCAGGATGGTACTCGGGGGTCTCGCCCTGGCATTCCTCGCCGGTCAGTCACTGGCACTGTGGCTCTACTCCCTGGGAGGGTCGACGGGTTTCGACCAGTCAGTCCAGGCCCGTCAGGACGCCGGAGTTATCGCCGCCCTGCTGCTTGCCCTGGTCGCTGCTCCATTGGCCGAAGAAATGCTCTTCCGCGGTCTGCTCTACGCGCTGCTGAGACGACGGATCGGCATCATCGGCTCGGTTCTCGTCACAACCACAGTGTTCGGCCTGGTGCACGGAAACGTCGTTCAGTTCGCCTCGACTCTGCCGTTGGCTGTCCTGCTGGCGCTGGTCTACGAACGCACACGCGTACTCTGGCCATGCGTGCTCATGCACCTGGGTTTCAACCTCGTGGCCACGTTCGTCCCGCCTGTACTGGTCACGCCATTGGCAAACCCGGTCTCCGCGCTCCTGCTGATCACAGCTTTCCTCGGATGCGCACTCATGCTCTACCGGAAGATTGCGACTCCGACTGTGCTCCTCGCCGCCGAACCTGCCATGGACATGGGAGACGGTAAGGAAGGCGATCCCAGGACCGTCTAAGCGGCCGGGCTCATCATCCAAGGAACGACGTTGGTGCCCTCCGGGCGCTACCTCTCGACCTCTCGGTCGAGGGTGCGCACCGGAGGGCTGTTCTCGGGTGACCGGGGTGATCCGGTCACCGGGGGATTGGCTGAAAGAATTTCTTCAGCCAAGCTCTTGAGAGAGGGGGATCCACCATGACTGTCGTCAGCACTTGCGTCTACGACGCCCAGGGCCGACTCGTTCGCCCGTCTGACAGCGATGTTCGCCGCGCACGGTTTGCGCTCGACTTCGACACCGGTGAGAGGCCGACCTTTGATCGAGGGTCTGTGCACTTCTACACCATGACCACCAGCGGTCTGACGGCCGGGCACGCGCGTCAGCGTGCCAAGGAAATGCTCTCTCGCTTCTTTGAGCGCGCCGAATCCGTCGACGGCTACCGCAAAATCGAGATGAGCAAGACGCAGGGGATCATCCACTGCAACCGCAACGTCTCGATCACCTACGAGATCCTTTACGCCGTCGAGGACGGCGGCAGGGGCCGTATCCACATTCCCGAGTCCCCCTATGCGGGATACCGGCGAGGCCGGAGCTCCGTCGCCCACTAGGCGAGTAGTGCTCCATCCGCGTCTCGCACCAGCGCAACGCGCAGAAAGGCCGGAGAGCTCCCTTCCCACGGGGAGGTCTCTCCAGCCTTTCTGTTTTTCACGTTCCTGTGACAACTACACCTGGTGACGGTCATCGCCTACACCTTTTCCCCTACAGTATCAGTGCCGAGTCATAATGCGCAATGGATCGCAATCGTCTATCAAGCGGCTCTCTACGTGAGTCCCGGGGTCAGTCACATGGGAGGATGACATTCTGTCGAGTCACTCCAGAGAGGCTCGTCAGAGCCTCCATCGCCGGGAACGCCCGGAAGCAGGGGCCTGGTTGCAAGGTGGCGCGGCAGGCTAATGACCAATCAAGGTGTACCACTTGTAGTGGTACACCTCCGGATCCCAGCTCTGACAAGGGAAGACATCGATCCAGCGAGTTCATCCGGCGGGGTGCGTACCACGTGGCAGCAGGGACGTGGTACGCCGTTTTGACTGATAAACCAACGCTTTTGACAGATGTACCACGTGTACCACCTCAGCACAGGACTTTTCATGCGCACATATGCGCATACGCGTGATACCAAAATGGCTTGGTCGCCGCAAGGGGCTAGTTGAGGGGTTCCGGCGGGTGGCTCTCCACCCCAAAAACCCATATATCTAGTCTTTTTTAAGTGGTACAAGTGGTACAGGGGGTATGTAAAGCCCGCCAACTCAAGGTAAAAGCCTGTACCACGCGCAAATCTCCACGTGGTACACCCAGTCATTACACTTCCCAGAATCCTTGCCTGACCTGGGGAAACAGCTGTACCACGTCAAGTGGTACACCTCCCGATACCCCGTGTGGGTATTCCGTACGAGTGCTGAAGCATCAACCCCTGCCTCTCTTGGGGATTCCAGGCCGGCCGGCCGGAAGAACTCCCCGGGCCCCGACCAGAAGGCCGGGCGGCTTACGCCGCCCGCGGGTGGGTGATCGAGCACGAGAAGACAGTGGCTCCGTGGGGCATTCGCCCCCGGAGCCACTGTTTCTCATTTCAGACCCATGCTCTCAACGTGTGCGCCGCTGGAGACCTCCGGGTCTCGCGCGCGACCCCTCCGAGACCTGTCCATGCATCAGTCGGGAACTCTGTCGATGAATCAGTCGATACGTGGGCGACTCGTTGCGACAGACCACTCGAATGGAATAGAGTCGAGTTTACGTTCCTATTCGATTACGAGACCAATCGGCTTCCCACTCAACTGCCGGCAGGTGCTCGTGCCATCGAGAAAGACAGCAACATGACGACTCCTGACGACCCCACGCCCGTCTTCGAGGACGACTTCGACGTCCCATCAACCAACCCTGTGGCCGACGCCTTTACCAGCGTCATGGACCACTTCTCCGGCGAATCCGACATCGCCCCGCAGAACGAGATTGTCACCCGCGCCACTGCGGTGTACCTCGATCTGATCGACCCGTCCGACCCGCCGTCGCCACGTCTGATCGAGAAGCAGCTGCTCGCGATCGTCAACGGAGTCTGTAAGGCCGAGAACGCCAAGACCAAGGTCGCCACCGAGAAGCTGCTGCTGATGCGGACGCTGACGTACTGGCAGGTGGCGCAGATTCTGTTGAACCTGCACCACGTGATCCGCATCGCCCCAAGCGCCAAGGACACCGACCGGGAGTACGACCTGCTGGCGATGTACCAGGCGACCGGCCCAAGCCGCGGTACCTACACAACCAGTGAGGATGACATCCGGACCGCGGCTCGCAAATACAACACGCAGCTGACGCTGAAGGAGTTCGCCGAGGTCCTCGCTGTCCTCCGGGAGGACGGTCCGCGCCGACACCAATGCACCCATAGGGATCTGATTGCAGTGAACAATGGTGTGTTCCACTACGGACAGACAGCCCGCGACATCTCTGTCGGCGGCAAGGATTTCCATCTGGAACCGAAGACCCTCGTACCGTTCGATCCGGCCCTGGTCTTCCTGGCCAAGTGCCACATTGACTACGTTGAGAACCCGGACAACCCGGTAATCGCGCATCCGACGGATGGTACAACCTGGGATATTGAGTCCTGGGTCAGCGAGCTCTCGGATGATGAGGGAATTCCCGAGCTGCTCTGGGAAATCATCGGCGCGATTATCCGCCCCCACGTGAGCTGGGGTAAGACCGCCTGGTTCTACTCCGAGCAGGGCAACAACGGCAAGGGAACGCTGTGCGCGCTCATGCGTAACTTGTGCGGGCCCCGTTCGCACACCTCGATCCCGCTGAGCGACTTCGGCAAAGACTTCGCACTCGAGCCACTGGTGCGCGCCAACGCGATCATCGTCGACGAAAACGACGTGGGTACCTTCATCGACAAGGCGGCCAACCTGAAGGCGATCGTTACCAATGACGTCATCCAGATCAACCGCAAATACAGAATGCCGATCGCCTACCAGTTCTTCGGCTTCATGGTCCAGTGCCTCAACGAGTTCCCACGGGTGAAGGACAAGTCAGACAGCTTCTATCGCAGGCAGCTGTTCGTGCCGTTCCTGAAGAGTTTCGAAGGTGTGGAGCGCAAGTACATCAAACAGGACTACCTCCAGCGCCGTGAAGTCCTGGAATATGCCCTCTGGTATGTGCTCAACCGCGCCGGAGCTTCTGACCCGGGTAACTACTACCAGCTCTCGGAGCCGGTGGCGACCAAAGAGGTCCTGGCCGAATACAAAGAATCCAACGATCCGGTCCGGGCCTTCTGGCAGGAGTTCCGTGAACGGCTGGTGTGGGACCTCCTGCCCTTCACGTTCCTGTACGACCTCTACAAGGCCTGGTTTGCCGATGTCTCGCCCTCGGGGTCGCCGGTGTCGAACAAGCAGTTCATCACCGACCTCGTGGCGATCGTGCGGCCTGACCCGTTGTGGCACTGCCCGGACAAGAACAAGAAGATTCGTCCCGGTCAGATGATGACCCTCTCCGAGACCACCATCGCCGAATACGAGCTCACCAAGTGGCTGAACCCCAGTTACAAGGGCAGTGACCGCGACAAGCGTTCGAAGCCGCTCATCCAGGCCAACTACCGGGGCATCCTCCGGCACACCGGCCCCGTCGCGGGTGCTGATCCCGCAGGCACCGACCACCACGAAGAACAGGACTGACCTGATATGTCGAAAATAGCCTCGGCCATCGCCCAACTCACTCAAGCCGTCATCGACCTCGTCCAGCAGCAAAGCCGCACGAGCACTGCGCTGACCGATGTCGCACGTGAGCAGAGGATCACCAACCTGATCGTCCGTTCGCAGATTTCCACCGACGGCGAGGAGAAGCAGCGACTGATGGCCGAGGCCACCCGACGCATGGATCAGCCCCGCCGGCGATCGCCTCATGACCAGCTCTGACCACACGACGCCACATCAGTTCAACACCTGGGCCAAGACGCCCAAGGACGGATCACGACCATGACCAAACATCAGAACGGCGAACCCAACTGGCAAGAAGGGTGTGCAGGAGACGGAGTCAAGCCCGGTAAAGAATGCCGTGACTGCCTCTTCCAGCGCGGGCACTTCGGCTATGCCCTCGTCAATGGCCAATGGTCGACCACGCCCTGATCACGATCTCCCTATCTCTGTCACAGGAGTTGGGAACCAAACCTCGATAACTGCAATCCGGCCCGTGACGGCTGGCCGACCAGAGGAGACCCTCATGACCAACCAGCGCATACCCGTCACGGCCGACACAGCGCTCTTCACCTATTACGACATCGAGTCACTGGCCAATGTCTTCAGCCTTGTTGCCTACACGCCGCGGCCCAACGGCATCGGTGCTCTCGAAGTCTTCTACCTCGTCGACGATGCCGCTGATGGCACCAATCTCTCTGACGCCGTCGATTTCAAGGCACTCGGAGACGCCATCTTCCAGAGCAACCCGGGTCTGCCTGCATTCCCGCAAACCCAGCTGCGGTTTTGGGACCTGCGTCTGCTTGAAAGCAACACCTGGCTCGCGCAGATCATAGGCCTCTCCGACGCCGAGCAGGTCTGCCACCGCAATGCCCCCTCGGCCTACCCGGCCGCCCTGCGCCCGGTTTGCGACACAGACCCCGATTACGACCCCACAGTGCACCCGTTCCTTGTCGGCTACAACTCGATGAACTACGACACAACGATGCTCGCGCTCTACCTCTACGAAACGTTCGGTTCCTACATCGATTTCGAGGAGCGTCTCGGACAGGCGCGCGCCATGATCAGCAAGCTCACCGCCCTGCATGCCCGAACCCGGAGCGAAAACGTCGCGCGCGAGCTCGCCGACTGGCAAGCCAGGCTCGATGCTGAACAAATGGCGGGCCGCGGTTTCCGCAAAAGCAGCGCGGCGAAGCTGCGCGAACAGAACGACCAGCTGTTCTCTGACGAGCACATCAACTACATGCCCGGATACCTCGGCTGGGACAAACCCGCCGCAAAGATCCGCCGTGCCATGCTGCATTCCGGCCGGCACATTGATATGTCCCGTCTCAATGAACTGCAGGCCAAGGTCAGCCTCAAACGCCTGCTCGGAATGCTCGGTCGCCAGATCAAAGAATCCGAGAAGCTCAGCCACGACACCACGATCACGGCAGTCGAAGACCTCTACGAGCTGCTGGCCTACAACGTTTCCGACTGCCTGGGCCTGGGCCAGCTGTCCAAGCACCCGGTGTACTCAAACAACTTCGACCTGAAGGCCGGCTTGCTCGCGCAGTACTCCGAGACAGTCTTCGATAAGAACGGTGCGGTGCGCCGGGACCGCCTGGCCATTGACTCGTCCTCGGCGAAGTTCGTGGGTCGGATCCTCGCGCCGTATACGGCTTTGGATGACATCGAGGCTGTGTCCTTCATGTACCCGGACCCCGAAGTCGCCAAGGAGAGAGGAATCGAGCCGGTCAACGTGCTCGACGAGTGCGTGCAGTTGTTCGAGGAAAGCGTCGCGCCCGACCCCGCCAAAGATGCATCCGCGACGCCGGCGCAGCGGGAGGCACATCGTCAGTTCATGCAGATCGTGGAGTACTACCGCTCCATCGAGGGGCAGAACTTCAATGAATCCGAGGAGTATCGCGAGAAATTCAACCTTCCGGCGAAGTCGCTACGTGACATACCCAAGACGCCGAACAATGTTCCGTACTTCGGTGCCGACGCCTCACCGTCGTCCTGTTTCGCCACATTTAGCACCGGCGGCATCCACGGAGCCGAGGCTGATTTGTCAGTCTTCACCTCAGAGCGGATCGAGCATGTCGAACAGGACATGATGCTCACCCGCGCGAAGCTGGTCTTCCCCGATGCAAAGGACTTCGTTTCCGAGGCCAAGCGCCAGCATTCGGCGCTCCGGCTGCCCGACGGCACATTCGTTGACAAACGGCTGGTACTGCTGGGCTCGGACCCTTTGAAGGTGAAGTACAGGAAGCCGAAGAAGGATGACCCGGAGCAGGCCGCGCAGCTCGCCCGCGCTCAAACCCAGGTGCCCGATCCGGCGGATCTGCTCGTAACCCAGCGCCCGGATGCCCAGGCGCTGAACGTCGTCCTGCCCGACGGCACCGTCCTGGAAGGCAAAGTCGTGCTGGCAAGTACCACGGCAACCAAGGCCAGCTACCGCGATGAACCGCCCAAGAAGGCACCGACCCTGTTCACCCTGAAGGAGGACGGATCCGACAAACTGCACCCGAAATTCGCGCGCACTTCAGCGGGCCTGGTAATCCACGAGGATTTCACTTCGTACTATCCAAACCTGCTGCGCAACATGCGCGCGTTCTACAACCCCGAACTCGGTGAGGACCGCTACGCGAAGATCTTCTTCGACAAGGAGCGCTACGGACAGGAGATGAAGCGCCCCGGCATCACGCCGGAAGAGAAAACCCGGCTGAACACGCTCAGGAACGGCACCAAGCTGATCCTCAACTCTGCATCGGGTGCGGGGGACGCAGGCCATAAAACCCCGATCCGAATGAACAACCGCATCATCTCGATGCGTATTCTTGGCCAGCTCTTCAGCTGGCGGATCGGGCAGGCCCAGACACTGGCAGGTGCCCGGATCATCTCGACCAACACGGACGGCCTCTACTCGGTCGTCGGCGGTGGAAACGGCTTCGACGAAGCGACCAACAACCGCGTTCTCGCCGAGCAGCAGGAAGCCATCGGCGTCGACATCGAGCCCGAACTGATGTTTCTCATCAGCAAGGACTCGAACAACCGCCTGGAGATCGAAGCCCCCGAGCAGGGGCGCTCGGTCGCTGACAGCCCGATCATCGCCGCCGGCGGCGGAACCCTCGCATGCCACGCGGGGCCGACCCCGACGAAGTCGTTGGCCCACCCGGCCGTCATAGACTTCGCTCTGGCCAGGTACCTGCAGATCACTGCCAGCAGGGGAGAGGCTGCACTCTCCGAGCCCTTCGACCCCCAGCTGGGCCGGAAGGTGATCGAAGAAGCAGTCCTGGAAGACGACCCGATCCGGTCGCTGATGCTGTTCCAGAACGTCATCGCTGCCTCGCGGGGTTCGATCACCTATCCCTTCGCCGCCGCCCCGGTCAGTGCCGAGGGTGAGAGCGAGGATGCCGAGACTGATGCACAGCTCCTCGATCCCCGCCCGCTGCAGATGGTCAACCGGGTCTTCATCGTCCGCGAAGGCACCCCTGACGCCGTCTCGCTGCATAACGCCGGTGCCTGGAAGGTCAACCCTGCCAGCCAGGCCAAACGCCGTGAAAGCGGGGCCGCTGGCGTTCGTCGCGATCCGATTGCGCTCGAGATCCTGCGCCATCACGGCTGGGCGAAGTCACGCGCCGAGGCCAGTAGCTCAGACGGGCTCGCGGTATTGCCCGATGACCAGGATGTTGTCATCCGACGAATCAACAGTATCGACCCGACCTGGTCAATGGCCGTCGTCAACGACGACCTGCACGAGTTGCCCGCGGAGCGGATCCAGCAGCTCATCGCAGCGCTCGACCTCGACATCTACACCCGGATGCTGGCCGAGACGTTCACCAAGAACTGGATGAACGCCGCCGTCTGAGCAATGCCAACTCCTCATCCGCCGGCGGGGTGCCGAGCGACAACACAATGTCGTGCGGCACCCCGCTGGCTTTCCAAACCTCAATCGAGTGATGCCTTATAGATCAATCGATTCGAGTCATAATTGAGTACGAATGCGAGTTTACTCGCTCATGTCAAACCATTAAGAGGCAATCATGACCCAGTCAACACTCCCCGTCCGCTCCAGTGATCCGGACACCTCCTACGCAGCCGCCGTGAAGGCGGCCCTCGGAGCCTCCCGCGTCCGTCCTGTCGTCCTCGACATCGTCCGCGACCACGGGCCACTCACCCACGACGAGATCATCAGGGCCTACCACAATAAGGTCGTCATGGAACCTGAGACCCCACGCTCCTCGGAGTCCGGAATCCGCACCCGCCTCAAGGAACTCGCCCATGAGGGGCTCGTGGCCGTTGACGACGAAGAGGGCGTCTCCAACTTCGGCAATGCGGCCAAGAAATGGATCGCTGTCAACCCTGACGATCCGAGCTTTGTCTTTGATCCCGATGCGATGGCCGCTTATTTCGAGGAAGAGGACATCGTCCCCTTCACGGCCGCCGACCTGGAGGACGACGCAGCGTCGACGCTCAAAGAGGACTGATCTTATGTCGACCAAGCCGGATCCCAAGACGTTGTCGCAGGCCGAACTGGACGAGCTGCTCGACGAGCTTGTCCAGTCCGGCCGCGACGATTCCCCGGAGTTCCACGCAGCTTACGCCGAATGGGAGCGGAGAGAGGAGCAATCTTGACAACCCTCAGACGAAAACCCCGCGAGAACGTGATCGAGCAATACTTCCTTAGCCAGTGCCGCCAACACGGATTCCTCTGTCTGAAATTCACCTCTCCGTCCCGGGGTGCCGTCCCTGACCGGATCGTCATCGCGCCGGCCGCGACTGTCTTCGTCGAGCTCAAAAGACCGGGCGAAAGTGTGAATAAGCGGCAACTGATCACCCACGCCAAAATGCGCCGCTTCGGGGCAGAGGTCCACGTGATCGACGACAGGTCCGCTGTGGACAAGTTCATCTCCGACATGCTCCGCCGAGGCCGGGAAAACCAGGACCAGCAGAGAGAAGCATCATGACAATGACAGCCACCGAAACGATCCCGCGAGGATACGAGACCAAGGACTCGGGATCACGCATTCACACCGAGTCCGGCATGCAGCGCGAACCTAAAAACGGCCAGCCCCGCTTCGACCTCCTGATACCGCTCAAGGTGCCCTACCACGAGCAACTGCTCACACGGGCGGCGGCCCTTGTGGAGCGAGGAGCTCAAAAGTACGACTCCCGCGACTGGGAGCAGGCAAGCACCCCCGCCGAAGCCGAGGAGTTCCGCGCCAGCGCCTTCCGCCACTTCATGCAGTGGATGTGCGGCGAAAACGACGAGGACCATGCCGCGGCAATCGTATTCAACGTACTAGCCGCTGAAAGCACCGCCTACAAGATCGCCCACCGCACCGCTGACTCAGACGGGCAGACCGGATGAGGAACAGAGCCGCCAAAACCAACAGCCAGAGTCCGACTATGTTCCGCAACCTCACTCGGGCCGATCTCATCACGTTCCCCTGACCAAACGACGAAGCGTGCCGACAAGACACAGACCCGGCTCGGGCTTATCCAGGAGGCCTTCCATGCCTGACCGCATACCGCACGATCGACAACCCAGGAAAGGAAGGCAGGCGTCATGACCACAACCATCGCACCCCGACAGCAGTCACCCGGGCCCATCGTGCTCAAGCCTTATCAGCAGCAGATCCACGATTTTCTCGTCCGCAAACCCTACGCCGGGGCCTGGCTCGGTGTTGGTGCAGGAAAGACGCTCAGTACGCTCAGTGTCCTGCAGAAGGTCCGGCCGATAGGCCACATCCTCGTCGTCGCTCCTGTCGCCATCGCACGGTCGACGTGGCTCGACGAGATCGACAAGTGGGGATTTCCCATCCGAACGAAATCACTCATCGTCAACGAGAACGACAAGAAGCTGCCGAAGGCCAAGCGCCTCGAGCGCTTCCGGGAGGTCTTCTCCGACCCGCCGACGATGTATTTCGTCAACCAGGAGCTACTCACCCAACCCTCCCAGGGCGTCAAGCTGATCGAGCCGGTGCCCGGAGCTGCGGCATCACCTGCCCTGGGGCAGGTTTCTCCGCCGGCCCGTGACGTGTTCGGCTCCCTCATGGCCTCCGGACCCGTCTCCCAGGAAGAGCTTGTCGAGAGTTACCGTGCCGCGGTGATTTCGTCGGGTCATGCCGCCCCCGCCAAATCAAGGATCGGCTCCTGGATTCAGGAACTGGCCAAGGCTGGACTCGTCACACGAGAGCAGCATGATTGCCGGTCATGTCAGGGCGAGGGCTGCAAAGAGTGCCGCTTCGGACTTGTCGACCAGATGCCCATACAGAACATTAACGGCCAGGACACCCTCATTTGGCCGTTCCAGACAGTGATCATCGACGAGTCCCAAGGCTTCAAATCGCATTCGTCCGAGCGATTCAAGGCCCTCAAGATCGTCCGCCCGGCGATTACGCGGCTCATCGAACTGACCGGCACGCCAAGCCCGAACGGACTGCACGATCTGTGGAGTCAGATCTACCTGCTTGACCAGGGAGAGGCACTCGGTAAGAACATCACCGAGTTCCGCAGCCGGTGGTTCATCCCGAAGATGGTGCCCGGCACCACCACACCATCGAAGTGGATCCCCAACCCAAACGCCGAGGCCGAGATCCACGGGTCCATCAAGCATCTGGTGATGAGCGCGCAGAACACCAACCTGAACCTGCCCGGGCTCACGATCCAGAACGAGAATGTCACGCTGCCCCCGGACCTCATGCAGGCCTACAAGGAGTTCAAGCGCGATCTCGTCCTCGACGTGGTCAAGTCCTATATTGACGAGAACGGGAAGCTCACGCAGAGCATCGAGTCAATCGTGGCCGAGAACCAGGCGGTGCTCACCAGCAAGCTCATGCAGTTCGCCTCGGGCACGCTCTACACGGCCGACCCTGACGACCCGAGCACGAAGGGCCAGTACGAGGTCATTCATGACAAGAAGATCGAGATGGTCGAGTACGTGGTACGCAACAGCGGCGGCGACCCGGTCTTGATCGCCTACCACTTCCGATCGGACCTGGAGCAGCTGCTCCTGCGCTTCAAGAAGTCGGGCATCGATGCGCAGGCCTTCGACGGCTCGCGCGAAATGGTCCGCCGGTGGAACGACAAGCGGATCCCGGTGATGCTGCTGCACCCCGCGGCGGCCGGTCACGGGCTGAACCTTCAGGACGGCGGCTCGACGATGATCTGGTACACGCTGCCGTTCTCACTTGAGCACTATCTTCAGACCAACGGCCGGCTCTACCGTACTGGCCAGACGAAGCCGGTGACCATCCATCGGTTGATCGCCAAAGGTACGCAGGACGAGCGCATGCCCGGCGTGCTTGCTGACAAACAGCAGATCCAGGACGACCTCATCGAGGCCGTCTCCGGCGAGGACCGCATCCTTGCTGCCCTGGCGGAGGAGATTCAGGACGACCTGAACGACCTCTGGGTCTCCGAACGGGTCTGAGAGCTCCGCCTCTCCGCTTCCCACCGATGGAGTCGCTGCCGCACATTGGCGACCGCGACTCCATCGGTGGGAGGTCCGCCCCATCACCGCGACGAAGCCCTTAGAAGGAGCGCACCCCATGTCCAGATACCGCAGCATAGTGAAGCTCCTGGAGGCAAACACCGGAGCCCGGCGGCTCGCGAACATCTTCGACGACTTCGTACAGATGAGCGCGCTCTCGTTCCGCAATTCCGTCGACAGTCGCCATCACGCCGAACGCGAAGTCCAGTACCTCCGCACCGCCGGTGGGTACACGCCAAAGCAGCTCGACCGCTTTGCCGAGGCCCTCGCCCTCGTCGTGATGACGATGGAAGAAGAGCCAGGCGACGTGCTCGGACGGCTCTATATGGAGCTGGACCTGGGCAACGAACGGCTCGGCCAGTTCTACACGCCCTATGACGTCGCTTCTCTCCTCGCGGGCATGACAATCGACACCCTGTCTGCACAGATCGCCGTACGGGGCTTCGCCCAGGTCTACGAGCCGGCGTGCGGCGCGGGTGCGTTCCTGGTCGCCATGACGCAGGAGATGCGCCGCGCTGAACTCGACTACCAGCGCCAGCTGCACGTCACAGCGGAAGACATCTCCGCCCAAGCCGTGCACATGACCTACATCCACCTGACCCTTCTGCATGTCCCGGCGATCGTCTACCGCCGCAACACACTCACGCAGGAAACGTTCGACGCCTGGCGCACACCCGCCCATGTGCTCGGCGGATGGGAATCATAAGGAAGGTATTATTGCCTATTAGGAATGAGTTATCCACAGTTACCAGGGTTGGGCGGACAACATATAAAACAGCAAAGCCCCCGCTCATATAGCGAGGGCTTGCTTTTTACTTAGTCTTTGGCGGCTGAGGCGGCTTCGGCTTCGACGGTGCATTCCTGCTCTCGCTGAAGGTTCCGCCCTTTTGAACGCGCACCGTCGTGGACGGTATCTGCACTCGAGGCTGGCTCCTCGACTTTTCGTTATCAGCCACAGTACTTCTTCCTAAATAAGTTTCGCATGCATCAGACCTACTGTGATGGGCATTGCCAACCAAGCTAGGGCAAGTATCCCATAGCCGGCGACAATCAACTTGGCGGCTCGCTCTATCCGCTGCAGGTCATCCGATAGACCCTCCATACTGTCTGTCACGATGCTGTGCTCAGTACTGTAGGGATCAGCGTCGAGCCGCTCTTGAAAATAGAGTGTGGCATTAGCGTCGACGCCTGATGACGGTCGCATCGCCCATAAGCCGATGACAGCGGCAACCACCGACAGAGTGATGCTTATGAACTGCCAACCCGTTACCCAGTTGTTTGCCTGGACTGTACTGAACACTCCGGAGGCGGTGACCAGGATGGCTGCACGGGTATACATGTTGCTTGTCCGCTGGAGGACCGTTGCCCGCTGCCGAACGACCTCAGCGTGAACCAGCTTGAGCTGTTCTATTGGCTCACCTGATGATGCCTTCTGAAACTTCCACCGAGATTGCGGTCTGATCGAGGCTTTTATCTTCGGCGGCATGTCATAAGTGTATGAGCGGGGCTGACACGTTGTGGGCCGCCGAATGAATGTCAGCCCCTCCCGTTAGGCTTAGATCCAACCTTCAGAGGCCAAACAGGGGGAAATATGACGCTCAAGTCCGACATTGACGTGGCAGTTAGTGAACTGACGAGTGACTGGTCGATTTCGAATCCGAGCAGGACCAGCACCGACGTGCCCGATCCGGACAACATGGGTTACTCGGATGCTAAGAAGGTCATGGCCACGTTCTTGTACGCCGACATGGTCGATTCGTCAGGGCTGATAAGACTAGCCGGGCCGGAGGTTGCTGCCAGCATCACGAAGGCCTACCTAAAAGCTTGCGTGAGAGTCGTCCGTTCCCAGGATGGACACATACGAAGCTTCGATGGAGACCGTGTCATGGGCGTGTTCAATGGCCCTGACAAGGTAAGCCGTGCAGCCATCGCTGGTCTCAAGATCAACTATGCCGTCAGAGACATGCTAGATCCGAAGGTTCAAACGGCATTCCCCGCTCTAGCGAAGGCCGGTTGGAAGCTCCGTCATGCAGTTGGAATCGCTACAACCGAAACCCTCATGGTCAGAGCCGGCATCCGAAACAACAGCGACCTGGTGTCACTTGGGTTAGGGCCAAATATGGCGGCCAAGCTCAGTGATCTACGGGATGGCAGTTTTCGAACATTCATAGGCGCAGGGACATACGCAGATCTCAACCAAAACGCAAAGATCGGCAGCGACAAATTAGACATGTGGAAGGGGCCGTTCAAAATTTCATTCGGCGGCGGCACATACTCCTACTACAAGTCTTCGTATCACTGGTCGATCAAGTGAGCCCCATGCCCGCGCCGCAATCGGCCTCGGGCTCGGCGTATACGCAGCTCTAGCACTCAGGAGACTCCTACTTGTATCCATCCATCCAACAGTCGGTCCAGGACATCCTCAACACCGACTGGAACATCACTAACGGTACGGTCGTGCCAAAGACGGAAGACATTGTGTTGAAAAACGGTGGGCGGCTGGTAGATGCAACATACCTCTACGCTGACCTTGCCGGCTCATCCAAACTGGCAAAGACCGTATACAAGGAAGTAACTGCGGCGGTCATCCGCGCCTATATCAACACTGCGTCGCGAATCCTCCGCAACTATGCAGGCGAGATCAGGAGCTTCGATGGCGACCGCGTTATGGCCATCTTCATGGGTGCCGACAAGGAGACAAGAGCCGTCCGAGCTGCCCTGGCGATCAACTGGGCAGTAGTTGAAGTCTTGAGACCCGCTATGGCGAAGCGTTGGACTAGCTTCGAGTCTTACTACACGATCAATCACGGCATTGGGATCGACACTGGCGAAGCCCTAATCGTCCGCGGTGGCGTAAGAGATAACAACGACCTTATTTCAGTAGGCGAAGCACCTAATCAGGCAGCAAAATTGAGCGAGATCCGGGATGCATACCCCCTCACGATCACAAAAGCTGTCTATGAGGCCATGTCAAACGATGTGGCCTTCTACGACGGGAAGCCTTTCTGGACACAGTCGAATGTCCGGAATGAGAGCGGCGGGCTAACGACCCGCTTCCGAAGCAATACGATTTGGGAAATCTAATGTGGTGGGACAAGACGCCTTATCCGCCCGTAGATACTTCAGACAAGGACGCCCTAGACACTGCCTGGCGTATCCACGGCGCTCTCGTCGACTGGACTGGAAAGGTTGACGCGAAAGCCTCGTTCGCCTTTGCCCTTGAATCAGCTGGCCTTGCGATGCTAATTACCCTCTCGGGTAACGACCGTCTGTTTAACCGCCTCGAAGGCCCGCTCCAAGAGATCACATACTACGGAGCTGGGATTGCCCTGGTATTGGCGGCCGGATGCGCGATGTGGGTGGTTATCCCCCGGTTGCGTATGTGGCACGTGAAGAAGGAATGGAGAGACAACTTTATCTACTTCGGACACTTGAAGTTCTGGCCCGTAGAACAGCTGCCGGCCAAGATTAAAGATGCCGATATGCTGCCGATTCTGTCTAATCAAATGGTCCGCATGAGCAAGATCGCCTGGACTAAGCACCTCCTCGTGAAGTCATCGCTGACGCTCGCCTCTGTCGCAGGGTTAGGCCTGATCACGTGTGCGACCCTAGTAAGGTTCGGTCTGACGCCATAGTGAAGATCCGGATGTGGTAAGCAGTCCTGGCTAGTCCGGCCCTTTAGACCGACATGATTTTGGTTGGTGCCTCCGTTGCAAGATCGGCCATATAGTCGCGCCAGTAATGCATATGGGCCACAGCCTCTCGGCAGACGGCACCTGGGAGCACGAGCTCCTGCCGTCATCGCGCGATGAAGCGTTCCGACGCCGCTTTCGGTTCTTTCTCGAGGACGCCCTGCGGCTGGCAACCTCTGCCGTCGACGGAGTGAAGATCAACGGCCGCACGCTCGCCCAATGCGACGAGCGTATCGCTGCTGGTCCGTGACCACTCGGCTGCACGCCCTGCGGGCGCTGGCCTCGGGATCAGGGTCGGCGGGGCCGACCCGGGTGTCGGGACAGTGATGTCGGGGGTCGGGCACGAATGCCCGGCCCCTCTCATCTTTCTCCGCTCTGGGAGCGGCCCATCAACCACGACCACGAAGCCCAGGAGTCCCCCTGATGAAGGGCACAGCACGCAGACCGAACGCACGTACGACTCCTGGGACGACCTCGCCGCGGAGGAGGCCAACGGGGCCAACGGGCTCAACTGCAACTGCACGAAACCGAAGAAAGGAGGCCCTCGATGAGCAAGCGCAAACACCAGAAGAAATCACGCGAGTCCATCGAGGGTTTTCGCGGCACGTCCAACCCCGAGCTCGCGCGATGGATGCACCAGCTGCGCAGCTCTTCGGCCACGCAGCGGCACACGCCCACACCCCGCAAGGGCACCCGCAGGGATCGTGAACGCCAGGCACTTCGCGATCAACAGAGGAACAAGGAGCGCTGACCGTGAACACCACTGCACCAGAGGGTTACGACCAAAAACTATGGGATTCGATCCCTTCCATCCGCGCGATGAAACACCGCGGCAAGCATGAAACCTATGTCTTCGGCCAATCCAGCGCCGACGGCACTGCCTGCATCGGCTGCTCCTGGGAGACGAGCCGCGTCCTGACCGGAGCGGCGGCGGTCGGGGCCCACGATGCCGACAAGCGTCATACCCATGATCACGACGCGTGGGTGCCGATCGAGAGCGGCACTGAGGCCGGTCGCTGCCCCTGCAGAAATCAGCCCGGGTTCAACCCTATTTCTCTCGGTGCTGAATCCGTCCGGGCCGAACTGCAGCAGGCCCCCGAGGCCCACAGCCTCGACACCGCGAAAGCAGGTGCACTGCAAGCTCTGAGTGATTCAGACATCAACGCCGCGGTCCGGGAAAACGCTGACGATGCCTTCTGGGAACAGTACGACGCCGTGCGCCGGCGGGCCATCGCCAGTCTCATCCGTTCCCACCCCTCGCCGACCTGAGCCCCTCACCAACGGGCCCTGTGACATTTGCGGCGACAAGAACAGGAGCTGACCAGGAACCGAGAAAGGAGACCACCATGCCATCAAGTAAAGAAGACTCGATCGTGTCCGGCGATCCCGTCGAGGATGAGCTGTGTCCACGATGCCGCCACGTCGGATCCGTTGTCTAGTGCCAGGACCACTACGAAGAGCACAAGTCTGCCCACAACGACACGAGCGACCACCCGCTCGCACAGATGCTCGACGCCCTGCTCGATGACGATAAGGACCAACCATGACTCAGGACCCGTCCGGGACAGCGGTCCAACCCAGCGACCTCCGATCCCGCCTGCTCGCCGCCATTCAGAACCCTGAGCACGAAGCCATCCTGTTCCGTAATCTCGATGATGTGCCTGTCGGCTCCACTGGATACCTCTCACCGAGCGGCCGCTCCGTCGCACGCGGACCCTACGGCTGGACCTCCCACGACGTCAGCTACACGCCCCAGGACAACCAGGTCTTCACCTCGCACCATGGGCCGGCCAACGACGAGAAGCTCGCCGAACTGCTCGAAGCCTCCCTCGTGCCCGAGAACGCCATCCTCGTGAGCTTCGAAGCTGTCACCGGCACTGAGTCCGATTGGGAGCTCGGCTATTCAAGCACCTACACCGATCTCGCGGACCCCAAGCTGCTGAGCCACAATCTCGACAACACCGCCCTTGCCCACCTCTACTTCCAGATCGAAGCTGTCGGCGGACTGGGGGAGTCCGACGCTTACGGTGATCTGGACAAGCTCATCCAGCAGCTCGGCGAAGGCCCTGCCGAAGCACTGCGAGCCCAGGCAGACACCGCTCATCCTGCGCTCTTCGAGCTCGACGCAGACTAAGACCTCATTCAAGAAGTGCCCTCGCCTGACCGCGGGGGCACTTCGTCGTTTTCACTCCGCTGAAGGACCTGAACCATGACTCTTCCCCGCATACCCGCACACACCTCCCACCACCCCGACCGGTATATCGACGTGAAAACCGGCCTCGGCTACTCCGTCTGCCAGGACGCCGGAGCCGAGGATCCGCGACAGCGCATCGGCGATGAGCACGCTGCTCTTTTCACCTACCGCGGTCCCCGCGGTGACGCTGATGCTGTTCCCGACAACGTCGCCGCGCAGGCCTTCGACCGTTACTGGCAGAAGACCAACGACGAGGACAAAGCTCTCAACCTGACCCGCCGTTATCTGGCTCTCTTCCACCCCGAGAAGAAGATCGCCGTGACGATCAGCACCATCCGGGGCCCCTCCCAAGGTGACTGGCGTGAAGTCTTCGTCGCCGTCTCAGACGGTTATGGTAAGCCGGAGAACCACGTCGAAGAGTTCAGCATGTGGGCATTCGGCGATGTGTGGATCGTCATCCCCGACGGTAAGGCAGGCATCTCCGGCATTTACGCCGAAGACGCCGAAGCAGCTCTGACTTACTTCCGCGAAAACTTCGAAGACGACACACCGCTGGATACAGAGAGCAGTAATGCGCTCATCCCGCTCACGACCGGTGGCCCCTACCGGGTGAGTTGGTCAATTGACGGGGAGGAAGACTTCTCGCCGGCGCAGGTCGCGGCCTGGCAACAGAACTTTCGTCGCGGAGCACACCAGCCAAACCCCGACGAAGCATGTGTCTTCACAGTCCTGGACCAGACCACGGGCCGGAGCGTCGACATCGATTTGAGCGACGCCCGGTTCGCGCATCTGTTCCGCTGATCCTTGATCCTGACTTCGCCATGGCGAAGTCCGGGCTCCACCACAGAAGGAACCACCATGTCGCGCATCGATTGCCGCACAGTCTCAAGGTTCGAGCAGGGAAAGCAATACATCCATCCAAACGCCACCGATGCCGGGACTTGCTCAGATGGCTGCTGCGACAAGTACGTCTGCCCTGACTGCAATACCCGCTTCACGGTGGAAGCACCGCAATGACCGGCCCCTGACAGGAGGAGGCTCTGATGCCTGACACCGAAACACCCCTCCAAATTGTGCTTAGTGCCGACGGAGCCAAGGACCTCTCCTGGCAAGAGAACGCGCTGTGCACACAGATCGACCCTGAGCTCTTCTTCCCGGAAAAAGGCCAGTCCCCACGCGACGCCAGGAAAATCTGCGCCAGCTGTGAAGTCCGCGAGCAGTGCCTCCAATGGGCTATGGCGACGAACCAGCGCCATGGTGTCTGGGGCGGTCTGACCAGCCACGAACGGAGCATGCTTGCCCGGGCCGGCAACAAGACCAGGAGGCTCCGCACCGCGAAGAAAGCCATGCGGGAAGACACCATCGTCCAGCTGCACAAGGCCAGCGTTCCGGTCCCCGAAATCGCCCAGCGCTTCGAAATTACCGAACGATCCGTGCATCGCATCGTCAAGAAGGCCAGAGAACTCCAGAAACAGTCTGCATAAAAGGCCGGCTTTTGACCCAGCGGAGCCATTCGCTCAGGTCTGTCCTGCCAACACACCCGCTATACACACACGTCCCCGAGCAGGGGAGAGAAGGAACTCCGATCCCATGACACCCACCACGATGGGCGACCTGCCCAGAACCACACGTGTCGCACCAAAGATCACCGTCTACGGCCCGCCCGAGTGCCCCAATTGCGACAAGGCTATGAAGCTGTTTGACCGCAAGGGCATCACCGCCACGAAAATCAGTGTGAGCGAGGGCGATGCGAACCATGTCTACGTCACGAAGACGCTCGGTTACGAGACTGCGCCGGTGGTCATCGTCGAACTTGAGAATGGACGTACCGTGCACTGGGGCGGCCACCGTCAGGACATGCTCACGGCGCTGGTGCGGCTGTGCACCACAGGCCTGAAGGCCGAGCAATATGAAGAGGAAGCGACCGCCTCCTGATGGCCGGGACTGAAAAGCGCCTGAGCCTCAAGATCACAGCCCGGCAGGCCAACTTTCTCCTCGACGCGCTCTACGACAAAACAGTCGAGACCGATCACTACCTGATCGGTTACCGCAACGACGAAAATCCCGGCCCACTGGACACCTGCTGCGACGCACACCTGGCTCGTTTCAAAGACCGTGCACGCCAGCGCGAGGCCCTCGTCGAACGGAAAACACAGCTTCAGGGCCTCATCACACTGATCGAAGCGCTGAAGCCGATGTCCGAGACATCTGACGAGCCTGAGCACGACCCGGAGAAATCCGACCATTCCAACGACTGACAAGAACTGCGTCACGCCAAAGTCAGAGCTACGGTCGGCAGAGCCGACCCGAGTCAAGAGATGAGAGGCCTCCGGAGCTGTCCCGGAGGCCTCGGCGCGGCTCATCGCCGCTCTCGGGCAGGGCATGGTGTCCTGCCCGTTTCATCGCCAAAATCCTGCAGTCACTAATCTGACGAGGCCGAGCCGGGACCACGCGGCAAGAAGGAGCACCCCATGCACCCCCGCATCGAAGACGAACACCTCGACGTCGGCCTCCTGCCGACGGTCGAGGTTGCCACGCGCACCGAAGCACATCTGGTCGAGCCTGTCCTCCGAGCGATCCAGGCGGCCGTCGCCGACTGCAGCGTCACCGCTGCCCAAACCTTCGCCGGCCGGATCTACGACCGTAAAGGCGTCGAGAACTGCGTCACCGCGTTCGGCAACGAGCCGAATCCGCGATACAGCTCCGAGCGCGATGATTTCTACCTGGAGATCGGCGTCCGCGTGCCCTATTACGCCAATGCTTCGGTGCTCCAGGAAATCCGAGCCGTCGAGACGCAATCGAATGAACAGCTGCTCCAGGAGGCCCGTGTCCTGCTCGCCGAGGCGAAAAAGCGCACGGCCGATGCGCAGGACGCCGAAGCCAAAATCCAGACCAGGATCGACCGGCTTACAAAGGAGGAATAGCCCATGAGTGGTAATCAACCCCTGGCCGCCCGCATGCGACCTATCTCTCTCGACCAGATCGTAGGCCAGGCCCACCTGATCTTCCCTGGCTCACCGCTCGAGCTGCTCGCCGACGGTAAAGGTTCGACCTCGGTGTTGCTCTGGGGTCCTCCCGGCGTCGGAAAAACCACCATTGCCTCCGTCGTCGCTCACCGGACCAGCCGGCGCTTCGTCGAGCTCTCGGCTACATCCGCCGGTGTTGCTGATGTTCGCAAGACACTAGCCGCGGCCCACAAGGCGCTCGAGAAGGGTGAGCAGACCCTGGTGTTCATCGACGAGATCCACCGCTTCTCCAAAGCCCAGCAGGACGTCCTGCTGCCCGCCGTCGAATCCGGCCTGATCTCCCTGATCGGAGCGACCACGGAGAACCCCAGCTTCTCCGTCAACTCCGCACTCATCTCCCGTTCGATCCTGCTGGTCCTGCGTCCCGTCGAGAACAGCGACGTTGTCATCCTGCTCTCACGGGCGCTGAAGGAAGATCCGGTGCTCTCAACGACCGGCATCGGCTTCGAAGATTCGGCTCTCGACATCATCGCCGATCTCTCCAGCGGAGATGTGCGCCAGGCCCTGAACCGTCTCGAAACAGCCATGGCCACTGCACAAGCGGCAGGGAAGCACATCATCGACCGCGAGGTCCTTGAGCAGGTCACCGGGTTCGCGCTTCAGCGCTACGACCGTGACGGCGACCAGCACTACGACATCATTTCGGCGTTCATCAAGTCGCTGCGCGGCAGTGACCCGGATGCGGCGCTGCACTGGCTGGCCCGGATGATCGAGGCGGGGGAGGACCCCCGATTCATCGCCCGTCGGCTTGTCGTGCACGCCTCCGAAGACGTAGGCATGGCTGATCCTTCGGTATTGGGAATTGCCGTGGCCGCCGCCCAGGCTGTCCAACTGATCGGCCTGCCCGAAGCAAGGGTTAATCTTGCCCAGGCCACCATTGCCATCGCCACGGCCCCGAAGTCGAATGCGGCATACCGCGGCATCGATGCGGCACTGGCCGATGTCCGATCCGGACGCACCGGCGAAGTGCCCAGGCATTTGCGCGACTCGCACTACCCCGGAGCCAAAGCCCTCGGCCACGGAAAGAGCTATCTCTACCCGCACGACTTCGAGCACGCAGTCGCCGTGCAGCAATACCTGCCCGATGCCGTCCTCGGCACGAAGTACTACCGACCCACAGTCAACGGCTTCGAGCAGACAGTCACCAACCGGCTTGCCTCCATCGCGGCCATGACCAGGAAGGAATGACCCATGTCAGAGACGCCGCACGATCGTTCGACCAAGCCCTTGCTGAGGATCTCGGCATCGAGATCGACGTCGGGCTCGTCGAACTAAAACTTGGCTTTGCACTGGACCATCAGCGGATCAAGCGCGGCGAACAACATCTGATGGGCTATGTGCTCCTTGATCGGGAGCACCACACCAACGCCGCCATCGTCTTTGCCACACCCGAGGAAGCCCGCCGGTCCCTGGACGGCCACCCGCTGATCGAGAACCTCCGCGAAGAAGATTGCATCGACGCCCGGGTACCAGACCAACTGACTCTCTCCGACCTCGCCTCCCGCGAGGTCATCCTGCCCTGATCGCACCTCATCGCGAAGGAATTGAATCATGACCAGCACCGGCATCTTCACCCAATCAGCAGCGTCAATCCTGCAGGACGTCGAGGAGTTCTACTTCGGCGGCACGCTGCCGTGGTACCACGGCAGCAAGCTGACCGAGGACGGCTCGCGCGTGCTGGTCACCCTGGACGACCCGGACAGTGACGACGAGTCCCGCACCAAGGACTACGAACTATCGGCTGCTCAAATCAAGGAGGCCTTCCGCGAGGCCAAACAGAAGGGATACAACCTCTGCTGCGCCGCAGACATCGAGGCCGAGCAACTGGGATTCGGTTGCGCCCAGGACCTCGACATCATCCTGCAGACCGCATGCTACGGCGAGCTGGTCTTCGGCTGACGGCCCACACGCCTTGACTTCCCTAGTGGAACTACTTCCACTAGGGTGAAATATCGGAGCTGCCCTGTTGGGCCTGAGACCGCTCACAGCAGTCCTTGCTCTTATTCGAAGCCCAGCCTGCTCCCCTTCTTCGCACCCACCTCGATCGATAGGTTCCGATTACATGAACGACCAGGAAGTGCGCCGCGGCGCTGGTATCTACAGCAAACCCGTTCTTGGATTTTATGACCTGCTGGTCGTGAAATTCTCCAACTCGTTGGCCTGGCGATGCCCCAGCCGGCTCATGCTGGACCAATACAACCGTTGCATCCGATCCCGACATCTCGACGTCGGACCTGGCACCGGTTGGTACCTCGCCAAGGCCGACCTTCCCGATTCTGCTGAAATCACACTCATGGACCTCAACAAAAACAGCGTGGAACACGCCGCATCCAGGCTCACACACACGGAGGCAAGTCTCAGCAGTGTGACTGCGAATGTCCTCGAACCAATCCCCGAGGCACTGGGCCAATTCAGTTCCATCGCGGCGAACTACGTCTTTCACTGCGTCCCCGGCTCTTGGGAAGACAAAGGCGTGGCGTTCGAACACCTGGGGGAGCGGCTCACGGATGACGGTGTGCTGTTCGGCAGCACCATCCTCGGCGATGGCGTAAACCACAACCTCGTAGGCCGTGGCTTCATGGCCCTGTACAACCGCATGGGCATCTTCCACAACCGGAAAGACGACGCTGCGGGGCTTGAGACCTCACTCCGACGTAGCTTCGGTCAAGTGAATGTCGAGATCGTCGGCACCGTGGCAGTGTTCAGTGCGCGGGAGCCGTTGCGAAATGTCGAAGCTGGATAGCAGGACACTTTGCCTCAAATCTCCTGGGATTCCGCCGCCAATCGCCCAAGCTGAGACACCGGCGGATGAGGGTAGACTCAGCTAAAAATCAAGCCTGACCACTGCATCCCGCCCCTCAACACCGGACCTGACGCCGGTAGCAGTAATGCTCACATTCTGCACGGAACCGTCGACCCGGCGAAGGGCAAATTTCATTGATTGAGCGCGGACAGTATCGGTCGCTGCCGCCGCAATGAACGCATGCAGCTCACCTGCATCATCGATAGCGAACTCTCCAAGACCACCGACGTGCCCAAAGTCTTCCCGACGCCACGATGGCGAAGTCATCAATACATCAAGGGTCGCAGCATCGATCACAGCCATCGGTTCCTTGGCCAGAGCCATCACCCCGCGCAGAACGTCATCGACACGACCTGCATTGGCGTCTTGCTCGAATGCCATGTCATGGAAGGTCTCCGGGGCATCGTAGCTGAAGCCCTGCAGGAAGATCTTGTCGTCATTGGGTTCAATCGGCGGAATGACGCCGACCAGACGCAGGTGTCGGCGTCCCTGTGAAGTCGATCCGTAGCCGGTGACGATGTTATACGTCAGGCACCGCACCTTACCTGTGACGCCCATAAGTCCGTCCTGGATCCCGTCGCGAATCAGGCTGCTCACCCTCATCTGATCAGACTGGTCAATGAGCTCGCTTGCCCATTCCCCGGCCTCCCAGTAACCCGTGCGCTGCTGGGCTACAGAGGGATCAACGTCATAGATATGGAAGAGGTTACGGTCCCAGTATGTGCGTCGGCGTAGCGTGGGCTGCCCTTCGGAATCACGCTCAATCTCCCATTCCCAGACTCCGACCAGGGGAGGCTCGGGCAGCGGATCACTCGCTTTGGCCACACCTGCAAGAACACCGAGCACCGTGGCGGTCCGGGGCGACAGGACGGGCCGCAGCTCAACAGCCCATTGCTCACCAGCGTGAGAGACAGTCTCCGATAGTGCACTGCCGGTGCGCATCGCCTGAGCGATGCGGTTCTCATCAAGAAGAAGACGCCTGGGGATTGCGCGCGTGGGCTTTCGGGCAGAGACAGGCCCGCAGGGCTTGTCATCCACCAGAACGAGCTGCCTGCCGTCGTATCCGCAAAAAAGGCCCCAGGATCCTACGTCCAGCTGGACCTGCATGATCAGATCCCGCCCGAGACCTGAACAGTGGCCTCCGGCATGTACATGTTTTCGGCCGTGTGGCTCATTGTCGAAGCCATCGCCTCCGCCGTTCCGAACCGCCCCAGCGGGCTACCCTCGGTCTTTGCCATCCGTGCCCCTCCGCAACATCAGTCATCATGTCCGTATTCGTGGCCCCGGGGGCAATCACGTTCACCCGGTGTTCCGGCTGCATTTTCCCTGACCATTGATCGGGCAACGCTTCCAGAGCCCCTGTGAAGCAGTGTAATTGCACGGACCGACAACGCTGTACTTCACGGACATCGATATCACGAGAACTGTTGAAACGTTGCGCTTCCTCAGTATCTGACTCAGGACTGATTTGCACACCTTCGCCCCGGCAGGCCCCGGCCGTCCGGTATCGCGGGTGAGCGGTTCCCGGACGCTTGCTGCTCCGATCCCGCGATCGCACCGATCGCCGGGGCAGTTGCTCCGGTGCCTGCTTGTGTCGTTTCTTGATTTTCCGTCATTTGTCACAGGTAAGACAAAACCTGTACCGTATGTGACAAAGTAAAATACGGGACTGTACCCCTGCGTTGGCAAACGCCAGGCGGTGTCCGCTCTTCTCTCCACCAGAGGAAACGCTGATGCCTGCCTTCAATCCACTTGCCCGCAATATCGTCAAGCTGCGGCCCTTGCGGTTCAACCGCTCACCCTTCGCCAAGCTCCGGCACGGGACCGCTGCCATCGTTGGTGCCACCAGCTGTGCCTCAGACCGCCAACTCGACACATTCGACTGGCCCGCTGAGCCCACCCTCGAGTCCCTCGGCCAGGCCATCGCTGCAGCACGTGACCTCGAAATCTTGATCAGACCTATCCCTGAAGAGATGCGCCACCAGGAGATCAGCGGCCTCACCACCGTGATCGGACGTGTGGCACACGTGTTCTACGACCCCGAACTCTCACCTCTCAACAAGGAGCTGACGATCTTCCACGAGTACGCCCACATCCTGCACGGCGACGTCCGGGCCGACTCCGACTGCACGCATATGCGCAGCATTTTCGACGACCCCGTAGAGAAGCGGGCCGAAACCACCGGCATGCGACTGATGGATGCTTTGCACCGCCGGCAGCGGGCATCCGAAAAGCGGAATGGGTCTGAAGCCCTCGCTTTCCTGTCTGGATCAGACGAGAACGGCCTCTGATGGCCGAGATCGTCATCGTCGGCATCACGATGGGCCTGATCGTGATCGTCTCCGCCCTGTACAAGGGACGTCGACGCCGGGTCAACCTGCTGCGGATCACCTGCGTGGCTCTCTTCGTCGCCACGTTCTGCCGTGGCATGGAGCCTCCCATCGATGGACCCGCTGTTGACCTCATCAAACGCATCGCCATCCTGACCGCCCAGGCCTCGGTTGCTCTGCTCATCCTTACATTCCGCGCGACTCCGCTCTCGGAGCGCACAACCCGATTCGTCTACTTCTTCACCGGGCTCGTCGCCCTGGGGGAGACCGTGCTGGTCTGGTTCATTCCCGTCCACGCCGACGGCACTCTGTACCACCGGACCGACATCGACGATGCCCTTGCCCAAGGACGGGCCTGGGCCCTCGTCTCCTACAACTTCCTGTACCTGAGTGCATTTGCCGCAGCGACCATCGTCGTCGCAGTCGGCTGTTGGAGCACCATGACCCAGAGAAACCAACCGTTCGCTGCCCGCCTCCCTGTCGCATTCGTCTTTTCCGGAGCCATCGGCTCTGCCCTGTTCATCGGCTCATCGCTCCTGGACTTGTTTGGCCACGCGGTCCTCGGCGGATCAGAAGTAAGGACCCAACTGCTCGTCGCCGTTGTCAGCTTCTTCTTCATCGGTCTCGCCACGGGTGTCATCCGCCGCATCAGCATCGAGGTACGGAAGAAGCTGGCGCTCCGCCTCGCGCACGAGGTCGTCGTTCCCCTGTGGCGGACGACGACGACGCTCCACCCCGACGTCAGGCTCCCGCCGGAAGACCAGCAGGAGTTTGACCAATTGATGACACTGTCGAGACTCACGATCGAGACCCACGACGCTCTCAGGCTCATTCGCGAGGACGATGACCCCGCCCTGGAGCCGCTGCACAAGCAACACCCCGAGGATCCGGATCTGTCGGCAGGGTTGGTGCGCCACCTCAGCGGCGAGAATTCCGTGCCCCGGCTCGGATGGTTCACCGTGGCGCTGAGCCGACTGCGCACCCTTAGGCTGAAGGACGACGAAAACCTGGCCACCTCTGTACAGAGTCTTTACGAGATCAGAGTCGCGGTGAGCGCCATGAATGAACAGGACAGCCGATGACGGAGAGCCCGACGAAAATCCAGGGCCCCGCGGCCGCTGATCCTGCAATCCGGTCAGCCCGGATCCTCAGCGACGTTTTCGCCCCTGCTGTTTCCGTGTTCCTCATCTGCGTCCTGTGCGGCGTCGCCGGGCACCCTCACCCATGGGCGGGCCTCGGATGGGGCGTCCTGCTCGGAACTTTCTGCGCAGTGATTCCGATGACCGCCATCCATATCGCGGTGCGCCGTGAACACCTCACAGATCGGCACGTCACCCGGCGCGAACAACGATGGTGGGTCTTCCTCGTCTGTGTGGGATCCGTGCTTTGCGGCATGACCACAACACTCCTGCTGAATGCGCCCAGCGTCTTGGTCTGGATCATGCTGACCATGGTGGCGGGCCTCGTCGTCACCGGGACGGTCACCCTTCTCGGCCCAAAAGTCTCCATGCATGCCTTCTGCATGACATGCCTGGTCATCATCGCAGCGCTGCTCATCTCACCCTGGTTGCTGCTCGCGCTCCTGCTCCTCCTGCCTGCAGTGGCATTCGCCCGCCTGAAGCTCGGCCACCACACACTCGTCGAAGTCATCCTCGGCACCGGGCTCGCCTTCCTCGTGATAATAGTCGCGCAGCAGTTCCTGCCTGACCTCGGCTAGGGTTTCGACGGCCGACAAGCGGAAATGCACCGCAGTGGAAGATCTTCCACTAAGATAATGAGCGGTGCTGCACTGATGCGACCGCGGCGACCGATCCATGTCAGCGTCCATGAGGAGGACCAGCTCCGTGAGCATTGCTCAGCGACTAGAACGCCTGTTCGCACAGACCGCCGGCCCCCACGGCCGACCCGTCACGCTGCAGGAGATCATCCACAGGATGGAGAAGCGGGGCATCTCGACGATGTCGCTGAGCTATCTGCAACAACTGCGCACCGGACAGGCCGAGAACCCCCGACTCCAGCACCTCCGGGCGCTGGCCGACGCATTCGATGTACCTCTGTCCTACTTCCTGGATGATGACAAAGATGACTCCGCATCGACCGCCGAGGACGAACTGACTCCCGAAGAGCGCACGATCGCCCTGCGCGTCCACGGCCTGAGCAACGATGCTTTGTCCAGCATCCGGGCAATTGTCGAGCTCGCCCGCAAGAGCGAACAGCTTGATGATCCGCCACAGGCCCCGCACGACAAATAAAACCGGACCAACTGGCTGAACCGTCCTTCCGGGGCACAAACAGCTTGTTCTGAGGCTCGTGCCGGCGCTCATGCCACATGAGTGGAAAGTTTTCCATTCATGTGGCATGATCGAAATCACCGACCGGCGATGCATACCTATCGCCGGGTTGCCACACCTCATGATCACGCCTTGTGAAG
This sequence comes from Pseudarthrobacter sp. GA104, assembly GCF_009741265.1. Taxonomy (GTDB): domain Bacteria; phylum Actinomycetota; class Actinomycetes; order Actinomycetales; family Micrococcaceae; genus Arthrobacter. The sequence continues at coordinate 4,338,409 of NZ_WOWL01000001.1, forward strand.
GAGCACACCATGAACCCCCTGCGGCCCGGAGCATCCGATTCCGACGAGTTCCGAGGATTCGAAGAGGCCCGCACGCTCATGTGGTGCTACGAGGACCGGTCCAGGACGCATGCGCGCCTGAATCAGACCGACTTCCTCACCGACGAGTCCGTCGTTGCGGTCCACGTGGAGAACACCACGCGGGCTGACCGTGTCTTCCTCTCAGCGTTCGATCGCGAGGGCCGGCTGCTGCGCGGCGACACTCTCTATGTCGACTACGCCAACCAGCGACTCGACGTCACCGCGGAATTCGACCATGACTACACCGGCATGGCAGTCCCTGAGGGATCCGAACTGAAGGAGGCCGTGGCACGCGAGAACGGCTGGGTCATCGACATGCACACCCTGCGGGAGTATGACCCCCTCGAGGACCGTCGGACCACCCAGAGGGCGGTGCTCCTGGCTCACCTCGGCGACATGATGGCCAACGGAGAAGCCCGCGGCTTCCTCCTCGGGAAGCACGACGCCGCCGAGGATCCTGGCGACGCGGCTGACACAGATGCAGCGTGAGAAGCAGATCCTCTTGCTTTGAATACATCCAGACCCCGCCCGGCATCAGCCGAGGCGGGGTCTTCTCTGTCCAGGAGCTGATGGGTAACAGCCGTGGACCGGCTCACGCCGGTCCCGGGTGTCGTTTCGTGGTGTGCGCTGCTGCGCTGCGCGCGCCGCGGCCACCATCCCCATAGGCAACGAGATCAGTACAGGTGCGTCCAGGAACAGCAACCAGGCGACACGGGTCGTTGTCGACATCTTCGACCCGCAGGAGCAGCAATCCATGACCCTCTCTCTCCGCGCATCAAACCTGCCCATTAAGTACGAGCGCCCGCGCGAGACTCATCGATCCGGGATGACCATCTACGAGGTGTCCGGTGCAGGCCTTTACCGGGTACTGGAAATCCATTCCGGCGAGTTCACAGTCGAAACACTCACGCCGGTCGGATGGATGAACCTGATCCTGCTCGACAAGCGCGACAAAATATCGACCGCCGTCGAAGCCATGCAGATCTGGCTCACCATCCAGACGCCAACGTCCGCTCCGGAGACTCAACAGGAAGAGGAGGCCCCTAATCATGGCTGAACCAAGCAAAGCCGTGCAGGATGCCGCCGAAGAGGCTGCCAATGACGTCATCAGCGCCCATGGCATCGCAGTGGAGGACGACGAGAGCTGTTTCGAGGCTCTCTGCTGGGCCTTGGGCAGCGGTGTCCCCTATGAAAAGGGCTTGCTCCAGTTCGCCCAGGCGGTTCTCGACAGCTTCGACCTGAAAGGGCTGATCGACGCCAAGATCGAGCTGCTCTCCGAGTACAAGCTCAACTACCCGCAGGATTACGAAACCGCGGACGTCGACCGCATGAAGGCCGAAATCGCTCGCCTTCGAACACTCCGGGAACAGCTCGAAAAGTCATAGGCTGAGCGCCCGCACAATAGAAAGAGGCCCGGACTTCGCTGAAAAATCAGCATCGTCCGGGCCTCTTTCGCCATCCCCGAGGCAACAAACTCTTTCGATCACCCCACCGGCGGAATCAAAAGCGACGCCCCGGCGTAAATAAGGTTCGGGTTCTGGATCTTATTCGCCTCGACAAGGTGCCCGATAGGCACGCCTGTCTCGCCGGAGATTTTGGTGAGGGTGTCGTTCGGCTGAATGGTGTACACCATCGTCGTGAGCTTCGGGTCCGGTTCACGCGCAGGAGGCACTGCAGGCAGTGGTTCTGGCTTCGGCGGCTCAAGCTCGTCCGCAATGCCATTTCCGTCCTTGTCCGGCAGAGTCACCGTCACGGTGCCTTCATTGCTGCCCTGGGCCTCCGCTGCGACGGCTGCCGCATCGGGACCATTCGCGGCGCTCTCGTCGGCCGTGAGGATCTGCGTCAGGCCCCATCCGGCAAAAAGTACCGCCCCGCCAACCATGATCCCGGCCGCGAGCACCGGGCCATTCCCGTATCCCAGCGGCCCAACGCGACCACTGCGGTCAGCAGCCGGCCGCGCCGGGGGAGCAGCCCCGGTCTCCGTGCCTTCGGGCTTGTAAATCGTATCCGTCATTCCTGTCGCCTCTCCTCTGTCCTCATCACCTGCGATCAGTCGTATCCATCATTTCTATTCTACTCATAGCCCAGTCGATCTTGATAGAATAGGAGCAGTAATAGCTAGTCGATAGGCGAGTCAAACGGACTTCCACAGACCATTGCACCACCTCAACAGAAGGAACCTCATCACCATGGCCAACTACTCCATCTCCGCCAGCCAGCTCACCGAGGGCACCAGCGTGTTCATCCGAGGCAAGCTCGCCTTCGCACGCCTCACCAGCCTCATCGAAGGCGCGGCCCTGGCAGCCAGCGACCAGCGCAAGGTGCAGAACGGCATGAGCCCCGTGGGCAAGCCGCACACCACCGCGACCGTCACCGAAGCCGAGGTCCAGTTTGCCGATCCGGCGAACCCGACGATCGAGGAGCAGTTCGTCGCCGAGCGCCGCTACGTCTCCAAGAAGAACCCGGACACGGGTGCGAACTACTCGATCGATTCCAAGGGCACCAACCTGCCGATCATCGCCATCCCTTCCGACAAGGGCGACGGCACCTTCGATCAGGACACCTCCGGCCAGGAGCTCGCCCAGGGCCTGGACGTGACGCTCGTGCTGCGCGTCTACAAGCCGAAGAACTTCGCCAACCGTGGCCTGTCGCTCGACCAGGTAATCGTGAACGAGGCCCCGCGCTACTACAACGCCGGCGGCGTCGCCACTGGCGAGCTCGCTGCCCGCGGGATCGTGTTCAATGCCCCGCCGCGTGCGGTGCAGGCGCAGGCAGGCTCCGACTCTGCCATCGGCAACGGCGAGGAACCTGTAGGCACCGATGTCGAGGATGGATTGTCCTTCCCGTCCCCGGTGGCTGCTGTTGCACCTGTACAGGTGCAGGCTCCCGCGCAGGTCCAGGCGGCCCCGGTACAGACTGCCACCGTTCCCCAAGCTGCCGCTCCGGCTGTCCAGCCGCAGGCTCAGGTCGAGACCCCTGAGCAGAAGCTCGCCCGGCTCGAGGCCGAGAATGCTGCGCTGAAGAACGCAGGCTCAGCCGTCGGTGCGCCTTCGGCCCAGGGCCCGTGGAACGGCTCCGGCGACGCCGGCGGCCAGCAGGCGGGGATCACCTACCAGGGCTGATCCAAAACCGGCAACCCCAACCTCGACAAGACCCCCGTGCTGGCATCCGTGCAGTACGGGGGTCTTGTCTTTTTCAGACCCCTTCTCCCGCCGAACGAAAGCGTGCGCCCCAAGATGACCTCACTCGACCCACGGGCATGGTTCCCGCAGTTCTACGACAACCCCGCGATCCGCGCTCTGGCGACCGCCTGTCGATGGACCATCTCCGGTCAGCTCGGCGAGCTCGACGACGAGGACTCGGGCCGCAAGGCCCCGATCGACGTGCGCCACCTCCTCGACGGATGCAACGCCGGCTGTCGCCACGTCGGCCCGCTGCGCGGTGCGTTCGCCCTGGACTCCACCTGCCTGCTCCCTCTCGAGGACCTCACGGGCGCGCTGCCGAATGCGGCCAACGCCGCCTTCTACCTGCAGGCCCAAGCCGACGGCCTGATCGTAATCGACGTCGAACCGGGATGCCCGCCGGACGTGGCCGCGGACATCCTGCGGCTGCCCGGGATCCTCTACTCCGAGCTGTCCATGTCCGGCAAGGGATTCCACCTGATCGCGTCCCTGCCCGAAAACCTCCACGACTTTCCCGTGGCCGCCGAAAAGCGCGTACTTCGTGAAGAGCACGGCTGGTACGAGATCCTCCTTGACCACTGGTGTACCTTCACGCGGTCCCCGGTCCCTGACCGCATCGTCAAGCACGTCGCGGCTCTGCCCGCTCCGTCCGGGTTCTCCACTGTTGAGGATCTCTATGCGGATCTGGCAGCCAAGGCCCGGCCCAGCCTCAGCGTCTCGGCGACCGAGGTTGGCACCGACGGAGAAATGCCCGACATCCCATACGCCCAAGCCATCATCAATCAGACGCTGGCCGGATCCCTTGACCGCCTGAAGACCCCCGAGGACTTCGATAACGACTTCTCCCGTTGGGAGTTTTCCGTCCTCGGAGTGCTCTACACCGGGATGCAGCTTCCACTGCGCACCTATCGTTCCTTCGGGGCCGAATTCTCCATCGGAGACCAAGCCTGGCTGTTGTACCAGACCTCGCTCAAGGTGATCAAGCCCCGGCCCAAACACTCTCAGATGCGCAACGGCAGGCCGTTCCTCCTTGACCGTGCCGCTGCCCTGGTGGCAGCACGTGAGGCATCCGCAGCTCCGTGGTGAGTCTCTGGGGAAACGCCTGTCGGCAGGTGTTGTGGGAAGTACTGGATCGGGCGGAGCCCGATCGGGGATGAAGTGGCGGTGTGCAGCGGGGCTCCACCGCCACCTCCACCGGGCCTCGGGGCCCTGCTTCCGATCCGTGCATACGGCACCACATACCGTCCTCTCGTCTCTTTCTCCTGCTTGATCTCAGCTCGCCCACGACCAGAAAGACATCATCATGAAGTTCAACGACACCCTGACGACCCTCATCCAGCAGTCCCTCGAGGTCGGCGCGACACCTGCACTCATGGGCGAGCCCGGCATCGGCAAGTCCTCCTTCGTCGAGGCCCTGGCCTACTCGATGGGCACCAAGGCCTTCGTCCTGCCCTGCAACCAGCTTGCTGACAAGGCCGACCTCACCGGCGCGCGCCTGGTTCCGTACACCAAGAACGACGGAACCGAAAGCTTCAAGCAGGTGTTCTACCCCCATCAGGTCATCCAGGAAGCCATCGATTACGCACTGGCCAATCCGCGCGAATGGCCGATCCTGTTCCTCGACGAGATCAACCGAACCACCTCGGACGTGACCTCGGGCGCGCTGACCCTGGTGACACTGCGCCGCATGGGTCACATCGAGCTGCCGAGCAACGTCCGCATTGTCGTAGCCGGCAACGACAAGGGCAACGTCACCACCCTGGACGAGGCGAGCCTCTCACGCTTCGCGATCTTCCACGTGGAGCCCGACGCCGCGACGCTCATGTCCGTCCTTGGCGACATGAACCCCTGGGTGAAAAAGGTGCTCACCCAGCACCCGGGCCTCATCTTCCAGAAGTCGACGCCGAACGCCATCGTGGCCGACGGCCGCGACGACGATGATGACAACGGCAATGTCACCATGGCCGAGCTGTTCGACGGCGGCGAAGAGATGAACCAGCTCACCACGCCACGCACCATCGACTACCTCTCGCGGTGGCTGAACCGTGTCGACCGTCAGGAACTGGCGAGCCACCTCGCGACCCCGGTCCAGATCGACAGCCGCGACACCACTCTGCTCAACGAGGCAATCGAGGCCTTCACCGGGGACACCATGTTCACCACCCAGCTGGTGGCGACGATCGCCGAGGACCTTGCATCGAACTCGGGCGGCCCGACGCAGAACCGCGTGAACGTGCCGAAGCCGAACTGCTACGCGGGCCTCAAAACCGCAGGTACAGTCACCGACCTCGCCGCACAGATCGCGACCCTGACCCAGAACGAGGTCTCCGGATCGCTGCTGTACGCGTTGAAGGAGACCGATGACAACGCCCGGCTCATCGAGCAGCTGGCCCAGGCGGCGACGCAGATCGAACCGGAGCACACGCGCACGCTCTTCGAGCTGGTGACCACCGGACTGATCGACCGTCAGAACCTGGAGTCCTTCCTCGAGATCGACACTCCGATCGTCACCGCGGTCAAGCCGTCATTGTCGGCTTTCCTCTGAGCCGAACCCGGCCAACGCCAGCGTGGGATGCCCCGGTGCTATCTCCCGGGGCATCCCACGCCATCACCGATGACTGACCGCAGTCGCCTCAAACAGCAGAAGGAGATCTCAACATGACGATCACCGTCACGAACCAGAAGCCGGCGGTGCTCGACGCCCTGCACACGATCTCGTGCACCGGCGACTACGACCCCATGCCGGCCGTCCAGAAAGTCCTCATCGATCCACTGCTCGAACCGCTGAATCCCAGTGCTCCGGCAAGCATCACCGACGGCTCCGGCAAGGACATCACCGCAGACGTCCAGGGCCTCATCCTGCGCTGCCTCGGGGATTCGATGGACCCCAACGCCGAGAAAACAGCCAAGGAGCTGCTGGGGCAGACCATGGTCAATTATGACCAGGGCACACCTCTGCCTGTGGGGGAGTTGTTTGCTGTCCAGGCCGGACAGCGGAACAAGTGGCCCGCACCCTCAGCCCGGGTCCTCTACACCGCCCAAAACGACGTCATCCCCGCAGCCAAGGGACTGCTCGCAGGCTCAGCGGACGAGAGCGCGTTCTTCGCATCTGTGGCCTACGCGTACCACCCGAACACGCTCGGATTCTGGTTTCAGTCCTCGGCGGCATTCGACGGCTTCAAGATCTGGCTGAGCCAGCAGGTTCAGAGCATGGCCGGTGCCAACATCATGCCGCCGGACACTCTCCGACTGCTGAATGACTTTGCGAACCTTTCGCTCAAGGGCCTGACCGAGTCGCTGCTGCTGCGCAAGGACGACTCCGATGGCAATGAAGAATTTTCATTCGCCCGCCTGGTCATCCGGATGCTTATGAACTACGTCGAACAGCAGCGCAAGCAGACATCCACGGGCCAACCGCCTGCGGTCATCGACACCGGAATCATGCCCTTCACCCTCGGAGAGCTGTTCTGCCCGCGGTCACTGGTCCTCGTCAACGTCGAAGCCCATGCCCGGGCCACGTCCACGAAGGTCACCACTGAGTGGAACCTGATCAACCAGTCGCTGGCCTCGCCGGTCAAGGTCGTCTCCAATGCCTCCCTGTCCAAGCTCACCTCGCTTCCGCGCGCTGCAGCCAAGGCTGCAGCCATGGGCGCGAAGCAGCAGCCGGGCCAGCCGGGCTCACGATCGGCCCAGGTAAAGTTCCGGAAGCAGCCGCCCAGCAAGCTGGATCTGTTCAAGGACATCACCCGGGTGCTGCGCCGCATGGGTAAGGTCAACAAGTCCCAGAACATTTACCGAACGACGAAGACGACCTTCCTCAAGGCCAACCGTCGCAACCCGGACGACTTCAACAAGCCCGGCCGGATCACCTCGGTGCAGTACATGCCCGACCTACACATCTACATCGACACCTCCGGTTCGATCTCCGAGGAGAACTACCAGGAGGCGGTGCTGATGCTGATCAGGATCGCCAAGAAACTCAACGTCAACCTGTACTTCAACTCGTTCAGCCACATCCTCTCGCAGGAGACGCTGCTCAAGGTGGAGAACAAATCGACCCGGCAGATCTGGCAGGAATTCCGCAAGGTACCCAAGGTCACCGGCGGGACGCAGTTCAAGCAGGTCTGGGACTACATCAACGCTTCGCCGAAGCGCAAGCGACAGCTCTCGTTGATGATCACCGACTTCGAGTGGTCGCCGCCTTCCAGGCGCGAAGAGCACCCCGCGAATCTCTACTACGCGCCGTGCTCTGCCATGGACTGGAAGTACATGGTCCGCTCCGCTGAGGACTACGCCAACGCGATGCAGCACATCGACGCGAGCATTCGCCAGAAGCTGCTTGGCATGGTCATCTGACCCGGCCAACAGCTGTCCCCGAAGAGACGTCGATCGGCTTCATCCGGTCGGCGTCTCTTCGACCTGATTCCCAACGACTCTCACCTCATACCTACCCGTACCCCTTGCCCGGGATCCTGTGATGCGCCCACCCAGCGCTTCTTCGACCCAGGCGCATACCAAAGGAGGGACCCGAGATGGGCCTCAGCAACTTCACGTCGGGCTCCGACGATGACAAGAACAACAGCGGCGGCACACCTCCGGGCTTCCCGCCAATGGGTGCTCCCGCTTCCAGCAACAATCAGGACGACGACGTAGCCAAGGAGCTCCTCGTCGACTACAACGAAAAGTTCAAGAACGCCGACCCGACATTGTTCCGCGATGTGCTCATCGAGCAGGTCCTCTCAGTGCTGATCAGCAAGAACAAGCCGAATGCACTGCTCAAAGGCTCCGCCGGCGTCGGCAAGACCAGGATCGTCGAGGACATCGCCCGCCGGATCGAGCTGGGCGATACCCTCATCCCCGACCAGCTCAAGGGCCACACTGTCTACGAGCTGCCGATCACGAACCTGATCGCCGGATCCGGCATCCGCGGGCAGCTCGAGGAGAAGGTCCAGGCCATCGTCGCCTTCGTCTCAGACCCCAAGAACAAGGTCATCCTGTTCATCGACGAGATCCACCAGATCACCGGCGGATCCAGCACGGGCAGCAGCCATGAAGCGCGGCTGATCTCGCAGATCCTCAAGCCTGCGCTGGCCCGCGGCGACATGCATGTCATCGGCGCAACCACCTCGAACGAGTCCCGGGCCTTCGATGATGACCCCGCTTTCGCACGACGCTTCACCCAGCTCATCGTCGATGAGCTGACCGTCGAACAGACGCTCGCTGTCCTGGGGACCGTTCGCCCAGGCCTGGTGGCCCACTACAACCACAAGATCATGGTCGCCGATGACGTCCTGATCGAAACGGTCAGGATCGCCGAAGAGAACTCCCGCGCCGGACAGCACCGCCCCGACAACGCCATCACGCTGCTTGACCGCGCGATGGCAGACCGGGTCCTGGAACAGAAGAAGCTCATCGTCCAGGCCGAGGCCGCCGGCGACACCGCCCTCGTGGCAACTCTCCGGTCGATCCCGCAGGTGCCGCTCACGGCCAAGCGTGTCCTGGACGTGGCCAAGCGGCTGATGACCGGCAACGCGCAGCGCCCGGACTTCGACGTTGCGACACTGCGCGGCACCCTGATGAACCGCCTGCAGGGACAGGCCGACGTACTCGACAAACTCGTGGACCGTCTGGCCCGCGAAGAACTGGACCTGTTCCCGACCAAGACCCCTACGACGTGGATGCTCGCCGGAGCATCGGGGGTGGGAAAGACCGAGACGGCAAAGATCATCGCAGAGCAGATGACCGGCACCGAGCCGATCATCCTCAACATGACCGAGTTCCACTCCGAGTGGTCGACCTCCAAGATCATCGGGTCCCCTCCGGGGTATGTCGGATCCGACTCCAACCAGGAGCTGCCTTTCGACACTCTCGAATCCAACCCGCACCGGGTGATCCTGCTTGACGAGTTCGAGAAGGCTGACAAGGCCGTGCAGCGGCTGTTCCTCTCCGCATTTGACGAGGGGTACATCCGCAACGCCCGCGGTAAGCTGCTGGACTTTTCCAAGGCCCTGGTCATCTGCACGACCAATGCCGCAAGGGAAGCTCTCAGCGGCAGTCACATCGGGTTCGGATCTGCCCCGACGGCGGTCTCTCACAAGAGCCTTACGAAGGCCTTGAGTGAGCACTTCGACGCGGAACTGTTGGGACGGTTCTCCTTGGTGGTGGGATTCAACCCCATTGATGAGGAGACCTACCGCAACATCATGGCTGCTGACTACGTCCGCCAGCGTGAACGGATCCTGGACGTCAAGCCCCGGCTGGCGCAGGCTCTGCCCACGTCGATGCCTGACGACGAGGTACGCGCGGTCGCCGAGCGAACTTTCGTCGACTCCCAGGGTGCACGACCGGCAGGAAAAGCAGTCCGTGTCTGGATCGAGGACCGACTTCTCGCCGCCCAGACAGCTGCCTCCTCGGCTCCCGCATTGGTAGCCGCTCCGGTGATCGCTCCCTCCGAGGAACCGGAAACGTCGACCATCGACTGATTCGCGCTCCGATTCCTCGAACGCCCCTGCTCTGGACATTCCACGGCAGGGGCGTTCGTGCGGCTGCATCTCAAATTGCACAGGAAGAGAAGGCCTCATGACCGTCACTGTCCCCGCCTCCGGCTCGGCCCGGGAGCAATTGCTCCATAAGACCACCCAGCTCTCTGACAAGGCCCGACTTGGGGTCGCCGCCCATTCCGCGAGTCCGGCCGACTGCCGTGAACTCGCCCTCATGCTCGGCCTGATCGAGGTCGATCCTTCCGGATCCCTCGTAAAGGCCAATCCCTGGGAGATCGACAACGTCGGCTCCCCTTCGGGCTCACCCAAAGAGTGAGCCCGGCAATGGACGACCGCGCGCCTGGGTAGCGCGCGGTGTCCGGGGCTGCACGGCTGACGCCGGTGCCCCCGGACTCAGGGGCCTTAGGGCCCCTGACGGGTGGGTTGAGAGGAACACGGGAGGGCTCGTCGTCTGACGCGAGCCCTCCCGTGTTCAAACCTGCACCCAAACGACCCAACTGCTCGTCTACGAGCATTCGACTCATCACACGACTCTGTCACAATGGTTATACGACTCCCCAATCAAATCTCTCTCGACTCACCTATTGATCCGCCCGACGAAAGACGACACCATGCCTATCCTGCTCGATGACATCGACCTCTCCGCAGCTGCCGTCGCTGCCCAAAAGGCTGCCGACCCGAAGTTCTTCTCCTCGAAGCTGACCGGATCCGGCAAGAAGACCGGGCTGCTCAATGAGGCCCTGCGTCCGATCAACACTGCAACCAACACCGCCTACGCCATCGCGCGGGACATTGAGGTCAAGCAGAGCTCGACCCAGCACGAGATCACGACTTCCACGGTGCCGCTGGCCCCGATCACGCGCCGAGCGCTCCTTTCGGGCGGCTCCTTCACGCTGCCGGTGCCACACGTTGACGACCGCTTCTCCGTCGATGTTTCTGCCAACAAGATCCAGGACTGGGACGTCGTCTTCGACATGATCCCGCAGGGCCTGACCCTGTACGAAGACAAGTCCGGTGACAAGATGGCCCGCGACCTCGTCATCCAGTACCGCATGGAGCTTTACTTCTTCAAGCAGGGCCTGGTGGAGCCCGAGCGCGCGACCTCGGTCGCCCACTCGAACGGATACGGCAACCACGATGCTGCCGTGCTCCTGCAGTGGGACACCAGCCCTTCCGAGAACGCCCGTGATTTCATCGAAGACGTCCTCGCATCGGCAGGCCTGACCGCCTCAAACCTCGACGAACTCGCCGAGTGGATGGACGAGTACCCGATTCACGAGCGCATCACCCGCCTCGCCCAGGTCTGGGACTCCGAAGCGATTGCCGACGAGGTTTGCCAGTACGTGCTGGACATGCCGGCCAGCCCCAGCGAAGAACAGCTGAACATGCTCGCCGTGCAGCTTCGCTACCTGGAGAACTACAACGTTCCGCTGGAGGCTTACCGCCGGATCCACCAGCAGCTGGACGCCACCTTCTCCGAGCAAATCGCGGCGAAGCTGTCCAAGCAGAACCTGAGCCTGCTGATGAACCACACGCTCGACCACCTTGACCGGATGAAGAGCCAGCTGGTGACCCCGACACAGCCGGTAACGCCTCCGGTCCTGCCGGCGCACCTGTCCAAGCAGCAGCTTGACGCACTCACCACGCATGAGCCCCTGGTGATGACCCAGGCCGGCGCGGGCACCGGCAAGTCCACGGTGATCCTCGAGCGCATCAAGTACCTCGAAGCCTGCGGGGTCCCCGCCTCGGACATCACGGTGCTGAGCTTCACGAACGCCGCGGCCGACAACATCACTGAGAAGAACCCGAACGTCGGCTCGATGACGATCGCCAAGAAGATCATCGACATCTACTCGATGAACCACCCGACCCACAAGGTCTCGGCGATCGACACGATCATCAACTCGATCGACATCTTCTACCCGAACAACCAGTTCGCAGCGACGTTCCGTCATCGCCTGCTGGAGGTCGACCAGAACAAGACCGGCGCGTTCACGGCACTGAACACCTACGTCGAGAACCACTTCGACGAGGTGATCGCGCTGCTGGACCAGATCCAGCAGACGTCCCTGGAACTGCAGATCATCATCTGCTACCAGAAGATCGACGACATGGTCGAGCCTGCCCACGTGCAGAGCAAGTACCTGATCATCGACGAAGTCCAGGACAACTCGGTGTTCGAGTTCATCTACGTGCTGAAGTACATCACCAAGCACGCACAGTCGCTCTTCATCGTCGGCGATGCCAGCCAGACGCTGTATGAGTTCCGCTCGGCCAACCCGAGGGCGCTCAACACGCTGGAGGGCTCGGGAGTCTTCGCGACCTTCCGGCTCACGACCAACTACCGGAGCAACCAGGAGATCCTTGACTTCGCCAACGTCGTGCTCGGTGGACTGGAGACCAACCAGTTCGCCAACATCCAGCTGCAGGCTAACTCGCTCGCGGTCCCGACAGCCGATTCCTTCCAAGCGAAGGTCAAGCTCGACTACCGCGAGTTGCCTCGGATCGGCACCTTCGTTACGCAGGATCTGCAGCCAATCGTGCGCAACACGGTGATCCCGGACTACGTCCAGGGTTGCCTCGACCGCGGTGAGCAGGTGGCTTTCCTCGCTTACTCACGACGGGAGGTCGCGCTGATCCAGGAAGTGCTCGAGAAGGCATACCCGAACAAGCACGTCGCATCGCTCGTCAGCGACCGGGTCTACGCCACGGACATCTTCTCGAAGTACATCAAGTTCTACTGGAACGACGTCCTGCAGGTCCAGCCTGCCAACGCCTCGTTCGTGGTCTCCCAGGGGATCAAGGACAACATGGGCAAGCTAACGAAGAACGCTGGCAGCCCTGCCGTGGAGAAGGCCATTCTGCTCACCATCTCGCAGTGGTGGGTAGAGAACAGCGCCACGATCAACGGCTGGGTCGCCCTGTGCAACCAGGGCACGCTGCCGCACAAGGCGTTCTTCGACCGCCTGCGAGACAACCTCCTGGGATTCGAGATCGCTCGCAACCAGCAAAAGCTGAACGTGAACAAGCAGAAGAACCAGGAGCGCAAGCGGAAGAACCTCGAGTCCAAGGCCGATCTCGTCGTCTCGACGATCCACGGTGCCAAGGGTCTCGAGTTCAACAACGTCGTCGTCCTCTACAAGGAGGACACGCAGATGAGCCAGGACACCAAGCGGATGTTCTACGTCGCCTTTACCCGCGCCATGAAGAGCCAGTACGTGCTCTCCTACGGCACGGTAAAGAACCCGCCGATTCAGAGCAGCTACGAGCAGATCGTCAACGCTCTGACCGAGCGCGACGAGAAGAACGCCTTGCGTGCCCAGGGTATCGACCCGGACCTCATGGTCGACGACGATGCCGCTGGCTCCGTCGGTGATCAGCTGCCGGTCCCCGAGGCCGTCTGACCGATGACCGCAGAAGGCGCGGACGCTCCACTTCCTCCCTGACCGGGGAGGACGGAACGTCCGCGCCTTCTTCTTCGCACACCCCTCTTGATCCACCGCAGCTTCGAAGGAGCATGCCATGACCACCATTGGAACCCAGGTCGACTCCGACGAGCTCGTACCGGGCCCCGACACCACCTACGACCTAGTCATCTGTCACAACGACAGAATCATCTTTCACGACCACTACCCATCACCTGCCTTTCGGCTGCGTATGTGCGAACAGCTGCTCACGGCCTCCGACGTCGTGGCCGGCGTGGTCGATGCTGCCCGTGCGAACGAGATTCACGAGCTGTACCAGTCCCACGTATCGCAGTGGGAAACCGCCTCCGATGCCGTCGTCAATGCGATCTCCAAGCTCTGCCGCCGCTGGGGTGTGCAGATCTACATGAGCACAACGAAGAAGAAGACTGCTGCCCCCGCTGTCCTCTTCTCGGTCGTCACCCAATACGGCCCCGGACAAACCGTTGCAGAGCACTTCCCGACCCGTCAGGCCCGCCGCGCCAGCCTGATCGAGCGTGCCGAGTCGTTCTTTGACGCTCCTGGCCACATCCCCGAACGCGTCCTGTCCGACGACCAGCGCCTCGCCGCCCTCGTTGCGACCTTCCTCATGCCGGCCACCGTCATCCTCACCGAGTCAGCCCTCGACGACGCCGACAACGTGTACAAGCCCTCAGGTCGGCCACTGCCGATCATCTGACCCCACGAAGGACCGGCTCGATCCCCAAGCCGAGGGCCTGGACAGGCCACCCATCGATTCGACCACCACCTGCCGGAGTGACCCGCCATGACCGTGACCGCCATCCAGAAGCCCGAAAATCCGTATGTCAAGACCTACGCCGACTTCGTCGAACAGACCAAGGACCACGACCTGGTCATCCTGCACGACGATGGTCTGTACCGCCACCTGCGCGTCCAGGCCCCCGGCACCCGCATGTGGAGCTGGGACGTCACTACGTGGCCCGGTCACCTCGCCACCAGCGGTGACATCGCCGACGGCCATGTCTTCACCCGAGAGCCCGACATGCTCGAGTTCTTCACGATCGCGGGCCGGAGCGAAGGATAATACTCCGATGGCGCACCAAGCATCGACGTGCGCTACTGGGCCGAGAAGCTCTGCGGCGGACGGTCCCACGAGGTGAAAAAGTACGACCCCGACATCTTCTTGCAGCTGGTGCGCGAACACCTCGAAGAGAGTGAAGCCCTCGGCGACGAAGCTCAGACCATTCACGAAAAGCAGCTCGCGCTCGTGAAAAGGTCCACGAGCTGCGAGGCCTCGACAACGAGGTGATGCAGACCAGCCTCAAGGCGTACTGGGCTGCACAGGAGAAGGTCAGCCATAGCGGCGCATTCGACACATATACCCTCGCTCGCTCAAGCCGTGAAGACCTTACGAAGCCCGGAACGAGGCCAGAAACCACCTCTGGAGCACCGAGGGCATCTCCGACGAGCAGCACGACAGGCTCATCGAAGAGTTCGACTGGTATGAAATCGGAGACACCGAGATCGCTGAGCAGTCGCCGGCCACGCGCCGCCAGGAAATCCTCGACGACGCACGCTGGCATGCCGACAGTGAATCCGAGGCACACAAGTGGCTGCAGGAGAACGAGGAACACGTCGGCTCCGACACCTGTGAATGGAACCTGCGGGAATACGACATCCACTTCCTGTTCACCTGCTACGCAATTGCTCTGACAACCACCCTCTGGCGCGAACACCTCGCCAAACAGGAAGTGGATGCTGCATAGCACTGGCCAGTCGAGCCGAACTCTTCCTTCACCCCGGAACAAAGGAACAGCTGTCATGCCCCACGAGACCGTCGATACCCAGCGCTTGGACCAATTGAAGAAACGGCTCATTGCCGCCACCGGGTCTTCCGGTTTGACCTCGTTCTACGACGGGAAGATCCACATGTCTCTCGACGAGTGGGAGCGTCTTGTCAGCTCCATCGAAGGAGCCCGCCAGGAACTTCAGTCCCGCGAGCTCCACCACTTTGAGGAGGAGCAGATCTCGGCCAGGGCTCAGGCGGTGCTCGATGAAGCCCGGAGGCTTTGCGAGAGCGTCGAATTCAGAGTCCCCGGCAAGCACGAGACCTGGGACGCTTACCATGAAGGCCGATCTGCTCTCTCCGACGAGATCCAGCAGATCCTCGACCGGACCAATGAACCGCACGCCGCGACACACGAACGCATCAATACCGCGTTCAACCGAGCCGCCGATGAGGTTCTCGAAATCGCCCGGGACGACGGCGACGAGCTGCTGCGCGACGCAATTAACCTCGTCGTCAACGCCGGGCTCCACTTCCTGGAGCACCCAGAGGCTTCGCTCGAGGACGCCGCCTCCGAGAATTACGACAACGACTTTGCTGAGGAGCTCCTGGACTCGCTGCGATGACCTCGCCGAGGGCCGGGATGCTCACTCCATCGGAGTGATCGTCACACAACACATTCGCCTAAGCCGGGCTCCCGCCACGCAGCCAACCCTCTAATCCACAAGGAGACCCCATGGGATCCAGCATGCTCACCGCCACCATCGCCGTTCCCGCCAACCGCGAACAGCCGCCGGCGTTCGAAGTCGGCCGCCAGATGATCAACGAGATTATCGACGTCGACCTCTTCGCGTTCGATGACCCGGAATCACAGCTCGAAGAACTCGTTGAAGACTTCGACCCTGCGGTGCACCTGGACGCAGACGGCTTACCTACCTTGGAAATCACCCGGAAGACCGGCCTGCAGATCATTGACGCCCTCGAAGAAGCGCTCAACTCCAGCGAAACTAACACCATCACGATCGCCGGCTACTTACTCCACATCTCGGGCGGACTCTCCGGCGGCGACGCCTCGACCGAAGCGGCCGATGCCATCTGGAACGCGTACTACCTGCCCGAAACGGTCCTGCAGGCCATGGGCTTCATTCGGGACTACAGCAAGCCGCTGTCCCGGACCAACGGGAACCCGGGAGAGACTACAGACACTGACATCGTCGACGCCATCGCGCTCGGGCTCGGCACGAAGCCTGAGTGGTCAGGAGCGGACGAGCTGGAGTGGATCGCCAACGCCATCGGTTTTGTTCGGCCGCACCCCGGAGACCGGGACCCGCGTGAGTACCACGAGGAATTCATTGAGCAACACGATTTCGATCCGATCCAGGACAACTTCCTCACCGGTTATGTCAGCAAGTACGACGACGAAGGCGACGAGGGATAACCATGGCCAACACGACCTTCATTCTCTGCGAATGCTGCACGCTCGTGCTGGTGAACGACGACGAGTCCGGCTGCCGGGACTTCCACGGCCACAAGCACGCCCCGTTGGACGTACCGCCCGGCACTGCCATCTCTCAGGGTCCACACACTTGGGACGGCAGCCTGGAGCTGACCTGCCATGGTCATGAAAAGGGACTCATCCAGCCCGGTGAGAACTTTTGGGTCGCCGAACTCCAGACCGAACAACTGGCCCGCACGTCCCCACTCGAGGGAGCAACCCATGACTAAGACAGCAAAGGTGGTAAGCCCCGGCACCAATCCGCTCTTCGGCTCCGGCATCCACCAGCTGCTGAAGAGTGGTGCGGAATGACCGTCTACGTTGACAATGCCTACATCCCGGCCAAGGTCCGCTCAGGTTCCTTCGTTCATGACTCCCGTTGGTGCCATATGACCGCGGACAGCACCGAGGAACTGATCACCTTCGCCGTCGGACTGGGACTGCAACCGAAGTACATCCAGCACCGGGGAACGTGGAAGGAGCACTTCGACGTCACCGAATCAAAGCGTCGACTGGCAGTGACAAAAGGTGCCGTTGAAGTCTCCTACCGGGATCACGTAATGGCGATGGCCCAGCGGCGAACAACTGATTCCGGGACGAAGGACAAGAAATCAGTCGAACCTCAAACTCCTCAATAACGGAGTTGTCCTCACCAGAAAGAATAGAGATTATGACCTCGAGCAGACCTGCTGCCGTCATCGTCGACATCGACGGGACAGTTGCTACGCACACCCTGCCCGACGGTAGCCTCATCCGGCCTCACCACGAGTACCGGCTCGTCTCCTGGGACCTTCCCAACCAGCCGGTGATCGACACCGTCCGCGCACTGCGTGATGCCGGATTCGAGATCTTGTTCTGCTCCGGGCGGCCCATCATTGAAGACCACGGTGTCAACATAGGAAATGCCACCTATGCCTGGCTCATCGAGCACGTGGGGGAGTGGACCGCCCGAGCCCCGTTGTACATGCGCGGACAAGGCGATTCAAGGCCCGACGACATCGTCAAGACCGAGATCTACGAGACATTCATCCGCAGCCACTACGACGTCCGACTGGCACTTGAGGACCGCCCCAGGGTGATCCGTGCTTGGCAGGCTCTCGGCTTGCCCGTATTCGACGTAGCCCCGGAGTCAGGCGAGTTCTGACCCGCACTCTGGCTTCAGCCCGTGCACCGACCCCGTTGGGGGTCTGTGCACGGGCTTTGCTTGTTCCTCTGAACATTCCACACCTCTCGAATTCCATTGCCGAATCACCGGGAATGGTCATATACGAGACACTGACAAACCATTCCACCCCGAATAGACTGGAACCATGACTGACGACAACGCCGCCACTGACCAGCCCGACACGACACTCCCAAAGTTCTCCGTGAACGTCGCTCCGACCGAAGGAATTACCGCAGCGCACCTCGGTTCGCTGATCGAGCGCTATCGCGCCGGTGAGACCGAGCCATTGATCTTCGGTGACGACAACGTCCCCGAAGCCGCGATCATCCCGTTCGCAGCCTTCGTCCGCCTGCTGAAGCGCGACCATGCAGACGCTGTCCGCCAGGAGCACGCCTTCCAGTCCGAGCTTTTGCACCGTATCCAGGATGCTGACGCCTCCGAAGACCCGGGCATAACGCTCGATGAGCTCGGCGATGAGCTGGGGGAGCCGGCCCGATCCATGCTCCGCAAGGCGCGTGACGATGACTAATGGCCTGCGCATCAAGGTCCATCTCACACCAGGGGCACGCGGCGACATTGAGCACCTGAACCAGCGGGCGCTCAAGCATCCGCACGGCAAGGACGAAGCGTTGCTGGAGGCCACCATCGTGATGCTGCACCGGCTCAACGGACGCCGCCACCCGACCAAGCCGCTGGATTACAATCCCCATTTCGCAGACCTTTCAGACTGCGATACAACCTACGTCGGAGCCGACGCCTACGAGAAGCCGCCGCTGCGGATCGTTTCCCGGGACATCCGCCCAGAGCAACCCGATGGAATCACCCGGCGCGAAATCGTCGCCATCGGGGCGCGTCGGGACAGCGAGGTCTACAAAATAGCCGGCCAGCGACTCGGACGCCCCATCGGCTTCACCTTGGACCAGCTGGCAGCGCAGCGTCAGCCGACCGCCGGGCAGAACCGGACACCGCGCGCCGGCCGGGGCGTCGACGAGCCCTTCTCCACAGAGTCGGATCTTGTGTTCGACTGACCATTCAAACGTCGTTTCTGTTCATTGCTGAGTGCTTCTCATAGATTGAATTGACTGATCATTCGATGTGGGCAGGATAAAGCAATGAACGAGCAAGAGACTGAACTTGAGCCAGAGGCGCAGTCCGGGCATGACCAGAACTCCGGCCAGGAGCGTCGTCGAGGACTGAGCCCCCGGGCATCGCTTATCGTGCGACGCCTGCTTGCCCTCTCGATCGCCGTAGGCATCGGATACGGAATCTTCCATGTGATCTTCCGTACTGATGTCCTCGATCCGGTGCTGGCCTATGCCCAGCCCCTCAAAAACGGCATCGACTGGGTGCTCGAAGACCCGAGGCGGGCCTGGGCCGCACTCGCCGTACTCGTCATACCCCACATCGGCATGTACTACCTGCTGTTCGAAGACCGGAAGTAAGGAGACCCACCATGTTCAAAAGCACACGGGCAATCGTAGGCCTCTGCCTGGTCGGCGGGGTATCACTGGCAACCGTCATCGGCTGGATCACCGGATTCTTCAGCCGGGTTGCGGCCTTTGTCGGCGGCCTATGGACAGGATTCACCACCTGGCTCAGTTCGCCCTTCGGCTGGGATCACGTCATTGCCGGGGCGGGCGTGCTGCTCATCCCTGTCGCTATCCTTGTCGCGATCTTCATCGTGGTTGACAGCTGAATATCAACCATTCCTGCATGTTCGACTAGGAGGAAGGATGGATGAGCCGGTCTGGGGGAGCAGTGGTCTTTCCCAGTTGCGGAGCTCCAGTGCTATCAATCCAGGTGACTGTGAAGGTGACGCCCTCTTCAAGACCCTTCTCCGTAACCGCACCCTCGAACTGTCTGCCAATCGCATCAAAGGTCTCGTTAGGCCAGGCGGAGAGCTTACCGATGCTGAAGTACTTCGGATCGGCTTCAATCCGAACATTACGGACGGGCGCTCCGTTGTTGTAGAGCCAGAACGAGCCGGGCCACTGCGTCGCCTTTACAAACCAACTGGGCCAACCAACACGGCTCCTCTGTAACTCAATTTCCTGGGCATGATCGTCATACCCATCCTTCATCAACTTCTGCCGGTCCTCCGAGGTAGTAAGTTTTAGCCCCCAGATTCGCTTGGGGAGGCGCACCCATACGGCTTCCCGCCAGCCCTGAACCGCGAAACTCTTTACAAAGAGGACCAGGACCAAGACAGCGCCCGCAATCCACAAACCGAGGCTGAGACTTTCTTCCCAAGTCTTTCCCTCTGCCCACTTATTCCAAAAGAAGCCGATGATCAGTACACCCACGGGTCCAAAGGTTTCGACACCCATATTTGACCAAAAGCCACTCTTTGATTCCTTATTACTCACGAGTGCAGTGTAGGACCCAGACGGGATCCGGCATGGCTTGAAGTGAATGCGGGCGTGTCAGAGGACAAGCGTGATTGAACTGCAGCAAGCAAGGCATTTTCTGTCTGCGGCTATTACTCCCGCTCGAAGTCTGCCGGGAGGCTGACCTCATCCGGCTGCAAATCCGGCCGGACCCGCACGAGGCGAACCGAGTGCCGAAAGGCCTGACCCGACCAGGCGACGTCGGCTGAGACCTCCGCAACCAGAGGTTCCACCAAAGTCAGACGAATCTTGCCGCATTCCTTGGTGAATCTATCCAGCAACCTCTCGCTGATTTTTTCCGGCCATGGATGCTTCCCCTGTGGCGGCCGAAGGTAGCGGGCCAAATCCCTTCCGGCACGAGCCGACAGGGGGCCGGATCGGCCGACAATCCGCAATCGTCCATGCAACGGCAAACCCACGACCACGCCTCGCGGCTGGGTTGCCGGACCTATGACCGCAGCAACAACAACATCTACAACATTTCTGCTTTTGACCTTTAGCCAGATGCGCCGTGGTTCATAAGTTTGGGCCTCACCCTTGACCAGGATTCCTTCAACGCCAGTGGCCGGCATTTCTTGGAGCCAGGTCTCCGCCACCGCCCGGTCCTTGGTCACGGGCGACAGATTCAATGGCGGTACCCATTCACGCGCCAGCTCTTCCAGCAAAGTGCGTCGGTCCCGGAACGGCAATCCGCGGATATCATTTCCGGCCACGGCCAGAGCATCAAAAGCTATCAGCGAGGCCGGACTCTCGTGCACGAGCGCCGGAAGTGCTGCTTTGGCCGTCACCAGGCGAAGCTGCAGCGCATCGAAATCCAGCCGGTCTCCAGACCACACCACCAGCTCACCATCAATGACACAGCCCGGTGGAATCTGCTTACCCGCAGCAGCCAAAACGTCCGGAAAGTATCGGCTTAGATCCTTGCCTTGCCTCGAGTACAACCACACGTCCCTCAAGCCGACAAAACATGCTGCGCGGAAGCCATCAAATTTCATCTCGAAAACGGAACCGCCGGACAGCACATCCCCATGCGGAATCGACTCCACGGCCTTCGCCAGAGCGAGGTCCACAGGAGGGTGCAGCGCAGCAGGCACACCTTCAAACATTCTGGGCACAGCGTAAACCCATCCCGCCAAGGCCGAAAGCGGCGTACCGCAGCAAAACAATGGCCCGTGACTGTAATCCGGGATAGCAAGCTACAGAACGTCACAGCGAAGCTGTGACCGGGTATTGCTCCGACCAGGGAAACCAACCACGTCCGAAATGAGAGCTGTCATGTCCACTGAACCTGCTCTGATCCCCATCAATACCGTCGGCACTGCCGGTGGCAAACGGTACGCCGAACCCACATCACAACAGATCGAAGATGCGGCAGCTCTGATGTTCCTGGCGGCAACCCGGAAAATTCTGCGGACTCAGGAGCACATTCGGGATGTGCAGCTGGAGCTGGAAGTGACCTACACGGTTCACAACCAGCGCAGCTACCGCGTGCATGCCACTACCCGTGCAGGCGAAAGCATCACTGGCACTACCGGTCATCATGTCCATCCCGCAAATGGCACGCCTGAGACGGCCGCTTGGAGTATTGCCCGGGAAATCCGCAACGCAGCGACCAAACGCCGTCAAAAGGCAGCCATCAAGCTTGTCTGAATCGCATCGATAAACCACGGCCAAGAATGGTCGTGCCAGCACAGAAGAACCCCGGTGATGCATTGCGCATCACCGGGGTTCTTCTTTTTTATCCGCCTGTTTCACGTCGTCTAAGACGCAACCTCGAGCAGGCGCTCTTCCGCCTCGTCGAACTCGTCCATCACCCCGTAGATCTCCGGATCGGTCAGGGTGGTGCTGTCATCTGAATCCAATCGGCGGTTGATGCTGCGCGACGCAGAAAACTTCAGCACCGAATAGTCATCGACGTCCTTCTTGCCAAAGCGGACCTTGTGACCCTTGTGCGTTTGTCGGCAGAAGCGACCAAAACCGGTGAGCATCACAATATCTCCACGACGGACCGAGTCAGTCAGCTCTCCGATCAGGGATTCGTACACCTCACTCACGATCCGGATTGGCTGTCCGCTGCGGCTGGCCACCTTCGAAATGAATTCACGCTTGCTGATGCGCGGATGCCCCGTCGTCTCCATGCCCACACCCTGTCCTTACGTCCCTCGTGATCCGCTTCTATCTTGAATATCAGTCTATCCGACACATATGCCTATCGGAAAGCTATCGATAGGTCTATCAAGACCAGTTGACTAGAGCTCAAAGTCCGGATCGATAGATTCCCTGGCGTCCTTGTACTCGTAGTCGACCGATTCGATAATGGACCTCGTCTTCGGGTCGTGGCGCGTATTCACGATCTTGTCGTGCGATTCGTCGAACCGCTGCTGGTCCGCGATCCTGTGTGCCGCGTTGAGCTTTGCGTTGATGTTCTTGTCGCCGAACTCCATCATTGAGCCAACCGAGGACTTAGCGCCCTGCTTGGTCGCGTTGACGGTCGACTTGTTCTGAACACGCTGCTGCTCCCAGCGGCTCCGGTCCTCTGGCGTGATGTATCCAAACATCTGCGCGAGTCGCGAGCCGTACCGCTCCTGTTGTCCCACCTGCTGATCGTCGCTCATGGTGATTCCTTCCTATTGTCGGTCTGCCGCCTACGCCGGCTGGTACTCGTCTGCCCCGCGCTGCGCCCCTGGCCCGTCACCTTCATGCTGGGCCGAAGGACCGGGACCCTGGCGGAAGGGCTTCGGCCGCATCCGCTGTTCGGCGAAGAACGCCGCCGGGTGATCAACCGCGTCGCGCATCCGGCCCTGCCAGTCCTCGCCGAGAGCCAGCCTCAATTCGTGTTCGAACTCCGGGTCCTCCTTGTTGATCTGCTCGACTGCGTCGACATACGCATTTGAATAGACCCGCTGCTGCTCCTCGTCCGGGATGCCATCGATGTCCATGCTCGCGAGCATGATTTCGGACTGATCGAAACGCTGCTGCAGGAGAGGATCCAGTCCGCTGGTATCAAGGCCCTGTTTTTTTGCGGCGAAGCCGACCATGTAACCCATCATGCTTCCCGCCAGCGCCTGGCGGCCGCCCTTGTTGACACCGTCAAGCATTGCGGCCTTCATGGTCTCTGCCAGCTGGACCTGATGCTCATCCGCCTTCATCGGCTGGCGCAGGGTAAACATGCCGTCTGCCGGGATCCTGCGGCCGAGGTGATCGTCAAACTCGCCGGTCCACACCTCGCGCACGCGGTCCGTCCCCGCCATGCGCTCCTCGTGCGGGGGAGCCTTGACGATCCTGCCGTGGGACACACCGTTGAACATCAGACGCAGCTCCGGTTCTGATTCCATACGTTCGCCGATGATCATCCGTGCACGCTTGACGACCTCAGCACGGTCCAAGCCGTCCTCGTCCATCTGGCCGCGCAGCCGCTTACGCATTGCCTTGTAGCTGGCATGAATCTGCTTGCTGTCCTGTTCGGGATCACGCATCTTCCAAAACGCGTTCTCCATCAATGCAACCTCTGTCATTGCCGCAGAGTCAGGTGTGAACGTCTCGCGGCTGCCCCGGTCACGATGTTCCATCTTCTCCATGCGGCGCTGCCACTTCTTCGACAGGTAGTCCGTGCGGTCGTGCTTCTTGCCCTCCCGGCGTGCCAGGAAGTCCTGGTCACCGGCCAGATCCGGATTCCTGTTCAACTTCGACTCGGTGCCCAGGTCGATGACCCGGTTGTACTGCTCGGCCGAGTTCTCAGCTCCAGCCCTGGCCGCCCTGGTTCGGGCGTCCATGCGCTCGTGGATCTTGTCCTTGAACGGCTGCAGGTACGACTCCATCTCGTTCTTGAAGTCCGGGGAAAGCATCCGCATTGCCATCATCATGCCTGCGGCCTGGATGACCGAGTTCGGATTCACGCCGCGCGTGAGGGGCTTGAGGCAGCTCTGCATCATCATTTGCATGTAGACAGCGTGCATGGCGTTGAATTCGTGTTCGCGCTCTTGGTCATTGAACCCGGGCACGAGCAGCGTGGAATCCCGGAGGGTCTCCATGTACTTCTCACCAGCCAGCTTGGTTTCCGCGCGAAGCTTCAGCAGCTGTTCACGCTCGTCGAGGCCGTCGCCACCGGAGGCA
Organism: Pseudarthrobacter sp. GA104; assembly: GCF_009741265.1. Lineage (GTDB taxonomy): Bacteria > Actinomycetota > Actinomycetes > Actinomycetales > Micrococcaceae > Arthrobacter. The sequence goes on from NZ_WOWL01000001.1 coordinate 4,362,522, forward strand.
GCACGCTCCTCGTCAACTCTGCGCTGCTGCTCCCGGCCATCGGTGGTTGCCCGGGTCCTCGCTCCGAAGAACTCGCGGGCCCGGTCCCGCAAACGCTCGCGCCGGGCATTGGCGGAACTCTGCGACTCCGTCCCGTCAACGAACTCGGCATCGACGATGTCCTCGTCCGGCCAATCTGCCGGTGCGGCCTCCTGCGACGGCCGCACCGGCTCTGCGGGCAGAGGGCCGCCACGACGGTCCTCCACACGGTCCGCGGTGCCTGAATAGACGTTGCCGGAACTATCCACCGGCAGAGCCTTCCTGGCTCGCCTGTTACCGCTTGGGCCGTTTTCAAGTTCCTTGTCCTGTGCCATCTCAGTTCCCCATTCCGTAGTCGTCGTCACTCTTCTCAGGTTCGGCCTCAAAGTTCGGCGTCCAGACCGGCCGACGTGCTCCGACGCCGACGGCGTGCACCGAGCGCCGTCCCGCGCCACGTGCCCTGGCAGCGCCGTCTACATCCGGGGCGATTACGTCGCGCTTGACCACCGAGGCGTCCACTGCGATCTCAGCACTCTCCATACCGTTCAGGCCGTCCAGCCCGTGGATCTCGAACGCGTCCAGCTGGCGGGCCGCCGCCGAGCGCACTCGTCGGGTCCCTGCTGAGGCGAACTGTTCGTTCTTCGCTCCGTCGAAAATGCCTTCGCGATCCTTCGCTGCCTGCAGCAGCGCCGCAAAGTCACCACCGTAAGCCATACGGTCCATCACGGTGCCGGCCAGAGACGGGTCCTCCTCCAGATTGCGCACAAGCCCCGTCTTCGGGTCTTCCAAGGCACGTGCGACGCGCGCCACGTGGTCAGGATTGACCGTGACGTTGAACCCGTCCTTGGCTTCGTAGAACTCCGTGAACTGGGCCTCCCACTCCTCGGCCGTTGCCTGGACAGCCTCACCGTCGGAGAACTCGGGCCGCCACTGGCCGGGACCAACATGCTCGAGCTTGCGGCCCCTCCACAGGTCGCGCCCCGGGCCCTGAAGCATCTCGTACTTGTGCCGGGCTTCCGCTGCATCGTGTTTGGCCTGCAGGATCGACTGGGTCACCGGGTAGGTCACCTCCAGCACGGCCTTGAGGTCCGCGCCGCGCAGGGCACGCACGGCCCTCTGCGAGAAGGAGCCACCGAGTCCCGTTCCGTGGGCCTTGATCGCCGTGGCAAACATACTCGCCTCCTGGTCCTCCTGGGTGATGCCAGGCCTGCCCCGGTCGTCGCCGAGGTTGCGGGCGTAATCGGCCAGCTTCTTCTCGCTGCCCTTCGCGCCGGTCTCAACGCAGACCTGGCGCACGCTCTGCAGGTGCGCCTCACGGTCGGAGAACGTCAACGCCGCCCCGAATTCACCGCGCTGGGCAGAGCGGTAGATACCGCTGAGCTCGTCGGTGAGTGTCTCCCGACCGGTGCCAACCTCGTAGGAGTCGTCGACGAAACGCAGCCGGTTCGCCTCCGCCAGGGAGCTGTCCAGATCCTCCACCAGGTTCGGATTCTTCGACAGTGCGACCTGAGTGTCCAGAGAAACCTGCATCGCCAAGGGGTGCGATCCGTCAGGCTTCACCACTCCGGTGTCCAGCAGGTTCGAGGGCACCGAGAGCTTCTCAAGAGCCTCAGCCTTCGCTGCCTCGCTGTGCAGCTTCACCACCGCGACCGCATCGCCGTCGAAGTCGCCGTCGAAGCACTGATCCATGACCGGGTTGATCGCCGCGCCCGTGAGCCGGTCGTCGATGGCCACCCGCATGTAGCGCACGCCGGCGTCGCGCAGGACCGGATCGCGCCAAACCAGAGCGTGGTCGCCTTCGGTCAGACCCAGCTGCCCGGCCTTGACCGAGCTCAGGGCGATCTGGTCGATGTCGAGCCGCGGGTCCGCAGTCCAGACCATTGTCGCCGAGTCGGACAGGCGCGAGGACATCAAACCTGTCTTGAAGATGTTGTTCTTTCCGGTGAGTACCCGGGTCTGCACATCGGTGGTGATCGCTTCGAAGGAACGCTGGGCCCGGGACACGGACTCACTCATACCCCGCCGCACTTCGGCGCGCTTCTCCGAGGACAAGCCCTGACCGTCCAGCTGCTCGGCCATAAACCGGTAGCGGCAGGCCTCGACAAAAACGTCCTGGTAGTTGCGGGTGTAATCGTGTGTGACCGATGTACCGTCGTCGAATTCCTGCCCGCTGCGCAGGTGCGAGGAAAGCACAGGCAGCTTCCAGGAGGTCGCACTGACGGTCTCGGTCTGCTCGCCGGTCGGGTACGCCAGCGGGAACGGGATCTCCATGTCGCCGCCGCGGTCACCGATCAGGTCGCCAAAGGACTTACGCATCGCTGTTGTGTTCAGCCCCGGGAGCGCGCCATCACTGCGTGGCTGAGTGCGCATCAACTCCGGCATCGGGATGAGACGGCGCTCGGGACGCTCGTCGATGCTGTCGGACTGACCGACGACGCGCAAGGAGCCGTCGGCTTCCATGTCCAGGCCGGCGACAAGCAGGTACTCGCGCAGGTTCGACTCGGCCCCGGAGTTGTGACCGAAGAACTCACGCATGATCGCAGGGCAGTCCTGGGACTGCAGTGCCCACGCCAGCTGCGAAGACGCCTTGCGGCCCTTGCCGGCCCGCACCTGCTCGTCGTCGTAAATTTTGGTCTTCTCGTCGACGGCCATGTGGGTGACGACGAAGCGCATCTGGCCGATACCGTCTGCCACATTGTTCTCCGGAGCAGAAGGTGCCACCAGATCCTGGGTCTCACCGGCCATCAGTTCACGGGCCGACCCTGCGTTGCGACGCGAGATCAACGAAAACGGACTCATCACAACGTCCATCTCGGGGTTGGCGCGGAACCAGTTCAGTTCTTCCTCGATGCCGTGGGACCTGGCTTCGTCCAGCGGCATGTCCCGATCCACAACCAGCGAAATTACACCCTTGTTGCCGTGCAGGTCCGAGATCTTGTCGCCCACGACGAGGTCACGCGGCTGGCCACCGGCCCCGCGGATACGATGGCGCTCGGCGAACTCACGGCTCACCACGATCGGGTCGTCGGCCGTCCAGCCGCCGAAGGTCATCAGAGCGGTACCCGTGGGCTTGGTGACCTCAGAGGACTGCATGATCGTCGAGGCCGTCATCTGCTGGCGGTCGAAGGGGTCGTAGCGCAGCGTCTCCAGCTCCGGCCGGCTCATCAGCGGAGCACGGGACCCGGTCACAGTCTCCGGGTTGCCCGGCTCGATGGTGCCGTCCGGGCGCACCGCTGCATCCTCGGTGAGATAGCGCACGATGCCCTGGTTGGTTGCGCCACCGGTCATCACCGGGTCGAAGTACCCGCCCGGGGCTGCAACGCGGTTGCGATCGGTTCCCGTCAGGACCGTCATGTTCCGCCCGCCGGTGAGCTTCCAGGCGTCGAAGACGTTGTCGTCGGCCGGGTCGGTGCGGTCCCGCTCGGCGCGGTACTCGGCGTAGATCGTCGAGCTCTGCTTGATCTCGTTGGAGTAGCGCACGCGCTTCGCCTCGGTCTCCAGGATCGAAGCCGTCCACTCATCCAGACGTGCCGTGATCTCGCCGGTGGACTCATCGAGCTCGTACGTCGTGGCCTGCTCGACAAAGTCAACCGGGTGCTTGGTGCCGTAAAGCTGCGAGTACACGGCGTTGAGCGAGGCCGGCTCTCCGGTCCGGCTGCGTCCGGAGACGAGGTCGCCCGCGATCTGGTACTGGATGCGCTCGTGCATAAGCTGCTCGTAGCCGCGCAAGACAGTGCGCTCTTCAACTGACTTAGGAGCTTCGCCAGGGATCTGCGCCTTAATGCGCGCTTCGTAGCCGGGGACGATCAGCGCGTTCTCGCCGCTGGCGAACTTCGTGACGATCTCGCCGTATTCGCCGACGTCGAAGACCTGACCGATCTCACCGGAGACCGGGGTCGTCTTGCCGTCGCGTCGCAGCTTCTCGCCGGTCCAGCTGATAACACCCTGCTCGTCGACCAGGATCTCAACCGGCGTCGCAGCATTGCGCACCAGGCTCTGGCGCACGGTATCGCCAATGCGGCGCATGAACTCCGAGGAGTGCTCGGTGATCGGCATGGCGGTGGCCGCATCGAAACCGACGATCCGGTCTTTGAACCGGGTCGCCTGAAAACTGGTACCCATCAACTCGTCAGGGGAGACCCCGCAACGACGCAGAGCCGAGGCAAGGTTGTCGAGATTCGACCACTGACCTGTGGGGCTGGTCATGTACTTGGCCACCCGGGACGGATCGAAGCGTTGCTCCATCCATTCGCCGTCGATGTAATGGGGTTCGGCGTCCCATGTCCCAACCAGCTCGAAGGGAACGTCGTCAGCGTGCCCGCGGACCTTTTCCGCAGGCGAGCCGCCGTAGACGAGGTTACCCAGATCGGGCACGTCCCCGGCCTGCAGCTCGCCGATCTCGTCCAGGCGCTCCTGGTACATCTCCTCGGTCGCGCCCGGGCGCAGCAGTTCGCTGCGGGCCCCGATAAGCACGTCCCAGTAAGAGCGCTGGATCGCCGCAACCTCAGGGTCCGATGCGTACTCGGGCGGCTCGATCTCATCGACCACACCCTCGGTGCGCTGCAGCTCGGACCCGGCACGAAGAATCAATTCTTCAACACCCAAAGCAGCACGCAGATTCTCTCGCGCGGTTTCGACGGCCTCACGTCCATAGATTTCTGCGGGCTCGGCGTCGACAAAGAAGGTCGGCAGGGAGCGGTTCTTGGCGTCGCGGCGAAGCATGATCTTGGACCCGGGACGTGGGGCATTCTCACCGGGGACCACATAGCCGGCCACTACGAACATACTCTCGCGGTCGACATGGTAGCTGTCGGGCACATCCACAAGTGTGCGGCCGCGGCCGCGTTCGGGATGACTGGTGCCGACCTCGCCGACAGCCACTCCAGGGAGATCCTCACGTTCAACGCGCTGCCCCTGGGCGAAGCGCAGCAACCGCACTGCCTCCTCCGGAGTGGGCGAAGGAACCGCCATGCCGCCCGGAACCCGGTGGTTGGTGCTGTAACGCAGGACAGTGCCGTTGTCGTAGATGCGTGCGCCGGCGTACTCCTCCTGCCGTGTGTCGGTAAGACGGATCTCCATGCCGGTCCCGGCGATCTTGGCCTTGATCTGGCCCGGCTCACGGTCGCGCAACACCTCGTAGGACACGCCCTGCGACTTCAGCTCTTCGAGCAGAGCAGCCGAGCGGGTCACGGCACGCTGGGACATGAAACGGTTGCGGTCAATGCGGCCGGTCTGGGGGTCGCGGCCGCCGTCAATGACCCACTCCCGGACCTGGTCGTATTCCTGGCGGCTCATCTTGTCCATGAGCGCCGTAAGCCCTGCTGCGTCATCATTGGTCATGGCCCGCCCGGCTTCGTAAGGCTTTCCTTCGGCGTCAACGCGCCAGAGCGTCATGTTCCCGCGCCGGGGATCAGCCAGAGTCTCGACCTCGCCGTCGGCGTTCTTCGTGATCGTTTCATCAGAGATGTACAACAGCTCGGTCCCGGCCCGCTTCACGGTCGCCCGCTCGGACCACGCCGGGTCGTAGGGGCTGATCGGCAGCCGCGCCGAACGAGGATCCGCCTGCGCGCCGACGCCCGTGGCGCGGGTAAAGTCCCGCTGCAGCGACTGATAGCGCTCGTTCTTGGGGGAGTGGTCGCCGAACTGCAGCTCATAATCCGGGACCTTCTCCGAGAAAGCCGCGTCGATCGCGCTCAGGCAGTCGGTGACACCCAACCGGGGGTCAGCCAACGCGGTTCCGCGCTGTCCGAGAATCTGGTCGACTCGTGCGCGGATAGCTTTGGCCTGGGAGATCGGAATGATCTCTCCGCTCTGATCCCTTGCCTGTTCGACTGCCTTATAGAACACGTACTCGTAGAAGTACCTGCGCAGGCCATGTGCCTTTTTCATCTCTTCTCAGCCTCCTGTGGATGCTCGGGTGACATAACTATGTATAGATCATACCCAGACCATTCGATAGAAAGCGAGTAATGAGTCGATAGACGAGAGCTGTGGCAGTTCGACTCATTGAAGGACTGCCACGGCTCGTGAAAGGCGTTACTACTTCGACTTCATCTCGACCGCCATTGCCCGGTCAAAGCTGCCGTCGGCCAGGATCTCCCAGCTGGGCAGCGAAGCGAGGAACAGATAGAACGCGGCGTGGACCTTGACCGTCGCCAGCGACCGCAGATCGTCCTCGGTTACGTCCTGTTCGGCGTACACCCGGGAATTTTCGTCGCCGATCTGACCGTTGAGCCGGCGGGCCGCCTCGGTGAAGGCATCCGAACGGACCTGGCTGATAAAGGTCTTCGTCCCGTCCGCGCTGCGCAGTTCGCCGTCACCGCCGACCGAGAAATGCTTGTGGTCCTGCTGCATCTCGACCAGCGCTGCCTTGTACGCCTCGCCGATCTCGACGTCCAGTGCTTTGACCTTGGCCGAGCCGTCGAGATTGATCAGCATCTCTTTACTGATCGTGCCCTCGGCGTAGACCATACGCCGGTGGTCATTCAGTGTCGTTGCATTCGCAGCCACCGCAACAGCGACTTCGACATTCTCGAGGAACTCCTCGTCGCTGCCCACCATCATCGCTTCGTAGTCATCCGGATCCACGATTACCGGGGCATTAGGATCGTCGCCGTCATGGACCATCGTCATCCTGGTGATGACCTCCATGACCTCATCTGAGTAGACGTCCGGATCCAAACGTTCGATGTCAACATCCTTGTAGTCATAGGTCTCCTGATACAGCGTCTTGGCATCCGGAGCCTTGACTGCCTGCGCCATGCGCTTGTCGAGCATCTTCACAAAGTCGGGCTGGTTCATCCGCACGTCGAACTCCATCGCCGAGCTCAGCGTCGGAATTGTCTGCAGCGAGTACTCGTGCCCGGGGTGCCTGATCGTGTTACCCAGCAGCTTGTACGACATCGGCAGGATCGTCTCGTTGCGGTTCCATACGGGCGCGTCGCCGGCGCGCAGCACGATGGAGTTACGCGGAGCAAGGAACGCGAAGTCGTTGTACTTGATCAGCGGCTCCTCCTCCGTCGAGTAGGTGCGCGAGATCGCCCCGTCCGTTTGCCCGCCAACCACTTTGTCCAGGTTCTGCGTGATCTGCTTGGAGCTGGCGTGCGTGCGGTGCGTCTTACCGCTCATCTTCTCCAGGGTCTCGATCATCGAGTCGTCGGTGGATTTGAGGAAGACGATGTTTGAGGTGTTGCCCTGGACGATTTTGTCGACGGACTCGCCGTAGACGTCGCGCAGCTGCTGCAGGGTCTGCAGGATGAGCGTGAACTGCTGCTCCTGTCCGAGGCCAATGCTCAGCATCGTCTCGAAGCCGGAAATGCCGTTGCCGTCGGACTGCAGGTTGCCCAGCTCGTCGAGCATGAACCGCGTGCGGTACAGCGGCTTCTGGTTCGACTTCGTCATGTATGACTGATCGAACGATACGTCCACCAGCTGCTTGACCAGAATGAGGATCAGCTTCGCGTACTTCATCAGGTGAGGGGGAGTCACCAGGAAGACCGCCTTCGACGACTCCGAGTACCGTGCCATCGTCTGAGTGATCGCCCGCGCCTGGCATTCGACCTCTTCCGGGTTCCCTCCGCCGGAGAAATCCAGCTTCCGGCTTGGGAACGTCGTATCCCCGGGCTGGAACGAGAGAATCTTCCCGTCCCGCTTCCCACCCTCACGCACCGGCTTGAGCTCACGCACCACGCCGTTCTTTACGATCTTCTTGCCGGTCACCGGCTCGACCACGAAGTGGCGTCCGTTGAGCGACAGCTGGTAGTTCTTCTTGAAGTGGAAGTAGAAGGTCCGCACAAGCATCCCGCTCTGGGGATTCTTCAGCTCCAGCTTCAACCAGGCCTCGTCCTTGGGGAAGATTCCCTTGAAGTTGTAGCGCGCCCAACCCACTCGGCCGACGACCTCAGCGTGCTCGAAATCCTTACCCAGCGATTCACTGAACATCGGGTCCGCGTACGCCGTCCAGCTGGCCTGTTGTCCCAGCAGGTGGTCGCGCTTGAGAAAGTTCGGTGAGAAGCGCACGCCAAGCCGCCGCGGAAACGACAGGCCAGCAAGATCGGTGTTCTGCGAAGGCTTGCCCGAGGTCAGCGTCGAGATCGTCGGGTCGGTGAAGAAGCTCATACCGGTGATCGCGATGCCGTACACCGAGGACATCATCTTCTCTGCGCCAGCCATGGCGACCAGGGCATTGTGCGCGTTTCCGACCAACGTACGCATCGAGTTGCGGGGGAGTGCCTGTGTCGCGTTGAAGTACAGGGTGAGCAGGTCCTGTTCAGCCTTGCCTTCCCACAGGAAATCCTTCTCGGCGACCTTCGCCTGCTCTTCGACCAAAGCCTCCTCGTCTTCCTCGAACTCGCCGGCCTTGATGCGCTTCTCCAGCTCGGCTGCCGGATTCTTCCACTTCTTGGAGGTCAGCTGCACGAACAATTGGTAGCAGTTGTAGAGCGTGACCTTGCCCCACATGTCGTCCAGGCGATGCTCAAGCGTCTCGGGATCCATGCCAGTCACGGCGGCATACTCACGCAACTCCCGCTCCTCCTCGAGGTAGAAGTCGATAAGGCCGTAGGCTGCTCGCTTGAAGGCGTTGTTTGCCGCGTTCGGCCAAACCGGATCCTCGCCTCCGTCGAGCGGGAAGAACACTTCGCCAATGTTCTCGATGTAGAGCGCGCACTTGGTCGAGTCGCCCTCACGGGCTGCGTCGGCCGCCATCCCCAGCGGATTGTAGATGTCGGTCTTCATTGAGTTGATCAGATTGAACTGCACCGGCTCGAATCCTCGGGTGACCAGCGGAATGTAGTTCTTGACAAGAAGCTCGCCCTTGGGGTCGTTGATGACCATGTTGGAGGGGTTCTTTTCCCGGCTCCACATGTCGATCATCGGCTCGATGTACCCCTGACCCTTACCGGCTCGGGTGATCGCCAGAACCATGGTGTTCACCGGTGCTGTATCTACGATGTACGCGCCGGCCGGACGCTGGACCTCATAAGCCGGGAAATCCCAGTCGTCCTTGATCAGGTCCGCCACGGTCTTGTACTTGCCGAGCTTGTCGCGGTTCGAACCGTCAGGGTTGTAGGGGATCAAGGTCGTGTCATACTTCTTCCGCAGTGCCTTGTCCTGCGGCAGGCCCGAAGCGTCGAAAAGAGCCTCGCCGAACTCCTCGTCGATAACCGGCAGAGTCTTGACCAGCGGATTGCCTTCGGCGTCGTCCATGATCTCGCCCTTGTAGTAGACGAGTTTGCCATCCTCATCGATCACGTCGGCCTCGGCCCGCTGGGAGACCTCGACGGAACCCAGGCCCTTTTTCCTGAGCATCATGTGGCTGATCATTGAACTGACCTGGACTGCGGAGTGCGCGCCGGCGTCCGGGAACCAATCGTAGGCCTGCTGGATCTCCTCGGGCAGCGCAATGTGCTGGTCATTGCGGTGGTCGTTGATGTCGGTGTGGTCGACATGCGCGTTGTGCTTCGCGACCTGGCGGCCGGTCCACGTTCCGATCACAAGAGCGACGAGCAATCCCGAACCCAGGGTGAGGAAGAGCTTGAATACCGAGACAGCGGCCAGCTGCTCACCGACGCTCGTCGAGCCGGATGCGGTCTCCTTGGGTTCTGCATCTGCCGGGGCATCCTGGGCCTCCGTCCACCACTCTGGTACGGGCACCTCCGCGAGATCCCTGTGGCACTTGCCCCCGAGTTCCGGGTTGCCCTTCTTATCGAGAGCGCGGTAGCAGCTAACGGGCACCCCACCCTGCCCGGTCGTCGTGTCCTCGACGTAATACGAGGTCGGCGCACGTCCCTGGCCGTTTCCGCCCAGGCCATCCCCCAGAGTCGGACCTACCGACATCACCGCCGTGGCGATGACTGAGAAAAGCACCCATGCCACGACTGCGACCAGGATCCCGACAATCCCCGCAAGCACCATGCCGGGAGTGTTCGAGCGCTTGCTCAACCGCTCGCCCCGATCAAGCTGCTGATCCTCGTAGACGTCCCTGTTCGTCAACGTCTCACCGGGCCTGCGGGCCGAGAGCTTCTCCCATCCGCGCGCCTTCGGACGTGACGCCTTCCACCTGCTGCCTGCCATGATTACCCGCCTGTTCCTGCGTGTCTTGCTTACTGTGCACTGTCCTTCGTCCCGCCTCCGGAGACGACAACGGCGCATGGAGTGCCTCCATGCGCCGTCCATCCGATGCGCTCGGCCCTTACGGGGCGTCGCGTCAGCCGCCCATCCCCGCTCCGCCGATGAAGCCGGCAAGGCCGCCAAGCAAGGGCAGCGCCACGATGAGAGCGACGATCATCTTGTTGTAGCGACCCTGGATCTCCGAGGCCCGCGTGAGCTCACTAGCGTACGATTCCTTATCGGCCAGCAGCTCTTCCATCCGCGCCTCATAACGACGCTTGACCGAGTCCTCCACGGACGCCATCTGCTGGAGCAGATCCGTGTTGCGCTTGGTAGCCGAGTCAGTTTTCTCCTTCTCCAGCTCCAGGCTGTGCTGCCACTCCGAATCGCGCCCCTGCATCTGGGTGATCGCGTCCTTGCGGCTGCGGTCGAGCTCGTCCTCCATCCGGCGGATGCGATCAGCATGCTCGCTGCGGATCGACTCCAGAAGCGCTTCCTGCTCGCGTCGGACCACGCCGATCTCGTCGGTGGTCCGCTGGTGCTCGGCCAGAGCCTCGGCCTGGACGATGTCCGCCTTGCGGTTGTCATCGACGATCCGTGCGATCTCGTCCTTCCACTGGCCCAGGCGCGCCTCCTCGGCCTCGAGGTACGCCCTCTGCTTCTCAGCGAGCACCTCGAAGATCCGCGTAGTGCCGATCTGCATCTTCAAGGCTGCGTCGGAGCGGCGCACGCGCAGGATCTCCTGCTGGTCGTGCGAGTAAGCGTTCTCGATGACCCGCTCGATCTCGGCTACAGCGTCGCCCTGCTCGCGTTCCATACGGGAACGGTTGCGCTCCTTGTACTGGATCTCAGCCTGGATCGCCGCCTGCTCGGCTAGCTTCTTAGCCTGGGTCTCGTGATCCTTGAGGATCTCAGCCTTGCGGGCACGAATCCGCTGCTCCTTCTCGGACTCGCGCTCCCGGTGGGCCTCCTCGGTGCCGTCCTTGAGCGACTTGTAGCGCGATCCCGGGCGGTCAGTGGCCACCTCACGGATAACCTGTTCGACGTGTGCCGACATCAGATTCACGTACAAGGTACGCAGCTCGTCCTCATGCGCCCAGCGCAGCTGTGAGAGGTCGGCGTTGGCCTGCCGGTTGAGCTGAGCAACCTGGTCGCCGAGCCATTCGGTCGCGCCTTGAGGCACGTCGATTTGCACGACCGGTGCGCCGATGGCAAAGGTCGCGTTGAACTCGGAAAGATCAACCTGGAGATCCAGATCCTCAGAGAGGAAGCGGCGGGCAATGACTTCGCGCACCTGTTCCTGGTCCTCCAGCAGCACCACATCCTCGGCGCTCTGATCAAGGGCTCCCGATTCCTCGTCCAATTCATCGAGGCCACCGGACCCGTCAAACTCCGGCTCGGCTTCGACGGCAAACGACTTGGGATCGACCTCAGTGCCGAAATTGATCGGCTCATCGTCGAACAAGGGTTCATCAGCACCCGCAGAGTCGAAGATTGGCTCATCGCCAGTATCAGAGTTGCCGCCAGGGAGTTCGTCAAAAATGTCGTCGCCCCCGTCCTCGACCACCGCGACTGCCTCAGTATCGGTGGATGCACTCCCGGCCGCGACCTCGTCGAACGCAACTCCGCTGTGGTCCTTCCAGGCCTGCTCTCCAACGGCCTGCTCAAGGCTCATCGCACCAGCGGCGACCTCCTGTGCCTGTTTGAATGTCGCCTCGTTCACGAGGTCCACCAACAGTTCGCCGCTGGGCTTCTGCCACACGACTGCCCAGGAGTAGTCGGCACCGGTGAAGAGTGAGTACTCCTCCATCCGGGAAAGCGTCTCCGTGGTCGGGATGATGCCAAAAACTTCTTCACCGAGCATCTCGGCGGTAGCCACGGTCTTGATCTGATCTGAATCGATGAGCTCGATGATCGACCCTTTGGCCTCGTCACGGCCATGCCGCTTGCTCAGCCCTCCGATGTTCTCCGCGGCAAGTACGAGCATGACCCATGCCGTACCGCTGGGGAAGACGAACTTCGCGTTCGACCGCAGCAGCTCTACCGCCGCCGGGATCGCCGTCTCCCTGACCACGGAGGACAGCAGCTCGTCAGGCTTCTTCTTCCGATCCTTGTTCCGGCTTCCAGCCGTGCCCAGAATGCCCATTGGTGTCGATCCCTTCGATGATGAAACGCAGTTCGCCTGGTATATGAGTATCCTATCGCTTTCGAGTCGATAGGAGCAAGAATGATGAGTCGATAGATTCAAGACTCATGTAAGAAAACCACCCGGTCAGCGCAATGCACTGACCTCAATGTGGGCGTCCGAGGTAAGCATGTCCTTGTTGTCGCTGACCAATTCGCCGACCACGTCGATCCGGATCCTCCGCTCCGAGGGGTGCTCATTGATAAATGCCGCCACGCCTGTGGTGACTTCATCGGTCATTTTCGCCACCGCCGTACGCGCACCGCCGGCATTGGAGTCGGTATCGGCCTTGTCCTCGATCAGGTACTGAAGCACCCTTTCGTCGATGTCCACACGCACGTTGTGTTTGACCAGTACCTCCTGCACCATGGAGCGCAGCTTGTTGCGCACAATCTTTCGTAGCGTGTCCTCCGACAGCGGCTGGAAGGGAACAATGGCGTCGATGCGGCCCAGCAGTTCCGGAGGAAACCGATTGTCGGCCGAGGTCTCCGAGATCGAGCGCCGGATGAGCTTGTCGTATTTCAACAGCTGCTCGCCCGAGCCGGTGTCATCAGCGGCGTACCTCGCGATGGTCTCGTAGATCTCCGATCCGGCGTTCGTGGTGAGCACAATGTATGTATTCAGGAAGCTGACCTCGCGGTTGTTGTCATCAGAGAGCCGGCCGTCGTCGAGCACCTGGAGCAACAGGCGCGTGACCATCGCCGAGGCCTTCTCGATCTCGTCGAAGAGCAGCACGGCGTGGGAAAGATCCCAGACCCGCTTCGTCAGCTCAGAACGGAACAGATCCATAGAGGAATCCTGCGCAAACTCGGACATATCGAAGCGGATCAGGTGCCGCTGGTCGTCTCCGAAGAGCAGCCGTGCCAGCTGCTTGGTCAACTCGGTCTTACCCACGCCCGTAGACCCAGTCAGGAGCATGGACGCTTCCGGGCGGCCCTTGTCGTTCAGATCGGCCACCGACAACTGCAGCCGTCGGGCGACCGCCCGCGTCGCCAGATCCTGGCTGTACACCCGGGCGTCCAACTGCGTCTTGATCTTTGCGCCGTCGACCTTGAAGGCTACGTTGACGCCCAGGGACTCCTGGAGCACGTCCGAGAGCAGGGCGCGGTCCATCGCCCGTCCAGTCAGACGGTGCCAGCCGACCATGCTGTCCAGTACGAGGATCGATTTGCGGGGCTGTGAGCTCGCCGGCATGTAGCGCTGTGTGTATTCGTAGATCTGACGGTAGATGTGATCGTCGTAGAACTGGTCAGCCACCTCGTAGCGCTCCGCCATGCCCTGAAGGATCTTGATCGTCGTCACCTGGTCCGGAGGCGTCAGGTTAATGCGCTGCAGGCGCTCGACCAGGGGCTGGTTCGGCGCGATGTGCTTGTGAAATTCGACGTACGTCGTCGCCGCGATGATCCGGATGCCGCGTGTACCCGAAGCGGCCAGCACCGGCTTGATCGCCTCCACGGCTGCGGTGGAGAGTTGGATGATCTGGTGGAATTCGTCGATGAAGAGCACCAGCTCCTGCTTCTCGTCCTTGACGAAGCGCTCGGCCTCGTCGAAGAATCCCTTGAGCATCGAGGCCATGAGATCACCGTCGCCCGCCTCGGAAACCATTCGGGCCGGATCGGCTTCAAGATATAGGCGCTCTGCGTCGGCCAGCATGGTCGCCTGGACCAGTGCCGTCTTACCCGTACCGGCCTCGGCCAGCAGGAGTGCATTGTTCAGCTCCGGACGGCTCATGGACGCCATCAGCTGCATCACCTCATGCTCCCGGCCGACAATCTCTCGCTCGGCCTTCTTCAGGGGATCCGACAGCTTGGACAGGAGGGGGTAGCTGTCATTCAGACTGGCATCGTTGAACATGCTGTGGAAGACCTCTCGACAAGCCTCTGATTCACCTGATAGATCAGTCGAAAGTCTATCATGAATGGCATTCGATAGATGATGGATAGAACATGGAGAGACCCCCGGACTTGTATCCGGAGGCCTCCTCAATGCCCAGTGCCCTGGCCGATTCCGTCACTGACCCTGTTCGGGCCCGTCGTCCTGCCGCTCCCCGGACTGCTCGAACCGGTAGTCGTAGCGTTCACTGAGCGGCCGATTGGACTCTCTGGCCTGCTGTGCCACCCGCCGTCGCTCCTCCCGCAGCGACTCATCCATCCGGTCAATCAGCGCCAGCCCGGCGGCAGCCCACCGGTCCTGCCCCTCGTCAGGGGCCGTGATCTCATCCAGTCCCAGGTCCAGAAGGCTGGTACCGTTCATCGGGTTGCTGTCATTCGCCGCCATGTCACCCTCCTCTTTGCTCAGTCATGCTGCTGCTCGACGCCGCGGCTCTGGTCCTGCCCCTCAAACTGGTAGTCGTACCTCTCGCTCAACGGCTGCCTGGTACGCTCCGGGGGACTCTTCGGGACCTCGGGTGCCCTGCCAACCACCGCCCCCAAGCGCCCGACGAGATCCGTTCCCACCGGGGTGCCCCTTGTCTCCTGGTCATGTCCCTGCTGCGTGAGTTGATCGTTGCAGCTGGCTATTTCTGTGCGCAAACCCCGGGCCATGCCCACGGCTGCACCCTTGGCTGCGCTGGCCACAACGCCCTTGGTGTTGGATCCGCCCTGCTTGGCGCGGACTGCCTCCGCGCCCGCGTCCCGCATTACCCCGACGCCAACGCGTTTGACTCCGCTCTTGAAGTCCTCGGACTGCACAACCTGACCGACCTTCTCCTTGAGCCTCTGGCCCGCCGGCAGCCTCTTGAGCTGCACTGAACTCCCGGGCCCTGGAACGTCGGCCGAGGTCACCATATCCGGGATCCCGGGGACCTTGGGGCTGACCTTGCGATCGCGCACTACGGGGTTGAACCGCGAGCCCGGCTGGCCGGGAGCGGGGGAGGAGGGGGCCGATCGCACCGGTCCTCTTGCCGCGGCCAGACCCGCCTGTGAGCTCACGCCTGGTCGGGAGGGTGTGATACCTCCGGTGCGCTGCGGTGTGTCATTTGCCATGTTCTTTCACTCCTTTCAATTGGTCCCGGGATGCAAAAGAGGGCTGCGTTCCATTACTGGAACGCAGCCCTCTTGTCAGTCCCGCGGACGGCCCTCGCCCGCTCAGCCGACGGCGGGCTCCTCGACTTCAACGGCCTGTTCGACCGACTGTTCAGGTGCCGCGGTCTGCGCTTCCTTGGTTGCCGACTGGGCATCCTTCGCCGCCTTCATCGAGGCGAACTGGGTGTCCAGAGTGTTGGCGTCGACCTTGAAGTCAGAGGCTTCGACGGACTTGGTGTTGACCACCAGACCGGTGCCGCGTGATGCTGGCATCACGTTGCCCTTGAAGCCGTAGAGGGTACCGACGGCATTGCCGTCCTTATCCTTGATCGGCTCCTTGTTCGGACCGGCGGCCTTGACGATTTCCTCCAGCTGGCCGACTGAGTACGGTGCGCTGTTGTTGAACCCCGGCTTGCCGTCGGGACGCTGGATGCGCTCCGACTTCAAGTGCAGGTTGCTCTGCTCGGGGCCGCGTGCGTCGCGGGCATCAACCTGGACATCCGCGTAATGCGACTTGCCGTCCTTGGTCTTGCCGTTGTCGTAGACCTTCGCGATGAGGTTGACCCCGGTCATCGCGCCCTTGCCCTTGAGAAGTGCCATGATCTTGTCCTTTCGTCGTTCCGGCCACCAATTGGCGAACCGGCCATGATCATTCGCATCGTCCTGGCAAGACCTGTGGGTACTTGCCGAACTGATCTATACACTAATACTGTATAGAGCATTCCGCAACCATTCGAATGGTGACTTACTCGTGTTGCATGTCCTCGGACAGGCCAATCTCTTCCGAGTCAGTGATACGAGCCGCATCAGGACTGGTCACTGCCGCGTCGATCCGCTCCTGGACGCGCACCACAAGCCCTGCGTCCAGAGAAGCTGTCCTCGACCTGCGCAGCTGCGCTACCTGCTCCCGTTCTTCGCGCAGCTCGGCGAGCCTCGAGCGCAACACCGGATTCCCGCTGCCGTGCTCGGGTGTCAGGCTCCGGGAAAGGCGGGTCATGGATGCGATGTCATCGACCGGAAGGTCAACAATTGCCTCGGACTGACCCGACTGGTCCAGGTACTCCATCGCTGCCAGCAGCAGCCTGCGGCGCTGCATGGCTGCGGCGGAAAAGTCCTGGCGTGCACGTTGACCAATTTCGACATCGGTGACGAAGTCATAGCCGAGATGGTGCAGGTCCAGAGCTTTGACCTCGTCGAAAGGGTGCGGAGTCCCCGGCTCTATGGAGAGCTCCGCGGTGACGCCGGACTCCTTGGCCTCTGCCTGACCTGCCGCACCTGCAACGAGCACCAGACCCGAGTCGGCGAGATCCGACCGAAGCTCATTGACCCGCTCGTTGTAGATCTCCTTCATCGCTGCGATCCGGCCATCAAGCACAACCCGGCCGGCCTTGCCCTCAGTCAAATGCCGGCCACCAGGTTGGTCATAAATTTCCCTGCCCAGGCGCTCGGCCTCCTCCGAATCCTTCATGCGCTGCAGCGAGGCATCCTGGCGGAGGGCCATGAGGGAGAGCAGGCGCTGGCCATAGTCGGCAACGTGCTGCTGCCGCTCGTACCACTGGCCGACGTCGCCGATAAACGGCAGGAAATGCTGGTACTTGCTCATCACCCGTCGGTGGTAGTCCTCCTCGAATCGGTAGAAGTCATAGAGCGGCCGTGAGTCTTCATCAGCCACATCGGCCTTCTCGGCCCGCTCCCACTGGCGGACCAGGTCGCGATAGACGCCGGCTTTGGCCTTGTGGTGCTGCAGGCGGGAGGCGTAGCTGCGCAGCCGGAAGCCGAAGGTCACCAGATCGTCCTCGCCTCCATGCTCGTCCCCGGCCTGTTCCTGGCGTTCCGCGGCGAGCACTGCCATCTGTGCGTAATCCATACCCATGACCTCGAGCATCGGAGTGCGCACGCGCAATTCCTCCGGTGGCAGGGCGCGCAGCATCTGATAAACGCCGTTGACAGCCCGCTCGGTGATCCGATCCCTGCCCGCGTCGATCAAGCGCTGCCACTGATCCTTGGACAGACCTTCGGACCCGCGGCGCTGGTTGGCGTAGTCCACGACTTTCTCCATCGCCTCCGGCAGCGGCGACCCTGGACGTTCCAGCTGCTCGGCAACCAGCTCGGAGACGAGTTGGTTTGCCTTGCGCATGCGCAGATCATTGGAGCCGGCCCGCCACAACGAACGATCAGCCGGCAGACAGGCCAGCAGAAACTGGGGGAGCGACTCAGCCCGCATGCGGTCGTGCGCCCACCGCTTGATATACGTGGTGACGTTCCTGCGTTCGTAGCCCACAGCGCTGGAGAGGTGGGCCACCGCTTGCTTCTCGTCAAGCCAGCCGTCCATACCGCGGCGCAGCCTCGACTTATGCCGGTCCAACAGCTTGCCGCGCTGCGTGCCGTCCTTGGCCAGGTTTCCGTGCCCGGCATCGACCATGGCGAGATGACAGTGCACGTGCTCGGTGTCGACCTGGATCACGCCCACATAGCGCAGGTCATCAAATCCGCTGGTGCCCGAGCTCATCCGCTCCAAACCGTGCATGATCGCCATGCGCAACTTCATCTGATCGATATGGCCCCGGTAGTCCCCGCGGTTCTGACAGTGAAAGTCCTCGCTGACGATCCCTCGTCTCTTCAAATAATCCTCGTCAAAGGAAAGCACCGTCTTGAGGACGGTCTTGCCGCTCTCGAAATGCCGCTGAATGTCCTTGGACGCGGCACGCAGTTGTTCATCCGAGAGTGAAACGGAGCCATAGCCGAACGCGACACCCCCGTCACCCTGTGCCTGGCGCATCGCCGTCTTAGTGTCGAGCCGACTGGTCCCCGCACGCTCGACGGCGCTCTCGCGCGCCATATAGCGCAGGATGAAGTCATCGGTGCGCAGCCGCTGGATCGGTGCGAGCGACTCAGTGGCCTGCTCGCGGGCCATGTACCGGGTGACATAGTCGCCGGGTGTCCCACCCCGGGAGCCCTTACCGCCCGGCAGCGGTACCGAATACTCGTTGACCAGAACGATGTCCTGTTTCAGTCCCATAGCTCCTCGCATCCTTCATCTCGGGAACCGAAGGCCCCGGCTGCTGTTATCCAGCGGCCGGGGCCTTCGCATGCTCTTCTCTGCCCGCCAGATCCCTCAGGACCCGAGGTCGTGCCCGCGGTCCTGGCCGAAGTCGAGATCGGCCGCGCGCTGCTTGGCCTCGCGCTTGCGTTCATCAAGCGTGGTCCCGGTCTTGACCTGTTCCTCGGTTTCAAGACCGAAATCGAGATCACTGCCGCGCTCTGTCTCAATGCCCGTCCGGTCCTGATCGCCGTCGGTGGCACCCGGCGCATCAACCTCGTCCGCACGCAGTACCTGGGCCACACGCTCGTGGTACAAGTTCTCCGGGGTACCTTCGGTGAGCTTGAGCTCGTCCTGGAACTGCTCGC
This sequence comes from Pseudarthrobacter sp. GA104, assembly GCF_009741265.1. Taxonomy (GTDB): domain Bacteria; phylum Actinomycetota; class Actinomycetes; order Actinomycetales; family Micrococcaceae; genus Arthrobacter. The sequence continues at coordinate 4,381,266 of NZ_WOWL01000001.1, forward strand.
GCTCAGCAGCAATCTCGGCCTCGAGCTCCTGCAGCCTTGTGTTCACGCCATCGGCCGCAGTCTTCTCCGGACTCTCGGGTCCGGCCTGACGTTCTGCCTGCTCGACCAGATCCAGCTCGTCCTCTGTGAACAGCGAATTGATCGCGTCCGAGCGGGCCCGCAGGCCCCGCTCGTCAACTACGGCCTCAGCCTTACCCTTGCCGTCCTTCGAGTGGTCAGCGAAGTAGTCGCTGAGGTCGTAGCCGGAAGACTCCAAGTCGATCTCAAGATCGGCGATGCGGTGCACGTTCATGAAGACCACGGGGGCATCGGCCTGGTGCTCAGACGGAGTAAGTACAAGAGCGTCCACCGTGGCGGGCAGCTCCCACTCGATTCCCGTGAGCTGCTCCGGCACTACGAAGGAAGAGCTGAAGTAGCCCTTGGCGGCCAGCGCGACCAACTGTGTGTCGTCGAACTCGTAGAAGGCATCAACCTTCTCACCTTGGCCGTGGGAGTACGTCACCTGGGTGATCCCATACGGCAGGGACACTGCGGGGGTGATCGAACGCAGTTCGCCGATGACGTGCAGATACGGGCGGTGGTTCTCATCCTTGCCTTTGTGCTTGAGTTCAACGGAGTCGACCAGGACGCCAATCTCCGCTTCCAGCCCGTCGTAGCGGTGGGCTTCGACGCCTCGCTCCCGCAAGGCCCGGTCGGCCCACACATCGTTCATCATCAATCCAGCGGTGCGCATCAGTTGCTCCTCTTTCGGTTGGCGCTCTTGTTCTGGGAATTGGTGCGGGGAGTCGTTACCAGGGCGTCACCGGCCCGTGCGTCGCGAATGCTCTGGATCCGGCGGCTGGCCCAACGCCACATGGCGCGCATTACGGCGATCTCAGCGGCTGCCAGGACCAGAACCAGGAACAGCAGCGGAGCGATCCACATCGCGATGGTCCCGGCCATGGTCAGATCGCCGTACACGTCACCGGACTGATGGTGCAGCCACGCACCGAGCATCGGAATGAGAGCAATCGCAGTGCTGAGCACCAACAGGTAGTCGGCGATGAGGACGACCAGGCGGAAGAACACCGTCCAGATCAAGACCGGAAATCCGGCTGAACTCTTCTCCGGGGTCAGGCCGCGCAGCACGCCGGCCAGCTTCGAGGGCTTGCGCTCCTTCGCCGCCTTCTTTGATGCGGGTGTGGCCACCTCGCGGACGTCCTCCGCCTCGGTCGTACCATTCTTCTTGTCCAGGGTCTGGGTCGTCATGTTCTCGTCCTTCGTCATTGTCGTCGTGCGTATCGTGTTCATGGGTCGCGCCTGTCAGCCGTTTTCAGTAGGCTCGGCGCTCGGAATCTTGATCGGGACTGCCGTCGCCTTGGCAACGGGCTCTTGCGCAACAAGCAGATCGCGTGTCCGGCTGGAGGCGCGATACGCCTCGAAAGCGGACACTGAGCCGTCCTGACGGGTGCTAAAGGTAAAAAACACATACTCTCGCTTGGCTGTGCTCTCACCGTCTGCCCGGACGGGATCGAACCGGGCCACTCCCGCGTAGGAATAGTCCAGGCCCCGCACTTCTGTCACATCGATGTCGAGCGTGACCAGCCGGTAGGTCGTTCCCGAACCGTGGCCCGATCCGGTGGCCGCCATCCACTCGGGGATGAACTCGGTAAGAACGCGCGAGGTCGGGCCCAAAAACTCGTATCGGGCGTCGAGGAAAGCCTGTGTCCCTGCCAGATCTCTGGTCGATGATGAAGGGCTGATGAGGCCCAAGAGCACCGAGCGCGCAAAGGCACGATCCCGGTCTGCCCGTTCGGCGTCCAACCCCGGCAGATCCGCAAGCAACTGGGCGTGCGTGGCGTCCAGTGCTTTTTCAGCCGTCTCCAAATCACCTTGGAGTCCGACGATGAGCTGGTCTGCCTTGGTCTCGGCGTCAGCGGATCCGTTGCCCAGCAACGCTGATCCCAGCGGGATAAGTGACAGTGCCAACAGGGTCCCGGTGCTGCAGACGAGTACCTTCCCGGCCCGCTGACGCACCCAGTCCTTCGCCTCTTCGATCACTGTGTCTTCACCTCCTGCCGCAGGGCCTCACCCGTGGTCGTCGTGCCGGTCTCCACGTTCGAGAACGTCTTGCGGGTCATGTCATAGTCGGCGTGTGCCCATGCCAGCACCGTCGGAGTGCGACCCGCGGCAGGCCGGGTTTCGACGGCCAGCCATGTGACCCGGATGGTGCTGTCCTCATTCAGCGAGTAGGGACGCTGCGCAACCCACTTGAATCCGGAGTCAAAGCTCATGGGGAGCCCGTTACCCGCAGGTACCTCCTTGTCGCTTGCCAGCAGGTACCACGGCTCCAGGGCCGGCTGCCCGACTTCGGGGGAGAAATACGGGGTCAGGTTCCGTCGCGTCGACTCTGACGCCGATGCTTCAAGCGTCCCGCCTTTGGCTGCCACCAAGGGCGTCAGATGTCGGTAGTCGTTCTGCAGTTGGGCAATCTGCACGGCTGAGGACTGCGCCGTCACCAGAGCCCGGTCGGCGTCTTCAGCCTTGGGAAGGGCATCGGCCTTCGTTTCAGCGACTCTGATCTGGTCGCGCAGTTCCATGTCTTCCCGGGCGGTGGAGCCGCTCACTGCGGAACCGCCACCGGAGAGCCCTGCACCGAGTACGAAGCACAGTACGGCTGCTGCACCCATGCACACGCCGCCGATGGCCGCACGCCGACTCATCAGCGCGCCATCGGCCTCCACGTGCTCTGCCGGACCTGCGCCGTTCGACGTCGGCTCAGCCGTGGGGGAGGTGACGAAGCGTGTCCTGCGCGCAGGGCTCTCAACCTGCTCGCCTGACTTGCCGATCTCTGTCGTTGCCATTGACCCCTCAACTCACTGTTCCACTCGGATACCAGTACAACTCTATCAAGAATACGAGTCGATAGGGAGTCGGAATCATCCCGAATGGCGAGTCGATCCGCTGGCCGGAACGCCGGAGAGGTTCGACACCGTGCCCTCAGCGTCGACGGCGAGAAAGAGCAACATCCTCCGCTGTGTCGAAACCGAGCCCGGATTGGCGTTGTTTTGGATCACCGCGTCAGAAGTGATTGAGACGTCGACCATCACTGCATAGGTATATTGATCGGCATTGACCTTCACGACCTCTATGTCAGGATCGAGAGCGACGGAGGAGTTCATCCCCTGCGTGTCGATGTAGTAGTAGCGCTTGCCCGAGTCGTCCTCATTAAACCTCGACGGAGGCATGAACTGCTGCAGGAACGGCTGGTCCTCGGAGAGGTTGTGACGTTCCTTCAGGTCCGCCCGGGCCGACTCATAGGACTGACCCGAGTCCCAGGTGAAGGCCGTACGCACCAAACGATCGATGACTGGCCTGTCCTTGTCGATCCGCCCCTGACTTACGCCCAGCGCCTCAAGTACGTTCTGCTCCACCTGCTCCGACTTCGCCAGTTCCGCGCTCTTCAGCTGACCCTCCAACCCGCCGATCCGCTGTCCCTGAGCATCCAGTACCGCCTGCTGGGATCCCCAGGTCATCCCAGTCACAACTGAGGCAGTTGCCAGGATTGCCGCAACCGCCAACACCAGGGCGTTGCGCCTTGCGAACCCGGGCCGTGCCGATGTGGTCTCGTCGCGCTCGGCGCTCATAATCTGTTCCTGCACCATCAGCCTTCTCCGTTCTCGTCCGTCGTTCCGGTTGCCGGCCCGCTGATCTCCGGCACCTTCGGCGCGTTCGGTTCCTGACCCGCGCCCTGCTGGTGCTCGTGCCCGGCAGCGGTCACCACGACGTCCAGGTCCTTGAAGGTGCCATGCCCGCCGTTCGGGGTGTAGCTCGCGTTCGCCCAGGCCAGGACCCGGTCGGTTCCAACCTCACGGCACAGCCAGACCACCTGCGCTGTACGCGCCACACCCGCGGCGTCCCGCGCGTCCAGGTCAGGCATCACGGTTTCGACGGTCCACGTATAGGCGTCGGGGGGTGAGGCCTTCGTGCCGTCATAACGCACGTACCAGGCAAAGCGCGGATCGATCTGCGTACTCGGGTCGAACGGGGTTATCGATGACGGAGAATAAGCCTCCTTGTCATTGGCCAGGTAGGTGCGGTCGTCGAACAACGGGGCAACAACCCTGCGGTGCTCTACGATCTGCAGCATCGCCGTATTAGGAGTGCCGTTGCCTGCACTTGGCTCGGTGCTTGCTCTGTAATGAAGCTCTGAGAAGACCTGCTGCGCATCCGCCACCTTTCCGGCGTCTCTTGCGGCGGTCTCCGCCAGGCGGGTCATCTTCCCCGACAGGTCCGGGTCCACCGGGACGACCTGTGCTTTCTGCATCTCAGACTCCAGCTGTGCGATCCGACCGTCATTCCGGGCCTGCGAGGCCTCGAAGCCCTGTCCCGTCAGTGCGCTGACTACGGCCAACGCCAGGATCCCCACCCCCATTGCCACGCTCAATCCGCGGCGCATCCGTCGTGCATCGTCCTCAGGGGTACGTGCGTCCTGCTTCCCGCGCCGCTCGTCGCGCCAGTGCTCGAAGCGGGCCTCCAGCTCGACTCCGCTGAACGTCCTGCGCGTAGCAGGAGCCTTGGGCTTCGCGTCCTCAGCAGCGTCCTCCTGAGCCGCGTCGTGCGTCTCGTCGACACTCGTCACCTTGCCCGTCCCTTCACTCGATTTGTCCTCATATACGACTCCAAGTCTATCTCTAAAGGGAGTCGAGTCATGACTCTGTCATCATTCAAAAGGCTGAGTGAGTGACCCGGACACGACGAAGCCGGTGCCCGGATCACCGGGCACCGGCTTCGTCTTTTCTCGCTTCTGATCCTTCCGGGCCTACGCGGCGACCTCCGACGCCGGCAGGGGGCCACTCTCGCTGATCAGATCAGCGACCTCGACGAATACCCAGCCCTCGGCCTTCATTCGTGCCGCGCTGTCCACGCGAACACGACCCATATGCGCGCAGTAACCGGCTTCGCCAATGATGACCTGGTCACCGTTGACGCCCAGCACCACCAGTGTGTGGCCGGCGGAGCCGGTGCCAGGTCCCGAGCCGACGGAGTACGCCGTCGGCGTGTCCGAAACCGGCTTGCCTGTCATTGACGCGATCGAGTGCGCAGTCTGGATCCCGTCGCCTGCGGGGTACTGCTGGAACGAGGTGTACTTGTTCACGAAGTAGACCGAGAACGACACGCAGTTCATCGCATGGTTATCGCCGCACGATCCCGGGCCACCGCTGTTGCCGTACCTTTCGTCAAGGAACTTGTCGCCTTCCTGGTTGTACAGCTCGATCAGCTGCTGCGCCTGCTCCTCGTTCATACCGCCGTCGACCAGGTCGCCGCCGGCTACGGTCTCGTTGTTATCGCAGTTGCCGAGGATCGTATTGACGCCTCCGCCGATGGTGTCGATGATGCCGCCCACAATGTCCTCGACGCCGCCGACGATCGAACCATCGACCTCCCAGCCGCTCATCTTGCCGTACCACATTTCGGCATCCGCGACACGCTCGGCCATCATCGAAGCGTTGTCCGCGGAACGTTCCCACTTGTCATGGAAGTGCCGGGCCGCAGCCCCGGGTGAGCCCAGGGAAGTCTCGATCATGCCCTTGAATACATCCACGTCACCGGGATTGTCGCCCTCGACCATGAACGCCAGCTGTGCCTCGATCGTGTACCAGTCCAGACCCTTGGACTGCGCGTAGTTCAGGAGCATCGGGGTACGGCCGTTCGACCACTGGCCCAGGCCGATGCCGCCGTGCGACTGACCAGGAATGTGGGTGAACTCGTTGTCCCAGGCTTCCTGCTTGCGCTGGCCGATCCTGTAGGGCTCGTTGTAGATACCCTCGACGCTGGTCGGGTCGATGCCCGACTCCTGCGACCAGTTGCCCAGGATGCCTGCGATGTTCTGGTCGGACATGCCCCAGCTCTTCAGTACCGAGTACACGGCCTTGGCATTCGCCTCGGTGCTGGCCGGGACTTCCGCGCCAGGACCGTTGTTGCCGACTCTCACGACACAGCTTGCTGAACCGCGGTCGCTGCTGCCGTCGAAGCCGGCCTGGTCGAGAATGCCGGTGACTACCGTGCTCAGCACGGCCACCGCAGTGATCGTCGCGATGATGCCGGAGGTAGCGGTAGCCACGGGCGCAACCGTTGCCGTGACCGCCACCCCAAACACAGCACCCGCACCTTTGGCCGCGAGGCCTCCGATTGCCACGAACGGTGCTGCGATCGCCTTGCCCATGACCTTGGCGACGCCGACGATGAAGCCCCATACGAGATTGGCCGCATTCGCGGCCATCGCCATCATCGCGAAGAACATGGTCTTCAGCCACTTCAACAGGGCCATCAACATGACCAGGCCCATGGCCGGGGGAGCGGCTGCTGCAGCGCCACCGATAGCGACACCCTTGGCGGTCTTGGAGACCAGCTCCCCGTCTTTCTTGGCGGCCCGTTCGTAGCCCGTTCCACCAGCGCCGAGTCGCTTGTCGGCAGGCTCCGCGTCAGGCCCTCCACCGGTGATTTTGGACGCACCGTCGACGACGTCCTTGCCACCCTCCATGCCGACGTTCTTGGCTGCGCCGATGGCAGCCCCGGGCAGAGCTCCGACACCTCCTGCCGCGGCTCCGGCCTGTGCACCGGCCACCGCACCCGAGGCAGCAGCCCCCGCGTAACGGCCTGCATTACTTCGGGCCTTACTATCGCCCTTCCCCTCGATCGCCTTTTGGGCTGCTCCTCCTGCAGCGTTCGCCGCGACACCATCCAAGCTCTTGCCCGCCTTCTTGGCGGTGTCCATCGCACCCTTGGCCTGCCCGGCCTTGTCGGCTGCCTCGCTCGCCTTGCCAGCAGTATCGGCTGGGCTCCCCGCGGCCTGCGCGGGCGTCGAAGTCTTTGAGGAGGAGCCGGTGCCGCCTGTCGAGCCGTCCTGGTGTGTTGTCGAACCTGTCCGGTTGCTGCTCGCCGGTCCGGATCCCGGACCAGCAGGACCAGTTCCCCCAGCTGCGCCCGCTGCTCCGGGAAGGGACTTGGTCCCGCGCGCCCCGAGCGTGCCCTGGTTACCGCCTTCAGGACCGTACGCGCCGCTTTTCGCATCTTTGGTCGCCCCGGCCCCAACCTTCTTCGGCCCGGCTGCGGCTGCACCAGGGGCTCCTGTGTGAGTGCCGGGGACGGCTCCTGAGGCTGCAGCCCCGGCAGAGCCACCTGCGTTGCTGCGGCCTTGGCTCTGATCCCCACGCCGTGTGCGCTGAGCATCGTTCCCCGCAGCTTTCCCGACCTTGCGTCCGGATCCCTGGTTCTGGTCGGGCGACCCTCCGGGCCGAGTCGAGCCATCCGGCTGCTCAGGCTTGTCAGTGGCCATTAGTTGTCCTTTCCGGCTCGATGCCTGGAGGTCGTTTTGTGTGGGATCCGGAAGGCGCTCAGTAGAGCGTCTTCAGAAAGTCCTTGGTCTCGTTGACGGTGCTGTTGGACTGCACGTCGCGCAGCTGCACGTCCAGCCGCAAAAGGTCGAGCAGGAGCGTCGACTGGTACTCGGACTTGCTCTTGCCGTAGTCCTGGTACGCCTGCGACAGGTTGTGCATCACATTCGTCAGAGGCCGCATCGTGACGTCTGAAGACTGGTAGTCGTTCTTGAGGTCGGAACCATCCGAGAGGATCCACTTCATACTGGAGATCTGCTGGCTCGTGGCGTCCGAGCCTTCCTGGCGCTTGGCTGCCAGGAATTCGACGTATCCCTGGCCCGAGGGCACCAACACATCGAGGTAACCGTCGTAGACGTTGCCCGCGCGCCAGTTGAGATCAAAACCGCCAGGGACCGTGTGATCGGTCTCCAAAGCCAGCGTTGAAACGCCGTTCTCCGCCTCGGCGGCCGAGGCTCCGCTGATCTCGTCACCGGCGACGGTTGTCGGTACCGACGGCGGACGCAGGAACAAACCGTCAACCTTGGTCGTCTGAAGGTCCGAGGTGTAGGACTGGATCTGCGCCAAATTCGTGCGCATCGCCAGCAACTTCTGATCCAGCTTCTCTCGGGTCTTGGCCTCCTCGGCCTTGAGAACCACGTCGTAGTAAGCCCGGGCGGGGTCGAAGTTCATAGCTTCGAGGGCCGGGATCTTCTCCGCTCCGTCCGCGCCGGGATTGAAGAAGACACGCCACTGGTCATACTTGGAGAAGCTCGAGTCACGCACGGCCTCGTCAGTGTTTCCGGTGGCTTGCTGACGCTCGTCGTAGGAAAGCTCGGCGTTCGCCCGGATCGTCAGGTTGAGCACCTGCCTGTCGAAGGGTTCGTCCGCCTCGAGCAGCACTCCGACGTAGCCGGTCGAACCGAAGACGTGGAAGGTGCCCCGGATTCCGCCGGTCTTCACGGTCTTGGTACTGAGGTCGGTGTCGGAGCCCAGCAGGAAGGCCTGATAGTCCGCCGCGTTGTATGAGATCGACACCTTGGTCCCGAAGTGCATCATGACCAGCGCCCTGTCGCCGGCCTTGTTGGTGTAAATGCCGTCGACGTCGCCCTTGAGCTGCGTCTTCGAACTCGTGAACTCGGTGTTGTAAAGCGCCGTGTGCGACAGTGTGTCACTGCCTGCCTTGATGGCCGCTGCTCCCGACCCGGCGATCACGATCGTGCCCATGAGCGCGAAAATGCCGAAGAACACTCCGAAACGCTCGATCGCGTGATGCGAATCGAGCTTGAACTTCTTACCAAAGGCCTTCGCCTTGTCCTTGATCCCCATAATCCCTTGCCTGCCTGTCCTCGCTCTTATTGCCGCCTGTGCCGTGGTCCAGTCCCGGAAACGACGAACCGGGCCGGCGGAGGCATCACACCTCTACCGGCCCGGTTCGACGACGCCTTGCAATTCCGGTCGTGTGCGTGGCCTCTGTCGGCGACGCCTACCAGCCGGAAGTAATGTCAAAGACTCCGTTGAAGTCCTGGACGATTGCAGTGCCGCCGCCGAGGTCTTCAATGGTTTGCTGTCCGCCGGAGCCGATCGTCGAGACCAGCGACCAGCCGCCGGTGCCAAATGCGCCGCCGACCAGGATGAGCAGGGCGATCGTGCCCCAGCCCTGCTGCTGGCCTGCGGTCTGCGGGTTGGCCATCAGTTTCTTGATCAGGAGCACGCCGCCCCAGACCAGACCGACAGCACCCAGCAGCATGAGCACCAGACCGCCCCAGAGCTGGATCTGCGTCTTGGTGTTTTCCAGGAAACTGGTCAGGTCCCAGGCCGCGGTGGGCAGGCTCGCCTGCGTCAGGACTGCTGCCTCGTAGATCTTCGTCATGGTTCTTTCCTCTCGCCTTTCGAATGATTCGTGACATGACAGTGAGTCACAAGGCACCTAGCACCACTCACTCGCATAGATAGAGCATATAGTGCCCTGTCATTGATGTCTCGTGATGCGACTCGACTCCCGATCAAGAGGGCTGGAGTGTTCGCAATCATGCCGCCAACCTCGCTTAGGGACTCGTATACGTGCACATCCTCAAGGTCTAATCTACATCATTCGACTGACTTATCGCATCATGACTCGACTAATCGACTCACAAGCAGTCGAATATCCTCGTAGATCAGGCGAAACGTGCCCATGGAGCGGCGTGATGAAGTTCAGCTCAAAGACGTGTAGATTTCGCATGACGGCGCTTTCAACATGCTGCGCCGGCACGACCGCGTAGCCTTGTTATTGAGAAGTGCCACTGTCCCGTCCGACCGCTAAACCACCCCGACCAGGAGCCCGAGCCCCATGAATTCATTGCCCGGAGACCTCTTTGCACGCCGACTGCGCCAAGAGAGAGAGCGCCTGGGCATCAGCCAGGCCGAATTGGCCCGAAGGATTGCAGAAATTCTTGGCACGAATGTGGACCCGTCGGCAGTGACGCGTATCGAGCAACAAATCCGCGCTGTTCGGCTCGACGAAGCCGTCGCGGCCGCCAAGGCCCTCGATGTCCCACTGGCACTCCTGGTCGCCGACGACCATGAGGCCGAATCCGAGGGTCAGCTGCAGCAGTACCTGGCGGACCTTGCTCTGGCCCAGCGTGAATGGGAGAAGAGCCGGCTGGAAGTCCTGCGGATCACCCGGGCAATCCAGGCCCTGGGTGGAAGCGCTGAGCTCCAGGCCCGGATCGACCCCAGACTCATGGACAGCATCGACGCCCGCGTCCCGCTTGAAGACGAGACCGAAGAACCAGGACCTACAAGCCCAAGCGCGTAACGCTGTTGCGCGCCGCGGGGTTGTACTCCCGGTCGTAGATGTTTACCGTCTCGGCCCGCCTCCAGCGGCCGGCGCGCATGATCTCCTCAGTGGTCGCACCGTTTCGCCGGGCCTGGGTGACGTGCCCTGCCCTCAATGAGTGGAAGCCGTACGCCGACGGATCCATACCTGCCTCGGCCATTCGAACAAGCAGCATGGAATGCAGGGCATCACCGCTGACGCTCACCTTATGGATCCGCGCGTCGTACCTGTTGCGGTAGGTCGCCCGCATCAGAGGTGTCAAAGACGCCAGGTCCGCGCTGCTGATGAGTCCGTATCCTCCTTCGGAGCCGCACACATGATCGTCCAGCTGGTAGGCGAACAACTGACGCATGGTCCTGCGCCGGCGCTGTGAGGCGTCGGCCTCCTGGGCTATTCCGACCAGTGCGACCCAGCGATGTACCGCACACGGAGCACAGGTCATTGCCGTCGACCCGAAGGGGAGCACCACCACATCCGCCTCGGCGTTCTCCTGGTCTGCTTTTGATGCACCAACATGCACATGGATCCCGTCCTTGGGGTGCAGTTCCAGGTCCTTCAGCTGCAGGCCAGCTGCCTCGCTCCGCCTCAGGGCACCAGCGAAGCCCAGCCATAAAGCGACTGCGTCGCGTGCTGCAGACACGCCGTTCGGATATACGTCGTGGTCCATGGTTCCGATAATCCTGGTCACGTCGTCCAGCAGCAGGGGCCTCTTCCTCACCGGCCGCGTTGCCCTGAGCTTAGCCAGTCCGCGGACCAGATCACTGACGGCCTTGTGACCAGTCGGGTCGAGGTAGCCGTCTTTCACGTGACGATTCGCGACTCCGGCCAAATGCTGTCTGATAGTCGCCGTCGCAAACCGGGGCAATCCCCATTCGTCGGTCTGCGTGGACATCCAGGCGACATACCAGCGGACAGCCTCCGGGTGGGCTGGAAGCGCCTCAAGTGAATGCAGGTCGCAGAACCATGTGAACGACCTCCATGCCTTTTCGTATGCCCGCCGTGTATTCGCCGAAAGCGTGTGCTCCTCGAGACCGCGCGAGATTGCTTCGAGCTCTTCCAGCTCTTCATCGATCTCCGGATCCAGGATCAGTGGAGGCTCGGCAACCGCCGCCAGTTGGGATCGCCGCCCGTTTCCCGCTATCGCGCTCATGTCTCCAGTGTTGCCCACCGGCCCAGACACAAGTGCGACATTCGATCGCAGGTTCCTGATAATTGCTCTTATCGGGGCATGAAAAGACACTGGTGTCGCGTGACGCGATGAGTAGCAAGACCCTCGTTCAGTCCCGGATAAGATCACGTGTGGGTAGTGCGTTCCTGGACTGCCCATATAAGGAGTATCAACGTGTGTGAACCGTGGTCGTACGTCGACGTCATTTCAGCTAGCCCCAGAAGCAAACGCCTCATCACCAAGAGCCCGGCGGCCCATAGTCGGTTTACGTTCGCGAAGGAAACAAGTTCATGGTGAAGCTCAATCTGAAGGCCGTCCAGGAACGGGTCGCCCCACTCGGGGGCCGTGAGGCCTACGATCGCGAGTTCATTTTCAGCTTGTTGTCCGCCTACGGTAAACCACAAGGCAACGTAACCAGGCTGCGCAATGGCTCACTCAACGTTGCCCACGACCCAGCGACTGAAGTCGCCCAGAAGAACGTCGTCTACTTCAAGGAGACGACCGGCGATCCACTTGCCGTGATCGATGAACTGAAGACTTCACCGCTGGTCGTCCGATACAACACCCGCTTCGTGATTGTCACCGACTACACGGAACTGCTGGCCATCGATACGAAGACCGGCGAAAACCTGATGATCCCGATTCGGGACATCGATCAGCACTTCACGTTCTTCCTGCCCTGGGCGGGCATGGAGAAAGCCCAATACGTCGCCGAAGCACATGCAGACGTCAAAGCTGCCGAGCGGATTGGGAAGCTGTTCGATGAGCTGCTCGTAGCGAACCCCGGAATGTTCGACCTGGCGCACGGCCGTCATGCTCTCAACGTGTTCTTCACCAGGCTCCTGTTCTGCTTCTTCGCCGAAGACACCGGCATCTTCGAGGAAGGTGCGTTCACCAACGCCGTCGGCTCGCACACTCAAGCCGACGGATCGGACGTCGCCGAGTTCTTGACCGACCTATTTACTACCCTCGATACCGAACAGGTTGATGACAAACCCAAGCATCTTGCCGGTTTCCCGTACGTCAACGGTCGCCTGTTCACGATGTCCTCTGAGCACATCGTTCCAGTCTTCACGAAGAAGGCACGGGATCTGCTGATCGAGTCTGGAAAGCTGATCTGGCGCGACATCAACCCGGATATTTTCGGCTCGATGTTCCAAGCCATCGTTACCCCGGGAGAGCGCAGTGACCTGGGCCAGCACTACACTTCTGTCCCCAACATCCTGAAGACCATCGAGCCCCTATTCCTGGATGATTTGAAAGAACAGCTCGATGCGGGGTTCGACTCCGTCAAGAAGCTTGAAGCACTGCTCGAGCGCATCAGCGCGATCAAGGTCTTCGATCCGGCCTGCGGATCCGGCAACTTCCTCATTATCGCCTACAAGGAACTGCGCCGTCTGGAGCACGCAATCCTGGAACGTCTCGCGGAAATCGACATCAACCACCAAGTGCTGTACGCCGAGTCGAAGATCAGCATCGAAAACTTCTACGGCATCGAGCTTGACGACTTCGCAGTCGAGGTCGCGATTCTCTCCCTATGGATCGCCAAACACCAAATGAACAGTGAGTACAAGGACAAGTTCAATCTTTCCATCCCTCTGATCCCGCTGAAGGAGACAGGTCAGATCCAGGCGGGCAACGCCACTCGCGTCGATTGGAACGAGATCTGCCCGAACGACGGCGACGAGATCTACCTGATTGGAAACCCTCCGTACTACGGAGCCAGCAAGCAGACTACGGAGCAGAAAGCCGACTTCCCTCATGCGTTCGCGGGACGAAAGCATTCGAAGAAGCTAAACTACATCGCACTCTGGTTCATCAAAGGTGCAGATTACATTGCGGGAACGCGAGCCGAGCTGGCTTTTGTGACAACGAAAACTGTGTCCCAAGGGGAGCATGTGGACCTCATGTTCCCGATGATTTTTGGCATGAACGTAGAGATAGGGTTTGCGCACACCGGGTTCCAGTGGGATAACAACGCCAAGGGAAACGCTGACGTTACAGTCGCAGTCATTTCGCTCAGGCCTTCGAGCCAAGCCCCGAAGTACCTCTACTCGAATGACCTGCAGATAGCTGCGACCAACATCAACGGCTACCTTGCGGACGGCGACAACATATTCGTGTCAGCCAGATCGAAGCCGCTGTCTCCCCAGCTTCCGGCGATGGTTTACGGCTCGAAGGCAACTGACGGCGGAAACCTCACCCTGGAACCAATGGAGCGTGACCGTCTTTTGGTGGAATCACCCGGATCTGGGCGATTCATCAAGCGTCTGCTCGGTTCGGAAGAGTTCATCAAGGGAAAAGATCGCTATTGCGTGTGGGTGCCAACCGCCGAGGCCGACGTTGCGACAGCATTCCCTGGGCTTCGCGCTCGTTTTGAACGCACAGCGGCCATGAGGCTGGCAAGCACCAAAGTGTCGACACAAAAATTGGCCGAAACCCCCCATTTATTTGGCGAAATACGGCACAAGCAGGCCGAGTCCATTCTTGTTCCAAGTGTTTCTTCGGGGCTTAGAGAATACATCCCCTTCGGATATCTTGGGCCCGATGACATCATCTCGAATTCAGCGTTCGCGGTACCTGAATCAGACCCTTGGGTTCTCGCACTGTTGACGTCCAAAATGCACATGGTTTGGGTGAATTCTGTTGCCGGACGCATGCGAATCAACTACAGGTACTCAAACACGATCGTCTACAACAACTTTCCGGTCCCGCCCTTGTCGGAAACTGTCAAGGAAAAGCTCACGCACACCGCGTTGCGCTTGTTGGACGTTCGAGAGTATCACTGCGAAAAGACCCTGGCTGAGATGTACGACCCCGACTTGATGCCGGCAGACCTTCGATTTGCTCACGCAGAGGTCGACGCCTTGGTGGACTCAATCTATTCGAAGCGGCGCTATGAGACTGACGAGCAGAGACTGTCGGACCTCTTTGCTATGTATGAGGCAATGACAGCCGCAGAAGCTGCAAAGGGGAGCAAAAAGAATTGAACAAGCCGATAAACATCGTCGACGTGACCTATGCCCGCACTAAAGCATCGGTCAACACCGATGCATTGGGTATGCGGGAGATGCAGCAGCGAGTCTTCGCCAAGAGAGATTCCCAGCACCTTTTGGTCAAGGCTCCGCCGGCATCGGGGAAGTCTCGTGCGCTAATGTTCGTCGCTCTGGACAAGCTCTACAACCAGGACCGGAAGAAGGTCATCGTCGCCGTTCCCGAACGTTCCATCGGTGCCTCCTTTTCTTCGACGAAGCTCACCTCCCACGGGTTCTTCGCAGACTGGGAAATCAAGGACGAGCACAACCTTTGTGACGCCGGTTCCTCGCAGGGCAAAGTCGGGGCATTCATCGACTTCCTCAAAGGTCCCGGCGCAACGCTGGTCTGCACACATGCGACGCTGCGGTTCGCCTTCGAGAAACTCGCACCGGAAGCTTTCAACGGCACCGTGCTGGCGATCGATGAGTTCCACCATGTCTCCGCTGACACTGAAGCCAACCGCCTTGGCGCGCTCCTGCGCGACATCATGAACGGCTCGGACGTACACATCGTCGCAATGACCGGCTCATACTTCCGCGGAGACTCTGTGCCGGTGCTGTCAGCCGAGGACGAAGCACGGTTCACGCCGGTCACGTTCAACTACTACGACCAACTCAACGGTTACGAGCACCTGCACTCGCTGGGCATTGGGCACCACTTCTACCAAGGCCGCTATACCGATGCGATCGGTGAGGTCCTGCACCTGGACAAGAAGACGATCGTCCATATCCCGAACGTTAACTCGGGGGAGTCCACCAAGGACAAGATCGAAGAAGTCGGATTCATCATCGATGCCATCGGCCATGTCGAAGAGACCGACCCGGACACCGGAATCATCAAGATCAGACACAAAGACACCGGTGAAATTCTTCTGGTTGCTGATCTTGTCGACGACACGGACCAGAAGAAGCGCGCTGACACACTCCACTATCTCTCCCATGTCGCTTCCAAAGAGCGAGACGCCGTGGACATCATCATCGCCCTGGGCATGGCCAAGGAGGGCTTCGACTGGCCTTTTGCCGAGCACGCCCTGACTGTCGGATATCGTGCCTCGCTGACCGAGGTTATCCAGATCATCGGCCGCGTCACACGTGACAGTCCCGGCAAAGAGCATGCCCAGTTCACGAACCTGATCGCTGAACCCGATGCCACCCAGGGGGAGGTGAAGGTCTCGGTCAACAACATGTTGAAGGCCATTACAGCGTCGTTGCTGATGGAGCAGGTACTCGCACAAAACTTCACCTTCAAGACCAGGCACTCGGACGACGAAGACGCCACGCCGCCAGGGGTCATCAAGATCAAGGGTTTCAAGGAGCCTTCCTCCGAACGGGTCAAGCAAATCGTCGAGACAGACCTGAACGACCTGAAGGCGACGATCCTTCAGGATGACACTTTTGCAAAAGCTGCTGCCGGCTCGGTGGACGCAGAGACCACAAATAGGGTTCTAATCCCGAAGATCATCCGAGAGCGATACCCGGATCTGGACGAAACCCAGGTTGAGGAACTGCGGCAGCAGGTAGTGGTGGACTCAGTCATCAAGAACGGCGAAGTCCGCGACGTCGGAGATAAGCGGTTCATCAAGATGGCGGAGAAGTTCGTTAATATTGATGACATCAATATCAATCTCATCGACTCGGTCAACCCATTCCAGCGGGCCTTTGAGGTCATCTCGAAGTCCGTGACCCCGTCCGTACTACGCATCATTCAGGACACCATCACCGCCACACGCGTGGAAGTCACGGAAGAGGAAGCCCTGGCGTTGTTCCCGAAAATCCAGAACTGGGTCAAGGTTGCAGGACGCAGACCAAACGTACGCTCCGAAGAGCCGACCGAGAAGCGGTATGCCGAGGTCTTGCTGTTCCTGCAACGCAAAAAACAGGAGCACCAGGCGGCGCAACGGGCAATGGAGATGGTGGAAGACGCATGAGCGAGGCGGAAGTCGTGGACGCAATTGAGTCTGCCTACCCTGGCAATCTCCAAGAGCTGTTCGATGCGGACATTGACGGTCTCCTCGACGCACCAGAGCAAGCTACAAAGGTCACCTCAGCCGACCGTCTGGAGAGGGCGTTCCTGGAGATCATAGAGTTCCGCCGTACCCATGGCCGAATCCCAAACTCTACGACGCGGGAGATCTCGGAACGTAAGCTCGGTGCCCGACTCGATGGCATCCTCGCTAGTGAAGAGAAAATCGCAGCATTGACTCATCTTGACGAGTTCGGTTTGTTGGAAGTCCCCGCGGCTCCAACCTCGATTGATGACTTGCTCGCAGGTGATGATCTTGACCTGCTGCGCGATGAATCCGGGTTGCTTGATGTCTCCGATCTACCGGTGCGCAAGGCACCGAATTCCCCAGACTCCGTGGCAAAGCGGAAGAAGAGCCTTGACTTCGACCAGTTCGAACATCTCTTCAAGACCAAGCACGCTGAGCTTGCCGAAGGTACCGTCACGCTATCCCCGTTTAGGGGATTACCGACCGTTGAGGAGGGCCGGTTCTTCGTCCTGAACGGAATCATGCTGTTCGTCGCCGAGGTTGGTGAAACCAAGACGATGGTTGTCGGTGGCAAACCCGAGCCGAAGCAACGGCTGCGGGTGATCTTTGAGAATGGCACGGAATCCGCGATGTACCGTCAGTCTCTCTCCATCCGGCTCCACGAACAGGATGGCCAAGCGGTCGTCCGCACCGGCGTCGAAGATGAGGAGATCTTCGACGCCGACAAGGAGAGCGGTCACATTTACGTGCTCCAGTCGTTAAGTGACGACCCTCAGATCGCCGGGATTGAGGATCTTCACAAAATTGGATTCTCGACCACGAGCGTGGAACAGCGGATCAAGAACGCTGAGAAGTCGCCTACATATCTGATGGCTCCCGTTAAAATCGTTGAAAACTACCGCACCTACAACCTCAAGCCATCCGCCTTGGAGCACCTCCTTCACCGCGTGTTCGCCGAGGTGCGGCTCGACCTCACGCAGGTCGACCGCAAGGGCCGTAATTACGACCCTTCAGAGTGGTTTGTTGCGCCGCGGAAGGTGATCAACCAAGCCATCAACATGATCATGTCCGGCGAGATCGTCGACTACGTCTACGATGCTCAGCTCAGGAAGCTAGTCGAACGCGAATAAGCTGAAATCGGGATGAACCAAGTCTTGCACCCCACGCCAGGCCTCTGGGTCGACTGGTGCGCGGCCACGGGAACTCCTTCAGAGCGTCGCGATCAAGCCACACTGGACCGGTTCCGCAAGCAGGCGCAACCCTCCCGGATCGTGCTGGATGCAATACGGCCCAAAGTCGAGACATCCAGGGCTCCGGCTTGGCCGGTTCAGTTGCGACACCACGACACAGCTCTCGCACGGCTCATCCGCAGCGGCTCGTCCCGGATCAACAACCCTGACTTGGACTGGATCTCACGATTACGGTTGCGCCGGCTGGTATTCGCAGCTGTACTAATTTCGCCTGTCGACCTCGGAGGACTCGGTCTTGACCGGAGCAAGGCACGCAGCCTCAACCCCAGGCGACTACAGGAGCTGAGACCACAAATCGGCAGTGCCGACGATGCGGCCTCCTGCCCGGCCTGTGCAGTGTGGTCATGGCTCGAAATCCTCGGGACGAACAGCAAATGGTCACAGGGAGCCATCAAGGCTCTTGGGCGGCGACGCGATGATGCACGCAGCGAAACACACCGTCACCAGCGTGAAGACCCTTGCCCCGACTGGCTGGACTGGCCTGAGCAGGCAAACCTGCTGCCGGCCATCGACCGATGGGGGTATCTCGATCAGTACGAATCGATACACCCGTCGTCGCTCTCGATCCTCATACATACTATGGTGATGATCGCAGAAGCCCCTGTCGTCGAGTTCCCGCAGACCGAGCCGGCTCCGGTTCCGCCAGCCAGACACATCAGTCCGGAAGAAGAGACCGAGATCCTCAGCAGAGCAGACGAGCTCAACGCACGCATCTCACGGATACTGAAGGAATTCGGCTAAAGTCATGCCCATGGGATTTGACTGGGAGAGCATCCTCGGCACAAGCGGAGTCGTCCTCGCCGACGCATACGACCAGGCTGTTTCGACCGTCATGAGGATTGAGCCATGGCAAAGCGCATCCGCGGTCTAACCGCCGTGATTTACAAGCAGGCTGGGTCCGTGTCGGTGATCCACCCCGTATCCTCATGAAGCAAATGAGGCTCCGGTACGCCGGAGCGTGTCGGGGGTGCGGTGCATCTCTTCCGGCCGGGACGGAAGCGATCTATGAGAGCGAGACAAAGACCGTCCGCTGCGTGGAGTGTGCCACCGAGGCTACGGAAATCATGTCGCCCGACCTGGAACCACCTGGTGATGAGCCGTCGGCCAATGAGTCAGGAGTAGCCGGGTCGTCCGCCCGTCGCGAATATGAGCGTCGTAAGGCGAAGGATGAGGAAAAGCTCCGCGAGAAGTGGGGTCACTTCGGTGGCCTCGCAGTCGCCCTCTCTGACGAGCGGCAGCACACCAAGTCCTGGGATCGAGGCGCGATCGGTGAGGAACGCCTCGGCGCTCGGCTAAATGCCCTGGCCGCTGATGGCCTGGCTGTCCTCCACGATCGACGCATCCCCGGCTCGAAGGCCAATATCGACCACATCGCCATCACTCCCGGTGGAATCTGGGTGATCGACGCCAAGCGGTACAAGGGACGGCCTGAACTGAAGATCGACGGTGGCATCCTTCGCCCGCGCGTCGAGACGCTCGTCGTTGGCCGGCGTGATTGCACGAAACTGGTCGACGGGGTGCTCAAACAGGTCGACGTCGTGCGCGACCTCGTCGGGGATGTTCCAGTTACCGGGGTGCTGTGCTTCATCGAAGCGGATTGGCCCCTGATCGGGGGCGCGTTTTCGACTCGTGCCGTTCACGTACTCTGGCCGAAACGGCTGGCCAAAATGCTTGCAGAGGAGAGAGCCGGCGATGTTGATGTGGCGGCTGTGCGTGTTGCGATAGCCTCCCGATTCAGGTCTGCGTGATATCTCCATCTGAAGTGGATAACAGGCCCACCGCCGCGCAGTATTGGCAGCCAGCGTACATATGAATTCCCATCCAGGGCCCTGATACTGAGATACTGCGCAAATGGCGAATCCCTCTGATCAAGCGGCAGCAGAGATCAAGATACATCCGGCAGTGGCGACCTTGATGCATTCGGCGTCCAGATGGATGGACGATGCCCTTAAGGCCTGGGCGGAAGACGATTACGCGAAAGTGGCCGTGCTTGCGCCGTTGGCTGTCGAGCACTTGGGCAAAGCGACCCTTTGGCGGACAAATCCGGTCCTTATTGTTCCACTAAGCCAGGATGCAGAACACTCCCTTATTAGCCTGGCAACCAAACCTGACATTTCGGACCCTCGTCTCCGAACTATCAGTCTCGCGGTGCTGCTCCGACGCCTGGAGCAAATTCTTGGCGTGCTGCCAATCGACAAGAAGAGATGCGGGCGCATGGTGGAAATCCGCAACGGGGCTATGCATGTCGGGTCCCCGAGCGAGTCCAGACACGTGCTGCTGGACTCCTTGGCGCTATGCAAACCGCTTCTGGAACGACTAAAGGAGGATCCCAAGATCTTCTACGGTGACCACTATTGGACCGCACGCTCTCTCCTGGAGGAAAAACTTTCCGAAGCCGGTCACCGAGTCGCCGCAAAACGCGCACGTGCGCGCCATCACCTCAATGCCCTAGAGGCTCGGCTTGGAGAGATCCTGTTCCGGGAGACCACCGACAAACTTGAGGAGCAGGCTGCGGAACTGCTCAATCCAGAGGACTTCGGGAGCGGCTTCTACGGCTTGGATCAGGCGTGTCCTGAATGTGGTTCCAAAGGACGATTGTTCGGCAGGGTCGAGGGTGATCCGGAAGCCGATTGGGACGTCGAACCACTCGGGAATGGTCTCTATGAACCAGTCTTCGCCGGCGTCGACTGGAAACTTACCTTCCATCCCCAGACCTACGCATGCAACGTGTGCAGGCTGGAACTATTTGCAACAGACGAACTAAGCGAAGGCCACCTGCCCGCCTCCAGCTATGAAATCTCAGAGGAAGACTTGGGCGAAGAAGCCTACGACAGGCTCATCGAATCAATTGAGTTCGACCACGCCAACTTATAGTGGTGATTGGCCGCCGCCCAACAGCTTGCGGTTGTCGCCGAGTGGAAAAGTGATTCCCGGGCCGCTTTAGAAGCCGATCGCTGAGCCGGGGGAGGGTTCTGTACCCGTGAGTTCCAGAAAGCGCGTTGGAACAGAGGATTCAAGCACGGTTCAGAAGAAGCGAGGACAGACCCTGGACCGACGTAAGTAGGCGAACCGGTCTTGGTGAAGCGAACAAAGCGGGCGCAGGAACTCGTCGAAGCGGTCACCGCAACCCGGGACGTGCTGCTCAAACATCCCAGCTGCCCTGTGTCCGGGTGGCGAACTCCTCTCGCGTACACGACTCGACGCTGAGTTCGGCGGCCTTCGCGCGAACTGCCTTGTCGTTCGACACGATGACCCACGTTGGCCCGAAGAGGAGCGATGCGGTTTTTTGCATCGCGTCCATTGCGCAGGCGACGAGCATCGGGTCGGCAGCGCCCTTGTTTGCGTAGAGGTTCACGAGTGCGGTGTCGTCCTCGGGCACGGTGGCCATGACCGTCCGGAGGAATCTCAGCACGCTCGCCGTAGTCGCGTACTCAACCGCCTTGAGCGCATCGCTATCGGGGTAGCCTTCGGCTTCGTGGAGAACCTCGGACGGGATCCGGCACCGCGTATGGAAGAACTCACTCGCTCGCTGTGCCGGCGACAAGTGTGAGAGGGCGTTGTTATCGACCAGGTACATTTCCTCATTCATCGGAGTACTGCCTTCAACTCGCCAATCTCGCCGGTACCGATCCGATTCAGACAGACCACACGGCAGAATTCCCGCGCGGTGAGCCGCCGCTCATCGACCGCACGGAGCATCCGGGTAGTCAGCTCCCGGCCACTGTATTTCTTTATCGCGTTGACGGGCTTCGGCTGGCGCGGTTTCGGCCTTTGTCTGGTCAGGAACTCTTTCTCGAGTTCGTGCAGGTACCCGATCGCGGTCAGGGCGGTGAGCCTGCCGAGCCGCATCGCTCTGACCGTCACTGCGCTCGGGGTTACTTTGAACAGATCTGCCGCGGCCTTCACGTCGTCGAGGTCTTCGAGCGTGATTCCTTGCAGCTCGGCCGCGGGCATGAGAATCTCGCCTACGATGTCGTACTCACGGCCCGCGTCAGGCGCGGCACTGTTCGCGTCGTAGCTGACCGGCGCGAATATCCCGCGTGCGACGAGCACCGCCATCAGTACGAGGGTGAAAATCTGCCGCCCGGCCGGCTCCTGAAAGTCCCCGTGGTCGCCGCCGGACAGGAAGATGTACGGCACCTTCGAGTCGCGCACGGTCATCCCGCTAAAGCGCACCTCGATGAGTTGAGGCATGAAGCCCCGCACGCTGCGGGACACGAGCACCTGATTGGCTTCAAGCCGCTCGATGATCAGTTCGAGTGCGTCTTCCTTCTTACGAACTTGACGGATCGCGTCACGATCGAGCCCGAGGGCGTTAATAAGCGCATCGGCGTCTTCCCGCACGGTCGGACGGGGTCTGCGGAGCAGCCCAATGATCTTGTTCTTCGCGAGCGTGGGATCGTGCTTTCGGGCCAGTTCCTGTTTGCGGAGGAGGTCCTTCACGATCAACTCGACATCGCGCAGTTTCACTGTTGTTCGTGTGTTCACCGTGAACGTCTCTGGTGCAACTCCCTGCAGCAGCTTTTCACTCTTTGTGCGCAATTGTGTCCGTACCACGGCCGGGGGAGCGAAGAACAGTGGGTGTGGAACCTCGGCCTTTCGGGCAAGATCCAAGAGGTCGGAGTATTGGATCTTAGACTTCTCGAGGGCGTGGAGGTACGGTGCCCGCCCGTTAACGACAGAGTTCTCCAAGAGATCTTCGAAGACTGATCGGTCTATCGACACCGGTTCACCCGCAATGATCACGTGCACTTTGAAGCCCCCAAGTCCAGGTCCCATCACAGACTCAGTATTTGTCTATTCCACGCAATCTACACCGTAGAAATGGCAAAAAATGGGACGTCCACGCCAATGCAGCTCCAGCAGGGCGTCTGTCGGGACACGTGATTTGTCGATGGAGGGCCGGCGGCGTCTTTTTATGATCAGCAGCGTGCCTTTCCCGATTGAAGAAGGCCCATCTGGTAAAGCCGTGAATGTGGGAGGCGCTCTTATTGCACCTCACGTTTCTCTCGCTATGTCGGTGCCGGACGATACCTTTAGAGCAATAGCTGACCACATTTGAATCGTGCACTTGAGATCTAGGAGAACCACCACGTGGCACCGATAATCGGCGAAGGATATCGCGCCGGGCTGCACGAAAAGATCCGGCGTACTGCGAACGGCCTGAGCAATGACGTTGACGGCTGGACTCCTAATAGACCTGGAACGATATGAAGGATCGCCGCATGCACCTTGCGGATTTCTCTCAGCTCGCCAGGCAATGCCGCGAGGACGGGTACGGATTCGCGGAATTTCGAGAGATGGATAGGGTTAGCCAGCTTCGCTGGCCAGATGATGTTCTCGAGCAATGGGTATTCGACCACGCCGAGAATGTCTCCTTCCTGAATGACTACGGGGAGGTCGATCTCACCCAGATCGATTGGCAGGTCGAAGACTTGCCGGTCGACGATTTCATGGTGATGCCGACAGGGCGGTCCGACCGAGATGTCATCGAGCGTTTCGCAGAGAACCCGGACCACTGGGTCGCTGTGCGCAAGTACGGCGTGCACATGGGCGTGGGGCTCTGCTGGGCGGTCCACGGGACCTGGAAGCGCTGGCCCATCGTGCTCGACCGGGACCTGATCAATCCAGGTGATCTCTGTCTTCAGCTCGTCGAAGGACGCACCCGGGTGGGCGTACTGCGCGGCCGTCGGCTGCGCGGGAGCCTGGTCGCTGAGAGGCACCTGGCCTGGGTCGGCCGGCGACGGGCATGAGCCGCCCGACGGCAACCCCAGGCGCGGGCAATCAATGCTCGCCAGAGATGGCACGATGAAGTCCTCACCTATCCAGGAGTCCTCGACCTTGACCTCTCCAACCCAACTCGCCACGCAGATCCGCTTCCACCTCGAGACCCTCGGCGAGACCAACGCGCATCACCCGTTTGAGCAGCTGTGCCTCGGTCTGACCCGCCGTCGTATCGTCAGCAACGTCATGCCTGCGACGGGCCCGGTCTCAGCCGGCGGCGACGGAGGGCGAGACGCCGAGAGCTTCTGGACCATCGTGGCCAAGGAGCTGCCGGACACGTCCCTCTTCACTGCTCTCGCCACGGAGGACGCAGTCGTCCTTGCAGTGACTACGCAGCGCGACAACGTTCCGTCCAAGATTCGGTCCGATCTGGCAAAGATCTGCGGCAGGGGGGAGCCGGTCGAGCGTGTCATCTATTTCACCGTCGCGCCTGTCGACACGGCGAAGAGGCATGAGCTCCAGGCGCACGCGCGCGAACAGCATTCGATTGAACTGCAGATCTGGGATGCGCAGGCCATCGCGAACGAGATCGCCAGTGCGGACCTGTTCTACCTCGCCGTCGACTTCCTCCATCTGCCATCCTCCCTCGCGCCCAAGCGCGAAGAGTCCCGTGATGAGCTCCCTGACTGGTATATCGAGGAACGCAGTCGCTGGCGGACGCCTTCAGACCGCTCGGGCTCGATGGGCGAGGCCGTCGACCTGAGGGAAGGCCTTCGGTTCTCCAGCCTGAATCCGGAGGCGCGTGCCGACCTGTCCGACTGGCTCGCATCGGCGCGGGCACTGAGAGATGCAGCACTTGGCAACATCGGTGTGCTCAACCGCATCGACTACGAAATCGTCCTCGCAACAGGGTTCGGCCTCAACACACTGAAGCCAGTCGACGGGATCCTCCGCGACTACTTCCGGCGGCTTGCCTCGCAGGCATCCGACTCCGGCGTGCTGGTCGACGCCATCACCCTGCTCCGCCTCGTGCAGGCGACGCTGCCGCGCGGCGGGACCACCATCACATCGGATGAAGCAGAAGCATGGACCGGCGACTTGGAGAGGGTGCTCGAAGCCGAGTTGCGCGCAGCGCCCGGGATGAACGCGAAGGCGGGCCTGCTGACAGCCGGCGCGATCCTCGCTCTCGGTCCCCGGGGCTTCACGCCGGAGGAGCTCGACGGAGTCTCCGGCCGTGGTCCGTTGATGTCGGAAATCCACCAGGAACTGAGCGCCGCGAAGCGCGAAGGACGCGGGCTCCCGGCTGTGCCGTCCGACGCGGAGCTGCGCGACCTCGACGCGGGCATGAGGCATTTGGTCGACCTCGTGGGGGCCCTGCCGGACGCTCCGATGGTACCGCTGGATGAGCTCATGTCGATCTTCGATTTCACAGCGCCCGCCCTGATCGACCACCCTGACTATCTTAAGGTGCGGCAAGCTCTGGAAGACGTGACGATCGAGCGCTCGGGGCGTGCTACGGCCGGAGAGCGGGCACAAAGCCGCGCCATAGCTCTGCTCCAAGCAGGTCGGGCCTTAGACGCCCTACGTGAGATTCACTCCGCGAAGTTCAGCTGGCTCAACGGCGACGCTGCGGAGGGTGCGGCCATCATGATGCTCCTCGCGTCGGCCGTATACAGCGACCTCGGGCTCCCGCTGGCCGCGAAGCAGTACGCGATGAGCGCGGTATCGGTCGCAAGAGTGAGCGGCGGCCCCGATCTCGCCGTCCTTGTGGCCAGGGGCATCATCTTGACTGCGACGTACGAGCACCAGGCCGGCCAGTGGCTAACCGCCACCCAAACGTTCAGGATCGGGATCTGGGCACAGGCGGAGCTGGCGGGTGATCTGTGGAGCTTCGAGCGCTATCCGTACTTCATGGACATGCTGGTCGACCAGTGCCACATCCTGCGGGCCGCATCTTCGCTTCGCCCCGGACTATTGCCGGCCATCAAACCCGTGGTTCAGTCCACCCAGCTCGACGAGCTCGTTGCTCCGATGCTGGCTTCGGTCGCGCACATCGAGCCGCAGGGAGAGGATGAGACCGCCGACGCGGCGGACCGTGGTGGCCTTGGGCGGCCCTTCTCCGATGCCGGCCCGGTGCGCGAGTACAGCTGGGCCGCGCTCGGCAACGTGTGGGTCGTGACCGCCCCGAACGATCGGGCCCATGTGCTCGCGGCCGAGAGATTCGTGGCTGCCGTGCAGATCACCCTCGCTGACCTCGCCGGCGAGGACCTCCTTCTCGTGCCAGGTGAGATCCGTGTCGAGGTCAAAGTCTGGGATCGGCCCGTCAAGCCGGGATCGGTGTTCACCGCGGAGTCGGAGCGCGGCCGTGGCGCAGTCGGGCATCAGGTGATCCTCTCCCGTTCGGGAGCCTTGGCACCCGAAGCGGACCAGCTGGAGGTCACCTCCGCGGCGCTCCAGGCGATCGTCACCCAGTCGCTCCTCGGGCAGCCGGCATTCATCGCCGTGACGGAGCGGACCTTCGAACGCGGTCTTCCGCACATGCTGACCTGCGTGCGTCCCTACGATGACCTCGTCGACGTTCACAAAGACTCGTTCTACGACGAGATCAGCGGATTGTCAGAGGGTCTCGTCGGAGCCGACAGGCCGCGGTCACCCAAGCCCGCCACCGGACTGCGCAGGAGGCTTCCGGAACATGCGTCGGCCTATGACCATGCCGCGTCCCTTGATGCGATCGCCGCACGATATGAGACGATGCTGCCACCAGTGCGGCTGACGCTTCCGCGGCTTGCTGGGGACCCGGCTTTCATGGAACTCGTGGCATCGCTGAGCGCCGAAGGGTGGAAGGACTGGCACATTCTCCTCGCGGTCGTCAACATCGTGGTTAATGGACGCGCAAAGCATCTGGGTCTGAACATGTCCACATCCATCACCAAGGCCGACGTCGAACGATTCCGTTCCCTCATGCAGATGGAGGAGGGGGTGGAGGACCCGAAGCCGCCGCTGAAGATTTTTACTGAGGACGCGATGTGGTTTCACCTCGCGAACGCCGCGCTGACGACCGTACGTCAGTGGGGACTGGAGGTGCGCCTCAACCGCGTGGACCCGCGATCGTTCCTGGGACTCCTGGGCGGTCGCTTCAACTATTGGGACGACGACGTTGACCATGCCCCGATCTTCACGACGCCGCGCTGATCTTCCTGTCGGATGCGTCTCCTGTTCCGGCCAGACCCTGTTCAGCCCGCCAGCTACTGACAGCTGTGCGGGTGGCCGACTGTTGGGAGCGACGCTCGTGATGTGCCTGCAGAAATCGACGCGAGCCGCCTTGTGCTCATGCCGTTCGCCACGAACCGGACCAGCGGCTCGGCATCGTTCGTCAGCACGTCCAGAACTTCATCGGGCGTGTCAGGATTCAGTGCAACGAGCAATGCCAGGTCGACGCTGCGTGCCGCCAGATCAAGAAGTACACCGGCAGGCGTAGCGCCATTGAAGGCGACTGCCTGAAGAACAAGCTCGTCGCTGTCTTCAGCGAGGGAAGCGAGCAGGTTTGCCGGCGAGTGGGGATTCGCAGCCACGGCTCGTCGCACGTGCGTGCTTCGTCGTTCTCCGCCGAGGAAGGAGAGGATGTCCGCGTCTGCGTTCGGGTCAAAGGCCACCAGCAGCCGCACTTGGGCCCGGCTGTTCGCAGCCATTTCAAGGAGCAGGGCGCGGTTCGTCGGTGTCGGGGCTTGTTGCTGGTTGAATTCGGCAACGGCATCATCGAACGATTCACCCCAGCGGTGGAACACCTCTCGTGCTCCAGGATTCGCTAATGCAATTTCCCGCACCTCTTGTGATTCGTCATTCAGCAGCCGCTCCAGCACGTCAGGAGCGAGGCTGACCCGTGCCGCTATTCCCTGACGCGCCTTGGGCGACGCATCATGCGATAGTGCAATGATCGCCGCCGGCGGGGTCGACTCATTCCCTGAAACCCGTGTTCGGACGTACTCGTCCGGGTCCGTCGAGAGCGCCTCCAGAGCGTCGGCCGGCGTGCGAGGGTTTGCCGCGACGGCCGCGCGGATGCCGCTGTCCGCGACGCGGGCGAGCCTGGCCAGGACAGCGGGCGGTGTTCGCTGGTGGCTGGCTGCAGCCTGGCGGACGTCGGGGTCTCGAAGACGGCTCTTGGACAGGCGGACCAGAGCTTCCTCGATCGTGCCCTTCGGGACTTCCGAAGACGCCAGATCGATGACCGCGGCGAGCACACCAGGAAGACGCCAGTCCGGCGCGTCACGCAAAACTGAGGCCGCCGTATCTGCGATGAGCTCTGTTGGCCTGCTCGGGTTCTGAAGAACCTCCAGACGCACCTCCCACCCCGGGTCAGCAGCAAGGGCAACCATAGTGCTCTGGGGGAGCCGCTCGTGCCCTGCGACGGCGCGACGGACGTCGAAGTCGTTATCTGCGGCCAGTCGCACGAGCACGTCGAGCGGAAGGTCATCAAGCTCCGTAAGGAACACCCGTGAACCTGCATCTCGGCTCTTGAACATCTTCTCGATGAGTATGTTTCGGTCCTCGGTGCTGAGCGTCGGGTTCGCAACCAGCTGCGCGCGGATGGCCGGCGAAGGGCTGGCAAGCAGATGTGCCAGCACGTCAGGGGGAGTGGACCGGTGCGAGGCGAGAACCTGCAGCACTTCGTCGTTGTATCGTGCCCGATCCTGACGATCCATGTACTTGTAGTCGCTGGATCCGTGTGTGCGGAACCGCAGCCGCGCGTCTCGTGAGGTCCCGAGTTCAGTAAGCAAGGGGGCGAGGCGGGCGTCGACCTGGTGCACCGTCCGGCAGAATGCGCGCCATCGGATGGCAGGGTCAGGGTCCTGCAGGAGGGCGTCACGTATCCCGTGATCATCAATGGGTCGCTGCCAGGCCGCCGCCCGCCGCAGCTTTTCCGGACGGTCGTTGCCCATGAGGTCCGATGCGATGTCATCCGGCAGTCCTGCCCGGAGCCATGCAGGCACATCAAGGCGGCGTTTCGCCAGCATGCCCCAACGCCAGCTTGCGTCCGGGACCGGCAGCCGTGTTCCCCCCATCTGGGATGCGCCGTTGACCATCATGATGAAGTTGCAGAGCCACGTTACGTCCGACGCCGGGCTGACAGGGGCAGGGTCGATGCGCATGATCGTGGCCGCCTGAGCTGGCACGCCGGAAGGGGGCGCTCCTGGCTGAGACAACAGGACGACGGCTCCGTCGTTCGAACGCGCCGTCCACCGCACGCTGACGTCCGGATCCGACGCCAGGGCCTTGATAACCTCATGCTGCGTGCTTGGATTAGCGGCGACAGCGCGCCGGACCGCGACGCTCTTATCGCGCGCAAGAGTCAGCAGGACATCACCAGGTGCCGCTTCGTTTATCGCGACGCCTTTGCGGACACTCCAGGCGCGATCCCCGGCAAGGGCGCGCACTGTTTCCTCTGGTGTGACAGTGTTGCGCCCGACCCGGCTCCGGATGCGCGGGTCCTCATTCAGGGCCAGTTTGTTAAGCATCTCAAAAGGCGTGTGTCGATTCTCGGCGAGAATCTGGTGTCTATGGCGCTCGGGCACTGGCTCCTTGAGCGCGATCTGCTGGTTTCCGGTCGCGCGCACAAAGCCTTCCCGCAAGGAGGGGAGGAGCAACTCCGGGTCCCCGGAAAGCAGCCGCGTGAGGCTCCACATCGGCATCAATCCCTGACGTGGGAGCCAGATCCCGACCTGACGGATGCCGAAACGGTCGTCGAGGTCGAGCATGACGTACCCGAGGAGCTGCAACAGGAAGCCGCGTAGCTCGGACACGCTGAGCCGGTTGTACACCTTGCAGTCGATCAGAGTGTCGCCGATGATCCAATCAGCGTCCGCGCCGCCCACGAGCTCCGACCCTGCGAACCCGGGATTCGACGCAAAATCTGTTCCCTCTACGATCTCGCCGCGCCATTCCTCGAGTTGCATCCGGCTGGCCTCGACGAGAGATCCGATGTCGGCCACCATCATCGGGCTGATCTGGTCAGCGAACGAGGATCCGTCGCTGGCATTGTCCAGCAGCTTCCCGGTTCCGCCGCTCAGCGCGCGTGCCCCGGACCGCAGGACCCGCTCGCAATGGGCAAGAAGGACTGAGGCCCGGTCAAGATCAGTGTCATTCGCCGGATGGCGCAGCAACGCCTGCGCGACGTCAAACGACTCAGCGAGCACCGCAACCCGATGGTGACCATTCTCGACCCAGGAAGCGTATTCGGCTGCCCGGGCTATACCTGCAGCAGCTGCTGATTCCCGCGGATTGAAATCACCGAGTTCGATGCGTGCACGAAAATCAAAGGCCGTGCCTGACAGGGTGCCGTCAACCCCGGCGGCCCGCGGGATAACGACATAAGCGTCAACGAGCGCGGGGAGGCCAAGTTCGCCGGCGGCGATCCGCGCGCCACCGGTGCTGCCGGCCGAAGCTTCAAGGCGCGGTGAGACCCGCTCAAGGTAGGCCCGCACCGGTGAGCCGGAATCCTTCAAGTGATCAGTGAGACTCAACTCTGGTCACGCTCAAAGAAACTTGGTCGTTGGTTCATGCCCTTAGCGTACGTGGGCCCTACGACACGAGAAGATCAGGCTGCCGAAGTCTTGCGTCGTCCGAGCACAGACTTCCCCGGTCGACCGTGATGCTGATCTACCCATGACTCTATGATGATCCCGTGACGATTCCTGACTTGAGCGCACTTACTCTTTCTGAGCTGCTCCAACTGCAAGCGCGCATCGGACAGGAGATTATTCGTCGCGGTGTCTCCCGCACATCCGGCAGTATTCAAGGTGAGGTCGGCGAAGCTCTGGCGAAGGCGGTCTACGGTGGTGTCCTCGCGCCCCCCGGGACAAAGGCGTACGACCTAGCTGACGCGCTGGGTCGCAAGATCCAGGTGAAGACGCGTACGTTGCCGAGGGGAGTGGACCGCATGTTCCAGTTCGACTCGGCTCGACATCGATCTCGCTCTGTGCATTAGATTCGACCGGGAAACGAACGCGTTGGATTGGGCGCGGGAGTTTACGGGCGAAGAGCTCCGGAATCTCGTCAGCCCTCACGCCCGTGGTCCGAGACTTCCGATGGTTCGGGCGCGCCGCAATGGGATGGACGTGACGGCGGAGTTTCAGTCGGCTTACGAGGCACTGGCTGGCATGAAGGGTTGAGGTGCGCCGTTGATCTTCCATGATCGCTCCGCACCACGCCGACGCTGCTCTCGTAGGAGAGCGCAGAGGGAGCTTAGGGGTGCTGCACTGGTTGCGGACGTAAGATTTTGCATCAGGCTCGGAATTTCCGCCGATCGTGCAAACCAAGGAGAGGACCGCCCATGTGGACTGAGCTCGACAATCACGGTTTTGAGAACGAGGAGGATTATCTGAAGTCGCTGAAGAAAGAGGACAGCTACACCTTCTCGTATTCCTTCGAATACATCGCCAAGAATCACGGGAATGACAACTACGACATCGACACGGCGACCATGGAGGTCCGCGTCGAGTGGAGTGATCCACAAGCGGGATACGTAATCTCTTACAACGTCACCGATATGTACAAGATCGACCCGGCTCAGGGGAACAGCGATGCCGAGGGGTTCTACGAGTCCGACGTCTATTGGCGGTTACTGATCGACCTCTCGAGCCTCGGTATCGACTCGGATCTCATCGCTACTTAGGCGCATCTATCAAAGCGGCGACGTCTTTGCGGCGTTGAGGCGTCGCCGCGGTGGGCTACAGAGAGCCGGGCGGCGCGACGCGCTTCAGCGTCTATAACGCTGCGCCGCAGCTGGACTTTGCCTGACCCGGCGTTTAGACGCCGCGAAGAGATGAGGGACGTGTCAGAACGTCCGCAACAACCGCCCTGGATGGATGTCGAGTATGCGTGGCCCTAGCGATGACAAGAATTGTCCGCTTAGAGTGTGGGTTCATTCTCAGCGCCAGGACCTCAAAGCCGGACTCCTCCTGGGAACGGCTGACCGACGGCGTCCTTCCGGGACCCGCTCACAACCCCGACTCCCTCTCGCCCTTGGCCTCCTGCTCAGCCAGGTGCTCGGCAAGAAGGCTCTCGACGACGGGGTCCATCTCATCCATGATCTCCTGCGCGCGCTGCTCGTCCCCGGACAGCTCCTCCTCGCCCTGCCACTCAAGCTCCCATGCCCGGTACCTCAGCCGCAGCGCAGGCCAGTCATGGATGTCGTCGCCCGGGACCGTGGATGCAAGCGGCTCCGGTGCCACCACACCCGCCTCCGCCAGCGCACGACGGAAGCACCACCGCGCGTCGATGAGCCACACCCTGATCCGCGTGAGAGGGATGCCCGCCAGCCAGACCTCCTCGTCGTCGGGCATTGGCAACTCAAACAGCGAGGGCGGGTAGGCCTCCAACTTCACCCGAAGTGCTTCCAGCTCGTGCTTGCCGCCCCGCCGCATCGCGAGCATCTCGTGGATCTCCCGAAGCATCGCAGAGTGCTGTGATTCCAGCAGCTCCCGCCGCGCCCGTCCTTCGGCATCCTCGCGGTGCTCACTCAGGTCCCGCAGCAGGAACAGGATCCGTTCCTCGTCGAGCACAGTCTTTGGCCGGTGCTCCTTTGGGAGGCTAGCCTCGGCAGTCTGCACGTGCTGGGTTGCCACCAGCAGGAACGAGAGCTCGGCCTGCTGCTGCCACCCGAGGGCCACTGTCGGGACAAGGATCGGAGGGTCACCTATGCCCCGCATCCACGGGCGCACCGCGCAGTCGTGACGGCGGTACGCGTCCTCTCGCGCCAGTTCGTTCTCGCGCACTAGGCGCTCGAACCGGACGCACTGCATCTCGGCCGCCTCGACCCACATCAGTGCCTCGGACCATAGCTCCGGACCAGGTCGCTTCTTTGACTTCGCCATACCATGGATGCTCTCACGCCGTGGCCGCCGCAAACACCAAAGCGGTGGCCTAGGCCCTTACCTGCCCGTGGGCCAACGCTTCCGGGGCGATAGGCGGGAGCCCCTCGGCCAGCGCCTTCCTGGCTGCCACCGAATGAGTGCCATCCGGCAAGTCATCTATATTGACGTCACAGTTCGTCTATGTTCGTGGGACCGGTATGGCTAGTTTTGGATAATGACATATCCAGAAGAGGCAACAGCGATTATCATCGGTGCGTCCCAGGGCTACACGCACTCGACAATTGGGACTCTACTGATGAGCGTCGGGCTGAGTGTCTATGACCCCGGCGATCAGTCGGCTGATGGGCGCAGCATCAACAAGGAGAAACGCCTTACGGCCGCCATCAAGAAAGCGCCATCTGAAGCTAAAGAGAAAGCACTCCGAAAGCTGACTGTAAAGCTCTGCAACGATTTTGCAGAGATAGAGCGCCCGGAGTGGCTGGATGAACTGATCGACGAGCTTCGCTCTGCCGGGCTTTCACTGCATGCTGACGCCGGTGAGTTCAAGCAATATGAGTGGTCCGCGCCCGAAACCCGCTACACCTGGCGACTTGGCCCTCTCGGCGCGGATGAAATCCCAGTGACCTCCCAGGCCGGCCAACTTGAAGATCTACTCACGAAGCACAATCTTGCAGTTGCAGCCAATCACTATGCCCAAGCTTTCGACAACTTCAAGGCGGGTAACCTGGAAGCCTCCAACAGTCAGCTGCGTACGGCGCTGGAAGAAACACTGTTGAAGCTCACGTCGCGCGCTACAGGCTGGAAGGCCACCAACCAGGGTGGTGATGCCATTGATGTTTTGAACGGTAAGAAATACTTCCAAGACGGTGAGCACAATTACTTTCTGGGTCTTTGGAAGATTAGTCACGGTCAAGGGGCCCACCCAGGTCTTACAAACGAGGCCGAAGCCGAATTTCGTTTCCACGCCATTACGGCTGCCATCTACTTCCTGGTTCACAGGTTGACCTAGCTTCAC
The DNA here is from genome assembly GCF_009741265.1 of Pseudarthrobacter sp. GA104. Lineage (GTDB taxonomy): Bacteria > Actinomycetota > Actinomycetes > Actinomycetales > Micrococcaceae > Arthrobacter. Next base: position 4,414,495 of record NZ_WOWL01000001.1, read on the forward strand.
CGCTTGGAAAGGACCTTCAATAGGTGGGGCACCAGCGGCCCGCTTACTGAAGGCAACATAACCCGCAGGCGACCTAGCCATGTGCCGCTACAGCCGCCGCGCCCGGCTCGTGACATAAGGTGTTTCCGTGTCTGATCTTGCTCTCGACGTACCTGCGGAAACAACGATTTCTGCGATGCCGGCTTCGCGCGCGTCCCTCACTCTCGGTCATGTACTGACTGGCATGGGCGCAGACTGCGACCCGGCCGGTCCGGCTGGTGGATGTATTGCTGATCCGCCATGCCTTCAGGCCCGGCGACCCGACCGGCCTGCGTGGTCCCGAAGACCTGACGGAGGAACTGGTCCTCGCTTACACCAGGGAGCAGGGTCTCTCACCACGGCAATTCCCCACGGAACCTCCCCGTTTCTGGGTGATCCTCATCGCCGACGGCAAACGCCGCTCCCGGTTGTGGGGCACCTTCGAGAACCATGGCGAGATGATCGCAGAGCGTACTGAGGTGAACCGGTTCTTCGACCTGCGCATCTCGGATTTCCTGGCACCTCTGAATGACCGGCTCGTGATCGAATGGGACAGTCCGCGGAACTGGCACCGGCGTGCCACGAGTGCCGCGAACCTGCCCGTACTGGAGATCGCAGACCGAGACAAGGAACCGTTCCCAGGATTCGACGGGGTGTTGCTCACCTACCACCGACTTTGCGAAATGGTAGAGAGCCCCCGCTACGCCGATTGGCGCACTGCCTTGAAGGAAGTGCAGGGCATCTACCTCATCACTGACTCCACCAACGGCAAGCAATACGTTGGAAAGGCGGACGGTGCTGAGCGCATTCTCGGACGGTGGACGAGCTACGCTCGCGACGGCCACGGCGGGAACGTCGCACTTCGTGAACTTGCCTACGACAGTGCAGCCGGAGAAACGACCAAGACAGACCACGCCCGGCACTTTGTCTTCAGCCTTCTTCGCGTGTTCGGACCCAGCACACCCTCTACAGAGGTGGATTCAGCGGAGTCTCACTACAAGGACGCGCTGATGACACGACAATTCGGCCTCAACAGAAACTGAATCGAGCAATGACACCACGTCCACGCCGCGCCTGGCAGGCGGCAGCAAAAGCCAAGCAGGAGTCCAAAGAACTGGGGGAGCTGCATGCGATCGAACCAGCGTCCCGCCGCAGCGATGGCTCACCCAAAGTGGGCCCTGGCCAGGTTTACGTGGTGAGCTCCGGAAAGGTCTACCACCCGGCCTGGTGCAACTCAGTGGGCAATGTCTGGGACGACAACCCCAAACGGCTGCTGGTCGTCGAGGAGACCGGTGTTGGCGGCCGGAAGGCCTGTAAAGCCTGCGACGAGCCGCTTCAGGCTTAGGCTTGCCCGCAGCTACCCACCGTTGAGCTTCTTCCGGTTGGCTACTTCGCGACATTTCCGACCTGGCGTGATACCAGGGAACGCCTAATTGGGGCGCTTCGCCATTCATTGCGTCGTGCCCCTATGTCTGCATAGACCCGATGGTTCTGATCTGATGGGCTCACAGTCGAAGATAATCGAACATATGTTCTATAATCAAGCCGTGATCAAGCGAGGTACTCCTGAGGACTCTGAGCGTATGTTCGCCCGGATCCAAGCGGAAGAGAGCCGACCGATTGATGACCCGGCTCCCATCAGAGAGTTCCCGAAGTATGGCCGGCCCCTGGTCTACGTGAGCGGCATCTACGGCAAAGCTGTGGGCTGGACCCGGAACTATGGCCTGATTGAATGGCTCGACTCATCCGGCAAATACCACGTGGGTTGGGCGCATTCGTCGAGCATCAAGCGGGTGAAGCCTGAAGAGTGGAAGGGCGGCGGCGGGCTGTAGCGAGCGTGAGCGTCCGGCCGGTGGGTGCGGGATTCAACGGACTTTAGGCCGCTGCCCGCACATAGGATGAACCGGTGACCGAAGAACCCAAGAAGCACCGATTTCTGACCATCGAGCAGGCAGCCGAGGAACTCAACGTGTCCCACAGCCAGATCCGGGCACTGCTGAAGACAGGTGAGCTTCGCGCCATTCAGGTCGGCGGCCGGGGCATGTGGCGTATCGGCGTCAAGGACCTGGAGGACTACATTGCCGAGGCGTACAGGCGCACTGCCGAACGGATAGACGCCGGCGAGATCGTTGACGACGGAGAGCCCGACGCCTGAATCAGTGGTTTCCAAGGGGCAGGGTTGGAGCCGCGTGGACCGCTCGTCTTGACCGCTTTTGGGACAGATGCGCGGACGGCCATTCCTCGGCCCGGCAGGGGGCTCGATCGCAAGAACTCCTCCTGAATTTGGAAAAGTACCCGTGCTGGGAAGGCCGCGTCCCATTAGTTACCGTGGGCGACAGCCGGAGCCTAAATAGTGATGGATAGATTCGAATTGTTCCTGACGTGTCCTATCCGTAAATATCAACGCTGGCCAGACTTTTCCGGCTGTCTCCATCCATGCCGCCCGCAATCAGTACAGTGCCATTGGGTAGCAGTGTCGCCGTGTGGTCACGACGGGTGCCGCCCACACCAGCCAATAGTGACCATACGCCCGTCTCAGGGTCGAACACTTCGGAGCTTCCAACACCGTCGTGGGAGCCAGATTGTCCCGTTGTTCCCGCAGTCGTTCCACCCGAGACTAGGACCGTACCGTCGGGCATCAGAGCAGCATTGTGGCCTGACCGGCCAACTGCCATGCTCGCCGTCATTGACCAGGCCCCGGTCCCAGGATCGTAAACCTGACAAGCGGCGACCGGACCCTTGTCGGCACGTCCGACCCCACGACCACCCGACACTAGGACGGCACCGCTGGGGAGTAGCGTGGCTGCGTGGCCGTCCCGGGCAACGGGCATGCTCGCGGCCAGTGACCACATTCCGGTCGCTGGGTCAAAGAGCTCAGCCGAGTATTGCGTGTTGAAGTCGGCGCAACCACCACAGACGAGGACAGTACCATTAGGCAACAACGTGGCTGTGTGGCCGGATCGGGCAGCTACCATCCTCGCGGTGGTTGACCAAGTTTCGGTTGCTGGGTCGTACAGCTCAGCGCTAGCCACAGAGGGCCCGCCCTTGGAGGATCCTCCAGCGACAAGGACTTTACCGTCGGGCAGCAGCGTGGCGCTGTGTCCGGCCCGGACAATTGAAAGGCTCGCGGTCTCTAACCAGGTTCCCCGTACGGGGTCGTACAGCTCTGCACTCGACACCTCGTTCCAGCCGTCGGTGAATCCGCCGGCGACAAGGACCATTTCGTTGGGCAGCAGCGTGGCGGTATGCACCCCACGAGCGATATCCATGCTGGCAATGCTCTGCCACAACCCGGTTGTTGGATTGTACAGCTCGGAACTACTCACAACATGGATTCCGCTGTCCTCTCCTCCAACGACAAGGACGGTGCCGTCGGGCAGCAGCGTGGCCGTGTGATCGACACGGGGAGTATTCATACTCGCCAGGCCAACGGTCTTATCGACAGAACCAGCTTCCGGAACGCTGGCCGGCATACTCGCTGCTTGCCAATTTTGGTAGTCCTCGTGAAGCCCCCTCACGAAGTTCACGTACGGCGTAGAGTCATAGCCGCCCATCTGCTTGACGGAGAAGCCCAGGTCCCACACTTCATCGTTATCGAAGACGATCCTCATCGCCAGATTGGGTAGTTCAAAACCGGTGAAATGCGCGAGGTTCGCTATCGTGACTGCCCCCGGGACTACTGTGTACCCCACGTTTCTGATCGAGGAGAAGTTCAGGATTCTGTCGCCGGGCAACGGATCCCCGCTTGTTGTCAGACTCTGCATGGAAAAGAGGCCGACCTTTTCTTTGGTGCATGCAATAAGGCCGCTCTGAACATCCGTTGATCCCTCTATCTGGAACTTACAGGCCAGGGAGTTCCCTCCTGCCAGAGCTTGAAAGCCACGCCTCAGATCGTCCAGGGGCGACGGTTGGTCACCTTCTGCTGAGATAACGTGATAAAGCTTTGTAAAGGCGGCGTCTGCGGCGATTTTGTTGGCCATAAAACTGTCCAGAATCGTCTCCGCAGGGCCGCCGTGTTCCGGGCCGTAGATTTCGTCAGGATCGATGGGCTCGTGCCATGATCCGCGGCCAAAGACTTTCTCCCACAGGATGATCCGTTGGCGGTGCGCCTCGGGTCCCGTCGGAAACGGGTCCAATCGTTTCAAGGTCTGATTGATTTCAAATGAGACCTGTTGTCGCTCCAAGACAGCCCGGGGAACGCCAGCAGCGCGTTTGCGCTCCTTAATGTACGCCGCCTGTGCCAGGCAGAATGCTTCGTCCGGAGTGAATCCCGCTTGCATCAGCCGAGACACCATTCCATTAACTGCGCCATCTAGCCATGCCATGGGAATGAGTCTTGGCTCTGCGCGACAAAACGTCAATGGGAGTTCGCGGTTTCCTAGTATTCGCCCTCCCCTTATGGACGCAACTGTTCGGATGTGAACAAGGCCGAGAACATGGTGCTGCGGCTCCGGACACCAAGGCCCAGGCGCTGGCTGACCGCGAAGCCGCCAAGTTGGCCAAGAAGAACGCACGCAAGGTCACCCAGACCCCGCAAGCAGAGGACGACGAAGAGGACCTCCTGCCCAGTGCCGGCGTCAAGATCTGTCGCTGGAGCCATCCGGGTTCGCCGGGATCCGCCGAACCCGGGTTCCCTGCAGCGGAATGAGAACACCAAGGGCACCGGGGCTTGGGTGGCCTAGGAAAGCCGCTGAGCTGAGTGAAGCTCCGAGGTAGGGCCGGCTACCGGGCGCGGATAGTCACCGCTTTCGAGGGACGTTGGCACGCACGTCGGCGGCCTGGGCTTCATCTAGCACCCAACGCTGGTACTTGGGGTGGTCCGGGTATTTCTTTCGGAGATAATCCCGGACGACTTTCCCTGGTCGGTGCTCATCGGTATAGCCCATTTCCCGGGCGAGTTCGGCAGGTCTATATGTAGCCACGACTCTGAGTGTAAGACGTGGCGGGGTCGTATCAGAGGAAACCTTGGCCCCCAAGCGTCCGTAATCTGATCCCTCGATGGATCGGGTCTCAGAGAGTGCGTCTCGCTAGGCGCGTCTCGGGAAGTGACTTCTTAAGCCACCGATCCCTGTGCGAAGAACTCATTCCGTGCGCTCAACTGCCACTGAAGAACGGTGCATTGGATAGGTCAGCAACATCCCGCGAGAAAGAAATCTCCGCCCTAGCAGCGAACCAAAGCAGCCAGGAGATCGCTGTCCGTCTTGGAATCAGCGCAGGAACGGTCGAGAACCACCTATCGAAAGTCATGAAGAAATCCGGCACCAGTTCCCGCGACCAACTTCGCGCTTTCGTCGTTCAAAGCCTGCGTGGCCAACAAATCCCCCGTCAATAGGACGACCGAATGTGGAACTTGGGAAGAGGAGCGGGAATTGCTGGTTGTAGATCGACCGCAACGAAGCCGGCAATTCCCGCTGATACCGTGTGAAGGCGGCCAATGGCCGGTTATAGAGCATTTATTGGGGGGAGCATGACGGAATGGAAGCCAGGCTGGTGGGCTCGAATGTTCATGGGCGCAGGGTCATGGGTGCTGTCGATCGGCGAGGGCAGTCTCCATGTCCGCGGAATTCCACAAGAGCTCGCGGTCGATGTACTGGACATCCACGGGCTCGCCGTCGATGAAGGCTCTAGACGGATCGTCATCACTCTCACCCACCGAACAGAAACCGTACTTACCGGGCTCCCTCGCCGCGCGGTGCGGGAAGTCTCTGCTGCGTACCGCTCTGAGCTAGAAGAACGGCGACATCTCATAGCTTTGCTCTCAAGGGCTGAGGAGCAGGGCGAGGCAGCCCGCCTGTGGTGGTCCCAGGTACAAGATGTGATGAACCGAGCCAGATGGGCGGACCAGGACACGATCGCCTCGCTCGAGGGCTCCCGTCCAGACGTCGCTGTGTGGTTGGCTGCCGACAGCGATCCGAGGCTCTCCGGGCTTCCCAGGGACAAACGCGAGGACCAGCGTGCCGCGGTCGAGGCTTGCTGTACCACTGACTTACCTGCGTGGGCAGCTCAGCGGAACGAAGCATTCCTGGAGTGGGAGAAGAAAGAATTGGCGGACTTCTTCCGCACGGTTGAGAAATCCCCACTGACAGACGAGCAGACAAGGGCGACCGTCTGCTTCGATAACCGGGTGCGCGTGATCGCTGCCGCGGGCTCCGGGAAGACTTCGACGATGGTTGCACGCGCCGGGTACGCGATACGGCGCGGCATCGCACAACCAGCTGAGATCCTCGCTCTCGCCTTCAATAAGAAGGCAGCCGGTGAACTTTCGGACCGGCTCGTCTCCCGCCTCGGCGACGATGGTGCCGGGGTAGCGTCGAGCACGTTTCATGCCTTCGGGTTGCGCGTCGTTGGCGAGGCCACTGGCCGCAAGCCGTCCCTCCCCGACGACCTTGCCACGGACAATGGCATCGGGCGGCTCGCGAGGATCGTGGACGTCCTCCGCGACCAGGACCCGGCCTTTCGGCGGGACTGGGACCTCTTCCGGCTCGTCTTCGGCCGGCAGCTGCCGGACCTCGGGGATGAAGCTGATCCTGAGAGGTCGGACCGGAACACCGGCAATAACGGATTTGGAACTCTCGCCGGGGAGGTCGTGAAGAGCCAGGAAGAGGTAATGATTGCCAACTGGCTCTTCCTGAACGGGGTCCGGTATGAGTACGAGCGGCCGTACGCGCACGATGTCGCGGACGCGCACCACCGTCAGTACCAGCCCGACTTCTACTACCCGGACATCGATGTGTGGCATGAGCACTGGGCGCTCGGCCCCGATGGCACCCCGCCGCCCCACTTCGACGGGTATGCCGAGAGCATGGCGTGGCGGCGTCAGACCCACACGCGTTTCAGTACCCGGTTGATCGAGACGACATCGGCGACCATCCGGGACGGGTCCGGGTTCGACCATCTCGAACAGGAGCTCCGCAGGCACGGAATCCAGCTCAAGGAAGACCCGTACCGGGAAGCGGTCGGGGAGCCTCCGATCACCGACCAGGCGATGGTGGCGCTGATGCGGTCCTTCATGGCCCACGCGAAGGGCAACCGCCTCGACCCTGACACACTCGCACAACGGGCCGACCGGACCTTGCGGGCCAGGCTCTTCACTCGCCTGTACGGCGTCATCCTTGCCGAATGGGACCGGCAACTCCGAGCCGCGGGCCAGATTGACTTCGAGGACATGCTGAACCTTGCCACCGATCACGTCGAATCCGGCCGGTGGACCAGCCCGTATCGCGTTGTCATGGTAGATGAGATGCAGGACACCAGCGCTGCGCGAGCGGCGTTGGTGCGGGCGCTGCTGAAGGCACCCGACACCTACCTGTACGCAGTCGGCGACGACTGGCAGTCCATCAACAGATTCGCGGGCTCAGACCTCAGCGTGATGACCCGCTTCGATGACTGGTTTGGCGCGGGATCAACGATTTGGCTGGACCGCACTTTCCGGTCCCCGCAGTCCCTGTGCGACGCTGCCGGCGGGTTCGTGATGAAGAACCCCGTTCAGATATCCAAGAGCGTTCAATCTTCAGCGCCGGATACTGACGAGACCATACTCGCAGTCAGCGTGCGGGACCGCAGCCACTACGGATCGGCCGTTCGACAACACCTCATGAACCTTGATGCAGAGCTCACTGGGCCGGCAACGGCCCTGCTGCTCGGCCGATACACCCGGTCCAAGGACGATGTGACCTCAGCCTTGGACGAGGAGTATGCCAATCTGACCGTCCAGTTCAACACCGTGCACGCCTCGAAGGGAAAAGAAGCCGACTACGTGGTCGTCCTCGGCCTTGAGAGGAGCGGTTTCCCGAGCACCATCGAGGACGATCGACTCCTGCAGCTGGCCATGGCCGCACCGGATCCCTACCCGTTCGCCGAGGAACGACGCCTGTTCTACGTCGCTCTAACCCGCGCGCGGCATTCCGCGCTCCTGGTCACCCGCAGCGGCGCAGAATCAGTATTCCTCCTCGAACTGGTTCGAGACCGAATCCTCAAGATCCGGTCCGCCAAAGGCGATGACATCACCCCGGTGGTCTGCCCGAAATGCAAGAAGCGCGCCATGAAGGAACGCAATGGACGCTACGGGCAGTTCTTCGGCTGCACCGGGTACCCGATCTGTAACGGAACGATGAAACTCGCTGCTGCTTAGGCTCGGGGTGCTGCAGAACCTCCAGGCGCATCAACGGCGAACGGCAGCCATGGCGCTGTGGGGGAGCAGCTCGTGCCGTTCGCCGTGGCCCCTGTCGTCGACTTCCCGCAAACCGGGCCTGTTCCGGCCCCTCCCGCCAGGCACATCAGTCCGGAAGAAGAAACCGGGATCTTCAGCCGGGCGGACGAGCTCAACGCTCGTGTCGCCAGGATCCTCCATGAGTACAGCTGAACGATAAAGTCGTGTACATGGCATTCAACTGGGAGCAAGTCCTCGGGACCACTGGCACGGGTCTATCCAACGCCTACGACGAACATGCGTCTGACGCTTTGTACCAGGATCACCCAACAGCGGCTCCACCGGGATCGCCCATTGATCCCGGCGATGAACAGGTCAGCCTGCCTTTCGAAGAGAACTGACTCGACTGCCGAGTCGAGTCACTGCGGACTCGTCTCAGGCTGCCACGCGGTCGTCATCGTCGAGTTGCCAGTAATCGCGCTCCATGACAACGACTGGTTTGTCCAGTGCCTGAGTGAACAGCCCTATCAGCTTCATGATCTGGACGTCAGTGGGCGCGGGGGCCTCTGCCACCGTCCGTTTGCACCACTCGGCGAACGACTCGCCAGTGCTCGCGACGCGAACGCCTCGCAGCAATGCGGCTCTCTCGCTCGCCTTTGTACTCATGACTTGAATGATATTTGATAGACGAGTCGAAAGGCAAATGACTCGTGAACCAGTCGGGAATTGTCAACGCCAGTCCATCACCACCCTGTCAGGGTCCACGCCGCGGGTGCCTCTCTTTGCGGCCCTCATGATCTTGGGGGTGGCCACCGCGCGGATGACATGGCGACACCAGTCCAGGTCGCCGGCCTCCTCTCGCTCCGACCAAATCTCACGGACACGACCCGAGCGGGCCAGCTCCAGCACCACCGGATCGACGTCGGCCAGCAGCAGCAGTTTGGCCTCGGCCGCGTCGATCTTCGGCTGCACGATGTCCTCTTGACGCGTGAGGTAGCTGAGGTCCCTGCGGCGCTCGGCCTCGGCGTGCACCTGCTCGAGCCACTGTTTGTGATCCGCGATCTCGTCCAGGAGCGCCTTGCGCTCAGAATCGACGTCCCGATCCTGCTGCCCGATGCGGGCCATGAAGTCGGGCCTTTCGATCCACGCAAGCACGAGCTCAATCACGACGGCATCGAGGTGCGTCTCCTTCATCGCAACATGAAAACCGGTCCTGCCGGGCACGCCGACGCAAAGGTAGGTGTTGTAGTGCTGGCGAGGGAGGAGATTGCCGTCTTCGTCCGACTGCTTCCGGCCCTTATTCTGCTTGCCGATTCGAGTGCCCGCTCCACACACGCCGCAGACTGCTATTCCCGAAAGTAAGTGCTTCGCTGGCCAGACGTTCGTCTGCTTTCTCCACTCAGGGTTCATGAGCACCTGCAGCTTCCGCCACGCAGTCTCGTCGATGAGCGGCGGCCAAATTGCATTGCCAAGGATCTCACCCTGATGCTGCCGCAGCCCGGCATAGGCAGGCATCCCCAACATCTGCTTGATCGCGACAGCCGTCCATCCCAGGTTCTGGCGCTGCTGTCGGTATGCCTTCCGACGCGGCGGGATGGAGCGGCGGTTGAAATCCTTGGCGATCATGTAGAACGTCTCACCGGCCAGCACCCGCCGCGCGGACTCCTTGACGATCGGTGCTTGCTCGGGATGAGGGATGACCTCGATCAGCTGCCGCGTTTCCTGGTCATAGATCCGCTGGTATCCGTAGATCTGCTTGCCGTGTGGGCGACCCTTCTCGGCATTGGCTCTGACGTCGCGAAGCAGTCGTTCGGACGACTTGTCGCTCTCGTACTCAGCGTCGGAGGCGTCCTCGCGCAAGCTTCGGCGGTCGCGAGCGTTGTTCGGGTCGTAGACACGGCCGTGGGTGAGAACCCAGATCTTGACGTCCCGTTCCATGCACAGATCGATGAGTTCCAACCACTCGCTCGTGCGTCTGGATCCTCGGGAAGACTCCCAGATGCCCAGCAGATCGGCACCGAAGGTCCCCGTTTTGAGGTCGGCCATGAGGTCAAGGAAGCCCTCACGGGTCTTGCGGGCGTAACGACTCGCGCTGCGGTTGTCATCCCGATATGGAACCGGGTGTAGCCGCCAGCTCCGCGCTCGGCACTCGCGCTCCATCTCGTCATGCTGTTGGTCTGGGCTCTTGCCGATGCCGGAGCGGTCCTGGGAAACACGCAGGTACTCCCTGACGGTGACGTTCGCGAGGTCGATCATGCACCCATCTTCTCATTCATCTTTGTCCCACAAGACCATGTGAGGTGACTCCAGCATCCGACTCTCGATTCCCGGCCATACTGGACTTATCGACCTCGATTTAGGGATCCGATCCGCCCGCTCACAACGCGTCAGCAGGACAGGGCGGCGGCAGAGAGGCTGGCAACCGCCGGGCTCTTTAGGGGAATTCTTCCGATGTCCTGTTCGTTGCAGGACCGGTAACCCCTCAACAGAGAAGAGATGCACCTCCGTGGCAACCGATTACGATGAACTGCGCACCGAGGTCAAGGAGTCCCAGGAAAACTCACTGGAGGCCCTGAAATCCGCCAAAGCCCCGGATGCCAAGTCCGTGGTTCAGGAACTCGAGGAGGCTGACACTTTTGACGGCCTGACCCCTGGCGGCGAGTTCATCGCCGAAGAGCTTGTGGTCCAGGTCATCCCGCAGGCCGACGATGAGTTCACCTGCTACTCGTGCTTCCTGGTCCGCCACCGTTCTCAGAAGGCGCGCGAGAAGGACGGCCATGCCTACTGCGTCGAATGTGAGGGCTGAGCGGTTCTGGCCGGCTGTCCCGGAGCACATCTGGGAAAGCATCCGAGAAGAATTCACCCTGCCGACCGCGATAGACATGGACACGCATTTTCAGTCACTCGGCGATCCGGAGGCGATGCGCCGGGCGGTCCGGGTCTTCATCGGGGAGGGAACGCACTGCCCGGGCTTCCAACTCAAAGACGGGCTTTTTCACGAACCGGTGCTGCGTCTCTTTGACCAGGCGATGGCCTTGAAGATTCCACACAACGTGTTCTCCGCCTGGATGGTCATCCCGCTGCCTGCAGGATCCGGTTCCAGACCCGTCGACCTGGTGGACAGCATGGCGTTGCTCCAGAATTCCTTGGCTGACTTCGGTGACAGGTACCGGCCGGTGGAAAACAGCTAGGCCGGCCATTGACTTAAGGAAGGTATCTTCCTATTCTTTCGGCATGCCGCGACGAAAAGCAGGGACGCTACTTCCTTTGGAACTTCGCGTCCTGGAAATCGCTAAGAAAGCCGAGCTAGACCGCAAACCCATGTACGGATTTGCGCTTGCTAGTGCTCTGTCTGGAGATGGCGGAAAGTCACTAACGGGCCATGGCACCCTATACAAGGCACTGGCGCGCATGGCCGACGCCGGCCTGCTGGAAACCGAGTGGGAAGATCCTGAGATTGCAGAGACTGAACGTCGCCCGCGCCGACGCCTCTACCGCATCTCATCCAAGGGAGTCGCCGCGCTCCACGCGTCCCACCCCGCTCCGGCCACGGCACCGCGCCCGATAGCTACCCTGCGCCCGGTTCAGCCATGACCGCTCTATACGACATCCCGACTTCAAGAACCATGTCGGAAGTCCTCCGATGGGTCGACTTCTACACAAGCTTCGTTCCGGCGAACGTGGCGCAAGAAAGACGTCAGGAACTCCTTTCTGACATCTACGAGCAACTGGCGGACGGACAGCTACGGGAACTCTCACCAGGAGCAATTGACCGCGCAATAGCTAGTCGTGCACTCCGCGGCTTGCCCGCCGACCTCATCTGGAGCAGGAAGCACCAACGAAAGGGCAAGAAGATGAACGCATCACCGGCTACACCCCAACCCTCCAACGCGCCCGTGACTATCCGTCTCAGCAGCCTTGTCTGGGTAGCCTTAACACTTCTGGCGCTGATCGGCGTCGCTACCTCAATCACCGAGTTTGTTGAATATGGGGGTAACCGCTTCGGCTATGTCCCCTGGCCCGGGGCCGGGAACATCAACACCACCGTCGTCCAGCTAGTCTGCAGCGCAATACTTCTAATCCCCGCCACAGTCATCACAGTCAAAAGGCTGATCCACCACAACGCCCGCCAAGCCTAAAAAGGCTTCCATGGATATCCAGCGGTTATTTCGTCAGCCTAGTAGCGACTTCAGGGGGCGACTTCGGCCAGGAATTTGCCTATCGTGCCTCGCAGCGAGGGAAAAAGAAGGCCCACCGATGGGGGACCGGCAGGCCTTCAGCACGCCACGCTACAGCAGCGTGCAGTGAACATCGACTGGACGAACGGGGGCGGTCGACGGAGAGACGAGGAGGCTGTTGGCTTTTTGGCTCTCTCCATTAGCGATTCGATCTACTCAACCAGCTCTCACTATTTGAGCGTGATCAACGTTGTGACCGAGTACCGGGCATATCGGCCTGGCTAGGGTTGGGGACGCCGATCGTGATGGCACCAAAGAGTTGCTGGACACCTTTGGCCAGTCCGTAGGTAGCCCCGGATGGGCTGAGCCGATCAACAACCGAAAACCCCTCACACCAAGCTGAACGCCCCACTGAAAGCAGAAGTCATCCGTCACTAGGCCACGAACATTTCGCGGGGGCGGATCTGTTCCCAGGACTTACCGTCGCCCCAGATCGAATTGAAGTGAACGAGGCGGCTGGCCTGCTCTAGGCGCTTATCCTCTGCTGTTCCCGCCAGGGCGCTCTCTGCGACCTGACGAGTGAATCCCGCCGTGATATCGGCCAACTGTATCCGCGGGTCTGTTTTCGAGTCGATGTGTTTCACATCTACTAGCGGGAACTTGTAGTTGGGCAGGTTGAAGCCGCGCGGAGTACCCTCATTCGCTACTTTGAGAAGCATCTTAAGCAATGGCTCGGTTAAGGCAGTTTGTTCATCGTGCATGATGATTAGAGGCTGCTTCAGCTTGCGATGCCATGTAAGTGCGAGTTGATAGAGAGTCGTCTGCAGCGGATCGAGAGTCTTCAGGGCCAAACCTTCGGCGATGGCCACTTGGAAGGCGTCAGCGTGGTGCCGCGTTCTCCACACCAGCTCCAGCACCCTGCTCACCTTGTCGCGCCGTGACTTCAAGCGGTAGGTGTCCACCTTCTCGAAAAAGCTATCGACTGTCTCCTTTTCTCCGCCCTTGCGCTGTTTAGTCCGCATTAGCGAAGTGAAGCCTGAGACCAGATCGTTCCATCCCTCAGCACCGAGTGCGCGGGGACCATACTCGTACAGATCGTCGGCCATCTGCTTGGCCGTGCCGCCGGCATAGAGGTTGATCCCACGCCGGTAGGCCTCCTCCTCGATCAGGAGGTCGATGATTTTACCGACCGCAAAGTTGGCCTTTTCGACTAGGTACACCTGGACATGGCCGACGAGCTTTCCATTCGCCCCGAACAGCTCATCGATTGCCTGGCCGTTGCGCAGCACATCTGAAGCCTTCAACTCCGGGCTTTGAGCTTTAGTCTTCCTGCGGAGATACGCGACCAGATCAGTCGCCTCGGCAAGATCCATGTGAAGACTGCTGTGCGCCAGGACGGGAGTGGTGCCTGCCATCAGGTTCTCGCCGTCGTGACCAGACTCGTCACAGAAGATCTCAGCGATATCGGTGGTGGCGGTCATGTCGTTCTTCATCCTCTGCCTCGGCGTGATCCCAAGGGTAAGCATTCCAGAGCCAGTCACTACTTTCACAACTAGCTTGAGAAAGCCATGTGCTGGCCCGCGAGTGGGGGCTGGGGATGCAGTAGGTCTCGCTTGCCCGGCTGCTGTCCCGTCCGGCCGTGGCCTTGGCGATGCAGTATCGACCCGGGTTGGCGGGTCGGTTGTCGATTGACCAGTCACATCCCACGCGGCATATGCGAAAGTAAGTGGACCATCTACCTGGGGGAGAGACCATGCCAGCTGTGCCCGATGACCTGCGAAGAAGATTCCAGAAATGGGACGCGAACGGTCGGCCGCCCCAGATGCCGTTTGAGTGGAAGAAGGGCAACTGGCAAAAGTACTTGGGCAGCCGCAGCATTCTCGAAACACTTCCGAACCCTATAGACCGCGGAGGCGTCCTGGAGTCCTTCAAGCTCATCCATGACTCGGACTCGGCTCTGGACGCTTACATCGCCAGCTACCTCTGGGGCTATGCAGGGACTGGTTTTGGCCCGTACCGTGCCGCTAGGGTCATCAAGCTCAACACGGACGTTGAGAACGGCAAAGACTTCTCCGGTGAGCTGCACAGGCTTGCCGGGATCGCGATGACCAATGGCGGGAACGCCGCATTCGAGCACGTCGTGGAGCAGCGGCAAAGCAACAGGAAGTTCTCTGCCTGGTGGGGTCCAGCCTTCGCCACGAAGTTCATCAGCTTCGCTACCAAGGCGTCCGACCAGGTAGCCACCACCCCCATCATGGACAGCATCGTCGCGGGATGGTTCAGGAAGCACTGCAAGGAAGTTGGCCCGCTCAGGCTCAACTGGAACAGCGCCGGCAGTTACCGCCGGTACACCGAATGCGTGGCTGAATGGGCGGAAGAGTTGGACATTGAACCCGAGCAGGTCGAACAGCTGATCTTTAGGCGGGACTGAGGCGGAGGGGGCTTTGTGCTCCTGTCCTCATACAGAGTTGGCCAGGGACAGTGCTGCTGCCCGCGAGAAGGCTTCGTTCAGTAGTTCCTTGTTGGGCTTGCCCGTGACCGCATCTGTTTTGTTGTAAGCGAGCGGACTCGGATGGGGAGCGGTGATAACAAGGAGGCTCTTGAGCTCAGGGGAGGCTCTGAGTAACAGCTGGGACCAGGCTGCCTGTGCTTGTTTGCCCAGAAGGAGAACCACCTTGGGACGGGACTCCAGTAACTCCATCAACTCTGCCAGCAGGGGAGCGGCCCGGCGTGCCTCGGCAGCCAAAGTCCGTTGTGGAAAGGCTGGGTTTGCGACCCACCAGGGTACGACGTTCCAGTGGAGGGACCTGGAGTAGGGCAGACCACCGGCTTCGGCAGCGAGTGAGGAGTTATGGGCCGTTGGGTCATTGTTGTCCCGGCTGATGAATCCTGAACCGAGTTGCGCTTCTCCGGAGGGGTCCTGGAGCAGAACCAGCACGTCGGCCCCCTGCGTCGCCGCCCGCGGGTCGAAGTAAGGGACGCTTTCCCTTGTGGCAACCCTGACCTCGTCAACCCACTTATTCAGGGGACCAACCACGCCTTCGTATCTGGTCTCTTGCCGCTGTTGGAGGACGTGGGGAAGGTGATGCTGGCTAAGCAAGGTTCCTGCGTTGTACGCATGCTTGTTCCATATGACTGTGGACCTGTTCGTCACTCTGCCTGCCGTTCTCTCGACACTGAATACCTCTACATTAGGCGCGCGGAATCGGTACGCACCGTTCAAGGAGTCTCTTCATCGTCGCCGTGCCCTCATCTTCAGGGGTCCTTCCCTTGGAGATGCTGTCGTCATGCCATCCGAGTAATGCTGGTAGCCGGCAACCAGGATCCGGCGGTATGCGGCCTATTGGCTGTCCGAGACCGGGAATTCACGGAGTGTGGCTGCTACGGCCCTGACGGCGGCCGGGTCTTCCGTCCAAGGCCGGCCGGCCCTTGTGCAGGCCTGGAAGCTGGTTACTTTCGAGGCTTTGGCAGCCGCAGTGAGTTCATCCCACGCGCACCGCAGATCCTCCAAGAGTTCCGGTGGCAAGGGCTCATCCTGGGCTACGGCAGCCACGGGAGCGGTCACCTTAGGAACCGTGGTCACAGCTTTTCGCTGAAAGAGATTTCTGAGGCCCATTTCTGTCTCCCTTCTGAAGACAGGGAGAGCATGGCCAGGCTTCATGAAGGCTTCCGGCAGACAGCAGCGCAGTCATTTGTCCCCCAATAGTCGAGCTTCCATTCTGATCGGCACGACAGGTTAATGTCCATCACTCTTGAACAGCTGCGAGGACGCAGGGCTCGCACCCCTTCGGGCGTCCGCTCGGCGGCGCTCCAGCCAAAGGGGAGAGTGCAGGTGTTCGTCGGCTCCCGGGTGAAGCGGACGAACACCCTAGAACCCACGAGCGGTCAGCCGCGGAATACAGTGTTTGTTACCCAGTTCCCGAGAGCGGCGACGAACCCGGCGGTGTCCGTCACATCAAGTGTTGCCAGCGTGACCTTACCGCGCCGCCCCATATACAGTTCGATCTCGATCTTGGCGAAAACGTCGCGATCCCAAGGCGCTGTTTTGCGCATGTCGATGTCTGGGCCGATGTAGAGGACGGCGTCGCCGTGAACGAACTCTGCGTTGGCGGCATAGTCGCGATAGGCATCCGCGAGGGAGCTCTGCGCCACGGCGGGGTGAACGTCGTCGCTGACGGCCGTGCCCGAAAGGTCGGAATGGTCGATATGAACGCCGAATAGAGTTGCCGGCAGAACGAGATGATCCATCAACCCGGAAACTGAGTCCAGTTCAGCACCGCCGCGCGCGTTGACGGTTTTCGCGGCAGCTGCCAATTGTTCTAGCCGGTGCAACAGGTTCCGGGCACCCCACCGCTCGGCGGGGCCGTGATCGGTGTCGAACACGCGAACCATCCATCCGGAGGCACCGTCAGGCAGAGCTCCGGTCAGACCCATCTTGGTGGCCCGCGTGATATCCGCAGCCTGCCAAATGCGGGATGCAGGTTCGCTGGGGTCGTATCCGGTAGGCAACAGTCGGAGAGACTCGGCGCGGGCTGTCGCATCAGCGGCAAGCTCGTCGGCGACCGACAGGCGCTGGGCGCGGGTGAGTGAATTCAGGGTCTGAGGCAGGCCCGCTCCGAGAGCATTGATCAGCTCTATTCCAGTCCACGTCTCCGCGTGTCGGCAGCTGTCAAACGCCGACGCGGTGAAAGTTGGTACATCGGTGGTTCCGCGGGTGGCATCGATGATGGTTTTTAGACGGGCTTCAGCCTCGTCGTAGACGTCCAGCCACGCTGCGGCATCCCACATCGACTCCGAGACTCGGGTTAGGTCTTCGGCTATCCGAGAGGCTTGAGGGGCGTCGGTAAAGGTGGTGACCTTGGCGCTGCGAGAGTCGGCGTACTCGCCGGGCCAGGTTGCGAGGACGGTGACTTTGCCCTGAGTCGGCAGACAGCTGTAAAGCGTCATGATGGTTCTCCAAAATGGGGTTCGATTGGCGGACCGCTGCTACCGTTCCTCGGCATCTCGCGAAAATGGCTGGCTAGGCACGAGGTAAGCAGCGCGAGTCGCGCTAAGGATGATGGGAGAGCCGGTAGCTTCGCGGCACCACCGCAACGCCAATCCGTTGTTACACAGAATAGCCTTGCTCTGCGACAGACCGCCACCATGACACGCAAGCAGCTTCTTGCTGACGGAAAATGATTTCTTTTGCCTCCGACCCGGCGTGCTCAACGCCGCACAGTTCGCCCAAACACTCGCCTGCACGTAGCTAACAGTTGTGAAGCCTGAATATCGAGGGCAGCCGGAAGGCTGTTTGCCGCGTTAGGTAGGGGTCTCGGGCACCTAAGCTGGGCGTATGCCAGATCCGGACACTTGGACTTCCCCCTTTCCGATGCGAATCCCGGGAATACGGACGTATGCTTTGGCCTCGGAATTATTGGGGAAGCGTGTACCCGAAAACATCAGAACTGAGTTCTGGAAGCAGCTATCACTTGGACAGGCGCTATCCCTTATCGCTCAAATCATCACAGACATCGAAGTTCACTCCGGCACGTCAGATGCGCCGGCTTCTGAAGTGGACATGCGCTGGGCCAAGCAGGTGGCAAACCGCAATCTGCGCACCCATCTTGAAATTGCCTCGACCTTCGGCGTCACGCTGTTTGCTCCACAGATGCTGTTGTTGGCGGCCAAAGAGGCCATGCTGCACTCCCCAGAAGGGCCGCCAACGGACGACGCGCGAGGCGTTGATCTTTTGGTCATCTGCTTGCTCGGAATCGCTGACGACAACGATGAAGGGCCAAAGGATACCGGCGGTGCGACCTGGGGTGGCATGGATGTGTCGCTGGCTAGCGAACTGATCGCAAACCTTCACTTCAACCGTACCCTGTGGGTCGGTCGTCAGCTGGTTTGGTTCGAACGGACATGGTTCCGCAGTTGGCCGAAGCGAACGAAAGCAGCCACGACGGTCGGGGGTGAACCTCACGAGCTGTTCAAAGAAGCGACCGGGATCGAGCTTGTAGATTTCGCCGCCGCAGCCTTCAATCTCTACGCACAGGCAGCTGGCCATGGATATGTGCGTTACCCGGATGAGTTTTTCGCAACACTGGGGTTGCCGGCGGAAGCGGTCAAACATTTCCTTGACGCGACATCGTGTTCAGTGTCGGAAATGCGCAGGCTCATCCGTGACGATTCCCCAGCCCCGAAGCCGTCCAGGTTTGGGTTCGATGCATTCCGGCGTTTCCCCCTCGTCCGCTTGGAATCGGGAGAGCTACTTATGCTTAGCCCGAACTTTGTCATGCAACGTGCCTTGAGCGAGACCACGTTCTGGGACGTTCGTCAGTACCTCCGCAAGGTCGATGCCAAGCGTGAAGTGGCTTTCCACCAATGCACCAAAGACATCCTCGAGTACGAGGCGGGCGCTGCCTTACGGAGAATCTTCTTCAAGAAAAAACTGCAGGTCCTGGATGAAGGACAACTGCAGAAAAGGCTCGCAGCCGGCAGAAAAAGCATGCCCCGCATGTGTGACTTTGCGATTCGCTCGGGACGCACGTGGCTGCTCGTCGAAGTCACGGATCGAGCAATGCCGCGGCCCGTCGTCTTCGCTAGCGCCTCCGCAACCGCGTTGGACGATGAACTAGACAAGGTTTTGACAGCTCGCAAGGCGGAGCAACTCATTTCCACGATCAGACTGCTGGAGGAAGAAAAAACACGGCTTCGCCGCAGCCAAAGCGATGAGCGGTTCACCTATATCCCGTTAGTACTTACAGGCGAAACCGGGCTGCCCTGGACTTTGCCGGTCCAACACCGGACACGGGAACGTCTGGCGTCGTTAGGACACCCCGAGGAATTTTGCTCTGCAGTGGCACTGATCACGCTCAAAGAACTCATCATGTTGGAAAACGCCGCCGCCCTGGGTCATGACACCATTGAGATCCTGCGGTCCTGGAGACTGGACAATCCCTCACTCCCGCTGGACCAGCACATTCACCTCCAGACGATTCCCCTCAACTCTCCCGTGTGGGAAAGGAACCGTGTTTCCGCAGTCGTCCGCAGCTTTGCGAACAGAATGGGTCCTTCGGGCCTACAAAAGAACTGACAGGGCCGTCATCGGCCTGCACGCGTGCTTACTTGAGCTCGTGTTCCGGTCGCAGCTCATCGTCCTGACGCGGGGGAGCGGTGCTACTCTCAAGAACACCTGTCGGTACCGTGGGACTCACGAGACTCGTGCTAGCAGTGGTGATCGAAACACCGAAGGCTCTCTTGCCCTGATTTGTGGCTGGTGAAACACCCCAATTTAGTCGGCTTGCACCAGCAGCACGCCGCGGCTGGTTACTAAAGCCCGTATGTCACGATCCACAGCAACGGCCGCCCTCACTGCATTTTGGTATGTCGCAGCATTGCAGCGATCCAACCTCAGCGGCTTCAGGCCGTCGGGAGTTCGACGGATCAGGTAGTCCAGCTTTTTCTGTACATCCTCCAAATCTGCGGTGTTACGCCCGGCAAGCACCGGCGCTCCACCTGTGAGAACTGCTTGAGCCACAGATGCTACGAAGTTGCCATAGGAGTCTTCGCGATGGAGGCCTCGCAATATTGGGAGGCCATGTTGATAGCTCGCCATGATGTCGTAAACCTGCTGGTAGGTTGCATCGAAGCTTGCGATGAACCACAACTCGTCGTCAGACTCCTTGAGAGAACTTGACAGGTCGCTCAGCTCAGGAGGATTGACCGTCCATCCCGGCAGTGCTGCAAGTTGTGCCTCAACGGCTTGACTGTGCTTGTTCTCAATCTGGAAATCATCGATGCTTCCTGCCGTCTGCCAGTGTCAGTTGATGTGGCTTCCAGAAAGCTGTATAAGGTTTCGCCCGTGTGGAACATTTCATATACTGCGCACACCATGTGGCGGATGCGGAGTCTGGGTGGAAGCTCGCTGGCTGCTCCGGGAGCATAGGTCTGCAACGGGCTCAGCTGAACTTTCAAGACCCGCAGTGATTCGATAATTCGTTCGATGTCGTGGTCGGGCTGAGCATCATGTTTGTCATGGTTGGCGCTCGTCCTCACGAAATCCATGGCATCAGCGCCCTCTTGCCACCCTGCCGAGCGAAGCTGTTGCGTGATGGCAAATAGTGATGAGTCTGCCCAGTCCGGGTGTGAGGCTTTTAGAGATCTCTCCCACAGAGCGGCGGCGTCTCGCGCGATCTCTCCAACTTCGTCCTGGTCGTAGCCAGTCACTTTGAGTCGAAGAGCCTGTGCAAGGCTCCGCGCCAAACCGTTGGAAAGCTCGTCGATGATACGCATGGGAGAATGATCTGCCAACTGGAGGCAATCGATCAAATCCAGCCACGGCGCTTGCCGACGCTTCTCGCGAAGAAAGACCAAGACAGATCCCCGCCCAGTGGGGGTTTGTCTGTGCTTGTGAGCGAGGGTGGCTTGTGTCGCGGAGTCGTTGGTCCTGAGGTCTTGAGCCGGTGGGTATATGTCAGCGGTACCAGCCGCGGCGGGTCGGTACTTCTATCCGCGGGATTTCGTGCGGTTTCAGCGGACGTTGGGGAACCGGGCGGATGGTGTAAGGGGTGATGCGGTCCTCCTCGCGCTCCCTCTCGATCATTTCTGCGGCGCTCTTGTCAGTCCTACGGATGTGGTCCACAGCCCAGGTCAGGAGGACGTCGAGGCGATTGACTTCCGCTTCTGCAGCCAAGAGCCGTTCATGGGCGGTCACCGAGCCATAACCGCACCATTGGCGGAGGATCTCATGAATGGGTCTTTGGCGGCGCAGGTAATAGTCGTATTCAAACTCGGCTGAAGTGGCTACCTGTTCCCGGGTTTCCCAGTTTTCAATTGTTCCGCCCCGCTTGGATTTTTCTCGAGCCACTGCTTCCTCGGCCATGACGAGGTCCAGGACCGGGGCCGGGTTCCTGCGACAGGCCAGCTCCACTACAGCCAGCGCCGCACGCGGGGACAGGAACACCTCGCCGTCGTGAACCAGCCAGGAAAATCGGGCTTGGAAGGCGGCCAGGGTCTGCCCGGTTAGCGTTTCGAAGGCGTTGTGATCGTGGACCGTCAACGAATCGTCGCTTGAGGCGACAGACAGCTCGGCGACCTCCGAAGGTACAAGGAGCTCAAGGGCCGCCCATAGGGCCGACGCCTCATGGTCGTCGATGGACTCGGCCTTGAGCCGCCTCCAGCCATCCATGGAGGCGTTGTACGGTACTACGTCTTCCCACGGCACCTTGAGCCGCGAACGAGGGACGTTCTCTTCCCTGCCCGGCGGATAGCCGTGCAGGTGACGGATGTCGACCCGGAATCTTCGACCCTCCTTGTGCACCGCCACGATGTGCACTCGCTCGGACGGCGCATCGTCACGCAGCCTGTAGGCCCACTCTTCCCCTGGGCAGGGACTACGTGAAACATCAGCTTTTGGTTCCATAGCCGCTCATTATCCGTCCACCCCCCGGCTGCTGTCTCCTAGCAGATTGGTGCCAACCAGTTAGCCGAACGAGAAACCATCAGCTGGAACTGCGCAGAACCTGGCTTTTGTTCAAAGCTACGTTTTCGGGATGGTGTCCGGCTTGTTCCTAGACTTGGGTGACGCTGTGGACGAGCATTGAATAATGAGCGCCGCCGAGACTGCCCCGGTCGATGACCAGACACGTGAATCCGGAAAACTGCTGAAGCGAGTACCTGGGCGGGCGCGGCCCCAGAAGGAGGCGCTCCGGGAGTTCGAGAAGGCTGTGGCCGAGCTACGGCAGCGGTACCAGCCGGTGTTCTGGCCTCTCTTCGTCCCAGAACCCAAGGACATGTTTCGCTGGCGCGTCCAGTTGGAGTGCGGATGTACTTACGAGGTCTACACGCACGGAGAGGACAAGTATCCGGACGATCGCCGCTACCTCGACCCAATCGCCCGATGCCGGCTTCCCGGCGGCGAATACTGGTGCCCGACCGACCACGGACCTGCTCAGAAACCGTATCGCGACATCGTGGAGTGGGTCGATCGGAAGATCACGGAGTTCCCGGCGGACCCTGAGGAGTCGGAGTATGACTGGATGGACGCCGAGACTTGGGCGAAGATTCGGAAGCCCGGGCCACACTCGTCGGCGTTCTGGCGGGTCAAGCTCGCCTGCGGGCACTACGAGCAGGTCTGTAGCGACGTGGACTGGAAACCTGAGGACGGGCCCAAGCTGGTGTCGGAGGAGCGTATCGCGGAGATCCGCCGTGAATTCGAGGAGATCTGGAACCCGGAAGGGCGCACCGGCTGGCCACACGAGAGCCCCGAGCGTGACCACATCCGTAAGATGATCGAGCTGCGCTGGCCTCGCCCCGATCCCAAGAGGGACTGCTTCACATGCACGCGTGCGCGGAGAATCACCGGCTACCAGCGGATCGGTTGGCTCGTTCCGAAGACGAACCCGGCACCGGCGTCATCAGCGAACCTTGACCGGAAGAAGGTCGAAGCCCGACTCGCCGCGGCGGAGGCCGAGGTCCGCAAGCTGCGCAAACAACTCGATGACGGAAAGGACGCTTGAATCCTTAGGTAGCGGCAGGAAGTTTCTCCAAGAGCCCGCGCGCGGTTCTATTGCTTCGATGGACAGCGTCGTGAATCGGGCGACTGAGTGCGTGATGCTTAGGCAAGGTTGCGGACCTTCTTCCCAGAACCCCATCCGTTCTTGACGATCTCGACCTTGCCCGAGGTCGCCAGGCGCTCGAAGAGCGTGTTGTTGGAGGAACCTGACGGGAGGTCAAACTCTACCCCCGGTCCACTGGTGAGCGTGTTGTAAGGGGAGCCGAGAAGCGCCAGCGACTCGATCAAGGACTCAGGAGTCATGTCTCGGGCACGCACCAAATGAGACAGGATCAGCTCCGGATTCTGGGTGGCTCGGGCGATACGCTGAACCTCCGCGAGGGGAAGCCAGATTTTCATCTCGCGTGCGTACTCACCCGCGGCTCGGAGCGCCCCAGCGTTGTCGTCGACCACGTACATGGCGAGTTCATTTACGACCTTCTCGCGAACACTGTGGGGTACCTGCGGGCTCGCCAGCAGGTCGGCGACGAATCCGGATACCAGGGCAGGAGTCAGGATCGATTCCATGTTCTTGGATACCGCGAAGGCCTCCGAGACCGACTTCCATCCAGCACGGGCAAAGTGCGCGAACGTGTCCGCTGTATCTGGGATCAAACCGGCTTCCAGAGCCAGCGCAAGAAGATTGTCCCCAGCCGGAACTAAGGCTGTTGCATCGACTTCGGCCGGTAGATTCAGGTTAACGGCGAGGTCGACCCGAGTCGCTGCTCGGAGATACGAGGAGGCGTTCAGGATCTGAATCGCGAGACTGTTTCTGGTGTCGGTATCGGTTTCATCGACAGACTGTAGTTCGATCGGCGTGTTTCCGTCGGGTGCCAGGAAACGGGCGAGGTGCTGATCGACTTGATTCGCCTGAACGTATGCCCAGACGTTCTCGGCTGTTGGCACCGCACGTGCCGCATTGATAACTGTTGGCCATGTCGCTGAAGGCACAGTCGTGATGACGTGAAGCGCCGCGTCGGGGGAGCTGTCCATGATGACATCGCGGAGTTGGTCTTCCGTCCAGGCTTCGTGTTGCTCGGTGATGACGTCCCGGAGGACAGACTCTGTTCCCACCACGTACTCGACCGGATCGTCGCCCCGAGCCGCGGCCAGGTACTCGTCCACGTTCTCATTGCAGTACAGCCAGACGTCCACCTTCTTCCTCACCTCGTCGAGAGTAGGATCGCCTTCGATGCCGAGCGCGATTCTCAGATTCGACGTGGTGAGCTGGTACATCTGTTCGGCGACGATCTTCTCGCGCAGTGGTTCGGCCAGATTGTTCAAGTCGGGGACGAGGATCTCGGCCGCCTTGACGAACGACAGGACGCGCTCGGTGCGCTCGGGGGACTGCCTCTGGTTGACCGCCGTAAGGCGAGGTAGTGCGGAGGTGAGCAGTGCCACGGATTTTTCCCCGTGGTCGTAAGCTTCAGCGTCCAGCCCGTTGAGAAGCGCGGCGTCTAGCAGACTGATCCTGGTCGCCTCGTCGGGGATCCCGCTGTGGCTTGCGATGTAGTCGATCAGTCCGGGCCACGGATGGAGTGCGAGCAGTGCGACGAGCTGTTCTCGCGGGGCATCGGCCGCATTAAGGAACGCATCGAGGAACGTCTCCACGTCACGGCTGTGGTCAGCCACGATAAACGCGACGACCTTCTTCGCTTCGGACAAGCTATTGGTCAAGAGGTGGCTGACGACATGGATGTTGAGGGAACTGACTGAACTCGTGAAGTCAGATGGAACCTGCTCGAGTAGGTTGCTTAAGGCGTTCCTGGTCGTGAACTGGTGGTCGACGTACATCTGGTTCGGTTGAACACTGTGATTGTAGAAGAACGCGACGTCGACCCCGATGAAGCTGCCATAGAAGGTCGCAGAGTACTCTGCGTAATTGCGGTTGATGAAGCCTCGACGGACGAGATCCCGCGCCAGCTCCGACTTCAGCACCCTTGTGATCTCGTCGCCGAATTTTGGTTCACCTTTCGGGAACCGCTCGTACTTGGCCAAATCGCTGAAGTCAGCGCCACGCAAGAAGGCGATGTCGCGATCATACTGTTGCCGCTGTCTGGCCAACTCGCTGGTGCTCGGATCGCGCCAGCGGTCGGCTTTCAGGCTCTCTGGGAAAAGGATCTCGACACGCGTTCGGTCGAGATGCACCATGGGAGGGCCGTAGTTGTTTTGTGTGGCAACGAAGCTCACGGATCCTGCCGCAGCGACATGCTTCCAGAAAGGAACAGTTGGCACATGGTCGGGTCCAAAGTTTGTACCGCCGACTGAGAATAGGTTGTAGGGGTACCCCGAATTGTTTGGCAGCGTATCTCTGATTGCGATGAGTTGACGCCCCAAGATTCTTGCCGTTTCCTCTTGCGTCCGCTGTAGTTCCTCTGTGTTTACTACCTCACGGCCTTTTTGCTGCAAGAGCTCGATTGATGCTCGGACAAGATCCCGATGGCGTTGCTCGAGCTTGTCCAATGAGCTTGCCCGCTGTGAGATGGCCTCGAAGTCCGCGAGGTGGAAGTTCTTGTAGACCACCAGCGCAAACAGATCGTCGGCAGTCATACCAGGCGCAGGATTCTTCACCCAGAGCAGGTGCTCCGCGAACACGACGAACTCGTTGCAGATGTTCTTCAGTAAGCGCATGTCGGTCGTATGGCGCGCTACCAAATCCAACAGTGGACGCGTCACGGTATCCGGACCCAGCTTCAGGTCATTCAACGCGTCGACCAGGTGATCACGTGCGTTGCGGTGCGAGATGAACGGCACCATAGGGACCACGAGTTCGAAGAACTTGGTCCGGTTCGCTCGCTCTACTGCAGCAGCGGCCATATCGACGGAAGGCACGACTGCTTCAGCAGAGCCGGCGTCTCCGCTCTCAGAGGTCTCCGTTCTCTTCTCTCGTGTCTCGGGGTCCGTACCTAGCTGTTCGAAGAGGCTGTCTTTGATGGCGTAGATGAACCGGAGCGGCTGGCTCTTGCCTTTCCAGTGTGCAGACGAGTTGATGAGCGTGTTGAGTTCTCTAAGGGAATCGAAGATCTGTGGATCGTCGAAGCGATCAAGGTCCTCGAAAATAACGTATTCGGGTTCGACTGCGTCGAAGAAGGCCACGATCTCGTCCAAGAACCCGTCGAAGTAGGTGCTTGGCTTCTCGCCGAGAGTGATGGTGGTCCCGGCTGTCGTGACCTGCGAGACGATCCGATCGCCGATAATCCATCGCCCGCCCGTGACGACAAGCACGACCAGAACGAAGAATAGGACACCCAAGGCGGTCTTCACACTTGGATCCGCGGTCCCGCCGAACCACGAGTCTCCCGGCCGGAAACCGATGAGCCAGGAAAGCGCCAGCCCGATGGAGGTCAAGCAAAGAGCCTGGAGGAAAGCCCTCCGCGGGGTCAGGGGAATGGTACGGGCGAACCTGGAACGACGGAGCTTCCCAGGTTTGGCCCGGTACACCAGCTGCTTGACGAGCTCCTTCTGGATCCTGTTTGTCAGGTCTTCGTCGTCCTCATCCGGGCCCAGAGTGTTGATGCTGATGCGTAGAGTCTGGTTCTTGTGTTTGGATTCGAACTGGTCGAGCACGCTGGACTTTCCGGCACCGTAACGACCGGTAAGGGCTATGTTCCTGTTCCTTGTATCCTCTATCGCGTTTTCGAGATGTCGCACGTAACCGCTGTGTTGCGAATCCAAAAATAAGGGCGCGAGAGAACGCAAGGTGACCTGGGCTCTGGCACTCGCTTCTGGTGCATTTTCGGCCTCGATCGAGCTGTCTTCAGATTCGGTAGTTTCCGTCACACTGACAGTATGTCCGGATGCCCCGACACTTTCTCTTCTGACGGCCACGGATTCGGTGTGCTGCCGAAAATTTCAATTACTGGACCGCCAACCAGATATGACTCGGCCGACGCTGTCTAGCGGCCTTCGGGGCCTGGCGATCTTCGCATGCCGAATCCCCGGAGCGCTGCGACCCATTCAGGCGACATGTCTCTTGCTTGACGCAGTGGCGTGAACGGCAGGGGAGCAGCGCCTGATCAGATCGGGGAGTGGCCCCCGTCGCCAGAAACCGGACCGCGCCGGGGTTCTGCCACCAGGGTCAGAGGCTAGGGTTCGACTTCATGAAACCAGAGCACCAGGCACGCGTGTCGTGGGCATGAGGCGACTCATCTCCTACTTCAACGTTTGTAAGCTGATCTCCTATCAGATGATGCCAAGTAGGGAGCGTCGTCGTCCTTTGTTGTTGCCGGGAGAACGAGCAAATCGTCCACTCAGCTCATCCGCGAAGACCTAGAAAGCGCACCTGACCTGCGGAAACACCTATGCAAGGCGACCCACCCCCTGTTTGAACAATCACCGGTCAGTAATGTGCGGAGACCCATATGGGTCGTCTTTCGGCCGCAGCAAAGGTATCGCCGCATTTCAGAGGCACATTTGCCTACCCATCTGACAACGTTGGTAAACCGCTCATATCGCGAGAATCTCCACCAAATGAAGGTGCTCGGGACCTAGCAAACAAGGGGCAAGTATGCAGGGTGACGACGACTGAGCTAACTCAAGCCAAACCGAAACGGCGGCTTGGTGGATCCGGTCAGAGGGCCCCTCGCGGCCAGCAGGCATCCCTCTGCATGCACAGCGCCTGTCAATCCGAGCGTGGCGTAGCCGCCCCTTACGGTGTGGCTACGAGAGCCCTCGCGGTCGGTGCACGAGAGTGCCCTGAGTCGCTGGGCGTTCTGCGCAATGATCAAGCGGTGAATTAGTTCGACAGGGGCCTGTGCCGCGGGTGCGAGGGCGAGGATCAGCTTGCGCCGAATATGGTGGAGACCAGTCGTGCGGGTTCTCTTCCTGCTCAATGATCTGGTGCAGCGGGTTGCCGTGGCAGGTCGGCCGGCAGCCTTGCTGCGTGCGATGCCAGGCCCGCTACGCCGAAGAGTTCATGCAGCCGAATGCGAAGACTCCCCGGGGCCCGGGCCTGCCGCGCTGGAAGGCCGGGACGAGTTGGCGTGTCGGTAGTGCCGGTTCCTGGGCAGCAGGACCATAGCGGCCAGCAGTGAGGCGATGAGGGACGCCGCCAGGATCCCTGTCGTCGCCTGGTCACCATAGTCGCCGCCGTGGCCGAAGCTGAGTTCCGCGACCAGCAGGGAAACGGTGAAGCCGATCCCGCCGAGGAGCGAAACGCCGAAAATGTCGATCCACTTGATGGAGCGGTCCAGTCTTGCCCTGGTGGCCTTGGTAAGGAGCCAGACCGTTCCGAGAATTCCGACCGGTTTGCCGACGACCAAGGCGATGATGATCCCGAGGGTCACCGGGTTCGCGAACAGGGATCCGATCCCGTCCCGGCCGCCCACCTGTACACCGGCGGAAAAGAAGGCAAACACCGGCACGGCGATACCAGCTGAAACGGGGCGGAGCCGGTGCTCCAGGATCTCGGCCAATCCCCCACCGGGCTGCGGTCCGCCCTTGGAGTGAGCGAGCGGAACAGCGAAGCCCAGCATGACTCCTGCAACCGTCGCGTGAATCCCTGAATTGTGGACCAGTACCCAGACGGCAGCGCCCAGGGGAAGCAGGATCAGCCAGGCCGCCGTCCGTGTACTGAAGAACCGCCGGTACCGGTGTGCAAGAAGGGTGTAGGAACCTAAGGCGAGCAGCACCAGCAGCAGCGGTTCCGGACGAATGTCCTGCGAATAGAAGAACGCGATGATGCCAATGGCGATCAGGTCATCAACCACGGCGAGTGTCAGGAGGAAAATCCGCAACGCGCCCGGCAGGTGCGAACCGATCAGGGCCAGAACAGCGACGGCGAAGGCGATGTCCGTCGCTGTGGGGATCGCCCATCCCCTCAGCGTTTCGGGACTGGCCAGGTTGACCACGGAATAGATGATGGCGGGAACAGCGACCCCACCGGCGGCAGCGGCAACCGGCACGACCGACTTGCTGGGCTCGCGCAGATCCCCGATCAGGAACTCCCGCTTAAGTTCAAGGCCGACGAGGAAGAAGAAGATGGCCAGCAGACCGTCCGACGCCCACTCGCCCAGGCTGAGTTCCAGATGCCATGGCCCGTATCCGACGCGGATATCCCTCAGCTGGAAGTAACCGGCGGAGAGCGGGGAGTTTGCCCAAATCAGTGCGATGATCGCAGCTGCCACGAGCAGCGCCCCGCCGACAGTCTCTTTGCGCAGGATGGAACCGATGCGCAGCAACTCGGAAGAACTTTCCCCTCCGAGCAGGAAGAAGCGGGGGCGGGAGTCCGGTGAGTTCTGGTCCATTCGGTGCGTCCTCGAGTAGTCCCGACAAGACAATGTCCCTCGCCGACGTAGTGGTCAGCGCAGCCGGGCGAATGTCACGTCAGCTCCTCCATGAGCCGGGCGAGAATGTCATTCATGGCGAGCAGCCCGACGAGCTGATTGCCTTCCACCACGACGAGCCGGCTGAGGTGATAGCGGCTCATCAGGGCCGCTGCCTGGCGGACGGACAGGTCCTCGTTGACAGTGATCGCGGGAATCGTGGCGGCGTCATAGACGTTCAGGAGGTCCACATCCCCCTCCTGCGCAACGACGGTGTCCAGGAGTTCTCTGTAGCTGAGCAGGCCGTAGGCGTCGTGGGCGTGCTGCCGCTCCACTACCAGGCTCTTCACCTGGCGCTCCTTCATCATGGACAGCGCCTCCCGCAGCGTGCTGTAGGGGGAGATCGTGACGACCTCGGGGACCATGACATCTTTGACGGTGAGCATCTTTCCTCCTCGTAACGTTTCCGGGCCTGCTTCAGGAGCCCTCGCGGCGCAGATGCTCCTCGAACCTGACCACCTGCCGCATATCGATCCCGGTCAGGTGCTCGATCGGAATCGCGAAGGCCAGGCCCCGGGATTCCGTTCCTTGAACCAATATCGAGTGCAGTTCCTTCAGGATGGGGGCAGTCAGGTGAGCGCCGACGACCATCAGCAGCACGGACTGCGTCCCTTCGAAGGTGAGCCCGAAAAACGTCTTCCTGGCCTCACCCCCGATGCCCTTGCCCGGCAAAATGGTCACACCCGTGGCACCGGCCCGCTGGGCGTGTTCAATCACCTTGTCTTCAAGCTCGTCCGGGGCAATCACGATGACTGCTGTGAATTTCATGCCGGTTGCCTCCTCAGACGGGGAAATCTCTCCATCACCATGGCATACACCATGACGGAAATGACGGGGAAGATCGAGGCATACGCGATCAGCCCAAACCCGTCGATCAGGGCGTCGCGTCCTTCGACCGCCGTTGCCAGGCCGATGCCAAGGGCTGTTACCAGCGGCACCGTGACCTCCGACGTCGTCACCCCGCCCAGGTCGAAGGCCAGGGCGATGATGTACTTCGGGGCGAAGAACACCAGCACGATGGCGACGGCGTAGGCGGCCATGATGAAGTAGTGGAACGGCCCTCCCACCAGAATGCGGTAGACGCCAAAACCGATCCCGAGGGCGACACCAACGGCGACAATGACCCGGACCGCGAACGCGCTGATCTTGCCCGGAGATGCATCCTGCGCCTGTTCTCCGATGGCCACCAGGGCAGGTTCGGCCATGGTGACCGCGAAGCCGATGAGCAGCGCGAAGAGCAGGATCAGGGCCGGGACTCCCTGTGCGATGAGTTGCTCCGCCATCAGGGTCCCGAGCGGGAACAGCCCGAGCTTGAGCCCCACGACAAAGGCATACAGTCCCACCAGGACCATGACGAACCCGATGACGACCCGCAACGGGTGGGGCAGTTTGCGCCGGAGCGCAACCCATTGGAAGAAGAGGACAACGCCCACGATCGGCAGCACTTCCCGGATCATTGAGGCGAGGCCGAGGATCATGCCGACCACCCAATCCGTGGGGGCCTCCCCGGCGTCGGTGACCGGCGGAGCTGGCCCGGCATCGCCGAAGGTGTAGACCCAGATGCCGTAGAGCTGCACGCCGATCATGGGCACCATCACGCACAGTGCCACCAGGCCAAAGCCGTCCGCGAGCAGGCTGCGTCCCCTGATGGAATTCGCCAATCCAAGGCCGATCGCCGCGATCAGCGGGACACTGACGATGTTGGTGGTGACCCCGCCCGAATCGTAGGCGAGACCAATGATCTCCGCGGGGGCCACATAACTGAGCCCCAGCACCACGACATAGCCAGCGATCAGCAGTTTGTAGACAGCCCAGCCCCGCAGGACACGCAGTACGCCCAAGATCAAGACCAGACCCACCGACACAGCGATGACAAAGCGCAGCACCAGCGCATTGATCCGACCATCGCTGACCAGCTGGGCCTGCTCCGCGACAGCGATCACCGCCGGCTCCGCGACGGAGGCAGCGAAGCCAATGGCAAACCCAAATGGCAGCAACAACCCCAGCGCCCCGCTCCGGACAAACTGATTAGCCAGGTTCTTCCCTACCGGGAAGATACTCAGATCCAGGCCATACAGGAACAGGGCAATGCCAACAGCCACAATCAGGAGCCCCGCCACCAGCTCCAGGGGATCATCGGGCATGGAGCGGAACACCAGCAGTTGGAACAGAACAACCACGATAACGATGGGCAGAAGGTTCCTGAGCGCCTTAAGGAATTCGCGGGCAAGTCGGCTGAGGTGCTCCATCGGGTCCTCTCCCGGAATGATCCTGCGAGTACCTGGCTTTTCAGTCTGCCGGGCCAGCCCAGTCGCGTCTGCCAACCGAGGCTCCGGTGTGAATCGACGACACGCGCGGGTCCACGATCGTCATCGCCCGCTCCCTGCGAGCCGGGCAACCCGACGTTCGAGTTCGGCGATCCGATCGGTGATCGGCTGACTGTGCAGGAGCTCGGCGACCTGATCGGCCTCGTCCTCCTCAAGCACGATCCTTGCCACTACCCGATCCGGCTCCGCCGAGTCGTAAACGAAGATTTCGCATCTGCCGGGACGCGCGACGAGGATGCGGAATTGCTGGCCGTCGCGGGTCTGGCAGTCGTGCAGCACGCCGGAGCCGGGCACCGTGGAGTGGGTGGTCTCCATTGGGCACTCCGTTCCGTCGGTTCTAGGGGTAAATCCAGTCTCCCTTTGCGGTCAGGGAGGTGCCATTGGGCCTGACACCCATTTCCGGTGCGTCGCGCGCCAGGGATTCCGCCGTCCGTGGGTGCCAGCCCTCATGGACAAAGGACGCGGGCCGCGCAAGGCTAGTACGCATGCGGACTCCGCTCGAAACCAGGGCCGCCGGAACGGCACGCGGCGTACCTCCGAAAGGACCGGCACAGTTGCTGTTCTGGCGATTGTTCATCATCAACGGATTGCTTTTCGCGATCGGAACGCTCGTGTTGGCACTCTCGCCGGCGACGGTGTCCTCGCCCGTACTGCTCACCGAGGTACCGGTCCTCCTCATTGGTCTGGCTCTCATCCTCGCCGCGAACGCAGCCCTGGTGCGGGCCAGCCTCGCGCCGCTCGACGCCTTGACGACCGTGATGCGCCGGGTGGGCCTGCTGCGGCGCGGTGGCGACCGGGCGATCGAAGCCGGCAACGGCGACCTTGGGCATCTCATCCGCACCTTCAATGAGATGCTTGACCGGCTGGAGGCGGAGAACAGCGCGAGCAGCGCCCTCGCGCTGGCTGCGCAGGAGGGGGAACGTCAGCGGATCTCGCGGGAACTGCACGACCAGATCGGCCAGAGCCTGACCGTTGCTCTCCTCAGTCTCAAACGGGTTGTCGATCGATCTCCTGACGATCTCCGCGAGGAGAGCCTCGTCGCGCAGGAGGCGGTCCGCGCGAGCCTGGAGGAGGTCCGCCAGGTGGCGCAGCGTCTGCGCCCGGGCGTGCTCGCGGACCTCGGCCTGCGAAGCGCGCTGAATTCGCTGGGCTCGGAGTTCTCCCGCTCGAGCGGGATCCCAGTGACCTGGGAGGTCGATGACCCCCTCCCCGAGCTCAGCGGGGACGTCGAGCTCGTGCTTTACCGCATCGCGCAGGAGGCGCTCACCAATGTCGCCCGGCACGCGCACGCAACACGAGTCGATTTCGCGCTCACCTCGACGACGAAGGGGCTGACCCTGCGGATTCTCGACGACGGGCAGGGCGGTGACCTCCGCGAAGGCGCGGGCATCCGCGGGATGCGCGAACGGGCCCTGCTCATCGGTGCCGAGCTGACGATCGCCGCACGGGCGAGCGAGGGGACCGACGTTCGCCTCGTCGTTCCCGGAGTCGAGACGGGGAGCTGATCCGATGGGCGAACCCACGCGCATCCTGCTCGCTGACGACCACGCCCTGGTCCGCCGCGGCCTTCGCATGATCCTCGACGCGGAACCCGACCTCACCGTCGTGGCCGAGGCCGCCGACGGCACAGAGGCCGTCGCCGCCGCGACCGCGGGCGGGGTGGACCTCGCTGTTCTCGACATCGCCATGCCACAGATGACCGGCATCCAGGCGGCACGGCAGATAGCGCGGAGCGCACCCGACGTGCGGATCCTCATCCTGTCGATGTACGACAACGAGCAGTACTTCTTCGAGGCCCTGCGCGCCGGGGCCTCGGGCTATGTGCTCAAATCGGTCGCCGACCGCGACCTCATCGAGGCGTGCCGTGCAGCGATGCGCGGGGAGTCGTTCCTCTACCCCGGCGCGGTCACCGCGCTCATCCGCGACTACCTCGAGCGCGACCGCCGTGGCGACCGGATGCCGGACAGTATCCTCACGCCCCGCGAGGAGCAGATTACGAAGCTCATCGCAGAGGGGAACTCCGCCAAGGAGATCGCCGACATCCTCAGGATCAGCGTGAAGACCGTCGATCGCCACCGGGCCAACGTCCTGCAGAAGCTGGGGTTGCGCGACCGGCTGGACCTCACACGGTTCGCCATCCGCACCGGGCTCATCGAGCCATAAGCGGTCCGACCTGAGGAGCGGACGGCTCATGACTGCAGCACCACAACCTGTCGTTGAAACCTTCGGCCTTGTCCAAGATTTCGGCGGGACACGTGCACCGTGCAGCCCTTACCCGAGAGTCACCGGCGGTGAATTCCACGATTTTCTGGGCCCCCACAGTGCAGGCAAATCCACCACGCTGAGGATTCTCCTGGGCCTCATCGGCCCCGCCGCCGGTACAGCCCGGTTGTTCGGCCTGGGCTCCTGGACCGATCCTGTCGGAACGCGCCGGGACGTTGCAGTCCTCCGGCTCACGGTTGTACGCAGGAGGGCGGGAAGCGGTCATGGCTCTGTCAGATGAAGAGCGCAAGCGCCTTGAAAAGCTCGAACAGGAACTGGCCCTATCCGACCCGGGTCTGGACAGGCAGCTGCAATCGGGCCGGAACCCGGCTTCCCCCCGTACTATCTACGGTGTCCTGGCCGTTCTGGCCGGCTTCGCCTTGGTCATCGCCGGCATCATCACACAGCTTGCGGTCATCGGCGTCGCTGGCTTCCTGCTGATGGTCGCAGGAGCCAGCTGGTTCCTTAGCGGCCTCCGCATAGGGGACGTGTCCGGGCGGCAGCCAGAACGCCGGGCAGACGGCGGACCCGGGCCCCTTTGACCGCTGCCTGCTCGCGGGGTGTGGGCGTCCACCATCGCTACCTCACCTGACGGGAGACTTACCGATGAAGGTATTGATCACTCCTGCAAAGGAACATCTACCGTTGCGGTGGATGATTGCCGCCTGCTCCGTATACGCCGGCGCGGGCATTCCACGTCCGGCGTCACCATCTGCGCCTTCGATGGCTTTGTAGCAGAGGACGACGGCTTCTTCGAGGCGTCCTTCGCGTTTCAGGTTGCGAGTGCTTTGTCGTCGCACGGACTCCTGGGTGGCAAGTTGGTGCCGGCGCGGCAGTAGGGTCCCGGGCGTCCGCTCAGGCGGCTGCGCCGATACTTGTAGAACGCGATCGGGTGAGGGATGGTGCGTGCCGTGTATCGGGGCTGTCGGCGGCGGGTCTGGTTCTGTAATTTGGCGGCGATGCGGAGCCGGTGGCGGCATCGGCGGGAGGCATCGGGCACAGGTCCGTGATGTGGCCCATTCCGGCGTACTCCCGCACGTCACTGATTCCTGCAACTGCCGACGGCTTGTCCGGAAAGGAACGGGAGACCGCCATCACCGTCCTGTCGGGAGCTATGATCCTGAACCTGAAGCCCGCTTCTTCATCTTTGAAGAGTTCGTACATTCCCGCCATTGGTCTCCTCCCGGCGGTAACCGCCGCCTTGGCTTCGATATTTTGTCATCGGGGCGGAAACACGGCGCTGGGCTACCGTCCCGATGGGCTCGTAAAGGCATGGACTCCGAATGACACAAAATGTGAAGCGCGCCACACGTCCGCCACTAAAGCTACGTTGAAAATCCCCTACCGGCCAGTAGAACTTTTGCAGGAAGTTGGATGCCCGACGTCAGCCAGCCAAATACGCAGTATCTCGGAGAGCAAACGGTGGGCGCCGATTATTAAGGCCGCTCGCGCGCATCGTCTTTCCAACATCCACCCGCCGCCGGGAGCAGGCAAGACTATGCACCATCGGTGGGACGGCGAATTTCGCCCGATCGCGACGCCGCCGCGCCGCGGTGACCACTCGAGCCTGTCCACTCGGACTCCCGGACGACAGCATTCGGGAGACAAATGGCGGCGCACTTGTTGATGGCGGCCTCCGCCGGACACGGGTAATCGTGACCGAACTCGAGCCCGCGTCTCACGCGAGGATCATCCATGTGCCCGACTGCTCGTCCGTCAGACGGACGCTGGTTGGTTGAGCGAGCACGATGCGACAGGGGCCATGTCGACCCACCTCGTTCTTGAACGTTCGTCGATCAAGCCCCTCTCAGATGGTCTCTCGGAAGGTCGCTATCGTCCTCCGGTCAGATCGGCACGGTCGACTTGATCGCCGTGCCAAGGGCCCAATGAACGCCGAGAACCTCGCCTGAACAGGGGAAACACGGGTCTAAACCGACCCACCCCCTGTTTTAACATTCACTGGGGCCAACTGCAGCCTGGTCCTCGGTGCACTGCTGTTGGCCTGCCGCAGCCTACGCCTGCCCCGGGTGCCGGCTGCTGTGCTGGCCGGGGCCGGACTGGGCCTGTTCGTGGTGCTTGTGGGTCCCGATGCGAGCGTGCTTCGGGCGGCGCTGATGGGAGGTGTTGGACTGATCTCACTGGCAGGCGGGCGGTCCGGACGCGGGCTCAGCTTCCTGAGCGTGGCCGTGATCGCGCTGCTGCTGATCGACCCGGGCCTGGGATCGAGCTTCGGGTTCCTCCTGTCCGTCCTGGC
Organism: Pseudarthrobacter sp. GA104; assembly: GCF_009741265.1. Taxonomy (GTDB): domain Bacteria; phylum Actinomycetota; class Actinomycetes; order Actinomycetales; family Micrococcaceae; genus Arthrobacter. Next base: position 4,450,540 of record NZ_WOWL01000001.1, read on the forward strand.
CACCCTGGGGATCATTGTCCTCGGGCGCCGCATCATCGACTGGACGCCGGTGTTCATTCCGCGTTGGGTGGCGGCCGGGGTCGCAGTCCCCTTGTCTGCGCAACTGATGTGCGGGCCGGTTACAGTGCTGCTGCAACCCGAATTCTCAACGTACTCGCTGCTGGCCAATGTCATCGCTTCACCCCTGGTGGCTCCGGTGACACTTCTGGGGACCGCAGCCGTGCCCTTGGTAATTCCGGCTCCCTGGTCCGCCACAGCCCTGATCGCCGTTGCGGGTATCTTCACCGCCGGCATTGCAGCCACGGCAAGGTTCACCCCGCAGCTCCCGGGCGCATCACTTCCGTGGCCGGAAGGCGTTGCCGGGCTGCTCACCATGCTCTTCCTGTCAGCCCTCACGTTTGGAACGCTGTGGGCGGCCTCCCGGCCCCGCAGGTTCGGCCGCTGCGTCCTGGCTTCCCATCGGCGCGTTGTAGCCCTGATCGAGGCCCTTGAATCGGGCCAAGTCGGTACCCTGGACGGCCTTGGCCGCGGGTCAGGGCCCGGGCCGAGCCGGCCCGTGGTGCCACTGACGCCTGCCGGCTTGGACCGGACGGCCGGACGTGGCAGGCTGGAATACTCCACAAGACTTTCCGGAAGGAACCCACGATGGCCGCTGCGCAGAAGCGAGCAACCCGTTCCCCGGCATCGAATGCGGCCTCCTGGCGGGATGTAAAGCCCGCTGCGGTGGTGCTGGTCAGCGGCCCGGAGGAGTACCTGGGCATCAGGGCCATGGACCACATCCGTGCCCAGGTCCGGGCAACAGCCCCGGACGTGGAGGTCAGCCGCATCAATGCGGCCGCGTACGAGCCCGGCACCCTGCTGATGCAGGTCAGCCCGTCGCTGTTCGGCGAAAGCAAGCTCATCGAGGTCGAAGCTGTCGAGGCCATGAACGACGCCTTCCTCGCTGACGCGCTTCGGTACGTAGAACATACGGAACCGGATGCCGTCCTTGTCCTGCGGCACGGCGGGGGAGTCCGTGGGAAGAAACTCCTGGACGCAATCAAGAAGGACGGCTGGCCCGTGGTGGACTGCCAGCCCCTCAAGAAAGACGCAGACAAGGTGGCCTTCGTGGCGGCCGAGTTCAAGGCCGGCGGCCGCCGTATTGAGCAGGACGCGGTGCAGGCCCTGGTCAACGCTGTCGGCGCAAACCTCTCGGAACTTGCGGCGGCGTGCAGCCAGCTCATCGCCGATGCCGGGACCACCGTGACTTCAGATATTGTGGACCGCTACTACGGTGGACGCATTGAAGCGACGGCCTTCAAGGTGGCGGACGCGGCAATGGCCGGCAACGCTCCTTTGGCCCTGTCCACGCTCCGTCATGCCCTCGCCACGGGAGCAGACCCCGTCCCGCTTGTTGCCGCGCTGGCCGCAAAACTCCGTACCGTGGCCCGCGTTGCCGGTGCGTCGGGCTCCTCTGGCCAGATTGCCGCGGAACTGGGTATGCAGCCCTGGCTGGTGGAGCAGGCGCAGCGCGACGTCCGCCGGTGGACCCCGGATGGCCTGGTCAGGTCCATCCAGGCCACGGCCGAGGCGGACGCGCAGGTCAAGGGGCTTTCGCGTGATCCTGTGTATGCAGTGGAGCATGCGGTCACGGTGATCGCCATGTCGGTCCAGGGCCGCTGACAGTTCCGTTCCGATCCGGGCCCAAGCCTGGCATCCGGGGCCGCAATTCCGGGCCTTAAAGCCGCAATTCCGGGCCTTAAAGATGTGTGGCCGGCCCCCGAGGGGACCGGCCACAACCATCAGTTCAGTTGAACTGGAAACCTTACAGTGCGTTGACCTTCTTGGAGATCGCCGACTTGCGGTTCGCTGCGTTGTTCTTGTGCAGAACACCCTTGCTGACAGCCTTGTCCAGCTTGCGGCTGGCAGCAACCAGGGCAGCAGCAGCTGCATCCTTGTCCGTGGACTCAACGGCGGTGTTGACGGCGCGGATGGCCGTCTTCAGCTCGGACTTGACTGCGTTGTTGCGCAGGCGTGCCTTCTCGTTGGTGAGGATGCGCTTCTTCTGGGATTTGATATTCGCCACGTGTGAACTCTCTTTTTAATGCGGAAATGGTCTAGAGGGCTTTCAGATTGGCCATTGACTGAGCGGCGTGGGGATACCTATGGCGGCCAACCATCAGTGGCCGTCGACCTGCACGGACACACAGCTATAAAGAATAGCAGGTCAGCGGCAGGCCTGGCCATTTCGGTGTTTACGTCCAGCCGTGTCGGCTGCGCAGTCCGGCCGCCACGGTGTCGAAGCGCGCACGGTCCAGGACAGCACCTTCGCGCCGGATGGCGTCCGGCCGAAGCTGCACGATCCTGTCCAGCCGGGCTTCGCTGGCCCGGCCCTGCCTGTCCCAGGCGCCGGCGCCCAGGTCCACATAGTCCTGTGACACGGCCGATTCGGGGACACGGTCCCTGCTCGTGAGCATGACTCCCAACAAGTAACTGCCGCTGCGGCCCACCAAAAGCACGGGGCGGTCTTTGCCCCGGCTGTGGTCCTCTTCGTAGGGCACCCACGCCCACACCACCTCGCCCGGATCCGGTTCACCATCGGGCCTCGGTGCGTAGCGGACGCTGGACCGGCCCTGGAAGTCCCCGGGATATACATCGCCATCCACGGCGCCGCCGCGGGCAGCGGCCGGCAGGCGGGCGTTGCCGGGCACAGGCGCCGCCCGGCCGGGGGAGGAGTCGGGGCCAGGCGCCGGGGACGTCCTGGCTGCGTTGCGCAGTGCCCGGAGGCCTGTCCTGACGGCATCCTGCAGGGAGCGGAGATTGAGAACCATCCAGCTACCTTATAACCGCCCCCGGTACGGGAGAGTGAAGGCAGGAACTCCGCTCAGGATGCGGTGGCGCGGGCCCTGACGTGGGACACTGGAGGTTGAAAATGTGCGGTCGGGCCGCAGCGTGCCATCGGCGCGTCCTGCCTGGTTGCCCAAAGCCATCAGTGAATGCCAACAGTAAGGACCCTGCGTGTCTCCCATGGCCCGCACCGCCCCGGTGCCCGCCGCGACAGATCCGGCCATCATTCGGAATTTCTGCATCATCGCGCACATTGACCACGGTAAGTCCACCCTGGCCGACCGGATGCTGCAGTTCACCGGAGTGGTCCAGTCCCGCGACATGAAGGCCCAGTACCTGGACCGGATGGACATCGAACGCGAGCGCGGCATCACCATCAAGTCCCAGGCTGTCCGCATGCCGTGGGAGCTGGATGGCGTCAGCTACGCGCTGAACATGATCGACACGCCCGGACACGTTGACTTCACCTACGAGGTCTCCCGCTCCCTCGCGGCCTGCGAGGGAGCAATCCTCCTGGTGGACGCGGCACAGGGCATCGAAGCCCAGACCCTCGCCAACCTGTACCTGGCAATGGAAAACAACCTGACCATCATCCCGGTCCTGAACAAGATCGATCTTCCTGCGGCACAGCCCGAGAAGTACGCGGCTGAACTTGCCAGCCTGATCGGCGGCGAACCGGAGGACGTGCTGCGGGTATCGGGAAAAACCGGCATGGGCGTTGAAGCGCTGCTGGACAAGATTGTCCGCGACCTCCCGGCTCCCCAGGGTGACGCCAATGCCCCGGCCCGCGCAATGATCTTCGACTCCGTCTACGACACCTACCGCGGCGTGGTCACCTATGTCCGTGTGGTGGATGGCATGCTGCACCCCCGCGAGCGCATCCAGATGATGTCCACGCGGGCCACGCATGAACTCCTCGAGATTGGCGTGAGCTCCCCGGAGCCGACGCCCTCGAAGGGCCTGGGCGTCGGCGAGGTGGGGTACCTCATCACCGGAGTGAAGGACGTCCGCCTGTCCAAGGTCGGCGATACCGTTACCAACCTCGCCAAGCCGGCCGCTGAATCCCTGCCCGGCTACGCCGATGCCAAGCCGATGGTGTTTTCCGGCCTGTACCCGCTGGACGGCACGGACTATCCGGTGCTGCGCGATGCACTGGAGAAGCTGATGCTCAACGATGCCGCCCTGGTCTACGAGCCGGAGACCTCCGCGGCGCTGGGCTTCGGGTTCCGGGTGGGCTTCCTGGGACTGCTCCACCTTGAAATCACCCGCGAGCGGCTGGAACGCGAATACAACCTGGACCTGATTTCCACGGCCCCCAACGTGGAATACGAGGTGACGCTGGAGGACAAGAAAGTGGTCCACGTGACCAACCCCAGCGAATACCCCTCCGGCAAGATCTCCGAGGTCCGCGAGCCCATGGTGTCGGCCACCATCCTTGCGCCGAACGAATTCGTCGGCGCCATCATGGAGCTGTGCCAGAGCCGCCGCGGCGTCATGGGAGGAATGGATTACCTCTCGGAGGACCGGGTGGAAATCCGCTACCGCCTGCCGCTCGCCGAGATCGTGTTCGATTTCTTCGACATCCTCAAGTCCAAGACCCGCGGCTACGGCTCGCTCGACTGGAAGGCCGACGGCGACCAGGTGGCGGACCTCGTCAAGGTCGACATCATGCTCCAGGGCGAACAGGTGGATGCCTTCTCCGCCATCACGCACCGCGACAAGGCCTACGCCTACGGCGTCATGATGACCACCAAGCTGCGCGAACTCATTCCCCGCCAGCAGTTCGAGGTGCCCATCCAGGCGGCCATCGGCTCCAGGATCATCGCCCGGGAAAGCATCCGCGCCATCCGCAAGGACGTCCTGGCCAAGTGCTACGGCGGCGACATCTCCCGTAAGCGCAAACTGCTGGAGAAGCAGAAGGAAGGCAAGAAGCGCATGAAGATGGTGGGCCGCGTTGAGGTCCCTCAGGAAGCCTTCATTGCTGCGCTCACCACGGACGAGTCCAAGGACAAGGCCAAGAAGTAGTGGTTACAGCGGCCGGCGCCACCGGAGGCCCCTGCAATGCCTAGCACTCTTCCCCTCGGCGACCCGGCGCCGTCGGACGGTCTCCTGCCTCCCCAGGCGGTTGACGGTGCGGCGGGCCGGGCGTTCGGGCTTTACGTACACATTCCGTTCTGTGCCGTCCGCTGTGGCTACTGCGACTTCAACACCTATACCGCCACGGAGCTCGGCGGCGGGGCCTCGCAGGACGCCTATGCCGCCACGGCCGCCTCCGAAGTGTCCCTGGCAGCCAGGGTCCTGGCGGAATCAGGGCTTCCTGCGCGCCCGCTCAGCACGGTGTTTTTCGGCGGCGGCACACCCACCCTGCTTCCCGCCGAGGACCTCGCCCTGATATTGCGCCGCGCCATCGGACAGTGGGGAATCGAGGCCGGCGCCGAAGTCACCACGGAGGCGAACCCGGACTCCGTCACGCCTGAATCCCTTGCCATCCTGAAGGAAGCCGGCTTCACCCGCATCTCCTTCGGGATGCAGTCTGCAGTGCCCCATGTCCTCAAAGTGCTTGACCGGACCCACACGCCCAGCCGAGTCCCGCAGGTTGTGCAATGGGCCCGGGACGCGGGACTGGCTGTGAGCCTGGACCTCATCTACGGCACGCCGGGGGAGTCCCTGGACGACTGGCGCTACTCCCTGGAGACAGCACTGTCCTACCAGCCGGACCACATCAGCGCCTATGCGCTGATCATCGAAGAGGGAACCAAGCTCGCCGCCCAGATCCGCCGGGGCGAGGTTCCAGGAATCGACGACGACGACCACGCCGACAAGTACGAACTCGCCGACGACCTCATCACCAAAGCCGGCCTGGGCTGGTACGAGGTCAGCAACTGGGCCCGCACGCCGGAGCAGGCCTGCCGCCACAACCTCGCCTATTGGCGGGGCGACGACTGGTGGGGGATCGGCCCCGGCGCCCATTCGCATGTGGGCGGCGTGCGGTGGTGGAACGTCAAACACCCCACGGCCTACGCCGGACGCCTCGCACAGGGAGTGTCACCGGCGGCCGGCAGGGAAACCCTGGACCAGGAGACCCGGAACGTCGAACGTGTGATGCTCGAGGCCCGTCTCCAGTCCGGCCTCGAAGTATCGTCGCTGGGCCAAGAAGGACGCCATGAGGTTGCGGGGCTGATCGCGGACGGCCTCGTGGATCCTGCTGCCGCGTTCAGGGGCAGGCTGGTCCTGACCCTCAGGGGCAGGCTGCTGGCAGACGCGGTGGTCCGCCGGGTCCTGCCGGACTGAACGGCACAAAGCAACGTGGGCCCGCGCCCGCCAGGGAACCCCGCGGGCGTGGACCCGTGCAGCCGCTACTTGATCCAGCGCAGGTTGTACTGGTAGCGGTGCGGCTGGCCACGGTTGACATGGATGCCGGCCGCCACCGAGAAGCAGGTGAGCGCAATCCAGATGAGGGTGGCGATGACGGCGAAGATGTTGCCGATCACGGGGACGAAGACCACCAGGATGTTCGCCAGCAGGGCAGCAATGGTGGGCGGCAGGCTGAAATTCAGGGCTTCCTTGGATTCCTGTGCCGTGAAGGGCCCGCGGTCCCGGAAGATCAGGTAGATCAGCAGCGACGGAACGCAGCCCAGGATGCCCCCGAAGTGCGCCATGGTGGCCCATTGCCGGTCTTCGCTGGCTGTCAGGGGCAGCGCATTCGCGGGAACGCCGTGGTACTCCGAACGGCCCTGGCCGCCCGGGCTGTCCCTGTGATCACGTGCGTTTTCTGCCACAGTCTGTTCCTTCTGAAGTGCAATGGTGCCGGCTAAGAAAGCTTAGTGGGTGCGGCGGCCTGCAATGTTGCAGGATCCGCAGTACCAAGAATACTTGGTACCGGCCCCATACCTGCCCCGGGATGCGCGGGCCGGGGCAGAACCGTCCTTCAGGGCACGGTGAGGAAGTCGATGACTTCTTCGACCCTCCCCAGCAGCGAGGCTTCCAGGTCGGCGTACGTTCGGACGGCGCCGAGCAGTTTCTGCCAGCCAAGCCCGATGTCCTCCTTTGTGGCATGGGGCCAGCCGAACGCTGCGAGGATGCCGGTCTTCCAATCCTGCCCGCGCGGCACTACCGGCCACTGCTCAATGCCCAGGACCGCGGGCCGGATGGCCTGCCACACGTCCACGTAAGGGTGACCCACAATCAGGACGTTCCCTGCAGCTCCCGGCGAGGCCATGACGGCGTCCGCAATGCGGGATTCCTTGGAATCCGGCACCAGGTGGTCCACCAGGACGCCGAGGCGCCTGCCCGGTCCGGGCCTGAACGCTGCGACGGCCCCCGCCAGGTCATCAATGCCGTGCAGGGGTTCGACGACGATGCCCTCCACGCGCAGGTCGTCTCCCCAGACCTTTTCCACCAGTTCGGCGTCGTGCTTTCCCTCCACCCAGATCCGGCTGGCCTTGGCCACCTGTGCCCGCTGGCCGGCGACGCGGACGGACCCGGAGGCGGTCCGGCCGGCGACGGCGCCGGCGGCCTGCCGCGGGGCCGGGGGCAGGAGCTTGATGGCCCGGCCTTCGAGGAGGAATCCGAAACCAAGCCGGAAGGACCGGGATTTACCGCGCCGGTCCTCCAGGGCAACCACGTGCATGCCGCCGGATTTTTCCACCCGGGTCACGGCGCCCACCCAGCCGGACTGGACGTCCTCAAGGACCATTCCCCGTTCAACGGGAACCTCGGGCAGTTCAGTCTTTGCGGGAGCGGACAAGTCGCGTGGGCCCCAGTTCTGGTACTGCATGGTTTCACTCCGCCTAGCGTTCGGTCACAGGTCCGGATTTCGCCCGGAGCGGTACCAATGCTAGCAACGGCGGGAGTCATAATAGACTGTTAGCACTGAGGCATGTCGAGTGCTAACCCTTGAGGTGGCACAGCGCGGGCGGCGCGGCCGCCCCGAACCCTGGATGGAGGTGGAGTGTGAGCGAGCCACGCAAACTTGAAGTGCTGCGTGCAATCGTGGAGGACTACGTCCACTCCCGGGAACCCGTCGGGTCCAAGGCCCTGGTGGAGCGGCACCATCTCGGTGTGTCCAGCGCAACGATCAGGAACGATATGGCCGCCCTGGAGGAAGAGGGCCTGATCACCGCTCCGCACACCAGCGCCGGACGTATCCCCACTGACAAGGGTTACCGGCTGTTCGTGGACCAGATCTCGGCGGTCAAACCGCTGTCCCAGGCCGAGCGCAGGGCCATCCAGTCGCTGCTGGAAGGATCTGACGACCTCGACGACGTCCTTGACCGCACGGTCCGCCTGCTGTCGCAGCTGACCAACCAGGTTGCCGTGGTCCAGTATCCGCACCTGAGCCGGGCACTGGTCCGCCATATCGAGTTCGTCCTCCTCGCGCCGCGCAAGGTGCTGGTGGTGCTGATCGCCAACAGCGGCAAAGTGGAACAGCGCGTTATCGACGTCGGCCAGGACCTGGGGGACGACGCCCTCGCCACCCTGCGGGCACGGTTCCTTGGCTCCCTTGCCGGCACTCCGCTGAACCAGCTCGCCCAGTCCCTGCCGGCAGTGGTGGCCACAGCCGGCCCGGGGCAAAGGCAGGCCGCCCATGCCCTCGCCGTCGGCCTCGAAGGCCTGGCCCAGAGCAGCAGGGAAGACCGCATGGTCATGGCGGGCACCGCCAACCTTGCGCGTTCCAACGTGGACTTTCCGCTCAGCATCGGACCGGTCCTGGAAGCACTCGAGGAACAGGTGGTCATGCTCCGCCTGCTGAGCGAAATGGCGCAGGACCACCGCGGGGTGGCTGTCAGCATCGGCCGCGAGAATCCCTACGACGGCCTTGCCGAGGCGTCCGTCGTTGCCACGGGGTACGGTCCGGACCACATTGCGAAAATTGGTGTCCTGGGACCAACCCGGATGGACTATCCCACCACCATGGCCGCAGTCAGGGCCGTTGCCCGCTACCTTTCGCGGATCCTGGGACCCTGACGTTTTCCCGTTCCCGGGCATGCAGATCATTTCCCGCAGTCCAACTGCAGGCAGTACAACAAGGAAGAGATACGAACTTTGAGCAGCCACTACGACGTCCTTGGAGTCTCACCGGAGGCCACGGGAGAAGAGATCAAGAAGGCCTACCGCAAGCTGGCGCGCACGCTCCACCCGGACGTCAACCCGGGTGAGGACGCGTCGGACCGCTTCAAGGCCGTGACCCACGCCTACGAGGTTCTTTCGGACCCGCAGAAGCGCCGCGTCTACGACACCACCGGCAACGAGAACGGCACGGACAACGGCTTCGGCGGAGGCAGCTACGCCGGCCAGGGATTCGCGTTCCAGGACATCTTCGACACCTTCTTCGGGGCCGGCGGAACAACGGGCCCGGCTTCCCGCGTCAGGCGCGGCCAGGACGCACTCATCAGTGTCCGCATCGAACTCCGCGACGCTGTCTTCGGCGTCAACAAGAAGCTGGAAGTGGACACGGCCGTCACGTGCCCCACCTGCGAAGGTTCGTGCTGCCGGCCGGGAACCCATCCGGAACGCTGCGACATCTGCGGCGGCAGCGGCCAGGTCCAGCGTGCCGTGCGCTCCATCCTGGGACAGGTCATGACCGCCGCCCCGTGCGGTACCTGCGAGGGCTTCGGCACCGTCATCAAGGACCCCTGCAATGAGTGCAGCGGCCAGGGACGCATCCGCAGCCGCCGTTCGCTGACCATCAAGGTTCCCGCCGGCGTAGCCACCGGAACCCGCATCCAGCTTTCCGGCCAGGGCGAAGCAGGTCCCGCCGGCGGTCCCGCCGGCGACCTCTACGTCGAGATCCGCGTGAACAACGACGCCACCTATGTCCGGGACAACGACGACCTCCACGCAACCCTGCACCTTCCCATGACCGCTGCAGCCCTGGGCACCGAGGTGAGCCTGGAAACGTTCGACGGACCGCAGGAGATCGACGTCAAGCCGGGCACCCAGTCCGGCGAGATCATCACCCTTCGCGGACTTGGCGTGACCCACCTTCGCGGGTACGGGCGCGGCGACCTGAAAGTGCACCTCCAGGTCGAGACTCCCGCCAAGCTGGACGCCGCGCAGGAGGACCTCCTGCGTCAGCTTGCCAAGATGCGCGGTGAACAGATCACCGAGGGCAAGCTTGCGGCCAGCGGGGGCATGTTCGCCAAGCTCCGGGACCGGCTCGGTAACCTGTAGCGGTGAGCAACCCGGTCTTTTTCACTCCTCCCGGTTCCCTTGACCAGCTGGTGGCGGGGGAAGTCTTTGTCCTGGAGGGGCCCGAGGCGCGGCACGCCGTCACGGTGAAGCGGCTTGCCCCGGGCGAGCCCGTTGACATCGTGGACGGCGCCGGGACGCGCATGAGCGGAAAGGTGCTTGCGGCGTCCCCCTCCGGGCTGGATGTTGAGTGCTCCTCCCTGGCCGTTGAGCCGCAGCCGGTAACAAGGCTGGTGCTGGTACAGGCGCTGGCGAAGGGCGACCGCGACGAACTTGCCATTGAGACGGCAACTGAACTCGGGATCGACGCCGTCATACCCTGGCAGTCCGAACGGTCCATCGTCCGGTGGAAAGGCGACCGGGCCGCGAAGGCCCACACCAAATGGCAGTCCGTGGTCACGGCAGCCGCCAAGCAGGCGCGCCGCGCCTGGGTTCCCGAGGTGCGGCCCGCCGTCGACACCGCCGCGCTGGCCGGCCTCGTGGAGGCCGCAGGGCTTGCCGTCATCCTGCACGAGGACGCGGTTAGGCCCTTGCGGACAGTGCTGGAAGCATGGCAGCGCGGCGGAACCCCAACGGAACCCCGCGAAGTCTTCCTGATCGTTGGGCCGGAAGGCGGCATCAGTCCCCGGGAAGTAACCCGGCTCTGCGGCAAGGGTGCTGTCACGGCCCTGCTGGGGCACCATGTGCTGCGCTCATCCACCGCCGGCCCCGCCGCCGTCGTGCTTGCCAGCGACGTCCTGGGCCGCTGGGCGGCGCATGCTGCCGAGCCTGCCGGTTGAGCAGGCCGCCGAAGCTGCAGCGTGCGGGCTAGCGGACTTTGAAAGCCCGCGAGTCCTCGTTCTGGTCCGGCTGCCCGTCGGCGCCGGCCTGGGCCACGCGCAACTCGTAGTCGCCGGAAGGCAGCGTGAGGGCAAGCGTGAAGATCCCTCCCTGTCCGGGCTGGGCGGAGGCCGTTGTTTCTCCGGTGAGGAACGGTACCTTGTTGCCGTCCTGCTCCGCCCGCTGGATCTGCCAGCGCAGCTTGCTGCCGGCCAGGGTGCTGCGGCCGGTGATCTTCACGCTTCCGTCGGCAATTTCCACATTTTCCTGCGGATCGATGATCCAGACGGGCGCCACCATGCCCGCGCCCCTCGTCATGAGGTCACCCAGCTGGATGTGGTCGAAAGCAACGTAGTCCGTGTGCCCGTCCACCAGGATCCGCACCCGGATCTGCTGCCCGGAGTCAATGAGCCCGGAGCTGGCCGCAGCGGCCGTGGCCGTATAAACAAGCTGCTGGACGGCACGGGCCGCCATGTCAGCGTCGAGGTTGCTGTTGAACGCGTCCTCGGACACGTCCACCGTAATAACGTCCTTGCCGGAAATCGAGGTGGCGAGCTTGCTGGGATTCTGCCAAGGGGTGAAGAAGTCCGGATCAAGCGGCTTATCCTTCATCATCGCCCGCAGGGCACGCGTCACGGGGTTTTCCTGCTCCGGCACGTCCCGGAACTCCCGGTAGAGGAACACGCTGCTGCCGGTGCGGCCAATCCAGTACACCGGCGCCTTGTTGGAGGACTGCGTGGTTTCAAGGGGGGCGCTGGTGGATGGTGCGGTGCCGGTGGCGGCAGGCCCGGAGTTCAGGAGGCCGGTAGGTGCAGGATTGGGCTCGGCCAGGCACCCCGCCAGGAGCGGGCCCACTGCCAGAACCACTGCGAGGACCGCAGGGCGCGCACGGCCCCAGCGTCGTCCTGCCCTCAGGGGCGCAGCTGATTCCGGCACGTTTGGTTGCCTGTCCTTTCGCAACTGGGCCGCATCCGGGCGGCGGTAGTCCAGCAATGAAGCTGGATTTCCAGCATGGCACAGGGCGCGGGACCGTACGGCCCTGCCATGGTCCCCGGGGCCAACTGCAACGGGAACGATATGAGGCCGATATGAAGTTGATACCTAATGACGCAGCCACCGCGCCTGAAGGCCGCCTTGCCCTGGTCCGTGGCTGGTTGCCTCATCCGGTGTTGACGCCGTACTGGCGTAAGATGGAGGGACCGCTTGGGCAAGGCGCGCCGGATGCGGTGGCCGGCCCTGCGGTGGACATTATTTTCGTACTTTGAGGGGATCACGGGCCTGCGGGCCGTCACCATGACTGAATCAGCGAATGGAAAGCGCCGGCTCAACACAGGCGAAGGCGCTGCGGGGGAGTTTCCCCATTCCCTGCCCGGCAGCCGTACCGAGGTTGTACTTTTCGACAACTCCGACCAGATGGTCCAGTCCTTGGGCAGCCACGATGAGGCTTTGCGCTTCATCGAGGAACAGTTCCCGCACGTCAATTTCCACGTCCGCGGAAATGAACTTTCCATCACTGGTCCTGCCAGCGACGTGCCCCGCATCATGCGGCTCCTCCACGAGGTCCGCGGCCTGGTGGCCCGCGGCACGGTTATCAGTCCCGCTGTCCTTCAGCAGCTCGTGGCCCTCCTGCGTACCCAGTCGCTGCAGAACCCCGTGGATGTTCTGACCCACGACATCCTTTCCAGCCGCGGGAGGACAATCCGTCCCAAGACGCTGAACCAGAAGACCTACGTCGACGCCATCGACAACAACACGGTGATCTTTGGCATTGGCCCGGCCGGAACAGGGAAGACCTACCTGGCCATGGCAAAGGCTGTGCAGGCGCTTCAGCAAAAAGAGGTCAGCCGGATTATCCTGACGCGCCCGGCAGTTGAAGCCGGGGAACGGCTGGGATTCCTGCCCGGAACCCTGAGCGACAAGATTGATCCCTACCTGCGCCCCCTCTACGACGCGCTGCACGACATGATGGACCCGGAGTCCATTCCCAGGCTGATGGCGGCGGGCACCATAGAAGTGGCTCCGCTGGCCTACATGCGCGGACGCACGCTCAATGACGCCTTCATCATCCTTGACGAGGCGCAGAACACCACGCCCGAGCAGATGAAGATGTTCCTGACCCGGCTGGGCTTTGGCTCCAAGATGGTGGTCACCGGCGACGTCACCCAGGTTGACCTGCCCTTCGGCACCCGCTCCGGGCTCCGTATTGTGGCGGAGATCCTGCAGGGTATCGAAGGCGTCAGTTTCTCGGTGCTGGACGCCGCAGACGTTGTCCGGCACCGCCTGGTGGGGGATATTGTCAACGCCTACAGCATCTGGGATGAGGCACAGCGCAGCCGGGTAAAGCATTCGACCGGCGCCGGCAAGCGGGGGGAACACGCATGAGCATCGAGGTCAACAACGAGTCCGGTGTCCAGGTGGACGAAGCTGAACTCGTTGCTTTGTCCCGGTACATCTTCGAGCAGCTCTACATCCATCCGCAGGCTGAACTGTCCATCCTCCTGGTGGATGAGCCTGCAATGGAGAAGCTTCACATTGAGCTGATGGACGAGCCAGGTTCCACGGATGTTTTGTCCGTGCCCATGGACGAGCTGACCCCGGGTACGCCTGACCGGCCCACGCCCCAGGGAATGCTGGGTGACATTGCCATTTGCCCCCAGGTGGCCCGGGTGCAGGCCAAAAACGCCGGCCACCCCCTCCAGGACGAGATGTTGCTGCTGACCACCCACGGCATCCTGCATCTGCTCGGATACGACCACGCCGAACCCGAGGAAAAGGCCGAGATGTTCGGGCTCCAGCGTGAGCTGCTGTCCGGCTTCACGGGCAAAGAAGCGCCTGCCGAGACCACCCAGTGACGCCCCTGCTCCTCGTGGCAATGGCCCTGGTTTTCCTGGTCGTTGCGGCGGTGCTGACCGCGGCGGAGGCCGCGTTCAACTTCATCCCGCGCCATGATGCCGAGGAAGCCCTGGTCAAGAGCCGCGGCACCGCCCTGCGGCGCATCCTCGGCCAGCCCGTGGCGCACATCCGCGCCCTGAGGTTCTGGCGCATCTGGTTCGAAATGGCGTCCGCCGTTGCCGTGTCCGTCCTGCTCTACAGCCTGCTCAGCAACGTGTGGCTTGCGGGCCTGGCAGCAACCGGGATTATGGCCCTGCTGGGCTTTGTCATTGTTGGTGTCTCCCCGCGGCAACTCGGACGGCTGCACGCAGCCGCTGTTGTCCGCTTCACCGCGCCGACGATCCGTTTCCTCACCTGGGTGCTGGGGCCCATCCCGGGCTGGCTGGTGAGGCTTGGAAGCACGGCGGCCCCCGGGGCCCCCGGCGGCGACGAGGCGTTCTTCAGCGAGCAGGAATTCCGTGAACTCGTGGAGCGCGCCAGCGAGTCGGACATGATCGAGGACACCGAGGCTGAGATGATCCAGTCCGTCTTCGACTTCGGTGACACCCTTGTCCGCGCCGTCATGGTGCCCCGGACCGACATCCTCACCATCGAAGCGGGGTCAAGCCTGCGCCAGGCCATGTCGCTTTTCCTTCGCTCCGGCTATTCCAGGATTCCGGTGATCGGCGACAGTACCGACCAGATCCTGGGCATCATCTACCTGAAGGATGTTGCCGCCGTCATCCATGAGCTGGCGCCCAACGAGGAGCCGCCGCTGGTGGAATCGCTCGCCCGCGACGTTCGCTACGTACCGGAGTCGAAACCTGTCAGCGACCTGCTCCGGGAGCTGCAGAAAGAGTCCACGCACGTGGCCATCGTGATCGACGAATACGGCGGAACGGCCGGCCTGGTCACCCTCGAGGACCTTATCGAGGAAATCGTGGGCGAAATCGTGGACGAGTACGACACCGAAAGCGCGGAGGCCGTGGAGCTCGGGGACGGTTCGTACCGGGTCAGCGCGCGGATGGGCATTGACGACCTCGGCGAGCTCTTCGGCATTGAGCTTGACGACGACGAAGTGGACACCGTCGGCGGCCTGCTCGCCAAGGCCCTGGGCCGCGTTCCCATTGTGGGGAGCTCCGTGGAAGTGCACGGTGTGTCCCTGCGGGCCGACCGGCTTGAAGGCCGCCGAAACCGCGTCAGCCACATTATTGCGGCACCGTTGGCAAAAGAAGACACTGACCTTGAAGATCTCTTCGACGAGGCGGAAGCAACCCAGCAGGGAGTTTCACGTGAGCAAGAAAAATAAGGCCGAAGGCCAGGACGATTTCGGCGGTTTCCACGCAGGATTTGCGATCCTGGTGGGACGGCCCAACGCGGGCAAGTCCACTTTGACGAACGCGCTGGTGGGCAAGAAGGTGGCCATTACGTCCGCCAAACCGCAGACCACCCGCCACACCATCCGCGGCATCGTTCACCGCGAGGACGCACAACTCATCCTCGTGGATACGCCGGGCCTCCATCGCCCGCGGACGCTCCTTGGCAAGCGCCTTAACGACCTCGTGGCGGATACGCTGGCCGAAGTTGATGCGATTGGGTTCTGCCTGCCGGCCAACGAAAAGATCGGCCCCGGAGACAAATTCATTGCCGCCCAGCTCGCGGCGGTTGGCCGCAAGCCCGTGATCGCCATCGTCACCAAAGCCGACCTCGTGGACCGCCAGGCACTGACGGAACAGCTCCTGGCCGTCGCAGCCCTCGGCAGGGAAGTGATGGGGGAGGACGGCTGGAAGGACATCGTTCCCGTTTCTGCCACCGACGGCTTCCAGGTGGGCACCGTTGCTGACGTCCTGATCAGCCACATGCCGCCGTCGCCCCCGCTGTACCCTGACGGTGAACTGACGGACGAACCTGAGGCCGTCATGGTCGCAGAACTGATCCGCGAGGCGGCGCTGGAAGGTGTCCGCGATGAACTTCCGCACTCGCTCGCTGTGGTGGTGGAGGAAATCGTTCCCCGCGAAGACCGGCCCGAAGACAGCCCGCTGCTGGACGTGCGGGTCAATCTCTACGTTGAGCGTCCCTCGCAGAAGGCGATCATCATCGGCAAGGGCGGCAGCCGGCTGCGTGAAGTGGGCACCAATGCACGCAAGGGCATCGAGGCGCTCCTGGGCACGCGGATCTATCTCGACCTTCACGTGAAGGTGGCGAAGGACTGGCAGCGGGACCCGAAACAGCTGGTCAAGCTGGGTTTCTGAGCCGTTTCGGCTCCGCCGGCGCAGGCCGCCCGGCATTTTCCCAGCCCGGGCCACTAAAATGGGCCGGATTTGGTTTTTAGAGGAAGGTTCACCACGTGGGGCTAGGCCGCGACAGACGCGACAACGGACTCGATGGTCCCGCCGGAGCGGGACCCGTATCCCGCCACGCCGACGGCGGTACCGTCGGTGCAGCCCGTCATCTTGGGCGCATAAGCGGAATGCCGGTGTGGCTGAAGGTGGTCACGGCCATCCTGTCAGTGGCTATTGTGGGCGGCCTCGCCTTCGCGGGCTTCTGGTTCCTGCGCCTGCAGGGCAACATTTCCAAAGCGCCCCTGAACGCCGGTGGCGGCAGCAACGAATCCGTGAGCGACGCCACCGGACGGATGCAGATCCTCATCCTCGGTTCCGATACCCGTGACGGGAAGAACTCCGAATACGGTACGGCGGATGACTCCAACGGATACGGCAAGTCCGATGTCATGATGCTGATGGACATCTCCGAGGACAACAAGCGCGTCAGCGTCATCAGCTTCCCGCGGGACCTGCTGGTTGACATCCCGCAGTGCAAGGACCCGAAAACCAACCAGGTCTATCCTGCCCGCAGCGGTGTGATGATCAATGAAGCCATGGCTGAAGCAGGCATTGGCTGCGCCGTGGACACCGTCAACAAACTCACCGGCCTGGAAGTGGACCACTTCATGATGGCTGACTTCAATGCCGTGAAGGAACTGTCCAACGCGGTCGGGGGTGTGGAGGTGTGCATCAGTGACGCCGTCTACGATCCTGACTCACGCCTCCGGCTGCCGGCCGGCACCTCGGCTGTCCAGGGTGAGATGGCCCTCGCGTTCCTGCGCACCCGGCATGCCTTTGCCGACGGCGGCGACCTGGGCCGGATCAAGGCCCAGCAAGGGTTCCTGTCCTCCCTGACCCGCAAGATCAAGGACGACGGTACGCTCTCGGATCCGGGGAAGATGCTGAAGATCGCCGACGTGGTAACCCAGAACCTGACCGTCGATGAAGGGCTGGCCTCGGTGCCCAGCCTGCTCACCATCGGGTCCCGGCTCAAGGACATCGACGTCAGCAAGGTGGCGTTCGTGGCTGTGCCCACCACCCCCGCGGTGCTGGATCCGAACAGGCTCCAGATTGCCGAGCCCGCAGGTTCCCAGCTCTTCTCGGCAATGCGGCAGGACGTCGACCTGACCGATCCAACCGCTCCGTCGCCTGCGCCAACGGAGACGTCGGCACCCCCGACCCCCACGGAAACCACGCCTGCGCCCCCGCCCTACGACAAAGCCCTGCAGCCTGTCACGGTGGCCAACGGCAGCGGCGTCCCGGGCCGTGCCCAGGAAATAGTCCAGGCCCTGGTCGCCGGCGGATTCGCGCAGGCCGGCCGGTTTGAGGCGACGGCTGTGGCGCAGTCGGTGGTCTACTACGGCCCGGACTTCGCGGACGTGGCAGCGGATGTTGCCGCAATGCTGGGTATTCCCGCTGAACAAATGCTCCCTGCCCCGAACATCGCAGGGGTCCAGGTATACCTCGGTACCGACTTCACCGCCGGCACCACCTACGGGGCGGCCGTATTGCCCGAAGACATCGTTAACCAGACAGCCAAGGATGCGGCCTGCCAGCAGGCCAATCCGATGCTCATCGAGCGTTAGCGGACCGGGCCCCAGCGGCACAACGGAACAGTCTGTGACAAGGCACAGCGGGGACCGCCGGAAGGCGGGTCCCGCTGTGCCTTGTCATTACCAGATGCTGACGCGTTCCGCGGGAGGCATCCACATGCCATCCTGTTCGGAAACCTCGAATGCCTCGTGGAAGGCGTCGAGGTTCCTGGCAATGGCATTGGTGCGGAACTCGTTAGGGGAGTGCGGGTCCGTCGCGAGACGGCGGATAGCCTCCTCCTGCCGAATGACCTGCCGCCAGCCGGCGGCCCACGAGGCAAAGAAGCGCTGCTCCCCGGTCAGGCCGTCCAGGACCTCCGGTTCCTTTCCGTCAAGGCTGATCTGGTAGGCCTTGTAGGCGATCGCCAGGCCTGCCAGATCGCCAATGTTCTCGCCAAGCGTGAGCCGGCCGTTGACGTTGTGTCCTGGCGCCGCGGAGGGTGACAGGGCATCGAATTGGGCTACGAGTTTGGCGGTGAGCTCTTCGAAAGCCTCCCGGTCCTCGTCCGTCCACCAGTTCCGCAGCGCCCCGCCGCCGTCGAACTGGGACCCCTGATCATCAAAACCATGGCCGATCTCGTGCCCGATGACAGCCCCGATGCCGCCATAGTTCACGGCGTCGTCAGCATCGGCCGTGAAGAACGGGGGCTGCAGGATCGCTGCCGGGAACACGATTTCGTTCATCATCGGGTGGTAGTACGCGTTGACCGTCTGCGGGGTCATGAGCCACTTGTTGCGGTCCACCGGCTTGCCCACCTCATCAAGGTGCCTGTCGACGTCGGCATTGTGTGCACGTTCCACATTGCCCAGCAGGTCAGCCGGATCGATCTCCACGGCGGAGTAATCGATCCATTCCTCCGGGTAGCCGATTTTCGCCCGGAACCCCTCAAGTTTCCGGAGCGCTTCCGCCTTAGTGGCGTCTCCCATCCAGCCCACGGCGGTGATGCTCTGCCGGTAGGCCTCTATCAGGTTGGCAACGAGCGCCTGCATGCGTGCCTTGTGGGTCTCCGGGAAATGCCGGGCGACGTAGATCTGCCCCACGGCTTCGCCAAGCGCCGCTTCGACGACGGCGACACCGCGCTTCCAGCGGTCCTTGTTCCTCGGGGTGCCGCTGAGGGTGGTCCCGTAGAAGGCGAAATTGGCATCCACGAACGACGACGAAAGGTAGGGGGCCGCGGCGCTCACCACCCGCATGGCGAGCCATTCCTGCCAGTGGGCCAGCGGCTCGGACCCAAGGAGCGCTGCGGCCCCGTCGAAGAACGGCGGGGTGCTCACCACGATTTCCCGGCGTTTGGCCTCGTCGATGCCGGCGGCTTCGAACCATGTGGTGAGCAGGGGGAACAGCGCGGACGCTTCATCCGCCGTCTTCAGGTTGTAGGTCTTTTGCGGGTCCCGGAGCGTGACTTTGTCCCAGTGGTGGGATGCGAGCCTGGTCTCCAGCTCCACCACCCGCCCGGCGGCGGCCCCGGCGTCAGCAACGCCGGCCAGCTCAAGCATGGTCTTCACGTGTGCGTTGTACGCCGTAACCGTCGGCGCGAACTTTTCTTCCCGGTAGTACGACTCGTCCGGCAGGCCAAGGCCGCCCTGTCCGGTGTACAGCAGGATCCGGTCGGGGTTGCCCGCATCGGGGGCCGGGTAGATATAGAAGAGCCCCCCAACATCGGCCCGGAAGAGCCGCCCTGCCAGGGACACGAGCTCAGCCACGGTGGTTGTGGCGAACACGGCCGCCAGCCTCTGCCGGATCGGTTCCATGCCCTTGGCTTCAACAGCGGCCTCGTCCATGAAGCTGTTGTAGAGGTCGCCGATCTTCCGCTCGATTCCGCTGGCGGCTTCACCCTTGGCCGCCGCCTCCTCAATGATGTCCCGGACCGCGATCTCTGCACCGTCCCGGAGCGCCGTGAAGGCTCCCTCAAGCGGACGGTCGTCAGGGATTTCCGCGCCCTTCAGCCAGGCACCGTTGACGTGCTGGTACAGGTCATCCTGCGGCCGGACCGTGTGGTCGATGGTGGACAGGTCGATCCCCGATATGGGCACTGAAACTCCTTTGATGAAGGGCCGCGGCCCGGTCGAATACCCGGCGGCGTCTGCATGGTGGACTTTACGGACGGTAGTGCCCTTTCATCTTACGCACGCGTGTTACCCTCAAAAGGTGCGTGCAGAGCTCCTTCTTCTTAGCTGCCGCGGCGAGGCCTCAGACGCGATCTAGCGCAAGGCCCAACCTCGCTGCGGAGTTTGTGTTGCCCGGCCACCCTTTCACCGAAGAACCACAGAAAAGGCCCCGATAGTAATGCGAAACGCACAGAAGCCCTCAGGAATGCCCGCCCACCGCTACACGCCGTTCCAGGACCAGATCAAGGTAGAGCTGCCGGACCGCACGTGGCCGGACAAGATCATCACCAAAGCCCCCCGCTGGTGTGCGGTGGACCTGCGTGACGGCAACCAGGCCCTGATTGATCCCATGAGCCCTGCCCGCAAGATGAAGATGTTCGACCTGCTGGTACGGATGGGCTACAAGGAGATTGAGGTAGGTTTTCCCTCTGCTTCCCAGACGGATTTCGACTTTGTCCGCCAGCTCATTGAGGGCAACCACATCCCGGACGACGTCACCCTCCAGGTCCTCACCCAGGCCCGCGAGCACTTGATCGAGCGCACCTACGAATCCCTGGTAGGCGCCAAGCAGGCCATCGTCCACCTGTACAACTCCACCTCCGTCCTGCAGCGCCGGGTTGTCTTCAACCAGGACGAGGACGGCATCCTGGACATCGCACTCCAGGGCGCCCGCCTGTGCAGGAAGTACGAGGAGACCCTCGCGGACACGCACGTGACCTACGAGTACTCCCCGGAGTCCTTTACCGGCACGGAGCTGGAATACGCTGTGCGGGTCTGCAACGCCGTCGCTGATGTTTTTGAAGCCTCCGCGGACCGCCAGGTCATCATCAACCTGCCTGCCACCGTGGAAATGGCCACCCCCAACGTTTACGCCGACTCCATTGAGTGGATGAGCCGCCACCTGCATCCCCGCGAAGGCATCATCCTCTCCCTGCACCCCCACAATGACCGCGGCACTGGCGTAGCGGCCGCGGAACTGGGCTATATGGCGGGCGCCGACCGCATCGAGGGCTGCCTGTTCGGCAACGGTGAGCGGACCGGCAACGTCGACCTGGTGACCCTCGGCCTGAACCTGTTTGTGCAGGGCATCGACCCCATGATCGACTTCTCCAACATCGACGACGTCCGCCGGACCGTGGAGTACTGCAACCAGCTCCCCGTCCCCGAGCGCTCACCCTACGGCGGCGACCTCGTCTTCACGGCGTTCTCCGGCTCCCACCAGGACGCCATCAAGAAGGGTTTCGAGGCGTTGGAGCGGGACGCCGCGGCCGCCGGCAAGGCAGTGGAAGACTTCACGTGGCAGGTGCCGTACCTGCCCGTGGACCCCAAGGACCTGGGCCGCAGCTACGAGGCCGTTATCCGCGTCAACTCGCAGTCCGGCAAGGGCGGCGTGGCCTACCTGCTGAAGAACGAGCACAGCCTGGACCTGCCGCGCCGCGCCCAGATCGAATTCTCCGGCGTGATCCAGAAGCGCACGGACACCGTTGGCGGCGAAGTAAGCGGCGCCCAGCTGTGGCAGGTCTTCCAGGATGAGTACCTGCCCTCCGGGAAGGCAGACGGGCAGTGGGGACGCTACTCCCTGGGCGCTGTCAAGACAGAAACGGATGACGACGGCGGCATGACGCTTCACGCCTCGCTCACCGTGGACGGCGTGCAGGTCCAGCGTACCGGGACCGGCAACGGCCCCATTGCGGCCCTGCTGAGCATCCTGCGGGAAGACGGCGTGGATGTCCGGGTCCTCGACTACAGCGAACACGCCCTTTCCGAGGGCGGCAATGCCATGGCCGCCGCCTACGTCGAGTGCGCCGTGGGGGAGCGGGTCCTGTGGGGCGTGGGCATTGACGCCAACACCAGCATGTCTTCGCTGAAGGCAGTTATTTCCGCCGTGAACCGCGCCATCCGGGACGCCCGGGCCTGACGCCGCACCGTTGAGCCGCCGGGACCCGCCGGCGGCACAACGGAGCCCCGCCCGGTGGCGGCCGGCCGAATGGTGCCTGCAAAGGATGGGAAGATAAGGCGTGGCCCAACACTCTTTCGCCTCCCGCGCGTACCGGGACGACGCCGTCGTACTGCGCACCCATAAGCTGGGCGAGGCGGACCGGATCATCACCCTCCTGACCAAGCACCACGGCCAGGTGCGGGCTGTGGCCAAGGGGGTCCGGCGCACCAGCAGCCGGTTTGGAGCGCGCCTTGAGCCGTTTATGGTGGCGGACCTGCAGCTTGTTTCCGGCAAGACGCTGGACATCGTCACCCAGGCGGTGGCCAAGGGCGCCTACGGCGGCAGCATTGCCGCCGATTACGGCCGGTATACGGTGGCGGCCGCGATGACCGAGACGGCGGAGAAGCTCACCGACGTCGACGGGGAGGCAGGAACTGCCCAGTACAACCTGCTGGTGGGTGCCCTGGCCGCCTTGAGCAGGGATGAACACGCCGCCGGCCTGATCCTCGACTCCTATCTGCTGCGCGCCTTGGCCACCGGCGGCTGGGCCCCCAGTTTTACGGACTGCGCCCGCTGCGGGGTTCCCGGCCCGCATACCGCTTTCTCAGCGCCGCTGGGAGGGATGGTCTGCAGCGGCTGCAGGCCCCCAGGATCACCGGCTCCTGCGCCGGAAACCGTGGTCCTCCTGGCGGCACTGCTCACCGGTGACTGGACCACGGCGGACGGCTCCCTTCCGCCACACCGGAAAGAAGCTGCGGGCCTGGTGGCGGCGTACCTGCAATGGCATCTCGAACGAGTCCTGAAGTCCCTCAAACATGTGGAGCGAAGCTGACAGTGGCCCTCGGCAAAAAGAACCCCGCGTCCCGAAAGCGCACCCACCCGGTGGTTGCACCGTACCCTCATCCCTCCGGAGCCGTGGCGCCCTCCATCCCCGCAGAGTTCATTCCCCGCCACGTGGCGATCGTGATGGACGGCAACGGGCGCTGGGCCAACCAGCGCGGACTGCCCCGGATTGAAGGGCACAAGGCAGGCGAGCCGGCGCTGCTGGACGTCATGGCAGGGGCGATAGAACTCGGCATCGAGTATGTCAGCGTCTATGCCTTCTCCACGGAAAACTGGCGCCGGTCTCCGGAGGAAGTACGCTTCCTGATGGGATTTAACAAGGATGTGCTGCGCCGGCAAAGAAACCAGCTCGATGAATGGGGCGTGCGCGTCCGCTGGTCCGGCCGCCGGCCGCGGCTGTGGGGCTCAGTCATCCGGGAGCTGGAAGAGGCCGAGGAGTTCACCGCGGGCAACAGCACTTGCACGTTGACCATGTGTGTTAATTACGGCGGCCGGGCTGAAATTACCGACGCGGTCTCGGCCATCGCCGCCGAGGTTGCTGCGGGCAGGCTGAAGCCCGGTGCCATCACCGAGCGGACCATCCAGAAGTACCTTGACGAGCCGGACCTGCCGGACGTGGACCTGTTCCTCCGCAGCTCGGGCGAGCAGCGGCTGTCCAATTTCATGCTTTGGCAGTCCGCCTACGCCGAGTTCGTTTTCATGGACACGCTGTGGCCCGACGTCGACCGCCGGACGCTCTGGGCGGCAGTGGAGGAGTACGCCCGGCGGGACCGCCGGTACGGCGGGGCGGTGGATGCCGCCGCACCCGCGGGATCCTAGGGTCCACGCCCCGCCGGCAGTACACCCGGTTCCGGCAGGAGGCGGCCTTCAGGCCGGGTAGCCCCTGAGCCACGCCGCGAGGTCCCGGCAGGCTTCCTCCCGCACCCCGCGGCGGGACAGGAAAACGTCGTGGATGGCACCGGGATAGCGGAACACCGCCACCCGCCGTCCAAGGCGGAGCGCACGGTGGGCTGTCTCCTCGACATCGATGACGGCGTCCGCCTCCATCAATTCCGCCGACCACTCGATTTGGATGCGGGTGCGGTCCGACAGCATGACCAGGGCCGGGGCCCGGATGTCCAGCCGGCGTTCCACCGCGGCGTGGCCGGCAAGGACTGCCTTGGCCCATCCTGCCCGAATGGGAAAGGACGTCCGTGGGCGCCACAGCGGGTCGAGGTGCCACTCCCCGTGGGCCTCGCTGCTGACGCTCTGCCAGTAGCCGGGCATCTCCGGAAGCCACAATGGGCGGCGGGGATCGGCCCTGGACAGCGGGTCCACCAGGTGCATGGCAATGGTGCGGATGATGCTGCTCCCCTGCAGTTCCAGCCACGGTGCGTTCAGGATCAGGGTGCCCACCGCCTTCGGGTTCCGGTCAGCCCACAGGGCGGTGATAAGCCCGCCCAGGGAGTGCGCCAGGACGTGCACCGTGGGGAAGACTCCCGGTCCCAGGGCCTCCTCGAAGTCCTCCCTGATCGCCGCGATGGCGGCTGCCAGGTCAGCATCGTAGACTCCCAGGTCGTCAGTGAAGCCAGGCGTCTGCCAGGGGCGCAGGCTGCGGCCGAACTTGCGCAGGTCAACGGCGTAGAAAGGGAACCCCGCCCCGGTGAGGTACTCCGCGACTTCCGCCTGGAGGAAGTAGTCCGCCCAGCCGTGGACGTAGAGGACCACGTTGACAGCCGCCCGCTGTTCCGCCGTACCCTGCCGGGGTCCCTGGCCGGTGCAACGGACAAGCGTTGCGCACACTTCGCCTTCATCATCGGGTTCCAGGGGCAGCACGCGCTGCTCGAAACGCGGCCCCAGGATGTCGGCAGACCATTGGGCAGCGGCTCTTTCCCGGCCCGCGTGCCCTTTGCTCATCCGCTCTTCCAACTTTCGGATGGCTCGTCATCGCCATAAGCCTTAAGCCAGCGTGCCAACCGGGCATAGGCATCGGCACGCACCGCGGCGCGGGAGAGGAACACGTCATGAAGTGCACCGTCTATGCGTTCCACCGTCACCGTACGGCCAAGGGTGAGGGCACGCGTAGCGATGATGTTGACGTCAAGTACGGCATCCGTCCGCCGCATCTCTTCAGACCAGAAGAGGCCGTTGGCGCTGCCGCTGGACAGCAGGACAAGGATGGGAACGTCTATGTTGAGGCCCCGCGCCACCTTGGAGTGCCCGGACAGCACGGCATTGAGCCAGCCTGCCCGCACGGGAAACGCCATCGGGGGACGGTACCGGTCATCCAGAGTCCACTCACCGTCGGCCGAGCTGCTGATGGTCCGCCAGTAGAACCCCCGTTCCGGAAGCCTAAGGACGGCTTCGGGCCGGAACCGCGCGACCGGTCCCACCATCCTGGATGCCGCACGCCGTACCAGTGAGCTGCCGTGCATCTCCAGCCACGGGCTGTTCAGGACCAGCCGGGAGACCCGGCCGGGATGCCGGCTGGCCCACAGCGCCGCCACCAGTCCTCCTGTCGAATGGCCCATAAGGGTCAGCGAGGGGTCCGCGCCGTCCTGGCCGATCAGTTGGAATGCAGCTTCGATTTCGGCATCGTAGTCCATGAGGTCGGCGACGTATCCGCCCGGGAAATCCGGACGCAGGCTCCGGCCGTGGTTGTGCATGTCCAGTGCGTAGAAGTCGTAACCCGCCGTGGACCAGAATCGGGCAAGGTCCGCGTTGAAGAAATAGTCGCTCCAGCCATGCAGGAACAGGACGGCGCTGCGCCGGCCCGGGGATGGAGGCAACTTCGTCAGTGCCGGGCGGAACCGGACCAGCGTGGCGGTGCGCTCCACACCGTCCGGCCCCGTGGCGCGGAAGGCGTGCGACTCGAAGTCAGCGCCCAGGATGTCCTGCTGCCATTCCATGCGTTTATGCTAATCCGCTGCAGGTTTGCCCCGCCTCATTTTGGTCTGGGCCCTCCTAGGCGGAAAACTAGAGGCATGCGCGTTTATCCCACATTCTTCAGGCTGGCCTTTTCATGGATGGACGCCGAGCGCGCCCACAAGATCGGATTCAAGGGCATCAGGCTGGCGCATCGCTCCGGTGCGGGGAAGGTGCTGGCGAAGCTGACGGCTCCAGCACCGTCGCTCCAGACCACGGCCTTCGGAATCACCTTTCCGTCGCCGTTCGGGCTTGCTGCCGGCTTCGACAAGGAAGGCCATGGGATCGAGGCCCTGACGGAGCTTGGCTTCGGCCACGTTGAGGTGGGAACCATCACCGGTCAGGCCCAGCCGGGCAACGAGAAACCTCGGCTCTTCCGCCTGGTGGAGGACCGCGCGGTCATCAACCGCATGGGATTCAATAACGACGGCGCAACCGCCGTGGCCCCGCGGCTCAAGGCCGCGCGCGCTGCCCTCCAGCGCCGGCACCGGGGCGTGCGCCCCGTCATCGGCGTCAATATCGGCAAGACCAAAACGGTGGAGCTTGCCGATGCGGTGGAGGACTACCTCGTCAGTGCCCGCAGCCTTGCACCTGCTGCGGACTACCTGGTGGTCAACGTAAGTTCGCCCAATACCCCCGGCCTGCGGCTGCTGCAGGATGTGGAGTCGCTCCGGCCGCTGCTGACGGCTGTGGGCCAGGAAGCGGACAGGTCGGCAGGCCGCCATGTCCCCCTGCTTGTAAAGATCGCCCCGGACCTCAGCGACGAGGATATCGACGACGTCGCACGCCTGGCGCTGGACCTCAAGCTGGACGGCATTATCGCCACCAACACCACCATCGCCAGGAGCGGCCTGTCCACGCCGGCGGAAGAGGTGGAAAAGTGCGGCGCCGGAGGGCTCTCGGGTGCGCCGCTGAAGCAGCGCTCCCTCGACGTGCTGCGCCGCCTGAAGCAGGTCACCGGTGACGCCCTCACGCTGGTGGCCGTGGGCGGCGTTGAAACGGCACAGGACGTCCAGGACAGGCTCGACGCCGGGGCCACCCTGGTCCAGGGCTATACCGCCTTCCTCTATGAAGGACCGTTCTGGGCTGCCCGGATCAACCGCGAACTGGCGAAGAGCCGCCGGCCCTAGGCCGTGAACGGTCCAAAGCAAAAACCCCGGCGGAATATCCGCCGGGGTTTTGTTGGCTGTTGGAGGGCGCCGCGGGCTCAGGCCGGGTACTGGCCGCGCTTGACCTGGGGCTTGGGGAGGCGGAGCTTGCGGAACTGCAGGGAACGCATGGAGCCGTACCACACGGTTCCGCGCTCCACCTCGCCGAATTTGGCGGTCAGCCGCTTGCGAAGCTGGCGGGACAGGATGAACACGTCCACGAAGACGGCCAGGAACATCACCCAGAACCCGCCGAGGACGTAGATCATCAAGTCGCTGGACGCCGGGACCACCAACGACACCAGGACGAATACGAGGGCGCCGAACATCAGGTACTCACCGAGGCTGAAACGTGCGTCAACGTAATCACGGGCAAACCGTTTCTGCGGACCCTTGTCGCGCAGCGGCAGGAACCGTTCGTCACCGGTGTCCAGCGCCTGGCGCATCTTAAGCCGCTGGTCCTGGATTGCCTGGCGCTCGGCAGCCTTCGAGGCTTTACGGTCTTCCGGGACAAGTGGCCGCCTGCGGGCCGCCTCCTGTGCCTTACGCGTGGGAGTTGGGGCACCCTTGCCGCTCAAGCCCTCTGTCCGCCCCGGCTCTGCAGCCTGTTGGTCTATTATTTGCTGCGCCGAGGGCGCTTCCTTTTTACGTCCGAACACCAGAACAGAATACCTTGCGGCGGGGAACTGAAGTCATGCCCAGGCCAACCGTTGGTCCCAAGCAGTCAATGTGACGCGGGTAATGTTTTGCCATGACTTCATTGCCGACGGGCACGCCGCAAAACCATAATGCCCTTCCATCACCGGGCCTTGCCGGAAACAACCGGACGGAAGACCTTCGCAGCTCCATAGACCGGTCCTTCAACCAGACCTTGGCCCGGCTCAAAGAGCTGGTCGCCATCCCCGGCATCGCCTGGCCAAGCTTTGACCGGGCCCCGCTGGAACGCAGCGCCGAAGCTGTAGCGGAACTGCTCCGCGGCACCGGACTCGGAAACGTCCAGATCCTTGGCTGCAACAAGCCTGACGGCACCCCGGGAGGGCCCGCCGTCGTCGCCCAACGGCCTGCCGCCGACGGCAAGCCGACGATCCTCCTCTATGCCCACCACGACGTCCAGCCCGCGGGTGATCAGAGTCTGTGGGAGACGGAACCGTTCACCGCCGTCGAGAAGGACGGACGCCTGTACGGCCGCGGCGCGGCGGACGATAAAGCCGGCATCATGGCGCACCTGGCGGCGTACGCAGCAGTTACTGAGGTGCTCGGGAACTCGCTGGGGCTCGGCGTCACGTTCTTCTTTGAGGGTGAGGAAGAAGCCGGCTCGCCTACTTTCCGCTCTTTCCTGGAGGCAAACCGGGAACTGCTCCGCGCCGACGTCATCGTCGTCGCCGATTCCAGCAACTGGAAGGTGGGGGTTCCGGCCCTGACCACCAGCCTGCGGGGCCTGGTGGACGGAACCATCGAAGTCCAGGTCCTCGACCACGCCGTGCACTCCGGTATGTACGGAGGACCGGTGCTGGATGCGCCCACCCTCCTGTCGCGCCTCATCGCCACCCTGCACGACGACGAAGGAAATGTCGCCATCGAGGGGCTGGTGGCAAGGGATACAGCCACGGTTGACCTTTCCGAGGAAGACTGCCGGGCAGACGCTTCAGTACTCGACGGCGTCCGGCTTGCCGGGTCGGGCAGCATCGCCTCCCGGTTGTGGACCAAGCCGGCCCTGTCCATCATCGGGTTCGACGCTCCGTCAGTGGAGGCGGCTTCGAACACCCTGTTGCCCCGCGCCCGGGCGAAGTTCAGCCTGCGCCTCGCCCCTGGCCAGGTCCCGGAGGACGCCATGGAGGCTGTGCGCCGGCATGTTGCGGCAAACGCACCCTTCGGCGCGAAGGTGACCTT
This sequence comes from Pseudarthrobacter sp. GA104, assembly GCF_009741265.1. Taxonomy (GTDB): domain Bacteria; phylum Actinomycetota; class Actinomycetes; order Actinomycetales; family Micrococcaceae; genus Arthrobacter. The sequence continues at coordinate 4,478,996 of NZ_WOWL01000001.1, forward strand.
CACGCCGGGGGAGAGCGGCAACCCGTTCCTGACCGACACGTCGTCGCCTGCGGCGTCACTGGCCATGTGGGCGCTGGGAGAGGCCTGGGGAGTCAAAGCCGTGGAAACAGGGATCGGCGGATCCATTCCCTTTATTGCCGACCTCACGGAACTGTATCCGGACGTGCAGATCCTGGTGACCGGTGTGGAGGATCCGGACTCCCGGGCGCACAGTGCGAATGAGTCCCTGCACCTTGGCGATTTCCGCAAGGCCATCCTTGCCGAGGCCCTGCTCCTGGCCCGGATTAACGACCAGGGACTCTAGGACCGGTTCAGGGGACCCGGGGCACGATGGGAGCGCGGCGCTGGCTGTTCCCGGGGAACAACGGGGAGCCGTCGATGGTTACGTTCAGGAGTTAGAGCTACACCTCCGCCCCGCGTAGCATGTAGCTATAGCCCATACCGAAACCGTAGGGGCAGGCACCGCCAGCGCGGCGCCGCCAGACCGTCCTAAGAAGGTAGGCCAAATGAGCACCGCAACCAATGAGAACAGCACCGGTACCACCAGCACGGCCAGTGACGAACTGCCCGTCCACGAGGTCAAGCTGACCGACGTCGCCGCAGGTAAGGTACGCAGTCTTCTCGAGCAGGAAGGCCGTACGGATCTGCGCCTCCGGGTTGCAGTGCAGCCCGGCGGCTGCTCCGGACTGATCTACCAGCTCTACTTCGATGAGCGGCTCCTGGACGGAGACGCAGTCCGGGATTACGACGGCGTCGAGGTTGTCGTGGACAAGATGAGCGTTCCGTACCTTAGCGGTGCCAGCATCGACTTCGAGGACACCATCTCCAAGCAGGGCTTCACCATCGACAACCCGAACGCCGGCGGCTCTTGCGCGTGTGGGGATTCGTTCCACTAAGCCGGTTATTTCGCCCGATGCCGGCGCCGGGTTTCCTGCCGAAAATATCGGTACGGGGGCACGGCGCCGACATGTGGGCGAAACGCCCGGCGGAGCGGTAAGCTCTACACCGAGTAGTAAAACTTTTAGTGTGCCCGGGGCGGCCAAGGCTGCCCGGACAACAGCAACAAGTAGGAAGGGCCGTCTGTGAGTTCGCAGAACCGAACCGGCAGCCGACGCAAAACGATCACAACGATCTCAAGCTTGGCAATTGCCGGCGCGTTGGTTTTGACCGGATGTTCGCCAGAGGTAGAGAAAGGGTGGCTGCCCACTGAACGTGGCACCACCAGCAACACCGACCGCATCATGGACCTCTGGGTCAACTCATGGATTGCCGCCCTGGTTGTGGGCATCATTACCTGGGGCCTGATCGTCTGGTGCCTTGTTGCATACCGCCGCCGCAAGGGCACCGTCGGGTTCCCGCGGCAGACCAGCTTCAACCTGCCCCTTGAAGTCTTTTACCTGACCATCCCCCTGTTCATGGTTGTGGTGTTCTTCTACTTCACCGACCGTGACCAGCAGGCGATTGACAACCGCTCCCAGCCTGCCGACGTCGTTGTCGACGTCCGCGGCAAGCAGTGGGCCTGGGACTTCAACTACAAGGCCGGCGACGTCATCCAAGAGGACGTCCACGAGGCCGGGGTGCAGGCGCACCTCACGGGCAACACCATCGATAAGGAACAGCTGCCCACCCTGTACCTGCCGGTCAACAAGTCTGTTGACCTCGAACTCAACGCACGCGACGTCATCCACTCCTTCTGGGTCCCCGCTTTCCTCCAGAAGCGCGACATGATCCCGGGCAAGACCAACTACATCAGGTTCACCCCCACCAAAGAGGGCACCTACGACGGCAAGTGTGCCGAACTTTGCGGCGAGTACCACTCCGAAATGCTGTTCCGCGTGAAGGTGGTGTCGGAATCCGAATTCCAGGCCCACATGAACGAGCTGCGCGAAGCCGGCAACACGGGTCTCCTCGGCGTCGAGTACGACCGCAACCCGAACCTGAACGAAATTAAGTAAGGGGAGCGACGTGGCTACTTATACCCAGACCGCACCTGCCGGAACCCTCGAGGCTTCCGTAGTTCCTAAGTCCAAGGGACGCATCGTCGTCAACTGGATCACCTCCACCGACCACAAGACCATCGGGTACATGTACCTGATCGCGTCGTTCGTGTTCTTCTGCCTGGGCGGCGTCATGGCGCTGCTCATCCGCGCCGAACTGTTCGAGCCCGGCATGCAGATCCTGCAGACCAAAGAGCAGTACAACCAGCTCTTCACGATGCACGGCACCGTCATGCTGCTGATGTTCGCGACACCGCTGTTCGCCGGCTTCACCAACGTCATCATGCCGCTGCAAATCGGTGCCCCCGACGTCGCGTTCCCGCGGCTGAACGCCCTGGCCTTCTGGTTCTTCCTCTTTGGTTCCACCATCGCGGTGTCCGGTTTCATCACCCCGCAGGGTGCGGCATCGTTCGGCTGGTTCGCCTACGCGCCGCTGTCCAACACGACGTTCAGCCCCGGCATCGGTGGCGACCTGTGGGTCTTCGGCCTGGCGCTGTCCGGCTTCGGCACCATCCTGGGCGCGGTCAACTTCATCACCACCATCATCTGCATGCGTGCTCCGGGCATGACCATGTGGCGGATGCCCATCTTCACCTGGAACGCCCTGGTGACCTCCATCCTCGTGCTGATGGCCTTCCCGCCGCTGGCGGCTGCTCTGTTCGCGCTCGGTGCCGACCGCCGCTTCGGGGCCCACATCTTCGATCCGGAAAACGGCGGTGCCGTCCTCTGGCAGCACCTGTTCTGGTTCTTCGGCCACCCCGAGGTGTACATCATCGCGCTGCCGTTCTTCGGCATCGTTTCGGAGATCTTCCCGGTCTTCAGCCGCAAACCGATCTTCGGCTACAAGGGCCTGGTCTACGCCACCATCGCCATCGCCGCACTGTCGGTAACCGTGTGGGCACACCACATGTACGTCACCGGATCCGTGCTGCTGCCGTTCTTCGCGTTCATGACCATGCTGATCGCGGTTCCGACCGGTGTGAAGTTCTTCAACTGGATCGGCACCATGTGGCGCGGTTCACTGACGTTCGAGACCCCGATGCTCTGGAGCATCGGCTTCCTGATCACCTTCCTGTTCGGCGGCCTCACCGGCATCATCCTGGCGTCCCCGCCGCTGGACTTCCACGTCTCGGACTCCTACTTCGTGGTGGCTCACTTCCACTACGTGGTGTTCGGCACCGTGGTGTTCGCGATGTTCGCCGGCTTCTACTTCTGGTGGCCGAAGTTCACCGGGAAGATGCTGAACGAGCGCCTGGGCAAGATCCACTTCTGGCTGCTGTTCCTTGGCTTCCACGGGACGTTCCTCATCCAGCACTGGCTGGGTGTCGAAGGCATGCCGCGCCGTTACGCGGACTACCTGGTGGAGGACAACTTCACCTGGATGAACCAGTTCTCCACCGTGGCATCGTTCGTCCTGGGCGCCTCCCTGATCCCGTTCTTCTGGAACGTCTACATCACGTGGCGCAACGGGGAAAAGGTCCAGGTTGATGATCCGTGGGGCTTCGGCGCCTCGCTGGAATGGGCCACGTCCTGCCCGCCGCCGCGGCACAACTTCACCTCGCTGCCCCGGATCCGTTCCGAGCGGCCCGCCCTGGACCTGCACCACCCGGAACTCCGCCAGGTCCACACCGTTGAGTCACCGGCGCCGGCCGCCCAGGTACTCGGAAACGCCGACCAGAGGGACAACTGACAATGAAAATTGAATCTTGGATTTTTGGTGCCGGAGTCTTCTTCTTCGTCCCGGTGTCCCTGGTCTATGGCTTCCTGACCAACTGGGGCGAATGGGTGGGCATCCTCGGCATCCTGCTGGTGGGCGGACTTGCCGGCATGATTGGCGGCTACCTTGGCTTCACCGGCAAGCGCGTTGGTATGCGCCCCGAGGACCGCAGCGATGCTGAGATCCACGAAGGCGCCGGCGAGCAGGGACACTTCAGCCCCTGGAGCTGGTGGCCGCTGGTCCTGGGAATCGCGTGCGCAACAGGTTTCCTGGGCCTTGCGGTCGGTTTCTGGATTGTGTTCATCGCGGCCGGCCTGGCAGTAGTGGCACTCATCGGCTGGGTGTACGAATACAGCCGCGGAGACCACGCGCACTAACGCTTCACCAATTACGACGTCGGGCCCCACCAAATGGTGGGGCCCGACGTCGTTTTTGTTGCTCCTGGCACGCCCTAGGCTGCGCCCTGCGACTCCAGCAGCTCGCCGAGCGCCCGCAGGGCGTCCTCGGCCTCCTGGCGGCCCAGCGGGCCTCTGACGGCCGCGTCGCTGACGCCAAGCTCCACGATGCATCCCTGGTGAAAATCCGCCGCCATTACCTGCAGCAGGGAGCGCGCATCAACGCCTGGGCCACCCTCCTTGGAGATGGTCACCGGCAGTCCGGTTTCCGTAACAGCCCGTACAAATAGGGCGGCAGGCCTGGCGTGCAGGCCCACCGATGCTTTGACCACGGCGTTATGTGTTGGCAAAGGGACTCCTCCGTTATGACGGCCCCCTCCGTCGACATCGCGTTTTCATGACAAATATAGGGCCTGCCCCGTTGCCCTGCTAAACGGCTGGGCATGGTGAACAACGCTGGTCTAGACCTGACCTAAAATTGGAAGGTGAACTTCAACGCAGGGGAGACAATCCATGCCAGCTAGTGCGGCAGCCATCACCGGCGACATCGACCGGTCCAGTGGCACGGCCATCTACGTCCAGCTGCGTGAGATCCTGCGTACCTACATCGCCGACTCCTGCCCGCCGGGATCAGCCCTGCCGTCTGAACGGGATCTCGCCGAACGGTTCGGCCTTGCCCGCATGACCGTCCGCCAGGCGATTGATGCGTTGGTAGGCGAAGAAGTGATCGAGAGAGTAGTGGGCCTGGGCACGTTCGTCCGCCGGCCAAAGCTCGATCTCCAGGTCAAACTGACGTCCTACAGCGAGGAGATGCAGCGACGCGGGATGGTCCCCGCGGCGAAGGTCCTGAGCTTTGAGCAGATTGCCGCCAGTGCGTTCCTTGCACGCGAGCTGCAGTTGGATGAGGGAACGCCATTGGTGCGTTTCCGGCGCCTGCTCCTGGCCGACGGTGAACCCATGAGCGTTGACGAGAACTTCATTCCGGCCCACCGGGTGCCTGGACTGCTGGACGGGGAACCGCCCACCTCGCTGTACAACGTCCTCAGCGAGCAATTTGGGCTGGTGATGGAATGGGGCGAGGACATGATCGAGGCCACCGCGGCTTCGCCGTCCACCGCGCGGTTGCTGAACGTGGAGGTGGGTGCGCCGCTCCTTAAGATCCAGCGGCATGCCTTCGTAGCCCGGGCCATGGTTGACTATTCGGTCTCCTACTACCGCGCAGACAGGTACAAGCTATGGGTGCCGCTGCAGCGCCCGGGTGCACGCCGGGCACGTAACCACTGAGGCGCCCGCCGACACACCGGCGGCAGACGGAGTGCAGCGCTGGCGCTGCGGACACGCGAAAGGCAAACAGGAAGGCCCGGTCCATGTGGACCGGGCCTTCCTGTTTGCCTTTGTAAGCCTTAGTGGGACAGGCTCTTTGCTTCCTCGGGTGCTTCCACTGCGGCATGGCCGTGGCCGTGCGCAGCTTCAAGTTCAGCCGGAGTTGCAGGTGCAACCCGGTCCTCGAAGAACCACTTGGAGAGCAACGCGCGGCGCTTTTCCTCGCGGGTTACAACGCCATGTTCATTCGGCACGGCAGGAAGAACCTCAGGCGATTCGAAGCCCACCAGCTTGTAGCGCTTGTACTCGTCCAGGGGAGCGTGAACCTCGATGAACTCACCATGCGGGAGGCGGACAATGCGGCCCGTCTCGCGTCCGTGCAGGGCGATCTCGCGGTCCTTGCGCTGGAGGGCCAGCGCCACGCGCTTCGTGACGACGAAGGCGATAATCGGCCCGACGAAGAACAGGGCGCGCAGCCAGTACGTCACATCGTTCAGCGAGACATGGAAGTGGGTTGCGATGAGGTCGGACCCGGCAGCCGCCCACATGACGCAGTACCAGACGAAGCCGGCCATACCGATAGCCGTACGGGTGGGGGCGTTCCGGGGACGGTCCAGGACGTGGTGTTCACGTTCGTCCTTGGTAACCCAGCGTTCGATCCACGGGTACATGAACATGATGGTGAACAGGATGCCTGCCGGGACCAGGGCCGGCAGCAGGACATTCAGCGTGAGGGTGTAGCCGAAGATGACGTATTCGAAGTGGAAGTCGCCAATCACACCCGGCATCAGGCGCAGGGCGCCGTCAACGAAACCGATGTACCAGTCGGGCTGGGTACCGGCGGATACGGGGGATGGATCGTAGGGGCCGTAGTTCCAGATCGGGTTGATCGTGAAGAAGCCTGCCATCAGGGCCAGGACGCCGAACACGATGAAGAAGAATCCACCGGCCTTGGCTGCATAGACAGGACCCAGAGGGTAGCCGACGACGTTGTTGTCGTTCCGGCCGGGGCCGGGGTACTGGGTGTGCTTGTGGACGACCACCATGAAGAGGTGCAGGACGATCATCAGCAGGATGAGTGCCGGCACCAGCAGGATGTGCAGCATGTAGAGGCGCCCGATGATGGCGGTGCCCGGGAATTCTCCCCCGAAGAGGAAGAACGAGATGTAGGTGCCGATGACCGGGATGGACTTGATCACGCCGTCGATGATGCGCAGGCCGTTTCCGGAGAGCAGGTCATCAGGCAGCGAGTAGCCGGTGAAGCCGGCGGCCATTGCCAGGATGAGCAGGACGCTGCCCACAACCCAGTTCATTTCGCGGGGCTTGCGGAAGGCGCCGGTGAAGAAGACCCTCAGCATGTGCACCGCGATGGAGGCTACGAACAGCAGGGCTGCCCAGTGGTGGACCTGGCGCATAAACAGGCCGCCACGGATGTCAAACGAGATGTCGAGCGACGAGCTGTACGCCACGGACATCTCCACGCCCTTCAGCGGGACGTATGAACCCTCGTAGTGCGTCTCGGCCATGGACGGATCAAAAAAGAATGTCAGGAACGTGCCCGAGAGCAGGAGGATGACAAACGAGTAGAGGGCCACTTCGCCGAACATGAAGGACCAGTGGTCCGGGAAGACCTTGCGGCCGAACTCGCGGAGGATTCCGGAACCGCCAACACGTGCATCGACGAAGTCGGTAATCCGGCCCGTCTTGGTTTTGGCGACGAAAGCCGGCTCAGCTGGTGATGCTGCGCTCATGCATATCACGCTCCCAGTAACTTGGTCCTACGGGTTCTTTGAAGTCGCTGGTGGCGACCAAGTAGCCCTCGTCGTCAACTGCGATGGGCAGCTGGGGGAGGGGCCGGCTGGCGGGGCCGAAGATCACCTTGCACTCTTGGGTGAGGTCGAAGGTGGACTGGTGGCACGGGCACAGCAGGTGGTGCGTCTGCTGCTCGTACAGGGCAACAGGGCAACCGACGTGGGTGCAGATCTTGGAGTAGGCAACAATGCCGTTGTAGCCCCAGTCCTCGCGTCCCTCGGAGGGGTTCAGCGATGCCGGGTCCAGCCGCATGAGCAGCACAACGGCCTTGGCCTTTTCGTTGAGCTTGCCCTCGTGGAGGTCGTTCAGCCCTTCCGGAATAACGTGGAAGGCCGAGCCGATGGTGACGTCGGAGGCCTTGATCGGCGTTCCGTCAGGGTCACGGGCAAGCCGCTTGAGCTTGCCTTCCTGGGGTGCCCACATGGTGTGGGCCAGTTTGTCGTCCGGGCGCGGTCCGAGGTCACCGAAGATGGCGACTGCCGGAAGCGGCGCGAGTGCAACGGCACCCAGGAGGGTGTTACGGATCAGCGGACGGCGCTTGATGCCCGTCTCTTCGACGATGTCATCGACGATGCGGACAGCCGCCTGCCGGTCCTCCTCGTAGCGGATCGCGTGGCGCTCCTCGGAAACTTCGTGGTCCGGCATGAGGGCCTTGGCCCAGTGCACAATGCCGGTACCGATCCCGAGCATGGCGAACGCCGTGCCAAGGCCGAGCAGCATGTTCTGGAGCCGGATGGTGCCGATGCTCGATTCTTCGCCTCCCAGGTCAATGGCGAAGTACGCCACCAGGAAGATCAGGGTTCCAACAACAGAGATGCCAAATAGTAAGGCGACCTGCCGTTCTGCCCGCTTTGCGGCCTTCGGGTCCGTGTCAGCCAGGCGCAAACGGTGCGGAGGGATTCCAGGATCCTGGAATTTCTCCACCTCATTCTGACCAGCCGTAGCTACGGTGCCCGAGTGGTTCGGACTGCCGTCACTATGGTTGCCCATAATTCGCCTCATCCTTCTCTCGTCCCGGCGGGTGCCGGGTTAGTTTCTAATATCAAGCTGCTGACGGATCAGCAGAAGTGTGTGGTGGTTCCCAGGGGTCAGGACGTCCGGGAAGTCAGCCAGATAGTGAAGGCGATAATGACGCCGAGGCCGGCAACCCAAACAAACAGGCCTTCTGCCACCGGGCCCAGGGATCCGAGGTCTGCTCCGCCCGGCGAGCCGGTGGTTTCGATCTGCTTGAGGAAGGTGATGATGTCCCGCTTGCCTTCGGGGGTGATGTTCGAATCACTGAACACAGGCATGTTCTGCGGGCCGGTGGCCATGGCCTCGTAGATGTGCTTGCCGGATACGTCTGCCAGCGCGGGTGCGAACTTGCCGCGGGTCAGCGCGCCGCCGGCGGCTGCTGCGTTGTGGCACATGGCGCAGTTGGTGCGGAACAGCTCGCCGCCTTCTGCTGCGTCGCCGCCTTCGTCGAGCAGGCCTTCTTCAGGGACCGCCGGGCCGGCACCCAGGGAAGCAACATAGGCTGAAAGCTGCCGGGTCTGCTCATCGTTGAACTGCACGGGCTTCTTCATGGCCTGGGGGCCGTTCATCTGCATCGGCATGCGGCCGGTGCCCACCTGGAAGTCAACGGCTGCTGCACCAACGCCAACCAGCGAAGGACCAGCTTGGCTTCCGCTGGCACCCATCCCGTGGCAGGTAGCGCAGTTCGCTGCAAACAGCTTGCCGCCCTCTTCCACGTCATTGGCGCTGTAGGAAGTGCTGGAGGCCTTGGCCTCGTTGACTGTGGTAGCCGCGGCGTATACCCCACCCGTGATGAGGAGCCCCATCAGGAGCAGCGCTAGTGCTGCTAGTGGGTGACGCCGCTTTTGTGAGAGTGCCTTCACGTGGTGGTTCCTTTATTCGATCCTGCGCCGGCTCCGGGAGCCGCTACCTGAAATTCTGCCTCTTGTAGAAAAAGAATCAAAGCTGGCTACTTGAGTACGTAGATGACCAGGAAGAGGCCGATCCACACGACGTCCACGAAGTGCCAGTAGTACGAGGTGACAATCGCTGAGGTCGCTTCAAAATGCCCGAACTTCTTCGCAGCGAAGGACCGGCCCATGATGAGCAGGAAGGCGATGAGGCCGCCAATGACGTGGAGGCCGTGGAAGCCGGTGGTCATATAGAAGGCGGAGCCGTAGGCGTTGGAGGACAGCGAGACGTGCTCAGAGACCAGCATGGCGTATTCCGTGGTCTGTCCGGCAACGAAGAATGCGCCCATGAGGAACGTCAGGGTGAACCATTCGTTCATTCCCCAGCGGGCGAACTGGAAAGCGCCCCCGGTCCGGCGCGGCTGGAGCCGTTCGGCCGCGAAGACGCCCATCTGGCAAGTAAAGGAACTTGCCACGAGGACGATGGTGTTGACGAGCGCAAAGGGGAAGTTGAGCTTGGCTGTCTCATCGGCCCACATCTGCGCACTCGTGGAGCGCAGCGTGAAGTACATGGCGAAGAGACCGGCGAAGAACATCAACTCGCTGGACAGCCACACAACGGTTCCAACGGAAACCATGTTCGGGCGGTTCAGCGTGGGGTGCGCCGGGGTACTGGGGGCATGGGTCGCAGATGTCACATAGACATTATGTCTGTAAAACTCCGTGCTGCCCAACGCAAACCGCCTTTTCGGGGGACTTTTTCTACAAAGACGCGAAATCGCCCGGAAAAGTTCCTGGAGGGGTTCACATTGGTCACGCCCCCGCAACGCTCGATAGCATCAGGAGGTGACTTCACAGGTTTCCGCACCGTCCGGCAATTCTTGGCCCCGCCTGATCTCCGCCTTGATCGGCGGTGCTGACCTGACAGCGGACAACACCTCCTGGGCGATGGACACCATCATGTCGGGGGAGGCCACGCCCGCCCAGATTGCCGGATTCCTGGTGGCCCTCAGCTCCAAAGGCGAAACAGTTGAGGAGCTTTCGGGCCTGGTGGCGGCCATGCTTGCCCATGCCAGGCCTGTGAGCATCTCCGGCGAGAAGCTGGACATCGTGGGCACCGGCGGAGACCAGTTGAACACGGTGAATATCTCCACGATGGCAGCCCTTGTCGCGGCGGGGGCCGGTGCCAAGGTGGTCAAGCATGGCAACCGGGCCGCGTCGTCGTCGTCCGGCTCTGCAGACGTACTCGAAGCCTTGGGCGTGCGGCTCGACCTGACCATCGAGGAGGTGGCGCGCAACGCCGAAGAGGCCGGAATCACGTTCTGCTTTGCGCAGGTGTTCCACCCCTCATTCCGCCACACCGCCGTTCCCCGGCGCGAGCTGGCTATTCCCACCGCTTTCAACTTCCTCGGCCCCCTCACCAACCCTGCCAACGTGCAGGCCTCAGCGGTCGGCGTCGCAAACGCCAGGATGGCGCCGCTGGTAGCCGGCGTGCTGGCGCAGCGGGGGAGCAGGGGCCTGGTATTCCGCGGCAACGACGGCCTGGACGAGCTCACCACCACGGGTCCGTCCACAGTGTGGGAGATCCGTGATGGCCGGGTGACAGAGCTGACTTTCTCTCCGGAGGACCTGGGCATCCGCCTTGCCACCGTGGAACAGCTGCGGGGTGGAAACGCAGAGGTAAACGCAGCCGTTGTCCGCGAGGTCCTCGCCGGCAAGGCAGGCCCGGCCAGGGACGCCGTCCTGGTCAATGCGGCGGCTGGGCTGGTGGCCTTCGACGAATCGGCCGAGGGCCCCTTCCTTGACCGGATGCGGAAGGCTTTTGCCCGCGCTGCCGAATCCATTGATACCGGGGCCGCCGCAGCCGTCCTTGGGAAGTGGGTCTCGCTCACCGCCCGGTGAGCCAGGTCAGTTGCCTACTGGCTACTGCTCAAAGCCCAGCGAGAACGCCGCGTCCAGGTCGTGCTGCGAATATGCGCGGAAGGCAATGTGGGTTGTGGTGTGGACCACGGCAGGGACCTTGGAAAGCCTGTCCGCGATGACGTCCGCCAGATCCTCGTGCCGGTGGACCCGAGCCACGGCAATGAGATCCCATTCTCCGGTTACGGAATAAACCTCGCTGATCCCCTCGATCGAGGAGATTTCCTCGGCAGTTTCAGGGATGCGGGCAGCGTCGGTCTTGATCAGGACAAATGCAGTGATCACGTTGAACCCTTCCGGATCTGTTGCGCCGTAGCAGTGCCCGGCAAGCTTCTGCTGCCAGCCTATTACATTGGCAGTTGCGCGCGGCCGGACCGTCATGTGCCGGCCTGTTCACGCACGGCGGCGGCGCCTGAACCCCGCCAGCAGCACGCGGTAGCCAAGCAGCAGGACCCCCAGGCTGACCAAAGCCACTATGACAAACGGGAGCACCACGGCCTGGCCGGTCAGGGCGCGCAGCACCATCCCTCCCGCCACGCTGCCGAGCCAAACGGCGAGGCCGGTGCGCCGTACCGAGAGGGGTTGCCGCCATGCCCTCGCAATGATCCAGCCCAGCGCAGCACCCGCCAGGAACGGCCAGGCGGTCAGGAACACACCGGTCACCACATCGCCGCGCTGGTGGGCGTCACGTCCGACGGCGGCGAACACCAGAATCATGACGGCGTCGGTCGCCGCGGCTGCCAGAGTCAGGCGGAAGGCGTGCGGTTTTGCGGTCTTCATGTTGCGGGAAGTCATGGATCCGAGCTTAACGCCGGCCGTTGTGTGCCGTGGACCGCGGCATTAGGCTCAAGCCGGAAGGGAGCCACCATGCCACGAAAGATCGGGACCTGCCTCTGGTTCGAAAACCAGGCGGAAGAAGCGGCACAGTTCTACACTTCGGTTTTCGACGATTCAAGAATCCTCAATGTTTCGCGGTTCGGTGAGGGCGGACCGGGCGCGGCAGGCGAAGCAATCGCCGTCGACTTTGAACTCGAAGGACGGGGGTTCACTGCCCTGAATGGTGCCCGGGGATCCACCTTCACTGAGGCTGTTTCGTTCGTGGTGGACTGCGAGGACCAGTCCGCGGTGGACCGGTACTGGGCAGCCCTGACCGACGGCGGCTCAGAAAGCCAGTGCGGATGGCTAAAGGACCGTTTCGGTTTGTCCTGGCAGGTCATACCCTCAATCCTGCCGTCCTTGATCGCGGGACCCGACCCCCAAGGATCTCAGCGGGCCATGCAGGCAATGCTGGGGATGCGCAAGCTGGACATCGCCGAACTGCAGAAAGCCTATGACGGGTGACCTTGCCGGGAAATCCGCAGTAATCTCCGGCCGGCTGCCGAACTATCCGCTGCTGGAGGCCCTGTGAACAAGCCACTGTGGATCTGTTGCCTCGTTGGCGGTGCTGTTGGAATTACCCTTGGGCTCGCGGTTTTTGACAGTCCGTTGCTTGGTTTTGCACTGGGACTTGGGATCGGGGCCATGGTTGGCGCCGGGATCGGGTCCAGGCGCTAGATTCCGTCCGGGTTGCCTCCGCTTCGGAGAGGGACCTCTCCCTTAGGAAGTATGGGGATGGCCCCATTGACAGGACCGACCGTCCTGAGGATGCTCATTCGTACCATCCATCACACGTTTTGTTGAACCGAAATCAGGTTCCCATGGGCGCCGACGGCTATGGAGAATTGAAACTGGAACTGCTCGGGTCCTGGCGTCTCTGCCGGGACGGCGTGGTTGTGCACGTTGCGACGCGTCAGCAGCGGCTGATCGCGGCGCTGGCCATCAAGGGTCCGCTTCTCCGTAACTACCTCGTCGGCTTGTTGTGGCCCGAGTATCCGGATTCCAAGGCGTTGGAGAGCCTGCGCGTCAGTGTGCATCTGATTTCCCGCCAAGTGCCCGGGCTGATCGTCAATGAGGGCCGGATGCTGTACCTCAGCGACGACGTGGATGTCGACCTAAGGCGGGTCCGGCTTCAGGCCAGGGCCCTGGGCGGTGCAGGGCTGCAGGCCGACCCTGCATCCCTGCTGGACGGACTACATGACGCGCAGCTGCTTCCCGGCTGGTACGAGGACTGGATGATGGTTGAACAGAGTCGGCTGCAGCAGGACCGCTTACGGGCTTACGTAGCCATCGCTTCGCATGCACTTGCCGTGGGGGACACCGGTACGGCAGAGGCAGCCGCCGAGGCGGCGGTGGAGATCGAGCCGCTCTATGAGACTGCCGTCAGTCTCCTTATCCAGGCTGAATTGCAGCACGGCAATCCCGCCGCCGCGCTCAGGGCTTACGAACGCTACCGGAAGCAGCTTGGGGAAGACATGGGTCTACTGCCTTCGGAATCGGTAAGCGGGCTTCTCACGGGGCCCCTCGAGCGTCGGCCAGGTTTGGGGACGGAACGGTCAGTTCCGCCCGGTCACCCCTGGCTGAGCGGCCAGCCAGCGCTTGACCACGCTTAGGACCTCCGCGGGGTCGGCTGTGGCCACGGTGCTTTGAGTGCTGCTGGGAGTCTGTCCGTAGGTTATCCTCGCGCGGAACCCCTGTGGGTGGCCGGGCTCCTGCCAGGTCCGAATGACCATGAAGCCGGCGGAGGGGGGCTCCTGCTCTGGTCCCTGGTCGCCCGCGGGCTCGGACCAATGGTGGTCTTGCATCACCGCGGTCACCTCTCCCGTCCTGGCTCAATGATTGTGGGAAGGTCCAGGCTTCTGCCGCGCCGATCCCTTGGCCGCCAGAGGTGCCCTCCATTGAATGGAGGCTTTCCTCTTGGTTCCTTTGATCTTGGTGGAGGAAAATCAGGAGTTGGCTCGCGTTTCCGAAATATTGACGCAAGATTAGTCCTGCCCGGCGGGGCTCCCGCCCCCGTACACCGCTGAGCCGTTAACCCCCACGGCACCGGCACTGGGACCCGCGGGGCGCGGCGGAGGAACCGGCAGCAGTAACGCTGCGGTAACGCCGCGGATGGTCCAATCGGCCAAGACCCGTACGCTGCAAGGCGCACGGCAGAGTCCTGATCTGTTGCCTAAGGAGGGACAGTATGGGGTTCCCCGGTGACGACGGCCGGCTGCCCGTGATCTACGTCCGGGGCTTCGCCGGAACAGGCACCGCCGTCAATACCGCCGTCGATGACCCGTTCTACGGCTTCAGCCAGGGCTCTGTGCACGTCAGGGCTGACAGCAATGGCCGGGCGAAGTTCCACCAGTTCGAGTCTCCGATGCTGCGGCTGGTGAGCGACCATAAGTACGAGGTCCCTGTCCACGGTGACCAATGGGCCTTTCTGAACAGCGCGGACGCCGGCTCGGTGAACCCGGCGTCGGTGTGGATCCACCGCTTCTACGACGTGTCAGCAGATACCTTTGGCGCGGACCCGGAAAACTTCTCCTTCGAGGATGCGGCACGCGACCTGTTCAAGCTGATCAAGCTTGTGCTGGAGAAGACCGGCGCGCCCAAGGTCTTCCTGGTGGCCCATTCCATGGGCGGGCTGATCTGCCGCTCGCTTCTGCAACGGGTCATCCCGGAAAGCCTCGCCGGGCAGGACGGCAATATTGACCCCGCCGCGGGAGCCGGATTTGTTGCCAGGGTCTTTACCTACGCAACGCCGCACGGTGGAATCCGTTTCGCTATCGGTTTTGGCCTGCTGGAGAAGATTCGCGACGCCACGGGGCTCCAGGGCGCGGATATTTTTGGCCCTGACCGGATGTACGAGTACCTCACCCCTCCTGCCCTCAGGAGGACGCTGACGCGCGATCAATTCATCGCAACCGAGATGCCCGAGGAGGGCTTCCCGGTTGACGAACTGTTCTGCCTCGTCGGTTCCAATCCGGAGGACTACGATGTGGCCCTGGGCCTGTCCTCCAAGGCGGTGGGTGCCCGCAGTGACGGGCTGGTCCAGATCGACAACGCTGCAGTCCGGGGCGCGCCGCTGGCCGTAGTGCACCGCAGCCACAGCGGACGGTACGGAATCGTCAACTCGGAGGAGGGCTACCAGAACCTCCAGCGCTTCCTCTTCGGCGACCTTAAGGTCGAGGTGGAGCTGGTCGGCTTCACGGTCGGCAGGGACGCTCCTGCCGACGTCGAATTCCAGCTTGACGTCGCGCTGGCCATCAGGGGACTGCCGGTCATGGTCCACGAGCAGAGTGCGTCCCACTTCTGTCCGGTACAGATTGAGCACTGGCGGGAAGGGGACCCCATCGATTCTCCGGTTCCGCTGCTGACGACTTTCCTTTCCTCCAAGGCGCCACGGCCGCGTGTCGGCGGCAGGGTGGTACCCCGGCTTCGTCATGCGCTCCGGCTCCGGCTGATGTCCATCAGGGAGAAGGAGGGACACTTCTTCTTTGATGACCACCTGGAGCAGACCGAGGACTGGCAGGACACCCTGGTGGTTGACATCGAACCTCCCGCAAAAGACCGGCCGCTGCCGAGGGCATGGGCTGCCTGGAACAGCGTGATCCCGACGGCCCTTCGGGACTGGGAGCCGGGGGAGAGGGACCAGCTGAAGGACATAGACCCTACCGTTCACCGCTGGAGCGGACGCATAGACGTCCCGGAGGCCTCCCGGGACCTGCTGGGACGGCATGCAGGGATCAACCTCACCGTGACCCCGAGAACCCTTTCATTCTGAGACCGACCGCTTCAGCCGCAGGGGAGTGGTGCAGTTCCGCACGCACTGGTGCCTGCCGTCCGCGAGGGCGGGATGCCAGAATTGGGCCAGATGCAGGTTGGGGGCTTTCGTGGACAGGAGGTGACGGTGGGCGGTTACACCTTCGTCGTGGTCAACGGCGCTGAGTGGCGGTTCGACCGCGAGGACGTCTTCGGAGCACTGCGGCGCGACCACATCGGCAGCCTCTTGAGCGCCGCGGTAGACGACTGGCGCGAGTAGGCTACTCGGACGCCTGGGATGTAGGGCAGCGATGACCTCACCGCGTTCGTGATCAGCGCTCCGCCCGCGCCGATGATCGAATTGGTGGCCTGGGTGCGGGCCTTCGTGCCGGCGGACGTGGACCTGCTGCTTTTCGAAGACCAGCTTGCCTTCGATCCAGTTTTGCTGCCTCCTGGCATCACGCGGTGCGGAGCCGGTTCTTCCCTGATGCCTGGAGGGTGGAACAGTTGGGTGCGCCGGGGCCTCCGGTGCTGGCCGAACGCCTGGGGTCGACGAAGCCGCCCAAAGTTCCATGAAGCCCAACCCACGGAATTATCCGAACGTGAAGCAGGGCGTGCATCTCCCCATGGCAGGTGGACTCGACTCTACTTGACATAATGTAGATTATCGGCGTTATGTGAGGTTACGGAAGCGTGGGTCCACCAGCGTGGGCGCACCCGCCGGATCGGACAACTCCGCAGGTCACCGGGCCGCCCACCGTTGCCTTATTCCAAGGGCTCGCTAAGAATGAACCAATGACGGTCTACGTGCGTTCACTTGAAACTGCAGTTCCGAAAACGATGCTGATCCAGTCGGAAGCCCGGGACGTTTTTGCGGCCCAGCCTGGCCTGTCCAGGCTTGGTTCCCGGCTGGTGAACACGTGCTTCGATTCAGCGGCCATTGACACCCGCTTTACCGCCGTCGAGGAACTGACCAACGAGTTCCGCTCGGACGATCCGCAGTTCTACGACCCCGCCACCGGCCTCCTCCTGAACCCCGGCACCAAAGCCCGGAATGAGATCTTCGGCCGGGAAGCCACCAAGCTCTTCGTCGAAGCCGCCCGCTCCGCCGTCAGCGCCTGCCCGGAACTCAATTTACTTGACATAACTCACCTGGTGACAGTCTCCTGCACGGGATTCTTCAATCCGGGGCCCGACTACAAAATCGTGCGGGAGCTCGGCCTGGATCCAGCGGTCCAGCGCTACCACCTCGGCTTCATGGGCTGCTATGCGGCCTTTCCCGCGCTGCGCGCAGCAAAGCTGTTCTGCGAAGCCGACCCCAACGCCGTGGTCCTGGTGGTCTGCGCGGAACTGTGCTCGCTGCACGTGCGTACTTCCAACGATCCGGACACCATCATGGGGTCAGCACTTTTCGCCGATGGTGCGGCAGCCGCCGTCGTCACTGCCCGGCAAGGCGCCGAAGACCATGCGCTGATGCAGCTGGACCATTTTGAAACAGTCCTCACTCCCGTCGGCGAGGACTCCATGGCCTGGAACATTGGCGACCACGGATTCGAAATGGTCCTGGGCAACTACGTCCCGCACATCATCGACGACCACATCGTCGGGGCACTGGCGCCCCTCCTGGCGCGGGAACCGGAACTGGCAGCACTCCCCTACTCCTCCATCCGCCACTGGGCCATCCACCCGGGCGGCCGCAGCATCCTCGACAAAGTCGAGTCCAGGCTCGGCCTCACGCAGGAACAGCTGGTTCCGGCCCGCGAGGTCCTCCGCAATTACGGCAACATGAGCAGCGCTACTGTCCTGTTCGTCATCAAGCACATCCTGGAACAGGACCCGGAGCCGGGTGACGAACGGATCTGCTCCATGGCCTTCGGCCCCGGCCTCACTGTGGAAACGGCGGTCTTCACGAAACTGCGGCAAGCGCCGCGCACCACCCGGCCGGCGCACAACTCTCCAGAGGAACAGGTGCAGGAGGGGCTGCCGGTGGAAGCGCCGGTGGCCTGATCCCCGTGGATCTCCTGCTGCGGCGGCGCGCCGCCTGGGCGGTGGAAATCATGGACCTGCCCGACTGCGACCCGCAGGCCCTGGACAACACGTACCGCCAGTTCGCTGTCATCAACCGGATGCTCTCCGGGTGGCGCCGGCTGTACGTGCGCGAGCTGCGTCCTTTCCTGGCCGGCAGCTCCCGGCCCGTGACGCTCCTGGACGTTGGCTCAGGCGGAGGGGATCTCCCAACCCTGCTGTGGCGCTGGGCCGCGCGCGACCACCTGGCCCTGCACATCACGGGCATCGATCCCGATCCTCGGGCCGCCGCCTTCGCTAGGCGGCGCCCCGACGTCCCGGGACTCACTTTCCGGCAGGCCCACAGCGCCGATCTGGTGAGCGAGGGCAGGCAGTACGACTTCGTGATTTCCAACCATGTCCTGCACCACCTTGCTGAGGCACAACTCCAGGAACTGCTGGCGCATTCGCAAGTTCTGGCCGAAAAGGCCGTGCTGCACAACGATCTCCGCCGCAGCCCGGTTGCCTATGCCCTTTTCAGTGCCGCCGCCCTGCCCTTTCGGCATTCATTCATTCGCGCGGACGGGCTCACGTCCATCCGGCGCAGCTATTCGCGCCGGGAACTGGCGGCCGTCGCTCCCCCCGGCTGGGTGGTCAGACCGAGCAGCGCCTTCCACCAGGTCCTCGCTTTTTCGAGGGACTGACGTGGAAACAGACGTGGTCATCGTCGGCGGCGGCCCGGTGGGCCTCTACCTGGCGGCTTCCCTGCTCCAGGAGGGCGTCTCCGTACGGCTCCTCGAGCAGCGGACGGAACGCAATATCCACACCCGCGCCATCGGGATCCATCCTCCCGCCCTCGAGGCGCTGGACGGCGTCCACCTGGCCGATGCCATGGTGCGGGAGGGCGTGCCGATCCGTGCGGGCATGGCCCTCAGCGGCGGGAGGACCGTGGGCACCATGTCCTTCGCAGGCGTTTCGGAGGACTTTCCGTTCGTGCTGGCCCTCCCCCAGTACCGGACGGAACAACTCCTCGAGGAACGCGTCAATGCCCTCGACAGCCGGGCCATCGTCAGGGGCGTGCGCGTCACAGGAGTGAACGACGACGGCGCTTCGGCCGCCGTCGTCGTCGAACCTTCCAGCGACGCAACGGCAGGGGGCGGCAGCTTTGAAGCGTCAATTGTGGTCGCCGCCGACGGCGCAAGGTCACGGCTGCGCGATGCCGTCCGTATGCCCGTCCGCACCAAGGCCTATCCGGACCACTACCTGATGGGCGACTTCGCCGACTCCGGACGCCATGGGCAGATGGCTGTCCTCTTCCTCGAGCCGGAGGGGATCGTGGAATCCTTCCCGCTCCCGGGCGGGCTGCGGCGGTGGGTGGTACGGCTCGGCCAGCCCGCGGAAGGAGCCGACGCCGGCCGGCTGGCACGCCTGGTCCTGCGGCGGACGGGAATCCTCCCTGACGTGCGGACCAACACCATGCTGAGCGCCTTCAGCGTCCGCTCCACAATGGCCCGGCGCATCGTGGCCGGGCGCGTAGTGCTGGTGGGCGACGCCGCCCACGAAATCAGCCCGATCGGCGGCCAGGGCATGAACCTTGGCTGGCTGGACGCCCAGGCCCTGGCCCCCGTGGTTCGGGAGGCAGTGGCGGGAAAGCCAGTGGCCCGGCGGCTGAAGGCATTCGACGCCGGTCGGCGACGTGCCGCTGTGATTGCGCGGCGCCAGTCCGAAGTGAACATGCTGCTGGGACGCCCGCTGCCGGCGCCGCTCCTTAGGCTTCGCAACCTTGCCATCGGCGGCGCCGCTTCAATCCCGGCAATGAACCTGTGGACGGCCCGCCGCTTCACCATGCAGTAGGGCGGTGGCGGGGAACGCTCGGACATGGCCCCCGGCGGGAGTCAGCGGAAGTAGCAGTCGTAGCTGTCCTGGCTCACGATTTTTCCGTCAGCAACCTCAAAAACCGACGACGTCCGGGCCCGGATGGTCTCCCCCCGGTCCCAGTAGCGGAGGTCCATCCGGACCGTCGCTGACCAGTCTGCCTCCACGGACACCCTTCCGCCTTCACAGGTGGTGCGCCTGATGTGGAACTTCTGGTCCGAGACCACCTCGGAGCTCTGGTCCGCGCCGGCAAGGACCGAAGCGAGCGTGCGCGTGGAGCCTTCCGGAGCCAGGAGGTGCGGTGCTTCGACCAGCACGAAGGTGTCCGCCAGGAAAGGCCTGATCTCAGCGGCCCCTCCGCCTGCTTCCAGTACCCGGATGAATCCGAGGACCCGATCCAACGGGGAGATGCTCAGGGAAGGGTCTTCAGCCATGGAAACGACACTAACCCACTGCGGCCGGGAGGATGACGGAGGCCAGTAGGCTTTCCCCATGAACCCCATCCCGCCGGAGACCACCGCCAGCGATGAACAGATTCGGGAAACCGTGGAGCGGATCCTTTCGGCAGGAACGCTCCCGCCCATCGTGCAGGCCGGCCACCCCGCACTTCGACAGCGCGCCGCCGCCTTTGACCGGCAACTCTCCTCCGACCAGCTGGAGCGCCTCATCGCCCTCATGCGGCAGGTTATGCACGAGGCCCCCGGAGTGGGACTGGCGGCGCCGCAGCTCGGCATCCCCCTCCAAATCGCGGTCGTCGAGGACCAGTTCGACGTCGATCCGGAGGCCGCTGCGCTGCGCAAGCGACGTCCATTGGAGTTCCTGGCACTCCTGAACCCCCGGTACACGCCGCTGGGAACGGAGTATGCCTCCTTTTACGAGGGCTGCCTCTCCCTGAACGGGCTCCAGGCAGTGGTGACCCGACCCGAGAACGTCCTGCTGGACTTCCAGGCACCCGATGGCTCACCGGTGCAGCGGGAGTTCGCAGGCTGGCAGGCCCGGATCGTGCAGCACGAAACCGACCACCTGAACGGTGTCCTGTACGTGGACCGGGCCCAGCTGCGGTCGCTCAGCAGCAACGCGGAGTACGCCGCGCACTGGGCGGAACCGGGGATCAGCAAGGCCCGGGCAGGGCTCGGGTTCGATACCGGCCCGGTCAGCGTCGCCGGCTCCTAGCCGGACCCATCCGGGGCGCCGGGCGGGCCGCCCTAAGATGGTGGCTATGCCCGCTCCCAAGCTTCCCCTGCTGTGCCCTGTGTGCTTCCAGCCGCTGGAGCCGGCGGGACCGCATCCCTCCGGCCACGGCCGCCTTCTTTGCGGATCTTCCCACAGCTTCGACGCCGCCAGGCAGGGGTACTTCAACCTGCTGGTGGGAAAAGGCACCGCTTTCGAAGCGGACACCGCCGAGATGGTGGAGGCCCGCTTCAACTTCCTGGGGAAGGGGCACTACCTGCCGCTGGCAGAGGCGGTGGCAGCCGCCGTCGTTCCCGCCCTGCCCCGGGACCGAGCCGTCGTGCTGGACTCAGGAACCGGCACGGGACACTACCTGCGCGTTCTGCTTGATGCGGCGGCGGCCAACGGCCGGGAGGTGGCCGCCCTTGGCCTCGACATCTCGAAATTCGCCCTGCGGCGCGCCGCGCGGCTCAACCCGGAGGCGGTAAACCTCGCCTGGGACGTATGGCAGCCGTTGCCGGTGAAGGACAACTCGGTTGACGCGGTCACGGTTATTTTCGCGCCCCGGAACGCCCCGGAGTTCGCACGCGTGCTGCGGCCAGCGGGCCTGCTGGCCGTGGTGACACCCCGGCCCGGTCATCTCGCCTCCATTGCGGAGCCGGCCGGCATGCTCGGTATCGAAGAAGGCAAGGAGAACCGTTTGGCCGGGGCAATGGAGCCGCACTTCACGATCGAAAGCGCCCGGGACATCGACTTCCCCCTTGCGCTAACCCGCCAGGAGGCAGCAGACCTTGCGTTCATGGGACCGGCGGGGCATCACAGCGACCGCACCGCCATCGCCGCCAGGCTGGAGGGCCAGCCGGAGCCCGTCCTGGCCGAAGCGAGGTTCCGCCTCACAGTCTTCCGCCCCGCGACGGCCCGCACGCAGTAACGACTTGGCCACTATCCCCGCCAACTCCCGGCGGCCCGCCCAAAGGAAGGCTGCCCGCATTAGGATGGAAGAACAGTTGCTGGAGGGTCCGCGGTAGCGGCTCCCCGTAGCGAAGGGGGAGCACGTTGTTCGAATGGTTGGGCGAAAACTGGTGGGCACTGTGGCTCACCGCTTTCCTCGCCTTTGCAGTGATCGAGATGATCACCCTTGACCTGTTTTTCATCATGCTCGGCGGAGGAACCCTCGCCGCCCTGGTGGCTGATTTTGCCGGCGCTGACCTCTGGCTGCAGATTGTGGTTTTCTGCGTCGTCTCCCTGCTCATGATCGCCTTTGTCCGTCCGGTGGCCCTGTCCCACTTGAAGAAGGGTCCGTCCGAGCAGCGCACCAACGTTGACCGGCTGATCGGTGAACAGGCCGTGGTCATGGAACCCGTCTCCTCAGACGGCGGCCTGGTCAAAATCGGCGGCGATATCTGGAGCGCCCGCTCAGCGGCAGGAGTCCTTCCCGCCGGCCAAAAAGTTGTGGTGGCCGCCATAGACGGTGCCACCGCCGTGGTTTCGGCAGCATCCGAACCCGACACCAAGTCCTGATACAGCCTGATCAATTGGGGAAGAAGGAAATGTATGGATAACGCAGGAGGAGCCGCACTCGCCATTGTGCTGGTGGTCCTGATCGTGTTTGTGATTATTGTCCTGGTCCGGGCGGTCCGGATCATTCCACAGGCACGGGCTGGTGTTGTTGAAAGGCTGGGCAAATACCAGCGGACGCTCAATCCGGGACTGACCATCCTTATTCCCTTCGTTGACCGGCTCCTGCCGCTGCTGGACCTGCGCGAGCAGGTGGTCTCCTTCCCGCCGCAGCCTGTCATCACCGAGGACAACCTGGTGGTCTCCATCGATACCGTGGTGTATTTCCAGGTCACGGACCCGCGCGCCGCCACGTACGAGATCGCCAACTACATCCAGGCCGTGGAGCAGCTGACCACCACCACGCTGCGCAACGTGGTGGGCGGGCTGAACCTCGAGGAGGCGCTCACGTCCCGGGACCAGATCAACGGACAGCTGCGCGGCGTCCTGGACGAGGCCACGGGCCGCTGGGGCATCCGGGTTTCCCGCGTGGAACTGAAGGCAATCGATCCGCCCCACTCCATCCAGGACTCGATGGAGAAGCAGATGCGCGCCGAGCGCGACCGGCGCGCGGCCATCCTGACGGCCGAAGGAACCAAGCAGTCAGCGATTCTCACCGCTGAGGGCCAGCGGCAGGCCTCCATCCTGAAAGCGGAAGGTGATGCGAAGGCGGCCATCCTCCGTGCCGACGGCGAAGCCCAGGCCATCCAGAAGGTCTTCGACGCCATCCACAAGGGCAATCCGGACCAGAAGCTGCTGGCCTACCAGTACCTGCAGACACTGCCCAAGCTGGCGGAGGGCTCCTCCAACAAGCTGTGGATCATTCCCAGTGAAGTCGGCGAAGCACTCAAGGGAATCGGCAACGCCCTGGGCGGGACCACCCCGGAATCCGCCGGCGGCCTGTTCGACGAAGTCGGGGCCAAACCGTCGGAGCCTTAGGGCGCTACGGCCGGAGGACCGGCTGACGGTCCTTGCCGGTTACGAGGAGGGGTCCGTGCTGAACGGACCCCTCTTTTGGCTGTTCCGGCCTTACGCCGGTATAATTGTGTATTTGTCCGGCTGGAGCAGATCCGCTGGAACAACAAAGCTTCGCGATGCGTTGAATCTAGAGATGCAGCACAGAGCACACAGTAGTCCGATGGTACGTGTTTACCGTCGGCCGGCGCGGTGTTGTACACCGCGAATCGACCAGAGGGAGAAATCATGAGCGATCGCAGCCTGCGGGGCATGCGCCTTGGTGCACAGAGCATGGAGACCGAGTCCGGAGTAGAGCCGGCTCCGCGCCAGCGTGTCGAGTACCGGTGCGAGGACGGCGAGCAGGTCTTCGTCACCTTCTCCTCAGAGGCGGAAATCCCCCCGGTGTGGGTTTCCAAAACCGGCAAGGAAGCGCTCCTGGTTGATGGCGAACGGCCCGACACCAGCAACGACAAAGCTGTCCGTACCCACTGGGACATGCTCCTGGAACGCCGCTCGCTGCCCGAGCTTGAGCAGATCCTCGAAGACCGGCTGACCATCCTGCGCGAACGCCGCGGAGAACGGCGCTCCGCCTAAGGAATCCAGCCCAGGGCTTGAACCAAAGGGGCTGTCCCTGCACTTTGTGCAGGGACAGCCCCTTCCTTGTTTAATTCGGCTTCTACGCGCTGTGCTGCAGCGGTTACGGCTGCCGCGCCGGTGTCTTCTTGCCGGTCAGGGCGTGCCAGCGGGCCTGCAGGCCCCACTTGGTGACGTTGACCATGGCTTCGAGCACGATGTTGCCGCTCATCTTGGAGGCGCCGAGTTCCCGCTCAACAAAAGTGATGGGCCGTTCCTCGATCCGGAGCCCCATGCGGGCCACCCGGAACGCGAGGTCCACCTGGAAGCCGTAGCCAACCGAGTCCACCTGGTCCAGGTTGAGCTTTTCCAGCGTGGTCCTGCGGAACGCGCGGTAGCCGCCCGTGACGTCCTTGATCTTCAGACCCAGCATGAGGCGGGCATAGGTGCTGCCCACCCTGGAAATGGCCTGGCGGTAGAGGGGCCAGTTGACGACGCTGCCGCCGGGAACCCACCGGGAGCCCATGGCAAGGTCGGCGCCCTGTTCAACGGCTTCCAGCAGCTGGGGAAGCTGCTCGGGCTGGTGGGAACCGTCAGCGTCCATTTCAACCAGGACGTCATATCCGGCGTCCAGACCCCACCGGAAGCCGGCGATGTACGCGGCGCCCAGGCCTTCCTTGCCCTTGCGGTGCAGGACGTGCACCTGGGAATCCTCGGCAGCGAAACGGTCCGCGAGCTGGCCGGTGCCGTCAGGGCTGTTGTCATCCACCACCAACACGTCCGACGCCGGGACCGCCGCGCGAAGCCGCTGGAGGGTCTTGGGCAGCGATTCCAGCTCGTTGTAGGTGGGAATGATCGTGAGGACGCGCACAGAGGGCCTTTCCTGGGGGAAACGGTCAGAGCGCCCGGCCGCAATCGGGGTCGCAGCAGGCGCAACTACCAATTATAGGGTGGCGGCAGCCGGGTCAGGACCGGAGCGCTGGACTTGCGAAAATTTCGATGCCGTTCCTGACCGTTTGCAGGCACACCGGATCAGTGCCGGTGTCCAGGGCAGGCAGCAGCGGTGTCCGCGCCCTTGGGTCGGTGCTCCAGGACTGGACGCGGCCGTCCGCCACCTGGACCATCAGTTCCTCGACCTCCCAGACGGCGAAACTGGCAGGAGCTCCGGGCACGAGCTGTCCCGCCATGGGGTCGGAATATCTGGCGGCGCGCCAGCCTGCCCGGGTGTGGCCCAGGAAGGCTGCGCGGGCCGAAATCCGCTCATCCTGGTTGTGGTGCTCCAGGCAGGCGCGGACACTGGACCAGGGCCGCAGGGGCGTCACTGGGCTGTCGCTGCCGAAGCACACCGGAACCCCGGCCGCGAAGAGCCTGGCAAAGGGGTTCATTGACCGGCTCCGCTCCTCCAGCCTTTGTTCGTACAGCCCTCCGGGGCCGCCCCAGGCAGCGTCGAACGCCGGCTGGGCGCTGACTGTAACCGCGTACCGGGCCAGGGTTTCGACGGCGGCGGCGTCCACCATCTCCACATGTTCAAGGCGGTGGCCTGCGGCACGCACCCGCTGCTCACCCACTTCACGTGCTGCCAGCTCGAGGGCGGCCAGCGCGGTGTCCAGCCCGGCGTCCCCAATAACATGGAATCCGCCTTGGACTCCGGCAAGCGAGCATGCAGCAAGGTGCGCTGCAGCTTCATCAACAGTCAGATACAGGCTCCCCTGCTCGCCCGGCGCGTCCTCGTACGCGGACCTCAGGGCGGCCGTCCGCGATCCGATGGAGCCGTCGATGTTGAGGTCGCCGGCCACCCCCCGCACGCTGAAGCCAAACTGGCCCAGAAGGCTGCGGGCATGTTCTTCGGAGGCCGCCAGTTCCCCCCAGTAGGGAAGGACTTCAGGGACTCCGGCGCTTTCAGGGCCGCCGTTGTTCCATGCGGCGGCAAGCCGCAGGTCCTCTGCGCCGCCGATGTGCGGTGCGCCCATTTCCGCGACTGCCACGTAGCCATTAGCCGCCGCTTCGGACAATGCACGGCCCTGGTGGCGCCGCAGCTCGTCGTGCGGCAGCCGGCGGGTAGCCTGGCGGGCGGCCGTGTGCGCTGCCCGCCGGACCCTCGCCCCGCCGTCGAACCCGTCCAGTTCCCGGACGCCCGCCGCGTGGGCCAGGGACCCGGACACCAGCGCGGAGTGCACGTCCACCCGCGAGAGGTATACGTGCCGCCCGGCGGACGCCCGTTCCAGCTCCTCGGCGGTGGGCAGGGTGTCATCCGCCCAGGTGGTCTCATCCCAGCCGTGGCCCAGCACAGGTCCCGTGCCGGGGACGCCGGCTACGGCGTCCAGCAGTTCCTTGGCTGAACGGATTCCGCCCAGCTGCAGTGAGTCCAGCGCGATGCCGGTCTCGGTCAGGTGGATGTGGGAGTCCACGAAGCCCGGCGCCACGAGGGCGCCCCGGAGATCGATGATCTCCATTGAACTGTCAGCAATGGATGAGGCTGCCTGTTCGGATCCCACCCAGGCAACCGTGCCGCCGTCAACCACCATGGCCGTGGCAAAAGGGTCTGCCGCGGTGTAGACGGACCCGTTCCGGTAGAGGACAGTCTTAGCTCGGGCAGCGGGCAGCGGTTCAGGCTGGGACATGCGGGGCAGTGCTCCTGGAGTTGGTGTGGGCCGGTGGGTGGCCGGCGAGGCTTGTCAGAGTACGGAAGAATAGGCTACGACGCCGCGGCGGATCAGCGAGATGGCTTCGGCACAGAGCCGGGCAAGGCGGGGTTCCAGGCCGGGAATCTTTGCGAGCTGGTCCAAGAGGTCGACAACCTGCTTCACCCACCGGACAAAGTCACCGGCTGCCAGGTCCGTGCCGCTCAGGACGTCCTGCAGGTGGCGGCCACGGGCCCACTTGTAGATCGGCCAGACGAGCCCCAGTTCGGGTTCGCCGGTCAGCGGAAGCTTGTTCTCCTCTTCCACGTCCTCCAAGGCAGACCACTCGCGGACGACGATATCCACCGACGTCTCAAGGGAAATACTGGGCATCCGCGGCCGGAGCCCCCGGTCCTCCCTTTTCGCCTGGTACACCAGCACACTGGCCAGTGCTGCAACTTCCACGGCATCCAGATCGTCAAACGCGCCCAGCCGCAGGGACTGGGAAATGAGGAGGTCCTTCTCCCCGTAGATCCGCCGCAGCCGCTGGCCATCGGGACTGATGCCCAGCCGGCCGTCGGCAGCCGGCTCCAGATACCCGTACGCGGTCAGGACGTCGCACACACGGTCAAAGGTCTTGGCGATCGTGTTGGTCCGGCCCTGGATCTGGCGCACCAGCCCATCGGTTTCCCGCCGCAGCTTCCACCAGCGTTCGGACCAGCGGGCGTGGTCCTCCCGTTCGCTGCAGCCGTGGCACGGGTGGGCCCGGAGGACGCGGCGGAGGTCGGCGATGCGCTTTTCCTGGTTGGGCAGGGCCGTGGCGAGTCCGAAATCGTGGTTGCGGGTGTTGCCCGGGGCGGGCGGCCGGTTCTCCCGCAACGCGTTCCGGGCCGAGGACGCGAGATCACGGCGGGATTTGGGCACCTTGGCATTAAAGGACTTGGGAATGCGGATGCGCGTCACCGGCGCGATGGGGCCTTCCAGATCATCGGTTCCGATTCTCCGCAACTGGTTGTCCAGCGTCAGGACGGCAGGCCGCGGCTCGCGGCTGGTGTGGTCCGAACTGAGCACAATGGCCGGGCCGGGCGCCCTGCCCCCGGGCACCTCCACCACGTCCCCCGGCAACAGGCGGGCCAGGGAATCATCGCTGAGTGATTTCCGGGCGCGGGACTTGGTACGCGAACCGGCGTTTTCGGCGTCGGAGAGTTCCCTCCGCAGCCGCGCGTACTCGGTAAAGTCGCCCAAATGGCAGGTCATCGACTTGGCATACCCGGCCAGCGATTCCTCCCGGCTGCGCACCTGCCTGGCAAGCCCCACCACCGAACGGTCAGCCTGGAACTGGGCAAAGGAGGACTCAAGGATTTCGCGGGCCCGGGCCCGGCCGAACTGGGCCAGGAGGTTGATGCTCATGTTGTACGTGGGCCGGAAGCTCGAGTTCAAGGGGTAGGTGCGCCGGGACGCCAGGCCGGCGACCGCCGTCGGGTCCGTACCGGGCTGCCACAGCACCACTGCATGGCCTTCGACGTCGATGCCGCGGCGGCCCGCACGGCCGGTCAGCTGCGTATACTCACCGGCGGTGATGTCCACATGGGCTTCACCGTTGAACTTGTCCAACTTTTCCAGCACCACGGAGCGGGCAGGCATGTTGACGCCCAAGGCCAGGGTTTCCGTGGCGAAAACCGCTTTGACCAGGCCGTCGGCGAAGAGTTTCTCCACCACTTCCTTGAAAGTGGGCAGCATGCCGGCATGGTGGGCGGCGAAGCCCCGGATCAGTCCGTCACGCCAGGTCCAGAAGCCCAGGATATCGAGGTCGTCCGGCGGGATATCCTGGCCGGCTTCGTCAACGCGCTGGGCGATGATCCGCTGTTCCTTCTCCGTGGTGAGCCACAGCCCGGAGCCGACGCACTGTGCCACGGCAGCGTCACAGCCGGCCCTTGAGAAAATGAAGGTAATGGCAGGGAGCAGGTCCATGCGGTCCAGGCTTGCAATGACCTGGGGGCGGCTGGCGGGACGAACGCCACGTTCGTCGCCGCCCCGGCCGGGACGGTCGTTGCCGCGCCGCCCGCGCTGGCCGCGTCCGCCGGGTCCCCCTTGGCGGCTGCGGAAACTCTGCTGGATTTCGCTGCGCGCTACCTTGAGGAGGTGGGGATTGACGTCGACGCCGCGGCCCTTTGCGCTGTCCTTCGACGAAACCGGCTGCGTCTCCCCCCCGTCCACCGGCGGCGCAATTTCGTCGAAGCTGGTTTCTCCGGCGAACAAGTCCATGATCTGGCGGCCAACCATCACGTGCTGCCAGAGAGGTACCGGCCGGTGCTCGGAGACGATGATGTCAGTATCACCGCGGACGGTGTCCAGCCAGGCTCCGAACTCCTCGGCGTTCGAGACGGTGGCGCTGAGTGAAACCACCTGCACCTCGCTGGGGAGATGGATGATCACTTCCTCCCAGACGGCACCCCGGAACCTGTCGGCCAGGTAATGCACCTCGTCCATCACCACATAGCCGAGGTCGTCCAATGTTGCCGAATCCGCGTACAGCATGTTCCGCAGGACTTCCGTGGTCATGATGACGACGGGGGCGTCACCGTTGATGCTGGTGTCGCCGGTGAGGAGGCCAACATTCCGGGCGCCGTATTTTTCAGAAAGTTCGGTGAACTTCTGGTTGCTCAAAGCCTTGATGGGGGTTGTGTAAAACGCCTTCAGGCCCCGCTGAAGCGCCAGGTAGATGGCGAATTCACCGACGATGGTCTTGCCGGCGCCTGTGGGGGCCGCCACCAGCACTCCCCTGCCCTCCTGGAGGGAGCGGCATGACTGCCGCTGGAAGTCGTCCAGTTCGAAGTCCAGGGTACGGACGAAGGCTCCGAGGTATGTCGCCGCTTCGGCCCTGCGCTCGGCGCTGGCACGGTACCGCTCGGCAGGAGAGAGCTCTTCAGTGTCGGTGGGCCCGGCAGGGAACGGTCCAATGGAAGAAGGCCCGGTGTTGGAGGACATACCCCAAGCCTAACGGGGCTCAGAGGTTCTTGAGCTCACTGCCGGGGGTGGCGATGTCCGCTGTGGCCTCGGTTTCAGCTGCCCGTTTGGCTGTCCTGCGTTCGCGGCGCTTGTCGTTCATCAGGCAGATGCCGATCGCGGCAAAGAAAAGCACCAGCAGTGGGCCGGCCAGCATGAACATCGAGATGGCATCTGCTCCGGGAGCAGCAATGGCAGCGAGGACGAACACGAGGAACACTGTGATGCGCCAGGCCTTGAGGATGGTACTGCCGGAGATGATGCCCGCCATGTTGATGCCCACCAGCACCACGGGAACCAGGAAAGCCACGCCCAGGACCAGCACCATGCGGGTCACGAACTCGATGTACGTGCGGGCATCGATGACGCTGGAGGACCCTTCCGGGGTGAACTGCGTCAGCGCGTGGACCACCTGCGGCACAACAAGCCAGCCGGCCCAGATACCGGCCAGGAACAACGGGACTGCCGCCGCCATGTACCCCAGCGTGTACCGGCGTTCCTTGGAGGTCAGGCCGGGCGTGATAAACGCCCAGAGCTGGTAGATCCAGATGGGGCTGGAAATGACCACGCCGATGAGCAGTGACATTTGCAGCTTGAAATCGAACGGAGATGCAATGCTTCCGAAGTTTATGGCCGAGAGCCCGCCGGTCTGCTCGGAGATGCGGTTGACCGGCTCGGCCAGGGCCTTCAGCAACGGATCGTAAAGTATCCAGCCCCCGATGCCGCCAATAACGACGCCGATCGCCGACTTGATCAGCCGGTTCTTGAGCTCTTTGAGGTGGTCCCAAAGAGCCATCCGCCCCTCGGGGTTGGCTTTACGGGCCCGCGACAGTGCCACTGGGGGTCAGGCGCGGTTCGACGGCGGAACGTCAGTGCCGTCTGTCGGCTCACCGGGCTTCGCCTTGGGGTGGTTGACGATGGTGCCTTCCACCGGACCGGAGGCGTCAGTGGATTCGGTCTTGCCGTCGTTCTTCATTTCCTTGACTTCGGACTTGATGATCCGCATGGACTGGCCAAGGCTGCGTGCCATGGCCGGAAGTTTAGGCGCGGCAAAAAGGAGCAATGCAACAACGATGATAATTACGATGGGCCAAGGGCCATCAAAGAGTCTTCCCACGGGAAATCCTTTCGTTTCAATACAATTTTACTTCGAGGTGAAGTCCAGATCGCCGAGTGCCTGCGGCTGGCCCCGGTCTATCTTGCGCTGCACCCGCCGAAGACGGCGTTCTTCCTGTCGGGACGACTTGGATGCCTCGTAATCATGTCTCATGACAGTCGGCGAGGCAAAAACCGCGGATCCCGGGTGGGGCGTCGCCGGCGCTGTGGAGGCCGGGGATGTTTCCATGGGGCCCAGCTGCCCCAGTTTTTCACCGGCCGCCCCCAGGTCCTTGACGGTTGCCATGAACTGGCGGAACAACCGGATGCCCAGCAGGACATAGAAGAGCAGCGAGAGCGCAACGAGCGCCACCCATATCAGGATCCAGGACCACCAAGGCATGCTGAGAAGTCTAGTCGCCATACATGGCCAGCGATGCCGCCAGCCAGGTGCGGGCAGCTTCCGCCAGCTCCTCGGGGGCAAGAATACGGGCAGCACCCCCGTGCTGGGCCACGAACATCGGCAACCATGCGGTGTTGCTGAAGCGGATGTCCGCCACCAGGCCGCCGTCGGGCAGTTCCGCCGTACGTTCCGCGTAGTAGTCATCTGCCAGTCCCCTCCCCTGCCGGGTGAGCTGGACGGTGACGGTGGTGTCGTCGTCGTTGGCCGTGAAAAGCTTTGCAGGCGCCCCTTCGGCCGGCGTGATGTCGGCGGAAATGGGAACACCGTTCGGGTGCAGCTCCTGGACCCGGTCCAGGCGGAAATTCCGCAGCCCGCGGACCAGGTGGCAGTAGGCCTCGAAGTACCAGGTGTTGTCCAGGGAGTAGAGCCGGAGGGGATCCACATCGCGTTCGGACACGGCGTCCCGCTGGGGCGACAGGTACGCCAGGCGCAGCTGTGAGCGTGACTCGATCGCCTGCCGCACGGCGGCGTGAGTGGCGGCATCCGCGGGTGCGACTTCGGGCCCGGCAAGGGAGGCCGCCCTGAGCCCTTCTTCGCCGGCTGCCGCCAGGAGTTTTAGCGTCACCGATTCCAGGGCGCCGCCCTCGGCTACTTCCGGCAGCCCGTTCAGCGTCTCCAGCCCGGTCAGGAGGGCGCAGGCCTCCTCCACGGTGAAACGGACCGGTTTCGTCAGGTCCAGGTCCTGGGTGATGTACACGTGGTCGTCGTCCCACTGGATGTCCAAAAGATCATCGGGATATCCCTCGGGCAGCCCGGAGCAGATCAGAATCTGCAGGTCGTCCTCCAGCTCCTTCCTGCTGACGCCGAACTGATCGGCGACGTCCTGGATGTGCAGGCCCTGGTTGTGCACCAGGAAGGGCACCAGTTGGAGCATCCGCTTGAGCTGGTCCTCGGAAGTGCGTTTGCGGACACTCCGGGCACGGGCCTCGCCGAAGCGGTAGGAGGGCACAGGAGCCGCGCTGAAGTCCGCAGCGGCACGCAGCCTGCGGCGGACGGCTTTGACGAGCTCGGAGGGGGACACCGCGCGCGCATCCGGCCCGTAAGAGGCCAGTTCCTCGGCCAGGCTCTCGGGGTCCCTGAATTGCAGGGCCAACCGCTCATAGCCGGTGGCCGGCCGCCCGGCCGCGTTGCCTGCGTCAGAGCTCCGCCGGCGCAGGGCCAGCAGGCGTCCTTCCCTGACGTCCACGATGGCAGTGCGCAGCGGAAGCTCCGGGAGGCGGGCCAGTTCCTGCCGTACATTGAAGTCCGCGGGCGGCGTAAAGAGCTCTTTGTCCAGGGTTGTCACCGCACTGGTAATGCGGGAGAGCCGGAAGTGCCGGGTGGCATTCCGCACCCGGTCGTGGCCCATCAGGTACCACTGGCCAAAGCGGCTGCCCAGGCCCCATGGTTCCACTGCCCGCAGTTCCTCCTTGCCGGTGGTGCCCGCGAGGTACGTGAAGGTGACGGGGTGCCGGGAGTGCATTGCGGCGACCAGGTCATCGAAGGCCTGTCCGGCGGGTTTGATCCGTGGCTGGACGCCGGCGGGCAGGCCGACGTCGGCCATCCGGCCGGAAGCCTTGAGCTTCCGGAGCGCGCTTTGGGCGGACGTGCCCAGGGCGGCGCGTTCCCACAACTGCGAGGCCAGGAGGAGTACGGTCCATTCCTCCGGCCCCAGCTGGACATCAGGAAGGCGGTTCGATTCCTTGCCGATCCGGTAGCGGGTGGTGGCAGGGTCGTCCTCGCTCCACCCCATGTCCGTCAGTGTTTCCACATCGAAGCCGAACTGGCGGAGGTCGTTTTTGTCCCGTTCGAACATCCGCCCGAAGGCAACGTCGTTTCCTGACTGGTCGTGGTAGACCTTCTCCCGCAGCTCACTGCGGCGCAGGCCATACCGGGTGTTCAGGAGCGCGATGAGCAGGTTGAGGAGACGTTCAGTACGGGATACGGACACCCTGGCTACGTTACTAAAGTCCGCGCCGGAACGCAGAAAGCGCGGCAGGCCCGGGTGTTCAAAGTCCCGGGCCTGCCGCGCTCGTGGCGGTGACGGATGCCGTTTAGCGGCTAATCCCCGTCAGCGGACCCCTACGAGGTCCACTACGAAGATCAGGGCTTCGTTCGGAGCGATGGCTCCGCCGGCGCCGCGTGAGCCGTACGCCAGCTCGGACGGGATCTCCAGGCGGCGGCGGCCGCCCACCTTCATGCCGAGCAGGCCCTGGTCCCAGCCCTGGATGACCTGGCCGACGCCTACGCGGAAGTCAAGCGGTGCGCCGCGGCCCCAGGATGCGTCGAACTCTTCGCCTGTTGACCAGGCAACGCCCACATAGTGGGTGGATACGGTGTCGCCGGCTTTGGCTTCCCGCCCGTCGCCCTCAATGAGGTCGGTGATCACCAGTTCCGTGGGAACATCGCCCTCGGGGAAGTCGATCTCGGGCTTCTGGCGGTCGAAATCACGCTGGCCAAATGACATGGTTACTCCTTTAGGTCTGTGCTGCTCGTGTTCTGCTGCGCACGTGTGGTGCTGCTGATCGATGCCGCGGTGGGGCAGCGGCCCGACTGTAAGTGTTGCTACTTCGCCCCGAGGATGTCCACTACGAAGACGAGGTCCCCCTTGGCCTCGCCCTGTCCGGCGTCGCCGTAGGCAAGGTCCTTGGGGATGACCAGGAGGACGCGGGAACCAACTGTCTTGCCGGCAAGGCCCTGGGTCCAGCCCTTGATGACGCCGGTGAGCGGGAAGCTTGCGGGTTCGCCGCGGTCGAAACTCGAATCGAACTTGGTGCCGCCAACGAGGGTCACGCCAACGTAGTTGACGGTGAGGGTGTCGGATTCCTTGACTGTGGGGCCCTTGCCCTTGACGAGGTCCTGCGACACCAGGGCCGTGGGGGCGGCTACGCCTTCGACGTTGATTTCGGGGATGCCGTCTTTTTCGGTGACTGTGGGCAATCCTGCCGGCGGGGTCACGGTCTCGCCCTCGGGCTTTTCCAGGACCGGCGCTACATCCTCAGCGGACAGCACCTTGATGACCAGCAGCTGGGTGGGCTGGGCTTCGGCTCCGGCTGACGCGGCCTGGCCGGGTACAGCCAGTGCCAGGCTGGAGCCTACTTTCGATCCGACGAACGCGTTGTAGATGACCTCGCTGCCGGTCTTCAGCTCCTCGTTCAGCTCAAGCGGTTCCGGTTCACCCGGGAATGTGTCCTCGAGCGTCGTGCCGTCGGTGCCGTTTAGGGCCAGGATGGAAATGTTGGCGACCTGGTTGGCCTTAACCGTTTCGCCGCTGCCCTCGGTGACCACCTTGATGGTGGGTTCTGCCACTTCCAACGGCTTGGTGAATTCAACACCGGGGGCTTTCTTGTCCCCGTTGTCGGTCAGTTTGAGGGAGTCGAACTTGGCAGTCTCACCGGCGGATACGCTGGTGGGTTCCGGCTCTGCGGTTGAACCGCCGCAGGCGGTCAGCAACAGCAGGCCGGGAAGAAGGATTGCTAGTAGTCGGCGCACGTATAAAACTTTCGTCGGGGCAGGATGGATGCGATGTTCCGCATGGCAACGGCCGGCATCGCGCAGGGCCCGGATAAAGGGCCCTATCCAGAATAGCCCCTGAAGCTGGGTGTCAGCCCATAGAGTCAAGGAGCGCATCCACACGCTCGTCGACGCTGCGGAAGGGATCCTTGCACAGGATGGTCTGGTGCGCACGGTCATTCAGCTTAAGGTGCACCCAGTCAACCGTGTAGTCCCTGCCCAGTTCCTGGGCGCGGCGCACGAAGTCGCCGCGCAGCTTTGCCCGGGTTGTCTGCGGCGGAACGTCAACGGCGTCCTTGATGACCGTATCTTCCACGATGCGGCGGACTGCCCCGCGCGCCTGAAGCAGGTAGTAGAGGCCGCGGCTGCGCGAGATGTCATGGTACGTGAGATCCAGCTGGGCAATCCGCGGGGCGTCCAGGCCCAGCCCGTGGCGTTCACGGTAGTTGTCCATGAGCTTCTTCTTGATGGCCCAGTCGATTTCGGTGTCGATGCTGCGGAAGTCGCCGCTTTCGATGGCCTTGAGCGCGCGCTCCCAAAGGTCCAGGATCAAGGGGACGTGGGGGTTGTGGGCACCATGCTCTTTCACGAATGCCGTGACCTTCGTCAGGTACTCCTGCTGGATTTCCAGTGCCGTCAGCTGGCGTCCGTTCGCCAGCCGGACCAGTGCCCGGCCGCTGAGGTCGTGGGAGATCTCACGGATGCTGCGGATCGGGTTTTCCATCCGCATATCCCGCATGATCACCCCGGCCTCGATCATGCGCAGCACGAGGTCCACGGTGCCGATCTTCATCATGGCCGTGGCTTCAGACATGTTTGAGTCGCCCACGATGACATGGAGGCGCCGGTAGAATTCCGCATCCGCATGCGGCTCGTCGCGGGTGTTGATGATGGGGCGGGACCTGGTGGTGGCGGAGGATACGCCCTCCCAAATATGGTCGGCCCGCTGTGAAAAGGCGTACGTTGCCCCGTGCGGTGTCTTGAGGATCTTGCCGGCGCCGGCGATCAGCTGGCGGGTGACCAGGAACGGGATCAGGATTTCTGCCAGCCGCGAGAATTCGCCGCGGCGGGGAATGAGGTAGTTTTCGTGGCTGCCGTAGGAGTTTCCGGCGGAGTCAGTGTTGTTCTTGAACAGGTAGACCGTTCCGTTGAACCCTTCGGCCGCAAGGCGGGCCTGTGCCTCGTCCACGAGGTCATCAAGGATCAGCTCCCCGGCCCTGTCATGGGCAATGAGCTGCGCCAAGTCATCGCATTCGGCGGTGGCATATTCCGGGTGGGACCCCACGTCAAGGTACAGCCGGGAGCCATTGGTCAGGAAGACGTTGGAGGAGCGCCCCCAGCTGACAACTTTCCGGAAAAGGTACCGGGCCACCTCCTCGGGAGCGAGAGGCCTCGAGTCGGGGCTCGAATATGAGATGCCGAATTCGGTTTCGATGCCGAAAATTCTCTTGTCCATCTGTCCTGTCCTCCTAGGCCAGCATTGCAGTGATATCTGCGTCAGTAAGCCGGCGGAAGGCACGCCTTGATCCGCGGCTGCTTTCTGACTGCCGGTCCAGGACTGCCACCTCCAGCGCTCCAGCCGGCAGTGCCTTCGCCGGTTCCTCTCCCTCCGCCGGCGGAACCAGTCCCGCCATTGCCAGCCGCACAGCCTCTGCGAAGCTCAGCGAGCTGCGCCAGCCCTGGCCAATCACGGCTGAGACCTTGTCTGCCTGGCCGCCCATCACAACAAAGGAGTGCTCATCGGCAATGGAGCCGTCAAACGTCAGCCGGTAGAGGTGGTCCTCCGCCTGCGTGGGGCCAACCTCGGCCACTGCAAGCTCCACCTCGAAGGGCTTCTGTTCAGCGGTGAACACCGCGCCAAGGCTCTGCGCGTAGACACTGGCCAGTCCCCTGGCCGTCACGTCCTCCCGGTCATAGGAGTACCCGCGCACATCGGCGTAGCGGACCCCGGCCTGGCGGAGGCTTTCGAACTCGTTGTACTTGCCGACTGCGGCGAACGCGATTTTGTCGTAGATCTCACCGATTTTGTGAAGCGACGGCGAGGGGTTTTCGGCAACGAGTGCAATGCCGTCCTCGCAGCTGACGACGACGACGGACCTGCCGCGGGCGATGCCCTTCCGTGCAAAGTCGGCACGGTCCTTCATGAGCTGCTCGGGTGATACATAGAACTGCTGTGTCATCTCAGGCCTCCCGTCCAGCGATGGTGCGGGCTTCGATGACATTCCTCGCGGCAGCTGCCAGTTCGCTGTCCGGAACCCGCCGCGCACCCGAGCTGTCCACCGTGTAGATGACAGGCCAGAGTTGCCTCACGGTGTCAGGACCGCCGGTGGCTGAGTCGTCGTCGGCGGCATCGTACAGGGCTTCGACCGCGACAGCGGTAGCTTCCGCTGCCGTAAGGTTTGGCCGCCAGAGCTTCTTCAAAGCACCGCGTGCGAAGACAGCTCCGGATCCCACCGTATGATGCTCGTGTTCCTCGTACCGGCCCCCGGTGACATCGTAGGAGAACAGCCTGCCGACACCGGCGCTGGTGTCGAACCCGGCGAAGAGCGGCACCACTGCCAGTCCCTGCAGCGCCAGGGGCAGGTTTCCCCTGATCATGGCGCCAAGCCGGTTGGCCTTGCCTTCCAGGCTGAGAAGCGTGCCCTCGATCTTCTCGTAGTGCTCGAGTTCCACCTGGAACAACCTGGTGAGGTCAATCGCAATGCCGGCAGTCCCCGCGATCCCCAGAACGGAGTAGCGGTCGGCCGGAAAGACTTTTTCGATGTGCCGGCTCGCTATGACGTTGCCCATGGTGGCCCGCCGGTCCCCCGCCATCAGCACGCCGCCGTCGTAGCTCATCGCAACGATCGTGGTGGCGTGCGGAACCTGCAACGGGGCGGCGGCCGCGCCCGCCTGGAGGGACCGGTTGTAGGGCAGAAGCTCCGGCCGGTCCCGCTGCAGGTGTTCGGTGAACGATGACGTGGCGTTGGCGGCTACCTGGTTGGCGGTTGATTCCTGCACTCATGCACTCCTTGAACGTGGTACTTCAACGTCGGTACAGATTCGGCCGTCCGCGGCTTCCGCCAGCCTCCGGGTACGGGTTACTGACCGCCCTTTTGGACGAATGCCCGTACGAATTCTTCGGCGTTGGATTCGAGGACGCCGTCGATCTCGTCGAGGAGGTCGTCCACGCCTTCCGTTGATGCCGATGCCTGCGCCTCAGGCGGCGTGGGCGGCGACTCGGGAATGTCCTCTTCGACCTGGCTGTCGCGTGACTGCGGCTGCTGTTGCTCCTGGCCTGCCATTGCTACCCCTCCTTATTTCTGTCTTCGGATCCGGCGGATCCTCCGATATGCCCATCCTGCCACGGTGTGGGCCAACCGGGGCGGTTTACGCCGCAGGCGGAGCGTTATGTCCCAGAAGCTCCGCGAGGAACGGGCCTGCGTCCCGGTAGCGTTCAAACAACGCTCCGGTCAGGGCTTTGGTTCCCCGAAGCGGTTCCCTGGTGGGCACGCGCTGCAGCCGGCCGTATCCCGGAACATCGAAGATGACGGAGTCCCAACTGGCACCTACGACGTCCTTGCCGAAGCTGCTGATGCACTTGCCCCGGAAGTATGCGCGGGTATCGGCCGGTGGTTCAGTGACGGCGGAGGCAATGGCGTCATCTTCAAGGATTCTTTGCATCCTGTCCCTGGCGAGGAACCGGTAATAGAGTCCCTTTTCGGGCCTGATATCAGCCCACTGAAGGTCGACGAGGCCGAGCCTGGCGTCGTTCCACTCAAGTCCGTCGCGTTCACGGTAGCCGTCGAGCAGCGACAGTTTGGCAAGCCACTCCACCGAGGAAGCTGCGGCGGCCCGGTCATTGTCTAGCTGGGTCAGGACGGTGGCCCAACGCTCCAGGACGTCATGCGTGTGGCCGTCCCCGTCCACGGCGTCGCCAACCCCCGTATCCTGCGCCAGCTTGGCCGCGGCCTCGTGGTATATCCACTGGAGGTCAAGGGCGGTGACCCGCCTGCCGTCCAGCAGCCGCAGTTTTGCGGTGAGCGAAGTATCGTGGCTTACCGCCTGGAGTGCAGAAACCGGCTCGTACACCTCGATCTTGGGCGCCAGCCCTGCCTCAATGAGGCTGAGGACCATCGACGTGGTTCCGAACTTCAGGTAATTGGAAACCTGGCTGAGGTTTGCGTCGCCGATGATGACATGCAGGCGCCGGTACTTGTCCGCTGTTGCGTGCGGCTCGTCCCGGGTATTGATAATGGGCCGGCGGATAGTGGTCTCCAGTCCCACTTCCGCTTCGAAGAAGTCGGCCCGCTGGCTGATCTGGAAACCCGGGGTGGAGGCGTCCTGGCCGATGCCCACCCGGCCGGATCCGCACAGGACCTGGCGGCTGACGAAAAAGGGCGTCAGGCCCCGCACGATGTCGCCGAAGGGAACGGAACGCGGCATGAGGTAGTTCTCGTGCGAGCCGTAGGACACCGATTTATTGTCCGTGTTGTTCTTGTACAGGTTGACCGGCGGAAGGTCCGGATCTGCGGCCAGCCGGCGAACGGTGGCCAGCGCAACAAGGTCTCCGGCGGCGTCCCACTTCACGGCGTCCCGCGGGTTGGTCACCTCCGGGCTGGAGTACTCGGGATGGGCATGGTCGACGTACAGCCGCGCGCCATTGCCGAGGACCATGTTCATCAGCAGTGTTCCGGACTCGTCCTGCCCGTCGAGCTCCAGCTCCTCCCGCCCGTACGCCAGTGCCACCGTTTCCGCATCCAGCACCGGCGGCTGGTCGGTGAGCTGGCTCGGATGGGCTGAGCGTCGGTCCACTGTCCAGCCGCGGGCGTCATGCAGCGGCTCCTCATCCGTATAGTCCCAGCGGGTTTCCGCTCCGCCGGCGGCGCGCTGCCGGGTTACCTGCGCATAGGCCTGGACCACCCTGGCACTCATCATGGTGGCATTGGCAGTAGGGGCGGAGGGGGCATGGATGCCATACTCCGTTTCCGCCCCCATCACCCGCATGGCCCCGCCGGCCGGCAGAGTCCCCCCGGCCGCGGGTTCCCGTGCAGCGGTCATAGATACTGCCCTGTGGTCGGCATGGTTTCGATCGACTTGCCTGGCTCCTGGCCCGCCTTGCCCTGGACGATGGTCCGGATGTATGTGATCCGTTCGCCCTTCTTGCCCGAGATCCGTGCCCAGTCATCCGGATTGGTGGTGTTGGGCATGTCCTCGTGCTCGCGGAATTCGTCCACGACGGCGCGCAGCAGGTGCTCGATCCTCAGACCCTTCTGCTGCGTGATGAGAAGGTCCTTGATGGCATACTTCTTGGCCCGGTCCACAACGTTTTGCACCACGGCACCGGAGTTGAAGTCCTTGAAGTAGAGCATTTCCGTGTCGCCGTTGGCGTAGGTGACCTCAAGGAACTCGTTGGACTTGTCGGTGGAGTACATAGCTTCGACAGTGCGCTGGACCATCGCATCCACCGTCGCCTGGACATCGCCGTCGTGCTCAGCGAGATCGGATTCGTGGAACGGCAGGTCCGGAGTGATGTACTTGTTGAAAATGTCCGCAGCAGCCTCCGCATCCGGACGGTTGATTTTGACCTTAACGTCAAGCCGGCCCGGACGGAGGATTGCCGGATCGATCATGTCCTCACGGTTTGACGCGCCAATGACGATCACGTTGTCCAGCCGCTCCACGCCGTCAATCTCGCTGAGCAGCTGCGGCACGATGGTTGTTTCGACGTCGGACGAAATCCCTGTGCCGCGCGTGCGGAAGAGGGAATCCATCTCATCGAAAAACACCACGACCGGGCTGCCATCGGAGGCCTTTTCGCGTGCCCTGGAGAAGATCAGCCGGATGTGGCGCTCGGTCTCACCGACGTACTTGTCCAGGAGTTCCGGCCCCTTGATGTTCAGGAAATAGCTTTTCAGGTCCACATTGCCCGAACGCTCGGCGGCGCGGGCGGCAAGGGAATTGGCCACGGCCTTGGCGATGAGGGTCTTGCCGCAGCCGGGAGGGCCGTACAGCAGGATGCCCTTGGGAGCTTTGAGGCCGTGTTCCCGGTAGAGGTCAGGGTGGAGGAACGGCAGTTCGACGGCGTCACGGATCTGCTCGATTTGGGGCCCAAGGCCGCCAATGTCCTCGTAGGTGATGTCAGGGACTTCCTCCAGCACGAGGTTCTCCACCTCGGAGCGGGGCACCTTTTCGAGGGCGTATCCGGTCCTGGAGTCAACCGACAGGGCATCGCCCACCCGCAGCTTTTCGGCAAGGAGCGCTCCGGAAAGCCGCACAACCCGCTCTTCATCGGCACGCCCCACCACGAGGGCGCGATCGGCACCGAGCATTTCCTTCAGGGTGGCGAGTTCACCGGCCCGCTCGTATCCCAGCCCGGCGACCACAAGGAGGGCCTCGTTGAGCAGGACCTCCTGCCCAACGGCCAGCTGGTTGATGTTCACCAGGGGGCTGATGCCCACTCGCATCTTCCGTCCCGCGTTGAAGATGTCCACCGATTCCTCGGTTGCAGCCTGTCCGCTGTTGCCGGGTGAGGGCTGGCGCTTGGGGTTCAACTGCAGGATGGTACCGAAGCTGTAGGGCGGCTGCCCCTCCTGGTCCAGCGCATTTTTCAGCCGAAGGATCTCGGCCTTCGCGGTTTCAAGCATGCTGACCAGCTTGGTGTTGTTTTGCGTCGCCGCAGCCAGCTGGCGGTCAATGTGCCTCAGCTTGTCCCGGAGGATGTTGACCTGGCGGTCGGCAACCGAGAGGTCATTGGCGGCAGACTGCTCTGCCGGTGTACGTCCGGAGTCCTGGTTTGGCGTCTCCATGATGTATCAGCCCCTTCCTGCGCTTCTATTAAGACATTAGCCCCAACACGGCAGGTAGGGATGGCGACTCCCGAAATGTGGACTACTTCGTGACCTCGGGCTCGTCCTTGACGTTCGTTCCGGCGATGGCGTCCCGCGCTGCGCGCCGGAGCTTCTTGTCGGAGACCTGCCGTTCCCCGACCGCGCCGGGGGTCCAGGCGTTGACGTCCTCTTCATTGAAGTCGGTTTTGGAGGGGCGGCGCTTCACGGAGATGCCGGTAACGCCGTCGGCCAGGCGCCGGGTGACCAGCAGGAACCCGGTATGCGCCACCATCCGGTGGTCCGGCCGGACGGCCAGTCCTTCGAGGTGCCAGCCCCGGACCAGGGATTCCCAGGCGTCCGGTTCAGTAAAACGGCCGTCCGCACGAATGGCTTCGGCGGTGCGGGAAAGCTGGGTCACCGTGGCCACGTAGTTGATCCAGACACCTCCGGGTGCCAGGACGGTTGCCACGGCGTCCAGGCATTCCCACGGAGCCAGCATGTCCAGGACCACGCGGTCCACGGAGCCCGGCGCTTCGCTCCGGACCACCTCGTCCTGGAAGTCGCCCAGGGAGATTTGCCAGGCCGGGTGCGGCCCGCCGAAAATCGTCTCGACGTTGCCGCGGGCAATGTCGGCGAACTCCTCGCGGCGCTCGAAAGAGTGGAGGTAGCCCTGGTCGCCTACTGCCCGGAGCAGGGAAATCGACAGGGCCCCGGAGCCCACGCCCGCTTCCACGACGCGCGCACCGGGGAAGATATCAGCCATCGTCACGATCTGCCCGGCGTCCTTGGGGTACACCACTGCGGCCCCGCGCGGCATGGACAGGACGAAGTCGGAGAGTAGGGGGCGCAGGGTCTGGTACTGCTGGCCGACGTTGTTGACAACCACCGACCCGTCCGCCTTGCCGATGATGTCATCGTGGTTCAGGAAGCCGCGGTGCGTGTGGAATGCTCCGCCACTCTCAAGGGTGATGGTATTCATGCGCCCGCGCTCGTCGGTCAACTGGACGCGCTCACCTTCGCGGAAAGGACCACGCCGGCGGGCAGCGCCGACGGGCTGCGAGACGCCGGCAGCATCACCGGCTTGACCGGAAGCTGCTGTGGCCTCGTTGACGGCAGTTTCGCTGCTCATGAATTTCCTCGCTCCTGTAAAACATGGCGCCTGGATGTCCCGTTGCAGACAATCCGGCTTCTGCGGCGGCGATGCACCGGCCGGCAGGTAACTCTACCGGTTTTGGCCCTGCCGGCGTGTATCGGGCCGCCGGGGTTTTCCAGTAACGGCGGCCAGGACCGCGTCCTGGGAAAGAAGCCCGGTGACCTTGCCGTTGTGGTCCACCACGGCGTAGTGCCGCCCTTCGAGCTGGGAGAGGAACTGGAGCAGCTCCTGTCCTTTCGACCATTCGGGAACGTAAGCTCCCGGTGCGAGGGCGAAGGAAACAGCCGTGATGGGGGTGGAAGCCGCAGCGTGCGCAGGGACAGAGGACAGGGCGGCGGCATCCACCACTCCCTCCGGCCGGCCGTCCGGCCCGCAAACCACCAGTGACAGGGCACCGGCACCCTCGTGCCGGAGGGCTTCCTCCACCGTTGCCGTGGCAGGCAGCCCGGTAGCCGGCGTCGACAGCCCTGCGGCGCTGACAAGGTGGAGCCGTCCCCGGAGGGTTCCCTGCTGGATGGACGCCGAGGCACCCACCCAGAGGAAGCTGGCCACCAGGACCGTGATCATCAGCAGGCTGAAGTCGGGCGACTTTCCGGCCAGCAGGGGCCGCGCAACGAACCAATAGCAGATGACGACGACGATGATGCGGCCGCCCCACCCGGCGGCCACAGTGCCTTTTGCCTGGCTACCGGTTGCCTTCCATACGGCGGATTCGACCAGCCGTCCACCGTCAAGGGGAAGTCCCGGGAGCACGTTGAAGACGCTAATCAGGAAGTTCGCCCACATGAAAATGTTGATCAGGATTTCGGCAACGCTGCCCAGGGCCACTGTGCCGAGCACCAGCCAGGCGCCCGCGGCCAGGACGAAATTCGCGGCGGGCCCGGCCAGGGCCACCAGGACTGACCGTCCCGGCGTCGCGGTAAAGCTCTCGAACTGGGTATGCCCGCCCCAGAGGTTGAGCACGATCTTCTGGGTCGGCCAGCCGTAGATTCTCGCTGTCAGTGCGTGGGCGAGCTCGTGGACCAATACCGAGATGAGGAGCAGGACGGCGTAGGCGAACGCCACAATGTATGCGCTGGCACCAAGGGCGGGGTTCTCCTGGCCCAGGACAGGGCCATACACGATCACGGTGAAGGCGGCGATGACGAACCACGAATAGGCGAGCACCACTGGAACTCCGGCAATCCTGCCCAGCGGGATGCCCTCGCGCCGGACCGGCGCACTGGTTTCAGCCACCGGAGATCTCCGGCGAGCGGGCAGGCGCAGATGAGGACCCCAGGAGCTCAGGGCCGGCCAGGACCAGGGATTCAAGGTCCGTCACGGAGCGGCCGGACAGTGAGTCCCAGAGCGTGTACCGATCATCCTCGGGAAGCGGGACGATGTGCGGAATAGCCACGGTTGCCACGCCGGACGCCACGGCTGCCGCCACGCCCGGGGCTGAGTCCTCCAGCGCGACGCAGTGATGGATGGCCAGCTCCGGGTCCGAGTCCTGAAGCCATTCGACGGCGGTCAGGTAGGCCTCGGGGTGCGGCTTGCCCTGCGCCACAGTGTCCCCGGTGACCAGGACTTCAAAGTACGGCCGCGGAAGGCTGGCAACAACCTGGCGGGCCAGCGGCCCCTCGGACATGGTGACCAGGGCGCAGCGGACCCCTGCGAGGTGAAGCTCCTCGAGGAGTTCGCGCGCACCGGGCCGCCATGGCACCTGGCGTTGCACGCTGCTCACGACGGCCCCGGTCAGGGTGTCGATGATTTCGCGTATTTCAAGGTCCACGCCGGCCTCCTGCAGGATGCCGGCGGAAAAGGTCAGCGACTGCCCGACCAACTGCATGGCCTGTTCATGGGACCAGGTGCCGCCGTGGGCTTCCACCAGTGCGTGTTCGGCAGCAATCCAGTACGGCTCCGTGT
Source organism: Pseudarthrobacter sp. GA104 (assembly GCF_009741265.1). GTDB lineage: Bacteria > Actinomycetota > Actinomycetes > Actinomycetales > Micrococcaceae > Arthrobacter. Next base: position 4,523,370 of record NZ_WOWL01000001.1, read on the forward strand.
CAACAATCGTGCCGTCCATGTCCCACAGGACGGCTTTGAGCGGGGAACTGTCAGCTGGAAATCGCATGTCCTCAGTCTACGGGGACAGCCCGGACGCAGGCTGACGGCTACGCCTTCGGCGAATATCGGGCTCGTTCGCGCTACCGACCCTGCTTTCGGCGGATTTTGCGGCGCTTCATTCAATGCACAGCTGCGGTCCTTGGACGTAGGGTGAAGAAATGAATAGCTTCGAGGGAGACACCGCCGAACCGGGTGCCGGACCCGAGCGGTTCCTGCAGCCGGTCGCTGACGGACAGCGCGTAACAGTGATGCTTGCCGCCTTTGAAGGCTGGAACGACGCCGGAGAAGCGGCAAGCGATTCGTTGCGCTACCTGAACAAACTGTGGGGCGGCAAGAAGGTGGCGTCCATCGACGCGGACGAGTATTACGACTTCCAGTTCACGCGGCCCACCGTGCGCCGGAATGCTGCCGGTGAACGCAAGATAAAGTGGCCCTCCACGAGGATCTACAAGGCCAGCGCACCGGATTCGAACGTGGACGTCATTTTTGTCCAGGGGACTGAACCGTCCTACAAGTGGCGTGCCTACACGGCCGAACTCCTGGTGCACGCTGAAGCGCTGAATGTTGACTATGTCGTCCTGGTCGGGGCGCTGCTGGCGGATGTTCCGCACAGCAGGCCCATCCCGGTCAGCACTTCTTCTGACGACGCCCCCCTGCGGGAGCGCATGAACCTGGAGGCTTCGCAGTATGAAGGCCCGGTGGGAATCGTCGGCGTGCTCTCGGAGGTCGCCCTGCTGGCAGGAATTCCCACCGTCTCGCTCTGGGCCGCGGTCCCCCACTACGTTGCCCAGGCGCCGTCACCGAAAGCCCAGCTGGCGCTCCTGCACCGCATCGAGGAACTGCTCCAGGTGCCGTTGGACACGCATGAGCTGGCAGAGGAGGCGGACGCCTGGGAACGGGGTGTGGACGAACTGGCCACGGAAGATCCCGAAATCGCCGCCTATGTCCGGCAGCTTGAGGAGGCAAAGGACACGGCGGACCTGCCCGAGGCCACCGGCGAGTCGATTGCCCGCGAGTTTGAGCGCTATCTCAAGCGGCGGGGCCAGGACCGGCCCTGAACGGGCAGCCTAGAGAACCACACCAAGCAGGGCGTCCACCGCGTCCTTGACCATTGCCTGGTCTACGGGACTTGCCGGGCCGGCGTCGTGGTTGGCCTGCTCCGCCCAGCGGGACACGGCCGCGACGGCAGCCGGGGCATTCAAGTCGGCAGCCAGAGCTTCCCGCATCTCGGCAACAAGCGGGACGGCAGACCCCTTGGGAGCGCGGCCCAGCGCCCGGCGCCACGCGGCCAGGGTGGCCTTGGCTTCCAGGAACCCTTCATCCGTCCAGGACCAGTCGGAGCGGTAGTGGTGGGCAAGGATGCCAAGGCGGATGGCGGCAGGGTCCTCCCCCGCTGCCCGAAGTTTCGACACCAGGACCAGGTTTCCCTTGGATTTGCTCATCTTCTCGCCGTCCAGGCCCACCATGCCTGCATGGGCGTAGTGCCTGGCAAGTGGAACACCGGCAAGGGAATACGCGTGGCCGGCACCCATCTCGTGGTGCGGGAAGATCAGGTCCGAGCCGCCGCCCTGAACGGTGAAGGGCGAGGGCAGGTACTTTTGCGCGATCACGGTGCACTCAATGTGCCAGCCGGGCCGGCCCGCACCCAGGCTGCCGCCGGGCCAGCTTGGCTCGCCTTCCCGTGCCACCCGCCACAGCAGCGGATCAAGTGCCTGCCGCTTTCCTGCCCGCCCGGGATCGCCGCCGCGTTCCGCGAACAGCTCAAGCATCTCGCTTTCCGCCAATCCGGAGATGCATCCCAGGGTCCACGCGTCCGGTGCCACGGAGTGCTTTCCGGCCGCTTCGACGTCGTAATAAACGTCCCCGTCAGGCTCGCCGTTGGTGCCCTGCACTTTGTAGGCCAGCCCGAGGCTGACCAGCCGTTCCACCTCCGGAACTATCAGGCCGATGGATTCCACGGCACCCACGTAGTGGTCCGGAGCGAGCACGTTGAGGGCTTCCATGTCCGTCTGGAAAAGCTCAATCTGGCTGGCGGCGAGCTCCCGCCAGTCAACGCCTCTGGCCGTGGCGCGTTCCAGGAGCGGATCGTCCACGTCCGTGACGTTCTGCACGTAGTCAACCTCGTGGCCGGCGTCCCGCCAGGCCCTGTTCAGGAGGTCAAAGGCCACGTAGCTGGCGGCGTGGCCCATGTGGGTGGCGTCGTACGGCGTGATGCCGCAGACGTACATCGAGGGGCGTCCCTCATTCTCCAGGGCAACTTCACGGCCTGCCGCCGTGTCGAACAGCCGGAGGGCGGGCATGCTTCCGGGCACGTCGGGAACGGGGCGGGATTTCCAGGATTTCACACGCCAAGCCTAGTGCTAGGCGCTGATGACATTGAAACCGAGCAGGAGGTACAGGGCCAGGCCCAGGAAGATCCGGTACCAGACGAACAGCCGGTAGCTGCGGGTGGAAACGAACTTCAGGAACCAGCCGATGATGATGTAGCCCACCACCAGGGCGATGACGGTGGCAAGCGCGGTTTCCGGCAGGCCGTAGGGGCCGGTGATTCCTTCCTTGGACACCGTCTTGTACAGCTGGAAGAGGCCGCTGCCAAAAACCGCCGGAATGGCCAGCAGGAAGGAGTACCGTGCGGCCGCTTCCCGGGTGTACCCCATCAGGAGGCCGGCGGTGATGGTGCCGCCGGACCGGGACACACCGGGGATCAGCGCCATGGCCTGGGCGAAGCCGTAGAGGATGCCGTGCTTGTACGTCAGCCGGGTCAGGTCGCGTTCCTGCCTCCCTACTGCGTCGGCGACCGCCAGGATCAAACCGAAGACAATCAGCATGGTGGCGACGATCCACATGCTGCGGAGCACCGATTCGATCTGGTCCTGGAACAGCAGTCCCAGGATAACGATGGGGAGGCTGCCCAGGATGACAAGCCAGCCCATCCGGGCATCCGGGTCCTGCCGGGAGACTTTTCCGGTAAGCGAACCGGCCCATGCCTTGACGATCCGGACGATGTCCCGCCAGAAATAGATGAGCACCGCCGTCTCGGTTCCCAGCTGGGTGATGGCGGTGAAAGCAGCGCCGGGATCCTCGGCATTGGGCAGGAACTGCCCCACAATCCGCAGATGCGCGCTCGATGAAATCGGAAGGAATTCCGTCAGTCCCTGCACTAGGCCCAGCAGGGCCGCCTCAAACCAGTTCACGCTAAGACCCTACGTCATGGGCAGCGCCGGTTCTGCCCGTAAGCTTGCTGCTATGCAGCAGCGTTACGTCGGCAACAGTGGATTGCGGGTTTCCGCCCTTTCCCTCGGCACCATGTCCTGGGCCGGCGAAACGGACGAACAGGACGCCTCTGAGTTGCTGCGCACCTTTCTAAACGCCGGCGGCCGGCACGTCGATACCGCCGCCTCCTACGCGGACGGGCGCTCGGAGGCGATGATCGGCTCCATGCTGGGCGACGTCGTGGCCCGGACGGAGGTTTCCATCTCCACCAAAGCGGGAATGACGACGCCGGATGGCCGGCTCGGCGTGGACACGTCGCGTAATGCGATGCTCACCGGACTGGAAGCGAGCCTCGCCAGGCTGGGCACCGACTATGTGGACATCTGGTTCGCGCAGGCCTGGGACCGTAATGTGCCGTTGGACGAGACGCTGTCAGCTTTGGAATTTGCTGTCCGTACCGGCCGTGCGCGGTATGTGGGGGTCTCCAACTTCAACGGCTGGCAGGCGGCGAAGGCCGCAGCCATCGCCGGCTTCCCCCTTGTCGCCGCGCAGGCGGAGTATTCGTTCCTGCAGCGCAGGCCGGAAGCCGAACTGATCCCTGCCGTCGAGGACGCCGGCATGGGCCTGATGGCGTGGGCGCCGCTTGGCCGCGGCGTGCTCACGGGCAAGTTTCGCGGCAGCATCCCCTCCGGATCAAGGGCTGCCTCCGCAACCGAAGCCGGGTACGTTGAGCCGTACCTGGAGGAGCAGCCGTCCCGGACGGTGGAAGCTGTTTGCATGGCAGCCAAAGGCCTGGGCCGGACTCCGCAGGACGTTGCCCTCAGTTGGCTTCTGTCGCAGCACGGCGTAGCAACCGCCATTGTGGGCCCGCGGACGCCGGCCCAGCTGAAGGAACTGGTGGATGCCCAGCTCTCGCCGCTGCCGCCGGAAATTGCCCGGGCCCTGGAGGATGTGTCAGCCCCGCACTAGGTCCGCGGTCCTACTCCTGGACGATTTCCAGGTCCTCGTCGTCGTCCACGTCGCTTTCCTCGTCCTCTTCGTCCTCGTCATCAAAGACCTGGAGCGGCGTGACCTCGTTGTAGGCCTCATAGAGTGCGTCTTCGTAAACTTCGAAGGCGTCTGCAACTGCAAAGAATGCCGCCTCCACGGAGGGATCACCGTCTCCGCGGCGGTTGGATGCTGCTATAAGGTGTTCTTCCAAAGCGGTGGTCAAGGACTGAAGCGCGACACGCGGATCGATGCTCATGACTTCACGTTAGCCGGAAAAGGACGAGAATGGAGGGCAAATGAAGGAACAATTTCTCACCAGTTCGGTCCAGCGGGAACGGGACTATTTGAGGCAGTACGAGTACCTCGTACTGACGGTCAGCCCTGTCGATTCCCTGCATGAGGCACGGCGCCGCCTGGTGGAACACTCCGAGTACGGCAAGTGGGAGCTGGAGCGCAGCAAGCTGTACGTGGGCGGAGGACGGCGCTTTTGGCTGCGCCGCCGGGTGCTGCAGGTTCAAAGGACCGTTTAGGTCAATCCTCCAGCGGACCCAGCCAGGCGTTGGCCACGGTGTTGTGGGCAGATTCGTCATCGGACGGATGGAACATGCCGGCAAGGACGTCCCGGTAGAGCCGCTCCAGTTCCGATCCCCGGAAATAGCTGGATCCCCCGCTGACGCGGATGGCCAGGTCCACTACGCGCCGCGCCGTTTCCGTCGCGTTCACTTTCAACCCCACCAGCTTGGGGAACCACTGCTGGCCATGATCCACCAGGGAATCAACGTCGGCTGCGACGGCCCGCAGCTGCGGGTAGAGGTTATCCATGGCCATTGCCGCCTCGGCAACCTTCCAGCGGATGTCGGGGTCCTGCGCGTAGCTGCGTCCGCCGTTCTTGAAGGAGGTGCGGCGCTTGGCGTTCTCCACGCCCAGGGCCAGGGCCCGCTCCCCCAGCCCGGTGTAGACGGCGGCGAGCAGCGTCTCGAAACAGGCAAAGATCGCGAAAACCAGGGGATCGCGGCTGGGGCCGACGGGGATCCTGCGGAAGATGCGCTCCGGCGGAACGCCGGCGCCGTCCAGGACGGTGGTGCAGGACTGGCTGGCCCGCATCCCAAGCGCGTCCCAGTCGTCGAGGATGCGGTAGCCGGGCGTTTGGCGCGTGATGAAGCCGTGGACCAGCTCCCCCTCGCCGTCCCGGCCGGAAGGGTCCTTCCCGAAGATTCCCAGCCTCGTCCACGCCGGTGAGAGGCTGGTGAAGATCTTGGTTCCCGTGAAGGAGTAGCCGCCGTCCGGCAGCGGTGCGGCCGTGGTCCGGGAGTCGAACAGGACCGAGTCGTTGCCGGCTTCCGAGTTGCCGAACGCGAAGATCTCGCCGTTGGCCGCTTCCTTGAGCACAAAGTCCAGGGATCCGTCGCCTCGGGCGCCGAGGACATGCGCGACGCCGGTCCACACCAGGTGCATGTTGACGGCCAGCGCGGTGGCCGGGGCGGCCGTTGCCAGCCTCCGCTGGCACTGCGCCGTCGCCTCAAGGCCAAGCCCTGCCCCGCCGTCGGCCCCTGGAACGAACAGCTTCAGGTAGCCGGCCGCCGCGAGGTCCTTAAGGTCCTCATGGAAGAAGGCGTTGTCCCTGTCATACCCGGCGGCGCGGCCGCGGATCTGCTCCAGCAGCTCCTCCGGCAGGATCTCTTCCGGCGTCATGGCAGCCTGGCTCAGTAATTGGTGAGGAGGGTGTTGAGCACCCTGGCGCCGAACTTGAGGGAGTCGGCAGGTACGCGCTCGTCCACGCCGTGGAACATGCCGGTGAAGTCCAAGTCATCGGGCAGCATCAGGGGCGCAAAGCCGTAGCCTGTGATGCCGAGCCGGCTCAGCGACTTGTTGTCCGTGCCGCCGGAGAGAGTGTAGGGCAGCACCTTGGCGCCCGGGTCTTCGGAGTGCAGGGCATCGATCATGGAATCCACCAGGTTCCCGGCGAAAGGGACCTCAAGGGAAACGTCCTTGTGCACGTAACTGACGTCAACGCCGGCGCCCGCGAGGTCCCGAACGATCTCCAGGACGTGGTCCTGCTGGCCCGGAAGTGTCCGGCAGTCGATCAGGGCCTCGGCGGATTCGGGGATGACGTTGTGCTTGTAGCCGCCCTTGAGCAGGGTGGGGTTTGTGGTGTTCTGCAAGGTGGCGCCCACAAAGCGGGCCACCGTGCCCAACTGGCTCAGCAGGATGTCCGGATTGTCGGCATCGAACTCTACGCCGGTGAGTTCGGTCACACCGTCCAGGAACTGCCGGGTGGTGGGGGTGAGCTCGATGGGCCACTTGTACTCGCCGATGCGCGTCACGGCTGCGGCGAGCCGCGTTACGGCGTTGTCGGTGCTGATCTGCGAGCCGTGGCCCGCCCTGCCGTGGGCCACGAGGCGGAGCCAGGAGATGCCCTTCTCCGCTGTCTGCAGCAGGTACGTGCGCTGCCCGCCGATGGTGGCCGAGAAGCCGCCCACCTCGGAGATGGCTTCCGTGGCGCCCTCGAACAGTTCCGGGCGCTTGTCCACGGCGTAGCGGGCTCCGTATGCGCCGCCCGCCTCCTCATCCGCGAAGAAGGCGAAAATGATGTCGCGTTTCGGCTTTGTGCCGGACCTGGCAAAGCTGCGCAGGACGGAGAGGATCATGGCGTCCATGTCCTTCATGTCGACGGCGCCGCGGCCCCAGATCAGCCCGTCCTTCAGTTCGGCTCCGAACGGGTCTACGGACCACTGGTCCCGCAGCGCAGGCACGACGTCCAGGTGGCCGTGCACCACCAAGGCGCTGGCGGAGGGATCCTCACCGGCCATGCGCGTCACCACATTGGCGCGGCCCGGTGCGGACTCGAAGATTTCCGCCGCAAGGCCCACTTCCTCAATCAGCCCCGCGGCGTATTCAGCCGCAGCCCGCTCGCCCGGCCCCGAACCGTCACCGTAGTTTGACGTGTCTATCCGGATGAGTTCCTGGCAGATCCGGACAACTTCATCCTCGGGCAGGACGTCAGGCATGGAAAGCTCCTCACTGGATTGGCGGGTTGGAACGGTGCTGAATCGTTGCCCCTCAGCCTACCCACTGGGGCCGATTCCATGTTTCCCGAAAGTTCGTGTTAGAGTTTTTCTCGCTGCTTCGGAGAAACGCGAAACGCTGAAAGGCGGAAACGTTCCCCGAATACCACCTGCGCGGGTGGCGGAATGGCAGACGCGCTAGCTTGAGGTGCTAGTCCTCGAAAGGGGGTGGGGGTTCAAGTCCCCCTCCGCGCACACAGGGAAAACCCCGGATTCCATCCCAGGAATCCGGGGTTTTTTGTGTCTCCAGCCAGGCCTTCACCACGAACCGCTTTTTGTCGTTCATGATTGGCGGCATGGGGAAGGGATTTTCCGGACGGGCCACGTTCTTAGCCGCGCTCATAGGAGTGGCGGGAGTCGCTGGCGGGGTCTGGTTACTCTGGGCCAACTTTTGCCTCTGGACCTGCACCATATTCCAGAGCACCGCCTTCGACTGGGGCCTGGCCCTGACGGTGCTCTCCTTTCTGCTGCTGGTGGCTTCCCAGGTTTTCGCGGTGGGTGCGATCCGCAGACGCGACGGGAAGCCGTGGGCGGTCGCGGCCCTCTGCCTGGCCGGCGCACCTGTGGCATGTGGGCTGGTGGGGGCTCCGTTGGCCTACTTCGCCCTTGGATTCTGATGGCCTATGCCGGTTGCCTTCAAGGAAGCGGCTCTGACGCCTTCTTCTGTCCGTCCCAACGCTTGGGCAGGACTCAGTGACGGCAGCCGGCCAGGATGCCGGCGAGGGCGTCGTGCTCGGCCTGGGTGACCCACAGCTGGTACTTGGCCTTGACGGCGGTTTGACGCACTACGTACTCACAGCGGAAGGCCTTGTTTGGCGGCAGCCACGAGGCAGCATCCTTGTCTCCCTTCGCACCGTTGGTGCCGCCGTCCGACGCCATCAGGTTAAGGGGGTCGTTGGCGAACTGCTTCCGCTGTTCCGTTCCAAGCTGCCGGGCCCCCTTCTGCCAGGCGTCGCTCAGCGGAACGAGGTGGTCGATCTGGACGGCGGAGCTGGTCCCGTCGCCACGGACGAAGTTTATGGTGGTTCCGGTGTACTTATCGGCCAGAACGCCTGAGGCCACCACACAGTCGTGCGTTCCGGGCTTGAACGTCTCAGCTTCAAGGTCGCGGGCGAGGATGTCGTTGCGGGTGTCGCAGCCGTTTCGGTCGACGTCGGCCCACGCCGGACCGAACTCTTCCCGGGTGTATCCCGTCCTCGGTGCGCGGCCTTTCACCGGAATCGTTTCCAGCTGCGAGAGCGCAGCAGCGGCTGCATCCCCCTCGTAAGCCGGATCGGCTCCAGGACCTCCGGGAGGTTCAGCAGCGGCTTCCGGACTTCCTGCCAGGACTTCGGCAATTTCGCTTCCTGCCCGTGCTGCCGCTTCACAGCCGGCGAGCGCGCCTGCCAGCAGGAGGCCGGTGAGGACGGCAGATGTGGTGGCGGCGGACCTGTTGATCGTTGTTTCCTTCGAATAATTGGGGTTCCCTCCACGCTACCCGGACTGTCATACGGCCCAGGGCAGGCTTGGGCATTGTGCCGGTCACACCGCCCTGCCCATGGCAGGGCAGGTGGGAACGGTGCAGTATGAGCTCATGGAGGAACGTCCGACGGCGGTCGCCGGCAATGGCCACATCGTCCTGCTGGGCGATTCCATCTTTGACAACGGCGCCTATGTCGGTGGCGGGCCTGCAGTCATCGCCCAGCTGAGGCAGGAACTTCAGGGATGGCAGTGCACGCTCCTGGCGGTCGACGGCGACGTGCTTCCCGGCGTTTCCCGGCAACTGGCTGCACTGCCGTCCGACGCAACCCATCTGGTGGTAAGTGCGGGCGGCAACGACGCCCTGGGCTATGCGCCACTGCTGCAGGAGCGTGCGCCCTCCGTCGGTGATGCGCTCGCGTTGCTTGGTAAAGCCCGGGAAAGATTTGCAGCGGACTATGAGGAAATGGTGGATCAGGTCGAAGCGGCCGGCCTGCCGTATGCGGTATGCACTATTTATGACACTCCCCCGTCAGCGCCCGGCAGGAATGTCATCGAGGCGGCACTGTGCCTCTTCAACGATGCCATCGCCAGGACCGCGTTTTCCCGCGGTGCTGCCCTTATCGACCTCCGGCTCATCTGCAGCGAGGACGCGGACTACGCAAATGCGATCGAACCGTCATCACACGGCGGACGGAAGATCGCCCGGGCCATCGCATCCTTCACGGCGGCAGCGAATCGGGAGGCCGCCTCAATCGTGATCGTGCGCTGAGAGCGGCGGCCGGCCTGCCCCGCGCCTGGGTGTCCGCCGTCAGTGCACCCGCAGCCTGCGGGGCCTGTGGCGCCTGGTCCGTTCCTCCGGCCGGGAGTCGTGCACGGCCGGGCGGTACCTGACCCACCGTTTCCCTGACCGCCTGGCTCTCCGCTCCTGACGCCGGGCCTTCCGTTCCGGGCGGTCTATCCGGGACAGGATCGCGAACGTTCCCGTCATCCAGAGGAACGCCACTGCAAGAACCAACGCAATCTCGATGTCAGCGCCCATAACCCATCTTAGGACTTTGCCGCCCCGTGGAGGAGCCCCAAACGGACCGGTTCACCTGCCCGCCAGCGCTACAGCAGACCCAGCCCGCCGACCGCGGCAAGGACATCCGGCACAGTGACTCCCAGCAGTGCAGGGTCGGGCTGGTCGGCAAAAGTGTCCCCCCGCCGCAGCTCCGCACGGGTCAGGACAACGTGCGGTCCTGGCGGTGGCCCCCAGATCTCGGGCGGGGCTGGTCCAAAAAGCACCACCGACGGCGTGCCATAAGCCGACGCGAGATGTGCAGCGCCGGTGTCAGCTGAGATCACCAGGCGCGCGGCAGCGATGGTTGCAGCGAACTCCCCCAGTCCAAGCCGCCCGGCCAGCACCGCTCCATCCGGGAGGCCCGCACGCCGGCAGACGTCAACCGCCCTGTCCCGTTCCCCGCTGCCCCCGGTGAAGACAACGTTGTGTCCTGCCGCATCCAGCGCTGCGGCAACAGCAGCGAAGCGATCAGCGGGCCAGAGCCGGCTGCCATAGGCGGCGCCGACATGAAGGACCGTCGCATCGGGAACCGGGCTGGGTACATGCGGTGTGTTCAAGCCCACGTCCAAGGGGTCGGCGTCGATCCCGTGCCATTCCAGGAGCCGTACCCACCGTTCCCGCTCGTGCAGTTCTGCACGCCAGGGCGGCCCGTCCCTGTGCCCGCTGCGGTGGCCGATGGTCTGCCGCGCCTTGAGGGCTTCGATGCGCCCTTGGCTTTCCGGGCCGCTGCCGTGCAGGTTCACTGCCACGTCAACGACGCCCGCTTCCAGGGCCAGCGGCTCGTCCAGGCCGTGGGTGGGCAGCAGCTCGTAGCCGCCGACCAGCCCCAGGGCCTCCGAGAGCCAGCCCTGGGCCGCGTACCGCAGCCGGTGTCGGGGGAACGTGCGGCGAAGGGCCTTCAGGGCAGGCACCGCAACCAGCAAGTCCCCGAGCTTCAAGGCCCGCAGGACAAGAAGCTCCGGCTTCCTGTCTACGCGGATGTCCGGGCCCGTCTCCGTGGAAACGTCCGTGCCGCTCATGCGTCCACTTTCGTCAACTCGGTGGCTGCCAGGCTGCGTACATCCTCGTGCACCTCCCGCACCGCAACACCGGCCACCGCCGAGTCATCGTGCGGGCACCGCGGCGCCGTCCAGCCAACCTGGGTGATGTCTATCCCGCAAGTGGGGCAGGCGGTCACCCAGGAGGCGTGGATGCGGTGGAGGCTCCTGCCCAGCGCTCCGGCATTTATGACGTTGCCCGCCCAGAAGATCCCCACCGTCGGAACCCCAAGCGCCTGGGCAAGGTGCCGCGGTCCGCTGTCATTCCCCACCACTACGGCGGCGCGGACCATCAGTGCCACGAGCCCGCCCATGTCAAGGTCCCCGGCGAATGAATGGACGTGGGCGGCGGCTGCCTGCTCCACAACCTGTTCGGCAAGGGCGCGTTCGCTCTCATCCCCGATGACCGCAACACGGAAGCCATCCGCGGCGCATGCTGCCGCAAGTTCAGCGAACCGGCCGGCGGGCCAGCGCCGTCGGGGATCAGTGGCGCCGGGATGCAGCACCACCCAAGGGCCGGCGCCGTCGTCGCGCATTACGGCGGCGGCGGAAGCGCCGCTGTCCGCCGGCGCCAGGCGGGCCTCCAGGTCAACGGGGAAAGCACCGGCCATGCCGGCCACCTCCAGCGCCCTGAGTGGTTCGTGCTGGTAGTAGACATAGGGAACGGTCCGCTCGAGACTGGCAGCGTCCGACGTCCGCGTGCCTACCGTGTGCCGGGCCCCCAGCCGAAGCAGGAACGGATTTGAGTACCGGCCACCGCCATGGAGCTGGACGGCCAGGTCGTACCGGCGTCCGCGCATGTCATCAAAGAACGCGTCCAGCTCCGCCGGGTCCTCCTCTCCCGGGCGGACGCCTTCAGCGTGTGGCAGCATGCACACCTCATCCACCGGGCTCTTGGTTGCGGCAAACAGCGCTTGGTGCACCGGAGTTCCCAGCAAGGTAAGGGTTGCGGCGGGGTAGGCTGCCTTGAGCGCGGCCATGGCGGGTATGGCGAAGATCACGTCGCCGAGCCCTCCGCCCCGCAACACTGCGATCCTTGACACGGACTCGAATTTCTCCAGGACAGGACCAACACCGGTACCCACCCGCGCCGAACCACCGAATTCCGCAGTGAGCTGCTCCACGTGCACCCCTTACCAGTAGTGCGGACTGCACCGTTTGCGGCGCCATCCGCTGCCATGCAGCCCCATTTCGCCGCTAACACCGCAGGCTGCCTCCTTTGAACCATTACCCAGGGGACGGTCAATATACTCCGGCTATTGGGGAATACCCGCATGATGCTGTACGTTTCATACGCGACAGGCGAACCAAAGAAAAGAGAAGCACCTAAAGTGGCAACCGATTACGATGAACTGCGCTCCGACGTCAAGGAATCGCAGGACAACTCTCTCGAGCAGCTCCAGTCAGCAAATGCTCCCGACGCACGCAGCGTTGTGCTGGAACTGGATGAGGCTGACGGGCTTGACGGCGCCGGCGTGCCCGGAGGCGAGTTCGTGGCCGAAGAGCTCGTGGTACAGGTCATCCCGCAGGCTGAAGACGAATTCACCTGCTACTCCTGCTTCCTGGTCCGTCACCGGTCCCAGATTGCGCGCCAGAAGGATGGCCACAGCTACTGCACCGAGTGCGAAGGCTAGTTAATACAGCCGACGTGGGGCTGCGGGAACGTCCGCAGTCCCGTCGATCCTGAGGCACGCCCGGCAGTCGGCGTGCCTTTCGGTTTTAAGCCTGCACCCAGCCAGCCCGGGTACCGTGGCGGCTATGGCTCACCACGACCCTGCCGGCGAGAGGCCCTGATGACGATGCCCGGAGACCCCTGGGATACATTACTGGCAGCATTCAGCCGCGCAGATCCTCCCAACGTGACACTGACGGAACTGGCACTGGCGGTGATGACAGCTGCCGCCTTGTCAGTGCCCCGCCGCTCCTGGCGGTACTTCGGCCTGCTGGCCACGGCCACGCACGAGATGGGGCACGCTGTTGCTGCGGTGCTGAGCGGCCAGCGGCTGGCCGGGATCCGGCTCCTCCTTGACCACTCAGGCACCACCACCACGTACAGCCGCAGCAGGCTCGCCACCGCCTGGTCATGTTTTTGGGGGTACCCCGTACCGGCACTGGTGGGGGCGGCGTTCGTGTGGTGCGGCTTCAACGGGTGGGGACCGGCGGCAATCGCAGGCGGCGCCGTGGCCCTGGCTGCCTCGCTGGTGTTCCTCCGGAACCTCGCCGGCGTCCTTATCACTTCGGCCGCAATTGCCATCACCCTGGCCCTGATCCTCTTTGTGCCGGCTGCCTTTGTTGGCCACGTGGCTGTCATCCTGGGCCTGGCACTGCTGGTGGCTGCCGTGCGCGACCTCATCAAGCTCGCCCATGTGCACCTGCGCCGCCGGGACCGGCTGGCCAGTTCCGACGCATACCTGCTCTGGCGTGCCACGTCCGTTCCCTCCGGCGTCTGGATCCTTCTGTTCGCGGCCCTGGTTGCCGGCTCGTGGCTGTGGGCCTGGCAGCCGATCTCCACTGTCCTGCCCGCGGAGCATAGGGTGTTCCCATGACCCAGGAAACGGACACCACGCAGCAGGCGGAAAAGGCACATGCTTTGGGAAAGAGCGCAGAACACAGCACCCGCGGCGCCTACGTCACAGGTGGAGCGGAGTTCAACCGCGACACCAACTACATTGAGGACCGCATCACGAGGGACGCAACTCCGGGTCCGAACGGCGAACCGGGCTGGCCGGTGGAAGCTGGACGCTACCGGCTGATCGCGGCGCGTGCCTGCCCCTGGGCCAACAGGACCGTCATCGTCAGGCGCCTGCTTGGCCTCGAAGACGCCATTTCACTGGGACAGCCGGGTCCCACCCACGATGCCCGTTCGTGGACCTTTGACCTCGATCCAGGCGGGACGGACCCCGTCCTCGGTATCGAACGGATCCAGGACGCCTACTTCAAGAGGTTCCCGGACTATCCCCGCGGCATCACCGTTCCCGCGATCGTGGACGTTGCCAGCGGTGCGGTGGTGACCAACAACTTTCCGCAGATCACGCTGGATTTTTCCACCGAGTGGACCGAGTTTCACCGCGCAGGGGCGCCGGACCTGTACCCGGAGCATCTTCGCGAAGAAATCGACCAGGTCAATAAACGCGTCTTCACCGAGGTCAACAACGGTGTTTACCGCTGCGGTTTCGCGGGATCCCAGCAAGCCTACGACTCCGCCTACGCCCGGCTGTGGACAGCCCTGGACTGGCTCGAAGACCGGCTCTCGGGGCAGCGCTACCTGGTGGGTGACACCATCACTGAAGCCGACGTGCGGCTGTTCACCACACTTGCCCGGTTCGATCCCGTCTATCACGGCCACTTCAAGTGCAACCGGCAAAAACTCAGCGAGATGCCAGCCCTGTGGGGCTACGCACGGGACCTGTTCCAGACTCCCGGCTTCGGCGACACCATCGATTTTGTCCAGATCAAGCAGCACTATTACATCGTCCATGAGGACATCAACCCCACGGGCATAGTCCCCGCAGGGCCGGATCTGAGGGGCTGGCTGGAGCCCCATGGCCGGGAAGCGCTGGGGGGCCGCCCCTTCGGGGACGGGACACCGCCCGGGCCTGTAAGGACAGGGGAAGAGGTCATCCCCGGGCACGGGGCGGACGCCGAAGGGCAGTAAGCGTTTTCTGGATAAGCTGGGTGCCATGCATAGACATCACGGCTTCGTAGCGTCCGGTTTCAACAACGTCCTGGAACTGTTCAATACATTCCTGCGCGAGGATCCGCAGTACAGCGCACAGCTGGCCGTCTACAGGGACGGGGTCCCGGTCGTGGAACTGTCGGGCGGGCCGGACATGGCGCCGGACACCTTGACGGGGGCGTACTCCTGTTCGAAGGGAGTGGCTGCCATGGTCATTGCGCTACTGGTTCAGGACGGTCTGCTCGACCTCGACCGGACCGTAGCGCACTACTGGCCGGAATTCGGCGTGCATGGCAAGGAGCGCCTCCTGGTCCGAGAGGCTTTGTCGCACCAGGCCGGGCTCATGGGCATCGAGGGCGGCTTCGGGCTGGACGAGTTCACCACCCCTGCCGCCGCGGCCCGGCTGGCGCGGGCTGTTCCAACCTGGCAGCCCGGCCGGCAGTTTGGCTACCACGCGCTCACCATCGGGATCATCATGGAAGAGCTGTGCCGGCGCACAGCCGGGGAAACCCTGCAGGAGATCTATGAAGGGCGAATCAGGAGCCCGTACGGTATCGACTTTTTCCTTGGGCTGCCTGAGGAACAGGAGTACCGTTACCGCGACGTCCTCTATGCGGCCGGACCGGTGGAGCCCTGGCTCGATCCGCTCAGCCTCGAGGGCCTGAACAGCAACGCCCCGGTCAGCACCATCATGGAGCTTCCCAATATCCGGCCGGTCCGGGCCTCGGGGATGTCCGCGGCAGGCGGCGTGGGAGCAGCCTCGGGCCTGGCCCGCCTCTACGCGGCAGCCACCACCGGAATCCAGGGCGGCGAACCGTTCCTCACCGCAGCCACCGTCGAGCAGATGTCGCAGGAACAGGTGTGGGGCCTTGACCGGTCCTCAGGCCTGGACAACGCGTTCGCCGTCGTGTTCATGAAGCCGCACCCGTCGCGGAACTTCGGGAGCCATCGCGCGTTCGGGCACGAGGGCGCCAACGCGGCGCTCGGGTTCGCGGATCCTGCCTACGGCCTGGGCTTCGGTTACATTCCGCGGCGGCAGGAGGACGGAAGAACGCCCGGCCGTGCCCACCGGCTGGCGGCAGAGGTGCGCCGTTCAGCGGCAGATCTGTCCTGAACCACACCCCGGGCACACTGTGCCCGCCTCCCTGACCAGCACCTTTGTAGGCAGCCGCCGGGGCGCCGTAGGGTGGTACGAATGCGCCAGTCTCAAGCACGCCCGGATGCCAGGTGGGCCAGGGGGACCCTTTTTCTCAAACAGGCGGTGTCCGGCCTGTCGTCGGCCTTTGCCGCGCAGCGGCTGCAACTGGCGGCCAAGGCGGCTTTTGCAGCCGGACTGGCCTTCGCCATCGCCCCGCATCTGCCCGGAGCTGCTGCGAACTATCCCTACTATGCCCCCCTGGGTGCGCTGGTGGCGATGTACCACAACGTTGCCGGCTCGGTACGGCAGGGCCTCGAGGCCCTTGCCGGACTCGCAGTGGGCATCGGCCTGGCGTATGTGCTGGTTACCGTCACGGATCCGTCGCCGCTCGCCGTCGCGCTGATCATGGGAATAGGCGTCCTGCTTGGGGGCCTGCCGGGAATCGGTTCGGGCAGTGACTGGATTCCGACGGCGGCGCTGCTGGTTTTGCTCGTGGGCGGCAGTAATCCGGACGACTTTTCGTTCGGTTACCTCCTGCAGATGGGCTTTGGAGTCGCCGTTGGGATCGGCGTCAACTTCCTGATCTTTCCGCCGCTGCACCTGAACGCCGCCGCGGCCAGCCTGGATGAGCTCCGCCAAGCCCTTGGCCGCCAGCTCACCGACATGGGGGCGGCCCTAAAGGAAGAATGGCCGCCCAAACACGAGGACTGGTCAAGCCGTTCAGACGAACTGGCGGCGGCGGCCCGCTCAGTCCGGCACCTGGTCAAGGAGGCTGACGCAAGCCGGCGGGCCAATCCGAGGCGCAAACTGCACCCCCGCGACGTCGATCTTGATTACCGGAACCTGCGCGAACTGGAGAGGGTGACCTTCCACATCCAGGACATCACCGACGTGCTTTCGGACGTGATCTGGGAGAGCGAGGCACCCTACAGCGTTCCCCTGCAGGACACCGGCCCGCTGGCCGATGCTTTGTCAGCCACCGGCAACCTTCTCCGCTCGTTCAGCGACGACGACACCTCCGCGCAGGACGGCCATTTCGGGGCGGCAAAGGAGGCGGTGGAAGCCTGCATGGCTGCCACCGCCGGAAGGGATGCGGAGCAGGGAATGGTCCCCGCGTCCGAATCGGTCCTGCTGAGCCTCCACCGCATCCTGCGCGCTGTCCGGACACGCGACTAGAGGGCGCTGACCGAACCGCTGAAGTGGCGGCGCCCCGACCTGGGATTCCATGCCACGAAACTGGAACGCGTCCGCGCGCCGGAGTCCCCTTCTTCGGTATTGATCTCTAGGGCAACCATGCCGGGAAGAAACACCGGGGAGTCAAAATCCACATCCCACGTGAAGGAATCGCCACGGGACGGGCCGACGTCGGCGAGCGCCCTGGCCGCCAGGTACATGCCGTGGGCTATGGACCGCCGCATCCCCAAAGCCCTGGCGGAAAGCACGCTTAGGTGTATGGGATTGAAGTCACCCGATACCGCCGCGTAAGCCCGGCCGGTGTCAACACCAAGCTGCCAGATAGCGGTGGGGTTCGGCGCCTTGAATTCCGCCCGGGCGGAGGCCGGGGACGGTTTGTCGATCCCCGGCAGGAAGACTCCCTTGGCCAGGTAGGTGGACACCCCCCGCCAGGAGGCCTCGGGTGCCCCTGACAACCGCACATCCGCCACCACATCCACCACCGTCCCCGCACGGTGACCCCGGAGATTTTCCACCCTGGCGGAGACGTCCAGGCTGTCGGTGAAGAGTACCGGGGAACGCTGTTGCACGCTGTTCCGAAGGTGGATCATGCCGAGCAGGGGCAAAGGGAAGTCGTCCCTGTTCAGCACGCTCATGGCCAGCGGAAAGGCGAGTGCGTGGATGAACCCGGCAGGCAGCACGTCGCTGGCCGTCTCGCCGATCAGGTGCTGGTACGCGGTGAGCGTGGCAACGTCCACGCTGACCCCGCGCACTTCATGGCTTTCGGCCGGCAGGACGGATCCATCCTGGCTGCCCAGCAGCCGGCGGCGTGCGGCCTGGGCAGCGGCGTTGACGTAGAGCTTGGACAGCGAGGGCATCTCCCCCAGGATGACCGGCTGGGCGGGCATCATGCCCCCACCATGTTCTGCCCGCAGACCCGGAGCACCTCGCCGTTGATGCCGGCCGCTGCATCACTGGCAAGGAAGGACACGGCTTCGGCAACATCCAATGGCAGGCCGCCCTGCTGCAGGGAGTTCAGCCGCCGGCCGATCTCGCGGAGGGCAAACGGGATCCTGGCGGTCATCTCGGTTTCTATGAACCCCGGGGCCACCGCATTGATGCTGCCGCCGAGCGCGGCCATGTGCGGAGCGGTGGCCCTGACCATTCCCATCACCCCGGCCTTGGACGCCGCATAGTTGGTTTGCCCCCGGTTGCCGGCAATGCCGCTGGTTGAAGCAACTGACACTATGCGCGGCGATTCCCGGAAGTGCTTTGAGGAAAGGAGAGCCTCGTTGATGCGGAGTTGCGCGGCTATGTTGATGCTGATGACCGAGTTCCACCGGGGCTGGTCCATGTTGGCCAGCAGTTTGTCCCGGGTGATCCCGGCGTTGTGGACCATGATGTCCAGGCGTCCGTGGCGCTGCGCGGCGTGCTCAACAATGCGTTGTCCAGCGTCCTCCCTGCTGATGTCCAGTTGGAGCGCGGTCCCCCGCACCTCGTTCGCAACCGCCGCCAGCTGGTCGCCGGCCGCGGGGACGTCCACGAGGACCAGGGTTGCGCCGTCGCGGTGCAGGGTGCGGGCGATAGCCGCTCCGATGCCGCGTGCCGCTCCGGTCACCACCGCGATCTTGCCGGCCAGCGGCTTGTCCGGGTCCCCGGCAAGTTCTCCGGACGTGCCGGACACGGTCACAAACTGCCCGTCCACGAATGCCGAACGGCCGGAGAGGAAGAATCGGAGGGCTGCCAGGGCGCTGGGGCTGGTCGGCTCGATACCGTCCCTCAGGATGATGCCGTTGCCCGTGGCGCCGCCCCGGAGTTCCTTGGCCAGCGAGCGGAGGAACCCGTCAACCCCCTGCCTGGCAGCGGCAGCTGCAGGCGAATCGGCGTCCGACGCCGGCCGGGAGACCGTGACGACGCGTCCGCCGGCGGCAAGGTCCCGCAGGGAAGCCGCTGCCGGGAGAATCGGCTTCTCGAGGTCCTCGGGGTGCGCCACTTCATCCAGCACCAGGATGATGGCACCGAGTTTTTCGCGCGGTACGGCGTGCCGCCGGACATCAAGGTCCCAGGAAAGCAGTTCCGCGGACAGGGCATCGGCACCCGCCGTGCTTCCCTGGACCAGGATGGGGCCGTTGATCAAGGGCTGCCCGGGCTCGTAGCGGCGAAGGACCGCGGGCTGGGGCAGGCCGAGCTTCTTGGCCACATTCCTGCCCGGGCCCTGGTTAACCAGTTGTGCGTACTTGTCTGTCACCGGAACCTCCTACAGTGATTCGAGAACAGCGACGACGCCCATGCCGCCGGCCGCGCAGACCGAGACCAGTCCGCGCGCGGGCCGGCCGGCGGTGCTGCCCGTGGCATGCAGCTGCTTGGCCAACGAAGCCACGATCCGGCCGCCGGTGGCGGCGAAGGGATGGCCGGCAGCCAGCGAAGACCCGTTTACGTTCAGGCGCGACCGGTCAATGCTGCCGAAGGCGCCCTGCAAGCCAAGGCGGGTACGGCCGAACTCCTCGTCCTCCCAGGCCGCCAGGGTGCCGAGGACCGTGGCTGCGAATGCCTCGTGGATTTCGAAGAAGTCAATGTCCGCCAGTGTGAGGCCCTGGCGGGCCAGCAGCCGGGGCACGGCGAACACGGGGGCCATCAGCAGGCCGTCCTTGCCATGGACAAAGTCCACGGCCGCGGCTTCCGCATCCACCACGGCAGCGAGCTTGGGCAGGTCGCGGGCGTCTGCCCAGGCCTCGGAAGCCAGCAGGACCGTGGACGCCCCGTCGGTGAGGGGCGTGGAGTTGCCGGCAGTCATGGTGGCCGCAGCACCGAGGTTCTTGCCGAAGACCGGCTTCAGGGTAGAGAGCTTTTCGAGCGAGGTGTCTGCACGGAGGTTGCCGTCCCGCACCAGTCCCCGGTAGGGCGTGACAAGGTCATCGAAGAACCCTGACTCGTAGGCGGCGGCGAGGTTCCTGTGGCTGTTGTAGGCCAGTTCGTCCTGGGACTCGCGGGAGATCTTCCACTGCGCCGTGGTCAGGGCCTGGTGCTCGCCCATCGAAAGTCCGGTCCGGGGCTCGGCAGTGCCGGGTGCCAGCGGGGCGAGATCCTTCGGCCGCAGCCGCCCGAGTACCTGCAGGCGCTGCGTAAGGGTCTTGGCCCGGTTGAGGTCCAGGATCACCTCGCGGAGGCCCTCGCTGACCACGATCGGAGCATCGGACGCCGAATCCACCCCGCCGGCGATGGCGGAATCGATCTGGCCCAGCTTGATCTTGTTGGCCAGGCCCACCACGGTCTCCAGCCCGGTGGCGCACGCCTGCTGCAGGTCATAGGCAGGGGTCTCGGCGGAGAGGGCGGAACCCAGGACCGCTTCGCGGGTGAGGTTGAAATCCCGGGAGTGCTTGAGGACGGCGCCTGCGGCCACTTCGCCGATGCGCTCGTCCTGGAGGCCGAAGCGGGCGATCAGGCCGTCAAGGGCGGCGGTCAGCATGTCCAGGTTGGAGGATTTTGCATAGGACCCGCCGGCGCGGGCAAACGGGATCCGGTTCCCGCCGACGATCACGGCCCGGCGCGTGGCAGGGGTGCCTGCCGTGCGGGTGTTTGGGTCTTCGGGTCCGGTGCTGGACTGTCCGTCAATGGACATGGGTTCTCCTCGGGTCACGTTCGGTTACCGATACCCAGCGTACCTGATACGCTGGGTATCGTGAACATCACCCACACGGACCCCCCGGATGCCTCTGTGCCAGGCAGCCCCGACGGACGTTCTTCGCGCTGGCAGAGCCACCGGGAGGAGCGCCGGAGGGAGCTGATCAAGTCGGCACGGCGGGCGGTGCACCTGCTGGGAAGTGACGCCTCCATGGAGGAGATTGCCGCTGCTGCAGGAACCTCAAAGTCCGTGTTCTACCGCTACTTTGGCGATAAGGCCGGGCTCCAGCAGGCAGTGGGTGAAGTGGTCTTAAGCCAGATGCAGCGCAGGATCAAGGAAGCCGCGCAGAGCGCCCATACCCCCCGCGAAGGGCTCCTGGCCATGGTCTCGGCCTACCTGCAAATGGCGGAGACCAGCCCCAACGTCTATACGTTTGTCACCCGGCATGGCAGCGGCGACCCGGAGGGTTCATCGGGAGCTGTCTCCGGGGCGCTGGGGCACTTCTTCGACGCCATCGCGGAGATGATCGCTACGCCCATGCGGTCCCACCTGGGGGACGGCAAGCACGCCGTGATCGGCTACTGGCCGAAGGCCGCGATTGGACTGGTACGGAATGCCGGCGAGCAATGGCTCAGCACGCCGGACTCCCCCGCCAAACCTGACCAGGAAGCAATGGCACGCCAAATCACGGCCTGGCTCTGCGTCGGCATAGCTCCCGAGCTCACCCCGGCCGCGCGGGAATGACCTAACTCCAATGCAAACCACCAAACACTGTCAGCACCAACGAAGGACATTGACATGACTGAAGTAGTGGACCGTCCCACCGGCAAGGGGAAGCGCCCGGAAGCACCGCAAAAAGCGGTCCCCGGCACCGCCGCCCGGCCCCAGCCCGCCGTCGACGTCGAAACGCTGGGCAAGCAGCTGCTCGGCAAGTGGGCGGCCGTCCGGCTCCAGGCCCGGGACCTTGCCGCACGCCCCGAGCTTCACAAGATTGAAGGCCTGACCCACACCGAGCACCGGACCAGGGTGTTCGGACAGCTGAGGTACCTTGTGGACAATGGGGCGGTGCACCGCGCCTTCCCGGCAGCCTTGGGCGGCGCCGACGACCACGGCGGAAACATCGCCGGCTTCGAGGAACTTGTGGTGGCCGATCCCTCGCTGCAGATCAAGGCCGGCGTGCAGTGGGGCCTGTTCGGCTCCGCCGTCATGCACCTTGGCACCGCCGTACACCATGCGAAATGGCTTCCCGGCATCATGAACCTGGATATCCCGGGCTGCTTCGCCATGACCGAGACGGGACACGGCTCCGACGTGGCCAGCATCGCGACCACGGCCACGTACGATCCGTCCACTGAAGAATTCGTGGTGCACACGCCGTTCCGCGCCGCCTGGAAGGACTACATCGGGAACGCGGCCAACGACGGACTGGGCGCCGTGGTGTTCGCCCAGCTTGTCACCCGCGGCGTCAACCACGGCGTACATGCCCTCTACGTGGACCTGCGGGACCCGGAAACCAAGGAGTTCCTGCCCGGCATCGGCGGCGAGGACGACGGCATCAAGGGTGGACTCAACGGAATCGACAACGGGCGGCTGCACTTCACCAACGTCCGGATCCCCCGGACGAACCTCCTGAACCGCTACGGCGACGTAGCCCCGGACGGCACATACACCTCCCCCATCGCCAGCCCGGGCCGGCGGTTCTTCACCATGCTGGGAACCCTTGTCCAGGGCCGGGTGTCGCTGGACGGCGCCGCCGTGGCTGCGTCCAGGGTGGCCCTGACGGCGGCCATCCGATACGCAACCGAGCGCCGCCAGTTCAACGCCTCCTCCCATACGGACGAAGAAGTCCTGCTTGACTACCAGCGCCACCAGCGCCGGCTGTTCACCCGGCTCGCCACTACCTACGCAGCGGGGTTCGCCCATGAGCAGCTCCTGGAGAAGTTCGACGACGTCTTTTCCGGCGCCCACGACACCGACGCCGACCGCCAGGACCTGGAAACACTCGCCGCCGCACTGAAGGCCCTGAGCACTTGGCATGCGCTGGACACCCTGCAGGAATGCCGCGAAGCCTGCGGCGGTGCCGGCTTCCTGATCGAGAACCGCTTTGCGTCGCTGCGGGCCGATCTTGACGTCTACGCCACGTTCGAGGGCGACAACACCGTGCTGCTGCAGCTGGTGGCCAAGCGCCTCCTGGCCGACTACGCCAAGGAGTTCCGGAACGTGGACTTCGGGGTACTGGCCCGCTATGTGGTGGGCCAGGCAACCGGCGCTGCAATCCACCGGACAGGACTGCGGCAGGTGGCCCAGTTCATGGCGGACACCGGCTCGGTGCAGAAAGCCGCCATCGCCCTCCGTGACGAGGAGGGCCAGCGTGCCCTCCTTACGGACAGGGTGCAGACCATGGTGGCGGAAGCGGCAACAGCCCTTAAAGGCAGCAACCGGCTTTCCCAGGAAAAGGGCGCGGCACTGTTCAACCGTCACCAGAACGAACTCATCGATGCCGCCCAGGCGCACGCCGAACTGCTGCAATGGGAGGCCTTCACCGACGCGCTTCGCGAGGTGGAGGACCCAGGCACCAGGACGGTGCTGACGTGGCTGCGTGACCTCTTCGGCCTGTCGCTGATTGAAAAGAACCTGTCCTGGTACCTCATGAACGGCCGCCTTTCCATGCAGCGGGCCAGAACGGTGGGTGAATACATCAACAGGCTGCTGGTGAAGATCCGCCCGCATGCGCTGGACCTCGTGGACGCCTTTGGCTACGGCGGCGACCACGTGCGCGCCGCAATCGCGACCGGTGCGGAGAAGAAGCGGCAGGATGAGGCGCGGGCATACTTCCGCAGCCAGCGGGCAAGCGGCCAGTCCCCGGTGGATGAGAAGGTCCTGCTGGCCAGGACCGCTGCGGCGAAACGGAACTGACGGCCAACGGCCTAATGAACGACGGCGCCGCCCCCTCGTGAGGGGAGCGGCGCCGTCGTAATTAATAGCGAGGGGTCGTTAGCCGTGGGACGGCAGCACCGAGCGGTACACGTCCAGGGTGGTCTCGGTGATGGACTCCCAGGAGAAGTGTTTCTCGGCGCGCAGCCGGCCGGCCTGGCCCATGGCGCGTGCCCGCTCCGGATCAGACACAACCTCGGTGAGGGCGGCCGCGAATTCGGTGACGAACTTCTCCGGATCAAGGGGGGTCCCGGTGCCGTCGGTGACCTGCTCAAGGTCCACGAGGAGGCCGGTCTGGCCGTGCTCCACCACCTCCGGGATGCCGCCGGTGGCGCTGGCCACCACTGCGGCGCCGCAGGCCATTGCTTCCAGGTTCACGATGCCGAGGGGTTCGTAGATCGAGGGACAGGCGAACGCGGTGGCGTGGCTGAGGACCTGGATGAGCTCGTGCCGGGGCAACATGCGCTCAATGAGCACCACGCCGGTTCGCTGGCTCTGCAGGTCCTCGATCAGGCGGGCAGTCTCGGCAGCGAGCTCGGGGGTATCCGCTGCGCCCAGGCACAGGACCAGTTGAACATCGGCGGGCAGCTTCGCGGCAGCCCGCAGCAGGTAGGGAACGCCTTTTTGGCGGGTGTTCCTGCCCACGAAAACCACGCTGGGTTTGGCCGGATCAATGCCCAGGGCGCGGACGGCGTCGTCATTCTCGTCGCGCTGCCACAGCTCGACGTCAATGCCGTTGTGGACCACCTTGACCTTCGCGGGATCAACATCCGGGTAGCTGCGCAGGATGTCCTGCCGCATACCCTCGGAAACAGCGATGATGGCTGCCGCAGCCTCATAAGCCGTCTTCTCCACCCAGGAAGAGAGCGCGTACCCGCCGCCGAGCTGCTCCGCCTTCCAGGGGCGCAGCGGCTCCAGGCTGTGGGCGCTGAGGACATGCGGGATGCCGTGCAGCAGGGATGCCAGGTGCCCTGCCATGTTGGCGTACCAGGTATGCGAATGGACCAGGTCCGCGCCTTCCACGTCCGGGACGATCCGGAGGTCCACCCCGAGGGTCTGCACCGCGGCGTTGGCCCCGCCAAGGTCCTCAGGCACCTGGTAGGACGTCACGGTGGCGCCATAATAGTCGGTATCGCGGGGAGCGCCAAAAGCACGAACCTGCAGGTCAACATGCTTACTAAGCACCCTGCTCAATTCGGCTACGTGGACTCCGGCGCCACCGTAGATCTCCGGCGGGAACTCTTTAGTCACAATGTCTATTCGCACAAGACCCAAGGTAGTCCTTCACGCTTAACTGTTCTAGTGTGAAGGAGTCCGGGCATGCCGGACTGTCTTGGGGAGATACGAAGGCGTACAGGAGCGACCATTATGCCGTTGAACAAAAGAGTCCTGGCCATTGTCCTCGCAGGGGGCGAGGGAAACAGGCTGATGCCGCTGACGGCGGACCGGGCCAAACCCGCGGTCCCCTTCGCCGGGAGTTACCGCCTGATCGACTTTGCGCTGTCCAACCTGGTGAACTCCCGCTACCTGCAGATCGTGGTGCTGACGCAGTACAAGTCGCACAGCCTGGACCGCCACATCTCCGAGACCTGGCGCATGTCCACCCAGCTGGGCAACTACGTGGCTTCGGTTCCGGCCCAGCAGCGCGTGGGCAAGAGCTGGTTCCTGGGCAGCGCCAACGCCATCTACCAGTCCCTGAACCTGATCCACGACGCCAACCCGGACATTGTTGTGGTGGTCGGCGCGGACCATGTCTACCGCATGGACTTCGCCCAGATGGTGGCCCAGCACGTCCACAGCGGCGCAAAGGCAACAGTGGCCGCTGTTCGGCAGCCACTGCACATGGCCAACCAGTTCGGCGTGATCGAAGTGGACCAGAACGATCCCCAAAAGATTGCCGCGTTCGTGGAAAAGCCTGCCACCACCCCCGGACTGGCCGCGGACCCGTCGCAGTTCCTGGCCTCCATGGGCAACTACGTCTTTGACGCCGATGCCCTGGTAGCGGCGCTGCACGTGGACGCCGAGCGGCTGGACACCAAGCACGACATGGGCGGGGACATCATCCCCTACTTCGTGAACCAGGGCGAGGCCGGCGTGTACGACTTCACGCTCAATGACATTCCCGGCTCCACCGAACGCGACCGCACGTACTGGCGCGACGTCGGCACCATCGACTCCTTCTACGACGCCCACATGGACCTGATCTCCCCGCTCCCGGTCTTCAACCTCTACAACTCGGAATGGCCCATCTACACCCGGCAGAGCATCTCGCCGCCCGCCAAGTTCGTCCGCGGCCAGAACAACACGGTGGGCACGGCCCTGGACTCGATCGTCTCCAGCGGCGTCGTGATCTCCGGCGGCATCGTGGAGGGCTCCGTCCTGTCCAACGACGTCTACGTGGCCACCGGCAGCCGTGTCATCGACTCGGTCCTGATGGACAAAGTGCAGGTGGGCGAGGGCGCGGTGATCAACCGGGCCATCATCGACAAGAACGTCAAGGTTCCGGCAGGCGCGGCAATTGGCCTGGACGCGGACCTGGACCGGGCCCGCGGCTTCAAGGTCACCGACTCGGGCATCACGGTGCTCGCCAAGGGACAGAACGTTCCCGAGCCCGGCGAGGAGGAACGGACGCTCGCTGCCAGGAACCTGCACCGTGTCCCGAACGCCGTGAAGGCGGCTGCAGACCTCCACCCCGAAGTGCGGGAGTCCGTGGACAGGGTCGCCCAGAACCACGCAGCGGCTGCTGCAGACTCCGCGCAGGGGGCGCGGATTTCCTGACATCGTTTAGCGGGCCGGCCGCACCCCCCAAGGGGTGCGGCCGGCTGGATCCCAGGCTGTAAAATCGATACGGTGAGCTCCCCCGATCTGACCCCTGAGGAAATCCAGGCCTGCCTCAAGGTCCTGAATACCATCCATGCCTATGACGAGGAGCACCCGGACTATGTTTCGGTGCGGCGCGCCACGGGGAAAATGTTCAAGGCCGTCAAGCGGCACCGAAGGGTCACAAAGCGCGACCTGATCTCCGAGGCGGACCGGACAGTCATAGCCCGGACGGCAACCGCCGCGCCGGACCGGATCGACGACGAGACCCGCGGGAACAAGCTGGCCACCTCGGCCACCGGCAAAGTTGCCGGGCACCTGATCCGCTCGCGCCCCTGCTACATCTGCAAACAGCACTACACCCAGGTTGACGCCTTCTACCATCAGCTGTGCCCGGACTGCGCTGCCTTCAGCCACAGCAAGCGGGACGCCCGCACCGACCTGACCGGCCGCCGCGCCCTGCTGACCGGGGGGCGGGCCAAAATCGGGATGTACATCGCGCTTCGACTGCTCCGCGACGGTGCCCACACCACCATCACCACCCGCTTCCCCAAGGACGCCGCCCGCCGGTTCGCCGCCATGGAGGACAGCGGCGAATGGCTGCACCGGCTCCGGATCGTGGGCATCGACCTCCGCGACCCCGCCCAGGTCATGGCCCTCACGGACTCGCTCAATGAGGCAGGCCCGCTGGACATCATCATCAACAACGCGGCGCAGACGGTCCGCCGTTCCGGCAATGCCTACAAGCCGTTGGTGGACGCCGAGGATGAACCGCTTCCGGCCGCGCTGGAGCAGGCCAACGGCGGTCCGGAACTGGTGACCTTCGGCCACGCCCATGACAAGCACCCCCTGGCGCTGGCCAGCAGCGTGACGGAACACCCGGTCCTGGCCGGGGACGCCATCACGTCGCTGGCGCTGTCCACCGGATCGGCCTCGCTGGAGCGCATTGCGTCAGGAACGGCCATCGACGCGGGCGGGCTGGTACCGGACCTGGCCACCATCAACAGCTGGACCCAGGTGGTGGACGAGGTGGATCCGCTCGAGATGCTCGAGGTGCAGCTCTGCAACGTAACCGCGCCCTTCCTGCTGGTGAGCCGGCTGCGGGGAGCCATGAAGCGATCCACCGCCCGCCGGAAATACATCGTCAACGTCTCGGCGATGGAAGGCCAGTTCTCCCGCGCCTACAAGGGTCCGGGCCACCCGCACACCAACATGGCAAAGGCAGCGCTCAACATGATGACGCGCACCAGCGCCCAGGAGATGCTGGACAGTGACGGCATCCTGATGACTGCCGTGGACACCGGCTGGATTACCGACGAGCGTCCCCACTACACCAAGGTCAGGCTCATGGAGGAAGGCTTCCACGCGCCCCTGGACCTCGTTGATGGTGCCGCCCGCGTCTACGATCCCATCGTCATGGGTGAGAACGGCGAGGACCAGTACGGCGTGTTCCTCAAGGACTACAAACCCAGCCCCTGGTGAGGGTAAGCTCGCCGCATGAGTGCCGAACCCGTATCTGAAGTGCAGAATCTTGAACACCATGAGTGCTGGGCCGTGCTCCGCACCGTGTCCGTCGGCCGGCTGGCGGTGCTGGTGGCGGGACGCCCGGACATCTTCCCCATAAACTACACGGTTGACCGCGGCACCCTGGTGTTCCGCACCAGCGAGGGCACCAAGCTTTCCGGCGCTTCGGAGGACGCCCCGGTGGCGCTGGAGGCGGACGGGGTGGACCCCAATACCGGACTGGCCTGGAGCGTGGTAGTGAAGGGCACGGCCGCCGTCGTCACCGGCACGGAGCAGGTCCTGGAAACCACCCAGCTCTTCCTCTTTCCCTGGCAGGCAGGCAAAAAGGACATCTTCGTCCGGATCACGCCGGACTCCATCACCGGCCGCCGCTTCAAGGTGACGGAACCCATGACCTGGTGGACCCAGCTCAGCGGCGCTGTGAGGACCGCGCAGGAGTAAAAGCCCGCGGGCCCGTCAGGCGAGCTGGGTGATTTCCACGCTGACGCTCAGGGCTGAACCGCCCCCGCCGGAAAGAATGCCCTTCAGCGGCGGCACGTCGCGGTAGTCCCTGCCCCGGGCCACCGTCACGTGGAAGTCGCCGGCCGGCTTGTGGTTGGTGGGGTCCCAGCTGCGCCAGTCGCCGTCCCACCACTCCAGCCATGCATGGGATTGGCCGGCCACGGTTTCGCCGATTCCGGCGCTGGAACGGGGGTGCAGGTAACCGGAGACGTAACGCGCCGGGATGCCGCAGCTGCGCAGCGCACCGATGGCCAGGTGCGCGAGGTCCTGGCACACGCCCTGGCGCTGCCCCCAGGCCTCTTCCGCGTTGGTGGTGACCGCGGTGGAACCGGACATGTAGGTCATTTCGCCGCGCATCCACTCGAACACTGCCATGGCGGCCTCGTGCGGGTTCTTCCCGGCCACGACGCCCGGGATGATGCCCAGGACTTCGTCTCCTGGCCCGCTCAGCCTGGACTGCGGAAGCCAGTCGCTGAAGGTGTTGAGCGTCTCGGGCGAGGCCAGGACGTCCCAGCCGGCAATGTCCGACTCCGACGGGATCTTCTCGGCCCGGTGGACCTCCACCGTGATGTTGGAAACAACTTCAAGGTGATCGTGCGGCATCTGCATGTCGAAGGCAGTAACCCTGGTGCCCCAGTAGTCCCGGTAGGTGCTCACGGCAGCCTGCGACGGCGAAACCTTGACCACGGACTCCAGCACCACCTGCTGGGAATCCGTCAGCGGCGTCATGCGGGCCTCGTTGTAGGACAGCGTGACCCTCTTGTTGTACTTGTAGGCCGTCTTGTGGACGATGCTCAGCCGGGTCATGAAACTTCTCCCACCCAGGCCAGTTCATCCGCCTGATTGAAGTACTTACGGGAAATGGCGTCCGAGGCCTGTGAGACGGCTTTCTGCACCCGCTCCATGTGTTCGGGCAACTCGGACATGAGATCGTCCGTCCGGTGGAACTCGAGGAACGTCCGCGCCTGCCCCACAATCCGTCGCGCATCATTGATGAAACCCACCCGCTGGGCGGAAGGATCAAGTTTTGCAAGGCATTCATCGGCATCCCGCAGGGCATAGACGATGGACCGCGGGAAGAGGCGGTCCAGTAGCAGGAACTCGGCAGCGTGCTGGTCTCCAAAGGCGGCACGCCGGGTACGCAGGAAGGACTCGTACGCCCCGGCGCACCGCAGCATGTTGACCCATGACATGCCGGCGGACAGCACGTCCCGGGTGGAGAGCATGCGGGCCGTCATGTCCGCCCGTTCCAGGGAGCGGCCCAGCACCAGGAAGAGCCAGCTTTCGTCGTGGCTGACGGTGGTGTCCGCCAGGCCGCTGACCATGGCCGTCCGTTCAAGGGTCCAGTTGCAGAACCGGTACGTGCCCACAACGTCCTTCCGGTGCTGGCTCAGCCCGTAATACGTGGTGTTCAGGCTCTCCCAGAGACCGGAAGAGACAGTCTCCCGGGCGCGCCGGGCGTTCTCCCGCGCCGCCCCGAGGGAACCGGCAATGGAGGTGGCGCTGGTTTTGTCATAGGCAAGTGCGTGGAGCAGTTCGGGCAGCCCGAAATCCTCGCTCTGCGGCCTGGCTCCCATGACCGCCAGGAGCTCCTGCGCCACGCTCTTGCGTTCCTCCATGGGGAGGTGGTTCAGGCGCTCCAGGTGGACGTCAAGGATCCGGGCGGTGCCGTCCGCCCGCTCCACATAGCGGCCGATCCAGAAAAGGGACTCGGCAATACGGCTAAGCATTCGCGGCTACCTCCTGCGTGCCCGAAACTGGAAAAGAAACTGTCCGGCCTACGGCCCGGCTCACTGCTGCTGCTCCGACTGGCGGTCCCGCCAGTTGCTCTCCACCGGCCACACGGAAACGCGCTCCCGGACGGAGATGGAAGGCCGCGGCACGGTCTCCACCGGCACCTGGGGGGAATCGGCCAGGACCCAGGTGTCCTTGGATCCGCCGCCCTGGCTGGAGTTCACGATCAGCGAGCCCTCCTTGAGTGCCACGCGGGTCAGGCCGCCCGGGAGCACCCAGACGTTCTCGCCGTCGTTCACCGCGAAGGGGCGCAGGTCCACGTGGCGGGGGCCGAACTTGTCCCCGCTCAGCGTCGGGACCGTGGAGAGCTGCAGCACCGGCTGGGCGATCCAGCCGCGGGGGTCCGCGATGATCCGCTGGCGGAGGGCGTCCAGTTCGTCCTTGGAGGCATCCGGCCCGATAACCAGGCCCTTGCCGCCGGAACCGTCCACGGGCTTGACCACCAGTTCGGCCAGGTTGTCCAGGGTGTACTCGCGGGATTCCTTCTCCTCCAGGCGGTATGTGTCCACGTTGGCGATGATGGGTTCCTCGCTGAGGTAGTAGCGGATGAGGTCAGGGACGTAACTGTAGACCAGTTTGTCGTCCGCGACGCCGTTGCCCACGGCGTTGGCAATGGTGACCCCGCCGGCCCTGGCCGCGTTGACCAGCCCGGGGCAGCCGAGCATGGAGTCGGCGCGGAACTGCAGGGGGTCAAGGAAATCGTCGTCGATCCGCTTGTAGATGACATCCACGCGCTGCTCGCCCGCCGTGGTGCGCATGTATACGCGGTTGCCGCGGCAGATGAGGTCGCGGCCCTCCACCAGCTCAACGCCCATCAGTCCGGCCAGCAGGGTGTGCTCGAAGTAGGCGCTGTTGAACACGCCGGGGGTCAGGACGACGACGGTGGGATCGTCCACGCCGGACGGCGCGGTCTTCCGCAGGGCAGAGAGCAGGCGCCGCGGGTACTCCTCGACCGGCCGGATGAGCTGCTGGCCGAAAGCCTCCGGCAGGCCCTTGGCCATGGCCCGGCGGTTCTCCAGGACGTAGCTCACGCCGGAGGGAACGCGGACGTTGTCCTCCAGCACGCGGAACGTTCCGGCGGCATCACGGACAACGTCGATGCCGGAGATGTGGACCCGCACGCCGCCGGCCGGTTCGAAGCCATGGACCTGCCGGTGGAAGTGCGCGCTGGTGGTTACCAGCTGCCGCGGGATCACGCCGTCTGCCACCACGGTCATCTTGTCGTACACGTCGTTGAGGAACGCCTCGAGGGCGCGTACCCGCTGGGCTACCCCGCGCTCCAGTACATCCCACTCACCGGCCGGAATGACGCGGGGAACGATGTCCAGCGGGAACGGGCGCTCCTCCCCCGCGAAATCGAACGTCACGCCGCGGTCCAGGAACGTGCGCGCCATTGAGTCGGCGCGCGCACTGACATCGGCCAGGGAGAGCTTGCGAAGGGCGTCCGCCACCTGCCCGTACGAGTCACGGGCCTGTTGCCCGGGGGCGAACATCTCGTCATAGGCTCCGGACCGGCCGGCGGCCACGGAGTAATCCTGGAATAGGTCTGACATGTCCAATAGCCAACCATCTTTTTGTTTCGAATTCATTACTGCCATCCATTGTGGCGTGTTGGCGGAGGTCCCCCTATTCGTGGATTCCGCCCCTTTTCCGGCACAGTAGGTGAGTGCCCGTCAGCAGATCCTTCCGCAACCCCGGTCCGGACCTGCCCGGACGGCCGGAGAGGCTCCTCCCGGGCCTGGCTTCAGCGGCAGTTGCGCTGGCCGCCGCGTTCCTGGTCCATTGGCTGGTGCCCGCGCTGCCGGCCATGACACTGGCAGTGGCCCTGGGCGTCCTTGCCGCGAACCTGCCGGCGGCCGGGGCATGGACAGCCGGCAGGGCCCGGCCCGGACTGGACTTCGCCGGGAAACATCTTATGCGCGGCGGAATCGTCCTGCTCGGGCTAAAGGTCAGCATCACCGACGTTCTGGGACTGGGCTGGCTGTCCCTGGTCCTGATCGTTGGCGTCGTGGCGGCGAGCTTCGGCGGGACATACGCCATCTCCCGGCTCTTCCGGCTCCCGCCGGTGACGTCGCTCCTGGTGGCCACCGGGTTCTCAATCTGCGGTGCTTCGGCCATCGGCGCCATGGCGGCCGTGCGCCGGATCCGGCATGTGGACACCGTCCTGCCGGTGGCCCTCGTGACGCTCTGCGGAACCCTTGCCATCGGCGTCCTTCCCCTGCTGGTTCATCCCCTCCGGCTCAGCGCGCCGGTCTTTGGCGCCTGG
Source organism: Pseudarthrobacter sp. GA104 (assembly GCF_009741265.1). Taxonomy (GTDB): domain Bacteria; phylum Actinomycetota; class Actinomycetes; order Actinomycetales; family Micrococcaceae; genus Arthrobacter. Next base: position 4,555,704 of record NZ_WOWL01000001.1, read on the forward strand.
ACAGGCGCATCGGTGCACGACGTCGGCCAGGTGGTGGCCACGGCGCAAACGGCGGGGACTGCGGCGCTGGGCATCGCCGTCGTGGTTAAGCTCACCCGGGTGCTCCTGCTGGCGCCGGTCTCAGCAATAGCCGGCGCGCACCACCGTATCGCCCCCGGGCGGGCAGTTCCCGGGGACGGCGGGAACGCCAAACTGCCGCCGGTGGTGCCGCTTTTCGTCCTGGGTTTCGTCGCCATGGTGGGGCTCCGTTCCACCGGCTGGCTGGCCCCGGAATGGCTGGAGGCAGGTGGCGCACTGCAGGACATCCTGCTCGGCGCCGCGCTGTTCGGGCTGGGGTCCGCTGTCCGGATGCGCACGCTCCTGCACACCGGCGGGCGGGCACTTCTGGCGGCCCTCGCCTCATGGTTCCTGATTGCCGTCCTGGGACTGGCGGCTGCCCTGCTGATCGCCGCATGATTCCGGTCACCCATCCCGTGATTAGATAGCTGGGTGTCACATGAGAATCTGCAGCGCGACGAAGCCGCTGAACGCTCAGTCCTGATCAGCACCACCAGCTACGACGTTTCGCTGGACGTCCGGCAGGCTGCGGACCCGGACGCCGCCGGCTATCCAACCCGCAGCATCATCACCTTCACCGCCGCCGAGTCCGGGGCAGCAACGTTCCTGGACTTCATCGGGGAGGTCCACAGCGTTGTCCTGAACGGCAGGGAACTCCGCGTTGAGGACGTGGCGGACGGCGCCAGGATCAGGCTGGACAACCTGCAGCCCCACAACCAGGTGGCAGTGGCCGGGACTGCCCTGTACAGCCGCTCCGGCGAAGGCATGCACCGGTTCGTTGATCCTGCCGACGGGCAGTGCTACCTCTACACGCAGTACGAGCCCGCGGACGCACGCCGGGTCTTCGCCAACTTCGAGCAGCCCGACCTTAAAGCCACGTACACCTTCCACGTGACGGCCCCCGCCGGCTGGCACGTCGCCTCCAACGGGGCAGAGGTTGACCGGACCGTCCTTCCCGACGACCCCGCCTCGGCACGCTGGGACTTCGCGGCCACGGAACCGATGTCCACGTACATCACCACCGTGCTGGCCGGCCCCTACTTCAAGGCGCAGGACCGCTGGCAGGCAACGCTCGACGACGGGACCTCCCTGGACGTGCCGCTCGCCCTCTACTGCCGCGCCTCCATGGCGCACTCCTTCGACACGGACAAACTCTTCCGGCTCACCAAAGACGGCCTGGACTTCTTCAACCGGCTCTTCGACTACCCCTACCCCTGGGGCAAGTACGACCAGGCCTTCGTGCCGGAGTACAACCTCGGCGCCATGGAGAACCCGGGCCTGGTCACGTTCACCGAAAGCTACGTCTTCACCTCGCGCGCCACCGACTCCCAGTACCAGGGGCGGGCCAACACCCTGATGCACGAGATGGCGCACATGTGGTTCGGCGACCTGGTGACCATGCAGTGGTGGGATGACCTGTGGCTCAAGGAATCCTTTGCCGACTACATGGGAACCCTGGGCGTGGACCAGGCCTCTGACTGGGACACCGCCTGGGTGAACTTCGCCAACAAGCGCAAGGCGTGGGCCTACCTCCAGGACCAGCTGCCCACCACGCACCCGATCGTGGCGGACATCCCGGACCTCGAGGCCGCCAAGCAGAACTTCGACGGCATCACCTACGCCAAGGGCGCCTCGGTGCTGAAGCAGCTGGTGGCCTACGTAGGGTTCGAGGCGTTCATTGAGGGCTCCCGTGCCTACTTCCGTAAGCACGCCTACGGCAACACAACGCTTGACGACCTGCTGGCCGCGTTGAGTGCCTCCTCCGGGCGGGACTTGGCCGGCTGGGCACAGCAGTGGCTGCAAACCTCGGGCATCTCCACGCTGTCCCTGGACATCGCAGCAGATGCAGCGGGCGACGACGGCCGGCTGGGCACAGCGGCCATCGTCCAGGAAGCGGTGGACCCGGTCACCGGACGCGAGGAGCTGCGCCCGCACCGGCTCCGCGTCGGCTCCTACAACTTCGACGCCCACGGGGCCCTGGTGCGGACCGGGACGTTCGAGACGGACGTGGCGGGCGCGCGGACCGAACTCCCCCAGCTGTCCGGCCGGCCGCGGCCCGCGCTCCTGCTCGTTAATGACGAGGACCTCACGTACGCCAAAGTCCGGCTCGATCCGGCGTCCGAAGCCACGGTCCTTTCCTCCCTGGACCGGCTCGCCGACCCCATGGCCCGGGCGCTGTGCTGGACGGCGCTCTGGAATTCAGCCCGCGACGGGGAAAGCCCGGCATCACGGTACGTCGAGGCTGTCGCAGCGTTCGCACCTGCCGAAACCGGCATCGGCGTACTGCTGAATGTCCTTGAGAACGCCGGCACCGCCGTCGAACGCTACACGCCCGCCTCCGTCCGGAGCGCCGTACGGTCCTCCTTCCTGGCTGCCGCAGCCGGCGAACTGGACGCAGCCAGGCCCGGCTCGGACCAGCAGCTGGCATGGGCGAGGACCCTGGCCACCCTCAGCCGGCATGATGACGCCATGGTGCCCCGGCTGCGCGGCCTCCTGGACGGCACCGCCGAGGTGGCCGGGCTGGCAGTGGATGCCGAACTGCGCTGGCACTTCTGGCATGCCCTGGCAGCACATGGCCAGGCCACGGTGGAAGAACTGGACGCCGAACTCGCCCGGGACACCACGGCCTCCGGACGCGCCGGGCATGCCACAGCGATGGCCGCCCGTCCTGACACGGACGTGAAGGCAGCGGCCTGGACGGCGGCGGTGCACGGGCATGATCTCTCCAACCAGCTCCTGAGCGCCACCATCAGCGGTTTCATGACGTCCCCCGCGAAGCTGCTGGAGCCTTATGTTGAACCTTATTTCGAGTGCCTGCGCAGCGTATGGGAGAGCCGCAGCATCGAGATCGCCGGCCGGATCGTCCGGGGCCTCTATCCCCTGGCGCAGGACGTGGCGGAGGGCTCGGCACCGGCGGAGCATCCGGTCATCCTGCGCACTGACAAGTGGCTGGCGGACAACGGAGACGCTCCCCGCGCCCTGCGGCGCATCATCGTGGAGCAGCGCAGCCACCTGCTGCGGGCACTGACTGCGCAGGCCGCCGTCGTGAATTCACCATCGATTGCTCCCTAAGTGCCGTTTCGAACCCCCAAAACGACAGTAGGTGGGCCCATGCCGGCAGGGTTCCCTGGCCGAACTTGTGAGGTTAGGGGCCGGCAGGGACAACGGATGGGCTCACGGGACGCGGTGCAGCCAGTCTGCCGTGCCGAACTTGCTGCCGACGCGTTCCCGGGCCGTGCCAAGTTCGGCTTCGGTCAGCTGTGAGGGAATTGCGCCGTACCTGCCGGTGAATACCTCGCTCATGGCGGCAATGATGGCGGTGCGTGCCAGGCCGGTCTGGCGCCGGAGCGGGTCCACCCGCTTCTTGGCGCTACGGGTGCCCTTGTCCGAGAGCTTCTCCTTGCCAATCCGCAGCACTTCGACCATTTTGTCGGCGTCGATGTCGTAGCTCATGGTCACGTGGTGCAGCATGCCGCCGTTGGCGAGGCGTTTCTGCGCTGCCCCGCCGATTTTTCCCTGGTCCGTGGCGATGTCGTTCAGCGGTACGTAGAAGGCGTTGATGCCGAGATTTTCCAGTGCCGCCATGACCCAGGCATCCAGGAAGGGATAGGAGTCGGCGAAACTGATGCCGTCAACGAGGGTCTGCGGCAGGTAGAGGGAGTAGGTGATGCAGTTGCCCGCCTCCATGAACATTGCTCCCCCGCCGCTGATGCGCCGGACCACCGTGATGCCGTGCTTCTCCACGCCGGCCGGGTCCACCTCGTTGCGGACCGACTGGAAGCTGCCGATGACCACGGACGGCTCCTGCCAGTCCCAGAAGCGGAGCGTCGGGTTGCGCCGGCCCTCGCCGACTTCCTCTGTGAGGACCTCGTCGAGGGCAACATTGATTTCTGTCGGCAGGACGGTGGGTGCGATGACGTTCCACTGGTGGTCCGCCCACGAGGTCGCCTTCGCGAGGGCACGGCGGACGGTGACCGCGACGGCGTCCGCGGAGAAGCCGAACAGGGCTGCCCCGGCCGGCAGCGAAGACGAGACGGCGGCGGCAAGCTCGGCCGCCGTCGTCGTGTCAGGCAGTCCGGTCAAGCCACGGTTGATGTCCAGGAGTGCCTCGTCCGGCTCCAGGAAGAAATCGCCGCTGACGCTCACATTGGCGAGCCGGCCGCCGATGACGTCCAGGTCAACCACCACGAGCTTGCCGCCGGGTACCTTATATTCACCGTGCAGGCGGGCGGCGGAAGGATGCTCTGGAACAGGTGTGCCGGTCATGCTTCCATCCTGCCCCAGAAGCGGCGCACCCAAGTAATACGGTGCCGGAACGCAGAAAGCCCGCACCGGTTGCCGGTGCGGGCTTTCCCAAAGAACCTTGCGGAAGTATGTTACTTCTTGCCGCCGAAGCCCTTGAAGCGGGCGTTGAAGCGCTCGACGCGGCCTGCGGAGTCCATGATGCGCTGCTTGCCCGTGTAGAACGGGTGGGACTCAGAGGAGATTTCGACGTCGATGACCGGGTAGGTGTTGCCGTCTTCCCACTCGATGGTCTTCGAGGAGGAAACGGTGGACTTGGTCAGGAACTTCGTGCCGGAAGCCAGGTCGTTGAAAACAACAGCTTCGTACTTCGGGTGGATATCAGACTTCATAATGGGACCTTTGTTCGCACAACTGGATTTTGCCAGCTGCCAGGTATGAATGGGATGGCCGCGTTCTGTGCGGTGAAGCGCAGGGCAGCCAGCTATCAATCATAGCGGATAACCATGGTGCCCGCGAACGGGGTGCCCGGCCTGGTCCCGGGGGCGCAGCTCCCAGAACGCCACCGCCGATGCGGCCGCAACATTCAGGGAATCCACGCCGTTGCGCATGGGTATCTTGACGGCGAGGTCGACGGCGGCGAGGGTCTCAGGGCTCATTCCGGCACCTTCGGTGCCAAGCACCAGGGCGAGTTTTTCCGGGTTCCGGGCAGCCACCGCGTCCACGTCCTCCGCGTCCTTGGTGAGCTCCAGCGCCGCCACCGTGAAGCCGTGGTCCTTGAGCAGGAGGAGGTCCTGCGGCCAGCCGGTCAGCCGGGCCCACGGCACCTGGAAGACCGTGCCCATGCTCACCCGGACGCTCCGCCGGTAAAGCGGATCGCCGCAGCGGGGTGAGACCAGGACGGCGTCGATGTCCAAGGCGGCTGCCGACCGGAAGATGGCACCCACGTTGGTGTGGTCCACGATGTCCTCGAGGACGGCCACCCTGCGTGCACCGGCCAGCAGCTCCGGCAGCGGGACCGGAGCCGGGCGCTGCATCGCCGCCATGGCCCCGCGGTGGAGGTGGAAACCGGTGATCTCCTCCAGCAGGGCGGCGCTGCCAATGAAGGCGGGGACCTGCGGGTGGGCGGCCAGGATGTCCTGGAGGTCGTCCAGCCACTTTTCCGCCAGGAAAAAGGACCGCGGCTGGTGTCCGGCGGCCAGCGCCCGGCGCAGCACGCGGGAAGACTCGGCAATGTACATCCCCTCAGCCGGCTCCCGGAGCTTGCGCAGGTGCACGTCAGTGAGCTGCGTGTAGTCGGAGACCCGGGGGTCCGCGGCCGATTCAAGATAGTGGATTGTCACCGGGTGATTATTTCAGCAGATTGGCGATCATGAATCCGAGGGCCACCAGGCCCAGGACAAGGATCACGGCCCGCAGCACCGTGGGTGGGAGCCGGCGGCCCACTTTGGCCCCGATGAGACCCCCGATGCTGGAGCTCACGGCAATCAGCAGCACCACAAGCCAGTTGATCCGGTCGAACGCGAAAAGCACGTAGGACACCGCGGCCACCAGGTTCACGCCCAAAACCAGGATGTTCTTCATGGCGTTGGCGTTCTGGATGGTGCCCGTCAGGAAGACACCCAAAATGCCCACCAGCAGGATTCCCTGGGCCGCAACGAAGTAGCCGCCGTACACGCCGGCGAGGTAGACCAGCACCACCAGGAGGATGCCGTGCCCCTTGTCCCGCACGGCGTGTTCCGGGTTCGCCTCCCGGGTGCGCACCCAGGCCTGCAGGCGGGGCTGGAAGACCACCATCAGGAGGGCCAGGACAATGAGGACGGGCGCAACGTAGTGGAATACCTCTTCGGGGAGGTGCAGGAGGAGCCAGGCGCCGGAGATGCCGCCCAGGAGCGAGGCCGGAAGGAGCCTCATCAGCTGCCGTCCGCGGCCTTTCAGCTCGCGCCGGTAACCGAACGCTCCCGCTGCCGTACCGAAGACTAGGCCCATGGCATTGCTCATGGAGGCCACCACAGGGGCGACCCCCAAGGCGATCAGGACTGGGAATGTCACCAGGGTGCCGGAGCCCACGACGGCGTTGATGGTGCCGGCCCAGAGGCCGGCGATGGTCACAAAGATGCTGCTGAGAAGATCCAAGGTGCTGCAGTGCCGCCTTAGCGGCGGGCGACGGCGGTGTACCGGCCGGCGTTGACGCTCACGTCCAGGTCCAGCCCGAAAGTCTTGCTGAGGTTTTCCGCTGTCAGGACATCCGTGATCACACCCGCGGCGACCACGCCGCCGTCACGCAGCAGCATGGCGTGCGTGAAGCCCGGCGGGACTTCCTCCAGGTGGTGCGTCACCAGGACCATGGCCGGCGCGGCCTCGTCCTGTGCGAGTTCCCCAAGCTTGTGGACGAGTTCCTCGCGGCCACCAAGGTCCAGGCCGGCCGCCGGTTCATCAAGCAGCAACAGCTCGGGATCGGTCATGAGGGCACGGGCGATCTGGACACGCTTGCGCTCCCCCTCCGACAGGGTGGCGAAGGTCCTGTTGAGGAGCGGGCCCATCCCCCAGTCGTTGAGCAGCCGGAAAGCCCGCCGCTCGTCGTCGCGCTCGTAGCCCTCGCGCCAGCGGCCGGTGACACCGTAGGCGGCGGTAACCACGACGTTGAGGACCTTCTCCTGTTCAGGAATCTGGGTGGCCAGCGCGGCGGAGGAAAGCCCGATCCGGGGGCGGAGCTCGAAGACGTCCGTGCGCCCGAGGATTTCGTCAAGGATGCCGGCCTTACCGCTGCTGGGGTGGAGCCGGGCTGCAGCGATCTGCAGGAGCGTCGTCTTGCCGGCGCCGTTGGGTCCGAGGATCACCCAGCGTTCGCCTTCATTGACCTCCCAATCGACTTTGTCCAGCAGGGTCTTTTTGCCGCGGACAACGCTGACGGAAGCCAATTCCAGAACATCACTCATAGGAGTAGACACTAGGACAAAAAAGAGGCCGACTGATAACCGGCGCAGGTAACAGCGAAACCCTGGATGGGCAGCTTCCCCGCATGCCCGTCATGCCAGTTGAGTGAGGACCAGCGGACCGGATCCGGTGACGGCTATCGTGTGCTCCGAGTGCGCGGTCCGGCGGCCGTTGGAACTGCGCAGCGTCCACCCGTCCGGATCGGTAACGAGCTTGCTGGTGCCGTCCATGACCCAAGGTTCTATGGCCAACAGCAGTCCCGGGCGAAGCACGTATCCGCGCCCGGGTTTACCGGTATTGGGGATGTGCGGGTCCTGATGCATGGTGCTCCCGACGCCGTGCCCGCCGAACTGGGTATTGACCTGGAATTGTGCCGCTTCAAGCACCGAGCCGATCGCGTGGGACATGTCTCCGATCCTGGCTCCCGGCTGCGCTGCGCCGATGCCGGCCAGGAGGGCCTTCTCGGTGGTTTCGATCATGTGCCGGTCTTCGGGCGCGGACGAATTCCCTACGACGAAGCTGATTGCCGAGTCCGTCACCCAACCGTTGACACTCGCGGCGAAATCGAGCGTCAGCAGGTCCCCGTCGATCAGCACGTAGTCATGGGGCAGCCCGTGCAGGACGGCGTCGTTCACGGACGTGCAGATGACTTTCCCAAAGGGGCCGCGCCCAAATGAGGGGGCGTAGTCGACGTAGCAGGAGCGCGCGCCCGCGGCCTGGATCATGGAGGCAGCCCAGTCGTTTATTTCCAGGAGGTTCGTTCCCGGCCCGACTCTCTCCCTCAACGCCGCCAAGGTCTTCGCCACGAACTGGCCCGAAACACGGGCCTCGTCAACCTCGCGGGGCGTGAGCAGCTCAATCATGGGTTCCTCCAGGTGCGACCGTTTTTGCTGTCCGCTTGCCACCTTTCAGCAGCCGTGAAATGAATTCAAGGGACCCCTCCCCCGCTGGCTAAGATTGCAGGCATGACTTCGAACGTGACTGCGGTCAGCTACGGCCTGAATGTAACCACAACCGGGCTGGAGCAGCTCCGTTCCATTTTCACCGCGCACGGCGCCGCCATTCTGTCAGAGGCAAGCCTTGGCGACGAGCGGTACCAGGTCCACGTCGCGGACCTGGCGCTCCCGGATGCGACGGCCGCCGGACTTGCCGCCCTTCGCCATGCCCTGGCCGGGGCCTCCATCGGCGGGTTGGACACCGCCCTGGTCCCTGCCGGCCTGCGGTCAGCCGAACGCAAACTCCTGATCATGGACGTGGACTCCACCCTGATCCAGCAGGAGGTCATCGAACTCCTGGCCGCCTACGCCGGGAAACGCGAAGAAGTGGCCGCTGTCACCGAAGCCGCAATGCGCGGGGAACTGGATTTCGCCCAAAGCCTCCACGCACGGGTGGCAGTCCTCGCGGGGCTTCCGGCCGACGTCGTCCACTCCGTCCGCCAGGAAGTGAAGCTGAGCCTGGGAGCCGGGGAACTGGTTTCCGCCTTCAAGGCTGCCGGCCACGTGGTTGCAGTTGTGTCGGGCGGCTTCAACCAGATCCTGGAGCCGATCGCCGATGAGCTGGGCCTGGACTACTGGCAGGCGAACGAGCTGGAGATTGTCGACGGCGCGCTGACGGGCAAGGTGCTCGGCGCCGTGGTGGACCGGGCAGCCAAGGAAAAATACCTGCGTGAATGGGCAGCAGCGGAGGGCATCGCGCTGGAGCACACGGTGGCCGTGGGTGACGGCGCCAATGACCTGGACATGCTCGGTGCGGCCGGCATTGGCATCGCTTTCAACGCCAAACCCGCCGTGCGCGCCGTGGCTGACGCCGCCGTCAACATGCCGTACCTCGACGCCGTCCGGTACGTCGCCGGCGTCTGAGCGGCGCCTCCCCTTAAACGCCGGATGGCACGTCGCGCCGCAACGTGCCATCCGGCGTTTTGGCTGGGGCCTAGCTCGTGGCCTGGCCGGCGCCCTTGCCGAAGTAGTCTGCCCCGCCGGCGTATTCGGTGTGGCCGGATTCGACGTCGGCGGTGACCATGCTGGCCACCACTTCGGCAAACTCCTCCACGGAGTACAGCTTTCCGGCTTCAGCGCGGCGGGCCTCGATGGCACCAGGCGTGGAGCGGTCCAGGAGCGTTGCGGTGACGGTGCCCTCGATCATGTCGCCGGACACAACCACCAGGGTGATGCCTTTCTCGGCGAGGCCGGGAATGAGTTCGCGCAGGGCGTCCTCCCCGGCGCGCTTGCTGCGGGCAACGGGCTCGTAGGCTTCCATCGTGGGCACGGTGTTGATGAAGTGGGCCTGGTGGCTGGTCACGAACACCACGCGGGAGCCTTCCTGCATCAGGGGCACGGCGGCGTTGAGCATGTTGATTTGGGCGTCGCGGTTCAGCTTGAGCGCGTAGTCCTCGCCCATGCCGGTTTCCATGCCGCCGGAAGCGTTCAGCACCAGGATGTCCAGGGATCCGAAGTTCTCCATGGCGGCGCTGGCCAGGGCCTGCACGCCCTCCTGGCTGGTGAGGTCGGCGCCCACGGCCACGGCGCGGCCGCCGGCGGCCTCGATGCCCTGCACCACCTTGTTGGCGCGCGGTGCCTTCTGGCGGTAGTTCACCACGACGGCGGCGCCCTCGCGGGCAAGGTTCTTGGCTACCTCCGCCCCAATTCCGCGCGAGGATCCGGTCACGATGGCAGTCTTGTTATCCAGCAGTCCCATGCGGGCTCCTTTGTCTGAAACGTCTAAATTGCTGATGGCCTGCAGTCCATCATGCCAGCGCCCCCGGCCAATTCCCTTGTGTGACCTACACAAAGAAGCGCCGGGCTGCTAGTTCGCCGGCGCCGGTCAGTGCCCCATGCCCAGGCCGCCGTCGACGGGGATGACAGCTCCGGAGATGTAGGCGGCCTCGTCGCTGGAGATCCAGCGGACCACGTTGGCTACCTCGGAGGCCTCGGCAAAGCGGCCCGCCGGGATGCTGGAAAGGTAGTCCTTCCGGGTGGCGTCGGGGAGTTCGGCAGTCATGTCCGTGTTGATGAAGCCCGGGGCGACGACGTTGGCCGTGATCCCCCGCGATCCAAGCTCACGCGTCAGGGAACGGGCGATGCCCACAAGGCCTGCCTTCGACGCCGAGTAGTTGATCTGGCCGGGAGCCCCGTACAGGCCGGACACGGAGGAGATCAGGACAACGCGGCCCTTGCGTAGCCGGATCATGCCCTTGGAGGCGCGCTTGATGACGCGGAACGCGCCGGTGAGGTTGGTGTCGATGACGGACGTGAAGTCGTCCTCGCTCATGCGCAGCAGCAGGGTGTCCTTGGTGATGCCCGCGTTGGCCACCAGGACCTCCACGGGACCGTGCGCCGCTTCCACTTCCTTGAAGGCGGCATCCACCGAGGCCTCGTCCGTGACGTCGGCCTTGACCCCAAGGATCCCCTCCGGGAGTTTCGATTCGCTGCGGTAGGTGACGGCCACCTTGTCGCCGTTGGCCAGGAACGCCTCGGCGATGGCCAGGCCGATGCCGCGGTTGCCGCCGGTGATGAGGACGCTGCGGGGGGCGGTGGCTGCTTCAGTCATGGAGGGGCTCCGGTATTCTGCGGCGCGCTGGGGCCGCGGTAGGTAGGGGTAATTTGGCTGACTTCGATCTTAGCGTCCGGCCCGGCCCGGGTTTGGGTGCCACTGCCGATGGTGAGAGAATTGAGCTAAGCCTTTGGAGCGTGATGAATCACCGTGACCCTTGAAAACCATGCGGGACAATCCGCGACTGGAGAACCCGGCCGGTTCTCCGGCGATGCGGAAGTCCATAGCATCACGGATGCTGCGGCGGCCCATTCCGAGGATATGCGCCAGCGCATGATCAAGTACGCGCTGGCCATGGGTATCCGCATGGTGTGCCTGATCCTGATCTTCGTGGTGGACGGCTGGTTCAAGATTATCGCGGTGGCCGGAGCCGTGTTCCTGCCGTGGATTGCGGTGGTCATAGCGAACGGCAGCGACAAGGCGGAGGGGCACAGTGACCTGCTGCTGGACTCCGCGCCGCTGGCGGAACTCGAGAGTCCCCCCGCACGCTCGGCCAATGACGAACACGTCAACGAGGTCCTTCAGGGCGAACTCATCAATGACGACGACGAAACAACAACCGGGCAGGAGCGGAGGGCATCATGAGTATTTTCGACTTCGCGGCGGGATCCGATCCCGCGCTCGCGGAATCCGCTGCCATCTGCTCACGCAAGGCCTGCCGCTCCGAGGCCTCCTGGCAGCTCCTGTGGAACAACCCTAAAATCCACACCCCCGAGCGGCGCAAGACCTGGCTCGCCTGTGCGGACCACCGGGAATGGCTGGAAGACTACCTCCAGACGAGGGGGCTGTGGAAGGAAACCCTGCCGCTTGAGGACTACCGGATCTTTGGTGCCCCGGAGCAGGACAGCTGAATGTACCGTTTCCTCTTTTCCAGCAAGTGGCTGGGTTATCTCCTGCTGGCCGCAATCTTCGCCACCGCCTGCGTGTTCCTGGGCCGCTGGCAGATGGACCGCCGCGCCGAGACCCTCGCCGAGATCAACCGGGTGGTGACCAATTACTCTGCGGCGCCCATTCCGTTCGAGGACGCCAAAGGACAATTCAGCCGGCTGGATTCCGCCTTGGAGTGGACGCAGGTGGAGCTGCGGGGCACCTATCTTGTTGACGGCCAGCGCGTGGTTCGGAACCGTCCGCTCAATGGCCAGCCTGGCTACGAAGTGGTGGTCCCGTTCCGGCTGACCACGGGTGAAACCGTCGTGATCGACCGTGGGTGGCTGCCCATCGGCAACAGGAATCCCGGCAGCCCCGACTCCGTGCCGGCGCCCCCTCCAGGTGAGGTGACCGCCGTCGTCCGCTTGAAGCATCCCGAGCCTGAACTCAAGCGCGGCGCCCCCGACGGCCAGCTGGCGTCCATCGACCTTCCCGCCTACTCCGCCCAGCTTGGGTACCCGCTGCTGACCGGAGCCTACGGGCAGCTCGCCTCCGAGACTCCCCCGGCCGCCGAGATGCCCATGGCGTTCCCCAAGCCTTCCACAGAGGAGGGCACGCACCTTTCCTACTCGCTGCAGTGGTTCGCGTTCGGCGTCCTGATGTTTGTCGGTTTCGGTTACGCCGCCCGCCAGCAGGCGCGTAACGCGGCCATTGACGCAGAGGACGACGATGCGTTTGCGGACGGCACGCCCCGCGCGGCGGCCGGGGCACCACGCCGTCGTCCGTCACCTCCCAGGAAGCGGAAGAAGGCGACATCCGAGGAAGAGGAAGACGCACTCCTCGACGCCCAGGGGTACTGACGGATGACGGAGCACGACGGCGGCCCGGTGGTCCTGGTGCGCGCGGCCCTGGTGGCTGCCGGAGTTGGGGACACCGTGCGGACTTTTCCGGCGGGCGTTCCGACGGCGTCCGCGGCAGCTGAGGCGCTCGGCTGCGACCTCGCGGCGATCACGAACAGCCTGATCTTCGACCTCAATGGGGAGCCCCTGCTGATCCTTGCCAGTGGGGCGGCACGGGTGGACACAAGGCTGGTGGCCGGGCAGCTGGGTGAAGGCAGAATCCGCCGCGCCTCCCCCGAGTTCGTCCTGCAGCATACCGGCCAGGCGGTAGGCGGAGTGGCCCCGGTGGGCCACCCGGAAAAGATCAGGGCCCTCTTGGACAGCTCCCTCAAGAAACAGGAACTCCTCTGGGCCGGAGCAGGAGACCACAACTCAATGTTCAGCATCACCTACGGGCAGTTGCAGAGAATTACCGGAGCCTTGGAGCTTAACGTCCGCTGACCCAAGGTGACAGGCCCACAAGCGCAGCGGCGTCGGTGATTTATTTAGCGTGCGTCAAAGGCGACGAAGGAGCCAGCACGCTGGAAATCACCGGCGTCGCGCAGCGAACGCAAGCAAAACCGACAGCCTAAGCCAGCGTAATCAGGTCCAAATAGTCTTCATTCCAGTGATCCTCGATACCGTCCGGCAGCAGGACGACGCGCTCAGGGTTGAGGGCCTCGACAGCCCCCTCGTCGTGGCTGACCAGGACGACGGCTCCGCTGTAGTTCTTGAGGGCCCCGAGGATTTCGGCACGGCTGGCGGGGTCGAGGTTGTTGGTGGGCTCGTCGAGGAGGAGCACGTTGGCACTGGAGGCCACGATGGTGGCCAGGGCGAGGCGCGTCTTCTCGCCGCCGGAGAGGACGCCGGCAGGCTTGTCGACGTCGTCGCCGGAGAACAGGAACGAGCCCAGGATGCCGCGCACCTCCGCGTCCTTCATGTCCGGTGCAGCGGAGCGCATGTTCTCCAGGACGGTGCGCTCGACGTCGAGGGTCTCGTGCTCCTGCGCGTAGTAGCCCACCTTCAGGCCGTGCCCGGCAATCACGTCACCGGTGTCGGGCTTGTCCACGCCCGCGAGCATCCGCAGCAGGGTAGTTTTGCCGGCACCGTTGAGTCCCAGGATGACCACTTTGGAGCCGCGGTCGATGGCCAGGTCCACGTCAGTGAAGATCTCCAGGGAACCGTAGGACTTGCTGAGGCCCTCGGCGGTAAGCGGGGTCCGGCCGCACGGCGAGGGATCCGGGAAGCGCAGCGCTGCCACCCGGTCCTGCTCGCGGACAGCCTCCAGGCCGCTCAACAGGCGCTCGGCGCGCTTGGCCATGTTCTGGGCGGCAACGGCCTTGGTGGCCTTTGCCCGCATCTTGTTAGCCTGGTCGAACAGCACCTGGGCCTTCTTCTCGGCATTGGCCCGCTCGCGCTTGCGCGCACGTTCGTCGGTTTCGCGCTGCGTGAGGTAGCGCTTCCAGTCCATGTTGTAGAAGTCGATCTGCGCACGGTTGGCATCCAGCAGGAACACCTTATTAACCGTGGCTTCGAGGAGTTCAGTGTCGTGGCTGATCACGATGAGCCCGCCCTGGTGGTTTTTCAGGAAGTCACGGAGCCACGCGATGGAGTCGGCATCGAGGTGGTTGGTGGGCTCGTCGAGGAGCATGGTCTCCGCATCCGAGTACAGGATGCGCGCCAGTTCCACGCGGCGCCGCTGGCCACCGGAAAGGGTCTTGAGCGGCTGGTTCAGCAGCCGGTCCGGCAGGGCGAGGTTGGAGCAGATAGCTGCGGCCTCGGCTTCAGCGGCGTAACCGCCGGCCGCCAGGAACTCGGACTCGAGCCGGTCGTAGCGGTTCATTGCCTTGCGCTGCACGGCAGCATCCTCGCTGGCCATCTCTTCGTGCGCCAAGCGGAGCTTGCCGACGGCGATGTCCAGGCCCCGGACGGACAGGATCCGGTCCCGCGCGAGCTGCTCCATGTCCGGCGTGCGCGGATCCTGGGGAAGGTAGCCGATTTCACCGGTGCGGGTAACTTTGCCGGCTGCCGGAAGCCCTTCGCCCGCGAGCACGCGGGTGAGCGTCGTCTTCCCGGCGCCGTTCCGGCCCACCAGCCCGATCTTGTCTCCCTTGTCGATGCGGAAGCTCACCTGATCCATCAGGAGCCGGGCGCCGGCACGCAGTTCGAGGTCCTGGACAGTAATCACAGCAGGTAAAGCCTTTCACAGCAGGGATAAGCCGCAGCCCCAAGTATCTGTGATGGGCGTGGGCGGCAATGGCCGGAGAACGGCCCATCCAAGTCTACCGTTCAACGCGCCGGGGAGGGCTACTTCGAGACGGGTCTCACGGACTGGAGTACCCGGACCATGGCTGGCGCGTTCGAAGGCACGACGGGAACCGGTATGTCCACCAGGAATTGTCCGGCGTTGCTTGCGCTTGGATGTTCACCCTGCCGCGTACACGCGGACCCAGTCAACCCGCATCTCGCCGGCTCCGTCGGCACTGGCGTCAGGGAACCAGTCCAGTTGTAAGGTCTGATGCATCGGACCGGGAGGCTGATGTGCAGGGTCGGTGTCTTCGAACCACTTTATGCCATCGACATAGCCGACGATCCCGCGCGACGACCAGTCGACCGCGTAGTTATGAAACTGCGTCACATCCAGGGGCTTGGACGCCGCGGTCTGTAAGTTCGAGCATCCATAGTGGTGGAAGAACTGGATGACGTTCCAGTCGCCGGTCGTCTCCGCATAGTCAATCTCGCCGTCACACGGCCAATTTTCACTGTCGGGCCACAGGATGGACACCAGGTGGTATTCGTTATCACCGGACCCGGCCGCCCGGACTTCCCACCGCCCGTACTTCTGGTTAGCAAACTTGGCGCCCATCCCGGCAGTCGTGCCATCCGGAGTTCCGGTCATGACCATTGTGGACCCGTTCACGGTTACCTGCTGAGGACTCCGGAGACCGTTTCCTGCGTGGCCGGCACTGTTGTAGACATTCCACTTCGCGGCATCGGGCGCGCCGGAATAATTGAACTCGTCCCCGGCCACGCTCGCGCCCCACCCCTGGACTACGGCCGCCTCGGTGGAGGTCACCGTGTCAGGCGCTGTCGTCACCACAAGTTTTGGGCGCAGGGCGGAGTTCGACGATTCCCTGGACTTAAACCCGATCCACTTCTGCGCGTTGCTTTCCAGCTTGAAGTTTTGCTCGCCGCCCTTCGGATTGACGCCCTTGGTTACATCCCATTCAACCCAGGAGCCGCTGGCGAATCCGCCGGCCTTCCCGAGCCATGTCCCGCGTGCCGGCGCGTTATTCCAGGTGACGCCCCTCTCGGTCCAGCCGCCAGATGTAGTAAAGGCGTCAACGAACTGAGTGGAATTTGCAGATGCCTCGGAATACGCCCGAAGTTTGGCTGATACGACATGTTCTCCTGCGGGCACCAGCACGGAGAACCGTAGGAGCGAGTTCCGCCAGATATACGCCCGGCCTTCCGTAGATAAACGGATGCTGTTCCCAAAGTTCGAATTCGCTTTGTCGGCCTGCACGTAAGTATCCATGACTAACGAGGTTGTCGCTGCCGCGCTTGCGGTTGTCGGAGTGATAATTGCGAACATAATCAGAATGGACGAAGCAACCGCTGCGCATTTACGCCGGAACTCAATGCCACGCCGGTTCTGCTGAGTTTGCAGCGCTTGAACGCTCGTAGCCTTCATGGTCGTCGCTGTTTCTACTAGGGATTTTGATGTACCGGCTGCCCGCGCCAGTGTCGACCCCAGAAACAACGACGGCTAAATGCGAGTTATCTCAAAGCGTAAGCCTGGAACAATAACGGAGCAATCGATCCCCTATACCCAAGTTTTTGGGACTGACAAAACACCTATACCTAATGAGTGAAATGGGTGATCGCCCTTATTCTTGCCTGGTCCGGCCGCGCGTAGGCTTCCCCTACGACGCTGAATGCTGCTGGGGCCTGGGGCGTCCGTATCGGACATCCGGTGCATTTATGCAGCACCGGCCAACGGATAGGAAGTCCATGGCTCACACGGTTGCTGCTCGACGCACGCGGGCCGCTGGCGGATCCTTGCGCCACGCTCCCACGCTGCTCCGGATCCTGCTTGTTGCGGTTTTAGCCGCCGCCCTCGCAGGCCTCAACGTACTCATCGCCCCGCGAGCGCATGCGGCGGACGTCCTCGTGGTTCCGTCGGGAGAGACAACACCCGTTCCGAGCTCCAGTGACGCGGCAGACGACACCGCGGTCTGGATACACCCCACGGATCCGTCGCAGAGCGTGGTGATCGGCACAGACAAGTTAAGTACCGGAGGAGTGGGGGTCTACGACCTGTCCGGGCGCCAGCTGCATTTCTACCTGCACGGCAGCATGAACAACGTCGATCTCCGGTACAACTTTCCGTTGGGCAGTGAGCGCGTCGCCCTCGTCGGCGTGACGGAGAGGAATGTGGAGTCGACCGGCGTTCGGTTCTACAAGGTGAACGTCGCGGACCGGTCCCTGACAGAGGTGGGGCGCATCAGCACTCCAGGCAGGCCCCGTGGCTTTGGAATGTATCACTCCCCGGCGTCGGGGAAGTACTACGCCTTTGTGCATGACTTCAATACGAATGTGATTACCCAGTTCGAGTTGGATGGCGCCAACGGATCGGTTCGCGGGACAGCGGTGCGTTCTTTCGACAACGGCGACAGCTCCGAGGGTATTTCCGCAGATGATGAGCTGCAACGTCTATACGTGTCCGAGGAGAAAGTCGGCCTCTGGCGCTACGGAGCTGAGCCGGGGGACGGCTCAACCCGGTCGCTCGTGGACCGCACGGTGGCGACCGGCGGACGAATAGTGGAGAACGTCAAAAACTCCGCCATTTACTATGGCCGGCAGGGGACCGGGTATCTGATTGTGTCGAGCCAGGGCGGATCCAACTTCGTTGTCTACAACCGCGGTGACAACGCGTTCGTCGGCTCCTTCAAGATCGTCGCCGGAGGCGGCGTCGACGGTGTCAATGGCCAAGACGGGATTGATGTCACCAATTTCCCACTTGGACCCTCCTATCCCGCTGGCCTTTTCACGAGCCAGGACCACAACAACACGGACGCGGGCAACGGTAACAGCGGTAACCAAAACCACAAGCTTGTCTCCTGGCAGCAGATTGCCGATGCGTTCAGCCCCCGCCTGCTTGTGGACACTACTTTTGACCCGCGACAAATAGGAGCAGAGGGCGGAGGCGGAGACCCCGTGCCGGACACCACCCCGCCCGATACATCGATTACAGGTGGTCCGTCAGGGACCAGTGGCAGCACTTCGGCCGAGTTCACCTTCACTGCCACGGAGCCCGGGACCTTCGAGTGTGCCTTGGATGGAGGTGCCTTCGAGGGATGTACCTCGCCGAAGAGATACGCTGATCTCGCGGTTGGCTCGCACGTCTTCACGGTGCGGGCGACCGACGCGGCCGGCAACGCGGACCCGACTCCCGCGGAGCGAACGTGGCTGATCGACACCACGGCGCCGCAAACGGAGATCTTGACCACCACAGCGGACGCTTATGTTTCCAGCGGGGCGGCGACGGCGAATTACGGGACGGCGCCGAAGCTCTCTGTGGACAACAGCCCGGTGGAGAATGCCTACCTGAAGTTTGATATGTCGGCACTCGCAGGAAGAACGATCGTGAGCGCGAAGCTCCAGATTCGGGCAACGACCAGCGGCTCAGTGGGAACCCAGAACGTCAGGCTGGTTACGGACGACACCTGGACTGAGAGCGGCCTCACGTACAGCACAAGGCCGGCGCTGGGCACCAGCATCCTGGGCACCGCCGGACCCGTCTCGTCGAACACCAGCTATGAAGTGCCACTGACTGCGTCAGCTCTGCAGGGCGAGCTCGGCGGCATCCTCTCGCTTGGCATCAACACCACCAGCAACGACGGGGCCGACTTCGGCTCAAGAGAGACAACCACCCCACCCAGGCTGGTCCTCCAGCTGGGATCAGGCACGGGGACCCCGCCCGGAGATACCACCGCACCTACGGTGACCTCGGTGACTCCTGCAGAAAATGCAGCAGACGCAGCGGTCACCGGCAATGTCACGGCTACGTTTTCGGAGGCAATGAACTCGACGACGGTCAACAACACGACGTTCACGCTTGCCGAGGGAACTTCAACCACTCCTGTGAATGCGGTCGTGACCCTCAGCAACAACACCGCCACGCTGGATCCCACCGCCAGTTTGAATCCTGGTACGCAGTACACCGCGAGGGTCACCGGGGCGAAAGATTCCTCCGGAAATGCAGTCATTGCCAAGACGTGGACTTTCACGACAGCCGCGGCTACGACGCCCCCGGAGACGGTGACGGTGACGTTGACGGCCACAGCGGACGCTTATGTTTCCAGCGGGGCGGCGACGGCGAATTACGGGACGGCGCCGAAGCTCGCGGTGGACAACAGTCCGGTGGACAATGCCTACCTGAAGTTTGATGTGTCGGCGCTCGCAGGAAAGACGATCGTGAGCGCGAAGCTCCAACTGCGGGCGACGACCAGCGGCTCAGTGGGTATGCAGAACGTCAGGCTGGTTACGGACGACACCTGGACTGAGAGCGGCCTCACGTACAGCACAAGGCCGGCCCTGGGCAGCAGTGTGCTGGGCAGTCTCGGACCCGTCGCGTCGAACACCAGCTATGAAGTGACGCTGAGTGCGTCAGCTTTGCAGCTCGGCGGAATCCTCTCGCTTGGCATCAACGCCACCAGCAGCGACGGGGCCGACTTCGGCTCAAGGGAGACAAGCACCCCGCCAAAGCTGGTGCTTCAGCTGCAATAACCGTAGGAGCTCACAGCTCACAGAACCCATCGCGGCCCCCAGGAACCAGACCCGTTACTGGCATGAACGGTGGGCCAGTTGTGCCCAGCCCTCATCCGCCGGGGCCTGCTTTAGTAGGGCCCCTACAAAATACCTCCTGCCCTGCCCCGGTAACGTCGGGACTACACCAGATCCCGCTTGTACTACCCCGACAGGACCACCATGAGCAACACCGACACTGCCGTCAGCAATACCGGCAAGACCAAGCGCCACCGCTGGAACGCCACCGACCTGGGCCTGATCGCCGTCTTCGCCGCCCTCGTGGCCGGCGCGGCCCTCGTTCCCGGCCTGGCCGTGAACGGCTTCGGCGTCCCCATCACTTTCCAGACCCTTGCCGTGATGCTCACCGGCCTGGTGCTCGGCCCCGGAAGGGGCTTCGCCGCCGTCGGCCTGTACACCCTGCTGGGCCTCGCCGGCCTTCCGATCTTCAGCCAGGGCCGCAGCGGACTGGGCATCCTCGCCGGTCCGTCCGCCGGCTACATCATCGCCTTCCCCATCGCAGCTTTGGTCGTGGGCTGGCTCGCCACCTTGGTGATCCGCCGCACCACCAAAGTCCGTGCCCTCTGGCTCTTCCTGACCGCCATGGCCACCAGCGTGCTGGTGGTGCACTCGCTCGGCGTCGCCGGCATTGCCCTGAACACCAAGGCAACCCTGGCGCAGGCATTCGTAAGCGATCTGGTCTTCTACCCCGGAGACATCGTCAAGAACATCCTCGCCGCCATCATCGCCGTCGCCCTCCACCGCGCATTCCCGGACATCCTGGTCCGCCGCGTCCGCCGCAGCACCGTCCAGACCACCGAAGCCTAGGAACAACCGCCATGCCTTCCGTGACCTTTGACAAGGCAACAGTCGCCGTCGAAACGGACCACTCCCCTGAGCCCAAGGTCCTCCTCGCCGACGTCAACCTCGAACTCACGGAACGGCGCGTGGGCGTCATCGGCGCCAACGGCTCCGGGAAGTCCA
This sequence comes from Pseudarthrobacter sp. GA104, assembly GCF_009741265.1. GTDB lineage: Bacteria > Actinomycetota > Actinomycetes > Actinomycetales > Micrococcaceae > Arthrobacter. Next base: position 4,576,028 of record NZ_WOWL01000001.1, read on the forward strand.
CGCTGCTGCGGCTGGTCAACGGCCTCATCCAGCCGACAGCGGGCAGCGTTGCGGTCGACGGCGACGACACAGTACGTGCCGTCCGGAAAGTCCGGCGGAACGTCGGCTTCGTCTTCACCGATCCCCTCTCCCAACTGGTGATGCCCACCGGCCGGGAGGACGTGGAGCTTTCGCTGCGCCGCTCGGTGAAGAACGGCACCGAGCGGCGCAGCAAGGCCGAAGCGTCCCTCGAGCGGATGGGACTGCTGCATCTGGCGGACCAGAGCATCTACGAACTCTCCGGCGGCGAGCGGCAGCTGATGGCCCTCGCGGCCGTCCTGGCGGTGAGCCCCCAGGTCCTTGTGCTCGACGAACCCTCCACCCTCCTGGACCTTCGCAACCGGGAGCTTCTCCGCAGGACCCTGGCGGGGCTGGACCAGCAGGTCATCATGTCCACCCACGACCTTGACCTTGCACTGGAGATGGACCGCGTACTGGTCATCGACCAGGGAAAAGTCGCGTTCGACGGTGCCCCGGCGGAAGCGGTGGCAGCGTACCGCGCCCTGTGCATGGAAGGCCTCCGTGCCACGGAGCCGGGCGTCCTATGAGGGGGCACGGCTTCCTCCTGGCCAACTACGTACCGGGGAATTCACTGCTCCACCGGTCACCGCTCGCGCTGAAGTTCCTCCTGGTGTTCGGCTGCGGCCTGGCCTCGTTCATCATCCAGGACTGGCTCATCTCGGCGGCGGTACTTGGCGGACTCTGCGGCCTCTTCCTGCTCACCGGTGCGGGCCTGAAACGGCTCTGGGGAGCAATCCGCCCGCTCGCCGCCGTCCTGCTGGTCATCGGGCTGTTCCAGTGGTGGCAGCTGGGAGCCCCGACTGCGGCCAGGATCGTCCTGAACATCGTCATCTGCGTTGTGGCGGCCTCGCTGCTCACAGCCACTACCCCGGTGCAGCAGCTCCTGGATGGAGTAGTCAGGGCAGCCACGCCCTTCAGGAGGTTTGGTGCCGATCCCGAGCGGTTCGCCCTCACCATCGGCATCATGCTGCGCAGCATCCCCTACATCGCCGGCACCTTTGCCGACGTCCGGGATTCCGCCCGCGCCCGGGGCCTGGAACGAAATCCGAGGGCCCTGATCCTGCCCGTCTTCATCACCTCGGTGGCTTTCGCCCGCCAGACGGGCGAGGCGCTTGCCGCCCGCGGCCTGGGCGAAGCGGAGGACTGAAGCCCGGGAACTTCCTAGAGGCGCTCGTACTGCAGCAACGCTGCCGTACCCATGCCTCCGGCGCTGCTGATCATGGCCAGTGCCAGGCTTCCCGGCGCCGTGTTCCTGCGCGCCTGGGCGAGAAGCCGCGTCACCAGGACAGCGCCGGACGCACCGTACGCATGGCCCAAGGCCAGCGCCCCGCCGTCGAGGTTTACCCGCTCACCGTCAATCCCCAGCAGATCCAGGCAGGCAAGCGTCTGTGAGGCGAAGGCTTCGTTGAACTCCACCAGGTCCAGCTCTCCGGCGCCCACCTGCGCGGCACCGAGCACGTTCTTCGCCGCGGCGGCGGCACCGACGCCCAGCACCTCGGGGTCCACTCCTGCCGTCCCGGCGCCCAGCACCAGCAGCGCGTCCGCCGCGCCCAGTTCCCGCGCCCGCTGAAGGGATGTCAGGACGACGGCGGAGGCGGCGTCCGCGTCGAAGCATGAGTTCCCCGCGGTGACAGTTCCTCCCTCCACGAAGGCGGCCGGGAACCGGGACATCACCGCGGCGTTCAACCCCCGCCGTGGACCATCGTCAGCAGCAACAGTCCCGGCGCCGGTGTCCAACGGAACCAGCTCGCCGTCGAAATACCCTGCTTGAGAGGCGCCAAGCGCCAGCCGGTGGCTCCGGAGGGCGAAGGCGTCCTGCCGCTCCCGGCTGACACTGAACTTCTGCGCCACGGTTTCCGCGGCCACGCCCATGTCCGGGTCCCCGAAGGCCGCCGGCACAAACTGGGCCCGCCGGTAGAACTCCGGGCTGCCGTCGTCGTTCCTGTACGCGCGCAATGGCGCCGTACTGGTGCTCTCAACACCTCCGGCAAGGAACAGCGGACCACCGCCCGCTGCCACCAGCCGTGACGCGAGGACGATCGCGTCCAGCCCCGAACCGCACTGGCGGTCCACGGTGATGCCGGGAACACTGACGGGCATTCCGGCCTCGAGCAGGGCCAGGCGCGCCACATTTCCGCCGCCGCCCACGGCGTTGCCGATCACTACGTCGGCAACGGCACCGGGCTCAACCCCGACGCCGGCCAGAAGGCCGCGCAGGACAGGCGCCAGCAACTCGTGGGCGCGCAGTTTCCGGAGGGCGCCGTTGGTGCGGCTAACCGGCGTCCGCAGGGCCGCGATGATGACGGGCTGCCGGTCCGGAGGGAGCTGGTCAGCCGCCAAGGCTGCGCACCCTCGGGTCCCGGGACTCTATCCAGTCCAGCAGCAGACTCCTGCTGACCTTGCCGCGGTCCGTGGCGGGCAATTCGGCCAGCAGGTAGTACTGGAGCGGCCGCTTGTCCCGTGCCAGCAGCTCTTCGAGTCCCGCCCGGAGCTGCGTTGCCGTGACCGCCCCATGGGAGGGGACGACGCCGGCCACCACCCTTTGGCCGCGCAGGTCGTCGGGCATTCCGGCAGCCACGGCGGCGGAGACCCCGGGCACCGCTGACAGTGCCAGTTCAACCTCGTGCGGATAGACGTTCCTGCCGGCCGTGAGGATCATGTCCGCGCGGCGGCCCAGGATGTGCAGTTCCCCCTCGGCGAGATACCCCTGGTCCCCCACTGTGAACCAGCCGCCGAAGGACTTCAGGGCCTGGCCGTCGTCGCCCCAGAGGTAGCCGTTGCTGACCATCGGGCTCCGGACCCAGATGTTCCCGGCGTCACCGTCCGGGAGGGGCATGCCGGCGTCATCGAGGATCCGGACGTCCACGCCCGGGAAGGGCCGGCCAATTCCGGTGCCGCCGTGCACGGCAGGCTGGCGGGCCGGCAGCCCGGCCCCGGACACAAAGCTCAGCTCCGAGGCGCCGTAGTACTCGAAGATGGTGGCGTTCGGGGCCCAGCGGCGCGCGGCCTCCAGCGTCCGCGCGTCCAGCTTCGAGCCTGCACAGATGATGGTGCGGACCCCGGAAGCGTCCACGCATCCGGTCAGGCCGCGCTCGCTGAGCATCCTTAGCATGGTGGGCACCAGCACCAGCCTGGTGACGCGGTCATGCGCGATGGCGGTATGGACGTCCCCGACGTCGAAGGATTCGAGGGTCTGGAACTCGGACCCCGCATAAAGGCACTCTGCCAGGGCGTAGAGGTTGAGGCTCGCGGCGAGCGGCCCCGGCGCCAGCGTCACATCATCCTGGCGGAGCCCAAAGAACTCGATCGAGGCGTCGAAGGATTCCTGCCAGGACCGCCGGGAGCGCGTGAAGGCTTTGGGAACCGAGGTGGTGCCGGACGTCAGGCCGATGAGGAAGGTGCCCTCCGGCACGCCGTCCGCCAGCTCATCGTCCGGGGACACCGGTGCCGGAAGTGCGGATGCTTCGACGCGCCGCCTGATGTCCTCCTGCAGCTGGGCGGCCCACGCCGGGTCGAGGACGGCGCACTGGCGCCCGCCCGCCACCGCGGCGGCGAATTTGGTGGCGAAGTCAACCGAATTGGCCTCACAGAGGGCCGTGACGGACTTGGCGTGGGCTACCAGCGCGGCGGCGGAATCCCGGAACTCCAACCAGGAAAGGCGCCGTCCTGCAATCACGACGGCGGTGTCGTGCGGCCGTTCATCGGCCCAGCGCTGGATTCGGTTGAGGAAAGGCATCGCATCAACTTTACCGGCCGGCACGGATTGAGCCGCGGGCCCGCGGGTATTGTGACTTTATGAGTTTCAATGACAATGTGCAGCTGGACCCCTCGCAGGTCCAGGACCGGCGCGGCATGGGCCGCGGAGTCAAAGTGGGCGGCGGCATCGGCGGCGGGCTCATCCTGCTCATTGCCGCGCTGCTGGGCGTCAATCCCCAGCTGTTGGAGGGCCTGGCCGGTGCGGGCCAGGCACCGCAGAGCCAGGGCACGGCTCCTGCCTGCCAGACCGGGGCGGATGCGGACGCCCGCGTGGACTGCCGCATCACCGGCACAGTCAACAGCCTGAACGCTTTCTGGCCTGCCTACCTGCAGCAGTACAACGTGCAGTACCCGCAGCCGGAGACCGTGATCTTCGACCAGGCGGTCAGCACCGGCTGCGGCACGGCCTCCAGCGCGGTGGGACCGTTCTACTGCCCCACCGATACCACCGCCTACTTTGATCCCGGGTTCTTCCAGGAACTCGTGGACCGGTTCGGTTCCTCAGGCGGGCCGCTGGCGCAGGAGTATGTGGTGGCCCACGAGTTCGGACACCACATCCAGAACGTGCTGGGCAGCCTCGACCAAGCACAGCAGGATCCGCAGGGGCCGGAGTCCGGTGCAGTCCGGGTTGAACTGCAGGCTGACTGCTACGCCGGACTCTGGGCGAAACACGCATCCACCCAGCCGGGCCCCGACGGCCAGCCGTTCCTGGAAGCCCTCACGCAGCAGGACCTGAACGATGCACTGTCCGCCGCGTCTGCGGTTGGCGACGACCGGATCCAGGAGGCGGCCACCGGCCGTGTCACGCCCGAGGCCTGGACCCACGGATCCAGCGAGCAGCGCCAGCGCTGGTTCTACCGCGGCTACGAGACCGGGGACATCAACCAGTGCGACACGTTCTCGGCACCCTCGCTCTAACTCCGCCGAGCGCTCTGCAGCTCTAGCCCCATCGATTGCTCCGTACGTGTCGTTTTGAGGTCTGAAAACGGCATATACGGAGCACTCGATGAGGGTACGACGACGGCGGGTCACCTTTCCTGGGAAAGATGACCCGCCGTCGTCGTACTTGTGAAGCTCTCAGATGTTGAAGCCGAGTGCCCGCATCTGGTCCTTGCCGTCGTCCGTGATCCGCTCGGGACCCCATGGCGGCATCCAGACCCAGTTCAGGCGCCAGTCGTCAACAACGCCGTCCAGGGCCTTGCCCACCTGTTCCTCCAGGACGTCGGTGAGCGGGCAGGCCGCGGTGGTCAGGGTCATGTCGATCAGCAGCGCGCCGTCGTCATCGGAGTACTTCAAGCCGTACAGCAGGCCCAGGTCAACGATGTTGACGCCGAGTTCGGGGTCGATGACATCCTTCAGCGCCTCCTCGACGTCCTCAAGGCTCGTGCGTGCCGTGTTGATTTCGGTCATGGCAAGTGTCCTTTACTAGGCCTGTGCTGCGGCGGAGGCCGCGATGGTGGCCGCGCCGGCGCCCTTGGCGTAGCGGTCGTAGCCTTCTTCTTCCAGGCGGTCGGCCAGCTCCGGGCCGCCTTCCTCGACAACCTGGCCGTCCACGAACACGTGCACGAAGTCAGGCTTGATGTAGCGCAGGATGCGCGTGTAGTGCGTGATGAGCAGCGTGCCCATCTTGCCCTCGGCGTGGGCGCGGTTGACGCCCTCGGAGACGACCTTCAGCGCGTCGACGTCCAGGCCGGAGTCGGTCTCGTCCAGGACGGCGAACTTCGGCTTGAAGAGTTCCAGCTGCAGGATTTCCACACGCTTCTTTTCGCCGCCGGAGAAGCCTTCGTTCACGTTGCGCTGGGCGAAGTCGGCGTCGATCCGCAGCTTCTCCATGGCAGCCTTGACGTCCTTGGTCCAGGTGCGGAGCTTGGGCGCTTCGCCGTCGATGGCAGTTTTTGCGGTGCGCAGGAAGTTGGTCATGCTGACACCGGGGACCTCCACCGGGTACTGCATGGCCAGGAAGACGCCTGCACGGGCGCGCTCGTCAACACTCATCGCCAGGACGTCTTCGCCGTCGAGGGTGATGGAGCCGCTGGTGACGTTGTAGCGCGGGTGGCCCGCGATGGTGGAGGCCAGCGTGGACTTGCCGGAGCCGTTGGGGCCCATGATGGCGTGGGTCTCGCCGGTCCGGATGGTCAGGCTGACGCCCTTCAGGATTTCCTTGGTTCCCTGCTCCGTCTCAATGCTGACGTGCAGGTCCTTGATCTCAAGAGTAGACATGTGTCTTGTTCTCCTCTGCACCGTGCCTGCCGGCCGCGGTGCGCTCTCTGTCTGGAAGTTGGTTCGTAATTCTGTGGTGCTAGCTGAAGTTCGGAGCTTCGGCGCCGTTGAGGACAGTGGTGACGTCCACGTAGACCTCGTCCCCGCGGATGTCGACGGCGAAGACCGGGACGGGATCGTAGGCCGGCAGCTGCAGCGGCTGCCCGCTGCGCAGATCGAACTGGGACCCGTGGCCCCAGCACTCGATGGCGCAGCCTTCGACCTCGCCCTCGGAGAGCGAAATGTCCGCGTGCGAGCAGGTGTCGCCGATGGCGTGGATCTCCCCCATGGAGTCCTTGACGATGGCCACAGGGTAGTCGTCGATCAGGATCCGCAGCGCCTGCTTCAGCTGGATTTCATCCGCCTTGCAGACAAGCTCGCCCTTTGGCTGGTCAGTCATCTGTAAACCGTGCTCCGTGCTTCCTAGTTGTCCGTGAGGGCGAGCTCGTGCTCAACAGCCTCGGTCAGCCGCTCCTCGATGGAGGTGACCTTGATCTGCTGGATGATCTCGTTCAGGAAGCCGCGGACCACCAGGCGGCGGGCAACGTCCTCGGGGATGCCGCGAGCCATCAGGTAGAACAGGTGCTCGTCATCCATGCGGCCGGTGGCGCTGGCGTGGCCGGCACCCTCGATCAGGCCGGTCTCGATTTCGAGGTTGGGCACGGAGTCGGCGCGGGCACCGTCCGTCAGCAGCAGGTTGCGGTTGGCCTCGTAGGTATCGGTGCCTTCGGCTTCCTTGCGGATCAGGACGTCGCCAACCCAGACTGCGTGGGCGTTCCGGCCCTGCAGCGCGCCCTTGTACAGCACGTTGGACTTGCAGTTGGCCACGGCGTGGTCAACGAAGAGGCGCTGCTCCAGGTGCTGGCCGGCGTCGGCGAAGTACAGGCCGAACATCTCGGCTTCGCCGCCGGGGGCGGTGAAGCGGGCCGACGGCGTGACGCGGACGAGGTCGCCGCCGAGGCTCACCATGACGTGCTTGAGCTTGGCGTCGCGGCCGATCTTCGCCTGCTGGGAGGAGGCGTGGACGGCGTCGTCGTTCCATTCCTGGAGCGTGATCACGGTCAGGTTCGCGCCGTCTTCCACGATGATCTCGACGTTTTCCGAAACAACGGCGGAGCCCCTGTGGTTCAGGACAACCACCGCTTTGGAGAACTTCTCTGCGACTATCACGAGGTGCTGGGCGGCGGCTTCGAGGGACGTGCCTTCGATGTCCACGTTGATCTCCGACGTGGCTTCGAACTCGGACGGGATGGTTACCACCGTCGCGCCGGCGAAGTTCTCCCAGGCGTTGGCGGACACGCGGTCCTCGGGGATGCCGGCCGTACCGATGCGCTGGTCGTCACGGCCGACGCTCTCAACGATGACCTGCTCCGGACCGGTGACAACCACTGTGGGCGCCGCGCCGGAAAGGACCTCGGTGTGAAGGCCGCGGAGGCGCTTGAGCGGGGTGAACCGCCAGTCTTCCTCCATGCCGGTCAGCGGCTTGAAATCGGCAAGCCTGTAGGACGTCAGGCGGCCGGCGCGTGAGCTGTCCGGGACACCGACGCCGCCGCCGTGGGAGTGGCGCTTGGCGGGAGCGCCGGCAAGCGGTGCCTTGTTGCCGGCATTGATGGGAGAAAGGCTCTCGCCTTCCTCCGTGAAGCCGTCAATGAACGGCTGGGCTGAGGGCGCGCCGATGCGTGCCTTTTCAGTAGTGATTTCAGTCATCGTTATCCGACGGACCCTTCCATCTGCAGTTCAATCAGGCGGTTCAGCTCAAGTGCGTACTCCATGGGGAGCTCGCGGGCAATCGGCTCGATGAAGCCGCGGACGATCATCGCCATGGCTTCGTCTTCGCGCATGCCGCGGGACATGAGGTAGAAGAGCTGCTCTTCGCTGACCCGGGAAACAGTTGCCTCGTGGCCCATCACGACATCGTCCTCGCGGATGTCGATGTACGGGTAGGTGTCCGAACGGCTGATGGTGTCCACCAGCAGCGCGTCGCAGCGGACGGTGTTTGCGGAGTGCTTGGCGCCTTCGCGGACCTGGACCAGGCCGCGGTAGGCTGCGCGTCCGCCGCCGCGGGCCACGGACTTGGAGATGATGGAGCTCTTGGTGTTCGGCGCGATGTGGACCATCTTGGAGCCGGTGTCCTGGTGCTGGCCTTCGCCGGCGAACGCGATGGACAGGGTTTCGCCCTTGGCATGCTCGCCTACGAGGTAGACGGCCGGGTACTTCATGGTGACCTTGGAGCCGATGTTGCCGTCGACCCATTCCATGGTGGCGCCTTCTTCGCAGATGGCACGCTTGGTCACCAGGTTGTACACATTGTTGGACCAGTTCTGGATGGTGGTGTACCGGACGCGGGCGCCCTTCTTCACGATGATCTCCACGACGGCCGAGTGCAGCGAGTCCGAGGTGTAGATCGGCGCGGTGCAGCCTTCGATGTAGTGGACGTAGGAGTCCTCGTCGGCAATGATCAGGGTCCGCTCGAACTGGCCCATGTTTTCGGTGTTGATGCGGAAGTATGCCTGCAGCGGGATGTCCACGTGGACGCCCTTGGGCACATAGACGAAGGAACCGCCTGACCACACCGAGGTGTTCAGCGACGCGAACTTGTTGTCGCCCACGGGGATGACCGTGCCGAAGTACTCCTGGAAGATCTCCGGGTGCTCCTTGAGGGCGGTGTCGGTGTCCAGGAAGATGACGCCCTGGGCTTCGAGGTCCTCGCGGATCTGGTGGTAGACAACCTCGGACTCGTACTGTGCAGCAACACCGGAGACGAGGCGGCTGCGCTCGGCTTCCGGGATACCCAGCTTCTCGTACGTGTTGCGGATGTCCTCGGGCAGGTCTTCCCAGGTGGCAGCCTGCTTCTCCGTGGAGCGGACGAAGTACTTGATGTTGTCAAAGTCGATGCCGGAGAGGTCCGCACCCCAGGTGGGCATGGGCTTCCGGTCGAAGTACTTCAGGCCCTTGAGGCGCAGGTCGAGCATCCATTCCGGCTCGCTCTTCTTGGCCGAAATGTCCCGGACTACCTCTTCATCGAGCCCACGGCGGGCGTTGGCGCCGACGTCGTTCTTGTCAGCCCAGCCGTACTCGTAGTTGCCGATGCCGTGAAGCTCGGGATTCTTCTCAAGAATCTCCGAGATCACAGTGTTTTCGGCGACTGCTTTCTCTGATAGTTGGTCCGTCATCACGGCCTTTCTTGCTGATGGTTGGTTACTTCATTCAGGCGGGCGGGGGCTGCCGGGAGCGGTTTAGGCCCTCCGGCAGACAGCCTTCCTGTGGGAATGTGGGTGGTGCAGACGTGGCCGCCGCGGGCAAGTGTGGAGAGCCGGCGTACGTCTACGCCCACCAGCCTCGAGAACACTTCGGTCTCCACATCGCAAAACACGGGGAAACGGGCGGCGAGTTGCTGGATGGGGCAATGGCCCTGGCACAGCTGGACACTGGAAAGGGCTGCCGGCAACGGAGCCTTGGCCTCGATGGAGGCTGCCGACGCCACGAAGTTGTCCCGGCTCAGGGCGTCCGCAAGCGCTTTGGCGCGGTCGGTGATGTCCGGACCCGCCTTTTCGATCTCGGGCGCGTACCGGCGCTCCATGTCCGCAAAGCGTTCGACGGCGAAGGCCCGCACGGCGTCCGGGCCTGCCATTTCCTGGAGCTGCTGGAGGGCGAGGGCGGCAATATCAAGGTAGTCGTTGCCAAGGCTCGACTGGCCTTGGGAACTAAGGACGTAACGCCGGGCGGGGCGGCCTGCCCCTGCACCCGACTTGGCCACCCGCTTGACTTCGATAACGCCGGCACGGGACAAATGGTCCAGGTGGCGGCGGACTGCCGCGGGCGTGAATCCCAGCAGGTCGCCCAGTTCGGCGGCACTTACTGGTCCGTGTTCCAGGACCGCAGCAAGGACGCGGTCGCGGGTACGCTCATCTGCGTCAGCCACCGGCCCTGCGGGCATGACGCCGCCTTCCGCGGAAACAGCGGAAGCCCCGTGCCGGACAACAGGCACAGCAGTAGCGTTGGTCATGGAATACACAACACAATAGTGTCGTAATTTAGTCCCGGGTTCCAGTAAGGCGAGGCTGACCTGACCCGCAACAGCGGACTGCCGGCAATACTACTTCCCGTAGAATACTGGGGTGCGATCGCCCCAATCCCCCGTCCTGTCCATTAACGGGCTCATCAAGGATGTAGGTCCGCTTTCCAGCCTGGACGGAAAAATGCTCCGGGTGGTGGGCGGCATCTCACTCGTCGCCGAGCGCGGGCAGGTCACTGCACTGCTGGGTGCCAACGGTGCAGGCAAAACCACCACGCTCGAATGCGCCCAGGGCCTGCAGAAGCGCAGCGGCGGCAGCATCACCCTGCTGGGCCAGGACCCGGCGTCGGCCGGGGCGGACCTGCGGTCCCGCGTAGGCGTGATGCTCCAGGACGGCGGCCTCCCGCCGTCGGCCAGGCCGCTGCCGCTGCTGCGGCACATTGCCGGACTCTACGCCCACCCCTGGCCCGTGGAGGACCTGGTTGAGCGGCTGGGGATCGACGCGTTCGGCCGGACCACCGTCCGGCGGCTCTCAGGCGGCCAGAAACAGCGCCTTGCCCTCGCGGCAGCATTGATCGGCCGGCCGGAAGTCCTGTTCCTCGACGAGCCGAGCGCCGGGCTGGATCCGCAGTCCCGCCAGCTGGTGTTCGAACTGATCGGCGAACTGCGGGATGCCGGCCTGGGAATCATCCTCACCACGCACCTGATGGACGACGCCCAGCGGCTGGCCGACTACGTCTACATCATCGACGGCGGCCGGAACGTCGCCGAAGGGACAGTCCAGGAACTCCTTCAGCGCGGACCCGCGTTGGAAGCAGGCGCCCACCACGTGCGGACCCTCTCCTTCGAGGCGAAGCCGGGACTGGACCTGTCCGCCGTGCTGCCCGCCGACGTCGTCATCTCCGAGGAACGGGCCGGCAGCTACACCGCCACCGGTACTCTGACCCCCCGCCACCTTGCAGCCCTGGCAGAATGGTGGGCCGTCCACGACATCATGCCCGCTTCCATGACCCTGCAGGCGCGTAGCCTTGAAGACGTCTTCCTGGACATCTCGGGAAAGGACCTCCGATGAACGGGACTCCCGCGGGTGCCGCAGGCACCGCTCCAGGCCCCGGCCGCCAGTCGCCCGCACCCCTGCTGCGGCGCATACTGCTGCAGGGCAAGTACGAAGCGCTGGCAATGCTGCGCAATGGCGAGCAGCTGATCCTCGCAGTGGTGCTGCCGCTGCTGGCGCTTGCCGGCCTGACCGTGACACCCTTCCTGGACGGGCTCGGACCCACCCGCATCGATGTGGCGGTGCCCGGCATCCTCGCCCTTTGCGCCATGTCCACGGCCTTTACCGGGCAGGGCATCGCCACCGGATTCGACCGGCGCTATGGCGTGCTCCGCTTCCTCTCCACCACGCCGCTGGGCCGCGGCGGGCTGATCGCGGGCAAGGTGCTTTCGGTCCTGGCGGTGTTGTGCCTGCAGGTTGCCGTGGTGGCCGCCGTTGGGCTGGCTTTGGGGTGGCGGCCGACGGCGGCCGGCTGGATTCCGGGGCTCCTGCTCCTTGCGCTGGGGGCGGCGGCTTTTACTGCCTTGGGCCTCCTGGTGGCCGGAACTGTCCGTCCGGAAGCCACCCTGGCCATCACCAACCTGCTGTGGATCCTCTTGGGGGCCCTCGGCGGCATCGTGATTCCCGCGGAAAGGCTCCCCGCCGGGGCCCAGCAGATCGTTGCATACCTGCCCTCGGGCGCACTCGGCGAAGCCCTGCGGGACGCCTTCCTGCACGGTGCGGTGAATGGCGCCGCCGCCCTCATACTGGTGCTCTGGACAGTCATAGCCGGCGCAGCAGCAATCCGTTGGTTCAAGTGGAATTGAGATATTCGTGAGCACCGCCTTCCGCCTTCCTGAGTTCGCCGGCCGCCTGGCGGCGCGGCTGCCCCGCACTGTGGACACCAGCGTCCGCCGCCTGGCCGTAGCTTCCCTGATCGGGCAGACCCTGCTGGTGGTCACCGGTGGCGCCGTACGGCTGACCTCGTCCGGCCTGGGCTGCCCCACCTGGCCCCGCTGCACTGACAGCTCCCTGGTGAACACCCCCGAGATGGGCATCCACGGCTTCATCGAATTCGGCAACCGCCTCCTCACCTTCGCCCTGGCCGCCGTCGCCGCTTTGATGCTGGTGTACCTGTGGAACCTCCGCAAGGAGCGGCGCGACCTTTTCCTGCTGGCACTGGGCCTCCTGGCCAGCATCCCCGCCCAGGCCGTGATCGGCGGCATCACCGTCCTCACCAACCTGAACCCCTGGGTAGTCGGACTTCACTTCTTGGTATCCATGGCGCTGGTGGTGTTCGCCACGCTTCTGGTCAACCGGGCATTCGGCCGGACCGGCCGGTTCCGGACCGTTCCCCTCGCCGTCCTGCCCGGGGCCATGCGCCCGGTGACCGCCGCCGTCGCGCTTTTTTCCGCCCTCGCGGTCATGCTGGGCGTGGTGGTAACGGGAGCCGGCCCCCACGCCGGCGACGCGGACGCTCCGCGCAATGGGCTCGACTGGGACCTGTTCTCCCACATCCACGCCGTGCCGGCTTACCTGGTGACCGCAGGAACCCTGGTTGCGCTTGCGCTGGTGCTGCTGCGACGGATCACAGGCCCCATCCGAACGGCAGTCCTGGGACTCCTTGGCGTGACAGTCCTCCAGGCCGTCATCGGCTTCACCCAGTACTACAACGGCATCCCGGCCCTGCTGGTGGCCGCCCACATGCTGGGGGCCGCGCTGCTGATGGTTGCCTCCACGAACGCCTGGGATCTCGCAAAAGCAAGTCCGGTGGAATAACCCCCTGCAGCGGATCGGTCCGGCCGCTGCCAATCTGTGACCAACGCCCCTACTCCCCCGACCCCTGCGCCATCAGGCTGGGTATTGAAACACTTTGGCTTGCCCCCTGGTGCCGAAAGGCGGTCCCAGGGGGGCTACGGGCAGGAGGATCCGCGATGGCAGGCCAGCCACAGCCCGGAGTCCCGCTGCCAGGGGTACCTGCCGGCAGCGGGAACGGACCAACAGCGTTCATGCGGCGGCATCCCGTCCCTGCCTACTACCTCCTGACCTTCGCCATCTCCTGGGGCGCCGTAGCTGCCATCCAGGGTGTGGGGCCGGTACCGATGGGGGTCGCGCTAACGGCAGGCCCGCTGGGCCCGGCGGCCGCAGGCGTCCTCCTCACCTGGCTCCTGCACGGAAAAGCCGGCCTGCGGCAGCTCGGAATCCGGCTCCGTACATGGCCGGCCGGTGCACGCTGGTACGCGGTTGCGCTCCTGACCGGACCCCTGGTCATGGCTGCCACTGCGGCTGCTGTCACATGGGCGTTCCCGGGGTTCTACCGGAGCTTTGCCACCCCCGGTGAACTGGCCATCATCGTGCTGGCCGGCGTCGTGGTGGGAACCGTGGTCGGCAGCCTGGAAGAGCTCGGCTGGACAGGCTTTGCGCTTCCCCGGCTCCGGCAGCGGTTCGGCATCCTCTCCACCGGGCTCATCATGGGCCTGCTGTGGGGCGCCTGGCACTACCCCATGTTCGCCGGGAGCGCTGATCCGTCAGGAGCCGTACCCGCCGCCCTGGTGGTGGCCGTGTACCTTTTCGCGTGGCTTCCCCCGTACAGGGTGCTGATGGTGTGGGTGTACGAGCGGACGGGGAGCCTTCCCCTGGCGATGGCGATGCATGCGCCACTTTCGGCGGCCGCTTTCATCCTCTCCTTCATGGCGGCCTCCGGCACTGGATCCGGCCTTGCCATCCTGGTTCCCTCGCTGGCCTGGGGCATGGCGTTCTGGGCGATCGCCGCCGTCGTCCTGATGATCAAAGCCGTCCGCCCGAAAAATTGAACCTTTCGCCGGGACTCCCCTCGCGACACCTGAGGGAAATATTCACTCTTCATTCCGCGCCGGAGCGCGGGCGCCTTGGTCCTGCCGTGCGCGTCACCCGGCACACACCGGGGCGGCGGCCCGGGCCGGATCCAGGAACCGGATGCCGGTGGGTTCCACCAGTAGCACCCGCGCCGTGGCGATGTCATAGAACAGCCCTGTTGCCTGCACTTTGCCGGTAACGAGTTCCGGGCCAACCGCCGGATGGCGTTCCAGCTTCCGCAGCTGAATGGCAACGTTCACCATGGCCAGCTGGTCCACCTCGTTGTAGCCTGCGGCTGCAGCTTCCAATGCAACCGGGTGCTCCGCGAGAAGCTCGGCGTAGCTGGGCCTCGCGTGGTCCAGCCAGGAATCGAAGGCTGCCCCCAAAACACCATTCCCCTTGCCGTTGGCCTCCTCGACCAGCGCCTTCATGGCGCCGCAGTTGGAGTGCCCGCAGATCACGATCGAATCCACGTTCAAGCCCTTCACGGCGAAGGCCAGGGCCGAGTCAATCGAGGCATCCTGGCCCTCGTGGCACACCACGTTCCCGATGTTCCGCAGGGTCAGCAGGTCGCCCGGGCCGCTGCTGGTGATCAGGTTGGGGTTGACGCGGGAATCAACGCAGGCGATAAACAGGGTGTCCGGGTTCTGGCCCTCTGCCAGATCCCGGACCAGGGGCCGGACCTGGTGGGCGAACCGCCGGTGGTACTTGCTGATCCCCTGAAGAAGCGAATCCAGCGGCCCGGCCTGCCGTCCGGCTGCTTCCCCGGCCCCTTCCCGGGCGGGCATGGCGGACTGCCAGGACGTCCTGGGCGGCAGCGGAAGCTCCCTGGCGTCCTGGCGCTTGGGCGTGCGGTCAGCAGCATCCTGGAACAGGCTGTTGCCGTGTTCCTCAAGGCGGACCTTTCCGCCGGCCGCCTCGTATTGCTTTTGCCAGGCGATCAGCGCCTCGCGGAATGCGTGGTCAACGTAGTCCGCGTTCAGCTCCACCACAACCCCCTTGCCGTTCGGCACGGAATGCAGCACGCGGCTGAGCCGCGGCAGGGCGAAGAAGCTGCAGGACCCCGCGACGGTGATGCGCCAGGGATCCGACGACGAAACGGGCTTGTGTGCGTGGACCGCCGCCCGCAACACACGCCAAAGTACGCTCGCCGCCGCCAGCACGAGGCCGATCATGACACCTTCGAGCAGGTTCAGGAAGACGACACAGAGGAGGGTCACGGAGTAGATCAGGAGGTCGCCCGTGCGGAGGCTGATCCTGATGTCCGCAATTTTGATGAGGCGCGCGCCGATCACCACAAGGAGGCCCGCAAGGACGGCCAGCGGGATGAGCTGGATCAGTCCGGCGAAGATGGCGGAGAAGGCAAGGACCCAGATGCCGTGCAGGACTGCGGACGAACGGGTGGCGGCGCCGGCTTCCACGTTCGTGGCGCTGCGGACGATGACGCCGGTCACGGGCAGTCCGCCCAAGGACCCGGAAACAATGTTGGCTGCGCCCTGGCCCACGAGCTCCCTGTCGAGGTTGGTGCGGGGGCCGTGGTGCATTTTGTCCACGGCGACGGCGGACAGCAGCGATTCAATGCTGGCGATCAGCGCCATTGAGATGACGGCGAAGGCAACGGCGCGCCAGTTGTCGTCGGGCAATTGCGGCAGCGCGACGGCGTCGAAGATCGACCCCTCGAGGGAAATGCGTCCCACCCCGGGAGCGAAGGCGATGGAAAGCGCGGTGCCGGCGGCGACGGCGGCAAGCGGCCCCGGAATACGGCGCACCGCCGCGGGGAGGTGCTTCCAGCCGAGGAGGATTACGACGACGGCCAGTCCCAGGAGGGCTGCGTGCAGTTCGACATTGGTGATAGCTGCAGGCAAGCCCACGATGTTCTCAACGGCCGAGCCGGCCGGCTGGCCGCCAAGCAGTACGTGGATCTGCTGAAGGATGATCGTGACGCCGATGCCGGCCAGCATCGCCTTCACTACCACCGGCGAGACTGCCAGCGCGGCGCGCCCCACGCGGCTGAAGCCCAGCAGCATCTGCACGACGCCGGCCGCTGCGGTGATGGCGCACGTCACCTGCCAGCCGAACTCCTGGACCAGCCCGGCCACGACGACGGTGAGTCCGGCCGCCGGTCCGCTGACCTGCAGCGGAGACCCGCCCAGGCTGCCGGCAACGATGCCGCCGATGGCGGCCGCGATGAGGCCCGCCATGATGGGCGCACCGGATGCCGCGGCAATACCAAGGGAAAGTGGCAGTGCCACGAGGAACACCACGAGTGACGCCGGGATGTCTGCGCCCAGATGGCCAGGGAACTTCAGGCGGCGCCGTCCCATCCCCCCGCTCCCTGGTCCGGGCGGACTGGCCGCGGTGCGGACGGAGGATGGATCGGGTGCCTGTGCCATGGAACTTCCTTTGCTAGCGGGCAGGATCCCCTCCACCGTAACCACGCCGTCATTTCAAATGACAGGAAACGTGATCGACATGACAAAAATGTCATACGCCCGGGCGCTACAGAATGCGCCCCCCGGGGGGCTGAGTCCAAGGTGCCAGGGCGTTGCGGAGAGTCCCGCGGAAAGTAATGGAGCGCTGCGGGTGCGAAAGGAACCCGCCGGACCGCTTTCCCCTGCTAGCCGGCCATGACGGCGGGCCCGACGAACGGGTCTACCGCCAGGGCGATGAAGAGCAGGGTGAGGTAGCTGATGGAGCCGTGGAAGACCTTCATGGCCCGCTTGTCGGAGATGTCCTCACGCTGTGCCCTGTTGTAGAGGGCGTGTGACTCGTAAAGGAACCAGGCCCCGGCCAGGACGGCGGTTACGGTGTAGACCCAGCCGGCACCGCCTGCGGGAACCATCAGGAGCGAGCAGGCCACCATGGCCCAGGCGTAGAGGACCACCTGCACGGAAACCACCTGGGCGCCGGCGATGGCGCCGAGCATGGGGACCTTGGCGTTGCGGTAGTCCTCGCCGTAGCGCATGGACAGCGGCCAGTAGTGCGGTGGCGTCCAGAGGAAGATCACCATAAAGAGGATGACGGCGGGCCATTCCACCGAGTTGGTGACGGCGGCCCAGGCAATCAGCACGGGGAAGCAGCCGGCCGCGCCGCCCCACACGATGTTCTGCGCGGTGCGGCGCTTGAGGATCATCGTATAGATCACCACGTAGAAGAAGATCGCCCCAAGCCCAAGCCACGCGGACAGCGGGTTGGCGCCGAACCAGAGGATGGCGATGGCGGCGGCACCGAGGAGCCAGGAGAAGACCAGCGCCTCGCGCGGGCTGACCTCACCGGTGACCAGCGGCCGGTTCTCCGTCCGGTGCATCAGCTTGTCGATGTCGCGGTCGATGTAGCAGTTGAAGGCTCCGGCGCTGCCGGCAGCGAAGGCCCCGCCCACCAGCGTGGCCAGGATGAGCCCGATGGACGGAAAGCCGCGTTCCGCATAAATCATGGTGGGCAGCGTGCTGACCAGCAGCAGTTCAATGACGCGGGGCTTGGTGAGGGCGAGATACGCCTTTGCCTTACGGGCGATCCCGGGTCGTGAGGCCCGGGATGCGTTCAGCGGCGTATCTGTTGTGCTCACGGTGGCAGTCACCCGTTCTGTTGGCAGTTCTGTCTGGCTGTCCAGCTAGTCATGCGGCCCGGTCCAACCGGGCGCCCGCGGAACAGTGATCCACGCAACAGCCGGGAGTGCGGGCGGCTGGAATTATTCCCCGACCCGGCGCTGGCCTCCGAATATCATACCGCGCCGGCCTGCTCCCCACGGCCCGCCATTAGGTGCTGGTGATTGCTCGCGCACCGATTCGAGCAGATTAACTCAACCTCACTTCAGACGCATTCATATAAGCGGAAATTGCGTCCAAAACGTGAGATTTGCAGCGACCAAAGGATGGAATAGAGCTAAGCTGTCACAAGATCAGCACGCAGCGAGGAAGCAGTGGAAAACGCATTCCCTGACTGGCCAGTGGCTGAGTGAAAAGATCAACGTTTCGATGGTGAACGGCTGGTACACACCGAGCGGGCGCCACACAGCGTGCCCTTGTACGGATCCCGTGTGCCGCCTGCCATCAGCACAGAGAGGGGCCCGGTTTTCGTGCCACATTTGGAAGAGCAAGAACTGTCTTGGACCAGCCTGGACCAGCGCGCGGTGGACACCATCCGCGTGCTGGCCGCAGACGCGGTGGAGAAGGTGGGCAACGGCCACCCCGGAACGGCCATGAGCCTGGCGCCGGCCGCATACCTTCTTTTCCAGAAGCTGATGCGCCACGATCCCCGCAACCCTGACTGGCTGGGCCGTGACCGCTTCATCCTCTCCCCCGGCCATACCTCGCTCACCCTTTACATCCAGCTGTTCCTTTCCGGCTACGGCCTGGAACTGAAGGACCTGCAGGCACTGCGCACCTGGGGCTCGCTGACCCCCGGCCACCCCGAGTACAAGCACACCGCGGGTGTCGAGATCACCACCGGCCCGCTGGGCCAGGGCCTGGCGTCCTCCGTCGGGTTCGCCTACTCCCAGCGCCGCCAGCGCGGACTGTTCGACGCCGATGCTCCCGCCGGCGAGAGCCCGTTCGACCACACCATCTGGGTTATCGCCTCCGACGGCGACCTGCAGGAAGGCGTCACGGCAGAGGCTTCCTCGCTGGCCGGCCACCAGGAGCTCGGCAACCTCGTCGTTGTCTACGATGAGAACCACATCTCCATCGAGGACGACACCGACATCGCCTTCACCGAGGATGTCCTGAAGCGCTACGAGGCCTACGGCTGGCACGTCCAGCGCGTGGACTGGACCAAGACCGGCGAGTACAAGGAAGACGTGCAGGAGCTGTACTCCGCACTCCTCGCCGCCAAGGCCGAGACTTCGAAGCCCTCGATCGTCTCCCTGCGCACCATCATCGGCTACCCGGCACCCAAGAAGCAGAACACCGGCAAGATCCACGGTTCCGCGCTCGGTGCGGAGGAAGTCGCAGCGCTGAAGGAAGTCCTGGGCTTCGATCCCGCCAAGTCCTTCGACGTCGACCAGGATGTCCTGGCCCACGCCCGCGCCGTCGTCGACCGCGGCGCCGCTGCCCGCAAGGAGTGGGAGGAGTCCTTCAACGCATGGCAGGCAGCCAACCCCGAGGGCGCGGCCCTGCTGCAGCGCATCGAGGCCAAGGAACTTCCCGAAGGCCTGGACTCAGCGCTTCCGGTGTTCCCCGCCGGCAAGGACGTCTCCACCCGCGCCGCCTCGGGCAAGGTCCTGAACGCCCTGGGCCCGGTCCTGCCGGAACTGTGGGGCGGCTCGGCCGACCTCGCCGAGTCGAACAACACCACCATCGAGGGTTCGCCGTCGTTCGTTCCCGCCTCCAAGCAGACTGATGCCTGGTCCGGCAACCCCTATGGACGGGTCCTGCACTTCGGCATCCGCGAGCACGCCGCAGCTTCGATCGTGAACGGCATCAGCCTGCACGGCCGCACGCGTGCGTTCTCCGGCACGTTCCTGATCTTCAGCGACTACCAGCGCCCGGCCATCCGCCTTGGCGCGCTGATGGGTGTCCCGTCCCTGTACGTCTGGACGCACGACTCCATCGGACTGGGCGAGGACGGACCCACCCACCAGCCGGTGGAGCAGTTGGCCTCGCTGCGCGCCATCGTGGGGCTGGATGTTGTCCGTCCCGGTGACGCCAATGAAGTCGCCGTTGCGTGGAAGACCATGCTGGAGAACCACAGCAACCCTGCCGGCATCGTGCTGACCCGCCAGAACATCCCCACGTGGGAACGCGGCGAAGGCGAGGCCGACGGCGACACGTTCGGTTCCGTTGCGGGCGTCGCCAAGGGCGGTTACGTCCTGGCCGAGGCCGCCAAGGACGGCGCCACCGTCCCGGCCGACGTCATCCTCATCGCCACCGGTTCCGAGGTCCAGCTGGCCGTGCAGGCCCGCAAGGCACTGCAGGGCGAAGGCATCGCCGCCCGCGTCGTCTCCATGCCCTGCGTTGAGTGGTTCAACAAGCAGGACGCCGCCTACCGCGAATCCGTCCTGCCGGCCGCCGTCAAGGCACGCGTGTCCGTTGAAGCAGGACTGGCCCTTGGCTGGAAGGAATTCGTCGGCGACGCCGGCCGTTCCATCAGCCTCGAGCACTACGGCGCTTCCGCAGACTACAAGCGCCTCTTCCAGGAGTTCGGCCTCACCGCAGCAGCAGTTACCGCGGCCGCCAAGGACTCCCTCGCCAGCCTCCAGGCATAACCCCAATTTTCGAGGAGATAAACACCATGACTACTCCCACCCAGCAGCTCTCCGACGCCGGAGTTTCCATCTGGCTTGATGACCTTTCCCGCGGACGCCTGGAAACCGGCACCCTGGCCAAGCTCATCGAAGAGAAGAACGTGGTTGGCGTAACCACCAACCCGTCGATCTTCCACGCAGCGATCACCGCCGGCACGGACTACGACGCCACCATCGCGAAGCAGGCAGCAGCCGGCGCCAGCGTCGAGGACACCATTTTCGAGATCACCACCACCGACGTCGCCGACGCCTGCGACCTGTTCGCACCGGTCGCCGCAGCCACCAAGGGCGTGGACGGACGGGTGTCCATCGAGGTCGACCCCCGCCTGGCCTGGGACACGGCAGGCACCATCGCGGAAGCCAAGCACCTGTACAAGCGCGTCAACAAGGACAACGTCCTCATCAAGATCCCGGCCACCCTTGAGGGCCTGGAAGCGATCACCGCCACCCTGGCCGAGGGCATCAGCGTCAACGTGACCCTGATCTTCTCGCTCGAGCGCTACCGCGCAGTCATCAACGCCTTCCAGTCCGGGCTGGAGCAGGCCAAGGAAAACGGCCACGACCTCTCCAAGATCCACTCCGTGGCTTCGTTCTTCGTTTCCCGCGTGGACTCTGAGATCGACAAGCGCCTCGACGCCCTGGGCACCGACGAAGCCAAGGCACTCAAGGGCAAGGCAGGCCTGGCCAACGCCCGCCTGGCGTACCAGGTCTACGAGGAACTCTTCGCCACTGAACGCTGGGCCCTGCTGGCCGAAGCCGGCGCCCTCCCCCAGCGCCCGCTGTGGGCCTCTACCGGCGTCAAGGATCCGGCCTACCCGGACACCCTCTACGTCACCGAGCTCGTGGCCCCGGGCGTCGTGAACACCATGCCCGAGAAGACGCTGGACGCCACCTTCGACCACGGTGTGGTCACCGGGGACACGGTCACCGGCACCTATGCCGAGGCCAATGCCACCCTGGATGCCCTTGAGAAGCTCGGCATTTCCTACAACGACGTCGTCGCAATCCTTGAATCCGAAGGCCTGGACAAGTTCGTGGCCAGCTGGAAGGAACTGCTCGGCGATGTCGAGGGCGCCCTCGCCTCCGCACGGAAGGCTTCCTAACCCACCATGAGCACACTCAGCTACGAAGCCACCGGTGCCGCACAGCAGGCACTCGAACAGCACCTTCCCGCCCTGGTGGAGGACCGGATCGCCACCCGGATCTTCGCGAAGGACCACACGCTGTGGGGTCCGGACGCCGAAGCAGAGTCGGCCATCCGCCTCGGCTGGGTTGAGGCTGCCACTGTCTCCCAGCCGCTCGTTAAAGAGATTCTCGAACTGCGTGACGCCCTCCGGGCCGAGGGTGTGACCCGCATCGTGCTTTGCGGCATGGGCGGATCGTCGCTGGCTCCGGAGGTCATCGCCGGCACCGCCGGCGTCGAGCTGACTGTGCTGGACAGCACGGACCCGGACCAGGTCCGTGCTGCCCTGGCGGACCGGCTGGCGGAAACCGCCGTTGTGGTTTCCTCCAAGTCCGGCTCCACCGTTGAAACCGACTCCCAGCGGCGGGTCTTCGAAAAGGCGTTCAACGACGCCGGCATCGATGCCGCCAGCCGGATCATCATCGTCACGGACCCGGGCTCGCCCCTGGACAAGGCATCCCGCGAGGCCGGGTACCGGGCCGTCTTCAACGCCGACCCCAATGTCGGCGGCCGCTTCTCCGCCCTGACTGCCTTCGGACTGGTGCCTTCGGGCCTGGCCGGGGTGGATATCCAGGCGTTTCTGGACGAGGCCGAGGAAGCGGCGGTAGTCCTGAACGAGGATGCTCCTGAGAACATCGGGCTGGCACTCGGAACCGCGCTGGGCGGAACCAGCCCGCTGCGCAACAAGATTGTCATCGCCGAGGACGGCTCCGGGATTGTTGGCTTCGCGGACTGGGCCGAGCAGCTCATCGCCGAGTCCACCGGCAAGCTCGGCACCGGCGTCCTGCCGGTGGTGGCCGGCCCCAACTCGCCCGAAGTGACTTCCGGCGCCGACGACGTTCTGGTGGTCCGGCTGGTAGCCGCCGATGCCGACGTCGAACTCAGGGACAACGAAGTGGCCATCGCCGGCGGACTTCCCACCCAGATGATGGTGTGGGAGTTTGCCACTGCCGTGGCGGGCCGCCTGCTGGGCATCAACCCCTTCGACCAGCCCGATGTCGAAGCCGCCAAGGTCGCAGCGCGCGGCCTGCTGGACGCACAGCCCGAGCCCACGCCCGCAGCTTTCATTGACGGCTCCATCGAGGTGCGCGGCGGAGACTGGCTTGGCAGCGCGGCAACGGCGGAAGAGGCAGTGCGCGCACTGTTGGATACCCTCCAGCCGGACAGCTACCTCAGCGTCCAGGCCTACTTCGACCGCCTTGCGTTCGCGCAGCTCGAAGGCGTCCGCGACGAGCTCGCAGCCGTCACCGGCCGGCCCGTGACATTCGGCTGGGGACCGCGCTTCCTGCACTCCACCGGGCAGTTCCACAAGGGCGGGCCGGCCATCGGTGTGTTCCTCCAGGTCACCGCGGCCTCAGCGGAAGACGTCGCCATCCCGGAGCGTCCCTTCACCTTCGGGGAACTCATTGCCGCCCAGGCAGCCGGCGACGCGCAGGTCCTGGAAGGGCATGGCCGGCCCGTGCTGCGCCTGCACCTGACCGACCGTGCCGCCGGTGTGGCACAGTTGCAGGACATTATTGCTGCGCTGTCCGCCAGGTCAGCCTCCGTTACCGAAAGCTAAGGCACAGAAGCAACATGCCAGAAACTGAATACGGCAGGACGCCCGGGACGCGTTCCGGGAGAACGCTGCGGAACCCGCTGCGCGACCCGCGTGACCGCCGCCTGAACCGGATCGCCGGCCCGTCATCGCTGGTGCTCTTCGGAGTGACCGGCGACCTCGCCCGCAAGAAGCTCATGCCGGCCGTGTACGACCTCGCCAACCGCGGGCTCCTGCCGCCCAGCTTCGCGTTGGTGGGTTTCGGACGCCGGGAATGGACTGATGAGGATTTCGCCGGTCAGGTGAAGGCTTCCGTGCAGTCCTATGCGCGCACGCCTTTTGATGAGGCGGTGTGGAACCAGCTTTCCGAGGGCATCCGTTTTGTCCAGGGAGAGTTCGACGACGACGACGCCTTCGAGCGGCTGGGTGAAGTCATCGATGAGCTTGATGAGCTGCGCGGTACCCGCGGCAACCACGCGTTCTACCTCTCGATTCCGCCCAAGGCCTTCGAGCAGGTATGCCGGCAGCTGTCCAAGCACGGCCTGGCACAGGCTGAGGGTGACAAGTGGCGCCGCGTGGTGATCGAGAAGCCGTTCGGGCACGACCTCGAGTCTGCCCGGCAGCTGAATGACATCGTGGAATCGGTGTTCCCGCCGGACGCCGTGTTCCGGATCGACCACTACCTGGGCAAGGAGACGGTCCAGAACATCCTGGCGCTGCGCTTCGCGAACCAGTTGTTTGAGCCTTTGTGGAACGCGAACTATGTGGACCACGTCCAGATCACCATGGCCGAAGACATCGGCACCGGCGGCCGGGCGGGCTATTACGACGGCGTGGGAGCAGCCCGCGACGTCATCCAGAACCACCTGCTGCAGCTGCTGGCGCTGACCGCGATGGAGGAGCCCATCTCCTTCAACGCCGATCACCTGCGCGCCGAGAAGGAAAAGGTCCTCGCCGCCGTCAAGCTCCCGGACGACCTCTCCACGCACTCGGCGCGCGGCCAGTTCACCGGCGGATGGCAGGGCGGGGAACAGGTCCAGGGCTACCTGGAGGAGGAAGGCATCCCGGCCGATTCCACCACCGAGACCTTCGCCGCGATCCGGGTGGACATCCACACCCGCCGCTGGTCCGGCGTCCCGTTCTACCTCCGCGCCGGAAAGCGCCTGGGCCGCCGCGTCACAGAGATCGCCGTGGTCTTCAAGCGTGCGCCCAACCTGCTGTTCCGCGACCACGCCGAGGACGACTTCGGACAGAACGCCGTGGTGATCCGCGTCCAGCCCGACGAAGGCGTGACCATCCGGTTCGGTTCCAAGGTTCCCGGCACGCAGATGGAAGTCCGGGACGTGACCATGGACTTCGGTTATGGCCACTCCTTCACCGAATCCAGCCCGGAGGCGTACGAGCGGCTGATCCTGGACGTGCTCCTGGGCGAGCCGCCGCTCTTCCCGCGGCATGAGGAAGTGGAGCTGTCCTGGAAGATCCTCGACCCGTTCGAGGAATACTGGGCCACCCTGGACGAACAGCCCGAACCCTACGCCCCGGGCAGCTGGGGCCCCGCCTCGGCTGACGAGCTGCTGGCCCGCGACGGACGAACCTGGAGAAGGCCATGATTGTAGACCTGCCGGACACCACAACCTCCGCTGTCTCCAAGAAGATCATGTCCCTGCGCGAGCAGGGCGGCGTGATTGCCCTGGGCCGGGTGCTCACCCTCGTGGTGGTCACCAAGTCCGGGCTTGAGGAAGAGGCTATCGAGGCAGCCAACGAGGCCAGCCGCGAGCACCCTTGCCGGATCATCGTCCTGGCCGACGCCGGGGCCACGGCGCCTGACCGCCTGGACGCCCAGATCCGGGTCGGCGGTGACGCCGGCGCATCCGAGGTGATCGTACTGCGCGGCTACGGCGAGCTCGCGCACGAAAGCGAATCCCTGGTAGCCGCGCTGCTCCTCCCGGACGCACCGATCGTGGCCTGGTGGCCGCACGGCGCGCCGAAAAACGCGTGCGAAACCTCCATCGGGAGAATCGCCCACCGCCGGATCACCGACTCCGCGAATGAGCCGGATCCACAGCGTGCGCTGGAGAACATCCGGTCCACCTACAAGGCCGGAGATACGGACCTCGCCTGGACGCGCCTGACCAACTGGCGGATCCAGCTCGCGGCCGTCCTGGACCAGGTGGACTCTTCCCCCGTCACGGCCGTCGCGGTCGAAGGGGCCTCGGACTCCCCGAGCACCATCCTGCTGGCAGCCTGGCTGACGCTTACCCTGGACGCGCCCGTGACCATCGTCGCCGACCCGGCCGGTACGGGCATCCGCCGGGTCCGGCTTTCCCGGCCCGGTGGCGACATCCAGCTCTTCCGGCCCGGCCTGTCCGTCGCCGAACTAACGCAGCCCGGCCAGCCCGCCCAGCGCATCTCGCTGCCCCGGCGCAGCCTGCGTGACTGCCTTGCCGAGGAACTGCGGCGCCTGGACCCGGACGAGGTGTTTGGGGAAGTGATTACTATGGGACTGCCACGAACCAATCTAAGGAGCGTCCGACCCAGTGAGCGTTGACCCAAGAGTAAGCATTCATCCTGATTCGTCCGTCCTGATGGCCGCGATCGCGGCCCGCCTGATCACCAAGCTCGTTGATGTGCAGGACAAGTTCGGCGAGGCCACCGTGGTGCTGACCGGGGGAACCGTGGGTATCGGCACGCTAAAGGCTGTTGCTGACTCCCCGGCTGCCCCGGCGGTCGATTGGTCAAAGGTGAATTTCTGGTGGGGCGACGAGCGCTTCCTCCCCGCCGGGGACCCGGAACGGAATACGAAGCAGGCGTCCGACGCCCTGCTGTCGCACATCCCCGTGGACCCTGAACGGATCCACGAACCGGGGTCCGCGGATGACTTCGGCACCCCGGAAGAAGCCGCCGAGGATTACGCCCGGCGGTTGCGGGAAGCTGCAGCCGCCGAGCACGCTGCCGACATGTCCGACGACCGGCCGGAGGAGCCGTCCGCGCTGCCGCGCCTGGACGTCGTCCTGCTGGGCGTCGGTCCGGATGCGCACGTCGCGTCGCTGTTCCCGGAGCAGGCCGGCATCCGCGAAAAGGAACGCACTGTGGTGGGAGTCAGGAACTCGCCAAAACCGCCGCCCCTGCGGGTATCCCTGACGCTGCCGGCCATTAATACGGCCTCCGAGGTGTGGATGGTGGTGGCGGGCGAGGACAAGGCCGGCGCCGTGGGTCTGGCACTGGCAGGCGCCAACCCCGTCCAGGTCCCGGCCGCAGGACCACGGGGGACGTCCCGGACCCTGTGGCTTATCGACGAAAACGCGGCCTCACGTGTCCCCCAGCAGCTCGTCCGGAAGGACGCCGCGGGCGCGTAGTTTTTCCAGCGCTCCGGCCAGGACATCTTCGGCGTCCTGGTCGGAGCGCCGCTCTTTAACGTACTCAAGGTGGCTTTTATAGCCGTCGTCCAAGGCGTCGGCGGCCGCTGCCTCGCCATCCCGGGATGCCGGGCCGCCGCACTTCCGGCAGTCCCAGACGAGCGGAATCTGGTCCTCGGGGAGTTTGAGGAATACCGGGGTGGTTTCGTGGCCCTTCGCGCACCAGTACGAGACCCGGATGCGCGGCAGCGGCTTCCCATGGTCCTCCGACTCGAAGCTGAAACCGGTTCCTTCCGTGACGCCCGCGCGGGTGCCCCGGAAGCCTGACGACGGATGAATCATCGGGACTCCTGCCTGCTTAAACAGAACTGTGGCTGTCGGGAACCGACAGCCACAGTTTAGTTGGCAGACCTGTGCAGCGGCAGTTTCCGCCACGGCACTTTTCGCTGATTAGGTAGTCAGGAGTCCCCGCCGCCGCTGAACCGCATGATCAGTCCCAGCGCGATGATGACGATGCCCCACGTCACGCCAAGCACCACCGTGAACCTGTTCAGGTTGCGTTCGGCGACGCCCGACGAGCTGAGGCCTGAGCTCATGCCGCCGCCGAACATGTCCGACATCCCGCCGCCCCTGCCCTTGTGAAGGAGGATGAGCAGCGTCAGCAGGAGGCTGGTGATGCCCAGGAGGATCTGCAGAATGACATGAAGAACGTCCACGACGGCCTTTCCGGAAGTTGGGGATTGCGGGAGTTGGGCGGACGGACTAGTCCGTCACCAAGTGACTCTCGAACCTGACAATATTAGCAAACTCGGCAGGATCCAAGCTTGCCCCGCCCACGAGCAGGCCGTCCACGTCGCGTTCCTTGAGGATTGCGGCGGCGTTGTTGGCCTTGACCGAACCGCCGTAGAGCAGCCGCGTCCTGGCGGCAACATCGGCGCCGAACAGCGTCCCGAGCTCAGCGCGGATGGCGGCGCACATCTCCTGGGCGTCCTCCGGGCCGGCTACTTCACCGGTGCCGATGGCCCAGACAGGTTCGTAGGCGACGACCAGTTCGGCGGCCTGCTCGCCGCTAAGCCCGGAAACGCCGGCCCGAAGCTGCTCCAGGGTGTGGCTGACGTGGGTACCGGCCTGGCGGATCTCCAGGCCTTCACCGACGCAGAGCACGGGCGTGATGCCGTGCTTGAAGGCGGCCTTGACCTTGGCGTTGAGGACGTCGTCGGTTTCGTTGTGGATGGTGCGGCGTTCGCTGTGGCCCACCAGGACGTACTTGCAGCCCAGCTTGTTAAGGAACTGGCCCGAGATGTCTCCGGTGTACGCTCCCGAATCGAACTGGGAGAGGTCCTGCCCGCCGTAGGCAATGTCCAGGTCGTCGCCCTGGACAAGGGTCTGGACGCCGCGGAGATCCGTGAACGGGGGGAAGACAGCAACTTCGACCCGGCTGTAGTCGTGCTTGGCGTCCGAGAGGGTCCAGGCGAGCTTCTGCAGGAGGGTGATGCCCTGCACGTGGTCCATGTTCATTTTCCAGTTGCCCGCGATGAAGGGCTTGCGGTCGAAAGCGCCGTTCGTTGACGTAGTCACGTATTCTCCAAAAAGTTCTAGATATGTGTTCGGCCGGCAGGCTGCCGCGGGGCAACCTGCCGGCCGGAGGGACAGGTACTGCTGCCGGAAAGGCGTTAGCGGTCGAGGACGCTGAGCCCCGGGAGTTCCTTGCCTTCGAGGTATTCCAGGCTTGCGCCTCCACCAGTGGAGATGTGTCCGAACTGGTCGTCAGCGAAGCCAAGCGTGCGTACGGCCGCAGCAGAGTCGCCGCCGCCCACCACGGTGAACGCTTCGGTCTCAGTCAGCGCCTGGGCGATGGCACGTGTCCCGGCGGAGAACGCTTCGAACTCGAACACCCCCATCGGACCGTTCCAGAAGACCGTCTTGGCACCCTTGATCCG
Organism: Pseudarthrobacter sp. GA104; assembly: GCF_009741265.1. Lineage (GTDB taxonomy): Bacteria > Actinomycetota > Actinomycetes > Actinomycetales > Micrococcaceae > Arthrobacter. Next base: position 4,604,243 of record NZ_WOWL01000001.1, read on the forward strand.
CTCGGCAAATGCTGCGGCGGACTCGGGGCCGATGTCCAGGCCGATGCCCTGGGCACCGAAGCTGCTGCCTTCGATGTTGTCCGCGGGGACAGTCTCATGGGCGGCATCGGCGGCGAACTTCTCCGCCACCACGACGTCCGTGGGCACCACGAATTCGGTGCCGGCGCCTGCCGCACGCTTGAGGTAGTCCTGGACTACCGGGATCTGGTCTTCCTCGAGCAGGCTGGAGGCGACCTTGTGCCCGGCCGCGGCGAGGAACGTGAACAGCATTCCGCCGCCCACCAGGATGGTGTCGGCCTTGCCCAGCAGGTTTTCGATGACTGCCAGCTTGTCGGAGACCTTGGAACCGCCGAGCACCACCACATAGGGGCGCTGCGTGTCGGCCGTCAGCTTGCGCAGGACCTCCACCTCGGTGTGCACGAGGTCGCCAAGGTAGGACGGAAGCCGGGTGGCGACGTCGTACACGCTGGCGTGCTTGCGGTGCACCGCTCCGAAGGCATCGTCCACATAGGCGCCGTTGCCGCCAGTCAGGGCAACCAGCTCGTCAGCGAAGGCGCCGCGCTCGGCGTCGTCCTTGCTGGTTTCGCGGGCATCGAAGCGGACGTTCTCCAGGACAAGCACTTCGCCGTCCTGCAGGGAGGCTGCTGCTTCCTTGGCGGCACTGCCCACGGTGTCCGCGGCAAGGGTGGCTTTGAAGCCGGCCAGCTCCGCCAGGCGGGCTACTGCGGGGCGAAGGGAGTACTTGTCCTCAGGAGCGCCCTTGGGGCGTCCGAGGTGGGCTGTTACCAGCACGCGGGCACCGGCGTCCGTGAGCTTTGACAGCACTGGCAGGGAGGCCTTGATGCGGCCATCATCAGTGACTGTAGAGCCGTCGAGCGGCACATTCAGGTCACTTCGAACCAGAATGTACCGCCCGCGGACACCTTCAGCGATCAGTTCGTTGAGGGTGTGAGATGTCATGTGTCTAACCCTAGCCCAGCTTGGATGCGACAAGCTCCGTAAGGTCTACGAGGCGGTTGGAGTAGCCCCATTCGTTGTCATACCAGGAAACAACCTTGACCTGGTTGCCGATGACCTTGGTCAGGCCGGAGTCGAAGATGGAGGATGCGGGGTCGCCCACGATGTCGGAGGACACGATGGGCTCGTCCGTGTAGGTCAGGAATCCCTGCAGTTCCTCGGATTCGGCGGCGCGCTTGAGGGCTGCGTTGACTTCCTCCACGGTGGTCTCGCGGGAGACGGTGACGGTGAGGTCGGTGGCGGAGCCGGTGGGGACCGGGACGCGGATGGCGTAGCCGTCCAGCTTGCCCTTGAGCTCGGGCAGCACCAGGCCGATGGCCTTGGCCGCACCGGTGGACGTGGGAACCATGTTGATGGCCGCGGCGCGCGCACGGCGCAGGTCGCTGTGCGGTCCGTCCTGCAGGTTCTGGTCCGCGGTGTAGGCGTGCACGGTGGTCATGAGGCCGCGCTCGATGCCGAACTCGTCGTTGATGACCTTGGCCAGCGGGCCGAGGCAGTTGGTGGTGCAGGAAGCGTTGGAGATGATGTGGTGCGTCGCGTTGTCGTACAGGCCGTGGTTTACGCCCATCACGATGGTGATGTCCTCGTCGGACGCCGGGGCGGAGATCAGGACCTTCTTGGCGCCTGCATCAATGTGCTTCTGTGCAGCGGCGGCCTTGGTGAAGAAGCCGGTGGACTCGATGACGATGTCAACGCCCAGTTCCCCCCACGGGAGGTTGGCGGGATCGCGCTCGGCGAGGACCTTGACGACGTTGCCGTTGACGACGATGTTGCCGTCCTTGACCTCGATGGTTTCCTTCAGGCGGCCGCCGACGGAGTCGTACTTGAAGAGGTGCGCGAGTGCTTCGGGGCTGGTGAGGTCGTTGACTGCAACGATCTCCAGGTCCGCGCCCTGTGCGAGTGCTGCGCGGAAGTAGTTGCGGCCAATACGGCCAAAGCCGTTGATACCAATACGGGTCGTCACTTGTTCAGTCTCCTTGGTGCTTTCAGAAGCACAACTAGTTGAGCGGGCTATCAAGCCAACTAACAGATCCCGCACGCCATTGGGCAGAGATGATTTACATACGGAGGGCGACCAGCCTCATTGCTGAAGGCTAACCGCCTTCCGTGACCTATCTTACGTTTAACTGGGTCCGCCCCCGCAAGTGCGGGGGCGGACCGTCCACATCCCGGCCGTCATATGTCCGAAATGTGAAGTTTGTTACACCGCGGTGCGGCGGTGTTCACTACGGGAGGGTGATGAGCCCCGTGGCGTTGGTGCGCGCAGCCTCAAACCGCTTGGCGACGTCGGCCCAGTTCACGATGTTCCAGAACGCCTTGACGTAGTCGGCCTTTACGTTGACGTAGTCCAGGTAGAAGGCGTGCTCCCACATGTCCAGCATCAGCAGCGGGGTGGTGCCGAGCGCAACGTTGCCCTGCTGGTCGTACAGCTGCTCGATGACCAGGTTGCCGCCGATGGGCTCGTAGGCGAGGAAACCCCAGCCGGAGCCCTGCAGGCCCAGTGCCGCAGCGGAGAACTGCGCGCGGAAGGCGTCGAACGAGCCGAACGCGTCATCGATGGCCGCAGCGAGTTCACCCTCGGGCTTGTCGCCGCCGTCCGGGGAGAGGTTGTTCCAGAAGACGGAGTGGTTGACGTGGCCACCGGTGTGGAAGGCGAGGTCCTTGGAGAGCCGGTTGATGTTGGCGAAGTCGCCCTTCTCCCGGGCTTCGGCCAGCTGGGCCAGGGCGTTGTTGGCGCCGGCCACGTAGGCTGCGTGGTGCTTGCTGTGGTGCAGCTCCATGATCCGCGCGGAAATGTGCGGCTCCAGGGCGGCGTAATCGTAGCTGAGTTCGGGCAATACGTACTCGGTCACAAAATCCTCCAATATCGTGGACATTCGGTCCGGTTGGTAACTCTCGGATTATGCATCCGGGCGGCTGGCGCCCGGAATCTTTTTGATTCTATGGGGCTGTCACTCGTCCAGCATTTCAGGCGTCACATTGGCGTCCGTCCCGGGGATGCCCAAGTCCAGCGCACGTTTGTCCGCCATGGCCAGCAACCGGCGGATCCTTCCGGCAATCGCGTCCTTGGTCATCACCGGGTCCGCCAGGCGGCCGAGCTCGTCCAGGCTGGCCTGCTTGTGCGCCACCCGCAGTTCGCCGGCGTACTTCAGGTGGTCCGGCACGTCGTCGCCGAGGATTTCCAGGGCCCGGTCCACGCGCGCCCCTGCTGCCACGGCGGCCTGGGCGGAGCGGCGCAGGTTGGCGTCGTCGAAGTTGGCCAGGCGGTTGGCGGTGGCACGCACCTCCTTGCGCATCCGCCGTTCCTCCCACACCATCAGGGCGTCATGGGCACCCATGCGGGTCAGCAGCGCCGCAATGGTGTCGCCGTCCCGGATGACCACCCGGTCCACGCCGCGGACTTCGCGGGCCTTGGCCTGGATGTCCAGCCGGCGCGCCGCCCCCACGAGCGCCAGGGCCGATTCCGGTCCGGGGCAGGTAACTTCCAGAGACGATGAGCGCCCCGGCTCGGTCAGCGAGCCGTGCGCCAGGAAAGCCCCTCGCCACACCGCTTCGGCGTCGGCCGCTGAGCCGTTGACGACGGCGGACGGCAGCCCGCGCACGGGGCGGCCGCGGCCGTCGAGGAGGCCTGTCTGGCGGGCCAGCGCCTCGCCGTCACGCACCACCCGGACCACGTAGCGGCTGGCGCGCCGCAGTCCCCCGGCAGAAACGACGATGATTTCGCTCTGGTGGCCGTACACTTCGGCGATTGCTGCCCGGAGGCGCCGCGCGGTGGACGCCAGGTCCACCTCGGCCTCGATGACGATCCGGCCGGAGATGATGTGCAGCCCGCCCGCGAAGCGGAGCATGGCGGATACCTCGGCCTTGCGTACTGATGACTTTTTGATGTCCAGACGGGACAGTTCTTCTTTGACCGATGCTGTCAGTGCCATGGCACCTTCCTAACTGTTCCCAAAAACGTCGTGGTACGCCGTCGCCAGACGCAGGGGGTCGTGGACGGGACGGCGGCCCGACGCCCCTACTTTACCCAAGACCACCTCGGCGCCGATCATCCCGGCGGCTTTCTCGAACTCCTGCCGGTCAGGGACGGAGGCGGGATCTGCCAGGACAACGTCCACGCTGAACCCGGGGGCATATCTTCGCAGCACGTCAAGGTGGTCCGCGGCGGTCATGCCGGACGTTTCCTTGGTATCCGTGGCCAGGTTCATGGTGAGGCAGCGCTTCGCCGGCGTCTGGCACAGTGCCTCCCGCATCTCGGGCAGGAGGAGGTGCGGCAGCACGGAGGTGTACCAGGAGCCGGGCCCCAGGATGACCCAGTCCGCGAGCTCGATCGCAGTAAGTGCCTCAACGCAGGCGGGGGCGGCTCCGGGCAGGAGCCGCACCTCCTCCAGGGATCCCGCTACCGCGCAGCGCGCCTGGCCCCGGATGGTGTGCAGGGCGGAGCCGCCGTCAGGGGCGGTGATCCGGACGTCACCTTCGATGGTGAGCGGCACGGTGGACATGGGCAGGACCTGGCCGCGTGCTCCAAGGAGCGCGCCTGCCCACTTGAGCCCGGCGACGGCGTCGCCCAGCAGTTCCCAGAGGGTGACGATCAGCAGGTTGCCCATGGCATGTTCGTCCAGGGAGCCGCCCGGGCCCTTGCCGGGACGGAACCGGTGCTGCATGACGTCCCGCCAGGTGCGTCCCCAGTCAGTGTCGTCACACAGGGCGGCCAACGCCATGCGCAGGTCCCCCGGCGGCAGGACACCGTACTCCTCGCGCAGGCGCCCGGACGAGCCGCCGTCGTCCGCTACCGTCACCACCGCCGTCAGGTCCGAAGTGAGGAGGCGCAGCGCGGACAGCGACGCCGACAGGCCGTGGCCGCCGCCCAGGGCAACTACCTTGGGGCCTTTGTTTTGCTGGCCGCCCGCTGGTCCGGCGGGCGGAACCAGCGGCAGGGCCCCGGTGAAAAGCGACATTACTCCCGGCCCAGATCCCGGTGCGTGGTGGTCACCGTGACTCTGGGGAACTGTGCCAGTTTCTTGGAAAGCTCGACGGCGACGGCCACTGAGCGGTGCTTCCCGCCCGTGCAGCCCACGGCGATGGTGGCGTAGTGCTTGTTCTCGCGGCGGTAACCGTCCAGGACGGGCTCGAGGGCCATGACGTAGCGGTCCACGAAGTTCTTGACCCCTTCCGCCTCCAGGACGTAGTCGCTGACATCCTTGTCCAGCCCGGTGTGCGGGCGCAGCTGGGGCACCCAGTGCGGGTTGGGGATGAACCGGACGTCCGCAACGTAGTTGGCGTCAACGGGCAGGCCGTACTTGAAGCCGAAGCTCATGACGTTCAGCCGCAGGGCCACGGGCCCCGTTTCACTGAAGAGTTCGGTTATGGCGGTGGCAAGGCCGTGGACGTTGTAGCCGGAGGTGTCCAGGACGACGTCTGAGCTGTCGCGCAGTTCCTGGAGCAACTCCCGTTCGGCGGCAATGCCGTCGAGGATGCGGCCGCCGCCCTGCAGCGGATGCGGCCGGCGTCCCTGCTCGAACCGCCTGACCAGGACGTTGTCGCTGGCGTCCAGGAAGAGCACCCGGAAAGCCACTCCGCTGGAGGCCAATGCTCCCAGCGCGGCCCGGATGTCGGCGAACAGGCCCTTGCTGCGGACGTCAATGACCACCGCCAGCCGCGGAATGGACTGCGGGGCGTGGGACACAAGGTCGGCCAAGGTTCCGAGCATCTGCGGCGGAAGGTTCTCCACGACATACCAGCCGTGGTCCTCCAGCGCATCGGCAGCCGTGCTCCGCCCGGCTCCGGACATTCCGGTGACCACCAGCAGCTCCGCTTCGAGGGGCTTGACGGGCTGCAGCCCGTCCTCCCCGGCCCCGGATTCCGCCGTCGTCTCTGCCATTAAGTCCGCCCCGTTCCTGTTGTTGTCCTGCAGGCTGCCGCGTTGGCGGAAACCCCGTTCATTACCCTAGCCAAGTTTCAGGGGACTCCGCTAAGTTTCAATGATTTCGCCGGTGGTCATGTTGATGGCAGGGACAGCCGCAGCTTCCGGTCCGTCCGGCGCGAAGTGGTTCACGATGGCGCCGGCAAGGGCAGGGCCGATGCCCTTCGCCTGGGACAGCTCAGCCGCCGAGGCGGCCTTGACGCCCTTCACGGAACCAAAGTGGGCCAGCAGGGCTTTCCGTTTGGAGGCACCCAGTCCCGGCACGCCGTCCAGGGCGGACACGGTCATGGCCTTCCCCCGCTTTTGCCGGTGGAAGGAAATGGCGAAGCGGTGGGCTTCGTCACGGATCCGCTGCAGCAGGTACAGCCCCTGGGACGTCCTGGGGAGGATGACCGGGAAGTCGCTGTCCGGCAGCCACACTTCCTCGAGCCGCTTGGCCAGGCCCACCACGTAGACGTCGTCAATGCCGAGATCGGCGAGGGCACGGGCTGCAGCATTGACCTGGGGCTTGCCGCCGTCCACCACCACCAGGTTGGGCGGGTAGGCGAACCTGGCCCGCGGTGCAGGCGTGGTGGTATCCAGCAGGCCGGCCTGCGCTTCCTGTTCCTGTCCAGGCCCCTCTTCGGCCTCCGCCGGGACGCCGGCCAGGGCAGCCTCACCCACCTGCGCGGACTTGTCCTGCAGGTAGTGGCGGAACCGGCGGGTGAGGACGTCATGCATCGCGGCGGTGTCGTCCGCCGCTGCCGGTCCGGTGACCGAGAATTTCCGGTAGTCCGCTTTCTTGGGCAGCCCGTCCTCCACCACCACCATGGAGGCCACCACGTTGGTGCCCTGGACGTGCGAGACGTCGAAGCACTCGATCCGCAGCAGCGGCACCGGCAGGTCCAGCGCCTCCTGGAGCTCCTGCAATGCCTGCGACCTCACGGTGAGATCCCCCGCGCGCCGGGTCTTGTGAAGCTTCAGGGCGTGCTCGGCATTTTCGCGCACCGTGGACATCAACGCGGCCTTGTCCCCGCGCTGCGGGACCCGGATATCAACTTTTGCCCCGCGCAGTCCGCCCAGCCACAGCGCCAGTTCCTCGGTATTGCTGGGGGCGACGGGCACCAGGACCTCGCGCGGCAGCCTGCCATGGCTATCGCCGTCCTCGCCGTACACCTGTTGCAGGAGGTGCTCCACGAGGTCCGGGGTGGTGGAATCCTCCACCTTTTCAACTACCCAGCCACGCTGGCCGCGGATGCGGCCGCCGCGGACATGGAACACCTGGACCGCAGCTTCCAGTTCGTCTTCGTGCAGGGCGAAGATGTCGGCGTCGGTGTCCTCCGCAAGGACCACGGCGTTGCGCTCAAAGACTTTCCGCAAGGCGGTGATGTCATCGCGGACCCGGGCAGCACGCTCGTAGTCAAGCTCGGCTACTGCTTCCGCCATCTGCTTTTCCAGCTTCGCGATGAAGCGCCTGGCCTCGCCGCCCATAAAGGCGCAGAAGTCCTCAGCCAGTGCCCGGTGGTCTTCCGGGGAGATCCTTCCCACGCATGGGGCAGAGCATTTATCGATATAGCCCAGGAGGCAGGGCCGGCCGCTGGCCTCGGCGCGCTTGAACACCCCGGCGCTGCAGCTGCGGACCGGAAAGACTCGCAACAGGGTATCCATGGTCTCCCGGATGGCGCCTGCCGTGTAGGGGCCGAAGTAGCGGGTGCCCTTTCGCTTGTCGCCGCGCATCACCTGCACGCGCGGGTACTTCTCGCCGACAGTGACGGCCAGGTAGGGGTAGGTCTTATCGTCACGGAACACCACGTTGAACCGCGGCTTGAATTCCTTGATCCAGGTGTATTCCAGCTGCAGCGACTCGAGTTCGCTGCCCACCACCGTCCACTCGACGCTGCTGGCGGCGTGGACCATGGCGTAGGTCTTGGGCAGCAGGCCGGCAGGGTTGGCAAAGTAGGAGTTCAGGCGGGAACGGAGGCTCTTGGCCTTGCCGACATAGATGACGCGGCCGTGCGCATCACGGAAGCGGTACACCCCCGGGTTGGTGGGAATCTCCCCCGTCTTGGGCCGGTAACTTGCTGGATTTGCCACCTATCCAGTCTACTGAGGCGCGCCGGGTGCCTTTGCCACCCGGCGCGCCTCGCGGCCCTTAAATCCGGCTGGAACCGGGGTTATTCCGTGGCCTTGCTCTGGTTGTAACTGGTGGAGCGTTCCTGTCCGCTGAGTTCGGCAATGGCGTCCATGATGCGGTCAGTCACTGCCCGCCGGGCCGGCAGCGAATGGTCCGGCCCGGTCTTGTCGAAGTACAGCGGCTCCCCCACTTTCATGGTGAAATGCTGCGGGCGTACCCCGCTCTCACCGGCGCGCTGGAGGTTTTCCGTACCGATAAGTCCAACGGGAATCACCGGTGCCCCGGTGCTGAGCGCCAGCCATCCCACGCCGGTGCGTCCCCGGTAGAGGATGCCGTCACGGGAGCGGGTGCCTTCCGGATAGATGCCGATTCCCTTGCCGGATTCCAGGATGTCCAGCAGCGTCTTGAGTGCCTGGACACTTGCGGCCTGCTCACCCCGCTCCACGGGAATGGAACCCACGGACTCGAAAAAGGCCTTCATGACCTTGCCCTTGACGCCTCCGGTTGTGAAGTATTCGGCCTTCGCGAAGAAGGCAACGGGGCGCGGCATCAGGGCCTGGACGATCACGCTGTCGAAGAATGACAGATGGTTCGGGGCGACGATGAACGGCCCGTCGGCAGGAACGTTTTCAAGGCCGACGACGGTGGGCCGGCAGGTGCTCGAGATCAGGCTGCGCGTGGTCCAGCGGACAGCATCAAACATTGCCATCGTTGGTCACCTCCCCCAGGGCCGCGGAGTGGATGGCCTGCACCTGCCGGAGAAGCTGCACCAGGCCCTCCGCGGTTTCCACCACGGCCACCGCACCGGCCTCCTCCAGCTCGCCGTCGGGCGCAAATCCCCAAGCCACGCCGATGCAGTCCAGGCCGTTGGCGATGGCCCCTGAAACATCCTGTGCCCGGTCCCCCACCATCACGGCATGCTGCGTGTTCAGGTCCTTCAATGCAGCGGCGATGATCCCTGTCTTGCCGAGCGGAACCCCCTGCACCGCGCTTTCGTCATCCTCAGAGCCGTGGATGCCGTGGAACAACCCGTCGATTCCATGGTGTGCCAGCACAGTGCGGGCAAGGCGCTGCGGCTTCTGGGTGGCAACAGCCACCGGGAGCCCGGCTTCCGCGAAGGACTCCAGGACTTCACGGACGCCCGGGTAGATCCGGCCCTGCGCGATCCCGGTGGCGACGTAGTACTCGCGGTACAGGCGGATGACCTCGTCCAGCAGGTCCGCCGGCACGTTGGCCACATTCAGCAGGGCATCGCTGAGTTTCGGGCCGATCATCGCGTGGAGCAGGTCCTGCCCGGGAACGGGAAGCCCCATGGCGTTCAGGGCAAAGGAGATTCCGTCTGTTATTCCCCCGGCCGGATCGACAAGAGTGCCGTCCAGGTCAAAGATCACGGGCACTGTTGTTTGAGTCACCGGGTTAGTTTCTCACGACACCACTCATGCCTGAAACTCGCATACGCGCAGCGGCATACATTTGGATTACGTCAGGAGACCTCGCCGCGCTTCTACAGGATTTCAGCGAGGAACGCGGCTGTGTGGCTGGCAGTGGACTTGGCCAGCTCCTCCGGCGTTCCTGATGCCACGATCTGGCCGCCGCCGGAACCGCCGTCCGGCCCGAGGTCCACGATCCAGTCCGCGCTCTTGATGACGTCCAGGTTGTGTTCGATGGTGATCACGGTGTTGCCTTTGTCCACCAGCCCCTGCAGGACCATCAGCAGCTTGCGGATGTCCTCGAAGTGGAGCCCCGTGGTGGGCTCGTCCAGCACGTAGACGCTGCGCCCGTTGGACCGCTTCTGGAGTTCGGCGGCCAGCTTCACGCGCTGGGCCTCGCCGCCGGACAGCGTGGTGGCCGGCTGGCCCAGGCGGACGTAGCCCAGGCCAACGTCCACGAGGGTGTTGAGGTGCCGGGCGATGGGCGAGAAGGCAGCGAAGAACTCGGCGCCTTCCTCGATGGGCATGTTCAGCACGTCCGCGATGGTCTTGCCCTTGTAGTGCACCTCGAGCGTCTCCCGGTTGTACCGCGCACCATGGCACACCTCGCAGGGGACGTAGACGTCGGGCAGGAAGTTCATCTCGATCTTCAGCGTTCCGTCACCCGAGCACGCTTCGCAGCGGCCGCCCTTGACGTTGAACGAGAACCGGCCGGGCAGGTACCCGCGTACCTTCGCCTCAGTGGTTTCCGCGAACAGCTTGCGGATGTTGTCGAACACCCCCGTGTAGGTGGCGGGGTTGGAACGGGGGGTGCGCCCGATAGGGCTCTGGTCCACGTGGACCACCTTGTCCAGGTGCTCCAGGCCCTGGACGGTTTTGTGCCGGCCGGCTACCTGCTTGGCGCCGTTGAGCTTGTTGGCCAGCACCTTATAGAGGATCTCGTTGACCAGCGTGGACTTGCCGGAGCCGCTCACCCCGGTGACCGCGGTGAAGAGCCCCAGCGGGAACGCCGCGTCCACGTTCAGGAGGTTGTTCTCCCTCGCGCCCACCACCTTCAGCTCACGCTTTTTGTCGTACTTGCGGCGTTTCTTCGGGACTTCGATCTTCTTGCGCCCGGACAGGTAGTCGCCGGTGAGGGATGCGGTGTTCTCCAGCAGGTCCTTGTAGGAGCCGGAGTGGACCACCTGGCCGCCGTGCTCGCCCGCGCCGGGTCCGATGTCCACGATCCAGTCAGCCACGTGGATGGTGTCTTCGTCGTGCTCAACGACGATGAGCGTATTGCCCATGTCGCGGAGCCGGGTCAGGGTGTCGATCAGCCGCCGGTTGTCGCGCTGGTGCAGCCCGATGGACGGTTCGTCCAGCACATACAGGACACCCACCAGGCCCGAGCCGATCTGGGTGGCAAGGCGGATGCGCTGGGCCTCACCGCCGGAGAGGGTGGCGGACGGACGCTCAAGGTTCAGGTATTCCAGCCCGACGTCGAGCAGGAAGGTCAGCCGGGCCTGGATCTCCTTGAGCACCTGGTGGGCAATCTGCGCTTCCCGGCCCGTCAGGACAAGGTTGTTCAGGAACGCGGCGCAGTCACGCATGGGCAGGGCAGCGACGTCGGCAATGGACTTGCCGTTGATCAGCACCGACAGGGAGGCCGGGTTGAGGCGCGCCCCGTTGCAGGCCGGGCAGGGAATCTGCCGCATGTACTCTTCGTAGCGGTCGCGGGCCCAGTCGGAGTCCGTTTCGCCGTGCTTGCGGTGGACGTACTGGATGGCGCCTTCGAATCCGGTACTGTACTTCCGTTCCCGGCCGAAGCGGTTGCGGTACTGCACCACAACCTTGTGGTCCTTGCCGTGCAGCACGGTCTGGCGCACGTCCTTGCCCAGCTTCTCCCACGGCGTGTCCATGGAGAAGCCGAGTTCCTTGGCGAGGCCCTCCAGGAGCCTGTTCCAGTACTCAGTGGTGGCTGTGCCAAGCGACCACGGGGCGATGGCTCCCTCGGCCAGCGAAAGTTCCGGGTTGGGAACGATGAGTTCCTCGTCCACCTCCAGCTTGGTGCCGATGCCGCTGCAGGCCGCGCAGGCGCCGAAGGGGTTGTTGAACGAGAAGGACCTGGGCTCGATCTCGTCGATGGCAAGCGGGTGCTCGTTGGGGCAGGCCAGGTTTTCGGAGAAGGCCCGCAGCCGGCCGGGATCGTCCGCTTCAAGGTCCACGAACTCGGCAAGGACGCGGCCCTCGGCCAGGCCCAGCGCGGTCTCAATGGAGTCGGTGAGCCGCTGGCTGATGCCTTCCTTGACGACCAGTCTGTCCACCACCACCTCGATGGTGTGCTTGAACTGCTTGCCCAGCTTGGGCGGGTCGCTCAGCTGGACCAGGTTCCCGTCAACGCGTGCACGGGAGTAGCCCTTTGCGGTCAGTTCCTTGAAGAGGTCAACGAATTCGCCCTTGCGTCCACGCACCACCGGGGCCAGGACCTGGAAGCGGGTACCCTGGTCAAGCTCCAGCAGCTGGTCAACGATCTGCTGGGGAGTCTGCTTGGCCACCGGCTCGCCGCACACGGGGCAGTGGGGCCGGCCCACACGGGCCCAGAGCAGGCGCATGTAGTCGTAGATTTCGGTGATGGTGCCCACCGTGGAACGGGGGTTCTTGCTGGTGGACTTCTGGTCGATGGAGACCGCCGGCGACAGTCCCTCAATGAAGTCGACGTCCGGCTTGTCCACCTGGCCCAGGAACTGGCGCGCGTACGCGGACAGCGATTCCACGTAGCGCCGTTGGCCCTCTGCGAAGATGGTGTCGAAAGCCAGGGAGGACTTCCCGGATCCTGACAGCCCGGTGAAGACGATCATCGCATCCCGGGGCAGGTCGAGGTCCACATTCCGCAGGTTGTGCTCCCGCGCGCCCTTGACGACCAGGCGGGAGAGGTCCGGACGGTGTGGTGCGGCGGCGGGTGCTGCTGCGACGGAAACGGGGTGGACGGCTGTTTCTTCGGCTACGGCTTTAGGCACTCCACTATGCTAATCGAAAACTTCTTCGAACATCCACGCGGGGGCGGTCAGCCGGCGTCGTAGGCGGCGGCCAGCAGCTTCACCGCCTCGGCGAACGTGGCGCCCTGCGCTTTGGCCGCGGCAGCGTAGGCTGCTGCGGCGGCTGAGAGCCCGCCGAGACGTTCGTCACGTGCGCACACCGTTGTTCCGTTCCTGCCGTGGGTGGCAACGATTCCGGCGGCTTCGAGCTCCTTGTAGGCGCGGGCCACTGTATGCGGAGCCACATCCAGGCGCTCGGCCAGGGCCCTGACGGCGGGCAGCCGGGTCCCCGGCGGGAGGGCTCCGTTGTCCACCTGGTGGATGACCTGGAGCCGCAGCTGTTCAAACAGCGCCACGGAACTGGCAGTGTTCGGTTTCCATGTTCCGGGGAAGCCGGATGCGGGCATCAAAGGCCGGCCTCAAGGGCGTCCGCACGGCCGGGCCGGACGGAGAATTGTGCGTTGTGAAGCCGGGCGTAGTAGCTGTTGGCGGACAGGAGGCTTTGGTGTGTGCCCTGCTCGACAATGCGGCCGTGATCCATGACCAGAATTAGATCAGCGTTGCGGACGGTGGACAAACGGTGGGCTATCACGAAGCTCGTCCTGCCCTGCCGCAGGCGCTGCATTGCCTGGCGGATGAGGAGTTCGGTCCGGGAGTCAACCGAGCTGGTGGCCTCGTCCAGGATCAGGACAGCCCTGCCGGCCAGTTGTGCCCGGGCTATGGTGACCAGTTGCCGTTGGCCCTGGCTGAGGGGTTCCCCACCGTTTTCCAGGACGGTGTCATAGCCGTCGGGCAGTGCCCTGACGAACCGTTCGACGTAAGTGGCCTCGGCGGCCGCCCTGATGCAGGCGTCCGTGGCGTCCGGCCGGCCGTAGGCAATGTTTTCCCTGATGGTGCCGGCGAAGAGCCACGCGTCCTGGAGCACCACCCCGAACTGCTCCCGGAGGCGGTCCCGGGGAATCCCGGCAATGTCCTGTCCTCCCATGGTTATGCGGCCCGATCCGGGCCCGTAGAACCTCATCAGGAGGTTCACCACAGTGGTCTTCCCTGCACCGGTGTGCCCCACAATCGCTACGGTCTGGCCCGGCTCGACGGAGAAGGAAAGGTTGCGCACCGCCGGGGCTGATTCCGGGTATCCGAAAGTCACGTCGTCAAAGACGATCCGGCCGCCGGCCAGGGCCGCGGTGGATCCCGCGGACGGCTCCGCGGGATCCTCCTCTGTGTCCAGGAGGTCGAAAACACGTGCAGCGGACGCGGCGCAGGACTGGATGAGGTTGAGCATCCCGCCGATTTGGCCCACCGGCTGGCTAAAGAGCCTGCTGAACTGGATGAACGCCTGGATCCCGCCGATGGTCATGGCGCCGGCAAGGACCTGGAGCGCGCCCACCACGGCCACGGCAATGTAATTGAGGTTGGACATCAGCACCATCAGCGGCTGGACCACACCGGCTGAATACTGGGCCCTGGTAGCTGCGCGCGCCAGCCGGCCGTTGCTTCCGGCGAATATTTCGGCGGCCTTGTCCTGGTGTCCGAAGGCTTTGATCACCTCGTGTCCGGTTATGAGCTCCTCCACGTGCGCGTTCAACTGGCCGGTTTCGGTCCACTGCCTCGCGAAGTGCGCCTGCGAACGCCGGGCCACGAGCACGGTGATCAGGGTGGACAGCGGAACAGTCGCCACCGCAATTGCGGCGAGCAGCGGCGAGATCCAGAGCATCATTGCCAGGGACCCGCAGAGCATGAGGAAGGACATGATCAGCTGGGTGAGGAGCTGGTTCAGGGCCTGGGCGATGTTGTCGATGTCATTGGTGGCGCGGCTCAGGACATCGCCCCGGGAGCGTTCCTGGAAATAGGTGGAGGGCAGGCGGTGGAGTTTGTCCTCGAGCGAGGCCCGCAAGTTGTACATGAGCCCCTGCACCGACCGGGCTGTCAGCGCTCCCTGGATCCAGTTGAACAGCGAGGCCAAGACGTACATCAGCGCCACCCCCGCCAGCAACAGGCCAAGCCGCCCCTGGTCAAGGGATCCCAGCACGACGCCGTCCACCACCACATCGGTGGCGTCACCGAGGTATTTCGGCGCGGCCACGTTGAGCCCCGCAAAGGTGCAGGTAGCCACCACGGCGCCCACCATGAAGCGCCTGAACGGGAGGAGCAGGCCCAGAAGCCGTCCAGTTGTTGGCCAAAACCTCCCTGGCACCCCTGGGGCAACGGCCGGAAGCGTCATGACCGGCCCTCCAGGGCCAGCTGCGAGTCCGCGATCTCCCGGTACGTGGGGGAAATCTCAAGCAGTTCGGCGTGCGTCCCCTGCGCCACCAGGCGCCCGCCGTCCAAGACCAAAATGCGGTCTGCGCTTTCCACTGCGGCAATCCGTTCCGCCACCACTATCACTGTGCTGGAGGCAAGTTCCGCGGCCAACGCCTGCCTCAACCTCGCGTCCGTGTCGTAGTCCAGCGCCGAGAAGCTGTCATCAAGAAGGTACAGCGGCACCTTCCTCAGCAGCGCGCGGGTGATGCACAAACGTTGCCTTTGCCCCCCGGACAGGTTGGTCCCGCCCTGGCCAACGGGGGTGGCAAGCCCCAACGGCAGCACGCTCATGAACCGCATGGTCTGGGCCGTCTCGAGGGCGCGCCAAAGCTCGGCGTCCGATGCGTCCGGTGCTGCCATCCGGAGGTTATCCGCGATGGTCCCCGAAAACAGGTGGGACTGCTGGGGGACTATGGACATGGCGGCACGAAGGGTGTCGAGCCGCAGCTCCCGGATGTCCGCGCCGTCGAGGGTGATGGTTCCTGCCGTCGGGTCGAGGAATCGCGGAATGAGGTTCAGCAGCGTGGACTTTCCGCTGCCAGTGGACCCCACGATGGCGGTGGTAGTGCCCGGAACGGCTGTGAAGCTGATGTCCGCGAGGACGGGGGCCTCCGCTCCGGGATAGGAAAAACCCACGCCTTTGAACTGGAGAACCCCCTGCCTGGCCGACGGATGCTGCGCGCCGCCCGCCGGCGCGGGAAGCAACAGACTGGGTTGCTGCGGGTCGCGCACGGAGGGTTCGGTATCAAGTACGGCGCCGATGCGCTCCGCGCACACTGCAGCCCGGGGCGCCGTCATAAGCACGTACATGGCCATCATGATGGCCAGGAGGATTTGCAGGATGTAGGCAATGAACGCGGCCAACGCCCCGATGTTCATCAGTCCGGCCTGGATCCGCTGCCCGCCGAACCAGACAACGGCCACGGAGGAAAGGTTCACCACCAGCATGACCAGAGGCAGCATTCCTGCCACCAGCAGCGCCGACTGGAGGTTGTTGGCTGTCAGGATGCTGTTGATCCGGGCGAAGCGCCGGACTTCGTGGTCCTGTCGGACAAAGGCCCGGATGACGTTGGCGCCCATGATCTGCTCGCGGAGGATGCCCCCTGCACGGTCGAGGTGTTCCTGCCCTTCGCGGTACAGCGGGATGAGGCGGCCCACGATGAGGTACATGATGATCAGGAGCAGGGGCACAATGACGATCACAACCGCGGACAGCGGCAGGTCCTGCTGGAGTGCCAGGACAATGCCGCCCAGGCCCATGGCCGGGCCGGCAACCAGCATGGTGAACACGAGGACCGCGAACGCCTGGATCTGCTGGGTGTCGTTGGTGGCCCGGGTGGCCAGGCTCTGGGTTCCGAAGGCCGCCACCTCCCGGGAGGACAATGACTGGATCTTGGTGAAGATCTCCGCCCGCAGCTGGTGCCCGATCCTCATGGCCGCCACAGCGGCGAGGTACCCCGCGGCGATGGCGGCAACGGCCTGGATTACGGCCAGCGCCGCCATGGTGATTCCCAGGCGCGGGATGACTGTGTGGTTTCCGGCAACGATGCCGTCATCGATGATTGCTGCGTTGACCGTGGGCAGCAGCAGGGTGGCCGCAGCCTGGACCAGCTGGAGGACTACGATGGCAGCCACATGGGCTTTGTGGCCCCCAAGCAGCCGGCTCATCAGTCCGATCAGCAACGTACCTCCAGTTGGGTCAGTCGGCGGAGGGAACAGCCTGCGGCGGCCTCTCCCCCATCAGCCACCCCGTCATTGTAGGCCAGATCACATTCCGGAGTTGTCACGCGTGTGACTGGAGTGTGAAGAGCGTCCAGCGGCCCGGTTCGTCACCGGTTCTTGCACCCCACGGCGAAGATCCTTCGAAAGGGAAAGACGGTGCCATGCCCCGTTTCTGGATACGCTTCCCGCAGCACGGCTGCGTACTCCGACTCGAATTCCGCCCCCTCCGCCGCGGAAAGGGCGGCAAGGACGGGGCGGAGCGCTGTGCCGCGGACCCATTCCAGGACGGCGTCCGTGCCGGCCAGCACCTGCAGGTAGGTCGTCTCCCAGGCGTCAGCCGAGAACCCGGCGTCGAGCATGAGATGAAGGTAGTCCGCAGGCTCGCCCACCGACTCGCCGCCCTGCAGCACCCCGCCGAGCTGCCGCACCCACCGCTGTGACCCCGCCAGCCCGCGCATCAACGCATGGGACGGGGCGTTGAAGTTCCCCGGGACCTGGAGCGCGAACCAGGCACCGGGGCGGAGGGCATCCAGCCAGGTCCGCATCATGTCCTGGTGGCCCGGCACCCACTGCAGGGCCGCATTGCTGACCACAACGTCGGTCTGCCCGGAGGGTTTCCACTCCGAAATGTCGGCCAGTTCGAAGCGCAGGGACGGGTTCCTTTCCGCCCGTCCGGCGGCTTTGGCGAGCATCTCTTCCGATGAGTCAAGGCCAACCACGTCGGAACCGGGCCAGCGGTCCGCGAGCGTGGCGGTCAGGTTCCCGGGCCCGCAGCCAAGGTCCACCACCTGGACGGGCCGGTCCGCCCGGACCCTGCCGGTCAGGTCGAAAAAGGGCCGGTCCCGGTAGTCTCCGAACTGGACATATTTCGCCGGATCCCACTTCATATCCATCTCCGCATTCTGGTGCCGTCTTCTGTACCGCGAAGCTTAACCCGGGCGGGGCGGAATCCCGGGCACGGCAGGGCACTAAGCTGGCAATCAATGAAACTCGTTGACCAGCTGCCCCATCTGCCCGCCTCCGTCCGTACTGTGGGTGTGGATCCCGACGACCTCTACACGCGGTTCGTTGAGTGGACGGAAAGCCGCGGACTGGCCCTGTATCCCGCACAGGACGAAGCCATTATGGAGCTGGCCACGGGGTCCAACGTCATCCTGGCCACCCCCACCGGGTCCGGAAAATCCCTCGTGGCCATCGCCGCCCACTTCCAGGCCATGGCCCAGGGCCAGCGGAGCTACTACACCGCGCCGATCAAGGCGCTGGTCTCCGAGAAGTTCTTTGCCCTGTGCGATATTTTCGGCGCCGAGAACGTGGGAATGATCACGGGCGATTCCGGCGTCAACCAGGATGCGCCCATCATCTGCTGCACGGCCGAGATCCTGGCCAACACCGCCCTCCGTGAAGGCGCAGCCGCGGAACTCGGCACGGTGATCATGGACGAGTTCCATTTCTATTCGGACCCGCAGCGCGGCTGGGCGTGGCAGGTTCCCCTGCTGGAACTCCCCCAGGCCCAGTTCCTCCTGATGTCCGCCACGCTGGGGGACGTCAGCCGGTTCGAGGAAGGCCTGACAACGCTGACGGGCCGCGCCACCACCACGGTGAGCTCCGCGGAACGGCCCATTCCGCTGCATTACTACTACCACGAGACCCCCGTGCACGAGACGCTGGAGGAGCTGCTCTCCACCAGGCAGGTGCCGGTCTACGTGGTGCACTTCAGCCAGGTCGAGGCGATTGACCGCGCACAGACGCTGATGAGCATCAACGTCTGCACCCGCGAGGAGAAGGACAGGATCGCAGAGCTGATCGCCAACTTCCGGTTCGCCGCCGGTTTCGGCAAGACCCTGAACCGGCTGGTCCGCCACGGCATTGGCGTGCACCATGCGGGCATGCTGCCGAAGTACAGGCGGCTGGTGGAGCAGCTGGCCCAGGCGGGGCTGCTGAAGGTCATCTGCGGCACCGACACCCTGGGCGTGGGAATCAACGTGCCCATCCGCACTGTCCTGCTCACGGCACTGAGCAAGTACGACGGCGTCCGCACCCGGCTGCTTAACTCCCGTGAGTTCCACCAGATTGCGGGCCGGGCCGGGCGGGCAGGTTACGACACCGCCGGGACCGTGGTGGTCCAGGCACCCGAACACGTGACGGAGAACGTCAAGGCGATGGCCAAGGCCGTGGCCAAATTCGGTGACGACCAGAAGAAGCTGCGCCAGGTGGTGAAGAAGAAGCCGCCGGAGGGGTTCGTCAGCTGGGGCGAGCCTACGTTCAAGCGGCTCGTCGAATCGGTGCCGGACCCGTTGACGTCAAGCTTCACGGTGACGCACGCGATGCTGATGAACCTGATGGAACGGCCCGGGGACCCGTTTGCGGCGGCCCGACGCCTCCTGACGGAAAACCACGAGACCCGGTCCTCCCAGCTGCAGCTCATGAAAAAGGCACTGGGCATCTACCGCGAACTGCTCGCGGCCGAGGTGGTGGAGCGGATCCCTGCGGAAGAGCAGGGACCCGACGGCCGGACCGTCCGGCTGACTGTCCACCTCCAGCCGAACTTCGCACTCAACCAACCGCTGTCCCCCTTCGCACTGGCCGCACTTGAACTCCTGGACCCGGAGTCGCCGTCGTACGCCCTGGACGTGGTGTCCGTGATCGAGGCGACCCTGGAGAAGCCGCGGCAGATCCTGTCCGCCCAGCAAAAGAAGGCCCGCGGCGAGGCGGTGGCCGCCATGAAGGCCGACGGCATTGAGTACGACCAGCGGATGGCCATGCTCGAGGAAGTGTCCTACCCCCAGCCCTTGGCGGAGATTCTCGGGGAGGCCTTCGAGGTGTACCGGAAGGCCGCGCCCTGGGTGGGCGATTTCGAGCTTGCCCCCAAGTCCGTGGTCCGGGACATGTACGAGCGTGCCATGAACTTTGGCGAGTTCGTGCAGTTCTACGGGCTGGCCCGTTCGGAGGGGATAGTCCTGCGCTACCTCGCGGACGCCTTCAAGGCCCTGCGGCAGACCGTTCCCCAGGACATGCTGCGCGAGGATTTGGAGGACCTGGTTGCCTGGCTCGGCGAGCTGGTCCGCCAGGTGGACTCCAGCCTCCTGGACGAATGGGAGGAGCTGGCCTCGGGCGCCGCCCCGACACCGCACGACGCGCCGCCGCCGCCCCCGCCGTCGCTCACGTCCAACATCCGGGCCTTCCGGGTGATGGTGCGCAACGAACTGTTCCGCCGCGTTGAGCTGTTCGCCGACGAGGACGCGGCCGCGCTGGGGGAACTCGACGCCGCAGCCGGCTGGGGCGCCGAGCGCTGGGAAGACGCCCTGGACGACTACTTTGACGAACACGACGACATCGGGACCGGGCCGGACGCCCGGGGACCGGCCCTGCTCATCATCACGGAGGAAAAGGACCGGTGGAAGGTCCGGCAGATCTTCGACGATCCCGCCGGCAACCATGACTGGGGGATTTCCGCCGAGGTGGACCTGGCTGCCTCAGACGAAACCGGAACGGCTGTGATCAGGGTGACTGAGGTCAACCGGCTCTAAACGCTGCCAGCGCCTGCCGGGTGCCGGCGGTAAGCTCGAACAATGAGTGTAATCCGCCCCGCAACCCCGCAAGACGTACCCGCAATCCTCCGGATGATCCACGAACTGGCGCACTACGAGAAGGAACCTGACGCCGTCCGGAACACCCCCGGGATGCTGCAGCAGGTGCTGTTCGGAGACAACCCGCGCGTGTTCGCTGCCATGGCAGAGAACGGGGCCGGCGAAGTCCAGGGGTTCGCTTTGTGGTTCCTGAACTATTCCACCTGGGAAGGCGTGCACGGCATCTACCTGGAGGACCTTTACGTGAGCCCGGAAGCCCGCGGCGAAGGACACGGAAAGGCCCTGCTCCAGCACCTTGCCGCCATCGCCGTGGAGAACGGCTACGCCAGGGTGGAGTGGAGCGTCCTTGACTGGAATGAGCCGTCCATCAACTTCTACCGGCGCCTCGGCGCCAGGCCCATGGACGGCTGGTCCACGTTCCGGCTCACCGGCCAGGCCCTCGAACAGTTCGGCAGTGCCGTCCCCGCCCCTGCCAATGGCTAGTGCAGGGATGCCATCGCCGGCAGGCCCGGCGGTCCGGGCAAGGCATGAGGTAAGGGCGAAGCACCAGTTCCGCGGGATGCGGACCACGGAGCACTTTTTCACAGTGCCGCTGGACCATTCTTCCCCCTCGGGCGAAACAATCACCGTCTTTGCCCGGGAGTACGTTTCGGCCGCGCACAGCGAGAACCAGGCCGCGGGTCTTCCGTGGCTCCTGTTCCTCCAGGGCGGTCCCGGCGGGCGCGGCAACAGGTTTGGCTCGCTGGGCGGCTGGAGCAAAGCGGCTGCCAAGGACTTCCGGATCCTCATGCTGGACCAGCGCGGAACGGGGCTCTCCACGCCTGCGGACCGGAACACCCTGCCGCTGCGGGGGTCCGCCGCGGACCAGGCCGCGTACCTGGAGCATTTCCGTGCGGATTCCATCGTGGCCGACGCCGAGCTGATCCGGGATGCCCTGGGGGCGGGCCCGTGGACGGTGTACGGCCAGAGCTACGGCGGCTTCTGCGCACTGACGTACCTGTCCTTTGCCCCGGAGGGCCTGAAGGAGGTCCTGGTGACCGGCGGCCTTGCGCCGCTGACCGGCCCGGCCGATGACGTCTACCGGGCTACGTTCCAGCGCGTTGCGGCCCGCAACGCCGAGTACTTCGGCTGGTACCCGGAGGACCGGGACATGGTTGACCGGATTGCCCGCCACCTCAGGAGCACCCCGGAGTTCCTTCCCGACGGCGGCCCGCTCACCGTGGAGCGCTTCCAGATGGTGGGTTCCTTCCTCGGGGGGAATACGCGCGTGGACAGCCTGCATCACCTGCTGGAGGACGCCTTCACGGAAACAGCGGAAGGCCCCCGGCTCTCGGATGCCTTCCTGGACCAGGTGCAGGGCATCGTATCGCGCCGGTCCAATCCCCTCTACGCGCTGATGCATGAATCCATCTACGGCCAGGGGCAGGCGACCGGCTGGTCCGCCTGGCGGGTACTGGCGGACTACCCGGAGTTCCGGCCGGACGCCGAGCCGCTGCTGCTGACGGGCGAGATGGTTTATCCGTGGTACTTCGAACAGGACCCTGCGCTTCAGCCCCTCCGGGACGTGGCGGACCTGCTTGCAGCCAAAACGGACTGGAAGCCGCTCTACGATATTGCCCGGCTGGGGGCCAATACCGTTCCGGCGGCGGCCGCCGTCTACTCGGACGACATCTATGTGGACCGGAAACTCTCCTTGGAAACAGCGTCCGCGGTGCGCGGGCTGCAGGTCTGGGAGACCGGCGACTTCCACCATGATGGCATCGCCGACGACGGGGAGGCGATCTTCGCCAGGCTGCTGGGTATGGCCAGGTCAGGCGGGCGCTGACTCGCGCCGCCCGGCCACCACGGTCACGAACGCCGCGGCCAGGACGGCTGCGCCCACCACGCCGCCCAGCAGGTTCAGGCCCAGGTAGCCGATCCAGCTGAGGACCAGGCCCGACACCGCCCCGCCCACGGCCCCCGCTGCACCCATGAGCATGTCCGAAACCCCCTGCACCACTACACGGGAGTCCCGGCCGACGCTCTCGGCAAGCAGGGTGGAACCGGACACCGTGGCCGCGGACCAGCCCAGGCCCAGCAAAACCAGGCCTGCCGCCACCGCCCCCGTGGATGCCTGGCCGAATCCGGCAACAGCTACGGCGGTGATCAGCAGGGTGAAGCCAATCATGATGGTCTGCGCCCTGCCGGCCTTGTCCGTCAGCCAGCCCATCACCGGCGACAAAGCGAACATCCCGGCGATGTGCAGCGAAATGGTGAAACCGATGATCACCAGGACGTCACCGGACGCCGTGTGGCCCGCGTGGCTCGCGCCCGGCCCTTCGACCAGTTCCTGCAGGTGGAGTGGCGTCATGGACATCACGCCCACCATCACCGCGTGGGCCCCGACGACGGCGGCCACTGCCAGGAGCGCGGTCCGGGAGCCGCGGATGGCCCGCAGCCCGCGGACCAGCGAGCCGCCGTCGCGCTTTGCCTGCCCGTTGGTGCCTGCCCCCGCGCCGCTGCCCTCCGGTGCTGCCGGCGTTTGTTGTGCCGTGCCGGGGGCGCCGGTGCCCGCCTGCTGCGGCGCAAGTTCCCTGGCCAGCAGCAGCGGATCCGGCCGCAGGCCGGTAAAAAGCAGGACGTTCGCCACGAGAAGCCCGGCTCCGGCAATCACGAAAGGCCCTGCCACCGGCGGAAGGCCCAGCGCCTGTCCCACCACGGTGCCGGGCTGGATGAGGTTGGGTCCGGCGACGGCGCCAACGGTTACGGCCCACACCACGGCGGACAGGGCCCTGCCGCGGTGCTCCGGGTCCGCAAGGTCGACGGCGGCGAAGCGGGCCTGCAGGCTGGCGGCGGTACCCACACCGATCCCGGCTGCGCCGAGCACCAGCAGGACGAAAAGGCCGGACACCACCGCGAGCACCATCAGGACCGTGCCTGCGAGGGCCGCGGACAGCCCGGCCATCTGGCCGATCCGGCGTCCCCGGCGGTCCGCCAGCGAGGCAAGCGGCAGGGCAGCCAGGGCTGCGCCGAGGGTCATGACCGTGGCGACGGCGCCGGCCCAGGCACTCGATCCGGACAGTTCGACGGCGAGTATGGACCCGATCGAAACCGTGGCACCGGTGCCGATTCCGCCAAAAATCTGGGCCGCGCTCAGCAGCACCACCGTGCGCCGCTGCACCAGGCGCACCTGTTGGTCCGATATCAGGGTGGGGGCCATGGTCCGAGCATAGTCCCCCATGCGCCTCCTGCAGAGGGGATTTAAAGCGACAATCCCGGCCGCAGGATACGGCCGGGATTGTCCGGGTCAGGAGGACCAGGGACGCCTACTCGGCGTCGCTGTGGCTCCTCCGGACGTCCTCCTCGAGGCGGGGGTCCAGGTGCGCTTCCTTTGCCTTGGAGCTGACCAGGCTCGCGACCACCGCGATGACGATGGTGCCAACGATGACGCCCAGGGAAACGAACGTGGGGATTTCGGGGGCCCATTCAATGTGCTGCCCGCCGTTGATGAACGGAAGCTCGTTGACGTGCATGGCGTGCAGGACCAGCTTGACGCCGATGAACGCGAGGATGAAGGAGAGCGCGTGCTTCAGGTAGATCAGGCGGTTCATGAGGCCGCCGAGCAGGAAGTACAGCTGGCGCAGGCCCATCAGGGCGAACAGGTTGGCCGTGAACACGATGAAGGGGCTCTGGGTGAGGCCGAAGATTGCGGGGATGGAGTCGACGGCGAAGAGCAGGTCCGTGAGGCCGATGGTGATGAACACGATCAGCATGGGCGTGAAGACCTTCTTGCCGTTCACGGTGGTGCGCAGCTTGCCGCCGTCGAACTTCTCGGACATGGGGATGACCTTGCGGATCTTGGCGATCAGCGGGTTCTCCCGGTCTTCTTCGTCTTCGCCCTCGTCCTGGGCCTGCTTCCATGCGGTCCAGAGCAGGAACGCGCCGAAGATATAGAACACCCAGCTGAACTGCTCGATCACGATCGCGCCGAGCAGGATGAAGATGCCGCGCAGGATCAGGGCGATGATGATGCCCACCATCAGCACTTCCTGCTGGTACTTCCGGGGCACGGAGAACCTGGCCATGATGATGATGAAGACAAACAGGTTGTCGATGCTGAGGCTGTATTCCGTCACCCAGCCGGCGACGAACTGGCCGCCGAATTCCGGGCCGGTGAAAGCGAACATGGCGCCGGCGAACACCAGGGCCAGAGTGACGTAGAAGGCCACCCAGAGTCCGGCTTCCTTCATGGAGGGTTCGTGCGGGCGGCGGACCACCAGGAGAAGGTCGGTCAGGAGGATCAGGCCAAGGACGACAAAGGAGCCGACCTCAAACCAGACGGGCAATTCGAGCACAGGGTAGCCTTTCGCAGGGTACAGAGATGCGGTGTAAGTCTCTCCGGCCTGCCTGCGCACTTGGTGCTGAAACGGCGGCCCGCTACGCCCGGCGGGGCAACCATGCCCTGCGTGTTGACGATCGTAGCGCTCGGGATACTCCCCTACGTGACATTAACTCTACCCCAGGCGGGCCGCCCGCCCGTCCCCTGTTGATGTTTGTGTCAGGCGTGCCCGGCAGCCTGCATCTGCCGGAGCTCCTTCTTCAGCTCGCTGACCTCGTCCCTGATCCTGGCGGCCACTTCGAACTGCAGCTCGGCAGCAGCGCCGTGCATCTGCTCCGTCAGCTGTTCGATCAGGCCCACCAGGTCCTCGGCCGGGGCCGCTGCCAGGCCGTCCGAGCGGACCTGGGCGGCACCCTTTGCGGCGGACTTCCGCTTTCCTCCCTTGGCCAGCCGGTTGTTCTTCAGCAGCTCCTGGGTATCGGCGTCTTCCTTGGCCAGTTGGTCCGTGATGTCGGCGATCTTCTTCCGCAGCGGCTGCGGGTCCACGCCGTGTTCGGTGTTGTAGGCAACCTGGATGGCGCGGCGCCGGTTTGTCTCGTCGATGGCCTGCGCCATGGAGTCCGTGATGCGGTCGGCGTACATGTGCACCTGGCCGGAGACGTTGCGGGCAGCGCGGCCGATCGTCTGGATCAGGGACGTGGACGACCGCAGGAAGCCCTCCTTGTCCGCATCGAGGATGCTGACAAGGGACACTTCGGGAAGGTCCAGGCCCTCACGGAGCAGGTTGATGCCCACCAGGACGTCGAACTTGCCCATCCGGAGTTCGCGCAGCAGCTCCACGCGCCGCAGGGTGTCGACGTCGGAGTGCAGGTACTCCACCTTGATGCCATGCCCGAGGAGGTAGTCCGTAAGGTCCTCGGCCATCCGCTTGGTCAGGGTAGTGACCAAGATGCGCTCGTTCTTGTCCGTACGGGTCTTGATCTCGCCCAGCAGGTCGTCGATCTGGCCCTTGGTGGGCTTCACCACCACCTCGGGATCGATGAGGCCCGTGGGCCGGATGATCTGCTGCACAAAACCGTCGGCCTTGCCCAGTTCATACTTGCCCGGCGTGGCGGACAGGTAAACGGTCTGGCCAACGCGTTGCAGGAACTCGTCCCATTTCAGCGGCCTGTTGTCCATGGCCGAGGGCAGGCGGAAGCCGAAGTCCACCAGGTTCCGCTTGCGCGACATGTCGCCTTCGTACATGGCGCCGATCTGCGGGATGGTCACGTGGGACTCGTCCACCACCAGGAGGAAGTCGTCCGGGAAGTAGTCCAGGAGGCAGTGGGGGGCCGTTCCGGGGGCGCGGCCATCGATGTGCGCCGAATAGTTCTCGATGCCGTTGCAGAAGCCCATCTGCTGCATCATCTCGAGGTCGTACATGGTCCGCATCCGGAGCCGCTGCGCTTCCACCAGCTTGTTCTGGCTTTCCAGTACCTTCAGCCGATCAGCGAGCTCATCCTCGATCCGCTTGATGGCCCGGGACATCCGTTCCGGTCCAGCCACGTAGTGCGACGCCGGGAAGACGTACATTTCCTCTTCGTCGCGGATCACCTCACCGGTCAGCGGGTGGAGTGTCTGGATATTCTCGATCTCATCCCCGAAGAACTCGATCCGGATAGCCAGTTCCTCGTACATCGGGATGATCTCCACCGTGTCCCCGCGGACGCGGAACGTGCCCCGATGGAAGTCCATGTCGTTGCGGGCGTACTGCATGGACACGAATTTGCGGAGGAGGTCGTCACGGTTCATCTCCGCCCCCTTGCGGAGCGTGACCATTCCTGCGATGTATTCCTCGGGCGTGCCCAGGCCGTAGATGCAGGAGACAGTGGCGACGACGATCACGTCCCGGCGGGTCAGCAGGGCGTTGGTGGCTGAGTGGCGGAGCCTTTCAACTTCCTCGTTAATGGAGGAGTCCTTCTCGATGAAGGTGTCCGTCTGGGCGACGTAGGCCTCGGGCTGGTAGTAGTCGTAGTAGGAAACGAAGTATTCCACCGCGTTGTTTGGCAGCAGCTCGCGGAATTCGTTGGCCAGCTGCGCCGCCAGGGTCTTGTTCTGGACCATCACCAGGGTGGGCCGCTGCACCTGCTCGATAAGCCAGGCGGTGGTGGCGCTCTTGCCCGTACCCGTGGCACCGAGCAGCACCACGTCCTTCTCGCCGTTCCTGATGCGCTCCGTCAGTTCGGCAATGGCGGCGGGCTGGTCGCCGGCGGGCTTGAATTCGCTGATGACCTCAAAGGGCGCCACAACACGGTTGATATCCTGCGCAAGGCTCATGGATCTAATCTACAACCGGGCACCGACACTATTGCGGCCCGTCCGTTACGGGCGAACAGCTCCGCCGGTCCGCGGATGCCTTCAGGACGCGTACGACGGCGGCGCCCAGCCGGTCTCCTCGGCCCAGGCGGACATGAGGGGCCAGGCAACGTCCGTGAACCACGGTTCCTTGGCCTCTGCGTACGCCCTGGTGCCCGCCGACCCGGCGAAACGTCCAGCAAGGCCTGCCTTATGCCGTGCATACAGCGTGCGTGCGGACGGGTCGGCACGCAGCCAGTCCCGGAACATCAAGGCATAGCGCCATCCGGGCGAGCCGGCAACACGGACGTGGATGTTGACCGGACGCCCGGGGTCCGCGTTGGCATGGAACCGTTTCTGCCACTGCCCGGGATCCGGCGCCGGCGGCTTGGGCGTATCGGACCCGGCACCGGGCACCACGGGGAACCCGGCTGCCGCCAGCAGGGGTGCAGCAGTGTCTGCAACGTCCAGGCCGGAAACCGCAACCTGCAGGTCTATGACGTTCTTGGCAGCGAGCCCGGGGACGGACGTGGAGCCAATGTGGTCCACCGCCAGGATGAGCCCGGGGGCCGCGGTCTTCAGCCTCGCGGAGATCCTGGCCGCCTCCTTGGCCCATTCCTCCCGATACGGCTCCAGGACAGGACCGCAGTTCCTCGGCGCACGCCTGCCCGCGGCGAGGTTGCGGGCGAAGGGCACCAGCCGGTCGTCCCAGAGCCGGTCCACCTGGTCCAGCAGGTGCTGCACGCTGCCGGAGTTGTCCAGGACGACGTCGGCCGCGGCCAGCCGTTCCTCCCGCGTTGCCTGCGCAGCCATCCGCGACAGTGCAGCTTCGCGCGTCATCCCGCGGTGCTCCAGCATTCGCTGGAGCCGCACGTCGTCCGGCGCGTCGACCACCACCACAAGGTGGAAGTCGCTCCCCTGTCCGGTTTCCACCAGCAGGGGAATGTCCTGCACCACGACGGCATCTCCTGCTGCAGCTTCCACGATGGCGGCCGCACGCGAACGGACCAAGGGGTGGACGATTCCATTCAGCACGGCGAGCCGTGCCGGATCTCCAAAGACCAGGTCCCCGAGCCTGGGCCGGTCAAGGCGGCCATCCGGGCCAAGGACATCCCGGCCAAACTCAGCCACAACGCTGTCCAGGCCCTCGGAGCCCGGCTCCACCACTTCCCGCGCCAATGCATCAGCATCCACCAGCACCGCGCCGCGTTCCTTCAGGCGCAAGGCAACCACTGATTTTCCTGAGGCGATGCCGCCCGTCAACCCGATCTTGAGCACTCCCCCACCCTAATCCCCCGGTCCGGGTCCAGGTTCAGGTCCGGTCCAGGTCCACGGCGCGTCTCCTGTGGTGCCATGGACCGGACCCGGCCGGAATTCATCCGGACAACCGCCCCGGCGCCCGGGGGTCATGCCCTAACAGTTCTAGTACATATGGCCCAGGGCGTATTGGTTAGCCGTGATGCGGGAGCTGGCGCCAAGAAAGTCGCCGAGCTGCTGCAGGGTGCGGATTTCCTCTTCACCGTAAGGCGCGGCTATCGAGTGTGCCTGCAGGTCCCTCGCGCCATCCGCCGTCGTCGAAGATGCATTCGCGGGCGCGGCAATCACTCCTGAGAAACCGGCTGCGGCAACAGTTGCGATGGAAAGGAACAGCTTCCTCTTTTTGGTTCCATCAGACCGCTTGCCATCCACTGACGCAGGTCCGGCCATGTGGGCAGAAATCCGGTGATTTCCTTTGGATGTGAACAATGTACTGCTCCTTTCTTGCGGTGCCACCCCGGATGGATGACAGGGTTTTTTCCTGACCGTCTTCGGTTCAGGCATTGCTCCGGATTCGGCGAAGAGTTCAGTAAGGCGAACCGGCCCTTGGCGCCAGGAGGTCCTCCAGGGCTGCCGGGTTGGACTTGGTGCGGTCCACCAGGCAGTCCGGCCAAATCTCTTCAACCCAGTTGTTGCCGTAGGCGGAACCTGGGGTGCCGCGCCGGCCAGGCTGCGGAAGGATTTCCGGCGATTCAATCCGGAAAAGACCTGTTTGATGCGTGCTGCGGCTTGAGGCTTCTACCCGCTTCATGGTCAGGCTCTCCCTTTCCTGTTCGGAATACTCTGCTGGTTCCGTTTCCTGGTGTTCCCAGATTCCCGCTGACGCCTTAATCGATCCTTAATCACGAGCCGCAACCCCTACTCCAGCCGTTGCCGGGCCGGGGGAACTTGGGCCTAGACTGGGCCGGGTGCAAGAGGAAGACAGCAGGGCCACGGGTTACACCACCCTGGCGGCCGGACCCGATTTCCGCCACGAGATCGAGATCAAGCGCTCCCGGTTCATCACCGTCCTGCGCCGCGCCGGCACCGAAGAACTGGCACGTGACCTGGCCACCGGCCTGCGCCGCGAATTCCATGACGCACGCCACCACTGCTCAGCGTTCATCATCGGCGCGGACCGGAACATCCAGCGCTCCAATGACGACGGTGAGCCCTCGGGGACGGCCGGCCTTCCGATGCTTGAGGCCCTCGCCAAAAGGGAGACACTCCCCGGGGTGGCCGACCTCAGCGACGTCAGTGCCGTCGTCGTGCGCTATTTCGGTGGCGTCCTGTTGGGTGCCGGAGGCCTGGTGCGCGCCTACTCGGAGTCCGTCTCCTCGGCGCTGTCCCTGGTGCCCATGGTGCGCCGGAGCAGGTTGCGCATCGGTGCCGCCGAAGTGCCGCACGCTGCTGCCGGCCGGCTGGAAAACGACCTGCGCTCCGCGGGATTCGTGATGGCCGGGACCAGCTACGCCGCCGGGCACACCGTCCTGCGCGTGGCCGTGCCGGACGAGCCCGCAGCCATTGCCGCTGCGGCCGGGCGCGTGCAGCTCCTCACCGCCGGCAGCGCCGCCCTGACGATGGAAGGAACGGAGTGGGTGGATGTCCCGCTTGCCTGACGTGTCCCTGCTGGACGTCGACGAACAGGTGCTGGAACAACTCCTGGACCTAGCCAAGCGGGACGCCTCGCCGGATGAGGTGGCTCCCCCGCTCGGCGGCCCGGGCTGGAACCTGGAACGGACAGCCTGGTTCTTCACTTACCACCGCGCCGCCGCGGAAGGCCTCGACGGGACGGCCGGCGAGAAATCCTGGGGCATCCTTGCCGATGGCGCCCTCGCCGGCTCCATCCGGCTCAAGCGCGTAGATGCCGGCACCGCACGGGACACCGCGGAGACCGGGATCTGGCTCGGCAGGAGGTTTCGGGGCCGCGGCATCGGAAGCGCTGCACTTCGCCTGGTCCTGGCTGAGGCCCGCAACGCCGGAATCGCCGAGGTGACCGCCCGCACGCTAGCCGGAAACCCCGCCGCCCAGCGGATCCTTGCCGGCGCCGGCGCCACTCTCACGCCTGACGACGACGGAACTGTCCGCGCCGTCGTCGCACTCCCAACTGACTAGCAGCAAGCGCACCAAAAATCGCGTTTGGCAGCGCTAAGTGCCAGTCAGTTGCTGCTTTAACGACAACGGGCCCCCGCGTTTGCGGGGGCCCGTTGTGTCAGCCCGGAAAAGTCCGGACCGTTGGCACTTAGTTGCCGGTCAGCTTCTCACGCAGGGCGGCGAGAGCCTCGTCGGATGCAAGCGTACCTGCACCGGTGTTGGACTCAGCAGCCGGCTCCGAGGAGTAGCTGGTGGTGCCGGAGTCGCTCTCACCGGACGTTGCAGCTGCAGCGTCGTCGGCAGCGTGCTGGGCAACCTGCTTCTTGTGTGCTTCCCAGCGGGTCTGGGCGTCAGCGTACTGCTGCTCCCAGGCGGCGCGCTGGTTCTCGTAACCTTCAAGCCACTCGTTGGACTCGGGATCGAAGCCCTCGGGGTACTTGTAGTTGCCCTCTTCGTCGTACTCTGCGGCCATGCCGTACAGAGCGGGATCGAACTCGGTGCTGTCGGCGTCGACGCCCTCGTTGGCCTGCTTGAGGGACAGCGAGATGCGGCGGCGTTCCAGGTCGATGTCGATGACCTTGACGAACAGCTCGTCACCAACGGAGACAACCTGCTCTGCCAGCTCCACGTGGCGGACAGCCAGCTCGGAGATGTGGACCAGGCCTTCGATGCCGTCTTCGACGCGGACGAACGCACCGAACGGAACGAGCTTCGTGACCTTACCCGGGACAACCTGGCCCAGGGCGTGGGTGCGGGCGAAGGTCTGCCACGGATCTTCCTGCGTAGCCTTGAGCGACAGGGAGACGCGCTCGCGGTCCAGGTCGACCTCGAGAACCTCGACGGTGACTTCCTGGCCAACTTCGACAACCTCGGACGGGTGGTCGATGTGCTTCCAGGACAGCTCGGAAACGTGAACCAGGCCGTCTACGCCGCCCAGGTCCACGAATGCACCGAAGTTGACGATGGAGGAAACGACGCCGGGACGGACCTGGCCCTTTTCCAGCTTGTTGAGGAAGGTGGAGCGGACCTCGGACTGGGTCTGCTCGAGCCATGCACGGCGGGACAGCACAACGTTGTTGCGGTTCTTGTCCAGCTCGATGATCTTGGCTTCGATCTGCTGACCGATGTACGGAGCAAGGTCGCGCACACGGCGCATCTCGACGAGGGATGCGGGCAGGAAGCCGCGCAGGCCGATGTCGAGGATAAGACCACCCTTGACGACCTCGATGACGGTACCGGTGACGACACCGTCTTCTTCCTTGACCTTCTCGATGTCGCCCCAGGCACGCTCGTACTGCGCGCGCTTCTTGGAGAGGATCAGGCGGCCTTCTTTGTCTTCCTTGGTGAGCACCAGGGCTTCGACCTGATCGCCAACGGAGACGACGTCTCCGGGGTCAACGTCGTGCTTGATGGAAAGCTCGCGGGAGGGGATGACACCTTCGGTCTTGTAACCGATGTCGAGCAGGACTTCGTCGCGGTCGACCTTGACGACGGTACCTTCGACGAGGTCTCCGTCATTGAAGTACTTGATGGTCGCGTCGACTGCTGCGAGGAAGTCCTCAGCGGTACCGATGTCGTTAATGGCGACTACGGGGGTACCGGGCTTCTCGGTGGAGGTGATGGTCATGTAGTAGGGGCTCCGTTGTGGATAGTTAGTCGGTCAGGCAAACCGGCGCGCCCGCGTTATGGAACGCAGGCGCGATTTGCGGTGAATCCGACGGATCCTCCGGGTCATCCTGATTTTGTGGATTGCTGAGAATATATTTAACTGCAAATACGTGCACGTAGTACACGCCCGTTTATTCTAGTCGCTGCCCGCAACACGGGTCAAAAGCGGCGAGGCAGGGCACGCGCATGACGCGGCCACCCGGGAAGGGGACCCCAGGCTGCCAGTGACCTCAGAAGTGGGTAAGGCAATGCGTCGAGCGCTCGACGGCGAACATCTGCCTGGCCTTCAGCGCGGATCCGGCCGTGTGCTCCCGGACCTTGCCCGCTGCCGCCAGCGTGACCGGACTGACCCCGCCGACGTACATCGAGGACAGCGCGGAGACGTCCAGGGTCAGGTCCGCCTCCGCCGTCTCCGGCAGGCGCTCGACGGCGGCCTGGCCGCCGTCGACGGAAAGAGCGTACGTTCCGGCCGTGAGGCCGAGCGGATCCAGGACTTTCAGCGCCAGGCGGCCTCCTGCCGGGTAGTGCCGCCCGGCCAGTGCCTTCGGGACATCGAGGATGCGCAGCCAGAGCATGTCCCGGCTGTCCGAGGAGTCGATGCAGCGCGGATCGTCCAGGGCCCAGGCCAGCGGGTCGTCCAACGGGGCTTCCGTCCAGGACACGCGCTCCACCAGATCGATGGCGCCAAGGAACTGCCAGAGTTCCAGGTAGGCATCATTGGTGCCGGCCAGCAGGTCCACCACTTCCACGGTGTAGGGCTCGGTGTCCCAGCCGAGGAACTTGTAGGAGACGTAGCCGTCGATGGTTCCGGCGGGCCCGTAATGGAGCGCCACCTTGATGGCGGGGTCCTCCTTGCCGTCGCGGCCGAGCGAGCCCGACGCAAGCTGCCGGTACCAGTCCTGCCGCCCTACGGACCCCGGGGTCAGCCGGTGCACCCGGTCGAAGACTTCCGGAGCCAGCTGCAGCAATGCCTTGGGATCAGCGACCTCCACGGTGCCGGCGGGCTGGTGCGGCAGGCTGAACCGCGCGGTGGTGTCAACCTTGATGTTGCGTTCAAAGCTGGCCACGCCGTAGCCGAACCGGCCATATATGGTTCCCTCTGACGCGGTCAGCGCCGCCACCGCAACCCCGTCGTCTTTCGCGAGCTGCAGGTCCTCGCTCATCATCCGCCGCAGCAGGCCGCGCCGCCGGTGCGAGGTGCGGACGGTGACAGCGGTGACCAGGTGGGCTTCCACCAGGTGCCCGAAGCCGACGTTGAGCGTGTTGCGCATGGTGCCGAAGGTGGCCACCGGCACGTCGGCGGGCAGCGACGACGGCGCTACCGGGCCGGTTTGGTAGGCGCCGGTGAGGACGCGCCGGTCGGCCTCATACGTCTCAAGCGTCTTCGCGACGTGTTCCGGCGTCCGGGTGGATTCGTGGAAGCCGAAGGACACGGCGCGGCTCCAGGTTTCGGCCTCGGCGTAACCGTCCTTGCCCTTGGACACAGCGTCAAAGCGCCGGATTTCATAGTTTCCACTCAGATCAGCCACGCACCTGAGCCTAGCCAAGATCCCCGGCGCCTGGCCAGCATCAACACCCGCTAGTGGCCGGCGTCGTACCAGCTGGGGCCGACGCCGATCTGGACCTCCAGCGGGACGCTCAGGTCCGCGGCGGCGGCCATCTGCTCGGTAACCAGCTTCTCCACGGCCGCGCGCTCACCGGCTGCCACTTCCAGGACCAGTTCGTCGTGGACCTGGAGCAGCATCCGTGATTTCAGCCCCTGCGCTTTCAACTCGGCGTGGACTCCCAGCATGGCGCGCTTGATGATGTCCGCGGCCGAGCCCTGGATGGGACTGTTCAGGGCAATCCGCTCGGCGTTCTCCCGGAGTTGCCTGTCCGTGCTGGTGAGGTCCGGCAGGTAGCGCCGGCGTCCCTCGATGGTTGCGGTGTACCCGTCAATGCGGGCCTGGTCCACCACGCCGCGGAGGTAGTCGCGGACAGCGCCGAACCGGTCGAAGTAGTCCTTCATGAGGGTCCGTGCCTCATCGACGGAGATCTCCAGCTGCTTGGACAGGCCGAACGATGTCAGGCCATAGGCCAGGCCATAGGACATTGCCTTCACCTTGGAGCGCATGGCGCTGGTGACCTCTTCGGTGGGCACATGGAAGATGTTCGAGCCGACGAACCGGTGCAGGTCCTCACCGTCCCTGTAGGCCTGGATCAGGCCCTGGTCACCGGACAGGTGGGCCATGATGCGCATTTCGATCTGGGAATAATCGGCGGACAGCAGGCACTCATAGCCCTCCCCCACCACGAAGATCCCGCGGACCCGCCGGCCTTCCTCGCTGCGGATAGGGATGTTCTGCAGGTTCGGGTTGTTGGAGGAGATCCGGCCTGTCGCTGCCACATTCTGGGCGTAGGTGGTGTGGATGCGGCCGTCCTCGGCCACGGACTTCTTCAGGGATTCGAGCATCTGGCTCAGCTTGGCGGCCTCCCGGTGCGCCATCAGCTGCACCAGGAACTCGTGCCCCGTCTTTTCCAGCAGGTTCTTCAAAGATGCGGCGTCCGTGGTGTAGCCCGACTTGATCTTCTTGGTCTTGGGCAACTGGAGTTCCTCGAACAGGACCGTCTGGAGCTGTTTGGGAGAGCCCAGGTTCACCTCATGCCCGATCGCCGCGAACGCTTGCTCCTGCGCCTGGTCGATGACCCGGGCCAGATCGGCGATCTGGTCATCCATGCGCGCCATGTCAATGGCAATGCCGGCGAGCTCCATGTCGGCGAGGACACGGCTGACCGGCAGCTCCAGCGTGGACAGGAGCTCCTCCGCCTTGCGCTCCTTGAGTTCGTCCTCGAAGTAGCGGCTCAGGGCCAGCACGACGGCGGCCGCCTGGACCAGTGCATCGGCGGCGGCGTCGTCCTCGCCGTCGAAGGAGAGCTCCAGCTGGCCTGCCTTGGCCGTGGCGGCAGGGATCCCCACGTTGAGGTGGTGCTGGGCCAGCTCCGCGAGTTCGTAGGTGCGCCGGTCCGGCTGGATGAGGTAACCGGAGATGGAGGTGTCATCCACCACGCCTTCCAGCTCCAGTCCACGGGACGTCAGGGCTTTCAGTGCGGCCTTGAAACCGTGCAGGACCTTCGGCGCTTCCGGGTCCCGCAGCCAGCCGGCCAGGACGTTCTCCGACTCGGCGTCCTGGCTTGACAGGTCGACATAGGCGGCAGCGCCGTCCCGGACAATCGCCAGCGCCGCGGCGTCCTCGCCGATGCGGCCGGGGACAAGGTCGACGGAGACGGCGGAGCGCTGCCCCGCGCCGGCGTCGAGGAACGCTGACAGCTCCGCGGCACTGCCCGGCACGACGTATTGCGGCGTGTCGATGCTTTCCCGTTCCGCGGCAGGCTTGTCCGCATCGCCGTAGAGCGCAAAGAGCCGGCTGCGGATGGTCTTGAACTCAAGCTTGTCGAACAGGTCCTCCAGGGCGGCCTGGTCCGGCCGCGGCTGGTAAAGGTCATCCAGCGTGACGGGAAGCTCAAGGTCCGTGTGCAGCTGGTTCAGGCGGCGGTTCCGCTTGACGGCCTCGACGTTTTCGCGCAGCGCATCGCCCACCTTCCCGCCAATCGCATCCAGGTGCTCCAGGACGCCGTCGAGCCCGCCGTAAAGATTGATCCACTTGGCGGCCGTCTTGGGCCCGACCCCGGGCACGCCGGGGAGGTTGTCCGCCGTTTCGCCCACCAGCGCAGCAAGATCCGAGTACCGGCTGGGGCTGACGAAGTACTTCGCCTCAATGGCAGCGGCATCCATCCGCGGAATGTCGCTGACGCCCTTCCTGGGGTACAGCACAAAAACGTTGTCGGTGATGAGCTGGAACGCATCGCGGTCCCCCGAGACCAGCAGCACTTCGTACCCTGCTTTTTCTCCCATGGTGGCGAGGGTGGCAAGAATGTCATCTGCCTCGTAGCCGGGCATTGTGATGGTCTTGATGCCCCAGGCCTTCATGACCTGCGCAATGAGGTCGATCTGGTTGTTCATCTCCCGCGGAGTCTCGTTGCGGCCACCCTTGTATTCGCTGTACTCCGTCTTGCGGTGGGTGGACTCGTCCGAAACGTCGAAGGCCACCGCGATGTGGGTGGGCTGCTGCTCCTTGATGAGGTTGATCAGCATGGAGGTGAATCCGTGAATGGCGTTGGTGTGCTGCCCGTTCGTGGTTGAGAACTTGTCCGCGGGCAGCGCAAAAAACGCGCGGAATGCCATGGAATGTCCGTCCAGCACCAAAAGGCGCGGCTGTCCCGTCATGGGAACCACCGGGGCTTCCGTCGCAGAAACCGAGCCACTGGCCTGTGCCGGGACATTGCCCCGGCCTGCGCCTTCCCCGACTGCAGCGTCCTCAAGGGTGGCGGAACCCTGCGGTGCTTTGTCCTCCTGCAAGGTTTGGGACGGGAAAGGGGCCGGTTTGGTTGTTTCACTCACAGGTGCCAGCCTAGTTGCCATGATGGACAATTTCACGCCCGGCCCTTTCGCCGGGGAGCTTGCGGCCGCCGGAATCCCTGAGCATCTGCACGGTTGGCTGGGCCGGTTCGGGATCGGCGCCCTGGTGGTGAAAATGGGGATTCACTTCCTGGAAATGAGTCCCGAGCGGAGCGTTGCCACCATGCCCGTGGAGGGCAACACCCAGGTTGCGGGCATTCTGCATGGCGGCGCCCACGTAGTGCTGGCGGAGACCCTTGGTTCGTTTGCCGCGGGGATGCACGCGGGACCGGACCGCCACGCTGTCGGCATCGAGGTGAATGCCACGCATCACCGCTCCATTGCGGCGGGCACTGTAACTGGAACCTGCACCGCCATCCACCTGGGCAGGACCCTGGCCACCCACGAAATTGTGATTACGGACGGGCAGGGCCGCCGGCTGTCCACCGCCCGTATCACGAACATGATCCGGGACAACGTCCCGGCCCGGCAGGAGTAGGGCGAGTCCCCTTTTCGATCCTGTGCCCTTCCCGGCCCCAATAATGTCGTACCCTCGCGCGATGATTTTGGTATGGGAAAAGCGGCGGTGGCGAAGGCGTTTGCGGACATGAATGCCGCTCTTGCCGTGCTCATGGCCGAGGCGGACGGGTGCGGTTCGGAGCCGTTTTCCGCTGCTGATCCGCTGGCCGGGCTGGCCGACGGGTGCCTGGACATCCTTGCCGGGGCCGCCGGGGTCCAGGCCAGAATTGCTGGGCTGGTGGTCAGCGCTGCAGGGACTTACGCCGAAACCGCCCGGGCGGCCGCCCCGCCGGACCCGCCCGTGCAGGCGCTCGAAAGGGCTATCGCCGCCGAGATCAGCTGTGTCATGGCCATCGGTGACCGGGCAGCCGGAGCCCTGCTGGCCCGCTCCCACGCCCTGACCACCTCCCTGCCCCGGACCCTCGCAGCCCTGCACAACGGAACCATCTCCTGGCAGCACGCCACCGTCATGGTGGACGAGGCCGCCACCCTTGACCCCGCCGGCGCCGCCGCCCTGGAAGCCCACTTCCTGGACCCTGACACACCAAAACCCGCCACCGCCGCCCCGATCGGGGAGATCCCCGCGTACAGGTTCCGGGCCAAGGCGCGCACCTGGCGCGAACGCCACCACGCCGACTCCATCGAACAACGCCACGCCAAAGGGGTTTCGGACCGGCGGGTCGAATACCGGCCCGACCAGGACGGGATGGCCTGGCTCTCCGCCTACCTGCCCGCCCACCAGGCCACGGCCCTCTGGAACAAGCTCACCGCGCTCTCCCGGACCATGCAGGGACCAAACGAGCACCGCACCCTCACCCAGCTCCGGGCCGATAGTTTCGCCGAAGGGCTCCTCAACACCGGCAACACCAGCGGCGTTACCGGTGCACCCGGTGCTGGCGACGGCGGCGAGGGAACCGGTCCAAACCAAGCGCCAGTCCGGGCCGAGGTGCTGGTCACCGTGCCCGTGTTCGCCCTGCTCGGCCTGACTGATGAGCCGGCGATGCTGGACGGGTACGGACCCATCCCGCCCTCCATGGCCCGGGACCTCGTCGCGACCGGGGCGGATTCGTTCCACCGCGTCCTGGTGGACCCGCGGGACGGGGCGCCGCTGGAAATCGGCCGCACCAGCTACCGGGTCACCAAAGCCATGCGGAACTGGCTCAGGCTGCGCGACGGCAAATGCCCCTTCCCCGGCTGCAGCAACCACTCCCTCGACAACGAAGCCGACCACCTCCTCGCCTGGCACAACGGCGGCACCACAGGAGTCTCGAACCTGGGACAGCCTTGCCCGAAACACCACAAACTCCGCCACACCAGCGGCTGGAAACCCACCCCGGCAACAAAAACCGAACCACCCGGCTGGACCTCACCCGCCGGCCGCCACTACACAAGCGAACACCAGGACTGGGAACCACCCAAGTGGCCAGATCGGGCTGCGGAAGTGAAACGCCTGGAAGGATCAATCGCAGGCTGTACGGACTTCGCCTACATCGGGCTCTCCCCGGGAGAAGATGCCCTCGAGCAGTTCCTGCACGCCCGCGACGGATGAACGTTGGTTGGCCTTCCGCTCAGGAGCCGGCAATTCCGTCCAGCCGGTACCGCAGCTCCACGATTCCCCTGCCCATGGTGCGCGAGGCCACCAACTCGAGTGGCGGCGTCGGGCCTGCCAGCGGAAGCAGCCGCTTGCCATCTCCCAGTACCACCGGGATGACGGAGAGGATAAGTTCGTCGAGCAGTCCGGCCGAAGCGAACTGGGCGGCGAGGTTCCCGCCGCCCACCACCCAGATGTTCTTGCCGCCGGCGGCCCGTTCGAAGTCTGCGAGGAACTCGGTGACTTCGCCGCGGACGAAGGTGATGTCGGAACCTGCCGGAGCCGTGTACTCATGCCGGGTGAACACGTAGGAGGGTGTGCCAGGGTAAGGCCAGTTGCCCGGCTCGTGCTCCAGGAGCCAGGCGTAGGTTCCGCCGCCCATGACGATGCAGCCGACATCTGCCATGAACGACTCGTAGCTTTCCTTGCCGCCCTCAAAACCGTCGAACTGCAGGAGCCAGCCCAGGTCATCGGTGGGCGTGGCAATAAAGCCGTCCAGGGACGCGGCGACGAAGTACTGGATACGTGGCATGGAGCCAGCCTAGCCAACGGCATCAGCGCCTGCCAGAGGCAGGTCAGCCGGAAAAGTACGGAATGATCAGGTACAGCCCGAAGAGCACTGCCAGGCCGCACAGGCCGAAGCAGACGTATGCGAACGCACGCTTGGTTCCTGGGGACACCTGCTGCGGGTCACCGGCGATGGCGGTCAGCCTGACGCCCAGGGAGTAGAGGACCACCACAGTCACAGCGGCCGCCAGGGTGGCACCGGCTACGGTCAGCAGTTCCAACCACTTCATCGTTGGGCATCCTTCGTGTCGACGGCTTCGGCTTCCGACTGGGTGCCGGCTTCGGTTTTGTTGGTGGGCTGGGTGTTTGGCTCGGCCTGGGCGTTTGCCTTGGATTTGGCGCGCGCACGGGCACGTGCCAGGGCCTTCTTCTTGGCAAAACGGACGGCTTGTCCGGCTTCTTCCACCTCGATGGCGTTGTGATGGCCGACGGCGGACTTGCGTGAGTAGAAGAACATCAGCAGCACGGCTGCGGTGCCGGCAACGGCGGCAATCAAAACGCCAACCACGCCCGTCTTGACCAGGAGGGCGGTCAATGCCCCCACAATTCCGGCGGCGGGAAGGGTGAACAGCCAGCCCAGGGCGATCTTGCCCACCATGTTCCAGCGCACGCTGGTTCCCTTGCGGCCCATGCCGGAGCCGATGACGGAACCGGAAGCAACCTGGGTGGTGGAGAGCGCAAAGCCGAGGTGTGAGGACGCAAGGATGGCAGACGCCGTGCTGGTCTCCGCCGCGAAACCCTGGGCGGGCTTAACCTCGGTGAGACCGGCACCCATGGTGCGGATGATGCGCCACCCGCCGGCGTACGTGCCGATGGCGATGGCCAGGGCGCAGGCTGCAATAACCCAGAACTGGGGTCCTGAGCCGGCCTCCTGGGTTCCGGCGGCAATCAGGACCAGCGTGATGATGCCCATGGTCTTCTGGGCGTCATTGGTGCCGTGGGCCAGTGCAACCAGGCTGGACGTGAAGATCTGACCGGTCCGGAAGCCGCCGCGCTTCTGGGTGAGCTTGCTGCCGGTCTCGGGATCGTGGCGCGAGGTCAGCGCGTAGGCGAGGCGCGTGCAGATGTAGGCAACGACGCCGGCAATAAGCGGTGCGAAGATCGCCGGGAGGATGACCTTCTGGAGGAGGCCTTCAAGGTTGATGGAGTTGAAGCCGATGCCGGCAATGGCGGCACCGATGAGCCCGCCGAACAAGGCATGCGAAGAACTTGAGGGAAGGCCCTTCAGCCAGGTGATCATGTTCCAAAGAATGGCACCCATGAGTCCGGCAAAGATGATGTCCGGCGTGATCTGGACGCCGTCCGA
This sequence comes from Pseudarthrobacter sp. GA104, assembly GCF_009741265.1. Lineage (GTDB taxonomy): Bacteria > Actinomycetota > Actinomycetes > Actinomycetales > Micrococcaceae > Arthrobacter. Next base: position 4,644,479 of record NZ_WOWL01000001.1, read on the forward strand.
TCCCTCACGGATGATTCCGCCGGACACCGTTTTGGCCACCTCCGTGGAAAGGAATGCGCCCACGAGGTTCAGGATGGCTGCCAGCGCCACCGCGGTTTTTGGTTTGATGGCGCCGGTTGCGATGGGCGTGGCCATGGCATTCGCGGTGTCGTGGAAACCGTTAGTGAAATCGAAAAATAGTGCCAGTGCGATAACCAGCGCCACCATGAAGGTGATATCCACCTGTTGCCCAATCTGCAGAGTCGACGTCCAGCAGTTTCTTTTCCGCCGGCTGCCCTGCACAGATAATTCACCAGCTGTTCGCTTGGAATGACTTGTGGCGGTAACCAGACCGGCGTGAAACCTTATCGATCGTACGCGTACCCAACAACAGGTCAAAACAACGGCTGTCCGAGAAACGACCGTATCCGCTCCAGTTCCATGGGCGAGATGCCGCGTCTCGGATCGGGGGAAACGGACAGGATGCGCCGGCCGAGGAGCCTGGCCCAGGCCTGGGCCGCCGCCTCGAATGCCAACTGGTCGTCGATCCAGGCAACAGCCTCAAGGCCGGCGACTTCCACGTCCTCCTGGATGGCGCGAAGCTTCCACCAGCCCTCCCCCGCGGCTGTCCCGCCTGAAGTCAGGTAAGGCCACCGTGCCCCATCCAAGCCAATGGCCGGGCACAGGTACTGCGGGGCAAGTTCCTCCCAGCTGGTGAGCCAGACGCAGCGCACCCCCGGCATCGCGGCAATGCCGTTCAGCCCGTCCACGAGTTCCGGCGCATAGGCCACGGGCAGGAGGCCCGCATCGGCGTACTTCCAGCCGGATCCCCAAGCGCTGGCTCCGGTTGGCCCGAACGGACAAACGACGCCGTCGACGTCGAGATAGAGCGTGCGGGTCATTCCTGATCCGAACCGGGAACCTAGCCCTGCCGGAGGCCCGGTGGCCTGGCAGTGGCGGGCCGCTCATGTTCCGGGCCGGTGAATCTGACGTCTGGCTCCACGCCTACATCCTCGCACCGGCCCGGATTCCCCTCAATGACCCGGGGCTGCTGGGCCTGGGCGAGGACCGTTCAGCGCGCCTGCTTCCCGGCCCGAAAGAAGCTACTGTCCTAGGGTGTTCCCGTGGCAACTTGGGGGTTGTTGACGTTGACCAGCCAGGCCACACCGAACCGGTCGGTGCACATGCCGAAGATGTCACCCCAGGGCGCCTGCTCCATGGGAACGGTCACCGTTCCGCCATCGCCACTGAGTTTCTCGTAGTACCCGCGCAGTTCCGCTTCATCGTCACCGCTGAGCGAGATCGAAATGGATGATCCCGGCGCGTACCCCATGCTGTTCGGCGTGTCCGCCCCCATCAGCACCATCCCCTGGGTGGTGGTCAGCATGCCGTGCATAATCTTGTCCGATTCGGCCGGATCGTCGCTGGCCTGGAACTCGCCGAAAGTGCTGAGGGCCAGGTCGCCGCCGAAGACCGCCTGGTAGAAGGTCATCGCCTCGCGGGCGTTGTCGCGGAAGCTGATATAGGGGTTGAGAGTGGTCGGCATGGTGGATCTCCTTGAATGGGGACGGAACATGGTGGAACCAGACAACATCCTGCCTCAAACGAAGGGCGGGTGGTAGGGGATGCCGAACGGTGGTGCGCAAGGGACCGCCTGGGCCGTAGGCTCAGGGTCATGGCCAGATACTTTGACGTTCACCCCCAGGACCCCCAGCCCCGCGCCATCACCCAGGCAGTCAAGATAGTGCTCGACGGCGGGCTGATCGCCTATCCCACGGACTCCTGCTACGCGCTGGGCGCGCAGATAGGCAACAGGGACGCCCTGGACCGGATCAGGACCATCCGCCGGCTGGACGACAAGCACCACTTCACGCTGGTCTGCCGTGACTTCGCGCAGCTGGGCCAGTTTGTGCACATCGGGAACGATGTCTTTCGGAGCATCAAGGCCGTAACCCCGGGCGGCTATACCTTCATCCTGCCGGCCACCAAGGAGGTTCCGAAGCGCCTGCTGCATCCGAAGAAGAAAACGGTTGGCGTGAGGATTCCGGACAACCGGGTGGTTCAGGCACTGCTCGCGGAGCTCGGTGAGCCGTTGCTTTCGAGCACCCTGCTGCTCCCTGACGAGGATGACCCGCTGACCCAGGGGTGGGAGATCAAGGAGCGCCTGGACCACCAGGTGGATGCCGTGATCGACGCGGGCGACTGCGGATCAGAACCCACCACAGTGGTGGACTTTTCCAGCGGCGTGGCGGAGGTTGTCCGGCGCGGCACCGGGGATCCCTCCCGGTTCGAATAGCTGCTGGCAAAGTGCGCGCGGGTAAGGACTTGGGGCGACGGCGGAGGCTGCCTTCCGCTTCCGCTACTCCTGCTTGCGCGCCCGGCTTGGCTGCACCCTGGGCGGCTCGCCCGGCATCTTGGGGTAGTCCGGCGGGAACGGAAGCTCGCCCAGCCCGGCCTTGAGGTCACGCTCCCACCACCCAAGGAGCGTGTCGATGGTTCCGGGGTTCCTGCCCATGTCCGCCCAGGGGTCACCGAGCGTCTTGAGCCGGTCCGGGACGGTGAGGACGGTGAAGTTCTTCGGATCCACGTTTTCCAGTTCATCCCAGGTGATCGGGCAGGACACCGGGGCGTGGGGCAGCGGCCGGGGGCTGTAGGCGCCGGCGATGGTGCGGTCCCGGTTGGCTTGGTTGAAGTCCACGAATACCCGCTCGCCGCGTTCTTCCTTCCACCAGGCGGTGGTGACCTTTTCCGGCATCCGGCGCTCCAGTTCCCGGGCCGCAGCGATGACAGCGTGCCGGACGTCAAGGAATTCCCGCGCGGGCTCCACTGGCGCGTAAACGTGCAGTCCACGGTTCCCCGAGGTCTTGATGAAGCAGTCTAGGCCCGCCTCGGCCAGGACCTCCTTCAGCGCCAGCGCGGCAGGGATGGCGTCGTCGAAATCGGTTCCCGGCTGGGGGTCGAGGTCGATGCGCAGCTGGTCGGGATTGTCCGTGTTTTCCGCACGGGAGGGCCAGGGGTGGAAAACGATGGTGTTCATCTGCACCGCCCATACGGCAGCTGCGGGTTCATCAAGGATCAGCATGGGATGGGAGCGTGCGCTCGGAAAGACCACCTTGGTGGACCGGACGAACGCCGGCGCACCTTTCGGCGGGTTCTTGGAGAAGAACATCTCGCCGTCGATGGTGCCCGAGAACCTCTGCAGGGCCACAGGCCTGCCACCGTTGGCAGCGATGAACGCTTCCCCGACATCGCAGATGTACTTCGCCAGGTCGAGTTTGGTGATTCCCGGCTCAGGCCAAATGACCCGGCTGGGGCTCGAAATGCGCATTTCCCGCTCGCCGTTCGGCCCCTGGACTGTGATGGTGGTCTGTTCGCTCGCCATGGGGACAACGTACACCCCTGCAACAGGAGGCCGGCAGATTTTGGCGGCCGGTCCGGCATGATGGACGCATGTCAGCTTCTGAAACCGCCCTCAGCATCCCGGTGGGCGAAGTCATGGTCTCCGGCACCTACGCGTGCCCTGACAGCCCGTCCGCCACGGTGGTGCTGGCGCACGGTGCGGGTGCGGGCATGGAGCATCCCTTCCTGCGCGGGTTCACCGACGCACTGAACTCCCTCGGCCTCGCCACCCTCCGCTTCAACTTCCCCTACCGGGAGGCCGGAAGGAAGTTCCCGGACCGCCCACCCACGGCGATCGCAGCCTGGCGGGCAGCCATGGATGCGGCGGCAGGCAAGGCGGCGGAACATGGCGCCACCGGCCGCATCTGGGCGGCGGGCAAATCCTTCGGCGGACGGATGGCCTCGATGGCCGTGGCGGACGGGATGGACGCTGCAGGACTGGTCTACCTGGGGTATCCCCTGCATCCGCCGGGAAAGCCCGACAAAGTCCGGGACGAACACCTCTACGGCATCACTTCACCGATGCTGTTCCTGCAGGGCAGCCGCGACACGTTCGCTACTCCCGGCATCCTGGAGGACGTGGTGCGCCGGATAGGACCCTCAGCTGTCCTGCAGTGGGTGGAGGGCGGCGACCATTCGTTTGCGGTGGCCGGCGTGAAGCGTTCAGCCGCGGAAGTGGGCGCGACCCTTGCAGAGCCGGTGGCTGGCTTCATCCGCGCCTCCGGCTGATTCGCAGCGGCCTTTGACGGGGCCGCTACCCGGAACCAGGCGCCAGGGAGTCCGGGTGTCAGGCGGCCTCCTCGTGCCACCAGCCTTCCCAGGCTGCGGAACTGAGCTGGCCTTCAGGGAATTCGGTTTGTCCGCTGCCGCCGCCGTGTGACCGGCTGTCATCACTGCGCCGGCCGTCGAGCAAGAGGTTAAGGCTGGTGAAGAGAAACATCTTTACGTCCTTCCGTTTCCTGTTGAGGACAACACTGTCCAAGTGGAAACGAGCCTATGCCGTGCATGTTTCAGCGCGTCGACGGTACGTAACGGGCGTGTATCGGAGATCTCACGCGGGGCCGCGGGCCCGGGGAGGCGAACGCGGCAGCGGGCTATTTCCGCTGCTTGGTCCGTGCGGTGGCCGGTGCGGTCCAGGGATCTTCCGGCCACGGATGCTTGGGATAGCGCCCCCTCATCTCGGCGCGGACCTGTGCGTAGGGTCCGGACCAGAAGGATGTCAGGTCGTCGGTGACGGCGAGCGGCCGCCGGGCCGGTGACAACAGGTGGAACAGGACCGGCACCCGGCCATGGACCAGGCGGGGCGTCTCTGCCAGCCCAAAGCACTCCTGGAGTTTGACGGCAACCACGGGCCGTTCCGTCCCCGCTGAAGGTTCCGGATACTCAATCCGCACCCTGGAGCCGCTGGGGACCTCCAGCCATTCCGGGGCGAGCTCATCCATCCTGGCTGCCTCCGGCCAGGGAAGCAGCCGCCGGAGGGGCCCGGTGAGGTCAATGGTGTTGGCGTCCGCACCCCCTGCAAGCGCCTCGAGCTCGGGTCCCAGCCAGTCCTGCAGCCGGACAAGGAGCCCGGCCTCCGACACGTCCGGCCACGGCCCGCCCAGCTCACGGCGCAGGAAGGCGAGGCGGCTGCGCAAGGATGCTGCCGGCGTCGACCATTTGAGGACGGAAAGTCCGTCCTTCTGCAGCACTGCTGCTACCGCAGCCCTCCCCTCCGCGGGCGACGGACGCACGGGAGTGGACGCGAGCCCAATGGCGCCCAATCGCCGGACCCTGCGGGCGGTCACGCGGCCCTGCGTGAAGGCCGCCTCAACAGCCTCAGCCAGAAGGTGTGACGCCGCCGCCTCGGCAAGGCCGGCCGAGAGCGGAGCCGCGGCGCGGATCACGGCACCGGTGCCGGCGGAGTCCCTGCCTTCGGCGCGGGACACCTCGGCAACGGCCAGCCATTCCTGCCCTGCCAAGCTGCTTCCGGCCGGCAAGCCTGCCCGGGTCCCGGATGACAGCAGATAGCGCTCCGGCCCGTCGCCGGGGACCCTGCGTGCCACGCGGTCGGGAAAAGCGAGGGCGACGACGGCGCCCACCACCTCAGTGCCGCCGGTGAGGGCAGGAATCGCGGGAGCTTCGGACAGCGGGCCTGCCTGCCCGGCCAGCGCCTGAAGGCGGCGGCTCTCCTCCGTCCAACGCCGCCCGGCCGGCCCGCTGTCACTGCGCAACTGGGACATGAGCCGCACCAGGTCTGCGCCGGGAGCGCGGCCATCACCTGCCACGGCAGCCACCACCTCAGCCGCCGCCCTGGAGCCGGCCGCTGCCGCGCCGTCGAGCAGGGCACGGGCCAGCCGCGGATCGGCGGGAATGCCGGCGAGGGTCCTGCCTGCGCGGGTGGCCTGGCCGCTGCCGGACACGGCCCCGAGCTCCGCCAGAACTTCCATCGCATCATCCATGGCCTGCTGCGGCGGCGCGTCAGGCAAGGGGAGGCCCTTCCCCCTTGGGGACCCCCAGCACGCCATCAGCAGGGCGGCGCCCGTCAGGTCCGCCACGTTGATTTCCGGGGTCACGTGGGCCGGCGCGGCGCCAAAGGCTTGCTGGCTGTAGCAGCGGACTACGATCCCCGGCCCCTGACGGGCTGCCCGCCCGGCACGCTGGTCCGCCGAGGCCCGGGAGCAGGAGACTGTGACCAGTCCGTTCATCCCGCGGGCAGCGTCACGCCGCGGCTCACGGGCAAGCCCTGAATCCACCACCAGCCGGACGCCGGGGACGGTCAGTGAGGACTCGGCGAGGTCTGTGGAGACGATGATCCTGGCGTTGTCGCCCGGGCGACGGCCGGATACCGCGCGGTCCTGTTCCGCCGGCGCTGCCTGGCCATGGAGTTCCAGCACGTCCGTCCCTGGGCCAAGCAGGCTGCGGAGCCTCGCCGCGACCTGGGAAACCTCCCTCGCCCCGGGGAGGAAGACCAGGGCATCTGTGGCGCTGTTCTGTGCCAGTTCACGCCGGTGGGCTTCCGCGGCCGTCCCGGCCACGAACTCCAGGAACGCGGGCGCTACTCCCCGGCCGTCCAGCCTGGCGGCGGGAGCCGGCCGCCACTCTATGCCCAAGGGATGGAGCGCGGAAGGGCAGTCGACGACGGGTGCCGGCCCGCCGCCGTCGTGGTCTCCCAGCAGGGCGGCAAACCGGGGCGCATCGAGGGTGGCGGACATTGCGACGACGGCCAGGTCGCCGCGCAGCTGGCGGACTTCAGCGAGCATGCCGACGAGCAGATCCGTTTCCAGCCCGCGTTCGTGGACCTCGTCCAGGACCACTGCGCCGGCCGTGGGGAGGTCCGGAGCGGCCAGCAGGCGGCGCAGCAGGATGCCGGGCGTGACGAACTCGATGAGGGTTTCGGGTCCTGCCTGGCGTTCGCCGCGGACGGTGTACCCGATGCGGCTCCCCAGCCGGCTGCTGTCCAGGGCGGACAGCCTGCGGGCGGCGGCACGGGCGGCGACGCGGCGGGGCTGGGTCACCACGACCCGGCCCGGCTGGCCGGTGGCGGACGCAAGGAGGTTTGCGAGGAGCGGCGGCACCAGGGTGGTCTTGCCTGTTCCGGGCGGCGCCTGCACTACTGCCGTTCCTCCGGCACCTGCTGTTCCTCCGGCACCGCTGCGGTCCAGGGCTTCAGCCAAAGCCGCGAGCGAGTCAGCGAAGGGCAGTCCGGCGCCGATGGCCGCCAGGTTGAAGGCCTTGCCGGCTGGCGGCACCTTCAGGCCGCTCGGAGAAGTCATCCCTCCATTTTGCCCGGAACTTCGCTGCCGCCGTGACGGAGGCGCGGACTGACACCGGGATCAGGGCTTTCCCGTACCTTTGGTCCTGCCCCTGGAATCTTTGGCGGCTTCGGGCAGTCCCGGTCCCTGGGGTGCGGATTCGGGCGCCGGGGCGGCGGCGGGCGATTCCGGTTGGGGCGGGACGGGCTGCGACTGCGTGGCGGAGGCGTCCGTGGTGGGGGTTTCGGCTGCGACAGCCGTTGCTTTGGCTGCGGAAGCCGCAGCGGCCTGGGCTTCGATGTGGCGGGTGATCTCGGCCCGGACCGACGACAATGCGGCTTCGATGCCACGATACCTGGACGCCGAGACCAGGCCCCCTGCGGCGGCAGCCTCCAGGTCATTTTCGAGCGCGTCCAGGGCAGCGAGGGCGCCGTCCAGCCTGTTCTCCGCGGCGGCCTGGCTCACGTTGAGCACGCGGATCTGCAAGCCCTGAAGGGTTGCCTCATCCGAGTCGGAGCCGCGAAGACCTGCGGAGGCAAAGAATGCTCCGGCCACCAGGGCGGCAGCTGCGAGTATGGCGGCCAGCACGGTCCAAACCGTCCGCCGCTGGGGCTTCGGGAGAGCCTTCCCCGAGTTGCGGGGCCCTGGAATCTCAGGCGGCATGCTTGCCCTGCAGGGGCAGGACTGCGGCCGGCCGGGGGTACAGGACCGTCACGGCAGTGGTTTCGATTGCGTCAATTGCCGGTGCAGGGACAGCCGCTGCTAGTGTCAGGGCCGCAGCAGGTGCCGCTTCCGGAACTGCTGCCAGGGGTACCTGCGTTGTCCGGGGGGCTTTCCGGAGAACCCGGCGCACGGCTGCGCGAAGTACTGCGGCGAGCAGCTGGCCCAGGCCCACGCCCAAGAGCACGTGACCGGCGAGGTACTGGCCACCATGGCCTGCAGCACCGAAAGGCGCGCTGGCCGCCAGCGCCGCTCCGGCGGCGGCCACCAGGGACCAGATGGCACCAATAACTGCACTCATGTGTTCGACCTGCTCCCGCTTCTCCGACTAATCAGCAAGCTTACTACTAATGGTCAGCAAGCTTACTACCCGATCCGGACTACGCAAGCGGGACGCAAGGGTGAGTGTGCGGCGTGGTGCGTTGAGGGAGCGCCACAAAGAAGGAACTGCAGTCCCTACCGCTGCAGGTCGAGGGCCGCCAGGAGCCGCCGGACCGAGCCGCCCAGGTTCCACTCGCTGGCGAGGCGCTCCAGTTCGGTGCGCGGCTCCCCCGCAACGGGGCTTAGCTTGGCCCCAGCCTGTTCGGGGCTGGGCAGGTCCAGGTCCCGCACGAGCCTGACGACGGCGGGGGCAACCGAGAGGTAGTCCGCGGCGGCGGCCAACCTGGCCCGCACCGGTGCGGACAGTCCGCTGCCGGAATGCCCGGCCGCTTCCAGCAGTCCCTCCAGGGTGCCGTGCTTGAGCAGCAGGGACGCTGCGGTCTTTTCGCCGATACCTGCGACGCCCGGTAACCCGTCCGAGGCGTCGCCGCGCAGGGTCGCATAGTCGGCGTACTGCCGGGGCAGCACCCGGTACTTGGCCACCACGACTTCTTCGGTGATGACTTCAAGGTTCTTCATGCCGCGGGCGGTGTAGATCACCCGGACCTGCCGTTCGTCGTCGCAGACCTGGAAGAGGTCACGGTCTCCGGTCACCACGTCCACGGGCAGGTCCGCGTGGCTCGCGTAGGTGCCCACGACGTCGTCGGCCTCGTGGTCAGGCGCGCCCACGATGGCGATGCCGGCGAGCCCAAGAACCCGGCGGATCATCGGAAGCTGCGCCTCCAGCGCATCCGGAACCACCTCGACGTCCGGTGCGCCCGCGACGGCCTCCGCCACCCGGTGGGCCTTGTAGGTGGGGAGAAGGTCCACCCTCCATTGCGGGCGCCAGTCATCGTCCCAGCAGGCGATCAGGTGCGTTGCCTGATAATCAGTGGTCAGCCGCGCAATCATGTCCAGCAGTCCCCGGACAGCGTTGACCGGTGTGCCGTCCCCGCGCCGGATCGTATCCGGCATTCCGTAGAAGGCGCGGAAGTACAGCGAGGCAGTGTCCAGCAGCATCAGGCGGTCAGGCATACTCCGATCCTCACACGGATCAGCCCTGCGCGGCCATCAGCCCGGGCCACGATTCCGCGGTTCTCCATGCCCGGCGTCCACGACCGGGCACCCATCCCGTGCTGTAACTAGGAGGCCCAGTCGGAGTCTCCGAACGCGCGTCCGCGGAAGTGCGCACGCAGGTACTCCCCCACCACAGCGGCTCCGAGGTCCCCGGCCTCGGGGGCCACCACCCGGCCGTCCACCCGGCGCACCATGCGCTGCACGAACCGTTCCAGGCTGGGGTCGTTGCCCAGCCTGAAGAACGTGGCCTGCGTGCCGGCACGGCCCAGCCGGTCCAGTTCCGCCACCGTCACCCGGATGGTCTCCGGGGCCGGTGGCCAGCAGAACCACGGTTCGCCTTCCGCAAGCAGGTGGGCGGTGGGCTCGCCGTCGGTCACCACCAAGAGGACGGGCTGCATGGAGGGATGCTTGCGGAAGAACCGGCCGGCCAGCAGCAATCCGTGGTGCAGGTTTGTTCCTTGTTCACGCCGGGGAGGCATGGCCGTGAGCTCGCCTATATCCATCGCCTGGGCACAGCGGCCGAACGTGATCAGCTCCAGCCTGTCCCCGCGGAAGCGCGTGGACACGAGGTGGTGCAGCGCCAGGGCAGTGCGCTTCATGGGCACCCACCGCCCCTCGGCGGCCATCGAGAATGAAACGTCCACAAGGAGGACGACGGCGGCCTGGGTGCGGGCCTCTGTCTCGCTCACCTCGATGTCCGCGGGGGTGAGGCGGAGTCCGGCGCCCGGGGTCCCGCCGTCGGCCGCGGTACGGCTGATCGCGTTGGTCAGCGTGCGCGTGACGTCCCAGGGCTCGGCGTCCCCGAACTCCCATTGGCGGCTGGAGCCGGTCTGCTCGCCGGCAGCTCCCGCCACGCGGGTGTCCCTGCGCCCCTGCCTGCCGGACAACTGTTTCGCGGTATCCCGCAGGAGTGACTTCCCGAGCCGCCGCATGGCCTGGGGCGAAAGCCGGAGGTCCCCGTCCGCGCCACGGCGCAGGTACCCGCCGTCCTGCATGGCCCGCTCGATCTCCGCCAGCGTGCGTGCGGTGACGGCCGCGTTCTGACCAAGCTGGCGGGCCAGGGCATCCAGGTCCAGGTCACCGAGGGTTGACCCGTTGTAGGACTGGGAAAGCTGCTCGGCGAGTTCGTCCAGTTCCGCGATGTCCTGCAGGACGCCGGTGCCGTCGCCGAGGCCCAGCCCCTCCTGCCCCTCGAACCGCTCCGACCCGGTCCAGTCCTCTCCGGGACGCAGTGCCCGAAGGGTGTCGTCGAGCCGGTCGAGCTGGGCCATCAGTTCCGGCGACCCGAAAGCCTGTGCGGACAGGCGCATCAGCTCCTCCCGCTGCTCCGGCGACATGGACTGCAGGAGCCGCTGGGCCGCAGCTGCCCGCTTGGCCAGTGCGTCAATCAGCTCCTCCACGGACTGCGGATCTTCCGGGAAGTGGTGGCCGTGCCGCGCCATGAACTCCTGGAAGTCAGCCTCCGTGTCCTGCCCGCGGCGGTGTTTGTCCAGCAGCGTGTTCAGGTCCCGGAGCATACCGCTGACGGCTGCCCGGTCCTCTTCCGTGGCGTTCTCAAGCGCCTGCTTCATCCCGGCGAAGCGCTGGTCCAGGGCCTCGCGGCCCAGCAGGTCCTTGATCCGCTCGTAGGCTTCCCTGGCGGCGCCGGACTGCCAATCATAGGAAGCGAGCCCGTTGACGGCCGCCGCGGTGGATTGGGGCAGGTTCTGGAGCTGCATCTCCCGGAAGGCACGGTCCGTATTGTCCATCATCGCGTCGCGGGCGAGTTGTTTGCGTTCCTCCAGGAGGGCGGTATCCAGGAGCTGCCTGACCTCGCTGAGGGTTCCGTCCAGCCGGTGCCTGCCAAGCAGTTCACTGCGGCGCTGCTGGACGCGCCGGGCGAGGTCGTCCAGGCCTTCCCGGCGCCGGCCGCCGCGCCGGAGGAATTCCTGCAGGGCGTGGCGGGGTGAGTAACCTGCCATCACGTCGTCGGCGACGGCGTCCAACGCCTCCGCCAGGTCGACGGGCGGGGCAAGGGGATCGGGTCCGCCCGTGTACCGGCCGTACCTGGCGGAGTGGTGGTGGCTGTCCATGGTGCCCCTAGCCGTAGACCGTTTCCTCGTCGTCGGACTCCTTGGAGATCCGGCGGGCAAGGTAGAGGCCTTCCAGGGCGAGTTCGATCGCGGCGGCGCGCTCGCCCTTTGACTTTGCGCCGAGGCGGATGCCGATTTCGTCGTAAAGGCCCGATCCATTCAGGGACGGCAGGTTCTCCAGGAACTCCTGCGCCGTGACGTGCTCTCCGGTGGTGACTGTGGTGTGCCCGTCGAGCGCTGCCACGAGCGGGCCGAGATCGAGGCCCTGGTAGTGCGCGCGCACCGCCTCGGCAGTGGCTGTGCGCAGGAGGTGGTCAAGGACGGCTTGCTCGCGGCCTTCCTCACCCGACTCGAACTCGATCTTGCCGGTCAGGACTTCCACCGCTGTCCCAAGGTCCACTATCCGGGCCACAGCCTCGGCCTCGCCGCGCACACTCGCCCGGCGGAGCGCCGCGGCAGCCACAGTTTCGGCTCCCGCGATGGCGAACCGCGCCGAAACCCCCGAGGTCTGGTTGATCGCCGGGGATTGCCGCAGCGCGCGGGTGTAACGCGCCAGGATCTCAAGGATGACCGGCGGGACGTTGGCCACCAGCTGCCCCTCCTGCCGGATGACGGCCACCTCGTCGTCGAGCTCGATTGGGTAGTGCGTCCGGATCTCGGCGCCGAAGCGGTCCTTCAGCGGCGTGATGATCCGGCCCCGGTTGGTGTAGTCCTCCGGGTTGGCGGACGCGACCACCAGCACGTCCAGCGGCAGGCGGAGCACGTAGCCCCGGATCTGGATGTCGCGCTCCTCCATCACGTTCAGCATGGACACCTGGATCCGTTCCGCAAGGTCCGGCAGTTCGTTAATGGCGATGATGCCCCGGTTGGAACGCGGAACCAGGCCGTAGTGGATGGTCTCCGGATCCCCGAGGCGGCGGCCCTCCGCCACGCGCATCGGGTCCACGTCGCCAATCAGGTCAGCGACGGACGTGTCCGGCGTGGCCAGCTTCTCCACGTACCGCTCCGACCGGTGGCGCCACGCCACCCGCAGCCGGTCACCCTCGGTGAGGGCGAGGGCACGGTAGTGCTCGGTGATGGGCTCGAAGGGGTGTTCGTTCAGTTCCGAGCCCTCGATGACCGGCGACCATTCATCCAGCAACCCCGCCAGGGTGCGGAGGAGGCGGGTCTTGCCCTGCCCGCGCTCGCCGAGCAGCACCACGTCGTGGCCGGCAATCAGGGCGCGCTCCAGCTGGGGAATGACCGTGCGGCTGAACCCGTACAAACCTGGCCACGGATCCCTGCCGGCGGCGAGCGCGGCGAGGAGGTTGTCTCGGATTTCCTGGCGGAGGTCCTTGTGGGCGTGGCCGGCGGCGCGCAGCTCGCCAACTGTGAAGATATCGGGACGATCAGTCACCCCTCCACGGTAGCCCCCTCCCGTGCCGTGAATCGAGGACTTTCGCCAAACACCCGTTCCACGGCGGCTGCCCCTTCCCCCGGGAACCCGGGCGGGGCCGCGTCATGCCGGTGGACCGGACCGGGATGCGCCGCCCGTGGCCGCTGCTCTGAGGCCAATTTCATCCCGCGCTGCCGGTACTGTCCCACCAGCGGAGCACGCGAAGGCACCGCAGGGTGGTCATGCGGCTGGGGCCCTGCGGTTCTGGCGGGAACCACTGCCTGCCCGGGTATGGCGCGTACCGCTTCCAGCTGCCGTCAGGATTCCGGGCCGCGCGGACCCTTTCCACGGCATCCGCGAGCCGGGGATCGGGCGCTGCTCCGCTCGCCCGGAAGTACTCGAGTCCCCGGAGGATATCGAAGTGCCATTGCGGCGGAAACGGGAACCGGGTGAATGCCCCGTCGGCCACCTCGCCGGTGGTGTGTGAGCGGTACAGGTGATGGGCCAGGAAGAATTCGCGTCCCTTCGCGGCTGCCGCCCGCACCTCGGCCGGTCCGCCGGACCGCCCGTAGGCATCGAGTGCCTCGAGGACGGTGATGCTGGTGTGGAAAGAACCGTGGCGGGAGCCTGTCCGCCTGGTCTGGCAGTTCCACCCGCCGTCGGGAAGCTGTTCCTGGAGCAGCCAGGACACGGCCGCGTCCAGCCGCGGCTCCCCGTAACGGAAGTAGGAGGCCAGGAGGCCAAGCATTCCTACGACGCACGTGTCCGGGGGTCCGCGCCACAGGCTGGGTCCGCCGTCGTAATACCTGGCCCCGTCCCACAGGCAGTGGCAGCCGCGGACCGCCTGCGGGTTTTCCTCCGGAAGGCCCAGCCGGTGCAAAAGCAGGAGCGTGTAGGTGGTGGAAGTCCACTTGGGCAGGTAGAGCCCCCGGGACCAGGTGCCGGCCCCGTCCTGTTCGCCCAGGAGCCGGGCGCCCCACCCTTCCGTTGCCACGCGGCGGCGTTCGGTGAGGACCTCGTCGTCGCCGGCGCCGCGCAGGTCCTGCAGCACCTGCCACCTGATCGCCGGATCGCCCTCAAGCAGCCACGCCGTTACCCTTTCCAGAGTCCCTGCCACGCCAGCCACGCTAGTAGGTTGCGCAGGCAGTGCGGTAGGGCAGTTGGACCCCCGGGGCCTTCTTGCGCCAGCATTGGGGCAAGGGCGAAGGCCGCGAATGCACAGGGTGCTGAAGGTCGAGGGGGCTGCAGTGGACAGCGGGTATGCGGGCGGTGACGCCCCGGCCGTTTCGGTGGTGATCCCCACCCGGAACGACGCGGAAATGCTGAGGACGTGCCTGCACCTGCTCTCCCGGCAAACCAGGCCGGCCCACGAAATCATCGTGGTGGACAACGCCAGCAGCGACGACACGCCCGCCGTCTGCACCGCCGCCGGGGTACGCCGCATCCCCGTGGATCTGCAGGGCATTCCTGCCACGGCCGCCGCCGGCTTTGATGCGGCGGCAGGGGACATCATCGCCCGGCTGGACACGGACTCCAGGCCCGCGGCCGACTGGCTGGAACGGGTGGAGGCCGACCTGGCGGCGGCGGGCCCCATGACCCTTGTGACCGGGCCGGCCGATTTCTATGGCGGAAGCCCGTGGGTCCGCTGGGCCGGAAGGCATGTGTTCCTGAGCGGCTATTTCAGGGTCTTCCGGCTGTTGCTGGGCCATCCCCCGGTCTTCGGTTCAAACTTCGCACTGCGGCGGGAAGTGTGGCAGGAGATCAGCCGCAGCGTGGTGCGGGACAACGCGGATGTCCATGACGACGTCGATATCTCCTACCGCCTCCGCCCCGGGATGACGGTCATCTACGACCCCGCCCTCACCGTAGGCGTCTCGTCCCGGCCGCTTACCAGCTGGGCATCCTTCCGCCGCCACGGGGCCATGACACTGACCACGTGCCGCGTTGAGTTCCGGGAAGAAGCGCCGCTGCGGCGCCGCCTGGACCGTTTGCAGGGACGACGGCGGCGGGAAGCGCGGCGGTTCAGCCGGCGTCGGTGGGGGCGGCACGGTGATCCACCGCGGCCGTGAGCTGGTCGATGCGTTCGAGCGCCGAGGTAAGCTGCTCCACGGCCGCCCACAGCGCCTGATGCTCTTCCCTGACCTGGTCCAGCGTGGCACCGGCAGACCTCAGGGTGGCGAGGTCGAAACTGACGTTCGTGCGTGCCCCCGCAACCGCTGCCCTCAAGGCGCCGAATCCGACGACGACATCAGCTATGAGCGCAGGGTTCCCGTTGGAGGCGAGCCAGCCAAGGTCATCAATGGCAGCAACGGCCCTTTCGCCCAGCACGGCGGAGGCCTTGGCTGCGTCAACGGAGGCCCGGTGTACCGCCCGGTCCCGTTCCGGGCCGCGTTCAAGCCGGAAGGCGGCGCCGAACGCTTCGGAGGCGGCAGCATCGTCGTCGGCCAACTTGAGGGCATCGGTGCGAAGGGCGCAGGCCCGCTCGTGCAGGGCAGCGAGTTCCGGCCCCTGGTGCTCCTTGGGTTCCGTGTAGCCGGCGACCATAGACGCCAGCGAGGCTGCGATGGCCAGCATCACTCCCGTCCCTGCCCCTCCGCCGGGCGAGCCCTTTGACTCCGCCAGGGCACGCGTCCACTCCTCAACAGTTGAGCCTTGGGTGGTCACAGCAGCCGAATCAGTCATGCCATCAAGTGTGCCCTGTCCCCGGCAGGTATGCCGCGGCCGGCGACACCGCCAGGACCTATGACCGTCCCGCCGTCGTCATTCACTCCGGCGGTCCGTCCAGCACGGTGGGAATGTACTCGAGCAGCTGCAGCCTGCCGTCAAACGTCCGGCTCTCCACCAGCTCCAGGGCGATGTCCGGATAGCCGTCGTAGATCCGCTCCCGGCCGGTGCGCCCGGTAATCACCGGGAAAACCACCAGCCGGAACCTGTCCACCAGGCCCGCCTCAAGCAGCGACCGGCAGAGCCGCAGGCTGCCGAGCGTGCTCAGGGGCCGGGTCCCGGTCCGT
The DNA here is from genome assembly GCF_009741265.1 of Pseudarthrobacter sp. GA104. GTDB lineage: Bacteria > Actinomycetota > Actinomycetes > Actinomycetales > Micrococcaceae > Arthrobacter. Next base: position 4,660,206 of record NZ_WOWL01000001.1, read on the forward strand.
TTCAGCTCCTTCACTGCCGCCACGGCGTCGCCGTTGACCAGCTCCGAATTCGGCCAGCTCAGCGGCCCCTGGAGCGTGGAGGAGAAGACCACCTTCGGCACCGCGGCAAGCCCCGTGAGGCTGGCCCCTTCTTCCTCCGAAAACGCTGAGCCGCCGGCAGCCGCCTCCTCGGACATGCCGGACATCAGCCGGTAGGTATTGGCACCGAGCAGATACGTACGGTCTTCCTTCCCCTCCTGGTCCAGCCAGGCCAGGTATTCCGGCCCCTCCAGTCCCCACCAGCCGGGCCAGCCCTCCGCAGAGGCATACCCGTCCAGGGAAATGATGAAGTCAACCATCAGCTCTGCTGATGGCGCCTCCGGGGTTGCTTCGCCCATGGCCGTCTCCTTTGATGGCAGGTGCCGGCCATGCTATCCCTGCTGCAATCGGGCCTTCAAGGGCCTGCGCCAGGGTACATGGCCAGGGCGGTTTGCCGGCCACCCCATTTCGGGCAGACTCCCCGGACTCCCCCTCCGCCGGCCGGCGTGAGATCATGTGCGGATGGAACGCCTTCAGCGGCTCCGTCCCGAGGGGCTCACCGTGCCCGGCACGTTGATCGGGATCAGTGCAGTTGCCGCCCTCTTTCGATAAAACCCCCGCAAGCCCCCAGTGCCCTAAGGAAACCATGAGCAGCGTCACGTGCGATCTGACCGTATCCCTCGACGGATTCCTTGCCGGTCCGAACCAGACCCCGGACAACCCGTTGGGCGAGGGTGGCGAGGACCTGCACCGGTGGCAGTTCGAAGAAGCCGAGGCCAACGCCGAAGCGCTGAAGGGCATCCTCTCCGCGGGTGCCTACATCATGGGCCGCAACATGTTCGCCGGTCCCGGAGCCGGACCGTGGGGTAAGGACTGGCGCGGCTGGTGGGGCGAGGAGCCGCCCTACCACGCTCCTGTCTTTGTCCTCACGCACCATCCGCGTGCTCCGCTGGAGATGGAGGGTGGCACCACCTTCAATTTCGTCAGTGACGGCATCGAAGCGGCGCTGGCCCAGGCACGCGAGGCTGCGGGCGGCAAGGACGTCGCCGTTGCCGGCGGCGCAGAGACTGTCCGCCAATACCTTTCGGCCGGGCTGATCGACGAATTGCGGCTGCACATCGCGCCGCTGATCCTCGGAGCAGGCGAGCGGCTCCTGGACGGCGTCGGGAACCTGAAGCTGGAACCGACGGAAGTGCTGGGAACGCGCCTGGTCACGCATGTGCGTTACCGCATGATCCGATAGGCGCTACCTTCCCCCTTCAATCCTGCGGCTCCGCTGCTCCTGCGCCAGCGGGCCGTAGGGATAGACGCCGGCCTGGGGCTCGCTGGCCTGCGTCAGCCGGCTGGTTTCGTCAGGGGTGAGCTGCACGTCGGCGGCAGCAAGGTTGTCCGCGAGCTGTTCGGTGGTCCTCGCACCCAGGATCACCGACGTGACGGCCGGCCTGTCCGCCAGCCAGGCCAACGCCACCTGGGAAGGGCTGATGCCGCGGGCGGCGGCGATGCCTTCCACGGCATCAATGACGGCCCAGGTACGGGGATTGTCATTGCGCGCCTTCCAGGCCTCCATGCCGCGTTCGGGGTTCTCCCCAAGGCGCGTGGCACCTTGGGGTGCCTGGTCCTTCTTGTACTTGCCGGACAACCACCCGCCGCCGAGCGGAGACCACGGAAGCAGGCCAACCCCGGCGTCAAGCGCAGCCGGAACAATCTCGGATTCGATCTCACGGACCAGGAGGCTGTACTGGGGCTGCAGGGTGACCGGCGGGTTCCAGCCGTGGGCACTGGCAACGTGGACGGCTTTGGTCAGCTGCCACCCCAGGAAGTTGGAGAAGCCGTAGTAGGCAATCTTGCCGCGGCTGACAGAGTCTTCCAGGAAGCGCAGCGTCTCCTCCAGCGGTGTGATCGGGTCCCAGGCGTGCATCTGGTACAGGTCGATCTGCTCCACTCCCAGGCGGCGGAGGGAGTCGTCCAGGGCGCGGGTCAGGCGCCGGCGGGACGTTCCGACGTCGTTCGGTGACGTCCCCATTGGAAAGCGGCCTTTGGTGGCCACCACCGCGCTGTCCCTCTCCTCCGGCCGCTTGGCAAGCCAGCGGCCGATGATCTCCTCGGAAACGCCCTTGCTGTAGACGTCGGCGGTGTCGATGAAATTGCCGCCCGCAGCAAAGTAGCTGTCCAGGATTGCGTAGGACGACTCCTCGGTGGCCTCCGCACCGAACGTCATGGTTCCCAGCGCGTAGCTGGAAACGACGGTGCCGCTGCGGCCCAGGGTTCTGTAGTGCATGGTTATCCTCGTGATCAGTTGGCGGTGGGATCAAACGTGAAGGCGGCCGCATCCCGGGTGGTGGTGCGGATCCGGTAAAGGCTTGTGGTCGCGGTGATGTAAAGGTCCTGGCCGTCCGGGCCCCCGAAGCACAGGTTCGATACCGTCTCGGGCACGGCAAGGGTCCCCAGGAGTTCGAAGCCCGGGGAATAGACCCTGACTTCGGGTCCGGCAGAGGTCCAGATCCTCCCCTGGACGTCAACGCGCAGGCCGTCAGCGGCGTGGCCGTCTTCAAGCTCGACGGCGGTCTTGCGGCGGCTGCATACGCTGCCGCTCACGTCATAGGCGACGATCCTCAGCGGTACTCCATGGCTTGGCCCTGCGGTGTCGGAAACGTAAAGCACCGACTCGTCCGGCGAGAAGGCCAGGCCGTTCGGGTACACAAGGTCCGTGATCACGGCCGTGAGAGTGCCGGCAGCAGGCTCGAAGCGGAACACATGGCAGCCTCCGTACTCCTGCTCACCTTCATGTCCCTCCGTGGTGCCCGGAAGAATTCCGTACGGCGGGTCGGTGAACCAGATGCTGGAGTCACGCGAAATCACGACGTCGTTGGGTGAGTTCAGGCGACGGCCGCGGAAGGAATCCACCAGGCCAGTCACGGTGCCCTCCTGGTCGCGCTCGACCCGGCGGCGGCCATGGCTGCACTGCACTACGCTGCCGTCGGCGTCGAGCGTCCGTCCGTTGGTGAACTCAACCCCCACCGCGTACTCCCTGGTGGTGCCCGTGGCTGCGTTGAATTCGAGGATGCGGTTGTTGGGGATATCGCTCCAGCGCACAGTGCGTGAGCGGGGCACCCAAACGGGCCCCTCGGCCCACACCGAGCCGGTAAACAGGCATTCCAACTGGCCTACTGTCAGTCCCTCAGCCATTTTGAGCCCCTTCGCATTCCAGCCTTCGCACGCCCGTGCCCTCGTCCGGGGCGATCCGGCCGGCGGGCGTCAGGCATTACGGGAAACGATAGCGCGGCGAGTCCCAGGCAGAGGGGAACATCCACGCCGGAGACCTCCATGTCCTCATCGTGAACCTGGCTGCCGTCCCGAAGGCACTGGGTTCGATCCGGTAACGCCGGAGTAACGCCACCAGACGTAAACCTAGCGCCATGTGGAGCGCGGTTCCCCGCCCGGCACTGCCAACACAACTGCTGCAGCCGATGCGCCCAAAGCGCAGCCCCGTCCGTGGAAAGGCCAAGGAGCCCAAGATGTCACAGCTACCCAACCAGAAGATCGTCATTTTGCGCGCCCCGTCCCTGGGCGCTACCCGTGACCCTTTCGATGGACCGGGAGCAGCCCCGGGACTCGAAAGCACCGCCCAGAACATCGCTGAACGCGCCGTGGGGCTGACGGTGGATCGGGAGGAGAACCCCTCAAATGCCACCCTCACCGCACTGCGGAACGATCCCACTGTCCTTGGCTTCGCCCCTGCCATGCCAATGAAACTCATTGAGCCCCTCGCGGCCGATGCGGCACCCGCCGCTGCCGCCACGTGGGGCGTCAAGGCCGTGGGCGCGGATAAATCGCCGTTCACGGGCGCCGGTGTGACCGTATCGGTCCTTGACACCGGCATCGACGCCACCCATCCGGCCTTCGCCGGCGTCAACCTGGTCACGAAGGACTTCACGGGGGCGGGCAGCGCTGACGACGACAACGGCCACGGCACCCACTGCGCAGGCACCATCTTTGGCCGCGACCTCTCAGGCCAGCGGATCGGCGTCGCACCCGGCGTCCAGAAGGCGGTAATCGGCAAAGTCCTTGGAGGCCCGAACGGCGGCAGCAGCGACATACTTGCCTCGGCGATGCTGTGGGCGGCCGACAACGGTGCCCAGGTCATCTCAATGTCCCTGGGAATGGACTTTCCCGGGTGGGTGGACGAACTGGTCAAAGTGAACGGCTTGACCATCCCCGCCGCCACATCAATAGCCCTTGAGGGCTACCGCGCCAACGTCAGGCTTTTCGAGCAGCTCGCCAACCTTCTCAACGCCCGCGCCTCCGTCGCCCAGACCACAGTGGTGGTCGCAGCGGCCGGGAACGAAAGCGAACGCAACGGCAATCCCGCGTACGAGATCAACGTTGCCCCGCCGGCCGCGGCCTACGGAATCACGTCCGTGGCCGCCCTCGCTGACGGCGCCAGCGGGCTCACTGTAGCCCCCTTCTCCAATACGATGGCGACCGTGGCCGGTCCCGGCGTCGGGGTTTTCAGCGCCTGGCTCAACGGCGGCACCAAAACCATCAGCGGAACCAGCATGGCAACACCCCACGTGGCCGGCGTGGCGGCGCTATGGGCTGAAAAGCTCCTTGCTCAAGGCCCCCTCAGTCCGGTACTCCTGCAGGCCAAACTGATCGCCTCGGGAACGTTCCGGCCCCTTGCGGCCGGAACGGATCCAGTGGACGTGGGCGCAGGCTTGGTCCAGGCACCCACGAACGCCAACTAAGTGATTCCGCGTTCTTGGCGAAACCGCAGTTGATGCCACGCCCGAACAGCGCTAAAGGAGCGGACCGATGGTGATACCGGAAGATGTGCTCACCGCCACCCAGGCCCGGTTCGAAGCGCGGGAGGTTCCCCGCGCGGGAACCGAAGAAAAGATTGCGGCGGCCCAAACTCCGCAGGGAAGTATCCTCGACGTCGATGCCCCCGAACGGGTGGAGCTGCGCAGCCGGCGGGTCCTGCGCCAGCCGGTGGTCATGGACGCGCTGAAGGCGACGGCGGATACCTCCCCTGTCCAACCCGGCCAGGTCCGGGAAGACCAGGTGCTGGGAGACCTGGTGCTGGAACGGATCATCGGCGGAAGCAACCTGCTTGGCATCGCCTTCCTGGAACTGGGTACGGCGGTCTCACGCACTGTGGGCAGGGTTATCGTCCGCGACCGGTTCCAGGTCCGTTCCTTCGGCACCGGCTTTATGATCTCGCCCCGCCTTGCCCTGACGAACAACCACGTCCTGCCCGACGCCCAGTCCGCCCGGTTCTCCCGGCTGGAGTTCAATTTCCAGAACGGCATCAGCGGCCTTCCCCTGGCCACATCACAGTTCGACCTGGAACCGGACACCTTTTTCCGCACTGATACCGGCCTTGACGTCACCGTGGTGGCCGTAGCGGCGCAGTCCCGGCCCGACGGAACTTCGCCGCCGGTGCCGCTGGCGGGTTTCGGCTTCAACCGCACCACCAAGGAGCAGGGCAAAATCCTGCTCGGCGAATCCATCAACATCATCCAGCACCCCGAAGGCCAGGAGAAGCAGCTTGCCCTGCAGCAAAACGAACTCCTCGACCGGTTCGACCAGTTCCTGCACTACCACACCGACACATCGCCGGGTTCTTCCGGGTCACCGCTCTTCAACAACCAGTGGGAGGTCCTGGGCCTCCACCACTCCGGCGTCCCCGCGCGGAACGAAGCAGGAGAGATCCTGACCGTCGACGGCACGGTGTGGGACAGAACGCAGGATGAGCTGAAGATCCGGTGGATAGCCAACGAGGGCGTCAGGATCAGCAGCATCCTGACGTGGCTGGAGAAGGGCGCTGAAGGCATGAACGAGGGTGAACGCGCCCTGCTCGGGGAGGCGCTCAATCCGCCGCCGCCCGCACTGCCCCAAGTCCCAGCTGCGGAACAACGGGCTGAGGTCCGGACGCAACCCGCACTGCACCAGCCCGCCACAGTCGAAGGCGGAGCGGTTTCCCTCACCATTCCCCTGCACATCACAGTGCGGCTCGGCGCGGTGCAGGCAGCTCAGGGAGTGGCCCAGACGTCCGCGGACCCGAGCCATGCGGTCCCGGGTACCGGAAGTGCAGTCGCTGAAGAGGCAGTGGCGATAGATCCGGACTATTCCGGGAGGAAGGGGTACGACCCCGGCTTCCTGGGCACGGCTGTGCCTTTGCCGGTCCTCACGGCCGGGCAGCGTGCCGACGCTGCGATGAACCGTGGCGCAGCCGCCGGGCAGGATCCAGCGGTGCTCAACTATCACCATTTCAGCCTCGTCATGCAGCGGACAAGGCGCCTGGCTCTCTACACGGCAGTGAACGTCGACGGCCAGCTCAGCCAGTCACCCAAGCGTGAGCGGGACAAGTGGTACTTCGACCCACGCCTGGACCGGTCTGAGCAGACGGGCGACGAGCTCTATACGGACAATGACTTCGACCGGGGGCACCTGGTCCGCCGCCTCGATCCGGCCTGGGGCCCGGCCGACGTTGCCCGCGCGGCCAATGACGATACCTTCCATTTCACCAACTGCTCACCCCAGCACAAGAAGTTCAACCAGGGTGCGTCCCTGTGGGCCGGCCTGGAAGATTACCTGCTGGATACCGCGAAGGCCGAAGGGCTCCGGCTCACGGTGTTTACCGGTCCGGTCTTCACCGCGCGCGATCCGGACTTCCAGGGAACCCCCATCCCGCTGGCCTTCTGGAAAATTCCGGTGTTCGGGCGACCGGACGGGAGCCACTCAGCCAGTGCCTACATGATCAGCCAGCATGAACTCGTGGAGGAAATACTCCGGGAAGCGTTCACCCCGGCAACCTTCCAGGTTCCAATCCGCAGGGTCAGCGAACTCACGGGCCTGGACTTTGCCCACCTGTTCGATTGGGACCCGATGAACGACCAGTTCACGTCCCTCCCCAAGGCCCAGGAAGCCCTTGCCACTCCAACCCCGGCCAGGGAACTCCATACGTTCGAGGACCTGCAGCTGTAAGAGGCGCTCCGGCGCTTCGTTACTACAAACGTAGTGACATCTCACTACTTTTGTAGTAGATTATCTGCATGACCGGCACAGCCGTCATCCCGGCGGACTTGGGCGCCCATTCCTGCAATCGCCCCAGGGCAACAACCAGCGAGCGCCTTGCGACGCCCTCCCCTTCAGGCGCGGAAGCGGCCGTGCACATCGGCGTCCTCCCTACGCCGACTGGACCCAACGCAACCGGGCCCGCCGCCAAACACCAGCCGCAACCGGGCGGTCCCGCCCGATTCCCGAAATGGAGGCAATCCAAATGACTGACTTCTTCACGATGCTGCCCGGCGAAACCGCAGCTCCCGTGCCCCCGGGACCGGTCCTGAGTTCGGGCTCTACCGGCATCCGGCGCGTTCACCATTTCCTCCTCTGGGCATACCGGGAGGCGCCCAACCTGGTGCGCTCGACCGCGGCGGGAGACACCGCCCGCGCCGCGCGCGTGGGGGAAGTGCTCGGCAACTTCGACAAGGTGCTCCTAGTCCACCAGGAAGGCCAGAACCTGTTCATGTACCCGCAACTCGCCGAACGGGCTCCGGCATGCGCGTCACACGTGGAGCAGATGCTCCAACAACACCGAGGGATCAAAGACCGAGTGGAGAGCATCGGGCCCGTTCGCAAGCGCTGGATGCAGACTGCAGAGGCAGGCACCAGGGACGAACTCGCAAAAGGCTACGAAGACGTTCACTCCGTTCTCAGCGAGCATCTGCGCCGCGAAGTCACCGAGGTGATGCCCGCCGTCGATCGCGTAATGACGGAGGAGGAATTGAACGCAATGGTGCAGCACGGCGTCAGGCAGCACGACAAGAAGTTCCTGGTCACGTACCTCGGACTGATTCTGGCCACCAACCCGCCCGAGGACCGAAGGGCGATCTTCTTCGAGGAGATCCCGGCCCTCGCCCGCCTCGGCTACCGACTCATCGGCCGCAGGATGTACCGCAGGCAATACGCGGCACTCTTCCCGGGACGGCCGATCCCCGAAACGCTTTAGCCGGCCCGGCGGGCGGCAGCGCCAGCGAAGGAAGAGCCCGCGCCATCGGCGATCCCCCCGCTGCCAGGGGGCGTCAGCGGCGGGGTGTTCAGCCAGCACCAGTGGGCCGGAAGGCAGCAGCGCCGCTAACCCTGCACAGGCTCCCCAAGGTTCCCGGCTCGGGCAACGGACCGGCGGATTCCCACTATTCTGACCGCGACTCCCGTCAGGACCAGGCCGATCCCCAGCGCCATCACAATCCAGACCGAAACCGACGCGGAGTCGATCTGCCGGTAGCACTCTGTCGCCAGCCCGACAGTCTGTCCCTGCGCGTCGGAAATTTCAGCCGCACGGCTATTCGGGAGCAGCGGGCTGCCGCACAGCGGCCCCACTGGTTTCAGGCCGATGACAAAACTCAGCAGTTGCAGCGCGAACCCGACCGCGATGGTCAGAATCCACCCGCGCCGTTGAGTGAGCTCTTGATTGATGTTCCTGGTTGTAGCTTCCGGATCTCGAACCGCCATCTTCAGAGCATAGTGCGAGCCCCACCCGCATGCCGCCCGCGAGCATCGCGGCTCCCTCGCGAAGGTTCAGAGTGTGGACCTTGATCGAACCTTGTGCCTGCGGGCCGTTTTTTGATGGGATCTTGGCCGTATTCGACCCAGCAACTTGATACGGGACCGGCATTGTTGGCGTTGTCGGCAGGAGAACCGGCAGCCACAAGGTCCGCAAGAAGGCGGGCCGCCGTCAAAGAAATGGGAGTTCGTCATCATGGGTCTCAGCCTGAACACCACCACCGGTAAAGTCGTCGCCTCCCTGGCCCTGGTCGGCACCGCCGCCGGCGTCGCAGGCCTGGGCACGTACGGCGCGTTCACCTCCAGCACCTCCGCCTCCACCGATGTTGCCTCCGGTACCGTGGCAATCTCGCTGGGCGCCTCGGGCGCAGCCAACCGGCTCAGCGTCGCCGCCACCGGCCTTGTACCAGGGGACACGGTGCAGCGAGCCGTAACGCTCACCAATGCCACAGGCAACCAGTCGGTGTCCGCCATCACGCTGACCACACTGGCGACCGCCACATCCAAGCTGGACACGGACCCGGCATTGGGCCTGCAACTCGCGATCGACAAGTGCTCCGTGCCGTGGACCGAGGCCGGCACCGCCCCCGCCTACACCTACACGTGCTCGGGGGGCACCGTCACCCAGGTCCTGGCCTCCCGCTCCGTCATCGGCGCGGACCTCGCCCTGGCCGGCCTGAGCTCCACCGCGGCCGGCAACACCGATAACCTCCGGGTGACCCTGTCCCTGCCAGGTGCAGCGGACAACAGCTTCCAGGCCAAGAGCAGCTCCATCGACCTGTCCTTCACCGGAACCCAGCGCTCCGGCGCCAGCAAGTAACCACAGCTTCCTCCGCCGCCTGCCGAAACCGGGCGGCGGAGGAATACCACCCGGAACGGACACTGCCATGACGGCATCACCAACCCAATGCACCCGGTCAACGACGGCGGTCTCCCCTACCACTGCGCGGACCACACGATGGGCCAAGGCATTCCGGGGCATCACCAGGGCTGCCACCACGTCCGTGATGATCGGTGCCGCGGCCCTCTTCCTGTTCCTGGCCGTTGGGCCCAGGGTTCTTGGGTACCAGACCAGCACGATGCTCACCGGATCCATGGCCCCCATGATCAACGCCGGCGACGTCGTGGTATCGGTCCCGAAGCCTGTCAGCGAGCTGAAAAACCGGGACGTCATCACCTACGGGATCCCCGTCGAGGACCACCGCGTCGAAACCCATCGGATCGTCGAGATTAGCCGGAACGACAACGGCACCACGGTCATCCGCACAAAGGGCGACGCAAACAGTGGTGCCGACCCATGGACCGCCGCCCTGCAGGGCGGCACGGTCCATGTCCACGCCGCCACCATCCCCTACCTCGGCACGGCCATCCGGGTCCTGCGCGAACCGGTGCTCCTGCAGGGCTTGATGTATGGCGCTCCCGCCGTCCTGGTCTGCATGGTCCTGGTGTCGATTTGGAAGAAAGAACCTGGAGTGAATTCCCCGCCCGTCACGGACCACCGGCGATGAGTACCGTACGTGCGGTACTGGTCTAGGCCTTGAGCCCGAAACGGGTCCCGCGGGCCCAGGCGCCGTAGACAGGCAAGAATGGATCCCGACCCCGAGACTGACAAGGAGAGCCCAGGCCGTGCGCACCAGCGGAAAGACCGAGTCAGGCCGGCCCTCCGGTTTCGCGCGTTCCGCCGGGGTCCTGACAACGGCCGCGGTACTGCTCCTCGCACCCGGGATTGCGGAAGCAGCGTTTACAGCGGGGGCCACGGGCCAGATGAATGCAGCGACGTTAAGCCTGGCCCAGCCTGTCGGTACCGTGGCTGCCTCCAGCTGCAACGGCAGGGACCTGACGATCACCTTCACCAACTATGGTTACGTACCCCGCGCCAGCGCGTTCCGTGTCGAGATCTTTCGTGACCCCACCGACACGGCGCCGCAGTTTGTGGTGGACAGGGCCCAAAATGACCTCAGCCCGATCACCGTGAGAGTCTCAGGGGGAAGGGCGCCCAGGCCCTATAACGTTCGAGGACTTTATCCCACAGTGGGAGGGAACACCTGGATCGGGCAGCCCCTGCCCGGTACAACCGTCGCATGCTGATAGCCACCCCGCCCGGTCCCGGCTGCAGGGTGATGACTCCCGCGCGAGGCTCCCGATGCGTCATTTGTTAGCCCGCTGACACATCGATCAGGACCTTGCCGACGATGCTCTCTTCCACCGCGGAGTGGGCCGCAGCCGTGTCAGCCAGGTCAAAGCGATGCAGCGGCAGGCCTGCGGCCTCTCCCACCGGAAGGGCGCCGTCGGCGATGGCCGCATTGATGTCCTCGGCGGCGACCTGCACCGCCGCCGTGCCAACGGTGTAGAGCAGCACGAACTGGTAGCGGACATTGAGGCTGAAATGCCTGCGTACGTCCAGGGTCATCTGATCGCCGCCGTTGTTGGCGTAGACGGCGATGGAGCCGCGGTTGCGGATCACTGCCAGGTCGAGTTCGGCGTTCCGCGCCGGTGCCACCTCCACGATCTGGTCGACGCCGTTGGGAGCAATCCGGCGGATCTCCGCGGCCGCGTCGGTTTCCCGGTAATTGATGACATGATCGGCGCCGGCGGCCGTGGCCAGCGCAGCCTTCGCCGGGCCGCTCACGGTCGTGATCACGACGGCGCCGGCCCACTTGGCCAGCTGGATCGCCGCATGGCCCACGGCGCCGGCCCCTCCCGCGACGAGAATCACTTTGCCTTCCAGGGCTCCCGGGTGCAGGCGCCGCGGGCCGTCTTCGGCAATGGTCAGGGCCCGATGGGCGGTGACCGCGGGAACGCCCAGGCTCGCGCCGACGTCGAACCCGGCGTTCTCCGGCAGCGGAAAGACCCGCTCGGCCGGCAGCACGGCGAACTCCTGCGCCGTCCCGCCGTCGGCGCGTTGATAGGCGGCCAACGCCAGCCAAACCCTGTCACCCACATGGAAACGCTCGACGCCGGGTCCCACGGCGTCCACAACTCCGGCGCCGTCCTGGTTCGGGACGACCTCCGCGAAAGGCAAGGGTTCGCCCGGTTTGGAGCCGCGGCGCGACTTCCAGTCGGTGGGGTTCACCGCGGACACCATGATCCGCACGCGCACCTCCCCGGGCCCCGGGTCGCGGATCTCGCGGTCTACGAGCTCGAGAACAGACGGATCGCCGGTGGCACGGTACACGATAGCTTTCATACTCAGAGCCAACGCCGGCCCCGACCGAAAATTCCCGCCGCGCGCGGGGCCGGACGCTCCAACGGTCGCTCTTTCGCTTCCCGGACAGGCAGTCCATGCTGGTGCCATGCAGATCGCATTCCTCGGCGACGTTATGCTCGGCCGGCTGGTGAACGACCACTTGCAGACCGTTGCCCCCGCCTATCCCTGGGGTGACACCCTTCCGGTCCTGCGGCGGGCGGACCTGAGGATCGCCAACCTCGAATGCGTGCTGGCCGACGGCGGCAAACCCGCGCCGGGCAAGGTCTTCACGTTCCGCACCGACCTGAAGAACGTACGCAGCCTGCTCCTGGCGCAGATCGACCTGGTCTCCCTGGCGAACAACCACGTGCTCGATTACGGAACGGACGCGCTGCAGGAAATGCTTCCCACGCTGGACCGGCACGGAATCCTGCATGCGGGCGCGGGTACGGACCTGACCTCAGCCGCTCGGCCAGCCGTCTGCCGCGTGGGAGGCACCGCCGTCGGGTTCGTGGCGTTCACGGACAACCAGCCGGATTGGGAGGCGGCTCCCGGCACCCCTGGCGTGTACTACGTCCCCGTGACAACCCACGGGCAGCGCGTCGACCAACTGCTGGCGCTGCTCCGACGGACCAAGGTACGTGTGCAACTGCTCATCGTATCGGCCCACTGGGGCGGCAACTGGGGCTCCGACGTCCCACCAGAGCACCGGGCACTGGCGCGGCAGCTGGTCGAGGCGGGCGCCGACGTCGTCTTCGGCCATTCACCGCATGTCTTCCGCGGCGTCGAGGTCTACCGGGGCCGGCCCATCATCTACAGCGCCGGGGACTTCGTCGATGACTACGCCGTGGACCCTGAGGAACGCAACGACCTGTCCTTCATCTTCCTGATGGAAACCGACGGCGGAACGCCGCGGGCCCTGCGCTTGTTTCCCACCATCATCGCCGGCTTCCGGGTCCGGCTGGCAGTCCGGAGCGCCCGCGATACCGCGGACCGGATGGCCCGCCTCTGCAGCGACCTGGGCACCGGAAGCAGCTGGAATGCCGGCGAAGGGTGCCTGGAGCTTCCGCTGGCGTAGCCGACGCGCGGGTGATACACATCGGTGCATCGTCTATTTCGGGCTCCGGTTCGTAGAGATCCGTTTTGCACTCCCTGAATGGTCCGCAGGGCCCCGCAGCTTACTTGGGATCGACCCCGTGGAGGGGACGGTGACTATGTCGAGGAAAATCAGGGCGAGGTTGGCAGCTGCGATGGAACCCACGATTGCGAACCCGATCCCGACGAACGGGGCCGTCGAGGCGTTGAAGCCAAGCCAGGCGCCAACAAGGGCACCCGGCACGGCCACGGCGAACCCGGTCTGCGTAGTCTTTGCTGACCGGGTCCGGCTGGTCCAGGCCAGGAAGACCCCCAAACCGATCGGCGAGCCCGCCGCGAGAACGACGAGCGGCTCGCTGTCGAGTGACACGTTCATCCGGGCAACCTGGAAAGACAGTATGGCGAGGAACCATCCGCCGAGGCCAAGCACGATCGGATACACCGATCGCAGTGCGGCGCTGGCCCTGGGTCCGATGCCACCCTTAAGGGTCCGTCGGGCCATCCAGACCAGCGACCCGATAGTGAGCACCGCCACGGCGACCATCACGCCCAGCACGCTCTTCGCGGTCCAGCCAAGCGTCGTCGACGGAGTGAAGTTGACCGGTTGTGGCTCGTAAAGGGAGTCGTCGACCCGGCTGCTGTCGAGGAACGTCGTGATCAATCGGGTGCCGGCCTCAGGCTGGTCGGCCCAGAAGGTGGGTGAGTGTCCGAACCCGGTAAGCACGACCTCCTGGCCGTTGGGTAGCGACGGCAGCAACTGGGTCGTTGCCGCCTGCGGTGGCGTGGCCATGTCGAGCTCGCCGTTGATGAGCAGGGTCTGCACCTCCGAGGTGCGCACCTGGCGGTACTCGTCCTTCTCTGCTGCGACGGGCCATAGGTCCAGCCAGCGGCCCTCACCCCAGCTACTCGCACTGGCGGCGTAGCCGAGGTTCGAGTAGTCCCGGTCCGTGGAGGCGAAGTATTCCCGCGCTGCCACGGTGTCGAGGCTGGCGGCCGCGGCATACTGACCCCAGACGAAGAACTTCGGGTACATCGTTTCGCCGAGCAGCGAGATCAGCCAGAACCCGCTTTGATCACCTGCGGCAGCCGTCATCCATGCTTCGAGCGTCGCGTCGCGTCCCGGCGGTAACGCCGAGTCCGGCTGCGTCATGCCGACGAACGACGAGGCCCGCACAATGCCACCCTTGACCGGCAGCAACCCCCACCGGTCTGGCATGTCAGCCGCGGTCTGCCGAATCGCTGCAGCGAGGTCGTCGGTACGCGCCCGGCACGCAACATCCTTGGTGCAGTAGGCCGAGAGCCGGTCCATCAGCTCGTCTGCCATATGGACGTCGTAAAGCAGGTGACCGGGTGGGTTGACCGCGATCATGACCGAGCGATGGATGCTGTCGGGATAGCGCCAGGCGTAGATCATCGCGGTCCGCGTGCCGGCGCTCTGACTCAGCAAATCGATCCGGTCGTAGCCGAGTGCCGCGCGGGCGGCTTCCATATCATCGACCTGCTGCACGAGCCCGTACTGAGTGAGGTCGACGCCCTCGTTGGTCAGCCGGTCCGCACACCTCCCGAACGCTTCGGCGTACGCCCGGAGGAACTCTTCGCCAAGGAGGTCGTCGGAGCCGCCGAGCGCTGCCTCCACCTCGGGGCAGTCCAGGCGGACCGAGCCGTCGATGCCGCAATAGCCCACCAGGACAAGATCGTGTTTATCTGTGAGCCGGTTCGCCTGCTTGAACTCCATGTTCGTGCCGCCGGGGCCGCCGTCCAACCAGAAGATCGGTTCGCCGGGCTGCTCCGAGCGGGCGTGGATGCGGGTTACGGGTAGTGCGATCAGTCGTGCCTCGGGTTCGGTGGGGTTCTCGGGAATGACCAGAGTGCCGCAGTCGGCGGCCACGGGGCCACTTTCAGTGTCGTAGCTGCAAGGTTCCAGGGTCAGATCACCAGCCGCTGCGCCGGGCGGCGGGGAGATCCGCTCGGCGCGGGAGGCGAGACCGACGTATACCAGGCCGGCTGTCATAACCGCGATGAGCGCGAGAGCGACAATACGCGCCATTGGAAACATCTGCCTTGTCGAAGCAGTCGTGACAGCTCCTTCCGGCTCATCCACGTACGAGAGGGAGCATCAGAACAGCAAAAAACAGGCCCTGAACGCTGTGCGCTGCGATGCCGATCCAGGCCAAGGCCATCCCCGGGACGCCCTGCCAGACCAACCCCAGGGTGAATGCGAGGGTCACGGCGCCGTGCATGCCTCCATGCTGCACACCATAGGATCCCGCTGCCGAGTGCCGAAAGTCATGCAAGTGTAAGCAAGGTACAGACCAGGCGGCACCGCCGCCTCCTCGTTCGTTCTTCCGTCCTTCCCAGGGGACATGGATCCAAATCGAGCGTTCGGCTCCAGACTAGACAGCCTGGCTGGGGTGCCGTTTGCCTCTACTCGTTCGTCTCGCATCAAAATATCCTCGGATCCTGGCATCCGGACCGACAACGCGAAGTGACGGGCAATGCAGGCGTCTCAATACAACCGACGGATCGTCGTGCCCCGCTACGGCGGACCTGAGGTCATGACACTTGTCGAAGAACCAGTCCCCGAACCGCGCCCGGGAGAGATCCCGCGTGCGGATCGCCGTATCGGGCGTCGGCTACCCTGATGTTCTCATCCGCGAAGGAACCTATCCAGGAGGGCCAAAACCTCCCTTTACGCCAGGCTACGAGTTCGTCGGAACTGTCGACAAGATAGGTGAAGGAGTCATTGGTTTTGAGCTGGGCGAGAGCGTAGCAGCGATTTCCGTGTACGGCAGCCATGCCACCTATCTGTGCGTTCCGTCCTGGGGGCTGGTGCCGGTACCGGCAGGCCTGGACCCCGCCGGGGTGGCGGTTGTGATCTTTAACTATGTCACTGCACACCAGATGCTGCACCGCTGCGCCTGGGTCAGGAAGGGAGAACGACTACTCGTCCACGGCGCAGCAGGAGGTGTGGGTACGGCCGTCCTCCAGCTCGGACGTATCGCGCGTCTGGAGCTGTTCGGCACGGGCTCCAAAAGCCAGACCGGCGTGATCTCAGGTCTCGGCGCGACGCCCATCGACTACACGGGTGGAAGTTTTGTCCAGCGGATCCGCGAACTCACAGGCGATGGGGTGGACGTCGTGCTCGACGGCATCGGCGGGAAGGTCTCGATCGGATCCCACCGTGCCCTCCGTCGACGCGGACGACTCGTGATGTACGGACACTACGGCACTACCGCTGGAGGTCGAAAGAATGCCCGCAGCATCGCGCTGTTCTACCTCTACGGTGCAATTGTCTTCGCGGGTAACCTCCTTCCCAACGGCAAGCGGGTCCTGGCGTTCCAGGTCGCGAAGCTTAGGGACCGGCGTCCCGCCTGGTTCCGCGAGGATCCTGCAGTGCTTCTTGCCGTCTCATACGCCACCTGCCGGGCAGTGAATGCCCGCCGCAGCCTAAAGGCCCGGTTTGTTGATCGGCTTGTCCAGCGCGAGGCTTATGGTCTGTCCGGGCGCTAGTTCGACAGTTGGCAGGTCAGCAAATTCGTACCATGCTCCGCCTGTTCCGGTGGTCGGGCGGTTCGCTGCTCGCAGGTCGGTGATGCTGAATCGGAACGAGACTTGGCGCTCCGTGTCACCGGGGGCTGTGGTGTAGGTGAGTGGAATCCCTTCAGCATCGGCAGTGGACGTGCCCTGCGCACCCTCGATCTTGAGTTCGCCGGGTATCAACCGCAGTTTGCTTCCCGCCGGGATCGGCTCGTTTGCGGCGAGTGACGGGTTGTAAAGCAGGATCTGTTCGGTAGTGGAGCGGAATTTGTATCCGAGGCCGTCGAACGAGTCACCGTCCACGGTGGTGTAATAGACGGCTTGGCCAAACGAGTTGTTGACTGTTTTTCCCGTGCCTGATCGGCTGTCCACCGGTTTTTTCTGCAGCTGGATAACGTGTCCAGACTGGATGAAGTAGGTGCCACCTTTTTCGTAGGTGAACGGGACCTTGTTCGCTTCGGCTAATTGCTCCTGGGTTAGATTGAACCGGTACGTAATGCCACTCAAGGTGTCACCGGTTTCCACCTTGTAACTGGTCGGGATCCCGTTGGCGTCAATGGTGGCCGTTCCCTTTGCCCCCGTTACTGGGTTAGCGGGAATCAACCGGAGTCTTGTACCCGGACTCACCGGTGAACTTGGCTGGATTTCATTGAATTCAGCGACCTTTGCCTCTGAAAGGTTGTAAGCGGCAGCCACGCTAGCAAGGGTGTCACCAGAGACGGTGGTGTAGTAATCCACATTGCCGAACGAGTCGGTCACCGCTTCCCCACGCAGGGAAGGCTTTTCGTCGCTGGCCGTTGTCACTTCCGGCGCGGCGGTGGTCGGGTGTGATGCGGCGGGGGGTTCAGTTTGCGTGCATCCGGACAGCCCCACCGCTAATAGCGTCATGCACGCAACTGCCCAACGGGCTTTCCCTCCATGCTTCCGTGCCACGACAGTGTCGCCGATTTTCACCATAACAATCCCCCCCAAAGCCCGGAACTACCGGGAGCAAAGTCCGGCCGGCCAACCCGAGCATAGTTGATGAAATCCTATGGGAGAGGCCTGTCGTCGTGCGCGCACCTGCGCACGACATGCAGGTGCGCCACTTGAGCTTCGGGCAGAAATACTCCTTCCGCCCCTCCCCGAACAGGGCGTGCGGCGTGTGAAAACAGTGCCAACCCGCGAAACCCGAGGAATCTGGAGCCGTCCGCCTAGTGGTCCCGCACCGATAGCTTCCGCGTCCCGGGCTTGCCGCACTGCTGATTCTCGGCCCGGCCTACCAAGCTGGCAGGGCAGGCAAGAGTCCGTCGGCCTCTATATGCTCACTGTCCCCCCGGGCAAGCCATAAGAGCAGGCCTTCCCGGTCCGACCTAACGTGCAGGGCGCCGTCACCAATCACCCATTCATCCCGTTCTTCGGTGACCGCGGTAATTCCCGGAACGCCCCTGGCGCGCAGCGAACGAACCACGGCTTCGATGGCGTTCAGGAGTGAATCAGGGTCGGCTTCCTCGATGGTCCACGCCGTGTCAAGGTCATGGTGGTGCACGACAACTTCAGCGATGCGAAGTGCCACGATGGACGTCGCAGGGATGACCTTGCCGTTCACGCTGACATCCGGGGCAGCCAGCTCCGCGTTGAGCCGTTGGGCCTGCTCCGCGAAGCTCCGGGCCGACTCCCGCAGTTCGTCCAGGAGCTCCTCGCGCGGCAGTGCGGCCAGGGCGGAAATTTCTTGGGAGCGCGCCTCGGGTGAGGCATAAAGCTGCCGTTCCACGCCGGAGGCAGCGCCGTCGATGAGGTTCACCAAGGCGCGGCCGCTTGATGCCACGTGGGCGATGACGTCAGCCCGGCTCCACCCTTCGCACAGTGACGGAGCCGCCATCTCAGCATCGGAGAGGGACGCTACTGTGGCCAGAAACATGTCGGTTTCCCTGCCCAGGCGGGACAGGTCCGAATATAGGCGGGCGGTATTGATCATCCGGCCAGCCTAGCCGCGGCCTTCTCAGTAACACCACCGTTTAAGGGCCCTCTTCCATACCGGAATCGTCTGGACTGATAGGCGTAGCCGCGGGGATCAGGGCAGCGCTGCAGAGGATCCCTACGTTCGTGCGGATTTGTAGGATTTATTACCTAAAGCCCACCTTTCAGTAACTCTGCGCTCCTAATACCCCCCGGGCCGAACCCCGGGGATTTACCTCATATGTCTTGCATCACACCTCTGTCAGGCTGAAACAACCGGGTCGGATGCCATCTACATGCATGCCCACCCCGCCATCACCTAGAGAGGAACTTGGGGACCATGACACAACCGCATGCCGTTATCGCCGAAAATCCAGGAAAAGAAAAACGCACCGCCAATTGGGTGGCCTTCATCATCTGCGCGGCCCTTGTGTTCGATGGCTACGATCTGGTCATTTACGGCACCGTCCTGCCGGGGCTGCTCGCCGATCCCTCCCAGATCGGGAAGTTCGACGTGGCCACAGCGGGCCTCCTGGGTTCGTGGGCGTTGATCGGAGTACTCGTGGGCTCGCTGGTCTGCGGCGCCGTGGGTGACTTCTTCGGCAGGCGCCGGCTGATGCTCCTGGGCATCGCCTGGTTCTCAATGGGCATGTTCGTCACGGCAATGACGGCAAGCGTGCCTGCATTTGGGGCCATGCGGTTCATAACGGGGCTTGGCTTGGGCGTGGTTATCGCCACTGCAGGAGCCACCATGGCTGAGTTCGCGCCGGCAGGAAGGCGTCAGTTCTACAACGCGATTGTCTACTCCGGCGTCCCGGCAGGCGGCGTCCTCGCGTCCATAATGGGCATCCTGTTCCACGACAGCCTCGGCTGGCGGGGACTGTTCATCATCGGTTCCCTTCCGCTGGTTATCCTGCTGCCTGTTGCATGGCGCAAGCTCCCCGAGTCCCCGCGCTGGCTGCTGGCCCGCGGTCGCGAACAGGACGCCATGGCCGTCGCGGAGCGCACGGGCGTACCCCTCCTCGAGGAACGCGTGATCCTTGAGGTGGGCGCAGCGCCCCGGAAGTCCGGCTTTGCCGCCGTCTTCTCCCGGCAGTTCGCCGCGGCTTCCATCCTGCTGGGCCTCATGTCCTTCTGCGGCCTGCTGCTGACCTACGGCCTCAACACCTGGCTGCCCAAGATCATGGAGGGTTACGGCTATGGACGGACCTACGCCCTGTTCTTCCCCCTTGCACTGAACCTTGGCGCCGTCGTGGGCGGCCTGGTCGCCTCCCGCCTGGCGGACAAGAGCGGCCCGCAGCGCATCATCGCCTCCACGTTCGGACTTGCCACCGTCTCGCTCGTGCTCATGACCTTCAGCTTTCCGCTGCCCATGCTCTTTGCCTTCATCGCGGTTGCCGGCGTGGGAACCCTCGGCACCCAGGTCTTGGTGTACGGGTTCCAATCCAACTACTTCACTACCAACGCCCGCGCAGCGGGCGTCGCGTGGTGCGCCAGTGTAGGGCGGCTGGGCGGCGTGCTGGGTCCGATCATCGGCGGCTGGCTTGCCGCCGCGGGCATCGGCGGCTCCACGGCGTTCTACATTTACGGCACAGTGGCGCTCCTGGGCGCCCTGGTCACCGTGCTGGTCCCTCGCCAGCGGAAGCTTGAGGAGGCCGGGCACAAGGTGGAGGAGCTGGCCGGGAGCCGTACGGAGGAAAAGCTGACGGCCCCTCAGCCCAGGTAGCCGGCGGAGGCTGTTCTGGCGTAATTGAGTCACATTAATAAACCAGTAGAGCGTTTTAGGGTTATTCTGTGAATCAATCGCGCGGCCAGGGCAGCCCCGGCGTGCGCCAACGGAAAGGCGGGCACACTGTGGAGCTCCGGCAGCTGAACTACTTCATCGCTGTTGCGGAGGAGCGGCATTTCGGCCGGGCGGCCAAGCGCCTCCATATGGCCCAGCCGCCCCTCTCCCAGCAGATCCGCCAGCTTGAGGAACAGCTGGGAGTGCGCCTGCTCAACCGCACCACGCGGCGCGTGGACCTCACGGCCGCGGGGCAGCTCCTGCTTGATCGGGGACGGCAGATCGTCAACGAAATAGGAACGCTGGAGGCGGACGTGTACCAGGTCGGCAAGGGCGCCACCGGCGTCCTCCGGGTGGGGTTTTCAGGGTCCGCAACTTATGGCGTCATGCCCCAGATCGCGCGCCTTGCCAAACAGGTCCTTCCCGGCCTGTCCCTGGCGTTGAACGGCGAGATGCTCACCCCGTCCATGGAAGCGGGTCTCCGCGACGGAACTTTGGACGCAGCACTGCTGCGTCCCCCCGTCTCATCCCAGGAGATTGACTACCGCGTCGTCGCCCGGGAGCCGCTCGTCGTCGCGGTTCCCTCCTTCAGCGCGCTGGCGGAGGACAGGTCCGTGGCGATGCATGAACTGCAGGATCAGGACTTCATCGCATATGCGCCCGAGTCCGTGCTCTACCGCATCACCGCCGACCTGTGCCGCCAGGCCGGCTTTCAACCGCGCATCACCCAAGTTGTCGGCGAGACCTCCACCATGCTGGCATTCGTTGCCGCCGGCGGCGGCGTGGCGGTCATGCCGTCCCGGGTGCGGGCTTTCCAGCTCGACGGCGTTGCCTACCGGGAGATCGAAAACGTCCCCTCCGTGGAACTCGCTGTCGCCTGGCTGCGGGGCAACCACTCCACCCTGCTGCATAACTTCCTGGACGTTGTCGGCGCCGCTACAGCCGCACAGCCGCTGCCCGACCCGGCCTCCGGGCCCGTCCCGCTTCCAACCGATGAAAGGCCTTCCCAGTCATGAAAATCGCAGCTATTGAGGCGATTCCTTACTCGATCCCCTACCGCCACCCGCTGCATTTCGCCTCCGGATCCGTCCACGAGGCTGACCACGTGCTGGTCCGCCTCCGCACGGACGACGGCGTGGTGGGCCTCGCGGACACCCCGCCGCGCCCGTACACCTACGGTGAGACGCAAAAGTCCATCGCCGCGGTGGTGCAGGACGTGTTCGCTCCGCAACTGATCGGCGTCGACATTTTTGACCGCGAGAAGATACAGGAGATCCTTTACCGCACCATCCACAACCAGACCGCCAAGGGTGCCGTGGACATCGCCCTGTGGGACGTCATCGGCAAGACGCTGGGGCAGCCGGTGACCAAGCTGCTGGGCGGCTACACCGACTCGCTGCGGGTTTCCCACATGCTTGGCTTCAAGCCCGCCCAGGAGCTGCTCGACCTGGCATTGGAGTTCCGCGAGACCTACGGCATCAACACGTTCAAGCTCAAGACCGGCCGGCGCCCGCTGCACCTGGACATCGAGGCGGCCCGCGCGCTGCGTGAGGGCCTCGGCGGGGACGCCGAACTGTACATGGACGCCAACCGGGGCTGGTCCGCGAATGAAGCTGCGGAGGTGCTGCGCCGCACCGCGGACCTGGGCCTGCAGTTCCTCGAGGAGCCGGACGACGCCCGCGAAGTCCTGGGCCGCCGTCGGCTCGTTGCCAACTCCCCCATCCCCATCGCGGCGGACGAATCCGCCCCGAATCTCGGCGAGGCCGCCCGGGAAATCCTCAACGGCGGGGCCAACCTGCTGGCGGTCAAGACCGCCCGCTCCGGATTTACCGAGGCGGCCAAGATCGTGGGGATGGCCGAGGGCATGGGCATCGACGTGTACATCGGCAACCAGATCGACACCCAGGTGGGCACGGTGGCTTCGGTGGTGTTCGGCGCCGCGTTCGCCCACACTGCCAAGCGCGCCGCCGAACTGTCCAACTACCTGGACATGGCGGACGACCTGCTGGCCGAACCCTTGCAGATCATCGAAGGGCGCATCCGCGTCCCCGAGGGCCCCGGCGTGGGCGCCGGGGTCAACGAGGAGAAGCTCGAACGCTACCGCAGCGACCGCTAAGCCACCCCTTCCACGAAAGGAACATCAATGAAGTACCTGGTCCATATGGACGTCAAACTGCCCGCAGACCTGCCGGCATCCGAGGCTGCTGAGATCAAGGCCAAGGAGAAGGCCTACTCGCAGGAGCTGCAGCGCTCGGGGAAATGGCCGGAAATCTGGCGCGTGGTGGGTGAATACGCCAATTACTCGGTCTTTGATGTGGGTTCAAACGACGAACTCCACGACATCCTGCAGAACCTTCCGCTGTTCCCGTACATGGAGATCTCGGTGGTGCCGCTGGCCAAGCACCCCTCCGACGTTAAGTAGGTACCAGCCCGCCGTTCCGGGTCAGTCGCTGGCCCGGAACGCGGCGGCGAGCTCGCTGCGGGACCGGATGCCCATCTTCCGGTAGAGCCGCGTGAGGTGGTACTGCACCGTCTTCTCGGCGAGGAACAGGGCCCGGGCCGCCTCCTTGTTGGTCGCCCCGCCGGCCACGAGTTCGGCCACCGCCTGCTCCTGCGCGGTGAGCTGGACGTGGTGGTCCCGGGCGGCGGTGAGTACTGAATCGGCAGGGTCAGGGAGATTGCCGACGTCGAGGCCGGTTGCCTTGAGCTCCCTGTCGCAGCGCTCCACATAGGTGGCCGCGCCCAATGAGTCGTAGAGGTCCCGCGCCGCACGCAGCACCGAGGACGCCAGCCGCCGCTTGCCGGCGCGGCGCATGCTCTGCCCGAACGCAAAACTGATCCGGGCCCGCAGGTAAGGCCGGTTGAGCCCGCGGAGGTGGCCCAAGGCGGCCTCGAAATGCTCCCTGGCAGCGTCGGGATCTCCCTGGGCCGCCAGCAGCCGGCCCCGGGCCCAGGCCATCCGTGCCATGTCGGAAGGGACTTCGCGTTCGCGCCGCAACCCCTCGAAAGAGGTCAGGAAAGCGTCAGCGGTATCCAGCTGATCAGTCATCACCAGCGCATTAACGTACGTGTCCTGCCAGGGCCAGAAGGACACCCGGTCCTCGGTCCACGGGTCCAGTTCGGTCAGCGGCTGCAGCACGGCGAGGGCGCTTTCATAATCAGCCCGCGCCTCGTGGAACCGGGCCCGGGCAAGGCTGGCAGGCACCTGCATGGCCCGGTAGGTTCCCGGCTGGACCGCGGCCTGGGAGACGTAATAGCGGGCGCGGTCCCAGTCGCCGCGCATGGACCAGAGCTCCGCGGCGGTCCAGTACAGCAGGGGCCGGATCAGGGGCATCCGGGAGGTTTCAAGGCGAACGCTGGAGCGGGCGATGGTGGCCGCCGCGGCATCCCAGTTCCCCAGCACCAGATGGGTGCGGGCCAGCCATGCCTCGGCCCACAGGGAGATCCGCAGGGACCCGCCGCGGTACTCGGTGGGGGCGGCGGACTCGAAGTTCACCAGGGCCGCTTCCACGTTGTCCATCCGCAGCGCCAGCCAGCCGGCCCCCATTTGCACACGCTGCTTCTGCGCGTTCTCGGCGGCGTGCGCGAACGCCCGCTGGTAGGAAACCTCCGCCTCCCCCAGCCGGCCCCGCGCGTACAGGCCCAGGCCGTAGATGGCTTCCGACTCGACGTGCGCCGGCGTCCCGGGCTCAGTCAGGGCCATCGCGCGCTCCGCCCAGCCGGTGATCATCGGCCCGTCCCAGGATGCAACCCCGTGCAGGACGAAACGCTGCGCAACCTGGGCGGCGGCCTTGGGATCGCTGTCCGGGTTGCTGGTGCGCCACGCCATTTCCAGCTGGCTTTGGGCGCTATCATTCTGGCCGGACACGGTGGACAGGTAGCCCAGCACTGAGGAGCGCAGCGGCGAGGGCGGCAGGGCGTCCACGGCGGCGGACCAGGTCTGCGCCTCGGCAACATTGCCGGCCCCCACCAGTGCGTCTACGGCGCGCAGGAGCCGGTCGTTGCGGGCCCGGATATCCAACGACAGGCGGGACGCGGAAAACAACGCCGTCGCCACGTCCTGCCATGCACCCACGGCCGCCTGGCGGCCGGCAAAATCCTCGAGTTCTTCGGCGAGCGCCTGGTCCGCGGCGGGCGTTGCCGAGACCCGATGCCCCAGCTTTTCGCCCTCCGGCTCCACGGCCTCCGCAGCCAGGCGGTGCAGCGCGATGCGGCGGCTGGGAACAATCTGTTCGTAAATCGCCTCGGCAGTACCGGGCTCAACGAACACGACGGCGGAGCGCGCCTGGTCCACGGACAGCCGCAGGAGGCCGGCGCGGTGTCCTTCATCCAGGGCTTCGAGGACGGACTCCACTCCGCTGACGGAGGCTACTTCCGACAGGCCCGCGCTGCGGCCCAGCACGGACGCGGCTTCGGCGACGGCAACGAGTCCGGGCGAGGCGGCATCCAGGACGCTGTGCACCCTGGCGCGCAGCCGGGAGGTGGGCGGCAGCGAGGGGAACCAGGCCAGCCAGGTTTCCGGGGGCAGCTCGCGCAACAGCTCCACCACTGGCTGCGGCAGGCCGCCCGTGTGCCGGACCAGCCCGTGCGCCGCGGTGACGCTGAGGTCGATGCCGTGCAGGCGCCGGGCCACTTCCTGGACCTGTTGCGGGGTGAGCGGCTCCATGGGAATGCGGACCACCTGGTGCCCGGTCAGGTAGTCCAGGACGCCGGCGGGGATACGCGGCGCGTCGGCGGGGTTCAAGGTGAGCAGGAAAAGGATCCGCTTTCCGTGCAGCCGGCGCATGACGAACGTAAGGATGCGCAGGCTTTCCACGTCGAGTTTGTGGACGTCGTCGACGGCGACCACGACGCTCCCGTGCGACTGCAGCCCTTCGAGGTGGGTGCCCAGCGTCGAAGCGTAGTTGACCACCTGGTCCGTGCTCAGGGAGGCGAGGGGACCCGCCGGAAGGTGCGGGCCGCCGTCGTACGCCTTTGCCGAACGCAACGGCGAGGTGAGCATGAGCTGGGAGTAGCCGGCGAGCGCGAACTGCGCTTCCCAGTCATCGCCCATGGCGGAGAGGACGCGGACGCCGCGGACGCCCGTGCGGCAATATTCCAGGAAGGACTCGAGCACCGCGGTTTTCCCGGAGCCGGCCGGTCCGGTGAGGACGGCCGTGACCACCTTGCCCTTGCGGACGGCGCGGAGGATGTCCAGGAGCTCCTCGAACACCGAGTCGCGGCCCACCAGCGGCGAATCCGCACCGATATCGCCTTGGACGGACCCCGCAGTCATGGCCGCCAGTCTACCGGAGCGGCCTGCCCGCCCTTTGCGGCGGTGTCCAAGCGCTATCCCAGGTCCCCGCCGGCCACCGGAAGGATGCTGCCGGTGAGGTAGGACGCTTCGTCGGAGGCGAGGAAGACAATGGGGGCTGCCTGCTCGTCAAGGGTCCCGTAGCGCTTCATGAAGGACGACTCCACGGTCTGGTCCACGATGACCTGGTACCAGGCCTTCTCGGTGGCGGACTCGGCTTCCGGGCCACGTTTGACCTTCCGCGGCGGCGCCTCGGTACCGCCCGGCGCCGTGGCAACTACGCGGATTCCGCGCCCGGCCACCTCCATGGCGAGGGCCTGGGTCAGTGCGTTGACGCCGCCCTTCGCAGCGGCATACGGGACGCGGTGCATGCCGCGGGTGGCCACCGAGGACACATTGACGATGGTCCCCGACTCCTGTTCCAGCATCGCCGGCAGTACCGCCCGGCAGCTCCAGAGGGTGGGGAAGAGCGAGCGGCGGATCTCCTTTTCGATCTTGTCCTCGTCGTACTCCTCGTAGGGGCGTGCCCAGATGGTGCCGCCTACATTGTTGACCAGGACATCCACGCGTCCGTGTGCGGCAAGCGCAGCTTTGACGGCCTGGGTGGCGCCGGCGAAGGTCTCCAGGTCCGCAGTGACGGATGTGGCCGACCCTCCGGAACCGGACGACTTGGCGGCCTCTTCGATGCCGCGGGCCACATCGTGTACCAGTTCCGCGCGGTCCACCAGGACCACGGCCCCGCCTTCGGCGCCGATGCGTTCGGCCACTTTCCGGCCGATCCCCTGGGCGGCACCGGTGACGACGGCGACCTTGCCGCCGAACCTGCCTGGGGTCACGAATTGCCCGGCGTACGGTTCAGCCATCAGAGGGCGGCCTTCGCGTCGATGGCGCCGGCCATGGTGTCCTTCGCATCGTGGGCGTGCGCGGTGATGACGGCGCGGAGGCGGTTTTTGTCCCCGCGCTCAAAGGCGTCCACGATGTCGAGGTGGTCCTGGGTGACCCGCTCGAAGATCGGCGTTCCGGTTTCGAAGGCCGCGGCCATTTGGGCGTGCACGTCCAGGCGGCGGTAGGACTCCAGCAGCATGGGGTTGTCGCAGATCATGAAGAGGTACTCATGGAATTCCTCGTTGGTGCGCGCGAACTCCTCGGGGTCCGTAATGCTCCCGCCGTCCACTGACGCCGTGGTGGCTTGGGCGAGCCGGCGGAACTGGCGC
Source organism: Pseudarthrobacter sp. GA104 (assembly GCF_009741265.1). Taxonomy (GTDB): domain Bacteria; phylum Actinomycetota; class Actinomycetes; order Actinomycetales; family Micrococcaceae; genus Arthrobacter. Next base: position 4,686,836 of record NZ_WOWL01000001.1, read on the forward strand.
AGCTGTTGCTCGCTGAGCCTGCCCAGCAGCAGTTCGCTGACCGCCAGCTCCAGGCCCATGCGGGCGTCGAGCTGGGCGAAGCTGTCCTCCTTGCGGAAGTCCAGCCGGCCGGTCTCCAGCGAGGACACGGCCTCGCCGCGGCTCATCGTGTCGCCTTCGGCCTGGATCTTCCCGGCCGGCGCCGGGGCTCCCGTCTCGGCGTCGCCTCCGGTAGTCTCCTTCGGCGCGAACCGCTCGAAGTAGAAGTTGGCGGGCTGGATGCCTTCAGCGTCCAGCCACTTGGAGACGGCGTTGACCATGGGGGGCGGGCCGCAGAGGTAGATGTCCACGTCGCCTTCGTTAAGGTGCTTCGGTTCGATGATCTGTGTGACGTAGCCGGTGTGCGGGGCGGAGGTGCCGGGCTCGGAGGCGATGTAATCCCAGGTGAAACCGGGCAGCTTCGCTTCGTAGGCCCGCAGCCAGTCCAGGCCGACGATGTCCGCTTCGCGGGTGAGCCCGTAAATGAGGTGGACCGGGGTGGACGGCGGGTTTTCGGACAGCTTTTCGAGGATGGACAGGAGCGGGGCCAGGCCGGTGCCGCCGGCCAGGAGCAGCAGGGGCCGCTTGGGCTCGCGCAGGAAGAACGATCCGTAGGGGCCGGTGAACTCGATGGAGTCGCCTACTGCGGCGCGGTCCCGCAGGTACTCGGACATGGCGCCCTGCGGGGTTACGCGGACCATAAAGGACGCGTCCTGCACTTCGGGTCCGCTGCTGAAGGAGTAGGAGCGCTCGGCGTCGGTGCCGGGGACCCTGAGGTTGACGTACTGGCCGGGAAGGAAGGCCAGTGCGTCCCGGTTGTCCACCTCGAGGGTGAAGGACACCGTGGTGTCCGTGTGCCGGTTGAGCTCCTTGATGGTGGAGCTGAAGGTGGCCGCCGCCGTCTTGGCCGACTCCGACGTGGCCGGGATCTGGACGGCAAGGTCGGACTCGGGGACGGCCTGGCAGGTCAGCAGGTAGCCCTTTTCGAGTTCCTCTTCGGTCATGGCGTCGTCAATGTAGTCGCCCGGGTCGAAGGTGCCGGAATCGCAGAACGCCTTGCAGGTGCCGCAGGCGCCGTCGCGGCAGTCGGACGGAATGTTGATGCGCGCCTTGTAGGCCGCGTCCATGACGGTCTCATAGTCGCCGACCTTGATGACTTTGGTGACGCCGTCTTCGAAGCTGAGGGCTACTTTATGGCCCATGGTGTCCTCCTGGCTGGGCGGGCGCGTCGTCGCGTCCCGGGAAAATTCTGGCGTGCCCGGCGGGCACGGAATGGGAACTGCCGCACGGCACCCGGGGACTTCCGGGCGCCGGTTCGGGCAGGTCAGATCATGTAGACGTCCACCACGTGGTGGATGTAGTCGTTCTTCAGGACTACCTTCTTCTTCAGGATCACCGGCTCCGGGCCGGAAAGGTCGATCGTGTAGTAGCTGGTGCCGAAATATGTGTCCGTCGTGTTGTAGCGGAAGTAGAGCGTGAACCAGTTGAAGCGCACCTCGGCCCGGCCGCCGTCGTTCGCCAAAACCTCAACGTCCGTGATGTTGTGCCCCGTGCGCGGCTCGGGGAGGGAGGTGGCCGACGACCTGTCGGTCTTGATCCGGAACACCCGGTCCTCGATGCCGCCGCGGTTGTCGTAGTAGATCAGGGAGATCTCGTTCTGCGGGTCCTGCGTCAGCTGGTCATCCACGTCCCAGGCCGGCATCCAGAATTCGGAGTCGGGGTGGTAGCACTCGAGCCACTCATCGAACTGGCGGTCGTCCAGCAGGCGGGCTTCCCGGTAAAGGAAGGCTCGGACGGTTTCGAGGATTGCAATGTCCTCCGCGGCCTTGAGGACCGGGGCGGTTTGGGTCAGGCTGGTCATTGTGTCTGCGCTCTCTGTGGTTCCGGTGGGCTCTGTCAGGCGGAGGCGGGGACGGAGGCCAGCGCGGAACGCTCCTCTTCCTCCGCCAGGGCACGGTCCATGACTTCCTTCCAGTACCCGTGCTGGATGGGGTAGAGCCCTTCATCTTCGGTGCGCACTCCGGAGGCGATGACCTTGGTCATGCCCAGGGCCCGGGCCTGCTCGTCCGGGCCGGCGATCTCGTGGGTGGAGCCGCGGGTCATGTCGTTCCACGGCGCGCTGGTGGCCCAGTAGGTCTTGTTGCAGGAGCGGAATTCCTCCAGGTCGTCCGGCGTGGCCATGCCGGTGGCGTTGAAGAAGTCCTCGTACTGGCGGATGCGCTTGGAGCGGTTCTCCTGGGACTCGCCCTTGGGTGCGATGCAGTAGATCATGACCTCGGTCTGGTCCGCGGAAATCGGCCGGAAGTGGCGGATCTGCGAGGAGAACTGGTCCATGATGTAGACGTTCGGGTACAGGCACAGGTTGCGCGAGATATTGATCATGAAGTTGGCCATCTCCTCGCCGTGCTTCTGGACCAGTTCCTCCCGGCGGTCCCAGAGCGGACGGTCCTCGGGGTTGGTCCATTCCTGCCACAGCAGCAGGTGCCCGTGGTCGTAGGAGTAGAAGCCGCCCTTGACCTTGCCCCACTTGCCGGCATCCATGGCCTTGGTTTTGTTGGCCGAGTCACCGGCGCTGCGGCGGGCCGTGGTGGCGGCGTAGTTCCAGTGCACGGCCGTGACGTGGTAGCCGTCGGCGCCGTTTTCGGCCTGGACCTTCCAGTTGCCGTCGTAGGTGTAGGTGGAGGAACCGCGCAGCACCTCCAGCCCTTCGGGTGACTGGTCAACGATCGAGTCGATCACCTTGGTGGCGTCGCCCAGGTGCTCCTCCAGCGGCAGCACGTCAGCCTTCAGCGAGCCGAACAGGAAGCCGCGGTAGGACTCGAAGCGGGCCACCTTGGTGAGGTCGTGCGAGCCTTCCTTGTTGAAGGTCTCGGGGTAGCCGGCGTTCCGGGAATCCTTGACCTTCAGCAGCTCGCCGGAGTTCTTGAACGTCCAGCCGTGGAACGGGCAGGTGAAGGTGGTGCGGTTGTCCGTCTTTCGGCGGCACAGCATGGCGCCGCGATGCGAACAGGCGTTGACGATGCAGTTGAGCTTCTCGTCCTTGTCCCGGGTGATCATCACCGGGGTGCGGCCGATGTACGTGGTGAAGTAATCGCCTACGTTGGGAATCTGGGACTCGTGGGCCAGGTACACCCAGTTGCCTTCAAAAATATGCTTCATCTCAAGTTCGAAGATCTCCTGGTCGGTGAAGATTTCGCGCTTGGCCCGGATGATGCCGTTCTCACGGTCGTCGATCACGGCGTCGGCGAGGACCTCGCGGGCATGGATCAGGTTCTCGGTCATGGCGTGCTCCCTCATTGGAGATTGCTGGACGGATGGGCGGGAGGTCCGGGCTGGCGTCGCTGCCGGCGGTGGACGTTAGAGGCAATTCTTCCCTCTCGTGACTGGTCTCACATCAGGCAAACACCTAGGGTCGACCAAGGGTGTCTTTATGTATTGATCATGACTAAAAAGCAGCATTATCAATATTTGTTTCGTCATTATCTCCGGACCTACGATGAGACAGACATCACGCGACGCCACGGCTCGGCAGGCACTCCTGCACCGGCGTCCTGCGGCGGGTCCAGGAGACCTTTCTGGGCCCCAATTTCAAAGACGAAGGTGGAGACCGCCATGACTGAGACCCAAGTGGATACCAGGAACGAGAACGAGGGCACAGCCGTTGAAGCCGGCTCGAAGGCCACCGAACGCTTCGCCGCTTCCGGCAAGCTTTCGGAACTGCGCGTGCCCAAGGAGCGCGTGAGCCTGCTGGCCGGCGCGCTCATCAAGGCCGCCAACGACATCGTCGTTGAGCACCAGGTCACTTACGAGGAGTACAACGCGCTGAAGGCTTGGCTGATCAAGGTGGGTACCGACGGTGAGTGGCCGCTGTTCCTTGACGTGTGGCTCGAGCACACGGTCGAGGACGTCAACTCCCAGGACCGCCCCGGCACCAGGGGCACCATTGAAGGCCCGTACTACGTGCCCGGATCGCCGGAGCTTGCGACGCCGGCCACCGTCCTCATGCGCGACGGCGAAGAGGGCACCCCCCTGCGTTTCACCGGCCAGTTCACGGACACCAACGGCAATGCCCTGCAGGGCGCGCAGGTGGAGATCTGGCACGCGGACGCCGCCGGCTTCTACTCGCAGTACGCCCCGGGCCTGCCGGAGTGGCTCTTCCGGGCCACGGTCAAAGCCGACGACGAAGGCCGTTTTGAAATCAACACCATGCGTCCGGCGCCGTACCAGATCCCCACGGACGGCGCCTGCGGCCAGCTCATTGAGGCGGCCGGCTGGCACGCCTGGCGTCCGGCCCACATCCACATCAAGGTATCGGCACCCGGCTACCAGCCCGTCACCCAGCAGCTCTACTTCCCGGGCGACCCGCACAACGCTGACGACATCGCCTCGGCCGTCAAGCCTGAACTGATGCTGGACCCCAAACCCCGCACGGACGGCGGGGCCGGAGAGGACGCCGTGTACAACTACGTCCTCGCCAAGGAAGGCGAGACCAAGTAGGCCTTTGCCCCTACTGTCTGAAGCCGGGCGCCAGGACCCGGCCACATGGCGCCCCGGAGCTGCATCTTCGGGGCGCCTGCCTGTTCCAACCACGCAGCCAGGAGCCAGGATGCCCACCTTCCGCCAGGACCCGGCGGCCCAGCCGGAAGCCGCAGCAGAACCCGTCACTGGAGGGCCGGCTCCCGGACTGTCGGCCGCGGAGATGCCGCCCGCGCGGCAACCGCTGCTGGAACGGCCCGGACGCCGCCCCGCCGGACCACGCCGTTTCCTTCGGGACGTGGCGCCGACCTACCTGTCCAACGGTGCCATCGGCCTGGTCTTCACCGCCTCCGGGCCCATCGCCGTCACCCTCGCCGTCGGGGCAGCAGGCGGGCTGAGCCAGGAACAGCTCGCCTCGTGGGTTTTCGGCATCCTGTTCTCCGGCGGAGCCGCGACACTGATCATGTCGCTGCTGTACCGGCAGCCGCTGGGGTTCGCCTGGTCGATTCCAGGCACGGTTCTGCTCGGGCCGTCGCTGCACCATCTTTCTTTCGCGGAGGTGGTGGGCACGTTCTTCACAGCCGGCCTGCTCGTCCTGGCCCTGGGCGCCACCGGAGTGGTCCGTCGGATCATGGCGATGATCCCCATGCCGATCGTCATGGCCATGGTCGCCGCCGTGTTCCTCCGCTTCGGCACGGACATCATCTCCGCAAGCCAGGCCAATCCGGCCGTCGCCGCCCCGATGGTGGGCGCCTTCCTGCTCCTGACCGCCGTGCCGGCCCTGGGGAAATTCCTTCCCCCGGTCCTGGGGACGTTGGTGGCCGGTTGCCTGGCGGTGGCGGTCAGCGGGCAGTATGTTCCCGGGGAGCCGGGACCGCTCCTGGCTGTCCCGGCCTTCACCCCTCCGGTGTTCACGTGGGCGTCGCAGCTGGAACTGGTGGTTCCCCTGGCCTTGACGGTGTTGTTCGTCCAGAACGGCCAGGGCATCGCCGTGCTTCGGGCCGCAGGACACCGGCCGCCCGTGAACGCTTTCGCCATCGTGTCCGGCGCGTTTTCCTTGCTGAACGCCGGCTTAGGCGCGGTATCAGCATGCGTGACGGGCCCTACGAACGCCCTGTTGACGTCGTCGGGAGTTAAGGGACGGCAGTACACAGCAGCGGTGACCTACGGTTGCCTCGCACTGGCCTGCGCGGCGCTGGCTCCCACCCTGACCCGGCTGATGCTGGCCACGCCCAAGGAATTCGTCCTGGTCCTGGGCGGAATCGCGATGCTGCGGGCACTCCAGCAGGCGTTCGTGACCGCCTTCTCCACCACCTTCACCCTGGGAGCGCTGGTGACCTTCGTGGTGACCATCTCCGGCCTGGATCTGTTCAACATCCACGCAGCCTTCTGGGGCCTGGTCATCGGATACTCCGCCTCACGGCTGCTGGAGCGTCCGGACCATGCAGGATCATAAAAGCGGACCGGCGAGTACCCGGCGAAGGCGCCCCTAGGGTGTCCCTGCCCAAGAATTTCACCTGAGCTGGGCAAAACCATGGGAAGTCTTGATCCAGCCGCGGCATGGTTAACCCAGCAGCAGCACCAGCCGAACCGAGCCACTGATCCAGCAGGCACCCAGCCGGATGCGCGGAACAGGAGTAGCCATGAATCAAGCACCCACACCGGACGTCGCCTCCGTCGTCGGCGGTAGCGGCACGGTTCACCGCGGGAGCCTGACGTGAAACGAATCGCACCGTTGAATGCCCTCGGCAGCCCCTCGCGCACTGGCGAAGCCAATGCGTCGACCCGCATCAGTTACCCCGCTACGGGGCGGCGGACTCCATCCGCTGTTCCGCCGACATGGACCTCCGGCAACGGCCTTCAAGAGGCAGACCAGATCTGGCCCGACTGTTGCGACTGAAAGTCCCATCCGATGGCCACCCGAATACGGGCCGCCTGGCGCACGACGGCGACAGCTGCCCTCTTCGCCGTTTCGCTGGCCGGGTGCTCCCTACCGGGAAACGGCCCGAATCCAACCACGCCGGCGCCTGACCGGACCCTGCCAACACGGGCGGAAGGACCCTTTCCCGTGACCTCTGTCACTGACGGGGACACGATCCGAGTCACCATCGATGGAAAATCGACCCGCGTCCGCCTCATCGGCATTGACACCCCGGAAGTCAGCGATCCAAGGAAGACGGTCCAGTGCTTCGGACTCGAAGCATCCCGGCGAGCCACCGAACTCATGGACGAAACCCAGGTCTGGCTGGAATACGATCCCAGCCAGAGTCACCGCGACCGTTACGGCCGGACGCTGGCTTACGTCTGGCAATCTGAAGGCGTACTCGTCAACGAACAAATGGTGGCCGAAGGGTTCGCCCACGAATACACCTATGAGACCCCCTACAAATACCAGGACAGGTTCCGTGAGGCCGAACAGGCCGCCCGTACTGCAGAACGGGGCCTGTGGAGCCCGGCCACGTGTGCAGGCAACACAAACTGAACGAGGCGGGTTCCCCGATCGGCGCTGACGCTACTCAAACACGACCTCCTCTAACCGCGGCGAGAGAACTCAACCGACCACAAAGCAAAACCGCCTCGGACGAGGACACCTCATTTACTGCGTGCCGCCTAGAATCCGATCGAGGGTGTAGCCCTAAAGGCATTAACAGCCCTGTCTGCAATGACTTGGGCGTCGCTTCCGGAATCAAGGATGGTATTCCGAGATGATGCGGGATCGACCATGACGGCCGTAACGGCGAATCCTTCCGACTCTTCGGTGGTCAGCAGGGCGTCCACTTGAGCCTCGAAGCAGGAATCACTTGACGTGGAGTGAACGTCTTTCGCCACCACATGGTTGTTGGAGACGAAGTTGCCCACCCCCGCCGTAAGCCGGATGATGACGGGCGTCGCCCCTGCCGGGCGGATGCTCTCCGAGTCGATGACCTCCGAAAAGTGGTTGTTGACAACAGTGTTGTTGCTGCCGCCGACCCGGAGAAGCCCGTTGAGGTCGTCCAGTCCATTGTCCACTCCCACGAAGGGCGTCCACGGCTCATGGTCACGCAGGAAGTGGTTTGTGGCCACGAGGTTTTCCGAACTCTCCGCGAGAACCACCAACCCGGGGTAGAACGAGTGCAAGCGGTTGTTGGTGACGCTTGACCGCGTCACACCGTTAAGGTGGACGCTGCTCGCGCCACGGGGGAACACGTTGTTCGCGGTGATCAGGAGGCCACCATGGTTCTCAGCGTAGATCGAGTGGCCCTTGGGGCCAGCTCCCACCAAGTTGTCGGTAATTTTTGATGCCTGTCCCCAGCCGCGCAGCTCGATGCAGCTTCCGCATTCGGCGATGAAGTTGTCGTGGATGGAAAGCGCGTCGGCGTTGTAGATGGTGAGGGCGTTCTCCAGGTAGACGAACCCCATGCCGGTGACGCGGAACGAGTCGTTGGCAGTCGCGGCGTAGATGCCGGTCTTGCCGTTGACGTAGGTGTTCTCCGCCTTCAGTCCGGAGCCGTCCGGAACGAAGTGCAGCCCGTCGATGCAGAAGTTTGAGAACTCCACCGAGCTGATCCGCGGGCTCCCGCTCCGCTCAATGTAGAAGGCGGCGCCCTTGGCCTCCTCCCCGTTTTCGGCAGGGGGAAGGTCCACAATGATCCGGCTCCCGCCGGGCCACAACTCGTGCAGGTCCGGCCATTCGTCTTCGGGCACGTTATGGCGGATGCTCGACGACGTGAAACCGTGCCCGGAGCCCTCGATCCGGAGGAAGCTGACGTCGATCACCACCTGGGTGCGAAGGTGGTAGTCCCCCGGCGGAATGTAGATCACTGCGCCCGGCTTTCCGCCGTCGTTCACATCGGTGGCGGCCTGCCGTTCCTTGACGTCGGCAATGATGCTGTTGATGACTTCACCGACGTCCTTGGCCGGATTGCCGACCGGCCACGTGGTGACGTCGTAGCAGTTGTTGCTTGGCATGGGCTCTTCCCTTTGTGTCCTGTTTCTCATGGTGCCACTGTTTGATGCTGCGGGAGCTCGGCCTGCAGCTCCTCTGCCGTCGGCGGGTTGGCGCCGGGGCGGCTGACCGTGATGGCCGCTGCCCGGGAGGCCATCCGGCCCAGCGACTCCAGCACGGACGGCGCCAGCCCGTCCGACCCGCGCATGAGGAGTCCGCAGATCAGGGCTGACATGTAGGAGTCGCCGGCACCAATGGTGTCCGCCACCTCGGCCGTGACCGGTGGGACGGCCACCTGCGCGCCCGCCGTGGTGAGCAGGGATCCCTTCGCTCCCATGGTGACGGCGACGAGTCCGGCCCCAAGGTCCAGGATGTGCTGTGAGATGTCCTCCAGTGACAACCGCGGATAGAGCCAGAGTGCGTCCTCGTCGCTGAGTTTGACCACCTCGGTGAACGGGACAAGTTGCTCGAAGATGGTCTTCGCCTCAAAGCGGCTGCCGAGCAGGGCGGGACGGATGTTGGGGTCGTAGGTGACAAAGCATCGCTCGTGTGACTGTTCGAGGAGATCCCTGATCGCTGCCGCCCCCGGCGCCAGGAAGGTGGCGATGGAGCCGGTGTGCAGGACCTTGGGCAGCGTGGCCGGGGCGATCCGCGGAAGGTCCCAGCGGATGTCGAAGTCATAGTGCGCCGACCCGTCGGACGCCAGCGTCGCCGTCGCCGTGGCGGTACGGCCGGGCCCCTTGGAACCGGGCAGGAGTTCGACGCCGGCGCTGCGCAGGTGCTGCTCGATGGCCGCGCCGCGCGGGTCGTCGCCGATCGAGGTCAGCAGGGCGGTGGCCGCGCCCAGCCGCCCGAGCCCGTAGGCCACGTTGGCCGGTGACCCGCCGGGGTGCTCCACAGAGCCCCCGGACGAGACAACAATGTCCACAAGGGCTTCGCCGACTACGACGACGTCAAGGCCCGGCTGGGGGTCATCGTTCGTGTGCATTCTTTTCGGACCTTTCTTGGATTACCCAACCTGCCGTCAGGTAAGGGTTGAGACCGTAAGTTTCTGGACTGTTGCCGGGCCTCCCCCGGCCGCCAGCCAGTTCTCCTGGCTTTCCGCGCCGGGGAAGACGAGGTCTGTCATGACCACCGCGCCGCCCTGCGCGAAGACCTCCACCGAGCAATGGTCGACGACGATCTGCAGCTTGAGCACGCCGTCCTCAAGGACCAGCGGGGCTGACTCCGCGGAGGAGAACTTTTCGTGGAAGCCCGTGTCCCCTGACCGGCTGCGGTCAAGGACGAGCCGGCCGGCGGCGGCGTTGTAGCCCAGCACCGTGCCCGTGCTTCCGTCCTCGCTGGCGAAGAAATGGAAGGCCACGTGTCCAGCGCTCCCGGGCAGGATCTCCGCCTCGATGACCTGGGCGCTGCCACGTGCAGCAGCCGGCAGCCGGAGGACCGAATCCTGCAGTTCGGACGGTTCCGCGATAATCTGCACGGCGGCGGCAGGCGGCTCTTCTCCTGCAGGGCGGCCGGGCAGGACGGGCTGCTGGACCAGGCGGGCGGAGCCGTTGGCTGCGGTGAGGCGCACTTCGCGGGCCAGGGTCATGGAGGACCGCCAGGGGGCGGTGGGCAGCAGGTTGGCGTAGTCCCAGTTGTTCATCCAGCCGATGATGATCCGCCGCCCATCCGGGACGTTGCCGAAAGAGACGGAGGCGTAGCAGTCGCGCCCCCAGTCCAGCCACAGGCATTGCTGCAGGGCCGCATCGGCCGCCGCGGAGTCACCCAGGGCGCTCACCCCGGCCGGCGCTGCAACTGAAGAGGCGTCCGGGACAAACCGGGCGCCGTCGAACTGGCCCACGAAGTACTGGCCGCCGGAACCTCCCGCCACCGCGCCCGGGTTGACGTTGACGATCAGGACCCATTTGACGTTGTCCGGGTCCCCGTCCACGGCCAGGGGAAAAAGATCGGGGCACTCCCATTCGCCCTGGTCCGCGTTCATGGGGCCGAAGTCGCTCAGGAAGTCCCAGGTCTTAAGGTCTTCCGAACGGTAGAAGACCACCTTCTGGTGCTGCGCTTCGACGGCGACCATGACCCAGAAGTCACCATGTTCGCCCTGGTAGCGGAAGACCTTGGGGTCGCGGAAGTGCGCGGAGCTCCGGGCAAGGACAGGGTTGGCGCCGTACTTGTGCCAGGTCATGCCGGCGTCGGTGCTGTAGGCCAGGGACTGCGCCTGCGTGCCGTGGTGTTCGGACGCGGCCGTGTAGGCGCTGGTGTAGATGGCCACGAGGGCAGGTGCGTCCGCGGTGCCGAAGCCGGACGTGTTTCCGTGGTCCACCACCACGCTGCCGGAGTAGATGTCCTCGGTTTCGTCGCAGGCAATGGCTACAGGGTGTTCGGTCCAGTGGAGCAGGTCCCGGGAGGTGGCGTGGCCCCAGGACATATTGCCCCACACGTTGCCGTACGGATTGTTCTGGAAGAAGAGGTGGTAAAGGCCGTCATGGAAGACCAGGCCATTTGGGTCGTTCAGCCAGGTGTCCCTGGCCGTGAAGTGGATGGCAGGCCGGAACCTAGTGGTTGCGGCCGGAGGTGTTTCCGGGCGTGCGGCACTAAGGAAGGTGGACATGTTTTGTGCGATCCTCTTGGGAATTGGAAGGGGTTGGCTGCTTAGTGGCGGGGGGCCGCGATTGAATCGCGGCGCACCAGCGGGCAGCCCAGGATGGTCGGGTGAAGTGCCATGAGGGTCAGGTCTGTCTTCCCTTCGACGGCGTCAATCAGGTGTTCGGTGGCCCACGCACCCATCTCGTAGTGGGGCAGGGCCACGGTGGTGAGGCCCGGGTAAAGGTTGGCGGCGATCAGTTCCTGGTCGTCAAAGCCCACCACTGAAAGGTCTGCCGGAATGGAGAGTCCCAGTTCCGCGGCGGCCCGATAGGCGCCCATCGCCATCCGGTCGTTGTAGCAGAACAATGCCGAAGGCCGGTCCTCGCTTGCCAGCATCCGCAGGGCGGCCTCATAGCCGCCATGCACCTCTGAGACTGCCGACTCCACAGGTGCCGCGCCGCCGTCGAGCCCTGCCTCAGTCAGCATGGCCCGGAAGGCCCGGAGCCGCTGCCGGGTCGCAGGCACATCATCGGTGTTGTTGATGAATCCCACCCGGGTGTGGCCCGCTTCGAGGAGCGCGCCCACGGCGGCACGTGCACCACCGTCTTCGTCCGGGATCACGGCGGTGATGTTTCCGTCGGTAGCCACCGAGTCCACCAGGATGGAGGGCACGCTGCCGAGGTTGGCCGGGAGCTTCACGGTGCGGTGGTACATGGTGGCGTAAAGGATCCCGTCAACCCTGCGCTCCAGGAGGGCCTCGACGTCGGCCTGCCGGGACTCCAGGCTGGCCGAGCCTGAGGTGTTGATGATCATGAGGCCATAGCCCCGGGCTTTGGCGGCCTCGTCGGCACCCAGGATGATCCTGCCCGCGTGGGGGGTGGTGGCGATGTCCTCGCTGACGAGGCCCAGCATTCCGGTCCTTTGCGTGCGGAGGGCCTGGGCGAGGCGGTTGGGGCCGTACCCCAGCTGCTCCGCCACGGACCTGACCTTGTCCCGGGTTTCGGGGCTGATCCGCGCATAGGAGACCTCGTTGAGGACGTGGGACACGGTGGTCACGGACACGCCGGCGGCGACGGCCACGTCCTTGATTCCGATGTTCCTGTTACTCATCTGCGTCCCACGTCCTTTGGTCGGTGATGCCCCTGGGGGTTACCAGTAGGCTACTCGTTGCTTGGTGGCCTAGCCCTTGACGGCGCCGAGCGTCATACCTGCCACGATCCTGCGCTGCAGCAGGAGGGTGAGGAGGATAACCGGGATGGAGTAGACGGCGGCCAGCGCCGTCATGGATCCCCAATCCAAGCCGAATTGGGTCTGGAAGTTGGCGATCACCACTGGCGTTGTCTGGGAACGGATGGCCGTCATCAGCAGGGCGAACAGGAATTCGTTCCAGGAGGCCAGGAAGGCGAAGATTGCGGTGACGGCGATGCCGCCGGAAACCACCGGGATCACCACCCGCCACAGGGCCCCCAGCCTGCTGCAGCCATCCACCGTTGCAGCCTCCTCCAGGTCTTTCGGCACGGCCTCGAAGAAGCTGGACATCAGCCAGATCGAGAGCGGCAGCGAGATGGTGGTGTGGGCAATGGACAGCGCGATGGGGGTATCGGATAGGCCCATCGACGCCATCATGGAAGCCAGCGGAATGCCGATTGCCACCGGCGGGACCATGCGGGTCACCAATGCGGCCATGATGAAGATCCGGCCGCTGAGGGTCTTGTACCGGGTGATGCCGTAGGCCGCCGGCACCGCCAGCACCAGGGACAGCACCGTGCTGATGATTGCCGTCTGGATGCTGTTGACGAACGAGGCCGGTACACCGCTGCGGCCCAGCGCGTTGGCATAGTTTTCCAGCGTCCATTCCCTGGGAAGGATTGTGGGCGGCACGGCGATGGTATCGATCGGGGTTTTGAAGGACGTGAACAGCAGGTAGAGGAACGGGAATCCGTAGAGCACCATGGCTGCTGCGAGGAGGATCCACAGCAGCGTCCTGGTGCTGCGCCGGCCGGCCTCCAGCCCTTCCCGGTTGACGCTGCGGCGCTTGCGGGGAGGGACGACGGCGGGCGCTCCGGAAGGTGCCCCGGCCGCCTTGGATGGGGTCCCGCCGTCGTGCTTTGTTCGTTCAGCGAGGCGCATCAGTTGTCCTTTCCTGGCCGCCAGATGGTGGACACCGCGACGAACGCGACGGCCAGCATCGCCAGCAGGTAGATGGTGCCCATGGCGCTGGCCAGGCCCGGATCGCCGAAGCGGATCATGGTCCGGTAGATCAGCAAGCTCATGGTTTCCGAGGCGGACTGCGGCCCGCCGTTAGTCTGGATGAGGATGGTGTCGAAGGCCCGGGCCGCGTCGATGCCGCGGACCACCAGGGCGACGGCGATGACCGGCCGCAGCAGGGGCAGGATGATCCGGAACAGCAGGGCCGGTGCCCGGGCGCCGTCCAGCCGCGCGGCTTCGATCAGGTCACCCGGGATGTTCTGCAGCCCGGCGAAGAGCACCAGGCACATAAACGAGGTGGTCAGCCAGATGTCCGGGATGGCCACCGAGTAGAGCACGATATTGGGGTCGGAGAGCCAGCCGATCTGGTTGGGGTTGTCCAGGATGCCGGCCTGGTGCAGGAGGGTCCCGATGAGGCCGAAGTTGTCGATCATCAGGAACTTCCAGAGCAGGCCCGCCACGATCGGGGCGATCATCAGCGGGTACATGAACACCGTCCGCCAGATCTGGGAGCTGCGGCCCAGCATGGTGAACAGCAGTGCCATGCCCAGGCCGAGGGCGAACTCGAGGGTCACCACCACCAGGGTGTAGGCAAGGGTCCGCCAGCCCGCTCCCGTGAAGGCCTCGGATGCGAAGGCGCGGAAGTAGTTGTCCAGGCCCACGAAGTCGCGGGGGCCGCCGGCGATCGGGGAGATTTTGTAGAAGCTGTCCGCCACCAGGCGGAACAGCGGGAAGGCCACGAATATTGCCAGGAACAGCGCCGCTGGTGTCATCAGGAACAATGCGAAGCGGCGGTCGGAGATGCGCACGGTTTTCTCTTCCGCTGGTTGGGGCCGCGGCCGGCACCGGTACACAGGTGCCGGCCGCGGGGGTCTTACTTGAGGAGGTCCTCGATCTGCTTCTTGGCGTCGGCGAGGAGGGTGGCGGAGTCACCGCCGGCAACGGCCTTCTGCAGCATGGGCACCAGGACGGTGTCCACGATCTGCTGCCACTTCTCGGTGGCCGGGCGGGTGGCGGTGGCTTCGCCGTTGAGGGTTTCGATCAGCGGCTTGAAGCTCTCGTAGCCTTCCTTGTCCTGGTACTTCTCGAACGCGGAGATGCGGGAGGCCAGGCCCAGGCTGGATTCGATGCCCCTGTCGTTGTAGTCGTAGGCGCACTTCACGAACTTCTTGGCCGCCTCGGTGTTCTTGGTGGCCTTCGGCACCGTGAGGTACCAGGGGCCGGGAACGCCGCCGACGCCGGCGGATCCGGCGATCATGGGGGCTGTGCCCACCTTGCCCGCCACCGGGGAGTCCTTGGGGATCTGCCGGTAGGCGTGGGCCCAGAACCGGGTCATGGCGGTCTGGCCCTGGTTGAACAGGTTCTGCGCTGCGGCCCAGTCCACCTGGGCTGCACCGGAGGGAGCGTACTTGGCCAGGCCCACGTAGAAGTCCAGGGCTTCCTTGTGCGCGGCGTTGTCGATGACCACCTTGTCGCCGTCCAGGACCATGGGCGAGCCGGCCTGCAGGACGTGGGCCAGCCATTCGGTTTCCACGCCGCCCTTGACATCCGTACCGTACATGCCGTCCTTGGTGAAGAACTCGGAGATGTCCTGGTACTGCTTCCACGTGGTGGGGGCAGCCAGCTCATAGCCGTACCTTGTCTGGAAGTCGGCCTTATTCTTGGCGTCCTCGAACAGGTCCTTGCGGTACAGGATAATTTCGGCGTTGGTCCAGGCGGGCAGGCCCACGAAGTGCCCGTCGACGTTGGCTTCCTTGACCAGGGCCGGGAAGATGTCCTTTTTCGCCTCGTCAGTGAAGATCTCGTCAATGGGCTGGAGGGCGTCCTTGAAGCTGGGCAGCCACACGGAGTCCAGGGCGGCCACGTCGAAGGAGACGTTGCCGGAGGAGAATTCGCTGGAAAGCCGGTTGAACATGCCGTCGTAGGGCAGTTCAACGAAGTTGACGTCTACGCCGGCGTCCTTCTTGCATTGTGCGGCGACGCCGGTCAGTTCGGCGTGGCCGCCGGCTTCGACCAGGACGTTGACGGTGTTGGTTCCGGCAGTTCCTGTAGACGGGGCCGGGCCACCTGCGCCGCAGGCCGAGGCGGCCAGTGCGACGGCGGTGCAGATGCCGCCGATGGCGAGCCTGCCGATGAATTTACGAGTGGACATCGCTGTCGACTCACTTTCTCTTGAACGGAATGGTGAGAGTGACTTGGACTGAAAAATCGTTTTGCCAAAACGACTTGGCATCCACGATAGGACTGGGCAGGTTCAGGTGTCAAGGGTCGCTGCTTTGCCAAAAACCGTGGGACGTTTTTGGCGTTGACAGCTGTTGCTCCGCCCTCCTAGCCTCAATGTATCCGGCCAACCAAATCGTTTTGGCACCACTTGGGACTCCCGACTCCATGGCGGTCGGGACATCTTCCACGCGTATGCGGAGTTCTCGTTGAAACCTGCCGCCCTGTGCTGCGAAAACCGATGCTTTGCGGTCCCGGATAGCCCACACATTCCACAGTGCATTGAGGAGACAAGCGTTGACTGACAAAAATTCGCTGATGATGGACCCGAGCCGACGCAGACTATTAGGCGCTGGCGCTGTTGCCACGCTTACCGGAGCGCTGGCTCTTGGCGCTGCAGCACCGGCGCAGGCCGCGGACAGCACGGAAGAAAAAAACAGATACGACGTCACGTCCTGGAAGATCAAGGGCCGGCCCGAGGTGACGGCCCAGATAGACATTGGTGCGGTGATCAATGACATCATCGCGGACGTCAAAAAGCGCCAGACCACGGCAGACGCCCGGCCGGGCGCCGTCATCACCATCCCCCCGGGCGACTACGACCTTCGGACTCAAGTTGTCGTGGACGTCAGCTATCTGACCATTGCAGGCTTTGGCCACGGGTTCTTCTCCCGCAGCATAAAGGACAATGTGGACACGTCCGGCTGGCTCGAACTGCAGCCCGGCGGCAGCCACATCCGTGTCCTTACTCCTTCAACAGCTCCGCAGGCCTTCCTGGTACGTCGGGCGGGGAGCCCCCGCCTGTCCGGAGTTGTTTTCCGCGACTTCTGCCTTGATGGCGTGGAGTTCCCGCCAGACGGCAACAGCTACCGAAACGGCAGAACCGGCATTGAAGTCGCCTCAGACAACGACTCCTTCCACATCACCGGCATGGGTTTTGTGTATCTCGAACACGCACTCATAGTCCGTGGCGCCGACGCCCTGCGTGTCCACGACAACATGATCGCCGAATGCGGCAACTGCGTAGAACTCACCGGCGCCGGACAGGCGACGATCGTCAGCAACAACCTCATGGGGGCCGGGCCGGAGGGGGCCACCCTGCTGGCGGAGAATCACGAAGGTCTTCTCATCACCGGTAACAACCTGTTCCCCCGGGGCAGGAGCCTGGTCGAGCTGACCGGCTGCAACAGATGCTCGGTGACCTCGAACAGGTTCCAGGGTTTCTTCCCCGGCATAATGCGCCTCATTAACAACTGCAAGGAAAACCTGATCACTGGCAACCACTTCCGGCGCGGTATGGAAGGCTTCCCGCCGTTCCTCGGAACATCCAACGGCCTGGACGATCTTTACGGCGTGGTTCACATCGCGGGAGACAACAACTTTTTCGCCAACAACCTCATCGCTTACGACGTCTCGCCCGACAGGATCGTACCGCCGAACGCCCAGCCGACAATGATCCTCGTCGCCGGGGGTGACAGCAACGTAGTGGCCACCAACCATGTTGTGAGCAACGTCGAAACACAGCACGTCGTTTTGGATGCTTCCACAGTCCGATCAAAAGTGCTTGACAGCGGCCCCGCTTCAAAGGTCACTTCCTACAGCGCCGATACAGCCATAAGGCCAACCCCCTAGGCCCGGAAAGCAAGATAGCCGTCTTCACTGCCAGTTGCCCGGCAGTGAAGACGGCTCAAGCCATGAAGCTCGACAACGCTCACGGAAACCCGCGACCGTTACCACGCCATTTACACCGGGACGGCGCACCCCTCCTCCTGTGGTTCATCTTCGTCCACTCAGGGAAGATTTTTTATTAGTGTCTTGCGCTGGGGATGCAAGTTCCAGAACATCATGTGTGCCTTATCCCATCGCTTGACGCGGTAGGTACCTGGCACCCAGGCCGCGAACAAGGGCGATTTATTCCCACATTGACATCTAGCCCATAGCTTTCGACTTAAAAGCGCCGCCGTTCGAATCGCCGGGCATTATGTTTGAACTCAAACCAGGCGACGCGAGGTGCAGCCGAAGTACTGCGCCTTACGCTGCCGCCGGGAACACTCCTGCCCCTGCCAGTCCGGAACGCGGATTGGTACCGACGAGGCCGCAAATCCAGCGGCCCAGTTCCGTTGCTTTGTGCACGTCGATGCCTGTCGGGAAGCCTGCACGCCCGAGCATCCACGCGAGATCCTCCGTGGAGATATTTCCGGCCGCGCCGGGAGCGAAGGGGCATCCTCCGAGACCACCGACGCTACTGTCGAACACATCGACACCCGATGCCATCGCCGCATAAGTATTGGCCAGCGCCGTGTGGCGGGTCTCGTGAAGGTGGGCCCTCAACTGCAGGTCGGTTTCCTCGCGCAGCGTGGCGAAAGTCTCGCCCACCTGCCACGGGACGGCGCAACCAATCGTGTCGGCCAACGCCACTTCAGCCAGGTTCGCGAGACCAATTGCACTGCGGACGACCTCGAGGGTCTGCTCGATCGGGACGTCTCCCTGGTAGGGGCAGCCAAAAGCGACAGCTGCGGTGACGCTGAGTGGAATGGATGCGGCGGCAGCGATGTCCGACACTTCCTCCAGAGCCCTAAGCGCTGCAGCAACTGTGGTGTTCTGGTTGGCTGAGGCGAATGCGTCGGTCACCGGCAGTACATAGTTCATCTCGTCCACCCCGGCATCGACAGCCCGGAGGGCACCCCTGGTGTTCAGCACCAGGCCGATATAGCTCACGGCGTCGGTGCGCGGGACCGACGCCATCACGGCGTCGGCATCAGCCATCTGGGGTACGGCTTTGGGATTCACAAAGCTGACGGCTTCGATCCGCCGCGCACCCATCCGGATCAGCTCTTCGATGAGCCGGACCTTATCTTCCGTGCTCACGGGGGTCTTCTCGTTCTGCAGCCCGTCGCGCGGGCTGACGTCCACGATCGAGACCGGACTGGTTCCGTGGGCAAACGCCATCAGATTGCTCCTTCGCTACGTGCATTCTGAAACTCTTCTTCGGTGAGGTTCAGGAGGCCCTGGTACACATCGGCATTGTGGGATCCATGCACCAAAGGCCCGTTCCAGCTAATCCGGCCGGCGGAGCGCGTGAGCTTGGGAACGATTCCCGGCTGGACCACGGCGCCCAGCTCGTCGTCAGCCACTTCCACGAGCATGTCCCTGGCTTTGAGCTGCGGATCCTCGAAGATATCTTCAACGGTACTCACGGTGCTGTTCGGAACAGCATGTTTATCGAGCAGGCTGACCAGCTCGCCGGCGGAGTAGTGCACCGCCCAATCGGCGATGATGCTTTCAAGCTCCTCCTGGTTGCGGCCCCGCTGCGCATGATCACGGTATTTCGGGTCCTCCGCGAGCCCGGGCATGCCCATCGCTGTGGCCAGGCGGACGAAGACCGAATCCTGATTGGCCGCTATGACAACCCACTTGCCGTCGCTGGAGCGGAAGATGTTCGACGGCGCGATCCCCTTCAGTCCCGAGCCGCTGGGTCCGGGAACAATACCGGTGGCGGCGTAGTCCGGCACCGCGCTCTCCAGTAGTGAAAAGCACGCCTCAACGAGCGACACATCGACCACCTGGCCGGTCCCCCCGCGGGCATCCCGCCAGTACAACGCCAGCAGGATCCCCTGCAGGGCATACAGCGAGCCGAGGCTGTCCCCCAGTGAAATACCTGTGCGGGGTGGCGGCTGGTCGGGATAGCCGTTCAGGTGCCGCAATCCGCTCCGCGCTTCGGCGACGGAGGCATAACCCGGCTTTGACGCTTCCGGACCAGTCTGTCCATATCCCGAGACCCGGGCGATGATGAGGCCGGGATTGATCTTCCACAGCTCTTCAGGGCCGAGGCCAAGCTTTTCCATAGTGCCCGGGCGGAAGTTCTCGAGGATGACGTCGGCGTCCTTGCAGAGCTCAAGAAAGAGCTCCCGGCCGCGCGGGGCTTTCAGGTCCATAGTGACGCACTTTTTGCCGCGGGACTGCACCGACCACCACAGCGTGTGGTCATTAACGCGCGCGCGGCCCCATTCGCGCATGGGATCCGGCCTGTTTGGGGATTCGACCTTGATGACTTCGGCACCGAAGTCTGCCATCTGCCGTCCCGCGAAAGGGCCGGCGATCAGAGATCCCAGTTCGAGGACGCGCACGCCGGACAGAGGACCCGCATCACCGCCCGCGATTTTGGCCCTGCCTGCGACGGCTGGTGGCGTTTCTTCAGCGATCCCGTGGCCGGCCCCGTCCTCTGCGTCCTTGCCAAGCTTCGCTGTGCCGGTTTCGACAACCTTCATCAAATCTCAACTCCTGATTCCTGATGCGGACCCAGTGGGCGCCGTACACACGGACGGAGGTTCATGAGCTCCCCGTCGTACAGGAACCAGTATGCACTCCTGTTCTCATATTGTGAATATAAAATCACGATATGGGCTCCACCTCGGAGGGAAGACTTCCGCCGATCAGCCGGGTACCTTCAGCTGCCGCGGCGATGACCGGCTCTATCCAGGAAGCACACACGTCGTAAGGCATCCTCATGGTGGGCCCCATGACGGTGAGTGCACCGTAGAGCTCAGCCTGCGGGCCGAAGATCGGAACAGACAAGCCGCTGGCCCCGGAAACCCGCTCCCCGGTGGTGATGGCAAAACCGTCCGCACGAGTCTTCGAGACGGCGGCATCAAGGCTTGCTGCGTCCGTGATGGTCTGGTCGGTGATGGACCGGAGCCCTGACCCGTAGACCCTCTCCGCCAGGTCGGGGTTCCAGGCGAGCAATACGCGGCCCGCCGAACCGGCGTGGAGCGGCATGATATCGCCGACCTCGACCGCCCTTCGAAGAACCCGTCGGGTCTCGGCCAACGCGACGCAAACCCTGCTTCCCTGCGATTCCCTGAAGATGCAGACCGTCTCGCCCAGCTCATCCCGCAATCGCCGTATTACCGGTGTCAGCAATTCCAGGAAGTCCAGGCCCTGCCGGGCGGGCGCCGCCCAGTGGGTCATACGCAACCCGACCCGGAATTGGTCATCACGCCGATCGAGCATTCCCTCATGCACCATATTCGCGACCAGGCGCTGCACCGTGGAGTGCGGCAACCCGGTCTCCGCGCGTATTTCGGCGAGGCTCAATTCTGGCCGCACCAGGGAGAAGGCATCAAGGATGGCCGTGATCTTCTTTAGCACCAGCAACGGGGCGGCGGCGTTTTCGGTTGCGCTCATGGCTCGATTCCAGGTTCCTTCTTCTCGGTCAGGGCGGGGTGGCGCCTATTTGAAGCCCCCTTGTAGTGTGACAGACGTTACTGTTAGCGTAGTGCCCACTATATGGCCAACAACTCACAATGTGGTTAGCGGGAGAATAGCAATGACGCAGCCCTCACAGCCTGAATCATCGAATTTTGCGGTTGAGCTCAACGGATGCACCAAGGAGTTTGCAACTCCCGGCGGTGGATCGTACTTCGCTGTCCGGGACATCGACCTCAAGGTGGAGCCCGGACGGTTTGTCTCCATCGTTGGGCCGACGGGATCGGGTAAGTCCACGATCCTCAACATGGCAGCGGGACTCCTGAATCCTTCCTCGGGCACTGTCCACAGCTTCGGTGAGCCCGTACACGGGGTGAACCGCCGCGCCTCCTACATGTTCCAGCAGGACGCCCTGCTGCCTTGGAAGTCGGTCATCGACAACGTCAGCCTCGGGCTCACCATGGCCGGGGTCTCCAAGGCCGAGGCCTACGACGAGTCACGCCGCTGGCTCGAGAAGGTGGGATTGAAGAACTTCGCTGACCGGTACCCCCACCAGCTCTCCGGCGGCATGCGCAAGCGCACCGCAGTCGCCCAGGCCTGGATCGTCAACCCCGACATCCTGCTGATGGACGAGCCTTTCTCCGCACTCGACGTACAGACCCGTCAGATCATGGAGAACGAACTCCTCCAGCTCTGGCAGGAATCGGACAAGGCCGTCGTGTTCATCACCCACGACCTGGACGAGGCAATTGCCCTGTCCGACGAGGTGGTCATCCTCGGGGCCGGGCCGGGAAGCACCGTCGTCGGCAGCTACGAGATCGACATCCCCCGCCCCCGTGACCTCCTGGACATCCGGGACGATCCCAAGTTCGTCGAGCTCCACAGAGAAATCTGGGGGCGCCTCAAGGTTGAGGTATCCAAGACCTACGAATCAGCGCGGGAAGAGGAAGAGAGCGACGCAGCATGACGGTGGCACCAGTTTCCAAGAAGACACAGCGCTTTCCCCTCCGGAAGGAGCGGGGTCCGGCCATGGTTGAGCGCCCCCGGCGCAAACGGGGTGAAGCGTCCAACTTCTCCATCCGGATGGGACAACTGGCCCTCGCCGTCATTGTCCTCGGTGCGTGGGAATTGTTGGGACGCGTTGGCGTTATCGACCCATTCTTCTTCCCCCTCCCCTCCGACATCCTGATGACGGTATGGGTCTGGATCTCCAGCGGCTTCGTCTTCCCGCACCTGTGGATCACCCTGCAGGAATCGATCCTCGCCTTCCTGACGGGCGCGGCGGCCGGCCTGGTCCTGGGCTTCCTCCTGGCGAGGGTCCGTTTCCTGGAGCGGCTCCTGGACCCGTTCCTGCAGATGTTCAATGCCCTTCCCCGCGTGGTGCTGGCCCCGATTTTCCTGCTGTGGTTCGGCCTGGGGATCTGGTCAAAGGTCGCCTTCGGTTTCACCTTGGTGTTCTTCATCGTCTTCTTCAACACCCTCGAGGGCGTCAAGAGCGTGGACCGGGTCCTCGTGGACAACGCACGCATGCTGGGGGCGTCGGAGAAGCAGCTCCTCCGCCACGTCTTCATCCCCAGCGCCCTGACCTGGATCTTCTCCAGCCTGCATATCAGCGTAGGTTTTGCCATCACCGGCGCAGTGGTGGGTGAATACCTCGGAGCTTCCGCCGGTGTGGGCTACGCCATAGCCCAGGCCCAGGGTGTCTTCGATACCAAGGGAGTCTTCGCCGGCATGTTCATCCTGATGTTCGTGGTCCTGATCATCGACCTCCTCGTCAACCGCCTCGAACGGCACCTCCTCAGGTGGCGCCCGGCCCGGTCCTCGTAACTATTACCATCACCGCCTGAAAGGGAACTCTCATGACCCAGAAAGAAACCCGGCGCCGTAGGCTCTTCCGCCCCCTGACCCTGCTTGCCTCCGTTGCCTTGGCTCTCTCCGCCTGCGGCGCCCCTTCGGCTGCACCTCCCGGCCAGGGCGGGACCGGTGCTGCCGGCGGCGGGGAAGGCACCAAGGTGATCATCGGCGTCGGCGGCCAGACTCTCCTGACCTACCTTCCCACCACGCTGGCCCAGGAACTGGGCTACTACAAGGAAGAGGGCCTGAACGTCGAACTCCAGGACCTGCAGGGCGGCTCGAAAGCGCTCACTGCGATGGTGGGCGGCAGCACAAATGTCACCAGCGGATACTACGAGCACACCATCCAGATGCAGGCCAAGAACCAGCCCATCAAGGCGTTCGTTGACATGGGCGAGTCGTCGGGGCTTGCCCTCATCGTGGCGCCCAAGAATGAGGGCCAGATCAAGTCCATTGCGGACCTCAAAGGCAAGAACGTCGGAGTGACCTCACCGGGGTCCTCCACCGACATGTTCGTAAAGTTCCTGCTCGCCAAGAGTGGCATGCAGCAGACAGATGCCGCAGTTTCAGCGATCGGCGCCGGGTCCTCTGCCGTTGCCGCCGTGGAGCAGAACCAGGTGGACGCCGCAGTGATGCTCGAACCTGACATCTCCGTACTCGCAAAGCGGATAGGCCACGATCCGGTGCTGCTGGAAGACGTCCGGACCGTGGAGGGTCTGAAGGAAGTATTCGACACCGACTCCTGGCCGTCCTCCTCCCTCTACGCCAAGACTGAATGGCTGGACAAGAACAAGGAAACCGCAGGCAAGCTCGCCAAGGCGATCAAGCGCACCCTCGAATTCATCGACGGCCACTCCGGCGAGGAGATTGCCGCGAAAATGCCTGAGAAGTTCGCCGGCGGAGACAAGCAGCTCTACGCCAAGGTCATTGAGGACCTGAAGAAGACGCTCAGCAAGGACGGATCCTTTACCGAGGACGGCGTTCAGGCGGTCCTGAAGACACAGCGGGTGGCCAACCCGGAGGTCGGGGATAAGGACATCAAGCTGGCGGACACCTACACGAACGAATTCCTGAAGTAGCACCAACCGGCAGAGGCACGCCATCCGCAAGAGATGGCGTGCCTCTGCCGCCATCACCGCCTTCCTGCTTGAGGAGAGCTCTGAATGCCCGAGACACTGACCCACAAAATCCTGGCCAGCCATCTCGCGTCCGGCGGCCTGACTCACGGCGCCGACATCACCATCGCCGTTGACCAGATCCTCATCGAGGACGCAACCGGAACCATGACCGCCATGCAGTTCGAAATGCTCGGCATGGACTCCGTCGCCGTGCCGCTGGCGGTCATGTACGTCGATCACAACGTCCTGCAGATCGATGAAAAGAACATGCAGGACCACCACTACCTCCGCACCTTCTCCGCCCGCTACGGGCTGCGCTACTCCCCCGCCGGGCACGGCATCTCCCACTACATCCACCTTGAGAAATTCTCCAGGCCGGGCCAGGTCCTGGTGGGCGCGGACTCCCACACCTCAACGGCGGGTGCCCTCGGCATGTTCGCCCTCGGCGCCGGCGGGCTGGAGGTCGCCGTGGCGATGGCGGGCTACGGGTTCGACTTTGTGTGCCCCGCCGTCGTGGGGGTGGAACTGACGGGCACGCTCGGACCCAATGCCGAAGGGAAGGACGTGGTGCTGGAGCTGCTGCGCCGCCATGGCGTGCGGGGCGGCCGCGGGAAGGTGTTCGAGTTCTACGGGGAGGGTGTGGCTTCCCTGTCAGTCTCGGCGCGCGCGACCATCTGCAACATGATCATCGAGACAGGTGCCGCCACAGCCATCTTTCCCTCCGATGACCAGACCCGCGCGTGGCTCCGGGCCCAGCGCCGAGAGGATCAGTTCGTCCCCCTGGCGGCCGACGCCGGCGCAGGCTACGACGACGACGAGCAGATTGATCTATCAAGCCTCGTTCCGCTCGTGGCGCTGCCGCACTCACCAGGCAACGTCCGTCCCGTGTCCGAACTGCCGCGCACTGAGGTGGTCCAGGTCTGCGTGGGTTCCTCTGTGAACAGTTCGTACGAGGACCTGGCCACTGTGGCTGCCATCCTCAAGGGACATACCGTCCATCCGTCCGTCCAGCTCACGGTGACGCCGGGATCACGCCAGATCCTGCAGACGATCATCGCCTCCGGCGTCTATGAGGATCTTATGGGGGCCGGGGCGCGGATGCTCGAGCCGGTATGCGGCCCCTGCGTGGGCATCGGGCAGGCACCTACGGAGGGTGCGCCGTCGTTGCGCACGTTCAACCGCAACTTCCCGGGCCGCAGCGGTACAGCCGAGGACTCCGTGTACCTGTGTTCGCCGTCGACCGCTGCTGCCAGCGCGCTGGAAGGCGCCATCGTCGATGCCTCCACCGTCAGCCGCGGCGAGCTCCGCCCTGCCACTCCTCCTCATCCGGAAGTCCATGACCTGCATATTGCCGGTGTCCTGCCCCTTGAGGCACGTCGCAACATCGAGATCGAGCGGGGCAGCAACCTCGTCCCGCCGCCACAGCCCACACCGCTGCCGGCTGACCTGGACGCCCGGGTGCTGATCGCCGTCGGTGATGACATCTCCACTGGTGACATGGCTCCCGACGGCGCCATCGCCATGTCTGTATGGTCCAACATCGCCGTCTGCGCGCGCTTCATGTTCCGCCGCCTGGACCCCGGTTTTCACGATCGCGCCCTCGAATGGGGCGGCGGAATCATTGCGGGCGGGGAAAACTACGGGCAGGGTTCGTCGCGGGAGCATGCCGCCCTGATCCCGTTGTACTTGGGGGTCCGGGTGGTCGCTGCCCGCAGCTACGCGCGGATCCATCGCCGCAACCTCATCGCCGCCGGCATCGTGCCGCTGATCTTGCCCTCCGACGCGCAAAGCTCAACCGGGCAGCGGTGGGTCATCGAAGGGCTTGCTGACGCCCTGGCCGATGGTCGCCGCTCCGTCACTGCCCGAGTGGACGGAGGCACCGAGTTGACGCTCGGGCTCGACTTCTCGCCGGCCGAACGTGCCGTCCTCACTGCCGACGGCCTGCTGGCCCAGGTGCGGACCGGCGGGCGCTCCATGCTGGCCGGCGACGCCGTCGTACAGGACA
The DNA here is from genome assembly GCF_009741265.1 of Pseudarthrobacter sp. GA104. GTDB lineage: Bacteria > Actinomycetota > Actinomycetes > Actinomycetales > Micrococcaceae > Arthrobacter. Next base: position 4,712,448 of record NZ_WOWL01000001.1, read on the forward strand.
ACGCGGCAGTCGTTTCGCAGAGCCGATCTCCACGGTGAGGCCAGCCGCCGTCGGCCCCGTTCGAACACCGGCGCGTCGACCGGGACAGCGCGCCACGGCCATCGCGGCGCTGACAACGGTGGTGGCGGTGCTGCCGGTCTTCCTCGTCGGCGGGCTGGCTGTCCAGCTTGAGCAGGACCTGGGCATGACGGCGTCAGCACTCGGAGTCGCGGTCTCCACCTTCTGGGCTGTCTCAGCACTGCTGTCCGCCCCGGCCGGGTATGTGGCGAGCGGACTGGGGCTCCGCCGCGGAGTCCCGCTCGCCGTCGGGCTGGGCTTTGTTGCACTGGCCGGCATCGCCTTTGTCACTCCGCACTGGGCGTGGCTGATCGTCTGGCTCAGTTTCGCCGGTACCGCAAACGCCCTGATCCACCCGCTGTCCAACGGCCTGATCGTGGACCAGGTGGCGGTACGCAACCGCGCCTTCTCGTTTGGCCTCAAGCAGGCCGCCATTCCGACGGCGACGCTCACCGCCGGCCTGTCCGTCCCGCTATTCGCTCTTACCGTGGGGTGGAACTGGACCTTTGCGCTGGCAGCACTGCTGGCGGCGGCCCTGATCCCGGCGCTGCTCCGCACCCTCCCACGCACTGCCCCGTTCCAAGGGCGCTCAGGTAAAGCCGCCAGGGAACCGCTCCCCCGGAGGCTGAAACCATTCCTTTTTGCCACCGCCGTGGCCAGTGCCCTGGGAGCCGGGCAGGCCAATGTAGTGGGTGCTTTCACTGTGACCATGGCTGTGCAGGCGGGATTCGATGCCGCCGGTGCGGGCCTATTGCTGGGCGCCGCCAGTGTGGCCGGGATTCTGGCCCGCCCGCTGGTGGGTATTGCCGCGGACCGGGGGATCGGCGGCTCGATGGCCACGGTGGCCCTGATGATGGGGGCCGGGAGCCTGGGGCTGCTCGGCATGGCGTCCGGTTTCCCGATCGCCTATGCAGCCGGAGCCGTCGTCGCGTTCGGTCTGGGCTGGGGCTGGAACGGCCTGGCCCATTACGTGGTCTCACGCACGGCGCATCCATTCACCATCCGGGCCACCGGGATCACTCAGAGCGGTACCTACATCGGCGGAACGCTGGGGCCGTTGCTGTTCGGGATCGTTTTCTCCCATTTCAGTCCCGCCGTTGGATGGACGCTTGCAGCGCTGGTCGCAGGTGCCGGGGCGGCTGCCTCGCTGGTCGCGTTCCGTTTGGAGAAGCGATTGCGCACCAGCTAGTTGGTTAGGACAGGCGCGACAGCACTTCGGCGGCGAACTCCACGGTGGTGGCGGTGCCCTTCAGGTCCGGCGTCGCAGTGCCGTCCGCGAGCGTTCCCTCAAAGGCAGAGGTCAGGGACCGGGCGGCCTCCGCCTCACCGAGATGGTCGAGCATCATTGCAGCGGCCCACAGAGCGCCCACCGGGTTGGCGATACCCTTGCCCGCAATATCCGGAGCAGAGCCGTGCACGGGCTCGAACATCGACGGGTGCCGCCGCTCCGGGTTGAGGTTGGCGCTGGGTGCAATGCCGATGGACCCGGCAATACCAGCTACCAGGTCCGAAAGAATGTCCCCGAACAGGTTCGACGCAACGATGGTCCGGATACTCGTCGGCTTCATCACCAGCCGTGCCGCCAGCGCATCAATGAGCACCTTTTCGACGACGACGCCGGGGAACGCCGTGATTGTCTCCGCCACCACCTCATCCCAGAACGGCATGGTGTGGATGATGCCGTTGGACTTTGTTGCGGAGACGAGCCGGCCGCCGCGTTCGGTGGCGACGTTAGCGGCATAGCGCGCCGCCCGGGCGATACCGCGCCTGGTGAAGACGCTCTCCTGAACCGCGAACTCGCCTTCGGTTCCGGCGCCGAACCTTCCTCCGATCTGGGAATACTCGCCTTCAACGTTCTCCCGTACCACCACGATGTCCAGGTCCTCGATGCCGGGCATGGCGCCGACGATGCCGGGCAGCAACCGCATGGGCCGGAGGTTGATGTACTGGTCGAACTCCCGGCGGATAGGGATGAGGAGCCCCCAAAGGGTGACATCGTCGGGCACGTCCGGTGTCCCGACGGCTCCCAGGTAGATGCCATCACCGCTGCTCAGCTGCTCTATTCCGTCAACAGGCATCATGCGGCCCGCCTTGCGGTAAAAGTGGCTGTTCCAGTCCCGGACCCGCCACTGGACGTCGAAGCCGTACATTCCGGCGACGGCGTCGACGCACTGCATCGCGACGTCGGTGACATCCACGCCAATGCCGTCGCCGGGAATCGCATCGATGACATAACGGCGGCTCATGCGCATCCAATCGTTCGTGGTGTTTAAAGAGCATATGCGGAGGGCCAGGCGCTCCGCCCCAACGAATCACGGCCCGGTTCAAATTAAGGGGCCGGCAATGCCACAAACCTCCGCTTGTGTCCTCCGCCCGGTAGCACGAGGATGGCGCTTGCCACCGGAGCGCGCCCCGACGCCGTCTCACGCACGGGACAAGACCGGATTGCTGAACACTCCAAACGAGTCATGGCAGCTGCCCTTTCCGTTTCCGCCCGCCTCGGGCATCGCCCTCTGGCGCATGTGGGCCGGTTCTCGCATTGACGGCTCACGCCTGAATTCCCGTTTGGGGCTCTGGCGGCCAAAGGGCAGCAGGCGTAGCGTCGATCACAAGGGCAGCCGGGCCGGTGGGCAAGGCCTGTTGGCCAGTCCGGCAGCATGGGGTTTTCCCAAGGAGGCAGGCATGGCAGGGTGGAACGCCGACACGGCGGCCGGGCCCTTAGGGGCTGGAACAGTCACATTAGTGGAGGGCTCGTCCTTCTGTATCTCCATGCCGAATGGAGACATCCATCCGGAGCATCCCCACGGCCTTTTCGTCCAGGACACCCGGTATGTTTCCACGTGGGCCCTGACGGTTAATGGGCAGCCGCTGGAGCCGCTCGCGGCCGAGGTAAAGGAGCCCTACCGTGCCCTTTTCGCAGGACGCGTCCCGCGTTCTGATGGTTATGCGGACAGTCCCCTTATTATCGAACGGCTGCGCGAAGTGGGTGCGGGCATCCGGGAACAACTCACGGTCCGGAATTTTTCCCTGATACCCATGGAATGCGTCATCCAGCTGGTGGTTGGGTCGGACTTTGCCGATTTGTTTGAGGTCAAGGAAGCCAGGAACCAGAGGCAATGGGAGGAGCACCGGCGCGCTGACGTTGGAGTGCTGAGAATCCACGGCCGGTGGAGGGACGTCGAAAAGGACATCGTCATCAATGCTCCCGATGCTGACGTGACCACCGACGCCATTACCTGCCGGGTCATAATCCAGCCAAGGTCGGAATGGTCCACGACTGTCATCGCCGTGCCGGCCACGGGAAAGGCCGGCCAGCCAGCCTTCAGCCACACGGGCGGGGAGTTGTCTCCCAGCGATCGGCGCCACCGGGAATGGGTAGCCAGAATCCCGATGCTGCGGATGGGAAATCCCGCAATCGAACGGACCCTCCAGCGCAGCTACGACGACCTGGGAGCGCTGCGAATCGAGGACCCAGACCATCCGGACCGCGTGGTGGTGGCCGCCGGAGCGCCCTGGTTCATGACCATTTTCGGCCGAGATTCGCTCTGGGCCTCTGAAATGGCGCTTCCGGTGGACCCCTCCCTGGCGCTGGGCACGCTGCAGACATTGGCCGACCGCCAGGGAACCGTCGTTGATCCCGTCAGCGAAGAGGAACCTGGCAAAATCCTCCACGAAGTAAGGCTCGATGTCTCAAGCGGGCTCTCCCTGGGCGGAAAATCCACCTACTACGGCAGCGTGGACGCCACCCCTTTGTTCGTTGACGTCCTGGGGGCCGTCAGCCGCTGGGGATTTGCCAAGGAAACCATCAACGCATTGCTGCCCCATGCGGACCGGGCACTGGAATGGATCCGCGACTACGGCGACAAAGACGGCGACGGTTTCGTCGAATACCAGCGGCTCAACCCCAATGGCCTGATCAACCAAGGGTGGAAAGACTCGTGGGACGGCATAAATTTCGCCGACGGGCGGCTGGCGGAGCCGCCTATCGCGCTCTGCGAAGTCCAGGCCTATGTCTTCGCTGCATACTTGGCCCGGGCATGGATGGCATACGACGCTGGCGACTATGAGGTCGGAGACACTTACGCTGACCGCGCAGCCGTCCTGAAGAAGCGGTTCAACGAGGAGTTTTGGATACCCGAACGCGGCTACTACGCCGTCGCCCTCGACGGGAAAAAGCAAAAAGTCGACGCATGTGCCTCCAACATGGGCCATTGCCTGTGGTTGGGACTAGTGGACGAGGACAAGGCCGCGCAGGTGGCCGGGCACCTGATGTCCCCGGAGATGTTCAGTGGCTGGGGTATCCGCACGCTCGCAAGCGACATGGGCGCCTATAACCCCGCCAGCTACCACAACGGTTCCGTGTGGCCGCACGACAACGCGATCATCCAGGCGGGCCTGGTCCGGTACGGGTTCGTGGAGGAGGCACAGCGGATCTCCACGGCGCTCCTGGAAGCTGCCGACTTTTCCGGCGGCCGATTGCCGGAACTTTTCTGCGGGTTCAGCCGCGACCAGTTCACCGAACCCGTCCCCTATCCCACCGCGTGCTCGCCCCAGGCATGGGCAGCGACCTCACCGATCCTGCTGCTAACCAGCCTGATGCGCTACGACGCCCACGTCTCCCGCGGCGGAGTCTGGCTGGACCCCGTACTGCCGAAATCCTACGGCGACCTTCAGATCACCAACGCGCCGCTGGGCAGCAACCACGTCACCATCAACATCACAAACGCAGTCCCCAGCATGGAGGGCCTACCCGAAGGAATAACCTTCCACCGAGGGCACCGTCCCTGGATCACCGAGCTCGTAGAACAAGCCAGCCGAGACCGCAGAACCTGACGAATAGGGCCAGGAGGATCGACAATCCGGCTACATTTCCAGCCGAAGGTCCGGGTTGTTGTGTCGGTTGTCCCATCTTTTCTCATCGTTCTGGACAGGAACGGCCGGCGTGACCGCCGGCCGTTCCTGTCCACTCTGTTCTCCTTGAATTCTGGCCGGTTATCCCTTCGGGGTCACCTGCAGCCTGTCAAAGGAGGCCTGTTTGCCGTCCTGGTCGAGGACCACGACGTCGTCGCGTCCGTTCTGGACGTCAGCCGGCAGGATGAACTCCACAGTGTTGTGAGTGGTGGGGAAGAACCAACCGATGCGCTGGCTGTGCTTGTTGAGGTAGACGTAGTACCACTGGCCGTATTCGAGGCCGTTGAGGACCACTTTCTGGCCGTTGCGGTATTTCTCCGCGGTGCCCAGATCGAACGGCGGAAGCTGTTCCTCAAGGTCCTGCACGGTCAGCGCCGGAACGGTTTCCGGGCGCGCCGGCTGCAGGTCCAGGACGGTTTCGCCGCCGGCCAGCATTGCGGAGATCTGCTGTGCACCGTTGGCGGCGGTGACCTCGAACTCCACAGCCCCCAGCCGTCCGGCGGCGATGTCGGCAGCGGTCAGGACGTAGTCGCGGGTTGTCGTTACGGTGGCGCCCACCCCCAGGCCCGGTTCGTGGATGGCAGCGTCGGGGGCACTCAGTTCCGTCAGGGAGACATTTCCGGCGTTGCCCAGGGTGTAGGTGTAGGTGACGGTGTCGCCTGCAGAGGCATACCGGTCCCCGTCGGTGTCCTTCCACTCCGTTGCTACGGTGCCCTCAAGCCGTGCATCACGGACCTTGAGGTCCACTTCCCCGCCATCAACGGCGTAGGTCCGCGCAGACTGGCCGGAAGAACTGACCTCCCACGTGGTGGCCGGAACAAAGAAGCCCTGCTCGGCTTCCGCCGCGGTGACTTCATGCCGCGGCGTGGTGCAGGCGTAGCTCTGGCCGGCGGGCAGCACACCGTAGCGGCAGTTGCCGGGGCCTTCAGGGACAAAGGGGCTGAAATTTCCGGCCGTGGGAACGACCTTCTCCGTCAGCGGGCTGGTGTTGGTCACATTGAATGTGTAGGGAAAGGCTTCCCCGGCGGTGTAGGGCTGGGTGGCCAGGTCACGGCCGGCATCGTTCCGGGTGCCGCTGATGTCCGCTGCAACCAGTCCGTCCCGTAACGCAACGGCCGCACCGGTAAACGTGACTGTCTTGGTGAGGGATGGCGTCGAGCTGGCCGTGATGGTGAAGCTCGCCTGGGGAACAAAGTAGCCGCGTGCGATGTCCTCGGCCGTCAGCGTGTGCTTTGCCGTGGTGCAGTTGTAGCTTGAACCGGCGGCAAGGTTGTTGTACCGGCAGTTCGGAGCCGACGGCGGAAGGAAGCCGGCGTCGAAGGTGCCGGATACGGGCACCGAGTTCGCCGTGACGTTGGCCGTGCTCCTGACGTTGAACGAGTAGCCCAGCGCCTCGCCCTCACGGTAAGGGTTGGCGATGACGTCCCTGGCAGGTGCGGATCCTGCGACGGAGAGGCCTACCTGCGGCGCCACCGGAACGGTGGCCGTGAAGGTGTGCTGCGAGACCCGGCCGTCCGACGTCGTAAAGGCCGCGTTGAGGTTTTGCGGACCGCTGGCGCTGGTTGAGGCGGTCAGGTCGACGTTGACGGTCACCGAGGCGCCGGGCGCGACGTCGGGCACGGGAACCGTGGCGGCGGACCAGCCGCTGGGGGTGTAGACCGTGGCGTTCGCGCCCGAGAGCGTGGCGGCTTCCTGGTTGGTGATGGTGACAGGGACCTGCTGGGTGGCACCGGGTGCGGTGGTGACAGCCGGCACTGACAGCGGAGCGCAGGCGTAGTTCAACCACGCGTCGTCGAACCTGGAGAACGTGATGTTGTCCGTGTAGTTGCCCTCGTAAAGGACCCCGAACTGCCCGTCTTCCAGCCGGGTCACGGTGGAATAGGCGGAGAAGCCCGGACGGATGGTGCGGACCCCCGGCCAGGTCGCTCCGTCGTCACACGAAATCCTTGCCGATACGTTCTCCCGGCCGGTCTTGGAATTGGAGTTGGTGAAGATCAGTTTCCTGGCCTCAGCGGATCCTTCCGCTGCCGCAGGATACATCCGGGCGATGGCTCCGTTGTTGGCCGGGTCCGGAAGTTCCGTGTCCTGCGTTACCGGGCCGTAAGTGGCGCCCCCGTCGGTGGAGATCGCCACCTTGCGGTAGCCCTGGTTGGCGTTGTCGCGGGAGTTCAAGAGGACCCGGCCGTCCGAAAGTTCCACGGTTTTGTTTTCATCCATGCGGTCACCCACGTTGGCACCCTTGTGCCAGGTGGCCCCGTGGTCATCCGAGAAGACGCTGTAGGCCTGGATCTTATTGGTGCCGTCAGCTTGCCTGACATCCCCGGCGTACTGCTGGATCAGGCGGCCCTTGTACTGGCCGTACTTGAGCTGGATCCCCTCGCCGGAAGACGCAAAGTTGGATCGGATGTCACCTGCTGCGGGGTTCGTCTTGTTGGTGCCCGGCTTCGTGACGCTGGTAATCAGCCGCGGTTGGCTCCAGGTGACGCCGCCGTCGGAGGACTCGATCACGGCGGAGGATATGACAGTGCGGTCGGCATCGTCGTTTCCGTACTGGCTGCCGAAGAAGCCCTGGTCCTTGGAGTAGACGAAGAAGGTGAACACCTTGCCGGTCTCGGCATCAAAAATGTAGGAGGGGTCACTGTAGCCGTACTTGGGGGTGGTGGCATTGCCGGTGTGGCCCGCAGCGATGACCTGCACGGGACCCCAGGTGCGGCCGCCGTCGGTGCTGCGCCGCTGCACGATCGAGTTGGGGTTCGGGGCGTCGGCGGCGCTTCCCGGCCTGCCGTCCCAGGAGGCCAGGACAACACCGTTTCCCAGGTATGTCATGGCCGGGATCCGGTAGAAGAAGTTGCTGGCGGTCCGGTCTGCCGCCAGGTTCATTTCCGAAAAGGTCCCGGGAGGTGCCATGGGGCTGTTCGGCGGGATGGGGGCGGCTCCGGCAGGAACGGCTCCGGCCAGCAGGGCAAGGGCCAAGGCCGCTGTTCCTGCACTCCTTCCCACCACTGCTGCGCGTCTGGTTCTTCTTTTGGTGGAACCCAAATTAGATGTCCTTTCGGGGTGCCCGCTGCATTTGCGGGCCTGGTGAGGTGACCGTCGGGAGAGGCAAAAATCTACACCTTCTACATACGACGTCCTACCACCGTATAGTGGTCGGCTTCACATTGCTAGACTTAAGGGGTGACGTCCTACATCTTCCCTCATGTCCCCCGACTCCCAGATGCCGTCCCGGCCGTGGAGCACGTCCTCGCCACCCGCGGCACCGGCGGCTACCGGCAGTACCGCATCCCGGCCCTCGCCGTCACCGCACAAGGAACCCTGCTGGCCGCCTACGATGGCCGGCCCAACCTTGATGACCTGCCAAGCCCCATTGACCTGCTGCTCCGCCGCAGCACGGACAGCGGCCGCACATGGGGCAAGCAGGCCGTGGTCCGCACGGGAAAAGGCCTCGAGGGTTTCGGGGATCCGAGCCTGCTGGTGGACATGGAAACGCAGCGCATCTTTCTCTTCCATGCGGCGGGCACCCGGGCGGGATTCTTCGAAGCCACCGCGGGCCACGATCCGGACGATGAGTACGTCCAGCACTGCGATCTCAGCTTCTCCGACGACGACGGCCTGACCTGGCAGCACCGCAGGATCACCAGCCAACTGAAGAACAGTACTGACCGCCCGGTCACGGGAATCTTTGCTGCTGCCGGCCAGGGCATCCAAATCCATTCAGGGCCTTTTGCGGGCCGGCTGGTGCAGCAGTTCGTTGTCCTCTGCGAGGGCACCATCATGGCCGCCTCCGCGTACAGCGATGACCACGGAGACTCCTGGACCCTCGGCCAGCCTGTTGGTGAGTGTACGCACGGCTTCAGCCCCAACGAAAACAAGGTGGTTGCACTGGCGGACGGCCGCCTCCTGCTGCACAGCCGCGGCACGCCGCGCCGCCTGGCAGCAACATCAGACGACGGCGGGGCCACCTGGAGTGCGCTTAGTCCCGTTGAGGAGCTTCCGGATCCGAGCGACAACGGTTCCCTTGTCCGTTTCGACGGCCTGCCCAATGTGGCCGGCCGGGCGGACGGCGCCACCGACTCGTGGCTGCTGGCCACCAACAACCACGACACGGCCCTGCGGCGGAACACTGTACTCAGCCTGTCGCCGGACAACGGCCGCACCTGGCCAACGAAACTGGTCCTGTGCCCGGGAAGCTCCGCGTACTCGACGGCAGCGCGTCTCCCCGACGGCAATATCGGCGTCCTGTATGAGCGGCAGGGTTACCGGGAGATCGTATTCGCCTCCGTGCCGCCGGAGCAGCTCACGCAACAACATGCTGCGCCTCCCGAGATTTCGCCCTGGGAGGAACCTGGACTGGTATTCGATATGGAACTCCGTTCCATCACCCCCGGACGCCCGGCAGCCTGGCTCAACGCGGGTGATTTCCACGTCATGCCTGCCAATACGGGAGGCTGGAACGTCCATACCTGGAAGGAGATCGGCCAGGGCTACTCCGACGAATCAGCGCAAGTTATCGGCACCCGGGAGGCACAGGACCTGAACTACGGCCCTGTCACACCCGGTTACAGGGCCGGTGACATCCTGGCTTTCACCGGCAGGGCACGCAATCGCGGCACTCTCCCAGTGACCGAGATGCGCCTGGACGGCCCGGGCGCGGATGCGTTCCCCGCTGCGGATCTCCTGCCCGGGGCGGAAGCGCTCTACTTCACTCCCACGCACACCGTGACCGAAGCCGAGGTAGAGCGAGGGTCCGTAGAAGTGGCGTACACGGTCGAGGGAGTCGTGGGCGGTTCCCGCCACCGCACGTCCCAGACCTTTCATTTCGATACTGCAACAGGGGCGGTCCGCGTCGAACACAGGCCTTGGTCGTGACCGGCTTCGGGCCGGACCGTCACTGATCTGCAGTTACGGCACTCCATCCCGGTCAGATCGGCCCCTCCACCAGATCGCACATCTGCCGCAGGCGCCCTGCCCGGTCGCCGGCCGACAGGCCATGCTGGGGAAGCCCGATCTTGAAGCCTGAGATGGCTACCGGCCCCGCCGCCGCCAGGCAGCGCTGGACCTCGGCGCGGTTCAGCAGCGAGCTCGGCGGGGCACCATCAACCTCAAGAGCAGGGAGGTGGGCATCAATCCATGGGTATCCGAACTCTGTTGGCTCCGGGGAGCATCCGGAAAACATAATCCCCGCGAGGACGCCTGCTTCCCGGGCAAGCAGCAAATGCTCAACTGCGGTGCCGGTGTCCCCTGATTCAATGACCGACCGCGCCCAATTGACCAGGACTCCAACCTGATCCCACCCCTGGCCCTGGAGCGAGGCGACGACATTGACCTCCTCAGCGAATGTCAGAAAGCCCTTCTCCGGCCTACTCCCCTGCCGCGGAGCGTCGCAGTGCTCCACGAGCACACGCGTGCTGCCCCATTCCCAGTCGAGTACTTCCTTGAGGGACTCCTCAAACAAGCGGGACGAGGAATGCAGTGGCGGCGCAGAGTGCAGCTCAATTGCCTCCACCTTGTGCCCCTCGCCCGCGAGGCGGGAGGCATAATCCCGCACGCCTGAAACAAACTGCAGCGCCGCCCTCCGCCCTTCATCGTCCCTGGAGGCCAAGCCGAAAGTGGGGGCCTGGCTCACTCGCTTCATGGTGCCGGGAATTGCAGTCACTACGGCCGACCACCCCTCGGGAGCCCCCGCAGGCCACGGACTTCCGCCATGGGGGCCGTAGGGCAGCTCCAATCCCCGGATTGAAGGGATACAGCCCAACTCCTGGTAGAAGCGCTGCGGCAGGTCTTCCGGCTGGGCAGGATAGGCGCCAACGATGAGGGACGACATTTGGACTCCGTTGTGGATGGCGAACGCACTTGACGATGCGCTGTGATGGGACTTACAGTTTTATCACGAGCTCGGACGTCCTACATCCGATAAACCCTCTGGAATCGCGAGGCCCACATGAACATCTCCTCCAAGAACCTGCCGCTGGTCAATGACGCCAGCCGCCGGAACTTCCTCAAGCTGACTGGCGCCATGGGCGTCGCCGCGGCTTTCACCGCTTCAGTGGCTGCGTGCGGCAGCCCGGCAGCCACAACCACCGGCGGAGGCGCCGCAAGCGCCGCCGCGATCAACAAGGACCTCATCATTGAGGCGGGCATCTCCTACGCACTCTCCACCGGTTTTGATCCCCTGAGTTCCTCCGGAGCCACGCCCATGGCCGCGAACCTGCACATCTTTGAAGGCCTCGTGGAGCTGCATCCGGCCACCCGCGAGCCGTATAACGCCCTGGCAGCCGCGGACCCCAAGAAGGTCAACGACACCACGTACCAGGTGACCATCCGCGATGGTGCCAAGTTCCACGACGGTTCGCCCGTCACCACCGAGGACGTCGCTTTCTCGTTCACCCGCGTCATGGACCCGGCAAACAAGTCCCTGTTCTCGCAGTTCATCCCGTTCATCCAGGACGTAAAGCCCGTCGACGCAAAGACGGTGGAGTTCACCCTGAAGTACGCCTTCCCCGGGTTCGGCCCCCGCATCTCCGTGGTGAAGATCGTCCCCAAGGCACTCGCCAGCGACCTGAAGGCCTTTGATGCCAAGCCGGTGGGCTCCGGTCCCTACAAGCTCATCTCCGCCGTCAAGGACGACAAGATCGTTTTCGAGGCGTTCGCCGACTATAACGGCCCCAAGCCTGCGCTGGCCAAGGGCATGACCTGGCACCTGCTCTCCGACGCCGCTGCCCGCGTCACCGCCGTGCAGTCCGGCCGTGTCCAGGCCATCGAGGACGTCCCCTACCTGGACGTGGAAGGACTCAAGTCCAAGGTCAAGGTTGAATCCGTCCAGTCCTTTGGCCTGATGTTCCTGATGTTCAACTGCGCAAAAGCCCCCTTCAACAACAAGCTCGTCCGCCAGGCGCTGCACTACGGGCTGGACAAAGACGCCATCATCAAGAAGGCCCTCTTCGGCAACGCCAAGCCGGCCAGTTCCTACTTCCAGGAAGGCCACCCGGACTACGTCAAGGCCAAGAACGTCTATGGCTACGATGCCGGTAAAGCTGAACAGCTGCTCAAGGAAGCCGGCGTCACCAGCCTTGAGTTCGAACTGCTCACCACGGACACCGCCTGGGTCAAGGATGTCGCGCCGCTGATCCTCGAGTCCTGGAACAAGATCCCGGGCGTGAAGGTCACAGTGAAGAGCATCCAGTCCGGCGCGCTGTACGCGGACCGCGTTGGCGCCGGTGACTACTCCGTCGTCGCGGCTCCGGGCGATCCGTCAGTCTTCGGTAATGACGCGGACCTGCTCCTGAGCTGGTTCTACTCGGGCGCTACCTGGATGGAAAAGCGTGCCTACTGGACCGCGCCTGAACGCGCCAAACTGCAGGAACTCATGAATAAGGGTTCGCAGGCAGCTGCGGCAGATGCCAAGAAGATCACCGGCGAAATTGTGGACCTCGTCTCAGAGGAACTTCCCCTCTACCCGATCTTCCACCGCCAACTGCCCAGTGCGTGGGACGACAAGAAGCTCAACGGCTTCAAGCCGCTGCCCACCACTGGCATGTCGTTCATCGACGTCGGCCGCACGTCCTAGGCAGCCCCTTGCGTTGCGAGGCCGGCCCCGCTCACCTGATCCCCTCGGGAGCACGCAGGGCAGGCCTCGCAACTTATTGAACTGCAGCATCCAAACACACCGGAGAATAAATTGGTCACGATATTGCGCCTGCTGGGCCGCAGGCTCGCAGCATTGCCATTGATGATCCTGGGCATCACCCTGCTGGTCTTCCTCGTACTGCAGGCCGCACCGGGAGATCAGGCAAGCTCGGCACTGGGCGAAGGCGCCAGCGAAGAAGCAAAGCAGCAGTACCGCCAGGAGAATGGGCTGGACGATCCGCTGGTCGTCCAATACTTCGCTTTCCTTGCAAAGCTGCTGCGATTCGACCTCGGGGTCACCACACCGCCCGCCAAGTCCGTGGCGTCGATGATCGGCTCAGCGTTCCCGCTCACGCTCCAGCTGACGTTCCTGGGCGTCATTATCGCGGTGGTCGTATCCCTGGTCTTCGGAATCCTCGGCGCACTTTACCGTGACAAGTGGCCGGACCAGCTGGTCCGGGTCTTCTCCATAGCCGCCATCGCCACACCGTCGTTCTGGCTGGGCATCCTGCTCATCCAGTGGTTCGCCTTGGGCTCCAGTCCCCTGTTCCCCTCAGGCGGAATTGCGACGCCGGAATCAGGTTTTGGCGGATGGCTGAACTCCATGGCCCTCCCGGCCCTCGCCCTCGGCATTCCCGTCTCGGCATCACTGATCCGCGTGGTCCGCACCTCAATGGTGGAGGAACTGGACCGGGACTACGTGCGCACAGCCATCGGCAACGGTGTTCCCTACCGCGAGGTGGTCTCCCGGAACGTGCTGCGCAATGCACTGGTGACTCCGGTGACCGTGCTGGGACTCCGCGTCGGCTACCTGCTGGGCGGCGCCGTCGTGATTGAAATGATTTTTGCCCTGCCCGGCATGGGCCAGCTCATCCTGAACGGCATCACCAACCTGGACGTCAACCTCGTCCAGGGCGTGGTGCTCACCATCTCCGTCACCTTCGTTCTGGTGAACATCGTGGTGGATCTCCTGTACTTGCTCATCAACCCCCGAATCAGGACGGTATAGCCCATGCGCAGCAAACTCGCTGAACGGCTGAGCGCCCCGGGCCTCCGGTTCAAAGCCCTGCCCTGGGGCTCCCGCATCGCCCTCCTCTTCCTCATCACGGTCGTCCTGGCCGCCATCCTCGCGCCGGTCCTCGCCCCGCACGATCCGCTTGAGACCTTCATCCCGGCCACCCCGCCCGGCGCCGAGCATTTCTTCGGCACCGACCGGCTGGGACGCGACATCTTTTCCCGCCTGCTCTTCGGCGCCCAGTCCTCGCTGCTGATCGGCCTCGGCGCCGTTGGCCTGGCCATCCTGGTGGGCGCCCTGCTGGGCTCCTTCGCAGCGACGTCCAGCAAGGCCGTGAACGAACTGATCATGCGCCTCATGGACATCCTGATGGCCTTCCCCGGCATCGCCCTGGCGGCGGTACTGCTGGCAGCGTTCGGCAACTCGGTTCCCACCATCATCATTGCGATCGCCATCATCTACACCCCGCAACTGGCACGGGTGGTCCGCGCCAACGTGCTGTCTCAGTACGGCGAGGACTACGTCCGCGCCGAACGCGTCATCGGCGCCGGCCGGTTCTACATCCTCCTCAAGCACATCGTCCGCAACACGGCCGCCCCCGTGCTGGTGTTCGCCACGGTCATGGTGGCCGACGCCATCATCCTCGAAGCGTCGCTCTCCTTCCTGGGCGCCGGCGTGCAGGACCCTGCGCCATCGTGGGGCAACGTGATCTCCTATGGACGCAACCTCGTCCTGTCCGGCGGCTGGTGGGCCACCACCTTCGCCGGTGCCACCATCCTGCTCACGGTTCTGTCGCTGAACATCCTCGCCGAGGGCCTTACCGACGCCATGGTGAACCCCAGGCTGCGCAAGGCCGTAGCCGTGACGGACGACGACGGATCGGCCGCGGCTATTGGCGCTGCAGTGGCGGTGGACACGGAAGTTGGCACGTCCGTGGCCCAGTCCTCCGTCGTGGAACAGCACGAGCTCGACGGCGTCCAGGCGGCTCCCGGCGGCGTCCTTACCGAGGAGGACTACAACCAGGCCGCCGTCCTGTCCGACCCGAAGCTTGCTGCGGCGAACCCGCACCTGCTGTTGGATAAGGAACTGGAACTGCTGGCCGCCATCGAAGCCAGGCGCACCGACAGGCTCCCCCAAGTGGAACCGGGCGCCCGCAACGTGCTGGAAGTGAAGAACCTGTCCATCCGTTTCCCGGCCCGCTTTGGTGACATCGCAATCGTGGACAACGTCTCGTTCACAGTCCGCGAAGGCGAGACCATGGGCCTGGTGGGCGAGTCGGGCTGCGGCAAGTCCATCACGTCCCTGGCGGTCATGGGGCTTCTGCCCAAAACAGCAGAGGTCACCGGGTCCATCAAATTCGACGGCAAGGAACTCCTGGATCCGGCCACGAAGCACAGCAGCATCAAGGCCTACGAAGGCCTCCGTGGTGAACAGATCGCCATGGTCTACCAGGACGCCCTGAGCTCCCTCAACCCGTCCATGAAGATCAAGGACCAGATGGAGCAGCTGACCAGGCGCGGCGGCCGCAAGACCCCCGCCGAGCTGCTGGAAATGGTCAAGCTCGATCCGGTACGTACCCTGGCCAGCTACCCGCACGAGCTTTCCGGCGGGCAGCGCCAGCGCGTGCTGATCGCCATGGCCCTGTCGCGCTCCCCCAAGATCGTGGTGGCCGATGAACCCACCACCGCCCTGGATGTGACCGTCCAGAAACAGGTGGTCGACCTGCTCAACGAGCTGCGCGAGCAGCTCGGATTCGCCATGGTGTTCGTCAGCCACGACCTCGCCCTGGTGGCGTCCCTGGCGCACCGGATCACCGTGATGTACGCCGGCCAGGTGGTGGAATCCGCCCAGGCATCCGAGCTTTTGCGCAATCCCAAACATGAGTACACCCGCGGCCTGCTCGGCGCTGTCCTCTCCATTGAGGCCGACGCCGTCCGCCTGCACCAGATCCCCGGCACCGTTCCCTCACCGCGCGACTTCGCACCGGGCGACCGCTTCGCGCCGCGTTCCCTGCGGTCCGACGCCGATCCCGACCAGAAGCTGGTCCTGACCCCGGTTGGAGCCGCGGCCGGCGGCGATGCCGACCACTACTGGGCAAGCCACCTGAAGGAGGATGCGAAATGAGTGAATCAACCGGCAAGCCGGTCATCGAACTCAAGGACGTCAAGGTCTACCACCAGGCGCGGGGCGGCAAACTCTTCCGCCCCAACATAGTCAAAGCAGTGGACGGCGTGGACTTCACCATCAGCCGCGGCGAAACCGTGGGTATCGTCGGTGAGTCCGGCTGTGGCAAGTCCACGCTTGCGTCAGTGCTCGTGGGGCTCCAGCCCCCGACGTCGGGCCAGGTGCTGTTCCACGGCAAGCCCGCCATCAAGCGGAACGCCGCACTTCGCAAGGAATTCGGCCGGTCGGTGTCCGTGGTCTTCCAGGATCCGGCCACAGCACTGAACCCGCGCATGACGGTCCAGGACATCCTCACTGATCCCTTGCAGATCCACGGGATCGGTACCGCCGCTTCCCGTGCAGCGAAGGTCAAGGAACTGTTGTCGCTGGTGGGACTGCCGCAGTCCGCAGCCGAGGTGACGCCGTCGCAGGTCTCGGGCGGCCAGCGGCAGCGCGTGGCGATCGCCCGGGCACTGGCGCTGGACCCGGACATCATTGTGGCCGATGAGCCCACCTCGGCACTCGACGTGTCCGTCCGTGCCCAGGTGCTGAACCTGCTCTCTGACCTGAAGACCGAACTGAACCTCGGCATGGTGTTCATCTCGCACGACATCCAGACCGTCCGGTATGTCTCCGACCGCATCTGCGTCATGTACTTCGGCAAGATCGTCGAGCAAGGCAGCGCAGCCCAGGTGTTCGACAACCCGACTAACGACTACACCAAGAAGCTTTTGGGCGCTGCCCCGAGCCTTCTCCACATCTAGATCCCCCCATCAGCACCAATCATCGGAGAACCTACGTGTCCACCCAGTTCCAGGGCGTCATCCCGCCCGTCGTCACCCCCCGCCACGCCGATGGCAGCATCGACACGGCGTCGCTGACCAACGTCACCAAGCACCTGCTCGACGGCGGGGTGGCCGGACTCTTCGTCCTTGGCTCCTCCGCCGAGGTTCCGTACATGACCAACGCCGAGCGTGAGCTGGTGGTCAGCACCATCGCCGAAGCCAACGCGTCTGCTGGTGCTGACGCCGTGCCGCTGATCGTCGGCGCCAACGAGCAGACCACCAACCGCGTCATCGAGGAAGCGAAAAAGGTCATCGACCTCGGCGCCGACGCCATCGTGGTGACCTCCATGTACTACGCGATCGGCAACGCCGCAGAAACTGAAACGCACTTCCGCGCCGTCCACGCCGCCGTCGACAAGCCGATCTTCGCCTACGATGTTCCGGTCCGCACGCACTTCAAGCTCCCCACCGACCTGCTGGTCCGGCTGGGCCGTGACGGTGTGATTGCCGGCGTCAAGGATTCCTCCGGCGACGACGTCTCCTTCCGCCAACTGCTGCTGGCGGCGAAGGACATCCCGAACTTCGACATCTTCACCGGCCACGAAGTCGTTGTCGACGGCGCCCTCCTGGGCGGTGCACAAGGCGTGGTGCCCGGCCTGGGCAACGTGGACCCGCGCGGCTACCGCAACCTCGTCGACGCCGCCCAGGTAGGCGACTGGGCAAAGGCCGCATCCGAACAGGACCGCCTCGCAGACCTCTTCGAGATTGTGTACACCCCCAATGGCCGCGTCTCCGGCGGGGCGGCAGGCCTCGGTGCCTTCAAGACGGCCCTGCAGCTCATGGGCATCATCGAATCCAACACCATGAGCGTGCCGATGCTTTCCCTCAACGAAACCGAGACCACGGCCATCAAGGTGATCCTGGAACGCAACGGGCTGCTCTAGCACCGCCCAAGAAAGAGAGCAGATGCAGTACGCGATCGGTGTTGATCTTGGCGGCACCAAGACTGCTGCGGGCGTTGTTTCCTCCGCCGGCGAGGTCCTGTTCCCGGAGACGATTCCTACTCTGAACCGGGCCGGCAGTGATGCAATCCTCGATGCCACCGCTGGACTGGTTTCATCCCTCCTTGGCCGGGCCCGGGCTGAAGGCCTGGATGTTGCAGGTGTCGGGGTAGGCTCTGCCGGGGTGATTGATGCCGGGCGCGGCGTGGTGGTGTCGGCGACGGACGCGATCTTCGGCTGGACCGGGACGGCACTCACCGGCGGGCTGGCAACGCGGCTGGGCCTGCCGCCGTCGTCCATCAAGGCCGTGAACGATGTCCACGCGCACGCCCTGGGCGAATCCTGGGCAGGTGCCGCCGCTGGAACCGCCAGTTCGCTCCTGGTGGCTTTCGGCACCGGCGTCGGCGGAAGCTTTGTGCTCTCCGGGCACCCGGTCCTGGGCCACCGGTTCGTGGGCGGCCATGTGGGCCACTTCGCGTCACCCTACGCGTACGACGGCGGCACTCCGGTTCCCTGCGTTTGCGGCGGTTCCGGCCATGTCGAGGCCATAGCCTCCGGGCCCGCCATCCACGACACCTACCTGAGGCTCGGCGGCCGGGAGGGGGAGGCGGCTGACACGCGCGCCGTTTTCGCGCTGGCGGGAGCGGGCGACACTACGGCCATCAGAGCCGTAAGGCTCGGCGCGTCTGCCGCCGGCCAGGCTGTTGGCGGACTGGCCAACGTCCTCGACCCGGCGGTGGTTGTTGTTTCCGGCGGACTCACCGATGCCGGCGCCCCCTGGTGGGAACCCATGGAGCGGGCGCTGCGGGCCGAGCTCCTCCCCGCCTTGTCCGGGCTTCCGGTCCTGCCCGCCAAGCTCGGCAACGCAGCGGCTATCGCGGGCGCTGCGCGCCTTGTCCTGCCGCACACTAACCCCTCCGAAGGAATCGACCAGTGATCCTGACTTCCGAAGCACTCGAGGCCCTGCGCGGGCACCTCATTGTGTCCTGCCAGGCCTATCCCGGGGAGCCAATGCGCGATCCCCGGACCACGGGGCAGGTAGCCGCCTCCGCGGTTATTGGAGGCGCTGGCGCCGTGCGGGTCCAGGGCCTGGCCGACGTGCAGCACACGCGTTCCGCGGTAGAGGTTCCGGTGATCGGGCTCTGGAAGGACGGCCATGACGGCGTCTTCATTACTCCCACCCTTCGGCACGCACTGGCGGTCGCCAACGCCGGCGCCCATGTGGTGGCAATCGACGGCACCCGCCGGAGCCGGCCGGACGGCCTCACCCTGGCGCAGACGGTGGCCGGCATCCATGCTGAATCCCACGCCCTCGTGATGGCGGACTGTGGTTCCTTCGACGACGCCGCGGCAGCGGTCGAAGCCGGAGCAGACCTTGTGGGCACCACGCTGTCCGGCTACACCGGCGAGCGTCCCAAAACCTCCGGCCCCGACCTGGACCTCCTTCGGCATATCGCGGGAGCGGACTTTGGGGTCCCAGTCCTCGCCGAAGGCCGCATCCATACTCCCGCCCAGGCACGGCAGGCCCTCGACGCCGGCGCCTTCGCCGTCGTCGTCGGGACAGCGATCACGCACCCGGCCACCATCGCCGGCTGGTTCGCCGAGGCCCTGAAATGACGCCGCCGGCCGCGCCGCCCGGCAACTACCTCATCTCGGGCACAGTTGTGACGGACGGGCATTCTGCCGCGAATTGCGCGGTCGCCGTAGTTGACGGCATCATCGCCTACGTGGGGCCCTTGGCCGATCTTGACCGCTCCGTCCTGCCTGAACTTGAACCGCTCGAACCTCCGGCCGGAAGCATGATCCTGCCAGGCCTGGTGGATTTGCACTGCCACGGCGCGGCCGGCGGTGACTTCCCAAGCGGCAACCTGGCCGCGGCCCGCACTGCCATAGACTTCATCCACCGCAGCGGTACCACTACCCTGCTGGCCAGCCTGGTGACCGCGCCGCGCGAAGACCTGTTGAAGGGCATGATGGCCCTGCGGCTGCTTAGTGACGAGGGGCTCATCGCGGGCATACATGCCGAGGGCCCGTTCCTGTCCGACGCCCGCTGCGGGGCGCAGGACCCGCGGTTCCTGCTGGACCCCGACCTGGACCTGCTGGACGAGTTGCTGGACGCCGCCGGCGGCCACCTGCGGACCATGACTTATGCGCCGGAACTGGCCGGCGCGGAGGCCCTGGTCCGAAAGCTTGCGGAGCACGGCGTGGTTCCGTCGCTGGGCCACACGGATTCTGACGCACGGACTGCGGCGGCTTCCCTCACGGAGGCCGCGGAACTGCTTGCCGCCTCCGGCCGCGAACCGATCTCGCGCCCCACGGTCACACACTTGTTTAACGGGATGCCTCCGCTTCACCACCGCAGCCCGGGCCCTGTTGCCGCTTGCCTACGGCTGGCCGGCGCCGGCAGGGTGGCCGTCGAACTTATCGCCGACGGCGCGCATCTTGACCCGGATACCGTTCGGATGGTTTTCGAACTGGTGGGCGCGGACAATATTGCTCTCGTGACCGATTCCATGGCCGCCACAGGCCTGCCTGACGGTGACTATCGTCTGGGGCCTGCTTCCGTCTCGGTCAGGAATTCCGAGGCGCGACTGACCGGCAACGGGTCCCTGGCCGGCGGCACCGCGACCCTCCTTGACGTTGTCCGCCGCACCATCGAGGCAGGTGTGGATCCGGCTGCCTCCGTTAAGTCAGCTACGGCCGTTCCGGCGGCGATTATCGGCCGGGCCGGTGACCTTGGGAGCCTCCGCGCGGGCCGCCGCGCCGACGTCGTTGTGGTGGACCGGGACTTCCACCGCGTCCTGGTCCTGCGCGCTGGCCGCCTCCTGTGCCGCCCCGCAGCCCGGCTCTGAACCTGCCGTCTCCGATTCCTTGTGCAGCGGCCCTACACTGCGGCGGATGCACCGCCCACGCGCACGGCTACCTGTCCGCTGCCTGGAGGCAATTGCGCGGCAGCGGCTTCGTCAGCCACCACCGTCACGTGAGGGTGCAGCTGCAGGACCGATGCAGGGCAGTCCGATGTCACAGGTCCGTTGAGGGCGGCAGCAAGGATGCCTGCCTTGTCCGCGCCGTTGACCACCAGCAGGAGATGCCGGGCTTCAAGAATGGTGCCCAGTCCCTGGGTGATGCAGAGCAGGGGCACGTCCGACGGCGAGTCGAAGTAGCGCGCGTTGGCCTGCCGGGTTCGTTCTGTGAGCATTTCAACCCGGGTCCGGGAATCCAGTGCCGAGCCCGGTTCATTGAAGGCCAGGTGGCCATTGTGGCCGATCCCGAGGATCTGCACGTCAATGCCGCCCGCGCCGGCGATGGCAGCCTCGTAGTCAGCCGCCGCGCGTTGGGGGTCCGGGGCGCTCCCGTCCGGCACCGAAACCTTCGCGGGGTCAAGGTGCAGCCTTTCAGTCACTTCGCGCCGGACAACTTCAGCGTAGCTTTCAGGATGTCCTGCCGGCAGGCCCACATATTCGTCCAGCGCGAAGGCCCTGGTACGCGTCACATCAAGCCGGTGCCTGGCCAGAGCTTTATAGATCGGAAGGGGCGATCCTCCCGTTGCCACACCCAGCACGGCGTTCGGCTTACTGCGGATGACGGCTGCCAGGATCCCGGCCGCGACGGCGCCTGTGGCTGGGGCGGTAGGCACTACGAAAATTTCCACGGCAAAGCACTCTCTACGAAAAACGGAACCGGGCACGGGTGAGGCCGCCCGGAGCGCGGGCGTTGAAGGAAGTCCAGGCAGGGAGTCGGCGGGCGTCCGTCAGGAGGCCGCGACGTCCTTGAGTTTCAGGCGGATGCCGTCGAAGTGGCGCTGGAGGCGCTCTGATGCCAGGGTCTTGTCCCTGCCGGCTACGGCCTCGTAGATGTCCCAGTGGATCTGGACCTGTTCTTCAAGGTTGACCGGCCCGGAACCGAGCGCCTCATGGATTTGGCGGTACACCTGCCAGAACACGTCCATCAGGTTGATGAGCAGTTCGTTGTTCAGGGGTGCGTAGAGACGGCGGTGGAACTCCGCGTCATGCTCCGCGAGGGGTTCGCCTTTTGCGGCGGCATCCTGCATCGCCTGCATGGTGGACCGGAGGTCTGCAAGATGGTCCTCCGTCAAAAGGTCGATGGCCGAACCGATGAGACCCGATTCAAGTGCCTGCCGCACATCAATGAGTTCCATTGCTTCTTCGCCCTTGTGCCTGAGCGAGAGCCTGCCGCGGAAGGTCAGTCCGGACACCAGGGCACTGAAGTTGTTGGGGGCAACGAACATGCCGAACCCGTGCCTGATTTCTATGACGCCGAGCGCCTGCAAAACCTTGAGGGACTCGCGGACAGTGTTCCGGCCTACACCCAGCTCAGCGGACAGTTCACTCTCGGTGGGAAGCGCGTCCCCAACATCGAGGCCACGTTCCAGGATCAGTTCCATGATGCGCGTTTGAAGTGCCTGGGAACGGATTTGCGCGCTAAACCTTGCCGACGATACCGCTGCGGGTGTTACTGTCACGTGATCTCCTTCGACCGCACTCTGTCGGCGGTCTTCCTCTTTTAGTAAGTGTACAGGAGATAGGACGTCCCTCCTTCGTTTTCGGGAAATGTTTTATCCGCTCCCGGCAGGGCAGGTGCCCAAGTTCCCAGGACGGCCAGTCCCGGGCATGGCGATCTTCACGCTCAAGATCACCTGGTTGAACTTCAGCTACGGCGTTCCTGCTGCCGGCGAACCCCCGCCCCGTCCGGCCCGCCCACCCCCGACTGCAGGGCCAGGCCAGTACGGACGGCCGTGGAAGTTATCCTTCATCATCCCGATCCACCCAGCGCCGGGTAGTCATGGTTTGCGGTTAGGGCTTGCGCTACGGGTCAAGGCCACCACTTGCAAACCCTATCGTAAGCATGCTTATGATATGTGCAGCCGAAGACGAACGGCATGGAGAATCGAGAAGGGCGCGCTCAGCGAACGGGGCGCGCTTTTTTCGTGCCTAAGCGTTACGGAGTTGCGCCCGGGTCTCCGGTCATGCCGTCCTAGACTTTCGCCATGCACCCCTTAGCGGCAATCGGCCTGGTGTTCCTCACAGGGCTTGCCTGGATGGTCACCATCCTGACCTTGTTGATTGCCCTGGCCAAAGCCCGGCGCCGTCCTCCGGCTGAAATCAGGCACGCAGGCCCAAACGACTGATGGCGAGGCAGCGTAGCATTAGCCGGCTAGAGGGTTGCCAGTTCAGGAACACTTGGCAGCTACTTGGGCAGAGTGAAGAAGCTCTCGGAACCGTCCGGATGATGCACTGGAGCCTCGGCGCGGACGACCTCAAGCTCAGCAATGTCCACAAGCCGCCGGCTCCCGGCGAGCACGTCCATCATCCAAAACAGCTCATGATTGGGGGCCAGCTCCGTCACCTCACCGCGGTGGACAAGGGTGCCCTTGCAGTAGGCCTCTACGCAGTCACCGGAGGTGAGCTCACTGTTGGAGCGAATGAATGTGCCGCGGGAATCGGTCAGGTCGGAATTGTCGTCCATGCTCCCAGCCTTGCGCTTGAAGGTTACTAGCAGGTAACCGGGGAGAGACGCCTTCGGCGTCCCCTAAGGGACGGATAGTCCGCTCCGCTCTACGCCCGGTGGCTGGAACGCCGCAAAATCACTGCAACGCAAGGCCCGCGGGAAGGTCGCTGACAGCCGTGGTCAGAAACCCATTCAGGAACACCCACCAGACACATGAACGCCGAGAACTCGGACAGAAAGAGACCTGACGCGACGTGGCGAGTTCACTGACACAGGTGTGCGCCTGCTACGCCCGCGGGACCGATTCAACCGAGTCCACCGCGAATGGCTTGGCCGCCGAGCGCTGCAGGGGACGACGAAGGCGGACCTGGTACAAACCATCCCTGAACGTGACGCGGGGATCCAACTGGACAACCAAGAGGGGCTCTTCGCGGGCCGCGTCCACCCTCAACACTATTCCCTCACGCCGGCCGTCCACGAGCAGCGGTGTGGCCGGCTCCACCGCGGTCTCCCTCAGGCGGTTCTGAAATTCCGCCGTGGCCGCCAGGAAGAGGATTCCATGGGCGGCCCCAACGACGCGCAGCGGAATCACCATGTCACGCGGCGGGTGTGCGGGAGAGGGCGGAGCTTGCACCTGATAGTGCCGGGCAGACGACGTCCTGGCTGCCTTCAAGACCCGGTCGCATTCCGGGCAACGGGTGCGCCTCCCGACGTCGGCCACCATGGTCACCAGCAGTCCCCTGGGTGCGTGAGCCCACTTATCGGCCACAATGTGGCACCACGCCGGGTGGTACTCGTTCCCGTACTTCATCACGTAGACCTGATCATCGCCGAGGAGGGGCATCCCCTCCCGCCAGGCGGCCGGCTGGATCGGCTTGAGCACGCCGAGGTCACCGGCTCTCGCATCGGCGGGGCGGCCCGCATTAAGGTACTTGCGCAACAACGGACTGCGTTGCCTTTTTGACTGTGGAATCCCAGGTCCTTCCTGTGCAACGGGAGTGCGATCAGGCACACCCTCATGACCCCCTACTCAGCTTGCGTCCATTTCCCGCAAGTTGCCAGCCGGGACTATATCTTTCTGTCCGGACCAGGGCGCGAAGTTCCGCCAGGATGCTTGACGCGTGATAATTCACCCCCGCAGTCATGCTGCCTGATCTCAATGCCCCGATGAATGAGCAGAAGTTCCATCGCTGCTTGTCATTCTGATATGCCCCCATAATCGCCGGGCGCGTCCTCCGCGCAACCAGGGCGCTACCGCGCCGGCGTCAACCCGGCCAGGAACTCCCCTACGCGCGCACCGTCGCCCTCTACCTCACCAGTGACACCACCGCCACCTCCATCCGCCTTCCACCATCCACACCAGCGAAACCGCCGTCCGCGGACAGGCCTACCTCATGCCGGCACCATGGCGGCGCTCACCGGAGTGCTCGCCGCACAGGGCGTCACTATCGTCGGAGACGAAACCTTCTCCCCTACGACGGCGAACCCGGCACCAGCCGCCCTGCCCGTCGGCTCCACCCAAACCAGCGCGATCAACGCCGAATTCTTCTGCCGCGGCAGCTTCCTCGAACCCACCGACCGCATCACGCTCCCGACCACCCGTCAGGAAGCAGCCAAAGCGGCCGCCGTCGAACACCCCGTGGAAACCATCGCATCCCAGCCAGCTGATGCGACGCTCCGGCAAGGCCGGCACCACTGGGCAGACGTGCTCGATTCCAGAACCTTCCCGAGCGATGAAGACTGCCCCGCACTTCTCGCCAGCCTGCAATTCCAGGGAATCCGCGACCGGCTCAACGCAGACTTTCCCGGCCTGGACGAACCGATGGAGCTGATCCTGTTCGCCCAAACCGACCAGGCACCCAAGTGGTCACGCATCGGGCGGGCACAGCAACTGCTCCACCATGCATACTCGCACCAGCGTCGACCGGACTCCAGGTTGTCAGGCTGTTTCATGCACGCGCCGGGCTTCTCGGCATAGGCCGCTCCGCCATCCCGTCGCTGCGTCTCGTGCCAGTAGCGACCCCATGTCAATTTGAAGCGCTGATCACCCGATCACGCCCGGCAAAAACGCCCGTCACGGTAAGCACTGCCATGATGCCCGCGGTGACGAGGAGCGCAAGCGTCCAGTCTCCGCTTACGTCGCGAAGACCGCCGAACATTACCGGCCCCACCGCACCGAGGCCGTACCCGACAGATTGCGCCATGCCGGACAGGGATGCGGCCTGCGGGTAATTCACGGTCCGGAGGCTAAACAGGGACAGAGCGATGACAATGAGGCTCCCGCACCCGATTGCCCCGAGAAAGATCCACAGCAGTATGAGGTCCGGCGCAAGGGCCAGCCCGAGAAACGTCACGAACATAAGCGCGCCGCTCGTAAAGGATACGAGCCGTTGGTCCGAACCCCGGTGAAGGATTCCCCCTGCGGCAAGGCTCGCGAACACGCTGATGAGCAGGAAAACGGACAGATGGATGCCCGCAGTAGTCGCGGGGACCCCTTGGCCTTGCTCGATAGTGGGCAACCATGCCATCAGGACGTAGAAGGCGATCGATTGCAGCCCCATGAAGATCGTCACCTGCCAGCCCAAGGCCGAAACCCAGGGCGACAGGTACGAGGCGTCTGGCGTGATGACGTGTGCGGTGCCTGCCCTGTGCCGGCGCAGCCACGGCAGGAGCACGGCCATGGCGATAAGGGCAAGTCCCACCCAGATTCCGAGGGCAAGCCGCCAGCCCCCGGGGATGTTTCTGCCACGGGAACGACGACGGCGGCCCCGATCGCGGCGAAGGCCGCCTGTGTGGCGGTGTAGCTTCCGGTGACCTGGCTGACCCTCGTCGGAAAGTCCCGCTTCACGAGGGAAGGCACCAAAACATTGAGAAACGCGATAGCCATGCCGATCAGTGCGGTGCCCGCCCAGATGAAGCCGGGCACCGGTAAGGAGCGAAGCACGATGCCCAAGGCAAGGATCAGCAGGGACATCCACAGCGCCCGGTCGAGACCCAGACGGGAAGCGAAGCCGGGCGCCACAGGTGAGAAGACTGCGAAAGCAAAGAGCGGAAGGCCTGTGAGGAACCCTGCTGCGGCGCTTGAAAACTCAAGATCACTGCTGATGTTCGCGAGTACCGATCCCACACTGACAAAGGACACCCGAAGGTTAACCGCGATGAGCAGTACCCCGATGAAGGCCAGGCCAAACCTGACAGTGCGATCCGGGGCGTTCCGGGTGACAACGGGCATGATACGTTCTTCCACCGTTCAGGAGATTAGGAGCGCACGAAGCGCCCAGCCGATTCCAGCCTTGCCGGCAGATAACCGGAAGGCTGCTTCTACGGGGGCACCTATCACCGGCAAAGTGCCCAAGACCCTTTGGACAACCGGGAGCCATGCAGGCAAGGGTGAGTGAATGCCGCGAACATTCCTGCGCTGCTAGGCGCTGATTTCCAGTGTGACACCATCGTTCCTATGGAAAATTCGGCGTTCACCAAGATCCTTGAGCACTATCCAGACAAGTGATCCATCGGGTGTGGCGCAGTCTATCGTTCCGTACGTCACGTACCCTCCGCCGTCTGTAATCCGCACATCTTGGCCCTCCGCCAGCGCGTCCCGTGAGACTGATCGCCAGTGAGGCCTCACCAGGGATTGAGGGGGCAGTTCGAGTGAAGCGGTTTCAATTGCCATTAGTGCTCCTAATTGATGCCGAAAGCCGCGGTCTTGGTGCCGAACCTTGTTCTGGACACGAGCAGGCTTCCGGTCAACGTGTTGTGGGGAACTCCCGTGTTACCAGCCGCGTTCGGCGAGGCGGTGGGGCTGGGGGATCTCGTCGACGTTGATGCCCACCATGGCTTCGCCGAGGCCGCGGGAGGCCTTGGCGATGACGTCGGGGTCATCGAAGAAGGTGGTGGCCTTCACGACGGCGGCGGCGCGCTGGGCCGGGTTGCCGGACTTGAAGATGCCCGAGCCGACGAACACGCCGTCAGCACCGAGCTGCATCATCATGGCCGCGTCAGCGGGGGTGGCGATGCCGCCGGCGGTGAACAGCACCACCGGAAGCTTGCCGGCGGCGGCAACTTCCTTGACCAGTTCGTACGGTGCCTGCAGTTCCTTCGCCGCAACGTACAGCTCGTCCTCGGGCAGGGCCGCAAGCTTGGCGATCTCGGAACGGATCTGGCGCATGTGCCCGGTGGCGTTCGAGACGTCGCCGGTGCCGGCCTCGCCCTTGGAACGGATCATGGCCGCACCCTCGTTGATGCGGCGCAGGGCCTCACCAAGGTTGGTGGCACCGCAAACGAAGGGAACCTTGAAGTTCCACTTGTCGATGTGGTTGACATAGTCGGCCGGGGTCAGGACCTCGGACTCGTCAATGTAGTCCACGCCCAGGGACTGCAGGACCTGGGCCTCTACGAAGTGGCCGATCCGGGCCTTGGCCATGACCGGGATGGACACGGCATCAATGATCTGGTCGATCATGTCCGGATCCGACATGCGGGACACGCCGCCCTGGGCCCGGATATCGGCCGGAACGCGTTCCAGCGCCATCACAGCAACGGCACCGGCGTCCTCGGCGATGCGGGCCTGTTCGACGTTGACGACGTCCATGATGACGCCGCCCTTGAGCATCTCAGCCATACCGCGCTTGACGCGGTTGCTGCCCGTTGGATTCTTGATGAAGTTTCCGGAACTGAAAGCTTTCCCTTGTGTTGACAATGAGTACTCCTATCGGAAGTAGCTGAACTTCAGCTTCTGGTAATGGACTTTGGAAGCTCTAGGCGAATCACCCAGAGCCCGAACGGAGGCACTCCTCCCTGCGATAGTCAGGCGAGCATGGCAACGCCCCTGAAAAG
This sequence comes from Pseudarthrobacter sp. GA104, assembly GCF_009741265.1. Classification (GTDB taxonomy): domain Bacteria; phylum Actinomycetota; class Actinomycetes; order Actinomycetales; family Micrococcaceae; genus Arthrobacter. The sequence goes on from NZ_WOWL01000001.1 coordinate 4,740,311, forward strand.
GATTAGAACGGCGCCGGTGAACGCCAGCACCAGGACGGCGGTCATGCTCGCCCTGGGCGGAACCCGTGGCCCGAGTACATTTCCAAGCACTATTCCGCCCGTGAGGGCCAGACCACAGGACAACCATTGGAGGCCATCAAGAGCTGGCATCTCGCGTTTCGCGGCGAGGGAGGCAAGCCCCACCCCTAAGAAGTAAAGCTGTGCGCTGGCTGCAAATGCTCTGTGCTGCCATTGGCTGGCCTGTGCGTACGCCGCCACAGCCGGTCCCCCGACCCCTGCCGTTACATTCATGAAGCCTGAGATAAATCCAGCGATCCCCGCCCCCAGCCTGCCGCGGAGAACTACAGGTGGCGTGCGTACGGTAAGGCTTGCGGCCAGGGCAACTATGATCATGGCGCCGACAATGATTGAAAGCAGGGAAGACGGCATGTGGATGGCAACCCACGAGCCGGGAACAATGGCCACGATGGCGGGCCCCAGCATGAGGAGCACCCGGCGGAACTCCACTTCCCTGAAGACTTGGACCAAGACCAGCAATGACGTGAGAGTGCCCAACGCATTTACCAGCAGCACGCCGTTAAATGGTCCGAGGAGCATGCTCAGGAACGGTGCGGCAACGAGCGCGAATCCAACACCCGTGATGCGTTGCGTGGACGCGCCAAGGAAGGTTGCTCCTCCCAGCGCTGCCAGGGCCCACACGTAGTCGGCATTCACCGGAATCGGATCCAGGGCTACCGCGTCAATCACTTTCAGTTCCCGCGCCATGCCGCTTACCGGCCAAGGCAGCAGTCATGCGGTCCTTTTCCGACTTGCCTGCGGACGTTTGCCGCATACATCGACCACGGAAGGATGCGAGGCTCTTCTCATATGCCTGCTGCACGGACACATCCTTTCGCTGGAGAAACACTCGGCCGGATTCCAGTATATATGACTCCACGTTCCGAATTCCGGAATGCATTGATGGAAACGCGTGAACCGGCGAGCACGACTGAACCGCAATGCCGGCATCCCGCGGAGCCCTGCGGGCGGATACTTTGGGCAAGGGCCAAATGCGCATGCCCTGTCATCGAGGTTGAGGGCCGGAGTAAGTTCAGGGAATGGGCTGGCTCCTTCGTTTCAGTTCCATCTGGTTCTGTGAACCGCAACATCGGCTACGTAGGTTTGGGCTACACCAAATGAAGTGGGCTGGATCACTCACAGCTAGACTGTGCGGGCAGATCTCACGGCGCCCTCTGGTCTTCCGCCTCTTAGCCCAGGCGAAAAGCGCACTTTAGCTGGTTCCGTCAATCATTGGAGGAAACGTGGACAGCGCCGAACCTCGGCAAGCCGAGAGCCCAAGCCTTAGCAAGGGCCTGAAAAACAGACACATGAACCTGATTGCCATCGGAGGCGTCATTGGGGCCGGCCTCTTCGTCGGCAGCGGCGTGGTTATCAGCAGCACTGGCCCAGCCGCAATCGTCTCCTTCTCCATTGCAGGCCTTATCACCTTGCTTCTAATGCGCATGCTGGCCGAAATGGCGGTGGCTCGCCCGGTGGTCGGATCTTTTTACGTCTATGCACGGCAGGCCCTGGGACAACGGGCAGGGTTCGCTACCGGATGGATGTACTGGTACTTTTTCGTGATCGTTGTTGCTATCGAAGCGATAGCTGGCGGCCGGATAATCCAACTCTGGTTTCCCGATATCCCGCTGTGGATACTCAGCCTGGGCCTGATGATCATTTTGAGCGCCACGAACATGGTTTCAGCCCGGTCCTTTGGTGAGTTCGAATACTGGTTCTCCTCCATCAAAGTGGTAGCCATCATTGTTTTCCTGTGCCTGGGGATCCTCTGGATAACCGGCGTCTGGCCTGATTCAACGCCGGGATTCGGTAACCTCTTTGACCATGGGGGCTTCACGCCCCTGGGCTGGGGAGCCGTCATGGCCGCCGTAGTGCCTTGTGTCGCCTTCTACACCGGGGCGGAAATCGTCACCATTGCAGCAGCCGAAGCCGAAGACCCGGAACGTTCCGTGAAGCGGGCAATGCGTTCTATCGTCGCCAGAATCGTGACTTTCTATGTGGGTTCTATCTTTGTGGTCGTTTGCATCCAAAGGTGGGATGCCGAGAGCGTCGGGATCAGCCCCTACGCGGCAGTACTTGATGTCATGGGTATCCCTGCCGTATCCGTCATCATGAACGGAATTGTGCTGACAGCGGTCCTTTCCTGCCTGAACTCTGCGCTCTACACCACTTCGCGCATGCTTTTCGCTCTAACGCGCAACGGCGATGCCCCCAAGTTCTTTACCAAACTCTCCAAAGGCGGCGTGCCGCGCCGTGCGATTCTGCTCGGAACAACGGTTGGCTATATTTCGGTTATATGCGTCTATTTGTGGGGAGAAGTGGTTTTCACGTTCCTGGTGAACTCCTACGGCGCCGTTGCTCTGTTCGTTTATCTGGTGATTGCCATTTCCCAGGTAGTGCTGCGTAAACGACTCGATCGGGAAGATCCCGCAGCCCTGAAACTCAAGATGTGGTTGTTCCCATGGCTAAGCTACGCGACCATAGCGCTCATGCTCAGCGTCATAGCTGCAATGGCCATCCTTCCCAGCACCCAGTCACAGTTCCTGATGAGCGGCCTCACACTGATTGTGATCCTGCTTAGTTACGAAATGCGCAGACGGTACGGAAAACGTCCGGAAAGCGAGCAAGAACATCCAACCCGGGCGGACGCGGCCGGTGATGCCCAAGCTAACGAAGAAGATGCAGAGCAGCCCGGAAAAATGGAGACGGACCTGACAAGGACGCTGCACTAATCCGCCCTTGAAGCATCGAAGGAAACCCGCTGTGGGAATTGGCAATGGAGCTACTCGCAGCGGGTTTCTGCGTGCCGGCGGCTGTGTAGGATCCCCTGGTTCTCCGTGGATCGGAGGGCCCTGCCGCCGGGTCGGGGATTTGGTCGGGGATTTGGTCGCTGGGTCCGGCATGACTTTTTTGCCCTGAGGTCTACTGCGGGTGAAGGCGTCTTAGACAAGCCGTTTCCTCAGGGCGAGGCGCGGCTGCACGACCTGTTCACCGGGCCTGCAGCAGCACGGTCGGGTGCAGATTTTCCTGCCCTGGAGCAGGTCTTGCCAGGAACCGTGCTGACCCGATCCCCGGTGCTGGAGCAGGCTCCCGGCGCACCTGGCTGGGCGCCAGGGCGTGGCAACGTGCTGCCCGGGGTAAGGAACCACAGCCGTAAGACCTGTTGAACATTATGGAGGGGGTCTTTTCGGCGCTGGACGAGCACATGAGCAGGGCGTGAGCGCCGTCGGCACCGAAGCCGTCGAGCGGGTCCTTCCCCCGCGTCGCGCCCAGCTCGAGGAGCTCGAACGCCGACGCGTCACCGTGTCCGGGGAAGTCGAAAGGCTTTCGATGACTTCCCGCTTTCCCAGGTCTTGACGTGCATGCCGGGAGTTGGCATCAAGACTTGGCCGCGCACGCCGGCATCGTCCCGTCACCGCGATAGCCGTTAGCGGCTTTTGAGCAGCATCCCGAGCACCTGGTTGACGACGGCAGGCGTGGTTCCCTGGCTCAAATCCAACGCGAGGTTCCTCCGGTAGTAGGGGGACAAATCCAGCCCTACCCCCAGTCCAAAAATCTCTGTGCTGCCGGAAACCTCATGGGCGGTCACCACATTCTGCAGGTGCTGCTCCAAGTAATGGCTGTCGTTGGCCAGCCCAGTGGCACCATCCATCGGGCTGCCGTCGGAAATCACGAGCAGGATCCGGCGTCCCGAGGCACCGCTACCGGTGCCATCTTCCGCGAGCCGGGCGCATGCCCAGTCCACGGCTTCGCCGTCGACCCCCTCGCGGAACAAGTCTTTTTTCATCAGCCCGGCGATTCCGGAGCGTGCCCGGCGCCAAGGTGTATCACCATCTTTGAAAACCAGGTGCCGCACCTCATTGAGCCGTCCTGGATACGCTGGTCTTCCCGCCCGGATCCAGTCTTTCCCGGCACGGCCGCCGTTCCATGCGCCGGTAGTAAAGCCCAGGATCTCGCACCGCGCACCTGCCAGTTCCAAGGCGCGGGCGTAGACGTCCACGAGCGCGGCGACGGCGGCACCGTATTCCTTCATGGACCCGGAGCAGTCCACGAGGAACGTCACTTTGGCCTCTGCACGGCGTTCGATGCGTTCAGTCCTGAAAACCCTGCGGTCCCCTGAGGAGGTGACGAGCCGGGCTAGCCTGCTGCCATCAAGGCGGCCCTCCAAGGCGTCGCCGTCCCATCCATCCTCGTCGTCTGCGGACAGGATCGCGGCCAAGGCCCGCCCCAGCCGGGGCACGTTGATGCCCTGCCGGGCTATGTCGTCGTCGAGCTGTTTGCGGTAGCCGCGCAGCAGCTCGGCGCGGACCAGACCTGCGACCTGGAATTGCTGGTCGTAGGAGGTGGTGTACTGCCGATAGATGCCCTGGCCAATCTGAAGGGCGTCGCTGCGCCCGTATCCTGCGGTGGGAATATGGTCGTCGTTCGTGTCCTGGTCGAATAGCAGCTGGAACTGAGTCAATCGGCCGCTGGGGCGCGCGGGTCCCGTTTCCCTGGATTCCAGCTGCTCACTTAGGGCCCCGACGGTCTCGGCGATGGCAAGGGCATGAGGGGCGAAACCTGACTGCGAGAAGCGTTCGCGGCGCAGGGCGGCAAGGTGGGCGCCGATGTACGGGGCAAGGTCCATCCGGGTTGATTCAATTCGGTCTTCGATGTCCGGAGGCATTGGCTCGGTGGTGATTCGTGCGCGGCAAACCTGGGCCACGGTGAACAGGATGATTCCCAACGCGCTGTCGATCAGAGGGGAAGCCTCGAACTCCCGGGACCACTGCTGGAAACGTTCGTGGAGATTGGCCCTGACCCCGGGCATGGCAGGATCGACCAGCGACTCGGCGCGGAACTGCTCAAGCATCTCGAACACCAAGACTCGGGCGGGTGTGTCCGGGCAAAGTCGTTGATGCAGGACGGCATCACTCTTCTTCAGGCGCAGCGCCATGCCGTCGGCCGCACCACGGAATGACGCGGGCCTGGAATCGCAGGTTTGCGGGTGAAGATGCGGCGCCGGCATTGCCACCGGCTTCTCCCCGTGATAGAGGACCGGGCCGCGGAAGTGCAGGCCGCGCCGGCCGCTGAGCGCGCGCAGCGCAGCGGCCCCCAGTTCCATGGTCTGCTTGCGGCGGCGCAGCAATACGGCAGCGGTCTCTCGGGATGCGGCTGCCGCCCCGTACCGGTCCGTCTGTTCCTTATCTTCCGTCAGCGAGGCCATGGGCGGCATTACCCGGCGGCAGCGAAGGCGCTGTCCGGCACATGAGCCGCAGAACTGAGTCCGTCCAGTTCACGGTCGAAGCAGCGCTGAAAATATTCAGCGATAATTGCGTGTTCGGCTTCGTCGCACTTGTTGACGAAAGACAGCAGGAATGCCTTGCCGGGATCGCCGAAGATCCCAATATTCTCGGCCCAGGTGATCACGGTGCGTGGGGACATCAGCGTAGACAGGTCGCCCACCTTAAAGCCGTCCCGGGTCAGTTTTGCCACAGCCACCATGGAAGCCACCAGTTCTCGCCCGGCCGGATGGTCCATCTCCGGGACCCGTGCCATCACGATTTCCATCTCGTCCTCGGCCGGAGGATGGTTGAGGGCGGCGACGATGTTCCAGCGGTCGATCTGGGCGTGATTGAGTCGCTGGACGCCGTGGTACATACCGTTAAGATTGCCAAGTCCTACAGTGTTGGCCGTGGCAAAGAGGCGGAAGCCTGGATGCACGTCCAGGACCCGGTTCTGATCGAGCAGGGTGAGTTTGCCGTCACGCTCCAAAAGCCGCTGGATTACGAACATCACGTCCGGCCTCCCTGCATCGTACTCATCGAGAATAAGTGCCACCGGCCGTTGGATGGCCCAGGGGACGATTCCCTCCTGGAACTCAGTGATCTGTTTGCCGTCTTTAAGGACAACAGTGTCGCGCCCCACCAGATCCAGTCGGCTGATATGCCCGTCCAGGTTGACACGTACGCACGGCCAGTTCAGCCGGGCGGCCACCTGCTCAATGTGTGTGGACTTACCCGTTCCGTGGAGTCCCTGAAGCAGCATTCGCCGGTTCCGGGTAAAGGCCGCCAGGATGGCCAGCGTTACATCGTGGTTGAACCGGTAGGCCGGGTCAGCCTCAGGGACATGGTCATCGGGCTCGCGGAAGGCGGCTACCTTGAGATCCGAGTCGATGTTGAACAGGTCCCGGACAGAAACCATATGATCCGGCATCAGTCTTGTCAGCTGCTCCATAGCTCCCCCTCAATATCGCTGGCCGATCCTTCGGTCGCATCCCCGCCGTCGGTCCTGCCTGTATAGGACTCTGCTTCAATTCGACCTATCTCGGCGGCCGCACGCTGGAGCGCGGGGAGCAGTTTCAGACCTTTTTCCGGCGTCAACCGCATGACGGGAGCCTGCACCGCGACACACAAATTGGACACGGCATTCGTCGTGGGGACCAGCACTGCGACGCAGACCAACCCCGGAAGGAACTCCTCGTCATCGATGGCATAACCATCCCTCCGGACGCGCTGCAGCTCGGCCTCGATCAAGTCCGGATCAGTCACAGTCTTGTTCGTATAGCGGCCAAGCGGAGCGGATGCAATGAGCCGCTTCCGCTGGGCTGGACTGAGCTGCGAGAGGATCATTTTTCCACTTGCCGAGCAGTGAACAGGCACCCGGGAACCCGGCTGAAGCGTGATCCGCAATGGCTCGGAGGTTTCGATCCGGTCCAGATATAGCACTTCACTGCCAGATACAGCAGTGACATTGCAGCTCTCCCCCAGTTCATTCACCAGATTGCGGAGCACCGCGTGACGTGCCCCGTGGTGGATGTCATTAATCAGGAGATCCTCGGCCATGCGCCGCAGGCGGCTTCCGGTGCCGTAGTGCCTGCCGTTGTTCTCCCGAATCAGCAGTCCGGAGCTTTCCAGCTGGTGCAGCATGCGGTGGAGGGTTGGCTTAGGAGTGCCGGTCTCCTCCGCTAGCCCCTGAAGCGTGAAGAGCTGGTCCTTGGTGGCGATCAGTTCGAGCAGGGAGAACAGACGCATAGTAGGTGTCTCCCCCGCCAGCTCAGTCAGCGTTTGACCGTCCTGATTGTTGTTTAGCCTGCGAATCTCAGCCATTACCGTCTCCTCCACCCGATGTATCCTCGGCGCCTTCGTCGTTTTATTGTACGCCACGTTCCATATTCTCGAATAGGCATTGACCGGTAGATGCTTTTCGCCTAATCTCAGGTTGACCACCAAAAAAAGGAACGATAGGTTCCGTTTTTTGATATTTCAACGAGCACGGCCAGTCCTGTAGGGCTAGCCAGCCCTGTAGGAGGAGAAGCAATATGAGCCAAGACACAATCGACATCTCTGACGTCACCGACGCCGGAACGGGTCCGGCCACAAATGACCTGCCGGCCAGCGAGGCCTCTGCCACGGCACCCCGGTCAGTGGTTCAAGGTGCTCAAAAGATGACTCCGTCAGAAGCATTCGTGGAGACTTTGGTGGCAAACGACGTCACTGACATCTTCGGCATCATGGGGTCTGCATTCATGGACGCCATGGACATCTTCGCGCCTGCAGGAATTCGTCTGGTTCCGGTCGTCCATGAGCAGGGCGCTGCCCATATGGCAGATGGCTATGCCCGCGCCAGTGGCCGACACGGCGTCGTCATCGGTCAAAATGGACCTGGCATCAGCAACTGCGTCACCGGCATCGCTGCTGCCTTCTGGGCCCACAGCCCCGTGGTCATCGTTACGCCGGAGGCCGGCACCATGGGCATGGGTCTCGGCGGATTCCAGGAAGCCAAGCAGTTGCCCATGTTCCAGGAATTCACGAAGTACCAGGGCCACGTGACTCACCCCGCCCGTATGGCCGAATTCACTGGCCGCTGCTTCGATCGGGCAATGTCCGAAAACGGGCCGACTCAGCTGAACATTCCGCGCGACTACTTCTACGGCGAGATCACAGCCGAAATCCCGCAACCGCGCCGGGTGGACCGTGGTGCCGGCGGCACGAAGAGCCTGGACGAGGCCGCAGCGCTGCTGGCAACGGCCAAATTTCCAGTAATCGTTTCAGGCGGCGGCGTGGTCATGGCCGACGGAGTCGAGGAATGCAAGGCTCTCGCCGAACGTCTGGGCGCTCCCGTCGTCAACAGCTATCAGCACAACGACTCCTTCCCGGCCAGCCATCCGCTCTGGGCGGGGCCGCTCGGCTACCAGGGATCAAAGGCGGGCATGAAGCTCATCTCCCAGGCCGACGTCGTTGTCGCCCTCGGCACCCGCCTCGGCCCCTTCGGTACCCTGCCCCAGTATGGCCAGGCTTACTGGCCCACAAATGCCAAAATCATCCAGATCGATGCCGACCACACCATGCTGGGCCTGGTCAAGAAGATCAGTGTCGGAATTTGCGGTGATGCCAAGGCTGTGGCACTCGAACTGCGCAACCGCCTGGAGCAGCTCACCCTCGCATGCGATGCCACCAAGGCAGAGCGCGCCGCCACCATCAAGGCCGAGAAGGAAAGCTGGGAGCAAGAACTGTCAGCATGGACCCATGAAACGGATGATTACAGCCTTGACATGCTCGAAGAGCACAAGCAGGAGGAGGGCAATTGGCTGTCCCCGCGTCAGGTGCTGCGCGAACTGGAAAAGGCCATGCCGGAAGACGTCATGGTCTCCACCGACATCGGAAACATCAACTCGGTTGCTCACAGCTACCTCCGCTTCGAGAAGCCGCGCAGCTTCTTCGCGCCGATGAGCTTCGGCAACTGCGGCTACGCGCTGCCCACCATGATCGGCGCCAAGGCGGCCGCCATGCACAGGCCGGCGGTTGCCTACGCAGGCGACGGGGCATGGGCGATGAGCATGGGAGAAGTCCTCACTGCTGTCCGCCACGACATTCCTGTCACCGCGATCGTGTTCCGCAACCGGCAATGGGGCGCGGAAAAGAAAAACCAGGTCGAGTTCTATAACCGGCGTTTCGTTGCCGGTGAACTCGACAATGAGAACGAGAGCTTCGCTGCCATGGCGCAGACGATGGGAGCCGAAGGCGTAGTTGTCGATCAGCTCGAAGAGGTAGGCCCCGCCCTCCAGCGTGCCCTCGCTGCGCAGATGAACGAGGGAAAAACCACGGTCATCGAGATCATGTGCACGCGAGAGCTTGGCGACCCCTTCCGCCGTGATGCGCTGGCGAAGCCGGTCCGCCTGCTCGAGAAGTACAAGGACTACGTCTAAGCCAGAAGCCAGTCCTGTGGTCGCTGTGGAGGTCTTCCCTGGAAGGCCTCCACAGGTCTTTCCACGAGGTATTTGCAGTCCCGCGCCAAGCAGTGCAAGGAGGCGGGAAATCAGATGCCCCTGCTCAGAAATGACGTACTTCCCCTGATCGTCGCTTGCTGGTTCAGCCCTTCATTCATTTCCCAACCCACCGCCGCCCGACCGCTTTTCGGCCTCCCCACAGAAAAGGACTTCTCAACATGACACCCCACCCCACCCTGAAAGTCCCGGCCTCCCACCAGGCCCTTAATGTGATTGCGAAAGTCAACACCGGCCTGTACATAGACGGCGAGTGGGCAGAGTCCTCTACCGGTGCCCGTTTCGCCGTCGTCAACCCCGCCACGGAGGAGGTCATCGCGACGGTGGCCGACGGCGGTCCCGAAGACGCCCGCCGGGCGATCGAAACGGCCGGCCGGGAGCAGAAGGCGTGGGCCAAGACTCCGCCCCGCGAGCGGAGCGAAATCCTGCGGCGTGCCTTCGAACTGATCATGGCCCGGCAGGACGAGCTGGCCCTCATCATGACGACCGAGATGGGCAAGCCGTTCGCTGAAGCCAAGGGAGAAGTGGCCTACGCTGCAGAATTCTTTCGCTGGTTCTCCGAGGAGGCCGTCCGCATCGGCGGTGACCTGACTACCACCGGTGACGGCAAGAACCGGATTCTCGTCTCGAAGGAGCCGGTGGGCCCGTGCGTACTGGTGACGCCCTGGAACTTCCCGCTGGCCATGGCTACACGAAAGATCGGCCCGGCGATCGCAGCCGGGTGCACCATGGTTTTCAAGCCTGCCAACCTCACCCCACTGTCCTCGCTGGCACTGGTGGACATCCTCATCGAAGCCGGCCTGCCCAAGGGCGCTCTCAACGTCGTCACCACCACCAAAGCCTCCGAGGTGGTCACCCAATGGATGGAAAGCGGCATCGCACGTAAGATCAGCTTCACCGGCTCCACGGGAGTGGGCGTCCGCCTCCTTGAACAGGCGGCAAAGAACGTCATGCGCTCCTCAATGGAACTCGGTGGAAACGCACCCCTGATCGTGTTTGAGGATGCCGACCTGGATCGGGCAGTGGAAGGCGCATTCACTGCCAAAATGCGGAACATGGGCGAGGCCTGCACTGCCGCCAACCGGATTTTCGTCCAGCGCGCAGTGGCCGCCGACTTCTCGGCGCGGCTCGCCAAGCGTCTCGGAGCCCTCAAGATTGGCGACGGCGCGGAGGAAGGCACCGACGTCGGCCCGTTGGTGGAGGAAAAGGCCCTGCACAAGGTCCAGGAACTGGTGGACGATGCCGTTGCCAAGGGCGCCACAGTAGTCTGCGGCGGCTCCCGCCCTGAAGGCAGAGGGTACTTCTACTCCCCCACAGTTCTTTCGGACGTCACCCCGGACGCCGCACTGATGAGCGAGGAGATCTTTGGCCCGGTTGCCCCGATAATTCCCTTCGACACCGAAGAGGAGGTAATCCGCATGGCCAACGACACCCAATGGGGCCTGGCCAGCTACGTCTTTACACAGGACCTGGACCGCGCCTTCCGCGTGGGCGAGGAACTGGAGGTCGGCATGGTAGGCCTGAACACGGGCCTTGTCTCCAACCCCGCGGCACCCTTCGGCGGCATCAAAGCCTCCGGCCTCGGCCGCGAAGGCGGACGACTTGGCCTCGAGGAATTCCTCGAGATCAAGTACATGGCCATTCCCCGTCTGTGAGCAGTGTGGGCTCGGTGAAACCAGGCGTTCGCATGCAGCGAGAAGGCTGCATGGTCCGCTTGTCCCGGCGGCGAGGATGCTAGTGCAGGTCGGGCGGGAATGGCCATCCACGACGACACGGACACATCGTAGGCGGGCCGGCGGCTGACCCCGGGCTTGTCATCTTCGCAGCGGCGGATCATCCCTTCGGTACGCTTGCAGTCCGCCGGGCCGAAGAGTGCGGGCGGCTGGAGCATTCCTCCATTGCTTCTGGGCCATGCTGCGGCAGTCCCGGCCCGGCGCCCAGGGGCCGGGACCGAGACCTGGACCCGTTCCGCGCCCCGCGCGGAAACACCGGTCAACTACGTCCTGCGCCAGCTGCAGCCGGCCGTGAGGGGTCTGCTAGCCAGCTGTTTTATCCGCTGAATCTCCGCCGGCAAGCAGGATTTTCGCTGTCTCGCCGACCAACGCGAGTCCTTCCCCTATTGCACGCGTGGGGATGGCGCCGAAGCCAACTCTGAAGCAGTTCCGGGGCGCATCTGGTTGGATGAAATAGATGTCCCCGCGCTCAATGAGGACTCCCCGTCGCTCCACCCTCCTTACCAACTCCAAGGCATCCAATGCGGGCGGCCCGGTAACCCAAAGACTGACGCCCCCTGGCGGATAGCTGCTCTGCTCCCAAGGCAGGTATTGTGCTGAGAAATTGCTGACCATTTCCCAACGGGATTTCATCTGCCGGCGGTGGCGCCGAAGTGCCCGGTGGTAATCCCCGCTGTCAATCATCAAAGCGAGCGCGCGCTGCAAATGTCCTGGCGGGTGACGGACCTGGTAACGGCGCACCTTCTTCAACTCACGGATGAGTTCAGCCGGGCCGACGAGGAAACCCAAGCGCAAACCGGGCGACAAGAACTTGGAAAACGTCCCCAAATACAGGACATCTCCTGTGGAATCCAAGGCTTTTAGCGCCGGACTAGGGCTGCCTTCATAGCGGAACTCGCTATCGTAGTCATCCTCGATAACCACCGTTGCAGAGGCTGCCGCAAGCTTGAGAAGCCGATGGCGACGCTCCATGCTCAGTGTCACATTAGTGGGATGGTGATGGCTGGGAGTGACATATACCAAGGCAGTTCCGTTGAGGGTGGTCGGCAGACAGAGGCCGTCTTTGTCGACATCGATTCCGTAGACCTGCGCGCCGGTGCGCAGGAAGATATGGCGGGCGTCGAGGTAGCCGGGATTCTCGATCGCTACACGCTGATGTGATCCGAGCAGCGTCCGGGCCAGCAGGTCCAATCCCTGCTGAGACCCAACGGTGATAAGTATTTCGTCTGCGCCGGCCTCGATCCCGCGGGCGGGCAGTATCTGGCGCCGGATCATGTCAATCAGCATGGGATCGTCCGCGCCGACACTGTCCTGGAGGCTGGCGAAGCGATGGGGCTGGTAAAGCGCCTCCCGGAGGCTGCGAACCCAAGCCGTTGCTGGAAAGCTCTGGACATCGACCTGACCGGCCACGAAAGGGTATGGATATTTATGCCAGTCGGGCGTCTTTTCCACCTCCGGCACACCCTCGTCGGCATACCGGCGCATTCTGGAAGACCAATCGATCATCGAATCCGTCGTCTGGACGTCAGCCTCAGCGGCAGCGACCATCTCAGGATTTACGAAAATACCGCGGCGCTCGTGGCTCAGCACGAGTCCCTCCGTGAGTAACTCCTGATACGCGAGATTGATGGTGTTGCGTGAGACCTTGAGTTCGGCGGCCAGTTCACGGGAACTGGGGAGTCTACGGCGTGAGTCGAAAATGCCGACAGCGATACCGTGCTCAACCACGCGCCGGACCTGCCGGTAAAGGGGCTCGTTTGAACCGCGATCAATCTCAATTAGCGTCCGTGCCACGACTGCCTCCAGATTGGTAGCTGAGGTATCGGAACTGGAAGGGGCGGGGGGAGTTCGGCGCTGAACTTCCCCCGCCCATGACCTCGTTATTACTCTAGCTACGTGCCATTGCTTTCGATGAATCAATTACGGCAATCCCATGGGCTGCCCCTACCGCCGCGTTGGTGAGGCTTCCGCCCACGGTGCTCAAGCCGGCCCGGAGCGCTGCGTTCTCTGCGAGAGCACGTTCGATGCCCTTGTCGGCGAGCTGCAGAACATAGGGCAGCGTCACGTTTGTCAGAGCATAGGTGGAGGTATGGGGAACAGCGCCCGGCATGTTTGCCACGCAATAGAAAACTGAACCGTGGACGCGGAAGGTCGGTTCCTGGTGCGTAGTGGGCCGTGAATCCTCAAAGCATCCGCCTTGGTCGATGGCGATGTCTACAAGAACGCTGCCAGGCTTCATTCGGGAGACCAGCTCGTTGGAGATAATCTTGGGGGCCTTGGCGCCGGGGACCAGAACCGCACCAATCACCAGATCCGCTTGAAGCACTTCGTGTTCGATGGCCATCTGGTTCGCGGCCAGCGTTCGGACGCGGCCCTGGTACATGCGGTCCGCGGCGCGCAACTTGTCAACGTTCTTGTCGAATAGGACTACGTCTGCCCACAGCCCGGCGGCCACCGAAACAGCATTCATACCGGATACGCCAGCGCCGATAACCACTACCCGTGCGGGTGCCACTCCAGAGACCCCGCCGATCAGGATGCCACGGCCGCCCTCGGGTCGGGTCAGGCACTGAGCACCAACGAGCGGAGCGAGTCGGCCGGCGACTTCACTCATCGGAAACAACAACGGCAGAGAACCGTCTTCAAGCTGAACGGTCTCATAGGCTATCGAAGTACTGCCGGCGTCCAGCAACGCCCAGGTGCAGGCCTGGTCAGCGGCCAAGTGAAGATACGTAAAGATCGTCAGATCCGGCCGCATCCGATGGTATTCCTCGGCGATCGGCTCCTTCACCTTCAGCAGCAGATCGGCCATGGCCCACACCTCATCCGCTGTGTCCACAATGACGGCTCCCGCCAGCGTAAAGGCATCGTCGGAAATCGAGGAGCCAGCTCCCGCGCCGGCTTCGATGAACACTTCGTGCCCATGGCTCAGGAGTTCGTGTACTCCCGCGGGAGTGACGGCCACGCGGTATTCGTGGGACTTTACTTCTTTCGGGACGCCGATTTTCATGTGGGGACCTCCGTGCGGTAGTTGGGTGTTCTCAACACTCGCCGTGCCGACTGCACAGCATTATCGAAGTATGGCCCTGCGTGCTTAGGTCCAGAAGGTCCAGAATGGCGCCAACCTATGGAACCAGACTGGACCCATCAGTTAGGAGGCATTTGGCCCTGACGCGCCAAAGAAACCCGGCCTAGGCTTTCGCTCATTGCTATTCACCTCGAAAGAAGGAGATGGTCGTGGACGCAACCACGCTACGGGCCCAGGCCCGACGACACCTCGGACCCCATTTCACACGCAAGGACACGTGGGACAGTGAGTTCCCCATTTTTGTCCGCGGAGAAGGAAGCTACCTCATCGACACCGAGGGCGATCGTTACCTGGATGGTTTGGCGGGGCTTTTCTGCGTCAATATGGGCCACGGACGAGCAGACATAGCCAAGGCAGCCAGCGAACAGATCAATACCCTCGCATACGCCTCCAATTGGGGCGCCGCGCACCCGCCGGCAATCGAAGCTGCTGCTCTTATCGCTGAGTTGGCTCCGGGTGATCTGGGCACCACCTTTTTCGTAAACTCCGGCTCAGAGGCCGTTGAGACGGCGCTGAAATTCGCCCGCCAGTACTTCCGTAGCCAAGGCCAGCCGCAGCGGACCAAGGTCATCAGCCGGAACATGGCCTACCACGGCACTACCATGGGCGCGCTCTCCATCACCCAGCTACCGAAGATCAAGGACCCCTTCGGCGAACTCCTTCCGGGCATCCGTAGCGTTCCGAACACGCTCGGTTACACCGGGGACTGTGGCCCAGTCACAGAACTGGAATGCTTCCAAGCCATCGAACGGACCATTCTCGAAGAGGGTCCCGAGACAATCGCGGCCATCTTCGCCGAGCCCGTGCAGAACGGCCGCGGTGCACTGGTGGCGCCCACTGGCTACTGGCCGGCGCTGCGTGCGTTGTGTGACAAGTACGGAATCCTGCTGGTATCTGACGAGGTGATCTGCTCCTTTGGGCGTCTTGGACATTTCTTCGGCTACGGCCTGACAGGCGTCGTTCCGGACCTGGTTACGTTTGCGAAGGGATCCACCTCGGGTTACGCGCCCCTCGGCGGCATGATTGTCCGGGAAAAGCTGGTCCAGGAGCTGTTCAACTCCTCCAAGGGAGGCGTCTTCACTCATGGCGCCACGTGGGGCGGACACCCGGTATCAACGGCAGTCGCAGTCGCCAACATCACGGCCATGCGTGACGAAAACGTCCTGGGCAACGTCCAGGAAAACGGGCCGAAAATAATGGAGGCGCTCGAGTCCCTGAAGAGTTCACACCGCTGTGTCAAGGCCATCCGGGGTACGGGCTTCTTCTACGCAATCGAACTCATGGCTGACAGTTTCAGCGGCCGGGAACTGACTGAGACTGAATCGCTGACCGTACTACGCGAAGTGCTGCCCGAATCCTTCAAACGGACGAAGGTGATCCTGCGAGGCGATGACCGGGGCGCAACCATGATCATGATCTCCCCGCCATTGGTCGCCGACAGCGATGTGCTGTCCGAACTCCTCCATGGTGTGGATGGAATGCTCAATGACATCGAAAAGGCCATTCAGCCTTAGGCCGTGCCTCCGGTTTAAGAGGTGGGGGTCCGCCGTCGCGGACCCCCACGGATCAATTCAAGAAGGGGAGCCATGGGAATCGCTCTAATTGATCGGAATCGGGCGCAGGCAGCGGCTCTTCCAGGCATCGCGACCTCTGAACGTTGGCGCCAGGAACTGTCCGGCCAGGCGAAGGTTGTCGCATTCGCCGATGGAGAGGATCCACGGGCCGTCTTTGCCGCCAGCGCACTGGCGGCCGAAGGAATCATTCAACCCCGGTTGATCGGCAGAAGTGCCCGGATCAGGCAGGCGGCCAAGGACGTCGGCTGTGTCCTGCCGGAAGACACAATCCTCGACTGCTGCAGCCTCGCCCACGACACCACCATCAGGTCATGCCTGGAGGAGGCCTACGCCAGCAGGCCCGAACAGCTGGCCATGGCGCGGCATGAATCAGTTCATCTCGCCGCTGCTGCATTGCGGGCCGGGTTCGTGGACGCCTCCGTCGCCGGAGCAGGAAGCCCCACGGCACACGTCCTACGGGCAGCTCTCCGCGTTGTGGGCCTCGCTCCTGCGTGCACAACATTGAGCGGCTCCTTCCTGATGTTACTTCCGGACGAAAGAGAACTTTCTTTCGGCGACTGCGCCGTCGTACCCAACCCTTCTGCAGAACAACTGCCAGACATAGCGGCATCCGCAGCCCACACCCATCACGTGCTGACAGGGCAGGACCCGAAAGTGGCCATGTTGTCCTTCAGCACCCAAGGCAGTGCTGCCCATCCGGACGTGGAAAAGGTTAAGGATGCAATGAAGATCCTGCGCGACCGGCACCCGCTGCTTCAAGTCGACGGGGAATTACAGTTTGATGCTGCCCTGGTTCCCCACATTGGGGCATCGAAGGCGCCGCAGTCAGAAGTCGCAGGCCGCGCAAACGTGCTGATTTTCCCCACCCTGGATGCAGGAAATATCGGATACAAGATCGCGGAGCGACTCGGCGGTGCTGTGGCGGTGGGACCGATACTGCAGGGCCTAAATGCCCCCATGAACGACCTGTCCCGGGGATGCAGGGCAGAAGACATCATCTTCCTCGGTCTGTTGAGCGCCGTCCAATCACTTCCGAACCGCCATAACAAAGCGTCATCCACCTCCACGTCCTGACTTCCAGCCATCCCCCTCGAGCCCCCGGAGCCGTAGATGCCTCCGGCGCTCATCCATTTTCTGTCCTCAAGAAAGGAGATTCGATCCGATCCTGTATCTGCAGGCCCGGGCCGAATTCTAGAGAACCATGACCCAAGACGTGGCCACATCGGCAAAAAGCGGACGACATGACTCCTTCCTCATGCGGGCTCTGCAGCAGAAGACGCTACCGGGGCTGGCGGCGGCTGCCGCGGCCGTGGCCATCGCCTGGCTGATTCACTCGGCGGTCCCGATGCTGCCCTTCCTCACCGTGTCCGTCATCCTGGGAATTCTTTCCGCAAATCTTCCAGGGATAAGTACGGCAGTTGAAGGAGTTCTCCAGCCTGGGCTGGCACTCTCCGCAAGACGGCTCATGCGGATGGGCATCGTCCTACTTGGCCTCAAGCTCAGCCTCGTCGATGTGGTCGCGCTGGGCTGGACAACAGTAGGGATCGTCATCGGCATCGTCTTCCTAACCTTTGTCGGAACACTGCTGCTGGGCAAAGCACTGAAACTTCCGGGCAATCAGCCCCTGCTGCTGGCAACCGGGTTCTCCATTTGTGGTGCGTCCGCCATCGGAGCGATGGGCGGAGCGACCAAGACCGACCACCGGGACACCGTTGTCCCCATTGCCCTGGTGACCCTCTGCGGCACTCTGGCAATCGGTGTCCTGCCGGCACTCAAGGGACCGCTCGGGTTGGACAACATTGAATTCGGCCATTGGGTGGGAGCGAGCGTCCATGACGTTGGACAGGTTGTAGCTACGGCCCAAACCGCAGGCACAGCCGCCTTGGCCGGGGCCTTGATCATTAAGCTGACCCGCGTGCTCATGCTTGCGCCCATGGTAACGGGAGCCGCATTCGTGGAAAGACACCGCCGACGGCGGGCCGGGACCAACGCTGACGAAGGTGACGCCAAGCTTCCGCCGCTGATTCCGCTCTTCGTTGCCGGGTTTATGGCCGCAATAGTTCTACGCACAGTAGGGATCCTGCCGCCTGCGGCACTCCAAGTCGCCGGGGTGGCCCAGGATCTTTTTCTAGCCGCCGCACTCTACGGACTGGGAGCGTCGGTGCAAGTCCGCTCCCTGCTGAAAACCGGCGGAAGGGCAGTCGCCGCGGCGATGTTGTCATGGGCACTGATAGCCGTCGTGGCTTACGTAGGCGTCCAGCTCATCTAGTTCAAAGCATTCGCCCCCCGTTCCTCCAAGTGGTTTCCAACGACACCCCCTCCGGATATTTTCGCTGCTTTTCTTGGACATGGAACGCGCGCATGTACTTTTTGGGCTCATTCCAATAAGGCGCCCTGGACGTGGCGGAGAAGTCACGGTTACAGAAAAAACACCAGACCGCCACTGCCAACGAGCACCTACGGCGGCCCAGGACCACACAAAATCCAACGAGGAGATCAACGATGACTGCAGCATTTGAGCCCAACCAGCAGACGCCCGGCCAGGACACAACAGAGCAGGCCGCCGCCCTGGAGCTCGAGTGGGCCGCCAACCCGCGCTGGGAAGGTGTGACCCGGGACTACTCAGCCTCCGACGTCGTCCGTCTCCGCGGCCGCGTCTCCGAGGAGCACACGCTGGCCCGCCGCGGTTCGGAGAAGCTGTGGAAGCAGCTCACCGAGGAGCACAAGACCGGCGGCTACACCAACGCGCTCGGCGCGTTGACCGGCAACCAGGCCGTGCAGCAGGTCAAGGCCGGGTTGCGGGCCATCTACCTTTCCGGCTGGCAGGTCGCAGCGGACGCGAACAACTCCGGCCACACCTACCCGGACCAGTCCCTTTACCCGGCCAACTCGGTCCCGACGGTGGTGCGCCGGATCAACAACGCCCTGCTCCGGGCCGACCAGATCGAGTTCTCCGAGGGCATCCGGACGGTCGAGGACTGGCTGGTCCCGATCGTTGCGGACGCTGAGGCCGGTTTCGGCGGCCCGCTGAACGCCTACGAGCTGATGAAGTCCATGATCCAGGCCGGCGCCGCGGGTGTTCACTGGGAGGACCAGCTCGCCTCGGAAAAGAAGTGCGGCCACCTCGGCGGCAAGGTCCTGATCCCGACCCAGCAGCACGTCCGGACCCTGAACGCGGCCCGCCTCGCCGCGGACGTCGCCGGCACCCCGTCGGTGGTCATTGCCCGCACCGACGCCGAGGCCGCCACCCTGATCACCTCCGACGTCGACGAACGCGACCAGGAATTCATCCTCCGCGAGGGCGGACAGCCGGTCCGCACCCCGGAAGGCTTCTACAAGGTCCGCAACGGCATCGAACCCTGCATCGCCCGCGCCAAAGCCTACGCCCCCTACTCGGACCTGATCTGGATGGAAACCGGCACCCCGGACCTGGAACTGGCCCGCACGTTCGCCGAGGCCGTCAAGGCCGAGTTCCCGGACCAGATGCTCTCCTACAACTGCTCGCCGTCGTTCAACTGGCGCAAGCACCTGGACGACGCCACCATCGCGAAGTTCCAGCGTGAACTCGGCGCCATGGGCTTCACGTTCCAGTTCATCACCCTGGCCGGCTTCCACGCCCTGAACTACTCGATGTTCGATCTCGCCCACGGCTACGCCCGGGAAGGCATGAGCGCCTACGTCGAGCTCCAGGAAAAGGAATTCGCCTCCGAATCCCGCGGCTACACCGCAACCAAGCACCAGCGCGAAGTCGGAACCGGCTACTTCGACGACATCGCCACTGCGCTCAACCCGAACGCATCCACCCTCGCCCTGGTCGGATCGACCGAAGAGGGCCAGTTCCACTAAAACTTAGCGTTCGACGGCGGTTCGGTCGCCTTCGCCTTCGGACCGGCGTCGCTCTGCCTGCTATCCCCATGCCCGCCCCAATGACCTCGTAGAACTCGGTCGGGGGCGGGCATAGGGCCCCTTTACGCAGGCTGCCGCATCACCGCTCCATCGGCTTTGCAGGCTCCTCGCCCACCCTGCCGCTACCCGCCGTCGAACTTCCCTTTCGTCTTTAAGGAGACTGAGATGAACAGCTTTACTGACAGCTTTACGATCAATGGCATTACGTTGACCGCCCAGCCGATCTGCCGGCAGGACGAGGTGCTCACCCCGGACGCCCTGGAATTTGTGGCCAGGCTGCACCGGGCGACGGCGGCCCGGCGGCAGGAACTGCTGCAGGCACGCCGGACCCGGCGGGCGGAGATCGCCGCCGGGCAGGACCCTAGGTTCCTCCGCGAAACCGAGCACATCCGCAACGACCCGTCCTGGCGCGTCGCTCCCCCGGCCCCGGGGCTGGAGGACCGCCGCGTGGAAATCACCGGTCCGGTGGACAAGAAGATGACCATCAACGCCCTGAATTCCGGGGCCAAGGTGTGGCTCGCTGACATGGAGGACTCCTCCACCCCTACCTGGCGGAATGTCATCAAAGGCCAGCTGAACCTCACCGATGCCCTGGAGCGGCGCATCGACTTCACCTCCCCCGAAGGCAAGGAATACAAACTCCGCCCCGCCGGTGACCTGCCCACCATCGTGGTCCGCCCCCGCGGCTGGCACCTGCCCGAAAAGCACATGCTCATCGACGGCGAACCCGTCGCCGGCGGCATCGTGGACTTCGGCCTGTTCTTCTTCCACAACGCCCGCCGCCTCCTCGCCCAGGGCAAAGGCCCCTACTTCTACCTGCCGAAAATCGAGAACCACCTCGAAGCCCGGCTCTGGAACGACATCTTCATCCTCGCCCAGGACCTCCTCGGCATCCCCCAGGGCACCATCCGCGCCACCGTGCTCATCGAAACCATCACCGCAGCCTTCGAAATGGAAGAAATCCTCTACGAACTGCGCGACCACGCCGCAGGACTCAACGCCGGCCGCTGGGACTACATCTTCTCCCTCATCAAGAACTTCCGCACCCGCGGCCCCCGCTTCGTCCTCCCGGACCGGGCCCAGGTCACCATGACCCAGCCCTTCATGCGCGCCTACACCGAACAACTCGTCCGCGCCTGCCACAAACGCGGCGCCATGGCCATCGGCGGCATGGCCGCAGCCGTCCCCAACCGCAAAGACCCCAAAGCGAACACCAACGCCCTCGAAAAAGTCCGCGCGGACAAAACCCGCGAAGCCAACGACGGCTTCGACGGCTCCTGGGTGGCCCACCCCGACCTGGTGCCCGTCTGCCGCGACGTGTTCGACAGCATCCTCGGTGACAAGCCCAACCAGCTGGACCGCACCCGCGAGGACATCACCCCCGACGACGCCGCCCTCATCAACGTCGCCGCCACCACCGGCACCATCACCGAACAAGGCATCCGGAACAACATCGAAGTAGGCATCCGCTACATCGAATCCTGGCTCCGCGGCAACGGCGCAGTAGCCATCCACAACCTCATGGAAGACGCCGCCACCGCGGAAATCTCCCGCTCCCAGCTCTGGCAGTGGATCTACGCCCGCGCCATCACCGACCACGGCGAAATCATCACCCACCACTGGATCGAGGAACTCCTCGACGAGGAATTCGCGCGGCTCGAACGCTTCGACGGCGACCGCTTCGAAGACGCCCGCGACATCTTCGAAGAAGTCACCCTGGCCCAGGACTTCCCGTCCTTCCTCACCCTCCCCGCCTACGCCCTCTACCTCACCGAAGCCCGCGAAAAAGCCACCGCCGAAGAACTCGCGGCAGCGTAGGAGAAAAGCAAAGCTGGTCAGTGCAACAGCCCAATCGCAACAGGACCCCGAAAGCCGGGGCTGGGCTGGCTGCGCACGATGATGCCTGCTTTGCCGGCAATCGCCGAGAAACCATCCTCCTTGGAGTCCCCTGCTGACAACCTGGTTAATCCAACCCACCGAAATTTAGAGCGGGCTGCCCTGGCTTATGTTGGCTCGGGGCTAGACCGCGGTGAGCGCAATTCAGTTTCCAACCTCCATACGCGTGAGTTTCGTCGTTATGACCGGTTGGCGCCGCAATAGTCACTACTCCATGTGTAAGTCGAGCCGAGGAAGAATCATGATAAGAATCAGTAATCGTCGAATTGCCGCCGTTGCCGGCTCTGTGGGGGTGTGGGGCGCGATCGTGGCTGGCGCTGCGGGTCCGAGCCCTGAGACGCGTGCCCTTGCCGCATCGGAGAAACATCCCGTGGAAATCGAGGTGTTTGCTCCTCGCAAAGGGGGCACCGCCGGAATCTCTGGTGCTGGATGGCTGGTAGATCTGAGCGTGCGATACGACGGCGGCCTGGCCGCAGCAGGCTTCTCCGATCTACAGCTCACTGGGCCCGCCGCGCATGCGAACACCGCGCCCTTTCCCGGCTCGTTTTCCACTGGTCAGGATGACCGTCTGCCGGGCCTCGTTGTACTCGTCTCCACCACCAGCAGCACCATCAAGGGTTTCTCTGGTCCCGGCACAAACCTGGCCAACCTGTTCAATCTCACCGGTGTGACTGACCGCTCGAAAAAGGGCGCTGAAATTTGGGATTCCTGGATCGTCGGCGCCCCAATTGCCGGTCGGGACGTGGACAGCACCCTGACCGTTGCTGTGATCGCCGACCTCAACCACGACGGTATCTACAACGATGCCCCGGGCGTCGTGGCGGACGCCAACGGTGACGGCACGATTGATGCACAAGATCTCGAAGCCATCGGAGTCGCATCCAAGATCACAACGATCCCATTTCACATTTCAGGCGACCCCAAGTAGGGCGACTGTGGTGTTGGGCGCGCAACACGCTGCAGGGGTCTGCAATAGCGGCGTGGTTTCCGTCGGCAGAAGTGCCAAAGGAAACCCAATGGCGTCTGGTCGGCTGCTGCCCAGGGCTTTGCGGCTGGTGCTCAGAGCCCTCGAAATCACTGATCTGCAGGCCGCCAGAGACCTATTTTCCGCCCAGATCGCTGCTGCTGATAGTGGCTGAACCGCGCCGATGGGCCAATAGTCCTTGTGGTGTCGCTGCCGCAATTTGCGCAGCTCAGCGGTTCGCCTGGATCTTCTCGGGTCGTAAAGACCTCCCACCACGACCGTTAGGTGAGAGGCAAGCGGTTGGTGAACTGGATCCCCTTTCACAGCAAGACGCGGCTTTCCTGCCAGAGTTGGCGCGCAACCCCCTTAGCCGGCCTTCGATATCTATGCAGTGACTGCATAGAGTCAAACCGATCATGGATGGATTTGGCGGCAACTACGCCGACGTCCGCGGCAAAGGTGGGCGGGAAGAGCTCGTCGGCCTCCCGGTGTTGGGCGTCCCGTAGGGAGTAAGCTGCCCGCATCTGGACATCCAGCCGCTGTCCTTCAGCCCGCAACGCATCCAGGTCAACTCCGGGCAGAGGGCCTCCAACGACGACGGGGGCGTCCGGCCACGAACGTATCGGCACCTGCCGCACCGTGCCGCCGATGGTCGCGGCGTCGAAGTAGTCAGCCAGAGCGGGTCCCGGCTTCTGGCCTTTGCTCGACCAGGCGGGCGTTCTTCCACCAAGCAGCACAACGGCCTCCTTGGCTTCGTAGTCCGGAGCAAAGCCAACCGAAGAAGGACGCCAGGACCAAGGACCCCCGGCTCCGACGTGAAGTCTCACGTCGGAGCCGGGACTCCGCCTTCGATAAGGACTGAAGGCATGTGGCGCAGTCCGACCGTGCAGCCGGTCCGCCAAAGTCAGCGACTCAGGTCCAACTCAAGTCCCATTGATTGCTCCACGGCACTGTCGTAAAGAATTCGGCCGATGGCCAAGTCCAGCACTCCAATTCCCACCGAGTTGAAGAGCGTGATGTCGTCCCTCGAGGTCCGGCCGAGCACCTTCCCCGTGATGACGTCACCGAGCTCACCCCTCACATCGCCGACGCTCATGACCCCTTCACTTACAGGAATCATCAGGTCACCAGACTTCGTCGTCGCCGTCGGCAAGCTGTCCACAAATACTCGGGAACGAACCATCCCAGCAGAATCTATTTCACGATCTTCCGGGCGGGGACGGGCCCCTACCGCGTTGACGTGCAGCCCAGGCTTGAACCATTTGCCGAAAACCACCGGTTCCGAAGCCGGAGTGAGGGTGCACAGAACATCGGCCGATTCCACAACATCCTGCGCAGAGGCTGCGACCACCACCGTCAACTCGAGGTCGGCGACCTGACGCTGGAACGCGTCGGTGGTTTCAGCTGTGCGGGACCACACCACGACTGTTTTTATAGGAAGAACGGCAAGCATTGCATGGACGTGCGCGACTGCCAGGGCGCCCGCGCCCACGAGCCCGAGGACCGAACTGTCAGACCGCGCCAGCACTTTGCTGGCAACGGCGCTGGCTGCAGCCGTGCGGACTCGAGTGGGTATGCGGCCGTCAAGGATCGCCAGCGTCTCCCCCGTGGACCGGGAAACGAGTACGATTGTTGACCGCTGCGTTGGCAACCCACGATCGGAATTCGCAGGAATATCGGCGAGCAACTTCACAGATGCAAGTCCGTCGGCCGCAGATAAAGCCGACATCGGAATGAACCGGCCCCCGGATGGGGGAAGGCTAAGGGAAGCCGGTGCCGGCTGGTGCGCTAGGCCTGCTGATATGTCCGCAAAGGCACTTTCTACCGCTTTGATGGTTCTGGGCATGTCGGCTAACGTGTGGAGCTCGGACGCTGTGAGAATGAGGGTCATTTATAGGTCCTTCCGTCGGTGGGCGAAAACGCTTTCCAAATCTTCAATCGCCGAACCCCAGGTTCATGACAATCTGTCCGTTCTTGACCACCAAGTTCCGCAAAGGACGGCTCACCACAGCTTCAGCTACGTTGCGCGCCGGGACCACAACAAGGTCAGCCTTGCATCCGACGTCCAAACCATACTTCTCGAGCCCTAGGATCTTCGCGCCGTTATATGAAGCCGTGTCCAGGGCCATCTCAATGTCCTGATCACGCCAAGGTCTCCGCGATAGGCAACGAACATGGCACGTTCGAGCATGTCGCCGTTCCCATAGGGAGACCACAGGTCCCGAATGCCGTCGTTCCCGCATCCGACGTTTATTCCGTACTCCGCAAGTATCTTCAGCGGCAGCACCGGGCGGCTGAACACGGCTGCCGTAGTCAATGAAATGCGCGCTTCAGCCAAGCCATCAAATACTTTGGATTGCACAGGAGCGGGCATATCAGCAAGGCAGAATGCGTGGCTGATCGTGACCCTGTCCTCCATACCCATCCCCTTGGTCCGCTGAATGATCTGGAGTACCTGCCAGACGCCAAGTTCCCCTGGGTCGTGAAGGTGGATATCAATGTCACACCCGGAGTTGCTGCCAATGTTGAATATGGCATCAAGCTGGCCATTAGGGTCGCCGTCAAAGCCTGCCGGATCGACGCCGCCAATGGCCGTAGCTCCCATATCAAGGGCATCCTTCAGTAACGACGCTGTTCCCGGGCGCGTTACCACCCCCTGCTGCGGGAAGGCGACCTGCTGAACATCGATGCGTTCCCTTAGGGACAGTGCCGCCTTCTGCACAGCCTCTATTCCGGCGAGCCCGACTTCCGGGTCAACATCCGTATGCGTTCGGATGCTTGTCGTTCCACCCACGGACATTTGCTCCAACAGTGCCGTGATGCGGTCCAAGGAAGGATAGCCAACATCAAGGCGGCGGAGCCTTTCATCCGCTATACGCTCGGCGACACTGGGACCTGCAGTGTGCGGAATCCATGGGCCGCTCCAGAGCGTCTTATCGATATGGCAATGGCTGTCCACGAGCCCGGGTAGCAAGAGCCCGCCCTGACAGTCGATTACTTCTCCCTGGGTCTGTCCGGGATGCAGCTTCCCGACTGCCACAATGTGTCCATCCGTGACCTATATGTCAACCGGCCGGGCGTCTGATGGACGACGGACGTTCTGGAGAAGCAAGTTGGTGTTTGGCTGCATCAGCCCTCCTCATTGATGGCTCTGCCGGCACCTGAAACAGTGACCCCGGCGGGTGCAACAGGGACCTCGTCGCTACCTTCGTGGACAGGTTTCTTACTCTCAGCGGCTTTGCCGAGGATGTCTTTTGCCCGCATAGCAACCGGCATGTGTTGGGACGTGCCCCCCTTAAAGATGAGGCTGAGGAGTATGACAACCGATAGATTAGCCGCCAGCGAAATAAGTCCGGTATTGAGGTTGCCGGGCACAAGCTTTGTGAAGTAGAAGAACGTCACGAGGGTACAACCGACCACGATTCCCGCAGAGAGAGCGGGCGCCTTGAATCTCCTGAAGAACATGACACCGAACCATGCGGGGACGAGCTGGGCCGTCAAAGCCAGGGCCAGATTTAAGAAGGTGAGCATGATTGAGGAAGTGAAAGTAGACAGCGTGGCTGTGAAGACCAGAAAAAGTCCCATGACCAGTTTCACGCTATGGGAAGACTTGGATTTAGAGAGTGTCGGGACGAGATTGCGGGTAAGGACTCCGCCGAACATCAATGAGTTCCCCGCAAGAACAATCAGGGCAGACAACCCGGCGCCGGCGGCTACCAGGCCGACAATCCATTCGGGCGCGAGATCCCGGGTGACCGCCAGGAAGACATCGTCCGGGTTCGACAGGTTGGGCGCGTGGCTGATGCCGTAATACGCGGCGAATACCAAGAGCGGGTACATGAGCATATACAAGGGCATCCAAATAACGGACTTCTTGATAGAACTTTCCGATTTTGCGGCGAAGAGGAACTGCGCGGGAAAGGTCAGGTAAAACTGAATCGACTGTACGAATATGGTCGACATCGCAAAGATAAGAGCACCGCCAGTAACCGTGGTCATGTCCGGCCTCGTGGCTACCTCTTCAAAGATCCCGGGGATTCCCTTGGCGGCAATTACGGCAACAATTCCAGCAAGGGTTATTCCCAAGAACATAAACAAGTCCTTGACAATGGCGACGAAAGCGGTCGAGCGCATTCCGGAAATGGCTACATACAGGAAGGCAATCACCGCAGACCCGACGATGATGCCGAGCCGGCTCAACGGCAGTCCGAGACCGCTCAGAACTGTTTGCAGTCCAACGAACTGGAACACAGCCCAAGGTATGAGAGCCAGAACGAAAGTGAACGCGGCCAGCTTTTCGAGAAGCCGGTTTTTGTAGTGGCCATACATGACGTCCGGCACGGTTACCGCGTTGTAAACCTTGCCGGCGCGCCAGACCAGAGGTGCCAAGAAGTACCCGAAGACATAGCCCAAGAGAATGTACCCAATGAACCAGACTCCGTATGAGGCTCCCTTCGCGTAGATACCGCCCGGAAAACCGAGCATCGTTCCGACGCTGTATATCTCGCCTACCGCGAGGAAAAAGATCAGCCAGCCAGGCAGAGAGCGGCCTGCAATCAACGTGCCCAAGGGTCCGCGGGTTGTCACGCCGCGTCGCGCTGCCAAGGCCACGCCGATCGAGAGAGCGATGATACTGAAAAAAACAACCGCAATCATTCGGTTTCTCCTTCCAGTCGACGATATGCGGCGCTTTCCAAGTAGCGCCATGAGATCCAGAAGCACAGGGACGTCAGAGGTAGCCAGGCAAACAACCAGGCAAACACCATTGGTATCCCGATGACGGTATGAGGGTTGTTACTAACTAGCGGGAGTCCGACAAGTATGGCCAGGGCAGGGATTCCCATCGCAACGCCCAAGGACCAGCGACTTCCGATCACAGTTACTCCTAAATTCGGATGGTTGGATTATGAGCGGAAGCACAAACTGAACGAGAAGCACTGTTGACCCGCCTGTTGTTTGAGTCCGTTATCTCAAGTGGAGCCAACATTAGTTCTGGTATACCATTTGAGACAGGGCCAGTTAACGTCCCCTGACAGGAGCCAGTTGCCATGGGAGTGGCCTAAGGGTCCACCGTCTTGCTGAGCTGGGCAGGCAGCGACTCGCGGCTCAACTTAATGTGTGCGTGCAAGCGCATAGGGGGCGACCTTCGCCGACTGGGCTGCACAGGGCCGCGTGCTCTTCGTGTTGCGGCTCATTGCTCCGGTTCTGCGCCAGCCCGGGGGTCCAGCGCGTCCGTCCAAGAAGCGGCGTCATGGAATCCGTCAGACGGCGGCGACCTGGAGCCGGACGATTCTCGAATGTATTTCACTGCAGAACAGCAAGGCCTGATGCGGTCGAACCTCTTCAATCGCCGAACGCGAGGCCGCAAGGGGCTCACGCAGGCGCCCTGCACAGCCGTCGGCAACTCGCATTGCTGCCGCTCTCGCAGCGACGGCCTTAAGACAGAGCCAGCGTCCCGCGGTGCACCACTGCGCCGCTGAAGGACGGCAACGAATCCATTTTGCTCCAGCCGCTGGATAGCCTCGCCCGCCGGCATCCCGGACACCCGGCACTTCTCTGATAGGCCACGAGCATAGGGGCGGGAAGCGTGGGGTGAACAATCCGGATCCGGGCATGCTGATGAGACGGTGAACCAGAGGGGAAGGGCCGTCTTCCTAACCCGGGCCACTTCGTGCCGAGGAAGCCCGGCTCGGCCCCGGAAGACTCTCGTCGCTCACCTCCACGGAGATGAGGCGTCCTTTTACTGCGAGGTGTCCGGCTACCGCAAGAAGTATTGCTTCCGCGGCCAGCGCCCAAATGGTGGCTTCCCAGCGTTGAGTCCACTCGAGAAGCAGGGCGGCACCTATGGGACCCAT